>NZ_CP130713.1:0-4800000 GCF_030553055.1 Streptomyces sp. XD-27
TTGCTCCGCAACGCCAAGACTGGAGATGATCCGGGGTGGTGACTCTTCGTGGTGAAGGAGTCCGGCCGGTTGGTGGAGCGTGCTACGGGCTCTCTGGCGCCGGCTTCCGGTTCGTCTCGCTCTGATATGGTGTTTTCGCTGGTCAGAGCCTTGTGTTGTTGTTTTCCGGTGGGCCCGCGGCGCCCTCCGGGCTTCGTGGGCCCGGCCTCTCGGTGGTTACAATATGGCAGCTACGAGAGGTAGGTGGCAACGGGGCGCCGCTGCTGTCTTTCTGATGTCCCATCATATGAACTTGGTACGTGTCTTGGCAAGTGGTCTACACCTCTTGCTCTCCATTTTCGTATTCTAGCTGCCCGAAAGTGGCTCCGGAAGCCCTGGGGTTGGAAATCCTGACGGCCTCTCACAATGGCACGTGTGACCGGCGTTTCAATTGTACGTGTCGTCATGGAATGACCCGTAACAGATGGATGTTGAATTTCGCCACCGGACCCGTAATTTTTCGCTGCCGGGTCTTGTGATGGAGCGTTACGGGTTTGCGTGATCGCGCGAATTCAAAAGGAATTATGTGTTGCCTGTTGTACGGCGCTCTTCGGGCGGCCCCCGGCGGGCCGCAGGTCTTCGGTTGGCAGCTGGCTGCGCACGGCCGGCTCGTCCCGCCCGTCGCTCCACCGCGGAGGCGCAGCGGCGTGTCCTGGTAGGGGTTCGGCTCGTTGGAGGGGTTGGGGTGGCGTGTGCTCGCTTGGGGGCCAGCTTGTTCAGAGCTGCTTGTGCATCCAGGTCGGGAAGCGGTGGGTGCAGCTGGGGCAGTACAGGCGGTGCTGGATGGTCTGCCAGCCGAACGCGGTGGCCTTGACGTAGTGGGTCTCGGAGGCGTCGCAGGAGGCGCACACGGGCTGTTGCACGGTGGGTTCCCTCTGCTGGGCGGGCTCGGGGTGTGCCGGTCGGCGGGTCGGATACGGCAGGCGACGGGCCGGGCGGCGCACCGCGCGGCCCGGCATCGCAGGGTTCAGGCTCCGAGGCCGACGTAGGAGACGTAGGTGTAGGCGCCCCAGTCGCTGTCGAGGTCGCTGATGACGTCGTCCCAGATCTCCTCGAGCTTGTCGGCGTCGCCGGCGGCCATGGCGTCGACGGCGTCGTCCCAGATGTAGCGGACGGCGGGAAGGGCGCGGATGCCCTGGTCACCCATGAGGTTGCGGCGGCGAGCGTGGTCGTCGACGAGGTCCTGGTTGATGGGGTGGATCTCGACGGGGGTGCCGCGGCCGCGGTTGTTCAGGTGCTGCTTGAAGGCGCCGAGGTTGCGCAGCACGTTGTGGGCGCGGAGGTTCCAGTAGGCGGTGTCGATGAGGTCGAGGTTGGCTGGGCGGGGGTGTTGGGTGCCGGCGAACCAGTTGTTCATGGCGCGGTCCCGCACGGTGACGCCGGCCGTGCGGAGGGCCTGGCGGCCGGCGTCGCTGTTGAGGTAGTTCAGGCGGGCGCGCAGGCCTCGGTTGGTGGTGACGGCGGAGCGGATGCCGCCTTCGCGGATCTGGCGGGAGAGGGCTTCCTCCATGGCCTGGCCGAGGGCGCGGCCGCCGCGGATGTTCTCCGGTGAGCGGCCGGCGCCGAAGGCGCCGAAGTTGCGCCAGCCGCTGTCGTCGTACGGCATCGGTTATTTCCCCCCGAGGGTGTACAGGCGCTTTTCCTTCATTTCGGCTGGCATGCGGCCTTCCTTGAAGACCTGTCGCCAGTCGCCTCCGGCGACATGGAGCTCGTCAACACCGGATACCTGGACCAGGATAAGGCCATTCTGATGGGCCTTCCATGCTTTCAGCCAGAGGCTTGCGTTTGCCTGGGAGCGGATGGTGTGGACCCACTCGGGTCGGCGGATCTCGCTGTTCTTTGCTGAGTGGCCGATAGTCGAGGTGAACTTCGAATACATGGCCTTGACGTATTCGATCGTGGCCGTGTCGTCGTTCTCGATCGCGGTCTGGCGGGCTTGCTGGAGGACCCGGCGGAACTTCTCCAGCATCGCCTCGGAGGCGCCGGAGGTCCAGGACTCCAGGATCCGCGGGGCCTCGCACAGGTCCAGGTCGTGGCAGCGGATGAGGAGGCGCAGCGTGGCGTCGTCGAGGTAGTACGGGCCTGGCTCGATGCGGTTGCCGAGGGGGCTGGGCAGGTGGGGGTGGGTCCATTCGAAGTGGTCAACGCGGTGGATGCCGGCGCGGCGGCGGTCGAAGCCGCCGGTGGAGTCGTGCTGGAGTGTGCCGATGGGCAGGTGGGTCTTGAAGGCCGAGAGGTAGGCCGCGTTCGTGTCCAGAGCTGTCACGTCCACGGGGTCGTGCGTGCCCTTTTTGATTGCGGAGGCGAGGGGTTCGTTGCGCCATTTATGGCGGGCTTCCCATACCTCGTCGGGTTCGCCCTGGGAGGGCTTGGCCAGGAAATCGAGGGAGCGGGGGTAGGCGGTGTGGACGTAATTCCCGCCGACCCGGGTCAGTTTGAACAGGGCCATCGAGTCCGGCACGGCTTTTCGGACCAGGGCCTTGGTCGCGGCTTCCACGTCCCCGTCGTGCTCTTGGAGGGCCTGGTCCACCGCGTCGGTGATCTTGTTCAGGAAGAAGGTGTAGACCCGCGCGCTCGTTCGGCTCGCCGGGACGTCCGCGTCCGGCGGCGCGGTCGTGTCTTGGAACACCGCCGACGGCAGTTCCTCGGGCGCCTCCGGCGCCTCCAGGGGTCGGTCGGCCTGCTCGCCGGGCGCAGCAGGCGCGGCGGCGGGGGCTGCGGGGCGGGCTCGGTGACGCTCAGCGCCGCGACGGCCGCCGCGGGTGCGGGCGGGAGGGCGTCGGGGGCGATGCCGGCCGCGGCCGCGGCGGCGGCGTAGGCGTCCAGTGCGGCGCGCAGGCGGGCGGCGTCGGGGGTCTTGGGCAGGCGCAGGCGCCGGGTGGCGAGCTCGGCGGCCCGGGCCCGGGCCGCGGGCAGAGCGCCAGTGTTCTCGGGCTGCTGCGCGGCCCGGAGCGTGTGGAGCACGTTCGTCGCGGCCGCGGACAGCTTCTCCGGTCCGCTCGTGAACACCGCTGCCGCGTCCAGGAGCTCGGTCTCGACGGCCGCCAGCCCCGCGTCCGGCCCCGGAGCGGCCGGGGCGTCGACGGGCTGTGCGTCGGCGGGCTGCGGGAAGCGCATGGGCCAGGTCCCGGCCCACCGCGGAGCCGCGGCCGAGGGACCCGGGGCGGGCGCCGTGGACGCGGGCGCAGCAGGGGCGGAGTACGCGGTGGCGTAAGCCGCGAGCGCGGCCTGAAGACGGGCGCCTTCAGGGGTGTCGGGCATGCGCGGGGTACGGGCGGCAAGGTCGGCCATCGTCCGGCGCAGCCCCGCCAGCACGGCGGCCTGCTCCGGCTCCGGGCGCGCACCGGCCGCCACCGCCCCCTCGCGCTCGCCAACGGCGGCGGTGGGGGCGGCGGAGGTGGTGGTGGCAGTGCGGGCGTCGCGGAGAGCGGCCATCGTGCCCGTCAGCCGCGCCGACAAACCGCCCTGGGCCCCGGCGAGGAAGGGGAACGCCGCCTCCAGGAGCTCCACCTCGGCCGCCTCCAGGCGCTCCCCGGCGACCGGCGTGGGGGCGGGGGCGGTTGTCGAGGAGCCGGGCCCGGTGTGTGCGACGGCCGGGCCGGTGGGCGGCGCGGCCACGGCACCCCCGGCCGGGGCGGCGGGCTCGGTGTCCGCGGGGCCGGCGGGGGCCTGCGGCGCAGTGGCGGCGGTCAGGCCGGGGGCAGCGGGCTCGCCCGGGTGGGCGGGGGCGGAAGTGGCGGGGCTGTGCGGGCCGGTGACGGCCTGTCCGGTCACCGGCCCGCACGAGGGCCCAGCAGCGGGCTCAACGGGCGCGTACGGGGCGGGGAGAGTCGTTGAGGCGGGTCCGGGGCCGTGCGCGGCGGGGCGGTCGGTGGTGCTGGGGCGCTGGGTGCCGTCCGGGTGCCCGGCGTCGTCGGGGCGGTAGCCCTGGGCGGCGGCGTACTCAAGGAAGGCGGTGAGCGCGGCCGCCAGGCGGCGGCCGTTGGCGGTGTCGGGCAGGTGCGGGCCGTGGGCGGCGGCCTCGGTCACCGCCCGCTGGGACGAGGAGAGCTCGAGGTCCTGGGCGTCGAAGCGGCGGACCAGAACGGGCAGGACCCCGCGCAGGTCTTCGGGGAGCTCGCCGAGGGCGCCGGGCTCCGTGTAGGGGCGTGCCGCGGTGACGACGTCGGCGGTGACCGCCTCGCCCTGCTGGCCGGCGAACGCGCGCATGGCGTCGAAGCGCGGGACGGGCTCGGTGAACCGGGCGCGGGCGAGGTCGGCGGTCAGCGGGAAGGCGGCCAGGTGGCCGAAGTCGCGTTCTGCGACGGTCAGCTCGGCGTGCTGACGGCCGCGGGGGAACGTCAGGGTCAGGGTGAGGCCGGGCGCGAGCGCGGCGATGGCGTCGGGGTCGTCGGTGTCCAGCGCGGCCAGGACGGGGACGTGGTGGGTGCGGGCGAGGTGGGCCAGCGCCCGGGCGGCGGCCGGGAGCGCAGGGCCGGACAGCGGAATGGCGGGGTCGTGGGCGTGCTGGAGCCGGTCCACGACCACCAGCGCCAAGCCCTGAACGTCCGGCACGGTCTGCGCGATCGCGTCGGCGGTCAGACCCGTGCCGTCATCGATGAGCAGCGGCGCACCGGCCAGCTGCGCACGCACCCCGGCGGCGGCCTCGAGCTCGGCGGCCGTCAGGGCACCGGTGCGCAGGCGGCGGTAGTCCACCGGTGTGTGTGCGGCGACGATCCGCGCGGCCACGTCGTTACGGGTCAGGCCCGAAGCGGCGTAGAGGACGGGGAGGTTGTGGGTCAGGGCGGTGTGACGGGCGGCCGCGGCGGCAAGGAGGCTTCCCCCGGCGCCGGGCGCAGCGGCGATCAGGGTCAGGCGGCCGGGGGTCAGGGTGGCGAGCGCGTGGTCCAGGGCGGGCAGACCGAACACGACGGGGCCATCCGCGCGGGGGGTGGTGGTGGCCGGGGTGGCGGGGTCGAGGAGTTCGTCCAGCACGGTTGCGAGGCCCTGGAGGCGACGAGGACGCGACACCACGGCCGTGGCCTCGGGCACGGGGGTGGGGGTGGGGGTGGTGTCGCCGGGCCCGGGTGAATTGTCGGGCGCAGCAACAGCGGTGGTGTCCGGGGTGGGGGCGACCCCGGGCGCGGCCGGCTTGCTGACGACGTTGCGGGTGGGAGGCGGGGCGCTGTCAGTGGAGGGCTCGTCGGCTGGCGTTGTCAGGGAAGTCGCTGCAGTGGTCGGCGGTGTCGGGGCGGCGGGCTCGGCGGCGGCCGGAGCCGGGAACGCGGGCGCGGGCGGGACGGCCGTGTCGGGGGTGCCGGGCGCGGCCGGGGGCGTCGTTGCCACGGCACCGGGAACGGGAGCGTCCAGGGCAACGTCGGCGGGGAGCAGCGTGGCGGCGGGGGCGGCACCATCATCGTCGGCGACCGGTGGCGGCGTCTCGGCGGCTTCGGGAGCGTCGTCCTCGGGTGCCGTCGGCGCAGCGGCCCGGGCGGCACCGCGCGCAGCGGCGGGGGCGGGGCGGGGGAAGGTGCGGCCGGGGCGCCCGACGGCGCATCAGTCCCCTCTCCCCCGCCGGTTACGGAGGCGGGCTCCACCGGAACGGGCAGGCCTTTGCCGGGCGCAGCCGGCCGGGTCGGCCCGGTGTCGGCAGGGACGGCGTCGGGGCCGGCCAGTGGGCTCACGGGACGCGAGGGCGCCGGGTCCGGGGCTGGTGGTACGGGCGCCGGGGGCGTGGTCGGCGCCACGGACGCGGGCGCGGGCGGGTGCGCGGGCCCAGCCGGGGCAGCGTCGGCGGGGGCGGCTGCGTCGGTGGGGGCGGCGGACGCCACGTCACCAGCGGTCACGGGGGTGGCCGGGGCGCCGGGGGCGGTGGCCGGGGGCGTGCTCGCCTCCGGCGCCCTGCCGGACGCGACGGGCGCGGAGGCGCCGGACCCTGCCGGGGCGGCCGGGGCGGCGGCGCCGTCCGTGGGCAGCGGGGTCCCGGCGGAAGCGGATACCGCCGGGGCACCAGGACCGCCGGGGCCGCCGGGGCCGCCGGGGCCGCCGGGGCCGCCGGGGCCGCCGGGGCCGCCGGGGCCGCCGGGGCCGCCGGGCACAGTGATAGGGCCGCCGTCGGCAGGGAGCAGCGCGGCATCGAGGAGGACCGCGACCGGCGTCGTCCGGTCCATGAGCACCTGCGGGACTCCTGGGGCCTGGGGGGTGCCGGCCGCGGCGGCGACGAGGTCACCGAGCTTCGGGCGGGCCTTCGTCCGCGGCCACGACGGCCACGACCCCACACGCGCACGCGAGTCCGCGTCCAGACGCCCCAGCGGGACCAGCGCCGCGGTCAGCTTGCCCTTCCAGATCAGCGTCACCCGCCCCTCATCGCTGGCGGCGTCCACCAGTTGATACAGGCGGGGACGAGCCGCGGACACCAGCAACGACACCGGCTCATCGCCGGAAGACGCCGCAGCGCCGGGCGCGGTCGCCAGCACCCCCACCCCCTCAACGCCCCCAGCAGCAGCGGGAACGGGAGCGGGAGCGGCAGGAGCAGCGGACGCCGAGGAGTCCGTACCCGGCACGGCAGGCGCGGCAGCGGCGGGAGAGATGGCCGGCGGACGGCCGGACGCGGCCGGGTCCGATGCGGCAGCGCGGCCGGGGGCGGCCAGGGTGTCGGGGGCGGCCAGGGTGTCGGGGGCGGCGGTCTCCGGGCCGGGCACGGTGGCGGGCAGCGGTTCCCGCGACGTGGCGGTCAAGCGGTGGCGGATGAGCACATGTGATTCCAGGTTGGCCAGAGCGGGACGCTGAAGGATGTCCTCGAGGCGGTCGTCACCGGCCAGGACCAGGGGAAGCGGTCCGGTACCCCGTGCGCCCACAGTCCGTAGAGCAGCTCCAGGGCGGTGGTGCGCAGTTGGTGGGCGTCGGGCACGATCACCAGACGTGCGCTCCGCCGGAGCTCCGCAGCGATCAGTTCCTCGGCGTCGGCCAGGACCCTCGGCCGGGAGCGGTGCCGGTCAAGCCCCAGCGCGGTGTACAGGGCGCGGACCATGGCGGAGCGGTCCCGGGGTGCGTCCGGGCGCACCCACACCACCGTCGGGCCCGGGGCCGTCACCGGGTGTGCCGCGAGAGCGGCCCTCACCACAGTGCCCGGGGTGGAGCCAGGGCCGGTCACACAGCCGATCGCCCGGTTTGTGATGACTTCCCGGAGATCCTCTGCCAGAGGAAGAACCGGAAGCGCCGCAGCGGCGGAGGCGGCATCCAGACCAGAAGCCGGGGTGGGGACGGGAGACGCGGGCGCAGCAGCGGCGGGGTCCTGCGGCGACGACGCGGGAGACATCAACAACTCCAAAGAGATGACACGAGGAACAAGAGACGCGGGCAGAGAACACGGGCAGGAGACCGGGATAACAAGAGGCGTGGCCAGGGCCCGGAACGGCCAGCGGGAAACGGTAGGCAGGCGGGGTTCAGAACGGCGCCACCCTCGCCGGGGCGCGGAGCGCGTCCTTGCGCACTGCGGGGAAGAGGTGCACGGCCGGCCGGAGAGTTCTCTGGCGAGGTCCTCAGCCCTGGCCGGCAACCGCCCGCACGCCCTCTCCCAACGCTGGCCGGAGACGGTACGTGCCTGGTGGTCCCCATCCGGCCGGCGGGCACGCGTACGGCCCGCGGCCACACGGCGGCAGCGCCCGGCGCGGCTAGCGACGGCATCAGCAACAGCTCCAGCAGCGAAAGGTCAGAGGGTCAACGAGAGGGGCAGAACGCGGTGGCGGGAGGTGGGGTCTGGAGCAGCGGGACGTCAAGGGGGAGCTCTCTTCACCCCGGGCAGTGACGTCGGCCCTGGCGTCGGCCGCGTGCAGCTGCGCGGCGCGTGCTTCGAGCAACGCGTCCAGGCTCGCGTAGAGCCGGGGCCAGCCCGGCCGTGGGGCAAGAGCCTGGCCTGGCAGAGAGTCGAACACGATCGCCAGCCGCACAGCCAGATGGTGCGCGCCGACCACGGCGAGCCAGCCACCACACCAGCGGAAGGCGTGTGCGGTGTCCGGCTGGTCCAGATGGCACGCGACGACCGGTGCATCCAGCGGCGCTTCCGCGCCCGGCCGCCCGTCCGCCCGCCGCAGCATCGCGATGTCCTCTTCGAAGAACGCGGTCAGGTCAGCATCCGTGCGCCACGGGCACCGCGCACACGGAAACTCCCGGAACTCACGCTCCACACCAGCCTCGAGCCTGCAGACCTGCACCTGCCGAGACACCGACCACAACCACGCAACGCATGACGGCACAACCGGCGAGCACAGACCACAACAACAACGCCCCGGCACGGGAGTTGAGTCACCCCCACCCAGACACGTAACACCCTACCCTACCCGACCCGTAACAGACGGCGCCAGCGACACAGACGGGGACGTAACAAATCGAACGAGGGGGCGGGGGCGGGACCGGCAGGGACAGGCCGAAGGCCCGCAGGCCCGGACCGGAGGTCGGCCGGCAAGACATGACCAACGCAGGGCAGAAGCCCGGGACTCGGCCGGCAGACCATGAACCCGGGCAAAGCACGGGAGAGCCGCTACAAACCGTCGGGGGCCGGAACACCCAGCCAGCAGACACAGAACAACCGGCTTGGAAGGCCTCGAGCAGGGCGCGGTCGGCGGCGTCCGTGCGGTTCGTCAACGCCGTGGCGGGCAGACCGAACGCGGTCAGCAGCTGCGGCAGGGCCGGTTTCACCGCCACCAGCGCTTGGTGCACCGGGATCCGGCGCGGCAGCAGCCGCAGCGCCTGATGCACCGCGACGGTCTTGCCGTGCCCAGGGTCCCCGTACACGCACACGATCCCGTGGGCGGCGAAGGTGTGCGCGAGTGCCTCGGTGACAGCGCCGAGCTGCCGCGTGGAGACGACGTGCGCGCCCGGTACGTACAGACGCGTCCCCTCGGCCAGTGGCGAAGCAGGGACACGGCCGGCGTCCTCGTGGGTCTCGGCCGGCACGGCGACGGCGGGCGGGGCCTGGCCCGTCTCGTCGATCGTGCCCAGCAGTGCCAGCTCGGCCAACGCCCGGTCATAGGCGGCCGGATCGACCCAGGCATAGCCGGGACGAGAAAGGTCAAGGACACGGCCCGCACGCCGTTGTCGGTGCACCGCCTCATGCAGCGTCGTCAGCGACGGCAACCGGTCCCGGCCCGCAGCGGGAAGCACCTCATCGACGTGCTCGGTCATCCAGCGATGCAAGGCCTTCACGTTCCCGCCCAGCTCCCCAGCCGGGCCCACAACGCGTCCGTCAGCGTGAACGCGGAACGCCGCCGGGCAGGTTCCAGTGGCCCGCCGTTCTCCGCCACTGCTAGCCAACGCCACACCGTCCGCACCTGCCGACTGCGCAGCAATCCGGACATGCACCGTCTGCAGCGTTCCGGCCTCGTCCAACGCGAGAAGACGCCGCACCACCACAGACCGCAGCAGCGCCCGGTTCCGCGCCCTGGTGACGTCAGCCGGCCTTTCGCTCCCCGCCACAAGCGTCGACACCGGCATCGGCGATGGTGAGGAAGACGGATCAGCTGTCATACCGGCCAGCCCACACCCCGGTCCTGATCAAGAACACAGGAATACTCATCCCCGTGACAGCCAGAGATGGGGTGTACTAGCCGGAACTCTCAATCCATAGCAGCTAATTGGTCATCCCATGACAGCCAAGATCCAGCACACTCCGCCGACCAAGGTGCTGGTAAACAGGCCATCCACCACATCAGAACCCGCTGCCGATCAACCCACCGTCACAACACCGAGCATTCACACCGCAGACGCCACCAGGCCGTCGCCCGCGCCTGTCACTACCGCAGACGTATCCCTGCCTGGTACGACTTCCTCGAACCAGCCCGTCCTCATAGCGGCTTGAGCTGCTGGTCGGCAGCGCCGAGGCCAGGGCGGCATGGGCGGCGAAGACGTCGATCTGGCAGTTCTCAGCCCGCCCTGGCTGTACCGGAGTACTGCCGCTGTACTCCAACGCCCTGCGACGAAGTCCGCCATCATGTTGGTGACGGGCCCCACACAGAGAAACAGGTTAAGGACCATGATGCGCGTTAAGGTCGACGTTCCCAGCTGTGTTGCCTCGGGCCAGTGCGTGATGCTCGCCCCCGACGTCTTCGACCAGCGGGACGAGGACGGCACGGTCGAACTCCTCGATGACACTCCGCCCTCCGAACTCCACGACGCTATACGCGAGTCGGCCACCATGTGCCCTGGGGCAGCGATCCAGGTCGGGGAGTCGTCGTAACCGCCGCACCCGATCGAGTCGTCATCGTCCGTACCCTGGCTCGTCAGCGATGAGTGTGATGGTGCCGGTGTGGCGGACCGCTGCCACCTCGGCTTGCCTCGGGCTGCCGCTCCTGGGCGCGCGCCAGGCGCTCAACGCGTCGGCCGCCGCGGCGAACTCCCCCTCGCTGTGGCCGCGGCGGCGCTGACCACCGCCTTGCCGCAAGCGATGTGACTGGTCAAGGCCCCTCGGGGCGCGTCGCGACGACGTCGCGGCCGCGGGTGAGCGGTTCAGCGGCCGCGCCGCCTCATATAGAGGTCGAAGGCCCGGTAGACCATCCGCCGCAGCGGCAGGTCCCACTCACCGACGTACCGCGTCGCCTGACCGCCGGTGCCGACTTTGAACTGAACAAGGCCGACGTGCGGGTCGTCGGCGTCGAGGGTGGGGGTGATGCCACGCAGGTCGTAGACGTCGCAGCCGGCCGCGAGCGAGTCACGGATCATCGCCCACTGGCAGGCGTTGGAGGCACGCACCTCGCGCTTCGCGGTGGAGGAGGCGCCATAGGCGTACACAGCGTGGGCGCCGACTCGGACCAGGACCGTGGCGGCGGCCAAGTCGCCCTGGTGGCGGGCCAGGTAGAGCTTGATCCGCTCGGGGTCCTCGGCACTCAGCGCCGCGAACATGGTCTCGAAGTAGCGCAGCGGCCGGGGTGTGAAGTGGTCGCGCTCGGCGGTGTGGACGTAGAGGTCGTGGAACGCCTTGAGGTCCTCCGGGCCCCCGTGGCCGACCGTGACCTCGACTCCCTCCTTGGCCGACTTCTTGATGTTGCGGCGCCACTGCTGGTTCATGCCCCTGAGCAGTTCGTCCTCGGTCCTGCCTACCAGCGGGACCTCGTACTTGAACTGTGGGTGCCCGACCCCGAACCCGTCCTCCGGGCTCTGCGGCAGCCAGCCGGCGCCCCGGAGCCTGCTGGCCACGCGGGCACCGACCGGGTCGGTCCAGTGGCCGGTGATGTCGGTGAGCCGTTTGCGGCCCGGGTCGGCGATGCCCTCCTTGACCTGGGCGGCGCTCCAGGTGTGCGTGCGCACCGGCGGGCCGAGCCGGATCGCGAACGCGCCGTGGGCCTTGAGGTAGGCCGCCAGCGGATCGAGCCAAGCACCGATGTCGCCGCTCCAGTCGATGACCGGGCCCTCGGGTAGATACGCCAGCGTGAAGCGGTCGAGCCTTGGCACTGGGCGGTGCAGTACGAGCCCAGCACCAACCAGGTGTCGCCCCTCGAACCAGCCGAGGGACTCGCTGCGCCACTCGGTCTTGACGCCGCCCCATGCCGGGGTCTGCAGAAAGCTGACCGACCGCTGGGCCCGTACGAACGCCATGTGCTCGGCGGCGGTGATCGGCATGACCACCGGTTTCACGGCTGTGGATCGCATTGCTTCGCTGGGGGGTTGAAGGACATGTCATCAGTCAATGTAGTGGGGTGTTGCCGGGGTGTATGCGATTCTCGATATGCCGACGATATGTCACCCTCGGCGGCTCAGGAGCTGGTTCCGGCCACCACCGGCCGGTGGCTCCAGGGCGGGGAGCGGAATTCGGCCGCTCCGCGCCACTTCGGCGGCCGGCCGCAGCCGCCCCCGGCCACGTGTCTGCGGCGGGTACGCGCACATCAGTGCATGTCGGTGGTCGTCAGGGGGCGTGGTGCCGGTGCCGGAGGGGGCGCTTCGCTGCCCAGGGACAGCTCCAGGTGGTGCGGGAGCGCCCGGCGGTACAGTGGCAGGACCGCAGCGCTCGTGATGACGGCGACCATGACGAGAACAGAGAACACCGGCTTGGTGATCAGGCCCTGTGCCAAGCCGATGTTGATGAAGACGATGATCATCAGGCCGCGGGCGTTCATCAGCCCTCCCACCGCGAAGGCCTCGCGCCAGCTGAAGCGGAGTGTCTTCATGGCCAGGGCGCTGCCGAAGTACTTGCCCGCGAATCCCGCCAGGAGCGCGGCGACGCCGAACAGCAGGGTGTGGGCCGAGAGGCTCCGCAGGTCGGTGGTGAGGCCGGACAGGGCGAAGAAGACGGGCAGCAGCAGCGTGGAGACGGTGTCCATCATCCGGCTGTGCAGCGCTTGGCGGAACTGCGGGTCACGGGGCATGGCCAGGCCGGCGATGAAGCCGCCGAAGACCGAGTAGATCCCGATCAGATCGGTGACGTATCCGCAGACGATCGGGACGATGACGACGACGTACATCGCGCCGGGACTCAGCGTGCCCTGTCGGCCCACGTGCCGTGCCAGCGGCCGCAGCAGCCGGGACACTCCGAGCAGCATCACGACGGTGAACAGGACGCTGTAGCCGATCATGGGCAGAGCGTCGGCGGCCCCGGAGCCGGTGTGCACGGCCGTCAGCATGGCCAGGAAGCACCAGGCCGCCGCGTCGTCGATCGAGGCGGCGACCAGGGACAGCCGCCCCAGGCGGGAGTTCTGCAGGCCCCGCTCGTACAGCATGCGGGCCAGCATGGGGAGCGCTGTGAGGGACAGCGCACCGCCTACGAAGAGGGCGAACTCCCACCGGCTGACGTCCTCGCGCGAGACGTCGTCCCACATCAGCAGGCCGACGAGACCGCCGAGGACGAGGGAGGGCACGAACCCCGAAGCGGCGAGGACCGCCGGGTGGTGCTTGCGATCGGACTCCTGACGGCTGTGGTCGAGGCCGGCGCCGACGAGGAACATGTAGAGCGTCAGGCCGATGGTGCTCAGGACGTACAGCACCGACCGTGCCTCCGCCGGGAAGACGTCCGCCTGGAGATCGGGTGCCAGCCAGCCGAAGAGGGTCGGGCCCAGCAGGATGCCGGCGATGATTTCGCCGAGCACCCGTGGCTGTCCGAGCATGACCGCGAGCCTGCCGATCACGGCCGCCGCGAGCAAGATGACCGCCAGTGCGGGAAGCACGTCGAGCGCCAGTTCGAGGTTGCTGTCGCGCACGGCCAAGGACATATGGTCCTGCATGGGAATGGGGTCCCTTTGAGTCGGGTGCCAAAGGCTGTCGTCAGTGAGCCCGCTCGCCCGGCCCCGGTCGGCACCGCGAGCCGCACGTGCGGGTCGGCCTCGGCGTTGCTCCAGGCCTCGCCGAGGCCGACGTGCGCGGGCCGGTGGGGGGCGGTCAGCCCCTCGGGCCGGTCAAGGGGTGACATGCCCCTTCTTGACGTACGTACTGGATGCGGGTCAGGTCCGCCTCGCGGCGAACCGGCCCACCTTGTCGATGACATCGGCGCCGTACAGCCGCAGCGCCTGCTGGAGTGCGAACTCCGCCATGTAGCAGCGGAACTCCTCGGGCGGCTCGTCGGACAGATTCAGCATCCGGCGGTTGGCGAGCACCGCTTCCCCGCCCAGCCGTTCCAAGGTCCGCTCGATCGCGGCGTCCAGGTCGGCGGGTTCGGCGACCTCGTCGACGATCAGGCGGGCGTCCGGCTCGCTCGCCCACAGCCGTCGGCCGCCGAGGATCACCTGCCGGGCGGCGCGTGGGCCGAGCGACCGGGTGAGGCGGAAGTTCGCGACACCCGGGATGATGCCTTCCTTGGCGGCGGGCAGGCTGAGGTAGGCGTCGGACGCGGCCAGCACGTGGTCGAAGACGAGCAGCAGCTGGGTGCCGCCGCCGATCGCGAACGCGTCGACGGCGGCCGCCCACGGCTTGTCCGCGTACGGCGGCCGCCACCCGCCGTCGTCCAGGCGGAGCCCGCGAACGATCTTGTTGATGTAGCCGAGTTCGCGGCGGAGCAGGAACCCGACGAGCGGAATGTCGCCCGACGACAGGTACTTGAGATTGATTCCGGCACTGAACACGCGCCTGCCTCGGTAGCGCGGATGGCTCATCTCGCCGCCGCGCACGAACCCGACCTTGACGTCCTCGTCAAGCAGCGCCAGGTCGACCGCGGTCTCCATGTCCTCGACCTGCTGCTCGTCCTCGGCGTTGAGGCGGTCGTGGCGGCACATCGTCAGGTGGGCCACGCCGTCGCGCCGCTCAAGGCGGACGGCCTCGGTCTCCAGGAGGCCGGTCCGCCGGAACTCCGGGAGCAGTGCGAGCGCCCGCGGGGTCGGTCGGAGCATCGCGTCGACCAAGTGCGGGCCCGTGACGGGCGAGCCGAGCACCGCCCGCAGGAAGATGCCCTGGTCGATCTCCCGGCCTTCCTTGTCCGCCTGGACCCGCGACCGCTCGTCCGCGAGCTGTGCCGCGGTCGGGACCAGGCCGGGGAAGACCTCGGCGGCCTCCGTGACCAGGGCTTCGATGCGCAAGTCGCGGCCGTCGGTGAGGCGGGCGTACACCTCCTGGACGTGCTCGGCCAGGAACCGCTCGCGCAGGCGGCGCACCTCGTCCTGGGCGGTGGCGGCCTCGGCCCGTTGGCCGGGGGTCCGTCGCGTCGGCTCGGGCAGGGCGGCGAGCAGGTCGTCGACCCGCTCGGCCGCCTTGTGCAGCGTCTCCCCGGCGGCGGTGAGGCCGCTCGGAAGGGTGTGCGCGATCGTCATGCGGACGGTCCCGTTCGGCGCAGGGAGCGGTCGCAGGCAGCGAGGTGCCTGCCGAGCGCGTCCTCGAAGGCGGTGGAGCCGGCTTCGAAGATCAGCTGCCGGCGAATCGCCATCTCCGTGCCGTCCACGGCACCGGCCGCCTCGGCCAGGGCGGCCAGCGTCGTCGCCGGGTCCTCGGTCACCTCGTCGACCAGGTTGAGCGCGAGCGCGCGGTCCGCCTCGATCGGGGTCCCGAGCAGCACGGCCCGCCGGATGCCTGCCGCGCCGGCCTGCTGGGTGAGCCGGTGCACGGTCATCCCGGCCAGGTGGCACCGCCTGCCCAGGAGGGCAGCAGCCGGGTGCCGGGAGCGGCGATCCGGACGTCGGCGGCGAGGAGGACATCCAGCGCCGTGCCGGCGCAGTCGCCCGACGCCACCGCGACCGTGAGCCGGCCGAGCCGTTCGAACCGGCGCACCGCCCGTTCCCATTTGGAGACCACCCCGACGGTCAGCTCCGTCGCCCAGCCGGCCGGTGGGACGCCCGTGACGTGGACGGTGACCGGGCCGGATTCCCGATGGTCGTCGGCGCGGTCGCAGAGATCGACCATCTCCTCGATGGACTCGGCCGACAGGGGCCGCGTGCCGTCCAGGCGCAGCATCATTTCGCCATCCGTTCCGCCGCGCGTCACCACTGGATCAGCGCCGTCTCGATCGAGGATCCGGGCCCCATGGTCATCAGCACGCCGTAGTCGCCTGGCCGGGCGACGTCCTCTTCGGCCAGTCGCTCGTAGGAGAAGATGAAGGAGCCGCTGGAGAGGTTGCCGTAGTCGCGGAGCACGCCGGTGGTGTGCCGAGCGTCGTGCCGGCTCAGGCCGAGGTTGACCACGACGGCGTCGATCACCTTCTTGCCGCCGGAGTGCACCAGCCACTGGCTGATGTCGCTGCGGCGCAGCCCCGTTCCGGACAGCAGGCGGTCGACGACGATCTCGGCGTGCGCGCCGACCACGTAGGGGATCTGCGGGTCGAGGAAGAAGCTGAACCGGTCCAGTTGCCGGTCCCATTCGTAGCGCATCGCGTCGATCGCGTCGGTGATGATGTAGCTCGCGAACTTCAGCACGCGCGGGCCGGGCGCCCTGCCGTCACCGGAGGTGACGGCGAGGGCGGCGGCTCCTTCGCCGAACAGACTGTTGACCACCGCGGTCCGCATCGTGCCGTCCAGGGCATACGCGGCGGAGCACGCCTCGGTGCACAGGACGACACCGAGTTCGCCCGGGTGCGCCGCGGACCAGCCCGCGACCACGTTGAGCGCGTTCAGACCCGCGTTGCATCCCATGCCCACGATGTCCGAACGGCTGCAATGCGGATCTATCCCGAGTTCCCGGATGATCAGCGCGCTCAGGCCGGGAGTCAGGAAGCCGGTCGAGGTGACGCAGCACAGGTGACGCAGGTCCTCAAGACTCGACCCCGCCGACTTCAGGCAGGCCTCGAGCGCACGGCACCCCATGTCGACGGCGATCTTCTTGTGTTTGTCCAGCAGATCGCCCTGGGGTTCGGGTACGCGCACTCCGCCGGGGCCCTCCGGCGGAAGCGTGAGAAAGCGCCGGTCGATCGCGCTGTTAAGGAAGACCGAGCGGATCTTGGGGTCCTCGATGTCGAGGATGTCGAGCAGCTCGGATTGCGAGTACGAGGTGTCGGACACCGCGGTCCCGACCCCTGCGAACCTGGTGATCTCGGTGAGTCCGGTGAGAACGGAAAGATCCGCCGCCGGAGCGATACTGGTAGTCATCGATACATCCAGCCCCATGTCCTGAGCTTGCTACGGCGTACTGGCTTTATCTGTGACGCGGTCATCAATCTCTCCTTTCGCAGATATGGATGGGCACGGTGAACGCGGCTCGGCCGCCTCGTGCTGGCGAGGGCGGGCATTCCCGAGGTATCGAACGCCGGACGCCGGCGCCTCTCGCGGAGCATCAGCCGTACCGGGGCCTTCTCGTGCTCAGCCGGCCGGCCGCGTCCACCGACTCGCAGCCCGCCAGGCCCATCGCGTCCCGGAGTTCGGCGGCGAGCAGGTCGAGCACCTGTCGTACGCCGTCCTGACCGGCCGTGGCAAGGCCCCACATGACGGGGCGTCCGACGAGCACGGCCGACGCGCCGAGGGCGATGGCCTTGAGGATGTCCCCGCCACTGCGGATGCCCCCGTCCATCAGCACCTGGCAGCCGCCGCCGATCGCGGCGGCGATCTCGCCCAGTACCTCGGTTCCGGGCACGGCACCGTCCAGCTGACGGCCTCCGTGGTTGGACACCACGATGCCGCTGACACCTGCCTCGACGGCACGGCGGGCGTCCTCGACAGCGAGAATCCCCTTCAGCACCACCGGCAGGTTCGTGCGCGCGCACACCGCCGCCACAGCGTCCCAGTTGGCCGGGGCGAACTCGCGCGCGGTGTGGTCGGCCACGGCCGACACCCCTAGGGTTCGGCGGTGCGCGGCCGCGGAGGATGCGAAGTTGGCAGCCGTCACCCACTCCGGCAGCGCGAAGCCGTTGCGCATGTCGCGCAACCGCCGCCCCATCCACGGTACGTCGACGGTGAAGACGATCGCCTCACAGCCCGCGTCCTCCGCCCTGCGCACCAGGTCCAGAGACCGTTTCTGGTCCCGCAGCCAGTACAGCTGGAACCACGGCCGGCCACCGACGGCAGCGATCTCCTCCAGCGGAACGCTGCTCATGGTGCAGATGACGTACGGCACGCCGGCGTCCCGGGCCGCGCGCGCCGCCGCGAGTTCACCACCGGGGTGGAACAGCCGCTGGTACGCGATCGGCGCGACGCCCATCGGCAGTGCGGCACGCTTGCCGAGGACATCGGCCCCGGTGCCGCTCTCGGTCAGGTCACGCAACACCCGGGGCACCACGAAGGTTTGCTCGAGTGCGGTGCGGTTGGCCGCCAGAGAGGCCTCGGTGCCGCTGCCCCCGGCGAGGAAGTCCCAGATCTGGCCGGGGAGGGCGTCCCGGGCGGCACGTTCGAAATCGGCGAGGTGCACGTACGTCATCGGCGGATGGCACCAGGCTCGCTCTGGCCGGTCCGTCCCAGTTCCACGGCTTCGTACAGGGCCTTGATGTTGGCGCTGCCGAACGTCTCCGCTCCCTGCCTCTCGATGATCTCGAAGAAGAGCGTCCGCCGTGGATGAGTGGAAGCGGTGAAGATCTGGAACATCTGGCCGCCGTGATCCTCGTCGGCGAGCACGTTCGTCGCCCGCAGATCGTCCAGTTTGTGCGTCTCCAGAGCGATCCGCTCACCGAGCAGGTCGTAGTAGGCCGCCGGTGTCTTCAGGAACTCCACCCCGCGCCGGGACAGCGCCTGGACCGAGCGGACCGCGTCGTCGCTGGTGAACGCGATGTGCTGGACACCAGCTCCGTGGTGGTCCTTGAGGAAGTCGTCGATCTGGCCCGGGTCGGCGCTCTCGTCGGGCTCGATCATCGTGAGGGTGACCGCTCCCGACGCGCTCTGCACGACGATGGAGTTCATCGCCTGGTCACCGACCACGATGTGCTCCTCGAAGATCTGCCGGAACCCCAGTGCCCGCTCGTAGAACTCCACCGTGGGGCCGAGGTTGCCCCCGCTCAGGCAGACCGCGAAGTGATCGATCCCGAGCAGGTCCACGTCTCCCCCGCGAGGGCCCTTCGCCTGTGGCGAGGCGGTGGTTCCGTCCCTCTGGACCAGGGTGTGCACCATGTCGCCGAAGCCGACGACGGCGGCCGTGACGGCCGGTCCGCCCGGCTCCGCCTCGTCGAGCCGCGCCGGCTCTCGGACCGCTACGGCCCCGGCCCGCACGGCGGCGTCGAAAGCGGCGGCCGCGTCCGGAGTGCGCAGCGCGATATCGGCCACACCGTCGCCGTGCGCCTGGAGGTAGATCGTCGCCGGATGCCGGTCCGACGTCGGCTCGGTGAGGACAAGCTTTATCGACCCCTGGCACAGCGTGACGCTCCGGTGATCCGTGGAGCGGCTCGTGCCGGTGACGGCGAAATCATACTTGTCCACCCAGCCGAAAGCGGCCTCCTCGAGATTACCGACATACATTTCCACGTAGTCGATCTCGAAATTCTGCACAGCGCTCAAGACTTCCTCCATGAAATGGAACGGATAGCTGCCCATTCACAGCATGACCGCGAGTCACATTCGCATCAACGGTGTCAATTTGACGTCTGCCGGGCACAGACGTCATGGATACCGGTTGGACAAGTCCCGGTTATGCCCCGGAAATACCCGCCACACCCGCCCCGGCGCACCGGCTCCCGGGTCAACGCCCCGTGAACCGCACCGGGAGTTCCCGGTACCCCTGCACGGCGATCGCGCGCAACCAGGTGGGCTCCCGCACCAGTTCCACCCGTGACACCCGCTGGGCCAGCACGCGCAACACGACCGACAGCTCGATCCGGGCGAGTGCGGAACCGAGGCAGTGGTGCACCCCGTGGCCGAACGTGATGTGCCGATTGGGCTTTCGCCCGGGGCGGAACGCGTCGGGGTCGTCGAACACGGCGGGATCCCTGTTCGCGGCGGGCAGCCACGCGACCACCGGCGTGCCGGGCGGCAGGTGACGGCCGTTGACCGTGACCTCGTCGGTCGTCACCCGGAGCACGTGCATCGCCGGCGAGGTCCAGCGCAGCACCTCCTCCACGACGGTGTCGACGTCCGCGCTCCCGTCGCGCAGGTCACTCAGCAGGCCGGGCACCGTGGCGAGCGCGTGCACCGCACCGGTGATCGCGTGCCGGGTGGTCTCGTTGCCCCCGATCAGTACGTTGTCGCAGTTGAGCAGTACGTCGTCGAGGGTGAGGCCGTCGTCGGCCACCAGCGTGCTGACGAGGTCGGCGCCGGGGCGCTCGCGGCGCCCGGCGATCAACTCGTGGAAGTAGACGAGGATCTCGGTGTGGGCCTGACGCGGCGTCATCCCGTCGAACCATTCGTCCGCACCACCGAACGCGTGATTGGTCAGCTCGATGAGCAGGTCCTGGTCCTCGGCCGGTACGCCGAGGATGTCGCACACGACCGCGGCCGGGACGCGTGAGCCGATCGCCGGGGCCACGTCGCACACCCCGCCGTCGAGCGCCTGGTCGAGCACGCCGTCCACCTCGGTCCGCACTCGCTCCACAAGCGCCTGCGCGGCCGCTCTGGAGAGCAGCGGTCCGACCAGCTTGCGCAGCCTGCGGTGCTGCTGCCGTTCGGAGACCACCATCATCCGGCCGCCCGAGGTGTCCGGATGGTCGCGGTCGAAGCCGATCATCATTCCGTACTCGGAGGTGAACGGCGCGGTGGGCGCGAGGACCGCGGCACACGCCCGGTGTGAGAACACGGACCAGAACCCGTTGGGCGAACTGCCCGGTTCGCTCCACACCATCGCGTCGTCCGCCGCGAGCGCGCGCCAGCGGGTGTGCCGGTCGAGCGTCGTGTACAGATCGGGGTCGCCGAGATCGACCTCTTCGACGGTTTTCGTCATCCGCATGGAGGGTCTCCAGGTCACGTCGGTGTGCCGTCGAGCACCTTGGCGAGTTGTGCCACGGTCGGCGCGTTGAAGAAGGCCTGCACCCGCAGCCGCACGTTCAAGGTCTCGCGGATGCGGGCCACCAGCCGGGTCGCGAGCAGCGAGTGGCCGCCGACCTCGAAGAAGCTGTCCTCGACGCCGACGCTGCTGACGCCGAGCACTTCGGCGAACAACGTGGCCAGGAGGGCCTCCGTGGGCGTGTTCGGCGCTCGCCCCGCGCTCGCGCGTGGGGCGCTCGCGGGCTCGGGCAGGGCGGCTCGGTCGACCTTGCCGTTCGGCGACGTCGGCAGCCGCGGCAGGTCGACGACCACGTCGGGTACCAGGTAGGAGGGCAACCGCCGGCGCAGCCGCGCCAGGAGGTGCTCGACGGCCACCGGCGCGCCCGCCGTGCCGACCACATACGCGACCAGCCTGTTCTCGTGCTCGATCACCACCGCCTGGGCCACCCCGTCCACGTCGAACAGGGCGGCCTCGACCTCGCCCGGCTCGATCCGGTGGCCACGGACCTTCAGCTGGTCGTCGGCGCGGCCGACGAAGACGAGCTGGCCGTCCGATCGCGCCCGCACCCGGTCGCCGGTGCGGTACATGCGGTCGCCCGGGCCGCCGAACGGGTCCGGCAGGAACCGCTGCGCGGTGGCCGCCGGCCGGTGCAGGTATCCGCGGGCGAGGCCGGGGCCGGTCATGTACAGCTCGCCCACGTCCCCGTCCGGGACGGCCTTCATCCGGTCGTCCAGAACGTACGTACGGACGCCGGTGATCGGCCTGCCGATCGGCGGTGTTCCCTCGCCGGTCAGCGGCTCGCTCGCGGTCACCGCGACGGTGGCCTCGGTCGGGCCGTACGCGTTGATCATCACGCGGTCGGTGGCCCAGCGTTTCGCGACCGGTGCCGGGCACGCCTCCCCGCGACCAGGAGGGTAAGGCCCGCGGGTAAGCCACCGGCTTCCTCCAGCGGTGCAAGGGCGGTCGGCGGCAAGGTGATGTGGGTGATGCCCTGGTCACGCACCAGCCGGGCGAGCGGCTCGCCCGGGACCAGGTCCTCGGCGGGAGCAAGGACCAGACAGCCGCCGGCCAGCCAGATCGGCCAGAACTCGGCGACGGAGGCGTCGAAGCTGGGGGACGCGAACGCCAGCAACCTGCTGTCCGGTTGCTGTTGCTGGCGGCGCACGTAATCGGCGGCCAGGTTCGGGATCCCGCGGTGCGTGACCAGCACGCCCTTCGGTCGTCCGGTCGAGCCCGAGGTGTAGATGACGTACGCGGGGTGGTCGGGAAGCAAGGGGCTGAGCCGGTCGTGGTCGTCCAGGTTCGGCTCGGACCGGGACGGCTCCCGTTCCACGCGCAGGACCGCGGGAGCGCCGGCCACGTCCTGCCCCGGCAGGGACAACACGCAGTGCGCTGACGCGTCGTCCAGCATCTGCCGCCTGCGTTCCTCCGGATAGTCGGGGTTGACGGGCACGTACGCGGCACCGGCCTTGAGCACGGCCAGGACCGCGATGACGAACTCGATCGACCGTGGCATCACCGTGGCCACCAGGCGTTCCGGGCCGACGCCGTGCTCGACAAGCCGACGCGCGAACCGGTTGGCCTCCCCGTTCAGCTCGGCGTAGGTCAGTGTGGTGTCACCCATCGCCGCCGCCGGCCGGTCCGGCATCGCCGCGGCGGTCGCCTCGAACAGCGCGGGCGCCGTGGACGGCAGCAGGTTCACGTCGGTCATGCTCGCCTCTCCGCGGCTCCACGGGCATCCGCGACCGTGTCGGCGGGGTGCCCGGCACGACCCGGGTGGCGGGCTGACTCATGGGGTGTCATGCGGTCTTCTCCAATCGCGCGCGGGACTCGGTGCGCAGGAGCCGGATCAGCTCGCGGTTCACCGCTTCCGGGTTCTCCAGGTAGCCGAAGTGCCCGCACCCGGGAATCGTGCGGTGCGTCGCGCCGGGAATCGCGGCGGCCAGCTCTCGTCCGGCCGCCGGCGGTGCTACGAGGTCGTACTCGAACGAGACGACGTGGCAGGGCACTTTGATCCCGCGGTAGGCCTGGAGACGGTCGGGCAACGCGCTCAGCAGCAGCTGCGCGCGGACTCCCGGCCCTTCCATGCCTGACGCCTCGAGCAGGTCGAGCCAGTCGGCGGTGAGGTCGTCGTCGGTGAGGGTCGCGGGCCCCAGGTTGAGGAGGGCGCGAACGGCGGCGAGGTACCCCCGCGGCAGCTCGGCAGCTCGTTCGATCAGCTCCGCCTCGGCCTCCGCGAGCACCCGCTGGACGAGACTGCTCCTGCCACAGGCCGCCATCAGCACGACCGTGTCCAGCAGTTCGGGGCGGGCGAGTGCCAGCTCCTGTGCGATGTAGGAGCCCATCGAGGTGCCGACCACGCGGCACGGCGCCGCGCCGAGGTGCTCGATCAGGGCGGCCGTGTCCGCGACGAGGTCGTCGATGGTGAACCCGTCCGCGCCGGTGTCGCTGGGCGGAATCCCGCGGTTGTCCATGGTGATCACGCGGAACCCGGCGGCGCGGAACGCGGGCACCTGGTGCAGGTCCCACACCGAACTCGGCGCCCCGGTGCCGGTCAGGAACAGGACGGGCGAAGTGTCGCCGTGGTCGTGGTAGGACAGCCGGATCCCGTTCTCCGTTGTCATCAACATGCCGGTCCTCCCCCGCTCGCCGCACGTCCACTGCGCGACGGAGTTCTCGTTTTCCGCAACGGTTGTGTGCTCCCCAGGTGCTGTGGCATGCGTGTGACCGTACCTTCGGATATCGAGCATCTGGAAGAGCGGACATAGACGTCCACGATTTCCGACACGCTCGGCGCATATCAGCGAGAATCGCCATCAATTTGCGTCCACGGCCGCTGCTTGACATCTCGACCGGGTATGGAAAACCCTAGCATTCATGGATTCATACGGTCTTTCCTCGCGCTTGAGCATGGAAACTCTGCACAGCTCGCTCGCCGATCCTGCTATCTCGTCGATGAACCTGCTCAATGAGCTGATCGGCGAATATCCTGCGGCCATTTCCATGGCGGCGGGCCGCCCGTACGAAGAGTTTTTCGACGTCCGCCTCATCCACGAGTACATCGACGCCTACTGCGACCACCTTCGGAGCGACCGGGAGCTGGACGAGGCGGAGGTCACCCGCACGCTCTTCCAGTACGGCACCACGAAGGGCGTCATCACCGATCTCATCGCCCGCCACCTCGCCAAGGACGAGGGCATCGAGGCCGCTCCCGAGTCCGTGGTCGTCACCGTGGGCGCGCAGGAGGCCATGTTCCTGCTCTTCCGCACGCTACGGGCCGACGAGCGGGACGTGCTGCTCGCCCCCGCCCCCACCTACGTCGGCCTGACCGGGGCCGCGCTGCTGACCGACACCCCGGTCTGGCCGGTCCGGTCCACCGAGAACGGCATCGACCCCCAGGACCTCGTCCGCCAGCTGAAGCTGGCCGAAGAGCAGGGCAAGCGAGTCCGGGCCTGCTACGTGACGCCCGACTTCGCCAACCCCACCGGCACCAGCATGGACGTGGCCGCCCGCCGCCGGCTCCTTGAGGTCGCCGAGGCGAGCGGCATCCTGCTCCTGGAGGACAACGCGTACGGGGTCTACGGATCCGAGCGCTTGCCCACGCTGAAGGCGCTCGACCGGTCGGGGGCCGTGGTCTACATCGGCTCCTTCGCCAAGACCGGCATGCCCGGCGCCCGGGTCGGCTACGTCGTGGCGGACCAGCACGTGGCCGGGGGCGGTCTGCTCGCCGATCAGCTCTCGAAGCTCAAGGGCATGCTCACGGTGAACACCTCGCCCATCGCGCAAGCGGTGATCGCCGGGAAGCTCCTGCTCAACGACTTCAGTCTGCTCAAGGCCAACGCCAGGGAAATCGCCATCTACCACCGCAACCTCCAGCACACGCTGGGCCAGCTCTCCCGCAGGCTCGGCGGCTGCCCGGGGGTCAGCTGGAACTCGCCGAAGGGCGGGTTCTTCATCACCGTCACCGTGCCCTTCGTCGTCGACGACGAGCTGCTGAAGCACGCCGCCGGCGACTACGGCGTCCTGTTCACCCCGATGCATCACTTCTACGGCGGCAAGGGCGGGTTCCACCAACTCCGGCTCTCGATCAGCCTGCTGACGCCGGAACTGATCGAGGAGGCCGTCTCCCGGCTCGCCGCGTTGATCACCGCGCGGCTCTCCTGAGCCAGGCTCAGCGGGTCATGCGGAATCGCTCCGCAGTGACGCCTCCAGCAGCAGCGCGCCAGGGCCGCCACGCTCCTCGTCGGACCTGAACGAAGTCGGCGCCACCACGTCGAATCCGGCCTCTTCGAGTTCCTGTACCACCTGATCCGCGTCGAGGAGCCTCAAGCGGCTCGTGCAGATGACGAAGGGGTCCAACGTGTCATCGGCAGGGTAGATCGTGATGTCCTGGATCTTCTCCGCCGGTGACCGCCGTGCGTGCAGCACATACCGTCGGCCGCTTCGGCCCGACAGCTCTTGCTGGCGCTCCTGCGACTTCCACATGCCGTTGTCGGCCATGCTGACCAGGAATTTCCCTCCGGGCTCCAGGTGCGCACGAACCGACGCGTACAAGCCAGGCCTGTGGGTGTCGTCCAGGAGGCTGATCGAGCCGTAGCTGATGACCACGGCACCGAAGCGCTTGCCCAGCGCGAAGGCGCCCATGTCTCCCTGCACCACAGTGCACCGGTCCCGAAGGTCCGCCGGCGCGGATGCCAACTCCTTCCGGAGGGTGTCGATCATCGTGGTCGACAGCTCAAGTGCGGTGACCTCGAAGCCGAGCTTCAGGAAAGGGAACGTCAGCCGACCCGTTCCGGCAGCGAGTTCCAGCACCGACCCGGACCCAGGAGGAATGCGGGCGGCCATCTCCCGTACTTCCGAGGCGCCGTCCGCCTCCAGCATCAGGTCGACTCCGAGATCCTCGTCGTAGAAACTGCGCAGCACGCCTCGCTCCCCCACAGAGGCCAGCAAAGCGTCCGCGCGCGCGGTCCGGACCGGTCCATGCTCCAGCTGATTACTCATACGGCTGACCTCCTGGTAGGCATCCATCTCAGGGACGAGTGGGTTGTTGACGACGTCGCGGTCACCGCGGCCGGGCAGCCCGGTGCGGCAGTGGAACCATCACTTCGTGCAGTTCAGCGGTCGATCATTTCTCGGACGAGGCGGCGCGAATGCGGCTGCTGTGCCAGCTGGTCGAAGTCGGCCAGCCGGTCCGCCGGCGTCCACGCGCGCAGCATGTCCAGATACTGCTTCTCCACCACAGGCGCCGCGTAGTGCGTGTCGGCGTAGCGGGCAAGTTCTGGAGCACGCTCGCGCGCGGTGTCGGCAAGGGCTCGGAATTCCTCGCGCGAGAGACTCTCGAAGTCAGGCACGAGGACAAGACCAGGGAAGATGTCGTTCGTCGCGCACTCGGCTCGTCGAGCCAGCGTCGGCACGCCGAGTCCGACGGCTTCCGAAAGCATGCGCCCCCACGAGTCGCTGACCGAGTTCACCAGCATGACGTCGACTGCCCGATAGAAGGAGCACATCCACTCCCACTGGCGATACGCGCCCATGTGCACATGAATCCGGTGGGACGAGTCCACCCCTGCCGCCTGTTCCCAGCGGCGGCGGACGGATTCCTCCGTCACACCGGGCTCGTCCGGTATGACACAACACAGGAGATGGGTTTTCGGATCCTGGATGTTGCGGAGGAACCACACAGCGATCTCGTCGATGCCCTTGGCCGGATGCAGCATTCCTCCGGCACCCAGCAGCGTGTCGCCTGCATCAAGGTTCAAGTCGGCTCGCAGGGCTTCGGGCGAGGCACCTTCGACGGGTACTTTCTGGGCTATCGGGACGATGCCGAAATCCAGCTCGCGAAGCATGGGAATGTCCTGGTGAAGCAGCTCCCGATTCCGTTGCGTGAACGTGTACGGATGCACCAGGTGTCCGAGGTTCAGCAGCTCCTTGGTATACGTTGCCGGGTGCGCGTCGGGGGACATCGGGATCCGATCGAACGGGGTGCTGTCCCCCCAGTGCTCCAGCTTCCACAGGATCAACTGCCCAGGCGGCAGGTGCCGCAGCACCGACAGGTGGCGCTGGAAGAGGTTCGAGATCCTCAGCCAGAGCGGGGCTTGCTGGGCAATACCTTCCGCGATTTCTTCGTCAGGCCGGAGGTCCCGCCCGAGCTGATCGAACTCAAGGGCCAGAATCTTCCAATTGCCCATCGTGAACCCACTCTCTCACGTAACGACGAATACCGATCGGATCAGCTCTGCTCAACGCGCGATCGACGAACGCCACGGTCGGCGAATCGAGGAAGCGCGGAGCCCTCACGCCTGCTGGTAGGGCTGCCATTTCATGCCGTCGGGTGAGGACACGAGGCCGCCGGGGAAGAGCGGCAGCTCGGGCTCGGCATCCT
Organism: Streptomyces sp. XD-27; assembly: GCF_030553055.1. Taxonomy (NCBI): domain Bacteria; kingdom Bacillati; phylum Actinomycetota; class Actinomycetes; order Kitasatosporales; family Streptomycetaceae; genus Streptomyces; species Streptomyces sp. XD-27. The sequence goes on from NZ_CP130713.1 coordinate 26,636, forward strand.
CGCCGAGCAGCGCCTTCATCTGCACCTGGCCGGCCTCCTGCATCGCCTGCCTGACCACCTGTGACTTGAACATCGGCACCATGTTTTCCTGGTCGCCGCCTGCCATCTGATCCACGGCCGCGGCGAACTCGGCGCTGCGCTCGGCTATCCTGTCCGCCGCCGTCAGCGCCGTCTCGCCGGACGACACCCCGCCGATCAGCTCCACGAACGACTCACTGTCGGTGGCGCTCCGGTTGTTCGTGACCTTCTTGGCCTGCCAGAAGTACGAGTCCTCGTTCACGTTCATCTGGTAGAACGACATGAGGAACTCGTAGAACACCTGGTACTCGCGGCGATACCGCGCCTCGAACTCGGTCAGTACCGTCTTCTCGTCCAGCTCGCCCGCGAGGACGCTGTTGATCGACCGGGCAGCGAGCAGCGCGCTGTAGGTCGCCAGATGCACCCCGGAAGAGAACACCGGGTCCACGAAGCAGGCGGCGTCGCCGACCAGGACCATCCCGGTCCGCCAGAAGTTCGTCTGCTGGTAGGAGTAGTCCTTGCGGATCCGCAGTTCCCCGTATTTTCCGGTCGTTACCCGGGTGGCGTCCGACAGATAGTCCGAAATCATCGGGCACTCGGCGATCAAGGCATTGAGGGCCTTCTCCCGATCTCCCTGGACCTTCTCGGCGTCCTCCCTGCGCACGACCGCTCCGACGCTGGTCAACGTGTCGCTCAGCGGGATGTACCAGAACCAGCCGCTGTCGAAGGCCACGCTCAGGATGTTGCCCGAGGCCGGCTCGGGCAGCCGCTTACCGCCCTCGAAGTATCCGAACAGCGCCAGGCTGCGGAAGAACTCCGAATAGTTCCGCGTGCCGCCGACGTTGCCGTACAGCCGGCTCTTGTTGCCCGAGGCGTCCACCACGAAGCGCGCCGACACCGCACGCTCACTGCCCTCGGGGTCGGTGTAGCGCACACCGGTGACACGGTCGCCGTCTTCCACCACGTCGGTGACCGCGCACCCCTCCCGCACGACGACACCCTTGCGTTTGGCGTTGTTCAACAGGATCTCGTCGAATCGCGCCCGCTCAACCTGGTAGGCGTACGACGTCGATCCGGCCATCCGGGCGGAGATGCCGAAGTGGAACGTCCACGGCTCCGGGCGGGCGCCCCAGCGGAACGTGCCACCGCGCTTCATCGGGAACCCGGCACCGGCCAGTTCGTCCGTGACGCCGAGCAGCCGGCACACGCCGTGCACCGTGGCAGGCAACAACGACTCGCCGATCTGGTACCGGGGGAAGTTCTCCTTCTCAAGGAGCAGCACCCGATGGCCCTGCATGGCCACGAGTGTGGCCACGGTCGAACCGCCCGGCCCTCCACCAGCCACCACTACATCGAATTCTTCGACCGACATGTCGCCACCATTCCCTCTGTTGCGGGCCAATTCATTACGGCTAGTTCTATGAGCGTGCGCCGCTCGATCGCCATCCTCGCTCGCTGCCCTCGACCGCTACCAAGTCACGGGCACCTGATCCGGGCAGTCGACGAAAGCGTTTCGATACTTCACTTCCCCGATGGGCACTGCGAGGCGCAGCTCCGGGAACCGTCGCCAGAGGCTCTGATAGGAAATGCGCAGCATCGCCCTTGCCAACGCCGCGCCTACGCAGTAATGGATGCCGTGCCCGAATCCGACGTCCGAGACCGGTTCACGGCCTGCGTCGACGACGTTGGGATTCGGCGTCAGCGCCTCATCCCGGTTGGCCATGAGGACCGAACACAGCACATAGTCCCCGGCCTTGATCAACTGCCCGTCGATGACCACGTCCTTGAGGGCCAGGCGGGGATTCGGTCCCTGCACGGGCGACAGATATCGCACCAGTTCGGTGACCAGGCGATCGGCCTTCTCACGGCCCGCGAAAAGCAACGGTATTTGGCCGGGGTTGTCCAGGAGCGCGACGACCCCGAAGCCGATCATTCCCGCGACGGTCTCGACACCACCGAGGATCAGCGCCATGCACAGGCCCTTCAACTCCTCGTCCGTGATGTTGTCCCCGTGCTCTTGCACGACCATGCCGAGGAGCCCGTCGCCGGGTTCCTTCCGCTGCCGGGTGATCAGGTTGTCCAGGTACCGGTTGAACGCCGCGCTGTCGGCGGCCCTCGCCTTGAGCCCGCGGCTCAGATCGACGTTCCGCCTGAGCCGCCGGACGAACTCGCGCCGGTCGTCGCGCGGGATGCCGAGCAGCTCGCACAGAACGCCCGCGCCGATCGGATCGGCGAAGTCCCGCTGGACGTCCGCGGGTGCTCCCGCGGCTTCCATCATGTCGAGCCGATCGTCGATGAGGCCTTGTATGTTGGGCTCCATCTTGCGGATGCGCCGGACCGTGAACTCCGGTGTCAGCATCTTCCGCAGGCGCGTGTGCTCGGGCGGATCGTACGTCGATATCTGTCCGACGAACTGGGGCTCTATGCGTTCCGCTGTCTCGCCCTGGATGAACCGGGGCCGGGTCGTGAAATTCTCGTGATCGCCCAGTATCCTGCGCACGACGTCGTAACCGAAGGCCTGCCAAACATATTCTCTGCCCAACTGCTCGGACGCCTCACCGGCAATACGGAAAAGCGGGCCATGCGCTCTGAGGTCGAAGTTGTCTGCATGCGGATCGCAATGCGTTCGCATCTTGAAGTTCGCGGGCTCCCGTAAGAGTGGCGCGACCTCATCGGTATCTGGACTCATGCCGAGTGGAATCTCCTTCACTGACCGGGATTCCCGGTGAGTTCACCTCGCCCACGCTGCCGCCTCAGTTTCATCTGTCATCGGGCGGGACGTCCAGCGCCGGACGTGGACAAATGCGGCTGCCGCGGACGGTCACCAGGCGACCATCAGCTCCGTCAGTCCATAGGCGGGGGTGGTCAAGCGGAACATGTTCTCCTGGGCGGGATCCGCGAGCCGCAGCCCGGGAAATCGCCGCCACAGAGCGGTATAGACCGTCTGCAATTCGAGGCGGGCCAGAGCAGCTCCCAGGCAATGGTGGACGCCGTGCCCGAACGCGACGTGCGGGGCGGGCTCGCGCGTGACGTCGAGACGGTTCGGATCCGGTGTCAGGGCGGGGTCGCGGTTGGCCGCAGGAAGCGAGCAGATGACGCTCTCCCCCTTCTTGATCACCTGGTCCCCGATGGTGACGTCCTCCATGGCGATGCGGGGCGTCGGGGAGTAAGTGACCGTCAGGTAGCGGATCAGCTCGTCGACCGCCCGTCGCGCCGACCGTTCGTCGCCTTGGAACGCGGCGATCTGCTCGGGGTGGCGCAGCAGCGCAAGGACGCCAAGGCCGATCATTCCGGAGATGTTGTCGTCGCCGGCCAGCATCACCTGGACGCAGAAGCCCCTCAGCTCCTCGTCCGTGGCCGCGTCGCCGTGTTCGGCGACGACGGCTCCGATCAGCCCCTCGCCCGGGTCCTTCCGTTCCCTGGCGATCATCGCCAACAGGTAGCGGGAGAACGCCTCGCCGGCCGCCGCCCGCCTCTTCTGGCTTCGCGAGGCGTCGAGATGAGCGTGACACAGCCGCAGGAACATCACCCGGTCGTCCTTGGGCACGCCGATCAGCTCGCACAGCACGGCCCCGGGCACCTCCTCGGCGACGAACTCGATCAGATCCGCGGGGGATCCCGCCTGCTCCATGGCATCGAGGCGCTCGGTCACGATCTGTTCGATGGAGGGCTGGAGACGCTGCATCTTGCGCAGCGTGAAGCCGGGAGTCAGCTTCTGCCGCATCCGGGTGTGCTCCGGCGGGTCGTAGTCCATCAGGTTGCCGACCAGCTCGCGCGGCCGGAAGATGCCCTCCCCGCCGACCTCGTCCCGCCGGTCCCAGCGGCGCCGTGTGCTGAACCTCTTGTGATCGCCCATCACCTGTCGGACGACCGCGTGCGTGGTCGCCATCCAGCGGGTCTCGGCGTCCGCTCCGGATCCCGAGGTGACCCTCGTCAGCGGTCCCGCGGCGAGCAGTTCGTCCGCCGGATCGAGGCCCTGTCTGCGAATGTGGACGGGGCGCTCGTCGTCAGCAGTCAACGGGAAGCTCCTTCCCTGCCATCGGTTCTCCTCCTGCGATCCGGCGCTACCAGTCGAGCCACAGGGCTTCCACGTTGAGCGGCGGCTGCCCCAACTTGATCTCGCGGTCCGGTTCGGCGAGCCGCAGCGTCGGAAAGCGGCGTGCCAGAGCCGGAATCGCCACCCGGAACACCATCTCGGCCAGCGACCGGCCGAGGCAGTGGTGGATGCCGTGCCCGAACGCGACATGCGCGGGCTTCTCCCTGGTGATGTCGAACCGGTCGTCCGGGCCTGGGAAGTTCCGGCGGTTCGCGGCAAGGAACGAGGGCGTGACGGTGTCACCTGCCTTGATGGGACACCCACTGATGCGCACGTCCTCCAACGCGATGCGCGGAGTGGTCTTCTCGTCGCTGGTGATGTAGCGGACCACCTCGTCCAGCCAGTCCGGCACGGTCTCCGGCCTGTCCCGCAGCACGGCGAACTGCTCGGGCTCCTCGACCATCAGCCACGCGGCCGCCGCGAGGAAGCGCGCCACCTGGTCCCCGCCCGCGCCCATGACGAACGCGGCCACTCCGATCAGCTCCGCGTCGGTGATCTCGTCGCCGTGCTCGCGCACCACGACGCCGAACAGGTCGTCACCGGGATCGCGGCGGGTACGCGTCACGACCTGGTTCATGTACGCCCAGAACTTGTTTCCCGCCGCCAGGCGCCGCTTACCCGACCGTTCGGCCCGGCTGGCGTGCAGGGCACGGGAAAGCTCCGCCTGATCATCACGTGAAATGCCGACGAAGTCGCAGGTCACCGTCGTCGCGATGGGCCACCCGAAACGCGGGACGAAGTCCACGGGGCCACCGGTGGACTCGATGTCGTCGAGGGTGGCCTCGACGATCTTCTCGACCTGCGGCTGGAACCCCTGTATCCGCCGGATGGCGAAGGGGCCCGTCACCATCCGGCGCAGACGCGTGTGCTCCGGTGGATCGTACTGAGTGAGGAAGCCGGGGAAGATGAAACCGGCCGCGGTGCCCCGGTAGAGCAGCTTGGAGCTGAACTTGTCCGAGCCGAGAACCTGCCGGATCTCGTCGTACCCGGCGGCAAGCCACGCGGTCCGCCCTTCGGGGGCGTCCTCGACGCCCAGTACGGCCATGGGGCCCTCGGCCATCAAGGCGCGTAACTCCGGCACCGGATCGAACCGGTCCCGCCGGTGTATGTCCAAGCCCACGTGAACGTTGATGTCTTCGAAGGTGCCCCGGACAACCTCGTTCTCATCGAGCACTGCACAGGTCCTTTCGCCTCGTCCCGCCCTCGGATGCGGAAGTGGTGGTCACGAGCCGGTTGGACGGGCGTGGAGCCCGTCCAACCGTCCGCATTGAGCGGCTGGACACCTTCGTCTCAGGCGCCGACTTCCTGGATGAGGCTCTTCGGCCGGAGGTCCTTCCAGTTCTCCTCGACGTAGTCGAGGCACTCCTGACGGGTGGCCTCACCGTGGACACGGGTCCAGCCGGCGGGCACTTCCGCGAAGGCCGGCCAGAGGGAGTGCTGGCCCTCGTGGTTGACCAGCACGAAGAAGGAGCCCTCGTCGTCGTCGAACGGGTTGCTCATCGTTGTGTCCTTTCGCTTTTCTGTCGGGAACGGAGCTTCTCGGAGACGATGGCTCCAATCTGGGCCAGCGCCGCGGGTTGCACCAAGTCGTAGTGGTTGGACGGGATCTCGTGGGCCTCGATGGTTCCGGTGGTGAAGTCCTTCCAGCTGGCTATGGCCTCCGGTACGGGCAGATGCGCCGGCCGCTCCTTCGAGGCGACGAAGAGCAGGATGTCGCCGGTGAAGGGCGAGGCGGTGTGCCGCGGCCCGACCTCCCACAGGTTGCGCATCACCGCTTCGAGGCGCTCCTTGACGCCGGGCCCCTGGACCAGTCCACCGGCGAGTTCCAGGTACTGCTCCTTGCGCTTTTGCACGGCCTCCTCGTCGCGCATGGCTTCTTCGCTGACCGTGCCGGTCGCGTTGCGCCCCATGTAGACGGGATAGGCGTCGAGCAGGGCCAGCAGTCCGACCTCCTCCCCTTCCGCCTCGATCAGCGCGGCCATCGCCTGCGCGATCCGCCCGCCGAGGGACCAGCCGAGGAGGTGGTACGGCCCGGTCGGCTGCACGGCCCGGATGTGCTCCAGGTAGTCGTCCGCCATCTCCTCGACGCTTTCGGGGAGGGGTTCGGTACGGGCCAAGCCGCGCGCCTGCACTCCGTACACCGGCTGGTTCACCGGAAGGTGCCGCAGCAACGGCTGGTAGTTCCAGCTCAGGCCGCCGCTCGCGTGGAGGCAGAACAGGGGCGGGCGGTCACCGGCGGCTTGCAGCGGCAGCAGGACCTCGTAGTCACCCGTCTTCACCGAACGGGTCGAGCGCCGCCGCTCACCCAGGACGACCAGGGTCTTGGAGGAGGTCTTCCGGGCGAGCAGGCCCGTGCGCAGCATCTGATGGCCCGGAGTTCCGAACGGGCAGGGCAGGGTGGACCGACCGTCCTTGCCCGCGTCCACCGCCGGCCCGGTGACGTACAGGTCGCCCACGGCCCCCGGCGCGACCGGGCTCAGCTGGTCGTCGAGCAGGAGCGCGCCGAGCGGGCCGTCATCGGCCAGGCCGGCGAGCGCCTGGGGCACGGCCCCCGACCACCGCGCCGGTGCGATGACCGGGCGGCTGCGTTCGACGTCGTCCAGGCAGATGTCCAGGTCGCTGATCCGCCGCCGGGGGTCCTCCGCCACCTGTTCCAGGACGCGGACCAGGCGCCGGGCGACCGACTCGGCCGTGTCCCGCTCGAACAGGTCGGTGGCGTAGCGGAGGAGGCCTTCGATGCACTCCTCGTCGTCGAGGCGCTCGGTGAGCTTGAACGCGAGATCCAGCTCCATGGCCTCGGCCCCGCCGGGTTCGACATCGGTGCGCAGGCCCGGCAGTTCCCTCGCGTCCCAGGTGCCGAGCCCTTCCTCCAGCACCTCGAGGCCCACCTGGAACACGGGGTGGCGGGAGAGCGAGGCGGGCAGGCCGAGGAGTTCGGCGAGCCGCTCGAAGGGCACGTCCAGGTGCTCCTGCGCGGCCCGGAGCGCTTCCTGTACGCGGGCGACGACTTCCAGGAAGGTCGGGTCGCCCGAGACTTCCGTCCGCAGGGCGACCGGCCGGGCGAACGGCCCGATCATCGGCTCCAGGTCGATGAGGTCCTCGTCCCGGGGCAGCGTCGTGCCGATCACCAGGTCGTGGCCCGCGCCCAGTTTCGTCAGCAGCATGGCGAGCGCGGCGTGCACCACCTGGAAGGCATCCGCGCCGGCCGGCTCCGCCGCGTCCATCAACCGGGCGTACGGGTCCGCGTCCAGCCGCAGTTCGACCGTCCCGGTCCGGCGCGACGGGACGGCCGGCCGCGGGCGGTCGAACGGCAGCACCGTCTCCCCGTCGATGCCGGCCAGGTTGTCCCGCCAGAAGGCGACCTGCTCGTGGGGCAGGCTGCCCGGCTCGTTCTCGTCCGCGAGCAGTCGCTGCTCCCACATCGCGTAGTCGGCGAACTGCACGGCCAGGGGCGCGCGCTCCGGGGCCCGGCCCTCGCGCCGCGCGCCGTAGGCGGCCGCCAGGTCGCGGAAGAACACGTCCAGCGAGTCGTCGTCGGCGAGAATCCGGTGCACCTGTAGGTGCAGCACGTGTTCCTTCTCCGCGAGTGCGAACAGCTCACATCGCCACGGCACGTCCTTGGTGAGGTCGAACGCCGACTCGCGCCGCTCGGCGAGCAGCCCGGGAAGATCTTCCTCGGTGGCCGGGACGGGGGTCAGCTCGACCGTGAGGCCGTCTTGGATGTGCTGGTGGACGCTCTGTGCGTCGCCGGGGAAGGTCGTACGGAAGATCTCGTGCCGGGCCGCGACGTCGCCGAGCGCCGCCGCGAGGGCGGGCACGTCCAGTCGGCCGCGCAGGCGCAGGGCGACCGACGTGTGCAGGCCGGCCGTGTCCTTCCCGGGGTCGGCAAGGAGCCAGGCGCGCAGCTGTCGGGTGGTGAGCGGCACCCGGTCCGGCCGCTGGGCTGCTTCCAGCGCGGGGCGTGACTTCGCGGCGAGCATCCTCGCCAGGCCCGCGGGTGTCGGCGAGGAGAACAGCTGCCGGATGGGCAGATCCGCACCGAGTTCCTCACGGATCCGCGCGATGAGCCGCATGGCGAGCGCCGAACTCCCGCCGAGGTCGTGGAAGGTGTCGTCGCCGCCCACGTGGTCGACGCCGAGGATCTCGGAGAACAGGGCGCACAGCACCTTCTCGGTCTCGCTCTCCGGCGCCTTCTGCGAGGCGTGTCCCGCGAGGTCCGGGACGGGCAGGGCCCGGCGGTCCACCTTGCCGTGGGCGGTGACCGGCAGGCCGGGCAGGGCGACGACCGCCATCGGCACCATGTACGCGGGCAGGACCTGGGCCATGTGCCGCCGGATCTGTGCCGCCCCCGCGTCGCTGCCGTCGGAGACGAAGTAGCCCACCAGGCGCTTCTCGCCCGGCCTGTCCTCTCGTGCCACGACGACGGCCTCGACCACCCCGGGCTGGACCGCGAGGACGGCCTCCACCTCGCCCAGCTCCACCCGGTAGCCGCGGATCTTCACTTGGTCGTCGGCGCGGCCGATGAACACCACCTCGCCATCCTTGTTCCAGCGCGCCAGGTCGCCGGTGCGGTACATCGGTTCCCCGGCGAGGAAGGGGCACGCCACGAACCGCTCGGCGGTCAGGCCCGGGCTTGTGAGGTATCCGCGGGCAAGGCCGGTGCCGGCGATGTACAGCTCGCCGGTCACTCCCGGCGCGACCGGGCGCAGGAAGGCGTCGAGGATGTAGATCTTGCGGTTGGTCATGGGGCGGCCGACCGGCAGCTCCGGCCCGAGTTCCTCGCCGGGCTCGATCGGCTTCCACGTCGCGCACAGGGTGGTCTCGGTCGGCCCGTAGGTGTTCCGCACCCGCAGGGCGGGCTGGGCCCGCCGCAGGTTCTGCACCGACTGGGCGGGGACCACGTCGCCGCCGGTGCCGATCTCGACCAGACCGGCGAAGCACTCCGGGGACGTCTCCGCCAGGGCGCGGAAGCTGCCGGCGGTGAGGTGGACGGCGGTCGCGCCGCGTGCGACGGCCTGGCGTACCCCGGCCGCGTCCAGCACGCCCGGCTCGGTGAGCAGGACGCGGCCGCCCATGGCGAGCGGCACCCACATCGCGTAGAGCGAGGGGTCGAAGACGTGCGTCGCGTGCATCAGCACGCCGTCGCCCGGGCCGATCCGCCAACCGGCGTCTCCGGCCAGGCCGGCCACGGCCCCGTGGGGGATGCCTACGCCCTTGGGCAGGCCGGTGGATCCGGAGGTGTACATCACGTACGCCAGGTCGTCGGCGCTCGGCCGGGTCTCCGGCGCCGTGGCGGCACAGCCGTCGACGGCTGCCCGGGTCTCGGGCGCGTCGAGGACGATCGCGCCGTCCGGTGCGACTCCGCTGGTCGCCTCTGTGCACAGGACGGTGGAGGCGGCGGAGTCGTCGAGAATGAACGCGATCCGCTCGGCCGGGTACTCGATGTCCACCGGGACGTACGCCGCGCCTGTCTTCCAGATCGCCAGGAACGCGATCAGCAGGTCCGGCGACCTGTCCATGGCCACGCCGATCCGGTCGCCGCGGCCGATGCCACGACCGGCGAGGTAGTGGGCAAGCCGGTTCGAGGCCCGGTCGACCTCGGCGTAGCTCAGGTCCGCGCCGCCCGCGTCGGTGAGCGCCACCGCGTCCGGGGCCGCGGCCACCCGCCGCGTGAACATCTCGACCACGGATTCTCCGGGCACCGGGCCCGCGGTCGCGTTCCATTCGTCCACCACGAGGGCGCGCTCGGCCTCGCTCAGCAGCGTCAGGCGGCCGACGAGCACATCGGGCTCGGCGGCCAGCCGCTCCAGCACGCGGGCCAGCGCGCCCACGACCGATTCGGCGACCGCGCGGTCGAACAGGCCCCGGTCGTAGTCCAGGATGAGCGGCATCTGCTCGCCGGGTCCTGTGATCAGGGTGAACGGGTAGTGCGAGGAGTTGCGCCCCCGCTTCAGCGGGCGCAGGGTCAGGCCCTCGTCGGGCGCCTGGCCGAGTCCCTTGCGAGGGAAGTTCTCGTAGATGATGAGCGTGTCGAAGACCGCTCCGGGTCCGGCGACGGCCAGCACGTCCTGCAGGCCGAGGTGGTGGTGGGCCATGAGTGCCGACTGGTCGCGCTGAAGCTCGGCGAACAGCTCGACGGCCCGCCGCCCGCCGTCGAGCCGGACCCGTACCGGCAGGGTGTTAAGCAGCTGGCCGACCATCGACTCCACACCGGCGAGGTCGCCAGGGCGCCCGGAGGCGGTGGCGCCGAACACCACGTCGGTACGGCCGGCCAGTTGCGCCAGGACGACGGCCCACGCGCCTTGCACGATGCTGTTCAGGGTGAGGCCGTGCCCGCGGGCCAGCCCGGCCAGCTCTTCTGTCAGCTGCGGGGACAGCTCGATCATCGCCGTGTCGATGTCCGGCACGCGGGTGAGGTCGGCCGGGGCGACCGTGGTGGGCGTGTCGAGGCCCGCGAACTCCTTCCGCCAGGCCGCCTTGGCCGCCTCCATGTCCTGCCGGCCCAGCCAGGCGAGGTAGTCCCGGTAGGGCACGGTGGGCGGGAGTGCGGACGCGTCCCCGTTCGCCGCGTAGATCGCGGCCAGTTCGCGGTGGATGACGGGCATCGACCAGCCGTCCACCAGCACGTGGTGAAGGGTGTGCACGAGCCGGTGACGCTCCGGGCCGAGCCGGATCAGGTGCAGTTTCATCAGCGGCGCCGTCTCGATGTGCAGCCGCTGGGCCACCTCGTCGGCGGCCAGGCGGTCCACCTCGCTGTCGGCCACGTCGTGCGGCAGCCCGGAAAGATCCGTCTCGCGCCAGGGGATCTCGGCGTCCCGTGCGATGACCTGCACCATCTGTGCGCCGCTGACATAGCGGAAACAGGCTCGCAGCGCGGCGTGCCGGTCCACGACGGCCTGCCACGACGCCCTCAGCCGGGCGGCGTCCAGCGGGCCGTCGATGCCGTACACGGTCTGCACGGTGTAGGTGTCGGGACCGTCGTGGTCAAGTGCGGTGTGATACAGCATCCCTTCTTGCAGCGGCGAAAGGGGCCAGACGTCCTCCACGCTGGAACGGGGCTTCGGGCGAGTGCCGTCAACGGTCACAATCTTGCTCCTTACAGCGCTTGTTCGCCGGCCAGTCCGGCCTCGAGTTGATCCATCTGGTCGGATGAGAGAGCGACGAGGGGGCCCGCCGACGACTCCGGCGCCGCGGTGGCATCGCCGTCGGCGGGGAGTTCCGTGACAAGCAACGCCAGTCGTTCCGGCGTCCTTTCCTCGAACACCTGCCACGGGGTCAGTTCCAGCCCTTGCCTGCGGGCGCGGGCCGAGAGCTGCATCGAGATGATCGAGTCGCCGCCGAGTTCGAAGAAGCTGTCGTCGGGACCGACCCGCTCAAGGCCGAGTACCTCCGCGAACAGTGCGCACAGCCTCGCCTCCATCGCCGTGCGCGGGTCCCGCTTCGATGACATGCCCACGAAGTCGAGGGTCTGGAGCGCCCGGTGGTCGAGTTTGCCGTTCGGGGTGAGTGGCATGTGCTCCAGCGACACGAACGCCGCGGGCATCATGTACTCCGGCAGGCGTTCGGCCGCCAGCTCGCGCAGCGCGGAGGTCAGCGTGCCGTTCTGCCCGGAGGCGTCGGCCGACGGCACGACGTACGCCACGAGTTGCTTGTCGCCGGGGCCGTCCCTGCGGACCGCGATCGCCACCTGGCCAACGCCTGGATGCTCCGCGAGCACGGCCTCGATCTCCGCCGGCTCGACCCGGTATCCGCGCACCTTGACCTGCGCGTCGACCCGGCCCGCGAAGAGCAGCTGGCCCTCCGGGGACCAGCGGAACAGGTCGCCGGAGCGGTACATCCGCTCACCGGGGGCGAACGGACTCGCAACGAACCGCTCCGCGGTCAGGCCGGGGCGTCCGAGGTATCCACGCGCCAGTCCGACACCCGTGATGTACAGCTCGCCGACCACCCCCGGCGGTACCGGCTGAAGGAAGGCGTCGAGCACGTAGTGCCGCACGTTGTGGATCGGGCCGCCGAGCGGGACCACATCGTGTCCTGGAGCCAGCGGGGCGCTCATCGTCGAGCAGATGGTCGTCTCGGTCGGCCCGTATGCCTGGATCACCCGACGGCCGGGCGACCAGCGGTCCACCAGCGCGGCCGGTAGTGCCTCGCCGCCCGTCAGCACTGTCTGGAGGGTGTCCGGCAGGTCGTCCTCGCTCGCCAGCACGCTCGGCGACACGGTCAGGTGAGTGATGCCCGCCTTGCGGATCGCGTCGCCCAGTGTCACCCGGGGCGGCATGTTCGCCGCGTCCGGCAGGACCAAGGTCGCACCGGCCAGCAGAGTCATGTAGAGCTCGGAGACGATGGCGTCGAACCCGATCGCGGACAGCTGCAGGACCCGCGAGGACGATGTCACGGCCATCCGCTCGATGTGCGCGTACCCCAGGTTGACGAGCCCGGAGTGGGCGACCAGGACGCCCTTGGGCACCCCTGTCGACCCCGATGTATAGATCACGTACGCCGCGTCGTCCGATGCCACGCGCGGCAGCTCCACACCCGGATCGGCGGCGGGCAGTTCTTCCAGCACCAGCACCGTGCCCGCGAACTCCGCAGGCACGACCGCTCGCGTCGTCTTCGTGCACACCAGCACGTCGGGCGCCGAATGCGCCAGCATGAACTCGACGCGCTCACGGGGATAGTCCGGATCGACCGGCACGAACGCCCCGCCGGCGAACGACACCCCCATCAGGGTCACCGCCAGCTCGGCCGAGCGCTCGACCAGTACTCCCACCCGGGCCTCACGCCGTACGCCCAGGCCCACGAGGAGCCGCGCCAGCGCTTCGACCTCGCCGAGCAGCTGGCTGTACGACAGGCTCCGCGCCGCGTCCTGCACTGCCGGCGCGTCCGGCGTCCGCTCGACCTGCCGGCGGAACACCACCGGCAGTGTCTCCGCCGCAAGCGGCTTGTCGGTCCTGTTCCACTCGTCCACCACCAGGCGGCGCTGTTCAGGTCCGATCAGGCCGACCCGTCCCACCGGCGTTCGCGGATCGGCCACGACCTGCTCGAGAGCCCGCAGGAGCGACGCGAGAAGCTCCTCGACCTGGGTCCGCTCGAACGCGTCCGGGCGGAAGATGACTTCGCCATGGACGGGACCCGATACGGACGCGCGCATGGACAGTGGATAGTGCCCGGTGTCGTTCGGAATGCCCGCAGGACGCATGATGAGGGCGTCGGGTTCTTCGGACACGGGCGGCGGGGGCGGGTAGTTCTCGAACACCACGATCGTGTCGAATGCCGCGCCGGGCCCGGCGTGCTGATTGATCTCGGTCAGCCCGACGTGCTGATGCGGTATCAACGCGACCTGCCGTTGTTGCAGGTCCGCCAGCATGTCGAGGAATGGTTCAGCGCCTGCCAGGTGGGCCCGGACGGGCAGCATGTTCATGAACAGGCCGACCGCAGACTCGACACCGGGGATCTCGGGCGGACGACCGGCCACCGCGGCGCCGAAGACCACGTCGTCGCGACCGGTCAGCCGGGCCAGCAGCAGTGCCCAGACCCCTTGGAAGAGCGTGTTCGCCGTCACACCGTGATGGCGGGTGAACTCCCTCAGGCGCCGACTCAGATCGTCGTCGAGTTCGAACCCGATCCGGTCGGGCTCGACGGGCGTGATGATCGATTCCGGGGGCACGACGTGGGTCGCCTCGTCGAGCCCCGCGAGTTCGGCCCGCCACGCCTCCCGGGCAGCTGTCTTGTCCTGCTGAACGGCCCAGGCGAGGTAGTCGCGGTACGACGTCGGGATCGGCAACGCCCGGCCCGTCCCGCCGGCGTAGTACGCCGCCAGCACCTCACCGGTGATGAGCGGCAGGGACCATCCGTCCGCCGCGATGTGATGCGACGTGAAGACGAGCCGGTGCCGGCGGTCACCAAGACGCAGCAGGTGCAGACGCAGCTGCGGTGCCCGGGCCAGGTCGAACCGCTCGGCATGCAGCTCCGCCGCGAGACGGTCGACTTCCGCCAGCGCCTCGTCCTCGGGCAGATGGGACAGATCGGTCTCCTGCCAGGGCAGCGCCACCTCGCCGGCGACCGCCTGCACCGTCGCACTGGACCCGAGCTGATGAAAACTCGCCCGCAGGGCGGGGTGCCGGTCCAGCAGCACCTGCCACGACCTGCGGAAGCGGGCAACGTCCAGCGGTCCCTCGATGACGAGGGTACGCATACTCGCGTACACGTCCGGGCCGCGCTCGTCGGCGGCGTGGAACAGCAGGCCCTCCTGGAGCGGAGACAGCGGCCAGATGTCGACCAGGCCTGGTACGGCGGCCTCGATCTCCGCCACGTCCCGCTGCGTCAGCACGGTGAGCGGGAAGTCGGACGGCGTGTGCCCCCCGGCGTCGCCGGCGTCGACGTGGGCGGCGAGGCCGGTCAGCATGTCCAGCCAACCCTGTCCGAGCGCCTCCGCCTCGGCTTCGCCGAGCAGACGCCCGGCCCAGGTCAGGGACAGCTCCAGCGCGGGCCCGTCGGGGGCGTCCAGGACGACCGCGTCGATCTCCAGGACGTGCCGCAATGCCGCGTCCTGGTCCGTCGTACCGCCGATGGTCCCCACCATCTGCCAGGGCTCCGCGGCACCGTCGGGCCGGGAGGAGAAGCGGCCGAGGTAGTTGAACCCGATGTCCGGCTTCGGCAGCGCCGCCAGGGCCGGGCCGGTCTCGGCGTTGAGGTACCGCAGCATGCTGTAGCCGAGCCCGCCGTCGGGCACGCCTCGCACGTTCTCCTTGACGCTCTTCAGGAGCACACCTGCCGCGTCGCCGCCCGAGACGGCTTCGGCCGTGTCGATCCCGGCCACGTCAAGGCGGAGCGGGTGTATGTCGGTGAACCAGCCGACCGTCCGGGACAGGTCCAGGTCACCGAGGGGCTGGCGGCCGTGGCCCTCGACGTCGACCACGACGGCCGTGTCGCCGCGCCATCGGGCCACCGCGCCCGCCAGGGTGGCCAGCAGCACCTCGTGAACACCGCAGTGGAAGGCCGAGGTCGCCTTCGCCACGAGCACGCCGGCCTTGTCCTGCGGCACCCTCCAAGTCCTGCGTCCTGCGGTCGACATGGTGTCGCGCGTGGGGTCGAACTCGCCTGACAGCGACTGCGCTCCGTCGAGGATCGCCGTCCACGTCTCCAGTTCCGCGGTCCGGGTCGCCGCCTGCTCGACGAGTGTGCGCGCCCAGCGCCGGTACGAGACGTCGACCGGGTCGAGTGCCGGTTCCCGGCCCGCGGCCACGGCCGCGCAGGCCGTTTGCAGGTCCGGCAGCAGGACGCGCCAGGACACGACGTCGGCCAGGAGGTGGTGCGCCACCACCACGAGCCGTCCGAGGCGGCCGGGTCCCGCGTCCACCCACACCGCCCTGATCATCACGCCGGCGGCGGGATCAAGGCGGGCGGCCGTCTCCTCGGCGCAGCGCTCCGCGATCTCGTCCAGGTCACCGGCACCGGCCTCGACCCGCTCGACCAGCGTCGCCGCGGCCACCGCTGCGCGGTCGGCCACGACAAGCCGGGGCTGCTCCCCGTCGGTCTCGACGATCCGGCTGCGCAGCATGTCGTGGGTGCCGATCACCGCGGCCAGTCCGGCCGCCAGCACCTCCACGGAGAGGTCGTCGGGCGCGCCCACGGTCACCCACTGCGCGGGCGCGCGTCGGGTCATCGCACGGGCATCGCGTTCCAGCAGTGCCCGTGCCACCGGCGTCCACGGGACCTCGCCGACGCCGTCGACGACGTCGGCCCGCGCAGGGCCACCACGCTCGGCGACCGCCGCGATCCCCGCGGGCGTCTTCTGCTCGAAGACCTGCTTCGCCCCGAAGACGAAACCCTCGCGACGTGCGCGGGCGGCCAGTCGCATCGACAGGATCGAGTCGCCGCCCAGCTCGAAGAAGCCGTCGTCGGCGCCGACCCGGTCGAGGCGGAGTATCTCGGCGAACAGGTCGCACAACACGCGCTCGGCGTCGGTACGCGGCTCGCGTCCTGCCGCCCTCGCGGTGTACTCCGGGGCCGGCAGGGCCGCACGGTCGATCTTTCCGTTGAGCGTCAGCGGGAAGCCGTCCAGCACCACCACCGCGGGCACCATGAACTCCGGCAGCCGCGCCGCGAGGTGCTCGCGGACCGTGTCGGAATCCGGTCCCGGATCCCCTTCCGTGGTCACGTACGCGATCAGCCGCTTCTCGCCAGGCTGGTCCTCCCGCACCACCACGATCGCCTGCGCGACCCGCGGAACCTCGGCCAGGGCCGCCTCGATCTCCCCGGGCTCCACGCGGTAGCCCCGGATCTTCACCTGGGAGTCGGCCCGTCCGACGAACAGCAGCTCACCCTGGTCCGTCCAGCGCGCCAGGTCGCCAGTGCGGTACATCCGCCCGTCCGTCGCCTCGGAGGTGCTTCGCGCCGCCGTGTCGCCGGGGGCGAACGGATCAGCGACGAACCGTTCCGAGGTCGGCCCGCTCGCGCCCAGATAGCCGTGCGCGAGGCCGGCGCCGGCGAGGTACAGCTCGCCGGTCACGTTGGGCGCCACCGGCTGGAGGAACGCGTCGAGCACGTAAGCCCGCCGTCCGGCCAGCGGTCGGCCGATCGGCAAGGTGTCGCCCGTCTCGTCCCCTGGTTCGAGGAGGTGCCACGTGGCGCAGAGGGTGGCCTCGGTGGGGCCGTAGAGCTGCCGGACCCGAACCTCCGGGCACGCCCGGCGCACCCGCGCGACGGACGCAAGGGGTACCGAGTCACCGCCGGTCAGGATCTCGCGCAGCCCGCGGAAGGACTCCGGCGACTCCTCGGCCACCACTCGGAAGCTTCCAGCCGTCAGATGGGCGGTGGTGACGCCGTGTTCGATCGTCTCGCGCAGCCGCTGCGCGTCGACCGCGCCCGGTTCCGCGACCCGCACGCGGGCCCCGCTGACCAGGGGCACCCAGGTCTCCACCAAGGACGCGTCGAACGCATGGGGTGCGTGCAGCAGCACGCAGTCCTCCAGGCCCTGCGACCAGCCTGGGTCGCTCGCCAGCGCCGCCACGCTTCCGTGCGGCACCGCGACGCCCTTCGGGACCCCGGTCGATCCCGAGGTGTACATCACGTAGGCCACGTCGTGCGCCCCCACCGTGAGGGGCGGCGCCTCGTGCGGCACTTCCGCGATCGCCGGGGCGTCCATGACCATCGGCTCGACCCCGTCCGGCACCGCGTCGCGGGTCGCTCCCACGCAGACCGCCACCCGCGCGCCGGCATCGGCCAGCATCCTGTCGATCCGTTCCGCGGGGTAGTCCACGTTCACCGGCACCTGCGCGGCCCCCGCCTTCCAGACCGCGAGCAGGGCGACGAACAGGTCCGCGCCGCGTTCCATCACCACGCCGACACGGTCACCGCGCCGCACGCCCATCCCGGCGAGGTGCCCTGCCAACCCGTCCGATCGCCGGTCGAGGTCGGCGTACGACAGGGTGCGTCCGCCGTCCATGACCGCCACGGCGTCCGGGGTCCTTTCGGCCTGCTCGCGGAACAGCTCAAGGACCGACCGCCTGTCGGCCGCTTCGCCGGTCGAGGTCCCGCGCTCCACCAGCGCCGCACGCGTCGATTCGTCCGTCACGGCCAGGCGGCCCACCGGAAGCGAGGGCTGCGCCACCATCCGTTCGATGACCCGTACGACCTGCCTGGTGACCTCGGTGGCCGTTTCCCGGTCGACCCGATCGGGGCGGTAGGCCACGTCGATCCGCAAGCGGTTCCCGGGAGAGACGCTCATCGTCAGCGGGTAGCTGGTACCGGTCCGGGTGCGGATGGAGTTGATGGCGAAACCACCGTCGCCCTCAGGACCAGGGGCGTCGTCGGGGTAGTTCACGACCATCACGAGGGTGTCGAAGATCGCGCCCGTTCCCGCGAGGCGCTGGATTTCCGACAGCCCCAGGTACTGGTGCTCCGTCAACGCCGCTTGGCGGCTCTGCAAGTCATGCAGCATGTCGAGTACGGGCCGGCTGCCTTCGAGCCGCACACGTACCGGGACGGTGTTGATGAACATCCCCACCATCCGCTCGACGTCCGGGACGTCCGCGGGGCGCCCCGACACCACGGACCCGAACACCACGTCCGTCCGGCCCGCGAGGCGTGCCAGCACCAGCGCCCACGCGCCCTGCACGATCGTGCTCAACGTCAGTCCGTGGCCACGTGCGAAGCCGGTGAGCGCCCGCGTCGCCTCTTCGGGCAGCCATTCGGCATGCCCGTCCGGCATGACCATCGACTTGTCCGCGTCGGCGTCCATCCTGGTCGGTTCGTCCGACCCGGCCAGTTCGGACTGCCACGCCGCTCGTGACGCCTGCTCGTCCTGGCGGCGGAGCCACGCCAGGTAGTCCCGGTAGGACGGTGGCGTCGACGAGCCCTGTCCGTCCGCGTAGCCCGTCGACATCTCGCCCAGGACGATCGGTGTGGACCAGCCGTCCAGGACGACATGATGCGACGTCACGACGAGCCGGTGCGTGCTCTGGCCGAGACGGATCAGCGACAGCCGGAGCAGCGGTGCCTTGGTCACGTCGAACCGCTCTGCCTGGTCCTGCCTGAGCAGGCGGTCGACCTCCGCCGCCGCGGCGGCCCCGTCGAGGTGCGACAGATCGGCCTCACGCCATGGGACCTCGACCTCGCCCTCCACGACCTGCACCGTCTCGCCGGATCCGAGCTGGTGGAAGCTCGTCCGGAGCGACTCGTGCCGGGCGACGAGGCGTTGCCACGCCGCACGCAGCCGTTGTGCGTCGACCGGTCCGTCGAGGTCGAGGATGCGCTGGCTCTGGTAGACGTCGACGCCGTCCTCGTCGACGGCCCGCTCGAAGAGCATGCCTTCCTGGAGCGGTGACAGGGGCCAGACGTCCGTCAGCCCTGGTGCCGCGGCCTCCAGCTCCGCCACGTCCTGCCGCGTCAGCTCGACGAGATCGAAGTCGGACGGGGTGTGCCCGCCGGCGTCGGGTTCCTCGGCCAGCGCCGCGAAGCCGGTCAGCATCTCCAGCCATGCCTCGCCGAGCCGCTCCACCGTGGCGGGGTCGAGGTCCCTGCCCTGGACGGCCAGCCTCAGCCGGGGTCCGGCGGGGGTGTCCTGAACGTCCGCGGAGACCTCCACCGGGTGGGCAGCGAACATTTCAGGACCGCCGCCGAGCGACTCTTCGCACCCCTGCCACGGGGTGTCCTCGGCGGCGAGGCTGGACCGGCCGAAGTAATTGAAGCCGATCTGCGGGGACGGCAACGCGGCCAGCACGGCCCCGGTATCGGGGTTGAGATGGCGCAACAGCCCGTAGCCGATGCCGTCGCCGGGGACGGCGCGGACCTGTTCCTTCACAGTCTTCAGCAGCTGCCCGGCCGCGGCGGAAAGGTCGACATCGGAGATGTCGAGCCGGACGGGGTGGACGCTGGTGAACCAGCCCACGGTCCGCAACAGGTCCTCACCGTCGGCGGCATGGCGGCCATGGCCTTCCACGTCCACGAGGATCCCGGCGCCGGCGCCGCTCCGGCGCGCCATCGCACCCCCGAGGCCCGCCAGCAGGACTTCGTGGATCCCGCAGTGGAAAGCCTGCGGCAGCCGGGCCACGAGACTGCGCGCCGTGGCTCCGGACAGTGTCGATGACCACGAGTGCGACTGCCCGGGCTGCGTTTCGAGGGGCGAATCCGCACCGTCCAGTACGGCGGACGCATCCGCACCATCCAGTACAGCGGACGACTCTGCACCGTCCAGTACGGCGGACGCATCCGCACCATCCAGTACGGCGACCCAGTAATCGACTTCAGCGATCGTGCTCTCGCTCGACGCCTGCTCGGTCAGCCGCCGCGCCCAGTGCCGGTACGAGGTCGTCGCGGGTTCGAGGGCAGGAAGCTCGCCGGAGGTCACCGCGTCGTACGCCGACCGCAGATCCGGCAGCAGGATTCCCCACGAGACCGCGTCGACCGACAGGTGATGCACCACCAGAGCCAACCGGCCCGGCCGGTCGCTTCCGGCGTCGACCCACACCGCCCGCACCATGATCCCCGCCGACGGGTCCAGCGTGCCGGCCGCCGTCCTGGCCTGGTGCTCGGCCAGCTCATCGAGGTCCGCGGTCCCGGCCGGTACCCGCGTGACCAGGCCGGCCGCGTCCACCGCGCCGCGCTCGGCCACGTACAGCCGTCCGTCAGGTGTCACCCGTGCCCGCAGCAGATCGTGCACGTCCAGCACCGCTTGCAGGGCACTCACCAGGGCATCCGGACTCAGGTCCGCCGGGGTGACGACGACTTTCGCCTGCACGAAGTCAGGGCGCGCCGCAGCATCCCCGAGGGCGCGCATCACCGGCGTCCAGGGGATCTCTCCCACGCCTGTGACCGCCTCGGAGCGGTCCCGTACGCGGGTCGCCAGGGCCTCTTGTGTCAGTGCCGCGAGTCGCTCGGGGGTCCGGTGCTCGAATATCTGCCGCGGGGTGAGGAAGATCCCCTCGCGTCGCGCACGGGCGGCCACCTGCATGGACGAGATCGAGTCCCCGCCCAGCTCGAAGAAGCTGCCCTCGACCCCGACCCGTTCCAGGCCGAGGACTTCGGCGAACACTCCGCACAGGATGCGCTCGGCCTCCGTCTCCGGCTCCCGGCTGACCGCCTTCGCGGCGAAGTCCGGGTCGGGCAGGGCCTGCCGGTCCACCTTTCCGTTGACTGTCAACGGCAGTTGGTCCAGCACCAGGACCGCGGCCGGAACCATGAATTCGGGCAGCGTCTCCGCGAGTTGCTCGCGCAGCCGCACCGGGTCGACGTCGTGCCCCGCTTCGGCGACCGCGTAACCGATCAGGTGCTCGTCGCGTACGGACACGACGGCCTGGGCGACGCCGGGCAGGCCGGCGAGGGCCACCTCGATCTCGCCGGGCTCCACTCGATATCCGCGGATCTTGACCTGGTCATCGGCACGTCCGGCGAACGCCAGCGCGCCCTGGTCCGTCCAGTACGCCAGGTCCCCGGTCCGGTACATGCGCTCGCCTGCCACCCGGCCGCCGCCCCCCGCGGAGGCGTCGCGGGGAGCGAACGGATCAGCGACGAACCGCTCCGCCGTCAAGGCCGCACGACCGAGATAGCCCTGCGCCACACCGGCTCCAGCGACGTACAGCTCGCCCACCACGCCCGGAGGCACCGGTCGCAGGAACGCGTCGAGGACGTAGGTTCGCCGTCCCGAAAGCGGTCGTCCGATCGGCAGCACTGATCCCGTCGCTTCGCCGGGTTCGAGCAGCCACCACGTGGCACAGAGCGTGGTCTCCGTCGGGCCGTAGAGATGCCGCACCCGTACGTCAGGGCTGCCGCGCCGCACCCGCTCCACCGCCGCGGGCGGCACGGCGTCCCCGCCGGTCAGCACCTCGCGCAGACCGGTGAGTGACTCCGGTGACTCCTCGGCCACCACCCGGAAGGTCCCCGCGGTCAGATGGGCGACCGTGACACCACCGGCCACATATCCGGCCAGAGCCTCGCCATCCACCGCGCCCGGTCCGGCCAGCACCACCCTGGCGCCCGACAGCAGGGGCACCCACAGCTCGAACAGGGAGATGTCGAAGGCGTGCGAGGCGTGCATCAGCACGGCGTCATCAGGGCCGATCGCCCATCCCGGGTTCCCGGCCAGCGCCGCGACGTTGCCGTGCGACACGGCGACGCCCTTCGGTGTGCCCGTCGACCCCGACGTGTACATCACGTAGGCGAGGTCGTCAGCGTCCACGCCGACGGACAGACGGGTGCTCTCCGCGACCGCCTGCCGCGTCCGGACGTCGTCCAGGACGATCGGGTCGAGCCCTCCGTCAAGGACGACACCTCGGTACGCTTCCGCGCACACCACTGCCGCCGGCTCCGCGTCCGCGAGCATGAACTTCAAGCGTTCCGCCGGGTAGGCGGGGTCCACGGGGACGTACGCCGCTCCTGCCTTCCACACCGCGAGCAGTGTCGCGATCAGCTCGGGTGACCGGTCCATCACCGCGGCCACCCGGTCCCCGCGCTGGACTCCCCTGCTGCGCAGATAGCCGGCGAGACGCTCCGCGTGCTCGGCCAGTTCCTCGTACGACATCTCCCGATCACCGTCGACGAGCGCTGCCTTGTCGCGGCGGCGCTCCACCTGGCGGTCGAACAGCTCCGGGGCCGGCCGGCCCGGCATCGTGGCGGCTGCCGTACCCCATTCGTCGACCACCACATCGCGCTCGGCCGCGCTGGTCACATCGACTTCGGCCACCGTCAGGTCGCCCGCATCCGTCAGCTGACGCAGGACCTCCTTCAATCGCTCGACGATGGTGAATGCTGTGGCCCGGTCGAAGATTTCCGTCAGATAGTCGAGTTTGAAGAGCATCGACGCGCCGGGGACGCAGACAAGCGTCAGCGGATAGTGGGCGGCTACCCGGCCTTGATGTATTCGGATGCCAAAATTTCCCTCGGAGTCCGATTCGGCGGGCTTGTTGGGGAACTTTTCGAAGACGATCAAGGTGTCGAAGACCGCGCCGGGACCGGCCGCCTGCTGGATGTCCACCAGCCCCACGAACTGGTCAGGTATGAGCGCCGACTGCCGCCTCTGCAATTCCGCAAGCAGCTCCATGACCGGCGTGGAGCCGCGCAGTTGCACGCGTACCGGAACGGTGTTGAGGAACAGTCCCGCCATCTCCTCGACGCCGGGCAGGTCCGGCGGGCGCGCCGACACCGCCGCCCCGAAGACCACGTCCGTCCGGCCCGCAAGGCGTGACAGGACCATCGCCCACGCGCCTTGCACCACGGTGTTCAGCGTCAGCCCATGGCCCCGGGCCAGTTCGTCCAGCGAGCGCGTGAGGGCCTCGGACAGCTCGACCTCGACGCTGTCCGGCACGCCGGGGGCTCGCCCCGGGTCGGCGGGCGCCACCAGCGTCGGCTCCTCGGCACCGCGCAGCCGCGCCACCCAGGCCGCCAGTGCCCTCTCCTTGTCCTGCCTGCTCAGCCACGCGAGGTAGTCCCGGTACGAGGTCACCGCGGGCAGGGCCAGCGGGTCGCCGCCGGCCGGGTACAGCTTGGACAGCTCGTTGACCACGACCGGCAACGACCAGCCGTCCATGATCGTGTGGTGGCAGGTCATCACCAGTCGGTGCGTACGGTCGTCGAGGCGGATCAAGGTCAGCCGCAGCAACGGCGCCTGTGCGAGGTCGAATCGTTTCGTCCGATCCTCCTCGGCCAGCTCCCGCACGGCCTCGGTGGGGTCGTCGAGGTGGGAGAGGTCGACCTCCCGCCACGGCAGTTCCACCTCCTTGACGATGATCTGCACCGTCTCACCCGATTTGCGCTGCCGGAAGCAGGCCCGAAGCGGAGCGTGCCGGGTCAGCAGCGCCTCCCATGCCGCGCGCAGCCTGGCCGCGTCCACCGGCCCGTCCAGTTCCAGGATCCAATGGCCTATGTAGACGTCGGGCCCTTCTCCGTCGTACACCGCGTGGAAGAGCAACCCAGCCTGTAGTGGCGACAGCGGCCAAATGTCTTCGATCCGCGACTGGGCCATCAATGTCTCCCTTAATCAGCTATGGGCTTGACGTTGGTCGTCGAACTAAACCGTGAATTCCTCAAACTCGCCCTGAACCAGGTCGAGGAGGTCGACGTCGAATGCGGAACGTGCCGCACGGAAGAATCATCCGCCTGACGGGCAATCCCAGACAACATGTCCAGTCACACCGGAGACGGTCGCTCGATCGCCGTCGCTCAATACACGTGCGCCAGGCGGCGCCTGGCCTTCATACTCCACGCCGAAGAGGCCACCGGCAACGTGACTATGTCCCGCCGGTACTTCGGGAGCATTCGGCAGGCGTACGACGGCTTGTACCGCCGCTACCAGGGCCGAGGGCGTCGAGACCCTGCGGACCCGCTCAACGGACCCTGAACCGGCGGAACACGGGCCGCCTGCGGGGCGAGCCGCACAGCGGGCCGCGGCCGGCGCTCAGCGCTCGTGCCAGCCGTCGGCCCGCAGGGCTTCCCGCAGCGGTGCCGACATGCCGGGAGCGACGCTGACATGGACCAGGCCTGCCTGCCGGCCGGTGGCGTGCTCGATGCGGATGTCCTCGATGTTGACGTCGGCGCGGCCCGCGTCCGTCAGCAGACGTGCCAGTTCGCCCTGCTGGTCGCCGATCATCACGGTCACCGATTCGAACCGCTCAGGCTGCGGCCCGTGCTTACCGGAGATGCGGCTGCGGCCCGACACCCCCCTGCGCAGCATGGTCCCGACCGTCTTCATGCCGCTGCTGCGCTTGGCCTCGTCCGTCGCCGCCATGGCGCGCAGCCCGGCGACCATCTCGCTCAGGTCGGCGCCCAGTTCGTCCAGGAGGTCCGCCACGACCGCGGCGTTGCCGCCCAGGATGTCCAGCCAGAGCTGGGGGTCGGCTTCCGCGATCCGGGTCAGGTCCCGCAGCCCCGGACCCGCCAGGCTCACCTCACGTTCCTCGGCGCCTTCCAGGCGCATGGCGACCAGGCTCGCCACCACGTGGGGCGCGTGGGACACCAGCGCCACCGCGCGGTCGTGTGCCGCCGCCTCCATCAGGACGGGAACAGCGCCGCACAGCGTCACCAGCTCCAGTGCCGTGTTGAGCGTCTCGGTATCGGTGTCCGCCGTCGGCGTCAGCGCCCAGGTGCGGCCCTCGAAGAGGTCGCCCCGAGCCTTCAGCGGGCCGCTGCGCGACGCACCTGCCATGGGGTGCCCGCCCACGTAGCACGAGGTGTCGCAGTTGAGGGCGATGACGTCGTGCTGCATCTCCGCCTTCACGCTCGCCACGTCCGTGTAGTGCCGCGCCAGGCGCGCGCCCTGCGCGTCCGCAAGGACCTTGCCGACGAGCGGCGGCGGCACCGCGACGATCGCCAGGTCGACGGTCTCCGTGGGCGGCTGCACCGTACCGGCGCCCAGCGACGCGGCCGTCCGGGCAGCCGCCGAGTCGACGTCCCTGAGGTACACGGTCAGGCCGCGCGCCCGCAGCGCCAGCGCCACCGACGTACCCATCAGACCTGTGCCGATCACCAGTGCGGAGTGCATCACGGCCACATCCATTCCTTCGGTTGATCAGTATGAGCAGGGGCCCGGGACCGGGCGCCCGTCGATCGGGGCCCTGGACGGTGGGCGGCAACACGCGCAAGGCCGGACGGTGGCCGAGGCCCCGCAGGGATCGGACCTCCGCCGAAGCGGAGTGGTAGCGCCCGCCGGGCGCGGCCGCTCACCCATACGTGGGTGAGAGCCGCGCACAGCGTGTCGTCAGAGGAGCAGGGCAGGTCTCACTGGTGGTTGAACTCGGCCTCGAATGCGTCGATCTCCTCCTGGTCCAGGTCGAGGAGGTCGACGCCGGACGGGATCTCCGCGCCCGCACCAGGGTCATCCGTGCCCAGCTGCACGATCGTCGCGATGCCCGCCGGCGTCCGGTGCTCGAACACCTCCCGCGGGCCGAAGACCATGCCGTCACGGTGGGCCCGCGCCGCCAGCTGCATCGAGAGAAGCGAATCCCCGCCCAGCTCGAAGAAGCTGTCGTCCGCACCGACCCGCGGCAGCCCGAGCACCTCGGCGAACAGATCGCACAGCATCCGTTCGACCTCGGTGACCGGCTCCCTGTCGGAGACGCGTCCGCTGAAGTCGGGCTCCGGCAGCGCCTTGCGGTCGACCTTCCCGTTCGCTGTCACGGGCAGCGCGTCGAGCACCACCACCGCCGCCGGCACCATGTACTCCGGCAACCGGGCCGCCACGCCCTCGCGCACCGCCACGGCGTCCACCGCGGCCTCCCCGGCAGGGGTCACGTACCCCACCAGCCGTTCGCCGGCATGACTGGCGCGGACCACCGCCACCGCCTGCCCCACCGACTCCTGCGCCAGGAGCGCCGCCTCGACCTCACCCGGCTCGATGCGGAAGCCGCGCACCTTCACCTGGTCGTCGACACGACCGACGAAGACCAGCTCCCCTTCCGGGTTCCACCAGACCAGGTCCCCGGTCCGATACATCCGCTCACCCGAGCCGAACGGATCGGCTACGAATCGAGCCGCGGTCAACCCCGCTCGGCCCAGATACCCCCGCGCCACACCCACACCGGCTATGTACAACTCGCCCACCGCACCCGGTGGCACCATCCGCATCCACGCATCCAGGACGAGCGCCCGGGTGTTCGCGGTCGGATACCCGATCGGCGGAATCTCATCACCGTCCGGAATGTCCCGGCCGATCGTCATGGCGATCGTGGCCTCGGTCGGCCCATAGGTGTTGATCATCCGGCGCCCGGGCGTCCACCGGTGCACGAGTTCAGGAGGACACGCCGCCACGCCCAGTACCAGGCACGGCAGTACCCAGTCGGGTGATGCGGGAACGGTGGCCAGCACGGGGGCGGGATCAGCGCATGGCTGATCTCCCGGCTCGCCAGCACCTCGGCCAGCTCTCCACCGGCCACCACACCCTCGGGCGGAACCACCAGTGCCGCACCGCCACCGACGGCCATGAGCAGTTCCAGCACCGAGACGTCGAAACTCGGCGACGCCAAGGCCAGAACCCGGCTCCGGGTGGTCAGATCAAGGCGCTCGGCCAGGCTGTTGGCCAGACTGGCCAAGCCGGTGTGGGTGAGCACGACGCCCTTGGGTTTTCCGGTGGAGCCGGAGGTGTAGATGAGGTAGGCCGCATTTTCGGGCACTGCCCGCGACCGCACCGGATCGGTGGGGTATCCGCTGACCGCACGCACCACCGACTCGTCCACCACGACCGCCGGTCGCGCGTCGGCGAGGATGTAGTCGATGCGCGCCTGGGGGTAGTTCGCGTCGATGGGCAGCCAGGCGGCGCCGGCTTTGGTGACACCGAGGACGGTGACCACCAGTTCCAGGCAGCGGGGCAGCATGATCGCGACCCGGTCCTCGGTTCCGACGCCGTGGTCGATGAGCCAGTGGGCGAACTGGTTGGCGCGGGTGTCGAGCTGGGCGTAGGTCAGCGACTGGTTCTCGAAGACCGCCGCGGTCGCCTCAGGGGTGGCGGCGACCCGCGCGGCGAACATCTCCGGCAGCGTCTGGGCCGGCACCTCCACCGCGGTGTCATTGAACGCCCGCAGCTGTCGCCGCTCGGCATCGGTCAGGATCGGCACCACGGACAGCGGCACCCGCGGAGCGGCGACGAGGGCTTCGAGCACCTGCGTGAACCGATCCAGTACGGCATCGGCCTGCGCGGCGGTGACCAGCTCGGGCTGGCGTTCGAGGCGCAGTTGCAGGCCGTCGCCCGGGATGGCCGTCAGTGCCAGGGGATAGTGGGTGGAGTCGGCGTCCGTCACGCCCTGCACACGCAGCCGATCCGGTTCCGCGCCGGCGGCCGCGTCATCGGGCGCGGCGGGCTTGGGGTAGTTCTCGTAGACGAAGAGGGTGTCGAAGAGCTGCCCGAGCCCGACGGCCTGCTGGATGTCGGCGAGCCCGAGGTGGTGATGGGTCAGCAGCGCTGTCTGCTCGCTCTGCAAGCGCCGCGTCAGTTCGGTGAAGGTGTGCTGCGGCTCCATCCGTACCCGGACCGGGACGGTGTTGATGAAGAGTCCGACCATGGTGTCGATCCCGGGAAGCTCGGCCGAGCGCCCGGACACCACCGAGCCGAACACCACGTCGTCGCGACCGGTCATCGCCCCGAGGACCACTCCCCACACCGCCTGTAGCAGTGTGCTGACCGTGACGCCGAACTCGCGGGCCCTCGCCGCCACAGCCTCGAAGGACGTCTCGTCCAGCGCGCCCCATATCTGTTCGGACATCTGGACCGGCACCAGCCGGTCCGCCGCGACCAGAGTCGGCTCGGGCAAGCCGGCCAGGGCCTCGCGCCACGCGGTGCTCGCAGCGTCCCGATCGGTTCTGCTCAACCAGGCCAGGTACTGCCCGTACGGTGTCACCGGCGCCAGCGCGAGCGGATCCGCTCCGTTGTCGTACAGCTGGAACAGTTCATCCAGCAGCAGGTGTATCGACCAGCCGTCGAGCAGGATGTGGTGAGAGGTCAGTACCAGCTGGTACTGGTCCGGCCCCACCACGATCACCATGAACCGCAGCAGCGGGGGCCGGGCGAGTTCGAACGGCTTCGCCCGTTCTGCCGCGGCCACCACCTCCGCTTCGGCCTGCGGGTCTGCCGATTCCGTCACGTCCACCTGGGTCAGCGGCACCTCCACGGTGCCGGCGATCACCTGGTAGGGGACCCCGGCGGCGCTGTGCCGGAAGCCGGCACGGAGATTGGCGTGCCGGTCCAGCAGCCCGCGCACCGACTTCCGCAGCAGCGGCATGTCCAGCGGGCCGGTCAGGTCCAGCACCGCCTGTCCGGTGTAGACGTCGACTCCGTCGCCCACGAAGCCGGCGTGGAAGGCCAGGCCGTGCTGCAACGGGGACAGCGGCAGCACCTCGGCCAAGCCACCGGCACCCGAGTGTTCGGCCTCAAGGGCCTCGATCTCGTGCTGCTCCAGGTCGACGAGGGCGAAGTCGGACGCGGTGTGTCCGCCTGCGGCAGAGTCAGCCGCCTGGCGGGCCAGCCCGGACAGCATGTCCAGCCATTGCTGGCCCAGTCGTTCGATCTCGGCCTCGTCGAGCAGACCGTCGGGCCATTCCAGCGTGAGCGTCAGCTGCGGGCCGTCCGGCAGGTCCTGGACGATCGCGTTGGCGTCCACCGCGTGCGGCAGTTCCGTGCTCGCGTCCATCGAACTGCCGATGTCCCCGGCCAGCTGCCACGCCCGCCCGTCGTTCTGGTCCCCCGCAGCGAACCGGCCCAGGTAGTTGAACCCGATCTGGGGCGAGGGCAATGCCGCGAGAACCGGTCCGGTCTCACCGTTGAGATAGCGCAGCAACCCGTAGCCGAGCCCATCGCCGGGCACCGCCCGCGACTGTTCCTTGACCGCCTTCAGCAGGCGTCCGGCCGCCGAACCACCGGTGAGCGCATCGGCGAGGTCGATCCCCGCCACATCAAGCCGCACCGGGTGCACGCTGGTGAACCAGCCCACTGTCCTGGACAAATCCATCCCGTCGACGGGATGACGGCCATGGCTTTCCACGTCCACCAACAGCGCGTCCACGCCGTGCCACCGGGCCACCGCGCCGGCCAGCCCGGCCAGCAGGACCTCATGCGCCCCGCAGTGGAACACTCCCGGTGCCCGTCCCACCAGCACGGACGTGTCCGCCTTCGGCGCGACCCAGGACCGCGAGCGCACCACACCGTCCGTGTCCCGGCCTGTGGTCAGCTCGGGCGCGGCGACCGGTTGGTCCTCCTGGCCGACGATGGCCTTCCACGCCGGCAACTCGCCGACCCGCTCCTCGGAGACCGCCCACTCCTCCAGCAGGCCTGCCCACCGCCTGAACGACACCCCTGCGGGTTCCACCACCGGGTCCCGCCCGGCGGCCACCGCCTCGCAGGCGGCCTGGAGGTCCGGCAGCAGGACCCGCCACGACACTCCGTCGACCGCCAGGTGATGCACCACCAGCACCACCCGGCCCAGCCGGTCCGGGCCCCTGTCCACCCATACCGCCTGCACCATCACACCCGCAGCGGGGTCGAGCCGCGCCACCGCCTCCCGTGCGGCGTCCTCCACGGCCTCATCCAGCGGACGTCCTGCGGCCTCCACGCGGGTGACCAACCCGGCCGGGTCCACCGACCCGGGCTCGCCCACCACCAGCCGCCCCGGCTCCGTCCGCAGACGCAACATGTCGTGGGAATCCACCAGCGCCGCGAGGCCGGCCGCCAGCACGTCTTCCGTCAAGTCCTGCGGCGCGCCCACCGCCGCCCACTGGGCGAACCCCGCGCCCACGACCCCGTCCCCCAGCATCCGCATGACCGGCGTCCACGCGACGCCACCTACACCGTCGGCCGCGGGGGCATGATCACTGTGCGGCAGCGCCGATCGGGCCGTCAGCTGCGCGAGCCGCTCCGGTGTCCTGCACTCGAAGACGTCCCGCGAGGTGAACGTCAAACCGGTATGCCGCGCCCGCGACGCCAGCTGCATCGAGAGGATCGAGTCGCCGCCCAGTTCGAAGAAGCTGTCGTCCGCACCGACCCGGTCGATGCCGAGGACCTCGGCGAAGAGGCCGCACAACACCCGCTCGGTCTCCGTGACCGGCTCCCGTCCCGCGGTCGCGGCGGCGAAGTCGGGGTCCGGCAGCGCGCCCCGGTCGATCTTCCCGTTCGCCGTCACCGGCAGGGCGTCCAGCGCCATCACCGCCGTGGGCACCATGTGCTGTGGCAGCCGGGAGGCGAGCCCCTCGCGCACCGCGTGCGGATCGATGTCGCTGGGTGAGACGTAGGCCAGCAGTCGGTCCGCGCGGACGGTCACCGCGGCTTGGGAGACCCCTGGGTGGTCGGCCAGAGCGGACTCGATCTCGCCGGGTTCGATCCGGAACCCCCGGACCTTGACCTGGTCGTCGGCCCGTCCGGCGAACACAAGGTCGCCCTGGCTCGTCCAGTACGCCAGATCCCCTGTCCGGTACATCCGTTCGCCAGGGGCGAGCGGATCAGCCACGAACCGTTCCGCCGTCAGCCCCGCGCGGCCCAGGTAGCCGCGGGCCAACCCGATTCCGGCCACGTACAGCTCACCGACGATCCCCGGCGGCAAGGGCAGCAGGAACGCGTCGAGCACATAGCAGCGGCCCCCCGCGATCGGCGTCCCGATCGGGACCACGTCCCGGCCCGCCGTCAACGGCGTACTCATCGCCGCGCACACCGTGGCCTCGGCCGGGCCGTAGGCGTCGATCAGCCGCAGCCCCTCCGACCAGCGGTCCACCAGGCTCGGCGGACAGGCCTCCCCCGCCACCACCACCGTCTGCAACTCGTCCGGCAAGACGTCGACCGTGCCCAGCACCGACGGCGGAACCGTCACGTGCGTGACCTGCCACCGTTCCAGCGCCTCGGTCAGCGACACCTGCGGCGGCAGATCCCGCGCCGGCGCCATGACCAGCGTCGCCCCGGACAGCAACGCCATCAGCACCTCGGACACCATGGCGTCGAAGCCCAGCGCCGCGAACTGCAGGACCCGTGAGGACGGCGTCACGCCGAAGCGGTCGATCTGCGCCGCCGCGAGGTTGCCGAGCCCCGTGTGGGAGACGACGACCCCCTTCGGAGCGCCCGTCGACCCCGACGTGTACATCACGTACGCCGCGTCACCCGGGCCCGCCTGCGGCAATTCCGCGTCCGAGCCCTCCGCCGGATCGGTCTCGCCGATCACCACCAGGCGATCCGCGAACTCCTCGGGCACGGCCGGCCGGGTGGTTCCGACGCATACCACCGACACCGGATCGGCATCGTCCAGAATCCACTTGACGCGTTCGGCGGGATAGGCCGGGTCCACCGGAACGAACGCGCCGCCCGCCAAGGACACGCCCAGTATCCCGACCAGCCACCACGATGACCGGTCCACCACCACGCCCACCCGGTGCTCCGGCCCGACCCCGCGGTTCCGCAGCACAGCGGCCAATTCCACCGCCCGGTCCCACAGCTGCCCGAACGACAGCTCACCTTCGGCGTCCACCACCGCCACGTTATGCGGGCGCTCCCTCACCACCCGCCTCACCAGGGCCGGCAAGGTCTCCCCCGCCGCCAACGCCGGGGCCGGCTCATGCGCGTGGCCCTCGGCCATGCCGATCCGCCCCACCGATCCGGACGGGTCGGCGACCAGCGTGGCGAGCGCGTCGACGAACCACTGGAGCGCCGACTCCGCGACGCTCTCCCGGATCTGCCCGCGCCAGTAGCTGAGCTGGATCCGGAAGTGATCTCCCGGGATGATGC
Source organism: Streptomyces sp. XD-27 (assembly GCF_030553055.1). Classification (NCBI taxonomy): domain Bacteria; kingdom Bacillati; phylum Actinomycetota; class Actinomycetes; order Kitasatosporales; family Streptomycetaceae; genus Streptomyces; species Streptomyces sp. XD-27. The sequence continues at coordinate 58,432 of NZ_CP130713.1, forward strand.
CGAGGGTCAGCGGATAGTGGGTCCCCTCGACCGTGCCCAGATACGTGAACTGGCCCGCGAACTCGCGCGGATAGTTCTCGAACACCAGCAACGTGTCGAAGGTCGCGCCGGCGCCGGCCGCCTTCTGGATCTCCGGCAGCCCCAGGTGCTGGTGCGGGATCAGGGCCGCCTGCCGGCGCTGCACCTCGGTGAGCATGTCGATGACTGATTGGCCGCCGTCCAGGGGCACCCGGACCGGCACCGTGTTCATCATGAGGCCCGGCATCGACTCCACACCCGGGAGCTGCGCGGGACGGCAGGCGACCGTGGCGCCGAAGACCACGTCGGTCCGGCGCAGAAGCCGCGCCAGAACCATCGCCCAGGCGCCCTGTACCACCGTGTTCAGCGTCAGGCCGTGGTCGCGGGCCAGCCGCGTCAGCCGGGTGTGGAGATCCGTGGGCAGGTGGACGACGTGGTGGTCGTAGTCCGCCACGGGGGCCGCTGTCGCGACCAGCGCCGGCTCGCCCAGACCGGACAGCTCCGCCCGCCAGGCCGCGCGTGCCGCGTCCTTGTCCTGCCGGTCGAGCCAGGCCAGGTAGTCCCGGTAGGAGGCTGAGCCCGCCCGTTCCGGGAGCTGCCCGCCTGCCGCGTACGCCTCGGCCGCCTCGTTGAGGATGACCGCCACCGACCAGCCGTCGATGAGCGTGTGGTGAATGACGACCAGCAGGCGGTGCCGGTCCTCGGCGACGCGCATCAGCACCAGCCGGGCCAGGGGGGGCTCGGCGAGATCGAACCGGTTCTTCTGTTCCCGTACGACCAGGGCGTCGACGGCCGCGTCGACATCGTCGGCACCCGTCAGATCCACCTCCTGCCACGGCAAGGTGACGTGCCGGTGGACGACCTGCACCGCCTTGCCCGACGGGAGCCGATGGAAGCTGGGCCGAAGCTGGGGGTGCCGAGCGAAAATCGCTTCCCACGTGGCCCGCAGCCGGGGGACGTCCAGCGGTCCGCTCAGCTCCACGAGCCAGTGCACCTGGTAGATGTCGCGGCCCTGGTCACCGGGGCCCTGATCGTCGAGGGTCGACTGGAAGAGCAACCCCTCCTGGAGCGGTGCCAGCGGCCAGATCTCCTCCGCCTCCGCGTGGGCGGTCGCCAGGTCCGCCTCGTCCTGCGCGGTCAGGGCGATCAGCGGCTGGTCGGCGGGGCGATCAGCGGGTACGGCACGCGCGACGGCCGCCAGGCGTGCGGGCGTCTGCTCCTCCAGGATCTGGGCGGGTGTCAGCAGCAGGCCCGCCTTGACCGCGCGTGCCGCCATGCGCATCGCGATGATCGAGTCTCCGCCCAACTGGATCAAGCCGTCGTCGACCCCGACTCGCTCCAGGCCGAGCAGCTCGGCGAAGAGATCGCACAGCACACGCTCCGGCTCGGTCACCGGTTCGCGGCCGGTTGCGTTCGCCGCGAACTCGGGCGCGGGCAGAGCCGCTCGGTCCACCTTGCCGTTGGCGGTCAGGGGGAGTGCGTCCAGCACGATGACAGCGGCCGGAATCATGTACTCCGGCAGTTCGGCCCCGAGACGCTCGCGGATGAGATCGGGATCCGCGTCCCTGTCCGCCACCACGTAACCGATCGGGCGCCCGTCGATCGCCACCAGTACGGCGTCGTCGATGCCCGGCTGGGCCGTCAGCGCGGCCTCGATCTCGCCGGGCTCGATCCGGTACCCGCGGATCTTCACCTGGTGGTCGACCCGGCCCGCGAACAGCAGCTCACCGTCCGCGGTCCACTGGGCGAGGTCCCCGGTCCGGTACATCCGTCCGCCCGTCACCTGACCGCCACCGCCCTCGGAGGCGCTATCGGGTGCGAACGGATCCGCCACGAACCGCTCCGCGGTCAGACCCGGCCGGTTCAGATAGCCGTCCGCCAGACCGGCACCGGAGAGGTACAGCTCACCGACCACACCCGGGCCCACGGGCCGCAGCGACTCGTCGAGCACATGAGCCCGGCGGCCCGGCAGGGACCGCCCGATCGGCAGCGTCGGGCCCATCTCGTCACCTGGCTCGAGCACGTGCCACGTCGCCCACACGGTCGCTTCGGTCGGGCCGTACAGGTGCCGGATCCGCGCTCGGGGGCAGGCCTCCCGCACCCTGCGCACCGCGTGCGCGGGCACCAGGTCACCACCGGTCTGCACCTCATGGAGCCCCGCGAAGGACTCCGGCGACTCCTCCGCCACAGCGCGGAAGTTCCCGGCGGTCAGATACGCCCGCGTCAACCCGGCCGCGACCAACTCCCGCAGGCGCTGGGCGTCCACCGGCCCCGGCTCCGCGATCATCACGCGGGCGCCCCACGCCAGCGGCACCCAGATCTCGAACATGGACGCGTCGAACGCGTAGGGCGCGTGCATGAGGACCGCGTCGCCGGGCTCCATCGCCCAGCCGGGGCTCTCCACCAGCTCCACCAGGCTCCGGTGCGGGATGGCCACCCCCTTCGGGGCGCCCGTCGAGCCGGAGGTGTACATCACGTAGGCCAGATCGCCCGGGTGCACCGTGACGGCCGCCGCGTCGCACGCGTCTTCGTCCGTGGCGGCGTCCACCTCGATCGACTCGACCCCGTCCGGTACGCCGCCGCGCGCCGCGGCCGAACACACCATCAGGGACACTTCGGCGTCCGCCACCATGAACGCCACTCGCCTCGCTGGGTAGGCGGCGTCCACCGGGACGTACACGGCCCCCGCCTTCCATACGGCGAGCGTCGCCACGAGCAGGTCGGGCGAGCGGTCCATCATGACCGCGACGCGGTCGCCGCGGCGGATGCCCCCATTGATCAGGCGCCCGGCCAGCCGGCCCGCCCGCTCATCGAGTTGCCGATACGTCAGAACCTGATCACCGGCTACGACGGCCACCGCGTCGGGCGTCCGGTCGACATGCGAGGCGAACAGCTCCAACACCGTCGGTGTGGCTTGCGCTGTGGAATTCATCGTTCTCCTTCACGGACCACCTGATGCACCGACCGGAGTGCCATGTCCGGCCCGAGCCCGGTGCCGATGTCGGCGGGCTCGGTGCCGTTGTCTCCCGGCTTGACGAACTGCGTGTGATAAAGCTCGGCGTAGAGGCCGCCCTCGGCCAGCAACTCCTCGTGCGTCCCGCGCTCGCGGACCTGTCCGCCGTCGATCACGAGAATCTGGTCGGCCTCGCGGATCGTGGACAGCCGGTGGGCGATCACCAGCGAGGTACGGCTGCGCAGGGCGGTCTTGAGTGCCCGCTGGACGGCAGCCTCCGACTCGGAGTCCAGATGCGCGGTGGCTTCGTCGAGGACGACGACCGAGGGCGCCTTCAGCAGCAGCCGGGCGATGGCCAGTCGTTGCTTCTCCCCGCCCGACATGCGGTAGCCGCGGTCGCCCGAGACGGTGTCGAGCCCACTGGGGAGGGACTCGATCAGATCCCAGATCTGGGCCCCTTTGCACGCCTCGATCAGCTCGTCCTCGGTGGCGTCCGGGCGAGCGTAGAGAAGGTTCTCCCGGATCGTGTCGTGGAAGAGGTAGGTGTCCTGGCTGACCACCCCTACCGTTTCGCGGAGCGAGTCGAAGGTGAGGTCCCGCAGGTCGTGTCCGCCGACGCGGACCGTCCCCGAGTTCGCGTCGTACAGCCGGGACACCAGGTGGGTGATGGTGCTCTTCCCCGCGCCGGACGGGCCGACGAGCGCGGTGAGGGTGCCGGCCCGCACGTGGAAGCTCACGTCGCGCAGGACGTCCGGCGTCACCTTCCCACGTTCGCGATCGGACCGCAGATGCTCCAGAGACGCCAGTGAGACCTCGTCCGCGGTGGGATAGCGGAACGACACGTTCTCGAACTCGACGTCCGGCGCCACGTTCGTCGCGAGCGCGACCGCGTCGGGGCGTTCCTGGATCAGCGGCTTCAGATCGAGCAGTTCGAAGACCCGGGAGAAGCTCACCACGACGGTCTGCGCGACCTGCTGCATCCCGGACAGCTGGGTGATCGGCCCGAACAGCCGCTGGAGCAGGGTGGCGATGGCGATCAGCGTGCCGAGCTGGAAGGCCCCGTCGAGTACGAGTCCGCCACCGATCCCGTAGACGATCGCCGTGGCGAGCGAGGCCATCAGCGTCATCATCACGAAGGCCATCCGGCCCCAGACGGACAGTTTCACACCGATCTTGCGGATCCTGTCGGCACGATCCGTGAGTTCGGCCATCTCCTCGTCCGGACGGCCGAAGAGCTTGGAGAGCATCGCCCCCTGCACGTTGAACCGCTCCTGGAGCCGTCCGCCGAGGCCGGTGTTCTCGTCCATCTGCTGTCCGGTGCGCCGCTGGATCACCCGCCCCACGTGGACCCAGGGCACGATGAATATCGGAACCAGCGCCAGCGTGATGAGCCCGACGAGCCACGACAGGTAGAACAGCTCGGCCAGCACCACCACGACCATGACCGCACTGGTGGCCGCCATCAGCAGGCCGCTGAACTGCTGCTGAGCCATGATCAGTTCGGTGTGCAGCCGACCGACCAGCACCCCCGTCTGGGTGCGCGTGAAGAACGCGAGCGGCAGCCGCCGGACGTGGTCGAGCGCCTCGACCCGGAGGTCATAGGTGATCACCTGTCCGATCCGCCCGGAGATGTAGGCGGACACCAGCGACAGCCCCGCGCCGAGCACGGCGAGGCCGGCGGCGAGGCACGCCATCGAGATCACGACCCCGCGGTCGTTCTTGACGATGCCGTTGTCGACCAGCTCCCTCAGCAGCAAGGGAGTTGCGGCGACGGTAAGCGCCTCCATCGTGGCGACCACACCGAAGAGCGCCACGGTGCGGATGTGCGGGCGGAAGTAGGCGAGCACGCGGCGCACCGTCCCCGGGTGGATCGTGGTCTGCCAGGGATCGGGATCGTCATCGCTCTTCCTCACCCCCTGGTAGCGCAACACCATTTCCACGCAGGTGCCCCTCTCACACGACTCACGAAGCCAGCGGAGCCCAATCGTGCTGAATCACGTCGATGTCCACGAGTGAGTCCAACTGAACACTTCTGGCACTTGGACGCATCTGCCGGTGTCTGTGCCGCGCGGCTGCCGCGGCACGGCTGACCACCACGGTCACCCTCCCGACCTGGGCCTCGTCGGCTTGCCGCCGCATGGCGCAGGGGGAAAGGAGCAGCCCCGGAATTCTTGCTCGATCGTCTCTGGGGGCGCGGGCGGCGCGAGGTACACCGGAATCCGGGCGGGAAGGTCCACATCCGGATGGGAAGGGCCCGCGGGCACTCGCCTTCGGCTCACCGAGCCGTTTCAGCCGGGCGCCGCGCGTCTACGACCCGCCCAGGTGAGGGTGGGCCTTGGCCGAGCGATCGTCAAGAGCGTCACCGGGCACGCGACGGAACTCTCGCCCTCAGCCCGGGGGGCTGTGGGCGGGCTCTACGTCATGCGGCGACTGCCTGCCGCCCGGTACGCGGCGACTGCTCGCTGCTCGGTGATCGTGATCGCACGCGTCGGCGACGGCCGTGACGCGGTGACGGGATGGGTTCACGCCGAAGCCGCGGGCTGGACTGAGCATGTGGTCCAGGCCGCGGACGGCGGAGAAGGCGGTGGTCTGCGTCGAGGGTTCCTTCCCGACGCGACGCGTCGGGAAGGTTCATCGTGGGCTGTGTGCGCCCCGCCGAGTGGCCGCCGGTGGCGACGCGCGCGGGGCCGGTTCGCCTGGTCTCACGCTCCCGCGCTGACCAGGATTCCTCGTCCCGCGTAGAACCGCTCGAAGACGCGGATGGGCAGCGACGCGGATTCTGCGTTGTGCGAGTAGCCCGACGGGTTATGGAACCGTACGATCCCGCCGCGGACCGCGTGAATCAGCACGAGGTGCCCTCCCCGTCGCGGTTCGTGGGTTCTCGGGTCGCGAATCTCAGGAGACACCGAAGCGATCAGGACCTGCCCGGGGTGCACCGCTCGGGCGGACGCTTGAAGCGGTGTCCGCTCGACCAGTTGGCATGTGAGGCCGAACTGCGAGCTGACCCAGGCCATGAACGGCCGGTATATCAGCCCGTGGACCTTGCCCTCGGGTTCCACCACGTAGCAACCCCAGTCGAGGGCCTGCGCGAGGAGTTCGCGCATCGGCAGCCGGACATCCGTCCAGCCATGGAGCAGGGATTGCAGGCAGGCCAAGCCGCAGATTTTGCGGGACCAGAACAGGTACTCCTCGCGCGAGTGGTATCCGTCGGAGGCCCAGTCGTGCAGTTGCGACGGATCGGTGCGCCTCAGAAAGACGTCGACACCCGATGGCGCGGCACGCTGGATGACGACCTCGTCGTTCCGGTCCAGGCTTCCCCACTGAGAGACATAAGGGAGGCTTCTGTCATGTGATGGGAAAGTCGAAATAGACATCTGCATACGGCTCGCTTTCCAGCGTGTAGTGCCACCACTCGCTGTCGTAGCGAGCAAATCCGCAGTCCTCCATGATGGAGCAGAGGTACGCGCGGTTCTCCGCTTCGATGGGCTCTATGCCCTCTGCTCCATGATGCGAGATCGAGTCCATGAGGTCGTGGCCACCACCCATGCGGGCATTTTCTCCGGTGGCAAGGTGGTAGAGCGTCAAGTCGACTGAACTGCCGCGACTGTGGCCCGACTTGGCGGCCACATATCCCTTGTCGAAAAGCTCGGACCTCTCGATGTTGGGGTAGTGGCGCTGCTTTGTCCGACCGTCTTCCGGCTGTTGTGACCAGCGCCGGAAGCAGTCGACGGCGCGTTGCGGACGGTATCCGTCCCAGACGAGCAAGCCGAAGCCATGGGTCGCGGCTTTTTCCTGTGCCCGCCCCAGGGCTGCGCACAAGGCTCTGGTGCCGACTATCCGGTTCACCAGGTAGCCGTCCACCGGCTGCCCGGTGAAGTTGTCCCGGGTGGCGTACTTGGCGTCCCAGCGGATGCCGGGCACCAGCTCGTCCAGGTACCCGAAGTCACCGTTCATCGCTTTTCCCGGTCCAGTGTGATGGACACGAGCCGATCGAGGACGTCGGTAAGGGGCATCCCTGCGGCGGCCATCATCCGGGGGTAGCGGCTGTAGGAGGTCATGCCGGGAAAGGTGTTGACTTCGTTGAGTACCACCTGGCCGTCGTCCTGGAGGAACAGGTCCACACGGGCGAGCCCCCGGCAGCCCAGTGCGCGGTAGATGTTCTTGGCACTCTCCTGGACGAGCTGACGCGCTTCTTCGGAGATGTCGGCGGGAACGATGAACGTCGAGTTGTCCGAACCGGTCTCGGGTGAGGACTCCTGGTGGATCCTGAAGAACCCGTGCGAGAGCGCTACGCGGTCCACCTCGCCCGCGATCAGGGCGGAGGGGTCCCCCAGGATCGCGCAGCCGATCTCGCTGCCGGTCACGGCCTCTTCGATCAGGACCTTCGAGTCGTACTGTCGTGCTGCGTCCAGTGCGCCCGGCAGGTCCTCCGCACCGGCGACCTTGTTGACACCGAAGGACGAGCCCGAACGGGCCGGCTTCACGAACACCGGGTAAGGAAGCTGGTCGGCGTCGACCTTCTCGTTCTCCGTGACCACCCAGAAGTTCGGCGTGGCGATGCCCGCGCTCTTGGCGACGGTGTAGGTCAGGGACTTGTCCATGCAAATGGCAGAACTCTGGATGTCGCAGCCGACATAGGGAATTCCGGAAAGCTCCAACAGGCCCTGGATCGCACCGTCCTCGCCGAGCGTGCCGTGCAGCACGGGCAGCACGAGGTCCAGACGGACCACTTCGAATCGTTCCTGCTCCAGGACGAGCAGCCCGTGGACGCTCGGGTCGGGCGACAGCATGACCGGACGAGCGTCTTCGTTCTCCCAGTCCGCGCCGGGGGAGTCACAGAGCTGCCAGGCACCGGACTGCGTTATGCCGATCCAGTACGGCTCGTACTTGTCGGCGTCGAGGTTCTTCGCGACCTCTCGGGCGGACTTGACGGAGACGGGGTGTTCCTCGGAAGAGCCCCCGAAGATGATGCCGATCCTCAGCTTGTTCATGCTTTCCCGCTTTCGAAGTCGAGGCAGTTGATGAGACTGTTCCTGATGGTGTCGCTCAGTGCGTGGTCGGTGTAATACGCCGTGTGCGGGCTGATGAGCACATTCGGCAGCTCCTGAAGTCGCAACAGCGAGCGGTTCCCGATGGGCTTGTTCCGGCAGTCGGTGTAGAAGATTCCTTCCTCACCGTCGAGGACGTCCAAGGCCGCGCCGCCGAGTCTGCCGCTCTCCAACGCCCAAAGAAGAGCTTCGGTATCGATGAGCGGCCCGCGTCCCGTGTTGACGATGAACGCGCCGGGTTTCATCTGCCCGATACGCCGGCGATCGATGAGATGGCGGGTTTCCGCGGTGAGCGGGGTGTGCAGCGTCACGATGTCGCTGTGCCGCAGCAGCTCGTCGATCGGCACGTAATCGGCCGCGGTCTTGGGGCGGTTGTCGTACGCCAGCACGTGGCAGCCGAAGCCGCGCAGCCGGTCGATGACCGCTGTGCCGATACGCCCCGTGCCGACCACTCCGACAGTCAGGTCGCGCAGCTCTTTGCCGCGTATCTCACTCAGTCGGTAGTCATGAGCATCGGTGCGACGGATGGTGGCCTTCGCGTGACGCACGGCCATGAGCATCAGCATGAGCGTGTAGTCGGCCACGCTGTCGGGAGAGTACGCCACGTTCCCGACGGAGATACCGACACGTTCCGCGTGACCCACGTCGATGTGGTTGTATCCGACGCTTCGTGTGGAGAGATACTCCACACCGACGCGGCTCAGTGCGCTGAGCGTGGCACGCGTGACTCGCGTCTTGTGGCCGATGCTGATGCATCGGTTCCCGACTGCCAGGTCGATATTGGCTTCGGATACCGCCGCCTTCGTGATGGTCGGCTCCACGCCAAAGCGAGGCGCTATTTCTCGGAAGAGAAGGGCCTCGTCCTTATCGCACCCATAAACGGTGATTCCCGTTGTCGAGACAGTCCGTGAGGTCGCCACCGGCGCTCGGGTGCGGCACGTCGTCGCTCGTGTCGGTCCGCTGGAACTCATGCCTACCAGTCAAGAGGACCTGGTGTTGCCAGCGCGTATGCGTTTTTTGATACGCCGACGATATGTTGCCGACCCCTTGCAGCGCAGGCCGATGCTCGACTTGCGCTGCAAGGGCGAGTGCCCCGCCCGTAGCGGGTGCCGGCGAGGCGAATCCGCAGGCCAGCGGCGCTGCTGTCGGCCCTGGTGCTCGTACCGTCGGCGAGTCCGGTCGACCCCACGGGCGAGCCATCGCGGCCGTCCGGACACGGCCGTGCTCTCGCGGGTGTCGGTCGGCAACATATCGTCCGCGTATCGAAAACTGCATACGCGCTGACAACACCACGCTTCCTTGACTGGAAGGCATGAATTCCAGCGAACCAGCCTCTGCCGTCCGCTACCTCGTCGGCCCGCCCCCGATCGCCGTCACAGCGACCGGACGGTTGTCGACGCGTTTCACCGATCCTTGCGCGGTCCAGGCATGATCCCGCTCAGCCTCGGTGAGATCGCCACAGTAGTCGGTGGGACGGTCGCGGGTGACGACGCCGTGACAGTGACCGCCCCGGCCGTGCTCGACAGCCGGCAGGCCGAGCCGGGCGGCCTCTTCGTCGCCTTCGCCGGAGAACACGCCGACGGCCACGACTACGCCGACCAGGCCGGCCGGGCCGGCGCGGTGGCCGTGCTCGGCTCCCGGCCCACGGCGCTGCCGACCGTCGTCGTCGAGGACGCCACGGCCGCGTTGCAGGCACTCGCCGCCCACGTCGTGGCACAGCTGCGCGACCGGCTGACCGTGATCGGGGTGACCGGATCCCGCGGCAAGACCAGCACCAAGGACCTGCTGGCGGCCGTCCTGTCCAGCTCCGCGCCGACGATCGCCACGACCGGCTCGCTCAACAACGAACTCGGCATGCCGCTCACCATGCTGCGTGCCACCGAGGACACCCGTTTCCTCGTCCTTGAGATGGGTGTCCGCCGCATCGGTGACATCACCAAACTCACCGGCCTGGTCGCACCCGACGTCGGTGTCGTCCTCAACGTCGGCCAGGCCCACCTCAGCCATCTCGGGTCGCGCGAGGCGATCGCCCAGGCCAAGGGTGAGCTGGTGCAGGGTCTGGCACCCGGCGGCACCGCGGTCCTGAACGCCGACGATCCCCGGGTGGCCGCGATGCGCTCGCTCACCGACTGCCCGGTGCTGACGTTCGGCCAGACGGAACGCGCCGACGTCCGCGTGCTCGACGTGGTCCTCGACCGGCTCGCCCGGCCGTCCTTCACCCTGCGGACCGCCACCGCCTGGGCTCCGGTCACACTGCCGCTCGTGGGCACTCACCAGGCGCTCAACGCGTCGGCGGCCGCGGCCGCGGGCCTGGCGGCCGGAGTGCCCCTCGATGTGGCCGCGACGGCGCTGCCCACGGTCGCGCTGTCGAAGTGGCGCTTGGAGCTACGCGACCTCGCCGGCGGCGCAACGCTGCTCGACGACTCCTTCAACGCCGACCCCGACTCGACCCGTGCCGCCCTGGACACGCTGGCGGCGATCGAGGGCAAGCGCCGCATCGCCGTCCTCGGCGAGATGCTCGAACTCGGCGACGACAGCGAGGCCCAGCACCACGCCATCGGGGAGTACGCCGCCTTCCGCGCCGACGTGGTGCTCGCGGTCGGCGCCCGGCCGCTCGCCGACGGCGCCGGAGAGCGGGCGGTGGCGCTGGCCGACAACGCCGAGGCCGTCGAGTGGCTGCGCGGCCGGATCACCGCCGGCGATGTGGTGCTCCTCAAGGCCTCCCGCGGGGCGCGCCTCGACGAGGTCGCCGCCGCGCTCACGTCCGGGCACCAGCCGCGGTAGTTCCCCGCGATCCCGGCCTGGGCGACGGTGCACAGTGAGGGGGGGTCGACGGCGGGGGCGTGCATATCGTTGCCGCCACCGTCCGGACCGGGTCTTGCCGCCACCGTCCGGGCCGGGTCGCAGGACACGCCTGGTACCGCTACGGCGCCTCCGCCGCGGCCGGCAGGGAGGTTCGTCAGGCCCGATCGCCCTCTGTCCGTGTGTGCCCTGGCGCGGCGGGCAGCTGCACCGTGACGCGGAGCCCGCCGGCGGGGCGCGGGGTGAGGGTGAGGGTTCCGTCGTGTGCCTGGGTGATGGTCTTGACGATCGCCAGGCCGAGGCCGACACCCGCGTGGCTGCTGTGGATGCGTTCGGTGCCGCGCTGGAACGGCTCGGTGAGGGTCGCGACCAGCTGTGGGGTGAGCTTCTCGCCGGTGTTCTCGACCGTGAGCACGACCGTGTGGGGGCGGACGCTGGTATTCACCCATACGACGCCCTTTTCGGGCAGGTTGTGGCCGATCGCGTTGTGCAGAAGGTTCGTGGTCATCTGTAGCAGCAGCGCGGGTGAGCCGATGGTGGTGCCCACGTCGCCGGAGGTTTCGATGGTGACGCCCTGCTTCTCCGCCAAGGGGAGGAGCGTTTCCGTGGCTTCTTCCGCCAGGAGGGACAGGTCGACGGGTTCCCTGGCGAATGACTGCTGGTTGGCGCGGCTGAGCAGGAGCAGTGCTTCAGTGAGGTCGATGGCCCGGGCGTTGACCACGCGGAGGCGCTCGACAAGCTCGCACATCTCGTAGTCAGGATCGTTGCGGGCCACCTCGAGAAGCGCCTGCGTGACCGCCAGCGGGGTACGCAGTTCGTGCGAGGCATTGGCCGCGAATCGCTGCTGTTCGGCGACGTGGGCTTCGAGCTGCGCGAGCATGGCGTCGAAGGAGTCGGCGAGTTCGCGGAACTCGTCCCGGCGGCCCGACAGGCGGATCCGGTAGGAGAGCGGTCCGTTCGCCACCCTGCGCGTGGCGTCGGTGATGCGTATCAGCGGGGCGAGCATCCGGCCGGCCAGGATCCACCCGCCCACGAGACCGAACACCAGCAGGAACGCCAGTGCCAGGATTCCCGCCGGGACGAAGACGACCGGGCCGAAATTGCTCGGGTCGAAGACGCGCAGGAAGTCGGAGCGATCGGGGACGTCCAGGCTGTTCGACCTGCCCCGCAGAAGGAACACCCACGCGGCGGCGAGCAGCAAGGTGCCCGCGATCACGAGGAACCCGGCGTAGCTGAGGGTGAACTTGAGGCGGACGCTCAACCCTTGACGCCTATCCACGCACCGCCCCCCGGTCATCGTCGTCAGGTCCTGCGTCGATGCGGTAGCCGACCCCGGGCACGGTGGCGATCAGCCAGGGCTCACCGAGGCGTTTGCGCAGGGCCGATACCGTGATGCGCACGGCGTTGGTGAACGGATCGGCGTTCTCATCCCACGCTCGCTCAAGCAGCTCCTCCGCGCTGACGGCACCGCCCTCAGCGGCGACGAGGACCTCAAGGACGGCGAACTGCTTCCTGGTCAGCGCAATGTAGCGGCCCTCGCGGTAGACCTCGCGGCGGAACGGATCCACACGCAAGCCCGCGATCTCCCGCACAGGCGGCCTGCTGTGGGCCCGCCTGCGGTTGAGTGCTCGGAGCCTGAGTACGAGTTCCCGAAGTTCGAAGGGCTTGGTGAGGTAGTCATCCGCACCGATCTCGAACCCGGAGGCCTTGTCGTCGAGCCGGTCGGCGGCGGTCAGCATGAGAATCGGCATGCCGCTGCCGGAGGCGACGATGTGTTTGGTGATTTCGTCACCGGTGGGTCCTGGGATGTCCCGGTCGAGGACGGCGATGTCGTAAGCATTGGTACTCAGCATCTCCAGAGCGGTATCACCGTCCCCGGCGATGTCAGCCGCGATCGCTTCCAGGCGCAGCCCATCGCGGATGGCCTCTGCCATGTAGGGCTCGTCTTCGACGACTAATACACGCATAGCCTGATGTTACGAGCCGGTGCATATCGTCGGTATATGGAAAACCGGATACGGGCTGGCAACATCGTGCCCCCTTGACTGGAGGCATGAACGAGCCACACGTTATCCCACCTCGGCCCCGTGATCGGCTGTTCGCCGTACTTGCGGTGGTGCTCGCCGTACTCCTGCTCCCCGTGGCGTTCGTCCGCGACCCCGGCCGCGCCCGTGAACTGGCCTGTGGCTGGGCTCTGGGGATCCGCTTTCCCGCCGAGGATCTCAGCGGGCTCACCGACGGTGCCAGGGCGGCGTTCACCGCCGCACGCGCTGAGGCGCTCTGGCGTCACGGGCAGCTCCTCGGCCTGACGTCGGGGTACCGCGACCCCCTCGTCCAGCAGCGGCTGTTCGACGAGGAGGTGCGCCGCGTCGGCTCACCGGCCGCGGCCCGGATGTTCGTGCTGCCACCGGCGGAATCCCGGCACGTCAGGGGCACCGCGCTGGATGTGCGCCCGTTCGAAGGCGCGCGCTGGCTCGAGGAACACGGTGCCCGCTACGACCTCTACCGCATCTACGACAACGAGTGGTGGCACTTCGAGTACCGGCCGGAGGCCGACCTGCCACCGAGGACCCAGGAGATCCGCGATGCTCTGCAAGTTCGTTGACGAGGGGCAGCATGCCGGGCGCCTGGAAGCGCGTCTCCAGGCCGCGAGGCGACGTACCTTCGTCGGACGAAAGGAAGAGCTGGCCGTCTTCGAGGAGGCGCTGGGCACCGGGGCCCGGGTGCTGTTCGTCCATGGCCCCGGCGGTGTCGGCAAGTCGGCGCTGCTGGAACGCTTCGCCCAGCGGGCCGCGGAAGCGGATCGCAACGTACTGATGCTGGACGGGCGGGTTCTCCAGGAGTCTCCCGCAGCCTTCGTAGCCGAGGCCGGGGCGGTGCTCGCCGACGAGCGCGCCGTGCTGCTGATCGACACCTTCGAGCAGGTGCGGGGCCTGGAGAGCTGGCTGCGCGAGCAGTTCCTGCCGGTGCTGCCGACTGGCGCGCTGGTGGTGATAGCCGGTCGCATACCTTCGGACATGATGTGGCAGGCAGACCCGGGCTAGGCCGGCCTGGTGCAGATCACCGAGCTGGGCGAGCTGGGGCGCATGGACGCCGCCGCCCTGCTGGACTCCCGCGGTGTGGCCGGTGCGCTGCATGAGCCGCTGCTCGCCTTCGCCGGCGGGCGCCCGCTTGCCAGTCGCTCGGTGCCGCGGCACCTGCCGGCGAGGGTGGCGCCATCAGGACCGCGGCGGCGGTCGGTTGGCCGGGCCCGAGTCGCGCTCGATCTCATCGGGGAGCACCAGGTGGCCAACGTTGGAGCTGTCCATTGACGAGATCGCCGCCGGGCTGAACGCGGCTCAGCGCCGCTCATCAGGCCGCTTCGAGACCATCGATCGGCCCGACTGCGTCACCATCTACAACGCGAACCCCGAATCCATGCGAGCTGGGCTGCACGCGTTCAGGGCACTGGCCAGCTCCCGCCGCACTATCGCGGTACGGGCAGCAGGCCGACGTCGCGGTCCCTGCACGAGCAAGTGGGTCGACTGGTGGCCGAACTCGGCATCAACGTGCTGATCGCAGTCGGCGAAGGCGATCCACGGGCCATGGCACAGGAGGCGTCCAACGCGGAGGTCGCGGTACACACGGTCGAGGACGTGGCCGGGGCTGTCAGGGTGGCCACCGAGCTGATCGCGCCGGGAGACGCGGTGTTCGTCAAGGCTTCCAGCGAGTAGGGGCTGGGCGCCTGCGCGCCTGAGCTGGCCGCATGTTGAGAGGTGCCGCCTGCGGCAGAACGCCGCCGAACGCGATCATTCTGCGGCCAAACTGGTCACCCGGTTCTCCAGGCAATCCGCGAATCCAGTCCAGACCCGAGCGTGCTCTCTGGCGAACTCGGCGACCACGCTGTACAAATGCGGCGGGATGCGATGCAAGATCCTTTCCCACTGCTGCCCGTCGATAGAGTGCATGATGAGCATTCGCAACAGGATTCGGCCAGTCTCGCTCAGCCGCAACGCCGGATCGGCCTTGAGGCGCTCCAGCATCGCGAGACGATCTCGACCCACAGTGCGGCCGAAGTCCGGCTCCGTGCGATGCAGTGGATGCGGCTCGGCCCGTAACCTCATGCTCCTGTCCCGGACCGGGCTCTCACCACGCTCCAGCCGACCTCGCACATCCCGGACCGTCTCCGGGGAGATGCCGACCTGCTTGGCGACCTGCCGGAGCGACAGGCATGGATCACTGCGGATGAGCTCGGCAGCGAGTCTCCTCCGCCCCGAACCGTCGGCTGGACGGATGCGCCCATCCCGCCCGATCCTTGCCTCGGTTCCGCTGTCTCCGCTGCGCCTGCGCAGGTCGGCCACCGTGCCGGCAGAGAGGCCGGTCGCCGAGGCCACCCGCCGATCGGACCACTGCGGATGCGTCCCGATGATGTGGACGGCCGCACGCTTGCGATCAGCGAGCGAGAGCGGCAAACCATGCCGTATGTTCGCCTCGACGGCTAGGACGAAGGCGTCCGATTCAGTGCCATCGACGAACCTTGCCACGATTTTTGTATCGCCTCTGAGTCGCGCCGCCTTCAACCGGTGCAGGCCATCAACCACCCGCATCGTTGGTCGGTGAACGAGAATAGGCGGAAGCTTTCCCTCTACCGCTAACAGTGTCTCGACGTGCTCCGGATCCTCACCTGAGGTTCGAGGCGAGGATACGGAAGACAGCCGGGACAACTCGATTTCGACGACAGGGAGAGCGACTATGTTAACGCTCGTCGGATCCACCTAAACTCTCCCATTCGAATCTCTTCTTCTTCAACGTTGCGGTGTGGTACAGAACTCATCGTTGCCACTACTTACCTGATCGGTGTTGAAGGTGCAGGCTCAAAATTTTCTCCGCGAAGGAAAACCGGGGCGGCATCGAAGGCCCATGAAGGGGCGCCGCCCACGAGACTTACGTCATCTCAGCCTCCTGATGGAGAGGGGCGCGGCGGCGCGTGATGGCATGGGAGGCAGGGCCGTGTCGGCGAACCTTGTATGGCAGCGCCGCCGTGCAGCCGTCCGCACGTCTTGGCGCCAAGGTAATTCGCACCATCGATGCGTTCACTGCGAGGTGCTCGATGAGCCGCAGCGCAGTTTGGCCACCCCAGCCCCCTCAGCCAGACAAGCAATCGACAGTGCATCGTAATGTCTGGTGCACCGTGTTCCGACACGTCGGGGCTCCCGCATCCTGCGCACGGTGTGGCAACGAGTGCAATACACAGGTTGTGCAGCCCGAGACACCCCCGGACGCTACAGAGCGGACGACACACCGTCAAGTCATCCGCTGAAAAAGACAGCTCGTATCGTGTCAGGTGCTATGGCCGCTCTGTTGCAGCGGTGGCCACGTCCGCATGCTGTCAATCCCCTTGATTTGGAGTCCTTCCTATGCAGCCAGCCCCATCGTGGGGTTGGCCAAGTACTCGTGCTCGTAGTCGATCGGACTCTTGAATCCGCACATGCTGTGCAGCCGCCGGGAGTTGTAGAAGCCGACGATCCAGGAGGCGATCTGGATGCGGGCCTCGGCCCGGGTGCTGAAATGGTGGCGGTGGACGTACTCGACCCTGAGCACGCTGTTGAACGCCTCGCTGACCGCGTTGTCGAAGCAGGATCCGACCCGCAGTGCGGCGACCACCAGGTCCGCGTCATGATGCGCGCCTATGGCGTATCCGAGCAGGCGTCGGGAGTACAGGTCGATGACCGTGGCCAGGTAGAGCCGGCCCTCGTCCGTAGCGATCTCGGTCATATCACCGGCCCAGACGAGATCGGGTGCCGGGGCGGTGAAGTCCCGCCGCACACGGTCGGGTGCCGCTGCCCGTTTCCCCGGGCGAGTCAGGCCGCGGCGCCGCCGCACCACCCGGGCCACCAGGCCCAGTTCCGCCATCACCTGCGCGACCGTGTTGACCGACACCCTCCACTCCGCCCGGACCAGCTCGACGAAGACCCTCGGCGACCCGTAGGTGCCACCTGACGTCTCGAAGATCCGCCGGATCTCCTCCTCAGCCGACGACGGCGGGTTTCCCGAACGGTCGGGGACCTGTCGCGCCACTTGTAGAACCATGACTCACTCACGCCCAGTGCGCGGCAGGAGACGATGTGCGGGATGCCGTACCTGGTCCTGTTGCCGCCGATCACCCCGACCACCGCGGCCGGGTCCGCCACAGCTGCTTCACCCACAGGACCATGCAGCGTTTGAGCACATCACGCTCCATCTCCAGCTCCCGGATGCGCTTGGTCTTGTGCGCATCCTGCCGCCGCAGCCGCTCCAGCTCCTCGCGCTCCGAACCGCTGAGTCGGCCTGACCCTGCAGGGCTGCCCCCGTCCTCTTCGACCGCGAGATCCAGCTGGCCAGCGTCGTCTCGTTGATCCCCAGGTCCTTTGCTACCTCGGCGACCGGTCTCCCGGTCTCTGCCACGATCCGGAGCGCGCCCTCACGGAACTCGGGTTCGAACTTCCGCCGCTTCTCCGCCATGATCCTCAACTACCCCTCTGGTCATGGACTCCACGCTACGAGGGGAAGGGCAATGCTGCTGATTAGTTTGCTCCCTTTATGAACGACCCGTCCCTTACAGTGACCTCTTGGAGCGTGATATTTTGGCCTCCCGCACGCCTACTGGACGACCCTGGCTGTCCCCTGCCTACAAGGCGGGACTCGCCGGTCTGGTGGGAACCACGGTCGAGTGGTACGACTTCTTCGTCTTCTCCACCGCATCCAGCCTGGTCTTCCCAAAGTTGTTCTTTCCAGGAGCGGAGCAGGCCACCGGTCTGCTGGCATCGTTCGCGACGTTCTGGGTTGGCTTTCTGGGCCGCCCTGTTGGTGCAGCACTATTCGGCCATTTCGGGGACCGGCTTGGACGAAAACGCAGTCTGGTGGCGACACTTGTCCTGATGGGGGTGGCTACCACAGGCATCGGACTGCTGCCTCGTTACGAGGAGGCCGGGATCACCGCTCCAGTGCTGCTGTGCATCCTGCGGCTTGTCCAAGGGATTGCAGTGGGCGGCGAATGGGGCGGTGCGGTGCTGCTGGCCGGTGAGCATGCGCCGCAGGGACGCCGGGTGATCCTGACGGCCATGGTGCAGCAAGGGACCCCGCTGGCCTCAATTCTGACCAGCGCGGTCTTCCTCCCGTTCTCGCGACTGGGCGATGGCGAGTTCCTGGCCTGGGGTTGGCGGGTCCCCTTCCTGCTCTCCATCGTCCTCATGGCCGTCGGCCTGGTCATACGGCTGAAGGTGCCCGAATCCCCGGAGTTCGAGAGATTGTCGGCGCAGGAGCGGGTGGCGGCCGCCCCGGTGCGCGACACCTTGCAGCGGCATTTCCCGAAGATAGCAATGTGCGTCGGGGCTTGCGCCGTCCCGGTTGCCGGAACGTATCTGGCCGGCACCTTCGCGCTCTCCTGGGCGACCCTGCACATCGGCTTTCCCCGGGAGATGGTGCTGGGCGTGGTGCTATGCGCGGCTGTCGCCCGATTCCTGGTCCAGCCCGTCGCTGCGATAGCCGCGCAACGCTTGGGGGTTGCACGGATCTGTGCCCTGGGGCTGGCTCTGTACTTGCTCGCGGTTCCGCTCACCGTCCTAGCCTTGGGGAGCGGTTCGCTGGTTCGGATCGCGCTGGGGGTGTGTGCGCTGGAGTCCGCCAGCGCCGTGGTCTACGCAGTGGTCGCCGCCCTGCTCGTCGATGCCTTCCCGGCCCAGGTGCGCTACACCGCGATCTCCTTAGCCCAGCAGTTGGCCGGTGTGGTGTTCGGGGGCACGGCGCCGGCCCTGGCCCAGGCCCTGGTCGCGGCGGGGCACGGCTCGCTATGGCTGGTGGCGCTCTACCAAGCGTTTCTGGCCGTCCTGTCAGCCTCCTGCCTGCTGGCTCTGACGTCTGCCCACACCACTACCACGGCGGCCGCACACCCCCGCCGGGAGGTGACCAATGCGCCAGAGTAGTTCCCTTGGGGCAACGTCATTGGACTGACTAGACTTTCTCCCTCCTGACAGACGCCGGGTTGGCTCCTGCCTCCGTTGGGAGACCTCTGCTGGGAAGGGCAAGAGATGCGCAGTAACGAATCGGCACGCAGCAAGGAAGACCGTCCGCTGCTCCTGCAACTCGAGCAGCGCCTCAACAAGCTGATCGAGACACTCTATCCCGACAAACGCACACGTCCCGGTTACGCACGGCTCGCCAAGGAAATCAGCGAGACGACCGGAGGCACCATCTCCGCCACCTACCTCTGGGAACTGGCCACCGGAAAGAAACGCAACCTCACGCTGGAACAGCTGGACCTTCTAGCGCAGTTCTTCGGTGTACCACCCGAATATTTCCTCAACGAGGAGGTATCGGAACGGGTCAATGCCCAGCTAATGCTGGCCACCGCACTGCGCGACACCAAGATCCGCAGTCTGGCGCTGCGCGCCGAAGGACTCTCACCTGCCAGCCTGGACGCCCTACTCACTATGGTCGACGAGGCTCGCAAACTGCAAAACCTCTCGGCGATGAACCACCCGAATCCCCCGCAGCCGGATCCCATGACTGAGGAAGCTTTCTCATCGGAATACCCGGGTGGGCCGGTTCCATTGTTGCGCCACTGGCATACCGCCTCGCACGCGGCCCGAAAGCAACTAATCTTCTCTGCAGCAGGCTATTGGAGACGCATGCCGAAAAAGTACGCTCGATTACATCAGCGTTGTCAGTCGGTTCTGGACAAACTCAGTGTGCCACGCCCCTTTGCCATCGACGCTTTGTGCCAGGAACTGTCCGCCCAGCGGAGACGTCCGTTGCATCTGCATCCGCTGCCGCGACAGGCCGCCCGGAACAACATCTGCGGCATGTGGCTCGCCACCGAGACCGACGACCACATCTTTTTCGAGCAGCGCACCAGCCGCGTGCACCAGGAGCACATCCTGCTGCACGAGATCGGGCACATGCTGTTTGACCACCGCGGCGCGGACCTGAGCCGCGGCGAGGCTGCTCAGGCCCTTCTCCCCGACCTGAGCCCGCAGTTGGTACAACGGCTGCTCGGCCGCACCAGTTACACCAACCGCCAGGAACAGGAAGCGGAGCTGCTTGCCAGTCTGCTGCGCATCCGCGCTTCACCGACCGCCGCCAGAACGCAGCACAGCGTGCTGGGCCGACTGGAAGCTGCGTTGGGGGCGCGTGCCGCAGATGAACGCTGAAATATCCAGCTTACTAAACTGGTTCAACTACATCTGTGTGGGCTGCCTATGGCTCGTTCTGGCCCTACGCGCCTCCATCGCACTACGCACCCCTGAGCAGCGCGGACTGTGGTTGGCCGTGGCTACCGCTGCGGTGGCCATGATGCTCACGCTCCCCGCCGCGACCCAGCTCGCTCTCCAGGCCACTGGAGGGGTCCATACCATTGCCCTGCCACGGAACCTGATCGGAGTGCTCGCGTCGGGTGCAGTGCTGTACTTCGTCTCGGCGGTCGTCGGCAGCCGCTTACGTCTGAGCGTGTGCTACGTGACGGGCCTGGCTATGGCCTCCCTGCTGGTCCTGGATTTCTTGGCCCCACCACACCAGGAACACGCCGTAACGGGCCACGGTGCGCCGACTCCTTCCACTGCCTATTGGCTCGTCTTAGTTCTGGTCCATCTCACCGCAGACATCTCATGCGTTACCCTGTGCCACCAGTACAGCAGACGCACGGCCAACCCCATCCTCAGAGCAAGCTTACGGACGTTTGGAATCGGCAACGCGCTCACCTTCCTATTCTGGTCCTGCCAGCTCATCAGCCTGCTATTCCACACCGATCGGCTGCTGCCGTACCTCCCGTACGTCATGGACTTGTACGGTCTGCTACGCGCGGTCGCCCTCCTGTTGCCCTCGCTCTGGGCCATGCGGGGCGCCGCAACGGAGATCTGCACCATCTGGCACCTGTGGCCGCTGTGGCGCGACCTGGTACAGGCCGTGCCGCACATCGCGTTTCTCAAACCCCGCCACCGACTACTCGAGATCGTGTGGCCGCAGGCATCGTGGCAGCTGCTGGCCTACCGCAAAATCATCGAGACCCGGGATGCCATTCTCGTCCTCAACGACTATGCGACCGCTGGTACGTGGGCTCGCGCGCGCCGCCATGTGGCCGCTGCGGGTGTCGCTCAGGCCAAAGCCGATGCGACAGTGCTCGCGTGTGTAATGACAGGGGCACGCAGCGCCAAGCTCGCCGGCCTGCCTCAGCAGCAGTCCGTCGGCAGTCTCGTCAACTTCGGTAAAGGCGACCTCGATAACGAGAAGGCATTCCTCCTGGACATGGCGCGAGCTTACGCTTCGGCCCCAGCCAGGAACTTCGCGATCCATCCGAACACTTCCGACAGGAAGTGAATATTCGTGACCACTATCTTGATCACTGGAGCGACTACGGGAATCATGGCGGGCAAGGGGGGGCGCCCGGCCCGTCGGAAGTTTGACGCGGAGTTCCGTGAGGGGGCCGTGCGGATTCTCAGCCAAGACCGGCAAGCCTACCGCGCAGGTCGCGAAGGACCTGGGGATCAACGGCAGAACGCTGGCCAGCTTCGTGTCCCGCGCCCACAGGGCCAGCGGGGGCGGAGGCGGCCAGCGAAAGCGGGGAGCTCGCGCGGTTGCGACGGAAGAACGCCCAGCTGAAAGGACAACAAAGAGCTGGCCATGGAGCGTGACGTACCCAAACGTCGCCTGATCCACTGGGTGGAGTAGCTGGGGCGGACCCGGCGGCTCTCGTCGGGGTGATCAGCGACCAGAAGACCGTGCACCGTGTTCCGTACCGCACCTACTGCCGGGCGTTCGGGGTGTGGGAAGCCTGGTTCTACACGTGGCGGCGCCGCCCGCTCCAGCCGACGCAACGCGAGATCAGGCGGTTCGGCCTGGGCCGAGAGGGTCCGCTGTTTCTTCGACTACTCGGGCCGGACGTACGGCTCACCGAGGATCACGCTGGACTTGTGCGAGGAGGGCTGGCAGGTGTCGCCGAACACCGTCGCCGACATCGTGGCCGAACTCGGCCTGCAGGGCCGCACGCCGCCTCGCCGACGCCGTTCCATGGCCCGTCCGGGCAAGCGGAAAGCGGCTCCTGCCCTGGTGCGGCGTACGTTTCGACGCCGTCGCGCCCGACATGTCGTGGTGGGGCGGCATGACGCAGGTCATCACCGGAGCATCTCCCCCGGTCTCACAAGCGGGGCGCCCCAAGAAGCCGTTGACCATGGGAGGCCATGCCGCCGGCATCGAAATCCCCGGCGGCGAGCACGGCTGCCGCTGGGGCTCCGTCCCGGCCCAGCCTCTTGGGGCCCTGGCCCTGTCCTGGGGCCACGCCCCGCCGGCCCTGTGGAACGGGCCTGTCCGGAATCCGTTACAGGCGCGGGGTGCGCGCCTCGATCCGGTAGTCGAAGGCGACACCGCTGACGCTGGATGTGGTCACCCCGCCGTCGACGGTGAGGACGGCCCCGTTGACGTAGGACGCGGCGGGCGACAGCAGCCAGTCGATCGCCTCGGCGACCTCCTCCGGCTCACCCGGCCGCCCTGCGGGAGACAGCCGGGTCGCCTCCTCGTACCCCGCCTCGGCGCCGCCCGCCAGCCCCGCCTCCGCCGCGAACCGCGCCATCCGCCGGTCGGCCATCTCCGTACGCACCCAACCCGGGCACACCGCGTTGGCCCGCAGCCCCTGCGGCCCGTAGTCGACGGCGAGGGAACGGCAGAGGTGGAGCAGACCCGCCTTGGACGTCGCGTAGCCGGCGTTGCCGACGCTGTTGCGGAGCGCGGCGACCGAGGCGACCGCGACCACCGCCCCGCGGGCCGCCAGCAGATGCGGCAGCGCGGCACGCAGCAGCAGGAACGGGCCGGTGAGGTTGGTCCGTATCAGCTCTTCCCAGTCCTCGACCGCGATGTCGCCGACCGCGCCGGGCCGCCCGATTCCGGCGTTGAGCACCACACCGTCGAGTCTCCCGTAGGTCGCCACCGTCGTTTCGACGAGCTCGCGCACGGCCTCGGGGTCGGCTCCGTCGGAAGGGTGGGCCAGCGCTCCGGTCTCCTCGGCCACCCGGTGCAGCGGCTCGGGCCGCCGCCCGGAAATCACGACCTGGTGCCCGGCGGTGCGCAACAGCCGGGCGGTGGCGGCCCCGATTCCCGTCCCCCGCCCGTCACCAGGACAACACGCTGTTCTGACATGGTTGTTTGCCTCCGAAGGTGGTCGGCTTCCGGTTCCCCGCATTGCGATCATACGAAGCGCCGGCATCACCGGGCCGAGCGGGTGCCGCGGTCGTCGGCACCGCGGCCGGGTGCGGGACAAGGAACGATCGTGGCGAAGGGCAGCGGCGATTAACCGGTGGGACGGTGTGGCAGCGAAGGCGTGCGGCAGAAGCGCGCCATATCGAGACGGTCCTGTTCCTGAACCCGGCGCTCAGTACTGGTGAGCGGCAGCCCGATCAGTCCGTGCCGACCGTGTCAGCTCAGCTCGTGTTGTTTCTGGTGCTTCTTCCCCAGCCCCATGCCTCTCGGCAACCTCCGCTAATCCCAGGCGAGTTGTCCGGCATGGGTGTTGTGACGTGCGTGTGGCATGGCCACGGTGCGCCGGGTGATGCGGTGTTCGAGGGCGGTGTGGCGGCGTTTGGTGTGGGTGTTGGCCAGGGCGCGGTGGACGGCTTCGGGCTGGCCGATGAGCATGACACCGCGGCGGGCGCGGGTGACGGCGGTGTAGAGCAGGTTGCGCTGGAGGAGCTGGGTGGCCGAGGTGGTAAGGGGGATGACGACGTAGGGGTATTCGCTGCCTTGGGAGCGGTGGACGGTCAGGGCATAGGCGTGGAGGAGGTCGTCGAGGTCGGTGAAGGGGTAGAGGACAGGTTCGCCGTCGTGGAGGGTGACGGTGAGATGGTGGTTGTCGGGGTCGAGGGCGGTGATGGTGCCGGTGGCGCCGTTGAAGACGCCGTTGCTTCCGCGGTCGGGCCGGTTACGGATCTGCAGAACGCGGTCGCCCAGTCGGAAGACGTGTCCTCCGTGGCGGTGTTCGGGCTTTTCCGGGGCGGGCGGGTTGAGGCGCTGCTGGAGGCGGATGTTGAGGTCGAGGGTGCCGGCGGCGTGGCGGCGTGAGGGGCACAGGACCTGGATGCCTTCGCATGTGGTGGCGAAGTGGCGTGGGATGTGCGAGGCGACGAGATCCACGACGTAGTCGGCGATGTCACCGGGTGTGTAGAGGGGGCGGCAACCGAAGACTCCGGGGGCGGGCTGGGGTGTGAGGCCGCGCAGGATGCGGTGGGCGTTGTCGACGATCGCGCTGCTGCCGTCGTCCTGGCGGAAGACTTCGGTGAGGCGGGTGCGGGGGATCTCGGGGACGGCCAGGAGGTCGTGCAGGACGCGGCCGGGGCCGACGCTGGGCAGTTGGTCGGTGTCGCCGACGAGGAGCAGGTGGCATCCGCTGGGGATGGCTGCGGTGAGCTGGGCGGCGAGCTGGACGTCGAGCATGGAGGCTTCGTCGATGACGATGAGGTCGGCGGTGGCGAGCGGGCTGTCGTGGTCGAAGAGTGAGTCGCTGGTGTGGGGGCGGATCAGGCGGTGCACGGTCATGGCTCTCTGGCCGGTGGTTTCCTCCAGGCGGTGGGCGGCTTTGCCGGTGGGTGCGGCTAGTGCGACCGTGGCTCCGGCTGCGGTGGCCAGGTCGACGAGGGTGCGCAGGGTGTGGGTCTTGCCGCAGCCCGGGCCGCCGGTCAGCACTGACAGCGTGTGGGTGAGAGCGGTCAGGACAGCCTGTTTCTGGCATGAGGTGAGCGTGCTGGCCGCATCGCGTGTGAGCGCGGCGGTCCTGTCTGTGCGGCCGGCCAGGCGGGATGGGGCGTGGTGCAGGCGGAGGATGTCCCGGGCGAGGCCTGCTTCGGCCCGGTGCATCGCGGTGAGGCTGACTGCGGTGACGGAGTGGAAGGCCTCGCCGTCCTCGGCGGCGGGAACGGGCAGTTCCTCCACGATCGTCTCGCTGCGGGAGCGGAGCGTATCGAGGGCCTGGCGCAGGATGGTGTCGTCGAGGATGTCGGCGGTGGCGGGGTCGTTGTCGGTCAGCAGGTGGCGGGTGCGGGCGAGCAGGACGCGCTCGGGAAGGTGGCAGTCGCCTCGGGTGCGGGCTTGGGTGAGGGTGTGCAGGAGGGCGGCCTGCAGGCGCTGGTCGCTGTGTTTGGGGATTCCGGTGGCGAGGGCGATGCGGTCGGCAGTTTCGAAGCCGATGCCGTGGACGTCCCGGCACAGCTGGTAGGGGGCGTCGCGTACGGCTTGCATCGGGTTCTGGTCGGTGCCGGCGTAGGCCTGATAGATCTTCACGGCGAGGTGGGCGGAGAGGTTCAGGCCCTGGAGGAAGACCATGATGTCGGCGATGGACTTCTGGGTTTTCCAGGCTTTGGTGATGCGTTCCAGGCGGGTGGGGCCGATGCCGTGGATGGCGAGCAGGCGCTGGGGGTCGGTGTCGATGAGGTGCAGGGTCTGCTCGCCGAAGGTGTCGGTGATGGAGGTGGCCAGGATGTCGCCGATGCCGTGGATCATTCCGGAGGCGAGGTAGCGGCGGATGGCGTGGATGGTGGCGGGCCAGGTCCGCTCGCACACGTGGGTCTTGAACTGTGCGCCGTAGCGGGGGTGTTTGGTCCAGGTGCCGGTCAGGCGCAGGCTCTCCCCCGGCTGGGCGCCGAAGAGTGCCTTGCCGACTGCGGTGACGGTCTGCTCGCTGGAGGCGGGGCCGGTGGTGGTCAGGCGCAGCACGGTGTGGTGGTCGTAGGTGACCAGGACGAGGTGGTCGACGACGCCCTCGATGTGTTCGGTGTGCGGTGCGAGCTGGCGGGTGGTGGTCATCGAGGCTCTTCCATGGCGCGTAGTGCGGGGTCGTGGGAAGAGGTGGCGGTGGCGTCCTCCAAGGTGTCCGGTGGGACAGGTTCCGGGTCTCGGCTGAGCAGCTCGGGAAGGTCGCTGTGCTCAGTAGGGCAAGGCAAGGTTCGCGGAACGGATGGTTCGGGGTGAGGCCGCGGATCGCTGGTGAGGGTGTGTGGGGCGTTGCCTTGGGGACGCTGTGGGGGTGCGAGCCAGCGGCCCTGGTCGGGATCAGCGGTGGGGATCAGCCAGATGGGGATGCCAGCGTTCATGGCCTGGTGGCAGAGGTCTGCGGTGCTGCCGCTGCCGGGGGTGAGGTGGTGGTGGAAGACGAGGGCGAGGCGAGGGCCTTCGTCGCGGAGGATGCGCTGGTGGTGTTCGGCTTCCCTCCAGTGACGGCGGGCTCGGGGTGCGGTCGTGGGGCGAGTGAGGGGGTGGCAGCGGTGGCGCCAGCAGGGCAGGTCGTGGTCCCGACACCAGTGGTGTGCGGCGCGGGTGGCTCCGGTGGGGGCGCCTTCGATGATGACAAGGTCGTCGCCATATCGGGTGGCGGCGCGGTCGAGGAGTGCGGTGACCGTGTCGGGCCAGGGCCATTGGCGACTGCCGCAGATCAGCAGGCGTGAGGCTGCGTTCGTGTTCACTGCTGCGGCCTGCCTTCCTTTACGCGGGTGGCGGGTGGCAGGTCGTGGTGGACGTGGGTGCTGTGGGTGTGGGGGGTGAAGGGTTCCCAGCCGGCGAGGGCGATGTCGGCTGCTGCTGGTGTGGCGGCATGGGTGGTGCAGCGTTGGGCGCGCCAGCGCAGCTGCTCGGAGTACGGCAGCCGGGTCAGGTCGTAGACGGCCACGTTCAGGTCGTCAGTCAGGGCTGTCTGGGCGTCGGCAGCGTGGGGGTAGAGGGGCTGGAGTGTCCAGACTCCGGGAAGGGCGTCGGGGTCGAGGACGGGGTGGGTGCAGCGGTGCCGGGCCCGGGTCTGGGCTACGCAGAGGATCTGTGGCAGGGGTGCGGGGGCGAGGTAGCGGATGTAGAGGAACTGCACGACCGGCCGGCTCGGCTCGGAGGGCTCCGGGGCCGGTGGGGGCGCGGGGTTGGTGGTGTTGGGGAGGGTTGCGGTGTCGGTCAGGCGGCGGGTGTTGATGGCCAGGGCCCGGTGGAGTCGGCCCAGGAGTCCGGGCGGGGCCTCGGAGACGGTGGCGGGGCAGATGGCGTGGTGGCGTACGCGGCACCAGGGTGAGCCGTCGCCAGCGGGGTGGGCGAGGCCCTTGCTGACATGCCAGTGCTGGCCGGCGGGCACGGCTGCGGCGGGGAGTTCACGGGGGCGCAGGGGGACGGTGCGGTCGCCCGGCCGGCAGTACCACTCGATGCGGTTGCCGCACGCAGTACAGCGGCTGGCCTGTGCTGTACGCAGGAGACGGGTCGCGCTGTCGGGGGCGACGCGCAGAGTCCGGGGGGTGCGGTAGTCCTTGTAGCTGCCGTCCCAGGCTCGGGCGACCGCGGGGGTTGGTGTGGTGCGCATGGGCGGAAGCTGGCAGGCGACATGCCGTCAGGGACGCGTCAGCGCCGTGGGTGTCCATCGCCCGGCCTCATTTGCCGCACTGGAGTTCCCGTACCCGATTAGCCGTTTGATTACGGGTACTGATTCGGGTGAAGCTTCACAGCCACCGCGGCTGCCGGAAAGGGGTACTGCCGGATGTCAGCGAGTGGGTGGCAGCGGCGGGGTGTGACCCTCGCAGAGGGCGCCCAGGAGCCGGTCGATGGGAACCCCGAAGGTGTGGGCGAGGGCATGCCAGGTAGCCAGGCTTCCGGTCGTACGGCCCTGCTCGAGTTCGATCAGCGTACGGCGGGACAGGCCACTGCGGGCAGCGAGTTCGTCATAGCTCCATCCGCGCTCCGCCCGCAGCCGTGACAGCTCCAGGCGGAGCGCGCCGAGATTGGGGTCGGGCGGGAAGATCGTCACCCACCCATCGCACGGTGCAGACCCCTGCCCTGACAGTGCAGACCTCTGCCCTATTTGCGCGACACGCCCTTCTGGGCAGGGCAGAGGTCTGCACTACCGTGTCCCGTCGCCCGCCACTCCCCCACCCCGCCGCACCCCGGCACGCGGCCGGCCATCACAGATCCCGCGGAGGATGACGACCGATGAGGTCCGGCACGACCACACCCCCGGCACAGCGCATCTGGACCGTCGAGGTCCGCCCCGGACCGGGCGGAGCGGTCGTGGTCTGCCCGGCCTGCGGCCAGACCACGTCCGGTACCGCGACGACGGCGCGCAAAGCCGTGGTGGCCCACCTCGCGCAGCACGCCCGCGTCGAGACGCTCGCGCAGTACTGGCGGATCTGCCAGTGCGGGAAACACGGCTGCCGGTGGCATCCCCGGCACCGCGGCTGCGACGGGCAGGTACGCCTGCTCCTCGCACGCGAGCACGCAGGCCGGATGTGGCGCCTGGCCGATGTCTGCCGCGCTTGCGCCACCGTCACCGAACACGCCGCCGAGGTACAGGAGCCCCTCTGCGCCAGTCAGCCAGCTCCGCCGCACTCCCGGCCTTCCTCACTGCCGCGGCGTAGGGGCGGACTCATCACCACCAGGCCCGGTCACACCGTGCCCGGCGACCGTGAGCGCGTCGGCCACCAGTGGTGGGACCCGTTGGAAGGGCTGTTGTGGGCCGACGACCTCGCGTAGGACTGAATCAGCCCTCGAATCGTGGTGGTCGTCACGGAGATGACATGGGAATTCGTCGCTCATGTCAGTTCTGGCTCGTCATCAACGGCCAGTGCGAAAACGAGTTCAACCGTAGATCAGGAATGGATTACGCCCAGGAAGCGCGACAAGTTCAGCCGCCGGCTTTACTGCCTGGCCGTGCGTGGGGGGCGCGCTGTGTTCTGCGACGGAGATCGCTGCTCTGCATGATGATGGACCGCACGAGCTTCTCGTACTGCAGTGCGTGGGCCGATTCGGCAGCGGCTCGGGTGAAGACGTCCCTGGTGAGGCTCCGGTTGACGACGTTCAGTGTGGTGAGCGCTTCTGTGAGCGCAGCCAGATGCTCGGGGACGTCGTCGGCCTCCCGGGCGGGTGTATCGGCTCCGGCATGCACTGTCACCCGGTCTTCAGTGGGGGCTTCTGGCAAAGGGGCCATCGCGGGGCGGCGCAGTGTGTCGGGGGACGGGAAGCGGATCGGCCAGTGACCAGCCATCTTGGGCGCGGGCTGCGCTGGAAACGTGTCGGACTCCGGAGTGAGGTGCTGCGCGCCGGGCGCGTGCTGTGTGGCCTGCTCGATCACCGCCCCTGGATCGCCGGCCCTATCCCGCATGTGCCCAGCCGGCTGCTGCGAAGGGGGCATTGACGCCTCGATCGTGACCGGATTGACAGCCCGGCGCTGGCGGCGTGCATCCCGCGCGGCCAGCGCCGCCTCGGCGTGGCGACGCCCTTCCGGCGACATCGTGTGGAACACCCGCGCCGGGCGACCCGGATGCGGCCCTTCCTCCTCGCGAAGCGTGACCCAGCCCAGCACAGTAAGCCGGGCCAGGATCTGCGAAACCGTGCTCTTCCCCAGATCAGCCAGCTCACTGATCCTCGCTCCCCACAGCGGATCATCCGCCGGCACCAGCAACAGCAAGCGCAGTACTTCAACCGTCGGGCGGGTCATGCGGGTTACGGCAGTCCTCACACCGACAAGCACATCACTCCAAGGGTCATAGGTCAAAAATGAACTATGACCTCGAAGGTGGCCAGCCAGTCTGGAGGCGCAATCAAATTGCTGGTGAGGCAGGTGGGGCTGGGGCATGTTCGTGCGCTCCCGCCGCCGGCTGCTGCTCAGCCTCCGCAGCCGCGCCGACCATGCGGAGACTGGGAGGCGTTCCTGCACGCCGAGAAGGCCCAGCGGCTGGCCTACGAAGAGATTGCCCGTGAGATAAGCGAAGTGCTGACCCTGCTCAGCCTGCGCGCGGGCGTCCTGGAGTCCCGGCCCGGCGCCCCAAGGGGAGCTACAGCACCTGCGGGAGGGGGAACCGACGTGATCTGGGGCTTCTCATCGCAGTCCCTCGGGAGCGGGCCCGAGGTGGACAACTCGGGCGCGCAGGGGGCATGGGGGTTCTTTGTGTTTCTAGGTCCGCACGGTGTGCTGGGCGAGGTGGGCGAGGACCGCGTGATGGGCTTCCCAGCCGTCGGGGGTCTTCGAGGTGACTCCGAGGTGGACGGGGTCGTTGGATGGGTGGGCGTCCAGAAGTGGGGCGATACCGGCGCGGGTGATGACGATGCAGGCGTGACGGTGGCGGGATGCGAGGACGCACAGGCGGCCGGCTTCCAGGTGGAAGGCGGAGGCGTCCCAGCGGCCGGAGAGCGGGTGCAGCACGATGGTGACGCTGAATTCGCGGCCTTGGAGCCGGTTGGCGGTGTCGACGGTGACGCCGTGCAGTCGCGGGTAGTGGCGTGCCAGGAGCTCGTTGATGTAGTGGGCCTGGCTGCGGTGGGCGACGCCGATGGCCAGGTCGCGGGGTTCCAGGACGCGTCCTTGAGGGTGGTTGTCGCAGGATGCCGTGGTTTGCCGGTGAAGCAGCCCGGCGGCTGTCTCCAGGGCGGTGTGGAAGGCTTCGGCGTCGATGCGGTGGGTGATGCGGGCGGGCAGTTCCAGCAGGGCCCATCCGGTTCGGGCGGCAGTCTCGAGGGCCTTGTCGACGGGAGTGCGCCTGCCCATCGCTGTGAAGGTGAGGGTCCGCTCCGTCTGGTGGCTCGCGGCTTCGAAGGGGGTGAAGGTGTAGAAGGCGTCGCGGATCAGGGGGACGGCGGTGGGCGGCAGGCGCCAGGACGTGCTCAGGGTGTGTACGGGCAGGTCGCGGTTTTGGGCGAGAAGGACGGCGACCGCACTGTTCATGGGGTCGTGGGGCAGGCCGACCCAGCGGTGAGTCCTGATCGTGGAGAACGGGTCGAGCTGTCCGGGGTCGCCCACGAAGAGGGCTTGGTCGAAGAGGTGGCCGGTACGCAAGAGTGCGTCGGAGCGCATCTGGTAGGCCTCGTCGATGATGGCCCATGGCCACCGGCGGTCGTGGACGGTGGCCCATTTCATGGCGGTACCCACGACGACGTGGGCCGTTTTCAGGCTTTCGATGCGGTGGCCGACGCGTACGCCGGGCAGTGCCAGCATGTCGGGTGGGACTGTGTGGTTCGCTGCGGTGAGCCGAGCTGTTGGCAGGCGGGAGTGGGCCAAGCGTCGTACGAGGTCGTCGGCCTGGGTGTTGGTCTGGGTGATGACGATGCAGGGGGCGCCGTGGTGCGCGAGGGTCTGCGCGGCGTGGATGACCAGGGTGGTTTTACCGGCGCCAGGCGGTGCGTCGACCACCAGCCCGGGGTGGGTGAGCGTGGGCAGTTGCTCCACGATCGCGCGTTGCGCGTGGTCTTCCTGGTGGTGCGGCGATGGCGGGGGCGAGTGGGGTGCCGCTTTTGCTCGTTGTCGCTCTGGGGGTGGGTGCGGAGGGCCTGCGTGGGTCCATGGAATCTGATCGGGCAGCGGGAATTGCGGCATCCGGTGGTAGTGGTCGGGGGCGAGGGTGCACACGAGGAAGGCGCCGGTGTCGGGGAGGACGGTGTGGCGGGGGCGGGCCGGGGTGCCCATGCCGGCGGTGATTTCGAGGTCGACGAAGGTGTCGCTGTCGCGGGGGGTGATCGCCCGGACCGTGTAGCGGGCGTCGCGGTGGGTGTGGCAGGCCAGGATCTGGCCGGGTTCCAGGCGCAGCGGATCGGTGGTTGAGACGGTGAAGCGGGGGCGCCATTGGGCTCGTTTACTGCTTCCGTACACGAGGTGGTCGGCATCGACGGTGGTGACGGTGCCGCCGAAGGCTTCTCCGGTGGTGCGCAGTTCGGCGCGGGTGAAGGGGTCATCGAGGGCTCGTTCGGCGGCGAAGGCCGCGGCGGCGTGCTCCCTGCGAGCCAGGCCGATGGCGGCGGCGACGGCATCGTCGCGGGCGCGCTGGGGGCGCCTGTCTTGGGCGAGGTAGGCGGTCATGTCGGTGAACTCGGTGCGTTCCCGTTTCCATCGGCGCCGGGTGCCGTCAGCCTCGGGCAGAGCCTGCAGAAGGGTGTAGGCCTGCCACATGCGTTCCCAGGTCGGTTGCATGTAGTGAGCCAGGAGGATGCGGAGGTCGTTCAGGCAGCGGGCCTGCTCGCGCGGACCGGCGCGATAGGCATGGAAAAGGGGAGCCAGGTAGTCGGTGTCGAAAGCCGGATCGGTGGCCGGGCCGGCCGAGCGGTGGGTGGCGGGGTCTTCCGCTGCCAGTGCGGGGTGATGGCCGCTGGCGGTGTGGCGGGATGGGTCGATCCACGCCAGCAGGGTGGCCACGTCCTCGTCTTCAAGGGGGCTTTGCCCAGTGACCCAGTGCATGGCGAGAAAGCCGGTCAGGGGGATGAGGGCGGATGTGCCGGGGAGCTCGGCGCGGCCGGCGAAGAAGGTCAGCCACTGGCCCAGGCGCCGCACCGAGCAGGAGTCGACGGAGCCGCCGTCAACAGGACGCAGCCGCAGGTCGCGTCCGAGAGTGTTCAAGTAGGCCACGGCATGGGGGTTGGGCACCAGGAGTTGCGGGGCGTCGAGGAAGCGCTGCCGTGCCGGCCTGGTGGAGGTGGCGGGCAGGTGCTCATGACGCCGCTGGTGTTCTTCGATGTAGGCGGTGACCCTCGAGGCGAGGGAGGTGAGCATGGGGGTGGTGCTGCCCGTCGGCGGCGCGAGGAAGAGTTCGGGGCGGGCGGGGTCGGTGCCGAGCATGACGGCCAGGGGCCTGGCCGCTGTGCCCGATTGCTTCAGGGGCAGCAGCATCAGGGGCCGGTCGCTCAGATGCAGGTGGCGAAGCCGACTGGTGGGCAGGGCGTTGCCGGTGGCAGCGGCGCGCATCCGCAGCAGGGTGGTGAGCAAGCTCATGTCGTGCCTGCCAGGAAGTCGGCATGGACACGTTGCGCGTGGCGGAGCGCCTGGGTGATGTCGGACCGGTCCCGTGAGGGGTGCTGGTGGCCGTCGGTAAGGGCCAGTGCCAGGGCGATGTCGTCGATGCCTGCGACGTCGTCGCGGACCGTGGTGCCCAGGACTTCGGTCCGGCCTTGGTGGCGTGCTTCGTTACGGCAGAAGTGGGCCAGTTCGCAGTGATGCAGGCAGCCGGGGCTGTAGTGCGCACGGGGGGCAGACAGTGCTGCGGCGAGTTCCTCGCGGGGCCGCGTCGGGTTCGCCTCGCGATCCGGGGCCAGGTCGAAGGTGGTACTGGGGGGCAGCTGGTCGAGCAGGTCAGGCAGGCGGCGGAGCCGGCCGAGATGCCAACTGAGCGATTTGATCTTCTGGGCCGCGTCGGCGAGGGTCGCGGTGGGGCGGTGGGAGAAGTCGCGGGGATTGACCAGGACCACACGGTTGGAGACGCGCTCGGGTGGGAGGCCCCCCTCGGCCAGGAGCTCGCGCAGGGCCAGGACGTAGGCCGCGGCCTGGGTCAGCGCCGCGGCGACTTTGGCGGGATCGGCTTGGCCGTCGATGACCGGGAAGGATTCAATCTCCACGATGTGGAAGGTCTCGTGGTGCTGGAAGGCGACGATGTCGGGTTCCAGGTAGACGGGGTGGCCGGCGACGGTCAGGCGCAGCACGGGGTGGTCGAGCAGAGTGCGGGCGCGTGTTTTGTCACGGGCCGCGCCGAGGATGAGATTACGGGTGTGGGAGTGGCGCAGCGGCAGCGATGACGGCTCACGGCCGCCCACGGCGTTCACGTCCTCGTATGACACCTCGGGCAGGGTGAGGTCGAGGGTCTCGCGGAGTAATTGCACCAGTTCGGCGCCGGCTTGGGTGGTGACCCGGCGTTCGAAGGCGGCGCCATGGTCGAGGGCGATCGCGGATGTGCACAGCGGCCGTGGCAGGTTCAGGTGCGCGGCGAGGGCGTCCTTGTCGACGCCGGCCGCATCGAGCAGGGCGCGCCGGTCACATTCGGGGTTGACGGTCAGCGCGGCCAGGGTTTTGGCGGTGTGCGGGACAGGGGGGCTGGATCCTCTCAGGGCGTCCAGTCGCGCGGCGAGCAAATTCACGGTTCTTCCTTGGATCAAGGTGCGGTGGTGCGGTCGCGGCGCGCGGTCAGGACGTGCGGTGCAGGCGAGTGACGTTGCGCAGGGTGTGGCCGAAGAGCTGCTCCACGTCGGCGAGTTGCTGTGCGCGGCGGGCGGTCTCGGTGCGGGTGTCGGCTTCGTCGTCGGCGTGGATTGCCAGTTCGGCTGCGGCGGCGCGGCGCAGCGC
Organism: Streptomyces sp. XD-27; assembly: GCF_030553055.1. Lineage (NCBI taxonomy): Bacteria > Bacillati > Actinomycetota > Actinomycetes > Kitasatosporales > Streptomycetaceae > Streptomyces > Streptomyces sp. XD-27. The sequence goes on from NZ_CP130713.1 coordinate 92,303, forward strand.
GTCCAGGTCGAGCGGCCCCTTGGTGGGGCAGCCGGGAATGTTGCGGTTGTAGTGCAGCAGGAGTCGGCGGACGGGCTCCTGCTGCAGGGAGTCGTCGGCGCGGGCCTGGGAGGCTTCCGCGAGTCGCAGGGCCGAGGTGAGGAAGTGGACACGGTGGGTGAGCGGGCCCACCACGCGTTGCTCCAACGGCCAGGTGCTGAGGGCGAGGAGAGCGCGGACCGGGGCGAGCAGGTCGGATGTCAGGGCCGAGCAGATGTAGTAGGCGCGTGCATAGGGCGAGGAGCGGAAGGAGCGTTCCTCATCCCGGCGCACGGCGGCCAGTCGCGCGGTGTTCAACGGGCCGGAGAAGAAGGCCTCGTGAACCAGGCTGACCAGCTTGGGCGCGGCGGGAACAGTGAGGAGCGTCAGCACCTGGTGGACCTGCTCCCGGGCGGGCAGCCCCGGCTCGGCCGTGGACTGGAGCTGTGGCTGCATCTGCGGCGGGGCCGGCACGGGCGCGTCATCGGAGCCGAACAGGGCGTTGTAGGCGTTCTGGGTGCGCTTGAGTTCAGGCGACCTCCTCTTCGGCGCCGTCGGCGGAGCGCTCGCTCCCCTCATCGGACCCGCCTGGCGCGGCCTCAAGGGGCTGTTCAGCAAGGCTCCCGCAGGGGCGCCTCGTTATGGCCCAGGAGCGGCGCACCCCCGTGACCCCTCTATCACCGGTAAAGCCCCTGAAGCGCCAACGATCGATGTAGGCAACTACAGGGGAAGGTTCCAAGCGTCTTTGCACCGTAACGGCATGAAGCGATTGCCGGACGACTGGGACGCCCATCACGCCATCCCGCAGGAGTACCGGAACCACCCGGGGTTCATTAACTTCGACTTCGATGCCCCATCCAACATGCGTGGGGTTCCTGGCAGTAGGATGAAGTCGCGTGGCGCCAACGTTCACCAGGAAATAACCAATCAATGGAAGTGGTTCCGGGATACGAACCCAAATGCTACGCGCGCGGAAATAGAAGACTTTGCCGAGCAAATAGACAGGGGATATGGTGACTATTACTGGAGAGAGCCTCGATAGCTGGATCGCGGCGATGTCGCAGCTGTCCGCGAGTTTCACTCGGACTTTCGAAGGCAAATACGGCTACCCGCCGGGCGAGAACAGGGTTGTCGAGGCTACCGGTGATAGCGATACTAAATCGCACCTTGCAGTGTTGAAGGAAGCGGAGGTCGGGGACCTGGTCGCCTTCTATTCGCGAGTAGCGGAGGTGTCACTTCCTGATGTGGGCTCCGGATTCTTCGTTCACGCAGCCGAGTCGGTAATCGACGGCATGAACGGAGATCAGCCAACCAGGGTAGCGGGCTCCGCTGATGAGCCGATCATCGTTTTCGGCTCAGACGGCGGGGGATCCCTGTTCGCGCTCGGTGCTTCAGAAGGTCTGATCTATCGCCTAACCGGTGGCACTCTGATCGGCTCCGTCTACGAGGTGGAAGATTCTGGCCTCGAAGTCGTGGCGCGGAACTTGTGGGGGTTCTTGCAGTATCTACGCGAAGCCTTCTCTGAGTCCATTTCTGGAGAATGAGAGTTATAACGCCTAACGGGCGCGTTGGGCCGATGACCACCGGCTGGGCACGCCGGGGCGAGCACTGTCTCGTCTCCGTGGGTCCCCGGGCAGTGCCCGGACGACAGCCTTCGGAACATCGACCACGTGGTGCAGCAACATCGCCTCGGAGACCGGCCGGGGCGTCGCCCAGCGCAGCATGACGCCAGCGCGTCCGGGCGGGATGAGCACCTTGTTGTATCCCCGGTGGAGACGGTCGGCGTGCAGCTCGCAAGGGCGGCGACCTCGGCGTGGACCGCGTTCTCGCCGCCCGGCACGCGCGGCCCACACCTCACCGTGCCCCCTGACTGACATGCGCAGCGGTTCACTCAGACGCTGATCAGCGATGGGCCGCCGGTCGCGCGTCGTCGACAGCCGGACCACTGATGACGGCTGCTCGATCCGAAGACGCCGCCAGTGCCCGGACTGCTCCCGGCGGTTCACAACCGCCGAGACCGCGTCACTGATGGTGATCAAGCGGAACGGGGTCACCGAGCCCTTCAGTCGCAACAAGGTCATCTCCGGCGTGCGCAAGGCGTGCCAGGGCCGCCCGGTCACCGAGGACGCACTGGCGCAGCTCGGTCAGCGGGTCGAGGAGGCCGTGCGCGCCACCGGCAGCGCCGAGCTGTCCACCCATGACATGGGGCTCGCCATACTCGGCCCGCTCAAGGACCTCGACCTCGTCGCCTACCTGCGCTTCGCGGTGCAGCTCACCGTCGCGGAGTTCTACCGCTGCCGCACCGCCGGGGAGGTGGCCCGGCTGCTCGCGGACGCGACTTCGGCGGTCCCCACGACGGCGGACGGCTCCAGGAGCTGCCGGCCGACGGACCGCCGCCCGTCCTGCCGCCCGGAGCGCCGCCTCGCCCACCCGGGGGCGGCAGCGGGGAGCAAGACCTTCGTCCTGGAACTCGCCACCCCGCCGGAGCCCCGGCGGCTGCGCCTCGCGCTGGAGGCGGTCCTGCGGCGCCACCCGGCCCTTCGCCTGTGCGCCGAACCCGACGGCAGCGCACTGCGGGTGCGCCCACTCGACGATCTCGACCTCTTTCTCGCAGAAGTGACGCCCGGGCGGTCCGTCGAGCCCGCGAACCGCCCGGCCTGGCTGCACCGCTCGGCGCAGGCCCGCGTGCCCGACCCTCGCAGGGATCCGCTGCTGCGGCTGATGCTCTCCGCGCCGCAGGACGGGCCCACGCTCCTGGCCCTGACCGTGCACCCGCTGGCACTGGACGGCCTCGGACTGCTGAGCCTGTGCCACGATCTGTCCACCGCCTATCAGGACCCGGGCCCCCTGGGCCCGGAGGACCGGGGATTCCTAGGGCAGCCGACCTGGCGTCACGAGCTGCCCGGCAGCGTGCCGGCGAAGCACGCCGCCGAGGTGTGGCGCGGCCTGCTGGGCGGCCGGGACCGGTCCCCGGCCGGCTTCGCGGATTCGAGCGGGGCGTCGGCCGAAGCCGGGGGCGAGGTCATCGGCAGGGACACCGAGTCCCCATGGGCCCCGAGGCCGGAGCTGCACGCCGCGATCCGGTCGGCCTGCGCCCGGGACGGGATCGCGCCGTACGCCGTCCAGCTCACCGCCTTCGCCATCGCCGCGGCCGTGGCCGAGGGGGGCGAGCTGCGGATCGCCCTGCCGTGGGACGGCCGGGCCGCAGCCGGACTGGAGACGTCCGTCGGCGCGTTCGCCGACATCGTGCCGCTGCCCGTCGCGATCCGTCCCGGGCAGCCGGTCGGCGCCGTCCTGTCGGCCGTGCTCGCCACCCTCGACCGGATCGGGAGCGTCCGCCCCGTGCCGTACGCGGACGTGGCGGCCGCGGATCCATCTCTCGCCTGTGAACCGGACGTGGTGTTCGGCTATGCCTGGGACAACGGCGAGGACGTCACCTTCGGCGGGAAGGGGGCGCGTTGGGTGGGGCCCGAGCCGCTCCAGCCGGGTGTGCGCGTGCACTTCTCGGTCGTGGACGGCGCTGACGGGTTCCGGGTGCACGCCCGGTCCCGGGCCGACGGCCCCGGCGCGGCGGTGCTGCTCTCGGCGTACCGGACCGCTCTCTACGCGCTGGTGTTCGATCCGCAGGCGCGGGCCGACGGCTGCCCGGACACCGACGGCACGAGTGAGGACGTATGAGGTTCAGCCTGTTCTTCTTCGCCAACGGGGACGACCCCGACGAGCAGTATCGGCTGCTCATCGAGGCGTCCAGGTTCGCCGACGCCGAGGGCTTCTCGGCCGTCTGGACACCGGAGTGACACTTCCATCCGTTCGGCGCGCCCTTCCCCAACCCGGCGGTCACGGGGGCGGCGGTCGCCGCGGTCACCCGCCGGGTCGCGGTGCGGGCCGGCAGCGTGGTGCTGCCGCTGCACGATCCGCTGCGGGTCGCCGAGGAATGGGCCGTGGTGGACCGCCTCTCCGGCGGCCGGGCCGAGGTGGCGTTCGCCTCCGGGTGGAATCCGCAGGACTTCGCCCTCGCACCACAGCGCTTCGCCGAGGCCAAGGAAGAGATGCGCCGGGGGATCGGCGAGGTGCTCCGGCTCTGGTCCGGTGCCGCCGTCGAGCGCACCGGCCCCGGGGGGGGCGCCGCTATCCCGTCCGGACCTACCCAACGCCTCGGCACGGCGGGTTGCCGCTGTGGATCACGGCGGCGGGCTCGCCACAGACCTATGCACTGGCCGGGGAGCTGGGTGCCGGGGTGCTGACCCATCTGCTCGGTCAGTCACTGGACGAACTGGAGGAGAACCTGGCCGGATACACCGACGCCCTGACCACGCACAGCCACGGCATGGAGCGGGAACGCGTCTGCGTCATGGTGCACACCCATCTCGGGCCCGACCGCCAGCGGGCCCTAAACCTCGCCAGGGGCCCGCTCATGGCCTACATGCGCTCCTCACTCAGCCTGTTCGGCCTCAAGTCTGCCGCTCCGGCCGACGACAGTACCGGCGACAAGGCACTTGAGGAGCTGCTGGAACTCGCCTACCAGGACTTCTCCCGCGATCGCTGCCTGCTTGGCTCGCCGGCGGACGCACTACCGCTGATCGAGGCGCTGGCCGAGATCGGGGGCGACGAGATCGGCTGTCTCATCGACTTCGGCATCGGCACCGACGAGGTCCTGCACGGCCTTGAGACCCTGGCCGAGTTGAACCGCCGATGCGCCGAGCTGTCAGCGCCCCCGGATCCGGGTCGGCACCGAGGGGACCGCGGCAGCTGCTGGTCCTGCACCACGCAGGCGGCTCGGCAGGGCCGTATCAGCGGCTCGTCCATGCGTTCGGCGGCGGCCGCGGTCGGGAGGCTGTCGCTGCGCGACTACCTGCTCGGGGTCCTGCGGGCCGACTTCGCCGTGGCCGACGGCCACCGGGCCACCGCGGGCGCGCAGCTGCGCCGGACCCGCGGCGCGGTCTTCCGCAGCCTGGCCGACCCGGTGGCCTCGCCGGACGGCTGGTGCGGGGCGTTCCGGCAGCCGATGACCGGCCACGCCTTCGCGGGCGGCCATCTCTCCCTCGTCGACCGGGTCGAGGAGGTGGCGGATCGCATCGACGCTGAGCTCGACCGGCTCCGGCCGCGCGGACCGGAGCCGGTGCGCCGCTCGCCAGCGGTGGGACCGCCCGACCGGCGGCGTGATGGGCCACGCAGCCGGGCCCGCTGCCCAAGGCCCTGCCCACGCACCCGGGTTGGACATCCACGAAGATCGGACAGGAGCACTTTCAGTGACAACGAACAACGGGCGGCCAGTGACCGCGGCACTGATCAGGCAGATCGCCGCGGCCGCGCTGCCGCTCTACTTGTCGATGATCTCGGCCTCGGCGGGCGCTGTGGTGGACACCGCCGTCCTGGGCCACCACAAGACCGCGGCATTGGCGGGTCTCGCCGTGACCATGGCCGTCTTCGGCCCGGCCACCGCGGCGATCGCCGGCGCGCAACGCGGTGTGATGCCCTTCGTGACGGAGCACCAGGACGAACCGGCGCAGCTCGTCTCGGTCCTGCGCAACGGGATGTGGCTGGCCGTGGCCACCGGTGGTCTGGGCGCCGTCGCGGTCGCGGCGGTGCCGTGGATCGGCCGGGTCGGGGGCGTGCCGGACGCCACCCTCGATCAGCTCGGCCTGTTCCCGGTCCTGCTGGCGGCGGCCACCTTGTTGACCGCGGTGTCGACCACGGCGGGCTCCGCCCTGATCGGGCTGGGCCGGGGCCACCTGGTGATGCGCGCCGGACTGGCCGGCACGGGGTCGGCCGTGGTGCTGTCGCTGCTCCTGGTCGGCGGCCCCGGTCCGCTGCCCTCCCTCGGTCTGGCGGGCGCCGGGATCGCGATGCTGGCCTCCAGTGCGATCAGCGCCGTGGTCGCGCAGGTCGCGCTCCGACGGTCACCACAACTGGCAGGTCACTCCCTGAGGTTGGGGCGCCCGCAGCCAGCACAGGTGATCGGGCTGGCCCGGGTCGGCATTCCGCTGGCCGCCACCGTACTGATCAAGTTCGCGGTCCTGGGCGCGCTGGCCTTCTCAGCCACCCGAATCAACACGGAGGCAGCCGCCGTGCACAGCGTCGCGGTGTCGCTGGTGAACCTGATGTTCACCGCGGCCGTGGCGGTCGGGCAGGCCCTCGTGCCGGTGGTGGCGGAGCGGCTGAAGGAGCATGACCTGGCGGGTGTGCGGGCCGGGGCGGTGTCAGGGCTGGTCGTCGCCGCCGGGGCGGTGCTGTTGCTCGGCGGACTGCTCACGGTGGCGCGCGGGCCCGTGCTGGCGGTGTTCAGCACGGACCCCGGAGTGCGGGACGGCTTGGTGGACCTGCTGCCGCTCGTGCTGGCGGCGACCCTGGCGGACGCCTTCCAGGCCCTGTTCGGCTTCGGGCTGATCGGTGTCCGGCGGACCCTGCCGAGCATGCTCTGCTTCGCGGCCTGCTACGGCGTGTTGGCCGTCTTGGCCGGACCGGCGGCGGCCGGCGGCGGCCTCACCGCACTGTGGGGCACGCTGGCGGTGGTCAACCTGGTCCTGATCGCGGCCCAGGGCTGGTGCTTCCGTCGTTACAGCGCCCTGGCGGTCGCGGCCCCGGTGCCGGTCTGACCCGTCGGCCCGTCCGCCCTCGGGCCGCCCCGCCAGTGGGGGCCGGTCCGGGGGCGGACGGCCTTGCGCGCGGTGGGGTGCGCCCGTTCAGTGCGCGGGCGCCGACCGGTCAGGGGCGGGCCGGTCGGCGAGCTCCACCGCCCCGACGGGCCTGTCCGGCTGCTCCACCGCGGCCCGCAACAGAGCGACCAGGCCGTCCAACAGCCAACGGGCCGTCGTCTCCCCAAAGAGGTCGGCCGCGTACTCGATCCCGCCCGTGATCCCGCCCGGGCCGCCACTGCCGCTCTCCGGGTGTTCAGTCAAGGTGAACGTCAGGTCGAACTTGACGGTGTCCGTTGCCAGTTCGCGATGGCGTACGGTCAGACCCGGCGCCTCGGGAAGCCGCGGTGGCTCGACCTGGAACGCGAGCAGGACCTGGAAGAGCGGGTGGTAGGCCCTGGACCTGGGCGGCGTCACGACCTCCACCACCTGGTCGAACCGCGTTTCCTGGCGAGCAAGGAACTCCAGATCCGCCTCCCGGACCCGCGCCAGCAGCTCGGCCGTCGACGGGTTGCCGGCGGAAGCAACGGGCGGCGCATGATCCGGGGAAGATCCTTCTGGATGTGGCTCTTGCGGTCGCGCTGGGCGGGGACTGCCTGGCCGATGTCGGGACGCTGCGGGCGGAGCCGGCCGTGTTCGGGCCGGTGGCCTCCGATCCGACCGTCTCAGCCTGATCGATGCTCTCGCGGCGGCCGGGCCGAGGCCCTGACGGCAGTCCGGTCCGCGCGCCGAAGTCCGGGAACAGGTCGGGAAAATGGCCGGTTCGGCGGCGCCGGGTACGGACGGTCAGGTGATCGTGGATCTGGATGGCGTGCTGGTCCTGGCCCACTCCGACAAGCAGGACGCCGCCGCGACTTGGAAGAAGACCTATGGCCATCACCCACTGATGGCGTTCGTCGACCACGGCAGCGGCGGGAGCGGGGAGCCGGTCGCAGCCCTGCTGCGACCGGGCAACGCGGGCAGCAACACCGCAGCCGACCACATCGAAACCGCCCAACTCGCTCTGGCTCAGCTGGCGAAGAACCACCGGCGCGGACGCCAGACACTCATCCGTACCGATTCCGGTGGTGGGACGCACGAGTTCGTGGCCTGGCTCGCCCGGCGCGGGAGGTGGCTGTCGTACTCAGTCGGCATGACCATCACCGAGCAGATCCACCAGGCCGTCCTAAGGGTTCCGGCCTCGGCCTGGACCCCGGCCCATCTGCGATCGGCTCCGGCGTTCCGGTGTGCTGCACGAGTACGGGCGCGAGAAGCTGACGGTTCATCCGTGCCGGAGGGTTGTGGCCTGCGTCCGGTGCGGACACCAATTCGGGTGGGTCCGGCACGTGAACCGCCTCGTCGCAGTGGGCTGCCTCCCGGTGGCGCAGCGGCCGGACTATGTCACCCCGAACCGAACGGCCACGCCCTGCGACTACGCACAGATCTGTCGGCGGTGCGGCGAGGCGGTCAGCGACGTCGTCACCGAGCAGGACTGGGATACCCCATGGTGGGGCGGCAGGTGCCGACGATGCGGCGAGAGGTGGGTCGACGACGGGGACTGACCGGCCGTGCCGCCAGGAAGCCCTTCGAGCGCCCGAGCCGACAGCCGCGTGGACAGCACGGCGGGCTTCCTGGGGGATGCACGAGCCGCGGTCGACATCGCACACCCTGTCCTGCGATGCGGCTGCTGCACGCCGCCTGCGTCAGGTGCGGGCCGGCGGCGATTCTTCTGCCCGGCCCCGTATGAGACGCAGGATCCACCCCGCTTTCGGCGCACCCGCGCGCGTCATTCCGACAGCCGTGAACGTCGCCGCCGCTGCTGTTGCGGTAGCGGTGAACGCGACAACCAGCCAGACACCCCCGACAGGGGCGTTCGTCTGCGGCGCGGCGAACCCTCCGGGCACCGCGTACACCACGAGCCGGTCTCCTGCCTCCGCGCCGGCGGGGCACGCCTCCCCAGCGGGACGAAGTCCGACTCCCTGAGGTTCCGTTCGAGTTCCGTACCGTCGAGCCGCTCCAGCGAACACTCCCACCAGACTCCGGTGACCTTCCCCGTCGGCGCGGTCCTCTCATGCCGAACGGCCTTGGTGACAACGGTCTCCAGCCGCTCGCCCCACACGTCGAGCACGGCCTGGTCGAGAAACATCAGCAACCCCACGGCCAGCAGACACTCCACGATTGCCGCCACCCCGAAGTGCCAAGGACCAAGACGGATGAAGCACACAGCGATCAGCGCGAACCCCACACCGAGAAGCAGCAGCCCCGCAACAACGACCACCGCTGGGTGAGGCCACCACGCGGGAACGAGCACCACCGTCACCACGGCCAGCCCCCACGTCAGCACCGAAGCGGTGACCCCCACCAGCGCACCGGCCACCCGCAACCGCGGTCTCCCGCTCACCGCCACCTCCCCCACCGCCCAAGCGTCCCGTGCGCTTTCATTCCCAGCCTGCGAGCGGTCCGACCCACGTGCGAGCGACTATCCCCATGTCATACCGACCTGCGTAGGAAGCCCGAGTACGACCCGCTCCGGAAGATCGCAAGAATCTGGGAACTGACAACTTAGAGGCCGCGCAGATAGGTACGGGGAGGGGCGCTCGCGAGCAGCGCAGGCTCAGGTCTTGATGATCATAAAGTCGCGACGCTCTGTGATCCCCGGGGAGACCTGTGCCTGCCCTGTTGATATGGCTGACCGAATCACTGTGGGACCAATTCTCGGCACTGCTGCCCGTGCAGCCGGTCTACCACCCAGACCGCCCCTGCGCTGCCACCGCCCGCGTACCAACGTTCGGATCATGCTCGACAAGCTCCTGCAGCTCCTGCAACAGCTGGTGATGTGCCGGTGCTTGGCCGTTGTGTCCGCCTGATTGACCGGGCGACAGTCGCTTATCCGGCTGTCTCCCTGACGGCCTGCCGCAGTTCCCCGGTGTCCGGTGACGTCGTCCGGAGGTTGGCGACCGCTGTCTGTGCGTCCGGCCAGATGTCGAACCGGCCCCAGTGGAGCGGCCAGGCGAAGCGCCGGTCGACGATCCAGGCCAAGTGCGCTTCGACGTCGGCACGGCGCTCGGGTGGTGCGATCGCCATGTCCGGTTCGACGGGTAGACACCAGGTGTGATCGTCGAGTGCGAGGATTCTGCCATCGAAGTGGTCGTAGACATAGTCCCCGTGGAGCGGCAACTCAGCGTCCGCATCCCGAAGAAACGTATAGTCGCCCACGGTTTCGCCGTTGTCGGCCCGCAGGAACCGCAGCACCTTCTCGCCTACCGCGACGATCACGTCGTCAGCGCCCCACAGCACGCCTTGTGTACCGGCCGGGGCGGCGAGCTTGTGCAGTCGTCGTGGCTCGCTGTCGCCCAGCGACCAGACCTCGATATCCCCCGCTGCCGTGAGAACAGCTCCCCGGTCTCCGGACGGTGCCCATGCCCATACCGCGAAGTCCTTGTTCTCAGTACCTGTTCCTGAACTCGGAGCTCGTGTGCTCTGTCCGGGGCGGTGGTCTCGGACAACACGGAGCGGTGTGTGCCCTGACCCTGGATTCATCCGCCGTCCAGGCCGGTCGACCCGAAGTTCGACGGCAAGTTGATCGTTCTCGCCGGTACCGCTGTACCGATGTTCCCCAAGGCCGGTCTCGGTGTGTGCGCCCCGGCGACGCCAGCACCGCCCGCGACGCCGGGTACCGCTGCCAGGGCTACGCCTCGCAGGTCAGGTCGTGCGCGGGGAGCCGTCCCGTGCGCAGGTAGGCGTTGACGCGCTCGTCGACGCAGGCGTTGCCGTACTCGCCGTACAGGCCGTGCTGGCGGGCGCCCTCCACGGTGAGCAGCCGGGAGCTTGGCCACTGCTCGCGCATGGCCTCGGCGCCGGCGTAGAGGGTGCGGGGGTCGCCGGTGGCGTTGACGAGCAGGGCCGGGATGTCGTTGTCGAGCACGGTCGGCGCCTCGGCGGGCCGGTCCCAGAACTCGCAGGGGGTGATGTTGTTGGCCAGCGGCCCGGCGAGGGGGAACCGCTCGCGGGACTCCTCGACCGCGCGCCAGTAGCTGCCGACGCCGCGCCGCTCGGCCACGTCGCCGCAGATGATCGCGGTCATCTGGCTGGCGGGGGCCGAGCCCGCCTTGGTCAGCAGGAATTCCAGTTGCCCGGCGAGCTCTTCGGACGGCTCGACCGGCTTCCGGTCCGCGGCGCGCGCCAGGAGACGTACGGTCTTGGCCAGCGCGGCGCGCCGTTCGTCGAGGTCGCTGCCGAGGCCGCCGATGAAGACGAAGGGGAGCACGTGCTCGTCCAGCAGGTACGCCTCCCCGATCCGCAGCGGCTCGTCCGCAGCGGCGCCGAGGATGTGCTGCACCGTCGCCAGGACCTCGCCGCGCGTGGCGCCGAGACCGTAGGTGCCGTGCCGTGCGGCGGCCCACGACGCCCACGCGCGCAGGGCCGCCTCGTTGGCCGCCTCGGCGCCGCGCAGCATGGTGTGGCTGTAGCGCTCCGGGAGACTGACGCCGTCGAGCACCATGCGGTCGGTGCGGCCGGGGAAGAGCTGGGTGTAGACCTCGCCGAGGTAACTGCCGTAGGAGTAGCCGAGGTAGGAGAGGGTGTCCTCGCCGAGGGCGACGCGGATGACGTCCATGTCGCGGGCGGTGTTGCGGGTGGTGACGTACAGCAGCACGTCACCGTGGGCGCGCTTGCACCGCCCGGCCAGCTCGCGCGCGACGGCGACCTCCTCGCGGTACGCCGCCGGTTCGGCGCCCGCGGAGCGGAGGGGGGCGGAGCCGAGGTCCCAGCCGCAGTCCAGCGGGGTGCTCCGGCCGACGAAGCGCGGGTCCATGCCGATCAGGTCGTAGCGGTCGGCGGCGTCTCCCATCACCTTTGACTTGGTCACTGGCATGCGGAGGCTGGGGCCGGCCGGTCCCCCGTCGTTGAGCAGGAGTGGGCCGACGCGGTGGGCAGTGTCGGTGGCCTTCAGGCGGGAGATGGCGACGGTGATGGTGCGACCGCCGGGGTCGGCGTAGTCGAGCGGCACGGTGATGTCGGCGCAGTCGGCGCCGGCGGCATCCAGTTCCTTGCCGAGCTCGTCGCCGGCGCCGAGGGTGCAGGCGTGCCAGTCGACGCGCTGGCCGTGGAAGCGGGCGAACGGGTCCGGGTCGGCGGAGGCGGAGGCGGTCGTCGCAGTGGCGGCGAACACCGCCACGCACGCAGCAAGGGCCTTGATGTGTCGGGAAGTTGGCATGCCTGCACGCTAGGGTCGGCGGACACCCCCGCAACTCCGGGAAATCCCCGAAACCGGGTGGGGTTGTCCCCCAAAAACTCAGCCCACACGGGTGTAAGTAGTTGCGGCACTCTCTGTACCGCACCTACGTACCTGCTTCTGAACTGGCTCTGGGCAAATCGGCAGCCTTGCTGAGGCGCGGGCAGTGCGCGATGTGACTTGATGTCGCCGAAGTCCGCCAGCCAACGGGGACACCGGTTCAGCGACGACCACAGCGCGCTGTACGTTACGGCGACCACGTACTGGCAGCTAGTGCACGGGAGTGCAGAGTGTCAGAGTCTCCAGGTACAGGCCCAGTTCGCCCTCCAGCGGCTGGACTATCTGCGACTAGTCCATCGGCACCGGGGGCCCCACCCACGAACTCGGTGCCACCGCAGACTAAGGCTTGTCCCGTAACTGATCTTGGACCTGGTGATGGCAAGGTCGGCTGCGGTGCCGCCCGTTGGCCTATCCGGCGAGGGCGAGGTTGTGCAGTCGGGCGATGCCAAGCATCGCGTGATGGACGCCATCGCCCTTGAGACGGCAGTCGCGCAGGATCTTCCAGCCCTTCATGCGGGCGAACGTGTGCTCAACGCGGGCGCGGACCTGCTTGTGCGACCGGTTGTGCTCTTCCTTCCAGAGCGGGAGTTCTTAGCCCTTGCGGCGGCGGTGTGGAATGGCCAGTCCGGTGCCCTGATAGCCGCCATCGGCGATGGTCATTGTCTTGCCGACGGCGGCCTTGGCGCCGGACTCCTCCCAGCCACGGGAGTCGTGCCGGTTGCCTGGCAGGGGCCGGCCGACCACCACGACCAGGCGGGTGTCGGCGTCGATGACCACCTGATGGGCCGTTGAATAGCGGTAGTTCTTCGATTGCTCGGCAATCGTGTGGTCGCGGGTGGGCACGAGAGTCCCGTCCACGATGAGCACGGCGTCCTTGCGGAACCGCCTCCTCGGCTGAAACGCGAGCAGGGGCCCGAGGCGGTCAATGATGCGATCCGCAGCCGACTTGGAGATTCCGAACAGCGGGGCCAGCTGGCGCATTGTCAAGTTCGTGCGCCAGTACGCCACGACCAGTAGGACGCGATCTTCCAACGGAAGCCCCCATGGCCGCCCCCGCCGCAACGTCATGGCACTCTCACGCCGGACCGCGGTGACCAACTTGCCGAAGCAGCGCGGGCTCAGCCCAGTGAACGGGCCTATCCAGGACGGCTCGGACGCCGTGATCACACAAGTCACGCCGAGATCATTTCACCAGCGCGTCGCCGCTTCTTTCATCCAGGCTCACGCCATCCGGCAAGACGACGGTGCCACCAGAGGTCAGTGAGGTTTTCTCAATGGTGATCACTTCCAGATTGCGTTGAGGTCCAGAGCGGGGCGGGGTCTCTCGCCGTTACGGCTGGGTCTGATGGTGACGCGCTGCAGGGCTCGCCAGCGCTGTTTGAGTTCGGCGGCTGCGCGTTCTCCGAGTGCTCGGATGCCTCTGATCAGGTTGTTCGTGGTTCGTGTGTCGGCGTGCAGGGCTTGTTCCGACTGGCCTTTCGGACGACGGATTGGGACGAGGATGCCGATGCCGGCGCCGATGTAGCCCTTGTCTGCGAGGGTGGGCAGACCGTCGGCCGCCGCCTTGTAGAGGGCGGGGAATGCGTGGAGGCGGGCGGCGGTGATGTCGGGGGTGGAGCCGGGTTCGGCGTCGGAGACCCACAGCGGGGTGCCGTCAGGGGCGGCCAGGAACTGTACGTTGCCGCCGAACGCCTTGTGCTTCTGGCTGAACCAGAGGTCATTGCCGTTCTCGCGGAGACCGGCGACGCGGTCGGAGACGATCAGCGTGCCATCGAGGATCACGTGGGTCATGCCCTCGCCTCGGCAGCGGCCGAGAACCTCGTGCAGGTCCGGCGCCTGGCCAGCGAGGACGTCGATGCCTTCGTGGAGGTAGCGGTAGCCGGTTGCCTGGGAGATGCCAGCGTCGCGGGCGAGGCAGTGCACGCAGCTGCGTTCGCGGAACCAGCGCAGGACCAGCACTGCTTGGCGGTACGGGCCCAAGGCGCGTGAGTTCCTCGGAGTCCCGATCCGGCGGCGATGGGCGGCCAGCAGACGGGCGAGGTATTCCACGACGTAGCGGGGGACGTCGAGCGTAGCAACATAGGTGACCAACGTGGGCCTCTGGCTTTTCGCAGCGGACGATCTTGTGGGGAGAACCGTCCTACCAGGGGTCCAACGCCTGTCTGCAGCCGGGGCTTCCCCGACCCCGCCCGCCCAACTCATGTTTTCCACAGGTCCGTTGGTCACTTCACTGAGAAAACGTCAGTGCGCCACCCCCGACAGTCGGCGAACTAAGTGGCTTGGCATGTACGCACCCTTGCATCTTCGGGGATGCGGACCGCAGTACCAAATCGGTCATACATGACAGAACCAGGGGTCAATCATTTGGCTTCAAGCGCTCCCCGAGGAACGCCAGGATGTCGTCCCTGGCCTCGACCGTGGGATGCCCGGCCTCGTCGACCAGGTGGGCGGTGACCACACTGTGGGGCGTCTCGACCATGTCGCGGAAGAAGGGCGGCGGGTCGGTGCGGGCCGAACTGTCCGACAGGACACGGCCGTCGAAGGCGTCGCCGAGGAGCGCCCGGTAGGCGGCGAAGCGTTGGCCGGTGCACCAGCGGTCGCCCTCGAAGCGGTAGGCGAGGACCTTCAGACCGTCGCGCGTGACGCGGTCCCGTACGGCGCGGGCGTCCTCGTCGCCGAGCTCGAGTCCGGCGGGGTCGTCCAGCGGCAGCGACGGGTGGTTGACCACGGGTGCGACGACGGACGGTTCGATCGCCATGGTGAGGGCGAAGTTGCCGGTGAAGCACAGGCCGATCGTGCCGACTCCCGGACCGCCGCAGGCGGCATGGGCCTGGCGGGCCAGACCGCGCAGCCAGGCCGTGACGGGGCTGGTGCCGCCGCCGGCGAAGGCACGGAACTCGGCGCTGACGCAGGCGCGGCGGACCACTTCCCTGCCGCGCTCGGCCGTGGGGTACGCGCCGTCGGTCCCGAACAGCGAGGGGACGTGGACGGTGAAGCCCGCGTCCCGTATCCACCGTGCGAGGCGCAGTACGTCGGGGCTGATGCCGGGCATCTCCGGCATCAGCACGACGGCGGGGCCGGAGCCCGCGACGTACACCGTCTTCACCACCCCGTCCACCTCCACGAGTCGGCGGGAGAAGTCCGTGAGCGCGTCGTCGAGACGTCCGTCGGCTGCAGTCATGGAGACAGCGTGGACTGCCGCCCGCACGCCGGGGCAGAGGCCGTATCGCCATGGGTGAAGGTAATCTCGCCATCAGTCGACCGGGCTTGAGGAGGCGGATGTGAGCGCGCTGCGGATCGCGGTCCTCGCCTATCCGGGCTGCTTCGCGTCCGAGGTGTTCGGCGTGCCCGATCTGCTGACGATGGCCACGCACGTGGCGGGGCCGGACCGGGCCGGCTACGAGGTGACGGTGGTCTCGCCCCGGCGTCGTGTCGCCGCATCGGGCGGCGCGGCACTGGCCGTCTCGCCGCTGCGCGAGGCCGACGTCCTGGTGGTGCCGGGCTTCGAGCTGCTGCCGGGCCTGGACCTGGACGCGAGGCTCGCGCAGCTCGCCGCGGAGATCGCGGCGATCCGCGCGCACGCCGCCGAGGGCCGGGCCGTGGTCTCCCTGTGCGTCGGCGCGTTCCTGCTCGCAGAGGCCGGGCTGCTCGACGGTCGCCGGGCCACCACGTCCTGGCTGTTCGCGGACGAACTGGCCCGGCGCTGTCCGGACGCCGAAGTGCGGCCCGAGCGGCTGGTCGTCACCGATCAGGGGGTGACGACGACGGCGGCCTTCAGCGCGATGTACGACTTCGCTCTGGAGCTGATCCGCCGGCACAGCGGTGCCGGCGTGGCGCGGACCACCGCGCGGGTGGCGCTCGTCGACGACGCGCGCACGTCGCAGACTCCGTACGTCGACGCGAGGCTGCTGCCGCGGCCCGGACACGAGTTCTCCCACCGGGTGATGCGCCACCTCGATCAGCACCTCACCGCCCGCTACGACCTCGCCGCGCTGTCGGACACCTTCCATGTCAGCACCCGCACGCTGCTGCGGCGCTTCGCGGACGAGACCGGCCTCAGTCCGCTCGAGTACCTGCAGTCCTCGCGCGTCCGTCGCGCCCGCCACCTCCTGGAGTCCACGGACCGGACCGTCGCCGGCGTCTCTGCCGCGGTCGGCTACCGGGACCCGGCGACCTTCGCCGCGCTCTTCGCCCGGCACACCGGGCGCCGCCCGAGTCACTACCGGGCCGCCTTCCGGCGCGGCGCCGGGTGACGGCGACCGGTCAGGAGCGACCCGTCAGGAATCGAGAAGCGGCGGCCGCCGGGTCCGTGCCTAGCCTGATTTTCAGGGGCACGACGACCCCGATGCCCCCGACACCCTCGACGTTCACGACCTCAGGAGTGACCATGACCAGATCGTCCACCCAGGGAATCAAGACCGTGCTGCACCCCGTCGCCGATCTGGCGAAGGCCAAGGAGGTGTACGCCGCCCTGCTCGGCGTCGCCCGCCTGCACAACCTCAACCTCTCCAGATAGGCCAACCGTCACACAGCGACCGACTCCCACTCATCTGGAGATCATTGCGGGACAATCCTTAGTGGAGGGAATCAAGCCATTCCCTCCACGCCTGATCCCTCTCAAACACCTGCTGCTGGCAGCGCTCCTCAGCCCAGACAGACCTTCCTGGACGACCTGGTGAGCACCGCGGTACCGGAGTCCACCGAGCCGGGCCGTGGCAGGAAGTGGGGACTGAAGAGGATCGGAATTTCAGTCGCAGGACTCGTCATCGTTGGCTCGGTAGGCACCTATTTGGGGTACCGCTTTGAGCTTCTCACGGCCTTCGGGAGAGCACAGGCAGAAGACAAGGCAGGTGACGCTATCGAAGCAGCAAAAGACCCGTTCGCCTGGAGGATGAATCCGGATTTGCCCACCAGTGAACCGTGGGAGTCATGGGAGATCGACAGGAAGCTGACGTCAGCAGAGGAGCTCGAACTTCGCTCCATTGACGGGGAGGACAAGTCCGCCATCTGGAAGTTCGTCCAGCGTCTGGGCGGCCGACGCGTGCGCGGGTATGCCGCTACCTACGACTTGCAGCTGACCAGTGAGCGCGAGCAGAACGTGCTCATCACCGAGGTCAGCGCCAAGGCCACGGACTGCTGGGACCCCAAGGTAAAGACCCGGATTTCGGTAGCGACAGGAGGCACCGAGTCCTGGGAAGAAGTATTCTTCGAGATCAATCCAGATAATTCTGTGGTTCCCGCGATGACTTGGAAACGAGCCCCGGATGTTCCTGAATACGAAACACCTGAAGGGGTGCCTTTCAAAGAGGCGATCTCTCTGAGTAAGACGCAAACACCCGGCCTGCTCTCAGTCACTCCATATAAGTGCCTGAGAACAAGAGCATCACCGAGGACACATCGGGAAAGAAGCTCGTTGTCTACGGATTTCGAACTGGCGGGACTGACGATTGGACGTTCAGCGGTAGCTGGACGAAGGCACCTGCTAGCGAGGGGTGAGAGGGACACGGCAGGCGCTGGCTACGGGGTGACGGGCAGATAGGCACGGCCCCTCCTGCCCCGGGCGAGACGGCGGGTCATCAGGGTGATCGCCGCCCAAGTGATCAGGGTTTCGGAGTGCTGGACGAGCCGTTCGTAGTCTCGCGCGTGTCGGCGGGCGTGCATGATCCAGGCCAGACTCCGCTCGACGACCCACCTGCGGGGCAGCACGATGAATCCGGAGGTGTCCTTGGGCCGGCTGACGGTCTTGATGGTGAGGTCCAGATGCCGTTTCGCCCAGGTGACGAGCTTTCCGGCGTAGGCGGAGTCGGCCCAGACGATGGTGATCTCGGGGTGCATCAGGCGGAGGCGGAAGAGGACCTCCTTGGCCGCGTCGCGGTCGCTGAGCGAGGCGGGGGTGACTATGACCAGCAGCGGCAGGCCGCGGGTGTCGACCACGAGATGCCGCTTGCGGCCGTTGATCTTCTTGCCCGGGTCGTAGCCGCGGGAGTCCTTGCCGACCGTCTCGGCGGCCTTCACGCTCTGGGAGTCGATCACGGTGGCCACCGCTTTGGGGCCTTTCCCCATCTCGCGGCGGATCCGGCTGCTGAGCTGGTCGCGAATCTGGCCGACCACTCCGGCGGCGGCCCAGCGGGCCATGAAGCCCCAAACCGTCCGCCAGGGCGGGAAGTCGGCAGGCAGAGCACGCCACTTGCAGCCGGTGTCCACGACATAGCGGATCGCATCCACGATCTCGCGCCGGGGGTGTTTCTCCGGCCGGCCGCCGGCGCGGTTCTCGCAGGCCGGCGTCGGCAGCAGGGGTTCGATCAGGGACCACTCGGCGTTGGTGGTGTCCGAGGGGTAGCGGCGACGACGCATGACGGTGCCTTCGGGCAGTGGCCGCGGGGGTCGCTCGGCCAGCTGGCGACCCCCGCGGCTGGTCAGTGACTGGTGATGAGGTCGAGGGTGGATTCGACGGAGTTGAGCTGGCGACGATGTGGCGTACCCACTTGTCGCCCGGGCGGGCGGCGGCGTGCGGGGCGACCGTGCCGGTGATGAAGCGGCGAAACTCGGTGAGCTTCTCGCTGACCACCGCCCGCTCATATGCCTCCAACGCGGCCCGCTGGGCTCCGAGCTGGTAGCTTCCTGGGCCGCTACCTGTTCAACATCAAGGCCAGCGGCCCCGGCCAGGGCCTACGTCCGCTCCGGGACCCTGACGCCGCAGAGGACTCCGACGACGAAGACCGACAGCAGCCCCCGTCTCACATGATCTGGTCCGATTCGCTCGTCGGCTCGCGTTCACGGCGAGCGGTGGAAAAGCGGTGGACAAAGATCGCGCGAGCGTCAGACTGACCCGTGTGAAACGACTGCTGGTGGATGTGGAGAGCGTCACTACGCGGTTGGTACGTCGATTCGGTCCCCGGGTTGCCGAATGGTGCGCTGACACGCCGAATCTCATCGCGCGGCTGACGTCCCAGTGGGGACTTTCGCTCGGTGAGTCCCTCCCGGACGGTGCTTCGTCGGTCGCGTTGCGGTGCCGTTGGCCCGACGGCACGCCTGCGGTGCTGAAAATCAGTCCGGAGCGGGCCCTTCTGGCCGAGCAGGTCGGAATGCTGGGGTGGTTCGCTGCCTCGGGCCGGGTGCCCTCTGTGCTGGCCGTCGACGAGGAGGCGGGCGCAATGGTGTTGGAGGAGATCGTGCCGGGAACGCCAGCGGAGGACATGCCTGCTGCTTCGCTTCCGGGACAGTGGTCGGATCTGCTCGCCGCCTTGCACGGGGTCGCTCCGCCTCCGCTGCCGACGCGTGTGCTGCGTGGGCGGTGCGAGGAGGCCTTCGCCCGGGTCGGCAGGCGGCTGTCCGAGCCTGCGATCAGTGCACGGATGGACGTCACCGCGTGGGACAGGGCCATCCGGCGGTGCGAGCGGCTGCTGGACACGGAAGCGACAACCGTGTTGCTCCACGGTGACCTGCACCTGGGCAACGTGCTCGACGGCGGCGCGGAGCGCGGTCTCATGGCCATCGATCCGAAAGCCTGTATTGGTGATCCGTGCTTCGACGCTGTGGACTACGTCGTAGCCGGCGCCGGGTTGGAGGGCGTCGAGACCCGCTGCGGGCGCGTGGCGGCGGCGTGCGGGCTCGATGGCGACCGGCTCCACGCCTGGAGCCGGGTGATCGCGCCGTTCGCGGCCATCGCCCACCTCAGTGACGGTGGTGAGAAACCGGTGATCGATGAACTGCTCGCGTTGACCCGGTGAGCACACCCGGTACTCCCGATCGTCAGGGCCCTGGTATGAAGGGGACTGTCCCGCTCCTGAGCTCACTCCGCCGGCTCGGCTGCCACGATGCCCAGCAGTCCAGGAAACCGCTGCTCGATGTCGGCCCGGCGCAGGCTGGCCATCCGGCTGTTGCCCCGGTCGACCTGCCGGATCAACCCGGCCTCGCGCAGTGCACGGAAGTGGTGCGTGACCGTCGCCTTGGAGACCGGAAGCCCGAAGGAGCTGCACGTCCGCGCCGCGCCGTCGGGTTCGGCTGCCAGCTCACGCACCACTCGGCGGCGCAGCGGATCTGCCAGCGCGGAGAGTACCGGGCCGAGCTCGATCTCCTCGACGCTCGGGTGGCCTTCACCGTCGGGCATTCGGGACACCTCCCTTCAGGTATGGATTGCATCGTACCTACGAGTTCGGTAGCGTCCGGCAGGTACGAGATTGATTGTACCTATCAGGGGAGAACCCTGCATGACTCAGCCATTCGCACTCGTCGGCACCGCTTGCCCCAAACCCGAACGCGCCGAGGAGTTGAAGCAGCTTCTGCTCTCGTTCGTCGAGCCGACCCGGCAGGAGTCCGGCTGCCTGGAATACCACTTCCACGAAGATCGCAATGACCCCGGCGTCTTCGTCTTCTACGAGGTCTGGCGCTCCCAGGCCGATCTCGACGCCCACCTCGCCCTCCCCCACATGCAAGCCTTCTGGGAGCGGCGCATGGACTACCTGGAGACTGACCTCGACGTCCGCTTTCTCGCCATGCACAGCCCCTACAAGTCGGCCGGACCCCGCGAGAATCCGCCAACTGGGATGCGACGGGACAGCTCAACGTTGGGGCGCCGTTAACGAACGGCGCCCCAAGTGACAAGTAGCCGAGTGTGACGTTCGGGGCTTGTTTCAGCCGCAACAGTCGCATCCGGGGCGGCAGCCGCAGGCGTCCGTCTCCTGTCGCTGGGCGGGGATCGCGGCGGCGGGTGTCGCGCAGCAGCCCTTGCCCTGCCACGCGTCGCGGCCTTCCTTGATGGCGATGGCGGCGATGACGAGGGCGGCGATGGGGTCGGCCCAGGACCAGCCGAGGGTGGCGTTGAGGACCAGGCCGGCCAGGAGCACGGCGGACAGGTAGGTGCACAGCAGGGTCTGCTTGGAGTCGGCGACTGCGGATGCGGAGCCGAGTTCCCGTCCGGCCTTGCGCTGGGCGGCGGACAGGAAAGGCATCACCAGCAGCGACAGGGCGGCCAGGACGATTCCGGGGATCGATCGCTCCGCTTCGCCCGTGCCGGCCAGGGCCCGGGCGGCGTCGACCGCGACGTATGCGGCAAGCGCGAAGAAGGAGACGGCGATGATCCGCAGGGTGCGTTGCTCTCGGGCCTCGCGGACGGCGTGGTCGTGGGCGGAGAACTGCCAGGCGACCGCGGCGGAGGAGGAGACCTCGATGATGGAGTCGAGGCCGAAGCCGATCAGGGCGGTGGAGGAGGCGAGCGTCCCGGCGGTGATCGCGACGATCGCCTCGATGACGTTGTAGGAGATGGTGGCCGCGACCAGCAGCCGAATGCGGCGGGAAAGCGCGTCCCGGCGGGCCGGGGCGGGGCCTATGCCTATCGGTATCCCGCCCATCAGCAGCAGCCCTTCTCCTCGGCGTCCGGGCAGTTGCGGTCGGTCTCGACGGCGACGACGGCGGTGCGCAGGTCGTCGAGCGCGTGACCGAGGCGAGGGTCGGCGAGCTCGTAGCGGGTGCGGCGTCCGTCTGGGGCGGTGACGACCAGGCCGCAGTCGCGCAGGCAGGCGAGGTGGTTCGACAGCCGGGTGCGGGAGATCCCGAGCGCGTCGGCGAGGTCGGAGGGGTAGGCCGGCGCCTCGCGCAGGGCGAGGAGGAGCCGGCAGCGGATCGGGTCGGCGAGCGCCCGGCCGAACCGGGCCAGCACGTCGATGTCGGAGGCGAGAGTCAGCACACCCACGACAGTACACGGAATCCTGAATTCACAAATCTGTGGATCATCGACTGCGAGGGGTCTGCTACGGGCTGGGCACCAGCGCAGTCAGCATCGCCGCGTACTGGCTGCAGAACGCCCATAAGCTCCATGGGTGGCGTCGATCGCTTCTCCGCGGTTCTGGCTCAACTTCTGTGGTGCGGGCACGCTGAGTCATCGGTTGGGATGACACTTCGGACCGGCTGGAGGTCGCGAGGGGGGCGTCGATGTCGTCACAGGGCCTGGATACCGTTCTGCCATGACAGACGAGGACCCGATCGCCGATCACGTCGCCACCTGCCCCGTCACACCCCTCTTGGTGGAACAGATCGTCGGCCTGGCGGAACTGCCGTGGGAAGACCGGGCGGTCCCCGAGGCGGCAATGCAGCGCCTGGGCTGGTGTGAGGGCGACGACTTGCCGTTGGAAGACACTCTCGTCACCGCCGAAGGCCATCTCGCCTACCTCGGGAGCCACCTCGCCCTGTCGTTCGCCCACTTCTACTGGGTGGGCGGCGAGGACTGGGCTGAGGACTTCTGGGGCACGTTGCCCGGCTGGTCCAGCCACGAGAACGCCGGACGGGAGGTGTTCGACGCGCAGATCGACGCCGCTATCGCCGGATTCACTCAGCGACTCGGTCCCCCAGAGCGCGACCTCAGGTCCGAAGGCGGCACCCTGGCCATGGGACCCGGCGACTGGCGGCACGCCGCCTGGCGCCGCGGGAGCAACCTTCTCGTCATCGGCCCACGCCACGAAGGGCTCTCCTACTTCCAATTCGAGGAGGCCGTGGTCTACATCGGATCTGTCGAGACGACCGATCCACTGCCTGCCCTCCACGACTTCATCGCCTGACCACCTGGCGACACCTCGCCTCGGGCCCGAACGTCATCCGGAGGGCGGGGGCGCGGCATCGGCCTCCACGCCAAGGCTCGCGCGGCTCGCTTTCAGGCACATCCCAAGAGGTTGAACTGGGCGTCAGCCGTCACTCGACGTGCCGCCTTCGCGGAAAGCGAGCCAGAACCCGAGTTCGGAAGTCACCGGCGCATCGGAGGAGAGGATCGGAAAGGACTCCGGACTCGGCATCACCACGTCGTGCTCCAGAGGTAGCCCGCGCCCCAGACCAGCAGGGCGGCTACGACCGCCGCCCCGGCGATCAGCCAAGCACGCCCACGACGACGCGCGGGTGCAACGCTGGGCGGCGCGAGGGAGCCTCGGTCCGTACCCGGGACCGACGCGATCTGGGTGGGCTGATATGCCTCGGGGAGCCTGGCCGGGGGGCCGGAAGGCGTGCCGTCGCGCTCCCGTACGAAGAGTTCGACCTTTTGGCCCTTCGTGGCGGGGACGGTCGACTTGTGCGGGACCAGGTGGTCGGTCGTGGTGACGGCCATGCGGATCCTTTCAGCCCATCGGCCGCAGGCGGTGGGCTCGTTCAGCCAGCGTTGACGACGAGTGCGCCCCGCGCCGCTGGAGGCCCGCTGTCCGAACCCATCGGGTGTCGCATGAGGTGTGACCCCGGTGCGGGTGACCGTCACCGCCGGGGCTGTCCCGGCGGTGACGTTTGCACTGGTCACCGGCTCGTAGGGTGCCGGGAGCCGTAACACCGGCGGAGGGCGTGGCGGCTGTGCGTGGCGGCGGGTGCGGTAGGCGGTCCGTAGCGCGGGCGGCGTGGATGGCGGCCGGAGCGGCGGATCAGCCCGGCGTCACCGCGCCCTCCGGCACTCCGAACCACTCCTCCAGCGCCTCCGCCAGCCCGGCCGTCGACGTCGGCGCCTGCGCCCCCGCGTCTGCCGCCCAGGCCGTGAAGCCGTCCGGACGGACGAGGACCGCCGCCAGTTCCGGGCGGGACGGGCAGCCGGCCGTCAGGGTGTCGACGCGGCCGGCGTACCCCGCGGCGAGGGCCCGGAGCTCCGGGTCGTCGGTGAGGTCGAGCAGGAGTGCCCGGCCGCCGTGGAGGTGGTCTGCGAGGCGGCCGCCGTCGGTGAGTTCGAGGTCCGGGGTGCTGCGGCCGGTCAGCGGGTGCTTGCCCGGCAGCTCGTACCGCACCCCGGCGCCGTTGAGCCGCGCGGTGAGGTATGTGGTGCCCACGACCGTCTCCGCCAGGTCGCTGACGATCTCGCGCAGGGCCCGGGACTGCGGGTCCGGGCGCATGGCCGCGACCTGGGAGCGGGTCCAGTCCAGGATCCCCGCTCCGACCGGGTGCCGCTCGGCGGTGTAGGTGTCCAGCAGCCCTTCCGGCGCCCGGCCGCCGATCACCGCGGCCAGCTTCCAGCCGAGGTTCATCGCGTCCCCGATACCCAGGCTCAGCCCCTGGCTCCCGAACGCGGAGTGCACGTGCGCCGCGTCGCCCGCCAGCAGCACCCGGCCCTTGCGGTACTCGGTGACCTGGCGGGCGTGGTCGGTGAAGCGGGTCGCGGTCCGCACCCCGGTGATCGTGACGTCCACGCCGGATACGCGGCGCAGCCGCGCCTGGAGGTCCTCGGTGGTGACCGGTGCGTCCCGGTCGGCCGGCGGGCCGTCGAACTCCACGGTGACGACGCGGCCCGGCATCGGCCCGTGGGCGTACACCCCGGTGTCCGTGGCGGTCCAGCCGACCTTCAGGTCCTCGGCACCGGTCATCTCCACGACCGCCTGGTGGCAGGTGATCTCCGGGTCCGTACCGGGGAATTCGAACCCCGCGAGCTTGCGGACCGTGCTGCGGCCGCCGTCGCAGCCCACGAGCCAGCCGGCGCGTATCGCCCCGTGGCTGGTCCGCACGGTGACGGCCTCCTCGTCCGCGTCGAAGCCGGTCAGCTCCACTCCCCGGCGCACGTCGACGCCGAGCTCGTCCGCCCGCCCGCCGAGCAGCCGCTCGATGTCCTGCTGCGCCACGAAAGCGATCTCGGCGGCGGGTCCGGCGTCGCCGAAGCCCGGCTCCGTACGGTCGACCAGGTCGGCGCGCAGCATGATCCCGGCGAAGTGCCCGACAAACCCGAGCCCTTGGCCCGCGGCCCCGCCTCCGTCCCCGCCGTTCCGTTCGCGCATGAACGCCTGGAAGCGGTCCATCGCCTGCCGCTGCACCTCGGCCAGCGCGGGCAGCATGCCCCGGCGGTAGAGCGCCTCGGCACTGGGCGTGGTGATCGCCCCACCCTTGATCGTCGGGTCCACTTCGGTGAGGCGCTCCAGGACGGCCACCCGCGCGCCTCCGAGCCGGAGCTCGCAGGCCAGCATCAGTCCGACCGGGCCGCCTCCGGCCACCACTACGTCATAGTCCATGGCGCCCACTATGACCGAGGGCCAAGGAGGCCCTTTCACCGCCCTGACCAGCCACAACAGGTGCCGCGATGTCAAGGGGCCGGCCTGGCGAAAGGGACGGGAAGCGGGGCGTCCGCGCTCTTGCTCGGCTACCTCACCCGCCGCCCGCCGGTGTCCCGGCCGGTCCTCGATCGGCTCGATCAGGTGGCCGGGCGGTCAGGCGGTCAGCGCCGCAAGCTCCGCGTCGGCGCGCTCGGTGACCAGGGCGAGGACGCGACCGGCGGCGGCCAGGTCCTCGGCGGGTATCCCGCCCCAGATGCGGGCGGTGATGCGGGCGGTCTCCACGCTGGAACCCCTGGGATGCCGGCATCAAGTACACGGGATCTCTACAGCTCGGAAGCGACAAGCCCACAGTTCACTGATTCGTGCGTCCGAACGGCGTCACCCTTAGCCGTACAGGGGGCGTTTCTGCGCTGTGCAGTAGAGGCCCATCTGGCCGCCAGCTTCGTGACCGGCTTCGGCCAGTCTCGTTGTGATGACCGCACAACCGTGCGTCGCCAGCCGGATCGAACCTCTTGGAGTCTTTCATGCGTCGAACCACCCGATCAGCCGCGTTGACCACCGTGGCCGCCGCAGTCATGTTGCTGGTCCCCACGCCTTCAGCCTCCGCAGCCGACCCCACCCCGGCCCCTAGCACGGCGCAAGCTCCCACCAGTTCCGACGCCCCCCGCGACGAGAAGGACTGCCAGTTGAGGAACGGCGGATTCGGGTCTTGCTTGAATGTCTTGAAGGATCTCGCCACCTTCTTTGTCAGCGAGGACTAACGAATCGGCGGCCCTGGGCACCAGTCCGCAGCGACTTGTCCTACCACGAGCCGACGCGCCGTCGGACGTCTCCTTCCGAGCCGCCATTTGCACCACGAGCCCCGCCGATCAGCCAAGGCAGAGCCCCCCGCCGGTCGTCACCGGCGAGGGCCCTGCCGGGGGCCACCGCAGGGGTAGACGTATGCGGCTACTGGTGCGGGAAGCGCTCCCCCTCCTCCCCTCCTGACCCTACAGTGACGCCACGGTCACTCTGCGCGGCGTCGCTGGCAGGCCCGGCACAGCCCGCCGTACAGGGAGTCGACAGCCGGGTGTTTGCTACCAAGACCGAGCTTGCCCGCACCCTGGTCGCCCGGGCACAGGCCTCACCGCTGCCCGTCTCGTGGGTGACCGCGGACGCGCTCTACGGCCAGGACTGGCACTTCCGCCGCATACTCGGCCAAAGGCCCGCGCGTCTACGACTGGGCCGCCGCCCAGTTGCCGGCCGTCTCGTTCTTCGACAGCGGCGAGCCGTCACACCGCAGGTGGGTGATGGCCCGCCGCAGCATCAGCCGTCCCGACGAGATCGCCTACTACCTCGCCCACGCCCCCACCGGAACCGCCGTCGGCAAGCTCGTCGAAGTCGCCTGGCAGAAATCCGCAGACTCCTGGCAGCTCGGCACCCCGGGCCGCCCCACCATCAACCTCGCCACGTCGATCGGGCGCTGAGGTGGTCCTGCTGCGCCGCCACCATCAGGCCGCCGCCCGGCACTGCCACTACAACGCCGCACCGCCGGTCACGAACTTCCCCAACATGACGGACAGTCAGTCCAACAGACTCGAGAACATTCCCCTGACCAGCAGGAATAGCGAACTGCAACGAGAGTGTTAGGGCAACGGCTCTCAGTCGCCGCGGCGCACCCGGGCCGCCTTGCGGGCCTCGGCGAGCTTACGGGCCTCGCTGGCCTTGCGGGACTTGCCGCCGGTGCCGCGGGAGGCGTCCTTGCTGGTGCCGAGGCCGCGGAAGGGGGCGTTGGTGTTCTTGGCTCTGGGCGCGGCCGACCCACCGTCGAGCGGGGTGCCGGAGGGGGCCTTGGCCCCGGTGATCCGGCTCAGCTCCGCCTCGCCCGAGCGCACCTTGGTGATCGTCGGCTCGATGCCGGCCCCGGCTATCAGCTGGCTCATCTCGCGGCGCTGGCCCGACAACACCAGCGTGACGACGCTGCCGGACTCACCGGCCCGGGCGGTGCGGCCCGCGCGGTGCAAATAGTCCTTGGGGTCGGTGGGAGGGTCGACATTGACCACGAGATCGAGGTCGTCGACGTGCAGACCACGGGCCGCGACATTGGTCGCCACCAAGGCGGTGATCTGGCCGTTCTTGAACTGTGCAAGGGTCCGTGTGCGCTGCGGCTGAGATCTGCCGCTGTGCAGGGCCGCGGCGTGCACTCCGCTGGCCCGCAGATGCCGGGTGAGCTGGTCGACGGCGTGCTTGGTGTCCAGGAACAGCAGTACGCGGCCGTCGCGGGCGGCGATCTCCGTGGTGACGGCGTACCGGTCGGGGCCGTGGACGACCAGCACATGGTGGTCCATCGTCGTGACCGCGCCCGCGGACGGGTCGACCGAGTGGACGACGGGGTCGTGGAGGTAGCGGCGGACCAGCTGGTCGACGTCGTGGTCCAGGGTGGCCGAGAACAGCATCCGCTGGCCGTCGCGGTGCACCTGGTCGAGCACCTCGGTGACTTGTGGCAGGAAGCCCATGTCGCACATCTGGTCGGCCTCGTCGAGGACGGTGATCCGTACCCGTCCCAGGCGGCAGGCCCTGCGCTCGATGAGGTCGTGCAGGCGGCCAGGGGTGGCGACGACGACCTCGACCCCGTCGCGCAGCGCAGCGGCCTGCCGGCCGATCGACATGCCGCCGACGACCGTGGCCATCCGCAGCCGGAGCGCGTCGGCATACGGCGCGAGCGCCTCGGTTACCTGTTGGGCCAGCTCCCGGGTAGGCGCCAGGATCAGGGCGAGGGGCTGCTTCGGCTCCGCGCGCCGCCCGGCCGTCCGTGCGAGCAGCGGCAGGCCGAAGGCGAGCGTCTTACCCGATCCCGTGCGCCCGCGCCCCAGGACGTCGCGACCCGCGAGGGCGTTTGGCAGCGTGGCCGCCTGGATCGGGAAGGGCTCGCGCACGCCGAGCTCGGCGAGCGTTCGCAGCACCTCGGCCGGCAGTTCCAGGTCGGCGAAGGAGGCGACCGGGGACACAGTCGGGGTGAGCGTCACTGGCTGGGCGAGGTCGCCGTGCGAGGTGCCGAGGCGGTCAGGGTGGTTCATGAAGAGCCTTCCGCATGGGGAACGTACCGAGGAAGGCCCGGCAGGAATGAGCAGCCAACGAACAATGGGATCCGGACGGACGGAATCGCCAGCCGTCACGGTCGTCCAAACATTCGAGGCTAACACGAAGTGACAGTTCGACCTGGCACTGTGGTGCTGATCGCTCCGCCTGCGTCGGTGACGCGACACAGACTGAGAGCCATCTCCGACGCGCCTGACCGACTCCCGACCAAGGCGTAGTCACCACGGAAGAGCGGCCCAGAACCAACTCGGGCGCTCAGTCACACGCCGCCATTCCTCACCCGTGTCCACGCCCACCAGGCGACGACGTACGACTTTCCCGCTGACCTGCGTGCGGCGCAGGCAGAGCCGCACCAGGCCTGGGCCGCCTACGCGAAGCTGTGCCGGGCACTCCCCTGGTCGGCCGTGCCGATGCCCGGCTGGCAGGACCCCGACCTCTGGCGCCCCCGGTCGCGCCCCGACTCCCCCGGCCACACGCCGCGGAACAGGCGACCGAAGTGCAGCGGCTGCAGGCCCGCCTGCGAGAGCTGTCTGCCGCCGTCGGAACGCATCCTTTCTGGGCCACCATGGAGCGCCCACCCAGGTCGCCGAAACCCGGATGCGGCTGAAGCACATCCATGAGGAGGACAGCGCCGACGCGGCATGACTCCTCACCGCGCCAAGCCTCGGTAGATCTGTTCGAGCTCCTCGCACGGCCGTCGTGCCGCCGCAGTGGCGCCCTACCTCTCGGCTGTAACAGCCGAGCACCCGGCGACAGGGGGAGCGTCGGGCCAACGGGCGGGGGCGGGACCGCGCCCTCAAGCGTCGGTGTTCGCGTTGGGGGCGCCGTACAGCAGTTCGGGGCCGTTGTTGCGCACGTTGTTGACCGCGGTGGACACGGGGCGGGTGTTCAGGTGGCCGTTGGCAGGGGCGGTCAGGAGCGCGCGGAGCTCGTCTGGGTTCTGGTGCGTGGGGTCGAGCCACGCGTCGTAGTGGGCTGGATGGATGGCCAACGGCATGCGCGGGGGGGGATCCGGCCCGTCGCGTCGGTGGCTTCGGTGGTGATGATGGTGCAGGTTGACCACCACGCCGCCGGGTCCTCGTCTTTGGTCACCGTGGGCCCCGTTTGCGGACCAGCCCCGAAGCTCAGCGGGGCCAACTCAAGCACTCAGGGGGCCATCTCGCCCGCTCGGTCACAAGTGCGCACTGCGTGAGCCACACGGATTCTGGATCTTGTGAGCGACGACCGGCCACAACACGCCCGTACACCGGTGTCGGCTCTCGTGCTCCTGACCAGGGGCTGGGCATGAGGCCGATCTGGACCGGCACTGTGAACATCGGCCTGATCGTTATGCCCGTACAGCTCTGCCCGGCTACGAGCGCAGAGCACGCGGGCCGGGTGCGCAAGGTCCACGCGGCTGACGGCGGTTCTCCGGGGCGTCGCGGGCGTGCGGTTCGACTTCACGCAGCTCAGAAGCGGTCAGGACGGCCATAACGGTGCAACGCGTGTGGTGCATGGGCTTGGCGGAAGAGTCACTCGGCAGGAGGCTGTCCGGGGTACGACGATCGGCTGCCACCAGCCTCGCGGTCGGCGGCGGCCGGCCCGGGGCACGCCGGGCGCGGCTAGAC
This sequence comes from Streptomyces sp. XD-27, assembly GCF_030553055.1. Taxonomy (NCBI): domain Bacteria; kingdom Bacillati; phylum Actinomycetota; class Actinomycetes; order Kitasatosporales; family Streptomycetaceae; genus Streptomyces; species Streptomyces sp. XD-27. The sequence goes on from NZ_CP130713.1 coordinate 121,908, forward strand.
ACGGGGGCGGAGACAGCCGACGGCACGGTGCGGGCTGAAGGTCGTCGGCGGGCGCCGGTCGACCGGCCGCCGGGTGGCGTGCGCGCGGAGCCGTCCGTGGGGCAGCTCCGCGTACGGCGCGTCGGGTTCAGTCGGTGATGTACCAATCGTTCTTGAGGTACTCCAGGGTGTAGCTGCCGAGGTCGCTCTCGGAGAAGGTCACGGAGGCCCTGACCGCTTCGACCGGCATCTCGATCTTGTCGGGCGTGCGCACGGCGATGCGCTGCGGGTCGACCGTCGCGGTTTTCAGGGCCTTCTTCTGCGCGGGCGAGATCATCTGGAACACGGCGGCGTACGTCGACGTGCACGGGCCGAGCCCCTGGTCCTGTGCCTTCTTCGCGGCGGGCCCGGCCACTTCGCAGACCGTGTCGATGTCCTCACGGCCCAGGGCGTGGAGGTACTGCTCGTACCGCTGGATCGCGCCCTCCTTCGTCCTGGGCGCGGGCTGGTCGCCGGTCGGCTCGGCCGACGGCTTCTCGGTCCGAGCGGACGCGGACGGCGTGGCCGACGGCTCTTCGGCCCGCGTGGACGCGGACGACTGCGAAGGCTTCGCGCCCGTGTCCTCCTTCGCTTTGTCCGGACCGCACGCGCACGCCACCAGCGCCACACAGGCCGATACCGCCACGCTCACCATCGTCCGCGCTCTCATTCGGTCCCCTCACCACCAGCCGACAACACGTCAAGAGGTCACGCAGGATACGGGGGAACGGTTCCCGAGCCGGTCCAGGCGGGACGCCGACCGGTTCACGGAGGGCCCCGAGTCCGCGTGTGCCGCAGCGCGAGGCCCCAGGCGCTGAAGGTCTCTCTGAGCTGCGGTGATGTCCCACAAACCGGAGCCGGTGGCGATCGACCGGACCGGCCTGGTTCGCGGCCCGGAATCGCGGTTGCCGACCAGATCAGTTGCCGGCCAGATCACTCCGTTACGGGCAGGCACTCGGCGAGCAGGTCGACGACGTCGCGCCAGGCTCGCTGCGCGTGCCGTGGGTGGTAGCCGACGCCGGGGAGCACGGTCTGGTCGACCGGCGGGTGGTGGAAGGCGTGCAAGGCGCCGCCGTAGACCACAAGGCGCCAGTCGACGCCCGCGGCCTGCATCTCGGCGGTGAACGCGTCCCGTTGCGCGGGCGGCATGATCGGGTCTTCCGACCCGACCCCGGTCCACACCGGGCAGCGGATGCGCGCCGCCTCGCCCGGTCGGCCCGTGGTCAGTGCGTTGACCGTCCCGATCGCGCGCAGGTCGACGCCGTCGCGCCCGAGTTCCAGCACGATGGCGCCCCCGGTGCCGTAGCCGACGGCGGCGATACGGTCGGGGTCGGTCCGCGGTTCGGCGCGCAACACCTCGAGCGCCGCGTGGCCGATGCCCCGCATCCGGTCGGGGTCGGCGAGCAGGGGGGTCGTGTGCGCCAGCATCTCCTCGGGGTCGGTGAACCAGCGCCCGCCGTTGATGTCGAAGGCCAGGGCCACGTACCCCAGTTCGGCCAGGGTGTCGGCCCGGCGGCGCTGGAAGTCGTTCAGCCCCGGCCCCTCGGGCCCGACCAGGACCGCGGGCCGGCGGTCGACACCGGCCGGGAGCGCGAGGTGCCCGATCATCGTCAGGCCGTCGGCCGGGTACTCCACCGTGCGCGTGGTAACCGTCGTCATGAGACTGGACTGCAGGGATCGTCGAGCCCGGTCGGGCCGGTGTCACCGCTGGTAGAATGGCGAGCGGCCCGCGGGCCGAGCAACGCACCACCCGAGGGACTGGGCAAGCCTCTGTCACCGGTCAAACCACCCCTGGGCAAGCCCCCTTCGAAGGGGCAGGCAAGCCAGGGGGCTACACGGACTCGCACCCACCACCCGGAGCCACCGACCGACCAGCGGCCCTGTAACCGACGACCGCCGGACCGGTCATGACCGATCCCCGACGAAGCCCAGATCAGTGAAGCTGTGCCATCTTGAAGTGGTTGGTCAGGGGCTGGCGTGACGCTGTGCCGGGGTGTTCGTCCTGGTCGTGGGCGGCAGTCTGGGGTGTAGATCGTCTGGCAGGACGGGTTTACGGATTCCCACCCGTCGTCGCCGGTGTCGCTTCTACGATCCGGCGCATGATGGACCTCGAGGTGTGGGAGCGGGTCGCGGTGCGGCACGGGGAGCTGGACGGACTCGAAGAACAGCTGGTCAAGCGGCTGTCCGAGGTGCGGGCGGAGCGGGACGAGCTCGCGTGGCGGAGCGGGTTTGGCGGCGGATGAGCGAGCAGATCGCTGACGAGCGAGCGGAGGCCGGGGTCGGCGGTCGTCCAGGTGGCAGGCCGGGCGGTGCGGCTGGGCCCGGATCGCGCGCCGGGTGGGGAGAAGAGTGCGCTGCCGCCGGAGTACCAGCGCATCCTGGCCGCTGTGCGGCAGGCTGCGGGCCCGGTCATGACCCGGCAGATCCGCGAGGCACTGGGCCTGGACACCGGGGTGCGGGGCAAGCTGGAGCCGCTGCGCGGGAAGCTGACGAAGCTGGCCGACCGGGGCTGGCAACACAAGCTGCCGACGGCCGGTTCACCGCCCGCGCATAACCCGGCGGTGATGGCGGTCCATAAATTTCCTCAGAGGTGCACCACTGCCTGAGGAAGGCGGGGAGCACGAGTGAACGCTGCGAGGCGGGACGCGGTGGGCCGGCCGCGAGCGGACGCGATGATCGGTATTCAGTGGCGTTCGGTGTTGATGCGCACGAGGATGCCCGCATGGACTCAGGTGAGCGCACCAATGAACCAGCGGTAACCCGATGGACGCAGTCAACCATCCATCCCGACATGTGGGTCGATGCGGACGACGACCCGCGCGAGAGCGATGCCGATACCGTCGATGAACGCAGCGCGCTGCTCGACGGCCTGCGTCACTACCGCCTCACCCTGGAAATGAAATGCGCGGGCCTGGACGCCGAACAGATGGCTCGGCGCGCCGTACCACCGTCCACGATGTCCCTGCTTGGGCTGGTGCGGCACATGGCCGAGGATGAACGACACTTTCGCCGGATGGCCGGCGAAAACTCGCCCAGGATCTACCGCACCGGCGAAGACCGCGACGGCGACTGGAACGGCGCGATCGCCGACCCGGCGGTCGTGGAGGACGCCTGGCGTCAGTGGCGGGCCGAGATGGAACTGACCGACCGGTTCATAGCCGGCTTCGGCGATCTCGGCATCCAACCCGGTGGGGACGTGCAGCTTCGCGCCGTCCTGGTGATGCAGATCGCGGAGTACGCGCGGCACTGCGGCCACGCCGACCTCCTGCGCGAACGGATCGACGGCCGAGTAGGCCAATGATCACCGCGCCCCGACGCGCCGATCAAGATCACTCATAGAGCGAGGCGGTCAACAGAGCAGGTTTGGCCGCACCCTCAGCGCGACCTGGAGAAAGCTCAACAAGCCCCACCAGGGCACGTACGGTGACGCGTTTCGGAGGGCGTTAAGTCCCTTATCTCTCGGTTGGTGATCGCCCGTTCGTGGGATTGATCGCTGCGCGGGGCCTGCGGTGAACATGTGCATGCCGAGATGCGGGGCATGGAACGAGAGCCGCATCCGAGCGACTTATCGGACGAGCAGTGGGCATTGATCGAGCCGATGATCACGGCGTGGAAGCAGGAGCGGGTGGCGCGGTCGGCGACCGGCGATCCCGGGACCTGCGATCTGAGGGAGATCGTGAACGCGATCTTCTACCAGAACCGGACCGGCTGTCAGTGGCACTACCTGCCGCATGACCTCCTGCCTGGTCGGCGACCTTCTACTACTTCACCCGGTGGCGCGAGGACGGGCTCGACCAGCGCATTCAGGAACTGCTGCGCTGCCAGGTCCGGGAGAAGGCTCGCCGACGAGAGGACCCGTCCCTCGTGGCCATCGACACCCAGTCCGTGCGAGCGGCCGCCGGAGTCCCGAAGACCATGACGGGACTGGACGCGAACAAGAAGACGCCGGGTCGCAAGCGCGGACTGGCCGTCGACGTCCTCGGACTGATCATCGGGGTCGTCGTACTGGCCGCCTCGGCCCACGACAACGCCGCCGGCATCGCCCTGCTCGACCAAGCGGCTCAGCGGTGCGGCAACCGCCTGGAGAAAGCCCTGGACGAGTTATTCCGATGTGATCAGTGGTCGTAGGCCGTGAGGGATCGCATGACCGGCTGTCGGGTCGTGTGGTTGTGCCAGATCGCCCGGCCAGCGCGAGGACGCGCTGTGCGACGCGGACGGCGACGCCCTCGAAGGTTCGGCCGCCGTGCTGTTCCAGGTCGAGCTAGCACTTCGCACTCGTCCAGCTTCGGGTTCGCCAGAGCCCACAGGATCGGCATCCCGGTCGGGGTGCACACCAGATACAGCCGCAGGCCCCAGAAGAACCACGAATGGGAAGCGCAGTAACCGTATCCGGCCCAGCCGGCCAGGTCCGACCGCTTCACCGTGGGTCGCGAGCGGGCGCACTCCACGGGGGTGGAGTCGATGAGCCAGGGGTTGTCGAACCAGAAGTCGGTGTCCGTTGCGAGGAGTCGTATCGCCCGCTTGATCAGCGGCAGTGCGCCCGCAGCCGCTTGTTCCAGCCCGGCTGTTTCGGTACGAAGGGGAACATCGAGCCGAGCCGGGAGGAGACGAACCGCAGCCACCCCAGACGCACCGTCAGCATTCGGGAATAACTCGTCTAGTTGCCGCGTGCGATGGAGGATGCCTGCGTGGAGTCCATGACGGCCGCTGAACCGCAGGAAGTGTTCGGGATCAGCCGCGCCGATTGGCGGCGCCTGGCTGCCGATCCTGGCATGATCAAGCCGATTGACCCGAAGTACATCAACGGCGAGACCAAATGGTCCGGTCACGGCTTCGTCCGCTGGCTCGCCGCCGAACACCCGGACCTTGCTGGTCAACAAGCGATAACCCGTGGTTCTCCTGGGTTGTGGACCTGTGGAGATGGGCAACCGGCAGCATCACCACGCTGGGCGGGCTCGCCGCGTCCATAACCGCCATCGCTACCACGGTAGTCATGGTGCGTCGCCGGAAACTTCCCGGCGACGCCGGCGACGCGGGGACCACCGGGCAGGCGCCGGACGCCAGCGACGACATCCGCAGCCGTCGACCGGGGGCTGCGGATACGGGCCATATGGACGGGGCGAGTTGAGGACTGCCCATGTGCGGCTGGTTGTGTCTGCACTGGAGGTCTCGGAGCGCACGGTGTGGAACTGGCTGGCGGCGGCGCGTTCGAAGGGTCGGACGGGGCCGCGCCCCGGGCACGTCCGCGGTTCACGGTGACGCGGGAGGTAGGGATCTGCTCGTGCTGTGGGTGGGACGTCTCTGCGGTCCACCGTGAGCTTGCTGCTCGGGCGGCGAACGATCCTTCGCCGGGCCCGGTCCCTTCGCTCTCGGTGTCCTGATCGCCGGGCTGCGACCGGTTCGACCAGAAGGCTGGCGGCTGTCAATCAACTCCGCTGCGTATTGCCGACGGACTGGGGCCCCCGTGCCGCATCTCGCGGGGGCATACCCCGAAGCGCTGCCGGAATGCCGTGCTGAGTGCGCTTGAGGAGGAGAATCCCGACGCGTACGCCAGTTCGGTGATCGTCATGTGCCGGTATGCGGGTGCCCGCAGCCGGTCCCGTACCAACTGCAGCCGCTCTTCGCGGATCAGCTCGCGGGGGGTTGTCCCGCCATGCTGCAGGGCTAGCTGCACCTGGCGAAGCGACCAGCCCAGCGCCTGCGCGAGGGTGGCGCCGGTCATGTCAGGGTCGGCCGCGTGCTCGCGAATGTACCGGCGGACCACCGTCTCCACTTCGGTCAGATGGCCCGGGGCGGTGGGGCGGTCGTCGCCTGCGGCGAGCATGCACAGCAGCTCGACCAGCTTGTCCGACACCGCGTCGAACTGGCCGCCGGTGAGGGTGTCGCGCTCCTTATGCAGGCCGGTCAGCATGTCGCCCACCACCCGGCCCAGGCCGGTGGTCAGGTCGAGGCCCGTGGCGATTGGCGACGAGCGGTTCAATCGCCCGTTCACTTCCTGAGCGGGGATCGACATGATGAGTGTCCGCGTGGAGGCGTCATGCAGGGCCTCGAACGGTGTGGCGAAGGTGAGCAGGAACCCGGTCTCCGGCATCAACCGTATCTCCTGGTCGTCCTGCCGCATCACCAGTTCTCCGGCGAGCGGTAGCACCAAGCGGTAGTCCTCGTCCGGGTGGTGCCGCACTTGGCCTGCGGTCCGGGTGTACTTGATCGTGTCCGACCAGAACTTGACGAGCTGATAGGTGTCAGTGCACTGGCGGATCGTTCCCGCATGGAAGTCGTCGGTGCGCGGGTAGCTGTAGCCCATCCGGGCTTGATACGACGTCACGTGTTCGCTCCAGAAGTCGGTGCGCTCGCGCGACGTCACATCCCGGGTTGTGGACGAATCCACAACGTAGGTTCCTAAGGCCATCGAATGCCCCCTTCACCGCAGCCTTGTCTCAGTTTGCATATCCAGAGTCGGTTCTCGCGCTCACGGCATCAAGCGTTGCGCACTGTGACAACTTCCTTGCGCGCACGCGCAATTCCTGGCGCGCAATCCAGTCCTACGGTTGGTCACAGGGTCCGCTGTGGCGGGTGGTTTCAACGTCACCGAGACCAACTGGCTGTGAGTGCCGCTGCAGTTCATCCCTTCCGCCATCCTGATCACCAGCGTCTCGAACCGGATCGGCGTCAACAACGCCAACATCGGCACCACACTGCAGCGCCTCAAGTACCACCTGGAGTCACTTCAGCCCAGCGCGGCTGACAGCTCGGGGCCGAGACAAGTGGGGTGACCACGTGCGAAGAGACTCCCGCCCCGGCCGGATCAATCCTGGCAGGACGACGAACGGCCGAGGCGGGTGCCAGTGAAGTCACACCAGGAAGGAAGACACGCACATGAACGAGGTACACGGCCTACTCGCTCCTGACGCGTTCAGGGGTGTCGTCGCAACGGTCATGGACAACAACCCGGGCATGGAGGAGCCTATGGCCGGGCGCGTCGTGGAAGAAGCCCTGAAGTTCGTCGCGGCTGCCGCGAAGTTCCCGACGGCGCCCTTACGGCCTTCGCGCATGGTCGACGAGGGGTGGCACGCCCTCATTCTGCACACGGCGCTGTACGCCGAACTGTGCGCGCGGCTCGGACAGTTCGTACACCACTACCCCGACGGACCGGGCACCCCTGATCACGCCCCGGACGGGCACTTGGGCACGGTGGCCCTGATCGAGGAAGCGGGGTTCAGCGCGGACAAGGAACTGTGGACGGTGCGGCCAATTGCACTTGTCCCGGCAGGGGCGAAGTGCAGGCGACCCGGCCATCCAGGCGGGGCTGTTCCGTTTCTTCCTGTGGCTCTTCCTGCGGCGGGGGCGGGGGCGACTAAGGGCTGTCCCGCAATTGATCACAGACGAGCTTGGTGACCTGCCCATTTGTTGCTTAGCCGGCGAGGGCGAGGTTGTGGAGGCGGGCGATGTCGAGCATGGCGTGATGGACGCCGTCGCCTTTCATGCAGCAGTCGCGCAGGACTTTCCAGCTCTTCATGCGGGCGAACGTGTGCTCGACGCGGGCGCGGGACCTTTCGGTGGGAGGTGTTGTGTTCCTCTTTCCAGGCCGGGAGTTCGACCTGGCCGCGCTCGCGGCGGTGCGGGATGACCAGGCCGGTGCCTCGATAGCCGCCGTCTGCGATCACCGTGGTGTTGCCGACGGCAGCCTTCGCCCCGGACAACTCCCACGCCTTGCAGTCGTTGCGGTTGCCGGGCACCGGCCTGCCGACGGCGACGACCAGACGGGTGTCGGCGTCGATGACCACCTGGTGGTTGGTGGAGTACCGATAGTTTTTCGACTGCTCGGCGACCGCGTGGTCGCGGGTGGGGACCAGGGTGCCGTCAACGATCAGCACTGCATCCCTGCGGAACCGTTTGCGGGGCTGGAGCGCGAGCAAAGGCCCGAGATGGGCGATGACGCGGTCGGCCGCGGACTTGAAGATCCCGAACAACGGAGCGAGCTGCCGCAGCGTGAGGTTTGTCCGCCAGTACGCGGCAACCAGCAGAACACGGTCTTCCACCACCAGACCCCACGGCCGGCCCTTGCGCACCAGATCGGCGCCCTCCCGCCGCAACGCTGTCACGAGCTGCCCAAACTGTCGCGGGCTCAGCCCGGTAAACGGACCTATCCAGGACGGCTCCGACGCCGTGATCACACCAGCCACTGCTTGATCATTCCACTGCTTCGGGTTCACCCTGCTCGAACGCTATGCGGCAGCGTTCCACCTGGTCAGCCACCTGTTCCATGAACCATTGCATAATCTCGTAGGGGATGACGTGCTCGTCAGGGCTATAGATGCGGACGGTCGGCTCCAGATCAGGGTCTTCGTCGGGGATGAGGGCCACCAGGAAGGCCGCCCCGGGCAGATGGGTCGCTGCGTTGGGGATGTCAGCCCACGCGGCTGGCGCAGGCGCAGCCTCGCTCAGCTCCACAGCCCAGGAATCGTCGGGCAAGGCGTAGTGGAACTGGATGGCGTAGTGACGACCTGCATGTTCTCTTAGCTCTGCTGGCATGACGGCAGGCTGCCACAGCACGCGGTCACAAGCCCGGGGATATTGACTGAGGCCCAGTCGCTGGGCAGAAGCCCACCGCACGACTCAGCCAGTGCTTGCGGGACAACCCTTAAAGCGTGTTGCAGAAGGCTGTGATCTGGGAAATGCCCTTATATGGGTGGGGGGTTGAGGGTGGAGCCGGTCTGGGTGGAGACGTTCACCGGGCTGCGGATGCGGCAGTTCGAGAACTCGGACACCCGCTCCTTCGCCTTGCCCGAGCCCAGTCCATCAGAGCCAAGGACCATGTCCGCGAATTCAACACTGCCCTCGCCCCATGGCGACGCGGACCAGCCGTCCGCGAGTTCCTCCACTGCCCCGCACCGAACTCGGCATCGCAGCCTCAGCGGACCGGCACGCGTGTGCACCTGCCGGCCCGCCGCCGACGGATAGGCCGGGGCAGTGGAGCCGCTCCTGACCTACGATCACGCCGTGAAGTCAGTCGCCAGGACCGTACGCATCGTCGTGACAGATCACGCGCGCCCTTCTCTCTTCCCTGACCATCCTTCGTCGTATGGGATCACCGACCCTGACGAGGTACGTGATTTGGTGGCCGCGGTGGCAAGGGTGCCGCCGCCAGCGGAGGATTTCGTGTGCATGTGCCAGGAGGAGCCCAAGCTCATGCTGTACGACGCCGCCGGCCAGCGCATCGGTGGTTTCAACGGGCACTGGCCCGAGCTTCTGGATCCGGCGATCCCGGGCTCCGTTCCCGGCCGGCACCGAGCCGCCTGGGCTGCGGCCGCCCCGGAGGCGTTGCGGGCGTATGCCGAAGGCTGGGCTCGGGGCGAGACCGTCAGGCCCGGCACCGCGCCGCCGGTACCGCTGAGCATCGTCTTCTGCTGGCTGGGAACGCCACCTGCCGGAGGTGACGCCGCGCGGTTGCTCGCTCGCCGCGCGCCCCTGGCGTTGCTGGAGGCAGCGACGACGGACGAGCTGGCCTGGGCGGTCCGGGAAACCAATGCCACCGGGCTGGACGGGGCTGTGGACTTCTTCTCGAGCGAGGCCTTCACCGCTCGCCATCCGAAGAAGCGCAGGGTCGGTGCGACGGCCCGTGACCTGCTGCTCCGTCACGCGCGCACGCGTCGTCCCGAGCACCTTGCCGTGCTGGAGCGACGCGTACTACGGGCAGTCGAGGACCGGATCAGCCGGTGAAGACGCCCACCGGAATGGGTGCCTGGGCCTGTCCGGTGGGTCGGGGTGACGGGACTCTTCGACAGATCAGTTCAGGAAGTGGAAGACCTCGCAGATCGCCCCAGGGCGGCGGCCCGCTGATCCGCCAGGGTACGGATGGTCTCCTCCTCCGTGTCGTCCGGCTCGGGACCGCGGGCGGCGTCCATGGGGACATCCCCCTTCTGCGCATGCTGCTGGCCGGATGGCCCCTGGTCGGCGCTGTTCCTTACGGTCGGACCGTCCTTCACGTCCACCCCACCCTAGGAACCGCATGCGCATCACCTCCCTGCTCGCTGCCGGGCTCGGCATCAGCGGCCTTCTCGCCGGTGCCGTCCCCGCCGCAGCTCAGCCCGTCACGCCCTCCGCCCTGACATGGGGCCCCTGTCCTCAGGCACAGAAGGAACTCGTCGAAGTCGGTGCGGAATGCGGCTGGTTGGCTGTTCCCCTCGACTACGCCGACCCCGGCGGCCGCACCATCCGCATCGCGGTCTCCCGCGTCAAGGCCAAGGACCAGGCGCACCGGCGGGGCATCCTGCTGTCGAATCCCGGCGGGCCGGGAGGGCCGGGGCTGGCCTCCACGGTGGGGCTGCGCGCGACGCTGAAGGGGGTGGCCGACAGGTACGACCTGATCGGATTCGACCCGCGTTTCCTTGGCGAGAGCACCCCGATCCAGTGCGGTCCGGCGGGCACTCCCGAGCAGCCCCGCACGACGACCTCCCCCCGCCTGGACTTCGAGGACAGCGTGCGACACTCCCGGTCGACGGCCCTGCGCTGCGCGCGTCACGACGACAACGCCGCTCTCCTGCCGCACGCTTCGTCCCGCAACGTCGCCCGCGACATGGATGCCATCCGTGCCGCGCTCGGCGAGCAGAAGGTGTCGTACTACGGGGTCTCCTACGGCGCCGACCTGGGCGCCGTCTACACCCAGATGTTCCCCCAGCGGGCCGACCGCGTCGTCCTCGACTCCTCCACCGACCCCGACGCCACCCAGTACGAGCTGTTCCGGCGGGCGGGCCGGCCGCTGGAGGAGGGGCTGGACGAGTGGGCGACCTGGACCGCCCGGCACGCGGACGCCTACCGGCTCGGCCGCACCGGCCCCGAAGTGCGCGCGACGGTGCAGAAGCTGCTCGACGGCGCCGAGCGCCGACCCGTCGCCATCGCCGGCACCCGGCTCGGCGCACCGCTGCTGCGCCTGTTCCTGCGGCAGTTCGTGCAGCACCAGGAGGACGACGCGGCCCTCGCCCGTACGGTACGTACCCTGGTCGACGCGGCGGCGGGCAAAGAGGTCGAGCCGAATCCGGAACTCGCCGGCATGCTGGAATTCCTCAACTCGCCCGACATCGCCGACTCGATGATCGGCGGAGCCGTCTTCATGTGCGGGGACGCCGGCTGGCCGGCGGGCGGCTGGCCGCGGAACCCGGAGACGTACTGGCGGAACATGGTGCGCAGCCGTGGTGACCAGCCCGCCTTCGGGCCGCTCGTCAACGACATGACCGCTCCCTGCGCGTTCTGGCAGACCACGCCCCGGGAGCCCGCAGTCCGGATCGGCAACGACGTGCCTGTGCTCATGCTCCAGGCCCGCCGGGACAACAACGTCCCCTACGACGGGGCACTCGCGCTGCACCGGAAGCTGCGGGGATCCCGCCTGGTGACGGCGGACATCCGCTCGCACGGCGTCTTCGGGCGCGGCGCCGAGGGGCGGACAGCGGTGCCATGCGCCGACCGGGCGGTGGCCGAGTACCTGGGCGGCGGTGCCCTGCCGGTCACCGACTTCGTCTGCCCCGCACCGGGCGGGACGCGATGACGCCCAGTCGGCGGGCGGTCGTGACGGCGGCAGCGGGTGCCGTTCGGTGTTGCTTCGACCAGAATCGCGCGGTGGAACGCACGCGGCATCGTCAAGGCGACAGGTCAGCCGGAGCACCCGTGTGACTCGTATGAGAGGTGGTGACGGCCGGCTGGGGTGCGGCCTGTGTGGGTACCGGAACGCCGCGCCGTCCGGCCAGTCGGCACCCGAGGCAGCCCGCGTGTCCGTCGCGCGCGGCGCGGTCCCGGACCTGGAGGCCCCACTGGTCGGCGGGCCGCGGGCCGGGCGGTTTGCCCCAGCCCGCGAGGTGCAGGCCCCATGTGACCAGCACCGCCGACGCCATGACGCCGAGCCCCAGCCAGATTCCCGGGCGCCAGCCGCACATGCCCAGGCCTGTGACCGCCGCCCCGACCGTGCCGATGGCGCAACCGATCCATCCGGCGACGGTGTGACCCTCGTCGTGCTGATGTCCGCTCATGTGCCAGCCTCCTCGCGCCCGCCGGGCCGTGCCACGGCACGCCGCGGCCACACCACCGGCGCCGGACCTATGATGTCTTAGCAAGCAAGGAATTTATCTTACGTACTAAGGGAATTCAATGGAGGGCAAGCTCCGCCCCGCCGCCTCCGCCCCGGACGCGATCACCGCGATGGACCACCTCATGGCGACGAGCATGGTCGGCCAGCAGGAGTTCGCCCGGAACCTGGGCCTGAGCGTCACGGACCTCATCTGCTTCGCCTACGTCCTGGAAGCCGGGGACTCGCCGGTCACCGCCGGCGACCTGGCCGGGCGGGCGCACGTCACGACAGGGGCGGTGACGGGCATCCTCAACCGCCTGGAGCGCGGCGGATTCGTGACCCGGCAGCCGGATCCCGCCGATCGACGCCGGGTGCGCGTCGCCGCCGTCCCGGCCGCCGCCGAGCGTGTGCGCGCCGTCTACGAGCCGTATTACGCGCGTCTGGCGAACCTGTTCGCGGACTACACGCCGGATGAGGTCGCCGTCATCGCCGACTGGCTCACACGCGCCGGTGCGCTGGCACGCGCCTACCTGGAGGAGTCGTGCGAGAACGGATCCTGATCGCGCCGTCACCACGGACGCCGTCCTGAGGCTCCGCGCTGGAAACAGTGAACGCGAGGACCCTCTCGGCGGCGGCCGGGGTGGCTTTCAGCGCATCGATCGGGATTCGTGTGACCACGCCGCGCCCCTCGGCCTGTACCCCGTTACGCGGTGCGTCAGGTGGCCGGTTGCCGTGCGGCGTCGAGTGACGCTACCCCTGTTCAGCCGACCCACACCCCCCGTTCACGGTGAGGTCGATCATGGGCAATCGGCGCCCGGCCTCATACCATTGCCCGCTGCTCCGGTCGGGGCGGCGCACAGTTCTCGGAGGAACGGAAACCATGGCAGTACGGGCAAAAGGCAAGCTTGCGATCTTCGGCACCGTGGGGGCGTTGGCCGCCGCGGTCTTCGCGGGCAGCGCCCTGTGGCCGGGCGGTGGCGAGGCCGAGGCCACCGGATCGTCGTCGCGGGTCGCCTCGGCGGAGCTGAAGCACTGGCCCAAGCCCGTGGCCAAGCAGCTCGGCAAGGTCATCGCGGACCACGACCACAAGGGCGCGTACGCGGTCTTCGACGCGGACAACACCTCGTACCGCAATGACCTGGAAGAGGCCCTGCTCCCCTTCCTGGAGATGAAGGGCGTCCTGACCCGCAAGACCATGGACCCGTCCTTGAAGTCCATCCCCTTCAAGGACACGGCGACCCACAAGGAGAGCCTCTACAGCTACTACAACCGCCTGTGCGAGGTGGACGACCAGGTCTGCTACCCCTGGGCGGCGCAGATCTTCTCGGGCTTCACCCTGAAGCAGCTCAAGGGGTACGTGGACGAGCTCCTGGCGTACGGCAAGCCGATCCCCGCCGAGTACTACGAGGACGGGAAGCTGACCAAGACGGAGGTCGAGGCCCCCCGCTTCAACCGAGGCATGCAGGAACTCTACAAGGCGCTGCGCAAGCACGGCATCGAGGTGTACGTGGTGAGCGCGGCGTCCGAGGATCTGGTGCGCATGGTCCTGGGCGACCCCAAGTACGGCTACGGCGTGAAGCCGGAGAACGTGCTCGGCGTCTCCATGCTCCTCAAGGACCGCAAGACGGGCGGCATCACCAGCTCCCGCAAGGAGATCGCGTCCGGCCGCTTCGATCCCGAGAAGCTCGCCGACCGTGAGCTGACGCCGACGCTGTGGGCCCCGCTGACCTGGTACGAAGGCAAGCCTGCGGCGATCAACACCTATATCGATGAGTGGAAGAAGCCCATCCTCGTGGCGGGCGACACTCCGAAGAGCGACGGCCCGATGCTCTTCCACTCCGCGGACGTGCAGAACGGCGGCGTCCGGGTCTGGGTGAACCGGAAGGAGAGCTACATGAAGGAGCTCGACGAGATGAAGCGCTCCAACGCCAAGCGCCAGAAGGAACTGGGTCAGAAGGTGACGGCGGACAAGCACTGGCTGACGGTGACGCCGGAGCAGATCGGCTGAGCCATTGCCTCGGAGGTGTGGACTTCCCTGTCAGCCAGGGAGGTTCGCACCTCGGCGTCGTGTTCAGGTTGGGACGTGATCGCCCCGCATACGCCCGTTCGGGTTCGCTGCCGGCCCGAAGGCGACCCGGAGGCTGCGCCCAAGAGGACATGGCCGCAGCCTGCGCAGTCGCTCAGCGGCAGGTCCAGACGGTCGGTTGCTCCCAGCCGACAGGGTAGTTCCAGCTCCGGCCGGCGATCGTGCCGTCGTCACTGGAAACAACGATGTCGAACTGCCAGTCGGAGGCCCAGTCCAACGTGGCGCTGAGCGTCGTCAGATTCCACACGCCGAATTGGTACCCGGTGGGACCATCGGTGCGGCCGACGATCCGGCCGTCGCGGTTGATGCTTCGGATGTCGTAGGCAGCGTGCCCGTTCGCGATCGCGCGTGTTGTCCTGCCACCAGTACACCGCAACTCGCCATTGTGGCCGGAAAGATGAGGCTCATACGCGGGGCCGCGCTCGCGGTGGCGGCGGACGTCGTTGGGCGGGTCCGTGCCTGAGTGTGCCGCGCCGCCTTTACACGTTCGACGCCCAACTTCACGATCTTCGCTGCCACTGGGCGCTCACGCCTGGACACCGGGCACTTCCGGTCCGTTGACTTCTCTCGGAGAGCGGCCGTTCACCGCTCTCACGGGGCGGGCGGGAGCGGGCCTGACATGTCAGCGCCGAGGACGATCCGGAGGCGGCGCATCGGTGCCGTCCGTCATGCACTACTGCGCGACAGTGCCGCGCGCGGAGGTCGGCGCGTGGCTGGAGACCGCGGACGCCGCCGGTGTGCGGCTGACGACGCTGCTGACCGCGGCGCGGCCGGTGTGTGCTTCCGGCACCTCGGCGGGCGCCAGGAGTGCACCATCTCCATGGCGACGGCGTCCGCACGCATCGGCGTGCACCAGCAGCTCGTCGCGTTCCTGCGCGCCGTGCTCGCCGAGCCCGACGTGCCGGTGGGCCGGATCGGCGTCCTCACGCCCGAGCAGTGGCAGTCGGTCCACCATGGCGTCAACGACACGGCGGCGGCCGGCCCCGAGCTGACGATCCCCTGCCCGTTCGCACGGCAGGCGGCGCGCGCCCCGGACGCGGTCGCGGTGGTGTGCGGGCCCGAGTCCCTGACGTACCGGGAGCTCGATGCGCGTTCCACGCGGCTCGCGCGCGAGCCGGTGGGTGTACACCTCACCACCCTCTGCCACGGCGCCACCCTCGACCTCGCCCAAGACTCCTCGAACTGACCGAACGTGACACCTGGAGCGACAACCCCATGAGCACTGTCCCTCCGCCTTCGGCGAATTCCACGACCAGATCACCGACAAGACATCCGTGGAGACCCTGGCCTTCGCGGGCGAAACGCTGCCCGCCACGCTGGTCCACCGCGCCCGCGAGGCCTTATCCGACGTCCGGATCGTCAACGCCTACGGCCAGACGGAGTCCTTCTACGCCACCACGTTCACCGCCGACGGCACGGGAACCGGCAGCACCCCCTCGGCAGCCCGCTGCCCAACATGCGCACCTACGTCCTCAGCCCCTGGCTGAGTCCCGTTCCCACGGGTGTCGTCGGCGAGTTGTACGTCGCGGGGTCGGTCGCCCGCGGCTATCACGCGCGCCCGGGGCTGACCGCCGAGCGCTTCGTGGCCGACCCTTACGGCCCGCCCGGCTCGCGCATGTACCGCACCGGCGACCTCGCCCGCTGGAACCGCAACGGACACCTGGAGTACGCAGGCCGCGCCGACACCCAGCTCAAGATCCGCGGCTTCCGCGTCGAACCCGGCGAAGTCGAAGCCGCGCTGACCGCCCATCCCGACGTGGTCCAGGCAGCCGTCGTCGCCCGGGACATGCCCGCCGGGAGGCGCCTGGTTGCCTACGCGACAGGGGAAGGCGTCGAGACCGGGGCTCTGCGCGCGTTCATGTCCGGCAAGCTGCCCGACTTCATGGTCCCGTCGGCCTTCGTGGCCTTGGACTGGCTCCCGCTGACCCCCAACGGCAAGCTCGACCGTGCCGCTCTGCCCGCCCCGGACCTCAGCGCCGGAACCGGCGCGTACCGGGCCCCGCGTACCGCGCACGAGGAGACGCTGTGCGCCCTGTTCGCGGAGATCCTGGGCGTGGAACGGGTCGGCGTCGACGACGACTTCTTCGCCCTGGGCGGCCATTCGCTGCTGGTCGTGCGCCTGATCGCCCGCGTGGACGCCGAACTCGGTGTGCGTGTCGGGGTGCCGGACTTCTTCGGCAGCCCGAACCCCGCCGGCCTCGCCCGGCTCGTCGAGAACGCGGCGGCAGGGCACGCGGCCGACGCCCCCGCCGTGGTGCCGCGCTTGGAGGCGCGGCTCGCGCCCGAGCTGCGCTTCCCGGACGCCGGAGGCTTCGGCGCGCCACCGCGGCACGTACTGCTCACCGGTGCCACCGGGTTCGTCGGCGCCTTCCTACTGCGTGAGCTCCTCGCGCAGACCGACGCGGACGTGCACTGCCTGGTGCGCGCCGAATCGGAGCAGGCCGGACGCGCACGCCTGCACGCCGTACTGGACTCCTACGGCATCGGCCCGGACACCGAACTCCGGGCGCGTGCACATCGTGCCCGGCGACCTCGCGCACGACGGCCTCGGCATCGACGCGGCCCGCTGGGGTCGGCTGCGGGACGAGGTCGACACGCTCGTCCACGCGGGCGCGTACGTGCACCATCTGTCGTCGTACGAGCGTCTGAAGGCGGCCAACGTGGAGGGCACCCGGACCCTGCTGCGGCTCGCGGCCGAGGGCACGCCCAAGCGCTTCCACCACGTCTCCACGCTGGGAATCTTCGGCCACGCCGCGGCGCCGCGGCTGCTCACCGAGGATGCCCCGGTCGAGCAGGCGCGGCACACGTTCGCCGATGGCTATGGGGCGAGCAAGTGGGTGGCCGATCTGATGGTGCAGGAGGCCATCGCCCGCGGCGCGTCCGCCCGCGTGTACCGGCTCGGCCGGATCTGGGCGGAGTCGCAGCGGGGCGCCATCAACCCCGACGACATGTTCTGTCGCCTCCTGGTCAGCTGCGCCGCCCTGGGCTGCTACCCGCAGGGCACAGCGACGCGGGCCGACCTGCTGCCCGCCGACGTCGCGGCCCGCGCCCTGGTGGCCCTCGCCCTCGCCGACGACGGCCCGGACTCCGCCGCGGTGCACCATCTGCACCACCCCCGGCACACCAGCGCGGGCGCGTTCCTGCGGGTCTTCGACGAGTGGCGCGGCACCCGGTCGGAGCCCGTGGAGCTCGGCGCGTGGCTACGCCGCCTGAGGCAGGCGAGCGAGGCCGGGCGTGACCTGCCGTTCCTGCCGTACCTGGAGGTGTTCCGGCAGTTCGAGGACGGTCTCGGGGGCGGTCTCGGGGGCGGTCTCGGGGACGCGGCGGACCTTCCGTCCGTCACGTACCGCAACGAGCGGACCCTGCGCTCCCTGGAGCGGCTCGGCGTGACCTTCCCCGAGGTCGACGCCCGGATGATCCGGGACTTCTGGCGGCACCTGGAGGCGATCGGGGAGATCGTCTGACGCACCGTCACCTCCGTCGCGCGTGCCGACGAGGCCCCGCCTGTGTCGCAGCAGGCGGGGGCCTCGCGGGGGCAGCGGCGGCGTGTCGGGAACTGCCGGTGGGAGTCAGCCGTGGGTGGTGGCGGCATAGTGGCCCGCGGTCCTGCCGCGGGTCTTCGGCTCGTACATGACGTACCGTCAATCTCAGAGGGACCTCAAATCTTCCACGGGATGCGAACACAAGAGCGATGTGTTCGTAGGGTCGAGATCATGACCAACAGCGGTACCCGAACCCTCCACATCACCGACTCCGCCAAGGCCGCGCTGGGGGCCGCCCTGGACGCGGTCACCGAACTCGGCGATGCCGTCCCCGACACCGAAGTCGACCTCTACCTGCAGTACGGCGCCAAACAGCTGCGCAACCATCTACCCGCCCCGATCCTCGAGGCGCTCTCGCAGTGGCGGCACAGGCCCACCGCCTGGTTCACCCTGGCGAATCTGCCCGGCCCCAGCGAACCCGTCCCCACCCCCGGGGGCGGCTTCTGCGACGAAGCGCTGCTCACGACGCCGAACCTCGTGCACTTCGGGATCCTGCGGCTGCTGGGCCTGGCGCCGGTCGCCTACCGGTGGGAGAACGACGGGCGACTGATCAGGAACGTGGCGCCGCGTGCCACCGCGGCCCGGACGCTCACTTCGTGGGGCTACGCGCAGCCGCTCGACTGGCACACCGACGACTCCATACTCGACCACCGGCCGAACACGGACGCCGCGGAGTCCATCCCCCACTACCTTTCCTTCTTCGGCATGCGCAACCAGGAGCGGGTTCCAACGGATCTGCTGCCCGTCGACACGGTCCTGGACGCGCTGCCCGCAGCGACGGTCGAGGCGCTGTACCGGCCTGAATTCGCCGTTTCCGCACCGGAGTCGTACGCGAACGGAGACAGCGGCAGGCCGCTGAGCAGGACCGGAGTGCCCATGATGTGGACGCTTCCGGACGGCAACGCCGCTCTTCGGTACGGGCCCGGGCTGCTGGCGGGCCTCACGCCGGCGGCGCGAGAGGCGCTGGCGCGGTTCGAGGAGGCCGTCGCCGACCTGCCGGGGACTCCGGTGCTGGTGGAGGAGGGCGGGTTCCACATCTTTGACAATCGCCGGGTGATGCATCGCCGGGTGCCCTTCGAGCCGGCGGCGGAAGGCCGCGCCCGCTGGCTGCGGCGCTGCTATGCGTATGCGCCTGCCGCGGGGTCGGGGTCGTCGGCACGGTGATCCGGTCGGCCCCAGCGCCGTCGGAGCCTGCGGCGCGGGTCGGGCAGGATGGGCTTCCATGACGGTGGGAACGGACGGGCTCGCGGAGCTGCTCAGGCGGGCCGGGCTGGAGGCAGTGCCGGAGCAGGTGATCGGGAACGTCGTCCGGCCCAGGGCCGCGTGGCGTCCGGTCGCGGCCTTCACCGCCGAGCCGTCCGTCGCCGTCCCGACAGACCGTCAGGATCTGGTCGCCGAGGTCAACGCGCAGTGGCACCGGCTCGCGGTCGAGTACAAGATCATCGGTGAGGACGGGGTCTTCCTGATCGACGTCGGCGAACGTGCAGGCTGGACGCCGGTACGGCTCACCGTCGGGTGGGACCTGGCCACGGTGTTGGGAGACCGTCCCGGGCAGCCGGAGTTCGTCACCCTCTCCGCCGACGGCGACGCTCTCCTGGGGGTGACATGTGAGGAGTACGAGGTCTGGCTCATCGCCGTGGACCGGGTGAAGGAGCGGCAGGAGGCGGCTGCCCAGGCTGCTGCCCGCGAGACCCCGCAGGCGGGGGCGGCCGTCTGGGCATCGCTGTGCCGCGGCCCGGCGCCGACAGCGAAGCTGCGCGCGTCGTGGGCGGACGGGCTGGCGCTCAACACGGCCGCACCCGACGACGTACTCCACGGGCTCCTGGGCCTGAGCCACCACCTGCTGTGGCGCGAGCTGCCCGCGGAGGTCGTGGAGGCGGCCGTGGCCCACCCCGACGGGAACGTACGGGGGCAGCTGGCCGAGGTCCAGCCCGGCCTCACACCCGAGCACTGGACCCGCCTGATCCTCGACGAACCGGACCCCCGGCGCCGCTGGATCCTCACCACGCTCGCGGCCGATCGGCGCGCCGAGCTCACCGAGTCCGCGTACGCACACCTGGCCGCCGACCCTTCCGCCAGGGTCCGCGCGGAGGCCGCCCGCCTGCCTGCACTTCCCGCACCGCTGCCGAGTGCTCTGGCAACCGACACCGATCCGGCGGTACGGGCGTCGGCCTGCCGGGATGCCTGGGCCCTGCTGGACCGCGCGGCACAGCAGAGGCTGCTGGCCGACCCGGACCACGCGGTCCGCCGCGAGGCGCTGCTGGCCCACCACCAGGACCACCCGCTGCCCCGACCCGTCTACGACGCGGAAGACCTCGGCCAACGCGCGGTGGAGTCCTGCCGCCTCCAACGCGACCTCGCCGAGCACCTCGCCCGCCACCGTGACCCGGCCCAGCGCCGCCGTCTCGCGGGCAACCCGCACCTGGCCAAGGACCTGGTCGCCGCGCTCGCCCAGGACCCGGACGCCTCCGTCCGCCTCACCGTCTCCCTCCGTCCCGAACTCAGCGAGGAGCAGCGGGCGGCCATCAGCGTGGACATCGATCCCGACGCCCGCTGCTATCCGCTCGACTGGGTCGTGGCACTGCACGACGACCCCGTCGCCATGCGGCGCCTGGGCGCCTCCTCCCATCTGCTGGTCCGCAGGAGCGTCGCCCGCGCCAAGCGCCTCCCGGCGGACGTCGTCGGACGGCTCGCCCGGGACGAGGACCGTCTCGTACGGCTCTTCCTCGCCGAATCCTGTGACGACGCGCCGCCCGAGATGCTCCTGGAGGTCGCGCGGTGGTGGACCGGCAGCCTCACCTTCCCCGACCGCCCGCGCAGCCACCCCGACTTCCCCCGCCAGGGCCTTCTCCGCTACGCCGACGACCCGAACCCGCGGATGCGCCGGCTCGCCCTGGACGACCCACGGTCCACGGCCGAGCTCGTCGAGCGCTTCAGCCGTGACGCCGCGGAGGAGGTGCGGCTGCAGGCCGCGACCGACCCGCGGCTGTCCCCCGCCGCAGCGATACGGCTCCTCGACGACACACGCGAGTCCGTCCGCCGGGCCGCGGCCGGCCACACCCGACTCCCCGCACGGGTACTGGTCCCACTCCTGCGGGATCCCGAGACCGCACAGACAGCGGCCCGAAATCCAGCGCTGCCCACCGACATCATGCGGCAAATGATCAACATGATCCGGGCCTGACGCGGGTCTGCCGCCGGCGGCAGGTGGACCGAGCGAGCGCCGGCCGACACGTCCCGCCAGTGCCGCGGCCTGGCTGCCCGCGGCAGCCAGGCCAGGGTGGAGATCAGAATGCAGTGTCCGTGTGGCTCCGTGTCACCGTCCTCCGAGCCGCGCGAACGTTCCGGCCAACCGTTCGGCCAGCCCGGCCACGGTGTCACGGTCGAACAGATGGGGCTGATACGCCAGGGTCACGCTCAGGTGCGGATCGGCAGTCACGCCGACGACCAACGGGTAGCGGGTGCCGTTGACCGTGCTGACGCCGGTGATCGCGATCCCGGCGGCGGTGTTCGCCTCTCGGATTTCCGCTCGGCCCATCGGGAACGACTGGAACACGACCTGGGTGTCGGCCTGGTGGCAGTCGGTCCGCGCGAACTGATGGTGCTCGAGCAACCGGCCCTGCCGGTCATGGAGCTCGGTCAGCAGCTCGTCCCAGGTGCTGTCCGGCGAGCGGCGCACGCGGACGGGCACGGTGTTGATGAACGACCCCACCATCGTGTCCACGCCGGTGACCGCGGGGGGCCGGCCGGACACCGTCGCGCCGAACACCACGTCGTCGCGGCCGGTCATGTCCGCGAGGACCGAGGCCCACGCGCCCTGTACGACCGTGTTCAGTGTCACGCTCAGCTGCGCGGCGCGCCGGGACAGCGCGTCCGCGGTCTCCGTACTCACGGGGACCTCGACCGTGTCGACGTCGACGGGGTCGCCTTCGGACGGCTGGGCGAGCAAGGTCGGCCCGTGGCCGTCGAGTTCGTCCGCCCACACGCGTTCCGACGCCTCGCGATCCTGCTCCGCCAGCCACACCAGGAAGTCCTTGTACGGGCGCACCTTCGGCAGCACGGACGGGTCGGCGGCCGAGCCGTACAACCGCAGAAGATCCTGTAGCAGCAGCGGAACGGACCATCCGTCGAACACCAGGTGGCTGGCCGTCAGCAGGAGTTCCGAGCGGTCCTGCCCCAGCCGCACCAGCGTCATCCGCACCAGGGGCGGCGTCGCCGGGTCGAAGTGGGCTGCCTGGTCCTTGAGGCGGAGCTCCTGGAGTGCGCGGGCGCGGTCCTCCTCGCTGAGGCCGCTCAGGTCGCTCTCGTGCCACGGCAGTTCGACGCCGTCGATCACGACCTGTACGGGCTCGCCGGTGGCGCACCTGGTCACCGCCACACGCAGGTTGGCGTGGCGGTCGAGCACCGTCTGGCCCGCGGCACGCAGCCTGGCCGCGTCCACCTGCCCGGTGACCTGGAAGGCCATCTGCACGTGGTACGGGTCGTACGCCTGGTCGGGCCGCATGGTGTGCCGGAGCATGGAGGACTGCTCATGCGTGAGGGGCCACACGTCGGCCAGGCGCCCGTAGCGGCGCTCCCACCCCTCGATGTCCTGCTGGGTCACGGTCACCAGGGGGAGCTCCGACGGCGTCAGGCCGCCCGCGCCCGGCTGCGTCACATGCCGGGCCAGGCCCGTCAGGGCGTCGCACCAGTGCTGAGCCAGGTGTTCCACGTCGGCACGGGTCAGCACGCCCGTGGCGAAATAGAGCGTGGCTTGGGGCCGCGGACCGTCCTCGCCGTCGACGACGACGACGCTGACCTGTATCTCCGCCAACGCGGGCATGCCGGCGTCGGGGGTGATGTCCATGCTGTCCGCGTCGGCGACCGGTGTCCAGCCCAGTCCCCTGAGGTCCCGGGCATGTCGGCCGGGGAGAACCGGCCCAGGTAGTTGAACGAGATCTGCGGTGCGGAGTACTGGCCGAGGTCCGCGCCGGTCTCGGGGTTCAGGTACCGCAGCAGCCCGTAGCCGAGGCCCTTGTCCGGAATGGACCGGAGCTGCTCCTTGACCGTCTTCAGCGCGCCACCGGCAGCGGGGCCGCCCGCGAACGCCTCGTCCAGGGCGCATCCGGCGACGTCGAGGCGGGCCGGGAACACGCTGGTGAACCAGCCGACGGTGCGCGACAGGTCCGATCCGGGCACGACGGCCTCTTCGCGGCCGTGTCCTTCCAGTGCGATCAGGCAGGACGACTCGGCCACGCCGCGCTCGCGTCGCCACTGGGCCAGCGCAAGCGCCAGTCCGGCGAGCAGGCCGTCCTGTGCCCCGCACCGGAACTTCGCCGGGAGCA
Organism: Streptomyces sp. XD-27; assembly: GCF_030553055.1. Taxonomy (NCBI): domain Bacteria; kingdom Bacillati; phylum Actinomycetota; class Actinomycetes; order Kitasatosporales; family Streptomycetaceae; genus Streptomyces; species Streptomyces sp. XD-27. The sequence goes on from NZ_CP130713.1 coordinate 144,936, forward strand.
TGGACAACAGGGCCTCCATGGCCCGGTCGGGCAGGTCCACCCGGATGCTGTCCAGGGTGGCGACGGTGTCCAGGCGGGGGTCCAGCCTGCGGGACCCGAGCTGCGGATCGGGGCCGTCCAGCACGTCCTTCCAGTACGGCAGCTCCGCCGCCCGGTCCGGCGTGGACGCTTCGGCCGTAAGGGCGTGCGCCCATCGCCGAGCCGACGTCCCCACCGGCGGCAGCACGGGAGCCCTGCCCTCGCGCACCTGTGCCCAGGCCGCCGCCAGGTCCGGCAGCAGAACCCGCCACGACACCCCGTCGGCCACGAGGTGGTGCAGCACGATCAGCAGCCGGCCCGCTGTCCCGGCGCCGGGGGCGAACCACACGAACTGGGCCATCACCCCGGCCTCCGGGTCCAACCGGCCCGCGGCCGCGTCCAGCTCCGCCGCGGACTCCCGCTCCCCCTCGGCCCGCCGCAGCAGTCCGGCCACGTCGACCGTTCCCGGCGCGCCCACCACAAGGCCGCCGTCATCGGGGAGGAGCCGTGAGCGCAACATGTCGTGGTGGTCGACCACGGCGCTCAGTGTCGCGACCAGAAGCGTTTCGTCGATGTCCGGCGGCAGATTCACCATGGCCGCCATGGAGAACCGGGGGAATCGGCCGCCTATGTGCCGCGCTGTCGGCGGCAGCGGCATCCAGCCGGCCCCACCGCCGTCGAGTTCGACGAGTACGACACCCGCTTCGCCCGCGCTCGCCACGGCCGCCAGTTCGGCCACGGTGCGGCATTCGAAGATCTGCCGGGGAGTGATCCCGACGCCCCGCGCCCGAGCCCGCGACACCACCTGGATCGACCGGATGCTGTCCCCGCCGACGGCGAAGAAGTCGTCGTCGGCGCCGACCCATTCCCGGCCGAGGACCTCCGCGTACACCTCGGCGAGCACCTCTTCGACGGGCGAGCTCGGGGCCCGGTACGCCGCGGCGGTGAATCCGGGGTCCGGCAGCGCGGCCCTGTCCACCTTCCCGCTGGGTGTCAACGGAAGCCTGTCCAGCGTCACGACCTGCGACGGCACCATGAACTCCGGCAGTCGCTCGGCCAGGGACCGCCGTATCTCGGCCACGTCGACGCCGAGGTCGACGTCGTATTCGGAGACCGCGGCCGGGACGACGTACCCCACCAGCCGTGTTCCCCGGTCCCCTTCGACCGCCGCCACCGCCGCCTGTGCCACGCCCGGACACGACACCAGCGCGGCCTCCACCTCGCCCGGCTCGATCCGCACCCCGCGCACCTTCACCTGCGCGTCGGCGCGTCCCACGCACTCCAACTCGCCGTTTTGGTTCCAGCGGGCCAGGTCCCCGGTGCGGTACATCCGCGACCCGGCGGGGCCGAACGGGTTCGCCACGAACCGCTCCGCCGTCATGCCCGCCCGGCCGAGATAGCCACGGCCCACCTCACCGGCCACGTACAGCTCCCCCACCACACCGAACGGCACCAACCCCAGCCCGGGGCCCAGCACATACGCGCGCGTGGTCCCCAGCGGCGCACCGATCGGCACCACGCCCGGACCGGTCTCCTCGGGAATCCGGAACGCCGTGGCATAGAAGGACTCGCTCTGCCCGTAGGCGTTGATCAGCCGCGCTCCGGGCAGGGCGTCCCGCACCCGGTCGACCAGTCCGGCCGTCAGGGGTTCACCGGCGAACACCACGGTGTCGGCCTTGATCGCGTCACCGACCCGGTCCAGGACCGACGGCACCGCACTGACCACGTCCCCCGACCAGGGGCCGCACTCGACCACGTCCTGGACCACCTCGACGGTGGCGCCCGCGCTCAGTGCGGCCATGACCTCGAACACCGACACGTCGAAGCCCACCGACGTCGACCCCAGGACCCGCTGCCCCGGCCGCAGGCCGATCAGCTCGACCAGCCGCGACACGTCATGCGCCACGCACCCGTGGGTGATCACCGCTCCCTTGGGCGTCCCCGTCGAACCGGAGGTGTACATCACGTACGCGGCGTTGCCGGGCCGTACTCCCCTGTCGAGGTTTCCGCCGTCTCCGGCCGTGAGGTCCAGCTCGTCCAGGTCCGTCAGGACGAACTCCGGGCGCGCTTCGGACAGCACGACGGCCGCCCGCCCGCTGGGGTGCCGCGGATCGATCGGGACGTACCCGGCACCGGACTTCCAGATGCCCAGCATGCCGACGACAAGGTCGATCGACCGCGGCAGCGCGAGGCCCACCAGCACCTCCGGCCGCGCGCCCCGTTCCACCAGCGCACGGGCCAGCCGGTTGGCCCGGACGTTCAGCTGCCCGTAGGTCAGGGAGACCCCGTCGCACGACACCGCGATCGCGTCCGGGTCAGCCGCGACCCGCCGCTCGAACAACTCCGGCACCGTCACGTCAGGCGTCGCCGCCACGGTGGTGTCGCGCTCCCCGAGCAGGCGCTCCCGCTCGCCGGTCATCAGCACGTCGACGGTCCGGCGCCGGGGATCGGCCACCACCTGCCGCAGGACGGCCTCGTAGCGGGTGACGACGGCCTCCGCGGTGGCACGGTCGAACAGGTCGGTGGCGTACTCCAAGCGGCCGTGGACACCCTGCCCCGGGATTTCGGTCAGGTTGAAGAACAGGTCGGTCCTGGCTGTCGTGGTCGGCACCGGTTCGAGCGTGGCGTCGAGGCCCGTGAGGGCGAAGCCCGGGCCCGCGGCCGTCCGCCAGCCGAACAGCACCTGGAACAACGGCTGGTAGGCGGTGGACCGTTCCGGGTTGAGGATCTCCACGAGCTGTTCGAACGGGACGTCCTGCTGGTCGTAGGCCGCCAGGGCCTTGGCCCGTACCCGGTCCACGACGGTCTCGAACGACGGGCTGCCCGACAGGTCGGCCCGCAGGACCCAGGTGTTGAGGAAGAACCCGACCGAGTCGGCGAGTGCCTCGTCCACTCGGCCCGCGATGGGCGAACCGATCGTGATGTCCTCACCGCCGCCGAGCTGGTGCAACAACACGGCCAGCGCCGCCTGCAGCACCATGGGGACGGTCGCCCCCGCTCACGCGCCAGCTCGCCCACCGCGTCGAGCAGACGGGGATCGAGGCTGAGGTCCACCACGTCGCCGCGGTGGCTGGCCACCGGCGGCCGCGGGCGATCCACGGGCAGTCGCACGGGCCGTACCCCGGCCAGCTCGGCCCGCCAGTAGGCCACCTGGCTCGCCAGGAGACCGTTCCCGTCCGCCAGCAGTTCCCGTTGCCACAAGGTGAAGTCCGTGTACTGCACGGGCAGCTCCGCCCACTGCGGGCGTGTGCCGCCGCGCCGAGCGTCGTAGGCGGCGCTCAGGTCGCGTGCCAACGGCGCCGCCGACTCGCCGTCGGCCGCGATGTGGTGGACCAGCAACACCAGCACGTGCTCGTCCGGGCCGGACCGGAACAGCGACGTCCGCACCGGGATCTCCGCGGACAGGTCGAACGGACGGGCCACGGCCGCAGCCACGGCATCGGCCATATTGTCCGGCTCCACGTCCACGACCGGCAGGTCCGGCAGGGCCTCGTCCGCGGGCAGCACCCGCTGGAACGGCACGCCGTCCTCCTCGACGACCACGGTGCGAAGGCTCTCGTGACGTCGCATCACGTCCCGCACCGCCAGCGTCAGCGCTGCCACGTCGAGCGTGCCGGTCAACCGAAGCGTCAGCGGGATGTTCCAGGCGGCCGACGGTCCTTCGAACCGGTCGAGGAACCACAACCGGCGCTGTGCGAACGACAGCGGCACCCGGTCCGGTCGCCGCGCGGCTCGACGCAGGGGCGGTCGGACCGGGGTTCCGGCCTGGAGACGCTGGGCCAGCTCCGCGACCGTGGGCGCCTCGAACACCGCCTGGATGGGGACCTCGGCGTTCAGCGCGGTCCGGATCCGGCTGACAAGCCGGGTCGCCAGCAGGGAGTGCCCACCGAGCTCGAAGAAGCCGTCGTCGACACCGACCCGCTCGACGCCGAGCACGTCCGCGAAGAGCCCGCACAGGGCCTCCTCGGACGCGTCGCGGGGCGCCCGGTACGCCCGGTCAGCGGCCTCCGGCTCGGGCAGGGCCGCCTTGTCCAGTTTTCCGGTCGGCGTCCACGGCATCCGGTCGAGCACCACGATCGCCGACGGCACCATGAACTCCGGCAGACGCCCCGACAGGAACGCACGGAACTCCTCCGCCGTGACGCCGCCGCGCGCGACCACATAACCCAGGAGGTACTTGCCCTTGTCCTGGTCCTCGCGGGCCACCACCGCTGCCTCGACCGCCGCCGGGTGGGCGCTCAGCACAGCCTGGATCTCACCCAGTTCGATCCGGAACCCGCGGATCTTGACCTGGTCGTCCGCGCGGCCCTGGAAGACCAGCTCGCGGTCCGGGGTCCAGCGCACGACGTCGCCCGTCCGGTACATCCTCTCGCCGGGCAGCCCGAACGGGCAGGCCACGAACCGTTCCGCCGTCGCCCCCGGTCGGCCGCGATACCCGCGCGCGAGCCCCTCGCCCGCGAGGTAGAGCTCGCCGGCGGTGCCGGGGGGCACCGGACGCAGCGCGTCGTCCAGGACGTAGGCACGCATGTTGTCCATCGGCCGCCCGATGGGGATGTCGGCGTCGATGTCCTCGTCGGCGTCCGTGGAGCGGGCAACCGCGCAGACCGTCGTCTCCGTCGGCCCGTAACCGTGCTTGAACGTGGTGCGCGGGCAGGCCTCCAGGGCCTTGCGGAACGTCGAGGGCTGCGCGCGCTCGCCCCCGGTCCACACCTCGCGCACGCCCGCCATGCACGTCACGTCCTCCTCCACCAGGACGTTGAACAGGCCGGTGGTCAGGAAGACCGACGTGATGCCCTCATCGGCGACCAGCTTGGCCAGCGTGTCCGCGCTCAGCCGGCCCGGTGGGGCCATCACCACCCGGCCGCCGCGCAACAGGGGCACCCACAGCTCGTACACCGAGGGGTCGAAGGTCAGCGGCGTGTGGCACAGGACCCGGTCCTGCGTGGCAGCGGTCCACCTGCGGTCGACGGCGAAGGCGACGACATCCCGGTGGGTGATGCCGACCCCCTTCGGCGCCCCGGTCGAGCCGGACGTGTACATCACGTACGCCAACTGGTCCGGGTGATACCGGTGCGGCCGGTGCGCGGCCGCCGGAGCGTCCTGCGGCACCGGAAGGTCGGCAGACTCCAGCGCCCATGCCTTCACGTCCATCACGGGACAGGGCAGGTCGGGCAGGGTGCCCCCGCCCTCGGCGAGCACCAGCGCGGGCCGGGCGTCGTCGATCAGGAGCCGGATCCGCTCGGCGGGCTGGCCGGGGTCCACGGGCAGGTAGGCGCCGCCCGCCCGCACCACCGCCTGTATCGCGACCACGTACCGCGGTGACCGCTCCATGGCGACCGCCACCACCGACTCCGGCCCGATCCCCCGCGCGCTCAGGGCGCGCGCCAGCTGGTCCGCCCGGGTGTGGAGCTCGCGATAGGTGATCGACTCGGCGCCGGAGACCACGGCGACGGCGTCCGGCGTGATCGCGACCTGCCGCTCGAACAGCTCGGGGAGCGAGATCTCGGGGATCGGGACCGTGGTGTCGTTGGCGGTGTCGTCGCCCGTCGCCTCCGCCGAGTCCACCGAATCCGCGGAATCCACGGACTCCACGGACTCCACGGACTCCACGGAATCCACGGTGAGGAGGTCGCGGAGCGGGCGGTCGGGGTCGGCCATCGCGGCGGCGGCGATCTCCTGGAACATGTCGACAAGGCGCCGCATGGTGGTGGCGTCGAAGAGGTCGACCGCGTACTCCAGGAAGGCCTCCATCGGGCCGCCGTCCTGGTCGAACACCCCGAAGGTCAGGTCGCACTTGGCCGTGCCGGGGCGATCCCGGCGATGTCGTCGGGGTCGTGGGTCACCGTCATCCCGGCGAGTTCCTCGGTGGGCGCCTCGTTGTTCTGGTGCGTGTACGCCACGGTGAACATCGGGTGCCTCGACGGGTCACGGTGGCCGCCCAGCGCGGCGACGAGCTTCCCGAACGGCATCTCCTCGTGGTCGAGGACGCCGGTGACGGTGGTCATGCACCGGTGCACGAGGTCGCGGAAGCTCGATCCCGGTGCGACCGGGGTCCTGAAGGGCAGGACGTTGTTGAAGTATCCGATCAGCCCGTGGGTGGCGGGGTTCGTCCGGCCGGAGGTCGCCACACCGACCACCACGTCCCGCTGCCCGGCCCACAGGTGCAGCAGCGCGTCGACCACGGCCAGCATGGTGACGAACGTCGTCACGTTCTCCCGCACGCTGAACGCGCGCAGGTCCCGCACGACGTCCGGAGGGAGCTCGAACGTCAGCAGGTCTCCGACGTAGGACTGGGCCATGGGTCGCGGGCGGTCGAGCGGCAGTTCCGAAGGGGTCAGATCACGCAGCTCGCCGCGCCAGAACTCCAGGCCGCGCGCCATCCGGTCGTCGTCGAGCCAGGACCGCTGCCAGGCGGCGTAGTCCGCGTACTGGATGGGAAGTTCGGGCAGGTCCGGCGTCCGGCCCTCGCGTCGGGCCGTATAGAGTTCCGCGATCTCACGGAAGAAGATGGCCGGCACCCAGCCGTCGAAGATGATGTGGTGCCAGGTGTAGAGCACCATGTGTTCGTCGTCGGCGAGCCGGACGACCGTGGTGCGGAGCAGTGGCCCGTGGTCAGGTCGAACGGCCGGGTCTGGGTTTCCTCGATCACCCGGGCCAGTTCCGTGTCCGGCCGCCCGCCGAGGTCGAGGACCTCCACCTCCGGTTCCGTCAGGTCCGCGAGCGCGTACGGTGCGCCGTCCTCGTCGAGGATCCGGGAACGCAGGATCTCGTGCCGCCGCATCAGGTCGCCGAGTGCGCCCCGGAACGCTTCGAGGTCGAACGGGCCGCTGTAGCGCGCCCTGGCCGGGAGGTTGTAGAGCGGGCTGTTCGGGTTGAGCTTGTCGAGATACCACAGCTGTTCCTGGTTGAAGGACAGCGGCAACCGGCCGCCGCGCGGTATCACCGGGATCGTCCAGCTGTCCGTCGCGGGCGCCACCCGGGCCGATTCGACCAGTGCCGCCAGCTCGCGGATGGTCGGACATCGGTACAGGTCCGCGAAGGTCAGGTGCACCCCGAACCGCCGCTCGACCTCCCGTATCACCGAGATGCCGGCGATCGACGTGCCACCCAGTTCGAAGTAGTTCGCGTCCGGGCTCACGTCCTGGGCGTTCAGCACCTGCCGCCACACGTCCGCGATCTCCAGTTCGGGCGCGCGGGCCGAGAGTGCGGGAACGGATTCACGGGTGCCGCCGTGTTCCACCGCCGGTGCGGGGCCGCCCGGCGGCAGGCACCAGCACGAGACCTCCTCGAACGGATAGGTCGGCACCTCGATCCGCGGGAGGTGCCGCCCCGCGTAGAACCGGTCCCACTCGATGTCCACGCCCAGCGCGTACAGCTCGGCCAGCGCCCGGAGCACCCCGTCCCGGGACGGATCGGAGAACATCCGGACCACCGGGAGCTCGGGGGCCACGCGTGTGATCGCCCGTGACAAGGTGCCATCGGCGCCCAGTTCCACCATGACCGCGCCCTGGTCGGCGAACTCCGCCACCGCCCGCCGCAGGCCCGCTTCGTTCACCTCGTCGGTGATCGGCGCGTCGCGGGCGTCCACGTCCTGGCCGCGCAGCCGCCGAACCGCGAGGTTGCCCACGCCCGAGCCCACCATCTGGAGTTCGCTCACGCCCAGCGACCGCACCAGCTCGTACGCGGCACACAACCGGGCGGCCAACCGCTCGCCCGCCGAACCGGTCCCGCCGACACCGTCGAGCCCCTCGAACGACTCGGACAGCCGGTTCCACGTGGCGTCGCCCAGCTCGCCGTCGCCGGAGAACAGCAGCACGACCTTGGCGGAACGGGGTGCCGTGGCGCCATCGGTCTTGCGCAGCGACGCGGCCAGTTCCCCGGTGTCCTGGGCGACCCCGGCCCATCGGAACGAGTGGTCGTCGCGGCCCCGGTTGAGGACGTGCGCGACGGCGGCCAGCGGCTGATCCGTCTGCTCGAGGAAGTCGGCGACACGTGCGGCGGAGGCGGACAGCGCGGACGCCGACTTCGCCGAGAGGGTGACCAGTTCACTGGTCGCGTCGTCCACCGCGGCGCGGCCGTTCGGGGGCTGCTCGATCACCGCGTGGACGTTGGTGCCGGTGAGCCCGAACGAACTCAGGCCCGCCCGTCGGACACCCGACGGCGGCGCCCACGGCGCGACCGCCGTCTCCACCTGAATCGGACCGGACACATCGACCAGCGGGTTCGGCGACCGGAAGTTCGGATTCGGATACCGCACCCCGTGCCGCAGACCGGCAAGGACCTTGAACAGGCCCGCCATGCCCGAGGCCTGGTCGAGATGGCCGACGTTGCCTTTGATCCCACCGATTCCGCAGGGTCCGGCGAAGCCCGCCTCCGCGAACGCGAGCTGCAGACCGTTGGCCTCCACCACGTCGCCGAGCGGAGTGGCCGACCCGTGGCACTCGACGAGGTCGATCGCGTCGGCGCCGGCCTGCCGCCACGCCTCCACGATCGCCTCGGCCTGGCCGTACGCGCTGGGCGCGCTCATGTTCGTCGCCCGGAACCCGTTGTGGTTGACGGCGATGCCGGTCAGCACCCCGTGGATGTGGTCCCCGTCGGACAGCGCGTCGGACAGCCGCTTGAGCAGCACGAGCCCGCCGCCCTCGCCGGCCGCCGTGCCGTTCGCCTCGGCGTCGAACGGGCGGCAGACGGCGTCCGGCGACTCCAGGCCCGGCAGAGGCTCGTGGGCCTGCCGGGTCACCGGTACCGAGAAGACGTTCAGGCCGCCCGCGACCGCGAGGTCCGCCCGTCCGCCGCGCAGGTTCTCCACGGCCGTGGCGAGGGCGGTGAGACTGCCGCTGCACGCGGTGTCCACCACCGTCGTGGGACCGGTGAAGTCGAAGACGTAGGAAATGCGTGCGGCCGTGGCGGACGGCAGGGAGCCGAGGAGCTGCTGCGGGTCATCGTCCGCGTACAGGCTGGCGTAGCCGGGTGTGGGCGCGCTGAGGACGACGGCGGTGTTCGAGCCGCGCAGCGCCGCCGGGGCGTAGCCGGCGTTCTCGATGGCGCGGTGGGCCAGCTGGAGGGCGATCCGCTGGTGCGGGTCCATCAACTCCGCTTCCCGCAGCGACAGGCCGAAGAACCGGTGATCGAACAGGTCGATGCGGTCCAGATACCCCAGGGTGACGTAGTCGGCGTCGGCGGACGCTCCGGCGTGGTGGATCCTGTCCCTGGCCGGTGGACGCACGCTGACGCGCCTGTCGGCCAGGTTCTCGTGCAGGGTGTCCAGGTCACCGGCGTCCGGCAACGCGAGCGCCACCCCGACGATCGCCACGGCCTCGTGATCAGAGCGCGTCACAGCTCGTATCCCACTTTCCATCGTAACCGAGTGTGCTTACAGGTAACCGAACGTGCTTACAAGTAGTGCGGCGCGGCGGTGCCGTCGCCGATCTGTACGAGCAGCAGGCTCCACGCGGCGACGGGGCTCGCGCTGAGCAGTACCGCGTACTGCCCGTCCTCGAGGCCGCCGCGGTCGAGCTCCGTGCGCAGGTTCAGCAGCACGTCGTTGGGGCCGAGGTGGCCGTACTGCCGGAGGTTGTCGAAGCACGACGTGCTGATCTTGATGCCGAGGGCCTCCTCGGTGAAGCGGAAGGCGCCCTCGGACAGGTTGTGGCTGAGGTGACAGGAGATGTCCTGCGGTGCGAGGTGGTTGCGGTCGAGGAGGCGCCGGTGCAGGTCGCGCAGCCGGTTGCGGGTCTCCACGGCGAGTTGGAAGGAGTACGAGGGGATGTCGCGGCATTCCTCGCGCCACTGGTCGGTGGGCCGGTCGCGGTAGTCGACGCGGAACAGGTCCCAGTGGTCGCCGTTGGTCTCCTGGACGATGTCGAGGACACGGACGGGGCCGCCGCGTGAGATCACCGCGGCGGCGCCGCCGTCGCCGCTGACCGTCACCGGGTGCCGGTAGCGCAGCGGGGTGGGCGGCTTGCTGCCGTGGACGACCAGGACGTGCTCCAGGTCGCCGTCGGCGGCCAGCAGCCCGCGCGCCGCGAGCAGCGCCGGGGTGAGGGAGACGCAGCCGAGGCCGCCCACCGAGAACGTCAGCGCGCGGTCCGCCCCGAGCAGGGCCTGGAGCCGGGTGGCCGACGACGTCATCAGCGTCTCGGGGGCGCGGCCGTCGATGAGGATGAGCGCGTCGAGGTCGTGCGCGTCGAGGTGGGCGTCTGCCAGGGCCCGGCTCGCGGCGCGGGCCGCGAGGTCGAAGGCGGTCAGGGAGTCGTCCGCGCGGACCTCGTCGATGCCGAGCCGTGCGCAGGTCTCCCGCTCGCCCTCGTCGAGACCGGCGAGTCCCGGCAGTTCGGCCACGGGCAGGACGGTGTCGGGCTGGTAGGTGGCCATGGCCTTGATGGCCGTCACGGGAGGCATTCAGCGGCTCCCGTCGGTGGCGGGTTCGGTGAACGCCTGGGCCAGGTGGCGGGCGAGGGCCACTCTGGTGACCGCGGCGGCTTCCCGGCCGGTGGGGGCATCCCCGGACGGAGTCCGGGGGTGGCTCGGGTGCGTCACAGCTCGTACCCCGTTTCGTGTGTGGTGTCGCGGTCGGTCCGGTCCTCGACCAGGCGGGCCATCGCCTCGATCGTGGTGTGCTCGAAGAGGGCGCCCAAGGGCACCTTGCGCGGGCCGAGTCCGCTCAGGCGGCGGCTCAGCGTGAGCAGGGAGAGGGAGGTCCCGCCGGCCTCGAAGAACTTCTCGTGCACGTCGATCTCGTCCCGGCCGAGCAGCTCGGCCCAGATCGCGGCGACCGCCCGCTCCGTGGCCGTCCGCGGCCGCGCCAGTGCGGCCCCGTGCCGGACCTCCGGGCTCGGCGGGTGCGGCAGGGCGCGGCGGTCGACCTTGCCGTGGCCGGTGAGCGGGAAGGCGTCGAGCGTGACGAAGGCGGCGGGAACCATGTAGGGCGGCACACGCCGCGCCACGTGGGCGCGCAGTTCCTCGGGCGCGGGAGCCTCGGCGGCTCCGTCTCCGGAAGTTGCCGCGCTGTCGGCCTCCCCGCCCCCGGTGCCCGCTGCCGGAACCACGTAGGCGACCAGTTGCTGTCCTCCGGTGCCCCGGGAGCCTCCCGCGCGACCACGGCCGCCCTGCCCACGCCCGGATGCGCCATGAGGGCGGTCTCCACCTCGCCGGGCTCGACGCGGAAGCCGCGGACCTTCACCTGGTCGTCGACGCGTGCCTTGAACACCAACTCCCCGTCCTCCGTCCAGGCCACGACGTCTCCGGTCCGGTACATGCGGTCGCCGGGCGCGCCGAACGGGCAGGCCACGAACCGCTCCGCGGTGGTTCCCGGCCGGTTTTCGTAGCCGCGCGCCAGGCCCGAGCCCGCCAGGTACAACTCGCCCTCCACGCCCGGCGGGACGGGACGCAGCAGGCCGTCGAGGACGTGGGCCCGCGTGTTCTCCGTCGGCCGGCCTATGGGGACCGCCGCACCGACCTGCTCGGCGGCGGCGATCCGGTGGCAGGCGGCGAACACCGTCACCTCCGTCGGCCCGTACCCGTTGACGACGGTGGTCCCCGGACAGGCGCGCAGCACACGCGCCACCGCCTCGGGGGACGCCGCTTCACCGCAGGTCAGCGCCTCGCGCACGCCTGCGAAGGTCTCCGGGCGCTCCTCGGCGATCACGTTGAAGAGCCCCGCGGTCATGCTCACCCCGGTCACCCGGTGCTCCGCGATGAGCGCGGCGTACGTGTCGACGCCGAGCTTCCCGGGCGGGGCCATCACGACGGTGCCACCGCCCAGGAGCGGCACCCACATCTCGTAGCTGGAGTTGTCGAACGTCGATGCCGAGTGCAGGAGCACCCGTTCGTGGGCGCCGCCCGCCCAGTCCCGGTCCGCAGCGAAGTCCACCACGGCGCGGTGGCTGACCCCGGTGCCCTTGGGCATCCCGGTCGACCCCGAGGTGTAGATGACGTACGCGAGGCGGTCCGGCCGTCCGGCGTCCGGCAGGTCGTTCTCCGGTTCGCCGGACACGGCCGCGGCGGTGGCCGGGTCGTCCAGGATCAGCCGTGGGCAGCCGGTCTCGGGCAGGTCGGCCGCGACGCCGGAGGTGGTCACCAGGAGCGCCGGGCGGGCGTCGCGCAGCATCGACTCCAGGCGCTGCGCCGGGTCGTCGTGCGCCAGCGGCACGTACACGCCCCCGGCCTTCAGCACGGCCAGGACCGTCACCACGTGCTCCGGCGACCGGGGCACGGCCACGGCCACGGGCGACTCGCGGCCCACGCCGCGCCGCACCAGGGCGCGGGCGAGCCGGTTGGCGCGCGCGTTCAGCTCCCGGTACGTCAGCGATGTGGCGCCCCGCACCAGCGCGACGGCGTCCGGCGCCTCGGCGGCCCGCCGCTCGAAGAGCGCGGAGATCGTCACCGGCGGTGTGGGCGCGGCGGTGTCGTTGACGTCGCGCAGCAGGTCCCGCTCGGCGGGCGTCAGCGCATCCACGGCGTGCAGCCGCGTCCGCGGGCGCGTCGCCAGTTCCCGTACGAGGCGCGCGAACCGGTCGGCCAGCGCCGTGACCGTGCCGCGGTCGAACAGGTCGGTGGCGTACTCGACGAGCCCGGAGAGCCCCTGCCCGGCCCGTCGTCTCTCCTGGGTGGGCTCTTCGACCTGGAAGAGCAGGTCGAACTTCGCGGTGCCGGTCTCGACCGGTTCCTCCGTGGCCTTCACGTCGTCCAGTTCGAGGTCGCCGATGCTCTTCTGCCAGAAGAACACCACCTGGAACAGCGGGTGGTGGGCGGTGGACCGTTCGGGGTTCAGTGCTTCCACGAGCCGCTCGAAGGGCAGGTCCTGACGGTCGTAGGCGTTCAGGGCCTTGTCCCGCACCTGCCGGATCAGCTCCTCGAACGACGGGTCCGCCGACAGGTCGGCCCGCAGCACCCAGGTGTTGACGAAGAAGCCCACCAGCTCCGCCAGGCCGTCGTCGGTGCGTCCGGCGATGGGCGACCCGATGGGGAGATCGTCGCCGCCGCCCATGAGGTGCAGCAGCACCGCGAGGGCGGACTGGAGCACCATCGGTACCGTGGCGCCCTGTGCGCGTGCCACCTCCTCGACCGCGGTCAGGACGTCGGCGTCGAGGGTGAAGGTGACGGTGTCGCCCCGGTGGCCGGCCACGGGGGGACGCGGCCGGTCGAGCGGGAGTCGCAGGGGCTGCGGCACGCCGTCCAACTCCTGCCGCCAGTACGCCAGATGGGACGCCAGGAGGCTTTCGGGGTCGTCCTCGTCGCCGAGCAGCTCCCGCTGCCAGAGGGTGTAGTCGGTGTACCGCACGGGCGGTCCGCCCCACTGCGGCGACGCGCCGCGTCGCCGGGCGGAGTAGGCCGTGGCCAGGTCGCGGGCCAGTGGTCCCATGGATTCGCCGTCGGCCGCGATGTGGTGCATCAGCAGCAACAGGACGTGCTCGTCGGGCCCGCAGCGCAGTATGCGGGCCCGCACCGGAAGCTCCGCCGACAGGTCGAAGGCGCGGCTCACCTCGCTGGACACCGTGGCGGTCACCGCGTCCGGAGCGACGTCCCGCACGGGTACGTCGAGGACGACGGCCTCCGCCGGTACGACGACCTGTGCCGTGGCGCCCTGGGCATCGGCGACGAACAGGGTGCGCAGGCTCTCGTGCCGCGCCACGACGTCCCGTACGGCCGACGCCAGCGCGGCCGCGTCCAGCTCCCCGCGGAGCCGGACCACGAGCGGCAGGTGGTACGTCGGCAGCGGCTCCAGCTCGTCGAGGAACTTCACGCGCTGCTGGGCGAAGGACAGCGGCACCCGCTCGGGCCGTACCTCGGCCCGGCGCAGCGCCGGGCGCGACGACCGCCGCTGCGTGCGGGCGCGCTCGGCGAGGCGCGCCGGGGTGGGCGCCTCGAAGACCGCCCGGATCGGGACGTCCACGCCCAGCACCGCACGCATCCGGTTCACCAGGCGGGTGGCCAGCAGCGAATGCCCGCCCAGGTCGAAGAAGCCGTCGTCGGCCCCGACGCCGGCGACCCCGAGCACCTCGGCGAACAGCCGGCACAGCACCTCCTCCTGGGAGGTGCCCGGTGCCCGGTAGGCGGTGGTGGCGGTGAGTTCGGGGCTGGGCAGCGCCGTGCGGTCGAGCTTGCCGTGGGGGGACAGCGGCAGGCGGTCGAGGGAGACGAAGGCGGTGGGGACCATGTACTCCGGCAGCAGCTCGGCGGCGAACGCCCGCAGCCCGGCGAGGTCCAGCTCGGCACCGCTGTCACCGCCGACGCCGCCGGAAGGGACGACGTAGGCGATCAACCGGCGTGTCGCGGTGGCGCCTTGGGCCACTACGGCTGCCTGGTCGACGTGCGGGTGGGTGGTGAGGGCGGCTTGGATCTCGCCGGGTTCGACGCGATGGCCGCGGATCTTGACCTGGTCGTCGGCGCGGCCGAGGTACTCCAGTTCGCCGCGGGTGTTCCAGCGGGCCAGGTCGCCCGTGCGGTACATCCGTGCTCCGGCCGGGCCGAAGGGGTCCGCCACGAAGCGGTCGGCGGTCAGGTCCGGGCGGCCGAAATAGCCGCGGCTGACGGCGCCCGCCACGTACAGCTCGCCGACGGCGCCTTCGGCCAGCGGGGCCAGGCCGGGGCCGAGGACGTAGGCGCGCATGTTGCCGAGCGGGGTGCCGATCGGGGCGCTGCCGGAGCCGTCCCACTGCGCCGCGTCTGGGCCCACCGAGAAGGTCGTCGCGTAGAACGACTCGGTCTGGCCGTAGGCGTTGACGACCCGTACGCCCGGGATGGCCGCGCGGGCGCGGGCCACGAGGGACGCGGGCAGCGCCTCACCGGCGAAGACCAGTGTGGTGGGGCTGACGCGGTGGCCGAGCTCGTCGACGAGTTCGGCGAAGGCGGAGGGCACCGAGCTGATGACGTCCAGGTCCCAGCTGTCGCGTTCGGCCAGGGCCAGGACGTCGCGGACGATCTCGACGCACCCGCCGGTGGTGAGCGTGGCGAACAGTTCGAAGGCGGCGACGTCGAAGCCGATGGAGGTACCGCTGAGCATCCGCCGACCGGGCGCGAGGCCGACGCGCTGGACCAGGCTGTCCAGGCCGTTGACGACGTTGGCGTGGGTGAGGGCCACGCCCTTGGGACGGCCGGTGGAGCCGGACGTGTAGATCACGTAGGCCAGGTGCTCCGGGCGCGGGCCGGCGAGCGGCCGCGGCCCGCCGAAGGCGGCTTCGAGGTCTGCCTCGTCGACTTCCGCGTCCGCCTCGTCGACTTCGCGGTCCGCCTCGTCGAGGAGGAGAACCGGGGCAGCCGTCTCGGGCAGCTTCCGGAGGGTGTCGGCGTCGGTGAGCAGCAAGCGCGGAGCGGCGTCGGCCAGGATGTGGCCGAGGCGGGTGCCCGGGTGGTCCGGGTCGATCGGCAGATACGCGCCGCCCGCCTTCAGGATGCCCAGGACGCCGACGACGAGGTTCGCGGTGCGCGGCAGCGCCAGGGCCACCAGGGTCTCCGGGCCGACGCCGCGCCCGGCCAGTGCCCGTGCCAGGCGGTTGCTGCGGGCATCGAGATCGGCGTAGGTGTGGGCGACGTCGCCGCACACCACCGCGACCGCGTCCGGGGTCCGCGCAGCCTGCCGCTCGAAGAGTCCCGGAATCGTCGCGTCCGGCACGGCCGCGTCCGTGGCGTTGAGCGTGCGCAGCACCCGCTCCCGCTCCTCGGGGGCCAGTACCTCCACCGTGCTCACCGGCACATCGGTGCCGGCGGCGAGTCGGGCGAGGACGCGCTGGAACCGGTCCGCGATGCCCGGACCGTGGCGGCGTCGAGCACGTTCCGCTGGTGTTGCAGCCTCAGCCGCAGGTGGGGGTCGGCCGAGGCCAGCACGGTGAGCGGGTAGTGCGCGCCGGACAGCGGGCGGATGCCGGTGACCTCGACCCCCGCGGCCGCGGTCGCCTCGCCGAAGCCCACCCGGTCCACCGGATACGACTCGAAGGCGACGAGGCTGTCGAACAGCACGCTCGTACCGGTGGCCCGGTGGATCTCGGCGAGGCCGTAGTGGTGGTGGTCGAGCAGCGCCACCTGGCGTTCCTGGAGGTCGGTGAGGACCTGCGCGAGGCTCTGTCCGGGCCTGCATCGCACCCGCACCGGCAGCGTGTTGATGAACATGCCGACCATCGCGTCGACGTCGGGCACCGCGGGCGGGCGGCCGGACACCGTGGCGCCGAACACCACGTCGTCCCGGCCCGTCAGGCCGCCGACCAGCAGCGCCCAGGCGCCCTGGACCACGGTGTTCAAGGTGACGCCCGACTCGGCGGCCCGCGCGGACAGACCGCGGGCCAGCTCCACCGGGACGGGCACCTCGACCTGGCCGAACCCTTCGGCCTCGGGCTCCGTCCGCGCCGAACCGGGATCCGGCTCCGCCGCGCCCGACCCGGCCGCCACCACGGGGGCAAGAAGCGTCGGCTCCGTCACCCCCGCCAGCTCCGCGGCCCACGCGTTTGCCGCCGCCTCCTGGTCCTGCCCGGCCAGCCACGTCAGGAAGTCCCGGTACCGCGGCGCCCCCGGCAGCGCGGAGGCGTCGCCCCCGGCCCCGTACAGCCGCAGCAGATCCTGGGTGAGCACCGGCAGCGACCAGCCGTCGAACAGCAGGTGATGGGCGGTCAGGACCAGCTCGAAGCGCTCGGGGCCCCGCTTCACCAAGGCCATGCGCAGCAGTGGCGGCTTCGCCACGTCGAAGTGGTTCCGCAGGTCCTCGGTCAGGAAGGCCTCGAAGGCCGCACTCCGCTCGGTGTCCCCGCCGCTCGCCTCTCCCGCTTCTCCCGCTTCTCCCGCTTCTCCGGCCAGGTCGATCTCTCGCCACGGCAGCTTCACGCCGTCCACCACGACCTGCACCGAGTCCCCGTCGGCGTCCGCGACGAAGGCCGTCCGCAGGTTCGCGTACCGGTCCAGGAGCGCCTGCCCGGCCGCCCGCATCCGCGCGGCCTCCACCCGCCCGCGCAGATGCAGGACGAACTGCACGTGGTACGCGTCCGGCTCCCCGTCGGCGTACAGCGCGTGGAACAGCAACCCTGACTGGAGCGGGGTGAGCGGCCACACCTCCGCGAGCCCCGGGTAGCGGCGCTCCCACGCTTCGATGTCGCGCTGGCCGACGGGCACCAGCGGCACGTCCGACGGCGTGAGCCCGCCCGCGTCCGGCAGGTCGGCGTGGCGGGCGAGGCCGTCGAGGGCGGCGGCCCACAGATCCGCGAGCTCCTGTACCTGCGCGCGGGACACCGTGCCGGTGGCGAACTCGAACTCCGCGTCGAGGCACGGCCCGTGCGGGGTGTCGACGACCATCGAGTTGATCTGCAGCGCGGTGAGCGCGGGCATGTCTCCGGCCATCTCACCTGTCGGCTCGCCCAGGCCGGTGACCTGGGTGAAGCCGAGGCCGCGCTGCTGTTCCGGCATGTCGGTGGGGGTGAACCGGCCCAGGTAGTTGAAGCCGATCTGGCCGGTGGGGTGTGCGCGGAGCACGGCGGCGGCTTGCGAGTTGAGCTCGCGCAGCAGCCCGTAGCCGATGCCGTCGTCGGGCACGGCCAGGAGCTGTTCCTTGACCGCCTTGACCGCCCTGCCCGCGGCGGCACCGCCTGCGAAGGCCTCGTCCACGTCGCATCCGGTCACGTCCAGGCGGACGGGGTACATGCTGGTGAACCAGCCCACCGTGCGCGACAGGTCGGCTCCCGGAATCGCCGCTTCCGCGCGTCCGTGGCCTTCGAGGCCGACGAGGAGCGAGTGTGCGTCGGCTCCCTGGGCGCGGCGCCAGCGGGCGACGGCGAGGGCGAGGCCGGTGAGCAGGCCGTCGTTGACCCCGCAGCGGAAGGCCGTGGGCACGGCCGTCAGGAGCGCTTCGGTGACCGCCGCGGGCAGCCGCAGGCGCACGGTGTCCACCGTGGAGCGGACGTCCACCGCGGGGTCGAACCTGCGGGCGCCGAGCGCCGGGTCGGGCCCGTCCACGAGAGCGAGCCACCGGGGCAGCTCGGCCGCCCTGCGCTCGCTGTGGGCCTCCGTGACGAGGGCGTGCGTCCACCGCCGGAACGACGTGCCCACCGCGGGCAGCTCCGGCGCCCGGCCCGCGCGTACCGCGCTCCAGGCGGCTGCGAGGTCCGGCAGCAGGATGCGCCACGACACCCCGTCCACCACCAGGTGGTGCAGTACGACCAGAAGCCGCCCCGCGCCCCCGGCCGGTCCCGGGTCGAACCAGACGAACCGGGCCATCACCCCGGCCGCCGGATCGAGCAGGTCCGTCGCGGCGGCCCGCTCGGCCGCCACCGCCTGCCGCCTCGTCTCGCCCCACGGTCCGTCGTCCGCGGCGCGCTCCGGCCCGCAGTCCACGCGGCGCAGCAGCGCCTCCGTGTCCACCGAGCCCGGGGCGCCCACGAGCAGCCCTCCGCCGTCGTCGGTCACCAGCCGTGCGCGCAGCACGTCGTGGCGGTCGACGACCGCGTCCAGGGTGGCGAGCAGCCCGGCCCGGTCGATGCCCTCGGGCAGCTCGAGCAGGACCGACATGGAGAACCGGTCGGTGTCGCCGCCTCGCTCGCGGATGTACCGCGCGATGGGCGGGAGCGGCAGCGGTCCTGTGCCGCCGCCGTCGAGCTCGTCGAGGACCGCGCCCCGGGCGTCGTCGCTCCGCTCGGCGCGCGCCGGCCGGGCCAGTTCGGCCACCGTCCGGTGCTGGAAGATCTGGCGTGCGGTGACCTCCACACCCCGCGTGCGGGCGCGCGAGACCACCTGGATGGAGCGGATGCTGTCGCCGCCGGAGGCGAAGAAGTCGTCGTCGACGCCGACCCGGTCCAGGCCGAGGACCTCGGCGTACACGTCCGCGAGGACCTGTTCCTGCGGGGACCGGGGTGCCCGGTAGGCGTCGGTGGCGAACTCGGGCTCCGGCAGCGCCGACAGGTCGAGCTTGCCGTTGCGCGCCAGCGGCAGCCGGTCGAGGAGAACGTATGCCGCCGGGACCATGAACTCCGGCAGCCGGTCCGCCACGAACCGGCGCAGCTCCGCGGCGGACACCCCGACGTGGAAGTCGATGTCGCCGGTGCCCGCGATGCCGCCCTCGGCGACGCGCACGACGTACGCCACGAGCTTCCGGGCGCCGCCCGTCCCCTCCCGCACGACCACGACGGCCTGTGCCACACCGGGGTGTGCGGTCAGCGCGGCCTCGACCTCACCGGGTTCGATCCGGAACCCGCGGATCTTCACCTGCGCGTCCGTGCGCCCCCGGTAGACGAGGCGGCCGTCCGGCGTCCACGTCACGAGGTCCCCGGTGCGGTACATGCGCTCACCGGCCACGCCGAACGGGCAGGCGACAAAGCGCTCCGCGGTCAGCGCGGGGCGGCCCAGGTAGCCGCGGGCCAGCTGGTCGCCGGCGATGTACAGCTCCCCCGGCACCCCCGTGGGCACCGGTCGCAGCGCCGCGTCCAGGACGTAGGTGCGGGTGTTGTCCAGCGGCCGCCCGATCGGCACGACCGTTTCGGCATCCGCCGCCTCGCGCATCTTGTGGGCGGACGCGGCCACGGTCGTCTCCGTGGGCCCGTAGCCGTTGACGACCGTGATGCCCGGGCAGGCGGCCAGGACGCGCTCGACCGCCGCCGGGGGCACGACGTCGCCGCCCGACCACACCTCACGCAGGCCCGTGAACGCCTCGGGCCGCTCCTCCGCGACCGCCCGGAAGAGCCCTGCCGTCATCAGGATCCCGGTGACCCGGTGTTCGGCGATCACCGCCGCCAGGTCAGCCGGGGCGTAGGAGTCCGTCGGGGTCACCACGATCGTGCCGCCGCCCAGGAGCGGCACGAACAGCTCGTACGTAGAGGTGTCGAAGGCCTGCGTCGAGTGGAACAGGACGCGCTCGTGGCCGCCGCCCGCGAAACAGCGGTCGAGGGCGAGGCTCACCACGCCGCGGTGGGTGACCCCGACGCCCTTCGGGGTGCCGGTGGAGCCGGAGGTGTGCATCACGTAGGCGAGGTGCTGCGGCGCCAGGAGAGCGGTACGGTCCGCGTCCGTCAGGTCGGAGCCGTCACCGGTGCCGAGGTCCATCCGGTCGAGAAGGACCTCTTCGGATCCGTGTCCGGGCAGCATGCCCCGCGTCGCCGTGTCCGTCAGGACGAGTCGCGGGTCCGCGTCCGCCAGGACGAGGCCCACGCGGCCGCTCGGGTAACGGGGGTCGACGGGCACATAGCCCGCACCGGCCTTGAGCACGCCGAGGAGCGCCACGACGAGCTCGGCCGAGTGCGGCAGCGCGACCGCCACGAGGTCATCGGGGCCGGCACCGCGCCGCACCAGTGCGCGGGCGAGCCGGTTGGCCCGCGCGTTCAGCTCCCGGTACGTGAGCGAGGTGCCGCCGTGCACCACCGCGAGGGCGTCGGGCGTCGCGGCGGCTCGCTGCTCGAAGAGCGCGGGGATCGTCAAGTTCGGCGTGGTGGCGTCCGTGGCGTTGAAGGCGCGCAGCAGCCGGTCGCGCTCCTCGGGCCCCAGCACGTCCACCGTGCGCAGTCGCGCCCGCGGGGTCGTCACCAGCTCCCGTACGAGGCGTACGAACCGGTCCGCGAGGGCCTCGGCGGTGCTCCGGTCGAACAGGTCGGTGGCGTACTCCACGCCGCCCACGACGCCGCGCCCGGGGGTGTCGGCGAGCGCGAACGCGAGGTCGAACTTGGCGGTGCCGGTCGGGATCAGCTCGAAGGCCGACCGGAGCCCCGGCACGTCGAAGACCTGGTGGTCCGTGGTGCGCCAGCCGAACATCACCTGGAACAGCGGGTGATAGGCGGTGGACCGCTCCGGGTTCAGCGCCTCGACCAGTCGTTCGAAGGGCACGTCCTGATGGTCGTACGCGCGCACGGCCTTGTCCCGCACCTGCCGCACCACGTCCTCGAACGTCGGGTCGCCCGACAGGTCGGCCCGCAGCACCCAGGTGTTGACGAAGAACCCCACCAGGTCGCCGAGCTCCTCGTCGGTCCGTCCGGCGATCGGGACGCCCACGGTCAGGTCGTCACCGCCGCTCATCAGGTGCAGCAGCACCGTGAGGGCGGACTGGAGCACCATCGGCACGGTGGCGCCCTGGGCTCGCGCCACCTCCTCGACGGCCGCCAGGACGTCGGTGTCGAGGACGAATTCGACGGTGTCGCCCCGGTGGCCGGCCACGGGGGACGCGGCCGGTCGAGCGGGAGCGGCAGCGGCTGCACCACGCCGCCCAACTCATCGCGCCAGTAGTCCAGTTGGGTCGACAGAAGGCTTTCGGGGTCGTCGTCCTCGCCGAGCAGCTCCCGCTGCCAGAGCGTGTAGTCGGCGTAACTCACGGGCAGTTCGCCCCACTGCGGTGCCTCGCCCCGCCGTCGGGCGGTGTAGGCGGTGGCCAGGTCGCGGGCCAGTGGTCCCATGGACTCACCGTCGGCCGCGATGTGGTGGATCAGGAGCACCAGCACGTGCTCGTCCGGGCCGCGGCGCAGAACGCACGCCCGCACAGGCAGCTCCGCCGACAGGTCGAACCGGTACGCGGCTTCCTCCGCCACGGTGGCGTCCACCGCCTGCGGCGCCACCTCCCGCACCGGGATGTCGAGCACCAGGTCGTGCTCCGCCACGACGATTTGCGTCGCGACGCCCTGGTCGTCGGCGACGAACAGCGTGCGCAGGCTCTCGTGCCGCACCACGACGTCCCGTACCGCCGACGCCAGCGCCGCCACGTCCAGCTCCCCGCTCAGGGGCAGGACGTACGACAGGTTGTAGGTGGCCGAAGGGCCCTCGTAGCGGTGCAGGAACCACAGGCGATGCTGGGCGAACGACAGGGGCACCCGCTCGGGCCGTACGTCGGCCCTCCGCAGCGCCGGGCGCGACGATCGCGCCTCCGTGCCCACGCGCTCGGCGAGGCCCGCCACGGTGGGCGCCTCGAAGACCGCCCGGATCGGGACGTCCACGCCCAGCACCGCGCGCATCCGGTTCACCAGACGCGTGACCAGCAGCGAATGCCCGCCCAGGTCGAGGAAGCCGTCGTCGATCCCGACGCTCTCGACCCCGAGCACCTCGGCGAACAGCGCGCACAGCACCTCCTCCCGCGCGGTGCGCGGCGCCCGCCCCGTCCCCGCACCGGCGCGGTCGGGCGCGGGCAGCGCACGCCGGTCGAGCTTGCCGTTCGGGTTCAGCGGCACCTCGGTGAGGGGCACGACCACCGACGGCACCATGGAGGCGGGCAGCCGCCCGGCCACGAACGCGCGCAGGTCCCGGGAGGCCGGAGCGGTGAGGCCCGGCTCGGGCACCACATACCCCACGAGGCGCCGGTCGCCGTCGTGCTCGTCGCTGACGACGACAGCCTGGGCGACATCCGGGTGCTCGCTCAGCGCGGCCTGCACTTCGCCGAGTTCGACGCGATGGCCGCGGATCTTGACCTGGTCGTCGGCGCGCCCGTGGAAGACGAGCCGCCCGCCGCGGCTCCGGGTGACGACGTCGCCCGTGCGGTACATGCGGCGGCCGGGCTCGCCGTACGGGCAGGCCACGAAGCGTTCGGAGGTCAGGCCCGGACGGCCCAGGTAGCCGCGGGCCAGGGAGTCGCCCGCCAGGTACAGGTCGCCCGCCGCTCCCGTGGGGACGGGGCGCAGCGCGTCGTCGAGGACGTACAGGTCGGTGTGGACGACGGGGCGGCCGATGGGCGGCGTGCGGCCGTCGGCGGTCAGCGGGTCGCTGAAGGTCACGAACACCGTGGCCTCGGTCGGGCCGTAGGCGTTGACCATCTCCCGGCCCGTGGACCAGGCGGTCACGAGCTCGGGGGTGACCGCGTCGCCGCCGACCACCAGGGAGGTCGCGGTGGGCAGCGAGCCGGTCGGCAGCGTGCCGAGCACGGCGGGCGGCAGGAAGGAATGCGTGATCTGCCGCTCGGTGATCGTCCCGGTCAGCGGGGTGCCCGGCACCAGCCGGTCCTCCGGGACGAGGACCAGCGTGGCGTCGGTGAACAGCGCCGTGCACAGCTCGTGGACCGAGGCGTCGAAGCTCGGCGAGGCGAACCACAGCACACGGCTGTCAGCGGCCAGGCCGAGGCGGCTGAGCTGGGTCGCGGCGAGGGCGGCGATGCCGGAGTGGGTGACGGCCACGCCCTTGGGCCGCCCGGTCGAGCCCGAGGTGTACATGACGTACGCGGTCTGCGCGATGCGCAGGGGACCGCCCCGCTCCTCGTCGGTCACCGGGCCGCTGTCGTGCCGCGCCACCGTCGTGCTGACGGCCGGGTCGTCCAGCCGCAGGACGGGCACGGCCAGGTCGGGCAGTTCCGCCGCGGTGGCGGCGTCCGCCACGACGAGCAGGGCGCCGGAGTCGGCCAGCATGTAGCCGATCCGGTCCGCGGGATATCCCGAGTCCACCGGCAGATAGACGCCGCCGGCCTTCATCACGGCGAGCAGCGCCACCACCAGGTCGGGCGAGCGGCCCAGCGACACCGCCACCGCCGTCTCCGTCGTCACTCCGCGCCGCAGCAGTTCGCGCGCGAGCCGGTTGGCGCGGGCGTCCACCTCCGCGTTCGTCAGCGACAGGTCGCCGTATTCGAGCGTCACCGCGTCGGGCGCCGCGCCGGCCCGCTGCTCGAACATCCCGGGGAAGGTGTCCTGTTCGACCGGCTGGGCGGTGTCGTCGTGCTGGTCCAGCAGGTGCGCGCGCTCGGCGGGCGTGAGCAGGTCGAGGCGGCCGACGGTGGTGCCGGAGTCGGCTGCGATCTGCTCAAGGACGTGCGCGAGGCGCTCCGCGACGTCCTGGGCGGCCGCGCGGCCGACGAGGTCGGGCCGGTACTGCAGGGCCACGTGGAGGTGCGGCTCGGCGGTGACGGTCACCGTGAGCGGGTAATGGGTGCCCACGAGCGGGCGGACTCCGGTGACCGCGAAGCCGGTGCCGCTCGCGGCGCCGTGCTCCACCGTGTAGGTCTCGGACGTCACCAGGGTGTCGAAGAGCCGGCTCGTGCCCATGGCCCGGTGGATGTCGGTGAGGCCGCAGCAGTGGCCGTGCAGCGCCTGTTGCCGCTCCCGCATGCCGCGCAGCACGTCCGCGACGGTGTCCGTGGGCGCGAGGCACACCCGCGCGGGGAGCGTGTTGACGAACAGCCCGGCCATCGCGTCGACGTCCGCCACCGCGTCCGGGCGCCCGGGCACGGTCACGCCGAAGACCACGTCCCGCCGCCCGGTCAGGGCGCCGAGGAGGAGAGCCCAGGCGCCCTGCACCACGGTGTCCGGCGTGACGCCCAGCGCGTCCGCCTGCCGGGAGAGCGCGCTCACGGCCTCCTCGGCCAGGCGCACCTCGACCTCGCCGAACCCGTTGGCCATGGGGTCCATCGGACCGGGCCCCTCGGCCGCGGGCTCCACCGCTTCGGAACCGGCCCCGGCCGCCCCCGCCGTGACGACGGGGGCAAGGAGCGTCGGCTCCGTCACTCCCGCCAGTTCCTCGGCCCACGCCCGGGCGGCGGCATCCCGGTCCTGCCCGGAAAGCCACACCAGGAAATCGCGGAATTCAGGATTCCGGGGCGCTGCGGGCGCGTCCCCACCTACCGCGTAAAGGCGTTGCAGATCCCTCACCAGAACGGGCAGCGAAAGTCCATCGAAAAGCATTTGATGGGCCGTCAGAATCAGCGCGTACCGCTCTTCCGCGGTCCGGGCCAAGGCCATGCGCAGCAAGGGGGCGCGCCCGTGTCGAAGGGTTTGCCGAATTCCTCCGAGCGCAACGCGTCAAAGGCTTCGGAGGCCGTCGGCTCCGCCTCTAAGTGTGTCAGGTCCACCGCGTGCCACGGCAGTTCCACTCCCGCCACGACGACTTGCAGCAGGTCTCCGTCGGCGCCCGCCACGCAAGCCACGCGCAAGTTCGCGTACCGGTCCAGGAGAGCCTGACCGGCGGTCCGCATCCGCTCGCCGTCCACCGGCCCCTGTAGGTCGAGAACGATCTGCATGCGATAGGCGTCCCGAGCGGAATCGCCCACCAGCGAGTGGAAGACGAGACCGGACTGCAAGGGGGTCAGCGGCCACACTTCCACCAGGCCCGGGTAGCGCCGCTCCCACGCCTCCATCTCGCGCGGACCCGTCGGCACCAAGGACACGCCGACCGCCTCGAGCCGCCGGTCGGGCTCGGCCACGACCTGGCGTACGACCCGCACGAACCGTTCGGCGAGCGACTGCGCCGTCGGCCGGTCGCACACGGCGTCGGAGTACTGGAGCACGCCGGTCGTCCGGCCGCCGGAGTGCCCGTCAAGGGGGCGGTGCAGGGCGAACGGAAGCCTCTCGGCGCCGTACGAGCCCGCGTCCCGTTCCCGCATCCGCCGGAGCAGCGCGGCGAACGACGGATCGTCGTGCCACAGGTCCGCCGGTACCGCCGAGGCATCGGTGAAGAGCCACACGCGGCCCACCGCGCCCTGGCCAGGAGGCGCGGACTCCCCGCCGGCCCCGGTAGCCCCGGCAGGCCCGGCGACGGGCAGCCCCACAGCCAGGCCGTCGCCCCCGCCGAGCCGCCGCAGGAGCACCGCGAACGCCGCCTCCAGCACGCCGGGGGCCGTGGTGCCCCACTGGAGGGCCAACGCCTCCACTGCGGAGAGGAGTTCGTCATCGAGGCCGAATTCCACCGTGTCGTGGTCGCCCCGGGAGGCGTCCGGCTCACGTGCGGGGGGACCGCCTCGCCGACGCGCGGCATACGCCGCCTCCAGGTCCCGTACGAGCGACGCCGACCGCCCGGCGTCGTCGCCTTCGCGCCGTACCGGGAGGCTCACCACGTGATCGTCGGCGCCGCGCCGGACCAGCCCGGCATCGTCACCGTCTTCGGCAGCGCCCGCGACCTCCCGGACCGCCGACGCCAGTGCGTCCGTGTCCAGTTCGCCCTTCAGGCGCAGGACGAGCATGTCCGCCTGGACCGTCGTCGCATCCGCGCGACGCTCCGCGAACCACGCCCCGCGTCGCACCGAAGACAAAGAGGTCATCTGGGTCTGCTCCTGTTCCTCGCATACCGGAACAGACCCGCGATGGATCTGATCCGCCCCGCCGTTGATGCGCGAAATGAATGACAGCGTTCTGCGGTTACCTCCTGCCGGAGTCAAAGGACGACAACTCGCCGAACCGGCAGTGACTTTCTCTACGCGTACTGGTCTCGATCGCTTCCCGAAGCATGCCACCGCCATGCGTGACTGTCCCGTAAACGATCAAACAAGTGCGATGTCATCGCCGCGGAAACCCGATTCCGGCGTGGGGCGTCCCGTCGACGGGACAGCCCCCCTGGCGTCCGGTCAGGTCACACCGCTCACTACCTCTCCTGTGGACGTCTTTCGGTTCACCGTCTCCCGGTCGGCAGGTACGTTATCGGGGTTTGCGGAGTTGACATCTCCGTCATCGGCAGCCTTTTTTCGGACGGAATAGAGAAGATTTCGGACAGCCGGTCGGGGCTTGTGTACGGGGCAATGAGCAGCACCAAGCGGATCGCTGTATTCCGGCTGCCCGGCAGCCGACCATCACGGGGAGGGAGCACACCCATGACGCAGTGCCCGTACCACAACCTGGGCCCACTGCCCGAGTTCTTCGCGCCGGGTGGCCCCGACGAGGACGACGTCCGGCAGATCGTCACGCCGACCGGCGACAAGATGTGGCTCGTGCGCGACTACGCGCTCGGCCGGCTCGTTCTTGCGGACAAGCGGTTCAGCCGCACCGCCGCGGTGCGGCCGGGCGCGCCGACGTTCAACGACGCGCAGCCGGTGCCGGAGTCGATGATGAGCAGGGACGGCAAGGAGCACGCCCGGCTGCGCAAGACCGTCGCGGGCCACTTCACCGCCCGCAGGATGGCCGCGATGGCCCCGCGCGTCGAGCGTCTGACGGACCGGTACCTGGACCGGCTCGAGTCGGCGGGCCCCGGCGCCGACCTCATGGAGGGCCTCGCCGATCCGCTGCCGCTCGACGTCCTGTGCCAGCTGCTCGGCGTGCCCCTCGAGGACGGCGCGACATTCCGCGACTGGGTCGAGGTGCTCTTCGACATCTCCGCCAGCAGCCCGCAGGAGAAGGGCCGCAAGCGCCTCGAACTGAGCGCCTACATGGCCGACCTGCTCGCCGAGAAGCGCAGCGCGCCACAGGACGACCTGCTCACCTCGCTGATCCAGGCGCAGGACAGGGGCGAGCTGACGCCGGGTGAGCTGATCACCCTCGGGCTCACGCTGCTCATGGCCGGGTACGAGACCACGGTCGGCCAGATCGCCACGTCGGCGCATGTGCTGCTCTCCGAACCGGGGGCCTACCGCGAACTCGTCGACCACCCCGACCGGGTGGACGCCGCGGTCGAGGAGCTGATGCGCGTGTCTCCCACCACGCCGCTGAGCTTCTCGCGCGTCGCGGTCGAGCCGGTGCGGCTCGGCAGCGTCCTGGTGCAGGCGGGGGACGGCGTGATGGTCTCGCTCCTGAACGGCAACCGCGACGGCAAGGTCTACCCGGAACCGGAGTATCTGGCTCCGGAGAGCCGGGACAACGTCCATCTCACCTTCGGCCATGGCCTGCACCGCTGCCTGGGCGCCCCGTTGGCCCGCCTCCAACTGCAGATCGTCTTCGGCCGCCTGGTGCGCCGCTTCCCGCACCTGCGCTTCGCCGACGTCCCCGAGCCGGCGGTCTGGAAGGACGGCATGGGCACCCGCGGTCTGTCCCGGCTGCTCGTGGACTGGTAGGCGCTCCCCGTGCCCGCCACCGGCGCTCCCCCTCCGGAGCGGCTCTCCCCACCACACCGCTCGGCCTTCAGTGAGGAATGGCATGTCAGTTGACACCCCCCGCAGCGATGCAGGGCTTGTCGGGAACCCATAGCCGTCGTCGGGATGTCCTGCCGCTTCCCCGGCGCCCCCGACCCCGAGGCGTACTGGCAGGTGCTCATGGGCGGCGCACAAGCTGTCGCCGATGTGCCCGCCGCGCGCGCCGACAGGGGGCCCGGTGCACACAGCGGCACGGCCGGCAAGGGTGCCTTCCTCGACGGAATCGACCGCTTCGACCCGGGGTTCTTCGGCATCGCGCCGCGCGAGGCCGCGTTGACGGACCCGCGCCGGCGGCTCGTCCTCGAACTCGGCTGGGAGGCCCTGGAGCACGCGGGCATCGTCCCGGCGAGCCTCCAGGGCGGCGACACCGGCGTCTTCCTCGGCGCGACGACCGGCGACCACGCCGACCTCGCGCACCGCGCGTCCGGCGGCTCCGGCCCCACGCACCCCTCCATGACCGGCCTGGACCGCGGCCTCCTCGCCGAACGCGTCTCCGACGTCCTCGGCCTGCGCGGCCCGAGCCTGACCGTCGACGCCGGGCATGCCTCCTCGCTCGTGGCCGTGCACATGGCGTGCCGGTCGCTGCGCGGCGGCGAAGCCGCCATCGCGCTCGCGGGCGGCGTCGAGCTGCACCTCGCGCCGGAGGAGAGCGCCGTCGCGGAGCAGTCCGGCGGCCCGTCCCCCGACGGCCGGTGCGCCACGTACGACGCCAACGCCTGCGTACGCGGCGAGGGCGGCGCGGTCGTCGTCCTCAAGACGCTCGCGCGCGCCCTCGCGGACGGCGACCGCGTGCACGCCGTGCTGCGCGGCAGTGCCGTCGACGACGACGGCGCGGGCCTCACGGTCCCGCGCGAGGACGCCCAGCGCGCCCTGCTGCGACGCGCCTACGAACGGGCCGGGACCGACCCCGCCAAGGTCGGCTACGTCGAACTGCACGGCACCGGCACACCGGTGGGCGACCCGGCCGAGGCCGCCGCCCTCGGCGCGGTGCTCGGCGCCGCCCGGCCCGCCGGTGAGCCGCTGCTCGTCGGCTCCGCCAAGACCACCATCGGACACCTGGGCGCCGCATCGGGTATCGCAGGGCTCCTCAAGGTCGTCCTGTCACTCACCCACGACCGGCTGCCGCCGAGCCGCGACTTCGCGTGCCCGCACCCCCGTACCCCGCCGGCCGAGCTGAACCTGCGCGTGCAGGACACGGTGGGCGACTGGCCGGACGGCGAACGGCTCGCCGGCGTCTCGTCGTCCAGCGACGACGGCACCGACTGCCACGTCGTGGTGGCCGCGGCGACGGAGCGCGGAGACGGCACCCGTGACGCGACCGAGGCGAGCGCCACCACCATGCTGCGCGGCGGCGCCCTGCCGTGGCTGATCTCCGGCAGCACCGCCGCCGCCGTGCGCGCCCAGGCCGAGCGGCTGCTCGCCCACGTCACCGCCAACCCCGCGTCCGATGCCGATCTGGGTCTCTCCCTGGCCACCACGCGCACCGCGTTCACGTACCGCGCGGTCGTCCTCGGCGCCGACCGCGCGGAGCTCACCGCCGAGCTGACCTCGCTCGCCGCGGGCCGCCGCACGGCCGCGCAGATCAGCGGGACCGCGAGGCCGCGCGAGCGCACCGTGTTCGTCTTCCCCGGCCAGGGCCCGCAATGGACCGGCATGGCGGGCGACCTGCTCGACGCCTCCGACGTGTTCCGCGCCCGTATCGAGGAGTGCGCGGCCGCGCTCGCGCCGCACATCGACTGGGACCTGGAGGCCGTCCTCCGCGACGCGCCCGGCGCACCCTCTCTGGATCGCGAGGACGTCGTCCAGCCCGCGCTGTTCGCCGTCATGGTGTCCCTCGCCGCCCTGTGGCAGTCCTTCGGCGTCGAGCCCGCCGCCGTCGTCGGGCACAGCAACGGCGAGATCAGCGCCGCCGTGGTCTCCGGCGCCCTGTCCCTGGCGGACGGGGCGCGCGTCGTGGCGTTATGGAGCAAGGCGATGCTGCCCGTCGTCGGCGAGGGCACGATGCTCTCGGTGCCGCTGCCCGTCGCCGAGGTCACGCCGCGCCTGGCCGCCTGGGAGGGCCGCCTCTTCGTCTCCACCATCAACGGGCCGCGCATGTTCACGGTGTCCGGTGACGTCGAGGCCATCGAGGCCCTGCAGGCCGAGCTGGTCGCCGAGGGCGTACAGGCCCGGCGCATCCGGATCGACCTGGCGCCGCACTGCGAGCGGATGGAGGTACTGCGCGAGGAGATCCTCGGCCTCCTGGAGCCGATCCGGCCGCGCACGCCGACGCTGCCGATGTACTCGACCATCACCGGCGAGCTCGTCGACGGTCCGGTCCTCGACGGCATGTACTGGATGAGCAACCTCAGCGGCACCGTCGACTTCGAGCGCACCGTCCGCGCGCTGGCCACCGGCCACGACGCGTTCGTCGAGATCTCCCCGCACCCGGTGCTCGGCATGGCGCTCCAGCAGATCGTGGAGGACACCGGCTCGGACGCCGCCGTCGTCGCCACGCTGCGCCGCGGCGAGGACGGGCCGCGCCGGTTTCTGACCTCCGTCGCCGAACTGCACGCCGCGGGCGTGGCGGTGGACTGGCGCCCGGCGTTCCCCCCGGACGCGTCGGTCGTGGAGCTGCCGACGTACGCGTTCCAGCGCCGCGGCCACTGGCCGGAGGGCGCCGCCGCCCCGGTCCCGGACGACGACGCCGAGGGCGCGGCCTCCGCCGGGCCGGGCGCCGTGCGCGTACCGGCCGCGCCCGCCCACCGGCACGACGGCCACGACGAGACCGACGATCACGACGCGTCGGGCCTGCGCGGCCTGGACCGCGAGGAGACCCTCGCCCGGGTCCTGGACCTGGTGCGCGCGGAGGCGGCCCTCGTACTCGGCCGCGACGGCGGCGGGGACATCGACCCCGAGGGCGCCTTCATCGACCTCGGTTTCGAGTCCGTGACGGCCGTGGAGATGCGCAACCGCCTGGTCGCCGCGACCGGCCTGAAGCTGCCCGCGACGCTCCTGTTCGACCACCCGACCCCGCAGACGCTCGCCGAGCGCATCGCCGACGAGCTGGCCGGGCCCACCGCCCCGCGGGCCGGTGCCCGCAAGGTCAGGTCCCGGGAGGCGGACGACGACCCGATCGCGATCGTCGCCATGGCCTGCCGCTTCCCCGGCGACGTGGCCTCGCCCGAGGACCTGTGGCGGCTGGTCCTGGACGAGAAGGACGCCGTCTCGCCCTTCCCGACGAACCGCGGCTGGCCGCTGGACGCCCTGTTCGACGCCGACCCGGACCGCGCGGGCCGCTCCTACGTCCGCGAGGGCGGATTCCTGCACGACGCCGACCTGTTCGACGCCGAGTTCTTCGGCATCAGCCCCGCGAGGCCACGGGCATGGACCCGCAGCAGCGGCTGATCCTGGAGACGGTGTGGGAGACCGTCGAGCGCTCCGGCGTCGACCCCGCGAGCCTGCACGGCAGCGGCACCGGCGTGTACGTCGGCGCCATCAAGCAGGACTACGGCCCGCGCCTGGACGCCGCCGACGAGACGGCGAGCGGCTACCTGATCACCGGCAACTTCACCAGCGTCGTCTCGGGCCGCGCCTCGTACACCTTCGGGCTCCAGGGACCCGCCGTCACCGTCGACACCGCGTGTTCCTCCTCGCTCGTGGCCGTGCACATGGCCGCGCGGGCGCTGCGCGACGGCGAGTGCGACCTGGCGTTCGCCGGCGGAGTGACCGTGATGTCGAGCCCCGGCCTGTTCATGGAGTTCAGCCGCCAGCGGGGCCTCGCCCCCGACGGGCGCTGCAAGGCGTTCGCGGACTCCGCGGACGGCACCGGCTGGGCCGAGGGCGCGGGCATGCTCATGCTGGAGCGGCTCTCCGACGCGCGCCGGGCCGGCCACCAGGTCCTCGCCCTGGTCCGCGGGTCGGCGCTCAGCCAGGACGGCGCGAGCAACGGCCTCTCCGCCCCCAACGGCCCCTCCCAGGAGCGGGTCGTCCTCGACGCGCTCGCCGGGGCCGGCCTGTCCGTCACGGACGTGGACGCGGTCGAGGCGCACGGCACCGGAACCAGGCTGGGCGACCCCATCGAGGCACAGGCGCTGCTCGCCACGTACGGGCAGCGGGACGCCGGACAGCCGCTGTACCTGGGCTCGTTGAAGTCCAACATCGGCCACGCGCAGGCCGCCGCGGGCGTCGGCGGCCTGATCAAGATGGTGATGGCGATGCGGCACGGCGTGCTGCCGCGCACCCTGCACGTCGACGAGCCGACGCGCCACGTCGACTGGACCGCGGGCGCGGTGTCCCTCCTGACCGAGGCGCGCCCCTGGCCCGCGACGGGCCGGCCGCGCCGCGCGGGCGTCTCGTCGTTCGGCATCAGCGGCACCAACGCCCACGTGATCGTGGAGCAGGCGCCCGCCGAGGGCACCGCGGTCGCCGAGCGCACCCCCGAGCCCACGCCCGTACCCGCCACGCCGTGGCTGCTGTCCGGGCGCACCGAGAGCGCGCTGCGCGCGCAGGCGGTGCGCCTGCGGGACTTCGTGGCGGACCGGCCCGAGCTCGAACTCTCCGACGTCGGCCGGTCGTTGCTGTCCTCGCGCACCCTGTTCGCGCACACCGCGGCGGTGGTCGGCGAGGACCGCGACGGCTTCCTGCGGGGCCTTTCCGCACTCGCCGCGGGCGAGTCGTCCGCCGATGTCCTGCGGGGCCCGGCGACGCCGCCCACCAAGGCCGTCACGGGCCGCGCCCACAAGGGCAGGACGGCGTTCCTGTTCACCGGCCAGGGCAGCCAGCGCCCGGGCATGGGGCGGGAGCTGTACGAGACGTCCGCGCCGTTCGCCGCCGCGTTCGACGCCGTGTGCGCGCGGCTCGACACGCACCTGCCGCACCCGTTGAAGGACGTGGTGTTCGCGGCCGAGGGGTCCGAAGCGGCCGCGCTGCTGCACCGGACGCGGTACGCCCAGGCGGCGCTGTTCGCCGTCGAGGTCGCGCTGTTCCGGCTCGTGGAGCACTGCGGTGCGACACCCGACTTCCTCCTCGGCCACTCGGTGGGCGAGCTCGCCGCCGCGCACGTGGCGGGGGTGCTCGGCCTGGCGGACGCCTGCGCCCTGGTCGCCGCGCGCGGCCGCCTCATGCAGGCCGCGCGGGCCGGTGGCGCGATGGTCGCCGTCGAGGCCGACGAGGACGAGATCCGTGAGTCCCTCGCGCCGTACGCGGGCCGCCTGGATGTCGCCGCCGTCAACGGCCCGCGCGCCGTCGTCGTGACCGGCGACGAGGACGCCGCCACCGCGCTGGCGGCGGCCTGGAAGGACCAGGGCCGCCGCACCTCGCGCCTGAAGGTCGGCCACGCCTTCCACTCGCACCACATGGACGGCGTGCTCGACGAGTTCCGCGCGGTCGCGGCGGGCCTGACGTACGCCGCCCCGCGCATCCCGGTCGTGTCCAACCTGACCGGCGCCGTCGCCACCGCCGCCGAGCTCGCGTCACCCGACTATTGGACGCGCCACCTGCGCGGCACCGTGCGCTTCCGCGACGGGGTGCGGGTGCTCCAGGACGCGGGTGTCACCGCGTACGTGGAGCTCGGTCCCGACGCCGTGCTCGCCGCGATGGTGCGCGGCTGCCTCGGCGAGGAGCAAGCGGAGGCCGCCGCGCCCGTCGCGGTGCTGCGCAGGGCCGCCCGGAGGCGCACACGGTCGCCGCCGCGCTCGGCCACGCCGCGCTGCGCGGCGCCACCTTGGACCCGGCGCGGCTCTTCCCCGGGGCGCGCCGCGTCGACCTGCCGACGTACGCCTTCCAGCGGCAGCGCTACTGGCTCGACGCGCCCGCCCGGGCGACCGACGCGGCATCGCTCGGCCTGACGTCCGCCGACCACCCGCTGCTCGGCGGCATGACGCGCCTCGCCGACGCGGCGGACGGCGACGGCCTGCTCCTGACGGGGCGCCTCTCGCTGCGCAGCCACCCCTGGCTCGCCGACCACGTCATCGCCGAGGCGGCGCTGCTTCCGGGCACCGCGATGGTGGAGCTCGCGGTGGCCGCGGGCGACCGGCTCGGCTGCGACCGGCTGCGCGAACTGGTCCTGGAGGCGCCGCTGGCCGTGCCCGAGGACGGGGCGGTGCGCCTCCAGGTGACCGTCGGCGCGGCCGACGGCTCCGGCGAGCTGCCCGTCGCGATCCACTCCCGCCGGGAGCCGGTCACGGACGACGCCCCGTGGGACGAGGGCGAGTGGACCCGGCACGCGTCCGGTGTGCTCGCCACAGGCGGCGCGGAGCCGTCCGCGGCCGCGGAGACGTGGCCGCCGCGGGGCGCGCGGAAGCTGGACACGGACGGTCTGTACGCGCGCCTGACCGGCCTCGGCTACACGTACGGCCCGGCCTTCCAGGGGCTGGTCACCGCCTGGCAGGCGGGCGACGAGCGGTACGCGGAGGTGGCGCTGCCCCCGGACCGGCACGCGGACGCCGCCGGATACGGCGTGCACCCGGCGCTGCTCGACGCGGCCCTGCACGCGCTGCTGCTCCCCGACGGCGACGACGGTGACGGAGACGACGGCGGCGGCAGTGACGGGGACGGCGGCGACGACACGGCCGCGCTGCGGCTCCCGTTCTCCTTCGGCGGCGTCACGCTGCACGCGTCCGGCGCCACGGCGCTGCGCGTGCGGCTGTCCCCGAAGGGCCGCGACGGCGCCGCCCTGACCGCCACCACGCCCGGCGGCGACCCGGTGCTGTCCGCCGAGTCGGTGGTCCTGCGGGCGCTGCCCGCCGACCGGCTCGCGCGGGGCGCCGCCGCGCACCACGACGGCCTGTACCGCTACGGCTGCACGCCGTTCCAGGTCGCCGACGACACCGCCGTGCCGGGGCGGCGTTGGGCCGTGCTCGGCGCCGACTCGCTCGGCCTCGTGGCCGCGCTCGGCTCCCGTGGCGTCCACGGTGCGGCATACGAGAACGACGCGGACCCGGCGGCGCTGCTGGATGCGGATGGCGCGGCTCCCGACGTCGTGGTGCTCACCCCGTCCGAGCCGGGCGCGGACCCCGCGGGCGGCGCGCACATCGCCGCCGCCCGCGCCCTGGCCGTGGTGCGGAGCGCTGTGACCGACGAGCGGTTCGCCGCGAGCAGGGTGCTGCTCGTCACGCGCGGCGCGCTCGCCGCGCTGCCCGGCGAGGGCGTGCGGGACCTGCCGGGCGCCGCGGCGCGCGGCCTGGTCCGCACCGCCCGCAGCGAACACCCGGGCCGCTTCGCGCTGGTGGACATCGACGGCTCCGACGGCGCCGCGCTGTCCGAGCGGGCCCTCACGGCCGTCTTCGCGGCCGTCTCCGACGGCCTCGAACTCGCCGTACGCGACACGGAGGTGTACGCGCCGCGGCTGGCGCCCGCCCCCGTGGCCACCCCCGCCGCGGCCGACAGCACGACCGACGGCGCCGACGCCGTCCTCGACCCGGACGGCACCGTCCTGATCACCGGCGGCACCGGCGCGCTCGGCCGGATCTTCGCCGAGCACGTCGTCGCCCGGCACGGCGTCAAGCGCCTGATCCTGGTCGGCCGCCGGGGCCGCGCCGCCCCGGGAGCCGACGAACT
Source organism: Streptomyces sp. XD-27 (assembly GCF_030553055.1). NCBI lineage: Bacteria > Bacillati > Actinomycetota > Actinomycetes > Kitasatosporales > Streptomycetaceae > Streptomyces > Streptomyces sp. XD-27. The sequence goes on from NZ_CP130713.1 coordinate 180,187, forward strand.
GGCCGCCAGGTTGGCCAAGTTGGGCGCCGACGTCACTGTTGCCGCGTGCGACGTGGCCGACCGCGCCGCGCTCGCCGAGCTGCTCGCCACCGTGCCCGCCGCGCACCCGCTGACCGCCGTGGTCCACACGGCGGGTGTCCTCGCCGACGCCACGCTGCGGAACCTCACGCCCGACGGTGTGTCCGCGGTGCTGCGGCCGAAGGCGGACGCGGCCTGGAACCTGCACGAGCTGACGGCCGGTGCGCCGCTGAAGGCGTTCGTCCTGTTCTCCTCGGTCGCGGGCCTCATCGGCAACGCCGGTCAGGGCAACTATGCCGCCGCCAACGTCTTCCTGGACACCCTCGCCCAGTACCGGCGCGCCCAGGGGCTGCCCGCCACCTCCCTCGCGTGGGGCCTGTGGGGCCGTGAGAACACCGACGGCATGGCGGGCACGCTGTCCGATGCCGACCTGGCGCGGTGGCGGCGGGCCGGGCTCGCACCGATCACCGCCGCGCGCGGCACGCGGATGTTCGACGCGGCCCTCACCACCGGCGAACCGGTGCTGCTCGCGGCCGCGTTGGATCTGGAGACACTGCGTGACCCGGACCGAGCGGAGTCGGCCCCGGTGCTCCTGCGCGGCCTGGTGCGCACCACGCGCCGCCGCGTGAGCGCCGCGGCGGCCCCGGCGGCGAGCGGCTCGTCGTGGGCGAGCGCCACGGCGGCGCTGCCCGAGGCCGAGCGGCGCCGCGGCGTCACGGACCTGGTCCGCTCGACGGTGGCCGCCGTGCTCGGGCTCACGGGTCCCGCCGCCGTCGCCTCCGGCGCCGCGTTCACCGACCTCGGCATGGACTCCCTGACGGCGCTCGAACTGCGCAGCCGCCTCGGGGCGGTGACCGGCGTCGAACTGGCGGCCACGCTGGTCTTCGACCACCCGTCGCCCGAGGCGCTCGTCCGCCACCTGCTGGCGGAGGTCGCCAAGGAGACCGACGGCGAGCAGCGCGAGGAGCACGGTCCCGCCGTCGCCGCGGTACCGGAAGACGACCCGGTCGTCATCGTCGGCATGGCCTGCCGCTACCCCGGCGACATCCGGACCCCCGAGGACCTGTGGCGCCTGGTCGAGACCGGCACCGACGCGATCGGCCCGTTCCCGGAGAACCGCGGCTGGGACGTCGAGAACCTCTACGACCCCGACCCGGACCGGCTGGGCACGTCCTCCACGCAGCACGGCGGGTTCCTGTACGACGCCGACCGGTTCGACCCGGAGTTCTTCGGCATCAGCCCGCGTGAGGCGCACGCGATCGACCCGCAGCAGCGGCTGCTCCTGGAGACCGGCTGGGAGGCCGTGGAGAGCGCGGGCATCGCCCCGACCTCGCTGCGCGGCACCCGCACCGGCGTGTTCAGCGGCGTGATGTACAGCGACTACATCTCACGCCTCACCAGCACGCCTGACGACGTGGAGGCGTCCCGGTTCGTCGGGAGCTCCCCCAGCGTGGCCTCCGGCCGCGTGGCCTACACCTTCGGCCTCCAGGGCCCGGCGGTCACCGTCGACACGGCCTGCTCGTCGTCCCTGGTCGCGCTGCACCAGGCCGCGCAGGCGCTGCGCGGCGGCGAGTGCGACCTGGCGCTCGCGGGCGGCGTGACGATCATGTCGTCGCCCGGCACGTTCCTGGAGTACAGCCGGCGGCGCGGGCTGTCCGTGGACGGGCGCTGCAAGTCGTTCGCGGAGAGCGCGGACGGCGTCGGCTGGAGCGAGGGCGTGGGCGTCCTGCTCCTGGAGCGGCTCTCCGACGCCCACCGCAACGGCCACGAGGTCCTCGCGGTCGTACGCGGCTCGGCGGTCAACCACGGCGGCGCCACCAACGGCCTCACCGCGCCGCACGGCCCCGCGCAGGAGCGGGTCATCCGTGACGCGCTGGCCGTCGCCGGTCTCGCGGCCGCCGACGTCGACGCCGTCGAGGCGCACGGCACGGGCACCGAGCTCGGCGACCCGATCGAGGCGCGGGCCGTCATCGCCACGTACGGCCAGGACCGCGCCGCGGACAGGCCGCTGTACCTGGGCTCTTTGAAGTCCAACATCGGGCACGCGCAGGCGGCGTCCGGGGTCGGCGGCGTCATCAAGATGGTCATGGCGATGAAGCACGGCGTCCTGCCGCGCACCCTGCACATCGACGAGCCGACGCGCCACGTCGACTGGACCGCGGGCGCGGTGTCGCTCCTGACCGAGGCCACGGCCTGGCCGGAGCTCGACCGGCCGCGCCGCGCCGCGGTGTCGTCGTTCGGCGTCAGCGGCACCAACGCGCACGTGATCCTGGAGCAGGCCCCGAGGCCCCCCGCGTCGCGGCCGCCGTCGGCGAGGAGACCGGCCCCGGCGTGGTGCCGTGGGTGGTCTCCGGCGCGACCCCGGCCGCGCTGCGCGCCCAGGCCGAGCGGCTGCGCGATCACGTCGCCGAACGGCCGGAGCTCGCGCCGCTCGACGTCGCGGCCTCGCTGGTGCGGACCCGGTCGGCCCTGGAGCACCGGGCCGTGGTGGTCGGCGCCGACCGGGACGAACTGCTCGCCGGGCTCGACGCGGTCGGCCGGGGCGCGCAGACCCCGCTGTCGGTGACGGGCAAGGCCCGGCAGGCCGGTGACGCGGTGTTCGTCTTCCCCGGCCTCGACGCCCACTGGGCGGGCATGGCACGGGAGTTGACGGAGTCGGCGCCGGATTTCGCCGCGCGGTTCGAGGAGTGCCTGGCGGCGCTCGCACCCTACGTCGACTGGGACGCGGCGGCGGAGCTCCAGGGGCCGTTGGACCGGACCGAGGTGGCGCAGCCGCTGACGTGGGCGGTGTCGGTGGCCCTCGCGCGGCTGTGGCGGGCACATGGCGTCGAGCCCGCGGCCGTCGTCGGCCACGGCGCGGGTGAGCTCGCGGCGGCCACCGTGGCGGGCGCCCTGTCCGTCGAGGACGCGGCGCGGGTCGTCGCGCTGCGCGCCCGGACGGTCGCCGCGCACCTGTCCGGCACGGGCGGCATGGTCGCGCTCGGTCTGCCGCGCGCCGCCGTCGAGGCCCGGATCGCCGCGTACGGCGGCCGGATCGCCGTCGCGGCGGTCGACAGCCCTGCGCACACGGTGGTCGCCGGCGAGCCCGCGGCCCTGGACGAGTTGCTCGCGGCCTGCGCGGCGCAGGACATCACGGCGCGCCGTGTCGCGGTCGACCACGCCCCGCACACCGCGGCGGCCGACGCCGTCGCGGCGGAACTCCTCGACGCGCTGGGCGAGATCACGCCGCGGCCCGCGCAGGTGCCGTGGTACTCGACGGTGACCGGCGAGGCCGTCGGCCCGGCCGGGCCCGACGCCGCGTACTGGGTGCGCAACCTGCGGGAGCCGGTCGCGTTCCAGTCGGTGATCGACCATCTCGTCGGCCTCGGCCACCCTACGTTCGTGGAGGCGGCGCCGCACCCGGTCCTGACGCCCGCGATCGCCGAGACCGCCGCGCGGGCGGGCCGGCGCGACGTGGCGGCCATCGGGACGCTGCGCCGCGGCGAGGGCGGCGTCGGCCGGTTCGCGCTCGCGCTCGGCGAGGCCCACGTGCACGGCGCCGCGGTCGACTGGAGCGCGTTCCTCGGCGGCGGGCGCACCGTGGCGCTGCCCACGTACGCCTACCAGCGCGACAGCTACTGGCTGACCGCGCCGACCACCGCGCCCGCGCCGGACACCACCGGCCACCCGCTGCTCGGCCAGGCCGTCGAACTGGCCGGAGGCCAGGGCTGGCTGTTCACCGGCGAGGTCGACCCGAACGCCCACCGGTGGCTCCTGGACCACACGCTGGTGGGCCAGCCGCTGCTGCCCGGCCCCGCCGTCGCGGAGCTCGCCCTGTACGCGGGCCGCACGTCCGGCGCGGAACGCGTCAGGAACCTCACTCTGGAGCAGCCGCTGCTGCTCACCGAACCCGTGGACCTCCAGCTCCTGGTGGGCCCCGCGGACACCGACGGATCGCGCGCCTTCACCGTCCACTCGCGGCCCGCGGCCGCGTCCAAGGAGGACTGGAAGCGCCACGCCGCCGGCGTCCTGGAGGAGGCCGGGTCCGGGGCGAGCGCGGATCCCGACGGCTCGGCCGAGCTCACGCTGTGGCCGCCGCGGGGCGCGACGCCGGTGCCCGTCGACCGGCTCTACACCGAACTGGCCAGGATCGGCTACGAGTACGGGCCGGCCTTCCAGGGCCTGAGCGCCGTCTGGCGCGCCGGCGGCGACCTGTACGCCGAGGTCACCCTGCCCGCGGAGGCGCACGGGCGCGGCCGCGGCTTCCAGCTGCACCCGGCCGCCCTGGACGCCGCCCTGCACGCCCTGGCCGGCGGGGCCAGGGGGGAGGGCAGCCGCAGGGTCGTGCCGTGCGCCTGGAGCGGCCTGGCTCTCCACTCCCCCGGCGCGACCGCGCTGCGCGTCCGTATCCGTCAACGCGCGAAGGACACCTGCTCCGTGCACATCGCCGACGAGAACGGCACGCCGGTTCTCGACGCCAAGGCCCTCACGGTGGGCGAGGTTCCGGCCGAGACGCTGGCGTCGGCCGCGTCCGCCACCTCGGCCGACAGGGCCGCGCTGTTCGCCCTGGAGTGGACCGAGCGGGACGTGTCGAAGGCGGTCCCGACGGGCCCGTGGGCGGTCGTGGGCGCCGACGCCGCCGACCTGGCGAGCGTGATCCGTGCCGCGGGTGTCGCGGTCGACGCCCATCCCGACCTGGCCGGACTGCGCGCGGCACTCGACGGCGGTGCCCCGGCGCCCGCCGTCGTCGTCGCCACCTCACTCGGCGGGAGCGCCGCACCCAGCGCGCCCGCCCCCGGCGAGTCCGCCACCAGCGGGCCCGCCACGGCCGGTGGGTCCACCGAACCCGGTGGACCCACCGGGGCGCCGATCGCCGCCGCCCGCGCGGCGCTCGGGCTCGCCCAGGGCCTGCTCGCCGACGCCCGTCTGGACGGCACCCGGCTCGCCCTGGTGACCGAGCGCGCCGTCGCGGTCGCCGAAGGCGAGCACGTGCGCCTCGCCGGGGCACCGGTGTGGGGCCTCATCCGCACCGCGCAGACGGAGAACCCCGGCCGCTTCACCCTGGTCGACACCGACGGCCGCCCCGAGTCCGCGCACGGCGTCGTGCAGGCGGTGGCCTCCCCCGAGCCCCAACTGGCGCTGCGCGCCGGGCGGGTGAGCGCTCCGGGCCTGCGCACGCACGAGGCGCGGACGGACGCCCCGGCGGCCTTCGACGAGCACAGCCACGTCCTGGTCACCGGCGGCCTCGGCGCCCTGGGCCGGCTCCTGTCCCGGCACCTCGTGGACGCGTACGGCGTGCGCCGCCTGCTGCTCACCGGCCGCCGCGGCCTTCGGACGCCGGGTGCCGCCGAGTTCGTGGCCGAACTGCGGGCCACGGGCGCCGAGGTGACGGTCGCGGCCTGCGACACCGCCGACCGCGACGCTCTCGCCGCCGTCCTCGATGCCGTGCCGGACACCCATCCGCTGACCGGCGTGGTGCACGCGGCGGGCGTCCTCGACGACGCGCTGTTCGGCGCCCTGACGCCGGACCACCTGGACCGGGTGATGCGCCCCAAGGCCGCGGGCGCCGCGCTGCTCCACGAGCTCACACAGGACCTCGGGCTCACGGCGTTCGTCCTGTTCTCCTCGTTCGCCGGGACGCTCGGCACGCCCGGTCAGGGCGCCTACGCGGCGGCCAGCGCCTACCTGGACGGCCTCGCGCGGCAGCGCCGCGCGGAGGGGCGGCCCGCGCTGTCCCTCGCGTGGGGCCTGTGGGCGGACGGGTCCGCGACGACCGGCAACCTGAGCGAGGCCGACCTGCTGCGCCTGCGGCGCTCGGGCATCGGCTCGCTGTCCGCCGAGGCCGGGCTCGCCCTGTTCGACGCGGCGCTCGCCGACGGGGCTGCGTACCTCGCGGCCGTGGTGCTCGACCCGCGCGCCCTGGACGCGGCGACCGCTCCGGCGGTCCTGAAGGACCTCGCCCCGCGCCGGGCCGAGGCCGGGCCCGTCGAGGACACCGCCGCGGCGCTGCGCGAGAAGCTGGCCCGCGCCCCCGAGCGCGAGCACCGCCACATCCTGCTCCGGACCGTGCGCACGCAGGTGGCCGCCGTCCTCGGCGAGCCGCAGGACGAGGTGGCGGCGGACCGCCGCTTCCAGGACCTCGGCCTCAGCTCGCTCACCGCGGTCGAGCTGCGCAACCGTCTGATCGCGGCGACGGGCGTCATGCTGCCGCCCACGCTGGTCTTCGACCACCCGACCCCGGGGGCGATCGCCGAGAGGCTGCTCACCGCGCTCGCCCCCGAACCGGCGGGCCGGCACGCACCGTCCGGGCAGGACGCGCCCGACCCGCGGAACGCCTTGCTGGGCGCCGACCTGGCCGAGAGCGAAAGCCTCCTTGACGAGATGGACACCGACGACTTGATCCGCCTGGCTCTAGGCGACAGCGAGTCCTGACACCGCCCGGCACAGGGACCTTTGGAGAGACACACGATGGCGCCCACATCACCCCAGCAAGTCGTCGACGCGTTGCGGGCCGCGCTGAAGGAGAACGAACGGCTCAAGGCCGCGGCTGCCCGCGCCCGGCAGCGCGACGAGGAGCCGATCGCGATCGTCGCGATGGCCTGCCGCTTCCCCGGCGGCGTCAGCTCGCCGCAGGAGCTGTGGCAGCTGGTCGTCGACGAGGTCGACGCGGTCGGCCCGTTCCCCACCGACCGCGGCTGGGACCTGGCGAACCTCTTCGACTCCGACCCCGACCACGCGGGCACCTCCTACGTCGAGCAGGGCGGATTCCTCTACGACGCCGCCCAGTTCGACCCCGAGTTCTTCGGCATCAGCCCGCGCGAGGCGCACGCCATCGACCCGCAGCAGCGGCTCCTGCTGGAGACCGCCTGGGAGGCGTTCGAGAACGCGGGCATCGACCCCGCGACGCTGCGCGGCAGCCGCACCGGCGTCTTCGTCGGCACCATGTACGACGACTACGCGGCGCGCCTGTCCCCCGCCCCGGAGGAGTACGAGGCGTACCTGACCATCGGCAGCGCCGGCAGCGTCGCCTCCGGCCGCCTGTCGTACACCTTCGGCCTCCAGGGCCCGGCGATCACCGTGGACACCGCGTGCTCGTCGTCGCTGGTGGCGCTGCACCTGGCGGTCGACGCGCTGCGCCGCGGCGAATGCTCGATGGCGCTCGCGGGCGGCGTGACGCTGATGGCGACCCCGAACTCCTTCGTGGAGTTCAGCCGCCAGCGCGGTCTGTCCCGCGACGGCCGCTGCAAGTCCTTCGCGGCGTCCGCCGACGGCACCGCGTGGGCCGAGGGCGCAGGCCTGCTGCTCGTCGAGCGCCTGTCGGACGCCCGGCGCCTCGGCCACCCCGTGCTCGCGGTGGTGCGCGGCTCGGCCGTCAACCAGGACGGCGCGAGCAACGGCCTCACCGCGCCCAACGGACCCGCCCAGGAAGCCCTGATCAGGCAGGCCCTGGCGGCCTCCGGCCTGACCGGCGCCGACGTCGACCTCGTGGAGGCCCACGGTACGGGCACCCCGCTCGGCGACCCGCTGGAGGCGGGCGCCCTCATCGCCACGTACGGCGCGGCCCGCACCGCGGACACCCCGCTGTACCTCGGCTCCCTGAAGTCGAACATCGGTCACGCGCAGGCGGCCGCCGGTGTCGGCGGTCTCATCAAGCTGACCCTCGCGCTGCAGCACGGCCTGATGCCCAAGACGCTGCACGTGGACGAGCCGAGCCCGGGCGTCGACTGGTCCGGCGGCACCCTGTCGCTGCTCACCGAGGCCAAGAGCTGGCCCGAGGTCGACCGGCCGCGCCGTGCCGCCGTGTCCTCCTTCGGCATCGGCGGCACCAACGCGCACATCATCCTGGAGCAGGCGCCCGAGCCCGAGGCCCCTACCGCCGAGGAGACCACGGCCCCGCTGCCCGCGGTCCCACTGGTCCTGTCCGCGAACTCCGAGACGGCGCTGCGCGCCCAGGCCGAACGCCTGCACCAGCACCTGACCACCGACGAAGCCACCGAGGCCGCGGGAGCCGCCGGGCCCGCTCAAGACCTCGCCTCGCTCGGCTTGTCGCTGGCCACCACGCGCCGCCACCTCACGCACCGCGCGGTGCTCCTCGCCACCGACCGCGAGGACCTGCTCCCGCGGCTGCGCGCGCTCGCCGACGGCACACCGGGCCCGGACGCCGTGCGCGGCAGGGCCGTCGAGGGCCGCACGGCGTTCCTGTTCGCCGGTCAGGGCTCCCAGCGCCCGCGGATGGGCGCGGAGGCGTACGCGGCGTTCCCCGCGTACGCCGAGGCCTTCGACGCCGTGTGCGCGGTCGTCGACCCGCATCTGGACCGGCCGCTGCGCGAGGTGGTGTGCGCCGCCGAGGGCACGCCCGAGGCCGACCTGCTGAACCGCACCGAATACACCCAGCCCGCCCTGTTCGCCGTCGAGGTGGCCCTGTTCCGTCTCTTCGAGTCGTGGGGGATCCGGCCGGACGCGGTCCTCGGGCACTCCGTGGGTGCCTTCGCGGCCGTCCACGCCGCCGGGGTGCTGTCGCTGGAGGACGCCGCGCAGCTGGCCGTCACGCGCGGCCGGATCATGCAGCGGCTCCCGGCGGGCGGCGCGATGGTGGCACTGCGCGCCTCCGAGGAGGAGGCCGTCGAGCTGCTCGCCGACTGCGCGGGTACGGTGTCGCTCGCCGCCGTCAACGGCCCGGCCGCGACGGTGCTCTCCGGTGAGAAGGAGGCCCTGGCGGCCGCCATCCGGCCGTTCGAGGAGGCGGGCGGCAAGGCGACCTGGCTGAAGGTCGGCCACGCCTTCCACTCGCCGCTGATGGAGCCCGCGCTCGAGGAGTTCCGCGCCCTCGCGGCGCGCCTGGAGTTCCGTTTCCCCGAGCTGACGGTGATCTCGGACCTGACCGGTCTGCCCGCCGAGCCCGACGAGCTGGCGGACCCGGACTACTGGGTGCGGCACATGCGCCGGACGGTCCGCTTCCAGGACGGCGTGCACAGCCTCGCCGAGGACGGCTGCACCCGCTTCCTGGAGATGGGCCCGTCCGGCGACCTCACGGCGATGGCCGCCGACTGCCTCGCCGCCGAGGGCTCCGCGCGCGCCGCGCACGAGCTGATCCCGGCCCTGCGCCGCCGCCACCCGGAGCCGGGGACGCTCCTGACCGCTCTCGCCCGCGCGCACGCCAGTGGTGCCGAGGCCGACTGGGCCGCGGTCTTCGCGGGCCAGGGCGCGCGCCGCGTCCCGCTGCCGACGTACGCCTTTCAGCACCGCCCGTACTGGCTGGACAGGCCCGCGGTCTCCGGTGACGTGCGCTCGGCGGGTCTGGCCGCGCTCGACCACCCAATGCTGACGGCCGTCGCCGAACTGCCGGAGCCCGCCGGCCTGCTGCTCACCGGCCGCCTCTCCCTGGCGACGCACCCGTGGCTGGCCGACCACAAGGTCGGCGGCCAGGTCCTGGTGCCGGGCACCGCGCTGCTCGACCTCGCGGCGTGCGCCGCGCGCGAGGCGGGCTACGACGTCGTGGAGGAGCTGCTGCTGGAGGCGCCCCTGGTCGTCCCCGAGGACCCCGAGAACGCCGAGATCCAGCTGCGGGTGTTCCTCGCGGCCCCGGACGCCACCGGCAGCCGTGCGGTGACCGTCCACTCGCGCCGGGAGGGCGACGACTCCGGTGCGTCGGCCCAGTGGCTGCGCAACGCGGGCGGCACCGTCGCCAAGGGCTCCGACACGGCGGCGGGCGCCGCCGCCGACCTCACGGTGTGGCCGCCGCGGGGCGCCGAGCCGCTGCCGGTCGACCCGGACGGCCTGTACGCCGACCTCGCCGCGCAGGGCCTCGTGTACGGCCCGGCCTTCCGCGGCGTCAAGGCGCTGTGGCAGCGCGGCGACGAGGTGTTCGCCGAGGTGGCCCTGCCGGACGACCGGCAGCCGGCCCCCGGCGCGTACCCGCTGCACCCGGCGCTGCTCGACGCGGCCCTGCACGCGTCGGCGCTCGGCGGCCTGACCGACACATCGGACGGCAGGACGCTGCTGCCGTACGCGTGGAACAACGCGCGCACGTTCGGCACCGCGGTGGCGTCGCTGCGCGTGCGGCTCGCCCCCGCGGGCGGGAACGCGATCTGCGTGGACGTGGCCGACGCCGCGGGCACGCCGGTGGCCGCCATCGGCTCGCTCGCTCTGCGCCCGGCCGCCGCAGCGTCCGCGAGCGACCGTGACGGCCTGTACGTGCCGTCGTGGGAGGCGCTGGCCGGGCTGCCCGCCGCCGGTGACACGGAGACCTGGGCGGTGCTCGGCGAGTTCGCCGACGAGGCGCTGCGCGGCATCGTCGACCGGGGATACGCCGACCGGACCGCTCTCGCCACCGCCCTGGACGAGGGCGAGGAGGCGCCGGAGGTCATCCTGCTGCCCGTCGCGGCGGGCCGCGCCGACGAGACGCCGGACCCGGCGGCCGTCCGCGAGTCCCTGCGCCACGTCCTGACATCCGCTCAGCTGGTCCTGTCCGACGACCGGCTCTCCACGACCCGCCTGGTGGCGATCACGCGCGGCGCCGTCGCCGTGGACGGCGAGCAGCCGACCGCACGGCTCGGCCTGCGCGCCGTGTGGGGTCTGCTGCGGTCGGCGTACGCCGAGCACCCGGGCCGCTTCGCGCTGCTCGACGAGGACGGCACGGCGGGCTCCCGCGCCGCGCTCACGGCCGCGGTCGCGGCAGCGGCCGATGAGCCGCAGCTGGCGCTGCGCGGCGGCACCGCCTACCGCCCGGCCCTGACCACGTCGGCGCCCGGCGGCACGCTGCGCCCGCCGCGAGACGAGCCGAACTGGTATCTGGACTACGTCGGCAAGTCGTCCTTCGCGAACCTGTCGTTCGAGCCGTGGCCGGAGGTCGCCGAGCCGCTGGAGGAGGGCCAGATCCGGCTGCGTCTGCGCGCGGCCGGGCTGAACTTCCGCGAGGCGCTGCTCGCGCTCGGCGTCATCCACGCCTCCGTCGACGTGAACGCGTCCGGCAGCGGCGGCGGCGGTGAGGGCGCGGGGGTCGTCGTCGAAGTCGGCCCCGGCGTCACGGGCCTGAAGCCCGGCGACCGCGTGATGGGGCTCATCAACGGCGTCGGCCCCAACACGGTCACCGATCACCGTCTGGTGTGCCGGATCCCCGACGGCTGGTCGTTCCAGCAGGCCGCCGCGGTCCCGGTGACCTATCTGACCGCGTACTACGGCCTGGTGGACCTGGCGCGTCTCGGCCGGGGCGAGTCGGTGCTCATCCACGCGGGCGCCGGCGGCGTCGGCACTGCGGCCGTCCAGATCGCCCGGCACCTGGGCGCCACGGTCTATGCGACGGCGAGCCGGGGCAAGTGGGACGCGCTGCGCGCCGCGGGCGTGGCCGACGAGCGCATCGCCTCCTCCCGGACGCTCGACTTCGAGCGGTCGTTCCTGGCGGCCTCCGGCGGCAAGGGCGTCGACGTCGTCCTGAACTCGCTCGCCGGTGAGTTCGCCGACGCGTCGCTGCGGCTGCTTCCGCGCGGCGGCCGGTTCCTGGAGATGGGCAAGACCGACCGGCGCGAGCCGGCCGAGGTGACCGCGCGGCACCCGGGCGTGGACTATCGCGCGTACGACGTGCGCGAGCCAGGCCCCGACCGCATCCAGGGGATGCTCCAGGAGCTTCTGGACCTGTTCGAGCAGGGCGGCCTGCAGGCTCCGCCGATCTCGGTGTGGGACATCCGCCGCGCCCCGGAGGCGTTCCGGTACCTGAGCGAGGCCCGGCACATCGGCAAGGTCGTCCTCGCCCTGGCCGACGCGGACGAGCCGTGGGACACCACGCGCGCCGCCCTGATCACCGGCGGGCTCGGCTGGCTCGGCCGGCTCGTCGCCCGGCATCTGGTGGCCGAGCACGGCGTGCGCAGCCTGGTCCTGATGGGCCGGGGCGCGCCGCAGGAGGACGCGCGGCGGGACATCGACGAGCTGCGCGCGCAGGGCGTGGACGTGCACGTCGTGGCCTGCGACGCGGCGGACCGGGACGCGCTCGCCGCGGCCCTGGACGGCCTGGCGGCGGACGGCGTGCGGCTCGGCAGCGTCGTGCACGCGGCCGGGGTCCTGGACGACGGCATCCTCGCGGACCTGACGCCGGAGAGCCTCGACCGGTCGCTGCGCCCGAAGGTGGATGCGGCGCTCAATCTGCACGAGCTCACCGAGCACCTGGGCCTGGACGCGTTCGTGCTGTTCTCCTCGCTCGCCGGGACCATGGGCTCGGCCGCGCAGGGCGGCTACGCCGCGGGCAACGCCTTCCTCGACGGCCTGGTCGAGTACCGGCGCTCGGTCGGCAGGCCCGGCGTCTCCATCGCGTGGGGCCTGTGGGAGGGCGTCGGCGGCATGGGCTCCGGGCTCACCGAGACCGACATCACGCGCATGGGCCGTATCGGTGTGGCGCCGCTGACGTCCGAGCAGGGCATCGCGCTGCTCGACGCGTCGGTGCGCCGGGACAGCGCGGTGACCGTGGCCGCCGCGTGGAATCTTCAGGGCCTGCGCGCCTCGGTCGCGAGCGGCAGCCCCGTCCCGCCGCTGCTGAAGAACCTGGTGCCCGCGCCGGCCGCCGCCAACGCGGCCCCGGCAGCGGCGGACCGGGCAGCGGCGGACCCGGCCCCCGCGCAGGGCCCGGCGACCGGTGACCGGCTCCTGGACACCGTCCTGGGTGAGGTCGCGGCCGTCCTCGGCCACGCCTCGGGCGCGGTCGTCGACCCGCACGGCCCCTTCAACCAGATCGGCTTCGACTCGCTGACCGCGGTGGAGCTGCGCAACCGGCTCGGCGCCACGACCGGCGTCAAGCTGCCCGCCACGTTCATCTACGACTGGCCGACCCCGGCGGAGCTCGTGGAGCACCTGAAGGCGGAGCAGGGATACGTTGAAGGAGCCGACGGCGCCGACGGCTCGGAGGCGAACGACGCCCAGGCCCTCCTGGACGAACTCACCGAGCTGGAGACGGTGTTCGCCGGCACCCGGCTCAGCGACACGGTGCGCGCCGCCGTGTCCGACCGGCTCGGCGTGCTCCTCGCCAAGCTGGGTTCCTGACCGAGAAACGAACGGATTCCCCAGGTCATGACCGACAATCAGGCCGCCGCGGCGGCCACCGGTTCGACCCGGCCGGGCGGCGCCTCCCAGGGGGGCGCCGTCCGGCGGCCGGGTCAGTGGATACGTACGTTCCACCCGCGCCCCGGCAGCCGGGCCCGCCTGCTGTGCTTCCCGCACGCGGGCGGCCCCGCGATGGCGTTCACGTCGCTGTCCGCGGCGCTGCCCGAGGACGTCGAGCTGCTCGCCGTGCAGTACCCGGGGCGGCAGGACCGCAGGTCCGAGCCGTTCGCGGAGAGCGTCACGGCGCTTGCCCGGGGCGCGGTGGAGGCGCTGCGGGCGCAGGGCCACGACGACAAGCCGCTGTTCGTGCTGGGCCACAGCATGGGCTCCATCGTCGCCTTCGAGGCGACCCGCATCCTGGAGGCGGAGGCCCCGAAGAGCGCAGGGCCCGCGGTGGTCCGCCTGTTCGCCTCCGCCGCCGCGCCGCCCTCGGCCCGCTGGCACAGGAGCGGTGACGGCGAGGAGAGCGACGAGGCCGTCGTGAAGCACGTGCGGTGGCTCGGCGGCGTACCGGAGGCGCTCCTCGACGACGCGGAGACCGTCCGGGAGATGGTGCGTCTGCTGCGCGGCGACAACGAGGCGCTGCGCGGCTACCACTGCGCGGCCGGCGCCGCCGTGGCGGCGCCGCTGACGGCGCTGCTCGCCGACGACGACCCGAAGAACAGTGCGGAGGAGACGGGGGGCTGGGCCCGCCACACCACGGGCGAGTTCGCCGTGGAGACGACGCCCGGCGGCCACTTCTCGCTGACCGAGCGCGACTCCCCGGCCGTTGCGGTGCTCACCCGCCGCCTCCGCGAGGACCTGCACCGGCTCGCGACGGCGGCCGGCGGCGACGAACAGGCAGGCAGCGCATGACCGAAGCAGCGGGCGCGCCCCGCGCCCCCCGCGCCGAACTGGTGCGGCAGATCTATCTGGCCGGGATGGCGGGCGGCAAGCCCAAGCTGTCCACGGACCTGACGAGCCTTCAGGAGGCGGCGCGCGCGGTCCTCGAACCCCGCGCGTACGCGTACATCGCCGGTGACGCGGGCACCGGTGCGACGGGCCGCCGCAACCGCGCGGCGTTCGACCGCTGGCAGCTCGTGCCGCGCATGTGGCGGGGCGTCAGCGAGCGCGACCTGTCGGTGTCGGTGCTCGGACGGCGCCTTCCGGTACCGGTGCTGCTCGCGCCGGTGGCCGCGCAGACGGTGGCGCACCCCGAGGGCGAGCTGGCCTCGGTCCGGGCCGCCGCGGAGGTGGGTGTGCCGTTCGTGCTGTCCTGCTTCTCCTCGCACTCCATGGAGGACGTGGCGAAGGAGGCCGGGCCGGAGGCCCGCTGGTTCCAGCTGTACTGGCCGAACGACCGCGACGTCGCCGAGTCCCTCGTCCGCCGTGTCGAGGCGGCCGGGTACACGGCGCTCGTCGTCACGGTGGACAACCCACGTTCGGCTACCGGCCGAGCGACCTGGACGCCGGGTACATCCCGTTCGTGCACGGCGAGGGCATCGCCAACTTCACGAGCGACCCGGTGTTCCGATCCCAGCTGCCCGCGGACGGCGGCGACCTGGCTCCGATCGCGCACTGGGCGACGATCTCCTCCCATCCCACGCTCACGTGGGACGACCTGCCCTGGCTGCGGGAGCGCACGTCGCTGCCGATCCTCATCAAGGGCGTGCAGCACCCGGACGACGCCCGCAAGGCGCTCGCCGCGGGCGCGGACGGCTTCGTCGTGTCCACGCATGGCGGCCGCCAGCTCGACGGCGGCGTGGCCGCCCTCGACGCGCTGCCCGCGGTGCGGGCCGCCGTCGGCCCGGAGGTGCCGGTGCTGATGGACTCCGGCATCCGCACCGGCACGGACGTGGTCAAGGCCCTCGCGCTCGGCGCTGACGCCGTCCTGCTCGGCAGGCCGTACCTGTACGGTCTCGCCCTGGACGGCCGGGCGGGCGTCGAGCACGTCCTGAACTGCCTGCTCGCGGACCTGGACCTGGCGATGGCGCTGACCGGCTGCCGGTCGGTCGCGGAGGTCACCCGGGACCTGGTGACCCCGGAGGGGCCGCTGCCGTACTGAGTTCTCCGCACGAAGAACCGGCCCGGGTCTCCCCTGTGGGGAGCCCCGGGCCGGTCACTTCCGGAGCCGGGTGCCTCGGCAACCGTTCAGCCTGCTGTCGGCCGTCTCGCGCCTCACCCGCCGACTGGCGCCACCTTCGCACCAGTCGCTGACCTGCACATTCGCGATTCCATCCACGCCATGACGCCATTGGCGGCACAGATAGCGCCACACAGGCTCGCCATGGCGCCATAGGTGTGCCATGATGGCGGCACGGGCAGCGCACCCCTCCGGCCTCGCAGGCCGAGGGGTGCGCGTTTCGCGGAGTGAGCCATCAAAGGGGTCGGGGTCATGGAGACAGCGCAGAGTCGGCAGCAGGCGGCACCCGGAACCTTCACCGCCTTCGCCCGCTTCGTGCTCTGCGGCGGCGGGGTGGGGCTCGCCTCCAGCTTCGCCGTGGCGGGCCTCGCCTCCTGGATTCCCTGGATCCTGGCCAACGCCCTGATCACCGCGGTCTCCACGCTCCTCGCCACCGAGTTGCACGCCCGCTTCACCTTCGGCGCGGGCGGGCGCGCGACCTGGCGCCAGCACGCGCAGTCGGCCGGGTCCGCGGCAGTCGCGTACGCGGTGACCTGCGTGGCGATGCTCGTCCTGCACCAACTGGTGGCGGCGCCCGGTGCGGTGCTCGAGCAGGTCGTCTACCTGTCCGCCTCCGCACTCGCCGGTGTCGCGCGGTTCGCGGTGCTGCGCCTCCTCGTCTTCACGCGGAACCGCTCGCAGGCCGCGGCCACCGTCCGCGCCGCCCGTCCGGTGCACACGACCGTGGCCCGCGCCTCGGCCCCGGCCGACCCCGCGGTGCTCTGCCAGGCCGCCTGACCGCTCCGCCGGAAGTGCGTGGGCTCAGTGACTGATCGGGGTGGCGCCTGTCGCCGTGACGGACAGGTCCCACAGCCGTGCGGCCGCGCCGGGGTTGATGGCGTACTCGCGAACGCCGCCGTCATCCATGGGCGTGTCGGGGCAGAGACGCGCGCGACGTCGCAGTCCTCCAGGTAGAGGCCGCCGCGACCGTCGAGGAGCGGGGACGTGGCGGCCCACAGGCCGGTGGCGGCGCCCTGGGAGGGGGTCTTGAAGTCGGTGCCGATCACCTTGCCGTGCCCGTCCACCCAGCCACGTTCGATCTGCTCCTGAAGCGTCATCTCTCGCTGGAGACCAGTGATGATCTTTCCCGGGTGGAGAGCGAACGCCCGGACGCCGTCGTTGCGCCCGAGGGCGTCGAGTTGCACGGCGAACAGGGAGTTCGCGGTCTTGGCCTGGCCGTAGGCCAGCCACTTGTCGTAGCCGGTACGGAAGTGCGGGTCGTGCCAGCGGATGTCGGTCAGGGTGTGTCCGGCAGAGCTGTTCACGACGACGCGCGCGCCGTCGGCGGCGGCCAGGAGCGGGTAGAGCTCGCAGGCGAGTGTGAAGTGTCCGAAGTGGTTGGCGGCGAGCTGGCCTTCCCAGCCGGGTCCCACGCGCCGCTCCGGGGTGGCCATGACGCCGGCGACGGCCATCAGGACGTCGACCTTGCCGGCGGAGTCGCTGATCTGCGCGGCCGCGGCGCGCACGCTGTCCAGGTCTGCCAGGTCCATGGGGATGACGTCGCAGTCCGCCACATCCGCGAGTGCGGCACGGGCGATGCCCGGTCGACGGGCCGGAACGATGACCTGGGCCCCGGCGGCCGCCAGGCCCCGGGTGGTTTCCCGACCGAGTCCGGCGTAGCCCCCGGTGACGACGGCGGTCACGCCGGACAGGTCGAGGTCGGCCATGACGTCCTCGACGGTGCTGGTGGCAGAGAAGGGCGAGCCAAGCGGCTGCTGATGAGTGGTGGTCATGCCGACGACGCTACGATCTAGAGCGAGGTCTAGATCAAGCCGTAGGCTGGGCGGCATGGCGACTCCCGAGACCCATGTGGAGCCACTGAGCATCGGCGAGGTGGCCGAGCGGACCGGACTCAGCGTGCATGCACTGCGCTTCTACGAGCGCGAGGGCCTGCTGGTCGGACCGGTCCGGCGCACCACGGGCGGCCGGCGGCGGTACACCGCGTTCGACGTGGACTGGTTGCTGATCTGCGTCAAGCTGCGTGAATCCGGTATGCCGCTCGCCGACCTCAAGCGGTTCGCCGAACTGGTGCGGCACGGCCCGGGCAACGAGGCGGAACGCCTGCGGCTCCTCGACACCCATCGGCAGCGCGTCGACGCGCAGATCCAGGCGCTGGAGGAGTGCCGTTCCGTCATCGCCTGGAAGGTCGGCGTCTACGCTGAGCACCTCGCCCGCGGCGAGGCCGGCGGCCTCTGGGACCCGACGGCCTGAGGCGAGTACGGACGGCCGCGCGTCGGCCTGGAGCCGCGGTGCCGATCACGACATGGCGGTGGACGCCCGCGCCACTCTGGAAGGCGCCAGGCGGCTGAACTGGGTGCGGTAGGCGCTGGGGGTGAGGCCGGTGCGCCGCGCCAGGTGGTTGCGCAGGGAGTCCGCGGTGCCGAGGCCGCAGGAGCGGGCCACCTGGTCCATCGGTAGCGTCGTCGTCTCCAGCAGTTCCTTCGCTCGTTCGATGCGCTGGTGCAGGAGCCATTGCAGCGGGCTGACGCCACTCTCGGCGTGGAAGCGGCGGGTGAGGGTGCGGACGCTGACGCCCGCGTGCCGGGCCAGGTCGGTGAGGGTCAGTGGCTGGTCGAGCCGCTGCATCACCCATCCCCGGGTGTCCGCGCAGGCGTTGCCGCGCTCGGGCGGGAGCGGCGTCTGGGTGAACTGGGTCTGGCCGCCGGGCCGTACGGGGGCGACCAGCGCGGCGCGAGCCACACGGTTGGCGATGGCGGCGCCGTAGTCGGTGCGGATGATGTGCAGGCACAGGTCGATCCCCGCGGCGTAGCCGGAGGACGTCATGACCGTCCCGTCCTGGACGTACAGGACGTCGCCCTTGAGGTCGAGCGCGGGGTAGCGGTTGCGCAGTTCTTCGGCGAGCTCCCAGTACGTGGTGGCGCTGCGTCCCTCCAGCAGCCCCGCCTCGGCGAGCACGAACGCGCCGCTGCAGATCGAGGTGATCCGCTTGCCCGCGGCGGCGGCCTCGCGGACCGCGGCGACGGTCAGCGGGTCGGGCTCGAAGCGATGGCCGGTGCCGGCGACCAGCACGGTGTCGGCGTCGTGCACGGCGTCCAGTCCGCGCTCGACCTCCAGCGAGAGGCCGCCGGTGGTGGCGATCCGGCCGGGCACCGGCGTGCAGACGATCACCTCGTAACCCGGTCGCCCGTCCACCGCGGCCTTCTCGAAGAGCATCTCGGGGATGGCGAGGTTGAACATCGACACGGGGGACGGGGCGATGACGGCGACACGGTGCGCTCGGTGCGGCTGCGCCTGCGGCATGGCCAGAACCTCCGGTTGTATGGCATTCAGGCCACTACTGTAGGCCGCTGGAGATCGCCAGAGTGAAGGCATGGCAACGGACCACATCACCGAGACCAGTCAACTCCCTGCAGAGCGAGGAGAATCGCCCGCCGGCTCGCGTCGGCCGTCTCCCCGCCTGACCCTGGCTGCCGCCCTGCTGGGCTTCACGCTGACCTGCCTCGACGCGTCCGTGGTGAATGTGGCGCTGCCCTCGATGGGCTCCTCGCTGGGCGGCGGGACCGCGGGGCTGCAGTGGGTGGTGGACGCGTACACCCTCGCGTTCGCCGCGCTGATGCTGTCCACCGGCGCCTTGTCCGACCGGGCGGGTGCCACCCGGACCTACGCGCTCGGCGTCACGGTGTTCGCCCTCGCCTCCGCGGCCTGCGGTTTCGCCCCGAACCTGCCGGTCCTGATCGGGGCCCGGGTGGTGCAGGGCGTCGCGGCCGCCGTGATGCTGCCCGCCTCGCTCGCCCTCGTACGCCAGGCGTACCCGGACGACGCCGCCAAGCGGGCGCGCGCCGTGGCGCTGTGGACGGCCGGAGGCTCGGCGGCCGTCGCGGTCGGCCCGGTCGCGGGCGGGGTGCTGACCACCGCGTGGGACTGGCGTGGGATCTTCTTCGTCAACCTGCCGCTGGCGGTACTGGCCCTCGCCCTGCTGGTCCGCGCGCCGAGGTCGGAGCGCCGGCCCGCGCCCCTGGACGTGCCAGGGCAGCTGACCGCCGTCGTCGCCTTGGCGGCCTTGGCCTTCGCGGTGATCGAGGGCGGCCCGGCGGGGCTGGCCGCGCTGGCCGTCGCCGTCGCCACGGGCGCCGCGTTCCGGCGGATCGAGACACGCCAGCCGCATCCGGTCGTCCCGCTGGGGCTGTTCCGCAACCGCACCGTGGCGATCACGGTCGCGGCAGGCGCGGCGGTCAGCGTCGCCTTCTACAGCATGGTCTTCGTCTTCAGCCTCTTCCTCCAGCAGGTCCAGGACCGTTCGGCGCTGTCGGCCGGACTGATGTTCCTCCCCATGACGGGCGTGATCGCGGTGACCAACGTCGTCGCGGGCAAGCTCGGCGCCCGCTTCGGGCCGCGCCTGCCCATGCTCGTGGGCCAGCCGCTCGCGGCGGCCGGGCTGCTCCTCCTGCTCCGCGTAGACGGCGAGACCCCGCACTCCTGCTGGCCTTCCTCCTGGTCCCGCTGTCGCTCGGCTGCGCGCTGACGGTGCCGCCGCTGACCACCGCGATGATGGACGCGGTCCCCGCCGAGCGCGCCGGCCTCGCGGCGGGCGTGCTCAACGCCGCCCGCCAGGTCGCCGGCGGCCTGGGCATCGCCGCCTTCGGCGCCCTGGTCGCGGAGGACTTCATGACGGGGATGCGGGTGAGCCTGCTGATCAGCGCCGGACTGCTGACGATGACCGGGATGGCCACGGCGTGGATGCGGACAGGCGCGGCGGCACACGTGGGAGCGGTGCGCCGAGGGCTGCCGGCGCCGCCGCCCAGGGGTGGTGACGAAACGCGCCCTCTGCAGTGACGAAGCATGGTGATGTGACAGTGCCCAGCGCAGCACGCGTGGCGAGGGGGCCGAGACCCCCGTCCTCGGCCCCCTCGCCACGTGCCTTGGTACCTACCGGACTGGCAAGAGATCAGCAGTCCGGGGCCTTCTTCGCGTTCAAGGTTCTCCTCGACATCGCGTCCTGACAGTGGTGGCGCCGGCGCGGCTGAGCGCACAGCTTGGCCAGTACGTCGTTCAGCAGGGGCAGCGCGGACGTCGAGGCGACTGGTCCCCGGCCGCGCGGGCCTTGAGAAGATCGCTCCATGGCGCACAAGGATGATCAGCTGACACGGGTCGCGTTCGGCGTGTCGGTGGCGACGGACGCGGCTCGCGCCGATGCCCTGCGGCTGCTCGAAGCCGACACCGCTCTGCACGCGGAGTGGATTGCGGGGCTCGCCATGAACAGCGCGGCACCGGACGAGGTGCTGCGGCGCGTCTTCACGGTCGACCCGCTGCCCGACCCCCAGGACTGGCTCGCCTATCGCAAGCTGTCGCCCAAAGCGGCGAGGGCCGCCGTCACGCACCCCGCCCCGTGTGTCCGTAAGATCCTCGCCGAGAATCCGTACCTGCCGCCGGATGCGCTCGCCGTGCTGGCCGAGGATCCCGACCCGAAGGTGCGACGCGTCGCGTTGGTGACGGCGTGGGAGTACGACGTCGCATTGCCGACAGAGCTGACCGTGCGACTCGCCACTGACCCGGAGCCCCGGCTGCGGTACTTCGCCACCGGGCTGCGCGGCCTGCCGGACGAGACGCTGCTGTCGCTGGCCGAGGATCCCGACCCCCGCGTCCGGGCCGCCGCCATCGACTCCTGGAGCTGGCCGAGACTGCGCCCGGAGGTTCAGGCCGCGGCCTGGGCCGACCCCGATCCGCAGGTGCGCAAGGCGGTCGAACGCGCCACCCACGTCGACGTACCCCTTCCGACGACGGTTGAGGACTTCCTCGCCGAGACGGACGAACGCCGCCGCCGCGACGCCGCGTCCACCGCACCCGTCGACGCGGCCCTGGCCGCGCTCCTCGTGACCCACGAGGACGGTTCGATACGTCACGGGGCCGCCCGCAACCCACACGTACCCCAGGCACTCGCCCTCCCCCTGGCCGCCGATCCCGAGCCTTCCGTCCGTCTCGCCGTGTCCCTGCGCGCGGATGTGACCGAGGAGCAGCGGGCGGCGATCGAGTACACCGTGCCCCCGGCCGCGATCCGGTGCCCGCCTGGGTGGAGGAACGCTTCGGCGATCCGGATGCGCTGCGGGAGATCGCGGCCTCCAGCCACGTCCTGCTGCGCCGGGGCGTCACGTGCGCACCGGAGCTGCCCGCCGATGTGATCGAGCGGTTGGCAGCCGACGACGACTACTACGTCAAGCTGATGCTCTGCGAGAACGACCATGCCCCGCACGAGCTGCTCGTGGCGATGTTCGCCGACTGGAAGGGGCTGAGCTGGGGCACGCTGGCGTACCGCCGCAATTTCGCGCGCCCCGGCCTGGCCCGGTTCGCGGACGACCCGAACTACCGGCTGCGGTATGCGGCCACCTTCGACCCGCGGGCCGAACCGGAACTCGTCGAACGGCTCTCCCACGACGCGGAGGACATGGTCCGCCGCCATGCGGCGACCGACCCGCGCCTGCCCCGCCCAAGGCTCGTCGAACTGCTCGGGGGTGACGGGATGCCACGAGCGGCGGCCCGCAACCCCGCACTACCCGCCGAGCTCATGCACCAGCTGCTCGATGTCGCGGGCGTCGAGCGCTGAGAGATGCCGAGCGGCAGGCGGTGTGGCATCACCGGCCTCCCTCCGCCCGGTGGCGGGGCTCAGACGTCCGGGTGCGCCTCGGCCTTCAGCGACCACGAACTGCCCGTGCAGCCGGACGGCAGCGGCGGGAAACGGTGGCCCTTCACATCGGTGCTCCAATGGTGGCCGGCCCCGCAGTCGCACTCGTAGATCCCGCTCGCGGGCACGATCTAGCCCGGATGCCACGATGTCTTCTCCTGGCTCATGCCCCAGGTCTACGACGCCGACCGCCGTTCCGTGACCCGAGCGCCGCCGACGCCGAGGACCCGGCTCCCTGCCCTACGGCCACCGCGGGGAAGACACCCCGCGCCCCCGAGCGTTCGGGGACGGCGCTGCCGGAGGTGCGGGATGATCCGCCAACCGAGTCAGGGCGGGAATGGCCCTTGCCGAGCCGACAGCGCCGCTCCACGTGGCGGCTTGCCGCAGGTGTGCGGCCTGCTCACCTTTTCCGCCGGCCACGGTCCGGATGGAAAGCGCGATGTGGTCGTCGAGCGTGACCTGCCGCCGCTGTCGAGTGGCGACCTCGGGGCGCCGGCTGCTGACCGCCGTCTCGGGCCTTGCCCGTACGGGCAGGTGAGTATCAGTACCTACGTCTGGTGAGCGGCCGCGCGGATCCGGGCGGAGCCGCGTCCCCCGTACGGTCCGGTGCATGAGTGGAAGTGAGAAGCCCGCGATATCGGGACTGAAGGCGGCAGGCATCGGCTGTGCGGCGATGGTGCTGCTGCCGGTGCTGTTCATCCTGGGGCTGATCATCACCTACTCGGCCCAGCGAGCGACGCCCGAGGACTACCCCGAGGTGAAGCCCGAGGCCATGGCCCGTCGCCTCGGGGGCTACTCCCAGGACGCGTACGCCGCCCTCGGCATCGACCGCGTCCTGGACCCCGCCGGAGAGGGCATGCGCGAGGACGACGAGAACAGCCTGAGCAACGACTACTGCTACCCCACGGGCCTGGAGAGCATGGCCGATGAACCCGAGGAGGGCGCCTACAAGATGCGCCACTCCTGGACGCTTCAGGACGTGGGCAAGGACCAGGGTCTGACGGCAGTGCGACGGCTGCACGCCCACCTGAAGGACTCCGCATGGCGCGTCACGGAGTACGGCCGCGACGACGAGTACCAGGAATGGAGGGTCAGCGCCGAGCGCGACGGCGGCTACCACGTCCACGTCGCCTGGTCGGCGAGAGACCAGCGGCTGGACGGCGGCGCCAGCGCGCCGTGCGCCTACGACCCCGACTGGCCCGAGGCGGGGTCGTCCTCCGACCTCCCCGACACGGGGACGCCGTCCCCGCCCCTCACCCCGAACCCGGCGGCGTAGACGCAGCTCGGCCGCCACCGGCAGCACGCTTTCGGAGCCCGGAGGAGTAGGGAGGCCTGGGATCGTCGAGCAAGCAGCGGCACCAGGGTCACACGCGGGTCCTCCACCGACTGGTCGAGGCGGACTACCGGAGTCTCCACAAGGGGAACGTGGCGCGGTTGGAGCTGACTGCTCGTGGCGCTGCTGTTCGCCGGTCAGCGAACCCGCGGCGGATACTCGGCTGTACGCCGGTCTTGATTCCCACCGGGCATGATTCCACCGTGCATGAGGACAGGGAGCATGGCGGGCAGGCGCGTTACGCGCTGACGGAGACGGAGCACGGCCACGTCTGGGGCGTGTGCGCCGAAGCGGACGGACTGTTCGGGGAGCTCCGGCGCGGGACGTACGAACTGTTCGGCTGGGTTCCGGAAGGGGCCGAGGTCCGCGGCTGGGCCGGCAGCCGGGTGTGGTTGGTGCCGGAGGACGTGGCACTTGGGCCCTGGCTCCTGGAGGACGCGGAGAGCCTTGGACGGCCCCCAGGGGCGGACGGTCTCGTGCTGACCGGTCTGGACGACTACGAAGGCCCGCCCGAGGGGCATCGGGGTTCGGTGCGCGTCCACGACGGGCACCGGTGGCTGGGTTCCTGCCGGGAATTCGCCCGTGTCGTGCCGCCCGAGCAGGTCGCGCTCCCGCTCGTCCTGCGTGGACTCGCCCAGAGTGAGGAGTTGCGGCGTGCACTGATGAAGGGCACCCGGCGGGCGCTGGACTTGGAGGAGGCTTCCCTGGAGATACGGGACGATCGAGGCGAGCCGCTCACCGAGCGACTGCTGCGGGCCACCATCCGCGCCTGGCACCCGTCCGTTCTCGGGGCGGATCTGATCGACCTGGAGCTCGACGGCAGACTCTTCACACCGGTCCCGGAACACGCGCGGCCGATCTGGGAGCGATGGCTCGTCGGGCCGCCGGACGAACCCGGCGCCTGGGCCGGCCTCGACACCCGACAGCGCGGGACATGGCTGGACCTCGTCCAGGAGCGGGCCTGCCGGCGCGCGCACCGGGACCGGCCGGCCGGTCACGCGTATGAACTCGACGGCCGGCACATCACCGACGTCCCCGGCCTCTACCTGGCGCTCGGCGAGGCGGTGAACGGGCCGGGCGGCTACTTCGGCGGCTGCCTGGACGCCCTTGACGACTGCCTACGCGGCACCTTCGGCTACACGGCCCCCGCAACCTTGCTCTGGCGAAACGCCGCGACCGCGCGCGAGCACCTTTCCCGCGCCCTGACGCCGGACGGCCGGCCGTACGACCTGTTCGCCGAAGTCCTCGACGTCCTGGCGGAGGGCGGCATGCGCGTCACCCTGGCGTGATCCGGGATTCCGCGAAGACCCCCGCAGGCGAGAAGCCGGCCGCAGTTCGAGGTCGTGCTGGGCCGCATCCGGGTGCCCCAACTGGGGTGCGGCAGGCCCCGCGTGCGCCCGCGACGGGTGCGGGCGGACAAGCCGTACGTGTCCCGCAAGTCGTTGCCGCCATCAACGAGTGGTTGTGACGTACTGGTCCGACGACAACTCGAACACCCGTACTCGCCGACCGCAGGCGGGATTGACGGTCTCACGGACCGGATGCATCCCCAATTTGGTCATGATCCGTTCGGAGGCGTCGTTGCCTACTTGAGTGATGCTGACGATCCGCTCCAGCCCTCGCTCTTCGAACCCGAACCGTACAGCGGCCGCAGCGGCCTCGGTGGCCAAGCCCTGCCCCCAGTGGGAACGCCCCAGCCGCCAGCCGACCTCAACCGCCGGCAGTACCTCAGGCAAGAAGTGGGGCACCGAAAGGCCGGTGAACCCGGCCAGCTCGCCAGTGGACCGGATCTCCACGGCGAACAGGCCGAAGCCCTGTGACTCCCACTCGCTCTCCCACGCCTGGATCCCGCCGCGAGTCTGCTGTTCGTCACGGACGCTGCCGTCACGGATCCACCGCATGACCTCGGGGTCGGCATTGACGGCAGCCATGGGCGCAACGTCTTCCTCGCGCCAGCGACGCAGGATCAAACGGGGAGTCTCAAGCGTGACCATCCGATCATTCTGGATCACCAATGGGCTCTCCGCCATCCTCACCAGGCACTTTCGATACACGCCTGTGGTGGGGTCAGATGCCGCGTTCGATCATGTCGATGAGGTGCTGGCCGGCGTCGTGGGCCTGGGTGGGGTGCAGGCCGCGGAGGGGGCCGTCGATGAGGAGGACGGCGAGTCCGTGGACGGCGGACCAGGCGAGGAACTCGGCGCCGGGGCGGCGGTCCTCGGGCAGCAGGCCGTTCTCCACGAGGCCGTCGAGGGCGGTGCCGAGCAGTTCGAAGGGGGTCTTGCCGCCGGGGCCTGCGGCGGTGTCGGCGGCGGCGTGGGCCATGTCGCCGGGAACGT
Source organism: Streptomyces sp. XD-27 (assembly GCF_030553055.1). Classification (NCBI taxonomy): domain Bacteria; kingdom Bacillati; phylum Actinomycetota; class Actinomycetes; order Kitasatosporales; family Streptomycetaceae; genus Streptomyces; species Streptomyces sp. XD-27. Next base: position 205,740 of record NZ_CP130713.1, read on the forward strand.
GGAAGGCGGTCCGGAACAGGCCCGGCTCCTCCTGCGCGAAGCGGAGGTAGCCGGTGCCGACGGCCCGGAAGCGGGCGCGGGCGGCGGCCGCCGGGTCCTCGGCGGGCGGCAGGGCGGCCTGTTCCGCCTCCATGGTGCGGGCGACGTGGGCCATGGCGGCCTGGGAGACGGCGTGCAGCAGGGCGCCCCGGTCGGCGAAGTGCCGGTAGGCAGCGTTCGGGACGACCCCGGCCCGTCGGGTGGCCGCGCGCAGCACGACCGCCTCGGGACCGCCCTGGCGGGCGAGTTCGAGACCGGCTTCGATCAGTGCGTTGCGGAGGTCGCCGTGACGGTAGGTGTCCCGCTTCGGCTTGCCGTTCCCGGTTGCCGTCACGGCTACCACCTCCAATGTGGACAGCATCCACTTAGATCGTCTAGGCTCCTGCATGTTCGCTCGGGGGTGCGGATCGCCGTATCCCTCGAATGTGGACATCGTACACAAGGGGTGGTCGCCGACCGCCCGGACGTGCTTTCATCAGGGGGATTCCGCTTCTCATGGGCAAGATCACGCACTTTGTGCACCAGTCGCTGGACGGCTTCATCGAGGGACCGAACGGCGAGTTCGACTGGCCCCGGATGGACAGCGAACTGTCCGCCTACTCGCAGGCTCTCACCACGGGTGCCGATATCTTCCTGTACGGCCGCAAGGTGTGGGACATGATGTCCGGCTTCTGGCCCCGCGCCGAGGAGTTCTCCACCCACGAGCACGACCTCGCATTCGCGCCCGTCTGGCGCCAGGCGTCCAAGGTCGTCGTCTCCTCGACACTGACCGAGGCCGACTGGAACACCCGCGTCATCAACACCGACGTCGTCGAGCAGCTCACCGCCCTCAAGAACAGCGGCGCGCACCTACTGCTGTTCGGCGGCGCCACGCTGGCCGGCTTCCTGACCGAGCACCAACTGATCGACGAGTACCAGATCTTCGTGCACCCGGTCGTCCTCGGCGGCGGCAAGCGCGCCTTCACCACCCCACAGCAGCGGTTCGACCTCACCCTGACCGAGACCAGGACCTTCGACTCCCAGGTGGTCCTCCTCCGTCACGGACGGGCCGACTAGACCGCTCGCTCAAGCCGCCCCGACAGGCGGGCGGCGACCGATGAGTTTCGCTGTGGTCAGCAGTCAGAGATCACAGCGGGTGCGCCGCGGCAGCGCGTGTGATCGAAGCGTGCACCGGCTGAACCTTCCGTACCCAGACACGAGATACCGAGGAACCTTACGATGCGTACCCTGATCAGCACCGCCTTCATCTCGCTCGACGGCGTCGTGGAGGCCCCGGGCGGCGAGCCCGGCTACCGGAACTCCGGATGGACCTTCAAGGACATGGAGTTCCTTCCCGAGGCGTTCGAGATCAAGGGCCGGGAGCAGAAGGAAGCCACCGCGATGCTGCTGGGCCGGACCAGCTACGAGGCGTTCAGCCCGGTGTGGCCGGACATGGCGGACTTCGCCGACTACAAGGTGATGCCGAAGTACGTCGTCTCCACCACCCTCACCGACGACGACCTGGTGGCGAACTGGGGCGAGACCACGATCCTGCGCTCGCTCGACGACGTCGCCGCACTGAAGGAAACCGAGGGCGGCCCGATCATCCTCCACGGCAGCGCCTCCCTCAACCAGGCCCTCTCGGACGCCGGCCTGATCGACCGCTACCACCTCCTCGTCTTCCCGCTCCTCCTCGGCGCGGGCAAGCGCCTGTTCAGCGCCACCGACAAGGACACCCAGAAGCTGAAGCTCGTCGAGCACGAGGTGTACGCCAACGGCCTGCAGAAGAACGTCTTCGACGTCGTCCGCTGACGAGGCTCCCGCACCCGAAGTACACACACGGACAGAAGGACAGAACCCGACATGACCGCCACGCCGAAAGGCCCTGCCAGCTACTTCCCCTCGATCGAGAAGAAGTACGGCCGCCCGATCACGGAATGGAAGGATCTCATCCGCTCCTCACCCCTGACCAAGCACATGGAACTCGTCACCTGGCTGAAGACCGAACACGGTCTGGGGCACGGCCACGCCAACGCTCTGGTCGCCCATACCCTCGCCGAAGACGCCGGCAAATGAACCACCCCCGGTGGGAACTCGTCGCACGGGGGCCCGGCGGTCACGGACGAAGCCAGGGCCGGATCGCGGCGACGGTAGGTTCGCCGGTCAAACCCGCACGGTCGGCCGCCCCCGCTGCCACGGCGCCGGCGATTGACCCGCTGGTTCTTCGGCTCGGGGATGGTGTGCTTGATCTGCCGACGGCGCAGGTAGCGGCGATTGCGGCGTGAGCGAACCTTGACCATCCGCGGGGCGTCACCTCACTGCCCGGGGGGGGTGTTGTGAGCATGAGGCCATCGCGCGTTCGTCCGGTCCGGAGAAGTCTCCGACGAGATGCGTGTCGTCGGCCGGCACGAAGGACTCGACCATGGCTTTGAACTGGTGCAGGTAGTCACGGGCGAAGGCAGGGTCGTAACCCAGCTCGCTCCAGCGGTGGCGGCTCAACGCGAGTGCGGTGGCGCGCAGGACGAAGTCCTTCGACCGGGCACGCCTCCGCGGAGTCGTGCCCCACGCGTCAGGTCGTCAGCGGCGGGTGGGGCGCGCGGTCATCGCCGCGGCCGCGACCGCCGTCGCGGCCAGGATCGCCGCGGCCGCCCCCAGCGCGTACTGGGCCGCGGTGCGCGCGCTGCCGGCCGCCCCCAGGTAGACGCCGCCGATGACCGCGACGCCGAGTGTGCCACCGAGTTGCTGGACGGCGTTGAGCAGGCCCGCGGCCGAGCCGGTCTCCTGCGGGCCGACGCCGCTCAGCGCGGTGCTGAAGAACGGCGGGGTGAACAGGCCGGTGCCCAGTCCGGCGACGGCGAGGGCGGCGGGCAGCGCGGCCGGGTAGCCGGCGGGGCCCGCGGCGCGGTACGCGAGGACGGCGGCTGCCAGGCCGATCGCGAAGACGGCGATGCCGGTGTGCATGATGCGTGTCCCGTATCGCGGGACCAGGTGGGTGCCGGCCGCCCAGGAGCCGATCGCCAGTCCGGTGGACCACGGCAGCAGGGTGAGTCCCGCGGTGAGCGGACCGTCGCGGAGGCCGAGTTCGAGGTGCAGCACGACGGTGATCATGACGCCGTTCATGACGGCGAAGAACAGCGTCGAGGTGGCCAGCGCGGCGGGGAACGCCCGGCCGCGCAGCAGGGCCGGTTCGATCAGCGGGGCGTGGCCGCGGCGGGCGGTGCGGCGCTGGTGGGCGACGAACACGCCCAGGACCGCCATGCCCGCGGCGGCGACGGCCCACGCGGCGGGCGCGGGGTTTCCGGTGGCCAGCGGCACCACGATCAGGGCGGTGCCGAGCATCGCGAGGACGGTGCCGACCGGGTCGAGACGAGGCCGTGCCGGTGCGCGGTCCTCGGTCAGATACGGAGTCGCGGCCAGGACGGCGGCGGCCAGGGGGAGGTTGACGAGGAAGACCGCGCGCCACGAGGAGCCGAGCAGGTCGGCGTGGGTCAGGACGCCGCCGAGAACCGGTCCCAGGACCGCGGACAGGCCCATGACGGGGCCGATCATGCCGAGCGCCCGGGTGAGTTCGTCGCCGTCGTACATGGCGCGGATCAGCCCGAACGTCTGCGGGATGATCGCGGCCGCGGCGGCGCCCTGCACGGCGCGCAGCGCGATCAGCGTCACGGCGCCGGGTGCGAGCGCGCAGGCCAGGGAGGCGGCGGCGAACGCGATGACGCCGATGCGGAAGACCCGTTTGCGGCCGGCGATGTCGCCGAGCCGGGCGCCGGTCAGCAGGCCGAGGGCGAACGCGAGGGTGTAGGAGGCGCTGAACCACGGGATGGTGGCCGGTGCTCCACCGAGGTCGGTGTGGATGACGGGACCGGCGACCTGGACGATCGTGGCGTCGAGGAGGTTCATCGCCTCGGCGGTCAGCACGGCGGCCAGGGCGAGCCCGCGGCGACCGGACGCGGGCGGGGCGGCGGCGGTGGTGGGCTGGGCGCGGTCGGCGGTGCGATGCGTGGTGCGGTTCGTGGTGCGGGACATGGGTCTCCCCGGGACGGCACGGGCGTGTCGGTGGTGGCCGGGCCGCGGACGGCGGAGTCGCCGTGCGGCAGGCGGCCGGTGACCACCGTGCCGCCCACTCCCCATACACTTCCATCTCCCCGACTGTCATCGGTGATTACTTCCATCAAGGTCGGCTAGTTTGGCGAATATGCTCGTACTGGATGATCTGGATCGGAGCCTGATCCATGCCCTGCAGGTGGACGCCCGGGCACCGTTCACGCTCATCGCCGACGTCCTCGGCTGCTCGACGCAGACCGTGGTCCGCCGCTACCGACGGCTGTACGCGCAGGCCGGGCTGCGCGTGGTCGCCCTGCCCACGCCCCGCAGCTCCGGCGCGCACCAGTGGTTCGTGCGGCTGACCGCCGCGACGCGCAGCGCGCACGACATCGCGCTGGCGCTCGCCCGCCGCCCCGACACCTCCTGGGTACGGCTGACTTCCGGCGGCACGGAGATCGTCGCGATCATCCACACCGCGCCCGCGGGCCCGGACGCGCACGCGCTGCTGCTGCGCGACATCCCCCGCACAGCCGGGATCACCGCGGTGTCCGCGCACTACCTGCTGCACACCTACCTGGGCGGGCCGACCGCGTGGCGCGGACGGGTGGACGCCCTGGACGCGGGCCAGGAGGCGCGGCTGCGCGCCGCGACCGGCGCCCCGGACACCCCCGATGCCGCGGCCCCGAGGCCCCCGCGTACCTCCTCACCGACGCGGACCGTCTGCTGCTGTCCGCGCTGCGCGAGGACGCTCGCCTCAGCTACGCGGACCTGGCCGCCGCGACCGGCACCACCGCGTCCACGGCAGCCCGCCGACTGGCCGAACTGCGGGCGCGCGGCGCGATGTTCTTCGATGTGGACATCGATCCGGCGCTGGTGGGCGTGACGGTGTCCGCGCTGCTGTGGATGCAGGTGGCGCCCGCGCACCTGGACGCGGTGGCGACGGAGTTGGCCGGACATGAGGAGCTCGCGGTGGTCGCGGCGACGACCGGCCCGACGAACCTGGTCGCGCACGCGCTGTGCCGGGACGCGGAAGCCCTGCACCACTACCTGACGCGGCGGGTGGCGTGGGACACGGTCACGCGGATCGAGACGGCACCGGTGCTGCGCACCTACAAGGCGGCGACGACGCTACGCGCGGTCTGACCCCGGCCGCCGACACCACGCGCGCTGCGGTCGCCGGCCTTGCGGGCCTGCGCGGCGCGCCCGTCGCGGGCTGCGGTGAACTCCTCGGGCCGCAGGGCGTAGAGCTCGTCGGCGAGTCGGGGTCCGGTACGAAGGGACCCCGCAGCAGCCGCTTCCTTCCCTACGGCGTACACCGTCTGGCCCAGGGCGGAGTGATCAGTAGGTGAGCGCGTCCTCGGCGGTGCCGAAGAAGCTGGTGACCTGGCCGTCGTTGACCGTGACGGGGCCATCGTTGATCGGCACCGTCGTGGGGCTCTCGGCAGACGTGAGCGCGACCTCCACCTTGTCGGCGGCCTTGCCGCCCTCGGTGTCGGCGCGCGAGAACATGATCCCGGCATAGGCGCTCTCGCCGGCCTTCAGGATCCAGTCCTTGCCCTCGGGTCCCACGTGCTCGGCGGCGCCGTCGAGCCCCGGAATCGTGATCGCCAGCTCGTTTGCCGGCAGCACACAGGGGTCGCTGCCCTTGTTGGTCGCGGTCAGCAAGGCGTGGTTGACGGGCTTGGATGCGACGGTGACGTTGTAGCTCAAGTCGGCCGTCTCGCACATGCCCACGCCTCCGTCCTGGCCGTCGTCGGCCCCGGCCCCGGGCTTCGACGACGGCGGGGTGCTGCCACCGCTGTCGGAGGAACCCCCGCTGGTTCTGCCACCGTTACTCGGTCTGGCCGTGGAGGGCGTGTCGGAGCCCTTGTCCGCACCCGCGGCGGACGAGCTCGCTGCCGCGCCCGGAGCGGCCTTGTCCTTCTCGGCGTCGTCGTTGCATGCGGTCAGCGCCAGGACGCCGAGCGAGAGAGCGGCGAGTACCGCGGTGGTGCGGCGTGAACGGGCTGCGTAAGCCATGGGAACCCCCAGGAGTCGGAATTTCCCGATGATCCTGCCTTATGGGGGCGATACTTCCGCCCGCTCACACCGAGTAGGAGCCGTTTGCGAACAGGTCTGTGACACTCCGACAGTGGGGGTGCGCGCCTCTGGCTTTGTACGCAGGCCGGGACTGACGGCCTAGGCCACCTCGGCGTGTGCGGCATCCTTCCGCGCCGTCCTGGGCGCGGGTGCCGTGGCGAGGCGCGGCAGCGCGTAGGGGTGCTCCTCGCGCAGCCAGCCGATCAGTTGCTCCCGTACCTCGCAGCGCACCGTCCAGGCGTCGTCGGCGTCCCGCGCCGTGACGAGGGCGCGTACCTGGATGGTGCTGGGCGTGGTGTCGGTGACGGCGAGTCCCCAGTCACGGCCGTCCCACGCCGGGGACGCTCGGAGGATCTCGTGCAGCTTCTCGCGCATCGCCTCCATGGGCGCGGCGTGGTCGAGGTGGAGGAAGACCGTGCCGGTCTTCTGTGTGCCGCCGCGTGACCAGTTCTCGAAGGGCTTGCTGGTGAAGTACGACACCGGCATGGTGATCCGGCGCTCGTCCCAGGTCCGGACGGACAGGAAGGTCAGGGTGATCTCCTCGACCGTGCCCCACTCGCCGTCCACCACCACCGTGTCGCCGATCCGCACCATGTCGCCGAACGCGATCGACAGCCCCGCGAACATGTTCCCGAGCGTGGACTGAGCGGCGATTCCGGCCACGATGCCGACGATGCCCGCGGAGGCCAGCATGGAGGTGCCGAAGGCGCGCAGCGCGGGCAGGGTCAGCAGTATCGCCGACCCTGCCACCACCCCGACCACCGCTGTGACCACCCGCTGGATCAGCGTCACCTGCGTCCGCACGCGGCGCACCCGTGCCGGGTCCCGGGCTCCGGCCGCGTAGCGCGAGTACGTGGACTCCACCACGGCCGCCGAGGCGCGGACCGCGAGCCAGGCCGCGGCGGCGATCAGGACGAGTGTGAGGATTCGACCAATGCCCACGGCGTGGCCCTCGGCGAGGTGTGTCTTGTCGTACGAGCCGCGCAGCGCCGCCGTGCAGACCAAGGCCCGCAGCGGCGGTCCACAGCGGCGCAGCAGACCCCACAGCGGAGTCTCGGGGTGCCGGGCGTCGGCGCGGCGCAGCAGTCGGTCGGCCACCCAGCCGACGAGCAGTGTGATCACGAGCGAGGCGCCGACGACGATGAGCGGACGCGTCACGTCCTCCATGAACGTCCTCCTTCCTGTCAGGCTTGGCGCACAGCGGGGTCCTGTGCGTGACGTGGCACGAAGTGCACGTACCCGGTATGCGCGGAGGGCAGCCGGGCAGGTTGGGAGGGGAATGCGACCCGGCGGACCGGGAAGATGCCGCGCACTGCCGTAGTTAGTAGAAGCGTGAACGACATAGTCGCGGTGCGCGAAGTGGACGTCGTCGTCGTGGGAGCCGGGCAGGCGGGGCTGTCCAGCGGCTACCACCTGCGACGGGCGGGGTACGAGCCGGGGACGGGCTTCGTGGTGCTCGACCACTCCCCCGCGCCCGGCGGAGCCTGGCAGTTCCGGTGGCCGTCGCTCACGTACGGCAAGGTGCACGGGATGTACGACCTGCCGGGGATGCGGCTGACCGGCGCCGATGAGGACCGTCCCTCGTCGGAGGTCATCGGCGCCTACTTCGAACGCTACGAGCGCGCCTTCGACCTCCGCGTGCGACGCCCGGTCGACGTCACCGCCGTACGCCCCATCGGCAACAGCGACGGCAACGGCGACAACGGTGGTGGGCGGCTGCTCGTCGAGACCGCCGGCGCCGGAGCATGGGCGGCACGCGCGCTGATCAACGCCACCGGGACGTGGGACCGGCCCTTTTGGCCGCGCTACCCCGGGCAGGAGAGCTTCCGCGGGCGCCAGCTGCACACCGCGCAATACCCCGGACCGGAGGAGTTTGCGGGTCAGCGGGTGATCGTCGTCGGTGGCGGGACCTCCGGCGTGCAGCACCTGCTGGAGATCGCCGAGGTCGCGGCGGAGACGACCTGGGTGACACGCCGCCCGCCGCTCTTCCGTACCGGACCGTTCGGCCAGGAGCAGGGGCGGGCCGCCGTGGCGCTGGTCGAGGAGCGGGTGCGGCGCGGGCTGCCGCCGCAGAGCGTCGTGTCCGTGACCGGGCTGCCGATGACGGAGGCGATGGAGCGGGCCCGCGCCGCCGGGGTGCTCGACCGGCAGCCGATGTTCGAGCAGATCACCCCGACCGGCGTCGCATGGGCCGACAGGCGGGCCCTCGACGCCGACGTGATCCTCTGGGCCACCGGATTCCGCCCCGCCATCGCCCACCTCGCTCCGCTAGGGCTGCGCGAGGTGGGCGGCGGCATCGCCGTCGATGGCACCCGAGCGGTCCGCGACCCCCGCGTCCACCTGGTCGGATACGGGCCGTCCGCCAGCACGGTCGGAGCGAACCGCGCCGGGCGCGCGGCCGTACGCGAGATCAACGCCCTCCTCTGGTCCAGGCGGCCCGTGCGGCAGGCGTCGTGACCGCGTGACCGGCGGACTCGCGGAGCTGAGGGGTCTGCTGAGCGGCATTCAGCCGCTGCGGCAGTATGAGCCCTCGGGCGACCGTGGACCATGGGAGGAGGCCGCATGCGCGTCGCACTCTTCGTGACGTGTGTGAACGACACGCTGTACCCGGAGACGGGGCGGGCGGTCGTCACCCTGCTGGAGCGCCTGGGGGTCGAGGTGGACTTCCCCGCCGCTCAGACCTGCTGCGGCCAGCCGCAGTTCAACACCGGTTACCGCCACCTGACCGAGCCTTTGGTGCGCCGCTACGCCGCCGCGTTCGACGGTTACGACCACATCGTCACGCCGTCCGGCTCCTGCGCCGCCATGGTGCGCGACGCCTACCCGCGCATCGGCGCGAAGGCCGCCGCCGAGGGGCGCGGCGCCGAGCTCGCCGAGCTCGCGGCGAGCGTCGTCCCCCGGACGTACGAGCTGACGGAGTTCCTGGTCGACGTGCTGGGGACCACCGACGTCGGCGCGTACTATCCGCACACCGTCACGTACCACCCCACCTGCCACGGCCTGCGGATGCTCGGCCTGGGGGACCGGCCGCGCAGGCTCCTCGAGGCGGTCGGGGGGCTGACGCTGCGGGAGCTGTCGGGCGCCGAGGAGTGCTGCGGCTTCGGCGGCACGTTCGCCGTCAAGAACCCGGCCGTGTCGGCCGCCATGGGCGCGGACAAGGCGCGCGCCATCACCGCCACGGGAGCCGAGGCCGTGTGCACCGTCGACAACTCCTGCCAGATGCACATCGGCGGCACGCTGGCCCGCCAGGGCTCGACGGTCCGCCCCGTCCACATCGCCCAGATCCTGGCCAGCACGGAAGGGGACGTCTGGTGAACGGCACAAGCGGAACGAGTGGAACGAGCGACGCGAGCGGCGTAAGCGGCGCCTATCTGGGTATGCCGGCCTTCCCCGCGGCCGCCGCCTCCGCGACCCGCGACGCCCAACTGCGGGCCAACCTGCGCCACGCCACGCACACCATCCGCGCCAAGCGCGCGTCGGCCGTCGCCGAGCTGGCCGACTGGGCACAGCTGCGCGCCGCGGGAGCCGCGATCAAGGACCGCACCCTGCGCCACCTCGACCACTACCTTGAGCAACTGGAGGCGGCGGTCACGGCCGCGGGCGGGCAGGTCCACTGGGCGGCGGACGCGGCCGAGGCGAACCGGATCGTCACCGATCTCGTACGGGCCACCGGCGAGCACGAGGTCGTCAAGGTCAAGTCGATGGCGACGCAGGAGATCGGCCTGAACGACGCCCTGGCGAGAGCGGGCATCACCGCGTACGAGACGGACCTCGCCGAGCTCATCGTGCAGCTCGGCGACGACCTCCCCTCGCACATCCTGGTCCCGGCGATCCACCGCAACCGCGCCGAGATCCGCGACATCTTCACGAAGGAGATGGCGCGCTGGGGCCGCCCCGCGCCGGACGGGCTCACCGACGCCCCCGCCGACCTGGCCGAGGCGGCGCGCCGCCACCTCCGGGAGAAGTTCCTGCGCGCGAAGGTCGCCGTCTCCGGCGCCAACTTCATGGTGGCCGAGACGGGCACGCTCGTCGTCGTCGAGTCGGAGGGCAACGGCCGCATGTGCCTGACGCTCCCCGAGACGCTCATCTCGGTCGTGGGCATCGAGAAGGTGGTCCCCACCTGGCGGGACCTGGAGGTCTTCCTGCAGCTCCTCCCCGCTCCTCCACGGCCGAGCGCATGAACCCGTACACCTCGATGTGGACGGGTACGGCAGGCTCCGGCAGCGGCGACGGCCCGCGGGCCTTCCACCTGGTCCTCCTCGACAACGGCCGCACCGACGCCCTCGCCGACCCGGTCGGCCGCCAGGCCCTGCGCTGCATCCGCTGCTCGGCCTGCCTCAACGTCTGCCCGGTGTACGAGCGGGCGGGCGGGCACGCGTACGGCTCGGCCTACCCCGGCCCCATCGGCGCGATCCTCACCCCGCAGCTGCGCGGGACGCGAAGCGAGGTCGACGCGTCGCTGCCGTACGCGTCCTCCCTGTGCGGCGCGTGCTACGAGGTGTGCCCGGTGGCCATCGACATCCCTCAGATCCTGGTCCATCTGCGGGAGCGCGTCGTCGAGGGCGGCCCGGCGTCCGTACGCGGCACCCGCGCCGTCGTCAGACCCGCCAGGGGCCACGCCGCCGAGCGCGCCGCGATGCGCGCCGCGGGCTGGGCGCTGAACCACCCGGCCGTCTGGCGCGCCGGCCAGCGCCTCGCCGCCCGGACGCGCCGCCTGCACCCGCGGCGGCTGCCGGGGCCGGGGCGCGCCTGGTCCGACACCCGGGAGCTCCCCGCTGTCCCGGCCGAGTCGTTCCGCGGCTGGTGGCGACGCACGCGCGGCGACTCGGCGAGCGGCGCGCACACCGTCTCCGGGCCGCGGAGCGATTCAGTACAGGAGAAGTCGAAGTGAGCAGCCGAGCCCTCGTCCTGGCGCGCGTGCGCCGCGCGCTGGCCGACGTCCCGCGCGCCGAGACCCCGTCGCAGGTGCCCGTGGACCGCGCGTACCTGCGCGCCCACGGCGACCGCACCCCCTCCGAGACGGTCGACCTGCTCGCCGTGAACCTCGCCGACTACCGCGCGATGGTGCACCGTACGGACACCGCGGGGCTGCCGGCCCTGATCGCCCGGCTGCTGGCAGAGCGGGGCGCGGCGTCGGTGCTCGTGCCGCCCGGCCTGCCCGCCGAATGGCTCTCCGCCGCGCGAGCCGAGCGGATCGCGGACTCCGCCGACCAGACCGCACACGCGTTGGACGCGGTCTCCAGCGTCGTCACCGGTTGCCGCGTCGCCATCGCCGAGACCGGCACGGTCGTCCTCGACGCGGGCCCGGACCAGGGCCGCCGCCGCATCACGCTCGTGCCCGACCACCACATCTGCGTGGTCCGGGTGCCGGACCAGGTCGTGGACTCGGTGCCGCAGGCCCTGGAACGGCTCGATCCGTCCCGCCCGCTGACGTGGATCTCAGGTCCGTCCGCAACGAGCGACATCGAGCTGGACCGCGTGGAGGGCGTCCACGGCCCGCGCACCCTGGAGGTCGTCCTCGCCCAGAGCGCGCCCGCGTAACGTCAGCTGCCCCGCGCGGGAGAACGGCCCTCTTATGGACCAGTTGGACGGGCACACTTTGGCTCTGTCTCCCGGACCATGACCGCGGCAGGGTGGGAGGACCTTGAACCTTGCGGAGGTCTCCTTGAGTGTCGCGTTCCTGCTGACCACCCTCGTCATGGTGGTCACCCCCGGCACCGGCGTGGTGTACACCATCGCTGCCGGGCTGTCCCATGGCCGACGGGCGAGCGTGGTCGCCGCGCTCGGCTGCACCCTCGGCGTCGTGCCGCATCTGGTGGCGACGATCACCGGCCTCGCCGCGGTGCTGCACACCAGCGCCGTCGCCTACGAGACGGTGAAGTACCTCGGTGTCGGTTACCTGCTGTACATGGCGTGGGCGACGCTGCGCGACAAGGAGGCGCTGGCCGTCGAGGGGGCGGACGAGCCGCGCCCGGCGGCCCGCGTGATCGCCTCCGGGGTGCTGATCAACGTGCTCAACCCGAAGCTCACGATGTTCTTCGTCGCGTTTCTCCCGCAGTTCGTCCCCGCCGGCGAGCCCGACTCCCTCGGCATGATGCTCCGGCTCAGCGCCGTCTTCATGGGGCTGACCTTCGTCGTCTTCGCCGCGTACGGGATGTGCGCCGCCGCCATGCGCAACCGCGTACTGGCCCGGCCCAGGGTGATGACCGGCATCCGCCGGGTGTTCGCCGCCTGTTTCGTGGGCCTGAGCGCGCGGCTGGCGGTGGCGTGAGCATGCGCTTCCGGCACGCGGACGCCATCTGGTCCGACTACCCCGAACTCGTCGCAGGCGCGCTCCGCGCCGCCGGCGTCGACTCCGCCGCCGACGTCGGCCCGCGCGTCGCGGAGTACACCGCCCGTGCCGCGGCCCGGCTGGCCGGCGCCACCGAGAGCGCGTTCCCCGAAGTGCTGGCCTGGCGACGGGCCTTCGCCCGGATGGGGCTCAAGCCGACGCAGTACCGGTGCGCCTCGGAGTCGCTGCTGCGGCGGCTGCGGAAGGAGGGGGCACTGCCGCGCATCCATCCGGTGGTCGACCTGTGCAACGCGATCTCGGTCGCGTACGGGGTACCGGTCGCGGTCCTCGACGCCGACCGCATCGCCGGACCCCTGCTCGAGGTGCGTTACGCCCGCGGTGACGAGCACTACACGACTTTCGGCGGCGGCACCGAGCACCCCGCCCCCGGCGAGGTGACGTTCGCCGACTCCGCCGGACGGGCACACGCCCGGCGTTGGACCAACCGGCAGAGCGGCCACTCCGCGGTCGGCGAGCGCACGAGCCGGATCCTCGTGGTGGCGGAGGCCATGCACGACGGCGGTGGGGAGGTCGTGCCGGAGCTGCTGAAGACGGTCGCCGAGGAACTGGCCGCACACTGGCCGGCCGACCCGGCGGCGGCCGTCCTCACCCCCTCCGCACCGGAGTTCGCCTTCGGTGCCTAGGCCCTGGTCGGCGCGCAGGCGCCGCAGCGGCGCATGACACCATGGGCCCGTGAACGAGGGGGAACGCGCGGCGGACGGCACCGGCGCCGCGCCGGCGGACGGCGGATCCGCGGCGTACGGCGCGTCCACGGCGTTCGGCGGCTCCCCGGCGGGCGACGGGTGCGCGGCAGACGTCGGGTCCCCGGCGGAGGTCGGATCCCCAGCAGACGACGGGGCCCCGGCGGACGGCGGATGCCCTGGGGACGGCGGATCCGCCGCGTACGGCTCGGACTTCCTGCAGCTCGACGCCCGCGACGTGCCCACCGGCGGCAAGGCGGACTGGCTGGCCCTGCGGCTGCGGCAGGCGATCGCCGACGGTCGGCTGGCGGTGGGCAGCAGGCTGCCGCCCACCCGCGTGCTCGCCGCCGAACTGCGCGTCTCCCGCGGGGTGGTCACCGAGGCGTACCGGCGACTGACCGAGGACGGCCACGTCGAGGGGCGCCGACGCGGGGGCACGGTGGTGGTCGCGGCCCCCGCCGTGCCACCGCTGGCTCCCACCGGGACCAGGCCGTTCCGGCGACCGCTCACGGTCACCGGCGACACCGTCGACCGGGCCGTACCGGGCGCGCGCTTCACCACCGGCAGCACCGCCGACCGGGCGATGCCAGGCGCGCTGTTCGACGGTGAACCCGGTGCCGACGTCTTCGACGCGCTGCGTGCCATCCGCGTCCGCGTCGACTTCACCCCCGGCCAGCCCGACCTCGCCGCGTTTCCCCGCGCGGCCTGGCTGCGCGCCGAACGGGCCGTGCTCGCCGAGCTGTCCGCCGACAACCTCGGCTACGGCGACCCCCGCGGCGCCCCGCGACTGCGACGCGCCGTCGCGGGCTGGCTGGCGCGCAGCCGCGGCATCCGGGTCGAGCCGGAGGAGGTGCTGATCGTCGCCGGCACCGCGCAGGCTCTCACCCTGCTGCACCCCGTGCTGCGGGCTGACGGCATCGACGGTGTCGCGGTGGAGGACCCCGGCTCGCTCGGCACCCGCCAGCACCTGCGGAACGGAGACCTGGCCACCCCGCCGGTGCCGGTCGACGACGGCGGCGTACGCGTCGACGCGCTGCGCGCCACCGGCGCCCGCGCGGTACTGCTCACGCCCGCCCACCAGTTCCCCACCGGCGTGGTGACCAGCGGCGAGCGCCGCCGCGAGCTGCTGCGCTGGGCGCAGGACGGCGGGCTGATCCTGGAGGACGACTACGACGCCGAACACCGCTACGACCGGCCGCCGGTGCCCGCGCTGCGCGCGCTGCTCGCCGATCGCGTGTGCTACATGGGCAGCGTGTCCAAGCTGCTCGCGCCCGCGCTGCGGATCGGCTGGATGGTGCCGCCGCCCCGCTACCGCGACGCCCTGACCGACGCGAAGCGCTTCACCGACCTGGGCAACGCCGTACTGCCGCAGCTGGTGCTCGCCCGGCTGATGGAGTCCGGCGACCTGGAGCGGCATCTGCGGCTGCTGCGCGGCCGCCACTCGCGGCGCCGCGACGCGATGATCGACGCCGTCGCCGAACACCTGCCCGGGGCGATCGTGCACGGCGCGGCGGCCGGCCTGCATCTGACCGTCACGTACACGCCGCAGGTCCCCGACACCGAGCTCGCCGCCGCCGCGCTCGCCCGCGGCGTGAAGTGCCAGCCCCTGTCGTGGCACCGGCAGTTGCCCGGCCGCCCCGGCCTCGTCCTCGGCTACGCGGCCGGCCCGCCCGGCGTCATCGCCGAAGGGGTGGCGGCACTCGGCGAGGCGCTGCGCGAGCTGGCCTGAGCCCCGGGCGGCGGCGCACCGGTGGGCTGCGACGTATCCGACGACTCCGCCATACGCCCCCGGACCGCCCCTGCCTGCATCGTGCAGTGCAATGTCACGCGGCATATTGCAATGGTGCGATTGCGCAACGTAGTCTCCACTCTTGCGAGACGTCGCGGAACTGCCTCCGGGGTGCCGGTTCCGTAAGCCCGGAAGGAATCAGGCTTGCCCATCGAGAACGCTCTGCCGCGACTGGTACGGGCATGCGACGAGCGGCTGCTGACCACGGGCGTCGACGAGATCATCCGGTTCGACGGCCCCGCGCAGGGCACCAGCCGGGTCGCCGTGCGCACCACCACGATCCAGGGCGTGACGATCGAGCCCGGTCAGGTGGTGATGACCGCCCTCGCCGCGGCGAACCGCGACCCGGAGGAGTTCCCCCGCCCCCACGAGCTGGTGCTGGACCGCAATCCCAACCGGCACCTGGCTTTCGGCTGGGGCGCACACGCCTGCGTGGGCGCGGTCTTCGGCCGGCTCGCGATCCGCGAACTGGTCCGCTGCCTGCTCCGGGCGCCGCGGCCACTGCGTCCGGCGGGCACGCCGGTGCGGCGGCGCACCGCGACGGTGCGCAGCATGGAGCTGCTTCCGGTCGCCTTCGGCGGTGAGAACCGATGAGCTACCGACCGATCCAGCGCGAGTCGGGTGCGTTCCAGCAGCCGGTGACCGAGGACGAGATCGACGCGATGTGCCGCCGGGCCTTCGGTCCGGGCACCGAGGTGGTGTCGGCCGTGGAACTGGGCGACGGCTACTACAACAACACCTTCCGGGTCGAGATCGGTGCACGGCGGCCGGTCATCCTGCGGGTGGCGCCGGATCCGGCGCGCCAGACCCGGGCCGAGCCCGAGCTGATGCGCAACGAGCACGCGAGCATCCCGTACCTGGCGCCGATCGCGTCGCTGTTGCCGCGGACCCTCGTGGTCGACTTCACCCACGACGTCATCGGGCGCGACTACCTGTTCCAGACGCTGCTCGACGGCGTGCCCGCGCCGGAGGGTCTCCATGCCTACCCGCGCACGGAGTGGAGACCGTTCTTCCGGCGGCTCGGAGAGATCGCCCGCTCGATCCACTCGGTCCGCGGCACGGGTTTCGGGCGGGTCGCCGGTCCCGCGCACGCCACCTGGAGCCACGCTCTGTTCGCCTGGTTCGAGGACGTCGCGGCGGACTTGACCGACGCCGGGCTGGATGCCGAGGACATCGGTCTCGTGGTGAAGCTTGCCGACCGCAACCGCGCGGTGCTCGACGCGATCGACGGGCCGCGGCTGCTGCACGGCGACCTGTGGGTGGGCAACACGATGGTCGCGCCGGGTGCGCCGGAACCCACGATCAACGGGGTGTTCGACTGCGACCGCATCTGGTGGGGCGACCCGGAGGCCGACTGGCCGATCTACCTGGCGCGGCGGCGTCCCGGCACGGAACGCGACGCGTTCTGGGAGGGCTACGGGCCCGTGGGCACCACGCCGGAGGCCCGCTGGCGGTCACTGGTCTACCAGGCCCGGCACGCGGCCGCGCTCCGCGTGGAGTACCACCGCTTCGGCTGGCAGAAGGAGACCGCCGAAACGTACAGCGAAATGCAGGAGCTCATCGGCAAGCTGAGAACAGGGATATGAGATCGTCCGGCTCGCCGAACTGGCGGTCGGCGACCTGCGCGTCCACCTGTTCGAGCGGGCCGGGCCCGGCCGCGCCCCGGCCGGGCCGGGCGAGAGCGTGGTGCAGTTCCAGCACGTGTGCCTGGCGGCAGGCTCGGCGGAGAAACTGCGGGAATGGCGCGACCGGTGGTTGCGGCTGTTCGACTCCGGCCGGTACCGCTTCGCGCTGACCGACGGTCCGACCGACATCGTGACCGATGCGGACGGCACGCAGAGCTTCTACGTGTTCGACGTCAACGGCCTGGAATGCGAGTTCACCCACCTCTCGGGTGACCGGTGATGGGTGCCGGGATGGTTCTGGCCGACCTTCCCACCCGCGCGGGCTGGTCGTTCGGCGGGCTCCCCTACGGCCTCGAACCACTCACCCTCCCCAGCCGGGTGAGCCGGAGCCGAAGGCGGCGGACACCGCCGTGGAAGCCGACCCGCCGCGCCGCGCCTTCCACGAGGCGTGCCGGCGGATCCGGCAGGTCGCTCCAGGGGACCCACCGCTGCCCCGGCTCGGAGCGGGCGCAGAGCCCGAGACGGTGTACTGGTTCCGGTGGGTGACCGGCCACCAGGTCAGCTTCGTCATCTGGCGGCTGATGGCATGGCTGCTGGACGACCTGCGGGCGGGGCGGGTCGCCCGGCCCGCGGCCGTGCGGTCTCTGACCGAGTACGTGCGCGGCTACAGCGCCATGCTGGATTACGGCAGCTCCTGTCCCCGGGAGGTCTACCAGAGCGTCATCCGGCCGAGCATGTACCGCCAGCACCGCGGGTTCAGCGGCAGTTGGGCGCCGGACTACCGGCCGGTGCGCGAGGTGTTCCGGGGCACGTCGTGGGCCAGTTGCTGCGCAGGCTCGTCGCGGTCTCCCAGGATCTCGCGGTGAACGGGCTGTATCCGGCCGGTGCGGCGGAAGACGGTGCCGAAGCCGCCGAGACCGGCTTCGCGGTGGCCGGCCGCGCGGTGGACGACCTCTTCTCGCGGCACGAGGTCGTCGCGCTGTCGCGCGCCGAGGGCGTGGGGTAGCCGATGGGCGGTCTGCGTCACGGAGTCGTGATCCTGCCCGAGCACCGGTGGGAGACCGCCCGGCGACTGTGGCGCCGGGCCGAGGAACTGGGCTTCGACCACGCCTGGACCTACGACCACGTGGTCTGGCGGTGGCTGCGCGAGAAGCCGTGGTTCGGCGCGGTGCCGACCCTGACCGCGGCGGCGACCGCCACCTCGGCCATCGGGCTCGGCCCCCTGGTCGCGAGTCCCGGCCTGCGCAACCCGGCCATGTTCGCCAAGGAGGTCATGACCCTCGACGACATCTCCGGCGGCCGCGCACTGTGCGGGATCGGTGCGGGCGGCTACGACTCCGACATGCTCCGTTCCACGCCGCTGTCCCCGGCCCAGCGCGCGTCCCGGTTCGCCTAGTTCGTGGCGCTGACCCGCATGTTGCTGCGGCAGGAACCGGTCGATCACCGCGGGACCCACTACACGTGCCACGACGTGGTGCTGCAACCGGTGTCCACGCGGCGCCCCCACGTCCCGCTCGCCGTCGCGGCCGCCGGGCCGCGAGGCATGCGGCTGGCCGCGCGGCACGCGGACACCTGGGTCACCTCGGGCGCGCCCAACGGGTTCGACCTGGTGCCCTACGAACGGGCCGTTCCCCTGGTCCTGGACCAGGTTCGGCGGCTGGAGGACGCGTGCGCCGCGACCGGCCGCGATCCGCGCACGCGGACCACGCTCAGCCCGACACTGGTCCTGCGCGACGGGCGGCCGTACCTGGCGTTCGGCACCCCCGGCGGCGACCAGCAGGACCAGTGGACCGTGAACTTCTTCCTCGACCATGTGGAGTTCGGGCTCGGCCCGCAGGCTGCGGTGGAGGCGCTCACGTTCCACACCGACCACGTGCCGTCGTCGTTCAGCCCGCGCCGGGCCCGCCCCCGGGCGCTCGTGATGGAGCGTGGCGCCGATCCGGACGTGCTCGCCGAGCTCCGGCGCCGCGGTCACGAGATCGACCTCGTGGACGCGTACACGCTGGGCAAGGTGTGCGTCACCGGCAGCGGAGCGGACGGGTTGGTCGTGGCGGCGGCGAGCCCCCGCGGCGGGCAGGCGTACGCGCTGGCGCACTGATCCGCCGTGCGGGCGATCGATGCGACCGGCACGGCGCCATAAGCGGCGCCCCCTCCTGGTTTCCGGGCCGGAGCCTCAGCTGTTGGCCAGGGTGCGGTCGAGGAGGGGGAGCAGGCGGTCCCAGTGGCGCTGCAGTGCGGAGGGGTCGAAGGCGTCGGTGTCGGACATGGTGAAGCCGTGGACGGTACCGGGGTAGATCTCGGAGGTGTAGCCGACACCCGCGGCGTCCAGGGCCCGGTTGAGCTCGCCGAGGGCCTCGGGCGTCATGTCGGTTTCGGCGTGGCCGAGGTGGACCTGGGCGGTGAGCGTGGAGAGGAGGCGGCGCAGGCCGTCGGGCCCGTCGGCGCCCACGGGGCCGTGGAACCCGGCGACGGCGGCCACCTGGCCGGGGTGGGCCGCGGCGGTGTGCATCGCCAGGAGGCCGCCGAAGCAGTAGCCGGTCACCGCGACCGGTCCGGCGCCGACCTCGGGCTGGGTGGTGAGGAACCTGAGGTAGGCGTCGGCGTCGCTCAGCACACGTTCGGCGGTGTGCGCCTCGATCAAGGGCATCAGCTGGGCGACGACCGCGGGCCGGACCTCCTCTCCGATGTGCTCGGGAAGGTCGATCAGCGGTGCCGAGCCATGCCGGTAGAAGAAGTTGGGGACGAGTACGTAGTACCCGTGCCCGGCCAGTTCGCGAGCCATCTCCCGCAGCACGGGCCGAATGCCGAAGGCGTCCGCGTACATCAGCACCCCTGGGTGCCGGTCGCCGTGGTCGGGGAAGGCAGCGAAGGCGTCGGCCTGGCCGTCGGCGGTGGGAATCTGCAGTGTCTTGATGGGCAAGATCTTCCTTCCTTGACGTTCACTCAATAAACGTTCGTTGCACTAACGTTCTCGACGCGAGTGAACGTACATCGTTAGTCGAACTAACGCAACGGGTAGGATGGGCGCCATGATCAGAGCCGAAGCCGCGGACATGCCCGACGACGGCGCGCCCAAGACGCCCGACAGGCTGCGTCGACGGGCGAGCCGACTGCTGTCGCAGCTGTCCGCGCGGTCGGACCGGCTGATCAACGACGGGCTGGCCCAGGTCGACGCCCGCAAGTGGCACTACGCCGTGCTCGCCTCACTGCAGGATTTCGGGCCGGGCAGCCAAGCGGTGCTGAGCGGGCGCACCGGCATCTACCGCAGCGACATGGTCGGCGTGCTCAACGAGCTGGCCGAGCGTGACCTCGTCGAGCGGGCGCCGGACCCCGACGACCGGCGCCGCAACATCATCACGATCTCCGCCCGAGGCCGCCGTCACCTACGCCGCCTCGACAAGGTCCTGGACGACCTCCACGACGAACTCCTCGCGCCGCTGAGTCCGGCCGAACGCGACCAGCTCGTGCAGTTGCTCACCCGCCTGCTGGACCACCACGCCCGGACCTCCTGACCCCGCCGTACGAAGGCCCGGCACGATCCGGTTGGAACTCCCGCGCCCCGCACCCGCCGGCGCCGAGCCGGTCGGGTTTCTGGCGTATCCGGCCTCATGCCCCCAACCGCTTCCTTGAGGAGGATGGTGTCGCACAGACCGGTATCAAGGGCTGACCGAGGAGAGCGATGAGCCCCACCTCTCATGACGCGCCACTCCCCTACGACGCTCCACTCCCCTACTACGAGGACGTGTCCCCCGGCGGTGGCGAGCGGCTCCTGCCGCCCCGGGCCTGGGCCCCGGACTCCGACGCCGCGAGGCTGAGCCTGAACGGGCCCGACTGGGCCCTCCGGCTCTCGCCGACGGCCACCGCCGAGGACGAGTCGTTCGCCGACCCCGCGTACGACGACTCCGGCTGGGACCGGCTGCCCGTGCCCGCGCACTGGGTGCTGCGCGGGCACGGTGCGCCGATCTACACCAACACGCTGTACCCCTTTCCGGTGGACCCGCCGCACGTGCCGACCGAGAACCCCACCGGCGACCACCGCCGCGTCTTCGACCTCCCGGACCACTGGCCGGACGGCGGGGAGGCGGTGCTGCGCTTCGAGGGCGTCGAGTCCTGCGCGCGGGTGTGGCTCAACGGGCGGGAGCTCGGCACGTTCAAGGGCAGTCGGCTGCCGCACGAGTTCGCGGTGGGAGCCGTGGGAACGGTCGAAGCCGTGGAAGCGGGCGGAGCGGGGGGCGGGCTGCTGCGGCGGCGCGGCAACGTGCTGGCCGTGCGCGTCCACCAGTGGTCCTCCGGCAGCTATCTGGAGGACCAGGACCAGTGGTGGCTGCCGGGCATCTTCCGCGACGTGACACTGCTGCACCGTCCGGCCGGGGCGGTGGCGGACGTCTTCGTGCACGCCTCGTACGACCACGTGAGCGGGGAGGGCACACTGCGCGTGGACGCCGAGCCGCGCGGCCGGGTCACCGTTCCCGAGCTGGGCCTGGACCTGGCCACCGGCGCGAGCGCGACCGTCCCCGTCGAGCCGTGGACGGCGGAGACGCCGCGCCTGTACGAGGCGGAGCTGGTGACGGCGGGCGAGCGCCTGTCCTTGCGCATCGGCTTCCGTACAGTCGCCGTCGAGGACGGCCTCTTCAAGGTCAACGGCGAACCGGTCCTCTTCCGGGGCGTCAACCGGCACGAGTTCCACCCGGAGGCGGGCCGCGCGGTGGACCTGGCGACCATGCGCCGCGACCTGGTGCTGATGAAGCGGCACAACATCAACGCCGTCCGCACCGCGCACTACCCGCCGCACCCGGCGTTCCTCGATCTCTGCGACGAGCTGGGCCTGTGGGTCATCGACGAGTGCGACCTGGAGACCCATGGCTTCGTCGCCCTCGGCTGGCGCGGCAACCCCGTCGACGACGACCGGTGGACCCCGGCCCTCCTGGACCGGGCCCGCCGGATGGTCGAGCGCGACAAGAACCACCCCTCCATCGTGATGTGGTCCCTGGGCAACGAGTGCGGCACGGGCCACGGCCTGACCGCCATGGCCGGCTGGATCCGCGAGCGCGACCCGTCCCGCGTGATCCACTACGAGGGCGACCTGTCCTGCAAGGACACCGGCGTCTACTCGCGCATGTACGCCTCGCACGAGGAGGTGGAGCTGATCGGGCGGCGCGCCGAGGCCCCGTGGGGCGAAGCGGACCTGGACGCCAGGCGCCGGGCGCTGCCCTTCATCCAGTGCGAGTACGGGCACGCGATGGGCAACGGGCCCGGCGGGCTCGCCGACTACCAGCGGCTGTTCGAGCGTCACGAGCGGCTCCAGGGCGGCTTCGTGTGGGAGTGGATCGACCACGGCATCGCCCGGCGCGGCCCGAGGGCGAGCTGTCCTACGCGTACGGCGGGGACTTCGGCGAGGAGTTGCACGACGGCAACTTCGTCTGCGACGGCCTGCTGTTCCCCGACCGTACGCCCTCCCCCGGGCTGGTCGAGTACAAGAAGGTGATCGAGCCGGTCCGGATCGAGGGCGACGGCGCGGCCGGCACGCTGCGCGTCACCAACACCTACGACTTCGCCGACCTGGCCCACCTGACGTTCACCTGGGCCTACGAGGTCGAGGGCGAGGCGGTCGGCTCCGGCGAGCTGCCCGTGCCGCCGCTGGCCCCCGGCGAGTCCGCCGACGTCAAGCTGCCGGGCGCGCCGGACGCGGAGCGGGACGGCGAGGCCCTGTGGACCGTACAGGCGGTGCTGGCCGCCGACACGGCGTGGGCGGACGCGGGTCACCGGGTGGCGTGGGCCCAGTTCCCGGCGGCGGAGCGCCCCCGCTCCCGGCCCCCTCGCGCCATGACCACCGTGGCCCCGCGCCACGCGGACGGCGTCATCCGTCTGGGCCCCGCGGCCTTCGACCCGGCGAGCGGCACGCTGCTCGCCGTGGGCGCCGTCCCGGTCACCGGCGGCGCGCGGCTGGACGTCTGGCGCGCGCCGACGGACAACGACAACGGCGCCCCTGGCAGCCGGACGACCCGCGCAACGGCCTGCGGTGGCGGGAGCTCGGCCTGCACCGGATGCGGCACCGGGTAGTGTCGGTGGGGATGTCGTCGAACGGGACTTGTGGAGACTACGGCGCGGGCGGGGCGGACCGGGCCCTGATCGTGGTGACACGGGTGGCCCCGGCCGCGGTGGACCTCGCCCTGCGGACGGTCTACCGCTGGACGGCGTCCGAGGAGCGGCTGCACCTGACCGTCTCGGTCACGCCGGAAGGCGACTGGCCCTGCCCGCTGCCGCGGCTCGGCATCCGGCTCGGCGTCCCGGCGTCGTACGACCACGCCACGTGGTTCGGCGGCGGCCCCGGCGAGGCGTACCCCGACACCCGGGCCGCCTCGCGGGTCACGCGGTGGGAGATGGAGGTCGACGACCTGCAGACGCCGTATGTGCGGCCGCAGGAGAACGGGGCGCGGGCGGACGTGCGCTGGGCGCGCCTGAGTTCGGCGTCGGACGGGCGCAGCCTGCGCGTCGAGGGCCGGCCGCACTTCTGGCTCACGGCGCGCCGCTGGACCAGCGAGCAGCTCGACGCCGCGGCCCACACCACGGACCTCGTCCCGTCCGCCGACACGGTGTGGCTGAACCTCGACCACGGGCTGCACGGCATCGGCAGCGAGTCGTGCGGGCCGACGGTGCTGCCGCGGTACCGGCTGGCGGTGGCGCCGGCGGAGTTCTCGTTCACGTTCGCGTGCGAGGAGACCGCCTGACGCGGCTGTCCTGGTGCGGGCGGGTCCGTTCCCCGGCCCCGCCCCGCTGTGGGGCGCGTCTCGGACTCCGCGCCGGGGTGCGCGCAGGGATCCACCGCGGGCCCCGGCCGCCCTGGCCGGACGGGCTGAGTTCAGCCCGTCCGGCCAGGGGAAGTCCGCGGCGACGCGGGATCGTCAGGACTCCGCCCCGGTCCCGGCGGTCCGTGCCGCCCGCCGGTGTCCGATCCGGTCGAGGAAGCGCAGCAGCAGCGTGGTGAACTCCGCCGGTCGCTCCAGGTTGGGCATATGGGCCGCCCCCTCGATCACGGCCAGTTCCGCGCCCCGGATCAGCCGCCGCATGGTCTCGGCGTCCCGGAGCGGGGTGAAGGCGTCGTCCCGGCCGACCACCACCAGCGCGGGCACCGCGACCTGGGCGAGTACCGGGCGGTAGTCCGGCCGCGCCGCGCGGCCCCGCAGTGCCGCCGCGGCGCCCTCCGGCCGGGTGCCGCCCATCATCAGGCGCACATGCGTGGCGACATCCGGCAGCGCCTCGATGTTGTACGGCGCCACCATCATGTCCAGCACCTCGTCGGCGTACGGGCCCATGCCCTCCCGCAGCAGCCGGTCCGCCATGGCGTGGCGCCGCGCCCTGCCCTCCTCGGTCTCCGGCTCCACGGAGGTGTCGGCGAGCAGCAGCCCCCGCACCCGGTCGGGATGGAGCCGTTGGAACTCCATCGCGATCTGGCCGCCCATCGACAGGCCGCCGAGCACCACGCCGTCGATCCCCAGGTGGTCCAGCAGCCCGGCGAGGTCCGCCGCGAAGTCGGAGAACGGGGTGGTGCCCGGCACCACCGCGGAGCTTCCGTAGCCGCGCAGATCGGGGGCGATGACGCGGTGCCCGGCGCGGGCCGCCTCGGCGAGCTGGGGCCGCCACATGGACCGGTCGAAGGGGTGCCCGTGCACCAGCAGCAGAGGTGTCGCGCCGTCCCGGGGCCCCTCGTCGTCGTACCCGATCGATATGCCGTTCACCAGCGCTGTATTCATCAGTTCCCCGTTCGCCAGACCCTGTTGAGTGGATGCTAGGCGGGCCACCGGGTGAGTGCAATGATAACTTTGCCCTCGGTGCAATACGGGGCAATGCCCGAGACGGGAGCGGACGATGGAGGACTACCGGCACGCGGCGGACGCGGTGGCCGAGGACATCGCGGCGGGGCGGCTGCGCCCCGGCGACCGGCTGCCCACCCAGCGGGCCTTCGCCCGCGCCCACGGCATCGCCAACTCCACCGCGGGCCGCGTCTACCGCGAACTCGTCCGCCGCGGCCTGGTGGTGGGCGAGGTCGGCCGCGGCACTTTCGTCCGCGCCGAACCCCCCGTCCCGGGCCCGGCCCTGGCCGAACCTGCCGCCCAGCGCATCGACCTGGAACTCAACTACCCGGCGATCGCGGGCCAGTCGGAGCTGCTGGCGGCCGGGCTGGCACCGCTGCTCCGCCCCGACCTGCTGGCCGCCGCGCTGCGCCCGGTCGCCGCGACCGGCACCCCCGCCGCCCGGGACGCCGTCGCCGCGCTGCTCACCAGGCCCGGCTGGGCGCCCGACCCGAGCCGGGTGCTGTTCGCCGGAAACGGCCGGCAGGCCATCGCCGCCGCCATCGCCGCCCTCGTCCCGCCCGGCGGGCGGCTCGGCGTCGAGGAACTGACCTACCCCGTGGTCAAGGCCGTCGCCGCCCGGCTGGGCGTCACCCTCGTGCCGCTGGCCACCGACACGGACGGACTGCGGCCGGACGCCCTCGTCACCGCCTGCCGGGTCGCCCGGACGCACGCCGTCTACCTCCAGCCGACCCTGCACAACCCGCTCGGCACGACCATGTCCGCCACACGCCGCGCCGAACTCGCGGACGCCCTGCACCGACTGGACCTGTACGCCATCGAGGACACCGTCTGGGCGTTTCTCCGGGACGGGCCGCCGCCGCTGGCCGGCTACGCCCCGGACCGCACGATCCTGGTCGACAGCTTCTCCAAACGGCTGGCCCCCGGCCTCACCACCGGATTCGCGGTGACCCCGGCACCGCTCGCCGAGCAGATCGGGGCGGCGCTGCGCTCCGGAGGCTGGACGGCGACCCGCTTCGCGCTGGACGCCGTCACCCGCTGGATCGGGGACGGCACGGTGACCCGTATCGTGCACGCCAAACGGGAGGACGCCGCGGCCCGGCAGCGCATCGCGGCCACCCGGCTGGCCGGTGGCACCTTGTGCGCCGACCCGGCCGCCTACAACTGCTGGTGGGAACTGCCGCCACCGTGGCGGGCCGAGACCTTCGTGGCCGCCGCCGCCCGCCGGGGCATCGCGGTCACCCCCGCCGCCGCGTTCGTGGTCGGCAGCGGGCGGGCCCCCGGCGCGGTGCGCATCGGCCTGGCCTCGCCCCCGCCGGATGTGCTGGGCGCCGCGCTGGACACCCTGGCCGCCCTGGCACGCAGCACGCCCGAGGACGCCGACGCCCACTGAACACCACCGACGGACTGCCGACGGCGAGCACCCGGCCTCGGCTCGGGTGCTTGTTCGTCAGCCCGCGGTCCGGTCCGGGGCCCTGACCGGAACACAGGCGAATCGGTCGGTGTCCATGGAGGCTTCCTTCGTGGGACCGCGCAGTTCGAACGACGTGGCGTTCTCGTTGTCCGGCAGGCTGAACCCGACCACGCCCACCTTGGTCTCGCCGCGCTCGACATGGCTGTGGGGGCCGAATACATGTACCCCTTCCGGCACGTCACGGTGCAGAACCGTGCGTAGGACGTGCGGGGTTGGCCGGCTGTGTGAGACATCCCTCTCCCGTCGTCGTGGCGCTGGTGGCCTGGGAAGGTTGACCATGTAGTCATGACCTCCTCGCCCCGCCCGCCGCACGTCGGTGTCCGACCGGATACGACAGGCGGGACTACCGCGCTCGGTGGAGAGTCCGCTCCCGCCCGCGGGTACCTGCTGGACAACGCGCGCGCCGAGGCGGGCGAGCGATTCGTTTGGCTGGCCGAGCTGTTCGACGGTGTGACGCGCGGGCACTTCGATCGACTGGGGGTCAGGGCTGGCTCGCGCTGCTGGGAAGTGGGGGCCGGTGGCCCCAGTATCCCGGAGGCGCTCGCGGCGGCCGTCGGTCCGACCGGGCACGTGCTGGCCACGGACATCGACCCGTCGTGGCTGACGGCAGGCGACGGGTACGAGGTGCGCCAGCACGACGTCGCCGCTGATCCGCCCCCGGAGCCGGGGACGTTCGATCTGGTGCACGCTCGGCTCGTGCTGGTCCATGTACCCGACCGGGCTCGGGCGTTGGCCACGATGGCGGCGGCGCTGCGGCCCGGCGGCTGGCTGCTGGTCGAGGACGCCGATACCGCTCTGCAGCCACTTGCATGCCTGGACGACAGCGGCCCGGCGCAGCGGCGGGCCAACCGGCTGCGTGACGCGGTCCGGGAGCTGCTGACGCGCCGCGGCGCGGACCTGCGCTACGGCCGGACACTGCCGCGGGCATTGCGTGAGGCCGGCTTGGTAGATGTCGCCGCGGGGGGCTCTTTCCCGGTCGGCGGGCCGGCCTGCGACCGGCTGGAGGCGGCGACCATCCGGCACGTGCGCGGCGAGCTGCTCGCGGCCGGCCTGGCCGACGACGCCGAGATCGACGCGCACCTGGCCGCCATCCACGCGGGCACACTCGACCTGACACTCGCGCCGCTGATCTCGGCCTGGGGACGCCGTCCAGCCGAGCACCCGCCGGCACTCGGTTAGGTGCGGATCCAGGCGTTGTCCGACCTGCCCACAGCGCTGTTCGTCGAGGGAGGCCAGGCAGCTCGCGCAGGTGCGCGCCGCGCGTCACCGGAGCTGGGGCCGGCCCGCGCACGGGCTTCGAAGATCATGGAGTTCTCGACGCCCCGTGATCCGAGTGGAAGACCGTGCCTGCCGACGCGTCATCCCCGATCCCGGCTGCTCTTGACCAACTCCGCGAGCAGCCCGAACCCCGCCCCGAGGAGATCCCGGGGCTGCTGGAGCGGCTGACTTCCAAGCGCGGCCAGCAAGCGAGTCGACTCGTAAACACCTCTCAGGCCGGAAAGTTGGGCCGCGTCATAGCCCACTGCCCTGAATGAGACGGGAGACGAGCAATACGACCCGAAGCGTTCGAAAAACAGGGAGCGCCTTCACCGCTATCCAGGGAGAATGAGGGCATGGAACTTCATGGGAACGAGGTCGTGCTGCGATCGGTGACGGATGGCGATGCCGAGATTCTCGACAGGATCGTCAGAGAACCGGAAGTCGCGGCGTGGTGGTCGCCCCCGGAGGACTATGAGGACATGCTGGCCGTCGTTTTCGGGGGTGAGGTCATCGGCGCCGTCCAGTTCGACGAGGAGACCGATCCCGAGTTCCGCCATGCCGGCATCGATATCTTCCTGTCGGCAAGGCATCACGGGAAGGGACTCGGTGCCGACACGGTACGCACGCTGGCTCAGTGGCTGGTGCGGGAACGCGGCCATCACCGGCTGACCATCGATCCCGCCGCGGCCAACACCGCGGCGATCCGCTGTTACAGCAAGGTCGGGTTCAAACCTGTGGGGATCATGCGAGCGTACGCGCGCGACCATCGGACGGGCGCCTGGCAGGACGGTCTCCTGATGGACCTGCTCGCAGACGAGCTGGCCTGACCCGGTCGGCTCTGGAACGCTTCGGGACGTAAACGGACAGGCCCTCATCCAGTCAGTCGTCGACGCGGACCGTCTCAAGCGTCAGGCGGGCCCGGTGGGTCGGGCCGTTCACCCAGTCGACCGTCACCTCGTGCGCGCCGTCGGGGACCGTACGACCGTCACGTCCGTCAGCGTGTGGAGCGGGGCCGGGCCGCCCAGGGTGCGGCCCCGTCCGCCGCCGGCCAGCCCGTCTGGCGTACGGCCGTCCCCCGCCGCGCCCACCACGCGTGCGTGGTACCGGGACGCGGCCCAGTGGTCCCCTGCGCCCAGCGGTTCCAGCCGCGTGCGGAGGGACATCCGGCCGCCGTCGACCAGACCGAAGTGGTTGTCGGGCATGGCGCCGCCGTATGGGAAGGGGCCCGTGGCCGTCGAGTTGGCGAGCCTGGCGCAATACGGTCGTCCTGGTCCGGGTCGCCCCCCCGGCGGCGGTCGGGCGGTGGTCCCGGTGGCGGTCGGGCGGCCGCCCGGTGGCAGGCTGGTCCCCGGCGCTGGCGTTGACACCGGCGTCAAGGTCTAGCGTCTCGGGTGAACCAGGGAGGAGCCGCCATGCGGATCGGGGAACTGGCCGAGCGGACCGGGGTCAGCACGCGGTCGCTGCGCTACTACGAGGCGCAGGGTTTGCTGCGGGCCCGGCGGGCCGCCAACGGCTACCGCGAGTACGGAGACGAGGACCTGCGGATGGTGCGGGAGATCCGCTCGCTGCTGGACCTCGGCTTCGGTCTCGAGGACACCCGGCCGTTCGTGGAGTGCCTGCGCGGCGGGCACGAGGCGGGCGACCGCTGCCCCGACTCGATCGCCGTATACCGGCGCAAGCTCGCCGAGCTCGACGCGTGCATCGCGCGACTCGGCGAGGTGCGCGAGCGGGTGGCGGCGCAGCTGGAGCTGGCTGTCGAGTCCCGGGCGGCCGAGCCGCGCTGCGCGTTCTCCCCCTGACTTCGGCATGATCCCGGCCCGGCTTCCGGGACGGGCCCACCTGACATCCGGGTCCCGACCCGGCGTTCGGGTCCCGCCCTGACCTCCGGCCGGGTCCCGACCTGACCGCCCGAAAGCAGAGGACATCAACCGTGACCACCACACAGCCCGCCGTCGTCACCGTGACCGACGACACCTTCGACCAGTTGGTCCTGCGCAGCACGCGGCCCGTTCTCGTCGAGTTCTGGGCGCCCTGGTGCGGCCCGTGCCGGCAGCTCGCGCCGGTCCTCGACGAGATCGCCCGCGAGGAGGCGGACCGCCTGACCGTCGCCAAGCTCAACACCGACGAGAACCCGGCCACGATGGTCGCCCGCAACGTCCTCGCCGCCCCCACCCTGCAGGTCTACCGCGACGGCGAGCTGGTCAAGGAACTGGTCGGGGCGCGGCCGAAGCGGCGGCTGCTGCAGGAACTGGAGGACGTCCTGCCGCACGTCGCCGAGGCCGGTCCGGGGCGCGCGGCGCCCGCGGCGCCGCTGGACTGACGTACGGGACAAGGGGGTTGTCAGTGGTGGGTGGAACCATCACTGACATGACGGAAACGACCTTCGACTGGCAGTCCTTCCTGACCCGGTGGAGCGAGGAGTGGGCGGACTCGTACGACCCTGACGAGTCGCCCCACGGACAGGACGAGGACGACGCGGAGGCCCGGCGCGACCGCTGGCTGGGCTTCCCGCCCGCGTCCGGCGCGCGGATAGCGGCGACGGAAGAGCGGCTCGGCCACCGGCTGCCACCGTCGTACCGGGCATTCCTCGAGGTCAGTGATGGGTGGCGGCACGCGGGCGGCTTCGTCTGGCTGCTCGCCGGCACCGAGGAGGCCCGCTGGCACGAGGACGAGTCCGGGCTCGGCGAGATGTACCAGGAGGACCTGGACGAGGACTCCCTGCCGGAGGAGGTCCTGGAGGCCGGCATGTGGGACCGCGCGCTGCAGCTGGACGTGGAGTCGGACTCGGTGTACGTGCTGCTGGATCCGGGGGACGTGGGCGACGGCGGCGAGTGGGCCGTGTACTGCTACAAGAGCTGGGCTGCCATGCCGCCGGAACGGTACGCGTCTTTCCGGGAGTTCATGGAGGACATGTACCGGGAGTTCCACATGCTGCGCGCGGACCGCCCGGAGAATGAGTTCGCCAACGACACGACGCGGAAGCTGGACGCGGCCGTCGAGGACGCGCGGCGGGAGGCGCTGCGCGGGGAGTACGAGCGGGCCGAGACGGCCTTCGCGGAGGCGGCGGAGTACGGCAGGCCCCGGGCGCGGGCGCTGTGCGACCAGATCCGGCGCCTGCAGGGCCACACCTCCATGGTGGACCTCGACGAACTCGCCGCGGACCCGGTGTACGCCCCCGAGGTGCTGCCCGTGCTGGCGGTGGACCATGTGGAGAACGGGCATGACGCGGAGATGTGGTCGTATCACGTGCGGGGCGCATCCGACGAGGTGCGCGAGGCGGCGGACGGGATACTCCGGCAGGTTCGGAAGGGGAGCTACCGCTACACCGCGTCAGGCCCGTTCGGGCGGGCCGTGGACAGGGCGCGGGAGCAGGCGCGCTGGGGCGCGGCGGACGCGGCGTGGCGGACGCTGCTCGCCGCGCTGCCGCGGTGGCGGCCGCTGGGCCCCGACCACCTCGCGCCGCTCGGCCTGCTGGCCGACCCCGTCCTCGGCCCGCTGGTCACGCCGGAGCGGGGCCGGGAGCTGCTGGCCACCACCAGGGGCGGGGAGCCGGGCGAAGCTCCGGCACCCACGATGGACCTCGACCCCGGGGGCCTGGCGTGGCTGGCGGAGCCGGAACCGGGCAGGAGCCCTGAGTCGTACCGCTTCATCTTGGTGGAGGGCGTGGACCCGGCCGACCTGCCCGCCCTCGTCGGCGCCGACGAGAACGCGGTGCTGCACGAGCCGATGACATCGGACGCGCGCTGGGAGCTGCGGAGCGGCCGGGGGAGCTCGTCGTACGACGACAAGGCACTGGCCTCCGTCGGCCGCGCCGGGCCGGGCTGGAGCTTCGCCTTCGACGAATGGCCGAGCCCCTTCGACGAGCGGCGGTTCACCTCCCCGGCCGTCGCCG
This sequence comes from Streptomyces sp. XD-27, assembly GCF_030553055.1. Lineage (NCBI taxonomy): Bacteria > Bacillati > Actinomycetota > Actinomycetes > Kitasatosporales > Streptomycetaceae > Streptomyces > Streptomyces sp. XD-27. The sequence goes on from NZ_CP130713.1 coordinate 236,764, forward strand.
CCTCGCGTGGTGGCCGCGCGGTCGTGGTCTGGAGTGCTCCCGCCGCATCGCACGGGTCCCCCGAGCTGTTCCACCTCTCCGTCGCGGAGAACGGCGAGGAGGCCTATGCGTTCACGATCCAGGGCACGACGATCCGCCGGAGCGGGACGATACCGGCGGCGCTGGACCCTGACCGCCTCTTCGCTCCGGAAGCGACTGAGGGCACCTCGGACGCGGATACCGTGGACGCGGATACCTCGGACGCGGACGCAGCACGCCTGGGTGAGCGCCGCGCTCTGGAGGCGATCGCCGCCGAGTTCGGCGTCTCGCTGCCGCGCTTCACCCTGACCCACGGTCGTCTCCACACCGTCACTACCCGGTCGTGGACCCGGCCGCCGGGGCCGGGAGAGGGGTACATAGTCGTCCGCTTGGGGTGGCAGGAGGCAGATGAGGACGCGTGACGCCCGGCACGGCCGACGCCCCGTGGATCGGCCGCCTTCTGGAGCGGGCCGACGACCCGAAGGCGGAGTGGGCGGCCTCCGCATCCACCCCCGTAATTCATCATAAAATCCGTATAGCCGATCATCCGCTTTACGGGTGAAAGGGGCGGCCGGTGCGGCGATGGCTGCCGAGGGCGCGACGTGCGGGTCACTACGGTCGGGCAGATGACCGACATGAGGGCCTGTGTGGCGGGAGCGGCCGTTCACCTGGCGGAGCGCTGGATCGACATCGCCGAGCGCGAAGCGCAGATCGCCGCGGCCAGCGCCCCCTTCGTCCCTCCCGCAGGACTGGTGCGCCGGCTGACCGGTGTGGAAGGAGTGCATCTGGTCGCGCCCGACCAGCAGGCGTCGGACCTCGCCGTGGCCGCGGCGCGCAAGGCGCTGGCAGAGAGCGGCGCGTCCGTCGGGGACGTGGAGCTGATGATCTTCGCGGCGGGCAGTCAGGACATGGCGGAGCCCGCGACCGGCCACATCGTGGCGGCCAAACTCGGTCTGACCTGCCCGGCCTTCGATGTGAAGAACGCCTGCAACAGCGTGCTGAACGGCATGGAGGTCGCCGCCGCGCTCATCGCCGCGGGCCGCTACCGCACGGTGCTGATCACCTGCGGCGAGGCGCCGTCCCTGACCGCCCGGTTACGGGTGGGCGACAACGCGACGTTCTTCCGCTCGTTCGCCTCCTACGGGTTCTCCGACGCGGGCGCCGCCCTGCTGCTCAGGGCGGGGGCGAACACCTCCCCCTCGGCTCCGGGAGTGCTCGGCAGCCGGTTCGCCGCCGACTCGGCCGCGTGGGACTCGGCCACCTTCCGCTTCGGCGGCACGGTCGCCCGCGATCCCGACCAGGAGCGGGCGTACTTCGAGATGGACGGCTCCCGGCTGCGCAGGAGCATCGACGGGCTCGGCTGGGGCTCCCTGCAACCGCTGCTGGACGAACTCGGCCTGGGGTGGGCGGACTTCGCGTTCGTCGGGGTGCACCAGGTCGCCGTCGCGGACGTCGAGCGGTATCCGGAGGACCCCGGCATCCCCGCCGACCGGCTGATCCTCACCCTGCCCCGGCACGGCAACGTCGCCTCGGCCTCGCTGCCGCTCCAGCTGGTACGGGCGATGGAGACCGGCAAGGCCCGGCCCGGCGACCTGATCGCGCTCGTCGGCCTGGCAGCGGGCACCAGCACAGGCCTGATGGTGATCCGGCTGTGAACACCACCGCCTGCCCGTACGCCGTCCCCGCCGCGCCCGCCGCCCCCGCAGCGCCGGGCCGCTCGGAGCGGGCGGCCGGCCGGCTCCTGCCCTGCAGCAGCGAGCCGCGGGCGTTTCCCTTCTACCGCAGTCTGCACAGCCGGGGCCCGGTCAGGCTGGCCCCGACGCCCGCCGGGTTCCCCGGCTGGCTGGTCCTCAGACACGACGTGGCCCGCCAGTGGCTCAACGACCGGCGCCTGGTCAACGACGCCCGCTCCGTGCTGCCTTCGCACCACGGCATGCCACACATGCGCTACGCCACCGACTTCCTCACCGTCCTGCCCAGTCCCCTCAGCCGCGACCACACCGAGCACCGCCGACTTCGCGCGATCTTCACCCAGCAGCTGCACAAGGCGGCGGTGCGGCGCCGCGCGCCGCTCGTCCACCGCACCGTCGCCGAGGCGCTGGAAGCGCTGACCCGGCGCCGCGAGGCGGACCTGGTCACGGACTACATCCTGCCCATCGCCACCAACGTGGCCGGTGACCTCATCGGCATCCCCCCGCGGCGCCGGGTGGACGCCGCCGGCCTGGTGCGCGTACTCAGCAGCACCGATCACCCGCAGGCGCCGCACATGCTCGACGCGGCCGCACGCCTGTCCGCCCACATCCGGGCGGCGCTGGCGGAGGCGGAACACGATCCGGCGGACAACATCGCCACCTCGGCGCTGCGGGCGTACCGCTCCGGCGCCGTCCCCGACCGGCAGGATCTGGTGGGCATGCTCATCAGCGCCATGTTCGCCGCGCTGGACTCCACCATCGCCTCCGCCTCCTCCGGCAGCCTGCATCTGCTGCGCAACCCGCAGGCCAGGCACCGGCTGGTCGGGGACGCGGCAGGGAGCCGGCGGGTGCTGGAGGAGGTGCTGCGCCTGTCGGCCCCGTTCTCCGGCAGCAACTACCGGTTCGCCACCGAGCCGTTGCGCATCGCCGGATGCGACGTGGCGCGCGGCGACGTCGTCGTCTTCTCCTTCAAGGCGGCGAACCTCGACCCCCGGACGTGGCCGAACCCCGAACAGCTGGACCTCGCCCGGGACGCTCCGGCGGGACATCTGACGTTCGGCCACGGGCCGCACTACTGCGCCGGGGCCGCCCTGGGCCGGCTGGTTCTGGAGGCCACCCTCACGGAGTTGTTCCGCCGCCTGCCCGACCTGCGGCTGGCGGCCGACGGCTCCGCGCTCCCCTACCGCGTCGCCGTCGCCCGCCACCCCGAGTCGCTGCCGGTCCTCACCGGTACGCGCTGAGCACCCCGGCGACGCCGGTCATCACAGCTGTCACCGCTACTCCTTGGCGTCGAGGTCGGCGGCGAGCAGGGCGGCCAGCTCCTCGATGGCCGCCTCGGCGCCGTCGCCCTCGGCGGCCAGCACCACGGCGTCGCCGTGCCGGGCGCCCAGCGCCAGTACGGAGAGCAGGCTCCGGGCGTCGACCGGGTCGCGGCCGTCGCGGGCGACGGTCACCCTGACCGGCTGGCGGGCGGCGGCCTGGACGAACAGCGAGGCCGGACGGGCGTGCAGCCCGCTGCGGGAGCCTACGGTCACGGTGCGCTGGGGCATGGGATCTCTCCTAAGGGTGGAAGGGATTTGGAATGGGATGGGACCTGGGTGGCCCGGCCCTGCGGGCTTCGGGGCGCCTCGGGGCTGGGCAGCCTGAGGGTCGGCCGCCTCAGGCCGCGGACGGTGCCGTGGTCGCCGGCTCCGGCACGGTGGCGGCGGCCGGTTCCTCGGCCCGGCCGTGCCGCGCATGCCCTTGAGGACGATGACGAGGCCGGCGCTGACGGCCGTACCGGCGGCGATCGCGACCACGTAGAGCAGCGGCTGTCCGATCAGCGGCACCACGAACATGCCGCCGTGCGGGGCCCGCAGGGTGCAGCCGAAGGTCATCGACAGGGCGCCGGTGACGGCGCCGCCCGCCATGGCGGAGGGGATCACCCGCAGCGGGTCGGCCGCCGCGAAGGGGATGGCACCCTCGCTGATGAACGAGGCGCCGAGCACCCAGGCGGCCTTGCCGTTCTCCCGCTCGGTCTGCGTGAACAGCCTGCCGCGCACGGTCGTCGCGAGCGCCATGGCCAGCGGCGGGACCATGCCCGCGGCCATCACGGCAGCCATGATCTTGAGGTTGTTGTCGGTCGCGTCGGTCAGGCCGCCGACGGCGAAGGCGTACGCCACCTTGTTGACGGGGCCGCCGAGGTCGAAGCACATCATCAGGCCGAGGACGATGCCGAGGAGGGCCGCGTTGCCGCCGGAGAGCCCGTTCAGCCAGTCGGTCAGCGCGGACTGCGCGGAGGCGATCGGCTTTCCGACGACGACGAACATCAGGAAGCCGACGACCGCGGAGGAGATCAGCGGGATCACGACCACGGGCATGATGCCGCGCAGGACCGCGGGTACGTCGACGCGCTGGATCGCCATCACCACCGCGCCTGCCAGGAGACCGGCGACGAGGCCGCCGAGGAAGCCCGCCTCGATGGTGACCGCGATGGCGCCACCGACGATGCCGGGGACGAGGCCGGGGCGGTCGACCATGCCGTAGGCGATGTATCCGGCGAGGATCGGGACGAGGAAGCCGAACGCGGCGGCGCCGATCTGGAAGAGCAGCGCGGCCCAGCTGGAGTGGTCGGTCCATACGAAGTGCTCGGCGACCGAGGGGGCCTTGTCGATCTTGTAGCCGCCGATGGCGAAGGCCAGGGCGATGAGCAAGCCGCCCGCGGCGACGAACGGCACCATGTAGCTGACGCCCGTCATCAGCCACGTGCGCAGCCGGGTCCCGAAGTGCTCGCCGGGTTCGCCCGCGGCGTCCATGGGCGCCGGGGCCGCGGCGGGGGCCGTCCCCTCCCCGCGCGCGGCCTTCTGCCGTACCTCGGCGATGAGTTCGGCGGGGCGGTTGATGGCGGCCTTCACCCCGACGTCCACGGTGGGCTTCCCGGCGAACCGGTCCTTCTCCCGTACCGGGACGTCGTGCGCGAGGACCACGCCGTCGGCGGCGGCGATCACGGCGGGGTCGAGCCTGCTGAACCCGGCCGAGCCCTGGGTCTCGACGACCAGCTCGACGCCCTCGGCCTCGGCGGCCTTCCGGAGGGACTCCGCGGCCATGTAGGTGTGGGCGATGCCGGTGGGGCACGAGGTCACGGCGACGAGCCGCAGCGGGGCGCCGGCCTGCGCCCCGCCGGGGGACGCGGTGGAGGCCTCGGCGCCGCGCGGCTCCGCGACCGGCTGCTCCGTCGCTGCCGCCGTCTCAGGCGGCGTCGGCTGCTCGCCGCGGATGAGGGCGGCGGCCGCGGCCGGGTCCCGCTCCGCGCGCAGGACGCCGGTGAAGTCGGCGTCCATCAAGCGTCGGGCCAGGCTGGAGAGGATCGTCAGGTGAGCGTCGTCGGCCCCGGCCGGGGCGGCTATCAGGAAGATCAGGTCGGCGGGTCCGTCGAAGGCGCCGAAGTCGATGCCCCGGCCGCTGCGGCCGAAGGCCAGCGTGGGGGCTGTGACGTGTTCGCTGCGGCAGTGGGGGATGCCGATGCCGCCGTCCAGACCGGTCGGCATCTGGGCCTCGCGCGCCGCCACGTCGGCCAGGAAGCCGTCGAGGTCGGTGACGCGGCCTACGGCAACCATGCGCTCGGCGAGCGAGCGGGCGGCCGCTTCCTTCGTCTCGGCGGACAGGTCGAGATCGACCAGCTCCTCGGTGATCAACTCACTCATTGCACGGATCCTTGCTCGCGGACCGCCCCGCGACAGGCGGCCTGGGGGAGTGGGGACTCAAGGCGTGGGGGGCAGGGCTGGTGGTCAGGGCATGGGGGGTGCGCCGACCAGGCTCGTGGGGGCAGGGGCGTTAGGGGCGGCCCCGGATGGCCGGGACCGTACGACGGCCGACGCGGCGGGCGGTCACGGCGCCGGCTCCGTCAGCACGCGGTCCACGGGGATGTCCGCGGTCGTGGTGACGGCGGACAGGTCGAGATCGGCGGGGGTCGGCATGGCGCTGCCCGGCAGCTGGACCGCGGCCGCGCCGTGGGCGACGGCCGCGGCGAGCGCCGCCGGTCCCGTGCCGCCCGCGGCCAGGAAGCCGGCCAGCGAGGCGTCGCCGGCGCCGACGTTGCTGCGGACGGCGGCGACGCGTGCGCTGCCGAAGTGCGTGCCCGTGCCGTCGACCAGCAGTTGGCCGTCCGGGCCCAGGCTGGCGAGGACGGCCTGGGCGCCGCGCTCGCGCAGTTCCTCCGCCGCCTTGACCGCGTCGCCGACGGTGACCAGCGGGCGGCCGACGGCCTCGGCGAGCTCCTCGGCGTTCGGCTTGACCACATCGGGCTGTTCGGCGAGTGCGGCGGTCAGGGCCGCGCCGGAGGTGTCGAGGGCGATCCGGGCTCCTGCCCGGTGGACGCGGGCGACCAATTCGGCGTACCACTGGGGCGGCAGGCCGCGCGGCAGGCTGCCGCAGCAGGCGATCCAGTCGGCGGCGGCCGAGTGGGAGCGTGCGGTCTCCAGCAGGGTCTCCGACTCCCCCGCCGTGATCTCGGGTCCTGCCGCGTTGACCTTGGTGAGGGTGCCGTCGGGCTCGACGAGGGTGATGTTGACGCGCGTGCTGCCGGTGACCTGGACCCCGGCGGCCTCGATGCCCAGGTCGCCGAGGAGCCGGGCGAGCAGGGCGCCCTCCGGCCCGCCCAACGGCACGACGGCGACCGTGCGGTGGCCGGCGGCGGCGACCGCACGGGAGACGTTGACGCCCTTGCCGCCGGGGTCGACCCGGTCGGCCGTGGACCGCAGCACGGCGCCGCGGTCCAGCCCCGGCAGCTCGTAGGTGCGGTCCAGGCTCGGGTTCGGGGTGATGGTGAGGATCATGCGCGTACTACTTCCGTGCCCTGCCGCTCGATGGCGAGGGCGTCGTCGGGGCTGAGCCCGGTGTCCGTGATGAGCAGGTCCACCTCGGAGAGGTCGCCGAAGCGGGCGAAGTGCTCCTTGCCGAACTTCCTGGAGTCGGCGAGGAGCACGACCCGGCGGGCGGCCGCGATCGCGGCGCGTTTGACGGCGGCCTCGGCCAGGTCGGGGGTGGTCAGGCCGCCATCGGGCGAGAAACCGTTGGTGGCGAGGAAGACGACGTCGGCGTTGATCTCGCCGTAGGCGCGCAGCGCCCAGGCGTCGACCGCCGCGCGCGTGCGGTGCCGTACCCGGCCGCCGACGAGGTGGAGCGTGATGCCGGGGTGGTCGGCGAGCCGGGCCGCGACGGGCAGGGCGTGGGTGACGACCGTGAGGGTGGACTCCACGGGGATGGCGGCGGCGAGGCGGGCGGCGGTGGTGCCGGCGTCGAGGATCACGCTGCCGTCGGTCGGCAGTTCGGCGAGCGCGGCCTGCGCGATGCGGTCCTTCTCCTCGGCGGCGACGGCGTCGCGTTCGGCGAGGTCGGGCTCGAAGTCGAGGCGGCCCGCGGGGATGGCGCCCCCGTGGACGCGGCGCACCAGCCCGGCGCGGTCGAGGGCCTTCAGGTCGCGCCGCACGGTCTCGGCGGTGACCTGGAACTCCTCCGCGAGGGACAGCACGTCGACCCGGCCGCTCTCCCGGGCGAGACGCAGGATCTCCTGCTGGCGCTCCGCTGCGTACATGTGGGTTTACATCCGTTTCCATGCCCGAAGCTGTGGTTCTGGCGTCACATTACGCAGACGCTGCGGGGAAGTAAACACACTCGGGCAAGGAAACGGACTCAATCGGATACGGCACGCAAGGAGGCACGGCCGCGGAGACGACGCCGCCCCGGCACCGGGGGTCCGGTGCCTGGGCGGGCGGTACGCGGGTTGCGTGTCAGCCGGCGAACGGCACGCCGGGCAGGCCCTGGCCCGCGTCCGGCAGTACCAGCAGCGAGCCGGAGAGGGGGTGCGGGCGGTCCAGACCGGTGCGGGCCGTGGTGATGTAGAGGTCCCGCAGTCCGGGGCCGCCGAAGGCGCATGCGGTGGGCCGGCGCACCGGCAGCCCGACGGTGCGGTCGAGGCGTCCGTCCGGGGTGTAGCGGCGGATCGCGGCGCCGCCCCAGAGGGCGACCCAGACGCAGCCGTCCGCGTCGACGGTGAGCCCGTCGGGGAACCCGGCGCCCTGCTCGATCTCGGCGAACGGCCGCCTGTTCACGGCGCAGACGCCCCCGCCCTCCGCGCTGTCGAAGACGTCGACGCGACGCGTGGGGCTGTCGATGTAGTAGACGAGCCTGCCGTCCGGGCTCCAGCCCGTGCCGTTGCTGACGGCGACCTCGCCGAGCTGCTCGGTGGCGGTGCCGTCCGGGGCGATCCGGGTGAGACTGCCGCCGCCGGGCCGCTCGTCGTACGCCATGGTGCCCGCCCACAGCGACCCGTCCGGGGCGACGGCGGCGTCGTTGCCCCGGCGGCCCGGCACCGGGTTGCGCACCAGCCAGGAGAAGGACGCCCCCTCAGGTCCGTACAGGCCGACGCCGTCCCTGAGGTTGACCACCAGGCCGCCTCCGCGCCGGGGCTTCGCCGCGCCGACGTGCTGCTCGGTGGCCATGACGGTGCGGCGGCCGTCCCCGGGCGCGTAGGTGTGGACGCGCGAGCCGAGGATGTCGACCCAGATCAGCCGGTCGGCCGCCGCGTCCCAGGTGGGGCCCTCACCGAGCTCGGCCGCCTCCCGCACCGCGACGTCGTACGCCCTCGCCCGCACCCGTCCCGCCGTCGGGCCGGGCGTCACCGTCCGCCCCGGTGGCCGAGGCGGACCGAGAGGTCGCCCGCGCCCTTGGCGGCCAGCTCGGCCAGCTCCCGTTCGCGCTCCTCGCTCCAGCGGATCATCGGCACGGAGATGGACAGCGCCGCGACGACGCGGCCCGCGCTGTCCCGTACCGGCGCGGCCACGCAGCTCACGTCCGGATTGGACTCGCGGTGCTCGGACGCGATGCCCGCCTCCCGGATCCCGGCGAGCGCGGCGAGCAACTCCTCCGGGTCGGTGATGCTGTCGGGGGTCATCGCGGCGAACTCGCGTCCCGCCATGCGGGCTTCGAGCTCCGTCAGCGGCAGCGAGGCCAGCAGCATCTTGCCGACCGACGTGCAGTGGGCGGGGAGCCTGCGGCCCGCGGCCGAGACCATGCGCACGGCATGGGTGGAGTCCACCTTGGCGATGTATATGACGTCGGTGTCCTCAAGGATGGCCACATGGACGGTCTCGTCGCAGGTCTCGGCGACCTCGCGGGCGACCTGCTGCCCCTCGGCCGCGAGGTCCAGCTGTTCGGCGTAGCGGCTGCCGAGCTGGTAGGTGCGCACGCCCAGCCGGTAGCGGCCCGGCTGCTCCGGCACCGGCACCAGGTAGGAGCGGGCGGCGAGGGTGGTGAGCAGCTCGTGCACGGTGGTGCGCGGCAGTTGGAGTGTGCGGGTGATCTCGGGCGCGGAGTACGTCCCGTCCCCTTCCAGGAACAGTTCGAGTATGTCCAGCGCCCTGGTCACCGCCGGCACCAGTCGCCCCATGGTCGGCCTCCCACCCACATGTCCGAAACTTCGATCAATGATCGGTATGACGAACACAGAGTAGGGGGCGCGCGGTTCGCGGCGCAATGACCGTGACCGAAGACCCCATGGCCGTGATCGAAGACCCACCCGTCCGACCCATTGACACCCTCCAGCCAACGTGAATACGGTCACGCCACCATTTCGAACGCGTGACGAAATATCGAACAAGTCAAGGGACAACTGTCGTGCGTATTACGGGAATCAGCACGCATGTGGTCGGGACGCCCTGGCGCAACCTCACCTACGTCCGGGTCCACACCGACGAGGGCCTCACCGGTGTCGGCGAGACACGCATGCTCGGCCGCACCGACGCGCTCGTGGGGTACCTCCGCGAGGCGGAGGCGAACCACATCGCCGGTTCCGATCCGTTCGCGGTCGAGGACCTGGTGCGCCGGATGAAGTACGGGGACTACGGCCGGGCCGGCGAGATCGTGATGTCGGGCATCGCCTGCGTGGAGATGGCCTGCTGGGACATCAAGGGCAAGGCGCTGGGCGTTCCGGTCTGGCAGCTCCTCGGCGGCAGGGTCACCGACCGGGTCAAGGCCTACGCGAACGGCTGGTACACCACCGAGCGCACCCCGGAGGCGTACCACAAGGCGGCCCAGGAGGTCGTGGCGCGCGGCTACCGGGCGCTGAAGATCGACCCGTTCGGCACCGGCCACTTCGAGCTCGACCACGAGCAGACGCTGTACGCGGTGTCGCTGATCGAGGCGGTACGGGACGCCATCGGCCCCGAGGCCGAGCTGATGCTGGAGATGCACGGGCGGTTCAGCCCGTCCACGGCGGTGCGGCTGGCGCGCGAGCTGGCTCCGTACCGGCCCGCCTGGCTGGAGGAGCCGGTGCCGCCGGAGAACCTCAAGGCGCTGGCGAAGGTCGCGGAGAAGGTGGACCTGCCGATCGCCACCGGCGAGCGCATCCACGACCGGATCGAGTTCCGGGAGTTGTTCGAGTCGCAGGCCGCGGACATCATCCAGCCCGACCTGGGGCACATCGGCGGCATCCTGGAGACCCGCAAGCTCGCCGCGACCGCCGAGACCCACTACGTGCTCGTGGCCCCGCACAACGTCGGCGGCTCCGTGCTGACCGCGGCCTCGCTCCAGGTCGCCGCCTGCACCCCGAACTTCAAGGTCCTGGAGCACTTCAACGACTTCGCGGACGCGGAGATCAAGAAGGTGGTGCGGGGCGCGCCGCGGGTGGACCCGGAGACCGGCTGCTTCGAGGTGTCGCACGCCCCGGGGCTCGGCGTCGAGCTCGACGTGGACGCCGCGGCCGAGTTCCCGCAGCAGCAGGCGCGGTTCGACCTGTGGGCCGAGGGCTGGGAGCGGCGGGCGCCCAAGGGGACCGGGGAATGACCGGCACGTCGGGAACGACCGGCACGTCGGGAACGACCGGCCCCTCACGCGCCATCGTCATCGACCGGCCCGGCGCCTACCGGCTGGTGCTCGGGCCGCGGCCCGAGCTCGGCCCCGGCGAGGTGCTGGTGCGGGTCGGGGCCGCCGGGATCTGCATGAGCGACCGCGAGGTCTACGACGGCCACCGCGACGCGGCCTACGTGCGCTACCCGGTGACGCCCGGTCATGAGTGGTCCGGGACCGTGGTGGCGGTGGGCGAGGGCGTGGACCCCGCGCTCGCCGGGCGGAAGACCGTCGCGGAGGGGTTCCGCGCGTGCGGCGTGTGCGAGCGCTGCCGGTGCGGCGAGACGAGCCTGTGCGAGGGCGGTTACGCGGAGACCGGGTTCACCGAGCCGGGCGCGTTCGCCGACCATCTGACGGTGCCCGCCCGGCTGCTGCACCCGCTGCGCGACGACGCCGACCTGCGCGCCGCCGCCCTGCTGGAGCCCGCGGCGGTGATCGCCGCCGCGGTACGGGCCGGCCGCCCCCGGCCCGGCGAGCGGATCGCGGTGGTGGGCGCGGGCACCCTCGGGCTGCTCGCGGTGCAGCTGCTGGCCGCCTCCTCCCCCGCCGAGCTGACGGTGATCGACCCGCGGGCGGGACGCGGCGAGCAGGCGCTGGTCTTCGGCGCCGACCGGAGCCTGTCGCCCGCGGACGCGGAGGCGCTGGACGGCCGGTTCGACCTGGTGGTGGAGACCGCGGGCGCGCCGTCGACGGCCGCGTCCTCGTGCCTGCTGGCGCGCCGGGGCGGCCGGGTGGTGCTCACCGGGATGTTCACCCCCGGCGCCACCGGCATCGACCCGGTGCACCTCAGCCTGAGCCAGCTGGAGATCCGCAGCGTCTTCGGCGCGCCGTCGTCGGCCTGGTCGGACGCGGTCCGCGCGTTCGGCCTGGGGCTGCTCGACCCGGCGCCGCTGATCACCCACGAGTTTCCGCTGGAGCAGTTCGGGGAGGCCATCGCGCTGGTCGGCGGCGGCGACCCGACGACCGGGAAGGTGCTGCTGCGTCCCTGACATGTCCGGCGGCCCGGCCACGCCCCCGTGGCGTCGATCTGGTCGAACCGCCTCCGTCCACAGGCTTGCATGTTGAGCGATTACGTCTGATGCTGCTGCTTCTTGTTGCCTTCCGTTCGGAGTCGCCGCATGAATGCCGAGAGCTTGCCAACAAAACTCTTCATGTCCGAAATACCGGACGCATAGCACGGAGGAGCCCCGTGACCGCCCCTTCCCTACCGCGCCGACCCGGTGTCGACGCCCTCGCCCGCATCGGCCATACGGTGCGGGCCGCCGACCCGGCCGACGCCTCACCGCACGCGTTCCCCGACGGCGGCACCTGGCGCACCGAGATCCCCTCGGTGGAGGGCCCGGAGGCCCTGGCCGTCGTCCTCAAGGAGAGCTCCCGGCTGGAGGTGCCCGTCCACCGGATCAGCCAGGGCAGCGGCGTCTGGATGCTCACCGACGACGAGATCATCGAGATGGTCGGGTCCTGCGCCGAGCGGGACATCGAGCTGTGCCTGTTCACCGGGCCGCGCGGCACCTGGGACATCGGCGCCTCCACCCGGACCGACTCCGGCGGCGCGGGGCTGCGCGCCCGCGGTCACGACGCGCTCGCCGGCTGCGTCGAGGACGCCCTGCGGGCCACGGCGCTGGGGGTGCGCTGCCTGCTCGTCGCCGACGAGGGCGTGCTGTGGACGCTGCACCGGATGCGCACGGCCGGGCTGCTGCCCGCCGACACCACCTTCAAGCTGTCCGCGCTCACCGGGCCGGTCAACCCCGCCTCGTACGCCGTGTACGAGCGGCTCGGCGCGGACTCCCTCAACGTGCCCTCGGATCTGACGCCGGCCCATCTCACCGAGATCCGCCGGGTCAGCGGCGCCCCGATGGACATCTACGTCGAGGCGCCCGACGACCTCGGCGGTTACATCCGGATGTACGAGGCCGCCGAGCTGATCCGGCGCGGCGCCCCGCTCTACCTCAAGTTCGGCCTGAGCCGCTCCCCCGGCATCTATCCGTACGGCGCGCAGCTGCGCGACACGGCCCTGGCGACCGCCCGTGAGCGGGTCAGGCGGGGCCGCCTCGTCCTTGACCTGCTGGCCCGGCACGGCGCGGATGGCGGGATGTCGCCGCTCGGCTCGCGGCAGCCCGGCGAACTCCGGCGTTTCCCCGTCCCCGAAGAGGACTGACCTATGCGCACCAGAACCACGTGTACCGCGGCCGTGCTCGCCGCGCTGCTCACCGTCTCGCTCACCGCCTGCGGCCAGGAGGCCCGGGGCGGCAGCCGCTACAAGCCCCCGGCGGGCAAGGGCGGCACCATCGGCCTCGCCATGCCCACCAAGGCCTCGGAGCGGTGGGTGAACGACGGCAGGAACATGGCCGAGCAGTTCCGGAAGGCCGGATACGAGACCGACCTGCAGTACGGCGACGACAAGGTCGAGAACCAGGTCGCCCAGATAGAGAACATGATCACCAAGGGTCGCCGGCTGCTGGTGGTCGCCGCGATCGACGGCTCCGCGCTCACCGGAGTGCTCAAGCGCGCGCACGACGCGGGCATCCCGGTGATCAGCTACGACCGCCTCATCCTGGGCACGCCGTACGTCGACTACTACGCGTCCTTCGACAACGAGCGGGTCGGCGAGCTCCAGGCCACGTACATCGTCGACAAGCTCAAGCTCGGCAAGCCGGACAAGAGCGCCGACGACAAGCACAACATCGAGCTGTTCGCGGGCTCCCCGGACGACAACAACACCAAGTACTTCTTCAACGGCGCCATGAAGGTGCTGCGGCCGTACCTCGACAGCGGTCAGCTGGTCGTCCGCAGCAAGCAGACGAGCATGAACCAGGTCACCACGCTGCGCTGGGACGGCGGCACCGCCCAGAAGCGCATGGACGACCTGATCAGCAAGAGCTACGGCGACGCGCGGGTGGACGCGGTCCTGTCCCCGTACGACGGGATCTCCATCGGCATCCTCTCGGCGCTCAAGAGCGCCGGTTACGGCTCCGAGAGCCAGCCGCTGCCGGTCGTCACCGGGCAGGACGCGGAGCTGGCCTCGGTGAAGTCGATCATCCGGGGCGAGCAGACCCAGACGGTCTTCAAGGACACCCGCAAGCTCGCAGCCCAGGCGGTGCAGATGGGCGACGCCGTACTCAACGACAAGAAGCCCAGGGTCAACAACACCGAGGACTACGACAACGGCAAGAAGACCGTGCCGTCCTACCTGCTGAACCCGGTCAGCGTCGACAAGTCGAACACCGATCTCCTCGTCCGCGAGGGGTACTTCACGGCGGGGCAGCTCAAGTGACCCGGCCGATACTGGAGATGCGCGGCATCACCAAGACGTTCCCCGGCGTCAAGGCGCTCTCCGAGGTGAACCTGACGGTGCGGCCCGGGGAGATCCACGCGATCTGCGGCGAGAACGGCGCGGGCAAGTCGACGCTGATGAAGGTGGTCAGCGGGGTCCATCCGCACGGCTCCTACGAGGGCGAGATCCTCTTCGAGGGCGAGCCCGTGGCGTTCAAGGACATCCGGGCCAGCGAGCGGCACGGCATCGTCATCATCCATCAGGAGCTGGCGCTCAGCCCGTACCTGTCCATCGCGGAGAACATCTTCCTCGGCAACGAGCAGACCTCACGCGGGTTCATCGACTGGGACGCGACGCTGGGCAAGGCGAGCGCGCTGCTCAAGCGGGTGGGGCTGCGGGAGAACCCCCAGACTCCGGTCACCGACATCGGCGTCGGCAAGCAGCAGCTGGTGGAGATCGCCAAGGCCCTGTCGAAGGAGGTGAAGCTGCTCATCCTCGACGAGCCGACCGCCGCGCTCAACGACGAGGACAGCGCGAAGCTGCTGGAGCTGATCCTGGAGCTGCGCGAGCAGGGCATCGCGAGCATCATCATCTCCCACAAGCTGGGCGAGATCCGCGCCATCGCGGACTCGGTGACGATCCTGCGGGACGGGCGGACGATCGAGACGCTGGCGGTCCGCGAGACCCCGGACTCCGAACCCCTGCTGCACGAGGACCGGATCATCAGCGGCATGGTCGGCCGCGACCTCGACCACCGCTTCCCCGAGCGCACCCGCTACGAGGGCGCGGACGCGGACGAGATCGCCCTGGCGGTGCGGGGCTGGACGGTCCGGCACCCCGTCGACCACCAGCGCACGGTCGTCGACGACGTGTCCCTGACCGTGCGGCGCGGCGAGATCGTCGGGATCGCGGGCCTGATGGGAGCGGGCCGCACCGAGCTGGCGATGTCCGTCTTCGGGCGCAGTTACGGCAGCTACGTCGCGGGGACGGTGGAGATCGGCGGCGTCGAGGTGGCCACCAGGACCGTGCCCGCGGCGGTGGCGGCCGGACTCGCGTACGTCACCGAGGACCGCAAGCGGTACGGCCTGAACCTCATCGACGACATCAACCGCAACATCTCGCTGGCGTCGCTGCCGGGCATGCGGCGCCGCGGGTTCGTCGACGAGCACCACGAGCGCAGTGTCGCCGAGCGCTACCGCACCACCATGAACATCAAGGCCCCCACGGTCTTCGAGCAGGTGGGGCGGCTGTCCGGCGGCAACCAGCAGAAGGTCGTGCTCAGCAAGTGGATCCACGCCGATCCCGAGGTGCTGATCCTGGACGAGCCGACCCGCGGCATCGACGTCGGCGCCAAGTACGAGATCTACAACGTCATCGACCGGCTCGCGGCCCAGGGCAAGTCGGTGCTCTTCATCTCCTCCGAACTTCCGGAGCTGCTGGGGATGTGCGACCGGATCTACACGATGGCCGAGGGCCGGCTCACCGGTGAGGTAGCCCGCGCGGAGGCCACCCAGGAAGTCCTGATGCGCCACATGACCATGAACAGAAGCTGAGGCACCGCCATGACCACCACGTCCGCTCCCCCGCAAGAGCCCTCGCCCGCGAAGGCCGCCCCGCCGTCGGCCGTCGCGCTGCTGACGCGGCTCGTGCGCTCCAACATGCGCCAGTACGGCATGCTCGTCGCGCTGGCCTTCATCGTCGTGCTGTTCCAGATCTGGACCGACGGCACGCTGCTGCTGCCGAACAACGTCTCCAACCTGATCCAGCAGAACGGCTACATCCTCATCCTGGCCATGGGCATGATGATCGTCATCATCGCCGGCCACATCGACCTGTCGGTCGGGTCACTGGCCGCGTTCGTCGGCGCCATGGCGGCGGTGATGATGGTCAAACACGACATGCCGTGGGTCCTCGCGCTGGTCCTGTCGCTGCTGATCGGCGCGGTCGCGGGCGCCTGGCAGGGCTTCTTCATCGCCTACCTCGGCATCCCGTCGTTCATCGTGACCCTGGCCGGGATGCTGCTCTTCCGCGGCCTGACGCAGATCGTGCTGGAGGGCCAGTCGCTGGCCCCCTTCCCGGAGGGCTTCCAGGACATCGCCCAGGGCTTCATCCCGGAGATGGGCCCGTACACCCAGTACCACAACCCCACCCTCGTCCTCGGCCTGGTCACCGTCGCCTTCCTGCTGCTGCGCGAATGGCGCGACCGCAAGCGGCAGCTGGCGCACGAGCTGGACGTGCTGCCGACCAGCGTGTGGGCGGCCAAGTGCGTGGCGATCACGGCGGCCGTGGTCGCGTTCACGCTGACCCTGGCGAGCTTCCACGGCGTGCCCGTGGTGATGCTCATCATGTGCGTGCTGCTGATCGGCCTCGGCTATGTGATGCGCAACGCGGTCGTCGGACGGCACGTGTACGCGCTGGGCGGCAACAAGGCCGCGGCGAAGCTGTCGGGCGTCAAGGACCAGCGGGTCACCTTCCTGGTCTTCGTCAACATGGGCGTGCTGGCGGCGCTCGCGGGCTGCGTGTACGCGGCGCGGCTGAACGCGGGCACCCCGCAGGCGGGCCTGAACTTCGAGCTGGAGGCGATCGCGGCCTCCTTCATCGGCGGCGCGTCGATGAGCGGCGGCGTCGGCACGGTGATGGGCGCCGTGATCGGCGGCCTGGTGCTCGGCGTCCTCAACAACGGCATGTCGCTGGTCGGCATCGGCACCGACTACCAGCAGGTCATCAAGGGCCTGGTGCTGCTCGCCGCGGTCGGGTTCGACGTCTGGAACAAGCGCAAGGTCGGCCGCTGACCCCTCCGATCTCCCTCTCTTCTCCGCATCGTTCTCGGCCCGCCGTGCCCGGCGGATCGCAACGCCTGCGGCGCGTATTCCCCTGCCCCTCCCCCTACGCCCTGGGGGCGTGGGGGGCTTTCAACTCGGCCGTGCGACCCGGCGGTCGGCGGCGCGCGGGCAGGCGGGGCAGACGCCGCGGACCCTGATCGCCGAGGACGGTGACGCGTGGTCCTCGGCGGACACCACCACGGCGAGGTGCGCGTTGCATGCCGCGCAGCGCCGGAAGCCGGGATTCCAGTCGTTGACCGCCGCGTCCCTGACCCTGTCGAGCGTGGCGGTGATGTCGTCGTCGTCCATGGCGCACATGTCCTGTCCTGACGGAGTACTCGGCGATGCGTCATACCCGCCGATGGGCGACGTGCAACTCAGCACATGCGTACGCCGCACGGGTCAGCGGCCGGTCCGCGGCGCGCCCGGACCGGTGGATGAGCCCGCCCTCGCCGGGGTAGATCGCTATGCGAAACCCCTCAAATACATGCAGTGCTCACCTAGGAGGACAGATGGGGTCACACACGGCAGCGCGTCACGTCGCGTGCATCATGGACGGCAATGGCCGCTGGGCCCAGCAGCGCGGACTGCCCAGAACACACGGGCACATGGCCGCCGAGACGGCTGTCCACACGGTCGTCAGAACCGCCCTGGAGGAGGGCGTCCCGTGGTTGACGCTGTTCGCGTTCTCCACGGAGAACTGGTCGCGTCCGCAGGAGGAGGTCGACTGCCTCATGGACACCGGCTGCCAGTTCCTGCGAAGAAGAGTCCACGACTGGCACCGCGACGGCATCAGGATCCGCGTCCTGGGCGAGAAGAGCCCCCGTATTTCGGAAACGCTGCGCCAGGAGCTGCACTACGCCGAGCACCTCACGCGGGACAACAGCGCGATGACCCTGACGGTGGCCCTGAACCACGGCGGCCGCGGCGAGATCGTGCGCGCGGCGCGCACGCTCATCGAAGAGCAGGTGCCGGCCGAGGAGGTGACCGAGGAGAGCTTCGCCCAGCACCTGCAGCACCCCGACCTGCCGGACGTCGACCTCGTCATCCGCACCTCCGGCGAGCACCGGCTGTCCAACTTCGCGCTGTGGCGGTGCGCCTACGCCGAATTCGTCTTCCCCGAGGTGCTGTGGCCCGACTTCGGCGCGGAGCACTTCCGGCACGCCCTTGAGCTGTACGCCCAGCGCACCCGCCGCTTCGGAGGGGCCGGGCCCTCCATCCCCGCCCCCGCTCCCCCGAACGGCCGCTGCCCAGCGGCAGCGGCGTCGGGCTGCCGTCCCTCTCCAGCGTGTTCACCGTGTCCAGCGGCATCGCCACCCGGCTCGGCCTGCATCTGCTCACCGGGCTGTGCGACACGGCCCGGTACGCCAAGTCCCACTTCGACCGTCCGCACGGGCAGGTCCCGGTGGGCGCCGCGACCGCGCCAGCGCCTCAACCGCGCCCCTGGTGAAGGGCCTCACCGACGACGGCGTCCGGCGGCGGCCCGGACGTAGCCGGCGGCGAAACCGGCACAGGAGGCCGTGGCGCAGGCCAGGCGTGCGCGCGGGCGGATGCGGAAGATGTCGTGGCCGGACCGCCGGATCTGCTCCAGGGAGATCTGGCCGAGGCGGACATAGGTGCGGGTCAGCTCGCGGCCGGACGGATGCACCAGCCGCCACCAGTCGGCCGCCTCGGCGAAGCACCGCCGCGCGCGATCGGTCTCGAACTCCACGAGCTCCCGCAGTCGCGGGGTCATGCGCCGGTCCCGAGCGGCCTGTTCCACATCGGCGCGGGTCAGGCCGACGTCGCGCAGGTCCTCCAGCGGCAGGTAGAGGCGCCCGTCGGCGAGGTCCTCGCCCAGGTCCCGCAGGTAGTCGGTGAGCTGGAGCCCGAAGCTCGCGGCGACGGCCCGCCTGTCGGCTTCCTCGTCCCGCGTCCCGAACAAGGCGTTGCCCCAGATCGTGTTCTCCCCGCAGACCCCGTCGATGTACTCCGCCAGGTCCGCGTACCGGGGATACTCCGTGACCCACAGGTCGGTGCGGATGGTCGTCAGGAACCGGTGGACGGACGACTCGGGGATATCCCATGTGCGGGTGAAATGACGGAATGCGAGAGCAAGTTGTCGCCCCATCAGGTCCGCCTTCGTTTTCGGGTCCCGAGGCCATGGATCATCGCCCGAGAGGAAGAGGAGGACCTGCTTCATGTAGGCGTCGTACTGGGCACGCCGTTCGGTGGTGGATTTCGTCCGATCGTCGATCAGATTGTCCACGTACACGGCGAAGGCGAGAATGGCGTCCCAATAGGGGCGTTTCCCGGGCGGCAGCAGGCTGCGCGCGATCGGATAGGCCGCAGGGTTTCCCCGGGACAGGTATCGTCCGCAGCAGATGTAGGCGGCGGCGATTCGCCTGTCGTGCAGGCCGGCGGCTGTCAGCTCGCGCGCGTGCATGCGCCCTCCTGGAATGGGGAGTCCGGTCGTGCGGGATGGTGAGCCGGGCGGATGACCGCGTACCCCTGCCGCGGGGAGGGGGCGAGGTCCGTATTCCTGGAGAACAGGATGTCGGCGAGCGGGATCGGTTTGTGATAGAAGCACAGCGAGGACGGCACACCGAATAACTCGGCGGAACCGAGGAAGAAGGGCAGCTCGGCCAGTGGGTAGCGTGTTCCCGCCCGGACCTGGTCCTCCGTCGGTGCGGCGCCGTCGAGGTACTTTGCGAGCGCGAGGCGGCTCATGCGCAGGCAGGCGCGCCGGATCTCGCCGTCCCGGTGCAGCGCCGCTTCGGCGCGTTCACGCAGAGTGCGGTAGACCGGGTCGCCCATCAGCTCCGACAGCAGGTGGACATGGGTGGCGCCGGTGGCGGGAATGCGCGCCGTGTCCAGCGCCCGCGCCACCCGATTGCGCACGGCGTTGGTCTCCTGGCGGGATTTGCGCTCCGCGTACTCGGGAGAACGCCCCAGCACCAGCAGGTTCTCCCGGAGCGCCGCGTCAGGAATGATGACGTCGACCCGATGGAATCTGGCATGACTCCAGCGCAGCAGACTCCTGAGTAGTTTGACGCTGAAATAGCTGTTGCCGTGGCTGATCCCCACGACGATATGCCGCCCTTCTTCGCAGACCCGGCGGCAGTTGTCGGTGATCGGACTGACGGAGAAACCTCCCGGCAGGTCGGCGGATACGGCCTCGACGGGGGTGTCGGGAGGTCGTTCGCTGCGATCTTCGCGCATCATGCTCCTTTGGGGCGCAGACCTCTGCGGAGGCGCCCCCAAAACGGCAGTCACCGCTGCTCCGACACGGAAACGATGACCGCGCCACTTCGGCCGGGGAGCAGTCTCCCGGCGCGGCCTTGAGCATGGGCAGAATCATGATCGGCCGGCCTGGTCGTGCACCTCCGCCGGCCCTGAGACCATGGTGACCGACCGACAACAGGACGAATCCGCATGGACACACCCACCGCAGCAGACGGGTATCCGTTCGCCGTCTACAACACCGCCGCAGCCCTGGTGGACGGTGCGGGCATCCTGCTGGCGTGGACCGCCGCGGCGGAGGGACTCCTGGGGCGCCGGGCCGAAGACGTGTGCGGCCGCCCGGTCACCGACCTCCTCGCCGACCCGGCCGCGCACAGGGCCGAGGCTCCGGCGCCGTGCGGCTCGGAGGTACGGGAAGGCCGGGCCACCCTCAGGCACGGCTCCGGCGGGGAGCTGGAGGTCCTCTTCCGCGTCACGCCGCTGTCCGGGGCAGGCCACCGCCACGCGCCGAGCCATCTGATCCTCGCGGCCCCGGCCGACGTGATCGCCAGGTGGCGCGAGGACCACGCCCTGGCCGGGGAGCTGTTCGCGCAGGACCGCATCGGGCTGGCCGTCTTCGACGCGAGTCTGCGGCTGGTGCGCACCAACACGCCCCTCCTGCCGTACACCGGCGTGCCCCCGGACCTGCGCGGTCTGCGGCTCGGTGACTTCCTGTGGGCGCAGGACGCCGAGATGGTCGACGCGCAGCTGGGCCGTGTGCTCCGAACGGGGGAACCGGTGGTCGGGTTCACCACCCTGGCACGGACGCTGGAGGACCCGCGCGGCGGACGCTTCCTCACGTTCTCGGCGTTCCGGCTCCAGGAACCGGGCGGGCAGCTCCTGGGTGTCGCCGTCACCTACACCGACACCACCGAGGAGCACCGCGCCCAGGAGCGGCTGGCCGTGCTCCACCGCGCCACCGCCGCCCTCGGTGGGTCCCTGTCCGCGGAACAGACGAGCCGGGACCTGGCCGATGTGCTGGTCCCGGCGTTCGCCGACCGCGTCGCGGTGGACGTGGCCGACGCGGTGTTCGACGGCAGCGAGCCCGTGCCCGACCGGTACGGGCGGGTCGCCCAGCGCCGCACGGCCACCGCCGGAGCGGGCGCGGAGGAGCCGGGGTCCGAGGCGCCGGCCGGCGGAGACGATCTGGCGCCCCCTCCCCTCGCCCAGGGGCGCGGCTTCCTCGTGCGGGACGCCCGCGGCTCCACCGGCGACCAGGCCGCCGGCTGGGCCCGCGCCGTGCCGGGCGCCAGGTCGGCGATCAGCGCGCCGCTGAGTGCGCGCGACACCCAGCTGGGCACCCTCACCCTCTGGCGCACGGAACCGGACCGGCCCGCGTTCGACGAGGCCGACCTCGTGCTGGTCCGGGAGGTCGCCGCCCGCGTGGGGCTGGCGCTGGACAACGCCCGCCGCTACACCCGCGAGCATCTCGCGGCGGTCAGCCTGCAGCGCAGCCTGCTGCCCCCGGCCACGGCCGACATGGCCGCGGTCCGCACCGCCAGCGTCTACCTGCCGGCCGACCCGGTCGGGGGCGTCAGCGGCGACTGGTACGACGTCATCCCCCTGTCCTCCGCCCGGGTGGCGCTGGTCGTCGGGGACGTGGTGGGCCACGGTCTGCGGGCGACGGCGTCGATGGGACGGCTGCGTACCGCCGTGCGCACACTGGCCGATCTCGACCCGGAGCCGGACGAGCTGCTCACGCACCTCGACGACCTGGTGATGCAGCTGCCCGCGGAACCGGGGCCGGTGGAACGCGCCGGGGCGGCGGGCGGGGCGGAGTCCCCGGAGCGGATCGGGGCGGCGCACGGGCCGGACCGCGGCCGCGTGCTCGACACGGCCTCCGACGGCGGGCGCGACTCCTTCGCCGCCACCTGCCTGTACGCCGTGTACGACCCGGTGAGCGGGCGCTGCGCCCTGGCCAGCGCGGGACACCCGCCGCCGGCCCTGCTCGAACCGGACGGCACCGCCTCGTACATCGAGCTGAACCCGGGCCCGCCGCTGGGGGTGGGCGGCCTGCCGTTCGAGAAGGCGGTGGTCGACCTGGCCCCCGGCAGCGTCCTGGCGCTCTACACCGACGGCCTGATCGAACGCGGCGAGGGTGACGTGGACGAGGGCATGGCGCAGTTGCGGGAACGCCTGGTGCGGGCGGACGCGCTGCACAGCCCGCTGCACGGTGTGGTCCAGCAGGTCGTGGCGGGGCTGCCGCCGACCCGGCTGCCGGACGACGTGACCCTGCTCGTCGCCCGCACCCGGTGTGTGCCGCCGGAGGACACCGCCACCTGGACGCTCGACGCGGACCCGGCCGTCGTCGCCGAGGCGCGGGAGCTGGTGGCCCGGCAGCTCGCCGTCTGGGGCCTGGAATCGCTGCTGTTCACCACCGAGCTCGTGGTCAGCGAGCTGGTCACCAACGCCATCCGGTACGCGGGCGGCCCGGTGGGGCTGCGGATGATCCGCACCGACGTGCTGACGTGCGAGGTGTCGGACCCCAGTGGCACGCAGCCGCGGATGCGGCGCGCGCGGGCCACCGACGAGGGCGGCCGCGGGCTGTATCTCGTCGCCCAGCTGACCAGCCGGTGGGGCAGCCGCTACACCCGGCAGGGCAAGACCATCTGGGCGGAGCAGCCGCTGCCGAGGCCGCTGCCGCTGGGCTGAGGTCTGCCGCCAGGCCGCTGCCGCCGGGCTGAGTTCCGCCGTGGGAGACCCCGCCGCCGGAGTTCCGCCGCCGGAGTTCCGCCGCCGGACCGCGCGGGTCAGCGCGCGGACCGGGACAGGGCCTCCCGTACCGCCTCGTCCGTGCGCGCCACCACGGCCGATCCGTCGTCGGCCGTGATGATCGGCCGCTGGATGAGCTTGGGGTGTTCCGCCAGGGCGGCGATCCAGCGGTCGCGCGTGCCCTCCTCGCGCGGCCACTCCTTGAGCCCGAGCTCCTTCGCCGCCACCTCCTGCGTGCGCGTGATGTCCCAGGGCTCGAGGCCGAGCCTGCCGAGCACGGCCCGGATCTCGTCCTGGTCGGGCGTGTCCTCCAGGTAGCGGCGGACGGTGTATCCGGCGCCCTCCGCGTCGAGCAGCTTGATCGCGCCACGGCACTTCGAGCACGCGGGATTGATCCAGATCTCCATGGCCGACACGGTACCCCAAAGCCCCCTCAAACCCGGTCTGGCCAGGGCCTTTTGTCAGTGCCGGGACGTAGAATGGGGGGTGTTCAGCAAGCGGTTCCCGACTCTTTCGTGGAGGATGCCGATGGCCGTTGCCGCAAAACCTCTCCCGTGCCTGCCGACCCTGCCGAAGAAGCGGTTGCCCGCCGGGCAGCCGCGTGAGTGGTACGAGTCCCACAACCGCCGTCTGAAGGCCATGCGCCTGGCCATCGCCCTGCTCGACTCGGGTGTGTACCGTCCCGAGCAGGCCCGCAACCGCCGGATACGGACCACCGCGGCGCGGATCGGTGTGCGCCCGCCGTCCAACACCACCTGCCGGATGGTCCGCTCGCTCATCCGCGACGAGACCCGGACCCGCTGAACCCGGCCGTCCCGCCGCGTCCCCGGCCGTCCCGCCGCGTCCCCGACCGGGACGCGGCGGGGCGCGCGTTTGCATCGGTCGGCCCGTTCCACTCGCATCCGGGCGCGGGGAAGTGGGACCATGACGTATGGCCCGGATCCCAGGTCGAGCCCGGACTTTGGCGTATCTGCGCAGCCTGGCCGGGCAAGTCTTCGTCCTCCAGCTGATCGTCGTGCTGCTGCTGGTCGTGGCGGGGTGGTATCGCTGCTGCTCCAGGCGGAGCGGGACAGCAAGGAAGAGGCCCGCAGGCGGTCGCTGGCGGTCGCGGAGACCTTCGCCAACTCGCCGGGGATTGTCGAGGCGCTGCGCGGGCCCGATCCGACGGCGGTGCTCCAGCCGCGGGCCGAGGAGGCCCGCAGGTTGTCCGACGTGGACTTCGTGGTGGTCACCGACACCAAGGGGATCCGCTACACGCATCCGCTGCCGGACCGGATCGGGAAGAAGTTCGTCGGGGACATCGCCGAGCCGCTGGCCGGGAAGCCGGTCACCGAGACCATCAAGGGCACGATCGGCCCTCTGGTGCAGGCCGTGGTGCCGGTCAACGACGCCGACGGGCAGGTCGTGGGCCTGGTGTCGGCCGGGGTGACGATCGAGAAGGTCAGCGGGGCGGTCGACCGTCAGCTGCCGATCCTGATCGGCGGCACGGTCGCGGCGCTGGTCCTGGCCACCGGCGGGGCGGCCCTGGCGAGCAGGCGGCTGCGGCGCCAGACGCACGGGCTCGGTCCGGCCGAGATGACCCGGATGTACGAGCACCACGACGCGGTGCTGCACTCGGTCCGGGAGGGCGTGCTCATCGTGGGGGGCGACGGTGGGCTGGTGCTGGCCAACGACGAGGCGCGTCGGCTGCTGGAGCTGCCCGAGCGCCCGGAGGGCCGCCCGGTCACCGGGCTCGGGCTCGCGCCGCGGGTGGCGGAGCTGCTGGCGTCGGGGCGGGAGGCGACCGACGAGGTGGTGGAGAGCGGTGACCGGCTGCTGGCGGTGAACATCCGGCTCACCGCCCGCAAGGGCGGGCCGCCGGGCAGTGTCGCGACGCTGCGTGACTCCACCGAGCTGCGGGCGCTGTCGGAGCGGGCCGATGTGGCGCGCAGGCGGCTGCGGCTGCTGTACGACGCGAGTACGAGCATCGGCACCTCGCTGGACGTGACCCAGACAGCCGAGGAGCTGGCGCGGGTGGCCGTTCCGAGGTTCGCCGACTTCGTCACCGTCGATCTGGCGGAGCCGGTGCTGCGGGGCGAGGAGCCGCACGTCGGCCACGATCCGCGGATGCTGCGCACGGCGGTCGCCGGGATCCGCGACGACCACCCGCTGTTCCCGCTGGGGGAACGGATCACGTATGTGCCGTCGACGCCGCAGGGGTGGGGGCTGCACAGCGGTCGGCCGGTGCTCGAACCGGTGCTGTCCGAGGCGTCCGGCTGGCAGGCGCAGCATCCGGAGCGGGCGGCCAGGGTGCTCGACTACGGCATCCATTCGCTGATCACGGTGCCGTTGCGGGCCCGGGGGGTGCTGCTGGGGGTGGTGAACTTCTGGCGGTCGGAGGCGCCCGAGCCGTTCGAGGAGGACGACCTCTCCCTGGCGGAGGAGTTGGCGACCCGTGCGGCGGTGTGCATCGACAACGCCCGCCGCTACACGCGTGAGCACAACATGGCCGTGACGTTGCAGCACAGCCTGCTGCCGCGGCGCTTCCCCGCGCAGGACGCGCTCGAACTGGCCTTCCGCTATCTGCCCGCGCAGGCGGGAGTGGGCGGTGACTGGTTCGATGTGATCCCGCTGCCGGGGGCGCGGGTGGCGCTGGTCGTGGGCGACGTGGTGGGGCACGGGCTGCACGCGGCCGCCACCATGGGCCGGCTGCGCACGGCGGTGCACAACTTCTCCACGCTGGACCTGCCGCCCGACGAGCTGCTGGGGCATCTGGACGAGCTGGTGGGCGGCATCGACCAGGCCGAGTCCCCGCTGGGGAGGCCGCGATCACGGGGGCGACCTGCCTGTACGCGATCTACGATCCGACCACCGGGCGGTGCAGCGTGGCCCGGGCCGGCCACCTGCTGCCGGCGGTCGTCCTGCCGGACGGCGAGGTGCGGTTCGCCGAGGTTCCCGGGGGGCCGCCGCTGGGCGTGGGCGGAGTCCCGTTCGAGACGGCGGAGCTGGAGCTGCCGGAGGGCAGTCAGCTGGTGCTGTACACCGACGGGCTCGTGGAGAGCCGCGACCGGGACATCGACACCGGGCTGAGCGTGCTGACGGAGGTGCTGCTCGAGGCGGCCGGGCGTCCGCCGGAGCAGGTCTGCGGGTCGGTGCTGGAGGCGCTGCTGCCGGCCCACCCGAGCGACGACATCGCCCTGCTCGTGGCCCGTACGCAGGTGTGGGAGGCGGACCGGATCGCGGACTGGGACGTGCCGGCGGACCCTGCGGCGGTCTCCCGGGTACGGGCCGAGGTCTCGCGGCAGCTGGCGCTGTGGGGGCTGGAGGAGGTCGCGTTCACCACGGAGCTGATCCTCAGCGAGCTGATCACCAATGCCATCCGCTACACCTCCGGGCCGAGCCATGTGCGGCTGCTGCACGGCGGCCGCAGCCTCATCTGCGAGGTCTCCGACACCAGCAGCACCTCCGCGCACATGCGGTACGCCGCCACCACGGACGAGGGCGGGCGCGGCCTGTTCCTGGTGGCCCAGTTCGCGGAGCGCTGGGGGACCCGGTACACCCTGACCGGCAAGGTGATCTGGGCCGAGCAGCCGCTGCCGCCGCGCGGCGCCTAGCGGTGGTGGGCGAGGCCCGCGTGGGGGTCGGTGTGCGCGGGGTCGTCTGCCGGGTCGGCGTGGACCAGGGCCGCGGTGAGCCGGGGCACGGCGTGCAGTAGGGCGTGCTCCGCCTCGACGGCGACGCGGTGGGCCTGACGTAGGTTCAGCTCGCCGTCGACGACGATGGCGACCTCGGCGCGCAGTTGGTGGCCGATCCAGCGCAGCCGCAGTTCGCCGAGGTCCGCGACGCCGTCGACCTGCCGCAGCGCGCGCTCGGCGGTCTCGACCAGCGCGGGGTCGACGGCGTCCATCAGCCGCCGGAAGACCTCCCGTGCGGCGTCCTTGAGGACCAGCAGGATGGCGGCCGTGATCAGCAGGCCGACGATCGGGTCCGCCACATGCCAGCCGAGTGCGGAGCCGCCGGCGCCCAGGAGGACGGCCAGGGAGGTGAACCCGTCGGTACGGGCGTGCAGCCCGTCGGCGACCAGCGCGGCGGAGCCGATCCTGCGGCCGGTGCGGATGCGGTAGCGGGCGACCCACTCGTTGCCGAGGAAGCCGACGACCGCGGCGGCGGCGACCGCCGCCAGGTGGGACACGGGTCGCGGACTCAGCAGCCGGTCGACCGCGGCCCACGCGGCGAACACCGCGGACGCGGCGATGGTGAGCACGATGACGACGCCGGCCAGGTCCTCGGCGCGGCCGTAGCCGTAGGTGAACTTCCTTGTCGCCGCCCTGCGGCCCAGGAGGAACGCGATGCCCAAGGGGACGGCCGTCAGCGCGTCCGCGGCGTTGTGGACGGTGTCGCCCAGCAGCGCCACCGAGCCGGATATCGCCACGATCACCGCCTGGACGACGGTGGTGGCGCCGAGGATTGCGAGGGAGCGCCACAGGGTGCGCATGCCCTCGGCGGACGACTCCATGGCCGCGTCGACCTTGTCCGAGGACTCGTGGGAGTGCGGCGTGAGCAGATGGGCCAACCGGCGGCCGTGACGATGCCCATGCCCATGCCCGTGTTCATGCTCATGACCGTGCCCGTGCTCGTGACTGTGCCCGTTGCCCGTCATGGTGCTTACGGTGGCACAGGAAGCCCATTGCGGCTATTGCCGTCATACCGGCTCTGACCAGGTGCGATGCATGTGCAAGTGGTCAAGACGAGCCGTCGGGCAGCAGCCTCAGGTCCGAGGACTCCCCCGGTGCCACGGTCACCTCGCGGTCGGCCAGCACCACGCGGATCGGCTCCGGGTCCGACACCGGGACGGCGATCCGTACCTGACCGCGGCTCATCTGCAGGCTGACGCCCCAGTTGCCCCGGTGGCGCACGGAGAACCCGTACTCGGACAGCTCCGGCATCGGGACCGGGTCCAGCCACAGCGCGTCCTCACGCGTCTCCAGGCCCGTCAGTCCGCGCTGCACCAGGTCCAGGGTGCCGGCCATGGCGCCGAGGTGGATGCCCTCGGCCGTGGTCCCGCCCTGGATGTCGGCGACGTCGCCGGTCAGCGCCTCCTGGCAGAAGCGCCAGGCGTCGGCGCGCCGGACCCGCGCCAGCACCCAGCCGTGCACCAGTCCGCTCAGGGTCGATCCGTGGGTGGTGCGGTGCAGGTAGTACCCGACGGTCGCGTGCCAGGTCTCGTCGTCCAGGTGGTAGCCCAGCCGGCCGAAGAGCCCGGCCAGTTCGCCGGGCGCGAAGAGGTATCCGAGCATCAGGGCGTCGGCCTGCTTGGACGCCTGGTAGCGGTTGGCGGTGTCGCCCTCGGCCTCCAGGATGCGGTCCAGGCGGCGGATGTCGCCGTAGCGCTCCCGGTAGCCGTCCCAGTCCAGTTCCATCAGGTCGCCGTAGCCCTCGAACTGGCTGATGACGCCGTCGTGGAAGGGCACCCGCAGGCGCCGTGAGACGTCCTCCCAGCGGTCCAGTTCGGCGGCGTCGAGCTCGATGCGCTCGAAGAGCTCCCGGCGGCGCGGTTCGGGGAGGTCGCGGGTGAGGTCGAGGGCGCGTGCGAGCACCCACGCGGCGGTGACGTTGGTGTACGCGTTGTCGTCCAGCCCCGGCAACGCGGCGCCCGGGTAGGCGTCGTGGTACTCGTCGGGGCCCACGACGCCGCGGATGCGGTAGCGCTCGTAGACGGGGTCGAGTACGGCCAGGTCGGAGAAGAAGCGGGCGATCTGCACCAGCATCTCCGCGCCCTTGGCGTGCAGGAAGTCGGTGTCGCCGCTGGCCTGGCAGTACTGCCACACGTTGTACGCGACGGCCGCGCCCACGTGGCGCTGGAGCCGGGAGTGGTCCGGCAGCCAGTGTCCGGAGCGCGGGTTCAGGTGCAGGACCTGGGCCTCCTCACGGCCGTCGCTGCCGCTCTGCCAGGGGAACATGGCCCCGGCCCGCCCGATGTCGGCGGCGGCCCGGCAGGCCCGGGGCAGCCGCCGGTGCCGGTAGAGCAGCAGCGCGCGGGAGACCTCGGGGAAGTGCAGGTTCAGATACGGCAGGACGAACAGCTCGTCCCAGAAGACGTGGCCGCGATACGCCTCCCCGTGCAGCCCGCGGGCCGGTACGCCCACGTCGAGTTCCGCGGTGTGCGGCGAGAGGGTCTGCAGGACGTGGAACAGGTGCAGGCGCAGGATGCGGCCCGCCTCCCCCGGCACCTCCAGTTCGGCGCGCCGCCACAGGTGGTCCCATGCGATGCGGTGGGAGGCCAGCAGGCCGGCGAAGTCGGCGGCACGCCTGACCCGCTCGACAGCCGCCCGCAGCGGATCGCTGATGGCCGGATCGCGGGAGGTGTGGAGCGCGACGGTCTTCTCCACGGTCACGGAGCCGTGCGCGGCGATCGGGGCGGTGAGGGTCCGGGCGGCCCGGTGCCGGGACAGGTCCGGCCGGGAGACCAGGGGGACTCCTTCGCTCACCCGGGTGCGGGCCGCCATGGCGATGCGGAGGTCCGAGGCGCTGGTACGGCAGCGCAGCCAGACCGTGTCGGGCTCCGCGGTGCCGGTCTGCGTCCGGGTCAGGTGCCGGGAGGCCAGTTCGCGGTAGCGGGCCACTCCGGCGTTGGCGACCGCGCCGTCGACGGCGGAGACGATGTCGATCGCGCCCGTCCAGTTCTCTGCCGTGAACGTGGTGCGCAGCGCGGCCACGTGCGAATCCCTCATGTGGACCAGTCGCCGCTCCTCGACGCGGAGCCTGCGGCCCTGGGCGTCCTCGTACGAGGACTGCCGGGTGAGGACGCCCTCGCGCAGGTCCAGCGTCTGCCGGTGGTCGCGCAGCTCGGTCCGGTCGGGCGAGAGCCAGGGGCCCGCCGGGCCGTCCGCGGGCTTGAGGCGGTAGCGCAGCGGCAGCCAGTTCGGCAGGTTGACCAGGTCCTCGTTCTCGACCTGCCGCCCGCCGACGGCGGAGACCAGCCGGTTGTAGCAGCCGGCGGCGTACGTACCGGGGTAGTGGACCTCGTCCGCGACGGCCTCGGACGCGGCGCCCCGGGTGGCGAAGTAGCCGTTGCCCAGGGTGCACAGCGATTCCCGCAGCCGCTCCTGGGCGGGCTCGTAGCCCTCGTAGGACCATGTCCACTCCCGCATCGGCCCACCTCTCCGGCCGCTCCACCGCCAGGGCCCGCTTCCCCTCCAGTGTGTGGCGTGCGGGGAGGGCGTGCACACCTCTTGACACGCGGCTCGGGCGGCGGATTGACTTCACCACAACCCGTACCGAATGTTCGGTCGGCTCGTTGTACGGGGTGGAGTTGTCCGAGGCGGAGGTGAGGACACGCATGAGCGACGGTGCGACCAGCACGGCGGGCGCGGCGGTGCGGCGCGGGCCGGCCCTCCCGGCGGCCCTCATGGACCCGGCGGAACTGATGTCCCGTGAGGAGCTGCGGGCGCTCCAGCTCGAGCGGCTGCAGGCCACTCTGCACCACGCGTACAAGCATGTCGAGCTGTACCGGCGCAAGTTCGACGCGGCGGGTGTCACGCCGCGGGACTGCCGGTCGTTGGCGGACCTGGCCCGCTTCCCCTTCACCACCAAGGCGGATCTGCGCGACACCTACCCGTACGGCATGTTCGCGGTCCCCCTGGCCGACGTGCGGCGCCTCCACGCCTCCAGCGGCACCACGGGGCAGCCCACCGTCGTCGGCTACACCGAGCGCGACCTGTCCATGTGGGCCGATGTGGTCGCCCGGTCCATCCGGGCCGCGGGCGGCAGACCCGGCCACAAGGTGCACATCTCGTACGGGTACGGCCTGTTCACCGGAGGGCTCGGCGCGCACTACGGGGCGGAGCGGGCCGGATGCACCGTGATCCCGGCCTCCGGCGGGATGACCGCCCGCCAGGTGCGGATCATCCAGGACTTCGAGCCCGAGATCATCATGGTCACCCCCTCGTACATGCTCACCCTCCTCGACGAGTTCGAGCGCCAGGGCATCGATCCGCGCGGCACGTCACTGCGGATCGGCATCTTCGGCGCCGAGCCGTGGACCGAGGAGATGCGCCGGGAGATCGAAACGCGCCTGGACCTCCACGCGGTGGACATATACGGCCTGTCGGAGGTCATCGGCCCCGGTGTGGCCCAGGAGTGCGTGGAGACCAAGGACGGGCCGCACATCTGGGAGGACCACTTCTATCCCGAGGTGGTGGACCCGGTCACCGACGAGGTGATGCCCGAAGGCGCCGGCGGGGAGCTGGTGTTCACGTCCCTCACCAAGGAGGCGATGCCGGTCATCCGCTACCGCACCCGCGACCTCACCCGGCTGCTGCCCGGCACCGCCCGGCCCGCCTTCCGCCGCATGGAGCGGGTCACCGGCCGCTGCGACGACATGATCATCCTGCGCGGGGTGAACGTCTTCCCCAGTCAGGTCGAGGAGGTCGTGCTGCGTACGCCGGGCGTGGCCCCGCACTTCCAGCTGCTGCTCACCCGGCACGGCCGGACCGACCGGATGACCGTCCGCGCCGAGGCCCGGGCCGGGACCGGTCCGGAGATACGAGAGGCCGCCGCGGAGGCCATCGGCAAGGGCCTCAAGGACGGGGTGGGCCTGACCGTCGAGGTGGAGATCGTGGAGCCGGAGACCCTGGAACGCTCGGTCGGCAAGATCCGCCGTGTCGTCGACCGACGCGGCGGTTGATGCCTGCGAGCAGAGGTCCGGGCAGACGGCCGGGCGAGCCGGTGCTCAGTCGGTCCGGCGTTTGGCGCGGCTGGGCTGGACCCGTTTCGGCTCCCCCGGCATCTTCGGGTGCTCCGGCGGATACGGCAGGTCGCCCAGGCCGTGCTCCCGCTCGTCGCGGGCGGCCATCTCCAGCAGCCCGTCGAGCGCGTACGCGTGGTCGTCGATGTCCGCGTGGACGTCGCCGTGTTCGGCGAAGCGCCCGGGCATGGTCGCCAGGTCGAAGTCGGCCGGGACGGCCTCGTCCAGCTCCTCCCAGCGCAGCGGCGCGGAGACCTGGGCACGGGGGTGGGGCCGGACCGAGTAGGCCGAGGCGACCGTCCGGTCACGGGCGGTCTGGTTGTAGTCGACGAAGATCCGCTCGCCCCGCTCCTCCTTCCACCACTTGATCGTGACCTCCTCCGGCATCCGGCGCTCCAGCTCCCGGCCCAGCGCGATCGCGGCGCGCCGTACCTGGGTGAACGTCCAGCGCGGCTCGATGGGCACGAGGACGTGCAGGCCGCGGCCGCCGGAGGTCTTGGGCCAGCCGCGCAGCCCGAGGTCGGCCAGGACCGCGTGCAGTTCGTGGGCGGCACGCACGGCCTCCGGGTAACCGGTGCCCGGCTGCGGGTCCAGGTCGATGCGCAGCTCGTCGGGGTGGTCCAGCCGGCCGCTCCGTACCGGCCAGGGATGGAAGGTGAGGCAGCCCAGGTTGACGGCCCAGAGCACGGCGCCGAGGTCCGCCGGGCACAGCTCGTCGGCCTGGCGGCCGCTGGGGAAGGAGATGGTGGCCGTCCGCAGCCAGTCGGGGTGGTTCTTGGGGACGCGTTTCTGGAAGAACGACTCGCCGCCGACCCCGTCCGGATAGCGCTCCAGCGTGGTCGGGCGGTCGTGCAGGGCGCGGGTGATGCCGGGCTCGACGGCCTGGAAGTAGCGGGCGACGTCGAGCTTGGTGAAACCGCGCTCCGGGAAGTACACCTTGTCCGGATTGGACAGCCGGATCGTGTGCCCGCCGGCGTCCAGTTCCACCGCTTCGCCCATGTCAGTCACGTTAAGTCCCGCCTGGGGTGGCGCGCATATCGGGCGGAACCGGCCGGTGAGCGGCAGAATCGGGACATGGACCTGCCGGTCATGCCGCCGGTGAAGCCGATGCTGGCCCGCCCCGTGGCGAAGATCCCGCCTGGGATGCTGTACGAGGCCAAGTGGGACGGCTTCCGGGCCATCGTGTACCGGGACGGCGCGGAGGTCGTCGTCGGCAGCAGGACCGGCAAGCCGCTGACGCGCTACTTCCCGGAACTGGTCGAGGCCTTCCTGGCGCAGTTGCCCGAGCGGTGCGTCATGGACGGCGAGATCGTGATCGCGCATGACGGCCGTCTGGACTTCGACCAGCTGACCGAGCGGATCCACCCCGCCGACTCGCGGGTGCGGCTGCTGGCCGAACGGACCCCGGCCCGTTTCATCGCCTTCGACCTGCTGGCGCTCGGCGAGGAGTCACTGCTCGCCACTCGGCAGGACGAGCGGCGGGCCGCGCTGGTCGAGGCGCTGGGCGGGGCGGTCCCACCGCTCCACGTGGCGCCCGCCACCACCGACGCCGAGCTGGCCCAGGAGTGGTTCGAACGCTTCGAGGGCGCGGGCCTGGACGGGGTCGTCGCCAAGCCGCTCGACGAGCCCTACCGGCCGGACGCCCGGGTGATGTACAAGATCAAGCACTCCCGGACGGCGGACTGCGTGGTGGCGGGCTACCGCCACCACAAGTCCGGCCCGGTGGTCGGCTCCCTGCTGCTCGGGCTGTACGACGCGGCGGGGCGGCTCCAGCACGTCGGGGTGTGCGCGGCGTTCCCCATGCGGCGGCGGCGCGAACTGGTCGAGGAGCTGGAACCGCTGCGGATGGCGTCGCCGGCGGGGCATCCGTGGGGCGCCTGGATGGACGAGGCCGCGCACGAGTCGGCCCGGCTGCCCGGGGCGCCCAGCCGCTGGTCGGGAGCGAAGGACCTGGCCGTGTGGGTGCCGCTGCGCTGCGAGCGGGTGTGCGAGGTGGCCTACGACCACATGCAGGGCGACCGGTTCCGGCACACCACGCAGTTCCGCCGCTGGCGGCCCGACCGCGACCCGCGCGGCTGCACGTATGCGCAACTGGAGGAGCCGGTCAGCTACGACCTCGACGCCGTGCTCAGCCCTGACGGCCCTGACCCGTCAGCGTCGTCATGACGTGGTCGAGCTGGCCGCGCAGCGACCCCCTGCGCGGGTCGAGGGAGCCGCTGAACGCGGCGGAGCCGATGGTGAACGCGTCCACGCCCGCCGCGGCCAGCTCCTGGATCTGCCGGGTGCCGGAGATGCTTCCGGCCACGACGAGGCGCCCGGAGGTCGCGGCCCTGGCGGCGCGGACGAGGCTCAGCGGGTCCGCTTCGGTGGCCCGGTACGCCAGGAGGTCGACGCCGGCGCAGCCGGCGGCCTCGTGGCGGCGGCAGTCCTCGGCGATCCTGGCCGGTCCGCCCGCCAGGCGGGTGGGGTGTCCCAGCGGTTCCCCGGCGAAGGGGAGGTAGCCGATGGCGGTGCCGCGCAGCCGTTCCAGCGCCTCGGTGACCCAGGTGCCGCCCATGAGCCAGTCGACCCCCAGGTCGATGGCGGTGGCGACCGATGCCAGCGCCTGCTCCCGGTCGGTGCTGACGACCTCCAGGTGGCTGGTGGCGCCCAGCTCCTTGATGCGGGTGTGGAGCGCGG
This sequence comes from Streptomyces sp. XD-27, assembly GCF_030553055.1. Classification (NCBI taxonomy): domain Bacteria; kingdom Bacillati; phylum Actinomycetota; class Actinomycetes; order Kitasatosporales; family Streptomycetaceae; genus Streptomyces; species Streptomyces sp. XD-27. The sequence goes on from NZ_CP130713.1 coordinate 270,829, forward strand.
TGAGGGTGGCACGCTCGACACCGACGTCCTTGAATCCGATGTGGCGGACTCCGGCGTCGGCGACGGTGTCCAGCACGTGCAGGCAGTCGCGGACGGTCCGGTCGTCGCGGGTGAGCATGAAGATGAAGTCCATGGCGGGCCTTCGCGGTTCAGGGGCGGGGCGCCGGCGCGGTGAGGCGGGCGGCGTGGCGGAGGGCGGTGAGCAGGGGGGTGTGGTCGGCGATGCCGCGTCCCGCGATGTCGAAGGCGGTTCCGTGGTCGACGCTGGTGCGGACGAAGGGCAGGCCGAGGGTGATGTTGACGCCGTGGGCGAGGCCGGCGTATTTGACGGGGATCAGCCCCTGGTCGTGGTACTGCGCCACGACGACGTCGAACTCCCCTTGGCGGGCGGCAAGGAAGACGGTGTCCGCGGGCCAGGGCCCGCTCGCGTCGATGCCCTCGGCCCGCGCGGCGCGCACGGCCGGCGCGAGGATGTCGCGCTCCTCGCCGCCGAAGAGGCCGTTCTCTCCCGCGTGGGGGTTGACCGCGGCGACGGCGATCCGGGGGCCCGTACCGTCCGCCCGGGGCAGGGTGCGGTGGGCGAGCCGGATCGTCTCCAGTTCGCGATCGGTGGTGAGGGCGTCGAGAGCGGTGCGCAGTGACTGGTGGACGGTCACCAGGACCACCCGCAGTTCGTCGTTGGCCATCATCATGGCGTACGTACCGGTGCCGGAGAGCTCGGCCAGGATCTCGGTGTGGCCGGGGTGGGGCACTCCGGCCGCGCGCAGCGCCTCCTTGTTGAGGGGGGCGGTGGTCAGCGCGCGGACCTCACCGGCGAGGGCCAGTTCGACGCCGCGCCGGACGTAGTCGTACGAGGCGCGGCCGGCGCGCGGGTCGACGGTTCCGACGGGCAGGTCCTCAGGGAGCGCGGGCCCGTCGAGCACCTCCAGGGTCCCGGGCGCCGCGCGCGCGTCGGCGACGGTGGCGATCCGCCGGACGGTCAGCGGCAGCTCCAGCCGGCGGCAGGTGCGGGCGAGGAGGCCGGGGTCGCCGATGACGACGAAGGGCACCGTGCGGCCCGGGTCGGCGCATGCCTTGGCCGTGATCTCCGGGCCGATGCCGCAGGGGTCGCCCATGGTGACGGCGACGGGCTTCATATGCGATCTCCTCGGGGTACGGGTGGGTGAGCAGCCTGCACAGGCGCAGCAGCGTGTCCTCGTCGCCGAAGCCGCCCGCCTTGATGAGCACGGGGCAGCCGGGGGTGTTGAGCGGGAGGGCGCGGGCGATGCCGGGCTCGGGTTCGTCGACGAGTTCGAGGGCGGCGACGCGCAGGGCGTCGAGTACGGCGCGGGCGGTCTCGCCGCCGGTGAGGACGAGGCCGTCCACGGCGCCCTCGGTGACCAGGGGGCGGACTGCCGCGGCGAGGCGCTCGGCGAGCGGGGCGTCCCCGCCGGGGGCGGTGCGCCGGTCGGGGGTGCTCAGGGTGCGGACGGGGTGGGCCAGGGCCCGCAGGGCGGCGGCCGTCGCGAGGGCTCCGTCACCGGCCGTGCCGGCGGCCCCGGGGGCGCCGGCGCCATCGGTTCCATGGGCCGCCTGCGCGGGGCCGCGGCCGTGCCGCTCGGCGGAGCCGGTGGGGAGGACGGTGCCGCCGACGCCCTCCGTCGCGCCGAGCCGGGCGAGTTGGCCGCGGGAGACGGGGTTGGCGCTGCCGACGACGACCAGGGGCCGCCGGGCCGCCGGAACCGGGGGTGGCGACGAGGGACGGGAGGCGGCGCAGCGGCGGGCGAGGGCCGCGGCCAGGCCCGGCGAGCCGACCCACAGCACGTCCTCCGGACGGGGCACCGCGGCCACCACCCGGTCCAGGTCGCGGTCGGAGCGCGCCGGGCACAGCAGCGTGCGGCCCTCGGCGACGAGTTCCGGCAGCAACGCGGTCCGCTCGGCCGGGACCGCGGTGAGGCCGGGGACGAGGGCGGCGAGGTCGGAGCAGCGGGCGGGGTGCGCGGGATCGTCCGCGTACCCGGTGCGGTGGACCGGTATGCCGTGCAGCAGTTGGACGGTGCCCTCGGTGGTGCGGCCCTCGCCGGGGAAGGCGGGGGCGATGATGACGGCGCGGCGGCCGGAGCCGCTCCGGGCGGCGGCGATCTCGGCCGCCAGATGGCCGCGGAGTGTGGAGTCGACGGTCTTCAGCAGGATGTCGCCGAGGCCGAGCCCGGCGGCCAGGGTGCGGGCGGCCCGCAGGGTCCGCTCGGCGGCGGCGCCGGGCCCCATCCGCCGGGTGTCGAGGTCGACGGCGGTCACGCCGGGCGCGGTGGGCGGGGTCGCGGGCGGGGCGAGCAGGACGCGGGCGGGGTGGCCCGCGCGCAGGAAGGGCGCGGCACCGTCACCCGCGCTGGTGAGGTCGTCGGCGAGTACGGCGATACGCCTGGGCACGCTGCTCCGTTCACAGGTGGTGGATCGGCCGGGGGTGGCGGATCAACGTTGTCGCAGGTGCCGGGGTGGGGACAAGCGAATGTTCCTCACGCTCGCTGTGAGAAAATCTCACATGCCCCGAAGCGATCTGCCGCCGCTGAACTCACTGCTCCCGTTCGAGGCCGTGGTGCGGCACGGCAGTGTGACGCGGGCGGCGCGGGAGCTGCATCTGACGCATGGCGCCGTGAGCCGGCAGATCCAGCACCTGGAACGCGCCCTGGGGACCCGGCTGTTCGAGCGGACGGCGCGTGCGATGGTGCCGACAGCGGCCGCCGTGCGCCTGGCCGACGTGGTACGGGACGCCTTCGACCAGATCGGTGCGGCGGCGCGGCAGGTGGCGCGGGGCGGGGAGGCGGGGCCGCTGGCCCTGTCGTACGAGCCGACGCTGCTGATGCGCTGGCTGATCCCGCGGTTGCCCGGACTCGCCGGTCTGGAGCCGTCGTTGGCCCTGCACCTGTCGGCGGGCGGCGGCCCGGTGTCCTTCGCCCGGGACGGCGTCGACGCGGCCATCAGGCGCGAGGACTTCGCCGTTCCCGAGGGGGTCGGCCGGACGCCGCTGTTCGACGAGTACATCGGCCCCGTCTGCCGTCCGGGCCTGGCCGCCGGTCTGACCGATCCCGCGCGGCTGTCCGGCGTCACGTTGTTGCACACCCGCACCCGTCCGGGGGCGTGGCCTGAGTGGCTGCGGCTGACCGGCGCCGCGGTCGAGGCGGCCGGTGAGCAGACCTTCGAGCACTTCTACCTGTCGCTCCAGGCCGCCGTCGCCGGACTGGGTGTCGCGATCGGCCCGTACGCGCTGGTCCAGGACGATCTGGCGCGCGGTCAGCTTGTGGCGCCGTTCGGCTTCGTCGCGGACGGCACCTGCTACCAGTTGCTCACCGCCCGGCCACTCGGGCACGACGCGCGGCTCGTCCGGCTGGTGGAGTGGCTGCGTACGCACACCGCCCGGTTGACGCCGGCCGCCGAGGCGCAGGCCGCTCCCCGAATGCCGCTACCCGTACAGACCCCGGCACTGGCGCATGTGCTCCGGGCTGAGCCGCCGTCCCGCCAGATCGCACAGCGAGCCCGACCCCGCGTTCCCTCCGGGGCGCGGCAGCCATTGGTCGGGGACGAAGGCACCCGGCAGGCCCCCGCCCGGCACCCCGGCGCCCGGCAGGTCGCCGGCCCGCGGCCGCCTGCGCGCGGGCGGCGGCGACTGGGGCCGGTTGGCGCCGATCTCCGGCGCCGACGGCCGGGGCCGGGGGACGCCGCCCGGCGCGGACGGCTGTGCGGTGTGCCGTGATGCCACGTCGCGGTTCTTGTCCCGGTGGCCCGTCCCCGCGGGGATCCGGCCCGCCCGCCCGGGCGCCTCGGTCGGGCGCGGGGACGCCGCGGTCGCGCGCGGAGCGGCCGCGGCCGGTGTGGCGTTGCTCGCGGCGCGGTCCGGCGAGACGACGAGGCATCCGGCGAGCCCCGGCAGCAGTCCGAGCAGGGGGTAGAGCAGCAGTTGGTGACGCATGCGCATACCGTCCCGCACGCCGCGGGCCCAGGCGCGCGACGGCGCCGCGAGACCACCTGAACGACGGACCTCGCGCCGCGCCGTGATGACCGGGCCCGCGGCAGCCGGGCACCGGATGGGGCCGGTGTCCGGCAGCCGGACACCGGATGGGCCCGATCGCCGCGCCCGCTGGGCGATCAGGCAGGATCGGCCCATGAGCGAGACTCTTACTAGCGCGCCGGCGCTGTCCTTCCGACAGGCCGACGAGCGTGACATAGCCGAACTCGTCCGGCTGCGGGACGCCGCCGCACGCTGGCAGATGAGCTGCGGCATCGACCAGTGGAAGCCGGGCGAGATGGGGAGCGACCACTTCCGGGCGCGGCTCGCGGAGGGCGAGGTGTGGCTGGCCACCCTCGGTCCCGACGGGCCGACCGCCGGGGCCTGGGAGCTGTGGTGGGAGGACGTCGCCGCGTGGGGCGCGCAGCCGCCGGTCGCGGGCTACGTCCACCGGCTGATGACGGACCGGGGGGCGGCGCCCGCCGGGGCGGGACGGGCGATGCTCGCCCGGGCCGAGCGGCGGATCGCCGCCGCCGGGCGCGAACTGTGCCGGCTGGACTGCCGAAACGCGCGGCTGCGCCGGTACTACGAGGACGCGGGGTACACCGTCGTGGGTGAGACGGCCGCCAAGCAGGGCGACGGCGGCAAGCGGTACGCCGTCACCCTGCTGGAAAAGCGGCTCGTGACGGGCGCCGATCGGGCCTACTGACCCGGCGCTCTGGATGCGCCCTGCTCGGTGTGCTGCACCGGCTCCGCGTACGCGGCCGGCTCGTCCGGCTCGCTGTGCTGGTCTTGCTGGTCTTGCTGGACGTACCGCAGCACACCGAGCATGTGGTGCTCCTCGACCGTCTCCGGCGCCGGTTCGACGCACTCCCCCAGCCCGTCCTTGAGCGCGGCCGCGTCGATACCGGCGCCGATCATCACCAGCTGGGTCGCGCGCGGCTCGTCGCGCTCCCACGCGGACTGCCGGAACCTCAGGTAGGAGCCGACGGCGTGCAGGGCGAACTTCTGCGGCCGGTCCGCCCCGGCGAAGTCGACGAAGCCCTTCATGCGGTAGAGGCCGGCGGGCCGGCTGTCGAGGAACTCCATGAAGCGGCGCGGGTGCAGGGGCCGGCCGGAGGAGAACTCGACGCTCTCGTACGCGGCGTGCAGATGCGCACCGTGCCCGTGGTCGTGGTCGTGGTCGTCATCGTGATGGGCCCCGTCAGTCCCGTCAGCCTCATCGACCCCGTCGGCCCACAGGTCCGCGAAGGACAGCTGCCGGAACGGCTCGGTGCGCGCCGTACGGGGCCGCTGGTCGAAGAGGAAGCCGGGGTCGACCCGTCCGTGCTCGGCCACCACCACGGGCGCGCCCGGCGCCAGCGTACGCAGCGTCTCCAGCAGGCGCTGCCGCTGCTCGCCGCCGACCCGGTCGGCCTTGTTGAGGATGACGGCGTCGGCGGCCCTGATGTGCCGGTCGAGTTCGGGGTGCCGCGCGCGGGTGCCGTCGAACTCGGCCGCGTCGACGACCTCGACCAGGCCGCCGTAGGTGACGCGCTCGTCCGTGCTGGCGAGCAGCATGCGGATCATGCTCTGCGGCTCGGCCAGCCCGCTCGCCTCGATGACGATCACGTCGATGCGGGCGGCGGGGTCGGCGAGCCGGTCCAGCATCCGGTCGAGTTCCTCGGCGTCCGCCGCGCAGCACAGGCAGCCGTTCTCGATCGGGACCATCGAGTCGACCTGCCCGGCCACGGCCAGGGCGTCGATGTTGATGCTCCCGAAGTCGTTCACGATGACGCCGATGCGGGTGTCCCTGCTCACCCGCAGCAGATGGTTGAGCACCGTGGTCTTGCCGGATCCCAGGAATCCCGCGATGAGGACGACGGGTATCCGATGGGTTGCCAAGGCGGGGCCTCCGTACGACGAGCACTGATCACGGATCGGTCACTCATCGTAGCCGGACCCGCTCAGGGGATGGCGACCCCCGCCTCCACTGAGAGCCGGTCGATCTCGGCCAGCTCGGGTTCGGTCAGCGGCGGTGTGTCGCGGACGGCGATGTTCTGCTCCAGCTGCGCCACGCCGCTGGCGCCGATGACGACGGAGGTGACGCGCGGGTCGCGCAGCACCCAGGCCAGGGCGAGCTGGGCGAGGGTCTGGCCGCGGCCGCGCGCCAGCTTGTCCAGGGCGCGCAGCAGGGTGAGCTTGCGGTCGGTGAGCGCGTCCCGCGTGAGGAAGTGGCCGACGGCCATCCGCGAGTCGGCGGGCACCCCGGCCAGATACCGGTCGGTGAGCTGGCCCTGGGCGAGCGGGGAGTAGGCGATGAACCCGACCCCCGCGTCGGCGGAGGCGGCCAGGACCCCGTCCTCGACGTCGCGCTGGAGGATCGAGTACGGGTGCTGGTTGACCAGGTAGGGGGTGCGCAGCTCCTTGAGGAGGGCGGCGGCGCGGGTGATGGCCTCGGGCGGGTAGTTGGACAGGCCCGCGTACAGGGCCTTGCCCTGGCGTACGGCGCTGTCGAGGGCGCCGACCGTCTCCTCCAGGGGCGTGTCGGGGTCGAAGCGGTGGGAGTAGTAGACGTCGACGTGGTCCAGGCCCATGCGGGTCAGGGACTGGTCGAGGCTGGCGAGCAGGTACTTCCGCGAGCCCCATTCGCCGTACGGTCCCGGCCACATCCCGTATCCGGCCTTGGTGGCGATGAACATCTGGTCGCGGTACGGGCGGAAGTCCTGCGCGAAGAGCGTGCCGAAGTTGCTCTCCGCGCTGCCTGCGGGCGGGCCGTAGTTGTTGGCCAGGTCGAAGTGGGTGACGCCGAGGTCGAAGGCGCGGCGGAGCACGGCGCGCTGGGTGGCGAGGGGGTGGGTGTCTCCGAAGTTGTGCCACAGGCCGAGGGAGACTTCGGGCAGCAGGACCCCGGTGCGTCCGGAGCGCTGGTACCGCATGGCGTCGTAGCGGTCCTCGGCGGCGAGATAGGCCATGTGCGTCGTCCTTGCTCGGTGGGGGGGCGGGGGGCAGATCGGCCGGGCCGGTCGTGCCGGGGCGGTGGTACCGGGCCGGTCATGCCGGGCCAGTCTTCCAGCGCGGAACCGGTGTGGCGATCGTCCATCGGTGGGAACCCGGCTCCCTCCCGGGCGTTCGCCGGTCGCGAGACCGCGTGGTCGTTACGTGCTCGCAACGCACGCGGCGGCGACAACGCGCACCGGCGATGGCAGGATGCGGGCCAGCTCGCTGATCAAGTAGGACGTTCACCGACCCGTGCCCCGGAGGTGCCGTGTCCGCTCGCTCCGCACTGCCTGTGATCGCTACCGCCGCCGCTGCCGCCCTGCTGGTGGGCTGCACCAGCACCGAGCCGTCCGGCGACGGCTCGAAGATCAGCCTCGTGAAGTCCGGCAAGCTCACGACCTGTACGCATCTGCCCTATGCCCCGTTCCAGGTGAAGGAGGGCGGCAAGGTCGTCGGCTTCGACGTCGACATCGTCGATCTCGTCGCCGAGGAACTGGACGTCGAGCAGGAGATCGTGGACACGCCCTTCGAGGGCATCCAGTCCGGTGAGGACCTCAACACCAACAAGTGCGACGTCGCCGCCGCGGGCATGACGATCACCACGGTGCGCGAGAAGAACCTGGACTTCTCCGATCCGTACTTCGCCGCGACCCAGGCCCTGATCGCGAAGAAGGGCGCCGGCTACCGGACGCTCGGCGACCTCGACGGCAAGTCGCTGGGGGTCCAGCAGTCGACCACGGGCGAGGAGTACGCCAAGAAGCACGGCGAGGGCGTGAAGCTGGTCCAGTTCGAGGACCTGGCGCTGCTGCTGACGGCGGTGAAGACCGGCCAGGTCGACGCGGCCATCAACGACAACGGCGTGCTGTACGACTACGTGAAGGACAACGGCGACACGGAGGTGACCGCGGAGTTCGACACCGGGGAGAGCTACGGCATCGCGGTGCGGACCGGCAGCGACGCGCTGCGGGAGAAGATCAACGACGTGATCAAGAAGGCGCGGGCGGACGGCCGTTACGACAGGATCTACAAGAAATGGTTCGGCGCCGCGCCGAAAAAGTGACCTCATGCCCCCATATCCGCATACCCCCCTATCCGTCCTTCCCGCCGGAGTCGAGGAGTCGCTTCCGATATGGCCATGACCCGTCGCCAGCGGACGCGGGTGATCCGAACCCTCCAGTACGCCGTGCTCGTCGCCGTCCTGCTCGCCGTCGTCCTGGCCGCGGACTGGGGTGAGCTGCGCCGGGCGTTCTTCGATGTCGAGGTCGCCAGGGAGCTGTTCCCCGACATCATCGCCACCGCCCTGGTCAACACGGTCGTCTACACCCTGTTCGGCTTCGGGTTCGGGCTCGTCCTGGGCCTGGTCCTGGCGCTGATGCGGCTGTCGCAGGTGCCGCCGTACCGCTGGCTGTCGATCGCCTACATCGAGTTCTTCCGGGGCGTGCCCGCGCTGCTGGTCTTCATCTCCCTGGGCTTCGGCGTCCCGCTCGCCTTCCAGATCGCACTGGACCGGTACGTCACCGTGATGCTGGCGCTGGGGCTGGTCGGCGCCGCGTACATGGCGGAGACGATCCGCGCGGGCATCCAGGCGGTGCCCAAGGGGCAGCTGGAGGCGGCCCGTTCCCTGGGCATGTCCCAGGCGCGGGCCATGGTGTCGATCATCATCCCGCAGGCGTTCCGGATCGTGCTGCCGCCGCTCACCAACGAACTGATCCTGCTCACCAAGGACTCGTCGCTGGTGTATCTGCTCGGGCTCTCGCTGGACCAGTACGAGTTGGCCAAGTTCGGCCGGGACGCGCTCAACCAGCACCGCAGTCTGACGCCGATCATGGTCGCCGGGCTGTGCTATCTGCTCATCACCCTCCCGCTGGGCGATCTGGTGCGGCGGTTGGAGGCCCGTACGGCGAAGTCGAGGTGAGGGGCGTGGACGTGGACGTGGCGAAGACGGCCGCGGTGGACGGCGCGGCGGCGATCCGGGTCGAGGGGCTGCGCAAGTCCTTCGGTGACACGGAGGTGCTCAAGGGGATCGACTTCCGCGTCGCGCGGGGCGAGGTGGTGTGCGTCATCGGCCCTCGGGTTCGGGGAAGTCGACGCTGCTGCGCTGCGTGAACCTGCTGGAGGAGCCGACGTCCGGCACGGTGACGGTGGCCGGCACCGAGGTCACCGACCCGGACGTGGACATCGACCGGGTGCGGCGCCGGATCGGCATGGTGTTCCAGTCGTTCAACCTCTTCCCGCACCTGACGGCCCTGGAGAACCTCACCATCGCGCAGCGGCGGGTGCTGCGGCGCGACCGGGCCGAGGCGGACCGGGTGGCCCGGCGCCAGCTGGCCCGGGTCGGCCTGACGGACAAGGAGGCGGCGTACCCGGCGCAGCTGTCCGGCGGCCAGCAGCAGCGGGTGGCGATCGCCCGGGCGCTGGCGATGGACCCGGAGCTGATGCTGTTCGACGAGCCGACGTCGGCGCTCGACCCGGAGCTGGTCGGGGATGTGCTGGCGGTCATGCGGGCGCTGGCCGACGAGGGGATGACGATGCTGGTGGTGACGCACGAGATGAGTTTCGCGCGGGAGGTCGCGGACCGCGTGGTGTTCATGGACGACGGCGTGATCGTCGAGGAGGGCGGTCCCGATCAGGTCATCGGTGCGCCCCGGCAGCCGCGGACCAGGGCCTTCCTGACGCGCGTGCTGGATCCCGCGGCCGCCCGGGTGGACGCGCCGGACAGCATGGGACGCTCTTGACTCGCCGTCGTACACGCATGTGACCATCACATGCGTCCGACCACCCCGCGCAGCCGACATCTCGAACAGGACGTCCACCCGCACGCACCAGGTGACCCGACTCCGGAGGTTCCCGCCGTGTTCGTCGACCTGCCGCTGGATCAGCTCCGCACGTACCGGCCGCCGCTGCCCGAGCCCGACGGGTTCGACGGGTTCTGGAAGCGGACGCTGGACGAGACGCGCGGACACGGGCTGGACGCGCGGTTCACCGAGACCGACGCGGGGCTGTCGCAGGCCGCCTGCCACGACGTGGAGTTCTCCGGCTTCGGCGGGCACCGGATCCGCGGCTGGCTGCTGGTGCCGCGCGCGGCGTCCGGGCCGCTGCCGTGCGTGGTGCAGTACGTGGGCTACAGCGGCGGCCGGGGCCTGCCGTACCAGTGGCTGGTGTGGCCCTCGGCCGGGTACGCGGTGTTCGTGATGGACACCCGGGGGCAGGGCTGGAGCCCCGACACCTACGGCAACACCGCTGATCCGGTGGGCGGCACGGGGCCGGAGGCGCCCGGACAGCTGACCCGGGGCGTGCTGGCACCGGACGACTACTACTACCGCCGGCTCTACGCCGACGCGGTGCGCGCGGTGGAGGCGGCGCGCACGCATCCGGCGGTCGACCCGGAGCGGGTGGTGGTGAGCGGCGGCAGCCAGGGCGGCGCGCTGGCGCTGGCCGCGGCCGGCCTGGTGCCGGGTCTGGCGGGCGCGCTGGTCGATGTGCCGTTCATGACGCACATACGCCGGGCGGTGGAGATCACCGACGCGGATCCCTACGGCGAGCTGGCCCGGTACCTGTCCGGCCAGCGCCATCTGGTCGACCGGGTCTTCGACACCCTCGACCACTTCGACGGGCTGAACTTCGCCGCCCGCGCGAGCGCGCCCGCGCTGTTCTCGACCGCGCTGCGCGACGCCGTGACGCCCACCTCGGGCGGCTTCGCCGCGTACCACCACTACGCGGGGCGGGAGAAGGAGCTCAAGGTGTGGTCCTTCAACGGGCACGAGGGCGGCGGGGCGCACCAGCAGGCGGAGCAGGTCCGGTTCCTGCGGAAGCTGTTCGGAGGCTGACGGGCCGTGCTGCCGCTCCAGGGTGTCACCGTCGTCGCGCTCGAACAGGCCGTGGCGGGCCCGTTCGCCACCCGCCAGCTGGCCGATCTCGGGGCGCGGGTGATCAAGGTGGAACGGCCCGGCCGGGGTGACTTCGCCCGCGACTACGACCGCGAGGTCAAGGGCATGTCCGCGTACTTCGTATGGGTCAACCGGGGCAAGGAGAGCGTCGTCCTGGACCTCAGGGACGACGCGGACCGCGCGCTGCTGGATCGGATCGTCGCGCGCGCGGACGTGGTGCTGCAGAACCTCAGGCCGGGCGCCTGCGAGCGGCTCGGCCTGGGCTCGGCGGCGCTGCGCGCCCGGCATCCGCGGCTGATCACCTGCGACATCACCGGTTACGGCGACACGGGACCGTACCGCGACAAGAAGGCCTACGACCTGCTGGTGCAGTGCGAGACGGGTCTGGTGTCCATCACCGGCACCCCGGAGGAGCCCGCCCGGCCGGGTGTCTCGATCGCCGACATCGCGGGCGGGATGTACGCGTACACCGGCGTGCTCACCGCGCTGTACGAACGCGAGCGCACCGGCGAGGGCACGGCGGTGGCGGTGTCCTTGCTGGACGCGCTGGGCGAGTGGATGGGGCACCCCTTCTACGCGCAGGCGTACGGCGGGACGCCGGTGGCGCGAAGCGGCGCCCGCCATCCGTCGATCTCCCCGTACGGGCCGTATCTGTGCGGGACGGGGCGCGGGTGTTCCTGAGCGTGCAGAACGACCGCGAGTGGGTGGCGCTGTGCGAGCGGGTGCTGCGCCGGCCGGAGCTGACCCGCGATCCGCGGTTCGCGGACAACCCGCTGCGGCGGGCGCACGACGACGAGCTCACGGCCGAGCTGGAGCGGTGCTTCGCGGGGCACACGGCGGACGGGGTGAGCGCACTCTTGGAGGGCGCCGGGATCGCCTGCGCCCGGCTGCGGACGGTGGACGAGTTCGCCGGTCATCCGCAGTTGGCCGCTCGGGACCGGTTCGGGGACTTCGGCTCCCCGGTCGGGCCGTTGCGCGGCCTGCTGCCGCCGGTGGAGGTCGCGGGCCGGCGGGCGCCGATGCGGCCGGTGCCCGCGCTCGGCGAGCACACGGAGGCGGTCCGCGCCGAGTTCTCCTGACCTACGCCCCCGCCCGGCCTGGCGTACCGCTGTCAGGGGGCGGCAGGGTCCAGGCGCTCCACGACCCGGAAGCGGTCGGCGACCACCGGCGTGTCGTCGGTGACGGTGAAGCCGGGGTCGCCGAGCGCCTCCCGCATCTGCGGGCTGTGCCAGAACCGCTCGTGCGAGGCGCGCCACTGGGCGATCGTCTCGTCCCCCTCGCCCTCGTCGATGACGTGCTGGAGGTCGATCTCCCCCACCGTCAGCTTCCGCACCTCGGTGATCTCGATGACGGCGACGGGCCGGTCCTGGGAGTCGACGACGACCTGGCGCTCCCCGACGACCGGGATCGGCTCCCCGAAGATCTCGAACTCCACGTCCAGCGTCGTCGTGGAGGTCTTGGCGCCGGAGAGGATCGCGGCGACCAGCTGGTCGCGCACCGGGCCGGGGAAGGCGAACTCGGCCTTGGGGAGGTCGTCGTGGCGTGTCATGCGGCCACCCTAGCTAGGCCGCGGGGGCGGAGGTCAGGTGGGTGTCGCCGCGTACGAGGGCTGCGTACCGCCCGTCCGCGGCGAGCAGTTCGTCGTGCGTGCCCTGTTCGGTGACGCGGCCGGCGTCGAGGACGACGATCCGGTCGGCGCCCCGGACCGTGGAGAGCCGGTGCGCGATGGTGATGGTCGTACGGCCGGCGGAGAGGGCGTCGATGGCCTGCTGGACCGCCTGTTCGGTACGGGTGTCCAGGGCGCTGGTCGCCTCGTCGAGGATGAGGACGGGCGGGTCGCGCAGGATGGTCCGGGCGAGGGCGAGGCGCTGCTTCTCGCCGCCGGAGAAGCGGTAGCCGCGCTCGCCGACGACGGTGTCGTAGCCGTCGGGCAGGGACATGATGTGGTCGTGTATCTGGGCCGTGCGGGCGGCCTCGGCGAGCTCCTCGTCGGTCGCGTCCGGCCGGGCGAACCGCAGGTTCTCGGCCACGGAGGCGTGGAAGAGGTACGTCTCCTGCGAGACGACCCCCACGGCGCGGGCGAGGGTGTCGAAATCGAGTTCGCGCACGTCGACGCCGTCGATCATGACCCGGCCGCCGGTCACGTCGTACAGCCGCGGCACGAGGTAGCCGAGGGTGCTCTTGCCGGAGCCGGTCGGGCCGACGACGGCCAGGCTGCCGCCCGCCGGTATGGTCAGGTCGACGCCGCTGAGGGTGCGGCGGGCGGGCTCGGCGCCGGGCGGGTCGTAGGCGAAGTCGACGCTGTCGAAGCGGACTTCGCCGCGGATCTCCGGCAGCCGCGTGGGCTCGGCGGGTTCGGTGATGTCCACCGGCATGTCGAGGTACTCGAAGATGCGCTGGAAGAGCGCGAGCGAGGTCTGGATCTGCACACCGGTGGACAGCAGGCCGACGGTGGGCCGGAACAGGCCCTGCTGGAGGGAGACGAACGCGACGAGCGTGCCCAGCGAGACGCCGGGGCCGCCGCCGCGCATGGCGATCCCCGCGGTCCAGTAGATGACGGCGGGCATGGCCGCCATGACCACGCCGATGGTGGCCATCCGCCAGCGGCCGGCCATGCCGGCGCGTATCTCCAGGGCGACGAGCCGCTCGGACTCCCGCTCGAACGCCGCGGTGAGGGAGTCGGAGCGGCCCATGGTGCGCCCCAGCAGGATGCCGCTGACCGAGAGCGACTCGGTGACCATCGCGGACATGGCGGCCATCTGCTTCTGGCGCTGCGAGGTGATCTTCTTGCGTTCCTGGCCGACACGGCGGCTGATCCAGACGAACAGCGGCAGCAGGAGCAGGGAGACGGCGGTCAGCCGCCAGTCGAGCGCGAGCATCGCGACGACCGTGGCGACGACGCTGGTGAGGTTGGAGACCAGCGAGGTGGCGGTGGAGGTCACGGTGGCCTGCATGCCGCCGATGTCGTTCGCGATGCGGGACTGCACCTCGCCGGTGCGGGTCCGGGTGAAGAAGGCGAGCGGCATGCGCTGGAGCCGCTCGTAGACGGCGGTGCGCAGGTCGTGCATGACGCGCTGGCCCACGGTCGTGGAGAGGAGGGTCTGCGTCACGCCGAAGACGCCGCTCAACAGGGCGGCGGCGATCATCCCGAGGGCGAGGAGGGACAGCAGGCCGGTGCGGCCCTCGGGGATGGCGGTGTCGAGGATCTCGCGGAGCAGGAACGGCGAGGCGACCGAGACCAGTGAGGAGGCGGCGACGAGCAACCCGACGACGGCGAGCCGGCCGCGGTAGGGGCGGAAGAGGCGGAGGATGCGCCGCACCTGGGCGGGCTGCTCCGGGTCGGCGGGAGGCGGGGTCCATTCGGCCGTGTCGGGGTGCAATGGGCTCCTTCCGTGAGGGGTGAGCGGTGCCGGGGGCTTCCGGCCGGTAAGAGGGGCGTCGTCGGCACGACGAGCATAGTGACGACCACTGACAGCGGCGCGGGGGCAGGGACGCCCGGCGACCGGGCCGTCGGACACGTTCGCGCGGCGCTGGGAGGGGCACCGTCGGGCACGTTCGCGGGAGAGTCCAACAGTCCGCGCCGAAAGTTCAACCAGTGCCCTCTTGCGTCTCATGCACACCAGCCGCCAGGGTTCCTGACCGTGGTTCGACCACCAGCCCCGCACGTCAGTTCTCCTGGAGGATCGATGAACGAGGCAACACCGCAGCACCCCAGCCGCCGCTCCGTCCTGTGGACCGCGGGCGCCGCCGGCGCGGGCATCGGGGTCGGCGCGATGAGCGTCGGCGCCCAGAGCGCCGCCGCGGCCCCCGCCGCGGCCGCCGTCCCGGGCACTCCGCCGCGCCAGGGCGCCACGATGATCGGAGTGCCGTTCGAGCGGCGCGGAACCGTGCGCGTGGGCCTCGTGGGCCTCGGCCAGCGCGGCGGCGAGATGATCGACCTGTTCCTGGCCCTGCCGGGCGTGCGCGTCGTCGCGGTGTGCGACACGGTCAGGGCCAAGGCCGCCGCTGCCGCCGCGAAGGTCACGTCTGCGGGCCGGCCCGCCCCGGCCCTGTACACCAAGGGCGAGCACGACTTCGAGAACCTGTGCGCGCGCACCGACATCGACTTCGTCTATGTGGCCACGCCCTGGGACTGGCACTTCGAGATGTGCCGGACGGCGATGCGATGCGGCAAACACGTCGGCGTGGAGTGTCCGCTGGCGATGGAACTCGGCCAGTTGTGGGAGCTGGTCGAGACGTCCGAGCGCACCCGCCGCCACTGCATGCAGCTGGAGAACTGCTGTTACGGCAGAAACGAGATGCGCGTACTGCGCATGGCGCACGCCGGGCTCTTCGGCGAACTCCTGCACGGGGCGGGCGCGTACATCCACGACCTGCGCGAGCTGATGTTCGATCCCGAGTACTACGAGGGCCCCTGGCGCCGGCTGTGGCACACCCGGCTGAAAGGCGACGTCTACCCCACCCACGGCTTCGGTCCCGTCGGCAACTACATGGACGTCAACCGCGGTGACCGCGCCGTACGGATCTCGACGTTCGGCTCACCCGCCCTGGGGCTGGCCGCCTACCGCGAGCAGCACATGCCGCCCGGCCACCCGAGCTGGAAGGAGTCGTACATCGAGAGCGACATGTCGATCAGCCTGGTGCAGACGGAGAAGGGCCGGGTCATCCGGCTGGAGCACGCCGTCTCCAACCCCCACCCGTACAGCCGGGTGAACATCCTCGGCGGGACGAAAGGCGTCTTCGAGGACTACCCGGCCCGGATCTACCTCGAACCCGAGATGACCGACGACCGGTGGGGCGACTTCGGCGCCTACGCGCAGTGGGACCACTGGCTGTGGAAGGAGCACAGCAACCCGCCCGGTGGTCACGGCGGGATGGACTACATCATGCTGTACCGGCTGATGCAGTGCATGCGGCTGGGGCTGGTGCCGGACTTCGACGTGTACGACGCCGCGACCTGGAGCGCGCCGGTCCCGCTGAGCAACGCGTCCATCAGGGCGAAGGGCGCGCCGCAGGAGATGCCGGACTTCACGCGCGGGCTGTGGGCCAAGGCCCGGCCGGGCGTGGACTCGGACAAGCCCGCCGAGTGACGGCGGGCGCGGGCCCGGCCGGACGCGCGCCGGGCCCGCGCCGACGATGAGGCTCGGTGCCGGGCCCCGTTCACGCCGGGGCTCGGACCGTCCCTGGTCTCAGATCCCATCCCTGGTCTCAGGCCCCGTCCCTGGTCTCAGCTCGCCAGGTGCGCCTTGTCGCCCATCACCACGACCGGCCGCTGCCGCGGGTCGAGGGTCCTGAGCAGGTACTCCATGCCGGACTTGGGCAGGCTCACACACCCCGACGTACCGCTGCCGTGGTCCATGTGCAGCCAGATGCTGCCGCCCTTGCGCCGGCCCTCGGGGCGGGTCGGGTCGATCGGGCTGGTGCCCTTCACCCGGTTGTAGTCGACGGCGATGACGTAGTCGAAGTCGTGCCAGTGCGTCTTGGGCCAGTAGTGCGGCGCGGCGAACGCGGCGCCCTGCGCGTAGGGCAGCCGCGACCCCGGGTCGGGCAGGACCCCGCCCGCGTCGGTGAGCGTGAACACCCCGACGGGGCTGCGCTTGTCGCCTTCCCGGTGGTCGACCGTCCAGCCGCGCTTGCCGTTGTGCGCGGGCCAGCTGCGCTGCTTCTCCCAGGTGCGGCCTTCCCCGGCGGCCCTGGTATAGAGGACGACGGTGGCGTCCGCCGAGTCCTCCCCCTTGCCGTACACGGCGACCACCTGGCGCGATCCGGCCGGGATGCGGGACTGAAGCGCGTCGCCGACCTCGGGGATACGGGTCGGGTCCGCGGTGGGCGAGGCGCTGTGCCCCGCCCGCTGGGCGGAGCCGGAGCTGTTCTTGCCCCCGCTGGCCCCGCCGCCCCCGTCGTCCGCACCGCCGCCGCAGCCGGCGACCAGGATCACGGTCATGGCGGTCAGGGCGGCCGTACGAGTGCACATCGTGCCGGAGATACGCATGTCCGCCATGGTCGCACTCCCGTGCGGCGGCCGGGTACGCGGCATTGGCGTGTTCCGCGCGGCCTCGCGTAAAACCAGTTGAATTCCACGACCTGACGACGCGAACCTTTCACGGCCGAGCCCAGCGCGCCGCTCGCCCTCCCGCCTGCCGTGCTTCTTCCCTCCGCCTTGTCGTCTTCGTCATTCGAGCCTCTGGGACACCATGCAGATTCGTGATCTTCCGTACGCCGATCCGGGACGGCCGGATGTGCGGTCCGGACCGCGCTTCCTGGTGTGGCTGGCCAGGAATCAGTTGGGCGGGCAGCTCAGGGCGCTGGCCTGGGGGCTGCTCCACATGGCGGCGGTCGCCTCCTTCCCGATCGCCGTCGGTCTCGCCGTACAGGCGGTGGTGGACCGTTCGGGGGCGCGGCTCGCCCTGGCCGGGGGGCTGATGGCGCTGCTCGGCGGGGCGTCGGCGCTCGGCGACGCGATGCTGCACCGGGCCGCCGTCACGAACTGGATCACCGCGGCCGCGCGCGTGCAGCAGTTGCTCGCCCGTAAGACGGCGGAGCTGGGAGCGGCCCTGACCCGCCGGGTCGCCGCGGGCGAGGTCGTGGCGGTCTCCACCGGTGACGTGGAGAAGATCGGCTGGTTCGTGGAGGCGCTGTCCCGTTTCACCGCCGCCCTGGTCACGGTGGTCGGGGTCTGTGTGGCGCTGGTGCTCTACCAGCCGGCGCTGGGCGTCGTGGTCGCGCTCGGGGCGCCCGCCCTGGCGCTGGCCGTGCTGCCGCTGCTGCCACGGGCGACGCGGCGGGCCGACGAGCAGCGGGAGAAGGCGGGTCGGGCCACGGAGCTGGCCGCCGACACGGTGGCCGGACTGCGGGTGCTGCGCGGCATCGGCGGCGAGGAGCTGTTCCTGTCCCGCTACCGCCAGGCCTCGCAGGAGGTGCGGGCGGCCGCGGTGCGCAGCGCCCGGATGTGGGCGCTGATCGCGGCGGTACAGGTGGTGCTGCCGGGTCTGCTGCTGATCGGTGTGGTGGGGTACGGGGCGCGGCTGGCCCATGAGGGCCGGATCGAGGTCGGTGAACTGGTCACCGTCTACAGCGCGGTCACCTTCCTGCTGTTCCCGCTGCGGCACTTCGAGGAGATCGCGATGGCGTACTCCTTCTCCCGACCCTCGGCGCGGCGCGCGGCGCGGGTGCTCGCACTGCGCCGGTCCGCGCTCCCCGCGCAAGGTGCGGACGAGCGTACTGACGGACATGCGAACGGACGCACTGACCGACGTGCGGACGAGTGGAGCGGCGAACCCCTCGGTGGCCACCTGTACGACCCCGCGAGCGGGCTTCTCGCACCGGCGGGTGCGCTGACGGCGGTGGTGTGCGGCGACCCGGACGCGGCGGGCCTGCTGGCCGAGCGGCTCGGCGGCCACCCCGCGCAGGACGCGGCGGAGACGACACGGGAGCCGTCCGAGGCCGGGCGGGAGTCGCCCGACGCGGCGGCCGCGCCGTCGGTGCTGCTCGGTGGAGTGGCGCTGGACGACATACCGCTGGAGGTGGCGCGCACCGCCGTCCTCGTGCAGGACAAGGACCCGATGCTTCTCTCGGGCACGCTCGCCGAGCTGCTGGACGTGCCCTCCTCGGGCGCGGTCGCGGTGTCCGCGGCGCTCGACGCCGCGCAGTGCGGCGATGTCCTGGACGCGCTCGCGCGGACGGTCCCCGTGTCGGACGGCGGCGCACCGGACCCGATGGAGGCCCGTATCACCGAGCGCGGCCGGTCGCTGTCGGGCGGGCAGCGGCAGCGGTTGGCGCTGGCCCGCTCGCTGGTGACCGATCCCGAAGTGCTCGTGCTGGACGAGCCCACGTCGGCGGTCGACTCGCACACCGAGGCGCGGATCGCGGAGGGGGTACGCCGCCTGCGGCGCGGGCGGACCACCGTGGTGTTCACCTCCAGTCCACTGCTGCTGGACCGCGCCGACCGGGTGGTGTTCCTGCACGACGGCGCGGTGGCGGCCACCGGCACACACCGCGAGCTGCTGCACGGCGAGTCGGGCTATGAGGCGGTGGTGACCCGTGCCACCGAGCCGGCGCGGGAGGACCGTGCGGGGCAGCCCGGCGGCGGACCGCGGGACGGCGCGGGCACCACCGCGGACCGTATCGGCGAGGCCGCGGACCCGATCGGCGAGGCCGCGGAACGGATCGCCGAGGCCGCGGACAAAGGCGCGGACATGGGCGACGTGGACATGGACATCGAGCAGATCGGGGAATCGGCATGATCGGCGTGGCGCCACCGGCGCACGACCCCGCCGCACCGGAGTCGGCGACGACGCTGCCGGTGGGCAGCCCCGCGACCGTACGGGGCTATGTGCGCGAGCTGCTGCACCGGCATCGCGCGGCGTTCGCCGTGCTGCTGGCGGTGAACACCGCCGCCGTGGTGGCGTCCATGGTCGGCCCGTATCTGCTGGGCGGTCTGGTGGAGGACCTCGCCAATGGGGCCGAGGACCTGCATATCGGGCGCACCGTCGCGCTGTTCGCGGTGGCGCTGGCCGTGCAGGCCGTGTTCGTGCGCGAGGTGCGGCTGCGGGGCGCGATGCTCGGCGAGCGGATGCTGGCGGACCTGCGGGAGGACTTCCTCGTACGGTCCGTGCGCCTGCCACCGAGCGTGCTGGAGCGGGCGGGCACCGGTGATCTGCTCTCCCGCATCACCACCGACGTCGACCGGCTGGCGGAGGCGATGCGCGAGGCGGTGCCGCAGCTGTCGATCGGCGTGGTCTGGGTCGGGCTGCTGCTCGGCGCCCTGACCGCGACGGCGCCGCCGCTGGGGCTGGCCGTGCTGGTCGCGGTGCCCCTGCTGGTGGTGGGCTGCCGCTGGTACTTCCGGCGCTCCCCCGCCGCCTACCGCTCGGAGGCGGCCGGATACGCGGCCGTGGCCGCCGCGCTCACCGAGACCGTGGACGCCGGGCGGACCGTCGAGGCGCACCGGCTGGGCGGGCGCCGGGTCGCGCTGTCCGAGCAGCGGATCCGCGAGTGGACGGCCTGGGAGCGGTACACGCTGTGGCTGCGCTGTGTGCTCTTTCCGGTGGTCAACGGCACGTATACGCTGATCACCGGCTCGGTCCTGATGATCGGCGGCACCTTCGTGCTGCAGGGCTGGATGACGGTCGGCGAGCTGACGACGGGGGCGCTGCTGGCGCAGATGCTCGTCGAGCCGGTGGGGATGATCCTGCGCTGGTACGACGAGTTGCAAGTGGCCCAGGTCTCCCTGGCCCGGCTTGTCGGGGTGCGGGAGATCGAGGCGGGTACCGGAGACGGCGCGGTGGTGCCCGACGGCCGGGATGTCCGGGCGGAGCGGGTGCGGTTCGGGTACCGGCCGGGCAGCGACGTGCTGCACGGGGTGTCGATGCATGTGCGGCCGGGCACACGGCTGGCGCTGGTCGGCCCGTCCGGCGCGGGCAAGTCGACGCTCGGCAGGCTGCTCGCCGGGATCTACGAGCCGAGGACCGGTGAGGTGACGCTGGGCGGTGCCGAGCTGGCGCGGATGCCGGCGGAGCGGGTGCGCCGCCATGTGGCGCTGGTCAACCAGGAGCACCACGTCTTCGTCGGTTCGCTGCGCGACAACCTGCTGCTGGCCCGTACCTCGGCTCGGGACACCGAACTGTGGGCGGCGCTCGCCGCGGTGGACGCCGAGGAGTGGGCCCGGGGCCTGGACGAGGGGCTCGACACCGAGGTGGGGTCGGGCGGTGTCGCGCTCACCCCGGCTCAGGCCCAGCAGGTGGCGTTGGCCCGGCTGGTGCTCGCCGATCCGCACACGCTGGTGCTGGACGAGGCCACCTCGCTGCTGGACCCGCGCGCGGCCCGGCATCTGGAGCGGTCGCTGGGGCGGGTCCTGGAGGGCCGGACGGTGGTGGCCATCGCGCACCGGCTGCACACGGCCCACGACGCGGATGTGATCGCCGTGGTCGCGGACGGCCGGATCAGCGAGCTGGGCAGTCACGACGAGCTCGTCCGGGCCGACGGGGCCTACGCGGCGCTGTGGCGCTCCTGGCAGCAGTAGCGCGGCCCGGCGCCGCGCCGCCGTCCGGGGGCCCGGCACCCCGTACTCTCACCCTGAAGTCGAGGGTGAGAGTACGAGGTGCGGGGCGACGGCTCAGAGGTAGCCGAGGGCGCCCAGCCCGCCGGCTCCGCCGAGCACCATGAAGGCGGGCATCAGCACCTTGAGCTCGACCCAGCTGCCCGCACGGAACCGCATGCCCTTCGGCGGTCCCACCGGGTACCAGCGCTTGCGTCCGATCGGGATGGGCCACAGGATCGGGCAGCCGGAGACGGTCAGCGCGTCCCCGATGTCGTGCACCAGCGCGCCGAGCACGATCGGCAGGCCGAGCCACAGGTACTCCTGGCCCGCCCCGCCGAACAGCCAGTCCGAACCGTTCCCCGGCTGGTGCAGCACGTCGGCGAGGATCCATGCGCTCGTCGCGCCCAGCAGCCAGACCAGGACGTCGCTGGAGACCCGCGCCATCCGCCACAGCAGGCCCTCGACGGCGAGCACCATGTGGACGAAGAGGATGCCGAGCACCGCCCAGCGGCCGCCCACCACCGCCAGCAGCGAGGCGCCCGCGCCGATGAGCACCGCCCACACCCAGGTGTGGGTCAGCGTGCGATGGCCGCCGGAGCGGCGTGGATCGCCCTGCTTCCTCGTCGCCTTGTACACGGCGTGGGACAGCTTGTCGATCACCTCGCACAGACCGCGCGAGAGGGGACCGAAGGCCCGCGATATCGTCGCCGACTTGTGGTCGAGGTCGGGCGCGAGCGCCGCTCCGGCGCAGATCAGCGCGCCGACGACGAGCACCGGCCAGGGCATCTCGTGGCCCGTCGCCGACAACGCCGCCCCTACTCCCAGCCAGGCCGCCGCCCCGGACAGCGAGTGCGCCGGTCCCATCATGGTCGTTCCCCGCCCCTGCTCGTGCCCGCGCCAGCGCGGGAGTTGGTCTGCTCGGCCCGGCACAGCCTAGCGGCGAGTGATCTTCGAACGCACGGCCGGTTCCCGGGCCGCGCGGAAAAGCAGGCAGTATAGGGATGTGACTCTTATTGATCAGCTGCCGAGCGACGCCGACCCTGATGCGCTTTTCGAGGCGTTCTCGACCTGGGTCGAGGAACGGGGTATCTCGCTCTACCCCGCCCAGGAGGAAGCACTGATCGAGGTGGTGTCGGGCGCGAATGTCATCCTGTCCACGCCCACCGGCTCCGGTAAGAGCCTGGTGGCGGCGGGCGCCCACTTCACCGCACTGGCCAACGACCAGGTCACCTTCTACACCGCGCCGATCAAGGCTCTGGTCTCGGAGAAGTTCTTCGAGCTGTGCAAGCTGTTCGGTACCGAGAACGTCGGCATGCTCACCGGCGACGCGTCGGTCAACGCGGACGCCCCGGTGATCTGCTGCACCGCCGAGGTCCTGGCGTCCATCGCGCTGCGCGACGGCAAGGACGCCGACATCGGCCAGGTGGTGATGGACGAGTTCCACTTCTACGCCGAGCCGGACCGCGGCTGGGCCTGGCAGATCCCGCTGCTGGAACTGCCGCAGGCGCAGTTCATCCTGATGTCGGCGACGCTCGGTGACGTGAGCCGGTTCGAGCAGGACCTGACCCGGCGCACCGGGCGGCCCACCGCCGTCGTACGGTCGGCGACCCGTCCGGTGCCGCTGAGCTACGAGTACCGCACGACGCCGCTGACCGAGACGCTGACCGAGCTGCTGGACACGCGCCAGGCTCCCGTGTACATCGTGCACTTCACCCAGGCGGCCGCGGTGGAGCGGGCGCAGGCACTGATGAGCATCAACATGTGCACGCGGGCCGAGAAGGACGAGATCGCGGCGCTCATCGGCAACTTCCGCTTCACGACCAAGTTCGGACGGAACCTGTCCCGTTACGTCAGGCACGGCATCGGTGTGCACCACGCCGGGATGCTGCCGAAGTACCGGCGGCTGGTGGAGAAGCTGGCACAGGCCGGTCTGCTGAAGGTGATCTGCGGGACCGACACCCTGGGCGTCGGGGTCAACGTCCCGATCCGCACCGTGCTGTTCACGGCGCTGACCAAGTACGACGGGCAGCGGGTCCGCACGCTGCGGGCGCGGGAGTTCCACCAGATCGCGGGCCGCGCCGGGCGGGCGGGCTTCGACACCGCCGGTTTCGTCGTCGCCCAGGCGCCCGAGCACGTCGTCGAGAACGAGAAGGCGCTCGCCAAGGCTGGAGACGATCCGAAGAAGCGCCGGAAGGTCGTCCGCAAGAAGGCGCCGGAGGGCTTCGTCAACTGGGGTCAGAACACCTTCGAGAAGCTGATCGCCTCCGACCCGAGCCGCTGACCTCCCGGTTCCGGATCACGCACGCGATGCTGCTGTCGGTGATCGCCCGGCCCGGAAACGCCTTCGCGGCGATGCGCCGACTGCTGGAGGACAACCACGAGCCACGGAAGAACCAGCTGCGGCACATCCGGCGCGCCATCGCCATCTACCGCTCCCTGCTGGACGGCGGCATCGTGGAGCAGCTGGAGACTCCGGACGCGGAGGGCCGCATCGTGCGGCTGACGGTCGATCTCCAGCAGGACTTCGCGCTGAACCAGCCGCTGTCCACCTTCGCCCTGGCGGCCTTCGAGCTCCTGGACCCCGAGTCCCCGTCGTACGCCCTGGACATGGTGTCCGTCGTGGAGTCGACGCTGGACGACCCGCGGCAGATCCTGGCGGCGCAGCAGAACAAGGCGCGCGGCGAGGCGGTCAACGCGATGAAGGCGGACGGCGTCGAGTACGAGGAGCGGATGGAGCGGCTCCAGGACGTCTCGTACCCCAAGCCCCTGGAGGAGCTGCTCTTCCACGCCTACGGGCTCTACCGCAAGAGCCACCCGTGGGTGGGCGACCATCCGCTCTCCCCCAAGTCGGTCATCCGCGACATGTACGAGCGGGCGATGACCTTCACGGAGTTCACCGCCCTCTACGACCTCGCACGGACGGAGGGCATCGTGCTGCGCTACCTGGCCAGCTCCTACAAGGCGCTGGACCACACCGTGCCCGACGACCTGAAGTCGGACGACTTCGAGGATCTGATTGCCTGGCTGGGCGAGATGGTGCGCCAGGTCGACTCGAGTCTGCTGGACGAGTGGGAGCAGCTGGCCAATCCGGAGGAGGAGTCGGCGGAGGAGGCTCAGGAGCGCGCGGACCAGGTCAAGCCGGTCACCGCGAACGCGCGCGCGTTCCGGGTGCTGGTGCGCAACGCGATGTTCCGCCGGGTCGAGCTGGCCGCGCTGGACAAGGTCGCGGAGCTGGGCGATATGGACGAGGAGTCCGGTTGGGACGAGGCCCGGTGGGCCGAGGCCATGGACGCCTACTGGGACGAGTACGAGGACCTCGGCACCGGCCCCGACGCGCGCGGGCCGAAGCTGCTGCGCATCGAGGAGCAGCCGGAGCACGGACTGTGGAAGGTGCGGCAGACCTTCGCCGACCCTCAGGGCGACCACGACTGGGGCATCTCGGCGGAGGTGGATCTCGCGGCGTCCGACGAGGAGGGCCGCGCGGTCGTCCGGGTCACGGACGTGGGTCAGCTGTAGTCTCCGAAAGGCCACCCCCACGGCGAGCACCACCAGCAGAAGGGCACCAGCGATGACCAGTCCCGCCGAGCGCTTGGTCGATCTGCTCGACCTGGAGCAGATCGAGCTGAACATCTTCCGCGGCCAGAGCCCCGACGAGTCGCTGCAGCGGGTGTTCGGCGGGCAGGTGGCGGGCCAGGCTCTGGTGGCCGCCGGGCGGACCACGGACGGGTTGCGGCCGGTGCACTCGCTGCACGCGTACTTCCTGCGTCCGGGCATGCCCGGGGTGCCGATCGTGTACCAGGTCGAGCGGGTGCGCGACGGACGGTCGTTCACCACCCGGCGGGTGGTGGCCGTCCAGCAGGGCCGGACGATCTTCAATCTGACGGCCTCCTTCCATCAGCCGGAGCCGGGGATCGAGCAGCAGTTGCCGATGCCTGAGGTGCCGGAGCCGGAGAGCCTGCCGCGCATCGGTGAGGAACTGCGCGAGCACCTCGGCGAGCTGCCCGAGTCGTTGCGCCGTATGGAGCGGCGGCAGGCGTTCGACATCCGGTATGTCGAGCGGTTGCGCTGGTCGGAGCGGGAACTGGAGGGTGCGGAGCCGCGCAGCGCGGTGTGGATGCGGGCACTGGGGCCGCTCGGCTCCGATCCGCTGATCCACACCTGTGCGCTGACCTACGCCAGCGACATGACGCTGCTGGACGCGGTGCGCATCCCCGTCGAGCCGCTGTGGGGGCCGCGCGGTTTCGACATGGCCTCGCTCGATCACGCCATGTGGTTCCACCGTCCGTTCCGCGCGGACGAGTGGTTCCTCTACCAGCAGGAGTCACCCATCGCCACGGGCGCGAGGGCCTGGCGCGCGGTCAGATCTTCGACCGTGAGGGCAAGCTGCTGGTGTCGGTGATGCAAGAGGGCCTGTTCCGCAAGATCGGCGGATGACGGGAGCTCAGCTCCGGCCGAGCAGCCGCCGCCAGAGCGGGCGCGCGTGCCCCGGACGGGTTGGGGTCGCCGCGCGCGGCGAGCACCGCGAGCGGGCGCGATCCGGCAGCCGGAAGGGCTCGCGCGCCGCCGGTCCGGCCGTCGTGCGTCCAGCGGATTCGTCGTCAGCGCGTCCGGCGGAATCAGCCCTGTCGGGTCCGGGAGGCTCGGCCATGGCCTCCCGGCCTGGTGACTGCGGCGGGAGCGGAGGCACGGGCCCATGGCGGCGCGCCTGCGACAGCGCGGTGTCCAGGTCGCGGCGGTAGTCGCGGATCTCGTCCGGGTCCTCCGCGGTCAGCAGGCCGTCGACGGCGTCGTGGTACGCGGGGCTCCCGGCGCGCGGCACGACCAGCGGCGGTGCGAGCCGCACGAGGCAGGTTCGTTCGCGCGGGTCCGGCACGGCCGACTCCAGGTCCTCGGGGGCGAGCACCGCCGCCGTGACCGCGGCCCGCTCCCAGGGGCCGTCCGCCCGGCTCAGCAGCTGACCGACCCTGCGGGCGCGCCAGGTGCGCGCCCGCAGGTCTTCCCCCGACGCCTCGGCCGCGCGCAGCCGTTCCGGTGTACGCCCGCGCAGCAGGCCGGGCTCCCGGTCGGCGAACTCCTCCAGCTCGACCGCCAGATAGAGCCAGACCACGGCTCGGTAGCGGTTGATGTAGAAGCTGACGGGGTGGAAACCGCCACCCTTGGCGAGCCGGGCGAACCTGGCCGGGCCGACGCCCAGCAGCTCCGCCCCCTCCGCCGTGCCGACCACCCGCAGCCGCGCGGCCAAGGCCCGGGGCAGCTCTTCGGTGGCCGTCAACCGCGCAAGCTCCGCTCGGGGCACCCGGGGGCGTTCCCCGAGGCCGCCGGTCACTGTGCGCACCTCCCCCAACTGCACGGCGAGCGCGAATTCCCTTGGCTTCAGGCGGAGTTCCCGAGCCGCCCGACTGAGGCTGACCGTGCCTGTGGGCGGCTCCCCTTCCCCCGCCCCCACGGCCGCCTCCGCGCCCCGCCGCTGTTGTTCCCGTACCGCCATGACAGTCCTCCCCCGCGACACATCGATCACTGACAGTGACGACTGTAGCGGCGTCGGGCGGACGCCGGTCAGACCTGTGGATAACCTCGGAGCGCGGTCTCACAGATCTCGCGGATCTCACAGATGGCTGGTCGCGCTGCCTTGCTGCCGTGCCTCCACGCCCAGGTGCTCCCCCACCCTGTTGACCAGCAACGCCATCTCGTAGGCGATCTGGCCGACATCGCTCTCCGGGCCGCCGAGGACACACAGGCAGCTGCCGTCGCCCGCGGCCGTCACGAACAGCACCCCCTCCTCGTACTCCACCATCGTCTGCCGGACCTGTCCCGTCCCGAAGTGCTGTCCGGATCCCTTCGCGAGGCTGTGCAGGCCGGACGAGACGGCGGCCAGGTGCTCCGCGTCCTGTCGCACGAGCGACGAACTCGCCCCCGTCACCAGACCGTCGTTGGACAGCACCAAAGCGTGCCGTATGTGTTCGATCCGCTCCGTCAGGTCGTCCAGCAGCCAGTCGAGTCCCTTGCTGAGTGCCATGTCCTGCCTCCCCGTCCCCGGCTATCCCCAAGCTGCCGTGCCAGCCTTTCTCACTGCCGCGCTCCGGGCAACCCGCCGGGCCGGTCGGCCTGCCGATGTGAGCGGGTTGGCACACGATGGGGACGAGGCAGAGACGGCCGGGGCTCAGCGGCGGTCGGACGCCACCGCGGCGGCGAACGCGGGCGGGTTGTCGAACATCACGTTGTGCCCCGCCCCGGGGACCGTGACGACCCGGACCCCGGCATCCTCCAGCGCCGCGCGCCCCGCCAGCTCCCCGCTGCGCTCACCTTGGAGGTACGTGCGGGGCACGGCCAGGCCGGTCAGCATCTGCCGCTTCGTCGGCCGGGTGCCCCGGACCAGGCCGACGGCGCTGCGGTGCAGGGCGGTCGGGTCGGCGAGCCGCATCGTCGCGCGCCATACAGGGCCCACCTTCTCCAGGGTCCGCGCGAAGCCGCCGCCCGTGACGAACTCCTCCTCCGTACAGGTGGAGATACCGCTGCTCGCGGCGGTGACCGGCGGGTCCGGGTCGAGGTTGGCCTCGGTCAGCACCAGTCGGGAGACGAGGTCGGGCCGCCGGTGTGCGAGCACGATGGCCACCGCGCCGCCCATGCTGTGTCCCACGACCTCCGTGCCGTGGGCCCCCGCCGCGTCCAGCGCCCGGGCCAGCGCTCCGGCGTGGTCCTCCAGGCCGTACCCGAAGTCCCTCGGCCGGTCGCTGAGTCCGTGGCCCGGCAGGTCGACGAAGAGCGAGCGCCGGCCGGCGAGCACCGGGGCGGCCGCGATGTGCGCGTGATACGGGGCGGAGGCCGCCCCGAGTCCGTGGACGTAGACCCTCGGCGGCCCGTCCCCTGCGGCCTCGGTCCAGACGATACGTGCCCCGTCCGGGCCGAACTCGGTGTGGCGCATGACCTCTCCCCTCACGTCATGTCCTGTCAGCCGGCCGACTCGCCGACTGTTGTCCTGGACACGGCGACTATACATCGATCCCGATGTATAGATGGGGCGATGTATAGCGGCGGTGCGGCAGAATGCGGGGATGCTCGAACTCGCGCTCCTCGGTTTCCTCTACGACACGCCGCTGCACGGCTACGAGCTGCGCAAGCGCATCAGCGCGCTGACCGGCCACGTCAAGCCGGTGGCCGAGAGCACGCTGTACCCGGCGATCAAGCGCCTGGAGAAGGCCGGGCTGCTGGCCCGTGAGACCCGGCCGGGCACGGGCGCCGCGCCCCGGCATGTCCTGTCGCTCACCGCGGCCGGCCGCACCGAACTGCGGCACCGCCTCGCCGAGCCGGCGGATCCGGACATCACGGACGAGAACCGCTGGTTCACGCTGCTCGCGTTCCTGCGCCACCTGGCGGACCCCGCCGCGCAGGCGCGCGTACTGGAGCGCCGGCTGGAGTTCCTTCGGCGCCCCACGAGCTTCTTCTACGAGGGCGACCGGCCGCTGAGCGCGGAAGAGGTGGACGACCCGTTCCGGCGCGGCGTGCTGACCATCGCACGCGCCACCAGTCAGGCGGAACTCGCCTGGCTGCGCCGCACGTTGGACTCACTGCGTGCCTCCGCGGCCGGCTGACCGCCCAGTGGCGCCTCATGTGGGCGCCATCCGTTCGTCGGATCATGTTCGAACCGCGTGCGAGCGGGGGACACTCGGCAGGACCGCGCTTTCATCCGATCCGAGGAGAGGTGATCCGCGTGTTCGACGGTCCCCGCCGGCTGTGTGGACGCATCGGCGAACGGCTGCGCGCGCCCGGACCGCCCGGCTCCCCGGAGCAGGGGCGGCGCGCAGCAGGAGCGAAGTCGCGCGCCCATCGGCCCAATCTGTTCGAGGCCGCGGCCGTGCACATAGCCGCCTGCGCGGACGCCGACGACCAGCGGAGCGCCGAGGCCGCGGAGTGGGTGTCCCCGGAGGCGCTGGCGTTCGGTGTGCACGAGCTGGCGTGCCGGGCCGTCATCGCGCTCGCCCGGGAGCGTGACGAGTCGCCGCAGGAGGTGGCGCGGTCCCTGATGGGGCTCCCGGTGGCCTGACCAGGCATGTGGGGGCGGGTCGCCTCCGTTGCCCTTTCGCGTCCTCCAACCTCTCGACGGCGAAGCTACCCGCTGGTTAAGGTGCGGCCGCACGAGGATCGGTTCCGGAGGAGGAGGCTGCCGTGCCCGCGACGGTGGGAACACCCCCGGCACAGCCGGATGACGAGTCCGGCGAGGACGCGCTGTATGTGCTCACAGCGGTCCTGCTCACGCCCGCGCAGTTTCCGAGCGTTCTCGGCGACGACTACCCCGAGGCGTGCGCCGTCCTCGGGCTCGCGCCGTACGAGGCCGGCTACGGACTGGTCCTCGGCCAGGACGGGGACGGGGCGCGCTGGACGGTGGCGATCGATGACGTGTCCCTTGTCGCCTGCGCCATCGCGGCGTGGGACTGCGGCATGGAGTACGACCTGTCCCCCCACGACCGTACGGTGGTCGCCTCGCTGCCGGGCTGGCCGCTGGCGGTCGCGGTGGCCGCCCCCGGCGTCCCGGCCCCGCACGACCCGGAACCCGGCCAGGAGGGCGAGGGCGCGGCCCTGCCTGTGCTCGCGCCGCCGGACGCGGAGTCCTGGGGCCCGGCGCAACGCCGCCTCGGCGCCGACGAGATCGCGCTCCAGTGGGCGACCTGGCGGGACCAGGTCGGTGACGACGTCACGTTCGTCTCCCCTGGGGAGAAGCCGCACGGCGGTGTGCGGCGGGTGCTGGAGGAAGCGCGCGCCTACGTGGACACGCCGCCGCCCTTGGGCCGGGTGCGCTCCGCCTTCGCCTCGGGCGACGCCCGTACGCTCCGGGCCGACGGTCCGGGGTGGAGCATGGTGGCCCGTACCGATGACATTGCCTTCGTGCTGCTGGACGACGCGCCGGGGGAAGTGCTGCCGGTCGGGCGGGGGCCGGAGTTGCCGGGCCTGCTGGCGGCGCTGGACGGACTGGCGGTACGCCCGCGCTGAGCCGCGGCGCGGACTTGCGTGGGCCGTGGACCTTTCCGGCTCCCAGCGTCTGCCTGGCACGTCGCCCGTGCCATCATCGACCCGTCATGATCGACCGGGCCTGGAGAGGGAGACGTCGTGGGGGACAGGGACTTGTCGGCAGACGGCGCCGTGGTGGCGGTGCCGATCGGCCGGGTGATCGGCGGGCGGGCGGCGGTCGCGGACGACGACTGGGGGCCGGTCACGGCGGTGATCCGGCTGGACGAGGCCCGGTTCGGCCCCGAGGCGCTCTACGGCCTCGAGGACTTCTCCCACCTGGAGGTGGTCTACCACTTCGACCGCGTGCCGGAGGACAGGATCCAGCTCGGCGCGAGGCATCCGCGCGGCAACCCCGACTGGCCCCTGGTCGGGATCTTCGCTCAGCGTGGCAAGAACCGCCCGAACCGGCTCGGCGTCTCGCGCTGCCGCCTGCTGGCCGTCGACGGGCTGGAGGTGCGTGTCGAGGGCCTGGACGCGGTCGACGGCACGCCGGTGCTCGACATCAAGCCGTACATGGCGGAGTTCGGGCCGCGTGGCGACGTGGTCCAGCCAGGCTGGTCGACCGAGCTGATGCGCCAGTACTACTGACCTTGCCCTGTGGTGCCTACCGGGTCTCCTTTTGCTGGTACGCGAGAACCGGCACCCGGGGAGCGAATGTGTCGACGGCGGCTTGCAGGCGTTCGGGGTCGAGGCGCCAGAGGTTGATGGGCCGGCTGGCGAGGAAGAGCTCATGCTCGACGTGGGGAGCGAGTTCGGCCGTCTGGTCCGGTCCGAGTCTGCTGTTCATGCCGGGTAGCGGCGGTGCTCCGGGGCGGCGGTGGACGCCCACGTAGTTCATTGACGGACCGGCCATCTGCTGCTGCCACAGGACCACCGATGTGATGTCCTCCCACGGCACGAACGCTGTCTGGGCTTCGTAGCGGGCCGGCGCGCCGCCGAGCAGTATGCCCGCGCTGTCGACGCGGAACGCCACCAGACGCTTCCAGCCCGCACCTGCCAGGAGCTGGAAGGGGGTGCGGGTGAAGTGCACTTCGTAGACGGGGGGATGTGGATCAGCCATGGTCAGAGGCTAGCGGGCGGTCTTGCCCCTGACCGCCGAAACGCAATCGCCTCAGGGCCTCGCGGCGTGATCCTGCTTGACCTTGACACAGTGACAAGGTCTTCACTGGAGCCAAGGAGGTGGTCCCGATGGCCATGCCGAAACAGGACACGGATACGATGCGAGCTCTCCAGGGGCTGGAGGACGGCCTCTCGTCAGTGCGGCTGCGGGCAGCGCTGGCGGTCGGTACGACGCCTGACCCGCGGTTCATCGGCAAGCTCATCGAGCGATGCGCGATCGAGCCCGAGTTCTACGTGCGTGAAATGCTTACGTGGGCACTCACCCGCCACTCACCTTCAACGACGGTCCCCGAGCTTCTCAATGAAGTCCGCTCGGAGCGTGCGCAGGCCCGAAGCCAGGCGTTGCACACGCTGTCCAAGATCGGGGATCGGCAAGCGTGGCCGGCGATCACACGGGCGCTCCTGTCCGACGCCGACGATGAGGTGGCGCGGAGCGCCTGGCGGGCAGCGGTCGTGCTCGTTCCTGAAGGTGAAGAGCCCGAACTGGCCGCAGTGTTGTCGACACAGCTCGGGCGCGGCGAACATGAGACGCAGCTGAGCCTCAGTCGGGCGCTGATCGCGCTCGGTGAGGTCATTCTGCCAATTCTGCGCGCTGCGATGACGGATCTCGACCCTCGCGTGCGCGCGCACGCGATCGCCACGGAACGGCTGTTGCGCGACCCGGATGCCGGATTCGGGTTCGCGATCGAGGAGGCGAAGCGCGTCGTAGCCCTCGGCAGAACCCAGCAGGAGGGGTGATGGGCCGTGTTGATCGGTGATGTGGCACGCCGGTCCGGGGTCACCGCCCGCATGCTCAGGCATTACGACTCGCTCGGCCTGGTGCGGCCAACGGGTCGTACCGACGCCGGTTATCGAGAGTACTCCGGCGAGGACATCCGGCGGATCTTCCATATCGAGAGCCTGAGGTCATTGGGGCTGTCGCTGCGTGACGTCAGGCGCGCGCTCGATGATCCCGGCTTCACGCCCGCAGAGCTCGTCGACGATCTCATCCGCCAGACGCGAGAACGCATTGCACGTGAGACGGAGCTGCTCACGCGACTGAGTCGGATCGGTGCCGCGGAACCCGCGGGCTGGGAGGACGTCCTCCAGATCGTCGCACTCCTCCAGGCGTTGGGGTCAAAGAGCGCTGGGACGCGCCAGCGCGCGGCCTTGTCCTCAGTTGAAGAGGTTCCGGTGCCCGTGGAGGCGCTGGTCGAGGCAGCGCTGAGCGAGACGGACCCGATCGTCGCCGGAGCCCTTCGATGGGCTTTGGCGCGATCGGGCGAGGGCGGATTGGCGCTGCTGGCGGAGGGCCTCGGCTCACCAGTAGCCGAGGTGCGGAAACGTGCCGTCCAGTCCATCGCTGAGATTCCGAACGGTGAGGCGACCGCACGGCTGCAGGACGCCCTCGCGAACCCCGACGTCGTGGTCCGCAGGTATGCGGCTCTGGCGCTCGGGGCACGTGGAGTCGCCGACGCGGTCCCCACGCTCATCGACATGATCGTCGAGGACACGAACGACGTCGATGCAGCCGATGCGCTGAGCGCGCTGGCGAGTGATCCCGCGTTGGCGGACCGGATCGCCACCAGGCTCGTTGACTGCCTCGCCCACGGCACCCTTGAATCGTCTGCACGTCGACGGCTGACACAGGCGCTCGCGGATATCCCGGGAATCACAACGTCACGTGCCCTCGAAGATCTGTCACATGACGAAGACCGTGCCGTTGCGCTTACCGCGACATACATTCTCGGGATGCGCAACGCACGATAACGGATCTTTCCTCGGGTGCTGTGATCCGGGGACCCGGTGCTGCTCAGACGCGCTCCAGCGGGCGGTGTTCGCCTTCCGGCAGCACCGCACGGATCCGGTCGCCGGGGCGGACCTCGCCGCCCACGCGGACGACCCCCATGATTCCGGCCTTGCGGATGAGTGCGCCGTCAGCGGCGCGGCCCACCACCTGCTTGAGCAGCCCACCCTGGAACTGGTCGATCTGCAGGCAGGGGTTGCGCAGTCCGGTGATCTCGACGACCGCGTCGTCGCCGATGTGCAGCAGGGCGCCCTCCGGCAGCGCGAGGAGGTCGATGCCGGCGGTGGTGATGTTCTCGCCCAGCTGTCCGGGGGCGACTGTGAAGCCCGCCTCGGCCACCTCCGCGAACAACTCCTCGTGGATGAGATGAACCTGCCGGAGGTTCGGCTGGGTCGGGTCCTGAGCGACCCGCGACCGGTGCTTCACCGTCACCCCCAGGTGGGCGTCGCCTTCGACGCCGAGCCCCGCGAGCAGTGTGATGCCGTCCCGGACAGGCTTGCTGAACGTGTGCTCCCCGCTGGTGCACACCGCCACGACCGTCGCGCCCATGTCGCCGCTTCCCCCTCCTCGCAGTCGTCAAAACCGCCGCCACTCTGTCACGTACGCGCGCGCAGCGAAGTGATGCGCATCACGTCGCCGTGCCGTCCGGGCGGCGCGGAGGTGCTGTACCCTCGGCGACTCCGACTCAACTAGTCAAATTTGAGGAATGCGTCATCGCTGTGACATCACGCTTCGCGGCAACGCCCTTCGAGATCGGCGAACTCGTCGGCTGTGCCGCCGTGTTCCTGCCCGCCGACCCGGCCCGTGAGGGCCGCGTCGCCTTCTGGCGGCCGGACGGTCCGGCACCGGTCAGTGACGATGCCGGTGCCGGTGCCAGCCTTGTCGAGGACCTGACCGTCGTCGTCCCCGACGGCGCCGGGGTACGCACCCGACAGGTACCGGCTCTCCTGCTCCCCGTCCGCGAGGCGCTGCCCGTGCTCACGCGGGCGCGGGCCGCCCGCGCGCACCCCGCCGCGGCGTTCTGGGGGGCCGCCGCCGTACTGGCCCTGCAACTCGCCGCCCGTGGGCGGCTGCTGCCGGGGCTCAGCGCTACCGATCACGACGTCTGGCGGGTCGGCCCGCTCACCCCGGAGGACCGGACACGGATCCGCGACCTGGCCGCCGCGATGCCGCCGGACGCGCACGCGGTGCCGTTGCCGACGGGATCACCGGGATCACCGGGATCACCGGAGTACTCAGGGTCACCTGAATCGCCGGGTTCGCCGCTGATCCCCGAGCCTGAGGGGCTGCTGCGCGCCTTCCTCGACGCCGTCGCCGACGGACTGCCGCGCTCCCCCGCGGCGGCACACGCCGCAGGCGGGCCGGACTTCGCCGCGCCCGCGCCGCGGCGGGTGCCCGGGCACCGTGCCTGGGCGGCGGACATCGCGGCCGGTCACGACGCGGGCGTACAGGTCTCGTTGCGGATCGAGATGACCGGCCTGGACGCCAATCCCGCGCCGCCCGCCGCCGACACGCCCGCAGAGGGCGGGCCGCACACCGATACGTACACGGACACGGGCGCGGACCCGTACGCGAACACCGACCCGTACGCCGACGCGACCACGCCCGGCTTCCGCGCCGTCGTCCAACTGCACAGCCTCGCCGGCCCGGCCTTCGTCGCGGACGCCGCCGACGTCTGGGCCGGGGCCACACCCGCGGCGACCGCGCTCGGCCCGCGTGCCCGGATGGACGCGCTGCTCACCCTGCGCCGGGCCGCCCGCGCCTGGCCGCCGCTGGCCCCGCTGCTGTCCGCCGCCGTCCCCGACGCCATCGATCTCGCGGACGAGGAGGTCACCGAGCTGCTGGGGCCGGCCGCGGCGGCGCTGGACGCCGCCGGCGTGCGGGTGCACTGGCCGAAGAACCTGGTGCGCGGCCTCACCGCGCGCGCCGTCGTCGGCCCGTGCGGGGACGCCGACGACGGCGGTGGCCGCGTCGACGGCGACGGCAGCGGCAGCCGGGAGCTGCCCGCGTCCGGGCTGCCGTCGTTCCTGTCCGCCGACGCGCTGCTGCGCTTCGACTGGCGCTTCGCGGTCGGGGACCGCGACCTCACCCGCGCCGAACTCGACCGGCTCGCCGAGGCCGGTCGCCCCCTGGTGAGGCTGCGCGACCAGTGGGTCGTCGTCGATCCGGAGGCGGCCCGCCGGGCCCGCGAACGAGCCGGCCGCCGGCACGAACTCACACCCGTCGAGGCGCTCGGCGCCGCCCTCACCGGCCGTACGGAAGCCGACGGCACCACCGTCGCGGTCGAGGCGTCCGGCTGGCTGGCCGCCCTGCGCGACCGGCTCGCCCGCCCCGCGGAACCGGACGGGGACGGCGGCGGGCAGTCCGGCGAGGACCAGGGGGCGCGGCCCGGCGGCGGCCCGGCGCCGCAGCCCGGCGAGGGCCTGCTGCCGCAGCCCGCCGGACTCGCCGCGACCCTGCGCGACTACCAGTTGCGCGGCCTGACCTGGCTGCACCGGATGACCTCGCTGGGCCTCGGCGGCTGTCTCGCCGACGACATGGGGCTGGGCAAGACCATCACCCTGATCGCCCTCCATCTGCACCGGCAGACCTCCCCCGAGTCCGCCGGGCCACCCTCGTGGTGTGCCCGGCGTCCCTGATGGGCAACTGGCAGCGGGAGATCGAGAAGTTCGCACCGGGGACGGCGGTGCGCCGCTACCACGGCCCGGCGCGCGAACTGGAGGCCCTCAAGGACGGGGAGTTCGTCCTCACCACGTACGGCACCATGCGGCTGGACGCGCACCGGCTCGCCGAGGCGGGGCCGTGGGGCATGGTCGTGGCCGACGAGGCGCAGCATGTGAAGAACCCGCTCTCGGCGACCGCGAGGCAACTGCGCACCATCGGCGCGAAGGCGCGGGTCGCGCTGTCCGGCACGCCGGTCGAGAACAATCTCACCGAACTGTGGGCGATCCTCGACTGGACCACCCCCGGGCTGCTCGGCACGCTCGGCGCGTTCCGCAGGCACTACGCCGCGCCCGTCGAGGGCGGTACGGCCGACCCGGAGGCCACGGCACGGCTGGCGAAACTCATCCGGCCGTTCCTGCTGCGCCGCCGCAAGTCCGACCCGGGGATCGCGCCCGAGCTGCCGCCGAAGACCGAGACGGACCGCGCCGTGGCGCTCACGGCGGAGCAGGCGGGGCTGTACGAGGCGGTGGTGCGCGAGATCCTCGCGGAGATCTCCGGCGCGGACGCGCATCTGCGCCGCGGCCTCATCGTCAAGCTCCTCACCGGCCTCAAGCAGATCTGCAACCACCCGGCGCAGTTCCTCAAGGAGGACGCCCCGCGGATCCCGGGCCGTTCGGGGAAGCTGGAGCTGCTGGACGAGCTGCTGGACACCATCCTCGCGGAGGGCGCGAGCGTCCTGGTGTTCACCCAGTACGTTCAGATGGCGCGCCTTTTGGAGCGGCATCTGGCGGCGCGCGGGGTGGCCACGCGACTCCTGCACGGCGGTACGCCCGTGGCGCGGCGGGAGGTGATGGTGCGTGAGTTCCAGGACGGGGCAGTGCCCGTCTTCCTTCTTTCACTGAAGGCGGCGGGCACGGGGCTGAACCTGACCCGCGCCGAGCACGTGGTGCATTACGACCGCTGGTGGAACCCGGCGGTCGAGGCGCAGGCGACCGACCGCGCCTACCGCATCGGGCAGACCCGGCCGGTGCAGGTGCACCGGTTCGTCACCGAGGGCACGGTGGAGGACCGGATCGCCGCCATGCTGGAACGCAAGCAGCGGCTGGCGGACGCGGTCCTCGGCCCGGACGGGGCCGAGGCCGCGCTGACCGAACTGACCGACGCCGAGCTGGCGGAACTGGTGGAGCTGAGGGGGCCCGCTCGATGACCGATCCGTACACCGATCCGTATATCGATACGCAAACAGATCCGCACACAGATCCGTACGCGGATCCGCATGCAGACGCGTACGAGGACGACGAAGCGGCGGGCGCCGGCGGAGCGGTGCGGCCCGAGCGCACCTTCGCCGCGCTGCCGCCCGCCCAAGGGCGCGGGTTCGCCCGCACCTGGTGGGGGCAGGCGTGGCTGAAGGCGCTGGAGGACACGGCGCTGGACGGCCAACAGCTCAAGCGGGGACGCAGGCATGCCCGCGAGGGCGCCGTCGGCGCGGTCTCGGTGCAGCCCGGCCGGATCACCGCGGTGGTGCGCGACCGTGACGGCGCGGCGTACCGCTCGGACGTGCTGCTGCAGGAGCTGGGCGAGG
This sequence comes from Streptomyces sp. XD-27, assembly GCF_030553055.1. Taxonomy (NCBI): domain Bacteria; kingdom Bacillati; phylum Actinomycetota; class Actinomycetes; order Kitasatosporales; family Streptomycetaceae; genus Streptomyces; species Streptomyces sp. XD-27. The sequence goes on from NZ_CP130713.1 coordinate 307,870, forward strand.
GCGCGTGGGACCAGCTGCTGGAGATGGTCGCGGACCGCTCCGGGCACATCGCCGCCCTGCTGGACCGTGACATGCCGCCGCATCTGGTGGAGGACGCGGAGGCGGCGGGTGTCGAACTGCTGCCCGGCATCGGCGACCTGGAACCGGAGTGCGCGTGCGAGGCGTGGGACCACTGCCCCCACACCGCCGCGCTCTGCTACCAGGTGGCCCGGTTGCTGGACGAGGACCCGTTCGTCCTGCTGCTGATGCGCGGGCGCGGCGAGCGGGAACTGCTGGAGGAGCTCCAGGCGCGCAGCGCCGCGCGCGGCGCCAGGCAGGTGAAGCGCGATACAGGCGACACGCCCGGTGCGGACGGCGCGGACGGGGCGGACGGCGCCCACGGGGTGCCCGTGGGCGCGGGGGGCGGCGCGCCGGAGCCGGCGGGGGTCGAGGCGGTCGCGGCCTTCGCGGGGCGTGCCGCGCTGCCGCCGCTGCCCGGCCCGCCTCCCCCGGTGGCGGCCCCGGCCCGGCCGCCGACGCTGGACGGCGGTACGGAGCCGGGCCCCGGACTCGACCCGGCCGGGCTGGAGTTCCTGATCGCCGACGCCGCCGCGCGCGCCCGGCGGATGCTCGCCGAGGCGCTGGCACCGGACCACGCGACGGCGCCGGTGGCGGCCGGGCTGACGGTGTGGCAGGACGCGGTGCGGATGGCCGCCACCGCCGGACCCGAGGTCCCGCTGACCGACCTGATCGGTGGCCGCCTCGCCGAGGGGTGTGGACGCAACCGCGGGGATCTGGCGCGCGCGGCGCGGGCCTGGGAACACGGCGGCCCGGCCGGGCTCGCCGTACTGGAGGAGGAGTGGACGCCCGACCCGGAGGCGCTGGCCCGCGCTCGCGCCCGGCTCGCCGCCGCCTGGGCGGAGGACGACCGGCCGCCGGTACTGCGGGCGTCCGGCAACCGCTGGACGGCGGCGGGTGGCGACGTACAGGTGCGGTACGGCCGGGACGGGCGCTGGTGGCCGTACCGCAAGGAACAGGGGCGCTGGTGGCCGGCGGGCGCGTCGGACGATGACCCGGCGGCGGCGATGGCGGCTCTGCTGACCGGGTGACCAGGTCACGGGGCGTCGGCCGGACTGTGGACGGCCGACGCCCCCTTCGGCTGTGTTCCGCGGGGTGTGACGCCGCGAAGACGGTCGTCGCCGACGCCGATCGGCGTGTCACGGACCGTTCGGGCCGGGGTCCGGGGCGGAGCCTCAGCTAGGGGAAGTGGCGGGGCGGGGTCCGGGGCGGAGCCCCGTTAGGGGAAGGGGCGGGGCGGGCAAGGATTCCGTGCTCCGGACCCTGCTTCCGTGCTCCGGACCCTCAGGCACCGCAGCCGCGCAGAGGAGAGCTCGATGGCCGCAGCCCCGTTGCCCGCGCCCGAAGGACCGTTGGTCGTCGGCGTGGACAGCTCCACGCAGTCCACGACGGTCCTGGTCGTCGACGCCGCGACCGGCCAGGTCATGGCGCGCGGCCGGGCTCCGCACGCCGTGGTCGGCGGCGGGCCGGGCGAGGACGGCAGGGAGAGCGACCCCGAGCAGTGGTGGCAGGCGCTCTGCGAGGCCCTGGACCGCTGCGGGCCGAGGGTCCGGGAGGCGTCCGCGGTGTCCGTCGCCGGTCAGCAGCACGGGTTGGTCACCCTCGGCGCGGACGGCCGTCCGGTACGGCCCGCACTGCTGTGGAACGACGTGCGCTCGGCCCCGCAGCGGGACCGGCTGGTGGCGGAGTTGGGCGGGCCCGCGGCCTGGGCCGAGCGGATCGGCAGCGTCCCCGCGCCCGCGTTCACCGCGACCAAGTGGGCGTGGCTGCGGGAGAACGAGCCGGAGGCGGCCCGCGCCACCGCCGCCGTACGGCTCCCCCACGACTACCTCACCGAGCGGCTCACCGGCCAGGGCGTCACCGACCGGGGCGACGCCTCGGGCACCGGCTGGTGGGCGTCGGCCGTCGAGGCGTACGACGACCGGGTCCTGGAGCACATCGGGCTCTCCCCCGCGTTGCTGCCGCGCGTGCTGCGGCACGGCGAGGCGGCCGGCACCGTACGGCGGCTGCCCGGTCTCGCGCTGCCGGCGGGCGCGCTGGTCGCCACCGGTACGGGCGACAACATGGCCGCCGCGCTCGGGCTGGGGCTGCGCCCGGCGCAGCCGGTGCTCAGCCTCGGCACGTCCGGCACCGTCTACGCCGTAGCGACCCGCCGCCCGACCGACGCCACCGGGGTGGTCGCGGGGTTCGCGGACGCCCGCGAGGCATGGCTGCCGCTCGCCTGCACGCTGAACTGCACGCTCGCCGTCGACCGGATCGCAGGCCTCCTCGGCCGCGACCGGGAGGCGGTCGAACCGGGCGGGACGGCCGTGCTGCTGCCGTACCTCGACGGCGAACGCACTCCTCATCTGCCGGTCGCCGCCGGCCTGCTGTACGGACTGCGGCACGGCACGACCCCAGGGCAGGTGCTCCAGGCCGCCTACGACGGGGCCACCCGCACGCTCCTCGGCGCGCTCGACCGGGTCCTCGGCGCGGACGCCGACCCCGCCGTGCCGCTGCTGCTCATCGGTGGCGGCGCGCGGGGCACGGCGTGGCGGGAGACGGTGCGCCGGTTGTCCGGGCGGCCGGTGGTCGTGCCGGACGCCGGGGAGCCGGTGGCGCTCGGCGCCGCGGCGCAGGCCGCGGGCCTGCTGCTCGGTGAGGACCCGGCGGCGGTGGCGCGGCGCTGGGGGACGGCGGACGGCCCGGTCCACGAAGCCGTCGAGCGCGATGAGGAGGCGCTGGCGCGGATCGGTGCGGTGCTGGCGGAGGCCGAGGGGCTGCTGCGGCACGGGTGAGGGCTGGGCCGGGACGGCCCGTACACGGTCACGCGCCTGCTCGGCCGGGGCCTTGCGCCTGCCCCCCACGGCGCCGTCGCGTCACCGGCCCGTTACCGGGCCGCGGCTCACAGCCGGATGTGCATCACGTGCAGTCCGACAAATCCCTTGGTCGGGTGATGGAACGCCTCGGGAACGGTCCCGACCACCTCGAAGCCCAAGGAGCGGTAGAGCGCGACCGCGTTGGTGTTCGTCTCGGCCACCGCGTTGAACTGCATGGCCCGGTAGCCCTCCGTACGCGCCCACTCCAGCGCGTGCGTGCACAGCGCCCGCCCGACGCCGCGCCCCTGGTGTTCGGGGCCACCATGAAGCTGGCGCTGGAGACATGGGCGCCGGGACCCATCTGGTTGGGGTTCATCTTGGCCGTGCCGAGCACGGTGCCCCGCTCGTCGACGGCGACGACGGCGCGACCCGGCGCGGCGGGCAGCCAGATCTCGCGGGCGAACCGTTCGTCCATCTCTCGCGGATAGGTGAAAGTCTCGCCCGCCGCGGTGATCTGACGCAGTATCGGCCAAATGGCGGGCCAGTCGTCGTCAGTCACGGTCCTGATCAGCATGGCGCCAGCATGGCATCGGATCAGCCAACCCGCCATCACTTTACGATAAGCATATGACTGATTACCTTACGTTTCGAAGGAAGTCCTCCAGTCCGGCCAGATCGTCCGTGTTGAGATGATCCACACCCGCCGCCAGCAGTTCCCGCCAGACAGCCTCGCGCGCCGGCCCCGCCAGGTCGGGGGTGGCCCAGAAGCGGACCCGCTGACCCTCCGCGTGCGCCGCGCCGACGATCCGCCGCAGCGTGTCCCGCTCGGCCGGCGGCATCGGGCCGACGCCCCGCCAGGTGAAGCTCTGCGTCCAGTTGCTGCTGATCAGCGGGATGAAGGAGGCCGGGACGCCGCTGCCGAGGTCCTCCAGCCGCCCGTCGTAGAAGGCCCGGCGCACGCGTTCGGCCTCCATCGGGCCCCGGGCGGCCCGGTCGCCGGAGATGACGGCGGTGACCGCGCCGCGCCACACCTTGCCCCCGACGGCGGTGCTCAGCATCGGGCCGTAGCGGCGCAGCCGCCTGGCGAGTTCCCGATAGGTGGGGTCGCCGGCGGTCTTGATGTCGATGAGCAGTTGGAGGGAGAGGTCGTGGCCGCGGTAGACGCGGCCGTGGTTCGCTCTCACCCGGCGCGCCAGCGGGTCCAGATAGAGCGCTTCCAGCGTGCGGGCCGGGTCGAGGTCGACCTCGTCGTGGGCGACGAGCAGTTGCCCGTCGACCAGCCAGATGTCGGCCTCGACGCTGCCGAAGCCGTGGGAGAGCGCGTCGGCGAGCGGGCGCGGGTGCTCGTAGTCGTTGTGGGCGTGGGCCCGCGCCAGCGGCGGCAGGCCCCGCGCCGCTCCGGCGGCGTGCGCGGGGGCGGCCACCGCGCCGACCGCTCCGCCGGCCGCGGCGGCTCCGAGGACGACGACGAAGGAACGGCGGCTGCGGCTGACCATGGGGACCTCCCGGTCGGCGGCCCGGCAGGGGCCGGGGCCGCACTGGGCTGTACGCGGCGGACGCCAGTGAGTATCGGGGCATCGGGGCGCGATGGGCAGAGGCGTATGCAGAGTTCCGCCGCCGGTCCCCGGCCATTTCCCCCTCGTTCCCGCGCCCCGTGGTGAAGTCCGGGCGGCGGCTGGCAGTTATCGATGGTTACCGGGCCCTCTGGAGGGAACGTGACACGACGCATTTACGGCGGCCGGGCGCGTGCGACGGTCGCGGTCATCACCGCGTGGGCGGCGCTGTTCGGCGTCGAGCTGACCGGGGCGCGCGCCGCCCAAGGCGCCCCCACCGACCCGCAGTTCATCACCCGGTCGGCGCCGGCCCCGGGTGTGAAGTACGAGGGGTTCACCCTGTCCACCCCGCGCGGCGACGCGTACGGGCATCTGCTGACGGTCGACCTGGGCAACCCGCGCGTCGGGCTGGACCTGGTCTACCCGGGGGCGGTCGGCGCCCGCGCCCCGGTCTCCCGGCTGGCCGACGCCCGCGGCGCGGTGGCCGCCGTCAACGGCGACTTCTTCCACCTCACCGAGACACAGCACCCGGGGGTCCAGGCGACCGGGGCGCCGGTCGGCCCGGCGGTGGCCGGCGGGCAGCGGCTGAAGGCGGCCGTGCCCGACGGCCAGCGCTTCGGCCCCGCGCTGCCCCCGGGCACCGGCACGGAGAACGTCATCGGGATCGGCATGAACCGCCGGGCGCGGGTGGACCGGCTGTCGCTGCGCGGTACGGTGCGCACCCCGCGGGGCACGCTGCCGCTGCGCGGGCTGAACCAGTACGCGGTGGCCGTGGGCGGCGTCGGCGCGTTCACCACGGACTGGGGCACGACGTCCCGGGTGCGCGCGACCTGCGGTACGGACACCGACCGGGCGGCCCCGTGCAGCACGGAGACCTACGAGGTGACGGTCCGGAAGGGCCGCGTCGCGAAGGTGTCCGAGACGCCGGGCCAGGGGCGGATCGCCCCCAAGACGGTGGTGCTGGTCGGCCGGGAGGCGGGCGCCCGGGCACTGCGCAAGCTGCGCGTCGGGGACCGCATCCACCTGGGATACCGGCTGGTGGCGACCGAGCGGGTACCGCTGGCGTTCGCGGTCGGCGGCTTCCCCATCGTCCGCAAGGGCCGCCCGCTGGACGGGCTGGACCAGCGCACCGCCGCCGTGCGCACCTGCGCGGGCGTCGGCGCGGGCGGGCGCCGGTTCTATCTGCTGGTCCTGGACGGCGGGCCGGAGTACCGCTCCGGGCTGACGATGAGCGAACTGGCGGAGGTGATGCGCCGCTTCGGCGCCAGGGACGCGGTCAACCTCGACGGAGGCGGCTCCTCGACGCTCGTCACCCGCGACCCGGGCTCGGCGGAGGTCACCGTACGGAACCATCCGTCGGCCGGCGCCGAGCGGCCCGTCCCCAATGGCATCGGAGTATTCACCCGAACTTAACTACGCGATCATGCCACCCATTTGAGTGACTGCGGTTTTCAAATACCGCTGGTAGCTTCGGAGTTGCGCACGCGCAATTCCAATCAGCTGTCCGTACAGGGTGGGTGGACATTCTTCATGACGACTTCGGTGGAATCCCGTTCCGACGCGGCGGGTCCGCAGCCGCAGCTGAGTCTGGGGACTTCGGCCGCACGGAATCTGGCGACCACGACCAAGTCCGTCCCGCAAATGCAGGGGATCAGCTCGCGGTGGCTGCTGCGGCTGCTGCCGTGGGTGCAGGTCTCCGGCGGTACGTACCGCGTGAACCGGCGGCTGACGCACACCCTCGGCGACGGCCGGGTGGAATTCGTCTCGACCGGGGCCGAGGTGCGGGTCATTCCGGTGGAGCTGCGTGAGCTGCCCCTGCTACGGGACTTCACGGACGGGGACGTCCTGGAGTCGCTGGCGGACCGGTTCCGGCAGCGGGAGCTGGCTCCCGGGGAGCTGCTGACCGAGGCGGGCCTGCCGGCCGACGAGCTGGTGCTCATCGCGCACGGCAAGGTGGACAGGCTCGGGCCGGGCGCGTATGACCAGCCCACGGTGCTGGGCACCCTGGCCGACGGCGACTACCTGGGCGACCGGGCCCTGGCCGCGGCCGACCCCGGCACCTGGGAATTCACGGCTCGGGCGGCGACGTCGACCACGGTGCTGGTGCTGGCCCGGGCGGAGTTCGAGGCACTCCTGGCCCGTTCCGATCGGCTGCGGGCGCACCTGGAGGCGTTCCGCGCGGCGCCGTCGCCGGCGCAGAACGAGCACGGTGAGGCGGCCATCGACGTCGCGTCGGGACACGCGGGCGAGCCGGCCCTGCCGGGCGTCTTCGCGGACTACGACCTGGCTCCGCGGGAGTACGAGCTGAGTGTGGCGCAGACCGTGCTGCGGGTGCACACCCGGGTCGCCGATCTGTACAACGAGCCGATGAACCAGGTGGAGCAGCAGCTCCGGCTGACCGTCGAGGCGCTGCGCGAGCGCCAGGAGCACGAGCTGGTCAACAACCGCGAGTTCGGACTGCTGCACAACGCCGACCTCAAGCAGCGCCTCCACACCCGCAGCGGCCCGCCGACCCCCGACGACCTGGACGAACTGCTGGCCACCGTATGGAAGGACCCGGAGTTCATCCTGGCCCACCCGCGGGCGATCGCCGCCATGGGCCGCGAGTTCAACAGCCGCGGGCTGGTGCCGCAGAGCGTCGATGTGGGCGGACACGCACTGCCGGCCTGGCGCGGTGTGCCGATCTTCCCGTGCAACAAGATCCCGGTGAGCCGGAGCGGGGTGAGCTCGCTGCTGGTGCTGCGCACCGGGGAGGAGCAGCAGGGCGTCGTCGGACTGCACCGGACCGGAATTCCCGACGAATACCAGCCGGGGCTCTCGGTCCGCTTCATGGGGATCAGCGATAAGGCCATCATCTCGTATCTCGTCAGCGTCTACTACTCCGCCGCCGTGCTGGTGCCCGACGCGTTGGGAATTCTCGAGAACGTCGAAGTCGGCCACTGACGCCGGCGCATCACCGCCCCCCACGTCCTTCACGTACAGAAATCGGGTGAATACCTGCCATGACCACGTCAGTGGACTCCGTTGAGCCGCAGCTGAGCCTCGGTACCCCTGCGGCCCGGAATCTCGCGACGACCACCAAGTCCGTCCCGCAGATGCAGGCCATCTCCTCCCGTTGGCTGCTGCGCGTGCTGCCCTGGATGCAGGTGCAGGCCGGTACATACCGGGTGAACAGGCGGCTGAGCTACACCCTGGGCGACGGCCGGGTGGAGTTCGTCTCGACCGGCTCCGAGGTGCGGGTCATCCCACCGGAGCTGGGCGAACTGCCGCTGCTGCGCGGCTTCACGGACACCGCCGCGCTGGAGAGCCTCGCCGACCGGTTCATCCAGCGGCAGTACGCCCCGGGCGACGTGATCGTCGAGGCCGGGCGGCCCGCGGGCGAGGTCGTCCTCATCGCCCACGGCAAGGTCGACATGCGGGGCCCCGGCGCGTACGACCAGACCGCCTCGCTCGGCGTGCTGGCGGACGGCGACTACTTCGGCGACGACGTGCTGACCGGTCCGGAGCGGGACTGGGAGTTCACGGTCAAGGCCGTCACCCGCACCACGGTGCTCGCCCTGTCGCGCAGCGCCTTCGCGGAACTGGCCGACCGGTCCGCCGCGCTTCGGGCCCACCTGGAGGCCGCAGCGGACCAGCCCGAACCGCCGCAGAACCGGCGCGGGGAGGCCGACATCGCCGTGACCTCCGGCCATGTCGGCGAGCCGACGCTGCCGGGGACGTACGCGGACTACGAACTCGCCCCGCGCGAGTACGAGTTGAGCGTGGCGCAGACGGTGCTTCAGGTGCACACCCGGGTCGCGGACCTCTACAACGACCCGATGAACCAGGTGGAGCAGCAGCTCCGGCTGACCGTCGAGGCGCTGCGCGAGCGCCAGGAGCACGAGCTGGTCAACAACCGCGAGTTCGGACTGCTGCACAACGCCGACCTCAAGCAGCGCCTCCACACCCGCAGCGGCCCGCCGACCCCCGACGACCTGGACGAACTGCTGTCGCGGCGCCGCAAGACGCAGTATCTGCTGGCGCATCCGCGCACGATCGCCGCGTTCGGCCGCGAGTGCAACAGCCGCGGGCTGTATCCGCAGGGCATGGAGGTGCTGGGGTCCTCGGTGCGGTCCTGGCGCGGTGTGCCGCTGCTGCCGTGCAACAAGATCCCGATCAGCGAGACGGGGACCAGCTCGATCGTCGCGCTGCGCACCGGCGAGGAGAACCAGGGCGTCATCGGCCTCCACCAGACCGGCATCCCCGATGAGTACGAGCCGAGCCTGAACGTCAGGTTCATGGGCATCAACGACAAGGCCGTGACGTCGTACCTGGTCAGCGCCTACTACTCGGCCGCGGTGCTGGTGCCGGACGCGCTCGGCGTGCTGGAGGACGTCGAGATCGGACGGTAGTCCCGGCCCTCGTACGGGTCGGCGGGGTGCGGTCCGGCGGTCAGGGCCGCACCCCGCTGACCACGTCCGCCGTGGCGGCGATGCCCTGCGAGATGGTCGGCGCGACGCTGCTGCCCGCGAGGCAGAAGCCCAGCAGGCAGCAGACCAGGGCGTGACTGAACCGCAGACCACCGTTGCGCAGGAAGAGCACCGCCAGGATCAGGAGCAGTAGGACCACGGAGATCGAAATGACCATGGCGAGCCTCCTCGGGCCGTTTCGGCTGATCGGGACCGGGCCGCCAGTCTCACCCACGGCGGGGCCGCCACCTGGGCAATCAGGGTGCTCCGAACGGGTGAAGGTCGTCGGTTCGAACGCCCCGGACACGCCGACAGACCGGGCGCGTCAGGCCCATGCGGCGGAGGCCCCGGCCTCCGGTCCGTGCTCCGGTCCCTGCCGTCAGGCGTCGTGCGCGGCAGTGGTGGAGCCGTCGGCCGTCAGCTCCGCCCAGTGCGCCGTACGGTCGCACCAGCGCTCCAGGAGCGTCCGGTCGTGGCCGACGGTGAGCAGGCCGGCGCCGCTGTCGCGGCGGTAGTCCTCCACCACGGCGACGAGCGCGGCCGTCGTGGAGGCGTCCAGCATCGCCGTCATCTCGTCGCAGATCAGCCAGCGGGGACGCAGGACAAGCGCCCGCGCGAGGCAGGCGCGCTGCAACTGCCCGTCGCTGACCTCGTGCGGCCGTCGCGCCAGCAGGTCGTCCGAGAGGCCGACGGTCTCGGCCCAGACGCGGACGGCGTCGGCGGCGTCGGTCCGCCGTCCGGTGGCGCGCAGCGGCTCGGCGATGATGTCGCGCAGCCGCAGCCGGGGGTCGGCGGAGAGCCGTGGCTGCTGGAACACCACACCGCAGGCGGTGCGCTGGGCGCGTGGCGCGCGGTGCCGCCAGCCGCGTACCGGCTCGCCGTCCAGCACGACGGTGCCCGCGTCGGGCCGGTGCAACAGGGCGGCGACCCGCGCCAGGGTGGACTTGCCGCAGCCGCTCGGCCCGAGCAGCCCGACGGCCTCACCGGGGCGTACGGTCAGGGACACGCCGTGGAAGACGGGCCGGCGGGGGGTGTACCCGGCGGTGATACCGCGCAGCTCAAGCATCGGCACGCTCCTCGGCAGAGTCCGGGGCGGGTCCCTCGGCGGCCTCCGGGGCGGGCTCCTCAGCGCACTGCCGGGCCGGTTCCGGCGCGTGGTGGCAGGCCACGCCTCCGACGAACGCGGGGCGGGTGGCGCAGGTCTCGGTGGCGCGGTCGCAGCGCGCGGCGAAGGCACAGCCGTCGGCAGATCACCGAGTTCCGGCGGCATGCCGGGGATCGGGGTGAAGGCCCGGTCGGGGAGCGCCGCCAGCAGGCCGCGCGCGTACGGATGCCGGGGGCCGGGCGCGCCGAAGAACGCGGCGGCGGGGGCGATCTCCACGATCCGCCCCGCGTACATCACGGCCACCCGGTCCGCGATGCGCTCGGCCGCCGCCAGGTCGTGGGTGATGATCAGCAGTGCCCGGCCGTCGTCGGTGTGGCGGCGCAGTTCGTCGACGGTGCGCTCCACCAGGTCGCGGTCGAGTCCGGTGGTCGGCTCGTCGGCGAGGAGCAGTGGCGCGTCGCCGACGAGGGCGAGCGCGGTGGCGGCGCGCTGCGCGAGGCCGCCGGAGAGCTGGTGCGGGTAGCGGTCGAGGTGGTCGGCGGGGAACGCGGCGCGGGCGGCGGCGGCCTCGGCGGCGGTCCGCAGGCTGCTCCGGGGGGTGCCGGTCAGCTCCCGTACGGTCTCCTCCAGTTGGGAGCGTACGGTGCGTACGGGGGTGAGATGCGCGGCCGGGCTCTGCGGGATCAGGCCGACGCGGCGGCCGCGGACGGTGCGGGCGAGGGTGCGCTCGTCGGCGGCGGGCAGGTCGAGTCCGTCGGCCAGCAGGGCGCTGCCCGCCGTGCGGGCGTTGCCGGGGAGCAGGCCGAGGAGCGCCGAGGCGAGCACGGACTTGCCGCAGCCGGACTCACCGACCAGGGCCAGGCACTCCCCGCCGCCAGGTCGAAGGTGGCGTCGGTGACGGCGGCGATCTCCCGTCCGCCGCGCATCCGGAAGGCGACGGACAGCCCGCGCACGCGCAGGACGGGTGCGGTTCGCGTCGTCGGCTCCCGGAGTGTCGTCCGCGTCGTCACAGTGTCAGCTCCGATCGGCGGCGCGGGTTCAGGCGCGCCCGCCAGGCTCCGGCCAGTCCGGCGACGGCGAGGGTCGGCACGATGACGAACAGGCCGGGGAAGAGGGTGGGCCACCAGGCCCCGGCCAGCAGGGACCCGCGGGCGCCGTCGACCATCGTGCCCAGGCTCGCCCGGTGCGCCGGGAGTCCCAGCCCCAGGAAGGACAGCGCGGACTCGTGCCAGATGGCGTGCGGCACCATCAGGACGGCGGCGAGTCCGGCCTGCGGCAGGACGCCGGGCAGCAGGTGGCGGACGGTGATCCGCCACCGGGAGGCGCCGCCGGAGACGGCCGCGTCGATGTAGGGGCGGGTGCGCAGGGTCAGCACTTCGGCGCGCACGATCCGGGCGGTGGACAGCCAGTGGGTGAGCGCCACGGAGGCGATCACGGGCCAGACGCCGGGGCGGAACATCGCGACGACGAAGATGCCGAGCAGCAGGTGGGGCACGGAGGAGAAGAGGTCGACCACGCGCATCACGAACCGGTCGGTCCAGCCGCCGAGGGCGCCCGCCAGCGCGCCGACGGCGGTCCCGACGACCGTGGCGACGAGCGCGGCGACGACCCCGACCAGGAGCGAGACCCGCAGCCCGTAGACGCAGCGCAGCAGCAGGTCGCGGCCCACGTCGTCGGTGCCGAACGGGTGGTCGAGGGACGGCGGCAGGAGCTTGGCCCTCAGGTCGACGGCCTGTTCGTCCAGGGGCACCAGGAGCGGTACGACGAGCGCGGTGAGCACGACGGCGGCGAGCACGGCGGCGCCGGCGCGCACCCGGAGCGTGCGGGCACCGGTGCGGTTGCGGGCGCGCCGGGTGGTGTCAGCCATCGAATCCCACCCTGGGGTCGGCGAGTCCGTACAGCAGGTCCGAGAGCAGGTTGCCCAGCAGTACGGCGGCGGTGGCCAGCACCGTGAGGGCGGCCAGCAGCGGGAAGTCCACGCTGGTGGCGGCCTGGACGGTGGCGGAGGCGATGCCGGGCCAGCTGAAGACCGTCTCGACGAGCAGCGCGCCGGTGATCAGTTCGGGGACGCGGGAGCCGATGAGGGTGAGGACGGGCAGCAGGCCGCCGCGCAGGGCGTGGCCGAGCAACACCGTGCGGGGGCGCAGGCCGCGGGCGCGGGCGCCGCGCACCGGGTCCTCGTCGAGCGCGTCGCCGACACCCTGGCGTACGTAGAGCACGAACCACGGCAGTTGGGAGACGGCGAGGACGGCCGCGGGCAGCACCAGGTGGCGAGCGACCTGGTCGGCCGTCACCACGTCGCTGCCGGTGTCGGTGAGCCCGCCCGCGGGCAGGACGCCGAGCCGTACGGCGAAGAACCAGACGGCGAGCAGGCCCGTCCAGAACGGGGGCGCCGCTTCGAGGGTGTAGGCGGCGGCGGTCACGGCGCGGTCGAGCGGGCCGCCGCGGCGGCGTGCGGCGAGGACGCCGAGCGCGGTGCCCACGGCGACGGCCAGGGTGAAGGCGACCGCGCACAGCAGGACCGACCAGCCGAGGCGTTCGCCGATGACCTGGGAGACGGGCTGGCGCAGGCTGCTGGAGTCGCCGAGGTCGCCGTGGAGCGCGTCGGTCAGCCAGTGCCACCAGCGGACGGTGAACGGGTCGTCGGCGCCGAGGTTGGCGCGGAGCTGGTCCAGGGTCTCCTCTCCCGCGCTGAGCCCGGCGGAGCCCGCGTAGGCGCGCGCGGGGTCGAACGGTGAGGCGGCGGCGATCGCGAAGACCCCGAAGGTGACGGCGATGAGCACGGGGACGGCGAAGAGCAGCCGACGTCCCGCCATCCGCGCCATCGGCCCCCAGGGCGGACGGCTGCTCACTTCTCGGGCTGCCAGTCCTCGACGTTCCACCAGGGGCCCGCGCCCAGGCCGTGGTCGTGCGGTTCGACCTGGGTGGTGAGGCCGTCCCAGGCGTCGCGTACGACGTACACGTGGTCGATGTGGGTGAGGAAGGTGTAGCCGGGGTCGTCGGCGAGTTCGCGCTGGACCTGGTCGTAGGCGAGCCTGCGGTCGCCGGTGTCGGCGGAGCGGCGGGCCTCGTCCAGGGCCTTGTCCGCGTCCGGGTTGCGGTAGCGGGCCATGTTGTTGAAGCCGTCGCCCGCGAGGGAGGAGTGCAGGAGGTTGTAGAGGTCGAAGTCGGGGTCGGCGGGGCTGCCGCCGCCCGCGAGGACCGCGTCGTGCTTCATCTGCGGCTCGATGACCTCCCAGGTGCCGCTCTGCACGGTGACCTTGATGCCGGCCTTCTTGGCGTCGGCGGCGTAGGCGAGGGCGTGCTCCTGGCGGAGCTTGTCGCCGGAGGGGTACCAGAGGGTGAAGGAGGCGCGGCGCCCGTCCTTGGCCCGGACGCCGTCCTCGCCGGGCCGCCAGCCGGCTTCGTCGAGGATGCGCTTGGCCTTGGCGAGGTCGTGCGGGCGCTCGGTGCCCTTGGTGAACCACGGGCTGTCGGTGGGGACCGGCCCGTACGCCTCCTTGCCCGCGCCTTCGAGGATGGCGTCGACCATGGTGCCGCGGTCCACGGCGACGTCCAGGGCGCGCCGGACCGCGCGGTCGCCGGTGACCCGGTTGCCGGTGGGCAGGGTGACGGCACGGTAGTCGGCGGTCTTGGCGGCGATGGTCCGTCTGCCCTCGTCGCCCTTGAAGGTCTTGGCGAGGTTCGGCGGGAGGATGGCGCCGTCGAGGTCTCCGGAGCGCAGCCGGGTGGCGCGGATGTCGTCGTCCTTGATGATCGCCATGGTGAGCTTCTTCACCTTCGGCGCGCCGCCCCAGTACCCGGGGTTGGCCTTGAGGGTGATCTTCTCGCCCTTGCTCCAGTGGACGAGGGTGTACGGGCCGGTGCCGACCGGGTGGGTGTTGAACCGGCCGGTGTTGACGTCCTGGCCGCCCGCGGCGTGCTCGGGGACGACGGGCAGCACGGTGCGCTCGGCGAAGGCCGCGTAGGGGTACTTGAGCGAGAAGACGACGGTGTCGTCGCCCTTGGCGGTGACCTTCGCCACGGCGTCCAGCTCGCCCTTGGAGGGGTTGTTGGTCTTCTTGTCGAGGATGGTCCGGTAGGTGAAGGCCACGTCGCGGGCGGTGAGCGGCTTGCCGTCGCTGAACCGCACGCCGTCGCGGAGAGTGAAGGTGTACGTGCGGCCGCCGTCGCCGACCTTGGGCAGCGCGGCGGCGAGGGCGGGGACGAGCTTCATGTCGGCGTCGTGCCGCAGCAGCCCGTCGAAGATCTTGGAGTTGCCGTCCTTGCCGTAGCCGAGCAGCGGGTTGAGGGTCTCGGGCTCATTGGCAATGCCGACGACGAGGGTGTCGGAGCCGTTCGTGCCGCTCTTGCCGTCGCTCGGCGCGGAGCAGGCCGCGGTGCCCGCCAGCAGCGTGCCGGCGGTCGCGGCGGCCAGCGTCCGTATCGTCCGGGCCGTCATGCCCACACCCCTGTTGCTGAAAAAGCGTTGTTGCGAGCCATTCGCAATTACGGTCGCCATTAAACCGCACGTCAGGGGGTGGGCATGCCGCGGCCCCGGTGTTTCAGCTGGTGGGAGCGGGGAGGCCGACGAGGTCGGCCAGCCGGGCGCGGTGCCGTCCCGGGGTGCCCAGGGCGATCTCCGCGCTCTTGGCGCGCTTGAGGTACAGGTGCGCGGGGTGCTCCCAGGTCATGCCGATGCCGCCGTGCAGTTGGACGCACTCGTGGGCCGCGTGGACCGCGGCCTGGGCGGCGTAGGCCTGGGCGACGGAGACCGCGACGGGCGCGTCGGAGCCGGTGGCGAGCGCGTCGGCGGCGTGCCGGGCGGTGGCGCGCGCGGTGACCAGTTCCAGCCACAGAGCCGCCATCCGGTGCTTGAGCGCCTGGAAGGAGCCGACGGGTCGGCCGAACTGGGTGCGCTGGGTGGTGTGCCGCACCGTCTCGGCCAGGCACCACTCCGCGATGCCGAGTTGTTCGGAGGCGAGCAGCCCGGCGCCGGTGAGCAGCGCGCGGCCGACGGCGGTGCGGGACCGGGCGGTGTCGGCCAGGCGGCGTCCGGCGGCTCGGTCGAAGGTGACGGCGGCGATCGGCCGGGTGAGGTCGAGGGAGGTGGCGGGGGTGATCCGTACACCGTCGGCGGCCGCGTCGACGGCGTACAGTCCGTCGTCGGTCGGGACGAGCAACACGTCAGCGCCCGCGGCTCCGGCCACACCGGTGACCCGGCCGCGCAGGGTGCCGTCGGCGTCGGCGGCCACGGTGGCCGGCAGCCCGGCGTGCGGCCCCGCCTCCGCTCCGGCGCCTGGTCCGGCGTCCGGCCCGGTGTACGGCGCGGTGTCCGGCCCGGTGGAGAACGGCAGCGCGAGCGCCACGACGCTCTCCCCCGCCGCGAGCGCGGCAAGCGCTTCCCGTACGGCGGGTTGTGCGGTGTCGCAGCCGAGCAGCGCCTCGGCCGCGAGGACGGCACTGGTCAGGAAGGGCACGGGGGCGGCGGCCCGGCCGAGCTCTTCCAGGACGACCGCCGTCTCGCGCGCGGTGCCGCCCTGGCCGCCGAGCGCTTCGGGCACCAGCAGCCCGGCGACGCCCATGGCGGAAAGCGCCTGCCACAGCCGCTCGTCGTAGGGGCGGCCGGACTCGGCCGCCGCGAGCGCGGCGGACGGCGGGCAGCGGTGGTCGAGCAGGGACCGCACGGCCGCGCGCAGATCCTCCTCGGCCTCGGAGTACAGCAGGTCCGGTGCGCTCATCGCGGCAGATCCTTCCAGGCGACGTCCTTGTCCGTGCGCGGCTCCGGTGGCAGGCCGAGGACGCGTTCGGCGATGATGTTCAGCAGCACCTCCGACGTACCGCCTTCGATGGAGTTGCCCTTGGCCCGCAGGTAGCGGTACCCCGCCTCGCGGCCGGTGAAATCGACGAGTTCCGGGCGGCGCAGGGTCCAGTCGTCGTAACCGAGGCCCTCCTCCCCGAGGAGTTCGACTTCCAGGCCGCTGATCTCCTGGTTGAGCCGGGCGAAGGCGAGCTTCATGGCCGACCCCTCGGGGCCGGGCTGGCCGAGCGCGAGTTGCTGGCCCAGTCGCAGCCCGGCGAGGCGGGCAGCCTCGGCGTCGACCCACAGGCGCAGCAGCCGCTGGTGCAGGTCGTGGGTGCGCAACTCCGGCCTGTCGCGCCAGGTTTCGGCGACCAGGCCGATCATGCCGCCTTCCCGCGGGGCGCTGCCGCCGCCGATGGCGACGCGCTCGTTCATCAGGGTGGTCTGGGCGACGCGCCAGCCGTCGCCGACCTCGCCGAGGCGTGCGCTGTCGGGGATCCGTACGCCGGTGAGGAAGACCTCGTTGAACTCGGCCTCGCCGGTGATCTGGCGCAGCGGCCTGACCTCGACGCCGGGGTCGGTCATGTCGCAGACGAAGTAGGTGATGCCGCGGTGCTTGGGCTGGTCGGGGTCGGTGCGGGCGATGAGGATGGCCCAGCGGGCGAGGTGCGCGCTGGAGGTCCAGACCTTCTGGCCGTCGACGACCCAGTTCTCGCCGTCGCGGACGGCGCGGGTGCCGAGCGCGGCCAGGTCGGAGCCGGCGCCCGGTTCGCTGAACAGCTGGCACCACACCTCCTCGCCGGTCCACAGCGGGCGCAGCAGGCGCCGGCGCTGTGCCTCGGTGCCGAAGCCGAGGATGGTCGGGGCCGCCATGCCCAGGCCGATGCCGATGCGCCGGGGGTCGTTGTCGGGGGCGTCCGCGGCCTCCAGTTCGGCGTCCACGACGGCTTGCAGCGAGCGTGGCGCGTCCAGCCCGCCGAGCCCGACGGGGTAGTGCACCCAGGCGAGGCCGGCGTCGAACCGGGCGCGCAGGAAGTCGAGTCGGTCGGTGGTGGCGGGCGGGTGCGCGGCCAGCAGGTCGGCGACCCGACGGCGCAGGTCCGCGGCGTCGACGGTGCTCATCGGGCTTCCCCTTCCCCGCGCGTGCCGCCGCCGGCTGCCCCTGCCCCACGTTCCTCGCGCGTGTCGACCACGCCTTCCTTCCGCGTGTCGGCCACGAGTCCCGGTACGACGACGACGCGCCCGGTCGTGGCGCCGTCGGCCACCCGTTGGACGGCGTCGGCGGCCCCGGCCAGCGGGACGCGTTCGCTGACCAGCGGTGAGACGGCGCCCTGGGCGGCGAGTTTCGTCAGCTCGTCGTGGCAGGCGCGCACGGCGGCCGGGTCGTGGGTGTTGTACAGGCCCCAATGCAGGCCGAGGATCGCGTAGTTCTTGATGAGGGCGTGGTTCAGGGCCGCGCTGGGGATGACGCCACTGGCGAATCCGACGACCACGATCCGGCCTTCGAACGCGACGCACTTGGTGGACTGGGTGAAGGCGTCGCCGCCGACGGGGTCGTAGACGACGTCGGCGCCGCGGCCCGCGGTCGCCTCCTTCACGGCCGCGACGACGTCGTCGGCGCGGCGGTCGATCACCACGTCGCAGCCCAGTTCCCGGGCGGTACGCGCCTTGTCCTGGCCGCCGACGACGCCGATGACGGTGGCCCCGGCCGCCTTGCCGAGCTGGACGGCGGCGCTGCCGACCCCGCCCGCGGCGGCGTGCACCAGCAGGGTCTCGCCCGCTTGCAGCCGCGCCCTGCGATGGAGTCCGAACCAGCCGGTCTGGTAGCCGATGTGCAGGGCGGCGGTCTGGGCGTCGTCCAGACTGTCGGGGGCGGGCAGGACCGCGGCCGCGGGCACGACCGTGTGTTCGGCGAAGCCGCCCGCCGGGAGGGCCGCGGTGGCCAGGACGCGGGCGCCGGCCCGGGCGCGGACGCCGTCGCCCGCGGCGAGGACCTCGCCGCACAGTTCCACCCCGGGGGTGAACGGCAGCGGCGGCCGTACCTGGTACCGGCCGCGGCACAGCAGCGCGTCGGGGAAGTTGACGCCCGCGGCCCGGACCCGCAGCAGCAGCTCGCCCGGTCCTGCGACCGGTTCCGGCACTTCCTCCAGGCGCATCACCTCGCGCGGCTCGCCGTTCCGGTGCACTCGCCATGCCTGCATGCGGTGGCCTCCCACAGGTGTCGTGAGGTCGGGCGCGGTCCCGCCCTCGCGGCATACTAAGCGGTCGGTCGGCGGTGAGGGAACCGTATCCGGCGGACCGACGTGCCGGACCCGGTCGACTCCCCGCACGGGGCCGTACGCGGGGCGTGACCGGGCCACTCTGCGCACAGTGAACTCTTGTGTAACTCTGTAGGCACCCTTGAGCCCGGTGACCTGAGCACGTTAGGTGGACGGCGGCATACCGGTCCGTGTCACGACGGGCCGGTCACCGCGACGGGACAGGAGATGACAGCTGTGCCCGAACACAAGGCGACCGAGCAGGAGACGATCACCGAGGCGGAGGCCGAGCTCGAGGCCCATCTGCGCGGGATCTGCTTCAAGAACGGCCCCCCGCGGCTCATCGGAGTCGAGCTCGAGTGGCTCGTCCACGACCTGAACGACCCGGCGACCCCCGTCGCCCCGGCCCGGCTCGACGCCGCGGCCACCGCACTGCGCGGGCTGCCCCTGCGGTCCGCCCTCACCTTCGAACCCGGCGGCCAGGTGGAGCTCAGCTCCCGGCCCGCGGACTCCCTGACCGCGTGCATCGAGTCGACCGCCGCCGATCTCGCCCTCGTACGCGGTCTCCTCGCCGGATCGGGCCTGGGGATCACCGGGCACGGCCACAACCCCTGGCACCCGCCGCGCCGGTTCCTCACCGACCACCGCTACACCGCCATGGAGCGGTACCTCGACCGCTTCGGCCCGGCCGGGCGCTCCATGATGTGCCGTACGGCCTCGGTGCAGGTGTGCGTCGACGCCGGACACGCCGAACCCGGGCCGCTGGGCACCGGACGGCGCTGGCACCTGGCCCATCTGCTGGGCGCCGTGCTGTGCGCGGCGTTCGCCAACTCGCCGCTGAGCGAGGGCGCCCCGACCGGCTACCGCTCCACCCGGCAGGCCCTGTGGGCCGCGATGGACCCGGGCCGGACGCTCGCGCCGCCCGGCGGCCCGGATCCGCGCGCGTCCTGGGCGGGCTACGTGCTGGACGCGCCGGTGATGTGCATCCGGTCCGAGGACGGGCCGTGGCAGGTGCCCGAGGGCCTGACCTTCCGCGACTGGGTCCGCACCGGGCTGCCCCGCAGACCCACCCGTGAGGACCTCGACTACCACATCACCACGCTGTTCCCGCCCGTCCGGCCCCGCGGCCACCTCGAACTGCGCATGATCGACGCCCAGGCCGGAGACGCGGGCTGGATCGTGCCGCTCGCCGTCACGGTGGCGCTGTTCGACGACCCCCAGGCCGCCGAGACGGCCTACCGCACGGTGAAGCCGCTCGCGGAGACCGCCGGGCAGCGGCCCGCGCCGCGCAACCCGCTGTGGCGGAGGGCCGCCAGAGACGCCCTCACCGACCCCGAACTGCACGCCGCGGCCGTGCAGTGCTTCGCCGCGGCCCAGGAGGCGCTGCCCCGGCTCGGCGCCTCCCCCGCCGTCACCGACGCCGTCGCCGCCTTCACCGACCGGTACGTCGCCCGCGGCCGATGTCCCGCCGACGATCTGCTCGACCACGCCGGTACGGAGGTCCGCACCGCTTCCGGGGCCCCTGCCCCCACCGGGAAGGAGCACCAGCCATGACCGCCCCCGGCTTCCCCCGCCGCGCCGGCTCCGCCGGCGCGCTCGCCGGACCCGAGCCCGAGTTGCTGCGGCGCCGCGCCGAGCAGGCGCTGCGCACCGCCCGGGACCGCACCCGCGCCCTCACCGGCTGCGTGGACGACCACGACCTGACCGCCCAGCACTCCCCCCTGATGTCACCGCTCGTCTGGGATCTCGCCCACATCGGCAACCAGGAGGAGCAGTGGCTCCTGCGCGCCGTCGGCGGGCTCGACGCGCTGCGTCCCGAGATCGACTCGGTCTACGACGCGTTCGAGCACCCGCGCGCCGAGCGCCCCGCGCTGCCGCTGCTGCCGCCCGCCGAGGCGCGCCGCTACGTGGCCGACGTACGCGGGCGCGCCCTGGACGTGCTGGAGCGCAGCCCCCTGCGGGGCGCCCCGCTGGTCGACGCGGGCTTCGCCTTCGGCATGATCGCGCAGCACGAGCAGCAGCACGACGAGACGATGCTCATCACCCATCAGCTCCGCCGCGGCCCGGCCGTGCTGACCGCGCCCGAACCGCCCTCGGACCCCGGTGCCGGCCTCCTGCCGACCGAAGTGCTCGTCCCCGCCGGGCCGTTCACCATGGGCACCTCCACCGAGCCGTGGGCCCTGGACAACGAGCGCCCCGCGCACCGCCGCCTGCTGCCCGCGTTCTTCATCGACACCGTGCCGGTCGGCAACGGCGCGTACCTCCGGTTCATCGAGGACGGCGGCTACCGCGAGCCGCGCTGGTGGACCGAGGCGGGCTGGGACCACGTGCGGCGGCACGACCTGAGCGCCCCCCTGTTCTGGCGGCGCGAGGGCGGCCAGTGGCTACGCCGGCGGTTCGGGGTGACCGAGCCCGTACCGATGGGCGAACCGGTCCTGCACGTCAGCTGGTACGAGGCCGACGCCTACGCCCGCTGGGCCGGGCGCCGGCTGCCGACCGAGGCGGAGTGGGAGAAGGCCGCCCGGTACGACCCGGAAAGCGACCGGTCCCGCCGCTACCCCTGGGGCGACGCGGACCCGGCGCCCGAGCACGCCAACCTCGGCCAGCGGCACCTGCGGCCCGCGCCCGTCGGCAGCTATCCGGACGGCGCGTCACCGCTGGGTGTGCGGCAGCTGATCGGCGACGTGTGGGAGTGGACGGCGAGCGACTTCCTGCCGTATCCCGGGTTCGCGGCGTTCCCGTACCGGGAGTACTCGGAGGTGTTCTTCGGCGGCACGTACAAGGTGCTGCGCGGCGGCTCCTTCGGCGTCGACCCGGTCGCCTGCCGGGGCACCTTCCGCAACTGGGACCTGCCGATCCGGCGGCAGATCTTCTCGGGGTTCCGCACCGCACGCGACCCGGAGGACGCGTGATGGCCGCGCCGCCGGTACCCGTCGCGGCAGGGCCGCGGACCACCGGGACGAGGTGGTCGTGATGTGCCGCCACGTGGCCTATCTCGGCCCTTCCGTCCCGATCGGCGAGGTCCTCGTCCGGCCGCCGCACGCGCTGTACCGGCAGTCCTGGGCCCCCGCAGGCAGGCGCACGGCACCGTCAACGCCGACGGCTTCGGCGTCGGCTGGTACGCGCCGGGCGACCCCGTACCCGCCCGCTACCGGCGCGCCGGGCCGATCTGGGCCGACCGGTCCTTCGCCGATCTCGCACGCGTCGTGCGGACGGGCGCGCTGCTCGGCGCGGTGCGGGACGCCACCGCCGCCGATCCGGACGGGGAGGCCGCCGCCGCGCCGTTCGGCACGGGCGACTGGCTGTTCAGCCACAACGGGGCGGTGTGCGGCTGGCCGCACGCACCGGCCCGGCTCGCCGCCGGGCTGCCGCCCGGCGACCTGCTGACCCTGGAGGCGCGCTGCGACGCGGCGCTGGTGTGGGCGCTGGTGCTGCGCCGGCTGCGCGACGGCTACGAGGAGCCCGCGGCGCTCGCCGAGACGGTCCTGGCGCTCGCGGCGGCCGCGCCCGGTTCGCGCCTGAACCTGCTGCTCACCGACGGCGCGACGATCAGCGCGACCGCCTGGGGCGACACCCTCTGGTACCGCGCGGAGCCCGGCCCCGACTCCGGCCCCGACCCCGGTCGGGCAAGCGTCGTCGTCGCCTCGGAACCGTACGACGACGATCCGCTCTGGACGGAAGTTCCCGACAAGACCCTGCTCACCGCCAGCCGCACGGAAGTCCTTCTCACCCCGCTCAAGGAGCCCTCAGCGTGAGCCCGTACCAGCTGTCCCGCACCCTTCCCCCCGACGCCACCGCCGCTGCCCTGCGCGCCGACGTCTCCCATGGGCTGACCAGCTCCCCCAAGCAGCTGCCGCCCAAGTGGTTCTACGACGCGCGCGGCAGCGAGCTGTTCGAGCGGATCACCGAGCTGCCCGAGTACTACCCGACCCGCGCGGAACGGGAGATCCTGATCGAGCGGTCCGCCGAGATCGCGTCCCTCACCCAGGCCCGTACGCTGGTGGAGCTGGGCTCCGGCTCCTCGGCGAAGACCCGCCATCTGATCAGCGCGCTGCTGCCGGAGCTGGCGGTGTACGTCCCGGTGGACGTCAGCGAAAGCGCCCTGGACCAGGCGGGTCACGCGCTGGTGGCCGAGCACCCCGGCCTGGCCGTGCACGCCCTGCTCGCCGACTTCCAGGCCGGTCTCGCCCTCCCCGAGACCGTCCCCGAGCCGCCCGGCCCCCGGCTGGTGGCCTTCCTCGGCGGGACGATCGGCAACCTGCTGCCCGCCGAACGGGCCGGTTTCTACGCCTCCGTGGCCGAACTCCTCTCCCCGGGCGACGCGCTGCTGCTCGGCACCGACCTGGTCAAGGACGAGGCCACGCTGGTGGCGGCGTACGACGACGCGCAGGGCGTCACGGCGGCGTTCAACAAGAACGTGCTGTCGGTGCTGAACCGGGAGCTGGAGGCCGACTTCGACCCCGCCGACTTCGACCATGTCGCGCTGTGGGACAGCGAACACGAGTGGATCGAGATGCGGCTGCGGGCGCGCACCGAGCTCACCGTGAAGGTCCCGGCGCTGGATCTGGCGGTGCACTTCGCCGCCGGGGAGGAACTGCGCACCGAGGTGTCCGCGAAGTTCCGCTGGGAACGCGTGCGGGCCGAACTCGCCGCCGCCGAGCTGGATCTGCGGCAGTGGTGGACCGACGGCGCGGGCCGCTTCGCGCTGTCACTGGCGGTCCGGATGTGAACCGGGCGGCCCGGCGGTGCTGCCCCGGGGGACCAGCCGCGGCAGGTCGTCCTGGATCCGCACCGCCGGGCCGCCGTCCAGCAGCGCGATGAGCAGTTCGGCGGCGCGCCGGCCGAAGGCCGCGGTGTCGCGGACCAGCGCGGTGAGGGAGGGGTGGGTGCTGCGGCACAGCACCGAGTCGTCCCAGGCCACGATGGACAGGTCGGCCGGGACCGCCAGGCCCCGTTCGGCGGCGGCGGCCAGCCCGGCGACCGCCATCACGTCGTTGTCGTAGACGATGGCGGTGGGCGGCCGGTTCTCGGCCAGCACCCGGCGGGTCGCCTCGGCGCCCTGGGCGTCGGAGTAGTCGGTGGGCACCGAGCGCACGTCGGCGAGCCCGCGGCGGGCGGCCTCGGCGCGCAGGGAGTCCATCCGGCGGCGGGTGTGGGTGAGTTCGGGCAGCCCCGCGATGTGCACGATGCGGCGGTGGCCGAGGGCGTGCAGATGGCCGACGATGGACGCCATCGCACCGGCGTCGTCCGCCCAGAGGTTGGAGATGGCGGGGCGCCCCGGGGCCGCGCCTGCAGTGGAACTCGGGCCCTGGTCCGGGCTCGGGTCCTGGTCCGGGCTCGGGTCTTGTTCCGGGGTCAAGCCCTGGTCGGGACCGGGCTCCTCGTTCAGCGAGCCGATCACCACCGCGGGGAGACCGAGTTCGTCGAGCAGGTCCGGCCGCGGGTCGTCGCGGCGCGGATCGACGACGAGGAGCCCGTCGACCCGGTGCTCCGCCCACCACCGGCGGTAGACCGCGGCCTCGGCGTCCATGTCCTCCACCACCTGGAGGAGCAGTCCCAGCCGCCGGTGCGAAAGCGCTTCCTGAATGCCGGAGACGAGGTGCAGGAAGAACGACTCGACGCCCAGGGTGCGCGCGGGACGGGCCAGCACCAGGCCCACGGTGGCGGAGCCCTCGCCGGACAGCGCCCGCGCCGCCGTGCTCGGCTGCCAGCCGAGCTGCTCGGCGACCCTGCGCACCCGGGCGCGGGTGGCCGGCGAGACTCCGGGTCGGCCGTTCAGCGCGAAGGACACCGCGCTCTCCGACACCCCGGCGCGGCGCGCGATGTCCTTCATGGTCGGGCGTCGGGCCGGGGTCCGGCGCATGGTTCCTCCCGGAGTGGTGCGTGCGCTAAAGCGCTTGAGCGTCAACAGACTAAAGCGCATGAGTGTGTTGGCGGAACCCTTGACGCAACACGCCGTAAAGGTGCAGCTTTTTGAGCGGCCCCGCTGGACCGATCGAAGGAGCTCGCAGCCATGCGCATGTCCTGGAGATCCGTTGCCGCCGCCCTTCCCCTTGTCCTCTCGGCCGTCACGCTCACCGCGTGCGGCGGATCCGGCGACGGCGGCGGCAGCAGCGCGGACGGGAAGATCGAAGGCGACATCACCTTCCAGACCTGGAATCTGCGGGCGAACTTCAAGGACTACTTCAACGGCCTCATCGAGGAATTCGAGACGAAGTACCCGGACGTCCACGTCACATGGCGGGACCAGCCCGGCGAGAACTACGCGGAGAAGCTCAGCGCCGACGCCGGTGCGGGCGCCCTGCCCGATGTCGTCAATGTCTCGCCCGACCTGTCGTATCCCCTGGCCAAGGCCGGGCTGCTGATGAATCTGGACAAGGAGCGGGCCAGTAACAGGTTCAAAGGGGAGTACACCCCGGAGGCGTGGCAGGGCACCGCGTTGCCCGGCCTGGACGGCAGTTACGCCTTCCCCTGGTATCTGAACACCGGGCCGCTGTTCTACAACAAGGCGCTGTTCAGGAAGGCCGGCCTCGACCCGGAGAAGCCGCCGCGGACGTTCGACGAGCTGTTCGCCGCCGCCAACGAGATGGCCGAGGCGTCCGACGGGAAGATCGCCACCCTGGCGGGCACGCCGGCCGTCGAGGACTTCGGCCGCTACGGCGTACGGCTGGTCAACGACGACGCGACGGAGTTCACGTACAACGAGCCCAAGGGCGTCGAGCTGCTGACCCGGTACAAGGAGCTGTACGACAACGGCGGTCTGGACTCCCAGGTGCTGACGATGACTCCGGAGAAGGCCGGGCAGAAGTTCCTGTCCCAGAAGGTCGCGATGAATCCGGGCAGCGCCCACGACCTGGAGACCTTCAAACGGGACGCGCCGAGCCTGTACCGGAATCTCGGTATCACGGACACGCCGACCGACAACGGAAAGCCGAACATGTACGTGATGGGCCTGGCGGTCAACGAACGGAGCGGCCATAAGGCGGCGGCCGTCGCGTTCGCGCACTTCGTCACCGATCAGCGGAACCAGGAGTCCTTCGCGCACGAGGTGGCGATCTTTCCGAGCACCAAGGGATCTCTGGAGAAGCCGTACTGGTCGAAGGACGACGGCACCGACGAGGGCCGGGTCCGGGTGGCGGCCGCGAGAATGCTGAAAGGCGCGGTGAATTACACGCCCGTGGTGATGAGCGACGAGATGAAGACGATCCTGCAGAACGAGGTGGCCAAGGCGCTCCAGGGCAAGAAGTCGCCACAGGACGCCCTTGACGACGCCGTGGAGCAGAGCAACAAGCTGCTGCGGCAGAGCTGATGCGGCGCCGCCCCGCCGCGCCGGTGGACAGCGGTCCCGCCACACCCGTGCGCGGCCGCCCCGCCGCGCCGGTGCGCACCCACCGGGCGGCCAGCCCCTGGCTGTTCCTGCTGCCTGGGCTGGCGGTCGTCACCGCCTTCACGCTCTGTCCGTTCCTCACCACCGTCTACCAGGCGTTCACCGACGCCCGGACGCTGTCGGAAGGCCGGTGGGTGGGTCTGGAGAACTTCCGGACCATGCTGGACGACGAGCAGTTCTGGGTGGGGCTGCGCAACAGTCTGCTGTACGTCGCGCTGGTGGTGCCGTTCACCGTGGTCCTGCCGCTGCTGCTGGCGCTGCTGGTGCGGCGGCAGATCCCGGGCGTGTCGTTCTTCCGGTCCGCCTTCTACACCCCGGTGGTGGCCTCCGTCGTCGTGGTCGCGCTGATCTGGGAGTGGGTGCTGGACGACCGGGGCCTGGTCAACGCGCTCCTGGAGTTCTTCGGGGCCGGGCCGGTGAACTTCCTCGGCGACCAGTGGCTGCTGCTGTTCAGCGCCATGGCGCTGACGGTGTGGAAGGGGCTCGGCTACTACATGGTCATCTATCTCGCGGCGCTGGCGAACGTGCCGCGCGAGCTGCACGAGGCCGCCGCCGTCGACGGGGCGGGGGCGGTCCGCCGGTTCGTCCATGTCACCGTGCCCGCGGTCCGGTCGACGATGGTGCTGGTCGGGGCGCTGTCCTCGGTCGCCGCGTGCAAGGTCTTCGCCGAGGTGTATCTGCTGGCCGGGCCCAGCGGCGGCCCCGCGGGGCAGGACACCACGCTGGTCATGCTGGTCCAGCGGGTGGGGACCGGTCTCAACGGCCGGGTCGGCTACGCGTCGGCCATCTCGCTGGTCGTCTTCGCCCTCACCCTGCTGCTGATGCTGGTGGTGCTGCGCGCGGACCGGAAGGAGGAGCGGTGACACGCCCGACCCGCTGGGGGACCGCCATCCGCTATCTGCTGCTGCTCGCGGTCCTGGCGCTGACCGTCGGCCCGTTTCTGTGGCAGCTGTCCACCTCGCTCAAGGGCGGCACGGAGGACATCTACACCTCGCCGCCGCGCCTCCTGCCCGAGGACCCCACCCTGGCCAACTACTCCGGCGTCGCGGACATCGTCCCGGTGTGGGACTACGCGCTGAACTCGCTGAAGGTCGCGGTCACCAACGTCGTCACCAACTGCGTCGGCGCGTCCCTGGCCGGGTACGCCCTCGCCCGGCTGCGGTTCCGCGGCCGCAGAGCCGCCACGCTGGCGTTCGTCGCGGCGCTGCTGGTACCGCTGGAGTCCATCGTCATCGCGCAGTTCACCACCATGCGGGAGCTGGAGCTCAACAACACGCTCATCGCCGTGGTGCTGCCGGGCGCGGTCAGCGCGCTGAACGTGCTGTTGATGCGGAACGCGTTCGCCGCCGTGCCGTACGAGACCGAGGAGGCCGCGGTCATCGACGGCGCGAACGTCTGGCAGCGGTTCACCCGGATCGCGCTGCCGTCCGTCAGGGGCACGCTCGCGGTGGTCGCGATCTTTGCCTTCATGGGGGCGTGGGACGACTTCCTGTGGCCGCTGATCGTGCTCTCCGACTCCGACAAGTTCACTCTGACCGTGGGCCTCACCTATCTGCACGGCACCTTCGCGGGCGACCCCCGGCTGGTCGCGGCGGGCACGATCATCGCCGTCGCCCCGCTGCTCGTGCTGTTCCTCTGCCTCCAGCGGTACTTCTTCCGCGGCGTCGTGGAGGGCGCCGTCAAGGGCTGACCCTGCCGAAAGGGCTGACCGTGCCGACCGTCAGGCCGAGAAGGAAAGGACCTTACGTTGCGTTTCGGCGTCAACTAC
The DNA here is from genome assembly GCF_030553055.1 of Streptomyces sp. XD-27. NCBI lineage: Bacteria > Bacillati > Actinomycetota > Actinomycetes > Kitasatosporales > Streptomycetaceae > Streptomyces > Streptomyces sp. XD-27. The sequence continues at coordinate 335,026 of NZ_CP130713.1, forward strand.
ACCCCCACCCGGGGCTGGTTCCACCACTGGCTGGACTTCGACCTCGACGCGGTCCGCGCCGACCTGGACTCCGTCGCCGCGCTCGGCCTGGACCACGTCCGGGTCTTCCCGCTGTGGCCGCTCTTCCAACCGAACCGGACGCTGATCCGGCCGCGTGCCGTCGACCAGCTCGGCCGACTGGTCGACGCGGCCGCCGAACGCGGGCTGGACGTCGGCGTCGACGGCCTCCAGGGCCACCTGTCGAGCTTCGACTTCGTACCGTCGTGGACCACCACCTGGCACCGCCGCAACCTCTTCACCGACCCGGAGGTGGTCGAGGCCCAGGCCGACTACCTGCGCACGCTCGCGGCGGCGCTGGCCGACCGGCCGAACTTCCTCGGCATGACCGTCGGCAACGAGTTCAACCAGTTCTCCGGCGCCCCGCACCCCGACCCCGACCCGGTCACGCCGGACCAGGCCGGGGCGTGGCTGCGGCGGATGCTGGACGCGTGCGAGCGGGGCGCGCCCGGTCGGCGGCATGTGCACGCCTCGTACGACGTCGCCTGGTACCGGGACGGCCACCCCTTCACCCCGGCGCACTCGGCGGGCATCGGAGCGGTCACCGCCGTGCACTCCTGGGTCTTCAACGGCACCGCCCAGCGGCACGGCGCGGACGGCGCCGCCACCGAGCTGCACGCCGCGTACCTGATCGAGCTGTCGAAGGCGTGGGCGGACGATCCGCACCGGTCCGTCTGGCTCCAGGAGGTCGGCGCCCCCGCCCCGCACATCCCGCCCGACCGAGCGGCGCGTTTCACGGAGGCGACCGTGCGGCACGCGCTGGACTGCCCGGACGTGTGGGGAGTGACGTGGTGGTGCTCGCATGACGTCGACCGTGCACTGGCCGACTTCCCCGAGCTGGAGTACGGCCTGGGCCTGCTCACCAACGACCGGCGCGTCAAGCCCGCCGGGAGGCCATCGCGGCGGTCGTCCGCGCGTACCGGGACCGCCCGCCGCGGCCGGAGCCGCGCACGACGGCGTTGGTGCTGGAGCCGGGGGCGGGGCGGGCGGTGTGCGCGCCGGGCGGCGCGTACTTCGAGGCGTGGATGCGGCTGGCGGGGGCCGGGGGGCGGCCGGCCTGCGTCTTGGCCGAGCGCATCGGCGACGCCGCGTATCTGGCCGCGCGCGGCGTTACGGAGCTGGTCACCCCGGACGGCGTCGGCTAGCCGCATGCGCAGCCGCCCACGGCGGGCCCCTCCCCCACCCCGCCCCTTCCCGATACCGGGGCTCCGCCCCGGACCCCGGGTCCGAGGAGGCCGAGGCCCCGACCCCCTCGGAAGCGCGCTGGGGTCCCCACGCCCGCAGGGGCCTCCCAAGCGCCGGACGGCCGACACTGATGCGGGGCGCTCCGCCAAGGGCCGCCTGGAGGGCGCTGGGGGCCCGGGGGCTTGCCCCGGTTACGGGAAGGGGCGGGGTGGGGGTGAGAGCACCGCGCGCGGCCGTCCCACCCGCACTCGCCAACCCCGAGCAGAGGAGCACCCCGTGAGCGACAGACCCCACGCACACCGCCCGTCGACCGGCCCCGCGCGGCGCGGCCTGCTCGCCGCCGGGGCGGCCACCGCGGCGTTCGGCCTCGCGGCGGGCCGCGCGGCCGCGGTCGGCGCGGCACCGGCACCCGCACCCGCACCCGCACGGACTGCCGCCGACCTCCAGCCGTACGCCTCGTACTGGTTCCCCGGCAGCCTGCCGAGCGGCACCCCGGACCCCGGTGTCGTCTGGCGCAGCCTCAAGGAATGGACGCCCGAGTCCGACGGGGACCTGCCGTACAACACGGCGACCGTGCCCCTGGCCGATCGCTTCGCGCCCGTACCCCCGAACGCCACCGCCCGCGCCGGGCAGGCCCGCGTCCAGGCGCTCGCCGCGTTCGCGCCGACCTCGCGCAACCCCTCCCAGGGCGCGCCGACAGCGGACTGCTACGCGCTCACCCACTGGGCGTACCTCGACGAGCTCGTCTTCTGGGGCGGCTCCTCCGGTGAGGGCCTGATCCTGGCGCCCAACGCGCCCGTGGTGGACGCCGCGCACCGCAACGGGGTGCCGGTCCTGGGCACCGTGTTTCTGCCGCCCGCGGCGTACGGCGGGCAGCTGCGATGGACCCGGGACCTGGTGCGGCGCGGCGCGGACGGCGGGTTCCCGGTCGCGGACAAGCTGATCGCGGTGGCGCGGGCGTACGGGTTCGACGGCTGGTTCGTCAACGCCGAGACCGGCGGCGGGGACGCGGCGCTCGCGGCCGACATGCGCGGCTTCCTGCGCCATCTGCGGGAGCGGTCCGGCGGGCTGCGGGTGACCTGGTACGACTCCATGATCGACACCGGCGCGGTGAGCTGGCAGAACCGGCTCAACGAGCGCAACGCCGACTTCTTCCGGGCGTCCGACAGCATGTTCGTGAACTTCGGCTGGAGCCGGTCGGGGCTGGCCGCCTCCGCCGGGCTGGCCACGGACATGGGCCGCGACCGCTACGAGCTGTGGGCCGGGATCGACACCGAGGCGCGCGGCTGGGACACCCCGGTCGACTGGGACGCGATCGTCCCGCCGGACGGGCCGCACGTGGTGTCGTACGGCTTCTACCGGCCCGAGTGGACCTGGACCGGCCTGCCGTCGGACCAGCGCACGCCCGCCGCCTTCCACGCCCGCGACGACCGGTTCTGGACCGGGCCGTCGCTGGATCCGTCCGCGCCCGACGCAGGCGCGTCCTGGCGGGCGCCCGCGCTCTCCGTCGCCGACCGGTCCACGGTGACCGCGCTGCCGTTCGCGTGCGCCTTCAACACCGGGCACGGGCTGCGCTGGTACGAGCGCGGCAAGGTGCTCTCCGAGACCCCGTGGAACCATCTGGGGCTCCAGGACCGGCTGCCCGGCCGCCGCTGGGTGGTGCGGACCGCGGGCACCCGGCCGCGGGTCGGCTTCGACTTCGCCGACGCGTGGCGCGGCGGCAGCAGTCTGCTGGTGGACGGCGCGCTGGCCGCCCCCGCCACCGTCGAACTGCATGCGGTGCGGCTGCCGCTGTCGGAGGCGACGGTGGTGGAGCTGACGCACCGCGCCGACGCCGGTTCGGCGGCGGTGCGGGTGGAGTTGGCGGTCGCGCTGGAGGAGCCGGGCGCCCCCGGGGAGCCGTACCGGTTCGCCTTCGTACCGGCGGGGACCCTGGCGGCGGGCGACGGTTGGACCTCGGTGACACTGCGGCCGGGGCGGCGGCTGCGGGGCCCGCTCGGCGACCCGCGCACCGTCACGGTCCACGCGCTGGGCGTGCGGCTGACCGCGCCCGGCGGCGGCGCCGTCCGCTGGCGGCTGGGCGCGCTGGCGGTGCGTGACGCCGCCCCCGCCGGCCCGGCGCGTCCGGGTGCGTGCAAGGTGGCGGCGGCGGGGAAGAATGCGGACGGGTCGGCCGCGCTGCGGCTGGTCTGGGGCCGCTCCCCCGGTCCGCTGCGCCACTACGAGTTGTGTCAGGTGCTGCCCGGCGGGGGCCGCCGGTTCCTCGGCGGCACGTGCGGCACCGCCTTCTACGTCCCCGCGCTGCGCCGTACGCGCGGCGAAGCGGTGACCCGGATCGAGGTGCGGGCTGTCGACGAGCTGTTCGCCCCGTCCGCGCCGTCCGTTGCCACGTACACCTGGTAGCCCACCCAAGGAGCCGTATGCACAGCGACCGCGACGTCACCGAAGCCCGTCTCAAGCGTGTGCTGGAGGAGAGGATCCTCCCGGCCGTCCACCCCGAGTCCGTGCCGCTGGAGGTCGGGGTCTGGAACGCGCCGGACGAGCCCGTGCCCGTCGCCGAGGGGCTGGCCGCCCCGCGGACCCCGATCACGGTGGGCGACGCGTGGGGCCGCCGTGGGGCACCAGCTGGTTCACCGTCAGCGGGCGGGTGCCCGAGGGCTGGGCGGGCCGCACCGTGGAGGCCCTGCTGGACCTGGGCTTCGACGAGAACATGCCCGGCTTCCAGTGCGAGGGGCTGGTCTACCGGCCGGACGGCTCACCGGTGAAGGGGCTCAACCCGCGCAACCAGTGGGTGCGGGTCGGGGCCCCGGTGGCGGGCGGGGAGCGGGTGGTGCTGCACATCGAGGCCGCGTCCAATCCGGTGATCCTCGACTACCACCCGTTCCGGCCGACCGAGCTGGGCGACAAGGAGACGGCGGGCCGCGAGCCGCGGTACCGGCTGGCCCGCATGGACCTGGCCGTCTTCGACACGGAGGTGTGGGAGCTGGTCCAGGACCTGGAGGTGCTGGGTCAGCTGATGCCTGAGCTGCCGGGGGACTCCCCGCGCCGCTGGGAGATCCTGCGGGCGGTGGAGCGCGCGCTGGACGCGGTCGACCTCCAGGACGTGGGCGGTACGGCGGCCCGCGCCCGGGCGCTGCTCGCGGACGTCCTGGCCGCGCCCGCCCACGCCTCGGCGCACCGGATCAGCGCGGTGGGGCATGCGCACATCGACTCGGCGTGGCTGTGGCCGCTGCGGGAGACGGTGCGCAAGGTGGCGCGTACGACGTCGAACATGACGGCGCTGCTGGAGGACGAGCCGGAGTTTGTGTACGCGATGTCGCAGGCGCAGCAGTTCGCGTGGATCAAGGAGCACCGGCCGGAGGTGTACGCGCGCGTGAAGAAGGCGGTCGCGGAGGGCCGGTTCGTGCCCGTCGGCGGCATGTGGGTGGAGTCGGACACCAACATGCCGGGGTCGGAGGCGCTGGCCCGGCAGTTCGTGCACGGCAAGCGGTTCTTCCTGGAGGAGTTCGGGATCGAGACCGAGGAGGTGTGGCTGCCGGACACCTTCGGCTACTCGGCCGCGCTGCCGCAGTTGGTGAGGCTGGCGGGCGCGAAGTGGTTCCTGACGCAGAAGATCTCCTGGAGCCGGACCAACAAGTTCCCGCACCACACGTTCTGGTGGGAGGGGTTGGACGGCACCCGCGTCTTCACGCACTTCCCGCCGATCGACACCTACAACGCGCAGTTGTCGGGCGCGGAGCTGGCCCACGCGGTGCGCAACTTCCAGGAGAAGGGGGCGGCGACCCGGTCGCTGGCGCCCACCGGATGGGGTGACGGTGGCGGCGGTACGACGCGCGAGATGCTGGCGCGCGCCAAGCGGCTGGCGGATCTGGAGGGGTCGGCACGGGTCGTCTTCGAGAAGCCGTCGGCGTTCTTCGAGAAGGCGCACGCGGAGTACGCCCACGCGCCGGTGTGGGTGGGCGAGCTGTATCTGGAGCTGCACCGGGCGACGCTCACCAGCCAGGCGAAGACCAAGCAGGGCAACCGGCGCAGCGAGCATCTGCTGCGCGAGGCGGAGCTGTGGGCGGCGACCGCGGCGGTGCGGACCGGCTTCCCGTACCCGTACGAGGACCTGGACCGGCTGTGGAAGACGGTGCTGCTGCACCAGTTCCACGACATCCTGCCCGGTTCGTCGATCGCCTGGGTGCACCGGGAGGCGGCCGCGACGTACGCGGCGGTCGCCGAGGAGCTGAAGCGGATCATCGGCGCCGCGCAGGCGGCGCTGGCCGGGACGGCGCGGCGGGCGGGTCGGTCGTCTTCAACGCGGCGCCGCACGAGCGGGGCGGGGTGCCGGCGGGCGGCGCGGTGCCGGGGGCGGGGGCGGACCCGGGTGCCGTGTCGAGGGTTCCCCGGGACGGCGGCGGCTTCGTCCTGGACAACGGGCTGCTGCGGGTGGAGATCGACGGCCGCGGGCTGCTGGTGTCGGTGTACGACGTGACGGCGGACCGGGAGACGCTCGCTCCGGACCAGGTGGGCAACCTGCTCCAGCTGCACCCCGACTTCCCCAACATGTGGGACGCGTGGGACGTCGACCACTTCTACCGCAACACGGTGACCGATCTGACGGACGGGGTGGAGTCGCTGGATCCCCTGCACGAGGATTCGGTGTACGTGGTGCGGGCCTTCGGCTCGTCGCGGGTCGCGCAGTTGATCACGCTTCCCGCGGGCGAACGGCGGGTGGAGTTCAGGACGACGGTGGACTGGCACGAGACGGAGAAGTTCCTCAAGGTGGCGTTCCCGCTGGATGTGCACGCCGACCGGACGGCGGCGGAGACCCAGTTCGGGCATCTGTACCGGCCCACGCACACCAACACCAGCTGGGACGCGGCGAAGTTCGAGGCGTGCGCGCACCGTTTCGTGCATCTGGAGGAGCCGGGCTGGGGCGTGGCGCTGGTCAACGACTCGACGTACGGCTACGACGTGACCCGCGCCGTCCGCCCCGAGGCTGTGACATCGGGAGCGGGCGGCACCACGACGACGGTGCGGCTGTCGCTGCTGCGCGCGCCGCGCTTCCCCGACCCGCGGACCGACCAGGGCGGGCACCGGTTCCGGTACGCGCTGGTACCGGGCGCCGGGATCGGGGACGCGGTGCGCGAGGGCTACCGCATCAACCTTCCGGAGCGGCGGGTGCCGGGCGACGCGGAGGTGGTTCCGCTGGTCACGGCGGGCGACGACGCGGTCGTGCTGAGCGCGGTGAAGCTCGCGGACGACGGCAGCGGGGATGTGGTGGTCCGGCTGTACGAGTCCCGGGGCGGCCGGGTCCGCAGCGGGCTCGTGGCGGGGTTCCCGCTGGCGTCGGCGTCGGTGTGCGACCTGCTGGAACGGCCGACGGGACCGGCCGAGCACGCCGGCGGCCGGGTCGCGCTGAACCTGCGGCCGTTCGAGATCGTGACGCTGCGGCTGGTCCGGGCCGAACGCGACCAGGGCTAGGGGCGCGGCGAGGGCTAGGGGCGCGGCGAGGGCTCCGAGCGCGGCGCCAGTCGGCATCCGGCGCGGCGAGGGCCCTGAGCGCAGCGCCGGTCGGCATCCGGCGCGCCGGGGCGCCCGATCGGCCGACGGTGGCGGGGGAGAGCGCGGCGGGGGGGTGGACCGGGGGTGGCTCGCCGGGCGTCTCATCGCAGGGTGCCGAGCGGTGTGCGCCCCCGGTCGGCCATCCACCCGTTCCGCGTACCGCCGTGGACCTCCCCGGCCGTCCGGGAATCCGCTCGTCAGGGACGCGGGCGGCCGGCCGGCCCGCCGGGCCCGGCCGCTCCGTGCGCCCGCCCTCTCGCCGTGCGCCCACCCGCCATAAGTGACGGGGCATCAGCACACCAGCCGATGGCGCACGACGGCGCGAGGCGGTCCGCGAGCGCGGTTGCGCCTTGTGACCTGCGCCGCTCCGCTGCCGTACTCGTGGCAGCCCGCCCGAGGACGGGTGGGCGATCCGATACCGCAGCCGAGAGGAACGGGTCCTATGGCCGTACGAGGAATCCACCGCCGTCCCGCATCGCCCAGCCACCGCGTCCTTCCGCTGAGCGCGGCTCTCGCCGCGTGGGGAGCCGGGCTCGCTCTTCCGATACTCGGCGCCGGCGCCGGCAGCGCGGCGGCGGCCTCGGCCGACACCTGGGAGCGGGTCGCCGCGTGCGAGAGCGGCGGCAACTGGAGCAGCAACACGGGCAACGGCCATTACGGCGGGCTGCAGTTCAGCCAGGCGACCTGGGAGGCGTACGGCGGCACCAGGTTCGCCGCCCGGGCCGACCTGGCGACCAAGTCCCAGCAGATCGCCATCGCGGAGGCGGTCCTGGGCCGGCAGGGTCCCGGAGCGTGGCCGACGTGCTCGGTCCGGGCCGGTCTGACGCGGACCGCGGGCGGCGCCCCACGGACCACTCCCGCCGCCCCGCGGACCGCCCCCGCCACACCCGACAGGGCACCCAGCGCCACCCCCCGCGCGTCCGCACCCGCACCGGCACCGGCGCGCCCCCACCGCGACGGGCCGCGCCGCGCATCGGGGACGTACACGGTGGTCAGCGGTGACAGCCTGTCACGCATCGCGCTGCGTCTGTCGGTCAGCGGTGGCTGGCGCGCGCTGTACGACGCCAACCGCGAGACCGTCGGCCCGCGGCCCGACGTGATCTTCCCCGGGCAGCGCCTCACCCTCCCCGCGGGCTGAGCGGCTGACGCCGGCCGCCGCTCCCGCCCGCGGGGCGCGGCGGCCGGCGTCAGCGTGCCCCGTACACCGGTTGTGGCGGCGCGGCCGCCGCGAGCAGGGCGGTGGCCGCGGCGCCCGCCTCCCGCGGGGTCCAGCGCGCGCCCTTGTCCGTGGCCGGTCCGGGGCGCCAGCCCTCCATCACGGTGATCCGGCCGGCCTCCGCCGCGAAGACCCGTCCGGTGACCTGGTCGCAGGCGGCCGAGCCGAGCCAGACCACGAGCGGGGAGACGTTCTCGGGGCCATGGCGTCGAAGGCGTCCGGCCGGTCGGGGGCGGCCATCTCGGCGGCGAAGGTGTCCTCGGTCATCCGGGTTCTGGCGGCCGGTGCGAGGGCGTTGACCTGGACGCCGTACGGCCCGAGTTCGGCGGCGGCGACCAGGGTGAGGCCGAGGATCCCGGCCTTGGCGGCGGAGTAGGCGCTCTGGCCGACGCTGCCGAGCAGCCCGGCGCCGGAGCTGGTGTTGACCACGCGGGCCACCGGGGTGCGGCCCGCCTTGGCCTCGGCGCGCCAGTGCCGTGCGGCGTGCCGCAGCGGCAGGAAGTGGCCCCTGAGGTGGACGCGTACGACGGCGTCCCAGTCGTCCTCGCCGAGGTTGACCAGCATCCGGTCGCGCAGGAACCCCGCGTTGTTGACGAGGGTGTCCAGGCGGCCGAAGGCGTCGAGGGCGGTGGCCAGCAGGGACGCGGCGCCCTCCGCCGTGGTGATGTCGGCGCCGTGCGCGACCGCCTCGCCGCCACGGGCGCGGATCTCGTCGGCGACCCGCTGCGCGGGGTCGGCCGAGCGCCCCGCGCCGTCGGGCCGGCGCCCAGGTCGTTGACGACGACCCGGGCGCCCTCGGCCGCGAAGGCCAGCGCGTGCGCGCGGCCCAGGCCGCGGCCGGCGCCGGTGACGGCCACCACCCGGCCCTGGCACAGTCCCGCCATCTCACTCCTCCTTCTGTTCCCGGCCGGTGCCGGTGACGGGCAGGTGGGCGGCGGCCGCGTCGAGGAACGCCGGGCGCTCGCCGCCGCCGTGGACCTCCAGGCGCGCGCCGCTGACGTACGCGGCGAGCGGGGAGGCGAGGAAGACGCAGGCGTCGCCCGCCTCGGCGGGTTCGGCGAGGCGGCCCAGGGGAACGGTGCGGGCGACGGCGGCCGCCCCGGCGTCGTCGCCGTAGTGCGGCCCGGTGCGTTCGGTGCGGACCATGCCGAGGACGACGGTGTTGACCCGGACGCGCGGGGCCCATTCGACGGCCAGGGACCGGGCGAGGTTCTCCAGTCCCGCCTTGGCCGCGCCGTAGGCCGCGCTGCCCGGCGACGGGCGGGTGCCGCTGACGCTGCCGATCATCACGACGGATCCGCCGCCGGGGCCGGAGCGCAGCAGCGGGAAGGCGGCGAGGGAGACCATCAGCGGCGCGGTGAGGTTCAGTTCGACGATGCGGGCGGCGCGTCGGGGACCTGCGTCGGCGAGCAGCCCGTACGGGGTGCCGCCCGCGTTGTTGACCAGCGTGTCCAGCCTGCCGTGGTCGGCGCGCACCCGCTCCAGGAGGCGGTGCACGGCGTCCGGGTCGCGCACGTCCGCGGGCAGGAACCGGGCGGCGCGCCCGGCGGCTTCGACGGGGCGCTCGGGCGGGCGGCGCGCGCAGACCACCACCTCGGCCCCGGCGGCGAGCAGGGCGCGGCTGACGCCCGCGCCGACGCCCCGCGTGCCGCCGGTGACGAGGGCGACTCGTCCGCTCAGATCGATGGTGACGGCCATCTGGCACCTCCCGCGCGCGGCCGGTCGCTGCTACCTTCTCCGTACCCGTACGCCTAACAAACGTTTGGTGGAAAGGTAGCTGATCCAGTCATGGGTGTCTCCACCTCCGTCCCCGAACCGGGCGTCACCGTCGTGACGGTGGACTTCCCGCCGGTCAACGCGGTGCCGGTACGGGGCTGGTACGACCTGGCGGAAGCGGTGCGCGGCGCGGGCGCCGAGCCGGGCACCCGCTGTGTCGTCCTGGCCGCCGCCGGACGCGGCTTCAACGCCGGTGTGGACCTCAAGGAGTTGCGGCGCGACCCGGGGCACACGGCGCTGCTGGGCGCCAACCGGGGCTGCGCCGCCGCCTTCGCGGCCGTGTACGACTGCGAGGTGCCGGTGGTCGCCGCCGTGCAGGGCTTCTGCCTGGGCGGCGGGGTCGGTCTGGCCGGGAACTCCGACGCGATCGTGGCCAGTGACGACGCCGCGTTCGGGCTGCCGGAGCTGGACCGGGGGGCGCTCGGCGCGGCCACCCACCTGGCCCGGCTGGTGCCGCAGCACCTGATGCGCGCGTTGTACTACACCTCGCGCACCGTCAGCGCGGCCGAGCTGCACCGGCACGGCTCGGTCTGGGCGGTCGTTCCCCGGGGCGAGCTGCGTGGCGCGGCCGTCGCGCTGGCCCGGGAGATCGCGGCGAAGGACGGCACGCTCCTGCGGCTCGCCAAGGCCGCGCTCAACGGCATCGACACTGTGGACGTGCGCCGCAGCTACCGCTACGAGCAGGGCTTCACCTTCGAGGCGGGGCTGGACGGCGTGGCGCGGCGGGTCCGCGACACGTTCGGAGAGGAGCGGACATGACGGCCTCCCCCGGGTCAATGACGGCCTCCGATGCTTCGCGGGACAAGAGGATGACGGCGGATCAGGCCGTCGCCCAGCTGGCGAGCGGGATGACGATCGGCATCGGCGGCTGGGGCTCCCGGCGCAAACCGATGGCCCTGGTCCGGGCCCTGCTGCGGTCGGATGTGACCGATCTGACCGTCGTCTCCTACGGCGGCCCCGACGTCGGGCTGCTGGCCGCCGCCGGGAAGATCCGCACGCTCGTCGCGGCGTTCGCGACGCTGGACTCGATCGCGCTGGAGCCGTGGTTCCGGGCGGCGCGGCAGCGCGGCGGCCTGGAGCTGACGGAGCTGGACGAGGCCATGGTGATGTGGGGGCTGACCGCCGCCGCGCACCGGCTGCCGTTCATGCCGGTGCGGGCCGGGCTCGGTTCGGACGTCATGGCCGTCAACCCCGGGCTGCGCACGGTCAGGTCCCCGTATCCGGGCCGGGAGGAGCTGGTGGCGGTGCCCGCGCTGCGGCTGGACGCGGCGCTGGTGCACCTCAACCGGGCGGACGCGCGCGGCAACGGCCAGTACCTGGGGCCCGACCCGTACTTCGACGACCTGTTCTGCGAGGCGGCGGCGGAGGCGTACATGTCGTGTGAGCGCGTCGTGCCCACCGCCGACTTGGCCGTGGCGGGCGGCCCGCAGACGCTGCTGGTCAAGCGGCACACGGTGACCGGGGTGATCGAGACGCCGCACGGCGCGCACTTCACCTCCTGCGCCCCGACTACGGGCGCGACGAGGCGTTCCAGCGCGCTTACGTGCGGGCCGCCGCCGATCCGGCCGCCTGGCGGGAGTTCACCGCCCGGTTCCTGTCCGGGGACGAGCGCGACTACCAGGCCGCGGTGGCGGCATTCGCCATGGAGCAGGCGGAGGAGGGGGCATGACGGCGACGCGGGCGGAGTGCTGTGTGGTGGCCTGCGCCGAGGCGTGGCGCGGCGCCGGGGAGGTGCTGGCGAGCCCGATGGGCACGGTGCCCGCTATCGCGGCGCGCCTGGCCCGGTTGACCTTCTCCCCCGGGCTGCTGCTCACCGACGGGGAGGCGGTGCTGGTCGACGCGGCGGGCGAGACCGAGGGCTGGCTACCGTACCGCGCGCATCTGTCGCTGGTGACCGGCGGCCGGCGGCACGTGATGATGGGCGCCGCCCAGCTCGACCGGTACGGCAACCAGAACATCTCCTGCATCGGGGACTGGCGGCGACCCGCGCGGCAGCTGCTGGGGGTGCGCGGCGCGCCGGTCAACACGCTCAACAACCCGACGAGTTACTGGATTCCGCGGCACAGTCCCCGGGTGTTCGTCCCCCGGGTGGACATGGTCTGCGGGGTGGGGTACGACCGGGCCGCGGCGGCCGGGCCGTCCGCGACCCGGTTCCACCGCATCGCGCGCGTGGTCACCGACCTGGCGGTGCTGGACTTCGAGACGCCGGACCGCACGATGCGGGTGCGGTCCCTGCACCCGGGGGTGACGGCCGATCAGGTGCGGGCGGCGACCGGGTTCGCGTTGCGGATGCCGCAGGCCGTGCCGGTCACCCGGGAGCCGACCGCGGACGAGCTGCGGCTGATCCGGGAGGTGCTCGATCCGGAGGGGCTGCGCGAGCGGGAGGTGGCGGGCTGATGGAGACCGCGCTGACCCGGCTGGTGGGCGTGTCGCACCCGATCGTGCAGACCGGCATGGGCTGGGTGGCCGGGCCCCGGCTGGTGTCGGCCGTCGCGAACGCGGGGGCCTGGGCATCCTCGCCTCCGCGACCATGACCGTGGACGGGCTGCGCGCGGCGGTACGGGAGGTCGCGTCCCGTACCGGCGCGCCGTTCGGCGTGAACCTGCGGGCGGACGCGGCCGACGCGCCCGACCGGGTCCGCGTCGTCATCGAGGAGAAGGTGGCGGTCGCCTCGTTCGCGCTGGCGCCCTCCCGGGAGCTGATCGCCCGGCTCAAGGACGCGGGCGTCGTCGTCATCCCCACGGTCGGCGCGCGGCGACACGCCGAGAAGGTCGCGGCCTGGGGCGCGGACGCGGTGGTGGTGCAGGGCGGCGAGGGCGGCGGGCACACCGGTCAGGTCGCCACGACCGTCCTGCTGCCGGAGGTCGTGGACGCCGTCGGGATCCCGGTGGTGGCCGCCGGGGGCTTCTGCGACGGCCGGGGGCTGGTGGCGGCGCTGGCGTACGGGGCCGCGGGGATCGCCATGGGCACGCGCTTCCTGCTGACGTCGGACAGCACCGTCCCCGACGCCGTCAAGGCCCGCTATCTGGCCGCGTCCGCCGCCGACGCCGCCGTCACCACCCGGGTCGACGGCATGCCGCACCGGATGCTGCGCGGGGAACTGGTCGAGGCGCTGGAGCGGTCCGGGCGCGCCGCCGCGCTCGGCCACGCGGTGCGACACGCCGCGGCCTTCCGGCGGCTGTCCGGGCTGAGCTGGCCGCGGCTGCTGCGCGACGGCCTGGCGCTCAAACGCCACAGGGAACTGACCTGGAGCCAGGTGCTGCTCGCGGCCAACACGCCGATGCTGCTGAAGGCGTCGATGGTGGACGGCAGGACCGATCTGGGGGTGATGGCGTCGGGCCAGGTGGTGGGGCGGATCGATGACCTGCCGTCGTGTGCGGAGCTGGTGGGGCGGGTGATGGACGAGGCGCGGGCGGCCCTGGCCGCGCTGCCCGCCCCGTAGCGCCGAGGGGCTTGGCCGGAAGGCAAGGCGGCGGGCCTGTGTCCGCCTTAAGGGTGTTGCAGAAGGCTGTGATCCGGGCATTTCCCGTGTATGGCTGGAGTGTTGAGGGTTGCACCGTTGTGGGTGGAGATGTTCACCGGGCTGCGGATGCGACAGTTCGAGGGCCTGGTGCGGGTGGTGCGGGAGCGGGGTGGCAACGGTCCCGGTGGTGGACGGCCGTGGCGGTTGCCGCTGGCGGATCGGGTGCTGCTGGTGGCCGTCTACTACCGCACGAACCTCACCATGCGACAGCTCGCGCCGCTGTTCGGAGTCTCGCCCGCGACGGTCTGCCGCGTCATCCAGCGACTGCCTCCCCTCCTTGCCCTCGAACCGGCTTCCCCGCCCGCCGATGCCGCGGATCGGTTGTGGATCGTGGACGGCACCTTGATCCCGGTCCGCGACCGGACCGTCGGTGCCTCCAGCCGTAACTACCGTTTCTCGGCGAACGTGCAGGTCATCATCGACGCCGACACGAAGCTCGTGGTGGGCACCGCCGCCCTGCTCCGGGTATCAGGGCCGACGCCCATGTCTGGCGGAACTCCGGCCTTGCCCGGCACTGCGAAGGAGTCACGGTGCTGGGCGACGGCGCCTACATCAACACCGGGCTCATCGCCCCGCACCGCAAACGCCCCGGCCGGCCACTGCTGCCGGGCGAGGAGGACGACAACGCAGAGCACCGCAGAGTCCGCGCCCGCGTCAAGCACACCTTCGCCCGCATGAAGAACTACAAGATCCTGCGTGACTGCCGACAGCGCGGCAACGGCCTCCACCACGCCGTCCAGGCCGTCGCCCACATGCACAACCTCACACTCGCCGCATGACCAGAACAGCCACAACCCCGCCCTGACCTGCCAGAACACAGTCTTCTGCAACACCCTTTAGACGTCGTTTCACTTGGTGAGTCGTCGGTAGCCGATGAGGGCTGCGGCAATGCCGACGAAGGCGAGGAAGCGCTCGGCCTTACGCTCGTAGCGGCGGTGCAGGCGTCGGCAGCCAGCCATGACACGGTGCGCTCGACCACCCAGCGATGATGGCCCAGCCGCTGTGAGGACTCCATGCCTTTGCGGGCGATGCGGTGACGGATGCCTCGCTCGCGGAGCCATCGGCGCAGGTGGTCGTAGTTGTAGCCCTTGTCGGCATGCAGCTTCCCTGGTCGTCGGCGACGGGGGCCGCGGCGGGAACGGACTGGCGGGATGCCGCGTACGAGTGGCTCCAGGCCGAGGCTGTCGTGCATGTTCGCGCCTGAGATCCCCAGCGACGGCGGCAGTCCGTTCCGGTCCGTGATCAGGTGGATCTTCGATCCGCTCTTGCCGCGATCGGTCGGATTCGGTCCCGTCAGCGGCCCCCAGTGCAGCCGGACTACACCGAGCATGGCCTGGTGGACTCCGCCGCCGCGCAGGCGGCAGTCGCGGAGGATCTCGTAGGTCTTCGTCCGAGAGAAGGCGTGCTCGACGCGGGCCCGTGCCCGGCGGTGTATCGCGTTGTCGGCTTCCTGTTCCGGCGTGAGGGCCGGTTCTTCCGTGGCCAGTGCAGCATCAGAGCGGAGGGGCCGCGATGGCCGCCGTCGCCGAGGACAGGTGCGTTCTTCACCACGCGGTCGACGCCCGACTCCCGGTAGGCACGGGCGTCGCGGCGGCTGCCGGCGAGCGGCTGGCCCGTCGCCACCCCGACCCCGGACAAGCCCCACGAGCCTGCGCAACGGCCGCTCGCTCAGCCCGAGAACAGCCCCACCCAGCCCGGCCCCGACGCGGACACCACCACACCCACACCGTGATCATCACACGTCTGACCAGGCCACACGGGACACCGTTGATAACCCACGGGCATCCAGCACCATCTGACAAACCCAGGATCAGCCCTCACGAGAGATCGGACGAACCGATGGCAGGAGGGCGCCGGGTCGCCCCCGGGGGCTTCCCGATGATGCGTCGTGCGATAGGAACGTGTCGCACCCTGCCGCTGTCCACCGCTGCTGATCGGAACAGATTCCATGTCCCATTCCGCCGTCCTTTGGGTCTTTTCCCTGACCTTCACCCCGATGGGAGCCGTCATCGGCGTGGCGGCGTACCTCAAGGTCCGGCAGATTCGGCGACTGGTCCTGACGGGCATCAGGGCGCAGGGCGTGGTGACCCGCCACGAACCGACCCAGATGCAGGGGCATGGGGATGCCACGATCATCATCCGGAGCTCCGGGACCACCGTGTACTTCCCGGTCATCGCCTGGACCACGGCCGACAACCGGCCCATGGAAACCAGGTCGGACATAGCCCGCCCCCTCGACGAGACCTTGGCCATCGGCGCCCGGGTCGAGGTCCGCTACGACCCAGCGGATCCCTCCCGCTGGACACTCCCGGCCGAGAGCAACAGCTTGTGGTGGCTCGCCGTCGGACTTGGGGCGCTCTTCGCGGTGATTGGACTGGGGTTCTTCTTCGGGGCGCTGTTCTCGCAGGTGTAAGCAGCCTGATCCCCGGTCCGGGCGCGGGAAGTTCAACGGTCGGTGGCGGGGCTGGTGATGAGGAACCGGGCGACGTGGTGCTGCTTGTCCCGACGCCGAGGGGCCGGCCGAGGAGCGGTGCTTCGAAATGCTGCCGAGCAGCGGCGGCGTCGCGCCTAACACGTCGTTTCAGTTGGTGAGTCGGCGGCCCCGGCGCCCAACGCTGGGTCGTGGAGCGAGCATTCGCTCAACTGCACTGGTTCCGCCGCCTGCGGATCCGCTGGGAGATCCGCGACGACATCCACGAAGCCTTCCTCACCCTCGGATGCGCACTGATCTGCTGGCGACGCCTGAACTCCCGGTAGGAGTTTCAAGACAGGCACGGCTTACGTTGACGGCCCGGTGGCCGACCTCAGGTTGGCTTGCGCCACACGGAGATGTGCTTCGCGGAGTCCTGGGTGAACGGCGCCCCGTCCCAGTCCGCGACGCGACGTTCCATCTCGAGCCCAGCGATCCGTGCCATCAGGTCGAGCTCTGCCGGCCAGGCGTACCGGTGCCGGGAGTTGTCGCGGCGGTAGCGGCCGTCGTCGCCGTCGCGGGTGAAGTGGTGCGAGACGAGAATCTGCTCGACCAGGTCGAAGGTGTCGAAGCCGAGATGCCGCTCAGAGACGTCGAACGGCACCGCGACCTGGCCGGGCGGCAGGAACCGCAGCGGCGGCACGCCCAGCTCGATGACGAATCGGCCGCCGGGCTCCAGATGCCGTGCGGCGTTGCGGAAACACTCGACCTGCTCGTCCTGCGTGAGCAGGTTCGTGATGGTGTTGTAGACGAGATAGACCAGGGTGAACTCGCCGGGAACGACGGTGGTGGCCATGTCCCCGATGACTACCGGGAGGTTGTCCTCGTCGATCTTGCGCCGCAGCACCGCTGCCATGTGCTCGGAGAGTTCGATGCCCACTACCGGCACGCCGCGTTCCCGGAGCGGGACTCCCACTCGTCCGGTTCCGATGGCGAACTCCAGTGCCCGGCCGTCTCCGGCGAGCTCGGCGAGGAAGGCGAGAGTCGGTCCGAGAACGGCGGCCGAAGACGTCTCGGCCTCCTCGGCGTCGTAGCGGTCGGCGGTCGCACGGGTCCACAGCTCACTGCTCGTCACGGGCGGCCACTTTGCCGGGTACCGAGGGGCGCTGTCGACGCATTTACCTTCCACCGGCTCCGATCACACGGTTCGGGGCGGGCCGGTACAGACCTTTCAGGGCACCGCCCGGCTCGGGGCGCACGGTCACGGCAGTGGTGCGGTCGTTCTCCTCGGCGCAGCGTGCACCGCCCACAGCTCGTCGTCGACTTCCCATGGCTTCGGCCGAGCGACCCAGCACCCCCAGATCATCAGTTTCGGAGTGGTCCAACCACCTTGAAGATCATTTCGTTAGGAGTCCTTAGAGCCGTTCGACGATCGTCACGTTCGCCTGGCCGCCGCCCTCGCACATGGTCTGCAGGCCGAACCGCCCGCCGGTGCGCTCCAGTTCGTGCAGCAGGGTGGTCATCAGCCGGGCGCCGGTCGCGCCCAGCGGATGGCCGAGCGCGATGGCGCCGCCGTTGGCGTTGACGCGTTCGGGGTCGGCGCCGGTCTCTTTCAGCCAGGCCAGTACCACCGGGGCGAACGCCTCGTTGATCTCGATCAGGTCGATCTCGTCGATGGCCATCCCCGTCTTCCGCAGCGCGTGCGCGGTGGCGGGGATCGGCGCGGTCAGCATCCGGATCGGGTCCTCGCCGCGCACCGACAGGTGGTGGACGCGGGCGCGCGGGGTCAGCCCGTGCTCGCGCACGGCGCGTTCGGAGGCGAGGAGCAGCGCGGCGGCGCCGTCGGAGACCTGGGAGGAGAGCGCGGCGGTGATCCGGCCGCCGTCGAGCACGGGGCGCAGGCCGGCCATCTTCTCCGGTGAGGTGTCGCGGCGCGGCCCCTCGTCCGCGGTCACCTCGCCGTACGGCACCAGCTCCCGGTCGAAGCGCCCTTCGTCACGGGCGCGGACGGCACGCCGGTGGGAGCGGAGGGCGAACTCCTCCATCGCCTCGCGGGTGATCTGCCACTGCTCGGCGATGAGTTCGGCGCCGTGGAACTGGCTGACCGGCGCTTCCCCGTACCGGGCGCGCCAGCCCGCGGACCCGGCGAACGGCCCCTGGTCGAGCCCCAGCGGCACGGCGGCCTGGCGGCTGGCGTAGCCGATCGGCACCTGCGACATGTTCTGCACGCCGCCCGCGACCACCAGGTCCTGGGTGCCGGAGAGCACGGCCTGCGCCGCGAAGTGCAGTGCCTGCTGGGAGGAGCCGCACTGCCGGTCGACGGTCACGCCGGGGACCTCCTGCGGCAGCCCGGCGGCCAGCCAGCAGGTGCGCGCGATGTCCCCGGCCTGCGGGCCGACGGTGTCCAGGCAGCCGAAGACGACGTCCTCGACGGCGGCCGGGTCGGCGCCCGAGCGCGCCATCAGGGCGCGCAGCACATGGGCGCCGAGGTCGGCCGGGTGGACGGCGGCGAGCCCGCCGCCGCGTTTGCCGACCGGGGTGCGTACCGCTTCGACGATGTATGCCTCGGCCATGGCTGCCGCTCCTTCGTCGCTGTCGTCACTCCCGCAGGGCGATGCCGTCCAGCACCATCGACAGGTACTGGCGGGCGATCTCCTCGGGGCTGTGCTGTCCGCCCGGCCGGTACCAGGAGGCGGCGACCCACACGGTGTCGCGCACGAAGCGGTACGTCAGCCGGATGTCGAGGTCGGCGCGGAAGGCCCCGTCGGCCACTCCGCGTTCCAGGGTGCCCAGCCACGCCTGCTCGAACCTCACCTGCGAGTCGGCGAGGTAGTGGAAGCGCGGCTGGTCCAGCAGGTGCCTGGACTCCTTCTGGTAGATGGCGACGGCGGCGCGGTGCCGGTCGATCTCCCGGAAGGACTCGGTGACGAGCGCCTCCAGCTTCTGCCGGGGGCCGAGTCCGGAGGCGAGCACGGCGTCGTACCGGGCCCACAGCTCGTCCAGGAAGGTGGAGAGGATCTCGTCGAGCATCGACTCCTTGGAGTCGAAGTGGTAGTAGAGGCTCCCCGCGAGCATCCCCGCGGCGTCGGCGATCCTGCGGACGGTGGTCGCGTTGTAGCCCTGCGCGGCGAACACCTCGGCGGCGGTCGCCAGCAGTTCCTCGCGCCGCTCGGGCGACGGCCTCACCGGGGTCTTCTTGCTGTTCTTCGGCACCCGGCCATTCTCGCCTCACGGGTGCTGGCCGCTGACCGACAGGACCTCCCCGGTCAGGTACGAGGAGTAGTCGCTGGCGAGGAAGACGATGACGTTGGCGACCTCCCAGGGTTCGGCGGCGCGGCCGAACGCCTCGCGTGCGGTGAGCTCCGCCAGCAGTTCGGGGGTGGTGACCTTGGCCAGGTGCGGATGGGCGGCCAGGCTCGGGGCGACCGCGTTGACCCGTACTCCGTAGCCGGCGGCCTCGACAGCGGCGCAGCGGGTGAGGGCCATGACCCCGGCCTTGGCCGCCGCGTAGTGGGCCTGCCCGGCCTGCGCGCGCCAGCCGAGGACCGAGGCGTTGTTGACCACGACCCCGCCGCAGCCGGTGGCGCGCATCCGGCGCAGCGCGGCGCGGGTGCAGCGGAATGTGCCGTTCAGCGTGACGTCGACGACCTCGTGCCACTGGGTGTCGGTCATGTCGGCGAGTTCGGCGGTGCCGCCGAGGCCGGCGTTGTTGACCACGGCGTCCAGTCGGCCGTGGCGCCGCTCGGCGAGGTCGTACAGCGCGTGGACCTGCCGCTCGTTCCGCACGTCGCAGGCCGCCGCGGCGACGCGGTCGGCGCCGAACTCGGCGGCGAGCGCCGCGGCGGCGGCGTCCAGGCGGCGGGCGTGCGCGTCACCGAGGACCACGGCCGCACCCTCCTCCAGGAACCTGCGGGCGGTGGCGCCGCCGATGCCCGCGCCCGCCGCGGCGGTGATGACGGCGGTGCGGCCGGTGAGCAGGCCGTGCCCGGGGACGTACCGCGGCGTGGCGTCCGCCTGCGCCTCGCTGCCCGTGTGCGCCTCGTTCCCCGTGTGCGCCTTGTGGTCCGTCGCCTTGTTGTCCGTCACACCCGAACGGTAACCTACCAAACACTTGTTAGAAAAGGAGGCGGGCGAGCCCATGGACCTCGAACTCTCCCCGGAGGACGCCGCGTTCCGCGCCGAGGCCCGGGAGTGGCTCGCCGCCCACGTCCCCGGCGAGCGGCTGCCCTCGCTGGAGACCGCCGAGGGCTTCGCCGCGCACCGGGCCTGGGAGCGGACGCTCGCGGCGGGCCGGTGGTCGGTGGTGTCCTGGCCGCTGGAGTACGGCGGGCGGGGCGCCTCCCTGCTGCGCCGGTTGCTCTTCGAGGAGGAGTACTACGCGGCGGGGGCACCGGGCCGGGTCAGCCAGAACGGGATCAGCCTGCTGGCGCCCACCCTGCTGCGGCACGGCACGGCCGAGCAGCGCGCCCGGGTCCTGCCGCCGATGGCGAGCGGCGACGTCGTCTGGGCGCAGGCGTGGTCGGAGCCGGAGGCCGGCTCCGACCTCGCCGCGCTGCGCTCCACCGCCCGGCGGGACACGGGAGGCTGGCTCTTGAGCGGGCAGAAGACCTGGTCGTCGCGGGCGGCCTTCGCCGACCGCGCCTTCGGCCTGTTCCGCAGCCACCCCGGCGCGGACCGGCCCCACCAAGGGCTGACGTATGCCATGTTTCCGCTGGACGCACCGGGGGTGACGGTGCGTCCGCTCGGCCGCCTCGACGGCAGGCCGGGGTTCGCCGAACTCTTCCTGGACGAGGTGTTCGTACCCGACGAGGACGTGATCGGGGAGCCGGGGGAAGGGTGGCGGGTCGCGATGAGCACGGCCGGGGACGAGCGCGGGCTGACCTTGCGCAGCCCCGGCCGCTTCACGGCCGCCGCCCACCGCCTGGCGGACCTGTGGCGGGAGCGCGCGGCGGCGGATCCCGGCGGAGGGGATCCATGCGGCGGGGATCCATGCGGCGCGGGCGGCGGCCTGCGCGACCGGGTCGCCGACGCGCTGATCCGCGCCCGCGCCTACCAGTTGTTCGCGTACACGCGGGCGACCGGCCCGGCGGGGGCCCGACCGGCGGGTGGTGGCTCGACGGGAGCCCGACCGGCAGGTGGTGGCTCGACGGCCGGCGGCTCGACGGGCGCCGAGGCGAGCCTGACCAAGGTGTTCTGGTCGGAGCTGGACCTCGCGCTGCACGAGACGGCGCTGGACCTGCTCGGTCCGTACGGCGAGCTGTCCGACACCGCGCCCGACGCGCCCGCGGGCGGCGGCTGGGCGGACGGCTACACCTTCGCCCTTGCGGGTCCGATCTACGCGGGCACCAACGAGATCCAGCGGGACATCATCGCCGAACGGCTGCTCGGCCTGCCGAAGGGGCGCCGCGGATGATGTTCGCGCTGGACGGGGAGCAGACCGCGTTCGGCCGGACGCTGGACCGGATGCTGGGCGGCGCCGACGCGCCGGGCGCGGCGCGGGCGTGGGCGGCCGGAGACCCGGGCCCCGGCCGCGCCCTGTGGCGGCGGCTCGCCGACGCCGGGGTGTTCGCGCTGGCCGTCCCCGAGACGTACGGCAGTGTGGGCCCGCTGCCGGTGGAACTGGCCGTGGCGTACGTGGAACTGGGGCGGCACGCCGTACCGGGCCCGGTGGTGGAGACCGCCGCCACCGCGGTCCTGCTCGGCGCGCTCGCAGAGCGGGACGGCACCCTTGTCGAAGGGGGCGGCGCGCTCGCCGAGCGGGGCGGGACGGATCCGGCGGCCCCAGCGGCACCGGTGGATCCGGTGGATCCGGTGGATTCGGCCGGACGGTGGCTGCCGCGGATCGCCTCGGGGCAGGCGATGGTCACGCTCGGCGCCCCCCAGGCCGGTCCGTACGTGCTGGACGCGGACGCCGCCGACGCGGTGTTCGTGGTCAGCGGGAACGCACTGCGGCAGGCCACCGGCCACGGCCCGGTGCAGCCCTCCCAGGACCCGGCCCGCAGACTGTTCCGGCCGGTGTGCGCGGGACCGGCGCAGGCGACTGGCCCCCGGCCCGATCCGGCGGTGGCGGCGGCCGGGAGGGCGGACGCCCCCGGACAGGTGGGCCGTCCCGGACAGGCCACCGGGCCGTCCGCCGGCCCGGCGCGGGCGGACGGCCTGCGGCTGGATGGTCCGGCGGTGGCCGCGGCGGCCGCGCGGGCCGCCGACTGGGCGGCCTTCGCCACGGCCGCGCAGGCGCTGGGCGTGGGGCTCGCGCTCCTGGAGCGGACCGTCGCCTACACCCGGCAGCGCTCCCAGTTCGGGCGGGCGATCGGCTCGTTCCAGGCCGTGAAGCACCGGCTCGCGGATGTGCTGGTCGAGCTGGAGTTCGCCCGGCCGCTGCTGTACGGGGCCGCGGTCGCGCTGGCGGGTGGGGCGCCCGGCGCGGGGGCCGAGGTCGCCGCCGCGAAGGTCGCGGCGGGCGAGGCAGCGTACGGAGCCGCGCGGGCCGCCCTGCAACTGCACGGCGCCATCGGCTACACGTCCGAGTACGACCTGTCGCTGTGGCTGCGCAAGGCCCGCGCCCTGCGGTCCGCGTGGGGCGATCCGGCAGGCTGCCGCGCCCGCGTACTGGCCGCCCATGCCGCCCGCCACCCCGTGAAACCGGAGGTCGGCGGCGTGTGGCACACGATCGGCGACGAGGCGGCGAGGTGACGTGCGTCACCGACGCACCGCGTCCGACGCAGTAATCTGGCAGGCATGATTCCGCTCGTACGCCGTCGCCACGTGGACTTCGTCCGCGTCACGAGCATGTCCTGTTTGCGCACTGGCTGACCCGCATCCACTGACTTAGCGTTCCTAGCGTTCTCGGGAACGCTCACCCTCCTTCAGCCTTCACCTGGTACCGCGGCCCGCCCTACCCGGGCACGGTCGCGGGCGTGCCCGGCCATCGCCGGGCCCCGCCGGGTCCTCACCTCGCCGGATGTACCCATGTCGCAGCAGCTTCCCGTGATCGACCTCTCCGCCGCCTCCCGCGGCCCCCAGGACCGTGCCCGCCTGCACGCCGAGCTCCACTCGGCGGCGCACGACGTCGGCTTCTTCCAACTGACCGGCCACGGCATCACCCCGGCGGAGACCGCCGCGCTCACCGGCGCGATGCGGTCGTTCTTCGCCCTCCCCGAGGCCGACCGCCTCGCCATATCCAACCTCCGGTCCCCGCACTTCCGCGGCTATACGCGGATCGGCGACGAGCACACCGGCGGCAGCCGGGACTGGCGCGACCAGCTCGACATCGGCGCCGAGCGCCCGCCGCGCGTCCCCGGCCCCGGCGAGCCCGCCTATCTGTGGCTGGAAGGCCCCAACCAGTGGCCCGCCGCCCTTCCGGAACTGCGCACGATCGCCCTCGCGTGGATCGACCGGCTCAGCGCGGTCGCGAACCGGCTCCTGCACGAGCTGCTGGCATCCATCGGCGCGTCCCCGGACTTCTACGACGCCGCGTTCGGCGACGAGCCGCATCTGCATCTGAAGATGGTGCGCTACCCGGGCCGCGCCCCCGACGGCGCGGACCAGGGCGTGGGCGCGCACAAGGACTACGGCTTCCTGACCCTGCTGCTCCAGGACGACATCGGCGGGCTCCAGGTGGAGCGGTCCGACGGCCGCTTCCACGACGTGCCGCCGCTGCCGGGCGCGTTCGTCGTCAACCTCGGCGAACTGCTTGAGGTGGCCACCGACGGCTACCTCAAGGCCACCCACCACCGCGTGGTGAGCCCGCCGGGCGACCGGGAACGCTTCTCGGTGCCGTTCTTCTACAACCCGAGGCTGGACGCGCGGATCGAGCCGCTGCCGTTCCGCTACGCCCAGCAGGCGCCCGGGGCGACGGCCGACCCGGCCAACCCGCTGTTCGCCGAGTACGGCCGCAACGAGCTCAAGGGCTGGCTGCGCGCCCACCCCGGCGTCGCCCGCCGGCACCACGCGGCGCTCCTGGACACCGTCGGCTGACGGCAGCCCGGGGTGCGGGGCGGGATCCTGCCACAGGAAGGTCCGCCCCGCAGTCCGGCTCCCCTCTCACTCCACGGGCACCCACCGCCGGGGCGGCCCGGTCACCGGCCGGGAATCGGCCAGCCGCAGCCCGGCGGCGGCGCAGCCGTAGGCGAGCGGCGCCGCTCCGTACGGGGCGTCCGGGCCGCTCTGCCAGAAGCGGTACCGCCAGTGCCCCTCGGGCCAGATCCCGCCGATGGACAGCCCGAGCTCCGGCGCCAGGCCGATCTCCTCGTGCTCCACGGCACCGTCGCGGGCCAGATCGCCGAACGTGCCGCCCTTGACGTTGAAGAAGACGCGGTAGGCGACCGTGCCCGCCGACAGCCGGCGCAGCACCTCGTCGTCGAAGGGCAGCCCGCTGGTCCATTCCGCGATGACGCAGCCGCCGTCCACGCCGGTCACACCGACGTACCCGTCCATGTCGTAGGGCTCGAAGGCGATCGGGGCCGGTTCCACGGCGGGGCAGGCGCGCGGGTCCCCGCCGATCCTGCGGATCACCTCGTCCTCATCCAGGCCCGCGATGAAGAAGGCACCGAGCCCTTCGGTCATGACGTCCGCGAAGACCGCGATCTGCCGGTCCGCCTCCTCCTGTGCGGCGCGCTCCTCGAGTGTCAGAGGCACGGCCCCCGGCAGCGCCTCGAACAGCGGCGCCAGCGAGGTCGTCAGGGCCAGGCGGCCCGGTGAGCGGCCGTCGACACATGGGCGCCACGGGTCGGCCCCGGCGGCGAGCAGCGCGGCGGCGCTCCCCTCGTCGGTCCGGCAGACCGCGCGCCACAGGGGCGTGCATCCGTCCTCGTCCGGCGTGTCCACGTCCGTGACCCGGCCCGCCAGCTCGGCGACCACCTCGGCCGAGCCGTGCTCGGCGGCGCGGTGCAGCGGGGACTCGGTCCCGTCGTCGTCGAGGCGGTCGGGGTCCGCACCGGCGGCCAGCCGCGCCGTCACCTGGTCGAGATCGGACCAGGTTTCCCACCCCATCCGGCCCCAGTCGGGGCGCGGCTGCTCGGGCTCCGGGTCCTCCCGGAGCGAGGCGACGTACTCCTCGTACGGGATGCCCTCCAACGAGGCGCGGAGGGCGAGCCGCGCGGGGCCCACCAGCAGGTCGGCGCACTCGGCGGCGTCGCGGGCAACCCGCGGGGGCTCATCGCCCGGCCAGATCTCCACGGCCCGGCCCGCCGCCTCGTGCAGCGCTGCGGCGTCGACGGCCGTACGGGTCTCGGGAACGTCCTCGTCCGGCCACTCGACGACGAGCCAGGTGTCGCCCCGCGAGGGCAGGCCCGTCAGGAACAGGTCGATGTCGTGGTGGTACGGGCCGCCCCGGGCGCTGTACTGGCGCAGCGCGATCCCGCCCGTGGCGGCCGCCTCCCACGGGTCGTCCACCGTGGTCACCCGCTGCCCGTCCGCCAGCAGCAGGCCGACGCGCAGCCCTCCCCCCACCGCTGGGTACTCTTCCAGCAGCGGCTCCTCATCCGTACGGGCCTGTCGCCGGAAGACCGCAAGGTGCAGCGTCGCCGCATCGGGCCACACCGACCACCCCTTGCACATCACCCGCGCCTCAGGGCCCGCGCCCGCCTCCTGAGCCTGCGGCAGCCCGGCCGGGAGTAACCGGTCCGCGGGCGGGGCGCCCCTGGGCTCATCCGCCCAGGGATCCGCCGGGCCCCAGGCGAAAGCGGTCAACTCGCCCTCGTGCTCCACTGATTCGTCCGGCATGGCACCAGAGTCGAAAAAGCCCATGTGGTCCTCCCCTCCGCATCCGTCCGTGACGGGACGGAACCCGACGACGCTGTACGGACTGATCCTGGCAGGGGGGTCTGACAGACCATGGTGGGAGCATGGAGCACGGACGACCGACGCCCGCTCCGACGCGGCCCGACGAAGTGTGAGGTGTGTGCGCATGCACCGGACCCGGCCCACTCTGGAGAGCGTGGCGCTGCACGCGGGCGTCTCACGCGCCACCGTCTCCCGCGTGGTCAACGGATCTCCCAAGGTCGCCGACGGCAGCCGCGAGGCGGTGCTGCGCGCGATCCGGGAGCTGGGCTACGTCCCGAACCAGGCCGCCCGCAGCCTGGTGACGCAGCGCACCGACTCCTTCGCGCTGGTGCTGCCCGAGGAGCCGGGGCGGGTCTTCTCCGACGACCAGTTCTTCCCCGGCATCGTCCGCGGCGTCAGCCAGGAGCTGGAGGAGGCCGACAAGCAGTTGGTGCTGATGATGGCCCGGTCCGCCGCCAGCCGGGACCGGATCGAGCGGTTCGCCCTGGCCCGGCACGTGGACGGCGTCATGATGGCCTCGATGCACGGCGACGACCCGCTGCCCGCCACGCTGGCCCGTATGGGCATCCCCGTGGTGTGCAACGAACGGCTGCCGGGGTCCGCGTCCCTGCCGTATGTGGGGGTCGACAACGCGGGCGGCGCGCGGGCCGCGGTGCGCCATCTGGTCGCGGCCGGGCGGCGCGGGATAGCCACCGTCGCGGGCCCGCAGGACATGGTCGCCGGGATCGACCGGCTGGCCGGGTACCGGGCGGAGCTGCGGAACGCGGGCCTGCCGGAGACCGTCGCCGTCGGCGACTTCACCCAGGAGTCGGGCGTGGTGGCGATGGACGGGCTGCTGGCGCGGGCGCCCGCGCTGGACGCGGTGTTCGTCGCCTCCGACCTGATGGCGGTGGGGGTGCTGCGCGCGCTGCGGAGGGCGGGGCGGCGGGTGCCCGAGGACGTGGCGGTCGTGGGCTTCGACGACATCGACTCGGTGCGGTACGCCGAGCCTCCGCTCACCACGGTCCGGCAGCCCGTCCCGGAGCTGGGCCGCCGACTGGCGCGGCAGTTGCTGCGGCTGGCGGCGGGCGAGGCGATCGAGCCGTCGGTGGTGCTGCCGACGGAGCTGGTGCTCCGCGAGTCGGCCTGAGCCGGCCCGCGGCTGCCGGGCCGGCTAGCCCGTGTGCCGGGGCAGCAGCGCGCGCAGCTCGCGTTCGAAGTCGTCGTAGCGGGCGCGCAGCCCGGCCCCCGGCCAGTCCTTCGGCAGCAGCCGGGAGGGCAGGACGGGGTCGGTGAGCAGATGGCGCAGGATCGCCGCCGCGACCGTGAACCGGCCGGCCGGTCCGTCCGCCTCGTCCATCTCGCTCAGCAGCAGTCGGGCCTGCCGCGCCCAGCCGTCCAGGTCCCACAGCCGCGCGGCGAGCCGTGCCGGGTCGCCCTCCGGGGCGCCGGAGAGCAGCGTGCACTGCTCGGTGACGACGGCGGGCCGCGGGCGGAGCAGGTTGTCCGGGCGCAGCCAGGTGCCTTCCCGTAGTTCGGCCAGGCGCAGGTCGGCCATGGCGGAGCGCAGGGCGGTGCGCTCGGCGGCCGGGCGGCGCTCGGAGGTGACCACGGCGATCTCCCAGCCGCCGTGCCAGCGGCGGGTGCGCGGGGACCGGGCGTCGTCCTGCCGGGCCTGGCGGGCCAGCAGCCGGTCGGTGAGCCGGTACATGCCGTCGCGCTGCTCCAGTTCGCCGGCGGCGACCATCCGGGTGAGGGCGACGCGGACGGTTCCCTCGGCGGTGCCGAAGAGCGCGCCGACCCGCACCAGGGCACGTGCCGGCAGCTGCGGCGGATGGTGGCCCAGCAGGGTGCTCAGCACGACGGAGCGGGCGGTCAGCGGGCGCGGCGCCGGGGCACCGGCTCCCGCGCCGGTTCCCGTGCCCGTGCCCGTGCCGGTGTCCGTATCAGGGGCGGATGCGGTGTGGTCCATGGCTGTCCCGAACCCTATCCCTTACAGTTCCTCATCACGCATGATGGAAGTGTAAGACCGTGTCCGTCTCCGCCGTGCCCGCCCGTATGGAGGTTGTCGCCGTGAGCACAACGCACGAGGTCCTCAACCAGGCCCCGCCGCTGGTCGATTTCAGTACGGCGGACGACGCCGCGCTGCTGGAGGCGCTGCGCCGCGACGGCGGCGCCTGGGGCGAGCCCGAGGTGCGGGAGGTGGGCGCGCGCGCCGGCTCCGCCGAGGTGCAGGACTGGGCGCGGATGGCCGAGGAGCATCCGCCGGTGCTGCACACGCACGACCGCTACGGCCACCGCGTCGACGAGGTCGAATACCACCCGGCCTACCACCAGTTGATGGCCGCCGCCGTGGGCAGCGGCCAGCACGCGGCGGCGTGGGCCGAGCCTCGTCCCGGCGCGCATCTGGTGCGTGCCGCCAAGTTCTACGCCTTCGCGCAGGCCGAGCCGGGCCACGGCTGCCCGATCTCGATGACGTACGCCGCGGTGCCCGCGCTGCGCGCGGAGCCGGAGCTGGCCGCCGCCTACGAGCCGCTGCTCGCCTCCCGCCATTATGACTTCGGGCTGCGGCCGCCGCTGGGCAAGCACGGGCTGATCGCGGGCATGTCGATGACCGAGAAGCAGGGCGGCTCGGACGTGCGGGCCAACACCACCTCGGCGGCACCGGCCGGGGACGGGACGTATCTGCTCACCGGCCACAAGTGGTTCACCTCCGCGCCGATGAGCGACGTCTTCCTGACCCTGGCGCAGGCGGCGGAGGGGCTGACCTGCTTCCTCGTGCCGCGTGTCCTGCCGGACGGGACGCGCAACGCGATGCGCTTGCAGCGACTGAAGAACAAGCTGGGCAACCGTTCGAACGCCTCCTCCGAGGTGGAGTACGAGCAGGCCGTGGCCTGGCGGGTCGGCGAGCCGGGCCGGGGGGTGCGCACCATCGTGGAGATGGTCAACATCACCCGGCTGGACTGCGTCATCGGCTCGGCGGCGGGCATGCGGGCCGGGCTGCGGCAGGCCCTGCACCACGCCGAGCACCGGCGGGCGTTCGGGGCGGAGCTGATCGACCAGCCGCTGATGCGCAACGTGCTGGCCGACCTGGCGGTGGAGTCCGAGGCGGCCACGACGCTCGCGCTGCGGCTCGCGGCCGCGCTGGACCGGGCCGAGGCGGGCGACGCGGCGGAGGCGGCGCTGCGCCGGCTGGGCCTGGCGGCCGGCAAGTACTGGGTCTGCAAGCGGGGCAGCGCGCACGCCGCGGAGGCCCTGGAGTGCCTGGGCGGCAACGGGTACGTGGAGGACTCGGGCATGCCGCGGCTGTACCGGGAGGCACCGCTGCTGTCGATCTGGGAGGGCTCGGGCAACGTCGCCGCCCTCGACGTCCTGCGCGCGCTCGGCCGCGAGCAGGGCGCGCTGGAGGCGTTCCTGGCGGAGGTGGACGCCGCGGCCGGTGCCGACGCGCGGCTGGACGCGGCGGTGGCCCGGCTCCGCGATCTGCTGCCGCAGCTGGCCGATCCGCGGCGAGCGCAGGTGCTGGCGCGGCGGCTCGCCGAGCAGATGACGCTCGTTCTGCAGGGCAGCCTGCTGGTGCGGTTCAGCCATCCGGCGGTGGCGGACGCGTTCTGCGCCTCGCGGCTGGGCGGGGACTGGGGGCACGCGTTCGGCACGCTGCCGCCGGGCGTCGACACCGGGCCGATCCTGGAGCGGGCGCTCCCCGTGAAGGACGCGCGGTGACGGCACCGGGGTCCGACGCGGGGCCGGGCGGCCGCGGCACCGTGCCCGCCACCGTCCGTACGGAGCGGCAGGGCCCGGTCACCACGGTCGTGCTGGCCCGCCCCGAGGTGCGCAACGCCGTGGACGGCACGACCGCCGCCGCGCTCGCCGACGCCTTCCGCGCCTTCGAGGCCGACGCGGACGCGCGGGTGGCGGTGCTGTGGGGCGAGGGCGGCACCTTCTGCTCCGGCGCGGATCTCAAGGCCATGGGCACCGAGCGGGGCAACCGGGTGGCGGCCGACGGCGACGGTCCCATGGGGCCGACCCGGCTGCGCCTGACCAAGCCGGTGATCGCGGCGGTCAGCGGCCACGCGGTCGCGGGCGGGCTGGAGTTGGCGCTCTGGTGCGACCTGCGGGTCGCCGAGGAGGACGCGGTGCTGGGCGTCTTCTGCCGCCGCTGGGGCGTGCCGCTGATCGACGGCGGTACGGTGCGGCTCCCCCGGCTGATCGGGATGAGCCGCGCCATGGACCTCGTCCTGACCGGGCGGCCCGTGCCCGCGTCCGAGGCGTACGCGATGGGCCTGGTCAACCGGCTCGTACCGGTGGGAACCGCGCGGGCGGAGGCGGAGCGGCTCGCGGCCGAACTCGCCCGCTTCCCGCAGGCGTGCCTGCGCGCCGACCGGGCCTCGCTGCTCGACCAGCAGGGGCTGCCGGAGGAGCGGGCGATGGCCGCCGAACTGCGCCACGGTCAGGCGGTGCTGGCCGAGGGGCTCACCGGCGCGGCCCGCTTCGCGGCCGGAGCAGGACGCCACGGCGCCTTCTTCGAACCGGACGCCTGAGGCGGGGCTCTCCCGCGACGCCGCGCCGCCCGGCCACCGGCCGACCCCCACCTGCCCCGTGGCACGTTCCCTCGTTCAGGCGAATAAGCCGGACCATACGGCTGCGAGCACTGAGCGCCGTACAAGATCTCCGACGTGAACCGATGGAATCACGCAGGGCGTGTGGGGGTCGTCGGCGCGGCGCTCGTCGTCGCATCGGCCGGAGCCACAGCCGTCGCCGACGGAGGCGGCAGGGGGCACGGGCACGACGGCGTAGGGCATGGCCCGCGCCGGTGCGCCGTGGCGGCCGCCTGGCCGCGGGGGTCGTGGGCGTGGCTGGGCTCGTGCCACACGCACCCGCCCACACACACCCCCACGCACCCGCCCACACACAAGCCCACCCCTACGCCGACGCACAAGCCCACGCACAAGCCGACCCCCACACCGACACCCACCCCGACCCCGACGCCGAGCCCCACCCCGACCCCCTCCCCCACGCCCAGCCCCACGCCGAGCCCGACCCCGCCGCCGACGAGCGCCCCGCCGCGGCCCACGCCTCCTCCCCCCGTGCGGGCGGTCCCCCCGGTGCCGCCGCCCCCGCGGCACACGCCGCGACGCAGTCCGGAGCCGCCGCCGCCCCGCCCCGTCGCGCTGCGGACGTACTACAGGCCCACGCACCACAAGAAGCCCGACAGCGGGGGCTCGCTCGTCACCTCCACCCTGCTGCTCACGGCGCCCGCCGTCTTCGCGGCCGCCGTTCTCCGTCCCCGCTCGAGCGTCGCCGGCGGCGGCCGGCGCTCCTGACCTTGGAGGTCACCGTTGTCCGAATGGCTGGTACTGGTCCTCGCGATGGTCGCGGCGTCCGCGGTCGTCCTCATCGTCACGGTGCTCAAGGAGCGCCGGGTGGGCGAGGACTACGACCCCTCCGAGACCCCCGACGTCATCGAGTACATGACGATGATGGTCGGCGTGGTGTACGCCATCGTCCTGGGCCTGGCGATCGCCGGGGTCTGGGAGGCCCGCTCCGCCGCGCAGGACGGCGCCCGGGTGGAGGCCCAGGCGCTGTACGAGATCAGTGAGCGCGCCGCCGTGTATCCCGAGCCGGTCCGCGACAGGATCCGCGCGGACGTCGACGCGTACGTGAACCAGGTGGTCGGCAAGGAATGGAAGGCGATGGCCGACCATGGGGAGCTGACCCAGCAGGGGGACGTGCTGCTGCGCAAGGTCCGCCAGGACGTGGCGGGGTACGCGCCGCGCACCGAGGTGGAGGCGCAGACGTACCAGCCGCTGATGGACCAGGTGGCGATCGCGTCCGACGCGCGCGGCGCCCGTGAGCAGAGCGCGGGCTCGACCATGCCGGGGGTGGTGTGGTTCGGCCTGCTCCTCGGCGCGGTGATGACGGTCGGCCTGATCTTCACACTGCAGATCCGCCGGTCGCCCCGTGAGCTGCTGCTGGCCGGTCTGTTCAGCATGCTCATCGCGTTCCTGCTGTTCCTGGTCTGGGACTTCGACGCCCCCTACGGCCGGTCGGGGGGCGATGCGGCCGAGGTGTTCACGGCGCTGTTCCCCAGCTGACCGGGAGGTGCTTGAGCCCGTTCTGGAAGTTGGAGGTGAGCCGCACGGGCGCTCCGTCGCGCCGGAGCCCCGGCAGCCCGCCGAGCACACTGCGCAGCATGGCGCGCATCTGCACTCGAGCGAGATGCGCGCCCATGCAGAAGTGCGGCCCGTAGCCGAAGCTGACGTGGTCGTTCGGGGTGCGAGTGATGTCGAACCGGTCGGGGTCGGGGAAGACGGTCTCGTCGCGGTTGGCGGAGGCGTGGTAGACCACGACCTTCTCACCGCGCCGGATGAGCCGGCCGCCGAGCTCGACGTCGCGGGTGGCGGTACGCCGGATGTGGATGACCGGTGGGCAGAAACGCAGCATCTCCTCGACGGCGGAGCCGGTCAGCTCGGGCCGCTCGCGCAGCAGGGCGTCACTCTCGGGATGGTCCAGAAGGGTGAGCAGCCCGCCCGGAATGCCGTTGCGCAGCGTCTCGTTGCCCGCCACGGCGAACAGAAAGAACATGTTCTCGAACTCGTCGCCGGTGAGGCCGCCCTCGCGCATCCGGGCCATCACGCTGCCGGGCCGCGGCCGCTTCGCCAGGGCGTGGGCGTAGGCGAACATGTCGCCGAGGGCCTGGCGGGAGCGCGGGTTCATGGGCCGCCCGTCCGGCCGGGTGAGGGTCGCGGGCCGCAGGGCGAGGGCGGCGCGCCCCATCGGGGTGAGCGCTTCGGCGTCGGCGGTGGCGATCGCCGCGTACTCCGCGTCCTGATAGCCGATCACCCGGCTCGCCCAGTCGAACAGCAGCGGCCGGTCGACCTCGGGGACGCCCATGATGTGGGCCAGGGTCCACACCGGCAGGTCCGCGGCGAGTTCCACGAAGTCCGTCCGGCCGTGCGGCGCGACGTCGGCGACCAGCCGCTCGGCGCGCTCCTCGATGACGCTCTCCAGCTCGCGTATCGCGCGCGGGGTGAGGGCGGCCGCCACGATGCGCCGCAGCCGGGCGTGCCCGGGCGGGTCCTGGTTGAGCATCATCGCCCGGACGAACTCCAGGTCGGCCGGGGTGTCCGGATCGCGGATCTGGGTGGCGCCCAGGTGCGAGGAGAACACCTCCGGCGTGCGCAGGACGTGCTTGACGTCCGCGTGCCGGAAGACCGCCCAGTAGCCGGGGCCGGCGGGCCACGGCCCGACGGCGGGCTCGGCGATCCGGCAGACGGGGTCCGTGGCGCGCAGTTCGCGGTACAGGTCGTACGGCACGCCGGAGGTGTAGGTCCCGGGGTCGAACACCGCCACGGGGCCGGTGTCACGCGCGCTCATCGCGCCGCCCCTACTTGATCACGGAGATCACCTGGGCGGGGCAGGCGCGGGCGGCCTCGCGCACCGCGGCGTGCTGGTCCTCCGCGGGCGCCTCGGCCAGGAGGACCACCGTCCCGTCGTCGTCGCTCTGGTCGAAGACCTCCGGGGCGGTGAACACGCACATGCCGGTGGCCATGCACCCTTCGGCGTCGACCGTCACCTTCATCGTCATCGTCCTTCCTCGGCAGGGGGGTTGGTGTCCTCAGGCTACGGGCAGGCGGGCGGCCCCACCACAGGGTTCCGGTCGAATGATCAGCTCACCGGGACCCGCAGCACGCGGCGCAGCGGGTCCTCCGGCAGCCCGCCGTGCCGCTTCCATTCGCGCGGGTAGCCGACGGACACCTCCTGGAAGCGGACGCCGTCCTCCACGTGGGTCCGGGGGATGTGCAGATGGCCGTAGACGACGGTCTCGGCGCGGAAGCGCCGATGCCAGTCGGCGGTGAGTGAGGTGCCGCACCACAGGGCGAAGTCGGGGAACCGCAGGACCCGGGTGGGCAGCCGGGTCAGCGGCCAGTGGTTGATGAGGACGGTCG
Organism: Streptomyces sp. XD-27; assembly: GCF_030553055.1. NCBI lineage: Bacteria > Bacillati > Actinomycetota > Actinomycetes > Kitasatosporales > Streptomycetaceae > Streptomyces > Streptomyces sp. XD-27. The sequence continues at coordinate 368,454 of NZ_CP130713.1, forward strand.
GCAGCTCGGGGTCGCGGGCGGCCAGCCGGGCCTCGGTCTCGGCGACCCGGGCCCGGCACCAGGCGTCCAGGGTGGGATACGGGTCGGGGTGGAGGACGTGCTCGTCGGTGCAGACCACGCCCGCCTCGTACGCGTGGGCCAGCGCCGCCTGCTTGGTGTGGATGCCGTCGATACGGAAGGTGTAGTCGTACAGCAGGAACAGCGGTGCGATGGTCAGCGGCCCGCCGTTGCCCTCCCAGACCGGGTAGGGGTCCTCGGGAGTGACGATGCCCTTGGCGCGGCACATCTCGACCAGATGCTGGTAGCGGGCGACGCCGCGCAGCTGCACCGGGTCCTTGGGGTGGGTCCACAGCTCGTGGTTGCCGGGTGACCAGATGACCTTGGCGAACCGTTCGCTGAGCAGGCCCAGGGCCCATTCGACGTCGCTGTACAGCTCGCCGACATCCCCGGCGACGATCAGCCAGTCGTCATCGGAGCCCGGCCGCAGCCGCTCCACGATCGCCTTGTTCTCTTCGTAGGCCACATGCAGGTCGCTGATGGCGAGGAGCTCGCCCCTGTGCGTGCCGCCCATGGTTTCTCCTGTCGTACGGTCGGTGCCGGTCGGGTGGTCGCGTCCGGCTCGCGGACCCCGGCACGGTGCGGCACCGTGGGAGGAGCAAGCGCCACCGGACCCTCGCACGGAACGGGAAAGCCGCCATGTCCCACCACACCTATCGGGTGACCGAGATCGTCGGCACCTCCCACCATGGTCTCGACGACGCCATCCGCAACGGCATCGGCCGTGCCACGCAGACGCTGCGCCATCTGGACTGGTTCGAGGTCACCGAGATCCGCGGTCAGATCCTGGACGGCAAGCCCGAGCACTACCAGGTGGGGTTGAAGGTCGGCTTCCGCCTGGAGGACGTCGAGGAGGGTTCCGGCGCCGCCGACGCCTGATGCGTACGGCTGAGCCACTGCTGAGTACGGCTCAGCCACCGCGTCCGCCTCGGGCCATCGCTTCTCGTCTCCCCCGTGTCCCCGTGCTGTGCGCCCGCGCGCCGTCCGGCGCGCCGCAGCGCCTGAACAGCAGCGTACGCGACGGTGATCGCTTGTGATCGCTCGTTCGGGCGATCGTCAGCGGAGGGGCCGGTCCCGGACGGGTCCGTCCCAGTCCACGCGGTAGCCGGTGAGCCAGTCGTCGGCGCCCGCGCCGCCCCGGTCCAGGCGGCGCGTCAGCAGCGTGTCGCGCAGGACGCGCCCCACTCGCCCCGGCGCCGTCCGGCGGGCCATGGCCGCGCCGGCGGCCGCCACGCGCTCGACCCGCGGCCGGCGCAGCCGTTCGTACGCCGCGAAGGCGCGGCGCGCGGGCAGGTCGCGCAGGCAGGTCGCCAGGACCACCGCGTCCTCCACGGCCAGGGAGGCGCCTTGGGCGGCACCGGGGGCGGACGCGTGCGCTGCGTCGCCGATGAGGACCATGGCATCGCCGGACCAGGCGGGGGTGGCCGCCAGGTCGTAGGCGCTGCCGACGGCGACGTCGGCGGCGGCGCGCACGATGCCGCCGGCGGTGCCGTCGTCGTCGAAGTACCCGGCGACCTGTCCGCGCCACTGCTCCGGGGTGGTGGCGGGTCCGGGCGCGGGAAGGGTGCCGGTCCCGGAAGGAGGGCCGGTCCTGGGGAGTTCGGGACCGGGGACGTGGGCGAACCACCAGATCGCGCCGTCCGGGGCGACGGTGCAGCCGAAGAACGCCTGTTTGCCGCAGACCATGGTGTACGCGCCCGGTTCCGGGCGGGACGGCTCGGGCACGGCGGCGAGGTCGCGGGTGTAGCCGCAGACGGTGTTCAGGCCGGTGTACCGGGGCCGGGGCGACGCCGCGTCGATGAACTTCCGGGTGACCGAGTGGATGCCGTCGGCGCCGATGAGCACGTCCGCCTGGGCCCGCCCGCCGTCGGCGAAGGAGGCCACGATCCGGCCGTCCGGGGCGATGTGGGCGGCGACGAACCGCTTGCCGTACTCGATGCGCACGCCGCGCCGCGCCGCCTCCTCGCGCAGCGCCTCGTCGAGGGCGGCGCGCCGGAGCGTGCGCGGAGCCGGGGCGCCGCCCCCGTCGCCCGCGAGCGTCCGTGAGCCCAGGCGCCTGCCGGTGCTGCCGACGACGTGGACCCGGTGGGCGGGGAAGGACCGGGCGAGGACCGCGCGGTGGGCGTCGACGGAGCGCAGTGCCTCCAGGCCGCCTGCGAAGAGCACGAGGAACGCGCCCGCGTCGGCGGCTCCGGGTGGACGGGACTCGTAGACGGTCGCGCGGATCCCGGCCTTGCGCAGGGCGATGGCGGCCACCACTCCTGCGATACCGCCGCCGATGATCACGGTGTCGGACATGCTGCTCCAAGCGCTCTGTTCCCGGTGGGGGTGCGGGTACGGGTGCCGGAACAACGCTGTCAAGGCCGGTGCGGTGCCGTCCATACCGCGTCGGGAGGGCGCACGCGGGCGGTTCAGGGCGCGGGGGGCTCGATGTACACGATGACCTGCTGGCGGCGCAGGATCTGGCCGCGCCAGACGTAGCCGTGCCGGACGGTCTCGGCGATCCAGCCGACCGGCCGCCCGTCGTCGGCGGGGCGGACCCCGACGACCTCGTGCCGCGCCGGGTCGGCGGCCCCCTCGTCCCGCAGGTCGGCGACGTCACAGGCGGCGAAGATCCGCGTCAGCCGCTGGTCGAGCCAGCGCAGTGCCGACGCGGCCTGCTCCGCGTCGGCGGGCTCCCCCTCCTTGGTGAGGTCGGCCAACCGGTCGGCGAGTTGCAGGAGTTCGGCGACGACGGGGTGGAGGTGCCGCGCCTCGGCGCGCAAGGCGCCCTGCTCGGCGCGGAGTTCTGCGGCCTCGGCACGCAACATGGCGTTCTCCTGCCGCAAGCGCGCGATCTGGTGTCCGGACAGTGGGTTCCATGCCATCGTCGTCTCCCCCTGGGCGATCTCCCCTTCTGATCGCCGGCGCCGTCGATCGATCCGCAGCGGGTATGCGCGAGCACCCTGTGAAGGGGGACGCGGTGGGGATGTCCCAGTGTGCCGTCCGGCCACTGGCGCGTACAGCACATCGCCGGATTCCGCAGGTGTGTCCGCGGGTTGTGCGGGGTGTCCGCGGGTTGTGCGCGGTGTGTCCGTGGGCGCGTGCTATTTCAGCAGCCGCGACATCCTGCGGTCGGCCAGCGGTTTCCCGCCGGTCTGGCAGGTCGGGCAGTACTGGAGCGAGGAGTCGCGGAAGGACACCTCCCGGATCGTGTCGCCGCACACCGGGCAGGGCTCTCCGGTGCGCCCGTGCACCCGCAGGCCGGTCTTCTTCTCCGCTTTCAGCTCTCCTGCCGCGAGCCCGCGGGAGCGTTCCACGGCGTCCCGCAGGGTGGTGCGCAGCGCCTCGTACACCACGGCGGTCTCGTGTTCCGTCAGGTCCGCGGCGATGCGGAACGGCGACATGCGGGCGGCGTGCAGGATCTCGTCCGAGTAGGCGTTGCCGATCCCGGCGATGACGGACTGGTCGCGCAGCACGCCCTTGATCTGGTGCCGTTCGCCGTGCAGCAGCGCGGCGAACGCCTCCTGGGTGAAGGTCTCGGCCAGCGGGTCCGGGCCCAGCCGGGCGATGCCCGGCACCTGGCGCGGGTCGTCGACGACGTACACGGCAAGCCCCTTCTTGGTGCCCGCCTCGGTGAGGTCGAAGCCGGTGCCCGGCGGTGCGGTGAACAGCAGGCGCAGCGCCAGCGGCCCCTTGCCGGGCCGGGGCGGGGCCGCCGGGAGGCCGTCCTGCCACCGCAGCCAGCCGGCCCGGGCGAGATGGACGACCAGATGCGGCCCGCCGGTGGCGAGGTCCAGGAACTTGCCGTGCCGGGCCGCGGCGGTGACCGTGCGGCCCTCCAGGGCGGTCAGCGGCGGGTCGTAGGTCTTGAGCACGCTCACCGCGACGGGGTACACGCGGGCGATCTCCCGGCCGACGGCGTGTCCGGCCAGGAATCCGGCGAGGGCCTCGACCTCGGGCAGCTCCGGCATGGCACCAGTGTGCCGCAGCGGGCGGGGGCGGCAACCGCGCGCCGCGCCCGGCGATCGCGTCCAGCGGCGGGCCGCGGGTGGGCCGTCCCGCGCGGCGGCTTCCCCCACGCCCGGTGCTGCTTCATCATGTTCCGCCGTCAGCAGTCGCCGTCGGCGGAGAGGACACACACCATGGCCGGACTCCGGATCGGGCAGGGCGTACTGCGCCGTAAACCGATCGAACACATCGAGGAGCCGGAGGGCGCCGCGAGCGAGCGGCTGACCCGGGTGCTGGGGCTGTGGCAGCTCACCGCCATCGGCGTCGGCGGCATCATCGGCGCCGGGATCTTCACCCTGGCGGGCACCGTGGCCAACGGCACGGCGGGGCCCGCCGTGCTGGTCTCGTTCCTCATCGCGGGCGTGGCGAGCGCGGCGGCGGCGTTCTCCTACGCGGAGTTCGCCGGCCTCATCCCGAAGGCGGGGTCGGCGTACACCTACGGCTACGCGGTGCTCGGCGAGTTCGCGGGCTGGTTCATCGGCTGGGACCTGCTGCTGGAGTACACCGCGATCGTCGCGGTCGTGGCCATCGGCATCTCCGGCTACTTCTCCTTCCTCGTGGAGGAGATGGGCGCGGACCTGCCGGACTGGATGCTGGGCGCGCCGGGCACCGGCGAGGGGCACAAGGTGGACCTGTTCGCCGTCGTCCTGTGCCTGTTCGTGGCGTACCTGCTCAATCTCGGCATCAAGAACGCGGCCCGGTTCGAGATGGTGGTCGTGGCCCTGAAGGTCGCGGTCGTGCTGCTGGTGATCGTGGTGGGCTTCTTCCACGTCGAGACCGGGCACTACTCGCCGTTCTTCCCGTACGGGGTGGGGGGCGCGTTCACGGGCGCGGCCACGGTCTTCTTCGCCGTCTTCGGGTACGACGCGATGAGCACGGCCGCCGAGGAGTCCAAGGACGCGCAGCGGCACATGCCGAAGGCGATCCTGTACTCGCTGGCCGTCTCGATGGTGCTGTACGTACTGGCGTGCCTGGTGCTGACGGGGATGCAGGACTACAAGGAGATCGACAAGGAGAGCGGGTTCTCCTCCGCCTTCAAGGCGGCGGGCCTGAGCGGCATCGCCGACGTGATCGCCGTCGGCGCGATCATCGGCATCCTCACCGTCATGTTCACGTTCATGCTGGGAGTCACCCGTGTGTGGTTCAGCATGGCTCGCGACGGGCTGCTGCCGCACTGGTTCGCCAAGACGCACCCGACGCGGCATGTGCCGACCCGGGTGACCTGGATCGTGGGGGTCGGCTCCGCGGCCATCGCCGGGTTCGTGAAGATCGGCGAGGCGGCGGAACTGACGAACATCGGGATTCTGCTGGCGTTCGTGGTCGTCTGCGTCTCGGTGATCGCGCTGCGCTACCGGCGGCCGGACCTGCCGCGCGAGTTCCGGTGCCCGTGGATGCCGTTCGTGCCGCTGGTCGGGGTCGGCGCCTCGATCTGGCTGACGACGTATCTGACGTGGGAGACCTGGGTGCGGTTCGCGGTGTGGTTCGCCATCGGCCTGGTCGTCTACTTCGGCTACGGCTACCGGCGCTCGGAGCTGGCCAGGGCGGAGCGTGCGGCGAGGGCTGCGGACAGGTAGGGGGCGGTGCGGCTCGCCGCCGAGCGGGCCACCTCGGCGGGGGTGCCTGCGGCCACGATCCGGCCGCCTTCGGCGCCCCCGCCGGGGCCGAGGTCGATGACCCGGTCGGCGCCGGCCACCAGATCCATGTCGTGTTCGACGACCACCACCGTGTGGCCCGCGTCGACCAGCCCGTGCAGCTGCCGCAGGAGCAGTTCGGTGTCGGCCGGGTGCAGTCCGGTGGTGGGCTCGTCCAGCAGGTAGACGGTGTGGCCGCGGCGGGTGCGCTGGAGCTCGGTGGCGAGCTTGATGCGCTGCGCCTCGCCGCCCGACAGCTCGGTGGCGGGCTGGCCGAGCCGCAGATAGCCCAGGCCGACGTCGCGCAGGGTGCGCAGGGCCCGTACGGCGGCGGGTACGTCGGCGAGGAACCCGGCGGCGGTGTCCACGGTCATGTCCAGGACGTCGGCGATGGTCGCGCCCCGGTAGGTGACCGACAGGGTCTCCGCGTTGTAGCGGGCTCCGTGGCAGTCCGCGCAGGGGGCGTAGGTGCCGGGGAGGAACAGCAGCTCGACGGCGGTGAATCCCTCGCCCTGGCAGGTCTCGCAGCGGCCCCCGGCGACGTTGAAGGAGAACCGCCCGGCGGTGTAGCCGCGGGCGCGGGCGTCATCGGTGGCCGCGAACACCTTGCGTACGGCGTCGAACAGGCCGGTGTACGTGGCGAGGTTGGAGCGGGGGGTGCGGCCGATCGGCTTCTGGTCGACCTGCACGAGCCGGTGGACGGCCGCCAGCCCCTCGGCCGCGGCGAGGTGGGCGGCGTACGCGCTCCGCTCGCCGCCGGGCTCCTCGTCCGCGCTCGCCTCACCGCCGAGGCCCAGATGCTCGGCGAGGACACCGGCCAGTACCTGCGAGATGAGGGTGGACTTGCCGGAGCCGGAGACGCCGGTGACGGCGGTGAACACCCCCAGCGGCAGTTCGGCGTCCAGGTCGCGCAGGTTGTGCCGGGTGACGCCGCGCAGCCGCAGCCATCCGGCGGGGGTGCGCGGCGCGCGGGGCGCGGGCCGGGCGCCGTCGGGGAAGAGGAACGGGCGGGTGGCCGATGCGGCGACGGACTCCAGGCCGGGCACCGGGCCGCTGTAGAGCACCTGGCCGCCGCCTTCGCCGGCCGCCGGGCCGACGTCGACGATCCAGTCCGCGCGGCGGACCAGCTCCATGTGGTGCTCCACCACGAACAGCGAGTTCCCCGCCGCCTTGAGCCGGTCCAGCACGGTCAGCAGCGCGGCGCTGTCGGCCGGGTGCAGTCCGGCCGACGGCTCGTCGAGCACGTACACCACCCCGAAGAGTCCGGAGCGCAGTTGGGTGGCGAGCCGCAGCCGCTGGAGTTCGCCGGCCGACAGGGTGGGGGTCGGCCGGTCGACGGACAGATAGCCGAGGCCGAGTTCGGTGAGCACCTCGATCCGCGCGGTCAGGTCGCGGGCGAGGGTCGCGGCGGTCTCGTCGGCCCCGTCCGCGGCGGGCCGCAGCACGTCGGCGAGGGCGGTCAGCGAGAGCGCGGCCAGCGCCGCGATGTCCTGCCCGGCGAAGGTGACGGCGAGCGCCTCGGGGCGCAGCCGCCGCCCTTGGCAGTCCGGACACGCCGTGCTGACCAGGAAGCGTTCGGCGCGGGTGCGCAGCGTCTGGCTCTTGGAGTCGGCGAAGGTGTGCAGCACATAGCGCCGGGCGCTGGTGTACGTGCCCTTGTACGGGCGCTGGATGCGGTGGGCCTCGCGCTCGGGGTGGACGGTGACGACGGGCTGCTCGTCGGTGAACAGGATCCACTCGCGCGCCTCGCGCGGCAGGTCGCGCCAGGGCAGGTCGATGTCGTGGCCGAGCGTGGCGAGGATGTCCCGCAGGTTCTTGCCCTGCCAGGCGCCGGGCCAGGCGGCGATGGCGCCCTGGCGGATGCTCAGGGACGGATCGGGGACCAGCGACTCCTCGGTGACCTCGTGGATCCGCCCCAGGCCGTGGCACGCGGGGCAGGCCCCGGCGGCCGTGTTCGGGGAGAACGCGTCGGAGTCCAGCCGCGCCGCGCCCGCCGGATAGCCGCCCGCCCGCGAGAAGAGCATGCGCAGGGAGTTGGACAGCGTGGTGACCGTGCCGACGGAGGAGCGCGCGGTGGGCGCGGAGCGGCGCTGCTCCAGCGCCACGGCGGGCGGCAGCCCGCTGACCTCGTCGACCTTGGGCGCGCCCGCCTGGTGGATCAGCCGGCGGGCGTAGGGCGCGACGGACTCCAGGTAGCGGCGCTGCGCCTCGGCGTAGAGGGTGCCGAAGGCGAGCGACGACTTCCCGGAACCGGACACTCCGGTGAACACGACGAGGGCGTCGCGCGGGATGTCCACGTCGACGCCCCGGAGGTTGTGGACGCGGGCGCCGCGGACGCGTACGAACGGGTCATGCGGTGGCATTCAGGTGATCTTAGGCGATGCGGGTACCCTGCGCCGTGGCGGTATGTCCGGCTGTGCTCAACTGATCCCTTTTCCGCGCGTTGCCATGAGTTTCCCAGGAGGAGACCCGATGTCCGATGAGCACGTTCTGACCTGGGAGATCACGGGCACCGGCGGCTACGAGACGGCATGGGCCACCCTGTCGGGGACCGGGCTGCGGGCGCGGGGCCGGGTGATGGCACTGCGTCCGCGTCCGTACTGGATGACGTACGAGCTGGAGACGGGCCAGGGCTATGTGACCCGGCGGCTCCAGGTCACCTCCGAGACCGCCGACGGTACGTACCGGCTGGACCTGCGGCGTGACGGTGGTGAGTGGACGGCGGACGGGAAGCCGCTCCCGGAACTGGACGGCGCGCTCGACTGCGATCTGGGCATGTCGCCGCTGACGAACACGATGCCGGCGCTCCGCCATCAGCTGCACACCGGGCCGGGCGAGCGGGAGTTCCTGATGGCGTGGGTGTCGGTGCCCGACCTGACGGTGCGGCCGACCCTCCAGACCTACACCCACATCGGCCCGACCGCGCGCGGCGGCCGGGTCCGCTTCACCTCCGGCGACTTCGCCGAGGACATCGAGTTCAGCCGGGAGGGGCTGGTGCTGACGTATCCGGGGATCGGGCACCTGCTGCGGACCGACTGAGGGGCTTCGCCCCCTCACCTGGTGGACACGCCCAGGGTCCTTGCGTACGGCGGTGTGGGCGCGGCCGCCGCCATCAGGGACGTGGTGAACGGGTGCCGGGGCCGGGTCAGCACCTGGGCTGCGGTGCCCTGTTCGACGATCTCTCCCGCGTCGAGCACGGCGATCCGGTCCGCCAGCGCCGCCGCCGTGTCCAGGTCGTGGGTGATGAGCACCAGCGCCATGTCCCGGCGGTCCCGGAGCAGCGCGGCCAGGAGGTCGAGGACGCCGCGGCGGGTGACCATGTCGAGGCCGGAGGTGATCTCGTCGCAGACCAGCAGCCGGGGCCTGGCCGGCAGGGCGCGGGCGAGCGCGGCGCGCTGGAGTTCGCCGCCGGAGAGCTCGCCGGGCCGCCGCCGCACCAGGCCCGTGTCCAGCCCGGTCTCGGCCAGCGTCCGCAGGGCCTCGGCGGCCGCCTCGTCGGGCGCGGCGCCGCGGAGCCGTACGGCCGTGCGCGCGACCTGGTCCAGCACCGGGCGGTGCTCGTCGAACGCGGCCCGCGCGTCCTGGAAGATGTACTGCACGGCCGCCAGCTGATCCCGGCCGCGGGCGCGCAGGCTGGGCGGCAGCACGGCGCCGTCGAGCAGCACCTCGCCGTCGTAGGACCGGTGCAGCCCGGCGACGCAGCGGGCGAGCGTGGTCTTGCCGCTCCCGGAACGCCCGACGACGGCCAGGCACTCCCCCGCGGCGACCGTGAGCGCCGCGTCCCGCAGCACGGCGGTGGAGCCGTGCCGGGCCGTCAGCGCGCGCACCGTCAGCAGGGGGCGCGGGCCGGTGGCGGGCTCCTCGCGCGGCGGCTCCGGGCGGGCGATGCCCCGAGCTCCTCCGCGCGAGAGCAGGCGTCGGCGCCCAACTGGTGCGCGCGCGCTGGCAGCGGGGGCCGAGCGTCAGTGGCGAGCCCGGCAGGCGGCGGCTCCGGGCGGGCCTCAACTCCGAGCTCCTGCGCGTGCGGCTCCGGGCGGGCCTCGGCGCCGGGCTCGTCCGTGCGCGGCGTCGGCAAGGGTCGGGACTCGGTGGACAGGAGGCGGCGGGTCCACGCGTGCCGTGGGGCGTTCCAGATCCGGTCGGCGGGGCCCGATTCCACGACCCGGCCGTCCTTCATCACCACGACGTCGTCGGCGAGTTCCCGTACGACGGCCAGGTCGTGGCTGAGCAGGACGACCGCGATGCCCTGGGCGGCGACCGACGCCAGTTCGTCGACGATGCGCCGCTTGGTGAGCGCGTCCTGGCCGGTGGTCGGCTCGTCGGCGACGACGACCCGCGCGCCGAGCAGCAGCGCCTGGGCGATGACGACGCGCTGCTGCTGGCCGCCGGAGAGCTGGTGCGGGTAGCGGCGCAGCAGTTCGGCGCCGTCCGGGAGCTGGGCCAGTTCGAGGGCGCGCAGCACCCGTTCGCGCGCGGCCGCCCGCCGCGGCCCGCGGGGCAGCGTCCGTACCTGGGTGCGGGCGATGTCGTGCAGGAGGGCGCCGACGCGGCGGACCGGGTTGAGGACGGCCGCCGGGTGCTGCGGCACGTAGCCGACCAGCCCGTCGACCACCTGGACCTCGCCGGTGACCCGGGCGCCGGCCGGGTACTCGCCGAGCAGCGCCAGGCCGGTCGTGGTCTTGCCGCTGCCGGACGGGCCGACCAGCGCGGTCACCGCGCCGGGCCGGGCCGCGAGGCTCACCCCGTCGACGATCGCGCTGCCGTCGACCTCGACCCGCAGGTCCGTGATCCGGGCCACCGCGCTCACCGGTGTGTCTCCTTTCCCGTGCGCCGGCGCCGGCTTGGTCCGCGGTGCGCCAGGGCCGCGTCGAACAGCAGGTTGGTGCCCATCGACAGGGCGACGATCAGCAGGGCGGGCACCACGACAGCCCAGGGCTGGACGAACAGTCCGGTGCGGTTGCGGTCCACCATCACCGCCCAGTCGGCGGCGTCGGGTGCCACGCCCACTCCGAGGAAGGCGGCGGTGGCCACCAGGTAGAGCACGCCGGTGAGCCGGACGCCCGCGTCCGCGGCGAGGGTGCGCAGCGTGGAGCGGCCGACGTAGCCGAGGGCGATCCGCGCCCAGCTCTCGCCCTGCATCCGCAGCGCCTCGACAGCCGGGCGGGCGGCCGCCTCCGCCGCCGTGGCGCGCGCGATGCGGGCCGCGTCGGGCACGTTGACCGCCGCGACCAGCAGCACCAGTCCGGCGGCGCCGGGTGCGTAGACGGAGGCGACGAGCAGCACCACCAGCAGGGAGGGCACGGCGAGCAGCACATCCAGCGGACGCATCAGCAGGTCCTCCAGCCACGGCCGGTGGGTGAGGGCGGCGCCCAGCCCGAGCGGCAGCGCGGCGGCGTAGGCGAGCGCGGTGGCCGCGAGCGCGACGAGCACGACCGACTGTCCGCCGAGCAGCACCTGGCGCCACACGTCGCGGCCGACGAAGTCGGTGCCGAGCCAGTGCCCGCCGCCGAGGGTGAAGGACGGCGCGCGCCTGCCGGGCTCGCCCGCGAACAGCGGGCCGATCAGGGCCAGCAGCAGGGGGACACCGGCGAGTACGGCGCCGAGCGCGTAGCGGCCGGGGCCGGGAGATGTGCGTGTCGCGGCGCCGCGCGCGTCGCGGCCCGCGCCGGGAGACGTACGCGTCGCGGCGCCGCGCGCGTCGCGGGCAGGGCCGGGGGACGACGTACGTGTCGCCGCGGCAGTGGTAGGCGTCCTCGCCCAGAATCCACGCGTCCTCGCGGAAGACATACGGCCGGTCACGCCGCCACCCCCGACCTGGGGCGAGGCGGTGGGCGACCAGGTCGGCACCGAGGTTGAGGACGACGGCGATCAGGCCGAAGACCACCGCGAGCCCCTGGACCACCGGCACGTCGCGGGCGGCGACCGCGTCCATCAGGACCGTGCCGAGGCCGGGGATGACGAACAGCGCCTCCACCACGATCACTCCGCACAGCAGCCAGTCGACGGTGCGGGCCAGTTGCTGGGCGGCGGGGACGACGGCGTTGGGCAGGGCGTGGGTGTAGCGCACGCGGACTCCGGAGACGCCGTAGCGGCGCGCTTGGGCGGCGTACGGCGAGGCCAGCGCGTCGATCATGCCGGCGCGGACGAGGCGGCTGATGGAGCACACGGGCCGGGACAGCAGCACCAGGACGGGCAGCACCAGGACGGCCGGGTGGCCCGCCAGGTCCGTGCCGTAGCCGACGGCGGTCGGCGGCAGCCAGTCCAGGCGCAGCGCGAAGACCGTGACCAGCAGCACGCCGAAGGCGAACTCCGGTACGGCGTAGATCCCCAGGGTCGCCGAGCTGACCAGTCGGTCGGCCCAGCCGCCCTCGCGGCGCGCGGCGAGCACGCCGAGGCCCACCGAGAGGGGCACCAGCAGCGCCAGGGTGAGCCCGGCGAGCAGCAGCGTGGGCCCGAATCCGCCGGACAGGTAGGTGGTGACGGGCCGACCGGAGGCCAGCGAGGTGCCGAAGTCGCCGTGCAGCATTCCGGCGGCCCAGTCGGCCAGCCGCTCCAGGGCGGGCCGGTCCAGCTCCATGGCCTCGCGGATGGCGGCGATCCGTGCGGGGTCGGGCTGGTCGCCGGCCAGCGAGGTGGCGGCGTCGCCCGGCAGCGCCTCGGTGAGCGCGAAGACCAGGGCCACGACGGCCACGATCTGCAGGCACCCGAGGATCAGCCGCCGGACGAGCCAGGAACGCAGGTTCCTCACGCGAGCCACACCTTGTCGAAGCGCGCCCAGTCCAGGGTGTTGGCCGGGGCCTTGCGCGCCACGCCCTTGACGTTGCGCGCGGTGCCGACGATCCAGTCGGCGAAGCCCCAGATCAGGAAGCCGCCTTCGGTGTGCAGGCGGCGCTGCATGCGCTCGTACACCGCGGCGCGTGCCTTGGGGTCCTTGGTGGACTGCGCCTGCTGGTACAGGGCGTCGAAGTCCTTGTGCTTCCAGTGGGTGGCGTTGGTGGTGGAGCCGGTGAGCAGCCGCTGGGAGATGTGCGACTCGATGGGCATGGCGCCGGAGCGGTAGCAGCACAGGGTGCCGGAGTCGAGGATGTCGGCCCAGTAGCTGTCCTTGGCTCCCGTCCTGACCTCGATCTTCACGCCCGCCTTGGCGGCCTGGTCCCGGAAGACGGCCGCGGCCTCGGTGAACCCGGCGGCGACCTCGGAGGTGTCGAGGGTGACCCGCAGGTCCTCGGCTCCGGCCTGCTTGAGCAGGTGCCGGGCGCGGTCCAGGTCCTGTTCGCGCTGCGGCAGCCCGTCGGCGTAGTACTGGTACCCCTTGCCGAACAGGTCGTTGCCGATCTCGCCGGCGCCGGACAGGGCGCCGTCGACCAGCTCCTGGCGGTCGGCGATGAGGAAGAACGCCTGGCGGACGCGCTTGTCGTCGAAGGGCGCGCGGTCGGTCTTCATGGCGAAGCCCTGCATGGCGCTGTTGCGCAGGCGCACGATCTCGACCTGGCCGTTGCCCTCGTGGGCGCGGGCGGTGGCAGGGTTGAGCTCGTGGGCGTACTCGATCTGGCCGCCGAGCAACGCGTTGATCCGGGCGGACTCCTCGTTGGCGACGACGAACTCCAGCTCGTCGAGGTGGGGCGCGCCCTCCCAGTAGTCGCCGTACGCCTTGAGGACGGTGGACCGGCCCGGCGCGAAGGAGACGAAGCGGAAGGGCCCGGACCCGATGGGGTGCTTGTCGAACTCCTCGGCGCCCTTGGGCACGATGTACGCGCCGAACGCGGCGAGCACGTTGGGGAATTCGGCGGTGGGCCGCTTGAGCCGGAACTCGATCACGCGCTTGCCCTTGGCGCGGCTGGCGGCGAGGTCGATGGGTTCCAGGGACGCCTTGGCGCGGAAGGCCCGCTTCGGGTCGGCGATGCGTCGGTAGCTGGAGAGGACGTCGTCGGCGGTGACCGGCTTGCCGTCGTGGAACGTCGCCTCGCGCAGGGTGACCGTCCAGCGGTCCAGGGTGGCGTTCGGCTCCCACGTGGCGGCGAGCCGGGGGACGGCGGCCATGTCGGAGCCGTAGTCGGCGAGCTTGTCGAACAGGGCCTTGGCGCGGGCGGCGTCGGCGAACAGGTTGGTCATGTGCGGGTCGAGGGTCTCGCCGGCTCCTCCCCCGCGAAGGCGGCCCGCAGTCGGCCCCCTGGCTTGGGCTTGCCGTCCGCCGCGCCGGATTCCGACGGCTTGGACGAGCCGCACCCGGTGAGCGCGAGGCCGCCGAGCCCGGCGGCACCGACGGCGCCCGTGGCGGCGAGGAAGCCGCGGCGGCGCAGACCGGGGTACCGCGTGGTGTGGTCGAGGGCGGTGTGGTCGGGGGTGGTGTTCATGCGGGGTTCTCCTCAGAGGGGGTTGGGTCCGTCCGGCGCCAGCCGGGCGATCACATGCAGCCGGTCTCCGTCGGCCGTGGACGACGTCGATGGGTCCCCCGGCCGCCAGGGCGGTTCCGTGCGCGGGCCGGGGCCGTCGTACAGCGCCAGCACGGTGAAGCCGTGCGCGGCCAGCACGTACCGCAGTTCCTGGGGGAAGAGCAGCCGCCACGCGGAGTGCTGTTCGACCGGCGGCGTGCCGTCGTCGGCGGTCCACACGCGCCGGCGCCTGAGCAGTTGCGCGGCGCGGTCGACCCGCAGCGTGGTGACGGACCGGTAGCCGGTGCCCTGCCAGGTGAAGCGGCTGACGGCGGGTGCGTCGAGGAGTTCGGTGCTGCCGAGGAAGAACGCCCCGTTGCGCATTTCGGCCACCAGCAGCCCGCCGGGGGCCAGCGCGGCGCGGCAGCTGCGCAGCATGCCGTCGAGCTGGTCGTTGGTGTGGCAGTACAGGAAGGCGCTGTCCAGGCAGACGACGGCGTCGAAGGGGCGCCCGCCCAGTTCGGACAGGTCGAAGTCGCGCAGGTCGGCGTGGCGGTAGTCGGGCCCGGGGTGGTGGGCGCGGGCGTGGTCGAGCATGGCGTCGGAGACGTCGGCGGCGACGACGCGCCGTCCGGCCGCGTGCAGATGGGCGGCGTCCCGGCCGGTGCCGCAGCCCAGGTCCAGGACGCGGGGCCCGGCGCCGTACCGCCGCAGCCGGTCCTCGGCCCAGCGGGCGGCGAGCCGGTCGGGGTCGGGGAAGCGCGCCTCGTACAGGGCGGGGTGGTCGGTGAGCAGGTTTCCGCTCGTGTTGTCCGTGGCGGTCAGGCGGGATCCGCTCGTGCCGTTCCGGGGGGTCACAGGAGATCCGTTCGGCGCGGTCACGGGAGATCCGTTCGTGCGGTGCGTGGCGGTCATGGGGTTCCTCTCACGCCGTCGCCGGTACGGGGACCGGGGCCGGCGGCGCCGGGAGGGCGCGCAGCCGGTGCAGCCAGGCGACCCCGGCGGCGGAGGCGAGCCCGAAGCCCGCGCAGCACAGCCAGGGCAGCCAGGCCGCGCCGCCGTGGTCGCCCGCGTCCATGGCCCAGCCGACGGCGGTGTTGCCGAGGGCCGCGGCGACGCCCGAGACGACGTAGAAGATCCCGAAGTACGTGCCGGTGAGTTCGGCGCGCCCGAAGGCGGGGATGAGCTCCATCACGAACGGCTGGGCGATCATGGCGCCGAGGTAGAGCAGCAGGGCTCCGCCGAGGACGGGCAGCAGGGCGAGGGCGGCGGCGGTGGTGCCGTCCGGTGCGCCGCTCCCGGCGGCGGTCAGCAGCGGCGGGAGGAACGCCAGCCCCATCAGGGCGAGTCCGCCGCCGATCCACCGGGCGCGGCTGCCCCGCTCCTTCAGCGCCCGCGTGATGCGCAGTTGGAGGGCGAGGTTGGCGGCGGTGCCGACGAGGAACACCAGCCCGGCCGCGCCGTCCCAGCCGGTGGCGCGGCGGGCTCCGTCGGGCAGCAGCAGGTACAGCTGGTTCTCCATGGTGAACATGCCGACCATGGCGAGGGAGAAGGCGAGGAACGTCCGGTTGCCGAGGACTTCGCGCCAGTCGCCGAGGACGCTGCCGCCGGCCGGGGGCACCTCGCGGGCGGGCAGGACGAGCGCCTGGGCGACGGTGAGCACGGCGAAGATGGCGGCGGCGGTGAGCGCGGAGAGCCGGAAGTCCACCAGGAGCAGCGCGCTGCCGAGCAGCGGGCCGATGAGCGCGCCGGTGGTGGCGAAGACGTTGAACAGGGCGAACGCCTCGGCCTTGCGGTCTCCGGCCTCCTGGGCGAGGTAGGCACGGACGGCCGGGTTGAACAGGGCTCCGGCCAGTCCGCTGAGCACGGAGGCGGCGAGCAGCACCGGCAGCCCGTCGCCGAGGGCGAACAGCGCGAAGCCGGCGGTGCGCAGCGCGCAGCCGGCGATGATGACGCCGCGTGCGCCGAGCCGGTCGGCGGCCGAGCCCCCGACGATGAACAGGCCCTGCTGGCTGAGGTTGCGGACGCCGAGCACGATCCCGACGACCGCCGCGGACATCCCCAGGTCCTCGCCGAGGTGGGTGGCGAGATAGGGGATGAGCAGGTAGAAGCCGGTGTTGACGCCGAGCTGGTTGATCAGGAGGAGGCGGATGGCGAGCGGGAAGCCGCGCATCTCACGCCAGGTCTTCACGGGTTGGGTGCCTTTCCGAGGGCTGTGGGCTGGTGCTGGTGGCCGGTGCCGCTGGGCCGTACGCCGAGTCCGGCGCGGCCGTTCGCCCGTACGGTGCCGTCGGTGCCGCCGATGCCGGTCCACGGGTCGTGGGCGAGCAGCAGGTGCCCGTCGAGGTCGGTCCAGCGGGCGCGGTCGGCGAGGTGGACGGCGGGGGCGATGCCCAGCGAGCTGGCGGTGAGGCAGCCGAGCATCAGGTCGGTGCCGCTGCCCGCGAGGAGTTCGGCGATCCGCAGGGCGGCGTGGACGCCGCCGCACTTGGCGAGCTTGACGTTGACGCCGTGGACGCGCCCGGCGAGGCGGCGGGCGTCCTCGTAACCCACCGCGTCCTCGTCGGCGATGACGGGCAGCGGGGAGCGCTCGGCGAGTTTCGCGAGGGCTTCGGGGTCGCCGGGGGCGGTGGGCTGCTCGACGGCCTCGACTCCGAGGTCGGCGAAGCGCGGGATCAGGGTCTCGGCGTCGGCGGGGCTCCAGGCGCCGTTGGGGTCCAGCAGGAGCCTCACGTGCGGGGCGGCGTCGCGGATGGCCGCCACGCGGGCGAGGTCGTCGTCCGGGTCGGGGGTGCCCGCCTTGACCTTGAGCAGGGTGAAGCCGCTGTCGGCCAGGCAGCGGGCCTGGACGGCGGCGCGCGCCCGCTCGGTGATGCCGATGGTGCGGGCGGTCGCGGCGGCGGGGGCGGTGAAGCCGCCGAGCAGTTGGTGGACGGCGCATCCGGCGCGCTTGCCGACGAGGTCGAGCAGCGCCGACTCCACGGCGGCGACGGCCGCGGGCGGGGTGCCGTCCGCGATCAGGTCGCCGTCGCGGAAGGCGGCCAGCGCCGTCTCCGGGTCGGGGAAGCGGCCGAGCTCGACGGCGGCGTCGCTCATCAACCGGGTCAGGGTCGCGGCGTCGAGGCCGAAGTACGCGCTGGCGACGGCCTCGCCGCAGCCGCGCAGGCCGCCGTGTTCGACGCTGATCCAGACGGCGTCGCGGGCGGCCATGGTGGAGCGGGATATCCGCAGCGGCTCGGTCAGCTCCAGCCGTACGGTGCGCAGGGTGGTCTTCATCAGGTGGACTCCGGTGCGGTGTGGGGGTACGGCACCTCGCCGCCGCTCAGCGGGTCGACGACGGTGGCGCAGCGGGCCCAGCCGGCGGCCTCGGCGGCGTGCGGGTGCCGGAGCTCCACCGGCCGGGTGGCGGCGCTGCCCGGGCCGATGCCGTGGGCGGCGGTGAAGTCGTCGTCGTAGACGGTGCCGAGATACCGCTGGGGGCCGTCGGGGAAGACGGTGGCGACGACGGCGCCGGGGTGCACGCGGGCGGCCCAGGCCGAGACGAGCGCGACGGCGCCGGTGCTCCAGCCGCCGCTGACGAAGTTGTCGCGGGCCAGTCGGCGGCAGCAGTCGGCGGATTCGGCGGGCCCGACCCAGTGCACCTCGTCGAAGGCGTCGTAGGCGACGTTGCGCGGGTGGATGCTGCTGCCCAGGCCGCGCATCAGGCGGGGCGGGCGGGCTGGCCGAAGATGGTCGAGCCGGTGGCGTCCACGCCGATGAGCCGCAGCGCGGGCCAGCGGCGGCGCAGCGGGGCGGCGACGCCCGCGCTGTGGCCCCCGGTGCCGACGCTGCACACGAGGATGTCCATGTGGTCGAGCTGGTGGGTGAGTTCGGTGGCGAGTGAGGCGTATCCGGCGACGTTGTCGGGGTTGTTGTACTGGTCGGGCCAGTAGGCGCCGGGGAGTTCGGCGAGCAGGGCGCGCAGCCGCGCCAGGCGTGCGGCCTGCCAGCCGCCGGCGGCGGCCGGGCGGTCGACGAGTTCGAGGCGGACGCCGTGGGCGCGCAGCAACCGCCGCATCGAGGGTTCGAGTTCGGCGTCGCCGACGAGGACGACGGGGTGGCCCAGGGCCTGTCCGGCGAAGGCGAGCCCGATGCCGAGGGTGCCGGAGGTGGATTCCACCACGGGCGCGCCGGGGCGCAATTCGCCGCGCCGCCGGGCGCCGAGCAGCATGGAGACGGCGGCGCGCGCCTTCATGCCGCCGGCGCCGAGCCCTTCGAGCTTGGCCCAGAAGCCGGGCTGGGGGCAGGGCAGGTCGCAGCTGATCCGGGCGAGCGGGGTGCGGCCGAGGAGGGCGAGCAGGTCGGGGTTGGCGGTGGTACACGGTGCGATGGCGGTCGGCGCGGCGGCGGTCACGGGGCACCTCCGTAGCGGTAGACGAAGCCGGGGCCGCCGTCGAGCCAGAAGAACGGGTAGGGCTCGGCGCAGACGGCGGTGACCCCGTCCCCGAGGAAGTGCGGCAGGACGGCGCTGCCGGTCTGGGCGAACATCACCAGCGGTGTGCCGTGCCGGGCGGCGTGCGCGCGCAGGGTCTCGAACGTGCCGTTGCCCAGGGTCATCCCGGAGGCGAGGACCCCGTCGCAGCGGGCGAGTTCGGCGGCGGCGTCGGTGCGGACCGGCTCGCCCCATTCGGTGGTTCCGCCCTTGAGGTCGCAGGGCACGTAAGCCAGCCCGCGGGAGCGCAGCGCCTCGAGGAGGGAGTTGACGACGCCGACGACGAGGACGGTGCTGCCGGGCGGCAGGTCGAGCAGGCCGACGACGGCGTGGGCGCGGGCGCGGGACTTCTCCAGCGAGCTGCCGGCGGGCAGCGGCCAGGGGCGGGCGCCGCTGCCGGGTCGGGTGTGCGGGGCGGCGTGCATCAGGTACGCGTCGAGGGCGGCGGTCCTGACCGGCGGCAGCGGATGGTCGAGCAGGGTGGCGATGTCGGTGCCGACGCAGTCGTCGAGGGTGGTGGCGGGCAGTTCGCCGGGTTCGACGGCGCAGGAGCCGACGGCCTCGGCGAGCCGCAGGCTCAGCACCTCGTTGCGGTAGCCGCCGTCTCGGCCTTCGTGGCGTACGGCCTGGCTGGTGGTGAAGGCGACGGAGACGTACGTCCCGGCCGGGTCGGGGCCGAGCGCCCCGGCCCGCACCCGGCGTATGAGGTCCTCGTAGGCACTCATCGACTCACCACACAGGGCCGCAGACCGGCTATGAGGGACTCGACGTGGGCGCGGGCCCGGCCGCCGCCGGCGGGGTCGGTGGCCATGACGTGGCCCAGGTACTCGTTGTTGCTGCCCGCGGCCCTCACATCCGTGCCGGGCTCTGCGAGTTGGACCTCCAGCACGCCGGGGGCGCCGTCGAGGGCGCCGGTGCCGTCGATGCGCTCCAGCACGCCTGCGGTGGCGGGCACCAGGAAGCCGATGGCGGCGCTGCGCGCGCCGGTCTCCTGTACCGCCAGGTCGGGCTCGCGGCCCAGGGCCACGTCCACGAAGGCGGCGGCAAGGTCGATGCCGGTGACGTGCCGGACGAGTTCGGTGATGCGGTTGCCGGCGGGCCGTGGGTTGACCTCGACCACGCGCGGGCCGCGGGTGGTGAGCTTGATCTCGGTGTGGGCGACGACGTCGTCCAGGCCGAGGGCGGCCAGGGCGGCCAGCGCGGTGTCGGCGGCCGCGGCCGCGTCGGCCCCGGCGAGCGGGGCGGGGAACATGTGGCCGGTCTCGATGAACGCCGGGGCGCCGCCGACGCTCTTGTCGGTCACGCCGACGACGTGCGCGGCGCCGCGGAACGAGACGGTCTCGACGCTTACTTCGGGTCCGTCGAGGAGTTCTTCGAGGAGCACCTGGGGGGCGCGCCGCTGGCCGCGCGCGTTGACGGGGAAGTCGGCGAGCGCCCGGTAGGCGGCGGACAGCGCGGCTTCGTCGTCGACGCGGCGTACGTACATCCCGGCGCACAGGTCGACCGGCTTGAGGACGAGAGGGTAGCCGATCTCGCGGGCGGACCGGACAGTGGCCGCCCAGTCGTCGCAGACCGCGAAGCGCGGGCCGGGCACGCCCGCGGCGGCCAGGGCCCGGCGGGTGGCGTCCTTGCGGCAGGCGTCGGCGACGGCGTCGGGAGCGGGTCCGGGGAGGCCGAGGTACGCGGCGATGCGGGCGACGGTCGGCAGGTAGTAGTCGCAGGAGGTCAGCACGCCGTCGAAGCGCAGCACCTTGTGCAGCTCGCCGATGCGGGGCAGCAGCGTGTCGAGGTCGTTGGTGTCGGCGGTGAGGACGTTGCGCGCCGAGAGCAGCGGGTGGGCCGTTCCTTCGGGGGCCGAGCGCAGGTAGTGGTGCAGGTCGCGAGTGAGGAAGGTGAACTCGTGGCCGCTCTCGCGCAGCGCCCGCGGGAGCAGCCTGCTCATCGACCCGACCCAGCTTTCGACCATCAGCAGATGACCCACGACTCTCCTTCGTCTCGAGGATTGGTCCCGGAGCTTCGTTTCGAAGCTTTGACCGAGCCCCCACATTAACGATAATCATTTTCATTGTCATCTGACTGGACCATGCCTGCCCCGATTGCGAGACCCGTGACCCCCACCGCCACCCGACGCGCCGCCCTGCTGGGCGCACTTGCCGTCGGCGCGACCGTCCTCACCCCCACCGCCGTCGCCGGACCACAGCCCCCCGCCATCGCCTTCGGGCCCTGCCCGGCCTCCGTCCCCGCCCCTCCCCCGCCGGACCGGGTGGAGTGCGGCACCCTGCGCGTCCCGCTGGACCACCGGCACCCCGGCGGCCGCCACATCGACATCGCCGTCTCGCGCGTCCCCGCCTCCGGCACCCCCGCCGAGCGGCGCGGCGTCCTGCTGGTCAACCCCGGCGGCCCGGGCGGCTCGGGGCTGCCGTACGCCGTCACCAAGCGCGCCAAGCTGCCCGCGAGCGTGCGCCGTTCCTACGACGTCATCGGCTTCGACCCGCGGGGCACCGGCCGCAGCGCGCCCGCGGACTGCGGACCGATGGGCGGGCTGTTCGACAGCCCGGGGGCCGATCCGGTGCCGCGCGGCCGCACCGCCGAGCGGGCCCACCTCGACGCGCTGCACCGGATGGCCGCCGACTGCGCGGCGGGAACGGGCGAGGCGCTGCCGCATCTGTCGACGGCGGAGACGGTCCGCGACATGGACGCGATACGCACCGCCCTCGGCGAGCCCCGGATCGCCTTTCTGGGCGTGTCGTACGGCAGTTACCTGGGCGCGGCGTACGCGGCCCGGTATCCGCGGCGGGTCGGCGCGATGGTGCTGGACAGCGTCGTCGGCCCGTGGGACTGGTACGACTTCGACCTGCGGCAGAGCCGGGCGCTGCTGGACCAGCGCGCGGTCCTCTTCGGCTGGATCGCGGAACACCACGAGCGCTTCGGGCTCGGCGGCACCGCGGCCGCCGTCCGCGCCGCGTACCAGCGGGTGCGCGACGGCCTCGCGGACCGGCCGGTGGACGGCTTCGGCGCGGCCGGGTTCGACCGGGCGGTCTACCGGGCGCTGGGCCGGACCGAGCGCTGGACCCCGCTGGCGGAGGCCCTGCGCGCCTACCTCCGGGACGGCACCGTGGCCGGACTGCGCCCGGCCGCGCCGTTCGACGGCCCCGACTCACGCACGTACGAGGCGGCCAACCGCGCGGTGAAGTGCGCCGACGGGCCGGGCCCTGATCCGGACCGGCTGCTGCCCGACATCCGCCGGCTGCGCCGGGCCGATCCGCAGCCGGTGCTCACCGGCATCGAGGCGTCGGTGTGCGCCTTCTGGCCGCACCGACCCGCGCGCCGTACCCCGCTCGGCGGCCCGGACGTGCCGCCGCTGCTGCTGATCGCCTCCGAGCACGACCCGGTCACCCCGATCGCGGGGGCCCGGGAGCTGCGCCGTACGCTGCCCGGCTCCCGGCTGGTGACCTTGTACGACGACTACTCGCACGGCGTCTTCGCCAGCCGGGGCAACGTCTGCGTGGACGCCGCCGCGGCGGCGTACCTGGTCGGCGGGTCGGTACCGGCGGCCGATGTGCGCTGCCAGGGCCCGGGACTTCCGGAGCCGGGCGCCCCCGCCTCGTGAAGCGGTGTGCAGCCGTGTGAAGCCGTGTGAATGAACTTCCCTGCCGCCCCGTCGCACCGCGTCCCCCCGGTGCGGCGGGGATGGTAGGCACCAGGGCATGGAGTGGTTCACGTCATCCGACTACTGGCTGAGCCGGCTGGTCTTCCAGCGGGGCCTGGCCGCCGTCTACGTGGTCGCCTTCGTGGCGGCGGCCCTCCAGTTCCGGGCGCTGATCGGCGAGCGGGGGATGCTGCCGGTGCCCGACTTCGTGAGCCGCACGCCGTTCCGCCGCTCCCCCAGCCTGTTCCATCTGCGGTACTCGGACCGCCTGTTCGCGGGGTGCGCCTGGCTGGGCGCGGCGCTGGCCGCGGCCGTCATGGCGGGCGCCGCCGACGCCGTGCCGCTGTGGGTGTCGATGCTGATGTGGACGGCGCTGTGGGCGCTGTACCAGTCGATCGTCAATGTGGGGCAGGTCTGGTACGCCTTCGGATGGGAGTCGCTGCTGCTGGAGACGGGGTTCCTCGCGGTGTTCCTCGGCAACGACGAGGTCGCGCCGCCGGTGCTGGTGCTGTGGCTGCTGCGCTGGGTGCTGTTCCGCGTCGAGTTCGGCGCCGGGCTGATCAAGATGCGCGGCGACCGCTGCTGGCGCGATCTGACCTGCCTGTACTACCACCACGAGACCCAGCCGATGCCGGGCCCGCTGAGCTGGTTCTTCCACCGGATGCCGCGGCCGCTGCACCGGGTCGAGACGGGCGCCAACCACGTGGCGCAGCTGGGCATGCCGCTGCTGCTGTTCACTCCGCAGCCGGTCGCGAGCGTGGCGGCCGGGCTGATGGTCGTCACGCAGCTGTGGCTGGTGCTCTCGGGCAACTTCTCCTGGCTGAACTGGCTGACGATCCTGCTCGCCTTGTCCGCCGTCGACGGCCGCCGCGCCGCCGAGGTGCTGCCGCTGCCCGAGCCGCGGGGGCTGCCGGACGCCCCGGTCTGGTACGAGGTGCTGGTCCTCGCGCTCACCGCGTTCGTGCTCGTGCTCAGCTACTGGCCCGCCCGCAACCTGATGTCCGGCGGCCAACTGATGAACTACTCCTTCACTCCGCTCCATCTGGTCAACGCCTACGGCGCGTTCGGCAGCATCAGCCGCACCCGGCAGGAGGTGGTGATCGAGGGCACCGACGAGGTGGTGGTCACCGAGGACACGGTGTGGAAGGAGTACGAGTTCAAGGGCAAGCCCGGTGACGTGCGCCGGGTGCCGCGCCAGTTCGCCCCGTACCACCTGCGGCTGGACTGGCTGATGTGGTTCGCCGGGCTCTCCCCGGTCTATGCGAGCTCCTGGTTCGTACCGCTGGTCGCGCGGCTGCTGGAGAACGACCGGGCGACGCTGCGGCTGCTGCGGGTGAACCCCTTCCCCGGCGCTCCGCCGCGGTACGTCCGCGCGCGCGTCTACCTGTACCGGTTCACCACCTGGCGCGAGCTGCGCGCGACCGGCGCCTGGTGGCACCGCACGCTCATCCGCGACTTCCTGCCGCCGGTGCGGCGCGAGCACGCGGCCGAATGACGCCGACGGCCCGTCAGTCCCTCTCCGCCGGCAGGTCGCGGGCGCCGAGCCGCAGATGCTCGATGTGGTAGACCGCCTCGTCCAGCAACTGCGCCACATGGTTGTCGTAGAGGCTGTAGACGATGCGGCGGCCCCGGCGGGAGCCGGTGACCAGCCCCAGCGCGCGCAGCAGCCGCAGCTGATGGGAGACGGCGGACTGCTCCATGCCGACCGCCTCGGCCAGCTCGGTGACCGGGCACGGACCCTGGCGCAGCCGCGTGAGGATCATCAGCCGGGAGGGGGTGGCCAGCGCCTGCAGCGTCGCCGCGATCGTGGCGGCGGCCTCCGCGTCCAGCAGCGTGACCGGGGTGGTGCGGCCGTCTACTCCATGTCCCATGCAGGTCATCGTATCCATGGCAACACTTGAAGACCTCTTCATGTGTTCCGCTATGGTGGCGGTGTCCCGTCGCCCCGTGGCGACGGATGCCCCCGCCCTTGCCAGGAACCCAGGAAGAGGTACCCCTCGATGACCTCCGAGCTGGTCGACGACCGGCCCTTGTCCGTCCCGCGCCACCCGGCGCCCGTGGCCCCGCGCCGCACCCGCGCGGCCGCGCTGCCGGAAGTCCGCTGGGCGGCGCTGTCCGCCCTCGCCTTCCTCCTGGCCCTGCCGCTGGATCTCGCGGGCGCCCCCGCCTGGACCTGGGGCCCGCTGTACGCGCTGGCCTACGCGGCGGGCGGCTGGGAGCCCGGCTGGGCCGGGCTGTGCGCACTGAGAGACAAAACCCTCGACGTCGATCTGCTGATGGTCGTCGCGGCGCTCGGGGCCGCGGCCATCGGCCAGTTCCTCGACGGCGGACTGCTGATCGTGATCTTCGCGGTGTCCGGCGCGCTGGAGGCGCTCGCCACCGAGCGCACCGCCGACTCCGTACGCGGCCTGCTGGATCTGGCCCCGGCGCGGGCGGTACGGCTGTCCGCACCGGACGGCGAGGAGGAGGTGGACGTCGCCGCTCTGCGCGTCGGCGACACGGTGCTGGTACGTCCCGGGGAACGGCTGCCCGCCGACGGCACCGTGGTCGGCGGCGCCAGCGAGGTGGACCAGGCCACCATCACGGGCGAACCGCTGCCGGTCGCCAAGAGCGCCGGCGACGAGGTGTTCGCGGGCACGCTCAACGGCACCGGTGCGCTGCGGGTGCGCGTCGACCGCGACGCCTCGGGGTCGGTGCTCGCGCGGATCGTGGCGATGGTCGAGGAGGCCGCCGGGACCAAGGCGCGCACGCAACTGTTCATCGAGAAGGTCGAACAGCGGTACTCGGTCGGCGTGGTGGCCGCGACCCTCGCGCTGTTCGCGGTGCCACTGGCGTTCGGCGCGGACTTCACGCCGACGCTGCTGCGGGCCATGACCTTCATGATCGTGGCCTCGCCGTGCGCGGTGGTGCTGGCCACCATGCCGCCGCTGCTGTCGGCGATCGCCAACGCCGGGCGGCACGGCGTCCTGGTCAAGTCGGCGGTGGTGATGGAGCGGCTGGGCGCGGTGGACCACGTGGCGCTGGACAAGACCGGCACGCTCACCGAGGGCGCGCCCGTCGTCGTGCGGGTACAGGTGCTGTCCGGATCCGCGTCCGACGGGGACAGGGCGCTCGGCGAGAGTTCCGCACGTGACGAGGGGTCCGTGGTCGACGAGGGTTCCGTAGTCGACGAGAAGGCCCTCCTCGACGAGGACGGCGTGCTCGCCCTCGCCGCGGCCGCCGAGCACGGCAGTGAGCACCCGCTGGCACGCGCCGTGGTCGCCGCGGCGCGCGACCGGGGGCTGCCTCTGGAGCGGGCGCGCGACTTCTCCTCGGTGCCCGGCCGGAGCGTCCGAGCGCGGGTCGCGCGCGTCACCGTCGAGGTGGGCCGCCCTGACGCGCTGTTGTCCGACGGGACGGGCACGGACCGGGTACGGCTCACCCGGGCGCGCCGCGCCGTCGCCGAGGCCGAGGAGGCGGGCCGTACCGCCGTGGTGGTGCTGGCGGACGGCGTGCCCGTCGCGGTGCTGGCCTTCGCCGACCGGCCGCGCCCGGGGGCCGCCGAGGCGGTGGCCGCCCTCGGTCGGCTGACCGGCACCACCCCGGCCCTGCTGACCGGCGACAACGAACGCGCGGCCGCCCGGCTCGCCGCCGAGACCGGCATCACCGACGTACGGGCCGGACTGCTGCCGGAGGACAAGGTGGCGGCCGTACGCAGCTGGGCGGACGCGGGCCGGCGTGTCCTGGTGGTCGGCGACGGCGTGAACGACGCGCCGGCGCTGGCTGCGGCGCACAGCGGGATCGCGATGGGCCGGGCCGGTTCCGACCTCGCCCTGGAGACCGCCGACGCCGTCGTCGTCCGCGACGAACTGGCCACCGTACCCGCGGTCGTCGCCCTCTCCCGACGGGCCCGCCGCCTGGTCGTGCAGAACCTGGTGATCGCGTCCGTGTGCATCGGCGCGCTGGTCGTCTGGGACCTGGCCGGTCATCTGCCGCTGCCCCTGGGGGTCGCCGGCCACGAGGGGTCGACCGTACTGGTGGGCCTCAACGGGCTGCGGCTGCTCCGCGAGTCGGCGTGGCGCCGGGCGAGCGAACCTGCTGCCGGTGAGGGCTGAGGACTGACCGAAACGGGACCGAGGGGGCCTGCAAGAATTCGTCGAGAACCCGGCGAGCTTTCCGTCCCGGCGGCGGGGCATCCCTCCTGAGCGGCTCGACGGAGTCGCATCCACCGAGAGGCATCGAGAGACATGGGGGGATGTCATGTCTGCTGCCAGCAGGCGGACGGGGACCGCACTGATCCGCCGGGGGCACTGGCTGACCTTGCCGGACTGCAAGCAGGTCCTGGTCGTCGCCCACACGATGACGTATGCACAGCGGCTGCGGGAGGTGTGCGCGCTGCTGGAGTCCGATCTGCGGATCCAGGTCGCCTTCACGATCGCACCGCACGTCTTCGGTGACGGCGTCAGCCGCCTCCTCCAGGACCTGCGAACGGCCGTGCTGCCCTGGGAGGAGGCGGTGCGGACCGAGTTCGATCTGGCGTTGGCGGCCGGATCGCGCGGCATCGAGCAGGTGCGCGCCCCGCTCGTGCGGCTGTCCCACGGAGCCGGGCACATCAAACTGCTGCGTGAGACGGAGAGTCCAGAGGCGGCCGACCCCATCCGGCCGCCCGGGATGCTCAGTCGCCGGTATCTGGTCCGTGACGGGCGGGTGGTGCCGGCCGCCATCGCGCTCGGGCACGAGCAGGACCGGGAGCAGCTGGCGCAGTCGTGTCCCGAGGCGCTGCCCGTCGCCGCGGTCGTCGGCGACCCGTGCTACGACCGGATCGCGGCCAGCCTGCCGCACCGGGCCGAGTACCGTCGGGCCCTGGGTCTCGGCGACCGGCAGGGACTGGTGGTCGTCGCCTCCACATGGGGGCGCTCGTCATCGTTCGGCCACTTCGACGCCCTGCTTCCCCGGCTGCTCAGCGAGCTGCCGCGGGACGGGTACCGTACGGCGCTGCTGGTCCACCCGAACGTGTGGGCCGGACACAGCAGTTGGCAGATGCAGGCATGGTTGGCCGCCCTCCGCCGCCGGGGCGTCGCGGTCGTGCCTCCCGAGGCCGACTGGCAGACGCTCCTGATCGCCGCGGACTGGGTCATCGGCGACCACGGCTCGGTCACCTCGTACGCCACGCTCGCCGGCGCGCCCATCCTCCTCGCCCGCTCCCCGGACCGGGAAGTGCATCCCGCCTCGCCCGCCGCCGCACTGGCCCTCACCGCCCCCGCCCTGTCGCCGCTGCACCCGTTGGAGGAGCAGCTGCGGTACGCGGCAGCCGAGTACCGCTCGGAGGAGCACGCGCGCGTGGCGGGACTCATCTCCTCCGAACCCGGCCGTTTCCACCGGAACATGCGCGCGCTGTTGTACCGGCTCCTGCGGCTGGGCCAGCCCGCGTATCTCCCCGCGGCCGGGCAGCTCCCCGCCCCGCCGCCCCTCTCCTCGTGGACCGGGGAGGCAGTGGCATGACGCTCACCGGTCCCTCGCATCCGGGACGGCGCATGGCCGTGGTCGCGCCGGTCACCGGCCGGCCGGCGGATACGCGGGCCCTCATCCGGGGTCCCGCCCCGGCACTGGCCGTATCCGTCACGTCCGAAACCGGGCGGCACAGCGCGGTCGTACGGCTCTCGGACCCGTCCCGCTGGTCGGTCGAGGTCGCAGCCGCCCCCGGGGGCGCGGTGGACGTTCATCTGAGCGTCGATCCCGGCGTACGGCAGGATCCCGCCTGGGCGGCATGCGCCGATGTGCTCCACTGGGCGCGCTCCTCGCCCCCCGGCCTCGCGTTCGCCCGGGTGCGGTGGCTGCTCGACCGCCACCCCGGCTGTCTGATCGCCTCGGTGGCGGTGCGGGGCGGCGGCTGCGTGGTCGGCGCCCGGAGCGGTGAGATAGTCGCGGCGCTGCCCGAGCCGGGCTCCAACCCGTCAGGCGAGGCAGGTCGGTGCGCGGGACTGGTGTCCTTCCTCCACGGGTGGCTCGTGGCGGGTCGCCCGCTGACGACGCTGGCGGCGGCCGTCGTGGCGAGAGCGGGTACGGCGAGCAGGCTCCGCATCGGGCCGCCGGCTCCTGTTCCGCGTCGCGCCGTCGCCGCGCGGTCCGTGCGCTGAGCCTTCGCGTTTCCCCGGCACAACCGATGGTCGTACCGGGGAAACGTCCATGCCGGTCAGGTCCCGGGCCGCGTGTCCGGGTCGAGCGAGCGGAGCCGGTCGCGCAGCCGCCGGGAGTCCGCGGGGCTGATGGGCTCGTAGATCTCGAGGGACCGTGCGAAACACCGCCGGGCTTCCGCGTGGTCGGCACAGTCCTGGGCGGACTGCCCGAGGAGTTCCAGCGTCCGGGCCTGCCAGTGCGGGGATCCCGCGGCCTCGAACTCCGCCAGTGCCCGGCGAAGGTGCCCGGCGCCCGTCGCGTAGTCCCCGGCGCCGACGGTGGCACGGCCGAGATGGGCCAGGGCACGTGCCGCGTCATAGGCATCGCCCTCGGCCAGCAGCGCGGCGTGAGCGGAGGTCAGGTGGTCCACAGCCCCGGTCACATCGCCCTGTGTCAGGGCGACCTCGCCCAGGCAGAGCCGGGACAGTGCCGCGCCACGCCGGTAGCCGATCGACTCGCGCAGCACATGGGCACGGGCGAAGTACGCCCGGGCTCTGTCCAGCGAACCCGCTCCCAGGGAGGACTTGCCGAGCCCGTGCAGAGCCTGCGCCTGCTGCCGGAGGTCCCCGTCACGTCTCGCGTGCTCGAACGCCTCGGCGAACCAGGCCGAGGCCTCCTCGGCACGTCCGGCGTTGCACAGGCCGTTGCCGCCGGAGGTGAGCATCCGGCCCTCGCCCGCGCGGTCTCCCGCGCGACGAGCGGCGGCGAGCCCTGTCTCGTGTGCCTCGACCCACAGGTCGTAGGGGCGCAACCGCAGGAACAGGGGCCACATCGCATCGACCAGCTGCCAGCAGCTCGCGTCCCACCCCTTCCCGGCTGACAGCCGTACCGCCGCCATGAGGTCGAAGCGACGGGCGTCCAGCCAGGCCAGAGCCGTCTCCTGGTCCGGGAAGGCCACCGGGACCGAGGGCGGGTGGGCAAAGGTGCGCGCCAGGTTGCGGTGGCTGGGCGAGAGCAGTTCCTCAGCCGACGTGGCCCGCGCCAGACACCAGTCCACGAAGCGGCGCAGGGTGGTGTCGCGCGCTTCCGGACCGTCGTCGGTCTCGCCGCGCCGGGCCGCGTGCAGCCGTACGAGGTCGTGGAAGCGGTAGGCGTCCACACCGAGGTCCTCGACGAGGTTCGCCTCGACCAGCACATCCAGCAGCTGTTCCGTCTCCTCCTCGCCGAGACCGCTCACCGCGGTGACGAGCGAGAGGTCGAACACGGCGACCGGCAGCGCTCCCATGCGCCGGTACACGCCGGCCGCGTCATCGGGCAGCTGCTGGTAGGACGCGTCCAGAACCGTGCCCACAGCGGTTTCCCCCTCCACTTTCAGTGCCTCCAGCGGTCCGCCGCCCCGGGCCAGCGCCTCGGCGACCGCCGCCACCGGATGGCGGGGCCTGGCGGCCAGATGCGCGGCGGCCAGGGACAGCGCCAGCGGGAGGAACGCACAGCGCTCCGCCACCCGGCGGGCCGCCGTCGGGTCCTGGGACATCCGGGAGACGCCGATCGCCCGTGAGAGCAGCTCCACCGCGGACGCGGGGTCGAGCATACCCAGCTGATGGAGGCCGGCACCGTCGGTGACGAGGCCGCTCAGCCGGCTCCTGCTCGTGATCACCACGAGGCTGCCCGGAGCCCCGGTGAGCAGCGGACGTACCTGCGCGGCGGTGAACGCGTTGTCGAGCATGACGATCAACCGCAGATCGGCTGTCATCGACCTCCACAGAGCCGTTCGTTCGGCCGTCTCCGTCGGCACCGACGAGACACCCAGCGCCCGAAGGAAGCGGTCCAGCACGCTGCCAGGGCTCATGGGGCCCGCCGGGGAGTACCCGCCGAGATCCACGTACAGCTCTCCGTCGGGAAACTCGTGCGCGATCTGCCGCAGCCACACCAGGACCAGACTGGTCTTGCCCACGCCGCCCGGCCCGCTGACCATCACCACCTGTGGCGCGCTGCGGTGCCGGGCGGCCCGCAGCGCCTCCAGCTCTGCCAACTCCCGTCGTCGGCCGGTGAAGTGCGCGGGTACGGGCGGGAGCTGGCGTGGCAGCGGCATCCGCTGCGGTGCGGCCGTGCCCTGGTACACGTGGATGCCGCCCGCCACGTCCCGCGCCTGCACGGCAGGGCCCCAGAAATGGCCGCCGCCGATCTCGTTCCTGTGACCGGCCGTCGAGGTCTCGGAATCCACTGGACTCCCCACCCTCGCCCGGCTCTCGTCGACGAACTCAGGCTCCGTCACCAGCCCCGCCCTCCTCCCCCGCTGACAACCCCTGTCCTGAGCACTACCCTGTTCAAGTTGGCGTCATGGCATGATCATTTCAGCGCGGGGATCCGAACCGGCCGGGGGGCGCTGGTGGAGTTCCGAATTCTGGGCACGATCGAACTGCGCTCCGGTGACCGGCGCAGCGAACTCAACTCCAAGAAGGAGCGGTGCACGCTGGCCGCGCTGTCGTGGGACGCGGGCCGGCCGGTGAGCTTCGACGCTCTGGCCGGCCGGGTCTGGGACGACTCCCCGCCGCGGCGGTTCCACGCGAGTCTCTACACCTACGCCTCCCGCATCCGCCGCGCGCTGCAGGAGGTGGGCGGGCCGGACGCGCCGCCGCTGGTCCGAAAGGCGCATACATACACCCTTGAAGTCGACGCGGACGCGGTCGATCTGCACCACTACCTCAGGCTCACGGCCGAGGCCCGCGCGCTCGCGGAGGGCGACGACCCCCTGCGGTGTCTTCGCCTCCTCGACGAGGCGGCCGGGTTGTGGCGCGGCGAACCGCTGGCCGGGCTGTCCGGACAGTGGGTCGAGCACATCCGCGCCACCTTCGCCGAACGGAGCCTGGCCGCCGCCTCGACCTACAGCACCATCCAGTTGCGGCTCGGCCGCTTCGAGGAGGTCGTGGAGAACCTGTCCGCCCTGATCAACGCGCATCCGACGAACGAGACGATCATCGGAAACCTCGTGCTCGCGCTGCACGGCTGCGGTCGCACCGCCGAGGCCACCGGTATCCTCCAGCGGACCAGCCGCCGGTTGCGCGACGAGTTCGGCACCGAACCGGGGGCGGATTTCCAACGGCTGCAGCAGGGCGTTCTGAACGGCGTGCCGGCCTCCGAACTCCTGTCACCGCCGAAGGCGGCGAAGGGCACCGGCGCGGGGCGGGTCTGCGCGCCCGACAATCTGCCGCGCGATGTCCCCTGGGTGGGCCGCGACGCCGAGCTGCGTCAACTGTCCGCCGCCCTGGCCGCGTCTTCCACCCTCCCGCGTTCCGTCGTCACGCTGGAGGCGATCGACGGGATGGGCGGCGTCGGCAAGACATCGCTTGCCGTGCACATCGGACACCAGTTGCGCGAACGCTTCCCCGACGGCCGCATCTACCTCGACCTGCACGCGCACTCGTCGTTCCAGGAACCGCTCAGCCCAACCGCCGCGCTGCACCAGCTGTTACGCCTCCTCGGTACACCGGTGCAGCAGATCCCCCACGGGCTCGACGAACTGACCTCGATGTGGCGCACCCTGCTGACCGACCGGCGCGCCTTCGTGATACTCGACGACGCGGCCGACCCGGAGCAGGTGCGGCCGCTGCTTCCGGGCGCCTCCCCGTCAGTAGTGATCATCACCAGTCGACGCCGTCTCACCGGCCTCCCAGGCGTACGGCCGATCTTTCTCGATGTGCTTCCGCTGCACGACGCGGTGGCGCTGTTCAACCATCGCGTCGGCGTCGAGCGCTCGGTCACGCCGGAGGAGGGGGCTCACATCGCCCGTCTGTGCGGCTGTCTTCCCCTCGCCATCGAAATCGCCGCGAGCCGCTTCACCGCACGTACGTCCTGGGGCGCGAAGGACCTGATTCGGCGGCTGGCGCGCGAGGGAGGGCGGCTCGCCGAAATCCGCGACGGATACCGGGAGATCGCCCGCACATTCGAGTTCTCCTATCGCTCGCTGACCGCCGAGCAGCGAAGCGCGTTCCGCCGTCTTGGTCTGCACGTCGGCGCGGAGTTCGGCGCGTACGCCGCCGCGGCGCTCACCGGCCGGTCACTCGAGGACACCGAGCGGATCCTGGAAGACCTCATCAACTGCCACCTCCTCCTGGAGCCTTCGCCCCATCGGTACCGGATTCACGACCTGTTGCGCGAGTACGCCCAGATCCTGGCGATGTCCGAGGACGACAGCACGGTCCGGGACCTCGCCTTGGAGCGCCTGCTCGACTTCTACGCCGCCACCGCCGACCGGGCCGACCACATGCTGCGTCCCCATCGCTGCCGCACAGACCTGGATCTCGCGCACCCGCCGCCCGAGTCTCCGGTCTGGCTCGACCGCGCCGGTCCGCAGGACTGGTTCAGCGCGGAGAGTGCCAATCTGCTCGCGGTCCTGGAGTACGTCCGGATGCACGGCTCACCGCGGCGGCAGGCCCACTACGCCAACGTACTCGCCGGCTTCCTGGGGACCGAGGGGTACTGGAACATCGCCACGCCGCTCCACCAAGAGGCTGTCGCCTACTGGCATGACGTCGGCGACGGACGGGCCGAGGCCCACGCCCTGGTGGACCTGGCCGAGGTACGTGCGCTCAGCGGGGACTACCCCTCGGCCATCTCCTGCGCCGACCGGGCACTGATCCTCGCGCGGGCCTCGGGGGACCGGGAGGTCGAGGCCGAGGCACTGCATCAGCTCGCCATCACGTACTGGCACGAGGGGCGCTGCCTGGAGGCACTGCCGCTCGAGAACGAGGCGCTGACGATCCGTATGGGCCAGCCGGACCGATTGCAGCAGGCGCGCTGCCTGAACAACATGGGCATCATGTTGCTCGGCGCCGGCCGGCATCATGAGGCGCTGGGGTGCTTCCGCGACGCGCTCACCAGATTCCGCGAGATGGACGATCCGCGCGGTCAGTGCCGCACGCTCAACAATCTGGCCGAGCTCTACCGGGAGACGGGCCGTATCGATGACGCCTGCCGCGCGTACCGGAAGGCTCTCGCCCTGTCACGCGCGAACGGCAGCCGCTGGGACCAGGCGACGGTCCAGATGAACCTCGCGGACACGCTGCGCAGCTCCGGCGACCTGCGCGGGGCCCTTGACGTATGCCAGGAGGCACTGGTCATCTTCCGTGAACTCGGCGACAGACGCAGCGAGTCCGTGGCGGCGAACGAGGCGGGGCGCACCCTGGCCGCCGCGGGACGCGATGATGAGGCGATGGCGCACCACATGGCCGCGCTGGAACTGGCGCAGCGCATCGGCGCCGCCGCGGAAGAGGCCCAGGCGCTCAGGGACCTGGGCCAAGTGGAACTGCGGACGGGAAGAACGCTCAAGGCGACCGAGCACCTGGAAGCCGCGCTCGCCGTGACCCGACGTATCCAGGCCCCGGCCGAAGAGGCCAGGACCCTTGAGGCTCTTGCTCAGCTCTGGGAGGGGCGCGATCGAGCCGACACGGCAGCAACGCTGCGCCAAGACGCCAAGTCGATCATTAACAGACTCAATCGATCAAAGGATGGCGCGATAGGCGCCTGATCGATACATCCCGATCATCTCGATCGAAGTGCCGAGCGAACCCCGAACAAGAGCTTGATCTTCGAGCGGTGATGGGTATCAAATGACCTCCCTGCACGCGGGCGATCAAGGACTGCCCCGGCAGCAGGTACGTCATTCGATACCCCCGCGAAGTCGAAGGGTTTCCTCAGCACATGTTCCGAGCTCGCAGTGCGGTCGCCGTACTCACCGTGGCCGTCACGACGGTCGTCGTCACCTGCCTGATGTCCACCGCCGCACTGGCCATCTGCATGCCGACAGGCGCACCGATTCCGTAGTCTGCAAAAACGTATCGGCGGCCCGCGGCGATGTTCGCTCCGGGCCGCCGACATGTCCGTCTGTCACTCAGCGATCGCCGGGGCGGCACGGTGCACACGGCCGTGAGCCGTCACACAGTGCCGCTGGTCGGGTACGTGGTCCACCTGCAAGGTGGTGTGGGTGATGCCGTACTCCTCGCGCAGCACCTGCTCCAGCCGCTCGCGCACCGCGTGGCAGTCGCCGCCCGGCGCGACCAGGACATGGCAGGACAGCGACACCTCGCCCGAGGTGATCTGCCAGACGTGCAGGTCGTGGACCTCGGCCACCCTCGGGTCGGCGACCAGGCGGTCCCCCACCTCGTCCGGTTCGACGCCGGAGGGCGCGGCCTCCAGCAGGATCCGGCCGGAGGCGCGGACCAGGCGGACTCCGGCGGTGGCCATGAGGGCCACGACCACGAGCGAGGCGATGGCGTCGGCGCGGGCGAAGCCGGTGGTCAGGACGACCAGGCCGGAGATCGCGGTGCCGATGAAGGCGTAGAGGTCGTTGAGGACGTGCTGGAAGGCGCCTTCGACGTTGAGGGAGGTGCGGTTGGCGCGCGACAGGCACCACGCCGCGGCGAAGTTCACGGCCACGCCGGCGAGTCCGGTGCCCAGGACGAGGGCGCCGTTCACCTCGGGCGGGTCGATCAGCCGCATCACCGACTCGTATCCGAGAAATGCCCCGAGCAGCAGCAGGGACAGCCCGTTCGCCTGTGCCGAGAGAATTTCCGCGCGTTTCAGGCCGTATGTGTAGCCGCCGGCGGCGGGCCGTGCGGACAGCCGGATCGCGACGAGCGCCAGCACGATGGCCGCCGCGTCGGTGAGCATGTGGGCGGCGTCGGACAGGAGCGCCACCGATCGGGCGAGGATTCCGATGGCGGTCTCCACGACCATGAATCCGCAGATCAGCGCCAACGCGAGGGCCAGCCAGCGGCGGTCCGCCCCCGCTGTGACGCCGTGCGTGTGACCGTCGTGCGTGTGACCGCCGTGCCCCTCATGCGTGTGCGCGCCCACCCCGAACTCCTCTCGCCCTCACCGTCGCGGCGAAGGCAAGTGAACCGCATACCGTCCGATTATCCAAAGACTGCAATGGACACGGTTATCAATTGGACTGTCAATTGACGTCATATTCGACGGCGATTTCGGAAACCCTTTTCAGATGAGGGTCGCCGAGGTGTGCGAGGGGACGCCGGTCCGGGTGAGCGGTGCGCGCGGGCGGTGACCGTACCTTCTGACGGGGCGTTGGCCGGATGTGGCAACAATGACACAGCAACGGCGCCCCCTGGCGCAGCAACGGGTTCGTCAAGCGACGCACGTACCCATCTACATGGCCCTGGTGCAGCGCTGGTCCTCGGCGGGCAGAACGGTGCCCGGCGCTTACGACCACGAGTGGGCCGAACTCGTCCGCCGTCCGGCCTGGCCGGACGGCGGACGTCTGCTCTCCTCGTAGCGCGGCGCGTCAGGCGTCGGCGCCCGCGCCGTCCGCCTTCCCCTCGAGGTCCCCCTCGGTCTCCAGGTACAGCTCGCGGACCGCCGCGAGCACCTCGGCGTCCGGCTCGGCCCACATGCCGCGGCTCTCGGCCTCTAGCAGCCGCTCCGCCATGCCGTGCAGCGCCCAGGGGTTGGCCTGCTCCAGGAACTCCCGGTTCTCCGGGTCCAGGAGATAGGTCTGCGCGAGCTTGTCGTACATCCAGTCGGCGACCACGCCGGTGGTGGCGTCGTAGCCGAAGAGGTAGTCGACGGTCGCGGCGAGTTCGAAGGCGCCCTTGTAGCCGTGCCGGCGCATCGCCTCGATCCAGCGCGGATTGACCACCCGGGCCCGGAAGACGCGCGAGGTCTCCTCGTGCAGCGTGCGGGTGCGCACCGTCTCCGGGCGGGTGCTGTCG
Source organism: Streptomyces sp. XD-27 (assembly GCF_030553055.1). Classification (NCBI taxonomy): domain Bacteria; kingdom Bacillati; phylum Actinomycetota; class Actinomycetes; order Kitasatosporales; family Streptomycetaceae; genus Streptomyces; species Streptomyces sp. XD-27. The sequence continues at coordinate 404,447 of NZ_CP130713.1, forward strand.
CCGATGTACGCGGCCGGCGCGGTGCCCTTCAGCGCGCGCACGGTGGCCACCATGCCGCCGTGGTACTGGTAGTAGTCGTCCGAGTCGGCGATGTCGTGCTCGCGCGTGTCGGTGTTCTTGGCCGCGACGGCGATCCGCTTGTACGCCGTCTCCATCTCCTCCCGCGCCGGGCGGCCTTCGAGGCCGCGGCCGTAGGCGTAGCCGCCCCAGACGGTGTAGACCTCGGCCAGGTCGGCGTCGGTGCGCCAGTCCCGGCTGTCGATCAGCTGGAGCAGTCCCGCGCCGTAGGTGCCGGGGCGGGAGCCGAAGATCCGGACGGTGGCGCGGCGTTCGTCGCCGTGCTCGGCGAGGTCGGCACGGGTGTGCGCCCGTACGTGGTTGTCCGCGTCGGGTTCGTCCAGCGAGGCCGCGAGCCGGACGGCGTCGTCCAGCAGCCCCACGACATGCGGGAAGGCGTCGCGGAAGAAGCCGCTGATGCGCAGGGTGACGTCGATGCGGGGACGGCCCAGCTCGGCGAGGGCGATGGGTTCGAGTCCCGTCACCCGCCTGGACGCGTCGTCCCACACCGGGCGGATGCCGAGCAGCGCGAGCGCCTCGGCCACGTCGTCCCCGGAGGTGCGCATCGCGCTCGTGCCCCACAGCGACAGGCCGACGGACTGGGGCCATTCGCCGTTGTCGGTGCGGTAGCGCTCCAGCAGCGAGTCGGCCAGCGCCTGGCCGGTCTCCCAGGCGAGCCTGCTGGGGACGGCCTTGGGGTCGACGGAGTAGAAGTTGCGGCCGGTCGGCAGCACGTTGACCAGGCCGCGCAGCGGGGAACCGGACGGCCCGGCGGGGACGAAGCCGCCGCCCAGGGCGTGCACCGTGTGGTCGATCTCGTCGGTCGTGGCGGCGAGCCGCGGGACGACCTGGCGGGCGGCGAAGTCCAGGATCGCGGCGACGGCCTCGCGCCGCTCCTCGGGCACGTCGCGGCTGACCTCGGCCACGGCCTCCGGCGCCCAGTCGGCGTCCTCCATCGCCTGCACCAGTGCGCGGGCCCGCTCCTCGGCGTCGTCCGCGTCGGTGCGGGTGGCCGCCGACTCGTCCAGGCCGAGGGCTTCGCGCAGGCCCGGCAGGGCGGACGTACCGCCCCAGATCTGGCGGGCGCGCAGGATCGCGAGAACGAGGTTGACCCGCTCGGGGCCGGTCGGCGCGCCGCCGAGGACGTGCAGGCCGTCGCGGATCTGGGCGTCCTTGACCTCGCACAGCCAGCCGTCGACGTGCAGCAGGAAGTCGTCGAAGCCGTCGTCGTCCGGCCGGTCCTCCATACCGAGGTCGTGGTCGAGCTTGGCGGCCTGGATCAGGGTCCAGATCTGGGCGCGGATGGCGGGCAGCTTGGCCGGGTCCATCGCGGAGATCGACGCGTACTCGTCCAGCAGCTGCTCAAGGCGCGCGATGTCGCCGTAGGAGTCGGCGCGGGCCATCGGCGGGACGAGGTGGTCGACGAGGGTGGCGTGGACGCGGCGCTTGGCCTGGGTGCCCTCACCCGGGTCGTTGACCAGGAACGGGTAGACCAGCGGCAGGTCGCCGAGCGCGGCGTCCGGGCCGCAGGCGGCGGACAGGCCCGCGTTCTTGCCGGGCAGCCACTCCAGGTTGCCGTGCTTGCCCAGGTGGATCATGGCGTCGGCGCCGAAGCCGCCGTCGGCGCGCGGGGTGGCGATCCAGCGGTACGCGGCCAGGTAGTGGTGGGACGGCGGCAGGTCCGGGTCGTGGTAGATCGCGATGGGGTTCTCGCCGAAGCCGCGCGGCGGCTGGATGAGGACCAGGAGGTTGCCGAAGCGCAGGGCGGCCAGCACGATGTCGCCGTCGGGGTTGCCGCTCTTGTCGACGAACATCTCACCGGGCGGCGGGCCCCAGTGCTCCTCGACCGCGTCCCGCAGCTCCTTGGGCAGCTGCCCGTACCAGCGGCGGTAGTCGGCCGCCGGGATCCGCACCGGGTTGCGGGCGAGCTGCTCCTCGGTGAGCCACTCCTGGTCGTGGCCGCCCGCCTCGATCAGGGCGTAGATCAGCTCGTCGCCGTCGCCGGAGGCCAGTCCCGGCACGGGCTCGGTGCCGAAGTCGTAGCCCTCGGCCTGGAGTCGGCGCAGCAGCGCGACGGCGCTGGCCGGGGTGTCCAGGCCGACGGCGTTGCCGATGCGGGAGTGCTTGGTGGGGTACGCGGACAGCACGAGGGCGAGCCGCTTGTCCGCCGGGGCGATGTGCCGCAGCCGGGCGTGTCGTACCGCGATTCCGGCGACACGCGCGGCGCGCTCGGGGTCGGCGACGTACACCGGCAGCCCGTCCGCGTCGACCTCCTTGAAGGAGAACGGCACGGTGATGAGCCGTCCGTCGAACTCGGGGACGGCGACCTGGGTGGCGGCGTCCAGCGGGGAGAGCCCCTCGTCGTTCTCCTCCCACGCGGCGCGCGGGCCGGTCAGGCACAGCGCCTGGAGGATGGGGACGTCGAGGGCGGCGAGCGCGCCCGCGTCCCAGGACTCGTCGTCGCCGCCGGCGGAGGCGTCTGCGGGCCGGGTGCCGCCCGCGGCCAGGACGGTGGTGACGACGGCGTCGGCCGTGCGCAGTTCGTCGATCAGCCCGGCCTCGGGGGCGCGCAGCGAGGCGACGAACAGCGGCATGGCGCGGCCGCCCGCCTGCTCGACGGCCTGGCACAGCGCCTCGACGAAGGCGGTGTTGCCGCTCATGTGGTGGGCGCGGTAGTAGAGCACGGCGACGGTCGGGCCGTCCCCGGTGTGTGGGCGCGGTCCAGCGGGCCCCAGGACGGCGCGGGCGCGGGCGGCTCGAAGCCGTGGCCGGTCAGCAGCACGGTGTCGGACAGGAAGCGGCCGAGCTGTTCGAGGTTGGCGGGTCCGCCGTGGGCCAGGTAGGCGTGGGCCTCGGCGGCGATGCCCACGGGCACGGTGGACGCCTCCATGAGCTGGGCGTCGGGGGCCTGTTCGCCGGTGAGGACGACGACCGGGCGGGGCCCGGCGAGGAGGATGTCGAGCCCTTCCTCCCAGGCGCGCAGGCCGCCCAGGAGGCGTACGACGACGAGGTCGGTGCCGTCGAGGAGGCCGGGCAGGTCGTCCAGGTGGAGGCGCGCGGGGTTGGCGAGCCGGAACGAGACCGGCCCCTGTGCGGCGCGGGCGCTGAGCAGGTCGGTGTCGGAGGTCGACAGCAGCAGGACTCGGGGGGACTGGGGGTGCTCCCCGGACGAATGCAGCATGCGGCAGCAGGCCTTCCTCGGGGTCCGCGCCCCGGGCGGTGGGAGGACGGCGGGAGTTCCTGGCTCACTCGGCCGCGGTGTGCTGCCGTGCTCACAGTGGCGGGACCGCGCCGGACTCTCACCGGCTTCCTCCCCTGGCGCCGTCGCTGGCGTCCGGCGGACCGGGTCGGTCCGCCGAGGAGCATAGTAAGGGCTGATCATGCGAGCGGGGCAGGCGGCCGATGTGATGGTCGGTATGCTCGCCGCCATGCCGCTCACCCCCAAAACCAGCCCAACCCGGGGCGAACCACCCCCTCGCGGGCGTGGCGACGCCTGTCCCGGGGCGCTGCGACTGCATCAGGCGGACGACGGCGCACTGGCGCGCGTCCGGTTGCCCGGCGGCTTGCTGACGCCCCATCAGGCCGAGGTGCTGGCGCGTGCCGCCGAGGAGCTGGGGAACGGGCGGCTGGACCTCACCTCGCGCGGCAACATCCAGTTGCGAGGGCTGGGTTCGGACTGCGGCGGCCCGCTCGCGGACCGGCTGCGGGGAGCCGGGCTGCTGCCGTCGGACCGGCACGAGCGGGCCCGCAACGTGGTCGCCTCGCCGCTGGCGGGGCTGGACGGCGGGGGGCACGCGGATGTGCAGCGGTGGGCGCGGCGGCTGGACGAACTCCTGTGCACGGAACCCGACACAGCGTCTCTTTCCGGGCGATTCCTGTTCGCGGTGGACGACGGGCGCGGTGATGTGGCGGCGCTGGACGCCGATGTGACATTGATCGCACGCCCCGGCGGCGGCGCGGTGCTGCATGTCGGCGGCTCCGAGGACGATGGCGCGCCGGCGTGTCGCGGGCTCATGGTGCGCGCCGAGGACGCGCCGGGCGCCGCCGTAGTGGCCGCGTTGGAGTTCCTCGCGGCCGTACGGGAGAGCGGCACGCGTGCCTGGCGGGCGCGCGAACTGCCCGCGCCGTATGCCGTGTCGGCGCGGCGCCTCGCGGCGCGACTCGCGGCGGCGGGGATCGCGGCGACCGCCCTCGCCTCGCCGTACGCGGCCGACGCCGGCGACGCGGAGGCGGCGCGACCCGCGCCCGGGCTCGTCAGCGGGCCGGACGGGCGGTGCGCGCTGTCCGTCCTCGCGCCGCTGGGCAGGGTGACCGCCGGGCAGTGGCGCCTGCTCACGGCGACCGCCGCCCGGGAGGGCGCCGGTGAACTGCGTGTGACACCCTGGCGCGGCGTGGTGCTCCCGGGCGTGTCGGCCGGAGGCGGCCGCGAGCTGCTGGCCGCGTTGGCGGACGCCGGACTCGTCACCGACCGGAACTCGCCGTGGTACGGCGTCGGGGCGTGCACGGGGCGGCCCGGCTGCGCCAAGTCGCTGGCCGACGTACGGGCGGACGCCGAGCGAGCCGCACGGGCGGCGCCCGCGGTGTCCGGGGCGGCGGCGCACGCGCTCCCCGTGTACTGGTCGGGGTGCGAGCGCCGGTGCGGCCACCCCGGCGGCCGGTGGGTCGACGTCCTGGCCACCGGCGACGGCTACCGGGTCGCGGCACGCGGCACGGGCGCACCGGAGACGGAGCACGCGGTGCGGGTGGTAACAGCGGAACAGGCGGCCGACGCAGTGGCGGCGGCACGCGGAACGACATGATCGAGGACACAGTGTTCGACTACGAGAAGGACGGGGCGGAGATCTACCGCCAGTCCTTTGCCACCATCCGCGCCGAGGCGGACCTCGCCGGGCTCCCCGCCGACGTCAGCCGGGTCGCGGTGCGGATGATCCACGCCTGCGGGATGGTCGATCTCGTGCAGGATCTCGGGTACACGCCCGAGGTGGTCTCCCGCGCCCGCGCCGCGCTGCGCGCCGGCGCGCCCATCCTGTGCGACGCGCAGATGGTCGCCAGCGGGGTGACACGTCGGCGGCTGCCCGCGGACAACGACGTGGTGTGCACCCTGTCCGACCCGTCGGTCCCGGACCTGGCCGCCCGGATGGGGACGACGCGTTCCGCCGCGGCGCTGGAGCTGTGGCGGGACCGGCTGGACGGCGCGGTCGTCGCCGTCGGCAACGCGCCCACGGCGCTGTTCCGGCTGCTGGAGATGATCGAGGAGGGCGGGCCGGGCGCGCCGCGCCCGGCCGCGGTCATCGGTGTGCCGGTCGGGTTCATCGGCGCCGCGGAGTCCAAGGACGCGCTGGCGGGTCATCCGGCGGGGCTCGACCACCTGGTGGTGCGCGGGCGGCGGGGCGGCAGCGCCATGGCCGCGGCCGCGATCAACGCGATTGCGAGCGAGGAAGAGTGAGCGAGCAGCAGGCGACGAGCGGCGGTGGCGGCGAGGCCGGTGGCGCCGGCGCGGGCGGCGGCACGAGCGAAGGTCTCGGGGCCACCGGCGACAGCGGGGCCACCGGGCGGCTGTACGGCGTGGGCCTCGGCCCCGGGGACCCGTCCCTGATGACCGTGCGGGCCGTGGAGGTCATCGCCGAGGCCGACGTGGTCGCGTACCACAGCGCCCGGCACGGCCGCAGCATCGCGCGCTCCATCGCCGAGCGGCATCTGCGCCCGGACCACATCGAGGAACGCCTGGTCTACCCGGTGACCACGGAGACCACCGACCACCCGGGCGGATACCGGGGCGCGATGGAGGAGTTCTACGCGGAGGCCGCCGAACGGCTGGCCGCGCACCTGGACGCGGGGCGTACGGTCGCGGTGCTCGCCGAGGGCGATCCGCTCTTCTACGGCTCGTACATGCACATGCACAAGCGGCTGGCCGACCGCTACCCCACCGAGGTGGTCCCCGGCGTCACGTCGGTGAGCGCGGCGGCGGCCCGGCTGGGCAAGCCGCTGGTGGAGGGCGAGGAGGTGCTGACCATCCTTCCGGGCACCCTCCCGGAGGAGGAGTTGGCGGCGCGGCTGGCGGCCACGGACGCGGCGGCCGTGATGAAGCTCGGCCGGACCTTCCCGACGGTACGGGCGGCGCTGGAGCGGTCGGGCCGGCTCGCGGACGCGCACTATGTGGAGCGCGCCACGATGAGCGCGGAGCGCGCCGCGCCGCTGGCGGAGGTCGACCCGGAGTCGGTGCCGTACTTCTCGATGGCGGTCCTGCCGAGCCGGGTGGAACTCACCGATCGCGCGGACGACGCGCCCGCGGCGGCGGACTGCGGCGAGGTCGTGGTCGTCGGGCTGGGACCCGCGGGGCCGCTGTGGCTGACGCCCGAGGCGCGCGGCGAACTGGCCGCCGCCGAGGACCTCGTGGGCTATACGACGTATCTCAACCGGGTACCGGTGCGGCCCGGACAGCGGCGGCACGCCTCCGACAACAAGGTGGAGGCCGAACGCGCCGAGTTCGCCCTGGACCTGGCCCGCCGCGGTCGGCGTGTCGCCGTGGTGTCCTCCGGTGACCCGGGCGTGTTCGCCATGGCGACCGCCGTACTGGAGGCCGCGTCGGAGGATCCGTACCGCGAGGTGCCGGTGCGGGTGCTGCCCGGGATGACGGCCGCGCACGCGGCCGCCTCGCGCGTCGGTGCGCCGCTGGGCCACGACTACGCGGTCATCTCGCTCTCCGACCGGCTCAAGCCGTGGGAGGTCATCGCCGAGCGGCTCTCCGCGGCGGCCGCCGCGGACCTGGTGCTGGCGCTGTACAACCCCGGTTCACGCAGCCGGATCTGGCAGGTGGGCAAGGCGCGCGAGCTGCTGCTGGCGCACCGTACGCCCGACACGCCGGTGGTGCTGGGCCGGGACGTCGGCGGTCCCGAGGAGAGCGTACGGATCGTGTCGCTGGCCGATCTGGACCCCGCGCAGGTGGACATGCGGACGATTCTGCTGGTGGGGTCCTCGCAGACCAGGACGGTACGGCGGGGCGACGGGACGCGGATCGTGTGGACGCCACGCCGGTATCCGGAACGGTGACGCCTCCCGGCGAGGGGCCGTGAAGCGGGAGGGCCCGCCGTGCGGGTGCGCCCGCGACGGCGGCCCGCGGCGGCGGGTGGGGCGGGCTCCCTGGTCCGGCCGCTGACCGCTCGTAGCCGCTGCCGGCCCAGCCGGCAGCCGGTGGCCCACCGCCCGTGGCCCGGGTGTCAGTCCAAGGTCCGGCGGAGCCAGGTCACTGCGGCGGGCACGTCGGCCGCGACCGGTACCCCTGCCGGGGCCGGCGGTCGGCGGACCACCACGACGGGAATCCCGGCCGCGCGCGCCGCGGTCAGCTTCGGGGCCGTGGCGTCTCCCCCGCTGTCCTTGGTCACCAGGACGTCGACGCGGTGCCGGCGCAGGAGCCCGGTCTCCCCTTCGAGGGTGAACGGGCCGCGGTCCAGCAGCACCTCCATGCGCGGCGGGACCGGCGGCTCCGGGGCGTCCACGGACCTGACCAGGAACCACAGGTCGGCCAGGTGCGCGAAGGCCGCGAGCCCCATGCGGCCGGTGGTGAGGAAGACCCGCTCGCCCAGGGCGGGCAGCGACGCGGCCGCCTCGTCGAGCGAGCCGACCGTGTGCCACCGGTCGCCGGGCCCGGCCACCCAGCCGGGACGGCGCAGCGCGAGCAGGGGAACATGGACCGTGGCGGCCGCCTGAGCCGCATGGAAACTGATCGTTCCGGCGAAAGGATGGGTGGCGTCGATGAGCGCGTCCACCTGGTGCTCGCGCAGCCAGCGGGCCATGCCTTCGGGCCCTCCGAACCCGCCGACGCGGACCTGCCCGGCGGGCAGTCGCGGTTCGGCGACCCGGCCCGCGAGGGAGCTGGTGACACGCAGCGCCGGGTCGGCGACGAGTTCGGCCGCGAGCCGCCGGGCCTCGGTGGTGCCGCCCAGGATGAGCACATGGCGGGGCCTGGTCGCGGCGTCGGTCATCTCGAACCTCTCGTGGTGCGGGTCCCGGCGCAGGCCGGACGGCGTGTCGCGGTGGTACGCGGCGGCCCGGCCCGGAGCATGGGCTCGCCGTGCGGCGGCCGGGTCCGGCGCGCGGACGCGGTGCGCGACACGGCTGGATGATGCCAGGGCCCCACACGCGGCCGGGACACCGGGCGGCGGGTACGGGGCCGGGTACGGGTGCGTGGGCGCGTCGGCGTACGGCGGTGACACGCACGAGCGCGCCGCCGCGCGAGGCGGCCCGTACCCGCGCGCGGGCGCGTCCCCCAGCGCCGCGTACCGGCGCCCGGGTGCCGCCGCGTACGGCGCGAACCCCTGCGCGGAAGCGGCGGCGGACGGCAGTCCCGGGCCCGGGCGCCCCGACCGGCCATCGGCCGGCAGCGGCAGCGGCGAAAGCCGAGACGAGAACACCGGCGCGGCACGCGGCGGCTGCGGAGGCGTCGGCGTGTCGGCCGGTCGGAGGCGCCGTGGCTGAGGCACAGGCATCCGGGCGTGCCGCGCAGTTGGCGCGGACCGGGCTGCGGCACGGCTGGACCACCGGCGCGTGCGCGACGGCCGCCACGACGGCCGCGTACACCGCGCTGCTCGGTGGGGACTTCCCCGACCCGGTCACCATCACCCTGCCCAAGGGCCATCGGCCCGCGTTCGCCCTGGCCGGTGAGCGGTTGGGGCCCGGTCGGGAGGCGATGGCCGCCGTGGTGAAGGACGCGGGCGACGACCCGGACGTCACGCACGGCGCGGTGATCCGGGCCACCGTGCGGATCCTGCCGCCCGGCGCGGGCGTGGTCTTCCGGGCCGGGCCGGGGGTCGGCACGGTCACCCGGCCCGGGCTGCCGCTGGCCGTCGGCGAACCCGCCATCAACCCCGTGCCCCGGCAGATGATGCGCGAGCACGTCGAGGCGGTCGCCGCCGAGCTCGGCGGCACCGGTGACGCGGAGATCGAGATCTCCGTGGACCACGGGGAGGAGATCGCCCGCAGTACGTGGAATCCGCGGCTGGGCATCCTGGGCGGCCTGTCCATCCTCGGCACGACGGGCATCGTCGTGCCGTACTCGTGCTCCGCCTGGATCGACAGCATCCGGCGGGGCGTGGACGTGGCCCGCGCGGCCGGGCGGACGCATGTCGCCGGGTGCACCGGCTCGACGTCGGAGAAGGTCGCGGTGGCGGTGCACGGGCTGCCCGAGGACGCGCTGCTCGACATGGGGGACTTCGCCGGTGCCGTACTGAAGTACCTGCGCCGCCACCCGGTGGACCGTCTGACGATCGCCGGAGGCTTCGCCAAGCTGTCCAAACTCGCCGCCGGCCACCTGGATCTGCACTCCTCGCGCTCGCAGGTGGACAAGGGCTTCCTCGCGGACCTCGCCCGCCGGGGCGGGGCCGACGCGGAACTGGCGGCCGCGGTGTCCGGGGCGAACACGGGACTGGAGGCGTTGCAGTTGTGCGCCGCGCGGGGCGTGCCGCTCGGTGATCTGGTCGCCGCGGCCGCGCGGGACCAAGCACTCGGCGTGCTGCGCGGGGCACCGGTGGCGGTGGACGTGATCTGCATCGACCGGGCGGGGACGGTGGTGGGGCGCGCGGACCCCCGTGGACCGCGCTGAGGTTTCCCCTCCCCGCATCAATCGCCGGACAGGCTCGAATGTCCAGCCCGGGGCGGGGAGGGGTCGAACGCCCAGCCCCTACAGGGCCGGGTCCGGGGCACACGGACGGTGGCGCTCCGTCGAGTACAGGTGGCTGTCGCGGAACTGCTCCGCGCCCAGGGTCCGGCCGACCAGGATGACCGCCGTGCGCGTCACCCCGGCCGCCTTCACCTGGTCCGCGATGTCGGCCAGCGTGCCGCGCAGCACCAGTTCGTCGGGGCGGCTGGCCATCGCGACGACGGCTGCCGGGCAGTCGGCCCCGTAGTGCGGCAGCAGTTCGGCGACCACCCGGTCCGCGTACCGCGCCGCGAGGTGCAGCACCAGCAGCGCCCCGCTGCGGCCCAAGGTGGCCAGGTCCTCGCCCTCCGGCATCGGAGTGGCCTGCTGGGCGACACGGGTCAGGATGACGGTCTGGCCGACGGTCGGCACGGTCAGTTCCCGCTTGAGGGCGGCGGCCGCGGCGGCGAAGGCGGGTACGCCGGGCACCACCTCGTACGGCACGCCGACGGCGTCCAGGCGCCGCATCTGCTCGGCTACCGCGCTGAAGACGGACGGGTCGCCGGAGTGCAGCCGCGCCACGTCGTGGCCTGCCTCGTGGGCCTGGACGAGCTCATGCGTGATCTGGTCGAGGTCGAGTTGCGCGGTGTCGACCAGCCGGGCGTCCGGCGGGCATTCGGCGAGCAGTTCCCGCGGTACGAGGCTGCCCGCGTACAGGCAGACCCGGCAGCGGGCGAGGGTGCGCGCCCCGCGCAGGGTGATCAGGTCGGCGGCGCCGGGGCCCGCGCCGATGAAGTACACCGTCATCGTTCTCTCCTCAGTCGGCTTGGTCGGCTCAGTCGGCTTGGTCGGCTCATGGGGCCGGCGGGGACAAGGGCCTGGAGTTCGTCAGGCCGGCGCTCATCCGGGTTTGACCACGGACCACTGGGTGACCGGCATCGCCTGCCGCCAGCCGGTGAAACCGCCGACGGGGACGGCGTGCGCCACGGCGAGCCGGACCAGTTCGCCGCCGTGCCGCCGGTAGTGGTCGGCGAGCAGCGCCTCGGATTCGAGGGTCACGGTGTTGGCGACGAGCCGCCCGCCGCCGGGCAGCGCCGCCCAGCACGCGTCCAGCAGTCCCGGCGCGGTGAGCCCACCGCCGATGAACACCGCGTCGGGGGTGGGCAGTCCGGCCAGTGCGGCGGGCGCGGCGCCGGTGACGACACGCAGGCGGGGCACGCCGAGCGCGGCGGCGTTGCGCACGATGCGTTCCGCGCGCGCGGGGTCGCGCTCGACGGTCACGGCACGGCAGGTGCGGTGGGCGCGCAGCCACTCCACGGCGATGGAGCCGGAGCCGCCGCCGACGTCCCACAGCTGTTCGCCCGGTGCCGGGGCGAGCGCCGCGAGGGTGACCGCCCGTACGTGGCGCTTGGTCAGCTGGCCGTCGTGCTCGTACGCCTCGTCCGGCAGGCCCGGGACCACGGCCAGGCGGGGCGTGCCGGGCGCGGCGGCGCACTCCAGGGCGACGAGGTTGAGCGGGTCGCCGGGCGGATGCGGCCAGTCCTCGGCCGTGCCGTCGGCACGGCGCTCGCGGTCTCCGCCGAGCTGTTCGAGCACGTACATCCGGCTGGGGCCGAAGCCGCGGTCGCGCAGCAGCGCCGCGACCTCGCCGGGCGTGTCGGCGCCCGCCGAGAGGACCAGCAGCCGGCGGCCGGGGGCCAGGGCGGCGGTCAGTGCGGCGAGGGGCCGCCCGACGAGGCTGACGACCTCGGTCTCCTCCAGTGCCCAGCCGAGCCGCGCGCAGGCGTAGGACGCGGACGACGGGTGTGGCAGGACGTGCAGGGCGTCCGCGCCCAGCTCCTCCACCAGGGTCCGCCCGATGCCGAAGAACATGGGATCCCCGCTGGCCAGGACGGCGACACGCCGTCCCGCGTGCGCGGCGAGCAACCCGGCCACGGCGGGGCGCAGCGGCGACGGCCACGGCACGCGCTCGGCGGCGCAGTCGGCGGGCAGCAGGGCGAGTTGGCGCGGGCCGCCGATCACGGTCTCCGCGGCGCACAGAGCCTCCCGCGCGGCCGGGCCGAGCCCGCCCCATCCGTCGGCCCCCAGCCCCACGACGGTCACTGCGGGGCGTGCGGTGCTCACGGTTACCTCATCGTGGGAGTTGGAGTGGGAGTGGAGTGGGAAGTACGGGGATCGGTCCGGCGACGGAAACTCTACTGACCTGGTGGGGCGGGGCGGCGCGCGGGCCGGGCGCCCGGGGTGTGAGCGCGCAGTCGCCGCAGAGTCCGCCGCCCGGCACCCGGTAGTACAGGCAGCAGCTCCGGCGCCGGAAGTCGCGCTCGGGGCCGAGGTGCCAGGTGCCGGTGTTCTCCAGCGGTGGAGCGGCGAGGAGCGCGCGGGCCAGGTCGACGGCCCGCCGTGCGGCCTCCGGGCGCCCCTGGGCGCGGCACCAGCCGCACAGGACGCGCAGCGAACCGGCGAGCGCGGCGGCGGCGTTGCCCCACAGCAGCGCCTCGGAGATCCGGCACGCCGTGCGCGTGGCGCGGTGCAGCGGCAGGAGGTTGACGTACACGGCGTGGCCCAGTTGTCCGGCGACCCCGCCCGGCTCGCCCAGGGCCCGGACGGGACCGGGCAGCCACAGGTCGTGCGGCGCGGTACGGGCGGGGTTCCACCACAGGGTGTCGGGGCGCAGGTCGGGGACGCGGCCGTGGAGCGCGGCCGGGCCGAGTGCGATGGACCACAGCCGGGCGGCCAGCCCTTGGAAGACGAGGGACGCAGCGACCCGCCGCTCGCCGGCGCCCAGGGTCGCCGCGACGGCGTCGATGCGGTCGAGCAGCGGTTGCGCCGCCGTTCCATCGGTCGTCCGGTACGCCTCACCGAGCGCTACGTACCCCTCGGCGCGGGGCCCGCCGGGGCCGGGCGCGGCGTCGGTACGGACGCCGAAGAACGGCCCTACTGCGGCTGCCTCGTGCACGTGGGTTCCTTTCCCCTACCCGCCCCTTCCCTCAACTGGGGCTCCGCCCCAGACCCCGCGGGGAAGGGGAGAGCCCGCCGCAGGCGCCAACCACGCCCCGTCAAGCGTCCGTCGTGCCGAACGCCTCCAGCAGCCGGTCCGCCGCCAGCGTCGCCGTCAGCGTCCCGTCGCGTACCTGCTGCTCCAGTACGGGCCCCAGCCTCCGCACCGCCGGATGTTCGTGGAGGCGCGCCAGCAACTGGTCCCGGACCATCGACCAGGTCCACTCCACCTGCTGGTCGCGGCGCTTGGCCGCCAGCGCGCCCGAGGCGTCCAAGACCTTGCGGTGCTGCTCCAGGCGGTCCCACACCACGTCGAGACCGGTGCTCTCGCGCGCGCTGCACGTCAGGACGGGCGGGTTCCACGGCGCGTCAGCGGGCTGCAACAGCCTGAGCGCGCCCGCCAGTTCGCGCGCCGCCGACCTGGCGTCGCGTTCGTGCGGGCCGTCGGCCTTGTTGATGGCGACGACGTCCGCCAGCTCCAGCACGCCCTTCTTGATGCCCTGCAACTGGTCGCCGGTGCGGGCCAGGGACAGCAGCAGGAAGGAGTCGACCATGCCCGCCACGGCGGTCTCGGACTGGCCGACGCCGACGGTCTCCACGAGGATGACGTCGTGGCCCGCGGCCTCCATGACCACCATGGACTCGCGGGTGGCGCGCGCCACCCCGCCGAGCGTGCCCGCGCTGGGCGAGGGCCGGACGAACGCCGCGGGATCGACCGCGAGCCGCTCCATCCGGGTCTTGTCCCCCAGGATGGACCCGCCGGTCCGGGTCGAGGACGGGTCGACGGCGAGCACCGCGACCCGGTGGCCGAGCCCGGTGAGCATGGTGCCCAGGGCGTCGATGAAGGTGGACTTGCCGACGCCGGGCACCCCGCTGATGCCGACCCGCCGCGCCCGGCCGGTGTGCGGCAGCAGCTCGATCAGCAGCCGCTGGGCCAGCTCGCGGTGGTCGGGCCGGGTGGACTCGACGAGCGTGATCGCGCGCGCGATGAACGCGCGCGACCCGTCGAGCACCCCCTTGGCGTAGGTGTCGATGTCGATGCTCCGCCGCTGCCCGTTGGGCCGCACCGTGCTCAACGCGTCTCCTCGTTCTCCCCCAGCTCGTGGCCGAGGTCCTCGGCGAGCGACCTGACCAGGTCGTACGCGGCGTCCGGGACCACCGTGCCGGGCAGGAAGACGGCGGCGGCACCGGCCTCGTGCAGGGCCTCGACGTCCTGCGGCGGGATGACGCCGCCGACCACGATGGTGATGTCCTCCCGGCCCGCCTCGGCCAGTTGCTCGCGCAGCGCGGGCACCAGGGTCAGATGGCCCGCCGCGAGCGAGGAGACGCCGACGATGTGCACGTCGGCCTCGACGGCCTGGCGTGCCACCTCCTCGGGCGTCTGGAACAGCGGGCCGACGTCGACGTCGAAGCCCAGGTCGGCGAAGGCGGTGGCGATCACCTTCTGGCCGCGGTCGTGGCCGTCCTGGCCCATCTTGGCGACCAGGATGCGCGGGCGGCGGCCCTCCGCCTCCTCGAACGCGTCGACGAGCCGCCGGGTCTTCTCCACGGAGGACGACGGTCCTGCCTCTTCTCGGTACACACCGGAGATCGTACGGATCTGGCCGGAGTGGCGTCCGTAGACCTTCTCCAGTGCGTCGGAGATCTCACCGACGGTGGCCTTGGCGCGGGCCGCGTCCACGGCGAGCGCGAGGAGGTTGCCCTCCAGGCCGCTGCCCGGTCCCGACTCGGCCGCCGCGGTCAGCGCGCGCAGCGCGTCCTGGCACGCCGCCTCGTCGCGTTCGGCGCGCAGCCTGCGGAGTTTGTCGATCTGCTGGGCGCGCACCGCCGAGTTGTCGACCTTGAGCACCTCGATCTGCTCGTCGCTGTCGACGCGGTACTTGTTGACGCCGATGACCGGCTGGCGGCCGGAGTCGATGCGCGCCTGGGTGCGGGCCGCGGCCTCCTCCACGCGCAGCTTGGGGATGCCCGCGTCGATGGCCTTGGCCATGCCGCCCGCGGCCTCGACCTCCTCGATGTGCTGCCAGGCCCGCCGCGCGAGGTCGTGGGTGAGCTTCTCGACGTACGCGCTGCCGCCCCAGGGGTCGATGACCCGGCAGGTGCCCGACTCCTGCTGGAGCAGGATCTGGGTGTTCCGGGCGATGCGGGCGGAGAAGTCGGTGGGCAGGGCGAGGGCCTCGTCCAGGGCGTTGGTGTGCAGCGACTGGGTGTGGCCCTGGGTGGCGGCCATCGCCTCGACGCACGTGCGCGTCACGTTGTTGAACACGTCCTGCGCGGTCAGCGACCAGCCGGAGGTCTGCGAGTGGGTGCGCAGGGACAGCGACTTGGGGTTCTTCGGGTCGAACTGCTTGACCAGCTTGGCCCACAGCAGCCGGGCCGCGCGCAACTTGGCGATCTCCATGAAGAAGTTCATGCCGATCGCCCAGAAGAAGGAGAGCCGGGGCGCGAAGGCGTCCACGTCCATGCCGGCGGCGATGCCCGCGCGCAGGTACTCCACGCCGTCGGCGAGGGTGTAGGCCAGCTCCAGGTCGGCCGTGGCACCCGCTTCCTGGATGTGGTAGCCGGAGATGGAGATGGAGTTGTAGCGCGGCATCTTCTGCGAGGTGTACGTGAAGATGTCCGAGATGATCCGCATCGACGGCTGCGGCGGATAGATGTAGGTGTTGCGGACCATGAACTCCTTGAGGATGTCGTTCTGGATGGTCCCCGCCAGCTTCTCCGGCGGTACGCCCTGCTCCTCGGCGGCGACGATGTAGAGCGCCAGGACCGGCAGCACGGCCCCGTTCATCGTCATCGACACGCTCATCCGGTCCAGCGGGATGCCGTCGAAGAGCTGCCGCATGTCGTAGATCGAGTCGATCGCCACGCCTGCCATGCCGACGTCGCCGGTGACCCGCGGGTGGTCGCTGTCGTAGCCGCGGTGGGTCGGCAGGTCGAAGGCGACCGACAGGCCCTTCTGCCCGGCCGCGAGGTTGCGGCGGTAGAAGGCGTTGGACTCCTCGGCGGTGGAGAAGCCCGCGTACTGCCGGATGGTCCAGGGCTGGTTGACGTACATCGTCGGGTACGGGCCGCGCAGGTAGGGCGCGATGCCCGGGTAGGTGCCCAGGAAGTCGAGGCCCGCCAGGTCCTCGGAGGTGTACAGCGGCTTGACGCCGATGCCCTCCGGGGTGTCCCACACCAGGGCGTCGACGTCCTTGCCGGTGGACTCGCGCAGCGCGGCGCGCCAGGCGTCGGCGCTCGCCGGTGCGGCCGGGCCGTCGAGTTCGACGGACGAGAAGTCGGGGATCATCGCGTCACTCCCATGGTGTCGAGAGCCGAGGAGAGGACCTCGACCGCGTCGCAGCCCGCGAAGACGAAGGCGTCCACTCCGGCCTGTTCGTACGTCTCGCGCAGTTCGCCCGGTCGACCGGCGAGGTGGACCCGCAGGGCGCCCGCGGCCTTGAGCCGCTCGGCGACGGCGGCGGCCTGCTCCGCGTACAGCGCGTCGCTGGAGCAGATGCAGGCGATCCGGGCGCCGCTGGCGGCGAACGCCTCGGCCACCGACTCCGCGTCGACGGAGGCCGGTTGGTGTACGGCCTCGATGCCGCCCGCCTGGAAGAGGTTGGCGGCGAAGGAGGCGCGGGCGGTGTGCGCGGCGGCCGGGCCGAGCGCGGCGAGGAAGACGCGCGGGCGGGTGCCGTCGGCGGCCAGAGCCGCGTCGCTGCGGGCGCGCAGCGCCTCGTACGCCTCGTCGCGGCGCACCCGCGGCAGTCCACCGCCGACCGGGTCGGGGGCCGGTTCGCGGGTCACCGGCTGCTCCGCCAGGTTGGGGAACTCACTGACGCCGGTGATGGGTTCCTTGCGGCGCGCCAGGTCGCGCGAGCGGCGCTCCCAGGTGGCGGCGAGCCGGTCGCGGACGAGGCCGGACGCCAGGGCCTTGGCCAGTCCCCCGGCGCGCTCGATCTCCTGGAACCAGGCCCAGGCGGCGCGCGCCACGTCGTCGGTGAGCCGCTCGACGTACCAGGAGCCGCCGGCCGGGTCGATCACGCGGGCCAGGTGCGACTCCTCCAGCAGGATCGTGGAGGTGTTCCGGGCGATCCGGCGGGCGAAGTCGTCGGGCAGGCCCAGGGCGTGGTCGAAGGGCAGCACGGTGACGGCGTCGGCGCCGCCGACTCCGGCGGCCAGGCTCGCGACGGTGGTCCGCAGCATGTTCACCCACGGGTCGCGGCCGCTCATCATGACCGGCGAGGTCACGGCGTGCTGGCGCTGCGCGCCCGCCGCGTCCGCCCCGCACACCTGGGCCACGCGGGCCCACAGGCGCCGGGCGGCGCGCAGCTTGGCGATGGTCAGGAACTGGTCGGCGGTGGCCGCGTAGCGGAACTCCAGCTGTGCGCAGGCGGCTTCGGCCGTCAGTCCGGCGGCGGTGAGCTCGCGCAGGTACGCCACGGCGGCAGCCAGCGAGCAGCCGAGCTCCTCGGCGGTGGAGCCGCCCGCCTCGTGGTACGGCAACGCGTCCACGGTGAAGGTCCGGACGCCCGGGTGGTCGCGGTGGACCAGCTGGGCGAGGCCGGTGGCGGCGGACAGGTGGGCGGCCAGGTCGGTGTCCTGGCCGGTGCGGGCCACCAGGCCGAGCGGGTCGGCGCCGAGGTTGCCGAGCGCGGCGCGCGCGGGCACCTGGCGGTCGGCGTACAGGCGCAGCAGGGCGCGGGCGGCGGGTTCGAAGTCGGCGCCCGCGTCGAGGACCACGGGGGCCAGGTCCAGGTAGACGCCGTCGAGGGCCTGTGGGAGGGCGTGGACGGGGATGCCCGAGGAGCCGACCGTCAGCCATACCGACGCGGCGCCGTTCTCCAGGTCCGCGAGGACGGCCTCGTTGGTGCGGCGCGGGTCGGGGTGGGTGTGCCGGGGGCGTACGTCCCAGCCGGAGGCCGCCGAGCCTTCGGCCCGCGCGCCGCGGACGAACGGGGCGAATCCCGGATATCCGGCATCGCCGGGTGCGTCCTGCGCGGTGTACAGGGGGCGTACCGAGACGCCGTCCTGGAGCGCGGTGGCGAGCGCATGTTCGGCGTCGGCGCCCACGGCATCGTGTGTGCCTGATTTGCGCAGCACGCCTTCGACCAAGTGGCACCATTGTTCCCGGGTAGCGTCGGGGAACTCGGCGGCTAGGGGAAGCCCGTCGGGCAGGACCGTCATGGGGGAAGGCTAGTGTGCGCTGGTCAGCCCATCAGAGTGGCCGCACCTGTGAGCTTGCTCTCTTGGGCTCCGGGCCCGCTCGCTCGAGCCTGGCCGCGACTCACAAAGGCCTGCCCGGTGCGACGGGGGATGCACACCGGGCAGGCACAGCACCTTTTTACCGCATGGAAGAGGTGCCCTGCATCAAAAACGTGTTCGTTTGCGTGTTCACCAGGAGACCGGCAGCGAAATCAAGCCACGCGCGCGGATACTGGGACGGTGTCGCAGTTCCTCGCGCGGAACGCCGAGCCGGAGCCGCGGAAAGCGCTTCAGCAAGGCGCTGAGCGCGATTTCCGTCTCCAGCCGGGCCAGGGACGCGCCCAGGCAGTAATGGATCCCATGGCCGAGGGCAAGGTGCCCGGAATGGCTACGGTGGATATCCAGCCGATCCGGCTCATTGAAGTGCGCGGGGTCGCGATTGGCGGCGGCGAGCGATAGCAGCACGGTCTCGCCGGCGGGCACCGCCACCCCGCCGATCTCCATGTCCGCCAGCGGGAAGCGGCGGATCGCCAGGGGGGCCGGGCCGTCGTAGCGGAGGAACTCCTCGACGGCGGGTCCGATCAGCTCCGGCTGTGCGCGCAGCTTGTCCAGCGCCTCGGGTTGGTCCAGCAGCGCGAGCAGGGAGTTCGCGATGAGGTGGACGGTGTTCTCGTACCCGGCGAAGAGGATGAGGAAGGCCAGCGAGGTCAGTTCGTCCTCGCTGAGCCGGTCGCCGCCGTCCTCGTCGTCGCGGACGGCGATCAGGTCCGAGAGCAGGTCGTCGCCCGGCTCGGCGCGCTTGCTCGCGATCAGG
This sequence comes from Streptomyces sp. XD-27, assembly GCF_030553055.1. Classification (NCBI taxonomy): domain Bacteria; kingdom Bacillati; phylum Actinomycetota; class Actinomycetes; order Kitasatosporales; family Streptomycetaceae; genus Streptomyces; species Streptomyces sp. XD-27. The sequence continues at coordinate 423,136 of NZ_CP130713.1, forward strand.
CCGGTGTAGAAGCGCAGCATGTGGCCGACGGCTTCCTTCGCCTGCTCCGGCCGCTGGGGGTCCGGCGTGATCATCGCGTCGGTCCAGGCGCGGAAGTCGGGCCGGTTGTCCTGCGGGACTCCCAGGAGGTCGCAGATCACCGTGATGGGCAGCGGTGTCGCGTAGTGAGTGAGCAGGTCGGTGCCACCGTCGGCCTCGACGGCGTCCAGCAGCGCGTCCGCGATCCGCCGGATCGGCTCCCGCATTCTCTCGACGCGGCCCGGGGTGAACGCCTTGACCACCATCCGGCGCACCCGGGTGTGGTCCGGCGGATCCATGTTGAGGAGGTTGGCGTCCAGGGCGGGCGGCAGGGAGAACCCCCGGTAGTTGCCGGGGAGGGCATGGCGCTTGTCCAGGGAGAGCCGGGGGTCGGCCAGCGCCTGCCGGACGTCGTCGTACCGCGTGACCAGCCAGGCGGTCTGGCCGTCGGGGTAGCGGATACGGTGCACCGGACCGGCATCGCGCAGCCGGGCGAGGGCGGCGTACGGGTCCGGGATCAGGGTGGTCGTGTCGATCGGTTCCGGGGTGCCGGGGGTGGCGGTGCTCTGCATGAACACCGACTCTAGACGCGGCACTTGGGTGCGGTGGGTGCGGGTCGACACAGCCGGACCGGTCCTCTCCCTCGCCCCTTGGCGCGGCGGGCAGCGCGCGCATCCCGGTCACCCGCACGACAGCGCGGTGCGGCCTAGGGGCGGCGCCGGGTCTCCCCGGCGCCGCCCTGTGCCACAGGCGGCCCCGACCCCCGTCCAGGGCCACCTCGTCTGCGGTCCCCCGCGTCACTCGCCGCGGGCGACGGTCCGTTCCCTCACCTCGTCGAGCACGGCGTCGACCAGCGGCAGGTGGTAGACGTCGGCGACCCTGGCCAGGTGCTCGTGTTCCTCGGCCAGGCCGGCGCCGGTGGCCACCACCACGTTGTCGGCGCAGGACGCCGGCAGGTGTCCCACCGCCTGGTTCTGCAAACCACGGCGGAGCGCGGCTGCTTCCACCACGGCAGCAACCTGCCAATCGCCCAACCGCGCCTCACGGGCCTTGACACGGGCGAGGTCGAGGGTTTCGGCCTCCACATGGCGCCGTACGCCGCGCTGTACGTCGCGGATCTCGGCCATCTGCCGGTTCGCCCGCCACTCCAGGTCGGCGAAGGGCCACCAGGCGGACCAGCGCGAACGGCCCATGGACACCTCGGGAGCGGCGTCGGTGACCGCGCGCCACAGCGGCTCCAGCCGCCGGAGCCGGCGCCAGGCCGAGACCCGGGGGCCGACCGCGGGGATGGCGAAGCCGGACAGCACCAGCAGGGCGGCGACGGAAGCGGTCAGCGGTGCCACGCCGTTGGAGAGCCAGTGCAGGTCCCTGCCCGCCCACGAGAAGACGAACCCGATGAGCTTGCAGGCGCAGTAGACCAGGCCCAGCCAGCAGCCGGCGGCCAGCACCCGCAGGCCCCGGGCGAGCCAGGAGCCCTGCAGGCTCGCGGCGTAGCGCGGACACAGCAGCCCCAGTCCGGCGAGCGCGGCGCCGAAGATGGCCAGATACAGCACGAGGAAGGTGACGACGCCGGGGGCGTGGGCGTAGGCGGTGCTGAAGTCCCGCGGGTGCTCGACGGAGTCCGGGCGGCCGACGGCGAAGCCGGTGACGGCGACGGCCCAGAGGGCGGCGATGACCGCCACCACGGTACGGGGCCGTACCGCCGACCCGGTCCAGCGCAGCAGCAGCACCAGGGCGCCGGTGGCGAAGACCACGACGGAGGAGTACAGGAAGACCATCGCCAGGTTCGCCACGCCCACCAACCGGTCGAACCAGCGGTAGACGCTGGGGCGGACAGCACGAAGACGTTCGCCACGCCGCCGGTCATCAGGCACGCCAGGCCCAGGTCGGCGTTGGCGCGGTCGCGGAACCAGGCGCGGGCCTTGTAGACCACGATCGTCCAGGCCGCGGCGCCGAAGCACAGGTAGACGAGGTCAAACACGGGCGCCTCCGCCGGGCCCGCCGGGCTCACTGTCCCCGTCGTCCGCGTTCGCGTCGTCAGCGGCGGGCCGGCCGCCGCTGCGGTCGTGGCGCAGCGCGGGGCCGAGGGCGGCGACGAGCTCGGCCGCCCGGCCCTCCAGCGGCAGGTTGCGGTCGGGGCGGTGGGCACCAGGTGTTCCATCAGCAGGGTGCCGAGGACCTCGGTCTCGCGCTCGGTGATGTCGTCGTAGCAGTGGTGGCGGGCGAACCCCGGGGCCAGCCCCATGCGCCGCATGGCGGTGGCCACGTCGACGGTGGGGGCCCACATCCGCAGGGCGTCCTCGGTGACGGCCGGGTCGTGGTCGTGCCCCAGCAGCAGATGTCCGATCTCGTGCAGCACGATGTGGATCTGGTGCCAGGGGGAGGTCTTCTGTTCGTAGAAGACCCACAGCTCGTCGTCGGTGCTGGCGGTCATGCCGGAGACCACGCCGCCCAGGCTCATGGGCACCAGCCGGATGGGGCGGCCGACGCGGCGCGCGACGATGTCGCACAGGCCCTGAAGGTCGGTCGACGCGGGCAGGCCCAGCTCCTGGATGAGCTGTCTGCACTGCCGGCGTATCCGCCGCACTCGCATGCTTGCACCGTCCTCGCATCCGGTCCGCCGCCAGGTGACGAACAGCTGGTCGGTGTCATCGACGAGGCTGTTCACGCGGTGCCTCACCGCCCGACTCACCCGGTCCGGCCGGATCCGGTGGCAGGTTCATCTGCCGGCGGAACTGGGCGATGATCGTGGTGAGGCTGTCCTGGACCTCCGGGGGCAGGCCCACGGCGCGCAGCGCGATCCCGCGCACCCGCTGGTCGCGCATGGCGACGAGGAACCGTACCTCTTCCTCCACCCGTTCCGTCTGGGACTCCGAGAGATCCCCGAGGAGGTAGCCGACCGGCACGGCGAAGAACTTCGCCAGCGCGCGCAGGACGTCGGGGCTGGGGTTGGTGCGCTTGCCGGTGCGCAGCATCGACAGGTACTGCTCGCTGAGGCGGACGCCGCCGTATTCGTCGCCGCCGCTGATCTCCTCGGCCACGTACGCGTTGGTGTAGGGAGCGCCGGGTGGGTGCATGTTCGCGAACAGGTAGTTGAGCCGGTCCGCCAGCGGGCTGCCCGTCATCCCGACCTCCCTTCCACTCACGGCTGGTTAAGACGAGGGTTTCCTCGGAGCGCATCCTGCCATGGGAAGAAGGGCCGCACCAGTCCATGCGACGTGCCACTGGCCAGGCAACTTAACCACCAGTTGCTCGGCCAGGGGCGGCGTCACACGTTCAGGTCGAGCCGCTTGCGCGTCGAGCCGAGCCCGAGCCGCTTCGCCGTCGGGCCGAACTCCCCCGGCTCCAGCGCGTATTCGACTCGGAAGGATCTCAGTCGACTCCCGGAAGGATGTGCGGTTCCGCGAGGTCGTCCTCGTAGCCGGCGAGCCGGATCGGCGCGGCCCTCGCCCACACCTCCAGGCTGCCCAGCTGGCCGTCCCTGGCGGGCCGCTCCTCGCGGTCGGCCGACGCCTCGTTCCGCTTGGTCTTCTCGGGTGTCACCGCACACTCCATTCGTGTCGGGACCGGATGTGCCGACGCACGCGCTACCGGGCGCCGGACGCCCGGTGGGGTTCGATGTCACAGCACGTCGGACGCGGTAGCGATCCGTTGCCTCAGATTAACGACGCGCCCGGGTCGGCGCCCGCCGATTTCGGCCACGACCCGCCGGGCAAGATGCCCCTGCCGACACGCCGCTGAGGCCAGCGGGTGCGCGGCGGCCGGGTACGTGGTGAGCTGGTGCCGGAAGAGGTGAGAGCCGTGCGGGTCAATCGGGTCGGTGGAGCCGGAGGGCGAGCGCTTGCCCTGCTCGCGGCCGCGGTGCTGGTCGCGCTGCCTGCTTGCGACAGCGACGGCGAGGCGAAGCGGAAGACCGACGGCAGGTCGACGTTCACCGGGGAGCCCGCCGTGCCGCGCCCCGTGCTCGCCGTGAAGATCGACAACGTCGCGCCCGCCCGCCCGCAGACCGGGGTCGACCGGGCCGACGTCGTGTACGTGGAGCGGGTGGAGGCGGGGCTCAGCCGCATACTGGCGATCTTCTCCTCCGACCTGCCGCCCCTGGTCGGCCCGGTGCGCAGCGCCCGCGAGTCCGATCTGGACCTGCTGCGGCAGTTCGGCCGCCCGGCGCTGGCGTACTCGGGCGTGCAGTCCAAGCTCCAGCCGGTCATCGACGGCGCCCCGCTGTTCCCGGTGACGCCCGGCCGCGCGCCCGACGCGTTCCTCCGCAGCCCGGACCGGGCCGCGCCGCACAACCTCTACGTACGCCCCGCCGCCGCGCTGCGCGCCGCCCCCGACGCGAGCGACGCCAAGGACATAGGGTTCCACTTCGGCGCGGCCCCGGCGAGCGGCGGTGAGCCGGTCCGGCAGGAGACGGTGCGCTATCCGGCCGCGCGGTTCGGGTTCTCCTGGTCCGGTGAGCAGAAGCGGTGGCTGGTGTCGATGGACGGGACGCCCGCCGCGACCACGGACGGCAAGCGGCTCTCGGCGGCGACGGTCGTCATCCAGCACGTGGACATCCGCGACTCCCGCTTCCGCGACCGGCTGGGCAGCGTGTCGCCGTTCACGGAGACCACGGGGTCGGGCACGGCCGAGGTGCTGCGCGACGGCAAGTCGTATCCGGCGCGCTGGGTGCGGCCGGACGCCGAGGACGGTACGGAGTTCACGACGCCGGACGGTGACGAGCTCAACTTCGCCCGCGGCCAGGTGTGGGTGGTCTACGCGCCCCGGTGAGAACGCTCCCGCTCGCGAAGAGGGCACCCCGAGAGCACCCCGCTTGTGAAAATGATTTCCAATTGCATAGCATCCGGGTGTGGCCGACGAGAGCGGCCGTACCCGGGGCCTGCTGAGCGTCGTGTACGGCAACACCCCCGAGATGCGTGGTCGCGCGCTGGAACTCCTGCTGCGCGCCGCGCCGCGGGCGATCGTGCTCTCCGTCTCGCTGCCCGCCGACGGCGGCGACGGGCACGGCGGGAGCGGTGGGGATGGCGGGCGCCGCGCGCGTGGCGGAGGCGGCGGGCGTCCCGCCGTGCAGCGCTTCACCTCGGGCGGCGACACGCATGAACCGTGGGCGCGCGGCGCCACCGGCATCCCTTCCGTGATCCTCCGTCAGGACCTGCTGGAGCTCTCCCGTACGGCGCGCGCCCCGCACGTCATCCTGTCGCTTCCGGAGCACATCGACGTCACGCCCTTTCTGGCGGACGTGTGGCGGCCGCCGCTGGGCTCCACCCCGCTGGCCTCCCGCTACGAGCTCGCCCCGGTCGTCGCGGCGCTCGATCCCGACCGGTTCCTCGCCGACCTGCGGTGCGTGCACCAGGCCGTACGGGTATGGGGCGACGCGGAGCGCCCCGCGCCCTTGACCCTGGCCGAGGCCGCCGCCCGGCAGGCGGAGGGCGCCGGGGTGCTGATCATCGGGAGCGGCCCGCCGGAGACGGCGGGACGGCACGCGGGCGTCCGGGCGCTGCTCGGCCATATGAACCCCTCCGCCGCGGTGCTCGCCGACGGCGTGGACGCCGCCGAGCTGGCGGCGGCGGTGGTGCCCGGCGGCCGGGGCCCGGCGGCCGATCCGGCCGACCGGCTGGACCCGCTGTCCGGGTCGGGTGTGTGCCGCCGCGGGGTGCACCACGGGGTGTCCTCGGTGCTGTGGCGGGCCCGGCGCCCGATGCATCCCCAGCGGCTGGCGGAGGCGCTGCACCGGGTGCTGCCCGGCGTGGTGCGCGGCCGCGGGCACCTGTGGCTCGCCGGCCGCCCGGACACGATCGTCTCCTGGCGGTCGGCCGGCGGCCATGTGGAGCTGGCGGAGGCAGGGCGCTGGCTGGCGCGCGACGACGCCGAGGCGTGGCGGCGCGCGTCGCCGGAACGCCGCACGCTGGCCGCCTGGTTCTGGGACGACTACTACGAGGAGCGGCGCAACGAGATCGTGTTCACCGGCGGCGGCCTGGACCCGGACCGCGTGCGCGCCGAGCTGGACGCCGCGCTGCTGGACGACGGTGAACTCGCCCTGGGGGCCGCGGAGTGGGCCCGGTTCCCCGACCCGCTGTTCGGTACGCGGCCCGGGGCCTGACCCCCGGCCAGGGGCCGGCACGCATCCCGTCCGCGCCGAACGGGTAGGAGACCGTATCGGGGTGGAGTTCAGCGGAGATCAGTCGGGGTGGAGATCATCCATGAGTCCCTCGACGTGCTCGGACCTACGGCGCAAGTAGGGAATCGAGCCGTCGGTCGTACTCCTTCGGTAGTACATGAAAATGCGTGCTCAGGGACGACGCACCGGCGCGGGTTCCAGGCCAGGGTAGGGACATGGACGATGACCGACCAGCGCGGCTGGTCCCGACGTGACCGCGCTCGCGCTGTCCGTGCTGCTCGCTCTGGTCTCGGCGGTCTGTTACGCCGCCGGGGCCATCCTGCAGGAGCACGTGGCGGCCACGACGCCGGGGCAGTCGTACGCCCCGCTGCGGCGCGGGAGTTGGTGGGCCGCCGTTTCCCTGAACGGCGCGGGCGCGGTGCTGCATGTGCTCGCGCTGGCTTACGGGCCGCTCAGTGTGGTGCAGCCCCTGGGCGCGCTCACCATCGTCTTCGCACTGCCGATGGCCGCGTTGTTCGTGCGCCGCGAGATCGGCGCCTCGGGCTGGCGCGGCGCGGTCCTGGCGACGGCGGGGCTGGCCGGTCTGCTGTCGCTGACCGGGTCCTCACCCGCTGAGTCGCTGTCCCGCATGGAGCGGGCCGGGCTGACGGCCGTCACCGTCGGGTCCGTCGCCGTGCTCGCGCTGGCCGCGCGCTGGATACGCCGGCCCGTCGTCCGCAGCGTCCTGCTCGCCACGGCCGCGGGCACCGCGTTCGGTGTCTCGTCGGTGTTCACGAAGAACGTGACCGTGGACTGGAGCTGGACGGCGTGGGCCGACGGGCTGCCCAGTCTGATCATGATCGTGCTGCTCGCGGGGGCGGGGGTGTTCCTGTCCCAGGCCGCCTACCGCGGCGCCGGGCTGACCGCTCCGCTGGCCACCGCCACGGTCGTCAACCCCGTGGTGGCCACGGCGGTCGGCATCGCCGCGCTCGGGGAGCACTTCCGGCACGGGACGGCGGGCACGCTGCTGGCCCTGCTGGCCGGGGCCGTGGCGAGCGCCGGTCTGGTGCTGCTGGCCCGGCACGGGACGGGGGCGACCGCCCCGGGTGCGACCGCGCCGGGTACGGACATGGGTACGGACACGGGTACGGGTACCGACACCGGTACGGACACACCGGAGGAGCCGCCCTCCAGGCCGGAGCAGCCTGGCGGCGCCGACGCGGCCGGGGGCGCGGACCCGGCCGCGAAGCCTGTCCTGGAGGAACGGCCCGACGGCGCCCGCACCGGCGGGGAGCCGGGCACGGGCGTTCCGGTGCCGGCCGCCCGCCGGGTGCACGTGCCCCGGCAGTTGGGACGCGTCGACCGCGACTGCGCCGAAGGCGTGCTCCAGCCGCACGGTTAGGGGCTGTCCAGTTGGCCGTCCTCGCCTACGGCGGTCACCAGGGCATCGGTGTCCTCGATCGCCACCGGGGCCACTGCGTCCGCCCGGGCGGACACGGCGGCGTCACTTCGCGAGGTCGATCAGCCCGCGCCCCCAGGTGTCCGCAGGGGGGTTCTGGCCGTTCCTGGTGGCGTACTTGAGTTGCGTCAGCACCTTGCCCGAGTCGAGGGTCTTGTCCTTGGACAACAGGAGCGCGACGACGCCGGTCGCGAACGGGCACGCCATGCTCGTACCCTGCATCGCGACATGGTTCTGGTCGATCATCCAGTGGCGAGCGCGTCTGGAGTCGCGGGACAGCGCGGAGACGATCATCGCGCCGGGAGCGGTGAGATCCGGTTTCGCCCTGCCGTCGCGTCGCGGCCCCAGGCTGCTGAAGGGGCGATGTCATCGGCCTTCAGCCAGCTGGCGACGCGGCTGCGGCCGTCGATGTCCTTCCACTGGGTCTTGGTGGTGTAGGCCGCGACCGTGATGGCCTTCGTCGCGGTTCCCGGAGAGCCGATCGTCATGGAGTTCCTGGCGTGCGGCCCGGAGAACGTGCCGTCGCCCAGGGTCCAGACGTCCACCCGCGTCTTCTGCTGGGCGACCTTCTTCCCCCTCAGCAGCAGCCTCCAGGTGCGTGTTCCTGTCGCGTTGGCGGGGGGCTGGAGCCGCACGGTGAAGTTGTGGTCCTGGTTCCTGCTGTCGGGCCCCGGGGTACCGATCATCACGATCCAGTCGCCCAGTCGGTGCTGCTTGTTCGGGCTGCCCTGCGGGCCGTTGGGCAGAACCCCCTGAAACGGCGTGGTCTGGCCGCCGGGTGCGGCGACCGCCACCTCCACCTCGTCACCGCCCGCGTACCAGCCGTTGAACCACAGATCGTTGACGACGCCGTCGACGTCCGGGCTGTGCAGACACGGAGTCGTCTGGACCTCTCCCGCCTTCAGTTCGAGCTGCGCGTGGATGTTGTCCTCCCCCTCGTTCCCCGCCGCGCAGCAGACGATCCGGCCAGGACCGGACTCCTCGTCGATCGCCTTCGACAGGGAGTCCGTCCCGTCGTGGGCGTCACTGTGGCCGCCGAGGCTGAGGTTGACCACGGCCGGCTTCCCGAGCTCCTTCGCGACCCGGAACACGTACTGGATGCCGTCGATGATGCCCACGTTGGTCATGTTCGTCTTGACCACGACGAACTGACACTCCGGCGCCACGCCTTGGTACTTCGCGTCCGTGCCGGCGGCGATGCCCGCGACATGGGTGCCGTGGCCCACCTCGTCCTTGGACTTGACCAGGTCGTCGCCGGTGTGCTCGATGCCGTACCCGCCTTCCCGCACGCCGTTCCCACCGCGCGCTTCCTGGTCCCAGATCCGCAGGACGCGGCCGGCGAAGGCCGGGTGCCGCGCGTCGATCCCGCTGTCGACGACCCCGACGATGACGTTCTTCCCCGTGAGCGTCGTCTTCGTCAGAAAGGCGGGGAGCCCCACCTTCCCCGGGGCCGCGTCCATCCGCGGATGCAGCCGCTGCGCCGGGGCGATGCGCTCGACTCCCGGATGCTGGGCCAGCGTCGGGAGGTCGTCCAGCGGCAGGATGGCCGTGCGCACCCTGTCCCCACCGGCGTTGATCTCGATTCCGCTGTTCTCGAGATCACTGAAGTCGGCACCCGGGGAGCAGTCCAGTGTGACCACCACCCGGGCCGGCTTCGCGAAATCCCGCGGCGCCACGAAGCCCGGCATCTGGTCTTCCCGCACATGGTCCGCGAGCGCTTCGCGCCCCTGTGCGTACTCGTCGTAGGCCATCGCCAGAGACGGCGCGAGTTTGCTGTAGTCCACGAAAGGTCTCCCTCATCAAGGCCATCGGCTTCACCGCAGGGCATGCGGCCGTTCATCGGGGAAAACGGAGGTGTCTGCCGTCCGCCATACGACGGGACGGCGGGACGGCGGGCGCCGCGGCTTGGCATAGTCCTGCGGCATGCGCCCTCAACACTTTCCTAGCAGCCCGAGGTGGAGCACGCTTCTTGATCAAGGGAGGCTCTGGCGGGCGCGCGGGCTCGGGGCGGCCGTTCCCCCTGCCGGCCGACCAGGGCGCGCATCACCCATACGGGTGCGGCCGGTCGGCGCATCTGCCGACCGGCCGGCACCGGATCGCGGGTTTCGTGACGTCCGCGCGCTCAGCCCTGCCGTTCACCCGCCTCGACAGCCGGGCGGGCTCAGCGGACCAGGTCCGCGTGCACGTGTGTGACCTCCTCGATGTCCACCCCTGCCTTGTCGAGCAGCTGCTTGGAGAGGTCGGTCAGTGCCCGGGCGGCCGCGATCTCCTCGCCGACCCGCTGCTGCGCCGGGTCGTCGGGGTGCCGGTGGGCCACGCCGTACCCCTTGAGTTCCGTGCCGTCGTGGAGTCGCACCCGGACCGCCGCCTCGGTCTTGGTGGCGTCGATCTCGTGGAACTCCATCTCGATATTGCATCCCACGATCGTCTCCATGGGGGACCACCTCCTGTGTCACCCTTCTGCGTCGTCTTTCAAGAATGCGCGCGGAACCACTCCAGCGCGAGGTCGGAGACGGCCCGCAGCGCGCCCGGCTCCTCGAAGAGATGGCCCGCCCCGGGGACGACGGACAGCCGGTTCTCGCAGCGGAGCCGGGACTGGGCCTGGCGGTTGAGGTCCAGTACGGTCGCGTCGCGGCCGCCGACGATCAGCAAGGTGGGCGCGGTGACGCGCGGCAGCCGGTCGTCCCCGGCCAGATCGGGGCGGCCGCCCCGGGAGACGACGGCGGCGATGTCCGCTCCGGGCTCGGCCGCCGAGCGCAGCGCGGCGGCGGCTCCGGTGCTGGCGCCGAAGTAGCAGACGGGTACGGAGACCCGGCGCACCCACCGGGTCACCTCGGTGAGCCGTCCGGCCAGCAACCCGATGTCGAAGACGTTCGCCCGGTCGATCTCCTCCTCGGGGGTCAGCAGGTCGAACAGCAGGGTGCCCAGGCCCGCCCGGTTCAGTTCCTGGGCGACCGCCCGGTTGCGCGGGCTGTGGCGGCTGCTGCCACTGCCGTGGGCGAAGAGCACGACGGTGGGCGCCCCCTCGGGGACGGTGAGATCGCCCGGCAGCCGCACCGCGCCGTCGGCCACCGGGATCAGGACCGCGGCGGTACCGACGATGGCGCTCGGCACCCCGGCGTCCTCGGGCCCGGAGGCGGGGTCCCGGCCCGGGGCCGGGTCGGGGTCGGGGGCGGCGTCCGGGCCGGGGCCCGGGTTCGAGCCGCGGGGATGCGGATCCGGGTCCGGGTCCGCGGCGACTCCCCCGCCCGCGGCGCCTCCCCGGTCCGCGTCCCGAGCCGGGTCCGGCCGTTCGGCCGCGGCCCTGGCCAGCAGGTCCACGACCTCCTGGTCCGCGGTCTGGGAGAAGTCCCGATACCACTCCCCCACCGCGGCGAACCCCGCGGGCGCGGACAGATACACCACCTCGTCCGCCTCGGCGCTCAGCGGGCCCAGCGCGCTCGGCGACGTCACCGGCACGGCCATGACGACGCGCGACGCGCCCTGGGCGCGGGCCACGCGGCAGGCGGCCTCGGCCGTCGCACCGGTCGCGATGCCGTCGTCGACCACGACCACCGTGCGGCCCGCCAGGCTCAGCCGGGGCCTGTCGCCTCGGAACCGCCGCGCCTGCCGGTCGAGTTCGGCCTCCTCGCGCCGTTCGACCTCCGCGAGCTCGTCCTTGCCGGCCCGGCTCATGCGGACGATGTCGTCGTGGATGACGCGCGCCCCGCCCTCGCCGATGGCGCCGAAGCCCAGTTCCCGGTGGTAGGGCACGCCGAGTTTCCGGACGATGATGACGTCGAGCGGTGCGCCGAGCGCGTGGGCGACCTCGTAGGCCACGGGGACCCCGCCCCGTGGCAGGCCGACGACGACCGGTCTCTCGTCGCGCAGCCGTTCCAGGCGTTCGGCGAGGCGCCGTCCGGCGTCCGTGCGGTCGGTGAACAACATGATCCGCTCCCAGCCCGGGGAGAGGTGGCAGGAAGAGTCGCCGCCCTCCTTCGAATCAATCCGAAATATCCTGGTTTGGCAAATGCTCACGTGAGGCCGCCGCACCATCCGGGCGGCCGTCCCGGGGGGCGCCACGACCGCCGCGCATGGCGTCACGGAACGCACCTGGCGCCTGGCCGGTGCGGTGCTGGAAGAACTTGGAGAAGTTGGCCGCGTCGGTGAACCCGGTCTGGGCCGCGACCCGCGACACCGACAGCTCGCTGTGCGCGAGGAGCCGTCTCGCCTCCAGCACCACCCGGCGGTCGAGGAACTCCTTCGCGCCCACCCCGGCCGCCGCCAGCGTGGCCCGGGAGAGCGTACGCGGGGAGTATCCGAGCGCCTCCGCGTAGTCGGCGACCCGGTGGGTCCGCGCGAAGTCGCGTTCGACGGCGTCGCGGAAGCGCAGATACGTCTCGGAGGGCTCCGGCAGGGGGCTGCCCGCCGGCGCCCTCTGATGCGCGACGCACAGCACCAGGACGGCGAGCAGGTGGCGGAGCATCGCGGTGTGCACCTCGGCGGGCAGCCCGCGCCCCGACCGGAAGACGTACTCCAGATGCCGCAACGCCGCGCGCACCGCCTCGCGGTCCTCCCCCACCGGCTGCCACCACGTACCGCCGAACCGGTCGTCCAGCCGGGCGGCCCGGGCCGTCTCCGGCGCCAGGAAGCCTGGCTGGAACAGCACCAGCGTGCCCTCGATCGCCGTCAGGTCGCCGAACTGCTGCACCTGCCCCGGCCGCACCCACAGCACGCTGCCCGGCTTGAGCGTGTAGCCGGTGAAGTCGACGGTGTGCGAGGCGGTTCCCGACTCGATGGCGAACAGGGAGTGGAAGCGCGGCCGCTGCGGCGCGTCGAACTCGCCTTCCGGAGCCCGTCGGCGAAGCTCGCTCAGGGACATCACCTCGACGCCCGGCGAGGTCCCCGCCGGCGCCTGGTAGAGGATCTCGGGAATCGCATCGTGTCGCTTTTTCACCATGGCGAGTCACCACGCTACCTCGTTCACCTGCGGCGACGGACGTAGCGTGGACATCGTTGACCGAAACGGTCCCAGGAGAGTGCAAGGAGTCCCCGCATGGTCCACGAGCGCGTCCGTCTCACGTACGCCTTCGACGCGTACTGCGGCTGGTGCTACGGCTTCGGCCCGGCGCTGCGCGCCTTCGCGGCGGGCAACGCCGACCGCGTCGAGGTCCAGGTCCGCAGCGGCGGCCTGTTCAGCGGCGGCCGGGCCGCGCCCTTGTCGGCGTTTCCGTACATCCCCGCGGCGAACGAGCGCATAGCCGAGCTGACCGGCGCGGAGTTCGGCGCGCCGTTCCAGGCCCTGCTCGCGGACGGCCGCATGGTCCTGGACTCGGCCGGCCCGGCGGTCGGGCTGGTGGCCCTGCGCCGCCAGGCGCCGTCCCGGCAGGTCGAGTTCGCGGGCGCGCTCCAGCGGGCGTTCTTCCGCGACGGACTGGACCTGTCCGCCCCCGCGACGTACGAGGTCCTGGCCGACCGGCTCGGTCTCGACCCGCGCGCGGTGACCGGGGCGCTGGACGATCCGGCCGTGCGCGCCGAGGCCCGGCAGGACGTGCGCGAGGTCCGCGCGATCGGCGTCGAGGGCTTCCCGACCCTGTTGCTCCACACCCCCGGCGGGCCCCGGCGGCTCGGCGGCCCGGTCTCCTCGGCGGACGAGCTGGCCGCGGCGCTGGACCGGCATCTGGCCTGAACCCGACCGCCCCGGCGCCTGGCCCCTCCGGCCGCTGAGGCCCCCTCCCCTCTCGGGCGGCTCCGCTGCCGCCCTTTCGATTACCAAGGAGAACACCATGACCAAGATCGCCCTGTTCGGCGCCACCGGCACCATCGGCCAGCGTGTACGGGACGAGGCCCTGTCCCGCGGCCACGAGGTGACCGCCGTCGTCCGCGACCCCGCCAAGCTGACCGCCGACCACCCGAAGCTCACCGTCATCAGCGGTGACGTCCTGGACCCGGCGTCCGTCGCCGCGGTGGCCGAGGGGCAGGACGTCGTGGTCAGCGCCGTCGGCGGCGGTGACGGGCCGGGCCACCAGCGGCTCATCCCGGCTGCCGCCCGGTCCCTGGTGGCGGGGCTGCGCACGCTCGGCGACCGCGCGCCGCGGCTGATCGCGGTCGGCGGCGCGGGGAGCCTGGAGACCGCGCCCGGGGTGCGGGTGTGGGACGCCCCGGGCCTGCCGGACTGGCTGCTGCAGATCATGCACGCCCACGGCGAGGCGCTGGACTACCTGCGCACGGTCGGGGACGTCCGCTGGACCAGCCTCAGCCCGGCGGCCACCATCGAGCCGGGCGAGCGCACGGGGACGTACCGCACGGGAGACGACGAGCTGGTCACCGACGCGGACGGCAACAGCTACATCACCGCCGAGGACTACGCCGTCGCGCTCGTCGACGAGGTCGAGAGCCCGCGGCACGTCGGCCGCAGGTTCACCGTCGCCCGCTGACGACCGGGTCCGCCCCCTCTCCCCTGGCCGAAGTCCCTTGTCCGAAGCGGCTGTCGGACGCGGTTGTCAGACCCGGCCCGTAGAGTCGGAGGCATGAAGAAGGGTTCGTATGTCTGCGCCACGGACGCCGCCATGGACGTCGTCGGCGGCAAATGGAAGGTGACGATCCTGTGGGCGCTCTACCACCACGCCCCGCGCTTCGGTGAGCTGCGCCGTCTCATACCCGGCATCAGCGAGAAGGTGCTGGTCCAGCAGCTGAGGGAGCTGGAGGCGGTCGGGCTGGTGCACCGCGAGGTCTACGACGAGCTGCCGCTGCGCGTGGAGTACTCCCTGACCCCGTCCGGAGTCGCCCTCAACGAGGCCCTGGAGCCGCTCGGCGCCTGGGCGAAGGAGCACCTCCCCGCCGCCGGAGTGGAGATCGCGCACGTCTGAGGCCGCTTGAGGCAACCACCGGGGCCGGACTCGGTGAGGGCGGTGCAGTCGTTGCGGTTGCCCGGCAGCGGGCCGCCGACGGCGAGCGCGAGGGCGGGCTTCGGCGTGCACCACGACCGGCAGGTTTGCCGAGTAGGGGCGAACTGTCGGCCTTGATCCGTGCCGCCTGCACCAGACGGCGGAACTGGGCCTGTCGGCCGATGTGATCGCTGAGCTCGTCGCCGAGCTCGGCCCGTTGTGGCATGAATGTCGCCAGGCGAGGCACGTGCCCGGCGCGGCGGCACCATCGTGACCAGCGGGTCGAGCACGGGATACCAGCACGCCTTCGACAACCGCTACCTGTGGATGCGCTTGAAGAAGGTCATCGGCAGCCACGGGGCGAATCTCCACGAACGAGCAGTGGCAGACGAACCGCCTCATCCAGCGTGACCGGGTGCTCCCGATGCTGTCCGAGGTGTATCCGTTCCAGGAAACGGCAGAGGCCGCACGCAGGGTTCAGCTGAACGATCACCTCGGCGAGCTCGGTGTGCTCTGCCTGGCGCCGTCGCCCGGGCTGGGCGTCACCGATGCCACGCTTCGCTCCCGGATCGGCGAGGACCGTATCACCTCGCTGATGGCGGCATGACGACACCGGTTTCCAGCCGGCGTCGCGCAGGGCGCGCGCCACTGCCAACTCGTCGAGCCGGGGTGCGCCGGGTCTTCACCTCCCGCGACTCCCTTAAGGCTTCGGGAACGCCGGATCCTTCCAGCACGTCCGGCACGGTCATCGGCCTGACCGGCCCGCCAGGCGTCGGTAAGTCGACGTTCATCTCGTGCCTCGTCACCGAGTACCGGCGGCGCGGGAAGCGCGTGGCGGTGCTCTGCTTCGCCCCCTCGTCTCCGCTGACCGGCGGCGCGCTGCTCGGCGACCGCATCGGCATGCAGGAGCATTCCGACGACCCCGGGGTGTTCATCCGGTCAGTGTCCAGCCGCGGTCATCTCGGCGGGCTCTCGGCCACGGCCCGACCCATGATCTCGATCCTCTGCGAGGTCGGCTTCGACGTCATCCTGATCGAGACGGTCGGCGCCGGGCAGTCGGAAGTGGAGATCGCATCCGTCGCGGACCGCACCCTCGTCGTCCTCGCGCCCGGAACAGGCGACGGCATCCAGATGGCCAAGGCCGGCGTCCTGGAAATCGCCGACCTTTACGTGGTGAACAAGGCGGATCAGGACGGGGTCCAGGCGATGGTCCGCGAACTCCGAGCCATGGTCGAGCTCGGCACGCGCACCATCCCCATCGTGACGACGACCGCCAGTCGTCGCGAAGGAGCCGCGGAGGTCATCGCGGCCCTTGGATGATCGCAAAGCCGGGAAGTGCTTCTGCCTCGCAACGACAGCTATGACGGCGGTTGTGCCGGGTTCTCGTTCAGCAGGGGGAACAGCCTGGTGATCGCGGCTACGGCCATGGTCCCCGCGGGGCGTGCGGCGGGTCGCTGGTCTCGTTCGCGGTAGTCGGCCAGTAGGCGGCGGATGGAGGCGGCGAGTTCGGCCATCTCCGCTGGAGTGAGGTGGACCACGGCGCTGAAGGACTCATCGTGCTGCCACTCGGCCGGCGCCTGGTCCCGATGGCCCAGCCAGTGCTGGTAGCTCTCGTCCTCCAGTCCGCGTGCGAGCTCGTCGAACTGTTCCGGTGCCTCCTGATCGGAGCGCTGGGAGGGCTCCCAACGGAGCCGCCATGGCCGTGCCCGCCCGCCTTTGCGCGGCACTTCTTCGATGAGGCCGTGCCGGGCGAGTTGGCGCAGGTGAAAGGAGCAGAGGCCGGAGCTGTGGCCGAGGCGGGCGGCGGCCTGCGTGGACGTGACGGTGCCGACCTCGGCGAGCAGGTCCAGCAAGGCGACGCGCACGGGATGGTTGGGGAGTGGCTGCCGGGCGCGGCGCAACGGCCGGTCCGTGGATGCTGCTTGACGGTTTTCATCGCTCACTTTGCAAAGGTTGCTACTTTGGAAAGCATTCGGTCAAGCTGGGCCACAGTCGGCCGGGATCTCCGTCCCCGGCCGGCTCGCGCATGTGCGGAAGGCGTTGAAACTCCATGACTGTTCGGTTCGGTGACACTTCGCAGGACCGCCGAGTACGAGTGCAGGGCGAACCCGTCGATTCCTACCCGCGGTTCGCTCCGGAGGTCGAACGGGGTGCGGTGCGCCGCATCACCGTCGTCGGAGAGGAGATTCTGCATCAACGGTGCCAGGAGGTGACCGAGTTCGGCAGTCCGGCGCTTTCTCAGCTGATCGACGACATGTTCGCCACGAACCAGGTGGCAGAAGGCGCGGGGCTCGCCGCCAACCAGATCGACGTGGATCTGCAGTTGTTCGTGTGGGACATCACGGATGAGTGGGGGGTGCGCCACGTCGGGCACATCGCCAACCCGGTCCTGAACGAGATCGCGGCCGACGAGCGCGTGCTGATCGAAGAACCCGAAGGATGCCTGTCCGTTCCCGGCCCCTACCGTGTGGTGCCCCGCCTCGACCGCGCCGTCGTACGAGGCTTCGACAAGGACGGCAAGCCCCTGGTGATCGAGGGCAGGGGCTACTTCGCCCGGTGCCTCCAGCACGAGACCGACCATCTTCACGGTCACCTCTATCTGGACCGGCTCGCCCAGCGGGAACGGAAATCAGCGCTCCGCGAGATGGCTGAGTCCAAGGACAAGATGTTCGCCCGGCGAGCCACCACGGCCAAGAAACTGGGCAAGTGACCACACGGGGCGGCGGTACGGAATCCCCACGGGGCGCGTTCGCGCCTCCTGAGACACGCCGAAGAGCCTTGAGCCCCTGCCGGTCTCCTGCAGAGACTGATCGGCCGCCGGTGTGGACCAGCGCCTGAGTCGCGGTTGCGGCAGGCCGGCCTCCCCCTCCGGGTGACGGATGTCTTACGTCCTGGCGCGGGAGAGAGTGCACGGCCGTCGCGGCCCGTAGCGTCGGTCTCATGCGAGTACTGGTCACAGGAGGCGCGGGGTTCATCGGTTCGCACATCGTCACGGCTCTGGCTGAGCGGGGCCACGAACCGGTGGTGCTGGATGCCTTGCTTCCCACCGCACATCAAGGCACCCCGGTTTCGGCCGGCGTGGAACTGATCCCTGGCGATGTGCGGGACGCGGCGGTCGTGAGGCGGGCGCTGCGCGGAGTCGACGCTGTCTGCCATCAGGCCGCGATGGTCGGCCTCGGCAGGGATTTCGCCGACGCGCCCGATTATGTGAGCTGCAATGACCTGGGCACGGCCACACTCCTGGCCGCGGCGGCGGAGGCCGGTGTGCGGGATGTGGCGCTGGCCGGGTCCATGGTCGTCTACGGGGAGGGCCGCTACGAGTGCCCGCGCCACGGGGTGGTCCGGCCGGGCCCGCGGGCGACGGCCGATCTTTCGGCCGGGCGCTTCGATCCGCCGTGCCCGCGGTGCGGTTCCCGGCTGCACCCTGGGCTGGTGGACGAGGACGCCCCGGCCGATCCGCGCAATGTGTATGCCACGACCAAGCTGGCGCAGGAGCATCTGACCGCTGCCTGGGCTCGTGTCACGGGAGGGCGGGCCACGTCGCTGCGCTATCACAACGTCTACGGGCCGGGATGCCCCGGGACACCCCGTACGCCGGTGTGGCGTCCTTCTTCCGGTCGGCGCTGGCCCGGGGTGAGGCGCCGCGGGTGTTCGAGGACGGCGCCCAGCGACGCGACTTCGTGCATGTCCGGGATGTCGCTTCGGCAAATGTGGCGGCCCTGGAGGCGGTCGGTGAGCAGGAGGCGGGCACGCTCGTCGTGTACAACACCGGCAGCGGCGAGCCGCACACCGTCGGCGAGATGGCCGCGGTACTGACCGCTGCGCACGGCGGGCCCGAACCGGTCATCACGGGCGAGTTCCGGCTCGGCGACGTACGGCACATCACCGCCGACTCGCGACGGCTGCGCCGGGATCTCGGCTGGCTTCCCCGGGTCGGCTTCCACGCGGGCATGGCGGAGTTCGCCCGCGCGGGTCAGCGGGCGCCGGCGTCGCGGTGAACCGGATTCCGCGATCCCCCCGCATCCGTCGGTGACGGAGAGCACCAGCGAGTCGGCGCGGCGTTCTGCGGCGACGGCGACCAGGACCCGGCCCGGTGCTGGATTGCTCATGGCGCCGGCGTCGCATCCGGTTCGCGTCGGTGTCCCGTCCCGGGTCCGGGGCCGGTGGCGATGTCCGCGTTTCGTAAGGACAATGTCCGTTTTATCTGTGCCGGATTCGTACGGTGAGGGTCGTGACCGTTGATGTCGTACTCCCCTGTCTGAACGAGGCCGAGGCACTTCCCTGGGTCCTGGAACGCGTCCCCGCCGGATGGCGGGCGATCGTCGTGGACAACGGCTCCACGGACGGCTCCCCCGGCATCGCCCGGGAGCTGGGTGCCACCGTGGTGCGCGAGTCCCGGCGCGGCTTCGGCGCCGCCTGCCATGCCGGCCTGACGGCTGCCGAGGCGGACATCGTCTGCTTCT
The DNA here is from genome assembly GCF_030553055.1 of Streptomyces sp. XD-27. NCBI lineage: Bacteria > Bacillati > Actinomycetota > Actinomycetes > Kitasatosporales > Streptomycetaceae > Streptomyces > Streptomyces sp. XD-27. The sequence goes on from NZ_CP130713.1 coordinate 442,039, forward strand.
GCGACTGTGATGCCTCCCTGGATCCCGGCCTCCTGGCTCCGTTCGCCCGCTCGGTGGCCGACGGCCAGACCGATCTGATGCTGGGCCGACGGCGGCCGAAGGGCAGCGGCGCCTGGCCGTTGCACGCGCGGGCGGGGAATCTGGCGCTGTCGTGGATGCTGCGCAGGCGCACCGGGCTGGACCTGCACGATCTGGGGCCTATGCGGGCCGCGCGTCGTGAGGACCTGCTCGGTCTCCGGCTGACGGACCGGCGCAGCGGCTATCCGCTGCAGATGGTGGTGCGCGCCGCGGATGCCGGCTGGCGGGTGCGGGAGGTCGACGTGCCGTATCTGCCACGGGCCGGGAAATCCAAGGTCACCGGGACCTGGCGGGGCACCTGGCAGACCGTCCACGACATGCGCCGGGTGCTGGCCGAGGCGGGTGACGGCCGGTGACCACGGTGCTGGTGATCGCCAAGGAGCCGGTGCCGGGCCGGGTGAAGACGCGGCTCACTCCGCCGTTCAGCCCACTTCAGGCCGCGCGGCTGGCCGAGGCCGCGCTCGCCGACACCCTGGCGGCGGTCGCCGCGGTCCCGGCGGGCCGGCGCGTCCTCGTCCTGGACGGTTCCCCCGGGGGCTGGCTGCCGCCGGGCTTCGAGGTGGTACCGCAGTGCGCGGGCGGCCTCGACGAACGGCTCGCCGCCGCGTTCGCGCTGTGCGACGGCCCCGCCCTGCTCATCGGGATGGACACCCCGCAGGTCACGGGCGAGCTTTTGGCCCCTGCCCTGGCACCGGACGCCTGGCGGGCACACGACGCCTGGTTCGGCCCGGCCGCCGACGGCGGCTTCTGGGCGCTCGGGCTGGCGGACCCCGATCCCGCCCTGCTGCGGGGGGTACCGATGTCGGTACCCGAGACCGGTGCGGTGCAGCGCGGACGGCTGGCCGAAGCCGGTCTGCGCGTCGGCGAGCTCCCGCTCCTGCGGGACGTCGATACGGCGGACGACGCCCGGCTGGTGGCAGCCGAGGCGCCCAGCGGCCGGTTCGCCGCGCTGCACGCGGACCTGACCGGGGCAGTCGCCCTGTGACAACGACCGCATTGCGCCCGTCGCCTGGTCGTGTCCCCCGACGCACGGGGGCGGAGGGCGCTCGGGTCGGCGGTGCCCCCGTCGCCCTGCTGCGACGCGTCGCCGATGGACGGCGGCGGGCCGGGTGTTCGTGGAACTGAGTCGACGCTGTCACCCCCGCCACCGCTGACTCATCGGCACCCGCGTGGGAGGGGACGGGCTCGGGGCGGGCTTCTTACGAAACGCGGAGCCGGGCCCGGCGCACCGCCGCGCGGCCGCTCGCACCGCGGAACGCGGCGCAGCGTCTACCGCCTGCGCCCCCGCGGCCATGGCAGGTACGGGAGGTGCCGGCGGGGCCGCCGGATCCGCGGGCGGGTCCTGGCCGGTCGCCCGTGCCACAGCCAGGCGATGAAGCACAGCGCCGAGGTGGCGAACAGCCCGGCGGTGGCAAGGAGCCAGCGCTCCCAGAAGACGCCGGCCGGCAGCCCGGTGTACGCCTCGTAGCGGTCGACCCGGTCCAGAATCAGCGGGAACCACACCAGCAGAAGCAGTCCGGAGAGGAGGACCGGTACCCGGATGAAGTTGATGCCCTGGCGCCGCTGCGGTGCCCCGGCGGGTGCTGCGGAGCGCCCGCCCCTCAGGACGAGGGCCTGCACCCCGCGGTCGGCAAGGCCGTAGACCGGCAGCAGCACCAGGTCGTGGAGGACTGCGGCACCCACGAACCACAGCACGACGCCGCGCACATCCCCGTCCAGCAGCCGGGCCCCCGCATACGCCGTCAGGGCGAAGGAGCTCAGCATCAGCAGCGCGTGCAGCGGGGAATCACCGTAGCCGCGCCGAAATCCGGCCATGAGGCGCCTCGCGGCGCGCCTTCCTCCGCCCCTCACACCGGCCCTCCGAAGGTCAGGTGGGAGACCCACTTGGTGTTGTACACGCCCGGGTTGTTCGGAACGATGATCCGCGCCGGATACCCGTGGTCGGGGGAGAGATCCGCGCCGTTCACCCGCAGCGCGAGCAGGGACCTCGTGTCGCGGACCTGGTTGTCCCGCAGCACCACCGCCCGGAACGCGCCGCTGCGCTGCAGCGACTCGACGAGCACCTGAGGCGGCCGGTCGTCGGCTCCGACCAGGCCGGCGAGATCCGCCAGCCGCACGCCGCTCCAGTGCTGGTCGGACGTGGACCATCCCTCCACACAGGCGATCGGCAGTGCGGCGCTGTACTGCGGCAGCGCGAGCAGCTCGGCCCGGCTGAGGATCGCCTTCCGCCCCGCGCCGTGGACCGTCAGACGCCAGTCGGGGCCGATGTCACGGGCGCGGATGCCGCGAGAGGCCGCCGTCTTGTTGATCTGGAAGCCATTGGGGCCCGGTCCGGGATCCTGGCCGTGCGGAGCGAGGAACGCCACTCGCCGCAGCGGGCCGCCGACGCTCTGCCCGACCGAGGTCACCAGCAAGACGAGGGATCCCAGGCCCACCATGCCCAACGCGCCGCGGCGGGAGATGGTGGGCGCGGCCGGACGGGGACTGACCAGGCCGGTGGCGTCCGGCGGTTCGGGACGGGTGACGGCCGTCGGGGTGCGCAGCTCGTCACGCAGCCGGCGACTGCGCAGGGCGCGGCGCATCCGGGGGAAGCGGACGGCCACATGGACGACGAAGGCCGCGAAGAACACCCAGGCTCCGTACAAGTGCAGGGTGTAGAAGGAGCCCGGGAAGATGTAGTCGAGCTGGATGTCGAGTACGCCGGTGGCGATCTCGAAGAGGACACTGCCGACGAGCAGGAACAGCGACAGCCGGTCCAGCAGATGCGCGACGGACCGCGCCGGAGGCCATGCGAACAGCCTGGGAATGACGGACCACAACTTGGCCAGCACGACCGGGATCAGCACCAGGCCGAGCGTGACGTGCACGCCCTGGGTGACGCGGTAGAGCCAGTAGGGGCTGGTCGGCCAGGAGAACAGGTAGAAGCCCAGCACGCCCTTGTCGGGCGTCTTGTCGTTCAGCGGGGACAGGTCCGGGTTGTAGGCGGCGTAGGACAGCAGCCCGGTGACGAACACCACCGGGAGGCCGATGAGCAGAACCCCGCCGAGGACGGAGGTCAGCCAGGGCCCACGGAGCGGACTGCGCCAGAACCCCGGACGCGCCGGCCCGGGCGGCGGGCCGGCCGCCGCGGGCACCAGGCGCCGCCACACCGACGGACGGTCCCCCGCCACGTCCGATTTCCCGTCCGGTTTCCCATCCGGTTTCCCGTCCGGTTTCCCGTCCGGCCGCCGATCCGCTCCGCGGTCCTCTCCGGGCGCGCCGCGCCGACCGTCGCCGTCGGCCCGATCGCCCCGCGGGCCATTACCGTGCTCGTCATCCATAGCGGTCCTTGTCGCCACATGTGCCCGGAGCTGCCGTGGCATGACGTTAAGCCAGGAAGCCCGGAGCGAACGCCGACGCAAGGTGACGAAAGGCTGACGTCAGCGGCCCGGAGGACAGAATCTGACGGTCCGGTGACGACGTCGGCGCGTTGTGTCGCACAGATACCGGAGCCTCCTAGCGTGGCGGGATGAGTCTTGGCAGTTCATCCGCGAGGAGCAGACGCCCCGCCGGGCCCGGCCCAGGACGTGCTTCCTGCGGCCGGGCAGGCCGCCGACGGGATGTGCGGACGGCTGCGGTCGGGGCAGCGTTCGTCCTTGTGGTGGCGGTGGCCGGCACAGCCATCCAGCGTTCCGATCACACCCTCTTCGTGGACTGGCCCCCTCTGTATGCCCAATGGATGCCGCACCTGGGCCCCGGTACTCCAGCCGCGCTGGCGGTCGCCGCGGCGCTGGTGACCTGGGGGCCACGGATGGCGGCCCGACTGCCCTGGCGGCGGCTCGTCCTCGGCAGCTGGCTGACGGCCATGGTCTGGACGTGGTCGCTCGCGCTCGTCGACGGCTGGCACCGCGGGGTCGCCGAGCGGCTCACCACCGAGCACGAGTACCTTCGGGCCGTCGACCGGTTCGACGACATCGGTCAAGCCCTGAGCACGTACACCCAGCACATCCTGCTCACCCAGCCCGACCACTGGCCCGCACACGTGTCCGGGCACCCGCCCGCCGCGGTACTGACCTTCGTCGCGCTCGACCGCATCGGCCTGGGCGGCGGAGGCTGGGCCGGAGCCTGGTGCATCACGGTCGGCAGCTCCGCGGCCGCCGCCATCCTCATCGCGCTGCGCGCGCTCGCGGACGAGGACCTCGCGCGCCGAGCGGCCCCGTTCCTCGTCCTGGCTCCAGCGGCCGTGTGGACCGGGGCGTCCGCGGACGGCTATTTCGCCGCGGTCGCCGCCTGGGGCCTGACGTTCCTCGTCCTGGCCACCACCCGAACGGCTCACCTACCCACCACCGCCGGCAAGCCCCTGCCGGCCGCAGCGGCATCCGGGCCCGCCTGGCGCGCGGTGCTCGCGGGTCTGCTGCTGGGGCTGACGGCATATCTGTCGTACGGCCTGACCCTGATGGCGATCCCGGTCGGCGCGTTGCTGCTCTTCGCCCGCACGGCTCGTCCCCTCCCCTACGTCCTGGCCGGCGCCGCAGCGGTGGCCGCCGCGTTCACCCTGTCGGGCTTCCGGTGGTGGGAGGGCTACGACCTGCTGGTCGAACGCTACTACCAGGGCGTGGGCTCCGTTCGCCCCTACAGCTACTGGATCTGGGGCAACCTGGCCAACGCGTTGATCATCGCGGGTATCGCCACGCTCGCGGGCGTCCGTCGAGCGTTCGCCCACACACCCGCGGTGGTACGCCACTGGCGTGCCCGTACCCGACAGCAGCCCGGGCCGGGCGGGCTGGTCATCCTTGTGCTGTCCGCGCTGGCAATGATCGCCGTCGCCGATCTGTCCGGCATGAGCAAGGCCGAGACCGAACGCATCTGGCTGCCCTTCACCACCTGGCTGCTGCCGGCCGCCGCCCTCCTCCCGCCCCGCGACCACCGCGGTTGGCTCCTCGCCCAGGCCGTCCTCGCACTGTCGGTCAACCACCTGTTGCTGACGGGCTGGTGACCGCGCCTCCGCGAGATGCGAACCGCTCCGTGACGGCCGCGCACTGGCCACCGCGGCCGTCACCGGGTTCCTCATCGGATTCGGCGTACCCCGCGTACCCCGCTTCCCCCCGCCCAGGCGACACAGCGCATCGCTGCCCGAAGACCCAGCCAACACACCCCATCAGCTCATCACCGGCAGCCGCCGCGCCCTGGCCGACCTCACCGCCCTGCGCACCCGCCGGCAACGCACCACCGCCACCACGCCACCCCCCGCTCCACGCCGGTCGCGGACTCCGGCCGCCCCCGGGCCAGCCCGCTGCCCCGAGTCACCGCGCCCGCCACCCGAGCCCGCCGACAGACACCCCGGCCCGGCCGGGCCTCCGCCGCCCGGGCCGTGTGAAACGAGACCCGATACCCCACTCCGCCCTGGAGACACATGTCCGCCTCGACAAACATCCCGAGCACCCCAGAGCCGTCACCGCACCATCACCGGCACCGGGACCCATACCGTCCGTGCCCTGCCGGCCGTTCACGGCTTCGAGCCCACCGCCGAGCAGACGATGGTCCTGGCCCGCATCGACCACGAGGAGCCGTACTACGCCGAGAAGGCAGCCGGCGCCCTGCACGGCACAGTCCTGTGACCGCTGCCGCCCGGCTGCAGTGAGGCACACCCTGTTCTCTCAGGTGGGCATGGTGACCGTCGGAGGACAGGAGAGATGGGTGCAGCACAGCATTTGCATGATCGGTGGGTATCGAGATCCGACGTGTCGGGGGCCTCCTACGTGGCCAAGCCCAGAGCTGACGGAGGAACTGGAGGAGAATGCCCGAGAGTGGTCGGCAGAGGCTTCGAGGGCCCAGCCTGCTCGCGCGACCTGGGTGGGAGAGAGACGGAGGTACGGCATGAGCTGGCCGGATATGGCGGCGACCACGCTGGAGAACGAGTACGTCCGGCTGCGGCCCATCGCCCGGGACGACCACGCGTCGTTGCACGCCATCGCGATGGACCCGGAGATCTGGCGCTATACCGTCTACCGGATCGAGACCGACGCCGACTTCGACGCGTTCTTCGAGGGCGTACTCTGCGAACACCTGGCGGGGCGGCGCGTCGTCTTCCACATCACGGACAAGCGCAGCGGCCGTGCCGCGGGCAGCAGGAGCTTTTGCAACTTGGCCGAGGCCGAGGGCCGTCTGGAGATCGGCAAGGCGTGGCTTGGCCGCGATTTCCAGGGGCGGGGCGTCAACCGCTGGGTGGACTACCTGCTGATGGAGCACGCCTTCGAGCGCATGGAAGTTGAGCGCGTGGAGTTCAAGACGCATGTGCTGAACCAGCAGGCCCGCCGCGCACTGCGCAACATCGGTGCCACCGAGGAGGGCATCCTGCGCAGCTACGACCCCATGCCCGGCGGCAGCCGCCGCGACGTCGTCTTCTTCAGCGTCCTGCGGGCCGAGTGGCCGTCGGTGAAGCAGCAGCTCGCGTGCGGGTCCAAGGCGAGCGCGTACCTGGACGCGCCGGGCCGGACTCACTGACCAGGGCTCACAACACGCTCCCTCGCCTGACCAGCCCCGAGACGCAGGCAGTTGTCAATCGGTGTAACGCGCGGACGGCGACGTCGGCGAGAGGGCGGCGCCGAGGCCCGCGCGGCGCCGCCGTCAGGCCCACCGGGACGGCTTCTACCGGGGACGGAGTGGGCGATGACCACGCGACGCCGCCGCGCGGCTGGCTCAGGCGGAGGACCTGGCCGTCGCCGTCGCCGCCGAGAGTGGCTCTGTTGGTGAGTTCTCACCTACGCAGCCACCCCGACGAAGACGGCGCCTGGCGGCTGCCTTGAACCTCGCGCCGCGATGCCGGCCGAGGGAGCCCGCGGCCGCCGGGCCAACTGCCCCGGGCGCCAGAAGACCCGCGTCTTCGCCGACTTGATGTGGGCGTGGCCCTTGTCATCTCCCTGTCACAACACGTGCGACACCTTGTACGCGATGCCGCCTTCCACGAGGTATCCCGACCCGATACAGACCGTGTCATTGAGCCACGCGTAGGAATCGGCACCGGTCTCGAAGAGCGGGTTGGTCCGGAAGTAGTACTCACTGGGGTCGGTCCGGTACCGCTGGATCGGGTCGGCCATGGTGTCACGCAGCGCGGGCGGGGTGACCCAGCGGCCGCCGTAGGTCATGTACAGGAGGGCGCCGTCGTGGGTGCGCAGTGTCAGGCGTACGTCGAGGCTCATCGTTCCGTCGGGGCCGAACAGCGCCCAGTCTCCGCCTCCGGGGAGGACGTCGCCGTGCAGTCTCGGGCCGTGGAAGGTGCCACCTGCGGCACCAAAGAGGATGCGCCGGCCGAACGGGCCGCTGCCGATGGGCAGGCGGGTTTGCAGGTCGACGACCATGTCGAAGAGGTGCGTCGTTCGGATGTCGCCGACGTCCTTCACGCGCGGGTCTGCTGTCATGCCTGTCATGCCTGTCATGCCTGTCATGCCTGTCATGCCTGTCATGCGGCGTCGCCTCCCGCGGACGCGGGGAACAGTGTGCGTCGGACGGCGTCCGTCGAGACGCCCGACTGAGCGCACAGCGTCGCCAGGTCGAAGAAGAACCGTTCGCCTGCGATGACGTCGTCTTTGAAAGTGAACTGAAGGAAGACCGGTATCTCGGCGCGCTTGCCGTTGGGGCGCACGCCGAACCGGTTGCCCGTCATGGTCAGCCGTGCCGTACCCCAGCACACGAGGGTGTCGCCGTCGCTCGCGTGCCCGTGCAGGTCGACGTCGTAGTCGGGAAAGGAGGCGAAGAACCGCCGCAGCGCCCTCTCGTTCTCGGCCAGGCCCCGAGCCGTCGTGCCGAAGGCCGGCGTCTCGAGCACGACGTCGGGATGGAAGAGCCGCAGTGACGCGGGAACGTCCTGCCGTCTCTTGGCCACAGCGAGGGCCTGCGCGAGTTCGAACATGCCTTGCTCATCCATAGATGCCCCTCCTCAGGAGTTGCCATTAAACGTACGACCGGTCGTATTCTTTATGCAAGCGCATGGCAGGATGGAGCCGATGAACGAGCACGCAGAATCAGCAGCCGGGACCGTGGCTGATCAGCGCCTCCTCCGGGGGGCCCGGGCCCGGCACAAGATCGCCCGGCACGGTGTCGACGTCGCCTCGCTGGAGGGGCTCAACGGGCTCAGCATCGGCCGCCTGGCAGCTGACCTGAGGCTGAGCAAAAGCGGCGTCCAGACGCTGTTCAAGACCAAGGAGAACGTGCAGCTCGCCGTCGCGGAGGTGGCACGCGCAGAGTTCACCGAAGCGGTCATCCGCCCCGCGCAGGCAGCGCCTCCGGGTGCCGCGCGGCTGCGCGCCCTGACGCAACGCTGGATCTCCTACGCCGAGGCGCCGCTGTTCCCCGGAGGCTGCTTCTGGGCGGCCAGCCTTCCGGACTTCGACAGCAGGCCCGGGAAAGTCCGCGACGCCTTGCTGCTCCACCGCCGCAGCTGGCTTGCTCTGCTCGCCGACGAGCTGCGCCACGCCGTGAACACCGGGGAGATCGCCGAACTGGACCCGGACCTCACGGCGTTCCAGGTCGATGCCGTACTCATCGCCGCCAACACCGCGTGGCAACTGGGTGAATCCGACGTCGGCTCGAAGGTTCGCCGCGTTGTCGACAGCTTCCTCGCACCACCGCACTGAGCGGCACCCGTCCTATAGAGCGCACGACGGTCAACGCCTGGACGCTTTCCGCCATCCTCGCCGAGGCCGGGGTGAGCTGCGTCATCAGGTTTCGCTGAAGGTCCGTCGGTAAGCGCCGGGTGTGGTGCCGAGCTGTTCGGCGAACCGCCGGGCGAGGGTTCGGCTGGACAGTCCGGCGCGTTCGGCTACGTGGACGAGGGTCAGTCGGGTGTCGAGGTGGGAGGTGACCCACTCCAGCAGTGGCGCTCCCTCCCCCAGCCGTTCTGTCCGTTTGAGCGGGGCTGAGCTGATTACCGGTGTCTTACGGGGCGTCCTCCCTGGTACCCCGGTGGGGCGGGCGTGTGTTTGCTGGACGCATGATGGGGTCGGCCGGTCGCGGTCGGCCCGCTCGTCCCCGTTCAGGAGGTCTTGGTGTCCCGTGTGTCCCGCCGTATCGTCGTGCCCGCCCTTGTCGTGCTGGTGGTCGTGGCCGGCATCGGGCTTTACCTTTTCCAGCCCTGGAAGGCGTTCATCGACACCACGGTGAACGAGGCCCTGCCCACGGCCTCCGCCCCCGCGGTGCAGGACGGACCAGGGATGAAGGACAACGCCGGGACGGGGAGCGGGGAGCCGTCGATGAAGGACGCGGGGCGGATGGACCTCGCCAGGGGCGGCTTCGTCACCCACGAGCACGGCACCAGCGGCACCGCCCGTACGATCCGGCTCTCGGACGGCGGCCAGGTGCTGCGGCTGGAGGACCTCAAGACCTCGGACGGGCCGGATGTACGGGTCTACCTCTCGCCCCGGGGCGCCGACGCGGTGAAGGCGGGACTCGGGGACGGAGCGGTCGAGCTGGGGAAGCTCAAGGGCAACCTGGGCAACCAGAACTACACCGTCCCGGCCGGCACGGATCTGTCCGGGTTCCGCAGCGCCGTCATCTGGTGCAAGCGGTTCTCGGTCTCCTTCGGAGCCGCCGACCTCGACCCGGTGGCGGGCTGACCCGTTGGACGTCCACCCCGCCCCCGCTCGCGGTCCCGCCCGCCGAGTCCTCGTCGTCGAGGACGAGCCGACGGTCGCCGAGGTCGTCACCGGCTACCTCACCCGCGCCGGCTACGAGGTCGAGCACGCCGCCGACGGCCTTACCGCCCTGGAACTGGCCGCGGCCCTGCGGCCGCAGCTGGTCGTCCTGGACCTGATGCTGCCCGGCCTGGACGGCCTGGAGGTATGCCGCAGGCTGCGGGCGGGCGACGGGCCGCCGCTACCGGTGGTGATGCTGACCGCGCGTGGTGAGGAGGCGGACCGCATCCTGGGCCTGGAACTGGGCGCGGACGACTACGTGACCAAGCCGTTCAGCCCGCGCGAACTGGTGCTGCGGGTGGCCTCCGTGCTGCGCCGCGCCGAGGCCCCACCGCCCGCCGCCTCTGTGGCCGTGCGGGCGGGTGACCTGGTCGTCGACCCGGCCGCCCGGCGAGCCGAGCGCGGTGGTCGGGAGCTGGCCCTGACCGGGCGCGAGTTCGATCTTCTGGTCTTCCTGCTGCGCCACCCGGGCCGGGTGTTCTCCCGCGAAGAGCTGCTGCGGCACGTGTGGGGGTGGGAGTTCGGCGATACCTCGACCGTCACCGTGCACGTACGGCGGCTGCGCGAGAAGGTCGAGGACGACCCGGCCGCACCCAAGCTCATCAGCACCGTGTGGAGCGCCGGATACCGCTTCGACCCGCCCGACACCCGGGCAGGGGACGGGAGCCCCCGGCCGTGATCGACATGCTGATCATCGTCGTCCTGGCAGCCGTCGGTGCCCTGCTCGCCGGGCTGGTCGCCGCCCCGGCCGTCACCTTGCTGCGCCGCCGCTCGGTCGTGGTGTCGATGTTCGCGGTGGCCGCGCTCGCCGTCGTCGCGATGGCTGCGGGCACGGTCGCGGTGGCGCTGGAGATGTTCCTGTCGGGACACGACTTCCGCGTGGTGCTGATCGTGGTCGCCGTCTCCGGCGCGATCTCCCTCGGCGCCGCGCTGCTGTTCGGACGCCGGATCGCCGCGGGCAGCCGGGAACTGGCAGCGGCAGCACTCACCGTCGGCAGCGAGGCCGGCTTCGTGGCCCCCGCGGACCCGCCCACCGCCGAACTCGCCGCGCTCGCCGCCGCCCTGGAGGAGACCGGTGCCCGGCTGAAGGCGGCACAGGCGCGCGAGCGGTCGCTGGACGCCTCGCGGCGGGAGCTGATCGCCTGGATCTCGCACGATCTGCGCACTCCGCTCGCCGGGCTGCGTGCGATGGCCGAGGCGCTGGAGGACGGTGTCGCCTCGGATCCCGGCCGCTATCACGCCCGCATGCGCACCGAGGTCGAGCGGCTGTCCGGCATGGTCGACGATCTCTTCGAGCTGTCCCGTATCCAGGCCGGGTCCCTGGAGCTGGTCCTGGCCCGGGTATCGGTCTACGACCTGGTGGACGACGCCCTCGCCACGGCCCGGCCGCTCGCGGACGAGCGAGGGGTGCGGCTGGTGGACGGCGGCATCACGCCCCTCCCGGTCCGCGTCGACGGCCAGGGCATCACGCGCGTGCTCGGTAATCTCCTGGTCAACGCCATCCGGGCGACGCCTGCCGAGGGAACCGTCGCGGTGAGCGCGCACCGCGCGGACGACCTGGTGGTGCTCGCGGTCGAGGACTGCTGCGGCGGCATCCCGGAGCAGGACCTCCCGCACGTGTTCGACACAGGCTGGCGGGGCAGCCAGGCCCGCACCCCGCCGCCCGGCCGCGCAGCCACGACTTCCCTGACGCCCCATGCGGGCGCGGCGGACAGTGTGACGACCGCGGCCCATGCCGCCGCCGCGGGGCAGCAGCGGCACGGCGACACCGGCGCGGGACTCGGGCTCGCGATTGTCCGCGGCATCGTTGAGGCCCACGGCGGGCACGCATCGGTCCACAACGCCAGAGCAGGATGCCGCTTCGAGATCACCCTCCCGACCGCCGACGACCGTCGATCGTCGGAACAGGTCGGGTAAGCCGGACGTACGACTCGAGGCACTGGCCCGACCGTTGGGAGCGCGATCAGGTGAGAGTCGCGAGGGCGGAGAGGATGTCGGCCGGTTCGGCAGAGCTGATCGAGCCGGTCCTGGCGGCCTGGCGCGTCGAGCGCCGCGGGAGGGCCCTGGACTTCGGCCGCCCGCCCGAGCACGACCTGCGCGAGATCATGAACGCAATCCTGTACGTGGACCGGACCGGCGTGCAGTGGCGCTACCTGCCGCACGACTTCCCGCCCTGGAACACGGTCTACGGCTACTTCGCCAAATGGCAGAAGGACAGCATCCTCGCCCAGCTCAACGGCCTGCTGCGAGAGCCTCTCGCGCGCCTACGAACTCGCCCTGAGCGGCGGCCCCCCGGATCCCGCCGACGACACGTGCCAGCTCACCGACTTCGCACGCCGGCAGCGGGAACGGCTCGCCACGCCGGAGGCGGCCCGGATGACGGACCACTGGGTCCGGCAGTTGCGGCACTCCCCGAGGGCACGACCGTTCCGCACGACCGCCCGGTGCCCGAGGGCGTCTCCTTCGCCGGTGACCGGGCCGGGTACGCGGGACTGCATCGGGCTGCTGATCAACACGCATGCCCTGCGCCAGCGGTTGCCTGCCGCCGCCCCGCTCCGCGACCTGCCGCACACCACCGCTGAGCGGCCGGCCGGGGCGGTGCAGAACCAGGTGTCGGCCTCGGTGGGGGGACTGATGTCGTGGGCGCGCTCCTGGTCACCTCCGCGCTGATGCTCAGCGTCCACACGATCGTCGAGACCACCGACTACAGCTGGACTTCCGCCCACACGCTGGGCTTCGGCGCCGCGGCACCCGCCCTGCTCCTCGCGTTCGTCGCCCGCCAGGCGAAGGCGGCCCACCCGCTCCTGCCGCTGCGAGTGTTCCGCTCGCGCGACGTCTCAGGAGCGATCCCTCGCCGCCGCCCTGCTGGGTTCCGGCTCTCGGAGTGCGCGGGCGAGGTCGCTGTGGACACGGCGCAGGACGTGCTCGAAGTACCTTTTGTAGCCGGAGCAGTAGTAGTCCTTTGTCTCCAGGATCTTCGCGTCCTTGAGCGAATGGAACATGCAGCCGCTGTAGCACAGGTCGAAGAAGGCGCACTTCGAGCAGGTGGCCAGCACCTTGCGTTCCCGAGCCTCGATCCCGTCGAACAGCGCCGTCCGGGCGACGTGCTCGGGTTCCATCTCATGGATGTTGCCGTAGCGGAACGACGGCTCGCCCTGGAACATGCCGCAGGGAAAGAGGTCGCCGTCGGGTGAGATACCGAGGAAGTAGCGGTGGCAGCTCCGGGTGTAGAAGCAGCTGTGGGTGACCGCGTCGCCGAGGATCCGGGCGATGTGCTGGCCGAAGGGCTCGATGGAGATCCTCGGATCGGGGTCGTCGAACCAGGCGTCGAACACGCGCACAAGGAACCGCCCGTATTCCTCGGCGCTGATGCCCAGGTCGGCCCCACCTGCGTGTCGGCCAGCCCGGAACGCGTGAGCGGGTTGATCTTCATGTGGATGCGCCGGCTCGCGAACTCCTCGTAGACGGCCTCCGGTTCCCCGACGTTGTTGCGGTTGACCGTCACGATCGCCCCGGCCGCCCGCCCCCGTTCCTGCAGACGCCGTGCGGCGTCGACGGTCGTCGCGTGACCGCCGGCGTGCGCCGCGCGGCCTGCCCCGCCCGCGCCGGTGCCGCAGCCGCCCTCCGTGCCGCAGCCGCCCCCGGTGCCGCAGCCGCCCTCGTTGAGCAGCGGCAGTCTCCGGCGCGGCCTTCGGGAGGCGTCCGTGAGCGCGGCCGGGCCGTCGAGGCTGAGGCCGATGCTCACGTCGTTGGCCAGCAGGAACTCCAGCATGGCGTCGTCGAGGCGGGTGGCGTTGGTCTGCGTGGCGTTGGTGTACGCGACGCGGGTGGCGGTGCGCCGCTGCTCGGCAAAGACGCGCTCGAAGAATCTCCGGCCGCGCAGCAGCGGCTCTCCGCCGTGCCACACGAAGTGGACCGACTCGAAGGAGTCCGAGTCGAGGAAGGCGCGCACCACGCGCCGGGCCGTCTCGTCCGTCATCTTCTTGTGGAAGACGGACGGCTCGATGAAGCAGTAGCGGCACTGCATGTCACAGGCGTTGGTCACCTTGGTGATCAGTGTGAGGTGAGGGCTGAGCGTCATCGCCGCACCAGCCTTTCGAGTCGTCGCTCAAGGCGCTCCAGGCACTGATCGGCTTCGGTCAGCAGCCTGCTGGGCATCGGCGGGTTCCGGTCCGGCTCGATCACGATGAGGCCGTAGGGGTTGCCGAAGTAGTCGTACTCGCGGACGGTGCACGGATAGCGCGTGAAATCGGAGGCGTACCACTGCGAGCGGTGGTGGTCGGGCTCTTCCCGGCCCTCCCGGCGCCAGCCGTCACCGAGCGGGATGCGCACCACGACGAGCGGGCACAGGCCGGCGGCGGCATCGAGCAGCAACCGGCCGTCGTCCTTGGGCAGGTGCTCGATGACGTCGCCGAAGAGGATGGCGTCGTAGGAGTACTGGGCGGCGCGCGAGGGCACCAGCCGGCGAATGTCGCCGACGAGGATCTCCGTGTAGAGGTGCCGGGCGTGCGGCTGCACCCGCTTCTCGTCGATTTCGATGCCGTCGATGCGGGTGGCCCACTGGGACGGCTGGACGCGCCCGGACCACACGTCGAGGTACTGGCGGAGCAGGCCGCCCCAGAGCCCGAAGCCGATCCCGGCGTCGAGCACGGCCGACGGGCGGCGCTCGACCATCGCCTGGAGGCAGTCCTCCATGCCTCTCCAGATGCTCAGGGGCATACGTCCTGTCTTTCCTCGGTGCCGTCGGTACGTTGCCGGGGCACGCACAGCGCCCGGCGCACTCCGGCCGCGAACGCGTCGTCATACGCGCCGAGGCGTGCGTGGTCGCAGGTGTGCCAGAACCACCGCAGCGCGTCCGAGGGCTCCCGGGCGGCGATCTCCGCCAGCGGGGCGCGCCAGGCGGCGGGCAGCGCGAGGGGGCCGGAGCGACCGGCGGCGCCGGTGGCCGAGGGGCGCCGCCGGTGAGGTGGGAGAGCAGGCCGATCGTGGCGGAGCGGCCGAACCGGCGCCGGGCCGCGGCCGACACCTCTTGGGGTCGGGGCGGTCGGGGGGTGCTCAGCACGTCGTAGACCGCCCGCAGCAAGAGCTCCTCGTTCACGTGGGGGGTGCCGGTGCGCGGGTCGGTCGCGACGTCGACCAGTGTTCCGCCCGGTTGGGCGAGGACCTCGGCGAATCCGTCGTAGCGCGGCGCGACGGCGGGGGTTCCGCAGGCCAGCGCCTCCGCCGGCGCCCGGCCGAAGGTCTCGAAGTGGCTGGTGGAGGCGGTGACGAAGACGTCGGCGACGTTGTAGAGGTCGGCCAGCTGCTCGCGCGTGGGGTCGGCCACCAGGTGCACGCCCGAGTCGCTGCCCAGTCGCCCAAGGGCGGCCGCGAGGTAGCCCCGGTCGAGCAGGTGGGTGGCGATCACCACGTGGAGGTCGGAGAAGAGCACGCGGGCTCGCAGTCCCACCCGGAGCAGCCGGTAGAGGTCCTTGTCGGGCTGGGACCGCCCCGCGAACAGGAGCAGTCTGCCCGGGGGGATCCGCAGCTCCTCACGGGTCCTCACGGCCCCGGGGCGCAGCCCGAACAGCCCGTCGTCGATGCCGTAGGGCTCCCCGACCGACGCCGGGACGCCTTGGGCCGCGTAGAGCCCGGCCGATGGCGTCGATCCCAGGAAGACCCGGTCCCCCGGTGCGGCGAAGCGCCGGTAGAGGGCGAGGGCGGCGATGTCGTACCAGCGGCGGGGGTTGAGGTACGGCAGCACGGTCAGGGTTCCCGCGAACCCGTGGTCCCGCAGGAGCGCGGCCCACAGGAATCCGCCCGGCCCCTCGGCGACCACGGCCGGCAGCGCCGTGAAGCCGGTGAGGGCACGGGCGAGGTGCTCCAACGGCGGAATCGCTGGAGGTCCGCTGCTGAGTGAGGGTGCGCCGGTGGCCAGCCGGACGGTCACCGGAAGGTGTTCGCCCAGCCAGCGTGCCTCCACGCTGCACGTGGTGTCCGTGTAGGGGAAGTACCCCACGGTGGGCACCGGTGGCATCCGCCTACTGGCCGGCACGGGGTGGTTTCCCTGACTCCTCGACGGCGGCCCGCACCACCACGTCGTAGGCCGGCGGCTGGAAGGCGGGCACCGTCCTCACCACCACCTCGTAGTCGGCCTGCAGCTCGGGCTGGGACCTCACGATCACCTCGTAGTCGGCCGGCAGCCCCGGTCGCGGCCCCGGCCCGGCCTTGAGCTCGTCGATCGTCCTGCGCAGGGCACGCACCTCCTTCAGCAGTTCCGCCAGCTCCTGCTCATGTTCCTGGTCACGTTCCTGGTCAGAGTCGGCCATTCCCACCTCGCGCACGCGTGCCTTTCCTCAGGGGGTACCACGCGTGAGCGCCGGTACCGCATCGCTTACTGCACGTGGCCTAGGGCCGGATACCGGAGAGGAGTGCGCGCAGGCGGTCGAGGGCCCAGGCGTCCGCCTCGTCGCCCGGGTCCCTTGTCAGGCAGGCGTACAGGTCGATGTGCCTGTCGTCCCAGCCGTTCCGGTCCCGGTCGTAGGGGTGGAGGACGGAGACGAGGAAGTGCGCCAGGTCCGAGCGCCGGGGGTCGTCCATCTGGGGGTGACGAAGAACGTGCGCATCGGCGGCGCGTGGTCACCGATCACGCCCGCGGCCTCGAAGTCGACCGCGCGCACGCCACCGTCCGGGGTGGCGAGCAGGTTCGCGAGCTTGGCGTCGCCCAGGTAGACGCCGGCCGCGTGGAACCGCTTGAGCAGCGTCCACGCCCGCTCCAGGTGGCCGGCGCGGAGCCGCCCGGTGGCCTTGTGCCGCAGGAGGCTGGTCCCGTCGATGTACTCCAGGACGAGAACGACCTTGCGGGGGACGTCCAGCGCGTCCACCAGCGCGGGGGCCAGGTGGCCCAGGCCGCGTTCGGCGAGCATCCGGTAGCAGGCGAGCTCCCGGCGCAGGAGGTCGCAGCCGTCGGTTCCGTCCGCCTGGAGCTGCCCGCGGTGGTACCCCGCCTTCAGCACGACCTCGCGGAGGGTTTCGCCGGTCGTGTCCATGGCGTGGAAGACGCCGCATTTGCCTTGCTGGGCCAGCGCGCGGAAGACGGGGTAGCGGCGCAGGAAGTGCCGCACCCGCGCGTCCTCCGGTTCGGGGTCGGTGAACTCGGCGAGCGCGTCCGGCACGCCGTCCGGCACCGCGTGGGCGAGGCTGGTCCGGTTGTCCTCGACCTCGCGGCGGTCCAGCACGAGCGTGCCGCCGAGGTAGGAACCGAAGCGGTAGTACAGCGGCAGCCGGCCGCCGAAGGGCCGGGCGCACGGCACCGCGGGGCACTGGTCGCGGTACGGCCCGAGCGCCTCCTTCAACGTCTTCAGCAGGAGCGCGTCGGGACGCGGGAGGTAGGCGACCAGGCACTTGCCGATCTGGGAGTAGCCGAACACCCCGGCGTTCAGCTGCTGCAAGGTGGCGACGTCCTTGACGTACTTGAAATGCAGACCCGCCCCGAAGAGCAGCGGAGCCAGTCGGCAGGTGAGCTCCCGGGCGTTGAGCAGCGTCATCGGGACGTAGAGCTTCCACCCCTGGACGGCGCCTGGGCAGGGGGCGCCGCACGCGTACCAGTAGGTGGACTCGGTGAAAGGGACGCGGGCGTCGAGCTCGCGGGGGTGGGGCAGCGCCGGGGCGGTCACTGGTGCGCCTGACGCCACGGCAGTGCCGGCGCTCAGCACTCCACCAGGACCGTGGTCAAGGTGACCGTGGTGATCGTGTACGCCTCTTCTTCCGCACCGGCGCGGGCGGGGAGCAGGGCGGCCAGGTCGCGTTCGCCGGTGGCGAAGGTGAGCAGGCGGCCGACCCGTTCCTCGTCGGTCTTCATCGCCTCGAGCTCGCGGATGACGGACTTGTACTTGTCGGGGTCCTCGCGCATGGTGCGGATGACGTCGAGAATCGCCTGCTCGGTCTCGTTCTGCTCGTAGGCCATGGTTCCTCCTGGTCGTGGGGGGTGCGAACTCACGTCCTCATCGGGGGGCGCGCACTCACGTCATCACTGCCGCCCGGTCGACGAGGACGGGCTCGGACGCGGCCGCCGCGTCGGCGGGCGGCGGCTGGCGGCGGGGCGCCATGCGGTTCGCGTGGACGGCGAGAGCGAGGATCTTTCCGTCGATGCGGATCACGAGGTCGTCCGCCAGCCATCGCGCGACCAGTGCCGCCATACCGCTCTCTCCGCCCAGCGCGTCGAAGCAGGCCCGGTGGTCGCGCTGGAACCTCTCGGCGAGCAGCTTCTCCGCCACTCCGACGTCGAGGTAGCGGTACAGGGTGGTCTCAGCCTGGTTCAGCGGGTGGCGGGTGGGCGCCTTCTCGACGTCGCGGTGGTCGAGGATGACGCCCTGCCCGCCGGACAGCTCGGTGAGCGCCAGAGTCGCCCCCGATCGGTTGGCCCGTCGCCAGCCCTGGACCGCCGCCTCCACCGCCGCGGTGCCCACCGGCTCGCCCAGGGCGGGGTCCAGTGTGAAGTCGTGCAGGTAGACGAGTTGGTCGAGGTCTTCCTTGGCGATGGGGAAGGCGTATCGGTACATCCGATGCGCCCCCTGCCATTGGATGCCGTGGGCTTCCGGGTGCTCGAAGTAGGGGCTGAACCGGTGCAACTGGAACCGGCCCCCACCGGAGGGCGGTTGCAGGTGTGCCAGTTTCGGGATCAGCTCCGCCATCCGCGTGTAGGACGCCTGGCTCTCCCCCGGCAGGCCGTACAGCAGGTTCCAGCCGCAGTAGATCCCCAGCTCGTGGCACCACTTGAGCAGCAGGATGTTCTGGTGCGGCTTGACGCCTTTGCGCATGAGCGCCAGGAGGTCGGCGTCCAGGCTCTCGATGCCCGGCTGCACCCAGCGGATCCCGGCGGCCGCGAGCGTCTCCAGCTCACTGCGCCGCATGTTCGCCTTGACCTCGTAGAAGAACATCCAGTCGTGGCCGCGTTCGGCGATCCGCGGGAGGAGGGTCCGCAGGTACTCCCGCGGCAGGATGAGGTCCATGGAGTAGAAGCGCGCCACGCCGTACCGCTCCTGGAGCCGTTCCAACTGGGCCAGGACGGCGTCCGCGTCCCAGGCGCGGAACTCCATGATGTCGTGGAGGCCGCAGAAGGTGCACTGCACCTTCTGCCCGTACCAGCAGCCGCGGCTGCTCTCGAACGGCAGCCACGGGTTCATCTTGTCCGCCAGACCGAGGCGGAGGAGCCGGTGGAAGTAGGCGTCGTAATCGAGGTCGAGCTTGCGGCTGCCGCCCATGACGAGCTCCGCGGCGGGTTCGGTCACCACCTCGCCGCCGGATGTCCGGTGGCTCACCCCGGCAAGGCCGCGCAGCGGGCGCCGGTCGCGGAACCGCCGCACGAGGTCGGCCAGCACGAGCTCGCCCTCGATGTGGACGACGGCGTCCACGTAGGGGCAGATCCGCAGGATGGTGCTGCCCATGGGGCCCGCGCACTGCGAGCCGCCGAAGACGACCCGCAGCGCGGGGAAGGCGCGCTTGAGCCGTCGCGCGACGGCCATCGACGCGCCGAGCTGGGAGATGGTCAGCGAGAAGCCGACGACGTCGTACCGGGACCAGTCGGTCTGCCGGACGAGGTCGTCCAGGTACTCCTCGGTGACGGGTTCGAGTGCCGCCAGGACGGAGTCGGCCAGCTCCGGCCAGGGGAAGTCGTCACCGAACGGGCGCTGCTCCAGCATGGCCGCGAGGTCGTCGCCCTGCTCGGGCCCGTAGTAGTGCCGGGAGAAGACCCATTCCGGAAGGTAGCCGAGCAGATTGCCCAGGAGGTTGTACAGGTTGAGCCCGATACGCGCCCCGTAGTCCACGTACAGCTCGTGGACGTCGGATTCGATGCCTTCCTGCCGGAGCGCCGACGCGAGGGTCGCGAGCTGGATCGAGGGCAGGGTGGGCGACATCCACGGCAGGGAGACCAGCGCCACCCGGGTGCCGCCGGTGTCCGCCCCGTCGGCGCGTGCGGGGCCGGAATGCGGGAGAAGTCGATGCGCTGGCCCGGGAGGCTGCCGGATCGCGCGAGCCGGCGGTCGACCTGCTGGAGGAAGTGCCTGGCCAGTCGGCGGTGTTCCCGTTCGAGCCGCGAGTCGTCGAGAGAGGCCATGTGCGCCTTGAGCGCGGCGCCGAGCCGCGCTGCCTCCGACGTGTCGTCGGCGCTTCCCGGCACGTCGTCGGCTGTTCCTGACGCGTGGTCCGCCGACGCGGGCGGAGGGGCCTGCGGAAGGGTCTTCTCCGCGCGGCGGGCGCGCTCGGCCCGGGCCAGGTCGAAGAGAACGTGCAGCAGCTGGAGCCGTACCGGGTCGTGCAGGGCCTTGCGGTCGGCGGCAGGGCCCTCTCGAACGTCCATGGGCTCATCTTCGCCGGCTGCCCGCGCACCGCGGCCCAGGTGGGGAGGGACGCGCCGACGGCCACCCCAATGGGCCGAGTCCGTCCGTCTCCTTGGTGGGCGCCGGCAATCCGCGGAACGCCCCAAGCGGTACGCCTGCGGTACTGGCCGGGGGGCCACGCCGTACTCCCGTTCCTCGGGGCGCTCGCGCAGCCACCCAGGTGGCCCGTGCCCGGTTCAGCCGGTAGGCGCCGCAGAGCAGGAGCGTCTCGGTCTCGCCGGGGAGGGCCGGGTCGGGGTCGGGCGGCTCGGGCCAGGACCCGTCGGGCTCCGGCGCGACGTCCTCCAAGGGGATGTCGGGGTGGTCGGCGAGACCGTGGCCGCCTCTGTTAACGGGATGTTAGCTCTGGGCCCGCGACCTGTACGCGGCCGCGGCCGCGGCGGAAGCTGCGATCCGCGGCCGCGCTCCCCACTCGGAGCCCCGCCGCGACCCGCACACTGAAGGAGGCCCCGTGACCGAGTCCGCATCCACGCCCAGCCCCCCGCCCCGCGCCCGTACGCCTTGGCGGGCCGTGATCGGCGGCTCGGTCGGCAATCTCGTCGAGTGGTTCGACTGGTTCGTCTACGCCAGCTTCGCCACCTACTTCGCCGGGGCGTTCTTCCCCAGCGGCGACGACACCGCGCAGTTGATGAAGACCGCCGGCATCTTCGCCGTCGGCTTCTTCATGCGCCCGATCGGCGGCTGGCTGCTGGGCCGGTACGCCGACCGGCGCGGCCGCAAGGCCGCCCTGACCCTCACCGTGACGCTGATGTCGGTGAGCGCCCTGCTCATCGCCGTCGCCCCGACCTACGGCCAGGCCGGCTATCTGGGCGCCGGTGTACTGCTGGTCGCCCGCCTGCTCCAGGGGCTCTCGGTGGGCGGGGAGTACGCCGCCAGCGCCACGTACCTCACCGAGGCGTCGCAGCCCGCCCGCCGCGGTTTCGTCTCCAGCTTCCAGTACGTCTCCATGACGCTGGGTCAGCTGTGCGGGCTGGGCCTGCTGATCCTGCTCCAGCACACCATGTCGGATGACGCGCTGCACTCCTACGGCTGGCGGATCCCGTTCCTGGTGGGCACGGTCGGCGCGGTCGTGGTGCTCTGGCTGCGGCGGAACCTGCTGGAGACGGAGGCGTACGAGGCCGCCGAGGGCGCGGGGGACGAGGGCGGCGCGGTGGACCAGGAGCGCGGGTCGCTGCGCCGGTTGCTGCGCCACCGCAGGGAGTTCGCCCTGGTGATGGCGCTGACCATGGGCGGGACGGTGGCGTACTACACGTACACGACCTACCTCACCAAGTACCTGTCGAACACGGCCGGGCTGAGCAAGTCCGACGCGTCCCTGGTCAGTTTCTGCGCGCTGTTCCTGTTCATGCTGCTCCAGCCCGCGGCCGGGGCGCTGTCGGACCGGATCGGCCGGCGACCGCTGCTGATCGGCTTCGGCATCGGCTCGATGCTCTGCACGGTGCCGATCATGACGGCGTTGTCGCACACCAGCAGCTTCGGCGGGGCGCTGCTGCTGTCGCTGGCGGCCCTGGTGATCGTCACCGGCTACACGTCGATCAACGCGGTGGTGAAGGCAGAGCTGTTCCCCACCCAGGTCCGCGCGCTCGGCGTGGCGCTGCCGTATGCGCTGGCGAACGCCCTGTTCGGCGGCACCGCGGAGTATGTGGCGCTGTGGTTCAAGAACGCGGACGCGGAGTCCGGCTTCTACTGGTATGTCTCCGGGTGTGCCGCCGTCTCGCTCGTCGTCTATCTCACGATGCGCGAGACCCGCGGCACCGCGCTCACCGCGGAGGCGGCGGCCGAGGGCGGCGCGGCTCCGGCCGGGCGGAGGGGGTGAGAACAGGCCGCTGTCCGAGCCCTCGCGGCGCCGCCTACCCTTACGCGCATGCACGTTCTCCTGGTCGAAGACGACGACCGGCTGGCGGCCGCGCTGACCGCCTCCCTCGCCCGGCACGGACACCAGGTCGTCCGCGCCGGGCGCGCCGATGACGCGCTGCGGCTCAAGGACGGCGCCGACTTCGTCCTGCTCGACCTGGGGCTGCCGGACATGGACGGCCTGGAGGCGCTGCGCCGGCTGCGGCGGGTGTCGGCCGTCCCGGTCATCGTGGTCACCGCGCGGACCGAGGAGCGCGACGTGCTGCGGGGGTTGCGCGGCGGCGCCGACGACTATCTGGTCAAGCCGTTCCGTACGGCCGAGCTGATCGCCCGGATGGAGGCGGTGGTACGGCGCGGCACCCGGCCGCTCGCGGCGCCCGGCCCGGCCGTGGTGGCGGGCCCTGGCGGGGTCCGGATCGATCTGGCGGCCCGCCGCGTCGAGGCGGACGGCAGGCCGGTGGAGCTGACCCGGCGCGAGTTCGACGTCCTGGCGCTGCTCGCGCGCGAGCCGGGGGTGGTCCGCAGCCGCGAGGAGATCCTGGACGCGGTGTGGGGCGACGTCCTGCTCTCCGCCTCGCGCTCACTGGATGTGCACATCGCGGGCATCCGGGCGAAGACCGGCTGTCCGGGGCTGATCGAGACGCTGCGCGGCACCGGGTACCGGCTGGGGACGGGCGGATGCGCCGCCGGATCCTGACCGTCTACACCGTTCTGGTCGCCTGTCTGGTCACCGCGCTCGCCGTGCCGTGCGCCCTGGCCTACTCCTCGCACCGGACCGGTCAACTGCTGCTGGAGCGGCGGGCCGACGCCACCCGGTTCGCCGAACTCGCGGACCAGGCGATCCGGGACGGGGACACCTCCGGTCTCGCCCTGGAGGTACGGCGCTACACCCTGCTGTACGGCACGCCGGTGGAGATCCGCGACCGGAACGGGGCCTCGGTCACCGGCGGCGGGGCATGGCAGGCGAAGGCCGCCGACCGGGCCCTGTCCGGCCGAACCACCGGCAGCCTGCCGCTGGTCACACCCTTCGGCCCGGGCTCGGTGGTGGTCGCGGAGCCGGTCGGCCGGGACGCGCAGGTCTCGGGGGTGGTGGTGCTGCGGGCGGGCACTGCTGCGGCGCGGCGGGACGTGGCCTGGGTGTGGGCGGCCATCGGCGCCGGTTCGGTGGTGGCGGTGCTGTGCGCGCTGTTCGCCGCCCGGCGACTGGCCCGGTGGATCCTGCGCCCGGTCACGGAGCTGGACGCCACGACGCGGGCGATCGCCGAGGGGCGGATGGACGCGCGCGTGGGCACGGCCGGCCGCGGGGCCGGCCGCGGGCCGGCGGAACTGCGGCTGCTGGAGCGGCGGTTCAACGCCATGGCGGACGCGGTGTCGGCGGCGCTGGACCGGCAGCGCGCGTTCGCCGCGGACGCCTCGCACGAGCTGCGTACCCCGCTGACCGTGCTGTCGCTGCGGCTGGAGAACCTGGAGCCGCACCTTGCCGCGTCGGGCGGCGCGGAGTACGCGGAGGCGCTGGCGGAGGTGGACCGGCTGGCCCGGCTGCTGGAGGACCTGCTGGCCCTGGCCCGGGTGGAGGCCGACGCCGCGGCGCCGGAGCCGGTCCCGGCCGGTGAGCTGCGGCAGCGGCTGGCGGCGTGGCGGGAGGTGTACGGCGCCCGCGGCCTGACGCTGGTCCTCGACGTGGCGACCACCGGCCCGCTGCCGGGGGCCGCCGCCCGGATCGCCGACATCGCGCTGGACAACGCGGCGAAGTTCGTCCCCGAAGGCGGCACGGTGATGGTGTCGCTGCGCACGGGAACGCTGCGGATCGCCGACGACGGGCCGGGGCTGGACGAGGAGCAGCGCGCCGCGGCACTGGGCCGGTTCTGGCGCTCGCCGAGCCATGGCAACGTCCCCGGCAGCGGACTCGGCCTGGCCATCGCCGCCGAGCTGGCGAAAGCCTGCGGCGGCGCGCTCGCCCTCCTCCCGGCGGAGCCGCACGGCCTGGTGGTGGAACTCCGCTTGCCGGACCCGCAATCCGCCCCGGCACGAGCGGCGTACGGGCACCCGCACCGGTAGCCATGTACCTCCGGCACGTCGGCGGCGCACGGCTCCGTCAGCCGTGGACGGAGCGGTAGTAGGCGGCGGAGCCCGGGTGGAGCGGCACCGTGCCGGTTCCGATCGCGTAGCGCTCGTCCAGTCGGCTGCCCGGCGCGTCCGGCACCGGCAGCCGGTCCCGGCGTTCGAACAGCACCTCGGTGACCGCACGCGCGATGTCGTCGCCCAGGCCCGCCCGGCAGACCAGGTAGCTGGGGGTGCCCACGGTCGCGGTCGGCCCGCCGTGTCCGTACGCGCCCGCGGGGATGGCGACGCTCTCGTAGACGGGGCCGTGGGCGCGGCGCAGCCGCGGGGCCAGGTCGCCCAACGGGATCAGTCGTACCGGCAGCTCACGGGCGAGTGCGGTGATGGCCTGGGTGGGGGCTCCGCCGGACCAGAAGAACGCGGCGACGGCGCCGCCGCGCAGCGCCGCCACGGACTCGCCGAGGCCCCGGCGCGCATCGCGCACCGAGCGCACCCCGGCGGCGTCGAGGACCCGTCCGGCCGTCACGGACGTGCCGGACCCGGCGGCGCCGAGGGATACGGTGCGCCCGGCGAGCTGCGCGGGCTCGTAGATCGCCGAGTCGGCGGGCACCACGAGGTGCAGGTAGTTGAGGTAGAGCCGGGCGAGGGCGGCCACCGGTACCCGCCGTCGGAAGGCGCCGCGGCCCGCCGCCGCGTCCGCCGCGCTGTCCGCGAGGGCCGGCGCCACGTCCGCCCGTCCGTCGTCGAGCATCCGCAGGTTCTCCACGCTGGCCGCCGTGGTGAGCACCCGCACGGTCAGCTCACCGTGCGCGCGGTGCACCTCGTCGGCGAGGCGGCTGCCGAACACGGCGTACGGCCCGCCTTCGGGCCCGGTGGCCAGTCGGATCGTGCCGCGCGGACCGGAGGCGTCGCAGCCGCCCGCGAGACCGCCGGCCGCCGCGAGGGCGAGAGCCAGCAGGGGGCGGCGCGGGACGGCGGGCACGGGCACATGCTAGGGCTTGTCCGATGAGTCGGTCATCGTGGGGGCTGCCGAGCAGCCCTGGGCTCTGTCCGGAGGATGGACCTCGGGTTCGCGGGTGGCGGTTGCGCGACCGGCGGTACGAGGGGCCGAAGCAGTGCGCGTGGCCGCGATGGCAGGATGGCGGCATGGTGACGAATCAGTCGTGGACGGGGCTTCACGGCGACCTGCTGGCGGCGAAGGCGTTGGTGTACGACCCGAGCGGTTTCGCCTGCTCACCGCCGGTGCCCGAACCGGAGAGCGCCGAGTACGCGGCGTGCGCGTTCACGCTCGACGGCCGCTCGGTTCGGTTCCGCGTGGCCAAGACCACCCCGACGAAGGTGGGTCAGTTCGTCACCGTGTGGCAGCGGTCCGAGGAGGGGCCGATCCGGCCCTTCGACGCCGACGACGGGGTGGACCTCTTCGTCATCAGCAGCCGCGACGGCGACGGCTTCGGACAGTTCGTGTTCCCGCGCGAGGTGTTGTGCGAGCGCGCCATCGTCTCCCGCGGCGGCTCCGGCGGGAAGCGTGGATTCCGCGTCTATCCGCCGTGGGTGACCACGACCAACCGGCAGGCCCGCAGCGCCCAGGCATGGCAGGTGAACTACTTCTTCCACCTCGGCCAGGACGGGCCTGCCGACCTGAGGCGCGCCCACGCCCTCTATCACCCCTGAGGACTGTCCGGCGGGTCACGAGCGGAGCCGGACCGCGACCACGGTCACGGTGCCGTGAAAGACGTAGGCCCGCTTGTCGTTCTCAGCCGTCCCGTCCCCGACGTCCATCGGGGGCGGCCGCGGTCAGCGCCTCAGCTGCGCCCAGACCGCACGGCCGCCCCCCGCGACAGGCCGGTCCCCCCACGCGTCGGCGAGGGCGCGCACGAGCATCAGCCCGCGCCCGCACTCGTCGTCCGCGCCGGCCTGCCGCGCCGAGGGTCCGACCGGTCCCCCGCCCTGGTCGGCAACCTCGACGTACAACACCTCCGCGTCGGCCCGCAGCACGCACAGGATCTGCTCGCTGGCCGTGTGCACCAAGGCATTGGTGACCAGTTCGGAGATCACCAGTTCGACAGCGTCGCAGGCGTCGCCACCGAAGCCCCACGCCGGCAGATGCCCGCGGACCCGGCGCCGGGCCGCGGCCACGGAGGCTCCCCGCGCGGGCAGTTGGAATCTTTCGTGGCACAGGCCGGTCTCGACACCACCGGAGGGCAGGAGGCTGATCGTCGTGCTGCGCTGAGGTAGTGCCACGGCCATGTGCCTTCCATCTACCTGTGGGGGCCTGGGTGCTGCAAATCCTCGGTTACGCGGCCGAGTTGGCCGTGTCGCTACGTCACTATCGTTGTTGCGACCATCATTTGGCAAGAGGCGATCTGCGAATTGCAGAATAGCGAAGGCAGTCTGTTCGATTCATGACGGCCATGGCACACTGATCGCGTCGACAAGCAGGCGTCCAGGAGGAACGACGTGGGTGAAGCGCGGTCTGCCCCGACCGTCGGCCAGATGGTCCTCGGCATGCGGCTGCGGACGCTCCGCGAGAAGGCCGGGGTCTCCTTCGACCAGGCCGCCAAGGCGCTGCACGTCAACCAGACCACGGTACGCCGCATGGAGAAGGCCGAAGTCGGCCTGAAGATCCCGTACGTCGAGAAGCTGCTGCTGACGTACGGCGTTCCGCGCGAGGAGGTCGACGCGTTCCTCGCGCTCGCCCAGGAGGCCAACAGGCCTGGCTGGTGGCACCGGTTCCGCGATGTGCTGCCCGAGTGGTTCAGCCTCTATGTGAGCCTGGAGGAGGCGGCGTACCGCATCCGGGCGTACGAGCCGCACTGCGTGCCCGGACTGCTGCAGACCGAGGACTACGCGCGCGCCCTGTTCAAGGTCGGCTTCCCCTTCGCGAGCGACCAGGAGTTGGACCGCCGGGTCGCGCTGCGGCTGGAGCGGCAGGCGCTGCTCACCCGCCCCGAGGCGCCCCATCTGTGGGCGGTGATCGACGAGACCGCGCTGCGCAGACCCGTCGGCGGACCGGCCGTCATGCGGGCGCAGATCGACCGGCTCATCGAGGCTCTCGCGCTGCCGAACGTCACCCTCCAGGTGCTGCCGTTCGCCGCCGGCCCCCATCCGGGCATGTTCGGTCCCTTCCAACTCTTCAGGTTCGAGATTCCGGAGCTGCCGGACATCGTCTACGGCGAGAACCTGACCGGTGCGGGCTACATCGACCAGCGCGCCGACGTGGCCATCCATCTGGAGGCCTTGGACCGGATGTGCACCCAAGCCACTCCGGTGCACCGAACCGAGGCCTTCCTCGGCGCGATTCGCAAGGAGTACTGACTGTGGATCACATATACAACGGCATGCCCTCCAAACATCTCGGTACGGAGGGCTGGCAGAAGCCATGGAGCGGGCCGAACGGCGGCAGCTGCGTGGAGGTCATGAAGCTCAGCGACGGGCGGGTGGCGCTCCGCCAGTCGACCGACCCCGACGGCCCCGCCCTGATCTACGCGTACCACGAGATCGAAACGTTCATCCAGGGAGCCAAGGCCGGCGCGGCGGACTTCCTGCTCACCTGACGGCACGGCTCGTTCGACAGCACCACCGACCCAGCATCCCGGGCTCGACCACTCCGGGTGCCCCCCCAAGCGGCGAAGACACACGAACGGAGGGCCGCATGACCGACAACGGACTCACACTCGGCCAGATCGACACCAGCAGGCCGCACACGGCCCGGATGTACGACTACTACCTCGGTGGCAAGGACCACTACGAGTCGGACCAGGAGTGTGCCGACGGTGTGATAGCGCTCTTCCCCGCCATCAAGATCGTCGCCCGCACCAACCGGTCGTTCATGCACCGTGCCACCCGCTGGCTGGCCCGGGAGGCGGGGATCCGCCAGTTCCTCGACATCGGCACCGGCATCCCCACCGAGCCCAACCTGCACCAGGTCGCCCAGAGCGTCGCCCCGGACTCCCGGATCGTCTACACCGACCACGATCCGATCGTCCTCACCCACGCCCAGGCGCTGCTGCACAGCACCCCCGAGGGCCGTACCGCCTACGTCCAGGCGGATGTGCGGGAACCCGAGCGCATTCTGTCGGCACCCGAGCTGCACGAGACGCTGGACCTGAGCCAGCCGGTCGCCCTCTCCCTCAACGCTCTGCTGCACTTCGTCTCGGACGAGTTCAGGCCGTACGAACTCGTCCGGCAACTGGTCGACGCCCTGCCCTCGGGGAGCTATCTCGTGGTGTCCCACTGCACGCCCGACTTCGAACCGGAGACCTGGACGAAGCTCGTCGAGATCTACCGCAACGGCGGCATACCGGCCCAGGTGCGCTCCCGCTCCGAGGTCGAGGCCTTCTTCGCGGGACTGGAGCTGGTCGAGCCGGGTGTGGTGTCGGCACACCGGTGGAAGCCCGACGAGGAGGCGGCCGCCGCCACCGTCACGGACGGCGAGGTGTCCATGTGGGCGGGCGTGGCCCGAAAGCCGTGAGTACGCCGTGAGTACGCGGTGAGTACGCGGTAGCCCCGGTCGGCCCGCGGGTCGGCGGGGGTACGCCGTCTGGTCGCGCGCCGGTCGCGGCCGGTCGGGCGCGCTGTGAGCCTGAGGTGGTGACCGGCACCGCACCCGTTCTCGCCCCCCGCGCCCGGCTCTCCGTACCCCGGCGCCCGTCCGCCGTCCCGTGGCTCGCCGTGGTCGCCGCCGGGTACGCCGTGCTCCAGTTGGCGCTCGTCGTACCGCAGATGGACCTCGGGCTGCTGTGGGACGAGAGCGTCTACGCCTCGCAGGTCGACCCGCGGCGGCCCGCGCTGTTCTTCAGCGCGCCCCGCTCGCGCGGCATCAGCCTGCTCGTCGCGCCCGTGGTGTCCGTGACGGAGTCGGTGGACGTGCTGCGGGTGCTGCTCGCGCTGCTCGCGGCCGGTGCGCTGTACGCCGCGTTCCGGGTGTGGGAACGGATCGTCGGGCGGGCCGCCGCCGCGCTCGCCGCGCTGCTCTTCGCCGGGCTGTGGATCACCCAGATCAGCGGTTCGCAGGTGATGCCGAACCTGTGGGTGGCGCTCGGCTCGGTCGCCGCCGTCGGCTGGTTCCTGCGGGTGCCCGGCGAGCCGCGCGCCCGCTGGTGGCTGGCCGCCGTGCTCGCCGCCGTCACCCTGGTCCGTACCCCGGACGGCGGCTGGCTGGCGCTGCCGCTGCTGGTCGCCGCGGTGGCGGTGCGCGCCTGGCGGCCCGCGCTGCCCGCGCTCGTCGCAGGCCCCGCGCTCGGCGCGCTCCAGTGGGTGATCGAGGCGTACGTCCGCTTCGGCGGCATCGGGGAGCGGCTGCGGATCTCCAGCGCCACCGAGGGCGACATGGGCCTGCATTGGAACATCGGCGCGGTGCTGCGCAGCCTCAACGGGCCGCTGCTGTGCCGCCCGTGCGCATCCGCCCTGGGCCCGCACCCGCTGCTCACCCTGTGGTGGCTGGCGCTGCCGCCGCTGGCGGCCGCCGCGCTCGCCGTCGCCTGGCGCGACCGGCGCCGGGCGCCCGCGGTCCTGCCCGTGGTCTGCGCAGCCGCCCTGTCCTTCTCGTACCTGTTCCTCATCGGCTACTCGGCGCCGCGCTTCCTGCTGCCCGCCTACGCCCTGCTGGCGCTGCCCGTCGC
The DNA here is from genome assembly GCF_030553055.1 of Streptomyces sp. XD-27. Classification (NCBI taxonomy): domain Bacteria; kingdom Bacillati; phylum Actinomycetota; class Actinomycetes; order Kitasatosporales; family Streptomycetaceae; genus Streptomyces; species Streptomyces sp. XD-27. The sequence goes on from NZ_CP130713.1 coordinate 471,700, forward strand.
CGGACTCGCGCTGCGCGTCGCGCGCGGCGTACGGGAACCGGTCGTCCGGCGCCGCGTGGCGGCCGCGCTGGGGGGCGTGCTCGCGCTGCATCTGGCGAGCCAGCTGGTGGTGCTGGCGCACACCACGGAGTCCACCGCCGCCAGCGCCGCCCGTTACCAGCGCGCCGCCGCCGATCTGCGCGAGCTGGGGCTGCGGCCGCCGTGTCTGGTCACCGGATATCGCGCGCTGCCCGTCTCCTACGCGGCGGGCTGTGCCTCGGCGCAGCTGCGCGGCAACAACCGCTCCACCACCGAACCCGAGCTGCTCCGCCGCGCCGCGCGGGTGCCGACCGCCGTGCTCCTCGAGCCGGGCCGGTCCACCGCGCCGCGCTACGCCCGGGGTTGGACGCCGTACACGCTCACCCGCACCGGCTGGACGGTGTACGTGACCCCGCTCGGCTGACCCTGGTGCCGGCCCGGTGCGGCCCCGTCCGCCGCCGGGGTTCAGCCGGCCAGGGTGTTCCAGAACATCAGCTCGTAGGCCTGCACCAGGCGCCCGTAGCGGCGGGCGGCGCCGGTCACCCGGCCCGCGTCAAGGCCCGCCTGGACGGCCGCCAGGGTCCGCTCCCGGGCGTCCGGAGCGGGCTCGGCGAAGAGGTCGAAGAAGCCGCACGCCCGGTCGTCGAAGCCGTAGTGGCGGCGCAGTGCCCGCGAGACGGTGGCGCAGTAGCCGCCCCAGGCCGCGAAGTTGACGGCGAGTGCGATCACCGTGTCGGCGGGCTCCGCCAGCAGCGCCAGCCGGGCGACGTACGACGGGTAGGCCTGGCAGCCCGCTCGCGGCTCGTAGGTCTCGATCGCCGACTCGTCCAGGCCGCAGGCGGCGGTCAGGGCCGCGAGCCGGTCCAGCGCGACGGTCTCGTTCTCCGCCAGGGCGGCGAAGAACGCGGCGACGGCCGGTTGCGGTGCCGCGCGCTGGGCCAGGTGGCGGAAGCTGCGGCGGTCGCTGTCGATGATGTGGCGCTGCTCCAGGGCGAGCGCGGCCAGGACGTCCTTGGGGCGGTGCCCGCGGCGATCAGCGGGACCAGGCGGTTGGCGCCGCCCGCCGGGGCCAGGGCCCGGACCGCGTCGTGCAGGACCTCGGCCGCGTCACGCGTCATGGCGGGCACCTTTCCGTGGGGCCGTGGGGGGTCGCCGTCGGCTCCACGGTCTCATGGGGCACTCGCGGGCGGTCACCCGCCGGTGGCCACCTGTTCGCGGCCGTCCGGCCGGGTCACCCGCCGGTGGTCACCAGTCGGTGGGCGCGTAGTCCTTGAGGAAGACACCGAAGACGTCCTCGCCGCCCTCGCCGCGCACGATCGGGTCGTACACGCGGGCCGCGCCGTCGACCAGATCCAGCGGCGCGTGGAAACCGGCTTCCGCCAGGCGGATCTTGTCCGGGTGCGGGCGCTCGTCGGTGATCCAGCCGGTGTCGACGCTGGTCATCAGGATGCCGTCGGACTCGAACATCTCCCGGGCGCTGGTGCGGGTGAGCATGTTCAGCGCGGCCTTGGCCATGTTGGTGTGCGGGTGGCCCGCGCCCTTGTAGCCGCGGCTGAACTTGCCCTCCATCGCGGAGACGTTCACCACGTACGTGCGGCGGGCCGGGGAGGCCGCCATGGCCGGGCGGAGCCGGCTGACCAGGATGAACGGGGCGGTCTCATTGCACAGCTGGACTTCGAGCATCTCGACCGGGTCGACCTCGTGCACCCGCTGGATCCAGGTGTTGGTGGAGTCCAGGTCGGGGACGAGCCCGCCCGCGTCGATGGCGGTGCCGGCCGCGATCCGCTCCAGGGAGGCGGAGCCCGTGGTCAGGGCGAGGGCGGCGACGTCGTCGGGGGTCAGCGCGTTGTCCCGCGGGGTCGCGGGGCCGGGCAGGGCGGCCTGGGCGCCGCTGCCGAACGCGCCGAAGACGACGGACTCGGGCAGCTCCCCGGCGGGCAGCGCGGCGGACTCCCCCGCGACCAGCTCGGTGTACGCCTGCGCGGAGCGGCGGACCGTCTGCGCGGCGTTGTTGATCAGGATGTCGAGCGGGCCCGCGGCGGCCACGGAGTCGGCGAGGGCGACCACCTGGGCGGGGTCGCGCAGGTCGATCCCGACGATCTTGAGCCGGTGGAGCCAGTCGGCGCTGTCCGGCATCGCGGCGAAGCGCCGGATGGCGTCCTTGGGGAAGCGCGTGGTGATGGTGGTGTGCGCGCCGTCGCGCAGCAGCCGCAGCGCGATGTACATGCCGATCTTGGCCCGGCCGCCGGTGAGCAGCGCGCGGCGCCCGGTGAGGTCGGTGCGCGCGTCGCGGCGGGCGCGGTTCTCCCTGGCGCACGGCTGGCACAGCTGGTGGTAGAAGGCGTCGACCTCGACGTAGCGGGTCTTGCACGTGTAGCAGGAGCGGGGCCGCTGCAGGATCCCGGCGATCTCGGTGGTCACGGAGCTGGTCAGCGCCCGCCCCACGGTCTCGTCGTCGATCCGGTCGGCGGCGCCGGTGGCGGTGGCCTCGGTGACGTTCTTGTCGTGGGCGGTCTTGGCGGCGCGCCGCTCCTGGCGTCGGCGCTGCTTGACCGTACGGTAGATGCCGGCGGTGGCGCGGCGCACCATGATCGCGTCGGGGTGGTCCAGCGGCAGCTCGTCCAGCTCGGCGAGGACGCCGAGGCAGACCGCGAGCCGCTCCGGGTCGATGCCCGGCCCGTAGGCGGCCGCTCCTTCGACAGCCGCCGTGTCGGCCCGGCCGTCCTCAGTCACCGTCATCGCCGCCGCCGCTTTCTGGTTCGTCTGTTCTACTGAAGCTTCGCCGGAACTGTACGTAAGCGGAGGCGGCGACGCCAAACCGGTGACGGGGACGCGGTCACCCCCGCTCCGGCCTGCGGTACGCGTAGGCGCGCGCGGCGGCCGTCCGGGCGGCGGAGCCGGGGTCGGTGAGGGCGCGCACCAGCGCGTGGTCCGGGGAGAGCGCACAGGCCGGATCGGTGCGGGCGGGGTCGCCGGTGAGCGCGTACGCCTGGCAGCGGCAGCCGCCGTGGTCCTCGTCCCGCCGGGCGCAGCTGAGGCAGGGCTCGGGCAGCCACGCGGTGCCCCGGTAGCGGTGGAACGCGGCCGAGTGGTCCCAGATCCACTCCAGCGGGTGGTCCCGGACGCTGGGCGGGTCGAGACCGGGCAGGCTGGCCGCCGCCGGGCAGGGCAGGACGGTCCCGTCGGGGGCGACGGTGAGGGAGACCGCGCCCCAGCCGCCCATGCAGGGCTTGGCGACGCCGTCGAAGTAGTCGGGGACCACCCACACCAGGTCGGGGCCGCCGCGGAGCCGGTCGCGCCAGCCGTCGACCACTTCCCGGGCCCGCGCGACCTGGTCGCGGGTGGGCAGCAGCGCGTCGCGGTTGCGCAGCGCCCAGCCGTAGAACTGGGTGTTGGCCAGTTCGATACGGTCCGCGCCCCAGTCGAGGCCGAGCCGGATCAGGGCGTCTACGGCGTCGAGGTTGCCGCGGTGCAGCACGACGTTGAGGCCGAGCGGCAGCCCGGCCTCGCGGACCAGTGCCGCGGCCCGCTCCTTGTCCGGGAACGAGGCGGCGCGCCCGGCGATGCGGTCCGCGGCGCCGGGGTCGGTGTGTTGGACGGACAGTTGGACGGCTCGCAGCCCGGCGGCGGTCAGCTCGGCCAGCCGGGGCCGGGTCAGGCCGGTGCCGCTGGTGACGAGCTGGGTGTAGATCCCGGCGGCCTCGGCGGCGGCGACGATGGCGGCCAGGTCGGGGCGGAGCAGCGGCTCGCCGCCGGACAGGTGGGTGTGGACGACGCCGAGCCGCCCGGCCTGGGCGAGCACGTCGGCCCACTGCGCGCCGGTCAGCTCCCGCGAGCGGCGGGTCAGCTCCAGGGGGTTGGAGCAGTACGGGCAGTGCAGCGGGCAGGCGTGGGTGAGCTCGGCCAGCAGCGCCCAGGGGCGGGGCGGGGTGCCTTCCGGAGGGACGGCTTCCTGAGGGGCGGATCGTGGAGCCTCCGGCGCGGCGGCTTCCTGCCCAGTGGTTTCCTCCTCAGCGGCTTCCCGCCGGGCGGCCTGCTGTCGGGCGGCCTCCTGTGGGGCGCCGCCGCTCACCGCAGCCAGCCCTCCTCCAGTACGCGGTGCAGGAAGGCGGGGACCTCGGTCTCCACGGGCGCGCCGGGGAAGCTCTCCGCGAGCTCCTCGACGATCTCCCAGACCTCGCGGGTGCCGTCGCACAGCCGCAGCACCGCCGCGGCCGAGCCGCCCAGCACGACCACCCGCTCGGGCAGGACCAGCAGGTCGTCGTCGCGTACGTGGTCGTAGCGGAGCAGGATCGACGGCGACAGGTTGGGCCGCCACTGGGTCGCGAGGGTCACGACCCCGCTCTGTTCCTCCGCTCGCGCCGGATTTCGGTGGCGCCCCTGCTCCGGCCCTCGGTGTCGTCCCTGATCTGTCACTGGGTGCCGTCCTCGGTCTCGTCCTCGGTTTCCTTGGTGTCCTCGGCGTCGGTGGTGTCCGCGCTCCCCGCGTGGTCGACGGCGTCGAGCAGCGACCACAGCACGTCGCACTTGAAGGCGAGCGCGGCCACCGCCCGGTCCTGGTCGCCCTCGGTCCTGGCCCACTGGAGCACCAGGGCGAGCGCCTCCTGGCTGTCCCGCCGCCCCTGGCTGACGCGGGTGCGGAAGTACGCCAGGCCGTCGCCGTCGATCCAGCGGTAGTGCCGCTCGAACGCGGCGGTGCGGGTGCGCATGATGTCGGGGGCGGACAGCTCGGTGAGGGAGGCGGCGACCGCCTCCAGCGGGGAGCGGAGCCGGCAGAAGTTGACGTAGCCGTCGACGGCGAGCGCCACCCCCGGCAGGACGTCCTGTCCGGACATCAGCCGGGCGCGGTCGAGCCCGGCGGCCTCGCCCAGCCGCAGCCAGCGTTCGATGCCGCCCTCCCCCTCCGCGGCACCGTCGTGGTCGTGGATCCGGCGCAGCCACATGCGGCGCAGCGCGGGGGTTTCCAGCTTGGCGGTGATGAGGGCGTCCTTGACGGGGATGTGGCGCTGGTAGTGGAAGCGGTTGCTGATCCAGCGCCGCAGTTCGGCCGGGGTCAGTTCACCCTGGTGCATGCGGACGTTGAAGGGGTGGCGGTCGTGGTAGCGCTCGCGGGCGACGGCCCGCAGCCGGTCCTCGAAGGTCGCCGTGCCGTTCACAGGCTGATCTCCATCCCGTCGGCGGCCACCTCGACGCCCAGTGCGGTCAGTGCGGCGTGTTGCGGTGCGGCCGGGTCGGCGAGGGGATTGGTGTTGTTCAGGTGGGTGTAGAGGCAGCGGGCGCGCAGGGATGCGAGCCGGTGCGCGGTGCCGCCGGGTCCGTCGATCGGCAGGTGTCCCATGGCGGTCGCGGTGCGGCCGGAGAAGCCGCCGCGCCGGGGCTCGTCGTCGTCCCAGAACGTGCCGTCGACGATCACGCAGTCGGCGTCCGCGACGGCCTGCTGGAAGGCGTCGGGCCAGGTGGCGAGCGCGGGGGCGTACACGAGCGTGCGGCCGGTGGCGCGGTCGCGCAGCCGCAGGGCCACCACCCAGGTGTCGGTCTCCGGTCCGGTGCCGGCCGCGTAGCGCGGGCGTTTGGCGGAGACGGGCACGGCGCGCACGGTGATCGGCGAACCGGGTTCGAGCTGCTGTTCCCAGCCGTTCAGTTCACGCCATTCCAGCGCCGCGTAGGGGGTGAGGACGTCGCCGAGGCGGAGCCGGTCGAGCAGGGCGCCGCGGACGGGCGCGGTGGCGTGGATCCGTATCCGCTCCGCCTCGCGCAGCCGGGCGATGCCGAGGGTGTGGTCGAGTTCGGCGTCGGTGAGCAGGACCCCGGCCAGCGGGGTGCGGCGGACTCCGGGGCCGGGGTGGAGGTCGGGGCAGTCCTCGATCTGGTCGCCCAGGTCGGGGGTGGCGTTGACCAGGTACCAGCGGCCTTCGGCGGCCTGGACGGCGAGGGAGGCGTGGCGGCGGCGCCGGTGGGGTGGGCGCGTGCCCCGGTGCAGGTGGGGCACGCGCAGTTCCACTGGGGTAGGCCGCCGCCCGCCGCGGTGCCGAGCACGCGCAGCAGCATGGCGGCGGGTCAGCGGGTGGTGAGCGCGTAGGCGGTGACCTCCAGCGCGGTGTCCACGATCACGTAGTCGGGGGTCTGCCAAGCGGTCTGCCACGCGGTTTCCTCGGGGCAGGGCGCGGTCTGCTCGGCCTGCTGCCGGCTGTCGTTCATGACGGTTCCGCCTTCCTGTGGTTGGGGGTGATCCCCGGGAGGCTTCCGGGGGATCCGCACATGGTGAAGGTCACGTCGCGGGCGTATGTGCCCCTGATGGATGGCGAGTTGGCGGCCGCATACGTCTGTTGCCCCTTCGCGATCGGCGGCAGTACGTTCCCCCGCGAATCATCAGAAACCTTTCCTACCAGCTTTCCCCGCCATTGGAGCCGTTGATGCAGAAATCCACGCATCACGCACGCGCTGATCATCGGCATGCGACACTGCGCCATGACGGGGTGTCGCAGTGTCATGCCGACGGGAGCCGCCGTGGACGGACAAGGGCGCGAGCACGCACGGGCCGACGTACGAGGGCGCGAACGCGCAGGGGCGGATGCGCAACGGCGTGAGCACGCAGGCGTCAGAGCCCGCCAGGAAGCCGACCGGCTGGCCGCCGAGGGCGTCCGGGGCACCGCGCTGACCTGGGTGGACAACGCCGGGCTGACCCGCGTGAAGGGCGTGCCGACCGCGCGGCTGCCGGATGCCGCGCGCTGGGGTGTGGGCATGTCGCCGGTCTTTGATGTCTATCTGGTGGACGACTCGATGACCAGCAGCCGCCATGTGGGCGGCCCGGACGGGGATCTGCGGCTCTTTCCCGACCTGGACCGGCTGACTCCGCTGGCGGCGCAGCCCGGTTGGGCGTGGGCACCGGTCGACCGGTACGACCAGTCGGGGGCGCCGCACCCGGTGTGCCAGCGGCTGTTCGCCCGCCGGATGTCCGAACGCGCCGCCCAGCGCGGCTTCGGGCTGCGGATGGGGTTCGAGACCGAGTGGGCGGTGACGCGCGCCGACGCCCCGGGAGCCGACGCGGAGGCGGTGCCCGGCCTCGCCCGCCCGGGTGCGGGCCCCGCCTACGGCATGGCGCGCGTCGTGGAGCTGTCCGACTACCTCTCCGACGTCCTCGACGCCCTGCACACCGAGGGGGTGGAGGTCCTCCAGCTCCACCCCGAGTACGCGCCCGGCCAGTTCGAGGTGTCGGTGGCGCCCGCCGACCCGGTCGGCGCCGCCGATCTGGCCGTACTGGTACGGGAGACGGTCCGGGCGGTCTCGGCCCGGCACGGGCTCACCGCGCTGTTCGGCCCGGTCATCGAGGCGGGCGCGGTCGGCAACGGCGGGCACCTCCACCTCAGCCTGTGGCAGCACGACCGGAACCTGTGCCGGGGCGGCGACGGCCCGTACGGGATGACGGCGACGGCCGAGGCGTTCCTGGCCGGGGTGCTGCGGGAACTGCCCGCGCTGCTCGCGATCGGGGCGCCGTCGCCCGCCAGCTATCTGCGCCTGGAACCCTCCCGCTGGGCCGGCGCGTTCCAGTGCTGGGGGCTGGAGAACCGCGAGGCCGCCCTCCGTTTCGTCACCGGCGCGCCGGACGCCCCGGGCGCGGCCAACGCCGAGGTCAAGTGCTTCGACGCGGCGGCCAATCCGTATCTGGTGGTGGGCGCGGTCATCGCGGCGGGCCTCGCCGGGCTCGACGCCGGGCTGTCGCTGCCGGACCCGGTCGCCGGTGATCCCGCGCTGACCGGCGCCGCGCCCCGGCTGCCCACCTCGCTGGGCGAGGCGCTGCGGGCGTACGAGGGCTCGGCGGTGCTCCGCGAGGCGCTGGGCGATCCGCTGTTCGAGTCGGTGGCGGCGGTGCGCCGGGCGGAGATCGAGCTGTTCGACGGGGCGTCGCCGGAGGCGATCGCGGCGGCCACGCGCGGACGGTACTGAGATGCCGCCCGGGGACGGTGCAGGCATGGCGCCTGCGGACGGTGCGGGCATCGGGCCCGCGGGCCGTGCGGGCATGCCGCCCGGGGACGGTACGGACATGCCGCCCGGTGCGGATGTGCCGACGCCCGGGGCGGGGGAACTGCCGCTGCCGCCGCTGGTGGACCACCACTGCCACGGCGTGGTCCGCGGCGACCTGGACGACGCGGGGTTCGAGGGGCTGCTCACCGAGTCCGACGCGCCCGCCGCGCCCGGCACCAGCTTCTTCGACACCCAGTTGGGCTTCGCCGTGCGCCGCTGGTGCCCGCCGCTTCTCGGGCTGGACGCGCACTGCCCGCCCGAGCGGTATCTGGCCCGGCGGCGCGCCCTGGGCTGGGAGGAGGTGACCCGGCGGCTGCTGCGGGCCGCGGGCATCGGCACGTTCCTGGTGGACACCGGCCTCCCTGGTGATCTGACGGACCCGGCGCAGCTCGCGGCGGCGGGCGGCGGCACGGCACGCGAGATCGTCCGACTGGAAGCCCTCGCGGAGCGGGTCGCCGACGGCACGCGCTCGGCGTCGTCCTTCCTGACCGGGGTGGACGACGGGGTGCGCGGGGCCGCGCGGACGGCGGCCGGGTTCAAGTCGGTGGCCGCCTACCGGCACGGTCTGGACCTCCCCGCCGAGCCGCCCGCCCCCGCGCGGGTCGCGGCGGCGGCCAGCCGGTGGCTCGCGGACCGCGCCCCGGGCGGCCGGCTCGCCGACCCGGTGCTGCTGCGGCATCTGCTGTGGTCGGCGGCCCGGACGGGGCTGCCGCTGCAACTGCACACCGGGTTCGGCGACCCCGACCTGACCCTGCACCGCTGCGACCCGCTGCTGCTCACCGACTTCATCCGCGCCGTACGCCCCACCGGCTGCACGCTCGTGCTGCTGCACGGCTACCCGTACCACCGGAACGCGGCCTACCTCGCCCACGCCTTCCCGCACGTCTACGCGGACGTCGGGCTGGCCCTGGCGCACACCGGCGCCCGGGCCGAGGCCGTGCTCGCCGGGTTCCTGGAGCTGGCGCCGTTCGGCAAGCTGCTGTTCTCCACCGACGCCTACGGGCTTCCCGAGCTGTACGTGGTCGGCAGTCGGCTCTTCCGCGAGGCGCTGCACGGTCTGCTCTCCCGCTGGGTCGCGGACGGTGCCTGGGCGCGGGCGGACGCGGAGCGGGTCGCGGCGCTGATCGCGGCGGGGAACGCCCACCGGGTGTACGGCACGGGTGCCGCATCGGGGCCGCGCACCGGCGCGGGAGCAGAACCGGGGCCGCGCCCCGGACCGCGTCCCCGGTAGCGTGCCCCGACCGAACAACATGGAGGTGGATCGTATGCGCATACCCGGCTCGACCGTCCTGATCACCGGCGCCACCGGAGGGATCGGGCGGACCCTCGCCCGCGCCTTCGCCGCCAAGGGCGCCGACCTGCTGCTCACGGGGCGGCGTGCGGACGTCCTCCAGGACCTGGCGGCGTCGCTGGGCGGCGGCGCCCGGACCGTGGTGGCCGACCTGGCCGACCGCGCCGACGTGGAGCGGCTGGCGCACGAGGCCGCGGACGTGGACATACTCGTCGCCAACGCCGCGCTCCCTTCCAGCGGCGAGGCGTTGGCGTACTCTCCGGAGGAACTCGACCGGGCGCTGGAGGTCAATCTGCGCGCGCCGGTCATGCTGGCCCGGCTGCTCGCGCCGCGGATGGTGGCGGCCGGGCGCGGCCATGTGGTCATGATCGGCTCGGTCTCGGGCCGGACCGCCTCCCCCGGTGCCGCGCTCTACAACGCGGCCAAGTTCGGCCTGCGCGGCTTCTCGCACGGGCTGCGGCAGGACCTGCACGGCACGGGCGTCGGGGTGTCGATCGTGCAGCCGGGCTTCGTGCGCGACGCGGGCATGTTCGCCGACTCCGGCGTCACCCTGCCCGCGGGGGTCCGCACGGTCTCGCCGCGCCAGGTCGCGCTGGCCACGCTCCGGGCCGTCGAGCAGGACCGCGCCGAGGTCAACATCGCCCCGCTGGAGCTGCGGATCGGCGGGGCGATCGGCGGTCTCTTCCCGGGGCTGGCGGCGGCGGTGCAGCGCCGGGTGGCGGGCGACACGGTCCGCCAACTCGCCGAGGGGCAGCGCGCCAAGCGCTGACGGGCGGCGCGGAGCGGCCGCCACCGGGTGTCGACCGGGTGGCGACCGGGTGGGGCGCGCCCGCCGCCGTATGGCGTATGACCGGAAATGACGGCCTGGGCGCGATGTCGGCCTGGTCTGTCTTCTCCTCTCCGGGTCCGTACCGGAGGATGAGCAGGAGCGATTTCTTCGCGCTCGCCAGTCCACAGTTCGTACCGACAGCCGTCACCATAGGGGCGTACGGCGGACGGTGAGGGAGCGGGCCTATGCGGGCGGTGGTGTTCGATGCGTTCGGGCGGAAGCCTGAGGTCCGGGAGGTCCCGGATCCCGCGCCCTCCCGCGGCGGGGCGGTGATCCGCGTCGAGGCCACCGGACTGTGCCGCAGCGACTGGCACGGCTGGATGGGGCACGACCCCGACATCCGGCTGCCGCACGTGCCCGGCCACGAACTGGCCGGGGTCGTCGCGGCGGTGGGCCCGGACGTCGCCAACTGGCGGCCGGGGCAGCGCGTGACGGTGCCGTTCGTGTGCGCCTGCGGCCGCTGCGGGGCCTGCGTGGAAGGCGCCCAGCAGGTGTGCGAGCGGCAGAGCCAGCCGGGGTTCACGCACTGGGGTTCCTTCGCCGAGTACGTCCCCGTGAAGAACGCCGACATCAATCTGGTCGGCATCCGGGAGGAGTTGTCCTTCACCACGGCGGCGGGTCTCGGCTGCCGCTTCGCGACCGCGTTCCGGGCCGTCGTGGCGCAGGGCCGGGTCGCCCCGGGCGAATGGGTCGCGGTGCACGGCTGCGGCGGGGTCGGCCTCTCCGCCGTGATGATCGCGGCGGCGGCGGGCGCGCGGGTCGTCGCGATCGACATATCGCCCCGCACGCTGGATCTGGCGCGCCGGTTCGGAGCCGCGCTGTGCATCGACGCGTCGTCGCTGCTGGGCTCGGTGGCGGACGCCGTACTGGACGCGACCGGCGGCGGCGCGCATCTCTCCCTCGACGCGCTGGGCAGCCCGCGTACCTGTGCCGCGTCCATCAACAGCCTGCGCCGGCACGGCCGGCACGTCCAGGTCGGCCTGCTGCCGCCGGCCGCCGGGAACCCGATGCTCCCGATGGCCCGGGTGATCGCCCTCGAACTGCATCTGCTCGGCAGTCACGGCATGGCCGCCGCGGCCTACGCGCCGATGATGGAGATGGTCAAGGCCGGGACGCTGCGCCCGGACCTGCTGGTGACCCATACGATCGGCCTCGACGAGGCGCCGACGGCGCTGGTGGCGATGGGTTCCAGGGGCCGCAACCGGACGGGGGTCACGGTCATCGAACCGCGTCGTGGCCCTGGGGATTCCCGGGCTAGGGCGTGTCAGGCCCCGCTGGGGCGCGGCCCGGGGTCGGGGCCGGGGCTCTGGGAGCACCTGCCGGAGGGGGTCCGCACAGGGACGGGTACGGCCGGGGCCGCCGGTACGGCCGTGGCCGCCGGTGCGGCCGGTAGGGCCAGGGCGGCCGGGGCGCTCGGCTCGCGCAGGCGCGCGCCCTCGACGTCCACGTGCGGCAGGATCCGGTCCAGCCACTTCGGCAGCCACCATGCCTTCCCGTCGAGCAGGGCCAGCAGCGCCGGCACGATCGCCATGCGGACCACGAAGGCGTCGAAGAGGACGGCCACCGCCAGCCCGAAGCCGATCGTCTTGACCATCACCTGGTCGGAGCCGACGAAGCCGGAGAAGACGCTGATCATGATCACCGCCGCGGCGGTGACGACCCGCGCCCCGTGCCGGAAGCCCGCGACCAGGGCCGGGGCCGGGCGCATGCCGTGGACGTACGCCTCGCGCATCCGGGTCACGAGGAAGACCTCGTAGTCCATCGCCAGGCCGAAGACGACGCCGATCACGAAGATCGGCATCATGCTGGTGATCGGGCCGGTCTCCTCGATCCCGAACAGCCCGGCCAGCCAGCCCCATTGGAAGACGGCGACGACGACGCCGAGGGCCGCGACGATGGACAGCAGGAAGCCCAGCGCCGCCTTCAACGGCACCAGCAAGGACCGGAAGACCACGGTCAGCAGCAGGAACGCCAGGCCGACGACCAGGGCCAGATACGGCACGAGCGCGTCGTTGAGCTTGCGGGAGACGTCGATGTCCATGGCGGTCCGCCCGGTGACGAGGACCTCGTCACCGGCGAGCCCGCGGAGCGCGGTGACCAGGTCCTGGGTCCTGGTACTGGTGGGGGCGGACGCCGGGACCACCGTGATGGTCGCCGTGTCCCCCGCCTTGTTGAAGACGGGTGCGGAGGCACTGGTCACGTCGTCGAGCCGCCGCACGGCCCGGTGCACCCGGTCCGCCACGACGTGGGGGTCGCGGCTGCCCCTGGCGTCCACGGTGACGATGAGCGGCCCGTTGAAGCCGGGGCCGAACCCCTCCGCGAGCATGTCGTACGCCTTACGGCGGGTGCTGTCTCCGGGGGCCGTCCCGTCGTCGGGCATGCCCAGTTCCAGGCTCGCCGCAGGGACGGCGACCGCGCAGAGGCCGAGCACGCCGAGCAGCAGCACGCCGATCGGGTGGATCAGCACGTAACGGGCCCAGCGGGTCCCGGCGTTGGTCTCCGGCACCGGGCGCTGCCGGGCGTCCGCGCGCCGTTGGCCGTCCGCGCGTCGTCGGCCGTTCGCGCGCCCGCGCCGCGCCGGGCGCTTCTCGCGGGCGAGCACCCGCTCGCCCGCGAAGCCCAGCAGCGCGGGTATCAGGGTGATCGCGATGACGACCGCGATGGCGACGGCGCCCGCGGCCGCCAGCCCCATCTTCGTCATGTCGGGGATGTCGACCACGGCCAGGCCGACCAGCGCGATGATGACCGTGAGGCCGGCGAAGACGACCGCCGAACCCGCGGTGCCGACGGCATGGCCGATCGCGTCGTCCCGGTCCCTGCCCGCGGCGAGTTCACCGCGGAAGCGCGAGACGATGAACATGGCGTAGTCGATGCCGACGGCGAGGCCGAGCATCATCGCCAGGATGGGCGTCGAACTGCCCAGCCCCAGCGGCCCGGTGAGCGCGGTGATGCCCGCCACGGTGATGCCGACGCCCACGACGGCGGTGAGCAGCGGCAGGCCCGCGGCGACCAGCGACCCGAAGGTGACGGCGAGGACGAGCGAGGCGACGGCGACGCCGATGACCTCCGTCACGCCGGTCGACGGCTGCTCGTCCATCGCGTCGCCGCCGATCTCCACCACCAGCCCGGCGGACCGCCCGCGCCGGGCCGCGTCCCTGAGCGCCCGACGGTCGCCGTCCGCCAGCTCGGTGGCCTTGGCCTCGTACGAGACCAGGGTGTAGGCGGTGGTGCCGTCCGCGCTGACCCCGCCGTCCCGGAACGGATCGCTGACGGCGGCGACCTTCCGGGAGCCGGGCCCGGTCCGCAGTCCCTCGACGGCCTTCGCGACGGCGCGCCGGTGTACCGGCTCCTTGATCCTCTCACCGAACGGCGCCTGGAACACCACCCGCGCGGTGGCGCCATCGGAGTGGGAGTCGGGGAACCTCTCCTCCAGCAGGTCGAACGCCTTCTGCGCCTCGGTGCCGGGGACGTTGACGGCATTGGTGGCCGGGGACGAGGCGGTCACCGCCGCCGTACCGACGGCCGCGAGCAGGGCGACCCAGAGCAGGACGACGAGCCGACGCCGCCGGAGCGCGAACCGGCCGAGTGTGCAGAGGAACGTGGCCACGAGGGTGGTGCTCCCGTCTCGTCGAACCCGACACGCCAGTGCGTACGAGACGGTTTGGTACACCGGGTAGGTGGAGCACAGCTATCGGACTGCTGGACCTCTGACAGCCGCGTCAGTCGGCCTCGGTGCCGCAGGGTCCGCCGCCGCTGCTCGGCTCCAGGAACACCTCGTCGCCGCCGAGCGTGAAGGTCCGGTAGAAACGGGAGATGTTGCGGGTCGATCGGGGCGCGTAGTGGCAGATGAAGGAGCGGCGGAACCGGTCGGGGGTGGTGTTGGGTTCCGAGCCGTGCACCAGGCTGCCGTTGAAGAACAGCACGTCACCGGGGTCCATGTCGACGGGGACGCGGGCGAGGCCGGGCGGCACCGGCACGTGTTCCTTGGTGAAGTACGTGCCCGGGTCGGCCTCCTCCGGGCAGAACAGTGCCATCCGGTGGGTGCCGGGGACGACTTCCAGGCCGCCGTTGGACCGGTCGGCCCGGTCCAGCGCGACCCAGGCCGCGACGCAGGTGCCCGGTTCGACCCGGAGATAGAAGTTGTCCTGGTGCGGCGCCTGGCCGCGGGCGCCGGGCGGCTTGAAGTAGAACATGCTCTGCGCTGCTACCGGCTCCTCCCCCAGCAGCTCGGTCACGACCCGGCCGATGCGGGGGTCCAGCAGGGTGCGCAGGGCGAGCTCGCTGACCAGGTGCGGGTTCATCACGCGCGGGTAGGCGCGCAGCGGGTCGTAGGGGCCGTGCGGATCCTGCGGGCGGGGTTCGAAGTGGCCCGGAAGGGGCCCCGCGGCCCGCAGCGCGGCGAACTCCGCCAGCAGTTCCCGCACCTCGGCGGGCGGCAGCAGCCCGCGCAGCACGGTGTATCCGGCGCGGTGGAACCGGCTCGTATCCAGGCGCGTGTCCATGCTTCGACCGTAGGGACACCCGGCCGTGCCAGGCTATGCCCGTGGCGTCCGAGAACCTGCCTGATCCTGCTGCCCCGCCGGCCGAGGTGCTGATCGTCGGCCGCTACGCGCAGCGCGCCGGATACGCGGTGCGCCGCGAGCGCGGGGCCCCGAGCTGGCTGCTGCTGTGGACCGACGACGGCGCGGGTCGCGTCCGGCAGGGCGGGGCGGAGCTCACGGCGCGCGACGGCGATCTGGTGGTGCTGGCGCCGGGGATCCGGCAGGACTACGGGCTCGCGCCGGACGCGGAGCGGTGGTGCTTCTGGTGGGTCCACTTCCAGCCGCGCCCGGCGTGGGAGCAGTGGCTGCGGCCGTATCTGCGGGGCACCGGCTGCTTCGCGGTGCCGCAGGTGGCGCCCGGGGTCCGGCCCCGGATCGGCGCCGCCCTGCGCCGGGCGCACGCCGACGCCCGGTGGTCGGGCGAGGGGCCGCCGCCACCGGCCGTCGCCGCGCACCGGACCACGGCGCCGGCGGTGGTGGCCGCCCTGCCGCACGCGCACGAGCTCGCGCTGAACGGCGTCGAACGCGCCCTGCTGCTCGGCACGTGCGGCGCTCCCGGGGCGGCCGGGGAGGACCCGCGGGTCCGGCGGGCGGAGGCGCTCATCGCCGCCGACCCGGCCGCGCCGCACACCGTGGCCTCGCTGGCCGCGGCCGTGGCCCTGTCGCCGTCCCGGTTCGCACACCTGTTCGCCACGCGGACCGGCCGTACTCCGATGCGGGCCCTGCGGGAGGCGCGGCTGCGGCACGCGGCGCGGCTGCTGGAGACGACGGCGCTGGACGTCGGACAGGTCGCGTCGGCCTCCGGCTTCGCCAGCCCGTTCCACTTCAGCCGCGCCTTCCGCGCCCGCTTCGGGGTCTCGCCCCGAGGGTTCCGCGGCTGAGCCGAGCCGGTCCACCGGCCGCGTTCACGGGCGCCCGGGGTCGGGGGTGACGGTCAGGACGATCTTTCCGGTGGTGCGGCCGGTCTCGCCCAGCGCGTGTGCCCGATCGGCGTCTTCGAGGGGGAGGACCGCGTCGACGATCACCCGCAGACGGCCGCTTTCGACCAGTGCGCTGATCTCGCGCAGCCCCTGCTGGTCGGGTTCGACGAGCATGAACACCGCCCGCACCCCGGCTTCCTCGGCCTGCCGGGCGGGGAAGGTGTCGTCGAACGGCAGGATCGAGACGAGGATCCCTCCGCGGCGCAGGGTGCGCAGGGAGCGTGCCCAGGTGGGGCCGCCGATGCTGTCGAGGACGACATCGACGTCGCGGACGGTGTCGGCGATGTCCTGGGTGCGGTAGTCGATGAGCTCGTCGGCGCCGAGCGCGCGCAGCAGGTCGTGCTTGGCGGCGCGGGCGGTGGCGATGACGTACGCGCCGCGGGCCTTGGCGATCTGCACGGCCAGGTGGCCGACGCCGCCGGCCGCGGCGTGGATCAGGACGCGCTGCCCGGCCTGGACGGCGGCGGTGTCGACCAGGGCCTGCCACGCGGTGAGCGAGGCCAGCGGCAGGGCGCCGGCCTGGATGTGGTCCAGGCCGCGTGGGCGCGGGGCGAAGTGGCGGGCCGGTGCGGTGACGTACTGGGCATACGCGCCCGCGGGGTGCGGGAAGCGCGGCATCCCGAACACCTCGTCGCCGGGCCGGAAGAGCGTCACGCCCGCGCCGACGGCCTCGACGACTCCGGCCACGTCGAATCCGAGGGTGAAGGGAGGTGTCGCTCCGTCTGCGAACACGCCGCGCTCGCGGATCTTCCAGTCGGCGGGGTTCACGCCCGCCGCGTGCACGCGGACCAGGATCTCGCCCCGGCCCGGCTCCGGCCGCTCCGTCGCGACGACCTTCAGGACGTCGGGGGCTCCGGCCCTGTCCTGGGACACGGCACGCATGGTCGAAGGGGTGGTGACGGGCTGGGTCATGACGGCGTTCCTTCTCCGGGGAGGTGCGGTGGGTTCTCGTGCCGGTGGTGCCGGGCACGGACCGAGACTGCCTGGTCGGCACAGCCCCCGGTGGTGGCGCGATGGCCATGTCCTGAAAGGATCCGGCCATGCACCGTGTTGGCGTCCTGGCCCTGGACGGCGTCGTCCCCTTCGAACTCGGCATCCCCGCCCGCGTCTTCAACGCCGCCCGCGACGGCGACGGCGCACCGCTCTACTCCGTGACCACGTGCAGCCTGGACGGCGGCCCGGTGCGCGCCGAGGCCGACTACGACCTCGCCGTCTCCCACGACGCCTCCCTGCTGGCCGCCGTCGACACCGTCGTCGTCCCGCCCTCCCACCGGTTGGGGCCGATACGGGAGGACGGCCGCCTGCCCGGCCCACTGCGCGACGCCCTGGCCGCCATCCGGCCCGGCACGAGGATCGTCGCGATCTGCACCGGCGCCTACGTCCTGGCCGCCGCCGGCCTCCTCGACGGCCGTCCCGCCACCACGCACTGGCGCGAAGCCGACCGGCTCCAGCGGATGTTCACCGCCACCCGCGTCGACCCCGACGTCCTGTACGTCGACGACGGCGACGTCCTGACCTCCGCCGGAGTCGCCGCGGGCATCGACCTGTGCCTGCACATCGTCCGCCGCGATCACGGCAGCCGCATCGCCAACGAGGTCGCCCGCTCCTGCGTCGTACCGCCCTGGCGCGACGGCGGCCAGGCCCAGTACATCCAGCGTCCCGTCCCCGACCCGTCGGCCGGCAGCACCGCGGCCACCCGGGCGTGGGCGATGCGGCACCTGGCCGAGCCGCTCACCCTGGCCGTCCTCGCCGCCCACGCCAACATGAGTGTGCGCACTTTCAGCCGCCGCTTCCGCGACGAAGCCGGCAGCACCCCCGGTGAGTGGCTCACCCGGCAACGCGTCGACCTCGCGCGACACTTCCTGGAGACCACCGACTGGCCGATCGACCTGGTCGCCCACCGGGCCGGATTCGGCACCGGCGCCTCCCTGCGCCAGCGCCTCCAGACCACGATCGGCGTCAGCCCCCAGGCGTACCGCCGCACCTTCCGCCCCCGGCGGACGGCCACCTGACCGGGGGCGAAGCCCCTCGTCACGGGGAGGGGCGGGGTGGGGAATGACCACCGTGGTCGTGGTGGTCCGCACCGGCCTCGATCGTGCCGCCGAGTTCCGCGCGCAGCGCCGCCAGCGGCTTCACCGGGCGCGCCGTGACGACCCACCGCTTGCCGACGAGATACGTGCCGCCGTACGCGCGCGCCTCCGACAGCCAGGCGCGCTGCCCGCTGTCGGCGGCGAAGGTGACCATCCGGAACTCGCCGCGCTCGGTCCGGCAGCCGGCCTGGCGGAGCTCGTCGGCGTCGACGTAGACGTCGGCCGTGCAGCCGATGGCCGCGGCGATGTCGCGTACGGACTCGGGGGCGGCGGCCGGCGGACGGGTGCGGTCCGCCGCGCCGCTACCGGCCGCACCGCTGCCCGCCGTCCGAGTGACCGACGTACGGCTGCCCGTCGCGCCGTCGCCCGCCGTACCGCCGCCTCCGCAGGCGCCGAGCAGGGCCGCCGCGCAGAGTGCGGCGCAGGCCGCCGACAGCCGAACGGACCGGAAACGGGGACGGAGAGGGGGACCGGGCACGGTCAGCTCCCCTGCGCCGCGCCGGCTCCGGCCTTCTTGCCGTCCTTGGTGACGGCGAACCACAGGCCCTGCTTGCCCTGGCCGTTGGTGTCGCCGGGCTTGGTGTCGCCGGTGAAGGTGTAGAGGAGCCAGCAGTCGACGGCGAGCTGCTTGGTGCCGTCGGGCCGGGTGAAGGTGCTGAGCAGTTTGGGGTTCACGCCCTTGACCTTGGCCTTGTCGACGGGCGGGGCCGGCTTCCAGGTGTCGAGGCAGGCGTCGGCGCACGCGGACTTCATGGGCCAGGCGCTGTCCTTGGTGAAGCGGTAGAGGGTCATCCACTTTCCGTCCACGATGATCTCGCCGAGCTTCGCGTCCTTCATCGTGGACAGCTCCGCGGCGTCCTCCGGTGCCTCGGGGGCCTTGTCGCTCGTCTGGCCGGCCTTCTTGCCGTCGGGGGCCAGCGCGTTCCACGTGCCGCCGACGCCGTGCCCCTTGGTGTCGCCGGGTGCGGTGTCCTTGGCGTAGCGGTAGACGGGCCAGCCGCCCAGGGTGAGCTGGCGGGAGCCGTCGGCGCGGGTCACCTCGCCGAGGAGTTCGGGGTCGATGCCGCTGGAGGCGGTGGCGTCGGCGGCGGGGACCGGCGGCCAGGCGGCGGCGCAGTCGCCGTCGCAGTTGGAGGCGGGGGCTTCGCGGTGTCCTTGTCGAATCGGTACAGGGTCCAGCCTTTGCTGTCGGTCACGACCGGGCCCAGTTCGGGGACGTCGCGTACGGCCAGCTTCTTCGCCGGTGCGCCGGTCTTGGACGTGCCGTCGCCGTAGCCGCCGGACTCGCCGGAGCCGCTGCCCTCGCCTGATCCGTAGTTGTATCCGGACCCCTTCGAGCCGTCACCCGAGCCGTATCCCTTGTCGATCGTGTCTCCGGCCGGCTGGACCTTGTCGTTTCCCTGCGACTCGGTGTCCGAACCGCCGCACGCCGCCGTCAGCATGATGACCGCGACCGCCGTGCCGGCGAGTGCCGCGTGACGCCGATTCCTCATGATCTCTCCTCTGGGTCGGGGCGGCGGTGTGCCGCTGCCCCCTCGATACGGGCTGCGGCGCCCCCGGCGTTCAATCGGCCGGGAATTTGTCACAGAGCGACAAACGCGCCGCGGTCGTGTCACAGCTGGGGTGACACGGTGGGGTTCAGGTCTGGATGCGCAGTGCCAGCGCGGGGCAGCGCCGGATCGCGCGCAGCGCCCGGGGGCGCTGGCGGCGCGGCAGCGGCATGCTGGCCTGCGCGGGATAGCCGTCGGAGCCGAGCCGGATCACGCCTGGCACGATGTCCGCGCACAGGCCGTGGCCCTGACACAGCGTCCAGTCCACGACCAGCCGCTCGTCCGCTTCGGCGGAGGTCCCGGTGGGCGGCTCGGCGGACGGCGGTCCGTACGGGACCGTGCCCGCGGGGTCCTCGGCGGGCAGCGGCAGGATGCCGCGTACGGAGCGTCCGCAGCCGCCGCCGAAGGCGTGCTGTTCGAAGTCGTCGGGGAAGGCGGCGAGGGCGCTGGCCACGAAGTGCGAGGTGCCGTCGGGGTGGCTGCACGCCCCCCTGCCGCGGACGGCCCGCACCCGCGTGTGGACGGCCTCGAAGGCGGTCCGGCCACCCCCGTGGACGAGGTCGGCGAGGGCGTCGGCGAGCGAGGGCAGGCCGAGCACGCACGGCCCGCACTGGCCCGCCGACTCGGCCGCCATCCAGCGGGCGACGCGCAGCGTCTCACCGGCCGGGCAGGTGTCCTCGGGCAGCGGCAGGACGGCGCCCGCGCCGAGCGCCGCGCCCTGGGCGGCCAGCGCGTCGCGGGAGACGGTCGCCGCGCGGGCCGCGCCGGGACCGAGCCACCGGCCGTGGTAGCCGCCGACCAGGACGCCCTGCCCGGGGTCGGTGCCGCACAGGTCCAGGACGAAGGGCAGCGGCACCCCGGTGGGCACCTCCACGACCTGCGCGCCGGCGACGGTGAGCAGGACGGTGCCGGGTTCGGTGGGCAGGCCGGTGGCGCGGAAGGGCAGCGCGCCGAGCCGGGCGGCGACGGCCAGTTGGGCGTAGGTCTCGGTGTTGGACAGCAGCGTGGGCAGCCCGCCCAGGCCGCTGTCGCTGGTCCGCACCCGGCGGCCGGAGGGCAGCGCGATGCCGCTGTTCAGGCCGCTGGTGAGGGCGGTCCCCTCGCCGGTGACGAACCGTTCGGGCAGTTGGGTGACCCGTATCCGGCAGCCGCCGGGGGCCCGCTGGGCGACGGCGTCGCTCACCGACCGCGCCACGTCGGGCCGGGTGACGCCGACCGCGATGTCCTCGGCACCGAGCGCCTCGGCGGCCAGTTGCGCGCCGTCCAGCACCAGGTGCGGGGTGTGCAGCAGCAGCGCGGTGTCCTTGAGGCAACTGGGCTCCCCTTCGCTGCCGTTGACCACGACGGCGGTGCGCCCGTCGGCGCGCCGGGCGGCCGCGGCGACGGCCCGCAGCTTCCGGGCGAACGGGAAGCCCGCGCCGCCCCGGCCGCGCAGGTCGATGTTGTCGGCGAGTTCCAGCAGTTCGCCGGAGCGCTGCTCGGGCAGGGCGCCGTGCACGGTGAGGTGGGTGACCCGGTCCAGCCACCCCACCTCGTCCAGTCCGGCCAGCAGCCGGGGCGGGCCGAGGCAGGCGAGCCGGGGTACGGGCCCGGTCATGGCCGGTACCCGCGCGGGCCACGTGGTCGCCCGTCGGCGGCGGTGCCCGCAGCGGTGGCGCGCGCCGCCGCCGTACCGCGCCGGAGCCGGGCGTACGAGCGCTGGACGAGTACGGCGGCGACGCCGGCCAGGCACAGGGCGTACGCGGCGGTCGCCCACCAGGCGGCGGCGCGACCGGACTTGAGGCCGTGGACCAGGGCGGCGCCCCAGGCGACGTACGCGCACAGGTGCACCGCGCGCCACCAGTGGGAGCGGCCCTTGGCGGCGAACGAGCCGCGGACCGCCCCCGTCACCGCGGCGGCCAGGAACAGGTACCCGGCGAGCGTGCCGAGGCCGATGAGCAGCCGCTGGTCGCCGTCGGTGAACGGCACCGCGGCGGCGGCCGGTCCGGTGCGCCCCTCCGCGACCTTCACCCAGATGTGCAGCGCGAGGAAGCCGAAGCCGGCGACGGCCGTGCCGCGGTGGACGGCCTGGGCGATCAGCCGGTGGCCGGTCCGCAGCAGCAGCCGGTCGGTCGCCACCAGCCCCCACAGCACGGTGGCGGTGAGGGAGACGAGCGCGAGGACCCCCGCGCCGAAGTCGAGGAAGTCCCAGAACCGGGTGAAGGCGCCCGCGTTGCCGGCGACGACGAGGGAGAGCAGTGCGGCGGCTCCGAGGACGCCCGCGCGGACGGTGCCGGAGGCCGGTCGGACCCGACCGGGCTCCGGTCCGTCGCGCAGGAGCGGCGGTTCGGGCGGCTCCGGCCGCGGCGGGGGCCGAAGTCCCGCGCGCCGCCCGCCGACGGCGGGCGGTCCCGCGTGGCGTCCCCTCCTGCGGGGCCGGTGCGGACCGGCCGGCGGAGCGGTCGGCGTACCGGCCTGCGGACGGGCTGTCAGCGACTCTGTCTGCGCGGTTGTTTGCGTTTGCGCTTGCGACTGCGTCGGGGAAAGGGTCATCGAAGCCTTCCGAGCGCGCGGGCGCCGAGCACTCCCATTTCGTCTCGGATGCCCAGGTCGGGGGGTGGCCGGCTGGGGCGCTCGCGGCGGCAGCCGGGAGGCAGAAGTATCGCGACTCTTCCCAGAAGCTTCACAAGCTTTATCGCGGTGTGACAAATTCTGGGGCGCACCCGTTCGCCGTGGCCCGCGGCTGCGGAAGATGCCCATCCGGGCGGTTCGGCCACGGCTTGGACCGGCCCCGAGTGGAAGGTGTCCCCATGCATGCATTCCCAGGTTCCCGGCCCGTGAACAGCCCCCGCCCGGCACCGGCCGGGGCAAGATCCGCCGGTCGGCACTGACCGCGTCGACAAGCGCCCGCGAGGCGCAGGAGGACCCTCAACTCCTGATTACCGGGCAGGTCCAGGCCCCCGGCGAGAACGAGGTAAAGATGTGCGAACTACTCAACCGCATGTGGTCGCGCCCGAAAAGCGAGTGGGATTGCGTTCTGCGCAGTGAAATCCCGATGTTCGCGGAAGTACTGGCGGATGCACTGCGCCATACGGAACCGGGCTTTGCCGCTTTCCTGAGGGAAACATCCCGGGAAGCGGCCCGACAGGGCATGGAGCTGGCGCTGCTGGTCGCGCTGGGCTACCGGACGGTGGCGGACGACGCCCCGTCAGGCGTCATACCGTCAGGCGTCATACCGAGGCAGCAGCGCGGCGGCCGGGAGGCCGCATCCGTCCCGGACCACGTCCGGCAGGCGCTGTTCGAGGCGCTGATCGGTGACCCGGCGCGCGCCGAGCGCTCGCTGCCGGAGCTGGCCAGGTCGGCGCGGTGGCCGCTGCCCGACACGGTCCAGGCCGTCGTGCTGGCCGCGCCGGGCGAACTGCCGCGGCTTTCGGCCGCCATGGGCGACGTACTCGTCGGCGCCGTCGACAGCCGGCCCTGCCTGCTGATCCCGGATCCGGCCCAGGGGGCGGAGGCGCGCGCCGCACTGGAGACCGTACTGCGCGGGCGTACGGCGGCGGTCGGGCACACGGTGCCGCTGTACGACGCCGCGTCCTCGCTGCGCTGGGCGCGCCGGCTGCTGTCGCTGGCGCCCGTGGGCGGCGGCCCCGAGGGCCCGGTGGTCTTCGTCGACGACCACCTGTCCACCCTGCTGCTCCTTCAGGACGAGTCGCTGGCGCGGGCGCTGGCCGCCCGCTGGCTGCGGCCGCTGACCGGTCTGACCCCGCGGCAGAGTGAGCGACTGGAGGAGACACTGCTGGCGTGGCTGGAGGGCGGCGGCGCGCCGGAGGCCGCGAAGGCGCTGCACGTGCATCCGCAGACGGTGCGCTACCGGCTGCGGCAGATCGAGAAGCTGTTCGGCCCCGGGCTGCGGGATCCGCGGACCCGGTTCGAGCTGGAACTGGCGCTGCGCAGCCGCCGGCTGATGGCGCAGGTGCGGCGGCAGCGGGCGCGGGTGACCCGCAAGGCGCGGAGCGTGGCGGGCGGCATGACGGGGGGTATGGCGGGAGGCCGCCTCGCGCTGGGCATCGCGCGGGAGGCGCGTGTCAACGGCCTGTGAGAGCGGCGGCAGCCGTACGGCGGCCCCGGCGTCGGAGCCGGGGCCGCCTTACGTCGTACCTCATACCTCGTGCATTGAACGCCGTGTGGCCGGAGAGCGTGCCCGGTCAGCGGCACTCGCGGCCGTTGTTGACGCAGCCCACCGCCCTCGCCATCAGCCGGTCCGGCATCACGTTGATGAAGTCGCCGTGGTCGGTCACCGGTTTGTGGAGCTGCTCGGGGAAGCTGTCGACGGCGAACGGCGTGCCTTGGGGGACGTCGTAGACGATGCGCTGCACCAGCTGGGGGATGGCCCGGAAGCCGTTCGGGCACGACCCGTCGGCCTCGGCGAAGGCGACATGGGTGCGGTGGTTGGCGCTGTCGGTGTTACGGCCGTCCCAGCAGCTCTGGAAGGCGAAGGTGCGCACGACCTTGCTGCCCTGGGGGCACAGCGGGTACTTGTCCTTGAGTCGGCGGTTCTCGAATCCGGTGCAGCTCCATGAGGCGTTGGCGTTGACCGGGCCGTTGGTGAACGCCTTGGCGTCGCCGGTGATGATCCGCAGGAACCGGGGCATCGCGGTGACCTGGCCGACCGGGCTGCCCCGGAAGGTGATCGTCACCTCGTCCGGGGTGAGGATCCGGCCGACGTTGGCGTCCTGCCCGCCGCCGGGGGCGTCGGCGTCGCGTTCCCGCTGGCCGTCGCGCAGCCGCAGCACCGGCCAGTAGTAGGTGGACTGGTCCCCGTTGTCGCAGGTGGTGCCGGACGCCGCGAGGCTCTGGTCGGTGGAGAAGGCGTCGGTGGACTCGTTGCCGACGTAGTCGTGCATGTGGTGGGCGCCGTTGCTCACACCTGGCGCGACGATCACGTTGTCGGGGTTGAAGTGGCCGTTCTCGTTCCGGCCGCAGGCGGAGGTGAACGTCCCCGTGGAGGCGCCGTCGCGGTCCTGGGGCCGGTCGGCTTCGGGGCTGACGGTCGTGATGTCGACGAAGTCGTCGGGCGACGGCCCGGCGGCCTGGCCCTGGCCCTGCTCCTGCCCCTGATCCTGCCCCTGTTCCTGGCCTTGCTCCTGGCCCTGTTCCTGGTCTTGGCCCTGGCCCGGGTCCTGACCCTGGTACAGGTCCTGGTCCTGGCCCCACGCTTGGCCCTGGTCCTCGGTCCGCACCTCGCAGGCGCTCATCCCCCGCAGCCGGTCGGCCTCGGCGGACCCGGCGCCCATCGCCCGTACGACGCGGTCGATCGTCGCACGGCGCTGCGCTTCGAGGTCGGTGAGCACGGCGTCGTCGTCGCGGTCCGAGACGAGCCGCCGGTAGGCGTCGGCCACCTGCTCGTCCAGCTTCGCCAGGTCGGTGTCGACGGAGGACCGCGCGCCGGACGGCACCCGGCGCAGCCGGTCGCCCACGTCCGGGCAGTCGACCGTCCGCACCTGCGCCCGCGGCGCGTCCCCGCCGCTCGGGTCGCTTCCGCCGCTGCCCGCGGAGGCGGTCGCCGCGATGGCGGCCACTCCGCCGCCGCCGAGCGCCAGTACGGCGGCCAGCACCGCGTACGGGTGGGTGAATCGCGCGCGTTTGTGGGTCTGTTCCCTCATGAGATCACTTCGCTTTGTCATCGGTCAGTGCGTCGAAGTCCACGAAGCCGGTGTCCTCCAGGACCGTGATGTGGTCGAGGACGACGGTGTTGGCGCGGGTCGCCAGTGACCGGACCATGGAGTTGCGGCTGTTGGCGCGGATCTGCGCCACCAGCGAGAAGACCTTTCCGTGCGCTCTGCGCAGCAGGTTGGCGAAGAGCCGGTCGTACTCCCGCCCGCGGGCGGCGTCCAACTGGGCGAGCCAGCCCCGCTGTTCCTCCGTGGGCTGGTTGGCCAGGTCCACGCCGACGTCCCGTCCGACCTGGATGACCAGCTTGTCCAGCTCGGTGTGGCCCTCGACGAGGTGGTCTCCGGCCATCCGTACCGCCGGGGTGGTGCCGCGCTGCTGCGCCTGGCGGCCCGCGGGCAGTTCCCACAGGCCCGCGAGCCGGACCTTGCGGACGAACTCCCGGTCCAGCGGGGTCAGCGGCCCGTACTGGGTGCTCATGACCCCGCGTCCGTCGTCCTCCCCCACCGCCGTGCCGGCGGCGGCCGAGGCGCCGCCGCGGCCGAAGAGCTGGACGGGGATCAGCAGGGCCACGAACGTCGCGGTGAGCGCGCCGACCACCAAGGTGGTGGCGAGCATGTGCCGGGACTCCGCTGTGCCGCCGAGGCCGAGTCGCCGTAGGCCGGATCGCATGAGCACCCTCCCTTACTGAAGGCCGGATGAGATGCGTCCGGACGCTAGCCCCGGTCCACGGGGGTGCGGTGAGGGTTCGTCACCGATGGACAAAGAACGGCCGGACCCCGAAATCCCTGGTACGGTGCGGCGGGTTACGGCTGCCGGTGGCGGCTGGGCGGGTTACGGACGTACGCTGCCGTCCGGGAGCGTCACGAACTCGCACCACACGACTTTTCCGCCCCCGCGCGGCTCGACGCCCCAGACGTCGGTCAGCCGGTCCACCAGCAGCAGGCCGCGCCCGGAGACGCCGGCCTCGCCGGGGTCCCGGCGCCGGGGCAGCGCGCTGGAGATGTCCTCCACGTCGACCCTGAGCCTGCGCTCGGCCCCACTGAGCATGCGGACGGTGACGATCGCCCCGCCGTCGGTGTGGAGCAGCACGTTGGTCATCAGCTCGTTGGTGACGAGTTCGATGTCGTCGACCCGGTCTCCGGCGCCCCAGGCCCGCAGCGCCGCGCGGAGCATGTGCCGGGCGGAGGCCAGGGCCTCGGGGTCGCCCTGGGCGATGTGCTGCTGGAGCCGCCCGCTGGACTGGGGTACGTCACCGCCCTGGCGGCGCAGGAGCAGCAGGGCGATGTCGTCCTCGCCGCCGCGCGCCTCGGCCATGGCGCACAGTTTGTCGGCGAGCGGCTGGAGCTCGCGGGGGCCGTCGCGGACGATCCGGGAGAGCAGCTGGATGCCGTCGTCGAGGTCGTCGCCGGGCTGCTCGACCAGGCCGTCGGTGTACATCAGCAGGGTTTCGCCGGGGGCCAGCTCCACGGTGGTCACCGGGTATTCGAGGCGGTGGAACTCGGCCGAGAGGCCGAGGGGGAGGCCGCCGGCCACGGGCAGTCTCCGGCAGGTGCCGTCGGTCTGCCGCAGCAGCGGGTCCATGTGCCCCGCCCGTACCAGGTGCATCGCCCCGGTGGCCGGGTCGACCTCGGCGTAGGCGCAGGTGGCGAAGCGGTCGGTGTCCAGTTCGTCGAGGAACACCGAGGCGCGCGCCATGACGGTGGCCGGGTTGTGGCCCTCGGCCGCGTAGGCGCGCAGCACGATGCGCAGCTGGCCCATGACGGCGGCGGCGTGCGTGTCGTGGCCCTGGACGTCGCCGACGGCGACCCCGACCCGGCCGCCGGGCAGCGGGACCACGTCGTACCAGTCGCCGCCGATGTCCCGGCCGAGGCGTGCGGAGCGGTAGCGGACGGCGACGCGGGCGCCGGGGATGACGGGGATCCGGCGCGGCAGCATGGCCTGCTGGAGCCCCTCGGCGAGGTCGTGTTCCTGCTCGAAGAGCATGGCGCGCTGGAGGCTCTGCGCGATGCTGGTGCCCAAGGTGATGATCAGGTTGCGGTCCTCCGGGGTGAAGCCCTCCTTGTCGCTGTAGAGCAGTCCGAGGGCGCCGATGGGGCGGCCCTGGGCGATCAGTGGCAGGTAGGCCGCGCAGGAGACGTCCAGGGGCTCGATGTGCGGCCACAGGACCGGATAGCAGTCGGCGAACTCCTCGCGCGAGACGATGAAACGGGGGTTGAGGGTCCGTACCACCTCGCTCATCGGGAACTGCTCGTCGACGCCGGTGTACTCGAACTCCGGAACGTTGCTGCCGATCTGCCCTTCGGCGACGACGTGGATGCGGGTGCCCTCGACGAGTCCCAGCATCACGCTGACCAGGCCGAGGTGGCCGAGCGCGCGGGCGTCCTCGAGGACGTCGATGACGTCGGAGACGGTCCGGGCGTGCGCCAGGATGACGGTGACCCGCTCCACCACACTCGTCTGCCGGATGCGCTCCTCGTCCAGGTCGGCGCGCCCGGCGGCGTCGGCGAGCTCCTGGGTGGCGTCGCGGAACACGCCGAGGATCCGGTGCGGGCGGCCGCCGCTGTCGCGCTGGATGCTGCCCTGGACGTGAATCCAGCTGGCGGGGCTGTCACCGTGCCGGACGCGCACGTACGTGCTGTAGCCGCCGCTGCCGTTCTTGAGCGCCTGCGAGACCTGGGCGTCCAGGCGCGCGGACTCGCTGGCCGGGAGGAAGCGGGCGAGCGAGGTGGGCTGCCCGTCGTACTCCTCCGGGGGGACGCCGAGCACCCCGAGCGCGCTCGAGTCCATGTGCATCAGGCCGCTGTCGAGATCCCAGTCGAAGCAGCCCATACGGTTCAGGGCCAGGCTCAGTTCCGGGCGGGCGGGCCAGTCGTCCGGGTCGTGCGCGGCGGCCGACGTCGCTCCCCGATCAGCCATGGATCCACTCTGCCACCATTTGTCCGGATTTTCGATGTGGCGGCACAGGGTGGCGGCACAGGCGTACGGGGGCGTCACTCCTTCACCGACCCGCTGAGCATGCCCGCGATGAAGCGGCGCTGCAACGCGAGGTAGACGACCACGACCGGCAGGGCGATCAGCACGGCGGCGGCGGCGAGCAGCGGGGTGTCCGCGCTGTGCTGCCCCTGGAAGAAGGCCAGCCCGAGCGGCACCGTACGGTGCTCCTCGTCGCTCACCATGACCAGGGCCATCAGGAACTCGTTCCACGTCCACATGAAGGTGATCACGACCATGGTGGAGATCGCGGGACGGCCCATCGGGACCAGGACGCGCCACAGCGTGGTCCAGCTGCCCGCCCCGTCGAGCCGGGCGGCCTCGATCACCGCCCGGGGGGCGCCGTTCCGGAAGTACGTACGCATCCAGAAGACGCCGAAGGCCAGGGACTGGGCGGTCTGCGGCAGGATCAGCGCCCAGTAGGTGTCGGTCAGCCCGGCGTGCCGAAGATCGAAGTAGAGGGGGACGACGAGGGCCTCCTGCGGCAGGGCCAGGCCGATCACGAAGAGGTGGAAGAGCGCGTTCGAGCCGGGGAAGCGCAGCACCCCGAACGCGTACGCGGCCAGGATGGACAGCACGGTCGTGGCGGCGACGACGGCCACCGCGACGAGGACGGAGTTCGCCAGGTACGTACCGAAGTGGCCGCGGCTCCAGGCGTCCGCGAAGTTGCTCCAGTGCGGGCCGTCCTCCGGGACGGAGAACCCGGTGTCGAGGGAGTCCCGCGAGCCGAGGGCCGTGGAGAGGATGCCGATGACCGGGGTGAGCGAGACGGCGGCGAACACCGTCAGGATGCCGTAGGTGACGGCACGGTCCAGGCGGGCGCTGATGGGCGGCACGCTGCGGCGGCGGTCTGTGGTTGACGCACTGCACTTCATGGGCGGCGCCCTTCGACCAGGCGGGACACGGCGACGGTCAGGGTGAGGATCACCACGGTGAGGGCCACCCCGATGGCCGCCGCGGAGCCGACCTGGTTGGTCTCGAACGCCCGGTGGTAGACCTCGTAGGCCGGCACGGAGGTGGCGTTCCCGGGCCCGCCGGCGGTCGTGATGTAGATGAGGTCGAAGTTGCGCAGCCCGGCCACGATGGTCAGGGTCAGCGCCACCGCGATCTGCGGCCGCAGGCCCGGCAGGGTCACGGTGCGGAACTCGCGGACCGGCCCCGCGCCGTCCACACGTGCCGCCTCGTACAGCTCGCGGGGGATGCGCTGGACCCCGGCGAGGAAGAGGACCATGCACAGCCCGGTCCCCACCCAGGTGCCGACCAGGCCCACGGCGGGCAGCGCCCAGTCGTAGTCGCCCAGCCAGGGCCGGGCGAGGGAGCCGAGGCCGACCGCCCGCAGGGTGTCGTTGAGCAGCCCGTCGGGGGCGAGGATCGAGCGCCACGCCACGCCGACCACGATCAGGGCCAGGACCTGCGGCAGGAACAGGACCGTACGGAAGAAGGCCATGCCGCGCACCCGGGTGCGCGCGAGGACGGCGGCCAGCAGCAGCCCGATGGCGACCGGCAGCGCGGAGTAGAAGACCAGGAGCAGCAGGGCGTGGCCGAAGGAGGCCCGCAGGCCGGGGTCGGTGACCAGGTCGCGGTAGTTGTCCAGGCCGGCCGGGGTGGCCCGGGTCAGCCCGTCCCAGTGCAGGAACGACAGCCAGACGGACTGGCCGAACGGGTAGAGGAGGAAGGCCGTGTAGAGGGCGAGGGCGGGGAGGATGTAGAGGTAGCCGACGGCGCGCGGCTCGCCGGGGGCCCGCCGCCGGTACCGGCCCGGGTGAGTGCGGTGTCCTCTGCGACGCGTCACCGCGTGGCCGCCGGGGCGGCCGGGGCCGAGGGCGCGGACCGCCGCTGCTTCCTGATGAAGGCGCCGTAGTCCTTCTGCAGGACGGCGGCGAAGCGGTCCGGCGACAGCCTTCCGGCGATGACGCCCTGGAGGCTCTCGGAGAGCGTGTCGTAGAAGCTGGGCGTGGCGTAGTCGAGATACGGCACGAGCCCGTCGGCGGCGCTGAGCCGCCGCCAGCCCGCGATCATCTGGCCGTCCACGGTGTCCGGCGGCACGCTCGCGGCGGCCTCGCCCGCGACCGCGGGCAGCACGCCGTGCGCGGTCATCACGTCCGCGGCGTGGCGGTCGGTGAGGAAGTCGAGGTAGGCGGCGGCGACTTCGGGGTGCCGGGACCGGGCCGTGACGGACCACGCCAGCCCCTGCCCGCCGGTGGTGACGGGGTCGGCGCCCGCGGTCGCCGGAGGCGGCGGCATGAAGCCGAGCCGGTCGCCCATGGCCTTCTTCAACTGGGCGAGCTGCCAGGTGCCGGTGAGCAGGTACCCGCCCTCGCCGGAGGCGAACTTCTTCGCCGCGTCCTCATGGCCGAGGCCGTTGGCGCCCTTCGGCAGGTAGCCGCGGTCGGCCCAGTCGGCGAGGGTGGCCGCGGCGGTGCGCGTGCCGGCGGTGTCGAAGCCGGGGCCGTGGCCGAGGATGGCGTCGCGGACGCGCGCGGCGCCGAGCCGGCCCTGGAGGACGCCGAAGGTGTGGATCGCCGGGTACTTGTCGAGGTTGCCGAACTGGACGGGGAGCTCGCCGCGGTCCTTGAGCCGACGAAGGCTCGCGGTGAAGTCGCCCCAGGTTCTGGGCGGCGCGAGTCCGGCCTTCGCCAGGACGTCCTTGTTGTAGTACAGGCCGAGGTACTCACCGGTCTGCGAGATGCCGTAGAGGCGGCCGGTGCCGAACCGCCTGCCGTCGGCGGTGACCCGGTTGAGGTTGAGCAGGGTGGCGGGATAGCGGGTGTTCCACTCGTAGATCCCCGCATAGGTGTCGAGCGGGGCGAGCAGTCCGGCCTGGACGAAGGCCACCATGTCCGGGTAGCCCTGGTTGGCCTGGACGACGTCGGGCGGGTGGGCGCCGGAGAGCGCGAGCTTGAGGGTCGCCTTGAGGTCGGTGAAGCTCCGCGCCACCCGCTTGACGCGGACGTTGGGGTACTTCCTGTGGAACTCCCGGTTGAGCTGCTCCAGTTCGTCGTTCTGGCCGCCGCGGATCTCCTGGTCCCAGACGGTCAGCGTGACCCTGCCGGCCGTCGCCGGGTCGGGTATGCCCGTGCCGGCGCCGGGGCCCGGGGCTCCCGCCCCCGACCCGTCGGTGCCCGGTACGCACGCCGCGGCGAGCAAGATGGCGCCCGCCGCCAGCATGGCGGGCAGGGGCCTCCCGGATAAGCCCATCCCGATCTCCTTCCGGCTCGGTCCGGCCCGGACTCGGCCGGGCGTCAAGTGACCGACACCTTGCAGCTCGGACGGGCCCGTCGCAAGAGGCCGTTCGCGCTCGCGCGGGCTCGCCCACGTGGAGTACGTTTCGATACCGGAGGTACTGAGCGTATGAGGCTGACCGTGCTCGGCGGCGGCGGGTTCCGCATGCCGCTGGTGCATCAGGCCCTTCTCGACGACACCGGCGACGAGCGGGGCCGCTGCACCGAACTGGTGCTGTACGACACCGACCGGCAGCGCCTGGACGCCATCGGCGCGGTGCTCGCCCGGCAGGCGCGGGGCCACCCGGCCGCCCCGTCGGTCACCGCCACCACCGACCTCGACGAGGCGCTGCGCGGCGCCGACTTCATCTTCTCCGCCATCCGCGTCGGCGGTCTGGAGGGGCGCACCCGGGACGAGCGGATCCCGCTCGGGCAAGGGGTCCTCGGGCAGGAGACGGTCGGTGCGGGCGGGGTGCTGTACGGCCTGCGGACCCTTCCGGTGGCGGTGCGGATCGCGGAGCGGATCGCCGCCCTGGCCCCGGATGCCTGGACCATCAACTTCACCAACCCGGCGGGCATGGTCACCGAGGCGATGCAGCGGATTCTGGGCGACCGGGTGATCGGGATCTGCGACTCGCCGATCGGGCTGTGCCGCCGGGCCACGCGCGCCCTGGGCGCCGACCCGGACCGCACGGTCTACGACTACGTGGGCGTCAACCACCTCGGCTGGCTGCGGCGGGTGCTGGTCGACGGCCGGGACCGGCTGCCCGACCTGCTCGCCGACACCGCCGCGCTGGAGTCGTTCGAGGAGGGCAGGCTGTTCGGCGCGGACTGGCTGCGGACGCTGGGCGCACTGCCCAACGAGTATCTGCACTACTACTACTTCAACCGGGAGGCCGTCGAGGCGATCAGCGCGGCGGACGCCACCCGCGGCGAGTTCCTGCGGGACCAGCAGGCAGGTTTCTACCGTGAGGCCGCCGCCCGGCCCGAGCGCGCCTGGGAGTCATGGGAGCGCACCCGCCTGGAGCGCGAGGAGACGTACATGGCGGCGAGCCGGGCGGCGTCCGGCGGGTGGGAGCGCGACTCGTGCGACCTGGAGGGCGGCGGCTACGACCGGGTGGCGCTCGCCCTGATGCGCGCCGTCGCCCGCAACGAACGCACCAAGCTGATCCTCAACGTGCGCAACCGCTCGGCCGTGCCGGGGCTGGACGCGGACGCGGTGGTGGAGGTCCCGTGCCTGGTGGACTCGGGCGGCGCGCACCCGCTCGCGGTCGGCGCGGTCGCCCCGGACCAGCTCGGCCTGATGCTCTCGCTCAAGGCCGTGGAGCGCTCGACGATCGAGGCGGCCGCGGACGGCGGCCGCCCCGCCGCACTGCGCGCGATGGCGCTGCACCCGCTGGTCGACTCGGTGCGCGTGGCGGACCGCATCCTGCGCGCGGCGCTGGACCAGACGTGAACGCCCCACCCGACGAGGCTTGACCCCGGCCCCAGCTCCGCGGCGACCGCCATACCCGGCCGGGCGCCGCGGGCACTACGTCATCGGCGGGTCGATCATGTCCGCGGGGATCGGCCTGACCACGGCACCCGCCACCGCATCGATCATGTCCTCCCTGCCTCCCGCCAAGACCACGCTCTCCGCGCCCGGGCCGCAGGGGGGCGTACGGCCGTCCACGACTGGCAGCCGCCATCCGGCCCGGGGATGCTTGAGCATGTGGTAGGGCGCGACAGACCGGGAGCGGGTACGTGAGGGCCCCGAGCGTGGGGCGCACCGCCGTCGGACGCTGGTGCCTGCGCCGCCTGCAGCTCCTGCCCGTCGCCCTGCTCGTCGGAGGTGTCCTCTTCGACTACAACACTTCCGGGCACGTGAGCGGAGAGGCCTTCTACACAGCCGCGCCGATGACGGCCGCCGCACTGCTGTCGCTGCGCGCGACGATCCTGGCGGGCATCGGTGCCTGTGCCGCCGACATCGCGCTCCTCACCCACTTCGGCTTCATGGGGAAACCGGGTGGGCAGAGCGAGCTGGCGGCGGTCGTGACCGTCTCGGCCTTCGCCATCGTCCTCAACCGCCTCATGTACTACAGCAATGTGCGCCTGCAGTCCGCGCGCAGAATCGCCCTCGCCGTGCAGCGCGCCGTGCTGCCGCGGTTGCCGCCCTCGATCGGGTCCCTGCGCGTCGCCGTGCGCTACCGGGCAGCCGTGAAGGACGCGCAGATCGGTGGCGACCTGTACAGCGCGCAGGACACCCCGTACGGCGTACGCTGCCTGGTCGGCGATGTCCGGGGCAAGGGCATGGGCGCGGTCAAGGTGGTGGACGTGGCCATGGGGGTGTTCCGGGAGGCCGCCGAGGAGGAACCCACGCTCTGCGGGATCGCCGCCAGGCTGGAGCGGGCGCTGGTTCGGGAGAAGGAACGGCGGACGGGCCCCGAGCGGACCGAGGGGTTCGTCACCGGCGTTCTCGTCGAGATCCCGCACCGCGGCGACGAACTGCGGCTGGTCAACCGCGGCCACCCCGCGCCTCTGCTGCTGCACGCCGGCCAGGTGCGCAGCGCGGAACCGTCCCGGCCGGCCCTCCCCCTGGGACTGGCGGAGCTGGGCGCCGACCAGGACCGGACCGACACGGTGCCCTTCCCCCCAGGGGCGACTCTCCTGCTGTACACCGACGGGCTGAACGAGGCGCGGAACCGGGCCGGGGACTTCTACGACCCGGCGGCCGGGCTCGCCGGACTGGCCGGGCGCGGCCTTCCCGGACCGGACGCGCTGCTCGACGGCCTGCTCACCGAGGTGAGCAGGCACACCGGCGGCCGCATCACCGATGACATGGCGCTGCTCGCGGTCACCCGGATGACAGGCCCGGGGCGGGTGCCGTCTCCAGGTGCGCCTTGAGGCGGTGCAGCGTGGTGGTGATGTTGGCGTTGTTGGTGCCGGCACGGTCGCGGACGCCGGTGACCAGGATGGCGACGGGGACGAACCACAGCGGTACCCGCAGCCAGGTGGTCTCGGTGACGGTGCAGCCGTCGGCGGTGGGCTCGATGTCGTACTGCCAGCGGGAGATGGGGATGCCGAGCGCCGCCGCCACCTCGTAGGCGAAGCGCCGGCCGGGGTCGGCGTCCGTGACGCGGCAGGTGGTGGACCAGCGGCGCAGGCCGTTGCGGTTGTAGCCGCGGAAGCGGGCGCCGACCGCCGGGGCCTCGGCGCCGCCCAGCCAGCGGGCGCGGTGGGCCTCCTCGGCGAAGCGGATCATGGTGGGAGGGTCGCTGATGACGCGGTACGTCTCGGCCGGGGTCGCCCGGATGTCCACCGTGCCGGCGGCAGCGGGGTCCGGGAAGCGGGGTATGCCCATCGGTGCGTCTCCTCCACTGATGTCATCTGGTGCGATCGTCGACGGCACCATAGTCCGGGACAGACCGCAGAGGGGACAGGCCGCGCGCCGACGGGGCCTCGTCACCGGCCGGGGCCTCGTCGACGGAGCCCTCGTCACCGGCGGAGCCGTACACCGCGGTGATCTCCGCCGCCGCGCGTGCCATCTCACGCCGGGCCTCCGGCGGGTCCAGGACCTCCGCGTCGGGGCCGAACTGGAGCAGCTGGCGGACCGCCCTGAGCACCGGGTACACCAGCTCCGCCGACGCCCACTCCCCCTCGGGCACGGGCTGGTCGGCCAGGTGCGGCCGGGTGATGCGGACGAAGAGGTCCAGCCGGGTGGCACGGACGCGGACCCGGACCCGTACGCCGCCGGAGCGCTGCTCCACCTGTGCGCGCAACGCCTCCCAGGCGTCGGCCAGTTCCACCCCGTCCCGGCGCCGTACGGGCGCGTCGGTGACCGTCGCCGCGGCCACCCGGTCGGCCCGGAACAGCCGGGGCGTGCCGGCGCGGTCCGCGACCAGGTACCAGGTGCCCGCCTTGGCCACCAGCCCGTACGGATCGACGGTGTAGGTGCGCGGCGTGGTCCGGCCGCCGTGCCGGTAGCGGATCCGCAGTCGGCGGTCGGTGAAGACGGCGGTGTGCAGCACGTCAAGATCGGCCTCGGGGCGCGGCCCGGCCAGCCAGCCGACCGGGTCGACGAGGATGCGGCGGCTGGTGAGTTCGGCGGTGGGGCGGTGCGGGGCGGGCAGCGCGGCCATGACCTTGCGCAGCGCGGAGCCCAGCGCCCCGTCGAGGCCGAGCGCGCTGTGCGCGCCCTGCGCGGCGAGTACGAACAGGGCCCGCGCCTCGTCACTGGTCAGCCCGGTGACGTCGGTGCGGAAGCCGGGGAGCAGGGCGATCCCGCCGTGCCTGCCGCGTTCGGCGTAGACCGGGACCCCGGCCGCCGACAGCGACTCGACGTCGCGGTAGATGGTGCGGGCCGAGACCTCCAGCCGCTGGGCGAGCTCGGCGGCCGGGACCCGGCCGCGGGTCTGGAGGAGCAGCAGGATCGAGAGCAGGCGATCGGATTTCACCCGGCCAAGGATGCCGTGGAAGCGTCCGGGAAAACATGACGGCGGGTGTCCACTTAATGCGGGAATCTCCTCCCGCCAGGCCGCGTGGCGCGCTGCCGACAGGCGCCTTCGCCGCGCACCCGACCGCACGTAAGGGAAGAGACGTTGACCATGCACGCACAGCCGCTCACCGCCGACCAGGGACTCGCCGCCGACGCCCGGCGGCTGGCCGACCGGGTCCAGGGGCCGGTGTTCCTGCCCGGGGACGACGGGTACGACGCGGAGCGGTCCGGGTTCCAGACCGGGCTGCGTCACCTGCCCGCCGTGGTCGTCGGGGCGACCGGGGCGGAGGACGTGCGGGCCGCGGTGGCGTTCGCGCGGGACCACGGGCTGCCGGTGGGCGTGCAGGCGACGGGGCACGGGCTGGCCGCGGCCACCGAGGGCGGGGTGCTGGTCGACACCGGCCGGATGACCGGGGTGCGGGTCGACCCCGAGGCCCGCACCGCGTGGTTCGAGGCGGGAGTGCGTTGGGAGCGGGTCGTGCCGGAGGCGGCCCGGCACGGGCTGGCGCCGCTGAACGGCTCGGCCCCGCACGTGGGCGCGGTGTCGTACACCCTGGGCGGCGGGCTGGGGCTGCTGTCGCGCGAGTACGGCTACGCCGCGGACCATGTGCGCGCCATCGACGTCGTCACCGCCGACGGCGAACTCCGGCACGTGACGGCGGACAGCGATCCGGAGCTGTTCTGGGCGCTGCGCGGCGGGCACGGCAGCTTCGGGGTCGTGACGGCCATGGAGGTGGACCTCTTCCCGGTGCCGCGGGTCTACGGCGGCGGCCTGGTCTTCGACACCGATCTGTTGCCCGAGGCGCTGGCGGCCTATCTGCGCTGGACGGAGACGGTGCCGGAGGAGCTGACCTCCTCGATCGGGCTGGTCCCGATGCCGGACCTGCCGATGGTGCCCGAGCCGCTCCGGGGGCGGCACATCGCGCACATCCGGATCGCGTACACCGGCGATCCGGCGGAGGGCGAACGGCTCGTGGCCCCGCTGCGGGCCATCGGGCCGCGACTGGTGGACAGCCTGGCCGACATGCCGTACAGCGAGTCGGGCACCATCTACAACGACCCGACGCAGCCGCATCCGTACCGCGGCGACAACGCGCTGCTGAGCGAGCTCGGCCCGGACGCGGTCCGCGCCGTGCTGGACCTGGCCGGGCCGGGCGCGCCGGTCGGCTGCGTGGTGCAGGTGCGCCACCTGGGCGGCGCGCTCAGCCGCCCGCCGGCCGTGCCCAACGCGGTCGGGCACCGCGGCGCGCGCTTCCTGCTGAGCGTGCTGTCGCTGGCGGGGGACGGGCGGCGCGAGGAGGTCGGGGCCGTCCACCGGCGCGTTCTCGACGCGCTGGCGCCGTCGACGGTGGGCCGGTCGCTCAACTTCCTGTACGGCATCGGCGGCGAGGACGGGCAGGACGACGGTCAGGGCGGGCGGGTGCGGGGCGTGTACGAGCCCGCGGATCTGCGACGGCTGCGCGAGGTGAAGGCGGTCTACGACCCGGCCGAGACGTTCCGCCTCAACTACCGCCTGTCACCGGCTCGTTTGACTCCGGCTATGTGAAATTCCGCCGTTTCACTCTTGCCTTCTCTCATCATGCGCGCGTCAATGACATGGTCCCCACCCGACCGACCGTCAGGTGGGGGCGATGCGCGCCACTCAGGCAACTCCCCCCACCTTGGAGGAAGCTCCATGCGACGCAGCAAGCTCGGCATCGTGACGGCGACGGCCGCCCTGGCCACGGGCGCGATCGTCCTGGCGCCCACGGCCTCGGCGGTCGACCCGACGACCGCCACGGTCACCGCCGACTGCGGAAGTTACGGCTCGGGTACGGCGACCCTCACGGCCACACAGGACGGCACGGCGGCGACCATCACGCTGACCTCGTCCGCGGTCAAGGCCCCCGCGGCGGTGCCGGCGGGCTCGGTCGACTCCACCCTCACCCTGTCCAAGAACGGTTCCGGGACCACGACGTTCACCGGCAAGGACAACCCGGCGATGGAGACCGGCGACGACGTGACGACCGGACCGCTCAAGGGCACGGTGGCCGCCGGTGACATCCTGGAGGCGAAGTCGCTGAAGCTGACGGTCTTCGGGGTGATCACCGTCAACTGCACGGCGACCTCGGCGCAGTCGCCGGGCCCGTTCACCTTCTGATCCCGACAGCGCGTGCACACGCCGGCGGGCCGGCGCCCTCGGTACGGGGCGCCGGCCCGCCGCAGCGGCCATGCGGGCGCGGGGCCGCGGTTCATCTACTGGGAGAGCAGATGAGCCGGGCGTCTCATACGGCCCAGGAGTCGGACGGCGTGTCCAGCCACGCTCGATGCCCGTCGGGAGTCACCGTCAGGCCGAACCGGGAGTGGTCCGGCTCACCGTGGCCGACCCACCAGCGGTGGGCCTCCTCCGCCTCATCCCATAGTCGTCGGGGGCCACCCTGCCAGACACGCGCCTCCGCTCCGTCGCGGAACATCACGCATGCCCACGAGCGGTCAGTCAGTCCGTAGAACCAGACAGGCCGTGCGCCGTCGCGCTTGTCGGCGACGACGTGGCAGCAGTCCGGAACGCGGAGACCCAGAGCGAACCGGTGGGCGTCGAACTTCGTCCTGACGAACTCCTCCTCCGTGATCTTCGTGGAGGTCTCGTCACCATCGGCCACGCTCCCCGGAACGTACTCGGCGTGCACCACAGGAGGGCGGCGCTGGGCTCGCAGCTTCATGAACTCCACAGGCCCGGTGAAGAGACCCGACGCCTGCTCACCGTCCGGCGAGACCGCAAGACGCGCGACGGCGTCCTGGTGACTGAAGTGCGTCCCCCAGGCGGCCACGATGACCCCACCCGACCGGGTCTGCTCCACCCACGCGAAGGAGATGGACCGCAGGCCGCACGTCGCGATGACCCGGTCGTACGGCGCGTCCTCGGGGTGGCCGCGGAATCCATCCCCATGGACCACCTGTGCGGGCAGGCCGAAGCGCTCCAGCGCGGCCCGCGCGGACGCCGCGACCGCTTCGTCCACTTCGACCGTGACCACGTTCGCCGAGCCGAGGCGGTGAGCGAGTAGTGCGGCGTTCCAACCCGTTCCCGTGCCGACTTCCAGCACGCGGCTGCCCGGCTGGACGTCCAGGTCGCGGAGCATGGAGAACACGACGCTGGGCATGGAGGCGGAACTGGTGGACTCGTCGCCCGGCTCCGTGCCGGAATGCTTGCCGTCGTCCCACTGGGTGACGATGGGGACGTTGGAGTCCGCGTATCCCTGCCACGCCGCCGGATCGCCGGCCTTGCTGACGGCGACGCTCCGGCCGGTCTCCATGTCGTGCGGCCAGATCAGGTCAGGCAGGAACGCGGAGCGGGGCACCGCCTCGTAAGTGGGCGCCCAGTCGGACGTCATTACCTCTGATTCGAGCAGGGAGCGGCCCAGCGCGGGCCGCTCCCCTTTCTGCTCATGCGACGCCATAAAGGGCCCCCAGAAGAACGCCGCACACCACAAGCGCCAGGACGAACAACGGACCCGCGAAGCGCCCCACGCGGGCCGGGACATGGCGTCTGACCGGCCGAGCGTGGGACCGGGGCCGGTGCGGCCGAAGCCCAGGAGGGGCAGCGGGGACGACCAAGAGGGTCCTTGAGGCCGGGCGCGGCTCCTCGCTGGTGGCGCAGGGGTCGACACGCCAGTGTTGTTGTGTCGTCACGAGGAACTGATGGTGTGTCGGCTCGGCTTCCGTGTGGGCGATGGCCCATGCACCGATCGGCCGCGCGTCGTCGTCCACCAGACCGGACTCCTGCCCGCAGCGGAGGCACTGCGCGCCGTAGATGCCCTCCGGCGCGCCCTCGGCGGTCTCGGGGCTCAGCACCCACTTGGCACCCTTCATGATCGCGGGCGCCGTCACAGCCACTTCCCCGGCTTGGCGAGGTAGGGCCTGGTGATGTGCTCCCGGTAGGTGAGGTGTTCGGGGTTGGCCTTGAGGTGCCGGGCGGCCCACGCGTGCGCCTCGTCCATGTCTTCGCTACGGGGTCCGACCGTGTGGCACGCCGTGCAGGTCATGGCGTACGTGTGCGGTTCGGCCTCCGGCCTGGTGTCCGGGGTGATCACGTATTCGCGGAACCGGTAGGTCTTGCGGGTCACTTCTTCTCACCTCGCGCCAGGTGGTCATGGATCTGGGCCCCGAGCTCGTCTGCGCGCTTCCGCAACTCCGCCAAGGTCGGGCGGTCGATGCTGTCTTGAACGTCGCCGGGCTGGGGCGGGGGCGTGGCCGGGGCGTTCGTGGTCTTACTGGTCACCGACCGCTCCTCTCCGTAGTGCTGCCACTACCAAGGAGGTTCAGCGTGGACTAGAGTCAGGGGCCGTTCAACCTGTCACTTGTGGACGGAAGGACGGTGAACGCCCGTTGAATCGCAACGAGTTGAACCCGAACGCCTCCCCCCAGGCGGCCTACGGAGCGCGTTTACGCAGCCTGCGGGAAGCACGCGGCTGGACTCAAGACGATCTTGCCGAACGCGCAGAATATTCCAGTGTGCATGTTTCGGCCGTCGAAAATGGTCGGAAGCCTCCGACTCTCCGGTTCTCGCGTAACGTGGACCGCGTCTTCGGCCTTGAGGGCACAGCAGACTCGTTCGAGCGTGAGTACCGCGAGATCAAACACGGCAGCCTGCTGGAGGGCTTCCCGGAGTACGTCGGGTACGAGGGCCGGGCAGTAGAGATCCGGCTGTACAACATCGGGACCATCCCCGGCTTGTTGCAGACACCGGAGTACGCACGCGTGCTGGCGGACAGCCACGTGCGGCGGGGCGCCATCACGCCCGAACAAGCGGATGAACGCCTCGCGTTTCTGGCGGAGCGTCAGGCGGTGCTGGAGCGGCCTCGGCCACCCATGGTGTTTGTGACCCTGGACGAAAGCTGTATCCGTCGGCCGGTTGGCGGCTCCACCGTCATGGACGCGCAGTTGGCGCGGCTGGTCGAGTTTGCCGACCTGCCGAACACACTGTTGCAGGTGGCGCCGTACGAGATAGGGGAGCGCCGCACGTTTGACCTGCCCGTCAACCTC
Organism: Streptomyces sp. XD-27; assembly: GCF_030553055.1. Lineage (NCBI taxonomy): Bacteria > Bacillati > Actinomycetota > Actinomycetes > Kitasatosporales > Streptomycetaceae > Streptomyces > Streptomyces sp. XD-27. The sequence continues at coordinate 512,378 of NZ_CP130713.1, forward strand.
TTGACGTTGCCGGACCGGTCCCTGATTTACTACGCCGAATCTCAGGCTCAGGGAAACCTGGACCGGGAGATTACCTCCGTGGTGCCCGTGCTGACGGCATACCATCAGTTGCAGGCCGAAGCGTTGTCGCAGGCGGCATCCGTGGCCATGATCGAGCAGATACGAAAGGGCACCCCGTGACAACCGACTCCCCCCGCTGGTTCAAGTCCTCCTACAGCAACCCAGGGAACGGCGGCGACTGCGTCGAGGTCGCGGCAAACCTCGTCGCCTCCCGCGGCGTCGTCCCCGTCCGTGACAGCAAGGACCCCCACGGCCCGGCGCTCGTCTTCCCCGCCGAAACGTGGTCCGCGTTCGTGGCCGGAGTGAAGGCAGGAGACTTCCCCACTGCCTGATCAAAGCAGCCGTGCCCCGGCCGCATCACTGCGGCCGGGGCACGGCGAATCGGGCGCTTCCGGTCCGTCAGGGCACCTTGGGGAGGTCGACGTCCGGCGTCGGAATCGCGGGGGGCGTGGGCACCTTGTCGCCCATGACCTCCTTGGCGAGGCGCTGCAGCGTCTCGTCGTCGATGCCCTTGCAGGCGTCGGGCTTCTCCTTGCTGATGTTCCCGCTCTTGATCATGTCCGCCATGACCTTCTTGCAAGCGCTGACATCGCCCTCCGAGTCATCGCTGCAGGCGCTGAGCGACAGCACCAGAGCGGCAGCTACCGCTGCGATGGGCAGAGCACGCATAGGGTCCCCCTTGAATTGCTGTGTGCAGTGTGCGGGCGCACTGTACACGTAAAGCAAGCGCCCTGCCTCCCAACCGGGAGACAGGGCCCTTGATGTACGGACTCGTCGAGTTTCTCCCGCCGGACTACGGCAGGTTGCGGGCCATGACGATGCGCTGGACCTGGTTGGTGCCCTCGTAGATCTGCGTGATCTTCGCGTCCCGCATCATCCGCTCCACCGGATAGTCACGGGTGTAGCCGTAGCCACCGAGGAGCTGGACCGCGTCCGTGGTGACCTCCATCGCCACATCCGACGCGAAGCACTTCGCCGCCGCGCCCTGGAACGTCAGATCCGCATCCCCACGCTCCGACTTCGCCGCCGCCGCATACGTCAGCTGACGAGCCGCCTCGATCTTCATCGCCATGTCGGCGAGCATGAACTGGATCCCCTGGAAGTCCGCGATCGCCTTCCCGAACTGCTTCCGCTCCCGCACATAGCCCTTGGCGTAGTCCAGCGCACCCTGCGCGATCCCCAGCGCCTGCGCCGCGATCGTGATCCGAGTGTGGTCGAGGGTCTTCATCGCCGTGGCGAAGCCGGTGCCCTCCGCGCCGATCATGCGGTCGGCGGGGATGCGGACGTTGTCGAGGTAGACCTCGCGGGTCGGGGAGCCCTTGATGCCCAGCTTCTTCTCCGGCGCCCCGAAGGAGACGCCCTCGTCGCCCTTCTCCACCACGAAGGCGCTGATGCCCTTGCTGCGCTTCTCCGGGTCGGTGACCGCCATCACCGTGTAGAACTCGCTCACACCCGCGTTGGTGATCCACCGCTTCACACCGTTGAGGACGTAGTGGTCGCCGTCGCGTACCGCGCGGGTCTTCATCCCCGCCGCGTCCGAACCCGCGTCCGGCTCCGACAGGCAGTACGAGAACATCGCATCACCCTTGGCCAGCGGCCCCAGGTACTTCGCCTTCAGCTCCTCCGAACCCGACAGGATCACCGGAAGCGACCCCAGCTTGTTCACCGCCGGGATCAGCGACGAGGACGCGCACACCCGCGCGACCTCCTCGATCACGATCACCGTCGCCAGCGCGTCCGCCCCCGCACCCCCGTACGACTCCGGCACATGCACCGCATGCAGATCATTGGCCACCAACGCGTCCAACGCCTCCTGCGGGAACCGCGCCTCCTCATCCACCGCCGCCGCGAACGGCGCGATCTTCGCCTCGGCGAGCCCACGCACCGACTCCCGGAGCATCTCGTGCTCCTCCAACGGCCGGTACAGGTCGAAGTCCTGGCTCATGATCGGTACCCCTGGTTTTCTCGGTCGAACGGCGAACAGAGCACGTACGGCACTCAGTACCCTCCAGTATGCACACTCAGTGCCATATGGCCACGCTGGTGTTATGTTCCCAGCATGAGCGAGGAACGCGGGCCGGGCCCGGGAGCAGGTACGACGTCCGCCCGTCCCCCCATGCGGGACGCGCTTGTCGCCGCGGCCTTCCAGCTGTTCCTGGAGCGCGGTTACGAGGCCACGACCGTCGACGACATCGTCACGCTGGCCGGCGTCGGGCGCCGCTCCTTCTTCCGGTACTTCCCTTCTAAAGAAGACGTGGTCTTCCCCGACCACGAGCGCTCCCTGAAGGACATGACGGCCTTCCTCGACGCGGACGAGGACGACGACGAGCCGGTCGCCCGCGTCTGCGACGCGGCCCGCCTGGTGCTGCGGATGTACACGGAGAATCCCACCTTCTCCGTCCAGCGCTACCGGCTCACCAAGAGCGTGCCGGGGCTGCGCGCCTACGAACTGTCGGTGGTGTGGCGCTACGAGCGCGCCATGGCCGCCTATCTGCGCCGCCGCTTCGCCGGCTGGTCCGACGGGGACCTGCGGGCCGACGTCATCGCCGCGGCCGTGGTCGCGGCGCACAACAACGCCCTGCGGTCCTGGCTGCGCTCCGGCGGCGAGGGCGACGCGGAGGCCGCCGTCGACCACGCCCTGGAGTTCGTGCGGCAGTCCTGGGCCCCGGACGGCACCGAGAGCGACGCCGCGACGCGGGACGACCGGGACGTGGTGGTGCTGATCGCCAAGCGCCGGACGCCGATGTGGCGGGTGGTACGGGAGATCGAGGCCACGCTCGACGAGGCGTAGCCCGGTGGCCCCCGGGTGAGCCCAGGAGCCATACAGGGAACTCAGTGCCTTTACATCTGGCACTGGGTGCCATAGCCTCGGCTCGAGCGCACCAGATTCCTCCGGGCCGAGCGCAGGGAGATGACATCGTGTTCCACACCGTGGCCGAGATCGCCGAACATCCGCCCGCCCCCGACACGCCGGACACCGCCCCCGCCCTGGAGCCGGAGACGCACGTCCCGGCCGCGCCGGACGAGGGCTGGCCCGGCCAGATCTACCTCGACGGACTCCAGCACGGCGAGCTGTACTTCCAGCGCTGCCGCTGGTGCCACACCGCGGCCTTCCACCGCCTGCTGTGCCCGGTCTGCGCCGCCACCGACATGGAGTGGGAGGCCAGCGCGGGCGCCGGCGTCGTCCGGCAGGCCACCGTCGTACGGCGCAGCAACGGCTCGCTGCGCACCGTGGCCGTCATCGACATGGCGGAGGGCTTCCGGCTCCGCGCGACGCTGTCCGGTGTGAGCGCCGACAGCGTCCGCCCCGGCACGCTGGTCTGCCTCGACCCGCACGCCGTCCACCCGCGGGAGCTCACCTTCAAGCTCGCCGACACCCGGTCCGCCGACGACCGGATCCCCGCCGCCTGGCGCTGACCGTACGGCCGGCTCCTCAGCCTCGGGCGGTGTGCCGCGCCAGGAACGCGGCCAGCCGGGTGGCGCGGAACTCGGCGGCGTCCCAGGTGCGGGGCAGCACGTCCCCGCCGCGCCACAGGTAGCTCCACGCCCACCGCCCGTCGGACAGCGGCAGTCGGCGCAGCTCGTACTCGTCGTCCTCGAAGGCGTCGAGTATCCGCCACTCGTCCGGTGTGAGGCCGGTCAGCAGCAAGCCAGGGGCCGTCTCCCCTTCGGCGGGTACGAGGCCCGGGTAGTCGCGGCGCGCCAGTGCCGCCGCGCGCCAGCCGGGCGCGGACGCGGCGCGCTGCTGCGGCACCCGCCCCAGCAGCGCGGTGAGCACTTCGGGGAACTGCAGGCTCCCGTACGCGAACAGCGCGTCGGGGGCCGAGGATATGCCGTGGTCCATGGCGAGGCGGCCGCTCCCTGTCGTCCGTGTCGTGCGCCCGTCGTGTCGTGCCCGTCGTCCGTCAGTCGGCCGGCGGCAGCGGCCCCGTCGTACGGGCCGGCCGGCCGGGCTTCAGCATTCTGCCGACCATGCGGCCGAACACCAGGCGGCCGACCCATGCCGTCGGCCGGTCGCACAGCCGGGGCAGGGCGCGCACCCGCGCGTCCTCCTCCCAGACCACCCGCGACCCGTCCCCGTCCCGGCGTACGTGGATCTCCGTCCAGCCGGTGACGACCGGGCCGCGCTTCTCCAGTCGGCAGTGGCCCGGCCGTCCGGTCGGCTCCGGCGGCTCCCAGCGCACGACCTCCATGGGGTCGTCGAAGACGGCCCGGCCGGCTCCGGTCCGGGCGAGCACCACGGTGCCGGTGCGGGTGGGGCCCGGCGGGGTCGCGGTGATCCGGGTCAGCGGGACGTGGGCGGAGTGGCGCGGCCAGTCCGTGATCCGCCGCCAGGCCTCGTCGGCCGGCAGCGGAGAACGGCGCTCGATCAGGAAGCGGGCCATATCGGGGATGGTAGGCGATCGGGGATGGCGAGGCGATCAGTGCCGGGTGGGCGCCGCGGCCGGGGCCAGCACGCGTGCCGTGGGGCCGTGTTCGACCACCTGGCCGTCGTGCAGCATCAGCGTGGTGTCCGTGTGCTCCGCGACCAGCCGCAGATCGTGGCTGACGAGGATCAGCGAGAGGCCCTGGCCGCCGCGCAGGTCGGCCAGCAGCTCCATCACCGCGTCCGCCGTGTCCCGGTCCAGCGCCGAGGTCACCTCGTCGCAGACCAGGACGTCCGGATCGGCGGCGAGGGCGCGGGCTATGGAGACCCGCTGCCGCTGCCCGCCGGAGAGTTCGTGCGGATAGCGGTCGCCGTGCTCGGGCGGCAGGCCGACCCGGTCCAGCAGCGCGGCGACCCGTTCGGGCACGGCGGCGCGGTCGCAGCGGCGGTGCAGCCGCAGCGGCCGGGCGAGGGCGGCGAAGACCGTGACCATCGGGTTGAGCGCGCCCAGCGGGTCCTGCGGTACGAGCTGGACGCGCCGCCGCTGCTCGCGGCTGCGGCTGCCGACGCCCGGCTTCAGCGCCGTACCGTCCAGCAGAACCGCACCACCGGACGGCCGTTGCAGGCCGATCAGCGTGCGCAGCAGCGTGGACTTGCCCGCGCCGGAGGCGCCGACGATGCCGAGGGACGCGCCGGGGGTGACGTCGAGGTCGACGCCGTGCAGCACGGTGGTGCGGTGCGGGCCGACCCGTACGGTCAGGCCGCGGGCGGACAGGCCGCGGGCCGCCGCGTCCCCCGGAGGCTCCGGTGGGGCCGCGGGCGCGTCCGCGGGGGTGCGGGGCGCGGCGTCCGGCAGCCGCTGCGCGGCCGGCCGTGTCCGGGACGGGGCGCCGGGCGCGGTCAGCTCCACCACGTCGTCGGCCAGCCGGTCGACCAGTTCGGGGTCGTGGCAGGAGAGCACCACCGCGAGCCGGTGCTCGGCGGCCAGGTGGCGCAGCAGGTCGGCGACCTCGTTGCGGAGCGCGGCGTCGAGGCCGGCGGTCGGTTCGTCCAGGAGCAGGACGCGGGGTCGGCGGGCGAGCGCGCGGGCGAGCGCCACCCGGCGCTGCTGGCCGCCGGACAGCTCGCCGGGGCGGCGGCGCAGCATGTCGGGGGTGGCGGGCATGCGGACCTCGGTGAGCAGGCCGAGCAGCGCGGCCCGCGACCGGTCCTCGGCGGTCTCGGCGAGCAGCTTGGCGACGCGCATCCGCGGGTTGAGGCCCGAGGCCGGATCCTGGCCGAGGTAGGCGAGGTGGCGGCGGCGCAGTTCGCGCAGGTCGGCCGGGGCGCAGTCCAGGACGTCCTGGCCCAGGACGCGCACGGTCCCGGCGGTGCGGGAGGTGCCGGGCGGCAGCAGGCCGGTGACGGCGCGCAGCAGGGTGGTCTTGCCCGAGCCGGAGGGTCCGACGAGGGCCAGGACCCGGCCGCGGACCGCTTCGAGGCCGCCGTCGGTGAGGAGCGCGCGGCCGTCCTCGGTGGTGACGGTCAGTCCGTCGACCCGTACGGCCGGGCCGCCGTCGCCGGGGCCGCCGGGTGTGGGCGGGTAGGGTGCCCGGGTCCGCTCGTCGTGGGTCACAGGACCGCCACCGCCTTCCGTCCGGTGCGCGGCGCGAGGGCGTCCGCGGCGAGGTTGACGCTCATCGCCAGCAGGCCGATGGCGATGCTGGGGGCCACCACGGCCCACGGGTTGAGCAGGATGCCGGGCGCGTTCTCCCGGATCATCAGGGCCCAGTCAGCGGTCGGCGGCTGCGGCCCCACCTGGAGGAATCCGGCGGTGGCGACGACGTGGACGGCGGCCACGAAGCGCAGGCCGAACAGGGCGAGCAGGGTGGAGCGGAGGTTCGGCAGCACTTCGCGGACGATCAGGTGCCACAGCCGCTCGCCGCCCGCGACGGAGGCCTCCACATAGCCGCTGGCGGCCACGGGCGCGACCGCCGCGGACACCAGCCGGATGGTGTACGGCAAGCCGAGGGCCACGGCCGCGGCGATCACCGCGAGCCGCCCGCCGCCCGGCCAGGACAGGGTGACGAGCAGGATGCCGAGGATGGCGGGCAGCAGCATCAGGACGTCGGCGGTCCGCTCCACCACCCGGCCCAGCGCGGGGCGCAGGGCGCCCGCGGTGCCCAGGAGCGCGGCGATCACGGTGACGGTGAGGGCGACGACCAGCGAGGTGCCGATCAGCTCCCGGCCTCCGGCGAGGAGTCGGCTCCACACGTCGCGGCCGAGCTGGTCACCGCCGAGCGGCGCGCCGTCTGCTCCGGCCTCCCCGTACGGTATCGCCACCGGCTTGTCGATGGCCTCCGGCGCGAGCCAGGGCCCCGCGAGCGCGACGGCGGTGAACAGCAGGGCGGGCAGGGTCCGCAGAAGCACCCTGCGGCGGGCCGCGGTTGTGCGTGCGGTCGCGCCCTCGGCGCCGGGGCCGGTCGCGCGCCGGGCCGCACAGAAGCCCGGCGCGCTCCCGCCCCCTCCCCTCCCCTGCTTCTTCGCCGACTGCGAAGACTGCGACGTCATCCACGTCCTCCTGCGGCTCGGGCCCGCACCAGGTCGGCGAGGAGCAGTACACCGGTGATCACGGCGCCGGTCACCATCACCACGGCGGCGATGACCGGCGTGTCCCGGTCGGCGACGGCACTGGCCAGTACGCTGCCGATGCCCGGGTAGTTGAAGATGGTCTCCACGACGACGGCGCCGCCCAGCAGCATGCCGGTCGAGGTGGCGGCGCCGGTGGCGATGGCGGGGAGGGCGCCGGGCAGGACGTGGTGGGTCAGGATCCGGTGGGCCGGGAGGCCGTCCAGCACGGCGGTCTCGACGTGCGGGGCCTTCGCCTCGTCGGCGAGGGCCGCGCGGACGATCCGGGTGTTCCAGCCGATCTGCGGGATGGCCAGGGCCATGACGGGCAGCACCAGCATGTCCCAGGAGGCGGGGGCGCCGTCCGCGCCCGCCGTGGTGACGGCGGGCAGCAGGTCGGTCCACAGCGCGAAGACCAGCACCAGCGCGACGGCGACCACGAATTCGGGCAGCGCGAGCACGGCGGTGGCCGAGGCGGAGACCGTACGGTCCACGGCGCGGCCCGGCCGCAGCGCGGCCCAGCAGCCCAGGGCGACCGAGACGGTGACGGTGACCAGCAGCGCGAGCCCGCCCAGCAGCAGGGTGTTGGGGAACGGCCCGGACAGCAGGTCGCGGACCGGCTCACCGCGCGCGGACGTACCGAAGTCGCCCCTGGGCAGGGCCGTCATCCAGTCCCAGAACCGCTCGGCGACCGGCCGGTCCAGGCCGAGCAGCGCGCGCCGCCGCTCGGTGTCCGCGGCGCTCTCGCCTCGTTCGGAGGTGGCGTCCGCCGCGTCCCCGGGGAGGACTTCCACGGCCACGAAGACCAGCGCGAGCAGCGCGGCGAGCAGCAGGGCCCGCCGCGCCAGCAGGGAGCCGAAGCGCAGGGCCGTCCGCGCGGCCCTCGTGCTCAGCGCCCCGGCCGTCGCCGCCCGCGCGGCCTTCGTGGTCAGGCGTCCAGCCATGCCCGCTCGAGCTGAACGCGCCCGTAGCCGGGCAGCTTCGGCAGGTCGCGGACCTTCTCGGCGGCCAGGTCGATGCCGTCGGCGACGCCCCACAGCAGGTAGCCGGAGCGCTCGTGCTCGATGACCTGGAGGTCGCGAAGGGCCTTGGTCCGCGCGCTCTCGTCGGCGGAGCCGAGCGCCTTCTTGTACGTCTTGTCGAACTCGGCGTCGTCCCAACCGGTCTCGTTCGACGTGGAGTCGGAGACCATGGTGCGGCCGGCGAGGAAGACGACGGAGTCGTTGGTACCCCAATAGGTCGTGTAGAGGTCGCCCTTGAGCCAGGTGGACTCCCAGAACTTCGCCGACTCCTGCTTCTCCACCTTCACCTTCACCCCGGCCTCGCGGACCTGGGTGGCGAACAGGGTCGCGGACTCGGCCAGCCCCGCGATGTCCTCGGTGGTCCTCAGGACATAGGTCTTGGACAGGTCGAAGTCGGCTTCCTTGAGCAGCTTCCTGGCCTTGGCGAGGTCGCGGGCGCGCTGCGGGATGTCCTTGGCGTAGGCCGGGTCGCCGGTGCCCAGCACGTCGTTGGCGGCCTTGCCGTAGCCGCTGAGGACCTGCTTGACCATGGCGTCGCGGTCCACGGCGAGCCGCAGGGCCTCGCGCACCTTGGGGTCGGCGAAGGGGCTGCCCTTGGAGGTGCGCATGACGATGGGCATCGCCATGTCGTCGGCGCGGCGCAGGATCTGGATGTCCTTGCGGCGCTCGGCGGTACGGGCCTGGACGGCGCCGGCGTTGGAGGCGAGGTCGATCTGCCCGGCGAACAGGGCGTTGGCCATGGCCTGGGGGCTGTCGAAGATCTTGACCTCGATCGCGTCGAGGTACACCTTGCCGCCGTGCCACTGGTCGTTGCGGACCAGCCGGGCGTTGCCCGCGCGGTACCAGTCCAGCTTAAAGGGGCCGGTGCCGGGCGCCTTGGCGATCTCCTTGTCCTTGGTGCCCTTCTTGAGGACGAAGGTGGACAGCCGGGTGAGCAGCGGCAGTTCGGCGTTGGGGTAGTCGGAGACGATGACGACGGTGTCCTTGCCGTCGGCGGTGATGTTGTCGGCCTTGATGCCGGGCAGCCGGGAGGCGCCGGAGGGGGTGTTGCGCAGCCGGCGCAGCGACCAGACGACGTCGTCGGCGGTGACGGGGGTGCCGTCGTGGAACTTCGCGCCCTTGGCGAGGGTGAAGCGCCAGGTCTTGAGGTCCTTGTCGGACTTCCAGCCGGTGGCGAGCCGGGCGACGGTGTTTTCGGTGTCGCCGGGGACGGTGAGGGTGTCGTAGATGAGGCTGATGACGAGGTAGTCGCTCTCGTTGGCCTGGGTGCCGTGCGGGTCCCGGGTGATGGCTCCGGCGCGGCCGAGCGCGCCCACCCGCAGGGTGCCGCCGGGCTTGGGCTTGCCACCGCTCTTCGCTGAAGAGCCGCTTCCCGAATCGTCCCCACCACAGGCGGTGAGCAGCGCTCCGGCACCCAGGCCGCCGCCGACCCAGAGCATCTGTCGTCTCGTCAGTCCCACGTTCGCGTCCTCGCTTCGTTCTTTCGCCCTGGTCAGGCGGTTCCGGTCCCCGTCATGGCATGCCTGCGGGCACACGAGCGGATCGCCCGTGCGCTGGGGGGCGGCGCGGTCTCCTGGAGGAGCATAGAGCCAAACTCGATTTTAGGTAAGGCTTGCCTAAGATTTGATGCGCTGCTACGTTCCAATCGCCTGCCGCAGCCGTCTCCCCGGCAGCCCCAACCCCCCGCAGCCGTCAGCGTGTCCGGCGTGCCCGCCTGCCGCCGGACGCCCCACACGCCTGCCCACGAACGACTGCTCTCCCCCATGAAAGGGATGGATCCGCACATGGAAACGGGCCCCGCACCCGTCCGCCAGCTGGATGCCGACACGATCTCCGAGCTCAACGAGGCCGCCCAGGCGCTCCTTGACGCCTACGGCTCCGCCGAACACCCCGACCTGCTGAAGGCGGTGCCCGCTGCCGCCGCCGCGCTCAGCGACCGGGTGCGCCACCACTGCCGCCCGCACGAGACCGATGACGGCGTCTACGTCATCCGCGGGCTCTCCGTCGACGACGCCGCGCTCGGCCCCACCCCCGGACACTGGTCCACCGCGGGCGACTCAGGCGCCGTATGGGACGTCATCCTGCTGCTGCTCGCCACCGTGATGGGCCGCCCGATCGCCTGGGAGGGCCAGCAGGACGGCCGGTTCGTCCACAACATCGTCCCGTCGCCGGGGCATGAGCAGGAGCAGACGGGCGCGAGCAGCACCGTGCTCCTCAGCCCGCACACCGAGGACGCCTTCCACCCCGGCCGGGCCCATCTGCTGATGCTCGGCTGCATGCGCAACCCGGACAACATCGCGACGACCGCGTCCAGCATCCGGCGTACCGAACTCCAGTCCGAGGACGTCGCGCTGCTCAGCGAGCCCGTGCTGCCGATCCTGCCCGACGACTCGTACACGGAGGCGCAGGCCAGCGGCCTGGAGCCGCCGGCCGTGCCCACGCTGTGGGAGTCCGAGGACGGCCTCACGCTGCGCTTCGACCCCGCCTACACCCCGCTGGACCAGGCGTCGGACGCGCACCGGGCCGCCTACGCCCGGCTGTCGGCGGAGCTGGAGCGGGTCACCGCGCCGGTGAGCCTGACCCCGGGCGACATCCTGATCGTCGACAACGACGTGGTGGTGCACGGCCGGGTGCCGTTCCGCGCCCGCTACGACGGCTCCGACCGCTGGCTCAAGCGCGCCTCCATCCGCATCCCCGGCCGCGCCACGCGGCCCGCCGCCGAGCGCGACGAGCACGGCTACGGCCAGGCCGCCGTCGTCGCCCCCGCCTGATCCCGCCCCTGACCAGTGAAGGAGTCCGACGTGACCGACGGCGACATACCGCTGCGCGTCCTCAGCACCAGCGACCTGGCGGGCCTGGAGATCGAACTGTCCGATGTCGTCTCCGTGGTCGAGCAGGCCTACCGGGCCCTCGCCGACGGCGTCTCGGTCACCCCGCCCAAGCTCACCGTCAAGCCCGGCGACGGCCGTTCGGTGTCGTACGCCATGCTCGGCCGGGACGGCGCCCGCGAGGTCGTCGCCATCAAGACCTCGTACAAGCACGGGTTGACGCTGGACCGCGACCAGCAGCACTACTACACGGCGCTGACCCTCTACGACGACACCACCGGGCTGCCGATCGCGATGATGGACTGCGGGCGGATCGGGAGCCTGCGCACCCCCGCGGTCTCCGCGCTGATCGCCCGCGAGTGCGCCCCGCCCGGCGCCCGTACCGCGCTGGTCATCGGAACCGGCGTGCAAGGGCGGCTCGCGCTGCCGTTCCTGCTGACCACGCTGCCCGACCTGGACCGGCTGCTGCTGTCCGGCACCCACCCCGAGGGCATCGCGGCGGTGCGCGAGCAGCTCGCCGCCCACTTCCCGGACCGCGAGCTGGAGCTGGTCACCGACCTGCGGGCCGCGGCCGCCGAGGCCGACGTGATCCTGGCCACCGCCGGCCCGCACACCCCGGCAGCGGTCGAGGGGGACTGGCTCAAGCCCGGCGCGCTGTCGGTCCTGATCGGCTACGGCATCCAGCCGTCGACCCTGCACCGGGCCGACCGGGTGATCGCCACCAGCGCCGCCCAGATGGCCGTGACCGGCACCGACATGGCCGACGCGGACGGGAAGTTCCCCGCGGTGGACGCCGAGTTCCCCGAGGTGATCGCGGGACGGGCACGGGGCCGCACCGGCGCCGCCGAGCGGATCTTCGCGTACAACAGCGGACTGGTCGTCACCGACATCGCGCTCGGCCACCGCTTCGCGGAGCTGGCGCTCGCGCAGGGGCTGGGCACGGAGGTCTCGCTGTGGCGGTGACGCACGCGCCGCTGACCCTCCCCGCCTACGAGGACCCGCGGCTGACCGCCGTCCTGGGCGGCGAGCTGCCGCACGAGCTCAGTCACGCGTTCGGCGGGCCGTTCCACTTCCTGCTGCCCGACCGGTTCGAGGCCAACGCCGCCGCGTTCGCGGCCGTGCTGGCGGAGCACCAGGTCCCGGGCCTGGTCCACTACGCGAAGAAGGCCAACAAGGCCGCCGCCTGGATCGAACGCTGCGCGGACGCCGGGCTCGGCGTGGACGTGGCCAGCACCGGCGAGCTGCGCGAGGCGCTGGGCCACGGCGTGCGCGGTGACCGCATCGTGGTCACCGGGCCCGCCAAGGCGGACGACCTGCTGCGCCTGGCCCACCTCCAGGACTGCCTGATCGCCGTCGACGCGCCGGACGAGCTGGACCGGGTCATCGCGCCGGCGCGGCCCGACCGGCCCGCGCGGCTGCTGCTGCGCGTGCTGCCGCCCGCCCAGTCGCACAGCCGGTTCGGCTTCGACGAGGCGGAGCTGGCGGCGGCGCTGACCCGCTGCCAGGAGGCCGGGGACTCCGTACGGATGGAGGGCTTCAGCTTCCATCTGTCCGGCTACGCCACCCAACCGCGCGCCGACCTCGCCGGGAAGCTGGTCGGGCTGTGCCGCCGGGCGCGCGCGCTCGGACTGCCCGCGGACCGGATCAGCATCGGCGGCGGCTTCGCCGTCACTTACGTGGCCGCCGAGGACTGGGAGCGGTTCACCCGCGAGCAGCGCCCCGAGCACTACCACGCGGGCAAGTCCTTCCCGGACTTCTACCCGTACCACTCCCCCGTCGCCGGGCCTGAGGCGCTGCGCGCCGTGCTGGCCGCCACCCCGCACGGCGAGCGGGCCACCCTGGCCGCGCTGCTGCGCGAGGCCGAGGTGGCGCTGCTGCTGGAGCCGGGCCGGGCGCTGCTGGACGGGGCCGGCTGCACGGTCTTCCGCGTCCAGGGCGTCAAGGCGCGGGAGTACGGCATCGTGACGGTCGACGGCACCAGCCTGAGCCTGAGCGAGCAGTGGTTCAACAGCGAGTTCCTGCCCGATCCGGTGCTGGTACCGCGACCCGAGAAGCAGGCCATCGCGGACGGCGAGCCGTTCCCGGCCTGCGTGGGCGGCGCGACCTGCCTCGAATCAGACATGCTCACGTGGCGCAAAGTCGCCTTCCCCGCCCGGCCGTCCGTCGGTGACCTTCTCGTATACCCGAACACCGCGGGCTACCAGATGGACTCCAACGAGTCGCCGTTCCACGACCTGCCGCTGCCCCCAAGGTCGTACTCGAGCACGACGGCGAGCGCCCGCGCTGGCGCCTCGACCGGCACTTCTCCCGCTGAACCTTCCCCCCGGGACCCCTCATGGACAACGCACTCATACGCCCCGCGATCGTCAGCCGGGTCTCCGACCTGATCGGATACACCCCGCTGTTCGAGCTGTGCCGGACCGAGACCGGCAGCCGACTGCTGCTCAAACTGGAGATGTTCAACCCGACCGGCACCGCCAAGATCCGGATGGCCCGGCAGATGGTCCTCGACGCCGAGGAGCGCGGCACGCTGCGGCCCGGTGGGCACATCATCGAGTCGACCTCCGGCAACACCGGGCTCGGCCTCGCCGTCATCGCCGCCGAGCGCGGCTACCGCTTCACCGCCGTCGTCGACCACCACGCCTGTGTCGACAAACTGCGCGCCATGAAGGCCATGGGCACCGAGCTGGTGTACGTCGTGGACGACGGTACGGAGGAACTGGCCACCGCCGCCCGCGAGGAGCTGGCGGAGCGGATGGCCGAGGAGGCCGACAACGCGATCTTCACCGAGCAGCACAACAACCCGGCCAACGCCGTCGGCTACTACCGCGTCGCCCACGAACTCGACCAGGCCCTCGACGGCCGGATCGACGTGCTCGTCGGCGCGGTCGGCACCGGCGGCGGGCTCTGCGGCACGGCCCGCGAACTGCGCAGGACCGTACCCGGCGTACAGACCGTCGGCGTCGAGCCCAAGGGGTCCATCGCCTTCGGCGGCCCGGCGCACGACTACTACCAGTCCGGCACCGGCACCCCGAGGGCGCCGAGATCGGCGCACTGGTCGACTTCGACCTGATCGACGAGGGCGTGAAGGTCGGCGACGTCGAGGCGTTCGCGACCGCGCGGGTGGTGGCGGCCAGGACGGGGCTGCTCATCGGCGGCTCGGCGGGCGGCGTGGTGTACGAGGCGCTGACCCGGCTGCCCACCCTGCCGCCGGGGACGACTATGGTCGCGCTGATCAACGACGGCGGCGAGAAGTACCTCGACACCGTCTTCGACGACGACTGGATGGCCCAGCGCGATCTGATCGACCCCGCCGTCGAACGCGAGGCCGACGAGATGCTCACCAAACTCCGCGGGAACTGACACCGATGACCCAGACACCCACGGCCGACCAGGCCGCGCCGCCGACCCTCCGCAGCGACAGCCGCGAACTCGCCACGCTCGCCGTGCCGCTGGCGCTCACCCAGCTCGCCCAGGTCGCCCTGACCACCACGGACACGGTGATGATGGGCTTCCTCGGCGTCGAGGAGCTGGCGGCCGGCGGCCTGGCCATGGTCATCTTCAACCAGCTGCGCACCATGGGCGTGGGGCTGGTCACCGCGGTCGGCAACCAGATAGCGGCCGCCTCGGCGCGCAAGGACGCCTCCGAGCAGGAGGCGCGCGCCGAGGTCCGCGAACTGGTCCGGGCCGCGATGGCGCTGGCGACCCTGGCCGGTGCCGTCGGCGCGGTGCTGATGGTGCTCATCGGCGAGGCCGTGGGCTCCTGGGCCAGGACGCGGACGTCGTCGACACGATGCGTCCGATGCTCATCGCCCTGGCGCCGGGGCTCGTCCCGTGCCTGTGGTTCCAGGCGGTCCGCCAGTTCACGGTGGGGATGCGCCGCCCGCAGGCGCTGCTGCGGATCACCCTCGGCTCGGTGGCGGTGAACGCGGGCCTCAACTGGGGCCTGATCCACGGCACCTGGTTCCTGCCGGAGCTGGGCCTGCCCGGCATCGGCATCGCCACCACCACCGTCTACACGCTGTCCTTCCTGGCGCTGTACGCCTCGGCCCGGCGCGACCCGGAGCTGGCCCCGATGCTGACGTGCCGGGTCTGGAGCGCCCGCCCGGCGACCCTGCGCCGGCTGCTGGGGCTGGGCACGCCGATCGCCGCCACCTACGGCTCCGAGGCGGGCTTCTTCTCCGTCGTCGCCCTGCTGGTGGGCAGCTTCGGCAGCGCGGCGCTCGCCGCCCACACCGCCGTCAACCAGCTCGTCTACATCGTCTTCCAGGTGTCGGTGGGCCTGTCGCACGCCGCGTCCCTGGGGGTGAGCCGGGAGTTGGCCCAGGGCAGTGCCGAGGCGGCCCGCCGGATCGCCCGCACCGCGCTGATCTGCGGCGCCGGCGTGATGGCCGCCGTCGCGCTGGTCTACGTGTCGGTGCCGGAACTCGTCCTGCGGCCGTTCCTGGACAAGGGGGCCGAGGGCGGCGACGCCCTCGACACCGCCACCGGGCTGCTGCTGGTCGCGGCCGTCATGCAGTTCGTGGACTGCGCGCAGAACATCGGCGTCGGCCTGCTGCGCGGCCTGGACGACACCAAGAGCGGCTTCCGGATGACCCTGATCGGCTACTGGCTGGTCGGGCTGCCCGCCGCCTGGCTGCTCGGCGTCGCCGCCGGTCTGGACACCCTCGGCACCTGGCTCGGCCTCTTCGCGGGCCTGGCCACCACGGCGGCACTGCTGCTGCACCGCTTCACGCGGGCGCTCGCCGCCCGGACCTGACGGCCCCGATCATCGGGCAATCCAGTCGGCGGCGCTCAGCGGATGCCCTCCCACAGGCGCCGTTCCGCGGCCGCCGGGTCGTGGTGGACCGCGGGAGGGCCGTCGCCCAGGCGCATGACCGAGCGGCGGGTTCCGTACGCGGGCCACTCGGGGAGCAGGCCGCCCGCCGTGCCGGGGCGGCCGTCGCGGGCGAAGGCGGTCCACGCGGCGCGCATCTGGTCGGACAGGTCGCCCGGGGCGGTCTCGCCCGTCAGCCCGCAGCTGAGGTTGCCGAAGACGAAGCCGATCTCGGCGGCGTGGCAGGCGCCGAGCGTGCCGTCGAGCGCGGGGGTCCGCCAGGCGAACTCGTAGACGTGGGTGTCGGCGCCGTGCGCGGCGCGGCCCTCGGCGAGCCGGAGGGCGGGGACCCGGTAGGCGTGGTCGGTGAGGGCGGCGGACAGCAGGTCGCCGGGGGTGGCGCCGGGGCGGGCGGCGCGGTATGTGGCAAGTCCGGCCTCGTCCGCCAGGCCGTATTCGGCGGTCACCTGCCGCAGGACGTCGTCGGTGATCAGGTTCTGCAGGCCCAGCGGGACGAGGAAGAAGCGGAACTCGTCGGTGTTCGTGCCCACGAGGAGGTCGACGTCGGCCCCGGCGCCGGCGGCGATGGCGTCCACAGGCCGCGCGGGGAGAGTGGCGCCGTCCACGACGGGGAGCAGGGTGAGGACGCCGCCGGCCGCCTCGCCCCACACCGCCCGGTCCCGATGCGCCGACAGCTCCTTGCCGAGCGCGGCGTTGGCGTCGATCAGCCGCTGCGGCGCGGCGGCGGTGAGCGCCTCCGCCGTGGGCTCGACCCCGGCGAGGGCGGCCAGCCGTGCGGTGAGGCGCCGGGCGACGTCCTCGGTGTGGGTGTGGTGGCCCGCGCCGCTCTGCGCGATGGCGCGGTGGAACAGGCCGCGGGCGCGGGGCATGGCCATGAGGGTGACGACGCTTATGGCCCCGGACGACTCGCCGAAGACGGTGACCCTGCCGGGGTCGCCTCCGAAGGCGGCGATGTTGTCCTGGACCCATTCGAGGGCGGCGATCACATCGAGGAGTCCGAGGTTGGCGGTGCCGTCGGGCAGCAGCAGGAACCCTTCCGGGCCGAGCCGGTGGTTGAGCGTCACGCACACGGTCCCGTCGGCGGCCAGCCGTCCCCCCTCGTACAGGGGCAGCGAGCCGGCCCCGTAGCGGAACCCGCCGCCGTGGATCCACACCATGACCGGCAGCCCGCCGCCGGTCCGCCCGGGCGCCGGTGTCCAGATGTTGAGATTGAGGCAGTCGTCGCCGGGGCTTTCGAGGTTGGGGAAGAGATCCGACATCGGCGGCACGTAGCCCGGCTGCGGCGCGCTGTCGCCGTACTCGGTCGCGTCGCGCTCCCCCGTCCAGGGCTCCGGGGGCCGTGGCGGCCGCATCCGGCGGGCGCCGAACGGCGGTGCCGCGTACGGAATCCCCAGGAACGCGGCGATGCCGCCGCCGTGCCGGCCGCGCACTCTTCCGTACCTGGTCAGGGCGGTGACGTCCATGTCTGTGTGCCTCCCGGAGCATGATCCCTGCGCACGCCCCGGCCCTGACCGGGCGGCGGCGACAAGGGGGAGTTTTCCCGCATCAGCGGCATACCTCACCTGCCCGCCGGTGTCCGCCCGCCGCACGGGAGCCCACCCGTGCGGCGGCACGGACCGTACCCGCCGGTCACATCGGCCGCCCGCCGCCGCGGCAGCCGTACGGTCTCCGCGGCTACCCGGCCGTAACCCCTGCGGCCCTCGCCCGCCCCGAGCGGAGATCGTCCGCGCACGCAGCGGCAGGGACCGAGTACGTCCGGTAAGGTCATCGCACTTGATCTGGAAGTCGCTCACCCCCGGAGCGATGATGGAGGCCAGCGGTAGGCACGCCGAGCGGGAACCGGACCGACTCCGCGACGAGCTCGTCGGTCCGCGACGGCTGGCGGAAGGAGTGCCTGGATGGGTTCGACCGACGCGTTCCCGGTGCGCCTCGACCCGGCGGAGGCGGGCCCGTCCGAGCCCGGCGGCCTGCTGGACGCCCTCGGCGTCGCCGCGGTGATGCTCGACTCCGAGGGGCGGATCACCCTGTGGAGCCCGCAGGCCGAGCAGCTCTTCGGCTGGAGCGCCCAGGAGGCGCTCGGCCGGTTCGCCGCGAAGCTGATGGTCGCCCCGGAGCACGTCGACCTCGTCCTGAGCCTGTTCGCCAAGGTCATGGCGAGCGGCGAGAACTGGGCCGGGGCCTTCCCCATTCGACACAAGGACGGCAGCACCCGGATCGTCGAGTTCCGCAACATGCGGCTGCTGGACCAGGCGGGCGCCAGCTACGCGCTGGGCATAGCCGCCGACCAGTCCGTGCTGCGCGGGGTCGAGCAGGACCTGGCGCTGTCGGTGCGCCTGGTGGCGCAGTCCCCGATCGGCCTGGCCGTCTACGACACCGATCTGCGGTACGTGATGGTCAACCCGGCCCTCGCCAAGATGAACGGGCTGCCCGTCGACCAGCACGTGGGCCGCAGCATCCACGAGGTCCTGTCCTTCCTGGACACCGACACCCTGGCGGCGACCATGCGGGAGGTGCTGGAGACCGGCACGCCGCTGCTGAACCAGTACACCGTCGGCCGCCCGCCGCACGACCTGCGCACCGAGCACGCCTGGTCGGTGTCGTACTACCGGCTCGAGGACCACACCGGGCGCGTCCTGGGGCTGTCCACCTCCGTCATCGACGTGACCGAGCAGCACCGGGCGGCCACCGAGGCGGCCAGCGCCCGGAAGCGGCTGGCGCTCATCGCCGACGCCACGGTGTCCATCGGCACCACCCTCGAAGTCGACCGCACGGCGCAGGAACTGCTCGACGTGGTGGTGCCCCAGCTCGCCGATCTGGGCGCGGTCGACATCCTGGACGCCGTCCTGGAAGGGCGGCGCCCCGGCGTCTCGCCCAACGCCGGCAGCACCCGCTTCCGCGCCGTGGCCGTCAGGGGCTCCGCCTACGCCACCGAGGCTCTGGACGCCAGGGACCTCACCGGGCAGATAGCCGCGTACGACGCCGACCGGCTGATCACCCAGTGCGTGACCACCGGCCGCCCGGTGCTGGTGCCGCACGTCGGCGAGCAGGACCTGCGGCGGATCGCCCCCGACGCGCAGTCCGCTGCGCTGCTGGCCCGCAGCGGCCTCCACTCCTATATGGCGGTGCCGCTCATCGCCCGGGGCGAGGTGCTCGGCGCGCTGGACCTGGGCCGCGCCCGCAACCCGCTGCCCTTCGACGACGAGGACGTGGTGCTGGCGGGGGAACTGGCCGCGCGGGCCGCCGTCTGCATCGACAACGCCCGCTGGTACCAGAACGAGCGCCGCACCGCCCTCGCCCTGCAGCGGCATCTGCTCACCCACCAGCCGCCGCAGCCGAAGGGGCTGGACATCGCCTACCGGTACGAACCCGCTCACGCCGCCGGCCAGCTCGGCGGCGACTGGTTCGACGCCATCCCGCTGGCCGACGACCGGACGGCCCTGGTGGTCGGGGACGTCATGGGCAGCGGGATCAACGCGGCCGCCACCATGGGGCAGCTGCGGACCGCCACCCGCACCCTGGCCGAACTCGACCTGGGGCCCGCGGAGTTGCTGCGCCACCTCGACCGCATCGCGGCCGATCTCGACCCGGCGCTCGCCACGTGCATCTACGCCCAGTACGACCCGCACCGCATGCGCTGCACGATATCCGTGGCCGGCCATGTCCCCCCGGTCGTGGTCCGGCCCGGCCGGCAGGCCGAACTGCTGCATCTGCCATCGGGCGCGCCGCTGGGAGTGGGCGGCGTGCACTTCGAGGAGAGCACGCTCCAGCTGTCCCCCGGCGACCAGTTGGTGCTCTACACCGACGGCCTGATCGAGACCAGGGACCAGCCCATCAACGCCCGGCTCAACACCCTCGTCGGCCTGCTGGCGGAGCCCCGGGCGAACCTGGAAGACCTCTGCGACCACCTGCTGGCGGCGCTGCGCAACCCGGACGAGCACGACGACGTGGCGCTGCTGATCTCGCGGGTCGGCAAGTTCAGCGCGCCCGTCTGACGCCTCCGCGCACCGCGCGTCCATCGTCCTGACACAAGATCGACTCATGCCGTTCACACGTTCGATGTCATGTCTGTGTCACTCTCTCTGGTTGAGCGATCAACCGTCAGCTCGCGCCGGGCGAAGGGGACATGCCCCGGTCGCCGGCGCGAGCCCCCCACCGGGAGAGGACCTTCTCCATGCGCATCCACCGCGTGAACCGCTGGATACCCGTGACGTTGGCGACCGCCGCCGTACTGGCGGCCGGCGCCATCGTCCAGACCCCCGCCGCCGCGGCGGCCCCCGCCTACGACGACACGTACTACAGCGGCGCGATCGGCAAGACCGGGCCGCAGCTGAAGTCCGCGCTGCACACCATCATCAAGAGCCAGAGCAAGCTCTCGTACGACCAGGTGTGGGCGGCACTCAAGGTCACCGACGAGGACCCGGCGAACTCCTCGAACGTCATCGAGCTGTACACCGGCCGCTCGATCAGCGAGAACAGCAACGGCGGCGACTCCGGCGACTGGAACCGCGAGCACGTCTGGGCCAAGTCCCACGGCGACTTCGGCACCACCGCCGGACCCGGCACCGACCTGCACCACCTGCGTCCCGAGGACGTGACGGTGAACAGCATCCGCGGCAACAAGGACTTCGACAACGGCGGCAGCGCGGTCAGCGGCGCCCCCGGCAACTACACCGACTCCAACTCCTTCGAGCCCCGCGACGCCGTCAAGGGCGACGTGGCCCGCATGATCCTGTACATGGCCGTACGGTACGAGGGCGAGGACGGCTTCCCGAACCTGGAGCCCAACGACTCGGTGACCAACGGCACCCAGCCGTACCACGGGCGGCTGTCGGTGTTGAAGCAGTGGAGCCAGGAGGACCCGCCGGACGCCTTCGAGAAGCGCCGCAACGAGGTCATCTACGCCAGCTATCAGCACAACCGCAACCCGTTCATCGACCACCCGGAGTGGGTCGAGGCCATCTGGTGAGGCGCGAGGCCGCCGCACGAGGGGCCGTCGCCTCGCCGTGAGAGGTGACGCGCGGAGCGCTGTCCACGCGCTACGCGCGTCACCGCCGGTCCCGAGCCGATCGCCGCCGCTGACCGCCGGACCCTCACCGCCTCCCGAAGAACTCGACCTCGGCGATGGCGAGCCTGCGCTGGGAGCGGGCGCCGAACGCGGCGTCGGCCGTCAGCCGGACCCGTACGACATCCGAGCCGCGCACGTCGAAGGTCTGCTGGCCCGGCTGGTCCTTGAGGTTGACCGCCTCGGTGGTGCGCTTGCCGTCCGCGGAGACCATCGTCACGGTGAGCTCGGCGGGCCGGGCCTGGAGCAGGAACTCGTCCTGCTTCGCCGAACTCCCCGACGTGATCAGCACCTTGAGCAGCCGCACCGGCTTGTCGAACTCGGCCTCCAGATACTGCCCGACGCCGGGGCCCGCCTCGGCGGGCGCCCAGTAGCGGTTGTTGAAGCCGTCGAACGCCGCGCCCGCCCGGTGCCCGGACGCCTCGCTGGACGCGCGGCTCTCCGTGGGCCGCAGCGCTTCCAGCTTGCCGGTGCGGTCCTGGGTGAAGGTGAACACGTCGTCGAGCTGGGCGCGGGCGAACCAGGCCGCTGCCGCGAGGACGAGCAAGGTCAGGGGCAGCGCCAGGCGGGGCCGGGGCCAGGTACGGGTCCGGGGGCGGCTCCCGGCCTCCAGGACCCGGTCGGAGCGCCGCCGGAAGAGCCGCCGCCACCACGGGAGCGGCGACGCGTCCGGACCGGCACCGGTGTCCAGCAGTCCGCCGCAGCGTACGCACAGGTTCCGGTCGGCGGAGTTGTCCGCCCGGCACCGGGGGCACGGGCGTCCGCGCGGCCGCCGGGCCGCGCCTGGATCGGGCCCGGCGGCCCGGACCGGCTCGTCCTCGGGCCGGTGATCGGGCCCGGTGCCCGGCCCGCCGTCCAGCGGGTCGCCGGGGCGTCGGGGAGCCGCGGGTCCGGGCGGTGCCGCCCCGGGACGGGCGCCCCGGGCGCCTGACGAGGGCGCGCCCGGCGCGTTGTCGGCGAGTCCGGCCGACGCGGGCGGCGGCGCGGTCGGCCGGATCGGGCCGAGGTGCATGGTCGCGGCCGGCGGGGAGGCCGCGGGCGGCGGCCCGGACCTCGCGCCCGGTGGCGCGGGCGACGACGCCCGGTCCGCCGAGGCGGACGGCACACCCGGGCGCGCGGGGGGCACGGGCGACGTATGCCCCTGCGGCGTCGCGGGCCCGGCGGGCGGCGGCGGGTGCCGGAGCCCCGGCGCGGCAGGCGGCACCGGGCCCTGCGGCGGTGCGGCAGGGGCCGCAGGTCGGCCGGATGCCGCTGGGCGGCCCGGTGACGGATCCCCCGATCCCGCGGGCGCGGCGGGGTGGCCGGACGCCGCAGGATTCCCCGGCGGTGTGGGGTGGCCCGGGGCCGCGGGGTCTCCCGGTGCGGCGGGCCGCGGGTCGGCTGACGTCTCGTCAGGCCGGTCCTCCCAGTCCAGAAACGCCTGGCACGACACGCAGAACCGCGCACCGGCGGCATTGCGATGTCCGCAGTCGGGACAGGTCATGGTCTCCCCGCTCCCTCCGCCATGGGCAGGATCTCGATCCGGTACGCGACATGCGCGGGCACCTCGGCCGCCACCAGCTGGTCCAACCGCGCGCGGTCGAACCGCGCCGGATCCGGCACCCGCAGCCGGACCGCCACCCACGGCCGAGCCGAGCCGGGCAGCGCGCTGCCCGGCGCCGACGACCAGGCGGTCGCGCCGCTCTCGCTGATCTCCGGCTCGACGCCCGTCTCCACCCGGATCGCCGCGGCCAACCCGCGCCGGGTGCCGCGCCGCCGGTGCC
The DNA here is from genome assembly GCF_030553055.1 of Streptomyces sp. XD-27. Lineage (NCBI taxonomy): Bacteria > Bacillati > Actinomycetota > Actinomycetes > Kitasatosporales > Streptomycetaceae > Streptomyces > Streptomyces sp. XD-27. The sequence goes on from NZ_CP130713.1 coordinate 534,923, forward strand.
GGACGACGGCGCCCGCGACCACGGCGCGCCGCTGGGTCTCGGGCCGCTCCTCGTCCACCTCCACCGCGACCCATCCGGCCAGCCAGGCGAGGAAGTCCTCGGGCGCGGTGCGCGGGTGCAGATGGGCGGGCAGGTTGTCGAGGGTGAGCAGCAGCGGTGCCAGTACCTCGTCCAGCGCGCCGACGAACCGCTGGAGGAAGTCGTGCTCCAGGTAGGCGGCGGGGAGTTGGTGCAGCAGCGGGTGGGGCGTGGGTAGTCCCGGGATCGTCGCGCGCACGGTCAGCCCTCCCGTACCCGGAGCTGGTGCTCGTAGGAGAAGACCAGCGCGTGCCGGTCGAGCGCGATCTTGTTGGTCGCGTCGGTGCGCTGCCCCGTCACGGGGTCGGCGGGGAACAGCCGTACGTCCTCGACCAGGTCGACCCCCGGCACCTGCTGGAGCACCGCGAACACCTCGCCGGAGTGGATGGGCCGCCCGAACGGCCAGCCGGTCCCGGCCGGTCCCCCGGTGAGCGGGTTGAAGTAGCCGTACAGCGCGGTCAGCGCCGCGTCGCGCAGCCGCTCGGTGGGGTGGCCGCGGCCGGCCTGGACCGAGGCGACGACGGTGACGCCCTGGTAGTAGGGCGGTTCGACCACCAGCCGGGTGCCGATCGGGCGGGCCGCGTCCAGATGCGCGGCGATCCTGGCGAGGGTGTCCTGGTGCGGGATGAGGTCGTCGAACTGGATGCGGCCCTGCGCGTCGCCGCGGCCGGCGGGCACCACCAGCAGCCGTACGCCGCCGTCGCCCGCGGGCGTGCGCGTCTCCCTCCGGTCGCGGCCGTCGCCGTGCACGCTGCCCGCGGGGACGCAGAAGACGCGGGCGGCGTCCGGCGCGACCTCGCGGGCGAGTTGCTCGTAGTCGTGCGGCACGACGGCCCGGTCCAGGGTGCGCAGCGTCATGGGGCCGCGGACCCGCGCGTTCTCCACGGTCTCGCCGTCCACGCCGCCGAGCGCGGGGCGGCGGTTCTCCACCCGGGCCACGTACGGCAGCGAGCTGCGCAGCACCCGCAGCGCGCCCCGGGCCACGTTGCCGCGGCGGCCGCCGCCGGTGCGGTAGCCGCGAACCCGGATCGGGCAGCCCTTGGGCGGCACGGCGCCGTAGAGCCGCAGGCTTCCGTCGCGTTCCCGTACCGCGGGGCCGAAGTCCACCTGGCCGGAGTTGGGGTCCAAGGTGATGTGGCGGTCGTGGGCGGTGGAGTGGGCGAAGTTCTCCACCCGCGTCCACGCCACCCATCCGGCGCCCTCGGCGACCTCGACCACGAACGGCTCCTCGCCCGGCACCACCGGGGGCCGGGCGATCCGGAAGCCCTGCCCGGGGACGCCCTCCGAGAGCCCGAGGAGCTCCTCGGTGACGGTCTCGGCGTGGGACGCCTCCACGGTGCCGCCGATGGTGAACGCCGTGATCCGGCGGACCGTCGGGGAGGCGCGGTAGGTGGGCTGGTCGGGGGCCGCCTCGACGAGGCGGCAGCGCAGCCAGCCGCCGGAGTGCCGGGCCACCACGGACGACGTGTGCGCGGCGGGCATGTGCAGGATGACCTCGCCCGCCTTGTTGAAGCCGCCGGTGTCGTCCTTGTCGACCTCGCAGGCGACCCAGTTGCCGCCGTCCCAGGCCTCCCACAGCAGCGGCGGGCGGCGCGGGTCGACGCCCACGCCCTCGACCCGGCAGTCCAGGCGCAGGACGAGGACGCAGCCGGGGACGGGGTTGGACAGCCCGATGTAGAGGCAGTCGCCGGGCGTGGGCGAGGCGGAGAAGCAGGGCACGTCGCGGCCGAGGGCGAGCTCCTCGGAGCGGTCGGTGGCGTTGCCGGTGGCGGGCCAGCCGGCGAGGTGGGCGAGCGAGCAGGGCACCACGGACAGGTCGCGGCCGGTGGTGAAGACGACCGCCTCCTCGGTCTCGGTGCGCACGGTGGCGACCTCGGTGCCGGATGCGACGCGCACCGGCTCCGGTTGCGGTGCCGACAGCCAGAACGTCACCTCGGTGCGGGCGGCGGTCGGCGGGTACAGCCGCACCCCGATCAGGTCCAGGAAGGCCAGATAGTGCTTGTCCGGCACCCGGTTGAGCCGGTAGACCAGCTGGTCGACCATGGTCGCGAACGCCTCGATCAGGGTGACGCCCGGATCGGAGACGTTGTGGTCGGTCCACTCCGGGCAGCGCTGCTGCACCAGCCGTTTGGCCTCGTCGACCAGCGCCTGGAAACGCCGGTCGTCCAGGTTGGGGCTGGGGAGCGTCATACGCCCTCCTCACGGTGCGGGAGCGTCATACGCCCTCCTCGTGCTGCGGAATCACGTAGAACGGGAAGACGAGGCTGCGCGGGTCGTTGGCGCCGCGCACGGTGTAGCTGATGTCGATGTACAGCACGCCGTTGTCCGCCTCGTCGAACCGGACGGCGACGTCCGCCACGTCGATGCGCGGCTCCCACCGCTCCAGGGACAGCCGCACCTCGTAGGCGAGCTGTCCCGCGGTGCCGGCGTCGGCGGGCGCGAAGACGTAGTCGCTCAGGGGGCAGCCGAACTCGGGCCGCATGGGGCGTTCGCCGGGCGAGGTGCCGAGGATCAGCCGGATGGCCTCCTCGAGCTCGCGCTCGCCGCGGACCAAGGCGATGGAACCGGTGGCGTCGGTGCGCGGCGGGAAGGCCCAGCCCGCGCCGATGAACTGCTGGGCCATGCTCATCCTCCGATCAGTACGGTCGGGCAGCCGACGGTGATCGGCGCGCCGCAGCCCGCCATGTCGCCGACGCGGGCGGCCGGCCTGCCGCCGATCAGGACGCTGGTGCTGCCGGGCGGCGCGATGGGGCTCGGCGGGTGCACCGCGGGCGGCGGGAAGGCGCAGATGTGCGGGGTGCCGACGGTGGCCGCGGGCATGCCGCCGATGAGCACCGTCGGTACGCCCGGCGGGCCGACGGTGCCCGGGTGTCCGGTGATGTCGCCGACACGGGCGGCTGGTGGCATGCGCGGAATCCCCCTGCCTCAATTGATCTTCACCATGGGGGCGTTGACGGACACCGTCGCGCCGCCCTTGATCTCGGTGCGCGCGGTGCCGTTCACCGTCACCTGGCTGCCCTGGACCTCGACCGCGCCGCCGCTGGACAGCTTGACCTGGCCGCTGCCGCCGTCGAGCTGCACTCCGCTGCGGGCGGTCAGCTTGACGGAGCCGCCCGCGAGTTCGAGCGTGCCACTGCCGGCGTCCAGCGCCATCGAGCTGCCCTTGATCGACACCTTCTCCTTGGCGTCGATCTCCACGGTGCCGTCGCTGTGCAGCACGATGGTGGTGCCCTTGCGGTCCAGCGCGATCTTCAGCTTGCCGTCGGCGGTCGCCAGCCGTACTTCCTGCGGGCCGTTGGGGGTGTCCAGCACCTCCAGCTTCCCGTGCTTGGAGCCGAAGGCGCGTTTGTTGACCGCGCCGCTGGTGGAGTCCACCGTCTCGCCTTCCTCCGTGCCCTGCTGCCCCGGCTTGTCCTGCCCGTTGTAGAGGGCGGCGATGACGTAGGGGCGGTCCAGGAACCCCTGGTCGAACCCGACCAGGACCTCGTCGCCGACCTCCGGGATGAACGCCTGGCCGCCGGCGGTGCCGGTCGCCTGCGCGGTACGTGCCCAGTCGCTGGCGTACTCGTCGGACAGCCAAGGGAACGCGACCTTGACCCGGCCGAGCCCCTCCGGGTCCTTGGTGTCCGTGACCGTGCCGTTGACCAGCCCGGACGAGGCCGGTGCGGGAGTCCGGGCACCGCCGGTCAGCCCGAACAGCGAACGCTCCTGCTGCCCGGAGACACTGATCCAGGTCTCGTAGCCGCGCCGGGCGTCGAAGACATGCCGGGTGGAGGTGACGGTGTACCGGCCCTCGAACGGCGCGCCGACGCCGGTGAGGGTGACCGCGCCGCCCGCCCTGACCCGGGGGTTGCCCCGGATGACCGCGTCCAGTTCGGCGAAGGACCCGGCGATGCGCTCGGCCAGCGCCTTGGCGGCCTGGTCGACCTCCGCCTGGGTCCCGTACGCGGCGTCGCTGACGACGAAGTGGGCCTCCCCGAACGGCTCGGACACCTGGGCGGCGGTGACGCCCAGCTCCAGGGTGCCGGCCTTGCCCGCGGGCGCCCGGCCGACCAGCGGCCTCTTGGCCCGTACGTCCCAGCCGCGCACCTCGACGGCCGACACCTGCTCGGCCGCCGAGACCCCGGCCCGGCAGCGCAGCAGGTTGTCGCCCATCTCCAGGACCAGCGGGCTGGAGTCCGCGCGGGTCGACACGTCCGGTGCGCCGCCGGCCTCGGTGGGCTTCACGACGTGCAGCTGCCCGTCGCGGACGTAGATCTGCGCGCCCGCCTCCTGGGCGAGATGGCGCAGGAACTCCCAGTCGGTGACGTTGGGCTGGGCGACGTGCTCCAGGACCGGACCGGCGACGTCGACCGTGCCGGGGCGCAGCCCCGCGCGCTGGGCGACCCGGGCGCAGATGTCGGCGAGCGTCATGTTCTGGTAGCTGGCCACCCGGCGGCCGCGGAAGAGGCGATAGGACTCGTCCAGGCCGCGCACCACCGTGAAGGTGCCGGTGTCGTCGATCTCCACTTCGAGGGCGGTGACGCTGCCGGTGAGCAGGGGCTGCGGCGACGCGCCGCCGGCCTTGGCCAGCAGCCGCGCCGTGGCGCCGATCGTGATGCCCGCCTGCTCCAGCAGCACCCGGCCGGGGTCGCGGAACCGCAGCACGAACAGGTCGGGCAGCGTACGGCTGTCGTCCACGTAGCCTTCGACCAGGGTGTTGGCGAGGGCGGCGGGCAGCGGGCGGCCCGCGAACTCCACCACCACCGACTTGGCGACGCTGTGTTCGACCATGTCTCACCTCACCGGCCCGCGCCGAGCGCCGCCCGGGCGCCGGGGCGGTCGGGCTCGTCGTCCTGGAGCCGTTCGAGCTCGTCGAGAGCGGGCAGCAGCAGCTCCCGGCCGTGCGCCAGCCGCATCGGGTCGTCGATGCCGTTGGTTTCGGCGATCACCCGCCAGGCGGCGGGGTCGCCGTACTCCCGGTAGGCCAGCTGCGGCAGGGTGTCGCCGGACTGCACCCGGTGCACCCGACGGGCGTGCAGCGCACCCGAGGTCGGGTTCTGGCCGGGGGTCTCGCCGCTGATCTCCTCCATGGTCACCAGGCACACCGCCCGGATCGGCACCCCGGAGGTGGTGAACAGGGTGTACTTGACCTGGACCTGGCTGACGTAGCCGGGGAAGCCGGTGAGCCCGCCCCAGTGGAAGACCACCCACGGCGGGGAGGACCGCTGCTGCTGCCGGGTCTCGTTGGTCGGCACACAGCAGGCGAACAGCTGCTCCACCGACTTCACCACACTGGTGTCCTGCGTGTCGCTGGCGTCGAAGAACATCTCGACGGTGAGCTTGCTGGGCTGCGGCCCCTGGTACTCGGGCGGGCCCGCGCTCTTCGCCCCTTTGGCGTTGTCGCGCTTCCACGCCGCCGCCTTGGTCAGGCTCAGTTCCTTCGGGTTGAACTGGAAGTCGATCCGGCCGCACGGCCCGCCGGGGGTCAGGCTCCCGCCGGGCGGCGGGGTGCGCAGCTCCAGGTAGGCGTGCTCCAGTTTGGGCCGGGCGCCGCCGGCGCGGGCCGCGGCGCCGGTGCCCGCGGCGCTGAACGCGATGGGTGTGCTCACCGCCTCAGCCCTCCATGACGTAGCCGTGGTGGGCGATCTCGATGGTCTCGATGGCCACCTTGGGGGACTCGGGGTTGAAGGTCGGCCCGGTCCAGCGCACCGGTACCACCTCCAGCAGCCCCCATTGGGCGACCTTCTGGCCGTCGCCGGTGCGCGCCTCGATGTGCGCCGTCTTGCGGCTGAAGCCGGTGGTCATGGAGGCGAACCACTTGGCCACCTTCTCGGTCTCCCGGGTCAGCGGCCGGGACAGCTTCACGTTGGAGTACTTGAGCCGGGTGGGCAGCTGCCACAGGTGGAAGTTGTTGCCGCCCTCCTCGCGCTGCTCCAGGACCACCTCGCAGCCGAGCCCCTCGCAGGTGTTGAACGAGCCGAGCTCGATGCCGTCGATGGTGACGACGAAACAGACGCTGACCGCCGGGTCGTCGGTTACGGGCACGGCCTGCCCCTTTCTCATCATGGCCTGGTCTCGTCAGTGCCTGGTCTCGATCAGGAAGCCGGCCCGTTCGCGCTCCAGCCGCAGCTCGGCCTTGAGCAGTCGGCTGAGCGGGCCGAACAGGGCGCGGACCAGCTCGTCGGTGACGGCGGGTGCGCCGGGTCTGCCTGCCGCCGCCCCTGGTGCGCCGGGGGCGCCTGGTGCCGTGGCGCCGCCGGGGGTGTCCGGCTCCGGGCCGGGGACCGGCTGGGGTTCCGGTGGCGGCTCGGGCTCGGGCGGCGGGTCGGGCGTCGGGGGCGGATCGTCCGCCGCGTCCCGCTGGACGGCGGGCGGCGCGGCGGCCGGGGGCGGAAGGGGCCGCGCGGTGTACGTCTGCATGGTGGGGCCCTGCGACAGGGGGCCTTGCGAGGCCGGGCCCTGCGGGGCCAGGCCCTGTTCGACGGGCGGCCGGAAGGCCACCGAGCCGTCGGCCATCCGCTGTGCCACTCCCGCGGCCACGGCGACCGCCCCCGCGTCCACCAGGCCGTGCCCCGGACCCGTCCGAGCCGCCTGCCCGGTACGGGCCGGGAACGGCATGGGCGCGGCGGCGCGCTGGACCGGCACGGGGGCCGAGGCGGCGGGCGGGTGTGACGCCGACGGACTGGATGCGGCTGTCCGGATGGACGGGGCCGAGGGGACCGACAAGGCCGACGGCACGGGCTCGGCCGGGGACGCCGCCGCGTAGGCGGCGGCCGCAGGAGCCGCTGACCGCTGCACGGACGCGGCTCCGGTCGTGAGCCGGTCCGTGAACGAGCCCGTACGACCGGCCGACGCCGGAACGGGCGGGTCCGCGGCGGCCCATCGCACCGGAACCGCCGCGGGCACCGGATCGGATGCCGCGTCGGGTGACGACACGTCAGCCGGGGTCGGCGCGGACACGCCGGAGAACAGCGGCACGGAGCGCTGGGCGACGAGCGGCACCACCGGGTCCGCGGCCGGTGGCGGTGCGGCGGGCCCGGGGATCGGCGTGCCGTCGGCGGTGGCCCGCTGGAGTGGTACGGGGGCGGGGAGCGCGGCGTCCGGCGAGGGGCCGGTCGCGTCCGTGGCCCCACCGGGTGCCGGGGTCGGCCGCGTACGCGTGGTCAGCGGGTCGTCCCCCAGCAGCGGCCGGACCCGCTCGCCCGGATCGGATCCGTGGTCCCCGGCGGGTGGGGCAGGCGGGGCGGCTCCGGCGGTCTCGGCCTCCCGCGCCACGGGCAGCATCGGGGCGTCGGCGGGACCGCCTTCCGACACGTCCGAGGACGACGCGCCGGAAGGCGGCACGCTGGAGGACGACGCGCTGGACGGCGGTGGCGTGCCGGCGGGCGAGCCCCCGGAGGGTGGCGCGCCGGAGAACGTCGGCGCGGAGGACGTCGGGCCGATCAGCGGGGCCGCGGGCGACGCGCCGGTGCTCGCGGCAGGTGTGCGCTGCGCCGTGGGCGGCAGTCCGGGCAGCGGCGCGCCGAGCCCGAACCCCCGGGGCCTCGGGGCCTCGTCGGCGCGGTACCGCTGCACCGGGGCGGACGCGTCGCCGCCGGAACGCGGAGCCGGGCCCGGTCCCCCTCCCGCGTCCGGGTCCCGGTCCGGGTCCGGGGCCGGACCCTGCTCGCGCACAGACTGCACCACCTGCGACGTTGCGACGACCGGCAGTTGTGCCAGGTCGCCGAGGGACCTCTCCAGCGGCCGGGCCGAGACCAGCGACCGGGTGACGGCCCGTTGGAGCGGGGCCGGCGGGGCCAGCGGGGTCGGCAGGACCGGCGGAGGCGTCGCACCGCCGTCCGCCTGCGGTCCGGCGGCACTTGGGGCCTCGGACAGGACGGCCGTCTCGGCCGGGCCGGCCCCGGCCGGGGCAGCGCCCGGAGCGAATCCGTCCTGGGCACCGATACCGCCCGAGGCACGACCGTCCTCGGCCCGGACACCACCCGAAGCAGGCCCCTCCCCCGCCCGGGCAGCACCGCCCGGAGCAGGCCCCTCCCCGGCCCGGACGCCCCCTGGCCCGGAGCCGTCCACCGTCCGGCTCACCGTCGGCTGGACGGCGTCGGCGAGTCCGTGCCCCACTCCGGACGGGGCCTGCGCGCTGACCAGATGGCCGAGCGGAGCCGTGAAGGACGCGTCGCGCCAGGTGGCCAGCGAGCCGCGGAACCCGGCCGGGTCGGAGACCAGGTCGACGGCGCCCACGGCCCGCTGGAGCGGCGGCAGTTCGCGCCATCCCGCGGGCTCGGGCAGCGGTGCCGGGGTCGGCGCCAGTGCGGGGGACACCGGGGCGGCGGGCGCACCGGTGTGCCGGCGGCCGCTCAGCCAGGACAGCAGTCCCATGAGTTCTCGATCCCCCCTTGCGTGACCCGCGTGTGTCCGCGTGTGCCCGCGTGTGTCAATTCCCGTTCAGCCGGGCTATCTGCTCCACGTACCGGAGTCGATCGGCGTGTTCCATGTCGAGGATCTGGTCGAGCGACCAGTGGAAGTGGTAGGCGAGGTACGCGACTTCCTCGTGGATGCGGTCCGCCGCGTACGTCACGATTCCCCCAGGCGACCACCGCCGGCGAGGTCCACCGCGAAGCTCTCCTGGCAGGAGGGGCAGGTGACGGCCGCCCGGGTGTGCCCCTCGGCGTTGATCCGGCGGTAGAAGTCCTGCAGGAAGGCGAGGTCGGAGGCGAACAGGTCCTCGACGATGCCCGGGTGGATGTCCTCGATGGTGCCGAGGCGGACGAGGACGCGGGAGATGAGCACCACGGACAGGTAGGCGGAGTTCTCCCGCACGCGGTCGTCGCGCAGGGGGATCAGCTCGTCGCGTGCGGTGGCCAGCCGCATCACGCCCGTACGGTGCAGGCTCCCGGACTCGTCCACGTACCCCCGCGGCAGTTCGAAGGGGAACTCGGTACGCAGCCGCTCGGTCCGCTGCTCCCCTCGCCCCGCGGCCTCCGCCCCCGGGGAGCCGTGGCCGTCGCGTACGGCCGCTGGGATGGTCCGGCGCATCAGTCGAGTTCCACGCTCTCGTAGGTGATGACCAGCTTCTCCGTGAGCACCGAGGTGTCGCCCGCCTTGAGGGTGCTGATCTCCAGCGACTTGGGCCAGGCGTTGATCAGCTTGTACCGCTTGATCGGGATGCCCTCGTAGTCGAAGACGATGATCGCTCCGCTGCGGCGGACGCTGGCCATCTTCCCGAAGCGGGAGTCCTTGATCCACCGCTCGAAGCTGTTGTCCTCCGTCAGGCCGCGGGTGACCGTGACCTCGCCGGCCTTCGCCCTGCCGGGGAGCTTCTTGACGATGTACTTGCCGTCGACGGTGTTCTGCTTCAGCTCGATGACGTCCTGCTCCATCTTCAGACCACTGATCTCCGTGATCTGCCGGATGAGGACGCTGTCGAATTCCAGCCCGAAGGAATTCGCTACGGAACTGTCGAGATCGGGGAGCGGCATTACAGCCTCCTTGTGTCAGTCTCCGAAAGGCCGTGGGCGGCCTGGAGGTTGTCTGTCGCGGACCGCCGTCACTCGTCGACCGCGCCGGAGCCCGCGGACAGCTGGGCGAGCCGGAACACCACGAACTCCGCCGGTTTGACCGGGGCCACCCCGATCTCGCAGACGACCTGGCCCGCGTCGATGCTCTCGGGCGGGTTGGTCTCGCGGTCGCACTTGACGTAGAAGGCCTCGTCCGGGGTGAGCCCGAAGAGCGCGCCCTTTCGCCACTCGTTGACCAGGAACGCCCCCACGGTGCGCCGGATCCGCGCCCACAGGGCGTCGTCGTTCGGCTCGAACACCACCCACTGGGTGCCGGCCAGGATCGACTCCTCCAGGTAGTTGAAGAGCCGTCGTACGTTGAGATAGCGCCAGGCCGGGTCGCTGGCGAGGGTGCGGGCGCCCCAGATCCGGATGCCCCGGCCGGGGAAGGCCCGTATGCAGTTGAGGCCGATGGGGTTGAGCAGGTCGTGCTCGCCCTTGGTCAGCTGCGTCTGGAGGGCGACGGCGCCCCGGACCACCTCGTTCGCCGGGGCCTTGTGCACCCCGCGCGCGTCGTCGTTGCGCGCCCACACGCCCGCGATGTGCCCGCTGGGCGGTACGAACGCGTTGCGTCCGGCGCCCGGGTCGAAGACCTTGATCCACGGGTAGTACATGGTGGCGTACTTGGAGTCGAAGCCGGTGCGGTCCTGGCGCCACTCCCGGACCTGCTGCGGGGTCAGCCCGGGCGGCGGGTCGAGGATGGCGATCCGGTTGCCCATCGCCTCGCAGTGCGTGATCAGCCCCTGCTGCACCGAGATCACCGTCTCCAGGTCCAGCACGCCGCGCTGGTAGGCGCTCATCAGGTCCGGGGCGGCGACCATCGTGATCTCGTCGACCGCTTCCAGGCCGCCGAAGCCGGTGCGCTGCTCGGCGTCGCCGACGTAGGTATCCGCCGACAGCGGCCCGGAGGCGGCGGGTTCCGCTCCGGACGGCGCGGCCAGCGTGACCGACTGAGGCGCGGGCCGGGCGGGGGCGGCCCCCTTGCCGGGCTCCTCCAGCGCGATCACCTGGGACTGGGCCTTGACCTGCGTGGCCACGTTCTCCTTGCTGCGCTTGGTGGTGACGGCCGGATAGGTCTCCACGACCTGGCCGTCCCGCTTGACCACCAGCTTGAACACGTCCTGGGGCGGGTCGTCGCCCTCGGGTTCGGCGACCTCGACGGTGATCTCGCCGGTCACCCCGGGCAGGGTCCGTACGACGTACGGGCCGAGTTGCGCCCGCGGCCCGGCGGCGAGCTCCGCCCTGCCGGGCCCGGCCGCGGCGTCGTGGCCGCCGATCCGCACCACGTAGCAGATGCCGCCGCCGTTGGCGAAGAAGCCGTAGACGGAGCCGGCGAGGTAGGCCCCGTCGACGAAGTCACCGAAGACGGTGACGAACTGGGTCCAGTTCGTGATCAGTGTCGGTTCGTTGAGCGGACCCTTCTGCGCGAAGCCGACGAAGGCGGCGACCGACGTGCCCACCCCTTCGATCGGGCGGGATCCGGACTCCACTTCCTCGACGTAGACGCCCGGGGACAGGTACGACGGCATACCACTCTCCTTGACCGGGGAAACGAGAGCGATTCTCGCCAGGGGCCGGGATCAGCGGATAGGGCGATCGGCCGCCCCGCCGTACAGATCCGGCTGCCCGATGGGGCACGGGCTGGTGCACCAGGTCCGTACCCGGCGCGCACCCGGTGGATCCCGGCCGCCGCACATGCTGGCAGGCATGGCGGGCGACGGGGGCGGCGGGATGGACCGGGAGATGCCGTGAAGGCAGCATCGGAGAAGGCCGCGTCACCGGACCACCGGCACCACCCGTCGCAGCCGACCGCGGCCCGCGCTGCCGAGGAGACCCCGGCCCGTCCGGCGGTGGTCTCCGGCAGCACCCAGGCCCTGGACCGCCGCGACGTCCAGCGTCTTCAGGGCGCGGTGGGCAACGCCGCGGTGTCGCGACTCGTGGCCCAACGCTACACCGCCCCGGTGAAGCCCTCGCCCGCGCAGGCCGCGCGCTTCCGCAAGGTGAAGGCGGATGTGGCGGCGAAGCAGCAGAAGTTGGCGCATCATCCGCCGGCGGTGGGTGAGTCGAAGGCCGCGCAGGACGCGGCGGTGGCGCCGCCGGACGACAAGGAAGCGCAGGGCAAGGCGGCCAACGCCGAGAAGATGAACGCGGCCAAGCCGGGCGAGTTCGACAAGCGGGCGTTCATCGCCGCGGTCAACGAGGCCATCGACAAGCAGGCGCCGAAGAACCTCGACGAGGCGGACAAGTTCTCCGAGTCCGGCAAGGCCGACAAGGTCAAGGAGCAGGTCGACGGCAAGGTCTCCGACGGCAAGGACAGGTCGGCGAAGGACATCGCGACCACGACCAAGGCGGAGCCGGACACCTCGGCGGCCAAGGAGAAGGCGGTCACGCCGATGTCCCCGGACCGGCCGCCGGGGAACCCGGGCGCGCCGAACGCCGCGGACGCGGTCCCGGAGAAGCAGCCGCCGGAGGTCACGGACTTCTCCGAGGGGCCGAAGCGGACCGACAAGGAGATGGCGGACGCCGAGGTCACCGAGGAGCAGCTGGCCAAGGGCAACGAGCCGCAGTTCGACGAGGCGCTGGGCGAGAAGAAGAAGGCCGAGGCGCATTCCGCGAAGGCTCCGGCGGAGGGCCGGGCGGCGGAGCAGGAGCAGTTGGCGGCGGCGAAGGCGCACGCGGCGGCGTCCGGCGAGAAGGCGATGGCGTCGCTGACCGGGACCCGGGCGGCGGCGGGCAAGGCGGTCGACGGCGGCAAGGGCGAGACGAAGTCCAAGGACGAGCAGCAGCGCGAGAAGGCCACCGCGAAGCTCCAGAAGGTCTTCGACGCGACGAAGAAGGACGTCGAGGAGACGCTCGCGGGCCTGGACAAGAAGGTCGACGACCAGTTCACGCAGGGCGAGAAGGCGGCGCGGGACGCGTTCACCGCCGATCACGAGCGGCGGATGAAGGCGTACAAGAAGAAGCGCTACAGCGGCTTCTTCGGCCCGGCGAAGTGGGCCAAGGACAAGCTGGTGGGCATGCCGGAGGAGGCGAACCAGCTCTACCAGGAGTCACGCAAGCTCTACGTCGGCCAGATGCAGGGCGTCATCTCCGGCATCGCCGACACGATCGGCGCCGAACTGGGCAAGGCCAAGGCCCGCATCGCCCAGGGCCGCGAGGACCTGAAGGCGGAGGTCGACCGGCTCCCGGCCGACTTGCGGAAGTTCGGCGAGGAGGCGGCGAAGGACTTCGCGGGGAAGTTCGAGGATCTCGAATCGCAGGTCAACGACAAGAGCCAGGAGCTGGTGCAGACCCTCGCCCAGAAGTACACCGAGGCGTTGAACGCGGTGGACGAGGAGATCAAGAAGCTCCAGGAGGCGAACAAGGGGCTGGTTCAGAAGGCCGTCGACGCGGTCGTCGGGGTCATCAAGACCATCATCGAGCTCAAGAACCTCCTCCTCGGCGTCCTCGCCAAGGCCGCCGCCGCGATCGGAAAGATCATCAAGGACCCGATCGGCTTCCTGGGCAACCTGGTGAAGGCGGTGGGCTCGGGTCTGAACCAGTTCGTCGCGAACATCGCCGACCACCTGAAGAAGGGCCTGGTCGCGTGGCTGCTGGGCACGGCCACGAAGGCGGGCATCGAGATCCCGGAGAAGTTCGACCTCAAGGGCATCATCAAGCTGATCGCCTCCATGCTCGGCCTGACGTGGGCGAACATCCGCGCCAGAATCGTGCGCAAGGGCGTCCCGGACCAGGCGATCACGGCGGTCGAACAAGCGGTCCCGGTGGCCCAGGCGCTGGCCCGCGAAGGCCCCTCCGGCGCGATGGAGCACATCCGGCAGGAGGCGGGCGACCTCAAGGCCAAGATCCTTGAGGACCTGAAGTCCTATCTCATCCCCACGGTCATCGTCGCCGGCATCACCTGGATTCTCTCCCTGCTGAATCCCGCGTCGGCATTCGTCCGCGCGGTCAAGGCGATCATCGACATCGTCAGCTTCATCGTGAACCAGGGTGCGCAGATCGTGCAGTTCGTCAACGCGATCCTGGACGCGGTCATCGCCATCGCGAACGGCGGCGCGGCGGGCGTCCCGCAGATGGTCGAATCCGCGCTGGCGGCCAGCATCCCCCTGCTGATCGGACTCCTGGCCTCGCTGCTGGGCGTCGGCGGCCTGGCGAACAAGGTGAAGAGTGTCTTCCACGCGGTGGGACGGCCGGTGAAGCGGGCGATCGACAAGGTCGTGGACTTCGTCGTCAGAAAGGGCAGGGCGCTCTGGGCCAAGATCAGGGGAAAGGGCCGGCCGGACAAGGGTCAGGACGGCAAGGGCGGAGCGCCGGACAAGGACAAGGCGGACAAGGTCGCCAAGGGCCTCGACCAACTCCGCCGGGAGGAAGGCTCCCGCCTGAATTCCGGGAAGATTTCACAGGATGCCGCCGAGGAAGCGGCCGCCGCGACGAAGAAGGATCATCCCGTATTCAAGTCGATAACAGTAAGAAACGGCGGTGAGACCTGGAACTACGTCTACGTCGCCTCACCGCCGCAGACCTTGGAAGGCGCCCCGCAGGCGGAGCAGCTGACCGCCAAGCAGGCACACGATCAGGTGATGAAGGAACTGGACGAGACCACCAAACGCCTGCTCAAGGGCACGGCAAGTGGGTCACGGGCCACTCGGGGCGGAATTTCGCAACGTCCATGCGGGACAATCTGGACGACATCGGCTACAAGACCTTCGACCACAGCGACTCCTCCATAGAGGAACCCGGCACGAAACCCAACAAGGCGACGAAGTGGGGCAAGAAAGACAAGGGAAGCTGGATTCCCGATCACCAGCCCCCGAACGCGCTCCTCGCCGGAGGCGCCACGATCGAATTCAGGTTCTATCCGCATTCGCTCGCTTCGGCGAACCTCCAAAAATACAAGGTCCTCACCTACAAGAGCATGATGAAGAAGGCCCGCAACCGGAACAACAGCAATTGGGCGGAAGGAATCGAGAGTGCATGGTTCTGGTGACAGCAGCCGGCAGGATCAACCGCGGATCGTAGAGCTTCTGGCGCGCCTGGAGGCCTTCGCCAGAGATCGAACCGGTGGAGATTCCCCCTTCAACAGGGGCTGCTCCGAAGACGAGATCCGGCACATGGAAAAGGTCATTCGAACTCCCCTGCCGGACGACTACAAGGAGCTGCTCAGGCACGCGAACGGGCAGCCCGACGACTCCGAACTGGTATTCCCGCCGGACCAGCTGGCCTTTCTCTCCGCCGAAGAGGTCGTGGAACTGTGGCAAGGGCATCGCGAACTGCCCGATGACGAGTTCTTCGACGAGCTGACGTATGAGGACAAGGTGCGATGCGTACCGTTCCATCCGGCTCGCATCCCGATCGCCCAGTACGAGGACGGCGGCGCCTACCTGTGGATCGACAACGTTCCCGGGCCGGCCGGCCGTAGCGGCCAGCTCATCTTCAACGTCGACGAGATCGACTTCGCCGTTGTGGAGGAGAGCGTCACCGAGCTCTTCAGGCGCTACGTGAGCCTGCTGGACACCGGGGCAGCCGCCCTCACCGAGGTGCCGTCGGACTACGGAGAGGGCTACTGGTTCACAGCCTCCGGCCGGTACCTGGACTTCGCCGTCTACGACGAGCTCAGGAGGCCTTCTTCTCCTTGAGGCGCGCCGCTTCCTTGCGCACCTCGGCCTGGGTGGCGCGCTCCTTCTGGAGCCACTCGGGGCAGTCGTTCTTCAAGGCGTCGATCTGCTCCGTGGTGAGCGGCTCCGTCACGCCGCCGCGGGCGAGGCCCGAGATGGAGACGCCCAGCCTCGCCGCGACCACCGGCCGGGGGTGGGGGCCGTTCCGCCGCAGATCGCGCAGCCACTCGGGTGGGTCGGTCTGCAGGGCGCTCAGTTCGTCGCGCGTGACGACGCCCTCCCGGAACTCCGCGGGGGTGGCCTCGAGGTACACACCCAGCTTCTTCGCCGCGGTCGCGGGCTTCATGGTCTGGGTGCTCTTGTGCGACGTCATGCTGTCAAGGATATCGAGCGTGCGCGCCGGCTCCGACCACGCAGCCGGTAACCTGGGCGGGTGACAGGTTCGGCAGCATCCCCCTCGTTCCGGCTCGCCTACGTCCCGGGCGTGACACCCGCCAAGTGGGTGCGGATCTGGCAGGAGCGGCTGCCCGACATCCCGCTGGACCTCGTGGCGGTCTCCGCCGCCGAAGCGCCCGAGATGTTGCGCCGCGGCGGCGCCGACGCGGGCTTCGTGCGGTTGCCGATCGACCGGACGGACCTCAGCGCCATCCCCCTCTACATCGAGACGACGGTGGTCGTGGTCCCGAAGGACCACGTCGTGGCGGCGGTCGACGAGGTGTCGGCCGAGGATCTGGCCGACGACGTCGTGTTCCACCCCCTCGACGACACCCTCGAATGGGAGCGGCGGCCGGGGCGGCCCGCGATCGAGCGCCCGGCCACGACGGCGGATGCCATCGAACTGGTGGCGGCGGGGGTGGGACTGCTCGTCGTGCCGCAGTCGCTGGCCCGCCTGCACCACCGCAGGGACCTCACGTACCGGCCGGTCACGGACGCCCCCCAGTCGCGTGTCGCGCTGTCGTGGCCGGAGGACGCGACCACCGACCTGGTGGAGGACTTCATCGGGATCGTCCGCGGGCGGACCGTCAACAGCACCCGGGGCCGCACCCAGGCCCCGGCGCAGCCGAAGGCCGGGAAGCGCCCCGACGCCAAGGGCGCAGCGCGCAAGCCCGCGGCCGGCAAAGCGGTCGGCAAGGCCGCAGGCAAGGGTGCTGGAAAGGGCTCTCGGGCGGGTCCGGTGGCGCCAAGGGGAGCAGGCACGGCAAGCCCCGGCGCCGGTCGTAGCGGATCATGTGCGACGGAGGGCCTGGCGCAGCGGCGTGAGGATGATCTCCGGCGTGTACGTGTCGGCCCACGTGAAGCGGAACAGCGTGAGTCCGGGGACGAGCACGGCCAGGCGGTTCTGCCGAAAGCGGTCCTGATAGAGGGCCGCGGGGGCGCTGTGCGGGGATCGGCCGTCGGCCTCGACGCCGACGAGCAGGTCGGGCCAGCCCAGGTCGATGCGGAACTGCCAGCCCTGCTGCGGATCGCGGATACGCCACTGGAGGACGGGTGGCGGCAGGCCACCGTCCAGGCAGATGAGGCGGATCCGGGTTTCCAGGGGGCTCTCCGCGCGCGCGTCGGCCAGGGGCACCCGGGCCCGGGCCTGCGGGGCGCCGCGGCGGCCGGACAGGTGGGCCAGGACGGTCCGGCGGTCGGCCTCGGCCAGCAGCCGCTGGTGGAGGGCGGAGTCCAGGGCGCTCACGGCCTCCTCCCGCGACAGCGCCAGCAGCAGATCCGCGCAGGTGCGCGCCGGGCTGGTCAGCGGGATGCCGTCCAGGAGCATGCGGGCCTCGGGCGGAACGCTCGTGTGGTGGACGTGTCGGCCCTGGTGCGAGCGCGTGCCGCTGTCCGGTGGGACGGCGAAGTGCAGGGCGCCGTCGTCTCGCGGAAGGCCCTGGATGCCGAGGAGGCGCGCGGCCGTCGGGCCCGCGACGACGACTCGCGGTCCGCAGCCGAGGAGGACGGCCCGCAGCCGGGACCGCAGCGACGGTCCGCGCGGGTCCGGGCCCACCCACCAGCGGCCCCGGGCCAGCGGCACCCACTGCCCCGATCGGACCATCCGGCGTACGGAGTCCGGCCCGGCGCCGGCGGCCCGGAGCTGAGCGGCCGTCACCACCCAGTCCTGCCGGGCGGCCACGGCGCGGACCCGGTGCAGCACCTCGTTACTGATCCCCATGCCGCACCATGGTGCAAGGAGCGCCGGTTTCCCGCTCGGCCCTGTGGATAAGTCACGTCCAAGGGCCCAGGGTTCAGGTCAGGAGGTCCATGTACGGGCCGAACTCCGACGCCAGCGTCAGGCGGCCCAGCTTCTGGTACTCGCGCTGCACCGCGTGGATCAGGTCCCGCATGGTCACCGGTGCACCGGACTCCGCCGACAGGTACGCCGCCGTCACCGCCACCGAGCGGATGTTGCCGCCGGCCAGTTCGAAGGACTTCGCGCAGAAGTCCAGGTCCAGGTCCTGCGAGCACGGGACCGGGGCCAGGCAGCGTTCCCAGAGCAGCCTGCGCTGCGCCGCGTCCGGCACGGGGAAGTCGATGACCAGGTCCAGCCGGCGGGTGAAGGCGTCGTCCAGGTTGGCTCGGAGGTTGGTGGCCAGGATGGCCAGGCCGTCGAAGGACTCCATGCGTTGCAGGAGGTAGGCGCTTTCGACGTTGGCGTAGCGGTCGTGCGCGTCCTTCACCTCCGACCGTTTGCCGAAGATGGCGTCCGCCTCGTCGAAGAGCAGGACGCCGTTGACGCCCGCCGCCTCGGAGAAGATCCGCTCCAGGTTCTTCTCCGTTTCGCCCACGTACTTGTCGATGACCGTCGCCAGGTCCACCGTGTACAGGTCCAGTCCCAGGTCGGCGGCGATGACCTCCGCCGACATCGTCTTGCCCGTGCCCGAGTCACCGGCGAACAGGACCGTCACGCCGCGCCCCCGGCCGCCGCCCGGGCGCATGCCCCACTCCCCCAGGACGCGGTCGCGGTGGCGGGCGCGGGCGGCCAGTTCGCGCAGTTGGGCCAGGGAGTCGGCCGGCAGGACCAGGTCCTGCCAGGTCACGGCGGGTTCCAGGCGGCGTGCCAGGCGGTCGAGGCCCGCCGCGTTCTGGGCGCGGGCGCCCGCCCTGATGTGGTCGGGGCGCAGCTCGCCGCCGTCCAGCAGCGCCGTCTGCGCCGCGCTGCGCGCCGCCCGCGCGATCTGGTCGGGGTCAGGAGGAAGGGGGACAGGACGCGGGTCACGTCCAGACCGTCCGGGACGCAGCCCCCGTGCTCCTCGGACTGCCCATGCTGTCCGTGCTCCCCGTGCTTCTCGTGCTTCTCGTGCTTCTCGTGCTTCTCGTGCCGCCCGTGCTTCTCGTAAGCCCGTGTCCACAGCGCTGCCCTGGCCATCGGCTCCACCCTCGGCGCGTGCAGCAGCACCGGCGGGCGCGCGGACCAGTTCGCGTCCCATGGGGTCCTGCCGACCAGGACCACCGGCAGCGGGGCGTCCGCCAGCGCTCGGATCACCTCGGGCCGTTCCCGGATCAGCGCGTCGACGGGTCCGCACACCACGCCGGAGCCGGTGAGCCGGGCCTCGCGGGTCAGGACGCGTACGGCTTCGGCCGGCTTCGGGTCCGCCGCGAGGCGCTCCAGGTCCACGCCCAGGACCCCGCGGCCCGACTCCTCCAGCGCCGACGCCGCCAGCGCCGTGCCCGCGCCGCCCTGCGCCTCCTGCACGTACACCAGGTGCGCGCCCGCGTTGAGGGCGCGTGCCAGCGGGGACGGGTCGCCGACGACCGGTACGTCGCCCGCGGCCCGTACGCCGCCCGTGCCCGGCTCGTCGTGCCGGGTCGCGAGAACGTCCGCGATGCGCGGGTCCGGGGTGTCGTCGCCGAGCAGGTGGGCGGTCACGCGGTCGGGGACGCGCAGCGACCGCGCCAGGAACGGCCGGTCCGGCTCCTCCACCAGGAGCAGGCCGCCCGTGCGCAGCGGCGACAGCGGATGCAGGCGCGCCCGCGCGCCCGCGTCCGCCGCCGGCACACCGCACAGCCCCAGCGCCAGCCCGGTCGACGGGCGGCGGCGCGTCACGTCGTCGTTCAGATAGCCGTAGAACGCCTCGAAGCGGTCGTCCAGGTCCGGGACCAGCGCGATCAGCAGGATCTCCACGTCCAGGTCGGTCAGGCCGAACTCCGTCGCCAGGGAGCGGAGTCGCGTCCTGCCCGGTGTCCGTGACTCCGCGTCGGCCACCAGCGACGGCTCCGCCGCGCCCGGCGCCGCGATCTCCCGGCCCTCCTCCAGCAGGCGGCGCACCGCCTCGTCGCTCAGGTACAGGCCGCGGAACGCGTCGTCGGGGTTCGGGTCGACGGACTGCCGGGCGTCCACGGCACGGCGTACGCGCTCCTCGATGACGACCGCGCGGTCGAGGAGATGGCGCAGGCTCGCCTCGTAGGGCTCTCGTTCCGCGCTCATGCGGGCCCTTCCGAAGGCTTGGGCCGCTGCCCCGGCTCCTCCGCCACCTGGGACGCGATGCCGCTCCGCCTTCCGTATACCGGGATCCGTCTTCCGTCCGGCGTCGTCGTGTACGGTCCCGAGGGCGCGCCCGCCCCCTCCGCGCCGTTGTCCGAGAGGCCGAGCCGCAGGCCCTCCTCGCCGACCGGCGGGCCCGCCTCATAGACCGGCGCATCGGTGACGGGGACGCTCACCACGAGATCGAGCGACGGCTTGAGCTCACCGCCGAGCGCGCTCCACACGTCGGCGAACGAGCGGTCCTCCGGTGGTGGCAGGGCGATGGTCATGGGGACGGCCACGCCGATCTCCGCGAGGGAGCCGGTGAGCCGTTCCGGCGAAAGGGCCTCGTGGCGCAGCAGGCAGGACAGCAGCGAGGCGAGGAGGCGGTGCTCGTCCTCGGGGCGCTTGGTCCAGGCGGTGATCAGATACGAGAGCTTGAAGTAGCGGGGCGGGCGGTGGCGGGCCACGACCCGGCCCTGCTCGTCGTACTGGTTGTGCAGGCCGCGCTCCCGGCGCCGCATGTCCTCCCGTATGTCGTACAGGTACAGGTTGACCGTGGGCGCGTTGACCTTGGCGGCCCAGTCGCGGGTGGGCGCGTCGAAGACCACCGCGATCTGGGTGCCTTCGAGCGCTTCCACCCGGAACAGCGTGCGCAGGGCCTCGTCGACCTCATGGATCACTGCGGGCGTCTCCTGGTTCTCACGTCGCGCTCAGCTGCGGCCTGCGAAGTCCGGTGGCTCCAGGTGTCGTTGGACGACCAGGAACGGCCTGCGCAGGGGGTCCAGTCCCGGTACCTCGGCGCGCAGCGTGCGCGGGCCGAGCCGGTCCTTGCGCAGGACGAGGACCTGCGCCTCGAAGGTGCCGTCCGGTCCGGCCCGTACCGCCGACCGTGCCGCCGTGATCCCCGGCCGCCAGGTGAGGCGGACCCTGCTGCCGGGCGGGAAGTCCTTGCCGCGCGCCACCACCGTCTGGCCGGGTGGGCCCACCTCCGGGGTGACCGTGAGCCTCGGCTGGAGGACGCGGAGCGGGGCGCCGGCCGTGTTGTTCCGCGTCTGCGGGTCACGCGGTGTGCCGCGTACGGACACCCGCACATCGCCGTCGACCGCCGTGCGGTAGACCGCTTGCTGCGTCACGACGAGGCGCTTGCCCGGGGCGATGCTGCACGGGTCGCTGTTCGTGCACCCCGGCAACCGGCCGACGGTGCGCCTGCTCGCGTCGGCGGTACGGGGCCACGAGGTGCTCAGCACCACGCCCTTCGCCGTCTTGGGTCCCGCGTTCGTGATCGTGAAGGTCGCGGTGGCCGTCCGGCCCGGGTACGTGCGCGCGGGCGCGACGCTCGCCAGGACGGCCAGGTCGGCCTCGTCGGGCGCCGGGGCGGGCACGACCTTGAACGTCGCCGTGTCGGTGCCCTTGTTGCCCGCGGAGTCGGTCGCGGAGCAGGTGACCGTGGTCGTACCCAGTGGGAAGAGGGAGCCCGGGGCATGGTCGCAGGTGGCGGGGAGCCGTCCGTCGACCGCGTCCACGGCCGTCGGCGTGAAGTCGATCCTCGCGCCGTCCTTGCCGGTGGCCTCGACCGTGATGTCGTCCACGACGACCTGCGGGGCGTCCACGTCGTTGACGGTGATGGTGATGCGCTGCTGGTAGGCCGGTACGGGCTCGTCAGCGCCCACGTCGTCACCCCCGTCGCCGCCCGGCACCCTGCCGTCCACCAGGAACTGGATGCCGCAGGTGAGCTCGGCCCCCGGCGGCGCGTCCTCCGCGGCCGTGATCGTCTCCGTGAACGTGGCGGTCTCGCCGCTGGTGACCGTGCGGGTCGCCGGCTCCAGGGTGACGCTCAGGGACGGGTGGCAGGCGAGGGTCCGGTAGCTCACCGTGGTGGGGAGGTTGACGAGCCCGTCGGCGATCGTGTCGGCCACCTGGTCGGAGTTGATGCCTTCGAAGAGCGTGCCGCCGGTGGCGTTGACGACCTTCGTGGCCTGGTTCGGCTCGTGCGTCGGCTCCCCGGGCTGGCCGTTGCCGTTGTCGCCGTTGCCGTTGAGGCCGTCGCCGATGGGGGTCGCGATGTCGACGGCGAGCACCCGGGCGCCGGCATGCTGCAGCGCGTTGGTGGCCTCGGTGAGGGTGTGCCCCATGCTGGGGTCATGGCTGGAGGCGTCACCGACGAGGACCACGATCGGGCTCGCGCCGTCGCGGAAGTCGGTGCCGCCCTCCCCGTTGTTGGCGACCTGCCAGAGCGCGTTGATCCAGTCCTCGGTCGGGGTCTGGTTCCCCATGTCGTCGTCCAGCGCCTCGACGCCTCTCCGTACGGCCGCCATGTCGTCGGTGAGCCCCTGGAGCACCTGGAACGCGTTCGCCCCGTCGACCGCGTCACCGTAGGTGGCCACGGCGAACCGGGCGTCCGCCTGCTCTTGGGTCACCGCGTCCGTGATGTGGTTCAGCTGGTCCTCGATGTTCGCGATGCTGTCCCGCATGCTGCCGGTCCCGTCGACGAGCAGCACCACGTCCGGCCGCGGCGGCACCGCCGGCGTGCGGACCCGCTTGTCCACGGTGAGGGAGCCGCCGGGGTCCAGGTCGTCCTGGACGCGCGCGGGGGTGACCGCCGGTTCCGGCTCCGGCGGCCGGGTGGGGGCCGCCGTACCGGGCACGACGCTGATCACCAGGATCAGCGCGGCGGTGAGCCCGCCCACCCGGAAGGCCGCGGCGGCCCGTGTCCGGGGCCACCGGAGGCCCGTTGCTCCGGTCCACCGGAGGCCCCGGAGCCACGGGCCGCGTGGTCGAAGGCGTCGAAGGCCTCGAAGTCGCTGAACCCCCCGCACGGAACACCCCATTCGAGATCGGCGCGCCGGGCCGGACCGGCGCGCTGGGCTCCAACGTCGCGCGGGCACGCGGCGCGTACAGCGGGAGGCGAGCCAACCCTTCGGGTACGGCCCCGTGCCCGAATGTGCATCCGGATCTCTTGGCGGCCGCTTCGGGGCCGCTGAGCGCTCCGGCGGTCAGATCAGCCCCTGCCGCAGCGCGTACGCCACCGCGTGCGAGCGGTTGCGCAGATTGAGCCGGGCCATCACCGCGTGCAGGACGTTCTTGATGGTCCGCTCGGAATAGGACAGCTTGAGGGCGATGTCGGCGGTGTCGTACCCCTCGGCGACCAGCCGCAGCACCTCGATCTCCCGCGCGGACAGCCCGGTGAGGTTCAGTCCGCGCGGGCCGAGTACCTCGCCCTGCAACTTGCCGACCTGTTCGAGCAGGCTGCCGAGCAGGTCCGCCGGAACGTGCCCTTCTCCTTTGGCCACCGCTGCGATGACCTGTACCAGGCGCTCCGGGGTGGCCTCGGACCGCCGTACGACGCCGACGAAGCCGCACTCCGCGGCGCTCACCAGCTGCTGCTCGTCGATGTGGGTGGTGACCAGCACTCCCCGCGCGGCGCTGGTCCGCTGGATCTGCCGCAGCAGGCGGAGCACGGTGTCGTCGACCGCGTCCACGACGACCAGGACGACCCGGGCCGTCTCGGAGCCGTCCCGGTCGATGAGGCGTACTTCGGGCCGGGTGCGCAGATGACTGGCCACTCCGGCCATCGAGATGGGGTCCTGAGCTCTCAGGTCCACGGGAATACGGCTGGCAGTTGACTGATTCATGTCGGTTCCTCCCCCTAGAACGGCGACGCCATCATGCTCGTGTCACACCTTGCGCGCTCGCTCCTCCCCGGCCGACACGTTTTCCCGGCCCAAGCCTTTTCATACCAGGGAAACTGACGATGACTCAGAGAGAACCTCATTGTGCCCGAAAGTGTTCCTGTGCGGCCGCTCCTGCACTGTTCTGCCCGGCCGTACGGTTCGAGCCATGAGTGTTTCGGCGAGTCTGGACGAGTCATCCGTCACCGTCGAGCCCGGTGGCGAGGCGGACCTCCCGGTGACCGTGCTCAACTCGGGCACCACGGTCGAGGAGTTCCGGTTCGAGGTGGTCGGCCCGTGCGCGGCCTGGACCACCGTGGAGCCGGAGAGTCTGTCGCTCTACCCCGGCGCGTCCGGTACCGCGACCCTGAAGCTGCGCCCGCCGCGCGACCACCGGGTCGCCCCCGGCGAGACACCGCTCGGGCTGCGGGTGGTGCCCACCAGCGACGCCGCGCGGGCGGTGGTCCCCGAACGCACCGTGGAGGTGCTGGCGTTCACCGAGGTCACCTCGGAGCTGGTGCCGCGCACCTCGCACAGCGCCTGGCGCGGGCGGCACAAGGTGGCGGTGGACAGCAGGGGCAACACGCCGGTGACGGTCATGCTGACCGCCCAGGAGAGCGGCGGGCGGGCCCGTCTGCTCTTCGAACCGGCCGAGCTGGACATCCCACCGGGGCAGGCCAAGTTCTCCACGGTGACCGTCCGCCCCGCCAAACGCGTGTGGCGCGGCGCACCGGTCACCCACCCCTTCCAGGCGGTGGTCGCGCCGAAGCCGGTGCCGGGACAGGATCCGCACGCGCCGGTGGTCGTGGACGGTTCCTACGAGCAGCAGGCCATCCTGCCGCGCTGGCTGCCCCGCGCGCTGATCGCGGCCTGCGTGCTGGCGGGCGTGCTGATCGGGCTCTGGTTCGCGGTGCTGCGGCCGACGGTGCGGTCGGCGGCGCGGGAGGCGATCACCCCCGAGGCGGTGGAGTCGGCCATCGACAAGGGGAAGGAGGGCGGCAGCGGCGGCCAGAAGCCGGGCGGGGGCGAAACGGGCGGGAACGGCGGCTCGGGCGGTGCCGAGGGCGGGGCGAACGGCGGCTCCGGCGGCGGGAACGGGTCCGGCAAGCCGAAGCCGTCGGACGGCTCGTCGGCCAAGCCCGGCGAACCGGGCGGGCCGGGAGCGCCGACCAGCGCCCGGAAGC
The DNA here is from genome assembly GCF_030553055.1 of Streptomyces sp. XD-27. Classification (NCBI taxonomy): domain Bacteria; kingdom Bacillati; phylum Actinomycetota; class Actinomycetes; order Kitasatosporales; family Streptomycetaceae; genus Streptomyces; species Streptomyces sp. XD-27. Next base: position 559,451 of record NZ_CP130713.1, read on the forward strand.
AGGTCAAGGACGCGGTCGGCGGCGGCGCGACCACCGAACCGGTCATCGAGGTGCCGGAGGGCAAGACCTTCGAGCTGACCGACATCGTGGTGCAGAACCCGCAGGGCGACGCGGGCACGGTCGTCGTCTCCAGCCAGGACGGCCAGCTGCTCGATCTGGCGCTGGAGAACTTCCGCGACTCCGACTACCACTTCGTCACCCCGATCGAGGTGCCTGCGGGAGGCGAGATCACCATCTCGGTCACCTGCCGCGAAGTGGGCAAGCCGGTCAAGGCCCCGGCGCCCGCGCAGTGCGCGGAGTCGCTGTTCCTCGGCGGCACGCTGCGGGCGGACGACTCGGCGGACGACGCGTGAGCGAGCGACCGGGGCCCTGGGCCCCGGTCGGTCCCGTCACTCCGGCGGCGCTTCCTCGTCCTCCTCGGCGCCTGCCGGCGCCCGCTGGACGAACGAGCCCTGGACATCCGCCGGTTGCTCGTCCTCGCCTTCGTCCGCGGCCCGCTGTACGGCGGCGGGGGCGGCGGCGGGGGCCGGTTCGGCGGGCCGCCCCATCACCCGTTCCGCGTTGGCGGTGGCCTCCTGCTCGAAGCGGTCGGAGGGGTCGCTCACCCTGATGCCGCCCGGTGCCTCGGTGCCCTCGACGGGGCCGTTCCGCTGCTGGATGACATGCGTCAGTTCATGGGCGAGCGTGGTGCGGCCCTCGTGCGAGGACGGGTCGTAGGCGTCGCGCTGGAAGACGACGTCGTTGCCCACCGTGTAGGCGCGGGCGCCGACCTCGCGGGCCGAGTCGTGCGCCCGCGCGTCGGTGTGCACCCGTACGTCGGAGAAGTCGGCGCCGAGGCGGGACTCCATGTCGGACCGGGTGTCGGCGTCCAGGGACCGGCCCCCGCCGGACGAGACCACGTCATGGACGGAGGAGCGGGGCGCGGCCGCCTCGCTCGTCTCCTCCGGCGTGGGCTCTTCCGCCGCCCGGGCGGCCCGCTCCCGCTGGAGGGCCGATCCCACGGCGCTGTTGCCCACGGCCCGCTGCAAGGTGCCCATGCCGGAGGGGCCGATCACGTCCGTACGGCCCGTGGCCGCGGCCTTGAACAGATGCGGCAGCTCCGCGGGCTCGGCCGCGTCCTGAGGTCCTCGCGGTTCCGGCGTCTCGTCGTGTTCGTGCCGGTGCTCGCGTTCGTACGCGGACTCGTTCTCGTGTTCGTGTGCGTGCATCGTCTGTCGCTCCCTCGGGGCGTCACGCCCGGCCGGACGTCTCCCGTCCACCAGCCTCGCGGGCGGCCGCGGTGGGCGTCCAGGACAGGCTCCGCCGGACGAGGGCACGCCCAGTTGCCCCTTCGGGCACGCGCGCGGTGCGTCGTCGGTACGCCGACCAGTGGGCCGGAGCCGCCGACCCGGTGGGCCGGAGCCCGGCGCGCCCTACACCGCGGCGCCGCCGAACTCCCGCAGCGCGCCGTCGACGATCGCCTCCAGCTGGGCGTGGTGGGCTCCGCGCCAGTAGACGCGCTCACAGGCCGTGCACTGGGCGAAGACGTCGTACGTGCGCCGCGTGCCGTGCTCCAGGCGCTCGCGGACCGCGTCCTTGTCGGCCTCCTCCAGCAGCCCGTTGCAGGCGGTGCACCGCGTCCACGGCGCGAGCCGGGGGGCGAAGCGGCCAAGGACGTCCCGCAGTTGCTCGTCGGGCCGCTCGCTGTAGACGTAGGCGCCCGCCCAGAGCTCCCGCCGCCGCAGCAGCCCGCGGTCGCGGGAGAGCAGGACGCGCCGCTCCGCCGCCGACCGGGCCGCGAGCTCCGGATCGCCGATGTCCTCGCTCTCGTACGCCGCGTCCACGCCCAGCAGGCGCAGCCGCCGCGCGAGCGTGCCCAAGTGGACGTCGAGCAGGAAGCGCAGCGGCGCCCCCGGCACCCGCTGCGGACGCTCGACCGGCCGCACCTCGACGCTCTCGCCCGGCCCGGGCACGTGCGAGGCCGGCCGCTCGTGGCCGTCGACGAGCAGTCGGCCGACCTCGGTGAGCGGGACGCCGAGCGACTCGATGACATGGCCGAGGGTGGACGAGCCGTCGGTGACGAGGGCCGTGCGGCCCTCGCGCCGTTCGGGCGCGGCGAGAAGCCGCAGCTCAGGGGCGAAGCTGAGGTGGATCTCCGGTCGGTTCACATGGTCAGCATGCCATCGCGGCGGGCGGTGCGGCCGAGGTTTTCCACAGGGGCGCGGTCACTGGGTGCAGTCACTGGGGTGCGGTCACCGGGGCGCGGTCAGCTGTCACGGTCGCGCACCGACGTGCCGCTGACCGTGACCGCGTGGCGTGCGCCGTCCGGCCAGCGGACCGCGACGGCGAAGGCATCCGGTGCGACGGCGGCGACCGTGACCTCGGGGCATGGCTCCGTGCCCGGAGTGCCGGGGACCCCGGTCAGTCGCGCCACGGCGGCGAACAGGCAGGGCTCCGCGCCCGGCACCGTGCCCGTGAGCATCGGACTCCGGGCGTGCGGCCCGTACGCCGTGGCGCACGCCGCGGACCGCACCGCCTGCGCGTCCGCGCCGAAGCCGTGGACGGAAACCAGTTCCGAGCGCGCCCCGGCCGACGGGTCCGCCGCCCAGCCGCTCTGCCGGACCGGTGTGCCCGGCGCGGCGCCGACGACCAGATGGGCGCGGACCTCGTCGGGGCCGTGCGCCAGCGTGACGGACACGATCCGCACGCCGGGCAGCGCGCCCCCGGCGACCCGCGGGCGGTGCGCGGACGCCGCCCACGCGTCGCCGGTTCCCATCGGCTCGATACGGCCGCGCTCGCTGGGCTCGCCCCCGATGACCAGGCCGAAGTGGTTGTCGGGCGGCGCGCCGGGCAGGGTGGGCCCGGTGCGGGTGGAGTACGCGAGCCGCGCGTACAGCGGGTCGTCGGGCCGGACGCGGTCGCCGGGCTGGTTGTCGCTGCCGTGGTTGTGCAGCCGTACGAGCCCGTCCGCGGCCGTGGACTGGATCAGCCACCCGGGCGCGGGCAGCGGGGTGACCGCGTCCCCGCGCTCGGCCGGAAGCGGTTCCTCCACCGCGGTCCATACGGGGTGGTCCGGCGGCATCAGCAGGCCGAGGAAGCCCTTGCTGGCCCAGTACGGTGACGCCGGGCCGGAGTAGGGCTGCACGACGGGCTCGTACGGCCCGTACCAGCCCAGGTTCAGCAGCCCGTGTGGGGCGGCCGCGCCCCGGTCGAGGAAGTGCCGCAGCACTCCGGAGGCGAGTCGCCGGGTGGTCCCCGGGGCCAGCGGGGTGTGGCCGGTCAGCGCGCCGAGCCAGGGCGCCGCCGCGGTGGCGAACCGGTAGGTGAGGGAGCGACCCTGGTGGACGGGGGCGCCGTCGGCACCGAACAGGAGGGCCGCCGCGCGCAGTTGGCCGGCGAGCCGGGGACCGTAGCGGGCCAGCAGCCGCTGGTCCCCCGCCAGATGCGCGTGCAGCGGGGGGTAGAAGTGCAGCGCCCAGCCGTTGTAGTGGTCGAAGGCCCGGGGGCGCCCGTCGGTGTACCAGCCGTCGCCCCGCCACCACCGCTCGATCCGCTCCAGTCCGCGGTCCACGGCCCGGCGTGCGGCGCCGGTGTCGGTGTCCAGGACGGGCGTCCCGGTCGCATCCAGGGCGGGCGTCCCGGCCGCGCCGGTCTCGGCCTCGGCCTCGGCCTCGGCGAGGAACCCGCCGACGGTCAGCGGGAACAGCCACCAGTTGTTGTCGCACGGCGCGTGGCGCAGTGCGCCGCTCAGCCAGGCGGCGGCGCGCTCGCGCACCCGGTCGTCCAGCCGGTCCCAGAGCCAGGGCCGGGTGAGCCGGAGGCCGAGCGCGACGGACGCGGCCTCCACCATGGCCTGCCCGCGGTCGGTGACGGCCGGCCAGGCCTCGGGGTGCGCGGCGGTCGGCGCGCGGTCGGTCGCGGTCACCGGGTGGGCGGTGCCCGCCGCGAGCCCGTCGGCGTACCGGTCCAGCAGCCCGTGCGGGTCGTCTCCCTGGGCGCCCGCGACCCGGAAGGCCGCCAGCAGGAACGTGCGGGCGTAGCCCTCCAGGCCGTCCGAGCGCGGCCCGGACACACTGGGCCGGGCGCCCGGCAGCAGGATGAGGGCCTGACCGGGCGTGGCGTAGGGGCGCACGGCGGCCAGGAGGCCGTCGGCGACGGCCTCCCAGTGGGCGCGGGTCAGCCCGGTGAACGGGCTGAGCGCGCGGTCCTCGGGGGGCAGCGGGAAGGCGTGGGCCGGGGGCGTGGCGGGAGTCGGAGGCGGAGGGGCCATGCGGAGTTCCTACCCGCGTCCGGTCCCGCGCCCTGGTCTGGTCCCACATCCGGTTTCGCGCCTTGGTCCGGTCTCGCATCCGGTTCCCGCGGCCTTGCCCGATCCCGCCTCCAGCCGGCCCTCGTCCGGTTCCCCCGGGGGAGCCGCCCCGTGGCCCGGCCGCGATATTCCCGGTGCCCTTGCCGACCCCGGCATAGACTCGGTGCGTGGCTTCTGACGAAGGGACCGTACGGGTCGACAGCTGGATCTGGTCCGTACGGCTGACGAAGACGCGGTCGCTGGCCGCGACCGCCTGCCGGGCCGGGCATGTCCGGGTCAATGGGGAACGCGTCAAGCCCGCGCACGGGGTGCGTCCGGGCGACGAGGTGCGGCTGCGGCACGCGGGACGTGAGCGGATCGTCGTCGTCTCCCGCCTCGTCCGCAAGCGGGTCGGCGCCCCCGTCGCCGCCGAGGCTTACGTCGACAAGTCCCCGCCGCCTCCGCCGCGCGAGGAGGTGGCGGTGGTCGCCGTGCGCGACCGCGGGGCGGGCCGCCCGACCAAGCGGGACCGGCGCGACCTCGACCGGCTGCGGGGCCTGGAGGCGTCGCGGGCCGCAGCGGCTGGGGCAGCGGCACGGGACGACCAGGAGGACTGACCGCGAGCACGCCGAGCGGGTCCGCCACGCCGAGCGACCCGTCACGACGAGCGGTCCGCCACGCCGGTGGTCCGTCACGCCGAGTGGTCCGCCACGCCGGTGGTCCGTCACGTCGAGTGGTCCGGCACCGCTCGGCGAGGACACGGCGCCTGCGCTCCTCGGCCGCGAGAGACAATGGGGCCATGTCCCGACGCACCTCCCGCCCACGCTCAGGCCCACGCTCAGGCCCGCGCCCGGCCGCCGACCGCACCCCGGCGGGCTGCCCCTGCGGGCTGCCCGCCGCCTACGCCGACTGCTGCGGCCGGTTCCACAGCGGTCAGGCCCGGGCCGCGACCCCCGAGCAGTTGATGCGCTCCCGTTTCAGCGCGTTCGCCCTGCACGACGAGGCGTATCTGCTCCGCAGCTGGCACCCCGGTACGCGGCCGCCCGGTGTCGACTTCGACCCCGAGCTGCGCTGGCGGCGGCTGGAGATCCTCGGCAGCACGGACGGGGGCGCCTTCCGCAACGAGGGCACGGTCGAGTTCCGCGCCCACTACACCGCGCAGGGCCGGCCGGGTGAGCTGCACGAGAACAGCCGCTTCGTCCGCCTCGACGGAGCCTGGGTCTACGTCGATGGGGACGTCAGCGATGGGGACGTCGGCGATGGCGGCGTCAGCGATGGGGACGCCAGCAGCTGAACCGCCCCGGCCTCAGGGCCGGTTCAGCTCCGGGCGATTCTGCTGAGAGCATGCAGGTGTTCCCAACGGGCCCGCTCGGCAGGCAGAGTCGCCGCCATGAGACTCCTGATCCTGGGTGGTACGGAATTCGTGGGCCGGTCGGTTGCCGAGGCGGCCCTCGCACGGAACTGGGAGGTGACGGTCTTCCATCGCGGCCGCCACGAGCCGCCGAAGGGCGTCACGGCCCTGCACGGCGACCGTACCGGCGAGGACGGGCCGGCCGCCCTCGCCGAGGGCGAGTGGGATGTCGCCGTCGACACCTGGTCGGCCGCCCCACGGGTCGTCCGGGACGCGGCGCGGCTGCTGGCCGACCGCGTCGGCCGGTACGTGTACGTCTCCAGCGGGTCGGTCTACCGGCACCCCGTGCCCGTCGGGCGCGGTGAGGACGCCCCCGTGGTGGACGCCTCGCCCGACGACGGCGACGTCGAGTACGCACAGGCCAAGCGCGGCGCCGAGCTGGCCGTCCTCGACGCCTTCGGGGAGCGCGCGCTGCTGGCGCGCGCGGGGCTGATCCTCGGCCCCGGTGAGAACATCGGGCGGCTGCCGTGGTGGCTGGGGCGGCTGGCGCGCGGCGGTCCGGTGCTCGCGCCCGGCCCGCGCGACCTGGGCATCCAGTACATCGACACACGCGACCTGGCGGCCTGGATCCTGGACGCCGCCGAAAGCGGCCTCGGCGGGGCGTACAACCTGGTCGGCCCGCCGGGGCACACCACGATCGGGGAGCTGCTGGAGGCCTGCGCGCGGGTCACCGGCGGCACGGCCGAACTGCGCTGGGCCGACCCGGAGCGGATCCTGGCGGCCGGGATCGAGCCGTGGTCGCAGCTTCCGGTCTGGCTGCCGCCGGGCGAGCTGTACGACTCGATCTTCCGGCACGACGTGTCCAAGGCGCTGGCTACCGGGCTGCGGTGCCGCCCCGTCGCGGAGACGGTGGCCGACACGTGGGAGTGGCTCCAGGAGCTGGGCGGGGTGGCGCCGCAGCGGCCCGACCGGCCGCCGGTCGGTCTGGACCCGGAGGTGGAGGCCGAGTTCCTGCGGGGCTGAACGGGTCCGCCGGGCGAGTGGGTCGGCACCGTCACCGGGGGGCCGACGGTGGGGCGGCGCCTTGGACGGCGATCCGTACCGGGCCTCCGCCGGGATCCACCCGGACCGTCCAGTCGGCGGACAGCCGCAGCGGCCGGTTCGGGACCGCGATGCGGCAGGGCCGCTCGCGGTGCAGTTCCCGGCCGTCCTGGGCGACGACGAGCAGGGGCCGGGCGTGGAACTCGGTGACGCGCAACGTGAAGTGACGGCCCCTGGGCTGCGGTCCGCTGGGGTCGATGCGGTTCGGTGCCACCCAGCGCAGCGGGGCCGCCGCCTCGACGGGCAGCCAGGCGCCGGGCCAGGGCACACCGGCCAGGTGGCGCAGCACCGCCTCGGCCGTGTCCCGTCCGTCGCCCGCGGCGGCGTCCGCCGGTTCCACGGGGTGCAGCAGGTTGCCCGCGGCGAAGACACCGGGCCGGGAGGTGCGGAACCACGGGTCGACCGCCGGGCCCGCCGTGCCGGGGTCGAGGGCGATCCCACCGGTCCTGGCCAGCTCGTGTTCGGGGACCCAGTCCCCGGTGAAGACGACCGTGTCGCAGCCGACGGTCGTCGTGCGGCCGTCCGCCCGCCGGAGCCTGACGCCGGTCAGCCGGTCGCGGCCGAGCAGTTCGGTGACCGTGGCGCCCGTGAGCAGCGGGATCCGGTGGTGGAGCCGGGCGGCCGCGGCGAACGCCGGGACCGTCTGGTGGCGCGGGAGATCGGTGACCATCGCGACGACGTCGGTACCGGCGCGGCGCAGGGCGAGCACCGCGAAGTAGCTGACGTGTTCGGCGCCGACGACGACGGCGCGGGAGCCCACGGGCTGCCGATAGAGGTTGACGGTCTGTTGCAGCTCGCCCGTGGTGAACACCCCGGCGGGCCGGGTGCCGGGGACCAGGCGGGCGCTGCGCGGGCGTTCACGGGCGCCGGTGGCCAGGACGACGGCCTTGGCGGTGACGCGCTCCGCGCCGCCGGGCCCGGTGAGGTCCAGGGCGAGCGGCCCGGCCCACCCGGTGGCGGTGACCGAGGTGCGCAGGCGGGCGCCGGCGCGGGCCGCCGCGTCGGCCCAGTGGCGGGCGTAGTCGGGGCCGCTGAGCGGGCGGCGCAGGTCGCGCAGGCCGTATCCGGTGTGGTGCGAGTGCCGCGGTGCGCCACCGGCCCACTGTTCGCGCTCCAGCACCTCGACGGTGCCCGCGCCGGCCTCGGCCAGCCGCGCGGCGGTGGCCAGCCCGGCCGGACCCGCGCCGATGACGAGTACGTCGACGGTGCGGGTGCGGCGGGCGTCGTCGGACGCCGTGCCGCGAGCGGCGGCGACACGGGCCGCGGGGCGGGTGTCGGCGGAAGCCGGGCAGGAGTCCTGGGTGGAGATGCAGCCGTCGTCGGCGGAAGCCGTGCGGGGGTGCTCCGCACCCGTCGCGCGAGCGTCGTCGGCGCGGGCCGGGGCGGCGGGTGCCGGATGCACCGGTCCCGCCTGTGGCTGTGCGGTGCGCGGCACCAGCGTGGGGGCAGGCGCGGGGACGGGGCGCGCCCGGACGTCACTCCCCGGGCCGCCTGCTCCGGGCTCTGTCGGTGCGGTACGCGCACGGGTGCCCCCGTCCGCCGTGGAGCCGCTGCCCGCGGCGCTCTCGGCCAGCAGGTCGCGGATCGCCGCCGCGCAGTGGAAGCCCTGGCAGCGGCCGCCCGTCGCGCGGGTGCGGCGGCGTAGTCCGTCGAGGGTCGCGGGCGGTACGGGAGACGCCAGCGCGTCGCGGATCTCGCCGCGGCTCACCCGTTCGCAGTGGCAGACGAGCGTGCCGTACGCCGGGTCGGCGGCGATGAGAGCGGCCCGCTGGTACGGGCGGGGGAACGCCTCGCCGAGGTTCGGTACGCGCGGGGGTGCCGGCTCGCGCGGCTGCCCCAGGGCGAGGCCCGCCTCGGCCAGCAGGCCGGTGACGTGCCGGGCGATGGCCATCGACGCGCTGAGCCCCGTGGAGCGGATGCCGCCGACCGTGACGTACCGCTGGCCGGGGTGGCCGGTGATGCGGTAGTCGCTGTGTTCCGTGGCGGCGCGCAGCCCGGCGTAGACGGCGGTGACGTCCTCGCGGAGCAGGTCCGGCAGGATGCGGGCGGCGCCCGCGCGCAGCGCGGTCAGGCCGTCGACGGTGGAGCCGGTCGCCCGCTTGTCGTCCAGGTCCTCGGCGGTGGGGCCGAGCAGGACGTTGCCGAACACGGTGGGCGTGACGAGCACGCCCTTGCCGAGGGCGGTGGGCACGGGCAGCAGGATGTGCCGGACCAGGTCGCGGGCGGGCTTGTCGAAGACGATCAACTGGCCGCGGCGCGGGGTGACGGTGAAGTCGGCGTGGCCGAGCAGCCGGTCGATCTCGTCGGAGCGCAGGCCCGCGGCGTTGACCAGGTGACGGGCCCGCAGGAGTCCCCGGCTGGTGGCGAGTTCGTGGTGGTCCGCGGCCGCTTCGGTACGGGCGAGAGTACGGGCGGGGGTCCGGACGGACTCGACCCGGCAGTTGAGGTGGAGGTCCGCTCCGGCCTGTACCGCCTCGGTGGCGTAGGCGATGACCGTGGTCCACGGGCAGATGACGCTCTCGCCCGGGATGTCGAGGGCACCGAGCGCGCCGGGCCCCAGCCGGGGTTCGCGGGCGCGCAGTTCGGCCGCGTCCACCAGGCGGGCGTCGTGGTAGCCGTTGCGTTCCGCCTTGGCGGCGAGCCGGGGCAGGGCGGCGAGCTGTTCGTCGTCCCAGGCGACGAGCAGGGCGCCGACGGGTTCGACCGGGATGCCCGTCTCGGCGGCGTACGCGGTGAGCAGCCGGTACCCCTCGCGGACGAGGCGCGCCTCCAGGCTGCCGGGTACGGCGTCGAAACCGGTGTGCAGGATCGCGGTGTTGGCCTTGGAGGTGCCGTCGCCGACGTCGTGGGCGGCCTCGAGGAGGGCGACGCGCAGCGGATGCCGGGCCAGTTCGCGGGCGATGGCGGTACCCACCACCCCGGCGCCGACGACGGCCACGTCGTACACGTCGTCCGGCAGGTCACCGTTGGTCGTCAGGGTCATGGCGGTCCCTCGTTCGGTGGAACGTGCTGGGGTGGGGGGAAGCGTGCCCGGGCCCGGCAGTCACGCCCGGCAGGTACGTGTCTGCCCAGGCCCGGCAGTCACGCCCGGCAAGGTACGTGTCGCTGTCACGCGCGGTGGGCGGGCAGCGCCGCCACCGCCGCGCGGAAGGCCGCCCGGCGCTCCGCGGCCTCGTCCGGGGTGACGCGCGGTTCGTACACGGCGGCCGGCTTCCATTCGGGCAGCGCGTCGGCCAGCGACAGCCGGGGGTCGAGGCCGAGCCGGGCGGCGGTGCCCACGCCCAGCGCGGTGACGTCCGGCAGCGCGGAGACCTCGATCGGTCGTTGCAGCAGGTCCGCCTGGGTCTGCATGAGCAGTGCGGACCGGGTCAGGCCGCCGTCGACGCGCAGGGCGGTCAGCGGGGTCCCGGTGTCGGCGGCGGCCGCGTCGGCGATCTCCACGATCTGGGCGGCGATCCCCTCGCACAGGGCCCGGACGAGGTGCCCGGCGGAGGTGTCGAGGCCGAGTCCGGTCAGCGAGCCCCGCAGGTCGCTGCGCCACCAGGGGGCGGCGAGTCCGGCGAGTGCCGGGACGAAGATGGTGCCGCCGGTGTCCGGCACGGAGCCGCCGACCGGGTCGAGGTCCTCCGCGCCGCGGATGACGCCGAGGTCCACGAGCCAGCGTACGGCGGACGCGGCGGTATAGACCTGGCCGTCGAGGCAGTAGCTGGTGCGTCCGGCGAACCGCCACGCCACGCAGCTGACCAGGCCGGTGGTGCTGCGCCGGGGCCGGTCGCCGGTCTGGGCGAGCAGGAACGCGCCGGTGCCGTAGGTGCACTTGGCTGTGCCGGGTTCGGTCACGTTCTGGGCGAGCAACGCGGCCTGCTGGTCCACCAGGAGGCCGGTGAGGGGGACGGGGGCGCCGAAGGCGCTGGTGGTGCCGAAGTCACCGCCCGCGTCCACGATCTCCGGGAGCCGCTCCCCTTCCAGGCCGAAGACCTCCAAGGCGGGCGGGGACCAGGAGACGTCGTCCAGGTCGAGCAGCTGGGTGCGGCCGGCGGTGGCGGCGTCCGTCACGAACGCCCCGGTCAGCTGGTGGGTCAGCCACACGTCGCTGGTGGTGACCACCCCGTCGCGGGTGAGGTGGCGGCGGATCCAGGCCATCTTCGGGGCCGCGAAGTACGGGTCCAGGGGCAGCCCGGTGAGCTCCCGCAACGTGTCGGCGTGCGGGGCGAGTTCCGCGCACAGCCCTTCCGCCCGCCGGTCCTGCCACACGATCGCGTCGGTCAGCGCGGCGCCGGTCACCGGGTCCCAGGCAAGTACGGTCTCGCCCTGGTTGGCCAGGCCCGCGGCGACCACCGGTTCGCCCGCCTCGGCCAGGGCGCGGCGGCCCGCGTCGAGGACGGAGGAGAGCAGCGCGGCCGGGTCGGCCTCGACGAGCCCGTCCGCTCCGTAGCGGGGCCGTACCGGAGCCGTGCCCGAGCCGATGACTCCGCGTTCCGGGCAGAGCACCAGGGCCTTGGTCCCCGAGGTGCCCTGGTCGACGGCGAGTACGGGACCGGTCATGTCGGGACTCCTTCACTCGGCACGGGCTGTCGGCGGCGCGGGCGTCGCGAAAGTCGCCCGAGTGCCGCCGCCCCGACTCTAGACTGCCGGGCGGAACGCCAACGTCCGGGCGCGGAACGCCAACGTCCGTCCGCCGGAGGGCTTTCCGGATCCAGCCGCGGCACCGTACGAGAGGGGCACACGACAGCGTCACCCGCACGAGAACGTCACCTCCCTGACCGTGTCACCCCCCACGACGCGTCCGCCCTCCGGCACGTCGCCCGCGCGACGCGGGCCGGTCACGCACCCGGACAGGACGCGTCCCGCCGACTCCGAGGACTTATGACCAGCACGACTCCCGCCGGACGCCGCGGCGGCGCCACCGGCTCCGCCCGCCGCTCCCCCACTCGTGCCGCCGCGGCGGCCGCTTGATGCCCGAGGACGGGTTCCGCCCGGTGTACCACCCGGCGGGTTACGACAACGGGCTGCGGATCGCGTTGCAGGACCTGCGCACCGGGCGGTGGGTCGCGATGCGGAACCTGCTGGCCGAGACCGCGGACTGGGCGTCGTGGACCCGGCGGACGCAGGTGCTGGCGACGGCCGCGGCCGGGTCCAACGTGGTGCGCACCTGGCAGGTCGAGGAGCCCGACAGCACCGCCGCGCTGGTGATGCGCGCGAGAGTCGCGGTGGAGCGCACCGTACGCGCCCACCGCGAAGGCCACCGGCACACCCGTGAGCTGCGGCAGGAGGCGTGGGAGGCGTGCCACGCGGCCGCGCGCGGCGCGCCCGCCGACCCGGTGCCGTGGATCTGCCTGCTGGCCCTGGCGCAGCTGGACCACCGGCAGCACCTGGCGGAGCACCGGCTGCGGCCGCCGGAGCCGATGCTGTTCCCGGGTCCGTGGGGGCTGCTGGGCGAGGCGCACCGGCGGGACCCGTTCAACCGGGAGGCGTACCACCGGATGCTGCAGTTCGTGTACGCGCGACGCGACGGCGGGCCGCTCGCGGAGGCGGTCAACTACGCGCAGTGGGTGGCCTCGTGCGCGCCCGTGGGCTCGGCGCTCCAGGCGATGCCGCTGTACGTGCACGTCGAGCGGTTCCGGGAGGGGCACGGCTACAAGCGGGCCCTGGATCTGCACTGGACCACGGAGGAGGCGGTCCGGGACGCGCGGCGGGCGCTGCGGGACTGGTTCGACCACGCCGACCCCGCCGCGTCCTCGCTGCTGGATCTGAACCACCTGGCGCACGCGCTCTGGGGTGCGCTGCGGTTCGCCGACGCGGCCCGGGTGTTCGCGGCGCTCGGCCCCTACTTCACCCCGGCGCCGTGGGCGCACCGGCACCCCGACGGCCCGGACGGCGGCCCCGAGCGGGCCGAGGAGGTCTTCCTGCGCGCCCGGGGCCGCTGTCTGGCCGCCGCGCGCGACCCGGGCCCCGGCCCGGGCCGCGACCCGGATCCCGGGCGCGGACGCGACCCCGGCCCCGCGCCCCACGGCTGAGCGCTCGCACGCGCGCTCTCTCCCCCCCGGCTGTCCCCCTGTCCCCCCACACCCTCTCCCTTCCGGAGGTACGCATATGTCCCGTACGACATGGACGAGTTCGAGCCAATCCGAACAGCGGGACGAGGAGCAGCGGTTACGGGAGCTCGGCTATCAGCCGGTGCTGGCCCGCCGCATGGGCGATTTCGGGAACTTCGCCATCAGCTTCTCCGTCATCTCCGTCCTGTCCGGCTGCATGACGCTGTACGGGTTCGGCATGAAGACCGGCGGCCCGGCGGTGATGCTGTGGGGCTGGCTCGGTGTCGGGCTCTTCGTGCTGTGCGTCGGCATGGCGCTGGCCGAGGTCACCAGCGCGTACCCGACGTCGGGGGCGCTGTACTACATGGCCGACCGGCTCGGCGGCCGGAAGTGGGGCTGGTACACGGGCTGGCTGAACCTGCTCGGACTGCTGGGCGCCATCGCCGGCATCGACTACGGCGCCGCCCTGTTCACGGGCGCGCTGCTGAACCTGGAGTTCGGGTTCGAGCCCACTCCGGAGAAGACCATGGTCATATTCGGCTGCATCCTGCTGCTGCACGCGGTGCTCAACCTGTTCGGCGTACGGCTGGTGAGCGTGCTCAACTCCATCAGCGTCTGGTGGCATCTGGCGGGCGTCGCGGTGATCGTGACCACCCTGGCGGTGGTGCCGGACCAGCACCGCTCGGCGTCGTTCGCGTTCTCCGAGTTCGCCAACGAGACCGGCTGGTCCAACCCGCTGTACGTGGCGGCGATCGGGCTGCTGCTGGCGCAGTACACCTTCTCCGGCTACGACGCCTCCGCGCACCTGTCGGAGGAGACCTCGCGCGCGTCGGTGTCCGCGGCCCGCGGCATAGTGCGCTCGATCTGGGTGTCGTGGCTGGCGGGGTTCGTGCTGCTGGCCGGGCTGACCTTCGCCATCCAGGACTACTCCGGCACGCTGGAGAGCGACACGGGTGTGCCGCCGGCCCAGATCTTCCTCGACGGGCTCGGTACGACCGGCGCCGAGCTGCTGCTGCTCGTGGTGATCGTGGCGCAGCTGTTCTGCGGCAACGCGGAGGTCGCCGCCGCCAGCCGGATGGTGTTCGCGTTCAGCCGGGACGGCGCGCTGCCGGGTTCGGGGCTCTGGCGGCGGGTCAGCTCCCGTACGCAGACCCCGGTCGCGGCGGTGTGGCTGTCGGTGGGCGTGGCCGCGGTGCTCGCGGCGCCGTCCCTGTACTCCGAGACGGCCTACGGGGCGGTGACGGCCATCAACGTCATCGGCATCACCCCGGCCTACGCGATCCCGATCTTCCTGCGGCTGCGCGCCGGGGACCGGTTCCGGCCCGGCCCCTGGCGGCTGGGTCGCTGGAGCCGGCCGGTCGGCTGGGTGGCCGTGTGCTGGGTGGCGGTGGTGACGGTGCTGTTCTGCCTGCCGCAGTCCCGCCCGGTGACGGTCGATTCGATGAACTACGCGGCGGTCGCCCTGGCGGTGGTGCTGCTGCTGGCCACGGCGTGGTGGTACGTCGCCCGCCGGTCGTACGGCACGCCGCAGGGCGCGCCGTCCGCGTACGGGACGGCGCGTGAGCAGAAGGAGATAGCGGAAGGGATCGTGTGAGCGGCTTCACGCCCGCCCGCCGGCCGCCGGTGAAACGGCTTCGGCCCCGGGCGGCATGAGGAACCGTCCCCGCCGTACGGCGGGGACGGACCTCAACCCGCGGCTCCGCAGTTGTTGCAGCTCCAACTGCCGCTCGGTCCCTGGATGACCGGGGCTCCACACTGGGTGCAGTTCACGACGCCCCTCCTTTCTGGCTCTCTCCAAAGAGAGACGCAGTGGAGCCGCCGGAAGCTGCCTCCACGATCGCAACTCGCCGCGACACAGCGCATTGTGAGACGAAATCTCCGGAAAGATACCACCCCTGGACTTGGCTGAAATGCGCACACCCCGGGTGTGGTCACCCTCGTCGCGGTCGGGCTACCTCGTCACGGTCGGGCTCAGCCGGAGCCGGACCTCCATCTCGTGCTCGCCCGAGACGTGCTGCTCGCTGTCGATGCCGAACGCGCTCTCCAGCACGTCGCGCACCCAGCGCAGCTCCGGACCGGTGCCGTACAGGTCGACGGCGATCGGTTCGTCCAGCCCGACCGGGCCCTCGGCGGTCCCGCGGCCGCTCGCCTCCACCACGATGGACCAGACCGTGGGGCCGTGGGCGGCGGCGTCCGGCGGCGAGACGGTGGCCTTCTCGCGCACCCCGGCGTTCGTCGCCGGGAACGCGGCCTTGAGGACGTCGAACACGCGGTACGCGTCGTCCCGGTCCCCGGAGACGCAGACCCCGACGCGCGCCGAACTCAGCTGAGCACTCATTGCTCCCGGGTAACCGCTTCCGAGGCCGTCAAACGCGGCCCGCGGGTGCCGTTAGGGATCGGTCGGCCGGGGAACCCGGAAGCGTCACAGCAGGGAACGGGGAAGAGAACGAGGTGTCCCGTCATGCCCAGGGGATCGAGCCCCAAGCGCGAACGCCAGTACGAACACATCAAGGACAGCGCGAAGCAGCGCGGCGAGAGCGACAAGCGCGCGAAGGAGATCGCCGCCCGGACGGTGAACAAGGAGCGCGCCCGCTCCGGGGAGTCGCGCACCGCGAGCCGTACGTCGATCCAGGACATGTCCTCCTCCCGCCGGGGCGGGCAGCGGTCGGGGCCGTCGGGGCCGAAGGGCCCGACCAAGGACCAGCTCTATGAGGAAGCCAAGAAAAAGAACATCGAGGGCCGGTCCCAGATGAACAAGGAGCAGCTCAAGAACGCCCTGGGGAAGTAGGCCAAGGGCCCCTCAGCCCGCGACCCCCGTCGCGGCGTGCGGGGCTCCCACCGGCTTGGACTCGGGCGACCCCCGTTGCCGCAGGTAGATCGAGAGCACCGCCATGGAGGCGATGGCCAGGAACTCCGACTGCCAGTTCTGCAGCGTACGGCTCCAGAAGTCGGCCGAGCCGAGGTAGCCGCCCCAGTTCGTCGGCGCCTCCAGCCCGCGCAGCCGCCGTTCGTTGAAGGCCGCGACACCGGTGATGGACTGGGCGAACCACGACAGCACGAAGACCCCTCCCATGACCAGGCCGAGGGAGGTGGCGTAGAGGTTCTGCCGGAAGCCGCCGACGCCGGCCCAGCGCGGCGAGTCGGCCGTGGCGTAGCGGCCGATGCGCTGCTCCTCGTCGGATTCGTGCCCCTCCCGCCCCAGGGCCTTGGACTCGGGTGAGCCGCGCTGCACCAGCCAGACGGTCAGATAGAGGTAGAGGTAGAGGTAGAACTGCAGGTACTCCGACTGCCAGTTCTCCATGACGTCGACGGCGAAGTCCGACGAGGCGAGGTAGGCGCCGAAGCCCATCGGCTGCAGCCCGTCGGCGGTGAGCTCGTTGTTGAATTCGGCGTGGCCGGCGACCGCCTGACCGGCCAGAGCGACCAGGAACGCGCTGCCGAAGGCCAGACCGAGCCCGTTCTCCCGCACGAACCCGCGCACGGATGTCATCGCTGGATCGCCCCCAGCACGATGCTGTACGCGAGCCCGGCCGCGATGATCAGCAGGCACAGGGTGAACATCGTCCTCATCGGCGGCCGCCACCCGCCCTTCACGGTGCACTGGTAGGGGCGGCCGGGGCGCGGGACGCACCCCGCCGCGACCACCTTCCAGCCCGCCCGGAAGCGCGAGAGGAACAGGGTGTCCGACGCGAGCACCACACGGGCCTGCCGGCCGTGGACATCGACCTCGCGCACGGCACCCGCGGCGGGCAGCTCCTCCGCCAGGACCGCTTCGCGGCAGCGGGACTCGGCGGACCGCGCCACCTCCTCGCGGGTCTCGGGGGCCAGGGCCGCGCAGGCGGCGGCGCCGTCCGCGGCCAGCAGCGCCCGCTCGAACCCGAGGGCGGCGGCGCGGGCGGCCGAACGCCGCTCGCCCAGGGTCGCGCAGCCGGCGCCGCCGACCAGCACGAGCGCGGCCAGCACGGACGCGGCGGCGACCCGCCGCCGGGGTTCTCGCATGGCATCCCTCCGATGGCTCACCGCCCGAGGCAGCGCCGCGGAGTCAGCCGGATGCGGTGATCTTTCAGGATGGCTACGGTGGAGGTGATGGGTTGATTGTCATGCTTCGTCCCGTTGGAGCGCGGCATTGACACGTGGCCCGTACACAACAGGTGCTTCGGACCGGAGGCACTCTCCGCGGGTCCGGTCGCACCCGGGACCGTCGCCTTGGGTCCCGGTCGCGCACGCTCCCGCTGGTGCTCCGCTCACCACCGATCCTGGAGCTCTCCGACATGAGCGTACGTACACAGGCCAGGCGTCCCTCGGCGCGGCATCCGCACGACGACGCCCCGGACACGGCGGAGATGTTCGAGAAGATCGCCGCGCTTCCGGACGGTCCGGAGAAGAACGCGCTCCGGCAGCAGGTGGTCAGCGCCTGGATGCCCATGGCCGACCGGCTGGCCCGGCAGTTCCGCAACCGCGGCGAGTCCCTGGAGGACCTCCAGCAGATCGCCGCGCTCGGGCTGGTCAAGGCCGTCGCCCGCTACGACCCCGCGCGCGGGAACACCTTCGCGAGCTTCGCCGTCCCCACGGTCGTCGGCGAGGTCAAGCGGCACTTCCGGGACCATATGTGGGGCACGCATGTGCCCCGCCGGGTCCAGGAGCTCCGCAACCAGGTGCGGGTCGCCGAACGGGAGCTGTCGTACTCGCTCGACCAGCGCGGCCCCAGCGTGCAGGAGATCGCCGCCTACGCCCACCTGAGCGACCAGGAGGTGCGGCTCGGCCTGGAGGCGATGAACAGCTACTCGCCGCTCTCCCTGGACGCCGAGCTGCCGGGCACCGAGGACGGCTACTCGCTGACCGAGACACTGGGCGACCTGGAACCGGGCTACGACTGGGTGGTGGACCGCGAGGCGCTCAAGCCCCAGCTGCGCAGCCTCCCCTACCGGGAGCGGCAGATCCTCTACCTCCGCTTCTTCCGCGGCATGTCGCAGAGCCGCATCGCCGAGGAGCTCGGGATCTCGCAGATGCACGTCTCCCGGCTCCTGAGCCGGACCTGTGCCACGCTGCGGGACCGCGTCATGGCCGACCCGGCCTGACGCCGAACCGGCCTCATGAACCTCGACATGGACCTCGACGCCGAACCGGCCTTGTGGACCTCATGCGGCGGCTACCAGCCCGGCATGGCCTCCCACCCGCGGCCGCGACCGCGCAGCGGCGGCGTCGGCGCCCCCGCCCCCTCCCGGAGGCCGGTCAGCAGCTCCGCCAGCGCCTCGCGGGCGCTGTACCGGGGGTGCCAGCCCAGCACCTCGGCGGCGCGGCCGGTGTCCATCACCGGCAGCCGCAGGACCGTGCGCAGCAGGCCCGGTGTGGCGGGGACGGCGTGCAGCCGCCACAGCGCGGACAGGGCCGCGGTCGCGGCGGCGGCAGGCAGCCGCACCACCCGCGCCCGCAGCAGCTCGGCCAGGAGGCGGGCGTCCACGACCGGATCGGCGGCGAGGTTGAACGCCCCGCGTGCGGACCCGGTGACCGCCAGCCGGTAGGCCTCGGCCGCGTCGTCGGCGTGCAGCACCTGGAACCGCAGGCCCGGCAGGTCCGGGACCACCGGCACCAGCCCCGGGCGGACCAGCCGGCCCGGCACCAGCGGCCCGGCGAACAGCCGGCGCTGCTCGGCGGCCGCGGCCCGCTGGAAGATGAAGCCGGGTCGCATGCGCACCACGCGCACGCCGGGGTGGCGCAACTCGAAGGCGTCCAGGACGCGCTCGACGTACGCCTTCTCGCGGGGGTACGCGGCCTCGGGCCAGCCGTGCGTCGGCCAGCTCTCGTCCACCGCCTGGTCCTTGGGGCCGGGCGAGTAGGCCCCGACGGACGAGGCGTACACGAGGGCGGGCACGCCCGCGGCCGCCACGGCGTCGAAGACGGCCAGGCTGCCGGTGACGTTCGTCCGCCAGGTCGTGGCCGGGTCGCGCGCGGGCTGGAACCGCCACGCCAGGTGGACGACCGCGTCCGCCCCCGCGAAGTGCCCGACGAGGTCCGCCTGGTCCGCCCCGATGTCCGCGCTCACCCAAGCGGTCTTCGGCGCGTCCCACAGCGGCTCCCGCCGGGCGATCCCCACGATCGACCCGATCGCGGGATCCTCTCCCAACGAGCGCACCACCGCGGTGCCGACGTTGCCGGTGGCGCCGACGACCACGACGCGCGACGGCCCCGGCTCCTGCGGAGTGCGGCTCGTCATGTCTTCCTCCCTTCGCGGGTGGGCCTACCGGGGTACCCGAGATCCCCAGGGGCAAACCCGGTGGCCCGATCATGTGAACGGCGCCCGCCAAGCACCCCGAAAGAGTGAGTTAGTGCCGGTGTGACCTGGGAACCCGTACTCAGCGGCTGTGACGATCGTGGCCCGTACCCTCTGCCACCGCGGGGCGGAGGGCACGTCGGTGTGGGCGCGGAAGAGGAGCTGGGCGAGTCTCATGTCGGCGGCGAGTGCGGCGAGAGCGACGAGAGAAGCAGTGGTGGGAGCGCCCTGCTGGGTGAGTCTGATGTCCCGGGACATGGAGACGATCCAGGAGTTCTACGGATCGGTCCTCGGCTGGACGTTCCGCTCCGGGGCGCCGGAGGAGGGCTTCTGCGTCGCGTTCGCCGACGGGGCGCCCGTGGCGGGGATCGGCGCGGTCGCGCACACGTACCAGATGGCGGTGTCCTGGACCCCGTACTTCGCCGTGGAGAACGCCGACGCGGCGGCCGCCCGGATCCGGGAGCGCAGCGCCACGGTCGCGGTCGGCCCGATCAACTTCGGCAAGGGCCGGGCGGCGCTCGCCGCGGACCCCGACGGCGCGGTGTTCGGGATCTGGCAGGGGCAGCTGCCGCACTGGTCGGTCGGGCGCGGCAGCGCGCCCGCCTGGCTGGAGCTGCGCACGCGCGACACCTTCGCCGCCGCCATCTTCTACGCGGGGGTGCTCAACTGGGCCTCGGAGGGCGAGGGCGGCTGCGACGTCGTCTACAAGGGCGACCAGGTGATCGTCCGGGCCGAGTCGGTGGAGGTCGCGGGGATCAGCGGCGGCGCCGTGGAGGCGGCGCCCGACCCGCATGTCCGCCCCCGCTGGCACGTGTACTTCAAGGTCGCCGACGTGGAGGAGGCGGTGCGCGCGGCGCGGGCCGCCGGGGGCACGGTGACGCAGTCGCCGCACGCCTCCCGGCTGGGCAAGGAGGCCACGCTGCGCGACCCGGACGGCGGGCTCTTCACGGTCCTGGCCACGTGACGCCAGGGCCCCGCCACGTGACGCCAGGGCCCCAGGGCCGGGCCGTGACCTCAGGGCCCACGGGCCGGACCCATGCCGGCTGCCAGGTCGCCGCCGTACCGGTCACGGCGGTGGCAGCAGCGGGCCGCAGTGGCCGAGGGCGATCGGCGATCGGCCGGCGTAAGAGACCGGCTGCTGCGCCTGTGGACGCGGCCCAGCCGGTGATCCGGCCGCCGCGTCGCGCGGAGCGGTACGGCTCAGCCGCCGTGCCGCTCCGTGAGGGCGTCCTCCAGCGAGCCCTGCGGCACCGTGCCGTCCGGGGTGAGCTTGTCCACCGCCTCCGGGAGCACCTCGGCCAGCTGGTCGGCGGCGGTCTCCGGGGAGATGCCCGCCTCCTCGGCGACGTACTCCAGCACCTGGTACGGCAGTCCCTGCGCGAGTTCCGGGCCGCTGATGGGGTCGTTGGCCCCCGTACTCACCCAGGAATCCGCCTGGTCACCGAGCCCGCCGTCCCGCAGCTGCTCCATCAGCCGGTCCAGCGCGTTCCCCCCGCTGCCGCTGCCGGCGCCGAGGGCACTGAGCAGCGACCCCATCAGATGCGCCGGGCCACCACGTCCGGCACCGAGCAGCCCGCCGAGCAGGGCTTCCAGGTCATTACCCGCCATCGCTGCGCCCTTCCTTACATGATGCAAAGCGGCATCGCCATGAATCTACCCAAACCAACAGGGAACGGCATGCCAGGGCGTCACCGGCCGGTGACCCGCCCCTCGGGCATCAGCTCCCGGATGTCGTGCGGCAGCGCGTGGTACAGCCGCTCGGACAGCTCGGGGCTCACCGCCGAGTCCAGCACCTCGAAGACGGCCGCGGCCTCCTCCAGCCCCCGCTCCTCCGATGTCCGCGCGCGCCACGCCACCCGCCCCGCGAACCCCGTCAGGTCGAACCGCTCACCGTGCTCGCGCCGATAGGCCCGCTCCTCCGGGGAGCCCTCGTGGGACAGCCCGGCCCGCCGCAGGGACACCGCCGCCTCGCCCGGGAGCTGCGCCGCCACATGGTCAGCCAGCCCGTCCGGGATCCGCTCGCCGAGGGTCTCCAGGACCGCCCGGAGGATCCGCTCCGCGGACTGCCGGTCGGGCAGCCCCGCCCGGTTCTGGACCAGACCTGTCAGTTCCTCGTAGCGCATGATCAGCACCCCTCGGTCGGCGTCCCGGACCCTCGCCGACCGGGTTCCCGCAGGCCCTCGCGCCAATCACGCCACGAAGGGCGGGCCTGCCTGCGGGTGACGTGCCGCCACCACCGTTTCGGAAGCTCCCCTTCCGGATACCGGAGTCATGTCCGCACCCGGTGTGCGGACGTTGCCCGCGCCGACGGTCGCCCGGCCGGGCGAGGAGGCAGGTGAGGCAGGTATGGAGACGTCCGACGCGGCGGACACGGCGGAGCACACGTCCCGGATCACGCTGTACGTGAACGGGGCCGCCCGTGACCTGGTGGTCGACCACCGCACCACCGTGCTGGACGTGCTGCGCGAGCGGCTGGATCTGACCGGCGCCAAGAAGGGCTGCGACCACGGGCAGTGCGGCGCCTGCACGGTGCTCGTGGACGAGCTGCGGATGAACAGCTGCCTGCTGCTGGCCGTGGCCCACGACGGCGCGCGGATCACCAGCGTCGAGGGCCTGTCGGACGGGTCGCGGCTGCATCCGCTCCAGGAGGCGTTCCTGGAGCGGGACGCCTTCCAGTGCGGCTACTGCACGCCCGGTCAGATCTGCTCCGCCGCCGGTGTGCTGGACGAGCTGGCGGCCGGCCTGCCCAGCCTGGTGACCGACCGCGGCCACCCCGCCGGCGCGCCCGTGCCGCCCGAGGAGGCGGAGATCCGGGAGCGCATGAGCGGCAACCTCTGCCGGTGCGGCGCGTACGTGAACATCGTCGGCGCGGTGCGCGACGCCGCCGGCGCCGGAGCTGCCACCGGACGACAGAGAGCGGCGGCCGCCGGAGGAGCCACCGGACGGCAGGGAGCGGCCGCCGGAGGAGCCACCGGACGGCAGGGAGCGGCCGCCGGAGGAGCCACCGGACGGCAGGGAGCGGCCGCCGGAGGAGCCACCGGACGGCAGGGAGCGGCCGCCGGAGGAGCCACCGGACCGGGCGGGGCGGCCGGCGGCGCGGGGAGTGATACCCCGTGAAGGCCTTCCGGTACGAGCGCGCGGCAGACCCCGAGGCGGCGGTGGCCGCCCTGCGCGCCTACCCCACGGCCCGCTATCTGGCCGGCGGCACCAACCTGGTGGACCTGATGAAGCTCGGCGTGGAACGCCCCGAGCTGCTGATCGACGTCACCGGGCTGCCGTACGGCGGCGTGCGGCCCACGCCCGGCGGCGGGCTGCTCATCGGAGCCACCGTCACCAACAGCGAGTTGGCCGCCGACCCCGCGGTGCGCCTCCGCTACCCGCTGCTCTCCCAGGCGCTGCTGTCCGGCGCCTCCGGCCAGTTGCGCAACGCGGCCACCGTCGGCGGCAACCTGCTCCAGCGCACCCGCTGCCTGTACTTCCAGGACACCGGCAAGCCGTGCAACAAGCGCGCCCCCGGCACCGGGTGCCCGGCGCGGGAAGGCGTGCACCGCGACCTGGCCGTGCTCGGCGCCTCCGAGCACTGCGTGGCCACGCACCCGTCCGACATGGCCGTCGCGCTGGCCGCGCTGGACGCCGACGTCCACATCCTGGGACCCGACGGGCCGCGCACCGTGCCCCTCGACGAGCTGCACCGGCTGCCCGGCGACCGTCCGGACCGCGACACCGAGCTGGCCCACGGCGACCTCATCACCCACGTCGAGCTGCCCGAGGTGCCGGAGGCCGCGTACTCCGCCTTCCGCAAGGTCCGGGACCGGGCCTCGTTCTCGTTCGCGCTGGTCTCGGCCGCCGCCGCGCTGGAGGTCGCGGACGGCACCGTCCGCCGGGTGCGGCTCGCGTTCGGCGGGGTGGCGCACAAGCCGTGGCGGGCGCGGACCGCGGAGCGGCGGCTGCTGGGCGGCCCGGCCACCGAGCAGGCGTACGCCGCGGCCGTGGACGCCGAGCTGGCCCCGGCGGAGCCGCTGCGCGACAACGCGTTCAAACTGCCGCTGCTGCGCCATGTGGCGGTACGGACCCTCGCCGGGCTCACCACGGCGCAGGGCGACACGGACCGTACCGGGCAGGGCGACACGGACCCTGCCACGCACGGCGGCGCGGACCCTACCGCGCAGGGCGACACGGACCGTACCCCTACCGAGGAGGGTCCATGAGCCACGGCGGGACCGGGGAGCCGGTGGTCCGGCTGGAGGGCCGCGCGAAGGTGACCGGCGCCGCCCGGTACGCGGCCGAGCACCCCGTCGACGGCTGCGTCCACGCCTGGCCGGTGCCCGCGGCGATCGCCAAGGGGCAGATCACCGCGATCGACACCGGACGGGCCCTGGCCGAACCCGGCGCGCTGGCCGTGCTCACCCACGACAACGCGCCCCGGCTGGGCGGGGCCGACGACCCGACGCTGCTGGTGCTCCAGTCGCCGCGGGTGGCGCACCGCGGGCAGTTCGTCGCGCTCGCCGTCGCGGACACCGTGGAGGCGGCGCGGGCCACGGCCGAGGCGGTGCACGTGGAGTACGCGCAGGAGCCGCACGACGTCCGGTTCCACGCCGCCCATCCGGGCCTGTACGCGCCGGAGCACGCCAACGGCGGCTTCCCCGCCGACCGGGAGCGCGGCGACTTCGACGCCGCCTACGCGGCCGCGCCGGTGCGGATCGACACCGTCTACCGCATCCCCGCCCTGCACAACCACCCGATCGAGCCGCATGCCGCGACCGCGGTGTGGGCGGGCGGGCGGCTGCGCGTGTACGACTCGAGCCAGGGCGCCACTCTGGTCCGCGACACCCTGGCCGGGCTGTTCGGCCTGGAACCGGAGCGGATCACGGTCGTGTCCGAGCACGTCGGCGGCGGGTTCGGCGGCAAGGGGACGCCGCGGCCGCACGTGGTGCTGGCGGTGATGGCGGCCATGGCCACCGGCCGTCCGGTCAAACTGGCGCTGCCCCGGCCACAGATGGCGGCAGTGGTGGGCATCGGGCGGGCACCGAGCAGCGGATGCGGATCGGCGCGGACGCCGACGGCCGGATCTCCGCGCTCGCGCACGAGGTGTTCACGTACAGCTCGACCGTACGGGAGTTCACCGAGCAGGCCGCGCTCCCCTCCAGGACGATGTACGTCAGCCCCAACAGCCGCACCACGCACCGGCTGACCAGGCTGGACGTGCCGACGCCGTCCTGGCTGCGGGCGCCCGGGGAGTGCCCGGGAATGTTCGCGCTGGAGTCGGCGATGGACGAGCTGGCCGTCGCCTGCGGGATCGACCCGGTGGAGCTGCGGCTGCGCAACGACTCCCCGGTCGAGCCCGATTCGGGGCGGCGGTTCAGCAGCCGCGGGCTGGCCGACTGCCTGCGGGAGGGGGCGCGCCGCTTCGGCTGGGAGCACCGCGATCCGCGCCCCGGCAGCCGCGCCGCGGGCCGGGTGCTGATCGGCACCGGTGTGGCGGCCTCCGGCTATCCGGCGGAGGTCGGCCCCTCGCACGCCGAGGCCCGCACCGCCGCCGGGGGCGGCTTCGAGGTCCGGGTCAACGCCACCGACATCGGCACCGGGGCGCGCACGGTGCTGGCGCAGATCGCCGCCGACGCCCTCGACGTCCCGGTGGACCTGGTGCGGATCGAGATCGGGTGCAGCGATCTGCCGCGGGCGCCGCTGGCGGGCGGCTCGGCCGGGACCGCGTCCTGGGGCTGGGCCGTGCACAAGGCGTGCCGCTCGCTGGCGCGCGCCGTGGCCGAACAGCGCGGCCCGCTGCCGGAGTCGGGGCTGTCGGTGCGGGTCGACACCGAGGACGAGGTGGCGGCCCTCTCGGAGGACGTCGCACGGCGGGCCTTCGGCGCGCAGTTCGCCGAGGTGGCGGTGGACATGGACACCGGGGAGACCCGGGTGCGGCGGCTGCTCGGGGTCTTCGCGATCGGCCGGGTCCTCAACCCGCGTACGGCCCGCTCCCAACTGGTCGGCGGCATGACGATGGGCCTGTCGATGGCCCTGATGGAGCACAGCACCATGGACCCGGCCTTCGGCGACCACGCCGAACGCGACCTGGCGTCGTACCACGTGGCCGTGAACGCGGACGCGCCCGACGTCCAGGCGTACTGGGTCGAGGAGCGGGACTCCCTGCTCAATCCGATGGGTTCCAAGGGCATCGGCGAGATCGGCATCGTCGGCACGGCGGCCGCCGTCACCAACGCGGTCCGGCACGCGACCGGCGTACGCGTACGGGACCTGCCCGTCCGCCCGGAGTCGCTGCTGCCGGGCCTCGGTGAGTGGCAGACGGCCGGCGGCTAGGGCGGCATCGCCACCGAGCCGGACGACGGCCTCGGCAGGGAACCGCGGTCACCTCCCGGCCGCGTCGAGCAGGATCCGCGCCAGCTCGCCCGGTTGGGAGAACATCGGCCAGTGGCCGGTGTCCATCTCGACCAGCCGCCAGCGCTCGCTGGTCAGCAGCTCGGCCACGTCGTCGCTCGGCTCGGCGCCGTCGAGCAGACACTTGATGTACGTGGCCGGAAGCTCGCCCAGTGACCGCGCCAGCACGGCCGGCTCGGCCAGAGAGGCGCCCGGGTGCGGCGTCGCGCCACCCACGAGCCGTGCGATCTGCTCGTCGGTGAGGCCCTGGCCGTCGCAGTCGGCCGCGGTCAGCGGCGCCCAGAAGCCGCCGTTCCCGATGATCGAAGCCTCCAGCTTCGCCGGGCCCTCCCACCAGCCGGAGACGAATGACTCGCCGTCGGCCGGGACATTGGAGTCGACGAAGACCACGCGGGCCAGCCGGTCGCCGATCCGCTCGGCGGCCTGACCGACCGGAATGCCCGAGTAGCTGTGCCCGACCAGGACGACGTCGCGCAGGTCATGGCGTTCGACCTGGTCGACGATGTCCTGGACATGGGTCTGCTGCCCGGCCGGCACCCCCTGCCTGTCCGCGAGGCCGGACAGCGTCAACGGGTGGGCGCCGTGACCGGCCTCGCGCAGCCGCGGCACCACCTCGTCCCACGCCCACGATCCGAGCCACGCGCCTGCAACCAGTACGAATTCCGTCATGGCGGCAACCTAGCGGGGCGGTCTGACAACCACTCCGGAACCCGCGCGGGACGCACGTGTCCACCATGCGGGGATCGTTTCACCTCCGTGCGGCGCGTCGGCCGCCCGGGGTGCGGGGCTGCTGCTGTGTGATCGGGTATGGCCTCTCCCCCGTCCACCTCCGCGGCCGGTTCGGCGCCACCGGGGCTTCCGGAGCTGGCGCCGATGCTGGCGACCCTGGGCGCGCTGCCGACGGGCGCGGCCGACTGGGCGTACGAGGTCAAGTGGGATGGCGTCCGGACGCTGGCCTATCTGCCGGGCGACGGGACCGCGCGGCTGGTCAGCCGCACCGGTCGGCGGATCACCGCCGAGTATCCCGAGCTCGGCGCCGTCGCCGTGCCCGGGCTCACCGCGGTCCTGGACGGCGAGATCGTCGCCCTGGACGAGCGCGGCCGCCCCGACTTCGGGCGGCTGCAGCAGCGGATGGGCCTCACGCGTCCGGCGCGGGTGCGGGCCGTGGCGCGGACCGTACCGGTCACGCTGATGCTCTTCGACGTGCTGCATCTGGCCGGGCGGTCCACGGTGGGGCTGCCGTACGCCGAGCGGCGGCGGCTGCTGGAGGGGCTGGTGTTCCCTGCCCCGTACGTCGCCGTCCCCCCGTACTGGCCGCCGGGCCGCGGTGAGACCGCCCTGGCCTGGACCCGGGAGCAGGGTCTGGAGGGCGTGGTCGCCAAGCGCGTGTCCTCGCGCTACGAACCCGGTCGGCGGTCCCGTAACTGGATCAAGACCAAGCATGTCCGCACGGTCGACATCCTCGTCGGCGGCTGGGTGCCCAGGGACCCGCGGCCGCCGCGGTCCGCTCGCTGCTGGTCGGGGTGGGCGGGGAGGGCGGACTGCGCTACGCGGGGTCGGTGGGCACGGGCTTCTCCGAGCAGGAGAGCCGCCGCCTCGCCGGACTGCTGTGCCCGCTTCAGACGCCCGCGCCGCCGTTTCAGGACACGAGCGCCGTCGACCTGACCCAGCCGGTCCGCTGGGTGCGGCCCGTGCTCGGCGGCGAGGTGGAGTTCCTCGAATGGACCCGCGGGGGGCGGCTGCGCGCGCCGGTGTGGCGGGGCCTGCGCGGGCCCCTCGGCAGCTGAGGACGCGGCCCCCCGGCACCTGAGGACACAACAGGACCCCGGTGCGCAAAGCGGTACGCAGGGGTTGCCAGAATGGGCCGCAGGGAGTAACGGAACGACGGCAGGAGCCGCGCATGCAGAGCCGTACCGCGTTGGTCGAGGATCTGATGGGGCGTTTCCCCCATGTGCCACGTGAAGCCGTGATCAAGGAGGACCTGCTGCGCGGCGGCATCGCCTTCGACGAGTCGGCGCTCAGCGACAGCGCGGACGAGGCGTCCGGCGAGGTCAAGCCGAAGTCGTACTTCATCTTCTCCTTCGACCACCGCACCCTGCCCGAGCTGGGCGCCGCGGCGCTGCGCCGCCCGCCGGAGGAGATCGTGCTCACCGGCGGGCCCTACGAGCTGCGCCGCACGGTGGTCTCGGTGCGCGTCAACCCCGCCTCCCCGTACCGGGTGATGGCGGGCGACGACGGCGCGCTGGGGCTCTATCTCGACGGGACGCGGATCGCCGACGTGGGGCTGCCGCCGATGCCCGAGTACTACCGGCACAAGCTGTCAGGCGGAAAGTCGGTGATGGAGGTCGCGCCGACCATCCAGTGGGGCTACCTCATCTATCTGACGGTGTTCCGCGTCTGCCAGTACTTCGGCGCCAAGGAGGAGTGCCAGTACTGCGACATCAACCACAACTGGCGCCAGCACAAGGCGGCCGGGCGCCCCTACACCGGGGTCAAGCCGGTGGAGGAGGTGCTGGAGGCACTGGAGATCATCGACAAGTACGACACCGCCCGCGCCTCCACGGCGTACACCCTGACCGGCGGCTCCATCACCTCCAAGGTCGCGGGCCGGGACGAGGCCGACTTCTACGGGCACTACGCGCAGGCCATCGAGGAGCGCTTCCCCGGCCGGTGGATCGGCAAGGTCGTGGCGCAGGCCCTGCCCAAGGCCGACGTCCAGCGGTTCCACGACTACGGGGTGCGGATCTACCACCCCAACTACGAGGTGTGGGACCGGCGGCTGTTCGAGCTGTACTGCCCGGGCAAGGAGCGCTATGTGGGCCGCGACGAGTGGCACCGGCGGATCCTGGACTCCGCCGAGGTCTTCGGCCCGCGCAACGTGATCCCGAACTTCGTCGCGGGCGTGGAGATGGCGGAGCCGTTCGGCTTCACGTCCGTCGACGAGGCGATCGACTCCACGGCCGAGGGGCTGCGGTACTTCATGTCGCGGGGCATCACCCCGCGGTTCACCACCTGGTGCCCGGAGCCCACCACCCCGCTGGGGAAGGCCAATCCGCAGGGCGCGCCGCTGGAGTACCACATCCGGCTGCTGGAGGTGTACCGCGCGACGCTGGAGGAGTTCGGGTTGACCTCGCCGCCCGGATACGGGCCGCCCGGTCCGGGGCGCGCGGTGTTCTCCGTCAGCTCCTTCATGGACAGCCTGCCGCTGGAGGACGACCCGGTGGCCCTCTCGCGCTAGGCGTTCGTCAGCGCGTGCCGGGCCGGTGGTGGGACGCGGCGGGGCTGGGCGGCTCGCCGCGCCGCACCGAGCCCGGGGCGCGGGGCGCCGGGCGGTCGGCGCGGATGGAGGAGCTGAGCTGCCACGGCACGCTGGTCACCATCACGCCGGGCGTGAACAGCAGTCGGCTCTTGAGCCACAGCGCGGACTGGTTGTGCAGCAGGTTCTCCCACCAGCGGCCGACCACGTACTCGGGGATGTAGACGCTGATCACGTCGCGCGGGCTGGTGCGCCGGATGGAGCGCACGTACTCCACCACGGGCCGGGTGATCTCGCGGTACGGGGAGTCGAGGACCTTCAGCGGCACGTCGACGTCCAGTTGCGCCCAGCGCTGCTCCAGCTCGGCGGCCTCTTCGCGTTCGACGGCGACGGTGAGGGCTTCGAGGCGGTCCGGGCGCAGCGCGCGGGCGTAGGCCAGGGCGCGCAGGGTGGGCTTGTGCACGGTGGAGACCAGGACGATGGCCAGCACCCGGGAGGGCGGGGCGAGTTCGTCGCGCGGGTCGGTGACGGCGAGTTCGGCGGCCGTGGCGTCGTAGTGGCGGCGGATGCCGCGCATCATCAGCCACAGCAGGACGGCGGCGAGCACCGCCAGCCAGGCGCCCTGGACGAACTTGGTGGCCAGCACGATCACCAGGACCAGGCCGGTGATGACGGCGCCGGTGGCGTTGACGACGCGCGCCACGTGGTAGCGGCGGCGGGCGGCGGGGTCCGGCGTGGCGCGCAGTGCGCGGTTCCAGTGCCGGACCATGCCGGACTGGGAGAGCGTGAAGGAGGTGAAGACGCCCAGGATGTAGAGGTGGATGAGGTCGGTGACGTTGGCCTTGTAGGCCCACAGCAGGGCGCCGGCGACGATGGCCAGCGCCAGGATGCCGTTGGAGAAGGCGAGCCGGTCTCCCCGGTTGTGCAGCTGGCGCGGCAGGTAGCGGTGCTCGGCGAGGATCGAGCCCAGCAGCGGGAAGCCGTTGTAGGCGGTGTTCGCGGCCAGGATCAGCACCAGGGCGGTGGCCGCCTGGATGTAGTAGAAGCCGACGCTGCTGTCGCCGCCGAGGACGGCGGCGGCCAGCTGGGCGATGACGGTGCGCTGGGTGTGGTCCCCGCAGTCGGCGAGACCGACGAGGTGGCAGGGGTCCTCGACGATGTGCACCTTGGCGACCACGGCGAGCGTGGTGACGCCGCTGAACATCGCGATGGCGATCAGGCCCATCGCCGCCATCGTGGACGCCGCGTTCTTCGACTTGGGCTTACGGAAGGCCGGTACGCCGTTGGAGATGGCCTCGACTCCGGTCAGCGCCGTGCAGCCGCTGGAGAAGGCGCGCAGGACCAGCATCATCAGGGCCAGTCCGGCCAGGTCCGCGTCGCCGGGCTCGGGTTCGATGTCGTACGCCGCGCTCTCGGCGACCGGCGCGTCGCCCACGAGGTACCGGAACAGCCCCGTACCGACCATGATCAGCACGCCGGCGATGAACAGGTAGGTCGGGGCGGCGAACGCCCGGCCCGACTCCCTGATGCCGCGCAGGTTCGCCGCGGTGAGCAGGGCCACGAAGCCCAGCGCGATGCCCACCCGGTGGGAGTCCAGGTCGGGCACCGCCGAGATGATGTTGTCCACTCCCGAGGCGACCGAGACCGCCACCGTCATCACGTAGTCGACCAGCAGGGATGCGGCGACGACGAGCCCGGCGGCGGGCCCCAGGTTGGTGGAGGCCACCTCGTAGGAGCCGCCGCCGCTGGGGTAGGCGTGCACCACCTGGCGGTAGGAGAGCACCACGACGGTCATCAGGAAGACGACGGCGGCGGCGATCCACGGGGTGAAGTGCAGATACGCCAGCCCGCCGAGGGTCAGGACGAGCAGGATCTCCTGGGTGGCGTACGCCACGGAGGACAGCGGGTCCGACGCGAAAATCGGCAGGGCGAGGCGCTTGGGCAGCAGCGTCTCGTGCAGCTCCTCGCTGCGCTTGGCGCGGCCGATCACCAGACGCTTGAGCAGCTCGGTCACGTGGATCACGGTGCGAGCGTCTCAGGGCGGGCGCCGTTCCCCCGCTGTTCACCGGCCGCGCCCGGGCTGTACGTACGAATGGCAGACGGAGGTACCGGCATTCGGGCGTACCCGGCGGCGGGCCGAGACCTTTTCCTGCCGTCGCCCCAGGGTCAGCGGGCGGTCGCCGTCACCCGTACCGTGGCGCCCGGACGGGCCGCCGGGAGCAGCACCTCCGCCTCGCCCGGCCGCGTGGCCACGACCACCGTGCCTCCGCCGGTCACCGAGACCCGCGCCCCGTCGGGGAAGGCGGTGGCGGGCAGGCTGAGGAGGGTCCAGGCGCGCCGCGTGGTGCGGTCGGCGGTCAGGGTGAGGGTGTACGTCCGGGTGGCCGGGTCGTAGGACTCGGGGCCCGGGGCGCCGGCCACCGCCCGCGCGTGGGGCGCGAAGGCGGGCTCCTTGCCGGGGGCGGGGCTGCCGTCCCGCTCGCGGACGCAGTAGCCGCCGCCGTCCTCGGCACGGCAGTCGTACCACATGGCCCAGCCGGAGGCGAAGCCGTCCATGGAGGCCACCTGGCGTCGTATCAGCTCGGCGTTTCCGGGGCTGGTGGCCTTGGGCGGGCCCCATTCGCCGACGAGCACCGGAAGCCGGTGGGCGGCGGGGTAGGCGCCGATGGCGGCTTCGTAGTTCTCGATGAAGCGGCTCGACGGGTCCCAGTCGGCGCCCGATTCGACGGCGGTGTCGTAGTAGTGCGGGGCGTAGCCGAGGCGGTCCGGGCCGCGCCGCGGGTCGTCGAAGCCGGGCAGGCTGGTGGGCACGCCCTGGCCGACCAGGACGGTGGGTTCGAGGAAGAGCCACGCGTCGGGGTCGGCGGCGCGGACGGCGCCGATCAGCCTGCGGTACATGGCCGCGAGCCGGCCGCGTTCGAGCGCGGCGGCGGCGTCGGCCTGGTCGTCGGGGTCGGTGGGGTCCCCCGGAACGGGTCCGAAGGGCTCGTTGAACAGGTCGTAGCCCAGCAGGGAGCGGTGTCCGCGCAGGGTGGCGGCGACCTCGGCGTAGGCGGCGGTCTGGGCGGCGCGCAGGTCGGCGTCGTCGTACAGGTGGGTGAAGGCGGCCTGTACGGCGGGCTGGAAGTAGTCCGCGAACCAGTCGTCGGGGTTCGGTTCGAAGGGCAGGCCGTCGGTGCGGGTGGCCCATGCGGGGATCCCGTTGTGCCCGAACGCCGGGCCGTAGACGTCCTGGTGCCAGTCGACCAGGACCAGGACCCGGTGGCGGTCGGCCCAGTCCAGGACCCGGTCGAGAGAGCGCAGATAGCGGGTGTCGTAGCGGCCGCGGCGCGGTTCGACCTTCTCCCACTGGATGTTGAGCCGCAGGAGGTCGAAGCCGTCGCGGGCCAGCTGGGCGATGTGCTCTTCGGTCACGGTGTCGGTCTTGCCGAGGTTCAGCCCGCGCAGCCGGAGTGCGCGGCCGTACCGGTCGGCGAGGCGCGTGACGCCGTCGGGGGTGGTGACGGTGCCGGACGGTGGCGTCCAGTCGCGGGACGGCGCAGCTCGTTCCGTGGGTGCCAGCGCCTGTGCCGGTTCCGCCGCGGGGACGGCGTGGAGGAGGGCCACTGCGAGGGCGAGTGTCGTGGCGACGCGGAGCGGACGCATGACGCCTCCCGGGTCGGATCGGTGCCGGCAGCAGCCGATCCTGACCTGGTCGGGTTGTGTCGGCAAGGGTCAGGCACCAACTTTCCTGACGCCTTGTCATCTTTCCGGGACGGCCGGAGGCGGTTACGCGCCGAACCAGCCCGCGACGTCGAGGCGGAAGAAGCCGCCGGGCGCCAGCGTGCGCAGGTCCGCCTCCAGCGCGCGGACGCGCTCCACCCCCAGCGCCGCGACCCATTCGGCCCGCAGCTCCTCGAAGATCGCGGCGGACCGGCGCAGGGAATCGATCCCGCGCGGGGTGAGCCGGACGATCTTGCGCCGCGCGTCCCGCAGGTCGATCGCCCGCTCGGCGTAGCCGAGGCCCACCAGGCGGTCGACCGTCTTGCCCGCGGCCTGCTTGGAGACGCCGAGCCGCCGCCCCAGCTCGCTCGCGGTGGCACCGTCGGGCCCGATGGCCTGCATCGCGAAGCCGAAGGCCGGGCGGACATCCGGGTGGCCCTGGCGTGCCAGCTCGGCGTGCAGCCGGTCGATGATCGAGCGGAATCCCGCGAACAGCAGCAGCGGGAGCTCGAATCCGGCGCTATCGCGGGGTTCTCGCGGTGCTTCTGACGTTGATTCAGGGGTGCGTTCAGCCATTGCGCGACTCGACAACCTGGTTTACGATTTGGTCAACCACGTTGTCCATCTTAGTGCCTGTGCCGTCCCCGCCGCATCCCACGGCGTGTCACGGCGCGCGGAAGGATGCCCCAATGCCGTCGCACGCGTTCACCGACCACACGCCGGACTCGGCGCCCGCCGCCTCCCGCAAGACGATGGAGGCCGTGGCCCAGCGGCTGGGCTATCTGCCGGCGGCCGTCGGCCGTATGGCCGCCTCGCCGCATCTGCTGGACGGATTCCTCAAGCTCAGCGGGCTGTTCGAGGCGACGAGCCTCAGCCCCGTGGAGCGTGAAGTCGTCATCCTCACCGTCGCCACCCGCAACGCCTGCCATGTCTGCGTGGCGATGCACACCGCGAAACTCCAGGCGCTCGGCGCCCACCCCGACCTGGTCGCGGCCCTGCGTGCGCGACAGCCGCTGGACGACACGCACCTGGAGGCGATACGGGTCTTCGCCCTCGATGTGCTGGCGACCGCGGGGGCGGTGCCCGACGCCGCCGTGGAGGCGTTCCTGGCCCAGGGCTACACCGCTCAGAACGCCCTGGAGGTGGTCCTGGGCATCGGCGCCTACACGATGTCGACGCTGGCGAACCGGCTGATCGGGGCACCACTGGACGAGCAGTTGCGGCCCTTCGCCTGGGAGGAGGAGACGGCGGCGGCATGACGCCCGGCCCGGATCCGTCCGAGGCTCGGCGCTCTCCCCGGGCGCCGTCGCCCGAGCGCGGGCGTCATGCGTTCCGTACGAGCCGGTCGGCGGAGCGGGCGGCGCGGAACAGCAGCCCGGCGGTGAGGGCGAGGGGGACAGCCGCGACGCGTACGGCCGTGCCCGGGGCGGGCCCGTGCGACAGCGCGTCGTCGAGGACAAAGGCCAGCGACCCCACCGCCGCCAACGGCCCGGCCATGTACCAGAAGGCGTACAGCAGCGGACCGGGGTCGCCGACGGGGGTGCTGACGCCGGTGAACAGCAGGTCCGTGCGCGCCGGCCCGCGGCATGCCCCGGACACCGCGGCGGCCGCGAGCGGCGGCGCGCACAGCGGCATCAGCAGCAGCGGCCACAGGGAGCCGGCCGCAGCGTACGGCACTGCGACCAGGGCCGCCAGCAGGGCACCGACCGTCGCGGGTACGACGGCGTGCTGGAGCATCAGGTGGCGCAGCCGCACCGGCGACCAGGCCGAGCGGCGTACGTCGTCGGTCTCCAGACGAGCGGTCTCGGCGAGCGCGGCCACCCCCGCGTAGCCGAGGAGCAGCGCCACCGCCAGCAGGAAGACCCGCGCCCTGCCACCGAGCGCGGCCGCCGCACCGGCCGTGGCGGACGCGCAGATCAGCCAGGCGAGCGCCTTGCCCAGCAGGCCCGGGGCGCGCAGCAGGGCCAGCGCGTCCCGCCACACGATCGCCGCCCGGCGGCCGCGCGGCGGCCGCAGCCGGACACCTCGGACCGCCGTGCCGCCGCCCGCGGCCCGCACGACCGCCAGCTTGGCGACCCGCGGGTCCATGGTCCACAGGCCCGCCGTGACCGCGGAGACGGTCGAAGCCCGGCGGCGCAGCTCGGCGTTGGACAGCCGGGCGCCGTCGCGGTGTGCCTGCGCGAGGGCGGCGGCGGTGGCGGCGAGCAGCAGCGCCAGGGCGGCCGGCCACGCGGGGGCGGTGCCGCCGCAGGCGTGCACCACGGGCTGGGCCGCCCAGCCCCACGGCCCGGACCACAGCTCACACCACTCCAGTACGGAACTCCGGTGGCCCCGGGCCGCCAGCACCGTCTGCGCCGTGAGCAGCATGAGCAGGGCGACGGCGCCGGGTGTGTACCGCCGTACGCACCCCGCCCAACCGGGCCGGCGCTCCACGGCCATGGCGAGCGCGACCGTCAGCGGCGGCAGGCATACGGCGGCGGGAAGGAGGGCGAGCAGCGCCATGCCGAACGTGGCAACGCCGGTGACGTACAGGAACGTGGCGGCGGCGGCCGTCAGGAGCAGGGCGGGGAGCACGGCGAGCCCGGCGGAGAGCCACAGCCACGGCCGCAGCACGGCCGCCCGGCGGACCGGTTGGGCCAGCAGCCAGCCGACGGTCGGGCCGGGACGACGACCGGGCCGCGCCACAGCGCGTCACGGGCGGCGAGCAGTGCGGCGGCGGCCGTGACCAGAGTGAAGACGGCGGGCAGGGCTTGCCGGACGGCCTCGCCCGCCCCGCTGTAGTCGGCGCCGAGGTGCGCCTGCCGCACGAAGTGGAAGGCGTAGCCGCTGCCGTAGCCGACGACGATGAGGAGGACACCGTAGACGGCGACGGCGAGATCGCGGCTCTTCTGCCGGCGATGCTCCCGACGCTTGACCCGCAGCCAGCGCAGAGCCTCCCACGTGCGGTCGTCGTCGGCCTCGGACCAGACGTCGTCGTCGGCCTCGGGCGCGGCGGTGTCGCCGAGCTCGGGCGCGGACATGTCGTCGACCTCGGGCGCGGCGGCGTCATCGCCGTACGGGGCGACCGCATCGTCCGCCCGGTGCCCGGCCGCATCGTCCGCGCCCAGCCCGGCCGCAACGTCCGCGCCGAGCCTGGCCGCAACGTCCGCGCCGGGCCCGGCCGTGTCGTTCTCCGTGTCCCGCGCGGGCACCTGCTCAGCGGTTCTCGTCCGGTCGGTCATGCGCGCAGCCCCAGGCGGGTCAGTACCTGCTGGGGGGTGCCCTCGGCGATCACCCGGCCGTCTTCCAGGGCCACCATGCGGTCGGCGACCGCTTCGGCGAGTTCCGCCTGGTGGGTGGCGAGGAGCACCGCGACGCCGTCGGCCTTCTCGGCCACGAGCAGTTCGGCCAGGCGGTCGCGGGCTCCGGGGTCCAGGCGCTGCTCCGGTTCGTCGAGGATGAGCAGGTCCCGTGGCCGGACGAGCGCGGCGGCCAGCAGCAGGGACTGCATCTGTCCGGACGACAGGGATCCGGGCACAGCGGCGGCGTGGTCGGACAGCCGGCGGTCGGCCAGCACATGGTCGATCCAGGCGTCCGCGTCGGCCACCGCGTGGGCGACGGCGACCAGTTCGAGATGTTCGCGGACGGTGAGGTCCGGATAGCAGGCGACCATGTCGCCGACGACGGCGACGCGGGCCCGGACCTCGGGGTCGTCCTCGTGGACCGGGCGGCCCGCGAACAGGGCCTGGCCGGTGGTGGGCGCGTCGCGGCCCGCGGCGATGCGCAACAGGGTGGACTTCCCGGAGCCGTTGTGGCCGAACAGCGCTGTGCACGTGCCACCGGCCACGTCGAGGTCCAGCGGGTGCAGCGCCTGCCGTTCGCCGTACGTACGGCTCACCCCGCTCAGGCGCAGCAGCGCTCCCCCCGTGTCCCCGCCCATGTCCGCTCGGCTCCCCGTGATCGTTTCCGGTCCCGCCCCGACCCTAACCGTACGCCGTCGCGGTCACAGAGTGTCGTCGCGCTCGCCCTCCGCCTGGGACGGCGTGGTGCGCGGGACGTCCGGGTGCTTCTCGGTTCCTGGCAGCCTCCTGCCGGGTGTCTCGTTCTCGTCGTCCCGTTCTCCCTCGGCCTGAGAGGGGGTGTGCTCCCACGGCGAGGGGGTGTCCTTCTGCATGGCTGCTCCTTCCGGACCCGCCCGGCGCCCGCCGCCCGGGTCGTCGGGCCCTCCGAGTACCCCGTGCGGCCCGGCCCACCCCCGCCCCAGGGGTCCGGTGCCGGGCCGGGCAAGGGCCGGCCGGGCCGACCAGGGCCGGGCACGCCATAGGCTGGCAGCACGATGAGACGCAGAACCACCGCCCCGCCCGCCCCCTGCCGCAGCGCGACGGCATCGACCCGGTCCGGCTGCGGCTGCCCGCCGAAGGGGACTGGGCGACGATTCGGGACCACCTGGTCGACCGGCTGCCCGCGCTGGGGCCCGATCGGGTCGACGCCCTGCTGGACGAGGGCGGGATCGTCGGGGCGGACGGGCCCGTCGCGCCCGGCGCCCCCTTCACGCCCGGCGCCTTCCTGTGGTTCTACCGGCCGCTGCGCGAGGAGGTGCCGGTCCCCTTCGAGCTGGAGGTGCTCCACCGCGACGAGAACCTGCTGGTGGTGGACAAACCGCACTTCCTGTCCACCACGCCCCGTGGCCGCCACGTGACCGAGACCGCCCTGGTGCGGCTCCGCCGGGACCTGGGCCTGCGCGAGCTGAGCCCCGCCCACCGGCTGGACCGGCTCACCGCGGGCGTCGTGATGTTCGTGATCCGGCCGGAGCACCGCAGCACGTACCAGTCGCTGTTCCAGGACCGTGCGGTGCGCAAGGAGTACGAGGCCGTCGCTCGTCACGACCCCGGGCTGACGCTGCCGCGGACGGTGCGCAGCCGGATCGTCAAGGAGCGCGGAGTGATGGCCGCGCGGGAGGTGGCGGGCCCGCCCAACAGCGAGAGCCGCGTCGAGCTGGTCGAGCACCGGGGCGGGCTCGGCCGCTATCGGCTGCGCCCGGTGACCGGGCGCACCCATCAGCTGCGGGTGCACATGAACGCGCTCGGGGTACCGATCCTCGGCGATCCGGTCTACCCGGTGGTCGGCGATCCCGCCCCCGACGACTTCAGCGAACCGCTGCAGCTGCTCGCCCGGGAGCTGGCGTTCACCGACCCGGTCACCGGCCGCGAGCACCGGTTCACCAGTCGGCGCACCCTGCGGTCCTGGCCCGCCCCGGAATTGCCTAGTTGACCCGTCCGTACCACACCTGGCGGGTCCAGATCCTTTCCAGCCGGACGGACTTCCCCGGCTTGGGCGAGTGCCAGATCTGGTTCTTTCCGGCGTAGATCCCGACGTGGTAGACGCTGCCGCCGGAATGGAAGAACACCAGATCACCGGCTTTACGAGAACCCGAGGATACGTGCCGGGACTTGTTGTACTGGGCGGCCGCCGTACGCGGCAGCGTCTTGCCCGCCTTCTTGTAGGAATAGAGCGTCAGCCCGGAACAGTCGAACCGGTTGGGGCCCGCTGCCCCGTACGAGTAGGGTGCGCCCTTCTTCGATGCGGCGATCTTGAGCGCCTTGGATCCCAAGGTCGCCGCCTGTGCGTCGGAGCTCATACCCGGGACCAGCAGGGACGCGGTGACGGTCGCCACGGTGAGCGCCGAGACCTGACCCGTCCTGGATATGAGCGCGGGTATACGGGGAAGCACGGTCTTGCGAGAAATCGCGGACATGCCGAAGCCCTTCGTCATCCGCCTGCGAAAGATGACCTGTCGGGTTCGGGCCGGCGAAGTTGCCCGGCCACATAAGTGGCTTCACCCCAAGGACCACCGTGTTCGTGGTCCGCCGTGCTTGGGTCTCCCGCTCCTGCCGCTGTGCGTATCTGTCCGGCCATCCGGTGCGGCGGCAGGACTCGGCGTCCGCCCGGATGGTCCCGCCTCGGTGACGGGATCTTGTACCGGGAGGAGATCCTGCACCATCAACCATCGGACTTCAGAGCCGAGATGGCTTTCTGTGAACTTCTTCACGTCGGCCGTATTTCGGAATTCCAATGCCACGGGAGACTCCGCACTCCTTCACCGAGGGGCCTGAACGTGCCTTCGTGCAACGGGAGTTGTTCTCTCACGAACGAGTGGAATCCGCCTGGTGGAGTGATCGATTCCGGCCCTCGCGCAGGAAGCGGCGCAGCCGCTGGAGCGGCCAGGTGTTGATGACGTCGTCGGGGGTGAGCCAGCCCCGCTGCGCGGTGCCCACGCCGTAGCGCATGTACGCCAGATGGGGGGTGGCGTGGGCGTCGGAGTTCACCGCGAACTTCACCCCGTACCGCTTGGCGCGCAGGATCTCCTCGTCGCCCAGGTCGAGCCGTTCCGGATGGGCGTTGACCTCCAGCGCCGTGCCGGT
The DNA here is from genome assembly GCF_030553055.1 of Streptomyces sp. XD-27. Lineage (NCBI taxonomy): Bacteria > Bacillati > Actinomycetota > Actinomycetes > Kitasatosporales > Streptomycetaceae > Streptomyces > Streptomyces sp. XD-27. Next base: position 598,231 of record NZ_CP130713.1, read on the forward strand.
TCTGGCGCACGCCTCGAACACCGCGTCGAAGTCGGCGTCGATGGCGGGCCGCTTGCCGATCCGCCGGGTGGTCGGATGGCCGATGACCGCGACGTACGGGTTCTCGCAGGCCCGTATGAGCCGCCGGGTCTGCGCCTCCCGGCTCTGGCTGAAGTGCGAGTGCACCGAGGCCACGCACACGTCGAAGCCTTCGAGGAAGTCGCCGGGCCAGTCCACGTCCCCGTCGGGGCCGATGTTGAGCTCGGTGCCGTGCAGCACCCGCATCCGGCGGTGCTCGCGGTCCAGTTCCCGCACCCGCTCGCGCTGGGCGAGCATCTTCTCGTCGGTCATCCGCTGCATGACGAGGTCCGGGGCGTGGTCGGTGACGGCGTAGTACGCGTAGCCGCGGGCCGCCGCGGCCGCGACCATCTCCTCCAGCGGGGCGAGGCCGTCGGTGAGGTCGGTGTGCGTGTGCAGGTCGCCGCGGATGTCCTCCTCGGTGACCAGCTCGGGGAGTTCGCCGCGCAGCCCGGCGGCCACCTCGCCGCGGTCCTCGCGCAGGGTCGGCGGGATCCAGGGCAGGCCGAGCCGGTCGTAGATCTCCTCCTCGGTCTGCGAGGTGATCTTCCTTCCGCTCTTGGCGTGGAACAGGCCGTACTCGGACAGCTTGAGCTTGTGGCGCACCGCCATCTCGCGGACCCGGATGTTGTGCGCCTTACTGCCCGTGAAGTACTGCAGGCCCGCGCCCCATGAGTCGGGGGGCAGCACCCGCAGGTCCACCTGGAGCCCTTTGGTGGTGCGGATGGAGGTCTTCTTCTCGCCGTGCGCGATGACCTCGGCGGTGTACGGCAGACCGCTGAACGCGTCCATGAACGCCGCCGACCGGTCGGCGGCGACGAGGACGTCGATGTCCCCGATGGTCTCCTTCATACGGCGCAGCGATCCGGCGTACGTGCAGCCTTCGCACCCGGTGACCCGCGACAGCTCGGAGACGACCTGCTCGGCGACGTCCATGGCGGCGTTGAGGAGGATGCGGCCGCCCGCCTTCTGCATGAGGGCGATGCCGTGCAGGATGTTCTCCTCGGTCTTCTTCCCGAAGCCCTTGACGTCGCGCAGCCGCTCCTCGTGGAGGGCGTCGAGCAGCTCGTCCACGGAGGAGATGCGCAGCTCCTCGTAGAGCGCCATGGCCTTCTTGGGGCCCAGCATGGGGATGGTCATCAGCTCGCGGACCCCGGCCGGGATCGCGACCCTGACTTCCTCGATCGTGGACACGTGGCCGGTGCGCAGGTACTCCACGACCTTGTCGGCGATCGACTTCCCCACGTTCGGGATCTCGCGCAGGCCCTTGGCGTCGAGTGTGGAGACGTCGGCGTGGTAGCCGCCGATCGCGCGGGCGGCCTTCTCGTAGGCGCGCGCCTTGAAGGCGTCGCCGCCGGTGATCGCGATGAGGTCGGCGTACTCCTGGAGCAGGGCCGCGACCTCGTCATTGGGCCGCACCATGGCTCCACGGGTGCCCCGCTGGGGCCCGGACGACACCTGGCCCGGGGCTCGGACGACCCTGGCTCGGAGTCCGGACGACACCCGACCCGGGCCTGGACGACACCTGGCCCGGAGCCCGGACGGGACCTGGCCCGGGCGTACGCCGTACGGACGCCCGGGCTGTTCGGTCACCGTCGGTGCGCTGCCGGCGACGGCGGGGCCGCCGCCGACAGGTGGTCGACCAGGGCCGCGGCGACCGGCGCCACGGCCTCCGGCGCGATCATGTGGCCCATGTCCGGGACCGTCAGGAGGCGGGCGCCGGGGATCGCCTCGGCGATGAGGCGGCCGTGGCCCGGCTTGACCGGTTCGCAGGTGCCCTCGACCACGAGAGTGGGTGCCTGCACCCGCCCCAGGGCGCCGACGGGTTCGACCTCGGGGTCGGCCATTCCGGCGAGGCGGTGGTTGACCGCCGCGCGGGGGTCGCGGGCGCGGTCGAAGAGCCGCTCTTCGAGGCGGCGCTGGGCGTCCTCGTCGAACGGCAGGGCGGTGCCGTTCAGCACCCTGGCCATCTCGATCTGGAAGTCGATCGCCGCGGCGCGGTCGGCGGGCGGCGGGGCGGCCATCGCCGTCCGGAAGAACTCGGTGAACTCCGGCCTCGGCTCCGGCAGGCTGCCCGCCTCCTGCGGCTCGCCCGTCAGGGCCCGGATCAGCACCTGCGCCTCGCGGCCGCCGAGCGGCGAGGACCCGATCACGGTGAGCGTGGGCACCCGCTCGGGGTGCTCGGCGGCGATCCACTGGGCGATCAGTCCGCCCGCGGAGTGGCCGACGAGGTGGGCGCGGTCGATGCCGAGGGCGTCGAGCAGCCCCAGGGCGTCGTCCTTGAGCGCGGCCCAGGTGTACGGGTAGGTCTCGAAGTCGCGGGCCGTCGAGCGGCCGACGTCCCGGTGGTCGTAGCGGATGACCCGGTACCCGGCGGCCGCCAGCCGCCCCACGAACTCGTCGGGCCACAGCAGGCCCTGGGTCATCGAGCCCATGATGAGCAGGACCGGGGGGTGGGCGGGGTCGCCGAACTCCTCGGTCCACAGCTCGATGTCGCCTACCTGGATCAGCCGCGCGTCAGCAGTCATATGTGGATGTGTTCCTTTGTCGTGTCGCCTGCGCCGAGACGGTGTCGCCCCAACGGGAGGAACTCTGCCGGGACGCGGCACCGGTGCCATCCGTAGGACTACTGGTACGGACTACGGGGCCTACGGGGGCGGGCCGGTGGCCCTACGGGGCGGTGCGCTGTACGAGGCGGGCCAGCTCGGTGCGCGAGGTGATCCCGAGCTTCGGATACAGCTTGTACAGGTGGTATTCGACGGTGCGGGGGCTGAGGAAGAGCCGGGCGGCGACCTCCTTGTTGGACGCGCCCTCGGCGACCAGCCGGGCGATGCGCAGCTCCTGCGCGGTGAGGGCGGCCAGGGCGTCCGGCGCGGGCCGGTCGGCGGTCTCGCCCGCGGCCCGCAGCTCTCCCAGGGCCCGGCGTTCCCACGGCTCGGCGCCCATCCGCCGGAACGCCTCCGCGGCCTGCCGCAGGTGCGGGCGGGCCTCGGCGGCCCGCCGGTCGCGGCGCAGCCGCTCGCCGAGGAGGAGCGCGGTACGGGCGCGGTCGTACCCGGCGCCGCTGTCGGCGGCGAGCAGCCCGAGCGCGTCGCGGAGCAGGGCCACGGCCGCGTCGTCGTCCCCGGCGGCGAGCGCCCGGCAGCGGGCGAGGAGCGCGCGGGAGCGCGGCGACGCGGCATGCGCCGACCAGCGGGCGAGGAAGTCGACGGCGGCGCGGGCGGCGGCCCGGTCGCCCGCGGCGACGGCGGCCTCCGCCCGGTCCGCCACCGAGCCCCATACGACGACGGGGTGCCCGGCGCCGGGGCCCGCGGCGGTCAGCGCGGTGAACCGCTCGTGGGCCTGCCGGAACCGGCCCAGGGCCAGGTCCAGTACGCCGAGCGCGTAGGAGGCGATGCCGGCCCGCAGCCCGAGCCGGTGCGGGATCGCGATGGCCAGCGCCTGGTGGGCGTGCTCGTGGCAGTCGTCCTCGCGGCCGCTGACGGCGGCGCAGACCGCGAGGTTGGCCAGGTGCGCGGCGGCGGAGTTGGCGGCTCCCGACGCGCGGGCCAGGGCGAGGCCTTCGGTGGACAGCGCGGCGCTGAGCGCGAACCGGCTGTTCATGCGCTCGGCGGTGGCCGCGTTCTCCAGGACGACGGGGAGGGTGCCGGTCATCCCGGACACCCGGGCCACGCCTCCGGCCCGCGCGGCGTAGTCCGCGGCGGCGTCGCCCTCACCCAGCAGACTGGCCGCTTTCGCCGCCCACAGCAGGGTGGCCGCGTCGTCCTCGTCGCCCCGGACGCCGGCGAGCGCCCGCCGCAGCAGCGGCACCCCGCGCGGGGCGTCCCCGCCCTGCAACGCTCCGGCTCCGACCAGCATGTCCCGCAGAAACGCGGTCGCGGGGTCCCACGGCCCGTCCAGCTCCTCGGCGCGGCGGCCGATCCGTACGGCGGCGTCGGTGTCGCCGACGTACGCGGCGGCTTCGGCGGCATCGGCGAGCAGCGAGACGGCCTGCCGGAGCGCTTGGCGGTGCGCTTCGGCCGGGGCGGCGGCGTGCCGGGCCGCGTCCGGGGCGGCGGCGGGCCGGGCCGCGCAGGGCTCGGCCTCCCGGCCGTACTCCGCCACGGGTTCCCCGGCCTCGGTGGCATGGGCGACCGCGTCGGCACGGTCGCCGAGCCCGGCACGGTCGCCGAGCCCGGCGCGGTCAGCGCGCTCGGCTCGGACCGCCGCCGTCCCGTCCGCGCCCGCCGAACCCGCACCCGAATCCGCACCCGCACCCGGATCAGCGCCCACACTCGCACCCGGATCAGCGCCCCGCGCCCGCGTCGCCGCCCCGTCCGCCGCCGCCAGGAAGATCCGCAGGGCCTCGGCGGCATCGCCCGCGGTCAGTTCGAAGCGGCCGCGCAGCTGCGCGAGTTCGGTGCGTACGGCGGGGTCCCGGGTCGCCTCCGCGGCGGCGGCCAGGGCGGTCTGGGCCTGGCCGGGGCGGCCGCCGAGCCAGGCGGTGACGGCCGCGTCCGTCAGGCGGCGGGCTCGGGTCCGGGGGTCCGGGGTCAGCCGGGCGGCGCGGGTCAGGGCGTCCGCCGCGTCCGCGTAGCCGCCCCGGGTGCGGGCGCGGTCCGCCGCCGCGGCCAGGTCCGCCGCGACGTCCTCGTCCGGGCCGAGGGCGGCCGCGGCCCGGTGCCGGGCGCGCCGGTCGGCGTCGCCCGTCTCGTCCAGCACCGCGGCCAGCGCCGCGTGGGCGGCACGGCGGTCCGCGGGGCCGGCCGCGGCGTGCACGGCGGAGCGGACGAGCGGATGCCGGAAGCCGACGGCGTCGGCCGCCACCTCCACCAGCCCGGCCGCCTCCGCCGCGTGTACGGCCTCGGGCGGTGCGCCGAGCCGGGCCGCCGCCGCGAGCACCACCCCCGGCTCGCCGCGCCCGTCGAGCGCGGCGACCAGCAGCGCCCGCCGGGTGTCGTCCGGCAGCCGGGCGATCTGCTCGCCGTAGACCGCGTGGACGCCGTCGCCCAGCGGCAGCGGGTCGGGCAGCGGCTCACGGCCCGTCAGCTGTCCGGCCGTCAGGAGTTCGGCGGTCTCCAGCATGGCGAGCGGGTTGCCGCCGGTGGCGGCCGTGAGCCGGTCGGCGACCTGCTGCGCCGGTTCCACCGCGGTCCACGCGGCCAGTGCCAGGGCCGCCTCCGCCGCGTCCAGTCCGGCGAGCCGCAGATCGGGCAGGCCGCGCAACGCGTGCCGGGCGTCCGCCGTGTCGCGCGTGGCGATCAGCAGCCCCACCGCGTCGGTGTCCAGGCGGCGCCCGGCGAACAGCAGCGCGTCGGCGGAGGCCCGGTCCACCCAGTGGAAGTCGTCGACCACGCACACCAGGCCGTGCGGTCGCGCGGCCTCGGCCAGAAGCGACAGCACACCGGCCGACACGAGGAACCGGTCCTGCGCGGCCGCCGGGGCCGTCAGGCCGAGGGCGGCGCGCACCGCGTCGCGCTGGGCGGCGGGCAGGGCGTCGGCGAGCTCGGCCACCGGACGCAGGAGCTGGTGCAGCGCCGCGAAAGCCAGTCCGCTCTCGGGTTCGGCCCCGGTGGCCCGCAGCACCCGGGCCGGGGCCGCCCCGGCCACGGCGTACCGCAGCAGCGCGGACTTGCCCACGCCGGGCTCGCCGCGCACCGCGAGCACCCGGCCGGCTCCGGACCGTACCCCGGTGAGGAAGTCCTCCAGCGTGGCGCGTTCGCGGTGCCGCCCGGCGAGTTCGTCCATCGGTGTGCGCCTGCTCCCCGTACGCCCCGCCGGTCTCCGGCCGGGCGGCCCACCAGAGGCCCTGTGCCCCCGTCCGGGACCCGACTGTACCGGCCCGGCGATCATGCCCCGGAGGAGCGGAGCGGACCGGGGCAGGCACAACTGCCCGGGGAATCACGTCGACCACATCCGCGTCCGCCGCCCAGCAGCACCCCGGGCCCGCGCCCGCGCCGCGGTCAGGGCGCCGGGCGCGCGGGCCCCTCTGCCACCGGCTTGGGCGGGTAGCGGACGTCGTCGATGTACTCCTGCGCGCGCTCGCGCACCACCGGCGGCAGCTCCCCCGGGAGAGGTCGGCGAGGGTGACGTGTTCCAGCACCTGACGCAGGCTCACCCGTACGGCCCGCCACACGTCCGGCAGGGCGGCGGCCGCCCCGGGGTAGCTGAGGCCGCCGAGGCTCAGGTCGTGCACGTTCGCCAGGGAGCCGTCCACGGCGCGGATCACATCCGCGAGGGTGATCTCGTCGGCGGGCCGGGCCAGGAAGTAGCCCCCTCGGGTCCGCGGACGCTGTGCACGAGCCGGTGCTGGCGCAGTTCGCGCAGGATGGACAGCAGGAAGCGCAGCGGGATGTCCTGGACCGCCGACAGGTGCTCCGCCTTGGTCGGCGCGGCCCCGGTCCCTGCCAGCTCCGCCATGGCGCGCACCGCGTAGTCCACTCTCGCCGATATCCGCATGCGCAGTAATGTCTCACGCCGCCCATGCCAGCGCTCTCCCCCGCTCCCTCGCTCCCCCGGCTCCCCCGCTCATCGTCCGCCGCCCGCGCGACGCGGGCCACTCCCGCCTCAACTGCCCCTACGGGCAACGCTATCTCCATATAGTTCATCGGGTTAGTAGAGAATGCGCCCGCCGGAGGAACTGGAGGAAGCGGTGTCCTTACGAGCTCACCAGGACCGGCAGACCGTCGCCGTGGTCGGCGCGGGAGCCGCCGGCACTCTCGTCGCCCTGCATCTGTGCGAGGCCGCCGCACGGCGGCCCGCCCGGCTGGAGGTCGTGCTGGTCGATCCGGCCCGGAGGCCGGCGCGGGGACCGCGTACGCGACACAGGACCCGCGGCACCGGCTCAACGTCCCGGCGGGCAACATGAGTTGCTACCCGGACGACGCCGGCCACTTCCTGCGCTGGCTCGTCCGCCACGGCGACCCCCGCGCGACCGCCACCGACTTCGTGCCGCGCGGGCGCTTCGGCGGCTATCTGGCGGACGCGCTCGCGGACGCGGCGGTACGGGCCCGTGGTGCGGCGGCGCTGCGGCACGTACGGGCGCGGGCCACCGGCTGCTCGTGGGCCGGTGCCCGAGCGGCGCTGGCGCTGTCCGACGGCTCCGTCCTGCACGCCGACGCCGCCGTCCTGGCCACGGGTCCGCTGACCGGCCGCGGCGGCTGGGTGCCCGGCGCGCTGCGCCGCTCCCCTCGGTTCGTGGCCGACGCGTGGGCGCCCGGCGCGCTCGACGGGCCGCTGGCCTGCGACCGCGACGTCCTCCTGGTCGGGACCGGCCTGACCGCGGTGGACGTGGCGCTCTCCCTCGACCGGCTCGGCCGCACCGTGCACGCCGTCTCCCGCACCGGCGCCCTCCCCCGGCCGCACGCCGCCACGCCGCTGCCTCCGGTGGCTCCTCCCGAGCCGCTGGAGGGACTGCCGCTGCGTCAGCTGCGGTGCCGCGTGTACCGGCATGTCCGCCGTACGGTGCGCAGCCACGGCGACTGGCGGCCCGCGCTGGACGGGCTGCGCCCGCTGACCGCCCGCCTCTGGGGCACCCTGACGCCCGAGGAGCGGGACGAGTTCCTGGCCAGGGACCGGTCGCTGTGGAACATCCACCGGCACCGCATGGCGCCCGCGACCGCGGAGGCGGTGGCCGGACTCAGGCGGGCGCGGCGACTGACCGTGTCCGCCGGCCAGGTCGCGTCCGTGGCCCAGGCAGACGTCGCGTCGCAGACCGGCGCCGTGAGCGACCGCGCGGACTCGGCGGCGGCGGACCTGTGCGTGACGCTGGACGACGGCCGGGTGCTGCGGGTCGGCTGGGTGGTGGACTGCACGGGCCCCGAGACCCACCCCGCCCGGTCCGGCGATCCGCTGCACCGCGGACTGCTGGAGGCCGGGCTCGCCGCCCCCGGCCCGCTCGGCATCGGCTACGCCACCGATGCCGACGGGCGGCTCCTCGGGCCCGGTGGCGACGCACGGGCACCGCTGTGGACCCTGGGCGCGCACCGGCGCGGCGAGTTGTGGGAGAGCACGGCGATCCCCGAGATCCGGGTGCAGGCCGCGCGCGTCGCGGAGGTCCTCGTCGACCGGCCGGCCGCCGCGGCCCGCGGCGCGGCCCACCCCGAGCCCGCCGGTCCGATGGGGCTGCCGCCGGCCACGTACGCGGCAGCGGCCGCCCGCGGGGCAGCGGTCCGGCCGGATGCCGACCGGTGACGTGCTGACCGCGGTCGCCGCAAGACGCCGGAGCGGCCCGGGACCCCGTTCACCGCGCCGCACAGCGTGGTGACGCAGGCCGCCCCTCGGGGCTTGCGCGCCCTCCCGGCCTGACCACCTGGGCACCACCCCAGCCTGCCCCCCCCGCCAGGGCACCACCCCGACCTGACCGCCTGGGCACCGCCCCGGCCTGACCCCGCCTGGGCTATCAGGCCGGCCTGACCCTCGCCAGGAGCCGAAGCCCGGGCCGACCGCCACGCGGACGAGTTCTCCGCCCGTAGGCATGCCCGTGCCCGACCGAGGGGACATAACACCATATGACGGATCTCTCGCCCCGCCTCCCGGACGGCATCACGGCCTGCCTGTTCGACCTCGACGGCGTGCTGACCCGGACCGCCGTCGTGCACGCCGCGGCGTGGCAGGCGACGTTCGACGCGTTCCTGCGCCGCCGGGAGGGAGCGGGCTTCCGTCCGTTCGACCCCGTGGCCGACTACGACGAGTACGTGGACGGCAGGCCCCGCGCCGACGGCGTGCGCACCTTCCTCGCCTCGCGCGGGATCCGGCTCCCCGAGGGCTCGGCCGGCGACCCGCCGGAGAGCGACACCGTCCAGGGGCTCGGCAACCGCAAGAACGCGCTGCTGCTGCGGATGATCCGCGACAAGGGCGTCGCGGCGTATCCGGGCTCCGTGCGCTTCCTGGAGGCGGTCCGCGCGGCACGGCTGCGCACCGCTGTGGTCTCCTCCAGCGCCAACTGCAAGGACGTGGTCGCCGCCGCGGGCCTGGAGCCGTATCTGGAGGTCCGGGTGGACGGCGTGGTCGCCGCCGAGCGCGGGCTCCCCGGCAAGCCGCACCCCGACACCTTCCTGGAGGCCGCCCGCATGCTGGGGGTCCGCCCGGCCCAGGCCGCCGTCTTCGAGGACGCGCTGGCCGGCATGGACGCCGGACGGTCCGGGCACTTCGGGTACGTCGTCGGGGTCGACCGGACCGGTCAGGCGCGAGCCCTGCGCGCGCACGGCGCCGACATCGTCGTGACGGACCTCGCCGACCTGCTGGAGGACATCCGTGATCACGCATGACGCGTACGCCGTCGAACCGTGGTGCGTGCGCGAGACCGAGCTGCACCTGGACGTGCTGCCGCAGAGCGAGTCGCTGTTCGCGCTCTCCAACGGCCATGTGGGCTGGCGCGGCAACCTCGACGAGGGCGAGCCGCACGGGCTGCCGGGCTCGTACCTCAACGGGGTGCACGAGCTGCGCCCGCTGCCGTACGCGGAGGCCGGTTACGGCTATCCCGAGTCGGGCCAGACCGTCATCGACGTCAGCAACGGCAAGCTGATCCGGCTGCTGGTCAACGACGAGCCGTTCGACCTGCGGTACGGGCAGCTCCTCAGCCACGAGCGGGTCCTCGACCTGCGCGCCGGAGTGCTGCAGCGCACCTGCGAGTGGAGCTCCCCGGCGGGCTGCACGGTGCGGGTGCGCTCCACCCGGCTGGTCTCCTTCACCCAGCGCGCGGTGGCCGCCATCGCCTACGAGGTGGAGGCGGTGGACTCCACGGTGCAGCTGGTGGTGCAGTCCGAGCTGGTGGCCAACGAGCAGCTCCCGCCGGTGGTCGGGGACCCCCGGGTCGCGGCCGCCCTGGAGTCGCCGCTCGACCCGGAGGAGCACGCCGCCCAGGGCAGCCGGCTGCGGCTGGTGCACCGCACCCGGCGCAGCGGGCTGCGGGTCGCGGCGGCCGCCGACCACGTGGTGCGGGCGTCCGACCTGCGCAGCACGTCGAGTGAGAGCAGCGACGACCTGGCCCGGCTCACCGTCACCTGCGTACTGCGGCCGGGTGAGTCGATGCGGCTGGAGAAGATGGTGGCGTACGGCTGGTCGGGCGCACGGTCGGTGCCCGCCGTACGGGGCCAGGTGGACGCCGCGCTCGCCGGGGCGCGCAGCACCGGCTGGGACGGGCTGCTGGCGCAGCAGCGCGCGTACCTGGAGGACTTCTGGAGCCGGGCGGACGTGGAGGTCGAGGGGGACGCGGAGATCCAGCAGGCGGTGCGGTTCGCGCTGTTCCATGTGCTGCAGGCCGGGGCCCGCAGCGAGCGGCGGGCCATTCCGGCGAAGGGGCTGACGGGTTCGGGATACGACGGGCACTCCTTCTGGGACACCGAGACCTTCGTGCTGCCGCTGCTGACGTACACCGCGCCGGACTCGGTGGCCGAGGCCCTGCGCTGGCGCCAGTCCACCCTGCCCGCCGCGCGGGAGCGCGCCCGCCAACTGGGGCATCAGGGCGCCGTGTTCCCCTGGCGGACCATCGACGGCGCCGAGTGCTCGGCCTACTGGCCCGCCGGTACCGCCGCCTTCCACGTCAACGCCGACATCGCCGACGCCGTGGTGCGCTACATCGCGTGCACGTCGGACGCCGACTTCGAGCGGGACACCGGGGTGGAACTGCTCGTGGAGACGGCCCGGTTGTGGCGGTCGCTGGGCCACCACGACCACCACGGACGGTTCCACATCGACGGGGTCACCGGCCCGGACGAGTACAGCGCGCTCTCGGACGACAACGCGTACACGAACCTGATGGCGCAGGCGAACCTGCGCGCGGCCGCGGACATCACCGAACGCCATCCGGAGCAGGCCGCGGCGCTGGGCGTGGACGACGAGGAGGCGGCGGCGTGGCGGGACGCCGCCGAGGCGATGACCATCCATATCGACCACAATCTGGGCGTGCACGCCCAGTCGGCGGCCTTCACCATGCATCAGGTGTGGGACTTCGCGGGCACCCGCCCGGACCAGTACCCGCTGATGCTGAACTTCCCGTACTTCGACCTCTACCGCAGGCAGGTGGTCAAGCAGGCCGACCTGGTCCTGGCGATGTTCATGCGCGACGACGCCTTCACCGAGGAGGAGAAGGCCCGCAACTTCGCGTACTACGAGGCCCTGACGGTCCGCGACTCCTCGCTCTCGGCGTGCTGCCAGGCCGTCATCGCCGCCGAGGTGGGCCATCTGCGGCTGGCCTACGACTACGTGGGCGAGAGCGCGCTGATGGACTTGAAGGACCTGGAGAACAACACCCGGGACGGGCTGCACATCGCGTCGCTGGCCGGGACGTGGATCGCGCTGGTCGCGGGCTTCGGCGGGCTGCGGAACCGCGCCGGCGTCCTGCACTTCGCCCCCAAGCTGCCGGAGAAACTGGCCCGGCTCGCCTTCTCCGTGCAGGTGCTGCGGCGCCGCCTGCGGGTGGAGATCCAGGACTCGGAGGCCACGTACAGCCTCCTGGCGGGCTCGCCGCTGGAGATCTGCCACTACGGGCAGCGGCTGACGGTCTCCGAGAAGAGCCCGCAGCGCCGTTCCGTACCGGAGGTGCCGTCGCTGCCCGAGCCCCAGCAGCCGCCGGGCCGCCGCCCGACCCGCCGTCACTGACGTGCCCCATCACCGCTGGCCATTGGCCGTCGGCCGGAACCCGTCGGCGCCCGGCTGCGTCCGTTGCTGACGACAGGTCCGGCTACGGAAAGGCAGGCAAAGGTGGCTGGAATCAGGGTCGTGGGCGACGCGCTGGAACTCCCCGGCGGGGCGCAGGTGCGGTTCATGCGGACCCTCCGCATCCCCGAGACGGGTACGTATCCGCTCCCGCCGGGGCTGGGGGCGTTCCCGCTGCGCCGGGTGGAGGACTACCCGCACACCGTGCCGGAGGAGTGGCGGCGGCGCGGCGGGGTGATGCTGCCGGTGTATCAGCGGGAGGCCATGTGGCTGAACTTCTCGGCGGTGACGCCGGTCGCGCTGAAGGTCGGCGTCGGCAAGGTGTGCGCCGTCTCCGGGAAGCCGTGGAGTCCGGCCCTGGGCCGGCGGCCGCAGAACTATGTCGCGGTGCCGCAGCAGCCCTGGCTGGACGGCATCAACTCCGGTGACGGCTTCATCCGCCAGTTCGTGGCGGTGCCGATGGGCCTGGGGGCCACGGTGGAGGGCCAGGTCACCGGCGAGGAGCGGTGGGGCGGGGTGCAGCTCGCCGTCCACGAGCTGACGGACGCGGCCCGCGCGACCTGGCAGCGGACGCTCCCGCCGTACCCGCCGTCCGACGGCGGCTACGGGGCGCCGCCGCCACCCCCGCCCGGGGCGGCACCGGGCGGCCCTGCGGCACCGGGCGGCCCTGCGGCACCCGGCGGCTACGGCTGCCCTCCGCCATCGCCGGGCGCGGCACCCGCGGCCCCGGCCGCACCCGGGTGTGCGCCGCCTGCCGCCGTCCGGTCCATGGGGCTGGGGGCCGGCGGCCGGATGCGGCAGGAGGTCTACGCGGACCAGCGGCCGCTGTCGGACTACCAGGCCGAGCCCAGCGGCCGGGTCTTCGTCCACCTGGCGTCGGCCGCCCAGTGGTGGCAGATCACGGGCGAGGCGCCGCCGCCGACCCCGGTGACGCCGCAGGCGTACGCCCAGCAGGGGCTACCGTGGTTCGACTACTACGACGCCGACGCGGCGGACCTGCCCGCCTCGGCGGAACTCGCCGGGGTCAGGCCCACCGGTCACTGGCTCGCGGACGAACAGCCGGGGTGGACGCCGCCGGCACCGCCGCCGGCGGTCCAGCTCAAGGACGAACGGCCGGTGAGCGACGGCGAGTGGTGAGCCGCGGGGGACGGTGACGGGGTGCCCGCTCCCGTCCCCCGTTCCCGTCCCCCCACTCCTCCCTCCACTCCTCTCCCCGCTCCTGTCTCCCGTGCCCCTCCGGCACCCGTCGTAGACTCGTGCCCCACTGCCCAGCCAGCCCCAGTTCCCGCGTCCGCCCCCGCCCACCGGAGCAGCCGTCATGCACCCGTACTCCGTCAACCGACCGGGCGGGACCGCCTCCGGCGGCGTCCCGCCGCGGGCGGGTTGCCCGGGGGCACGGGCGGTGGTAGAGGCACCATGCCGCGTGGCCCGTGGCCCGTGGCCCGTGGCCCGTGGCCCGTGGCCCGTGGCCCGTGGCCCGTGGCCCGTGGCCCGTGGCCCGTGGCCCGTGGCCCGTGGCCCGTGGCCCGTGGCCCGTGGCCCGTGGCCCGTGGCCCGTGGCCCGTGGCCCGTGGCCCGGGTCTGCCGGGACGCGCGGGGCCGCCTGAGCCCCGCAGCGGCGACACGGCTCCGGGCGGCGGGACGGGAGCGCCGTCATGGTCGCTGACCAGCCACTGCGCGTACCGATAGGTCCCGACGCCGACCGCTGGCGCACCTTCCCCCACGAGCGGCTCCTCGTGGCGGCCGCCCGGACCGTGACGTCGACCGTCCGGCTGCTGGACGTCCTGCCCGACCTGCTGCGCGGAGACGAACGGGTCGGCACCGTCTTCGCCTTCGACCCCTCCTCCGCCTTCAACGACGGCGTGTACGACCTGTTGCGCGCCGCGGGCTGCCGGATCATGCCGTGGGAGCAGCTCGCCGCCATCAGCCCCGATCTCGTGATGTCCGCGAGCGAGAACATCGACGTCCCCGACGGGGAGTACCCCGTGCTCGTCCTGCCGCACGGGGTGGGGTTCCACAAGTCCGTACCCGACTCCCGCAGCCACCGCGAGCGGCTCTCCGGAGTGGTCTCCGACGCCCTTCTGGAGAGCGGCCGGGCCTGGATGACGGTCTCTCACCCCGACCAGGCCGACCAGTTGGCGCGGGCCCATCCCAAGGCCGCCGGGCGAACGCTGCTCGTCGGCGACCCGTGCCACGACCAGCTGCTCGCGAGCCTCGACCGCCGCGACGGCTACCGGCGCGCGCTCGGCCTGGAGCCCGACCACCGCCTGCTGGTGCTCAGCTCCACCTGGCGCGAGACCTCGCTGCTCGGCCAGGACCCGGGGCTGCCCGGCCGGCTCCTGGCCGAACTGCCCGCGGACACCTGGCGCGTGGCCGCCATCGCGCACCCGAACGTGTGGTCCGCGCACGGCGCCTGGCAGCTGCGTACGCTCCAGGACGCCGCCGAGGCGGCGGGGCTGCTCATGGTCCCTCCGGTCAGGGACTGGCAGGCCGTGCTGATCGCGGCGGACGTCGTCATCGGCGACCACGGGTCGGTCACCCTGTACGGGGCGGCCGTCGACCGTCCCTTGCTGCTGGGCGCGTTCGGCGCGGACGCGGTGCCGGGTACGCCGATGACGGAGCTGGGGCGGACCGCGGCCCGTCTCGACCGGCGCCGTCCCCTGCGCGGCCAGGTCGACGAGGCGCTCGCGGGGCACCGGCCCGGCCGCCTCGCGCACATCACCGACCGCGCGTTCGCGTGCCCCGGCACGGCCCTCGCCGCCCTCCGCACGCACCTCTACGAGCTTCTGCGGCTGCCCGAACCGGCCGGGGCGCCGCCTGTCCCGACGTACCCGCCGCCGCGGGTCCGCCTCACGCCGCCGACCGCCCTGGCGACGTACAGCGGCGCGGCCGAGGAGGGCGGGCGCGTGGTGGTCGACGTCGAACGGTTCCCGGCCGCCGTCGAGTGTCGGCGGCCGGAGACGCCCGAGCGGTTCCGGCACCTGTCGTGTGCCGAGACCCCCTCGGACCGGGGGCTGCGGGACAGCGCTTCCGTACTGACCGCCGCCGCACCGGCACAGACGGCGGTGACCGCGATCCGCTGGATCGAGGACACCCTGCTCGCGCATCCGGGAAGCCGGGTGGCGGCGGTCCCCTTCGCGGGCGGATGCCTCGTCGGGCTGCGGGACGGGCGGGTGGTGGAGACGGCGGCCACCGGCGGGCTGACCGATCCGGCGCTGCACGCGGCCGTCGTCTACACGCTGCTGCGGGCGGGGCTGCCGCCGGCCGGACCGGTGAGCTTGCGCGTCGGCCGCCGCGAGGAGGACGTGGAGCTACGGGTCAGACCACGCCCGCGCTGACCGGACCGGAGGGGGCCACCACGCCGTGACCTGCGGGGACAGCCAGGGCCCGCGTGCGGCCCGCCGCCGCGGGTGCGCCAGGCGGTCCAGGCTGACAGCGGGGCCGGCACGCCCTGACCAGCCCGCCACGGGGCTACGCCGTGGCCTGCCCGCGCCCACAAGGCCACGCCCCTCCCGTCCCGGTGCCGCCAGGGCTGACGCGCGGTCAGCCCTCCTCCAGCGCCGCCAGCGCTTCGCGTACCCGCCCTGCCCTCGGGCTGCCGCCCTCCTCGTAGATCTCCAGGGCGCGGGACCAGTGCTCGCGCGCGGCGGCCGGGTCGTCCGCCCGCGCGCACAGCCGCGCCAGGCTCTCGCACGCCAGCGCCTCGTGGTGCGTGGAGCGCTCCTGCCGCAGCATGCCGATGGCCTCGCTCAGCGCGATCGCCGCCAGGTCGGTCTCGCCCAGGGCCACGTGCGCGTCGCCGACCGCGTGCAGGGCGCGCCCTGCCATCCGCACGTCGCCGACGCCTCGCAGTCCGCGGATCGCCTCGCGCAGCGTCGTCAGGGCCGTGGCGTGGTCACCGCTGGCGTCCTGTGCGCAGCCGAGGAAGTACCGGGCGATGGCGGCTCCCCGCCGTTCCTCCGCCCTCTCGTTGAGCTCCAGCGAGTGCTGGTAGGCGGCGATTGCCCGGTGCCGGTCGACACGGTCCCAGTAACGGCCCAGGAACTCCTGCACGGAGGCCCGCAGTACGAGGTGCGCGCTGCGGTCGGCCAGTTGCTGGGCGGCCTCCAGTTCCTCCCGCGCCGCGTCGTACTCGCCCAGGTCCATCAACGGGCGGGAGAGCAGGCTGCGCAGCCGGGCCTCGGCCGCCGCGTCGCCGTCCCGGGCCGCCGCGGCGGCGCCGATCCTGGCGGCCTCCGCCCAGTCGCCCAGGATCCGGTCGTGGAGGAACAGGACGATGAGGGTCTCGGCCAGCTGCCAGATCTGTCGGTCCAGGCCCTGCTCGCCTCGCGTCGGCCGGTCCTGCTCCTGCTCCTGCTCCTGCTCGTCCAGCGTCGGCCTGGCCGGACCCTCCTCGCCCCGCACCAGCCGGTCCAGGCCCTGCTCGCCCCGCGCCTGCCGATCCGCCGCCCTCAGCAGCGCCATGGCGTTGGCGCGCTCCGTCGCAAGCCAGTCCAGCGCCGCGTCCTTGCCCGCCGCGCCGAACGGGTCGTCCCGGCCCTGGAGGAGCGCGTCGACGTCGGTGATGCGCAGCCGGTCCGCCCTGATGGCCCGGTCCGCGGCGGCCGTCCGGACCACGTAGAGGGTCAGGACCCGGCGCAGCGCGTCCCGCTCCGGCTCGCCCGCCACCGCGGCCTGTTCGCGGGCGTGCAGCCGGACCAGGTCGTGGAACGCGTAGCGGCCGTCGGAGGCGATGTCGAGGAGGCTGGCGTCCGCCAGCCCGTCCAGCAGCCCCTGTGCGGTCGCGGGTTCGAGATCCGCCGCCGCGCCCGCCGTCCACGCGTCGTAAGTGCGGATCGGCAGCGGCCCCAGGCACCGGTACATGCGGGCCTCGTCCGGCGCCAGGCCGCGGCAGGCGACGGTGAGCATGGCGGCGATGCCCCGGTCGGTGCCGTGCGACAGGCCGCTCAGGCGCCTGCTCTCGTCCGACAGTTCGTCGGCGAGCCCGCTCAGGGACAGCCGCCTGCCGCGGATCAGGCGGGCGGCGGCGAGGTGGAGGGCGACCGGCAGGCCGCCGCAGGCCGCCACGATCCGCCGGGCCGCCTCCGGCTCCGCGGCCATCCGCTCGGGGCCGCACAGCGTGGACAGCAGACGCATACCGGCGTCCGGGCCGAGGGGTTCCAGCGGCATGAGCCGGGCTCCGTCCAGGAGGAGTTCGGCGAGCTGCTCACTGCTGGTGGCCAGCACGGCGCTGCCGGGCGAGTTGAAGGCGAACGTGGTGACGTGGGCCGGTTCGCTGACGCCCTCCAGGACGAGGAGCGGGGGTCGCTGCGCGGTCTTCGTCCGGAGCAGGCCCACACGCTCCGACAGCGACGGCGGAATGAAGTCCACGTCGACGCCGAGGGACCGCAGGAGGCGGTCCGCCACTTCCGACAGGTCGACTCCACCGCCGAGCCGCCGCAGATCGCCCACGTCGACGTACAGCTCGCCGCCGGGGAAGCGGCCGCGCACGGACTCCGCCCAGTGGCGGGCCATGCCCCGCTTCCCCACGCCCGGCAGTCCGGTCAGCACGCAGACGCGGGTGGAACCGCCGTGGTCCGGAGCCAGCCAGCCGCTCACGGCCGCCAGCTCCTCGTCCCGGTTCTCCCAGAACGGCGTGCCGCCGGGCACCTCGTGCGGGACGTCGGGAGGTGACGGAGGCAGCGGTGACGGCGGGCGGTAGTAGTGGTGGTGCGTCGAGATGTCGCCGGTCCGCCCTGCCTGGACGACCGGGCCGGTGACCGTGCCGGACAGCTCGTTCCCCACCTGCGGCGCGTCCGCGGGACCGCCGTCTCCGCCGCCTCGGGCCGCGTCCTCGGCGTCGTTATCGCTGTGCATCGCCACGCCCCCCATGTGTGCCGCGTGTTGACAACTGCCCGTAGGCACAGACCACCCGTACACGCTACTGGAGCGGGCGGCGCCGGACCGCGCGTACACGCCCGCAGGCTATGCCGGAGCGGGCGGAATGATTATCGTTACGATCCCTGCCCAACGGTCGAGTCTCGGAGTCGCTGTGCCCCCACACAAGAGCGAGTCGGTACGGAGGTGCCCGCCGCGGCGCACAGCGCGCCCGCGCGCCCGCGCGGGGCACCCGCTGTCATGGCATTGGCGGGCCGGACGGGATTCCTCGCCCTCGCGATCGCCGGCGCGGCGGTCCTGGGCAGCGGGCGCTGGTTCGACGCCCCCGCCCTCGAGGCGTGGCGGACGGTCTGCGTGGCCATCGCGTTGCAGGCCCTGCCGTTCCTGCTGCTGGGCACCGTCCTCTCCGCCGCGATCGGCGCCTTCGTGCCGGCCCACTTCTTCGCCAAGGCGCTGCCCAAGCGGCCCGCGCTGGCCGTGCCGGTCGCCGGCGCGGCCGGAGTGGTGCTGCCCGGGTGCGAGTGCGCGTCGGTCCCGGTGGCCGGGAGCCTGATCCGCCGCGGCGTGGCGCCCGCCGCGGCGCTGACGTTCCTGCTGGCGGCCCCGGCGGTGAATCCCATCGTGCTGACCGCGACGGCCGTGGCCTTCCCCAACGACCCCGCCATGGTGGCCGCCCGGCTCGTCGCCTCGCTCGCGACCGCCGCGGCCATGGGCTGGCTGTGGCTGGCGTTCGGGCGCCCGGAGTGGCTGCGGCTGCGCCCCCGGCACACCGGGCACCAGCCGGGGCAGAGCCGGTGGGAGGAGTTCCGGCTCGGCTTCCAGCACGACTTCCTGCACGCCGGCGGGTTCCTGGTCCTCGGGGCCATGGCCGCGGCCACCTTCAACGTCGCCGTGCCGCGCACCGTCCTGGACGCGTTCGCCGACCGACCCTGGCTGTCCGTGCTGTTCCTCGCCGCCCTGGCCGTCATCCTGGCGGTCTGCTCGGAGGCGGACGCCTTCGTCGCCGCCTCGCTGACCGGCTTCTCGCCCACGGCCAGACTCGCGTTCATGGTCGTCGGGCCGATGGTCGACCTCAAGCTCATCGCCCTGCAGGCGGGCACCTTCGGATCGGCGTTCGCCGTCCGCTTCTCCGCGGCGACGGCGGTCGTGGCCGTCGCCTGCAGCGTCCTGATCGGATGGTGGATCCTGTGAAGCGCCAGGTCGAGATTCTCCTCCTCACCATGGCGGGCGCCGCCGTCCTGCGGATCTCGCTGTTCGGCGACGTGTATCTGCGGTACGTGAAGGAAGGGCTGCGGCTCCCGTTGATCGCCGCCGGGATCGTGCTGATCGCCCTGGGCCTGGCCGGCGCCTGGCGGGACGGCTTCCCGTTCCCGTACGAGCGGGCCGCGGTCGCGTCCGGCCGCGACGGCGCCGAGGACGCGCACGGCGACGGGCCGGCGCAGGGCGACACCCGAGACGCCCACGGCCACGCAGAGGTCGGGCAGGATCCGCAGAGCGAGCACGGACACGAGCACGGACACGGCCACGACCACTCGCGCGGGCCGAGCGTCGCGTGGCTGCTCTTCCTCCCCGTCGTCGGCCTGTTGTTCTCCGCCCCGCCCGCTCTCGCCTCGTACACCGCCGAGCGCCAGCGCCCCATGGCGGTCGAGGAGCAGGCGCGGTTCGACCCGCTGCCGGCGGGCTCGCCCCTCCCCATGACGCTGCTGGACTTCTCGACGCGAGCCGTGTGGGACAAGGAACGCAGCCTGAAGGGCCGTACGGTGCGGATGACCGGGTTCGTGACGCGCGGCAAGGGCGAACGCTGGTATCTGACCCGGTTGATGCTCGGCTGCTGCGCGGCCGACGCCCAGGCCATCAAGGTGGAGATGAACGGCGGGAGTCCACCGTCCTCCGGGGCCTGGGTGACCGTGACCGGCACCTGGCGCCCGAGCGGCGAGCCGGGCACCGCGAAGGCGCGCGCCGCGCTCGATGTGACCGGTCTGCGCCGGATTCCGGAGCCCGAGAATCCCTATAACGACACGGCGGGCTGAGCGGCAGGCGGCCCGCGAGGCCGCGACCGCTGAGCAGCACCGGACCCCCTCCCTGGCGAATCCCTCCTGACAAATCCTCAACCCCTGGCGACCGCACTATGCTTGGCCGGGCGCACATATTCCATATCGGCCCGGTTCCAGGGAGGGCGAGTCCGGTGAGCGGTCTCAGCAAGGGGCTCAGGAAAATCGAGGTGGCACTTCGGTGGGACCCCAGTCCCAGCGGCACGCCCGCCAATGATCTCGACATCGTGGCCGCCACCTACACGGCGGACGCCCCGCACGGCGAGCCCGCCTACCTGGTGCACTTCGACAGCCGGTCCCCGGACGGCACCATCACGCTCAACAGGGACAGCCGCACGGGCCTGGGCTTCGGCGCGGACGAGGTGATGACGCTGGAACTCGACCGGTTGAGCACGTCCTACATACGGGTCGTGGTGGGCGTCGCCATCCAGCAGCGCGAGGGACGCAAGACCTTCGGCGAGGTGGCGAACACCGACGTCCGATTCAGGGAAAACGGCCTGGAGTTCGCGCGGTACGACTTCTCGGATGTCGGCGCCTCCACCGCCGTGAAGGTGGCGGAGTTCACCCGGGACAATGCGGGAGCATGGGAATTCCGGCAGGCCGTCAGGGGATTCGACACCGAACCCGCGGCCTTTGCCGGGCTGATGGGCGGCCCCGCCGCCTGACGCCCCACGCGCGAAGCGGCCGCGGTCGGCTACTGGCGGCTCAGGGAGCGGGTGATGCCGGCCGCGGTCGTCGTGGCCAGGATCCAGCCGGTGACGACCAGCAGGTACGACAGCCACTGGAACCAGCCCTGGGGCGCGAAGGCCGCCTCCTGTCCGAAGCCGATGATCGGCAGCAGCAGGTCGAGGGTGTAGAAGACGGGATTGAAGTCGGGGGCCTCGTCGGCCTTCAACGGGCGCGGATGCCGCACGGCGAACGCGAGCGCGCCGACGAGCAGCAGCGCCAGCAGCCATCCGGCGGCGCGCATCGGGCGGAAGCCGTAGCCGACGGTCACGTCCTGGAGGTGGCCCCAGACCCTGGCGTACCAGGGCAGGGTGTGGCGGTGGCGGCGGAGCTTGGCGAGCTGGACGGCGCGGGCCGCGGCCTCGTCGCCCGCCGTGCGGTACGCGGCGGCGAGTTGCTCGTACGAGTACGACACGTAGCCGGCGCGTTCGCGCTCCAGCACCGGGAGCCGTTCGGCGGCGGGCAGATGCGGCAGCAGCGAGCCGTAGCCGAGCCTGTCCAGCTTGACCTCGTCCGGCCAGACCTCCGGCGGGACGTAGAGGACGTCGAACTGGGCGCGGCGGAGGTTGACGGCGCCCACGACGGGCTTCGCCTCCCGCAGCCACATCTCGCCCGCGACGCAGCTGCTGACGCGCAGCGCGACCCCGCCGGGGTTGGCGAGCGCGGCGTAGGCGAAGTTGAGCTGGCCGTTGATCC
The DNA here is from genome assembly GCF_030553055.1 of Streptomyces sp. XD-27. Lineage (NCBI taxonomy): Bacteria > Bacillati > Actinomycetota > Actinomycetes > Kitasatosporales > Streptomycetaceae > Streptomyces > Streptomyces sp. XD-27. The sequence continues at coordinate 619,275 of NZ_CP130713.1, forward strand.
TGGCGCCGCGCAGGTCGACCCTGCCGTGGGCGCGCAGCCGCATCGCGTGCAGATCGGTGCCGACGTTGAGGGTCTCGGCCTGGAGCGCGTGGCCGCCGGGGGCGGTGAGCTGTGCGTCGTTGAGGTTGACCTGTCCACCGACGGTGCCGCCGTTCAGCCGGACCTCGCCGTGGGCGACCAGACCGGGAGCCCACAGGTCAGCGCTGATATCAGCGTGGTTGAGCTGGAGAACCGATTCCTGGGGCTCCTCCGTGCTCGCCGGATCACCGAGGTGGACCCCATTAGCGAGGACCGCACCGGCGATCCGCGCCCCGGCCAGCCGTACCGGGCCCGTGATGCGGCAGCAGGTGAGGCGTAGCACCCCATCGACGTTCAGGTTCCCAGCAGTGAGCCCCGGCAGGACCGAGTCGCTCAGGGCCAGGACGCGGACACGCGCCCCATACAGCTCCGGGGTCTGCTCGAAGTGGCAGGACCGCAGCCGTACGGGGTGCTCAACCGTCCCATACTTGAGGTTCAGCTCCCCGGTGATGCGCGCGCCCCACACCTTCAGACCCGCTATCTCGCCGTCTCGTGACGGCCCGTCGAGCAGCAGCGCCCGCAGCACCCGGGCGCGTACGGTCCGCTCCGGCCCCAGGACGCGCCGGTGGCGGGGTCGTCGTCCGCGCCGTCCCGGAAGTCGACGCCCTCGCCGAGGGGGAACGCCTGCCAGACGCGCCGTTCAGCCGGTGTCAGGTCGGTGATCTCCACCGGCGGGATGCTGTCGCGGCGGCGTACACCCTGTCAAGAAATGTTAGGTTAGGCTCACCTTACTTTCAGTTGCCTTCCGGGGAGGGAGTCCATGCCGGTGCACGACCCGGTCGTCCAGGGGGAGTTCACGGGCCGTGTCGCGCTCGTGACCGGGGCCGGGCACGGCATCGGCGCGGCCGTGGCACGGGCACTGGCCCGGCTCGGCGCCACCGTGGCCGCAGCCGACCGCGACGCCGACACCCTCGGAGAGCTCTCCGGCACCTGGCGCGACGCGTGTGCGGCCCGGCAGGGCGAACCCGGTGCGGCAGCCCGGGCCGGCGCCCTCGCCCCGTACCGGCTGGACGTCACCGACCGTGCCGCCGTGGACGCCACCGTGGCCGCGGTCGAGCGCGATCACGGTCCCCTGGACATCCTGGTCAACGTCGCCGGGGTGCTCCGCACCGCGCCGGCCGCCGAACTCAGCGACCAGGACTGGGCGGACACGTTCGCCGTGAACACCACCGGCGTCTTCCACACCTCCCGTGCCGTGGCTTCCCGGATGGCCATGCGCCGGAGCGGATGCATCGTCACCGTCGACGCCGGCACCGCCGGCATCCCGCACGCGGGCATGGCGGCGTACGCCGCGTCCAAGGCGGCCGCCGGCATGTTCACCAAGTGCCTGGGCCGCGAGCTGGCGCGCAGCGGAGTCCGCTGCAACGTGGTCGCCCCGGGCGCCGCGGACACGCCGACGGACCGGGCCGCCGGTGGCCCCCTCCCCCGCGCCGCAGCGCCGCGGGACATCGCCGACGCCGTCGTCTTCCTCGCCTCCGACCGGGCCCGGCACATCACCATGCAGGATCTGTACGTCGACGGGGCCACCGCGCTGCGCTGACGCCCGCGCTGCGCTGACGCCGCCGCGCGCCCGTGCCCTGGTCAGGCTGCGGTGGCGACCGGGGTGAGCACGACGAAGTCGGCGCCGGACGGGTCGACGCAGACCGCCAGCCGGCCGACGTCCTGCGCGTCCTCCGGGCCCATCTGCACGCGGCCCTCGTGCCCGGTGACCTTGGCGACGGTCCCGTCGCAGTCCTCGACCGCGAAGACCGGGTGCCAGTAGGGGCGGCCGCCGGTCAGCTCGAGGGCCTGGGCGGGCAACTGCATCAGGCCGCCCTGCATCCGCTCCTCGCCCTGCCCTGCCGGGGTGATGAGCGAGTACGTCCCGCCGCCGCCCGGCAGCGGCACATCGTTGGTCCGCCAGCCGAAGAGGCCGCCGTAGAACTCCTTCGCGGCGGCCGCGTCGGTCGTGTACAGCTCGGTCCAGCACAGCGCGCCCGGCTGGTCCGCCGCGTCCATCCCCTTGTACCGACCCGGCTGCCAGACGGCGAACTGGCCGCCCTGCGGGTCGCTGAACTGGGCCATCCGCCCTTCACCGTCGGCGTCGACCGGAGCGACCCGCACCGTGCCGCCCGCCGCCTCCACGGCCCGGGTCGTCGCGTCGGCGTCCCGGGTGTGGAAGTAGATCATCCATGCCGAGCGGGCGCCCGCCTCGGTGAGCGGGCCGATCCCGGCGACGGTCTTGCCGTTCATCTGGAAGGTGCCGTATTCGCTCTGATCCTCGCTCATGGGCCGGAACTCCCAGCCGAAGACCGAGCCGTAGAACGCGGCTGTGGCGGCGACATCGGGTGCCCCGAGATCGATCCAGCAGGGCGAACCGGGTACGAAGTCAGTGGTGATCATGACGATTCCCTTCACGGATCCCTGATGTACTCAGCGTGACACCCGCCACTGACAATCGCCCGTCGGAACCCCGGCGTCAGCCGTCTTCCGGTCCCGCGTTCGAGATTTCGAACATAGTTCGAATAATCGTCCAGCCCGTAGAGGCACGGCGAAGGCACGTCAAGGGCGCCGACAAGCCGCTTGAGCCGTTCTCCACCAGCCTCTGATATGCCGTCGGCAACCGACATCCGGGGGACGAGGGCTGAGGTGACGTGGTGTGAGATGGGGCTTCACCGGATCGGCGGAGACCGCGGACGACGAGCGGTGTTCGGAGTCGGAACGGCTGCTCTTCGGCGGGCCGTTGCGGTACGACATGGGATGGAACCGGCACGACGGGTCGTTCCTCGAGCTGACGCTCCGGTCGATGGTGCGGCGATTACCGCATCTGCTCGGCACCACGGTGCGCCTGGCGCACCAGGCCGATCCGCGCGCGCTGCGGGTCGTCGCGGCGGCGGAGTCCGGCCGCGGGATCGCCCAGGCCGTCGGCCTGGTCGCGGTCAACCAGGTGCTGGCGCACCTGCTCGACGGCGGCACCACCGCCGACCGGCTCGCCGCCGCCCTGCCCGCCATGGTGGTGGTGGCGCTCTCCGCGATGGTCGGGGCGCTGCTGCGCTCGGCGTCCACGGCGGGCACCGGCCGCCTCGAGCCGAAGGTGGAGCGGGTGGCGACGGAGGCGTATCTGGAACGGGTGGCGCGGGTGGAGCTCGCGGCCGTGGAGGACCACGAGTTCCACAAGCTCCTGGACTCCGCCTCCTGGGGCGCCTCGGCCGCCCGGCGGCTGATCAAGTACTGCACGTCGGTGGTGAACGCGCTGATCTCGCTCGTCGCCGCCGCCGGGGTGCTCGCGGCCCTGCACCCGGTGCTGCTGCCCCTGCTGGCCCTGATGACCCTGCCCAGCGCGTGGAGTTCGCTGACCATCGCCCGCCGCCGCTACCGCTCCTTCCACAGCTGGGTCCAGCACGCGCGGGCCGGCCAGTTGCTGGGGCGGATCCTGATCGACACCCAGGCCGCGCCGGAGGTCCGCGTGCACGGTGTGGCGCCGTTCCTGCTGCGGCACTACCGCGCGATGTCGGAGGCCGGTGAGCACGAGCAGACCCGGCTCGCCCGGCTCGCCGCGCGTACCGGGCTGCTCGCGGCCTGCGGCACGGGCCTGGCGGCGGCGGCCACCTACGGGGCGCTGGGGCTGCTGCTGTGGACGGGCACGATGGCGCTGTCCGCGGCCGGCACGGCCGTCATCGGGATCCGCTCCGGGGCCGCCAGCCTCGACAGCCTCGTCCTCCAGGTCAACTACCTGTACGAGGAGAGCCTGTTCGTCGGGGACCTGGAGCGGCTGTGCACCGAGGCGGACCGCCGGCTGATCCCCACCGGCGGCCGGGACCTGCCCGCCAAGGTCGGGCGGATCCGCTTCACGGACGTCACCTTCTCCTACCCCGGCAACAACAGCGGCCCGGCGCTGAAAGGAGTGAACGTGACCATCCCGGCCGGGCGGACCATCGCGCTGGTGGGCACCAACGGCAGCGGCAAGTCGACGCTGGCCCGGCTGCTGTGCGGGCTGTACGCCCCGGACAGCGGCACCGTCCACTGGGACGACGTGGACGCCACGGAGGCGGACCGCGCGCAGATCTTCGACCGGATCGCGGTGGTCAGCCAGGACTTCTACCGGTGGCCGTTCACGGCCCGGGTCAACGTCGGCATCGGCCGCACCGGCACCCCGGTCTGCGACGAGCAGTTGGAGGCGGCGGCCCGCTACTCCGGGGCGGACGAGGTGATCACGGACCTGCCGCACGGGTGGGGCACGCTGCTGGCCCGGGGCTACCGGGGCGGGCACCAGATCTCCGGTGGCCAGTGGCAGCGGCTGGGCATCGCCCGCGCGCGGCTGCGCGACGCCCAGATCCTGGTCGTCGACGAGCCGACCAGCGCGCTGGACGCCGCCGCCGAGCAGCAGGTCTTCGACCGGATCCGGGACCTGGCCGCCGACGGGCAGACGGTCATCCTCATCACCCACCGGCTGCACAGCGTCCGGCACGCCGACGAGATCTACGTCCTCCAGCACGGCCAGGTCGCCGAGCACGGCACCTTCGACGAGCTGATGGACCCGGCGACCGGCACCGGGGCGTTCCGCGACATGTACCTGCTCCAGCTGAACGCCTACCAGCCCTGCCCGAACGGGGGTCAGGCGTAGCAGGACAGCGGGCGGCCGCCGTTGTAGGCGATCATGTCGTCCAGTGCCCTCCGGGCGTCCATCGGGGCCCCGGGGGCCGCGCCCTCCAGTTCGGCGTAGGCGCGGTGCAGGTTGCCCACGATCCGCTCGCGGTCGGCCAGTTCCGCGTACGGTCCCAGGTCGGTCTCGCGGGCCGTCTCCAGCGGGGTCAGGCCCGCCGCGCGGCCGCGGGCCGCGGTGTCCTGGACGAACCGGAGGTAGCCCAGGACGGTGTCGATCAGCTCGGGCCCGGCGACCGGACCGTGCCCGGCCACGATGGTCTGGGCGCCCAGGGGCCTGATCACGTCCTCCAGCACGCTGACGGCGCCCGCGAGCGAGCCCTGGACGAGGAACGGGGTGCCGCCGTTGAACAGCAGGTCGCCGCAGAAGAGGACCCGGCGCTCGGGGATCCAGACGATCGAGTCGTTGGTGGTGTGCGCGGCGGTGCCGACGTGCCGCACCTCGCAGCGCAGGTCGTCGACCCACAGGGTGACGCCGTCGGTGTAGGTGAGGAACGGCGGCTCCAACTGGATGTCGCCCCACTCGACGTCGGTCCAGTACGGCGCCGAGCGGGGGCGGCCCCAGTCCCGTATCCCGGCCCGCACGCCCTCGTGGCCCACGATGGTGGCGCCGCGGAAGAGGTGGTTGCCGAAGGTGTGGTCGCCGTGGTGGTGGGTGTTGACCAGGGTGCGCACCGGCTGCGGCGTGACCGCCTTGATCGCGTCGAGGTAGGCGCGGGTGCGGCGCTCGGTGGCACAGGCGTCGACGCTGATCACTCCGCGTTTGCCGACGAGGAAGCCGGTGTTGTTGATCCACCAGGTGCCGTCGGGCTGGACGTACGCGTAGATGTCCGCGGCGACCTCCTCGACCCGGGGCGCCGCGGGGGCGGTGACGTCGTGCGTACTGCTGCTCATCGGTGACGGCTCCTCAACGTGGGACGGCGGCGGGCGGGGTGCCCTGCGGCGGCCACGCGGCGGGGGTCGCACCGGCGCGCGGACCGCGGGTCCCATCGTCCTCGATCTGCGAGGGCGCGGCGGGGAGTTCGGGGATCCCGCCGGTACTTCCGCCCGTACGGCACACGTGCCGGGGCCGCGCCGGGCGGGTCGTCGGGCGGGCACGGGCGCGGGGCGGCAGGCAGGCGGCGGGGCCGGGCGCGCTGGGGCCCGGCTCGCTGGAACCGGGCACGCGGGGACCGGGCACGCGCGCGGCGGGCGGCTCCGCCGGGCCGGACACCGCGCCGTCGACCGCCGGAGCGGGGGCAGCGGGTGTCGCGGCGGGCCGCGTGAGCAGGACCACGCCGCGGGCCGCCAGGGCCGCCCCGGCCACGGCCGCCGCGACTCCGGCCGCCCCGCCGTGGAGCCGCTCGCCCAGCAGCGCGAGCCCGATGACGGCCGCGGCAACCGGGTTCGCGAGGGTCACCACGGCGAGCGGCGCGCCGAGCCCGTCCCGGTAGGCGGTCTGCGCCAGCAGCAGCCCGCCCGCGGCGAAGACCGCGACGAGCAGCGCCACGAGCAGCACGCGCGTCGGGGGTCCGGCGCCGTCCGCGGTGAGCGCCACGGTGACGGTCTGGGTGAGCGCCGACGCGACACCGGAGGCGATGCCGGAGGCGGCGGCGTGCCGCAACCCCGGGCGCGCCCCGGGCCGGGCGAGTACGGCGATCAGTACGGCGCTCACGGCCGCGACGCCCAGCGCCTGGCGGGCCCCGAGCGTGTCCTGGGGCGCGGCGGCAGACGTGGCTGTCAGCAGGGCGGCGAGGCCTACGAGAGTGCCCGCCGTGCCGCGTCGTTCGGCGCGGGTGACCCGGCGCCCGGCGCGGTGCGCGCCGAGCGGCACGGCCGCGACCAGGGTCAGCGCGCCGAGCGGCTGGACGAGGGTGAGCGGCCCGAACCTCAGGGCTGCCACGTGCAGCGCCGCTCCCGCCGCGTTCAGCCCGACCGAGCCCCACCAGGCGCCGCTGCCGAGCAGCCGCAGCAGACCCGTCCGGTCCGCGCGGGCGCGGGACGCGAGCCGTTCCTGGGCGACCGCGGCGGCGGCGTAGGCCACGGCGGAGACCAGGGAGAGGACGACGGCTATGCCGGTCGCGCTCACCTCCATCAGCCCGTCCCCTCGTATCGCGGTGGTGGCGCGCGCCGGAACGCGCACCCATCGATACAGGAGTGTACCGATACAGCGATGTACCGATACACTCGCGTACCGATACACTGGCGTATCGAGAACCGTCAGGCCGAGAGGAGGGACCATGCCCGCACAGGACATCGCGGTCCCCGCTCGCCGCTCCAAGATCACGCCGGAACGGGAGCGGGAGTTCTACGAGGCCGTGCTCGACCTGCTCAGGGAGGGCGGCTACGACGCGGTGACCATGGAGGGCGTCGCCGCCCGGACCCGCGCCAGCAGGTCGACCCTCTACCGCCAGTGGCAGACCAAGCCGCGGCTGGTCGCGGCCGCCCTGCGCGGCACCCGCCAGGTGCGGCTGGCCGGCATCGACACCGGCTCACTGGCCGGTGACCTGCTCGCGGCGGCGCGCGCCATGGGCGACTGCTCCGGAATCGACACCACGCTCCAGCACGCGCTCGGCCATGCCGCCCTCAACGATCCCGAGCTGATGGACGCGCTGCGCGAGGCCCTGGTCGAACCCGAACTGGCAGCGGTCGAGTCGATGGTCCGACGCGGCGTGGAACGCGGCGAGGTCGACGCGGACGACCCGGCGCTGGAGTTCGTCGCGGCGCAGTTGTTCGGAGCCATGCGCATCCGGCCGATCCTGGAAGGCCCGTACGCGGACGAGGAGTACCTCACGCGGTTCGTCACGGCGGCGCTCCTCCCCTCGCTCGGACTCTCCGGGCACCCCTGATCCGCGGGCCGTCGCGAGAGCGGAGACGGCCCGCATGCGCCGCCCCCTGGGGACGGGGGCGGCGCACACGCTTTCCGGACGGCCCGCACGTGGACCGGGACCTCTTCCAGGACCGGCACGCCGGGTGGGTCAGCCGTCCTCGCCGCCGACCAGCATCTGGGAGGCGGCGAGTTCGCGGTACAGCTCGTCGGTCTCCACCAGCTCGCGGTGGCTGCCCGCGGCCCGGACGCGGCCGTGCTCCAGGACCACGATCTGGTCGGCCCCGGTCACCGTCGACAGCCGGTGGGCGATGAGCAGCACGGTGCAGGTGCGGGCGGCCTGGTCCACCGCCTCGCGCAGCGCCCGCTCGTTGCTGGCGTCGAGCGCGGCGGTGGCCTCGTCCAGCAACAGCACCTCCGGTTTGCGCAGCAGGGCCCGCGCGATGGCCAGCCGCTGGCGTTCGCCGCCGGACAGGGTGACGCCCCGGGTGCCGACCTCCGTGCGCAGGCCGTCGGGAAGGCGGGCGATCAGCGCGTCCAGGCGGGTCAGCCGCAGGGCCTCGGCGATGTCCTCGTCGGTGGCGTCGGTGGCGGCGTACCGCAGGTTGTCCTCGATGGTGCCCGCGAGCACCGGCGAGTCCTGCTCCACGTAGGCGATCCGGCGGCGCACCTCGGCCCGGGGCAGGGTGGCGATGTCCACGCCGTCCAGCAGGATCCGGCCCGACTCGGGTTCGTAGAAGCGCTGGAGCAGCGCGAACATGGTGGTCTTGCCCGCCCCGGACAGCCCGACCAGCGCGGTCTGGGTGCCGCCGGCGACGGTGTAGGAGATGCCGCGCAGGGCGGGTCCGCGGCCGGGGTAGCCGAAGCGCACGTCGCTGAACTCGACGGTCGGCGGCAGGGCGGGGCGGGCCGGGAGCGGTTCGTCCCGGGCTCCGGTGTCCAGGTCCACGTCCTCCTCGATCGGCATGCCGCCGACCTGTTCGATGCGGCCCACGGCGCCGAGTCCCTGCTGGAGCATGCTCAGCCCCGACACCAGGGAGCCGATCGGGCTCGCCAGGTAGAAGACGTACAGCAGGAAGGCGATCAGCTCGGGCGCGCCGAGGTCTCCGGAGGCGACGAGGGCGCCCCGGCGCCGAGTACGGTGAGGAAGGCGAGCTGGACGGAGACGCCGGAGAGGATCTGCACCACGGCGACGTAGCGGGCGCCGGTCAGTCCGGCCCGGTACGCCCCCTCGATGGCCTCCTCGGCCAGCTCGGTCTCGCGGCGTTCGGCTCCGTTGGCCTTGACGGTGCGGGCCGCGCCCAGGGTGCGGTCCAGGGCGGCGCCGACCGCGCCGACGGACTCCTGCGCGCGGGCCACGGCGCCGCTGATCCGGGGCAGGACGAGCAGCATCCCGACGGCGACGGTGAGCAGGACGGCGAGGGTGATGCCGAGCAGCCCCAGGTGGACCACGCCCATCAGCGCGATCGCGCCCACGATGCTGAGCGTGCCGTTGGCGACCATGACCAGGCCGTCGGTGGCGGCGTTCTGCACCAGGGTGCTGTCGGAGGTGACCCGGGCGATGAGGTCGCCCGGGGGCCGGCGGTCCAGCTCCGGCACCCGCAGCCGGATCATCCGGAAGACCAGGTCCCGGCGGATCTGCCGGACCACGCGTTCCGCGGTGCGCTGCTGCCACCAGGACTGGAGTCCGGTGAGTCCGGCGCCGAGCACCACCAGGGCGGCCAGCAGCAGGACCGGTCCGACGACGCTGTCGCCGTCGGCCAGCCCCTCCAGGACGTGCTGGGCGACCAGCGGCTGCACCAGGCCGGCGGCGCTGGCCACCAGGACGAGGAACAGGGTGGCGGTGAGCACCATCCGGTGCGGGCGGGCGTACCGCAGCAGCGTCCGTATGGGGGCGGAGGCGCCGGGCTCGGCAGTGCCGTCGGGCGCCTCGGGCGCGCTTGCGCCGTCGGAATCGCCGGGCGGGCGGGTGCCGTCGAAATCGCCCGGCGGCCGCGTGCCGTCGGGATCGCCGCCGGGAGCCGCGGGCGTGTCCTTGCCTCCGGCCGGTGGCGGGAGCTGAGTCCGTGGGTCGGCGGGGGTGTCGGATGCCGTTGTCATGTGTGGGTCCTGGGTCCTGGGTTCGCGTTCGTGAGCAGGCGTGCGGGGCCGTGCGCCGCCGCGGGTGGTCACGGGCCGGGCGCGGGCCGGGCTGTCACCGGCCGGGCGCGGCTCGGCGGTCACCGGCCGGGCGCGGGCTCGGCGGCGGGCCGCGGGTGCCGGGCGGCGATCCGGTCGAGGTGGTCGGCGGCGGCGGTCACGCCGCCCGCCGCGCGGAAGGAGCGGCCGATCGCCTCGGCCGCGGCCCGGTGGCCGCCGTCCCCGTCGAGGACGGTCTCGACGGCGGCGCCGAGCCGGGCGGCGTCGACCCGGTTGAAGCGCACCCGTACCCCGGCGCCCGCCGCGACCACCTGTCCGGCGACGATCGGCTGGTCGTCGCGGATCGGCGCGAGCACCAGCGGGACCCCGTGCCACAGGGACTCGCAGACGGTGTTGTGACCGCTGTGGCAGACGACCGCGTCGAGGTGGGGCAGCAGGTCCAGTTGGGGTACGTGGTCGAGGACCAGCACCCCGTCGGGTACGGCGGTGAGCGTGTGCCCGGGGTCGACGACGATGCCCTGGACCCGGTCGCCGAGCCGGTCGAGGGCCTCGGCCGCGGTGGCGAGGAACCGGCCGCCGGCGTCCGCGTTCGCCGTGCCGAGCGTGACCAGCACCTTGGCGCGGTCCGGGGCCAGCCGGTTCCAGGGGAAGTCCGGTCCGGCGGCGGAGCGGGGCGCGATGGCCGGGCCGACCAGGTGCACCCTGTCGTGCGGCAGGGCCGCGTCCCCGATCAGTTCCCGGCCGGTGAACGCCAGGATCCCGTACGGGGAGAAGCGCGGGTCGCCGGTCCGCGCCGGGTCGCCGAGCCGGCCGCGGAGCCCGGCCAGCAGCCCGTCCAGCCAGGCGCCCACCTTGGGCATGCCGGCCAGCGGGTCGACGAACTCCGCGGAGGTGCTGGCGGAGGTGACGTGGACGATGCCGTGCCGCTCGGCGACGAGGGCGCCCGCCACCGCGTGCTGGTCGGTGACCACGACGTCCGGCCGGAAGGTGCGGACCGCCATGTCGACGCCGGGCGCCATGAGTTCCGCCAGCGGGGCGAAGAACTCCTCCCACAGGAACTGGAAGGCGGCCGGCCCGATGAGCTTGGGCGGTCTGCGGACCTCCGCGCCGGGCATCGCGCACGCGAAGACGGTGGTGTCCGTGCCCGCGAGCCGGCGGATCTGGTCGGGGTAGCCGGCCCAGGCCACCCGGTGGCCGCGGCGGGCCAGTTCGTGCGCGACGCCGACGAGCGGGTTGGTGTGCCCGACCAGCGGCGGGACGACGAGCAGGAACCGGGTCACCGCACGGCCTCGGCCAGCGGGTGCTCCCGCACTGCCGGCGTGTGTTCGCGCACCCAGTCCAGTATCAGGTCGCGGGTCTCGGCGGTCCGCTCCACCAGGACCGAGTGGCCCTGGTCGGCGAGGACCACGGTGCGGCAGCGCGGCAGCTTCGCCCGCAGTCCGGGCACCTGGGCGCTGAGCCCGGACTCGTCGCCGAAGACGGCCAGCATCGGGCAGCCGATGGCGCTGAGGTCGTCGTCGATGACCTTGCTGGCGGGGACGTCCTCGGCGAGCGTGGTGGTCTGCAGGATCCGGCTGGCGCCCCGGGAGAGCCGGGCGGTGTGCGCGCCGTGGTTGGCCGATATCCAGCGGATGACCTCCTCGTGCCGGAGCTGGTTCTTGGCGTCGGCGAGTCCGTCGGCCATGTGCCGGGTCCATTCGGCGACCGGCGGTTCGGACTCGATCATGGTCACGGTGGCGACGCGCTCGGGATGCCAGGCGGCGAGCCCGGTGGCGATCGTGCCGCCGAAGGAGTTGCCGACGACGTGCGCCGGGCGGGTCTCCCCCAGCTCGTCGAGCAGCGCGACCAGGTCGCCGACGAAGGTCTCCAGCCGGTACCCCTGCCGCGGCCGGTCGCTGCGGCCGTGCCCGCGCAGGTCGTACATGAGCACGTCGATGCCCTGGGCGGCGAACGCGGGGCCGAGGGTGAAGTAGTAGCTGGCCAGGCTGTCGGTGAGCAACCCGTGGACGAACACCACCAGCGGCGGCTCGGAGCCGTCCGCGGGCCGGGGCTGCGCGGGCAGTCGCTGGACGTGCGTGGTGATCTCGCCGGTACGGAGCTTGTCCATCGGTTCAGCTCCGCTCGGTGGCGCGCAGCGACGCGACCACGTAGTCGACGAGCCGGCCGACGGTCAGCGCGATGATCTCGTCCAGTTCGAGGTCGGCGATGAAGGCGGCGAAGTTGACGCGGTCGCCGTAGTGCTCGCGCAGCGACCCGGAGAGGGTCACCAGGTCGACGCTCTCCAGTTCGAGGTCGTCGTGGAAGGTGGTCTCCCGGGTGATCTCGGCGTCGTCCAGGGCGTACTCCTCCAGCAGGATCCGCAGCATGCCCGCGATGTCCACCAGTACGGCGTCGGGGTCCGCGGCCAGGGCGGAGCCGGCCGTCGTCGGGTGTCCCGCGGTCGTGGGGGCGCCCGCGGTCGTCGGGTGCCCCGCCGTGGTGGTGGGGTTCGCGGTCGTCGCGTGTCCCGCCGCCGCCGTCGTCTGTTCCGCAGTCACAGTCACAGTCTCAGTGCTCATGTCGCTTCTCCTGATCCGTTGTCCCGGCACTCGTTGTCCCGGCCGTGTCCCTGGCCGTCGGCCGTCCACGCGACCACGTACTCCCGCGCCGGCAGTCCGGGCGGGTTGGCGCTGCGCCGCACCCGTACGTCGTACGACGCGCCCTGGATCTCGACCCGGAGCCGGTCCGCGGCGGCGGCCACCACGCGGAAGTCGGCGGGCCGGCCGCGCAGTCCGGTGCCGCGGCGCTTGGCGACCGCCTCCTTGGCCGCCCAGAAGCGGGTGAACCACACTGCCTCGCTGTCGGTCCCCGTCGCCACCCGCTCCGCCAGCAGGGCCAGTTCCCCGGCGTCGCACGCCGCCTCGATCGTGGGCCGCGGCCGTTCGGCGACCTCCTCGATGTCGATCCCGCAGGGCCCGCGCCGGGCGATGGCCACCCCGGCCTCGGCCCGGTGCGCGAGGGAGACCACCAGGCCGTCGCCGAGCGCGCGGCCGTGCACCCCATGGACCGTGGGGCGGCCTTCGGCGTCGTTGCGGACGGCGATCTCGGCCGGATAGATGTCCCCGGGCTCCTCGGCCCACAGCAGGGCGCGGACCGCGTCCTTGGCGGCGATCCGGCCGAGCAGCCACTGGCGGCGGCGTACCGGCGGGAGCTTCTCGTAGTGGGTACGCTCGTCGCCGCCGAGGATGTTCCGCCTGATCAGCTCGCGGGTGGCCAGGTCCGGCCAGCGTTCGTGGACCTCGGCCCAGCCTTCGGGCCGGAGGGTGGACAGGGTGTTGCTCCCCGGGAAGCGGTCCACGGCCCGGATGTTGGGGTCGGTGTCGAAGCGGCGGTCCTGCCAGCCGCTGAACTGCGCCCAGACCCGGCCTTCGTGGACGAGCTGCATGTCCGCGGTGAGGGTGCTGTCGGTGACGTCGGTGATCCGGATGGCGCACTCCAGCCGGTCGCCGGGGCGGGGGTGGGGGCCGTGGAAGCGGATCTGGTCCATCCGTACGGGGAAGACGGTGGTGCGCTCCGTCAGCGTCGCCATGATCCAGTAGCCGAGGAGCTGGCCGACGTTGTCCAGCAGCGCGCCGGGCGGGCCGGGATCGGTGAGCACGCCGCGTACGTGCCGGTCGCCGAGGGCGGTCAGCTCGCTGACGCCCTGGAAGCGCGGGCCGTGGAACATCCACCGCTCGCTGTAGAGCTGTTCCGCCGTCAGCTCGGGGACGCGCTCGGCGGCCTGGTCGACGGGCCAGGGCGCGGGCGGCGCGGAGTACCGGGGCGCCAGCTCGACCACGGCCTCCGAGGAGCCGACGAGGCTGACGTGGACGCGGTCGGGCGCGGTCCGGCGCACCTGTACGGGGACGTCGACGGCCGGGATCGCCTCGATCCACTTCAGCAGCCGTACGTCGTGCACGGCGATCGCGCGCGTCCCGGGGACGGCGCGTTCCGCGATGCCCATGAGGTGGGTGACGACCGTCGTGGCGGGGACGATCGGCCACCGGTCGCCGTCGTCCGGCCAGCCGGGCCGCTGGCGGAAGAAGCAGTGGTCGAGGAGATAGGGCATCTCGGCCACGTCCACGCGGAGCACGTCGGAGAGGGGTGGGCCGGAGGGCGGTGCGGGCGGCACGGACGCGAGCCCTTCGGCACCGCTGGCGGGGGTACGGACGCGGTCCGACGCGCCGGGGACCGCGGGAGATCCGGGGGCCACGGGGGCCACTGACGGCCCGGCGGGCCCAGCGGGGCCGGTGGACCGCCCCGTGGGCGGCACGGCCGGCCCGGCAACGCCGCTCGTGGCCGCCGCGCCGAGACGCGGCGTCACCACGGACGTCACCGCGGACGTCACCGGCGCGCCGGGCGGCACGAGAGGCGCTGCGGACTGCGGGCCGCCGGTGCGCGGCGGCACGGCCACGCGGGCGTCGGCGGGCCGGGACACCGATGCCGCGTCGGCGGCGGAGATGCCCCGGCCCTGAACGGCGGCACGGGCGTCGAGGAGTTCGCCCGCGAGCGCAGCGGTGTCGTAGAGCAGCGCGGACAGTTCGGCAGCCGCCGGGTGACCGGCACCGGAGCGGCCGAGCCGGTCCAGCACGCTGTCGTCGGCGGGCGCGGCGGAACGGACCGGCGCCGCGCCGAGCAGGCCCCGAGCGTGCGCGGGCAGCGAGACCAACGCCCCACCGAGGTCGAGCCGAACCCCGGGCCGGTCCGCAGGGGCGGCTCCGGTCGCCGCCGAGGCGGTGGTGGCCGGGGCCACGCCAGTACGGGCCGTGGCAGTGCCGTGTTGCGCGCCAGCCGTCCGGGGCGCGCCGTGCGCGGCCCCGGCGTCGGCGGGCGCGGCATCGGCTGCCCCGGCGTCCCGGGACCCGCTGTGCGTGGACCCGGTGTCCACGGGCCCGGCGGCGCCCGGCTCGGCGCCCTCGACAGCCCCGTAGCCCACCGTAGACGGAGACGGAGACGGCGTCAGCAGAGGTCCGGCGTCCGGGGTCGCGCCGGTTGCCCACAGGGCGGTGACCACCCGGCGCAGCTGCGCCAGGCAGTCCCGGCCGGTGGCGTGCGCGGAGACCACGAGCCGGTCGCGGCCGGCCAGGGTGTCGTCGATCAGCGAGCCGATCTGGCCCGCGCCGAGCTGGATGAAGGCGCGGTACCCGGCGCCGTGCATCGCGTCGATCATCAGGCGGAACCGCACCGGCTCCAGCAGGTGGCGGACGAACAGCTCCCGGACGCCGGCCGGGTCCTGCGGATAGGGCGCGGCGGTCGTGGCGGACCAGACCGGGGTGGTCTGCGGGTGCAGGGTGTAGGTCTCCGCGGCGCGCCGGATCGGGTCCAGGTACGGGGCGAGCATCGGGGTGTGGAAGCCGGAGCGGAACGGCAGGATCTGCCCGATCACCCCCTGGCCGCGCAGCCGTAGCACGATCTCCTGGACCGCGCCCTCCGGGCCGCAGATCATCGACTGGTTGGGCGCGTTGTCGTGGGAGAGCACCACGTCGGTACGGTCGGCGAGTTCGGCGAGCACCCGGTCGGCGGGCAGGCCGAGGACGGCGAAGGCCGCGCCCGGCACCCGGAGCGCGTCCGGGTCGAAGTCGGCGAGGAAGGCGTCGACCTCGTCGTCGGCGTGGATGCCGCCGCAGGCCATGGCCGTCCACTCGCCCACGCTGTGCCCCGCGACGGCGTCCGGCACCACGCCCAGGCGGCGCAGCGCCGTGTCGAGCAGCCGGCCGAGCTGGAACACGGCCGCGCCGTGCCGCCCCACGTCACCGACCTTGGCGCCGTCGCCGGCGGACCAGTCGAGCGCGAAGTGCCGTGCCAGCTCGGCCACACGGGGGTCGAACTCGGCCTCCAGGCCGGGGAAGACGAACGCGGTGCGGCCGCCTGCCGGGCCGAGCAGCGGCGCCGGGCTGAACCACACGTCGCTGCGGCCCTGCCAGGGCTTGCCCTTGCTCAGCACCTTGCGGGCCAGCGCGAGCCTGCGCGCGGTGGGGTCCACGATGCCCAGCCGGGCGGGTGCGGTGACGGACGCACGCTCGTCCAGACCGGCGGCCAGGACCGCGGCGTCGTCGGCGTCCAGCAGCGCGGCCAGCGCGCCGGGACCGGACGCGGCCAGGCGCAGCACGCGCTCCGGCTCGGACACGACGGCGCGGGCGGTACGCGGTTCCGAGCCGGTACGCGGCTCCGTCGCGGTGGCGGCCTCGCGCTGCGGCGCGGTACGCGGTTCCGACGCGGTAGGCGATCCCGGCGCGGTGCGCAACTCGGGCGCGGTGGCGGCCTCTTGCTGCGGCGCGGTACGCGATTCCGGCGCCGTGCGCCGGCCCGGCGCGGCGGCGACCTGTCGGCGCGGCGCGGTGCGCGGTTCCGTCGCGGCCTGTTCCAGTACGACGTGCGCGTTGATGCCGCCGAAGCCGAAGGCGTTGACGGCGGCCCGGCGCGGCGCTCCGGTGGTCGGCGGTGCCCAGGGGCGGGCCTCGGACAGCGGGGCGAAGCGGGTGTCGGCCAGGCCCGGGTGGGGGTCCTCGCAGTGCAGGGTCGGCGGCAGCACGCCGTGGTGCAGCGCCAGCGCGGCCTTGATCAGGCCGGCGATGCCCGCCGCGGGCATGGTGTGGCCGATCATGGACTTCACCGAGCCGATCGCGGCCCGCTCGCCCCGGGCCGGGCCGAACACCTCCGCGAGGGTGGCGAGTTCGGCGCGGTCACCGGCCGGGGTGGCGGTGCCGTGCGCCTCCAGCAGCCCGATCGCGTCCGCCGCCCGGGGGTCGAGCCCCGCCGCGTCCCACGCCTGGCGTACGGCACGGACCTGGCCGCCGGGGTCGGGGTTGAACAGGCTGGCCGTGCGGCCATCGCTGGCGACACCCGTACCGGAGACCACGGCGTAGATCCGGTCGCCGTCGCGTTCGGCGTCCGCGAGCCGCTTGAGGACCACGACGCCGGTGCCCTCGCCGATCAGCACGCCGTCGGCGTCCCGGTGCAGCGGGCGGATCCGCTGGCTCGGCGAGAGCGCGCCGAGCTGGCTGAAGACGCTCCACAGGGTGATGTCGTGGCAGTGGTGCACTCCCCCGGCCAGCATCACGTCGCAGCGCCCGGCGGCGAGTTCCCGGGCCGCGTGGTCGACGGCGACCAGCGAGGAGGCGCAGGCCGCGTCGACGGTGTAGGCGGGGCCGCGTAGGTCCAGCCGGTTGGCGACCCGGGAGGCGGCCAGGTTGGGCACCAGGCCGATGGCCGACTCCGGCTGTTCCGGGCCGAGTTGGTCGGTGAACGCCGACCGCACCCGCTCCAGCCGGTCGTCGTCGATGTCGGGCACCAGCTCGCGCAGCGTGCGGACCAGCTGCTGGGCGGTGCGCACCCGCTGGTCGAGCCGGACCAGTCCGGGCGTCAGATAGCCGCCGCGGCCCAGCACGACGCCCACCCGCTGCCGGTCGGCGGGCAGTACCGCCGCGCCGCCCGCGTCCGCGATCGACTGATGGGCCACGTGCAGGGCGATGAGCTGGTCGGGCTCGGTGCCGGGCACCGATGCCGGCATGATGCCGAACCGGGTGACATCGAACTCGGCGTCCGCGTCGACGAACCCGCCGCGCCGGCAGTAGACCCGGTCCGCCCGGCGGGGCCCGTCGGGGGCGTAGAACTGCTCGTCCCAGCGTCCGGCGGGGACGTCCGTGATGGCGTCCACGCCGCCGACGATGTTCCGCCAGTAGCCGTCCAGGTCCCTGGCGCCCGGCAGGAACACTGCCATGCCGACGATGGCGACCGGTACGCGGTGAGTGTCGGGTGCGTGGGGAGTGTCCGATATGTGGGGGGTGTGCGGGGCCATCCAGGTCACCACCCCGACGCGGTGTAGACCGCGGCGTGCACCGTGGGCGCGCCCCAGGCGAGTTCGCGCAGCAGGCTCAGCGGCCCCTCTTCGGGGTCGATGAGCTTGATGCCGCGCGCCGCGTACGAGCGCATCAGCTCGGGGGTGACCATGCCGCCGCCGGTCTCGGCCGCCGCCCACGGCCCCCAGTGGACGGTCAGGCCGCGCCGGTCGCCGGTGGACCAGCGGCGGCCCAGCTCCTCCAGCGCGTCGTTGGCGGCCGCGTAGTCGCTCTGGCCCCGGTTGCCCAGCGCCCCCGCGATGCTGCCGAACAGCACCGCGAACCGGGGCTCGGCGGGGGTGGCGTCGACCGCGTCCAGCAGGACGCGGGCGCCGTCGACCTTGGTGGCGAACACCCGGCGGAAGGACTCCGCCGACTTCTCGGCGATCAGCTTGTCCTCGATGACCCCGGCCGCGTAGACGACGCCGTCGAGCCTGCCGTGCTCGGCGTGGACGGCCTTCACCGCGGCCCGTACCGCTTCGGAGTCGAGGACGTCGACGCAGTGGTAGCGCGCTTCGCTGCCCAGGTCGCGCAGGGCGGCGAGGGTGGCGCGTACCTCGCGCTCGGCGAGCACGGCCGCCACGCGGCGCTCGATCTGGGCGGGAGCGGACATGCCGGAGGCGAGGAGGGCGGCGCGCAGCCCGTCCCGGCCCTGCGCGCCGGCGGTCGCCGGGTCCTCGGACTCCGGCGGGACGGGGGTGCGGCCCATCAGTTCGATGCGGCAGCGGCTGGTGGCGGCCAGCGTGCGGGCGAACCGGGCGGTGATGCCGCGGGCGCCGCCGACCAGCAGGACGACGGAGTCGCGGTCGAGCCCGGCCGCCGCGGCCTCGGCGGCGCCGTCCCCGGCCGGTCCGGCGCCGGTCGCGCCGAGCGTGCCCAGGCCGGTGGGGGTGAGCCGCAGGGCGCGCCGGGTGCCGCCGCGGCTGAGGACGACCGGTTCCCGGTCGGTGGCGGCGAGTTCGGCGGCCAGGGTGTCGGCCACGGCCCGCGGGCTTGCGTCGGCCGCCACCTCCACCAGGGTCGCGGTGAGTTCGGGGTACTCGCGGGCGACGGTGCGGAAGAAGCCGCGCAGTCCGGTGGCCGCGCCCTCGGTCCTGCGGTCCGCGGCGAGCAGCCGGCGGGGCCCGGTGGCCAGGACCCGCTGGTACAGCTCGAACGTCTCCGGCAGCGGGGGCTCGGCCGCGTCGAGGGCGTCCAGGAACAGGACGGCGTCGGCGCTCCCGTCGGGCAGGTCGCCGCCGGTGATCCGCCGGGAGCGCGCACCGGCGGCGGTCAGCCGCTCGGCCACGGCCCGGGCCACCGCGCCGCTCTCCCCGCCATCCCCGCCGTCGCCGCCACCGAGGATCCACACGGTGGCGCCGGGTGCGACGGTTCCGGTCACGGCGGGCAGCTCGGCCTCGGTGAACTCCAGGCGCTGCGGGGGCAGGACCTCGGCGGCGGGCGAACCGGTCGCGGAGGCCGTCCCGGCCCCCGCGGTCGCTGCGGCCGTCCCCGCAACCCCGGCGGAAGCGATGGAGGCGACGGAAGCGGCGGGGCCGGGCTCGGGATCGGCCGGTCCACCGAGCCGCTCGGCCAGCAGCCCCGCGATCCCCGCGGCCGTACGCGCCGTACTCAACCCCTCCAGATCGGCACCCGCGTCCACCGGCAGCCCCAACCGCGCCGCCAACTCACCCGCAATCTCAGCCCGCTTGATCGAATCCACACTCAGATCCGCCTCGAGATCCAAACCCGGCTCGATCATCTCCACCGGATACCCCGTACGCTCCGCCACCACCGACAACACCGAGGCCAGCACGGCCTCGCGGTCCGGCGCGGCGGGGGTAGTGGGGGGTGCGGCCGGTTCCGGGGCGACGAGGGCCGCGGGGACGGCCGCGGGGATGGCCGGTGCGGCGGTCGCCGCGGGGACGACGGGGAGGGCGGGGGCGGCCGGGACGGCGTCCGTTGCACCGAGGTAGCGCAGCAGGACGTCGCGCTGCGCGGCGACCATCTCCCGGCTGGTGCGCAGGAACTCGGTGATCAGGGCGTCGGGTCCGGACAGCGGTATGCCGTGGGGGGTGGCGTTCTCCGACACGTTCAGCTCCGTGACGACTCGGGCGGGTTGCAGGGCGTGGGGCGGGATGGTGCCGTCGGCGAGGCGCAGCAGCTGGCCGTCCACGGTCCAGCCGGCGGGCCGTGCCGCCGGGGCGGTCTCCGCGTCGACCGCGTCGCGGCCCTGGAAGAGCGGACCGGTGCGCAGGTCCACGCCGCTGACCGCGAGCCCGGCGAGGGCGGTGAGGAAGCCGGTCAGCCCGCCCGCGCGGCCGCCGCCGTCCAGTTGGACCGTGCGGTGCGGGCGGTCGCCGAGCTGCGCCGCGACCAGTCGGCTCAGCACCCGGCCGGGGCCGACCTCGACGAAGGTACGGGCGCCGGCGGCGTACATCGCCTCGATCTGCTCGGCGAACCGGACCGGCGCGCCGATCTGCGCGGCGAGCCCGGCGCGTATCTCCTGGGGATCGGCCGGATACGGCTCGGCCGTGCGGTTGGCCCAGACCTCGACGCGGGGCGGGCGCACGGTCAGCGGGTCCAGGCGGCGGGCGAAGGCCTCGCCCGCGCCGGCCACCAAAGGGCTGTGGAAGGCGCAGGCCACCTGGAGCGGCTTGACCGGGTGGCCGGCGTCGCGCAGTCGGCCGACGGCCGTGGCGACCCGCTCCGTCGGGCCGGATATCACCGTCTGCCGGGGCGAGTTGCGGTTCGCGGTGACGACCTCGGTGTCCAGGCCTGCCGACCGCAGGACCTCGTCGACCTGCTCGGGGGTGGCGGTGACGGCGGCCATCGCGCCGGGGTCGCCCGCGGCGACCTCGGCCAGGATCACCTCGGCGCGTGCGGCGCTGGCGGTGAGTACGTCGTGCGGTGCGAGCGCCCCGGCCACGCCGAGGGCCACGAGCTCGCCGTAGCTGTGCCCGGCGGCCATGTCGGGGTGTACGCCGACCATGGCCAGCAGTTCGGCGGCGGCCAGCTCGACCACGCCGAGCGCGGGCTGGGCGACGGCGGTGTCGGTGATCCGGGCGAGCTGCTCGGCCTTGGCGGCCTCGTCGAACGCGGCGGGCGGGTAGAGCGTGTCCGCCCAGCGCGCGCCGAGGTGCAGATAGCGCTGGAGCTCGGGGAAGGCGACGAAGAGGTCGGCGAGCATGCCGGGCCGCTGACTGCCCTGACCGGGGAAGAGGAACGCCAGCTTGCCGGGGTCGGCGGGAGCCTGGTCCGCGGCGGCGGATGCGCCGATGCCAGACTCCACGGCGGCGGATGTGCCGATGCCGGTGTCCGCGGCGGAGCCGGCTGCCTCGCCCGGCTCTTCCCCACGGTCCGCGAAGAGCCCTGCCGCCGGGTCGTGTTCGCCGTCGGCCGCCCGGCGGAGCAGGGCGGGCAGCTCGGTCAGGCTCGGGGCGACGACCGCGATCCGTACCGGTTCGCCGCGCAGCGCGGCCTGGTCGCCGCGGCGGGCGGCGGTCCGCGCGTAGTCCCGCAGCCGCCAGGTGCCGCCGCGCTCCACCAGTTCCAGCAGGCCGCGGGCGGCGCGGCGGGCCGCGGCGGCGTCCTGGCCGCGGAAGGTGAGGAGTTCGGCGGGCCAGGCGTCCAGGGCGTGCGGGGCGGGGGCCTGGTCGTAGGCGCGCAGGACGACATGGAAGTTCGTGCCGCCGAAGCCGAAGGCGCTCACGCCCGCGACCCGTTCGGCGGGTTCGGCGGCCCACGGGCGGGCGGCGGTGTGGAAGACGAAGGGGCTGCGCTCGGCGTCCCAGGCCGCGTTCGGCTCCCGTACGTGCAGGGTCGGGGGCTTGATCCCGTGGTGGAGCGCGAGGGTCGTCTTGATCAGCCCGGCCAGCCCGGCGGCGCACTTGGTGTGGCCGATCTGGGACTTCACCGAGCCGATCGCGCAGGAGCCGGGCGCGGAGCCGGCTTCGGCGAAGACCTCGGTCAGGGTGGCGAGTTCGGTGCGGTCGCCGACGACGGTGCCGGTGCCGTGCGCCTCGATGAGGCCGACGTCGGCCGGGGAGACCCCGGCGTTGCGGTACGCGCGGTCCAGCGCGGCGCGCTGCCCTTCGGGCGGGGCGCGGTCAGGCCGAGCGCGCGGCCGTCGCTGGCGCTGCCGACGCCGTCGATCACGGCGTAGATCCGGTCCCCGTCGCGTTCGGCGTCGGCGAGCCGCTTGAGTACGACGCAGGCCACGCCCTCGCCGAGCGCGATGCCGTCGGCGGCGGAGTCGAAGGTCGCCGAGCGCCCCGAGGGCGACAGCGCGTGAACGGAGGAGAAGAGCAGATAGTCGTTGATGCCGTTGTGCAGGTCGGCGCCGCCGCACAGCACCAGGTCACTGGTGCCGGTGGACAGTTCCTTGCAGGCGACGTCGACGGCGGTGAGGGAGGAGGCGCAGGCGGCGTCGACGGTGTAGTTGGCACCGCCGAGGTCGAGGCGGTTGGCGATCCGTCCGGCGATGACGTTGGCGAGCAGGCCGGGGAAGGAGTCCTCGGTCAGCCGCGGCAGCTGCGCGTCGAGTGCGGGCGGCAGCTCGCCGATGTAGGCGGGCAAAACGGTGCGCAGGGTGCTGGCGTTGGACAGGTCGCTGCCCGCCTCCGCGCCGAAGACCACGGAGGTACGGGCGTGGTCGGTGCCGGCCGTGGCGTAGCCGGCGTCGGTCAGGGCGCGCCGGGCGGCCTCCAGCGCGAGGAGCTGGACGGGTTCGATGGCGGCCAGGGAGGCGGGCGGGATGCCGTACTGGAGGGGGTCGAAGGGTATCTCCGGCAGGAAGCCGCCCCACCGGGACGGGGTCCGCTCGCCGTCGCCGTCCGGCGCGTAGTAGCGCTCGGTGTCCCAGCGGTGGCCGGGGACCTCGGTGACGCAGTCCTTGCCGGAGAGGATGTTGGCCCAGAAGGCGGACAGGTCCTCGGCGCCGGGGAACATGCCGGCCATGCCGACCACCGCGATCCGCAGCGGTGCGGGCGCGGGCTCTTCGGCGGTCCGGTCCAGGCCCAGGCGGGTGCGGAGTTCACCGGCCCTGGCGCGCAGGTGGCGGGCGGCGCCCTCGCCGACGGACGCGTGGAGCGCGGCGACGGTGGTGGTCCGGTCGCGCAGGACGCAGACCTCGCCGGCCATGAACATGCCCTCGCCGGCCTGGCGTTCCTCGTCGACCGGGCGCAGTTCGCCGCCGACCCGCTCGATGCCCTTGCTGGCCAGGCGGAGCCTGCCGACGTTGAACTTCTCCAGCTGCTCCCAGATCTCGCGGTCGGGTACGCCCTGTTCGCGCAGGGTGCTCTTGCGGTCGGCGAAGTCGGCGGTGAAGGCGCTGTGCGCGCACCGGGTGGCGTGGCCGGGCGCGGTCTCCAGCAGGTCGGTGCGGTCGGCGGCGAGGATCTGGCGCTGGAAGAGCGGCTGGATCGCGCCGGCGCGTACCGCTTCCTCGGTGAAGAGGTAGCCGGTGCCCATCAGCACGCCGTACGCGACGCCCGCCCGGGTCAGGGGTGCGGCCAGGGCGGCGACCATGGCGGAGGACCGCTCGTCGTGCACCCCGCCCGCGAAGAGGACGGTCAGCTCGGCGGCCGCGACGGGCTCGGCGGCCACGAAGTCGAGGAGGACGCCGATCTGGGCCTCCCACAGCGGGAAGCTGTTGCGGGGGCCGACGTGGCCGCCGCACTCGGCGCCTTCGAAGATGAACCGGCGGGCTCCGGCGCCGAGGAACTGCCGCAGCAGGCCGGGGGACGGAACGTGCAGGAACGTGGTGATGCCCGCCGCTTCCAGGGCGGCGGCCTGCGGGGGCCGGCCGCCCGCGATGATGGCGTGGGTCGGCTTCAGTTCCCGTACGACGTCCAGTTGGGCGGAGCGGATCTCCTCGTCGGCGAAGCCGAGGACGCCGACGCCCCACGGGGCGTCGCCGAGCGCGTCGCGGGTGCGCTCCAGCAGGGTGTGGGTCTGCTCCCCGGAGGCGAGCGCCAGGGCGAGGAAGGGCAGCGCGCCCTCGGCGGCCACGGCGGCTGCGAACGCGGGCTGGTCGCTGACGCGGGTCATCGGGCCCTGGGCGACGGGCAGTGCGGTGCCCAGGGCGCGGGCGCCGGGCGAGCCGGCGCCGAGGGCGGTGGCCGGCGCGTCGTCCTCGAAGGCCGCCTCGATGGCCGAGCGCAGCCCCTTGACGGCTTCGCCGACCGTGCGCCAGCGGCGGGCGAAGGTGTCGGCGAGGAAGGCGTCCTGTCCGACCGGCAGGAACTGGGTCCGCAGGTCGTCGCTGCCGATGCGGGCGGCGAACTCCTCGGCACCCTCGGGGAGTTCGGGGGCGCCGGGGCCGCGCCGACGCAGCACGCGGATGCCGTGGTGGGTGACGGTCTCGGAGCCGTCGAGGCCGGTGAGCGCGGCCGCCACCGCCATCGGCAGACCGGCCTCGTCGTACAGGGCGAGCTGGGTGTCGATCACGACGCCCGCGGCGCCTCCGGCGACGGCGGCGGCGGCCGTGTGCGGCCCGATTCCGCCGCATGCCCAGACGGGCAGCGCGAGCGCCTCTTCGGCGAGAATCCGCTGGAGGAGGACGAAGGTGCTCAAGGGCCCGGCCCGCCCGCCGCTCTCGCTGCCGCGGACGATCAGCCCGGCGGCCCCGGACTCGGCGGCGCGCAGCGCTTCCTCACGGTCCGTCACCTCCACGAGGACCTGGCGTCCGGGGAACTCCCCGGCCGAGCGGCGGGGGTCCGCGAGGAGTACCGTGCCGGCCTGTTCGGGCAGTTCGTCGGCGCGCACGGCGCAGCCGGGGCGTATCCGTATGCCGAAAGGCCGCGGCGACCAGCGGCTGGCGCGGTCGAGCACGTCGGCGAGTTCTCCGGGATCGCCGACGGGCAGTTCCAGCACTCCGAGCGCGCCCGCCCGTGCCGCGGCGGCGGTGAGCCGCGGGGACGGCCGGTGCACCGGATTGACGGCTATGACGACAGGGAAAAGGGAGGGCTGGGTGGAGCTGCTGGAACCCGGCATCCGCATGAAGTCTCCCGACTGCACGATCTGCTGATCGCTGGTAGTTAACTGGGCAGTTTTCGCTGCGGTCAACTAACTACATCCCGCACCGACTCACTCTCTGTCACCAACTGCGGGTAACCCGCCGGTGAACCCGAGCCGTTCCGCCATTGCAAAACGGGGCGTTTCCCACGTCCGCAATCCCGAGACCATGTGGCTGATACGTGCCTGCCATGCCCATGAAACTCTCGGCACACATCAGAAAACGCATTCTGTGCGCAAGATCACACGCGCAGGGATGATAATTCGACAACTGACTGAATTTGTATCCCCTAACGGCTTCGGCTGCGAACTTCGCCCCCACGCTACGGCCAGTGGCGGCCCCGCCACTCGAATATCGACATCGACCCGGTCGAGCTGCCACCGGCCATGAGCGGCTGGTCATTACGTGTCCGCACTTACCGCTATTAATGGGGCATCAGCAATTTCCCCAAGGGGCGGCGGTTGACGCCTTCCTGGCGCCCCGTCAGGCTGGCAGCCCATGTTCCCGAGAGGATGGAGTGCCGGTGAGTGACGCGGTGGTGGTCGGCGGCGGGCTGGCGGGGATGCTGGCCGTGGGGGCACTGCTCGACCATGTGGACACGGTCACCGTCGTCGAACGCGACCGCTACCCGGCCGAGCCCGTCTTCCGCAAGGGCGTGCCCCAGAGTCGGCACCTGCACGTCTTCCTCACCGGCGGCCAGCGCGCCCTGGAGTCCCTGCTGCCCGGAACGCTCGCGGAACTCGAGGCCGCGGGGGCGCGCCGCCTGGAGGCGCCCCGCGACTTCCTCACCCGCGCCCCGAGCGGCTGGCAGCGGCGCTACCACGAGGGCCGGCACTCCATGATCAGCTGCACCCGCCCGGTCTTCGACGCCACCGTGCGCGCCCGGGTGCTGGCCGATGCCGCGAAGTCCCGCACCCGGGTGGCGGTGCTGGAGGGCAGCGAGGCCGTCGGCCTGCTGGGCGGCGCGGACCGGGTCACGGGGATTCGGGTCCGCTCCCGCGACGCCGGGCGCGCGGAGCGGGAACTGCCCGCCGACCTCGTCGTCGACGCGTCCGGGCGCGGCTCGCGCGCCCCGAGGTGGCTGGCGGAGCTGGGCCGCCGGCCCCCGCGCGAGGAGGTCGTGGACGCCGGGATCGCCTACACGACGCAGATGTTCCGGCCCGCCGCGCCGCTCGACGCGGGGATCGCGGTCCAGGCCCGGGCCGACTGCCCGCGGGGCGCGGTCTGGTGCCCCGTGGAGGACGGCAACTGGCTGCTCACCCTGGCCGGGGTGCGCGGCCACCACCCGCCGACCGAGTCCGCCGGCGTCCTGGACTTCGTGGCCTCCCTCGACGAGCCGCACCTGCGCGACCACGTCCGGGCCGCCGAGGCGGTGGCCCCGGCGTACGGCTTCCGCGACACTTCCAACCGCCGTCGCCGCTACGAGGCGCCGGGCGGGGTGCCCGACGGCCTCGTCGTGGTCTCCGACGCCGCCTGCACCTTCAATCCGATCTACGGCCAGGGCATGTCGGTCGCCGCGATGAGCGCCCGCGCCCTGCGTGACATCGCCTCGGCCCGCGATCTGTCGGCGCCCGGCTTCGCCGCGGCGGCCCAGGCGGCCACGGCCCGGGCCGGCGACACCGCCTGGATGACCGCCGTCGGCGCGGACCGGCCGTACGCCGCGGCCGACGACACCACGCCGCCGGGTCTCCCCGAACGGCTGCGGACCTGGTACTTCAACCGTCTTGTGGCCCGCGCGGCCATCGACCGCACGGTCGGGGCCGCCTTCCGCGACCTCACGTTCATGACCGCGGGGCCGGGCCGGCTGCTCGCCCCCTCCGTCGCCCTGCGCACGCTCCTCCTGCCACGCCGGCCCGGTCTCGCGGGCCCGCCCGTACGCCCGCGGAGCACCGTCGGCTGAGTCGGGTCCGGCGCGGGCGACGGTCCGCGCACCCAGGGGCACGGGCGACGGCCCGCGTCCCTGGGTGGTACTGCCAGTCCTAGGCACGCCGGTCCTAGGTCCAAGGGAGCTCTTGTCCGCCCGGCCCGGCCCCCGCAGGGTTGGGGAAATGAGCCACACCACTGTCGCCGCCTACGCCGCACCCGCACCGAAGGCTCCGCTGGAGCGCACCACCATCACTCGCCGTGAGCTCGGCGAGCACGACATCCTGATCGACATCAAGTACGCCGGCATCTGCCACTCCGACATCCACAGCGCACGGGGCGAATGGGGCGAGGGCGGGCACTTCCCGCTCGTCCCCGGTCACGAGATCGCGGGCGTCGTCTCCGCGGTCGGCTCCTCGGTCACCCGCCACGCGGTCGGCGACCGGGTCGGCGTGGGCTGCTTCGTGGACTCCTGCCGCCATTGCGAGAACTGCGCGGCCGGCCTGGAGCAGTACTGCACGGGCGAGGGCGGCCTGGTCGGCACGTACGGCGCGACCGGGCGGGACGGCGAGCCCACCCAGGGCGGCTACTCCACCCACCTCGTCGTCGACGAGCACTACGCCCTGCGCATCCCGGAGGGTCTCGCGCTCGACGAGGCCGCCCCGCTGCTCTGCGCCGGGATCACGCTGTACTCGCCGCTCGCCCGCTGGCAGGCGGGCCCCGGCAAGAAGGTCGCCGTCGTGGGCCTGGGCGGTCTGGGCCACATGGGCGTGAAGATCGCGCACGCGATGGGCGCCGAGGTCACCGTGCTCAGCCAGTCGCTGCGGAAGAAGGACGACGGGCTGCGGCTCGGCGCGGACCACTACCACGCCACCTCCGACCCGGCCACCTTCGAGGCGCTGGCGGGCACCTTCGACCTGATCGTCAACACCGTCTCCGCCGACCTGGACCTGAACGCCTACCTCGGTCTCCTCAAGACCGACGGCACCCTGGTGCAGCTCGGCGCGCCGGAGCAGCCGCTGCCCATCGCCCCGTTCGCGCTCATCACCCAGCGCAGGTCGTTCGCCGGTTCGATGATCGGCGGCATCGCGGAGACCCAGGAGATGCTGGACTTCTGCGCGGCCCACGGCCTCGGCGCCGACATCGAGGTCATCCGGGCCGACCAGATCAACGAGGCGTACGAGCGGGTGCTCGCCAGCGATGTGCGCTACCGGTTCGTGATCGACACCGCCACCATCTGACCGGCGAAGCGGGCCCGGTCCACCCCTGACCGGGCCCGCGTCTCATGGCGGCCGGCGGCGCGCCCCGTACGCCGGTCCGGCTACCGCCGCCGGAACCAGCGCGTCAGCGGGTGCCACCAGGGCCGACGGGCCTTGGGCTCGGCGGCCTGTACGGGGGCCGGGGCGGCGGGCGGGGCCGCGGGCTCCAGCTGGGGCAGCGGCTGGTGCTGCCCGGCTGGGAGGGCGGCCTGCGCCGACGCCTCCGGGATCGGCCGCCGCGGGGCGAACTGTGCGGGGAGCACGGTGAGTTGGCGGGTCCAGGTGGTGGCCCGCCAGCCGAGTTCGTCCTCGTCCACGGCGAGGTGGAGGTCGGGCAGCCGCACCAGCAGCGCGTCGATGGCGGTGTCGACGATGGCGCGCGCGATCTCCCGGCCGGGGCACTCGTGCGGTCCCCCGCTGAACGAGAGGTGGGACCGGTTGCCGTACATGGGGGCGTCGAGGTCGGGGCGGACCGCCGGGTCGATGTTCCCCGCGGCCACCCCGAGCAGCAGCATGTCCCCGGCCTTGATGGGGCGGCCGCCGAGTTCGGTGTCGGACGTGGCCCATCGGGCGGGGACCACGGTCGTCGGCGGGTCGTCCCACAGCACGTGCTCCACCGCGTCGGGCACGGTCATCTGCCCGCCCGCCAGCGAGGCGCGGAACCGCTGGTCCGTCAGGACCATCCGCAAGGTGCTCGCCAGCAGGCCGGAGGTGTTCTCGTTCGCGGCGAGGAGGACGAGCCACAGGACGCCGGCGAGTTCGGTGTCACTGAGTCCGGCGGGGTGTTCGACCAGCCAGGTCGCGAGGTCGCTGCCCGGATCCACGCGTTTGCGCGCCACCAGACGCGCGAGGGTCTCCTTGATGTACTCGCTGCCGGCGATGGCCTTCTCCGACCCCTTCACCAGCTCGATGGCGGCCTCGACCAGGCGCGGGCCGGACTCCTCGGGCATGCCGAAGAGCTGCGTCAGGACGAGCATGGGCAGCTGCTGGGAGAACTGCGGCACCAGGTCGGCGCGCCCCTCGGCGGAGAACGCGTCGGCCAGCTGGTTGGTGAAGCGGATCACGTGCCGGCGCAGGCCCCGGCGGTCGAAGCGGTCCAGGCACTGCGTGGTCGCGTCCCGCATCCGCCGGTGGTCGTCGCCGTCGGCGGTCATCCGGTCCGGGTTCCAGCCGATGATGGGCAGCAGCGGGTTGTCCGGGGGGACCCTGCCCTCCTTCAGCATGTGCCAGTGCCGCGAGTCGTGGGAGAACCGGGTGGGCGTCCGCACCACCTCCAGGATCTCGCGGTAGCCGAGCACCAGCCAGCCGGGGAGGTCGCCGATGAGCCGGACCGGCGCCACCGCGCCGTGTTCGGCCCGCAGTCGCTCGAAGACCCGCAGCGGGTCGGATTCGTATGCGGGCCCGAAGAGCGGCAGCGCGCCCTTGGCGTCCAGGCCCTGGTGGGCCGGGCAGCCCGGGGGCGGGGCGAGGGCGGAGTCAGCGCGGGCGGAGTCGAACTGAGGGGGCGTCACTGGGGCTCCGGGTTTCCTGTGGCGAGGGCGTGCAGATAGTGCATGAGGGTCATCAGCGTGTCGCGGCTGGAGATGCGGTCGCGGGCGTCGCAGTCGATCACCGGTACGTGGTCGGGGATGTCCAGCGCCTCCCGGAGGTCCTCCTTGGGGTGGAACGGGGCATCGGGGAAGGCGTTGACGGCCACGACGAAGGGCACGCCGCGGTCCTCCAGCTTGCCGATCACGTCGAAGCTGACCTCCAGCCGCCGGGTGTCGACCAGGACGACCGCGCCCAGCGCGCCTTCGAACAGCCCGTTCCACAGGAACCAGAAGCGCTCCTGGCCGGGCGTGCCGAACAGGTACAGGACCAGCCGGGGGTTGAGGCTGATCCGACCGAAGTCCATGGCCACCGTGGTCGAGGTCTTGCGTTCCACCCCGGCGATGTCGTCGATGCCGACGGCCGCCTCGGTCATGGTCTCCTCGGTGGTCAGCGGCCGGATCTCACTCACCGAGCCGACCAGTGTGGTCTTCCCGACCCCGAAGCCTCCGACGATCACCACCTTGACGGCCGAGGCCACCGTGGCGGGCAGGGCGTCCTCGCTGCGCGGGCCGACGACGGTCTCAGAGGTTTTGCAGTCCATGCATCACCGCCTCCAGGATTGCGATGTCGGGCAGCGTGGCCGTCGGCAGCGGCGCGCGCGCCTCGATGTGGCCGCCGTCCAGCAGCACCGCCAGGAGCACCGTCACCGTGCTGACCGGCAGGTGCAGGTAGGCGGAGATCTCCGCGACGGACAGCGGGTAGTTGCACATGTGGATGATCGCGCCGTGCTCGGGCTGCATGTCCGAGCCGGGAGTGCCGCGGGCCACGATCAGGGTGACGAGATCGAGGTCCGATCGCTTGTCGGTCTGGTCCCGGCCGGACCCGACTATGTACAGCCGCTCGGGCCCGCCCTCGTCCCAGCGCTCCGGTCGTTCGTCTTCCGCTTCCGGTCCTGCCGTCATGCGTACTGCCCGTCGGCGCGTGGCGGGCTCGTCAGGTGCTCACCGATCCGGGCGACCAGGTCCCGCATGCGGGCGGCCATCAGCCCGGCGTCGACCCCTTCGTCGGCGAGCGCGGCGAGATAGGCGCCGGCGCCGGCGGCCATCAGATAGAAGAAGCCGGCGTCGACCTCGAGGACCACCAGCCGCATGGTCCCGTCACCGTGCGGGAACTCCGCCGCGATGGCCGCGGCCAGGCTCTGCAGCCCGGCGCAGGCCGCCGCCACGCGGTCGGCGATGTCGATGTCGGCGCCGTACCGGGCCATGCACAGGCCGTCCGAGGACAGCACCACGACATGGCGGATCTGCGGGACGCTCGTGCCCAGATCCTTGAGCATCCAGTCCATGTTGGGCCGCTGCTGTGTCGTCACCTTGATTACCTACGCATCCTTACCTGATGGCTCATCACTTTTCGAGCGGTCGGAGCCGTCCGATGGGGCCGTTCCGTTGAGGCCCGACATGAAGTCGGCCACCCACAGCCCCGGGGCGGGGGGCGTACGCCTGCTGGTCTCCGCGGCGGGCGCGGGCGAACGGGGGGCGGGGGCCGCGGACGTGGCCCGTCCGCGGGCGGGGAAGCCGGGGGCGCGGCGACGGCGCTGCGGCAGCCCGTTGACGCCGCGGTGCGGCTCGGGCTCGGTGGCGGCGCCGGGGGCGGGCTCCGGGGGCGGGGTGGCGCCCGGCCGCAGCCGGCGCTTGGGCGGCGGCAGTTTCGCGGCCCGCGCGATCATGCCGCCGGGCACGGGGGTGGCCGTGGTCTGGTCCTGGGGGACGACCAGGACGGCCCGTACGCCGCCGTACGCGGACTTGCGCAGCGAGATGTCGAACTTGTAGGCCGCGGCGAGTCGTCCGACGACGGCGAGGCCGAGCCGTGGCGCCTCCCCGAGATCGTCGACGTCCAGCCCGCCGCCTTCCAGGTCGAGGGCGTACGCCACGCGCTTGGCGGCCTCGTCGGTCAGGCCGACTCCGGCGTCCTCGATCTCGATCGCGACGCCGTTCTGCACCTCGGTCGCGGTCAGGTGGACGCGGGTGCTCGGCGGCGAGTACCGGGTGGCGTTGTCCAGCAGTTCGGCCAGGGCGTGGATGAGCGGCTCGACCGTGGCGCCGATGATGGCGATGTCGGCCACCGAGTGCAGGTCGACCCGGCGGTACTCCATGATCCGGGACATGGCGCCGCGGAGCACGTTGAAGAGGGGGACCTCCTTCACCCACTGGCGGCCCGGCCGAGCGCCGCCGAGTACGGCGATGCTGTCCGCCAGCCGCCCGACCAGCGCGGTGCCGTGGTCGATGTGCAGCAGGTCGGCGAAGACGACCTTGTCGTTGCCGTGCTTGTCCTCCATCTCCCGCAGGTCCTGGGCCTGCTGGTGGACGAGGGCCTGGACCCGGCGGGCGATGTTGACGAAGGCCCGCTGCGCGGAGTCGCGCAGCGCTTCCTCGGTGTCGACGATGCTGACCATCGAGCTCAGCAGCCTGCGGTGGGCGGCCTCGTAGTCCGGGTCGACGATGGAGGCGCAGCGCAGGTCCCGCAGGACCTCCTCGGCGGGCATGCCGCCCTGGAGCCGCTTCACGACGATCGGCAGCAGCTCGTTGGCCAGCCGGAAGGTCTCCCGCTGCTGGTCCGCGAGCCGGCTCCGCAGCAGTTCCTCCTGTTCGGCGTGGAGCCTGCCCTGCTCGGCGATCTTCCGTCCGCGGCGTATGACCTCGCCGGCGGCGGCCGCCACCGACGCGGTGGCCACCCCACCGCACACGCCGACCGGGGCTCGGGCTCCGGAGGGCGCCAGCGGCACGGCCGCCATCGTGCATACGGCGACCAGGAGAGGGAGGAAAAGCCACGGGCGGGCGGAGCCGGGCTCCGGTCCTTCACGTGACGTACCGACTCGAACCATCGACATCCTCAATGCGCTCGGAAAGGTGGGGGCGACACGGGTGAGTGTGGTGGGGCCGCACACGATCGGCGGCGGCGCAGTCGCACGGGCCGTAGTCGTCCTGACGCGCTGCGCAACAGCGAGCATAGTCAGATCAGCGTGCCGCGGAGCCCCGCGCGCATATTTCACCGGCATGTACTCATGTGCGATATTCACATCGGACGTACTGCCGCAACCGGCTGATTCGGGGCCGAAGTTGGCGCCCGAACACCCGGGCGCCTCACCTATTCGGACGACAGGTCCGGGCCCCGAGCCCTATCGGACGCATGACGTCACTCGTTCCGGTGAATTCCCGTGTCGCCGCGCGAAGGCCACCCCTCCCGCACGCAATACATGCGACTATCGACCCTTTTGTCTCATATGAATGCGTGCGAACCATGCCCCCTCACAAGCTCCCGCGCGCGGTGCTCGTCGCCGCCGCACTGACCGGTACGGCCATCGCGTGCAGCAGCGGTACGCCCGCGGGTCACCTGGACCGCCATGAGGCCCCCGGAGCGACGGCCCGGGACGCCGGGGGATTCACCCTGGTGGCCACCGGCGACCTCCTCATCCATGCCTCGGTCATCCGTCAGGCGCGGGCGGACGCGGGCGGCGACGGCTACGACTTCCGGCGCATGCTCACCGGGGTCAAGCCCATGGTCACGGACGCCGACCTGGCGATATGCCACATGGAGACCGTGTACGGGGCCGACGGCGGGCCGTTCACCGGCTACCCGGCGTTCAAGACCCCGCCGCAGCTCGCCCAGGCGGTCAGGTCGCTGGGCTACGACGCGTGCTCCACCGCCTCCAACCACACGCTCGACGCCGGAGCCGCCGGGGTGACCCGCACCCTCGACGCCATGGACCGGGCCGGCCTGGGGCACGCCGGCTCGGCCCGCTCCGCCGCGGAGCGCCGCCACCTGACCCTGCTGAAGGCGGGTGGCGCCAAGGTCGCCCAACTCGCCTACACCTACGGGACGAACGGCATCCCCGTCCCCAAGGGAAAGCCCTGGCTGGTCAACCGCATCGATCCGGCCCGCATCATCAAGGACGCCCGCGCCGCCCGCCGCGCCGGAGCCGACGTCGTCGTGGTGAGCACGCACTGGGGCACCGAGTGGCAGGAGGCGCCGGACGCGCTCCAGCGCTCCCTCGCCAGGAAACTCACCGCCTCGGCCACCCGCGGCCGCCGCGACATCGACCTCGTCATCGGCACCCACGCCCACGTCCCCCAGGCGTACGAGAAGGTCAACGGCACCTGGGTCGTGTACGGCATGGGCGACCAGGTCGCGGGCGTC
Organism: Streptomyces sp. XD-27; assembly: GCF_030553055.1. Taxonomy (NCBI): domain Bacteria; kingdom Bacillati; phylum Actinomycetota; class Actinomycetes; order Kitasatosporales; family Streptomycetaceae; genus Streptomyces; species Streptomyces sp. XD-27. Next base: position 652,638 of record NZ_CP130713.1, read on the forward strand.
ATGAACGACGCGCGCGGCCAGATGGGGTCGGCCGCGCGCTTCACCTTCGCCCCGCCCACCGCCCGCGGCCGGGCCTGGACCGTGACGAAGGCGGAGTTCATCCCGCACATCGTGGACAACGACCCCATCACCGTGGTGAACCTCCCCCGGGCACTGGAGAAGCACCCCGGCGACGGCCGCTACCGCGCCGCGCTGGAGCGCGTCCGGGACGCCGTCCACAGCCGGGGCGCCGAGCAGGACGGCCTGGTCATGGGCCGCTGACGGCCCGCCCGGTCTCCCGGTCGGGCCGGTGACGGCCTCGGTCCACGGCCGGTGACGGCCTCAGTCCACCAACTCGTCGGGGCACGGCGTCCCGCGCGGCAGCTTGTAGCGCGCCCCTATGCGGTACGTGCCGGGCCGCGGGGCGTGCAGCACCGTCCACTCGTCCTTCGGCTGCCCTTCCCGGGCCTCCTGGACCTCCTTGACCAGGCAGCCCTGCGTGTTCACCGCGGGGGCGCCGCCGTGCCCCCGCTTCGGCGGTGCGACGTTCCGGCCCTCGGCGTCTATCAGGCCGAGCCAGGGCGAGTACGGTATCCGGATCAGCACCGGGCCCGCGGCCTTCACGTCGATGGTCAGCTTCACGTCCCGGGCGCTGCGGACGACGGCCGGCGGGTCCGCCATCGGCACCGGGTCCCGCACCTTGTACAGGGTCCAGTGGGCGTCGGACCACACCTTGTCCAGGTACGGCTGGCCCGCGGCGACCAACTCCGCCTCCGCCTTCCCCGCCCCCGTACCGTCCGGCTTGTCCTCGGGCAGGACCACGTAGCGCACCGCCCAGCGCCGCAGCCAGTCGTGGTAGCGGGATGCGTCGAGCGTGCCGTCGTAGAAGAGCGGGTTGCGCTCCTTGTCCGCCTGGCGGTTCCAGCCGCGCGCCATGTTGAAGTGGGGTGCGATCGCCGACGACTCGCGGTGGCTGCTCGTGGGCACCACCTCGACCCGGCCGCGCTCCGCGTGCTCCTGCGCCAGGCGGTCCAGCAGCGGCGTCAGCTCGCTCGCCTCCCAGGACGCCGACGGTGTGGTCCTGATGACATCGTCGGCCGACTTCCACACGGGATCCGTCCCCACCGTCACGACGGCCACGGCCAGCACGGCCCACTTGCCCAGCACGACCCGCCTCCGGCGAACGGCACGCAGCAGCACGGCACGGATGTCCTTGCGGGCGGGCAGCGCGGCGATCAGCACCACCCCGCCGAAGACCCCGCCGAACCGGTTGATGTTGGAGCCTATCTGCGAGGGGATCAGAAAGACGAGGACGACCGCGACCGCGTAGAGGAGTCCGGCGATCCGGACCGTACGCCACGTCTTCGGCGCGAAGACGAAGGCCGCCACGCCGCTCAGGAACGGCACGACCCCCGAGTTGAGGCTCATCGGCATGGTCCCCGAGAACGGGAACAGCCAATGAGACAGACCGACCACCACCGCGGGCGTGACGCCGAGCGCGTACCCGGCGGCGCGCCGCCCGGTCAGCCACAGGGCCGCGGCCACGATCCCGACGTACAGCCCGGCGACCGGGCTGGAGGCGGTCGCCAGTCCGGACAGCAGCGCCGCGAGGCCGCCCCGCGCCAGCCGGTGGGTCCACCGCCGCGACCGCCACTTCCGCGGCCACGCGAAGACGACGGCCACCGCCGCCAGACCGAACATCATGCCCAGCCCGAACGTCACCCGGCCCGAGGCCGCGTTGCAGATCAGCGCGACCGTCCCGTACAGCGCGGGCCACAGCGGGCGGCGCACCGCGCGGCTGCGCACCAGCAGCAGCGCCAGCAGCCCGGCGGACACGGTGCCCGCGATCACCATGGTGGTGCGGACGCCGAGGACCGCCATCAGATAAGGCGAGAGCGCGCTGTACGACACCGGGTGCATCCCGCCGAACCAGGCGAGCGAGTACGCGTAGTCCGGATGGTCCGCCGCGAACTCCGCCCAGGCGTCCTGCGCGGCCAGATCGCCTCCGCTGTTCGCGATCAGCCGCACCCACGCCAGGTGCAGGACCGCGGCGACGACGAGCGAGACGGACACGGGGTGCGCCAGGACCTTCCCGAGCCGGCCGCGGCCACGGTCGGAGGGCGCACCGCTCTCCGGCGGCGCGCCGTCCTCGGACGCGAGCGGTCCTCCCCGGTCCTCCTCCGGTCCGGGCCTGTCCGCCCCCGACCCGAGCCTGTCCTCCCCCGATCCGAGCCGTTCCTCCCCCGGGCCGCGCTGCGCCGGTAAACGCGGTTCCCTGGCGGTCTCCTGACCCCTCTTCCGTATGCAGGCCGGATCCCCGGTGCTCACTCGGCTCTCACCTGTCCTCCCCCGTCCCCCGAGCTCGTAAGGACCAAGCGTACGGAACGGCACCGTACTGCCGGGGCGAGGGGGCGGCACCGGGATGTCCCCGCGGAGGTCCCGGGGCCTCAGAGGCTGATCTCGGGCCGGTGGTGGTCCAGCCACAGGGCGAGGTCGACCACCCGCTCCAGCCGCAGGCGGTGGCCCCAGGACAGCGCGTCGGGCGGGGTGTCCAGGCAGGCCTTGACGACGTTCTCGTCGGCGATGTCGCGCACCTGCCCGTGGTGGGCGTCCAGGGCGTCGCGGGCCATCGCCTGGAGTCCGCGGTTGTAGTCGGGGTGGTGCGTGGCCGGATAGTGGTTCTTGGCCCGCCACAGAACCGATGCGGGGGCGAGACCGGTGCCCACGTCCCGCAGCAGGCTCTTCTCCCGGCCGTCGTGGCTCTTCAGCGCCCAGGGGGTGTTGAAGGCGTATTCGACGAGCCGGTGGTCGCAGTACGGGACGCGGACCTCCAGTCCCTGGGCCATGCTGAGGCGGTCCTTGCGGTGCAGGAGCTGGCGCAGCCAACGCGTGAGTGAGAGGTGCTGCATCTCGCGCTGCCGGTGCTCGGCCGGGGTCTCGTCCTCGGTGTGGGGTACGGCGGCGAGCGCGTCGCGGTGGGCGTCGGCGCGGAACTCGGCGATCCGCAGGGTCGCGGCGAGGTCCGGGTTCAGCGGCATGGCGGCCTCGTCCCCGGTCACCAGCAGCCAGGGGAAGGTGGGCGCGGCCAGCGCTTTGGGGTCGTGGAACCAGGGGTAGCCGCCGAAGACCTCGTCCGCGGCCTCGCCGGACAGGGCGACGGTGGAGTGCTCCCGGATGCGGCCGAAGAGCAGGTAGAGGGAGGTGTCCATGTCGCCGACGCCGATCGGCGAGTCGCGGGCGGCGACGACCGCCCGGCGGTGCTCGGGGTCGAGCAGGTCGTGCGGGTCCAGTACGACCGTGGCGTGGTCGGTGCCGATGTACGCGCCCGCCTCGGTGGCGTACGGGGTGTCGTGCCCGGTGCGCAGGACGTCGCCGGTGAACCGCTCTGCTTGGTCGCTGTAGTCCACGGCGTACGAGCGGATCCGGGCGTCCGGGCCCTCGCGGCGGCGCAGTTCCGCGGCGAGGAGGGCGGTCAGCACGGTGGAGTCGAGGCCGCCGGAGAGCAGGCTGCAGCGGGGGACGTCGGCGTCGAGTTGGGTCCGGGCGGCGTGGCCGACCAGGTCGGCGATCCGCTCGACGGTGCCGTCCGGGTCGTCGGTGTGGGGCCGGGCCTCCAGCCGCCAGTACAGGCGCTCGGTGACGCCGCCCCGGTCGAGGGTGAGCAGGCCGCCGGGCGGGACCTCGCGGACGCCGCTCCACAGGGTGGGGCCGGTGCTGAAGAGCAGGCTGTACGCCTCGCGCAGCCCGTCGGCGTCCACCCGGGGATTCAGCTCGGGATGGGCGAACAGCGCCTTGGGTTCGGAGGCGAACGCGAGGCCGCCACCGATCCGGGCCCAGTACAGGGGCTTGACGCCGAGCCTGTCGCGTACCAGCAGCAGCCGCTGCCGCCGCTCGTCCCAGACCGCGAAGGCGAACATGCCCTCCAGGTGTTCGGCGAGCCCGGCTCCCCACTGCTCGTAGGCGCGCAGCACGACCTCGGTGTCGGAGCGGGTACGGAAGCCGTGGCCGAGGCGGCGCAGTTCGGCGCGGAGCTCGTGGTGGTTGTAGACCTCGCCGCTGTACGTGAGCACGGTGGCGGCGGCGTCGTCGCCGGGGCGGGTCGCGCTCATGGGCTGGGCGCCGCCCTCGATGTCGATGACGGCCAGCCGGCGGTGGCCGAGCGCGGCGTGCTCGCCGAGCCAGATTCCGGCGGCGTCGGGCCCCCGGGCGGCCAGGGTGGCGGTCATGGCCTCGATGGCGGGGGTGTGGTGGCGGGCGTCGGTGTGGAAGGACACCCAGCCGGTGATTCCGCACATGGTGGTGGGGGCTCCTCAGCGGTCGGGGCGCGGGCGCGAGGCCGGGTGCCGCGCCGCTGCATCAGGAGTCGGCCGGCGGCCGGGGTGAGTTCCCGGACAGGTGAGGAAAACCGGCTGGACCCCCGACCGGGGGGCCGGGCTGTCCGCGAGAGCGGGCTCATGCGCGGTGCCGGGTGTCGGGTTACGGCGAGGCGGGCGACGGGTGCCGGGTGCGGCGGGGCGGGCCACGGGATCCGGGACACAGGTAACGGATAACGGATGCCGGCGCGGCGGCGTACGCGCCCGGCACACCGCCTCAGCCCGCGGCGGGCCCGGTCCCGTCCACCGGCTCGAGCCCCCATGCCGCGGCGCGGGCAGCGGCGGCCGCGCGGTTGGCGACGTCGAGCTTGGCGAGGATGTGCTCGATGTGGGTCGCGACCGTACGCGTACCGACGAAGAGCCGGGCGGCGATCTCGCGGTTGGTCCGGCCGTGGGTGAGTTCGGCCAGCACTTCCAGCTCGCGCGGGGAGAGCCCGGCGGGGCGGGCGACGGGGCGGCACACGACGACGGTCCCGGCGCCCTGGCGGGACAGCCGGAGCTCCAGGAGGCGTCGGCCGTGCGGCACCAGGACCGTGGCGGGCAGCGCCCGCCGGGCGGCCATCCGCCGTACGAGAACGGTCAACGGGGACTCCGCGTCGGCGAACTCCGGTGGCGGCGCCGCTCCGGCGAGCGGCACCGGGGCGGCCCGCTCCGCCGCCGGGAGCGCCACGGCGTATGCCTGGTCCGCGGTCCCGTCCGGCGTGCCGGGTGCGTCGGACGGCGGCTGCCACAGCGGGTCGGCGACCGCCGCGAGGCATTCGCCCAGCAGGGTCAGCACGCCCCGGGCGGGGTCCTGTCGCGCCCGTACCCGCGTCGTACTCACGTTGAGCACTCCGACGTACCGGCCGTCCGGGGCGAACAGGCACTGCGCCACACCGTCCTCGATGCCCCGCGGCTCCAGCACCTCGCGGAACCCCGGTGAGGTCCGCCGCAGTTGTCCGGGCACGTCGCGCAGCCACCGTGTGCCGCCCGTCGAATGGCGGATCAGCGCGAACACCGGGTCGTCGTGCAGCCGGGTCTCGATGTACGCGGCGGTGTCGGCCGGGTAGCTGCCGGCCAGGGTGAGGTGGCGGCGGCGCAGCGGGTCCCACCGGGACAGCGAGGCGTGGTCGTAGTCGATGACGTCGGACAGCGCCGTGAGGACGGAGTCGGGGGCCGCGGCCCCGGCCACGGCATGCCGCGCGGCCTCGCGTACCCGCAAGGCCGCGTCCAACACGTCCGCTGTGCTCCGCTTCGCCGCCATCCGCCCAGCATGATCACCTGGGCGGGGCGGGTCAAACCGGGGGTGTGTCGCCTTCCGTCGCCTCGGTCGGGGTGTCCGCCGCGTCGTACACGACCTCGCCGCCGACGACGGTGAGGACGACCGGCATGCCCGGGATGTCGCGCGGGTCGGCGGAGAGCAGGTCCCCGGCGAGTACGCACAGGTCGGCGACCTTGCCGACCTCCAGGGAGCCCTTCCACTCCTCGGCGAAGTCCTGCCAAGCGGCGTTGACCGTATAGGTGCGAAGCGCCTCGGCCAACTGAATGCGCTGGTCCGGCCCGCTGACCCGGCCGCTCGCCTTGGACTCCCGCAGCAGCATGGTGGCGACGCCCTGGCGCCAGTCAGGGAAGGTCACAGGGGCGTCCGAGCCACTGGCCACGGTCACCCCGGCGTCCAGGGCATCGCGGTACGGCCACGCATACGCCGCCCGCTCCGGGCCGACGAACTCCTCCTCCACATCGGCCACGACCCATTTGATCGTGGGATTCATGTTCACGCCGAAGCCGTGCTCGGCGAGCGTCTTCATGCTGCGGGCGGTGAGGAAGTCGCCGTGGATGACGTAGTGCCGGGGGTCGTTGCGCGGGTGTTCGGCGGCCGCGGCGGCGAAGGCGTCGACGACGGCATCAATGCCGCGGTCGCCGGTGACGTGGACGCCGATCTGGTAGCCGGCGGCGTGCGCGTGCCGGATCATCCGGCCGACCTCGGCGACGCGCTCGTCGTCGGTGTCGCCGCCGACGCACAGGGATCCGCAGCCGCCGCCGACGTACGGTTCGTGCATCCAGGCGGTCTTGTTGGGCACGATGCCGTCAGCGAAGATCTTCACGCCGACAACGTTGAGCAGTCGGGGGTCGGCGGTCGTGAGGCCGCCGGCCCCGCCCAGTGCCTGGATGAACTCCTCGGCGGTGCCCACCATCCCGGTCGGCAGCAGCAGCACGCTGACCCGCGCGGTCAACTCACCGCCGGCCAGCAGCCGCCGATAGACCTCCAAAGTGCTCTGCGCGAGGGCCCCGCGCATGAGGGAGTCGCCGCCGGGCCCGAGGCCGGGTTCGGTGTAGCTGGTGACGCCGACCCGGGCCAGGGTGGCGAGGGTCGACTTGATCGCCTCGGCGCGTACCTGCGGGGAGAGCGCGGGCAGCGCCCGATGGACCAGATCCTGCGCGCCTTCCTGAAGGAGGCCGGTGGGCTCCCCGGCGGCATCGGTGACAATGAGCGGGCCGTACGCGTCCACGGCGTCCCGGTCGACGCCGGCGCGGGCGAGGGCGGCGGAGTTGACCCAGGTGGCGTGGCCGGAGAAGGAGTACAGCAGCACCGGGTGGTCCGGGCTGACGGCGTCCAGATCGTGCCGGGTCGGCAGCCGGGAGGGGTCGGCGACGCACTCGGCGAGGTAACCGGGGTCCCAACCGTGGCCGCTGATCCACTCCCCCGCCGGGGTGTGCGCTGCCGCGTCCCGCACAGCCTCGGCCACGTCGGCGATGGAGCGCACGGCCGGGTGGCTGACGTCCAGCGACAGCGGGGGCATGCCGATCCCGAACGCGCAGCCGTGCAGATGCGAGTCGTTGATGCCGGGCAGCAGCGTTCCGCCGTCGAGGTCGACCACCTGGGTGCCGGGGCCGATGGACGGGGCAACGTCATCGCGGTCGCCGACGGCACTGATCACCCCGTCGGTCACGGCCAGCGCGGAGGCGACGGTGAAGTCGGGATCGACGGTGAGGACCGATCCGTTGAGGAAGACCAGGTCTGCGTGGGTGGCCAAGGCGGCGTCCTTTCATCGGTGCGTCGCGGCCGCGCGCACACCCCCCGGAGTGGGGGCGCGTACGACGGGGTCGCGAGGTCGGACGATGAGGACTATGGGCCCTGGCGGGGGATCACCACATCGGTCATTCAACCGATACGGCATGAGCGCCGCCAGCACTGGTGAAGGTTGCCTGCGGTGAACCGTAATCCCGCGCGCCGCCGGTCCCATGTTCCGCCCCGCGGCGGGGTGGCCGGTCCCGCCGCTGGTCACGGCAGGACCGGGTAGTCCTCACTTCCGAGGGCGACCACCGCAACCTCCTGCCCGTTGCACCGCTGATCGCTGGTACTTCGGCCCCTGGTGGAACGCCGTCGCCGTCGCCCGCCTCGCCCGCGAACTCGTCCGCGGCCGGCTCCGTCTTCCCCGACCAACTCACTGCGTGGCTCGCCCTCACACTGTCCACGAGCGCGGACGCGGCCGGCCTCCTCTTCCCGACCATGAGCCCCGGGGTCGCCCCGGCCCTTGTCGAGGACGACCGCGCTCTGACCGAGGCCGACGTCTTCACGACGAAGTCCGAAGACCGCTACCCCGACATCTTCGGCCTCGCCCCCACCACCACGACCGGCACCACAGCCCTGGCCGAGCACCTCGCCAGGCTTCCGCGTCGGTCGCTGGCCCTCAGTCATGACACCGACGCCAACGCGGCGCTTCTCTCCAAGACCGCCGAGGAAGTCACAGCCACCCGCTGAACCGCCCCAGAAGCCCACCATGAGCCGGGATGGCTGGTTCAGCGTCCTGGACCAGGCGGCCGGGCTCGGTGTGAGGATGGTGCAGTACATCGGGGGCGAACCCACGCTCCACCCGTATCTGCCCCAGCTCATCGACCGCGCCATGGCTCTCGGGATGCGCGTCGAGGTCTTCTCCAACCTGGTCCACGTCCGCCCGTCCATGCGGCACGCGTTCGACCGGGAGGGGGTCACCCTGGCCACCTCGTACTACAGCAGGCACACATCGCCGAGGCCGTTCGGCGGGGCATCCCACCTCCGTGCCTCCATCGTGCACGTCCTGGACGGACAGACCCGGACCGTCGATGTCAGGAGTTGCGTGGGGCTACCAGGCCGGATTCGTAGGCGAGGACCACGAGTTGGGCCCGGTCACGGGCATGCAGCTTGGCCATGGCCCGGTTGATGTGGGTTTTCGCGGTCAGCGGGCTGATCACCAGACGGCCCGCGATCTCGTCGTTGGACAGGCCCTGCGCGACCAGGACGACGGCCTCGCGCTCACGGCTGGTCAGCTCTTCCAGCCCCGCGCCCGAATGTCCTTGACCAGGAATCCGGCAGCGCCGGCGCGCAGCGCGTCGAAGACGTATTCGTCCAAGCTGTAGTTGGTCAGGATGACGACGTGCACTCCGGCCAGGGCCGGGTCCGCGGCGATGCGCCGGGTCGCCTCGATGCCGTCGATGACCGGCATCTGGATGTCGATGAGCGCGACGTCGGGCAGGTGCTCTTTGGCGAGCTCCAGGCCCTCGCTGCCGTCGGTGGCCTCGGCCACCACCTCGATGTCGTCTTCGAGATCGAGGAGTGCGCGGAATCCGCTGCGAATGAGTGGCTGGTCGTCGACCAGCAGGACACGGATCATGACGTTCGGTCCAGGGGGAGTTCGGCCTGGACGGTGAAGCCGCCCTCGCCGCGCGGTTCCGCCCGCAGCCGGCCGCCGAGGGCGGTGACGCGTTCGCGCATCCCCAGCAGCCCGACGCCGGGCGTCGGCGCGGTGACCGGTGTGGCCTTGCCGTCGTCATCGATGCGTATCGCGAGGGCGTCGGGGCGGCAGTCGATCCGGACCGACGCCGTCTCGGCGTCCGCGTGACGGGCGATGTTGGTCAGCGACTCCTGAACGATCCGGTAGACGGTCCGGCCCACCGCGGCCGGCACGTCGTGCCGCTGCCCCTCGATCGTGAGCGTCGCCTCCAGGCCGGTCTTGCTTGCTCGTTCCACCAGTTCCGGGACGTGGTCGAGCCCACGCGGCGGGGCCGTGTCGTCGTCGCGCAACGCCTCCAGGGTCGCGCGCAATTCCCGGGCCGCCTCACGACCGGCCTCCTGGATGGCCAGCAGGGCCTCCGGTACCTGTTCCCCTCGCTTGCGGGCCACGTGGACGGCGACTTCGGCCTGCACCTTGATGACCGAGATCTGGTGGGTGAGCGAATCGTGCAACTCCCGTGCGATGTCCAGCCGCTGCTCGTCGGCGCGGCGCCGCGCGGTCTCCTCCCGGGTGCGCTCGGCATCATCCGCCCGCCGCTCGGCCTGCCGCAGCGCTTCCCCCGCGGCCCCGGCGGCGATCAGCCAGGCCAGCTCGAGGGCGCCTCGGGCCTGCGCGAACGCCTCGCCCGTGTCGTGCAGACCCGAGGCCAGGGCCGCCAGGGGGAGAGCAGCCAGCACGGCCACGCTCGCCGCCACCGTGATCGTGCGGTGTCCCGCCCGCACGGCCGCGTACACCGCGAACAGGTACGCGACGGCAGGCACATCGAAACCGGCCGCCTGGTACCCCACCGCGCACAGCCCGGTGAGGGCCAGGACGGGAACCGGAGCACGGCGGCGCGCGGCAAGCGCCAGGCCGCCGGCCGCCAGCAACGCGTAGCCGAGCAGGTCCAGCTTCGTGACGGAGTGCTGCCCGGATAGCCCGGTGACCAGCAGCGCCGCCGCCACGCCGACGGCGATCACCCAGTCTGTGACGCCGGCGCGAACACCGAACCGTCCTTTGATCATGCGCGCACCTTAGCCGGATGCCGCCGCGGGCGAGTCCCGCTCGCGGACGAGCGGCCGACTACCGCACACGCAGTAGCGTCGCGGCGCCTACCGCGCCTGTAGCAGCCGGGTGCGCCAGCGGCGGCAGAGCGAAGTGCCTGCGTCCGCAGGACGACCGGCGGTGGGTCCAACGGACATGCTCAAGCGACGTCCAGTCGTGTCGTCGGAAGAGAAGGAACACCTCAATGTCTGTTCGCCGCCTGCTTGCCACCGCCGCTGCCGCCCTGCTCGGAGGCATCGGGCTTGCCGCACCGGCGTCCGCGCACTCCTCGGCCCAGCCGGTCGCCGCCGGTTTCTACGACTTCGGCCTCGGGCGACTCGGGGCCACCACGGGCGCGCTGCTGGGGCTGGCCGGCGTGGTCATCGCCTGGCTGGCGCTGGCCCGCCCCGCCAGTCGTCTCGGCGCTGCCAACGGATCTCTCGGGGCCATGCTGGCCATGGCGGCGGGGCTGATCAGCATGGCCCTCGGCGGGCTGGTCGCGGCCACCGCCGACGGTGGCCTCGGCACCGGCAACGGCCTTGGCGGGGCCTACGTGGCCATGCTGGTGGGGCTGATCGGCACGGCCCTCGGCGGACTGGCTCTGGCCCGCTCCCGCCGCACCAGCTGACCGCAGCGGACGAGCGCGCGTTCGGATCTGCCTGAAGGACAATCAGATGCCGTCGAATACCGGCGCTGTCGAAACTCGTGAACTTTTCGACTCGCCGACGGACACTGGCGGCCTCCCAAACTCGTGAACAAGGCTGTCCGTTCTCGCATACAAAGCCAAGTTCTTGGCCTGCAAGACGATGACCGGTGTGACGCCGATCGATAGTTGGCCATCTCGATCCGTAGTTGGCCATCGTCCCTTTCGACTGCCCAAGTGGGGCCCAGGCGCCTGTCGGAGGCTCAGCCGCTCGTCTGAGTTCGGTGACCCGCGTCACACCCGGCTCCTGTCAGCAATCGGGGCGCCGTCTCGTTCAAGGGGCACGCGAACGAGACAGGAGCAACGCCATGAAGCACCGCATCGTCGTACTCGGCGCCGGATACGCCGGGGCCTTCGCCGCCGGAAACCTGGCCCGCCGGCTCTCCCCCGCCGACACCGAGATCACCGTCGTCAACGCCGTGCCCGACTTCGTTGAGCGGATGCGGCTCCACCAGCTCGCGATCGGCCAGGACTTCGCGTTCCGCAAGCTCGCCGACGTATTCGCGGGCACCGGGGTGCGGCTGCGCCTGGCGCGCGTCACCGGCGTCGACCCCGAGCGCAGAACCGTCGCCGTGACCGGCGAGGACGGCGATGGCGAGCTCGCGTACGACACACTTCTCTACGCGCTCGGCAGCTCCGTAGCCCACCATGGCGTCCCCGGCGTGGCCGAGTACGCCTTCGATGTGACCGGCCTGTCCTCGGCGCTGCGTCTGCGCGAGCGCCTGGCCGGCCTGGGCGAGGGCGGCACCGTGCTGGTCGTCGGTGAGGGGCTGACCGGCATCGAGACCGCCACCGAGTTCGCCGAGTCCCGGCCCGACCTCTCGGTCGCGCTCGCCGCCCGCGGCGAGCTGGGCGCCTGGCTCTCCCCGAAGGCCCGCCGTCACCTGCGCCAGGCCTTCGACCGGCTCGGCGTCACCGTCCACGAGCACACCGGCATCGAAGCCGTCGAGCCGACACGGGCGATCGCCGCCGACGGTACGTCCATCCCGGCCGACGTGACGGTGTGGTCGGCCGGGTTCGCCGTGCACCCCATCGCGGCCGCCAGCGGCCTGGAGGTCGCCGAGACCGGCCAGATCCTCGTCGACCGCACCATGCGCTCGGTCTCACACCCGGACGTCTACGCCGCCGGTGACTGCGCCTACGCGATCGGCGAGAACGGCCGGCCGCTGCCGATGTCCTGCGCCTCGGCGGGCTTCACCAACATGCAGGCGACCGCCGCGGTCATCGCGCGCCTGACGGGCCGCGAGGTCCCGACCACCGGGCTGAAGTACCACGGCAACCACATCAGCCTCGGGCGGCGGGACGCGATATTCCAGATGGTGGACGGGGACGTCCGGTCGAAGTCCTGGTACCTGGGCGGCCGGACCGCCGCGCGGCTCAAGTCGGGCGTGCTCAAGGGGGCCGGGTGGGGCATCGCCCACCCGACCTTCGGCATGCCGAAGCGCAAGCGCCGCCTGGCCACCGCGCCCGACCAGGCCGGTGTGAGGGGCGCCGCATAGGCTGTTCCGCATGGACAGCGCAGCCATCGATCGGTTCGAGGCCAGCCGGGGCCGGCTGGCCTCGCTCGCGTACCGTCTGCTCGGCTCGGCAGCCGACGCGGAGGACGCCGTGCAGGACGCGTTCCTGCGCTGGCAGGCCGCGGACCGGGAACGTATCGAGGTGCCGGAGGCGTGGCTGACCAAGGTCGTCACCAATCTCTGCCTCGACCGGCTCCGCTCGGCGCAGGCGCGCCATGAGCGCGCTGTCGGAGACTGGCTGCCCGAGCCACTCCTCGAGGGCGACCCGATGCTCGGCCCCGCCGACACCTTCGAGCAGCGCGAATCGGTGTCCTTGGCCGTACTGACTCTCATGGAGCGCCTCTCGCCGGTCGAGCGGGCCGCTTACGTCCTGCGCGAGGCCTTCTCGTACCCCCACGCCGAGATCGCCGGGATCCTCGACATCACCGAGTCCGCGAGCCAGCAGCATGTCCACCGGGCCCGACGCCGGGTCGCCGCCGAGCGCCGCGGCGGCGGCGAGGTGGACCCCGCGTCCGCGCGCCGGATCGTCGAGGAGTTCCTCGCCGCCGCCACGTCGGGGCGCACCGAACGGCTGGTGGCGATGCTCACCGCAGACGCGACCGCGGTCTCGGACGGCGCCGGACTGGCCAGGCGGCTGCTGCGGTACACGACGCGCGAGCGCGTCGCCTCCTACGTGCGGGCCGGCCTCAAGCCCACTCCGGCGAAGCGGCGGCTGGCCGGCGGCTCCCCTGCGTTCCACATCGCGCTGGTCAACGGCTCCCCGGCCGTCCTCGCCGTGGTCGACGACCGGGTCGTGGGCGCCGTGGCGTTCGAGGTCAGCGACGGCAAGGTGGCGTCCCTGCGCGGCATCGCCGCCGCGGACCGGCTCGCGCGCCTCAATGAGGCCTGGCGGCAGCACGAACCCGACGCGCCGGTCATCAACGCATGGTGACCGGAGCCACCGGAATCCAGTGACCTGAGTCGGAGCGAGGCCGGCACCCTTCGGCCCCCGCGCTCAGCTGACAGGCCGGCGGCCAAGCAACTCGCCGAGTCCTTGCCGGGTGGCGGCCAGCACCACCCGGTCCTGAGGCCGCAGGACGTAACCGGGGTGCAGGTCCCACACCAGACTGGGCGAGGGGCCGCCGCCGTCCGGGGGCGTGGCGGCGAGGTCGCGCAGCCGGTCGGTGGGCTCGGCGGCGTCGAGCGCGATCACCCGCCAGCCTCCGGGCCGGAACGCCTCGGCGACCGTGCGGCCCTCCAGCTGCGGGTTCCCCGCCACCGGCAGGGCGGCGAAGAGCAGCACGCGCCGTTCGATCGGGATGGCGCCCAGAATCTGGCGCCCCATCATGGCTCCCGCGAAGGCCGGCGCCGCGAGGGTGGAGACGCTGCGGCTGCGGGTGAGGGCCTGGGGATGGGCCGCGCGCAGAGTGCGGTAGACGGCGGTGGCGAAGTAGTCGTCGTACAGGCGCAGCGCCACCCGGAGGTCGGGGCTGACCGAGCGGGCGTAGAGCACCGCCTCCAGATTGGTGGTGTCGGAGCTGGTGAGGGCGAGGAGAGCGTGGGCCCGCTCGATCTTGGCGGCCTCCAGTACGCCTTCCTGAGTGACATCGCCGACGACGGTGGGCACCTGCAGTCTGCGAGCGAGCGGGATGCCGCGCGCCTCGGGGGCCTCCTCCACGCACACCACGGGAATGTCCAGTTCACGCAACCGGGCCAGGACTCGGGTGCCGACCTTGCCGAGCCCGAGCAGTACGACATGCCCGGAGAGTCTCCGCGGCGGGCGGCGCAACGCGGATGCGGTGCGGAAGGTGCCGAGCGCTTCCAGTACCGCGGCGACGAGCAGGGGGAGGAGCAGCATGCCGGTGAGTCCGGACAGGACCTGGAGTATCTGCCGTCCGGTGGGTTCGTCGACGGCCGGGTCTCCGATGGCCAGCAGGTCGAGCAGGGAGAGGTAGGCCGCGTGGAGGGGGTGTGCTCCGGTGATCTGCCAGGAGGCGATGGCCAGGGTCAGCACCGCGGCCGCGACGCCCGCCACCGACCAGCGCAGGCGGCGGGAGAACAGCGAGGACAGCGGCACGCCGCGGCCGCCCAGGCGTCGCGGGGCCGGCGATGCGCCCGTGGAGGAGACGGTCTCCAGGACCACGGTGCCGCGTCCGGTGGCGGCGGCGACCTCGGCGTCGTCCGGCAGCAGTCGCGGGCCGTCGTCGCCGCTGCTGTCGGAGCCCTCGCTGCCGGCGGGGTCGGCGGCGGTGGAGGAGAGCAGCGCGAGGGTGCACAGCCCTGGGTCGGCGACCTCGCCGCGGCCGGGCGGTGTCCGCTCGGCCGCGCGCAGGAGCAGCCCGTCGGCCTGGACCACCTTGCGGGTGCCCGCGACGGCGGTGGCGGCCAGGGCCGGGGCCGCGGTGTCGGCGTCCGAGAGCACGGTCGTGGCGGCGTCCAACTCAGCGGGATCCAGGCCGGGGACAGCGAGTGCCGCGGCCTGGTCCAGCAGCTCTTCCAGGTGCTGGCCCAGCTTCCGGTTGTACAGCCGGATGACGAGCCGCAGCCGGGGGTTGAGGCGGCGGGCGCGCAAGGCGGCGTGGATGTTGGTCTCGTCGTCCTCATGGACCAGGGCGAGGGCGGTGGCTCGCGCCACCCCTGCCTCGGTCAGGACGTCGTCGGTGAGACCGGGGCCTCCAGGATCCGTTCGTCCTGGTCCGGGGCCGGGTGTGCCGTCGGCTGGCGGGGGACGGTGGTGCGCCCGACCGCCGCGGTGACGCGGTCGAAGAGCGCGGAGGCGCGCAGCTCTCTTCCGCGGCGCAGCCCCGCGGCAGGCGTCCCGGTGGCATCCGGTGCCGGGGTGGCAGCGGGGACGACGACCGTGACGCGGGTGCGGTAGACCTCGCGGAGCTCGGCGGCGAGGCGGTGGGCGAGGGCGTCGTCACCGCAGACGACCATGTGCGGGACGGCCGGGTCCGTGGACGGTCCGGCGTTGGCAGGCACGACCATCAAGCCCCCCGTCATATGGTCAGCGGTTTCGGATCAGCTCAGGGCGAAGTAGCGCAGCCACACATACGCTGCGGCCAGTGCCACGGTCACCGCGGTGACGACCAGACCGTACTTGGTGAACTGCCAGAAGGAGATGGGCTGGCGGCTGCGTTCGGCGATGCCCAGGACCACGACGTTGGCGGAGGCGCCGATGGCGGTGGCGTTGCCGCCGAGGTCCGCGCCGAGGGCCAGCGCCCACCACAGCACATGCGGGCCGTCGCCGCCGCCGAAGCTGTGCGTCAGGTCGGCGGTGATGGGGGCCATGGTGGCGACGTACGGAATGTTGTCGACGATTCCCGACAGCGCGGCGGAGCCGAACACCAGCAGCATCGCCGCGCGGAGCTCGCTGTCGCCGGTGGCATCCGCCAGGGCGCCGGAGACCTCGCCGATGACGCCGGTCTCGATCAGCGCGCCGACCATGATGAACAGCCCGGCGAAGAAGGCCAGGGTCGGCCACTCGACCTCGTTCAGCGCCTCGCCGGTCTCCACCGAGGAGACGGCGATGAGCAGCCCGGCACCGAGCAGGGCGACGACGCTCGGCGCGAAGTGCAGCACCGGGTGCGCCACGAATCCGATGATGACGAGGGTGAGGACGGCCAGGCCCTGGGCCAGCAGCCGGTGGTCGCGGATCGCCTCGCGCTCCTCCAGGGCCAGCACTTCGGCGGCGCGTTCCTCGTCGTAGACGAACACCTTGCGGAACATCACCCGGCACATCACCACCAGAACGGCGGTGAGGACCGCGGAGATCGGTGCCAGATGGACCAGGAAGTCGTTGAAGGACAGGCCGGCCCGGCTGGCGATGATGATGTTCGGCGGGTCACCGACGAGGGTCGCGGTGCCGCCGATGTTGGACGCCATCACCTCCGCGATCAGATACGGCGCGGCGGGCAGGGCGAGCCGTTCACAGACCAGCAGGGTGACCGGGGCGACCAGCAGGACCGTGGTGACGTTGTCCAGCAGCGCGGAGGCGACCGCGGTGATCACTATCAGCATCGCCATCACCCGGAACGGCTTGCCGCGGGCGCGCTTGACCGACCAGATCGCCAGATACTCGAACAGGCCCGTCTGCCGCAGCACACCGACGATCGCCATCATCCCCAGCAGCAGGAAGATGACATTCCAGTCGATCCCGGAGTGCTCGTCGAAGAACGCCGCCTTGTCGTCGGTGGCGCTGATCGCGAGCATGATCCCGGCCCCTGCCAGGGCGGCGGCCGTACGGTGCACCCGCTCGCTGATGATCGCCACGTATGCGATCACGAAGACGACGACCGCCGCCCAGCTGTGCCAGTCCCTCATGTCACCCCAAGGAGTCGCTCCAGCAGGTGCGCGGCGGTGATGACCCCGAGCAGCCGGGAGCCGCCGCGCTTCCGACTGCCTCGTTCCACCACCGCGACCAGCGGGCTGCGGTCACGCGCCATCAGCGCGGCGACCTCCAGCACGGTGTCGTCCGGGTCCGCAACCGACGGCTTCTGACGTTCCTTGGCCAGGCAGTCGGCCACCCGCCGCCCCGCCAGCGCCTCACACATCCGGTCCGCATGCGGCTCGTCGACCACCGCCGCAAGCGTCGGATCCTCGATCACATATCCGGGCACCAGCAGCTTGACCAGCCGGGACGCGGGCAGCAGGGCGTACGGCTCCCCGTCGTCGCCCATCACCAGCACCCCGGGCAACCGCTGCTCGGCCAGCAGCCGCGCCGCGTCCAGAGCGTCGCTGTCCAGACTCACCGACGGATACTCCACCGCCAGATCACGTGCGCGCATCGCCGTCCTACTCTCTAGAGGCCGCGGGCTGTGCGGCCATGGCCGTCTTCCTCTTCGCGTCCTCATCGTCGTCGTCCGGTATGCCGACGAGGTCCTCGACATCGAAGAGGCGGGCGACAGGCACATCCGTGCTGCTGTGGGCGGCGATGGAGAACGCGATGCACACCGCGATCAGGGTGTACGCCTCCTCGCCCTGCGGGATGCCGGACTGCAGCACCAGCAGCCCATACACGACGGAGGCGAAACCTTTCGGCCCGAACCAGGCCGCCGCCAGCCGCTCCCGCCGGTCGAAGCGCGTACCGATCAGCGAGATCAGCAGCGAGGCCGGCCGGATCAGCACGATCGCCAGGACCACCGCCACGTACCCGCCAACCGACAGATCACCGAACAGCTCCGGCGTCAGCAGCGCACCGAACACCAGCAGCGCGGCGAACTTGCTCAACTCCGCCAGGGCCTCACCCAGCGGCTCGAACGCCTCCTTGGACTCCGCCGAGACGGAGGCCAGGACCGCGCCCGCGGAAAACGCCGCCAGGTAGGGGTTGGCGTGGGTGAGGTGGCAGGTCGCGTACAGGATCACACCGGTTGCCAAGGGCAGCAGCGGCTGGAGCTTCGGCTCGGCACCCAGCAGCCGGAACCGCACCAGCCCGTTCACCACCAACGGCAGCACGACACCAAGCGCCAGCCCGCCGACCAGCTCCAGGCCGATCTTCGACAGCGACGCCTCGGCCGTGCCCGAGGTGGGACCTGCGGCCGTGATCAGCACCAGGACGACCGGCAGCGCCAGCCCGTCGTTGATCCCGCTCTCCACATTCAGCAGCTGCCGCAGCCGGGCCGGCACCTTCTTGCGTCCCACGATCGCCGACGCGAACACCGGGTCGGTCGGCGCCAGCACCGCCCCGACCAGGAAGGACGTCGTCCAGTCCAGGCCGGCCAGGAAGTGGGTGATCAGCGCCATCCCGACGAAGGCCAGCGGCATGCCGAGCCCGAGGGCCCGCGCCGGGTTCCGCCAGGCGCTGCGCAGCGCGGGAAACGAGACGTGCATGCCGTCGGTGAACAGCACGGCGAACAGTGCCAGATCAGCAGTGACCGCGACGATGGAGCTGTCCGCGGAGACGTGGATCAGCCCAAGGAAACCGTCACCGACAAGCGCACCGGCGACGAGGAAGAGAAGAGACGTGGAGAGTACGGACCGGGCCGCCAGACCCGAGACCAGTACCGCGATGAGGAGTGCAACGCCGAAGACAGCGATGAGCACCATGAGTTTCGCCCCCGATCGGTCAAGAGATTGATCCCTTGTTCGCCGACCAGACTTCCCGGCACTCCGCCAGGCACCTTACAGGATTCTTACGCGTTCACTATGGAATCTTGACGCTGCTCTCGGGATTCACCACCCGGGAGCAGGCGGCGAGGCCGAGATGACGGCAGCACCGAGAGAGCGGCGGCTGCGGCTACGGGACAGGGCCTTCACGGGGAACAGCTTGAAGTAGGCAGTACCGATGGGGGCCTCCCACTTCACGGCCCGCGTGTACGCGCCTTTGACGGTGCCCGGATACGTACCCTTGTCGGGCGCTCACCCAGCGCTCCCTTGCAGCCGAAGTCGGCCGCCGCACCAGCGGACTCGGTGGCCAGCCGAGCCCGCTGTACCGCACCACCCCACCAGTCAGCCCCTCACCGTGACGCTGAGCGTCCGGATAGCCGACGCGCTGGAACAGCCCTTCGTCTGGGTTGCACCCGTCCCCGCAGGAGGCACGGGCCACTGGCGCGCCCAGGGAACCCTCTTCCTCTCCGCCGACCGGCCCCGTACGCGGTGCTCCCGGATCGTCACGCGGCGGTTCGCGTCGAGTGGCGGGTGCACACGATCAGTGGGCGTGGCAATCATCCACACTGGAGGTGTCGGCCCCGGGAGGCTCTGATGAACGGCAACACCGCCGGCGAAATGAGCGCAGCCCCGTTGCTCCTGGACGGCGCGCTGCCGGACCGGTTCCGCGGCCAGCCCGTACCGGAGCCGTCCTCGATGCGGCTGGCCGATCTGCTCGACGCTGTCGACACGAGGCCGCAGGACCAGCCGTGGGTGGCGCTGGGAGAGAACCCCGGGCGGGAGATGATCTTCGGCGCCGTCGGCAAGGTCTGGAAGCCCTCGCCCGGTTCGGCCGCTACTGGTCGCTCGTCTCGCCAGGGGTCGGCATCGTCATGCGCGCAGCACTCCAAGCGGTCAAGGAGATCGTGGAACACCGGGCCCGGCCCGGGCCCGCCGAGCGAGGTGCTGGAGGAGATGAGATGTGATGCGTGTCGTCATCGTGTACGAGAGCTTGTTCGGCAATACGCGCCAGGTCGCCGAGGCCATCGGCGAGGGCGTACGGGAGTCGCGTCCGGAGGCCGAAGTCGACTGCGTGCCGGTGGACGAGGCGGACCCGCAGCGCGTCGGTCCGGCCGACCTGCTGGTGGTCGGAGGCCCGACCCACATGCGGGGCATGACCTCGCGCCTGTCACGGAAGATGGGGCTGACGGCCGACAAGAGGGAAGGCGAGCAGGCCGAGCACCAGCACGAGCCCGAACCGGGTGCGGAGGGGCCGGGCGTCCGCGACTGGTTCCACACACTTCCCAAGGCCCGCGACGCCACCCGCGCCGCCGCCTTCGACACCCGCATGGACTCCCGCCTGGCCGGCGGCGCCGCTCACGGCATCGCACGCAGACTGCGCCACCACGGGTACCAGCTCGTGGCGGAGCCGGAGGGTTTCCTCATCGAGGACGCCGAGGGCCCGCTACGCGAAGGGGAGATCGACCGGGCGACGGCATGGGGAGCGGCATTGAGCTGAACGGGAGATCCGCGCTCTGCTGAAGTGGTGACCGGTGGCTTCCGGTGGGAGCCTGGGCATATGGACGGGCATGAACCGTTCCTGAAGCGGATCTCCCCGGTCGTCCTGGGCGCCGCTGTGGGCGTGTACGCATTTCTCGTGCGGCCCCGGGTCCGTCGCTGGGGGGCGACAGCCGATGAGGCTGCGCGCGCTTATCCAGGAGACGAGCTCGTTCCCTACGCGGACAGTCAGACGACGATGGCCGTGACGCTGCCGGCTCCCCCGAGGACGTCTGGCCCTGGCTGCAGCAGATGGGGTGCGATCGGGCGGGCTGGTACAGCTGGGACCGGTTCGACAACGGCGGCCGGACCAGTGCGGAGAGCATCGTGCCGGAGTGGCAGGACCTCAAGGAGGGCCAACGCCTCGCCTCGGTGCCGAACGGCACCGCTTGGTTCACGGCCGCCGTGGTGGATCCACCGAAGTCGCTGGTCTTGCGTGCCGATCTGAAGCTGCCCTCGGGCCGGCCGTTCGACCCAAGCCGGTGGCCCCCACCGCGGGGCTACGTCGGCGGGATCTGGGGATTCCATCTCCGGCCTGTTTCCGCGTGCGCAACCCGCCTCGTGGTACGCACGCGTGGCCGTGGCACGCCGCGTCCGCTCATGTGGGTGGCCGACCTGCTGCTGGGGGAACCCGCTCACCTCATCATGCAGACCCGTCAGTTCCGGAATCTGCGTGCTCGTGTCAGCACCGGCGGCTCCGCCTCGTGTCCGAGGCCGACCCCGCCCTGACTCCTCTCCTGTCCAA
The DNA here is from genome assembly GCF_030553055.1 of Streptomyces sp. XD-27. NCBI lineage: Bacteria > Bacillati > Actinomycetota > Actinomycetes > Kitasatosporales > Streptomycetaceae > Streptomyces > Streptomyces sp. XD-27. Next base: position 673,349 of record NZ_CP130713.1, read on the forward strand.
GACACCGGTCTGCGACACATCAGGACATCGACGATCCGCCCGCTCACGGAGGGGCGTTGAGGGAGATGACCAAGGTGACGTCCGCCCCGTATCCCGTACGCGTCGAAGCCACACTCGACCCTCAGCTGTCCCGATGGCTGTGGCTGGTCAAATGGCTGCTCGCCATCCCGCACTACATCGTGCTGGTCTTCCTGTGGATCGCGTTCGTGCTCGCCGGCATCGGAGCCTTCTTCGCCATCCTGTTCACCGGCCGATACCCGCGGGTACTTTTCGACTTCAACGTCGGTGTCCTCCGCTGGAACTGGCGCGTCAACTACTACACCCGTGCCGGACTCGGCACCGACCGCTACCCGCCGTTCACGCTCGCCGACGTGCCCGACTACCCGGTACACCTCGAAATCGCCTACCCGGAGCGACTCTCCCGCGGTCTGGTCCTCGTGAAGTGGTGGCTGCTCGCGATCCCCCACTACATCGCCATCGCCATCTTCCTCGGCGGCTTCCACTGGACGGCATGGTACGGCGGGCTCATCAGCTACCTCTCCCTGGTCGCGGTGATCGTGCTGGCGGCGACCGGCCGGTACCCCTCCGGCCTCTTCGACTTCATCCTCGGTCTGGATCGATGGGTGCTACGGGTCAGCGCCTACGCCGCCCTGATGACCGACGAGTACCCGCCGTTCCGCCTGGACATGGGCGGACATGAACCCGGCGACGAACCGGCACTTCTCCGGAAGCCACCGGCTCCGGGCTGACGGTCCCCGGGTACCCCTCGTTCACGGAACGGGGTTGTCGGCACGACCTACGAAGCGCGTCAGGCGAGGTGCTGGGGGCGCTGCTTGGCGCTCTGCGCCTGGGTGGCGATGACGGCGGCCTGGATCCGTCGTTCCACCCCGAGCTTGGCCAGCAGGTGTGAGATGTGGTTCTTGACCGTCTTCTCAGCGAGGTACAGCCGCCGGCCGATCTGGCGGTTCGTCAGCCCGTCGCCGATCAGTGCCAGGATCTCCCGCTCTCGGGCCGTCAGGCCTTGCAGGGCCTCCGGCCCTGATTCTTCTGCTCCGGTTCCCCGCAGCCGTGCCATGAGCCGGGTGGTGGCGCGGGGTCGAGCATCGACTGGCCCGAGGCCACCGTGCGTACGGCCGAGATCAGGTCCGCTCCCTGGATCTGTTTGAGGACGTAGCCCGCGGCTCCAGCCATGATCGAGTCCAGCAGTGCCTCCTCGTCGTCGAAGGAGGTGAGCATCAAGCACGCCAGGCCGGGCATGCGCGAGCGCAGTTCCCGGCACACGGTCACTCCATCGCTGTCGGGCAGGCGTACGTCCAGCACCGCGACCGTCGGACGCAGCGCGGGCACGCGTACCAGGGCCTGCTCGGCGGTGGCCGCCTCGCCGACCACGGTGATGTCCGGCTCATCGTCGAGCAGATCGCGCACCCCGCGGCGTACGACCTCGTGGTCGTCGAGCAGGAAGACCGTGATCGGGGTGTCCGGACCGGTCGGTTCGCTGTGTGCCATCAGCCGCTCCCGTCGTGTGTCGAGCCACCGCCCCGGAGGAGGGGACCCGCTTCTCAGGGTGCCACCACGCAGGCCGGTCGCCTGTGAGGAGGGAACGCCCTGTGTCGTACAGCGGACCTCCGTACCGGGCCGCGCCACCGCGCTCGTGGAGCAGAGCCGCCACGCACCGTGGCGGCCCGCGGCCCCCATACCCGTCGGGCTCATCCCTCTCGTGCCTTCCCGCGGTGGGGCGGATACTCAGAGGTGCGAGAGGATCTTCGACCGCCGGGCGCTGGTGGAGGAGCGACGTTGGGAAGCGCCGATGAGGGCCGGGTGCACGTGCCTCAGCTCCGGCTGGACGAGCTGCTGGAGGAGCTCCAGGCACGCCTTAACGCGGTCCGGGAAACGCGAGACCGGGTGCACGGCCTGTTCGAAGCGGTGCTGTCGGTCGGGAGCGGGCTGGACCTGGAGCACGTACTACGGCGCATCGTCGAGGAGGCCGTATCCCTGGTCGACGCCGAGTACGGGGCCCTGGGCGTCATCGGCCCAGGAGGGAAGATCGTCCAGTTCCTGCCGGTCGGGGTGAGCGAGGAGCAGATCGCCGCCATCGGCCCCTTCCCCTCCGGACACGGCATTCTGGGCGAGCTGATCCGCCACCCGGAACCACTGCGGCTGCCGAAGCTCTCCGAGCACCCGGCCTCGTACGGCTTCCCGGCGCATCACCCGCCGATGGACACCTTCCTCGGCGTTCCGATCCGGGTGGGCGACCAGGTGTTCGGCAATCTGTATCTGACCGAGAAGCGGGGTGGCGCCGAGTTCGATGCCGAGGACGAGTCCCTGCTGTCCACCCTCGCAGTCGCGGCAGGGGTGGCGATCGACAACGCCCGGCTGTACGAGGAGGGACGGCGGCGTGAGCGCTGGCTTCGGGCGAATGCGGAGATCACTTACAGCCTGATGTCAGGCAAGCCCCGGAGCGAGGTGATGGGGCTGATCGCCGAGTCGGCGAAGGAGATCACGGACGCCGCACTGGCCATGGTGGCCCTGCCGATGACGGACACCTCCACGTTGTCGGTCGAGTTCGTCCTCGGCGAGGGCGCGGAGGCGCTCCGCGGTCTCGTACTGCCGGTCGAAGGCAGCTTGATCGGTACGGCGTTTTCCACGGTGGCCCCGGTCACGAGCGCGGACGTGTCCCACGGCCCCCGCGTCTTCGCGAGCCCGCTCCGTGTCGCCGGGCTGGGTCCCGCGGTGGCGGTGCCCATCGGGACTGGCTCCGCCACAGGCGCCGGGGTGCGCGGTGTGCTGCTGTTGGCGCGGGCATCCGGACGTCCGGGCTTCGCCGAGGAGGAGACCGAGCCGCTGATGGGCTTCGCGGGGCAGGCGGCGGTGGCGATGGAGCTCGCGGAGCGGCGGAGGGATGCCGAGCAGGTCGCGCTGTTGGAGGAGCGCGACCGGATCGCCCGTGACCTGCACGATCTGGCCATCCAGCGCTTGTTCGCCACGGGGATGACGCTGCAGAGTGCAGCACGGGTCATCGACCACCCTGGCGCCTCCGAACGGGTGCTGCGCGCGGTCCGCGACCTGGACGACACCATCAAGATCATTCGCTCGACGATCTTCGGCCTGCGGTCACACCAGCCCGGGGCCGGGCAGAACCTGCGGGCCCGCGTCGTCCAGGCGGTCGGCGAGGCCACCCCCGTGCTGGGATTCGCGCCGAGTCTGCGCATGGAGGGTTTGCTGGACACGCAGGTGCCCAGGGAAGTCGCCGACCAGGTGGTACCGGTGCTCTCGGAGGCGCTGGCCAATGTCGCCCGGCACGCGCACGCCGCCCGCGTCGACGTGGTCCTCGGCACGGACGGGGATGAGCTCACGTTGACCGTCACCGACGACGGTACGGGGATCCCGCCCGAGGGCCGCCGCAGTGGCCTGCGCAACCTCGCCGAGAGGGCCGAGCGCCTGGGCGGGGAGCTTCAGCTGTCCGCCCCGCCCGGTGGCGGGACGGTTCTGACCTGGCGCGTGCCCGTGAGCTGACCGCCGCTGTCCAGGACCCGCCCTGTCACCAGCTCAGGGGCGATCCGGATGAAGACCTCCCCGGGCGCCGACGCCCAGGAACCGTTTCCGCGTGCTCCCCCGCCACGCCCACGACCCCTACCTGCGCCGGCTGCGCTGAGCAGGCCCTGTCGACCGCCGCCACCGGATCGCACGGGCTGGAGGCCGACGGGTGGCCTGCGGCCGAGGTCCGCGATCAACCTGTGGTGCGACGGATTCCGCCGCGGCGGGCGGCGGTGTGCCGGTCCGCCAGCGTCGCAGGCGGGACGCGTTGGTCACCACCGACAGAGAACTGAGTGCCATCGCGGCTGCGGCGATGATCGGGCTGAGGCGGATGCCCCACACCGGGTAGAGGGCTCCGGCGGCGAGAGGGACGCCCACGGCGTTGTAGATCAGGGCGAAGAACAGGTTCTGGCGGATATTGCGCATCGTCGCGCGGGAGAGCCGGATGGCGGTGACGACGCCGGTCAGGGAGCCGGAGATGAGCGTGATGTCGGCGGCCTCGATGGCAACGTCCGTACCGGTGCCGATGGCCAGGCCGACGTCGGCGGCGGCGAGCGCGGGGGCGTCGTTGATGCCGTCGCCGACCATGCCCACCGTGCGGCCCTCGCCCTGAAGGCGGTGGATCTCGTCCGCCTTGTGCTCCGGCAGCACCTCGGCGAGTACACGCCCCACGCCGACCTGGGCGGCAATGGCGGCGGCGGTGCGGGCGTTGTCGCCGGTGATGATGACCGTCTCGATGCCGAGCCGGTGCAGGGCGGCGATGGCCTGGACCGAGTCCTCCTTGACGGTGTCGGCGACGGCGAGCACCCCGGCGGGCCGCCCGTCGACCGCGGCGAAGACCGGGGTCTTGCCCTCGGCCGAGAAGCCGGCCGCGACCGGGTGGAGTGCACCGGTGTCGATGTCGACATCGCCGAGCAGCCGGGCGGTGCCCACCAGGACCGTGTGACCGTCGACGGTGGCCCGCACGCCCTTGCCGGTGAGGGATTCGAAGCCGCTTGCCACAGCCCAGGCCAGGCCGCGGCCACGGGCCCCGGTGACGATGGCCGCCGCGAGGGGATGCTCGCTGTCGGCCTCGGCCGCCGCCACCAGGCCCAGCAGTTCGTCGCTCCGGACGCCGTCGGCGGCGCGTACATCCGTGAGGACGGGCTTCCCGGAGGTCACGGTGCCGGTCTTGTCCAGCACGATCGTGTCCAGCTTGTGGGCGGTCTCCAGGGCCTCGGCGGAGCGGATGAGGATGCCCGCCCGGGCGCCCTTGCCGGTGCCGACCATGACCGACAGCGGGGTGGCCAGGCCGAGGGCGCAGGGGCAGGCGATGATCAGCACCGCGACCGCGGAGACCAGCGCCAGGGTGAGCGCCGGGGCCGGTCCGATGGTGTACCAGAGGGCGAAGGTGGCGATGGCGACGGCGATGACGGCGGGCACGAAGTAGGCGGAGACCGCGTCGGCGAGCCGTTGGATGGGGGCCTTGGACGCCTGGGCCTGCCGCACCAAGCGGATGATCTGGGCGAGCGTCGTGTCGGCCCCGACCCTGTTCGCCCGGACCCGGAGCGATCCCGTGCCGTTCACGGTGGCGCCGATGACCGTGTCCCCGGCCCGCTTGGTGACCGGCATCGGCTCGCCGGTGACCATCGACTCGTCCACCGGCGAGGACCCGGACAGCACGTCGGCGTCGACCGGGACCTTCTCCCCGGGCCGGATCACCACCTCGTCGCCGACCGCGACGTCCTCGACGGGGATCTCGGTCTCGGTGCCGTCGCGCACGACGCGCGCGGTGCGGGCCTGAAGGCCCAGCAGGGCGCGGATGGCCTCGCCGGTGCCGGCCTTGGCGCGGGCCTCCAGCAGGCGGCCGAGCAGGATGAGGGTGAGGATCACCCCGACCGCCTCGAAGTACACCTCCCGTACGTCCTCCGGGAGCAGGCCGGGGGCGAGAGTGACCAGCAGGCTGTAGCCGTAGGCGGCGCTCGTCCCGAGGGTGATGAGGCTGTTCATCTCCGCGCCGCGGTGGCGCAGGGCCGCCCAGCCGGTGGTGTGGATCGGCCACCCGGTGTAGAGCATCACCGGCGTGACCAGTGCCAGTTGCAGCCAGTGGTTCAGCAGCCAGCCGGGCAGCCAGTCAGCACCGAAGAGCTCACGGGCCATGACGGCGAAGAGCACGGGCAGGGTGAGCACCACGCCGACCGCGACACGGCGGGTCAGATCGGCAATCTCCGCTCTCCGCTCGGCGGCCTCGGTCGCTTCCGCCTCGGCTCCGGTCTCCCTGCCGCCCGCGGGTCCCGCAGCTGTGGCGGCAGCCTCCTCCCGGCCGCCGCCGTCCGGGGCGGCGGCCGTGCCGCCGGGTCCGTCCGTCGGTTCGACCAGCAGCGTGCCGTGGATCATGTTCATCCCGCAGGCGAAGCCGAAGGAGCCGGCGTCGGCCGGGCGGAGGCGCACGGTGGTGCGTGCGTACGCGGGCAGCCCGGCGCTGACCCTCAGGTCGGGGAAGACGACCCGGGAGGTGCACTCCCCGCTCTCCCGCCGATCGAAGACCAGCTCCACCGGCACCCCCTGGCGTACCTTGATGACGCTGGGGCTGTAGCCGCCACGCACCGTCACCTCGACCCGCTGGACCCCGCCCTCCAGCCGCGCCGCACGGGCCCGGCGCGGTCCGAAGAAGAACCAGCCCAGCCCAGCCCGGCGATCAGTACGGTGGCGAAGACCACCACGACCACATCGGCGACACCCATGGCAGACCGTCCTCCCTGCCTGTTCGCTCCCTCCAGCCTGCCTCGCGGCTACCCGTACCAGGTAGGGGCTGACCAGCCCACCGTCCCGGGACCAGTGGCCCCTGCACCCCGCGCCCGGAGCCGGGGACCATGGCAGTAAGCAGCGACCGAGCCGAGCGGCGGGCTCGCACCCGCCTCAGGAGGCCGCACTGCCGACCACCCCCACAGCCCTGCCGGGCCCGCTGTCCCCGAAGGAGGCGCCGCCATGAGCAACACGAAGAACTACGGCCTGTACGCGCTCGCGCTCGCCATCGTCGTCGTCGGCACGCTGGCGCTCGGCGTGCCCGCGGAGACACTCTTCGTTCTGGCCGTTGTGGCCATGTGCCCGCTGATGATGTTCTTCATGATGCGCGGCATGCACGGCGATGGCGGCAAGCACTCCGACGAGAGCGGTCCACCGCATGAGCGCGACCAGCACCAGCAAGGATCCGGCCGACGCAGCGGTCAGGCATCTGTGCCCTGAGGGAGGCTGCGACCGTGGTCGGCGGCGTACGCGGCGAAGACTTCCGACGGTGGTCCGCCCGTATGGAGGAAACGCTGGTCAAGGATGGCGGCGAGGTCTTCCAACGCACCGGCGAGGACATCGGCGGTCAGACGCACGTCCGCCCGCCGGGCGGCCTGCCCGCGCTGGGCGAGGTCGGCGGCGTAGGCGACCATGGCCGCGAGGGACGCGGGATCCTCACCGTCGTGGAAGTAGTAGGCCTCCGCGTACTGGGTGAAGTCGATGCGGACGCGCACCACCTCGGTGGCCAGGCTCTCCAACAATGAGGCCCCCACTGCGCAGTCGAGCTGCTGCGTCGACGGGTCCGAGCGACGCAGCAGCGCCAGCCGGATCGCCAACACCCTTCTGCGCGTCAGCGCCGGGTAGATTTCGAGCACCCAGGAGACGGTGGCCGTGAAAAGGGCGAAGCCGACGAGGGCCTCCAACGGCGCGGCGACGCGGAGCCATCCTTCGGTGGGCACGACGTCGCCGAGTCCGAGCGTGGCGACCGTGGAGAGCGACAGGTAGAGGGCGTCGAGCAGGTCCGACCGCTGCGACGGTCGCGAACCGGCCGTGAAGCCGAACGCCTCCGGCATGTGGGGCCAGTAGACGATGGCCCAGCCCAGGATGATGGTGGTGGCCCACATTCCGACCACCGTCACCATGGCGAGCGGCCCGACGAGCCCGACCACGCGCCTGCGAGCGCGCAGATGCTGGGACAGCTTCCACAACGCCGTCATGACGAGTCGGCTCAGACCGCCGTGGCGGGTGGGATGCCACAGTGTGTGGAACAGATCTCGCAGGGCGGCCATGACCAGCCCGGCTCCCGCCAGCGAGACCAACCACTCCATGTTCGTCTCCCACGGCCCCGTTCCGTGGAGCGGCCCGCGCGGCCCCGGACAGTGAGGCGTCCGGCCCAGCCGTCTGCCGCCCAAGTCGGCCCTACGCTCGGAGCCTAGGCCGAGGACGACACCGGCGAACGCCGACTCGCCGCGTTCCCGGGCTCCTGCGGCCCGTCCGGAGAGTCGTCCATCGGCGATCCGATGACCACCTCCCGCTCAGGTCAGCCGGAGGGATCAGCTCCGCGGCAGTACGAGCGTGCAGGTGTCCCCCGGTGCGATGGTCACGGCCCGGTCGGTCAGGACGACGCGGATCGGTGATTCCTCCGAGTCGGGCACACTGATCCGCAGCTGTCCGCTCTGCAGCCGCACGCTGACCCCCCAGTGGCCGCGGTAGCGCAGTGAGAACCCGTACTCGGACAGGGCCGGGAGCGGCACCGGGTCCAGCCGGAGCGCGTCTTCGCGGGTCTCCAGGCCGGTCAGGCCACGCTGTACGAGGTCGAGGGTCCCGGCCATGGCACCGAGGTGGATGCCTTCGCCGGTCGTACCGCCCTGGAGGTCGGCGACGTCCTCTTCCAGGGCTTCCCGGCAGTACGTCCATGCCTCGGCCCGCCGTGCCCGGGTCAGGACCCAGCCGTGGACGAGGCCGCTGAGGGTGGAGCCGTGGCTGGTGCGCTTCAGGTAGTAGTCGACGGTCCTGCGCCAGACCTCGTCGTCCAGCTCGTACCCGAGGCGGTGGAACAGGCTCTGAAGCTCGGCGGGTGAGAAGAGGTATCCGAGCATCAGGACGTCGGCCTGTTTGGAGGCTTGGTAGCGGTTGACCGTGTCGCCCTCGGCCTCAAGGATGCGGTCCAGCCGCCGGATGCTGTCGTAGCGTGCGCGGTAGCTGTCCCAGTCCAGCTCGGCGAGGTCGCCGTAGCCGTCGAACTGGCTGATGACACCCTGGTGGAACGGCACCCGCAACCGCCGGGACACCGCCTCCCACTTCGGGAGTTCGCCGCCGTTCAGTTCGATGCGCTCGAACAGTTCCTGCCGGCGCCATGCGGGGAGGCGCCGTACGAGGTCCAGGGCGCGGCTGAGCACCCAGGCGGCGGTGACGTTGGTGTACGCGTTGTCGTCCAGGCCCGGCGCAGCGGCGCCAGGGTAGCTGTCGTGGTACTCGTCGGGCCCGAGCACCCCGCGGATGCGGTAGCGGTCCGTCCGGGGGTCGTAGGCCGCGGTGTCCGCCCAGAAGCGGGCGATCTGCAGCAGCATCTCCGCGCCCTTGGTGTGCAGGTACTCGGTGTCGCCGGTCGCTTCGCAGTACTGCCACACGTTGTAGGCGATCGCCGATCCGACGTGGTGCTGGAGCCGGGAGTTGTCGGGCAGCCAGCGGCCCGAACGGGGGTTGAGATGCAGTTGCTGGGTCTCTTCCCGTCCGTCGCTGCCGCTCTGCCACGGGTACATGGCCCCGGCCCGGCCGATCTCCCCGGCCGCCCGGCATGCCTGCGGAAGCCGCCGGTGCCGGTAGTTCAGCAACGCTCGCGACACCTCCGGGAAGTGGAGGTTCAGATACGGCAGCACGAACAGCTCGTCCCAGAACACATGTCCCCGGTACGCCTCCCCATGCAGCCCGCGCGCCGGAACTCCCACGTCCAGTTCCGCGGTGTGCGGCGACAGCGTCTGCAGGACGTGGAACAGGTGCAGGCGCAGGACACGGCCCGCCTCCCCGGGCACCCGGATTTCCGCACCCCGCCACAACCGCTCCCAGGCGGCGGTGTGCGAGTCCAGGAGCGTGGCGAAGTCCGGGGCTCCGGTCACCCGGTCGACAGCCGCTTCAAGCGGGTTCCTGATCGCCTGGTCACGTGAGGTGTGCACGGCGGCGGTCTTGACGACGACGGCGGGCCGACCGGGAGCGATCGGGATCACCAGGCGGTGCGCGGCACGGTGGTGAGTGGGATGGAGCCCCGATGAAGAGGGAGCTTGGCCGGGGGCGACGGTGCGCGCCGCCATGCCGACGCCGATGTCGGAGGTGCTGGTACGGCAGCGCAGCCACACCGTGTCGGGGTCCTCGGATCCGGTCTGCACGTGAGTCAGGTGGTTCTTGCCGAGGGAGCGGTAGCGGTGCACGTTCGCGTTGATCACGTCGCCGTCGATGGCGGAGTCGACCTCGATCTCGCCCGACCAGCTCTCGACGGTGACGACGGTCCGCAGCGCGGCCAGATGCGGATCCCCCATGTGGACCAGGCGGCACTGCTCCACACTCACCGGGCCGCCCTCGCTGTCCCGGTACCGCAATCGGCGGGTGAGCGTGCCCCGGCGCAGATCGAGGGTGTGCCGGTATTCGAGCAGCTCGCAGGTGTCCGGGGAGAACCACGGGCCCGCCGCACCGTCGGCGGAGCGAAGACGGAACCGCAACCGCAGCCAGTTCGGGAGATTGACCAGGTCCTCGTTCTCCACTCGGCGTCCGGCCACCGTCGATTCCAGGAGGTTGTAGCACCCGGCGACGTAGGTGGCCGGATAGTGCACCAGGCCCGCCTTGCTCTCGGGCACCGCACCGCGGGTGGCGAAGTAGCCGTTGCCGAGGGTGCACAGGGACTCCCGCAGCCGCTCGGCACCGGGGTCGTAGCCCTCGTACTCCCAGCTCCACTCCGGCATCCTCGTCCTCGCTTCCCTCACTTCACGAGGTGGCCGGAGAACCGGCAGACGTACGGGGATTCATGCTCGCTGCGGGACGACGGCGACCGGGCAGTCCGCGTGGTGCAGTACGGCGTGGTTGATCCGGCCGAGCTGCAGACCGAAGTGGCCATGGCGCCTCAACGCCCCGACGACCAGCAGGTCCGCGCCCGACGAAGCGTCCAGGAGCACCTTGTGCGGCGTGCCCTCCGTCACCTCGCGGTGTACCTCGACCCGGGGGTGCTCCCGCTCGGCCCCGCGCAGCGCGTCGGTCAGGGCTGTCGAGGCGCGTTCCTCGTGGACACGGACGGCATCGTCCGCGACCAACAGGTGGTCCGCGTGCTCATGGGCCGGGCGGCGCCAGGCGCGTACGGCGTGGAGTGCGCAGCCGCGCGCATCGGCCTCGCGGAAGGCGAACCGTACGGCGGTTGATCCCTCGGTGGAGTCGCCGACGCCGACCGTCACCCGCTGGAAGGACCCCTGCCTGTTCTGCTCGGAGCCGCGAACCACCATGACCGGGCAGATGGCTCGGCCCGCCACTGCCAGGCTCACCGAACCCAGCAGCATCCCGGTCAGCGCGCCTCGACCGCGCGAGCCCGTGACCACAGCGAATGCCTCACGGCCCGCACGCAGCAGCGCGTTCACCGCGTCGTCCGGCAGCACGTCAGTTGAAAGTTTCACATCCGGATTGCGGAGCCGGGCGCGCTCCGCGGAGGCAGCGGTGATGTGCTCGGCCAGCACCTCCTCGGAAGGGCGGTCGGTACCGAAGGACGGGCGGCTGCCTTCGTAACGCTCCCACAGGGAGGCATAGACCAGGCGCAGTGGGAGCCCGTGGCGCGCCGCCTCGTCCACAGCCCAGTCCACCGCCTGAAGACTGGAGTCCGATCCGTCGACCCCCACGACCAGCGGGACCTCCATCGTCCCCACCGCCTTCCTTCCCATCCTCCGAGTCCCCCTGTGAATACCGTCGCACCGCCCCGAGGCCACCGCGACAGGCGGATCGGCGCCGGAAAGGGACCTTCGGCCCGGGTGCCGCCGCGCCGGTTCGCCACGATCGTGGAGTCGTACGGACACGAGAAACAGAGCGACGAAAAGGAACAGAGCAATGGGTACGGCTCCACGCATCGCCGTCATCGGTGTCGGCGACACGTCCCGGCGGGACGACGGCGTGGCCTTCTCCGTAACCGCCCGGCTGGCGGCACGCGCCGCGGACCGGCCACTGCCGCCAGGTACCGAGGTGACGGCATGCGACGGGGATCCCGCACGGCTGACCAGACTCTGGGAGGACGCCGGTCTCGCCATCGTGGTCGACGCCACCTTCGCGGACCCGGAGCATCCCGGGCTCATCCACCGACAAGAGCTGGATCGGCATGAGCTGCGCTCCGGCACCCCCCGGATACGCAGCGCGCACGGCCTTGGCATCGACGAGGCCGTGGAGCTGTCCGGTGCTCTCGGCCGTCTGCCCGGCCACCTCGTGGTGTACACGGTCCAGGGAGCCGACAGCGCGCTCGGAACAGGTCTCTCCGTGCCGGTCACCGCGGCAGTGGAACCGCTGGCGGAGCGTGTCGAGGCGGAGATCGTGCGGCACCGTGACGCAGCCGCGCGTGGCACTCCCTGGGGAGGGTGAGGCTGTCGGCAGCCCAACAGGGTCGGTCGGCCCAGCTCCATGCACCCATCAGCCCTTGGGGACGGGCGACTCCTCGCGGGACGCTGGAGGAGTCGGGAGAACGGAGGAGCGGCCCGGCGACATCCGACCGGCACGGAGTGCGTGACGGAGGGAGCCAGCGATGAAGCACTGCAAGATCGGCAGCCTGATGGTGACCGACGTGGTCTCGGTGGTGCCGGAGACTCCCTTCAAGGATGTCGCCAAACTGCTTGCCGTCCACGACATCAGCGGCCTGCCGGTGCTGGACCCGGACGACAGGGTGCTCGGGGTGATCTCCGAGAGCGACCTGATGCTCCGGCAGACCGGCGACGCGCCCGAGCGGCGCCACCACACGGGGCCGTCCCGGCTGTGGCACCCCGGCCGCGGCACCGGCCTCGCAGAGGCCAAGGCGCACGCGACGAGCGCCGGTGACCTGATGTCCCGGCCCGCGATCACCGTCCACGCCGACGACACCATTGCCGAGGCCGCCCGGACGATGGCGCGGCACCGCGTCGAGCGACTGCCCGTGGTCGACGAGGAGAACCGCCTGGTGGGCATCGTGACCCGCCGCGACCTGTTGCAGGTCTTCCTGCGGCCGGACCCGGACATCCGCCGTGAGGTCATCCAGGAAGTCCTCGTCGGCACGCTGTGGCTCGCACCGGACACGGTCGCGGTGCATGTGCTCGACGGCGTGGTCACCCTCGAGGGCCAGTTGGAGCGGCTCAGCGACATCCCGGTCGCGGTCCGGTTGACCCAACAGGTGGATGGCGTCGTCTCCGTCAACGAAAAGTTGACATACCGCTACGACGATTCCCATCTCCGGCCGGCCGAACAGACGCTGCTCGGTCTCGCCGACGAAGACAAGCGTGCCGCATGGTGAGGCACTCCGCAGTACGACGGGCGGCGTGCCCGCCAGGTTCGATGCCATGCCGCCAAGGAAGGCCATCATGATTCTGGATCATCCACACAGGCACGGTCGCTCTCGACCTTCACGTGCCGGGTCGGCGCGCCGCGGTCATCGAGACCGTCGGTGCCGGTGAGCTGCTGGGCTGGTCCTGGCTGATCCCGCCCCGGCAATGGCACCTCGGCGCGGAGAGCACCAGCCCCGTACGCGCCCACGAGTTCGATGCGGCGGCCGTCCGCGAGCTCTGCGAGAAAGACCCCGTACTGGACCACGCACTGTGCACCTATGTCGCCGGCGTCATCGCAGACCGGCTCAGGGCCGCCCGCGTGCGACTGCTCGACCTGTACGCGCCTCACGGCGCAGGGCAGGTGCCCTGACAACGAGAGAGGAGGAGGTCCGAAGTGCCTGAGACCCCGCACATCGTGAGCGATGTGATGACCCAGACCGTGGTGGCCGTCGGACGCGACGCGCCCTTCAAGGAGATCGTCAGGACCATGGAGCAGTGGAAGGTGAGTGCTCTTCCCGTCCTGGAGGGAGAAGGGCGCGTCATCGGAGTCGTCTCCGAGGCGGACCTGCTGCCCAAGGAGGAGTTCCGCGACAGCGATCCGAACCGCTACACGCAGCTCCAGCGGCTGTCCGACCTTGCCAAGGCGGGAGCGGTGACCGCTGAGAAACTCATGAGCACCCCGGCGGTCACGGTGCACGCTGGCGCCACCTTGGCACAGGCTGCGCGGATCATGGCCGTGAAGCACATCAAGCGACTCCCCGTGGTCGATGGCGAGGGCATGTTGCAGGGCATCGTCAGCCGTGCCGACCTGCTGAAGGTCTTCCTACGAGCCGACGAGGACATCGAAGAGGAGGTCCGCCGCACGGTGGTGGCCTACCTCTTCCCCGCCTTCAGCCACGCCATCCACGTGCGTGTGCACGAGGGAGTCGTCACGCTCAGCGGACAGATCCGCGACACCTCGCTCATCTCGGTTGCCGCACGGCTTGTCCGCGCTGTGGAGGGCGTCGTGGACGTCGAATGCCATCTCACCGGCACATCCGACGCGCCAACCGGAACGACGCCAGCGCAAAGCGCGTCCTGACGAGCCCGTCACTCAGACGCACTGATGCGACGCCCTGTAAGGCGCGCAGGCCGGATCGACACCCATATCTCGCGTTCGCCCCCCGCCCACGGCTCGGTGTGGGCGCGATCGGCCAGCCGCCGCACCGCGTCGGGCTCCGTGACAACCCGCGCAGGACCGACGACGAGCACGCTCCAGCCCTGGCTCATGGCCTCGTCCACATGGTCGACCTCGAAGGCGACCTCCGTGCCCACGGCAGCCGCTGCGGCCGAGTCAGGCGCGGTCCGGAAGGTGATCGCGTCGTCGATGACTTCGTAGTTCACCGGAATGACGGCCGGGCCCTCGGATGTCGACACCGCGACGCGCCCCACGCCGTGCGTGGACAGCCGGGCACGGCATTCATCGGGGCTGAGGTCCCTCAGCTGAGGGTGGAGGAGTGCCTGGCCCTGGCCAGGCGGCAGATCGATGCCGCCCCCACGCAGGGCCGCGACGGTCGTGCCCAGCGCGTCGGCCAGTCCGGTGAGACTCGCCATGCTCGGGTCGGCCGGGTGTTCTTCGAGGTACGCCAGGTAGTCCGGCGTCATGCCGGCGCGGCGGGCGGTTTCCGCCCGGGGCAGTCCCCGTCGCCTGCGTTCGGCGGCTACGCGCCGGCCGATGTCGCCGGGGTCGGGTGCCCGGTGATGCGGCGCCCTGCCGGACACGGCAGCCGCCTGCTCACCTGCCTCATTCGCGCTTGGCCGGGAGACCTGGTGGGCTCGTCCGGGCGCGTGCTCGACGTGGTGGATATGCGCGTCCGGCCCGGGGAACACGAGCGTCACCTGGTCCGTGTCCGACCAGCGCACGTCGTAGGGAGGCGTCCCGTCCTCGTGGTGGAGTCCGACGATCTCGCCGTCGCGCCGTGTGGCGCCGGTGGTCGGGCTTTCGACAACTAGTTGATCGCCGAGGCTGGCTCGCATGGTCCTCACCCGTTCCTGCGAAACGTCGCTGTACCCAACGTGCCACGCCGAGCGTGCCGACCGCATCAGACGACCAGCCGTGGCCCCGCAGGGCCGAACGGTCCCGGGAGGGGCCCGGTCGGCTCACCCGTGAACGACTGACCTCTGACACGCTTGACACAGGACCACAGTGGCTGTCACGACCCGGAAGAGGGCCGGAAAAGGAGAGGCGCCATGCATCACCGAACGGTCGGAGAGCTCATGACCCGCAACGTCGTCCGGGCGCGGCGCGACATGCCGTTCAAGGAGATCGTCAAGCTGCTCGCCGAGAACGATGTCACCGCAGTACCCGTCGTGGACGATCTGGACCGCCCGATGGGTGTGGTGTCCGAAGCCGATCTGCTGCGCAAGTCCTCCGGCCAGTCCGACCCGTCCGGCCGGACGGCGATCCCTCATCTGGAGGCGTGGGAGAAGGCCAAAGCCGAAGGGGCCAGGGCCGAGGAGCTGATGTCGGCTCCCGCTGTCTGCGCGCGTCCGGAGTGGACCGTGGTCGAGGCGGCCCGCCTCATGGACGTCCAGAACGTCAAACGCCTGCCCGTGGTGGACGAGACGGACAGGCTGCAGGGCATCGTCAGCCGGAGCGACCTGCTACGCATCTTCCTGCGCCATGACGACGCGATCCGCGACGAGATCAACCGGGACCTGCTGCAGCAGACGATGGGCCTGGCCCCGCGCGAAGTGACAGTCGAGGTGCGCGAGGGGCAGGTCACCCTCGGCGGAACCGTCGAGGCCAGGAGCCTGATCCCCATCGTCGAGCGACTGTGTCGGAGCGTTGACGGCGTAGTTTCGGTCTCGGCGCACCTTGCGTACAGGACCGACGACACTCTGCGCTCCGCCATGGGTGCGTGACCTCCCTGCGTGAGCGCACAGAGGTGAAAGTGAGCCGAGGGCCTACCCCGACAGACAAGCCAACTTCGCGGCCTGAGGGGCTCAGGAGAACTCACGAGATGTCGCGCACACAGACGCCGGCGCCGGATTGCGGCCTCTTGTGACTGCCTCCACGATGAGAGACGTGGCTCCCGCCGGTCCTGCTGACCGCTTCGACGCGTTCCGGGCCCTGGCCGACAGGCGCGGGCGGCCTGGAGACCGGTTGATGGAATCCCTGGCCCGGGCCAGGGCGGGAACGGCGGACGGTCCCGAGGTCTGGGCGCCGGGCGTCGCCGCCGGTGTCGGCCTCCCGGCTGCCGCCGCCCTCGGACCGGCCACCTACTACGCGGACCTCGCCGCCCCGCACAGCCGCCGGCACGTCAGGGTCTGCGCCGCGACCGCGTGCTTCGCCGCGCAGGGCGGGCGGCATCTCGCCGAGGTAGAGCGCGAGCTGGGCGTCACCGCGGGTGAGGCTTCACCCGATGGAACGACGTCACTGCAGGCCGTCCGCTGTCTGGGGTACTGCTACGCGGGGCCCGCGGCGCTCGACGGCGGCACGCCCTGCACGGGGGCGACCCTGGCCGGTCAGCTCGCCGGGCGGGAGCCGCCGCGGGCGCCGGAGATCCCGGCGGCGGACGACACCGGCGATCCGGTTCTGCTCGGGGGCGTGCTGCACGGCGAGCCCGCCTGGCAGGTGTGGCCCCGGACGGTGACGACACGTACTCCCGAAGACGTCCACCAGGCGGTGGCGGAATCCGGGCTGCGCGGCCGCGGTGGCGCGGGATTCCGGGTGGCCTCGAAGTGGGCGGCGACGGGCCGCCGCCCCGGCACCGTGGTCGTCGCCAACGGAGACGAGGGCGACCCCGGTTCTTACGCCGACCGGCTGCTGATGGAGGCCGCCCCGGGGCGGGTCCTGGAAGGGCTGGCCCTGGCGTGCTTCGCCTGTGGCGCCCACCAGGGCATGGTGCTGGTGCGCTCGGAGTACCCGCGGACGCTGGCTCACCTGCGGGAGGCGGTGAGCCAGGCGTACGCGGATGGCCATCTCGGCCGGTCGATCCACGGAACGACCACCGAACTGGACATCCGGGTCGTCGAGGGCGCCGGATCGTACGTGGCCGGTGAGGAGACCGCGCTGATCGCGGGGCTGGAGGGCGGCCGAGGGTGCGCCCGGCCACGCCCGCCGTTCCCGACCGAGCGCGGGCTGTGGGACGCGCCGACCGTGGTGAACAACGTCGAGACCCTGGCGGCCGTCCCGTGGATCGTCCGGCGCGGCGGGGCCGCGTACGCCGAGCGCGGCACGTCCGACGAGACGGGGACGAAGCTGGTCTGCCTCTCCGAGCGGTTCGCCCGCCCGGGTGCCTACGAAGTCGAGCTCGGCACCCCGGTGCGGCGCATCGTCACCGAGCTGGGTGGCGGTCTGAAGGACGGCGCCGAGCTGGCGGTGGTTCAGATCGGCGGGCCGCTGGGCGGTTTCCTCGCCGCCGACGCGCTGGACGTGCCGCTGACGGAGGCGGACCTCGCGGCCCGGGGGGCTGCCCTCGGCCACGCGGGGCTGGTGGCCTTCGATCGGAGCGTGGCGCCGGAGGATGTGCTGCGGCACATCTGGCAGTTCGCCGCCGCCGAGAGCTGCGGGGCGTGCTCGCCCTGCCGCGTGGGCTCGCGCCGGGGCCTGGAGATGGCGTCCGCCGGTGCCCCGCCGGGAGAGGAGCCGGGAGAGGAGTACGGGCGACTGGCTCGCCTCCTGGCCGAGGCGAGCCTGTGCGCCTTCGGACGGCGCATCCCGCCCGCGGTGCGCAGCCTCGCCCGCGCCTACGGAGACCGACTGGCGGGATGGGACCGGTGACCGGGGTCAGGATCGAGGTCGACGGCACCGCCGTCGAGGTGCCCGAGGGAACCTCCCTGCTCGCGGCCGTGCGCGCGGCCGGGGGCGAACTGCCCTCGCTCTGCCACGACGACCGGCTCGGCGCGGCCGGATCCTGCCGCACCTGCCTGGTGCGTGCCGACGGGAGGATCGCGGCGGCCTGTGTCACCCCGGCCGCCCCCGGGGTCAGGGTCGAGACCGCCACCGAGGGTCTGCGGGAGCTGCGCCGGGACGCGGTGGAGGTGATCGCCTCCGCCCTGCCGCCCCGGGCCCTGGCCGCCGGCAGTCGCAGCGAACTGGCGCAAGCGTGCCGGTCGGTGGGCATCGGCCCCGAGGCGGCGCGGGGCGGCGGGGACCGGGGCGGGGACGAGTCTCACCCGTACGTCCGTCTCGACCGCGATCTGTGCATCGCGTGCGGCCGGTGTGTCCGCATGTGTGCCGAGGTGCAGGGGACGTTCGCCCTCACCCTGGTCGGCCGGGGCGCCGACACCGTGGTCGCCCCCGGCACCGGCGGCCCTTGGGCGGAGTCGGACTGCGTGGCCTGCGGTGGCTGCGTCGACACCTGCCCGACCGGGGCGATCACCGAGCCGGGCCCGGCCCGCGGACTCACCTCCGCGACGGTCCCGGCGGAGGTCCGGACGCGTACGACCTGCGGCTACTGCGGCGTCGGCTGCGCGCTCGACGTCGTCGCCCGGGACGGTGAGGTCGCCGCCGTTCTGCCTGCCCGGGACGGCCCGGTCAACCGGGGGCACGCATGCGTCAAGGGGCGCTTCGCCCACGGATATCTCACCTCCCCCGAACGGCTGACACAGCCCTTGATGCGACGCGACGGCCGACTGGAGCCCGTCGGCTGGGACGAGGCCCTGGACCGCGTCGCCCGCGGCCTGCGCGCCGCCGTCGAGGCGGGCGGTCCCGACGCGGTGGCGGCGATCTCCTCCGCCCGCGCCACCAACGAGGAGAACTACCTGGTCCAGAAGTTCCTGCGGGTCGCGATCGGCACGAACAATGTCGACAACTGCTCCCGGCTGTGCCACTCCCCGTCCGCTGCCGGGCTGGCCGCCTCCTTCGGGCTCCCCGGCGGCACCGACACCTTCGACGACGTCGAGCGGGCCGACTGCCTGCTGGTGGTCGGCGCCAACCCCGTCGAGGCGCACCCGGTGGTCGGCGCCCGGCTGTTGCAGCGCGTTCTGCGCGGCGCCCGGCTGGTCGTCGCCGACCCGCGGGCCGTCGGCCTGGCCCTCCACGCGGACGTGCACCTGCGGCCCCGACCCGGCACCAATGTCGCCCTCTTCCACGGGCTCGCCCATGTGCTGCTCGCCGAAGGGCTGGCCGACGAGGAGTTCCTGCGCGAGCGGGCCACCGGCCTGCCAGAACTCACCGACCTGCTCGCCGACTACCCACCCGACCGGGTGGCGGACATCACCGGCGTACCGGCCGGGGACCTGGTCGCGGCCGCGCGGCTCTACGGGCGTGCCGAACGCCCCGCCATCGTGTACGGCCTGGGCGTCACCGAGCACCTCCACGGCACCGACGGGGTCCGCGCCCTGTCCAACCTGGCGATTCTGCGCGGCGCCGTCGGCACCGACCGGGGCTTCGGGGTGAACCCGCTGCGCGGCCAGAACAACGTCCAAGGCGCCTCCGACATGGGCGCGCTGCCCGACGTCCTGCCCGGATACGGAAAGGTCACCGACCCGGCCGTCCGCGCGCGGGCGCGGGACGTCTGGGGCGTGCCGGTCCCGGAACGGCCCGGTCTGCGTATTCCGGAGATGTTCGCGGCGGCCCGAGCCGGTCATCTGCGGGCGCTGTGGGTGATCGGGAGGATGTCTGTGCCACCGACCCCGACACGAACCGGGTGACCCAGGCCCTGGACACCTGTCCGCTGGTCGTCTGCAACGAGCTGTTCCTGTCCGAAACCGCCCGCCACGCGGACGTGGTGTTGCCGGTGGCGTCCTGGTTGGAGAAGGACGGCACGTTCGTCAACTTCGACCGCCGGTTCCAGAGGGTGCGCCCCGCTGTCCGGCCACCGAGCCAGGCCCGGACGGACTTCGAGGCCGTGCACGCCGTCGCCGCGGCCCTGGGCGTCGACCTCGGCTGCCCGACCCCGGCCTCCGCCCTCGCCGAATGCGGGCGGCTCGCGCCGGTCTTCGCCGGACTCTCGCACCGGCGGCTGGACCGTGAGGGCGCCGTGCCGTGGCCCTGCCCGGACCCCGACCGCCCCGGGGAAGCCACCCTCTACCGAGAGCGGTTCGCCACCCCGGACGGGCGAGCCCACCTGGCCGCGACGCCCTACCTCCCGCCCGGCGAGCAGCCCGACGACCGGTATCCGCTGATCCTGGTCACCGGGCGGCGCTGGGCGCACTACAACTCCGGCAGCATGACCCGGCGCGGCGGGAATCTGCGGCTCGATCCCGTCGACTTCCTGGACCTCCATCCCGACGACGCCGCCCGGTACGGAGTGCAGGACGGTGAGCGGGTGACGGTGGAGAGCCGGCACGGCCGGGCCCGGCTCGTCGCCCGGGTCGGCGGGCAGACGGCCCCCGGCCAGGTCTTCTGCTCCTTCCACTTCCCGGCAAGCGGAGTGAACAGCCTCACCTCCGACCACGCCGACACCGTCACGTCCTGCCCCGAGTACAAGGTCACGGCAGTGCGCGTGGCCACGCCGTGACGGCGACCGCGCGAGGCGCACGGCAGTGGGCACGGGAACCCCGGTACTGACGCCCGGTGACGGCGGCCGTGGGCAGGCGGCCCCGGCCGGGGCGACCGGTCCTGCGATCCAGACCCTGCCGACCGAAGACGTCTTCGTCGCGCTGAACACCTCACCACGGGGACTGGCGTCGACGGATGCCGCCGTGCGGCGGGAGCGTCCGGCCCCAACGAGCTGCCGCGGGCCCGTCGCAGGGGCCTGTGGCGAGACCTCGCCGGACAGTTCACGGACCTGTTCGCGGTCGTGTTGCTCGTCGCGTCGGCGATCACTTTTCCTGGCGTACCAGCTCCAGGAGCCCCGGGATGTGGGCACTTTGCAGCTGGCCGTGGCGATTCTCGGCGTCGTGCTGCTGAACGCGGCCCGCTGGGCGGCGGCCGGAGTCGTCGGCCAGATCCGCGACCAGCTCAGCCGCCGGATCCGCCGCGAGATAATAGGGAAAGGGCTCGCGCAGGTCGCCTGAGCTCGTCGGTTCGACGGCCCCTCAACGCCGTTCAGGAGATGACGCGGCCGAGGTCGTTGTCCCGCTGATGGATCTTTTCGACGTCGGACCAGGACGGCGGTCCGCCCAGACGCCAGGGGACTTGCTGCTTGCCTGAAGGATGGAGCGATCGCCTGGCGGCGCGAACGAAGTTCCTTTGTGCGGCATCGAGTTTCCCGAGGATCTGGCGCAGTATCTGCAGGTCCTTCGGTTCCCCGAACGGGAATGCGCTGAATTCTTCGATAGCCGCGCAGAGTTCGACGGCAGCTGTTCCGGTGTCGGAGTCGGCCACCAGGCTGACGGATACCAGTGCGGCGTTCCACTCCTCCCAGTCAACCCCCTCCGGGTCCCTTTCTTCCCAGTATGCGTGACACATTCCGATCTCTACTGCGGTGAAGCTTTGAAGAAACCGCTCATACGCCGCGATCTTCCGGTCGCGTGTCCACTGCTGGCCTTCGTTGCGCCGTCCTGCCACGGTGCCGACCAGATGCCCAGGATGGTCGCGGCGGCTCCGCCGGCTATGGATATGAGAGTCCCCCAGGGGACGTCCATGAAGCTCTGCCTTTCAGAGATATGCCCGAGCAGGTTGACTTGTGCAAGATCCCCTGCAGCTTAAAGCTGACGCATGCAAGGGCCGCCAGCACCGCCCCGGACAGAGGACACGAGCTCTGAGTTCAGAAACAGGTACGAAGCTTGAGATTTAACGTCGCGAGTTGGAACGCGATACGCACCTCGGGTCTGGAGACAAGCGGCGATTGCCTCCAGACCCGACAGCTACAGCAACGGACACCGTCCTGTCCGCTCAGACGTCCTGTGCTGCCAGTGCCGCGACCGCGGGGATTGTCGCGAAGGCTTGGCGCATGTGCCGGATGAGTGCCGGGCGGTCCTGGTGTGCGGCGTCCGATGAGGTCCATGCCTCTAGTGCGCAGTGCCAGGCGGCGAGCATGAGGTCGAGCAGCAGGCGCAGTTCGGTGCGGCCGGGAGACTCTCCGGCCAGCCGGTCTGCCACGATCCGGACGACGTGCGCGGAGACCTCTGAGCAGTGGCGCAGACTGTGTGCGGTCAGCACGGGGGTGCGGTCGACCAGGCTGCGACTGGCCAGGAAGCGCTGCTCCCATCCGTCCGCCATCTGCTCCAGCGCCGCGAACAGCGCGCCTTTATAGGCGCCCAGCAGGTGCTCGCCGGTCAGCGGCCGGGTCTCGATGTCCGTGAGGTAGGCGGCCCACAGTTCCTTCTCCGGAGCCAGGGCCACGTCTTCCTTCGAGGTGAAGGTGCGGAAGAAGGTGCGCTTGGAGACCTCGACCGCGTCGACGATCTCGTCCAGCGTGACCGCGGTGAAGTCCCGCGCGGCGAACAGTTCGAGGGCCGTATCGACCAGGGTTTGGCGGGTGCGCAGCTTCTTGCGCTCGCGCAGCGGCAGGTGTCTCAGATCCTTCTCCACGAGCCGCAGCTTATCAGCCGCATTTGCCTCTTGTAGGCTTCTGCCACTCAGTGGCACTATCTCTCGTCATGAAGGCACTGACGATCGATCACACGGCGCCCGGACACCTCGCCCTCACCGAGGTCGCCGACCCCGAACCCACCGCCCACCAGGCCCTGATCCAGGTCCGCTCGTTCTCCCTCAACGCCGGCGAGGTCCACCATGTGGTCCCCGAGGGCGATGCCGGCACGGTGCCCGGCTGGGACGCCGCGGGCGTGGTCGTCCAGGCAGCCGCAGACGGTTCCGGTCCCTCGGTCGGCACCCCCGTCGTCACCGTGGGGGCCGAAGGCGCCTGGGCCGAACTGCGCGCCGTGGACACCGATTTGATCGGCGCCGTGCCTGAGGGAGCCGATCTCGGCCCGATCAGCACGCTGCCGGTCGCGGCGGGCACGGCCCTGCGCGCCCTGCACCGGATCGGTCCGATCCTGGGGCGGCGCGTCCTGGTGACCGGCGCGGGCGGCGGCGTGGGTCGCTTCACCCTGCAGCTCGCCGCCCGGGGCGGCGCGCACGTCACCGCGCTGACCAGCGATACGTCGAAGGCCGAGGCACTGCGCAAGCTCGGCGCCCACGAGGTCGTCACCGACCTGGCCGCGCTCGAGCATCTCGAACCGGTGCATGGCGTGGTCGAACTGGTCGGCGGCGCCCATATGGTCGCCGCACACGACACCCTCGCCGAGAACGGAGTGCTGGTGGCTGCGGGGCACATATCCGGCGACGGCGAGCAGTTCCCCTACGGAGCCCTCTTCGGCAACTCCCATCGCCACAACCGCCAGATCGCCACCTACTTCCTGCTGGACGATGCCGTCGGGCTGGGCGCGGACCTCACCTGGCTCGCCACACTCACCGCCCGCGGCGAGCTGGACCCGCAAGTCGCCCTGCGCACCGACTGGACCCAGGTGGCACGGGCAGCCGCCGAACTGGCAGGCCGCCGCGTGCCGGGCAAAGCCGTCATCGATGTCCACTGAGCGGACAGGACGGTGTCCGTTGCTGATCCCGTGACGACCCCGCGGACCGCGAAGCCGTCAGGACGAAGCGTCAGCAGTCGATTTCGTAACACCCGCCCAGGAGTGCCGGATCGGCAACACCGCCTGTAGCTGTCGGGTCTGGAGGCAATCGCCGCTTGTCTCCAGACCCGAGGTACGTATCGCGTTCCAACTCGCGACGTTAAATCTCAAACGAAGGCGCGGAACGCCTCCTCCTCTCAGGGGAACGCCTCCACGTACGAGTGCGCCATCGTGCCGACGGCGGGTACGCCGAGGGCGGTCGCCGCCGCCACGTTGCTCGTTCCGGCGAACCCCACCAGGGCGCCGAGGCGGGCGGCGTGGAAGCCTGCCCGCACGCCGTGGGTGCGCCGGAGCGAGAAGTCCACCAACGGATGCCCCGCCGCCGCGAGGACGCACCGCGCCGCCTTCGAGGCGATCGCAGTCTGGTGGCTGACCTGGTTGAGCAGGTACGTCTCGACCAGTTGGGCCACCGGCAAGGGCGCGGTCACCTCAAGCAGCGGCTCGGCGGCAGGGTGCGGACGAACAGGCTGAACATCGCAGGCCCGGTCATGCCCTCCCGCAGATACGACATCGCCATCGTCACTTCATACAGGTCCGTGGCGGTCGCGTCGGACATCGGCTCCATCCCCTCGGACTCAGGTCTTCCCGGCACGTCCTCAGCCCGGCAGCCGACGGGACCACACGGGCTCCAGCACATCCCACTCCTTCTCCCACTGCGCGTACCGGCGGCGGTCGAACGCCCAGCGGACGGCGGCGCGTGTCCCCCACACCGCCGTGACGCCGGCCGCCGCAGTCATGGCGCCCGCCGTCCAGCCGGTCGCGGTGGCCGACGAGGCAGGCAGCGGCGCGTCCGTGACCTTCCCGGCCCGGTCGACCCAGACGCGCACCGTCTCGCCCTTCTCCGCGCCCGGCGGCACCTCGGCCACGCCCGTACGCACCGCGCCGTTCTTCTCGGTCCACCGCACCGGCGCCTTCTGCATGTCCTCTCCGGCACGGCTGACGACGGCACCGCCGGCGTCGCCGGTCAGGCGTGCGGTGACCTGGTGCCGCTCGGCGGCCTGAGAGCGCGCGGTGTGCAGCTCGGAGGTGTAGGCGGCCGATCCCGCGGCGAAGGCCAAGACCGGGACACCCACCAGAAGCAGCATCGTCAACAGTCTGTTGAGCCACATCTGGGCGACATCCGACGGGCGCCTGAGGGAGTCGGCTGCCCGTTCAGAGCGACGCTCGCGGTGCGGCGGACGCGGCTCTCGTGGACTCTGTGGACCTGGCATCTTCATGATCCCGCCTCCAGAAGTCCGACCTGCCCCCGTACCCACCGTCGGACGCGCGGCCGGTGCGGTCACTGGGCCGAAGGTCCCGGCGGCACGGCCGACCGGGACGGTCGCGCTCACGGCGGTGAGGATCACAGACGGTCATATCTGTGGAACGACGGCGATCGGGCACGGCGCGTGGTGCAGTACGCCGTGATTGACCAGGCCCAACTGGAGACCGAAGTGACCGACGCGTCGCCGGGCGCCCACCACGAGGAGATCGGCCGCGGCCGCCGCCTCCAGCAACGCCTGCCGCGCCGCCCCGTCGACGACCCTGCGCTCCACCGCGACCTGCGGATACCGCTGCCCCGGGCCGCGCAGGGCGTCGTCCAGGACGGCAGCGGGAGGGCGGCGGCCTGTCTCCAGCGCGTACCCGGACAGGGAGAGCTGCGGGACGGCGCTCAGCGCCGGTTCCCGGCTTGCGTGGACCGCCACCAGGGCGCTGTGCCGCACATCGGCCTCGCGGTAGGCGAAGTCCGCCGCGGTGCCGCTGCCCTCCCCGTCTTCGATGCCGACGACGACCGTGCGGAAGCGGTCGGTGCGGTGCGCCGGCCCGCCCCGCACCACGACGACCGGGCAGTCGGCGCGCCCGGCGACGGCCAGGCTCACCGAGCCGACGAGCAGTCCCGCGAGGTTTCCGCGCCCCCGGGACCCGAGGACGACGGCCAACGCGTTACGGCCCTCCTCGGCCAGGATGGCGGCGGTGTCCTCGCCGTGCACGACCTCGGGGACCACGGTCACCGACGGGACGCGACCGGCGGCCCGGGCCGCCGCCGCGCCGACGATGCCGTCGGCGGCGGCGCCGTCCGCAGTGGCCGTGACGTGCCCCCGGCCGTCCGCAGCCGCGACGTGGACCAGGCGCAACGGCACCGCGTGGCGCTCGGCCTCCTCAGCGGCCCAGTCCACGGCTTCCAGACTGGCCTCCGACCCGTCGACACCGACGAGCAAGGGCATGGGCACGGTTCCCCGCCTCCTCGCTTCAGCCTCTCCCCCTCATGGCAACAATTCTGAATATCAAGCTGAATAAGACCAAATTATCGGTTTCTGGGTATCTCTGTAGATAGTCGGCCCTCACTCGAAGCGGGCTCGCGCTCCTTCGCCCAGCTCCTGACACCACGGAGGCCATCGCCATGGAGGACGTCGTCACGGTAGGTCTCGACGGCTCGGCCGAGAGCCTGGCCGCCGCGCGCTGGGCCGCCCGGGAGGCCGACCGCCGCCGCCTCACGCTGCGGCTGCTGCACGCCTGGATCCTGCTGGCCGCCGAACCGCCGGATGTTCCCCGGAGAAGGACCAGAACTACTGGGCGGAGCGGATCGTGGACGACGCGGCGAAGGAGCTGCACCGGCGCCATCCCGGGCTGCCCATCATCGAGGAGCTGGTGTCGGAGGAAGCCGCGCAGGCCCTGCTCAACGCGGCCTCGCACTCCCGGATGCTGGTTCTGGGCTCGCGCGGGCTCAGGACCATCGAGAGCTTCTTCCTCGGGGACATCAGCCTCTCCGTCATCGCCCGCGCCGAGCAGCCCGTCGTCCTGGTCCGCACGAGGGAAGGGGCAGCCACGGAGCACGGGGAACCCGCACCGGGCGCAGGACAAGCAGGAGTGGTGGTCGGGCTGAGCCTGCACAGCCCCTGCGAGCGCCTGCTGGAGTTCGCCTTCGACACCGCCGCCGGACGGGACGCACCCTTGCACGCCGTGTACGGCACGAACCTGCCGGTCACCGCATACGCGCCCTGGGGGTGGACCCGGAGGTGGCCCACGAGTTCCGGCACGCCGCCCAGAAGGAGCTGAGCGACGTCCTGCGCCCGTGGCGGGAGAGGTTTCCCCAGGTGCGGGTGACCGAGACCGTGCGGCTGGAGAGCCCCGCACGGGCTCTGCTGCATGCTGCCGGAAACGCCGACCTGCTGGTCCTCGGGCGGCGCCTGCACCGCCCGCCCGTGGCGCCCCACCTCGGCCCCGTGGCCCACGCGGCGGTCCACCACGCCACGTGCCCGGTCGCCGTCGTACCGCACGAATGAGCCCAGCGGACTCCGTGGGGACAGTGGCAAGGGAGGTGCACCATGCGAGCGCTCGTCTACGACGGCCCCGGCCGGGTCTCCTGGGAGACGACCCCCGATCCCGTGATCGAGGCCCCGACGGACGCGGTCATACGCGTCGACACCACCACCATCTGCGGCAGCGACCTGCACATCATGAAGGGGGAGCTGGCCGAGGTGCGGCCCGGCACCGTCCTCGGCCACGAGGCTGTCGGCGTCGTGGCGGAAGTCGGCGCCGAGGTGCACCGCATCCGGCCGGGGGACGACGTGATCGTCTCCTGCGTTTCGGCGTGCGGCGACTGTCCGTTCTGCCGGGACGCCATGTACGGGCAGTGCCGTGGCGGGGGCGGGTGGATCCTGGGCCGCGAGATCAACGGGACGCAGGCGGAGTACGTGCGCGTCCCCTTCGCCGACCACTCCACCCACCCGTTGCGCGGCACCCTGACCCACGAGGACGCGGTCCTGCTCGCCGAAGTGCTGCCCACCGCCTACGAGGTCGGCGTCTGCAACGGCCATGTGAGCCCCGGCGACACGGTCGTCGTCGTGGGCGCCGGGCCCGTGGGGCTGGCGGCCGTGATCACGTCACGGATCTACTCGCCGCGCAGAACCATCGCCGTGGACCTGTCCCAGCCCCGTCTGGAAGCGGCCAAGCGCCTGGGCGCCGACGCCGCCGAACTCCCCGGCAAGCTGATCGACGATCTGGCCGACGGACCGGGGGCCGATGTGGCCATCGAGGCCGCGGGCACCCCGGAGAGCTTCGTGCTGTGCACGCGCGTGGTGCGGTCCGGAGGCCACATCGCCAACATCGGCATGCACGGCAAGCCCGCGACCCTCCACCTCGAAGCGCTCTGGCGCAAGAACGTCACGATCAGCACCGGACAAGTCGACACCTCCTCCGTTCCCTCCCTCATGGCCCTGCTGACCTCCGGCCGTCTGCCGGTCTCCGACCTCGTGACCGACCGGTTCGCCCTGGACGACGTCGAGCGGGCCTACGACACGTTCTCCCGTGGCCCCGACACCGGAGCGCTCAAGGTGGTCATGCACGCGAACGGGGTCTCGGGAGAAGAGCCGCCCTGACGGGGCGCTGTGTCACGTCGCCCCGGCGACTCCGTCACCACCGTACGACGTCACTCCTGTTCGGATCGCGTCCGCGCCGCCCACCTCCGGCGCACGGCGTCCTCGTGCTCGTCCTGCTCAAGGGCCTGGCCGACCTGGGTGAGCGCGGCCTCCAGCCGGGGGATCCAGTGATGGCGCAGTGCACGGACGCGGCGGCGGGTGCGCTGCGCCTCGGCGCCGATCAGATCGGCGGCGGCCCGCAGCGCGGTGTACTCGGCGGCCGCCCGCAGGGCCTGCCGGTAGGCGGTTTCGGCGTGCACCAGAGCGGTGTTGCCCGGCGCGGCGGCGGTGGCGGGGCGGTCCGGCACCACGCAGCCGACGGCGGACGGGTGGCGCACCCCCATCGTGGTGGCCTGTGCGACGGTGACCTCCGCGCGGCCCACGTCGGCCGCCGCGGCGTCCAGTGGCCGCTCGCCGCCCAGCAGCACCGCCCGCGTCAGCCACAGCTCGGCCCGGCGCAGTGCCTCCGCCCAGCTCCGGGCCCCGGCGTCGGCGGCCCGCAGCAGGCGTGTGTGCTCCTCGCGCAGGATGCGCAGCTTCCGGTCGAGGAGCTCGGCGCCGCGGTCGGCGACCTCCAGACTGTGGCGCAGCCGCAGACGGCCCATGCGTCCGCGGGGCATCCGGGATGCGCTCGTCATCCTGCGGCGGCCTCCTCCCCCTCCGCTGGACCGCTGCCGTGCGGCATGTCCCGCGCGCCGTGCGCGTCGAGCAAGTCAGCAGGCAGCATGGCGAGTTGACTGCGCGGCAGGGTGAGCAGCACCTGCCAGGCGCGTTCCAAGGACTCCTCCAGCGGGCGCCGCTGGTCGGGCCGCTGGTCCACGAAGCGGTGCAGAAAGGCCGCGTCGAAGTCGAGATAGCGGCGGTCGGTGGCGCTCAGACTCGCCTCGCCGACCAGGTCCGCCAGCTCGCGGACCTGCCGCGCGCGGGCGACGGCGGCCAGCAGCTGTGCCGCCACATCGAGGTGGTCCGCCCGGGTGCGGCCGGGGCCCGCTCCCTTGCGCATCAGCCGGGACAGCGAGGACAGCGCGTCCACGGGCGGATAGACGCCCAGGGCGTGCACCTCGCGGGACAGCACGATCTGGCCTTCGGTGATGTAGCCGGTCAGGTCCGGTACGGGGTGGGTGATGTCGCCTGCGGGCATGGTGAGCACCGGCAGCACGGTGACGGAGCCTGGCAGCCCGCGGACGCGGCCGCAGCGCTCGTAGAGGGAGGCCAGGTCGCTGTACAGATAGCCGGGATAGGCACGGCGGGCCGGGACCTCGCCGCGCGCGGCGGAGACCTCCCGCAGCGCCTCGGCGTAGGCGGTCATGTCGGTCATCACCACCAGGACGTGGCGGCCGCCGGTGAAGGCGAGGTGCTCGGCGACCGTCAGGGCGACGCGCGGGGTGAGGATGCGTTCGATCACGGGGTCGTCGGCGGTGTTGAGCAGCAGCACCAGCTCACCGGCGGCGGACCGCTCCTCCAGGGCGTCCCGTACGAAGGCGGCGTCCAGGTGGGTCAGGCCCATGCCTGCGAAGACCACGCTGAACGCCTCCCCGGCGACCGTGGCCTGGGCGGCGATCTGGGCGGCGAGTTCCAGGTGGGGCAGGCCGGCGGCGGAGAACACCGGCAGCTTCTGCCCGCGGACCAGTGTGGTCAGCGTGTCGACCGCGCCGACGCCGGTGAGCACGGGTTCGGACGGCGGCTGTCTGCGCACGGGGTTGATCGGGTTGCCGGCGACCGGCGCACTGCCGGTACCGAAGACCGGCGGACCCCCGTCGACGGGCTCGCCGCGGCCGTTGCAGACGCGCCCCAGCCACCCCGGCCCGACGGGGATGCGCAGCGGCTCCCCCGCGAACGCCACCCGGAGCCCGGACGGGTCCATGCCCGCCGTGTCCTCCAGCACCTGGACCACCGCGAGGTCGCGGTTGACCTCCAGGACCAGGCCGTGCCGCTGGTCGCCGGAGTCCAGAGTGATCGTTGCGAACTCGTCCCAGCCCACGCCGGAGACGCCTTCGACGACGGCGAGCGGGCCGCGCAGTTCGCGCACCGCCGTGTACTCGATCTCGTCCCGGGCCGTCACGCGTGGCTCACCCCCGCCTCGCTCACCCGTACCTCGCCCACCCGTACCTCGGCGAGCCGGGCCAGCATGGTGTCCCGCAAGGCCGCCACGCCCACCGCGTCGTGCGGGCCGACCTCTTCGCGGGCGCGCAGCAGGGGCCCGAAATCCAGCTCCTCGACCGTCACGGCGGGGACACCCGAGGCCACCAGCTCCCGGCAGCGGTCCACCACCGCCAGGATGGCTTCCACCAGCGCCACGCCCTTCTCCGCACCGCAGTACGTGTCGCGTTCGGACAGCGCGCTCTGCTGGAGCACCCCCTCGCGGACCAGCCGTCCGGCCAGGACACTGATCCGCTCCTGCGCGGGCAGGGCCGTGATGCCGATCAGGTCCACCAGGTCGGCGAGCCGGTCCGCTTCGGCCAGGAGTCCGGCGATCCGGGCGCGCCGCTGGGTCCATTGCGGATCGCCGGTCGCGGCGTGGCGGGCCCCGACCTCTGCCGCGTCGCGGGAGAACGAGCCCGCCCAGGAGACGGCCGGGTAGTGGCGGGCGTAGGCGAGGTCGCGGTCCAGCGACCACAGGCAGCGCACGAACCGCTCGGTGTGCGCGGTGACCGGCTCGGTGAGATCTCCACCGGGCGGCGAGACCGCGCCGATCACGGTGACCGATCCCCGGCCGCCGCCGAGGGTGGTCACGGCCCCGGACCGCTCGTAGAACGCGGCGATCTGTGACGCGAGGTCGGCCGGATAGCCCTCCTCGGCGGGCAGCGCGCCCGTACGGGAGGCGAACTCGCGCAGCGCCTCGGCCCAGCGGGAGGTGGAGTCGGCGATGAGGACCACGTCGTACCCCATGTCCCGGAAGTACTCGGCGACCGTGGCGCCCATGTGGACGCTGGCTTCCCGGGCCATCATCGGCATGTTGGAGGTGTTGGCGATGGTCACGGTCCGGTCGGCGAGCCGCCCGCCGGTGCGCGGGTCCGCAAGCCGGGAGAACTCGTCGATGACGTCGGCCATCTCGTTGCCGCGTTCGCCGCAGCCGACATAGACGATCACGTCGGCGTCGCACCACTTGGCGATCTGCTGCAGCAGCATCGTCTTGCCGGTGCCGAATCCGCCGGGGACGGCGACGGTGCCGCCCCGGGCGACGGGGAAGAGCAGGTCGACGGCGCGCTGGCCGGTGCGCAGCGCGTCGGGCGCGCCGACCCGGCCGCGGGTCGGCCGGGCCGTGCGGATCGGCCAGGTGCCGGTGATCCGCACCTCGGTCCCGCCCACGACGGCCACCACCGCGTCCTGCGGGTACTCCCCCTCCTCGGCGAGCCATTCCAGGACCCCGCCCGCGCCGGGCGGCACGAGGACGCGTACGCGCACCGGGCCCGCCGTACCGACCTCGCCGAGGAGCCCGCCTGCGGGGACCGTCTCTCCTGTCCGTCCGCGCGGGGTGAACGGCCAGGTGCGCTCCCCGACGGTCGGTCCACCGGTGCCGGAGGCTCCGGGCAGCAGCCAGTCGCCGCTGAGGGACAGCGGCCGCAGCAGACCGTCGAAGATCCCGCTCAGCAGCCCGGGTCCGAGCCGGGCTGACAGCGGGCGGCCCTGGGGGCGCGCGAGGTCCCCGGGAGCGAGCCCTCCGGTGTACTCGTACGCCTGGACCGTGACCACGCCGCTGCTGATGGCGACCACCTCGCCGGTCAGCCGGGCGTCGCCGAGCCAGACCAGGTCGTGCATGGCGGTCCCGGTGGCGTACTCCATCTCGATCAGTGGCCCGGCCACCCGCAGGATGCGCGGGAGGGTGTCCTGCTGATCGGTGTTCTCGGACTTCACGGTGCCCACAGGTGCTCCGTCTCCGCGCCGAGGCGCGCCAGGGCGCGGGCGGCCAGCGCGTCGAGGGTGCAGTCCACCCGGCGGCCCCCGGCGACGGCGACCACGCCCCCGCTGGGGTGCTCGGTGACATCGGCCCCGGATCCCAGCAGCAGTCGGGCGTGCCGGGTGAGGCGTTCGAGCAGCGCGGGGTACTCGGGCGACCCCCGCAGCCCCCGGACGCGCTCGGCGGTGCGCCGCCGCAACTCTTCGTACGCGTCGCGGCGGGCGGCCAGCTCGTGGGCCCTGGCCGTGCGGCGGGCGCGGGCGAGAACGTCCCGGGCCGCCCGCATGCCCTCCTCCCGGCCCTGTCGGCGCGCTTCGGCCAGGACGGCCTCGGCCTGCGCACCGGCGCGGCGCAGGAGGTCCGTCGCCTCCCGGTCGGCGCGGCCCAGCAGCTCCCGCGCGTCGGCGCGTGCTCTGCGCAGCAGTTCGGCCCGTACGGGTTCGAGCGAGGCCTCGATGTCGGAGGCGGGCGCGCTCATGGCGGCATCACGGCGGTGAGCGGCCGGGTCTCCTCCAACGGGGCGGTGCCGAGCGCATCGGCGGCGGCCGGGGTGACGATCACCAGGCCGGTGTCGGCGGGCAGGGTGCGCCATGCCTCGCGTACGGCGGCCGGGTCCTCGGCGACGTACACGGTCACCCCCGCCAGGGCGAACCCGGACACCCGCACCCGCTCCCCGATGGCTGCCACGCCCGCCACGGTCATGCCTTCCCGATGAGGATGATGGCGACGACCAGGCCGTAGATGGCGATGCCTTCGGCGAGTCCGACGACGACCATGGCGCGGCCGAAGACCTCGGGGCGCTCGCTGATGGCCGCCAGCGCCGCGGCTCCCGTGTAGGCGACCGCGATGGCCGCCCCGATCGAGGCCCCGGCGACCGCGATAGCGGCGCCGATCAGGGCGGCGGAGCCGGAGCCGGAGTCCGCCGCGGCACGTGCGGTGGTCGCCGCGTGGGCGTGCCCGCCGCCGAGCACCACCAGGAGCAGCGCGAGCGCGCCGACGAGCAGGAGCGCGTCGGCGGCGACGACCAGCCGCAGGGCGGCCCGTCCGGACCGGCGCAGCAGCAGCCGGGTGGCCAGGAAGGCCGCCGCGACGACGGGAAGAGCGATGAGCCAGGTGATCACGGCGCGACCTCCGCGTGCTCGACAGGGTGCTCGACCGGCAGGTGCCAGGGATGGAAGGGGCGGCCCTGGTCCTCGAAGACCCGGGAGAACAGCTCGTAGAACTCCAGTCGCAGTGCCTGCACTCCGGCGACCAGGGCCTCCAGCGCGAAGGACAGGGCGTTGCCGACCACGAAGACGGCCGCCGCGGCGAGCACCCCTGCGGCACCCGCTCCGGCGAGGGCCGTGGTGCCCTGCCACACGATGTCGCCCAGCGCGGCGTGGGTGAGGCCGAAGGCCGCCAGCCGCGTGAACGAGACGGTGTTCGATCCGATGCGCACGGCCACGTCGAAGAGCTGGATGGCGGTCTGCGCACCGCCGCCGGGACCGCGCGCACTGGCCGTGTACAGACCGGTGCCGGCCAGGACCAGGCCGGTGGCCGCCACAGCGGCTCCCGCCGCCGCAAGGGTGGGGCGCCGGAGGGCGACGGCGCCGACGAGCAGCCCGAGGCCGAGGAAGAGCACCGCGCCGGCGATGCCGGAGGGCGCGTAGAGGGCATAGGCCGGTCCGCGCTCCCGCCAGCGGTTCACGATGCCCGCCGTGTAGGCGAGCGCGAGCAGCACGGCGCCCAGTGCGACGGCGGCGGCGAGCAGCCGCACGGGCTCGTCCAGCGGGCTGAGCCAGAGCACCGGCAGGAACCCGGTCGGGCCGAAGAACTCCCCGTAGGCGGCACCGGCCAGGCAGCTCGCCGCCCCGGCCCCGGCCACGAACGGCCACAGCCGGTGCAGCAGCCGCAGGCGCCGGGGCCGACCACGGGCCAGGGCGAGCGCGGCGAGGAGCAGCAGGGCGCCGTGCCCGGCGTCGCCGAACATCACGCCGAACATCACGACGTAGGCGACCCCGGCGGCCATCGTGGGGTCGAGGTCGGCGTAGGGCACGGTGCCGTAGGTGCGGACGAGCGGCTGGAACGCGCCGCGCACGGCCCCCGCCTCGCGCAGCAAAGTGGGAGGGTCGGTACCGCGCGGCGTCCGCAGCGGCACCAGCGCCCCGCCTGCGCCCGCGACGCGCTCGGCGGTCGCGGAGACATCGGGAACCGGGCACCATCCGGCGAGGGCGGCGACAGAGCCGTGCCGGACCGCACCGCTGACGCGCTCCTCCATTTGCGCCTCCCCCGCCAGCAGATCGACGCGGTGAGCACGCTCCAGCGCGTCGAGGTCGGGAGGACGGGAGCTGAGCCGAGGTTGGGCGGGTTCACCGCGAAGGCGGCCGAGTCGGCGTCCGGCCGGACCGTGGGTGCCCTCTCCGGTGTCGGCGCGGTCGATCTCCACATGGCCGCTCTCGGCGATGCGAACGAGTGCGTCCCGCAGGACCTCGCGGGGCGCGACGATCGCGACCCGCTGCATGCGGACAGGTGCCATGAGGTCAGGCCGGGCCATCGAACGCCTCCCATGAGCCGCCGCCGCGGGCGGCGAGCTCCAGTGCGCCGCGCACCCGCCAGGCGTCGGCGGAGAGCACCGCGACCGCCCCCGTCACCGGTGCGGAGCTCTGACGCGACACGTGCAGCAGATCGCGGCCGTCCCGCTCCAGCCGCTCCCACCAGCGGGCTTCCGCCCGCCACAGGTCGGCGACGTCGTCCACCCCCTCCAGGGCCCACCGGGCGGTGTCGGGGAGGCACTGCCGGAAGTCGGGGTACGACGCCGCCTCCACGGCCCGGGGGCCGAGCAGCCGGGCCACGCCCCGGGCGGCGTGCCGCGTCATCCGGCGGCCGAGCAGGAACGTCTCCCGAGCGACCAGCAACGCCAGGCGCCCCGCGGCCCAGCGCGCCGCTTCCGGCACGGCGGCCGCGGTTCGCACGGAGGCGGAGACCCGCATGCCGGTGGCCACCGCGGCCGGTGTGTCACCGCCCGGATCACCCCAGGCGGAGGTGGCCAGTACGGCCCGGAGTTCGGCCGGGGAACGGGTGCGGGCCAGCCGCGGCCAGGCCGTCGACAGCGCGCCGAGCCGGTAGGGGCGGGCGGGTTCGGCGGACTCCGCGTCAGACAGGGCACGCAGGTGCCCTTCGGTGTTGGCGATCTCGAATCCCGCCGCGAGCAGGCGGACCACGTCCGCACCCCGGCGCGGCTGCCAGCCCGCCAGCACCCTCAGGTGCCACAGCAGCGCGGCTCCCACCGCGCGCTGCGCCTGGGCCGGCGACACCTGCGGATCGAGGTCGTGCCGGTACGCGGTGCCCGCCAGATACCGCAGGGCGTCGTCGAGCGTCGGTGCGGCCGCCACCTCCCGAACACCCTCGGCACCCGCGCAGCGGCTCAGCATGGCTCTGGCCCGCGTGACACCGGCCACCCACCCGGCGCTCACGCGGACGCTCCGTTCCCGGATGCGGCACTCACGACGAGGCCCCTCCCGGGGACCGACGGTCCCCGGCCCCGCGACGTCGGTGGCGAGCGCGACCGCCCGGTCGACCAGGGCGGGCATCCGTTCCACGGCACGGCGGCGGATCGCGGCCGCCTCGCGCTCCGCGGCGGTCCGCAGTTCCGCCGCCTGAGCCTCCGCCAGGTGGCGGACCTCATCGGCGTTCTCCACCCGTACGGCAGGCTCACTGGACCGGGCGTGCGCGATGATCTCCACCGCTCGCCGCTCGGCGTCCACGCGCCGACGTGCGGCCTCCTCGGCCGCCTCCGCCCGGACCCGCTCCGCCTCGGCCTCAGCCTGTTCCAGGAGGGACAACGGCGGCTCCAGTTCGGCGCGGAGCTCGGCCGAGCGGTCCGCCGGCACGCCCCCCGGCGCCGCCGGACCGGGCGGAACCATCGGGCGGAACCGCATCAGGAAATCCCGGAACCTCGCCACGCCGGCTTCTCCTCACGGTCGGCCCAACGTTCAGCCCCCTTCAAGTCTGCATACGGGGCGGGACCATGTCGCGCCGTACGAGCCCGAGCGGCGGGCGCACCCTGGCGTGTCCGGCGGCCGGTAGCCGAGCCCGGCAGCCGGTCAGCCGGCCGGCATCTGAGCGCGCGGCGGCGGTTCGGGGCGGACCCGCGCCTGCACCCGCATCAGGACGTAGCCGATACCGGACAGCGCGCACGCGACGGCCAGTTCGGTGAGTGCCAGAGGTTCGGTGTCCAGCACGGCGCGCAACGGCGACAGGTACACGCCCGCCACCTGGAGCATCAGCGCGACAGCCACCGCGATCAGCAGGAACGGATTGGCCGTACTTCCGGGGCGGGCCCGCGAGCCGAGGGCCACACCGAGCTGGGTCGCGCCCAGGACGAGGAACACCAGCGATTGCCATGGGCGGTCGGTCTGCCTGCCCCACACCCCGGCCGCCAGGGTGACCGTGGCGACGGCACCGCCCATCAGCAGGATCCGCGCCCACAGGCCGGCGCCCAGCACGCTCTCCTCGGGCGGCCGCGGTGGCTGCCGTATCACCCGCGGGTCGACGGGCTCCGCGCCCAGGGCGACGCCGGGGAGGCCGTGGGTGAGCAGGTTGATCCACAGGATCTGTGCGGGCAGCAGCGGCAGGGGCATGCCCATGAACGGGCCGAGCAGCATCACCAGGATCTCGGCGGCGCCCCCGGCCAGGGCGTAGAGCAGGAACCGGCGCACGTTGGCGTAGACGCGGCGGCCCTCTTCGACGGCGGATACGACGGTGCCCAGGTTGTCGTCGGCCAGGACGAGGTCGGCGGCCTGCCGCGCCACCTCGGTGCCGCGCCGCCCCATGGCAACGCCGATGTCGGCCTGGCGCAGCGCCGGCCCGTCGTTGACCCCGTCCCCGGTCATCGCGACCACGTGCCCGGCCGACCGCCACGCCCGCACGATGTCAAGCTTCTGCTCCGGGGTGGTGCGGGCGAAGACCCGTACGTCCGTCAGTGCCCCCGCCGTACTCGTGCGGAGCTGTTGGCCGGTGACGACCTCCCGGCCCTGCCGGGCGATGCCCAGGCGCTGGGCCACGGCGCCGGCGGTCAGCGGGTGGTCGCCGGTGATGAGCACCGGGGTGATACCGGCCCGCCCGCAGGCGGCGACGGTGGCGGCGGACGCCTCGCGGGGCGGGTCCAGGATGCCGATCAGCCCGCGGAGCGAGAGCCCGGATTCCCAGGTCGTGGCGGCTTCGGCCCCGTGGCGTCCCACTTCCCCGGGCTCCGCCGACTGGGCCTGCGGTCGTCGACTGCGACCGGCGGTGGCGACGGCCAGCACCCGGTGACCCGCGCGTGCCAGCCCCTCCGCCTCGGCCTCCGCCCGGGTGAGCAGTTCGGGGCCGTCGGCCAGGATCCCAGGGCTGAGCATGGTCTCCGGAGCGCCCTTGCAAGCGACATGCAGGCTCCCGTCCGGTCGCAGGTGCACCGTCGTCATGCGCTTACGGATGCTGTCGAAGGGCACCTCGTCGATCCTCGGCAGCTCGCGGTCCAGCGCCGCCTTGTCCAGCCCCAGTCGGCGCCCGGCCGCGAGCAGGGCCGCCTCTGTCGGGTCGCCCAGCGCGTGCCAGGCGGCGGGTGCGGGGGCGAGCGCGGCGTCGTTGCACAGCAGCGCGGCGGTCAGCAGGGCCGCCAGGTCGGGGGCGTCCTCGGCGGTGACCGGCAGCCCGTCGCGCAGGACACCGCCGGTAGGCGCGTAGCCGGTGCCGGTGACGGTGGCCGGGCCGTACGGCGTCCACAGCCGCTCGGCCGCCATCCGGCCCTCCGTCAGGGTGCCGGTCTTGTCCGTGGCGAGGACGGTGACCGAACCCAGCGTCTCCACGGCGGGCAGCCGTCGCACGATCGCGTGCCGGTCGGCCATCCGCCGCGCGCCGAGCGCGAGCGCGAGAGTGATGACGGCGGGCAGGGACTCGGGTACGGCCGCGACGGCGAGGCTGATCGCCGCCACCACCATCAGCTCCACCGGCTGACCGCGTACCAGCCCGAGCGCCAGCACCACGGCGCACAGCCCGACGGTCACGGCGGCCAGCACCCGGCCGAACCGGGCGAGCCGGTGCTGCAACGGGGTCAGGCCCGGCGGGGCGCCCAGCAGCGCCGCGATCCGGCCGAACGCGCTGCGCGCGCCCGTCGCCGTGACCAGGGCCCGGCCATGGCCCCGGACAACCACCGTGCCCGCCGACACCGTGCCGCGCGCCGGGTCCTGGTCGGGCGCCTTCTCCACCGGAACGGATTCGCCCGTCAGCGAGGACTCGTCGGCCAGCAGCCGCACCGCGTCCGTGACATCGCCGTCCGCCGGAACGATGTCGCCCTCGGCCAGCAGGACCACGTCTCCAGGCACCACCTCGGCGGCCGGAACGGAGCGCTCCGCGCCGTCGCGCACCACTCTGGCGGCGGGGGCGCTCATCGCCGACAGGGCTGCGACAGCTTGCTCCGCGCGTACCTCCTGCGCGACACCGACCGCGGTGTTCACCGTGATCACGAGCAGGATCACGGCCGCGTCGGTGAAATCGCTGGTGGCGATGGTCAGTGCCGCGGCCGCGAGGAGCACCAGGATCAGCGGATCGCGCAGCTGCTACAGCACACGCCGCCAGGTGGGTGTCCGCGGCTCGGCCGCGACCGCATTGGGACCGTGGACCGCCAGCCGCCGCTCGGCCTCCTCCTGCGACAGACCCGCTGCCGTGGCGGTGTCCGGCCCGAGTCGCTCGCCACCCACCACGGGCCTCCGGTGACCGCTGGGACGCAACGTATCTCTCCCACGCCAGAAGCGATCACGGCCCGGCGCAGTGCCGACCGGGCAGGTCGGCACTGCGCCCGCCGGGGGAAGCCGAGCGGCACCGGGCCCGCGCCGCGAATATCGTGGAGACAGGGAAGGGAGGCCCCCGGTGCCGGAACGCCCACTCGAACCGGCGACCGTGACCGCCCTCGTCAAGGACGCCACGGCCGCCCCGTCCATGCACAACGCCCAGCCGTGGAGATTCCGCTTCCACTCCCCCACCCGCACCTTCGAGATCCGTTCGGACCCCTCGCGCGCGCTGCCCCGCACCGACCCCGTCGGCCGCGGCATGCACCTCGGCTGCGCCGCCGCCCTGTTCAACCTGCGCGTCGCCGCGGCCCACGCGGGCTGGGAGCCGGTCCACCAGCTGCTGCCCGACACCGACGACCGGCAACTGCTGGCGACGGTACGGCTGACCGGCCCCGCCGCCCCCGGCGGCGACCTCGCACCGCTGTACCCGGCCATCCACCGCCGGCACACCAGCCGTGAGCCGTTCGAGGAGACGGACATCCCCCAGGCGGTGCAGGACGCCCTGCACAACGCCGCCCTTCAGGAAGGAGCACAGCTGGTCTTCCCTTCCGCGTGGCATGTCGCGTCGCTGCTCGATCTCGTCCACGACGCCGAGGGCCGCGAGTCCGCCGACCCCGACACCTTGACGGAGGTGGCGCATTGGACCCGCATCGGCGCCGCTGCCGCGCAGACGGCGGCCGACGGCATCCCCGACTATGCCTTCGGGCCCCGCAAATGGGACGGCAAGGCACCAGTGCGCGACTTCGCCGAGGGCCGGCAGGTGACCGACCGCGACGCCGCCAGATTCGAGCAGGTGCCGCACCTGGCTCTGCTCGGCACTACCCATGACGAGCCGGAGGACTGGCTGCGGGCGGGCCAGGCAATGGAGCGCGTCCTGTTGCTGGCCACGCTGAAGGGGCTGGCGACGTCGCTGACCTCGCATGCGCTGGAGTGGCCGGACCTGCGCTGGTCCGTGCGCGACCCGCGCTCGGTGATGGCGTACGTGCAGATGGTGCTGCGCCTGGGCTTCGGCCCCCACGGGCTCCCGACACCGCGCCGCCCGCCCGGCGACGTACTCGACATCGTCTAGACGCGCGGCAACTGCTCCCCCGGCGGCAGTTCGAGCACCCGCGTCCCGCCAGGGCCATCCAGGACTGACCGCGAGAGTCGTCGGCCCCGCTCATGCGTCATCCGGCCCACGGTCCGACGGGACGCGGGCCCGGCCAGCCGCGGCAGGTCGCAGGCCATCTGAGACGGGTGCAGCAGGGAGCCCGCGCCCTCTAGGCCGGCGGCTCCTGCAGTGTCTGGATGGCGCGGCCGCTCACCTGGCGCGGCAGGATGCGGATCCACAGCTCGCGTCTGCCCCGGCCCAGGGCTTGGCCCCGGGACGCCGCGCGAGGGCGTCGAGCATGTCGGGGTCGGTGAGGTGTTCGGCGGTGCCCGCGACCAGAACGCTCCAGCCCAGGCCGCTCACCTCGTCGACGTGATCGGTCTCGAAGGCCACCTCGGCTCCGGCGCGGACCGCGGCCGGGCCGGCGGGGTCCGTGCGGTAGACGACGCTCCGCCCGTCCACCAGGAAGTTGACAGGCAGCAGCACCGGGGCCCCACCGGCCGTGTAGGCCAGACGGCCGATGCCGTGCGTGCCCAGCCGTTGCCAGCACTCCTGCTCGGACAGCCGCATCAGAACCGGGTGGGCCGCCGGCCCGCCCCGGCCCGGCGGCGCGTCGCGGCGGCCCGCCGTCAGCTCCTCGTACGGCATCTCCAGCACGGCGGCGAGCCGCATGAGCGCGGCGGGGTCCAAGCCGGTTCCCAGCTCCTCGACCCGGCGCAGATACGCGATCGACATCCCGGCCCGGATGGCCACTTCCTCGCGGGACATCCCGAGCTGCTTCCGGCGCAGCGCGACGCGGGTGGCGATGCTGTCGTCGCCTGAGGAGGCGCCGGCCGCCGGGCCGGAAGGGTCCGGATCGCCGTGCACGGCCGCTCACCCCACTTCATCCGTCTCCCTTCAGGGGAGCAGACCGGCCGCCGACCCGCCAGCGCAGAGACGACGGAACGGTTCACCGATTACGGCGACCGACGCGCTGCGCGACGTGATGGCGTCGCTCATCGAGATCGAGGACGTCAACCGCTACCTGGACGGCATGATCACCGCACTGGACATCCGGTACCCGGTCGACGGTCGGCTGACCTCACTGGCCAGGCCCTCTGGCGATGGCTCCGGCTCAGTGCACTCGGCGATCCTCGAGGGGCGCCGCGTGCTGGACCCGCCCCACCTCGCCGGGGAGGTGGGGGGTGTGGTTGACCAGGCGGGCCGAGTTGCCGACGACGGCGATGCTGCTGGTGTTGTGCAACAGGGCGGCGAACACAGGGCTGATGGAGCCGCCGGCGCCGGCGGCCAGGCCGAGCATATTCACGCCGATGGCCAGCCCGTAGTTCTGCCGGACGACGCGGAGCGTATGGCGGCTGAGCTCGACCACGGCGGGGACCTGGCGCAGGTCGTTGCCCGCGAGGGCGATGTCGGCGGTCTCCAGCGCCACATGGGAGGAGTGCTCGCCCATGGTGATCCCGACGTCGGCCAGGGCGAGCGCGGGAGCGTCGTTCGTGCCGTCGCCGACCATCGCCACGATGTGCCCCTCCGCCCGTAGGTCCCGGATGAGTTGGAGCTTGGCCTCGGGCAGGGCGTGGCTGTGCACCTCGGTGATGCCGAGCGCGTCGGCGACCACCTGCGCGGTCTCCGGCGCGTCGCCGGTGAGCAGGATCAGGCGGGCGACGCCGAGGTCGCGGAGCTGGCGGATGACCGTCTCGGCTCCGGCCCGCACCGCGTCGGAGACGCCGAGCATCCCGATCAGGTCGTCGTCGTGGGCCAGGCAGATGACCGTCTCGCCGCGCCCGCGCAGCTGCTCGGTCCACTCCTGGGCGACGTCGCTCAGCCGCAGCCCGTGCCGGCGCAGCAGGGCCGGGCTGCCCACCAGGAGTCGCGTGCCGTCCAGTTCGGCGCGCATGCCCATGCCCAGGACCACCTCGCACGCCTGGTGGATGGGGACGTGCAGGTGCTGCTTGGTGGTGTGGTCGACGATGGCCTGGGCCAGCGGGTGGCGGGCGTGGAGTTCGCCGGAGGCGGCCAGGCTGAGGACGTGGTCGGCGGTGTAGTCCGGGTGCAGGGCGACGACGCTGGTGA
Source organism: Streptomyces sp. XD-27 (assembly GCF_030553055.1). Taxonomy (NCBI): domain Bacteria; kingdom Bacillati; phylum Actinomycetota; class Actinomycetes; order Kitasatosporales; family Streptomycetaceae; genus Streptomyces; species Streptomyces sp. XD-27. The sequence continues at coordinate 714,946 of NZ_CP130713.1, forward strand.
CCAGCGGGCGGCCGAAGGTGAGGGTGCCGGTCTTGTCGAAGACGACCGCGGTGACGCGGCCGACCCCTTCGAGGTGGGTGCCGCCCTTGATCAGCGTGCCGCGGCGGGCACCGTTGCCGATGGCGGCGCTGATGGCGGTGGGGGTGGCCAGGCCGGCGGCGCACGGGCAGGCGATGAGCAGCATGGTCATGGCGCGCCGGGCGTCGCGGGTCAGCACGTACGTGGCGGCCGCGAGCGCGAAGGACACGGGCACGAAGCGGCGGGTGAAGCGCGTGGCCACGGTCTGGATCGGCGCGCGGTCGGCCTGGGCCTCCTCGACCCGGCTGATGATCTGGCCGACGGTGGTGTCCCGGCCGACGGAGGTGGCGCGTACGGTCAGCGAGCCTGAGGTGACGATGGTGCCGGCATAGACGTGGGAGCCGCTCCGGGCGTACACCGGCAGCGCCTCACCGGTGATCGCCGCCTGGTCCACCAGCGCCTCGCCGGAGACCGCGACACCGTCCACCGGGATCTTGTGGTGCTCGTAGACCGCGACGACGTCGTCCCGCGCGACCTCCTCCAGCGCCACCTCGACCTCGACGCCCTCCCGGACCAGCCAGACCCGCTCCTCCCCGATGCTGAGCAGCTCCTCGATGGCGCGGCGGGTCCGGCGCAGCGTCAGCGTCTGCAGGAACTCGCCGATGTTGAGCAGCCACAGCACCGTCAGCGCGACCACGTTCTCCCGCAGTACGAGCGAGATGACGGTGGCGGCGGTGACCAGGGTGTCGGTGCCCGCGTGTCTGCGGCCGCGGAGGGTCCTCAGCGCGCCGCGGAAGAACGGCAGGCCGGTGAAGACGGTGACCGCGCCGAGGAAACCGCTGGAGCCGACTCTCATCCGTGGGCGCGCCAGCAGGCGGCGGACGGTCACGAGAGCCAGTACGGCGCCGCCGACGACCAGTCGTGCGACCTCGCCGGTGGAGGAGTCCGGTGTCGAACGGGTCGCCTTGACCGGGGCGGAGGCCGGCGGGGCCTCCTCCAGCGCCGCCACCAGCTGCGGGACGTTCAGCTCCTCCGGGGCCACCCAGATGATCACGCTGCCGGTCCGGGGGAAGATCCGCAGGGCCCGGAAGCCCCGCACGCCGAGCAGCCGGTCGTCGACCAGCCCGGCGCAACCGGGCCGCTCCCGCAGCCACGGCACGATCAGCCGGACCCGCCCGGCGGCCACCGAGCGCACGACGACAGCAGACATGATCGCTCAGTGCTCGTGGTCGTGCTCGTGGCCCTCGATGTCGACCGCGGAGGGTGGCGGTGCTTCCTCGCCGAGTGAGGAACGGGCCTCGGCGAGCATGTCGCCGGCCTTCAACCGGGCCTCCTCGGCGGCGGAGCCGAGCCACCGCCCGGCGACGATCCCGCTCGCGAGGCCCCCTACCAGGGCCTTGCGCGCCGCGGGTTTGGCTCTCGGCGCGGCTTTCGCCGCTCCGCGCAGCACAGCTCCACCGACGACGCCGGAGACGACGTAGTGCGCGAGACGGCCGGCAGCGGCACCGGCGACAGCGACGGGATGCATGGGACCTCCCTCATCGAACGACGTGCGGCGGCCTACGCAGCTAAGTCAATTCTCTCCCTTTTGCGGCTTATGGGGACCAGGAAGGTCGCGGCGTAGACCGCGGTGGCCACGGCGATGACGGCTGAGCTGGGCGGGAGCTGGGGAATCGCGTAGCTGAGTGCGAGTCCCGACCACATCTCGGCCACGGCCAGGCCGGCGGACAGGGCGAGCGCCCGATACGGCCGGTGGGTCAGGCGCTGCGCCGCACCGGCGGGGGCCGCGAGCAGGCCGAGCATCAGCAGCGCCCCGACCGCCTGGGTGGCCTCCGCCGCGCAGGCGCCCACCAGCGCGAGGAACCCGAACCCCAACGCCCGGACCGGCACGCCCCGGGCGGCGGCCACGGCCTCGTCGAGGGAGGCGAACAGCAGCGGTCGGCAGATCAGCAGCATCGCCAGGCAGATCCCGGCCGCGATCACCGCCGCCAGTTGGGCCCGGGCGGCGGAGAGCCCGAAGATCGACCCGAACAGGACGCTGACCCCGGCGCGGCTGTCCGCCGTGCTGCGCGAGGTGGTGTAGAGCGCGAGGAAGAAGACGCCGAGGCCGAGGATCCAGGAGAAGACGCTGCCGATGGCGACGTCGTCGGTTCGGCCGCGGTGGCCCAGCGCGCCCAGCAGCAGCGCGACGGCGATGGTGGCCGTGAACAGGCCCAGGCGCGGGTCGTAACCGAACGCGAGCGCCGCCACCGCCCCGGTGAAGGCCACGTGGCTGAGGGCGTCGCTGGTGAAGACCTGGGCGCGCAGGACGAGGAAGTAGCCGACCAGGCCGCAGGCGGCCGCGATGGCCGTCCCCGCCAGCACGGCGTGCTGGAAGAACGGCTGATCCAGCGCACCGGCCAGCTCCGGGGCGGTCGCCGCGTTCACCGGGCCTCCCCGGCAGGGTGAGCCGGGCGGGGTCGGCTGCCGCGCAGCGGCCGCCGAGCGCGACCTCGTACGGCCCGACCGCACCGGACCAGCACGTAGGCGCCGAAGGCGAAGCTCGTCACCCAGAAGCCGATGGGGTAGGGCGAGTAGTACGCGACCGTCAGGCTCAGCCAGGTCACGGTGAGGCCGATGGCCACGGCCAGAGCCAGACCGCGGCCCGGTCTGGCGGTGAGCTCATGGGCGGTGGCCGGTGGCATCACCAGGAGCGCGAAGACCAGCAGGGTGCCGGTGATCTGGCTCGCCTCGGCGACAGCCGCGCCCAGCAGGACCAGGAAGACCACGGACAGGGCCCGCACCGGCACCCCGCGCGCGGCGGCGACGTCCGGATCCACGGACGCGAACAACAGCGGGCGCCCGACGATGGCCAGAGCGGCGAGCACGACCACCGCCACCGCGGTCAGGAGAAGCACCTGCCCGTGGGTGATGCCGAGGAAGCGCCCGAACAGCAGCTCGTTGGTCCCGCTGAGCGAGCCCCGGTACAGCGCGATGAAGAGGAATCCACAGCCGAGCAGGAACGCCTGCACCGTCCCGATCAGCGCCGACTCCTCCGCCCTCCCGCCCTGGCCGGCCCTGGGCACGGCCGCGATGACCAGGGCGGCGGCCAGGCAGAAGGCGAAGTAGCCGTAGACAGCGCTGACGCCGAGCAGAGTGGCACCGGCGGCGCCCGGGAACCCCACCACGGCGAGGGTGTGGCCGGCGAAGCTCTGCCGGCGCAGCACCATGAACCAGCCGATGGCGGCAGCCAGGACGGCGACGACCGTTCCCGCCCGGAACGCGTTGACCATGAACGGGTAGGACCAGATCTCCTGTAGGTCGGTGATCGGATTCCACGACCAGGCCGGATCGGCGTCAGCCCGGACCGGACCAGCCTCAGCCCGGACCACCGGAGCCTCCCGCCGACGGGCCCGCGGGTGGATCGGCCGGGTCGGTCGGGTGCCGGTCGGCGTGGACCGCGGGCGCCTCCGGCTGGCCGACGACCACCAGTCGGCCGTCGTGCGTGCGCAGCACCTCCACCCGCGTGCCGTACAGCCGCGACAGCGTCTCGGTGGTGATCACTTCCTCGGGGCGTCCGGCGGCCGCGCCGCCCTCGGCGATGTACACCACCCGGTCCAGATAGGGCAGGATCGGGTTCACGTCGTGGGCGACCATCACCACGCCCACGCCCTCCTCCCGGCAGATACGGCTGATCAGCGCGGCGGCCGACGCCTGGCTGGGCAGGTCCAGCCCGTCCAGCGGCTCGTCCAGCAGCAGCAGCTGCGGGCGGCGGACCAGCGCCTGCGCGAGCAGCAGCCGCTGCTGCTCGCCGCCCGAGCACGCGCCGATCGGCCGGTGCGCGTACGCCGACGCGCCGACCAGCTCGATCACGTCGGCGAGCCGCCTGCGGACGGCGCGCCGCCGGGCGCTGAACCGGGCCGGACAGGGCAACGGCGTCCCCCAGCGGTCGCCGTCGAAGCCGAGCCGCACGATGTCCGCGCCCCGCACACGTACGGAGACGTCGAAGCCGCGCCGCTGCGGCAGATACCCGATGCGGTGGTTCGCGTGCCCGGGGCTCGCGCCGAGGACGCGCACCTCTCCCGCCGCGGGCCGCAGCAGCCCCAGGAGGATTTTCACCAGGACCGTCTTGCCCACCCCGTTGGGCCCGAGGACGGCCACGAACTCGCCCGCGCCGATGTCGAGGTCCACGCCCGACCACAGGGTGCGGTCACCGATGCGGGCGGCGGCGCCGCGCAGGGAGACCAGCCGGCCGTCCGCCGGTGAGAGGGCGGCGGCAGGCCGCAGGGCGGCGGGCTCAGGAGCGATTCCGGTGGTCTCCCCGGCCCGGGAGGCCGCCCGGTTCCGTGTCACCTCGCGGACCCACGCCGACGGATTCATCGTCCGCTCCCTGTCCCCTCGGCAAGGGCTCGGGCGATGTCCTGGAGTTGGGAAGCCTGCCAGTCCTGGAACGAGGCGTCCGCCGGGACCGGGGTCTCGGTGACCGTGGCCACCGGGATGCCCGCCGCCTTCGCCGCCTTCACCTGGGCCTGGACGTCGGGCGTCGAGTTCTGGCTGTTGTAGATGAAGACCTTGATCTGCCGGTTCTCGATCTGCCGGTCGACGGCGGCCTTGTCGTGCGCCGTCGGGTCGGCGCCCTCGCTGATGGCGTCGAGGAAGGACTCCGGCGTGAGCACCTTCAGCCCCAGCCCCTCGGCGAGCGGCGGAACGATGGACTCCGACGCCCCGATCGGCGTGCCCCCGTACGTCTTCCTGATCTCGGAGATCAGCTCGTTGTAGCGGGCCAGCGTCCGGTCTTCGAACGTCTGCTTGCGCTTGTCGAAGTACGCCGCGTCGTCCGGGTCCAGCTTCTTGTAGTCCGCCGTGACCCGGTCGACCACCCGGTGCACGTACTCCGGCGAGTACCACAGATGCGGGTTGCCACCGGCCTTGACCCCCACCAGGTCGCCCACGGTCAGCACGGTCCGGCCCTCGACGGGATTGGCCGCCAGCAGCTTGGGGGCCCAGGCGTCGTAGCCGACGCCATTGACGATCACGTACTTCGCGTCCGCGACCGTACGGGCGTCCGCCGCGGTCGGCTCGTAGTCGTGCGGGTCCGCATCGGGGTTGTCGATCACACTCGTGACCTCCACCCTGCTACCGCCGAGCTGCTCGGCGATGCTGCCCCAGAAGTTCTCCGCCGCCACCACGCGCATCCTCGAAGAGGCATCGCCCGAATCCGAGGATGAGCCGGTGCAGGCCGCGCCGATCACCACGAGAGCCGTGGCGGAGGCGAGCGCGAGCAGGGTCGTACGGCGATCCGCTGTCCGCGAGGGGAGCGCACGCATAAGCGTCCTCCTGGGGGCCGAACGGACCCGCTGGGGCAGGCCCACCGCCTAGGGACACTTCCACCGTAAGCAGGAACGATTTTCAGCACCAGACAAGGCGGGGCAAAGGGCCCAGAGATCGCCGCACTCGCGCGCAGCTTATTGAAAATCGTTATCATTTCACTCTAGAGTGTCGTGTGCTCCACAACCCGCGCACTCCGAAAGAGGCCGATGTGAACAGCGATCAGATACTCCGTCGAACCGTCCTGCGGACGCTCGGTGCCGGGCTCGGGGCCACGCTCGGCGGGGGCCTGTTGGCTGCCTGCGGCGGTGGGTCGGACGCGAAGGCGCCGCTCGACGACGCCGCGCCCTCGGTCGCGCCGCGCCGTGGTGGGCGGCTCCGGGCGGCCTTCGCCGGGTCGAGTACCGAGTCGACCAGCGTGATCAAGGCGACCGGCAGCGCCGTCGACTACGTCCGGGCCCGGCTGATCTGGGACACCCTCGGTGAGATCGACAAGAGCAAGCCGGTGTGGCGGGTCGCCGAGTCCGTCGAGCACAACGCGGACGCCACCCGGTGGACCGTCCGCGTACGGGACGGCATCACGTTCAGCAACGGCCGCAAGCTCACCGCCGAGGACGTGCTGTTCAGCCTCCGCACCCTGGCCTCCAACCCCACCGCGCAGAGCGGGCTGCTCGGCGGCCTGGACGTCGCCGCGTCCAAGGTCCGCGATCCGCACACCCTCGAACTGCGCCTCAAGGCGCCCGACGGGTTCTTCGACCTGGTGCTCGCCCAGTCGATCTTCGTCTTCCCCGCGGGCACGAAGGACTTCGCGCACGCGCCGGGCTCCGGCCCTTCACGCTCAAGAAGTGGTCCCGTACCAGCAGCCTGCTCACCAGGCGCGAGGATTACTGGGACGCGGCGCACGGCGGGCCCTACCTGGATGAGATCGAGCTGTTCTCGGTGGCCGACGCGGGCGCCCGGCTCAATGGCCTGAAGGCCGGTCAGTTCGACTACGCCGGTGGGCTCACCCTCAGCGCGGCCCGGGCGGAGCAGAAGAACGCGAAGCTACGGATTCTCACAGCGCCCAAGGACCTGTGGGGCGAGCTGTCGCTGTCCATGAACCTCGGCGTCAGGCCGTACACCGAACCCGATCTCGTGCAGGCCGTGCGCCACGCGATCGACCGGGAGGCGATGGTCAGGTCCGTCACCCTCGGCTGGGGCGAGGTCGCCGACGACGCGCTGGGCCGCCACCAGTCCTGGTACGACAGCACGCTGCCGCGCCGCCGCCACGACCCGGACAAGGCACGGGACCTGCTCGCCAAGGCCGGGCTCGGCAAGGCGAAGCTCACGGTACGCACCAGCGACTACGAGTACGGGACGCTGGAGAGCGCCACCGCCTTCGTCCAGCAGGCGAAGGACGCCGGTATGGCGGTGTCGGTCGACAAGATTCCGGCCGCCGACTACTACGCCGACATCAAGAAGCTGCTCAGCACGCCGTTGCAGACGAACCTGTACCACCCGATGCCACTGCCACTGTCGCTGTCGTTCTACTACGGTTCCGCGGCCTCGTATCCCTTCACCGGCCCGTCGAACAAGGCCTTGGACGGTCTGCTGTCCGCGATGCACTCCGCCGTCGGGGACACCAAGCGCACCCGCTCGGTGCACGACGTACAGCAGTACCTGTACGAGCACGGCGGTGACGCGGTCTTCGCGCGGATCCCTCCGGTCTCGGCCTCGACCAAGGCGGTCCACGGAGTCGAGGCCCGCGGCTTCTTCGACTACCCGTGTCTGCGCGACGCCTTCCTCCGCGCATGAGCCTCATGAGCGAGGCGTCCGACGCGCGGCCGCGGGCCACAGCCCGGCGCGGCCACCGGTCCCCCGTCGTCCTCCGGTGGCTGCGCCGCCTCTTCACCGCGGCCGGAACCCTCCTCGCCGTGTCGCTGCTGGTCTTCGCGGCCACCACGCTCGCGCCGGGCGACGCGGCGACGGCCCGACTCGCCGGGCAGGCGAGTCCGGAGCAGATCGCGGAACTGCGCCACAGCCTGGGCCTCGACCAGCCCGCGTGGGAACGCTACGCGCGATGGCTGTGGCACGCCCTCCAGGGCGACCTGGGCACCTCCTACGCCAACGGCGAGCCCGTCTCCGGGCTGATCACCGAACGGGCGGGCAACTCGCTGCTGCTGGGCGCCGTCGCCGCCGCGCTCCTGCTGCCCCTGGCCATCGGCCTCGGCCTGTGGGCCGGACTGCGCGCGGGCCGGGCCGCGGACCGGGCCGTGTCCACCACGACGCTCGCCCTGGTCAGCCTGCCCGAATTCGTCACCGGCACCCTGCTGGTGCTGCTCTTCGCGGTCGGACTCGGCTGGCTGCCCGCGGTGTCGGTGCCCACTACCGGCAGCAGTCCCCTGGCGCAACCGGAGATCCTCGTCCTGCCCGTGCTCACCCTGCTCTCGGTGTGCCTGGCCCAGAACGTACGGCTGGTGCGCTCCGGCGTGATCGCGGCGTCGGCCTCCGACGCCGCGCAGGCGGCCCGACTCGGGGGCGTGCCCGAGCACCGGGTGGTCCTGCGCTGGGTGCTGCCCGCGGCCGTGGTGCCCGCCGTGCCCGTACTGGCCCGATATCTCGCCTACCTGCTCGGCGGAACCATGGTCGCCGAGACGCTGTTCGGCTACCCCGGACTGGCCGCGGCCCTGGTGAACGCCACCGCCGCCCGCGACGCGCCCGTGGTGCTCGGCGTGACCGTGGTGGTCGCCGCCATGACCGTCGTCCTCAACCTCCTGGCGGACCTGCTCGCCGCCGCGCTCAACCCGGCAGCGAGGAGCGCCACGTGACCCTGGAGAAACTGGAATTCGAGAAGGCGGCGGAACCGACTCCCGCGGAGGAGCGCTCGGTCGGGGACGGTTCGTCGGTACGGCCGAGGTCGCGGGTGCGCGCGGTGGCCGCGGGCACCGTCCTCGCCGGCGCCGTACTGCTCGCGCTGCTGGGCCCGTTGCTGGCCCCGCACGAGGCGGGCGAGGTGGTCGACATGCCGTACGCCCCGGCGGGCGGCGCGGCACCGCTGGGCACCGACCACCTCGGTGCCGATGTGCTCAGTCGGTTCCTGGCCGGGGGCCGCTCGCTGGTGCTCCTCTCGCTGGCCGCGCTGGCCGCCGCCTACGCGGCGGGCGCGGCCGCGGGCATGCTGGCCGCCCTGCGCGGCCGACGCGTCGAGACGGTCGTGCTGCGGTGCGCCGACGTCCTGCTGAGCATGCCTGCCTTCCTCCTGCTCAGCGTGACCGTGGTGGCCATGGGCCGCGGAACGCTGGGCGTCGGTGCCGCGACCGCCGTGGTGCTGCTGCCGGAGATCGTCCGCGTGGTACGGGCGGCCACCCTTCAGGCGTTGCAGCACGACTACGTCGAGGCCGCCGTGGCCCGCGGGGAGCGCACCGCGTACGTGCTGTTCCGCGAGGTGCTGCCGAACCTCGCGCCGACGCTGGCCGCCGACGCCGGGGTGCGCTTCGTCGGCGCGGTCTTCGTCGTCGCCACCGCCGGCTTCCTCGGCTACGGGGCGCAGCCTCCGGCCGCCGACTGGGGGTTGATGGTGCTGGAGAACCGGGACGGTCTGGAGCTCCAGCCCCTCGCGGTCGCGGTACCGGCCGCCGGAATCCTCGTCCTGCTGCTCTCCGCCAACCTGCTCCTGGACGCGGCCTTCCCCGCGGCGCATCGGCCACGCCGGGCGCGTCGCCGGCCGCCCGCGGCCGTGGAGTCCGTCGGCGCCGCGGACGAAGCCGTGCTGCGGCTGCGCGGCCTGACCGTGGAAGCGGCGGGCCCGGAGGGCCTGCGCACCGTCGTCGACGGCGTCGACCTGGACCTGTCCCCGGGCCGCGTGCTCGCCGTCGTCGGCTCGTCGGGCAGCGGCAAGACCACGGTGGCTCTGGCGGCACTGGGCGAGCTGCGGCCCGGACTTGAGGTGGTGAGGGGCGAGGTACGGCTGGCAGGCCGGTCCGTCCTGGGCCTGCCGGGGCGCGAGTTGAGGCGGCTGCGCTGCCGTCACGTCGGCTACGTACCGCAGGACCCGCGGACCTCGCTGGCTCCGACGATGCGGGTCGCCGACCACATCGGCGAGTTCCTGCGCGCCCGCTCGGTCCCCCGCGCGGAGCGCCCGGAGCGGATCCGGGCGGCGCTGCGCAGGGTGCGGCTGCCCGACGACGCGGAGTTCCTGCGCCGTCTGCCGCACCAGCTCTCCGGCGGACAGCGGCAGCGGGTGGCGCTGGCCGCGGCGCTCTGCCACGAGCCCGGTCTGCTGGTGCTGGACGAACCCACCAGTGCCCTGGATCCGGCGACGGCGGCCGCATTGCTCGCCGACGTGGGCAGGCTGCGCCGGGACGGAGGACCGGCCATTCTGCTGGTCGCTCACGACCTGGCTCAAGTGGCCTCGGTGGCCGACGAGATCGCGGTCCTCGACAGGGGGCGTCTCGTGGAGCGCGGCACGGTGGCGGACATCCTGACCCGGCCGACGAGCCCGGCCGCCCGCGGGCTGGTCGGCGCGGCACGGGCGGCTGCCCTTCCCGCTGCCCAGCCGGGTCCCGACGGTCCTGCTGCCGCCTGCACCGGCACGAGCGGGGCGCCCGTGGACGGGCACGTACTGCGCCTGACCGGGCTGACCGCGCGGCGCGGCGCACACCAGGTGCTCCACGGCATCGATCTGTCGGTCGAGCCCGGCGGGTGCCTGAGTGTGGTCGGCCCGTCCGGAGGCGGCAAGACCACTCTGCTGCGCTGTCTGACCGGGCTGCACGCGGACTGGACCGGACGCCTGCTGCTGGCAGGAGAGGAGATGTCACCGCGGCTGCGCGGGCGCTCGCGCGAACAGCTGCGCCGGGTGCAGCTCGTTCCGCAGGATCCGCACGACTCGCTCAATCCGCGCCATACGGTCGAGCGGATCGTCGCCCGCCCGCTGAGCCGCCACCGGCCGGAGCTGGACGTCGCCGAAGTGCGCGCGGAGGTGCGCCGGCTTCTGGAACGGGTGGGGCTCACGCCGGATCTCGCGGGCCGCCGGCCCGCGCAGCTGTCCGGTGGGCAGCGCCAACGGGTCGCGCTGGCACGGGCCTTGGCCGTCGAGCCGACGGTGCTGCTGTGCGACGAGGTCACCAGTGCCCTGGACGCGCCGACCGCCGCCACCGTGGTCGCGCTGCTGGCCGAACTCCGCCGTGAGCTGGGTGTGTCCCTGGTCGTGGTCACCCACGACCTGTCGGTGCCCGCGCGGCTGGGCGGGCAGCTCGCCGTGCTCGGCGACGGCCGGATCCTGGAGACCGGCCCGGTCGACCGGCTGCTGACCGCCCCTGCCGATTCCGTCACGGCCGGGCTGCTGGCCGCCGTACCGCGGTTGCCCGTGGTCGCCGATGCCGTCTCCGCAGCGGCGTCGCGGTGACGCTGGACCGCCCATGGGCGTGCCTGGCACGGCGCCCACGCCGATCGTCCCCGCCGCCGAGCGGGAGCGCCGGCGCCCGCCCAATTCACCTTCTCGCGCCGCGCCCGGCGAACAGCCGGGCGCGGCGCTTCACCCGACGACGAGGTATCCCTGATGACGGCCACCCCCTGGCTGCGCCGACCGCTCCCCCGCCCGTACGCGAAGCTGCGTCTGGTGTGCCTGCCTCACGCCGGTGGCTCGACAGGTCTCTACCGCGCCTGGGCCCAGCTGTTCCCGCCCGAGGTGGAGCTGCTGCTCGTCTGCCCGCCCGGGCGCGAGGACCGGCTCGACGAACCGATCCCGCCCGACCTGCCGGAGCTGGTGTCCGGCCTCGCGGCCGCGCTGGCACCGGTATTGGACCGGCCGTGGGCGGTCTTCGGGCACAGCATGGGCGCGGCCGTCGGCCACGAGCTCGTGGCGCGGTTGCCGCGCCTGGGCCGCCCCGCCCCCGTCCACTTCTTCGCCTCGGCCCGTGAGGCGCCGCAGCATCACCGCGGCGGCACGGTGCATCTGCTGGACGACGACGCTCTGTGTACCGAGCTGGTCCGCCTGGGCGGCACCGATCCCTCCCTGCTGGCCATGCCCGAGCTGCGGCAGTTGGTGCTGCCCGCCGTCCGCGGCGACTACCGGCTGATCGAGACCTACCTCGCCGACGGCACCCGCCCGGCCGGACCGCTGACGTGCCCGGTGACGGCGCTGATCGGTACGGAGGACACCGAGCTCGACGCTAAGGAGGCGGACGGCTGGCGGGACTGGACCACCGGGCGCTTCGAGCTGCTGAGCTTCCCCGGCGGACACTTCTACCTCACGGACCGGCCACGCGCGGTGGTCGACGCGGTGCTGCGCCGTCTTCCCCTGCGGCACGGCGCGCCCTCTCGGGCCGGCCGGTGGCCGGCCTGAGAGGGCCGTTTAACGGCCCTATTTGTTCGTCAGTCCCATGCGTTGAAGAGGACTCCGCCCAACGTGGTGATGCCGTAGAAGCGGACTTCGCGCCACTCGCCCTGGGTGAGCACCGAGGTGTCGACGTTGGAGAGAGGCATGGTGAGCTGCTCGCGCCTGAGCACCATGAACCCCACATGGGCGAAGCTGTGGGCCCACGGCGGCGGTGCGAGGAATTGCTCGGTGTACCAGTCACGGCGTTCCTGGGCGAATGCGATCCAGGGGTGGTAGGCGTGAGACAGGATGATGCGCTCGCCTGTGCCATCGACGATCGACGCGGTGTGGAAGGTGCGAGGGTATGTCTGTTCCTCCACCTCACCCACCTTGCCTCCGGCGGCGCGGGCGGCTGCGTACAGCGCAGTGCGAAGGGCTCGAAGGTCGATCTCTGGAAGCGGACCGTCTTTCGGGCGGAAGAAGCCTGTCGCCCCCCGCGGCAGCGTAAAGCCTGCGTTCTCATCGTTGGCCATGCCTCATCTTGCCCGGTGGCTTGGGCGGGTGCTGAACTGCGGCGTTATTCAGTGCGGCGAGGCCGGCTGGAGAGCCCGATGTCGCGCGGAGGTTCCTGAACCCGCGGCGCCTGTGCCCGTCCCATCGTGTTCGACGGGCGCACCACCACCGTGCCCGAGGCCGCGTAGGATTCGAGCATCAGAACTCGGCCTGTTTCAACGCCGAACTGACTTCGTTCCTGGAGACGACATGAGCAGCGCCCTTCTGGTGATGGACGTCCAACGGGCCATCGTGGACATCGCCGACGACGGCTCCGGATACCTGCCACGCCTGCGCAGGGCGATCGACGGGGCCCGGGTGGCGAACATCCCCGTGATCTACGTGGTCATCGCGCTACGTCCCGGCTTCCCGGAAGTCGGCACGCGCAACAGGGCTCTCACTGCCATCGCACGGGCCGGCCTCTACGTCGAGGGCGCCCCAGGCACCGAGATCCACCCCGAGGTCGCGCCCCGGCCGGGCGACGTGGTGGTCACCAAGAGACGGGCGAGCGCGTTCTCGGGCAGCGATCTCGACCTGATGTTGAGGGCACGCGGTATCGACAGCCTCGTGCTCACCGGCATCGCCACCAGCGCTGTGGTGCTGTCCACCCTGTGCCAGGCAAACGACCTGGATTTCGGCCTCACCGTCCTCTCCGACGCCTGTCTGGACACCGACCAAGAGGTGCACCGGGTCCTCATCGAGCGACTGTTCCCGCAGTGGGCGGATGTTGTCACCGTCGACGACTGGGTCAAGGCGATCGCACCTCAATAGCGGCAGACCAGGTGGACGACAACATGGGGGGGTCGGCTCCGGCGGGCCTGTCTGTCTTCGCGGGGTGGCCGGCCGGGACGTCGTCGGGATGCGCGCGCACCGGTCGGCCACCTCGCGCGGTTCGCCGCCGGGTGGAACCCAGAGGTCAAAGAACAGGCTGAGAGCGGGTCGTATCAGCTATCCGGCTGCGTGGCGGTGCCGTGGCCGTCGTTCTCGCGTACGAGCACCAGGCTCGCCACGGCCGCCAGCAGCCCGGCCACCCCGGCGATGAGGAAGATGGCGGACAGCGCGTCGGTGTAGGCCGTGCGAGCCAGGTCGAGCACGGACCCGCGCGCCGCCCGGGGAGCCATCTTGCCCAGGGCGTCGAACTGACCGGCCGTCACCAGCTCGCGGGCCCGTCCGGCGCCGTCCTCGGGGACGTGGAGCCGCCCCAGGGCCGCCGTCGACAGGGCGGCGTCGACCTTGGCGCTCAGCACCGCTCCGAAGGCGGCGACTCCGGTGGCCGTCCCGAGGGGGAAGAAGCTGTTGGCCGCGCCCGAGGCGGTACCGGCCTGAGCGGCGGGCACCACGCCCACGGCCAGATCCAGCAGGTGCGGGAGGGTCAGTCCGGCGCCGATGCCGAGCAGCACCAGCATGGGCAGGGCCGCCGTCCAGTCGTCGTCCGGGCCGATGCCCACGGCGAGGAACTGTCCGACGGCGACGACCGCCATGCCGAGCGCGAGCACACGGCCCACCGGCATCACCTTGGTGAGCTGGGCGCCCAGCGGGGCGGCGAGCACCAGCGCCAGGGACTGGGCGAGCAGAATGAGACCGGTCTGGAAGGGCGTGTGCCCGAGCATGCCGCCGAGCCACAGTGTCAGGAAGGGGAGCATGCCGAAGCTGAAGATCCGGGCGGCGAAGCTCAACAGCACCGCGCCCGTGAAGGTGGGGATGGCGAACAGCCGCAGATCCAGCATCGCGCGCGTCCCCAACCGCCGCTGCACCGCGACGAACGCGACGGTCAGCAAGGCCCCCGCGATGAGGGCGCCCAGCACGTCAGGGCTGGTCCAGCCGTTCCGCGCGCCGGTGAGCAGCCCGTAGTTCAGGGAGAAGAGCGCCAGTACGGCCAGCACCGCCCCGACATAGTCGATCTTCCCTGTGGCCTCGGCGGTCACGGTCTCGGGGACCTTCCAGGCCGCCCCGAGGAGAATGAAGATCCCGATCGGCACGTTGACCGCGAAGAGGAACGGCCAGCTCAGCCACTCGACGATCGCCCCACCGACGAGCGGGCCCGTCGCCGCCGAGACGGCGCCTCCGGCGGTGAACAGCGCGATCGCCGTCTTCCGCGCGCCTGCCGCCGCTCCCTCGTAGGCACCGGCGATCAGCGCGAGCGAGGTTCCGAGCACCATCGCGCCGCCGGCGCCCTGTACGGCGCGGGCGGCGATCAGGGTGGCGGCGTCCTGGGACAGCGCGCACCCGGCCGACGCGACGGTGAACACCGCGACGCCGGTGAGGAAGACCGCACGGCGTCCGATCCGGTCGGAGACCGACCCCGCGGTGAGCAGCAGCGCCGCGAAGGTCAGCGTGTAGGCGTTGACGATCCACTGAAGGCTGTCGAGCGAGGCGTTCAGATCGGCGCCTATCTCCGGCAGCGCCACGTTCACGACCGTGATGTCCAGGGTCATCAGCGCTGCCGCCAGTGAGGTCACGGCGGTCGTCCACCGCCGTGCGCTGCGGACCTCGGGTGCGGTGGCCACGGCCTCGGGTGCGGTGGCCACGGCCCCGGATGCGGGTTCGTTGCCCGCTCCGCGTACGGAATCTGCCTCTGTGTCACTCAAGAGTGCCCCCTTGCTGGTGTGGCGCGCTGCGACGCGCGCCGCCGGCCTGTCCGGTCGAACCCGAGGCTAGATGAAAATGATTATCAATGCTATTAATGGCTTGTTCGCATCCCAGAAAGGGGCTCCAGTTGTCGCAGGACCGTGAGACCGCAGTGATCGATCTGCCCGGAGCCGTCGGCGCACTGCTCGGGCTGCCGGCGGAGGAGGTCGACGAGCAGGCCAATCTGATCGAACTCGGGCTGGATTCGCTGCGGATGATGCGGCTGGCGGGCCAGTGGCGGCGATCCGGCCTGGACATCGGGTTCGCCGAGCTGGCCGCCGAGCCGACGCTGGCGGCTTGGCGGAAACTGATCGGGCGGCAGCGCGACCGCGCTTCGGCCCCGGCCGCGGGCGCGGGTGCGGGTGCGGGTGCGGGTGCGGGTGCGGGTGCGGGTGCGCACGTGAGCGTCGACGTCGACGAGGCCGCTCCGTTCGACCTGGCACTGATGCAGCACGCCTACTGGGTGGGCCGCGCCGACGGACAGCAACTGGGCGGCGTGGCCGCGCACTTCTACCACGAGTTCGACGGGACGGACGTCGACCCCGCCCGGCTGGAGGCGGCGGTACGGGCGCTGCTCGCCCGGCACGGCATGCTGCGCGTACGCATCCTCGACGACGGCCGCCAGCGGATCTCGTCGGAGAGCACCTGGCCGGGTCTGCGGGTGCACGACCTCCGGGCGCTGGACGCCGACGGCGCCGAGCAGGAGCTTGCCGAGTTGCGCCGATGTCTGTCCCACCGATGTATGGACATCGCGGCCGGTGAGGTCTTCGACATCCAGCTCTCGCTGCTGCCACCGGCCGTCCGGCCGGGCGGGACGCGTCTGCACGTCAACCTGGACATGGTCGCGGCCGACGCGCTGAGCCTGCGCGTCCTGCTCGCGGACCTCGCCCGGCTCTACGCCCGACCCGGTGAGCCATTGCCCCCGCTCGACCACAGCTACCCGCGCTATCTCGCCGAGCGCCGCGCGGCGCGAACCGCACCGGCCGGCGCCGCGGCCCTCGCCGCCGACCGCGACCACTGGCACGGCCGGCTGCCCGAGCTTCCCACCGCGCCGCAACTCCCCCTCGCCGCCGACCACGACCGGGCGGCCGCCACCACGGTCGTACGGCGGCACCGGCGGCTCGACGCCGAGGCCGTGCGACGTCTCGAACAGGCCGCGCGGCGGCACGGGCTCACTCCGGCCATGGCGCTCGCGGCCGTCTTCGCGGAGACGCTGACCGCCTTCAGCGCCGAACCCCGCTTCCTGCTCAACCTCCCGCTCTTCGACCGGGAGCCGCTGCACCCGGACATCGGCGCGCTGGTCGGCGACTTCACCTCATCGGTGCTGCTGGCCTGGGACGGTGCCGCGCCCGGTACGTTCGCCGAGCGGGCCGCCCGGCTCCAGGACCGGTTCCACGCGGACGCCGCGCACGCCGGATACTCCGGGGTCGAGGTGCTGCGGGACGCGTCCCGGCTGCACGGCGAGCAGGTCCTGGCACCGGTCGTGTACACCAGCGCGCTGGGGCTGGGCGAACTGTTCTCCGAGGAGGTCCGCGCGTCCTTCGGGGATGCCTCCTGGATCATCTCGCAGGGGCCGCAGGTCTGGCTCGACGCCCAGGTCACCGAGATGAGCGGTGGGCTGCTGGTCAACTGGGACGCCCGGGAGGACGCGTTCGCACCCGGGGTGCTGGACGCCATGTTCGACGCCTACACCGGACTGCTCGACCGGCTGCTGTCCGGCCCGGACGCCTGGTCGGCGCCGGTGCCGCCGCTGCTGCCCGCCGGACAGCTGGAGATCCGCGCGCGGTGCAACAACACCACCGGGCCGCGATCAGGCGCACGGCTCCACGACGGCTTCTTCGCGCACGCCACGCGCACCCCCGGCGCCACGGCACTCGTCTGGGGTGCGGACGGCGCGCTCAGCTACGGCGAACTGGCCACGCGGGCGCTGCGTGTCGCCGCTCATCTGCGGGCCCAGGGGGTCGGCGCCGGAGATCTCGTGGCGGTCACCCTGCCCAAGGGCCCCGATCAGGTCACCGCCGTCCTGGGTGTCCTGGCCAGCGGCGCGGCCTACCTTCCCTTGGGCATCGACCAACCGGTCGCGCGGCGCGAGCGGATCCACCGTTCGGCCGGGGTCAGCCTCGTCCTGGACGACATCGCCGTACCGGACGGCGTCGAGCCCCTCACCGCCCCCGTGGCCGGGGACGACACGGACCTCGCGTACGTGATCTACACCTCGGGCTCCACCGGCGAGCCCAAGGGGGTGGAGCTCACCCACGCGGCCGCCATGAACACCGTCGACGACCTCGACGAGCGCCTGCGCATCGGGCCGGACGACCGGACCCTGGCCCTGTCGGCCCTGGACTTCGACCTGTCGGTGTACGACCTCTTCGGCCCGCTGTCGGCGGGCGGGGCGGTGGTGTGCGTCGAGGAGCCCGCGCGCCGCGACGCCACCGTCTGGGCCGAGTTGCTGCGCCGGCACCGCGTGACCGTCGTCAACTGCGTGCCCGCGCTGCTGGACATGCTCGTCACCGCCGCGCGCGACACGGACGGCGCCTCGCTGCGGGCTGTGCTGCTCGGCGGCGACTGGGTGCCGCTGGACCTGCCGCGACGGCTGGCAGCGCTGGCCCCCGACTGCCGGTTCATCGCGCTGGGCGGGACGACCGAGACCGCGATCCACTCCACCATCTGCGAGGTCGGCGAGGTTCCGGAGCAGTGGACGTCCGTGCCGTACGGGACGCCGCTGCGCAATGTGTCCTGCCGTGTGGTCGATGTGCTGGGGCGGGACTGCCCGGACTGGGTGCCCGGTGAGCTGTGGATCGGCGGCGCGGGCGTCGCGCGTGGCTACCGCGGCGACGCCGACCGCAGCGCGGAGAGGTTCCGCGAGGCCGACGGCGTGCGGTGGTACCGCACCGGTGACCGGGCGAGGTACTGGCCCGACGGCACGCTGGAGTTCCTCGGCCGGGCCGACCACCAGGTCAAGGTGCGCGGCCATCGCGTCGAACTCGGCGAGATCGAGGCGGCGTTGACGGCGCATCCCGGTGTCGGGCACGCCGTGGCGGTCGTCGGCGAGGACCGGCGGCCCGCCGCCGCCGTCACGCCCGCCGACCGCCCCGAGGGCCCGGGAGCTGTCGATCTCGCGGAGCTGAGAGAGTTCCTGGCGGAGCGGCTGCCCGCGGTGATGGTGCCGGAGCGGATCGCCGTGCTGCCCGCGTTGCCGCTCACCGCCAACGGCAAGGTGGACCGCCAGGCCGTAGGCCGGGCGACCGCCGCGGAGGAGGCGCGGCAGACGCCGGTCACCCCGCCGTGCGGCGAGATCGAGCGACGGGCCGCGGCAGCGTGGCAGGACGTCCTCGGCGTACCGGAGGTCGGCCGGGAGCACGACTTCTTCGCCCTGGGCGGCGACTCGTTGCTGGCGACCCGCCTGGTGGGGCGGCTGCGAGCCGAGGGGTTCGCGGACTTCCGTCTCGCCGAGCTGTTCGCCCACCCCGTACTGGCCGACTTCGCGGCGACGCTGCGCCCGGCGCAGGACGGCCAGGAGCGGTGTGTCCTGGTCGCCGACCCCGCTGGGCGGCACGAGCCGTTCCCGCCGACCGACGTGCAGCGCGCCTACTGGCTGGGGCGCGGCGAGGACTTCACCCTCGGCGGGATCGGCTGCCACTTCTACCGCGAGTACGACGTGGCGGACCTCGACGTGACGCGGCTGGAGGACGCCGTCAACCGGCTCATCGAGCGGCACGAGATGCTGCGCGCGGTCTTCGACGACCAGGGACGGCAGCGGATTCTCCCCGAGGTTCCCCGGCTCGCCGTCCCCGTCGTCGACGCCGGAGCCGATCCCGAGGCCGCGTTCGCCGCCCTGCGGGACTCCGCCTCGCACCACGTGTTCGACCCGGCGAGCTGGCCGCTGTTCTCGATCCGCGGGGTTCGTGCGGGAAACCGCACCCGCCTGGCGATCGGCGTGGACAACATCGTCCTCGACGCCTTGAGCATCCTCACCTTCTACGCCGAGTTGGCCGCGCTGTACGAGGATCCGGACGCCGAACTCCCGCCCGTGGGCGTGTCCTTCCGTGACTACGTCCTCGGCGCCGCGCCCGAGCCCGCGACCCTGGCCGCCGCACAGGACTACTGGACGTCCCTGCTGCCCCAGCTCCCGCCCGCGCCCCAACTGCCGCTGGCCGTGGACCCCTCGGCGGTGGAGCGGCCCCGCTTCACCCGGCGTGAGTCCCGGATCGAGGCCGCGCGGTGGCGGCGGATCGTGGAGCGGGCACGTGACCACGGGCTCACCCCCTCGGCCGTGCTGCTGGCCGCCTTCGCCGAGGTGCTCGGCCGCTGGAGCAGCCGGGCCGATCTCACCCTCAATCTCACCTTGTTCGACCGCAAGGACGTGCACCCGGACATCGACAACGTGCTGGGGGACTTCACCTCGCTGCTGCTCGTCGCCTCCCGGCCGACCACCGGAGAGAGCTGGGCGGCCGCGGCCCGACGCGTCCAGGAGGAGCTGTGGCGCGCTCTTGACCACCGGGACGTCTCGGCCGTCAAGGTGATGCGCGAACTCGCCCGGTCCACCGGTGACAGCGAGGCGACCATGCCCGTGGTGTTCACCAGCGCGCTCGGGGTCGGCGAGGCCGTCACCACCGCTCCGCGCCCGCCATTCGCCGAGCCGGTGTGGGGCATCTCGCAGACGCCGCAGGTGTGGCTGGACCACCAGGTCACCGAGGTCGCCGGCGGGATCTGCCTGAACTGGGACGTCGTCGAGGAGCTGTTCCCGGAAGGGCTCATCGACGCGATGTTCGCCGCCTACCTGCGGCTACTGGAGTGGCTGGGGTCGGCCGACTGGGACGAGCGGGTGCCCGAGCTGCTCCCCGAGGACCAGCGGACGACCCGCGCGGCCGTCAACGCCACCGGGACCGCGGCCCCGGACGTGCTGCTGCACCAGGAGTTCTTCCGGCGCGCGGCCGAGCAGCCGCGGCGCGTGGCGCTGGTGTGGGGCGAAGGCGAGGAGCTGAGCTACGGCGAACTCGCCGAGCGGGCCCTGCGGCTGGCCGGCCGGCTCGCCGAAGACGGCGTCGAGCCGGGCGACGTGGTAGCCGTAACGCTGCCCAAGGGCCCCGACCAAGTCGTCGCGGTGCTCGGCGTGCTCGCGGCCGGGGCGGCGTATCTGCCCGTCGGCGTCGACCAGCCGCAGGCTCGCCGCGACCGTATCCACCGGCTGGCCGGGGCCCGTTTCGTGGTCACCGACGAGGCCGTACGGACCACATCGAGCTGGGCGGACGGCATCCGGCCGGTCCTCATCGGTGACGCCGCGTCCGCCGAGCCCGCCCCGGGTCCGGTCGCGACGGGCCCCGACGACCTCGCGTACGTGATCTTCACGTCGGGCTCGACCGGCGATCCGAAGGGCGTGGAGACGACGCACCGGGCGGCCGCCAACACCGTCGCGGATGTCAACGAGCGGTTCGAGGTAGGCGGGGAGGACCGCATCCTGGCCGTCTCCGCACTGGACTTCGACCTCTCCGTCTACGACCTCTTCGGTCCGCTCTCGGCAGGCGGCGCGGTCGTCCTTGTCGAGGAGGAGTCACGGCGGGATCCGGTCCGCTGGCTGGATCTGGTGCGCCGGCACCGGGTGACGGTGTGGAACACCGTCCCCGCCCTCCTGGACATGCTCCTCACCGTCGCCGAGGGCGCCGAGCCACCGGAACCGCTGCGGCTGGTGCTCGTCTCGGGCGACTGGGTGGGGCTGGACCTTCCCGGGCGGCTCGCGGCCCAGCGCCCCGGCTGCCGGTTCGTGGCTCTGGGCGGCGCGACGGAAGCGGCGATCTGGTCCAACGCGTTCGAGGTGGAGCGGGTCGACCCCCGGTGGCCTTCGATCCCGTACGGCCGACCGCTGCGCAACCAGCGGTTCCGGGTCGTGGACGCCTCGGGGCGCGACTGCCCCGACTGGGTCCCGGGCGAGCTGTGGATCGGGGGCTCCGGTGTGGCGCGGGGCTATCGCGGGGCATCCGAGCTGACGGCCCGGCAGTTCACCGGACCGGAGGGAGACCGGTGGTACCGCACCGGGGATCTCGGCCGGTACCGGCCCGACGGGACCCTGGAGTTCCTCGGGCGGGCCGACCAACAGGTGAAGATCCGCGGACACCGCATCGAGCTGGGCGAGATCGAGGCGGCGTTGCGGGACTGCCCAGACATCGGTGGCGCGGTCGCCGCCGTGGCCGGGGAGGGATCGGGCCGACGCCTGGTCGCCGCCGTCATCCCGGCCGTACCGGCCGCGCAGGCGGAGGACCCCGGCACGGCCGCTGACCAGCACACCGTATGGACACCTCCGGACGGTGCCGAGCCAACGGCGGACGTCCTGGCGGCTCGCGCCCGCGCCGCGCGGCTGGAAGCCGAGGCGGCCGAAGCCGTCCTGGTGCGGCTCATCGACCTGGACGCGCTCACGGGTGGAGCGGCGCTGGTCCTTCCCGAGTTGGCGGCGCGTCTCGACGTGGTCGACGAGCACCTGCCGGTGCTGCGGCTGTGGCTGCGCCTGCTGGTCGAACGGAAGGTGCTCGTCAAGGCGGCGGGCGGTGGGTACGCGGCCGGGCCGGAACTGGCTTCCGCGCTCGCCCGCGAGGAGCCCGGGGAGCCGTCGCGAGCGGGCGTCCACGGCGGCGGCGAGGACGACTACGCGCGGCTGGTCGGCCGCGCCCACCGCCGCCTGCTCGAACGGCTCGGCGACTACCGCGAGATCCTGGCGGGACGGCTCGATCCGGCCGTGCTGCTGGACGACGACGTCGTGGCCCCCGCCCGCCTGGCGGAACAGGACCCCGGCACGGCCGCGGCGTTGGCCGACATCGCCCGCGAGCTGGCGGCGATGGCCGAGGCGGCGGGCAGGCCGATCGAGGTCGCCGAACTCGACGGGCGCGACGGCCGCACGGCCGCACGGCTCCTCGGGCGGCTCGCCCCCGACCAGGTGCGGTACACGCTCCTCGACTCCGATCCCATGATGATCAGCGACGCGTCCGAGCGGCTGGCCCCGCTGCCGCACGACACCGCCTGCCGGCGCCTCCACGGCGCACGGATCCCGGACGAGCTGCGACACCGCTTCGACGTGGTGCTGGCCGACAACGCGCTGCACCGCCGTCCGGACCCGGCGCACGGGCCCGCGCTCGCCGCTCTCCTGACGCGGCCCGGCGGCGTGCTGCTGGCCGTCGAGCGGGCCGAGTTGACCCCGATCGCGCTGCTGACCGCCGCTCTGCTCGACCGCGGCTACGCGGGCTTCGACCCGGAGCGGCGCCAGGTGGGCTCCCCGGTGCTGCCCGCCACGCGCTGGGCCGAGCTGTTCGCCCGCGCGGGACTGGGCCAGGCCGGTCACCGCCCGGTCGGCGCGACCTTCGCCGAGCTCCTGTGGGCCCGGCGGCCGGAGACCGCCACCGGCCCGGATCCCGAGTCGCTGCGCGAGCACCTGGGCACCCGGCTCCCGGCGCACATGGTGCCCGAGCGGTTCGAGGTGCTGCCGTGGCTGCCGCTCAGCGCCAACGGCAAGGTCGACCGTACGGCGGTCGCGGCGCTCGCCGCACCGGACGGCGGCCAGGAGACGGACGAACCGCCCCAGGGCGAAAGGGAACAGGCCCTCGCCGCCCTGTGGACGGAGCTGCTGGGCATCTCCACGGTCGGCCGCCGGCAGAGCTTCTTCACCCTCGGCGGCGACAGCCTCCTGGCCACCCGGTTCCTGGCCCAGGTGAAGCAGCGCTACGGCGTCGAGCTGCCCCTGCGCCGCATCTTCGCCGGGCCGAGCCTCGCCGAGGTGGCGGAGGCAGTGGCCCAAGAGCTTGCAGAACAAGGCGACATGGAGGAAGGCGCGCTGTGATCGGCATCATCGGTGGCTACGGGGCCGTGGGGGCCGAGACGGCCCGGCTCCTGAGCCTGTGGGACATCGGCCCGCTGCGGCTGGGCGGACGCGACCCGGAACGTGCCCGGCGGTTCGCCGCCGCGCACCTGCCCGGCGCGGAGGCGACGGCGGTCGACGTGGACGACGACGCGTCGCTGGCGGCGTTCGTCCGGGGCTGCGAGCTGGTCGTGCACTGCGCGGGACCCTCGTACCGGACGGCCGAACGGGTGGCGTACGCGGCGCTGATCGCCGGTGCGCACCATGTGGACGCGGGCGGGGGCGAGCGGCTGGACGCCCTCGGCATGGCGGCGGGTACGCGCAGTCTGCTGTTCGCGGCGGGTGCCGTCCCCGGTCTGTCGGGGCTGCTGCCCCGCTGGCTCGCCGCTCAGGACTTCGACGCGGTGCACGGCCTGACCGCGTACACCGGAGTGCTCGACCGCTTCACCGCGACGGGCGCGGAGGACTATCTGCACGGTGTCCTCGGCGGCGCCAACGAGCCGCTCGCCGCCTGGCAGGACGGCGGCCGCCGGTCCGGGGCGCTGACCCGGCGGGCCGCGGTGGAGCTGCCGTTCTTTCCGCGCCCTGTCGCGGCGTTCCCGTATCTCGACGCCGAGGGTGACCGGCTCGCGCGGGAGCTGTCGCTGGTCCATGGCCGCTGGTACACCGTGCTGGACGGCGAGCATCTGGGCGCCGCGCTGGACGCGGCCCGCGCCCTGGACCGGGGCGAGGCGGTCGCCGGGCTGTGCCGGGCCACCGCGCTGGATGCCGCGGGGCGTACGCCGTACGTGACGTTCCTGGTCCAGGCCGACGGTACGGCAGCCGGCCGCCCCCTCAGCCGTACCGCCGTGTTGCGGGCCCCGGGCATCGCCCGGCTCACCGGCGCCGTCACCGCCGTGGCCGCCCTGGCGGTACTGCGCGGCGAGGCTCCGAGCGGTGCGCATGCCGCCGCGACGGCCCTCGACCCGCAGGCGACTCTCGCACGGTTGCGGGAGACACCGGGGCTGTGCGACGTGACGGTCTTCGACGGGCCGCTCGACGCGCTCGTCACGGTCGAGGAGGGGGTCCTGTGACGGACATACGACAGGGCGCCCCGCGCCAGAGGCTCCGAGTCGTGGTGTGCGGGACGACGTTCGGGCAGTTCTATCTGGCCGCGCTCGCCCGGCTGGCCGAGGAGTTCGAGGTCGTCGGGGTGCTGGGCAAGGGCAGTGCGCGGTCGGCCGCGTGCGCGCGCCGCTTCGACGTGCCGCTCTTCACCGACGTCGGTCAGCTCCCCGATGACGTCGACCTGGCCTGTGTCGTGGTGCGTTCAGGGGTGATGGGCGGGCCGGGTACCGACCTGGCCATGGCTCTGCTGCGCCGTGGCATCCATGTCGTCCAGGAGCAGCCCGTGCACCACGACGACCTCGTGGCGTGCCTGCGCGAGGCGCGGCGGCACAACGTGCGCTACCGGCTCGGGGACCTGTACGTGCGGCTGCCCGCGGTACGCCGCTTCGGCGCGGTGGCCCGTGCGCTACTCGCCCGGCAGCCGGCGGTCTACGTCGACGCCGCCTGCTCCACCCAGGTCGCCTTCCCGCTGCTGCACATCCTGGGCGATGCGCTGCCGTCCGTACGCCCGTGGCGGATCGCGGCGGTGGGTGCCTCGGGCGGGGGCCCGTTCACCCTGCTCACCGGAGTGATCGGCGGGGTTCCGCTCACCCTGCGGGTGCACAACGAGGTCGATCCGGCGGACCCGGACAACCATCTGCATCTGCTGCACCGAGTGACCATCGGGACGGAGGGCGGCAGCCTCACCCTGTCCGATACGCACGGACCCGTTCTGTGGAACCCGCGCCTGCACATCCCGGACGCGGTCAAGAACCGCTTCGACTTCGCCGACGCGGAGTCGGCGCACCTCCGCCGGCCGAGCGCGACGCTGCTCGGCCCGCCGCGGCCGCCGGGCTACGACCGCGTCCTCGGCGAACTGTGGCCGGATGCGATCGGGCGGGACCTGCTGGCGCTGCGTGCCGCGATCCTGGGGGACCCGGGCGCCGAACGCCCGGATCAGTACCACCTGACGCTCTCCAGGATGTGGCAGGACGTCACCTCGGCGCTGGGCTACCCCGCGCTGCGGGAGGGCATGGTCCACCGGCCGCTGCCGGTCGGCGAGCTGCTGGCCGCAGCTGCCACCGTCGAGGACGAGTCCGCCGCCCTCTCCGCTCCCCCGCACCGATCCGCGGACGTTCTCGCATCCGCGGCCGCCGCCGCGCAGGCGCAGGTGCGCGGCGTCACCACCGAGGAGGTCAGCACCTTCGTCGAGCGCCTGGACGAGGCCGTACTGTCCTCGATGCTGCTGGCGCTCCAAGGCCACGGCGTGCTGGACGATCCCGGACGCGGCCACGGCGAGGCCGACATCCTCGACGCGGCGCGCGTGGCGCCCCGGCATCACGGGCTGATCCGGCAGTGGCTGCACGTCCTCGCCGAACGTGGGCTGATCACGGTCCACGACGGCCTGCTCCACGGCGGGCAGCCGGTCGGCACGGCCGATGCCGCCCGGGACTGGGACCGGGCAGCCGAGGCATGGACCGGCCGCCTGGGGTCGGCGGAGTTCATCGACTACCTGCGGCTCAACGCCGAGCGCCTACCGGAGCTGATGACCGGCGAGCAGCAGGCAGCCCTGCTCCTGTTCCCGGAAGGACGGACCGGAACAGCCGACGCCGTCTACCGGGACACGGTGACGGCGCGGTACCTCAACGCGGCGGTCGGCGCGGCCGTCCGCGGCTTCGCGGCGGCAGCGCCCGAGGACCGTACGCTGCGTGTCCTGGAGGTCGGCGCCGGCACCGGGGCGACCACGGAGGCGGTCGCCCGCGCCCTGGCGGAGGACGGGAACCGGGTCGACTACCTGTTCACCGATGTCTCGAACTTCTTCCTCGTCACGGCGAAGGAGCGCTTCGCGCGGCATCCGTGGATCCGCTTCGGGCTGTTCGACATCGACCAGGACCCCGCTGAGCAGGGCTTCTCCCCCGGCTCCGTGGATGTGGTCGTCGCCGCCGGGGTGCTGAACAACGCGCGCGACACCGATGCCACCGTCCGGCGCCTCGTCGAGCTGCTGGCGCCCGGCGGCCGGCTGCTCATCACCGAACCGACCCGCGAGCACCTGGAGATCCTGGCTTCGCAGGCGTTCATGATGACCGCTCCCGAGGACGCCCGGCAGCGGACGGGCACGACGTTTCTGTCACGCGGCCAATGGCTGGAGGCGCTCGCGGGAGCGGGCGTCGAGAACGTGGTGGTCCTGCCGGGCGAGGATCACCCGCTGGCCCCGCTGGGGCAGCGGCTCTTCACGGGGCGGAAGGCGGCCGGTCCGTGCTGAAGTGCAGTCACGTCCTCTGCAAGGTCGACGACCTTCGCGCGACCGTACGGGACTACGAGGAACTCGGGTTCACCGTGGAGTGGGGCAGTGCCCCCGAGCGGGCCCACAACGCGCTGATCTGGTTCGCGGAGGGGCCGTTCATCGAGCTGTTCGAACTGCCCCGTGCCTTCGCGTTCCTGCGGTGGCCGCTCGGCGCCGTCTTCGGGGCGGCTGCGGGAGCGCGCCTGGCCCGGTGGGCGGGGCCGGGCGAAGGGTGGCGCGATCTCGCGCTGGAGACCGCGGACACCGATCTCGCCGGAGTCCGGTCCGCCCTGCGCGGGGCGGGTGTGCCGGTCTCCCGCGTGATGAAGGGCAGGCGCACCCGTCCGGACGGCGGGCCTGTGCGCTACCAGTTCCTCGCGCCGCGCCCGGCCGCGCTGCCGTTCGTCGTCTCCGCCTACGACCCGCCGCAGCGCCCGGCCCGGATCGTCCACCCCAATGGGGCACGGGGCATCGCCCGGGTCCGGATGGGAGTGGCGGAAGCCGACCGGCCCTTCTACGACGCGCTCATCGGTGAGGACCGGTGGCTGGCGGCCGAACCCGCTGCCCGCACGGGGGTCCTGGGCGTGGCGGTGGCCGGGCTGGAGAGCGAACCGGACCCCGCCAAGCTGCACGGTGCCCAGCTCACCGCCGCCACCCGGAAGGACGTGTGAACCATGGATTCGACATCGACATCGACAACGCGGGGCGTGTGGGCGGGCTTCCGGGGTGAGGTGATCACGCCGGGCACGCCTGGGTACGACACCGCCCGGCGCGTGCGGAACGCCCGGATCGACCGGCGGCCCGCGCTGATCGCCCGCTGTACCGGCGCCGAGGACGTCGCCACCGCCCTCGCCCACGCCCGCGCACACCGCCTGCCCGTCGCCGTACGCGGCGGCGGGGCCCACGTCGCGGGCTGGGGGACGTGCGACGGCGGCGTGGTGCTCGACCTCTCCCCCATGAAGCGCGTCGAGGTCGATGCCGAGGCCCGGCTCGCCGTCGCCGAAGCGGGCGTCACCTGGGGCGAGTTCGACCCGGCCACGCAGAGGTTCGGGCTCGCCGTGCCGGGACCGCGCAACACGGGTGTCGGGATCGCCGGCCACACCCTGGGCGGCGGGGTCGGAGACCTGTCCCGGAGGTACGGGCTCACCAGCGACAACGCCGTCTTCTTCGACGTCGTCACGGCCGACGGCAGGCAGGTGCGGGCCGGCGCCGAGGAGAACCCCGAACTGTTCTGGGGTCTGCGCGGCGGCGGGGGCAATTTCGGGGTGGTCACCCGGTTCGGATTCCGGCTCCATCCGGTGAGCGGTGTGGTGGCCGGCCCGCTGATCCACCCGGCGGACCAGGTGCCCGCCGCGCTCCGCACCGCCCGGGACTGGCTCGCCACCGCACCGGACGAGGCGTCGCTGGTCGCCCTCGTCTGGACCGCCCCGCCCCTGCCCTTCGTCCCCGAAGAGCTGCACTTCGAGCGCTGCGCGGTCCTCATCCCGACCTGGTTCGGCGACCCGGGTCGTGCCGACGAGGTGCTCGCCCCGCTGCGCCGTGGCGATCCGAAGCCGGTCTCGGACGGTGTCGCCGCCATGTCCTACGTGGCCTACCAGCGGCTGCTTCCTTCCCCGCCGGACTTCGCCGACCAGCACGTCTACAACCGGGGCGAGCTGCTCGGCGAGCTCTCGGACCCGACGATCGACATGCTCGTCGAGTACTGGCGGGCCGCCGGGCCCAACTTCTCGGTGGTCTTCGGAGCCCTCGGTGGAGCGATCAGCCGGGCGCCCGCCGGACCGACCGCGTACGCCCACCGCGACGCCCGGTGGTTCGTGGAGATCTGCGCCCAGTGGTACGGGGCCGCCGACAACCCCGCGCACATCCAGCCCGCCCGCCGCGGCTGGCAGTCGCTGCAGGACGTGACGCGAGGGCCCTATTCGAACCTGCTGCCGGACCCCGGCACGGAGTGGGTGCGGGCCGCCTACGGCCCCGAGACCTACGAGCGGCTGGCGCTGCTCAAGCACACCTGGGACCCGCACAACGTGTTCCGGTTCAACGCCAACGTCCCACCCCTGGCCGGCGGCACAGGGGACCCCGAGCGGCCGCCGCGCGGCTGACGCGCCTGGAGAGACCTGATGACCAACGAAACGACCATCGTCGACCTGATAGCCGAACTGCGCGGCGCGGGAGTGCAACTCTGGGAAGAAGCAGGACAGCTGCGCTACCGCGCCCCGAAGGGAGTCCTGACCGGCGAACGGCTCCAGGCTCTGCGCGCCCACAAAGCCGCCGTCGTGGAGCGGCTGCGCGCCGACAGCGGCCCGGCGGCCATCGCTCCGGACGAGGCCGCACGGCACGAACCCTTTCCGCTCACCGACATACAGGCGGCCTATCTGCTGGGCCGCAACGACGTGTTCGGCTTCGGCGGCGTCGCCTGCCACGTCTACCTTGAGGTGAACTACCCCGACCTGGAACCGAAGCGGGTCGAAGCGGCGTGGAACACCCTCGTCAAACGCCATGACATGCTCCGGGCGGTCGTCGAGGCCGACGGCTACCAGCGCGTCCTCCCCACGGTGCCGCGCCTGTCCGTGCCCGCGACCGACCTGCGCGAGGCGGGCGCGGAACAGGTCCGGTCCGCCCTGGAGTCGACGCGTACCGAGCTGGGCCACCGGGTGTACGCGACCGAGCACTGGCCGCTGTTCGAGCTGCGTGTCACGCGTCTGGACGAGCGGGCCGTCCTGCATCTGTCCATGGACTTCCTGATCGCCGACTGGGCGAGCATCTGGCTGCTGCTGGCCGAGTTCGAGGCGCTGCACGCCGATCCGGCACACCAGCTGCCACCCGTCGACCTCCAGTTCCGCGACTATCTGCTGGCCGAGCGGCAGCTGCGTGAGACCAGCGGCTACCAGCGGGACAAGGACTACTGGTGGGCCCGCCTGGACGAGCTTCCGGCGGCCCCCGAGCTGCCGCCGGCCGAGCGCCCGGCGGATGCCGCGAGCACCGCGGAGACACCGCGGTTCCGGCGGCGCTTCCTCAAGCTGGACACCCCGGCGTGGGAACAGCTCAAGCAGCGCGCCCAGCGGCGTGGGCTGACCCCGTCCTCGGTGGTGCTGTCCGCGTACGCCGCGATCGTCGAACGCTGGAGCCGCACCCCGCGCTTCTCGCTGAACCTCACCGTTCTCAACCGCCTGCCCCTGCATCCGCAGGTGAACCGGATGGTCGGCGACTTCACCTCCGTCAATCTCCTCGCCGTCGACTGGAGCGCGGGCCGGTCCTTCACCGAACGCGCCGCGAGCCTCAGCGGACAGCTCTTCGACGACCTCGACCACCGGCTGTGCTCCGGCGTCGAAGTGATGCGCGAACTCGCCCGCCGCCGCGGGCGCGAGGCCGCCTTGATGCCGGTGGTGTTCACCAGCGCGATCGGGCTGGGCGAGCCTGATGCGGGCGAGCGGGCGACCGGGCGGCTGGACGGGTTCGGCATCACCCAGACACCGCAGGTGTTCATCGACTGCCAGGCCATGGACGACGCCGAGGGCCTCCAGGTCAACTGGGACGTGCGGGAAGGGGTCTTCCCGGACCGGGTCGTGGACGACATGTTCGACGCCTTCGAGACGCTGCTGCGCGCGCTCGCCGCGGAGGACGAACGGTGGGATGCGGATGCCGGGGCGGCGGTACCGCTACCGGACTGGCAGGCCGAGGAGCGCCGCCGCGCCAACGACACCGCCGCCCCGCTGCCCGACGGTCTGCTGCACCACGACGTCCTCGCCCGGGCGGCGCTCACCCCGGACCGCCCGGCGGTGATCGGCCCGCGGGGGACGGTGTCGTACGGAGAACTCGCGGGGCGCGCCGCGGCCGTGGCCCAGGCGCTGCGCGAAGGCGGCTGCGCGGCGGGCGACCGGGTCGCGATCGTCATGGACAAGGGCGCTGAGCAGGTGGCCGCGGTGCTCGGCGCCCTGCTCGCCGGGGCCGTCTATCTGCCCGTGGACACCGTCCAGCCGCCGCTGCGCCGCGCCGCGATCCTGGCCGACGCCGGGGTCCGGCACGTGCTGACCCAGTCCTGGGTGCAGGCCGGCGCCGACTGGCCCGACGGCACGCGGGTGACCGCCGTGGACCGGCTCCCGGCGCTGCCCTGGGCCGTCCCGCCCACCGACGGCGACCCGGACGCCCCGGCCTACGTCATCTACACCTCGGGCTCCACCGGGCGGCCCAAGGGCGTGGTGATCAGCCACCGCGCGGCGGGCAACACGGTCGCCGACATCAACCGCCGCTTCGAGGTCACCGCCGAGGACCGCGTCCTGGGGCTGGCCAACCTCGGATTCGACCTGTCGGTGTACGACATCTTCGGCCCGCTGTCGGTGGGCGGCGCCCTCGTCCTCCCCGACGCCGAGCGCCGGGCGGATCCCTCGCACTGGGCCGGGCTGATCGCCGACCACGGCGTCACCCTGTGGAACTCGGTGCCCGCCATGATGCAGATGCTGGCCGCCTACCTGGAGTCCGAGCCCGGCGCCGATGTCTCCACGCTGCGCCTGGCCCTGCTGTCCGGTGACTGGATACCGGTCACCCTGCCCGGCGAGATCACCGATCGCATACCGGGTCTTGAGGTGATCGCGCTCGGCGGCGCCACCGAGGCGTCGATCTGGTCCATCCACCATCCCTGCCGCGCGCTCGAACCGGCCCGACGCAGCGTTCCGTATGGGCGCCCGCTGGCCAACCAGGGCTTCCGGGTGCTGGACGAACAGCTGCGGGACCGTCCGGTGTGGGCGCCCGGAGAGCTGTACATCTCGGGTGACGGCCTGGCCCAGGGGTACTGGGGCGACGCGGAGACGACCGCGTACCGGTTCGTCACCCACCCCGCGACGGACAGCGGCTCTACCGCACCGGTGATGTCGGCCGCTACCTCCCGGGCGGTGAGATCGAGTTCCTGGGCCGGGAGGACACCCAGGTCAAGGTCCGCGGGCACCGGATCGAACTCGGGGAGATCGAGGCGGCGCTCCTGGACCATCCCGCGGTCGCGGCCGCGGGCGTCGTGCTCGACGGCTCGGGGGCCGAGCGCGGTCTCCTCGGCGTCGTCGAGACCGCGCGGTCGGCGGAGCCGGTCGGCGCCCTCGCGCCGGACCTGGCGCCGCTGGTCGGCGCGTCGGCCGATCAGGCCGCCGGACGGCTGGAGCGGGGCGCGGTGGAGACCTACGCCGCGCGCCTGGACGAGGCCGTCCTGTCCTCGATGGCCCACGCGCTGGGCGCACTGGGCCTGTTCGGGGGGCCCGGCGCCGCACACACGGTCGACGAGGTCCTGGCGCGCGGTGGAATCGCCTCCCGCCATCACTGGCTGGTGCGGCGCTGGCTGGCGGTGCTGACAGAAGCGGGCTTCCTTGACGCCGACGGCGCCGGACGGCTGGCCTCCCGATGCCTGGTCGACGACGAGACGGTGGCGCGGCTGTGGGCGGACGCCGGGGCGGCCTGGAGCGAGGAGCTCGGCTCCCCCGCGTTCCTGGCCTACCTGCGGGCCAACGCCGAGCGGCTGCCGGACCTCCTCACCGGAGAGCAGGACCCCGTCGCCCTCCTCTTCCCCGAGGGCCGCTTCGAGGTGGCCCACGCGCTCTACCGCGAGAACGCCATGGCTCGATACCTCAACCGCGCCGTGAGCACGCTCCTGCGCCAGGTGGCCGAGGAGCATCCGGGCGACCGGCCACTGCGCGTGCTGGAGGCGGGCGCGGGAACGGGTGGCACCACCGAGGGCGTCCTGGAGGCGCTCACGGGCGTCGACGCGGACTATCTGTTCACGGATGTCTCACCGTTCTTCCTGCCCGAGGCACGGTCGCGGTTCGGCAGCCATCCGTGGGTCAGGTTCGGGGTCTTCGACGTCGACGCCGACCACCGCGGGCAGGGTCTCGCGCCGAACGCATACGACGTGGTGCTGGCCGCCGGTGTGCTGGAGAACGCCCGCGACATCGAGGCCGCACTGGCCCGGCTCACCGACCTCGTCGCACCCGGCGGCTGGCTGGTGCTCACCGAACCGACCCGGGAGCACCCGTGGATCCTGGCCTCGCAGGCGTTCATGATGACCGAGCCCGGGGATGCCCACCGGGACGGCGGGCCCTCCTACCTCGACCGCGACCAGTGGCTCGGCCTGCTGGCGAAGGCGGGCGCCGAGGAGGTGCTGTGCCTGCCCGGTGACGACCACAGCCTCGCCCCGCACGGCGTGCACCTGTTCGCCGCGCGGATGAAGACCGACCGGACGCCGGTGACGGAGCAGGAGTTGTCGCGGTTCCTGGCCGAGCGGCTGCCCGCGCACATGCTGCCGTCGCACCTCCAGGTCGTCGACGCGCTTCCGCTCACCGGCAACGGCAAGGTGGACCGGCGTACCCTGCGCGGCTGGCGGCCCGCGCCGGTCGCGACCGAACGCGCCGAGACCTCCGACGCTCCCGCCGACGCGCTGGAGGCGAAGCTCGCCGCCCTCTGGTCGGCGGCCCTGGCCATCGGATCGATAGGCCGCTCGCAGAGCTTCTACGACCTGGGCGCGGACTCCCTGATCACGGCGCGGATGGCCGGCCGCCTGCGCGAGGAGTTGCCCGAGGCGGCGCACGTCCCCTTCGACGCGCTGCTGCGGCAGATGCTCAACCAGCCGACGGTCGAGGCACTGGCGCGCTTCCTGCGGGCCCGGCAGCAGTCGGACGAGTCCGGCACCGGTCCCGGTGGTCGCCGCAGCGACGGCAGCAACGCCGTCCTCGTCCCGTTCAGCTCCGGCGGCGACGGTCCGCTACGGGTGATCTTCCATGCCGGACTGGGCACGATGGACTGCTTCCGGCCCCTGGCGAAGGAACTCGTGGCGCAGGAGCTCGGTCCGGTGCTCGGCATCGTCGTGGACGACACCGCGCGGTACTGCGCGCTGGACCCGGCCGAGGTGATCGAGCGGGCGGCCGACGACTATGCGGCGCGCCTGCTGGCCGAGGGGCACACCCGCGTCCAGCTCATCGGCTACTGCCTGGGCGGCCTGTACGCGACCGAGGTGGCCCGGCGGCTGGACGAGCGCGGCGTGCGGGTCGAGGACCTGATCCTGGTGAGCAGCCATCCGGTCGTCTTCGACGTCGAGGACGACCTGATGATCGAGACCCTGTTCATCCCCAACCTGCACATCTCCCTGGCGCAGGCCGGGTTCGGCGACATCGACGGCGACACCCTGGTCCAAGGGTTCATGCAGTGCATCCAGCGCCATGGCGGCCGGGTGCCCGCCGGGGCCCTCGCAGAGGTGGGCGGAAGCCCCGAACTGGACCGGGCCGGGGACTTCTTCCGGCGCCTGGGCGCGCACACCCGCGAGGAGCGGTTCGCCAGGTACGCGCACGCGGCGGCCGAGGCCACCGGCCAGGAGATGCCGGCGGAGATGGCGCTCGGGCTCTTCCGGGTCTTCCGGCAGAGCTTCCTGGCTGCGCGCTTCACCCCGGATCCGTACGTGGGCGACGTCCGCTTCCTGCTGCCGAGCGGGGCGTCCGGCTTCGCGCCCGGCATGGACGACACCACGCTCGGCTTCTGGCGCGAGGTCTGCGTCGGCGACCTCCAGGTGACCGGTATCGAGGGCAACCACTTC
The DNA here is from genome assembly GCF_030553055.1 of Streptomyces sp. XD-27. NCBI lineage: Bacteria > Bacillati > Actinomycetota > Actinomycetes > Kitasatosporales > Streptomycetaceae > Streptomyces > Streptomyces sp. XD-27. The sequence goes on from NZ_CP130713.1 coordinate 748,517, forward strand.
AGCTGCATCGAGGAGCCCAACGCCCGCGACGTCGCCGAGCACATCGCCCTGCCACTCAGGACGCCCGCCCCGCCGCGCTGAGCTCGCACCGCCGCGCTGAGCCTGCCCCGGTCCCGCCGCACCCGTCCTGCGGCGGGCCGGGCCCTCATTCCCCAAGGAGTTCGTGTGAAGCACTGTTATCGCCAGGCCCTCATCCAAGGCCCCTTCGACCCCCTCTCCGTCGTCACTCAGCTGACCGCGTCCGGCCTGCTCACGGATTACGTGGTGTACGAGCGCGGGCAGCGCTGGTACGTCGCCGGTGATCCTCTGGGCCACATCCGCGTCGACGCGCGGTGGGTGACCAGCACCTTCGGCGGCTTCGACGCGAGCGAACCGTGGTCGGGCACGCCGTGGGAACGGGTGCGGTCCGCCCTCGCCGCGGCACCGGTCTCCGGCTGGAACGCCTACGGCTGGGTGGCGTTCGAGCTCGCCAGCCGCCCGGAGCACACAGCGGCGGACACGCTCGCGCACCTGATGATTCCTCGTACGGAGGTACAGGTGACGCGGGATGGAGTGCTGATCCGCAGCCTCGACGAGGAAATGCCCCGGTCCGTGGAGAAGGTGCTGGCCGAACCCCACGCCAAACCGACCCGCGAGGCCGTACCCGTCGACGTCCGTGCCGCCGGGGCCGGGACGTACCGCGATGGCGTGGCGCACGCCGTCGCGGAGATCGGCGGGCACCGGCTGCGGAAGGTCATCCTGTCCCGCAGCGTGCCCGTCCCGTTCGCCGTCGACATGCCCGCCACCTACGCACTGGGCCGCGCGCACAACACCCCGGCCCGCTCGTTCCTGCTCGACCTCGGCGGCTGGCAGGCGGCCGGATTCAGCCCGGAGACCGTGGTCGAGGTCGACGCGGCCGGGACGGCGTCGACGCAACCGCTGGCGGGCACCCGGGCGCTCACCGGCGACACGGCCACGGACCAGGCGCTGCGTGCGGAGCTGCTCTCCGACCCCAAGGAGATCTACGAGCACGCGACCTCGGTCAAGCTCGCCTGCGACGAGATGGCGACGGTGGGCGGCGGCTCCGAGGCCGTCCGGGTCAGCGAGTTCCTCAGCATCAAGCCGCGCGGCAGCGTGCAGCATCTGGCCTCGCGCGTCGCCACGACACTGGCCGACGGGCACACGGCGTGGGACGCGCTGGAGGCGGTGTTCCCGCCGGTGACCGCGTCCGGCATTCCCAAGTCCGCGGCGTACCGGCTGATCGAGGAGCTGGAGGAGGAGCCGCGCGGCCTGTACGCGGGCACCGTGCTCATGGCCGGTTCCGACGGCTCGCTGGACGCGGCGCTGGTCCTGCGCGCGGTCTACCAGCGGGACGGGCGGGCCTGGTTGCGCGCGGGCGCGGGCGTGGTGTCGGCCTCCCGTCCCGACCGGGAGTACGAGGAGACCTGCGAAAAGCTCATGAGCGTGGCGCCGTACCTGGTGCCGAAGGAAGGTTGATCCCCATGCTGGACGGATGCGTGGGCTGGCCGGAGGAGTTCGCGGCGCGCTACCGCGAGCGCGGCTACTGGCGGGGCAGGACGCTCGGCTCCCTGCTGCGCGAGCGTGCCGGTGAGACTCCGGACGCCGTCGCGGTCGTGGACGGCGAGCACAGATGGAGCTACCGCGAGCTCGACGTGAGGGCCGACCGGCTGGCCGCGGGGCTGCGGCGTAAGGGGATCGCACCGCGTGACCGGGTGCTGGTGCACCTGCCGAACCTGGCCGAATTCCTGTCGCTCTCCTTCGCGTTGTTCCGGATCGGCGCGGTGCCCGTCTTCGCCCTTCCCGCTCACCGAGAGACCGAGATCGTGCACTTGGCACGGCTGTCGGAGGCCGTGGCATACGTCGTTCCGGACTCTCACCTGGGTTTCGACTACCGGGTGCTGGCCCGTGCGGTGCGTACACAGGTGCCGAGCCTGCGCCACGTGCTCGTGGCCGGAGAGCCTGAGGAGTTCACCGCTCTGACGTCCCTCGCTGCTGATGCTGATGCCGGGGATCGGCCGCTCCCGGAGCCCGATCCGTCGGAGGTGGCGCTACTGCTGCTCTCCGGCGGCACCACCGGTGTCCCCAAACTGATCCCGAGGACGCACGACGACTACGTCTACAACGCCGTCGCGAGTGCGGAGGTGACCGGACTCGACGCCACCACGCGCTACCTGGCGGCACTGCCGGTCGCGCACAACTTCCCGCTGGCCTGTCCCGGTGTGCTCGGCACCCTGCATGCCGGCGGCACCGTCGTCCTGTCCCCCACTCCGAGTCCCGACGACGCTTTCCGCCTCATCGAGCGAGAGCGGATCACCGTCACCGCGCTGGTTCCGCCGCTGGTCCTGCTGTGGCTGGAAGCCGCTGAGTGGAACGAGGCGGACCTCAGCAGCCTGCGGCTGCTCCAGGTCGGCGGTTCCCGGCTCAAGGCCGAGGCTGCGAAGCGTGTCGGCCCCACCCTGGCGTGCGGTCTCCAGCAGGTGTTCGGCATGGCCGAGGGCCTCCTCAACTTCACACGGCTCGACGACCCGGACCCCCTTGTTCTCGACACGCAGGGCCGCCCGCTCGCCGAGGACGACGAGATACGGATCGTCGACGCGGACGACCGCGAGGTCCCTCCCGGTGAGGTGGGCGAGCTGCTGGTACGCGGGCCGTACACGCTGCGCGGCTACTACCGGGCGGCCGCGCACAACCGCATCGCGTTCACCCCCGACGGCTTCTACCGCAGCGGCGACCTCGTACGGCGACTGCCCAGCGGACACCTCGTGGTGGAGGGCCGCGTCAAGGACGTCATCAACCGGGGCGGTGAGAAGGTCCCGGTGGAGGAGCTCGAAAACCACCTGCTGAGCCACCCCGCCGTCCACGATGTCGCCGTGGTCGGTTTCCCTGATGCCCTGCTGGGAGAGCGCAGTTGCGCGTGCGTCATCGCCCACGGCAGCCCGCCCACGCGTGCCGAGCTGAACACCCACCTCACCGCGCTGGGGCTCGCGGCCTTCAAGCTGCCCGACGAGCTACGGGTGCTGATGTCCTTCCCCCGCACCGGACTCGGGAAGGTCGACAAGCGGGCGCTCGCCGCGCAGGTCGCTCCGGCCGACGCGCCCGGAGCGGACGAGACGTACGGAGCCGAGAAATGACCCCTACCGACACGGCCGTGGCGGGCACGGTGCCTCCTGCCCAAAGCGGCCTGGGAGCCGTACGGGAGTTGGTGGAGCTGGCCCCCGCAGTACGCGCTCGGCTGCTGCTCGCGGCGCTCTTCGGTGTCCTCGGCGGTATCGGCGCGGTGGTCGGCTTCGTCTGTGCGGCGTTCGCGGTCGGTGTGCTGCTGGACGACCAGCCGTCGGGAGCCTCCGTCGCCTGGTGGGCGTGCGGCGCGCTGGGCGGACTCGTCATCGGATTCGCCGCCAAGTGGCTGGCCGAGCACCTGGCCCACGAGGCGAGTTTCGAACTGGAGGTGGTGCTGCGGCGCACGCTGGCGGATGCCCTGGCACGAATGCCTCTGGGCGAGGTGCAGCGGCTGGGCGCCGGCCGGATCAAGAAGGTGATGCAGGACGATGTGAAGTCCCTGCACAACGTGGTCGCCGACGCGCTGCCCTTCGTCGGCTCGGGGATCGCGCAGCCACTGGCCGCCGCGGTGGCCCTGGGCGTGGTGCAGTGGCGGTTGCTGATCGCCGCACTGCTCATCGTGCCGATCGCGATGGTGTGCCTGTCCCTGATGACCCGCGACCATGCCGTACAGCGGGCGCGCTACAACGACGCCAACGAGAACGTCAACGCGGCGGTGGTCGAGTTCGTCCAGGGCATGCCGGTGGTCCGGACCTTCGACGACGGAAAGGGCTCGTTCCGGCGCTTCGCCGACTCCGTTCGCGACTTCACCGACGCCGTCGCGGCATGGACGGCGACAACGCGCTCCGCCGGACTGATGAACCGCCTGTTCATCGTGCCGCTGCCGACACTCCTGATCATCGCGGCGACCGGGGTGCCGATGCTGGCGGCAGGCTGGATCACGGTCACCGATCTGCTGCTCGGCCTGATGATCGGCGCGATGCCGATCGAGTCGGCCGGGCCGCTGATGCACCTGGCCAACTACATCAACGACTCCAAGGCCGGCGCGGTGCGGATCATCGAGCTGCTCCGGATGCCGCCCCTGCCGGAACCGGAGAACCCCCGCGAGCCGCAGGGCTCCGCCATCACCTTCGAGGGCGTCCGATTCCGCTACTCGGCCGAGCGGGGTGAGCCGGTACTGGACGGTATCGACCTGGACATCCCGGCGGGCACGGTGTGCGCGCTGGTCGGTCCTTCCGGGTCCGGCAAGTCGACGGTGGCCCGGCTGATCCCGCGCTTCTACGACGTCGAGTCGGGGTCGGTGCGCATCGGCGGTGTGGACGTCCGCGACATGCGCAGCGAGGTGCTGCTGCGGCAAATGGCGCTGGTGTTCCAGGATCCGTTCCTGGTGGCGGGCACGGTCGCGGAGAACATCCGGCTGGCGCGGCCCGACGCGACCGACGAGGAGGTGCGGGCCGCGGCCGGGGCCGCGGCGGCGCACGAGTTCATCGTGAACGAGCTGCCCGACGGGTACGACAGCCAGGTCGGCGAACGCGGGTCTCTGCTCTCGGGCGGGCAGCGGCAGCGCGTCACGATCGCCAGGGCGATCCTCTCCCAGGCGCCGGTCGTGATCCTGGACGAGGCGACGGCGTTCACCGATCCGGAGAGCGAGGCCGCGATCCAGGAGGCCGTCGCCCGGCTCACCCGGGGCCGGACCGTGCTCGTCATCGCCCACCGGCTCGCCACGATCACCGACGTCGACCAGATCGTGGTGCTCGACGGCGGCCGGATCGTCGAACGGGGACGGCACGGTGACCTGGTCACGGCGGGCGGCCGATACGCGCGGCTGTGGGCACGTCACGAAGAAGCCGCGCGCTGGGGCCTCACCGGCACCGGCCGCGCAGGCAGTGCAGTCGGCAAGGAGGAGACCCGATGAAGCGCATCCTGCGCCTGATGCTCACGGCGGCGGGACCGTACGCTCCGCAGTTCACGACCACACTGCGGATCTCGGTCGCGGCGGCGTTCGTGCAGGCCGCCGCCTACGCCGCGTTCATCCCGCTGCTCGCCGCGCTCGCCCACGATCCAGTGCGCACGGGCAGGGCCTGGCTGTGGATCGGAGTGCTGGCCGCGCTGGTGACCGTCGAGGGGATATTGCGGGTCCGCGAGGCGGCGTTCACGTACGACCACTGGCATCTGGTCACTCAGGCGACGAGGCTGCGGCTCGGGAGAACGCTGCGGTCCATGCCCCAGCAGGAACTCGCCCGGCGGGCCGCGGGCGACCTCACGTCGGTTGTGGGAGCCAACGCCACCATGGCGGCGACCGCCATCTCCGCGCTGTCGACGCTGTTCGTGCAGTTGGTGACCGTCCCGGCAGTACTCGGGGTGGTCGTGGTGGCTCTGAACTGGCGGCTCGGGCTGGTGCTGGTCGTGGCCACGCTGGCGGCGCTGCCGTTCGTACGTCAGGTGCAGAAGCGTTCCAACGCGGGTTTCCGCCAGGTCAACGAGGCGGACGCCGCGGCCTCCGACCGCATCGTGGAGTACGTGCAGGGTCTACCCGTCCTGAAGGCCACCGGGCAGGCCGGGGCCGACTCCCCGCGCCTGATGCCGGTCCTGACGCACCAGCACGGCGCGCAGGCGGCAGCCAACCGCTCGGCGGCCATGCCGGTCGCGTGCGCCCAATTGGTGGTGCAGTTGGCGGTGGTGGCATTGGCCGCGGTCGGTGCGGGGCTGGTCCTGGACGCGCGGCTGTCCGTGGCGACGCTGGTCGCCGTGGTGGTCACCGCCGCCCGTTTCGCCGAGCCCCTGAGCCTGGCCGCGACGATGACCAAGCTGTTCGAGCTGTCCGAGGCGGCGCTGAGCCGGGTCGGCGACGTACTCCAGGTGCGACCGCTGCCGGTCGCACCCGGCAGCACGGAACCCCGGAACTTCGACATCCGCTTCGAGTCGGTCGACTTCACCTACGCGGGGCAGAGCGAAACGACCCTGGAGGGGGTGGACTTCGCGGTCCCCGAGCGCAGCCTCACCGCCCTGGTGGGGCCATCCGGCTCCGGCAAGACGACCATCACCAAGCTGATGGCCCGGTTCGCCGATCCTCAGAGCGGCGTCATACGCCTGGGCGGGCTGGATGTGAGCACGCTGGACCCGGACGACCTGCTGCGCCACATCTCCATCGTCTTCCAGGACGTCTACCTCTTCGACGACACCATCCGCGCCAACATCGCGCTCGCCCGGCCGGACGCCACCGAAGCCGAGATCGAGGCCGCCGCCCGCGCGGCCAACGTCCACGACTTCGTCGACCGGCTCCCGAAGCGGTACGACACGCGGGTCGGTGAGATCGGCTCGGCACTCTCCGGCGGCGAACGCCAGCGCATCTCGATCGCCCGCGCCATCCTCAAGGACGCGCCCGTGGTCCTCCTCGACGAGCCGACCGCCGCCCTGGACACCGAATCGGAGGTGGTGGTCCAACAAGCCATCGACAAGCTGGTGGCCGGCAAGACGGTGGTGGTCATCGCCCACCGGCTCTCCACGGTCGTCGGCGCGGACCAGATCCTGGTGGTCGACGGAGGCCGCATCACCCAGCGCGGCACCCACACCGAGCTGCTCGCAGATGCCGGGGGCCGGTACGCACGCATGTGGTCGGCCCAACTGGCGGCACGCGACTGGCACCTGCCACTGCACCACAAACAGTAGGGTGCGGGCTGGCTGCTGGTGGCGAGCCGAGTTCGCGGGTGCCTGCGCGGTCGCGGCGTTCTGCGGAAGCTGCCGAGAGCGAGCGGAGTGGTGGGACGGGAGCCGGTCATGACCCTGTGCGTGACAGGTGCGCGGGTGGCACAGCCGCCCCGCGATGCCTGATGTTGACGACCGAAGCCTTGGCCAGCGCCACGGGGTTCAAGAATCGCAGCGGATCGATCAGGCGGGATGCAAACAGATGCATGTGCCGCGCCACCGATTCATCGCGCGCTGCCGCCGAGAACATCAGCCGTTCCAAGGGATTGAACGGACGGGCCTTGGCGTAGTCGGCGGCCAGGTACTGGTGACCTCGCAGCCGGCGCCGGTGTCTGCGTGCGTACACCACGAGCGACCTGTCGAGGTCGCCCCGACCGGTTGCGGCCGAGGCGACCGCCTCTGCCAACCATTGCGCGGACTGCAGAGCCCACCCGCATCCCACTCCCCACAGGGGGTCGCCGGTCAGGGCGGCGTCGCCGATGAGCGCGACGCCCGGTGCGGTCGGCTTGCGGCTGTGAAGCGGGTAGTTGACCGTGCCGATGATCTTCGTGATGCGCTCGGCGGAGTCGATGGGCGGTGCCTCGGGTAGGGCGCGGACGAATGCGAAGAAGCTGCCCTCCAGGTCGTCCCGGAAGGCCGGCAGCCGCTTCTTGTCCGGGAGCACCGCGATGACCGTGACCCCGTCGTCGTTCGGAAACGCGTACGCCATGTCGGGCTCGAGGAACCAGGCCTGACCGATCCCGCCGTGCAGCGGAAGGTTGCGGAAGTGCGCGAGATAGCCGAACCGCGCGTTCTCGTAACTCCGAGCAGGCACCCCGGCGAACTTCGCTACGGCCGAGTCCTTGCCATCGGCGCCGACCACCAGGCGGGCCCGGATCTCGCGCTCGCCCCGTGGTGTCGACGCGCGCACCCCCACGGTTCGCCCGGCTTCCCGGACCAGCCCGGTCACATGGTGGCCGAGGAGCAGATCGACGCCAGGGGTCTCCGCCGCATGGGACCTGATCAACGGGTCGAGGGTGCTGCGCCGAATGTTGTACGCGTACGGTAGCTCGGGGCCCGCAGGCGCAGCCCTCGGCTCGATCCATCCCCAGCGGGTGTACCAGCGGGCGTCGTTGCGGACGGCTCCCGCCTTCTCGAGAGCGGGGATGAGGCCGAGTTCGTCCAGCACCGGGTAGGCGTTGGCCGTGATGGAGTGGGTGCACAGCACCTTGTACGCTCCGGGGTCCGAGCGGCGTTCCAGCAGTGCGACGCGGACACCGCGTCGAGCGAGCAGGACCGCCGCGGCGCTGCCGGCGAGGCTGGCTCCGCTGATGACGACGTCGTAGTCGTATCCCGCGCTCTCAGGCGTGGTCATGCGCTGATCGCCTCCTTCTGGGTGTGGTGCCGTTCGTGGGAGTGGTGCAGTGCCACTGCTGTCAGGAACATGACCGTTTGTCAAGAGTTGTGGATCGTGTGATGGGTGATCAGGCTGCGGTGGCCTCCTCCGTGCTCGTACGCCCACTTCCTGACGTCCGCACGTCCACGCCCCGCCCACACCCCGGCCTACGGGCGGATGGCTCCGGCGGCCTGGGGCGTGGGCCACCCTCAGGTGTCGGGGCCTCCGCCTGGGAGGCGCGCGAGGGTTCCGAACGCGACGGGATCACGGGTCTTCAACAGATCCCTCCGGCGCGGCGTTCGAGGTGGATGGCGGTGAAGACGGCCACTTTGGCGCGCATGGCCCATGGGTCGAAGGGCTTGCTGATGTAGTCGACCGCGCCGGCTGCGTACCCGCGGGCGGAGTGCTCTGGATCGGCACCCATCGCGGTCAGGAAGATGATCGGGACGTCCCGGGTCCGAGGTCGGCGCTTGATGTGTGCGGCGGTCTCGTACCCGTCCATCTCCGGCATCTGCACGTCCATGATGATGACCGCGAAGTCGTCGTGGTCGAGCAGCGCCTTGAGCGCCTCCCTGCCGGAGGTGACGGTGACGAGCTCCTGATCCAGCGTCGCCAGCACCGCCGTCATGGCCAGCAGGTTGTCGACCTGATCGTCCACGATAAGGATTTTCGGCATGTTCTGGGGCACCGCGGTCGGCAGTGCGGCCACGGGGCGCTCGACGGCTTCCAGCTGCCGCTCCAGCAGATCGCACCGGGCCTCCGCTGCGGCACGCTGCTCCTTCGCCGAGCGGAGCTCCGCGCCCAGCCGCGCCACCTCCTGCTGAAGAGCATCGCGCTCCTCCAGCAGCTGGGAGGTGTCGGGATGGGTCGCCGCCAGCTGGTCCGCACGTTCGCGCTCCGCTTTCCGGTCGGCCTCCAGCTGGTTCAGGCGTACCTCCAGGTCGGCGATGCGGTGAGTGCGGTCCAGCAGGGCATCGCCCAGGACGTCGCCTCGCACGCTGGAGCGCCGGGAGACCCGGTCGGCGTCGGCCAGCTGCTGTTCCAGGAGCTCCACCGCGTGCTTCGGGGAGGAGCTGGCGTCGACCGCCGATCCGTACAGTCCGCGGACGAACTCGATGGCCTCGGTGGTGACGGCGGTTCCGCAGTGCTCGGCCAGATCCGTGAACAGGTCCATGATCACCTGCCACGGGGGTAACCGGGTGCCGTTCAGGTAGCGAGAGAACGTCCCCGGATCGCGATGGCGTCGGGCCGCGTACCGCCGCACCGACACGTGCAGCCCTTCGAACAGCTCCCGCAGCGCCTGGGCGAGCGCCCGGGACTCGTGCGGCAGATCGTCCCCCAGGGGTCGCAGCTCAGCCACGCCCGTTCCCCTCCCTGTCTCCGACACCCGCGTGCCCGCGCTGCCGTCCCTGGTCGGGTTCGCTCGCGATGAGGTGATTGAAGAACGGCACCGCCAGCCCGGCGGCGGCCAGCCCCCCGAGCACACTGCGCGGGGCGCCTTCGCCCGCGAGTGCGGTCAGGATCCCCGTCGTCGCGCCGGCGAGCGAGGCGAGCAGGAACACCAAGGTCGTTCTCAGGGACAGCAGTGGCTGATCCACCGGTGACTCCGTCCATCCAACCCGCCACCTTCAGACGGGAGTTGCTGCCCGGTCCGGCGGATTGCGGAACGGGGAACTCACAGGATGGACGGTGGCGCGACCGTTGCACTGCATGATCAAGGAAGAAGACCGGGAGCGCCTTGCGTTGCTGCGGTGGCTCTCCGCCGCAGCAACGCCCACCTCCGCAGTTCAGCGCGGTAGGGCGGCGCACCGTTGCCGGTATGTTGCGCCGCAACGCACCGGCAACACCAGGCACCTATCAGTTCCAGCCGACGGCAGGCGTTGCCCACCGGAGCCCCAGCCGACGCAGCGCGAGGCGCCCCGGCCACCCTGCCGCCACCACCCACCGCTGGGCAGGCGTACCGCTCCAGGGAGCGGACCGAGGCGGCGGGAGCGGGCCAGCAGCATCGGGGTGGAGGTGCCGCCCTCGATGTCGTGGGCCAGGGCGCTGCGCCTTGTGTCCGCAGAGACCGTGGGCGAGTGACCCCGTGTGGTGATTGAGCAGGCGTGTGGTTGCGGACTGCTTTGGTGACGCAGGCAGCCGGAGGCGTTTGCATTCCGAGACCGTCGATATGATGCGTATCACTCTCGGGGTACTTCGGGTCGGGCGTGCGCGATCATGACCGGAATGGACGCTCGTTTTCTTGGCATCGCTGAGCTGGTCGAGGCTCCCTCCGTGGCGGTCGTAGTCGACGTCATGCGTGCTTTCACTGTGGCTGCCTGGGCCTTTGCCCAGGGGGCGGAAAAGATCGTTCTTGCTGAGTCGCTGGACGAAGCTCTGGCGCTCAAGGCTCGCCACCCGGATTGGGTGGCGCTCAAAGACGGTCCGCCCGCGCCCGGGTTCGACACCGTCAACTCGCCGGGCCTGCTGCGGTCTCTTGACCTTGGCGGACGGACCGTTGTGCAGAAAACCACGGCAGGGACAGTCGGCGCCCTTGCGGTCAAGGAGGCGCCGCTGGTGCTGTGCGCCAGCTTCGTGGTGGCTGAGGCCACGGCTCGGCTTTTGCGGACACGCAAGAGTGACAGTGTCACGTTCGTGGTCACTGGCGACGATGGACAGGCCGATGAAGATCTGGCGTGTGCTCAATACATCGCTCGGAGGGTCACCGAGGCCGGGGCGGATATTGCCGAGTTCCTCCGCCGCGCTGCCGAGTCGCGCGCCGCCACCGAACTGGCGGAGGGAGTGCGTCAAGGAGTCCATCCTGATGACGTTGCGCTCTGTCTTGAGGTCGACCGGTTTCCCTTCGCCATGGTGGCGACCCTGGAAGGCTCGCTCATGGTCCTGCGTCCACGCACGATACCTTCGCTGACGGACGAGGACCCGGTCTGATCGCCGGTGAGGTCTACTTCGGCCTTGAGGAACATCGGTACAGCCGTTGGCACTGAGATTGGTCTTGGGGTCTAGGGCCCGTCTGACAAATGATCACTGGGCGGGTCTATTGTGTCTGGTGCTATTTGCCTTGCTGTGCTGGCATCGGCCAGCGATTCTGGGCCGGTGCCAGGACAGCGGAAGAGGAAGCGGCAGCAAGAGGTCGCGAGGCGGCAGCTTGCTGCTCGCGACGCGGTGGGCGCGGGACGGTGGGAGGTGCTGGTGCAGCCGACCACTTATCGGCTGAGTCTGTTCGTGCCGGACCCTGCATGCGAGCCCGACGTTGGAGACCGCGATCATTGATCTCGTGGTGGGTCGTGGGGAGTTGGCGGATGCGGCGTGGGAGCGGATAGCTCCGCTCTTGCCGCAGGTGGATGGCCGGGGCGGCCGTGAGGGGATCACCGGCAGGTGGTGAACGGGGTGCTGTGGCGGTTGCGGACCGGGGCTCCGCGTCCCCCGCGAGGGCGCCGGTCGGCCCCGCACCCGCCCAGACCGCTTGATCGCCGACAAGGCGTATGCGTGCCGCGCGTCGGCGGACGCCGCCCGCGTTCGACACCGAGGCCTACAAGCACCGCAACGTCGTCGAACGCTGCTTCAACCGCCTCAAGCAATTCCGGGCAGTGGCCACCCGCAGCACTCATCCTCTGGCTCCGCGAACCAGCCGGGTGATTTGTCAGACAGGCCCTAGTGGCGCTGCTTGCGGCGATGGCGAACCAGCCGACAGGGTCCGCGGTCACGTGACCTTCTTCTGCCAGCTTCTTCAGGCGGCCGCGGGTGGTTTCCACCCGCGCCGGAGTCGAGACGTCCTCGCCGATCGCCGCAGCAGGCATTCCTCCGGCGTTTTGACCTGCAGCACACGTTCCGCCTGTTCAAGCAGACTCTGGGCTGGACACGACCCAAGCTGCGGGACCCGGAAGCGGCCGACCGCTGGACCTGGCTGATCATCGCCAGCACACACCCAGCTCCGACTCGCCCGGCCCCTCGCCCAGGACCTGCGGCACCCCTGGGAGAAGCCGGCTGGCCCCGCGCAGCTGACCCCGGCCCGCGTCCGCCGGGCGTTTCGGAACCTCCGCGCGACCATGCTCTGTCCCGCCAGAGCACCCAAACCCCACAGGCCCGGCCCCGGACGGCCGCCCGGCGCGAGGAACAGGCACCGGGCACCCCGCTACGACGTGGGCAAAACCGTCCGCCGCGAGAAGGCACTCACCGCTCTACAACGGGCCGTCTTGGGGAGACCTCATGAGGAGTGACGCTACGAGCGCCGAGCCGCCGGGAGAGTGACACCGAGGACTCCGCCTGCACCACCGCCGAGCACCAGGCCGATAGCCATGTTGTCGAAGACAGCCAGCCCGAGCACGAGCCCGACTGCGATACCGATCATCATGCCTACAACAAACCCTGTGCTGATAGACGGTGCTCCAGCGTCCTCATTGTTCGTCACACGATCATTGTGCCGAACGTGCCTTCGCAGGCGAGATCCAATACGGCCAACCTTCGAAGCAGGCCAGACCTTAAAGAACAAGCTAATGCGAGATCGTTCCAGATCTGCGCCGCCTGCCCCTCAATCTGCGGGGTCAGGCGGCCATGGACCCAGTTCCGGCAAGTGGGGGCCGGTCGTGTCGAGGTGGCCGTCGGTGCTGCGGCCGGCCATCCAAGCCGCAAGGTCACGCACTGCTCCGAAGACCTCGATCGTCACGCCAGTACCCAGGGCTTGGGCGAACTCATCGTCAGTGGCCCGCAAGAGCAGCCGAGTGCCGACTGGGGCACGGTCGGACAGGAAGTCCAGAGCGTGCAGGGCGAAGTCCCGCGGCCAGTCGCGGGGGCGGTAGCCGACCGCGAGGTCAACAGCATGGATCTCTGCTTCTCGCCACCGTGCCAGCGCAGTATCCAGCACCCTGGCATGGCGGAACCGGACCGCGCGTTGCCAATCTGCTGCCGTCAGCCGACTCCAGGTATCTTCCAGTGCCCGCTGGGTCAGCCTCAGTTCCTCGCGAAGCTCGGCCAGGGGCCGGGCCGCCCCTTGGTCGATGGACTGGTCACGCTCTGCCTGTCCGCCGTCGTACATATCGATGAGCTCGCCCTGCAGAGCAGCCAGTGCCTGCCGCTCGAAGGCACGGGCGTTGTCGGCAAGGTGCTGGAGGACGTGCCCGCGGGTCCACCCCGGCAGGGCAGAGGATGCTTCCTTCTGCTGGTCGTCGAGTTGATCGACCAGTTCAAGCACCCGGGCATGCGACTGCGAGACCCGAACCACCAGTTCGTCAGGAGCCATGAGCGAGTTGACCACTGCCAAAGCCTAGCGATGTTGATCCACTTCCGATACGCGCCCTGGGGCCTGTCCGACGGGTCGAGCGCAGGTGCGCTACTGAAGTGGATTGGGTGATGTCGGGCCCGTTCGGCTGGCGGTGGCCGGTTCGGTCCGATCGCACCGTTGTGTGGGATACGCGCAGGGTGAGGCGACGAGGGCCCGGTGGTATCGGGTGTAGGTCTCGAAGACCTCGGCGACCTTGAAACCGAGCCGGGTCAGCACGGCGCCACTCCTGTCATTTCCGTGGGTGACGCCCGCGAACACGTCGGTGGCGCCCAACACAGTGGCTCCGTACTCGATCAGCGCACGGCAGGCTGCCGTGGCGTACCCATGTCCCGTTGCCTCGTGGTCGAGCCAGTATCCGAAGCCGTACTTGGGTGGGTTGACGGCCACAAGGTCAACGCGGCCGATGAGGGCGCCGTGAAGAAGGATGCCGCAGCGGAGGGACGGATTGGGGTCGTTGAGCAACTCGGCATGTGCCGTCTTGTGGGCGAGGCTGTCGTGCATGTTCGCGCCGGACACGGCGACGGCGAGCGGGATGCCCTGGGCATCGGACAGCACGTGCAGCTTGCTGCCCTTCTTGCCGCGATCGACCGGGTTCGGCCCGGTCAGCGATCCCCCCTTTCGGCGCGAACGGAGGCCGCGTCGACGGTCGCCGAGGTCCAGTCCACCTCGCTCCGGGCCCCGAGTTCGTCCAGCACCGCCCGGTGTAGCCGACGCCACGGGCCGGCCTCGGTCCATACCGTGAAGCGGCGATGCGCGGTGGCGGGCGACGTGCCGAACGACGGCAGCAACGGGGCGGCCCAGAGTTCATCAGGAACCAGACGCTTCGATAGATCAGCACCCACGACCGGCAGCATGCCGCACGAACATCACGTCACGTGAGACAACCTCTAAGCCTTGATGGGTGCGGCCGACCTGGCGGCCTGCTCGATCTTCGCGCAGTAGGCTGCACGGGCTTCCTCGTCGATCTGCTTCTCGTGTTCGGCGCGCACCCCGGTCCGGCCGTCGAGGCCCTCGCGCAGGATATCGGCGTGCCCGGCATGCCGGTTGGACTCGCCGAGGACATGGACCATGATGGCGAACAGGTTCGTGTTCGGATAAGGCTCCGGCCACCACGGCACGTGGCCGCGGGCGTCGAGGGGAAGCTCGTTGATCGTCGCGTCCGAGTGTTCCCACGTGCGCCGGTAGAACCCGATGATCTGATCGCGGGTCTCGTCCTCGGCCGCCCACAGGTCGTTGCCGTTGTAGTCCTGCCACCGGGGCAGCGGCTCCGGGGAAGGGCGGTCGAAGACCTCGCCGAAGTACCTGGCCTCGACGGTGGCCACGTGTTTGACCAGGCCGAGGAGGTTGGTCCCGGTCGCTGTCAAAGGCCGGCGGGCGTCGTATTCGGACAAGCCGTCGAGTTTCCAGAGCAGCGCCTTGCGGTCCCGCCGCAGTCTCCCGTGCAGGTTGTCTTTCGCGAATTCATCGATCATGCGGCATGAGCCTGCCATGGGCTGCTCGTGGTCTCAAGATCCCGTACGTGGTCCGCAACGACTGGCAGAGCCGAGGCTTGGCCATGGCCGCCGCCCTGACCTGCTACAAGAAGCTCGCGAAACTTGCCACGTGAGACAACCTCTGAATGTCGGTCAGCCGTCCGTGATCAGGCCGGCGGCCGGTGAAGCAGCCGTCGATCAGGTCCGGGCGGTACTGGGTCTGCTTGCTCCCACCTGCGCGAGTACTACCCGGCCGCCCTAACCGCGTTCCACGGCAGCGGCACCCTGGGGCTCGACTCTGCCCACGCCCGCACGGTCCTGGCCGCGGCACCCACCCCGGCCGCAGCGGCCCGGCTCGCCCGCAGCCAGCTGCGCGCGCTCCGGAAGCGGGCCGGGCGGCTCCGGCGCGGGGTCGAGGCCGAGGTCGGGGCCGAGGTCGGGGCCGAGGCCGAGTGGCTCCGGGAGGTCTTCCGCGGGGACCATCTGCACCAGCTGCCGCAGGTCGAGCAGCCATGGGCCGGCAAACCCAGGCCCTCGTCCAGCAGCTCGACGCGGCCTGCCAGAGCGTCAGCGATCTCGCGACGGCCACGGAGGAAGCGTTCCTCTCCCACCCGGACGCGGAGATCATCAGCAGCTTCCCGGGCCTGTCGGTCATGTCCGGGGCCCGCGTCCTGGCCGAGGTCGGCGACGACCGCGAACGGTTCGCCGATGCCCGGGCCCTGAAGGCATACGCCGGTGCGGCGCCCGTGACACGGGCCTCCGGCCGTAGCCACGTCGTGGTCGCCAGGACCGTCGAGAACCAACGACTGGCCTCCGCGGGCTACATGTGAGCCTTCGCCGCCCTGCGCTCACAGGCACCACGTGAGCACTACGACCGACGACGTGCCGGCGGCGAACGGGCAGAGGAGCTGGCCCGCCGGCTGCGGGAAGCAGAAGAGGGATGGCGGCGGCTGGTGAACGCCCACGCGTCCGGAAAGACCCGGCCGTTGAGCCGGCCAACCCCTAAGGCGGCTTTCCGGGTGTGCTCGGGGATCGTCCGGATGGCTCGTGCTCAGACCAGGCAGCGACCGTATGAGCATGACATCGACAACAGGCACAACTCGACTGCTCTGTGTCCTCATTCCCCTCCTGCTGCTGTTATACGGTGTGCTTCGCCTGATCGACGGCATGGACGGCGACCACGGCCCGGGGGTGGCCTGGAACGTCGGCCACACGTTCTTCCTTGTCGCCTTCCTCCTGCTCGGCGCCTTCGTCGTGATGCTGCGCAGCCTCATTCCTGCGGCCACCATCCGGATGAGAACCGCTGCCAGTGCCGCCATGGTCGCCGGAGTGTTCGGCGCAGGCTGCTTCGTCTGGGTGATCCTCGGCGATCTGTTCTCCGGCCTCGCCGAGTCCGCCCCGCTGCCCGGCCCTCTCGAGTTCGCAGGGCCGATGGCCTTCCAGCTCGGAATACTCACCCTGCTGATCATGACGGCGTCCGTACGGCCCAGGCTGCTGCCCGTGTGGAGCCCGGCGCTCGTGTTCGTGTCGTTCATCCTGATCGCGGTCAGCCTCGACCTGATCCCGCTTGCGGCCGTCGTCCTCATGGCAGGCCTCACTCCGTTGGCCCGAAGCCGCACACCGGATACCGCGCACGCGCCCGCCAGCGAGGGTGCGGCCGGCTGAACGTTCCGCATCGGGCCGCCGTAGGCATCCACGGCCCCGGGAGGATCGACCACGTTCACGCCAAGGGCGTAACGGGGGCGCTCGACCCACTGATGTGCGCAACGGCAGCGGATGCTGACTTCGTTGCGGTCGCAGAGGACCATCCAGTCGCGCCGGGCGCCGCACGGGGGGGCCACATGACACAACTCCACGACGCCGTCATTTCCCTCGCATGCAGCCGAGATTGCGTTGAGGACCAGCGCGGGGCGGGGCGCTCTCGCCGTTGCGGCTGGGGCTCATGGTGACGCGCTGCAGGGCTCGCCAGGATTGCTTGAGCTCCGCGGCGGTGCGCTCGTGCAGGGCGCGGAGGCTGCGTATGAGGCCTTTGACGATTGAATATCACTCCTGGACACTCGACTCAGGGCGTACAAGATTCCTGAGGGCATGAACCGGGGAGGCCGTCACCTCCTGAAGCGGGACCACTACCTGAACCGGATGAGCGTCTACCACGGCCAAGAGCGCTTTACCTTCTGATGGACAGGACACGGGAAGAAATGCCCAATCTCAACACCCTCGAACTGCAGTACAAGGAAATGCTTCAACGACTCCGGAAGACCAAGGAACTCACTCTCGCCGAACGTTCCTTCGGAGAGCCCTCCCTCTCCTTCAAGCAGCTTGAGGATCTGTCGCATTTCGATGCCGCCTGGGCGGGCATCCGGCTCGACAGCTCGATGCTGAGGGATTCCCTTCGACTCACCGAAGTTTCCGCCTACTGGGAATCCAAATCGTCACCGGACCAGCTCCATGGAGAGTTCCATATCCCCTCTCCCGTCGAAATTCTAGGCATGGGCCCCAGCCCTGCGGCCGAGGCGATGGAGGATCCCTTCCATCAAGAGTTTGTTGCACAACTCCGCCCTTTTGATACTGGGCAGAGGGTAGTCCCCCTGTTCCGGGCCAATATTCGGATGACGCAACAGAGCCCCTTGGAGATCTGGTTCGAGGATCAAAAGACCATCGGAGGTCCCCCTTTCCCCTATGGATACATCAAGCTCGATCTGACTTTCGTCGAATACCAGGAAGCACTGCTGCTCACCAAAGGACTTCACGGTTGGCAGTACCTCTTCACCGATGCTCCGCTCGGCACTGCGGACTTCAACGTCGTGCGAGAGCGGCTTGAACACGGGCTCCAAGTGCTCCCCGGCCTGTTTCCTGAGGACGACTTCAGCCCGCTGCAAGAACGTCTGGAGGCCCGCCTGTGACCCGCTACGCCAACATCCCCAAACCCATCCGCTCCGGAATAGTCCTGAAGATGTCCCCTGAATCCGCCGCGGCCTTCCTCCGATGCGAGGAGATACGCGTAGGGGCCGATTACGACGTGGTGGTCACCGACTCACGGCTGATCGAGCATCTGAAAGCCGGCCTCGGGTGGCACACCACCGCTTACCCCGGAGCAGGCTGACGCGGCGAAGCCGACGGGCAGCACAGGAGTTGGGATACCTCTGATCAGGTTGTTCGTGGTTCGTGTGTCGGCGTGCAGGGCTTTTTCCGACTGGCCTTTCGGACGGCGGATTGGGACGAGGATGCCGATGCCGGCGCCGATGTAGCCCTTGTCGGCGAGGGTGGGCAGACCGTCGGCCGCCGCTTTGTAGAGGGCGGGGAATGCGTGGAGGCGGGCGGCGGTGATGTCGGGGGTGGAGCCGGGTTCGGCGTCGGAGACCCACAGCGGGGCGCCGTCAGGGGCGGCCAGGAACTGTACGTTGCCGCCGAACGCCTTGTGCTTCTGGCTGAACCAGAGGTCATTGCCGTTCTCGCGGAGACCGGCGACGCGGTCGGAGACGATCAGCGTGCCGTCGAGGATCACGTGGGTCATGCAGGAGGTAGCGGTAGCCGGTTGCCTGGGAGACGCCAGCGTCGCGGGCGAGGCAGTGCACGCAGCTGCGTTCGCGGAACCAGCGCAGGACCAGCACTGCTTGGCGGTACGGGCCCAAGGCGCGTGAGTTCCTCGGAGTCCCGATCCGGCGGCGATGGGCGGCCAGCAGGCGGGCAAGGTACTCCACGACGTGGCGTGGGACGTCGAGCGTGGCAACATAGGTAACCAACGTAGGGCCTCTGGTTTTTCGCAGCAGACGATCTTGTGAGAGAGAACCGTCCTACCAGGGGTCCCACGCCTGTCTGCAGCCGAGGCTTCCCCGCCCCGCTCACCCAACTGGTCGCTTCCGCAAGCCCATTGGTCACTTCGCTGAGAAAACGTCAGTGGTCGGCGGGTAATCCCAGATATTTTACGGAGACATTCCGGGCTGGTGGCGTCCGCCACCAGCCGGGACCGCGGCTGTACCCGGCCCGCCGGTCCGCCGGCCAACTCCAGGACTTCGGACTGCCTGAGAAATCGTCTCATTTGGGCGGCAGCTTCGGGCCCGGCTGCTCACCGCCGATCGACGCCCCGGCGGAAATTCCCTCGCGCTGTGGCAGAAACGGGCTGAGACTGGCTACATGGCTGACATGAGGGCGTTCCGGGACGCGGTCACCGCGTGGGCGGCGGGTGGCCCCGGCGACCCCGCGCACGAGTTGGCCGCGCGGCTGCCTGTCCGGGTGGCCGTCCTCCTCGAAGGGCCGAGCGACGTCGCGGCGGTCAACGCGCTGGCGGAGAGCCGCGGCCGGGACCTCGCGGCCGAAGGGGTCTGTGTCCTGCCGATCGGCGGTGCGATGAGCGTCGGGCGTTACGCCCGGCTCCTCGGTTCACCCGGCCTGGGCCTCCGCCTCACGGGACTGTGCGACGAGGCGGAGCGTCCCTACTACGCACGCGGCTTCGAACGGGTCAGTGCGGCACAGCAAGGCTTCTTCGTCTGCGCGGCGGATCTGGAAGACGAGCTCATCCGCGTGCTGGGCGTGACACGGGTGGAGGAGCTCGTCCGGGCGGAAGGCGACTTGCGTGCCCTGCAGACCTTCCTGCGCCAGCCCGCACAGCAGGGCCGCGCCCCACAGCAGCAGTTCAGGCGTTTCCTCGGAACGAAGAAGGGGCGCAAGATCCACTACGGCCGCGTCCTCGTCGAGGCCCTCGACCCCGACCGCGTCCCAGCCCCACTCGACGGGCTGCTCTCCAGCCTCTGACCGCTGGGCGACGTCGATCCCGGCAGAGACGACGCGCATCCCGCCGCGTGCGCCGAGTTCGCCCAGAACCCGCGGTGCGGCTTGCCCACACCCTGGCCAGGCTCCACTCGGCCAAGCGGCGACAGACGCTCCACCACGGTCATCACGGCGGCCGGCCTAGGGATGGAGACGTGATTCTGACTACCAGTCAGGCAGGCGGTGGCTACCTGCCCTACGTCACTCCGTCGCGATGGCGCGCAGTACGTCCAGTCGGGCCGCCCGCCGGGCGGGCCGCAACCCGGCCAGCGCACCGGCGGTGAGCCCGACCAGGGCCACGGCCGCGAGTTGGGCCGGCGGGAGCGTAAAGGCGCTGGTGCCCGCGGTGTCGGAGGCCCGTACCAGTGCCCAGCCGAGGAAGCCGCCCAGGACCAGGCCGCTCGCCGTGCCGAACGCCGCGACCAGCACCGACTCCCAGCGCACCATGGCGCGCAGTTGGGCCCTGGTCTGGCCGACGGCGCGCAGCAGGCCCAGTTCGCGGGTGCGCTCGTGGACGGCGAGGGTGAGGGTGTTGGTGATGCCGAGCAGGGCGATGACGACGGCGAGGGCCAGCAGCGCGTTGACGAGGGTGAGCATCATGTCGATGCCCGCGGCCGAGGACGCGGCGTACTCGTCGCGTGTCTGGACCTCCGGATCGCCGTACGCCGCCGCGGTGTCGGCCACCGCCGCCTTGCCGTCGCCGACCGGCACGCCGTCCTTGAAGGAGACCGCGACCAGGGTGTCGGAGTCCTGTACGCGGTGCGGGGCCCAGGCCGCGCGGGTGATGACGTACTCGCCGGCCAGGTCGTCCTGGCCGTAGACCGCGCGTACCGTGTACGGCTCGGTCCGCCCGTCGGTGAAGGTGAGCGCAGCCGTGCTGCCGACCCGCCAGCCGCGCTTGTCCGCCTCGTCGGCGGAGACCGCGAGGCCGCGGGTGCCGAGTCCGTCGAGGCTGCCGTCGATCCGGCCGAGATCGAGGACCCGGGCGAGGGCCGCGGGGTCGGTGACGGTCAGCTGCCGCCCCGCCCCGTCGACCTTTGCCACGCCCCGACCGAGGCCGAGCGCGGTGTCCACCTCGGGCAGCCGGTCGAGTGCCGGGGCGAGCCTGGGGCTGAGCCCGCTGCCGCCCGCGCCGAACGCGGGCGCGCTGACCGCCACATCGCCGGCGAAGGCGCGCGAGACCGTCCGGTCCATCGTCGTCTTGAGGGAGGCGGCGAACACGGTGAACAGCGCGACCACGGCGACCCCGATCATCAACGCGGTGGCAGTGGCCGCGGTCCGGCGGGGGCTGCGCAGCGCGTTGCGCTGGGCGAGCGCGCCGGTGATGCCGCGGAGCCTGCTCAGCGGCCCGCCCAGGACCCGTACGACGGCGGTCGAGGCGACCGGGCCCAGGACGATGAACGCGGCGAGGGTGAGCGCCGCCCCGGTCCCGGCCAGGGTGATCGACGGTCCCGCGGTGGCTCCGGCCGCGGTCAGGGCGATGCCCGTGGCGCCCAGGAGCGCACCGATGACGGCCCGGCGCCGGGAGGTGCCGGAGGTGTCCACGGCCGTCTCGCGGAGCGCGGCGAGCGGCGCGGTGCGTCCGGCCCGTACGGCGGGCAGCAGCGCGGAGGCCAGGCAGACCAGCACACCGACGGCGAGCGGCAGCAGCAGCGAGACCGCGCCGATGACCAGGTCGCCTTCGGGGAACGGGAAGCCGACCGCCGGGAACAGCGCCTGCAGCCCGGCGGCGATCCCGACGCCGCCGAGCAGCCCGCCGCCGGAGGCGATGACGGCGACCACCGCGGCCTCGGCGAGGGTCGCGCCGACGATCTGGCGGCGGGCGGCGCCGAGCGCGCGCAGCAGGGCGTTCTCGCGGGTGCGCTGGGCGACGACGATGGCGAAGGTGTTGTGGATGCTGAACGTGGCCACCAGCAGCGCGATTCCGGCGAAGACGAGCAGGAACGTGGTGAACAGGTTCAGGAACCGGCCGGAGACGATGTCCAGGTTCTCCTCGGTGGCCTCCTGGCCGGTGATCGCCTCGACGCTCTCGGGGAGCACGGACTCCAGGGCGTCGACGAGTTCTTGCTCGGCGACGCCGGGGGTGGCCCGGACCTGGATGCTCGTGGCCTGCCCCGGCTCGGGGGTGAGGTACTTCTCGGCGTCGGCCCGGGTGAGTCCGGTGAAGGTGCTGCGGCCCATGCCGTCCTCGCCGCCGAAGGTCGCCAGGCCGACGATCGTCACCCGTACGGGGTCGGGGTGCGCAGCACGGCGGTGTCGCCGATCCTCAGGCCGCCCGCCTCGGCCGCGCCCCGGTTGACGACGGCCTCGCCGGAGGCGCGCGGCGCCCGGCCCTCCGCGATCCGGTACGGATTGAGTTGGGCGTCGCTGATCCAGTTGCCGGCGAGGGTGGGCGGGCCCTGGCCGCCGACGGGGTCGCCGTCGCGGCCCAGGAGCTGTCCGGCGCCCTGGACGCTGGGCACGGCGGCGGCGACGCCCGGCACCTTCGCGATCCGCTCGGCGAGCGAGGCGTCGACGGGCGCCCGGTTGCCCCGACCCTCCCCGGGCACGGTGATGGCGTCGGCGCTGCGCACGACCGCGTCCGTACCCTGGTTCGCCCTGCCGAACAGAGTGTCGAAACTGGCGCGCAGTGTGTCGCCCATCACCAGCGTGCCGGCGAGGAAGGCGACGCCCAGCAGGACGGCGAGGAACGTGCCCGCGAAGCGCCGCTTGTGCGCGCGCAACGAGGCCGCGCTGATGCGCAGTGTGGCGCGGCCGCTCATGACGCCACCGCCCGCGGGGATCGCGATCCGCCGTCGAACGCCTTCATCCGGTCCAGGACCCGTGCGGCGGTGGGCTCGGCCATCCGGTCCACCAGCCGCCCGTCGGCGAGGAAGACGACCTCGTCGGCGTGGGCGGCGGCCACCGGGTCGTGGGTGACCATGACGACCGTACGCCCCATCGTGCGCACCGCCCGGCCGAGCAGCCGCAGCACCTCCTCGCCGGAACGGGAGTCGAGGTTGCCGGTCGGCTCGTCGGCGAAGACGACATCGGGGCGGCTCGCGAAGGCGCGGGCCACGGCCACGCGCTGCTGCTGCCCGCCGGACAGCTCGCTCGGCCGGTGGTGCAGCCGGTCGCGCAGCCCGACGACCTCGATCAGGCTGTCCACCCAGGCGCGCTGCTCCGCGTCGGCGCGGGCGCCGGACAGGTCCCGCGGCAGCGTGATGTTCTCGGCGACCGTCAGCGTCGGCACGAGGTTGTACGCCTGGAAGACGAATCCGATCCGCTCGCGGCGCAGCAGTGTCAGCTTGCGGTCGCCGAGTACGCCCAGCTCGGTGCCGGCGATGTACGCCGACCCCGAGGTGAGCGTGTCGAGCCCCGCGGCGCAGTGCATCAGGGTGGACTTGCCGGACCCGGAGGGGCCCATGATCGCGGTGAACCGGCCGGTGGGGAAGTCGAGGCTCACCCCGGCCAGGGCGGTCACCTCGGTGTCACCCGATCCGTAGACCTTGACCGCGTCGACCACGCGGGCGGCGGGCTGGGAGCCCGTCACAGGCCCGGGATGGGAGCCCGTCACGGGCTCGGGCTGGGAGCCCATCAGCGACCACCGCCGCTGCCCGCGCGGCCGAACTGCTCGTCCAGGACGGACAGTCGGCGCCAGTACTCGTCCTCGTCGATCTCCCCGGCGGCGAAGCGGCGGCCGAGCAGCGCGATCGGCGACTGCTCGCCGTGTCCCGCGGCCCGAACCCGCTGCCACGGGGCGCGGCCCCGCCACACGGTGCGGCGCAGCAGGAGGATCCCGCCCGCCACGACCAGCGCCCACACCAGCGGGAAGAGAAGAATCCACGGACCGGGTCCGCTGCCGTCGGCGAATCCGTGCGCCAAGGTGTTCATCTTGGTTCAGCTCCTCGGTGGCCATGCTTGTTGCGTCTCCACCAAGCCTGATCGCGGCGGGGCACCTCGTCGTCGTACGGCCAGCGACACCCCGCGTACCACGCGGGGAGTACATGCCGCGCCCGGCTGCGTTATCGGAGCGTGCTCCATGTCGACCGCAGGGCGGGAATGCTCTCGGCCACGGCTGCGAGGTCCCGGTCGTCCGCCGCCTGGCGCAGTTCGCGGAGCCGGTTCTCGACGAGGGGCGCGGTGTCCTTGTCGACGGTGTGGCCGACTCGGTCCCAGATCCGTTCGAGCGTGGCCACGTCGCCTGCCACGGCGCCGTGGTCGTCGGCGGCCGTGTCGATGAGGAGCTGACGGGTCCAGAGGTCCAGGCGTGCGGCATCGATGTCGGCAGGAGGCCGGTGCCGCAGTTGCAGGTCCAGGTCGGCCTGCGCGACCTTGAGGGCCGACTGGCGGGCGTCGTCCGCGTCGCGGGCGGTGACGGCCGCGTTCATGGCGTCCACGGCGCCGCTCAGCTGGTCGCCGAGTGCGGCCGGAACGTCGCCGGCGCCGTAGGTGTCCCGGGCCCGCTGCGCGGTCGTCGCCGCGGCCGACGCGCCGGACCAGTCCCCCGTGCCCGCGGTGTCGAACACCCGGTCCGCGGCGCCGGAGATGCGGGTGAGTTCGGCCGGAACCGGGCCGCCCACCGCGTCGGTGGGTACGGCGAGGGTCACGGCCTCCAGGTCGCCCTCGCGGGTTCCGGTGGAGAACTCGCCGTAGCCCGGCGCGAAGATCTTCTCCTCGCGCGCGCTGTCCTGGTGGATCTCCTCGACGGTGATCGCCCCCTGCACGGGGCCGTTCGGGCCGGGCACCGTCCGGTCGACGGCCTTGACGCTCACCTCCTCGAACACCGTGCCGGGGATGTTCTCGGGGCGGTAGGCGTCACCGACCTCGGGCTCGGCGGGCATGATCATCGCCGCGGTGCCGTCCTTCCCGGCCTGCCAGGTGCCCTCCGTGTCGGCTACGACGCCGTCTTCGTAGTTGGACACGTCCTCGCCCAGGTACCACACCGATCCGTCATCCGCCTGGGCGTACCAGTCGAGCGCCACCTCGGCGATACGGCCGTCCTGGTAGGCGACGTACTGCGAGATGACCGCGTCGATCCGCTCGCCGTTCCAGGTGATGGTCTTGGTGCCGGGCAGGAGCGTCACCTCCGCCCGGAACGGCTCGCCGTCGGCCCGGCCGCCGTAGAGGGTCTGGGCGACCTTGCCGGTGGGGTGGAGGGGGTTGGTCACCGCGGTGGGACGGGAGAACTCCGGCTTGTCCAGGTCCACCCGGTCGCCGGTCGGGGCGAGGGGGAGGCATCTGCCGTCCGCCTCGGATTTCACACAGGCCGGGCCCGCGGGCAGCCTGCCGGAATCGGTGCCCGAATCGCCGCAGGCACCGGTGACGACCGCGGCGGCCACACCGATGGCCAGCAGCACGGGGCGGGTCATCCCGTGGCGCAGCATGGCGTCCCCCTTCCCCCAGGTCGATGAAGGGTGGTCGGTTCTCGGTGGTCAGTCCCGGCGGTCAGTCCCGGCCTTCGTCTTCCGGGCCGTGGTCGGGCTGGCTGCCGACGACCTTGAAGTCCTGATCGAGGTGCACGTCGATCCGGCTGCCGTCGGGGAGGGTCACCTCGACTTCGTAGAAGGCGTCCTCGTCACCGACTTCGGAGTCGGTGACCCGGCCGCCGCCGGTGTGGTCGAGTGCCGCGGTGCTCGCCTTCTCCAGTGCGGCTCCGGTGATCGGCGGCTCCGAGTCGTCGCCACCGCTGCTCGCCAGACCGATTCCTGTTCCGCCGCCGACCAGGGCGGCGGTGGCCGCCGCGCCGACGATCCACTTCTTCTTGCGGTTCATCACGGGGCTCCTCTCCTGCTCACCCCATCCTGCGCCGTGCGTGCTGAACAGAAGCTGAACTCAGGCGCCGTCTCCGGCGGGGAGGACCACCTCGATGCGCGCGCCGCCCAGCCCGCTGCCGGCGATCGCGACCGTGCCGCCGTGCGCGCGGACGAGTTCGGCGACGATGGCGAGTCCGAGGCCGGTCCCGCCGTGGTCACGGGCCCGGGCGTCGTCGAGTCGTACGAACCGTTCGAAGACCCGCTCACGCTCCTCCTCCGGGATGCCGGGACCGTCGTCCTCGACGGTGAGGACAACGTTCCCCGCCCGTTCGGACAGGGTGAAGGCCACCTGCCCGCGGGCGTATCGGGCCGCGTTGTCCGCGAGATTGCGCAGCACGCGCCGCAAGCCTGCGGCGTCGCCGCGGACACGCCCGGCCGAGACGGCGGCGGTGTCGATCCGCAGACCGGTCACCGCTCGGAGGCGGCCCGCCTCCTCGAAGACCAGGTCGTCGAGATCGATCGGGCGGCGCTGGAGCGCCAGGGTCTGCTCACCGGCCCGGGCCAGCAGGAGCAGGTCGTCGACCAGGTACTGCATACGGAGTCCCTCGGCCAGCGCCGTCCCGGCCAGGTCGGTGACGGGGGTGAGTTCGGGGTGGGCGAGTGCGACCTCGGCGTGCTGCCGGATGGTGGCGATCGGCGAGCGCAGCTCGTGGGAGGCGTCGGAGACGAAGCGCCGCTGACTGGCCTGGGCGCGCTCCAGGCGGCCCAGCATGCGGTTCATCGTCGCCGCCAGGCGGGCGATCTCGTCGCCTCCGGACGGTTCCGGGACCCTGCGGTCCAGCGCGGCGGCGGAGATCTCGTCGACCCGGGTGCGGATCGCCTCCACCGGCGCCAGCGCCCGTCCCACCGCCTTCCAGGTCGTGAAACCGACCAGCAACAGCAGCACCGGCAGGCCGATCAACAGCAGCCTGATGACCGTCTGCGTCGAATCGGAGACGTCCGCGAGCGCGCGGGCGGCGACCACGACGCGCGCCCCTTTCGGGGTGTCGGCAGCCGCGGCCACGGCGATGAACCGGTCGTCGTCGACCGGCGTCGAGATCTCCGACGACTGCCCCGGCCGCAGTGCCGCGAGCGCGGGGCTGCCGCGGACGTTGGGGCTGGACGCCACGACCCTGCCGCCCGCGTCGAGGACCTGGATCACCTCCTCGTCCTCCTCGGCGACCGCGAGGGTCGGCTCCCGTCCCCCTTCGAGCTGCGCGGCCACCTCGGCGGCCCGGGCCTTGGCCGCCGAACGCACCTGGTCGGTGAGCGTCCCGCGCAGTCCGGCCACCAGGGTCAGGGCCCCGGCGACCAGCGCGACGGCCACCACGAGCACCGCCGCGAGAGTCGACCGGACGCGGACCGTGCCGGCCCGCGCGAGCAGGCCCGTACGCCGCGGGCCTTTGCCGCCCGCGCCGCTGCCGCCCGCGCCGCTGTCGCGTGGGTTCGTCCGACGCGGCCTCCCGCGGGGCGAGTCCGCCGACCTGTCAGCCGCCATCGGCGGCCAGCCGGTATCCGGAGCCCCGCAGGGTCTCGATGGCCGCTCGCCCGAAAGGACGGTCGAGCTTGTTGCGCAGGCGCCGAACGTAGACCTCGACGATGTTCGGATCGCCCTCGAAGTCGTAGTCCCAGACGTGATCGAGGATGGCCTGCTTGGAGACGGTCTCGCCCCGGTGGCGCAGCAGGAACTCCAGGAGCGAGAGCTCCCGGGCGGTCAGCTCCACCTCGGCCTGGCCCCGCCACACCCGTTTGGCCGCCGGGTCCAGCCGCAGGTCCCCCGCCACCAGCACCGTCGGCCGCTCGGCGGCTCCGCGGCGCAGCAGAGCCCGCAGCCGGGCGACCAGGACCGCGTGGGAGAACGGCTTGGTCAGATAGTCGTCGGCACCGGTGTCCAGCCCCTCGACCTCGTCCCACTCGCCTTCCTTCGCGGTGAGCATGAGGATCGGCGTCCAGATGCGCTGCTCCCGCAGGGCCGCGCAGACGCGGTAGCCGTTGAGCCCGGGCAGCATGATGTCGAGGACGATCGCGTCGTAGGGGTTCTCCTTGCCCATCCACAGACCGTCGGTGCCGTTGAGCGCCACGTCCACGGCGAAGCCCTCGGCCTCCAGCCCATGGCGCAGCCCCTCGGCGAGCCGCTCCTCGTCCTCGACCACCAGGAGACGCATCGTCGGCGAGACCGGTCAGCAGGACGGCGGGCCGGCAGGCCCACCGGCCCACCGTCCGGCCTCCGGCGGTCGCACTCCAGAAGCCATGGGCTCTTCCTCCTCTCCGTCATTGTGTGCCCCGGACCCGCGCTGCCCGCAAGCGGAGGCGGTACGGGACGTGGGTGTCGCAGAGGCCGGTCTGGCTAGGTGGCGACGGCGGCGGCAGATCTGACGGCGTTGGGGGCCGACCTGCTGGCAGCCGTACTGCGCTGAGCAGCTTCGATCTGCCCGGCTCCACCCTTCGCTTCCTCATCGAGCGCCATGGCTTCAGGCGCCCTGCAAGCCTTGCATCGCCGCGGCGGCGCGTTCGGCCAGCTCATCAGCGGACACGTCCTCGACGTGCGTGGCGACGTTCCAGCGATGCCCGAAGGGGTCCTCGAACTGGCCTGCCCGGTCGCCGTAGAACTGGTCCGCCATCGGCTGGAGCTCCTTGGCGCCCTTCGCCATGGCCCGGGCGAAGGCGGCGTCCGCGTCGTCCACGTACACGTACAGGTTCACCGGAGTGCCGCCGACCGTCTTCGGACCCCGCGCGCCCATCTCCGGGAACTCGTCCGCGAGCATGATCACCGAATTCCCGATCTGCAGCTCGGCGTGGCCGATCCTGCCACCGGGTGCCGGAATACGCATGCGTTCGGTCGCGCCCAGCACCTCACAGTAGAAGTCGATGGCAGCCGCCGCGCCGTCGACGGCCAGATAGGGCGTGACACGGGGGTAGTCCTCGGGAATCGGCTTGACACTCACCGCGCGTTCTCCTCAGGGTCTCGGTTCCCCCCGCCCGACAGGCTGCCACGCCCCCTGGCGCCCGGCAGCCCGACGCAGCCGAACGGAGCACGGCGCGTACGGCCGACGCTCCTGCCTCAAGGCCGGTAGACGCACTCCGCCAGCGTCGCGTGCTTCTTCCAGCCCAGCGTCTCGTACAGGGCGCGCCCGGCGTCGGTCGCGCCGAGAACGCCGAGGACCGCGCCCTCCTCCAGGGCGCGGTCGGCGAGCGCACGCATCACGAAGTCGCCCAGTCCGCGCCGCCGATGGGCCTCCTCGGTCACCACCCGGTCCACGACCACGGCTTCCCCCAGGGCCGCCATCTGCCCCTGGGCCGCCTGCTCACCCGCCGCATCCAGCACCCGGACGCAGGTGACGGCTCCCATGGTCTCCACGGTCGCGGTGTACCCCTCGGGTGCGACCGGGTTCGTGGCCATCAGGTCGACGGCCATCAGATGTCCGGTCTCCTCCCAGGCCACCACCCACCCCCCGGACAGCCAGGGCTCGATCTCCTCCGGCTCCGCGGGCATCTTCATCCAGGTCCGCGGCACGGACACCGAGGCGGCGGCGCTGCGGACCCACGACTCCTGGGCCTCGGGCAGGACATGGCGTCCCACTTCGTCGGGGTTGCCGGCCACCTCGACATAGAACCCCCAGGGCTTCTCGACCGGCGGGGGTGTCCGCCGGGACACGGCCCAGCCCGCCACCCAGGTCGTGACGATGTCCGCAACCATCAAGCCCTCCCGAAGTCGTGGCCGCACCAACGGCCGGGTAATAGCCAGCACTTGGGAGCACACATTACATCGCCGTTCAATGCTCGATCGATGTCAGCGCCGGGGTTCCGCCTGGCCCTCGCCGAGGACGGTCGCCGTGGCGCGGTGCGTCGAGGCGTCCTCGATACAGCCCCGCAGCCGCATCAGGTCGTGCGGGGGAAGGGCAGGGCGGATCACCCCCGCGTAAACGTCGCTTTCCAGACGTTGGAGTGCGGACCGGTCGTTCTGGGCGGCGGTGGAGCGGCGGCAGGTCTGCCACAGGTCGCCCGCGGCCAATTCCAGGGCTTCGGGGGTCGGTTCACCGCGCATCTCGATCCGGAACACCACGGTGGTGGCCGCCGCGTCCGGGAGGGCTTCCTGGCGGGTCTGGGTGGCGTCGGCCAGGCCGTCCCACATCAGCGGCACGAGCGCCACACCGGCGACGGCCGTGGCCGCGGTGGCCAGCTTCCGGCCGGTGCGGGACGGCGGTACGCAGGGCCGGTCCTCCAGCCGTGCCGGGCCCGCCGCCCCGCCGAACCCGGTGTCGGCCGGGGCGGTGAGGGCCGCCAACCGACCGGCCAGCCGGCGTTCCGCGCCCTGGCGAACGGTGGCTCCGGCGATCTTCTGGATGACGAACGCGATGCCCGAGAGCGCGGCCCCGGCCACCATGAGGACGGGGATGAAGACGAAGGTCCGCTGGGTGCCGTCCGGCTCCCCGGAGCCGATCCAGCGGAAGCGGTCCGGCGCCTCCTCCCGGGACTGCTCCAGCCGCCGCCGTACCTCCTCGACGCGCGCGTCGTACTCGGTCATGCGCCGCTCCAACCGGGACAGCCGGGCAAGCAGCACCAGACAGGCCAGGAAGCCCTCGATCACCAGCAGGAGCACACCGCAGATCAGAGCCCGCTGCCACTCCCACCGGTACAGGTACAGCACCAGGTAATAGCCGGCGTAGGCGGCCGACAACCCTCCGAAGACATAGCTCACATACCTCATGCCGCCGCTCCCTTCCCGCTCGCCGGGGTCCGCGGTGGTGCGCCCCCGTCGGTCCTCTCCACCACTCCCGAGCCGCCGTCCACCGACAGCGCGGTGCCGGGCGGAAAGCGATCGACGGCCCCCGGTACGCCCACGGCGGTGGGCACCCGGTACTCGCGCGCGAGCACCGCCAGGTGGGACAGCACGCTCCCGGTCTCGGCCACCAGACCCGCCAGTCCCGGCAGCAGCGGGGCCAGCGCCGGATCCAGCGCACGGACCACCAGCACCGGATGCTCGGGCCGGTCGCCGTGCCCGTCCCAGGCGGTACCGGCGCCGAACCCGCCGCCCGCCCCCTGTCCCTCGCCCGCCCGGCCGCGCCCGGCCGCGAGCTCGGCCACCGGACGACCGTCGACCAGCCGGAAGGCGGCGGGCAGGGCCGGGCTGTCCGGCCGGGGCACGCGCTCGGCCAGATCGGACGGCAAGCCGCCGCCGTCCGCTGCCCGGTTCAGCTCCTCCCACCGCAGCAGGACAAGACGGGGCAGCCCCACCACACCGCCACCGAAGCATCGCCGGGCGGCGAGTTCGCGGACCATCTCCGCCTGCATCTCCTGCACCCAGCGGATCCGCAGCCGTAAGCCCTCGCGAACCGGGAGCGCTCCCACACCACGCGGCACACCCGTGACGCCCGTACGCTCCGGCAGGGCCCCGCGCTCGCCGAGCGTGGGCGGCAGCAGGGAGAACAGGACGGGGTGACGGGCGAGCAGCTGATGGTCGCTCAGGCCCCGCGCCCGGCCCTCGGCCAGCTCGGCCAGCGCCTCACCGGCGGCCGTCGCGCCGGAGCCCTGACCGAGCAGCGCCCCGGCCAGCGACTCCTGCGCGTGCAGGGGCGACAGTACGGCGCGCCCCCAGGAGACCGCGTCCAGGATCCGTCCGGTGAGCATCTGCTGCGGGGCGGGCAGGTCGGCGAGGTGCCGGTCGACGTCGGCCATGAGGTCCAGCGCGAGCAGCGGCAGCGCCGAGCGCAGCCGTCCCACCCGCCAGGCGGCTGAGACGCGGCGGGCACCGGGGGCCGGATTGATGAAGCGCAGGAGCGGATGGGCGGCGGGCACCGCGCCGAGGAGGTGCAGGTCGGCGGCGGCTCGGCCGTCGACGGTGGTGACCACCGGCAGGGTACGGAGGTGCCGCCGGGGGGCCGCTCCCGCGATGTCGAGGGCGAGGGTGAGGCCGTGGGACATGGGCACGGCCCACAGGTCCTCCTCCAGCGGCTGGAGCACCCCGGGCAGGGTCTCGGCGACCGGTCCCGGTCCCAGGAGCCGCGCGTCGCGCGGCGGCCGGACGGCCATCGCGGTGATCGGACGCGCCTGGAACAGCCACAGACGCCCGTCGGCGTCGAATCCGAACTCCACGTCCTGGGGGCTGCCGAACACCCGCTGGGTCTTCTTGGCCAGCCGGACCAAGCCGGTGATCTCGCGTCGGCCGAGCAGTCGGGCGGAGCCGGCCTGTTCGGCCGGTTCGGTCCGTATCAGCCTGCCGAACCGGGTCAGTTGGTAGCGCACGCCCTGCGTACTGCCGTCCACCAGTCGGTCCGGGCCGCCGCTGACGGCGCTGATCAGGATGCGGTCCTCGCGGCCCTCCACCGGGTCCGCGCCGAACATCACCCCGCCGGTGACCGCCCGGAGCATCGGCTGCACCAGGACGGCCATGCCGTCCAGCGGATCCGCGCTCCGTCTCTCGGGCGGGTGGAGGACCTGTACGCGGCGGGCCGAGTCGAGGACCGTCCGCACCGCGGCGGTGAACTCCTCCCAGCCCCTCACGTCGAGCACCGACGCGAAGCGGCCGGCCATCGACGATTCCTCGGTGTCCTCGTGCGTGGAGGAGGACCGTACGACCAACGGCCGCCCGTCCTCCCCGGCCAGCTCGCGCCAGGCCCGGCGCAGTGCTTCGTCCCCGGCGGGGGCCGAGCCCGTCCGCTCGGCGGGTACGAGGACGAAGCCGGGGAGCACCGGCAGCCCCGCCACGGCCGCCCGGGCCAGATGGGCCGCCTTGGCGCCCGTGACGGCGGAGTCCTTCGCACGTTCGGTGTCCAGCGGCACCACCGCCAGCTGGTCCGCTTCGATCCCCACGTCCTCGCTCCCCCCATCTCATGCGGCGTGAACGCGTCGCGTCCGCACGGTGAATTCCCCTGGACCGATGTCCCTCGCCAAAAGAGACCAGGGAGAGGCCACTTGGGTTGAGAGAGGCCATGCCGAAGCGGAAGATCCGGACTATCGGTCGGCCAACGGGCTCAGCGCATCGGCCATCCAATTGATGGACCCCTTGATCAGGCCGCGCGGCGGGATGGCGATGGTGACGCCGTTGGCACATACGTCGCCACTGCACGGAGCGGCGCTCGCGGGGCGGCGGCGATGCCCAGCAGCGCGGCGGCTGCGAGGACGAGGACAGCGATACGGCGCATGGAAAAGCCTCTCTGTTCAAGAAGTTCAAGGGTGGTTTCGGGAGATTTTCAGGTGGTTCTACTGTCATACGTTCTCCCGGTGGGCGGCCCGACCGAGCCAGAACCGCCCGGATGCCGCCGTATGGACATGCGCTCATCACTCGAATGACCGGCGTGGAGTTGCCCCGAGGGCTCCGTCGCGTGCGGTGAGATCGGGTCATGGTCGTCCTCATCGGAACGTCGGGATGGCAGTACAGGGACTGGCGCGGTGTCCTCTACCCGTCCGGCTGCCCCCAGCGGCTGTGGCTGGAGGAGTACGCACGGCACTTCGCGACCCTGGAGAACAACAACGCCTTCTACCGGCTGCCCACGGCCGAGCAGTTCGCCGCCTGGCGGGACCGCACGCCCGCGGGCTTCGTCATGGCGGTCAAGGCCAGCCGGTACCTGACGCACATCAAGCGGCTGCGCGACCCCGAGGAGCCCGTGGACCGGCTCATGTCGCACGCCTCCGGCCTGGGCGACCGCCTGGGGCCCGTGCTGTTGCAGCTTCCGCCCAATCTGCGGGCGGACACCGACCTGTTGGACGCCTGCCTGGGCTGCTTCCCGTCCACGGCGCGCGTGGCCGTCGAGCCCCGCCACGACTCCTGGTGGACGGAGGAGGTCCGGCAGCTGCTGGAGCGGCACGGTGCCGCACTGTGCTGGGCGGACCGGGGGTCCCGCCCCGTCGCGCCGCTGTGGCGGACGGCCGCCTGGGGGTATCTGCGCTTCCATGCCGGAGCCGCCCTGCCGCACCCCCGCTACGGCCGCCAGGCGCTCGGCCACTGGGCGCGGCGGGTACGCGACACCTGGCCGGACAGTGCCGAGGTCTACGCGTACTTCAACAACGACCTGGGCGGGGCCGCCGTCCACGACGCCGCCGCCTTCGCCAAGGCCGTGGCGTCACTGGGGCGCGAGGTGACACGTACGCCGGACGTGTGAGCCCGTACGCGTGAGCCCATACGTACCCGATCCCCAAGCTATTCCTTAGAGATTTACGAGCAAATCCGAGGATTGACTTAACTCTCCGCAGATGGTGATCATCTGATCGATCGTTATCGAACGAGAGGAATCACTGTGACCGGCACACATCCATGGACCGTGGCGGTGCTCGGCCCCGGCGGGGTGGGCGGGCTGCTGGCCGCCCTGCTGGCCCGTGCCGGACATCGGGTGATCTGCCTCGCGGGTGAGGAGACCGCCGGGACGCTGCGCCGGGACGGCATCCGCGTGCTCAGCTCGGCGTTCGGCGACTTCACCGCGCACGTCGAGGCGGACACGGAGCTGCGCGAGCCCGTCGACGTGTGCCTGGTCGCCGTCAAGCACACGGCGCTGGCCGCGGCCCTGGAGCGGGTGCCGCCCGCCGCGCTGGGCGGCGGGCTGGTCGTACCGCTCCTCAACGGCGTCGAGCACCCGGCCCTCCTGCGCCGCCGCTACCGCCCGGAGCAGGTGGCACCGGGCGTGATCCGCGTCGAGTCGACCCGCGTGGCCCCGGGCGTCATCGAGCACGGCAGCCCGTTCGCCGAGGTCGACCTGGCGGGCGCCACGGTGGACCGCGGGCGCCTCGACGCCCTGGCCGAGGTGCTGACGGCCGCCGGTGTCGGCGCCCGGGTACGGGACGACGAGGCCGCGGCGCTGTGGGCGAAGATGGGCTTTCTCGCTCCCATGGCGCTGCTCACCACGCGGTACGGGCTCACCGTGGGCGGTGTCAGGGCGGAACGGCGCGAGGAGTTGCTGGCGGTGGTCGAGGAGACCGCCGCGGTGAGCGGCGCCGCCGGCGGCCCGGCCGACACCGCCGCCGTCCTGGCGCGGTACGACTCGTTCCCCGCGGACACGAAGTCGTCCATGCAGCGGGACGCCGAGGCGGGCCGCCCGCTGGAGCTGGACGCCATCGGCGGCGCCCTGCTGCGGGCCGCCGAGCGGCACGGGGTGGCCGTGCCCGTCGCCGCCCGGCTGGTGGCCGAGTTGGGCGGCGGCACGGGGAGGTGAGCGGCGGCACCGGACGGCGGTGCGGCACAGCCGCCCGGTGCCGCGCCGCCGGTCAGGGCAGCCACGCCTCGTAGGACATCACGTCCCCGGCCTTGACCTGGAACTCGTCGAGATCCTTGGTGAAGGTGACCTCGATGCCGAGGACCCGCCCGTCGTCGGGGTCGAGGATCACCATGTGCCGGGTCCCGTTCGAGAAGCCGTCCGGCCCGTCGTAGACGTACGCCTGCCCCGGCCGGCCGAGGCGGTCGGTGACCACGCCGACGCCGCGGAGGCCGCCGATGTCGGCCAGCAGTGCGGCGATGGCGGCGTTCTCGCGGGGGCCGGGCGTCCACTGCTGGAGCATCGAGGAGATCGCCTGCAGCAGCTGGGGCGGCTTGTCGCCGGCGCCTCCCCACAGGTCCGACAGATACGAGCGCAACCTCCCGGGGTCGTGCGGCGGTTCGAGGCCGGAGAGGCCGTCGTGGCCGCCGCCGGTCCCCGGCGGGTAGTTCTTGCGCTGGAGAATCCTCGCCCCGTCGACGGTGCGCCACTTGCCGCCGGCGTCGACGACGGTGCGGCCCGGCCGGTCCGGGTCGGCGGCCACGACCAGCTCCGAGCCGCTTCCGTCGGCGTTCCAGCGCGTGACGCGCTCCTCCGGGAGCGTGACCGGCCGCGAGGCGTCGGGGCCCGTCTCCATGCTCATGTACCACGCCTGGAGGTGGCTGCCCCGGCGCGGACCCGCCTCGCTGCCCTCGGCCGGCCCCTTCGCCCGGCGGGCGATCTCGTCGAGCGGTACGGCGTGCGACCCGGTCTTCGGTACGAGCGCGACCGGGGCGGCGACCGCGGGGGCCGTGGTCGCGCCGGAGAAGGCGAGGGTGAGGACGGTGACGGTGGCGACGGCCGCGGCGGCGACGCCCAGCGCGAACCGCCGTACTCCTCCGGGCCGCCGCCCGCTGTGCAGCAGCCGGTTCAGGCGTCGCTCCGCCCAGCTGTCCAGGGGCCGGTCGCGCCAGGGGCCCTCGTCCGCGGAGACGGGGTTGGCCCGCCGGAGCAGTTCCAGTTCGTCAGTCATCGCCGCGGTTCCTCTGCTGTGCCGGGACGGCGCCGGTCGTCGCCGCCACCTTGTCTGTCGCCGCTGGCGTGGCCGCGGCCGCCGGAACGGCCGGCGTCGGTGCCGGGCGCATGTGGTCTATCTGCGCGCGCAGGCGCCGCCGGGCGCGGTGCAGCCGCATGGCCGCCGCGCTCCGGCCGCAGCCCAGGGCCACGGCGAGCTCGCCGACGTCCAGCTCCTCCCAGCTCGTGAGCCGCAGGATCTCCTGGTCCACGGCCGAGAGCCGGGCCAGCGCCTCGTGCACCCACGCCCCGGGGCGGTCGGCGTCGGGGCTGTGCACGATCTGGGCGCCCCGCGTCACCTCGTGGTGTCCCAGCTTGTGCAGCAGCCGGCGGTAGCGGCCGTGGCCCCGGACGGTGTTGGCCAGGCAGTTCCGCGCCACGCCGTACAGCCACGGGAGCGGCGTCTCGGGGAGTTCGCCCCTGCGCCGCCACGCCACGGCGAAGACGTCCGCGACCACCTCCTCGACCTCGTAGGTCTGGCCGTCCAACCGCCGGGCCACATAGCGGCTCACCGCCCAGTAGTGCGCGCGATAGGCATCGGCGAATGCGTCGTCCGTGCTCATGTTCCGTCTGTGTCCGGCATGGCCCCGGTCGTCACACCCCGGCCCTGTGATCTTTCCCGTGTGACGGCTCACAGGGGGCCGGACACGTACAGGGCATGAGGATCACGCAAGACCGCCGTCCCGCGGCGGTGCGGTGGCTGACCACCACCGACCACAAGACGATCGGCACGCTGTATCTGGTCACGTCGTTCGGCTTCTTTCTGTTCGGCGGCTCATGGCGCTGTTCATGCGCGCCGAGCTGGCCCGGCCCGGCCTGCAGATCATGTCGAACGAGCAGTTCAACCAGGCGTTCACCATGCATGGCACGATCATGCTGCTGATGTTCGCCACCCCGTTGTTCGCGGGCTTCGCGAACTGGATCATGCCGCTCCAGATCGGCGCCCCCGACGTCGCGTTCCCGCGGCTGAACATGCTGGCCTACTGGTTGTATCTGTTCGGCTCGCTGATCGTGGTGGCGGGCTTCCTGACCCCGCAAGGGGCGGCCGACTTCGGCTGGTTCGCGTACGCGCCGCTGTCGGACTCCGTGCGGTCGCCGGGTGTCGGCGCCGACATGTGGATCATGGGTCTGGCGTTCTCGGGCTTCGGTACGATCCTGGGCTCGGTCAACTTCATCACCACGATCATCTGCATGCGCGCTCCGGGCATGACGATGTTCCGGATGCCGATCTTCACGTGGAACGTGCTGCTGACCGGTGTGCTGGTGCTGCTGGCCTTCCCGGTGCTGGCCGCGGCGCTGTTCGCGCTGGAGGCGGACCGCAAGTTCGGGGCGCACATCTTCGACGCGGCCAACGGCGGGGTGCTGCTGTGGCAGCACCTGTTCTGGTTCTTCGGGCACCCCGAGGTGTACATCATCGCGCTGCCGTTCTTCGGCATCATCTCCGAGGTCATCCCGGTCTTCTCGCGTAAGCCGATGTTCGGTTACGGCGGTCTGGTCGCGGCGACGATCGCGATCGCGGGTCTGTCGGTGACGGTGTGGGCGCACCACATGTACGTC
The DNA here is from genome assembly GCF_030553055.1 of Streptomyces sp. XD-27. NCBI lineage: Bacteria > Bacillati > Actinomycetota > Actinomycetes > Kitasatosporales > Streptomycetaceae > Streptomyces > Streptomyces sp. XD-27. Next base: position 785,740 of record NZ_CP130713.1, read on the forward strand.
ACGGGCGGGGTGCTGCTGCCGTTCTTCTCGTTCATGACCTTCCTGATCGCGGTCCCGACCGGTGTGAAGTTCTTCAACTGGATCGGCACCATGTGGAAGGGGTCGTTGAGCTTCGAGACGCCGATGCTGTGGGCGGTCGGCTTCCTGATCACCTTCACCTTCGGTGGTCTGACCGGTGTCATCCTGGCGTCGCCGCCGATGGACTTCCACGTCTCGGACTCGTACTTCGTGGTGGCGCACTTCCACTACGTGATCTTCGGGACCGTGGTCTTCGCGATGTTCTCCGGCTTCCACTTCTGGTGGCCGAAGTTCACCGGCAAGATGCTCGACGAGCGGCTCGGCAAGATCACCTTCTGGACGCTGTTCATCGGCTTCCACGGCACCTTCCTCGTCCAGCACTGGCTGGGCACACAGGGGATGCAGCGCCGCATCCCGGACTATCTCGCGGCAGACGGCATCACCACGCTCAACACCGTCTCCACGATCGCCTCGTTCCTGCTGGGGCTGTCGTTCCTGCCGTTCTTCTACAACGTCTGGAAGACGGCCAAGTACGGCAAGAAGGTCGAGGTCGACGACCCGTGGGGCTACGGCCGCTCGCTGGAGTGGGCGACCTCCTGCCCGCCACCCCGGCACAACTTCACCGCCCTCCCCCGGATCCGCTCCGAATCCCCGGCCTTCGACCTGCACCACCCCGAGATCGGCCTGCCCGCCGACGAGCTCGCCCAGGAGAAGGGGGCACTGGTGTGAACACCTCGGACATGAACACCGCCGAGACGATCAAGGACATCGAGGGCTTCCTCCTCTGGGAGGCGGAGAAGCACACGGCCCACGCCCGCGCCCGGGCCTTCTGCTCACGGATGCCGTGGCTGACCGACTCCCAACGCCAGGAGGTGGAGCGGCTCTACGCCCAGGACCATCTGGGCGTGTCGCGGGGATTCCTGGAGCGCGTGGTCGAGCGCAGCGGCGAGCTGCGCGCCGAGTACGAGCACCGCTACCGCACCCTGCGCAGCCGCCTCCTCGCGGCGGCCCTGCTCGGCGCGGCGGTGTTGGCGGGGGTGGTGGCCGTGGCCGTGGCACTGCCGTAGCGCCGCGGGCCCGTCGGCGGGCGCTTCTCCCGGCAACCGAGCGAAAATCCGTGGCATTTCGCGTGCACGGCCACCGGACGCAGGGCATTCTTGCTGTCACTGAAAGCGAGTCAGGCCACAGGTAGCACCGGGGGGCGCGGCGTGACGGAGTCCGGTTTGGGCATGGGCCTCAGAGGCCGTGACGGGATCATCTCCCTGGTCGGCCAATGCCTCGCGCAACGCCCCGCCGAGGAGCGCCCCGTGATCACGCTCCTCGGGCCGCGGGGCAGCGGGGCCAGCGAGGCGCACAGCGCTCTCATGGAGGAGTTCGGCGCCGAGCACCCGTTCGCCTACGTCAGCTTCGGGGGCGAGCAGTCGGTGCTGCCGCGCTATGCCCTGGGCCTGCTCGCCCGGCAGCTGGAGCGCAAGCTGCCGCGGTACCGGCGCTCCCACTTCCCCCGGCTCACGCTCGGACTGCTCGCCTCCGACCACGAGCTGCGGATGACCAGCCTGGCCGACGGGCGGCGCGGCATCCGCCAGGAGCTGGACAACTTCCAGGCGCAGAACGAGGCCCGCTACGGCGACTACCTCGCCGCCTTCTTCGAGGTGGCGGGGGGCGCCGTGGGGGCACCCGACGGCGCGTCGACCGCGGCCCTCGCGCTGCTGCGGGACGCGGTGCGCAGCGGCCGGCGGCGGCTGCCCGGCCGGAAGTTCACCGGCAGTGCCGCGTGGTACGGCGGCCATCCGCTGATCCGGAGCCGGGACCCGTGGGACGCGCTGGTGGAGCTCAACCTCTGGCGGCACGAGGGGGACGAGGACGACCAGGAGCGGCTGGACCGGGTGCTCTTCTCGGCCTTCATGGAGGATCTGCGCCGCAACGCGGACCGCTCGTTCATGCCGCGCTCGTATCTGCTGCTGCTCGACAACTCCCATACGGAACGCGGCCGCCGCTTCCTCGACCTGCTGATCCGCGCCCGGCGGGACGACGCCCTCGCGCCGGGCACCGGCTGCGACCCGCTGACGGTCGTCGCGAGCGCCAACCGCTGGCTGCCCCGCTGGGGCCCGGCCACCGGCGATCAGTGGCCCTGGCGGCTGCGGGTCCCGGACCGGGCCTCCCTGGACGACTGGCGCGAGCACCGGCCCGGCCGCGACAGCGACGACACCTGGTGGTATCCGCTGCGGCTGCGCGATCTCACCCTCGACGAGGTGCGCGTCCGCATCGAGCTGGAGTTACACGACCATCCCGGTCTCGCCCCGTTCACCCGGCTCGCCCCGTTCGTGCACCGGCTGACCGGCGGTCTGCCCCGGGCCGTACGCCAGGTGCTCGACGTGCTGCGGCAGCCCGGCGCCCCGGTGGAGGACGGGCCCGACCAGGACCGCTGGCTGCGTGCGCTGCCCGCTCGGACGGCTCAGGAGGGCGAGGAGCCCCGTACCCTCACCGACGCGGCCCTGGACCATCTGCTCCAGGGCTTCGCCGAGGCCGAGCGCGAGTCGCTGGCCGAATGCGCCGCCGCGCGCGACCTGTCCGTCGGCGCGCGGATACTGAGCCGCGGTGACGCGCTGTTCAGCGAGGCCCGCGCGCGCTGGCTGCTGCTCAGTCCGGGGACGATGACGCCGACCCTCCACCCGTGGCTGCGGCGGCTGCTGCTGTGGCGGCTGGCGGAGCGCCCCAGTGACTGGGACACCGTGCACGAGCTGCTCGCCGAGCACTTCGCGGCGGAGCGGCGTCCGGTCCAGGAGATGTACCACCGGCTCGCCACCCAGCAGATCGAGGTGGTGACCGGCCATCTGGTCGAGCGCTTCCCGGCGGTTCCGGCGGCGCAGTGGATCACCGAGTTCAACGCGATCACCTCGGCGCCCAACCGGTTCCCGAGCGGCGGCACCCCCCTCGACCTGCTCGCCGGGCTCTCGCCGGACGACCCGCGGGCCGCCGTCACCAGCGAATCGGTGATCCGCGACCTGGTCCTGGCGCGATGGGTGTGGACCGATCCGCTCGCCGACCCGGGGATGCGGCTGAACAACCTGATCGCCGACGGGTTCAACCAGCTGTCACGTATTCGGAGGAGCGACATCGTGGCTTTGTTCAACGAGGCGGAGCGCTACCGCCACTGGCGCCATCCGCTGACGTCCACCAGCGAGGGGTGAGCCCGATGCGCAGACTCGAATGGCCGCTGCACATCGTGCGCCGCGTCGCGATCACCGCCGTCGTCCTCGTCCTGCTCGCGGTGGCCGTGCCGCTGACCCTGGACTGGCTCGAGGACGCCCGGTCGCGCTGCGCGGACGGCGTGGTGAAGAAGGGCGAGGCCGACGAGTGCGTCGGGGTCACCGACGGCTCGTACAGCTTCGACGACCATCTCGACGGCGTCATCAAGAAGATCAAGGAGGAGAACGACCGGGTCGCGGACAACGCCGGCGAAGAGCCGTACGTCAGCGTCGCGTACATGACCTCCTTCACCCTCACCGACGACGACAGCAACTCCGAGGAGTCGGTGCGGCACGAACTGGAGGGCGCCTACCTCGCGCAGTACCGGCACAACCGCGGCGACCTGCCCTCCTCCCCCAAGATCCGGCTGCTGATCGCCAACACGGGCACCAGCGCGGCGCAGTGGGAGTACACCGTCGGGGAGCTGGCCAAGCGGAAGGGCTCCGGCGACAGGCTGGTGGCCGTCACCGGGCTCGGCCCCAGCACGGACCGCACCCTCGCGTCCCTGAAGCGGCTGTCGACACACGGCCTCGCCATGGTCGCCAGCTCCATGACGGCCACCAACATCCGCGACATCAACGGCTTCGTACGGGTCGCGCCCACCAACGTCGACGAGGCGCGCGCCGCCTCCGCGTACCTGAAGCGGCAGAAGGTCCGTACGGCGGTCGTCGTCCAGGACGTCGCCCGCCACAACCTGTACGCCAAGACGCTGGGCGACGCCTTCACCGAGGCCTTCCCGGACAAGGACGGCGGCCAGCAGCTGGTCGCGGAGCGGATGACCTTCGACTCCTCGGTGCGCAGCGCCTGGGAGAACGAGCTGCGCTTCATCCCCGGGCAGCTGTGCCAGAGGAAGCCCGAGGTGGTCTACTTCGCGGGCCGCGGGCAGCACCTGACGCACTTCCTCGACGCGATCGCCAACCGCACCTGTCAGGAGCAGAAGTTCACCGTCATCACCGGCGACGACACCACGAACCTCACCGCGAAGCAGCTCGCGTACGCCGCGCAGACCGGGGTGCGGGTGCTCTATACGGGCCTGGCCCACCCCGACATGTGGCGCAAGGCCCCCCACAACGTCTCCGCTCCGTCCGCGAAGCACTTCCAGGAGGGCGGCACCCTGGACGTCTGGTTCCCGAACGACCCCCGCTACGACGGCGGCGCCATCGTGGCGCACGACTCCGTCCTCACCGCCGCCCAGGCCATCAGGATGGCCGCCCGCTGGGAGGGCGACGTGACCGGCGAGGCGGTGGCCCGTATGTTCCACCAGATGGAAGGCGATCAGCAGGTGCCGGGGGCGAGCGGCTTCATCGCGTTCCAGAACAACGGCAACCCCCGCGACAAGGCGGTCCCGATCCTCAGTCTCGACTCACACGGTCGGGCGACCTTCGTCGAGGTGTCGGCGGCCGACGGCGCGCCGCCGCAGGGCGGGTGACACGCCGTCCCGCAGGGCGAGCAGCGCCGGCGCGCCGCACACTGGCGGGGTGACGGCACGACAGAGCGCCGGGACCCTGCTGTACCGCCGGACGGGCCCGGTCACCGAGGTGCTCCTCGGCCACATGGGCGGGCCCTTCTGGGCCCGGAAGGACGCGCGCGCGTGGTCGCTGCCCAAGGGCGAGTACCAGCCTGACCAGGAGGAACCGGAGGCCGCGGCGCGGCGCGAGTTCACCGAGGAGCTCGGGCTGCCGCCGCCGGCCGGCGACTGGGTCCCGCTCGGGTCGGTCCGGCAGACCGGCGGGAAGGTGGTGACGGTCTGGGCGGTGGAAGGGGATCTGGACCCCGGTCTGGTGGTCCCCGGCACCTTCGAGATGGAGTGGCCGCCGCGCTCCGGCCGGCTCCAGCGGTTCCCCGAGCTCGACAGGGTCGCCTGGTGGGGTCTTGACCAGGCCCGGGACAGGATCGTGGCCAGGCAGCAGGTCTTCCTCGACCGCCTTGTCGAACTCCTGGCGGGTGGCTGAGATCCTCCCTCCCCCGGCAAGATTGGCCGACCGACATATCACCTGCGCGCCTGAATAGGACGACTTGTAGGGCCGCACCGGGCGCACGGGGCATCGAACGCATCGGTCCCGCGAGCCGCGGACCTGCGGGAAGGGCCGCCCCGGGCGGGATTGCCGCACTGTCAACCGCTATTTCGGGGGATATCGGCATCTTCGGAGGCGCGGCTAGCTTCTCTGCCCGTCCGGTTTCCGCTCGTCCCGACGCCACGTCAGGGACCGAGGAGAGAGGCAGGTTGATGAGAAGCAGAAGAGATGTACTGAAGGCGGCGACGGCCGCGGCGGGCGCCGCCGCGGCCGTCGCCGTCGGTGGCGGCACGGCCACCGCCGCGTCCAGGACCCCGGCGCCGGCGCCGAGCCGCGTGCTGAGTTCCGTGGGGTCACGGCTCAACACCTTCCACGACGCGTCGGGCAAGGTGACCGTGTCGGTGTTCTCGCATCACGGGAACCCCGCCCAGCAGCACTGGATCAACGAGACCATCCTCGTCGGCGACGGCGACATGATCGCCATCGGCGGCGGCGCCAGGGCGACGGACACCGGCAACGGGGCGCTGCTCACCGCGTCGCACCCCACCGACGATCTGTCGGGCTGGACCGTCTGCTCGAAGGACCACATCGATCCCCAGCCGCACGAGCTGGAGACCTATGTCATCGGTCTGAAGATCGCCGGGATGAGCCGGGACCAGCTGCTGCGGTCGGTGTACGTCTCGCGCGCGGACAGCGGCGTGGCCCCGCACCCGGAGGCCGAGGCCGGCATCCCGTCGTCGAACGACTACGTGCTCGTCGGCGGCGGGTTCCGGGTGGACTGGCACGGGTCCGGCAACCTCGCCACCGCCTCCTTCCCGGCCACGCAGACGTCCTGGAAGGCGCGCTCGAAGGACCACATGGTCTCCGACCCGGCCAACATCCGCGCGTACTCCATCGCGCTGCGGCGCCGCCTCCCGGTCGGCACCGTCTGGAACAGCTTCCGCCGGGCCGATTCCGGTCAGTCGGCGCACCCGGCCGCGGTGGCGGACGTGGAGCAGGGTTACGCCCTGACGGGCGGCGGCGCCGAGGTGCACTACCGCGGGTCGGGCAACATGCTCTGGCGGCTCGAACCGTCGACCACCCAGACCCCCAACTTCAGCGCGGCCGCCAAGGACCACCACATCTCGGATCCGGCCACGATCACGGCCTGGGCGCTGGGCATCCGCATCGTGTGACGCGACGCCCCGCACCGCGCCATGCCCCAGGGGAGGGTGGGGCATGGCGCACGCCGCCTATCGACCCGTATGACGGATTCACCAGGCGTCAGCAGCTATTTCCGCATGTACGTTGATGCGCGGGTCCGGCGGCCATACGGTGGCCGCATGCAGTGGAGGATCTGGCGCCTCGCAGCTCGCAGCCCGGCCGTGCGCTTACAGCACGGCCGGTCGCACCCGTCCGGGGGCCACCACACGGTCATCCTGCGGGACGGCAGGGACCGTGCCGTCGGCCGCCTGGACTACCAGCTCTGCCACGCGTGCCGGACGGGACGCGTCGAGCAGATCTGCGTCGCCCTCGCCTGGCAGCGCCAGGGACTGGCCCGGGAGGCGATCCACGAGGCGCTGGCGCGCGGCCCCGGGTACGACTGGGTCACGTCGCGTCAGTCACGGGAAGGCCGGCTGTTTTTCGCCGCCATGACCCTCGAGACGGGCGCAGCCTTCACCAAACGGGGCAAACGCTGCCCGCACATGTGCGGGCGAACGAGATAACCCGCCTCCACCACCGCACCGGCCTCTCGCTCTTCCACGTGGCTGGATATGATCGGCGCCCCCCACACGCGCTCCACCGAAGCCTGGCCGACTTTCGCCCTGCCGTTCGGGCGATGTGTCATGCCCTGCCGCCGGTCACCCCTGCCCGTTCCGCACCCGAGGACCGATGACTTCCACAGAATCCGAAGGCTCAGGCGAGCCGACGCGACCTCGCCGGCGGCGCACCGTACGGCTGCGCACCCTGCTCATCGGGCTGGCGGCGGTGACGACCGTGGCGATGGGGGCCCAGGTCGCCGTCACCACGGAGCGTCTGCTGCAACAGTCGGAGAACCTGCGCGCCGATGTGGCGGCGGGCGACCGCACCGGCGTCCCCCTGTACCGGCTCATGGTCGAGATGCAGGCCGAGCGCGCGGCGACGGCCGCCTGGTGGGCGGGCTCGAAGGTCTCCCAGGAGGAACTGCGCAAGCAGCGGGCGGCCACGGACCGGGCCGCGGCCGTCTTCCGCCGGTCGGCCGGCCACGGCGCGGCCGAGAGCGAGCGGGCGGACCGCTACGTCGTGGAGGTACGGAACCACCTCGACGAGCTCGACACCCACCGCGGGAGCGCCGACGCCCGCGACGGCAGCGCGGACCAGGTCATCGGCTACTACACCGACGTGATCGACCGGATGATCCGCGTCTACCAGCAGTTCAGCCAGATGGACGACGCCGAGCTCACCCAGGAGAGCCGGCCTGTGGTCGCCCTGCTGTCCGCTTCGGAGCTGCTGGCGCGCGAGGACACGATCCTCGCGCTGTCCGGGCCGTCCAAGCAGCTCGGCGCGGCACGGTTCGCCGAGTTCATCAACACCGTCGGCGCCCACCGCTATCTGTACGACACGTGGATCGTCCCGGAACTGCCCGCCGAAGACCGGAAGACCTACGATCGGATCGCCGCCTCGGACGCGTGGCGGGCCAAGACCGCCATCGAGAACGCGGTCATCACCGACCACACGGACAACGCACACGGCGTCAGGCTGCCCGACGAGGTCGGCGGCTGGCGGGCCGCGCGGGAGGAGATCGCCCCGCGGCTGGCCGAGCTCAACACCGACCGGCAGCGGGGCGTGCTCGCGCACGCCGACGCCAAGGCCGACGAGCTGGAGGCGGAGGTCGCCTGGCTCGTCGCGGGAAGCGGCGGCGCGCTGCTGCTCGTCGTGGTCGTCGTGGTGTTCGCCACCCGCTCGGTGCTGCGCCGCATGAACAGGCTGCACCAGCGCACCGTCACCGTCGCCGAGCAGACGCTGCCGGAGGTCGTGGCCCGGTTGCAGCGCGGGCAGTCCGTCGACGCCGACGCGCTGCCCGGGCCCAGCGGGGAGCGGGACGAGGTGGGGCGCATCAGCGACGCGTTCGCCCGGGTCGTCGCCGTGTCGGTCGACGGGCACCGGCAGCTCGCCGAGGAGCGCCACGGCTTCGGCCTGTTCGCCGCGGGCATCGCCTCGCGTACCGGGAACCTGGTCAGCCGGCAGCTGACCCTCACCGAAGACCTCCAGGACACCTTCGGCCACGACGAGGCGCTGCTGGCGCAGCTGATGAGGTCGGATCAGTTGACGGTGGGCATGCGGCGGCAGATCGAGAACCTCCTCATTCTGACCGGCGGCGAGGTGCCGGACCCGCACACCGAGCCCATGCGCGTGGCCGACCTGCTGCGCGAGGCCGCCGCGGAGGTCGAGGACTTCCGGCGGATCGAGCGGCACGCCCTGGACGAGGTCAGCGTGGAGCCGCGGGCGATCAGCCAGATCAGCCATCTGCTGGCGGAGCTGCTGGACAACGCCACGCGGTTCTCCCCGCCGAGGTCCAAGGTCGTCATCCGGGCGGAGGCCGTCACCGACGGGCTCTCGGTCGAGATCGAGGACCGCGGCCCGCGCGTCGCCCCCGAGCGGTACGAGGAGATGAACGGCCGGCTGCACTCCGCCCCGCCGTACGCGGTGCTGGCGCAGAACGCCCACCGGCTCGGCCTCTTCGTGGTCGGCCACCTCGCCGAGCAGCTCGGGGCCCGGGTCACGCTGCGCCGCTCGGCCTTCGGCGGCACGTCGGCCGTCGTCATCATCCCCTCGGGACACCTGGTGCGGACGGAGCCGCAGCCGTCGCCGGAGCCGCCGGAGCCCGCCCCCGCGCCGCGACCGCGCGGCGAAGGCGAGCGGGAGGTCGTCCGGCACCTGCGGCCCACGCCGGTGCGCCGGTCCCCTGATCCCGAGTCCCCTGCTCCGGACTCCCGTGATCCCGCGTCCCCTGCTCCGGAGTCCGCCGCCGCCCCGTCCCCGGCTCCGCGGCTCCCCGCTCTGCCGTCCCGTACTCCCGCGGAGGACCGCCCCGCACCACCGCCCCTCCCCGAACGGGTCCCGCAGACGCACATCGCCCGGCAACTGCGCGCGCCGCGCGCGGAGGAGACGGTCGGCCAGGACACCGCGACCCCCGAAGAGGTGGCCGACGCCTGGGCCGACTACGAGGACGGCACGCAGACAGTGGAAGCAGAGCTCCGACAGGACAGGCCATGACGACGACACCGAACGACGTGATCTACAGCATCCTGGACAACAACCTCAGCAGGATCGCCGGCATCCAGGGAGCGGTGCTCCTGTCCAACGACGGGATCAGGCTCAGCGCCTACCTGCTGGAACGCGACCAGGCGGAGCGGCTGGCCGCGGCGGCCTCCGGGATCGCGGCCACGATGAAGGCGATATCCCGGGAGGTCGGCGGCGGGCGGGTGATCCGCCAGCTGGTCGAGATGGACGACAGGTACCTGTGCGTCGTCGGGTGCGGCGAGGGCAGCACCCTCATCGTCGTGACCTCGCGCAAGGCCCGGCTCGGGGAGCTGGGCGGCGAGGCCGTACGGACCGCGCAGGCGCTCGGCGAGTGGCTGGGCACGCCGGACCGCGTACGGAACCCCCAGCGGTAATGCCGCAGGAGCCGCAGCGCGGAACGGGCCGCCGGACGCGGCTGTACGCCCTCACCGACGGGCGTACGGCCGTGCCCGACACGGTCCTGACCATGGACACGATGATCACGGCGGCGGACACGGCCGAGGCACGCCATGGCCTGTCCACCGAGTGGCAGGCCGTCCTCGCCATGTGCCGGCCGCCGAACGGCCGGGCGGTCGCCGAGATCGCCGCCCGTATGCACATGCGCCTCACCCCGATGACGCTGCTCCTCGGCGAACTCGCGGACCGCGGCCTGATCCACCACCGGCCGCCGCTGGAGGCCGCCGAGACGTCCAATGTCCACGTGCTCATGAGAATCAGGGACAGCCTTGCCCGTATATGACACCACCGGAGACGACACCGTCGGCCCCGCCGCCGGCGGGGCCGACGCCACCGGCTCGCAGACGGAATCGCCCGTGAAGATCCTCGTCGCGGGGGGATTCGGGGTCGGCAAGACGACCCTGGTCGAAGCGATCTCCGAGATCGAGCCGCTGCGCACCGAGGAGCGCCTGACGACCGCGGGCATCGGCGTCGACGACCTCGACGGCATCGAGTCGAAGTCGTCGACCACGGTCGCGATGGACTTCGGGCGGCTGACCCTCACCGACGCCAGGGTCGTCCTGTACCTGTTCGGCACCCCGGGCCAGGAGCGCTTCTGGTTCATGTGGGACGACCTGCTGCAGGGGGCCCTCGGGGCGGTCGTCCTGGTCGACACCCGGCGCCTGGACCGCAGTTTCGCCGCGGTCGACTTCTTCGAGAGCCGCGGGCTGCCGTTCATCGTCGGGGCGAACTGCTTCGACGGCGAACAGCCGTACACCGCCGGGCAGATCAGGGCGGCGCTGCGGCTGGGCGATCCGGCCACGCCCGTCCTGATGCTCGACGCCCGCTCCCGCGACGACGTCCGCGGCGCGCTGCTGGCCCTGCTGGACCTGCTGATCGCCAGGGCGCGGGCCGCGGCCACCGTCTGAGACGGCGGCCCCGGGACCGGTCAGCGGGTGCGGATGACGACGGTGGTCACGACCTTGTCGTGGAGGCATTGGCGGTTGGGCTTGTCCCAGCAGCACCACAGGATGTTGAGGAGGCCGAGGATCGGGACGATGCCCATCAGGAGGCTGATGGCCCAGCGGCCGAAGGCCTTTCCTCCGGAGATCTTCCCGCCGTCCTCCAGGCGCACGACGCCCAGTCCGCATATCTGCTTGCCGAACGTGGCGCCGCGCGTCGCGAGCATCACCGGCTCGTAGACCGCGAAGGCGGCGACGAAGGCCAGGATGCCCACCATGCGGGTGGCCAGGCTCGGGGCGATGAACGACGGGATGTTCGCCACGATGCAGCCGACCAACACGAAGAGGGCGTCCAGGAGCCGGGCACCCAGCCGGGAGCCCGGGTCGGCCAGGAGGTGCGGGGGCGGCCCGGCCGGTCCCATGGGCATGTACGGGTAGGGCTGCTGCGGATACGGGTATCCGTACGGCGCCTGCGGCGGCTGGTGTCCGTAAGGGGACTGCTGCGGAGGGTAGCTGTTCACAGGCCTTGATCCAACCGTATGCGCACCACCCCTCACAAATCCGTTCGGGACGCGTCCGTCTGTTCCGTGCCGCGCGCCGCGCGCCCGAGCCGGGCGCCGAGGCCGCGCAGGTGGTCGACCAGCGCCTGAGGCTCGTGGACGCGGAACTCGCAGTCGACCAGGGCCAGCCGGAGCGCCAGCCACTCCAGCGAGTCCGCGGCGGTGGTGCGCAGGCGGCAGGCCCGTTCGCCGACCGGTTCCGGGGTGCCCAGCGAGGCGGGCAGGCGGGCGGCCACGAAGGACGCGGGCGCCTCGAAGGTGACGTCCAGCCGGTGCGTGGGCTGGAGCCGGGACAGCGAGCGGGTCATGAACTCCGCCGCACCCCCCGCGGGCAGCTCCCGCGGAGCGAACCGCGCCCCCGTCGCGAAGACCTCGCCGATCCGGTCGACGCGGAAGGTGCGCCAGTCGTCGCGGTCCAGGTCGTACGCGACGAGGTACCACCTGCGCCCGGTCGACACCAGCCGGTGCGGCTCCACCCGTCGGCGGCTCTCCGTACCGTCGCCCGAGCGGTAGCCGAAGCGCAGCCGCTCGTTTCCGGTGGCCGCCGCCGCGATCGCCGTCAGTGTGTGCGGGTCCACGGTCGCGGCGTCGCCGCCGCCGCCCATCACCAGCGGCACCGTCGCCGCCTGGAGGCTGGCGACGCGGTGCCGCAGCCGCGCGGGCAGCACCTGCTCCAGCTTGGCGAGGGCCCGTACGGACGCCTCTTCCACGCCCTCGACCGCGTGTCCGGCCCCGGCCCGCAGCCCGACGGCGATCGCCACCGCCTCCTCGTCGTCGAGGACCAGCGGCGGCATGGCCTTGCCCGCCACCAGCCGGTAGCCGCCGTCGGCGCCCATCGTGGCCTGCACCGGGTAGCCGAGCTCGCGGAGCCGCTCGATGTCACGTCGTACGGTGCGCCTGCTGACGCCCAGCCGGGCGGCGAGCTCGCCGCCGGGCCACTCGCGCGGGGTCTGGAGCAGGGAGAGCAGGGTCAGCAGTCGTGCCGGTGTGGTGTCCGTCATGTCTTTAAGGATGCCGCCCATGTGGGACAAGATCTGACCTATATGGCCTCTAGTTTCGTCGTATGACTTCAGCAGCACCTCAGGCATCCGCCCAGGCGGCCCCGCAGAACGACCGCCGCCGCTGGTTCGCGCTCGCCATCGTGATGACCGCGGCGTTCATGGACCTGGTCGACGTCACGATCGTCAACATCGCCGTCCCGAGCATCCAGCGGGACACCGGCGCCTCGCTCAGCGCGATCCAGTGGGTCACCGCCGGATACGCCCTCGCCTTCGCGGCCGGACTGATCACCGGCGGTCGGCTCGGCGACATCCACGGCCGCAAGCGGCTCTTCCTGATCGGGATCGGCGGCTTCACGGTCGCCTCCGCGCTCTGCGGGCTCGCCCCGAACCCGGAGGTGCTCATCGCCGCCCGGCTCCTCCAGGGGGTGATGGCGTCGCTGATGGTGCCGCAGGTCCTGTCGATCGTGCACGCCACCTTCCCCGCGCACGAGCGCGGCAAGGTCTTCGGCCTGTTCGGCGCGGTCGTCGGGCTGGGCGCGGTGTCGGGCCCGCTGCTGGGCGCGCTGCTCACGCAGTGGAACCTCTTCGGCCTCGCATGGCGGCCGATCTTCCTGATCAACCTGCCGGTCGGACTGATGGGCCTGCTGCTGGGCCGGAAGTACATCACCGAGTCCAAGGCGCCCATGGCGCTGAAGCTCGACCTCGTCGGCGTCGCGCTCGTCACGCTCGGCCTGCTGATGCTGGTCTACCCGCTCACCCGCGGCCACGAGCTGGGCTGGCCGCTGTGGGGGTACGCGTCGATGGCGGGCAGCCTCGTCGTCCTCGGGGTGTTCGTGGCGTACGAGCGTCGTAAGGCGCGCAAGGACGGGTCGCCGCTGGTCGAGCTCTCGCTGTTCCGCGTGAAGAGCTTCGCGGCCGGCATCGCGGTGCAGCTGACGTTCGGCATCGCGTGTGGCATCTTCTTCCTGGTCTGGACGCTGTACATGCAGATCGGGCTCGGTTGGAGCGAGCTGCGCGCCGGGCTGACCGGCATCCCGTTCTCCCTCGCGGTGTCGGCCGCGGCCGGCATGTCCGTGCAGAAGCTGGTGCCGCGCTTCGGCCGGAAGGTGCTCCAGGGCGGTGCGCTGACCATGGCCGCGGGGCTGGTGCTCTACATCTGGGAGGCCGGGCGGTACGGCACGGACATCGCCTCCTGGCAGATGGCGCTCCCGCTGGTCGTGATGGGCGCGGGCATGGGGCTGATCGTCGCCCCGCTGACGGACGCGGTGCTCTCGGAGGTGCCGCGCGAGCACGCCGGATCGGCCTCCGGTCTCATCAACACCACGATGCAGATGGGCAACGCGCTCGGGCTCGGCCTGGTGTCGGTGGTCTTCTTCGGGGCGATCGACGAGGAGCAGCTGTCCGCCGCGCCGGGCACGGCGGGCCAGGCGTTCTCGGAGGCGTTCCAGCACTCCCTGTGGTGGGTGGTCGGTGTCCTGGCGGCCATCTTCGCGGTGATGTTCGCGCTGCCGGCCCGCCCCAAGCAGCACCTTGAGGGCGCGGACGCCGGGCCGGGGTCGGAGGACGCGCAGGCGCCGCGCGCCGACGCCGCGCGGGAGCCGGTGCCGGCCTCCTGAGGCACGGCCTGGGCACCAACGCGCCCGCGTACGAGGCGGCTTCGCCCCGTACGCGGGCGCCGGTGTTCCGGGCCGGCACCGTGCCCCCGCCACGTCGGCCACCGTGGTGGAGCGGCCGAAGTCGTAGGCACTTGGCAGGAGTTCCGCGACGCTCCGGGGGACCTGACTTCCCCTTGGGCCGGGAATTCTTAGACCGAGCGGGGGAATTCACGTCAACGACGCGCGCCGACCTGCGATGGCGCACTCCCACGGCCCATCATGCTGTTATTCCCGCATGGTCGGGAATGACCCGGTCAGGAGTTCCGCTGGTCCACGCGAGGACGCAGCGAGCAGTCGGCACAGCGCCGGGCGGGCCTCCGCCTCGTAACGCGCTCACAGGTTCACCCAGTTCCCCCCAGCGTCTTCTCCCTTGCCCCGCCCCCGCCTTCCGGCCTTCCCGGCGGACAGCCGCCACCGGGAAGCCCCCGCAACGCACCGGCCGGGCCTGCCTCGTGAAGGAGACCGCCATGACCGTCATCGGCCCCACCAAGACCTCGCACCGCCGCCGCCCCGTCCGCGACCGCCACCGGGCCGCCGACACCGATCGCGGCGGGCGCCTGCCCCTGATCGGCCAGTTCGCCGCCGCGGTCGTCTCCGGGGCGGTGCGTGCCCTCGTCGCCTGGCTGCTGGACGCCTGACGCCGGGGCGGACCCGGGCGCCGTGCTCATCGGCCGTTGACGGAGGGCGAGAGCACGGGATCGGGTCCGGCGCCGCGGCCGCGGGTGCGGTAGCTGTCGCCCTGGAGGGCGACGATCTCGGCATGGTGGGCGAGGCGGTCGACCATGGCGGAGGTGACGGCGTTGTCGCCGAAGACCTCCGTCCAGCGGTCCAGGTGCTTGTCGCTGGTGACGATCAGCGAGGCCCACTCGTAGCGGTGGGAGACGAGCCGGAAGAAGAGGTTGGCCGTCTCCGCGTCGAAGGGGACGTAGCCGATCTCGTCGACGATCAGCAGCGCGTAGTCGTCCAGCCCGGCCAGTTCTTCGGCCAGGCGGCCCGCGGCGTGCGCCTCGCTCAGCCGGGCCGCCCACTCGGTGGCGGTCGCGAACAGCACGTCGTGCCCGGCCTGGCAGGCGCGCAGGCCCAGCGCGGTGGCCAGATGCGTCTTGCCGGTGCCGGGCGGGCCGACGAGGAGCAGGTTCTCCCTGGCCTTGACGAAGTCCAGCGTCCCCAGCCGGGAGACGGACTCCCAGTCGAGGGACCGCTGGTGGCCGTGGTCGAACTCCTGGAGCGTCTTACGGGCCGGGAACCCCGCGGCGCGGATGCGGGACTCGGCGCCGGAGGCCTCCTGCGCGGCGGCGAGGCCCTCGGGCCCGGCCGGCAGCGCCGCCGGGTGCTGGGCCGGGAGCAGTGCGGCGAGGCCGCGGGCATGGTCGGAGCCTTCCGTGACGTTCGCACCTCCCGCGCGGGCGGGTCTTGCGGGGCCCGTGCCGCGTGTGTCCATGGGACCGGTCATGTACGCCAGGATCGCGGCTGAGGCGATGAACGCCATGTGGATCACGGTTCCCCACAGCAGGGAGTGCTGGGAGGTGTGGTCGACGTCGACGAACATCTGGAGCAGGTGGACCGAGGAGATGCCCACGATGGCGGTGGCGAGCTTCACCTTGAGCACGTTGGAGTTGACGTGCGAGAGCCACTCGGGCTGGTCCCGGTGCCCCTGGAGGCCGATGCGCGAGACGAAGGTCTCGTAGCCGCCGACGATCACCATGATCAGCAGGTTGGCGATCATCACCACGTCGACAAGCTTGAGGACGGCGAGCATGACGTGGGTCTCGTCGGCGTGACCGCTGATGACATGCCGGACCAGGTGCCACAGCTCGGAGAAGAACTTGACGACGTACACGCCTTGCGCGGCCACCAGCCCGAAGTACAGCGGGGCTTGGAGCCATCGGGTGGCGAACAGCGCGTATCCGAGGGAGGGAGCGGAGTAGCTCCTCAGGTCCGTCTTGGGCGACGCGGGCATGTCGTGACGACGCAACGGCATCTCCAGGGGGGTGGCGTGACAGCGGACGCTCCCGCCATTGTCGGGTCTGTCCGTTGAAAGTCTGAATTCACAACACCCGTTGGAGTGAATAGGAGTTCAGTACGAAAAAGTGACCAAAGGGTGAAGGGTGCACGGTCGACACCGGCCGCCTTGACTTGAACCTTGGTTCATGTCCGAACCTCGTGACACGGCGGGCACCCGGGCCCGCCGACCACGGGTCACCGAAAGCCGAGGCTCCCCCATGCCCCTCACGTCCCCAGCCGCCGCACCGCGCATCGCGGCGCTGGCCTCCGTCGTCTCCCTCGGCTCGATCATGTCGGTGCTGGACGTGACCGTCGTGAACGTCGCCATGCATCCGCTGGCCGAGCACTTCGACGTGTCCCTCTCCACCATCCAGTGGGTGGCCTCCGGCTACTCCCTGGCCCTGGCCGCGGTGATCCCCGTGACGGCCTGGGCGATCCACCGCTTCGGCACCAAGCGGGTCTACATGACGGCCCTGCTGCTGTTCGTCCTCGGCTCGCTGCTGGCCGGACTGGCCTGGTCGGCCGAGTCGCTGGTGGCCTTCCGGGTGGTCCAGGGGCTGGGCGGCGGCATGATCACGCCGACCGGCATGACGATCATGATGCGCGCCGCCACCCCGCGGACCATGGGCCGGATCATGAGCATCATGGGCATCCCGATCCTCATCGGTCCCCTCGCGGGCCCGATCCTGGGCGGCTGGCTGGTGGACTCGTTCTCCTGGCGGTGGATGTTCACCATCAACGTCCCTGTCGGGATCGCCGCGTTCCTCCTGGCCGCCCGGATCCTCCCGCGGACGCAGGGCGCGCCCGGCCGGCGGCTGGACGTCCCCGGCCTGCTGATGCTCTCCCCGGGCCTGGCCGGATTCATCTACGGGGTGTCGACCGGCGCCGAGCGCCGCGACGTCGGCTCGCTCGACGTGCTGCTCCCGGCGCTGCTCGGCGCCGCGCTGGTCGCGGGCTTCGTCGTGCGGGCCCAGCGGTCCCCGCACCCGCTGATCGACCTGCGGCTGTACCGCGACAGGGCCTTCGCGGCCGGGGCGGCGACCCTGTTCCTGTTCGTCGTCGGCTACTTCGGCAGCATGCTGCTGCTTCCGATGTACTTCCAGATCGTCCGGGGCGAGTCCGTCGTGGCCTCCGGGCTCATGGGCGCTCCGTTGGCGCTCGCCGCCGGCGTGACCATGCAGGTCTCCGGACGGCTGTCGGACAAGGTGTCCCCGCGCCTGCTCGTCACCACCGGCATCGCCCTGGCAGCGCTCGGGGTGGCGCTGCTCAGCCTGCACCTGGCCGAGGACGCCGCCTACTGGCGGCTGGCCGGCTCCCTGGCCGTCATGGGGACCGGAGTGGGCCTGACCATGATGCCGACGATGGCCGCCGCCACCCGCGGCCTCTCCCCGGACGACGCCCCGTCGGCGTCGACGGCGCTCCAGATCACCTCCCAGGCGGGGGCGTCGATCGGCATCGCGTTCTTCTCGGTCATGCTCTCCGCCAACGGCACCGGCGGCAGCGCCGTTCCCACCCGGGCCGAGCCGTTCGCCGAGACCTACCTGTGGACCGTGGCACTCATGCTCGCCGCCCTCCTCCCGGCGCTCCGCCTGCCCCGCCGCCGCACGGCGGACCCGGTGGAGCCGGCGGGCACCGCGGTGCGGCCGCCCGTCGAGGACCGTACGGCGGCCCACGTCTGAGCGGAGCGCGCCGCCGCGGCCGGGAGAGCCTCACGCCTCTCCCGGCCGCCACAGCGTGAGCGCGCCGTCCGGCTCGGAGCCGATACGCGTGCCGAAGCCGCGGCTGACCCGGTCCAGCACCGCCCGCAGCCACCCGGCGTCCTCGTCCGAGGCGCGCCACAGCCGCATCCGCCGGGCCTGCAGGACGACGATCCGCAGTCGGCTCAGCCTGCCGGTGCCGGACTCCACCGACACGAGGTACAGCGGCCGCAGGTCGTCCCGGTACTGCGCGTAGCCGGTAATCCCTTCGTAGTCGTCGACGAAGTCGCCGCAGCCGTAAAGGATCAGCTTCCCCTCGTACACCTCCAGCGGGCGGGGGTGGTGCGAGGAGTGGCCGTGCAGCACGTCCACCCCGCCGTCGATCAGCCGGTGTGCGAAGCGGACCTGGTCGCGGAGGACCTCGTAGCCCCAGTTGGAGCCCCAGTGGACGGAGACGACCGCCACGTCGCCCGGCAGCCTGGTCTCCCGTACCCGGTCGACCACGGCGTCCGCGGCGGCGTCCGACAGCTCGGCCACGAGGTCGACCCCGCCGCGGTCGTCCGTCGCCGCCCAGCGCCGCGGGATGCCGCTGGAGGGCAGCCCGACGGAGAACACCAGCACCCGCCGGCCGTCGCCGACGGGGACGATGGCGGGGCGCCGCGCCCGGTCGGCGTCCCGTCCGGCGCCCGCCGTGCGCAGCCGCGCGCCGGCCAGGGTGTCGAGGGTCTCCTCCAGTCCGGCGTGGCCGAAGTCCAGGACGTGGTTGTTGGCCAGGACGCAGACGTCGGGGCGCGCGGCGGCCAGGCACGGCACGTTGTCGGGGTGCATCCGGTAGTGGATGTCCTTGCCCGGCGCGAAGGTGTCGCTCCGCGTGACGCTGGTCTCCAGGTTGATCACCCGGGCGTCGGGGGCGGCCTCGTCGAGCACGGCCAGCGCGTCGCCCCAGGGCCAGGAGAAGTCGGCCGGGCGCGGAATCGGCCCGTTCGCCGCTTCCGCCAGGTCGACGTAGACGCGGGCGTCCTTGACCCAGTTCTCCCGCAGCACCGGGTCGCCGGGATGCGGAAGGATCTGGTCGACGCCGCGGCCGAGCATCACGTCACCGCAGAGGGACAACGTGACCAGGTCACCTCGCACTCCCCCAGGCTAGGACCGTATCCCGGGATCCCCAACCGCGGCGGCGCGGCCGTCCCCGGTGCGCGGGCCCGGGCCCGCGGGCGCTCAGGACTCGTCGACCATGGTCGGCAGGTCTCCCCGCTTCGTGCCCATGTCGATCACGGAGAACGCCGCTCCCTGCGGGTCGGACAGCGCCGCGAACCGGCCGAACGGGGTGTCCATGGGCCCGAAGCGCAGGATCCCGTCGCGCTCGGCGGCCCGGGCCACCGCCGCGTCGCAGTCCTCGACGCCGAAGTACACCTGGATGTACGGCGGGATCTCGGGCGGGAACTCGTCCCCCATCTTCATGCGGCCCAGGACGGGGTCGCCGCCCAGTTGGAAGATCTTGTAGTCGATGGCGTCGTCCGCCATGCGCTGGACGCGGAACGGGAAGACGGCGGGGAAGAAGGCGTCCGGCTTGCCGGGGTCGCGGGTGAAGACCTCGGCCCAGCAGTACGCGCCCGGCCCACCGCTCTTCTCGAAGCCCTCGTGGGTGCCGGCCTGCCACACGCCGAAGACCGCGCCGCTGGGCTCCCGAGCGAGCAGCATCGAGCCGAACTCGCCGACCCGCATCGGCTCCATCACCACCTGGCCGCCGTGGTCGCGGATCCTTCCGGCGGTGGCGGTGACATCGGGCGACGCGAAGTACAGGCACCAGGCCGACTGGCCTTCGCTGCCGGGCATCGGGGGGACGACGGCGGCGACGGCCTTGCCGTCGGAGTACGCCTGTGTGTAACCGCCGTACTCCGAGGCGCTTTCCCCGAAGGTCCAGCCCAGCACGTGCCCGTAGAAGCTCTTGGCGCCCTCCACGTCGGCGAACATCGCGTCGGCCCAGCACGGGGTGCCTTCCGGTGGTGCGGCCATGGCTTCGCTCCCTGCTGCTCGGTGGGTGGATGTCCTGGCTTTTCACGCTAGTCAGTCCGCCGCCGCACCGCGCGGCAAGCCGGCCGGCGCGCGGCCGCCGCGGCCGGGCCGCTCACCGCCGGGGCGCTTCAGAGCGGGCCGAAGAGCCAGTTCCCGGGGGTGTGCGGCTCCTCGCTGGTGTAGTACTCCTCGACCGCGCGGTGGATCTCGCCGCGGCTCAGCATGCCGTCGCCGTCGGTGTCGAGCCGGGTGAACGCCTCCGCGAGGCTGTCGGGGAACAGCGCCAGGGTCTTGGCGTACATGGTGATGAAGTCGTCGAGGCTGATGCGCCCGTCCTTGTCGCTGTCGCAGATGTCCAGCCACGCCTCCAGCATCTGCGTCATGCGGCCGAGGAACCCTCGCGGTCGACGTCCACCGCTCGCCGCACGCCGGAGCGGAACTCCTCCCGGTCGATCGTCTCGGTGCCGTCCGTGTCCATGTTCTTGAGGTCGGCCTCCCACAGCGCGGCGAAGGCGCGCTGCAGGCGTTCGATGGGACCTTTGGCGTCCACGTCGAATGCCCCGCCCAGTCTGCCGGCCAGCACCAGCAGGTCCTGCTCCTCCAACTTCCCGTCGCCGTCGGCGTCGAGCATGTCGAACGAGCGGTCCAGCTTGATGTCGAGAACGTTCTCGTCGTCGGTCATGTGCCTCACCTTGGAGCGGGGTCGGTCGGACGGGAGTGGGGTCTGCGCGGTTTTCCGCCGCAGAACTCATTAGGTTGCGGTTGTGAACTACCCGTCCCGGTTTACCTCGTACGCCCCACGAACGAGGGAATCCGCGACTAACGGTCCGCGGCGGGGTGCCGGTAGCGACGGGTGTTCGACGTCCACGCGTACACACCGGTGATGAGATCGGCCGTGCCGTCCAGATACGACCGGGCGGCCGGATGGGCGGCCGTCAGCCTGGTGCGCGACTCGGCGCTGTCCCGCAGCAGCCGGTGCACCTGGCCGCGGACGGCCGCGATCGCCTCGTCCCGCCGCAGCCCGCATCGGGCCTGGAGGATCCGCACCATGTTGAACGGCTGGGCCCGCCGTTCCTCGCGTTCGAGCGAGAAGAGGTCGTTGATGTACGTCGCGGCGTCCGCGGTGTTCGCGCGCAGGCGCCGGAAGAGCGGGTCCTCGAAGAGCGCCGGGGGCAGTTCCTCTCCGGTCACCCGCTCCAGCATGTTCATGAAGGGGTACAGGCAGCTGGAGTGGCGGCGCAGCCGGATGCCCTCCTCGACGGTGGGCACGGTCCCCGCCTCGCGGTGGGCCGCTTCCTGGACGAACGTCACCAGGCAGTCATCCCATTCGCCGGCGGCCCGATCCCGCCACGCGCCGGTCATGTCATGGGCCTGCCGGTGCCACAGATCCCGCCATGCCGGCTCCGGACCGGTCCGCGCGTCACCGGTGGGCGGCCGGCTCGTGCCGGCGGCGCGCAGTACGGCGGTGAGCGGCGTGACGAGGGCGCGGGCCGCCGCGACCGACCGGCCGGCCGGCCCGTCGAACAGGTCGTCCACGACGGTGAACCAGCTCAGGATGTCCACCAGCAGGTCGAGGTCGGGTCCCGCGACGTGCGGATAGGAGGAGACGATCAGCCGCGGCAGGTCGAAGGAGAGGTGCCGGCGCAGTTCCTCCTCGCCGGCGAGGAGCTGGTGCCGCGCGATCCAGGCGGCGTTCTTCCGCGCGGCGTGTGCCGTTCCGGCGCTCGCCGGCACGTCCGGCAGGGGAAGGTCGAGGCGCTGTCCCACGGTGCTTTTCCTGAATGGCTGGCGTATCGCGTCGCTGACGTGTCGCATCGCTGGCGGAGACCGCATCGGGGGGCGGGGGGCTACCGGCGCGGGGCGACCGTGACGTGCAGACCCTGGGCCTGGACGGTCGTCCAGACGACCTCGCGCGCCCGGGTCCCGGGGACGCGGATCAGCTGCCAGCGGCTGAGGACGGTCGCCGCCGCGACGACGAGTTCGGCCAGGGCGAAGGTGTCGCCGACGCACTTGTGCCTGCCCGCGCCGAAGGGCAGATAGCCGTGGCGGGAGGGGTCGCCCGCGCCGGATCCGGGCGGTGGGCGGTCGGGGTCGAAGCGCAGCGGGTCCGGGTGGCGGGCGGGGTCGCGGTGGAGTGCGGTGAGGCTGTAGAGGAGTTCGGTGCCGGCCGGGACGCGGTAGCCGCCGAGCCGCAGGGGCCGGGTCGCGATGCGGGTCAGGAAGGCGTTGGGGGTGTGGAGCCGGAGCACTTCGTGGATCACGCGCCGGGTGTACGTGAGCCGTTCCACCGTGTCCGCGCCGAACTCCTCGGCGCCCGCGAGGTGTTCGTCCACCTCGGCCTGGACCCGGGCGTGGATGTGCGGATGCTCCAGCAGCTCGTGGAAGAGCCAGGCCAGTGTGGTCGAGACGGTCTCGGTGCCCGCTCCGAGCATGGTGACGGCCTCGGACCGCACATCCCGCTCGCGCAAGCCTTCCCCGGTCTCGGGGTCGACGGTGGCCCGCAGGACGGAGAGGAGGGTGTCGGATCCCGGCTCGTGGTCCCGGACCACCTGGTCGACCACCCCGTTCAGGGCCGCGACGGCCGCCGTGAAGCGGCGGTTGACCGGCAGCGGCAGCCGGGCCAGCACCGGCCAGGGGTACAGCGAGTGCAGGATCTGCCCCTTCACCACCTCCGGCAGGGCCCGCTGGAACGCGGTGGCGGCGCCGTCCGGCAGCCGGGTGCCGAAGAGCACCGAGGTGACGATCTCCAGCGCGAGGTGGTGGGTCTCCACGCTGACGTCGAGCACCTGGCCCGGCCGCCACCGGTCGATCCGCTCGCGCACCACGTCCCGCATCACGGGGACGTACCGGGTGATGCGGCCCTGCGTGAACACCGGCTGCACGGCGCGGCGCCGGAAGCGGTGCAACGTTCCGTCGGTCATGAGCAGGCCGTCCCCGAAGGCTCCCTTGAGCGTCTCGTGCACCGAGCCGCGCGGACAGGCGTGCGCGTGGGTCACCAGCAGGCTGTGCACGAGCGCCGGGTCGGTGACGACGTACACCGGCCGGGTGCCGAGGCGGATCCGCACCACACCGCCGAGCCGGGAGAGCGAGGCGAGGAAGCCGAGCGGGTCGCGCAGCAGCGGCAGGGCGTGGCCCAGACCGGGGATCCGGCCGGGGGCCGTCACCACGAGGGGGCCGCTGGACGCGATCACGGTGCCCACGCGTTCACCTTCCACGACTGGGGGGGTCGTCATACAGATACTCACCGTGAAAGAAGATCAACCGAACAATCCGGCTCTTTCAGCACTTCGGGGATGACTTCGCACATTCATCCGCCGTGGGCGGTAACCGGTCCGCCGGCAGGGGGAGTTGATACAGGGCGCCGCGGCACGGACGGAAGGCGCGGGTGGACGGCGCACCCGGACGGCGGCGGCGGAGCAACGTGACATTGTACGCTGATGATCCGCGGCAGCACGGAGGAATCACATGGGGCACCTGAAGCAGACCAACCTCATCACCGCGCAGGAACGGCTGCGTGACCAGGTCGCCCATGCCCTGCGCGCCGCCCTCATCTCCGGCGAGCTCCGCCCCGGCGAGGTCTACTCCGCGCCGGGGCTCGCGGCGGACTTCGGCATCTCCGCCACCCCCGTGCGCGAGGCCATGCTCGACCTGGCGCGCGAGGGCCTGGTCGAGCCGGTGCGGAACAAGGGCTTCCGGGTCACCGAGGTCAATGAGCGCGACCTCGACCAGTACACGGAGATCCGTACCCTGATCGAGGTCCCGACCGTCGGCCGGATCACGCGCAGCGCCCCGCGCGAGGCGCTCGAGGCGCTCCGCCCCGTGGCCGAGGAGATCGTCCGCGCCGCCCGTGAGCACGACCTCATCGGCTATCTGGAGGCGGATCGCCGGTTCCACCTCACCCTGCTCGGCCTCGCCGGCAACGAGCGCCTCGTCGAGGCCGTCGGAGAGCTGCGCAAGCGCTCCCGGCTCTACGGCCTGACGGCACTCGACGAGCGCGGGGAGCTCCTGCCGTCCGCCGAGGAGCACCTGGAACTCCTCGACCTCATGCTGGCCGGCGATGTCGAGGGCGCGGAGGCGTGCATGACCCGGCACCTGAGCCATGTCCGCTCGCTGTGGGCCGCGGGCCGCGAGGAGCGGGGGAAGCGCCCCAAGCGCGCGCTGGGCACGGGCTGACGGCGCAGCGAGGGTCGCGCCCGCCGACATCGGCTCAGGCGACGCGGGCACCGCGCCCGCCGACGGCGGCTCAGGTGACGCGGGCTCCGCGCTCCGCGGCGTCGTCGCCGGTCTCGGCGCTCTCCTCGTTCCCGACGGTCCCGGCGCTTTCCGTGGGCGTCGGCCGCTCCGCGCGGGAGCGGCGGCGCGAGACCGCCACTCCGGCCAGGCACAGGGCGCCACCGGCCAGCGTGAGTGGTCCCGGGACCTCGTCGAGGACCAGCCAGGACATGAGGACGACCAGCGCAGGGACCACGTAGGTCGTGGCGGCCATCCGGCCCGCGGTGGTGCGGGCCAGGGCGAAGGCCCAGGTGGTGAAGGCCAGGGCGGTGGGGAAGACGCCCAGATAGAGCATGTTGAGCGTCGCGGACAGCGGGGCGTGCGCGGCCTCCGTCACGAGCGTCCCGGCGAAGGGCAGGCAGGCCACCGTCCCGATCAGGCAGCCGAACGTGGTCACCTGGAGCGCCCCGGTGTGCCGCAGCGCGGGCTTCTGGGAGACGGCACCGGCCGCGTAGCACACCGCGGCCAGCAGGCAGAGCAGGACGCCCAGGACGGACGCGCCGCCGCTGTCGGATATGGAGACGCCCACCACCACCGCCCCGGCGAAGGACACCGTCATGCCCGCCAGCAGCTGCCGCGGCAGCCCTTCGCCCAGCAGTCGGCTGCTCAGCAGCGCGATGAGGATCGGGCCGATGTTGACGACCATGGCCGCCGTGCCCGCGTCGACCTCCCGCTCGCCCCAGTTGAGCACGACCATGTAGGCGCCGAACCACAGGAGTCCCGAGCAGGCGATGCCCGGCCAGGCGGCCCGCGGCGGCCACCCCGTGCGACGTACGACGCTGATGGCGGCCAGCACCAGCGTTCCGGCGAGCAGCCGCCCCAGTGCCAGCGCTCCCGGCGAGTAGGCGGAACCGGCGCTGCGGATGGAGACGAAGGCCGAGGCCCACGACACGACGGTGACGCCTGCCGCGGCCAGCGCGAGCCATTCCTTGTGACGGCCGGTGTCCGGCGAAGTTCTCATGTGCTGACGCTATGGCCGATACCTTTCGGCGCTCAACGAAATATGCCGCGGCCCCGCCGGAGCCCTCAACGGGGCGGCGGGGCCGCGGCCTTGTGCGTGCCGGCTGCGCCTGTGCGGGTCAGCCGAGAGCGGGCGCCTCCTGCCGCGCCGTCACCTCGGCCTCGGCTCCGGTCGCGCGCGGAGTCAGGGCCCGGTGGGCCAGGACGCCGAAGACGATCGCGAAGACTGTCCACAGCACGGCCTGGATGGCCAGCGAAGCCAGCCGGAACTCCCACAGCACGTCGGCGGGGAAGGAGTCCTTGACGGCGTCGCCGTTTCCGGGGAGGAACACGAACGCGAGGGCCACGGCGGCGATGAAGCCACCTCCGGCGGCCAGGGTCGCGTTCCAGTTCCCCAGACGGGGTGCCAGCCGCCGCCCGAGGATGATCGCGGCGACGCCCAGCAGCACGCTGAGCAGGATCATCAGGAAGAACAGCGTGGTGCGCTTGCCGATGGTGTCCGGGTTGCCGACCGCGGGTGGCGTGGCCGGATATTTCAGGAACGGCACCAGGTAGACGGTGGTGAAGGCACCGGCCGCCGTCAGGGCCGCGGTCGCGCGGGCGCTGAACCGGCCCGCGCGGCCCAGCGCGAAGCAGAACGCCAGGGACGCGATGCCGCCCAGCGCGACCCCGTACACCAGGACGCCGGTGGCCAGACCGGCCGTCGACTGGGTCGACCGGCTGACCAGTTCCTCCTCTTCCTCTCCGGCCGGCTCGGCCGCGTCGCCGTGATGGCCGGCGTGCCCGCCGGACTCGGCATGCCCGCCGTGTCCGGCGTGCGCCGCGGGTGCGGACTGGGCCTCTTCCACCGCGATGGCGTCGTCGACGGGCGGTTCACCCACCGCATAGGCCACCGCGAAGGCGAAGAGTCCGGCGATCAGGCCCGCGAGCATGCCGCGGACCAGGAGTCCTCTGACAGTAGAGGCGTACACGTACGTCGCCTCTCAGTGGCAGGGGAAGCCGAGCAGATGACGTCCGTCGTGCACCCACTCGTGCACTCCGGCGCCGGAGAAGACGGAGGTGGCGCCCTGCTCGGCACCGACGAAGTACAGCGCGACGAGCATCAGGACGCCGACGAACACCGCCCAGGGCAGGACGGCGCGGACGGGCAGGGCCGCCGGCGCGGAAACGGACGGGGTGGATACGGCAGCGGAGACGACAGCCTCGGCCATGTCAGATACCTCCTTGGGGAACACGCGTCCCATACGGTGGTGCGCGACGACGGTCCACGGGTCTGACTCACCGCGGCGTCCCCCCTGGTGGGGCCCGCATACGGCTCACAGTGGCGCGACCGTGCCGGAGTTCCACCGGACTTCCGTCTCGCCGTCGTCGAAATTGTCGCCGTGACCGTACCGCGACACACGGTTTCGGCCAACCCCTTGAGTCCTGTATCACTACCGTGCGCCCCCATGGCGCCCCCCATGAGTAAGGTGCCGCGAGCGAAATGGCAGCAAAAGAAAGGGAAAGGACGGCGATGACGGTACGGGTCACTCTGGTCTCCCCCGCGACGAGCGAGGCGCTTCGGGAGGTCCGGTTCGACCACGACAGCCCGCTGGATCCGGCCGGCCTGGCGCACGCCGAGGCCGCGGCGGGCGCGTTCGGCACGGACCGCCAGGCGTACGCCTCGCCGGGCCTGCGCTGCCGCGAGACCGCGCGGGCTCTCGGGCTGGCCGCCGAGCCGCTGGCCGAACTCGCCACCTGCGACATGGGGCGCTGGCGCGGGCAGCGGCTGGACGCCGTCGCGGCGGCCGAGGAACAGGCCGTCGCGGCCTGGCTGACGGACCCGACCGCCTCGCCCCACGGCGGTGAGTCGCTGCGGGATGTCCGCCTGCGCGTCGGGGCGTGGCTGGACTCCTTGCCCGACGCCCTGCCCGACGGGGGCGGTCGTGTCGTCGCCGTCGTGGAGCCGGACGTCGTGCGCGCCGCCGTGGTCCACGTCCTGTCGGCGCCCGACCTCGCCTTCTGGCGCGTGGACGTCCGCCCGCTCACCGCCACCGAGCTCAGCGGCCGCGCCCAGCGTTGGAACATCCAGTGCGGACGTCTTGTGAGCCGATGAGATTTGCCCCACCGTTCTCCCGACGGCCATTGGCAGAGCACTCTCCCGTCGACACGGACCCGCAGAAACGTTCAAGGCTTCTCCCGAGCCCGACCGTTCCATGACGACCCCCAGAGGACCCTCACTCATGGCTGAACTCAATCGGCGGCGCTTCCTCCAGATCGCCGGCGCGACCGCGGGCTACGCGGCGCTGTCGAGCAGCATCGACCGCGCCGCCGCCATCCCCGCCAAGCGGCGCTCCGGCACCATCGAGGATGTCGAGCACGTCGTGGTGCTGATGCAGGAGAACCGTTCCTTCGACCACTACTTCGGCTCGTTGAAGGGCGTACGCGGGTTCGGTGACCCGCGCCCGGTGACGCTGCCCAGCGGCAAGTCGGTCTGGCACCAGCAGGACGGCACCAAGGAGGTGCTGCCCTACCACCCGGACGCCGAGGACCTCGGCATGCAGTTCATCGCGGGCCTCGACCACGACTGGGCGGGCGGCCACAAGGCCTGGAACAACGGCAAGTACGACCAGTGGATACCCGCGAAGTCGGCGGGCACGATGGCGTATCTGACCCGCCAGGACATCCCGTTCCATTACGCGCTCGCCGACGCGTTCACCGTCTGCGACGCCTACCACTGCTCCTTCATCGGCGCCACCGACCCCAACCGCTACTACATGTGGACGGGCCACACCGGCAACGACGGCAAGGGCGGCGGCCCCGTCCTGGGCAACCAGGAGGCCGGATACGACTGGACGACGTATCCGGAGCGGCTGGAGCAGGCCGGGATCTCGTGGAAGATCTACCAGGACATCGGCGACGGGCTGGACGCGGCGGGCCACTGGGGCTGGATCGAGGACGCCTACCGCGGCAACTACGGCGACAACTCGCTGCTGTACTTCAACAAGTACCGGAACGCCAAGCCCGGTGACGCGCTCTACGAGAAGGCGCGCACCGGTACCAACGCGAAGGCCGGCGACGGCTACTTCGACCGCCTCAGGGCCGATGTGAAGGCCGGGAAGCTGCCGCGGGTCTCCTGGATCGCCGCCCCGGAGGCCTTCAGCGAGCACCCCAACTTCCCCGCGAACTACGGCGCCTGGTACATCTCCCAGGTCCTGGACGCGCTGACGTCCAACCCCGAGGTGTGGAGCAAGACCGCCCTGTTCATCACCTACGACGAGAACGACGGCTACTTCGACCACGTCGTGCCGCCCTTCCCGCCGGGCTCCGCCGCCCAGGGCCGGTCCACCGTGGACACCGCGCTCGACTGGTTCGGCGGCAACACGAGCTACGCCGCCGGCCCCTACGGCCTCGGCCAGCGCGTCCCCATGCTCGTCGTCTCCCCCTGGAGCACCGGCGGCTTCGTCTGCTCCGAGGTCTTCGACCACACCTCGATCATCCGCTTCATGGAGCGCCGCTTCGGCGTGCAGGAGCCGAACATCTCCCCCTGGCGGCGCGCCATCTGCGGCGACCTGACCTCGGCCTTCGACTTCGGGCTCAAGGACACCCAGCCCGCCGCGCTGCCGGCCACCGACGCGTACGAGCCGCCGGACCACGAGCGGCACCCCGACTACGTGCCGAAGCCGCCCGCCAACGGGTCCCTGCCGAAGCAGGAGGCGGGTTCGCGCCCGGCGCGCCCGCTGCCGTACGCGCCGCTGGTGGACGCCTCCGCCACTGCCTCCACGGGCCGCATCACGCTCACCTTCAGCGGGGGCGGCAAGGCGGGCGCGCAGTTCTACGTCACGTCGGGCAACCGCACCGACGGCCCCTGGACCTACACCGCGGCCGCCGGCAAGACGATCTCCGACACCTGGAACTCGGCGTACTCGGGCGGGAAGCACGACCTGACGGTGCACGGCCCCAACGGGTTCCTGCGCGCCTTCAAGGGCTCGGGCACCGCGGCGGGCCCCGAGGTGACCGCGCGCCATGTCGCGAGCAGCGGCAACGTCACGCTGACCATGAAGAACGCGGGCACCGCCGACGTCCACCTGACGGTCACCAACGCCTACGACGGCCGGAAGGACACCTTCACGGTCCGCTCGGGGGCGACGGTGACGCACACCGTCGACCTGCGCGGCACCAAGCGCTGGTACGACCTGTCGGTGGTGTCGGACGCGGACGGCGCGTTCCTGCGCCGGTTCGCCGGGCACGTCGAGACCGGTGCGCCCGGCGTGAGCGACCCGGCGATCATCACGGGCTGACCGGCGGCGGGGGCGCGGCGGCGACCGGCTTGCGGGCCAGCACGAAGCCCTGGGGCGTACGCTCCGGGAAGTCGCCGTCGTCGTCTCGCTCCTTCAGCGTTCGGGCACGTACCGTCAGGCCGGCCCGGGTCAGCAGCTCGGCGACCCGGTCCGGCCGCCGCCGGTGGAAGTCGAGCGCGATCGTCTGCCCGAACGCCTCCGCCAAGTGCAGCGGCTCGTCGCCGACCTGGAACCCGAGCAGCACGTGGCCGCCCGGCGCCAGCACCCGGTGGAACTCGGCGAACACCTCCGGCAGCCGCTCCCATGGGACGTGGATGGTCGAGTACCAGGCCAGGATTCCGCCGAGGCCGCCGTCCGGCAGGTCCAGGGCCAGCATCGACCCCTCCGCGAACCGCAGGCCCGGGTGCGCCCGCCGGGCCACGTCGAGCATCCCCGGCGACAGGTCGACCCCGAACACGTCGACGCCCAAGGCGTGCAGATGGGCCGTCACCCGGCCGGTGCCGCAGCCGATGTCGGCGACCGGTCCGGCGCCGGGGGCGGTGACGAGCTCGGCGAAGCCGGCGAGCAGGGCCCGCTCCAGCGGCTTGGTGGCGAGTTCGTCCCGGGCCCACTCGGCGTAGTCGGCGGCCACGGCGTCGTAGGAGGCTCGGGTGGTACGCAGGAAGTCCGGCTCGGTCATGGACCGGCACCCTACTGGCCGCCGGGGCGGCCGCCCGGCGCGGGGGGGGCCTCAGCAGCCGGGGGCAGTAGCCGGGGGCGGTAGCCGGGCGATCAGTAGCCGGGGGGCCGGGTCTCCTGGTCGGTCTCCTGGTCGTCGTCCGGCTCGGCGCGCGTGATCTTGTCGCCCGCCGGGTCGAGCACGAACCATTTGGCGCCGAACTGGTCGAGCCCCTGGCCTTCGGTGTCGCCGGGCTCGTCGTCTTCCACGTAGTAGTACAGCGGGTGGCCGTTGTAGACGACCTCGGTCTTGCCGTCGCTGCGGGTCGTGGTGGCGAGCTTGCCCGCGTCCACCCCCTCCCCGGCCTTGGGCTTGCCGGACGTGATCAGGGGCGGCCACGCGGCCGCGCATCCGCCGGAGCACGTCGACCGGTCCGAGGTGTCGGCCTCGAACAGGTACAGCGTGCGGCCGCTGCCGTCGGTCAGGATCCGGCCGAGGTCGCCGGAGCGTACGGTCACGGTGGCCGCCCCCTCGGAGGCGGGCGGGCTGGTGGGAGGAGCGGTGGTCGTGGTGGCTCCGGTGGCGGTCGGCGTGGGGGGCTCTGTCGTGTCCTCGTCGCCGTTACCGTCACCGTCGCCGCATCCGGCGCATACGGCTGCGAGCAGAGCGGCGGTGACCATGAGGCCGGGCCTGGCGGGGTGCTTCATCACGGGCTCCTGCGGAATCACGGGCTCCTGCGGACCGGGGACCGCACTCCCTCCACTACGGGGCAACTCCCCGGGGGCGGCAATTCCGGTGGCCCGTCCGGGGCACACCCAAGGCCCGGGGTGCGCGGTCCGCCACGCTCACGACGCCGTCCGCCCCCCCTCAGGGCGGGAAGCCGTGCCGTCCGTACAGGCGGACGAACCTCGCCCAGGTGAGGAGCTGCCGACGCGTCAGCCCCGCGCCGGTGCGCTCGAACGCCACGACCTCCTCCTCGCCGCCCGGTCCGATGGGCTGGACGAGGCGGCCTCCGGTACGGAGCTGTTCGACCAGCGGCGGAGGGACGTGCGGGAACGCCGCGGACACGACGACGGCGTCGTACGGGGCGCGGTCCGGCACACCGCAGCTGCCGTCCCCGACGCGCAGTTCCACGTGCCGGATCCCCGCGCGGTCGAGATTGCGCCGCGCCTGCTCGCTCAGGTCCGGCCACCTCTCGATGCTCACGACATCGGCGGCGAGGCGGGCGAGCAGCGCCGTCTGGAAGCCGAGGCCCGTGCCGACCTCCAGGACGTGCTCGGTTCCGCTCAGGCCGAGGCCCTCGATCATCCTCGCCGACAGCGAGGGCTGCGTGGTGACCTGCCCGTGCGCGATCGGCACGGGCTCGTCGCGGTAGGCGAGCGCGACGTGGCCGGTGGGGACGAACCCCGCGCGCGGCGTCGCGCGCACGGCCGCGAGCACGCGCCGGTCGGCGATGCCGGCCGTGCGGAGGGCCCGGACGAGGTCTTCGGGGGCGGCGGGCGCGGCCATGGCGCCGCCTCAGCGGCCGCCCCGCCTGGGCGGGTCCGGCCGCATCCGCCAGTTCACGGTGCGGTTGACGTCCGAGGGGGTGACGATCCCGACGAGCCTGCGGCCCTCCAGCACCAGCGCCGGATGCTCGCCGCCCGGTTCCGTGCGCGTCAGCAGGTCCGCCAGCGGATCGTCCGGTGCCACCACCGTGACCTGCGACAGCGGCAGCATGATCGCGCCGACCTCGATCGCGCCCCGCCGGTCGTCGGGCACCCGTTTGGCCGCGTCCACGGTCACCAGTCCGGCCGGCGCGCCGTCGTCGTCGGCCACCGGGAAGGCCGAGTGCCGGTACCGGTACCGCGGCTCCGCCAGGAACTCCCCGACCGTGAGCCCGATCGGCACGGTGACCGGGTCCGGTGTCATCGCCTGCCGTACCGGAATGCCGGCGAGGACCGCCTGGTACCGCGCCTGCCGTCCTTCCGCCGAGGCGGCCGCGACCAGGAACCAGCCGATGAGCGCCAGCCACAGGCCGCCGACCGCGCCACCGCGCAGGAACAGGTACAGGCCCGCCACGACGAGGAACCAGCCGAAGACCCGCCCGGCCGCGGTCGCCCCGGCGGTCGCCCGCGCCCGGTCGCCCGTACGCCACCACAGGAAGGCGCGCAGCAGCCGGCCGCCGTCGAGCGGGGCGGCGGGGATGGCGTTGAAGGCCGCCAGGAGGATGTTGATCGCCGCGAGCCACGTCACCGCCTCGACGGCGAGCCCCGCCGCGGACACCGCGTCGAGCAGCCACGCCACCAGCGCGAAGAACCCGCCCGCGAGGAGGCTGACCAGCGGGCCGACCCCGGCGATGCGCAGCTCGGCGCCCGGCGTCCTGGCCTCCGCCTTGATGAGCGCCGCGCCTCCCAGCAGCCACAGGACGATGTCCTCCACGTCGATGCCGTTGCGCCGGGCCAGCGCGGCGTGCGCGAGTTCGTGGGCGAGCAGCGAGGCGAAGAACACCACGGACGTGGCGAGCCCGACCGCCCAGTACACCGGCCAGGGATGGCCCGGGTAGGCGTCGGGCAGCCGGCCCTGGGCGAGGCCGAGGGCGATGAGCGCGAAGATGACCAGGACGCTCCAGTGCACCCCGATCCGGACCCCGGCGATCCGCCCCAGTACGAACGTCGCCCGCACGGCACTTCCCACATGTCCCTACCGTGGCCCCGAGGGGCCGCGGACAGATGAGGCGAGGAGGACTACCCACTTCTCGCGGGTCCGGATTGCGCGGTGCACGGTATCTCTCCGCTACTCCGCGTCTGTTTAGTCCTCCTCGTCACTTTCAGTAAAACCGACTGGGCCGTTCCGGTCCAGCGGAGTCGGCGTGGCCATGGCGACCTGCGCGGGAAGCGGTACCGGGCCGGGGCCCGTAGGCTCCGAAGCATGGTGCGCGACAGCATGCGCGACTCCGGCGGTGGCACGAGCTCGGTCGCCTGGGTGGTCGAGCGGCCCGGCCCCGTGGCCTCCGCGCCGCTGCGGCTGCTGGAGCGCCCGGTCCCGGCGCCCGGGCCGCACGCCCTGCTGCTGGAGGTGCTGGCCTGCGGGGTGTGCCGTACGGACCTGCATCTGGCCGAGGGCGACCTGCCGCCGCGGCGACCGCGCTGCACCCCCGGCCACGAGATCGTCGGCCGCGTGCTGGCGGTCGGGGCCGCCGCCGAGGGGTTCGCCCCGGGCGACCGGGTGGGCGCCGCCTGGCTGGCCGGGACCTGCGGCGTGTGCCACTTCTGCCGGACCCGCCGGGAAAACCTGTGCCCCCGCTCCCGGTACACCGGCTGGGACATCGACGGTGGCTTCGCCACCCATACGGTCGTCGACGCCCGGTACGTGTACCAGCTGCCGACCGGCTGGCCCGACGCCGAGGCCGCGCCCCTGCTGTGCGCGGGCATCATCGGCTACCGGGCGCTGCGGCGCGCCGATCTGCCGCCCGGCGGGCGGCTGGGCATCTACGGGTTCGGCGCGTCCGCCCATCTGACCGCGCAGCTCGCCATCGCGCGCGGCGCCACCGTGCACGTCGTCACCCGGGGGGAGCCGTCGCAGCGGCTGGCGCTCGAACTGGGCGCGGCCTCGGCCGGGGCGGGCCCGCCTCCGGAGCCGCTGGATGCCGCGATCCTCTTCGCTCCGGCCGGCGAGCTGGTGCCGGTCGCCCTGGAGGCGCTGGACCGGGGCGGGACGCTCGCGGTCGCCGGGATCCACCTCACGGACGTGCCCCGCCTCGATTACGCACGCCATCTGTTCCAGGAGCGGACGCTGCGCAGCGTGACCGCGAACACCCGCGAGGACGGCCGCACCTTCCTGGCCGCCGCAAGCGAACTGCGCCCCACGGTCCGCGTGGCCCGCTACCCCTTGGACGGCGCCGACCGCGCCCTGACCGACCTGGCGGGCGGCCGCGTCACCGGGGTGGCGGTGCTGACGCCGGACGAGGGCTGAAGGGGACTCAACAGGGCGCGGCGGCGGGCGCCCTGGCCTGCCCGGCCGCCGTGCGCGCGCAAACGCCCTGGTAGTGTTCCCGGCAACGGCAGCGAACGACCCAGGAGGTGAGACCCATTACCGCTGTATCAGGTCGGGTGCTCCCTTCCGGCGGCCGAACGGTCGACCGGCTCAGGTGACCGAGGGAGCCCCCTGTCGGCTTCCCGAAAGGTTCCCGTGTCGGTTTCCCCCTCTTGTCCGTCGTATCCGTCCGTCATCTCTCCCCTTCCGCACTCCGCCATCGTCACCAGGCTTCGGGCCGCCGGCTGCGTCTTCGCCGAGGACGAGGCGCGGTTGCTGGTCTCCGCGGCGCGGACGCCGTCCGATCTCGCCACCATGGTGGACCGGCGTGTCGCCGGACTGCCCCTGGAACACGTCGTCGGCTGGGCCGAGTTCTGCGGCCTGCGCATAGCCGTGGACCCCGGCGTCTTCGTACCCCGCCCCCGCACCGCGTTCCTGGTGGACCAGGCCGCGGCCCTCGCCCCGCGGCACGAGGGTCGGCAGGCCGTCGTCGTGGACCTGTGCTGCGGCTCGGGCGCGGTGGGCGCGGCGCTGGTCGCGGCGCTGGGGCGGGCCGAGTTGCACGCCGCGGACATCGACCCGGCGGCGGTGCGGTGCGCCCGCCGCAACGTCGCGGCCGCCGGCGGCCGGGTGTACGAGGGCGACCTCTACGAGCCGCTGCCCGCCGCGCTGCGCGGCCGCGTCGACGTCCTGGTCGCCAACGCGCCGTACGTCCCCACCGAGGCGATCGGGCTGCTGCCTCCGGAGGCGCGCGAACACGAGCCGCTGGTGGCGCTCGACGGCGGCGCGGACGGCGTGGACGTCCAACGGAGGGTCGCCGCGCTGGCGCCGCGCTGGCTGGCGCCGGGCGGCAGCCTGCTGGTCGAGACCAGCGAGCGGCAGGCGCCGCTGACGGCCCGGACCCTCGCCCGCGGCGGCCTGGTCACCCGGGTCGCCGCCTGCGACGAGCTGGACGCCACCGTGGTCATCGGCACCAGGCCCGCGTAGCGGGCCCCGCCCCGGGCCGGCGCCTCTGTCCGGCAGAGATGCCGGCCCCCGCTCATCCACGCCTTGCCCATTTGTTTCTCACACAACAGTCACATAATTTAGGGCAGCCTAACTTAAGTGAGACGAGGAACAGTGGTGAGTACCGAGGTCTACCGCGACGCCTGGGGGATCCCCCATCTCCGCGCCGACAGCGCCGGCGAACTCGCCTTCGCCCAGGGACGGAACGCCGCCCGGGACCGGGCCTGGCAGATCGAGGTGGAGCGGCACCGCTCGCAGGGGACCACGGCCGCCTTCCTGGGCGCCGGCGCCGTGGCCTGGGACCGGTTCGCGCGGCAGGCCCGGCTGGACGACACCGCCCGGCGGTGCTTCCGCAACCTCGACGCCGACACCCGCGCCTGGGTCTGCGCGTACGTCGACGGGGTCAACGCGGGCCTCGCCGAAGGGGCACGGCGGGCCCCGGAGTTCGCGGCCACCGGGCTGGCGCCCGGGGTGTGGCAGCCGTGGACGCCGCTCGGGGTCTGGCTGGCCACGCACATCCTGTTCGCCGGGTTCCCCACCAAGCTGTGGCGCGAGGAGGTGGTACGGCGCCTCGGCCCCGAAGCGGTCGGGCTGTTCGCCACCGACGGCCCCGTCTCCTCGGGTAGCAACGGCTGGCTCGTCACCGGCGACCGCACCGCCACCGGAGCCCCCGTCATCGCCGGCGACCCGCACCGGTTCATCGAGGCCCCGGGCGTCTACCAGCAGATCCGCCTGGCGTGCCCGGAGTACGACGTGGTGGGGCTGGCCGTCCCGGGCGTACCGGGCATCGCCCACTTCGGCCATACCGGCACGGTGGCCTGGGCGATCACCAACGCCATGGCCGACTACCAGGACCTGTACCGGGAACGGCTCCGGCGCGACGGGACGCGGGTGCGGGCGCTGGGCCCGGACGGCTGGCGCCCGGCGTCGGCGCACACCGAGACCATCGAGGTGGCGGGGGCCGACCCGGTCGAGGTCGAGGTGGTCGAGACCGAGCGCGGACCGGTCGTGATCGGCGGCCCGGACAGCACGGCGGCGATCAGCCTCCGCTATCCCCCGCGGGTCAGCGGCGAGCTCGGCTTCGGCGCGCTGCCCGCGCTGCTCAGGGCGCGCGGCGTCGCCGACGTGGACCGGGCGTTCGACCAGTGGGCGGAACCCGTCAACGTCGTCCAGGCCGCGGACACCGAGGGCGGGCTGCTGCACAGGGTCGCGGGCCGGGTGCCGCTGCGCCACCACGACAACCGGTTGCGCGTCGTGCCCGCCTGGGAGCCCGGACACGAGTGGCGCGGACTGCACGAGCCGATGCCGCGCGAACCGGTCGACGGGATGGCCGTCATGGCGAACCAGCGCGGCCTGGCCGAGCCGCTCGGCGTCGAGTTCGCGCCACCGTACCGCGCCGAGCGCATACGGCACCTGCTGGCGCAGTCGGAGGACTGGTCCGCCGCGGGCATGGCGGCGGTCCACACCGACACCCATCTGGGCCCGGCCCGGCTGCTGCTGGGCCTGGTGGCCGAGGCGGAGGGGCTCAGCGCGGCGGGCGTCCGACTGCGGGACCGGCTGCTGCGCTGGGACCGCCGGATGGCGGCCGACAGCACGGACGCCACGGCGTACGCCGCGGTACGGACCGCGGTGGTGCGCCGGTTGGCGGCGCACCCGGCGCTGGCCGGCCTGACGGAGCTGACGAGACCGGCGGAACCGGCCGGCCCGACCACCGCCGCCGATCCGGCCGCTGTGGCCGACCCGACCGCCACGGCCGATCCGGCCGCACCCGCGGACCTCACCGGACCCGCTGGGCCGACGGACTACCCGGAGGTCTTCCTCCCCTGGCTCGCCCTGGTCCCACGGGTCGCGTTCGCGCTGGACAGCCTGCTGACGACGGATCTGCTGCCCGGCCTCGACGCCGCCGAGGTCGTCAGGGCGGCCGTCGAGGAGGTGGCCGCCGCCGCGGAGGACCACGTGCCGTGGGCCGAGGTCCACCGCCTGGCGCCGTGGCAGGCGCTGCCCGACCCGGCGCCCGAACTGCGCCCGGGGCTGCCCGGCGACCACGACTGCGTGCTGTCGACCACGAGCGTCCCGGGCGTCACCGACCACTGCGTGCGCGGCCCGGCCGCGCGCTACGCGTGGGACCTCGCGCGGCGCGAGGACAGCCTGTGGGTGGTCCCGTTCGGTGCCTCGGGCGTGCCCGGAGACCCGCACCACCGCGACCAGCTGCCGCTGTGGCTGCGGGGCGAGCTCGTGCCCGTCGTCACCGACTGGAACCGCCTGACCAAAGAGGAGAGACATGTCCACTGAGTCCACCCCCCACGCCGCCGCCCGCCCCAGTGCGCCCGCCGACACCGCCCGCCGCGAAGCCGTGTACGAGCAGGTGGT
Source organism: Streptomyces sp. XD-27 (assembly GCF_030553055.1). Lineage (NCBI taxonomy): Bacteria > Bacillati > Actinomycetota > Actinomycetes > Kitasatosporales > Streptomycetaceae > Streptomyces > Streptomyces sp. XD-27. The sequence goes on from NZ_CP130713.1 coordinate 823,174, forward strand.
CGACGGCTTCGGGACCGTCCGTGTGCTGCCCGTGCGCCCCGCCGAGGACATCGACGTGATCCACGCCTGGGTCGCCCAGGACCGGGCCCGGTTCTGGGGCATGGCCGAGGCGGGCCACCAACGCGTGCTGGAGATCTACGAGCACCTGGACTCCCTCACCACGCACCACGCCTACCTGGTCCACCGGGACGACGAGCCGGTCGCGCTCCTCCAGACGTACGAGCCGGGCGAGGACCGCGTCGGCGAGGTCTACGACGTCGAACCCGGCGACATCGGCGTCCACCTGCTGATCGGCCCCGCCGCCGGCGCCGCCCGCTCGGGCTTCACCGCCGCCCTGCTGCCCGCGCTCATCGCGTACCTGCTCGCGGACCCCGAGCGCAGGCGCATCGTGGTCGATCCCGACGCGCGCAACGAGAAGGCGATCGCGCGCATGAGCCGGACGGGCTTCGTGATGGGCCCGGAGGTCGTCCTGCCCGAGGTCGTCCTTCCGGAGGTCCGCATACCCGAGAAGCGGGCCCGGCTGGGCTTCCTGCACCGGGACGACGTCCCCGTGCCGGCCTGAGTGCGGAGTGGCTCATTTCCCCACTACCCGGGCCTGGCGTGACATCCCTACCGTGATGGGCCTGCACGCGCAGTTCGCCACATCAAGGGAGGAAGCCACAATGCGAAGAAGAACCGGGACGTTAGCAGCGGCGGCCGCCATCGCGGTCGCCGCTTCGTTTTTCGCGGTCCCGTCCGCGGCCCAGGCGACGAACCTGACCACCTTCAAGGTGGGAATCCAACTGGCCGACAACGGGGGCGCCTCGCAGTTCGGGGCCGAGCAGTTCACCAGGAACGTGAAGTTCGGCAACAGCTACTCCCCCTGGGCCGGGGACGCCAACAGCTACGACCCCGACGCCGTGCTCATCGACCTCAACACGACGCCCGGGGACCCGCTCAACCGACTGGACTTCCGCATCGGGGCACAGGCCATGGACGGCAGCGGGCACTACGGGCCGGTGCAGTACACGCCGTGGGCCAGTGAGGGGGCGGCGGCTCCGGGCTGGTCACCGACGACAACGGCTACGACCCGGACAAGTACCGGCTCTTCCTCGACACCAGGCGCTGGCCGTCGTCGGCGACCCTGGTCGACTTCCGGCTGTCCGTCACCGCCGAGGACGGCAACCGGCTCGGCGTTCCGGCGGTCACGCCGTGGGCCAGTCAGGGCGGCGGGCGGAGCGCACTGGCCGTGGACGGCAACGCCCACGACTTCGACGGCATCGTCCTCGGGCTCGAAGTGCAGTAGGAGTCCGGGCACAATGCGACGGTGGACGATGTGCACGTGATGGGAGTGGACGCCTGCCCCACGGGCTGGGTCGCGGTCACCCTGCGCGCGGGCGGGGTGGCCGGAGCCGACGCGGCGGTCCGTCTGGCCGAGCTTCTCGAACGCGCCCCCGACGCGGCGGTGGTCGGCGTCGACATGCCGCTGGGGCTGCTGGAGACGGGGCGCCGACGAGCCGACGTACTGGCGGCCGAGCGGATCGCGCCGCACCGCTCGCGGGTCTTTCCCGTGCCGCCGCGCCCGGTCTGGGACCAGCCGGACTACCACGCGGCGAATCTCCGCTGCCGCGAGCTCACCGGCTCCGGGCTGAGCCGCCAGACCTGGGGACTGGCGGCGAAGCTCCGGCAGGCCAACGCGTGCCGGGAGGCAGGCGACCGCAGGCTGCACGAGGTGCACCCCGAGGTGTCCTTCGCCGCCATGAACGGCGGCAGGCCGGTGGCCGCGAGCAAGAAGAGCTGGAACGGCCAGGCGGCACGGCGGCGACTGCTCGCGGAGCAGGGCATCGTCCTGCCGGAAGAGCTTGGAATGGCCGGGCGGGTCCCACCGGACGACCTCCTGGACGCCGCGGCGGCGGCGTGGAGCGCGCGGCGCATCGCCCTGCGCGCCGCCGCCCGGCTCCCCGATCCGCCGGAGACGACGGGCACGGGCCTGCCCGTCGCCATCTGGTACTGACGGCGCCGGTGCGGCGCGCGCCCGGCCGCCTCCCGCCTCCGCCGGACGCGTCAGGTGCCGGGCTTGCGGCCGTAGATGAACACGTCGTCGCCGTTGCGGAGCAGCTTCCAGTACGCGGCGGCATCCGCCTTCCGCATGTTGACGCAGCCGTGGGAGCCGGGCGGGGAGTAGACCGAGCCCGAGATGGAGTGGAACGCCTGCCCGCCGTCGAAGAACTGGCTGTACGGCATGGGCACGTTGTAGATCGACGACACGTGGTCCTTGTGCCGCCAGTAGATCTTGTGCATACCGGTGCGCGTTTCGTACCCGTTTCGTCCGGTACGCACCGGGATGGGCTCGTAGATCCGCTTGTTGCCGTCCTGTACCCAGCTGAGCTGCCGCGTGAGGTCGACACAGGCGATGCGGCCCTTGTTGGTCGGGCAGCTGGACCGGTCGCCGGTGCTCTGCTGCGCCTTCATCACACGCCAGGTGATGGGCCCGGCGTACCCGGACGCCGGCGCGATGCCGTTCACGGTCTGGAAGGCGCGTATCGCGGAGCAGTCCTTGGCCGACTGCTTGCCGTCGGCCGTCAGGCCGAGGAACTTCTCGGCCTGCTTCTGGTACGGCCCCGTCCCGGCGGTGCAGGCCGGGGCGGCCTTGGCGGGAGCGGCCTGGGCGGGCGCGGCGCCCAGGCCGACGGTCGCGGCCCCGGCCGTCCCGACCAGGCCCAGCGCCGCCCCGAGCGCCGCGCCGATCCGACGCCGCCGAGCCGATCTTGCTCTCATGATGCACCTCTCATCGATCCCCGGGGAAAGGCCCCTGCCCAGAGGACGGCCGCGGCACGGCAAAGGTTGCCCGAAACGTCGTGATCGTTCCGGTGTGGAGCGAGAGGTCAGATACGGTCGGCGGCGATGAGGAGGTAGTGGAAGCTGCCCTCGCGGTAGGCGGTCAGGAACGGGTCCTCGACGCCGGTGGCGAGGGAGGACTGGGCGCGCAGCTCCCAGTACGGGATCGTGGCGGCCGTGAGGTCGACCACGTTGATGGGCACGAGACCGTTGGCGGCCATCGCCTTGAAGTAGGCGCTGCGGGGGTGGATGTTGCAGGTGTAGTGCTCGTCGATCCGGCTGACCGCCTTGGAGCGGCCGCCGGTGACATCGTTGTAGCAGCCCGTGATGACGACGTAGCGGCCGCCGTAGGCCAGCTGGCGGGCGTGCTCGGCGAAGAGCTCGGACAGGTCCACGTACATGGTGGACTCGTTGTTCCAGATCCCCTGGAAGGCGCCGGTGGGCAAGCCGGTGTCGAGCATGTTGCGGAAGTGGTAGCGGACCTTGTCGTCCACGCCGCGCTTGCGGGCCTGACCGTTCGCGAAGTCGACCTGGGCCTGGGAGATGGAGACGCCGTCGACCTGGCAGCCGAAGCGCGCGTTGGCCATGATGCTGGTGCCGCCGCGGCCGCAGCCGGCGTCCAGCAGGCGCTGGTCGGGGGCTATGGGGCCCAGGTGGTCGAGGAGGACGTCGGCCTGGGCCGACTCCAGCCGGTGCAGTTCCTCGATGATGCGCTCGTCCCGGGTCTCCTGCGGACCCTCCAGGACGGAGGGGTCGTAGTCGCCGATCCCGTAGTGGTGGTGGTAGAGGCCGTCGACATCACCCAGGCGCAGGTTGACCGGGTCCTTCTCGTTGTTCCAGTACTCCGCGACGGACTTCTGGTAGGCGGTGCGCAGGACGCCGGCAGAGGCGGCGGGGGCGGGCGTGGTGGTCATGGGGTGCTCCTTACGGCATTACGGCACGCGTGATGACGGCATGCGTGGGGTCGTGGGGTGACAAGGGAGAAAGGGAGAAGAAGAGGGGCGGGCTCAGCCGCCGTTGTAGCGGGGGCTGCCGGCGTGCCATTCGCGGTTGCCGCCGATCCAGGCCCACACCCCCGCGAGGAACCGGCGCAGCTGGGGTGAGCCGGTGAGGACGAGGGCCGCGGCCTCCGTCTCGAAGGCGCGCACCAGCTCGTCGTGGATCTCCGCGCTCCGCTCGATCGCCTCGCGCGTCGAGCACCGCTCCGCTTCGGCGATCACGACGGGGAGGTTGAACTCCACGCCCCCGGAGTCGTGTTCCTTCGTCATGGAGTACAGGTCGTTGACAAGCGTGGCGGCCGTGGCGGCCATCGTCACGGCGCGGCGCACGCGCGGGTCGGCGTACTCGGTGGCGGGCAGCGCGTAGCCGCCGACCGCGTCGGCCAGTGCGATGCAGGGGAGGAAGCTGTTGATCTGACGGTGCGCCAGGTATTCGGGGACGCCGGGCATGTGGCCCCGGGTCCGCCAGGAGCCCTCCTGGCCGTAGCCCACGAAGAGCACGGCGATCTCGTGCCGCAGCCGGGCCACCTGGGAGGGCTCCGCGTACCGGGCCAGGTGCGCGAAGGCCGAGCGCAGGGCCACCCGTACGGGGTCGTCGCGCAGGTCCTTCTCCCATGCGGGCGCGTAGCGGGCCGGGAGGTGGGCGGGGTCGGCAGCCGCGTAGGCGGTCCCGAGCTGCGAGCCGAGGAGTTCCGGCGTGGAACCCGTGGTCTCGTCGTCGCAGTAGTAGTCGTCCGTGGCCCATTCCGCGAGCGCGCACTTGCCCGCCGCCAGCAGCCGGTCCGGGTCGTCGGTGTCGGGGTGGGCCAGCATCATCAGACGCCCGAAGTCGGCCGCGCGGACGCGGTCGAGCCGTCCGGCGTAGATGCCGACCTCGTCGGCCCACGCCACCAGCCGGTCGTTGACCTCCTGGCCGAGTGCCGGGTCGTCCCGGAGCGCGGGCGGGCAGTACAGCTCCGGGACGCCGCCGGCACCGTGCTCGCCCCCGTCCGAGCTGCCGGGGGCGCCGCCGGCCGGTTTCCCGGCGGCGATACGGGCGGCTGACGTGCCCAGGCCCGTGGGCCCGGTGGGCAGGACGGTGCCCGCGGAGCGGGCGGCGGTGCCGGGCAGCGCCCTCGGCGCGGAAGGACGGGCGCCCTGGTGGTGGGTGAGCAGGGTGGCCACGAGCCGGGCCACGTCGTGGCCGGCCGCGGGCGCGGTGATCCGGGACAGCAGTGACACAGGTGCTTCTCTCCGTTCCGGGGTGACCGTCAGGACGGGGCGTGGAAGACCTCGACGTTCTCCAGGACGCCGAGCGCGTCGGGGACGAGCACGGCCGCCGAATAGTAGGTGCTCACGAGGTAGGAGATGAGGGCCTGATCGTTGATGCCCATGAAGCGCACGTTCAGGCCCGGCTCGTACTCGTCGGGGATGCCGGTCTGCCGCAGGCCGACCACCCCTTGTTCGGCCTCGCCCAGGCGCATCGCGAGGATGGACGAGGTGCCCTGCTCCGAGACGGGGATCTTGCCGCAGGGGAGGATCGGCACGCCCCTCCAGGCCGGGACCGGATGGCCGCCCACGTCGGCGCTGTCGAGGGACAGCCCCCGCTTGTTGCACTCGCGGCCGAGGGCGGAGATGGCCCGGGGGTGGGCGAAGAAGGCCCTGGTCCCCCGCCGCATGCTCAGCAGCTCGTCCATGTCGTCGGGCGTGGGCGGGCCGGAGTGGGTGGAGATGCGCTGGCTGTGGTCGGCGTTGTGCAGCAGGCCGAACTCGGGGTTGTTGACGAGCTCGGCCTCCTGGCGCTCGCGCAGTGCCTCGATGGTCAGCCGCAGTTGCTGCTCGATCTGGTCCATCGGGTCGTTGTAGAGGTCGGCGACCCTGGTGTGCACGCGCAGGACCGTCTGGGCGACGCTGAGTTCGTACTCGCGGGGGGCGAGCTCGTAGTCGACGTAGGTGCTCGGCAGCACGGGCTCGCCGGTGTGGCCGGAGGCGAGGTCGATGTTCGCCTCGCCCTTCTTGTTCTGCGGCCGCGCCGTCTCGGCCTGGCGCCGCCGGACGTGGTCCCGCAGCCGCTCGTTGCGGCCCGCCACCTCCTCGTACGCGTACCGGGGCAGCTCCAGGACGGTGCACGCCGTCATCGCGCGCGCCGTGAACCCCCACGCGCCCGGCTCCTCGGCGACCGCCTGCGCGCCGAAGAAGCCGCCGTCGGCCAGCACCCCGCGCCGGACCTCGTCGCCGTACTTTCCGGCGCTGAGCTTCTCCACCTTGCCGCGCACGATCAGATGGACGTGGTCGACGGCCCGGCCCTGTTCGGCGATCACCTGGCCGGATGCGTACTCCCGCTGTTGACACCGCTCGGCCAGCACCCGCAGCGCCCCGTCGTCATGGAACCCGCGCAGCAGCGGCAGTTCTCCCAGCTCAGCGGGGATGACCTTGACCGCCGCCCCGTCCTGGACGAAGGTCACCCGGCCGTCGCCGACCTCGTACGTCAAGCGCCGGTTGACCCGGTACGTGCCGCCCTTCACCTCCACCCAGGGCAGTGTGCGTATCAGCCACCGGGAGCTGATGCCCTGCATCTGCGGGACGCTCTTGGTGGTGCTCGCGAGGTTCCGCGCGGCGGCGACCCCCAGGCTGAGCTGTGCCCGGCCTGCCTGCTGTTCGGGCTGCTCCGGCTGCTGGCGGTGCGCTGCGGTCGACATCCCGGTCCCTTCCGTATCGGGGGCGTGCGTCAAGAGGGAGCCCCTTGAGCCAGCCCGGTCGGGCTGGGAGGAGCTCCCGCCGCGCAAGTGAAGCAGCGCGTCGTGATGTTGGTCGAGAGGCCCGAAAAAGCACCGATGCATTTGCGCCATCTTGAGGGACGTGCCCCGCGGGGGCCGTCTTCGCTCGTCCCGTCACATCCATGTGATCGAAAACGTCAGGACATGGGGGCACCCCCGGAGGGACTCTGGGGGAGGATCTTGACGAGGAAGATAGGACACATGGACGAAAGCGAATTCCTGGCGGAGCACTTCGAGACCCACCGCGCCCATCTGCGGGCGGTGGCCTACCGGATGCTCGGCTCGCTGAGCGAGGCGGACGACGCCGTGCAGGAGACCTGGATCAAGCTCAACCGCTCGGACACCTCCGGTGTGGGCAACCTGGGCGGCTGGCTGACGACGGTGGTCGGCCGGGTCTGCCTGGACATGCTGCGCTCGCGCGCCTCCCGGCGCGAGGAACCGCTGGACGTGCGCGTCCCCGACCCGATCGTCAGCGGCGCGGACGGTGTCGACCCCGAACACGAGGCGCTGGTGGCCGATTCGGTCGGTCTGGCGCTGCTCGTGGTCCTCGAGACGCTGGCCCCCGCCGAGCGGCTCGCCTTCGTCCTGCACGACCTGTTCGCCGTGTCGTACGACGAGATCGCCCCCATCGTCGGCCGGACGCCGACCGCGGCGCGGCAGCTCGCCAGCCGTGCCCGCCGCCGGGTGCAGGGGGCGGCACCGGCTCCCGACACGGACCTCGTCCGGCAGCGCGAGGTCGTGGACGCCTTCCTCGCCGCCGCGCGCGGCGGGGACCTGGAGGCGCTGGTCGCGGTCCTCGACCCGGATGTCGTGGTGCGGTCCGACGGCGGCACCCTGCGCCCGAGCAGCATGGTGCGCGGTGCGCGGGCCGTGGCCGAGGGCGCGATCATCTTCGCGCGGCTGGCCGAGTTCACCCGGCCCGCGCTCGTCAACGGCGCCGCGGGAGCCGTCGCGATGTCGGAGGGCCGGCCGATGTCGGTCGCGGCGTTCACGGTCTCGGGCGGGAAGGTCGTGGAACTCGACATCCTCACCGACCCCGAACGCCTCCGCGCGCTGGACCTGACGGTCCTCGACGGCTGACGTGCCCGTCAGGGGCGGTGGCGCCGCAGGCGGGAGGCGTTGGCGACGACCGAGAGGGAGGACAGCGCCATGGCCGCCGCGGCGACGACGGGGCTGAGCCGCAGGCCCACAGCGGGTAGAGGGCGCCGGCGGCGAGGGGGACGCCGACGGCGTTGTAGACGAGGGCGAAGAACAGGTTCTGGCGGATGTTGCGCAGGGTGGCGCGGGAGAGGCGGATGGCGGTGACCACCCCGGTCAGGGATCCGGAGATCAGGGTGATGTCGGCGGCCTCGATCGCCACGTCGGTGCCGGTTCCGATCGCCAGCCCGACGTCGGCCGCGGCCAGCGCCGGGGCGTCGTTGACGCCGTCGCCGACCATGCCGACGGTGCGGCCCTCGCGCTGCAGGCGGCGGATCTCCTCGGCCTTGCGCTGGGGCGTCACCTCGGCCAGTACGCGGTCGACGCCGACCTGGGCGGCGATGGCGGCGGCCGTGCGGGCGGCGTCGCCCGTGATGATGACGACGTCGAGGCCGAGGCGGCGCAGGGCCGCGATGGCGGCCGCGGAGTCGTCCTTGACGGTGTCGGCGACGGCGAGCACACCGGCGGGGCGGCCGTCCACGGCGGCGAGGACGGGGGTCTTGCCGTCGGCCGAGAAGGCCACGGCGACGGGGGTGAGGGCGGTGGTGTCCACGCCCCCTCGCCGAGCAGCCCGGCGGTGCCCACCAGGACGGCGCGGCCGTCCACGGTGGCCCGTACGCCCTTGCCGGTGACGGACTCGAACGCTCCCTGGGCCGCGGCATGGGCAAGGCCATGGTCGTGGGCAAGGCCGCGGTCGCGGGCTCCGGCGGTGATCGCGCGTGCGAGGGGGTGTTCGCTCAGTTCCTCGGCCGCCGCGACCAGGGCCAGCAGCTCGTCCTCCGCGAAGCCGGAGACGGGCGCCACGTCGGTGAGCACCGGCGTGCCGGCCGTGACCGTACCGGTCTTGTCCAGCACGACGGTGTCCAGCTTGTGGGCGGTCTCCAGGGCCTCGGCGGACCGGATGAGGATCCCCGCCCGGGCGCCCTTGCCGGTGCCGACCATGACCGACAGCGGGGTGGCCAGGCCGAGGGCGCAGGGGCAGGCGATGATCAGCACCGCGACCGCGGAGACCAGCGCCAGGGTGAGCGCCGGGGCCGGGCCGACGGTGAACCACAGGGCGAACGTGGCGACGGCGACGGCGATGACCGCGGGCACGAAGTACGCGGAGACCGCGTCGGCCAGCCGCTGGATCGGGGCCTTGGACGCCTGGGCCTGCCGCACGAGGCGGATGATCTGGGCGAGCACGGTGTCGGCGCCGACCTTGGCCGCGCGGACCCGCAGGGCGCCGGTGCCGTTGACCGTCGCGCCGATGACGGTGTCCCCGGCCCGCTTGGTGACGGGCATGGGCTCACCGGTGACCATCGACTCGTCCACCGCCGAGGCTCCGGAGAGCACCTCGGCGTCGACCGGGATCTTCTCGCCGGGCCGGATCACCACCTCGTCGCCGACGGCGACGTCCTCGACCGGTATCTCGGCGTCGGCGCCGTCGCGGACCACCCGGGCGGTACGGGCCCGCAGCCCCAGCAGGGCGCGGAGTGCCTCCCCGGTACCGGCCTTGGCCCGCGCCTCCAGCAGCCTGCCGAGCAGGATCAGGGTGAGGATCACCCCGACCGCCTCGAAGTACACCTCCCGCACCTCGCTGGGCAGCAGGCCGGGGGCCACGGTGACCAGCAGGCTGTAGCCGTAGGCGGCGCTCGTCCCGAGGGTGATGAGGCTGTTCATCTCCGCGGCGCGGTGGCGCAGGGCCGCCCAGCCGGTGGTGTGGATCGGCCACCCGGTGTAGAGCATCACCGGGGTGATCAGCGCCAGTTGCAGCCAGTGGTCGAGCAGCCACCCGGGGACCCAGTCGGCGCCGAACACCTCGTCCGCCATCACGCCGACGAGCACCGGCAGCGTGAGCACGGCGCCGACGGCGACCCGGCGCGCCAGGTCGGCGATCTCCGCCCGCCGCTCGGCGGTCTCCGCGGCCGCCGCCTCGGCGGGTCCGGCCGGGCCGCCCGCGGCCTCCCCGGCAGCGGCCCGGGGCCGCTCGGCGGAAGTCTCCGGCCCGCCGTCCGGTTCGACCAGCAGCGTGCCGTGGATCATGTTCATCCCGCACGCGAAGCCGAAGGACCCGGCCCGGTCCGGGTCGACGCGCACGGTGGTGCGCGCGTACGCGGGGAGTCCGGCGCTGACCCGCAGGTCGGGGAAGACGACCCGGGAGGTGCACTCCCCGCTCTCCCGCCGGTCGAAGACCAGCTCCAGGGGCATCCCCTGGCGGACCCGGATGACGTCGGGGCTGTAGCCGCCCCGCACGGTCACCTCCACCCGCTGCACGCCGCCCTCGATCCGGGCGGTGTGAGCCCGGCGCGGTCCGAGGAAGAACCGGCCCAGGGCGGCGATGAGCACGGCGGCGGCCGAGACGACGACGACATCGACGGCACCCACGGCGGTTCGCCTCCCCGCTCGGTCACTCCTCCAGCGTGCCTCGGCACGCCGTGGCGGCGCGGCCGCGCGTATCGTCGAAGGGCACGCCTTAGGGAGGTTCTCATGGCCGGGACCCCGCACACGGTCGGCGATGTGATGACCCAGACCGTCGTCGCCGTGGGACGTGCCGCGACCTTCAAGGAGATCGTCGCGACCATGGAGCGCTGGAAGGTCAGCGCGCTGCCGGTGCTGGCGGGCGAGGGGCGGGTCATCGGGGTCGTCTCCGAGGCGGACCTGCTGCCGAAGGAGGAGTTCCGCGACCGCACGCCCAACCGCTACGACGAGTTGCGGCGCCTGTCCGACCTGGCGAAGGCCGAGGCGGTGACGGCGGAGGAGCTGATGACCAGCCCGGCCGTCACGGTCCATGCCGGGGCGACGCTGGCGGAGGCGGCCAGGGCCATGGCGATCAAGGGAGTCAAGCGCCTGCCCGTGGTGGACGACGTGGGCAAGTTGCAGGGCATCGTCAGCCGGGCCGACCTGCTGAAGGTCTTCCTGCGCCCGGACGAGGACATCGCCGAGGAGGTCCGCCACGTGGTGGCGGCCGCCCCGTTTCCCGCCCTCGGCGACGCACAGGTGAGCGTGCGCGAGGGGGTCGTCACGCTCACCGGTCAGGTCCCGGACACCTCGCTGGTCTCCGTCGTCGTGCGTCTGGTCCGCGCCGTGGAGGGCGTCGTGGACGTCGACGCGCGGTTGACGCACGCGCCGCGGTCCTCACCCGCCGGACAGCCCTGACCTCACGCGGTCGGTGAGGGCGGACAGCCGGTCGGAGAAGACCGCGCGCGGGGCGACCGGATCCTCGATGCGGCGGGCGTCCTCGGGAAGTTCGGCCAGGTCGGCGGTGAACCGGGCCCGGGCGGCGGCGAGCGCGCGGCCCTGGGAGCCGCCCGCGTCGACCCGCCGCCCGTCCCGCATCACGGTCTCCAGCAGCGGCCGCGCGCCACCGGGTACCGGTTCGTCCGCCAAGCCGACCACGTCGGCGTACCCGGGGTGGCGGAAGACCTGCTTGGGCCCCGGCGCGGTCGCCTTCTTCGCGGAGAGCTTCATCACCGGACGGCCGTCGTAGGCGACCAGCTTGTAGGCGGAGTCCAGGTACGGGGCGTCGGCCGCGACACCGACGCGGGTACCGACGGCGTAGATGTCGATCGGCGCCCCGGAGCGGACCAGCCGGTCCACGTCGTACTCGTCGAGGCCCCCGCTGACGATGACGCGTACGTCGGCCAGGCCGGCGGCGTCGAGGATGCCGCGCGCCCGCGCCGCCAGCCGGCCCAGGTCGCCGCTGTCCAGGCGGATGGCCGAGCCGGGGCCACGGCCCAGGTCGCGCAGCACGCGCGCGGCGGTCTCGGTGCCCCGCTCGGTGTCGTAGGTGTCCACCAGGAAGGTCACCGGGCCGGGGTGGGTCCGGGCGAAGGCGCGGAACGCCTCCTCCTCCGAGGCGAACGCCTCCACGAACGAGTGCGCCATCGTGCCGACGGCGGGTACGCCGAGGGCGGTCGCCGCCGCCACGTTGCTCGTTCCGGCGAACCCCACCAGGGCACCCAGGCGAGCGGCGTGGAAGCCTGCCCGCACGCCGTGGGTGCGCCGGAGCGAGAAGTCCACCAGCGGATGCCCCGCCGCCGCGAGGATGCACCGCGCCGCCTTCGAGGCGATCGCGGTCTGGTGGCTGACCTGGTTGAGCAGGTAGGTCTCGACCAGTTGGGCCACCGGCAGGGGCGCGGTCACCTCCAGCAGCGGCTCGTCCGCCAGCACGAGGCGCCCTTCCGGGACCGCGCGCGCCTCGCCGGTGAACCGCAGCCCGAGCAGGGGGTGGAGGTCGGCTCGCGGGCGGTGCAGCGCGGCGGCGAAGGCGTCGACGTCCTCGGGGCCGACCCGGAAGGCGCCCAGGAAGTCCAGCGCCTGCTCCAGTCCCGCGGCGACGAGGAACCCCCGGCTCGGCGGCAGGGCGCGGACGAACAGGCTGAACGTCGCGGGCCCGGTCATGCCCTCCCGCAGATACGACATCGCCATCGTCACTTCGTAGAGATCGGTGGCCGTCGCGTCGGACATCGGCCTCGACTCCGTCTCCTCGCCGTCCGGCGTCCGCCCTCCGGTGCCCGGTGCGGCGTTCGGCGTCGGGCGTCCTTCCGGAGCGCGCTCAGTCCGGCAGCCGCCGGGACCACACGGGCTCCAGCTCGTCCCACTCCTTCTCCCACTGCACGCACCGGCGGTGGTCCAGCACGCGGCGGACGGCCGCCCGCGTGCCCCACACGGCCGTGGCGCCCGCCGCCGCGGTCATGGCGCCCGCCGTCCAGCCGGTCGACACGGCCGCCGAGGTCGGCAGCGGCGCCGAAGTGATCGTCCCGGCGCGGTCGACCCAGACGCGCGTGGTCGCGCCCTTCTGCGTGCCCGGCGGCACCTCGGCCACGCCCGTCCGCACCGCGCCGTTCTTCTCGGTCCACCGCACCGGTGCCTTCTGCCGGTCCTCTCCGGCGCGGGTGACGGCGGCACCGCCGGCGTCCTCGGTCAGGCGCGCGGTGACCTGGTGGCGCTCCGCCGCCTGCGAGCGCGCGGTGTGCAGTTCGGAGGTGTAGGCGGCCGATCCCGCGGCGAACGCGAGGACCGGGACACCCAGCAGCAGCAACACCATCAACAGTCTGTTGAGCCACTGCTCGGCGATGTCGGACGGCCGCCTCAACGCGTCGGCTGCCATGGTTCCCCGCCTCCTCGCCTCGGCGCTCCCCCGGTACCAATAATTCCGGAAATTCACCTGAATGGCACCAGATCATCGGTTTCGGGGTACCCGTGGTACGGAGTCGGCGGAGGAGCCGGCTCGCCCGCACCACGGAGGCCATCGCCATGGAGGACGTCGTCACCGTAGGTCTGGACGGCTCGGCCGAGAGCCTGGCCGCCGCCCGCTGGGCCGCTTCGGAGGCCGACCGCCGCCGCCTCACGCTGCGGCTGATGCACGCCTGGGTCCTGCTCGCCGCCGCCCCGAAGGGCATCCCCGCGGAAAGGGACCAGAACTACTGGGCGGAGCGCATCGTCCACGACGCGGCGAAGGAGCTGCACCGGCGCCATCCCGAGCTGCCCATCATCGAGGACCTCGTCGCGGAGGAGGCCTCGTCGGCCTTGCTCGGCGCGGCCGCCCAGTCCCGGATGCTGGTCCTGGGCTCCCGTGGGCTCAGGGCCATCGAGAGCTTCTTCCTGGGCGACATCAGCCTGTACGTCACGGCGCGCGCCGAGCAGCCCGTGGTCCTGGTCCGCGCGGCCGAGGACACCACGGCGGGCGGCGGTGAACCGGCATCCGCCGCAGGTAGGACCGGGGTGGTGGTCGGACTGAGCCTGCACGGCCCCTGCGAGCGCCTGATGGAGTTCGCGTTCGACACCGCCGCGGGCCGGGGCGTACCCGTAGACGCCGTGCACGGCACGAGCCTGCCGGTCGCCGCGTACGCGCCCTGGGGCGTGGACCCGGACGTCGCCGACGAGTTCCGGCACGGCGCCGAGAAGCAGCTGAACGAGGCCCTGCGGCCGTGGCAGGAGCGGTTCCCCGGGGTGCGGGTGACCGGGACCGTGGTGCTGGAGAGCCCCGCGCGGGCCCTGCTGCACGCCGCAGGCGAGGCCGAACTGCTGGCCATCGGGCGGCGCCTGCACCGCCCACCCATGGCGCCCCACCTCGGCCCCGTGGCCCACGCGGCGATGCACCACGCCATGTGCCCGGTCGCCGTCGTCCCGCACGACTGAGCCGGGCGAACCGCACGACCGAGCCGGGCGAACGCCCCGCCGTACGCGGCCGAATCCCTCGCCCGCACGCATATCCGGCGCCGAATGGGTACCCGTGTCGCGGAACGAACCGTAGCCCCGGCTACGTACGCCGCCTTGAGGAGAGCAACCATGAAGACCGCACAGGAGATCATGCACGCCGGCGGTACCTGCATCCAGGAGAGCGAGACACTGGAGACCGCCGCACGGCGGATGGCGGAACTCGGTGTCGGCTCGCTGCCGATCTGCGGGGCCGACGACCGGCTGCACGGGATCATCACCGACCGCGACATCGTGATCAAGTGCCTGGCCAAGGGCAAGGACCCGAAGACCACGACGGCGGGCATGCTGGCCCAGGGCAAGCCGATCACGATCAGCACCGGAGCGAACACCAACGAGGTCCTGCGCGCCATGGAGGAGCACCGCATCCGGCGGCTTCCCGTGATCGACGAGAACCACCGCCTGGTCGGCATGATCAGCGAGGCGGACCTCGCGCGCAATCTGCCGGAGGATCAGGTGGGCCACTTCGTCGAGGTGATCTGCCAGCCGGCCTGACGCCCCGTCCGGCGTCCTGACACCCCCAGCCGTCCCGACGCCCCGGTCCGGGCCTCCCTGACGGGCCGTTCGCACACGATGCCGTTAAAGTCGCGTAGCAGTTCGGTCAGGGAATCGTCGGCGAGGGGACCCAGGGCAGTGGAGACACGCGTGCGGGCTCGGCACCGCGTCTTCACCGCGCATCCCGCGCGTACGGTCGTCCTCGCGTTCGCCCTGGTGATCCTCCTCGGCACGGCGCTGCTGTCGCTGCCGGTCGCGTCCGAGGACGGCCACGCCACCGGGTTCGTCACCTCGCTGTTCACCTCGACGTCCGCGGTGTGCGTCACGGGTCTGGTGGTGGTGGACACCGGCACGTACTGGAGCGGCTTCGGCGAGGGTGTCATCCTCGCGCTGTTCCAGATCGGCGGGTTCGGCATCATGACGATGGCGTCCCTGCTGGCCCTGCTGGTCTCCGGACGGCTGCGGATGCGGATGCAGCTCACGACGCAGGCGGAGGCCAAGGGCCTGGGCCTGGCCGAGGTCCGACGGGTGCTGCTCGGCGTCGCCGGGACCACGCTCGCCGTCGAGCTGTCCGCCTCCGCGATCCTCGCGCTGCGCTTCGGCCTGGGCTACGACGAATCCCCTGGCCGGGCCGCCTATCTGGGGGTCTTTCACGCCGTCTCGGCGTTCACCAACGCGAGCTTCGGGCTGCACGCCGACAGCTTGACGCGCTACGCCGAGGACCCCTGGGTGACACTGACCGTCGCCTTCACCATCATCCTGGGCGGCATCGGCTTCCCCGTCATCCTGGAACTGCTGCGGCACCGCAGGCGGCGGGCCCTGGGGCGGCCCAACTGGTCGCTGAACACCAAGCTGACGCTGGCGGCCACGGCGGTGCTGCTGTTCGGCGGCACCGTGCTCATCTGCCTGCTGGAGTGGACCAACTCCGGCACCCTCGGCGCGTTCAGCACCCCCCAGAAGGTGCTGAACGGCTTCTTCGTCTCCGCGGCGAGCCGGACGGCGGGCTTCAACACCTTCGATGTCGGCGCCCTGCACCCCGCCACGCTGCTGCTGACGTCCATTCTGATGTTCATCGGCGGCGGCAGCGCGGGGACCGCGGGCGGCATCAAGGTCACGACGTTCGCGGTGCTGGCCGCCGCCATGCAGGCCGAGGTGCGCGGCGAGAGCCACGCGGTGATCATGGGGCGGCGGCTGACGCCGGACGTGGTGCGGCAGGCGCTGACCGTCGCCCTGCTGAGCGTGGGCGTGGTGGTGGCCTCCGTGCTCGCCCTGCTGACCGTGACGGAGGAGCGCATGGAGGCGGTCCTGTTCGAGGCGGTCTCCGCGTTCGGCACGGTGGGCATGTCCACCGGTATCACCCCCGGCCTGCCGGAGTCGGCGCGGCTGATCCTGATCCTGCTGATGTTCGTCGGGCGACTCGGCCCGATCACCCTGGTCTCGGCTCTGGCGCTGCGCGAGCGGACCCGCCGTTACCAGCTACCCGAGGAGCGACCTGTCATTGGCTAGCTATCTGCACGCCCTGCGCCGCCGACGGCGGCGGAAGCGGCCGGCGGCCCGGCCCGTGCCCCTTGGCGACCAGCGGGTCGCGGTGATCGGCCTCGGCCGGTTCGGCTACTCGCTCGCCGGCGAGCTCATGCGGCGGGGCTGGGAGGTCCTGGGCATCGACACGGACGCGGCCCTCGTCCAGAAGTACAGCGAGACGCTCACCCACGCGGTGGTCGCGGACTGCACCGACCCCGAGGCGCTCGCCCAGCTCGGCGTGGGCGAGTTCACGCGCGTCGTCGTCGGCATCGGCACGGACATCGAGTCGAGCCTCCTGATCAACTCCAATCTGCTGGAGGTGGGCGTCCCCAACATCTGGTCGAAGGCCATCAGCCGGCAGCACGGCCAGATCCTGCGGCGGCTGGGCGTCCACCATGTCGTCCTTCCGGAGTACGACATGGGCGAGCGCGTCGCCCACCTGGTGACCGGTCGGATGCTGGACTTCATCGAGTTCGACAGCGACTACGCCCTGGCGAAGACGATCGCGCCGGGCGTCGTCCGGGGCGTCCCGCTGGGCGAGAGCCGGATCCGCAGCACCTACGGCGTCACGGTGGTGGGCATCAAGCGCATGGGCGAGGACTTCACCCACGCCACGGCGGAGACGGTCGTGGAGAAGGGCGACGTGATCATCGTCACCGGGAAGACCGCGGCCGTGGAGACGTTCTCCGCACTCGGCTGAGTGCGGTCACTCGCCGGCGTACTCCAGCCCCAGCATGGCGCACAGATCGCGCAGGCACTCCTCGAAGACCGGGGCCAGGTCCGTATAGGCGAAGTCCAGTTGGCCCAGCACCTCCATGCACAGCAGCCCGTAGAGCCTGATCCAGCAGGACAGGAAGACGTGCAGGGCCTCGGGCGGCAGGCGCCCGTCGGTCGACGACGCGTACGCGCGCAGCTGCCGGCGCAGGGAGGGCGCCAGGTCCGCGAGGTCGGGCGCCGGGAACGGCCGCGCCTCCCACAGGTCCGCGACCTGGTCCAGAAGGACTCGCTCGAACCGCTGCCCGGCCTGATGGCGCGGCGAGTCCGTGTGCCTGTCCGACGCCGGGACGGGGCTGGCGAAGATCCAGCCGAACTCGGCCGGATGGGCCGTCGCCCAGCCCCGCATCGCGCGGCAGGTGGCGAGGAGCCGATGGGCGGGCGAGCCGGAGGCGTGCGCGTCGCGGGCGGCCTCCATCTCCTCGGCGAGTTCCCGGTAGAAGTCCGCGGTCACCGCTCCGACCAGCTCTTCATGGCTGGAGTAGTAGTGGTACAGGGCGGGGCCGCTCATGCCCACCTCCCGGGCGACGGCGTTGATCGTCACCGCCCGGACCCGCGCGTGGTCAGCAGTCCGCGGACGGCCGCGTGGATCTCCGCCAGGGTCGCCCGCCGCACCCGGTCCCGCCGACTCGTGGCCCGCTCGGCCATCCGCTCACTCCCTTTCGCCGCACGACGTTGACAGTCTAGAGCATCTATGTTTGCTTAATGCCTCTAAGGAAACCGAGAAGCCCTAGAGAATCCTGGAATCCATAAGACGTCATGGGGGAATCGCCGTGAGCACGAAAGTGCGCCGTCCGCTGGCTAAAGCCTTCGCCAAGTACTCCCTGGAGGCGGTCGTCACCGAGGCAGAGCCGGTCACGCCCACGATGCGGCGGATCCGCCTGGTGGCCGACGAGCCGGTGGCCTTCCCGTACGCGCCGGGCCAGCACGTCAGGGTCCAGATCAACGACCCGCTGTCCGCGTACGGGATCCTCCGCCCGCGGGAGACGCTGCGCACGTACACGATCTGGGAGTTCTGGCCCCAGGAGCGCGCCCTTGAGCTACGGGTCCACCTGTACGGCGGCGACGGCATCGGCCTGCGATGGGCGCGCGAGGTCGGTCCGGGCGAGCCCGTGACGCTGTGGTGGCCGCAGGCGGACTTCGTCCTCCGGGAGGCGCCCTACCACCTGTTCATCGGCGAGGAGACGGCGAGCGCCGCGTTCGGCCCGATGATCCGGGAGCTGGGGCCCGCGGCGTGGCTGTACGGGGTGCTGGAGAGCGACTCCGCCGAGCACGACCTGCCCATGCCCGGCCCGCACCGGCTGCGCCGCGTACACCGCGCGGGCGCGTCCGCCGCCTCCTCCCGGACGCTCGTCACCGCGGTGGCCGACCTGGACCTGCCCCGCGCGGTCGGTGCCGCGTACGTGGCCGGCGAGGCGAGGACCTGCCAGATGGTCCGCGACCACCTCGTCAAGGAGCGCGGCTGGCCGCGCACCGCCGTCAAGGTCAAACCGTTCTGGACGCCCGGAAAGCGCGGCCTGCACTGATCGGCGCAGTCGACCCCAGCCCGCGGTGGCCCAACGCGTCTACACGGCTTCGCCCTTCGACCGCGCGTCGGAGGTGAACTCGAGGCGCGGCGGGGGCTCGGTCGTCTCGTCCCAGGCGCGGCGCTCCGCGCGGTCGAGCCAGTTCAGATACCACTGCGCGAACGTCACGT
This sequence comes from Streptomyces sp. XD-27, assembly GCF_030553055.1. Taxonomy (NCBI): domain Bacteria; kingdom Bacillati; phylum Actinomycetota; class Actinomycetes; order Kitasatosporales; family Streptomycetaceae; genus Streptomyces; species Streptomyces sp. XD-27. The sequence goes on from NZ_CP130713.1 coordinate 841,629, forward strand.
GCCCCGTCCTGCCACGCAGTTCGACCGGCGCCACGCCCTCGCCGGCGGCCCGTACGTCCTCCCATATGGTGCCGCACTCAGGGCCCGTGACCACGAGGAGCGAGTAGTACGCGCAGCCCTGGGAGCTGATGCAGAGGGTGCCCTCGGTCAGGGCGTCGTACAACTCGTCGCGGCTGGCCTCCCAGGCGGCGTACGCGGCGGCGAAGGCCTCGTCGTCCGGGTAGTCGGCCCGCTGGGGCTCCGCCCACTCGTGCTCGTCGAACTCCGCCGTGCACCCGGGGCGGAAGGGCAGCGCGCAGTGGCCGGTGGCGGGCGGGGCGTCGGGCCCGGGCGGCTTGATCGGGAACAGCCCGTAGTCGGGGCCCGCGCCGCCCGCGCCGACCTGCAGGAGGAACGTGCGGTACTCCTCGGGGAGTTCGGTCCCCAGCCGCCGCTCCACCGCGTGCAGCTGCTCCTCGGTGAGGACGGGCAGCAGCTCGAAGTCGTGGCCGTAGCCGGGGTAGTCGGCGCCGAACACCGCCCACCACCGCGGCGCGTCCCGCAGCGCGAGCACGCGCTCCCGCACCCCTGCCCAGGTCCCGCCCATCGCTCCCCCTCGCCGAAGCCGCCTGCCGGATCGTGTCCATCATCTACTGACCGTCGGCAAGCCGGCGCTGAGCCTCCGCGCGGTACCGCCCCGGCGTGGTCCCGAACTCCCGGCCGAAGGCGTGGGAGAGCGCGTACGGGCTGCCGTAGCCGACCCGGCGGGCGACGGCGGCCAGGGTGTCCGGGGTGTCGCGGAGCAGCGTGGCGGCGACGGTCAGGCGCCACCAGGTGAGGTACGCCATCGGGGGACGGCCGACCAGGGCGGCGAACCGGCGCGCCAAGGTGGGACGGGAGACGCCGACCTCCGCGGCCAGGCGTGCGCTGGTCCACGGGGCGGCCGGGTCCGAGTGCAGCGCCCGCAGGGCGGCGGCCGTCACCGGGTCACCCAGAACGCCGGGCCACGCCCCGCTCGTGCCCTCGGCCATCCAGGATCGGATCATGTAGACGAGGAGGAGGTCGAGCAGGCTCGGAAGCGCTATGCAGGAGCCGGGCCGCCGCGCGTCCAACTCGCCGCTCAGCAGGTCGACGGCGGCGCGGAGCTCGGGGTGGCCGCCCACCCGGTTCGGCAGGTGCACGACCTTGGGCAGCTCCGCCATGAGCGGGTGCAGGCGGCTGCGGTCGAGCCGGTACTTACCGCACAGCATCTCCACCTCGCCGCGATCGGGCCCGGTGCGCGAGCCGGCCCCGTCGCGCCACTGCTCGAACGGCACCGCCTTCGCCACGGCCGCCGCGTCGACCGGGGAATCGGCCATCACGTGTCCCGTGCCGTGCGGCACCAGCACGGCGTCGCCCACGCCGAGGGAGACCGGGGCGCCGCCGTCGGGCAGCAGCCAGCAGCCGCCCTCCAGGACGACGTGGAAGCCCGCGCCGTCGTACGGCCTCAGCCGCACGCACCAGCTCCCACCCACCCGCACCCGGTCGAACGAGGGCCGCCCAAGGCGCACGACGGAGATCGCGTCGCTCACCACGTCCATCGGCGCAGGATATCTCCTGCATCAGAAGTGAGACGAATACGTATGTTCCTGACTCGAATGCGCATTGAGAGGCTCAGTCGGGCCTTCTAGGGTCGAGTCCATGACGAATGAGAGCGCGCAGCGCATCGTGCTGGGGGATGTCGAGGTCATCCGGGTCGTCGAGTGGCAGGGCCCGTTCGCGCCCGCCCGCGACATCGTTCCGGGGTCAGACGCCGAGGCGTGGAAGGAGAACGAGAACTGGCTGGCGCCGGACCACTGGGATCGGGATGGCGACCGGGCCGTCGTAGCGCTGCAGACCTGGGTGCTGCGCAGCGGCGGGCGGACCGTCCTGGTCGACACCGGGGTGGGCAACGGGCGCGAGCGGCCCGGCTCGCCGCGGTTCCACCACTGGCAGGGCGACTTCCTCGGCCGCCTGGCGGGGGCCGGCATCCGCCCGCAGGACGTCGACGTCGTCGTCAACACCCACGTCCACGGCGACCACGTCGGCTGGAACACCTCCGGCACCGACGGGGAGTGGGTCCCGACGTTCCCCAACGCCCAGTACCTCATCCCGGCCGCCGACGACGCCCATTTCGGTCCGGACAACGCGTACGGCAACGGCCTGCGCGAGGACGACCGCCTGATCTACGAAGACAGCATCGCGCCCGTTCACCGGGCCGGACAGGCCGTGCTGTGGGACGGCCTGCACCGCATCGACGCACATCTCACCCTGGAGTCCGCGCCCGGCCACACCCCCGGCTCGTCCGTGCTGCGCCTCGCCTCCGGGAGCGACCGTGCGGTCTTCGTCGGCGATCTCCTGCACAGCCCGGTGCAGATCCTCCGGCCCTCCTGCAACAGCTGCTTCTGCCTCGACCCGGAACAGGCGGCGGCCAGCCGCCGCCGGATTCTCCGGCGGGCCGCCGACGAGCGGGAGCTGGTCGTCCCCGCGCACTTCGGCGGGGCGGGTGCCGTGGAGGTCCGCAGGGAGGGCGACGGGTTCGCCCTGGGGCCATGGGCAGCCTGGGCGGCCGCCGGCACGGAAGAGCGGGCAGCGGGTTAGTCCGGACCTTGAGAGGGCGCGATTCCGGCATACGGACAGGTAGCGTCTCAGTTTTCCCCCCGGGATAACGATCTGTTCCATGATCTCCTACGGGAGCGACACCCCCCGTACGCTCCGCACATGCTCTTCGGAATACGTCGGAAGTCCGCTCCGCGCCTCACCCCTGAACTCGACGACAGCGCCCTGGGCCGGGTGCTGGTGCAATTGCAGGCTCCGCCCACCCCCGGCCTGCGGGACCTGCACGTCGACCAGATCGAGAGCGTGATCACGCAGAGCGCGGACTGGGACCGGCAGACCCACCGAATGGCTGTACTGGCCGAGACCGCCCAGGCCGGCAACCTCGCCGAGGCCTGGGTCGTCCGCCGTCCCGGCAGCGCCCAGGCGCTGACGTTCCAGGCGTGGGTGGACCTGGTGCGCGCCCAGCGGTCGGGCACCATGGCCGACGAGCGGGCGACCGTCGACCGGTGCCACCGGGCCACGGAGCTGGCGCCGCAGGACCCGACGCCGTGGGTCGTGCTGCTGGCGGTGCTGCGGTCGCTCCAGGCCCCCTCGCGCGAGGTCTTCCCCGTCTGGCGCGAGGCGACCGCGCGCGACGCCTGGAACCGGGAGGCGTACCTCCAGATGCTCGGCTACCTCTCCCCGAGGAATGCGGCTCCCACGTCCAGTTGCGCGACTTCATCGACACCGTCCGGTCCCGCATCCCGTCCGCGGCCCCGGCCGTCGGCGTGGAGTTGGCGGCGGCCGTCCAGAACCACCACAGGATCGTGCGGGAAGGCGGCATCAACGGGCTCCTCGCCGACCGGCAGTGGACACACCCGCCCGCCGCCAACGCCCTGGACCAGGCGTTCACGGAGTGGACGCGGCCCGGTTTCCTGAGCCACGCCGCCGCCCTGGCCGACCTCAACGTCCTGGCGTACGCGCTGTCCCAGGCCAACCGCCCGGCCGACGCCGCCGCCGTGTTCACGCTGATCGAGGGCCGGGTCACCGCCTGGCCGTGGCGGCTGGACGGGGATCCGCTGCGGCAATACGCCCACTGGCGGGAACGCGCCCTGCGCTGAACACGTTCCCCGGGTGGGTGGAGCCGTCGTCGGCGCGGCCCCTCCAGGGGGTGGACATGGACGAGTTGGTGCCCGGTGGCAACACGGTGCTGCCGGACGGCGCGCTGGTCATTCGCGTGCCCGGCCCCTTCGATCTGTCCGTGCTGATCACCGATGACGGGGGAAAGGTCGCCGGGGACGGCGACTTCGTGTTCTTCAACCAGCCCTCGGCGCCGGGCGCCCGGCTGCACGGTGACGCCGTGACCGTGCGGCCGCGGCTGCTGCGCTCCGGCGCGAGCCGGGTCACGGTCGTGGTCTCCCCCGCCGATCCCGGCACCCCGCTCGGGCTGCTGCCGGTGCCGTGCATGAGCGTGGCGCGGGAGGGCGGAGCGCCCGTCGCCCGCTTCACGCCGCCGCGGCCGGCGCGGGAGACGGTCCTGCTGCTCGCCGAGCTCTACCGTCGGGGCGACCAGTGGAAGCTGCGGGCCCTCGGCCAGGGGTACGCGGACGGACTGGCCGGCGTGGCACGCGACTTCGGCGTCGACGTCGTGGACGACGCCGACGCCGCGCCCGGTGCCCACGCCGTGCCGGACGCCGGTGGCGTAGGCCGGCCAGGCACCGGGCACAACAGGGCGGCCGTAGCCGCACCGACCGTCGACGGGTTCGTCGGCGCGGTCAACGCCGCACGCCTGCGCTTCGGTTGCCCGCCGGTGGTCCTCGAACGCCGGCTCGCCGCCGCGGCACAGGCCCACGCCGAGGCCATGGCCGCCCACGGCCGGCTCGATGCCGTGGGACCCGGCGGGACATCGGTCCACCACCGGATCGCCGCCGGCGGATACGCGTGCCTGGCCGTCGCCGAGCACCTCGTCTCGGGCCCCCGTACCCCGCCGCGTTCGTCGACTACTGCCTGGCCGACGAGCGGCGCGGCGGGCCGTTCCGGGACAGGACGTTCGTCCATGTGGGCGTCGGCCGGGCGGTCCACGGCGGCTCGGGCGATGTCTACTGGACGGCGCTGTGGGCCGAGCCCTTCACCGCGGCCGGGCTGGCGCGTACGGCGTCGGAGGTCATCGCCCTCACCAATGCCCGGCGGGCCGCCGCCCGGCTGGCCCCGCTCGCCCCCGACCCCCGCCTGACGGCCGCCGCGCAAGCGCACAGCGACGACATGGTCGCCCGCGACTTCTACTCCCACACCAGCCCGGAGGGGCACCAGCCGTGGGACAGGGCCGCTGCCGCGGGGTGCGCCCACCGAGGGATCGGCGAGAACATCGCCTGCGGCCAGCGCACACCCGCCGAGGTGGTCGAGGGATGGATGAACAGCCCGGGCCACCGGGCCAACATCCTGCGGCCCGACTTCACGCACATAGGCATCGGCTACGCGGCCGGCGGCGCCTCGGGCACGTACTGGACACAGCTCTTCGGCGCGGCTGCCGGGCGGGCTCGCAGGTGAGCCCGCCCGGCAGACCGAGGAGGTGAACCGCTGTCAGCCGATCCGCGAACCGGTCGCCCGAAGGGCTTCCGCCACCGGCTGGTAGTAGGTCGTACCGCCCAGGGTGCAGTCACCGCTGCCCCCGGAGGTCAGACCCAGCGCCGTGCTGCCCGCGAAGAGCGAGCCGCCGCTGTCGCCGGGCTCGGCGCAGACCGAGGTGTGGATCAGGTCCTCGACCGTGCCCTGCGCGTAGTTGACGGTCACGTTGACCGCGAGCACGGAGCCGCTGTGCACGCGGCTGGTGCTGCCGCTGCGCAGCACCCGCTGGCCCACGATCGGATCGGCCGCCCGCGTGATCGGCTGCGTCCTGCCGTTGTACAGGTTCACCGCGCTCGGGTGGCTGACGGTGGCGGTGTACGCGGCGATGCCGTAGTCGTCACCCGGGAAGCTGCTGCCCGTCGTCGAGGCGATTTCCGGGCCGCCCCGCGTGGCGGACCAGCTCTGGACCCGGCTGGTGCAGTGCCCGGCGGTCAGGATGTACGGCCGCCCGGCCCTGGTGACGTTGAAGCCGAGCGAACAGCGGGCGCTGTCGCCCCAGATGGCGTCGCCACCGGCGATCAGTGGCTGGATCGTGCCCGTCGTACGCTGGACCGTGGCCCGGTCGCCGAGCGAGGAGACCGCCTTGTTCAGCCGGGCCAGGGCGGTGCTCCTGACCGTGCGGTCGGCGGTGACGACCACCTTGTTGAGCTTCGGATCCATCGCCCAGGCCGTGCCGGGGATGGTGGCCTTGCTCTTCAAGGTCTCGCGGGCCTCGTCCAGCGACTGGAGCGAGTGTTTGACGACCTTGGCCTCGGCACCGGCCGCGCGCACCTTCTTGGCGGCGGCCGCGTTCATCACGTTGACGACAAGCTTGCGGTCCTTGGCGTCGTAGTAGGAACCGGCCGCGTCGGCACCGAGGTCGGAGCTGATGGTCGTGGCCAGCTTCCCGGCCGCGCCGGCGGTCAGAGGGGCAGGGTCAGCGGCGGGAACCGCGGTCGCACTCTGCAGGGTGATCGCGGCGGTGGCCAGCGCCACCACGCCCGCACCGGCGATGACCGAATGATGCTTGCGTATGCTTGTGCGCTTCAACTCAAACCTCCAGAGGGGGGACAGGCCCGGCAATCAGGGCACAGACCCGGAAACCGGGTCCGGAACCCGCAGGGCCGCGGGCACTCCCGTCATGAGGGAGCCACGTCCCTGCCACATCGCCCCGCCGGGCACTCCCCAGGCACGCCCGTGCCACACAGGCCGCGTTCACAACGTGTCCGTCGTGAGGCACGTGTGCTGCCCGAGTCACAGACCATACGTAACCCGGCCACGCCGCGGGCGCACCCCGGCGCCTGCCGGAATCCGCCCACGGCCCCGTGCACGGAGCGTGCCCGTCGCCTACCCGACCTGGCGTTTCGGGAATTCGAGCCCGAGGGGCCGCCGCTCGCCCACCCGCGTCACGCCCGGCGCCGCCCGCTCGTAGGCGGCTGTGCCCGCCGGCCGCGCCGGGAGCGACGACGCTCGGACGCCCAGGACGCGATGAGGAAGACGGGCAGGGCGATGCCCGCCATCAGCGCGGAACCGGTGAACGCGCTCGCCAGGAAGTGCCCCGCCACGCGCGCCACCCCGTAGTAGTAGCCCACCACCACGACCATCAGCAGCAGGTATCCGCCGACGGCGGTACCGAGCACCTGCCGCACGAGGCCGGGCCAGCCCCGCCTGCGGGGTTCGACCGGAACACGTCCGGCGCCCCGGCCGCCCGCGCCGGTCCCCCGCCCGTTCCGGACCGGGTGCCGGCGCAGGACGCTCAGGCCGACGGCGAGGTAGCCCATGATCAGCAGATAGCCGGCCAGCATGACCGCGATGTTCGTCGGGGTGGGGAGCACAACCGGGCCCTTCGGTCGCCGCCGGCGGGACTATTCGGGGGCCTGCCCGTCCCGGAGCAGGAAGTGCCAGCCGCGGACGAAGGTGTGCCAGCCGAACCACAGCCACAGCGCGAACAGCGCCCAGCGGCCCACCGGATAGCGCATGACCGCGCGCATGGCGTCGCTGAGGGTCGGAAAGGCATCGTCCGTCCGGATCAGGGAGATGCCCTCCCACGTGAAGAGGGCGCCGAACAGGACCGCCCACACCAGATACCCGATCACCGGATGCTCGCCCACACCGCCTCCCACCACACTCGTACGACTGCTCCGCCGGTACACCGGCGGCATGGCTCGATCATCCGCCACCGGCGGCGCGGACGGCGGACATGGCGACCAGCGCGGCGACGTGTCGGGGCATCAGCCCGGATATGCGCGGTGGCCGATTCACACACGGTTCGTACGGGGCGCCTACGATGCGATGGCGCGGTGCGGCTAGGATCACGGCATGGTCACGGCCCGGCCGACTTCCAGCCTGCTGCGGACCCGCCCCACGTCGGCGGGTCCCGTTCGCGCGCTGTGGCTGGCGGCGCTGCTGCTGGGCCTGTTGTACACGCACGGACTCAGCGGCGAGAGCGTCGCGGGCCATATGACCGCGGGCTCTTCCGTCACGGCCGCGGCACCCGTGCACACCGCGCATGCGCGTGCGGACGGCGGCGGAACCGCCGTGGCGGCGGCCGCCGACCACGCCGAGCCCCGTCTCGGCCCCGGCCACCACGACCACGGGGAGCCGGGCCACGCCGAGCTGGACTGCCTGTCCGGCAAGCCCCAGCACGGCATCGACCTGCCGACGCCGTGCGCGGCCCCGCCGGCCGCGGTCCCGTCCGCGCCCGTGCACCGTGGCGCGGTGACGCGGCGCGGCCCGGCCGAGACGCCCCCGCCGCCTGTCGGAGACCCGGCGATCCTGCGGATCTAGGCCGACACGGTCCGAACCGGCCGTCGGCGATTTCCAGCGCGCCCGCGCTCCGTCCCACCCTCTCGCGTGCGTCCCTGGCGCCTGCGCGACCGGTTCCTCCCGGCACCTCCCTGTCATCCGTCCGCCCTTCTCCCGCTGCCCTCTTCGGCGCGGGAGGGCCGACCCATGCGCCCGCACCCGCATCCGCACCGCATGCGGCATCGAAACGCGTGCGGCATCGAGAGGAAAAGATGCGCTCTCAGACCCCCACCCCCCTCCCCGCCGTGCCCCAGTCCGGAGTCTCCGGGCTCGTCGGCAACACTCCCCTGCTCCGTGTGTCGGAGCCGCTGGCCCCCGCCGGACGCGGCTTCTGGGCGAAGCTGGAGGGCTTCAACCCCGGCGGCATCAAGGACCGCCCCGGCCTGCACATGGTCGAGCGCGCCCGCGCTCGGGGCGAACTCCGCCCGGGCGGCCGGATCATCGAGTCCACCAGCGGCACCCTCGGCCTGGGGCTCGCCCTGGCCGGCATGGTCCACGGCCATCCGGTCACGCTGGTCACCGACCCCGGCCTGGAGCGGTCCATGACGCAGCTGCTGACCGCGTACGGGGCCCAGGTCAACGTGGTCTCCGAGCCGCATCCGACCGGCGGCTGGCAGCAGGCGCGCCGCGAACGCGTGGCCCAGCTGATGGCGCGCCACCCCGACGCGTGGTGCCCCGACCAGTACAACAACCCGGACAACGTCGCCGCGTACACCCCGCTCGCGCTGGAGCTGGCGTCCGAACTCGGTCACATCGACGTACTGGTGTGCAGCGTGGGGACCGGCGGGCACTCGGCGGGCGTCTCCCGGGTCCTGCGTCAGCTCTACCCCGGGCTGCGGCTGGTGGGCGTGGACACCGTGGGCTCGACCATCTTCGGGCAGCCCGCACGGCCGCGGCTGATGCGCGGGCTGGGATCGAGCATCTACCCGCGCAACGTCGCCTACGAGAACTTCGGGGAGGTGCACTGGGTGGCACCGGCCGAGGCGGTGTGGACCTGCCGCCGGCTCGCCGCGTCCCACTACGCCACCGGAGGCTGGAGCGTCGGCGCGGTCGCCCTGGTCGCCGGGTGGCTGGCCCGTACGCTGCCCGCCGAGACCCGGATCGCGGCGATCTTCCCCGACGGGCCGCAGCGCTATCTCGGAACCGTGTACGACGACGACTACTGCGCCGCCCACGGGCTGCTCGACTCCGCGCCCGCCCCCGAACCGGAGGTGGTGGGCAGCGCGGCCGAGAAGGAGGTCACGCGCTGGACCCGGTGCGCGGACGTCGTGGACCCGCTCACCCTGTCCGCCGCGCCGGATGAGCAGGCCGATGCCGCGCCGGAGGAAGCCGACTCCTCGGCGGAGGCGGGCGCGTGAAGACCACCCTCGCGCAGGTGCGCTCACATCCGCGCAGCGTCCAGCTGCTGATGGCCAATCAGTTCACCATCAACCTCGGCTTCTACATGCTCATGCCCTACCTGGCCCAGCATCTGGCCGGGAACCTGGGGCTGGCCGCGTGGACGGTCGGTCTGATCCTGGGCGTGCGCAACTTCAGCCAGCAGGGCATGTTCCTCTTCGGCGGGACCCTGGCCGACCGCTTCGGCTTCAAGCCGCTGATCATCGCCGGCCTGATGCTGCGTATCGTCGGCTTCGCCGTGCTGGGGCTGGTCGACTCCCTGCCCGCGCTGCTGGCCGCGTCGGCGGCGACCGGCCTGGCCGGCGCCCTGTTCAACCCGGCCGTGCGGGCGTATCTGGCGCAGGACTCGGGCGAGCGGCGAGTGGAGGCGTTCGCGCTGTTCAACGTCTTCTACCAGGCCGGGATCCTGCTGGGCCCGCTGGTGGGGCTGGCGCTGACAGGAGTGAGCTTCCGCCTCACCTGCCTGGTCGCCGCGGGTGTCTTCGCCGTCCTGGCCGCGGTGCAGCTGCGGGCGCTGCCGGCCCGTACCGCGCCGCGGGACAGCGACAGGTCGGTGGCGTCCGTGCTCTCCCAGTGGCGCACGGTCGTGACGAACCGGCCCTTCCTGCTGTTCTCCGTGGCGATGATCGGCTCGTACGCGCTGTCCTTCCAGGTCTACCTGGCCCTGCCGCTGGAGGTACGGCGGGTGGCCGGGGACGGTCAGGTCAACACCATCGGCGTGGCCCTGCTGTTCGCCGCCTCCGGGCTGTCCACCATCTGGTGGCAGACCCGGCTGACCGCCTGGTGCAAGCGGCGGCTGGGAGCGGGGCGTTCCCTGGTCGCCGGGCTGGCCGCGCTCGGGGCCGCCTTCCTGCCGCCGCTGGCCGCCGCTGCGGTGCCCGTGCCCGCCGGGGGGCCGGCCCGCTGGGCGCTGGCCGTGGTGCCACCGCTGATATCGGCGCTGCTGCTGGCGCTGGGCACCATGCTGGCGTACCCGTTCGAGATGGACACGATCGTCGCGCTGGCGGAAGACCGGTACGTGGCCACGCACTACGGCCTCTACAACACCATCTGCGGGATCGGCATCACCCTGGGGAACCTGCTCACCGGCGCGGCGCTGGACGCCTCCCGCGCCGCCGGGGCGCCGGCGTTGCCCTGGGCGATCCTCGCCGCCGTCGGAGGCGCGTGCGCGCTGGCCGTCCTCGGCCTGCACCGCACCGGCCGCCTGGCACCGGCCGCGCGAGCCGCGGCGCGACCCGCCACGGCGTGATACGCGGACGCCGCGTGGGACGGCCCGAAGCCGTCCCACGCGGCTCCGGGTCACGGCTTCTTCGCCGGGCACTCCTTCCACTTGAGCCGGTACACGGTGTTGATGTCGCCGTCCGTGGAGTCCATCGTCATGAAGCTGGTGGTCGTCGTGGGATCCGACGTGCCGGCGCTGACCCGCAGTTCGGTGTTGATGTTGAAGTTCCGGCGCTCACCGCAGGGCGCCCACACGATCGTCCCGATGTCGGTGACATCGGTGGCCTGCCAGTTGTCGCTGCGCGGCCCCTGGAAGGGATGGCTGACCGGTGTCGTCTCCGCGGAACCCTGGAAGTAGTACGACGCCTTCTGCACCGCGCTCGCGCCGCGCTCCAGGTGGGCGAACCCGCGGTAGTCGGCACTGGCGATGGCGTAGGTGAAGCCCTGCGGGACGTGCACGATCAGGTTGAGCTGGCAGTTCTTGCGGAAGTCGGTCGGCTTGGAGCCGACGCCCACCTGGGCGAGGTACTCGCTGTACGTCACGGTGAAGGCGGTGTTGTCCGGGGAGACGGCCACGGCGGCGCTGCCGGGTCTGCAACCCGATCCGTTGACGGTGGCGATCTCGATCTGCATCTTGTCCGGCGGCTCGGTGATCTCCGCGGACGCGCTCTGCGTGGACAGCGTTGTCGCGCAGAGCGCCGCTATGGCGGCACCAGCGAACAGTAGGCGCGGCATGGTTCTCCGATCAGTCGTCAGGGGAGCGTGCCGGGAAGGCTCGAGCGGCCCCGGGCGGCGCTCCACGTGGGGTTGAACGACTTGCTGGACCGAACACGCCCGGGCGCGAGGAACCGTCGTACGGCGACGGCGCGCCCGGGTCTTGCGCATGCCGAGCTCCGGCGCTCCTCCATGCCTTCGGGCATGGGAGGTACCCCCTGGGGACGGTGTGCGGGGCGCCGGAGCAATCGCACCATAAGAGCGGGCGCACGAAGAGTCCAGACCAGATCAGGCCCTGAACGCGCCGTGGACGGCTACGGCCGCGTGGTGCGCGCCTCCAGGGAGCGCCGGGTGCCGGGGCCGTACACGCCCTCGCCGTCGCCCTCGACCCCGTATCCCTGCTGATAGCGCAGCACCGCGTACCGCACACCGCCGTCGTACCTGCCGTCGGCGCTCTCGTCGTAGAGGCCGACCTGGGCGAGGCGCTGCTGTAGTTCGACGACCTCGGAGCCGCGGCTGCCGGGCTTGAGGACCGGGCCGTCCTCCGGAGTGCCCGTGGCCGCGGCCGGCTGACGGGCGGTGCCGACGCTGGGGGGCGCCGACCGGAACGGGCCCGGTTCGGGCGCGGCCGTCGGCGACGAAGTGGTGCGACGGGACGGCGACTTGACCGACGGCGAGCCGCTCGGCGGCGCGGTGGGCCGCGCGCGGGAGGCGTCGCCGGAGGGGAGGTGGGTGGGGAGGATCAGCCGCGGAGTCAGGGAATCGCCGTCGGGTACGGCCCGGTCGGCCCGGTCCGAACCGCTGAACAGCGAGACGGCGAGGGAGACCAGCCCCGCCGTGGCGGCGGTCGCGACGACCGCGCCGACCACAGCGGAGGTCTTACGGGAGCGTGGCGCGCGGCGGCGGTGCGCCGCCCGGCCGGGCTCCACCGGCCCCAGTTCGACCGGCTCGTGCAGCGCGAGGCCGGGGGCGTCCGGCGCGGCGGCGAACAAGTCGACGTCCGCCGCGGCGGGCCCGGCGTCCGCGGACCCGAGCAGGGGCCTGACCGTCGAGTCGGCCGAGGGCGCGAGCCCCCAGCCCGGCGGCTCTCCAGCGCCGGCGGCTCTCCCAGGTATCTCCGATCCCACCTGCTCTTCCTCCCTAGCGCCCGAAGACGCACTGATTATGCAGAACGGCCGGGCACCGCGCGCCGCGCACCCATTCATGGCCCCCGTTAGTCCTATTAAATGACTTTTAATACATGTATTGAACACGATAGGGGGTAGAGGGATAGTCTCATCCGCGTCGCAAATCCCTTGCCCCGCAAGCTCGATGAGCTCGCGGGCGAATCGCATGAGGAGATGGCATGAAGAAGTCGTACGAAGCCCCGGCTCTGGTCCGACTCGGCACGTTCCGTAAGAAGACGGGGCTGCTCCAGAGCAGCGGGAACGACCGACTCATCTTCAGCAAGAACTGAGGCTGACGGTTCTCTGATCCGAACTCATGCCTGAGTTGCACGAGAGTGCGGGGGCGGGCCCCGGCGACGCGCACTTCGCAGTCCTCCCGGACTGCGCGGACGCGGCAGCCGCGGCCCGCTTCTTTACCCGCCCAGGAACACGGACGCTGTCCCATGCCTCGGGACGGCCATGGCTGATCGGCGAGTGGGGCGAGCACGAGTGCGTGAGCGTGCGAGCGGGGCAGACCTCGCTCGCCGTCATCGGATGCTGCCCCGTGGACACCAGCGAGCTGGAGCGTCGCGCCGCCCGACTGCGCGACCTCGCCGAGCTGGAGACGCTGGCGCGTACGCTGCCAGGCAGCTTCCATCTCGTGGCCTCCTCCGGAGGGCGGGTGCGCGTGCAGGGCGCCGCCTCCGGTCTCCGGCTCGTCTTCGACGCGTCCGTCGGCGGCGTGCGGGTCGCCGCCAGCCACGCCGATCTGCTCGCCGCCGCGATCGGCGCCGAACCCGATCCCGAGCAGCTGGCCATCCGGCTGATGTGGCCGGCCCCCTATCCCCTGTTCGAGTCCTCCGTCTGGCGCGGCATCGCGGCCGTGCCGCCGGATGACGCCCTGATCATCGAGCCGGACGGCCGGACGGCCCGGCGGTCACGCTGGTGGACACCCCCCGAGCCGACCCGGCCCCTGGCCGAGGGCGCGCCGATCGTGCGGGAGGCGCTCACCGAGGCTGTCGATGCCCGGACCCGGGGCGGCGGCGTGGTCAGCTGCGACCTCTCCGGCGGCCTGGACTCCACCTCCGTCTGTTTTCTGGCCGCGCGGTCACCGGCCAAGGTGGTGGCCAGCACCTGGCCGGGGCGGGACCCCGCCGACACCGATCTCCAGTGGGCCGAGAAGGCCGTCACCTTCCTGCCGGACGTCGAGCACGTGGTGTGGGACGCCGACGCCTCACCGCTGGTCTACACCGACCTGCTGGACATCGACGATCCGATGGACGAGCCGACCATCGGCGTCATGGACCGGTCACGGGCCCTGCACCATCTGCCGGGACTGGCGGAACGGGGCAGCCGCCTCCATCTCACCGGCATCGGCGGCGACCATGTCGCGTGGTGTTCGGAGGCGTACTACCACCGGCTGCTCCGCACGCGCCCGTTGTTCGCCCTGCAGCAGCTGCGGGGCTTCCGGGCCCTGTGGCACTGGCCGCTCGCCGGTACCGCGCGGGCGCTGGCCGACAGTCGACCGTACGGACGATGGCTCGCCGACTCCAGCCGCCAACTGCGCGGCCCCCTGCCCTCGTCCGTCAGCAACGGACTCGGCTGGGGCATGTCACCGCGCCTGTTCCACTGGGTCACCGCGGACGCGGAGCGGATGGTCAGGCGGGCGCTGCGCGAGGCCGCGGCGAGCGTCGCACCGCTCCACCGCGACCGCGGCATGCACACCGACCTGGAGGCGATCCGCTCCTGCACCCGCATCATCCGCCAGTGGGACCGGATGGCCGCCCGCGCGGGCCTGCCGATGGCGTCACCGTTCTTCGACGACCGCGTGATCGAGGCATGTCTCGCCGTCCGGCCGAGCGAGCGGGTCACGCCCTGGCAGTACAAACCCCTGCTGAGCGCCGCCATGCGAGGGGTCGTTCCGGAGGCGTGCCTCAGCCGTACCAACAAGGCCGAGGCGTCGATGGACGCCGCCAACGGTCTCCGTGAACACCGCGGCGACCTGATGGCGTTGTGGGAGGACTCACGGCTGGCAGAGCTCGGGCTCGTGGACGTCGATGCCTTGCGGCAGTTGGCCAGACGACCCTCCTCTCCAGGGCTGAGCAAGGGGATCCTCTACACCACGATCGCCTGCGAGGTCTGGTTGCGCGGACTGACTCCCGCGAAGGACAAAGCGGTGCCTACCAGTTCGTAGGTCACATTCCACCGGTGTTCAGGCAGAAAGGGGCTTCATCACATGACACTGCGACTCCGTGCCGGTGTCTCCACCGCGGAGACCGACTACGGCACGGTGCTTCTCGACGAGCGCGGCGGACACTACTGGGAACTCAATCCCACCGGCGCGCTGGTGGTCCGCACCCTGCTCGACGGCGGGGCGGAGCCGGAGGCGGTCGACGCGCTCATCGCGGAGTTCGACATCGACCGTGCGCAAGCCGCGCGGGACGTCGCCGACCTGGTCCGGGAACTGCGGGATTCGGGGCTGGCCGCATGACGACACCGAGCGTGGTGGAGCGGCCGACCGGGGTTCCCTTCGCCCAGCGGCTGGCCGCCCGCGCCGTCCTCGTCCCCGCCGTGGCCCTGTCCCTGCTGCCACCGCGCCGGATCCGGTCGGTGCTGGAGATCGTGCGGCGCGGGGCCGCTCCGGCCTCCGCCGACCAGGCCAAGTCGGCGCGCGACGCGATGTGCGCGGTGAGCCTGCGCTGTGCCGGGCCGCGCGGCTGCCTCCCCAGGTCGCTGGGCGCGGCGCTGCTGTGCCGGCTGCGGGGCCGCTGGCCGACATGGGTCACCGGGGTGCGCGTGGTGCCCCCGTTCACGGCCCACGCCTGGGTGGAGGCCGACGGTTCCCCCGTGGGCGAGGGCGTACCCGACGGGTACTTCACCCGGCTCATGGCCGTCGCCCCGGTGCGACGCGCGGCAGAATGAGCGGATCCGTCGCGGTCGGCGAGGAGACGCAGGGGATATCCGTCGACGCAGCGTCGGGAACGGGCGGGCACTCCACCCGGAGTTCGATCACCGCCATGTTCCGGCTCACCGCCGAGCACCGGCCCGCCATGGCCGCCGCGGCGCTGCTCACCCTGGCGAGTTCGGCTCTGGGGCTGGCGCAGCCGCTACTCGCCAGGGGCATTGTCGACGCCGGCGGTCAGGGCCGTGCGTACTGGCCGCTGGTGCTGCTCCTGGCCGCCGTCTTCGTCGCCGAGGCGGCGACCGGGGCGGTGGGGCGCTTCGTCCTGGAGCGCACCGGGGAGGGCGTGGTGCGGGGGCTGCGGCATGGCCTGGTGGCCCGGCTCCTTCGCGTGGAGATGCGGGAGTACGACAAGCACCGCAGCGGTGACCTCATCTCCCGGGTCACCGCCGACACCACGCTGCTGCGGGAGGTGGTGGCCCAGGCGCTGGTCGACCTGGCGACGGGGGCGACGGTCGCCGCGGGGGCCGTGGCCCTGATGCTGTGGCTCGACCCCCTGCTGATGGTCCTGGTCACCCTGACGGTCGCCGCGGCGACGGTGGTGGTGGCCTCGCTGCTGCGCGGGCTCCGGGCCGCGGCAGAGCGGATGCAGGGAGCCGTGGGCCAGCTCGCCGCCGATCTGGAGCGGGCGCTCGGGGCGCTGCCCCTGGTACGGGTCCACCGGGCCGAGGAGCGGGAGGCCGCCCGCATCGGAGAGCGCGTCGAGGCGGCGTACAGCGCGGGCGTACGGACCGCGCGGCTGGGGTCCTTGACGAGTCCGGCGGTCGAACTCGCCGTCGGGGGTTCGTTCCTGATCGTCCTGGTCATCGGCGGGCTGCGGGTGGGCGGAGACGCCAACTCGCTCGGGGACCTGGTCGCCTTCCTGCTCTACGCCTCGTATCTCGTGGTGCCGTTGTCATCGGTGTTCGGGGCGATCGGTCTGATCCAGCGTGGCATGGGGGCGTTCCAGCGCATCGAGGAGGCGCTGGCGCTGCCCGTGGAACCGGAGGAACGCGCCCCCGTCTTCCGGTGTACGGACCGGTCCGCGGACGGCGAGGACCCGACGCCTGTCCTGGCTGTGCGGGACGTCTGCTTCGGGTACGTTCCGGAGCGCCCGGTGCTCCGCGGTGTCTCGCTCACCGTCCCCCACCGGCAGCAGGTCGCCCTGGTCGGCCCGTCGGGTGCGGGCAAGAGCACGCTCTTCGCGCTGGTGACCCGGTTCTACGAACCGGACTCCGGGACCTTGCTGTTCGACGGCCGTCCCGCGGCCGAGCTGGGGCGCGGGCAGTGCCGCTCGCGGCTCGCCATCGTGGACCAGGGCACGCATGTCATCGACGGCACGCTGTGGGACAACCTCACCTACGCCGCACCGGAGGCCACCGAGGCCGACGTCCGGCGAGTGGTCGAACTCGCTCAGCTGGACGAGGTGGTCCAGCGGCTGCCCGGTGGCCTGTACGGTCCGCTCGGCCAGCGCGGCCGTACCCTGTCCGCGGGGGAACGCCAGCGCGTCGCACTGGCCCGGGCCCTGCTCACCAGGCCCTCACTGCTCCTGCTGGACGAGCCGACCTCCCACCTCGACGCGATCAACGAGGCTGCTCTGACGAGGGTGATGAAGGAGATCACGCAGGAGTGCGCGGTGCTGGTGATCGCACACCGGCTGTCCACCGTGCGGCACGCCGACCGCATCGTCGTCCTGCATGAGGGGCGTGCCGTCGCCTCCGGAGCACACGAGGAACTGCTGGCCGACAGCGACATGTACCGCGGGCTGGCGCGCGGCCAGATGCTGCGCCCGGCGCGGCCGTAGGAGTGCCGCGCCCTATCCGGCGTCGCCGCCGGGGGGCAGTGGCTGCTCGGCCCAGATGACCTTGCCGTCGGGGGTGTACCTGGTGCCCCAGCGTTCGGCGATCTGGGCGACCAGGAACAGCCCTCGGCCGCCCTCGTCCGTCGTGGCCGCGTACCGCAGGTGGGGCGAGGTGCTGCTGCCGTCGGACACTTCGCTGATCAGGGTGCGGTCGCGCAGCAGCCGTACCCTGATCGGCGGTGAGCCGTAGCGGATGGCGTTCGTGATCAGCTCGCTGAGGACCAGCTCCGTGGTGAACTCCAGGTCCGACAGGCCCCAGTCGGCCAGCTGCCCGCTGACGGCGGCGCGCATCCCCGCGACGGCGGCGGGGTCGGACGGCACGTCCCACTCCGCGACGCGGTCGCGTCCCAGGGTCCGGGTGCGGGCGATGAGCAGGGCCACGTCGTCCTTGGGACGGGCGGGCAGGAGCGCCTCCAGCAGCGCCTGGCAGCTCTCCTCCGGTGACCGGTCGGGGTGGGCCAGCGCATGGCGCAGCAGCTCCATCCCCACGTCGATGTCCCGGGTGCGGTCCTCGATCAGTCCGTCGGTGTAGAGCACGAGCCGGCTGCCCTCGGCCAGCTCCAGTTCGGCGGTCTCGAACGGCATGCTGCCCAGGCCCAGTGGCGGCCCGGCCGGGATGTCCGGGAACTCCACGCGGCCGTCGAGGTGGACCAGTGCGGGCGGGGGGTGTCCCGCCCGCGCCATGGCGCAGCGCCGGGACACGGGGTCGTAGATCGCGTACAGGCAGGTGGCTCCCGTGATGCCGGATCCGCCTGCGGGCGCTGCTCCGTCGAGGCCGGTTCCCGGCTCGTCCTGGTCGATGCGGTTGACCAGGTCGTCGAGGTGGCCCAGGAGTTCGTCGGGCGGCAGGTCGAGCGTGGAGAAGTTGTGGACCGCGGTCCGCAGCCGCCCCATGGTGGCGGCGGCGTGCAGTCCGTGTCCGACGACGTCGCCGACGACCAGTGCGACGCGGCTGCCGGACAGCGGGATCACGTCGAACCAGTCGCCGCTGACGCCGGACTGGGCGGGCAGGTAGCGGTGGGCGACGTCGAGGGCGCTCTGCTGCGGCAGGGCGCGCGGCAGCAGGCTGCGCTGCAGGGTCACGGCCACGGTGTGCTCGCGCGTGTAGCGGCGGGCGTTGTCGATGCTGATCCCGGCGCGGGCGACGAGCTCCTCGGCCAGGAACAGGTCGTCTTCGTCGAACGGTTCGGGCTTCTCCGAACGCCAGAAGTTGGCCACGCCCAGCACGATGCCCCGCGCCTGGATGGGGGCCGCGATCAGGGAGTGGATGCCGTAGGCGGTGACCCTCCCGGTCTGTACGGGGTCCTGTGCCCGCCACTCCGGGGCGTCGGTGAGGTCGGCGACCACCTCCGACCGGCCGCTGCCGAATCCGCGCGCCTGCGGGGTGGCGGCGGGGTAGTCGATCAGTGTGTCGATGGGCAGGAGCGGGTGGTCGCCACGGATGCCCTTGACGGCGCTGCGTCGCATGCGCGTTCCCCCGCCGGTGGGCTCCTCGCCCCGCAGGACGGGCTCGGCCAGGTCGACGGTGACGAAGTCGGCGAAGCCGGCGACCGCGACCTCGGTCAGTTCCTCGGCCGTGCGCACCACGTCCAGGCTGGTGCCGATGCCGACCCCGGCGGCGTACAGGAGCTTGAGGCGCTTGCTGGTGACCTCCATCCTGCCGGTCAGGGCCTGCAGCTCCGTGGAGTCGCGCACGGTGGCGACCGATCCCATGGGTCCGCCGTAGCGGTCCGTGGGGCGCTGGTTCACGGCCAGCAGCCGGTCGCCGGCCGGGTGCAGCTCGTCCGTCGCCGTACGGCCGGAGACGATCAGCCGGGCCATGCCGGGGTCCAGGCCGGGCAGTTCCGCGACGTTCCGGCCCTCGGCGTCCGGCGGCAGTTCCAGCAGCCGCTTGGCCTCGTCGTTCGCCAGCAGCAGCCGGCCGTCGCCGCCGACGATGAGCACGCCTTCGCGGACGGCGTGCAGCACCGCGTCGTGGTGCTCGTACATGCGCGTCATCTCGGCCGGGTCCAGGCCGTGCGTCTGCCGCCGCAGTCGCCGGGCCACCAGCGCCGTGCCGGTCATGGCCAGGGCGAGTCCGCCCGCGCCGGTGCCGAAGATGATCGGCAGGTGGCGCTCGAAGGCGTTGTCGACGTTCTTGACCTTCATGCCCGCGGACACCAGGGCGACGATGTCGCCGCGGTCGGTGACGGGAACGATCGCCTGCACCTCTTTGCCCAGGGGGCCGTCGACGCTCTCGGTGTGCACGCGCCCGGCCAGCGACGGTTCGATGGTGCCGACGAACCTCTTGCCGATCCGGTCCGGCTGCGGATGGCTGTAGCGGATCCCGTGCGTGTCCATGACGACGATGAAGTCGACGCCCGCTTCCTTCCGCGCCGTCTCGGTGATCGGCTGGAGCACCTTGGCGGGATCGGGGGAGTCGAGGGCGTCCAGGAGACCGGGGGCGTGCGCGAACGTCTCCGCGACGGCGATGGAGCGCTTGCGGGCCTCCCTGTCGCTGTCGGTCCGGGTCTGCAGGACCAGGGCCAGCACGGCCGCGACGACGAGCAGCACGGCGAACGCCACCTGCAGGACGAAGACCTGCCCAGCAACGCTTCTGGGGCGCTTTTCGGTCAGTGACCGGACCGATACGCGCCGGAATCGGTCAAAAGCAACGGCCACAGCGCCATCTAACACTGTCCGGCCGGGTACGGCCATGGTGCGCCGCTGATTGGATCGTCCGGGTACCCGCCGCACCCGTCACCCGAACGGCGGCGCCCGGGCGGGCGACGCCCCGCGGACGGGAGCACGCTGGACCCCATGTGGCCCCGCAGGCTGACGCGGGCGGTGGCGCTGGTGCCGCTGGCCCTGCTGGTGACGTGGGACGCTCCGGAACGCTGGACGCCGGAGCCGCGGCAGCCGCACGAGGCCGCGGCCCGCCCGGCGGCACCGCGGCCCGCCATCGTGGGCCGGGCGTCGTGGCACGCGGACGAGACGGCGGTGCGGGAGAAGCCGAGGTACGCCGGATCCGTGGCGGCGGTGTTCGTGCACCACACCGATCATCCCCATGATTACGACTGCCGCGCGGACGTGCCCGGGATGCTGCGGGCCATGCAGGACGACCACACCCACGGCGAGGGGTGGGACGACCTGGGCTACAACTTCGTCGTCGACCGGTGCGGGACGATCTACGAGGGGCGCGCCGGCGGGGTGGACCGGGCGGTGGTGGGGGCGCACACGAAGGGCTTCAACACCGGGAGCACCGGGATAGCGGCGCTGGGGCACTTCGGCGCGGGCGAGGAGGTGCCGCGCCCCATGCTGGAGGCGATCGCCGCCCTGGCGGCGTGGAAGCTGCGGCCGGGCGCGGACCCGCGGGGGCGGGTGCGCATGGTGTCGACCAATGACGCGAGCCGGTACCCGAAGGGGACGTCCGTGGAGCTCGATGTGATCGCGGGCCATCGGGACGGGTACGAGACGGACTGCCCGGGCGGGGCGCTGTACGGGAGGCTGCCCTGGCTGCGGGAGGAGGCGGCCCGGCTGCGGTCCCCGTGACCGGGGGCAATCCGCGTGACCGGGGGCAGGACGCAGACGGTCAGAGCACGTCGCCTGCGGAGTCCGCGGACCTGCGGCGGGCGGCGCGGGCGGCCGGGAAGACGGAGACGGCTATCGCGCCTGCGACGGCGGCGGCGCCCACCAGCAGCAGGACGCCCGGCGGGGGCGACTGGGCGATGCCCGCGCCGATGCCGCTGGTCCGGCCCTGCAGGTCGATCAGCCAGGTGGCGGCGAAGACGCCCAGGGACGTTCCGACGACGGCGGCGGCCGCCGCGACGAAGCCCGTGGCGGCCACGATCACCGCCGCTATCTGTCGGGGTGTCAGCCCGATGGCCTTCAGTGCGAGCAGGTCGCGGCCGCGGTCGCGGACCGCCGCGCCGATCGTCGTCGACAGCTCGGCCAGGCCGATCAGCGCCAGGACCACGACCAGGCCGACGGTGACCCCGCGCACGGCGGACAGCCGGTCGGCCGGGTTGGGGATCTCCCGTACGTCGACGCGGCCGTCCGAGGCGTCCAGCACGGCCTCGCGGACCGCCGCCGGGTCGGTGCCGCCCTTGAGCACCAGGTGGTAGAAGTCCGGCCGGGGCGCGTCGGCGCCCTCGCGCAGGGTGTCGAGCGTCGTGGAGATCACCCGGCCGCCGTCCGCCGGTTCGATGCCGCGCCCGACGATGTGCAGGACGTGCGGCGTGCCGCCGACGGTCATCCGCACCCAGTCGCCGACCCGCACGTCCAGCAGGTCGAGCAGGCCCTGTCCGGCCACCGCCTCGTCCGGGCCGCGGGCGGGCCGCCCCTCGGCGACCGAGAAGGGGTACGGGTCGCGGTCGGTGCCCAGCGCGCGCAGGGTGATCGTCCCGGTCTGGCCGGGGACCAGCGCCTGCACCTCCACGCCGGGGTAGGGCGTCGCGTCGGGCCGCGCGGCCAGCAGCGCCCGCAGCTCGCGGTCGTCGAGGCCGTCGGCGCGGGCGATGAGCGCGGCGGGCAGCCCGACCTTCTCGGGGTGCGACTCGAAGCGGTCCAGGGTGGCCCAGGCGCCCAGCGCGACGGTGATCAGCAGCAGCGGCACGGCGAGCCGCCCCACCGCGGCCGAGGAGCGCAGCGGCCGGTGGAAGGCGCCGCGCCAGCCGAGCACCAGGGCGGGCGGGACCTTCAGGCCGAGCGCACGCCGGGCGGTGCCGGACATCCGGCGGCTCGGCGCGAGGGCGGCGCGGGCGACGGGCACCGGCGGTACCCGGCCGGCCCGCCACGCGGCCAGGCAGGTCGCCGTGGCGATGAAGATCAACGCGCCGCCGGGGATGGCGAGCGGCGCCCAGGCGTGCTCGGGCAGTTGCCGCCACAGCGCCACGGCCTCGCCGAGCCGCCCGGGGATGCGGCTGCCGAGGGCCTCGGTGAGCACCGCGCCGAGGGTGACGCCCAGCAGCGCCAGGCCCAGGTGCTGGGCCAGGAACATCCGGGTCACCTGGCCGGGGGTGAAGCCGATGGCCTTGAGGACGGAGATGTCCCGCAGGTGGCCCCGTACCCGGGTGCTGATGGCCCCGCCCACGGCGAGGGCGGCGGCGAGCAGCGCGCCGAGCCCGAACAGGCCAAGGAGTCGGCCGAGCAGCCGGTTGTCCCCTTCGGCCTCGGACTTGGCCTGCCGCCAGGTGGAGACGTCGGTGATCTGGCCGGCGCCGAGCTCGGTGACCGCGCGCTGCACCACGAAGTCGGTGTCCTTCGCATCGGCCAGTCGCAGCCCGACGGTCTGGCCGCGCTGGTCGCGGCCCGCGTCGGAGGCGGCCAGGGTGGCGGGGAGGACCCATGCCACGCCGGGGGTCTCGCCCACGCGGTACCGCACCTCGGCGGTGTCCGCGACGCCCACCACGCGCAGCGGCGCGGCGAAGCCGCGCAGCGCGAGCGTGTCCCCCGGCTCGGCCCACAGCGCGCGGGCCAGGGAGCGCTCCAGCACGATGCCGCCGCGCCCATCGCGCGCGCCCTCGTCGGTGCCCGGCTCCAGCCAGCGGCCGGAGTCGACCAGGGGGGTGGCCGTCGTGGGCCGCTCGGTCACCGCGCGCACTTCCAGCGCCACCTTGGAGCCGCTGGAGCCGCCGGCGCCGAGGGACCCACCGGAAGCGCCGGAGCCGCCGGGGTCCTGGGCCGCGGTGGTGCGTACCGTGCGGTACGGCCCGGCGGTGGCCCGTACCTCGTCCAGACCGTTCAGTCCGCCCGCGGGCGCGTCGGCCTTGGCGTGGATCCACACATGCGCGCCGGAGGACTGGGTGAAGACCCGCTGCCAGGGGTCGGTCGCGTAGCCGAACAGGGCGCCGGCCAGCAGCAGCGAGACGGTGATCCCGGCCGTCGCGAGGACGAGGAAGACGGCCGCGCCGCGGTGCGCCCGCAGGTCGGCGTGCGCCCAGCGCGCCGTGGCCCACACGCCGGTCAGCCCTTCAGCCGGAGGACGTCGGCGACCCCGCTCGCGCGGCGGGCCTGGCCCTCGCCGAGGGGCGCGTCGTCGGCGATCCGGCCGTCGAAGAAGCTGATCACCCGGTCCGCGGCGCTGGCGACCCGGGCGTCGTGCGTGACGAGCAGGATGGTCTGGCCGCGCTGGTGGAAGCGGGAGAGCAGCCGCAGCACCTCGCGGGTGCCCTTGCTGTCGAGGCTGCCGGCGGGCTCGTCCGCGAGCAGCAGGCTGGGGGCGTTGACCAGGGCCCGGGCGAGGGCGACGCGCTGCTGCTCGCCGCCGGACAGCTCGCCGGGCGTGCTGTTCTCCTTGCCCTCCAGGCCGAGCTCCGCGAGCAGCTCGGCGCGGGCGGCCCGGGCCTGCCGCGGGGAGCTGCCGGCCAGCAGCGCGGGCAGTTCGACGTTGTCGGCGACGGTGAGGTTGGAGACCAGGTTGAAGAACTGGAAGACGATCCCGATGTGCTTGCGGCGCAGTACGGCCCAGCGGGCCTCGCTGCAGGTGTCGACCTGGCGGCCGTCGAGCCAGATGGATCCGCTGTCGGGGCGGTCGAGGCCGCCGAGGAGGTGCAGCAGGGTGGACTTGCCCGCGCCGGAGGGTCCGGTGACGGCGACGAACTCGCCGCGCTGGACGGTGAGGTCGACGCCGCGCACCGCGTGGACGGGGGCTGCGCCTTCCGACCGGTAGGTCTTGGCCAGGCCCTCGGCCCGCAGTATGGCGCCGCACGGCTCGTCGCGGCTCATTCCAGTTCCTCCAGCTCCTCCTGGCAGCGCTCCAGCCAGTCGAGGTCCGCCTGCAGATGCAGCATGGCGCCCTCGATCAGCAGCTGTGCGACCCGGTTGTCCCGGTCCTCGGCCGCGGCCAGCTTCGACAGGTCCCGCATGGTGTTGAGGTAGTGGCGGCGCTGGTTGTTGATGAGGGCGATCTGGTTGACGGCCCCGCTGCGCGGAGCGAGGGCGAGCTTCATGAAGAACTCGTCCCGCACCCGCGGCTCGGCGGTCGGCTGCTCGAACCAGGCGTCCACCGTCTCGCGCCCCGCGTCGGTGATGCGGTAGATGCGCTTGTTCGGGCGGTCCGACTGCTCGACGTCCTCGCCCTCGATCAGACCGGTTTTCTCCAGTCTGCCCAGAGTGACGTAGATCTGGCCGACGTTCGGCTGAGGGTACGCGGCGCCCAGAAGCTTCTCAAGGGCCTGCTTCAGTTCGTAACCGTGTGCGGGTCCGCTCGCCAACAGCGCCAGGAGTGGCAGCCGCACAATCCCTCTCTTCCTCGCAGCCCTACTTGACCGTTAGCTGTCCTCGTCCGGCTGTGAGCCGGATCGCCCTCGTATCTTCCAGCAGCATCTAGTATCGCGCATGCCTAACCGGTATACAGGGGGGCTGGACGCCGGACCGCAGGTCGGCGCTGCGGTGCAAGGAGGAACCTATGCGGTGGAAGCGTGC
Source organism: Streptomyces sp. XD-27 (assembly GCF_030553055.1). NCBI lineage: Bacteria > Bacillati > Actinomycetota > Actinomycetes > Kitasatosporales > Streptomycetaceae > Streptomyces > Streptomyces sp. XD-27. The sequence continues at coordinate 866,257 of NZ_CP130713.1, forward strand.
CGCGGGTAGGGCCCTTCTTGTCTGTGTGCTTCTTCTCGCGGGATACGCGGGCATGGGGTCGCGCCCGCCGGGGACGCCGGCGGCCGCGGACGCCGCCGGGCGGGGCCCGGTCACGCTGGTGACCGGGGGTGACCTTACCGGCTATCTGCGCGGGATCCTCGACGGCTGGAACCGCACCCACCCGCGCGAGAAGGTGACGCTGGTCGAACTGCCGGACTCCGCCGACGAGGTGCGGGCACAGATGGTCAGCGAGCTGCGTTCCGGCAGCGACCGCTTCGACGTGCTCAACATCGACGTGGCGTGGACGTCGGAGTTCGCCGCCGCGGGCTGGATCGCGCCCGTGGACGGCACGCGCTTTCCGCTGGACCGCTTCCTGCCGCCGGTGGTGGACACCGCCACCTTCGGCGGGCGGCTGTACGCGGTGCCGTACGTGACCAACGCGGGGCTGCTCTACTACCGCAAGGACGTGCTGGACCGCGAGGGCGAGCGCCCCCCGCGCACCTGGGCCGAGCTGGAGCGGCTGGCGCGGACCGTCGCGCCCCGGTACGGCATGGACGGTTACGCGGGCCAGTTCCTGCCGTACGAGGGGCTGACCGCGAACGTCGTCGAGGCGGTGCAGTCGGCGGGCGGGACGGTGCTCGGCGACGAGGGCGCGCGGGTCACGGTGGACTCCCCCGCCGCCCGCCGGGGCCTGGACTTCCTCACCGGCGGGCTGCGCGAGGGGTGGATCCCCCGGCGGGCGCTGTCCTTCACGGAGGAGGAGTCCCGCGCGGCCTTCCAGAACGGCGAGCTGCTGTTCCTGCGCAACTGGCCGTACGCGTACACGATGGCCGGCGCGAGCGGCTCGGCGGTGGCCGGGAAGTTCGGCGCCGTGCCGCTGCCGGGCCCCGAGGGTCCGGGCTCCAGCGTCCTGGGCGGCTCCAATCTCGCGGTGAACGCGCAGTCGCGGCACCGGGCGACGGCGGCCGAGCTGATGGCGTACCTGACGAGCGAGGCGGTCCAGCGGCGGGTGCTCACCCAGGGGGCGCTGCCGCCGGTGTGGGCGGACCTGTACTCCGAGCCGCGGCTGGTGCGGCGGTTCCCGTACCTGCCGACGCTGCGGCGCAGCGTGCTGGCGGCCAAGCCGCGGCCCAAGAGCGCCCGGTACGACCAGGTGAGCCTCGCCGTGCAGGCGGTGGCGCAGGACGCGCTGGCGGGGCGGCAGAGCACCCGGGCGGCGGTCGCGCGGCTGTCGCGGGAGCTGCGGGCCATCGCCGACCGAGGCTGACCCCGTTCTAGTTACTCGTTAAGTAACCCAGCCGCTCCACAATCCCTCTTTAACCCGGACATATAGCTGCGGTTTTCGACAGTTTCGTTGACACCCAAATGACACGGCTACTTAACATGCATGCATAACAGCGACCGGGCGTGCGTTTCCCGTACGCCACGTAAGAACGGTTCATCGCGTGCTCACAGCCGTCCCCGACTCCTATGCCCCTGCCACCCAGCGCTGGTGGCGGGACGCGGTCATCTACCAGGTCTACGTCCGCAGCTTCCTCGACAGCACCGGGGACGGCATCGGCGATCTCGCCGGCGTGCGCACCGGGCTGCCGTACCTGAAGAAGCTCGGGGTGGACGGCATCTGGCTCAGCCCCTTCTACCCCTCCCCGCAGCACGACCACGGCTACGACGTCGCCGACTACTGCGACGTGGACCCGGTCTACGGCGACCTCGCCGAGTTCGACGGCCTGGTGGCCGACGCCCACCGGCTGGGCCTGAAGGTGCTCCTCGACATCGTCCCCAACCACTGCTCCAGCGAGCACCCGTGGTTCCGGGCCGCGCTGGCGGAGGAGCCGGGCGGTCCGGCCCGCGCGCGCTTCCACTTCGCCGACGGCCGCGGCCCGGACGGGGCGCTGCCGCCCAACAACTGGCGCGCCATGTTCGGCGGCCCCGCCTGGTCCCGCGTCACGGAGCCGGACGGCACGCCCGGCCAGTGGTACCTGCACATGTTCACCCCGGAGCAGCCCGACCTGAACTGGCGCAACCCCGCCGTGGGCGGCCACTTCGACCAAGTGCTGCGGTTCTGGCTGGACCGCGGCGTGGACGGCTTCCGCATCGACGTGGCCGCGGGCCTGTTCAAGCACCCCGAGCTGCCCGACTCCCCCGATCCCGAAGCCGATGAGCGCACCCGCGACTCGGTCAACCCGCTGGCCTGGAACCAGCCGGAAGTGCACCAGGTGTGGCGCGAGTGGCGGGCGCTGTGCGAGGAGTACACCGCGCGGGACGGCCGGGACCGGCTGCTGGTCGGCGAGGTCTCGGTCCGCACGCCCGCCGAGCAGGCCGCCTACGTCCGCCCGGACGAGCTGCACCAGGCGTTCTTCTTCCACCTGCTGACGGCCCGCTGGGACGTCGACGTCTTCCGTACGGCCATCTCCGGGGCGCTGACCGACATCGCGGAGACCGGCTCCACCGTCACCTGGGTGCTGAACAACCACGACCAGGTCAGGACCGTCACCCGGTACGCGACCGAGCCCAGCGGAGGGCCGAGTGGTCTCGGCCCGGCGCGGGCCCGCGCCGCCGCCCTGCTGATGCTGGCCCTCCCCGGTGCCGCGTACGTGTACCAGGGCGAGGAGCTGGGCCTGCCCGAGGTCCTGGACCTGCCCGACGAGGTCCTCACCGACCCGATCTTCCACCGCACCGGGAGCCGTCAGCACATACGCGACGGCTGCCGGGTGCCGCTGCCGTGGTCCGGGCACGCCTCGCCGTTCGGCTTCACCAGCGCCGCCGAGGGGGTGCGGCCGTGGCTGCCGCAGCCCGAGTGGTTCGCCGACCACGCCACGGACCGGGCCCTGGCCGACACCCGCTCCTTCTGGCACCTGTACCGCGAGGGGCTGCACCTGCGCCGCAGCCTGCCCCAGCTCGGCGAGGGCACCCTGCGCTGGCTGCCGTCGCCGCCGCAGGTGCTGGCCTTCTCCCGCGGGGACGGCCTGGTGTGCGCCGTCAACTTCGGTACGGACCCGGTGCCCGCCCCCGTACCCGGACTCCCGCTGCTGGCCAGCGGCGACTGCCCCGCCGGCACGCTCCCCGGATCCACCGCCGCCTGGTGGATGACCGGCGAGTAGCACCCTCCGGCCGACCCGAGACCCCCCATCCCACCCCCGATCGAAGGGAACCCTCATGAGAAACCTCGCGGCACGACGCATACGCACCGGCATCCGGACCGCCGTATCCGGCACCGCCGTGCTCGGCCTCGCGCTGACCGCCACCGCGTGCGGCGGTGACAGCGGCGACAGCTCCGGGGGCGGCAAGCAGACGCTCAAGGGCCAGTCGGTGACCGTCGCCGGGGTCTGGACGGGGGTGGAGCAGAAGAACTTCAAGAAGGTCCTGGACGCGTTCTCCGAGAAGACCGGCGCCAAGACCTCCTTCGTCTCCACCGGCGACAACGTCTCCACCGTCATCGGCAGCAAGATCGAGGGCGGCAACGCCCCGGACGTGGTGATGGTGCCGCAGGTCGGCGTGCTGGAGCAGTTCGCCGAGAAGAAGTGGCTGGAGCCGCTGTCGAAGGAGGTCGCGAGCCGTGCCGCGGCCGACTTCGCGCCGGTGTGGAAGGAGTACGGCACGGTCGGCGGCACCTACTACGGCCTGTACTTCAAGGCCTCCCACAAGTCGACGGTCTGGTACAGCCCGGAAGCGTTCGAGCAGGCGGGTGTCGGGCCCGCGAAGAGCTACCAGGACCTGCTGAAGACCGGCCGGACCCTCTCCGACTCGGGCGTGCCCGCCTTCTCGGTCGCGGGCGAGGCCGGGTGGCCGCTCACCGACTGGTTCGAGAACATCTACCTCTCCCAGGCGGGCCCGGAGAACTACGACAAGCTGGCCGCCCACGAGATCCCGTGGACCCACCCCACCGTGGTCAAGGCGCTCACCACGCTCGGCAAGCTGTTCGGGGACAAGGACCTGGTCGCCGGGGGCGGGGCGGGCGCGCTGCGCACCGACTTCCCGGAGTCCGTCGAGCAGGTCTTCGGCCCCGAGCCCAAGGCGGGCATGGTCTACGAGGGCGACTTCGTCGGCGGGCTGGTCACCGATCAGCTCAAGAAGAAGGTCGGCGAGGACGCGAAGTTCTTCCCCTTCCCCGCTGTCGACGGCGGCAAGGCGCCGGTGGTCAGCGGCGGTGACGCCGCGGTGGTGCTCAAGGCCGGGAAGAACAAGAAGGCCGCCATGGAGCTGGTGAAGTACCTCGCCTCCCCGGAGGCGGCGGGCATCTGGGCCGAGGCCGGCGGCTTCATCTCCCCCAACACCAAGGTGGACCTGGGCCGGTACGCGGACGACACCGCCCGGCAGACCGCCAAGTCGCTGATCGACGCGGGTGACTCGGTGCGGTTCGACATGTCCGACCAGGCCCCGGCCGCGTTCGGCGGCACCCAGGGCGCGGGCGAGTGGAAGCTGCTCCAGGACTTCCTGCGCGACCCGTCCGACCCGAAGGCCACGGCCCGCAAGCTGGAGGCCGCGGCGGCCAAGGCGTACCGGAAGTAAGGACCCCCGCCCGATGTCTGTGACCACCCCTCAGGTGCCGCCCGCGAAGGCGGGCGGCACCCCGCCCGGCCCCTCTGGAGCCGAGCGCCGCCCCGGCCCGCGGCGCACCCCCGACCCCAGGCGGCGCGCCGCCGGACGGCGCAGGATCGTCGCCGCGCTGTTCCTGCTGCCCGCGCTGCTGCTGCTCGGCGCCCTGGTCGCGTACCCGATCCTGTTCTCGGTCGGCCGCAGCCTCTTCGACGCCTCGGGAGAGAAGTTCGTCGGCACCGACAACTACGCCGAGATCTTCCATGACCCGGCGACGCTCAAGGCCATCCGCAACAGCGCGATCTGGGTGGTGTTCGCCCCCGCGCTGCTGACCGGGCTCGGCCTGATCCTCGCCGTGCTGACCGAGAAGGTGCGCTGGAAGACCGCCTTCAAACTGCTGATGTTCATGCCGATGGCGATCTCCTTCCTCGCCGCCGGGATCATCTTCCGGCTCGCGTACGAGCAGGACCCGGACCGCGGGGTGCTCAACGCGGTGGCGGTCGGCATCCACGACAGCTTCGAGGAGCCGTCCGCCTACCCCACCGCCAAGGCCCGCTTCGGCGACCAGCTGCTGCAGAAGCGGGACGACGGCTCGTACCGCACGGTGCGCGCCACCCGGCTGACCGCGGGAGCGGGGCAGACGGTCAACCTCGGGCTGGTCGGCGTCCCGGCCAAGGAGCTGCCCGCGGAGGCGAAGCCGGCCGCGAAGGCCGCGACCGCCCCGGCCGCCGCCGGGGAGCTGCGCGGCACGGTCTACCTCGACTTCACCCTCGGTGGCGGCGGCAAGCCGGGCCGGGTGGATCGCACCGAGCGGGGCCTGCCGAAGATGGCCGTGGAGGCGGTCGACGCGCAGGGGAAGGTCGTGGGGAAGGCCACGGCCGGGCCGGACGGCGGGTACCGGTTCGCCGGCCTGGAGCCGGGCACGTACACCGTCCAGCTGCCCGCGAGGAACTTCGCCCCGCCCTACGAGGGGATCTCCTGGCTCGGCCCCGCCCTGGTCACCCCGGCCATCATCGGCGCGTACATGTGGATCTGGACCGGCTTCGCCATGGTCCTCATCGGCGCCGGGCTCTCCGCCATGCCGCGTGACGTCCTGGAGGCGGCCCGGATGGACGGCGCCAACGAGTGGCAGATCTTCCGCAAGATCACCGTCCCGCTGCTGGGGCCCGTTCTCGGCGTGGTCTTCGTGACCATGGTGATCAACGTGATGAAGGTCTTCGACCTCGTCTACATCATCGCCCCGGGACCGGTGCAGCAGGACGCCAACGTCCTGGCCATGCAGATGTGGCTGGTCTCCTTCGGCGGCGGCAACAACCAGGGACTCGGCAGCGCGCTGGGCGTCCTGCTGCTGCTCCTGGTGGTCCCCGCCATGGCCCTCAACATCCGACGCTTCCGCAGGAGCCAGTCATGACGACGACCACACCCCGCGCGTCCGGGCCCCGCGCGTCCGGACCCCGCAAGCAGCCGGCCGCCCGGCTGGCGAAGTGGCTCAGCGGCGGCCTGATCCAGATCTTCCTGCTGGTCGTCGGGCTGATCTGGGTCACCCCTGTCGCCGGGCTGTTCTTCTCCTCGCTGCGTACGGAGGAGGAGAACGCGACCAGCGGCTGGTGGACCGCGCTGACCTCGCCGGGCAGGCTCTCGGTCGACAACTACACGGCGCTGCTGGAGAACTCCGGCATCACGCAGGCGTTCTGGAACACCCTGCTGATCTCCGTGCCGACGACCATCCTGGTCGTGGTGATCGCGGCACTGGCCGGGTACGCCTTCGCCTGGCTGGAGTTCCCCGGCCGGGACTGGATCTTCCTGCTCGTGGTCGCGATGCTGGTGGTGCCCATCCAGATCGGCCTGCTGCCGGTGGCCAAGATGTTCGGGGCCCTGGGGCTCTTCGGCTCCATCCCCGGCGTGGTGCTCTTCCACGTCGCCTACGGCCTGCCGTTCGCCATCTTCCTGCTGCGCAACTACTTCGCGGAGATCCCGAAGGAGATGCTGGAGGCCGCCCGGATGGACGGCGGCGGGGAGTGGCGGATCTTCTCCCGGCTGGTGCTGCCGCTGGGCCGGCCCGCCATCGCGAGCCTGGCCATCTTCCAGTTCCTGTGGGTGTGGAACGACATGCTGGTGGCGCTGATCTTCGCCGACAGCGAGTCGCAGCCGCTGACCGTGGCCCTCCAGTCGGAGATGCGGCAGTTCGGCAGCAACATCGGGGTGCTGGCGCCCGGCGCCTTCCTCTCCCTCGTCGTACCGCTCATCGTGTTCTTCGCCTTCCAGCGGCACTTCGTCCAGGGCGTCATGGCCGGGTCCGTGAAGTAGCCGAAGAGAGTCGACCCTGTGACCGGAATGCGGATATTGAGAGCTATGTGCGAAGATTTGAGGTGCGTCATGTAGCCCGGGAGGAGGGCCGACATGTCCCGCTCAGTCGGCATTGACCTCGGTACGACGAACTCCGTGGTGTCGGTCCTGGAGGCCGGCGAGCCCACCGTGATCGCGAACGCGGAGGGTCAGCGCACCACACCGTCGGTGGTCGCGTTCGCCAAGACCAACGAGGTGCTCGTCGGGGAGATCGCCAAGCGCCAGGCCGTCACCAACGTGGAACGCACCGCGCGGTCGGTGAAGCGGCACATGGGGGACGCGCAGTGGCGGTTCCCGGAGACCGGCAGCGTCGACGGCAAGCGGTACACGGCGCAGGAGATCGCCGCGCGGGTGCTCCAGAAGCTCAAGCGGGACGCGGAGCACTACCTCGGCGAGAAGGTGACCGACGCCGTCGTCACGGTGCCCGCGTACTTCAACGACGCGCAGCGCACCGCCACCAAGGAGGCCGGTGAGATCGCGGGGCTGAACGTCCTGCGGATCATCAACGAGCCGACGTCCGCCGCCCTGGCGTACGGCCTGGACAAGGAGCAGGAGCAGACGGTCCTGGTCTTCGACCTGGGCGGCGGCACCTTCGACGTGTCGCTGCTGGACATCGGGGAGGGTGTCGTCGAGGTCAAGGCGACCCACGGCGACACGCACCTGGGGGGCGACGACTGGGACCAGCGGATCGTCGACCACCTGGTCAAGCAGTTCAAGAACGCGTACGGCGTGGACCTGTCCAAGGACAAGATGGCCGTCCAGCGGCTGCGTGAGGCGGCCGAGCGGGCGAAGATCGAGCTGTCCGCGGCCACCGAGACCTCGATCAACCTGCCGTACATCACCGCCTCGGCCGAGGGCCCGCTGCACCTGGACGAGAAGCTCACCCGCGCCCAGTTCGAGCAGCTCACGGCCGATCTGCTGGAGCGGTGCAGGGACCCGTTCCACGCCGCGGTCAAGGACGCGAAGATCACGGTGTCCGACGTCGACCACGTCATCCTGGTCGGCGGCTCGACCCGGATGCCGGCGGTGACGAACCTGGTCAAGGAGCTGACCGGGAAGGATCCGCACAAGGGCGTGAACCCGGACGAGGTCGTCGCCATCGGCGCCTCGCTCCAGGCCGGTGTCCTCAGAGGCGAGGTCAAGGACATCCTGCTGCTCGACGTCACCCCGCTGTCCCTTGGCATCGAGACCAAGGGCGGCATCATGACCAAGTTGATCGAGCGCAACACCACGATCCCGGTCCGGCGTGCGGAGATCTTCACCACGGCCGAGGACAATCAGCCGTCGGTGCAGATCCAGGTCTTCCAGGGTGAGCGCGAGATCGCCGCGTACAACAAGAAGCTCGGCATGTTCGAGCTGACCGGTCTGCCGCCGGCCCCGCGCGGCGTCCCGCAGATCGAGGTCGCCTTCGACATCGACGCCAACGGCATCATGCACGTGACCGCGAAGGACCTGGGCACGGGCAAGGAGCAGAAGATGACCGTCACCGGCGGCTCCGCGCTGCCGAAGGACGACATCGACCGCATGATGCGCGAGGCCGAGCAGTACGCGGAGGAGGACCACAAGCGCCGCGAGGCCGCCGAGACCCGCAACCAGGCCGAGCAGCTCGTCTACCAGACGGAGAAGCTGCTGCGGGACAGCGGGGACAAGATCCCCGGGGATGTGAGGTCCGAGGTCGAGGCCGCCGTCGGAGAGGTGAAGGAGAAGCTCAAGGGCGAGGACACCGCCGCGATCCGTACCGCGATGGAAGCGGCGGCCGCGGCGGCGCAGAAGGTCGGCACGGCCCTGTACTCCCAGACCCAGGAGGCGCCGCCCGCCGGGGCGGGCGCCCCCAAGGGCCCGGGAGAGGAGGACGTCGTGGACGCCGAGATCATCGACGAGGAGGACAAGGGCGAGGAGGGCAAGGGCTCCTCATGAGCCTGCCCGTGATCCCCCTCCACAGCTGTCGGACGCTCAGGTCGTCTGCGCCTGTTCGTAGAGGGACTTGATCTCGTCGCCGAAGTACGGGCCGAACATCGTGTTCGGCAGGAAGCGGTAGCCGAAGCTGTTCACCGAGGACTGCAGGCCGGTGCCCTTGGCCTCGTCGAACGAGGCGAACCACGGGCCGCCGCTGGAACCGCCCGTCATGTTGCAGGCCAGTCCGTGGTCCTTGGTGAGCAGGAAGTCCTTGGACGTGTTCCCGCTGCAGTAGATGAGCTTCTTGCCGTCGTACGGGGAGGCGGCGGGAAACCCGAAGGCGTACATGGCCTTGTTGTAGCCGCCGTTGAACTGGAGGCCCTGGGCGCCGACGACCTCGGTGAGCTTCTTGCCGTCGAGGGGGCCGACGACGGCGGCGCCGACGTCGAAGTTCATGTCCTCGCTGGCCGTCCACTGCGGGGTGGACAGCGTCTTGGTGGCCGTCCAGGTGCCGTAGGGGGTCTGTCCGTCGTTGTAGCCGGGCACGAACGCCCAGTTGGTGTGCCAGTTGCCCTGGTACTTGACGCAGTGCCCGGCGGTGATCACGGTGCTGCCGTTGTTGCTGGTCACCGCGTTGCCCGAGCAGGAGGCCGTGCGGCCCTGCATGGTGAAGAACACCCGGCCGGAGGTCTTGACGACCGCGCCGCCGCCGGTCCATGGCCCGCCCGCCTGCGGGAAGGACCTGGTCTGCGCGGTGGGGGCGGTGGGCGCGACCGTGGTGGTCCTGCCGCTCTTCTTGGGGGTGGAGAGGGCACCGGGGGCGACGTCGAGCCGGTCGAGCGGGGTGGCGGTCCGCATCCGCTCGGGCGTCCAGAAGTCCCTGACCCGCTGCTGCTCGCTCGCGGAGTCCGCGGCGGTGTGCGCGGCGGCGGGGGACGGAGCGGGAGAGGGATCGGGGGCGGCGGTGGCGGTGGCGGTCTGAAGTCCGGTGGCGAGCAGGGCACCTGCGGCCAGCACGATGCCGATGGCGGTACGGCGGGGACGTCTCACGCGTACTCCTTCTGCCCAGGCCGCGCGAGTCGTCGCGCGGGCAGTGTGGGGGGCCGGACCGCGGTGGGTCGCGGTCCGGGCAGATGAGCGGTGCGGATCGGGGGTGCGTGGGGCAGAGTGCCACGGAAGCGCCACACTGTCAGGAGCGCGTCGGTGACATGGCCGAAACGCGATGGGTTCCGGGCGCGGCCACAGCGTGGCCGGGCGCCGGTTCAGGCGGTGCAGGCAGCGCGACCTGGGTGAGCGGGTCGGCGAGGAGGACGAGGGCGGACTCGGGGGTGGCGGCGGCCGGTTGCCGGGCCGGCGCGTCGTCGGCACGCACGTCGCCGCCGCCCTCGGGCAGGGCGGCGGCGAAGCGGGCGGCCCCAACGGCCGGGGCCGGGTGCCGGATGTGGTTCCAGCCGAAGCCGAGTCTCCGACATCGCGCGGTCAGGCGTACGGCTTGTCCCCGGCGGGACGCAGGCCGCCGTCCTTGACGGGGCCGAGGCCCTTGTCCTGGTCGATGAGTGGCGAGACCGTCAGCGGGCGCCCGCCCGCCGCCCCGTTGACCGGCAGTCGCGGTCCGGCCGCGGGCGGCGTCTCCGTGCCCGCGGGGCTCTGGCGCAGTTCCGGGGCGAGGCGTTGCAGCGTCTCCACCACGATGGCGGCCTGGTCGGCCATCCGCTCGCCGTCCGCGTGGTCGGTGACCGCGTCTGGGGCGGTCACCGCCGGGTCGCCCGGCATGAGGTGCACCGGCCGCGCGACGCGGACGAGGTCGGGGGTCTCGTAGGTGGGTACGAACCCACCGGAACCGGGAGGGTTGCCGGTGTGCAGGTCCAACGGGACGTCGACCGCCTGCCGCATCGCCGCCACGGCCGCCGTCGGCAGTCCGGTGACGGGGGTGACGCTGTCGGCGCCGAGCCCGGCCAGCAGCCGCACGCCGGCGGCGTTGGCGTACCCGAGGTGCGCCGGCGCCTTGAACCGCACCTCGGCGGGGATCCGGCGGCGGGACCGGGCGAGCGAGAGGATGTGCAGCAGCCCCTCGTCGTACACCACGAAGTTGCGGCAGCCCAGGTCGATGCCGCGCAGCACGTCGTCGAGCGCGTTGCGGAGCTGGTCCACGCCGCGCAGCCGGTCGCCTGCGGGGGCGCCGCGCTGTGAGCCCGTGTCGTACGCCGCCGGTGGACCGGCGGAGAAGTACATCGCGACGCCCTCGTCGCGGGCGAGCGAGAGATAGTCCCTCAGTTCCCGGCCGGTGTGCCGGAAGAGGCCCAGCGTCTCGGTCGCCCGGTTGATGAAGACGCCCTGGCGGCGGGCGCGGCGGAGAATTCCGGAAAATGTCGCCGAACTGTTCACGGCCGGGACTTCTATTCGGAAGTCGGTGCCGTCATCGAATTTCGCGAACGATTCGGTGAGATGGTGATCGTCGTGTGCCGCGAAACCGAGTTGCCGCAATATGTCCGCGCCCGGGGTCGTCGAATGCATCTGACTCACCACCGTTCCGGGATGATGACACATCGAATTGAGCGTAGCAGCGGGCCGTCGCCGCGCAACTCGGCGCGGCGCGCGACGGCCTGCCTCATGTGCCGCGCAGCAGCACGGCGTAGATGGTCAGTCCGGGGCCGAACGCCACGGCGATGCCGTGCTTCCCGGGTTCCAGGGGCGCGGCGCTCTGCAGGGCCTCCATGACCATGAGCACGCCCGCGGAGGCGCAGTTGCCGTAGTCGTGGAGCACTTTGCGGGAGGCGTCGGCGGCGGCGGGGTCGAGGTCCAGGCTGTTCACGGCGGCGTCGATGATGGCGGGCCCGCCCGGGTGGATCGCCCACCACTCCACGTCGGAGACGTCGAGCCCGCGGCGCCCGAGCAGTTCCCGGACCATGCCGGGCAGATGGGTGCCGACCACGCCGGGGACCTGCGGGGACAGGCCCATCCGGAACCCCTTGTCGGTCACCGTCCAGGACATGCAGTCCTCGTGCTCGGCGTCGGTGCGGGTGTTGACGTCCACCACCTCCAGGCCCCAGCCGTCGCGGTGCTGCTCGCGCTGGACGACCGTGGCCACGGCCGCGTCGGCGAACAGCGAGCTCACCACGACCTGCTGGTTGTCGTAGGGCGGTGGTTGCAGGTGCAGGGACGAGAGTTCCACGTTGATCATCAACGCGGGCCGCTCGTTGTGGCGCACGAAGTCCGCGCAGACCTCCAGGGCGGGAAGGGCCGCGAAGCATCCCATGTGCCCGACCGAGACGCGCTTGGTGTCCGGCGCCATGCCGAAGTCCCGGGCGATGCCGGTGTCGACGCCGGGCGTCACGTATCCGGTCGACGACACCAGGCACAGCAGCCCGATGTCGTCGGCGTCGAGTGACGTCCGCTTGAGGGCGGTGGCGATGGCCTCCTCGCTGAGCGGCAGCGCCTCGTCCAGGTGGCGGCTCATGCGCGCCCCGGTGGACCAGTTCCGCACGTCCTCGGCGATCGGGTCCACCGCCAGATAGCGGCCCTCGATTCCGCAGTGGGCAACGACCTTCTGGAGGAAGCCCTTCTTGGGATAGTCGTCCGGCAGGAAGTCGGGGATCTCCGCCTGGGACTGGTAAATCGACGGGAGAGCCACGCCGAAGCCGGTGATTCGTGGAACCCATATGTCGTCCATGGCGACAATTATCCGAGTACCGGCATTCGGGGCAATTCGGCGACTCGAATGGACGTTCGCGAAACGCCGCCCCCTCACGCTCCGTCAGCTCCGGTCACCGGTGAAACGAGCGAGTTTACCCGACCGGCGGCCCGCGCGGCGGAATTCATCACAGCTTGAGTGCCCTCGAATGGGGGCGGCACGGACCCCGTACGAATGGATGACCAGCGCGCACGGGGCGCCGAAGGGCGCGGAACGGGCCCACCGCGGCGATTCCCCCGTGCTCCCCCGACCGGAGGACAGTGAGTTGAGCCATCGACACGTGAACAAGCGGACGGGTCTCATAGTGGGAGCCTCCGGAACCGCCCTCCTGGCAGCGGTCATCCTGCTCCCCGACGCCAACGCGAGCCCGGACGCGAAGCCCTCCGCCCGGACGTTCACCGCCCGCTCCGCGACGCAGGTCGCGGGCACGCTGGTGCCGGAGCTCGGCCCGAGGGCAGCGGGCTGGTACTACGACGGGGACCGCGGCCGACTGGTGGTCAACGTGTTGGACGAGGCCGCCGCCCGCCGGGTCCGGGAGAGCGGCGCGGAAGCCAGGGCGGTCGAGAACAGCACGGCCGAACTGCGGGCCGCGACCCGCACCCTGAGCGACTCGGCTGCGCTGCCCGGCACCGCCTGGTCCATCGACCCGCGCACCAACAAGGTGCGCGTCATCGCCGACAGAACCGTGACGGGGAGCAGGCTGCGCACCCTGACCAGGACCGTCGAGCGGATGGGCGGGCTGGTGTCCGTTCAGCGCTCCCGGGGCGAGTTCACGGCGTTCGACACCGACGGCGCCGTCAACGGCGGCGACGCCATCTTCGGCGGCGGGTCGCGCTGCTCGCTCGGGTTCAACGTCACCGTCGGCGGGGCGCCGGCGTTCCTGACCGCGGGTCACTGCGGCAACATCGCCCCGAGCTGGACCAGCGACCAGGGCGGCGCTCAGCCCCTGGGCACCACGCGGGAGTCGCAGTTCCCGGGCAGCGACTTCGCGCTCGTGACGTACGACGACCCGAACGCCGCGGCTCCCAGCAGCGTCGACCTCCAGGACGGCGGAACGCAGGAGATCACCCGGGTCGCCGACGCCGCCGTGGGCATGGAGGTGCAGCGCGCCGGCAGCACCACCGGCCGCAGCGCCGGCACCGTCACCGGCCTGGACGCCACCGTCAACTACGGCAACGGCGACATCGTGAACGGGCTCATCCAGACGGACGTGTGCGCGGAACCGGGCGACAGCGGCGGCGCGATGTTCTCCGGCGACGCCGCGGTCGGCCTCACCTCGGGCGGCAGCGGTGACTGCACCCAGGGCGGCGAGACCTTCTTCCAGCCGGTCTCGGCCGCGCTGGAGGCCACGGGCGCGGTCATCGGCGGCGAGGGCGGCGCCGCGTCCGCCCCGGGTGCCGCGGTGAACTGACGGCCGCGCCGGAGGCCGCCGTACGGGAAGCCGCCGTACCGGAAGCCGCCCGCACGAGACAGCGCCGGGCGGCGCGCCCCGCCGCGTGAGACGCCGTCGCCGCGAAGCCGTACCGGAACCGGCCGGCCACCCGGCCCGCACGCCGGGCCCCGGGCTCCCCCCTCCCTCCCCGGCGCCCGGGGCCCTCCGCGCACGTCAGACGCCCTTGCCGCGGCTCCTGCGCTCCTTGGCCACCGCGCGGCGGACCTCCTCCTGGTCCCATAAGCGCTTCAGTTCCAAGGTCCGCTCGTCGAGCTCGATCGGCTCGTCCTCGTCCCTCTCCTTCCACAGCCCTTCCGCCTTGAGCCGCGCCGTCTGGACCTCGATGGGCGGGTCCGGGTCGAAGTCCGAGGGACGCGGGCCCTCGGGCCCGTCGGGGCCGATGCGGACCAGCCGCTCGACCCGTGTCACCCGGAAGCGGCGGCCGGCGACGCTCACCGCGTTGCCGCGCTTGTCGTCGAGCCGGTCGGCCGCCCGCGCGTACTCCGCGCGCTCCGTCTCGTCCAGCTCCATCGTGAACGGCGCCATCACCCGCAGCCAGGTCGCCAGGGCGTCCCGCGCGCCCTGCGGCGTCGAGTACGTCGAGCCCGGGTTGTGCGCCTGCCACTGCCCGTCCACCCGCTCGGAGACGGCGTACGCGGCCGGCAGCAGCACCCCGCCCGGGTACCTGGCGATGGCCCGCCGCGCGTCCTCCGCCATCTCCGGCGGCCCCCCGACCGACGCCCCGGCGAAGCGCACCAGGTCCAGCTTGAGGATGCCGTCGGACAGGCCGGTGCCGGCGAACGGGTCCACGACGAAGCCCTTGGTGCGGCACGGCAGCCGGTACGACTCCCCGACCTCCCCCGGGTCGGGGTCGGAGGGGCGGGGCGGCTCCGGGCCGCCGCCGCCCGCCCGGATGAAGTGCGCGGCGCGGACGATCCGGTGCCTCTCGCCCTGGACGCGCACGTCGTCGACGACCTCCCGGTCCATGCGCGCCGCCGCCGCCAGCCACTTCCGGTGCGCCTTCTCCTCCCCGGCCCCGGCGGCCTCGGCGGCCCGCTTCCGGAAGGACGAGCCGAGTGAGTCCCGCGCCTGCTGCGGCGTGCCGTTCCCGTACCCCGACAGCTCCCAGCCGCCCGTCTCGAGCTCCTTGGCGTGGAAGAACTCCGGCGCCCCCAGGCCCATCAGCTTCGGGTACCGCTCCCTGGCCTCCCACGCCTCCTGCTCGGCGAAGGCCGCGATCGGGCCGTCCTGCAAGGTCACCCGCACCGTCAGATAGGCGGGGACCTCGTCCTCGTAACCACTCATGGAGCGAATGTGCACGAGCGGCGCCGGGCGCGCCGCGTGAACCCGATATTCCACACGCGGCGGTGAACGGATCTTGCGGCGGACGCGGAGGACCGGCTATGACGCGCCGGGTTCCACGGTCGGCCGCATGCGCCTCGTCAGCGGCGTCCCGCCCCGGTTGCCGCAGGTGAGGCGCTGGTCAAGGCTGGAAGTAGGTGCCCTGCGAACCTTGGCCTTGAGGAGAGGCGGTGGACGATCGGGTGCCTGCCGACCGGCCTTCCGACAGCGGTCACCGGGCGGTGCCGCACACCGCGGACACCCGCCTGGAGGCGTGGTCCACCACGCCCGAGGGCTGCATCGCCGAGGCCGTGCGCGCGATGGTGGAAGGCTTCGCCGACACCTCCGCGGCCGACGTCGTGGCGGACCGGGAGTGCTCCGTGGCCGCCGGCACCGACGAGGACCTGCTGTACGCGGTGCTGGAGGAGGTCGTCTCGCGGATGGACATCGACGGGGAGGTCCCCCGGGACGTGGCGGTGGAGCCGATCAGAGCGGCGGGCGGTCGCCGTACCGCGACGGTCCGCTTCCGGATGGTCGACGCCGCCGCGGCGGCACCGGTCGGAGCCGTGCCCAAGGCCGTCGCCCTGCACGGCCTCCACTTGGAGGGCTCGCCGGGCAGGTGGACCTGCCGCGTGACGGTCGACGTCTGACGCCGCGATGCCGGACTGGAGGTGAGCGGCATGGAGATCACCCTGGTCGAGGAGGGCCCGTTCCGCTTCCGTATCGAGCAGTGCGGCCCCATGCGCGTGCCCGGAGTGGTGTTCGGCTCGAAGGACCTGCTTCCCCAGGCGGCGGGCGACCAGGCGCTGGATCAGGTGGCGAACGTCGCGACGCTGCCCGGGATCGTGCGCGCCTCCTTCGCCATGCCCGACGTCCACTGGGGTACGGCTTCCCCATCGGCGGCGTGGCCGCCACCGACGTCGCGGCGGGCGGCGTGATCTCCCCCGGCGGCGTCGGCTTCGACATCTCCTGCGGCGTCCGGCTGCTGGCGGCCGGCATCGACCGCGGTCCGCTGGCCCGCCGGTTGCCGCGGCTGATGGACATCCTCGACGCCACCATCCCGCGCGGCCTGCGTGGCGGCGGTCTGTGGCACCTGACCGGCCGCGGGGACGTGGACGGGCTGCTGACCGGCGGCGCCCGGTACGCGGTCGAGCACGGCCACGGCGTGCCGCGCGACCTGGCGCGCTGCGAGGACGCGGGCGTCCTGGCCGGGGCCGATCCGGCGCAGGTCGGGGCGCGGGCCGTGGAGCGCGGGCTCGGCCAGGTGGGCAGCCTCGGCTCGGGCAACCACTTCCTGGAGGTGCAGGCGGTGGACGAGGTGTACGACCCGGCCACCGCGGCCGCCTTCGGGCTCCGGCCCGAGCAGGTGTGCGTGATGATCCACTGCGGCTCGCGCGGTCTGGGCCACCAGGTGTGCACCGACCACGTGCGGGTGATGGACCAGGCGATGCGCCGCTACGGCATCGAGGTCCCGGACCGGCAGCTGGCCTGCGTACCCGTGGAGTCCCCGCCCGGCCACGCCTACCTGGGGGCGATGGCGGCGGCCGCCAACTACGGCCGCGCCAACCGGCAGCTGCTCTCCGAAGCCGCCCGCAGGGCGTTCGCCACCGCGGCGGAGACGGGCCTGGACCTGGTGTACGACATCTCCCACAACATGGCGAAACTGGAGACGCACGAGATCGACGGCGAACCGCGGCGGCTCTGCGTCCACCGCAAGGGCGCCACGCGGGCGCTGCCGCCCGGCGACCCCGAGCTGCCGGACGACCTCGCGGCCGCCGGCCAGCCCGTACTCATCCCCGGCACCATGGGAACCGCCTCCTACGTGATGGTGGGCATGCCCGGCAACGACGCCTTCTTCTCGGCCTGCCACGGCGCGGGGCGGGTGTGGAGCCGGCACAAGGCGCTGCGCATGGTGCGCGGGCAGGAGCTGCGCGACGAACTGGTGTCCCGGGGCATCGCCGTCCGCCCGTCCTCCTGGCGCGGACTGGCCGAGGAGGCGCCCGACGCGTACAAGGACGTGGACGCGGTGGCCGCCGCCACCGAGGGCGCCGGGCTGGCCCGTGTCGTCGCCCGTCTCGTGCCCCTCGGTGTCGTCAAGGGCTGACCCGGCGCGCGAGGCTGGAGGGGGCACCACACAGCAGGGCACCGAAAGGGGGAGCGATCGTGAAGCTGACCTTTCTCGACCCGGTGTACGCGAGTCCGGGCCCCTACGCCTGTGCCTACGTGGACAGCTCGCGTGACATCGACGACCCGGAGACGGCGATGGGGCTGCGCCGGCGGCACGTGCGCGAGGAACTGGCCCAGCAGGGGGCCGACACCGCCACCGTGGCCGCCGTCGCCGGGCCGCGGGCGCCGACCGGCAGGTGTCCGGGCGGCACGGACAGGCGATCTTCGCCAGCCACGGCCACCTGGTCCTGGTGGACGAGCTGCCGGAGCCGCCGGCGCGGGACGCGGCCCGGTTCACCCGGCTGCCCGATGTGCTGCCGCTGGTGGTGCAGCACGCGCCCGACATCCCGTACACCGCGGCGGCCGTGCACCGGGTCGCGCACGCGGACACCGGTGCTCCGGAGGAGGTGGAGGTGGACTTCCAGGCGGGCAGGTGGCCGAGCAGCAAGGTCTCGCCGGGGGTCCGCCACCACCGGCGCGGTCCCGCCGACCAGTGGCCGCGCGGCGCCGCGCGGATCGCCGGCGAGCTGGCGGAGCTGGCCTACGGCAGCGACGCCGAGGCGATCGTGGTGAGCGGCACGCCCTGGGCCCGCAACGTCCTGGTCAACCGCCTTCCCCGGCCGCTGCGTGAGCGCGTCGTCGCGGTGCCGGGCGACGGGCGGGGCACCGGCCCGGGCCGCGCGCTGATGGAGCGGGAGCTGGACGAGGCGCTCCGGGGAAGGCTGAGCGCGCGGGACAGGGCCCGGATGGAGACGTTCCTGGCGCAGCGGGCCCGGGGCGGGGGCGCGGTCGAGGGGATGGCCGACGTCGTGGCGGCGTTGCAGCGCGGGCAGGTGAGCGCGCTGCTGCTCAACACCCCCGTCCAGTTCTGGGGGCCGCTGTGGACCGGGTCGCAGCCGACGGAGATCGCCCTGTCACCCGCGGAGCTGGAGTCGTTCGGCGTGCTGGGCTTCCAGGAGGGCCCGGCCGGGGCGGCCCTGATCCGCGCGCTGGTCCGCACGGGTGCCGAGCTGGTCGTCGTACCGCGCACCGAATTGCCGTTGGTGGAGGGCGTCGGGGTGCTGCTGCGGTACACCGACCCGGACACGCGGTCGTGACGTGCGCGCGGCCGGTGCGGCGCGGTGGCCGCGGCCGGTCCGCTCAGTGGCCGCCGGGCCGCCGCTCCTCGCCCAGGTCGGGCTGCCGCTCCCCCCGCGGCTCCGGCTCCGGCTGCCCTTGCCTGCGCGGGTCCGGCTCCGGCTGCTCCTGCCCGCGCGGGCCGGGTCGCCGTCGCTTGCGCAGGTCCGGCCGCTGCTCGGCGGCGGGGTCCGGCTGCCGCTCCTTCTCCAGGACGTCGAGGACCACGGCCCCGTCGACGGTCTCGCGTACGACGAGGAGCGCGGCGAGCCGGTCCAGTGCCGTCCGGTGGGCGCGCAGCAGGGCGACGGCGCGTTCCTCGGCCTGCCGCACCAGGCGTGCGACCTCTTCGTCCACGAGCCGCTGGGTCTGCTCGGAGTACGGCCGCCACTGGGGCTCGTCCGTCGGCTCGCCGACGAACTGGGGGCGGCCCGTGGCGTAGCCGACCGGTCCCAGCTCCGGGGAGAGCCCGAACTCGCGCACCATGCGGACGGCGATCTGGGTGGCCCCGGCCAGGTCGTCGGCGGCGCCCGTGGTTCCCTCGCCGAAGACGACCAGCTCGGCGGCCCGGCCGCCGAGGCGGACGGTGAGCAGGTCGGTGAGGTAGCCCTCGCTGTAGAGGTGGCGCTCGGCCTCCGGGAGCTGCTCGGTGGCGCCGAGCGCCGGGCCGGACGGCAGGATGGTCACCTTCGCCACCGGGTCGGCGTGCGCGCACAGCGCCGCGGCGAGCGCGTGCCCGGACTCGTGGACCGCGACCGAGTGGCGCTCGTCGGGGAGCAGGGCGTTGGAGGACTCCCGGCGGCCGAGCAGGATCCGGTCGCGGGCGGCGTCCAGGTCGTCGCGGCCGATGGTCGACCGGTCGGCGCGCACCGCGTTGATGGCCGCCTCGTTCACCAGGTTGGCCAGGTCGGCCCCGGAGAAGCCGGGGGTGGCGCGGGCGACCGCGTCGAGGTCGACGGCGGCGGACAGGGACTTCCCCCGGGCGTGGACGGCCAGGATCGCGGCCCGCTCGGCCTGGTTGGGCAGGGGGACGGTCACGTGCCGGTCGAAGCGGCCGGGGCGCAGCAGGGCCGTGTCGAGGGCCTCGGGCCGGTTGGTGGCGGCCAGGACGACGATGCCGGTGGTGACGTCGAAGCCGTCCATCTCGGCCAGCAGCTGGTTGAGGGTCTGCTCGCGCTCGTCGTTGCCGCTGATCCGGACGTTCCCCCGGCGGCTGCCGACGGCGTCGATCTCGTCGATGAAGATGATCGAGGGCGCGCGTTTGCGTGCCTCGCCGAACAGGTCGCGCACCCGGGAGGCGCCGACGCCCACGAACATCTCGACGAACGCCGAGCCGGTCACCGACAGGAAGGGCACGTCGGCCTCCCCGGCGACCGCCCGCGCGAGCAGGGTCTTGCCGGTGCCCGGCGGCCCGACCATGATCACGCCGCGCGGCCCCTTGGCGCCCGCCGCGGCGTAGCGGCCGGGGTTCCGCAGGAAGTCGACCACTTCGTTGACCTCCTGCTTGACGCCCTCGTAGCCGGCGACGTCGTCGAAGCGCGTGGTGGGCCGCTCCGCCTCGATGATCTTCGCCCGGGACCGTCCGATGGCGCTGATGCCGCCCGTCAGCGACCGTGCCGCCCGCCGCCCGGTCCACAGCAGGAGGCCGCCGAGCAGCAGCAGCGGCAGGAACAGCACCGCCAGCGTCACCAGGGCGTTGCCGCCGCCCTCGCTGTCGCGGGTGGCCGTGATCGCCACGTCCTTGTCCTGGAGGTCCTGCTCGAGCCCGCGGGTGTCGAGCGCGGTGGGGATCCGGGTGGTGAACTTCGCGCCGTTCTTCAAGGTGCCGTGCACCTCGCCCTTGTCGTCGATGCTCACCGTGCGCACCTGGCCGACGTCGACCTTGCCGACGAAGTCGGAGTAGCTGTACGAGGTGGGCTTGTCCCCTGCGGGGTGCGGACAAGCAGCAGGACGACGAAGACCACCACCAGGGCGAGGGGCAGCAGCCATCTGCGCCAGGCGGGAGGGGACGAGTCCGGCCGCGGGGCTGGGGCCGCTCGTGCGGAGGCCCCGGCTTGGCCGACCGTGTCGGGTGCCGGCGGGAGAGGCGTACACGTGTGATCACGGCGGCTCGCCCCGATCGGATGCGGGATCGGTGTCTTCCCTGCCAGGGTAGGTTTCCGACCCACCCCCTTTGACCCCTTTTGCGAACCGGGAGCCGAGTGACGAGTCTGGAACCTGACCGGTACGTACCAGCACGATGTCGCGGAGGCCGATGACGATGACCGACAACCCCGCCGCCCAGCAGGCACCGGAAGGCACCGATGAGCGGCTGCGCCTCCTGGAATCGCAGGTCCAGACACTCGCCGACGCCGTTCGGGCCCTCGCCCAGGGCCTGGAGCGGATTCCGTCGGAGGACGCGGGCCCCGAGGACAGCGCCGACCGCGGCGCGCGGCTGGCGCACGAGCTGCTGCTCGCGCAGGGCCTATAGCCGTCGCCCGTCCTTGAGCAGCGCTTCCGTGATCAGCCGCACTCCGCACGCGAGGCGGTTGAGCTGCTCCAGCTCGGTCGCGTACATCCGGATGGTGCCTTCGATGACCGTCTCGGCGACTCCGAGGCCGGGCAGTTCGGCCCGGGCGGTCCGCAGCGCCACCCGTACGGCGCGGATCTCGTGCTCCAGCTGGAGCCGCGCGTGCCGGGCGAGCAGGACGGGATGCCGGGTGAGCGTGGAGTACCCCGCGTAGCGGGCCGGCAGGAGGTCTCGGAGCCAGCGGGCCGCCGCGCGCTCCCAGTCCCGGGTACCGGGGCCGGAACCTGGCAGGGCCAGGCCGCGCTGATCGGCTGGTAGGTCTGGGTCATCGCCTGGGACATCGCCGTCGCTTCCGGAGCTGAGGGTTCTGGTCGCGGGGACCAGATGATGACCGACGGCCCCGGCCCAGGGGTTGACCGGGGGCCGCCGGGGGCGGGTCCGAGGGGAGCGGACCGCCCGAACGCAACACCGCCGGGCCGACGAGGAGGGAAGTCGTCCCAGGGTGTTCGTCCACGTGACTCCCGGGGCTCGCCGTCGCGAGCGCTGTGACCGGCTCACCCCCGCGAGGGGCCCAGGTGCCACACGTAGTAAATATATATACTGCGAAGTACGCAAGGACATGAAAAATTTCATGCATCACGGGGCGTGAAAATCCCGCCCGGAGCAGCGTCCGGGCGGGTCAGTGGTCCAGGAAGAAGTGGTGCTGCTCCGCGGCCTGTTCGTACTTCTCCAACCGCAGTTGCGTGCGCTCGGGATCCGCGTCGGCCATCGCCTGGAGGATCGCCGCGGCCAGGACCCCCGGCGCCGCGTACGAGTCGAAGACGAGACGTGACCCCGTGCCGGCGGTGAGCGCCACCTCGGCCTCCTCCACCAGCGGCCCGAGCGTCAGGTCCGTGATCAGCGCGACGCGCAGCCCGGTCCGGCGCGCGGCCCGCATCGCCGCCAGGGTCTCGTGGGCGTGCCGCGGCATCGCGAACGCCAGCACCCACGTGCCGCCGGCCTCCCGCGACTGGAGCAGCGCGTCATAGGCCACGCTGCCGCCGCGGGACACCAACCGCACGTCCGGGTGGATGCGCTTCGCCGCGTACGCGAAGTACTCCGCCAGCGAGGCGGAGATCCGCAGTCCCAGGATCGTCAGCGGGACCGATCTGGCGAGTTCGCGGCCGACGTCGAGCACCTGGTCGGTGTCGGCGAACACCCGGCGCAGGCTCTCCAGGTTGGCGATCTCGGCGTCGACGGCCGCCTGGAGCTCGTTGCGGCGGATCTCCTCCCGGGTCCCCGGGGCCCCGGAGAGCGCGCTCAGCGCGATCGGCTGCAGTGCCTCCCGGAGCCCGGGGTATCCGCTGAAGCCCAGGGAGGACGCGAAGCGGGTCACCGACGGCTGGCTCACGCCCACCCGCTCGGCGAGGTCCGTGATCGACAGGAACGCGGCCTCGGTGAGGTGGTCGGTGATGTACTGCGCGATGCGCCGCTGCGCGGGGGAGAGCCGGTGGCCGCCGAACAGGGCGCGCACCTTGTCGGCAGGCAGCGGCTCCGCCTCCGCGGACCGCTTTCCCGGGGTGATCGCGGACGCCTGCGCGCGTGCCTGCTGCCCTGATGACACCGCTGTGCCTCCTTCTCGACCCTCTCCCGCTCAACATAGCTCACGCACCGTGGTCGCCAGAGGGAAGATCTTTCCGGTCGGTGTACGCACCGTACGCCCCGCGCCGTCGGCGTACGCCCCCGCGCCGTCTGGGAGAATGGCGTCCCGTCAAGAGCAGTCCAGGAGGCGGCGACCGTCTCACCGGCAGGAGATCACACACATTGTCCCCCCAGCACCAGGCCCCGTCCGGCCCCGCCGACCGCCGCGACCTCCAGGCGGACTGCGCGAACTGCTTCGGGCTGTGCTGCGTGGCGCTGCCCTTCGCGCGCTCGGCCGACTTCGCGGCCGACAAGCCGGCCGGGCAGCCGTGCGCGAACCTGCGGGCGGACTTCCGCTGCGGCATCCACGCCGACCTGCGGGAGAAGGGCTTCTCCGGCTGCACCGTCTTCGACTGCTTCGGCGCGGGCCAGAAGGTCTCCCAGGTCACCTTCGGCGGCGAGGACTGGCGGCGGCAGCCGCGGACCGCACGCCGGATGTTCGAGGTCTTCCCCGTGATGCGGCAGCTGCACGAGCTGCTCTGGTACGTGTCCGAGGCCCTCGATCTGGCCCCGGCCCGCCCCGTCCACAAGGATCTGCGTCGCGCCCTGGACCGCCTCGACCGACTCACCCGGGGCGACGCCGCGTCCCTCGTCGAGCTCGATGTGGCGGCACTGCGCGGCGAGGCCAACGCGCTCCTGCTGCGGGCCAGTGAGCTGGTGCGGGCCGAGGTCCCGGGCCGCAAGAAGAACCACCGGGGTGCCGACCTGATCGGCGCCCGGCTGCGGGGCGCCGACCTGCGGGGGGCCAACCTCCGCGGCGCCTACCTCATCGCGGCCGACCTCGGCGGCGCGGACCTGCGCACGGCCGACCTGATCGGGGCGGACTTCCGCGACGCCGACCTGAGCGGGGCCGACCTCACCGGCAGCATCTTCCTCACCCAGGCCCAGCTCAACGCGGCCAAGGGGGACGCCGCGACCAGGCTGCCCGCGGCACTCACCCGCCCCGCGCACTGGTAGCCGGACGGGCGGGCCGCGATCAGCCGCAGCCGCCCGTGGACGGCCTGCCCGCGAAGCGGTCCACGAGCCATTCCATGGTCCGAGAAATCCGCAGTGAACGACGCAACCCATCCCTGACTTCCCCCCTCTATCAGGGCGAAGGTCGTCCAATTCACACGATGTGGAAAAAATGCCATGAACCAGACGCGTCGCGTTGTCATCGCCACCACCCTCGCCGCCGCGCTCCTCGGCGGCGGTGCCGCCACGGCGATGGCCGCCTCCCCCGCCCCGGCCAAGCCCGTGGCGCAGGTGAAGGTCCAGCCCAAGGCCAAGGCGGCGCTCACCGCCAAGCCGTCCGTGGACAGCGTCCGCGCCTGGCAGGAGTTCCGGATCACCGGCAAGGCGACGGGCATCGCGGCGGGCAGCAAGGTCGGCCTCCAGCAGAAGCAGCGGGGCAAGTGGGTCGCCCTGCCCGCCGGCACCGTCGTCAACAAGAGCGGCGCCTACTCGCTGCGCGCCAAGCTCGGCCTGAAGGGCAAGAACGAGCTGCGCATGGTCAGCGGCAAGACCGCCTCCGCCGTCTTCACCGTGACGGTGCGCTGAGCGCCGTGCGTGCACGGAAAGGGGCCCCCGGCCGTCGCGTGGACGGCCGGGGGCCCCTTTTCGTGAGTCGGTCCGTCAGCCGAGGGTCGCGATCGCCTCGTTGAGGGTCTTCGACGGACGCATGACGGCCGCCGCCTTGGCGGGGTCGGGCTGGTAGTAGCCGCCGATGTCGGCCGGCTTGCCCTGGACGGCGATCAGCTCGTCGACGATGGCCTGCTCCTTGGCGGTCAGCGTCTCGGCGAGCGGGCCGAACGCCTTGGCCAGGTCCGCGTCGTCGGTCTGCTTGGCCAGCTCCTGCGCCCAGTACAGCGACAGGTAGAAGTGGCTGCCGCGGTTGTCGATGCCGCCGACGCGACGGGTCGGCGACTTGTCCTCGTTGAGGAAGGTCGCCGTGGCGCGGTCGAGGGTGTCGGCGAGGACCTGGGCCCGCGCGTTGCCCGCGGCCTGCGCGAGGTGCTCGAAGCTGGCCGCCAGCGCGAAGAACTCGCCCAGGCTGTCCCAGCGCAGGTAGTTCTCCTTGACGAGCTGCTGGACGTGCTTCGGCGCGGAGCCGCCGGCGCCCGTCTCGAAGAGGCCGCCGCCCGCCATCAGCGGGACGACCGACAGCATCTTGGCGCTGGTGCCCAGCTCCAGGATCGGGAACAGGTCGGTCAGGTAGTCGCGCAGCACGTTGCCGGTGACGGAGATGGTGTTCTCGCCGCGGCGGATGCGCTCCACGGAGAGCTTGGTCGCCTCGACCGGGGACAGGATCTTGATGTCCAGGCCCTCGGTGTCGTGCTCCGGCAGGTACTGCTTGACCTTGGCGATCAGGTTGGCGTCGTGGGCGCGGGTCTCGTCCAGCCAGAACACCGCCGGGTCGCCGGTCGCGCGGGCGCGGGTGACGGCCAGCTTGACCCAGTCCTTGATCGGGGCGTCCTTGGTCTGGCAGGCGCGGAAGATGTCGCCGGCGGAGACAGCCTGCTCCAGGACGACGTTACCGGCCTGGTCGACGAGGCGGACCGTGCCGGTGGCCGGGATCTCGAAGGTCTTGTCGTGGCTGCCGTACTCCTCGGCCTTCTGCGCCATCAGACCGACGTTCGGGACGGAGCCCATGGTCGACGGGTCGTAGGCGCCGTGGGCGCGGCAGTCGTCGAGCACGGCCTGGTAGACGCCCGAGTAGCTGCTGTCCGGCAGGACCGCGAGGGTGTCGGCCTCCTGGCCGTCCGGGCCCCACATGTGGCCGGAGGTGCGGATCATGGCGGGCATGGAGGCGTCGACGATGACGTCGGACGGCACGTGGAGGTTGGTGATGCCCTTGTCGGAGTCGACCATCGCCAGCTCCGGGCCCTCGGCGAGCTCGGCGTCGAAGGAGGCCTTGATCTCGGCGCCCTCGGGCAGGGACTCCAGGCCCTTGAAGATGCCGCCGAGACCGTCGTTCGGGGTCAGGCCGGCCGCGGCGAGCGTCTCGCCGTACTGCGCGAACGTCTTGGGGAAGAAGGCGCGCACGACGTGGCCGAAGACGATCGGGTCGGAGACCTTCATCATCGTGGCCTTGAGGTGCACCGAGAACAGCACGCCCTCGGCCTTGGCGCGGGCCACCTGCGCCGTCAGGAACTCGCGGAGCGCGGCGACGCGCATCACGGAGGCGTCGACGACCTCGCCCGCCAGCACCGGCACGGACTCGCGCAGCACGGTGGTGGAGCCGTCATCGCCCGCCAGCTCGATGCGGAGGGAGCCGGCCTCGGCGATCACCGCGGACTTCTCGGTGGAGCGGAAGTCGTTCTCCCCCATGGTCGCGACGTTCGTCTTGGACTCGGAGGTCCAGGCGCCCATGCGGTGCGGGTGGGTCTTGGCGTAGTTCTTCACCGACGCGGGGGCGCGGCGGTCGGAGTTGCCCTCGCGCAGCACCGGGTTGACGGCGCTGCCCTTGACCTTGTCGTACCGGGCGCGGATCTCCCGCTCCTCGTCGGTCTTCGGGTCGTCCGGGTAGTCCGGCAGCGCGTAGCCCTGCTGCTGCAGCTCCGCGATGGCCGCCTTGAGCTGCGGGATGGAGGCCGAGATGTTCGGCAGCTTGATGATGTTGGCCTCGGGCGTCTTGGCCAGCTCGCCGAGCTCGGCGAGCGCGTCGTCGATGCGCTGGGCCTCTTCGAGGTGCTCGGGGAAGCTGGCGATGATCCGCCCGGCCAGGGAAATGTCGCGGCTCTCGACACTGATCCCGGCCGTCGCTGCGTACGCCCGGACCACAGGCAGGAACGAGTGCGTCGCCAGGGCCGGAGCCTCGTCAGTGTGCGTATAGATGATGGTCGAGTCAGTCACCGATACTCCGCTTCACGTCTACATTTCGTCTCGACATCAAGATATCTCGTGATCG
Organism: Streptomyces sp. XD-27; assembly: GCF_030553055.1. Lineage (NCBI taxonomy): Bacteria > Bacillati > Actinomycetota > Actinomycetes > Kitasatosporales > Streptomycetaceae > Streptomyces > Streptomyces sp. XD-27. Next base: position 892,859 of record NZ_CP130713.1, read on the forward strand.
GGGCTCCCTGACACCGACCCCCCGCGCCCCTGATCCGTCAGGGTGGCGTCCCGGTAGGCCGGCATCGCGCGGCGCAGCCGCTTGCTCTGCGCGGCCAGGCGCCGGAGAGCCTGCTGGACAGCTACCACGCCGAGCGCCACCCCGTCGCCGAGCGCGTTCTGCACAACACCCGGGCGCAGGCGGCCCTGAACCGCCCCGGCGTCGACGTGGACGCGCTGCGCGACGTGTTCGGCTCGCTCATCGTGTTCGACGACGTCAACCGGCATCTGCGCCACATGCTGACCGCACTGGACATCCGGTACCCGGTCGGCGGCCACCACCCGCTGGCGGGCCGCCGGGTCCCCGACGCCGACCTCAAGACGCCTGACGGCGCCACCCGCGTCTACGAGCTGCTGCACGCCGGCCGCCCCGTCCTGCTCGACCTGCGCGGCAGCGCCGAGGTGGCGGCGGCCGCGCAGGGCTGGGCCGATCGCGTCGACCTCGTCGAGGCGCGGAGCGAGGACGACCACTGGCCCGTCCCGGCCATCGGCGAGATCCCCGCTCCCGCCGCGCTCCTCATCCGCCCCGACGGCCATGTCGCCTGGGCGGCCGCCGCCGGCGGCGCGCCGGACACCTCCGCGCTCCGCACCGCCCTCGCCACCTGGTTCGGTCCGGCCCCGCAGGGGTGAGACACCGCCCGAAATGACCGGTTCACGACGGCGGAGGCCCTACGCTCGACTCGCCGCCCCGTAAGGCGGGTATGGCTGGCGGGTATCAGGCTCAAGGGAGGGACGCACCCATGAAGAAGAGAGCTCTCCGGTCCGGTGCCCGCTGGGGGAAGGCCGTCGTCGTCGGTGGCGGGTACGCCGGTCTGGTGGCGGCCCGGGTACTCGCGGACCACTTCTCCGACGTGGTCATCCTGGAGCGGGACCCGGTGGACGAGCACACCGGTACCCATCCCCATTGCCCGCAGGGCTACCACGCCCATGCCATGCTCGCCAAAGGCGCGGAGGTCCTGGAGAAGCTCTTCCCCGGGCTCCGTGCGGAGTTGAAGGACATCGGGGCACCGGTCTTCGACTACGGCGAGCACATCAGCTTCCTGCTGCCGTCCGGGTTCGCCCCGCGGGCCCGGACGGGCGTGGAGATCCAGTCGTTCACCCGGGACGAACTGGAGCGGCGCCTGCGGCGCAGGGTGCTCGCGCTGCCCGAGGTGACGCTGCTCTCCTCGACCCGGTGCGAGGGCCTGAAAATGGGCAGCCCCGGCACGGTGAACCGGGTGCTGTACCGGACGGACGGCGCCGAGCAGCCGGTGGAGCTCGCGGCGGACCTGGTCGTCGACGCCTCCGGGCGGTCCAGCGCCCTGGACGGCTGGTTGAAGGAGATGGGCCTGCCGGTCCCCCGCAAGCGCGTGGTGAAGGCGAAGATGACCTACACGTCGATGAACTTCGACCGGCCGGAGAAGGGCCATCCGGACTTCAACATCGCCTACCAGATGACGTTCGCCCCCCACATTCCCCGGGGCGGTGTCGTCCTGGCCGTGGAGCGGAACCGCTGGACGTGCTCGTTGATCGGGTTCGGGGACCACGCGCCGCCGACCGACGACGCGGCATACCTGGATTTCGCCAAGAGCCTCGACAACGCCCATCTGGCCGAGCAGATCGAACGCCGCACCCGCCAGGAACCGATCCACCGCTACACCAACGTCAACAACCAGTGGCGTCCCTACCACAAGGTCAAAGAATGGCCGGACCGCCTGATCGCCATCGGCGACTCGGTCTGCGTGTTCAACCCGGTCTACGGGCAGGGCCTGACCGTCGCCGCGCTGGAGGCCGACCTCCTCCACCGCACGCTGGGCAGACACCGGCGGCTCAAGGCCGGCCTCGACGGTCTGAGCAGGACGTTCCAACGCGCGGTGGCGCGCATCGTCCTGGTGCCGTGGACGCTGTCGATCAACTCGGACCTCATGTGGAACCCGCACCACCAGCCCGTCACGGCGAGGATCGCCCACTGGTACAACACGCACCTCTTCGCGGTGTCGGTGCGCGACGCGGGGGTGTGGTCCCGGTTCGTGCGGGTCGCCAACATGCTGGCGCCGCCATCCATCCTGTTCCATCCCGCGGTGGTGGCGAAGGTCGTCACCCAGGCCCTGTCCGGCCGCTCGCGCCCCTCCGCCTGAGCCCGGTGGCCGGGTCCGTGCCGGGGTGCTCTTACGGGCGGGCATGTTAGCCTGATCCCGATTCGTTCTTGGTACCCATGAACTCCGCGCGCCTGACCGGAATCCTCCTCAGGCGCCTTGTTGTTTTCCGGCAGCTCCGGATGGGGCCTACAACGGGGCCCGCACCTTCGCGGTGCGGGCCCCGACTTGTGCTGTCCGTGAGGCCCAGGAAGGCATTTCCCCATGACTCGATCCGCACGCTCGGCGCGCACGCGACCGGCGGGCTCCCGCGGTACGGCCCCTGCGAAGGGCGCCAAGAAGGGCGCCGGCAGGGCCCCCGCCCGCACGGCCTCGCCGCCGCAGGAGTTCGCGCTGCCGGAGACCGTCACCCCGGCGCTGCCCGCCGTCGAGACGTTCGACGCGCTGGACATGCCGGCCGCCCTGGCCAAGACCCTCGCGGCGCAGGGCGTGACCGAGCCCTTCCCGATCCAGGGCGCGACGCTGCCGAACTCCCTCGCCGGACGGGACATCCTCGCCCGTGGCCGCACCGGCTCGGGCAAGACCCTCGCGTTCGGCCTCGCGCTGCTCGCCCGCACCGCGGGCCGCCGCGCCGAGCCGAGGGCGCCGCTCGCGCTGGTGCTGGTGCCCACGCGTGAGCTCGCGCAGCAGGTCACCGACGCCCTGACGCCGTACGCGACGGCCGTGAACCTGCGGCTGGCCACGGTCGTCGGCGGGCTCTCGATCACCAAGCAGGCCGGCACGCTGCGACGCGGCGCCGAGGTGCTCGTGGCCACGCCCGGGCGGCTCAAGGACCTCATAGAACGGGGCGACTGCGCCCTCGACCGGGTGTCGATCACCGTCCTGGACGAGGCCGACCAGATGGCCGACATGGGCTTCATGCCGCAGGTCACGGCGCTGCTCAAGCAGGTCGAGCCGGACGGGCAGCGGATGCTGTTCTCGGCGACGCTGGACAAGAACATCGACCGGCTCGTCCGGATGTTCCTGACCGACCCCGTGGTGCACTCGGTCGACCCGTCGGCCGGCGCGGTGACCACCATGGACCACCATGTGCTGCACGTCGCGGACGAGACCGACAAGAAAGCCGTGGCCATGCGCATCGCGGCCCGCGACGGCCGGGTGATCCTCTTCGTGGACACCAAGCGCGCGGCCGACCGCTTCGCCAAGCGGCTGCTCGCCAACGGCGTACGAGCGGACGCGCTGCACGGCGGCCGCTCGCAGCCGCAGCGCAACCGCACCCTCGACTACTTCAAGAACGGGCACGTCACCGCGCTCGTGGCCACCAATGTGGCGGCCCGCGGCATCCACGTCGACGATCTGGACCTGGTCGTCAACGTCGATCCGCCGACCGATCACAAGGACTACCTGCACCGAGGCGGGCGCACCGCCAGGGCCGGGGAGTCCGGCAGCGTCGTGACGCTGGTGCTGCCCGAGCAGCGCAGGGAGATGTCGCGGCTGATGGCGGACGCCGGGATCAGCCCGCGCACCGCCCGGATCAAGTCCAGCGACGAGGAACTGGCGCGGCTCACCGGGGCGCGCGAGCCGTCCGGCGTGGCCGTGACGCTCGAGGTGCCGGCCGCCGCCGACCAGCACAAGCAGAAGGCACCCGCCAAGGCCAAGGCGGGCACGCGGTCGAAGGGCGGCGCGGGCGGGTCCCGTGCCCGAGGCCGGTCCGGTGCCGCGAGCGGGTCCGGCGGTGCGGGCGCGGCCAGTGCCGCGGGCGCGGCCGGTTCCGGCGGGTCCGGTGCCGGGAGGGCGGGCGGCCGCAGCCGGCGCCGTCGTCCGCGGCGCGGTGCGCAGGGCGGTGCCCAGGGCGGCGGCAGCCGTACGACGGCCTGACCCCGGTGCCGTCGGCGGACGGCACCGGTGAGGCAACTTTCGGCCGCCGCGGCGCATCTACCACGCGGGAGTCTGCTCGGCCCCCTCACGCGTGAACGGAGCTCTTAGTGATCATCGGCCTCCTGACGGCCGTCGCGGCCTCGGCCTGCTACGGCACGGGATCGGTCCTGCAAGCCGTGGGATCCCGCAAGTCCGCCCGTCGGGAGGCGGCCGCGGCGTCCACCACCGGCACCACCCAGCACGGCGGACCGAGCCTGTCCTCCACCGCCAAAGCCGCCATGACCTGGGAGTTCATGGTCGGCACGGTGCTGGACTTCGTGGGCTTCGGCCTCGGCGCGCTGGCCGCCCGGCTGCTTCCGCTGTTCCTCTCGCAGACCGTGATCAGCGCCAATCTGGTGGTCACCGCGCTGCTGGGCATCAAGCTGCTGGGCATCCGGCTGTCCCGTGCGGAGTGGGGCTCCATCGGCGTCGTCTGCGCGTCGCTGGTCATGCTGGCCACGGCGGCCGGGGCGGAGGGCGACAGCCGGGGCTCCGACGCGGCGCACTGGTGGCTGCTCGCGGTCACCGTGCTGCTGATGGGCGGTGGCACCCTCCTGGTCCGCCGGCTCGGTTCCCGGGGCGCCATCACCGCCGGCCTCCTGTCGGGCCTCGGATTCGGCGCCATCGGTGTGGGAGTACGGGTGCTGGAGGGGGTGGATCCGTTCGACCCACTGGCCCTGCTGGCCGACCCCGCGCTGTACGCGATCCTCGTCGCCGGCGCCGTCGGGATGTACCTGCACACCGTGGCCCTGCAGATCGGATCGGTGAACGGCGCCACGGCGGCGCTGGTCGTGGGCGAGACGATCCTGCCGGGGATCCTCGGCGTGTTGTGGCTCGGCGACTCCTCGCGCCCCGGGTTCCTGTGGCTCGCGATCGCGGGCTTCGTCCTCGCCGTGGCGGGAGCCGTGGCGGTCGCCTGGTTCGGCGAGCCGGACGGCGGGGCCGGAGCCGGGCCCGTCGGGGACGACGGGCCCGGCGTCCGGCACGAGGACCTGGCACACACGTAGGCGCCCGGGGCGCTCCGCTCCCCCGGCCCTCCCCCGCTACCGCCGCGCGGGGGCCCGCCCTAGCCGACGGACGGCTGCCCCACCGGCCGGGTGTCGAAGTGGCGCAGGGTGGGCTCGCGGTCGAAGAAGTGCTCGATGGCCGCGGCGAACTTCCCCGCCTGCTCGCTCTTGGGGAACTTCTCCACGTGGTCGTCGAGGTGCGCCCAGCCGACCCGCAGCAGGTAGGACCCGGTGGTCTCGACGTCGCGGTAGAGGTCGACGGACTCGCAGCCCTCCGCGGATTTCAGGATCGGGCTCGCGGTGACGAGCGCCTGCTCGAACTCGTCCTCGCGGCCGGGGGTGATGTAGAGGTAGGCGTATTCGTAGATCACGGGTTCCTCCGTAGGGCCAGTGGTGCGGCTGGTGGTCAGCGCACGGTCTTGATCCGGGTGACGGTCACGGCCCCTGCGAGCCCGACGACCATCGTGAACAGGTAGAGTGCGGTGTAGTTGTGTCCCGAGCCGACCGCCAGCAGCAGCGGCGCGAGGGCCGGGCCGATGGACTGCGGCAGGACGTCGGCGCTGTTGATGACGCCGAGGTCCTTGCCGATGTCGGCCGAGTTGGGCAGTACCTCAGTTGCCAGGGCCATGTCCACGGCGAAGTAGAAGCCGGAGCCGACGCCGAGCAGCGCCTGCGCGACGTACACCCAGGGCAGTGCGGTCGCGGTCGCGAGGATGGCGAGGCCCGCTGCGAGGAGGATCGCGGCCGCGGTCACGAAGGGCTTGCGGCGGCCGATGCGGTCGGAGAGCCAGCCGCACAGGGCCGCGGTCACGCCGCTGAGGCCGTAGTTGATCGTGGTCAGCAGCGCGACGGTGGCAGCCACCTCGCCGTCGGAGACGTCCAACTCGGAGGTGAGGTAGTAGGCGAGGTAGGGCACGGGTGCCACGGAGGCGAAGAAGGTCAGGAACCGCGTCAGCCACACCCAGCCGAAGTCCGGGTGGCTGCGCGGATCGGTCCAGAAGCTGCCGAGGAACTCCCGCGTGGAGAAGGGAACCTGGCCGGACGGCGCCGCGCGGTCGCGCAGGGGCACGGCGAACAGGGTGATGACGGCCACCGCCGCCGCGGCCGGGACGAGGAACCCGGCGGCGCCCGACGAGAACAGCGCGGCCGCTCCCATGCCCAGGGGACGGCCAGGCGCTGGCTGAACCCCACGACGCCGGAGACCAGGCCGCGCTGCGGTGCCGGCACCTGCTCGGGCACGGTGGCGGCCAGCGCGGCGATGGTCGCGTTGAAGCAGAGCTGCGCCAGGCACCATCCGGCGGCGACCGCGGCGACGGACGGGACCAGGGCCATGACCGCCAGCCCGAGGGTGCCGCCGAGGACCCCGCCGACGAGCCACGGCCGGCGCCGCCCGAACCGGGAGGTGGTGCGGTCCGACAGCCGCCCGGCCAGCGGGTTGGCCAGCAGGGCGACCAGGGCCCCGAGGCTCGCCACCACCGCGAGAGAGGTCTCCTTGTGCCGCGGGTCGACATCCTCGATCCGCAGGGCGAGGGTGACCAGCGCGACGGACAGCACCGCGCTGTACAGGCCCAGGTAGCCGAGCCCGAGCCGGACCACGAATGCCCGCGACACCCGTGGTCCGCTCTCGGTCGTCGCCGGTACGGCGGTCGACGTCATCGTGCGTCCGCGCTCGTCACTCGGCCGGGCCCTCGCCCAGGCGCAGGAGAGAGCTGCCGACACTCCCGAGGAGTGCCTGCCACGCGTCCTCGAACGCCTTGACCCCCTCGTCCTCCAGTACCTGGACGACCTCGTCGTAGTCGATGCCCGCTCCGGCCAGTCCGGCGAAGACCTCCGCGGCCTGCGCGTACCGGCCGCGGACCGTGTCGCCCTGGATGTCGCCGTGGTCGGCCACGGCGTCCAGGGTCGCTTCCGGCAGGGTGTTGACCGTTCCCGCCGTGACCAGGCCGGTGACGTAGGCGGTGTCCGGGTACGCGGGGTTCTTCGTGCTGGTCGAGGTCCACAGCAGCCGCTGCGGATTCGCACCGGCCGCCTCCAGGGCGCGCCACCGCTCCGAGGCGACGATCTCCTCGTACGCCTCGTGGGCCAGGCGGGAGTTGGCGAGCCCGGCCTGGCCGCGCAGCGCCAGGGCCTTCTCGGTCCCCACCTGCTCCAGGCGCCGGTCGGTCTCGGTGTCCAGCCGGGAGACGAAGAAGGACGCCACCGACTCGATGCCGGACAGGTCGCGGCCCGCTTCGAGGGCCGCTTCGAGCCCGCTGAGGTAGGCGTCGGCCACCGCCCGGTACCGCTCGATCGAGAAGATCAGCGTCACGTTCACGCTGATGCCCTCGGCGATGGCCCGGGTGATCGCCGGGAGGCCCGCCCGGGTGGCGGGGATCTTGATGAGGACGTTGGGGCGGTCCACCATCCACCACAGCTGCCGGGCCTCGGCCACGGTGGCGTCCGTGCGGTGGGCGAGCCGGGGATCCACCTCCAGGGAGATGCGTCCGTCGTGCCCTTCGGTGCGGTCGTACACCGGCCGCAGGGTGTCGGCCGCCGCACGCACGTCCGCGGTCGTCAGGACCCGGACCGCTTCCTCCGCGGTGACCCCGCGCAGGGCGAGGTCCCGCAGTTGCGCCTCGTACGCGGACCCCGAGCCGCCGGCGATGGCCCGCTGGAAGATGGAGGGGTTGGTGGTGACGCCGACCACCGCCTTGTCGCGGATGACGGCGGCGAGGTTGCCGGAGACGAGACGGTCACGGCTGAGGTCGTCCAGCCATATGGATACGCCGTGTTCGCTGAGCCGCGTCAGGGGATTCGTCATCGGGGCTCAGGCCTTGATCGCCGCGCCGGCGTCCACCGGCAGGGTCGCGCCGGTGACGTAGCGGGCCTCGTCGGACGCCAGCCACAGCACGGCGTTGCTGACGTCGACGGATTCCACCCACGGCACCGGGATGACGCTGAGCTCGGTGAAGGCCTCGGCGGCCTGCTCGCGGGTGGGGTCCTCCACGTCGGGCAGCAGCAGTTTGCGCCCGGTGGTGTTCTGCACCATGTCGGTGTCCACATTGCCCGGGTGGATGCTGTTGACCCTGATGAAATACGGCGCCAGTTCGTTGGCGAGCGACCGCATCAGGCCCACGAGCCCGTGCTTGGATGCCGCGTAGTGCGCCATGTTGGGGCGCCCGAGGGTGCCGGCCACCGAGTTGGTGAAGATGATGGACCCGCCGCGGCCGGCCTCGATCATGTGCGGGATGACGGCCCGCACGGTGTTCCACGCCCCCGTCAGATTGACGTCGAGCATGTCGCCCCACTGCTTGTCGGAGAGCTCCCAGGCCCGTCCGAGGGAGCCGATTCCGGCGTTGGCGCACACGATGTCGATGTGCCCGAACTCCGATAAGCCGGCGTCGACCGCGGCCTTCAGCTGCTCCGGCTCGCGCACGTCGGCACTGACGGTGAGGATCTTCCCGCCCTCGTTCTCCACGAGCCGCCGGGTCTCGTCGAGATCCTTGCTGGTCGCCAGCGTGTAGTGGGTGCTTCCGACTTCCTCGCAGATGTCGGAGGCGATGATGTGCGCCCCTTCCTGCGCGAGCCGGACGGCGTGCGAACGCCCCTGTCCGCGAGCGGCGCCGGTGATGAGGGCGACCTTTCCCTCTACGCGTCCCATGTGATCGTTCCTTCCGAGTGAAGTGGGGGGGGTGCCCCGCACGGGCGATGTGCAGGCGGTCAGGACGCTTCGGCGACGACCAGCTTCGCGTCCTGGGCCTTCGCGCGCAGGGCGCGCACGGCGGCCGCGGGGTCGGCGGCGGCGTACACGGCCGAACCGGCCACGAACGAGTCCGCGCCCGCCTCGGAGCAGCGCGCGATGGTGCTCTCGTTGACGCCGCCGTCGACCTGCAGCCACAGGGGGATGTCGCGGCCGGTCAGGCGCCGCAGCGCGTCGATGGCCTCGCGTGCCTGCCGGACCTTGTCCAGCGTGAAGTCCAGGAACTTCTGGCTGCCGAAGCCGGGTTCGACGGTCATCACCAGGAGCGTGTCGACCTCCTCCAGCAGCCCCTCGTAGGGCAGCAGAGGGGTGGCGGGGCTGAGCGCGAGCCCGGCCTGGGCGCCCGCCGCCCGGATCGCCCGCAGCGTGCGGACCGGGGAGTGGGTGGCCTCCGCGTGGATGGTCACGCTGCCCGCTCCGGCCTCGGCGTAGCCCGGGGCCCAGCGGTCGGGGTCGGCGACACCGAGGTGGATGTCGAGGGGGAGCCGCACGTTCTTCACCAAGGACTCCACCACCGGGAGCCCCACGGTGAGGTTGGGGACGAAATGGTTGTCCATCACGTCGACGTGGAGCAGGTCGGCGTCGTTCGCGACCGCGTCGGCCTCGTCGGCGAGCCGGGTGAAGTCGGCCGCGAGGATGCTCGGTGATATGCGTACGGTCATGACTGAACTCCGGGTATGTGGAGGGCGATTCCGTCGGGCCGTATCTCGAAGGTGAGGGAGCCCACGCCGTCCGCGATGGCGTGCGCTTCCCGCAGTGCGCTGTCCTCCTGCCGGAATCGCACCGCGATGGTCGTCAGGCCGGCGGCCCTGGCCGCGGCGATGCCCATGGGAGAGTCGTCGATGCCCACCGCGGACGCGGGGTCGACGCCCATCTTCCGCGCGGCGAGCAGGAATCCCTCCGGGTGGGGCTTGGGGTGGACGACGTCGTCCGCGCTGACGATGACGTCGGGGGCCGGAAGGCCCGCGCTGCGCAGACGCGCCAGTGCGACCTCCGTGTCGTTCGACGTGACGATGCCCCACCGGTCGCCGGGAAGCGAGGCGAGCACCTCCGCCGCGCCGGGCAGCGCGACCACCTTCGCGACCCGGGCCCGCTCGGCGATCCTGACCTGCTCCGCGTGGTCCAGGATCTCCTGCTCGGACAGGTGCGGGAGCAGGGTCCGCACGATGTCGCTGCGCTTCTGCCCGTAGAACCGCGCCAGGTCGAACACATCACCTACGCCGACGGACTCGGCCCACTCGCCCCAGCAGTCCTCAGCGTCTGCGTAGGAGTCGACGAGCGTGCCATCCAGATCGAACAAGATCGCGCCGTGAACTTTGCTCATTACACGTACCTTCCCGAGGAAGGGGATCAAGCAGCTGGCATATTCACCTTATGTGGGCGGTCGTTGATCTCTGCGTAGGCGAATCGGTCCTTCCGGTTCAGCTGATTCCACGCACTCGACCTGCGGAGTCAAGGCCCGTGACAGAAGATTCTTTGCCTATGACCGATTCGGGAGCGGCCGGAATTCGGCAGTCCGATGCCCGTGTGGACCACGGCGGGCAGGCGGGCACGCAAAAGGGGCGGGGCGGGGAATTCCCCCGCCCCGCCCGGCGTCGTGCTCTCAACTCGCCTGGATCGACTGCAGCATGTTCAGGCGCGCGGCCCTGCGGGCCGGCCAGATCGCCGCCAGGACGCCGATCACCAGCGCCAGCCCCAGGAAGATCCCGAGCCGCCCCCACGGCAGCACCATCTCGTACATCGTCATCGACGACGCCGTCAGGCTGCCCCCGGCCCAGGCCAGGAAGATGCCCGTACCGATCCCGAGCACCGCGCCGAACATCGAGATCACCACGGATTCCAGCCGCACCATCTGCTTGATGCCGGAGCGGTCGAGGCCGATGGCCCGCAGCATCCCGATCTCGCGGGTGCGCTCGAAGACCGACATGGCCAGGGTGTTGACGACGCCGAGCACCGCGATGACGACGGCCATGCCGAGCAGCCCGTACATCATGTTGAGGACCAGGGTGATCGACCCGTTGCCGTCCTTGACGATCTGCTCCTGGTCCTGGATCTTCAGCAGCGGGCTGTCGCCGAGAGCCTTCCGGATGCCCCGGTCCAGATCCGCGGCCTTGCCGGGCTCGGCCTTCACCAGGACGCTGTCGAGCTTCTTGGAGCCGGTGTGCGGCAGCACGTCGTTCAGCGTGCCCAGCGCGTCGTACACGACGCGGTTCGTCTCGTACACGCCGACGACCTTCAGCGTCCTGCCCGGCTTGCCGGAGTCCAGGTCCGTGTCGATCGTGTCGCCCACCCGGAGTCCGGCCTGCCGGGCGAACTCCTCGGACACCGCGATCCTCCCGCGGCCGATGTCGCCCAGCGAGCCGTCGCGGAACTCCAGGTCCACGACCTTGCCGAGTGCCGCCGGGTCCGTACCGGTGATCGACGCGAAGTGGCCCTTCGTCTCGAGGCTCGCGGACGTGACGGGCGCGGCGGTCGCGACGCCCGGCACCTTCGCGACCTTGTCGCCCGCGCCCCCCTCGAGCCCGTGGTAGGAGCTGCTGGAGACCTTGTAGTCGGCGGCCAGGCCCTGGGTCGCTTCCTTGTCCATGGCCTGCTGGGTGGAGTGCCCGGCCACCGTGAGACCGGTGATCAGGGCGAGCCCGATCATCAGGGCCGAGGCGGTGGCGGCGGTGCGCCGCGGGTTGCGCAGCGCGTTCTCCTTGGCCAGCTTGCCGCTGACGCCGAAGAGACGGGTGGTGACCTTGCCGGCCAGGGTGATCAGCGGCTTGGACAGCAGCGGGGCCAGGACGATCATGCCGCTCAGGGTCAGCGCGGAGCCGAGCATGGCGATCATCAGGTCCGACTCGTTGCTGGTCTTGAGCGTGGAGACGTACAGCATGACCAGCACGCCGAGGCCGGTGAGGAGCGTGCCGAGCACGTTGCGGACCACCAGGGCGCGGGTGGGCGGTGCCTGGTCGATGGTGCTGAGCGCCTCGACGGGCGCAATCTTCGCGGCCTTGCGGGACGGCAGCCAGGCGGCCAGCACGGTCACGACGACGCCGACCGCGAGCGACCACAGCAGGGCCGCGGGCGAGATGACCAGCGGTCCGTCGGGCAGGCCCGCGCCGCCCGCGTTGAGCAGCGGGCGCAGCGCGGCGGCGATGCCGATGCCGAGCCCGAACCCGGCGGCGGAGGCGCCGAGCCCGAGGAGGGCCGCCTCGGCGAGGACGGCGCGCACGACCTGGCGGCGCGAGGCGCCCACGGCCCGCATCAGCGCGATCTCGCGGCCGCGCTGGGCGATCAGCATGGTGAAGGTGTTGGCGATGATGAACACGCCGACGAACAGCGCGATGCCGGCGAAGACCAGCAGCGTCTTGGTGAGGGACTTGGTGTCCTCGGTGATCTGCCGGGACTGCTCGGCGGCGAGCTCGGCACCGCTGGTGGCCGTGGCGCCCTCCTTGGGCAGCAGCGCCCGCACCTCGTCGGTCAGTGCGCGGTCGCTCGCGCCGGGCTTGGCCGCCACCGCGATCTCGTCGAAGTGGCCGGGGGTGAGGTACAGCTTCTGCGCGGTCCTGGTGTCGAACAGCGTCAGCGTGCCGCCCGCGGTGACCCGCGGGTCGTCGGTGGAGACGATGCCGACCAGCTTCTTGGTCAGCGCGGGCCCGTCGACGGCGAAGCGGACGGTGTCGCCGATCTCGTAACCGGCCTTGTCGGCGGTCTTGGCGTCCAGGGCCAGCTCGCCCGCGGCGGCCGGGCCGCGGCCTTCCTTGAGCGGGAAGCGGCTGTCCTTGCCGCCCTTGCCGGGCACGTAGTTCGTGGCGAGGTTCTGCCAGGTGTTGTCGGCGTTGACCGGGCGGCCGTCCTTGCCGGCCAGCGTGGCCTCGCCGTTGACGGTGGGGCGCACCGAGGCGACGCCGGGCAGCGCGCGGATCTTCCGCGCCAGCGCGGTGTCGAGGGCGGTGCCGTCCTTGTCGCCGGCGTCCTCCGCCTGTATGGAGACGGCCACGTCCTTGAGGCTCTTGGCGGAGGCGTTGCGGAAGGCGTTCGCGACGCTGTCGCCGAAGACGAGGGTGCCGGCGACGAAGGCGACGCCGAGCAGGACCGCGAGGGCGGTCATGACCAATCGGGCTTTGTGCGCAACGACGTTGCGCAGGGCTGTACGCAGCATGGTGGTGTCAGTCCTGGAGTGACGCGGAGACGGGGTACGGAGGGAGCACCCGGGGGGCGGGAGCGGGGAAGGGGCGCGTCAGCTGGTGCGCCCGGCGGCGTCGAAGAGCCGCATGCGGTCGAGCACGGCTTCGGGGGTGGGGGCGGGCAGCTCGTCGGTGATGCGTCCGTCGGCGAGGAAGACCACCCGGTCCGCGTGGGCGGCGGCCACCGGGTCGTGGGTGACCATCACGACGGTCTGCCCCAGCTCGCGCACGGACTCCCGCAGGAAGCCCAGGACTTCCGCGCCGGAGCGGGAGTCGAGGTTGCCGGTCGGCTCGTCCGCGAAGATGATCTCCGGTCGGCCGGCCAGCGCGCGGGCCACGGCGACCCGCTGCTGCTGGCCTCCGGAGAGCTGCGAGGGGCGGTGCTGGAGCCGTCCGGTGAGGCCGAGGGTCCGGATGACCAGGTCCACCCACTTCTGGTCGGGCTTGCGGCCCGCGATGTCCATCGGCAGCGTGATGTTCTCGATGGCGCTCAGCGTGGGGAGCAGGTTGAACGCCTGGAAGACGAAGCCGACCTTGTCCCGGCGGAGCTTGGTGAGCTGCCGGTCGTTCAGGCTGGCCAGCTCGGTCTCGCCGATCCGGGCGGATCCCGCGGAGAACGAGTCGAGGCCCGCCATGCAGTGCATCAGCGTCGACTTGCCGGAGCCGGACGGCCCCATGATCGCGGTGAACCGCCCGCGGCCGAACTCCACGGAGACCGAGTCGAGGGCGACGACGCGGGTCTCGCCCTCGCCGTAGACCTTGCTCAGCTCGGTCGCGCGGGCGGCGGCGACGGCGGGGACCTGGTGGGATGCGGGGGTGGTCGCTGTCTGCGTCATGGGGGCTCCTGGACGGGGTGGTCAACTCCCTTCCATCGTGGTCGCGGCCCACCCTCGGATCCGTCGCTCTCAGGGCCTGAATGCGCTGCCTGCCCCAGGGCAGAGCCGACCCGCGGAGGTGCTACTTCCGGATTACCGGGCCTCTGCCATGAGGTAGACCCGCCCCCTTAGGGGCGTCGCCGGGCTCCTTGGGGTCGCCGTGACTCCTTGGGGGGCCGCCCGGGCTGCCGCCGCCGCTTGGCGGCTCAGCCCATCAGCCCCGCCTGGTGCGCCAGCAGCGCCGCCTGCACCCGGCTGCTCGACCCCGTCTTCTCCAGGATCGACCGGACGTGCGTCTTGACCGTCCCCACGCCGATGCCGAGCCGCTCGCCGATCTCCAGGTTCGACAGCCCCTCCCCCAGCATGGCCAGCACCTCGCGCTCCCGGCCCGTCAGGCCCGCCAGCCGCCGGTCCGGCGCGGCGGCCCCGGCACCGGCGCCGCCGCCGCGCAGCATCCGGCGGATGACGGCTCCGGTGACCCCGGGCGAGAGGACGGCGTCCCCGGCGGCCGCGGCCCGTACCGCGCTGATCAGCTCCTGCGGCCCCTCGTCCTTGAGCAGGAAGCCGGTGGCGCCGGACGTGAGGGCCCGGATGACGTTCTCCTCGTCGCCGAAGGTGGTGAGCATGACGACCTGCGGCGCGGGGTCCGGGGCGAGCAGCTGCTCGATGGCCGCGAGCCCGTCGAGCACGGGCATGCGGATGTCGAGGAGCACCACGTCGGGCCGGTGCTCGGCGGCGAGCCGGACGGCCTCGGCGCCGTTGACCGCCTCGCCCACCACCTCGATGCCGTCGGCATGCCGGAGAATCAACCGGACGCCGTGCCGGATCATCTGCTCGTCGTCGGCGAGCAGCACCCGGATCGCGGAACCCGCCCCGGGGCCCTGTGCGGCATGGGCCTGGTCAGTCATGTGTCCTGCCTCCACGGGGCGGTTCGGTCACCATGGCGACCTTGAAACGGTCGATCGCGATCAAAGTGTCGGCGCGGAAACAGTAGCGGACGATCTCCAGCCGCCCGCCTTCGCTCTCGCCTCCCGCGTACGGGTAGATGCAGGTCGTGGCGGACCGCGGCCGCGGCGGCTCGCGCCCGGCGGCGGCCGCCCGCACCACGTCGTCGTCGTAGGCGACGGCGTCCTGCACCTGCTCCCTGGTCATCCCCAGCCGGGGCTCGGGCGGGGGCTGGTAGTCCGACTCCCGCGCCTGGTCCACCAGGACGAGCCCGAACAGCATCATCACGCCCACCCCCGCCAGCCCGAGCAGCCCGGTGACGGCGCCGGCCAGGCGCCGCTGGACGGCGGAGAGCTCCCGGCCGGGCTGAACGGCGGCGCGGACCGGCCCGTCCTCGTACGGTGCCGCGCCGGTCGCCTCGGCGCCGGGCCCGGGATCCCCCGGGATGTCCGCCGCCACGGCGAACCCGCCGCCCGGCGTCGGGCCCGCCTCGAAGTCGCCGCCGAGCAGCGCCGCCCGCTCGCGCAGGCCCGTCAGCCCGCGCCCGGAGCCGAGTCCCGTCGCGGCGGCGGGCGGGGCGGGCGGCGCGCCGTTGCGCACCCGGATCTCCACCCGGTCGTCGGTGTGCGTGACGGCGACGGACACGTGGGCCCCTGCCGCGTACCGGTGCACGTTGGTCAGGGACTCGCGCACCACCCGGTGCACCGCCCGCCGCACGCGGGCCGGGCGGGCGTCGAGATCGGCGCCCTGCCAGGAGAACTCGACGGGGATGCCGCCGGCGCGCGACTCCTCGACCAGCGCCCCGATGTCCGCGCGGGTGCCCGTCGCGTCGGTCAGCGCGTCGGTGCCGGTGTCCCGCCCCAGCGGGCCGAGGACCCCCAGCGCCTCGCGCAGCTCCTGCATCGCGTCGCGGGTGGCGCGGCGCACCAGCGCGGCCTCGTCCCGCAGCTCGGGCGCCTCCTTGAGCAGCGCCATCTCCAGGCCGCCCGCGTGCAGCGAGATCAGGCTCAGCCGGTGCCCGACCAGGTCGTGCATCTCCGCGGCGATCCGCGACCGCTCGTGCATGCGCGACTCGCTGTCCGCGAGCCGGCGCGCCTCCTCGGCGGCGGCCGTGCGCTCCCGCAGCGCCTGGAGCAGGCGGTCCTGCTGCCCCGCCGCCGTGCCGACGAGGCCGGGGACGATCACGGTGGTCGCGGCGAGCACCGCGCCGAGCACGAGTCCGTACGGCCTGCTGCCGAGCCCCACGTCGGGCGCGAACCCGGCGCACGTCGACATCGCCAGCGCGACCCCCGCGAGCAGCAGCCCGGCACGCCGCCGGGGCGCCTCCGTCTGCCGGGTCGCGCCGTACACGGCCACCGCGGTCAGCAGCGCGACCGCGGGCATGATCCCCATCAGCGCGGCCAGCCCGAGCGCGCTGGGCACCGGGTACCGGCGCCGCACCAGCACCAGCCCGATACCGGCGAACCCCAGGAACGTCGTGGCCCCGCCGGCGAGCGTGCTGCTGATCCCCCCCTCGCCCTGGTACGTGAGCAGCACCAGCAGCCCGGCGAGGCCCCCCTCCCAAAGGGCCCGCCACAGCCGCCGCCCCTGCTCGCCCGGCCCGGCGAAGGGGCTCCGGGTCGGACGGTGCTGCGGATCTGGCGGAGCGCTGGGCGACATACCGCCGATTATCGGTCACGCCCGCGCGGCGTTCCCTGCGCCTTGCGGCCGACCGCCCCTCTACCGAAAGGCAGAGGGGGGCTGAACGAGTTGCGACACGGCGCATGACGTGACCTGGCCCGGGGGCATTCGTTGTTCCGGTCATGATCAAGAAGACCGCCACTGCGGCCTGGCTGGCCGCGGCCGCCCTCGTGGCGCCTCAGACGTCCGCGTCGGCAACCGAGGACGCGCCGATCCGGGTGGCCCAGGGACACGGCCTGGACGCCTGCCCGGAGGAGTCCCTGTGCCTGTACGAGGACGCCGACTACAACGGCGAGCACGACGCCCAGATCTGGATCATCACGGGCCAGGTGGACTCCCTGGCCCCGTACGGCGCGAACGACCTCGCCAGCTCCGCGTACATGAACACGTCCGACGAGACCGAGGCGTATCTGCGGGAGCACGTCCAGGTCGGCCACAACCCGTACGTCCACATGCACGGCCAGGAGACCCACGCCCAGCTGAACAACGTCTACATCCACGCCGAGCAGGACGACTGGACCGGGGACTTCAACGACCGGATCTCGTCCGTCGACTGGTTCGACTCCTCCACCGACGGCGAGGGCTTCGCGCCGGACCTCCAGCCCTCGTTCCAGGGTCTGCTCGGCCCAGGCGACGCCGGCCCTCAGTGACCCTCGCCGCCGCGCACTGAGCGGCCTGCCTCCCGCAGCCCGCCGGGAGCATGGCATGATCACGCAATCGACCGCTCCTGGGCAAACCGCCCACGAGCGGCCGGTCTTCATGTCGATGACGTGTGACGCGGCCCCAAGTCGCCCTTCCGTGACGCCTTGTGGCCACCCCCACCTCACGCTCCCGAGGATCCAACGTGCGCAAGATATCCAGAACCGCTTTACTGCCTGCGCTCAGTGCCCTGGCACTGCTCGCTGTCGGATGCTCGGCGGCCGGGCCGTCCGAGTCGTCCGGCCCCGGCAAGCCCGCCGCCGCGCGGCCCTCGACCGCCGGTGACGCGGCCACCGACTCCGCTGCCTCCGGGCAGCTCGCCGTCGGCAAGGGCCCCGCGGCCTCGGCCGCCCCGACCGCCGTCGCCCGCCCCGCCGGTGGCGACCGAGCGGTCCAGAAGTCCTCGCTGAAGATCACCTCGTTCGACCGGCGCAGCGGACGGGCCGTCATCGCCGCGCCCGCGCCCGCGGCGAAGCCTTCCAAGGACGCCGGGCCCAGCCGGACGCCCGCGTCCGGCACCCCGGAGGACGGCCAGGACCGCCTCGCCGTGGGCGACGTCGTCGCCAGCGGGCCCGTGCCCGGTGCCCCCGACGGCGTACTCGCCAAGGTCACCGAGGTGGTCGGCACCACCGAGAAGGCCACCGAGGTCAAGACCGCCCCGGCCACCCTCAACTCGCTGCTGGGCAGCGCCAAGGCCAATGGCCAAGTGCCCGTCGACCCGGCCTCCGTGACGGTCGAACCGCTGGTCAAGGGCGTCAAGGTGTCCTGGTCGAAGGCCGGCGGCGTGCACTCCGGGCCTCAGGGCACGAAGGTGCCGCTGGGCAACCTCCGCCTCGACGTCGGCGCCGCGATCGCCACCCCCGAGGACGCCCCGGCGTCCGCCGCCGCGTCGGTCTCGGGCTACGTCCAGCTGGCGCCGCAGGTCGAGTTCTCGTACAACGGCGGCGCCGGCCACGCGGGCTCACCCGGCGGCGCGTACCTGGGCCTGTCCGGCGACTGGTCGTCGCAGTGGCGGCTCAAGGGCCGGGCGGCCGCCCACACCCCGGACGGCAAGCCGCTGCGGATACCGTTCGCCAAGCTGCACGCCGACCCGGTCATCCAGGTCGGCCCGGTCCCGGTCGTGGTCAACCTCGACCTCACCGCCTACGTCGCGGTCGACGCCGACGGCCGCGTCAGCGTCGACGTCAAGGAGGACCTCAAGGGCGACTTCCGGATCGGCGGCAGCTACAGCCGGGCCGACGGCTGGCACGCCGTCAGCGAGTCCGACATCAAGGCGTCGCCGGTCACGGCCACCGTGGCGGCGGCGGGCAAGGTCAAGGCCACCCTCGGCGCCGAGGCCACCGTCGGCCTCTACGGCGTGACCGGCGTGACCGCCGAACTCGCCCCGTACCTGCGCGGCGAGGCCGAGGCGAGCGCGACGGGCTCCAGCGACGGCAGCGGCTCGGCCGTGGGCCACTGGCTGGTCGCCGGCGGCGTCGACCTGTCCGGAGCGCTCCTGTTCCATCTGAAGATCTTCGGAACTCCGGTCTTCGAGAAGCGGATTCCGCTGGGCTCGCTGCACCGGGAGTGGAAGCTCTCCGAGGGCAACGGGTCTGTCCGCACCACCCCGGCCAAGAACGGCCGGTAGGCGGCGACTCGGCCGGACAGCGGAAGGCCCGGGACCGCGGAGGTGCGGTCCCGGGCCTTCCGGCGTCAGCCCATGTGGGCGGGGGCCGCGCCCTCGGTGTGCCGCTGCCTGCCGGCGTTGACGGCCAGCGCGGTGACGGCCAGGCCGGCCAGGAACATGGCGCCCGCGGCGGCGAACGCCACCGTGTAGCCGTGGGTCAGCGCCTCACCCGCCCGCGCCGCCAGGCCGAAGTCCTCCGTGGCCAGGCCCCGATAGAGGGCGGAGGCCGCCTTCGGGAGCTTGTCGTCCGACGCCGAGGTGGAGATGGTCGACAGCACCGCGAGGCCCAGTGCGCCGCCGATCTGCCGCGCGGTGTTCAGCAGCGCCGAGGCGATCCCCGTGTCCTCGTGCGCGACCCCGCTGACCGCGCCCAGCGTCATCGGGACGAAGCTCATGCCCAGGCCCAGGGCCGTGACGAACATGGCAGGCATCAGGTGCGCGGTGTACGAGGAGTCCGGCTCCAACGTGGCGAACCAGAACATGCCCGCGGCCGCGACCAGCAGGCCCGGCCCGGCGATGGCCCGGGGTGCGACGTGGGTGACCAGCTTGGAGCTGATGCCCGCCGCCGCGGCCATGCCGAAGCTGAACGGCAGGTAGGCGAAGCCGGTCCGCACCGGGCTGTAGCCGAGGATCAGCTGCATATAGAGCGTCAGGAAGTAGAAGGTGGCGAACATGCCGGAGCCGATGAGCAGCATGGTGGCGTAGCTGCCCCATCGGTTGCGGTCCTTGAACAGCCGCAGCGGCATCATCGGGTGCCCGGTGCGGGCCTGGACGACCAGGAAGGCGGCAAGCAGGACCGCGGCGGTGGCGAAGGAGGCCAGCGTCAGGCCGCCGGTCCAGCCGTGCTCGCCGCCGCGGGTGATGCCGTAGACCAGGGCGATCAGACCGCCGGTGCCGGTGATCGCGCCGGGGATGTCGAGGCGGCCGGGGTGGCGTTCGGCCTCCACGAGGGTCCTGGTCCCGGCCAGCACGGCCAGGCCGATCGGGATGTTGACGAAGAAGACCCAGCGCCAGTCCAGGTAGTCGGTCAGGACGCCGCCCAGGAGCAGGCCGATGGTGGAGCCGAGACCCGCCATCGCGGCGTACACGCCCATCGCCGTGTTGCGCGGCTTGCCCGCCGGGAACGTCGTGGCGATCAACGCCAGCGCACTGGGCGCGGCGAGCGCCGCACCGACTCCCTGAAGCACGCGCGCGCCGATCAGCAGCGCCTCGTTCGGGGCCAGCCCGCCGAGCAGCGACGCCAGCGTGAACACCGCGATGCCGGCCTGGAACATCCGCCGGCGCCCGAACAGGTCGCCGGCCCGGCCGCCGAGCAGCAACAGACCGCCGAAGGCCAGCGCGTACGAGTTGACGATCCACGCCAGGCCCGAGTCGGACACGTCCAAATCGGTCTGGATGCTGGGCAGGGCGATGTTCGTGATCGTGGCGTCCAGGACCACCATCAACTGGGCCGCGGCGATCACGACCAGGGCCAGGCCGAGATGACGCCCCCGGGGTGAATCCCCGGGGGCCGCCGGCCGCGCGGAAGCGACGGCGATTGTGCTGTCAGAAGACATGGAGGAACTCCGAAGAATGGCCGGGACGAATTCAACCGGCGAACCGCTTTCGTGAATGGAACGTAGCAGTCCCGGGACCCCGGGAAGCCGCCAAAAGACGGGGGTTTTCCGGGGTGATGATCCTCACTCTTGACAAACCCATTCGGCTTGCGTGCACACGAGAAGAAGACCTCTCCCGGTGTCCACACTTTTCCCCGAAATGCAAGTGAAAAGCGCCCGGAAAGTCTCCCGCTAAAGCGAGAATGGCTTATTGTGCCGCGTTGTCCAGGCCGTGAAAGGGCCACGCGGTGGCTCGGGCGGCGGCCGTTACGCGGTGCGTTCCAGCTCCGCGGGGTCGATGCGGTGGGCCAGCTCGCGGCCGGTCAGCAGCCGCTCCAGCTCCTCGGTCACGGTGTGGCCGAGCCGCGCCAGCTCGTTGCCCTGGGAACCCGCGACGTGCGGGGTGACGAAGGCGTTCGGCAGGTCGAAGAGCGGTGAGTCGACGGGCAGCGGCTCGGGGTCGGTGACGTCGAGGATCGCGCTGATCCGGCCGCCGCGCAGTTCCTCGACGAGTGCCGCGTGGTCGACGAGCGATCCGCGCGCGGTGTTGAGGAGCACCGATCCGTCGGGCATCAGCGCGAGTTCGCGGCGGCCGATGAGGTGGTGGGTCTCCGGGGTCTGCGGGGCGTGCACGGTGACGATGTCGCTGGTGCGCAGCAGGTCGTCGAGGGGCAGCAGCGGCACGCCGAGCGCCGCGGCGGCCGCCTCGTCGACGTGCGGGTCGGCGAGGCCGACCCGCAGGTCGAAGGGGCGCAGGAGCTCGATGAGGCGGCGGCCGATGCGGGACGCGCCGATGACGCCGACCCGGCGGCCGAGGTTGCCGACGCCGGGGACGATCTCGCCGAACGGGAAGGCGCGCCGGGCGCGGTAGCGGTCGCGCTGCGCGAACACGTCCTTGCCCGCGAGCAGCACCATGGCCAGCGTGTACTCGGCGACCGGCAGCGCGTTGGCCGAGGCCGCCGACGACACCGCGATGCCGCGCTCCCAGACGGCGGGGGTGGTGAAGCCCTTGACCGAGCCCGCCGCGTGCAGCACGGCCCGCAGCTCGGGCGCCGCGTCCAGCACGGCCTCGTCCAGGCGCGGGCAGCCCCAGCCGGTGATCAGGACCTCGGCGCGGGCCAGCGCCTCGCGGGCCCTCGGGTCGGCGAAGTCGTCTGCGACCAGGGCGGGATCGATCTCCACGGACCGCCGGACCCGGTCCAGGACCTCGGGCGGGAAGAGCCGGGAGACGTGTCCGGGCGTCATGGCGAACAGTGCGCGCGGACGCGTGGGCACGTCAGGCATGGAAGTGGCCCTCCGGCTCGGCGGCTTGGGGCAGCAACCGGTTTCTATCACGAGGGCGGGTGATCCTGCCGCAGGACGGCGGTCGTCATCGGCGCCACCTCCGGTACGGCGCCAGGGCGCACCGTCGGGTGGTGCCGCGGGCCGCCCGGACAGAACCGGCCCGCGCCCGCGGTCCCGCGGGAGTCGGACTTCGCGCCGGTTGGCGGCACGGGTCCGGCGAGCGCCCCCGCACGCCCGGTGACCGGCCCGCGGGCGCGCTCGTTGAGCGCGGCGTGGATGATCGCACGGACACCATCCGGCGCCCCTCGGCGCACCACCCCTCCATGCTCCGGCTGGCGGCTGCCTCGCTCGCGGGCACCGCCATCGAGTTCTACGACTTCTTCGTCTACGGCACGGCCGCGGCGCTGGTCCTCGGCCCGCTGTTCTTCCCGAGCTTCTCCCCGCTCGCCGGTACCCTCGCCGCCTTCGGCACCTTCGGCGTCGGCTTTCTCGCACGGCCGCTCGGCTCGATGCTGTTCGGGCACATCGGCGACCGCTACGGGCGGCGGCCGGTCCTCGTCGCCTCGCTGCTGCTGACGGGCGTGGCGACCGTCGCCGTCGGCTGTGTGCCCACGTACGCCTCGATCGGGATCGCCGCCCCCGTGCTGCTGCTCGTGCTGCGGTTCCTCCAGGGGCTCGGGGTCGGCGGCGAGTGGGGCGGCGCGGTGCTGATCACCGCCGAGCACGCGCCCGCGCGGCGCCGCGTGCTGTGGACCAGCTTTCCGCAGTTCGGCCCGTCGGTCGGCTTCCTGCTGGCCAACGGTGTGGTGCTGGCCCTGTCCGCGTCGCTCAGCGACGCCCAGTTCCGCTCCTGGGGCTGGCGGGTGCCGTTCTGGGCGGCGGGCGTGCTGGCGCTGGGCGGCCTGCTGCTGCGTCGCGCTCTGGCCGAGAGCCCCCGGTTCGAGGAACTGGCCGCCGAGGGCGGCCGGGCGCGGCTGCCGCTGGCCGAGGTGGTGCGCGACCACTGGCGGACCGTGCTGCTGGCGGCGGGCGGGCTGACAGCCGGCTACGCGGTCTTCTATACGGTCAGCACCTGGTCCCTGGCGTACGCGACCGAGGAACTGGGCGTCAGCCGGACGGTGGTGCTGGCCTGCATCATGGCGGCCGTGGCGGTCAAGGCCGCGTTCACTCCCCTCGCGGCGCTGTTCGGCGACCGGTTCGGGCGCAAGCCCATGTGCCTGCTGGGCTGTGCGGCCTCGGCGCTGTGGGCGTACCCGCTGATCGCGCTGCTGCACACGGGCGAGCCGCTGCTGATGTTCTTCGGCTTCGTGGGCGCGGGGATGGCCTTCACCTCCACGTTCGCCGTCGTCGCGGCGTACCTCCCGGAGCTCTTCGAGCCGCGGGTGCGCTGCACGGGGGCCGCGGTCGGCTACAACCTGAGCGGGGTCTTCGGCGGCGCCCTGACGCCGCTGGTGGCGACCGCCGTGACGAGCGGCGGCGGGCCGCCCTGGGGCGTCGCGGCGTATCTCGCCGGTGTCGCGCTCCTGAGCCTGGTCTGCTTCGCGCTGCTGCCGGAGACCCGCCCCGCCCCGGCCGCCGCGGACCGCATGACTCCGGCCGACGCGGCCGATCCGGCGCCGGGCTGCTCGGCCGCCTGACCCGTCGTGCCCGGGGAGGTGGCACACCTCGCCGGCCGCCGAGATGACGTCTGCCGGTCGGGCTCGCGTGGCGCGTTGCCCGGCCTGCCGGAAGCGGCCAGACTCGACCGTCCACGGCCTCCGCCATCCGCACCGGGTGACCACCTCATGAGCAGACCAGGGGACGCAGTGACAGGGCAGGTTGTTCCGCACGACGTGCAGGGAAGCGGTTCCGAACGAGTCCTCGTACTCCACAACTGGTTCGGCGACCGGTCGAGCTTCGACCCGATGCGCCGGTATCTGAACGGGGACGCCTTCAGTTACGCGTTCCTCGATTGCCGCGGGTACGGCGAGGCGATCGACGCCGACGGCGCTTTCACGATGGAGGAGGTCGCCGAGGACGCCCTCACGGTGGCCGACCGCCTCGGCTGGCAGACCTTCTCGGTCATCGGTCACTCCATGGGCGGCAAGGCGGCCCAGCTGATGCTGCTGGACGCCCCGTCACGCGTCCGCTCGATCGTCGGCGTCTCGCCCGTGCCCGCGTCCGGCTTCCCCCTCGAAGGAGAGACCTGGGAGCTGTTCGCCGGGGCGGCGGAGTATCCCGGCAACCGCAGGGCGATCATCGACAACACCACCGGCGGGCGGCACGACGACGCCTGGCTGGACGCCATGGTGAGCCGCTCCGTGGAGCGTTCCTCACCGGCGGCCTTCCGCGCGTATCTGGACTCGTGGTCGCGTGCCGACTTCCACGAGCGGGTACGGGGCAACCCGGTCCCGGTACTGCTTGTCGCCGGCGCCGAGGACCCCGCGCTGGGGCCCGAGGCCATGCGCGCGACCTGGCTGCAGTGGTATCCGAACGCCGAGCTTGAGGTCCTCCAGGACGCGGGCCACTACGCGCCGGAGGAATCCCCCGAAGCGCTGGCGGCGGTTGTGGAGCGGTTCCTCAGCCGATGACCGCCGCGGCCTGTGGGGCTGGTCGCGCGAGTCTCGGCGGCGGAGCAGGCCACCGCGCGGCGGCCGGTCATCGTGCGGCGGGGCGTCCGAGGAAGATGCCGGTCAGGACCAGGAGGAGGCCGCAGATCTGCTGGGCCGTGAGGGTCTCTCCGGCGATCGCCATGCCCAGCAGCACGCCCGTCACCGGGTTGAGCAGTCCGACCAGGCCGACCGTCGCAGCGGGCAGGCGCCGCAGGCCCGCGAACCACGCGGCGAAGGCCAGCGCCGTCGCCACGGCCGCGACGTAGCCGAATCCGACGAGGGCCGAACCGTCGAGACTCGGCGGCGGCCCCTCCACGACGGCGGCGAAGGGCAGCAGCAGGAGGCCTCCGGCCATGAGCTGCCAGGAGGTGGAGGCGAGTACGTCGACGTCGGAACTCCATCGCTTGGCGAGGATGTAGCCGAGGGATGACATCGCCATGGCGGCGACGGAAGCGAGCACGCCGCACGCGTCGATCGACACGGTCGCGGTGAGCAGCATGAGGCAGACTCCGCCGGCACCGACGGCGGTACCGACCAGGTGCGTCAGGCGCGGTCGTTCGGCGATCAGCGCCCAGGCGATGAGCGTCATGGCCATCGGCGAGGTCGCCATGACGGTCGAGGCCACGCTCGTCGGGAGCCGCTGGGCGGCGACGTAGACCAGGGCGAAGAAACCGCCCATGTTGAGCACGCCGAGGACCGGCGACTTCCACCACCAGGGTCCGCGCGGCGGCAGTCTGCGGCATATGAGCAGGAGCAGAACGCCGGCGGGCAGCGCTCTGATCGCCGCTCCGTACAGCGGGTGGTCGGCGGGCAGGAACTCGTGGGTGACGAAGTAGTTCGTGCCCCACGCCACGGGCGCGAGTGCGGTGACCAGCGACCACCGCAGATTATCTTCCATGGAAGGCAATATAGCTTCCATGGAAGATATAGCGGTACGCTGGTGCCGTGCAGCAGCCCATGGACCATGTCGCCCGCATCCAAGCCGAGTGGGCCCGCGAACGAGCCGACCTCGACGTGAGCCCCCAGGCGGTGATCGGGCGCCTGCACCGCCTCGGCAGGCTGCTGACGGAGCGCCTCTGCCTCGTCTACCGCCGATACGGCCTGAGCGAGGGGGAGTTCGACGTCCTGGCCGCACTTCGGCGAGCGGGCGAGCCGTTCGAGCGGGCGCCTGGCGAGCTGGCGGCGCACACCATGGTCACGACGGGCGCGATGACCAAGCGGATCGACCGTCTCGAACGCGACGGCCTCGTCACCCGCCGCCGGTCGACCGTCGACGGCCGAGGACGGGTCGTGGCGCTCACCCAGGCGGGTCGGGACCTGTTCGACCAGGCGTTCACCTCCCACATGCACAACGAGCGGCGCCTCCTCGATGCCCTGACACCGGAAGAGGCCGCACAGTTGGAGAGGCTCCTGACCGCGTGGCTGGCCCGCGTCGAACCGCCGCCGCATCCGTAAGCACGCCGCGGCCGCTCGTCTCGGGCCGCCCGAAGCTGTTGCGGGCGCCTGGGCCCGCGGCAACGCGGTCCCAGGCGATGTTCACTCCGCGGGCAGGCGCTACGGGCACCGCTGCGCCCTCTTGACCACGGCGAACTTGAGCTGCTGGATCTGCTGAGGCGTTCCCGGGGCCGGCTGCTGGAGACAGAGCTTCCAAGCCGGGGGCCAGATCATGCTGCCGTTTTGGCCGCTCACTTCCTTGAGGTCCACACGCTCCAGGGTGTCGAGGGTCTTGAGAGACTTGAGGGTCTTGGCGACGGGCAGGTCCTTGCCCTTCAGGTCCAGCGCGGAGCCGCCATCGGCGGCATGGGCAGGGGCAGCCAGCGCGACGACGGACAGCGTCAGGGCGGCGGCAGCGGTGATGTTCCTCTCCATAGCCCAATAAACGATCACCAGGGGCGGTGGTAACCGTCAGCCACTCACCCGTCGGGCGGAGGCGGATCGTTCGGGCGGCCGACGCCACGGCATCGCCGTCGGTGCGAGGTTCGGAGCATGATCGATGCTGTACGGACGGTGGGAAGGCCCCGGCGCACCTGGGGGCAGCGGTGGTCGCGCTGGGTGGGCCGGGTGACGGTGTGCTGGGGAGTGGCGTACGCCTGCTTCGGCCTGGCCTGCGCCGTGAGCGGGACCCCGCTGCTCTACCACGGCGACGACCCGGGGCCCTCCGCCTTGGGGTGGGGTGTCGCCGCGGTGGGCGCGCTGGCGGCGCTGGCCTGCGCGGCGGTGGCGCGCTATGGGCTGCGTCCGGCCCTGCGGGTGCTGCTGTGGGTGATCTGCGCGCTGGCGGGGATCGCCGCGTTCAGCCTGCTGATGGACGTCATCACGCTGATGGTCGGCCAAGGGGTGGACAGTCGGGCGTCTGCCGCGAACCACGCGCTGGCGGCGGCCGGGGTGCTCCTGCTCGCGGCGACCGCCCGGTCCGACCGCCTGCCGCCCGCCGCGGCCTCCGTGCCGGCGCCGTCCGCCGCTCCCCCGCCGGTGCAACGCGCCGCCTGGGCCGGGACGCTGGCCTTCCTCCCGTACGCGGCGATGAAGCTCGTATGGGCCTTCGGTGGCACCTTCGCCGGGGTGTCGGGCGAGGAGATGCTCGCGGTCTCGAGACGTAACGGGGCCTCGGAGCTGTGGCTCACCCTGGAGTCCTGGGGGCTGGACGCCACCGTGCTGCTGGCAGCGCTCGGCGTCTTCCTGCTCTGGGGTCTGGTCCGCCCGTGGGGCCAGGTCTTCCCGCGCTGGACGCTGCTCCTGCACGGACGCCGCGTCCCGCGCTGGCTGCCCCTGGCCCCCGCCCTGGTCGGCGCCGCCACGCTCGCCCCGTACGGGGTGGTCGGGGTCGGCTACTCGGCCCTGGCCACGGTCGGCGTGGTGACGATGCCGCGCGGTGACTTCCCCTCCTCGCAGGACGCGCTGCTGGTCTGCTGGATCGGCATGGCCGCGTTCGCCGTGTACGGCGTCGCGCTGACCGCCGCCGCCCGCTCGTACTGGCTGCGCACGCGCCCCGTCTGCCGCGTGCTCACGTCGTGATGCGTTCCAGCGGTATGAGCTTGAAGTTCTGGTTGCCGCTGGTGCCGGGCGAGGTGTTGGAGCCGTCCTGGCAGACGAAGACGCCGTGGGGGAAGGCCGGTCCCAGGTTCGCCGTCGTCGCGTCGATGCCGTCGGTGTCCTCGCAGCCGTCGGCGGCGCTGCCCCGGACCACGGAGAAGCGGCCGGTGTAACTGCCCGTGGCCCGGTCGTAGGTGGTGTAGTCGTTGCTGCCCTGGGAGGAGACGATGATCCGGTCGCCCGCGGCGGTGATGCCCTCGACGTCGGCGGTGAGGTGACCGTCCGAGCCGGTGGAGTCCATCAGGGTGCGGCCGGTGCCCGCGTCCGGCTCGGCACCGTAAGCCCACACGCCGACGTCCTCCTCGCCGAGGTACAGCTTGCCGGTGGTCTCGTCGGCGAAGCAGCCCTCCACGGTGCTCTCGGCGCCGAAGAGCCGCACCGACCGGGTGGCCACCGCGTCGCCGTCGACGGTGATCTCCCACTGCTCGACGCGTCCGGAGGTGGAGTTGGGGAAGGCGTAGAGCTTTCCGGACGACGGCGACTTGTACATGCAGATGCCGTGCGCGGTGACCTCGGTGGGCACGTCCTTGAGGTGCTTCAGCTTCCGGGTGGCCGCGTCCATGCGGTAGATGTGCATGGCGCCGTTGCCGTTCTCCGCCTCGTCGTCCGCCGAGACGACGATGTCGCCGCGGAGGTCGACGTTGTTGCCATGGTCTCCGGCGACGCGCTGGATGCGGGCGCCCTTCAGGTCGTAGACCTCCAGGGCGCCCTTCTTGTCGGTACCGACCACCACGGACTTCGCCGGATCGCCGGGGTGCACCCAGACGGCGGGGTCGTCGGCGGCGTCGCCACTGTGGGAGACCGGCGCCGTCTCGACGGTGGCCGTCACCTCGGTGCCCGCGGTGTGCGGGGTGTCCGCGTGGGACGGCGCGGCGGCCTGCCAGAGCAGGGCCGCGGCGGCGGTGACGGTGACGGCAACGGCGGTACCGCGTACGGCCGGTCGGGTGGGGGTGATGTCAGGGGACACCATGGTTCCCTTCATGTGGGGGTGGGACAACGAGGACGATAGGAAGCCCGTTCGAGTGTTTCCTGAACGACAGGTGAACGGAATACCCATGACCGGCGGCAGGCGTCACTGTGTGACGGTTCGTCAACTCTCGGACGTCCAGGTGCCCTCGGGCAGCCACCGCACCTCGCCCGTCCCCAGCGTGATGGTGGCCCGCGGCCGCATGGGCTCGTCGCCTCGGCGGGAGAGCAGGACCACCTCCCCCACCCGCGCCGACATGCCGCCCAACAGGGCCTCGCACTGGGCGGCGAGCCGGTGCGGGTCCCGGGTCCGGCCCAGGGAGAGGTGCGGCGTGAAGCCCTTGGCGCGGCCGACGCAGCGGGGGAACCGCTGCTCGAGGGCGTGGTGCAGTTCCGCCCACGGGGCCGCGCCGGCCGCCGCCGGGTCGAGCCAGACGGTGGCGTCCTCCCGGTGCCGGAAGGCGCGTACCCCCTCCAGCCGGGCGGTGAACGCCGTCGTCTCGGCCGCCGCCGCGGCGAGCAACGGCGCCGCCCGCTCGAAATCGGCCTCCGGTACGAAGCCGAAGAGCAGGTTGACGTGCGGTGGCCAGCGGCGGATCTGCCGATCGTGCTGCCGTCGGATGTACTGGATCGACGGCCACAGCTCCTGTGGGGGGATCCACGCCACCGCGGTACGGGGCGTCGGCGCGACGGCGAGCACATCGGTGGCCCCGGTCGCGCCGGTGTCCTGATCGCCGTGGGCCAGGTCCACCTCCACGCCGTACGCGCCGGAGACCGGGTCCGCCGCCACGCCATGGTGGTCTGATGCGTACGACTCCTCCGGGGTGGGTGAGCCCGGGACCGCTCGGGTCGGGCGCCAGCCGCCCGCGCGCACGAGCACCCGGTCGCGGGGCCGGTGCCCGCGCCCGTTCCCGTGCACGTCGGTCCAGGCGTCCCGCAGTCCGAGCGCCGCGGCGGGTCCGCCTCCACCCTCGCCGCCGCCGTTGACGTCACCGTTGACGTCGCCGAGCAGGATCAGGTCGCCGACCACACCGGCCAGCACCTCGGCGAGCTGGTCCCATGCGGCCGGACGGGTGGCGGCCACGACGAGCGGTCCGGATTCGGCGTCCGGGGCGGTGTCCACGACGATGGCGGTCACAGCCCCGTGCGGTCCGAGGGTGTGCCACCCCGCCTCCCGTACGGGCAACCGGCTGAGCAGCAGCGGGCCGCCGTCGTCGATGTCCTGGCCGGCCGGATCGGTGCTCAGTGTGTAGCCGGCCCGCACCCACGGGGCCCGCAGCAGCAGGGCGAGCGGTTCCGGGTCGGCCTCCTCCAGCGCGATGATGTCCGCGTCGGCGGCCGTCAGGGCGAGCGTGTGCCAGGTCAGGACGCGCAGCCCCGCCACCGTCGGCGGTGGGCGGGGCGTACGGCCCTGCGTACGGCCTACGGGGCACCAGCCGGCCGCCGGGTCCCATGCGTACGGCGTCCTGGCCATGAAGAACGGCGCCCGCAGGCGGCGCGGGTCCGGTACCCGTCCGGCCCGCGAGGCGTCGATGCGGTCCATGCCGGTGGCGCGGTCCCAGACCAGCTCGCCGTCCGCCTCGACGAACAGCACGCGATGCCAGGGGATGTCACCTCCGGGGACGAAGGCGGGCAGCGGGATCCGCTCGGGCGCGGCGGTGCCGCGCTGCCTGATCCCCAGCACGAACCGGGCGGGATCGAACCGCGGGTCGTAGCAGACACGGTGGTAGATCTCCTGGCTGGTGCGCATCGCTCACGCCTCCGTGGCCTCCGGTACCCACAGTGCCACCACGCGCGCGGCCGCTGCCTGCCTCTCACGGGCCTGCGTCGCTCGCGGCGCCGAGACCCGCGACGGCGCGGCGGATCCGGTCGGCCGCGTCGGGGCGGCGTTCGGCGGCCAGCTGGTCGGCGAGCCGGGAGCCGACGGCCTGGTGCAGCCCGGCGACGACCGCCGCCGTGGCACGGCTCCGCTCGCAGATGCCCGTGGCCTCGGAGAACAGGTGGACGGCTTCCTGCAGCCGGGAGCCGCCCGCCTCGGCCCGGACGCCCACGGCGTTGAGCAGGGCGTGGGTGAGCTTCGGCGTGACCCCCGGGTCGGCCTCGGCCATCCTGCGGCGTACGGCCACGCACTCGTCGGCCGCGGCGAGGGCGTCGTCATGCCGCCGGGTGACGAGCAGGACCGTGCTGAGCGCGCCCAGCGCCTCGGCCAGGAAGTGCCCGTGGGCCTCCGGCTGCCGCTCGGCCAGTCGGCGCAGGATCGCCACCGACTCGTGGGCGGCGGAGAGCGCCTCGGCAGGCCGGCCCGCCATGAGGAACCGCAGGCCGAGCCCGGACAGGACGTTCGCCAGTTCGCTCTCGTAGGAGGCCGGATTGGTTGCGGCGAGCTGCCGGTACAGCGTCGCGGCCTCCTGCCCCGTGGGGACGGCGTCACGGCTGCCGGTGCGGGCCAGGGCCGCGGCGAGGTTGGTCAGGGCAGTGGCCAGGGCCGGGGTGTAGGCGGCCGGCTCCGCCCGCGCGAGCCGGCGCAGGATGGTCACGCCTTCCCGGGTCGCCGTCACCGCTTCCTCCGGTCGGCCGGTCCGGCCGAGGCACAGGCCGAGCGCCACCAGCGACGCGGACAGGTCCGGCTCGTGTGCGGCGGGGTCGGCCGCGGCCAGCCGCCGGTGCAGCGCCACACACTCCTCCTGCGCGGCGGCCGCCTCGTCCCAGCGGTCGGCGAGGGACAGGCCGCGTCCCACGTTGAGCAGCGCGTTCGCGAGGTCGGGAAGGAAGCGCTCGTCGCGCTCGGCGAGCCCGCGCAGGATGCCCACGGATTCCTCGGTGACGGCCTGCGCCTCGGCGCGCCGCCCGACGGCGGCCAGCCGGACGCCGTGGGCCTTCAGCGCGACCGCGAGGTTGCGTTCGACCGTGACCGCCAGGGCGGGAGTGGGCATGTCGGCCGGATCGATCGCCCGGTACTGCTCGACGGCGGTCGCGGACTGGGCCACGGCCTCTTCCAGCCGACCCGCGTGGTGGAGCCGGATGCTGAGTTGGTGCCGTACGGCGGCCTGGTCGCCGGGGTGCCCGGCGCCTGCGAGGCGGTGCGGCAGCAGCCGGACGCTGACGGCGGCGATGCCCGGGTCGAGGTCGACGTCGGGCCGCCGGAAGGACGGGAAGTGCGCGGCGACGGCCTCGAGGAGCTCCGGAGCGATGTCGTCGAGCGCGGCCAGGGCGGACAGCGCGCCGCTGCCGCCGGCGACGGCGAGCTGCGGGGCGGACGCGAGCAGCGGGAACAGGTACCGCGGGCCGACGTGCGGCCAGCGCTGGGCGGCGGCGACGAGGAAGGTGACGGCACGGGGTGTCCAGGTGTCGGCGACCGAGCCCGTGCCGATGCCGGTCCGGATCCTGACGCCGCCACCGCCGCCGCTACCAGGACCGGTGCCGCTGCCGGTGCCCGCGCCCGTCCCGGTGCCCGCGCCCGTCCTCGTACCGTTGCCCGCGCCCGTTCCGGTGCCCATGCCCGCGCCGGTGAGCAGAGCGCTGATCGTCGGCCCGGCCCACGGCTGTGCCGGGTACTCGGCTCGGTGTCCCGGGAGAGTGAGCGCCAGGAAGTCCTCGCTCAGCCGGTCCGGGTACAGCGGTTCCAGCACGGTGTCCTGGTCCGGATCCGCCGGGGGGTAGCACACGGCGTGGTCCGCGAGGACGCGCCGGGCCGGCAGCCGCAGGTCCATCCCGTCGACGACGTCCCGCCCCTTCGCGGGCGCCAGCGGCCCGGTGAGCGCCGCGGCGAAGACCGTACGGTTCATCACGTCGGGCGGCGTGGTGAACGCCGTGCCGGACGGGGCGATCTCGTGGCCGGCGTCCCCGGCGTCTTTGTGGAGGCGCGCCCAGTGGAGGTGTTCGCGGTCCAGGAGGTAGCTGGTCAGCCCGGCGAGGTCGGCCGGTGGCCGCCGGCCCGCGGCGCGGGCGTCGACGGCGACCAGAGCGGCCATGTGCACCGCCAGGGTCAGGCCGAAGTCGGCGCTCACGAGCGCCTCGGGTGCGGTGATGCCGGCGGACGGGATGCCGTACCGGACGGCGAAGCTGTCGCGGGCGACGGTGAACATCTCCGCCCGCGGCGACCGGGACCCGCCCTCCCCATCCCCCTCGTTCCCTTCCCGGTCTCCGCCCCCCTCGTCGGACACGCCGGGCAGCGGCGGGAGGAACTGGGCGGACGTCGCCGCCTGTTGGTTGGCCAGTGCGGCGCGGACGGCGGGCCAGACGTCGTCGCTGCGGGCCAGCAGCAGGACGCGGGCGCGCCCGGCAGGCCGGTGCAGCAGCGCGTTGCTGAGCAGCCACAACAGGTGGGACAGCGGCCAGCGGTCGGCGTAGTCGACGATCAGCAGGGTCCTGGCGTCGGCCGCGGCGCCGAGGTCCTGGCTGCCGGGCGGTGGCAGGACGCTGCCCGGGCCGTGCGTGGCGGTCACGACCTGCCAGCCGTCGGCCGCGGACTGCTGTGCGAAGTGGTCGGCGAGCCGGGTCTTGCCCTGGCCGCCCGGGGCGTGCAGCCACCGCACGGCCAGCCGCGCCCCCTCGTCGCGCCACCGCCGCAGCGCCGCCAGCTCCGCCGCGCGCCCGGTGAACTCCACGACGCCGAACCGGGCGTTGAGCATCCGGCTCGGCAGCTCGCGCAGAAACCCGTCGTCGGGTGGGGCCGTCGGCCTCCACCGCTGGAGCAGGTACACCGGTACGCCGTCGCCGAAGACGTGGATGTCGGCGCCGATCGCACCGTAGGCGAAACCGTTCTCGGCGCGTACGTGCTGGGTCACGAGAGATCGTCCCCCGCGCCCGGCACGGCGAGTAACGACAGCGGCTCCGGCATCGTGGTCTCCTCCCACCCCGAGGCGGTCGGCTGACCGCCGTGAGGCAAACGTACCTCCCCCCTCTGACACCGAAGCGGGGTGCGGCCGGGTTCCCGCCGGCGGGACTACCGCTTCTCGGCGGAGAGGGCGTCGCGGACGTGTCGCCTCGTGACGCCCAGCTTCTTGAGTACGTGGGCCACGTGCTGTTCGACGGTGCGGGGAGACAGGAACAGGGCCTGCGCGATGTCCTGGTTGGTGGCGCCTCGGGCGAGCAGCTCGGCGACCTGCCGTTCGCGCGGCGAGAGTTGGTCCCCGTAGCCGCGGCGGCCGCGCGGCGACGGGCGGGCCAGGCCGAGTTCGCGCAGGGTCCGCTGGCACCGGGCGGCGTCGGAGGGGGCGCCGAGCGTGCCGTACGCGTCGGCGGCCTGGGTGAGATGCTCGGCGGCCGCGTCGGGGCGGGAGCGGCCCAGGGCGCGCCCCTGGCGTTCGGCCGCGCGGGCGGACTCGTACGGGCGCCCGATCCGCCGCCACAGTTCGCGGGCGTACCCGAACTGCTCGGCGGCGGCTTCGGCGTCCTCGCGCAACAGGCCGCGTACGAGGTGCAGTTCGGCGACGGCGCCGGGCGCGTCCCGGCCTCGCAGTCCGCTGTCGGCGTCGTCGGCCAGCCGTCCGGCGGCCTCCCGGTCGCCGTGGGCGAGCGCCGCCTCAACGGCCACGGGCACCAGGCCGGTGGCCCGCGCCCACGCGCCTGCCCGGCGCAGCGCCACCACCGCCGGCACGGTGGCCGCCGAAGCGGCCTCCGGTGCCCCCTCCGCCAGCCGGATCGCGGCGGTCTCCGCGGCGGCCCGGCACGCCATGGTCACCTGGGACTCCCGCTCCCCGGAGGCGGCGGCCGCGGCCAGCCACTCCAGGGCACGGGCGTGCTGTCCCCGGGCCGCCGCCAGCCGCGCGCCCACCATGGCCTGCTCGGCCGTGGCCATGCGGATGTCGGGGAACTCGTCGCCGAGCGCGGCGAAGCGCTGCTCCAGGTCCGTCCAGTGCCCGGCCAGACCGGCCAGCCGCAGCAGGGCGATGCGGCTGTAGCACTCCAGATACGGGATGCCCGCGCGCCGGGCGAGCTCCCGGCTCTCCTCCAGCAGCGCAGCGGCGCGGCGGTCGTGGCCCAGTTCGATGGCGATCTCGCCGACGTTGTAGAGGGCGCGGACCGTCTGCCTGAGGACTTCCGCGTCGTCCGCCCGCCGGGGCAGCCGGTCCAGCAGGGCCCACACCTCGGCGTTGCCGTCCCGGGCGAGCAGCGTGAGCCGGGTGGCGCGCACCGTCGCCCGGATGGCATCAGCTTGACTGTCCTGGCTGTCGCGGATGGTGTGCTCGGCCCGGTCCAGCCAGGTCCAGGCGTGGTCCGAGGCGCCGTTCTGCTCGTTCATGGCCAGGGCGGCCATGGCTCGGGCGGCGCGTTCGGGGCGGCTGCGCAGCTCCTCGACGGCCTCTTCGAGCCGCTCGAAACCGGCCCGGTCGCCGACCTGGCTGATCATGATGATGCCCAGCGTCAGCCGGATGTCGCCGCGGGTGGCCTCCGGCAGCTGCGGGTCGGCGAGGATGCGGCGCAGTACGGCGGCGTTGGCGGCGTAGTCCACGCCGTTGACGGCGATTCCCGCCAGCGCGAGGGCGGCCCGCGACCGCAGGTCGGCGTCCAGCCGCGGCTGGTCCAGGATCCGGTGCAGCAGCGTGGCGGCGGTGCCCTGGTCGCCCAGGGCGATCGCCTGGTCGGCGGCGGCCTCCGCCTGCCGCAGCCATGCCTCGTGGTCGCCCAGGGCGTAGGTGTGGTGCGCGATCTGCACCAGCGGCGGGGGCGACTGCGCCGTCAGCGCCTCGACGGCCCGCCGGTGCAGGCGGGTGCGGCGAGGGCCGGGGACGTGCTCGTAGGCGGCCTGCTGGGCGAGGACGTGCCGGAACACGTACCGGCCCGATCCGGTCTCGCGCAGGACGGAGGACCGCAGCGCCTCGGTCAGCCCCTTGGCGCCGGCGTCCGCCTCCAGCCCGGCGACGCCGGTGAGCAGGGGCTCCGGGGCGGGGACGGCGAGCACACAGGCCGCGTCGACGATCGCCGCCCCGTCCGGCGACAGGGCCGCCAGGCGTTCCGTGACCGCTTCGCGCAGGCTCCTGGGCACCTCGGCGCGTTCGAGCCCGACGGTGAGATCGCCGCTACCGGCCACCTGTGCGTGCTCGCACAGAGTGATCAGGTCCTCCTCGGCGGCCAGCGGCAGGCCCTCGCTGCGGCGGTACAGGACGTGGCCCAGCGCCGGTGTGGCGCGCGGGCCGAGCGCGGCGCACGCCAGATCGCGTACGTCGTGCTCGGACAGCGGGTCGAGGCGGATCGTGGTGCCGCCGGTCCCGGGCGGGCGGCGGTACGCGGCCCCGAGCGGCGGAGTGTCCAGGGGCAGGTCCTCGGCCCGGTAGGTGAGCACCAGGCTCAGCTGCTCGGGCAGGTCCCTGGCGATCAGCAGGAGCAGCTCGCGGGTGGCTTCGTCGACCCAGTGCAGGTCCTCGACGACCAGGACCGCGGGGCCCAGTGCCTCCAGGAACGCGCGGACCGCCTGCACCAGCTGGTGGCGCCGGGACTGGGCGTCCTCCGGCCGCGGCGGCGGAGGCGGGAGCCGGTCCGCGAGGTCCGGCAGCAGCCGCGCCAGGGCGCCGGCGGTCGGGGAGACGCGGCCGGGCGGCGGCAGCCAGCGGCCCGCCTTCCGCAGGGCGTCCACGACCGGGCCGAACGGGAAGGGCTCGCGCAGCGGGTGGCAGAAGCCCGTCAGCACCCGGCGGTCCGCCGCGGACCGCACCGCCTCGCGGACCAGCCGGGACTTCCCGATCCCGGCCTCCCCCTCGACCAGGACGACCGCGGGCGGATGTCCGAGCGCAGCAAGCAGCAGGCCGAACTCCCGCTGCCTGCCGACGAATCGGAAGGTCCCGCCGGTCGCCGCGGCAGCGTGGTCGGGGCCGAGTCGCACGCGATCACCTGCCTCGCCCACGGCACCGGGCGGAGCGGCCCTGACCGGTCCCGTGGCCCTGTGCTGGCCACGCTAGACCGGTGCGCGGGGGCGGCAACAGACCGGTGGCGCGACGGGCGGCGACGCGGCGGTCAGCCGGGCGGGACGGCCCCGCCACCGAGCGGTGGTCCGCCACCGGCTCCCGGCACCAGTTCCGCGGTCACCCGGGTGCCGCCCGCCGTGACCGTGACGCAGCAGCTCGCCGCGTACGCCTCCACCAACCGCAGGCCGCGGCCGCCGCACGGCGTGTCGCCGGCCTCCTCCTCGTCCGCGCCGCGCGCGACCGACCGCGGCCGCCACCGTCCGGTGTCGCTGACCTGGATCTTCATCGTCGCGCCGGTGACGGCCAGCAGGACGGTCACGTCGGGGCTGCCGCTGTGCCGTACCGCGTTCGCGACCAGTTCGGTCACGATGACGGCCACCGCCTCGTCGACCGCTTCGGACGCCTCCCACCGCCGCGCCGTGTCACGGGCGAACCGCCGCAGGACGGGCACCGATGCCGCCGCGGCGGGCATGACGCACACGGCCGACCTCGTCGCGTCGGCGGTCCGGCTCGGCAGGTGGTAGTCGAGGGCAGCGGAGCGTGTCTTCTCGACCGTCATCACGGGAAGCTCCTTCACGTCCCTGGCCTTCTCAGGCCCGTACGTGCGGTGGGGGATGTTCGTAAGGCCGACCGCCGCAGCGGTGACGCCACCACCCTCGCCTCCGGACCACGGCCGGAACAATCAGGGAACGCTCAGGTACGGGTACGCAAGAAATGCCCGTCGATCGACGGCCTGTCCATCGCCCCCATGCGACTCAGGGCGCATGCCCGCATACGACCAGGGTGTGACGGGCATCGTGCTTCGGCGCGATGCGGCGGCGGCCTGACGGGCAGTTGGATGGCGGGGTAGCTGATCACAGGGAGACCTCATGCCGGCCACCGCCACCACCGCCACCCCCTCGCCGTCCGACGCCACGGCCGCCCCGGTCCCGCGCTGGGCCCGCAGGGCGGCCACCGCCGCCGCCCTGACCAATGTGCCCTCGGGGCTGTGGCGCATCGCCATCGCCGTGGGCATCCCGGTCGGTCTGGCCCGCTCGGAGTACGACGCGATGGACGCGCCCGGTTGGGGTTCGCTGTTCCTGGTCTGCCTGAGCGTGGTGTCCGAGGCGTTCGCACTCCTCGCGCTCGGGCTCGTCAGACCGTGGGGCGAGAGGTGGCCGCGCTGGGTGCCATGGTTACGCGGGCGTACGATCCCCGTGGCCGCGGCCGTGATCCCGGCGACGCTCGGTGTCGTGGCGACGTCGGTCTACGGAGTGGCGTTCGTCTACACCACCCTCAACGGCGAGATGGCGGCGGAGCCCTGGGGGATCGTGCTGCTGAACATCTGCTACCTGCCGCTGCTGGCCTGGGGGCCGCTGCTCGGCGCCGTCACCGTCCACTACTACCGGCGGCGGGCCCGGCCGGCGGCCGGGCCCGCGCCTGATGCGGTTGTCAGCCCTCCGTCGGGCGGACGGTGTTCATGATCTTCTCGATCTCGGCGGAGGTCAGCGCGTTCGGCACGCCCTGGTCCGCGTAGATCACCCAGCCGTGCATGGTGCCGTCCGGGAGCTTCTGCGCGATGCTGTGCACGATGGCGGTCGGCGGCACGCACGGACTCGGCCGGTTGGTGACGGTGACCTTGGCGGTCGCGGTGTAGCCGTCGATGCCGTTCCGCTTCCACGGCCTGGCCTGGCCGACCTCCATCTTGGGCTTGTTGTCCTCGCCGCCGTAGGCGGTGAAGCCCCAGTTGCCGGCCCAGTTGCGGGCGTTCTCCTGCAGGGTGCCGTCCTTGCCGCCGCCGGTGGTACCGACCGTGCCCAGCTGGCCCTTGCCCGCCTGACCGAACGCCTTGGGGTTCGGGGTGGAGGCGCAGCCGCCCTCCCGGTAGTGGGAGACGCCGGTCATGACGACGATCGGCTTGCCGTCCTTGCCCGTGTAGGAGACGGCGAGGTCCTGGTCGAGGACCTTCCACTTCTTGGACTCGGCCGGGACGTCGTAGCGGAAGTGGTGCTCACCGCGGGTCTGCGTCTGCCAGCCGGCGACCATGGGCTGGTCCCCGGTGGCGCCCGAGGGAGCCGACGAGCTCGCGGGAGCCGACGGTTTGGTCGCGTCCTGCGAAGGAGCCGAGGACGCGGCCGACGGCGCCTTGGACTCGGCGGCGTCGTCCGCGGAGCTGCCGTCGTCGTTGCACCCGGTCAGGGTGAGGGTCATGCCGAGCGCGACGGTCGCGAACAGCGTCTTCTTGTGTGGCAAACGTTCTGACCAAGACATGACCAAGACCTTATGCGGCCCCCGCCTGCCTCCGCACACCAGGGTGTGCCGGCGCTCGCCAGGCGGCCGGTACCCCGGTCGTCGAGCCGCGAACGGCCGGTCTGCGGAGCAGGAGCAGTGCCGCGTCGTCGTGCAGCCGTCCGCCCACGTGTGCCAGCAGCTCCCCGTGGAGCGCCGCGAGGGTGCGGTTCACATCGTCCGACGCGTGCCGCGCCACCCGCTCGACCAGCGGGTAGAACTCACGACGGTGATTGCGCGCCTCGGTGACTCCGTCGGTGTAGAGCAGCAACTGGTCGCCGTCGGCGAAGGGCAGCCTCTGGAGGGTCGGGGTCTCGCCGGTGAGGGCGCGCAGCCCGAGAGGCGGGGACGACCGGGTCGGCTCTACGGCCACCACCTCGGACCGGCTGATCATCAGCGGCGGGGCGTGCCCGCAGTTGACCACCTCCATGTGCCCGTCTTCGGGGTAGCCGACGACCACGGCGGTGACGAAGTCGTCGGAGGCGAGGTTGCGTGCCAGGCTCCGCTCGATCCTGTCGACGACGTCGAGGAGGTCCGGCTCGTCGTAGGCGGCCTCGCGGAACACGCCGAGCACCAGCGCGGCGGTGCCCACCGCGGGCAGCCCCTTGCCGCGTACGTCGCCGACGATCAGCCTGACTCCGTACGGGGTGGGCACCAGCGCGTACAGGTCGCCGCCGATGCGGGCCTCCGCGGCGGCGGCGCTGTAGCGGACGGCCACCTGGAAGCGGCCGACGGTGGCGGGCACGGGCTTGAGCAGTGCGTGCTGAGCGGCCTCGGCGACCGAGCGGACGGCCGCCAGCACCCGCTCCCGGCGCCCGCGCAGCGCGCTGGCCAGGCTGCTCGCCAAGGTCACGGCGACCAGCGCGGACAGCAGGATCGCGTGGCCGCTGCCCGGTGCGCCGCCGTCGGCACCGAGCGCGGCGCCCAGGGCCACGGCGAGGAAGCCGACCAGGAGGACCCGCCACGGTCCGCTGGTCGCGGAGGCCAGCGCGGGCCCGACGGCGAGCAGCGGCAACCAGGTCGTCTCGGCCCCGCCGACGAGGGCGAGGAGCGCGACGGCGGAGACGATCAGCACCGGGAGGGCGGCGGCGAACCGCCCTGCGGCGCGTATCCGGGCCGGCGGCGCCGCGCCCGAGGCCGAGGCCGGAGGGTCGTCCGGTCGGGAAGGCCGACCGGAGGGGGCCAATAGATCCGTGAGCTGCCGCGTACGCGCGCGGTCGCGCTGATGGTCTCGGGCCTGGATCATGTCCTCGCTTGTAACTCTCTGCGCTGCTTGCGGTGCATACCCGCAGGAAATCTGTTTCCTCCAGAGAACACGCGCCGCCGCGCGAGCGACAAGGACAGGATTTTCAGATAGTGAGCGAGAGTCGCCTGGTCACGCGTGCCGCCGCCGGTATCAGCCGCGCCTGGACCTCGTCGATGCGGGAGCGCTGGTCGGCCCGGAGCGAGACACCGAGCGCGCCGATCCGCTGCCCGCTGTACACGGGCACCGCGACGCAGACCGTACCGAGGGCGTACTCCTCCAGGTCCAGGACCGCCGGGGCGGGGGCCGACGATTCGAGCCGCCGGAGCAGTTCGGAACGCCGGGTGATCGTGCGGGGCGTGAGATCGGCGAGATGGTGCCGGGCGAGGTAGTCGCTGCGGGCGTCGTCGTCCAGCTCGCGCAGCACGCACTTGCCCAGCGCCGTGGCGTGCCCGGCGTCCTCGAACCCCACCCAGAGGTCGACGCGTGGGGCCCGGGGGCCGTCGACGATCTCGGCGACCCGGATCTCGCCCTCTTCGTAGAAGGTCAGGTACGTGGCGACCGACAGGTCGTCCCGCAGGGCGGCGAGCGTGGGGCGGATGCGGGTGAGCAGCGCCTGCCCGCGGCTTCCGGCGTGCAGCATGTCCAGTTGGTCACCGATGACGTACCCGCCGTCATCCAGCTTGCGGACGTACCCGTCGTGGGCCAGGGTCCGCAGCAGGTGGTAGGCGGTGGCCAGGGACAGTCCCGCCTCGCGTGCCAGTTGCTTCGCGGGCGCACCGCCCGCGTGGGTGCTGACGGCCTCCATCAGCCGGAAGGCTCGCTGCACGGACGTGATGAGCGTGGGACCGCTCTGAGCACCCATATGGCCAGCTTGCGCCCGATTTACCACTCAATCAACGCCTCCCGGACGCGCGACGGCCGCCCGTTCCCGTGCCCGCAGCCGCAGCTCGCCTCGAGGATGAGGAGCAGAATCACGATCTTGGTCATAAAGCCACGCAAGCATGTACATTGCAGTGATCACCGGGACTGCACGAAACGGGGGATGGCTTGTGCTCGCGGATCGGGGGAACGGCCTCATGACTTCGCGCCGCGCGGCGTGGGCTGCCGGGTTGACCGCCCTGCTGCTGTTCTCGCCGGCCGCGACGGGTGGAGCCGTGGCGGCGCCCGGCGACGAGGCCGAGAACGGGCCGCGGCTGACGCTCGCTGACGCCCCGGTCGAGGTCGGGGACACCTTCGGCGTCGCCGTCGAGGGGCTGACCGGCCCGTGGGACGCGGTGGACGTCACGTCCCCCGCCTTGAGCGGCCCGCTGCGCCTGACCCCCGAGAGCAAGGGCGCCACGCACTCCGCGGACGCCGCCATGCCGCAGGCGCAGGCAAGGGTCCGCAGCGGCATCAGCCCCGGGGACTATCCGCTCACCGCGAAGCTGAACGGCCGCGCCGTGGCGACCGGGCGGGTGAAGGTCGTGCCGCAAGGGCCGGCCGAGATCCGGCGGTTCGCCCTGGAGCCCAAGGGAACGAAGGCCCGCCCCGGCGAGAAGGTGCTGGTCGTCCTCTCGGACGACCACGCCGCGCCGGACGAGGAGGCGGTGACCGTCGCCTCCCGTGCCTTCGGCGGCTCCCACAGCATCGCGGAAGCGGCGGCCGACGACCCCGACAACCCGGCCTGCAAGTGCGACGACGGGGCCACGGTCTACGCGGCGCGGATCGCCGTCCCCAAGGGCACGCCCTCGGGAACGTACGACGTCACGGTCACCAGTCACCACGGTCAGAAGAAGACGACGAAACGCCTCGTCGTGGCGGGGGAAGAGGCGGGGGACGAGAAGGACTCCGGCGTTTCGGCGCCCTGGATCGTGGGCGGCGGCGCCGGGGTGGTCGTCCTGGCGGCCGGCACGTGGTTCGTCGTGTCGCGCCGACGCGGTCAGTAGCACCCGTTCCGTAACACCGCGTTCCTCCCAGGGTTCCGCCCTGCGCCAAAGGGAGGCCCGGTGACTCGGCATGCCCTTCGGCGTGCCGCGAATCTCATCTCACGGTATGGAGTAAATGCCTTGCGCACGTTGCGCATACGCCGGATGGCCCTTTCGGCCGTCTGCGTCTCGCTGATGACCGTCGGCGCGGCGGGTGCCGCCGCGGCGGCGACACCGACACCCGAACCGGCGCCGACAACAGTGCCGACGACGGTGCCGACAGCGGCACCGGCCAAGCCGGGGGCACCGGAATCCCCCGCGGCTGAGACCGCCCGGGCGGTTGACGGCGACGACTGGACGGTGGAGGAGGCGATCCGCTTCTGGACGCCCGAGCGCATCGCCTCCGCGACCGACCCCGGCGCCTTCGCCCGGTCGCGCACCCGGGCCCCGGCGCCCGGCGGCAAGCCCCGTCAGGGAATCACGCACAAGAACTCCTCGCACTTCCGCGGCATCAAGTCCGTCGGCGTGCTCTTCACCAAGG
This sequence comes from Streptomyces sp. XD-27, assembly GCF_030553055.1. NCBI lineage: Bacteria > Bacillati > Actinomycetota > Actinomycetes > Kitasatosporales > Streptomycetaceae > Streptomyces > Streptomyces sp. XD-27. Next base: position 935,064 of record NZ_CP130713.1, read on the forward strand.
ACTCGAGCGGCCCCAAGACCCACTCCTGCTCCGCGTCCGTGGTGGAGAGCAAAGGCCGCAACCTCATCCTGACGGCCGGGCACTGCGTGAAGTCCAAGGCGATCTTCATTCCCTACTACGACGGCTCCAAGGACGTCGCACACCAGCCGCTCGGCATCTGGACCGTCGACAAGTGGTTCGTCGACCGGAGCTACAGCCCCCCGAACACCAAGGCACGCGAGTCCGACCTGGACTTCGCGTTCGCCCGGGTCGACCAGAACGGCGGCAAGAACCTCCAGGACGTCGTCGGCGGCGGCAACAAGCTGGCGCGTACCCAGGGTGCGAAGAACCGCGTGACGGTGATCGGTTACCCGATGGTCAAGCACAACCCGACGGACCAGGCGGTCCGATGCACCACCGACACGGGCGCGCTGCCGGGCTACAACCAGATGCGCATCGACTGCGCGGGACTGTGGGGCGGCGTCTCGGGCTCCCCGTGGTTCTCCTCGGTGGACCTCGACCGCGGCACCGGAACGATCATCGGTAACGTCGGCGGATCCTACGGCGGTGGCCCCGATGTGAAGGGCGACAACCCGCTGTACAACCGGCTGACCTACAGCCCGTTCCACGCGGACCGGTTCTTCCAGCTCTTCGACGACGCCCAGAAGGACGGCGGCACCGACCACGGCCCGTACCGCCAGCCCACGCTGCCCTATTCCGTCGGCCGGGCCGACACCTGGAAGCACGCCAAGCTCATGGCGGCCGGGGACTTCAACGGCACCGGCCGCAGCGACCTGGTCGTCGTCTGGACGGACGGCGAGGTCACCCTCTACAACAGCGACGGCAAGGGCGACTTCTCCTCCGAGCGCCGGCTCACGCCCAAGAACACCACCTGGCCGCACGCCCAGACCATCACCGCCGGCGACTTCGGGGGCGGCAACCAGTTCGACCTGATGGTGGTCTGGTCGGACGGCGAGGTCACCCTGTACCAGGACATCGGCGCGAAGGGCCTCGGCAGCGAGACGAAGATGCCCGGCAAGAAGACGACCTGGTCGCATGCCACGCAGATCGCCGCGGGCCGGTTCAACGCCGCCAGGTACGTCACCGACCTGGTCGTGCGCTGGTCCGACGGTGAGCTCACCCTCTACACCAACGTGGGCCCCGGCACCTTCGGCCAGGAGCACAAGCTCAAGGATGAGAACGCCACGTGGAAGAAGGCCAAGCTGCTCACCAGCGGCGAGTACTCGGGCAACGCCAAGTGGGACCTGATGGTCAGTTGGACGGACGGTGAGCTCGACAACTATGTCGGCACGTCCACCTCGGGCCTCGGCAAGGAGCATCGCATCCTGGAGCCCAACAAGACCTGGGAGCACAACACGGTCATGACCACGGGCAACTTCACGCCCAACGGCCGCACCGACGACCTGCTGATCCGCTGGTCGGACGGTGAGACCACGATGTACAACGACACCGGCGCCGGCCGGCTCGGCAAGGAGAACACCCTGGTGTACCCGGTGGTGTGAGGCGTGGCCTCACGCCCTGACCAGGCGAAGGCGGTGGTACGGAGAAGTTCCGTGCCACCGCCTTCGTCGTCCCTGTCTCCCCTGGCCATCCCCGCGGTGGCGTGAAACGACCACCTCCGCACACAGGGGTGTTGCGCCGCCTGACGGGCCGCATCACCGTGTCTGGTGGCTACCGGGCACGCGGCGTGCGGACGACAGGAGGCCGGCCAGATGGCAGATCAGGGATCCGGGTACGCCCTGCCTCCGGTCGCCGTGTTCCCCGACGCCACGCGGCCGCACCCCATGCTCTGTCCGGGGGCCGAAGCACGCGCCGCGGCTGGGCGGCTGGCTGCCGTGCTCGCCGCCGTCCCGGCGTTCGGGAGAGCCGGGGAACGCGCCTCGGCGCTGCGGGCGGCGACCTGCGCGGCCACCAGGCTCGCCCGGGCGCTGTCCGCGGCAGGCTCTCTCACCGAGGCGGACCAGCTTCCGGTGAGGTCTCCCGTACAGAGCTACTTCCGGGTGCGCACGGCCGCGCTCACCGCCGGGCAGGCCGCCCACCAAGCCGCTCAGGTGATCTGCCGCGGACTCGCGGACCTGTGCGAAGCGCCTGTCTCGGGAAGCGACATCGCCCGGGAGACCGCCGCGATGAGGCAGGTGGTGGTGGACCTCGTGGGAGGCGAGGAGAGCCCGGAGGACACCGAGGACCTGGGCGGGGAGGCGGCTGCCGCCGTGCCCGAGCGGTGGGCGCGGCAGGAGGAGATGTGGCTCTCCCGCTGGATCACCGGCCACCATGTGCACGTCCTGTTCAACGTCTACGCGACGATCGCACTGAGACAGGCCCTCGAGCGGCTGCGCGAGGGGGCGGTGCGCGAGGCCACCGCACAGATCGCGCGCGCGACCGTCTACGTCCAGGGATTCGCCGCGGCCCGAGCCCATGCCGCGGCTCTCCCCGCCGACTTCTACAACGCGACCGTTCGCCCCACCATGGTTCCGACGGTGGTCCCGGTGCCCCTCAGCGGGAGCATGCACATGGAGTACCGCGAGTACCGCGACACGATCGGCGAACTCATCGAGGTCCTGCCCGACCCGATCGAGGACCTCGCGCTGCGCGAGCCGGGACTCGCCTTCGCCCGGGAGGGCCTTCTGGAGGCCGACCTCATCGAGGCCGAGCGGCACGTATGCCTGGTGGAACCGGTGGTGGGGAGCGAGCGGTCACTGGTCCAGCCCCCGGCGACCATGGACAACGCCGTCTCGGTACTGCGCCTCATGCGTCATGTGCGGGCGGCCGGAATCGCCTCACTGGTCCGGTTCGGCGACCACCTCGTCGCGGGCGCCGTCCAGCACCGGCAAGGGGGCGCCGGCGGATCACCGCGCTGACGTCGGCCGCGGTCGTCCGCCGGTCACCGTCCGGCGCGGCGGCGACGGGCGATCAGCAACGCGGCCCCGCCGGCCAGTGCCGCGGCGGCGACCGCCGTGCCCACCCAGAGGGGCGTGGACGACGACGTGTCGGATGCGTGGTCGTCGGCGGACTCGGACGACTCCTTGGCGGCCGGCCGGTCCGTCGGCTGGTCCGTCGTCCGGTCCGCGGGCGCGCTGGTGGGGGCGCCGGTGGGCTTGGTGCCGGCGGCGGGTACGTCCACGGTGGCCTCGCCGTGGCCCAGGTCGGGGAAGCCGCAGTTCACCGTCACCTTCCAGCGGCCGGGGGGCAGCGCCTGGCGGGTGGTGTAGGTGGCCTCCGCGCCCTCGACGGGGACGAGCTTCCACGGGCCGAGGGAGCGCCCGTTCACATTGACGGCGGACAGCGTCCCCGCGATCGGTTCGGTCACCGGGTCCTTGTCGTTCTCCCAGGTCGCGACGGTGCGCACACGGCCGTCGTCGGGCTGCGTGGTGACGACGTCGAGGTCGATGGTGTCGCCGTGCGCGGCGGCCGACGGGGCCGGGCCGGTGACGAGCAGTGCGGCGACGGCGGCGACCGGGGCGAGTCGGAGGGAACGGGGGTGTCGCACGGGTGCTCCTGGCGTTGGGGGGCGGCTGATGAGGGCCGGTGAGACCGGTTCGGGGTGATGCGGGTGGGGGGCAGCGGTGGGCCGGCGGCTGCTGGGGGGTGGGCAGCAGCCGCCGGCCGGTCACCTGGCCGTCAGCGGTCGGGGTACCGCCGCGGGTCGGTCAGGAGGCGCGCTGAAGGGTCCACTTCTGGTAGCCCTCGTTGTTCTGCTTCTGCAGTTCGAGCAGCCAACCGCCGTAATACCAGCGCTTGCTGACGCCCAGGACGAGCGAGGAGCCATGCGGCTGGAGCACGTGCGAGCCGTCTCCGGCGCTCTTCAGGTGCCACTTCTGGGACGCGGCCCCGCTGCACGGCTGCTGGGCGACGTACGCGCCCGCGGCGTCGGAGGAGAACTGCAGGCACTTGCCGGACGCCGCCGACGTGACGTTCACGGCGCCGCCGCCGGCATCCTTGAAGGTCCACTGCTGGTTGGCGTAGCCGTGGCGCTGGTAGGCGATGGCGACCGTGCCGTTCTGCGTGGAGCCGCCCCACATGTCGGCGGCCTGCCCGGTGAGGGAGTTGACCATCACGTACTTCGTCCCCGGCCGGGTGGGCGTGTCGCCGTCGGAGGCGACGAGGGTGCGGAAGGTGCCGGCGGGGCCCGGCTGCGAGGTCTTGCCGCCGGAGTCACGCGTGGCGACGGCGATCTTGTACGAGGTGTCGGGCGTCAGCCGGACGACGCGGATCGCGGTGTCGTTGACCTTGGCGAGTTCGCTGCCGTTGAGGAAGACCGTGTAGCCCGCGGCCGAGGGCACCTTGGTCCAGCTCACCACGGCGGAGTTGGCGGTGATCTGGGTGACCTTGGCGGCGGGGCCGGTGCTCGGGTCGGGCGTGGACGTCGGGGACGGCGTCGGCGTGGGCGTGCCGGTCGGATCCGGGTCGGGGTTGGGGTCGGTGTTGCCACCGCCGGCTATCAGGAAGCGGTTGTTGGCGATGTTCCAGTGGGTGGCCAGGTAGCTGCCGGGCTTCGGGGCCGTGTTGAAGTAGTCGTCGTGGCGGCAGTCGAGCCGCGCGTCAGCCGCGCGGTCGGGGCACACGGTCTTCATCTGCGGGTAGTTCGGCGAGTCCGAGTAGCACATGATGTCCCACTCGTCCACGCAGTGGCCGCCGCCGCTGGTGTTCGGGGCGCTGTTGTTGACCGCGCCGAGGTTGTGGCCCAGTTCGTGGGCGGGCGTCGAGCCGCCCCAGCAGCCCGAGTCCGTACGTCCGTAGGAGGGGCCGAAGTTGCTGAGGTTCTCCTGCCCGGGGCGCTCGTCACCGTTGAAGGAGCCGATGCCGCAGTAGACGTTGGTGTCCGCGAAGATCATGTACTTGCGGTCGCGGCGGTTGAAGCCCTTGGCGGACAGCGCGTTGTTGGTCGAGCCGAACTCGCTCAGGGCGCCGGACGAGACCTCGACGTCCAGGACGTTGGCGGTGCAGTCGGAGTCGGTGACGAACCGGATGTGGCGGTTGCCGCCGGTCTCCTTGGCGCTCTCGTTGTAGATGACGTCGGACTCGGCGGCCCACTTCTTGAACGAGGCCACGTACTGCGCGAATCGGCTGCTTCCGGGGCCGTGCACGTAGAGCACCTGGACGCGGTTGCCCGAGGAGCCGTCGCCCTCGCAGACGACCTTGGAACCGGCGTCGGCCTTGGCGCCGGTGGCCGAGCCGGAAGCGGCCGCGGCGGGCCGGTCCGACTCACCGGTACGCGCGTCGAGCGCCGGCATGCCGCCGGGCAGTACGTCGGAGGCCGCCGGGGTGGTGCTCGTGCCGCCCTTCAGTGCCGGGCGCGGGGCGGTCTGCCGTACCGCGGGCGGGGCGTCCTTGGTGATGTCGACGCCCTTCGGCGGGGCGTCCGGGCCGTGCGTGCACAGCTTCGCCTTGGTCTCGGAGACGACGTAGACGCCGACGCAGGGGTCGCCCTCAGGGGCCGGCTTGAGCCCCTCGTAGACCATGCCGCGCCGCTCGTTGCTGTTCGGGACCTCGGTGAGCGGCTCCGGCGGCGTCTCGTAGAGCGGTTCCGCACCGGGCGTCGGCCGGTGCGCGGCGCTCGGCCGGTCGTCGGTGTTGGCCGATCCGATGCTGACCACGCCGACGGCGATCCCGGCGGCGGCCGCGGTCGCGGCGGCCACCAGCGCCAGGCGGCGCTTGGCTTTGCCGCGCCGGTGTGTCGAGCGTCTTCTTTCCATGAGGGAATCCCGTCTGTACTCGTGTGGGGATGGGAGTGGAGGGATGGCTGAGGAGGTGCCGGGACGAGCGCCGGGCACTCAGGGACCGGGCAGGGCGCGGCCGCCGGTGACGCCTACGGCAGACGGCGGGCGGGCGCGCCGCTGCTCAGCGGGTGGCGAAGACCTGGGTCCACAGGGGGCCGCCGGAGTCGTCGGTGACGCCGACTCCGATCTCGGTCACGTCGCAGTTGAGGATGTTCTGCCGATGTCCGGGGCTGTTCATCCAGGAGTCCATGACGGTCCGCGGGCTCTGCTGGCCCGCGGCGATGTTCTCGCCGTAGGTCTGCCACTGGTATCCGGCGGCGGTGATCCGCTCGCCGGGCCCGGAGCCGTCCGGCTCGGTGTGGTCGAAGTAGTGGCGTGCCGCCATGTCGTCCGAGTGCCGCTGGGCGGCGGTGGTGAGCTGGTCGTTGGGGCGCACCGGCGCGCATCCGGCCTTCGCCCGCTCGGCGTTGACCAGGGCCGTCACCTGCTGCGCGAGGCGCGCCCGCGGGTCCGCGGCCTGGGTCGCCCGCGGGGTCGGGCTCGGCGTGGGGCGGGCCGTGGGCGTGGCCGGGGCGGTCTTCGTGGGGCGCGGGGAGGGTGGCGTCGTGTGCGGCGCCTTGGTGACCGGGCGCCGCGTGGGCTCGTCGGAGCGGCTGGCGGGCTCGGTGGTCTTCCGCTGGGGGGTGGACGGGGTCGCGGAGGGGAGCCGGTCGGCGAGCGGCGCGGCGTGCGGGGCCCCGCTCTCCACGCGCTCGTCCTCGTTCCCGGGAAGGTTGAGGACGAAGGCGGCCCCTCCCACCGCCATGACGAGCGCCGCGGCGCCTACGGCCTTGCCCCCCGTACGCGGACGGCGGTGCGTGCGGTGCCGGCCGGCGCGCGACATGACGTGGGTGTCTGCGGGGTGCGCGGGCGGGGCGCCGGCTGGAGAGATGGCGCTCGCGGGCGGTGCTCCGGCAGAGGTGACGACGGGGTCCGCGGGCGACGCCCCGGCGGCCATGGGCGACGCCCCGGCGGCCGTGGGCGAGGCGTACGCCGCGGGGGCGATGGCGGGTGACGCGGCGTCACTCGCCCGCCACCGCAGCAGGGCCCCGGCGATGGGGACGAGCCCCAACGCGACCAGCAGCCCCTCGGCCGGGACCAGCGCGGACCAGTGGCCGGAGCAGTCGGCACAGCCCCGTGCGTGCCGGGCGATCCGCTTGCGCCACAGGGCGGAGGGGACCCCGTCCCAGAGGCCGACCAGCTGCTCCAGCTCGCCGCAGCGGGGTGTGGCGCCGAGGGCGCGCACCACGACCCGGGCGGTCTCCAGCTGCTCCTTGGTGCGCTGCACGCGTACGGCGGCGTGCTGCGGGGGGAGTTCGAGGGCGGTGGCGACCTCGGCGCGGGTCAGCTCGCCCGCGGCCTCCAGCCACCACAGGGAGAGCACCTGCCGCTGGTCGTCGTCGAGCCAGCGCGTCGCCTCGGCGACCTCCTTGCGCTGGCCTTCGAGTCCCAGCCGCACAATCGTCGCATCTGCGAAGTCCGGTGCGGGGGCGGCCACTTCGTGGACCTCCCGAAGGCCACCGATCGGAGCGTCACGGTGCTCCTGCTGCCAGTGGCTGCGTATCTGGTTCATCGTGATCGACACGAGCCAGGAGCGGAAGCAGGCCGCGTCACGCAACCCGTCGAGGCCGTTGAGCGCCCGGATCATCGTCTCCTGCACCACGTCGTCGACGTCCGCGTGCCCTTTCAGGGCACGGCCGACGATGTTGTAGACCAACGGCAGACACGTGGCGACGAGTTCATCCTGCGCGCCTGTGTCACCGGTTCGCGCGGCTTCGACGAGCCGCACTCCGACCTCACTGTCCACGCTCCGCGCCCCTCTTCCTGTGCCCGACTCGGATACGTCCGATACCTGGGAGACCTGAGGGCGATCATCAGATAACAAGAATTTGCTGAGGAGAAGCTGTGGAGATCCTTTGGGCGCCGCGGACCCCCTGGACGGCACTGCGGGCCGACCCCCCGCCCCGTTCCGCCCGGCACGGAGAAAGCGCAGCTCAGGACGGATGTTCGAGAGGGCACTTCGGCCGGGCCGGATCACCGGAACACCCAACTGGTGTGACTTAAAACACAGTTTACGGAGGCCGCTCGCTGCGGCCTCCCCGCCCTCGGACGGAGCCCGGAACCGCCGCCACTTGTCCAGAGCCGAGTTCAAGACAGTTCTGCGCATGTTCCGTTGGAACTTGCCAAAACCCACACCGGAGGCGAGCACCATGCGTAACGTCATGGTCACCGCGATGCCGTCCGCATCAGCGCGCCGTGCGGGGAGGGGAGTCACGCGTGCCAGGAATCGACGAGTGCCTGCTTGAGGCCATGGCGCTGCCGGGTGCGCGGGGCGCGGCCGTCATCGACTGGGTCAGCGGGCTGGCGCTCGGCACCGTCGGGGAGTGTCCGGGCGGCGACGGCGAGGCCGGTGCCGTGGAGACAGCGGAGTTCGCCCGGATGGCCGCCGAGCACACCGCGTTCGCCCCCGCGGAGGCGGGCAAGGGCCTCCCGGTCCAGGACGTCATCGTCACCACAGGCGACGGCTTCCATCTGCTCTGCTTCGTCGAGACCTGCTTCGACAGCAGCGTCTTCCTCCATCTGTGGCTCGACCGGGAGACGGGCAACCTCGCCCTCGCCCGGCTGAGGTTGCAGAACCTGGCCGAGCGCCTGGTGCTCGCATGACGAGCGAGGTCTCCGCGCTGCTCGCCCGGTTGACCACCGAGCGCGCCACGGGCGCGCTGCTGCGGGACACCGGCACCCTCTATCTCGCCGACGGCGCGGTCGTCCACGCCGAGAGCCCCGCCGCCCCCGGCCTGGACGCGCTGCTCACCCACGGCGGACGGCTGTCCGCCGAGGGGTGGCAGGAGGCCGTCGACCGGGCGGGGGCACGGCGGCGGGTCGCCCGGTATCTGGTGGACCAGGGCCATGTCTCCAGCGGCGAGTTGGAGATCTGCCATCTCGCCGCGCTGTTCGACGCCGCCTTCTTCGCCCTGGCCCCGGACAGCGGACCGGCCCGCTTCCGCCAGGGCGCCGCCCACTGGCTCGGCCCCGTACGGCCCGTGCCGGTCCCGGCCGTGGAGCGGGAGACCCGGCGCCGCAGGGAGCTGCTGCACCGGCTCTGGCCGCGGCCGGAGGTCGACACCGCGCCGGTGGTGGCGGTTCCGGCCGCCGGCGGCCCGGCCATGACCCTCCGTCAGCGGGCCGTACTGGCCGCCGCGGACGGCGTACGGACCGCCACCGGCATCGCCTGGCTGCTGGGACGCCCGGCGTTCCACACCCTGCTGGACGTACGGCGCCTGGCCGCCGCCGGGCGCGTACGGACGCCGCCCGCGGCCGCCCCGCCCCCCGCTCCCACGCTTCCCGCCTGGGTCGCCGACATCTCCACCGACCCGGACGTCGCCCTGTTGCACCGGCTTCGTGACGCTTTGGAGGCTCGTCTGTGATGTCACGGTCCGTCCGCACGGCACCGTCCGCGCTCTCATGAAGCGCGTCCTGAGACAACGCTCCGAGAGGAGGCAGCTGTTGGCGGCAGAGCCCGAAGTGCTCGACGAACTGCGGCGCCTGCGGGTACGCGTCCCGCATCTCACCGCCGCCCTGGCGGCCACGGTCGACGGCCTGGTCCTGGCCCAGGACACCCCGGCGGCGGAGGCCGCGGGGGTGGAGGCGGAAGGGGTGGCCGCCATGACGGCGGCGGCCCTGGGCGTCGCCCTGCGGCTGACGGACGCCACCGACCAGGGGAGTTCCGGGAACTGCTGATCCGAGGCGAGCACGGCTACGTCGCCACATACGCGGCGGGGGCGGCGGCCGTCGTCACCGTACTGGCCGGACCGCGGACCAACATCGGCCGCCTGCACCTGGAGGCCCGCCGCGCCGGCGCCCGCATCGGCGAGCTGGTCGACGCCGCACTGGCGCGCCGGGAACCCGCCTGACCCCGCCCGCCCCCGCGCCCCGGCCGCCCCCGCCCCCGGCCCCCCTCCGGCCCCTCCCCCTCCACCACACGCAGACCCAACCCGGAAAGGACACCCGACTGATCATGGCCAACACGGAATCCGCGCTGAAGGAAGCGATGACCATCGAGGGCGCGCTGGGAACCGCCCTCGTGGACTACGCGAGCGGCATGGCCCTCGGCACGCTCGGAGGCGGCAAGGAGCTCGACCTGACCGTGGCCGCGGCCGCCAACACCGACGTCGTGCGCGCCAAGGTGCGAGCCATGGAACTCCTCGGTCTGAACGACGAGATCGAGGACATCCTGATCACCCTCGGCAGCCAGTACCACCTGATCCGGCTGCTGAAAGGCCGCAACAGCGGCGGGCTCTTCCTGTATCTGGCCCTGGACAAGGCGCGGGCCAACCTGGCGATGGCCCGGCTCCAGCTGAGGCGGATCGAGGCCGAGCTGGAGGTCTGATCGCCCGCCGACCGGCGGGGCGCCCGGCCATCTCCCCTGCGCCGGGCGCCCCGCCCCCGCGCTCTCGACGGTCTCCGCCCTGTGCGCGAGGGCGCGGTGCGCGGAAGTCAGCGCGGTGCGGTGCAGTGCGCAGGAGTCAGCGCGGTACGTGCACGGGAGTCAGCGCCGCAGCAGTCGCTTCTGTATCGACTCCAACGGTCCGTGCTCGAACCGCCGCAGCCACAGGCTCGCCCCCATCACGAGCACCAGGCATATCGCCGCCCACAGACCCATCACCCACCACGGGCCGCTGTCCGCCCAACGGGATGCCAGGCCGAGGCCGATGCCATAGCAGGCCAGCATGGCGAGCAGGTTCTGCAGGACGTAGCAGGACAGGGCCGTGCGGCCGACGGAGGCCAGGGCGGAGGCCAGTGGGCCCGGGTGACGGCGCCGGTCCATCACCATGCCGATCAGGCCGAGGTAGCCGATCGCCAGGACCGGCGCCGCCCCGTACCGCTCCAGGAGGAAGAAGTCCGAACCGCCCAGGGCGGCCAAGGCGTTGACGGGTATGCCGATCCCCAGCCCCCACCCGGCCAGCCGCCGCCGTATGCGCCGCCCCGCCGCATCGTCCTGAAACGCCCCGGCCCTGAAGAGCCGCACGCCGAGCAGGAACAGGAACACCAACAGCGCGAAGGAGAGCACCGGTTCCGCGCGCAGCACCATGGCATGCGACAGCCGGAAGGCGACCTGGTCCGCGTAGCCCCCCTCGGCGTAGAGCGCGACGGCATCGGCGTCGGGGCCTCCACCCGTCCCGTCGCCCGTCCCGCCACCCGCCCCGTCGCCCGAGGCGAGCAGCGTGGCGGCCGTGAGCAGCGCCATCGCCAGCACGTGGACCGCGCCCATGGCGATCCACGTGACGCGCTGGGCCCACGCGGAACGCGTGAGCAGCCAGGCCACCAGCAACGCGACCACCGCGTAGCCCATCAGCACATCCCACGCGAAGACGAGGACGAAGTGCACGGTCCCCTCGGCGAAGAGGAACAGCGCCCGCCACGTGTACCGGCCGGGCCACGGCTGCCCGCGCTTGGCGGCCGACCGGAACTGGATGGCCAGCCCGACGCCGAAGAGGATCGTCAGCATCGACAGGAACTTGCCGTTCGCGAGGGACCGGAAGACCGTCTCCGCGATCCCGGCCGGAGATGACGCGTCGGCCCCCGACGACGCTCCGGCGTCCCCGCTGAGGAGGCCCCACTCGCCGCCCGGCCCGGCGAATATCCAGACGTTGCTCATCAACGTCCCGAGAATCGCCACCCCGCGCAGCACGTCCAGCAACGGCAGGCGCCCCCGTGCCCCGCCGCCCGCGCCCCCGCCCCCGGTGGCCCCTCCGCCACCGCGACCTCCGCCACCGCGACCGCCCGCGTCCCTGTGTGCTCGGCCATCCCGACTCCCCGTGATGTTCGCTTTCCCACCATCGTCCGGGCGTTCGGGGCCGGATTCGTCATCCGCAGCGGCGAACATCCACTACATCCTTCGATGCACATCCGCGCCGGGTTCCCACGGGGACAGGACCTACGATGGCCCGATGACCACGGTGTTGATCATCGGTGCGGGTGACATGGGCGAGCGGGTCGCGGACGGGCTGGCCGCCGGCGGCCGGGTGCGGCGCGTGCTGGTGGCGGGCCGATCGTCCGCGGGCGATGCCGTCGCGGCGACCGTGGCCAGCGCCCGCGACTGCCTGGTCGAGGCGGTCCGGCTCGACGCGTCCCGGCCGGACGAGGTCGCCAACTCCCGCTCATCCTGTCCGTCATGCGGGCCGTCCGCGAAGCCGGCCACACCGGGCCGGTGGCGAACCTGTCCTTCCCGGACGTGACCGGCCCGATCCTGGCCCGCCTCGACCTGGCGCCCACCGTCGGCCTCGGGAACGCCGCCATGATCCAGCTGCGGGTACGCGCCGCCCTGCGCGCCGCGCACCCCGACCGGCCCGCGCCGCTGATCCGCGTACTCGGGCACCACGCCCAGGTGTTCGACGTCATGCAAGCGCGTCAGCCCGCCGACCCGGAGCAGCGATGCCGGGTCTATCTCGGCGAGGGCGGGCAGCGGGACGACTCGCTGGCCTACCAGGCACCACCGCTCGCGCCCGGCCCGCGCTACAACGCCGTCACCGGGGCCGCGGTCGTCCCGGTCCTCGAAGCGCTGCTGCCCGGGGCCGCCCCGCTGCGCCACTCCACCGCCGCTCCGGCGGGCCTGCCGGGCGGATACCCGGTCCGCATAGCCGACGGCCGCGTCGCCCTGGATCTCCCGCCGGGACTCTCCGAAGCGGAGGCGATCGCCTTCAACGAGCGCATGGCCGGCGGCGACGGTGTCGATCGCATCGACGACGACGGCACCGTCCACCTCACCGCCGCCAGCCACCAGGCCGTCGCCGGGATCGCGCCGGACCTGGCCGATCCCCTGGCGATCGCCGACCTCGCGGAGCGGGCCGCCCGGCTCGACTCCGTACTCGCCTGAACAGGGCTTGCGTACGGGCTGCCGCCGGTCACCGCGAACACGGTCACCCCGCTCAGCGGTCGACCGGCAGCCCCCGCGGTTCCTTGATCCGTTTCATGATGATCTGCGAGTTCACCTCCGTGACGCCGGACAGCGTGGTGAGGCGCTCGATCCACAGCCGCTCGTAGGCGGTGAGGTCGGCGACGGCGATGCGCAGCATGCAGCCCGGGCTGCCGAAGAGGCGGTACGCCTCGATGACGTCGGGGATGTCCTGGAGCGCCGCCTCGAATGCCTCGACCGCGTCCCGGTCCCGTTTGACCTCGACGGAGACGAGGACCTCGAAGTTCCGTCCGACGGCTTCGGGATTGACGACCGCCCGGTAGCCCTGGATGACGCCGTCCTGTTCGAGCTGGCGGACGCGGCGCATGCACGGTGACGACGTGAGGCCGACCCGCTGGGCGAGCTCCTGGATGGTCAGCCGACCGTCGTTCTGGAGCTCACGCAAGATATTCCTGTCAATCTGATCCACTACGCAATTATCCCCCACACTTCCGCCCCGACCCCGCCTGATTCAGCGATCCGATTGCGCGCGATTCGTCCTATGGTTGCTCCGGCCCCGCCGGCTTCGAACCGGCGTGCGGGCCGCCACCGGCAGTGATCGCCTGGACGAAGCGGGAAGAGGAGCGAGCAGACGTGGGACAGGTCGTCGTCATCAGCACCGGCGGGACCATCGCCAGCCGCTGGCAGGGGTCCGGGTTCGCCGCCGACGCCGGCGGCGGGGACGTCCTGGCCAGGGCCGTCGTGCCCGAGGGCGTGACCGTGCGGGTCGTCGACCTGATGAGCGTGAACAGCGCCCGGATCACCACCGCGCACCAGCTGACGCTCCTGCGCACCGTGCGCGAGGTGCTGGCCGATCCCGCCGTCGACGGCATCGTCGTCACGCACGGTACGGACACGCTGGAGGAGTCGGCCTTTCTGCTCGACCTCCATCACGACGACCCGCGGCCGGTGGTCTTCACCGGCGCCCAGCGCCCGCTCGAGGCGCCGGACGGCGACGGGCCGCGCAACCTCCACGACGCGCTGCTGACGGCGGCCTCGGTGCGCGACCTCGGCGTCCTGGTGGTCTTCGACGGGCAGGTGCACGCCGCGCGCGGCACGGTGAAGGTACAGACGCTGGCCGTCGACGCGTTCGCCGACCCCTCCGGCAGCCGGGTCGCGGACGTGGCGGCCGGCGAAGTCCTCGTCCACCGGCGGCCCGAGCGCCCGGCGCCGCTCCCCCTGCCGCCGGCCGTCGAGCCGCTGCCCCGGGTCGACGTCGTCATGCACCACTGCGACGCCGACCCGCTGCTGTTCAACGCCGCCGTCGAGGCGGGCGCCCAGGGCATCGTCCTGGTCGCGACGGGAGCGGGCAACGCCACCCCCGAGATCAGCGCCGCCGTCGAGGCGGCGGTCTCCCGTGGCGTCCTCGTCGCCGTGACCACGCGCGTGCCCACCGGGCCGGTCGCGGAGATCTACACCCACGGCGGAGCGGTGGACCTCGTGGCCGCCGGAGCCGTACTGACCGGCACCCTGCGCGGTGGCCAGGCACGGATCGCCGTGCTCGCCGCGGCACTGGCCGCCACCGACCCGTCCGGGCGCGCCCATGCGCTGCGCCACGCTCTCGGCGGCGCCACGGCCACCGCGGCCACCGCAGCCGCCACGGCCGCGGCGGCCGCCGCGCCGAGCGCCACCGGCTGACGTCCTTCCCCTCCCCGTCCGGCGCCCCTCCCCATCCTCGTCCGGCGCGCCCGCCTGACGCCCCTCCCCCGCCCCCGCCTCCACCACGCTCTCCCCACCTGATCGGACCCTCCATGTCGGCCTCCGTCCCCGGCCCCGCCACCGCCCCGCTCCACGACCACCAGCCGGTACGCACCGAGCACGACCTCCTCGGCGACAGGGAGGTCCCCGCCGCCGCGTACTACGGCGTCCACACCCTGCGGGCCGTGGAGAACTTCCCCATCACCGGCACCCCCATCTCCGCCTACCCCGACCTCGTCATCGCCCTGGCCTCCGTCAAGCAGGCCGCCGCCCAGGCCAACCGCGACCTGGGGCTGCTCGACGAGCGCAAGGCGGAAGCGATCGTGCGCGCCTGCGAGGAGATCCGCGCCGGGCGGCTCCACGACCAGTTCGTCGTGGACGTCATCCAGGGCGGCGCCGGCACCTCCACCAACCTGAACACCAACGAGGTCGTCGCCAACCGGGCGCTGGAGCTCCTCGGCCACGCCAAGGGCGAGTACGGCCACCTCCACCCGCTGGAGGACGTCAACGCCGGGCAGAGCACCAACGACGTCTACCCGACCGCCGTCAGCCTCGCCCTGCAGCTCGCCGCTGGCCGCCTGCTGGAGGCCATGGAGGTCCTGCGCGAGGCTTTCGCGGCCAAGGCCGGGGAGTTCGCGGACGTCGTGAAGATGGGCCGCACCCAGCTCCAGGACGCGGTGCCCATGACGCTCGGTCAGGAGTTCTCGGCCTACGCGGTGATGCTGGCCGAGGACCGGGCACGCCTGGGCGAGGCGTGCGCGCTGCTGCGCGAGATCAACCTCGGCGGCACCGCCATCGGCACCGGCCTCAACGCCCACCCGCGGTACGCCGAGACGGCCTGCGGCCACCTGAGCGCGATCACCGGCATCCCGCTCACCGTCGCCGGCGACCTCGTCGAGGCCACCCAGGACATGGGCGCGTTCGTGCAGCTCTCCGGCGTGCTCAAGCGGATCGCCGTCAAGCTCTCCAAGACCTGCAACGACCTGCGCCTGCTCTCGTGCGGTCCGCGCGCCGGCCTCGCCGAGATCAACCTGCCGCCCGTGCAGGCGGGTTCGAGCATCATGCCCGGCAAGGTGAACCCGGTGATCCCCGAGGTGGTCAACCAGATCGCCTTCGAGGTGATCGGCAACGACGTGACCGTCACCTTCGCCGCCGAGTCCGGCCAGCTCCAGCTCAACGCCTTCGAACCGGTCATCGCGCACAGCCTGCTCAAGAGCCTCACCCACCTGCGGGCCGGGTGCCTGACCCTCGCCGAGCGGTGCGTCAGCGGCATCACCGCCAACCGCGAGCACCTGGCCCAGCTCGTCGGGCAGTCCATCGGACTGGCCACCGCGCTCAACCCGCACATCGGCTACGAGCAGGCCACCGCCGTCGCCCAGGAGGCGCTGACCACCGGCGCCTCCGTGCACGACCTGGTCCTGGCCAAGGGCCTGCTCACCGCGGAGCGGCTCCAGGAGATCCTCCACCCGGACAACCTCGCCCGCCCGCACGCCCAGGGCGCCGAGGCCGTCGCGCGCTGATCACCCGGCGCGCCCCCCTTTTCCATTCCGACCACCAGAAGCAGAAGGAAGAAGAACCCCGATGGCAACGGCGCCCAGCGTCTCCTACTCGATGACCGTTCGGCTTGAGGTCCCGGCCAGCGGCACCGCCGTCAGCCAGCTCACCACCGCGGTGGAGTCCTCGGGCGGCTCGGTCACCGGCCTGGACGTGACCGCCTCCGGCCACGAGAAGCTCCGTATCGACGTCACCATCGCCGCGACCTCCACCGCGCACGCCGACGAGATCGTCGAGAAACTCCGCGGCATCGAGGGCGTCACGCTCGGCAAGGTCTCCGACCGTACGTTCCTGATGCACCTCGGCGGCAAGATCGAGATGTCCTCCAAGCACCCGATCCGCAACCGCGACGACCTGTCCATGGTCTACACCCCCGGCGTTGCGCGGGTGTGCCAGGCGATCGCGGAGAACCCCGAGGACGCCCGCCGGCTGACGATCAAGCGCAACAGCGTCGCGGTGGTCACCGACGGCTCCGCCGTCCTGGGCCTGGGCAACATCGGACCCATGGCCGCCCTGCCGGTCATGGAGGGCAAGGCGGCGCTGTTCAAGCGGTTCGCGGGCATCGACGCCTGGCCGCTGTGCCTGGACACCCAGGACTCCGACGAGATCGTCGCCATCGTCAAGGCCATCGCACCCGGCTTCGCGGGCATCAACCTCGAGGACATCTCCGCCCCCCGCTGCTTCGAGATCGAGGCCCGCCTGCGCGAGGCGCTGGACATCCCGGTCTTCCACGACGACCAGCACGGCACCGCCATCGTGGTCCTGGCCGCCCTGACCAACGCCCTGCGCGTGGTCGGCAAGAAGATCGGCGACGTCCGCGTGGTCATGTCCGGTGCCGGCGCGGCCGGTACCGCGATCCTCAAGCTCCTGATCGCCGCCGGGGTCAGCCACGCGGTGGTCGCCGACATCCACGGCGTCGTCCACGCCGGACGCACCGACCTGGTCGACGCCGACCCCGACTCCCCACTGCGCTGGATCGCGGACAACACCAACCCCGAGCGGGTCACCGGCACCCTGAAGGAGGCCGTGCGCGGCGCGGACGTCTTCATCGGCGTCTCGGCACCCAACGTGCTGGGCGGCGAGGACGTGGCCGGGATGGCGGACGACGCGATCGTCTTCGCGCTGGCCAACCCGGACCCGGAGGTCGACCCGGCCATCGCCCGCCAGACCGCCGCAGTCGTCGCCACCGGCCGTTCGGACTTCCCCAACCAGATCAACAACGTGCTGGTCTTCCCCGGCGTCTTCCGCGGCCTGCTGGACGCCCAGTCACGCACCGTCGACACCGGCATGATGCTCGCCGCCGCCGGAGCCCTGGCCGACGTCGTCCACGACGACGAACTCAACGCCAACTACATCATCCCCAGCGTCTTCAACGACAAGGTGGCCGAGGCCGTGGCCTCGGCGGTGAAGCGGTCCGCCCTGGCGCTCCACCGGACGCGGTGAGTCCCGTCGTCCTTCGCGCCTACGCCCGCAGGGCCCGTACGAAGCCGCTGTCGTCGCCGATGAAGACCGATCCGTCGGCGACGGCCGGGGAGGACTTGATGTCGGCGCCGGTCGGGTGGCGCCAGCGCTCCTCGCCGGTGGCGGCGTCGACCGCGTAGAGGGTGCCGTTCTTGGCGCCGACGTAGGCGACGCCGCCGGAGACGGCCGGGGAGGAGTAGACGACGTGGCCGACCCGGAAGGCCCAGCGCCGGTCGCCGCTTCGGATGTCGACCGCGTACAGGTGGCCGTCGTCGCTGCCCACGTGGACCGCGCCGCCCGCGATGGCCGGGGAGGAGCCGACGCCGCCGTCCGTGCGGAACCGCCAGCGCTGCTCGCCGCTGCCGGCGTCCAGCGCGTACAGACTGCCGTCGTAGCTGCCGGCGCAGACGACGCGGCCCCACACCGCCGGTGACGACTTGACCTCGGCGCCGGTCGGGAAGCTCCAGCGCTCCTCCCCGGTGCGGGCGTCGACCGCGTGGAGGCCGCGGTCCCGGCTGCCGACGTAGACGACACCGCCCGCGACCACGGGTGACGAGCGCACCCAGCCGCCGGTGGGGAACTTCCAGCGCTGCTCGCCGGTGCGGGCGTCGACCGCGTACAGATGGTGGTCGTCGCTGCCGACGTAGACGACGCCGCCCGCCACCACGGGCGAGGAGTTGACCTCGCCGCCGGTGTCGAAGTGCCACTTCTCCCTGCCGGTGGCCGCGTTCACCGCGTACAGCGCGTAGTCGGCGCTCCCGATGTAGACGATGCCGCCGGTGACGGCCGCGGAGGAGTAGACCCCGTTGCCGGTGGAGAACTGCCAGCGCTGGTCTCCGCTGCCGGCGTCCAGCGCGTACAGGCTGCCGTCCTTGCTGCTCGCGTAGACCACGCCGCCCGCGACGACGACGGCCGCCGTCACCGGGCCGCCGGTGGCCACCGCCCACGATTCCCGTTGCGTTCGGCGCCCCCGCCCGGAGTCGGCTGCCCCCGCCCCGCCGGCGCCCCCGCCCGTCGCTCCGTCCATGAGCTGCCAGGCGCCCAGGCCCGCGGCCACCGGGACGGCCGCCCCGACGAGTCCGGCCAGCACCCGTCGGCGGGTGGCGGGGCCGCCGCCGCCCGTCCCGGCGTCCGGTCTGACGGAGCCGCCACCCCCCGCCCGGCTGTCCGGTCTGACAGGCCCCGGCAGCGGGCTGGGGCCGGTGGCCGCTCGGTCGGCGCGGGCGTCGGGGGCGCCGGGGGCGTCGGGGGGCGGGCTCGCGGGGCATCGGCGGGGGCGGGCTCGGCGCCGCCGTGGGAGGGGGCGCGGTCGACGGAGTCGGCGACCGGGGCGGGCAGCCAACGAGCGCAGCGGAGGGCGAGGACGACCGTTCCCGCGTCGTCCTCGGCGCCCGGCGGCGTCTCCGGTACGACGCGTTCGGCCAGCTCGCGCAGGAGGTCGGGAACGGTGGGGCGGGTGTCCGGGGCCTTCGCCAGACAGCGGACCGCCACGGCCCGGACCTCCTCGGGCACACCCGCCACGTCCGGCGGTTCGTGGACGACGCGGTAGCCGAGGGCGGCGCCGGAGCCCCGCCCGAAGGGGCCGCGCCCGCAGGCGGCGAAGACCAGGACCGCGCCCAGGCAGAACACATCGGCGGCCGGGCCCACCGGCCCGCCGGTCAACTGCTCGGGGGCCATGAACCCCGGGGTCCCGATGACGATTCCGCTGTGCGTGAGGGTGGCGTCCGCCTCCAGGACCGCCGCGATGCCGAAGTCGATGACCCGGGGGCCGTCGGCGGCCAGCAGCACGTTCGACGGCTTGAGGTCCCGGTGGACCAGCCCCGCGGCGTGGATGGCCTGGAGGGCCTCGGCCAGCCCGGCCCCCAGCGCCCACACCGAGCGAGCCGGCAGCGGGCCGTGCCGGGCGACCGCCTCGGCGAGCGACAGGCCGGACACGTGCAGCGTCGCGAGCCAGGGCGGCACGCTGTCCGGGTCGGCGCCGACCACGGCGGCGGTGAAGGCGCCGCTGACGGACCGGGCCGCGGCCGCCTCCCGGGCGAACCGGGCGCGGAAGCCGGGATCACCGGTCAGCTCCGGCCGGATGACCTTGACGGCCACCGCGCGCCCGCCCGGGGAGCGGCCCAGATAGACCCGGCCCATGCCCCCGGCGCCCAACCGGCCCGTGATCCGGTACGGCCCCACCCACCGCGGGTCGTCGGCCGCCAGCGCTTCGACCATCGATGTCCCCCCACACACGGCGCCCCCAAGGGGAGCCGGCCGCCCTCCCACCGTCGTCTCCATGGTGTCCGGAAACCATCCTCTCGACACCCGCGCCGGGGTGCCGCCGGATCCCGGGCTCGCGGGCGGCCCGGACCCGCCACGGAAACACCGCTCACTTCTCTTGTACGCGCATGACGGGTGCGTGGGTGATGGGGAAGTTCACCGAGCGGGCGATGAAGCACACCGCGGGCACGTCACCGTGCAGCGAGCGGGCCTTCTCCACCATCGACGCGTCGGCGACCGTCACCTCGGGGCGCAGGACCACCTGCGTGATCCGACCTCCTCCGCCGCTCTCGTCCATGGTCATGACCCCATGAGCGTGGTCCTCGTAGTCGATGACGGTGACCCCGCCGACGGCGCAGAGGTGGAGGTACCAGAGCATGTGGCACTGGGCGACGGAGGCCACGAGCAGCTCCTCGGGGTTCCAGCGCGCGGGGTCGCCGCGGAACGCCGGATCCGAGGAGGCGGGGATCCCTGGCTTGCCGTCCGCCAGCACCTCGTGGTCCCGACTGAAGGTCCGGTAGCTGTCCGTGCCTGACCCGAGGTTGCCCGTCCACTCGACCACGATGTCGTAGGTGTGCGTTGTCGTCATGGGACCAGAGCCTAGAAGGCACCGCAGCCGCCTCACGGGCCCGCCCGGGCCGCAGCGGATCGAGGACCACGGCCACGATGCCCACCTGCTGATGAGCGCGGTCGCCGCGGGTGAACCGGCGTACGTCTTCGGCACCAGTTACGGCGGCATGATCGGCATGGACCTGCGCTCCTTCGCCCAACGGGGATCGTGGAATTCCCGGGCGGACACGTGGGTTTCCTGACGCACCCGGCGGAGTTCGCGGTGGCGCTGCGCGGCGCCTTCGAGGGCTGAGCCCGAGCGGGCGGGGGGGCGGGGCGGGCGCGGCAGGCGCGGTTGCGCGCGACGAGAGCACCGACGCGGGTCAGGGCTTCGTCGGCGGGCAGCGGATCCAGGCGGCGTCCGTCTCGCAGGCGGAGGGCGACGCGGCCGTCGGCGGCCTCCTCCGGACGGCGGTTGAAGAATCAAAGGTTTATCGCCAGCTTTACCTGACATGTGGTCATAAGAGTCCCGCTTTTGCGGTATCTTCTATGGCGTTCCCTCGTGATCGAGCGTCGGACGCGACGCCGGCACGACGCCGGGCGGGCAGTGCGCACGCCCCCCGCGGAACACCCCCGAGCAGCGGCACGTGACGAACGAAGCGCCTCCTTGTCCTTCAGGCGCCCTCGTCACGACTTCGCCGTGCCGGCAGACCCTTCCTCTTACCCTCCGTATCCCCTAGGCAAAGGCCGAATGTCCGTTCATCCGTTGTCGGACCTCATACGTTTCACCCGCCTGAACTCTCCCTTCTACTCGGATCTCTACGCGGCGCTCCCGCCGGGCGTGGACGACCTCACCGCACTGCCCGTGGTGGACCAGGACGCCTTCTGGGCGGCCAACACCCTTCAGGGCAACCGCGTCCTGACCGGCCCGCTGAGCGAGGCGGTCGTCTACAAGAGCGGCGGCACCACCGGCGCGCCGAAGTTCTCGTGCTACACCCGCGAGGAGTGGCGGGAGTTCGTCACCGCCTTCGGTCAGGGCCTGGTGGACGCGGGGCTGCGCCCGGGCCACCGGGTGGCGGACCTGTTCTACGCGGGAGACCTGTACGCCAGCTTCCTGTTCGTTCTCGACGCGCTGGCCCACGCCCCCGTCGGCAACGTCCGCCTTCCCATCGGCGGGGCCGCTCCCCCGGAGTCCACCGTCCCCGCACTGGAGGACTTCCGGGCACAGGTGGTGGCGGGCACCCCGACCACGCTGTGCCGGCTGGCGGCGCACCTGGTGGCCACGGGACGTCAGCTGCCCTCGGTGGAGCTGCTGTTCTTCGGCGGCGAGGCGCTCTTCCCCGACCAGCGGCCACTGCTGGCCGCCGCCTTCCCGCACGCCGAGCCGCGCTCGCTGGGCTACGCGAGCGTCGACGCCGGGCTGCTCGGCCGTCCGGTCCCCGGGCCGGACCCGCGCGTGCACCGCGCGTTCACCCCGCACACCGTCGTGGAGATCCTCGACGAGACGACCGGTCAGCCGATCCAGGAGGCCGGGCGGGCCGGGCGCGTCGTGGTGACCCAGCTCTACCGCCGCCTGATGCCCGTCCTGCGCTACCCCGCCGGGGACCGCGCCGAGTGGACGGACCCCGAGTCCGGCTGCTTCCGCATCCTGGGCCGGGCCGAGGAGGGCGTGCGCGTGGGGCCCGTGTCGCTGTACGCGCAGGACGCGCTGGCCGCCGTCGCCGAGGCGGACTCCGGCGGCCGCGTCGTGGGCAGCCAGCTCGTGGTGCGGCGCTGGGAAGGCCGCGACGGGCTCGTGTTGCGCCTGGCCACGGCCCCCGGCGACGACGCCGGGCTGGCGGAGCTGGGCCGTGCGGTCGTGGACGGGCTGAACCGGGCCCGGCCGCTGTACCCGCAGAGCGCGGCCGCCGGGCACGTCCACCCGCTCGCCGTGGAGTGGGTGTGCCACGCCGACCTGGTGGTCAACTCCCGCTCGGGCAAGCTGGTCCGGGTGGTCGACGAGAGGCCGACCGCGTGACCGCCACCGACGAGAGGACGGGGAGCGGGCCGCCGTCCGTCCCGCGCACCGGCACAGAGCGCCGCAGGCTGCCGCCCGTCCCGCGCACCGGGGTAGAGCGCCGCAGGCTGCCGCTCGTCCTGCGCAACCGCGCCTTCGGCGCGGTCTGGCTGGGCCAGGTGCTGACCCAGGCCGCGGTCCGCATGTTCCAGGTCGGCGTGTCGTGGTGGCTGGTGGCCTACGCCGTCGGCGCCGGGCGGGGGCTGGCGTCGGGCCTGTTCATGGCCGTCAGCACCCTGCCGGCCGTGGCACTGGCGCCCGTGGTCGCCCGGGTCGTGGCCCGTTGCGCGCGCCGGTCGGTGCTCCGTACGGCCGCGGCGACGGCCGGCACCGCCGTCGCGGGCCTGGCTCTGTGGGCCTCCGGCAGCGCGGCGCCGCCGGTGGCCGCGTACGCGGCGACGCTGGTGCTGGCCTCGTGCCAGGCGTTCTTCGACCCGTGTCTGACCACCTCCGTGCCCGAGCTCGTCGACGACGAGGACATCGAGGCCGCCACCGGCTTCGAGCTGTCCACGCAGTCGCTGGCGAGTCTGGGCGGTGCGCTGCTGGGCGCGCTGGTCGTGGACGCGGCCGGGGTTCCCGGGCTGGCCGCCGGCTGCGCCACCGCCTACCTGGCCGCAGCCCTCCTCGTCACGACGGTCCGTTTCCGTCCGGCCGCCGCGCAGGACGTGGAGGACGGCGCCCAGGCCGCGGGCGGGAAGCCGCGCGGGCTGCGCGACGTGCTGGCCGGGCTCCCGGTCATCCGGGGGATCCTGGTCTGCTTCACCGCGGCCAACCTGTTCACCACCGCGGTCTTCGTGGTCATCCCGCTCTACACCAAGTCCGAACTGGGCGACGGCGGTTCGACCGTGGCGCTGCTGGAGGCGGCGCTGGGCGCGGGCACCCTGCTCGGCTCGGTCACCGGCGCCCGGGTCCCCGGCCGCCCCACGCGCCTGGGGGCCTGTCTGCTGGGCCTGATGGCCGCGGCGTTCGCCGTGGCCGGACTGGTGGCCGGGCGGCTGGTGCTCGCAGGCTGCCTGGTGGTGGCCGGCTGGTGCGTCGGGGTCATCGGCGTGCGCTTCGTGGCGCTGTTCCAGCGGCTCGTGCCGCCCGCGGACAAGCCGGGGTTCTTCGCCGTCATGCAGGCCGTGCTCGGTGCGTCCTTCCCCGTCGCCTCGCTGCTGTTCGGCCTGCTCGGCGACCACTTCCCGGCGCGGACGCTGTGCCTGGTCCAGGCCGCGGGCCTGGTGCCCGCCGCGATCACGCTGGCGCTGCTGCGGGCGCCGGGCACGGACGGCCGGAAGCCGCACCCGTCCGACGAGCCCCACCCGTCCGTCCCGTCCCCCGAGTCGGAAGCCACCGGAGGAGAGAGATGACCGCCGTGATCGACCGGGCGTCGCCGGCCGACATCGCCGAGCTGCGCCAGCTCTACTACGCCGTCTACGGGCCGCACTACCCCGTGGCGCTGGGCACCGACCCCGCCGAGATGTCCCGGCTCATCGGCGACCCCGACACGCTCTGGCTGGTCGCCCGCTGCCCGGACAGCGGCGTCCTCACCGCGTCGGCCGCCGTCCACGGCGAGCCGGGCGGCAGGGTCGGCCGACTGGAGGGCGTGGCCGTGCACCCCGGCCACCGGTCCGGCGGGCTGGCCTCGGCCCTCACCGACGAACTGTGCCGGCGCACGCTGGAGACCGGGCGCCTGGACTCGGTGTACGCCACCGTCCGCACCGTCGGCGCCGGTCCGCAGCGCGTCGTCTCCCGCAACGGCTTCCGGCCGCTGGGCCTGCTGGCCAACGCCGTGGACCTCAGCACCCGTGAAAGCCTCGCCCTCTACGCGCGTCACGCCGCGGGGGTGCTGGACCGCCGCGTCCCCGTCGCCGAGGTGCCGGCCCCGCTGGCCCCGCTGCTCCGCGCCGTCGAGCGCAGCCTGGGCGTCGACTACGGGTCCACGCGCGCGACCGCGCCGCAGCCCCCACCGGCTCACCCGGCCGCACCGGCGAGTCCGGCCGCCCCCGCGGCTGCGGCTCCTCCGGCCACGCCGAGCGCCCGGCTGGAGATGATCGAGGCGCCCGGCTTCGTCCGCCGCCGCTTCCGCGACCGGTTCCCGGGCACCGAGCGCTGGTTCTACCCGCTGCACACGCCCAACACCCTGCTCGTCCCGGACGACGACGGCTTCGAGGTGTACGCGTACCTGAACCGGGCCGGGCGCTACTGCTCCCTGGTCGCCGCCCACCCCGACCCGGAGGCCGCGGCCGCCTGGCTGGAGCCCGTCACCCGCGCCCTGACCCGGGCCGGCGCGGGCTACGTCGAGGCGCTGCTGCCGCTGGCGCGGCACGACCTGCTGTCCGGGTTCCTCGCGCAGGGCTTCATCCCCGGCGCGCTCTACCCGGCGATGCGCCCCGAGCCCGGCGGCGACGGCTTCCACGACTACGTGGTGATGTCGCGGACCGCCGAGCAGATCGACTTCCGCGGCGTGGTCGCCGACGGGCCCCTGCAGCCCTACTTGGACGCCTACCTGTCGACCTGGGCGTCGACCTACCTGCCCCCTTTCGAGGTTGCCTCATGACTCCGACCGCCTCGACCGGTTCGCCGGTCCTCCATCCCACCGTCAACCCCCACCTCGCCCCCGTCGAGGTGCCCGACCCCGCCCTGCTACCGCGCGTCCAGGAACTGTGCGATCTCACCGATCCGTACGCTTGCGGCCCGGAGCAGGACGAGTTGTTCGCCGCGGCCATGGCGGAGATCAACGCCTGGCACGCGGACCGCTCCCCGTTCTTCCGCTCGCTCTTCCGCTCGCTGTCCGACCGGGAGGCAGCCGAGCCGTACGGCGCCCCCTTGGTGCACGCCAACTTCTTCAAGCGGCACGAGGTGCTCTCGATTCCCCGCGACGCGGTGGAGCTGCATCTGACCTCCTCGGGCACCACCGGCCAGAAGTCGCAGATGTTCTTCGACCACTGGACCATCCGCTCCGCCCAGCGCATGGTCGCCCGCATCTTCGAGCGCAACGGCTGGATCACCCCGGAGCAGGAGGTCAACTACCTGCTGTACAGCTACGAGCCCGCGCCCGGCCTGAAGCTGGGCACCTCCTTCACCGACAACTACCTGTGCGACTTCGCGCCCGCCCGACGGGTGGCGTACGCGCTGCGGCACACCGGCGGCGGCCACGAGTTCGACCCGTTCGGCGCCGTGGCGGCGCTGCGGCGGTTCGCCGAGGACGACGTGCCGGTGCGGATCCTCGGCTTCCCCGCCTTCCTGTGGTTCACGCTGGAGCGGATGCGGGCCATGGAGCTGCCGCCACTGGCCCTGCCGGAGGGCTCGCTGATCGTGCTCGGCGGCGGCTGGAAGGGCCACGCCGACCGGCAGATCGGCAAGGAGGAGCTGTACGCCCGGGTCACCGAGCAGTTGGGCGTGCCGCCGGAGCGGATCCGCGACACCTTCGGCTCGGTCGAGCACTGCGTCCCGTACATCGAGTGCGACCACCACCGGCTGCACGCCCCCGTGTGGTCGCGGGTGTCCGTCCGCTCGACGCGCACGCTGGAGCCCCTCCCCCACGGCGAGCCCGGCTTCCTGCACCTGGTCTCCCCGTACATCACCTCCGTACCGGCGCAGAGCGTCGTCATGGGCGACCTGGCGACGCTTCAGCCGGGCCGGGAGTGCCCGTGCGACCTGGAGACTCCCTGGTTCACGGTCCTCGGCCGGGCCGGGGTGAGCCGCAACAAGAGCTGTGCGGTGGCCGCCGCCGAACTGATGAAGGGACTGTCGTGACCACCCCCACCGCAGAGCACCAGCATTACTGGCAGGGCGCGTTCGTCGGCGACGGGGAGGCGGGCCGCCGCCTGGCGGAGCTGGCCGCGACCGTGGAGGCCGCCCTGGCCGCCCCGCTCGACTCCGCGGCCGTGCTGTCCGCGTGCGACGCGCTGGCCACCGCCCTGCGCGACCCCGCCCATCCGACGCGCGTGCGCCTGGCCGCCCACCTGCCCGCCGGCGAGGACGAGGGCGTGCTCGCCGAGCTGGGCATGGCCCTCAGCCGCGCCGAGTTGACCGCCAAGCTCCGCCGCGAGCTGGGCGGTACGGCGCCGCAGCGGCTGCTGCGCCCCGACGCGAAGGAGACCGTCTACGAGGCGTGGGCGCCGGTGGGCCTGGTCGCCCACATCGCGCCCGGCAACGCCGCGACGGTGGCCCCGCTCAGCGTCGTCGAGGGCCTGCTCGCCGGCAACGTCAACGTGCTCAAGACCAGCTCCGGCGACACCCTGCTCGCCCAGCACGTGCTGGCCGAACTGGCCGCGCTGGACCCCACGGGAGCCGTCGCCGAGCGCGTGATCGTGCTGCGCTTCCCCTCGTCGCGGCAGGAGTGGCTGCGCATGATGTGCGCGCCCGCGGACGCCGTCGCGGTGTGGGGCGGCGAAGCCGCCGTCGAGGGCGTCGCCGCGCACGTGCCGCCGGGCTGCCGCCTGGTGGAATGGGGCCACAAGATCTCCTTCGCCTATCTGGCGCGCGATGCCTGGCACGACGAGGGGCGCTCGCGGCGCTGGCCGCCGACGTCTGCGCGTACGAGCAGCAGGCCTGCTCCAGCCCGCAGGTGGTCTACCTCGACACCGAGGACGAGGAGGAGGTCTTCGCGTTCGCGGAGCGCTTCGCCGGCGTGCTGGCCGCGATGCCCGCCCCGGCCGCCGCCGACGCGCCCGGCCGTGCGGAGGAGGCCGAGGTCACCACCACCGAGCTGATCGCCCGGTTGGAGGAGCACCTCGGGCTCACCCGCGTGCACGCCGCGGCCGACGGCTCCTGGCGCGTGATCGCCGACACCCGCCCGGCGCTCACCGCCTCCCCGCTCCACCGGAGCGTCTGGGTCAAGCCGCTGCCGCGCAAGCAGGCGCTCACCGTGCTGCGGCCGATGCGCCGCTACCTCCAGACGGCCGGTATCGCGGGCGGCCGCGCCGACGTCGCCGAACTGTCCCAGCTGGTGCTGGCCGCCGGCGCGACCCGGGTCACGCCGCTGGGCGCAATGCCGTCGGGCTACTCCGGCGAGCCGCACGACGGGGTGTACGCGCTCCAGCGCTACAGCCGCCGTGTCGCGGTGCGGGCCGACGAGCGGTTCGCCACCGTCGCCTGCCTCGACGACCTGGTGCGCCCGGTGCCGCCGCCCCCGCCGGGCGGCCCGCTGCGCGACAAGGCCGCGGTGCAGGAACGGAACGGGACGGTCTCCCGGGCCGACGCGGAGCTGTACTTCCGCAGCGGCGGCAGCACCGGCACGCCCGCGCTGTCGCTGTTCACGTACGAGGACTACGACGCGCAGATGCACGCCGCCGCGCGGGGCCTGCTGGCGGCCGGATACGACCCGCGCCGCGACCGGACCGCCAACCTCTTCTACTGCGGCGGCATGTACGGCGGGTTCATCAGCTTCTTCTCCATACTGGAGCGGCTGGGCGGCGTACAGATCCCCCTCGCCGCCGGCCCCGACCACCGGGCGACGGCGCGGGCGCTGGTGGCGTACGAGGTCGACACGCTGTTCGGCATGCCCTCGTACCTGTGGCAACTGCTGCACGACCAGGCCGATGTACTGCGCTCGTACGGCGGGATCCGCCGGATCTTCTACGGCGGCGAGCACTTCACCGCCGAGCAGCGGCGGGTGCTGGCCGAGGACTTCGGCATCGAGACGGTCCGCTCGCTGACCTACGGCAGCACGGACCTGGGCCCGCTGGGCTACCAGTGCACCGAGAGCACCGGGGGCGTGCACCACCTCCACGCGGACCTCCACTCCCTGGAGATCCTCGATGGGGAGGAGGATCGGCCGGTGGCCGACGGGGAGACGGGCCGCCTGGTGTTCACCACGCGCGCGCGGCGGGGCCAGGACCTGGGCCGGTACGTCATCGGGGACCTCGGCCGGGCCGTGCCGGGCCCCTGCCCGTGCGGCAGCCGCGCCCCGCGGTTCGAGCTGCTGGGGCGGCTCGGGACGTGGTGCGGGTGGCGACGTACTTCCTCAACTACCGGCGGTTCGTCGCCCTCGCCGAGGAGGGCCTGGGCCACCGCGGCGAGACGCAGCTCGTACTCGCCCATGACGGCCGGCGGGAGCGGCTCACGGTCCGCATGGAGCGGGCAGCCGGCGAGCCGCGCGCCGCACGGGCGCGCGAGGTCTTCCTCGCGGGCTACCCGGAGCTGCGGGCGGCCGTCGGCGAGGGGCTGCTGGAGCTGGAGGTGAGGGAGGTGGACAGCGCCGCCCTGGAGCGGACACCGGGCACCGGCAAACTGCGGACCGTGGTCGACACGCGCCAGGAGCCGGCCACGGCCGGGGCCTGACACCCCGTCAGCACGGTGTGCGTCCGGTCGGCCGGTCACCCGGCCGACCGGGTCACGCGACGGTCGGGCGCGGCGGCATGGGAGTGGTCGCCCGTGCGGTGGACGAACTGCTCAACCGGGAGGTCGCCGTCAAGATCCTGCGGGCCTTCACCGACACCTCGGCGCCCGAGCTCGCCGACCTGCGGGCCCGGGTGCAGCGGGAGGCGCAGGCCGCCGCCCGCATCCGGCACAGCGGCGTGGTCACCGTGCACGACGTGACCGAGGAGCAGGGCCTGCCGGTCATCGTCATGGAACTGGTCGACGGCCCCTCGCTGGACGATGTGCTGGCGGAGCGCGGCACGCTGGAGCCGTCCGAGGCCGCGGCGATCGTCACCGAGCCGCTGCCCGAGCCCCGGCGAGCCGGACCGCTCACGCCGGTGCTGCGGGCGCTGATGGCGAAGGAGCCGGAGAACCGGCCTTCCGCCGGCCAGGCGCGCGAGATGCTGGAGAGCGTCGCCGAGGGCAGGACGTGGAACGCCGCGCCGCCGGCCCCCGTTCCTCCGCCCTCCGTCCCTCCAGGCTCCCTTCCTACGCCCCCCGTTCCTCCGACTCCCGTTCCTCCGGCCGCGCCCGGCTTTGGCCCGCCGACTCCGCCCGGGGCCGGTGACGTAACGTTCCACCAGCCTGGCGACGGCCGCCCCACAGGACGCACCGCGG
The DNA here is from genome assembly GCF_030553055.1 of Streptomyces sp. XD-27. NCBI lineage: Bacteria > Bacillati > Actinomycetota > Actinomycetes > Kitasatosporales > Streptomycetaceae > Streptomyces > Streptomyces sp. XD-27. The sequence continues at coordinate 964,318 of NZ_CP130713.1, forward strand.
CCCGCCGCGCGCGGCGCCGCAGCCGCACCGTCATCGCCGCGGCGGCCGCCGTCGCGCTCGTCGGAGGCGGCCTCACCTACGCGTTGATAGGCGAGCACGGTGGTACGAACGGCGACGAGGCGCAGGCGGCGCGGCCCGGGGCCGGTTCCCCCTCGGGCACCGATCGGCCGAACCCGGGCAACGCGACCAACGACATGAGCCCCCCGAGCGCCTCGTCCTCCGCGGGCTCACACGGCAAGCCGTCCGGCACCCCCTCGCAGCGGCCGAGCCGGGCGGGGGACGGCGACACGGACCACAAGGCCGCCCCGCCGTGTCCCTGACCAAGTCCGGAACGAAGCTCTGGTACCACTGCTCCGTCGTGAACGCGTACGGCCACAACTGGACCTACGTCCGCGTCGCCGGCACGAGCACGACGGGCTGGATGTCCAACGACAACCTCACCCGCCAGAGCGGCCCGTCGACCCGCTGCTAGGGGGCGACGGGCAGCTGCCGCTTGTGGTCGGTGAGGCGGTAGCGGCGGACGATCGTTTCAAAGGACCGCTCGTCCACCGGCTTGCCCTCCAGGAAGTCGTCGATGTCGTCGTAGGTGACGCCGAGCGCGTCCTCGTCGGCCTTGCCGGGGTCGAGGGTCTCCAGGTCGGCCGTCGGGGTCTTCCACACCAGCTCGGCCGGCGCGCCCAGCGCGTCCGCGACGGCGCGCACCCGGCGCTTGGTCAGGCCGGTCAGCGGGACCAGGTCGGCGGCGCCGTCGCCGAACTTGGTGAAGAAGCCGGAGACCGCCTCGGCGGCGTGGTCGGTGCCGACGACCAGGCCGTCGTGCGCGCCGGCCACCGCGTACTGGGCGATCATGCGCTGCCGCGCCTTGATGTTGCCGTGCACGAAGTCCTGGTGGTGGGCGTCGCGGAAGCTCACGCCGGCGGCCAGCGAGGCCTCGAGCGCGGCGTCGCTCGCGGGCTTGATGTCCACGGTCAGCACGTGGTCGGCCCGGATGAAGGAGAGCGCGAGCTGGGCGTCGTACTCGTCGGCCTGGACCCCGTAGGGCAGCCGCATCGCGTAGAACCGCGCCTGGTGCCCGGCGGTGCGGGCCCGCTCGACGGCGAGCTGGCACAGCCGGCCGGTGGTGGTGGAGTCGACGCCGCCGCTGATGCCGAGCACGAGGGAGCGCAGGCCGGTGGAGGTCAGCCGCTCGGCGAGGAAGGCCACCCGGCGTTCGATCTCCCGCTCGGCCTCGAAGATCTCGGCGACCTGGAGTTCCCGGGCGATCTCCTGCTGCAGGGCGATGGACTCCGGCTCGCTCACGACTGCTCCCTGTTCCGGTTCACGATGTGCGGTCGGCCCACCCTACCCAGCACGTTTTGTGGGGAACCCGGCGCCCACCCGACGCGAGAGCCGGGCCCTCAGCCCGCCCCCGCCCCGGAAAGGACCGCACGACTCAAACACAGAACCCTCGTCAGCGAATTGACAAGCCAAGAAATTGACAGGGGGCGTCACAATATGCCCCCGGCGACTCACTGAACCAGCAGCTGTTCACGGGTACTCGGGAATTGACAAGGGGCGCGACGATATGCCCCCGATAACTCGCTGAAACAGCAGCTTGTTCACGGTCTTTCAGGAATTGACAGAGGCGTGACTATTGCCTACGGTCCCGTCGCGTCAGGTTTTCACCGATCGCACCCGAGGGTATTCATGACCGCGTCCCCAACGTTGCCGAAGTTCAGGCAGCAGTTGATCCTTGCCGTTCTCATGTTGTGCTCACTGCTGATCTGGCTGGACAACACCGTCCTGAGTACCACCTTGGAGACCCTCGCAGACCCGGTCCATGGACTGGATGCCAGCCCGGCCGAGCTTCAATGGGCCACTGGCTCGTACACTCTGGCCTTCGCCACCTTGATGTTCACCGCAGGCGCACTGGGTGATCGCTTCGGTCACCGGACTGTGCTCGCAACCGGATTGGTGATCTTCGCCGGGTCCTCGGTGTGGGCGGCGTACGCAGGCGACGCAGGCCAACTGACTGCCGCTCGAGCCGCGATGGGAGTCGGCAGCGCGCTGATCATGCCGGCCAACCTGGCCATCCTCATGTGGACCTTCACCGGCCCCGCGCGGGCAACCGCGATCGCCATTTCCTCGACATCCGCCGGCGTCGGAATGGCTGCAGGCCCGGTGTTGGCAGGGTTGCTTCTCGACCATTTCTGGTGGGGCTCGGTCTTTCTGGTCAATGTCCCGGTCGTGGCGCTGGCGTTGGTCGGGATCGCCATTCTGGTCCCGAATTTCCGCAGCCCCGTCCTGCGGCCGCTGGACCCGGCTGGAATGCTGCTGTCGATCAGCGGGCTCGCGGCGTTGGCCTACGGGCTGATCCGTGCGGGGCAGGTGACCGCCTGGAGCCGCACAGACGTCTGGGCGCCGATCGCCGTCGGGCTGGTCCTGCTGGCCGCTTTCGTACTCGTCGAACTGCGCATCAAGATGCCCAGCTTCGATCCCCGACTGCTCGCGCAACGTACATTCGGTGGCGGCAACGCGGCACTCGGATTGCTCTTCCTTGCCATAGCCGCCGTCACCTTCTATAACGCGTTCTATCTGCAGGGCGCACGCGGCTTTTCGCCGATGGAGGCGGGCTTGGCCAGCCTCCCGACCGCGCTCGGCGCGACCCTGGGGGCGACGCTTGGCGCGCGTCTGGTCCGCCGCTGGTCGCTACGCCTCATCACCGCATCAGCGCTCACCGTGGCGGCGCTGACCATGGGCGCGTACGGGTTCCTCGGACTGCACACCCCGCTCATCTGGATCGAGATCCTGTTGTTGGTCCAGGGCCTCTCCATCGGCATGGTGATCGGCCCGGTGACGGCGGCATTGATCAGCTCCCTGCCGTTGGAACGGGCCGGTGCCGGGTCGGCCGTCACCAACACCGTGCGACAGACCGGCAGCGTGATCGGGATCGCCGTCGGCGGCACGATCATGTCGATCGTGTATCGGCGCGCGATCGAGCCCTCGCTCAGCGATGTACCCGGGCCGGTGCAGGACCGGGCGCGGATTTCCGCCGAACAGGCCCGGCATGTCGCCACCGCGACCCACCGGCCCACGCTTGCGCACGCCGCCGATGATGCGTTTATCCACGCTATGCACGTCGGCGCGGCCTGGATCACGCTCATCGCACTCTTCGGAGCAGCTGTGCTGGCAATTGCCTTGCGTCCTGCCGGAAAGCCCACGGGGCCGGCGCAGGAGCCGGAATACGATCGAGGAGGCAGCCGCTCCGTGACGGGGACGACCCCCCGTTCCGGACCGGCCACGTGAACCCGGACCCGGATATCAGGTGGACCCCGGAGTGCACCGTCATTCGGTCTCCGTCACCGTCCGGTACGCCTCGTGGCGTACGTCAGGGTCCGGGTGCCTGCGCAGCAGGCGCAGCAGCGACCGCCACTCCTCGGGCCAGCCGAGGGCGTTGCCCGTCCCGGTCACCAGCCCGGCCGCCAGCAGGCCGCCGACCGTGCCGCCGTCCCTGGCCAGCCGGTCGGCGGCGGCCAGCAGTGGCCCGGTGTGCTGCGGCAGCGCTCGGTGCGCCCAGGAGGTCCACAGCCGGCCCGCGGTCTGCGCCGCGACGGTCACCCCGGCGTCCTCCAGAGCGTCCGCCAGATCCCGCAGGCGCCCGAGGAGCGCGGCCGGCTCCGCGGTGCGGTCCACCAGCCTGCGCAGCAGGTCGGCGCGTTCGGCCGCCAGCAGCGGTTCCGGTGCCAGCTGTTCGGCGAGCGCCTCGAGCACCTCGGGCCGGTCGCCCTGGTCCGAGCCCGGTGACACCAGGGTCCGCAGCCGCTGCAGCGCCGGCAGGTCCCGGTCCTCCAGCGCGTCGCAGCCGCCCTCGGGCCCCTGTGCCGCGGCCAGCAGCTCGGCCACCGCGCCGTGGAACACACTGCCCTCGGCCGCGCCGCCCACGGGATGCGGCAGCTCGGAGGTGGCCAGGTCGCGCAGCACCCACGCCGCGTATGTCCAGTGCGTGCGGCTGCCGAGGTCGCAGACCGTACGGGCGATCCGGTCGGCCAGCCCGGGGGCGTAACGGGACCAGACACCCGCGGCCCGCAGCGTGCCGTAGCCCGCGAAGCCGTCGGCCGACGCCAGGCACGCGTCGTACGCCGCGTCGACCACGGCGGCGTACCCGGGGCGGTGCGCATCGGCCAGCTCCCATGGGGTGACCCGCAGGAGCGAGTCGAGCACGGCCGGGGCGCCGTCGCGTGCGGCGTCCTCGAGGAGGGGCCATGCCTCAGGCGCGCCGAGCAGCGGCGGCAGCGCGCGGACGACGGCGGACCGCACGTCCGGGTGGCGGTCGGGGGCGTGGAAGGCGCGCGCCAGCAGGGCCGCCGCCCGCCGCGGCGGCAGGAAGCGGGCCGCGAGCCGTACGGCCTCCTTGCGGGAGGTCACCTTCGCGGCCTGCTCCCCGGTCAGCAGCGCGCCGAGTGCCTGGGCGAGTTGGGACGGGGCGGTGAAGCGCGCGGCGCGTGCCGCCGCGTACACGGCGACCCGCGCCCGGTCGCCGCCGGCCTGCTCCAGCAGTACCGGCAGGGCGTCCTGCGGCCGGTCGGTCCAGGGCAGCGCGCCGAGCGCCGCCTCGGCGACGACCACGTTCCCGTCGTCCTTGTGCTTCATCGCCAGGGCGCGTCCCAGCTCCGGGACCGGTGCGGCGGCCCGGATCGCGGCGGCCCGGTCGTCGAGCGGAAGGGAGCCGTCCGCGGCCGCCTGCCCGGCGAGCCGTGCCGCCGCTCGCTGCTGGCGGGGCAGCCAGCGGTCGCTGTCGCCGAGGTCCGGCAGCGGCCGCCGGGCGCCGCGCACCAGGAAGCGGCCGTACGGCGGGGTGTCGCCGAGCAGCGCGTCCAGCAGATCCGTGCGCCGCCGGGCCAGCACGCGCCGTACGGGCGTAAGGACGGCCGCCGACGGTTCGAGCGCGACGATCCTGGCGACCCGTTCGTCACGGGTGGCCGGTGCGGCCAGCCACAGCTCCGCGGCCGCCGCGAACGTCTCGTCGTCGCCGCGTTCCAGGGCCGTGGCCAGCATGTCCTGCAGCTCCGGCAGCAGCCGGGCGCGCGGCCCCAGCGCGTCGGCCAGGCCCAGCAGCAGCCGGAAGTCGGCCCGATGGGCCGCGGCCTCGAGCCATGGGCGCAGTGCTTCGAACACCTCGCGCTCCTGGCCTCGGCGCAGGACCCGGTGCAGCGGGCCGAAGTCGGGCACGCCGGCCCGGCCCGCGATCCGCTCCAGGGTGCGCAGCGCCCAGGGCCGCAGAGCCGTTTCGCCATCCGTGGCGTGCTCGACCAGCACGCGCTCGGAGAGTGTGCGTACCGCCGTGCGGCTCTTGACCGAACCGTCCCGTGCCTCCAGGGCGTCGACGGCGATCCGGTCCAGCAGCGCGGCGTCGTCGGAGCCGAACAGCCCCGGGCGCACTCCGGCGAGGGCGTCGAGCGCCGCGGCGCGCACCGGGTCCTGCTCGTTGCGCAGGCGGCTCATCTCGGCGAGCAGTTCGGTGACCGCCTCGCGGCCGCCGTCCCGGGCGGCGCAGGCCACCAGCAGCGGCCAGGCGACGGCCCGGTCGGCGGCGTCGGGCCGTCGGACGGCGGCGAGGAGCGCGGGCCGCGCCTCGTCGAACGGGCCGTGGGCGAGCGTGTCCAGGTCGTCCGCCCACCAGTTCTCGCCGGTGAACGCGGCCGCCGCCCGCCGCACCTCCGCCCAGCGGCGTGTCCGGGGCAGCAGGTCGAGAACGCCGAGAGCCTGCTCGCCGCGCGCCCCGCCGGCGGTGACCGCGTCGAGGAACGCCGGGCGCAGGCGGGGGGCCATGGCCTTCAGCAGCGCGGCGAAGTGGTCGCCGCGGCGCAGCCAGTGGTGGCCCAGCGCGGGCAGCGACGCGGGCGCGGCCCGTACCAGCCTGCGCAGCACTCCCGGCGGCGGTATCGGCTCGTACCGCTGTTCGTGCCGGTCGGGGGAGGTGATCCAGCGGATGACGCGCTCGGCGTCGGCGGTGACCAGTGCGCCGAGTCCGCTGCGCAGCGCGGGAGGCAGGCTGTGGGGCCCGTACCGCTCCAGCAGGGTCAGTACCCGCTCGGGGCGGAGCGGCGCGAGTGCCGCGACCGTCGTGGCGTGGAGGCGCCACCAGTCCTGACGCTGCTGTCCGCCCGCGCGGTCGGCCAGGGCGGCCTCGGCGTGGTCCAGCACCGGGTCGGGGTGCCGGCGCGCGAGCCTGGTCCAGCCGTCGACGGCGTGCGCGAGTGCGGGCAGGTGCCGTGCCACGAAGGGGGTGGAGCAGGCCGGCAGCAGGCGCGCTGCCTCGGCGTCGCCCCATTCCGCGCGCAGCCGCGCCACCAGCCGTTCGGCGAGCGCGGTACGGCCGCCGGAGGCGAGCAGGCGTGCCAGCCGGTGCCGCAGGGCGGCCGGTGCGTCGTCGTACGCCGCTTCCACCGCCTCGTCCGGCACGGGCAGGTCACGGACGGCGCGCAGCGCGTACCCGGCGACGACCGGGTCGGGGTCGGCCAGCCGCGCGGCGAGGAAGCCGGCGTCCTGTCCGGCGGTGGCGGCCAGCGCCGCGAGCCGCCGCTCGTACGGCCCGCGCGCGTCCAGGTCGGTGAGCAGCGGGGTGAGTCGCCCGTCGTCCGCAAGCCGGCGGGCGGTCCTCGCGGTGAGGGAGAGGCGGGCGGGGAACGGCAGTGGTTCGAGTGCGGAGAGCAGCTGCTCCGCGGTGGTCGGCATCCGCCGATTGTGCCCGCTGGTGATCCGTCCGCGCGATGCGGTTTCAGGAGGGCGGGCAGCCCTGTCGATGAGGGCGGGTGGAGCGGCGGGTGCCGACGAGGTCGTGGGTGAGCTGGGCGAAGGCGCGCGAGGCGGCGCTGCGGTAGGCGCCTTCGCGCTGCAGGAGGGTGACGCTGCGGGCGGGCAGGGGCGGGGCCAGGGCGACGGGGGTGAGGTGGGGGTGGTCGTGGGTGATCGCGTCGGGCAGGACGGTGGCCAGACCGGTGCGTCGGACGATTTCGGTGAGGGCCTGGATGGAGTCGGCCTCGACCGCGATGCGGGGGGTGACGCGGTGGTCGGTGAGGTAGGCGTCGATGTGGCCGCGGGTGGCGAAGTCGCCACTGAGCAGCGCCAGTTGCCGGTCTGCCAGGGCCCGGACCGGTAGGGGCTCCGGCGGCGTCCGGCTGTGGTGGGCCCCGGTGACCAGGCTGAGGGTTTCGGTGAACAGCGGGGTGGCGGTGATACCGGGTAGGTGGGAGCCGGCGAAGGCGATGCCGAGGTCGAGGTCGTCGGCGAGCAGCCCCGCTTCGATGCGTTCCTGGGCCATCTCCACCAGGGTCAGGTCGACCCCGGGGTGGCGGGTGTGGAGCTCGGCGGCGAGCGGGCCGATGAGGTAGGCGGTGAAGGTGGGGGTGACTCCCAGCCGAAGGTGGCCGCGGGAGAGGTCCTGCACGTCGTGGACGGCGCGTTCGGCGACGGCCAGGTCACGCAGGGCGCGCCGGGCGTGGTCGGTGTAGACGGCGCCGGCGTCCGTGAGTCGCACGGTGCGGCCGGTGCGGTCCAGCAGTTGCACACCGAGGGTGCGCTCGAGCTGCTTGATCTGCTGGGACAGGGTGGGCTGGGAGATGTGCAGGTCTTCGGCGGCGCGGGTGAAGTTGCCGTGTTCGGCCACGGCGAGCAGGTAGCGCAGGTGACGCAGTTCCAGGGTGGCCATACCCAGAACTATAGACATGGCCAATAGCAATCATGGTGAACAGCTCTTGGACGCTATAGACGCAGGTCATGCACAGTGGATCGCACCAGCCCACGGAGGCCGGTAGCCACCGAAGGAAGTGACCCATGCCCGACCTCGCCGACGGCATCGCCCGTTTCCAGCAGGACGTCTTCCCGGCCAAGGCGGACCTCTTCGCCCATCTGGCCGCGCACCACACGCCGCACACGCTGTTCATCGGCTGCTCGGACGCCCGTGTCGTACCGGAGCTGATCACCCAGGGCGAGCCGGGCGAGCTCTTCGTCATCCGCACCGCCGGCAACCTCGTCCCCGCCTACACGCCCGGTGCCAACGGGGTGACGGCGAGCATCGAGTACGCCGTCGCCGTGCTGGGCGTATCCGACATCGTCGTCTGCGGGCACTCCGCCTGCGGAGCGATGACCGCCCTGGCCGAAGGCCACGACCTCAGTGGCGCCCCGGTGGTCGCCGGCTGGCTGCGGCACGCGGACGCCGCCCTGGCCCGCACTGCCGGTAGGGAAGCAGGCCCGCGGAAGGTAAGGGCCCTGGTCCGGCAGAACGTGTACGCGCAACTGGCGAACCTGGCCACCCACCCCGCTGTCGCCCGGGCTCTCTCGGAGAAGAAGGTGACGCTGCACGGCTGGGTCTTCGACATCGCCACCGGCCGCGTCGAAGCACTCGATGCCACCCGTACGGGCACGGCCCCCGCGTCCTGACCAGGGCCAGACCCCGCCCCCAAGAACCTGCCATTCCGCTTCTTCCGTTCTTCCCACGCGGACCGGCACGCCCCCAGAAAAGGAGCCCCTCTCATGGTGCACGCCCAGTTCGACCCCCACGCCCGCCAGGCCCTGGCCGCTCAGGCCGTGGCGGCCAAGACCCGCAAGAACCTCACCTGGCAGCAGATCGCCGACGCCTCCGGTCTGTCGGTGGCGTTCACCACCGCCGCGGTCCTCGGCCAGCACCCCCTCCCCGAAGCGTCCGCGAAGGCCGTGGCCGAGCTGCTGGGGCTTGACGAGGACGCGGTGATGCTGCTGCAGACGATCCCCACCCGCGGCTCGATCCCCGGCGGCATCCCCACCGACCCGACCGTCTACCGCTTCCACGAGATGCTCCAGGTCTACGGCACCACGCTCAAGGCACTGGTCCACGAGCAGTTCGGTGACGGCGTCATCTCCGCGATCAACTTCAAGCTGGACGTGAAGAAGGTCGCCGACCCCGAGGGCGGCGAGCGCGCCGTCATCACCCTGGACGGCAAGTACCTGCCGACCAAGCCCTTCTGACAGGCACTCGCCACCGACCCTCGTCGGGTTCGCCGCGCAGGGGCCTCGTCGCCTCACCGGGCCTCTGCGCTGCCGCCTTCCTGTCCGGGAGGAGTCTGGTGCACGATGACGTTGCCGCCCTGGACCGCGAAGACCTGCCCGCCGTCCTTGGCGACGTTGTTCTGCACCCATGCGCGCTGCGTCTCGGGCAGCCGCCGCTGGATCTCGCTGACCAGCTCCCGTAGTTCGCCGGCCACGTCCGGGTGCTGATCCAGCAGCGATTCGAGCTCCAGCAACCATACGGGGAGCAGGCTCCGGCGCGCCCGCTCGGCGTCGGCCGCCCGTACGACGAGGGCCGCGTTGTTGTCCAACTGGGCCTCGATGGCCGCCTGCCGGTCTTCTCCCCGGCCGCGGAACAACCTCGCGACCCCGTCACGCGCGGCCATCCAGGAATCCGTGGCCATGGCTCCGACCACCGTGGTTCCCCCGGCCAGGATCAGTTCCTCCAGCATGATGCTCCTCCCCCTGCGCTCCCACGAACACTGCCCTGTAAGGGCATTGTCCATGGAGCGATCGCGTCTCGCCCCCGATGCGTTCCTTCCGCCCGGGACATCCCGGCGTCCGTATGTGACAGGGAATCGTCATTGCCGTCATGGACGGGCGGTGGTGAGGATGGGCGCATGCCCCTTCCGCACCGTGTCGTCATCGCGGTCTTCCCCGATGTCGATCTCCTCGACGTCACCGGCCCGGCCGAGGTCTTCGCGCTGGCCAACCGGGAGACCGCGGGCCACGCCCGCTACCAGGTCCGCCTCGCCGGGCCGGTCGCCGGCGCGGTCCGCACGTCGGCGGGGGTGCGGCTGCTCACCGACGTGGCTTTCGACGACGTCGGCGCGCAGGTGGACACGCTGCTGGTGCCGGGCGCGGTCGACATGGCCGACGACGGCCCTCTCGCCCGGATCGACAGCGCTGTCGTGGCGTGGGTGAAGGAGACCGCCCCGCACGCCCGGCGGGTGGCGTCGGTGTGCGTGGGCGCGCACCTGCTGGCGGCGGCCGGGCTGCTGGACGGGAGGACGGCGACGACCCACTGGTCGACCGCCGCCCAGCTCGCCGCCGACCATCCGGACGTCACGGTCGACCCCGATCCGATCTTCGTCCGCACCGACCGCGGCCGGCTGTGGACCGGGGCGGGAATCAGCGCCTGCCTGGACCTCGCCCTGGCCCTGGTCGCCGAGGACCTCGGTGAGCAGACCGCGCTGGCGGTGGCCCGGCAACTGGTGATGTACCTCAAACGGCAGGGCGGCCAGAGTCAGTTCTCCGTGCCGCTCAGCCGCCCCGCCGCCACCCGCCGGGACATCGACGAGCTGCGGCTGTGGATCGCCGACCACCTCGACGAGGACCTGTCCGCCGGGGCCCTGTCCGCCCGGATGTGCCTGAGCGAACGGCACTTCGCCCGCGTCTTCAAACAGGAGACGGGCAGCAGCCCCGGCGCCTACGTCGAAGCGGCCCGCATCGAGGTGGCCCGGCGCCTGCTGGAGACCACCGACTGCCCGCTCGACCAGGTCGCGGCCGCTTCCGGGCTCGGCTCGGCGGAGACCCTGCACCGGGCGTTCAGGCGGCAGCTGACCACCACCCCGGCGGCCTACCGCCGCCGCTTCCGCACGCAGCCGACCTGACCTGCCGCACCCACCTCTTCTGCCTGGCATGGAGCGAGGCGGAGACCTTCGCCATGCCCACTTCCGTGATGAAAGGTTCCTGATGAGCACGAACACCGCGTCCACGACCCTGCGCGACCTGAGCGGCCTGGACAACCAGCCGCCCCGGCTGAGCGAGTCCGTCCTGATCATGATCGACTTCCAGAACACCTACCGCACCGGCGTCATGGCCCTGGAAGGCGCCGAGGAAGCCCTCGCGGCGGGCGCCCGCCTGCTGGAGCGCGCCCGCGCCGCGGGCGCCCCGGTCATCCACGTCATCAACGACGGCGGCGAGAACACCCCGTACGACATCCGCGCCCGCATCGGCTCCATCAGCGACGAGGTCGCCCCGGTGGACGGCGAACCGGTCGTGGTCAAGCAGGTCCCCAACGCCTTCCACGGCACGGACCTGGAGAAGACCCTGAGCGACCTGGGCTTCGCCCCGGGCAGCGGCCGCAACCTCGTACTGGCCGGATTCATGACGCACATGTGCATCACCTTCACCGCCGAGGGCGCCTTCTACCGCGGCTACCGGCCCACCGTCGTCGCCGAGACCACCGCCACCCGCGCCCTCACCGCCCCGGACGGCACCGTCCTGCCCGCCACCGCCCTCCAGACCGCCGCCCTGACCACCATGACCGACCTGTTCGGCCTCGTCGTCCCGACCGCCGACGCCCTCCGCGCCTGAGCGGTACGCGGGACACCCTTCCGCGGGCGGCAAGGGCCCACGCCAGGAAGGGTGTCCGCCGTGGCGGACACCCTTCTCACCGCTCTTCGTCGAACCCGTGCTCCGCGACGCGGATCTTCCGGAACTCGGCACGGGCGTCCTCGGTGTAGGCGCCCACGCTGCCCGCCGTGTACGGGCGTTCCCGGTCCTCGAAGTCCACCAGCGGATGGTCGTTCACCACCACCGTCATCCGCGGGCCCCGCTGCCGCACCCTGATGTCCGACCAGGTACCGACCGGAAAGGGCGGCGAGCCGGTGGCCAGGAACCGCTGCCCGCCCCGGTAGTCGGGGTCCCGCTTCCCCAGCTCCCAGCCGTTGGGCTTGAGCGCCAGATAGTAGAAGTGCTCGGGGTCGGTGTACGCCCACACCAGCCACGCCACTTCCCACGGGTTGGGCTCGGGGCTGCGCAACTGCTCGGCGGTACGCATCCGCGCCCGGTAGTCCACCCGCTCATAGCGTGCGGTGGAGACCACCAGTGCGGCATGGGTGCGGGCGGGTTCGCGGGCCGCGCGCGGGGTGAGCGTCAGCTCGTCCGCCCCGCCGCCGTTGCTCCCGTACCCGTGGAAGACCGACCGCCACGGCCCGTACACCGCGCCGTCCTGCCAGGACGGGACCGGCTCGTCCCGCCGCCCCTCTCCGCGGACGCGGTCCACCACGAGTGCGCCGCTCACCGCGAGGACGGCGATGAGCACGATCCCTGCGAACCGCCGGAAGGCGCACCACCGCACGGACGTCATGCCGACGGATCATACGAGCCCGATGCCCGGTCGCCCAGTGGGCGCCCGTCGTCCGCCGCCGCTCCGCTCGCACCGGCGCGGACCGGTCCGCCCCGAAGTCCTCGGCGAGCCGGGCCACGATGTGCTCCGCGGCCCGGCCGTCGCCGAACGGGTGGCGGGCCTGTGCCATCCGCCCGTACTCGTCCCGGTCGTTCAGCAGCCGTGTCGCGGCGGTCAGGATGGCCTCGGGATCGGTGCCCACCAGCCGGGCCGCTCCCGCCTCCACCGCCTCCGGGCGCTCGGTGGTGGTCCGCAGCACGAGGGTGGGCTTGCCCAGGCTGGGGGCCTCCTCCTGTATGCCTCCGGAGTCGGTCAACACCAGATCGCAGGCGGCCAGGGTCGCGGCGAAGTCCAGGTAGTCGAGCGGTTCCACCACCGTCACCGCCGGGTGCCCGGCCAGTTCCGGGAGCAGGGCGTCGCGCACCGCGGGGCTGCGGTGCAGCGGCAGCACGATCTCCACGTCCCCCGGTCGGCCAGCCGTCTGAGCGCCGCCCCCATCGCCCGCATCCGGTGCCCCTGGTTCTCCCGGCGGTGCAGCGTCAGCAGCACCCGCCGGGCGCCTGTGCGAAAGGCGCTGCGTCCGGCGCCCTCCCTCAGGACCCACAGCAGGTTGTCGACGACGGTGTTGCCCGTGGTGATCACCTGCTCGGCCGGTACGCCCTCGGCGCGCAGATACGCGGCGGACCGGGCGGTGGGGGCGAAGTGCCAGAACGCCATGCGGCCGATGAGCCGGCGGTTGAGCTCCTCGGGGAACGGGTTGTCGAGGACGCCGGTGCGCAGCCCGGCCTCGACGTGGGCCACCGGGACGCGTTCGTAGAAGGCGGCCAGCGCGCCGCACAGCGCGGTGGTGGTGTCGCCCTGGACCACCACCAGGTCGGGTCGTTCGGTCCGGATCGCCGCGCCCAGCCCCGCCACGAGCCGGGCCGTCAGCTCCGGCAGCCCCTGGCGATCCCGCATCACCGCCAGGTCGGTCTTCACCCCGACCCCGAGCAGGCCCAGCATCTGGTCCAGCATCTCGCGGTGCTGGCCGGTGGTCACCACCATCGGCTCGAACAGCGAGGAGACGGCCATCGCCCGGGCCACCGGCGCCAGTTTGATCGCCTCGGGGCGGGTGCCGAGCAGCAGCATGGTGCGGACGGACACGAGCCTTCCCGATGGAGACAGAGGACTTCCCGATGGAGACAGAGGACTTCCCGATGGGGACAGAGGACTTCCTGATGAGGACATCGGTCTGCCTGATGAGGACATGGGTCTCCCTAGGCGGGTGAGCGGACGGAAAGGGAAATGGGGAAAGAGCGTCAGGTACGTGCGGTCTTGAGCCAGGTCCGCTTGCCGGTGGCGGCCCGCCACAGCCCCCACCAGCCCGCCGCGAACCAGATGTAGCCGTAGAGCACGAAGACGTGTCCCAGCAGCGCCGCCCGGAGCACTCCGAGCGACCGCTCGCGCCGGCGGTAGACGAAGCCGTAGATCCAGGCGGAGGTGAAGGAGAGCAGGTACGGGCCGAGCAGCCACATCGGGGAGATCAGCGGGCGTCCGGCCTGGAACGAGGCGGCGGCCGTGCCGAACACGGCGATCAGGAAGGACAGCGGAAGCAGCGAGGTGAGCAGGATCAGCAGCGGGCTGGACAGGTGGTAGAGCAGGTCCGTCGCGGCCCTGCCCCGGACATCACGCAGGATCAGCGGCACCAGGTTGGCGGACTGCAGGTGCCCCTGGAACCAGCGGGAGCGCTGGCGCACCAGCCGCCGCAGGTCCAGCACGGCCTGCTGGGAGACGGCGGCCGTGGTGCAGTGCTGGTTGGTCCAGCCGCGTGCGATCAGCCGCACGCCCAGGTCCAGGTCCTCGGTGAGGCTGTCGCTCCACGGCTTCTCACCCAGCGAGTCCAGCGCGGACAGCCGCATGAACTGGCCGTTGCCGCCCATCCCCACGCTGCCGATGGACCGGCGGGCGGTTTGGAAGACGTCGCCGTAGACGACGAACTCCATGTCCTGGAGCCGGGCCAGCAGCCCCGCCTCCCGGTTGTACATCCGGACGCAGAGCTGGGTGGCCCCGGTCCGGGGGTCGTTGAAGAACGGGTCGACCGCCTCGATCACATGGCGGTCCAGCCGGCCGTCGGCGTCCACGACACAGACGATCACATCGTCCGGGTCCCGGTCGCCGAGCAGCCCGGACGCCCGCAGCCGGCGGACGCCGTCGTTGAGCGCGGCGCCCTTGCCGCGCCGGGCGTCGGGCAACCGGCGCTGGTGGAGCCGGACCCGCTCGGGGTCCGCGGCGCGCGCGATCTCGGCCGTCCGGTCGTCGGATGCGTCGTCGATGACGAGGGCGACGCAGTCGTCGGCGGGCAGGCTGGTGATCCGCGCCAGGCTCTCGGCCAGCACCTTCTCCTCGTTGAGGCAGGCGAGCAGGAAGACGTAGCGGCGGCTTCGGCCGGAGCCGGGGGCGTGCGGCACCCGGCGCCGGGAGAGCAGGAAAAGACTGAAGTTGTATGTCCCGGCCATCGCGATGAGCGCGACGGCGGCCCATGTCAACGGCTCGAGCGTCACGGCCGGTCCACCGCCGGCCGGCCGTCACGCGCGGCGCCGTCCGGAGGCGGCAGAGCAGAGTTCGCGCGTATTCGAAAACGCGCGATAATCAATCCGAAAACAATCAGGCAGTAGAGCAGGAATCCCGCACCGGCGGCTGCCTGGAGAACCCTGGCAACCGAAATCCCTGGGATCATTTCCGGTGCCGCCGCGAGTCCCACCAAGGGCAGCACTGATCCCAGAGCAGACCTACCGTACATCGGTCCCCCCAATGTGACGCGGCGCAGAAGTGGCGGACCCGTCCCCAACAGGCCCACTGCTGCGCGCTTATGGAAGGTACCAGACACATCCGCCCGTACGGGGGCGGTTGTTCTTTTTTCAAGGGGAGATTTTTTCCCGGTACGGTCCCATTGACAGCGGGGAGGGGCGATCACCACAATCTCCGGATTGTTGAGCTCCGTGATCCCGCGCGTGGAAATTCGGTGACGGCTCGAACATGCTCCTCGCTCCACATCCAGCCATGATCCGATGCCTTCTGAGTGGCTGCGTTCCACAGCACGCGGGACCGAATCGAGGGGGGTACACAGATGCGAGAACCCCGTAGGAGATCCCGGCCGGCGTGGCTGGCCGTGATCGCTCTGGCCATCGCCGCCCTGCTGGGGGGTGGTTTCCTGACGCCCACGGCCGCCGTCGGCGGCAGCGCGGACCGGTCGTCGACACACGGACCCGCCGCCGGGGTGCGCGCGAAGGACATCAAGGGGTGGGCGGCGACGCAGCGGTCCGCGGACGCGCAGCGGCGCGCCGAGATGGCCGAAAAGCGCACCGCCGGGAACCGGTCGGCGAAGGATCCGCGGTCGAACCGGCTTGTGAAGAAGGTGAAGAAGCTGCGGTCGGCGGCGACCGCCGGGCTGCGGCTCCGGGTCGCGCCGCGCGCGGCCGCCGCCGAGCCCGGTCAGGCCAAGACGCTGGTGCTGTACGACACTGCGGGCCCGTACGGGCACCTGGGCGAGCTGTACGCGATGGGCGCGGCCAACCTCGGTGGCCACTTCGGCACGGTGACCGCCAAGCCGGTCCAGGAGTACACCTCCGGCATGCTGGAGAGCTACGACGCCACCGTCTACATCGGCTCGACCTACTACGGCGGTGAGGTCCCGGACGCCGTACCGGAGGACTTCTACCTCGACACGCTGCTGTCCGAGCGGCCGGTCATCTGGGTCGGCGCGAACATCTGGAACATGGCCAACTCCATCAGCCGCCAGGAGTTCGGGTTCAAGTACGGCTGGGACCCGACGACCTCCTTCTACGGGTCCGGCGGCAGCGTGGGCCAGGTCAGCAAGGTCACCTACAAGGGCCAGCAGCTCACCCGCACGATCCCCGCGGGCCAGGACGGCGGCGTGCTGCACCCCGACGTCAAGACGGGGCCGGGCTACGCGCCGGTGACCGAGGTGGCGCAGGCGGTGGACACGGCCGGCGGTACGGAGACGGCCTTCCCGTGGGCGATCCGCTCCGGCAACCTGACCTACGTCGGTGAGATCCCCTTCACCTACGTCAACGAGACCGACCGGGTCATCGCCTTCCAGGACCTGCTGTTCGACGCGCTGGCGCCGCAGACGGCCGAGCAGCACCGGGCCATGATGCGGCTGGAGGACATCACGCCGCTGTCCAACACCACCAGCCTGCGGGCGCTCGCCGACTATCTGAAGTCGCAGAACATCTCCTACGGCATCAACGTCATCCCGGTCTACACCGACCCCAAGGGGGCGCAGAACAACGGCGTCCCGCGCACCGTCAAGCTCTCCCAGCGGCCGGGTCTGGTGAGCACCCTCAAGTACATGCTCGCCAACGGCGCGGTGCTGATGGACCACGGCTACACCCACCAGTACGGCAACGTGGACAACCCGTACAACGGCGTGAGCGGCGACGACTTCGAGTTCTTCCGCGCCCATGTGGGCCCCGACAACTCGGTGGTCTACGACGGTCCGGTGGCCGAGGACTCCGCCGAGTGGGCGCAGGGCCGGGTCAACGCGGCCCTCGCCGAGTTCGCCCGCGTGGGGCTGCCCCGGCCGAAGCTGTGGACCACCCCGCACTACGCCGCCTCGGCCACCGACTACCGGGTGTTCGCGCAGAACTTCTCCGCCCGGCTGGAGCGGCCGCTGTACTTCGCGGGCACGCTGCGCGGTGCCGCGGCCGACCCGACCCGCTACCTGGGGCAGTTCTTCCCGTACCCCGTCACCGACGTGTACGGGTCGAAGGTGCTCCCGGAGAACCTGGGCAGCTATGAGCCCGACGCGGCCAACAACCATCCGCCGCGGCTGCCGGCCGACCTGGTCAAGGCGGCCAAGGCCAACCTGGCGGTGCGCGACGGATTCGCCAGCTTCTACTACCACCCGTACCACCCGGTGGAGCCGCTGAAGGAGACCGTGGAGGGTCTCCAGCAGCTCGGCTACACCTTCGTCAGCCCGGAGAGCCTGATCGGGTGAGCTGACGCGCCCGGTCCCGCCTGAGCACCACCCGTGCCGTCCCCGCGCCGTGCGGCGGGGACGGCACGGGCATCCGTACAACGCCACAGTCACGCCATAGTGAGGCCCTGCCGATGAAAGCACTGAGGCGGGCGACCGCCGCGGTGACCGCCGCTCTCGCCTTTCTGACCGGCTGCTCGGGAGGCGGCGACGGCTCGGCCGCACCCCGCACCGGCAGTCCCACCCACTCCCCCGCCACCGGCGGCGGCCGGGGCGAACAGGTGCGGGGCATCACCCTGCCCGCCTGGAGCACCGACGACTACGACCGGCCCGAAGCCCGGCGCTATCTGCGGCAGATCGCGGACACCGGCGCCCGCTGGGTGGTCTTCACCCCCACCTGGTACCAGGACGGCCCCCGCCGGTCCGCGATGCACACCACCGAGGAGACCGCGAGCGACCGCAGCGTGCGCCGCGTCGTCGAACTCGCCCATGCCACCGGGCTGAAGGTGCTGCTCAAGCCGCATGTGGACCTGGTGGACGGGGGCGACCGCGCCGACATCCGGCCCGCCGACCGGGACGCCTGGTTCTCCGCGTACGAGCGCTTCATCACCCACTACGCCGAGCTGGCCGAGGAGCTCGGCGTGGAGCGGTTCGCCGTCGGAACCGAACTGGCCGGCACCAGCCGCGACCACCGGCGCTGGACCGAGGTGATCGCCTCCGTACGCGACACCTACCGCGGCCCGTTGACCTACGCCGCCAACTTCGACGAATACCGCCGCGTCCGGTTCTGGTCCTCCCTCGACACGATCGGTATCGACGCCTACTGGCCGCTGACGGAGACCGCCACGGCCGACCCCGAGCGGCTGGCCGAGGGTTGGCGGCCGATCGTCGCGGAACTCGCCGCCTTCGCCCGCCGGCAGGACCGGAAGATCCTGTTCACCGAGGCCGGCTACGTCAGTCAGCGCGGCTCGACCACCGCGCCGTACTCCTGGACCGTCAGCGAACGGGCCGCCGCGAAGGAGCAGGCCGCGGCGTACGACGCGCTGCTGACCGCCTTCGACGGCCGGACCTGGTGGGCCGGGGTGTGCTGGTGGATGTGGGACGACTGGCCCGACAGCGGGGAGACCGAACGGCGCCTGGCCTACACCCCGCACGGCAAGCCCGCGGAGGACGTGCTGCGCCGCTGGTGGCGGTAGCCGGCGGCGAGGGGGCGCGTGATCGAGAGGGGTGCAGCGCCGTTGCACTCCCTCTACGCTCCTTCACCTCTCCTCCATCGTTGTAAAGAGTGGTCAACCGACCGGCGCTGTGTAATTCTCTGATTGCTCCGGTGGCCTGATGTCACCAGTGTCCACCGGGCGTTCCCGATCGCGCCGTCCGCGCGAAAGGGCTTGGGGGGAATTCCGAAACCGTGCCGCGCTGCCACCAGTCGAAGCTGCGGAATACTTCCGAAACGTACCGCCGCGTTGGTTGCGCAAAGGCGGCCGTTCCCGCATCCCAGCACCATTCCTGTTGCCGATCCCAGCAGAGAGAAGGTAAGAGATGCACGCGAAAAACCATGAAAATCCCAGGGGATGGCCGACCCGCATACTCCGTGCCCTGACGGTGGTCGCGCTCGCCATCGGCATGATCGCTCTCGCGCCGCTCACCGCCCACGCGGCCCCGAGCCGCGGCCACGCCTACGTGTGGGCGAACCAGCCGTCCGCGCCACTCAACACGCCCTACACGCCATCCGGCTACTACAGCAGGAATTCGACAGGCGCGGCGAACTCCGTCGTCCGCACCGGCACCGGCCAGTACACCGTGCGCATGCCCAGACTCGGGCTGCTGGGCGGCACCGTGCACGTCACGGCCTACGGAGCGACGTCCCACTCCTGCAACGTCGCCTCCTGGTACCCCGTCGGTGACCGGCTCGACGTGCACGTGCGGTGCTTCACCCCGTCCGGCTACCGGGCCGACACCCGGTTCACCGCGAGCTTCGTCAACACCTCCTCCCTCGGCGGCCGCTTCGGCTACGTGTGGGCGGACCGGCCGACCGCGGGCTCGTACACGTCGGCGTCGACGTACCAGTTCAACTCGTCCGGCGCCGCCAACACCATCACGCGCGGCGGTGTGGGCCAGTACACGGTGCGGTTCCCGAACATCGGCTCCGCGGCGGGGCATGTGCAGGCCACCGCGTACGGGGATGTGCAAGCGCGCTGCAAGGTCGCCAACTGGTATCCCTCCGGATCCGCCCAGCTCGTCAACGTCCGCTGCTTCACCCTCAGCGGCGCCCTGCGCGACACCCGGTTCACGCTGACCTACACCCGTGGCACGAGCATCCTCCGTACGGCGCCCGCCGCGTACGCCTGGGCGAACCAGCCCACCTCGGGCTCGTACACGCCGGCGACGGCGTACCAGTACAACTCCGCCGGATACACCAACCGGATCACGCGCCACGGCGTCGGCGTCTACCGCGTCTGGACCCCCGGGATGCCCCTGGGCTACGGCGATGTCCAGGTCACGGCCTACGGCTCCGACTCCAGGCACTGCAAGGTGGACTACTGGACGCCGAGCACCGGCATCCAGGTGCGGTGCTACACCGCCTCGGGGGCACCGGCCGACACGTACTACGACGTGTCGTTCGCACGGTGAGCGCGGCGTAGGCCCCTGTCCCGGCCTCGCGCTTCCGGCCACGGCCGGGAGCGCGAGGCCGGACTCCGTTCCGCAGAGCGACAAGGGAGAATCGCTCTGGCATCGGCACGGAGAAGAGAGTCACATGGGACAGCGCAGCGCACGGCGGGAACAGGGGCAGCGGGAGCCCGACCCTGTGGAAGCCGCGCTGTCCGCGCTGCGGTCCGCGCCGGACGACCGTCTCGAGGACGCGCTCGACGCCGCCGCCTCCGCCCTCACCGCCGCCCCCGGGGGCTGGGAGGCGGTGAGTCGGATGGTGGTCGCGGCCGCCGAGCGGGGCGTACGGCGGTGCTGGGACGGCGGCTGGCAACCCGCTGACCTGGTGCGGATCGTCCGGCGGGAGCGGGGCGCCGCCCCGGTCCGGTTCATCACCGACATGATCGCCGCCGAGGCGCGGCGGCAGCCCGCGCGGGGGACGGACGCACGGAAGGTGGACGCGCGCTGGGCGGGGCAGCTGCGTGAGCTGGACGCGCGGGTGTGGTGGGACGGCGACGGCGCGTACCTGGACGGGTTCGCCCGGCGGGAGCGGCCGACGAGCCGGTTCGAGACGGCGTCGTGTGTGCTCGACGTTCTGCGGCTGATCGGGCGGCTGCCCCGGATCACTCCGGTCGGGCGACCGGCGCAGCGGCGGCAGGGTGACGAGCCGCGCATGCTGGGCCGGGTCCGCGCGCTGCTCGCCAAGGCCGAGTCCACGTCCTATCCCGAGGAGGCGGAGGCGCTGTCCGCCAAGGCGCAGGAGCTCATGGCCCGGTACAGCATCGACGAGGCGCTGGTCGAGGCCGACGCGCACGGCGGGCCCGGGACCTGTCGGATCGGCGTCGACGCCCCGTACGAATCGGCCAAGGCCCTGCTGCTCGACGCCGTGGCGGAGGCCAACCGCTGCCAGGCGGTCTGGGCGAGTGAGCTGGGTTTCTCGACGGTCGTCGGCTTCGACGCCGACCTGGAGCACGTCGAGCTTCTCTACACCTCGCTCCTGCTCCAGGCCACGACCGCAATGCGCCAGGCCGCCGACGACCACCACGCGCGCGGCCGTGCCCGCCGTACCCGGAACTTCCGCGAGTCCTTCCTGATCGCCTACGCGG
The DNA here is from genome assembly GCF_030553055.1 of Streptomyces sp. XD-27. NCBI lineage: Bacteria > Bacillati > Actinomycetota > Actinomycetes > Kitasatosporales > Streptomycetaceae > Streptomyces > Streptomyces sp. XD-27. Next base: position 985,202 of record NZ_CP130713.1, read on the forward strand.
GCCGCATCCGCGACCGCCTCGCCGCGGCGACACGGCAGGTCACCGAGCAGGCCATGGGCACCGACCACGTCCTGCCCGTGCTCGCGGCGCGGGAGGTGGCCGTGGGCGCGGCGACCGAGCGGATGTTCCCGGACACCACGGCACACCGCCTCAAGTGCCGCGACGCGGAGGGCTGGGCCCACGGCACGGCCGCCGCGGACCGCACGGAACTGCCGTAGCGGTATCCGCGCCGTGGGCCCGGGAGGGCCGGCGGCCGCCGGCCCTCGAGTCGCTCGGAGTTCCGCCATGCGAACACCCTCGCGACCGGCGGCCTCTGCTCTAGGCTGCGGATGACTCAAGATCTACTTCATCGCGCCACCGCGCACCTCTCGACCCGGGAGCATCCATGCCGCACATCGTCGTCGACTACTCCGACCCGCTCTCCGCGGCGTTCGACCGCCGCGCCTTCGGCCTCGCGCTGCACCCGCTCGTCGCCGACCTCCTCGAGGCTCCCATCGACACCTGCAAGACGCGCTTTCGAAGGATCGAGGAGGCGTTCATCGCCGATGGCTCCCCGGATCAGGCAATGGTCCACATCGAGCTGGCGATACTCTCCGGCCGGACCCCGGAGGCCAAGCGCGAGCTGTCCCGTGCCGTGCTGGACCTCGCCCGCAATCACGTCCCCGTCCCCGCCGGTGCCACCCTCACCCTCACGGTCGATGTGACCGAACTGGACAGGGAGTGCTACAGCAAGCAGGTGGTCACCTCGCTGTCCTGATCCGACGGGCGGCGCCCTGCAGCCGGGCCCGCTCCTCCGGGGCCGGTGAACGCGGCACCGGTCGACCAGGGGTCGCCCGCTCTCCGTTCACCCGTGAGGAGGAGCCGGGCTCGGCGCGGCCACTCCCTTGGGCCCGCGACTGGCACGCTGTGGTGGCATGACCACTGTCAGCAACACCACACGCGCCGCGATCGTCGAGGAATTCCAGCGCATGGACGCCGACGGCGACGAAGCCGTCGACCTCTCCGACTTCCTGCGCGCGCCCCGCAAACTCCTCGCCGCGCTGAACATCCCGGAGGACGCCCCCAAGGCCCAGGCCCTGCTGCGGGCCAACGAGACCCAGTGGGCCTCCTTCCTCTCTCTGGGCGACGCCGACGGCGACGGGGTCCTCACCTCCGACGAGTACGTGGCCACCCGCACCTCACCCGAGTTCCATTCCCCCGACCGTCCGGGCAAGGGCGAGGTCTGCCAGACCCTCTTCGCCGTCCTCGACAGCGACGACGACGGCACCATCAGCCAGGACGAGTTCCTCCGCGCGGCCGATTTCCTGTGCATGCCGCCGGCCAAGGCGTCGTCCTACTTCGCGACGCTCGACGGCGACGGCGACGGACGGCTGAGCGCCGCGGAGTTCCTGAAGGCGGTCAAGCGCTTCTACACGAGCTGACGAGCTGACCAGCTGACGCGCTGACCAGGGCGTACAGCAGTCGGTGGAGGCCACCCGTCGCCGGGAGGCCTCCACCCTGTGTGCCGGCGGGGCCGGCTGCCTGGACGTCGTGTCCGTGAAGGATCAGACGAGGTCGAACCGGTCGAGGTTCATGACCTTGTCCCACGCCGCGACGAAGTCGTTCACGAACTTCTCCTTCGCGTCATCGCTCGCGTAGACCTCCGCGAGCGCGCGCAGCTCGGAGTTCGACCCGAAGACGAGGTCGGCCCGGCTGCCGGTCCACTTGACCTCCCCGTGGCGGCGTCGCGGCCCTCGAACGTGTTCGCGTCCTCGGACGTCGCCTGCCACGTCGTGCCCAGGTCGAGCAGGTTGACGAAGAAGTCGTTGGTCAGGGCCCCGGGGGCCGCGGTGAAGACGCCGAGCGGCGACTGCTGGTGGTTCGCGCCCAGGACGCGGAGGCCGCCGACGAGGACCGTCATCTCGGGGGCGCTCAGGTTCAGCAGGTTCGCCCGGTCGACCAGCAGGTACTCGGCCGGCAGCCGGTTGCTCTTCCCGAGGTGGTTGCGGAACCCGTCGGCGGTCGGCTCGAGCGCGGCGAACGACTCGACGTCGGTCTGCTCCTGCGACGCGTCCACGCGGCCCGGCGTGAAGGGGACCTGGACGTCGAAGCCGGCGTTCCTGGCAGCCTGCTCGACGGCCGCACCGCCGGCGAGCACGATCAGGTCGGCGAGCGAGACCCGCTTGCCGCCGGTCTGGGCGGTGTTGAAGGCCTCCTGGATCCCCTCCAGGGTGCGCAGCACCGTCGCCAGCTGGTCGGGGGCGTTGACCTCCCACCCGATCTGCGGCTCCAGGCGGATGCGCGCGCCGTTGGCCCCGCCGCGCTTGTCGCTGCCGCGGAAGGACGAGGCCGACGCCCACGCGGTGGACACGAGCTGGGACACCGTCAGGCCCGAGGCGATGATCCGGCCCTTGAGGGAGGCGACGTCCTCGGCGTCGATGAGCTCGTGCGTCACCGCGGGCAGGGGGTCCTGCCACAGCTGCGTCTCGGCCGGGACCTCCGGGCCGAGGTAGCGCACGACCGGGCCCATGTCGCGGTGGGTCAGCTTGAACCACGCCCGGGCGAAGGCGTCCGCGAACTCCTCGGGGTTCTCGAGCCAGCGCCGCGTGATCTGTTCGTAGACCGGGTCGAACCGAAGCGCCAGGTCGGTCGTCAGCATGGTCGGGGCGTGGCTCTTCGACGGGTCGTGGGCGTCGGGGACGGTGCCCGCCCCGGCGCCGCCCTTCGGCCTCCACTGGTGCGCACCGGCGGGGCTCTTGAACAGCTCCCACTCGTAGCCGTACAGGATCTCCAGGAAGCTGTTGTCCCAGGTCACCGGGGTGTTCGTCCACGTGCCCTCGAGACCGCTGGTGATCGTGTCGCCGCCCTTGCCGGTCCCGTAGGTGTTCTTCCAGCCGAGGCCCTGCTCCTCGAGCGAGGCGGCCTCGGGGTCGGGGCCGACGTGGTCCGCGGGGCCCGCGCCGTGGGTCTTGCCGAAGGTGTGGCCGCCCGCGATCAGGGCGGCCGTCTCCTCGTCGTTCATCGCCATGCGGCGGAACGTCTCACGGATGTCGCGGGCCGCGGCGAGCGGGTCCGGGTTGCCGTTCGGGCCCTCCGGGTTGACGTAGATGAGGCCCATCTGGACCGCGGCGAGAGGGTTCTCGAGCTCCCGGTCGCCGGTGTAGCGCTCGTCGCCGAGCCAGGTGGACTCGGGCCCCCAGTAGACGTCCTCGTCGGGCTCCCAGACGTCCGCGCGGCCGCCGGCGAAGCCGAAGGTCGTGAATCCCATCGACTCCAGGGCGACGTTGCCGGCGAGGATCATGAGGTCGGCCCACGACAGGCTCTGGCCGTACTTCTTCTTGACCGGCCACAGCAGGCGGCGGGCCTTGTCGAGGTTCGCGTTGTCCGGCCAGCTGTTGAGGGGCGCGAACCGCTGCTGGCCGGCCCCGGCGCCGCCCCGGCCGTCGCTGATCCGGTAGGTGCCCGCGCTGTGCCACGCCATCCGTATGATGAACGGGCCGTAGTGGCCGAAGTCGGCGGGCCACCAGTCCTGCGAGGTCGTCAGCACCTCCGCGATGTCCCGCTTCACCGCCGGAAGGTCGAGGGACGTGAACGCCTCGGCGTAGTCGAACTCCTCGCCGAGGGGGTTGGCCACGGCGGGGTTCTTGGCGAGGACCTTCAGGTTGAGCCGCTCCGGCCACCACTGGCGGTTTCCGCCGCCCTGGGTCGGGTGCGGGGCGCGCCCGTGCGCGACCGGACAGCCACCTCCGCCCTCCGTCTTCGCGTCTGTGACGATCGCTTCATGGTTCTCGGACATGGGAATCCTTCCGGACTGGGCGGATCACGGTGCTCAGGGAACTGCGGGCGGTGGAACAGGTCGGGGCCGCAGGCCCCAGCGGATGACCTGGGCCTCACCCGCCGACCGGCACAGCGCGGCTCCTCGGCGGCGGTCCCGTCACGTCCGTGTCTCCTGCCGTACTGGAGTCTTCCTGTCCCTTGCCATCGCCGGAACCGATCCTACGATGGACAGAGTCCAAGTCAAGAAGCGAACCAAGCCCATAGCCAATCGGAACCCGGACATCCACAAGCGACCTCGGCCCCGCCGAACCTGAACAGGTGAACCGATATGAGTGACCTGCTGGAGCGACTGCGAGGCCGCGGCTGGCGGATGACCTCCCAGCGGCGCGTCGTCGCGGAGGTCCTCGACGGCGATCACGTCCATCTCACGGCCGACGAGGTGCACGCCCGAGCGGCGCGGCTGCTTCCCGAGATCTCCCGGGCGACCGTCTACAACACCCTGGGCGAGCTGGTCTCCCTCGGTGAGGTCACGGAGGTGTCCACCGACGGCCGCGCCAAGCGCTACGACCCCAACGGACACCGCCCGCACCAGCACCTGGTGTGCTCCGGCTGCGGCACCATCCGCGATGTCCACCCGACCGGGGATCCGCTGGCCGGCCTCCCGGCGGAGCAGCGATTCGGCTTCACGGTGTCCGAGGCCGCGGTCACCTACCGCGGGCTGTGCCCGGCCTGCGCCTGACGAACAGCACTTCAAGCCTCTTGGGGGTCGTCGGTGATGGCTGTCTCTTCACTTCCCGTGTGCTCTTGACCGACCGTGTGCTCTTCATCGGGCGGAGGAGCCGTCTCGGTGTCGGCGTCGCCCTCGCCGCCCTTCTCCCGGTGCCGTTTCAGGGCGAGTTCCCTGGCCAGCTTTTCCGAGTACAGCCGCATTTCTGCCTCTGTCCTGAGGTCGAACACCGTTGCCTCCTTCGAGCTTCACCGTGCCGCGGCCGATGCGGGGGTGCGGCATGTGCTGCCCCTCGCCCGATGACGGCGGGCGAGGGGCGATAGCGGATGAGTGTCGCGTGTCTGCTTCGAGGGCGAGCTGTCCGCGGGTCGAGGCGTCCGAACGAGTCGCGGATCAGGCGTTCGCGGGCGCCCCGATCGTGGTTCCCCGCCGTTGTGCCCAGTTCTCCAGCGTCATGCGGCAGGCGTGGTCGAGGTGGCGCAGCTCGGTGAGGTCGAGTTCGACGGGCCGGTCGTCAGGGAGTTCTTCGAGGGTTTCGAGCATGCGGGGAAGGCGGAGGAACGTGGCGGAACCGGTGAGGGAGACGATGAGCCGGCCGTCGGTCGTCTCGTGGACGTCGACGTGGATGTGAGAGGTTTCCCAGGCGCATTTGACCACGGCGAGGAGGAGGCCGAGGAGGACGCCTTCGAACATGTTGGTGGTGATGATGGCGATCGCGGTGACAGCCAGGACGATGGCCTCGCCGCGGTGCTCGCGCCACAGGGGCAGGAGGTCCTTGACGGGGATGAGCTTGCACCCGGCGTGGATGAGGACGCCCGCGAGGGCGGCCAGGGGGATGATGCCGATGGCGGCCGGGAGAAGCGCGGCGAAGAGCACCAGCCACAGTCCGTGCAGGATGCGGGAGAGCTTGGTCTTCGCCCCGGCCTGGACGTTGGCGGCGCTGCGGACGATGACGGCGGTCATGGGCAGGGCGCCGAGGGCGCCGCAGATGGTGTTGCCCACGCCCTGGGCCATGAGCTCCTTGTCGTAGTCGGTGCGCGGCCCGTCGTGCATGCGGTCGACGGCTGCGGCGCTGAACAGGCTCTCGGCGGAGGCGATCAGGGCGAACGCCAGGACCGTACCGAGGGCGGCGAGGCTGGTCAGCGAGGTGAAGTCGTCCATTCCCGGCGGCTGCACGGCTGACACGAGACCTTGTACCTCGACGCGGGGGACGGACCAGTCAGCCGCGGCGGTCGCGGCTGTGGCCAGGGCGACTCCGGCGAGCGGTGCGGGCACCATCTGGGCGCGGGCCGGGAGTTTCTTCCACAGGACCAGGACGGCGATGGTGGCGGCCCCGATGGCGAAGGCGGTCAGGGCCTCGCTGGAGGTGGCGATTTCGACGGCCAGGTCCGGCACGCCGGTGATCTTGTCGAGTCCGGAGCGGGGCTGCTTGACGCCGGCCATGGTGTAGAGCTGGCCGAAGATCAGGACGAGTCCGATGCCGGCGAGCATGCCCTGGACGACGGCCACGGTGATCGCGCGGAAGAAGCGGCCGAAGCCCAGGGCACCCAGGATGAGTTGGAGAAGGCCCGCGAGCAGGACCAGGGCGCCCAGAGCGCCGAGGCCGAATTCCTGGACGGCCTCGAAGACCAGGACGGTCAGACCGGCGGCCGGGCCGCTGACCTGGAGAGTGCTGCCCGGCAGGGCGCCGACGACGATTCCGCCGACGATGCCGGTGATCAGGCCGAGTTCGGCGGGCACTCCGGAGGCCACGGCCACTCCCACGCACAGGGGCAGGGCGACCAGGAAGACGACGAGGGAGGCCAGGACGTCACGCCGCAGGTCGGCGGGATTCTTGAAGGTGAAGAACATCAGCGGACTTCCTTGCACGGCGGAACGAGAGAGGGTCCTGGTGGCCCGTGGGGCGGGCCGATGCGGTTCACAGCGGCCGGAACCACGCGTCGCCCGGCCCGTACTCCTTCACTGCTCCCGTGTGCACCTCGTAGTACCAGGCGTGCACCGACAGGGTCCCCTCCGCTATCCGTTCCGCTATGCAAGGGTGGGTGTGCAGTCGCTCCAGCTGAGCGACCGCGTGGCGCTGTACCGCCTCCGCGAGATCCGGGGCATCGGGCGTGGTCGTCTCGGGCTGGGATGCCGCGCGCTCCAGCCAGCCTTGTACGGCGGGCACGCCGGAGAGGTCGTCGTCCCGTACGAGAGCGCTGACCGCGCCGCAGTGGGAGTGCCCGCACACGATGACGTCGCGGACGCCCAGCACCCGCACCGCGTACTCGATGGTGGCCGTCTCGCCGGTGGGGTGGTCGCTGCGGTACTCGGGCACGATGTTGCCCGCCGTCCGCAGCTCGAACAGCTCGCCCGGCCGTGCACCGGTGATCAGGGACGGCACCACGCGCGAGTCGGAACAGGTGATGAACAGCACCTCCGGGCGCTGCCCCGCCTCCAGGGCGCGGAACTCCTCGGCACGCTCCGCAACGTGCGTCGTGAAGGAACGAGCGTTGTCAACCAGGGACTTCATGGTGGCCTTTCTCCTGCGCCCACGAGGGTGCTTGCGGGCGCGGTGTGTTCAGGTCATCAGTCGATGGGTCGTGTTCGGCGTACCTGCCCAGAGCAGGACAACCGGTACTGTCGCGTCGTCGTCGACGCGAAGAGGTGATCCGCGACGGGACGGCGTCAGCTCGCCTGCACCTCTTTGCCTTGACATTACCCTACGGCCGGGGGTCAAGTCACAGTCAAATTCTGTTCCCGCGCAGGTCATTGGCGCACTGTTCACCGTGATCTACGCAGGCGTACGCCCCTGCGTTCAGCGGGCTCTACGGGGGGCACCGGGGGACGGCCCAGGCGGGCCGGCCGGGAGGCGGCGGTTCCTCCCGGCCGGCCCGGCGGCGCTCGGTGGTGCGGGTCAGCGGTTCAGCCAGGTCCGCTCAAGCTGTACGCGTCCGTAGCCGGGCAGGGTGGGCAACCCGCGGACCGGGGTGGCGGCCAGGTCGATACCGTCGGCCATGCCCCACAGCAGGTAGCCGGAGGCGTCGTGCTGGATCCGCTGGACATCGTGCAGCAGCTTGGCGCGTGCGGCCGCGTCCTCGGTGGCCATGGCCTTGCGGTATGCGGCGTCGAACGTGGAGTTCTTCCAGCCCGCTTCGTTGTTGGCCGAGTCCGAGACCATGGTCTTGCTGGCGAAGAAGACCACGGAGTCGTTGGTGCCCCAGTAGGTGGTGTACAGGTCACCTTTGAGCCAGGTCTCGTCCCAGAAGCCGACCGATTCCTCCTTGACGACCTTGATCTTGACGCCCGCCTCACGGACCTGGCCGGCGAACAGGGTGGCCGACTCGGCGAGCCCGGGGACGTCCTCGGTCGTCTTCAACTCGTATGTCTTCGACAGGTCGAAGCCCGCCTCCTCAAGCAGTGACGTGGCCTTGGCGAGGTCGCGGGTGCGCCGCGGGATGTCCTTGGCGTACGCGGGGTCGCCGGTGCCGAGGATGTCGTTGGCGACCGTGCCGTACCCGGACAGGACCTGCTTGACCATCGCCTCCCGGTCCACGGCCAGGCGCAGCGCCTCACGGACCTTCTCGTTCGCGAAGGGGCCGTCGGCGGCGCGCATGACGATGGGCATCGCCATGTCGTTGGGGCGGCGCAGGACCTGGATGTCCTTGCGCTTCTCGGCCGTTCGGGCCGCGATGGCGCCGACGTTGGAGGCGAGGTCGATCTGGCCGGAGAGCAGGGCGTTGGCCATGGCCTGCGGGCTGTCGAAGATCTTGACTTCGATGGCGTCGAGGAGGACCTTGCCGCCGTACCAGTCGTCGTTGCGTACGAGTCGGGCGTTGCCGCCGCGGAACCAGTCGAGCTTGAACGGCCCGGTGCCCGGCGCCTTCGCGATCTCCTTGTCCTTCGTGCCCTTCTTCACCACGAAGGTCGTCAGACGTGTGAGGAGCGGCAGTTCGGCGTTGGGGTAGTCGGAGACCATGACGACCGTGCCGGCGCCCTCGGCCTTGATGTTCTCGGCCTTGATGCCGGGCAGGCGGGAGGCTCCGGAGGGTGTACCGCGGAGCCGGCGCAGCGAGAAGACGACGTCCTCGGCGGTGACGGGACTGCCGTCATGGAACGTGGCGCCCTTGGCGAGGGTGAATCGCCAGGTCCTCAGGTCGTCTGACGCCTGCCAACGGGAGGCGAGGCGCGGCATGGTGTTGGGCTTGGTTCCGGGAACGGTGAGGGTGTCGTAGACGAGCGCGAGGATGAGGTAGTCGCTCTCGTTGGCCTGGGTGCCGTGCGGGTCACGGGTGACGGCGGAAGCGCGGCCGAGAGCGCCCACGCGGAGCGTGCCACCCGGCTTCGGCTTGGCGTCGGAGTCCGCTGAGGCGCCGGACTTCTCGCCTCCGCATGCGGCGAGCAGTGCGGCCGTGCCTATGCCGCCGCCTGCCCAGAGCAGTTGCCGTCTGTTCAGATCCACATCGACCTCATCTAGGTATGAAAATCATTCCTATGTGCTTAGGTGTGCCTACCCTAAGAACTCGAACGGGGCAAGGGCGGGAATCGCTTGCGGCGCAACTACGTCACGAAAAGTCCGCATCGCACCCTCTCTGTGGTGCCGCCCGGCACGGTCCGCGAGGGAACGGCCTGTTTGTCCTCGCTCCACGCATACGCTGAAGGCGCGATCCACTGCCAAGACCGGGTGTTGCGTTGGAGGTTTGACCATGGTCTCCGGCCTGAACCGGAAAGAAGGGAGCCGAGGGCAGGCCGTGCTCGTCATCCAGAACACGCCGTCCGGCGGCCTCGAACGCATGGGCGGCTGGCTACGGGAAGCCGGACTGCTCCTGGAGGTGGTGCACGCCCACACCGGCGAACCACCGCCCGCGACGCTGGGACATCGGGCTTTGGTCGTCCTCGGCGGCGGCTTCCTTCCCTGCGAGGACGAGCGCGCTCCCTGGCTCCCCGCCGTCCGCCATCTCACCGGCCAGGCACTCCAGGACGGCAATCCGATGCTGGGCATCTGTCTGGGCGCTCAGCTGCTCGCTCATGTCGCGGGCGGCACGGTGCGGGGCCGGCACGGCGCACCGGAGTACGGGAGCACACCGATCCGGCTGCGCGCCGGCGCCCACGATGACCCGCTCTTCGGCGGCCTGCCCGCAGTGGCACCCGCCATCGAGCACCATGTGGACGCCATCGCCGAACTCCCGCCTGGAGCGGTATGGCTTGCGGAGAGTGAGCGGTGCCCGTACCAGGGTTTCCGTGTGGGAGATTCCGCCTGGGGCGTGCAGTTCCATCCGGAAGCGGCAGCCGCGCAGATCCGCTGCTGGGACCAGGAACGGCTGCGCGAGCAGGGCTTCGACCCGGACCGGTTGTACGCACAGGCGACGGCCGACGAACCGGCATCGGCAGCCGCCTGGAAGGCATTCACCCACCATTTCGCCAAGGCCATCACGCGCGGCTCGCCGGGGACGGGCTGACCCCGACGCCCGGCCTGCCCGACACCCGAGAGGCGGACTACGGCGCCCTCACTTTGCCTCCGCGTAGCACTCCACCACCGCCGTGGTGAACGGAAAACGCACCGGCGTCTCCCCGAACGCGATGCGGCCCGCCGTCGCGGCCGCCGCCGCGATCGCCTCGGACACCGCCTGCGCCTCCTGGGCCGGGCAGTGCACGATCACCTCGTCATGCTGGAAGAAGACCAGCTCGGCACGGAGCCCGGCGTCCCACAGCGCGCGGCGCAGAGCGGCCAGCACCAGCAACGCCCAGTCGGCGGCGCTGCCCTGGACGACGAAGTTACGGGTGAACCGGCCGCGGGCGCGAGCCGCCGCCGAGCTCCGGCCGTACCCCTGGGGCTGTTCTTCTTGTGGCAGGCCCGCCTCGTCGGGCGGTGCGATGGACGCGGGCGGGCAGGTGCGGCCCATCCAGGTGCGTACCAGCCGACCCTCCTCGCCCGCGCGGGCCGCCTCGTCCACGTAGGCCACCGCGGCCGGATAGCGGCGGCGGAGATCGGCCATGTGCTTGAGGGCGTCACCGGACGTCTGGCCGTAAATGGCGCCCAGCAGAGCGAGCTTGGCCTGGGCGCGGTCGCCGCCGAACGCGCGGGCCGCCAGGCCCGCGTACAGATCCTCGCCGCTGCCGGCCACCTCCATCAGACCGCGGTCGCGGGAGACGGCGGCCAGCACCCGCGGCTCCATCTGGTCCGCGTCGGCGACCACCAGGCGCCACCCCGGGTCGGCCCGCACCGCCTGCCGGATCACCTTGGGGATCTGCAGCGCGCCGCCCCCGTTGGTGGTCCAGCGCCCGGAGACCGTACCGCCGGGCAGATACTCCGGGTGGAAACGGCCGTCGTACACCCACTGCTGCAGCCACGACCACCCATGGGCGGTGTGCAGACGGTAGAGCTTCTTGTACTCCAACAAGGGTGCCACCGCGGGGTGATCGATCTGCTGCAGCTCCCACTTGCGGGTCGAGGTGAGCGAGATCCCGGCGTCGGCGAAGGCCCTGATGATGTCGTGCGGCAGATCGGGGCGCACACGCACGCCCGGCCCGAAGGCCCGGGACACCTCGTCCGCCAGCTCCGCCAGCCGACGGGTCTCCAGCCCGCCCGGATACCGTTCCCCCAACAGTCCGTCGAGCAGCCTGCGATGCACGTCCGCCCGCCACGGCACCCCGGCCCGGCCCATCTCCATGGCGACGAGCATGCCTGCGGACTCCGACGCGAGCAGCAGCCGCATCCGCTCCGGATGCTCGGTCTTCTCCGTACGCGCCACCTGGCCGGCATAGACCTCGGTCAGCGCCGCCAGCTCGTCCGTCCCCGGCGGCAGCGGTACCGGGCCCGGCTCGAAGAGGGACGGCTGGGTCTCGGCGTTACGCACCGGGGCGTCCGGCGGGACGGGCAGATGGTGCAGCCGCGCCCAGGCGGCGGCCAGCGAACGCGGCTGCCCGGACTGGCCCTCCTCATGCCCGATCAGCAGCGCCTCCGCCGCCTCCACGTCATAGCACCGCTCGACCCGCACCCCCGCCGCCAGCAGCCGCCGGTAGCTCTCCGCCGTGGACCGCCACACCCACCGCTCGACCTCCGGACGCGAGCGCACGGCCTCGGCGAGCGAGCGCTCCTGAACCACCGGCCCCGCGGGCCGGCCCTCCTGGGTGAGCGGGCAGAGACGAGCACCCCCGTCGCTCGTCTCCACCACCGCCCACCTCATGCCCCGAGTCTTGCACCCGGGTCTGACAACGGCCCTGACCAGCACAAACGCCCTGGTCTCCAGGGACGGCCTAGGGTGGCGAAATGCTTCTGCCCGACGACCGGCCTGCCCTGGACCTGATCGATGCGCATCTGGAGGCCCTATGGGACGGAACGGACCTCTCGCTCCCGCAGGTGCCGGAGGGCCTTCCAGTAGAGGGAGGGGGCGAGCTGGTCCGCTGGGCCCTCGACCAGCTCCGGCGCATCCCGCCCCGGCCCATCCCCTTCGGCCAGCTCCGGCGCATGTCCTTCGACCAGCTCCGGCGTATCCCCCTTGACGAGCTCCAGCGCATCTCCCGCGAGCCGGAGGACGCCTTCCCCCGCCAAGTCGGCGGCCTGCTGATGGAGTTCCGCAGCCGTCGCTGTCCCTGGAACGCGGCGGCGCTACGGCTGCTCGACGACACGTACACCTTCGCGGCCACCGGCCCCCGTCGGCACGTGGACTGGGCGCACGACGTCCACGCCGTGCTGCACCGGTCGGTCCCCGACCCCCGGGGCTGGGTCCGACTGGACGGCGACCGCACCAACGACGCCCGCCTCACGGTGCCCGCGTACCCCTTCGACCCCCCGGACCCCTCGGAGATCCCCGACCGCCTGTACCCCCTGGAGCCGGAGGCGGCGGTCACCGCGCTCGCCGTCATGGCCGAGGAATGGCAGGCGGAATACGCCCCCGTGCGGTCCCGCCCGGACCGGGACGCCGTGCTGGCGGACGCCCGGACCCTGCTCGACAGGTACGGCCCCACCGCGCGCTACTGGACCAACGCGAAGGCCGCCGCCTCGGACCCGGCCCGGGACTTCGTCGCGGCGGGCCTGGCGGGCGGTGCCTCCCACAGCTTCCTCACCTCCGAGTACCTCAACGGCCTCGACTTGTTCGAGGACCTGGGCGTGATCGCGGTGGCTGAGGACGAGGTGGGCGTCTTCTGGTCGTTCGGGGCGTACTGACGTACGGTGCGCGAGGCGGAGCAGGTGGTTCACGCGCGCTATGAGGCCACGGCCTACCGCGCACGAGCTCGTCAGGACCCGCCCGGTGTCACCAGACCCGACTCGTACGCCACCACGACCGCCTGCGCCCTGCTGTCCAGGTCCAGCTTGGTCATGGTGCGGTTGAGGTGGGTCTTCACGGTTGCCTCGCTGATGAACAGCTGCTCGGCGATCTCCGCGTTGGAGAGCCCGCCCCCGGTCAGTCGGAGCACCTCGACCTCGCGGCCGGTCAACGCGTCGAGCTCCACGGGACGTTCGGCCCGCCGCCCCGATCGTGCCCCCACCGCGGATCCGGCTCCCCGGCCACCGGTCGGGGCTGGCCGGGCCCCCGCACCTGCCCCACCCCCCGCCTGCCGCGCGAAGGCCTCGACGAGCCGGCGCGTGACGCTCGGCGCGAAGAGCGAGTCACCCGAGCCGACTGCCGCCACCGCGGCGAGTAGCCGCTCGGGCCCGGAGTCCTTGAGCAGAAAGCCGGAGGCACCGGCGCGCAGCGCTCCGTAGACGTACTCGTCAAGGTCGAAGGTGGTCAGCACCAGGATGCGCGGGGCCGGTTCGGCCGCCTCGGCGAGGATCCTCTCGGTGGCCACGATGCCGCTCATCCCGGGCATCCGGATGTCCATAAGGATCACGTCGGGCCTGGTCCGCGCCGCAAGCGCGACGGCCTCCTCGCCGTCGCCCGCCTCCCCGACGACGTCCACCCCGGGCGCCGCGCGCAGCAGCCCCACCAGTCCCGCGCGGATGAGGAACTGGTCGTCGACGACCAGCACTTTGGTGGTTCCGGTCATCCCGAGGCGTCGTCCCCCTGCCGTGCGCTTCCCGCGGCCGCGGAGGTGGGCAGCGTCAGCCGTACGGCGAAACCCCCGTCCTCGCGCGGGCCGATGCTGATCGTCCCGCCGTAGAGCTTGGCCCGCTCCCGCATCCCCATCAAGCCATGGCCGCTGCTTTTCGGGACTATGTCCGGAATCACCCCCTCTCCGTCGTCGGTGACCGAAACCGTCACGTGGTGCTTGCGGTAGGCGAGTTCGACCGTCGTGAAGCTCGCGTGACGCGCGTGTTTGAGTACGTTGGTGAGCGCCTCCTGCACCACGCGGTACGCACAGAGTTCGACGCCGGGAGCGAGGGGGCGCGGTGTCCCTTCGACGCGCAGCTCGACGGGGACGCCGCCGGCCCGTACCCGTTCGACCATCTCCCCGAGCCGGGAGAGCCCCGGCATGGGCGCGTCCGGAGCGCCGTCGTCGCCCTCTTCCGCCCGCAGCACCCGCAGCATGCGCCGGAGCTCTTCGAGGGCCTCCGCGCTGGTGCCGGAGATGGTGCCGAGGGCGGCGCGGGCGGTGTCCCGGTCGGACTCGAAGACAAAGCTCGCGAGGCCCGCCTGCACCGATATCACCGACATGTGGTGGGCGACCACGTCGTGCAGCTCACGGGCGATGCGCCCACGCTCCTTGGCGACCTCGCGGCGGGCCCGCTCGGCCTGCTCCTCGCGCAGTTGGCGGGCGAGTCGGGCGGTGCGACGTGCGACGTATCCGAAGCGCAACAGTACGGCCGGGAAGGCCAGGGCCTGGGCGAGGACGGAAAGCATCTGGTCGGTCGACGTGCTGCCGCTGACCACCGCCCCGTAGATCCAGACGGCGGACATGAGGGCCCCGCAGGGCACCGCGACGCGTATCGGCTTCAGGGACGCCACCGTATAGACGGCGATCATGGGTCCGAAGGAGTTCACCACGGGCCAGTGACCGGCGGTGACGTACACGATCCACACCGCGTGCACGAAGAGGCAGAGGGCGACCGGGGCCTTGGAGCGCAGCACGCCCGACAGATTGACCAGGGCCACCAGGACGTAGCCGAACAGATCGAGTGCGGGCCACCCCTGGCGCACGGACTCCTGCCCGAGCATCACGGCCACGCCGGTGTGGGCAAGGGCGATCAGTGCGTCGGCGACGAGGGGACGGGTGGGCCGGATCCGCATCGCCGCAGCGTAGCCCCGGGGCGGGCGCCAGGACATCACACTCCCGCGGTACCGCGGAAGTTGCAGGAACCGCGGACCTACCGCCAGGGTCACGCCGAACCTCAACCCGGCGTGGGACGACGCCCCTGCGGCGCGTGCCTAACGTCTTGGACCAGCACCACGGCGCCGACCGACCACAGGCGCCGTACGGATCACGGGCCGACGGGGGACCCAACGGGGGGACCCGGCCCGCGACCGGAAGGGACAACGGACATGGCACTGCGTACGAAACTCTCCGCGCTCGCCGTCACCGCCGCCGTCGGCGGCACCCTGGGCCTCGCGGCGAGCCCCGCGTCGGCCGCGGCCAACCACTGGGGAGAGGGGCTCGGCACGGGATACAGCAACTCCAGGCAGGCGGACGCCGAGGTCTCCGGCGCGCTCGTCACCAGCGATGTGTACTGGAACGGCTACCGGGTCGGCGTGGACGGCTACGTCGGCGACACGAAGGCCGACGGCCTCGGCGCCGTCGCCCAGGTCGGCTACCGCTACTGGAACGGCAGTAGCTGGAAGTGGACGACCCGGAACCTGGCGAAGGCGTCCGGCGGCCAGGGCGACCACAACGGCCACAAGGTGCACTCGCTGGTCAAGGTCAAGGACCTGGTGGTGCGCGCCTGCACCGCGAACAGCGGCGGCTTGGTGAACTGCAGCGCCTGGAAGTAACCCACACGGCACAGCGGCGGCCCGCACTCTTCGGGGAGAGCACGGGCCGCCGCTGTGCACGTGCCCCTCGCGCCGACTGCTGCGTGTCTCCTTCGTCAAGGTCAACTCCCCTGTCCACCCCCGCCGCTAGGATTTCCCCGGGGCCATTCGCCATCCAGTTCAGACGCAGGCTGTCGGGCGGGTGGCCGTTTCAGTACCGGGATCACGAGGCGGGGGCAACGTATGCGGGAAGGCCGGTGGACCACGGTCACCGAGTCCGAGTTCGACCACGAGCGCCGCGGACTGGAGTCCATCCGGCGGAGGTTGCCTGACGCCGACCCGTGGCGGGCCTGGTCGAACTTCACCTTCACCGCGAACTCCGGGCACGTGCGCGAGGTCGACCTCCTCGTCATCGCCCCCGACGGTGTGTTCATGATCGAGCTGAAGAACTGGCACGGCTCTCTGACCAGCGAGAACGGCACCTGGGTCCAGACCACGCCCAGCGGCCATCGCCGCCCGCACGGCAATCCGCTGCACCTGGTCAACAAGAAGGCCAAGGAGCTGGCCGGACTGCTCGGGCAGAACGGCAAGCGGGTGTGGGTCGGCGAGGCCGTCTGCTTCACCGAGGGCTCGTTACGCGTCCGGCTTCCCGCCCATGACCAGCACGGGGTGTACACCGTCGACGAGTTGGTCGCGATGCTGCAGCAGCCGCCGCGTGACGAGCGGCACCGCATCACCGCGGTCGACTCCCGCGCGATCAAGACCGCTCTGGAGCGCGTGGGCATCCGCCGCAGCGACGCCGAGTACAAGGTCGGCCCGTACCAGCTGGAGCGGAAGTCCTTTGACTCCGGGCCGACATGGGCCGACTACCTGGCCCAGCACAGCGAGCTTCCCGAGTCGGCTCGCGTCCGTGTCTATCTGCGCGAGCGCGGCTCGGACGTCACTCTCCGCCAGTCGGTGGAGAACGCCGCCCGCCGCGAGGCCGCTGTCCTGCAGCGCTTCAAACACCTGGGTGTGGTGCAGCTCAAGCAGTACAACCCGTCGGGGCATTCGGCGGGGCCCGCCCTGATCTTCGACTACCATCCCCAGACCCTGCGCCTGGACGAGTATCTGCTCCAGTACGGAACGAAACTCGACATCCTCGGCCGCATGGCACTCGTCCGCCAACTGGCCGAGACGATGCGGTCCGCCCATTCCAGCCGCATCTACCACCGCGCGCTGGCCGCGCGCTCCGTGCACGTCGTTCCCCGCAACCGCGGTCGTCGGGACCAGTCGTTGGGTGAGGAGGCCGCCTGGCTGACCCCTCACCTCCAGATATCGGACTGGCAGATCGCCACGCAGCGCGGCGGCACGGGCGGCTCCGCGCCGGGAGCGGCACGGCTCGCGCCGACGGCGTTGTCCACAAAGCATCTGGCCGAGGGCTCCGACCCCTACCTCGCACCCGAGCTGAGGGCCCTCAACGCCGACCCGGTGTATCTGGACGTGTACGGCCTCGGCGTGCTCACCTATCTTCTGGTCACCGGCAAGGCACCGGCCGCGAGTCAGGCCGAGTTGCTCGCCCGCCTGGAGGCCGGTGAGGGACTGCGCCCCAGCTCCCTGGTGGACGGCCTGTCGGAGGACATCGACGACCTGGTGCAGGCGGCCACCGCCTACCGCCCCGAGCAGCGGCTCTCCACCGTCGACGAGTTCATGGAGATGCTGGAACTGGTCGAGGACGTCCTCACCACGCCGACCGCCGCGCCCGCCCCCGAGGCCCCGGAGAAGGACCCGCTCGAAGCCGTCGCCGGAGACGTCCTCGGAGGGCGCTGGGAGGTCCGCCGCCGCCTCGGCACCGGATCGACCAGCCGAGCCTTTCTGGTACGCGACCTTGAGGCGGAGGCACGCAGGACGCGCCCCCTGGCTGTGCTCAAGGTGGCGCTGTCCGACAGCCGGAGCGAGATCCTCGCCCGGGAAGCGGAGGTGATGGGACGGCTGCGCCCCGACTCGCGCGTCATCCGTCTCGTCGAGCCCCAGCCGCTGAGCATCGCGGACCGCACCGTCCTCGCCCTGGAATACGTGGGCGACGAGCGCGAGGAGACGGGCGAGGGCCCGGAGTCCGGCGGCGGACGCACCCGCCGTCGCGAGGAGACCGTCGCCCGCCAACTGCGCGAGGGTGGCCGACTCCAGATCGACCAACTGGAGGCGTACGGCGACTACCTGTTCGGCGCGGTGGACTTCCTGGAGGGCGAGAGCGTCTGGCACCGCGACATCAAGCCGGACAACATCGCCATCCGCATTCGCCCGAACCGCACCCGCGAGCTGGTCCTCATCGACTTCTCCCTCGCCGGATACCCGGCGCGGGACCACGAGGCGGGCACGGACGGCTATCTCGACCCGTTCATAGGCACCTTGACCCGCACTGCCTACGACTCGCACGCCGAGCGGTACGCGGTCGCGGTCACCCTGCACCAGATGGCCTCGGGTGAGCTGCCCAAGTGGGGAGACGGTTCGGTCCTGCCCCGTCAGACGGACTCGAAGAAGTTCCCCACCCCGACCATCGCCGCCGACGCGTTCGAGCCCGCGGTGCGGGACGGCTTGGTGGCGTTCTTCCAGAAGGCCCTGCACCGGGACGCCGGTCGGCGCTTCCCTGAGCTGAAGCCGATGCGGGATGCCTGGAAGAAGATCTTCCTGGACGCCTCGCAGACCGTGCCGTCCAGCCACCGCTCTCGCCACCCCGAGGCGGCGGCGAAGACCGCGCCCTCCGGTCAGCCCGCCATCGCGGACGCCGAACCGCTCACCGCGGAGCAGCGGCGCGATCAGCTGGCCAAGGAGGTCAGCCGCGACACGCACCTGTCGGCCGCGGGCCTCACCCCCGCGGCAGAGTCGTTCCTCTACGGCCTCGGCATCACCACGGTCGGCGGTCTCCTCGACTACAGCCGCCGCAAGCTCGTCAACGCGCCGGGGCTGGGCGCCAAGACGCGCAGCGAGGTGCAGCGCCGCCAGCGCGAGTGGGGCGAGCTGCTGCGCGAGGCACCCGTGTCGCCGTTGACGCCGCGCGGCCGGGCGGAGGCCAAGGAGGAACTCGCGCAGCTGACCGCCACCGAGTCGGCTGTGCTCGGCGTCCTCGCTACGAGCGAGGGGGCCGGCAGCCTGTCGGGGGCCGCTCTGCGCTCGGTCAGCCTGGACACGCTCGCCACCCTCCTGGTCCCGGAGCTCAACAACAACCGCTCCAACCGCAACAAGGTCGAGATGGTCCGGCTGCTGCTGCGGCTACCGGACGAGCGCGGCGTCCTTCCGGACATCGGTGTCTGGCCGAAGCAGAAGGATGTCGCCGATGCTCTGGGGCTGTCCGCGGGCCGCATCCCGCAGATGCTCAAGGAGGAAAGACAGCGCTGGAAGAAGCACCCGGCCGTGCGGGCGTTGCGCGAGGAGATCATGGATCTGCTCGCGGGCCTGGGTCGCGTCGCCTCCGCCGCCGAGCTCGCCGACGCGCTCGCCGTACGCCGCGGAACGCAGCTCCCCGAGCGCGAACAGCGGCGCGCGCTGGCCCTCGCGGCCGTACGAGCCGTGGTGGAGATGGAGCAACTCGACCCGGAGAACGCGCAGTTCCGGCACCAGCCCAACCGCAAGGCCACCGAAGAAGCACTCGGCGCGGGCCTGCTCGCCCTGGACGTGCGCGAGGCCGACGAGGACGAGGGGACGGACGGCGACCCGCCGGACACGCCGACGGCGCCCGGCCTCCTCGACTACGCGGTGCGCCTGGGCCGCACGGCCGACCGGCTCGCCAAGCTGGACACCCTGCCCACAGCGGCGACGGTGCTCGGCGAGCTGGGCGCGCTGACCCCGCCTCCGGGTGCGGTGGAATGGGACGAACGGCGCCTGGTCGAACTGGCGGGCGCGGCCTCGGTGAACGCGGCGGCGACGCCACGGCTGGAGCTCTACCCGCGGAACCTGGATCTGGTCCGCGCGCTGCGGCTGACCCAGGCCGGTCTGGTCCGCCTGATCCCCGGCGTGCCGGAGGAGCGGCAGCCCGGGCTGACCGGTGAGGACGTGCACGAGCGGGTACGGGCGCGGTTCCCGGAGCTGGTCGTACCGGACGGGCGTGGCGGAACCACGCATGACCTGCCGACGGCCGGCCCACTGACGAAGGCGCTGCGGGACGCGGGCTTCGACCTCACCCTCTCGACCCGCGAGGACACCAGGACGCTCCGCTATCTGCCGACGCGGATGGACCACGCCTCCAGCTACCTCACCACCGGCGCCTGGCGCCACGCCACGGATGTCGGCGCGGTGACGCGCTACTCGGACGATCCGCTGCTGGCCGGGCGGTGCGCACCGAGGAGCGGATCGCGGCATCGGCCCGGCGGGACGGTTACCGGGTGCTGACGGTTCGCCAGGGCCTCTCGCAGGACGCCGTGAGGGAGCTGGGGGCGGCTGACGGCCGGATCGGCGCGCAGGTGGTGTCGGTGACCGGGCTTTTCCTGGAAGCCCTGCATGGCCTTGTCCCGGAGGGGACCAAGCCGACATGGGAGACGCTGCTGAAAGCGGACGTGGCGGAGGCCGGATCCCGGGGCGCGATGAAGTTCGCGGAGTACGCGCGGACGGCGTGGGGGGCGGTCGAGCCGCGAGTGCGTGAGCTGCTGGGGCACGGCGGCACCGGGTGCGCCGGTTCGGCAGCTCCCGTGCTGCTGACGGACGCGACGGCCTTCGCCCGGTACGACGCGATGGGCATCCTGGACCGGCTCGCGGACGCGGCACGGCGGGGCGGACGTGGTCTGTGGCTCCTGGTCCCGCAGAGCGACCCGGCGCGGGAACCGAAGCTTGGGCAGGTCGCGGTGGCGTACCAGGCGGGCCTGGGCGAATGGATCGAGCTTCCGGACTCGTGGGTGCAGAACGCACACCGGGCCGTAACGCGCGCGTAGCGCGCTGACGCGCGGCGGGCGACCGAGCATGGCCAGTGACACTTTTTGACTGAGGGAGACGCTACGTGATCGACCGTAAGGCCCTGTTAGATGACCTGAAGCGGCAGGTCAAAGCGGTCGAGACCGATCTGGCGAAGCAGGTGAGGTTCGTCGGAGACGTCGGCACGCGGCTACGCACCGAGTACGACCAGGCCCGCAAGCTGGGCCGTACGGCGGCGACGTGGAACGCGTGGCTGGACGAGCGGGTCACGCAGGTCGCGGTGGCGTGGGTGCTGGGTACGGTCTTCGTCCGTTTCTGCGAGGACAACCGGCTGATCCCCGAGCCATACCTGACGGCCCCGGAGGACGACCGCCGCGACTTAGCGCTCGCCCGGTACGAGGAGTACGTGGCGACGGCGGACGACCCGACGTACCGGGGTTGGCTGGAGCGCGCATTTGAGGAATTGGGCGCCGGGCAGGCGGGCCGGTTGCTGTTCGACCGCAGGCACAATCCGCTGTTCCAGGTTCCGCTGTCGCACGACGGGGCGCGGGAGCTGGTGGAGTTCTGGCGCGGGCGAGACGAGGCGGGGGTGCTCGTCCATGACTTCACCGACCCGCTGGAGGAGGACGGCGACGGCACGCGGGGCTGGGACACACGTTTCCTGGGCGACCTGTACCAGGACCTGAGCGAGGCGGCGCGGAAGACGTATGCACTGCTCCAGACCCCGGAGTTCGTGGAGGAGTTCATCCTCGACCGGACGATGGACCCGGCGGTCCGGGAGTTCGGGTACGAGGAGCTGAAGGTGATCGACCCGACGTGCGGGTCGGGGCACTTCGTGCTGGGTGCTTTTCGGAGGTTGGTGCGGCTGTGGGGGGATGGGCAGCCGGGGCGTGATCTGCATGAGCGGGTGCGGGCCGCGCTGGATTCGGTGCATGGGGTGGACCTGAATCCGTTCGCGGTGGCCATTGCGCGGTTCCGGTTACTGGTTGCGGCTATGGCGGCGAGTGGGGTGCGGACCATGGCGGAGGCGGGTCGGTATGAGTGGCCGCTGCATTTGGCTGTGGGGGACTCGCTGATTAAGCACCGCCACCGACAGGGCGATCTGTTCGAGGGCTCGGAGGTCGAAGACACGGATGAGCTATCGGAGTTCAAGTACGTGACGGAGGACGTGCACGCGCACCCGGAAATTCTACAAGAGGGGCGATATCACGTGGTGGTCGGTAACCCTCCGTACATCACGGTGAAGGACAGGAAGCTCAATCAGCTGTACCGGGACCTATATGACGCTTGCGCGCGGAAGTACGCACTGTCGGTGCCGTTTGCTCAGCGGTTTTTCGAGCTGGCGAAGGTCGGGGATGCCGACAGCGGGGTCGGGTACGGCATGGTTGGTCAGATCACGGCGAACTCGTTCATGAAGCGGGAGTTCGGCGCGCGATTGATCGCAACGTACTTTGGGCATGAGGTGGAACTGACTGAGGTCATCGACACCTCGGGTGCCTACATTCCTGGGCATGGGACACCGACAGTCATTCTCGTGGGTAAGCGGCGACGCGGAGAAGGCCGCTCCGTGACGATTCGCACGGTGCGCGGCATTCAAGGCGAGCCTGCCGCACCAAAAACGGGCGAGGACGGGCTGGTCTGGAACGCGATCGTGGAGCAGATCGACAAGCCCGGCTCTGTCAGCCGGTGGGTCTCTGTCGATGACCTGGGGAGGGATCACTACTTCGGCAAACAGCCGTGGGTACTGGCAGACGGCGGCCTGGAGATGCTTGAGAAGATCAACGATGCCAAACGTGGCACCCTCAAGCGCGATATTTCGCGTATCGGCTTCTACGGTGTCATGGGCTCGGACGAAGCCATGACTGCGGCTATTCGAGTCTTTCGCAGGTTCAAAGCCGAAGATCACTATGTCAGTCGCCTCGTCGTTGGCGATGAGGTTCGCGATTTCGAGTTCTTGGACGGCGACAACGCCTTTCACCCTTACGACGAAACGCGTAACGTGATGCAGCCTGTGGCCTTCCCTCGATTAGGCCGCTGGCTGTGGCCCAGTCGCACGGAATTAGGCAATCGAGCTACATTCTCGAGAGGAACCTACTTCAGTGACAAGCGTCCTTGGTGGGAATGGCATCAGCTTCCCAAGGACTCGAAAGCACACACTTGGTCCATCACGTTCGCCTTCGTCGCGACGCACAACCACTTCGTACTGGACCGGGGCGGGAAGGTTTTCAAGCAGTCCGCACCCGTGATCAAACTACGGGAGAGCGCAAGCAAGGAGGAGCACCTGCGGCTGCTCGGGGTGCTCAACAGCTCGACAGCCGGGTTCTGGCTCAGGATGGTCAGTTACCCCAAGGGGGCGACCCGGTCGGAGACGACGGCGCGCGCGTCAGTGTCCACCCTTGGTCGGATCGCTATGAGTTCACCGGCACCAAGCTCGAAGACTTCCCTCTACCTGCGACCTACCCCGCCCCCTCGCCACCGCTCTGGACGGCCTCGCCCAACGGCTCACTGCAACCAGCCCTTCCACCCTCGCCAGCCAAACCACTCCGATCGCCGCCACCCTCCGCGAAGCCCGCACCACCTGGCACGGCACCCGCGCCCGCATGATCGCCCTCCAAGAAGAGCTCGACTGGCAGGTCTACTCCCTCTACAACCTGCACCCCGAAGACCTCCGCGTCTCCGAGGACCCCGACTCCCCCGACATCGCCGAACTCGCCCTCGGCGAGCGAGCCTTCGAGATCGTTCTCGCCCGTCGCGTCGCCGCAGGCGAGGCCAGCGGTGAGTGGTTCAAGCGCCACAACTCCACCCCCATCACCGAGATCCCCGCCCACTGGCCCGCCGCCTACCGCGAGGTCGTCCAGAAGCGGATCGACGCCATCGAATCGAGCCGAGCCATCGGCATGGTCGAACGGCCCGAGTACAAGCGCCGTTGGGCCACCGAAGGCTGGGACGCCTTACAGGAAAAGGCCCTTCGGTCCTGGCTGCTCGATCGAATAGAGACCCGGGGCCACTGGTTCGACGAGAACGGGATGCCCGCCCTCGTCACCCTCTCCCAGTTATCCGACGCCCTCTCCCGCGACGACGACTTCGTCTCCGTCGCCAAGATCTACGCCCCACGCAAGGAACTCCCAGCCGTCGTCACCGAGTTGATGACCGACGAGCACGTACCGTTCCTCGCCGCCCTCCGCTACAAGCCCTCCGGCCTGAAGAAGCGCGAGGACTGGGAGCACGTATGGGACCTCCAGCGGCAGGAGGACGCCGCGCCGGACGAGCCGACCAAGCGGAAGATCCGGGACTCCATTCCCGTGCCGCCGAAATACAGCTCCGCCGACTTCCTGCGCCCCTCCTACTGGCGTGCACGCGGCAAGCTTGACGTGCCCAAGGAGCGCTTCATCTCGTACGGGCAGAGCAACGTCGCCACGCCCGGCCTGTACGGCTGGGCCGGATGGGACCACCGCGAGCAGGCATACGCCCTCGATGCCTACATCGCCTCCCACGAAGCGCTGACTTCCGAGGAATTGACGCCGTTCCTCGCGGGGCTGCTGGAACTCCAGCCCTGGCTGGACCAGTGGCACGACGAGTTCGACGCCACCTTCGGCGCCTCCCCGGCCGCCTTCTTCCGAGGCGACCGGCAGATGGTCCAGGGCGAACACGGATTCACCGACGACGATCTGCGTGCCTGGCGCCCGGTCGCCGCGCCGCGTGGCCGCCGTACGGCCAAGAAGTAGCCCCGACGGTGAAGGAGTAGCCCCGACGGCGAAGACACCGATGGCTCTCCGGCTCGTGAACCGGTCCGGAGAGCCGCGCCATCGGAGCTTCGATCGCCCGCAGTTCAGGCGCCCAGCCGGCCGAATGCTCCCCCTCCCCCACACCCTTGGGAGCCGCCCGATTGTCAGACAATGCCCTGAGCTACCGAAGAGATCTTGACGAGACCCCCGTAGCCACTCGGACAGCGACGGCGCGCCCCGTGCCGTCAGAAGGAGAGCGAGACCCGCGATGGCCCAGGCCCAGCAGCCGCCCCTGCTCCGCGATGTCATCGACATCAAGGAGTCGATATCCACCTCCGACTTCGTCCTCCAGCTCTCCGAGGCGACCACCCCGGAGGGCGCCGAACACGCCCTGCGCGACTATGTGGTCACAGAGCGGCTGCTGGAGAACTTCGACGAAGCGTTGGGGCTCATCAAGGCCGCGCTGGACGGGCACACATCGAAGGCCGCCTATCTGCACGGATCGTTCGGTTCGGGTAAGTCACACTTCATGGCGGTGCTGCACGCCCTGCTCAGCGGTAGCCCGGCGGCCCGCGGCCGCGCCGACTTAGACCCGGTACTGACCAAGCACGAGTGGCTCGGCACGGACGGGAAGAAGTTCCTGCTCGTGCCGTATCACATGCTCGGGGCGAAGGCCCTGGAGCAGCGGGTCCTTGGCGGCTACGTCAGCCATGTCAAAAGGCTGCACCCGCAGGCGTCGACGCCGCAGGTGTACCGGACGGACGCGCTCTTCGACGACATCCGGGCCATGCGGGCGCGCATGGGGGATGGCGCCGTCATCAGCGGACTCATGGCGTCAGACACGTCCGGCGGGGACGAGGACGACGAGTGGGGCGAGTCCTTCGCCTGGCAGCCGGCGCTCCTGGACACCGCGCTCGCCGCCGAGGAGGTCCACGAGTCCGGCCAGGCGCTCAACCTGGTCAGCCCCTCCACACCCGCCGAGCTGCGGGCCCGTCTCGTCCAGGACGCGAGCACCAACCTGCTGCCCGGCTTCGCGAGGAACGCCGCGGAGGACGAGCACGGGTTCGTCTCCCTGGACGCCGGGCTGTCGGTGATCGCCGAGCACGCCAAGTCGCTCGGCTACGACGGGCTGATCCTCTTCATGGACGAGCTGATCCTGTGGCTCGCCACCCTGATCCACGACCAGAAGTTCGTGGCCCGCGAGGCCAGCAAGATCACGAACTTCGTGGAGGGCGGCGACGCACGCCGCGCCATCCCGGTGGTGTCCTTCATCGCCCGCCAGCGCGACCTGCGCGAGCTCGTGGGCGAGGAGGTGTCGGGCGCGGCCGAGTCGTCCATCCAGGACACCCTCAACCTGGCGTCCGGGCGCTTCGACAAGATCACACTGGAGGACCGGAACCTGCCCCAGGTGGCGCACGCCCGCCTCCTCCAGCCGAAGTCCGCCGAGGCCGCGACGCTCATCGACGCCGAATTCGAGAAGACCCGCAAGGTGCGCCAGGAGGTGTGGGACACCCTGCTCGGCTCCGATCGCGGCGCCGACGGTGTCGGGGCGGACGAGGAGAGCTTCCGGCTCACGTACCCCTTCTCTCCCGCCTTCATGGACACCCTGGTCCACGTCTCGTCCGCGCTCCAGCGCAACCGGACCGGTATGAAGCTGATGGGGCAGTTGCTCGCCGATCACCGCGACGAGCTGCGACTCGGCGATCTGATCCCCGTCGGCGATCTGTACCCGCTGATCACCGCCGGTGGCGACAAGCCCTTCACCGACAGCCTGAAGGTCGTCTTCGAGGCGGCCGACAAGCTGTACCGCACCAAGCTGCGCCCGTACCTCCTCGCCACGTACAACGTGTCCGAGGAGGACATCGAGCAGTACACGCACCGCGGCCCCGGCAGCATCACCGACCCGGAGCTGCGCGGACGGGTGAAGACGTTCGTGGGCGACAACAGGATCATCGGCACCCTGCTGCTGTCCGCCCTCGCGCCCAGCGTGCCCGCGCTCGCCGACCTGACCATCCGCCGGCTCTCCGCTCTCAACTACGGCTCCGTCGTCGCCCCGATCCCGGGACGCGAGTACGGCATCCTGAAGAACAAGGTCGCCGAGTGGGCGGGCCGGTTCCCGGAGATCAAGGAGACCGGCACTGACGCCAATCCGGGCGTCCGCCTCGAACTCTCCGGTGTCGACGTCGACTCCGTCATCGCCAACGCCAAGGTCAACGACAACCCGGGCAACCGCCAGGCGCTCGCCAAGCGGCTCCTGTCCGAAGAGCTCGGCGTCGAGCACGGGCAGTTGACGAGCCGGGTGGACTTCGTGTGGCGCGGCACGAGCCGCAGCGCGGAAGTGGTCTTCGGGAACGTCGCCGACGAGGACGAGCTGCCCGACCACGACCTGATGCCGCAGGAGTACGGCCTGTGGCGGATCGCCGTCGACTTCCCGTACGACGAGAGCGAATACGGGCCCGTCGAGGACGTCAACCGGATGCAGCGGCTGCGCGAGAGGCAGCAGGGTGAGCGGTCCCGCACGGTCGCCTGGCTGCCCACCCATCTCTCCGCCCAGCGGTACGCGGACTTCTGCCGCCTCGTCGTCATCGACAAGGCGCTCGCCGATGAGCAGCGCTTCGACAGCCAGTACGCCGGCCACCTCAACGCCGACAACCGCGCCCGCGCCAAGGGGCTGCTGGAGACCCAGCGGGAGTCCCTGCTCAAGAACGTCAAGGCCGCCTTCAAGCAGGCATACGGACTGGCCGAGAAGAAGGCCACCGATGTGGAGCTGGGCTTCAGCGACCATCTCCAGTCGCTGCGGGAGGTCGACGGGCTCACCCTCTCCTTCGGCCAGTCCCTCCGCGACGGCCTGCGGCACATCGCGGGCAAGCTGCTGGCGAGCCAGTACCCGGACCACCCCCAGCTGGATCCCGAGCACACCGGCACGACGGTGAAGGCCGCTGACGCCCGCAAGGTGTTCACCCACATCCGGGCCGCCGCGGAGGCACGCGACGGCCGCACCGAGGTCCCCGCCGGTGACCGGAAGCTGGTGCAGCGCATCGCCGGGCCGCTGCGGCTCGGGCAGCAGAAGGAGGCGTACTTCGAGCTGTCCCTGTACTGGGCCGATCACTTCCGGCGGCTCGCGCGGGAACGCGGCATCACTGGCGACCTCACTCTGATCACGCTCACCGACTGGACCGACGAACCGCAGCCGCGCGGGCTGCCCGACCACCTCGCCAAGCTGGTCGTCGCCTCGTTCGCCGAGATGGACGACCGGGTGTGGGTGCGCGGCGGGATGCCGCTCGACCCCGCCCCCGAGCTGTCGCAGATCAAGGATCACGACGCGCTGCGCAGCCAGCCGCTTCCCACCGAGGAGGACTGGGAAAGCGCTCGGCAGCGTTTCGCGACGATCTTCGGGAAGCCCGCGCCGGCGCTGCGGCGCGGCCGGATGGTCAACCAGTTCGCCCGCCAGATCACGGAGGAGGCCCGCTCCCACCAGGAGCACACGGTCGATCTTGTACGGCGGTTGGAGGAACACGCTGGGTTCCTCCGGCTCGACGAGACCGAGGAGAAGGGGCGGCTGGCTCTCGCCCGGCGGTCCGTCGAGTTGCTCAAGGCCGTCACGCAGGCGGCGGGCCAGGGGGCGGCCGGGGCGAAGAAGACGGTGGAGGCGCTGGCCACCTTCGACCTCGGGCGGGTCAGCGCCGACCGCTTCGGCACCTCGATCACGCAGGCGAGGGCTGTCGCCCAAGCGCTGGACTCGGCGTCCTGGACGACCCTCGACCTGGCGTCGAACGAGGGCCCGCAGGGCCAGGGCCTGCTGGAATCGCTGCGCAAGGCGGCCCGCGACGACCAGCGGACGAGCGACCTGTGTGGCGCCCTGTCACGCACCCAGCGTGAGGTGCTCGCGCTGGTCAAGAGCAACCGGAGCACCACCCCACCGCCGCCTCCGCCCACGGACGTTCGCCCGAGCGCGGAAGACGTGCCGCTGAACACGGTCACCAGCCACCCGCGTGTCCCCGAGGACACGCCCGCGGCGAACGGATCCGCCAAGGGCGGCGTGCGGCGTTCCGGTGTCAGCCGCGCCACCGCGGCGAGCGCCGCGGCGAGACTCCAGGCCGAGCTGGCCGAGCTGGCGGCCGAGGAGCCCGGCGCCACCGTCGAGATCTCCTGGCGGGTCGTCGGGTCATGAGCGCACCCATCACCTCCGTGGCGACACGCCTGAACGTCGCGACCATCACCCAGTACCTCTCGTCCCAGACTTCGCTTGCCGCCTCCCTCACCGGCGGCGACAAGCGGCGGGCGGTCCTGCTGCGCTCCGTGCCCCATTGGGACGGACCGGCCGAGCCGGTGTGGGGCGACGGGCACACAGCCCGTATCTCCGCGGCGCCCTCCCCGCTCGCCGTCCACGAGTTGGTCCTGAGTCACCTCGTGGAGCGGGCGGAGGGATCGGACGGGCCTGCCGTGCTCGTCATCCTGACCGATCGAGAACAGAGTGAACTCGACCCGGCGATCCTGGCTCGCACCCACAAGAAGCGCATCGACACCGTCGACAGCTGGGACGTGGTACGCGAAGCCTTCGGCGCCGAGCAGGTCGACCCCCGGCTCAAGGAGGCGAGCTGGGCCTCGGAGGCCCTGTTGGACGCGACCCCGCCAGGCGGCTGGCCACCGCTCGCGGGCGGCATGCTGGCCCGGAGCACGGCGCTGTCCGCTCTGGCGCTGCGACGGTTACGGCTCGGGAGGTACGACACCGAGTCGAGCGAGTCCCGGCGCTCCCGGGCGGGCGACGTCCTGGACACGCACACCCTGCTCGGCTGGTCCCTGAGCCCTGGTGGTCCCGAGCGGCTGCTGGAGCTGCGGGGCCCCGAGCGCGTGGGGCTCAGGGAATTCCTCGGCGAGCAGGACCAGGCCGGTCCGGCCGGAAAGGCGCTATTGGCCCTGGTCGAGGCCGAACACGGCGAGGAGGCGGTCGCGTTCGGACTCGTGTGCGGAGCGCTGTGGCTGCACGCCGCGCCGGACGCCGACACCTACCGGGCGCGGGGCCGCGCCGAGCGCTGGTTCGGCGAACAGCCGCCGGCTGTCGGCGAAGAGCTCGACGCCCTCGCGTCCGCGTTCGGGCGGGCCACCGAGGAGTACGTCGGCACGCTGCTCACCGCCGCGGCACGTGCCGGCGTCGGCGACGCGGACGAAGCCCGTGAGGCGCGTCGGATCAGCGACACCGTCCTGGACCGGGCATCCGCTCTGGTCCGCCGGTTCGGGGCGGAGACCGCTGCCCAGGCGAGCCCGTTGCTGCCGACCGGGCTGGAAGCCCGGTTCGCGGCCGCGGGGCGGGCCTTGTCGGCAGGCAGGCCAGGCCCCGTCGCGGAGGCTGTCGGCGCCCTGAGCGCGCACAAGCGCGCCGAGGGGCCTCAGATTCGGGTACGTATCGAGCGGGTCCGCATGGGTCAGCGCCTGGTCCAATGGCTGGCCGGCGACCCGGCTGTCGAGTCCGGCACCGCGGCGGCCTGCATAGAGCGGCACATCTCCGAGACCGGGTGGGTCGATCAGGCACTTGAGTACATCGAGGCCGGCGGCGACCCCGACCCCGCACTGAAGTCCGCCTATGACAGACTCGCCGCTTGCGTGCGGGAACGGCGGCACGAGATCGACCGGAACTTCGCACGCACACTGGCCACCTGGACTGCCGCGGGGACGCCGCCGGGATCCATGCTGGCGGTGGAGTCCTTCCTCGACCGGGTCGTCAAGCCGATCGTCCGCGGCGGGGACGGCCGGCGGATCATGCTGCTCGTGCTGGACGGGATGAGCGCGGCCGTCGCCGGTGAACTGGCGGAGGAACTCCGCTCTTCCTGGGCCGAGTTCGACCCGGTGAAGGAGGGTGCGCCGCGGCGGCGGGCCATGGCCGCCGCGTTGCCGACCCTGACCGCCGTCTCTCGTACGTCGCTGTTCGCGGGCAGGCTGATGAAGGGGACGCAGGCGGACGAGAAGCGCCTCTTCCCCGCCCAGAAGCTGTGGGCCGGGGCGCCGGCCGCCGTGTTCCACAAGGACGATCTGCGTGCTGAGAGCGCCGGGGAGACCTTCGGCCCTGATCTCAGCGAGGCGCTCGCCGATGGACGCACGCATGTGGCGGTCGTCCTGAACGCCATCGACGACAAGCTCGGCAAGGAACAGAAGCTCGGCGACGGGTCCTGGCAGGTCCACCACGTTCCGGGGCTTGTCGAACTTCTGCGGGTGGCCGCGGTCCAGGGCATGGCCGTGCTCATCACCAGCGACCACGGGCATGTGGTGGACCGGCACGGCTCGAGGGTCGACGCCGGCAACCCGGAATCCGCCCGCCACCGCACACCCGGCGGAACTCTGGGAAAGACCGAGGTCGCGCTCTGCGGCCCGCGTGTGGTCTGGCCCGATCCCGGTACGTCGATCGTCGCCCTGTGGGACGCCGACTCGCGCTACACCGCTCTCAAGGCGGGCTATCACGGCGGGGCATCCCTGGCCGAGTTCACCATCCCGGTCCTCGCCTTCCTTCCCTTCGGCGCAACACCGCCCCGGGAGTGGCGGGAGCTGGGTGATCAACGGCCGACGTGGTGGTTCCTGGACGAGCGGGCACCCCGGCCCGCTCCGGCCCGACCTGACCCGGCACCCGTATCCAGGAAGCCGACCCGTCAGAAGCCGTCGAAGGCCGAGGCCGAACTGGCCGAGACACACGACTCCCTGTTCGATGTCACCGTGGTTCCGGCGCCCTTGGGCGCCGACAAGCTGGTCACCACGGCTCTGGTGGGTCCCGCCGAAGCCCTGGTCACCGCGCTGCCGGCTTCGGGCGCCTTCCAGGACCAGGTCGGCCTGCTGGCTCGCAAGCCGCCGATGGAGAAGGTGGAGAAGGCGATCCTGGCCCTCCTCGATGCGGGAGGGACCCTGCCCGTGACCGCCGTGGCTCAGCGCGTCGGCTACCCGGCTACCCGGGCGGACGGCTTCGCCGCAGTGCTGCGCCAGCTCCTCAACTTCGACGGAGTCCAGGTCCTGGAGACCCTGCCGGACGGGCGAACGCTGCGCCTGCACCAGGGACTGCTGCGGGAGCAGTTCGGACTGGGCTGAACCCGGGCCGCGGGGCAGTCACCCCGCGGCCCATCGTGCTAGCCTCGGCCGCAGGGACGTCGCCAGGAAACTGACGCCCGGTTCGCCTCAGGCCCCGCGGAAGCGGGGCCTTTGTGCTGGTCAGGCCCTCGGTGGCGCCGGGACCCAGCAGTGCTGATGGATAACGCGCGGAGCCACGAAGGACCACAGCGTCTCGTTGGCCCTGCGCGCCCGGGGGTCGCCGTCCTGGCCGCTGACCAGCCGCCGGTGCAGATAGGCGATCAGGTCCGCGGCCTGCAACAGCCGGCTCGCCTTCGACGGCGCGAAGTGGATGGTGTCGACGAGGCGCGGGAGGGTGCTGCTGATACTGCCGCCCGTACCGGCGGTCTGGTAGTCGCGGAAGTGCCGACGGTGGTCGTCCGCTCCGTCGATCTCGTCCGCTATGACGAGGGCCAGCTCGTCCCGCACCTGCACGTGATCGCAGATCTGCTCCAGCAACTGCCGCAGCACAACCTGGTGCGGAGGCGGGCAGGACCCGGCATCGGCTTGCTGCGACCGGTAAGCCCTCACATCGATTCCCCGGACGATGACCTGCACGTCGTGTGAGCCGATCGCCTTCATGGCGTCGCCGTAGACGCCGATTCGGGCGCGGATCATGTTGCCGCCCTTGTTGCCCATCCGCTGCCAGTCGTCCTTGGCCTGCACCAGGGCATGCCCGTGCAGCTCGGCATGGCGGTCGACCGGGTAGCTGTCCGCTGCCTTGGCCACGACGGAGTCAAGGGCATGGTGCAGCGGTCGCAGATGCCTTTCGGCCACCAGGAGAGCGACCATCCAGTAGCGGTCGTTGTCGTATGACTCATCGACGTAGGTCAGCAACACGGCGTGAGTGTGTCACACCGTAATGACCCGCAGCAGAGCAGGAGTTGGTCACGCACCCGGTACCCCGGTGATTCCGACGCCCGATCACCCCGGGTGAGACACTGGGCCGGTGAGCTCAGCCAAGCCGAATTCCGTCTCCCCCGCCTCCGCCGCCCGCAGGCGCACGGTCATCGACGCGCTTCGACGGGGTGCCGTCCCCGAGAGCGGGCTCGATCTGCTGGCCACCGGCCTGGACCGGTTCGAGTCCGCGCTCGACGCCGAGCTGGACGCGGTCGCCTCAGGCGGGTCGGTGTTCAAGGCCGTACGGGGTGAGTACGGCTCGGGCAAGACGTTCTTCACGCGGTGGCTGGGCGAGCGTGCCAAGCGCGTGGGCTTCGCCGTGGCCGAGGTCCAGATCTCGGAGACCGAAACGCCTCTGCACAAGCTGGAAACGGTGTACCGACGCCTCACCGAGCGGCTGACCACGGCGAGTTTCCCGCCGAGCGCGCTCCGGCCGATCGCCGACTCCTGGTTCTACGCCCTGGAGGAAGACGCGCTCGCGGCCGGAGCAAGCGAGGACGACCTGGCCCGTGAAGTGGAGAAGCTGCTGACCGCGCGGCTCGCGGAGGTGTCCCGGCACGCCCCGTCCTTCGCTACGGCGCTGCGCGGTTACCGGGGGGCGTCAGCCGAGGGCGACGAGGCGACCGCGGCGGCGGTGCTGGGCTGGCTGGGTGGCCAGCCGCATGTGGCCGCGGCCGCGCGCCGCTCCGCCGGGGTCCGTGGCGACCTCGACCACTTCGGGGCTCTCGGCTTTCTGCAGGGGCTGCTGACCGTGCTGCGTGACTCGGGGCATCGGGGTCTGTTCGTCGTGCTGGACGAGGTCGAGACGCTCCAGCGGGTGCGGTCGGACGCCCGTGACAAGGCGCTCAACGCGCTGCGCCAGCTCATCGACGAGGTGCATTCGGGTCGCTTCCCCGGCCTGTACCTGGTGATCACCGGAACCCCGGCCTTCTACGACGGCCGGCAGGGCGTGCAGCGCCTGGCGCCGCTCGCGCAGCGCCTGGCCACCGACTTCACCACCGACCCGCGCTTCGACAATCCCCGCGCGGTGCAGTTGCGACTGCCCGGCTTCACCCAGGAGTCACTGGTGCGTCTCGGTGTGACCATCCGCGATCTCTACGCGGCAGGAGCCGAGGCCCCCGACCGGGTCAAGGCTCTCGCGGAGGACGCATACGTCGCCGACCTCGCCGGAGCGGTCGGCGGGGCACTCGGCGGCAAGGTCGGAGTGGCGCCCCGGCTGTTCCTGAAGAAACTGGTGAGTGACGTCCTCGACCGTATCGACCAGTTCGAGGACTTCGACCCCCGGCAGCACTACCAGCTGACGGTGTCGGGCAGCGAACTCACCGACGTGGAACGGAATGCCGCCGCAGCATCCGCCGACCACATCGAGCTGGACGTGTGATGACCGGCACCGGGGACGCGGGCGCCGCTCACCCCGTCGCCGCGCCTCGCGCGGGGTGGGAAGACCCCGTCGACCGGCTCGACCCGGTCGTCCTTCACCACGTGGTGAACACCCTCGGCTGGCCCGACCTGCGCCCACTGCAGCGCGCCGCGATCCACCCGCTGATGGACGGCGAGGACGCGGTACTGCTCGCCCCCACTGCGGGCGGGAAGACCGAGGCGGCATGCCTGCCGCTGCTGTCGGCCATGTCCGAGCAGCGCTGGTCCGGCGCCTCCGTGCTCTACCTGTGCCCCCTCAAGGCACTTCTCAACAACCTCGTGGCACGTATCGACTCGTACGCCCAGTGGCTCGGGCGCCACGCGGCCCTGTGGCACGGGGACACCAAGGAGTCACAGCGACGACGCATCCGCACCGGGCCACCGGACATCCTGCTCACCACACCCGAGTCGCTGGAGGCCATGCTCATCGGCGTGAAGACCGACCACGCCCACCTCCTGGGGCAGGTGCGGGCCGTCGTCGTGGACGAGGTGCACGCCTTCGCGGGTGACGATCGCGGCTGGCACCTGCTCGCCGTGCTGGAGCGGCTGGAAAGGGTCACCGGACGCCCCCTCCAGCGGATCGGCCTCTCGGCGACCGTCGGCAATCCGCAGCAGCTGCTCACCTGGCTCCAGGGTGCGGGAGCCGGGACACGACCCGCGCGGGTCATCGCCCCGGACCTCGCCGCCGCACCGGGCGCGACACGGGCGGCCGGGACGCCCACGGGCCGCCCGCGCCCAGCAGGCGAGGTGGAGCTGGACTACGTAGGTTCCCTCGACAACGCCGCCAAGCTCATCGCCGCTCTGCACCGAGGTGAGAAGCGGCTGGTGTTCTGCGACGCGCGGCGGCAGGTGGAACAGCTGGGGGCGGCACTGCGAGAGCGCGACGTGACGGTGTTCCTGTCGCACGCATCCCTGTCGGCCGAGGAAAGAGCCAGGTCCGAGCAGGCGTTCGCCGAGGCTCGGGACTGCGTCATCATCTCCACCTCGACCCTGGAGCTGGGCATCGACGTCGGCGATCTGGATCGTGTCATACAGATCGACTCGCCCGGCACGGTCGCCTCGTTCCTGCAGCGCATCGGGCGAACCGGGCGACGCCCGGGGAGCACGCGCAACTGCCTGT
Organism: Streptomyces sp. XD-27; assembly: GCF_030553055.1. NCBI lineage: Bacteria > Bacillati > Actinomycetota > Actinomycetes > Kitasatosporales > Streptomycetaceae > Streptomyces > Streptomyces sp. XD-27. The sequence continues at coordinate 1,019,645 of NZ_CP130713.1, forward strand.
TCCTCGCGACCCGCAAGGACAGCCTGCTTCAGGCCGCGGCGCTGCTCCTGCTCTGGGGGCGAGGGTGGGTCGAGCCGGTGAGCCCACCGCCCGAGCCGCGCCATCTGGTGGCGCAACAGCTCCTCGCCGTCACTCTCCAACAGCACAGAATCGGCGACCAGACGTGGCCCGAGCAGTGGAACGGCTTGGCTCCCTTCGACCGCTCGGCACGGCCCATCCTGCGGCATCTGGTGGACGAAGGCTTCCTCGATGAGGACGGCGGGCTGTTGTGCATCGGGCCTGAGGCCGAACGGCGCTTCGGCCGACGGCACTTCCTGGAACTCACCGCCTCGTTCACCGCGCCCCCGCAGTTCACCGTCCTTTCCGGGCGTACCGAGATCGGGCAGACGGACCCTTCCATCCTGACCGAGGAACGTCCAGGCCCTCGTCGGCTTCTGCTCGGCGGACGCAGCTGGCAGGTGACCTTCATCGATTGGGGGCGCAAACGGGTCTTCGTCGAGCCCGTCGACGGAGGCGGCGTCGCCAAATGGACCACCGGGGCGCTGGCCGGGCTTTCGTATGCCCTCACCCGCGCGATGCGGGAAGTGCTCCTGGGGAGCGATCCCTTGGTTTCGCTCACCCGGCGGGCCCAGGTGTGCCTGAGCGAGTGGCGGAAGGAGGACGCTCCTGATCTTGTACACCCAGGCGGGACGCTGGTAACGAGGTCGAAGGGCGATGTTCGCTGGTGGACGTGGGCGGGTTACCGCGCGAACGCCACACTCGCGGCGACGTTGCAGTCGATCGCCGATCCCGTCCAGCGGCCTACGGACTACTGGCTGCGGCTGCGCGAGGACCTTACGCCTGACATGTGGCGAGCGGCCCGTGAAGCCGACGACGGAAGTACTGCGCTGGTACTCCCTGATGTCGACCACCGTGCGGTGCACGGGCTGAAGTTCTCCGCCGCCCTGCCTCAGCGGCTCGCGGTGGCCACGGTCGCTGCCCGGCTCGCCGACTTCGACGGGGCCCGCGCCGCGCTGACCGAACCCGTACGCTTCTTTCACGGGGGCTCTTCTCTTTGAGTGGCACCTCCGGTCGGCCCAGCGCTGGGCCTGCGCGGTATGCCCTCCGAATCGACCCCAACGGGCTAGGCGGGCTGATCCCTCTGACCGTCGAGCGGCTCCGGAGAGGCGCACAAGCGCACGGCGAGGGCGGCGATGTCGTCGTCGAGGCGTCCTCTGCTGTAGTGGAGGAGGTCATGGTGAAGAGCGTTGAGCAGTTCGCGGGGGCACCCCGGGGGCTGGCGGCGCAGCCAGGCCGCCACGGGGAAGAACTCGCCGTCGCGGTCGCGGGCCTCGGCGACACCGTCGGTATAGAGGAGCAGCAGGTCGCCAGGTGCGAAGCCGAAGGTGTCGACGCTGTAGTGATCACCGATCAGCTCCGCGAGGTTGAGCAGCGGCGAGGGGGTGGTGGGCTCCAGGGCGCGGAGTTCTCCGCGGTTCAGGACCAGCGGCGGGGGATGTCCGCAGTTGAGGACTCCGATACTGCCGCCCCCGTGGGGGATCTCGACGAGAAGGGCGGTGGCGAAGCGCTCCATCATGCCCTCGGGGGGAAAGGCGGCGTTGTAACGGGTACTGCTGGCCTCGAGGCGACGCGCGACGTTGACCAGGTCGGCCTCGTCGTAGGCCGCCTCCCGGAAGGAGTTGACCATCGCCGCGGCCGAGCCCACCGCCGGCAGTCCCTTGCCCCGCACATCGCCGATGAGCAGCCGGACCCCGTACTTCGTGTCGACCACCTCGTAGAAGTCGCCGCCGATACTGGCCTCCGCGGCGGCCGCGAGATACAGCGCCTCGATCTCGACGTCCCCGAAGCGGCGCGGCATCGGGCTCAGGACCACCTGCTGCGCCGCGTCGGCGACGAGCCGGACCTGGAACAGGGTCTGCTCCCGCTGGAGCCGGACATGGCTTCCGTACGCGGCCGCCACGGTGACGGCGACGATCCCCCCCGCCGTCCACCACGTCCCGAGGCCGGGGAACACGATGCCGAGGCCGATCATGAGAAGAAGGCAGACCGTCCCCAGCAGGACGGTGGGGAGCACGGGCCACATGGCGGCCGCGAGGGCCGGCGCCGCGGGCAGGAGCCGGCTGAAGGCCACCTCTGGGGGAGTGGCGTACGCCAGGCTGGCGATGACAACGGTCAGGATCACCGGGGACAGCAGAGTAAGTGGCCCCCGGCCGTCGCGGCGACGGAGGCGCAGCCGTCCAGGCGTGATCACACTTCGCAGGATATCCACGCATAGCTGACATGGCGCCTCGACGGCGCCGGGGAGCGGGTACTCCTCGGCCGACACGGCGCGCCCCCGGCCCAGTGGTCGACAGTCCGTCCCGTGGTGGCCGCCACGCGCCTTCTGGCTGATCACACCGTGACGAAGCGCCCGAAAGCGATAGAAATAGGTTATGCGCAGCCTTTCGGGGAAGACATCGCGGGTGCTGCGGCACCTGCGCTCCCTGCTGAGCGTGCGCAGCCTCGCCGGCGAGGTGTTCCTCCTGCATCTGGTGGTCGTGGTGCTGATCGTCGCCGCCACTCTGACGGCTCTGGTCCTGCAGGCGCGGAGCCAGAGCAAGGCCGAGGCCCGGCACCGGACGCTTGCCGCCGCCCAGACGTTCGCGAACTCTCCGGGAATGCTGACGGCACTGGACAGCTCCGACCCGACCGCGGTCCTGCAGCCGCGCGCCGAGGCGGCCCGGAAAGGCTCCGGCGTCGACGCGATCATCGTGTACAGGCGCGACGGGATCACGCTCACCCACAGTGACCCGCAGCAGATCGGGAAACGCGTCATCGGCCCCTTCGCGGAGGCGGCGGCCGGCACGGCGTTCACGAGGACCTTCGAGGGGACGCTGGGTCTTTCCGTGGTCTCGGTGGTCCCGGTCAAGAATGCCGACGGTTCGGTCGTCGCCCTCGTCGCGGTCCCGGTCACGGTCGAGAAGGTCCAGGACAGGGTGAACCAGCAGTTGCCGGTGCTGTTCGGGAGCGCGGGCGGAGCTCTCGTGCTCGCCGCGGGCGGGGCGGGGCTGGTGAGCCGACGGCTGCGGCGGCAGACGCATGGCCTGGGCCCGGCCGAGATGACACGGATGTACGAGCACCACGACGCGGTTCTGCACGCGGTCCGGGAGGGGGTGCTGATCATCGGGGGCGACGGCCGGCTACTGCTGGCCAATGACGAGGCCCGGCGGCTGCTGGACCTCCCGGCGGACGCGGAGCGGCGCCTCGTCACCGACCTGGGCCTGGAGGCGGCGGTCGCCGAGCTGCTGGCCTCCGAGCGCACGGCCACCGACGAAGTACTCCTGGCGGGTGACCGGCTGCTGGCGGTCAACAAGCGGCTCACCGCTCCGCACGGGCCGCCCAGCAGCGTGGTGACGCTGCGTGACACCACCGAGCTGCGGGCGCTCTCCGGCAGGGCCGAGACAGCCCGTGAGCGCTTGAAGCTGCTCTACGACGCCGGGGTGCGGGTCGGGACCACACTGGATGTGACGCGCACGTGCGAGGAACTGGCGGAGGTAGCGGTCCCCCAGTTCGCCGACGTCGTCACCGTCGAGCTGCCGGACCCGGTTCTGCGCGGTGAGGAGCCGCCCGGCGCGAGCACCGAGCTCCGCCGCACCGCGGTTGCCGGCCTGGATGGCGGCCATTCCCTCGACCCGGTCGGTGAACTGATCCGGTTTGCTCCCACCCACCCCGTCGCCGCCGGAGCGACCGGCGGCCGCGCGGTCCTCGAGGCCGACCTGAGCAGCTCCGACGACTGGCGGGCCCAGGACCCGGAAGGGGCCCGGCGAGCGCTGGACCAGGGCATCCACTCCCTGATCGCGGTGCCGCTACGGGCCCGGGGGATGGTGCTGGGAATGGCGAACTTCTGGCGGGCGGACGCCTCTCCACCGTTCGATGAGGAGGATGTGTCCTTCGCCGAGGAGCTGGCCGCCCGGGCGGCGGTGTGCATCGACAATGCCCGCCGCTACACCCGCGAGCACGCCATGGCTGTCACGCTCCAGCGCAGCCTGCTGCCCCGCGAGCTGCCCGAGCAGACCGCGCTCGATGTGGCTCACCGCTACCTGCCGGCGAAGGCCGGGGTGGGCGGCGACTGGTTCGACCTCATCCCGCTGTCCGGGGCCCGGGTCGCCCTGGTGGTCGGCGACGTCGTCGGCCACGGCTTGCGCGCCGCGGCCACCATGGGCCGGCTGCGCACCGCCGTGCACAACTTCTCCACCCTGGACCTGCCTCCTGACGAGCTGCTGAGCTATGTGGATGAGCTGGTGGCCCACATCGACACCGAAGAGACCGCCGCCGAGGAGGAGGACTGGCAGGGGATCACCGGGGCCACGTGCCTGTACGCGATCTACGACCCCGTCTCCGGGCAGGTGGCCGCCGCCACCGCCGGCCATCTGGGGCCCGCTGTGGTCCATCCCGATGGAACCGTGGCCTTCCCCCGGTTGCCGGTCTCCCCGCCGCTGGGCGTGGGCGCCGGCCTGCCCTTCGAAAGCACCGAGCTGACCCTGCCCGAGGGCTCCCGGCTGGTGCTCTACACCGACGGGCTCGTCGAGGACCGCGACCGCGACCTGGACGTCGGCCTGGAGGCCCTGCGCGGTGCCCTCGCAGGGCCTGACCGCACCCCGGAGGCAACCTGCGCCGCGGTGATCGAGGCGATGCTTCCCGCCCGGCCCCGCGACGACATCGCGCTGCTGGTGGCCCGGACCCGTCGGCTGGGCCCCGCGCAGGTCGCCGAGTGGGACGTGCCCTACGACCCGGCGGCGGTGGCTTCGGTCCGCTCCGCCTGCGTATCCCGGCTGACGGACTGGGGCCTGGAGCAGATCGCCTTCGCCACCGAGCTCATCCTCAGCGAGCTGATCACCAACGCCATCCGCTACGGCACCGAGCCCGTCACCGTGCGGCTGCTGCACACAGCGCCCATCAGCGGCTCCGCCGCGGGCACCCTCATCTGCGAGGTCTCCGACGGCAGCAGCACCTCCCCCGGCTGCGCCGGGCCAAGAGCACCGACGAGGGCGGTCGCGGACTGTTCCTGGTCGCCCAGTTCGCCCAGCGCTGGGGCACCCGCTACACCTCGACCGGCAAGATCATCTGGGCCGAGCAGACCCTCCTCGACGGCGCCGCCTCGGCCGCAGAGGGCCTCGGCGAGATCGCCCCCGGCCTCTGGGACGACACCGCGTGGTGAGGAGCGGCCTCGCGTTCGCGTCCGGGCACCTCACCGGCACGGATACGGTTCCCGGCCCGTGGTCGTCGTACTGGGTACTCTGGCCTCGGTGACCGCTTCGCCGACGCGGTAGACCACGGAGACACGCTGTGACGCTTCCAGGAACCATCGTGACCGCCCCTCGTGCCCGAGCAGGGGTCGTCTTCGGTTGCCTCGCCCTCACTGCACTGGTCCTGAGCTCCTGCAGCGACAACGGCACGCCCGCCGCGGCGCCCGAGAAGCCGTCGGTGGCCACCTCCGCCGAGCGCGTGGGTGGCATGGACGCATTGGTCGCCGCGGCGAAGGAAGAGGGGACGCTCAACGCGATCGCGCTCCCGCGCAACTGGGCCGGCTACGGCGCCCTGCTGGACGGCTTCGAACGAAAGTACGGGATCGACGTCCGGGTCGAGAATCCGCAGGGCTCCAGCCAAAGCGAGATCGACGCCATCAAGAGGAACCGGGGTCGGGCAGACGCTCCCGACGTGATCGACGTCGGTGACACCTTCGCGCAGGACGCGGCCCGGCAGAATCTGCTCGCTCCCTACAAGGTCGCCGCATACGGCTCGATCCCGAGGAATCAGAAGGACTCCCAGGCCCGCTGGTACAACGGCTACGGCGGCTACATCTCCATCGGCTGCGACGCCACGCGCATCACGACCTGTCCGCAGGCCTTCGCCGATCTGGAGAAGCCCGAATACCAGGGCAAGGTCGCGCTCAACGGCGACCCCACCAAGGCCGGCGCCGCTTTCGCCGGCGTGTATGCGGCCGCCCTGGCGAACAAGGGGTCTTTCGACGACATCCAGCCCGGCATCGACTTCTTCGCCGGCCTCAAGAGGATCGGCAACTTCAACCCCGCCGAGTCCACCCCGGCCGCCATCGTGAAGGGCGACACCCCCATCAGCATCGACTGGGACTTCGTCAACCTCGGGTACGCCGACGAGTTCCGCAGCGAGGGCGTGGACTGGAAGGTCTCCATCCCCTTCGACGGCAGCTTCGGCCAGTACTACGCGATGGCGATCAACAAGGACGCCCCGCACCCCGCCGCCGCGCGCCTGTGGCAGGAGTACCTCTTCAGCCCGGAGGGCCAGAACCTCCGGCTCGGGGGCTACGCCCGCCCGGTGCTGAAGGACGTCATGGAGGAGGACGGCACCCTTGACGAAGCCGCCGCCGCACGGCTGCCGACGGTCGAGGGGACGCCGGAATTCCCGACCGAGGCCCAGTCGGCGAAGGCGCAGGAGAAGATCGCCCGGGGCTGGGCCAAGGCCGTATCGGGCTGACGGCCCACCCCAGGCCCAGACGGTCGGAGCCTGCCGCAATCGGCACACCATCGCCCGCCTCAACCGGAGACTGCTGCCCCTACCGCTTACGACGCCATCTGAAGGCTCGTCGCAATCGCTGGTCCGGACAGCCGCGGGAGACCGGCGTTGATTCCCGGGTGCAGGGGTCGGTTCGAGCCGATTCGGCCGCCCCCGGCTCGCCTCCCGTCGCCAGCAGCGCGGCACTGACGAGCGTGGCGAGCAGGTCGATGTCGGAGCCTGTCTCGAGCCGGACCGTGATCCACCCCGATGCCGCGGGCAGTTGGAGAGCGCTGGACGTGCGCAGAGCCGGACGCAGCCTGTGGATCATGTCATGGGTCAGGTGAACGTCGACCTCGTTGCCGTCATGGAAGTGCACGATCTCCCGGCCGCCGGCACACAGGCAATGCCGTGCTCCACACCCCGCACTCCCCCGCGAGAGCGCGGGCCAGCCGGCGAGATGCGCGTTCGCATATTCGGCCAAGTTCATATGGTCAGCCTGCCCGACCTTGCCCCGAGGGGATAGGGCCAGGACGCAAGGATCACGGAGCCGGCAGGGGCCGACTGCGTGGGGACCGGGCCATCGCCCAACCCGTTGTCACATTCGAGGGGGTGGCGGTGTCTTCATGTCAAACAGGCCCAACTGACAAGGACCACCATGACACTGCGCATTCCCAAGGCGGAGCTTCCCACCGAGATGAGCGAGGCCATGATCAAGCAGCTCGGTGCCGTGCCCGAGCCCGTCGAGGTGGTGTGGCACAGCCCCAAGGTCGCCACCTCCAACCTGGAGTTCTCGGCCAAGCTGAGCGAGTGGGATGCGGCCGACGCGAGCCTCAAGTCGTTCGCGCACATGGCCGTCGCGGCACAGGTCGGCTGCAGCTGGTGCCTCGACATCGGCTACTTCCAGGCGCAGAACGAGAACCTGGACCTGACCAAGGCAAGCCAGGTGCCGCGCTGGCGGGAGTCGGAGGTGTTCACCCCGCTGGAGCGGGACGTCCTCGAGTACGCCGAGGCCATGACGAACACGCCGCCGACCGTCACCGACGAGCTGTACGCGGGTCTGCTGGACCGGCTCGGCCCGGCGGCGATGGTCGAGCTCACCGCATACGTCGCGTTCGTCAACATGGCGACCAGGAACAACAACGCGAACGGGGTCACGTCGCAGGGCTACTCCGACGCCTGCGAGATTCCGCTGGCAGAGCGCCCGGAGACGTCCGGCGTGGCATCGACGGCATGACCCACGACCCGTTCGTCGCCCATCGCAGCCTGCTGTTCACGGTCGCCTACGAGATGCTCGGCTCGGCGGCCGACGCGGAGGACGTGCTGCAGGAGTCCTGGCTGCGGTGGGCCGACGTCGACCACGCGCAGGTGTACGATCCGCGGGCGTACCTCGTCCGGGTCGTCACGCGGCAGGCGCTCAACCGCCTGCGGACGTTGTCGCGCAGCCGCGAGGACTACGTCGGCGAGTGGCTGCCGGAACCGCTGCTGACCAGCCCTGACGTAGCCGAGGACGTCGAACTCGCGGAGAGCGTCTCGATCGCGATGCTGACGGTCCTGGAAACGCTCGGGCCGACCGAGCGGGCCGTGTTCGTGCTGCGCGAGGTCTTCGAGCTGCCCTACGGCGAGATCGCCGAGGCCATCGGGAAGTCCGCGGCCGCGGTGCGCCAGATCGCGCGGCGGGCACGCGAGCATGTGGCGGCCCGGCGGCCTCGGGCGCGGGTGAGCCGGTCGGAGCAGCGGGCCGTGGTGGAGCGGTTCCTGGCCGCGCTGCGAACCGGGCAGTTGCAGGAGCTGATGGAGGTCCTGGCGCCGGACGTGGTCATGGTCGCCGATGGCGGCGGACTGGTGGCCGCCGCTCTGGCTCCGATCCACGGCGCCGGACTGGTGGCGCCGTTGCTCGCGCGAGCGCACCGGGTGGTGGCGGCGCTCGAGACGACGGCCGTGTGGCTCAACGGTGCGCCGGCGGGCCGGATCGAGATCGACGGCGAGCCGTCCGCGGTGAGCCTCGTGGTGGAGGACGGGCGGGTCACCCGGATCTACGTGGTGCGAAATCCGCAGAAGCTGAGGCGGCTGGACGAACCGGCCGAACTCGCCAGGTAGGCCGGGTAGGCCAGGAGTGACTCCGCCGTGCGTGGGTGCTCCGGACGGTGACGACCGCCCGGAGCACCCACGCCTGCGGTCGCGACCGGCTGACCGGGAAGATCACCGCAGGGCAGCGCATGACATCCTGTGACGGCACAGCTCGCCGGATGAGGGTCGGCGGACATCCGGCGGTTACGAGGAAGGTCGATGAGGCTCTGCTTCCTGGTGGAGGAGCACTACCGTCACGACGGCATGCCGATCGAGGTGATCCGTCAGCTGACCGCCTGGGGGCATCAGGTGGACGTGGTGCGGCCGGGCGGTTCCCTCCTGCGCATGACCGAGGCGGTGCGGGCGGGTGCCCATGACGCGTGGGTGCTCAAGACGGTCTCAGGCGGCCCAGGGCTCACCCTGCTCGAAGCCGCCGCGTCGGCCGGAATGACGACGGTCAACGACGCCCGGTCGATACGAAATGTACGCGACAAGGCACTGGCCGCGGCCATCGGTCGCAGCCGCGGGCTTCCGCTGCCGCCGACCTACGCCGCGGCACGGCCCGAGTTGCTGGCGGAGATACCGGCGTCGGAATTCCCCCTGGTGGTCAAGCCCGCTGACGGCAGCTCGGGGCGGGCCGTCCATCTGGTGCCGTCGCCGGATCGACTCGCCGAGATGGCCCCCGAACTGGCCGGGGAGGGCATGCTCATCGCCCAGCCCTACGTGGCCAACTCGGGCATCGACGTCAAGGTGTACTGCGTGGGCGGCGAGCTGTACGCGACCGAGCGCCGCTCCCCGCTCCACCCGGACCGTTCGGTCCCAGAACGCCGCGTACCGCTGTCGACCGAGGTGGCCGCGATCGTCTCCGAGGTCGGGGCGGTCTACGGCCTCGACCTGTACGGAGTGGACGTGCTGCTGGGTCCGGAGGGGCCGGTGGTCGTCGACGTGAACGACTTCCCGAGCTTCCGTCAGGTCCCGGACGCGGCGGCGCGGGTGGCCCGAGCGGTACTCGGGCTGGCACGCACAGGCGGTGTGTCCGGCGCGACCGCGCTGTCCTCCGCCTGTCGGCCGGACCAGCGCGGCGCGGTCGGCGGGATGCCGATGACGCCCGGGGCACGCCCGGTGCAGGTCGCCGCGGCAGCGCGGGAGAGCGTATGAGGATCGGCCTGATCACGGCAGACCCCGGACATCCGCTGCTGGCCGCCACTGCCGCCCTTCTCACCCCCGAACACCGGGTGGAGAGACTGGATCCGGCAGCAGTGGATGAAGTCCCCGGACCGCTCGCCGACGTGTACCTGCTGAAGTCGCGTACGCCACCGGCGCTGGCCCTCGCCCGCGACCTCGAGCGGCGCGGCGCCCCCGTGGTGAACTCGGCCGCGGCGACCGCGCTGTGCCAGGACCGCACGGCGATGGCGGAACAGGCCGGGCGGGCCGGCCTCCCGTTCGCAGCCACCCGCAGCGCCACCACACTCGCCCACCTGGCGTCCGGCCCCCCGCTGCCCGGCCCGGTGGTGGTCAAGAGCCGCCACAGCCGACGGCACGACCTGGTTGCCCGCCTCGATGACGACCTGGACCTGCGGGAGCTCGCCGCCGCATGGCCGCGGGAGCCGGTCGTGGTCCAGGAGTTCGCGCCGAACAGCGGCTGGGACCACAAACTGTGGGCCGTCGGGGAGCGGCTCTTCGCCGCCCTGCGCCGCTCCGAACTCTCCCCTGAGGGGCGGGGTCCCACTCTGCCTCTCGACCCCGACCACCTGCCACCCGGCTGGCCCGCCCTGGTGCGCCGGGTCGGCGAGGTCTTCGAGCTGGACGTCTACGGCGTGGACATCATCGACACGGGCGGCGGCACCCCGCTGATCGTGGACATCAACGCCTTCCCCGGAGTCCGGGGTCAGTCCGGCGCTCCGGAGGCCCTGGCGGCACTGGCTCTGGACAGGGCCGACCGGCCCCCAGCTCCGCCCAGGCCGCGGCGAGGCGGTCCGCGAGGTCGGTGAGCCGGTCCTCGGGGAGGCTGAACGGGATCCTGATGTGGCTGTCGTGCGCGCCGCTCGCGTCGGTCACGGCTCCCGGGACGACCTCGACCCGGTGCCGGAGCGCCACCTGGGCGTACACCTGGGCGTCGGTGTCGCCGGGCAGCCGTACCCACAGCGCGGACCCGCCGGCCGGCCTGCTCCACCGCCAGGCGGGCAGCCGGGCCGCGAGCAGTCCTTCGAGATGGTCCAGGCGCCGGCGCAGCGTCACGGCCCGGCGGGCCTTCAGCTCGTCGAGCCGGGGCAGCAGCCGCGCGGCGAGGGCCTGGTCGAGAACCGGGCTGCCGAGGTCGGCCAGGGCCTTCAGCCGGGCGAGCCGCCCGACCACGTCGGCCGGTCCGCGGACCCAGCCGATGCGCAGCCCTCCCCATACGGCCTTGGCCAGCGAGCCCACCGTGAGCACTTCGGCAGCCGTGTGCGTGTCCGTACGCGTACCGGTACGCGTGTCCGTTCCCGGCCCGGCGCCCGGTTCGGCGAAGGCCGCGATGGGCGCGGGCTCCCCCGCCGCCTCCCCGACGCCGATGTCGTAGGCGATGTCCTCCAGAACGGGTACGGCATGGCGGCGGCAGAGTTCGGCGACCCGACGCCGGCGCCCCTCCGACATCAGCACGCCGGTCGGGTTGTGATAGGTCGGCGTGACGTACAGCAGTTCGGGACGGTGCCGGGTGAGCGCTTCCGCGAGTCCGTCGACGCGGATCCCGTCCTGGTCCAGGGGCACGGCGTACGGCCGGGCTCCGGCGGCGCGGAACACGTCCAGGCAGCCGGGCCAGCTCGGGCACTCCACCACGACGCCCGAGCCCCTGCGCAGATACAGCTGCGCCACGAGCCCCAGGGCCTGGGTCGCCCCCGTGGTGACCAGCACCTGCTCGGGTGTCGTGGGCAGTCCGGCGGCGGTGAAGTGGTCCGCGGCGGCGCGCCGCAGGCCGGGGAGGCCGCTCGGGTGGTACCCGGTGTCGGCCATGAGCCCGGTCAGGTCCGTGCTCAGCACCTCGTGGAGCGCTTCCCGGACTTCGGCCGCCGCCGGCTCCGCCGCCATGGCCAGCGAGATGGTCTCGTCGCGCCGGTCGACCAGCCGTTGCAGCAGCGCGGTCGCGCGCCCGCCGGAGACCCGGCCGTCGCGGCCCGCCGACCGGGGCACCGGCCGCGCGGCGACCCGGGTGCCGCTCCCCCGCCGGCTCTCCACCGCCCCGAGCGCCCGCAGTTCGTCGTAGGCCGCGACGACGGTGGCCCGGCTGACGCCGAGGGCCTTCGCGAGGCCGCGCTCGGAGGGAAGCCGTGCGCCGGAGCCGAGATCCCCGGCCAGTACGGCGCGGTGGAGCGCGTGCGCGAGCTTGCCGTACAGCGGGCCGGGGCCGGCCATCCAGTCGCCGAGCAGGAGCAGCAGCTCCGAAGGATCCGTCATCCGGTCCACTTTCCCCTTCGTTGGCCCGGGTGGAGTTCTTCTCGCGCCGTCAGGCTAGGGGACATGAGTCCTTCTGCTGCCCCGCTCCGCCGCGAAACCGGGTCCCCTCCCCTGCCCCGCCGCAGGCACCGCATCGCGGCGGAGCGCGCGTGATCCCGGAGACCTCGCGGCTGCTCGCCTTCGTCGCCGCCTCCCTCGTGCTGATCCTGGTCCCCGGACCGAACCTCGTCTACGTCCTCACCCGGAGCGTCAGCCAGGGCCGCCGCGCCGGGCTCTGCTCGGCCCTCGGCGTGGAGGCCGGCACCCTGGTCCACATCGCGGCCGCCGCGTTCGGCCTCTCCGCCCTGATCGCGCGCTCCGACGTCGCCTACACCGTCCTGAAATACGCCGGAGCCGTCTATCTCGTCCATCTCGGCGTACGGGCCATCAGGCGCCCGTCCGCACTCGACCTGTCCGGGACGGCGGCCCCGACGCCCCTGGTGCGGGTGTTCCGGGCCGGCGTCCTGGTGAACGTGCTCAATCCGAAGGTCGCACTGTTCTTCCTCGCCTTCCTGCCGCAGTTCGTCAGCGCCGACGCGGGCACGGCGGCGGCTCGGGGACACATGCTCGTGCTGGGCGCGGTGTTCTTCGCCATCGCGCTGACGCTCGACGTCGCGTACGCCCTGGCAGGCGGCCTACTGGGCGCCTGGCTCCGCGGCAGCCCCCGGTTCCTGCGCCGGCAACCGCTCGTGGTCGGGGCCGTCTACATCTGCCTCGGGATGTTCGCGGCGGTACCCGCTGCCTGAGCCGCCGTCCGAAGCGAGCCAGCCGAGTTCCTGGGCGCGCACGCCCGCCTGGAAGCGGCTGGTGGCACCCAGCTTGTCCATCAGGTCCGCGGTGATCCGGCGCAGGGTCCGGATGGAGACGCCCAGTTCCCGGGCGATCGCCTCGTCCTTGAGACCGGCGTTGAGCATCTGCAGCACGGTGAACTGCTGGGTGTCCAGCGGCGGGGCGTGCTCACCGGGCCCGTCGGGCGCCGCGCTGTCCAGCGCCGTCGCCGAGTGCCAGCAGTGCTCGAAGACCCGGCGGAGCAGATGGGTGATGATCGGGCCGCGCGTGACCAGCGCGGCGGCCTGCGCCTCGTTTCCGGGGGCCGGGGTGAAGGCCATGACGTCGTCGATCACGATGAGACGGAAGGGGATGGTGGGCGCCAGCCGGATCGCGGCGCCCATGCCCTGGAGTTCCCGCAGATAGCGCAGGCCGTTGGGGACCCGGCTGGTGGAGGCCAGATGGATGGTGCGCATGGCGACGCCGCGCTTGAGGACGCGCTGGTTCCGGGCGATGCGGTCCGGGGTCCGGCTCTCGATCACGGGCCCGGGGTGCATGCTCAGCACCTCGTTGACCGCGATCTCGGCGGAGTCCTCCAGGCATTCGGAGATCCTGTCCATCCCGACGATCAGCTCCGCCGGTGCCAGGCTCGTCTGGTCGTGGTACTGGTCGGCCAGCTCCGTGCACAGCAGCCGGATCGCCTTGCGCAGGCGCACCGAGTCGGCCAGCCACATGTCGGCCGACTCCTCGGCCATGCACGCCAGCCGGGCCAGCGCCTTCTCGGTGGAGACGGTGGCCAGCCGGTCGGGCCCGGCGTCGGCGAGCAGGCCGACCTCCCGCAGCAGCCGGGTCGCCTCACTGAAGGTCTGCTGGTCAAGTCGGGTGCGCTCCCGTAACTCGCGGATTTCCAGCGTGGGTTCCTTCAGCATGCTTCTGTACAGATCCGCGAGCACTTTCCGGTCCTCTTCGATATCCACCGAGACCCCCCACGGCGCGAAAACGGAATGGATCATTTTGCTGGCCGGTGGGCGTCATGTCCCTTGGCTGCCAGCCTTCGTCACTTTACTGGCGTTTTTTCCATCGGCAGAGTTACTTCCATCAGCGCCTTCCGAGGAGGGAACTCCTTCGGCGGGCGGTCAGTTGGAGGGAGTGCACGACACCATGGCAGGACGGACTGCGTGCGGGCCCGCCGGTACGGCGGGGCGCACGGCTCGGGGGACGGTCGTGGGTTCGGCGGCGCCGTCGGCAAGAGGCAAGAAATCACTGTCGACCGCCGTGGCGCTGGGGAGCCGGCGGACCACCTGCCGCGGGCGCGCGGACGACGAAGGCGACTTCGAGTGGGGCTGAGGGCACCGCTCCGCTGAGTCGGTGACGCACTGCTCGGCCATTCCCGTGCAGGGCCGGATTTCCCCACCCCGCACGTCCATAAAGGTTCGGTCATCAACATCTTGGTATTCCTTCATACCTCGCGCCGATGCGCCGTTCCCTTTTCACTCCGTCGCCTTTCGTCGTTTCCTTTTGTGCGGCTCTGTGCCGAGGAAGGACTGCCCGATGTCGAGTCATCTGCCGGCGCGTATCATCCGGCACGCAGTACGGCGCCCCGACGCCCCGGCGCTGCTCTGGCACGGCCGTGAGATCGGCTACGGGCGGCTCATCGCCATGGCCGGCCGGGCGGCCGAGAGGCTGCGTACGGACGGCGTTCGCTCCCCGGTCGCCCTCGTCGCCAAGAAGTCACCGGAATCCGTGGCCGTGGTACTCGCCTGCCTCCTGGTGCGCCGGCCCGTGCTCATCGCCCCGGTCGACCTGGGCGAGGAGGCGTTGCCGGTCCTGCTGGCCGCCGCCGGCGCCGAACGGCTGCCGGACCCCGGCGACCTCACGTCGGGAGGGCCGAAGGAGACCGGGTCGGGCAAGGACACGGGGCCCGGCGAGGGCGGCACGGCGGGGCTCGACCCGGTGCCGGGTGACCCTGACGACGTCGCCCTGCTGCTCACCACGTCGGGCTCCACGGGGGTCCCCAAGGTCGTGCCGGTCACCTTCGGCGCGCTCGACCGCTTCACTTCATGGGCGGCCGGCCACTTCGCGGTCGGGGCCGACAGCACCGTGTTCAACCACGCACCCCTCACCTTCGACCTGTGCCTGTTCGACATCTGGACAACGCTGGGCAGCGGCGGCTGCGTGGCTGTCGTCGACCAGGACCTCGCCGCCAACCCCGGCCACCTGGCAGCGGTCTTCCGGGCGCGGCCCGTCCATGTCGTCCAAGGGGTGCCCCTGCTCTACGCCTTGCTCGCCCGCGCCGCCTCGGACACCGGCGCCGCGCGTCTGGCCTCCGTCCGGCATGTCCTGATCACCGGTGACGCGATCTCCGAGCGGGCCTTCGCCGCCCTGCCGGCCCTCTTTCCGCAGGCGCGCTTCCACAACGTCTACGGCTGCACCGAGACCAACGACAGCTTCGTCCACGAGATCGACACCGACGCCCCGATGCCGCACGGCTCCCTGCCGCTCGGCCGTCCGGTGGCCGGCACGCGCGCATGGCTCCGGGGCGATGACGGCAGCGTGCTGCGCGGCGCGGGGCGGGGCGAACTCGTCGTCCGCACACCGTTCCAGACCACCGGCTACGTCGGCGCCGCCCCACCGGTGAGCCCGTTCGTTCCGCACCCGGACGCCGCGGCGACCGGACTCTTCTACCGCACCGGCGACCTGGTGCGCAGACACCCCGACGGCACGCTGACGCTGGAGGGCCGCCGGGACTTCGTGGTGAAGGTGCGCGGCATCCGCGTGAACACGGCGGAACTCGAAGCCGCCTTGAGCGCGCACGACGAGATCGAGGAAGCCGCGGTGCTCGCGCTGCCCGACGAGGAGGCCGGCAAGGTGCTGCACGCGGTCGTGCGCCGTACCGTCACGGCCACCCTCGACAGTCTCGCGCTGCGCCGGTACCTGGGGCGCCGGCTGCCGCGGGCCGCGCTGCCGAAGGCCGTCCGGTGGGCCGATGGGCCGCTACCGCGCACCTCGACCGGAAAGCTCGACCGCACCGCGCTGGCGGCGGCGATCGGCGCCGGCCCGCGAACTCCCGCCCCGCCCATCCGCCGACCGAGCCGACGAACCGGAGACTGACCATGGACCGCACCGCGCAGATCAAGAAGTACCTCATCGAGCAGTTCGCCCTCGACATCGGACCCGACGACCTGGCCGACGACTACGACCTGCTGGCCGGCGGCGTCATCGACAGCCTCGGCCTGCTCACCCTGGTGAGCTGGCTCGAAGCCACCTACGGACTGGACCTGGACGTCCTGGACATCGCCCCGGACAACTTCCGCTCCGTCGCCGCGATCGACGCGTTCTGCGACACGGCGGACGCGGCGGCGGGGACGCGATAGCGGTGCCCGATCTGCTGCCCGCCCTCATCGTCGGCGACCCCGTGCCCGTCCGCGCCTGGTCGGACTTCTGGGACCGGCTGCACACCGGTGACACACCGAACGCCGAAGCCCTCGCGGTGCTCACCGCGCTGTCGACCCGGCTGCCGGCCGCCGCCACCCTCGACGCCCTCCTCCGCTCGCTCGACGAACGGCGCGCGAGCGGACCCCGCGGCGGCGAGGCGATGCCCGCCGCATGGCCGGGGACGGTGAACATGGTCGGCACCGGCGGCGGCCCGCCCACCGTCAACCTGAGCACGGCCGCCGTACTGCTCGCCGCGACCCTGGGCGTACGGATCGTCAAGACCGGCTCACGCGGCCACACCAGCCGCACCGGCTCGGTCGACATCCTGGAGCGGCTGGGCATTCCCCTCGCCTCCTCCTACGCGCAGTGCGAGGACGGGCTCGGCCGCCACGGCATCGCGTTCGCCGGCGGCTTCGTGTACCCGGTCGAGCTGACCACGCTGGCCCGGCGCATCCTGCCGTACGGGCTGAAGCAGGTCGGCGGGGCCGTGAACACCCTCGGCCCGCTGCTGGCGCGCGTACCGGTCGCCGCACAGCTCACCGGCATCGCCGAGCCGCACGCCCGCACGGTGCTCACCGGCCTCGTCTCGCGCCGGGCCGCGGCCGAGCGCCGTATCTGGCTGCTGCACAACGACCTCGGCGTCGACGAGCTGGTCAGCTTCGCCGACAACGTCGTCCGTCCGCACGACGGCCCGCCGCTGCGCATCGGGCCGCACACGCTACGGGCGCTGAGCCCCGCCGAGGGCACGCTGGCGGACCTCGCGCCCGCCCCGGACGGGGTGCCGCCCGAGACGTATCTGAGGGAGCTGCTCGCCGGGCGGGGCCCTCGTGCGGCGCTGCGCAGCATCGGTCTCAACGCCGCGGCGGCCGCCGTCCTCTCCGGCGCCCGGCCGGACTGGGCGACCGCACTCGCCGCCGCCGAGGACGCGCTGGCCGACGGCGCCGCGCTGCGGCTCGTGGAGCGGCTGCGGGCCGACCGTACGCGCCGTCCCGGCGGTGCGCGGGGCGGCGACCGCACGGCCGGGGCGGGTGTCCATGGCTGAGCCGCGCCGGTTCTTCCCCGGCCGCGGAGCGCATGATCCGGGACTCGCCCTGTTCCTCAACGCCGGGGATCCGGGCCCGCCGGAGCGCTTCGAGGAACTGCTGCTGATGCTGGACGAGTCCGGCGTGGACTGCCTCGAACTGGCCGTGCCGTTCCCCGACTCCATCACCGACGGGCCGGTCATCCGCCGTTCGGCGCTGCGGGCCCTGGACAGCGGCGTCGACCTGGCGTGGACCCTGGATCTGCTGGCCCGCGTACGCCCGCGGATGCGGCACACCCGGGTGGCTCTGCTCGCCGACTGGCGGGCCTCCGTCCACCCCGTCGGCCCGCGGGAGTTCCTCGCACGGGCCCGCGACGCCGGAGCGGACGGCGTGCTGGTGCACGGGGCGCCGCCCCGGGCGCGGCCGGGGTGTCTGGAGGCCGCCGCCCACCTCGGCCAGCCGATGGTGACGACCTGCTACGCCCGGTCCGACCCGGCCGTGCTGGAGGAGGCGGCGCGCACCGCCTCGGCCTATCTCTACCTCGTCGCCCATTACGGGCGCACGGGGTCCGCCGCTCTCGATCGGGGATCCCTGGAACCGGTCCTGAGCAGGCTCAAGAAGCTGACCGAAGTACCCGTCGCGGTGGGCTTCGGTGTCCGTACCGCCGCCGATGTCGCCGCGGTCGGCCGCCTGGGGGCGGACGCCGCGGTCGTCGGAACCGCCGTGGTCGCCCGGCTGGAGCGGGCGCTGCTCACCGGGGCGGATCCGGTCACCGAAGCCCGCGCCTGCGTCGCGGAGCTGCTCGAAAGCGCTGCGGGACCGCCCGGAAGCGCTACAGACACGTCCACGGGGAGGAATCCATGATCATCCGTCGGCTCGCGGACGTCCCGTCCGTCGACTGGGGCAACGGGCTCAGCCGCCGCTTCCTGCTGGACTCGGACGGCATGGGATACACCGTCACCGACACCGTGGTGTCGGCCGGAACCAAGTCGCTGCTGGAGTACAAGCACCACCTCGAGGCGTGCTACTGCATCTCCGGCAGCGGTGAGGTCGTGGACATGGCCGGCGACAGCCATCCCATCACCCCCGGCACCCTCTACGCGCTGGACCGGCACGACGCGCACTGGCTCATCGCCCACCCCGCCGAGGACCTGCGCCTGGTCTGCGTCTTCACCCCGGCGCTGCGCGGCGACGAACGGCATTCGCTCAGCGGCGCGCACTCCTCCCACTACTGAGGACGCCGACCGATGGCAGACGACAGACGACGACGCAGGAGTCCCCGTGATCGAATGGACCGGTGAGCAGACGCGGTTACGCGACGGGCTCACCCCCTGGTTCGAGAAGTTCGGCGACCGGCACCTGACGTACGACGCGGCGGCGGAGTTCCCCCGCGGTCCCTGGGACGCCGTCCGGGACAGCGGGCTCCTGCGACTGCCGTTCGGCGAGGACTGGGGCGGACTCGGGCAGTCCCTCCTGACGACCATGTACGTCCTCGAAGCCCTCGGGTACGGCTGCCGCAACGGCGGGCTGAACTTCTCCGTCACCACCCACATGGTCAGCACGGGGGTGCCGCTGCAGCGCTTCGGCTCCGCCGAGCTCAAGCAGCGGTATCTGCCGGGGGTGTGCGACGGTTCGCTGATCGGCGCCCACGCCATCAGCGAACCGGACGCGGGCTCGGACATGATGAGCATGCGGACCACCGCGGTGCGCGACGGCGACGCGTACGTGCTGCGCGGCTCCAAGACGTTCGTCAGCAACGGCCCGGTCGCCGAGCTCGTCGTGGTGTACGCCAGGACCGACGCCTGCGCCGGGCCGCTGGGGATCAGCGCGTTCCTGCTGCGGCGCGGCACACCCGGCCTGGCCTTCGGCAACCCCATCGCGAAGATGGGACTGAGGTCGTCGCCGTTCTGCGAGCTGTTCCTCGACGACTGCCGGATCCCGGCCGACCACCTGATCGGCCGCGCCGGGACCGGCTTCCTGATCCTGGACCACGTCATGCGGTGGGAGATCCTGTGCTCCTTCGCCGTGACCCTGGGCGAGATGCAGCGGCGCCTGGAGCGTTGCGTCGCGTACGCCAAGGAGCGCCGGGCCTTCGGCCGGCCGATCGGCGGCTTCCAGGCCGTCTCCCACAAGATCGTGGATATGCGGATCGGCGTGGAGAGCGCCCGGAAATGGCTCTACGACACGGCGGAGAAGCACACCCGGGGCGAGAACGTCGCCGCCGATCTCGCGATGACCAAGCGGGTGGTCAGCGAGGCCAACCTGACCTCCGCGCTGAGTGCCGTGCAGATCTTCGGGGGCAACGGCTACACCGCCGAGTACGGCCTGGAGCAGGAGTTGCGCAACGCGGTCGCCGGGACGATCTACTCGGGCACCTCCGAGGTCCAGTCGTCCCGCATCGCCGCCGGCCTGGGCCTGTAGCCGGGCTCTCCCCCGGACCCCGGTCCGTCCCTCCGACCCGACGAGGCCCCATGAATCACGACTCCGCACTCGCCCGCACCGCCTTCCTCGACCACGACTCGCCCGAGGTACGGCGGTTCGTCGGCCAGGCGCTCCACGGCGCGGGCACCAGCGACCGGGAGCGCGCCGTACGCCTCTACTACGCCGTGCGCGACCAGATCCGCTACGAGATCTACGGCGCGGACCTGACCCGCCGCGGCCTGACCGCCTCGCAGGTGGTCCGTACCGGCAAGGGACTGTGCATCCACAAGTCCGTGCTCTACGTCTCCGCGCTGCGCTGCGTGGGGATCCCCGGCCGGCTCGTGTTCACCGACGTCCGCAACCACCTGTCCTCGGAAGCCGTACGGGAGTTCATCGGCGGGGACATCTTCCACTACCACGCCCTGACCTCGCTCCGCCTGGACCGGTGGATCCGCGCGACGCCGGTGTTCAACCGGCTGCTGTGCCGCCTCTACCGCATCGAGCCGATGGAGTTCGACGGGACCGCCGACAGCGTCTACCACCCCTACGACGAGCGCGGCGGGACCCACATGGAACTGATCAAGGAGCACGGCGAGTTCGACGACCTGCCGTACGACGAGGTACTGGCCGGACTCCGCCGCGAGCATCCGCGCATCTTCGTCGAGGGCACCGACGACCGGTTCGTCGCCGGCTCGCTGGCAGCGGACGCCGACGCGGAGGCCGCCCGCACAGCCGCGCCCCGCACCGACTGACCGAGAGGACAAGCCCGCCGTGGAATCCATCAAGTACCAGCTCAGCGACGTCCGCATCCCCACGTCCTGGTACAACATCGCCGCTGACCTGCCCGGCCTCGCTCCGCCGCTGCACCCGGCGACCGGCGCCCCGGCCTCGGTCGGCGACCTGACCGGCATCATGCCCAAGGAACTGGCGGAACAGGAGCTGTCCACGACGCGTGAGATCGAGATCCCGGACCCGGTCCGGCAGGTCTACGCGCAGTGGCGGCCGTCCCCGCTGTTCCGCGCCCGCCGTCTGGAGAAGGCGCTGGGCACGCCGGCGCGGATCTACTACAAGTACGAGGGCGTCAGCCCGGCGGGCAGCCACAAGCCCAACACCGCCTTCCCGCAGGCCTTCTACAACAAGCAGGCGGGCATCAGACGGCTGACGACGGAGACCGGCGCCGGGCAGTGGGGATCGTCGCTGGCGCTGGCGGGCGCGCTCTTCGGCCTCGAGGTCCAGGTGCACATGGTGCGGGTCAGCTACCACCAGAAACCGCACCGGCGTGCCCTGATGCACGCCTACGGCGCCACCTGTCTGCCCAGCCCCTCCCGTGAGACGGACGTCGGCCGCCGGATCCTCGACCAGGATCCGGACTGCCCCGGCAGCCTGGGGATCGCCACCTCCGAGGCGCTGGAACTGGCCATGAACGACCCGCACACCAACTACGCCGGCGGCAGCGTGCTCAACAACGTCGTCCTGCACCAGACGGTGATCGGGCAGGAGGCCATGGCACAGCTGGACATGGCCGAGGACTACCCGGACCTGATCGTGGGCTGCGCCGGCGGCGGCAGCAACCTCGGTGGGCTGGCCTTCCCCTTCCTCGGCGCACGGCTGCGCGGCGGGGACGGCGTCCAGGTCGTCGCGGCGGAACCGGCGGCCTGCCCCACGCTGACCCGCGGCCGGGTCGCCTACGACTTCGGGGACACCGCGGGGCTCACGCCGCTGCTGCGCATGCACACCCTCGGGCACTCCTTCATCCCGCCCTCGATCCACGCCGGGGGCCTGCGCTACCACGGGATCTCACCGCTGGTCAGCCATGCCGTGACGGAGGGGCTGATCGAAGCGCGGGCCGTGCCGCAGACCCGCTGCTTCGAGGCCGGACTGGTCTTCGCCCGCAGCGAGGGCATCGTGCCGGCCCCGGAGTCCACGCACGCCGTCCGCGTGGTGATCGACGAAGCGGTGCGCTGCCGCGAGGAGGGCCGGCCGCGGGTGATCCTGTTCGGGTTGTCGGGGCATGGCCACTTCGACCTGGGCGCGTACGAGAAGCACCTGGCGGGCGAGTTGGGTGACGAGGGCATGGACCCCGAGGCCGTGGCCCGCTCCCTGGCCGCCTTGCCGGAGCTGCCCGGCGGAGAGGGCTGAGGCGCCGTGCTGCTGAAGGTGTGCGGCGTCACCGATGTCCACGAGCTGCGCCGGATGTCCGGCTTCCCCGTCGAGCTGGCCGGGCTGTGGCACGGCGTGCCCGGCGGGCGGCGGGAGCTGTCCCTGTCCCGGCTCGTCCGACTGGCCCGCTGCGCCCGGCAGGTGGCCGTCGAACCGGTGCTGGTCACGCTCCTGGACGACCCGGAGCGGCTGCGGGAAGTGGTCGCGGCGTCGGGGGTGCGCTGGGTCCAGTTGCACGGCTACCCGGCGCCCGCCCGGGTGCGGCGGATCAGAGCGGCGCTGCCGGACGTCACGCTGGTCAAGGTGCTGCACGCGCGAGGCGGTCAGGTCGTGGAGGAGCCGCTGGCGGACGCGTACCGGCGCGCGGGGGCCGATCTCTTCCTCTTCGACTCGGTGGCCGACGACGGCCGGATCGGCAGTACCGGCATGCCCCTGGACCCCACAGCGCCGATCCGTGTACTGGAGCGGACCGACCTGCCGTTCCTGCTGGCCGGCGGCCTCGGCCACACCGGCGCCGACCGGTACGACGGCCTGCTGCGGCACCGCGGCTTCCGGGGCATCGACGTGGACAGCGCGCTGCGCGGCGACGACGGGTCCCTCAGGCTGCGGCGGGTCGACGCGATCAGGGCGGCGTGGCGGGAGCGGCGCGCGGCGGTGGAGTGCGCGCCATGACCTCCACCACCGGTACGTCGTTCGCCACCGCCCTGCTGACCGCCCGGACGCCGGTCGTGATGGAGCTGAAACGGCGCAGCGCGCAGGGGGCGGACCTGTTCCGGGGCCGGACCCCGGCGGAACTCGCCGCGCTGTATGAGGAGATGGGCGCCCCCGCGCTGTCGGTGGTGACAGGCAGGTGGTTCGGGGGCGGTCCGGAGCTGCTGGCGGAGGTGGTGGCGGCGACCGGGCTGCCGGTGCTCGTCAAGGACTTCCTCACCAAGGAGCGCCAGCTCGCCGAGGCCGCCGCACGGGGCGCGTCGGCGGTCCTGCTCACCGCGGGGCTGCTGCCGCGGACCCTCCTCCCGCGGATGATCGAGTCCTGCCTCGGCCACGGGCTCACGCCGTTCGTGGAAGTGACCGCCGAGCGCGAGCTGGCGAGCCTCGTCCACGCGGACCGCTGCGTCGTGGCCGTCAACAACAAGGACATCCGGCAGCGCGAACGGGACGCCGGCGACCTGGGGCGCAGCCGCGCCCTGCTGCCCGCCGTCCTGGCGACGGGCACCCCCGTGCCGGTCAGCGCCAGCGGCATCCGCACCCCGGCCGAGGCCGCAGGGCTGCTGGCGGCGGGCTACCGGGCACTCCTGGTGGGCACCGGTCTGCTGCTCCAGGACGACCTCCGGGCCTGGTTCGCGGACCTGGAGCGGCAACGGGAGCGGATCCGGTGACCGGCGCGACGGCGCCGCCGCCGGCCCTGTCGCTGCGGGCCGCCCTCGCCGAGCTGCGCGCCGGGCCGCCGGGCGCGGTAGTGGAGCACGACGAGCCGGCGGACCGCACGCGGGTGGCCGACCACTTCGCCCGCGCCTACGCGGGCGTGCCCGCCCGCGGCGTCTCGCGCCCCGAGCCCGCGGTGCTCTACACGGCGGTGCCCGGCGGCCCGGTGCTGCTCGGCCTGTACGGGGACGAGGAGCGGCTGCGCCGCTGGCTGCCCGGGCTGCCGGAGCGCGCCGCCCCCGAGACCGCGGCGCGCCTGGTCGCCGAGGCCGTCCGCCCGAACGCGGCGCCCGTCGCCGTGTCGCGCCCGCCCTGCCAGGAGCACCGGACCACAGGAGCGCGGGTCGACCTGTCCGGGCTTCCGGTGCCGGTCCTCACCCCGCGGGACGCGGGCCCGTACCTCACCGCCGCGCTGGTGCGCGCGGAGGACCCGGCGACGGGCCGTACCGCGCTGTCGGCGCACCGGATGCTGGTGGTGGGCCGCGACCGGCTCACCGTGTGGATGGTGCCCGGCCGGCAGGTGAAGGCCCTGTACGAGCAGGCGGTGCGGGAGGGCCGGCCGCTGCCGGTCACCGTGAACATCGGGGTGCCGCCCGCGGCCATGGTGGCGTCCGCGCTGAACACCCGGTTCCTGCCGGACGGGCTGGACAAGCTCGCCGTCGCCGGGGCACTGGCCGGGCGGCCGCTGGCAGTGGCGCCCGCGCTCACCCAGCCGGTGTCCGCCCTGGCGGAGGCCGAGATCGTGCTGGAGGGGTACCTCGACGGCTCCGTCGCGGACGAGGCCCTGCCCGGGGCCGAACCGCGCGGCTCGCTGCCGGAGTTCCTCGGCTTCGACGGAGGGGCCAGGCCCGGGCTGCCGGTGCTGACCGTCACCGCCGTGACCCATCGGTCCGATCCGGTCTTCCAGGCCGTCATCGGGCCGGGCCGCGAGCAGTCGGCCGTCCTCGGCGCGGCGGGCGCGCTCTCCGCGGCGCTGTCGCTGCGCCCGGTGCTGCCGCGGGCCGAGGGGGTGCGGGTGCGGCGGCTGCACTTCGCCGCGGCGGGCGGCGGCATGCTGCTGCTGGCGGTCGCCGTGCGCAAGGAGTCGGCGGCCGCGGACGGCGGGCTCGCGGTGCTCGCCCGGGAGCTGCTGGAGCGTCACCCGTTCGTGAAGCTGGTGGTCTTCACGGACGACGACGTCGACGTCGGGTGCGCCGAGGACCTGCTGTGGGCGCTGGTGACCCGGTCGAACCTGGGCGCCGACGCCACGGCCTGGCCGCGGTTGCCCCCGGTGCCCATGGACCCGTCGCAGACGCCCGACTGGGCCGCGGTCCGGCACGGCGCGGAGCGGCCTCCGGGCCGGGTCTCCGTGGACGCCACGACGCCGTATGCGCTGCGCTCCCGCACCGCCCGCAGCTTCCGCCCTGAGGCGGGGCTGGCCGCTACCGGCCATTGCCGGTAGCGGGCACCGCCGCGGCCGCTGTGCCGCCGCACCACCGTAGTTGGATGACGTCACTCACAGGCTCTGGAAGGGCATTGAGGTGGAATGGAATGACACTGCCGTGCCGCTGCCCGGTACGGACAGGACCCTGCCGGAGCTGTTCGCCGCGCAGGTGGCGCGCTCGCCGGAACGGATCGCCCTGGTCCACGAGAGCGAACGGCTGACGTACACGGAGCTGGACCGGCGCGTCGACCGGCTGGCGCATCTGCTCGCCGAGCAGGGCGTCGGCCCGGAGTCCGTCGTGGCGATCACCGTGCCCCGCTGCACGGAGCTGATCGTCGCGCTGCTCGCCGTGCTCAGGACCGGTGCCGCCTATGTGCCGGTCGACCCCGACTACCCGGCCGACCGCATCACCTACCTGCTGCGGGACTCCGCTCCCGCGCTGGTGCTCAGCCACAGCGCCGCCGAGGCGGTGCTGCCGCCCGACGCCCGCCCCGAGGGGCCGGCCACGGTGGTGCTGGACACCGCGGAGACCCGGGCGCGGCTCGCCGCCGGGCCCGCCGGCCCGTACCGGCCCGCCCGGCCGCTGACCGCGCATGACGCGGCGTACGTCATCTACACCTCCGGCTCCACGGGACGCCCCAAGGGCGTGGTCGTGCCGCACGGCGGCATCGCCAACCGCCTGTACTGGATGCAGGCGGAGTACCGGCTGAGCGCCGGTGACCGCGTGCTGCAGAAGACCCCGTCCGGATTCGACGTCTCGGTCTGGGAGTTCTTCTGGCCGCTGTCCTTCGGGGCGACGCTGGTGATGGCGAGACCGGAGGGCCACCGCGACCCGGGCTATCTCGCCGAGACGATCCGCCGGGAGCGGATCACCACCATCCACTTCGTCCCCTCCATGCTCCAGCTCTTCCTGGAGGAGCCCACCGCCGCCGCGTGCACGTCCCTGCGCGACGTCATCTGCAGCGGCGAGGCGCTCCCCGCGGAGCTCGCCGAGCGGTTCCGCGCCACCCTCGGCGGCACCGCCGCGCTGCACAACCTGTACGGCCCCACCGAGGCGTCGGTCGACGTCACGTACTGGGAGTGCGTGCCCGAACCCGGCGCGCACACCGTGCCCATCGGCCGCCCCGTGTGGAACACCCGGGTGTACGTCCTCGGTCAGGACCTCGTGGAGCTGCCGCCGGGCGAGACCGGCGAACTCTACCTGGCGGGCGTCCAGCTCGCCCGCGGCTATCTCGGCCGACCGGGGCTGACGGCCGAGCGCTTCGTGGCCGACCCGTACGGCCCGCCGGGCTCCCGCATGTACCGCACCGGTGACCTGGCCAGGCGCCGGGAGAGCGGCGCCATCGAGTACATCGGGCGGGTGGACCACCAGGTCAAGATCCGCGGCGTGCGGATCGAACTGGGCGAGATCGAGGCGGCGTTCGCGAAGCTGGACGGGGTCGCCCAGACCGCGGTGACGATCCGGGAGGACCGCCCCGGCGACCGTCGTCTGGTCGGCTATCTGGTCCCCGAGCCCGGCGCGGCCGCCGACCCGGTCGAGGTACGCGCCCGGCTCGCCGGGCTGCTGCCCGAGTACATGGTGCCCGCCGCCGTCGTCGTCCTCGACCGCTTCCCGCTCACCCCGAACGGCAAGCTCGACCGCGCGGCGCTGCCCGCTCCCTCCGGAGTGCGCGCCCCGGACGCCGTGGGCCGCGCGGCCCGCACCCCCCGCGAGGAGTTGCTGTGCGGGCTCTTCGCCGAGGTGCTGGGGCTGGACCAGGTCGGCGCCGACGAGGACTTCTTCGGCCTGGGCGGCCACTCGCTGCTCGCCACCCGGCTGGTCGCGCGGGTCCGCGCGGCGACCGGGGTGCCGCTGGGCGCGCGCAGCCTGTTCCAGGCCCCGACGCCGGAGGCGCTGGCGCGGCGGCTGGCGGGCCCGGCGGCCGCGGGCGAGGCGCTGCCGCCGCTGCGTCCCGCGTCCCCGCGCCCCGAGCGCGTGCCGCTGTCGTACGGGCAGCGGCGGCTGTGGTTCCTCAGCCGCATGGACGACATCCCGCCCGCCACATATCACATTCCGCTGGCCCACCGGCTCACCGGAGCGCTGGACGTGCCGGCGCTGCGCGCCGCGCTCGCCGACGTGTGCGACCGCCACGAAGCCCTGCGCACCGTCTTCCCGTCCGTCGAAGGGGAGCCGCACCAGCGCATCCTGCCCGCGTACGCGCCCGGACTGCCGGTCGGCGCGGTCGGCGAGGCGGAGCTGGCCCACGCCCTGTCCCAGGAGACCGGGCGCGCCTTCGACCTGGCCGCCGAGCCGCCGCTGCGCGCCCGCCTGTTCCGGCTGGACGACACCGAGTACGTCCTGCTGCTGACGCTCCACCACATAGCAGCCGACGGCTGGTCGCACGAGCCCCTGCTCGGCGACCTGGCACACGCCTACCGCGCCAGGGCCGCCGACACCGCGCCGGACTGGACGCCCCTGCCGGTGAGTTACGCCGACTACGCCCTGTGGCAGCACGACGTCCTCGGCGGGGACGACGAGCCGGGCAGCCTCCTGGCGCGGGAACTCGGCTACTGGAAGGACGCCCTCGCCGGCCTGCCCGAGCAGCTCGGCCTGCCCACCGACCGCCCCCGGCCCGCCCGGGCGAGCTACCGCGGCGGGACCGTCCCCCTCCGGCTCGGCGCGGAGCTGCACCAGTCGCTGCTCGCGCTCGCCCAGCGGCACCACTGCTCCCTGTTCATGGTCCTGCAAGCCGGTCTCGCCGCCCTGTTGACCAGGCTCGGGGCGGGCGAGGACATTCCCGTGGGCGCCCCGGTCGCCGGGCGCGACGACGACGCGGCCGACGGGCTGGTCGGCCTGTTCATCAACACCCTGGTGCTGCGCACCGACACCTCCGGCGACCCGGCCTTCACCGAGCTGCTGTCCCGGGTGCGGGAGCGCGATCTGGCCGCCTACGCCCACCAGAACGTGCCGTTCGAGCGGCTCGTCGAGGCGCTGAACCCCACCCGGTCGATGGCCCGGCACCCGCTGTTCCAGGTGCTGCTGGCGCTGCAGAGCGTCCCGCGCCCCGCGCTCAGGCTGCCCGAGGTGACCGCGGTGCCGGAGCCGGTGCCCCTTCCCGTGGCCAAGGTGGACCTGTCGCTCTACCTCGAAGAGGAGCGCGGCGCCGGCGGGCGGCCGACCGGGATCACCGGCGTCGTCGAGTACAGCGCCGACCTGTTCGACCACGGCACCGCCGAGCTGCTCGCGGAGCGGCTGGTGCGGCTGCTCGCGGACGCCGCCGCCGACCCTCGGCGCCCCCTGTCCCGGCTCGCCGTCCTCGGCGACACCGAGCGGCAGCGGCTGCTGTACGAGTGGAACGACACCGCACAAGAGCCACCCTCGGCGAGGCTGGTGGAACGCTTCCAGGCCGTCGCCGCGCGGGCGCCCCGGGCGACCGCCGTCGTCACCGCCGACGAGGAGCTGGACTACGCCACGCTCAACGCGCGCGCCAACCGCCTGGCCCACCACCTCATCGCCCACGGCGTGGGGCAGGGCGACCTCGTGGCGCTCGCCCTGCCGCGCACCGCACAACTGCCGGTCGCGCTGCTCGCCGTTCTCAAGTCCGGCGCCGGATACCTGCCGCTGGACCCCGGCTACCCGGCAGAACGGGTGGCCGCCATGCTGGCGGACGCCCGCCCGGCGCTGGTGCTCGCCACGACCGCCACCGCGGGGGCGCTCCCCGACGACGGGCCCTGCCCGCGGCTCCTCCTCGACCTGCCGGAGACCGCCGCCGCCCTGGCCCGCAGGCCGGTCACCGACCCGGACGCCGCCGCCTTCCCGCGCGCACTACCCGCGTACGTCATCTACACCTCGGGATCCACCGGCCGCCCGAAGGGCGTGGTGGTCCCGCGGGGCGCGCTGGACAACTTCCTCTCCGACATGGGCGCGCGGTTCGCCCTGGGCGGGGACGACCGGCTCGCCGCCGTCACCACGATCGCCTTCGACATCGCGGCGCTGGAGATGTACCTGCCGCTGCTGGCCGGGGCCGCCGTGGTCCTGGCCGACGAGGACACCGTCCGGGACCCGGCGGCGCTCGCGTCGCTGCTGGAGCGCACCGGCGCGACCGTCATGCAGGCCACGCCCTCCCTGTGGCAGACCCTGGTGGCGACGCGCCCGGAGGCCTTGGACGGGCTGTGCGCCCTCGTCGGCGGCGAGGCCCTGCCGGAGGCCCTCGCGGCCCGGCTGCGCCGCCGCTGCCGCCGCGTCACCAACCTGTACGGCCCCACCGAGACCACCATCTGGTCCACGGCGGCCGAGGTCGGCGAGGCGGACGGCCCGCCCCCGATCGGGCGGCCGATGGCCAACACGCGGGTGTACGTGCTGGACAGGGGGTTGGGCCCGGTGCCGCCGGGCGTGGCCGGTGAGCTGTACATCACGGGCGACGGGCTGGCCCGCGGCTATCTGGGGCGCGCGGCGCTGACGGCGGAGCGGTTCGTGGCATGCCCGTACGGCCCCGCGGGCTCGCGCATGTACCGCACCGGCGACCTCGCGCGCTGGCGCGCCGACGGGCAGCTGGAGTTCCTCGGCCGGGTGGACCACCAGGTCAAGATCCGTGGCTTCCGCGTCGAACTCGGCGAGATCGAGACCGTGCTGGCCGACCGCCCCGACGTGGCCCGGGCCGTCGTCGTCGTCCGCGAGGACATCCCCGGCGACCTCCGGCTGACCGGCTACGTGGTGCCCGCGCCCGGCAGCGCCGTCGAGGCGGCCGAGCTGCGTACGGCCGCCGCCGCGCACCTGCCGCACTTCATGGTGCCCAGCGCGATCATCACCCTCGAGGCGCTGCCGCTCACGCCGAACGGCAAGCTGGACCGGGCCGCTCTGCCCGCCCCGACCGCCACCGGGGACACCGGGGACGCGGCGCCCGCACCCCGCGGGAAGCGCTGCTGTGCGAGCTGTTCGCCGACATCCTCGGCCTGCCCGCCGTCGGCGCGCACGACGACTTCTTCGCCCTGGGCGGCCACTCGCTGCTCGCCATCCGCGTGATCAGCCGGGCCCGGGCGCTCTTCGGCCGGGAGCTGAAGATCCGGCACCTGTTCGAGTCACCCACGGCCGCGGCCCTCGCCCAGCGGCTGGACGGCGCGCGGGACGACCGTGCGCCGCTGTGCCGCGCCGAGCAGCGCCCCGACACCGTTCCGCTCTCCTTCCAGCAGCAGCGCCTGTGGTTCCTCAACCGCTTCGAGGACGACGGGGCGCTCTACAACATCCCCCTGGTCCTCCACCTCCAGGGCGCCCTGGACCGGGACGCGCTCGAAGCGGCGCTGGGCGATCTGGCCGAGCGGCAGGAAGCGCTGCGCTCGGTCTTCCCGGACGTGGGCGGCGAGCCCCGGCAGCGGTTCCTGCGCGGTGACGCGGCCCGGCCCGGGCTCCACCGGCACCGCTGCGCCCGTGCCGACCTGGACGGGACGATCCGCACCCTCGCCCGCCGCCGCTTCGACCTGACACGGGAACTCCCCCTGCGGGCCGATCTGTTCGAGCTGGCGGAAGAGGAGCACGTCCTCCTGCTGGTCCTGCACCACATCGCCGGTGACGGCCCCTCCACCACCCCGCTGACCCGCGACCTGTCGCGCGCGTACACCGCACGCATCGCAGGCGAGGCGCCCCGGTGGCAGCCGCTGCCCGTCGCCTACGCCGACTACGCGATCTGGCAGCGCCGGACCCTGGGCACGGAGGCCGACCCGGACAGCGGGCTCTCCCGCCAGCTCGCCTTCTGGCGCGCCGAGCTGGACGGCCTGCCCGACCAGCTCGACCTGCCCACCGACCGGCCACGGCCGGCGATCGCCGGCTACCGCGGCGGCACCGTGCCGCTGGACATCCCGCCCGAGCTCCACCGCCGGCTGCGGGACATGGCCAGGGCCGAGGGCGCCACCGTGTTCATGGCCCTCCAGGCCGCACTGGCCACGTTGCTCACCCGGCTGGGCGCAGGTGAGGACATTCCCCTCGGCAGCCCCGTCGGGGCGCGCACCGACGCGTCACTGGACGAGCTGGTCGGCTTCTTCGCCAACACCCTGGTGTTGCGCACGGACACCTCCGGCGACCCCGCCTTCGCCGAACTCCTGGCCCGGGTACGCACCCGTGACCTGGCCGCGTTCGGCCACCCCGACCTGCCGTTCGAGCGGCTGGTGGAGGTGCTGAACCCGGCGCGCTCGCTGGCCCGGCACCCGCTCTTCCAGGTGCTCCTGGCGTTCCAGGACAGCCTGCGGCCGGAACTGGCCCTGCCGGGGCTGACGGGCACCGTCGCGATCCCCCATCTGGGGACGGCCCGCTTCGACCTCGCCGTGGACCTGACCGAACGGCGCGCCGCCGACGGCTCCCCCGACGGCATCACCGGCGTCCTCGAGTACAGCGCGGACCTGTTCGAGGAGCGTACGGCGCGGCGGATCGCCGACTATCTGCTGCGGGTGCTGCGGAGTGTGGCCGACGATCCCGGTCAGCCGCTCAGCCGTATCGCCGTCCTCCCGGACTCCGAGCGCGAGCTGATCCTGCACGGCTGGAACGACACCGCCCGCGAACTGCCCGTCCGTACGCTGCCGCGGCTGATCGAGGAGCAGGTGCGGCGGACGCCGGACGGCGACGCCGTGGTCTTCGCGGGCACGACCGTCTCCTACCGGGAGGTGAACGAGCGGGCCAACCGGCTCGCGCACCATCTCATCCGGCTCGGGGTGGGCCCCGAGGACTTCGTGGCGCTGCTCGTGCCGCGCTCCGTGGAGATGGTCGTGGCCCTGCTGGCGACGGTGAAGGCCGGGGCCGCGTACCTGCCCGTCGACCCGGAGTACCCGGCCGAGCGGGTCCGCCACATGTTCCGGGACGGCGCACCGGTGCTGGCGCTGACCACCGCTCAGGTGGCGGGCGCGGTCCCCGCCGACGTGCCCGCGGTCGTCCTGGACGATCCCGCGACCGCCCGGGCCCTGCGCGCCGCGCCGGACCACGACCCGTCCGACGCCGACCGACGGTCGCCGCTGACCCCCGCCCACCCGGCGTACGTCATCTACACCTCGGGATCCACCGGAAGCCCCAAGGGCGTGGTCGT
The DNA here is from genome assembly GCF_030553055.1 of Streptomyces sp. XD-27. Classification (NCBI taxonomy): domain Bacteria; kingdom Bacillati; phylum Actinomycetota; class Actinomycetes; order Kitasatosporales; family Streptomycetaceae; genus Streptomyces; species Streptomyces sp. XD-27. Next base: position 1,051,393 of record NZ_CP130713.1, read on the forward strand.
CACGCACACCGGTGTCGCCGGCGTCGCCGGCGTGCACATCGACCGGCTCGGCCTCGACGCGAGCAGCCGGTTCCTGCTCCTGGTGTCGCTCTCCTTCGACGTGTCGATGGCCGACATCGCCATGACGCTGGCCTCCGGCGCGGCCCTGGTCGTCCCCGAGCCCGGACGGCACACATTCGGCGAGGACCTGGGCGAGCTGATCCGGACCCGCGAGGTGACCCACACGGACCTGGTGGCGCCCATGCTGGCCTCGCTGCCCGAAGGGGATCTGCCCACCCTGCGCGGATTCGTGGTCGGCGGCGAGGCGCTCTCCGCCGAGCTGGTGGAGCGCTGGGCGCCCGGGCGCCGCGTCATGCAGGTCTACGGGCCCACGGAGGCGACCGTGGTGACGACGATGAGCCGTCCGCTCTCCCCCGCCGGTTCGGCCCCGCCGATCGGGCGGCCGGTGTGGAACGCCCGCGTGTACGTGCTGGACGGGAGCCTGCGTCCGGTGCCGCCCGGGGTCGCCGGTGAGCTGTACATCGCGGGCGACGGTCTGGCGCGCGGCTACCGGGGGCGGCCGGACCTGACGGCGGAGCGGTTCGTGGCGTGCCCGTACGGTCCCAGCGGTTCGCGCATGTACCGGACCGGCGATCTGGCGCGCTGGCGCGCCGACGGCGAGCTGGAGTTCCTGGGCCGGGTGGACCACCAGGTCAAGATCCGCGGCTTCCGCATCGAACTCGGCGAGATCGACGCGGCCTTGGCCAAGCACCCGGCCGTGGCGGCCGCCGTGACCCTGGCGCGCACGGACGACGGCGCCGCGTCCCTGGTGGGCTACGTCGTGCCGGTGGACGGCGCCGCCCTCGCCCCCGCCGAGGTCAGGTCGTTCCTGTCCGGCGCTCTCCCGGAGTACATGGTGCCCGCCGCCGTCGTCGTCCTGGACGAGCTGCCGCTCACCCCCAGCGGCAAGCTCGACCGCAAGGCGCTTCCGGAGCCCACGCTGAGCGCGCCGGTGTCCGCGCGCGGGCCCCGCACCGTCCACGAAGAACTGCTGTGCGAGCTGTTCGCCGAGGTGCTGGGGCTGCCCCGGGTCGGCATCGACGACAACTTCTTCTCCCTGGGCGGCCACTCGCTGCTCGCCACCCGGCTGACCAGCCGGATCCGTTCCGTACTGGGCGTGGAACCGGGCATCCGCGGACTCTTCGAGGCCCCGACCGTCGCCGGACTGGCCGAACGCCTCGCCCGCCGGTCCGCGGACGGCTGCCCTCCCGACGACTTCGACGTGGTGCTGCCGCTGCGGCCGCAGGGCGACCTTCCGCCGCTCTTCTGTGTGCACCCCGCGGCCGGCATCAGTTGGGTCTACTCCGGGCTGCTCCGGCACCTGGCGCCCGGACGCCCGGTGTACGGGCTCCAGGCCCGGCACCTGACGGATCCGGACGCCGCACCGGCCGGCGCGCGCGAGATGGCCGCGGACTATCTGGCCCGGATCCGGGAGATCCAGCCGCAGGGCCCGTACCACCTGCTCGGCTGGTCCCTCGGCGGGACCGTGGCCCACGAGATCGCCGTACAGCTGCGCGCGGCCGGCGAGCGGGTCGGACTGCTGGCTCTGCTCGACAGCCGCACGGGTACGGGCCCGGGTGCCGCGGGCAGCCCGGCGGCGGCCGGGCCCGAGGCGACGACCCAGCTGCTGGAGTCGCTGGGGCACCGCGTCCCTGACGACGCCGACGCCCTCGCACCGGCCGATGTACTGCGGCTGCTGCGGGACGGGTTCAGCCCGCTCGCGGCACTGGGCGAACAGCGGCTGTCGGCACTCGTGGCCACCTTCACCGACAACGTCCGCCTGGCCGCGGACTTCACACCGGGGGTCCACGACGGCGACCTGCTCTACTTCACCGCGGCCGAGGACGCCCACGCCGACGGCGCCCAGGCGGGCGACACCGGCGCGACGGCGGAGGGCGACCCCGGCAGCCGGGCCGCCGCATGGCGCGCCCATGTCACCGGCCGGGTCCACGACCACCGGGTGCCGTGCGCGCACGGCGCCATGGCCGGACCCGCGGCGCTCGCCGTGATCGGCCCGGTGCTCGCCGCCGCGCTGGCGGCCCGCTCCTGACGGCCGCCGTACGCCCGCCCTGTATCCATCCCATCCACCAGAAGGGCCGCCCCCGATGCAGACCAACCCGTTCGAGGACCCGGAGACCCGCTATCTCGCGCTCGTGAACGACGACGGCCAGTTCTCGCTGTGGCCGGTGGCGCTGGAGACCCCCGCGGGGTGGCGGACCGCGTTCGGACCCGGCACGCGGGAGTCCGCGCTCGACCACATCGAGTCCCACTGGACCGACATGCGCCCGGCCGGCCTGGCCGGGGCCGCCGGCACCGCGGGCTCCTGAGGGGTGCCCATGTCGCAACTGGAGGCTTTGCGCACCCGGATGCGCACCCCGTGGTGCGCGCTGTTCGCGGTCTGCTTCGCGCAGGCCGTGGTGCTGCTCGACACCACGGCGGTCAACGTCGCGGTACCCGCGATCACCACCGGCCTGGACACGGGGCTGACCCAGGTGCTGTGGGTGATCAACGCGTATCTGCTCTCCTTCGCCGTGCTGCTGGTCACCGGCGGGCGGCTGGGCGACCTCTTCGGGTCGCGCCGCGTCTTCCTGATCGGTCTGCTGGTCTTCACCCTGGCCTCGGCCGCGTGCGGACTCGCGCAGGACCCCGGCCAGGCCATCGCCGCGCGGGTGCTGCAGGGGATCGGCGGCGCCCTGCTCACCCCCCAGACCCTGGTGATCATCAATCAGATCTTCCCCGCCGACCGGCGTGGCGCCGCGCTCGGCGTCTGGGGCTCCTTCGCCGGGATCGTGGCCGCCGCCGGACCCACCGTCGGCGGCCTGCTGGTGGCCTCCCTCGGCTGGCGCTGGATCTTCTACATCAACATCCCCATCGGCATCGTCGGTGGCGCGCTCGTGCTGCTCTCCGTCCCTCGGCTGCCGAGCCGGAGCAGGCCCCGGATCGACATCGCGGGCTCGGCGCTGCTCAGCGTCGCCATGCTCTTCGTCGTCTACGGGCTCCTGGAGGGCGAATCCCGCAACTGGGGCGAGGTCTGGGGGCCGGTCACCGTGCCCGTCCTGATCGCCGCGGGTCTGCTGGTGCTCGGCCTGTTCTTCCTCCTCGAGCGCGGACGGCAGCACCGCGACCCGCTCGTGCCGTTCGCCGTCCTGCGCAACCGCGACTTCACCCTCATGTCCGCGGTGGTCTGCGTCCTGCCGTGCGGACTCGGCGGCATGCTGCTGCTCACCGGGCTGTATCTGCAGGACGTCCAGGGCCTGTCGGCCTTCCGGGCGGGCCTGGTGATCGCGGTGGCCCCGCTCGTGTCGGTCTTCATCGCGCCGTACTCGGGACGGCTCACCGACCGCTTCGGCGGCAAGTACGTGATGATCACCGGTCTGCTCGCCTTCTCCGGGGGAATCGCGCTCATCGCCGCGCTGATCAGAGCGGAGTCCGGACCGGAGGCCACGGTCCCAGGGCTGCTGCTCGTCGGCGTCGGCATGGGCGTCGCCTTCGCCCCGGCGAGTGTCGTCGCCTTCAAGGACATCGACCCGGAGATGGCCGGAGCGGCGTCCGGACTGTTCAACACCACCCGGCTCTGCGGCAGTCTGCTCGGCAGCGCCGCCGTCGGAGCCCTGCTGCAGGCGCAGTTGGCCCGCACCGACATGACCACCGCCATCCGGGTGACCTATCTGCTGCCGGTCGCGATCATGCTGGTCGGCGCCGCCGCCACCCTCGCCGTACGGGGGCAGCCGACCGCCCCGCCGAAGGACGCCACGGGCCCCCTGCCCGGCCGGGAGCCGCAGTCGGAGGCGGCCGGCGGCTGACGACCCGGCGGCCACACCCACCAGGAACGCTTCAGCACCCCATGGAGGGGCATCCGATGGACTTCAGTCTCTTCTACTTCGCGGCCGGGCAGGCGACCGGCACCGACGGCTACCGCCTGCTGCTGGACGGCGCGAGATTCGCCGACCGGAACGGGTTCAGCGCCGTGTGGACGCCGGAACGGCACTTCCACGAGTTCGGCGGCCCGTACCCCAATCCGGCCGTGACCGGCGCCGCCGTGGCCGCGGTCACCGAGCGCGTCGGCATCCGCGCGGGAAGCGTGGTCGGCCCGCTGCACCACCCCCTGCGGCTTGCGGAGGAGTGGTCGGTCGTGGACAACCTCTCCGGCGGCCGGGTCGGCCTCTCCTTCGCCTCCGGCTGGCACGCCAGGGACTTCACCCTGCGCCCGGACGCGTACGCCGACCGCCGGCGGATCCTCATGGAGACCATCGAAACCGTCGAGCGGCTGTGGCAGGGAGACAGCCTGCGGCTGCCCGACGGAGAGCACGCACCGGTCGACGTCCGCACCTTTCCCACCCCTCTCCAGCCCCGCCTTCCGGTCTGGGTCACCAGCGCCGGGAGCCCGGAGACCTTCCGGCAGGCAGGCCGGCAGGGGTACGGCCTGCTCACGCATCTCCTCGGGCAGGAGCTGCCCGACCTGGAGAAGAAGATCGCCGAGTATCGGGCGCATCTTCCGCGGGAGAACACCGCGAACCCGGCGGCGGGCACGGTGACCCTGATGCTGCACACGTTCCTCGGTACGGACCGGGAGACCGTCCGCGAGACGGTCCGGGCCCCCTTCACCGACTACCTCCGCAGTTCCCTCGGTCTGATCATGAAGGCGGCCGGGGACATCCTGCCGGGAGTCGATCCGGAGGACCTCGATCCCGAGGACAGGGAGTTCCTCGTCGAACGCTCCTTTGAGCGCTACTTCGGCACCGGGGGGCTGTTCGGCACGGTGGAGGACGCCCTGCCCCTGCTGGCACGGTTCGACGCCATCGGCGTGGACGAGATCGCCTGCCTGATCGACTTCGGGGTCGGGACCGACGAGGTGCTGGCCGGGCTGGAGCACCTCGGCCGGCTGCGCGCCGCCTGGGCGGAGCGGCAGCGCACCGTGCGGAGTGCCCGATGAAACTGTGTCTCGTCTCCGGTACCACCGCCGCCGTCTCCGGGTGCCACCGGCTCAGCGCTCTGATCCGGGACCGGGCGGAGGGCGCCGGGTTCGACGCCCGCGACCTCGACCGCTCCCTGCTCGCGCTGCCCGTCCTGACGCCCGAGCGCTACGTCTCCGGCGAGCTCTTCGAGGACCTGGGCGTCCGCAGCCTGCTGAAGGAGACGGCGGACGCGGACGCGGTCGTTCTGGTCACCCCTGTGCAGCACGGCAGCATGTCGGGTGCGCTGAAGAACACCCTGGACCATCTGCCGCCCACCGCCCTGAGAGGCAAGCCGGTGCTGCTCGCCTCCACCGCGGCCGGCCTCCACAACGGCGCCACCGCCTGCGACCATCTGCGCTGCGTCGTGCGCGCGTTGGGCGGCTGGTCGGCTCCGACGCAGATCGTCGCCGAGCGGTCGGAGCTGGTGCGGTCCGTGCCGGACAGCGCGCTGCTGACCCGGATCGACGCCGGACTGGCCGAAGTGGCCCAGCTGGTCCGGGCGTTTCGGACCGCGTCCGCGACGCTGGTCTGACCCGGCTCCTTCTCCGTGGCCAGGCGACGGTGCGAGGCCCGGCGTAACAGCGGACCGCCCGGTCGCTCCGCTGTTACGGGGCCGTTGTCACCGCATCGCCGTCAGGGAGCCATCTCGTAGGCCCCGGACAGTGCCTCGACGCGATCCCAGACGCGCGCCGAACGGGCCTCGTCGACGACCGGGCGCCGGACCGCGCCCAGCGCCCAGCGCTGCTGCTCCGCGGTGGCGGAATCCTTGCCGTGCAGCTCGACGGCGTACCCGGAGAAGTCGCGTACGAGGACGGCGAAGAGCTCGTCGAGCACATCCTCCTCGAGGCCGGTCAGGCCCGCCTGCTCCAGGATCAGCTGGCCGTGCACGACCAGCGCGAACAGCTGGCCGATGGCGAGGAGGAGATCCAGGTCGCGGCTCTGCTCCTCGCCGGGGGCGGCGGTGGTCACGAACGCGCACAGGGCGTCCGCCTGCTCCCGGAAGCGGCCGACGTTGGGCACGTGGGCATAGGCGTCGTAGGCGGTGCGCCAGTCGTGGAAGCGCACGGAGCCCAGGCCGCGGGCGGGTCCCTGCCGGAACAGGAAGTCGTCGTCGGCCGCGTCGAGGCGGGTCGGCACGGGCGCGTACTCGGCCGGGTCCAGCAGGTGGTTCCGCATGAACTTGAGGATCAGCGCGAGATTGACGTGGACCGTGCCCTCCAGCTTGGGCAGCCCCCGGATCTCGGACGCCGCCTGGGCGAAGTAGGTGTCCTTCTCGAAACCCTTGGCGGCGATGACGTCCCACATCAGGTCGATGACCTTCTCGCCCTCCGTGGTCACCTTCATCTTCGTCATCGGGTTGAAGAGCAGGTAGCGGCGGTCGTCGGGGCCGGCGGAGCGGAAGTAGTCGACGGCGCGGTCGCTGAACAGCTTCATCCCGACGAGGCGGACGTACGCGTCGGTCAGCTCGCGGCGCACGTGCGGGAAGGCGGTGACGGGCCGGCCGTAGAGGATGCGGTTGTGCGCGTGGGTGACGGCCTCGTACATCGCGTGCTCGCAGATGCCGATCGAGGCGGTGCAGAGGTTGAACTTGCCGACGTTGACGGTGTTGAGGGCCGCGTCGAAGGCCGCGCGGCCGGTGTGCAGGACGTCGTCGGGACCGACCGGGTAGTCGTCGAGACGGAACTCGCTGACGTACTTCGAGGAGTCGACCACGTTCTTCACGAGGTGGTACGCCGGGTGGCGGCTGTCGGCGGCGAAGAAGACGTAGCCGTCGGGGCCCTCGACGTCGGTGCGGCGGCCGAAGACGGAGACGAGCCCGGCGGCGTTGCCGTTGCCGATGTAGTACTTGGAGCCGGTGGCCCGGAATCCGCCGTCACCGTCGGGCTCCAGCAGCATGTCGGTGGAGTAGATGTCGGCGCCGTGGGCCTTCTCGGACAGGCCGAAGGCGAACACCTCGCCCTGGGAGAGAAGGTCCGCCGCGCGGGTGCGCGCCGCGGCGTTGCCGCTCTGCCAGACCGGGCCGAGGCCGAGGATGGTGACCTGCCACGCGTACCAGTAGTCGAGCCCGTAGAAACCGAAGATCTCGTTGAGGGCGGCGATCCGGGCGGTGTCCCAGCGCTTGTCCTGCTGTCCGTCCTGCTGCCCGTCGGCGGCCGAGGCCGGGGTGAGGAACGTCGCGAACAGCCCCTCCTTGGCGGAGAAGGCGAGGAACTCCGCAAGCCAGGCGCGGGAGCGGTAGTCCTCGATCAGCTTGCGCTTGCCGCGGTCCTCGAACCAGTCGACGGTGGCGCGCAGCAGCCTGCGGGTCTCGGGGTCGAAGTGCGCCGGGTCGTAGGTGCGCGGGTTGAACAGCAGCGGGTCGGCCATGGCGGGTCGCCTTTCCGGCTTGGGGTTGCGGGAGTATGGGCTACAGAGGTTCAGCGCTCGGGACGGAGCCGGTGGAGCGTGGCGAGTACGTCGTCGAGCCAGGCGAGCGTCATCCGCTCGTAGGCGATGCCGCCGCGGAGCACGACGTGCTGGAGCTCCTGCCCGGCGGTGGGCGTCGGGGGGCCTCGGGGCCGGTGAAGTCACGGCGCTCACCCGCGAGATAGTGCGCGAGCCGGTCGGTGTGCGTCTGGTAGTGCCGCTCGACCTCGCGGATCAGCGCGGCCGGGTCGTCGAAGGCCGCGCCGCGGATCTTCACGGCGAGGTCGTGCCGGACACTCTCGGGCTCGATCGGTTCATGCAGCCACCCGGAGAGGGCGGCCCGGCCGAGGTCGGTGACGGAGTACTCCCTCTTGTCCGGCCGGGCCTGCTGCGGCACCTCGCGGACGTCGATCCAGCCGTCGCCCTCCATGCGCTTGAGAACGCGGTAGATCTGCTGATGGGTGGCGGTCCAGAAGTAACCGATGGACCGCTCGAAACGCCGGGCCAGCTCATAGCCGGAGCCCGGCTGCTCCAGCAGAGAGACGAGGATCGCGTGTTCGAGCGCCATGCCCCGATCCTCCTATGCAACTCGTTGCATAACAAGAGGTGCCGCCGCGCTGAGGCGCACCTCACCCCCGGCGGCGACGGACGGCGCCGCCCACCGTCGCACCCATGGCCAAGGTCCGGATCATGACCGAAGATGATCAGACGCGAGCCGAACAGACCCCCGCGGCGCCGCCTGGGCGCGGATCGAGGAGTGGTCCTCAGCCCCAGCAGCGACCCGCGGGCCGGGAAGCTCCGGTTGCACATCGATGTCAACGCCACCGACCGCGACCAGGACGCCGAGCTGGAGCAGCTGCTCACTCTCGGCGCCAGGCCCGTCGACGTCGGCCAGACCGGCACCGAGAGCTGGCACGTCCTGGCCGACCCGGAAGGCAACGAATTCTGCCTCCTGCACACCCGGCTCCAGCCCCTCTGACCACGTGTCCTGTCGCCGGGACATCACTCATCCGCCGGAATCTAAGGGGCGGGAAAAGCGAGGCGAAAGCTGCACCTGCGGCAGCCGGTGATGGAGGGTTCCGGAATGGAGGATTCGGAACCCGGAGGCCATCATGAATGGCTCATGCCTTTTCCTTTTCCGCGATGAGTTACGAGGGAGTTGAACTCGGTGCGTTCCATTGGTGTGTCGGAAGCCCAGGAAAGCCTGTGGCTGGCTCAAAAAATCACGCCGGATCTGCCGAACATCTCCGCCTCGCGATGGCTTATCGAGGGCGAGATCGATGTGGAGCTGCTGCGCACCGCGCTGCGGATCGTCTTCCGCGAGAACAGCGCGGCGCGGGTGAACTTCCGGCAGTTCGGAGACGAGCTGCGGCAAGTGGTCCGAGAGGGCGACACCGACACATGGGCGCCCTTCTTCCACGACGTGAGCGAGGACGACGACCCCGAAGCGGCGGGCCGCGCCAGGGCCGAGGCGGCCGAGCGAGAGCCGTTCGACCTGGAACACGACCTCCTGTTCCGGGCCGGGGTCATCCGGCTCTCCGAGTCGCGTCATCTGCTGGCCCTCACCGCTCACCACATCGTCGCCGACGGCTACACCCTGGGCCAGCTCCTGCCGCTCCGGACGGCGGAGTGCTACACGGCCCTGAAGCAGGACACGGCGATACCGGAACGCTCACCCGCCGGACCGGAGCTGATCCACCGGGAAGACCTCCGCTATCGGAACTCTCCGCAATTCACCGAAGACGCCGACTTCTGGCGGGCCTATCTCGCCGACGCGCCCGAGGCACTCCGACTGCCGGGGGAACGAAGCTCGGACCGTCCCTCCGTGCTGCACCACACGGTGGCGGTGCCCGCCGAGGACGTGGCCGCGTGGTTCCATGCCGCCGATTCCATCGAGGTGCGGATGCCGGCCTTTCTGACCGCGGCGGTCACCGTCTTCCTCCGTCACCTCGGCGGACGCCAGGACTTCACCTTTTCCATGATGGGCTTCGGTCGCACCGACGCCGCGAAGGCCTTTTACAGTTCGCAGTCGACCATCCTGCCCATCCGCGCGCACGCGCCGTTGTCGGCGGGCTTTCCCGACCTCGCGCACACGCTTTCCGACGAGCTGAAGCGCATACGGCGGCACTCCGCTCACCAGGTCTCCGATATCCGTCTCGGGGCCGGCACACTCGGCACGGGGTCGGTCGCCAGTCCTTTCGGCACCACCCTCAACATCCTTCCCTTCGTGGCGCCGCTCGACTTCGCCGGTGCGACGGCGTACGTGCAGCCCGACTCGCCGTGGGGGGCCATCGACGAGCTGCACCTCGCCCTCTACTACGACGGCCGCACCAAGAGCGACCTGCACGTCCGTGTGGACGCCAACAGCGCCTTGTACAGCGCGGACGACGTGCATCGCCTCGCCGCCACCCTGATCGCCTTCATCAACGGCGTGGCGCGGGACCCGCAGGCCGCGATCGGCTCGGTGGACGTGCTGGGGCCGGGTGAGCGCGAGTCGGTGCTGGGCGCGGTCAACGACACCGCGGTGGAGACGCCTGAGCTGACCATCCCGGAGCTGTTGGCGCGGCGAGTGGCGGCGGATCCGGACGCGGTCGCGGTGGTCTTCGACGGCCGGCACCTGACCTACGCCGAGCTGGACGCGCGGTCTGATCGACTCGCCCGCGAACTGGCCCAGCGCGGCATAGGCCCGGAAAGGCTCGTGGGGCTGGCGCTGCCTCGCTCAGCCGACCTGATCGTCGGCATGCTCGCCGTCCTCAAGGCCGGCGGCGCCTACCTGCCGATCGACCCCAAGTACCCCAGCACGCGGCTGGACCTCATCCTCGACGACGCCCGTCCCGCGCTCATCCTCACCGACACCGGCACCGCCGACGTCCTCCCGCGGACGGGCATCCCGTGCCTGCTGCTCGGCGACGTCGACTTCGACAGCCCGGGCCCGGACCTGGAGCCCGCGCCGACGCGTCCCGCCAACGCCGCGTACGTGATGTACACCTCCGGCTCCACCGGCACCCCCAAGGGTGTCACCATCACCCACCGCGACGTGGTCAACGGCGTGCTGCGGCTGGCCGACACGGTCGGCATCGGCGCGGGCACCCGCACCCTGGCCGGCACCTCGATCAACTTCGACGTCTCCGTCTTCGAAACGATCACGACCCTGGCCACCGGCGGCACCCTCGAGGTCGTCCCCGACATCCTCGCCATCGGCGAACGCGGCGGCTGGGAGGGGGGCGTCCTCAGCACCGTCCCCTCCGTCCTCACCGCACTCCTCGACCAATGCGGCACAGACATCCAGGCCGACGCCGTCGTTCTCGCAGGCGAGGCGCTACCCGCCGCGCTCGTCCAACGCGTACGCGAGACCATCCCCGGCGTACGCGTCATCAACGCCTACGGCCAGACCGAGTCCTTCTACGCCACCACCCACACCGCCGGCAAGGACCGGGCAGGAGCGGCGAGTGCACCGATCGGTGTGCCCTTGGGCAATATGCGCGCCTATGTCCTCGGCCCCGGGCTGACCCCCGTACCACCAGGCGTCCCGGGCGAGCTGTACGTGGCGGGCAACATCGCGCGCGGCTACCTGGGCCGCCCCACCCTGACCGCCGAACGCTTCGTACCCGATCCCTACGGACCGCCCGGCACCCGCATGTACCGCACCGGCGACCTCGCCCACTGGAACACCGACGGACAACTCGCCTACCTCGGCCGCGCCGACACCCAGGTCAAGATCCGCGGCATCCGCGTCGAACCCGGCGAAGTCGAGACCGCCCTCACCGCCCACCCAGGTGTCGCCCAGGCCGCCGTAGTGGTCCACGAAGCGGACGGCACACGGCAACTGGTCGCCTACGTCGTGCCTGTCGAGGGCGACGACGAGCCGGCTCTTGCGGAGCTGCGCGCGTTCGTCGCCGGGCGGCTGCCCGCGTACATGGTGCCCACGCAGTTCGTCAGCCTGGACCGCCTCCCGCTGTCCCCCAACGGCAAGCTCGACCACAAGGCGCTCCCGGCCCCCGAACCGACCGGCACCACCGCCTACCGCGCTCCGCGCACCCCGCAGGAAGAGGTGCTGGCGGGCCTGTTCGCCGACGTCCTCGGGGCCGACGAGGTCGGCATCGACGACGACTTCTTCGACCTGGGCGGGCACTCCCTGCTGGCGATGCGTCTGGTGGGACGGATCCGCGCCACGCTGGGTGCCGAAGTGCCGATCCGCGACATCTTCGACTTCCCCACGGTCGTCGAACTCGTCGAGCACCTGCCCCACGACGCCCGCACCCGACCCCCGCTGCGGCGCGCCGCACGGCGCCCCGAGGCGGTTCCGCTCTCCTTCGCGCAGCGCCGCATGTGGTTCCTGGACGCGTTCGAGGGAGGATCGGCCACGTATCACGCGCCGTTCCCGCTGCGCCTGACCGGCACGGTGGACGTGGCGGCGCTGGCCGCGGCCCTGCGCGACGTGGTGGCGCGCCACGAGAGCCTGCGCACCCTCTTCCCCGAGGACGCCGCGGGTGAGCCCCGCCAGCACGTCCTGGACGCGGAGCGGCCGGCCATCGACCTGCCCGTCGTCGACGTCGCGCCGCAGGACCTCGACGAGGTCCTGGCCGCCACGGCGGCCCGGCCCGTCGACCTGGCCTCGGAGATACCGGTCCACGCCACTCTCCTGCGCCTGACCGAGCAGGACCACGTCCTCCTCCTGATGATCCATCACATCGCCTGCGACGGAGAGTCGTTCGCGCCGCTCGTCCGGGACCTGTCCACCGCCTACGCCGCCCGCCTGCGCGGCGAGCCGCCGCACTGGCGGGAACTGCCCGTGCAGTACGTCGACTACACGCTGTGGCAGCACGAGCTGCTCGGCTCCGAGGACGATCCGGACAGCCTCCTGGCCGCGCAGATCGACTACTGGAAGGGCGAGCTGGAGGGCCTTCCGCAGCCCCTCCAGCTGCCCGCCGACCGTCCGCGGCCCCTCGTCGCGAGCCACCGCGGCGACGTGGTGGAGTTCGCTCTCGACCCGCGCACGGCCGCCGCCGTGGAGGAGCTGGCCCGCAGCCGCGGCGCCACCGCGTCCATGGTGCTCCAGTCCGCGCTCACCGTGCTCCTGCACGCGCTGGGCGCCGGTGACGACATCGCCATCGGTTCCCCCATCGCCAACCGCACCGACGACAGCCTCGCCGACCTGATCGGCTTCTTCGCCAACACCTGGGTCCTGCGCGCCCAGGTGGGGGGCAACCCCGCCTTCCTGGACCTGCTCGACCAGGTCCGCGCCACGTCGCTCGACGCGTACGACCATCAGGACGTGCCCTTCGAGCGCCTGGTGGACGTCCTCAACCCCGAGCGGTCGACGGCCTATTCGCCGCTGATCCAGGTGATGCTCGCCTGGCAGAACTTCACCCGTGAGGACTTCGCGCTGCCCGGTCTGCGGGCGGCGTTCGAGCCGCTGCGCGGCCACACCGCCAAGTTCGACCTGTTCTTCAACCTGGCCGAGTGGGCGGGGCGGGGCATCGTCGGCCATCTCGAATACGCCACGGACCTGTTCGACCGCACCACGGCAGAGCGCATCGCCGACCGCTTCGTGCGGGTCGTGGAACAGCTCGTGGCCGACCCCGCGCAGCGCATCGGCGCGGTGGACATCCTGGAACAGCAGGAGCGGCTGCGCCTCCAGGAGTGGTCGCGCGCGGGCGGCCCCGGCGGCCCGGTCCCCGAGCTGACGGTGGCACAGGCCTTCGAGGCGACGGCGGCCGCGCATCCGGACCGGCCCGCCGTCACCGGGGGCACGCAAACGCTCGACTACGCGGAGCTGAACGCGGCTGCCAACCGGCTGGCCCGCCTGCTGCGCGGGCACGGCGCCGGGCCCGGCCGGTTGGTGGCCGTGGCGCTGCCCCGCTCCACCGAGCTGGTCGTCGCGCTCCTCGCGGTCCTGAAGGCGGGTGCCGCGTACGTGCCGGTCGACCCGGGCCACCCGGCCGACCGGGTCGCGTACACGCTCGCCGACGCACGGCCCGAACTCGTCGTCACCGACGCCGCGTTCACCGACCGGCTGCCGTCCGGACCGCGGGTGGTCCTCGGCACCCCCGGCACCGACGCGGCGCTCGCCGCGCTGCCCGGCCACGACCTGGACGCGGACGAGCGCGGCGGCACCCACAGCCCCGACGGGGCCGCGTACGTCATCTACACCTCGGGCTCCACGGGCCGCCCCAAGGGCGTCCTGGTCACGCACCGCAACGTGCTGAGCCTGATGTCCCGCACGCAGGACCTGTTCGGCTTCGGCACCGACGACGTGTGGACGATGTTCCACTCCCCCGCCTTCGACTTCTCGGTGTGGGAGCTGTGGGGGCCGCTGCTGCGCGGCGGACGCCTCGTGACCGTCCCGTACGAGGTCGGCCGGTCGCCGGAGGACTTCCTCGCGCTGCTCGTGCGCGAGGGGGTGACGGTGCTCAACCAGACCCCGTCGGCCTTCTACCAGCTGATCCGCGCGGACCGGGAGAACCCCGGCCTGGGGCGCCGGCTGGCCCTGCGCACCGTGGTGTTCGGCGGCGAGGCGCTGGATCTGCCGCGCCTCACCGAGTGGTACGAGCGGCACGCCGCCGACGCCCCGCGGCTGGTGAACATGTACGGCATCACGGAGACCACCGTGCACGTCACCCACGGCCCGCTCGACGCCGCCCTGGTGCGCGACGCCGCGGGCAGCGCGATCGGCACCGGCCTGCCCGGCCTCGACGTGCGGCTCCTCGACGGGGCGCTGCGGCCCGTGCCGGCCGGTGTCGTGGGCGAGCTGTACGTGGGCGGCGGCCAGGTGTCTCGCGGATATCTCAACCGTCCGGGGCTGACGGCGGCGCGGTTCGTCGCCGACCCGTTCGGGCCGCCCGGCAGCCGCCTGTACCGCTCCGGCGACCTGGCCCGGTGGACGCCGCAGGGGCAACTGGAGTACGTCGGGCGCTCGGACGACCAGATCAAGCTCCGCGGGTTCCGGATCGAGCCCGGCGAGGTCGAGGCGGCGCTGCTCGCGCGCGCCGATGTGGCCGAGGCACGGGTCACCGTCCGGATCGACGCCGCCGGGGACAAGGCGCTGACGGCCTACGTGGTCCCGGCGGGTCCCGCGGGTCTGCCCGAGCCCGCCGCACTGCGCGCCGAGTTGCGCGCCGTGCTGCCTGACTACATGGTCCCCGCGGCCTTCGTGCCGCTCGACTCCATCCCGCTGACCGGCAACGGCAAGCTGGACCGCGCGGCCCTGCCCGCGCCCGCGCGCACCGCGTCGGGCCCCGCGGCCGCCGGGCCCACCGGGGCCCTGGAACTCCACGTCGTCCGCGCCTGGAGCCGGGTCCTGGACATGGGACCGGACGAGGTCGGCGTCGACGACGACTTCTTCGACGCCGGGGGCGACTCGTTCAAAGCGGTGGCTCTGGCCCGCGCCATCGGCCAGGGGCTGCCCGTGGTGGAGGTCTTCAAGCACCCCACGCCACGGCGACTGGCCGCCCGCCTGGCCGCGTTGGAAGCGGCGCCCGGTACGCCCGGTCTCCTGCACCGGCTGACCCCCGAGCGTGCCGCGGACAGCAGCCCCGCGCACACCGTGGTCTGCATCCCCTACGGCGGCGGCAACGCCACCGCCTACCAGGCCCTCGCCGGGCAGCTTCCCGCCCACACCGACCTGTGGGCCGTCGAGATGCCCGGGCACGACCCGGTGCGCCCCGACGAGCCGCTGCGGCCCTGGGCCGAGACCGCCAAGCTGCTGGCCGACGAGATCGCGGAGACGGTGCGCGGGACGTACACGCTGTACGGGCACTGCGCCGGCACGCTCTTCGCCGTCTGCGTCGCCCGCCTCCTCGAGGACTGCGGCGCCGCCCCGTCGCGGATCGTCCTGGGCGCCGCGTTCCCGCGGGGCGACGCGGCCGTCGATCAGATGACGGACCTGGAGGACGACCAGCTCTACGCCGGCCTGCACGCGGCAGGCGGTTTCTCCGGGGCTCTGGACGACACGGACCGGCGGCGCGTCCTGGCCGTCGTCCGCCACGACATGCTGGAGGGTTCGCGGTTCCAACGCGACACCGCCGTCGGCTGGGAGCGGCTGCGCACTCCGGTGCGGGTGGTGATCGGCAGCGCGGACCCGCTCACCGACGGCTACGCGACCGGCTACCGCGCCTGGGAGGCTTACGCCCACGACGTGTCCTTGGACGTGATCGAGGGCGCGGGCCACTACTTCGTCAAGGACCATGCGGAGGAGGTGTCCCGCATGGTCACCGATGAGTGAGACGCCGCCGGATGGGCCCGCCCCGGGGCCCCCGGGGGCGGGCGCGCCTCCGGGGGCCCTTTGGCGGAACCGGTCGTCCGCTCACTGACGGCCCAGCGCCGCCTGGGTCCCCGCGATGAGATCGTCGAGGTAGTCGCGGGCACCGCGCCGCCGGGTGAGCGCCGCGGCCTGTCCGGACCAGAGGTTGACGTAGTCGGCCAGACCGCGTTCCGCGGCCGCTGTGCGCAGCGGGCGGGTGAGGGTGTATTGGAGCGGATAGGGTGCCAGTTCCTTCTCGTACTCCAGCGCCTCACGCGTGAAGCGGTTGGGAATGGCCCGCGCGAGCCGTCCCGAGAACGCCCGGGTCAGTACGGTCGTGTGCGCGTAGGGGCCGTGCAACGCGGCCCGGTGGATGGCACTCGCGCCGGACTCCTCGGTGGCCAGGAAGCCGGTGCCGATCTGTACTCCGTCCGCCCCGAGAGTCAGCGCGGCGGCGATGCCCCGGCCGTCGGCGATGCCGCCGGCGGCCACGACGGGGATCGACACGGCCCGCGCGACCTGCGGGACGAGGGAGAAGGTCCCGACGAGCGACTCGTTCACGGGGCGCAGGAAGGAGCCGCGGTGCCCTCCCGCGTCGCTTCCGGAGGCGACGACGGCGTCCATGCCCGCCGCCTCGATCGCGAGCGCCTCCTCGACGGTGGTCGCGGTGCCGACGGTCCGGATGTCCCGGCGTCGCGCCTCTTCGAGCACCCTGACCTCGGGGATGCCCATCACAAAGCTGATCACCGGCGGCTCCGCCGCGAGCAGCGCGTCGATCTGGTCCGCGAAGCCGGGGGCGGGCGGTGGCTCCTCCAACTGGCGGGTGGGCAGTCCGAGTTCCTCGAACCAGGGGCGCAGCAGTCCGGTGTACCGGGCCATCCGGTCAGGGTCGGGCGGGGCCGCGGCTTCGTCGGGGTGCGGGACCCAGAGGTTGACCGCGAAGGGCCGGGCGGTGGCCTTGCGCAGCTCGGCCACCAGCTCGCCGATCCCGTCCGGGGTGAGGATGTGTGCTCCGTACGAGCCGAGCCCGCCGCCCTGGGAGACGGCGGAGGCGAGTGCCACCGACGACAGCCCGCCGCCGAAGGGCCCCTGCACGATGGGGACGTCGATGCCCAGCAGTTCGACGAGCCGGCCGCGGGCCCAGGAGCGCTTCCCGTTGGTCATGACGGTCTTCCTTCTCCTCGCTGGTCAGGTAGTCGGCGGAAACTTCCGCCCCTCGAAAAGAGACTAGACGACCGGTCAACTAATAACCACCCTGTTAGTTGACCGCCCGTATACTCATCGGCATGGGACGGACGAGCACGGCGCGGGAACGACTGCTGGACGCAGCGTGCAGCCTGATGCTGAGCCGTGGTTACGGCGCGATCGGCGTGGCCGAGATCTGCGCTCGCGCGGACGTGAAGAAGGGCAGCTTCTACCACTTCTTCGCGTCCAAGCAGGCCCTGACGATCGAGGCGATCAACGCCCACTGGGCGGCCCAGCGCCCCGGCTGGGTGGCGACCCTGGACGGCGACGGGCCGGCGGAGGACCGGCTGGAACGGCTCTTCCTGGACCAGGCCGCCGCCCAGCGCACGGCGAAAGCGGAGGGTGGCGCGGTCAACGGCTGCCTCTTCGGCAATCTGGCGCTGGAGCTGAGCACGCAGGACGCGGTCGTCCAGACCCGCCTGGCAGAGATCTTCGACGAGCAGATCGCCCTGGTCCACGCCGCGCTGACGGACGCTGCGGAGCAGGGCACGATCCCCGCTCCGGCCGCGACCCGCACCACCGCCCGCGCGGTACTCGCCCAACTGGAGGGCATGGTCATGTTCGCGAAGCTGACGAACGACCCCTCCGTGCTGGACGGGCTGTGGGCGCAGACCTCCCGACTGCTGCAGAGCTGACGAGCGTGCTCACTCCCCTGCGAACACCAGGACGGTGTTCTGCCCACCGAAACCGAATGAGTTGCTGACAGCGGCGTTGACGGCCGCGGCTCGGGGGCTTGGGTGACGATGTCCAGTTCCCATTCGCCGTCCTGGCGGTGGAGGTTGGCGGTGGGAGGGATGAGCTGGTGTTGCTGAGCAAGGACGGTCAGGGCTGCCTCGATGGCACCGGCCCCGCCCAGAGCGTGGCCCAGAATGCTCTTCGGGGCAGTGACGGGGGCGGCACCGGGCCGAAGACGCGGTGCAGGGCGCGTGCCTCGGCTCTGTCGCCGAAGGGGGTCGAGGTGCCATGGGCATTGACGTGCCCGACGTCGCGCGGCTGGAGACCCGAGTCCTTCAACGCCGTACGCAGGGCGCTCTCGACGCCGGTGCCCTCGGGGTGCGGGGCCACCGGATGGTGGGCATCGCTGGTGCAGGCGTGTCCGCAGAGCAGCGCACGCTGATCGGCGCCGCGGCGCAGGGCGTGCTGGCGGCGTTCGAGGACGAGGACCGCTGCGCCCTCTCCTAGGACGAAACCGTCGCGGTCGGCGTCGAAGGGGCGCGAGGCGAGGTGCGGAGCGTCGGTGCGCTGGGAGAGGGCGTGCATTTGCTGGAAGCTGGTCACGGACATCCGCGAGCATCCGGATTCGGCGCCGCCGGCGAGAGCGATGTCGCAGGCGCCCGAGGTGACCATGTCGGCGGCGACCGCCAGGGCGGTGGCGCCGGAGGCGCACGCGCTGGCAACGGTGAAGTTCGGACCGCGGGCATCCAGGGCGATGGCGACCTCGGCGGCGGCCATGCTCGGCACGCTCCGCGGCAGCGCCAGGGGGGAGACCAGTTCCGGGTGGCCTTGGCCCATGAGATCGAACTCGCGGGCGTAGGTGTGCAGGCTGTTGCTGCCGACGCCGAGGACGACGGCTACGCGGGGAGCGTTCCAGGCGGCCGGGTCGAGTTTGGCGTCCCTGACCGCCTGCTGGGCGGCGGCGAGAGCGAGGTGGATGAAGGGGTCCAGGCGTCGTGCCAGTCGCCGGCCGTGGACGGCGTCGGCGTCGAACCCGTCGACGCGGCAGGAGATGTCCACGGGCAGCCCCGCCAGGTCGGGATCCGTGCGCGCCAGGCTGCGTCCCTGGCACACCGTGGCCCAGGTGGATTCCGTGGTGAGTCCGGCGGGGGTGATCATCCCGATGCCGGTGACAGAGGCCTCGCAGCGCATGTCCGTTCCCTTTCGTCGGGGGGTGTGCGACGTGGTGGCTGAGCGAGCGGGCTTCCGAGGCTCTGAGGGAAGGACCAGAGGACTAGGCCGCAGTGGTGTGGGGCGGGAGGTGCCGTCCGACCGCCTCGATGATCCGGTCGACCTGGTCCGGCGTGTGTGCCGCCGTGACCGTGATGCGGAGGACGAGTTGGTCCCCGGCCACGCTGGGGGCAGGAACGCCCCTGTGAAGACACCCGCGTCGAGCAGTGCCCGCCATGTCTTCAGACCCGGTTCGGGCTCCCCCGCCGGCAGTGCGACCGCGGGGCCCGGCCAGGCCGGCATACGGTGCCCCAGCTGCGCCAGGCCGCGATGGAGGCGTTGCGCCGAGTCCCGCAGCGCGGCGCGGAGTTCGGGCCGGGCGCGAGCCGTCCGTATGGCCGTCAGCGCGGCGGCCGCGGACGCCGGTGGCAGCGATGCCGAGTATATCTGGGCAGTTCCGAAGTGCCGCAGGTTCCGGATGGCTTTCACCGATCCTGCGACGAATCCACCGCCGGAGCCGAACGCCTTGCAGAGGGTGCCGGTGACGATGTCGATCGCGCCCTCGGCGTCGAAGTGCTCGCCGATACCCCGCCCGTTGTCTCCGAGCACGCCGAAGTCGTGCGCGCCATCGACGATCAGGCCGGCGCCGTAGCGCTCGGCCAGTTCGGCAAGCTGCGGGAGCGGGCAGAGGTCACCGCCGAGAGAGAAGGCGCCCTCGGTGAGAATGACGGGGGTCTTGCCCTTGTCGGTGGCGGTACGCAGGAGCCTTTCGGCATGGGCGATGTCGTTGTGCCCGAATCGGCGGTGCTCGGCTCGTCCGAGGGAAACGGATTCCACGAGAGAGGCGTGGATGTGCTGGTCCGCGATCACCATGTGACGGGTGCCGAAAAGAGCGGACAGAGAAAGGTTCGCCTGAAACCCCGTCATGGTCAGCATGACCGCGGGGCGGCGGAGAAAGTCGGCCAGCTCCTCTTCCAGCTCATGGTGGAGCCCAAGGGTGCCGAGCAGCGGAGAACCGGTGCAGGAGGTGCCGTACTTGGTGGCAGCCTTCGCGGCGGCCAAGCGCACTCCGGAATCGCCCGCAAGCCCCAGGTAGTCCGTCGAGGCCGCGTTGATCGCGCGTACGCCGTCGACGACCACCTCCCCGGCGTCGGCCGATCCCCCATGACCAGGTAATAGGGATAGATGTCGCGACGGGTGACGAACTCGTCGAGAATGGGGATATCAGCGATCCAGCCAGTCATGGTGATCCTGTCGACGAAGGGTTTCTACTGCGACACGGACTACGAACGCATCCCAGCCGCGCCTACTTCACGACCGTACGCGTGGAATCCCGGCGTTGAGAGGATGCTTCCTCGACTGGAACGAAATTCGCCGCGATCTCTTCGAGGGTGCTGTCGAGGTTCACCGCATCCTCATTGAGCCGCATCCCCGTTTTTTCCCTGATCATCACGTCCAGCTCCACCAAAGACAACGAGTCCAATTCGATATCTCGGGCCTTGGCTTGAGGGTGGACCAAGTCGTCTGCAATCCCGAACTCCTGGACCAGCAGGAGAGCCACTGTCTCGTACATTCACGCATACCCTTCTCATGCTGGAGATGAAGCTCACGGGGCACGTCGATATCGATTCTGCACCCGGGAGACGAAGAACGCATGCCGAATACTCCGGAGGCACTCGTTGCCTCCGGTGGAAATATCGGCGGCACCGCGCGGCATCGACGAGCGCGAGAAGGCGATGTAGCGCCCTTGGCCTACGCCCGCTGGCAACATGCCGCTATGACATGATCACATAGGGTGACAGCCTGTAGGGGGGCTCAGAGCTCCCGAGTGGACCCACAGGAATCACCGTGCGCAAAGCCGCTCACACGACCGCCTCAGCCGAGAGCCCGTCCCCCGCGTCCGGGCCCGGCTCCGGGAAACCGGCCGACCACTCCCGGCTCGCCGCCCTCGGGCGGCTCCTGGTCCGCCGCCGCGTCCCCGTGCTGCTGGCCGTGCTGCTGGCCGTGGCGGCCGCCATCCCGGTCGGCGGAGGTGTCGCCGACCGGCTGTCCAGCGGCGGCTTCACCGACCCGGCGGCGGAGTCGTCCAGGGCCCAGGAGTTCGTCGCCGACCGCTTCGGCTCGGGTGCGCCCAATCTGGTGCTCCTGGCCCGTGCCCCGGGACCGGTCGACGATCCGCGGGAGGCGGCCGCCGGGCGGGACCTCACCCGACGACTCGCTCAGGAGCCGGGAGTGCTGTCGGCCGCGTCGTACTGGACGGCCCCCGCGAGTCGGCACAACGGCTGAAGGCTCGCGACGGGCGCTCGGCGCTGGTGCTCCTGCGGCTGGGCGGCGACGAGGACCGGGTACGGGCCACCGCGAAGGAACTGGTCCCCCGTTTCACCGGCCGGCACGGGCCGCTGCGGCTCTCCGCGACCGGGGAGGCGCAGATCTCGGCGGAGGTCCAGGAGCAGAGCGAGCGGGACCTCTTCCGGGCGGAGGCGTACGCGGCCCCGGTCATCCTGCTCATCCTGCTCTTCGTGTTCGGCAGTGCGGTGGCGGCCGGCCTGCCGCTGCTCATCGGGGTCTTCTCCATCCTCGGCACCTTCGTCGTGCTGCAGATCCTCTCCCGCCTGACCTCGGTCTCCGTCTTCGCCGTCAACATCACCACAGCGCTGGGACTCGGGCTGGCCATCGACTACAGCCTGTTCATCGTCACCCGTTTCCGGGAGGAGATGGCCCGCGGCCTCGGCACCGCCGAGGCGGTCGCGCAGAGCGTCCGCACGGCCGGGCGCACGGTGCTGTTCTCCGCGCTGACGGTGGCCCTGTCGCTGTCGGCCCTGCTGGTCTTCCCGCTGTACTTCCTGCGCTCCTTTGCCTACGCGGGCGTGGCAGTGGTAACGCTCGCGGCCGTCGCGGCTCTGGTGGTACTGCCCGCGGCGCTCGGCCTGCTCGGCCCGCGGGTCGACGCGCTGGACGTGCGGCGGCTGTTCCGGAGGCGACCGAAACCGGACGCCGGCCAGGGCACCGGGACCGAGCGGGCCACCGGGAACGGTGGCTTCTGGCACCGGCTCGCCACCGCGGTCATGCGGCGGCCGGTGCTGTGTGCGACCGGCGTGATCACCTTGCTGGTGGTACTCGGCCTGCCGTTCACCCGGGTCTCCTTCGGCCTGATCGACGATCGGGTCCTGCCCGGCGACGCGCCCGCGCACCGTACGGCGCAGTTCGTACGGGAAGAGTTCGCGAGCCGAGAGAACGCCGCCCTGTCCGTGGTACTGCCCACCGTCAGCGGCTCCGGCGACCGACCGCGGGTCGCCGCGTACGCCGCCCGGCTGTCGGCCGTGCCGGGCGTGGCCCGGGTGGACACCGTCACGGGCTCCTACGCCGCGGGGCGGCAGGTGATGGACGCGTCCCCGGCCTCCGCCTCCTTCGCGGCGGGCGGTGCCAGCTGGCTGTCGGTGGTGCCGTCGGTCGAGCCGTACTCCTCCGCCGGGGCCGAGCTGGTGCAGCGGTTGCGGGCGGACAGCGCGCCGGGCGCGGTGCTCGTCGGCGGTGACGCCGCGGTCCTCGCGGACACCCGTGACACGCTCGCCGACCGGCTGCCGGAGGCGGCGCTGATCATCGGCGGCACGACTGTGGTGCTGTTGTTTCTGTTCACCGGCAGCGTGCTGATCCCGGTCAAGGCCGTACTGCTCAATCTACTGAGCCTGACCGCGACCTTCGGCGCCATGGTGTACGTCTTTCAGGAAGGCCACCTGCGTGCCGTGGTCGGCGACTTCACGGTGACCGGCCTGGTGGACATCACCATGCCTGTGCTGATGTTCTGCGTCGCCTTCGGACTGTCCATGGACTATGAGGTGTTCCTGCTCTCGCGGATCAAGGAGGCGTACGCCGAGACCCGGGACAACACGCTGGCCGTCGCCACCGGGCTGGAACTCACCGGACGCCTGGTCAGTGCCGCGGCCGCGCTCGTCGCCGTCGTCATGATCGCGCTGGCCACATCGGGGATCACCTTCCTGAAGCTGCTGGGTGTGGGCCTGGCGCTGGCCGTGCTGCTGGACGCCACGCTGGTGCGCGGCGTGCTCGTGCCGGCCGTGATGAGGCTCGCGGGCCGGGCCAACTGGTGGGCGCCGCCCGCACTGCGTCGCCTGCACGCCAGGCTGGGGCTCACCGACGAGTGATCGGTCCCCTTCACCCGGGACCACGGCGTCGGTCGTCGGAGTCACGGCTCCCATCGTGCCGCGGCGGCCGCGGCGGAGTGTCCCGCCAGCAGCAGGAGGTGCTCCTCCGCGCCGACCCGTTCACCTGAGGAGGGCAGCAACTGCGGAATGCCGTCCAGGATCGGATAGCGCAGCCGCAGCCGCGGGTTGTAGAGCGCCTCGTCCGGGTGGAGCAGGGCGAGCGGGCCCTTGTCGAGCGGACAGGCGAGGATGTTCAGCAGCGGGTCATCGGGTTTCATGGCGTACTTCCTTCGATACTTTGGACCGCCGGGTTCCACTGATCCGGCTTCGCGGCGGCGGGCTCGGGGCTATGGCGGGGCAGGGTGAGCAGCACGATCACCGCCAGTGCGGTGCCGCCCAGCCGCAGGGCCAGTCGCAGCGGCTCGTCCGGCAGCGGCTCGCCGAAGACGACCGTGCCGCAGGCGACGGTGAACACGCAGGTGATTGTGGTGCAGACGGGCACGATCAGTGAGGCCCGGCAGCGCTGCAGCGCCGTCTGCGAGAGCACCAGCCCGCCGACGCCCGTGATCAGCAGCAGATACGGGTACGGGGTCAGGGCCAGCCGGGCCGGTGCCGCGCCCGGACCATGAGTCGCCAGCGCCCCCGACACCCCCTTGATCGCCAGCGAACTCACCCCGTACAGCAGGCCGATGGCCACCCCGTACGCCACGCCGCTGGTCGGCAGCCGGTGCCGCCGCCGGGCCCGCCGCTCCGCCGCGCCGTACAGCCACAGGCCCGCGGCCAGCGAGGGCGCGCACACCGCGAGCAGCACGGCGGCGGGCGCGGAGTGGCTGATCGACTCCCCGCCGCCGCGCAGCGAGGCGACGACCATCACCAGCGCGCCCAGGATCACCACGATGCTCCGCCGCTCGCGCCCGCTGGTCCGCTCGCCCAGCACGGCGGAGGACAGCATCAGCAGCAGGACCAGACCGGACACGAACAGGCCCTGCGCGGCGGCGATCGGCAGGGTGCGGTAGACGACGAGCTGGGCGCCGAAGCCCAGTGCGAGGGCGAGTGCGCCGCCGATCCACAGCGGGCTGCCGAGCACCAGCCGCACCAGCCGGGCGGGGCTGGTGACGCTCAGCGGAGGCAGCCCGGACAGGGCGCGTTTCTCCAGCACGAAGCCGGTGCTGTAGAGGACGTTGGCCAGCAGCGCGCCCGCCACACCCCACAGCACGACTACACCCGCCTCGCGTGCACCAGCAGGATGGAGGCCAGGGACGGCAGGCGGCAGGCGACCCGGTCCAGCCCGCGCAGCGGGCGTGGCACCCCGTGGAACGGCGCCCCGGCCATGGCGGTCACCTCGAAGCCCGACGCGGCCAGGAAGCCGCGCAGCGCCCGGGCGGTGTACAGCCGCAGGTGGCCGACGACCTGGCTGCCGGGGCGGCCGTGGACACCGCGCAGGCTCACCTCCGAGAACACCGGCTGCACCCCGGCGAGCAGCAGACCGCGGTTGTACCAGGCCGCCAGATTGGGGGTGGACAGCAGCAGATGGCCACCGGGGCGCAGCACCCGGCGCAGCTCGTCCAGGGCCGCGTCCGGGTCGACGACATGCTCGATGACCTCGCTGAACAGCACCGCGTCCGCGCTGCGGGCCGCGAACGGCAGCCCGCCGTCGGTGAGTTCCCCGCGGACCACGGCCGGCAGCCGGGGCGCCGCGCGGCGCAGGGCGTCCTGCGACCAGTCGACACCGATGACCCGGTGCCCGCGCAGATACGGCAGGGCCACGGCCGCGGCCGTGCCGTCGCCGCACCCGATGTCCAGCACCGTTGCCGGGCGGCCGACCCCCGCCGGACCGAGGGCGCGGGCCAGCATCCGGGCCTGGCGGCGGCTGCGTTCCGCGCCCGAGGCGACCGGCACGGCGGGGTCCTCGTAGAAGTCCCGTAGCGCGGGGGCGGACCGGGCGGCGGGCTTCAGGGCGCAACGGGGGGCGGCGGTCACCGGCCGGGGGGCGGCGCGGCGGTCGCTCATGAGCCACCTCCACCGGATGAGGGAGTTCCGGCCGCGGGGCGAGGGTCGGCGGGCGCGGTGGCAGACAGCGCACGGGTGACGATCTCCGCCAGCGCCGCGCCCGCCGCGTCGTCGAGCAGCGCACGCGACCAGCGCAGCGTCAGATGCAGCCGGCCCCCCGTGGAGGCACAGGTGAAGGTGAGGCCGCGCGGCATCCGGGCGGGGGCGGAGAACCAGACCGCGCGGGCCCGGCCCGCGTCGCCGAAGTCCAGCGGGAACGCGACCCGCCCGATGTTGCTGAGCAGGGTCGTCGACGTCCAGGGGGCCGCCGCCCGGCGCACGCCCCGGGTCAGCGCGGCGCGCAGGCCGACCGGCAGCAGCGGGGCGGTGAGCAGGGTGCCCGCCACCCCCAACTGCGCGGTGGGCCTGGCCTTGAGCGCCCGGGTGAGCTCGGCGGTGCGGTGCACCAGACGGGCCACCGCGGCCGGGTCGGGGTGCTCGGCGGTCAGCAACTCGGCGTCCGTCCGCTCCTGTCGGCCGAAACCCACCTCGACCAGCCGGGTGCCGTTGCCGATGGGCATCTCGGCCGCGCGGGACCGGTCGTCGACCGGCATCGTGATCCGCACCGGTGCCGCAGGCCGGTCATGGAGATGGTTCCAGCGGGCCGCCGTCAGACAGGTGGCGACCAGCAACCGGTCGTTGACGGTCGGCCGGACCGCCGTCCCTCCCCCGGGCTCCGTCCCGGGGGACCCCCGACCGGGGTGCGGCGGGCGGGCCGGGACCGGCAGGTCCAGCAGCAGCATCCCGTTGCCGGGTGTCCCCGGAGTGCGGGTGTCGGCGGCGATCCGGGCCGGCCGGGACCCGCCCCGGGCGGTGCGGGACCCGGAGCGGGACGCCCACCGCGTCGGCCCGGGGCCGGACGCGGCGCGGGCGGGCGGCGGCGCCGGCGCGTCCTCCCGGCCGCTGTACAAGGTGGCCGCGGTGGCGAGGATCCGCAGAGCGGACGGCCCGTCCAGCGCGGTGTGATTGATCGTCAGCAGCAGTACGCAGCCCGGCTCGTCCGGCGTGGTCACCTGCTCCAGCCGGATGGGCGGGGAGAGCTCCAGCGGCGGGCACCGGTCCAGCGCGCGGGCGCGCGCGGCGGCCAGGGCGTCGGCGGCGGGCAGCGGGAAGCTCACCGGGTCCAGGTCCGGTCCGTCGGTCAGCTCCCACTCGTACCACCGCCGCCACCAGTTGCTCGACGCCTGACGCATCAGGATCCGGGGGTGCCGCCGCAACGCCTGGTGGAAGGCGTCACGCAGCCGACCGGGCTCCGGGCGGCCGGGCAGGTGGATCTCGATGTGTATGGTCTCCGGCTCCTGCTCCTGGAAGCAGTGCCGGGACACCTCGTCGACCGTGGGGAAGGGGACGCGCGGCAGCGGTCCGGCCGCCGCCGGGCGGCCCGGTCCGGCGGGCCGCGCGGGCGGAGGGCCCGGCCTGCCGGAGCGGGTGGGCGCAAGCTCCGGTCCGGCGGGTGGCCCGGGCCCGGGCCCGCCCGGCCGCGGCGACCCCGCGCCGGGCACCGGGACCGGCGTGGGATCGTCGCGGCGGCCCTCGCCGAGCGTGGTCATCGGCCGTTGTCCTTCCCCGTGTCGTGCGGGTCCTGCCGCGCATGCGGCTGCTGGTGGTGGTGTGGGTCCGGGGGCGCGGCGGGCGGCCCACCGGTGCCGGGCTTGCGGTGCGGGAGTGGGCCGGGGACGGGCGGGGGCGGCCCGCCGAAGGGCGTCGGACCGGCCGGGATGGTGCGCCCGGAGGCCACGCCGACGCCACCGGCGGCCGCACCGGCCCCGCCACCCGCCAGGTCACCATCCGGCCGCCCCTCCCGACCGCCGTCCGGCCGCCCTTCCCGATCACCGTCCAGCGGCCCTTCCCGGTCGCCGTCCGGCGGCCCGGACGGGCTGTCGCCCGGCCATCCGGCCGCGTGGCGGCCGGGGATGCGGGTCGGCACGGTGACGACGGCGGCGGTCAGTGCGATGAGCGCCAGCGACTGCGCCGCCGGGCTGAAGGCGCCGTCGTCCATCCCTGCCGGGTGGCCCGCGCCGGTGGCGGCGACGATGCCCGCGGCGGCCATGGCGACCAGCGCGGTCGGCGGCAGCAGCGCGGGGCGCCACCAGGCGATCAGGGCGAGCACCGGCACCGCGAGCGCCAGTGGACCGGCGACCAGGACCAGCACCGCGGTCAGGGCGACCGTGCCGAGCACCCCGCCCGGCGGCGGGGGTGCGGCCTGCCGCTCCTCCGGTGCCGGGGCGCCCGCGTGACGCCGTATCAGGGCCAGCCCGAGCAGCAGCACCACACCCAGCACCCCGCCGACCAGTCCGGCCTGATAGGTCGTGGACGGCTGGTAGCTCAGCTGGATCGTGCCGCCGGCGCCGGCCGGGACCAGGAAGCCCTGCTGCCAGCCGTCGATCCGCAGCGGGGTGAGCCGGCGGCCGTCGAGGGTGGCGTGCCAGCCCTTGTTGTGGTTCCCGTAGGTCTGGAGGTAGACCGCCTGACCCGCGCCGACCCGGACGGTGCGGTCGTCGCCGGACCAGTCGGTGGCCTTGACCGTGCGGTCCGCCGCGGCGGGCGCCGGGGCCGTCCCGCGCCGCAGGGTGACATCGGTCAGGGCCAGCGGGCCCGTGTCGCCCGCCTCCACCCGGTGCCGCCCGGAGCCCAGGTCGAGGGCGCCGTCCTCGGCATCACCCGCGCACAGTTCGACCGTGACCGGACGGCGCTCGGTCAGATCCCGCACCCGCCCGGACGCCTTGGTGGCGTGCAGGGTGCCGTCCACCGCGAGCGGCGGGCCCTGGCCGCAGGGCAGCGCGAAGCGGGCCGTGGGGTCCGGCGGCGGCGTGCGCAGCTCGTCGAGCGCGGGGATGTACACCTCGCTGAGCCCGACCGGGAGTTGGAGGTCCCGCCCGGCCAGCGGATTGTGCAGCGACAGCGGCGCGGTCTTGCTGATGGTGATGTCCAGCCGATCGGTGGTGATCGGCTCGAACCTGGCCTGGCCGTTCTCGTCGACCCCGGCCGTCGCGGCGCCGTCCGGCGAGTTGATCACGACCTGTTCGGGCCGGGTGGAGATGCCACCCGCCGCCCCGAACACGATCTCGTCGATCTCCTTCTTCTTCGGCCAGCGCAGATGCAGCACCGGGCGGTCCCCGGCGATCCACGCGGTGGTCAGGTCGCCGTCCACCAGGTTGCGGGAGCTCAGGCCGGCACCGGCCCGGCTGGTGGAGTCGGCGGTCACCGAGATCCGGGCGCGCCGCCCCGGCGCCACCGCGTCCAGCAGTTCGTCCAGCTCTCGGCCGGGCACCGGCAGCGCCTGCGCCGAGACCGCGTACTCGCCCGGGGAGGTGGTGCGGAACTGGCGGTGCAGCCCCACCTCGGCGGAGACCGGCGACAGGCCGCCCGGGTCGCTGCCCCGGTGCAGCGAGAAGACCGTGGCCGGGGAGTCGCCGCCCTGCGCGTCCGAGGGCAGCGCCAGCAACCGGGTGACCTGCACCCCGGGGACCGACACCTCCGAGAAGCCGGCGCCGGACAGCCCGGGCCGCGGCTCCTGCGAGGCCACGATGGTGATCTTCAGCCACTTCGCGGGCCCGGCGGGGGCCCGCACCG
Organism: Streptomyces sp. XD-27; assembly: GCF_030553055.1. NCBI lineage: Bacteria > Bacillati > Actinomycetota > Actinomycetes > Kitasatosporales > Streptomycetaceae > Streptomyces > Streptomyces sp. XD-27. Next base: position 1,079,946 of record NZ_CP130713.1, read on the forward strand.
ACTGCGCGCCCCCGCCGGGCTGCAGCGGGCTGTCGACGCTGCCCTGCTCGGTCTGCACCCGGACGGCGGTGGGCGCGGCCCGCAGCCCGTCGCCGGGCAGCGGCGTCAGCTGGAGGGAGGCGGGCATCATCACGGTCTCGGTGAAGTCGGCGCGCAGCCACTGCCCGGCCGGGCGGCCCGCGCTGCCCTCGGCCCACGCGGTGTCCGGGTTGCCGTCGAAGGCGTTCACCGGGTCGTACTGCGGCAGATGGAACAGCCAGTTGCCGCTGCTGGAGGCCGTGACCCGCGCGGCACCGCGCAGCACCGCCGTCGTCTGGTGGCCGGTCCCGGACACCGGCAGGATCTGCTTCGGTTCGGCGCCGGGGTTCTGCAGACTGCCGGAGTGGTTCCGCTCGTCGGCGGTATAGGTGTACGAGGTGTTGGCGTTCACCAGGCCGAAGCGGGTGTCGGCACGGCGCAGCCCGTCCGCGACGACCTGCAGCGGCGGGGTGTCGAGCCCGGGATGGGCGTCCCCGGTGAGCACGGTCGGGCGGTTCCGCAGCGAGGGGTCGGCCGACAGTTGGAGCAGTGCCTCCGGTCCGCCGCTGACCCGCGCGGTGGCCGCCACGGGCCGGACCCCGACCGGCCCCGGCCGCGCGGTGCCGACCGGCCGGTAGATCTCCACCGCCTGGCGGCGCGGGAAGAGCCCTTGCACCTGCACCGGGGTGTCGTCGGGAATCCGGCCGCCGGTCAGCAGCGGGCCGAAACCGGTGACCTTGCGGTAGCCGGACGCCTCCAGGGTCGCCGCCACTGTCTGCGGCGGCACATAGCCGAGCTGGTCGGGATCGAGGTCGTTGCGCACCACGACGTCGTACAGACCGGCCCGGGTCAGGAAGTCCCGCAGCCCCGGCACCTCGGCCCCGGTCATCAGTGCCTGCTCCACCGCGTCCATCGCGCGGCGCGACCCGGGGGTGCCGAACGGCACGTAGTCGCGCTGCGCCCAGCGGGAGTCGGCAAGAACGTCCAAGGGCTGGTCGATCGGATCGCCCCAGGTGTACAGGCCGTGCGCGGTGGCCGGGACGACCAGGGCGCGGCTGCCCGCGGACGTCTTCTCCAGCCAGTCCGCGGCCTGTTCCCAGTGCCCGGGGAGCTTCTTGAACGCCCCCGGCTGGAGCACCGTGCCGTTGAGATACGGCAGGGCCAGGCCGGGCAGCAGGAGCAGCGCGGCCAGCGCGGGTACCAGCCACCGCCCGGCCCCCGACAGGCGCCCGGGAACGGGCCCGCGATCGGACTCCCGCCCGGCCGGGCGGCCCGGCACCGATCCGCCGTCCGGTGCCGACCCGTCGCCCGATGTCGGCCCGCCGCCCGGCACCGGCAGCGGCCGGGCGGCCGCCACCGCGGTCAGATGGGCGATGCCGAAGGCGAGGGCGAGCGCCAGCCCCGGCTGGAACTTGTAGATGTTCCGGAACGGCTTCAGCCAGCCGTTCAGCCACTCCTGCACGGTGCCGTGGAAGGGCGCGCCCAGCGCGCCCCCGTATCCGGCGAGCGTGATCAGCGTGACCGCGAGCACTGTCAGCAGCAGCCAGCGGCGCTCGGGCAGATCGCGCCGGGCCAGCCCGGCGAGGCCGAGCGCCGCCGCGCCCGCCGAGCCCAGCACGGCGAGGGTGTAGGTCGCGGCGGTCCAGCCGCCGGGCAGCCAGGCGTCGCCGAAGTTGAGGTACGCCACCCAGTTGCCGGCGCCGCGCAGCAGTTCGGTCGCCGACATGGTCGCGGTGGTGGTGTCGGCCTGCTCGACGTACGGCATGAAGTCCTCGCCGTACGCGCCCAGGAGCAGCAGCGGCACCACCCACCAGGCGGTGGCCAGCACCACGCCCGGCAGCCACCAGGCCAGCAGCGCCCGCCGCCGCTTCCCCGCCGGGCGGCTGAGCAGGTACAGGCCCACCGGCAGCAGCGAGGCGAGTGTGGAGGCGGCGTTCACCCCGCCCATGAACGGGATCAGCAGCGCGGAGCGCGCGGCGGCCACCCGGGCGCTGGTGGCCGGGTCGGTCAGCGGCAGCAGCACCCAGGGCAGCAGCGCGCCGGGCAGTGCGGCCGCCGAGGTGGAGCCCACCACGATGCTGAAGGTCGGCCACAGCGCGTACCCGGCAGCGGCGAGCAGCCGGGTGGCGGGCGAGCCGACGCGCAGCCGCTCGGCGAGACGCAGCGCGCCCCAGAACGCGGTCGTCACCACGATCGACAGCCACAGCCGCTCGGCCAGCCACACCGGCAGGTGCAGCACGTCGGCCAGCGCGTAGTACGGCAGCATCGGGAAGGCGTAGCCGATGTACTGGTCCGCGATGCCACCGAATCCGGCCCCGTCGTGCCACAGGTGGGTGAGGTCGCCCAGGAAGCCGAACGGGTCGAGCGCCACCCCCAGTTTGGTGTCGAACGTCATCCGGCCGGGGGACGGGGCCAGGAAGGCCGCCAGCACCAGGGCCCAGAAGCCGAACAGCCAGCGCCGCCCCCGGGGCCGTCCGGGATCCGGAGGCGGTGCCGCCGCGGCGGCGCTCGGTGCCGGAGGAGGGGAGTGGAGCACCTGGGTCATGACGACCGCCTCAGGATCAGCAGGAGGTTCCACGTGGCGACTTCACGCAGTCCGGGCACCCGGGTGACGGCCTCGGCGAGGAACGGCCAGTACCGGGAGCGGGCGCAGACCACGGACACGTCGTCGCGGCCGCGCACCTGCCGCAGCGTGGGCCCGATGTGGAGGGGGAAGAGGTTCTCGCCGACGGTGTGCTTGGGCGGGCGACCGGTACGCCGCCGGTAGCGCTGCCGCGCCCGGCGGGCGCCCACGTAGTGCCAGGGCGCGGTCTCATGGCCGCCCCAGGGCGAGAACCAGTTGGTGAACGAGACATAGATCAGCCCGCCGGGCCGGGTCACCCGCACCATCTCGCTCAGGAAGGTCTGCGGATCGGCCACATGCTCCAGGACGTTGGACGAGAAGCAGACGTCCGCGGCACCGTCCGCCAGCGGCAGCAGATAGCCGTCGGCGACGACCGCCCCCGCCGGCACTCGGCCGCGCGCGCCCAACTCCCGGACATCGGGCTCGAAGAGATAGCTGTGCGCGCCGCGGCGCCGGAACTCCTCGGTGAAGTGGCCGCTGCCGCCGCCGACGTCGACGACCACCCGGTCGCGCAGCGGCACATACCGCTCCACCTGCCGCACGGCGTCCCGTGCCAGCAGCCCGTAGCAGTGGTCCGGGTCGGTCTGCTCCCGCAGGAAGGCGCGGAACAGCGCCACCGACCGCCGGATCGATGGATCGCGCATGCCCTACCGCCCGGATCCCGGCCCGGGCGCCGGGGATGCCGGAGCCACGGCGGCCGAACGCGGTGGCCCGGAGGCGGCGAACGCCTCGGCCGCCACCTCCCGGAAGCCCCGGACCGTGCTGCTCCAGCGGAAGCTCTCGGCGCGGCGGCGGGCCGCCGCCCCCAGCGCGTCCCGCCGCCCGGCGCTGAGCGCCAGGGCGCACCAGGCGGCCGCGAAGGAGCTCTCGCCGCGCGCCAGCACGCCGGTGGCGCCGTCGGCGATGGAGTCCCGCAGCCCGGGGATGTCGAAGCCGATGGCCGGGGTGCCCCGGATCGCGGCCTCCATCACCACCAGCCCCCACCCCTCGACCAGCGAGGGGTGCAGCAGCAGCCAGGACGCGCACAGCAGGCGGTGCTTCTCCTCCTCGGACACGTGCCCGGCGAAGGTGACGCCGGGCCCGGTCATCGCCTCCAGCCGGGCGCGCTCGGGCCCGTCGCCGACGATGACCAGCCGCCCGCCGGTGACCGGCCGGACCCGCTCCCACAGCCGGAGCAGCAGGTCGATCCGCTTGTACTCGACCAGCCGGCCCATGGCGAGGAACAGCGGTTCGCGGGCCTTGGGCAGCACAGTGCCCGGCTCCGCCACGCCGTTGTGCACGATCCGGATCCAGTCCTGTGGCACGCCCAGCGCGCGCAGCGCCGCGGCGGTGGAGCCGGAGACCGCGACCATCAGATTGCCGCGGTGCGTGCCGGCCAGTGCCCAGCGCTCCAGGCGTCTGCCGAACCGTGCGGCGGGCGCGGGCAGCCGCATCCCCCACAGGTCCGTGTGCACGTGGTTGACCAGGCACAGGGTGGGCCCGCGGTGCCACAGCGGCGCCAGATACGGCATGCCGTTGCTGACCTCGACCAGCAGATCGCAGGCGCCGACCTGCCGGGCGAACGCGTGGCGCGCCCGCAGATAGTGATCGGCGTCGCCGCCCACCGACACCACGCGGTAGCCGCGGTGGGTGGCCGGTCCGCCGCACAGCAGCGTGACCTCGTGGCCGTGGGCGGTGAGCCCGTCGGCGATGCGGTCGATCAGCAGCTCGGAGCCGCCTGCGGCCGGGTTGCCCAGGTCACGCCGGGCCAGGAAGACGATCCGGCGCGGCATCGGGGACGCCGGCCGTGCCGGTGGCGCCACGGGCAGCGGGGCGGGCGCCGCGGGGAGGTGCGAGGTGGCGGGGATCCGCGCGGTGGGCGCGGCGTGCGGGAGGGCGTGCGTGGGGGGTGAAGTCTGCACGTGCTGGGGCATGAGCGCTCCAACTCGTCTCGGGGGAGGGAGAGCGGGGGGAGCGGACCGGGGGTGCGTGCGCTTGCTCGTGAGGTGTGCTCAAGTTTTCGCCGAAGCGTTCGACTCCGGCTACTCACCGAAGTGACAATTTCCGGGCCTCCCCTGAGGGGCGATTCATCACCCCCGCTCAGGGGCGGGTCCGGCGCGGCCGACCGCGCACCAGCAGCACGGCTCCGGCCGCGGTGAGAAAACCGCCGGTCACAGCGGCGATCAGCGGCGCGGTCCGGCCCACCAGCTCCAGCCGGTCGTTGTCATCCTTCGCCAGGTCCACCTGGTCGCGCTGGGTGGCCGCGGTGAATTCCAGGCCCTTGCCGTGCAGCAGCGTGACCCGGTCACCGCCCTTGCCGCCGGGGGCGCGCAGCGCCAGCCGGGGCGAGATGGCCGCGTTGATGATGCGGCCGGTGCGCTGGTCGGCGACGAGTTCGATCCGCTCGTTGGAGTACCACTCCTCGGCCTGCACCTGGCCCTGCCCGGCGCGGCCGACCAGCCGTCCGGGCACCTGCCGGGAGCCGACCTCGGTGGGCCGCACACTGCCGGTGAAGCGGTAGCCCCGGTGGCCCTGGACCTCCGTGGTCCCGGTGTACCGGAGCGGCACCGTCGCGCCCAGCGTGCTGTCCCACCAGCGGTACGTCCGCTTCTCCAGGTCGAAGGGGAACTTCAGGTACGCCTCGCCCTGGAAGGGCCGCGGGGATTCGCCGCAGCAGTGCTCGGGCGCGTTGGTGCGCCGGTCGGTGACCCACCGCTCGGTGGTCCACTGAAAGGACTTGCGCGGATCCTTCAGCGGCAGGCTCCGGGGCGTGTCGATGGTCGTGGAGACATCCCACACGGCCGTGTGCCGGTCGCTGTCCCGCACATCGCCCAGCACATGGCGGGTGATGGTCAGCCGCTGGCCGGACCGCTCCTTGACCGCGTCGGCGTCGAAGTAGGTGCCCTGCCCGGTGAAGACCGTCGTGGCATCGGTGTCGATGGGGGTGCGCTTGGCTCGCGGCTCGACGTACCAGGCCAGCATCGGCGCCAGAACGAGCAGGAATACGCCGAAACCGAAAATGATCAGATGCAGCGGAGATACCGAACGGCGCATGGCATGCACTCCGTCCCGTCGGGAGTCTCGGAATTCTCGGTGGGGGTGGCTGGGTCGTCTCTCCGAGACGCCCCTGGTGGCCGCGGCAGGTGAGTGCCGACCGGCCCTACTGACGAGTTCTCTGTTTGGGGCGGGACCGTAGGCAAAGGGTTGACTTAGTGTCAATGCCCCCCGCATCCTGACCGTGAATCCGGACCGGGCCGGTGCGTAGCCAGATGGAAGGGGCTCAACGCGCCATGCCCAGACTCCTTGTCGCGGCACTGACCGCGGTCCTCGCCGCCGGGCTCGCCGTGGCCGCCGCCGTCGGAATCGTCGCCCTGCTGAACGCCCCGCCCGATCAGCCGAACGTCCCGCTGGTCACGTTCCCCACGGCCGGGACGACACCGGGAGGGCGTTAGCCGTGGCTCCCCTGGGCTCGGCATGGTCCGGCGTCCCCGCGCGGCTCAAGCGGGCCTTCGCCGAGCAGTTCATCGCCGGGATCCCCGCGCTGGCGGAGGACATCCTGCGCGAGATCCGCCGCGAGTACCCGAGGCTGCCGTCCACCACCGACGAGCACGGCGAGCCGATGGCGCTGGTCGCCATCCGGGACGCGCTGGAGCACTTCATCGAGCAGATCACCTCGGACTCGGGCCGCACCGGGGCGCATCCGCCCACCGTCTTCCAGCAGTTCGGCCGCGGCCAGGTCCAGCACGGCCGCAGCCTGGACTCGCTCCAGGGCATGTACCGGATGGGCGTGCGGCTGGCCTGGCGCCGGGTCGCCGAGATCGGCCAGCGGATGGAGATCCCGGCGCCCGCGATGTACGAGCTGGCCGAGACCGGCTTCGAGTATCTGGACGGCCTGGTCGCCGAATCCATGCTCGGCTACGCCGAGGCCGCCGCCCGCGAGGCCGGGGAGCGGCTGCGGCTCCAGCGCCGCCTGCTGGAGGTGCTGCTCAGCGAGCCCCACCGGCAGGACCCGGACGCGCTCGCCGAGCGGGCCGCCCGGATCGGCTGGCCGCTGCCGGAGCGGGTCGCGGTGGCCGTACTGCTGCGGCCCGCCCGGCTGGGTCCCACCCAGGAGGCGCTGCCGCCGCCCGTGTTGGAGGGTGTCCTGATGGACATGGAACGCGAACAGCCGCGCATGGTCGTACCCGAGCCGGAAGCGCCCGGACGGCCGGAGCTGCTGCGCCGGGCGACCGTGGGCTGGACCGGTGCGCTCGGCCCGTCGGTGCCGCTCACGGACGCGGCCACCTCGCTGCGCTGGGCCACCGTCGCGGTCGGGCTGATGGAGCGTGGGCTGCTTCCTGACAAGGAGCTGCTGGACTGCGCCGAACACACCGAGGCGCTGGTCCTGTTACCTCCCCAGGAGCTCATCGACGCCCTCGCCCGGCGGCGGCTGGCGCCGCTGGCCCAGTGTGGCCCCACCCATCGCCCGCACCTGGCGGAAACCCTGCTGGCCTGGCTGGAGACCCGTGGCGGAGCCCCGGAGGTGGCCGCCCTGCTCGGCGTGCACCCCCAGACGGTCCGCTACCGGCTGCGGCAGATCCGGGAGCTGTGGGGGACGAGGTGACGGACCCGGACAGCCGGTTCGAGCTGGAGCTGGTGCTCCGTGCCCAGCGGCTGCGCGGCGGCCTCGGACCGGACGCCCTCGGCCCCGGGCATCCCGGAGAGCTCGGCCCCGGCACATCCTGAGGTGCGGATCCCCGTCATCACACCATCGTTTTATCGAGGGTTGGCCCGCGGGCCCTCGAAGGAGCGCGTGGCGGCACCCGTACTGCAACGGGGGAGGTAAGGCGAGGCGTGCACCGGCTTGCGCCGGTGCGGGCGTCATCCTGACGTCTCGTACGGCCGGTACAGGATCGCCCGTACGGCCGCCCTCACCCGCTGTTCGGTCCTCGCACCGCCCGGAACCCACGGAGAACCATGGCCGAGCCCGCCGCCCCTCAGGCCAGCGCCGCGACGTTGCTGCGCCGCCCCAAGCTGTGGCTGATCCCCACGATCCTCACGGGACTGCTCGCCCTGCTGCTGTCCCTGCTCTACATGGGCGGCATCGTCAACCCCGACCAGGACCTGCGCGACCTGCCCATCGCCCTCGTCAACGACGACACCGGCAAGCCGCCGGCCGGGCAGAAGGAGAACCTGGGCTCACAGGTCACCGCCGCCATCGCCGCCGACACCGCGGGCGGCAAGGCCGAGTGGCGCACGCTCACCCGCGCCCAGGCCCAGGACCAGCTCGACTCCGGCAAGGTCTACGGCGCCCTGGTCGTCCCGGCCGGCTTCACGGACTCCGTCACCGCTCTCACCACGGCGGGGGCCACGCAGCGGCCGACGATCACCGTGCTCACCAACCCCGGCAAGGGCAGCCTCGGCTCCTCCCTCGCCAGTCGGATCACGACCCAGGCCGCGCACCAGGCGTCCCGGAGCATCGGCGAACAGCTCACGGCAGCCACCGGCACCCGGGCGAACTCCACCGTGAAGCTGCTGCTCGCCGACCCGGCGAACGTCGTCACTCGGGTCGGCCACCCGATCGGCACCCGCAGCGGCCTCGGCCTGACCGCGTTCTACTACGCCCTACTGATCGTGCTCGCCGGGTTCATGGGCGGCAACGTCATCAGCAACGGCGTCGACACCGCCCTCGGCTACGCCGACAACGAGATCGGCCCCTGGCACACCCGCCGCCCGACCGTGCCGATCGACCGCACCCGGACACTGCTGCTGAAGATGGCCATGACCGCGGGCATCACGCTCATCAGTGCCTCGCTGGTCCTCCTCGCCTGCGTCGCCATCCTCGACATGGACGCGTCCCACCTGCCGCTGCTGTGGATCTACTCCTACTGCGCGACCCTCGCCGTCGGCCTGGGCGTGCAGGCCATCAACGCCGCGTTCGGCGGGGTCGGTCAGCTGGTGTCGATGTTCGTCTTCATCGTCCTGGGCCTGCCGTCCTCGGGCGCCACCGTCCCCCTCCAGGCGGTCCCCGACTTCTACCGCTTCCTGTCCCACTTCGAGCCCATGCGCCAGCTCAGCGACGGAGTGCGCGCGATCCTCTTCTTCGACGCGCGCGGCGACGCCGGCCTCACCCGCTCCTGGATCATGATCGCCATCGGCACCGCTCTCGCTCTGCTCTTCGGCTTCGCCATGACCGCCTACTACGACCGCAAGGGCCACAAGCGCCTCACCCCGCAGCCCGCCTGACCCGGCCGACGGCATCGCGTACGAGCGCGCCATCCGTCACGCGTCGAAGCGGCGCCGGGACGACTCGATGTCACCGAGGTACTGGCGGGTCCAGCCGCACAATCCATCGATGGTCACTCGCAGGGCCCGGCCCGGCTCGGTGAGGGTGTACTCGACCCGCGGCGGCACGGTGGGGTGCACGCTCCGCTCGACCAGGCCGTTGCGCTCCAGCATGCGCAGGTTCTGGGTGAGCATCTTGTGGCTGATGCCCTCGACTCCATCGCGCAACTCGCTGAAGCGCAGGGTGCGTTCACCGAGAACCTCGATGATCAGGAGCGCCCACTTGTTGGCGACGTCCGAGAAGATCTCCCGCGCCAAGGAGTCCGCGCGGGTCAGGTCGGCGTCCTTGGGCGAGCCGCTGAACTGCTTGGTCACCATGAGGTTCCCCAGTCACTGAAAAGTGCGTTCTTCCATGTCAGCGGCCACTCTCCTACGGTTCTTGAGTAACCACAAGAGAGCAAGAGCTGTCCTTGGTCTGGCGGAGGCGAGCCCACGGGCACTCATGGCAAGGAGGCGGGCAGCATGGCCATCACTCTGGTGAACCCCAGCGGACTGCCGGAGATCGACGCCTATCGGCAGGTGTCGATCGCAACGGGGTCACAGTTGGTCTTCATCGCCGGGCAGGTCGCCTGGGACGCCGATGGGTCACGGTCGGCGAAGGTGACCTCGCCGCTCAGGTCGAGCAGTGCTACCTCAACATCGCCACCGCCCTGGCCGGGGCCGGTGGTTCCCTCGACGACGTGGCGAAACTGACCGTCTACGTCGTCGACTGGACCCCCGACAAGATGCCCCTGCTCATGGAGGGGATCACCCGAGCGGCCGCCAGGCTGGGGGCGTCCCGGTACCGCCGGCCACACTGCTGGGCGTCGCGGCGCTGGACGTACCCGAGCATCTGGTCGAGGTCGAAGCCACCGCGGTCCTCGACTGAAGGGTGTTCTCCGGCGACACCGCACCGGGTCGGCTCAGCACGTGCGGCGGCGGTGCGCGGCTTCCCCGGCCGGGGCGACGTCCAGGTCGCGCAGGACCACCGACAGCCTTCCGCCCCAGGCCGCGCACGCGGCGGTGAGCCCCGCCGCCTGGTATTCGATGACGAAGACCCGGTCGTCGTATGCGCCCGCGTAGGCGCCGCATTCGTCGTACTGTCCACATTCCTCGGCGACCGCGAAGTCGAACCCAAGGCTGCGTCCTTGCCGTACCAGACCGGCGGCGTTCTTCTGGCCGATCGCCAGTCCGGCCGCGTGGGCCCGGCCGACGAGCAGCTTCCCGAAGGCCAGGTCCTGATCGGCGGTCAGAAGCCCCTGGGACCGCTCGTGCGAGTCGAGGTTGTCGGCCTCGACCGCCTGGTAGCCGGCCGCGGCGCACCCGTCGATCCACCCGCCCACGATCCCGGCGAGCCGCTCGCGCTTGGCGGGCGTCGAGATGTCCAACAGTGCCTCGTCCCAGTCCTTGTCGACGACCAGCGCGCCGTCGGAGTCGCGGAGCAGCAGGTCGGGATGGTGGGTCTCCCACCATCCGGTGGCGTCCGGCTGGGCCTGAAAGGCGTTGACATAGCAGATGTTGTACAGCCCGGGCGCCGGTTTCGCGGCACGGTCGCGGGAGACCGCCCGTACGCCGGGCGGCGGCGCGTAGGCCCCACCGATCTGGTAGTCGAAGGCGACGCCCGACTCGGGCAGCGCCACCTTGCCGGAGCCCCCGGGCCGGCGGTCCGCGGGGCGCCGGCGGACCGGTCCGGCACGGCGGCGTCCTCGCCGTCGGACGCGGAGCATCCACCGACGGCCGCAGCGAGCACGCCGCACACAGTCACGGCCGTCAGCACGCGCTGGAGGGAAAGGCGGACGCGGTCGAGCATGGTTCGGGGCTCCTGTCGGTACGTGGCTGCGGCGGTGCGCCTGCCCATCATGCCGCCTCTGCCCGCCCAGGCGCGGGCTGCCGAAGGCGCCCACCACAGCCGACGGTGTCGGGCGCTCACGCCTCGTTCAGCGCTGCTGCCTGATCATGGAATGCCTGGATGAGGGTCGTGACCTGGGGGTGGTCGCGTCGGCGGCTGATCGTGGCGACGCCGATGTGCCGGGTCGGAACCGGTGGCTTGATCGGGACGGTGTGCAGGCCCGGCACCTGGGGGTCCAGTGCGATGGAGGGGATCAGGGAGATTCCCATGCCTGCGGCGACGAGTGAGCGGGCGAAGAAGTAGTCGGTGGACGTGCCGCGCACCTCCGGGTCGAAGCCGGCGCGCTCGGCGTAGCGACGGAGGTACGCCTCGGTCTTGAGGCAGCCGAGCACCCAGGGCTCGACCGCCAGCTCGGCGAGGTCGACCGCTTCGCGATCGGCGAGACGGTGCCCTTCCGGGAGGACGACGTGCAGGGGGTCCTCCATGAGCGCGGTCCACTCCAGGCTGGAGCTTGGGCCTTGCTGTCCTGGCAGCGGGCCGTCGAAGTGGTAGGCCAGTGCGAGGTCCACGGCGCCCTGGCGGACCAGGGGCAGGCTGTCTTCGGGCTCGCCTTCCCTGACGTGGAGCACGGTGTCGGGGTGAGCCGCCGTCAGCCGGTCGAGCGCACCGGGGAGCAGCAGCCTGCCGCCGCTGGTGAAGGTGGCGATGGTGACCTGGGTGCGTCCGGTGCTGAGCCGGTCGACCTGCTGTTTGGCGTGTTCGAGCTCGGCGGCGACCGATTCGGCGGCGCCGACCATGATCTGTCCGGCCCGGGTGAGGGTGACGCCGCGGGTGCTGCGGGCGACGACCTGGGCGCCGAGGCTGCGCTCCAGGACGGCTACATGCTGGGAGACGGCCGAGGGGGTGAGGTGCAGGGCGGTGGCCGCCTGGTTGAAGCTGCCGTGCTCCGCCACCGCCCGCAGGACACGCAGCCGCTGCACATCAATCAACAGTTCGCCTTAATACGTTTCCAGTAAGTCAGCACTTCTGCCGATGACCATAGGTCTCCAGGATGGGGGCATGCAAAGGATCTGCGTCGTCGGCGGAAGCCGGTACTTCGGAAGGCTCCTGGTCCAGCGTCTGCAGGCCGCCGGACACCAGGTCACTGTGATCAACCGCGGTTCCACCCGGCCGCCCGCCGGGGTCGAGCACCTCGTCGTCGATCGCGACGACGAAGCCGCCCTCGTTGCCGCGCTCGGCACCCGCGCCTTCGACGTGGTCGTCGACCAGGTGTGCTACACCCCCGTGCAGGCCGCCATCGCCGCCCGTGCCTTCGGCGGCCGTACCCGGCGCTACATCATGACCTCCACGATCGAGGTCTATGACCCGGCGACCGCCGCGCTCGCGCCCGTGCCGGTGAGCACCCCGGTGCCGGAGGAGACCGTGGACCCGGCCACCTGGCTGGTGTCGACGGATCTGCCCTGGCACGACGAGGCGTACCTGGAGGCGCACTACGCCGAAGGCAAGCGCCGGGCAGAGGCCGTCTTCACCCAGGCCGCCGGGTTCGCGTTCGCCTCCGTGCGCAGCGCCCACGTGCTCGGCGGCGGCGCGCGGGAGTTCACCGGCCGGCTCGCGCACTACGTCGAGCGCATTGCCCAGGGCAAGGAGATCACCGTGCACGCTGAGGCACTGCCCACGGTCTTCATCCACCACGAGGAACTGGCGGACCTGCTGCTGTGGGCGGCCACAGCCACCGACTTCACCGGCCCGATCAACGCCTGCTCCGACGGCTTGCTCGACGTACGCGACCTGAGTGCGGTGGTTGCCGAACAGACCGGACGGCAGCCCGTGTATCGGACCGTCGCCCGGGGCGAGACCGCCTCGCCATTCTCCCTCGACCGCCACTACGCCATGAGCAACGCCCGCGCCAAGCGTCTGGGCTTCACCTTTTCCCGCACCACCGACTGGCTGCCCGGCGCCGTCGCCGAAGCCCTCGCCACATCCGCCGCCCCCACCGTCTGAGGAACGGAGTCACCATGCAGTACCGCAGCATCGGAAACCTCACCGTCAGTGCTCTCGGATTGGGCGCCATGCCGCTGTCCATCGAGCACCGCCCGGACGAGCAGCGAGCCATCGCCACCGTCCACGCCGCCCTCGACGCCGGGGTCACGCTCATCGACACCGCCGACAGCTACCACTGGCACGCCGGCGAGGCAGGGCACAACGAGCTCCTCATCGCGCGCGCCCTGGCCCGCTATGGCGGCGACACCTCCGGCGTCCTGGTCGCCACCAAGGGGGCCGCGGCCGCCCCGGCGACGGCAGCTGGACCGTCACCGGCAGCCCCGAGCACCTCAAGCGCGCCGCCGCGGCCTCCGCGAAGCGCCTGGGCGTCGAGGCCATCGGCCTGTACCAGTTGCACAAGCCGGACCCGGCCGTGCCCTGGGCCGACTCCGTCGGCGCACTGCGCGAGCTGCTCGACGCCGGCACGATCCGCGCCGCCGGCATCTCCAACGTGACCTGCGCCCAGATCCGCGAGGCGCACGCGATCCTCGGGGAGGGGCTCGTCTCCGTGCAGAACCGGTACTCGCCGGCAGTCCGCGACAGTGAGCCCGAGCTGCGGCTGAGCACCGAGCTGGGCCTGGCCTTCCTGCCCTGGAGTCCGCTCGGCGGCATCTCCCGCAGCTCCCTCGACGGCCGCACCGGCCCGACCCCGGCAGGCACCGCCTTCCACGACATCGCCGCCGAGCGTGGCGTCAGCCCGCAGCGGATCGCCCTGGCCTGGCTGCTGGCCCGCTCCCCGGTGGTGATCCCGGTGCCGGGAGCCAGCCGCCCGGCCTCCATCCAGGACTCCGCTCAGGCCGTGCAGTTCACGCTGAGCACGGCGGAGCTGACGCGTCTTGAGGCGGCGCTGCATGAGGCGGCGCTGCCGAGCTGAATCGCAGGTGTTCCAGTGTCTCGGCCACTTCCTCCCGGCAGGCGCGTGCGGCGGCTGAGGCGTCGCCGCGCTGCACGGCGCTGACCAGCTCGGCGTGGCGCTTGTCGCCGGGGTCGGGGTCCTGGGAGCGGCGATCGAGCAGGTCGAGGAGGTCGATCAGGCCCTCCCGAAGTACGGGGGTGAACTCGCCGAAGAGGTCGGTGAGCACGGGGTTGTGTGCGGCGGCGACGACCGCGGCGTGCAGGGCGATGTCCGCGTCGACGAAAGCGGCGTCGTCCCCGGAAGAGGCGGCGCGGCGGCCTTCCAGCGCCGCGTCGAGGGCGGCGATGTCGGCATCGGTGCGCCGTTCGGCTGCCAGCTGTGCGGCTTGCACCTCGATCAGCATGCGGACTTCGTAGATGTCGGACAGGGCTGCCCGACGCAGCCGCGTGGGCCAGTCCTCCTCCGCCTCGGTGGCGAGGACGAAGACGCCCGCGCCCTGGCGGGGCTGGACGAGTCCGGCACCGGCGAGGGCCCGCAGGGCCTCGCGGATCGTGGAGCGGCCGACCCCGAGTGCTTGGGCGAGGGTGGTCTCGCCGGGCAGCTTCGTGCCGACCGGCCAGTGCCCTTCGGTGATCTGCGTGCGCAGCTGCTCGGTGGCCTGTTCGACCAGGGGGCTGGGGCGGAGGGGGCCGAGGGCCATTGCGATGTGGGCCTTTCAGAAGTCAGGTTGTCTGAGGAGCTGAGCTGTGGCTAGTGTACTCGTCATGATCTTCCGCGGTCTCCTTCTTCTCGGCTGCCGCGGCGGGGCCTGAGCGACCGGCACCCCGCCGCGGGGTGCCGTGCTGCCGGTCGACACCCGACCGAGCGAAGGAACTCAAGCGAAGATGGCCACCACAGCCGGCACTGCCGATGTCCCCTCCTGGAACCCGCAACGCCCCAGCGGGATGCCCTCCCACCGGTATCGCGCCGCGCACGAACGGGTCGAACTGCCGCTGACCGACCGCCGCTGGCCCACCGCCCGCATCGACCAGGCCCCGCTCTGGGTCCCCGTCGACCTGCGCGACGGCAATCAGGCCCTGGCGGAACCGATGGGCACCTCGCGCAAGCGGCGCATGTTCGACCTGCTCGTCACTCTGGGCTTCAAGGAGATCGAGGTTGCCTACCCCTCCGCGAGCCGCACGGACTTCGACTTCGTGCGCCACCTGGCCACCTCCGGCGCCGTGCCGGACGATGTGACGATCGTGGTCTTCACCCCGGCCCGCCGCGACCTGATCGACCGCACCTTCGAGGCCATCGACGGCCTGCCCCGTACGGTGGTGCACCTCTACACCGCGACCGCACCCGTCTGGCGGGACGTCGTCCTCGGCCGTGATCGCGACGAGGTGCACGGCCTGGTACGGGAGGCCGCCGCGCAGATGGCGCGACTGGCCGACGCGCGGCCGGGGCAGGACATCCGCTTCGAGTTCTCCCCCGAGGTGTTCGTCCTCACCGAACCGGATTTCGTCCTGGAGATCTGCAACGGACTGACCGAGCTGTGGGACGCCTCCCGGACCGGCCGGTGATCCACAACCTCCCCGCCACCGTCGAGATCGCCACCCCCAACGTCTACGCCGACCAGATCGAGTACGCCCACCGCCACCTGACACGGCGCGACAGCGTCGTCCTGTCCGTACACCCGCACAACGACCGCGGCACCGGTGTCGCCTGCGCCGAACTCGCCGTCCTGGCCGGCGCCCAGCGCGTGGAGGGCTGCCTCTTCGGCAACGGCGAGCGGACGGGCAACGTCGACCTGGTCACCCTGGCGCTCAATCTGCACGCCCAGGGCGTGGACCCGATGATCGACCTCTCGGACATCGACTCCGTGCGCGCCACGGTCGAGCACTGCACCCGACTGCCCGTCCACCCCCGTCATCCGTACGGCGGGGAACTCGTCTACACCGCCTTCTCCGGCACCCACCAGGACGCCATCAGCAAGGGCCTCGCCCACCACGCCCGCCGAGCAGCCGAGTGGGGAGTTCCGCAGTCCCAGGCTCCGTGGGAGGTGCCCTATCTGCCCATCGACCCGGCCGACGTGGGACGCTCCTACGAATCGGTCATCCGCGTGAACAGCCAGTCCGGCAAGGGCGGTATCGCCCACCTGCTCCAGGCCCACCACGGCCTGGAACTGCCGCGGCAGTTGCGCGCCGACTTCTCCCGTACGGTGCAGGCGGCCACCGACGACAGCGGTCGCGAGGCCACCCCGAAGGAGCTGTGGGAGCTCTTCCGTTCCACCTATCTGGAGCCCGGCCAGGACGGCCCCTCACCCTGACCTCCTGGAGCACGCAGCAGACCGCTCCCGGCGAGCACCGCTTCAGCGGCTGGCTGCAAGGCGTCGATGTGCGCGCCGGATGGTACGAGGGCACGGGCAACGGACCGCTCTCCGCCTTCGCGCGGGCACTTGAGGGAGCCGGGCTGCCGGTCGACGTCCTCGACTACAGCCAGCACGCCACCACGACCGGCCCCGACAGCACCGCCATGGCCTACGTCCAATGCCGCACGGCCGACGGCACCCTCCACTGGGGCGCGGGCCGCGACACCTCCGTACTGACCGCCTCGGTGCACGCCGTGCTGGCCGCCGTCAACCGGGGCTGTGATGGCGCCGGCGCATGAAGTGCTCCGGGTCACGGACGTGGACGTGGTCCGCGACGGCACTCCCCTCCTGCAGGAGATCTCCCTGACCGTACGACCGGGCGAACACTGGGCTTTACTCGGCGCCAACGGCGCGGGCAAGAGCACCCTGCTGACCCTCCTGGGCGCCTTGGGCCACCCGACCCGCGGCACCGTCCAGGTGCTCGGCCGCACCCTGGGCCGGGTCGACCTGCGCGAGCTGCGCTCCGCGGTCGGCCACGTCGACCCCCGCCACCCGCTGCGCTCTCCGCTCCGCGTCCGCGACGTCGTCCTCACCGGCCTCACCAACAGCATCGAGCCGGTGCCCCGCTGGTCCCCCACTCCCGAACAGCTGGCACTCGCCGACCGCTTGATCGACACCCTCGGCATGGCGGCCAAGGCCGACGCCCGCTGGCCCACCCTCTCCCAGGGCCAGCGCGGCCGCACCCTGATAGCCCGTGCGCTCATGCCCCGCCCCCAGTTGCTCCTGCTCGACGAACCCGCCACCGGCCTCGACCTGGCCGGCCGCGAACAACTCATCGACAGCCTCGACACCCTGCGAAAGGCCCACCCCACCCTCGCCACCGTCCTGGTGACCCACCATCTGGAGGAACTACCCCGGGCACCACCCACGCCCTGCTCCTGCGCGAGGGACGCACGCTCGCCCAGGGCCCCGTCGACTCCGTCCTCACCAGCGACCAGTTGAGCACGTGCTTCGACCACCCCGTGCGGCTCAGCCGGACCGAAGGACGCTGGACCGTGCGGACCAGACGCTGAGCGCACCCCTCCTCGGGCGGGGCCGTCCCGCCCGAGGAGAGCTCCGCCCGCCGGGAGACATGGCGCTCAAGGGCTTCCTGGTACGCGGCCGCCGCCCTGCGCGCGTCCTCGTCCAGGGGCACATCGGGGCGCCCCGACCACATCCGGTCATCGTCGACGACGGCCATGGTTGCCTTCAGCGGTCAGCGTCCGAGCCGTCGGCGAGCATGACGCGGACCAGGCAGCGCCGCAGTGCTGCGTGGGCGTGGTCTTCATAGGCCGTCCGGCCGTGCAGCACCCGGCGGTCGTCCGTGATCAGGCAGTCGCCCTCCTCCAGGAGGATCGAGACCCTGAGTTCCGGTCGGCTGAGGATGTGATGCAGGGCGTCGAGTGCCGCGCGCTGGTCGGATGGCAGCGGTGCCCCGGTCAGCTCGACCGCGGTCTCGTTCCGCTTGACATTGCACCGGACGTGCACGCGGCTACCGCGTTCCTCGAAGACCGGTGCCCACACCACCGGTGATTCGCCCGCGGGCGTGACGTGGCGCCGGTCGAAGGGGAAAGGGGTGTGGAGCGCGTCCAGCTCGCGCGGGAACTCCTGCCGCAGGACCTGGTGGACCGCCCAGCCGTCCACCAGGAGCGTGTCACCGCCTTGCCGCGCTCGCCGGTGTGTGAGCAGGGCCAGATAGTCCGGCTCGTGGCCGAAGGGCTGTACGGCCCGGTCGTTGTGCAGGTGCAGGTAGCCGCGCGACTTGGACGTATAGGCGTTCTCGTGGAAGCGGCGGCCGTCGGTGTACGCGGAGACACCCTCATCCCGTACCAGCCAGGCTCGAGTGGTGTCCGCGCCCCGTCCTTGAGGGAGCGGCACTCCGAAGTGGCCGAGCAGCGACTCGCTGAACCGCTGGAGGTCCTGGACGGGCATCGTCGTGACGGGAACGCCGGTCACCACGGCGAAGCCGGGGCCGTCCAGCAGTGCTCTCCGCGTTCGGCGCGCGAGTTCCGCGTGATCAGCGACGTACGGCAGCCGAAAGGCCGCCGGTTCGGGGAAGGAATGACGGCTCCAGCCGGTCATGGTGGCGCGACCCACGATCCTGTCCCCCTCCCACCGAATAGGGCGAGAGTAGAGGCACCCACCCGGGCGCGAGGAGGCGGAATTCAGCCGTCCGCCTGTCGTCCCATCGGGCCTAGGCTGGCCCCCTGCGCTCTCAAAGGGGGTACGGGTGGAGCAGAGACGGCTGGGCCGTGGCGGCCCGCTGGTGTCGGCGATCGGCCTGGGCTGCATGGGCATGTCCGAGTTCTACGGCCCCACCGACGAAGCCGAAGCCGTCGCCACCATCCACCGCGCACTCGACACAGGAGTCGCCTTCCTCGACACGGCCGACATGTACGGCCCGTACACCAACGAGGAGTTCGTGGGCCGGGCCATCGCCGGGCGCCGACACGACGTCTTCCTCGCCACCAAGTTCGGCGTCGTACGGGGACCGGACCCGCGGGCGCGGAGGGTCGACTCGTCCCCGGACTACGCGAAGCGGGCATGCGAGGCTTCACTGCGCCGCCTCGGCATCGACCACCTCGACCTGTACTACCTCCACCGCCGCGACCCGGACGTACCGATCGAGGAGACGGTCGGGGCGATGTCCGAACTCGTGACGGAGGGCAAGGTCCGGTACCTCGGCCTGTCGGAGGTCAACTCCCGCACCCTGCGCCGGGCGTGCGCGGCAGGGCCCATCACGGCTCTGCAGAGCGAGTACTCGCTGTGGACCCGCGGCCTGGAGCGGGACGTCCTTCCCACCGCCCGCGAACTCGGCGTCGCCCTCGTCCCGTACTCCCCGCTCGGCCGCGACCTCCTCACCGGCACCCTCACGTCCGTGGACAAGCTGGCCGCCGACGACATCCGCCGCGGACAGCCCCGCTTCCAGGGGGACAACCTCGCGGCCAACCTGCGCCTGGTCCAGCGCGTACGGACACGCGCCGCGGACATCGGCTGCACGCCGGCGCAACTGGCGCTCGCCTGGGTGCTGGCGCAAGGGGACACGGTGATCCCCATCCCCGGCATGCGCCGCCGCGCACACCTCGACGAGAACACCGGCGCGCTCACGGTGCAGCTCACCGACGCAATGCTCCGCTCGATCAGCGCGACCATCCCGGAAGCCTCGGGAGCCCGAGCCCCTGACCTCTCTCGGCTCGAAAGGTAGTGATCCGCACATGGCATACGCGACATGGGCGTGGGCTTCGTGGTCTTGATCACATCGCGTGACGATCCAGGGCAACCGTTCCGCCGCCCCGCGGGTCACCTCCTTCGCACGCATTTGCACCTCTGAAGCGGAGAGCAGACTTGCGAAAGAACCTTCTGGCAGCCACCGCCATGGCTGTCGTGGCCGCTACCGGCGGCCTCGGGCTGACCCTCGCCACGCCCGCCACCGCGGCGCCGGTGGGCAGGAGCGCCGCCGACGACGACTTCAACGGTGACGGCTATGCCGACCTGGTCGTCGCCACCCCCAAGGCGACGGTGAACGGGCAGCAGCAGGCGGGGCAGGTGACCGTGCTCCACGGCTCGGCCTCCGGCGTCTCGACCGGACGTTCCGCCATGATCAGCCAGAACACCTCGGGGGTGCCCGGCTCGGCGGAGGCGTACGACCGGTTCGGCTCGTCCTACGCCGCGGGCGATCTGGACGGCGACGGCTACACCGATCTGGCGGTCGGCGTGTCATCCGAGAAGTCGGCGGGTCACGACGACTACGGCATCGTCCAGATCCTGTGGGGCGGCCCCAGGGGGCTGACCAACGGCGCGCTCACCGTGTACGGCCCGTCGGGTGGGTCCTCCGCCTATCTGTACGGCTCCGGGCTCGCGGTCGGTGACTTCGACGGGGACGGCCGCGACCAGCTCGCCGTGGCGGGCTTTGCCGGGGTGTCGGTCTTCGAGGACGGGTTCACCCGGACCGCGGCTCCGGCCCGGACCGAGCTGACCACCGGCCCCGAGGGTGAGTCCCGGGGGACGGGATCGCTCACGGCGGGCGACTTCGACGGGGACGGCGACGAGGACCTCGCCGTGTCCGGCGCCGATGACCTCGACAACGACGACGATCGCGGCGTGTGGCTCGGCTACTACGCGGGCGGCGCCCACGGCATGACCTACACCGAGAACCCCGCCACCGTGCCGCTGGACGCCGCGCAGGTGCGAGCGGCGGGCGACATCGACCGGGACGGCTACGACGACCTGGTCACGGGCGGCTCGGGCCCGTCCGGCGCGGGCGTCCTCGCCGTGCACTACGGCGGCCCCGGCGGCATCCCGGGCAGCCCCCGCACCACCCTGATCGACCAGGACACCGCGGGCGTCCCGGGGGCCAACGAGCCGGGTGACTCCTTCGGCGCCGCCGCCTCCGTCGGCGACGTCACCGGCGACGGCTATGCGGACATCGCCGTGGGCGCGCCCGGCGAGGACGTCGGCAGCCTCGACGGCGCCGGAGCGGTCTGGCTGCTCAAGGGCTCGGCCTCCGGCGTGACCGGTGCCGGCGCCCAGTCCTTCACCCAGGACACCGCGGGCGTGCCCGGCGCGGCCGAGAGCGCGGACCGGTTCGGGTACGCCGTGCGTCTCGCCGACCTGAACGGCGACTCCCGCGCGGACCTCACCGTCGCCGCCCAGGGCGAGGACGTCTTCGACGACGGCGTGCACCACTCCGACGGCGCCGACTGGGTGCTGCGCGGCAGCGGTTCGGGCCTGACGACGTCCGGTGCCATGACGTTCAACGAGAAGGCGTTCGGCCTGACGTACCGCGACAAGTTCTTCGGATCGGTGCTGGAGAGCTGACACCGACCGACGCCGGTCGGCGAAACAAGCGGGACAGCGGGACAAGCGGAACAAGGCCCAGGTCGGCGACCTGGGCCTTGTCCATTGCCCGCGAGGACACGGGCGTCGTCGACTAGGTGTGCGCACTGTTGGGGGCCTCATACCGACATATCACCTGTCTCTGGCGCGGCCCATGTTCACGCTCGTGGAAGCCCGGCCTGGGGCGCGGGTTCGTCGTGGCGGGCGCGGCGGGCTCCGATCAGCAGCAGGGCGCACGCGAGCGCGAAGAGCGGCCAGGGCGTGAACGGGAGGATCACGGCGTCGACGACGGTCCAGCCCCCAGCGTCCAGGCGATGAATGCCGGCGGGGTGATGCCGCGGCGGTCCAGCCACAGCACCGTCAGGCCGATCAGGACGAGCGGTATGCCGAAGCTGTCCAGGCTCAGCCAGTACGCGCTGCCCGCCGGGCTCATGTCGGCGAAGTCCTCGCTCCACAGTCCGCCGCTGAACCATGTCCCGGCGTGGCGCGCGGCCTTCTCCACCGTCAGGGCACCGAGCGTGTGGGCGGTTCCGCATAACGTGATGATCCAGCCAGCCCACTTGATCATCCGAGTTCTCCGTCCTTGTCGCGAAGCCACGCGGTGCGACTCCCATCGCGGTGGCCTCTGCGTAGCGGGGGTCAGCGATCTCTGCAGGTACAGTTTCGATACCGCTGTTTCGATACTCTCGTTCCGTATAATGCAGGCATGACAGCGAGAAGGCAACGAGGTGGACGCCCCCGAGACAGTCGCGTGGATCACAAAATCCTGCAGGCCACGCGTGAGCTGATCGACGAAGTCGGCTACCCGGCCCTGACCGTCGACCAGGTCGCGACGCGCGCCGGGGTGGGCAAGGCGGCGATCTACCGCCGCCACGCCTCCAAGGCCGAGATGGCGTTCGCCGCCACCATGTACGAGCAGGAGCTGCCTCCGTTGGCCGGCACCGGCTCCTTGCACGGGGATCTGCTGGCGCTGGTCCGCACGTTTCACGTCCGCATGGCCGCCCCGGCGGCCCGCCAGCTGGCACCGGCCCTGATCAGCGAACTTGCCGTCAATCCCGAACTGGATACCCGGTTCCAGGACACCTTCCTGGCCACCGAACAGGCCGCCTTCGCCGACATCATCGAACAGGCCGTGGCCCGCGGCGAGCTGGCCGGGACCGTCGACCCCGCGATGGCCCACCTGCTGCTGCTCGGCACCCTGGCGTCCGCCCTGTACATCCTCAACCTGCCCGTCGACGACGCCATGGTCACCGACCTCGCCGCCGCCGCCACAGCAGGAATCACCGCCCTGGCCGACCGGCACCACAGCGACCCCGGCGGAACCGCCGAGCCGCGCTGACAGGGCCGTTTCTTCTCGTAGCCGTCACTCTCCCCGTTGCGCGCCTCGACAGCCGCGAGCATGCGTCGGGTCCGACGCATGCGTACCCGGCGTCAGTCGCCGTCGATGATCTGGTGCAGGTAGATGATCTCGGTGTCATCCCCGTCCGGGGCGTCCGGGTTCGCGGCGTCGGACTGGAAGTAGAACTCGGGGGCCTTGGGGCCCTTGAGCTCGCCGTTGTCTTCCATCAGCGCAAGCTGGTCGAGGAACTTGTCGGCGTCCGGCGTCTTGGTGCCCAGCTTGCTCGCGAGCTCGCCGCCCACGACCACCTTGAGCCGGGCGTCGTCGACGAGCACGTTCGTCGCGGCCCCGGTCGCGCTGGTCGGCACGAAGTTGGGGCCCGCGTCACCGCACTCGTACATGCCGAGGACGAGGCCCATCACCGGGTAGGGGCTCTCGCCGCCCATGTTGACGGACTCGATCTTCCCGTAGGGGCCCTGACCGTCGTTGTCGCAGACCGAGCCGGGCGGGGTCTGCCGGTCCGCGTAGTCCCTGCCGCCCTTCTCGTTACTGCCACCCGAACCGCCGTTTCCCCCACCGGAGTTGGCGCCACCGGTCTTGGTCGGGGCGGCCGTGCCCGACTTGTCCGGGTCGGGCTTCGAGGGCGCGTCCGTGGACTGGGACGCGCTCGCGGACGCGCTCGTCGTGCCGTCGGCCTTTCCATCGGCCTTTCCGTCACCCTCGCTCGACTCGCAGGCCGTGGTGGTCAGGGCCGCCGCGACGGCCACTCCCAGGGCGGTACAGCTTCATGCTCTTGCGCATCGCACGCATCGACAGATCCCCCGTAGCTGTGCGCACGTTGTGATGCGCACGGTCAATGAAACGGTGCCTGGGAAGTGTGCCTTCGGAACCGAGCGTTCCCCGCTGCCCGTACCGGATCGTTACGAATCACGGACAATTGCCCGGACTTGGCACCATGGGCCCTCGACATCCCAACGTCACCCTGACAAGCCGAGGTCAGGAGCGAGCCAGGAGTCTGCGGAGCTCCACGGTGATCTGCTCGGGGGCTTCCTCGGCCATGAAGTGGCCGCAGCTGACGGTCGTGTGAGCCAGCTTCGGGGCCCAGGCGGACCAGAGCGCTTGGGCGTCGAAGCCGAGGAAGGCGCCCCAGTCCTGCTGCAGGACGGTGACGGGCATCCGCAGCCGGTTGCCCGCGTCGCGGTCGGCCTGGTCGTGGTCGACGTCGATGGCGGCGGAGGCGCGGTAGTCGGCCACGATCGAGGGCACGGCCTCGCGGCAGGCGTCCAGGTAGGCGGCGCGGACGTCGGGGGCGATGGCGTCGGGGTTCTGGGACCAGATGTCGAGGAAGTGGCCGAAGAAGGCGTCTGGGGCAGCTGTGATCAACTGCTCGGGCAGGCCCGGAGGCTGGGCCATCAGGTAGAGGTGGAACCCGATGGCGGCACTGGTGCCGCGCATCACCTGCCACATGTCCAGGGTCGGGAGTACGTCCAGGCAGGCCAGGTGGGTAACGGTGTCGGGATGGTCGAGTCCGGCACGGAACGCGACCAGGGCCCGCGGTCGTGGCCGGCCAGGGCGAACCGCTCGTGACCGAGGGCGCGGGCCAGGGCGACGATGTCGTCGGCCATGGTGCGCTTGGAGTACGCGGTCCCGTCGGTGTCGGCGGGCTTGTCGCTGGCGCCGTAGCCGCGCAGGTCGGGACAGATGACGGTGTGGTCCGCCGCGAGGTCGGCGGCCACGCGCCGCCACATCAGGTGCGTCTGCGGAAAGCCGTGCAGGAGCACGAGCGGGCGGCCCGAGCCACCCACTGCGGCGTTGAGGGCGACGCCGTCGGCGACGTGGACGCGCTGGTAGTCGAAGCCGGGGATGGTCGGTGCCACGGTGTGCTGCTTTCGTCGGATGCGGAAGGCGTCTGCCGGTCGGCGGACACCACAGAGCCTGCCGCGCGCGAATCAGCATCGGGTCAGCGCGTACCGTGGCAGGCGAGGCAGGCGGCGCAGGCGAGGCAGGGAAGGCGGTGACGATGGAGCGGATCACCTTCGGTGTGCTCGGGCCGGTGACGGCCTGGGACGACGCCGGTGGCGTCCTGGGGCTGAAGGGCCCGCGGCACCGGGCGGTGCTCGCCCGACTGATCATGGCCCGCCGGCGCGTGGTCCCGGTCGCCCGCCTGGTGGAGGACCTGTGGGACGAGCCCCGGCCAGGCGCGGTCGGTGCCGTGCAGACCTTCGTCGCCGCGCTGCGGCGCGCCCTGGAGCCGGACCGCCCGGCCCGGACCCCGGCCCGTCTGCTGATCACGGAAGGCCCCGGCTATGCGCTGCGGGCGGCTCCGGACGCCGTGGACGCCTGGCGGTTCGAGGCGGCTGTCGGCTCCGCCGCGAAGCTGGCCCCCGCGCATGCCCGGAAGCAGTTGGAGGGGGCGCTGGAGTCGTGGCGCGGCCCGGCCTACGCCGAGTTCGCCCAGGAGGACTGGGCCCGCGGTGAGCGCTCCCGCCTGGCCGAGCTGAGGCTCCAGGCAGTGGAACACCTGGCAGGCGCTCGACTGGCCCTGGGGCTGGCCGCCGAGACCGTTCCCGACCTGGATGCCCACCTGGCCGAGCATCCCTGGCGCGAGGATGCCTGGCGGCTGCTGGCCCTGGCGCTGTACCGCACCGGCCGCCAGGCGGACGCGCTCGCCGTCCTGCGCCGGGCCCGGGCCATGCTGGCCGACGAGCTGGGCGTGGATCCGGGCCCGCAGATGCGTCGCCTGGAGACGGACATCCTCACCCAGGATCCATGCCTCGACCTTCCGGTCGAACCGTCGACGGCGGCGGCCAGGCTGTGGACGCGGGCGACCGCGGCGTACGACCGCACCGTCGCGGCAGGCTCCCGGGCCCGGCTGGAGTCGACGATCGGCCTGCTCCGCGACCTCGCGTTGACCGGAGGCGACGGTCTGCGATCAGCCCAGGAACACCGCCTGGCGGCGATCGCCGCGGCCGAGGAGTTCGGCGACCCGGAACTGACCGCCCGGGTCATCGGTGCCTACGACGTCCCCGCGATCTGGACCCGTAGCGACGACCCGGAGCAGGCGCGGCGGGTCGTCGCAGCCGCCGAGCGGACCCTGGCCGCCCTGCCGGGCGGCGCCTCCCGCGAGGCGGCGCGCTGCCGTCTGCTGGCCACCATCGCCCTGGAGATGCGCGGCACCCGCTCCCCGCGCGGCCCGCAGGCCGCACGCGAGGCCGAGCAGATCGCCCGGAGCCTGGACGATCCCACGCTGCTGGCGTTCGCCCTCAACGGGCTCTTCATGCAGTCCTGCACCCGAGCCGGCCTCGCGCGGCGGCGGGACGCGATCGGCGAGGAACTGGTCACGCTGTCCGCCCGGCACGCCCTGGGAACCTTCGAAGTGCTCGGCCACCTCATCCGCGTACAGGCACGCAGTGCGCTCGGCGACTTCCCGGCGGCGGACGAACACGCGGCCGCCGCCGACCAGCTGGCGGAACGCCACGAACGGCCACTGGTGGGCGTCTTCACTCACTGGTACCGCGCCCTGCGACTGGCTGCCACCGGGCGGATCCCACAGGCGCAGACCGCATACCGGGCCGCCGCCCTGCGGCTGGGAGGCGCCGGCATGCCCGGCGTCGAGCAGGGCCTGTTGCCCCTCGCGGAACTGAGCCTGGGCCTGGGCCCGGACCTGGACCTGGACCTGGCCGGCGGAAGCCCGTCCGCGCGGGAGGCAGCCCGACACATCGCCCCGGCCGCGGACTGGGGCCCGTACCGGCCCTGGGCCGAACCCTTCATCCTGCTCCGCACCGGCCGCGACGCCGAGGCCCACGCCCGGCTGCGTGCCTTGCCGGAGCCGCCCGCCGACCTGCTGTACGAGGCACTGTGCTGCCTACAGGCCGCGGTCGCGCTGGAGCTCGGTGACCGGGCCATGCTGGAGCAGCTTCACGCCCGGCTCCTGCCGGCTGCGGGCGAACTCGCGGGCGCGGGCAGCGGCCTGATCACCCTCGGCCCCGTAGACCGCTGGCTCACCACCATCGCCGATGCCCTCGACTGACGTCCCGAACTTGTCCAACGACTCACGCCCAGACACCAGACCGCGCCGTACTCGGCGAGCGGCGTCTTTGCCAAAGGACCCGTGTCGGCAACGCGTCGCGGCTGGAGCGGGACCGTCCGACAACACGCCCCTGGTGGAATGGGCGGGTCAGTGCGGACGTTGAAACGGATATGACGACTGATCAGCGCACGATCACCAACCCGGCCGCCCTCCACGATCCGACCCCGTTCGGCTACAGCCACGCCGTCTCAGCACCCGGCGAACTCGTCTTCATCGGCGGCCAGTACGCCTCCGACGCCACCGGTGCCCCGGTGCCCGGCGACTTCGCAACCCAGGTGGACCTGGCCTTCGACCGGCTGCGGTCGGCGCTGGAGGGAGTCGGCCTTCGATACGAGCACGTGGTCCGCCTCGGTACCTTCATTGTCGACCACGACCTCGACAAGCTGGAGATCCTCGGCAAGGCGCTGCACACCCGTTTCGGCGACCGGCTGCCGGCCCAGACACTGAGCGGCGTTGCCTCGTTGGCGCTGCCGGGAATGCTGTTCGAGGTGGATGCGGTGGCGGTACGGCCGTAGCGGATCAGCCGCGTACAGCATCAGCCCGATCCCGCGGTGGATGGCCCGGCCACGGTGATTCGCGGTAGCGGGAGGCTCCCTCGATGGCGACCGGCGCCGTCTGGGCGGGGCCGGTCGCCACGTTGGGACCTCCGTGCTCTCTCAGCTGGCGTGGAGGATCCGAAAGCGACCGGGTTCCGCCGGATCTCGATCAACGACTTGGATCGGCGTCCGAGCCCATTGCCAAACGCTGATGCCTGGCGTGCGGGAGAACTGGATCTGCCCGCGCGTGCCTTCGACTGCGACGCGCGGCCAGGATTCGGCTGCGCGCGCCCGGTCCGCGCCATGGACACGCAGCACATCGGCGAGGACGGCGACCGTGTCGTAGCCCTCGAAGGCGACGAAGGAGGGCGCTTCGGCCAGCCGCTCACGGAGGGCCGTCTCGACTCGTGCACCGAGTGGGCCGAGGCGCTCGGGCAGGTAGCGCAAGAACGGGATCGCGGCGCTGTCGTCGCCCAGCAACGTCGCCCATTCGGCGAACTCCGGTTGCCCGGCCGGAGCACCGATCATGATCTCGGCGAGGCGCTGGTCGCGACGGACGGACTTGACGATCGACACTGCCGGCTCCGGGTGGCCCACCAGAAGAAGGAGGGCTGTCGCGCGATGGTCGACGAGTTCGTCGCACACGGCCGCGGGGGTGCGCTCGGTCATGTCGAGTTCGATGACGGTGCCGCCGCGTGGAGCGAGGTAGTCCCGCAGAATGCGGGTCCCGGATGCCCAGTAGACACTCGACTGGGCTGCTACGGCGATTCGGCTGTGGCCGGCGCTGAGGAGGAAGTCTGCGTAGACCTGCCAGCCGCGGGACTGCGGCGGGGAGAGGCGCGCGACCCATTCCGTTGGCTGTTCGGTGAGCGCGTCGAGAACCGCTGACGAGCAGAGGAACGGCAGGCCGAGGGCGTCGGCCCTGGCAGCAGCGGCGCGAGCGACGACGCTGTGATACTCCCCCGCCAAGGCAGCCACGCCCAGGCCGGCCAATTCATCCACGGCCGCCGCGGCCCTGTGTGGATCAGCCGCGGTGTCTCGGACCACCAGCTCGAGTGGTCTACCGACGATCCCGCCGGCGTCATTGACTTCGTGAACGGCCAACTCGAGTCCAGCGAGCAAGTGTCGGCCTGCCTCGACCCAGCCGGGCCGGGTCAGCGGAACGAGAGCGCCTATCTGGACGGATGCTCCGTCAGTCCGCCCCGCTCCAGGTGGCGATGGTGGCGTATTCATGCGTTGGCGTCTCCCGAGTGACGATGCGGTCGCAGTGTGCCCGGATCGCAGTGAACGTCAGTGGCGCCGAGAGTAGCCGAACCGAGAATGGCCGGCTTCGGCGCCGCGTCCCGTGGCCGTCAGCCGGCCCTCGCGCCGCCGATCGAGCCCGTTGATGGTGGGTTTGGGGTGGTCGGCGGGGCGGGGTCGGTTGTGGACGGTCCGGCGCGGACGATGGCTTGGTCTCCTCGTGGACCGAACAGGTGCAGGATCTCCACGGTGCTGGTGTCCGCGGGGCCGAACCAGTGGGGCTCGGTGGTGTCGAACTCGGCGACTTCGCCGGGCCGCAGCGTGATGTCCTGCGCCCCGAGGATGAGGCGTAGTCGACCGGCGAGGACGTAGAGCCATTCGTAGCCCTCGTGGGTGACCAGTTCCGGCTGGCGGGGTGCCAGTACCTGCTTGAAGACCTGGACTCGGCCCGGGTACTGCGTCAGGGGCACGAGGACGCTGCCGCGCTTCTTGTGCAGGGGCCGGAGGTGCACCCGGGGGTCACCGCTTGCCGGCGCCGCCACGAGCTGGTCGAGTGCGACGTGGTGCGCCCGTGCCAGCGGGATGAGCAGGTCCAAAGTCGGACGCCGCTTGCCCGATTCCACCCGGGACAGTGTGCTGACGGAGATCCCGGTCGTGGCCGCGAGTGCCTCGAGCGTGAGTCCCCGTTCCCGGCGCAGCCTGCGCAGCCGGGGCCCGATGCCGTCGAGAATCTGCTCCAGCTCCGCGTCCTTGGATCCTGTGTTCATGGATCCAGTTTTGCAGTGTTCGCAATATTGATGGGCTGCTGCCGTCGCCCGGTCCGATCCTTGCCGGGCATTGTTCCCGGACATCAGAGGTAGACCGTGACCGCGACGACTCACCCTGTTCAACCCATGCTGACTGCGCGCAGACGCTGGACGGTACTGGCCGTCTGCTGCCTGAGCATGTTCCTGGTGGGCCTGGACACCACCATCGTCAATGTGGGTCTGCCGGCCATCGGGCGCGGCCTGGATGTCGACACGCGCGGTCTCGAATGGATCGTGGACGCCTACACCCTCGTCCTGGCCAGTCTCCTGATCTCCTCCGGCGCACTGGCGGATCGCTTCGGACGCCGCCGGGTGTTCCAGTGCGGGCTGGCCGTGCTCGGCGCGGCCTCAGTGGTCTGCGCGCTCGCCCCGTCGGCGGGCGTACTCATCGCGGCCCGCGCTCTGCAGGGCATCGGCGCCTCGATGCTCAGCCCCGTGGCGCTCGCGATCGTGGTGAACGCGATGCCGGACCCGAAGGAACGGGCGCAGGCGATCGGCATCTGGGCGTCAGTGTTCGGGCTGAGCATGGCCGCCGGTCCCGTCACGGGCGGCGCGCTGCTCGCGGGGCTCGGCTGGCGGGCGCTGTTCTGGATCAACGCCCCCGTCATCGCGGCCGCTCTGCTGCTCAGTGCGGTGTTCGTGCCGGAGTCCCGGGCACAGCGGGCCCGGCGGCTCGACCTGCCCGGCCAGGTCCTGCTGACCATGGTCCTCGCAGTCGTGGTCGGCGTCCTGATCGAAGGGCCGCGCATCGGCTGGACGTCGCCCGCGGCGCTGGCGGGATACGCAGGGGCTGCCGTGGCGACAGCCGGATTCGTGCGGGTCGAGTCCCGCCGACGCGAGCCGCTGATGGACCTGCGGCTCTTCAGGCGCCCGGACTTCAGCGGTTCCGTCGCGGGCGCGGTGGCCGTCTTCATCGCCCTGAACACGACACTGCTGCTGAACACCCTCTACCTGCAGCACACCCGGGAATGGACACCGCTGGCCGCCGGCGTGGCGACCTTGCCCCTGGCCATCGCAGCGACCGTCTGCGCCCCCTGGTCCGGCCGCATGGTCGGCCGCACGGGACCACGGCTGCCGCTGCTCCTTGCCGGCGGTTTCATCACGGTCGGCGGGCTCTGCCTGGTTCGGCTCACCCCGCACACGAGCGTGCTCCTGCTTCTGACCGCATACTCGCTCATCGGCATCGGGTTCGGCTTCGCCAACGCCCCGATCACCAACACCGCGGTCAACGGACTGCCACCCGCCCGAGCCGGCGTGGCCGGGGCGATCACCTCCACCGCACGGCAGCTCGGCTCCGCCCTCGGCATCGCTCTCGCCGGTGGCCTGGTCACGGCCACCAGCCCGACGGAGCTCGCACACGCGTCCCGCCCGGGCTGGATCCTGGTCGCCACCTGCGGCGTACTACTCCTTGTCGTCGCTCACACATCACGGCCGAAGAAAGCCAGCACGGACCCCGCCTCCCCACCAGCACGGTGAGCCACGTGACCCACCGCAACCCACCGTTAGGGCTGTCGTCCCCGCGGAGCTGTCCACGCCCCGGCCACTGCCTGGTCCGCCGTTGTTCATGATCGATGGCGCAACTCCGTTCGCGGACCCCTGGTCTAACCCAGTGACCACAAGCACCACGGCGCACTGACACCCCGAAGGGCCACTTCCGCATGCGTACCTACAGCACCATCGCTGCTACCGCCATCCTCGCCCTCGCCCTCGGCACAGCCGCCCTCGCGGCGCCGGCCGCCCAGGCAGCCCCGCGGGCCACGGCCACCGTCGTCCACGAGGACAGCGAGCTCTGGTACAAGGCCGCCCCCGGCCAGCAGAACACGCTGACGGTCGACGAAGAGATCGAGCACCGCGGTGAGTTCGAGTCGTACTACGTCCTCACCTTCCGCGACCGGTACGACATCTCCATCGACGCGAGCGCGGCGAGCTCGGACGAGTGCACGTACCCCACGCAGGGCGACCGCACCGTCGTGCGCTGCGCGGTCGAGATCCCGCAGAACTCGGATGACTCCGACAGCTACGACATCGACCTCGGCGACAAGAACGACACCGCGACGCTCGAACCGGACAGCGACGCATGGGCCGGGGTCTACGGCGGCAAGGGCAACGACGTGCTCAAGGGGTCCGCGTCCGCCATGCTCCACGGCGACGACGGCGACGACCGCCTCGACGGCGGCGGCGGTCCGTTCGGCTTCGGCTCTTTCGGCGGCCCGGGGAACGACACCCTCACCCACTGCGGGCAGGACTGCTCCGGCGGAGCGGGGAACGACTCCCTGACCGGTACCGGCGAGGAGAACAACCTGCACGGCGACGACGGCAACGATGCCCTGCACGGCAGGGGCGGCGCCGATGTCCTCTACGGCGGCAAGGGCAACGACAAGCTGTACGGCGAGGCGGGTAGGGACACGCTGTGGGGCAACAGCGGTGACGACGTCCTGTGGGGCGGCCCGGACACCGACCAGCTCTCCGGCGGCCCCGGCCGCAACGAGGTGCACCAGGACTGAGCTTGTTCCTCCGCTCGCCGACCGGCCGTCCCGGACCCGGACGGGACGATCTGGAAGTACTCATCGGGGATGCCCTCGACGACGTCCAGATCGGCCCGACCGCGGATGAGCAGAATCCTGGGCGGGTGCACCTCGGTGTCGATCGTCAGGGCGACCGCCGGGTTGTGACGCAGCGCCGGAAGCTTCGGGGCGTTCTTCGCTGTGCACATGACGATTTCCGAGCCGTTCCAGACGAAGCCGATCGGAATGGCCCGGGTGTGCCGTCTTTGGCGACGGAGGAATCTACTGAGGGCGCGTACCGCCGCAGCCTGAGCGGTGACGCTGGCAGCGAGACGGGAGTTGCTGCTGCCCGCGCTCGCGGTGCGACCCGGCTTCAGTTGTGCGCCCCCGGCGCTCGCCGCTCCGCGTCGGGCCCGTACGGGTGTCCGACGGGTCGCCGCGGAGACCCACCCGGACACCCCCCAGGTGGGCGCCATCCCGGAGAGGCGGGGTAGCTGCGCGACTACCGGTACATCAGCCGCCGCAGCACCGCCTCCGCCGGGCCCCGCCGCCCCCGGCGCTCAAGCGCGTACGCCCCGGCCACCGTCACCAGCCACACCCCGACCGCGAACAGGGCCATCGTGGCGCTGGTCAGATGGGCGCCGATGCCCAGGCCCCAGGCCGCGAGCAGCGGGGCGAAGAGCAGCGAGTGGGCGAGATAGCTCGACAGTGACCGTTTGCCCACGGCGGATATGGCGGTTACGGCCGAAACGGCCACTGCGGCCTTCGCATCCCCTCCCGCCGCTCGCCTGCCCCACCCATGCGCGAACAACGCCACTACCGCGACATAGCCGAGCCCAGCCCCGTACCCGGTGACCTCCCGCAGCACCGTCAGCGCCCCGGATTCGCTCTGTGCGTCGTCCGGCACATCGAGCGCCCCGACATGGGCGAGCGCCGCGGGCAGCGCGCCGAGCCAGCCGACCGCGATGCCGGTGACCGCCGTGCGGCGCAGCAGCGGCAAGTGGCGGCCCGGCTCCTCCAGGATGCGGCGGCGCGCGGCCCAGAAGCCGAGCAGGAAGATGACGTAGCCTCCGCCGATCAGGGAGAAGGGGGCCGCGGTGAAGGTGACGAAGAGGCCGGTCTCCAGTCGGGTCCCGGCCGCCGCGAACCAACTGCTCTCGTCCGCCCCGTACGCCTCGGCCCCCGGGTCCGCACCCGCGTCCCCCAGCGACCCCAACTCGCCCTGGAGCAGCGCTGATACGACCGGCTGCGCGGACACGAGCACCAGTTGCGCGGCGCCGATGGCGATCCACCATTTCAGGGCGCGCTCGCTCCGTCGCAGAAAGAGCCAGCCGAGGGCGAGGCTCAGCAGTCCGTAGTAGCCGACGATGTCGCCCGCCATGAGGAGGGTGGCGTGGGCGAGCCCGATGACGATCAGGAGGAGGCTGCGCCTGCGCAGGATCCTGGCCGCGCCGCGTTCGCTGGTCCCGGCGGCGGTCTGGCGCAGGAAGAGCTGCATCATGCCGTAGCCGAAGAGGAAGGCGAAGAGCGGGTAGACCCGCAGGTCGAGCACCGTGATCATCGTGAACTGCACCGTGTGGTCCAGCCATCCCCCGGTCACGGGCTGCCACCCCGAGGGCCCGTACTCGGACCTCCACAGGTGGAACGCGGTGTTGGACAGGACGATGAGCAGCAGCATGATCCCGCGCGCGAGGTCGGGCGCGAGGGCCCGCTCAGCAGGGCGTACGCCGGTGCGGCGCGGTGCTGGGGCCGGGGTCCTGCGAGCCCCGTCTTCGGTGTCGACCGTCATACCTCGACGCTAGGGAGACAGTCGGCAGTCGGGCATCCATCTTCCGTCTGGGAACGCGTGACTTCCGTCTAGGAGTGCGCGGCCTTCCGTCTAGGGCACGTCTGGGGGCACCTGGCCCAGTGGCACGTCCGGGTCGGATAGCCGTGCCCGGTCGATCTGCTGGCCGGAGCGGACCAGTTGCTGGATTGTCTCGTTGACGTCCCAGATGTTGACGTTCATGCCGGCCAGTACGCGGCCGTCGGCCAGCCAGAAGGCGATGAACTCGCGTCCCGCCGGATCGCCGCGTACCACCACATCGTCGTAGCCGCCAGGCTCGGCATAGCCCGCGTACTCCATGCCCAGGTCGTACTGGTCGGTGAAGAAGTACGGGACGCGGTCGTAGGACGCGGGCTCGCCCAGCATCGACCGCGCGGCCACCGCGGGCTGGTGGAGGGCGTTGGCCCAGTGCTCCACGCGGATGTGCTTGCCCAGCATCGGGTGCCGGGCGTTGGCCACGTCACCGGCCGCGTAGATGTGGGGGTCGGAGGTCCGCAGGGAGGCGTCGACCACGACGCCGTTGTCGACGTGCAGACCGGACTGGGCGGCCAGCTGTGTGTTGGGGGCGACGCCGATGCCGACCACGATCGCGTCGGCGTCGATGCGGGTGCCGTCGGCAAGCTGTACCCCGGCGGCGGTTCCCCTCTCGTCGACGATCTCGGTGACCTGCGCCCCGAGCCGCAGGTCCACGCCGTGGTCGCGGTGCAGGTCGGCGAAGACGGGCGCGATCTGCCGGCCCAGGACACGCAGCAGCGGCAGCTCGTCCGCCTCCAGGAGGGTCGTCTCGACGCCGGCGGCCCGAGCGGCGGCAGCCACCTCCAGGCCGATCCAGCCCCCTCCGACCAGGATGATGCGGGAGGCCGTCTGGAAGGTGCTCTGGATGCGCTCGCAGTCGCCGACGCGGCGCAGGTACAGGATGCCGTCGAGGTCGGCGCCCGGTACGGGGAGGCGGCGCGGGGCGGCGCCGGTGGCCAGGAGCAGCTTGTCGTAACCGATCGTCTTCCCGTCGGAGACGGTGACCACGCGGCGGTCGCGGTCGATCGCGGTGACGGTGGTCTGCAGCCGCAGATCGATGTCCTGGTCGGTGTACCACTGCGGCGGGTGGACGAAGATCGTTTCACGGTCCTGCTTGCCCAGCAGGTAGCCCTTGGACAGCGGCGGCCGCTCATAGGGCGGCTCCGGCTCGTCTCCGATGAGCACGATCCGGCCGTCGAAGCCGTTCCCGCGCAGGGCTTCGGCGGCCTTGGCGCCGGCCAGGCTCGCTCCGACGATCACGAACGTCCGTGGTGCCATCAGGCGTGCTCCTCGATGCCGTCAGTGCGTCAGATCAAGCCTCACCCATCAGCCGGGGCGGCGCAGGTCGAGCCGCTCCCCGGGTGCGCCGACGGTCCGGTCACCGGATCATCGAAGCGTGGCGTGTGCCGCGGCGTACGGGACGCGGGATCGGGGGCCGACCGCGAGGGACGACAGGTGAGTGATCAGCAGCAATCACCCGGCGGGGCGCCGAAGGTCGGCGGCCTGGCCGGCGACGACATCGGATACGACAGCGAGGAATGGGCCGCCGTCCGCCCCCGGCGCATCGCCCCCGAGCAGTGGCAGCGGTTCGAGGGGTACATGAAGGAGATCCTCACGGCGCTGGGCATGCCCGACGGATCACCCGGGACAGCCGACACCCCCGGCCGCTTCCTCCGAGCGCTCCTCGAAGCGACCAGCGGCTACGAGGGGGACGAGAAGCTGGTCACCGCCTTCCCCACCGAGTGCCGCGGTGGCCCGGACTGCCGCATCAGCCAGGTGGTCGAGGGCCCGATCCCCTTCTTCTCCCTGTGCGAGCACCACAGTCTGCCGTTCTTCGGCACCGCCTACGTCGGCTACATCGCCCACGAGCACATCCTCGGCCTGTCCAAACTGACCCGGCTGGTGAGGCTGTTCGCCCGCCGCTTCTCGGTACAGGAGCGAATCGGCCAGCAACTCGCCGACGCACTGGAACGCATCCTCCTGCCCCACGGCGTCGCCGTACACCTGGAAGCGCAGCACCTGTGCACGCAGATGCGCGGCGTCGGCGAGGTCGAGTCCAGTACCCGCACCGCCTACTGGCGCGGCAACTACGACACCGAGGACCAGCTGAGGATCGAGTTCTTCGAACTGTGCGGGCTGAGGAGCACCGGACGTGGCCGCCCCTGATACCGCACCGGGTGCACCTGTGAAGCGGACCGAGCCGTTGGTGCCGCTGTACGAGCATCCCGGGCTGCCCCGGTGGGGCCTGCCGCCGGCGCTCGCCGCGCTCTACGGAGGCGACCTGGGCTTCACCGAGCCCTGCCTGTACGCCAACTTCGTCGCCTCGCTCGACGGGGTCGTCGCGCTCGGCCCCGAATTCCCCTCCTCCGGCTCGACCATCAGCGCACGGGAGCCCGCCGACCGATTCCTCATGGGGCTGCTACGGGCCTGCGCCGACGCCGTCCTCATCGGAGCCGGCACCCTGCGCGCCTCACCGCACCACCGCTGGACGCCCGAGCACGTCTACCCGCCCGCCGCAGCCGACTACGCCCGGCTCCGGCTCCGGCGGAGCCGCCCTCCCGAGCCGGAACTGGTCGTGGTCACCGCCAGTGGCGCCCTGCCGACCGACCACCCCGCACTGCGGGCCGGTGCCCTGATCGTCACCACCACCGCGGGGGCCGACCGCCTCGCCGGGCGCCTCCCCACGAGCTGCGCCGTCGTCCCCCTGGGTGACGGCCCCGTGCTGCGCCTGGCTTCCGTGGTCGACGCCATCCTCGCCCGCGGCCACACCGCAGTCCTGTCAGAGGCCGGCCCTCTCGTCCTCGGACAGCTCGTCGGCGACGGCCTCCTGGACGAGCTGTTTTTGACCGTCTCTCCCGTACTGGCAGGCCGGGCGGGCACCATCCGCCACGGGCTGATCGCCGGTCTTGAACTGCTCCCGAACCGGCGCGAGGGAGCCGACCTGATCAGCGCGCGACGGCGGGGGTCCTACCTGTTCCTGCGTTACCGGTTGCGGGCTCTGCTCGGCCGTGATTGAGCGTCGGACCGTTGTGCCGCCCCACCTCTACGGGCGGTGCTGGGGGGCTCTACGGGCGGTGCTGGGGGGGCTCTACGGGCGGTGCTGGGGGGCGAAGTTCGCGGTGGCGAGGACCGAGCCGTCCTCGGCCAGCAGACGGGCGCCGGAGATCGTGGCCGGATCCACCGGGGCCGGTGCTCCCCAGTACCCGTAACCGTCGTCGAGGCGGAACGATCCGATGGACAGCGGTGCCCCGTCGACGTGTTCCAGCTGGCAGGTCACCTTTCCGCTGTGCCGGTCGAGGTCGACGGACATGTAGACCCAGCCTGGTGATCCGGGGTGGGCGAAGATCTGGCCCACCGGGCGGTGTCCGGCGGTCAGGGATGCCTCCAGAAAGGTACGGTTCGGCTCGGCAGGCCGGGACGCGGAGGCGGGCGCGTGGTCGATGGCCGTGCCGATGGCCCAGCCGCCGAAGCCGCAGGCGATCGCGGCGGCGGCCGCGATCGCGGCGATCCGCAACCGTAGGCGTCGACGCCGCAGGCGCTGCGGCCGTGGCACGCTCAGGCGGTCGGCCACCCGTGTCTCGAAGCCGACGGGCGGCTCACTGCCCGGGACAAGGCCCAGCAGGCCGTCACCGACGAGTGTCAGCCGCTCGACGTGCTGTCGGCAACCGGGGCAACGGTCCAGGTGAGCGATGGCCTCGGCACGCTCCTGACCCGGGAGAATGCCCAGCGCCAGCTCGGCGCCGACGGTTCTCAGCTGGTGGCAGGTCATCTCAGTCATGATCGACTCGCTCCGGTCCGAGGACCGTCCGCAGCTTTCCCATCGCCGTCCTGATCCGTGTCTTGGCGGTGCCCAAGGGGATCTGTTCGAACTCGGCGATCTGCTGCGCGGTCATCCCGTAGATCGCGGCCATGACCAGCGCGCGGGCCTGCTCCCGTGGCAGCGTCGCCACCGCGGCTCGCATCCGGGACGAGCTTTCGTCGGCGAGAACCCGCTGCTCAGGGGTGTCGGTGACGACACCGAGGAGTGCGTCGAGGTCTTCGGGGGCGATGGGAGCGGGCTTACGTGCGCGGACCGCGTCGATCGCCAGATTGTGCGCGATGGTCATCAGCCAGGTCTGCACCGACCCGCGGCGGGAGTCGTAGACCTGGGCGTGCCGCCACGCGCGCTCGAACGTCTGCTGGGCGATGTCCTCGGCGATCTGAGGATCGCCGACCACCGCGATCGCGATGCCGAAGACCATGCGCTGGAAGCGGCGCACGAACGCCACGGCGATCTCGGGATCGCCCGACGCCAGGCCCGCCAGCAACGCCTCGTCCGGGACGCGCCCGAGCGCGAAGCCCGTTTTCCGCATATCCGTACATACGGATGGCCTCGCGGAAGGGATTGCCCCGCGCCCACGGGAAATCACCCTCCCATTCTCCGCCGTCCTTCACTTCTCCTCCGCCCCTCAATCCCTCGGCGCGGTCGGCCCGTATGCACAGCAGGAACCAGACCTCGCGGAGGGCCGAGCCATGGCAACGAGAATCACCCGCAGGAACGCCGGGCTGGGGTTGGCCGCCGGAGTGCTGATCGGCGTGCTCGCAGCCTGCGGAGGCGGAGGCGGGAACGGCGACGGGAACGGAGCGACCACGCCGTCACCGCCGACACGGGGCGGCAAGCAGGCCACCCAGGTGGACGTGAACATGACCGACTTCAAGCTCGCGCTGTCCGAGAAGACGTTCAAGGCGGGTGCCTACACGTTCGTCGCGAAGAACAGCGGCCACCATGACCACGCCCTGGAGATCGAGGGCAACGGCGACGAGAGCCGCACCCGGACCCTGGACCCCGGCCAGTCCGCGAAGCTCGACGTGACCCTCAAGGACGGCACTTACCAGGTGTACTGCCCTGTCGACGGGCACAAGGACCTGGGGATGAAGACCGAGATCACCGTGGGCGGTGCCACCATGAACCAGAACCCGTCCAAGGGCGATGGCCACTGACCGGGCGGTCGTGCTCACGGCCCTGCGTCTGACCGGAGCCGGACTGACCGCGGCGATGGGCGCGATACACCTCCACCTCTGGGACGACGGCTACCGGGACCTGCGCTGGATCGGCGTGCTCTTCCTGCTCAACGCGATCGGCGCCGGGCTGCTCGCCGTGGCACTGCTGGCCGTACCCACCCGCTACCTTGCCGTCGCCGCCGCCCTCGGAGCGCTCTTCACGGCCGGAACCCTGGCGGGGCTGTTCATCAGCCTCACGTCCGGCCTCCTGGGCTTCCATGAGTCTCTGGCCGCCCCACTCGTGAAGCCCACCATCGTGGTCGAGGCCACCGGATGCCTCACGCTGGCGATGCTGGCCCTGCTCGCCCACGGCAGCGAATCGCCTCGCCCATGAACCGGATTGTTTACACGCCAGTACGACATTTATCCACGACTTCCACATTACCTTCACCACAAGGGCGTAATTCGCAACAATCACCGCTCAATAGCCGCAAGAGTTGCGACGCTGACTGCGCTCCTCATTGAGCGGGAGCCCCCGTGCAATGCCACGGGTGGGGCGTAAGTGAAGAGGGGGGAACGACCTTCCATGAGGGTTCATCGGAGAGTGACCTGGATCGGATCGGTACTGCTCGTCTGCACGTTAGGGATCCCCGCCGGGGCGGCGCAGGCGGACAGCTCCGTCCAGAGACAGCAGAGATCGGAGCAGTCGGCGAGAACGGGCGGCGGCGAGGGACGGACACCGGCCGCCGGGGACGGCATGGCCAGTACGGCCCGCCCCGGTGCCCCGGCGGCCGCCGCGCCCCGCCGGGAGGGGGCGGCGCGGATACAGGCGGATCAGACGATCACCTTCTCGGAGTTCCCGCTGAACACCGCGATCAGCAAGCAGTACCAGTCGCGCGGCATCGTCTTCGCGGGATCCGGCGGCGGTGGCACCCCGTTCATCAGTCAGGACGGGGCCAACCCGTCTTCCCCCGTGCTCTCCGGCAGCCCCCAGTTCCACGGTGGCATCCAGGGGGCCTTCGTCAAGAAGAACGGCAAGCCGCGCACCGTCTCCAAGTTCTCGCTGGACGTCGGATACATCGACACCCCGGGCACGGTGGCCGTCACCGCCCTCGACCGCAAGGGCAAGCAGATCGCCAGGAAGGTCGTCGACCGGACCGGGATCGTCTCCGTCACCCTCCAGGCCAAGGGCATCGCCTCCTTCCAGGTCGACGAGGTGGCCGGGGAGGCCGCCGGATTCGCCATCGACAACGTCGCCTACGCCCAGCCCGAGGTCCTGGCGGCACTCGGCGACTCGTACTCCTCCGGGGAGGCCAACCCGCCCTACGACCCGGGCACCGGATCCCGCACCGGCTGCCACCGCAGCGCCGGCGGCTGGCCCCGACTGCTGGGCCAGAACAACCAGTCCTTCAAGCGGGTCAAGCACATCGCCTGCTCGGGCGCCACGACCGCGGCGCTGAACGGCCGCTTCAAGGGCGAGATTCCGCAGCTGGAGTCCTTGGCCAAGCTCAAGGGCACGGACGAACCCGCTTACGTCACCATGAGCATGGGCGGCAACGACGTCGGGTTCGCCCCGATCCTCAAGGACTGCTACCTGCACAACTGCGTCAGGGACGGCACGGTGGCCCAGGCGGCGGCCAGGATCGACGCCCTGCGCACGAGGCTGGTGTCCGACTACAAGCGAATCCAGGACACGGCGCCCAACGCCACCGTGGTCATCGTCGGCTACCCGCGGCTGTTTCCCAACCGGAGCCAGGACGAGAACTGCCTCTGGCTGGCGGACAACGAGCGGGCCGGCCTGAACCAGCTGAGCATCAGGCTGGACCGGATGCTCGCCGGGGCGGCGCGCGGCGCCGGTGTGGAGTACGTGTCCGTGCTGGAGACGATGAACCGGCACGAACTGTGCAGCAGGCGCTCCTGGATCTACCCGATCAACATCTACGGCGGGCAGCAGCAGGCCCACCCGATCCTGCCGGGCCAGCAGGCGATCGAAGCGGTGGTGCGCCGGCGCATCGCCGACCTCGGCTGACCGGCGCGGTGCCGGCCACCGGCCGCTGAATACCGGGGCCGTTGGCCAACCGCTTCGGCCTCTCAACACCCCCAGGCGCCAGCCGAAAGACGATGGCTGGCGCCTGGGGCGCGAGCTGCCGAACTGCGGCCCGCGCCCCTGCGGCATGCTGGTGGGCCCGGCACACCGTTGAGTTGACGTTGAAGATCCACTTCCGATGCAGGCCCAGCCGAAGGCCGACCAGGGCCGTCAGTCGCACGCCGCCCGGACAGCCAGGGTGCGCGACCTGGAAGACGCTGGGACATCTTTCGAAGACAGGAGGATATTCATCGGCTCGTTCGATCTTCCTAAGGTTGGAGACATCAAGAGCCGGCCGAACGAGGATCCGGACGAAACGAAAGGCAGCCCTCCCATGCGCGCAGTCATCCAGAAGTCCTTCGGCGGCCCCGAGGTCCTCGAAACCGTCGAGACCGAGCGCCCCACCCCGCTCGGCGGCGAAGTCCTCGTCCGCGTCCACGCGAGCGCGGTCAACCCGGTCGATGTGGCGGTCCGGTCGGGTGCGTACCCGCTGCTCGGCGAGCCGCCGTTCGGCGTCGGCTGGGACATATCCGGCGTCGTCGAGGAGGCTGGTCCGGGTGCCCGGTTCAAGCCGGGCGACGAGGTCTACGGCATGCCGTTCTTCCCCCGCGCCGCCACCGGATACGCCGACTACGTTGCCGTCCCCTCGCGGCAGGTGGCCCGCAAGCCCGCCACGCTCGACCACGTGCATGCCGCCGCCATCCCTCTCGCCGCCCTCACCGCCTGGCAGGGCCTGGTCGACGCGGCCCAGGTGGCCGAAGGGCAGCGGGTGTTGATTCATCGCGCGGCCGGTGGCGTCGGCCACTTCGCCGTCCAGATCGCGAAGGCCCGCGGCGCCCACGTCATCGCCCTGGCGAGTGAGCCCAAGCACGGCTTCGTGCGCGGCCTGGGCGCCGACGAGGTCATCGACTACCGGACCACCGACTACACGGAGGCGGTGCGCGATGTCGACGTCGTCTTCGACTCCTCGTCCGAGGGCACCCGCGCCCTGAGCGTCCTGCGGCCCGGCGGCACCCTCGTCAGCATCATGGAGCACTGGAACCAGGAGCTCGCCGCCGAGATCGAGGCCGCCGGTCGGCGCTTCGCAGGCATCTCGGTCGAACCCGACTACGCCTCGCTGGAGGCCATCGCCGCACTCGTCGACGCGGGTCGCATTCGCCCGCACGTCGCCGAGACGTTCCCGCTCACCGACGCCGCCAAGGCCCATGAGCTGGTCGCGTCCGGCGGAGTCCAGGGCAAGGTCGTCCTCACCGTCACGTGAGCGACCTCCTAAGGTGGAGGCCGGACAAGGACAGGCGTTGGTCGCGGGGAGCTGGGGAGGAGGGGAAGGCGTTGGACATCCTGACCGAGGCGCTGAGTTCCATGCGGACCGGGCATCCCACGTCCGTACGCACTGAGGGCCGCGCGCCCTGGGGCCTGCGCCTCCCCCCGGTCGCCGGCGCCGGCTTCCACGTAGTGCTGTACGGAACGTGCTGGCTGGTCCCGCTCGAGAACGCCTCCGACGCGGAGCCGATCGCCCTGAGCCCCGGCGACGTGATCTTCCTGCGGGACGGCCGTGGCCACATCCTCGCCGACAGCCCCTCCACGCCGGCCGAGGCGGAGCGGCCCGACCAGTACCGGCCGAGTACACCGATCGGTACGGTCACCCTCGGCGGCGACGGTCCCCGTACCAGCCTGCTGTGCGGCAACTACCACTTGGACCAAGGCCGTCCGCACCCGCTCGTTCGCCAGCTTCCCGAGGTCATCCATCTGCCCACGAGGCACGGCCGGCACCCCGAGCTGTGCGCCGCGGTCCAGCTCCTCGGTACGGAGCTGGAGAACCCCCGACTCGGCTCGACCGGCATCGTCCCCGCGCTGATCGACTCGCTGCTCCTCTACATCCTGCGCGCCTGGCTCGACGACCAGCCTCCCGCGGCCGCCGCGGGCTGGGCCGCCGCGCTCGGCGACTCCGCCGTCGCACCGGCCCTGGCCGCCATCCATGAGGCCCCCGCGGCGCAGTGGACCGTCGAGTCGCTGGCCGGCCGGGCGGGGCTGTCTCGCGCGGCCTTCGCCCGCCGCTTCACCACCCTCGTCGGCGAACCGCCCATGGCCTATCTGACTCGTTGGCGCCTGACGACCGCCGCCAAGCTCCTGCGCGAGTCCGAGGCCCCGCTGACCACGGTCGCCGCGCGGACCGGATACGGCTCCGAGTACGCCTTCGCGAAGGCGTTCAAGCGTGAGTACGGCCAGGCCCCCGGTGGCTATCGCCGCGAGGCCCGCGCTGCCTCAGGGGCCGGGTAGTGCCCCACAGAGGCGGGCGACGATGGGGGCGAACCATGGCGGGTTTTCTCTCACCTAGCCCCACTTGCACGGCAGCGGGGCCGCTGCACAACTGCGGGCTGTCCCGAGCCTGGCTGACCGGTGCGGATGCGGCCCCGGCCACGAAGTGTTCACAATGGTGACGTGGATCATCACTCACCACAGTCGATACGGGACGGGGCACGCGCATCCCCGGTCCACGCGGCCAACGAGTGGGATCCCCTGCGCGAAGTGGTCGTGGGCGTCGCACACGGGGCGATGTTCCCGGCCGAGGACACCGCGATGGTGCGCGCCACCATGCCGCGTGAGCACTGGAGCCGCTTCGTCCCCGGAAACCCGTTTCCTGCCGAGGTGGTGCACGCTGCTGAGCAGGAACTCGACCAACTGGCCACGCTCCTGACGGAGCGCGGCGTGCGCGTGCACCGGCCGCTGAGCCTGGACTGGGCAGCACTCGGAGGCTACAGCTCCGCCATGCCCCGGGATGGGCTGTTCGTCACCGGGGAGCGGATCATCGAGGCCCCGATGGCCTGGCGCAGCCGCAGGCGCGAGCACGATGCCTACCTGCCGCTTGTCCAGCGGCTCGTGAAGGAAGGTGCCCGGTGGCTGCCAGCCGGTGTCGACCGGGAGACGAGCGGTCTGTTGGACGGCGCCGGATCCCGCGACGGCTGGGTGATCAACAACACCAGGCCCGCCTGGGACGCCGCGGACTTCCTGCGCCTGGGCGAGGTGGTCCTCGGTCAGCTCAGCCATGTGACCAACCCGTCCGGCGTCGCCCACCTGCAAGAGCGACTCGGCCCCGAACACCGCGTCCACCTCGTCGGACCCGACGATCCGCACGCCATGCACATCGACGCCACGCTGTGCCCGCTGCGCGAGGGCCTGGCCCTGTACAACCCCGAACGCATCGCCCCGCACCAGCTGCGCCGCTCGCCCCTGCGGGACTGGCACCTGGTGGCCGCCCCGCCCCCCACCCCCCGCTCCTGGCCGCCGCTGTTCATGACCAGCGCCTGGGTCCACATGAACCTGCTCGTCGTGGGCCCGGACCAGGTGGTGGTCGAAGCTGCGGACGACGCCATGGCGGACCTGCTCGGCGGGTTGGGCTTCACACCCCTGCGCTGCCCCTTCCAACATGTTCAGAGCCTCGGCGGCTCCTTCCACTGTGCCACCCTCGACCTGCGCCGCCATGACGGCTAGGCAACTGGCCTGAGGCAGGCCGCGCAGCTGCTATTTCTTGACAGCCCAAGGCGGCAGTGAAATAGTTAATATACATAAGCAAATGCTAAATTAGCCAGCACGGGGCACTGCGAGTGGGGACACCGAGTCGCTCCGTGGGCATATGCGCCACACAGGCGCATCCATCCGGAACCTTCGGACACGTGATGAACATCCGTGACCGTGCCCACCTCACGGCGGGGAATTATCGTGAAAACGCTCGAAGCTTGGATAGACTCGGACGTGCGCCCGCTGCAGGACAAGCCACTATCCTGGCTGTCCGAGAACCATTTCTTCCGAGACCCGGTCCGCGCGACGTTCATCGACGACACCTACTTTTTCTCGCCGGCCGACGGAATCGTGCTGTATCAGAAGGAAGTCAAGGCGGACGCCGACCTGCTGGACATCAAGGGCAGGTCGTACACGTTGCGCCATGCGCTGCGGGATCCTTTTTACGATAAACACAGCCTGGTCGTCGGCATATTCATGACCTTCTTCGACGTCCACGTGAACCGGATACCGTTCTCCGGCCGGCTCTCCTACCGCGCCCTGAGCCCCATCCGCACATACAACCTCCCCATGCTGCCGACGGAGCGGACGATCCTGGACGATCTGCGGATCGACACCCGGAAGGCGAGCTACCTCCACCACAACCAGCGGGTGGTCAATCGGATCGACGCCCCCACTCTGGGAAGGTCTTACTACGTGCTCCAGGTCGCCGAATACGACATCAACGCGATCACGCCGTTCGGACTGGAACAGAACTGCCAGTTCACGCAGGGCCAGCGCTTCTCACAGATTCGTTTCGGATCGCAGGTCGATCTCATCGTTCCCCTGTCCGGGGAATGGGATTTCACCCCCGTCATACCCACCGGTTGCCACGTGGAGGCAGGTCTCGATCCACTGATCAAGATCCGGCGCACAACCAGGGCGACCGCATGAGGCCATAAAGCGGAAGGGTTCATCATGACATCCGATGCATTCGACATCGAGCGGCAGGAAACACCTCCCCGAAATCCCACGCTCCTCGATCAGCCGGCATTCCTGATGAACGCACCGTTTTCCTATTCCACAGAGGTCGCCAACAACGCATGGATGGAGGAGCTGTCGGAAGCGGAGCGGGTGCCC
Organism: Streptomyces sp. XD-27; assembly: GCF_030553055.1. Classification (NCBI taxonomy): domain Bacteria; kingdom Bacillati; phylum Actinomycetota; class Actinomycetes; order Kitasatosporales; family Streptomycetaceae; genus Streptomyces; species Streptomyces sp. XD-27. Next base: position 1,124,900 of record NZ_CP130713.1, read on the forward strand.
GACAATGTTCGGTCATACGCCCAGTTCTTCACGCTCTACAGGTACCTGGCCGGTGAGGCGCTCGTCTATCTTCTGCCGACGCCGCGCACCGACGGCCTCCAGGATCTGGTCTTCACCTCCAATCTGGGCATCGTCCTCGAGCACGTACCCGGGGCCGACACTGTGGTGCTGTCGAACTTCACCAGCGAACCCCGGCGCGGCGAGACCGAAGTGGGAGTCCGGTTCTTCCGGTCGATGGGGTACAGGACCTATGTGCCGGATACCAAGTTCGAGGGTGAGGCCGAACTGAAGCATCTGCACGACAACGTGTACGTGGGGGGGTACGGGCTGCGGTCGGAGCGGGAGACGTACAACTGGCTCGAGCGCACCTTTGACATGAAGGTCGTCAAGCTGGCGCTCACCGATCCGTACCTGTACCACCTCGACTGCACCGTCTTCCCGCTCACCAGCGAGCAGACTCTGGTCAGCACGGAGTTCTACACCCCGGAAGAGATGCGCGAGCTCGAGCGACACACGGAGATCATCGACGTACCAGTCGACGCCGCCTATGCGGGGGTCTGCAACTCGATCCGGCTGCACAACGTCATCGTCAACGCCTCACACCTGTACGAACTGGCAGTCGGCGACAAGGACTACGACTCCGAGGTCCTCAAGAACCGGATGCTGGAGGACCTCGCCCGCAAGTTCGCCTTCGAGGTCCAACTCATCAATCTCAGCGAGTACCTCAAGGGCGGCGCTCTTCTGTCGTGCATGGTGATGCACCTCAACCGGTTCTCGTACAGGTTCCAGTTGACCTGACCGCCGGTGGCCGGTGTATTCGAGGAGAGGAAATTGACCGCTTCGGGCGTGGCAGACAGGCCGACGGGCGCCGCAGGTGGGAGCGAGAACCCGGTCTTGGCGCTGTGGGGCCGTACACACGGGTTCCGTGCCGCGCTCGCGGGTCTGGTCATCCTGGAACTGCTGTCCAATGCCGCCGTGCTGGTGGAACCGCTGGTGGTCATCTGGGTACTGGACGCGTTGCAGGACGACGGTGACCTCTCCACCCCGGTGCTCACGCTGGGCGGGATCGCCGTCGTCGGCGTGGCGCTGGCCGCTGTCACCGTGTTCCTGCTGGGACGCCTCGGACAGCGACTGGTACTCAGGATCCGACAGGAGACAGCGGACCGGATCCTGGACGGCCAGGTCACGGAGGTCGAGAGACTGCCAACCGGTGATCTGCTGTCCCGGGTCGGCAGCGATACCACCCTCTTGCAGCAGACCCTGACCGAGGCACTGGTGCGCGGCGCCGTCGCGCCCTTGGCGCTGCTCGCGGCGCTGGCCCTGATGGCGACGATCAACGGCCTCCTCGCTCTGGTGCTGGTCGCCCTGCTGGCGTGCGCCACGGCGGTCGAGTGGTGGGCGATCGGACGCCATTTCGAAGCCGCCGAGGACACCCAGAACCGGATCGGCCGCATGCTCACCGCACTGCAACGCGTCCTGATCGCCTTCCGAACGGTGAAAGCGTCTGCCACCCAGCCGGACGAGCGACGACGGATCAACGGGGAGGCCGCGGCCGCCTACCGCTCCGGGGTGCGCACCGCGAAGTGGGCCGCCGTAGTGGACGCGGTCGGCCTCGGGACGATGGAAATGCTCTTCCTGGTGGCCTTGGGCATCGGCTCGTTCCAGGTCTCCTCCGGCCAGCTCACGCTGAGCGGTCTGGTGGCGTTTCTGCTGTACGCCATGTATCTGCGGGAGCCGGTGGAGAGGTTGACGGAGGCGGCCCCCTCCATCTCGTCGGGCCTCGCCGCCGTCCAACGGCTCGAGCAGATCAGGAAGCTGCCGGTGGAGTCCGCTCTCGAGGACGGCGAGGGCGCCCGCACCGATGGCACACCGAGCGGACACCGGCGCGACAAGCCCGGCGCGGGGAGCGTCGTCCTGGAGGACGTGTGGTTCGGCTATGACAGTACGGACGTGATCAAGGGGCTGTCGCTGAACCTGGGCCGCGGTCTGACCGTCCTGGCGGGCCCGTCGGGTGCGGGCAAGACCACGGTGCTGAGCCTGATCGAGCGGTTCGTCGACGCGGACCGCGGCCGTATCCGGTTCGACGGCGTCGACATACGGCACTTCCACCGAGGCGACCTGCGCCGAAGGCTCGCCTATGTGGAGCAGGAGTCGCCCCTCCTGGGCTCGACCCTGCGCCAGGCCGTTCTCTATGGGGCTTCCGATGCCGGTGACGCCGAGGTCGCGGCCGTGCTGAGCGCGGTCGGGCTCGATGACTGGGTCGGCTCGCTCCCCCAGGGCCTGGACACTCCGCTCGGCGAGCGCGGCGTGACCATCTCCGGCGGACAACGGCAGCGCCTGGCGGTGGCCCGGGCCCTGCTGCGCCAGGCGGAAGTGCTGCTTCTGGACGAGGCGACCTCACAGCTCGACGGCCGGAGCGAACGGGTGCTGTTGCGGACCATCGTCGAGAACGCCAGGGCGCGCACGGTCGTCGCGGTCACCCAGCGGCTCTCCCTCGCCGCTCACGCCGAACGGGTCGTCGTGCTGGACGACGGCCGTATCCGCGCGGTGGGCACACACCAGGAACTTCTCAGCACCGATCCTCTCTACCGGGCGCTCGCCGCCTCGGACGACCACGTGCCGCCGTCGACACGTTCGGCCTGAGGCCGACCCGCCGAAGACCGCCGCGGTCACCCTCGTCTGGCGGCAAAGCGGTTCGGTGTGGAGGTGCCGCGGGGTGTCGGTTCATGTGGTGGAGGCAGCGGCGGGCGAGGTCGCGTTCAGACCGCTCGATCAGTCCTCCGGCCGAAGCCGCTGACGAGCGGCCGCGGTGCTCGGCTCAGCGTCCGTAGAAGTCGGCCCTGATCGCGACGACGACGCGCAGGCAGTTGTCGGCACCGCGTCCGTCATCTCTGCCCGTGGCGAATCTGCGGCGGGCAGAGAAACCGCATCCGGGGATCTCCCGAGGTCAAGAGTGGAGTCGACGGCGTCCCTGCCTCGACGGAGACCAAAGGAGACCAGATGACTTCACTCACCACGCTCCAGCCGCGCGCGGAGGAGGGCGACACACCGCCCAGCCGCTTCGACGACCATCTCGCGGCACAGCTGCTCGCCCAGCGGATCGTCCTCCTCGGCACACAGGTCGACGACGTGTCGGCCAACCGTGTGTGCGCGCAGTTGCTGCTGCTGTCGGCGGAGGACCCGCGCACCGACATCAGCCTGTTCATCAACAGCCCCGGCGGGTCGGTCACCGCCGGTCTCGCCATCTACGACACCCTGCGGCTCATCCCGAACGAGGTCTCGACGCTGGCGATGGGGTTCGCCGCCAGCATGGGCCAGTTCCTGCTCACCGTGGGGGCGCCCGGCAAGCGGTTCGCGCTGCCGAACGCGCGGATCATGATGCACCAGCCCTCGGCGGGCATCGGTGGCACCGCCGCGGACATCGAGATCCAGGCGGAGAACCTCCAGTTCACGAAGAAGGCCATCGAGCGGATCACCGCCGAGCACACCGGGCAGAGCGAGGAGACGATTCGGCGGGACGGCGACCGGGACCGCTGGTTCACGGCCGAGCAGGCCAGGGAGTACGGGATGGTGGACCGGGTGGTGGAGTCGCTCGCCGACATCCGCCCGGCCGCGTCGCGCCGACGGATGGGGTTGTGACATGGGGTCGTACACGGTTCCCTACGTCATCGAGCGGACCGCGCAGGGCGAGCGGTCCTACGACGTCTTCAGCCGGCTGCTGAACGAGCGGATCATCTTCCTCGGCACCGAGATCGACGACGGGGTCGCCAACGTGGTCATCGCGCAACTCCTGCATCTGGAGTCGGCGAACCCCGAGCGCGAGATCTCGATCTATCTCAACTCGCCCGGTGGATCGTTCACTTCGCTGATGGCGATCTACGACACGATGACGTTCGTGCAGGCGCCGATCTCCACGTTCTGCGTCGGTCAGGCGGCGTCGACGGCGGCGGTGCTGCTGGCCGGCGGAGATCCCGGGCGACGGTTCGTGCTCCAGCACGCGCGGGTGCTGCTCGGCCAGCCGGCCAGCGGCGGCCGGCAGGGGACGGTCTCCGATCTCAGCCTCGCGGCCAAGGAGATGGTCCGCATCCGCTCGCAGGTGGAGGAGGTCCTGTCCCGGCACACGCATCACGACGTGGCGACGCTGCGCGCGGACATGGACCGGGACAAGGTGCTCACCGCCGAGGAGGCCGTCGCCTACGGGCTCGCCGACGAGGTGCTGAGCCGACGGCTCGCGTTCGTCTGACCCCGCGCGGCCGTGGCCGAAGGCCGGCGAGCCGGCCGGTACGGCGGTGGTGCGCCCCGTGCGCCCCGTCCGTACCGGCCGCCGGTTCGGTCAGGCGGCGAGACAGAGGCCGTCGTACTGCGCCGTGGGCGCCGTGCGGCCCCGGCCCACCCGGCTCCGGGCGTACCGGGCCAGCTCGTCCTGGGCGAGCGAGAGCAGGTCGGCGAGGCCGAGCCCGAGGGCCTGGGCGGCGGCCGCGAGCACCTCGGAGGAGCCCTCCTTGCGTCCGCGCTCGAGCTCCGACAGGTACGGCATCGAGATCCGAGCCGCCTCCGCGACGTCCTTCAGCGTGCGCTCCTGGGCGAGCCGCTCGCGCCGCAGCACATCGCCGACGAGGTCGCGCCACAGGGGTTCCCTCGGCGCGGGTGTCTGTGGGGCTCCCGCCGGTCGCTGCGGGGCGCGGGTCGCCCCACCGGAACCGGGCGGCGAGGTCTGCGGGCGCAGGGGGATGACGCGGGCGTCGTTCGGCGCATGAGTACTCACCCCTTCAGCCTAGAGATCCGGGGCGCCGGGGGAAGGGCGCGGCGTTCTGCCCTGGGTGAAGCCGTGCGGGTGGCCAGTGCCGGCCTCCAGGCGTCCGTCAGCGAAGGGAGGAGCTGTACATCCCGCCAAGCTGGCGGATTTCCTGCAGCGGGTACGGGGTCTGCCTGCTCTGGCGCTGGAGCTTGCGGTTGAAGTCGGACATCGCTGCGGCGATCGGGGCGTGCCGGGTGAGGATCGCCGCGGCCTCCTCCGGGATTCCGGTGGGGCGCTTGCCCTCCGCGTAGGCGCGCACCAGCGCGTAGCGACCCTCCTGGTCCTCCCTCTGATATCCGTACAGAGCGGTGACCAGCCAGTTCACCAGATACGTGGCGGTGTAACAGCGGTCGTAGGTCTGATGCCGCTGGATCCGGCGGCGCACCTGCGATCTGCCGCCCCAGTAGGCGACGGCCCGTTCGATGTCGGCCAGTTCTTCGGGCAGGGGCGTTGAGTCCGGCAGCACCCGCCAGTGGTACATCAGGGGGAAGCCCTCGTATTCCGCCGCGAGCACCCAGTTCGTCGTCATGATGTGCACGGCGAGCTCTCGCCAGGCCCCGAAGCCCGGCCCGCCGATGCCGTACTGGCAGAAGACGGGCAGCTCGAACAGGTTCGCCGTGGACCGGAGGTGCTCAGGTTGCCTCTCCGGATCGGTCAGGGGCACCCGCTTCACGAAGACCGGGGTTCCGGCGACCTCCAGCAGAGCCGACGTCCCGCCGATGCCGGTTCCGATCGGCACGGCCGTGTCCACGAGCTTGCTCAGGGCGCGATCACCGCACAAGGCCAGGGATGTGGAGACGGCACTATGGGCGGTCAGACGCGCACCGCGCGACATGTCAGGGAACGTCACTGCCGCCTCCACCTGGCCACCAGCTCAGGCAACGATTTCTGACTGGAGTACTAGCCGCGGACAGCGGCAAGTTGTCCGACGAGCGTGGCGAACGGCATGTCCAGATCCGCGTACAGCTCCGGCGCGATCGGATGGGCGTTGTCGGCGAGGATCTCCACGGCGAGACTGGCGTAGTCGCTCACGATCACCCCCGCCTGCCGCAGCCGCAGAAGTCCGGTCTCCCGCTTGGTCGCGGAGAAGGTGCCGGAGGCGTCGACGGCGACGTAGGCGGTGTGGCCCGCGGCGGTAGCGGCGATCGCGGGGAAGGCGGCGCAGACCTCGAGGGAGACCCCGGCGATGAGGATCTTGTCGCGTCCGGTCGCCTCGATCGCGCTCCGGACGCGGTCGTCGTGCCAGGCGTTCACCGTGCTCCGGTCGATCACCTCGAGGTTTTCCGGCAGTACGGCCCGCAGCTCGGGATGAGGGGTCCCCACATGCCGTCCGCCGCGGTGGTGGTGACGACGACGGGGAGGTTCAGGCGCAGCGCGGCCTTGGCCAGGCAGGTGACATTGTGCTTGAGCTCGTCCACGCCGATGTCGCGTACGCCGGTGAACAGCCCGATCTGGTGATCCACCAGCAGCAGAGCGGCGTTGTCCGCGGTGAGGGACTCGTGGAATGGGTTCGACATCGTCATTTCCCCTGGTCTTACGGGTGGTTGATGGGTGGTCGGCCGTTCGGCGGCCGTGACGACGATGTTTGACCAGCACGCCCCCGCCCCGTAAATGTTTCATCTGTGCCTAAATCCTCGTACGCCGAGTTCGACTTCACCTCCGCCGACCTCGCGCGTCTGAGGTTCGCCTTCTCACCGCTGTCGGAGGCGGTCGCGAGTCTGCGCACGCTGCGGGATCCCGGCCGCCACGCACTGCACCTGCCGTGGATCCGCGCCGTGCGCCCCCGGCTCGCCGGTCTGGACCTGCGACTGCTGTGCGCGCTGGTGCCGCTCGGCCCGTACATCGCCGACTTCCTGACCCCGCCCCCGGCCGGGCCACTGCCGGACGTCACCGCCGAGTTGGAGCTGGTCGCCGCGGCGGACCCGGACGAGGCCGCCCGCGAGGCGGCCCGGGTTCCGGGCGCCGACGCCCCGCCGGTGCGGGAGTTCCTCGCCGATCCGGCCGCGGGGGTGGCCCGCGCGGCCGCCGAGCTGCGGCTGTACTGGGACACGGCGCTGGACCCGTTCTGGCCGCAGATCCGCGGCCTGTTCGAGTCCGAGGTGCTGCGCCGCGCCCGGCAACTGACCCGCGACGGCGCCGGTGCGATGTTCAACGACCTGCACCCGAACATCACCTGGCACGACGGCCGCCTGCGCGTGCGGACCCGCGCCTGGCGGCGCAGCGGACCCCTCGACGGTGACGGCATGATCCTCGTACCGAGCGTCTTCCACTGGCCGGACACGACGGTGATGGCCGAGCCGTACCAGCCGATGCTGGTGTATCCCGCCCCGGGCGTCGCCACGGTCTGGTCGCACGAGACCGTGCCCACAACCGACGCGCTCAGCGCTCTCATCGGCCGCACCCGCGCCCGGATCCTGGTCGCCCTCACCGAGGCGGCCACCACGAGCATCCTGGCGCGCCGGCTGTCCATGGCGCCGGGCGCCATCAGCCAGCACCTCAAGGTGCTGCACGAGAGCGGTCTGGTCATCCGCAACCGCAGCGGACGCGAGGTCTTCTACGAGCGCTCCCCGGTGGGGCACACGCTGTGCGGGGTGCCCTGAGGGCGTGGGCGGTCCGCGGACAGCGGTGTCCGGCGTTGCCGTGGCGCGCAAGACCTGCTGGACGATCGCCGAAGGCCACCGGCGGCTCAGGCAGGACGCGAGGCTGGCGCCGACGGGACGTGGTGGGGACCGGTTCCAGGCGGGGCCGGGCCCCCGGCGGCGGCGGAGCGGCGGTGCCCCTGCCGCACCCGCGCCCCGCCGCCCCGCGGTCAGCGGGAGACGGCCGCCACGCCCGCCTCGGCGTACTTCTCGTCCAGGTCACCACTCGGCGCCCCGGCGACGCCGATGCCCGCGATGGGGGCGCCGGCCGCCTTGACCGGTGCGCCGCCTGCCAGGAAGAGGGTGCCGGGGATGTCCTTGAGGTTCGGCGCCTGCTCCAGGCGCTTGGCCAGCTCGGAGGTCGGGGCGTTCCAGGAGACGGCGGTGAACGCCTTCCGCTCGGCCGAGGCGTACGACTGCGGTCCTGCGCCGTCGCCACGCAACGTGACCACCGTGTTGCCGTTGCGGTCGACCACGGCGACGGACACCTTCTGGCCGTCCTTCTCCGCCGCGTGCAGGGCTGCCTGCGCGGCGCGGGTGGCGGCGTCGGCCGACAGGTGCGTGGACCGGGTCAGATCCGCGCCGCCCGCCTCGGTCCGCGCCGGGGCGGCCTGGGGTGCGGCCGGGGCGGCTGGGGCGGCGGTGGCGGAGACGGCGCCGAAAGCGACCGCGCCGACCAGCGCGGTGGCGGCGGCTCCGGTCAGCATGCGGGCACGCGGGGACAGCTTCTTCATCGGGGGCTCCTGGGGCTCGGTGCTGGGCGACGGGCTCGGCACGAAGGGCCGGCACGGGCGGAACCGGTCCGCCGTGGCTCCATCCTCGAAGCGGGGCGGGGTCCGGGGCATCGGCGTACCGGCTGCCCCGGCCGTGCATGATGGGGGATACCGGCATCAGCCGATCGGTTGATGCGGGACGCTCCCGGCCCGGGTTACGACTGCTGGGAGAGCCCCGGCAAGGAGACGTACGTGCGCAGCAAGAGACCCCCGGCAGCGGATCCGGACGCCCGCTGGCTGGGCCCGGTGATGCATACGGCGTTCTTCCTGCTGCTGGGGGCCTCGCTGGCGCGCTTCCTGCTCCGGCACCCCGGGGAGCCCCGTACACCCTGGGTCATCGCGCTCGGCGCCGCGCTGCTGACGCTGTACGCGCTGGGGCCGGTCCTGGGCCCGCAGTCCACCGACTGCGGGCCGCAGTCCACGGACCGCGGGCCGCACGGCGGGTCTTGGTCGCCCCCTCCCCCGTCGCCCCCTTCCCCATCGCCCCCCTCCCCGTCGCGCGCCGGGCGGCCCCCGCTTCCGGGCCGGTTCGGCGCGGTCGTCGTGATCTGGGTGGTGCTCGTGCTGCTCGCGCCGAGCTTCGCCTGGTGCGCCGTGCCGCTGTTCTACACGGGGCTGCGCACGCTGCCCGTGCGGGCGGCCTTGCTGCTGGTCGCGCTCCTCACCGCGTTCGTCGTCGGCGCCCAGCTGCGGCTCGCGGGCGGCTTCGACCCGTATCTGCTGCTGGCCCCACCCGCCGTGGCCGCCATCGCCACGGCGGTCTTCCTGCACATGGAGCGGCAGGCCGCCCGGCAGCGTGCGCTGATCGACGACCTGATCCGTACCCGGGAGGAGCTGGCCGCCACCGAGCGGCGCGAGGGGACGCTCGCCGAGAGGCAGCGGCTGTCCATGGAGATCCACGACACGCTGGCGCAGGGGCTGTCCAGCCAGCAGATGCTGCTCCAGGCCGCCGACCGCACCTGGGCCGACGCCCCGGAGACCGCGCGCCGCCACGTCCGTACGGCCACCGAGATCGCCGCCCGTAACCTGGCCGAGGCGCGCCGTTTCGTGCACGACCTGGCCCCGGCGGAGCTGGCGGGCGGTGTGCCGCTGCACGAGGCGCTACGGCTGCTCGCCGCGCGCGAGCGGGGCCCCGGACTGGAGGTCCGGTTCCACCTCGACGGCGCCCCGGCCCCGCTGCCGGACCGGGTGCAGTCCGCGCTGCTGCGCATCGCCCAGGGTGCGCTGGCCAACGTCCGCGAGCACTCCGGCGCGACGACCGCCGCCGTGACGCTGAGCTTCCTGGGCGACCAGGTGGTGCTCGACGTCGCCGACGACGGGCGGGGCTTCGACACGGCCGCCGGCGGGCCCCGGCCGGTCGCGGAGGCCCGCCCGGCCGGGGAGACCCGCCCGGCCGGGGCAGCGCGCCCCGTCGCGGGCCGGGGGCACGGACTGCCCGCGATGCGCGCCCGTGCGGCACAGCTCGGCGGCGCCCTCACCATCGAATCCGCGCCGGGCGAGGGCACCGTCCTGTCCGCCGCCCTCCCCTGGAGCCCGCCCTATGACCGCCTCCCCCTCCGACGGCGGCTCGACGGCCCCGCCCGCCCCCGTGCGGATCCTGCTCTGTGACGACCACGCCGTGGTACGGGCGGGACTGCGGGCGCTGCTCGGCAGCGCGCCCGGCATCGAGGTCGTCGGCGAGGCCGGTCACGGCGAGGAGGCGGTCACCATGGCCGCCGTGCTGCGGCCCGACGTGGTCCTGATGGATCTTCAACTCGGTGCCGGGATCAACGGGATCGAAGCCACCCGCCGGATCGCCGCGGCCGGGCCCGGCGCCCCGCACGTCCTGGTGCTCACCACGTACGACACGGACGCCGACATCACCCGTGCCATCGAGGCCGGAGCCACCGGCTATCTGCTCAAGGCCGAACGCCCCGAGGAGCTGTTCGCCGCGATCCGGGCCGCCGCCGCAGGCCGTACGGCGCTGTCCCCGCCCGTCGCCCAGCGGGTCATGGCGCAGATGCGGCGGCCGCGCTCCGCCCTCACCGACCGGGAGCTCGACATCCTCGGCCAGCTCGCCCGCGGGCTGGGCAACCGGGAGATCGCCCGCGCCCTGTTCATCAGCGAGGCCACGGTCAAGACCCATCTGGGCCGGATCTACGGCAAGTTGGGAGTGGACACCCGGGCGGGCGCGGTCGCGGTCGCCAAGGAGCAGCGACTGCTGCCGTGACCCCGGCGGCCGACGGTGACCGCGTGGTGGGCGCCGTCGGGCCGGCGGACCGCGACGGCGTCGGTCGGTACCCCATCCGGCAGCGGCCGATGCAGATCCTTGACTGACCACGGCTGGGATCACGACTGCTACCGCCGTCAGGTGTGGGCCCGAGGCATCAAGCCGGTGATCGCTCTCGCGGCGCGGAGCCGCCTGAAACCCGCATTGCGTGAGGAGTTCTCAGCCGCTGACGGACACGGCGAAGCCGACGGCTTCGGTACGGCCTCGCGTGCCGCGCAAGTCTTGCCTGGTGCCCAAGCTGTACGTCTCACGGGCCATCAGCGCCCTGCGCAAGGCAGCGGCCCTGCCCGAGGACCGCCTGACCGCTCTGAAGCACGCCGGCGAACTGTTCGCCACCGGAACCGTGGCCGGCCCGACCGCCACCGAGTACGCGACCGCTGTCTGCCGCATGTCCGGCACCCCGCTGACCAACGTCCGCACGGCGATCCACAGCATCCGCGCCTGCGCCGCCGAGGCGTACCGCAGCGCGCAGGCCGCTCGCCCGGTCGGCGCGGTGAACGACTGGCGCGACCCGCCGGCCCGCACCGGCCGGGCGGTGTGGACCCGCCGCGGGGACGTGCTCGCCCTGCACGCCCCCGGAAACCACCCCGCCGTCCACACGACGTGGCTGGAGGCCCTGGCCCTGGGCGAACGTCCCGGGCTCGCCGACGGCGAACCGTGCACCTTCGACCCGCCCTCCCCCTGGACCACCTTCTGGGTCATCGATCCGGACACCCGCGAGCGCGTCGCATACGGCCGGCGCGGTCAAGTCGTCATGAACCACGTCAGCAAGGGCTTCCTGTTGCCCAACAACCTGGAACGCGACACGGCCATCCGCTCCCAGCCCCCCCCCGACGGCACGACCGCGACCGACTCGGTGAGCACGGTCAAACCACTCGAGACCGTTGGGGACAAGCGCGTCATCGAGGGCGTGTACCAGCTACTTCTTCAGGGGCACGTAGCCAGGCGACTCCCACCAAGTCCTCGATGGTGATCGGCATCTTGCGGAACCGGCGTCCCGTCGCATGGTGCACCGCGTTCGCGATGGCCGCCGCCACCCCCGCCTGGCCGATCTCGCCGACGCCCTTGACTCCGAGCGGATTGACGACGGCGTCCTCCACCTCGATGAGGTCGACGTCGATGTCGGGTACATCGGCGTTGACCGGTACGAGGTACTCCGCGAGGCTGGTGTTGGCCCAGCGGCCGGTGGCCGTGTCCATGTGGGTCGCCTCCAGGAGTGCCTGGCTCTGGCCCCAGATCATGCCGCCCATGAGCTGGCTGCGGGCCATTTCGGCGTTGAGGATCCGGCCCGGCGCGAAGGCGCCGGCCATCCGGCGGACCCGGATCAGGCCGAGCTCCGGGTCGACGCCGACCTCGGCGAACTGGGCGCCGAAGGTGACCATCGCCCAGGGCGCGTCCCGCGGTGGCGGGCCCCACGCTCCCGTGACCTCGACGTCCGGCAGGAGATTCCGTTGCAGCAGCGCGGCGTAGCTCTCGCCGGTCTCCGGGGCGGAGCGCAGCCGCATCCTTCCGTCCCGCACCACGACGTCCTTCACATGCGCCCCGTACAGTGGCGATCCGGGATCGGCCACGGCTTGGGCGATCAGCTGGTCGCGCAGCGCCGTACCGGCCGTGTGTACGGCCGCGCTCACCATCCCCGCCCCTGCCGATCCCACGGCCGACGCCACGTGCGGCAGATCGGTGTCCCCACCCGTGAACCGGCACAGATCGACCGGCAGGCCCAGAGCCTCGGCGGTGACCTGGGTCATGGAGGTCAGGGCCCCGGTGCCGATGTCGGTGACGGCGGCCTGGACGACGGCCGTACCGTCGGCGTGGATGCGGGCCCGGGCCCGCACCGGGTTGTACGGCTCGAAAACCGGATAGGCCGCGGTCGCCATGCCCAGCCCGATCAGCCATGGCCCGTCCCGCTGCGGCGGGTCGGCCCGCCGGTGCCAGCCGATCCGCTCGGCGCCGCGCTGGTAGCACTCGCGAAGCCCCTTGCTGCTCCAGGGGCGTCCGGTCTCGGGGTCGGTCTCCGCGTAGTTGCGCAGCCGCAGCTGAAGCGGGTCGATCCCCGCCCGCTCGGCGAGCTCGTCCATGGCGCACTCCAGCGACAGCAGGCCGGTGGCCACGCCCGCGCAGCGGGTGAACGTCGGGGTCATGGTGTTCGCGTGGATGAGCCGGTAGACGCGCTCGAATGCGGGACAGGCGTACAGCTTGCCGGACAGTTCCAGCGAGGGCTCGGCGAAGTCGTCGAACGGGGAGGTGAGGGAGAGCTTGTGGTGGCGTACGGCGGTGAGCCGCCCCTGGTCGTCGGCGCCGAGGGTGACACGGTGCTCCTGCTCCTCGCGGTGGCCGCAGGAGGAGAACATCTGCTCACGGGTGACGGCGAGCCGTACGGGGCGTCCCACGGCGCGGGCCGCCAGCGCGGCCAGGGTGGCGTGGTGCCAGACCTGGCCTTTGCACCCGAAGCTGCCACCGGTGTAGTGGCTGATGACCCGGACCCGGCTGTGCGGGATGCCGAGCAGCGCGGCGACGGTGTGCTGAGGGGCCGTCACGCCGTGCGTGGTGTCGTACAGGGTGAGCCGGTCGTCCTCCCAGGAGGCGGTGGCGGCGTGGGTCTCGATGGGGTTGTGGTGGTTCGCCGCGAACGAGTAGGTGCTCTCCACGATGGCGGCGGCCCGGGCCAGCCCGGCGGAGACGTCGCCCCGCTCGGAGCGCCCGGGGACGAACCCGGCGGAGACGTCCCCGCGCTCGGAGCGGCCGGGGACGAACCCGACGAAGACCGTCTCGAGCTCGTAGGCGGCGTCCCTCCCCTGGTCGATGACGGTGACCGCGGGCTCCTCGGCGTACTCCACGCGGACGAGCCGGGAGGCGTGCAGCGCGCGGACGTAGGTGTCGGCGACCGCCATCGCCACGTGCTGCCCCGCGTAGTGGACCCGGTCGCCCTGCATCGGGAAGAACGTCTCGCCCGGTGCGGCGGTTCCCTCCAGGGACGGGACCAGAGGAGGCTGCCCAACGATCTTGCCGATGGTGTCGTGGGTCAGGACGGCGATGACGCCGATGGCCCGCTCCGCCTCCGAGATGTCGATGGCGGTGATGCGGCCGTGGGCGATGCGCGCGCCGACCAGGACCGCGTGGGCGAGGCCGGGCAGCGGGATCTCCGCCGCGTAATGCGCTGCACCGATGACCTTGACCGGGCCGTCCACCCGGTCCAGGGGGCGGCCGATGGGACCGGCGGAGACAGCGGGCGTGGTGCTGTCGGAAGCGGTGGGCATGGTGCTGTCGGAGGCGGCGGGCATAGTGCTCATGACGCGCTCCCGGTGAGGGTCCGGAGTGCCCGGACGATGGTGCGCCGTGCCAGTTCGGGCTTGAAGGCGTTCATGGGGGTGGTCAGAGCGGGGGCCAGCTCCTCCTCGGCCGCCCGCGTGAAACTCTCGTCCGTGGCGGGGGCGCCCCGCAGGACGGCCTCGGCGCGGTGGGCCCGCCAGGGCCTGGTGGCCACGCCGCCCAGGGCGATCCGTACGTCGCTGATCGCCCCGTCCATCACGCTGAGCGTGGCGGCGACGGAGACCAGTGCGAACGCGTCCCGCGGTGGCGCACCTTGAGATACAGCGAGCGGCGCGCCATCGGGAGGGCGGGCACCTCGATGGCGGTGATCAGCTCGCCGTGCTCCAGCGGATGTTCGCGGTCCGGCGTGGACCCCGGCTCAAGGAAGAACTCCCCGAAGGCGTACCGCCGTTCGCCGACCAGAGTACGGGTGTGGATGACGGCGTCGAGGGCGGCGAGCGGGACGGCCACATCGGAGGGGTGTGTGGCAATGCAGTGTTCGCTGGTGCCCAGGACGGCGTGGCCGCGGCTGACGCCGAGCAGCGCGGAACAGCCGGTGCCCGGCTCGCGCTTGTTGCACGCGGCCTGGTGGTCCCGGTAGTAGCCGCAGCGCACGGCCTGCATCATGTTGCCGCCCATGGAGGTCATATGGCGTAGCTGCGCGGAGGCGCCCAGCTCCAGCGCCTGCGCGACCATGGGAAATCGCTCCCGTACGGTCGGCGACTCGGCGGTGTCGCTCATCCGGGCGAGCGCGCCGATGCGCAACCCTCCGTCCGGCAGCTCCTCGATGCCGGTGAGCGGCAGTCGGTTGACGTCGACCAGGCGGCGCGGCGTGCGGACGTGCTGGCGCAGCAGATCGACCTCGGTGGTGCCGCCCGCGAGGAAGGCGCTGCCGGGGTCGCCCCGGACGGCACGGACGGCCGCCTCCACGCTGTCGGCCCGCAGATAGCTGATGGGATGCATGACGATCTTCAAGCCCCCTCAGACCCGCTCGCGCGCGGCGCGAATGGCCGCTCTGATGTTGAGGTACGCGGCGCATCGGCAGATGTTGCCGCTCATCCACTCCTTGATCTCCGCGTCGCTGGAGGCGTGTCCCTCCTGGACGCAGGCGACCGCCGACACGATCTGCCCCGGGGTGCAGTAGCCGCACCGGAAGGCGTCGTGCGCGATGAACTCCTCCTGCATGGGGTTCGCACACCGGTGATCACCGGTGGCTTCACTCCCCCGCACCAGCCTCCAGCGGAAAGATCGCGCTAAGCGCGCTCCGTGAGCAACTCCGCCAGGCGGTCCGCGAATTGGGTGATCCAGTCCAATCGTGGTCCGCTGCGGGCGATACGGAATCCGTGGCGGCGACCCCAGAACGCAGCCTGGACAGCATGGAACAGGGCCCAACGCTGGACGCGTTCGCGATCGAGTTCCGCGGCCTCGGCGAAGATATCCAGGATGCGGTGGACGGCCTTACGTAGATCGTCCGCTTCGAGGAGCGTCAGCGCGCGCGACTTGAGGAGTGTGCCGCCGTCGTAGGCGGGGTCTCCTGCGTACCCCTTGGGGTCGACGGCCAGCCATGGCTCTCGGTCGGCGGGGAGGATGTTTCCGGCGTGGAGGTCGCCATGGATCAGGCGGTCCGGCTGGACACGGCCCAGCTCGCGGACGGTCGCCACGGCGGCGTCCACTACGTAACGCGGCAGTGTGTGGGTCAGCTCCCGGTCGTCCTTGCGGAGTTGCTCCTCCCAGGCATCGGCCTGCTGCCTCAGCCGGGGCAGGCCAGGCGGCGCGGGGACGGCCAGCCGACGATTGATCCGCCCCGCGACCAGCACCACCTCATCGCCGTCCTCGACCTCCGCCAGCGTCGACGTCCGGACCCGTTCCAGCAGCATCGCGAAACGCTCGTCGTCGCGCTCGTACAGCAGGACAGCTCCGCGCCCGCCCCATGCCTCGAACGCGTCCGGCTCGTGAACGTTACCGGGGTGCGGAAACGACACCTTCAACACAGCCGCCCCTTCGGCCCGCCGCCTCACCGGCACGACGAGCCCGACACCCCCATGCATGGCCTCGCCATCCAGCACGCACCCCCAACACCCCAGCAATTCCTCCACAATCCGCGGAAGCGCGGCCAGCCAATCCGCTCCCGGCTCCCCTTCACGCTCGATAGTGCTCCGCGTGAACGCCTCTGGTATCCCGACCATCCGGGCACCTTACGCGCCGCCCCCACACCCTCACCCAGCCGAGCCCAAGCCGACCACTACCGCCACCAGACAGACCACCGACCATGAAGATCACGACCTACAACTGGAGTAAGACGTCGTTGCATTTGGCGACGGGTGTGCAGCCTGCCGGTGATGGGAGACCTGTGCGTCACTCCGGCGTGCAGGAGCGAAATCGGCGAAGTAGCTCACGAGCGGTAGGGCTCTCGGCGTTGAAGGTCTGGCCCTGTTGTTCGGTTGGAACGTCTGGGCCCCAGATGCGCGCTCCGTGACAGCGGAAGCAGAAGGCGACCTCGAAGAGCAGCTCGGTGGAGCTGTGTGCGCGGATTCCCCAGCCAGGGAGGAAGCAGCGGTACATCTCGCTGCCTGGTAGATCGGCGATCAGCGTCAGGGCCTGCTGGGCTTGGTCGCTCTCCCAGATCGCGACAGCGTCGCCGACCAGGTCCTCCGAGGTGAGGTGCCTGGCGGGATCGGTGATGCGGACGACCTCGAGAAGATCGGTCTTCAGATGGGTGAGGGGCAGCAGCATGCTCCTCAGGCTCTCTGATCACGACGCCGCTGGCCAAGCCGGGAGGCAATGCCTCCCGGCGTCATGAGGCAGGGCCTGCGAGGTGCTTCATGTGGGGAGTCGGCGGTAGCAGATGAGGGTTGCTGCGATGCCGGCGCCCCCGGTACCACCCGCTGGAACAACTCCCCTGATCCGTCCGGGACAAGACGCTCCACCGTCGCCACGCCAGAACACCAGCGATCACGCCAAATGCGACGACGTCTTAGGGTGCCCCCATGGATGTTGGAGTGGTGCTGCTTGCGATGACGGGTGTGGCGGGCACGCTCGGAGGCGCGCTCCTTACCCAATGGGGTGCCGAGAGGGCCAAGAGGCGTGAGCTGGAGATGACCCAGGCCATCCAGGAATCCCGCGAGAACCGCGAACTGAGGCGGCGCTGCTACTCGGAACTGCACCGTGATGCACGGCAGTTCGCAACGGCGCTGAGTCGTCACCTGTACGTGCTGCGGGACGGCTCCCCTGGGGAGGAGGACATACGGGTCCTGGAAGAGGCCAAAGCCACCTACCGCGACCGTTGGTCCGAGGCCCTGATGATCGCCCCCGACGCCGTGATTGCCCCGGCTTGCGAGCTGAACGGGAGACTGACCCGGGTTCACGGGCAGGTGAAGCGCCTGGAACAGGGGAATGCCCGTCCGGGTGAGACTCTGCGGTCAGCTGCTGAATCCCAGCATGGGCTCTGGTCCCTGGTCGGCGCCATGAGAGAAGCGATGCGCCGTGACCTGGGGGTCTCCGGGGGATCTGAAGACGGGGCCGCCTTGCCCAGCGACGGCTCGGCCTTCATCAGGGATTTCGTGGAACCAGGCGATCATCTCGCCTCCTAAGGGTTGCCCCGTAATGATCCTGAAGCCACCATTCGAGCAGGGTGCCGACGGTGCCGCGGCCGCGGCCGCTGTAGGTCTGGCCGTGCTGGGCGTGGTCGACGGCGGCATGGAGATGGCCGCTCCAGAAGGCGATCTTGGCGCGGGTGGACAGCGCCCACGCGCGCAGGTCATCGGAGTCGGCCTTCTGAGCGCAGATCCAGGCGGACGGAGCGGCTTTCTGTGCCCGGTCCGCCGCCTGCTCCCCGACGTCCCGCCCGGCCTCGGGCCCGTCTTCTCCTTCGACGAACGCGCCTTGGGCGGCGTCCCCGTGAAGACCTTCCGCACCGCCCTCGCAGTGGAACCCTCCCCCCCGTCGAACTCCGCTGCCGGCCGATGGGTGACTCACCTTTTCCGTCCCTGACCACGTGCAAACGCTGGCTTTCGTTCGCGTACTGGAGCGTCATCGACCCCGGGCGCTCCGATCTGGCCAACCGCGCCGCGCTGTAACGCACATCGGGGTCATTCCGGCACGCGACGGCTCTGCGGCCCGGCGCGGGGGCTCACCTCCCACGGGCACTGGAGGAGACCGCTCAAGGTGCAGACCGGCTATGGCAGTGCGCTGTGCTCCCGGGTCACCGCCTTGGCAATTGTGATCGAACAGTCCTCGCCGTAATCGGCTTGGCCGCATCTGATCCTGTGTGGTGACCGATTCGGCCGCGATCGTGGAGACATGTGCTGGCAGCGCCCGGTCATCCATCGGCGCGCTCCGTGAGAGAGGAAGTCCCGTACATGGCTCCGATCCCGGTCAAGCCCGGCAAGTACAAGATCCACGCCCACATCATCGGCCCCACCAGCCTGCTGACGGCCACCGAGTACGCCGTCAAGCACGGTGCCCCCGTCATCACCGACCGCTTCAACCCGCTTCCGATCGAGCAGGAGTGGGTCATCGACCTCGCCGATCCCGAACAGGAGCCCGCGCCCGAATCGCCGTACGTGATCCACCTCGCCTACCACCCCGCCGCAGGCCTCGTCGTCCCCGAGGACAAGCTCTACGTCAACAGCGTGCCGCGCGCCGAGTGGGCGAAGTTCACCTTCGAGCGGGTCATCGGCGGAATCAAGATCCTGTCGGACAAGGGGCTCGCCCTGCGGGCCGGGCACCGCGGCGCCCAGCTCCAACTCGTAGCGCCCAAGCCCGAGTTCCAGGAGACCTGGACCCTGGAGTACCTGGGCCCGATCCCCACCACGGAGTAACGCGGGACCATGCGGGGGTGGCCGACGGTCGTGCCGTCGGCCACCCCCTTCCTGTCAGGGGGTGTCCGGTGGGTCACCGTCAGCCGCGCGGAACCAGCGCCGGGGCCAGCTCCCGCCACTGCGGCATCGGCAGCGCCGCCGGGTCGGCGGTCAGCACCTGCAGGCAGACGTGGTCGGCGCCGGCGTCGAGATGGTGCCGGACGCGTTCACGCACCGCGTCGATGTCTCCGTAGGCGGTGATGGCGTCGACCAGCCGTCTGCTCGGGCCGCCGATGATGTCGTCGTCGCCGAAGCCGAGGCGACGCACGTTCGCCTCCTGGTGGGGTGCCG
Organism: Streptomyces sp. XD-27; assembly: GCF_030553055.1. Lineage (NCBI taxonomy): Bacteria > Bacillati > Actinomycetota > Actinomycetes > Kitasatosporales > Streptomycetaceae > Streptomyces > Streptomyces sp. XD-27. The sequence goes on from NZ_CP130713.1 coordinate 1,143,838, forward strand.
AGGAGACGTACCCGGCGACGTGCTCGGTGGCCAGTTCGCGGGCCCGCGCGCGGTCGGTGTCCAGGACCACGGCCTGCTCGACGCCGAGGAAGGCGTCCGGGCCCATGATCTCGCGGGCCCGGGCGGTGTGTTCGACCGACACGAAGTACGGGTGGGCGCCCCAGGCGCGTTCGCCGGCGAGCCGCAGCATCTTGGGGCCCAGTGCGGCCAGTACCCGGCGCGGCGTCGGGTCGGGGACGGGGCCGTGGGCCGGGACCGCGTCCATCGCGTCCAGATATCCGCGCATGGTGGTCACCGCCCTGCCCCGGGCCGGCATCGGGTAGCCGTCGTGGTGGTGGACCGTGTCGTCGACCCGGTGTCCGCCCAGTCCCAGCAGATAGCGGCCGGGGAACGCCTCGCCGAGGGTGCGCTCCGCGGTCGCCATGGCGATCGGGTCCCGGAAGGCGATGTTGGCGATCCCCGAGGCGATCACGATGCGCCGGGTCGCCGACAGCAGCAGCCAGCCCTGCCCCACGGTGTCGCGTCCGAACGCCTCCCCGTACCAGATGGCTCCGTAGCCCAACTCCTCGATCTCCGCGGCGGCTTCGCGGACCCGCCCGGCGGGCTGCCCTTCGAAGGCGAAGGTCCAGATCCCGACCCGGCCCAGCGCACCCCGTGTGTCGCGCGTCATCACATGCTCCCTGGACGAACGTACCGGAGAACCTCTCCGTTTCCACTTCGGTACGATACGGAGAAGCTCTCCGCTTGGCTACCCCGGCCCGCCGCGATGCGAGCGGTGAGGGAGGAGGATGCGATGACGCCCGCGCACAGTCGGCCCGGGCCCGAGGTGCCGCGCCGCTCGGACGCGCGCCGCAACCGCGAGCGCCTGGTCGACGCCGCCCGTGCGGTCTTCGCCGAGTCCGGCCCCGAGGCGTCGCTCAATGAGATCGCCCAGCGCGCGGGCGTCGGGCCCGGCACGCTCTACCGGCACTTCCCCAACCGCCGGACCCTGCTGGCGGCGGTGCTCAGGGACCGGATCGATACGCTGTGCGGGCATGCCGAGCGGCTGCTGACCGCCGACTCCGCTGACCGGGCGCTCGCCGAGTGGCTGCACGCCTTCCTGGAGCACGCCCGGGTCAACCAAGGGCTGGGCGGTTCCCTGCTGCTCCATGAACCGGAGATGCTGGGCGTGGACTGCCATCGGCGGATCGAGGACGCGGCCACCGCACTGCTCGTCCGGGCTCAGCGCTCGGGGACCGCCCGAGGCGACCTGGCCCCCGGTGACCTCATCCAGCTGGTGGTGGGGGTCGCGCTGGCCACGGTCCGCGGCGAGGACGCCGCCCAGCCCGGCCGACTGCTCGGGCTGGTCCTCGACGCGGTGCACGCGGGGCCCTGTCCCGCGGGCGGCTGAGCAGCCGACGGAGCGTCACCGGCCTGGCCGGTCGGGGCGGGCCGTGCGCTTCGGAACCTCGGGCGTCCTGCGGGTACCAGCGCAGTTCCCACGGCGACCCACCGGACACCACCCAGTGGACGCGCACGGTCGCTTTGCCACCAACAAGTTTCCGCCACCCACTCGTGATCCGACGCTCGTCCGGCCCGCCTTGCCGACTTCCAGGGAACAGGTTCTGTGGCATGGGCTCCGACCTGGGCGAGGTGACATGGTGAGACTCCGACCAGAACCGGCGCGCGCACTGAGGCCGATGCCCGTGGACGTGACGGGCTCAGGCGTGCCGAAGGGGTGCCCCGCAGATGTGCGTTCGCACGAGCGCGGGGCGCCGCTGTCGGCCCGGTGGAAGAGTCAGTTCCCTTCGGTTTCGAAGCTGCGCAGCAGATCGGCGGCGACACTCACGGCAATGGTCGCGGGTTCCTTGCCGGTGATGTCGGCCAGCCCGATCGGGGTCTTGATCCGATCGATGGTGGCCTCGTCGTGGCCGCCCTCGGTGGTGAGGCGTTTGCGGAACCGTGCCCACTTGGCCGCCGATCCGATCAGCCCGATGGAGCCGAGGTGGGTGGTGCGCAAGGCTGCGTCGCACAGAGCGGCGTCCTCGGCGTGATCATGCGTCATGATCAGGATGTGGGTGCCGCGCGGCAACTCCGCCAGCACCTCCTCGGGCAGCAGGGGCGTGTGATGCACGTGCACCTGCGCCACCGCGTCTGCCAGCACGTCGAGCCGTTTCTCGGTGAGGATGTCGGAGCGGCTGTCGATCAGGTGGAGGTCGAGGTCCTGACGGGCCAGGATGCGCGCCAGTTCCAACCCGACGTGCCCGACGCCGAAGATCGCCACCGCCCGTACCACCGGCAGCGGTTCGAGCAGCACCGAGACCGTGCCGCCGCAGCACTGCACGCCATGCTGGTTGGTCACCTTGTCGTTCAGGGCGAAATCGATCAGCTCCGGCTCCGGCTTGGACGCGGTGATCATCTCCCGGGCCCGATCGATCGCGACGGCCTCGACATTGCCGCCACCGATGGAGCCCCACGTCTCGGTCTGCCCCACCACGAGTTTCGCGCCGGCGTCGCGCGGGGCATGGCCGCGCACGGTCGCGACGGTCACCAGCACGCCGGACTCCCGGCGTGCTCGCAACCGTGCGACCGCGGCGACCCACGTCATGTCAGGCACCGCTCAACGCTGCTGTGGCGGCCCGGACCTCGCCGTTGACGGCAGATCCGTTGAGGGCGTGACCGTTCTTGGAGGCGTCGCTCTGGCGAGCCGCCTGGATCGCCCAGTACACCGCCTCCGGCGTCGCGGGCGAGGCCAGGTCGACGCTGACCCCACTCGGCCCGAACGCGGCGGCGGCCTGCCGCAACGCTTCTCGCACCGAGAACGCCAGCATCAGCGGAGGCTCACCCACGGCCTTGGAGCCGTAGACCGCGCCCTCCTCAGTGGCGTTCTCCAGCAGCGTGACGTTGAACTCCTCCGGCATCTCGGAGAAGCTCGGCAGCTTGTACGTGCTCGCCGCCTGGGTCTGCAGCCGTCCGCGGTTCGGCCCGTCGCTGGTGTCCCAGCGCAGGTCCTCCAGCGTCAGCCAGCCCGCGCCCTGCACGAAGCCGCCCTCGACCTGACCGATGTCAATCATCGGGGAGAGGCTCTCGCCGACGTCATGCACGATGTCCACGCGCCGGATCCGGTACGCACCGGTGAAGCCGTCGACCTCCACCTCGGTCGCGGCGGCACCGTAGGCGAAGTACTTGAACGGCGAGCCCCGGAACGCCTTGGCGTCCCAGTGCAGCCCCTCGGTCCGGTAGAAGCCGGACGCCGACAGCTGCACCCGCTGGAAGTACGCGGTGTGCACCAGGTCGTCCCAGGCCAGCTCCTTGTCGCTGCCCAGGGCGCGCGCGACGCCCTCGACGATGCGTACGTCGGAGGCGTTCGCTCCCAGCTGGGAGGCGGCCACCTGCAGCAGCCGCTCGCGCAGCTGCTCGCAGGCGTTCTTGATGGCCCCACCGTTGAGGTCCGCGCCCGAACTGGCCGCGGTCGCCGAGGTGTTGGGTACCTTGTCGGTACGCGTCGGGGCGAGGCGGACCTTGTGCAGCGGGATGCCCAGGGTGGTCGCGGCCACCTGGATCATCTTGGTGTGCAGGCCCTGGCCCATCTCGGTGCCGCCGTGGTTGATCAGGACCGATCCGTCCTTGTAGATCAGCACCAGCGCGCCGCCCTGGTTGAAGGCGGTGAGGTTGAACGAGATACCGAACTTGATGCCGGTGATCGCGAGCGCCCGCTTGGCGTGCGGGTGCGCGGCGTTGAACGCGGCGATCTCGCGCTTGCGGTCGGCGATGCCGGCGTTCTCCTGGACCTGCCGCCAGACGGTGGAGATCCGGTCGGCCTGGGTGACCGGCTGCCCGTACGGCGTCGTCTGGCCCTGATCCGGCTGGTAGAAGTTACGCTCGCGCAGCTCCATGGGGTCGAGGCCGAGCTGCGGCGCGACGCGGCCCAGGATGTCCTCGATCACCAGCATGCCCTGGGGTCCGCCGAAGCCGCGGAAGGCGGTGTTGGAGACCGTGTTGGTCTTGGCGACACGACCGGCGACACGCGCGTTGGGGATCCAGTACGTGTTGTCGATGTGGCACAGCGCCCGAGCGAGGACCGGCTCGGACAGGTCCAGGCTCCAGCCGCCGTCCGCGGTCAGCGTGGCGTCGAGGGCCTGGATGCGGCCGTCGGCGTCGAAGCCGATCTTCCACGAGGCGTGGAACCCGTGCCGCTTGCCGGACATCGTCAGGTCCTGCGTCCGGTTGAGCCGGAACCGGACCGGGCGGCCGGTCAGCTTGGCGCCGAGCGCGGCGACGGCCGCGAACCCGTGCGGCTGCATTTCCTTGCCGCCGAAGCCGCCGCCCATCCGCAGGCACTGCACGGTCACCTCGTGAGCAGGCACACCGAGCACGTGGGAGACGATCTCCTGGGTCTCCGACGGGTGCTGGGTGCTGCTCTGGATGAACACCTGCCCGTTCTCGTCGACCTGGGCGAGGGACGCGTGGGTCTCCAGGTAGAAGTGCTCCTGACCGGCGAACTGGAACTCGCCGGTGAACACATGCGCGGAGTCGGCGAAGCCGGCGTCGATGTCGCCGGTCTCCATCAGCGGCCTGGCGCCGTGGTAGCTCTCCGCCGCCATCGCGTCCTGCAGCGTGATCAGCGCGGGCTGCTCGTCGAGCTCCACCTCGACGGCCGCCGCACCGAGCCGGGCCGCCTCCAGGGTCTCGCCGAGCACCCAGGCGACCGCGTGGCCGTAGAACATGACCTCGTCGGGGAACAGCGGCTCGTCGTGCTTCATCCCGGCGTCGTTGACGCCGGGCACGTCGGCACCGGTCAGCACGCGGACCACACCGGGCACAGCGAGCGCGGGCTCGGTCCGCAGCGTGGTGATCCGGCCGCGGGCCTGCATGACCTGGACCGGGTACGCGTGCAGCACGTCCTTGGTGCGATGCACAAGGTCGTCGGTGTAGAGCGCGGTGCCGGTGACGTGCTGGAAGGCGCTTTCGTGCGGCATCGAAACGCCGACGACAGGCTTCTCGGGGCGCTCGGACAGATGACTCATGACGACACCGCCTCGGTGGTCTGGGCGTGCAGCTTCAGCAGGCTCTGGCCGAGCATCGCGGAGCGGTAGAGAGAGCTGGCGCGATGATCGTCCATCGGCGTGCCCTCACCCCGCAGCACCCGCGCCGCGGCCCCGACCGTCTCCGCCGACCACGGCTTGCCCTCCAGAGCCGCCTCGGTGGCGAGGGCGCGGATCGGGGTGGCGGCCACGCCGCCCAGGCCGATGCGTGCCTTACGGACGATCCCGTCCTCGATGCCGAGCGCGAAAGCGACGGCCACGCTGGAGATGTCGTCGAAGCGCCGCTTGGCGATCTTGTGAAAGGCCACGGTCGGCGACAGCGGCAGCGGGATGCGCACCGCGCGGATCAGCTCACCAGGACGGCGCACGCTCTGCCGGTAGCCGGTGAAGTAGTCCGCCAGCGGGACCTCGCGCTCACCATCGGCGTCCGCCAGGACCAGGGACGCCTCCAGCGCGAGCAGCACCGGCGGGCTGTCACCGATGGGGGAGCCGGTACCCAGGTTGCCGCCGAGAGTCGCACCGTTGCGGATGAGCCGCGACGCGAACTGCGGGAACAGCTCCGCAAGCAGCGGGACGTCACCGTCGAGGCGACGCTCGATCTCGGTGAGCGTCAGCGCCGCACCGATCTCGATGTGATCGGATTCGACTCGCAGCTCCCGCAATTCGGGAAGCCGGTCGACGGCGACCACACAATCCGCCCGACGGGAACGGATATTCACCTCCACGCCCCAGTCGGTGGAACCGGCGACCACCACCGCGCCGGGCCGCTCGCGCAGCAGTTCCAGCGTCTCGGCCAGGGTGCTCTTCCGCAGGAACGCGCTGTCGTCCTGGGCGTATTCGGTGGCAACCGGTGCGGGCGGGGACTGCTCGCGACGCTGCGCGAGCGGGTCCTCATCGGTGGGCGTACCAACGGCGAACGCGGCATCGCGAATCGGGCGGTAGCCGGTGCAGCGGCACAGGTTTCCGCTCAGCGCGTGCAGATCGAAACCGTTCGGACCGTGCTCGGCGTCGACGCTTTCGGCCGAGTCCGCGCCGTCGGCCAGGTCCGCGTGCGCGCATCGGTCGGGCCGGTAGTACTCGGCGGCCATGCTGCAGACGAAACCCGGCGTGCAGTAGCCGCACTGGGAGCCGCCGCGGACCGCCATCTCCTCCTGCACCGGGTGCAGGGTGGGCGGCATGCCCGGTTCGCCGGCGGTGGCGAGACCCTCGGAGGTGATGATCTCCTGACCGTCGAGCGCCGCGACCGGGACCAGACAGGCGTTGACTGCCACCCAGTCGGTGGGCTTGTTCACCCCGGGACGGGCCACCAGAACCGAACAGGCGCCGCACTCACCCTCGGCGCAGCCCTCCTTCGTGCCGGTGAGCCCACGCTCGCGCAGAAAATCCAGCACTGTGGTGTGCGGCGCAGCCGGTGAAATCGGTGCTTCTTCCCCGTTGACCGTGATCCGCGCCGCTACCATGACAGGCCTTCGTTTCGGTGCGCGATCGGTCGATTCATTGTGTTCGCCAATGTCAGGCAGCTTTCTGTGTTCAGACACGCCCTGTGAGAGGAGCGGGCGCACAACAGCGCGCGACAGCGACGTGCCGAGAGGTGGTGACGGGAAACCCGGAATGTGCCACGGACGGGCACATCAGAACGGCGTGCTCAGCAGCCGTGCGCGATCCGACCCGGAACCCAGACCGTGCACTGGGCGAGGCGACCGAGATCAGAGCTGGTGTACATCCGCTGGTCGCCTCCTCTCGGTAGCTATGGGTCGACGTTCACCGCAACGTAGTGGCTGGCGTCACCGGGGTCAAGAGATCATCTCGGTCTCTTGAGAGCCGATCGGACTCGAGGCTGGGAGCCACCGCCGGGTGGTCGCGCGCACGGTGTCCTGGCCGGCCGGCACCAGGTGCATCTCCGGCCGCTAGGGGAATTGGGTCCGCAGAGCCTGCAGATCCGCTCCGGGATCCGCCGTATGTCGAGGTAGTCCTGGATGAAGTCCCTCAGAGCGGGGTTCTGTCCGATATTCCCAAACTGGGACGGGGCCGGCGGGCGTCGGCGCGGGCCTGGGCCGCATACGTCCGGTACTGGCCATGGACCGGGTACCGGTGGCGGCGGATCTCGCGGCAGACGGTGGAGGGGCTGCGGCCCAGCTCGGCGACGATCGCACGGACGGTGGCGCCCTCGCGCAGCCGGTCGGCGATGTGGATCCGGTCGGACTCGCGCAGATGGCTCGAAGGGCCGGGCGGGGCGCCACCGCTGTGTTGGGTGGCGCCCCGACGTTCCGGCCGGACGAGACGTGGCCGTTACGCCACCGCTTCCCCGTCGCCGCGGCGTCCGGCGGTTGATGCTGGCGATCCGGCACCTCGAGATCCGGGACCGCTCGGTCAATCGGGGACGCCGTCCCCTGACCGAGGAACGGCCCGTCCTGTGTCCGGGTCGGCTTCGATGACCGTGGAGTGGTACAGCGTGTGTTGACCCTGGATCGGCACGGGTTCCCGCTCTTGTCAGTAGTCGACTGTCAGTAGTCGACGCGGTCGGACTTCGCGAGCCACGCGTCGAACGGCGCGGTGCGGGTGGGCAAGTCCAGGTGGACGACCTGCATGGGCCACGCTTCTTGGGGCCTCTTCTCGAACAGGTCGTAGAACTTGCGGTCGTCGAAGCCAGCCGCCGCGGCGTCGTTGCGGTCGGCGGAGAACACGAGCCGGTCGACGCGCGCCCACAGGGCGGTGGACAGGCACATCGGGCACGGCTCGCACGAGGTGATCAGGGTGCAGCCTTCGAGGACGAAGGTGCCCAGTGCCGTACAGGCGGCGCGTATCGCGTTGACTTCGGCGTGCGCGGACGGGTCGTTCGTCGCGGTGACCTGGTTGTGTGCGGTCGCGATGACTGTGCCGTCCTTGACGATCAGGGCGCCGAAGGGACCGCCTCCGCTGTTCGCGCTGTCGGTGGCGACGGCGATGGCCTGCTGCATCCATGCCTGCTCGTCCTGGACGATGGTCGCGGTGCTCACGGTCACGGTTGCTCCTTGTCGAATACGGTGGGGTGGAGTGGGGTGCGGGTGCCGTCGAGGAGACGGTGGCACCCGCACGAACAGGGGGTCCGGTCAGACGCGGTAGATGTGTTCCGGGGAGACCGGGGTGTGGGTGAGGTTCAGGCCGGTGGCGTTGCAGGTGGCGTTGACGACGGTGGGGGTGGCGGAGATGGTGGGCGGCTCGCCGACGCCGCGTTGGACGGCATCCCAGATGGCACGCCAGGCCTCCAGCGGGCCCGCATGTCTTCCTCGCAGATCTGCCCGACGAGGGTGACGGGCATGGGTTCGGTCAGGGCGCCGGGGGGCTCCCACAGCGCGTCCGCCAGGTTTCGGCCATCGAGTTCCGCAGCGACGGTGATGCCGAGGTCGGGCCAGGCGATCTCAATGTGTTCATCGGGCAGCGTCTTTAGCAAGGCGTTCCCAGTTCTTCGTCGTTCGGGATTGCCCGAGCAGTACACAGCCGTCCGAAGGGAATCAGCCAGGCGCCGAAGACATGAAATGTGGGTGGCGCAAGACCGATGCTTCGTAGGTTCCTACAACAACCGATCTGGCCCTGGTGTAGTCAATGAGCCTTTTCAGCACGGCCGCCAATCGGGTGACGCCGACGGGATACGCAACGCACGAGGCTCCCGTGCCGTTGGGGGAGGTGTTCGAAATCTCAACCCACAGGCACAGGAGCCGCGTTGGTTCCCTATTCTGCCGCACTCGACCTGCCCATGCCCTGGTCGAGTGGGTCACCATGCTCATCGTCACCCGCGAGGGTGACCGACGATGCAAACTCCCGCCGCACCAGCGTGCGCTCGTCGGCCTGATGTACCTGCGCAAGCACGACACGCTCGCCCAGATCGCCGTCGGCTTCGGTATCTCGGTGGGCACCGCTCACGCCTACACCAACGCGGTGATCAGCCTACTTGCTGACCGTGCACCGGGCCTGGGTGACGACACCCCTCAGACGCCCGCCGGGCCGCGACCTCACGCCAACCCAGCAAACCGTCAACCGCGCGCTGTCCGCGGCACGGGCACCGGTCGAGCGCGGCGTCGCACGGCTCAAGTCGTGGCGAATCTTCCGCAGGGCACGATGCAGCCCGAATCGAATGTCGTCAGTCTCCGCCGCCGTCCCCACCCTGGAGCGGCAGCGCTGAAAAGGCTCACTGCCTCGGCGTCGTTCGGCGGCGCGTCGACAGTCTGAGCAGCGGCCGCCTCGGGCGGCGTATTCGGGGCATCCGGGCGTGGAGCAGATGCGCCAACCTGCGCGTCTGGGCATGTGGTGCCACCTCCCCGTACGGTGTGTCCCTCATCGGAGGGGGTGCCGCATGGCAGAGCGGATCAGACGTGGCATGCGTGTCGGGGGCCTGGGCCTGTTAGCGGTGGCCGGAGCCGTCATGGTCGTCGGGTGCAGTAGTGGTGAGAGCAAGGACGATTCGTCGACTGCTCCGCCTCCGTCACCGTCGGCCAGTGCACAGGCGGGGGTGCCTCCCGAGGGGGCCATCAAGGACAGGGTCTGGCTGACGGCAGGGGATGTGAAGGTATGGCCATTCACCGTGGATCAGGGTGGTTTGAGGTGTCGTGAAGGTGCCGTGACGTTCATGGTGGACGGCACGGAGTACGCCCTGAACGGTACGGCTAAGAAGGTTGGATTCCCGTCGGTGGAACCGGTCTGGGCGGAGGACCCGGAGTTGGGCAGTGGGCTGCGGGTGAGCCTCTCGGAGGTGCTGGAGATCGGCCAACGGTTGTGTTGAGGCATGCGAAAAGCCCCGGCCAGGTGGTGGCGGGGCCTTGGGCATCTGTTTCCGGGCACGCCGGATCTGCGACTTATGATGGGGCATGATCGGCGGCTTTGCAACTACGCCGGGCTACTGGCCTGGCGGTGACTACGTCGCTTCCTCATCAGGACATGACGCAACGGCACTCTCGACGTCACGGAACACTCCACTGGCCAGTGTTATTGGAGAATCCACTGTTCATTGCGAATTGAATCTTGGCGACCTTTGAAGCGGCCGGAACCTCGAAGACGATGAACCCCAGTGCAGTGTCACCCAGGGCGATAGTAGTGCTTCCAGCGAAGTTCGGGCCGGCGGTTGTTTCAGTCAACGTCGAGTCGAACTGCTGGCCCTGGACATCCACCACCTTTGCTCCATTTTCCGGTGTGTTGCTGTACACCTTAGATCCAGTGTTCTTCAGCCGGAACTGAACTGCCACGAACCGCATCCCCGCTTCAGGGCTGGAGAATTGATCCTTGGCGCCGGCTGGATCGACTACCTTGACCACGGTAACGGCAAGCTTTTCTCCTTCTTCGATGCCGGTCAGGTTGAGAGTGTCACCCACTGTGGCAGCGGATGGGCGAGACGGCGAAGGAGTCGGCGTTGGACTCTTCCGCGCCGTACCACTCGTCTTGTGTTCGGACGGACTACTCGCTGGCGTTTCGGTGACCTTCTCATCCTCAGAGCAGGCGGCCACCGCAGCGGCAAGCAATACAGCAAGCGCAAGCACACGACGCATCGACTGTCTCCTGGACTACAGCGCCCGGCGGAGCGCGGAAGCAGAGGTAGGAACCACGATCCCCCGGCCGCTGATCCACGCACTCGGAGCAGTGCATAAGAGCGCCACGAGATTGAAGGTTCAATGTCAAGCAGCACCGTTAAGCCGGCTGGGTGGCACTGTGGAGGTATGGATGCGCGGGGAGGTGATTCTGCGGCTATGGGCGACAATGGGTGGTTGAAGCGCGAAGAACATGAACCTGCCGTGGCAACGGTGGGGGCAGCCCCTCTCGCCGCTTCCCCCAAACGCCAAACCTGCGGATGCTGCCGAGCGGACGTCCGCTCTCGATAACGCGGTCGCGGAGTACGTGCTGTATGGCTGGCGGGTCGAGGAGCGGACGGCGACGCAAGCGGCATTGGTGTTCGGACACCGGCCGAACCATGTACTCCACCTGCTGCCGACAGTGTTCACATTCGGCCTGTGGGGGCACCGTCTGGTTGATCATTGGGACCACTGCGCGAGAGAAACACGCTCTTCTTCACCGTCGATGCGTGGGGGTGCGTCCACAGGACACAGCGCACCTGACTTCGGCAGCCGAGTTACACGCCGGAGCCACCCGACGCGCACCGGCCATTACCCCGGATAGCCGGACCTCGCTCGGCATGCGGGCGGCATTTTGGTGACTTAGCATGAAAAATAGCGCTTGGCCAGTCGATTACTGCTCGAGCAGGAAAGCAGGATCACGTCATGTACATGATGCGCGAGGTCTACCAAGCTGAACGCGGGAAGGCGCCGGAGATCGTGGCGGCGTTCAAGACCCTCACCAAGGTGTTTGAAGAGGCCGGGTACGCGAACCGGCGAATCTACGTCGATTATGCCGGTCCCATGGATACGGTCGTCTGCCAATGGGAATTCGACAGCCTCGACCAGTACTTCACCATGGAGCGAGCGTTCTTCGTGAATCCAGATGAGAACGCCCAATCACTGATCGATACGTTGAACAGCAACGCGGTATCCGGCTACAAGGAGATCTACGAGGTCATCCAGTAGCGGATCACCTGGGCGACGGAGGCCATCGTCACCCGCGTGTTCCCGGACCACGACCGGCTACACCACTCAGCGGGACGCCTTCTTCCCCCGCCGCGATGGTGGAAGCGAACGCGGCGGGGGCAGGAGAGAGGCGCCAACTACTGGTACGGGTGGTGGTCGAAGGTCAGCCTCGCGTCCTTCAAGCTGCTTCGGCCTCTCGCCACGTTCGGCCGCAGCCCTGGCAGCGCACAGTTGGCGGGTGGCCGTCGCCCTCTTCGAGTCCCGCAGCCCGCCGACGCGGGCGCGGTCGTGGCGGCGCTCGCCGGAGTGTCCACGGGCACGGTGTCCAACGTCCTGAACCGGCCCGGGTGCGTGGCCGACGCGACGCGGGAGCGAGTGGAGAAGGCGATCGCCGAGCTGGGCTTCGTACGCCGCACGGGGACGACCGGAGAGGGAGCGCATTGGCGGCGGTCCGGATTCGCCACGTGGATCTTCGAACCCGCCGCGACGGGCTGGTACCCACCCAAGTCGCCATACCCGCGACGGCCCGTGCCGGTCTCCGCCGGTCCGTGGCCCGGCATGCCGGTGCGCGGCCGGAACGCCGAAGGCCGCGCGGAGGCGTGCTGGGTACCGATCCGGCACGGGCTGACCCGGCACGGCCTACGGCACACCCACAAGGCGCTCATGGAGGAACTGGGCACGGAGAAGGTGCTCATGGACGAGCGCATGGGACACACCGACGGCTCGGTCTCGGCGCGCTACTCCCACATCACGCCGGCGATGCGGCGCCGTCTCATCGAGGGGCTCACCCGGATGTGGGAGGAGGCGCTGGACGCGCGGCTGGCGATGTACCGGACCTCGGCAGTGCCGGTGCTGGAGCGGCTTCTGCGGGAGCGCGAGCGATACGCCGGAACGTAGTTCCAAGATCTTCTCCCAGAACTCTCCCAAGGAGCCCTGAACACGAGCCAGGGGCCTGACTCCTTCTCGGAGTCAGGCCCCTGGCCTGCGTTAACACCGTCGGGACGACAGGATTTGAACCTGCGACCCCTTGACTCCCGGCCGCGCGCCGATTCTCCTCTTTTGCGCCACTTTAAGAGTCCCGCAGACCCGCGCCTCCCTCCGTCAAGCTCTATACGGCGCTGCAGAGCGCAGTCGTCAAGTGCCAACCACGGGTGTCGGCGTACCGGAGATTCTGCTCATTCGCGCGCGAGCGAGCGTGCCCAGTTCCCGGGCGTTTCGGATGGCATGCCGAAGCTGTCGCCGACGGATGGGCGCCGGGTTGGCTTCAGGAAGGTGTCAAGATTCGGGCATCACTTGACGGCAGACCCTGGTAGTGCTTTGTCGGGTCCGGGCCGTTGACCGTGAACCCGGCGATCGACGGCCTCGGGGCACGCCTGCGACCTGCGGCGAACGGCGCGGTCGCCGAGCAGACCCCACTACCTGACCCCGCCGTATCGTCGCAGGTCAGCGACACCCGACAAAGCACTATTAGTGCTGCGCCGCAGAAGTTCGTGGAGGGGTGATTGTGGTTGAGCGTCTCAACCGGCGTTGTGCTGCGTGCTGTGCGACATCCCGATGCTGCCGCCAAGTGACAAGTGGCTTTCTGGAAGCAACGAGGGACATGGCTGCCGAGCTCGGCCCGGAGAAATTGTTCGGGGAGGTGTCGATCCGACCGCGTCCCGTTCGTCGTCATGATGTACGGCGACCCGCCGCGCGAGGAATCAACAGAGCCTGACAGGAGTCGGACCATGAAGTACATGCTGCTGATCAACGCTGGTGCGATCGACGAGAATGGCGCGGCCGCCGAGTGCAGCGTCGAGGACTGGATGATCTATGACAAGGAAGTGAAGGACGCGGGGATCTGGGTTTCCGGGGAGTCGCTGGCCGACCTGGTCACCGCCACGACGGTTCGGGTCGGCCAGGACGGCAAGCGGACCGTCATGGACGGGCCGTTCGCCGAGACGCGCGAGGTTCTCGGCGGCTTCTATGTGATCGACGTGCCGGACCTGGATGTCGCGCTCGACTGGGCTGCCCGCTGTCCCGGCGCGCGCGGCAGCGGGACGGTCGTAGTGCGTCCGATCGCCGAGTTCGGGGCCTGACAGTGGAGGGCGAGGGAGATACCGGAACCGACATGCCCATCGAGTCATCCCACCAGTTGTCTGTCCAGGCGTCCGTGGAGTGGGTGTTCCGTGAGGAGCGTGGTCGGCTGCTGGCCTCCCTCGTCCGCCGCTTCGGCGATCTCGACCTGGCCGAGGAGGCCGCCTCCGAGGCCGTCGAGGCGTCACTGGTGCACTGGCCGGCCGAGGGTGTTCCGGCCAGGCCCGGGGCCTGGCTGCTGACCACTGCGCGACGCAAGGCCGTCGACCGCCTGCGGCGGGACCAGGCATACGCGGCCCGCCTCGCCGTCCTGCAGGTGGAGGCGGACCGGGCCAACCCCGTCCCGACCGTGAACGCCGACGGCGGCTTGCCCGACGAGCGGTTGCAGATGTTCTTCACCTGCGCCCACCCCGCCCTCGCGGCCGAGGACCGCACGGCGCTGACCCTGCGCTGCCTGGCCGGGCTGACGACGCCCGAGGTGGCGCGGGCTTTTCTCGTCCCTGCCGCGACGATGGCGCAGCGGATCGTGCGGGCGAAGAAGAAGATTCGCGAGGCTCGTATCCCGTTTCGCGTGCCCGGCGCCGATGAGCTGCCGGAGCGCCTGCCCGGGGTGCTCCAGGTCATCTATGCGATCTTCACCGAGGGGTACGCGGCCAGCTCGGGCCCGCAGTTGCAGCGGCTCGATCTCGCGGAGGAGGCCGTCCGGCTGGCGCGGATACTGCGCCGGTTGATGCCCGCCGAGCGGGAGGTCACCGGCCTGCTCGGGCTCATGCTGCTGATCCACGCGCGACGCGAGGCCCGGACCGGTCCGGACAGCGAGCTCGTGTTGCTCGAGGACCAGGATCGCGGCCGCTGGGACCGCACGATGATCGAGGAGGGGCGCGGCTTGGTGGTCTCCGCGCTGACTGGCGGACCGCCCGGCCCGTACGGTGTGCAGGCCGCCATCGCCGCCCTCCATGACGAGGCCGTCGACCTTGCGTCCACCGACTGGCCACAGATCGTAGCCCTCTACGACGTGTTGCTCGTGCTCACTCCGTCCCCCGTCGTCGCGCTGAACCGGGCGGTGGCGGTGGCGATGCGCGACGGCCCGCAGGCGGGCCTGGCGCTGCTCGACGAGCTGGCCGACGAGCCGCCACTGCGCCGCTACCACCCCTACCCGGCCGCCCGGGCGGACCTGCTGCACCGGCTCGGCCGACTGCCCGAGGCAGCCGCGGCCTACCGGGAAGCGCTCGACCTGGCCGGCACCGAACCCGAACGGACCCACCTGAGGCGCAGGCTGAACACGGTCAGCCGCACCGGTGAGACGAGTAGCGGCATGGAACCCTCCAGGTGAGCAGCGACGGGGTGTTGGCCTCACCCTGCCCGGGCATGGTGAGGCCGCTCATGCGGCGGCGGGTGCGGCTCGCCAACTGAAGCATTGAAGACTGTCGCCCTCAGTGGGCAGTCCCAGTGATCAGGTGGTGGGGTTGGCGAGGTAGAGGTCGCAAGCGCAGTCCAGGGCCTCTTCGGGAGAGCCTGTCGGCAGGCCGGTGGGCAGGACATTGCCCTCGTAGCCGCCACGGCTGGCAAGGTAGAAGGCGAAGCCCCAGGTATGCAGGGCGCCGGTGAAGCGAAGGCGGCACAAGGGAAGCGCCTCCCCGTCCTTCAACTCGCCGACCACGTAGGCGAATCCGGTCCGGTAGCGGACCGTCACCCCGGCCAGCTGAGGCCAGTGAGTGCGGGCGTGACACACGGCGTTCGGGCAGGCCCCGCACCTACCGGGCCCGCGGTGCGAGTGGCGGTGGTGGCCACGGCAACCATCACCGCGCCCCACCCGGAGGCGACCTGGTCGCACAGGACCGTCGCCGCCCAGATCGCCAACACTGTCTTCGCGCCGATCTCCGCTTCCCAGGTCGGACGGATCCTTGCCGGGCTGGATCTCAACCGCACAAGGTCCGCGGCTGGCTCACCTGCCGCGACACCCCGGACCTCTGGGACCGGATCAAGGACATCTGCGATCTGTACCGCGACCCGCCCAACGGCAGTGTCGTGCTGTCCATCGACGAAAAGACCGCGATCCAGGCCCGCTCCCGGCGCTATCCGGGGCGGCCCGCCCACCCTGGGCAGGCTGTGCGGCAGGAGTTCGGATACGGCCGCCACGGCACCGCTTCCCTGATGACCGCCCTGGACGTGGCCAGCGGCGAGGTCCGGCGTTGGGGACCAGCGGAACAGCCAGTATCTAGCGCTGCGGCGTACGCAGCATCACCAGCTCGGGTTCGCGCTCCAGATGTGCACGGTGCGGTACGTGGGCCTGTTTCTGGGCGAGGACCCGCTGAATGTGCCGTGGCCGGTGGTGGAGCACCTGGCCGAGCAGATGGGGATCGAGGACCCATCATCATGCTGATCGCGCTGCCGAGCCCGAGCGGTTCGCGGCCGTCGCGGCGTACGACCGTGCCGCCGCGCCGCTTCGGCTTCTCCTTGCGGGTGGCGCCGTTCTTCTTGGCCGCCTCCCGGGCGGCGAGCAGGGCCTGGCGCGCGAGGTCGACGCCGCTCAGCTCGGTGGTCATGCGATCACCGCGACAGCGGCGGCAGGACCTGCAAGGCGTCTGATCACCTCAGCTGTTCCTCGGCATGTGCACACTGATACCGGTAGCGGGTTGCCGTTCTGCCGTCACATGAGGAGGGGCCATAAGGGACAGGAGCTGCGAAAGATGTAAGAAAAGTTACAAGTCTGCTCCCATGGGCGCCTCGGGACGCCAGGCGACAATGGTTGCTTGACCGGGCGTCACAGCAGACCATTCCCTAACAGGAACAGGGTCCCCTTCCTCGTAATGCCATTCCTGCTCCCCCGACTCACTCACGGGGTGAAATACAGAAATCTCAAGATCAGGCAGGGCCTCACCGGCCAACTCAAGCCTGAAGAGAATCGCGAAGTCTGAGTGCATAAGGGGAATGAATCCAGCAGCATTAAGAAATGTTTGGAAGCTGCGACCGTGCTCAAACGACTCACCAAAAGGAATTTTTGCACCGAGAGGGATGTGCGCCGTAAGCAGATCCTGCTGATTGAGACCCAGCCTGTGAAGCGAAGTCGAGGTGAAAGGAAGAAGATCGGCGCCAGACTCTTCAACATCGATGCCTGCGGCAGGGCATTGAAGGGAATAATGCAGGTAACTCGTGTGATACCCGTTAACGGAAGATAATGCCCAAAGAGTTCTCCTCGGAAGGTACCCAGTACCGTCAAGGCACGTCCCCGTAACTCTGGCAGAGATATCGAGGCGAACTACTTTTCCCCT
Source organism: Streptomyces sp. XD-27 (assembly GCF_030553055.1). Taxonomy (NCBI): domain Bacteria; kingdom Bacillati; phylum Actinomycetota; class Actinomycetes; order Kitasatosporales; family Streptomycetaceae; genus Streptomyces; species Streptomyces sp. XD-27. Next base: position 1,160,755 of record NZ_CP130713.1, read on the forward strand.
GTCAGCCCAGGAGAAATTAAGGCGCAGGCGCGTGCGGTTAATGTAGACACTTTGATCGGCGAAACCGTAAACAGCTTTACGTAGTTCGACTGGCTGCTCTCCTCGAAGGAAGCCAAGCGTCTCATTCATGACGCCTTGAACAGCGCGTCGCATCACATCTTCACCGAATTTGTCTCGCAGGTAAAAGTCCCCAGCAATACCGAGGATGAAGGCAACAAAAAGGGCTTCCCCTACCGCATGCGACAAGTCATGAGAAAGCCCTTCACTTTTGAATGCCACGCGTTCCAGGATGAAGCAGACGACGGCACCCGCAATGAGCCCAAAAAAGATCCAGCGCCGCGTGAACAATTTACGCATCCTGGACTCCGATCGATTAATCTCCCACAATCCGTCTTACCCCCTTCTCGGGGCAATTTTCGGATGCCGATTCCAACAATGCCACTCTTGCGACCCAGTGTTGACGTTGAATGCGAGAAGCGCATTTTTTAGGCGGCCAGAAGGGTCTCACAAGAATCCAAAGTACGACGCCGTGCCGACCTCGACGGAACTCCATAACGCCGTCACAGTAGGCACGCGCTTCGCGCCTCAACGACCAGGTCGCCCATCTGGCCGCAGCCGACCTTCCCGGGCTCTCTGGTGACCTCACAGACCAGGCCCGACGTGTCACCCATTTGTCACCCACCCGGCGTACCGCAGCCGCAGGCAAGCCTCTGACCTGGATGTTTTCCGGACCCTGTGGACTGACCGCGCGAAGTGGACTGGGTTTCAGTCTCTGGGGCAAGGGGTCGCAGGTTCAAATCCTGTCGTCCCGACGGTGCTGAACCCGCTACCTGACCCGCTTCACAGGAGCCGTCTGAATGAGTGGGCTCTCTCCCTGTATGTGAGCATTGGTCACAAGTGATCTGTGGGGCGCCCACTCCTTCGATGGGAGAAGCTGCATGTCGGTGATCGAGAGGACCGGCGGCGCCGCCGCGCCGGAGCCGGCCGCGTTCGGGCCGGTGACGATCCGGCCGGGTGATGTTCGGTATGACAGCTTGCAGCGCGGCAACAACTTTCGGTTCGTGGGCCGGCCGGAGGAGATTCGCGTGGTCGGATCGACCGGGCAGGTGGTGCGGGCGGTGGCGGATGCGGTGCGGTCAAGGTGGCGGGTCGCGCCGCGCAGCGGCGGGCATTGTTTTGAGAACTTCACCACCGACCCCGCGGGTGGAATGCTCTTGGACCTGTCACCGATGGACGCGGTCGGCTACGACGCCGAGCGGCGCGCGTTCGCGGTGCAGCCGGGAGCCACGCTCGGGCACGTGGGCCGGACCTTGTTCACGGGGTGGGGGGTGACGATCCCGGCAGGCGCTTGCCCGGAGGTGGGCGCCGGCGGGCATCTGGCCGGTGGCGGGTACGGACCGCTCTCGCGCCTGTACGGCTCGGTAGTGGATTACCTGTATGGCGTGGAAGTGGTGGTGGCCGACGCCGACGGCACCGCCCGCGCGGTGGTGGCCACCCGCGAGCCCGATGACCCGCATCACGACCTGTGGTGGGCGCACACCGGCGGTGGGGGCGGGAACTTCGGCGTGGTCACCCGATACTGGCTGCGCACGCCGGATGCCACCGGCAGCGACCCCTCCCACCTGCTGCCGCCCGCCCCACGCCGGCGACTGGACTGCCAGCTCGTCTGGGCCTGGGACCAGCAGATGACCGAGCAGGCGTTCACCACGCTGCTACGCAACTTCGGCACCTGGCACGAGCGCAACAGCCAGCCCGGCTCGCCGTACGCGCCCCTGTGCGCGGTCCTCCAGCTCATGAACCGCGGCGCGGGCAGCTTCATGATGAATGTGTGGGTCGATGCCGACATTCCAAACGCCGACGGCCTGGTGAACGACCTGGTGACCGCGGTGACCGCGGGCACCGGCACCATGCCGACCGACACCCGGCGCACGATGCCGTGGCTGCACCCGACGACCTGGCCGGGCACCGGTCAGACCGGCGACGCGATCACCCGTCGGTTCAAGAACAAGGCCGGCTACCTGCGCCGCTCCTACACCGACACCCAACTCACCACGATCTACCGGCACCTGACCGACCCCACCGCCAGCCCGACCGGCCTCATGATGCTCGCCGGGTACGGCGGCCAGGTCAACGCGGTACCGCCACAGGCCACTGCCATCGCCCAACGCGACGCGGTCATGAAGGTCATCTTCCTGACGACCTGGACCGAGGAATCCGACGACGCAGCCCATCTGGCCTGGATCCGCGACTTCTACCGCGACGTGTACGCCGACACCGGCGGCGTTCCGGTGCCCGGCGAAGTCAGCGACGGCTCCTACATCAACTACCCCGACACCGACCTGGCCGACCCCAAATGGAACACCTCCGGCGTGCCCTGGCACACCCTCTACTACAAGGACAACTACCCACGCCTCCAACAGATCAAGGCCCACTGGGACCCGGGCAACGTGTTCCACCACTCCCTGTCGATCCAACCACCCACCTGACCGGCGGCCACACCAGCAAACGCCACGGCGAACGCCACTCGGGCCGGGCCACTGATCTCGGTGCCCTTGCGCGCATACTCGCGGCTCAGCGGGTTTCGACCTTCAGGCCGCCGAACATGGCGCTGCGGTTGCGGGCCAGGAACTCGTGGGGGAAGCCGAGGTCGATGGCGCTGGCCTCGTCCAGGCGGGCCAGGTGAGCGGCATCGAATGCGACGTCCAGGGCACCGAGGTTGTCCTCCAGCTGCGCCGAGGTCCGGGCGCCGACGATCGGTGCCGTCACGTCGGGGTTCTGCAGGGTCCAGGCGAGGGCGACCGCCACCCCCTCCCTCCTGACCGAGATCGCGGGCGGGATGAGGGATACGGCGTACAGCCTCGCGGCCGACCCGACGTACGGACTCGTCCTGCTGCTGCCCCCGGCCGTCCGACGTCACCGGCGGGATGAAGCTGGTCTGGCTCGCGTTCGCCGTGATGGCCCCCTTCTTCGGGAGCCTGCTCTGGTTCCTCGTCGGTCGCCGCGACGCCCAGCGCCGGGCAGGCATCGCCTGATTCCAAAAGTGCCATCGACGGTGCCTGGGCCGTAGGTCAGGGGCGCGGGCACACTTCCGTGGTGGGTTCCCCGCCTTCTGGGCGGTGCAGTCTGACTCGTGTGTCCTGCGGCTTGGTGCCGTGTGTGGTGGCGGCGGCGTCGGCGGCGGTGCAGACGAGCTGGTGGAGGGCGGTGCGGTTGGCTGTCCAGCCGGGCGGTAGGTGCACGTCGGCCGTGCTCGGTTGCGGTGTGACGGCGGCCGGTGCGGGGGTGCCTGGTGGGATGAGGCTGACCAGGCCGCGGGTGCGCTCGGCCCGGTCGGGGCCGGCCACGAGCCGGTCCATGGCCGCCTGGAGGGTGCTGGGGCGTTTGTCGAGGCGGGAGACGCGTTCGAGGCCGAGGGGCGAGGAGAAGTAGACGTGCACGGTGGCGGCCGGGCGGCCTTGCGTCCGGCGCAGTCCGGAGGCGGGAGCTCCTGCACGGGCGGGGCCCGTGTCGTCGATGCCGCAGGCGGTCAGGGACGCCAGGCACAGGGCGAGTAGCGGCGCGCACGCCGCGCGGGGCCTCACGCCGGCTCCTGAGGCAGCGTGAGGGTGAAGACCGCTCCTCCGCCTGGCGCGTTGGCGGCGGTGAGGGTGCCGCCGTGCAGGCGCGCGTTCTCGGCGGCGATGGCGAGGCCCAGGCCGCTGCCCTCGCTGCGGGTGCGGGCCGCGTCACCCTTGGTGAAGCGGTCGAAGACGTGGGGCAGGGTGTCCTCCGGGATGCCGGGGCCGCCGTCGGTGACGGTGAGGATGAGGCGGTCATCCTGGGTCCGGGCCCGGACGTCCACCGGTACGGACGGGCCGCCGTGGCGCAGGGCGTTGCCGATGAGGTTGGCGAGGACGACATCGATGCGCCGGGGGTCGAGACGGGCGCGCAGCCCCTGCGGCACGTCGACGCCGACCCGGTCCTGCCAGTGCCGCAGGCCGAGCGTCTTGCGGACGAGTTCGCCGATGTCGATCTCGTCGAGGTCCAGGGCGGCGGCACCCGCGTCGAACCGGGAGATCTCCATGAGGTCCTCGACCATGCGGCCGAGCTTGTTCGTCTCGTCGGCGACCAGTTCCAGCGCCTCGGCGGTCTCCGGGGCCAGCCGCCCCGAGCCGGCGTCCTCGTTCAGGACGCCGGTGACGGCGGTCATCGCGGCGAGGGGTGTGCGCAGTTCGTGGGAGACGTCCGCGGCGAAACGGCGCGCTCTGCTCTCCATGGCACGCAGCGTGGCCGCGTCGGCCTGGAGTGTGGCGGCCATGGTGTTGAACGTACGGCCGAGGTCGGCGAGTTCGTCGTCGCCGGTGACGCGGATCCGGGTGTCGAGGGCGCCGGCGGTCATGTTCTCGGCGGCCGAGCGCAGCTGCCGTACCGGGCGCAGGACGCGGCGGGCCGCGAGCAGCGCCGGGACGAGGGCCAGCAGTACGACGGGCAGTGCGCCGGCACGTGCGGCGGAGAGGAGGGTGGCGACGTCCCGTTCCTCTTCGGTGAGCGAGAAGGACGCGTAGACGACCAGCCCAGACGGCTCGGAGGGGCGGTCCTCGCGGGTGACCGGCAGAGCGAGTGCCAGCCAGGGTTCCCCGGCATGGTGGAAACGCTGGACGACGGCGGTGTGCGCCGAGGAGGCGGCGTGCCGCAAGGGCGCGGGAAGGACGGGGGCGGGAAGGACGGGGGCGGGCCCCGCGGCGGAGACGAGGGCGCCGCCGCGGTAGGCGGCCGCGGTGCGCCAGTCCTCCCGGAAGCCGCCGCCCCGGTCGAGCTGGAGCGCAAGGGTGCGCAGGTCCGTCTCGGCGGGCGCGAACGGCAGATCGGGGGCCAGGGAGCCGATCTGGGCGCGTAGTTCGTGCATGGCGCTGTCCCGGGTGCGGTCCAGGATGGCCGCCCGTGCCTGGCGGAAGGTGAGGGCGGCGGCCGTGAGCGCGCTGAGGGCTGACACCAGGAGGAAGACGACGACGAGGCGGGTGCGCAGGCCCCGCGGGAGGAGGCGTCTCACAGCGGCCCGAAGCGGTAGCCGAAGCCGCGCACGGTCTGGATGTAGCGTGGCTTGCGCTGGTCGTCCTCGATCTTGGCGCGCAGCCGTTTCACGCACGCGTCGACGAGTCGCGCGTCGCCGTAGTAGCTGTGTTCCCAGACCTGTTCGAGGAGTTGCTGACGGCTGTAGGTCTGCCCTGGGGAGGCCGACAGGAAGAGCAGGAGCTTCAGCTCGGAGGGGGCGAGGGTGAGTTGCCTGCCGTGCTTGCACACGCGCACCGCGATCCCGTCGATCTCCAGATCACCGTAGACCAGGGGCTGGTCGCGGTGGCCGGGGCGGGGCTGCGAGGGTGCCAGGCGGCGCATCACCGCGCGCATGCGCGCTTCGATGACCTCGCTGCTCGCGGGTTTGACGATGTAGTCGTCGGCGCCCGCCTCCAGGCCCACCACGACGTCGATGTCGTCACCGCGGGCCGAGAGGATCACGATGGGCACCTGGCTGGTCTCACGGATGCGCCGGCACACCTCCAGGCCGCTCATGCCGGGCAGCATCAGATCGAGCAGCACGATGTCCGGCGCGAACGGTGCGAGCGATGCCAGACCGTCCTCGCCCGTGGCGACTCCCTCCGTCTCGTGACCGTAGCGGTGCAATCCCAGCGTGACGCCACGGCGCACGCCGGGATCGTCCTCGATCAACAGGACGCGCGTCATGGGCCGGCCTCTCCTCTCACTCGTCGATAAATCCACCCCCTATAGCACCTCAAAATGGCGAATACCAGCTGAACGTGCACACGCAGACGGCGCGTCAGCCGGTCGTCGGCGGCGCCTCCACTGGGATAGCCGTGCCGGTCTCGTCGCACCTGACCCTCCATGGCTCTCCGGGCTCTCCCGACTCGTAGACGCGCACGACAACATCGGCAGGCCGTCTTCCGCCCGGGATCCCCGGTGCCGCGGCGCCCGTGCACACCAGCTGGTTCACCGCCACGCCGTCCAGCTCCACCACGAGCCACGGCAGGTACAGGTCCACCGCTCCGGGGCCCGCTGCTGTGGCCCGGACCTTATGCCTCCCGGCCGGCAGCGCGGTGACGAGCCCGCGGTTCCGCTCGTTGCGGGTCGGCCCGGCCAGCAGCTCGTCCAGCGCTGCCTGCGGCCCCGCTCCGGCGGACGCGGCGCGGGCGACGGGCCAGGCCCCGTTCGGGGCGACGAAGTACACCCGCACCCAGCGGGCGGCGCCGACCGTACGCCCTCCGCCGGCCGGCGCGCCCGACGACTCCGGCCGGGTGTCGGGGACACCGCAGCAGGCGAGCGCCCAGGAGGCGAGCAGCACCGCCACGGGCCGCGCCTTCCGCACCACGCCCCTCCGCGCCCTTCCCGGCCCGCTCGGCCCGTGTGCACCCTTCATCGGCATGCGCCCAGTCTCCCCGCACGCCGCCCGGGCTCCGCACACCCCGGGTCTTACGGCGCCGTCAGCCGCTCGATGTCCACCGTCCCCGCACCGGGCTGCGGTCGCGGTACGGCCACCCACACGCCCGCCGCCACGGCGAGGGCGGCGGCGAGCGCCAGCAGGCCCCGGCGCCCGGTCGCCCACCTCGCCCGGAACCGAACCAGGTCCTCCACCCCGGCCTTCGTCAGCCGGGCGGCCAGCAGCGACACCCCGATGGCCACGGCGGTGCGCCACCACCCGCCGATCCCGAACACCGTCTGCGGCAGCAACAGGTACACCGGCCAGCGCCACAGGTACAGGCTGTAGGACAGCTCCCCGAGCCGGCGAGGGACGGCGCTGCCGGCGAGCCGGCCGGCGTGTCCGTCCGGCGCATGGGCGAGAAGGGCGATCAGTACGGCGGCGGCCAAGGAGTGCGCGAACAGCCCGCCCCGGAAAAGGCCGGGCGCGTTCTGACCATCCGCCAGAACGCATGCGGCGCCGATGCCGCACGCCAGCACAGCGCACACTCCGTCCGCAGTGCGCCCCGATACGCGGGCGACCATACGCCGGACCGACGCCGTAGCCGCCAGCGCACCGAGCAGTAGGGCGAACGCCCGGGTATCGGTGCCCTCGTAAGCGCGCGCCTGCGCCGCGACCCACGGCGCGTCTTCAAGCGCGAAGAGCAGCACGGACGCCGCCCCGAACAGCCGGGGGGGAAGCCGTAGGTTTTGCCGAGCTGTTCCGTGAACCACTTGGCGAAGGCGGCCGAACCCTGCTGGCAGGAGTGGATGCCGTCGGAGGCGCGCTGGGCCTTCCCGGCCTTGGGGTCGGTGCCCCACAGCGCGGAGGCGTCGACGAACCGGACCTTGCCGCCACTGCGGTCGGCAACCTGCTTGGCTGCCTTCGGCGCGCTCGCAATCGCGCTCTCGTACTTCTTGTAAAAATCGTCGATCTTGAACGGCGGGGCCGAAACGATCACCAGCTCGGCGCCCGCCCGCTGCGCGGTCCTCACAAGCTTCTCGTACGAGGCCCGCTGCTGGTCAGCGCTGCCCCAGTCGTAGGTGGTGACCTGGTAAGCGATCACGTCCGGGCGGAAGGACTTGATGTTCTTCGCGAGGTCCTCAGGCAAACAGCGCACAGAGACGATCGACCGGGCGGTCATCTACCGGTCACACAATGAGCCACGAGCAGTCACACAGCGACGGCCCCCCAGCCGCTAGTTTTCCACCACGGCCGCACCCACTGCTGAGGCGTTCCACACAGCCGGCACACATCCGGGGGAACGAAGCGAGGCGCGATTCCGCCTCCCTTCTTCGGCTACCCGCATCTGCAGCGGTCGAGCTCCTGCGCGTCTGAAAGGCGGACGGGCGCGGCCTCCCCCACACAACTCCTGCTCAAAGAAAGCGAAGACGGACATGACCATACCCGTCACCACCACCCCTGCACACAAGGCGCCGCGCCGAACGGGAAGGCTCGCCGCCGTACTTGTGGCATCCACCCTCATCGCCGCGCCGCTGCTGGCCGGCACGGCGGCGCCTGCCATGGCCGAGGACGGCAACACCTACCTCAAGACCGAACAGGAAGTCTTCGACTTCATCAGCAGGAGTGCGCCCCTGAACCAGAAGGAAGCCATCAAGGGCTACCCGGCCAGCGGCCAGGACTCGCAGAAGATCAAGCTCGCCGACGTCGAGAAGGTCTACCCGCACGACCAGGCGCTCAAGGACGTGCCGACCGTGCTGGGCACCGGGTTCGACCTCCCGGGGAGCATCCCCACCGAGGGGCCCGACATCCGCAACAGCAGCAGCGACGACAAGGAACCCTGGCTGAGCAACCAGGACGCCAAGGCGATGTGCGGCCAGCCCAGCGAGAAGCCCGACGGCGAGCCGATGCCCTGCGGCTTCGTCGGCGTACTCGACACGGCGTACCCGAAGATGCTGGGCGGGTCGGCGGTCATGGGTAAGGCGCAGTTCGACTACACGACCCAGGCCACGGTCGGCCAGGACACCAGCCAGACCAGCGGCTGGTCCGTCGGCGGAAAGGTCAGCTCAGAACTGACGGAGGGCGCCGACAAGGCCGGCACGGAGCTCAACTTCACCTACAGCGAGTCGACCACCACCACCAACAAGTGGACGACCATGACCCAGCAGACCAACAAGTACGACGTCCCGGACGGCGTATCAGGGTGGGTCGAGGGACGCGCCAACGGCGGCTGGTACATCGGGTACACCGTCTACAAGCTCGACTTCGTCGACGGCAACGGCAACGAGAAGCAGAAGATGGTCCTCATACCGGCACGCGTCCTGATCCAGGCACCCGGCAACTCGGTTCCGATGACGTTCGTCAAACGCCAGGGATAAACAGGGATAGAGCAGCGCACAATCCCCTGCCACCACCTGGGGCCCCGGCGGCGCGCAGCGCGCACGCGGCCGGGGCCGGGGCCGGGGCCGGCCGACAAGTCCCGCACGTCTCGGCCACGCGGCCCGGCCAGGACAGCGCAGCTCACCGCGTTGGCGGCGCCGAACGCGTCCTCGTCCGTGCGGCGCGAACCGAAACGCTTCCGTGGGTGGCGGCACCACCCATGGCACGCGCTCGACGCCCGAACGGAGGTCCTCACCGCTCTCGGTGTCTCCGGCGATCCCGACGTACCGCGTCTGATGGCACGGCTGCGGGAGCTCCGGGACCGTCACACTGACGACGACACCGATACCGACACCGACGTGCCGGACAGCCTGAGGGCGGAGGCGCTACTGGTCTACCAGTCCCTGGCGCGGCGTCTGACGCACCGTTCGGCAGACGCAACCCAGACGGCGGTGGAGAAGCAGATCCGCAACGAGTTCCGGTACGAGGACCTCGTCCTGACCGACCAGGGCTGGAAGGAGTCCGGCAAGTGCTTTCAGGGACCTGCGATCCTGCGCGGGTTCCGTCCCTTCACCCTGACCGGCGCGGACGTCGACCCTCTGTGGCAGGTGCTGGGTATCTCCGAACCCGGGCTCGACGACCTCATCGACGTACTGAAGGAGATCTCCGCGACCGGTGCGGCACCTGACGCCGAGCACGAAAGAGTCATGCTCGACGCTCTACGCCGCCTGCGGGACGTGATCTCCTCCGACGACAAGCCAATGTCGCCGGGGCTGCGGAGCAGGCTGCGGAGTCTGCCGTTGTGGACCACGACCGGCTGGGTCAAAGGCAAGGGCCGATCGGTGTTCGCCGTGGCCGACTCCGGGGTCGCGCGGGTCTTGGCGGGCCGTCTGCCCCTGTGGAAGCCAGGAGGGAACGTGCAGCAGTTCACGGCACTGTTCGCACGGATGCACGTCACGCCCCTGGACGTTGCGGGCGCCCAGGTCACGTACGGGACCGGAGGCGTAGACGGGGCCGGGGACGCAGCCCTGGACCAGCCGGCCGACGCGAGCCTCACGGAGGACTTCCGGCGGGGAGTCGCCGCTCTCCAGGACCTCCTGGTACGCGACGAGCCCGGGACGGCGGAGGCTTTCACCGGCTGGACCTGGCTGGCGGGACTGGAGGTCCGGCTGCTCCCCGGCCTGCGGATCCGCCTCGATCCGGGAGACACGTTACGAGCTCATCGAGCTCCCCGTCGACGCGCAGATCGACCGCGGCCGCAACACGCTGTTCCTGCACTCGCACACGGCGCTGACCACCAAGGCGGGTGCGGGCGCGGCCATCGCCGCCCACTTCGCGGAAGAACGGTCTCGCGCAGGCCACAGCTGGCGGGACGTTTGGGAGGAACACCTGGTGGAGACAGGGGCCGGAACCGCGCTCACATCGGCAGGGCAGCGGGACCGCGAGGAACGGCAGCGGCTCGCCGAAGAACTGCGCCGACGTGCTCAGCGGGCTCCCGCCCCGCCGATGCCGAACGGGAAGCCGGCCCCTCAGCGGGGGCACGGGCTCCCGCCCGGCTATCCCCGTTGACTCGACCGGCATCATCCCGCCGCCCCGCACTGGTTCAGCTCCCGCTGCCGCGCCCTCGCCCGGAAGCCCCGGACCTGGCACCCAGTCCGGCCCGCAGCACGCGCCGGTCGTGCGCCCCTGGTAGACGCGGTCGACTTCGACGTGCTGCCCGGCAAGGTCACCCGCACTGGAACGCCGTCCACACCGGGCAGCGCCCCTGCCCGTACGCCGGGGACGGCGGGGCCTTCGCCCCGCCGACACGGGATCTCACTCCCCCAACCCAGGCCCGGAGGGGCCCCGCCCCGCAGCCATGCCTCACCGCTCGGCTACGCAGACCACCACAAGGAGGAGCTCGTCATCCAGGCGCTCCGCCGGATCCTGCAAAAGCAGGGTGTCGAGCTGTACGACCAGCGGGGTGCGTCGGGGGTGGGCGCCGACGCATACGACTCGACCGGGCGCTATTACGAGATCAAGGCCCACGGGCGTACTGTTCCGGGCGAGCTGACCCTGACGCGTTCGGAGTTTGTAAGGGCCTGATCTGAGGGCGACAACTACACGCTCGTGATCGCCTCACACCTGGAGAAGGGCGCCGGCAAGCCGACCCTCCGCATCCGCTTCGAGATGGGTCAGCGCCGACGCCCTATTCCTGGAGCGACCTGGTGGCCAGCAGGGCGCCGGCGATGACCTGTGCACTGATGGGTAAGGGCGCAGGCGAGAACTGCACAGCCCGCGGTGCGGAACACGGTCCGGGGACCCCCTCGCCGAAGGCACTCCCGGAGCTACCCAACAGGCTGCACCCGCTGCGGGGCCGGTCCGGATGGCGCTTCAGTCGATGACCTTGAGCTCCTCCATGGCGGGATGGAACATCACGCGGCGGAGAAGCGGAGCAAGAATTTGCCCCATCGTCCGCAGCGATGGAACAGGTCCCTCGCCATGTGGCAGAAGCCGTTGCTACACGGAGGCGTACACCGCATCGCTGGTCCGAGCCGGTGACGCCCCGTCGTGAACGCTCTACGCATAGCCACGCCAAGCCAGCCCGATCAAGCGGCCCCCGGTGGTCGGCATGCCGTCGAGGTACACGGTCAGCTCCGATAGGTCCTGTGACCGATCCGGCAGCGACCCATCGGACAGGCCCTGATCCCCAGCGCGGAAACCTCCCCGGACCTCGCCCGAGTAGCCATGAACAGTCGGCCGCGCCGGGCAGCGGGTGACGGGCCGCCGGCACCGTGCCTCAAGCCCCTCATCACGTCCATGTCCGGCACCTGCCCACTCCGATCCCTCATTCCCGCTTCTGCCCTCCCGCGAAGTATGCGGCCAGCCCGGCATCCGGTGGTGCGACCTCGCGCGGAGTACCGCCGTCTCTCAGCGAGTCGGTGGCCGCGATGCCGGCGGCCACCGCCATCCGGGCCGCGATCGGCGACGTGTGGGTGAGGCCGCCGTCCCGGGCGAATCGCACGAATTCCGTCATGATGAGGGGATCGGCGCCGCCGTGGCCGCCCAGGTCCTGGGTGTCCGGGATCTTGTGGACGGCATCGGCGTCCGTACGGTGTTCCGAGCGGCGGGAGTTCCAGACCTTGACGACGCCGCCCGGCCCGTCGCCGAAGTTCTCCAACCGGCCGCCGTCTCCGATGACGGTGTAGTTGCGCCAGTAGTCGGGGGTGAAGTGGCACTGCTGGTAGGCGGCCAGCACACCGTTGTCGAGGCGCATGTTGACCAGCGACACGTCCTCCACATCGATGACGGGGTTGAGGCCGGTCTGCCCGCGCGGCGGCCAGTTGGCGTCGTAGGCCAGCCAGCCGGTTCCCTTGGGGGCTCCTGGTGCGCGCCGGGCGTCGGGCAGCGAGCCGTAGACCATCAGGTCGCCGAGGGCCTGGACCTGCCGGGTCCAGCCGCCCGCCAGCCAGTGCAGCACGTCGAGGTCGTGAGCGGCCTTCTGGAGCAGCAGTCCGGTGGTGTACTTCCGCTCCGCGTGCCAGTCCTTGAAGTAGAAGTCGCCGCCGTGCCCGACGAAGTGCCGTATCCATACGGTCTTGACCTCGCCGATGTCGCCGCGCGCGATGATCTCGCGCATCAGGGTCACGACCGGCATGTGCCGCATGTTGTGGCCGACGTACAGCCGGGTGCCGGTTTCCCGTGCCGTACGGAGGATCCGGTCGCACCCATCGAGGGTCACCTCCAGGGGCTTCTCCACGAACACCGGTTTACCGGCACGCAGCGCCTCGCACGAGAGGTCTGCGTGGGTGTGGTCGGGAGTGAGCACGAGTACGGCGTCGACGTCATCGGCCTCGATGACCTTGCGGTGGTCGGTGACCTGGGGCACGCCGGGGAGCAACTGGGCGGCACGATCCCGGGCGGCCGGGTCCGGATCGGCGACGACGGTGACCCGATGCCCCTCTCCTGGCCGGTGGGCCGTGACGGCGAGACCGGCTCGCAAGCCGAAGCCGAGGACACCGATACGCAGGTCGGTCACAGGCGGACCCGTCCTTCCAGTTCACTGAAGAGTCGCAGTCGTACACGCACGCCCCGCGGGACAGGCTCCGCCACACCTCCCGGGGCCGGGCGTCGGTCAGCTGGTCGACGCGGGCATCGTCCCCGGCTCCGTTCGCCGGAGCACCTCGAACAGTTCGGTCGCCCTTGCCTCGACATCCGGCGGGGCGACCGTGGGGCGGTCGGGCAGGGCCTTGTCGAAGGCTGTCATGTCAGCGCAGGTGTAGTACTGGTAGGCCGCGGTCACCGGGTTGGGCACCAGCCGCACCTGAAGCGGCCCGCCGCCCGCCTCGCGGTACAACCGCGCGCACCACTGCACCACCTCGGCGAAGGACACCGCGTGTCCGGCCCCGAGGTTGTAGACCGCGGCGGGCACCCCCCGGCGGGCGAGCAGTACGAGCGTGGCGGCGACGGTCTCCACCGGGATGTAGTCCCGGGCGGCCGTCAGCGAATCGTCGAACACCCGCACCCGGCCCCGGTCGGCAGCTTGGCGCAGCAGCTGGGACAGGATCGACGCCATCGGGCCCTTGTCGTCCTCGTCCGGGCCGAACACGTTGGTGTAGCGCAGGCCCACCCAGTCCAGCCCGTCCCCGAACCGCTCCCGCATCTGCCGGTCAAGCGCCAGCTTGGACCACGCGTACGGGTTCAACGGGCCCGAGCAGCGGTCGCGGTCCTCGTCAGCCTCCTCGGCCACCGGAGCGCGGTGGCGCAGTGTCCCGTAGACAGAGTGCGAGGAGGCGTACACCAGCCGTGTCCCGCCGCTGCGGCATGCCTCCGCGAGTCGCAGCGGGCCCAGTGTGTTGGTCTCCTCCAGTTCCGGGCCCGCCACCGCGCGGGTATCACTGATACCGCCCTGGTGCAGCACCGCCTCGTACCGGCCCGCCGCGACCTCGGAGAGCAGCGCGGGATCGGCGAAGTCGCCGCGCCGCCACCGCGCGGAGCGGACCAGATGGCCAGGGGCCGGGCGCAGGTCGACGGCGGTGACGCCGTATCCGGCCCGGTGGAGCGCGGCCACCGTGTGCCGGCCGATGAAACCCGCCGCGCCGGTCACCAGCACCTCCCCTGCCGCCGTCACCGGGCTCCCTCCTTCTGCGCCGCTCGTGCGATCAGCGAGGTGGTGGAGCGGCCCTCCAGGTAGGGCACCACGACGACCTGCCCGCCCCAGCTCTCCACCAGATCGCTCTCGGGAATGCGCTGGCCGGCGTAGTCGCCGCCCTTGACCCACACGTCCGGCCGCAGCTCGGCGAGGACGCTCTCGGGGGTGTCCTCGCCGAAGATCAGCACCCCGTCCACGCAGGCCAAAGCCTCCAGGAGCGCGGCCCGTTCCCGTTCGCCGACCACCGGCCGGGACGGCCCCTTGAGACGGGCGACGGAGGCGTCGCTGTTGACGCACACCACCAGGACGTCGCCGAGCTGCCGGGCCTGCTGGAGCAGCGACACGTGCCCGCCGTGCAGCAGATCGAAGCAGCCGCCCGCCGCTACGACCTTCCCGCCCCTTTCCCGGATCCGTCGCGCCATCGCCAGAGCGCCCTTCTCGGTCATCGGGGCGGTGAACGTCGGGGCGGTGGGGCGGGTCAGGCTGTCCGGGCCGCCGCCGGCGACGTACGCGGTCGCGGCCTCCACGCCCGCTGCCACGGCGTGGGACGGCAGCCTGCCCGCGCCGAGCATCATCGCCGCGGTGACGGCCAGCAGGTCGCCCGCACCGCACGTATCGCCGACCGCCGGCCGGCCCGGGATCGCCAGCGGATGGCCCGTGGCGCTCGCCACCAGGACAGCCCCGCCCCCGCCCCGGGTCACTGCCACCTGCTTGACCGGCCACGTCTCCAGCAGTGCCCGGGCCCGCTGGACGTCCTCGACGAGGCTCCGGCCACCGGCGACCGCGCTCAGGGCGCGGGCCTCGTCCCCGTTCGGCACGGCCAGCGCCACCCCGTCCACCGGCGCAGGTCCCTTCGGGTGTGGATCCCACACCACGGGGCAGAGCCCGGCCGCCGCCTCGAGCGCCTGGCGGACTTCGGCGTGGGCCGCGACCCCGCGCCCGTAGTCGCACACCAGCACCGCCGCGGCCGCGCCGAGCCGCCTCCGTGCCGCGTCCGGCAACCGGCCGAGCCGCACCGGCTCGTGTTCGTCGTCGATCCGGACGATGGTGCGACCCCGCGCCCGTATCCGGGTCTTGATCGGGGTGGCGCCGTCCGCCGCCATATCCAGGATCTCGACCCCGGCCTCCGCGAGCAGCGCACGCACCCGGGCCCCGGACTCGTCCCGGCCGATCCCGCACACCAGCGACACCCGCCACCCGGGCTCCCGCGCCGCCATGAGCGCGGCCAGCCCCGCCCCGCCCGGACGCTCGATGGTCTGTGCACCGCTGACCACCGGCACCGGCGCTTCCGGCGACAACCTTTCCGCAACCCCGGCTACGTCCCGGTCCAGCAGCACATCACCCACCACAACCAGCCGCCGCACAGGGCCCTCCCCGCCGCGGCCCATGGCCACAGCCGTCGCGGCTTCCTCAACGGCGCCGCCGCGGTCGGGCCGTCGGTCCGGCCCGGGGTCGACCTGATCCGGCCCGGGGTCAGCCTGGCCCGGCCCGGGGCCGGCGGCAAGAGCCGCCAGCTCGGCGTCGACCGCCGCACACAGCACATGGACGGCCACCAGGTGGCACTCCTGGACGGTCGCGACCGCCTCCGCGTCCACACAGAGCGCGGCGTCGCACACCTCGGCCAACGGATTCGGCCCCCGGCCCGTCAGGGCCCATGTCTCCAATCCCAGCTCGCGCCCGGCCTCGGCCGCCTTCAGCAGGTTCGGGCTCCGGCCCGATGCCGAGACCAGCAGCAGAGCATCGCCGCGCCTGCCGTGCGCACGGACCTGGCGGGCGAAGACCTCCTCGATGCCGTAGTCGTTCGCGATGGCCGTCACCGACGAGGAGTCCGCACTCAGCGCGAGCGCGGACAGCGGCGCGCGCTCCTCCCGGAAGCGGCCCACCAGCTCCGCGGTCAAGTGCTGCACCTCGGCCGCCGAGCCGCCGTTGCCCGCGGCCAGCAAGCGCGCGCCCTGCGACAACCGACGCGCCAGCCCTTGCCCCCACTCCCCCAGCCGGCCGGTGTCGAGGCGAGGCAACGCCTCAGCGAGCGCCTGAGTGTGCGAACGACCGAGATCGACCACGTACAGCTCCCTCAAGAACAGACGAGAACGACTACGATCAGCAACCTAGCCTTCACGCAGGGCTCTTGGAGGGGACTTCGTGGATCTGACAGGCACCCTCACACCCCTGACCGGCGACCGGGCCGGACACACCCGACGGGCGGTCTTCCTCGACCGCGACGGCACCCTCACCGAGCCGCGCCACTATCCCCGCCGCCCCGAAGACCTCGTCCTCCAGCCCGGCATCGGACCACCGCTGCACGCCCTGCAAGACCAAGGACTGGCTCTGGTCGTCGTCACCAACCAAAGCGGCCTCGCGCGAGGACTCTTCGACGAGCCCACCCTGGCCGCGATGCACCACCGTCTCCGCGACCTCCTCGCCGGACTCGGTGTTCACCTCGCCGGGATCTATGCCTGCCCCCACCATCCCGAAGGCACGGTTCGGCACCTGCGAACCGTCTGCCGCTGCCGCAAGCCCCAGCCCGGGATGCTCCAGCGAGCCGCCGCCGACCTCCACCTCGACCTCACCGGATCCTGGATGATCGGCGACTCCACCTGCGACATCCAAGCCGGCCGCCGGGCCGGCACCCGTACCGCGCTCGCAGCACCCGACCCGCTCCCTGGCTGCCTTCCGGACGTATGCGGCACTACGACAGCCGGCGCGCTCACCCACGTTCACCACGCGCTGCGTGCCCAGGGCACTGGCGAGCCAAGGCCCTCCATTCCCAAGCCTTGACCCAGATCGCCTACCTCACCCCGCACGGCCGCTGACGCCCTCTCCCCGTTGTGGGCGTCAGCCGGTCCTGGCATCCTCGTGCACCGGCGGCAAAGTCGCTTACCACAACTCCGCACACCATGGCGGGATCTGTATGCCTACTGGTTTGGCCAACGCAGGACTGACCGAGTTCCCGGCCGACGACCCATCCTGGCCACCGCCTCGTCCGCAGGCGGATGTCAGCGCTCCTGACGTCGCAGCCAAGCTGATCGCGCAATGGCTGCAAGCGCGGGTCGACGACGCGGTGTCCAGGGCGACTGGCCGCCCTGTGGTGCTGCTCTCCGGCGGAGCTGATTCCTCCGCGGTGCTCGCCGCTGCCGCAGAACGCAACCCGGTGGCTGTGACGGTGCTGATCGGCGACACACCGGCGGACTCCGCTGCCGCGAACGTGGCCAGACATTTCAACGTAGCCCACGAGGCGGTCCAGCTCTCCGTCAAGGACGCCGGCAGGCACGCCGCAACTGCTGCCAGAGTGCTGGGCGTAGCAGACCCCTGGTCTGTCGGAATGGCAGTGGCGATGATGGCGCTCGGCCCCTTCCTGCGGGGGCGTGGGACTGTGCTCACCGGTGAAGGGGCGGATACGGCAACCATGGGCGGTCACCCGCCGGCACGCTCCCAGGAGGAATTCGACAACGGCATCCTCGCGGAAGCGGGCAAATACTGGACCGACCGCCGGCCGGCCGTCAACATCGGCGAAGTCGTGGACTCTGGAGCACCGGCCCGTTGGTGCCGCACCATGCAGCATTCGGGCCTGCTCGCCATCACCCGCCGGATCGACTACCGCGCGATGTGGCGCACGGACAGTGCGGGCCGCACGTGGGACAAAGTGCCCTTGCGGATGGCCGCGGCAGCACTCGGCGTTCCAGAGGATGTGGCATGGCGACCCAAGTCCCCTATCCAGAGGTCCGCCGGAATCCTCGACGCCATGCTCGCCGCCGCCTGCGAGCAGGCGCGTGGACTTCCCGGTACGGAGTGGGGTCCGCGTCCCAGTGCGGGTTGGGCCCCGCGTACGAGCCAGGAGGCATCGGAAGTAGCTGCCATCCAGTTCTGGCTGGCTGCTCACCTCACGTCCGCTGCCCAGTGATACGGGAGGGTTGGGCCAGCAGGACGGAGTTGACTCCTCCCGTCTCTGCGCGCATTTCCCGCAGCACCCTGAAGCCCTCAAGGTCGGCCGATTCGACGGGAAGACGCAGAGCTGTCTGCAAACCACGCGCACCCCGCGCCGAAAGGACTGCGTCCGGACGCAGGACAGGGGCGAGAGCGCGGGCGATGGCGCGCTTTTCTTCCACCTCGACACCGGCCAGTGAAACGAGGACAACGAGGTCGGTGTCGTTCGTACCGGCCAGGCGGTCAATGGCGACTGCGTCCGCCTGCGTGGTGCTCACCATGGAATCGTGACCGAGTGCTTTGACGACTTCGGTGCCGAGCGCGCATGCCTCGGCATTCCGGTCCACTTGGAGGACACGCAGACCGTAGCGGGCAAGGAGAATGCCGGTCAGCGGCAAGGGTCCGGAGCCAAGGACAATGGCGACCTTGGGACGTATGGCACCGACTGTGACGGCTCCGGCCAGCTCAGCTCGGGCGAGCTTGCGGTAGTACGTCAGGTAGGGGAATCCGCCCAGTTCATCCCAGGGGTCGCGGGCGGCGATGATGCGATGTGCCCAGAGCCGTTCCAGCTCGGCCTCACTTCTCGCGTACAAGGAGCGCATCCAGCGGAAAAGCCGGTCGGCGTGAGGGCTCTTCAGATCTGCCGCGGAAATCTTGCCCTCCATTGAGCTGCAGTATCGGACTAACGCGCCAAATGCCGACTCCATATCAGGCGAGGGCCGCATCCCGGTGGCAGCAAGGCGCTCGCCCACAGCCCGGAGTGCGACGAAAACGCCGGCTGCATCACTCGTTCGCCGGACCGGCTCGTGACCGTCAGGGGAGATACCCACACCAGCATGGTCACCCGACAGGAGCGCGGCGGCAAGCACGCACCGCCTTCCACTCCCGCGGAACGATGCGAGCGCTGTCCGCGGCCACGCGACCCATCGGGCACTCCCTGATGTCCTGAGTCCTTGATCCGTCGTCGGTTGGGCATGGGGCGTCCGGGGCCGAAGCTGGCCGAGTTGGTGTGCGGGGCCGCGAGCTGGGGATCACAACGGAGACGGCCTCGAAGTGGCGGGCCCGGTTCGTCTGTCGTGCTGCACCGCTGCCGGGACTCACCCCCGCACCGCAACGGCAAGGTGGAGCGGCCGAACCTGGCTATCGAGCAGATGCTCCTCTCCCAGTTCCCCGGCTTCACCGGCCGGCGCACGCGATGCCGGCGACAGGCCGTACAGGCCGGTGCAGGACCACGCCCTCGCTGTGCCGGCTCGCCGGCGATGGTTCCCGGCTATGCACCCGCGGGTGCACGTCGGCCACTTCCGCGTAGACGCCGAGTTCTGTGGCGAGCTGGTCGGTCTCCGGGCGGCCTCACCCTGGCCGGGCGCGCGCGGACAGATGAGAGGAAGCCCTTGGCCGGATTCCCCCCGGGCCCTCTTGCCTGGCCCGCGGCCCGCGGTCAGGATCAGCCCGCCACGCCGAGCAGTCGACCAAGAGGAGCTCGGCCCGTACACCGATCAGTTCTGGCGTACTCGGGTGCCTCGTTCCAGCTAAGGCTTCGCGTAGGCGCAGGACGTGCACCAGCCGGGCGCCGGGGCCGCGCGTATCGGCGCTGCTCCGGCCCCACCTGCCCCGGCCTGAGCAAGCCCAACCTCCTCGAACCGCTTGAGGGTACGAGTACAGACGGCTACACGGGCCTCCCCGACCTGACCAGACATGTAACAAGGCCCTACCAGGCGCGGCGGCAGTGGAAGACGCCCCAGCGCAGCTGCTCGCGGTGGGCCGCGGCCGCCCAGAGGGGCAGGTTACCGAGCAGGCGGTCGAGGTAGGCGGGGCTGATGATGTCGCGCAGTTCCTTCTCGCGCTGGTGGGTCTCCTCGGTGAGGCGCACATAGTGGTGGACCAGTTGGCTGCTTTGGTCGTCGAAGTCGATGCGGGACAGGCCGAGTCCGGTGAGGGTGCGGCGGTAGAAGTCCGGCGTGGCCAGCGCGTCCACGCCCAGGCGGGACACGGCGGGGCGCAGTACCTCGGCAGGGGTGTCCTCGGCGGCCATCAAGTCGGTGAAAACCAAGGCGCCTTCCGGCTTGAGGACGCGTACGGCTTCGCTGAGGACGCGTGCCCGGTCGCCACTGTGGCAGAAGGCTTCCTGGGACCAGACGACGTCGAAGCGGCGGTCCTTGTAAGGGATGTCCTGGAAGGATCCGGTAACGACCTCGATGAGACCGTCCAGTCCGCGCTTGGCATTGGTAGCACGGTGGCGTTGGTTCTGGGCTTCGCTGAGGTTGAGGGCGATGACGCGGCAGCCGAAGCGCTCGGCCAGGTAGCGGGTGGGGCCGCCGTATCCGGACCCGAGGTCCAGCACGGTGCTCTCCGTTGTGAGCACGTCGGTCACCTTGTCCGCCACCTGCTCGACGGTGCGGCGGGAGGCGTCTGCTATCGCCTCGTGTTCATGGGCGTAGATCCCGGTGTGGATGTCCTCGCCGCCCCACACGGCGTCGTAGAACGCGTCGACGTCGTCGTTGTCGTAGTAGCTGCGCGTCGCGTCCTCAGAGGCCGGTGTGCTGTCGTGCGGCATGGGTGTCTCCCTCACTCGGTGATGCTCGTCCGGTTCAGCGATCAGCCTCACCCCACTCGGCGCCCCCACCACAGAGCGCAAACAAGTCACCCGTCGCCTTCACTGCGCATCAGGCACAGACGTCGCGCGACGACCTGACGGTCGCCACGCGGTGGCCTCGTCCCTCTGACTCACGAGGCCACACTGAGGCGCTGGGGGCTGCGGGGGCCCCTTCCCCATGGCGGCCAGGGCGCGGCCCACACGCGCTGATACCCATCGACACGCGGCTGCCGCAGGACAGGGAACGGGAGAACGAGCTCGGCAACAGGATCGGACTGATGCGTGTCCCCCCTTGCGCGCTCCCGAGTCCGTCTCAGCGTTTGGAAGCCGCAATGACGTCCAGCAGTCGGCATCGCGTCACCAGGCACAGACGTGCACTGCGCACACTCACTCACAACACCCCGAATGGGTGGCGAAATGGGCCATGCAACGCATCACCGATCCCCGCAAGTCGTCCCTGACCGCTTCCAATTTCCGAGTGAGAGACTCCCTATCCGCCTTTGGAATGCCGATCAGGGATATCGTGGCCATCCCGTGGCTTCCCCCCGGTCACGCTTGCTTCACCCTCCTCGTCCAGTTACAGGGACACGGCCCGGCTCTCCGTCCTCACACCCGCCGAGCGGCCCTGACCCGCAAAGGCTCGCCAGCCTCTGGGGAGAGGACGTAAATGAGGGCCTCCTCGTACGCGCCTTACCGGAGACGGCTGGATAACACGCCGCCGAGCCCGCCCGCCCTTCCGCCGCCGACGGTGTCGCGGTAGACAACCAGGCGAACGCCGGATCGGCATGCGTTTGACGACCGAGGGGGTGGGAGACGGTGGCATCCCGGATGGACCCTTACCAGGAGGTCATGTACCCGGGCTACCCCACCGGCCTGACGCCGCACGGACAACTCGGCGTAGCTTCCCGCCGGTTTGCCGCTACTGCCTGCCGTCACGGTGAGGGCCGGGTCTGTCCACCGTCGCAATCAAACCGACGACATCGAGGAGATTCATGTCCGCATCCGGGACGGCAAGTCCACAGGTGGCAGTCGTCGGGGCGGGGTGGTCGGGAGCGACGGCAGCTCGCCTGCTCCACGACGCGGGTCTGCGGGTCCATATCTTCGAACGCACGATGGCGGTGGGAGGGCACTCGCGTAGCGCCACGGTCAACGGAGTCCTGTTCGAGCCCGAGGGACCGCACATCTTCCACACGTCGAAACCCGCGGTGAAGGACTTCGCGGTGCGCCATGGCATGCGTCACAGCTACGAGCACAAGGGGCTGACCCAGATCTTTCTGGACGATGCCGACGAGCACCCGTACACACTCTCCTGGCCACCACAAGTGGCAGAGCTTCACGTACTCCCTGTATGGCCGGCCATCGAGAAGGAACTGTCCGGTCTTCCGCCGACGCCGTGCACTCGTGACTTCGAGTCCCATTGCGTCAGCATCATGGGGCGGACGTTGTACCGGCTGTTCATCGAGGGATACACCATCAAGCAGTGGGGATGCCATCCATCCGATCTGTCGAGCACGTTCGCCCCCAGCCGTCTCGGACTGCGTACGGACGGGAATCGACGCTTGTTCCGGGACACCTGGGAGTTCTTCCCACTGCCCAATGCGCAGGAGGTGATGGAGAGCATGACCAGACCGATACCTGCCACTTTCGGCCAGGAGATCGCCGCCGCCGATCTTCCGGAACTGGAACGGGCGTATGACGCCGTCGTGCTGACCGTGCCCTTGGACACGTTCGCCGGGCGGCCGGGGCGACTCGAATGGCGCGGTATCAGAACGGTCAGCAGATACATCCCTCTCGAGGATCCTGACGCTACCGTGACCCCGGGCTACATCGTGAACCACCCGTCGCTGCGTGTTCCCTATACGCGGACTGTGGAGTCGAAGCACGCCTCCGGTCAGTCGATTCCGGCCACCGTGGTCACGGAGGAGTATCCAGGTGCGCCGGCCCGTCACTATCCGGTCCTGACCACCGACTCACGGAACGAGCGCGAGAACGTACGACTCCAGGAAGAGATCAGGAAAATGACCCGGATGAGCGTCTTCTTCTGCGGTCGGCTCGCGAACTACGAGTACATCAACCAGGATGTGGCGCTCGACCAGGGCATGTCCTGTGCGAACGACGTCATCCGGGAGCTGCGTGCGAAGGGACGGAACACCCGGGAAGGAAGAGCATATGAACGGTGATACGACAGGCGCCATACGGGCCATGGATGGCGACTTCTCGCCACGCGGCGGGCGCTGCGTCGATCTCGTGCTGCGCACCGTGGGAGAACGCACCACCGACGTGGCGCTGGAACTGGCCATCAAGCATCTGCGTCCGAACCGGGTGTACATCGTCGACAACGTGAGACCGTTCTGGTTCGCCGTCGACGAGATGCTGAGGATCGGGCACGAGAGGGCCTCGCACGTCGTATACCTCGACGCCGACTGCCTCATCCTGGAAGACCTGCGCCCGTTCCTCGACGCCAATGAACTCGCCTTTGTCGACTGCCTTGTCCAGGACCCTTTTCGGGGCCGCGTCGCGTGTGGGGTGCACATCACGCGGACGGATGTGGTCGAGCGCATGCGGCGGATGGAACCGCCAAGAGATCACATCCCATGGATGCTGCGTCCCGAGAGCACCCGCCGATCCCTCGCACTCCGCGGCATTCAGGACAGCGTGCAGTACAGGGGCGCCCACATCCTGCACGATCATTTCCAGCACTACGACCACATCTTCGCCAAGATCGCCCTCAGGGAACTGCGGAGCCGCACCGAGGCTACGCGTCCGGCATTCGAGGCCGCCATGGCGCGGTGGGGCGAGGGCGCGGACTACGACATCGCCCGCACCGCCGTCGCCCACGCGCGGGCGCACGTCCCCCATGGCGCCCCGCCTCCCGCGGTCCAGCAGTACATCGAGAGTCTTCCGGACCTGGCATACCGCGAGGTCCGGGCAATGAACCTGCCGAAACGCCCCGCACTGACCATGCGGGAGGTCCGGCGAGCCGGTGAACGTATCCGCGGTGTGCGAGGTGAGGGGGTGGGCAAGCGCAAGGTGTTCGGCCTGGGGCTGCCCCGCACCGGTACCCGCAGTCTGCGGATGGCGTTGCACCTGATCGGCTACGACGTCGCGCACTATCCCATCGACCAGTCCTCATGGGACACGTTGGCCAGAGGAGACGGGCGCTTCCCGCTGCTGGACCATTACGACGGCCTTGCCGACGTGATCACCGTCCCCTGTTTTCGTGAACTGGACGCTCTCCACGCCGGCGCAAAGTTCGTCCTGACCGTTCGGGACAAGAAGAGCTGGCTCACATCCATCGAGAAGCACTGGCGGGACCACTCCGCGTCGGTATCGCCCGGTCGTGAGCGAGACGGTCGCGGGGCCGCCCTCATGGAGATCCAGCGCTATGTGCAAGCCGCCGTCTACGGCTGCCACGAATTCGACGCCGAGCGCCTGTCACGCGTCTACGACGAACATCTCGCCGCCGTCCGCGATCACTTTCACGGCCGCCCCGGCGACCTCCTTGAACTCGACATTGCCGGCGGAGAAGGGTGGGACGAACTCGCCCCCTTCCTCGACAGCGGGGCGCCAGCCGACTCTTTCCCCCGTGTCGGCCTGCAGCCGCAGACAGCCGATGAGAAGCACGAACTCGCGCCCGGCCATCCGGGTCAGCGGCTGTGAGCGAACCCTCGTACACCACCACCGGAGGACAGATGGACTCTCCCCGACCACTTGAGGCGCCCCGCCGTGCCCTGGTCACGGGCGTCGCCGGCTTCATCGCTTCTCATGTGTCCGACGCCCTGCTCCGCCAGGGCACGCAGGTCATCGGACTCGACCGGTATCCCCCTGACCTTGGCGCCGCCGCCGTCAATCTCCGGACGAGTCTGCGGCACCCTGGGTTCAGCTACCTTCACGCGGACCTGTTGTGCCACGATCTGGCCCCCGCCGTCGAAGGGGCCGATGTCGTCTTTCATCTGGCCGGGTTGCCCGGCGTCCGGCCGTCCTGGGGGGTGGCCTTTCCGGACTACCTCGCCTGCAACGTGCTAGCTACCCAGCGGCTGATGGCGGAATGCGACAGACAGCACGTTCCCCGCCTGGTCCTCGCCTCGTCCTCCAGCGTGTACGGCGAGGTCGGCGACGGCCTATGTCGCGAAGACGCACCGGCCCAACCCGTGTCGCCCTACGGAATCACCAAACTCGCCGCCGAACAACTGTGTCTGGCCTATGCACAGCGCCCCAACGCCTCGACCAGCGTGACGGCCCTGCGCTACTTCACCGTCTACGGACCGCGCCAGCGCACCGACATGCTGATCAGCAGAGCGCTACGGGCAGCGCTGAACGGAGCCCCGATACACATATTCGGTGACGGAACGAACCGCCGTGACTTCACCTACATCGACGACGTGGTCTCAGCGACGCTGGCCGCTGCCACAGCCCCCGCCCGGGCCGAGGTCATCAACGTCGGGGGCGGCTCCAGCACATCCATCACCAGGCTCCTGGCGACCGTCGAACGGGTTGCCGCAGCGAGGGTACCGACCATTGCGGCGCCCCCGCAGCCCGGAGACATGAGCACGACCCTGGCCGACCCGCACAAGGCGCGACGCCTCCTGGCCTGGCGCCCCCGCGTGGACCTGACCACCGGAGTGACCCGCCACCTGGAGTGGATGGAACAGCACACGCTCACCACCCTGGCCGAGCCTCCACGCTGAGCCCCTCTGGTGGCCGGACCGGCACAGCCCATGTCCTTACAACATGGTGGTCCGCACGACGGCATCTCTCGTGCCGGCATGAGTCCGGAACCAGGCGATCGTGCGGTCCAGTCCTTCACTGAGGCCGATCTTCGGAGCCCAGGCGAGTTCCCTGCGGGCGCGGGTGATGTCGGGGCAGCGGATGTCAGGGTCGTCCTCGGGCCGTTCGGAGAAGGTGATGGAGGAGGCCGAGCCGGTCGCGTGCAGGATCATGCGGGCCAGGCCGAGCATGGTGATCTCGTGGGGATTGCCGAGGTTGACCGGACCGGCGACCGAGGACGCGCGCAGCGCCAGCAGCCCTTCGATCAAGTCATCGATGTAACACAGCGAACGGGTCTGCGCTCCGGTGCCTGTGACCGTGAGGGGCCGACCGCTGAGGGCCTGCGCGATGAAGGTGGGCACGGCGCGGCCATCGGTGTTCCGCATCCGCGGGCCGTAGGTGTTGAAGATGCGGGCTATGGCCGTGTCGATGCCACAGCTCTCGCGGTGAGCGGTGACCAGCGCCTCTGAGAAGCGTTTCGCCTCGTCGTAGACGCTGCGGGGGCCAACGGGATTGACATGGCCCCAGTAGGTCTCGGGCTGGGGGTGGACCTGGGGAGTTCCATAGACTTCCGAGGTGGATGCCAGGATGTATCGGGCGCCTTTCTCCCGCGCAAGCTCCAGGGTGTTCTGTGTGCCCGCCGATCCAGCGGCGAGTGTCTCCAGGGGATAGCGCAGATAGTCGGCAGGGGAAGCGGGAGAGGCGAGGTGAAACACCACCTCCGCTTCGCCGGGAAGCCGTATCCGCCGAGTCACGTCCCAGTGAACGAACCGGAACGGGCCCAGAGACTCGAGTGCGGCGATGTTCCGGTGTCTTCCGGTCAGGAGATTGTCCATGCACACAACTGCGTAGCCCTCGCGCAGGAGCCGACGGCACAGATGAGACCCCACGAATCCCGCCCCACCCGCCACGATCGCGCACGGCTGCGACATGCTCTCCCCCCTCGCTCATGCCCGCACTTCCGATGTCGAAGATGAAGGAGATGCCTTCGGCCCTCAGGATGACCGCCATATCCTCGCCAAGCCAGAGGGCAGAATCGGCCCTTGGCTCGGAAACGGCCGTGCGGTACGGGAGAGTGACCGCCATGGGCGTGAGACTTGGGACTGTGGCAGTCACGGGCGCTGCCGGGAGGATCGGTTCGGCTGTGCGGGCCGGTCTGCGCGACGAGGTGTCGCGCTTGGTACTCATCGACCGCGCGGAACTCACCGCGCAGTCACCGAGGGAGGAAATCCACCAACTTGATCTACGTGACGGCGAAGCGGTGACAGCTGCCCTGGCCGGCGCGGATGCGGTAGTGCATCTCGGTGGGATCCCCGACGAGGCTCCGCTGCCGGATTTGCTGGACGAGAATGTCCGAGGAACGCACAACGTGCTGGAGGGTGCCCGCCGACAAGGACTACGGCGGGTGGTTCTCGCCAGCAGCAATCATGTGACCGGCTTCTATCCCGTCGGGGAGACCGTGACACCGGAAATGCCCGTGCGCCCGGACGGGCTCTACGGAGTGAGCAAGGTTGCGGTGGAGGCACTGGGGAGCCTGTATGCGGACAAGTTCGGCCTGTCCGTGGTGTGTCTGCGCATCGGAAGTTTCACGGACAAACCGAGTGAGCCACGGCACCTCTCCACGTGGCTGAGTCCACGCGACGGTCTCGGCTTCATCCGGGCGGCTCTCACCGCCGGTGATGCGCGCTTCGTGATCGCGTATGCCGTCTCTGCCAACACCCACCGTTTCTGGGATATCGCCGCCGGTGCGGACCTGGGATATGTGCCCCTGGACAACGCCGAGTCCTGTGTGTCGGGCAGCGCGGTGAACGGAGCCTCGGCCGGGAGCACGCTTCAGGGAGGCGACCGTGCCACTACGGAGCAGACCCTTCGGCACACGTGAAGCGTGGCCCGTCGACCCCGGCGACGAATGGCGCAAACACCACTCAAACTCGATCAACCCTGCTCTATATGGTGGCTTCATGGGCCGGGAAGAGTTTCCACGAGTCTGCGTTGTCACGCCAACCAAGAACCGTCCGGACCGCTTATTGCGAGCCATGACGTCGGTCGAGGCCCAAGTCGGAGTCACCGTCCATCATATTGTGCTGGGCGATGACTGTCCCTTCCTGGCCGATGCCGGAAACCTCGAAGAGCTGTCCAACAGGTTCCCTGGAGCCACCATACGCAATGTGCGCCGATCTCATTTCGGCGGCGTATCCCAGGAGGAGCTGGAGTACATCCCTGGGCGCTTGGCACACCTACGCAACCTGGGCATCAAGATGGCCGATGCGGAGTATGTGGCCCACCTCGACGACGACAACGTCTTCCACCCCACTCACCTCAGATCCCTCGTCGACCTGCTCCGGGCGAACCCGGCCGCGCAAGTTGCACACAGTTGGCGTCGCCTGCTCACCCAGGAAGGCGTGGAGCTTGTTCCGGATGGCGAAGACCCGTGGTACGGCGAGCCGGCCAAGCGCGCACATTCCTACGAGCGCTTGCGAGCCCTAGGGATATTCGAGCCAGGATCCTGTGTCATGCGTGACACGCTCCGGGTCGGTGACCAAATCCGCGGGGTCGATACGAGCGAGTGCCTCGTGCGAGCCAGCCTTCATGAACAGATTCCGTTCCCCACGCGCTTCTCGCAGCAGCAGAAGCAATTGGGCTACACAGAGGATCTGGCCTTCAGCCAGGAACTGGTTCGACAGGACGTGCCGGTACTGTGCAGTCAGCAAGCCACCGTTGACTACTTCATGGGTGGTCATTCCAACAGCAAGCCGTTCGTTGAGCTGCGGGACGCCCGGTTGCACATTCCACCGAGCTGATCCCGCTATCAGGAAGCGCACGTACGAGGAGTCGCACCTCCGA
This sequence comes from Streptomyces sp. XD-27, assembly GCF_030553055.1. Taxonomy (NCBI): domain Bacteria; kingdom Bacillati; phylum Actinomycetota; class Actinomycetes; order Kitasatosporales; family Streptomycetaceae; genus Streptomyces; species Streptomyces sp. XD-27. The sequence goes on from NZ_CP130713.1 coordinate 1,188,802, forward strand.
CTGGAAGCCAAGCTCGGAGCTGGGGGGGGTATCCGCCATGCGCGCATCGTGCCGTCCGCTCGTGCTGAGGCCGGACGCTGAGGTTCCCGGCCGAAAATGCGGTCGGGAGCCCGAGGGTGGTGCGTGGCCGCAGCGAGCATGTCGCCGTCGACGGCCGTCGCGGCCCCTCCCTATGATCCGCGCATGGCAGATAGCGAGCCCGGGCCCGCCAGGCCGGTGGGCCACACGCAAGGGGCCGGGCCCCGCCTCCTCCGGTCACAGTCGCTCATGTCTCGCGGATCCGCCCTGGCCGTTGCGGCCATGGCTGTGGTCTGTGCCGTTCCCACACTCACGGGGAGCGTTCGGGCTTCGGCACCTGCTGACGACGCCGATGCCGTGCGGGCGCAGAAGAAGCCGTGGATCATCGCGCACCGTGCGGGCACCAGCGACTATCCCGAGAACACCCTGCTGGCCATCGAGGAATCCTTGAAGGCCGGAGTGGACGGCGAGTGGCTGAGTGTGCAGGCGACCAAGGACGGTGTTCCCGTCCTGTACCGGCCCGCTGACCTCTCCGCCCTGACCGACGGATCCGGTGCCGTCTCCAGTAAGACCCTTGCGGAACTGGCCGACCTCAATGCCGGCTACGCGTTCAAAAGCCCCGACGGCACCTATCCCTACCGCTCCCGCCCGGTCCGCATTCCCACACTAGAGGCCGCTCTGGAGGCCGTCCCTGCGGGCAAGCAGGTCTACCTGGACCTCAAGCAGGCACCCGCCTGGCATGTCGTCGACGCCGTGACACGCGTGCTCGACGCGACGAAGGCGTGGGACCGCGTCAGGCTGTACTCCACCGATGCCCAGGTCACCTCGCTGCTTGAGCGGATCCCCGGGGCGCAGGTGGCGGAGTCTCGCGACGCCACACGGCAGCGGCTGGCCGAAGTCGCCCTGGAACACACCTGCAGGAGCGCACCCGCGGCCGGCGCCTGGGCAGGATTCGAACTCAAACGCCAGATGAGCCTTCAGGAGAAGTTCACCCTCGGCACCGGCGACGCAACCGTCACCGCGCAGCTGTGGACACCCGAATCCGTGCGCTGCTTCCGCTCCCACGGCCGCACACCGATCGTCATGCTCGGCGTCAACACCCCCACCGACCTGCGCAACGGCACTCGTCTCGGCGCCACCGCCGTCGTCGTCGACTCTCCCCGTACCATGCTCCGGCCCAGCCAGTAGCCGTACAGTCTCTCTGGCTGGCGGGCCATCTGGAACACCGTGAACGATGAGGCGTGCGGGCGCTGGCGCAGCGGTCAGGTGTCGGGGACGAGGTGGCTGCACAGGTCGTTGACCGTGCCGTCTGCATCGTGCACGAAAGACCCGTCGCAGCCTCCTGATCAGTTGGAGAAGACGTAGTGCTGTTCCCGCCCCAAGGTCCAACGGCACTACGTCGCGTCTGCCGGTGCGGGGCCGTTCCTTCCGCGGCAGGCGGTAGGAACGACCCCGCAAGACCCAGGAAGATGTGAGCTGCGCCACACCTCAAGGGACTCAGTGGCGCCTAAGGCGCGTCCTACTGGCCCTACTTGGCACGTCTCCGTGGAATGGATCTCTACGATTCGACGACCATTCAATTACTCATGGGTAAGGAAGGTGCCAGAGACCTGACAACTCGGGCATAGCACGGTATCCGTTGAAGGTGGCACGGGAGTCGCTCGGCCTCTCCCAGCTCGGCTACGCGAGGCTGATCGCCAGGGCCCACGACGAACTCGGCTTCGGCTCACGGATGGTCAAGACCCGCCATACGGTCTCGCATTGGGAGGCCGGGCGGAACGAACCCGAACTCACCGCACAGCTCGCCATCGCCCGCATCCACCACGTCCCCGAGGAGGAGGTGTGCGACTCGGCTGGCCGCACTGGCTGCACCTGGCCACCGACGACGCCGCGTTGCTGAGGCCGCTGTGGACACCCCAGGGCGCCATCGATGCCCTGCACAGCACGGCCCGGCTCGCCGAGGCGCGACCCCGGGCCTACCTCACCGTCACCGGCCCCGTCCTCGACTCCCAGATCAGGAAGTCACTCGCCGTCCTGGCCGACCCCCAGCCGCCACCCACCCGCGACGGACGCCCCGTCACCCCCGACACCCTGGCCGGGATCGAAGCCCGTATCGAAACACTCGAACTCCAGGAGATAGCGACATCGGCCACCCCCGATGACCCTGTACTTCGCCGCCCGCGCAGAACACCAGCTGGTCGCCAGACTCCTGACCACCCACGGCTACGACCAGCAGACCGGGACCTGGCTGCTCCTCCTTGCCGCACGCACCCGCCGCGCTGTGCGAATGGCTGGATCGGGCCACCAGCACACTGGCCGCCCAGTGCCGTCGCGCCGTCGCTCTCGTCGGCAGCCTGCCTCCCGGCCTCGCCCATCAGTTCCGGCAACGATTCGCCCCCACTCCACCGAACCCGCCGTGCGAGACCTCATCGACACCCTGACCGAACACCCCGCACACACTGATCCCGGCATGGGGAGCCCCGCTCCCCGGCCGGCCCGCCCCATCCGGCGACACCACCGGCAACCCGAAGGCGCGGGAGGTGTTGATCAAGGTCGTGGAACGATCTCGGGATGGACCGTGGCGATCTGACGGACGCGCAGTGGGAGCGGCCTGAGGCGCTGTTGCCACCGCTACCTGGGCCGCAAAGTGCTGCGGCCCTCTGGCACCCGACATATCGGGCTGACGCCCGCGCGCTGTACCCGGGGCGAGCGCCCCGTGGGCACCACGGTCTACCGGTACTTCTGGGAGTTGTTGGATCTTGATATATCCATTGCCTTGGTCAGGTCGTCCAGCTGCTTGATCTGACGGAGAAGTCCGGGGACATCGGCGAGGGCCGTTGCCGAGGGGCCGTCGCACGGGGCGCGGGTCGGGTCGGGGTGGGCCTCGATGAACACGCCGGCCAGGCCGACGGCGACGCCGGCGCGGGCCAACTCCGCGGCGTATCCGCCGCGCCCGCCCGCCGCATCGCCCAGGGCGCCCGGTAGCTGGAGTGCGTGGGTGACGTCGAGGGTGACCGGTGGGCCGATCTCCCGCATGCGGGCGAGTCCGACGATGTCCACGATCAGGTGGTGGTAGCCGAAGGCTGTGCCGCGCTCGCACAGTACGACGCCCGCTGCCCCGACTCGGGCGCACTTTTCGGCGGCCGTCCGCATGTCCTCGGGCGCCATCATCTGCATCTTCTTCAGGTGCAGTGGACGGCCGGTGGCCGCTGCGGCGTGGATCAAGTCGGTCTGCCGCACCAGGAAGGCGGGAATCTGGAGGAGGTCGGCGACTTCGGCGGCCGGGGCGCACTGTTCGGCGGCGTGCACGTCGGTGACCACCGGCACGTCCAGCTCCCGCTTGATCCGAGCGAGCATCGCCAGGCCCTCATCGAGCCCGGGCCCCCGGAAGCTGTGCGCCGAGGACCGGTTGGCCTTGTCGAAGGACGCCTTGAAAACGTACGGGAGGCCGAGCTCGTCGGTGGCGGTGCGGAACACCTCGCCCACCCGCAGACTGGTCTCCAGGTCCTCCAGGACATTGACCCCGCCCAGGATCACCGCCGACCGGTCATTCCCGAACTCGATCCCCGCCACCATGCACCGGCGCAGCGCGGCCAGCTCCGTCAACACGACCTCCTCCGAACGACTTCGGTCTCCTCGGCAGCGGCCAGGTCAGCTGGCACGTTGATACTGACCGGGGTCCGCGGGGCACGCACCACCTTGATGGGCAGACCCAGTTCGAGGAACCGCAGCTGCTCCAGTCCCTCACTGCGTTCGAGAATGCCGGGTGGTGTGGCAGCGATGTGGGCCAGCGCCGCTGGAGTGAAGCCGTAGATACCCAGGTGGGCGCCGACCCGGCCAGTGCCGCGTAGCTCTTCGAATTCGACACCGGATTGCCGGTACGGGATGTCGGCGCGGGAGAAGTACAGGGCGCGGTGGCTCTGGTCGGTGAGGACAGTGACCTGGTTCGGGTCCCTCCCGCACGCCTCGTCCAGGGGGCCCGCCGCCGTGGCCACCGGATGACCGGCCCGTACCGCCTCGACGACCCGGTCGATGACATCCGGGTCCATGAAGGGTTCGTCCCCCTGCAGGTTGACCACGCAGTCGGTGTCCCACCGCGCCACCACGGCCGCGATCCGGTCCGTACCGGTGGTATACGCCCCCTGGGAGACCACCACCTCGGCGCCGAACGACCGGCACACCTCGGCAATACGGTCGCAGTCCGTCGCGACCACGACCCGCCTGGCGCTGTGTGCTCGTGTGGCGGCCTCGTAGGTCCACTGCACGATCGGTCGGCCACCGAGCGGCGCTGTGGCCTTACCGGGAAAGCGGGTCGAGCCAGCCCGGGCCGGGATGACGATCACGGTCATGCCGCCTCCCCGGTAGCGCGTTGCAGCCCTGCGGCCCGCCACACCGCCCTTGGCCGCCCAGAGGCCGGCCTCGCTGCCCAAACCCGGGTCGGGGGAGCATCCGACGCAACCACATGGCGGCCACACTCCTGCACGATCGTTCCCACCCTTCCCTGCCACCCAGCCGCGACGCCGCCCCCTGGCGCGGATGTCGCCACCCTCATTGGCGGAGATCCACGCCGGGTCGGCCCGTGCACCATCCCTCCCCACGCGACGGGTCATCATGCCGAGGGCCTCCGGTCGGGCTTCAGCCTGTCGCCGGTGCCCAGCCGGGTTTCAGACGAGTGATTTCCGGGAGGCAGCGACTGACAGTACGTCAGCGAGGCCGAGCAGGCCGACACCCACCGACCCCGCGCCATGTCCGTCAACGCGGTCCGCGACGCCCGCATGCAAGGTGGTGGTACGGCTGGCGAGCCTGCTCATCGATCTGACCGCCGCGATTGCTCCGGAGCCCCTTTGCTCTCGCCCACGCCTCAGGCGGTTTTGATGAGCGGCTGGACGGTGGTGAGCCAGGTGGCGGTGTCCAGGAACCGTTCCAGTGCGGTGTGAGGGTGGGGGCCCGGTCGCCACGCGGCGACCCGGCCTACGGCTGCATGGTCGAAGAGCGTGAACACCTCGTGGTCCGGGTCAGCGAGCAGCGTACGCGCCTGGGCCTGCAGGGCGGTGGTGTAGGCGGCGGACTGGGTGGAGGGGAAGTGGCTCTTGGCCCGCTGGACCACGGCCGCGGGCAGGAGATCGGTGACGGCGTCCCGCAACAGGACCTTGTCCCGGCCCGCGGTTGCCTTCATGCGCCAGGGGACGTTGTAGACGTACTCGACAAGGCGGTGGTCGCACAGCGGGACCCGGGCCTCGACGCCCACGGCCATGCTGATGCGGTCCTTGCGCTCCAGCATCATCGGCAGGAACCGGGTCAGGTGCAGGTAGGTGACGGTGCGCATACGGTGCTCGGCGCGCTCGGCGTCGGTGCACGTGCCCGGCCCGCCGCCGGGGCGGGGGACTTCGGCGCAGGCCGTGGCATGGCTGTCGGCCAGGTAGGCGTCTCCTTGGAGCAGACGGCGTACATCCGGTGTGTACAGCGGGGCGGTGTGGGCCCAGCGGCCGCGGTTGCCGGCGGCCCAGGGGAAGGTGGGGGTGTCGGCGATCGCGGGCTGGTGAAACCAGCGGTAGCCGCCGAAGAGTTCATCGGCTCCCTCGCCGGTGAGCACGACGGTCGCCTGCGGGCGCAGCCACTGGAGCAGCAGGAGCAGTCCGCCGTCGATGTCTCCCATTCCGCGCGGCAGATCCTGGGCATGGACCAGCCGCTCGCGCAGGTGGGGGTCGGCCAGCATGGCGGGCGGGTGCAGGATCTCGTGGTGGCGGGTGCCCAGGTGGGCGGAGACCAGGCGGGCGTAGGGGGCGTCTGTGCTGTGCCGGGTCGCAGTGGGGCGGAAGGCGTCCTGCTCCTGGTAGCCGGTGGCGAAACTGAACAGTCCCGCGTCGCCAGGTGGCTGCTGGCGCGTAGCAAGAGCGGTGACGGCACTGGAGTCGAGTCCTCCCGACAGCAGCGTGCCCAGCGGTACGTCGGCGTCCAGCTGCTCGCCGACGGCCTGGGCCAGCAGGCGGCGGACCGTGGCGGTTGTGGCGGAGGCGTCGTCGGCGTGCTCGTATGCCGGGAGACTCCAATACGTCCGCTCCCGGAGCCCTGAGCGGTCCACCCAGAGCGACGTGCCGGGCCGCAGCTCTTCGACGCCCTGGTAGACGGCATGCCCCGGGGTCCGGGAGAACGTCAGCAACTCCCGCAGCCCGTCCGCGTCCACGACCGCTTCGACCTGCGGATGCGCCAGCAGCGCCTTGGTCTCTGAGGCGAACAGCAGCCCGCCGTCCAGGCAGTGGTAGTACAGCGGCTTGATCCCAAGGCGATCGCGGACCAGCAGCAGCCGCTCGACGCGGCCGTCCCAGATGGCGAACGCGTACATCCCCACCAGGCGGTCGACCAACCGCTCGCCCCACTCCAGATAGGCGCGCAGCACCACCTCCGTATCCCCACGGGTGGTGAAGCTATGACCAAGAACAGTCAACTCTTCCCGTAAGGCACGGTAGTTATAGACCTCGCCGCTGTACGTCAGCGCGACCTCGCCGCCTTCCACGGCCACGGCCATCGGCTGCGCACTCGCCTCCACATCGACCACCGCGAGCCGCCGATGCCCCAGCGCAACATGGGCCCGGCACCACATCCCCACCGCATCCGGACCGCGGGGTACCAACGTCGCCGTCATCGACACCACTTCAGGCCACGACGGACCGGCATGCCTCCGAGAGAAGTCCACCCAGCCCGCCACACCGCACATCGTCGCCTCCCCGCACCGGCCCTGGGCGGGACACTAGATCACCCTCCACGCCCCGGCCACCGGCTTCGCCCCAGACGCAGTCGGTCTGCCGAAACTTGAGCCCCTATCTATGCAGCGATGCCCGGCGTACGTTGCTGAGGCTATGGACGGCTCTTGTGGCTGCTGCGTCATGTGTCGGCGCTCGTGGCCCCGTTTCGGTCTCCTGATCTTCGCGATACGTCGCGACCAGCGCCTGCAGGACGATGCTGTGTCCCCCTGAGGGCCGATGCGCAGGCCGGGCGTCTGCGCCGCGGCCGGTCCCGTCCACGGCGTGATGGATCTTGGTTGTCAGGCCCCCGCGGGATCGGCCTACTCCGTGCCCCACTGGCTCATGCTCGATCACAGCAGCTTCGCTCTCGCCGCGGCAGGTAGCGGCGCCAGCGTCCGTCTCCGGCCGGGTCGTGTTCGTCGCGTGCTGGTGAGCCCGGTCGATCGTCGAGTCCACCGAGACCGTTCAGTCGATCCCGCCGATCGAGTCCGCCTGGGCGGTCAGCTGCGCCAGAGCCGTGTCCCAGGTGCCGTCAGCAGCCCACCTGCGATGGCGTTTCCACACCGTCTGCCACGGGCCGAACGCCTCACGGGCAGATCTCGCCAGGGGATGCCGGTGCGGTACCGGTAGATGATCCCCTCGATGATGCAGCGGTGGTCGGCGAAGGGACGCCCTACCTTCCCCGTGTCGTGGGGAAGATAGGGCGCCAGGCGTGTCCACTGCTCGTCGGTCAGCAGGCGCGTGCGCCCGCTCGTGGTCACCGAGGCCGGTAGACGGTGGCCAGCACGGAGACGGTGACCTGGTCGGGCAGGAGGCCGTCATCGTCCAGGTCTGCAGGGCTCAGGTGGCGTGCGCTCGGCGTCACCAGCCGGACGGGCGCAACACCCGCTGAAACTCGGAGGGGTTGCGCGGGGCGAACACGTCCAGCACGACGTCGGCCATCCCATCGGCCAGCGGGAAGGGACGGAAGACGTCCCAGGTCGCCGCGGCGGCTCGCTCATGGGCTCGGGCCGCCGAGCGCAGCGCGCGCACCGAGGTGTCCAGGCCCAGACCACGGGCGCCAGACAGCTGGTCGAGTACGCCGGCCAAGTAGTAGCCCGTGCCGCACCCGACGTCCACGACTGTGCCCTGCTCGGGCACGGCGTCGGCCGCCAGACGGGCCACGACCTGGCAGACGGGCCCGTACTTGCCAGTGGCCAGGAATCGATCCCGGGCCCGGGCCATGGCAGCATCGTCGCCGCTGGTGGCGCGGGTGCCCGTCAGGAGGCTGGCATAGCCGTGGCGGGCGATATTGAAGGTGTGGCCCGCCGGGCAGCGCAGTGCGCCGCGGTCGGGATGAAGACGGGCGCGGCACCTCGGGCAGCGCAGCAGGTCGAGGAGTAGTTCGAGGGCAGGGCAAAGCGACACGGGCACAAGGCACTCCTAGCAACGGTGAAGGGAAGGGACCGTGCCTGCACGCGTGCTTCGAAAGTCGCCGCCCCCGGAAGGAACGGGCTCAGCGTCCGGCCACCTCGGTACGGGCAGCGCCGGGAACGTGGTTCACGCAGCAGGCACACCAAGGAGGGCGACGCCGCCCGGCATCGCCCTCAAAGCCTCCCAATCACAGGAAGCAGCAGTGCGGGGTGCTCATGAATGCCACGCCACGATTCTAGAGATTCCGCGAAAGCCCCTCGCGCCGCCGCCAAGTTAGGAGACACGCCAATGACGCGGTGGTGCAGGAGGAACTGGGCGAAGGACAGGAGCGGCACCACCAGCTGTGGCATGCGCGGCCGCACACCGCCCGCCCGGACGCCCGGGTACTGCGGAATCTGCGCAGCGGTCTGCGGATGGACATCATGGTCAACCGGCGGCGCAGTGGTTCTCCGGTGCCGCAGTGCCAGGCCGAGTCCCGGGACGATCTGCTGGTGACGCAGTTGTGGCAGCTGACCGAGACCGGCAAGGGCCAGTTCCAGGTGGCCAAGGTCAACAGTGACCTGCTGCCAAGCGTGCGCGAGGACAGCACGGCCCCGGGCACCGCCCTGGAGCAGGCCAGTTCGCGCACCGACCAGCAGGGGCGCAGTGCTTGGATCGCTGACGGGGCGTTCTCAGACGCGTTCAAGGGCGCTTTGGATGGGGGTGGTGTGTTCGAGGCCGCGGCCAAGGGCATCGCTGATCCGAGGCAGCCGTACGTGCGGTTCGAGGGGTACCGCGGAGGCGAGTTCATCCAGTGCGTGCTGCCTTCATCCGATGGTGGCGCTACCGAAGCGGTCCTCGCTCGTCGACGTACACAGTGGGCTCCGACAAGAACACGTTGGCGTCCACCGGGCCGTAGGCGATGTTGAAGGTGTCCATCCAGTACGACCAGTCCTGCATCCCCGAAGTACTGCTGAAGCGGTAGTTGAGCTGCCAGCGGACCCACTGGCCGGGGACGAGGTGAACAGCTGGGGGCCTGCGCGGCCGAGGCGGAATGGCAAGCAGGGGCTCCACCCGGGGCTGGACTCGTAGCCGGCCCTCGGCTTCCCGGATCTGGACGTTGACCCTGCGCACATCTTCCTGGCCGTCATACGGCTCAAAACCGTCCCGCTCATGCATGCGAACCACGTGTGCGAAAGAAGGCATCGCGCAGGGGAGAGCGAAGCCGACCGGAGCCGCGTTCCTACGTGCGGCAGCCTCTCCTCCCCGGGACTGCTTCGTCCAGGACGTCCGTATCCACTGGACGGTGATTTCCACGGTCGCTACCCCTGCCATTCCATCGAAGATCTCACTCTATGCGGGCGGTTTCTCTGGTCGACACCGCACCGCCAGCGATCCGAGCGACACACCGAAGGAAGATCAACTTGAACTGTCCACATAAACAGCGACATCGTGTTCGGCCTGGTCACGCTCAGATCCAGCCCGACCTGATCATCCCCATCGGCAAGCACAAGGGACAGAACCCGAGCCTGTCCAGCCTCTACCGGCCTCTCGCCCAGCACGAGAAGCCGGTGGCGTACCCGCGAGGCCGTCACAGCGGCGCACACCGGCTTCGCGCGCCCTCCGGACTACTGGACGCATCCCGGGCCAGAAGCGTCAAGGAACCCCAGCCCACGATCATGATCAATCTCAGCGCTACTTCCCGTACCGCAACTGCTCACACCCAGGAGGTGGACCACGACGGCGTTCGGGAACGCCGCGGTGAGGCGGTCAGCGGCCTTCTGCCCGCGGTGGGAGGAGCCGACGCTGCTGGCCGGGCGAGGGGCAGCGGCTCTGACGCCGGCGGCGGCCAGCGTGAGGTCGGCCCACTTCCCGCTCCCGGTGTGCCGTGGTCATCCCCGCAGTACCCACCACTCTTCCACGCCCGCGACCGGCGTCCGATCCGTGCACGTCGGCGCGGTCCCCACCACCGCCGAGGACCCCGAATACCGGGCGGAGCCGATGCCCCAGTCCAGGTTTCCCCGAATCCACCCGTCCAGGTCCCGTACCCACGACGCCACCGTCGGCGACGCCCCGGCCAGGGTCTCTTCCCGCAGGTCCATGTAGCGCACCATCACCCGGTCCCGCAGCGCGACGGTCTCCGCCAAGCCCCCGCCCTCTCTGGCCACCGCGTCCACCAAGTTCAATCCGTCACCACAGCGCTGCGATTCCTTCGCATGCGAGATCAGATCGTTGTCATAGCCCACCAAGGCCGCGCACATCTCCGACAGCGCCCGAACCGCCGGTACTTCCAGCTCCGGTAATGGGGCCTCGTAGCCGTTGGTCACGTCCAGCATGTTCACGCACACCGGCATCGACCCGTTGGAGATACGAGCCACCAGATACGCGCCCAAGGAGGGAAACGTCCCCCGCACGCGATGCCCTGCCTCCCACACCTGATAGGCCAGGTAATCCCGCAGCGTCGTAATCCAGCGCCCCACCTGCACTCCTGAGCCCAGACCGGCCAACCGCTCCCGCAAGTCGGCCAAAGCGTTCATGAACGGCTCGTCGGCTCGCGCCACTCCCGTCTGTGCCGTCCGCATCAGGTCGGCGATCAGTACCCCCAATCCCGCCGGGTCATGGCTCAGTTGCCCCTCGTCGCAGAACACGTCGTCGAACGCGAACAGCCACATCAGCATGTCCGCCCCGAGCTGAGCCTGCACGGCTGTCCCCCACGGCGCGATGCGGGCTGCCAACTCGCCGGCGCCAATGGCGGAGAACCGGGCCGCTTCCTCCTCATCGCGGGCCAGCCCCCACTTCGCGGCCCACCGGTCCGACTCGGCCTGGAGCACTTCGACCGCCGGATGCATCCGCGACGGCAACGGACACCACAAGGCCACCACCGGCCGCTCCCGCGGACGCAGCGAGGCCGCCAGATCCATGGCGCTGCCCCCGATCACGCCCCCGGAGAACCGACGTCCAGACATCGCGCCCCTCTCTTCGCGCACCTTGGAGTACGCGACCTGCCCGGGGCACCTGCCGGTGTCCGAGAAGGAGATCCAAACCACCAGGACCAGTGACGAAGGCACGGACGCGCCCGCCCAACCCACCCCGTCCATGGGGCTGGTCTGCCCGTCTGCCGCTGCACGCGCTGAAGCCGTCCTTGAGCTGCTGCAAGTCCGGTTGCGCCGGCACACCTCGGCGGCCCCCACCGTAACCCTCCACGACAAGGTCTACGGGCTAGGCCGGGAACGGCACGCCGAGCGGCGGCGGATACTCGTCGCCGCGGTTGAGCACTTCCCCCCTCCCCTCCCCGGCCGGTACGTGGCGGACCGGCAGAGGGTGCTACACGAGCTCGGGCAGTACACCCGGAGGCCCGGGACCCGGCGGCCCCGAGGCATCCGGCGCCTGGCGTTTTCAGCCAGCCGCGGCAGCGTGGCAGCAGTTCGGGGTCCTGGATCAGCTGGTGGTCCGCCGCTATCTATCCGGTCACACGGGGAGCACTGCCCTGCTCGATGTGCCCTACTGGAAGCCGATCACATCGAGGCCGAACGTCATGTAATCCTGGCCGAGTCGGCCATCGGCGATGCGTGGTCGCTGGTGCAGCCGCCGACCGGCGGGGAGACCGCGAGCGCCTCGCTGCGGCTGATGTGTCACCTCCGGGCCGCACGCTACCGGCCCTTCGTCCGCTTCGGCGACGACGTGGCCGCCCGTGATCTGCGGGCCGGGCCCGAGGAAGCTCCGAATGGCTCCGACCGCCCGCAGCAGTGACGCCCACCGGGCGCCTGGACATCATCTCCGGCGTCGGGTGTCTTCGCACCCTCGTAGTCTGCGCCGCTGTACTTGCAGGCGGGCGCGCTGACCGTGGAAGCGGTCGCCCTGGAGGCCGGCAAGACAGCCGTGGCCAATGAGTTGGTCATCGTGCCCGCAGCAGTGGGCCCAGAGCGGGCGATGGTGGCTTCTTGAGACGCCGCCGGCCAGCGAGGACGAATCCTTGCCTTTTACCGTTCCGGCAGACCTCGCGGCCGCGGGCACTCTCCGAGCAGCCAGCCGCAGGCCGCCGCGCAGCGAGCCGCCGCCCGCCCGTCGCCGTAGGGGGTGCCGCGCACCACCGCCCGCAGGCGGACACCGAGCGGAAGGGGCCTCGCGCGGGCGAGCTCTCTGTCCGCCGCTGCCACGATGTCTGGTCCGTGCGTGCCGACCAGGCGGGCGAGGCCGGAGCTGATGCCTTCCACGCGCTCGGTGGTGTCCCGGGTGACCAGCACTGGTACTCCGAGGGCGATGGCCTCTTCCTGGATTCCCCCCGAGTCGGTGATCGCGAGAGCGGAGCGGGCCAGGATCCGCGCGAAGGTCCCGTACGGCACGGGGCCCGGCAGCCGCATGTTGGGCAGTCCGTGCAGCGAGTCCTCGATCTCCGCCCGCACCGCCGGATTCATGTGAGCGGCCACGACAAAGGTCGTCCGCGGGTGCCGGCGGCTGATCTCGGCGACGGCTTCGCCGATGCGGCGGATCGGCTTACCCCAGTTCTCCCTGCGGTGCGCCGTCACGAGCACGAGCGGCGACGTGGTGTCGCCGGGCAGGATGTCGCGGCTGTCCGCGGTGCGCTGGCTCGCGGTGACGACCGCGTCGACGACGGTGTTGCCGGTGACCAGGATGCGCTCGGCGCTGATGCCCTCCGCCAGCAGGTTCTTCAGGGCCGTGTGCGTCGGTGCCAGGTGCAGGTCGCAGACCTCGGAGATCATCCGGCGATGTGCCTCTTCCGGGAACGGGGTGCGCAGGTCGCCGGAGCGCAGCCCGGCCTCAACGTGCACCACGGGGACGGAGGAGAAGAACCCTGCCATCGCCCCGGCGAGGGCGGAGGAAGTATCGCCCTGGACAACGACCGCGTGGGTGCCCGGTCTGCGTAGCTGCGGGCCGAGCGTGCTCAGCAGGCCGGCGGTCAGTTCCGTGACGCTGTCCGCGCCGCGCGGCGCGGACAGCGTCACATCCGGGCCGATGCCGAAGCAGGACAGCGTCTCGCGCACCACCGGGCCGTGCTGGCCGGTGGTGATGACCATCGGCCGGGACCAGGCACACCGGCGCAACTCCAGGATGAGCGGGGCGAGTTTCACTGCCTCGGGCCGGGTGCCGACGACCAGGGCGATGCGCCTCGCGCTGCCAGTACCGTTCACGCCGCACGCTCCCCCCGCCCACTTCGGGCAGTGCCGTCAGCTTGCCCCGGTCCCACGCCAGGCACAGCGGGGACCGGGCACGTTCACTCGTACGTGGTGTCACCGCGTACGACAGGGCTGCCGCGCCCGGGGCGCACACCGTGCGCCGGGGCACGCACACGCGCGTCGGTGGTGTCCGTGTCGGGCGCCGAACTAGGCTGCACCGGAGTGGATCCAGCACCTGTCCTGGGTAGCCGGACAGCCTGGCAAGAGCGACGAAGGCGGTGCCGAGTGCGAGATCTTCTCCAGGCCGGGCGGCGCCTGCAGGGAGGCTCCCGGTGGCCGCAGTGGACACGATCATCCAGCATGTTGCTGTCGTCGTCACCGTGTTCGCGGGCGTCTACAACATCTCGCTCCTCATCCTGGGCATCGTCTTCGCCCGCTGCGCCGAGGGCTCGCTGCGCGCGCAGCTGAGGTCGGCGCACGGGCGGCCCGTCGAGCTGCCCGCCGACTGGAGCGTCTTCGTCCTGGTCCCCTGCCTGAACGAGGAGCGCGTCATCGGCAACACGCTGCACTGCCTGCTCGACGGGCAGCCCGGGGTGCGCATCATCGTCGTCGACGACGGCAGCGACGACGCCACCGCTCGCATCGTGCGCGCCGAATACGGCGACCGCGTCACCTTGGTCCGCAGGACACCGCCCGCCGCCCGACAGGGCAAGGGCGCCGCCCTCAACGCCGGGCTGGGCGCCGTCCGCGAGCGCGCCAAGGAAGAGGGCTTGGATCCCGGACAGGTGCTGGTGTGCGTGCTGGACGCAGACGGCCGGATGACGCCGGGCGCCGTGAGCCGGGTGACGCTGCTCTTCGAGGAGCCGACGGTAGGCGGTGCACAGCTGGCGGTGCGCATCCGCGGCCGACACCGCTGGGCGCTGCGGTTGCAGGACTTCGAATTCTGGGCGCTGAGCGCGCTGACCCAGTTCGGCCGAATCGCCACCGGCACGGTGAGCATGGGTGGCAACGGCCAGTTCAGCCGGCTCTCCGCCCTCGACAGCGTCGGGACGTACCCCTGGTCGGACTCCCTGACCGAAGACCTCGACCTGGGCATCAGCCTGGCAGCCCGCGGTTGGACGGTCACCTCCACTACCGGAGCCTTCGTCTCCCAGCAGGGACTGACCAACCCCCGTCGCCTGCTGCGCCAGCGCACCCGATGGCACCACGGACACATGAGCGCCATCACACGCCTGCCGGAACTCTGGGCCCGCCCGTCCGTCGGCGTCCTAGGCCGCATGGAACTCACCGGCTACCTGCTCGTCCCGTACCTCATCACCCTGCCCAGCTCAGTCCTCCAGCAGTACCTGATCCTGAACGCCCTGTCAGGGGACGGCACCGGGATGCTCCACCTCGTCCCCGGCCCCTCGTGGCTGAACGTCGTGGTCTGGCAGTTCCTGGCCTTCACCGGCTGCCTGGTTTCAGCGTTGCTCTACTGGCGCCGCACCGACGACCTGCCGGCCTGGAAGGCGGTCTGCTGCTTTCCCGCCGTCATGGTGAGCGTCTACCTCAGCTTCGCAGCCAGCTGGTGCGCCCTGTGGCAGATCGTCACCCGGCGCACGCACTGGACCAAAACCGAACGCGCCGTGGAGACGCCCGTCACGAATGGGGCGCCCGCGGCCCCGTAACCGGCCAGCGGCGCCCCCGCACCACCGCCGAGTGCCGTCTTCCTTCCCGGCATCGTGCCGACGAAGCGATCGGACGTTCACGGCGGGGGCACGACGACAGTTCATCCGCCCAGTGACGGCGGCGGCCGCCCGCTGGCCATCCTGATCATCACACCCGGACAGTGAGGTGATGCCCGCATCTGATCCCGGCCCTGGACCGCATCCGCGTCCCGCGCCTGGCTGGAGGTCACCCGCGGATGCGCCCGGACCGTCTCTGCGGCGACGAGGCGTACAGCTCCCGCCGAAATCGTCACTACTTGCGGCGACGACACATCCAACACACGATGCCCGGGCACCGGGATCAGCCGCGCAGACCGCCGAGGCGGCAAAGCACCCTCGTCCGTCTCCGCCCGCCAGCCCACACACCAGCCACACCAGCCGCACCAGCGGTAGACGCGCGCCCGAGCGATGGCGAAGTGGTTGCCGCTGAAGCGGTTCGGGCTGGACGGCACGTCGCCCACTGCCGTCCCGACAGTTGAGGAGATACGCGCGGGCAACAGGATGCTGTCGCTGCCGTCGCGCCGCAGCCGCCCGTCGCAGTCAGTTCGGTGGACGACAGCACCCTGGCCGGGTGCCGGTGCGGGTCTACCGGCCCCAGGGCACGAGGACGGCGCCAGCGATCGTGTTCATCCACGGGGGCGGCTTCATCGTCGGCGATCTCGACACCCACAACGGGGTCTGCCGCCGCCTGTGCCGGGACCTGGACGCGGTGGTGGTCAGCCCCGGCTACCGGCTCGCCCCCGAGCACCCGTTCCCCGCCGCGTACGACGACTGCCTGGCCGTGGCTCGCCACGTCAGCGACCGCATCGCCGACTCGACGAGTTCGAGGACGCGGCCGCCGTCGTGAACTGCACCGGCATGGGCGCGGCCGCGCTGGCCGAGGACACCATGCTGCGTCCGATCCGCGGCCAGCACGTGGTCGTGGAGAACCCCGGCATCAGGCAGTTCTTCTCCGAGGACACGGGGCTGTCGCCCCCTCGTCTGCTTCTACCCGCACGGCGACACGGTCGTCCTGGGCGGCACCGCGATCGACGGCGAAGGAGACTTGTCGGATGACGAGGAGGCGGCGAAGGGAATCATCGAACGCTGCGCCGCGATCGATCCCCGGCTGGCGGAGGCGAGGGGCATCGAGCATCGGGTAGGAGCCCGGCCCACGCGCTCCCAGGTACAGGTCGAATCGGACCGCCGCGGAGACGGCATCCCGCTGATCCACAACTACGGACACGGCGGCGCCGGGGTGACCCTGTCGTGGGGTTGCGCGCGTGAGGTAGCTCAGCTGGTGGCCGAGACCACCTCGGCGACCTCGTCCGAGCGTCAGTGACTGACGAGCAGTAGCACTGGTACAGCCACGGCGCAGGAGACACAGCTCTGCTGCGCCTCCGCCGTCCGCTACTCCCGGCAGCCTGGCGGGCGTCGATCCTCGCCCTGCAAACGGGTGAACCAGCGTGCCGTCGGGCAGGGCGTCGGGTTGGGCCTGGTGGTCATCTGTCACCGGCCCAGGAGAACGCGTATCTGCTACCCGCTCCCTGACCGCCGTCGCACTCGCGTGCACGAGCTGTTCGGCTTCTCCCTGCTGCCCCCGCCTCCACCGCGGCCGCCACTACGCAGCGCTGCGTCACCGTGGAGATCACCGGCCGCACGGTGGCCGTCCGGTACGACCCTGGCCCCGGCTCCCGGGTGGTGCGCCGGGTCCACCGTGGCCAGCGCGAGGAGACCTGCATGACCGCCATCGGTCAGGCCCGGGGCGACTCCGATTACTACAACAAGTGCGGACGGCGCGGTCTGGATCGGCACGTGGTCCGCGGCGGGTTCATCCCTACGCCCCACTTCCGGCAAGCCTGCCCGCCGACCCTCCTTGGAGCGAAGGCCCTATGCCCTTCGCGTACGGTGCCAGGACCACGACCACCGACACGCGCCGCACCTACTTCACCCCCACAGCCGCACGGGTCCTCTATGGAGCCCCGGAACACGCCACTCGCTGGCACCGGAACACCGGCCACACACACGGCCCCATCACCGTCGACGGAGTGGAGATCCTGCGCGCCCCCACCGACGACGCCCCGAACGCGCCCTGGCCGTCCTCCACCTGTCCATCGCCGGCCCCGCGCTCCTCGACACCCTCCGCTCCCTTGCCCACCGCCCCGGCACCAGCGCCTCCCCACTGGCCACCGGACTCCCGCTCGACACCCTCCTCGACGCGCTCCTGTTCGGGATGATCCAGCGCACCCATATCGACCGCCTGACCGAAGACCTCGCCCACGTCTTCACCGGCCCCGGCGAAGCCCACCGCCTGTCCACCCTGGAACGCCGCATCGCCCACTTCCGCAGCACCTACTGGCGCCAGCACCTCACCACCCACGGCACCGCCAACGACCTCCTCATCGCCTACCAGCACCAATACCGCCTTCCCGACCGCTTCACCGAAATCCTCGCCGAAGCCGCCGACCACAACCGATTCATCCAAACCCAGGAAAACCAGCAGATCAGCGGCGCCCTCGGCATCCTGACCATCCTCGGTCTCCCCCTGGGCACCGCCCTGGGCATTCTCCAAGTCCTCGGCGACGAGAACCCCTGGCACCTCATCGCCGCCACCACCGCAGCCCTCGCCGCCACCGCCGCGCTCCTGACCACGCGCTACGGCTGCCTCGTCCTCTCCTCCCTCCGCGGCCGCCCCCAGAACGATCGCGACGGCTAAGGCTCGTCTGATAGATGAGTGGGGTGTGACACGCGCGACAGGGGGACACCGCGATGAGTCAGTACTTCGACATGGGCGAGGAGACGCTGTGGAACCCGTCCAACGGGGCGTCCAGGCTGTTCCTGCGGCAGGTGGCGGTGTTCGAGGCGGAACTGGGCCTCGCTTCCGGCATCGGGCCCATGGAGGCGGATGAGTGTCAGATCGACCCGGCCGCCCTCGGCGTCTTCGTCCATGCCCTGCTGACTCAGTACAGACGAACGCACCACTCCATCGTGCCGGCTCTCTCCGAGGGATTCGTTGCCACCATGCTGGTCCTGGCGGATCGGGCCGGCGTTGGCGTGTGCTGGACGCCAACCGTCATCGGCCCGGACGGCGGGCTCGCGGACGTACAGGCCCCAGCGGAACCAGCGGTATCTGGATACGCCGACGAGGACGCATGGGCGCACCGGTTGCGCGAGAAGGCGCGGGAGCTGGACCGCATGATGGCGCGCTGACAGCCGCCTCGCGACGCAGAAGGAAGCCGCAGGAAATCAGGACTCTCGGCCCGACTCGGCTGGCTTCTCGTCTCCGCATTCGTCCTTCCCCGCAGGGCGCTGATGAGGTCGGGCAGGCGCAGGACACATTGTCCTGCGCCCGGTAGGGGTATGTGCAGTGGCTCCGTCCAGCGCGTGGGAATGGCGTCGTATCCGTGGACAACTCCGGCGAGGCCATCGATGACGGCGGCGACCGTGTCGGTGCCCCTCTGTTCCTGCGGGAAGGGCGTGCCTGCCCGTAGCGGAGTAGCCGTGTAAGCGGCAACCTGGTCGGCCCCGGAGCGGTCGGCCCGGCTCTTTGCGTGAGCTGTGACGCCTCTGTTGCCGGAATTATGGGCTCCCTCACAGCCATCGTGATCCCGTCCTGGTGGACTCGGCGGATGGTGTTCCTGCTCCTGCTGTTCATCCCGGCCGGGCTGGTCGCTTCTTTCGCCTTCGTCGGCTACGGCTTCGGCACCCTTGGCAGGGTCGGCATCCGGCGTGCCGACCGAGAGGTGCGGCTCCGGAGCCTCGCCGCCCTCCTGGGTGCCGCCGCGGCCGCCCTGTACACCTGGGGCCTGCTCCATGTCGCCGGTGCGGTCCTGGAGGCGGAGGACGGCGGCACCGGCTCCTCACCGCTTCGGCCCTGCCGGACACCGGGCGGGGAAGAGCGAACGTTGAGCGTCGTCGACTACACCGTGGACTACATGCCCTCCGGTTCGTCTGCGAGACCAATGGCGGCGGAAGCTACGCCGCCGAATCCGTTCCCGGCTACGTCAACCCAGCCGTGCTGGGCCTCGCGCTGACCGCCGCCGTAAGCGCTGGCGCAGCCGCCCTCGGATCGGAGCGCCGCGCCGGGAAGGACCCGGCCATGTGATGCGCAAAGGCGCAGCGCCGACTCCCAGGTCAACGACCGCTTCTCCGCCAACGCGCCACCTAGGGCTTCGGTGACTTGCCGCGGGAGGAGTGCCCTCCCGTCACTGCGTCCGGAGGTGCCGTACGAGTTGTTCGAACGCGGCCCAGGCCGCGCCTGACGTGCCGTCGCCGAGCGGGTAGTAGAGGCCGGGGCGGGCCGCGGGTCCCAGTTCGGTCGGCTGGGTGGACTGTGGTGGGCGGCGGGCGTGGGTGGGGCCGATCTCGTGGACGTCCTCGGGGCCCAGGGCGAAGCCCACGGGCACCGGTGGTGGTTCGAAGTGCGCGGGCGCGGTCAGGTCCCGGCGGCCGGAGCGTACTTGGGCGAGCATCGAGACCAGGCGGTGTTCGCGTACGAGACGGTCGGCGAGGGCGGGGAGGTCCTCCAGGGGCAGATCCTCGTCCGGGGCGTAGCCGACGGCCAGGGTCAGGGTCTCCTCCACGCCGCCCGTGGTGCGCGAGACGGTCAGGGTGGCGATGGCGGGCCGGGACCGGGGGTCGCCGACGACGACCGTCCAGGTGGGGTCGGGCGCGCGGTCGCGGGCGACGTCGGTGAGCTGGCGGCGGGACCACGGGAGGGACGCGGGTTCGGCCGTGCCCCAGCCGGCGGGTGGCGCGCCGGTCAGCGTCCGGTACGCCTCCTCCAGCGCACCGGCGAGCACGAGCTGGTCGTCGGCCGGATGGCGGGTGTGGAGGGAGAGCAGGAGCTGGCGCTCGCCGGTGGTCGCGAACTCCTTGAAGCGCTCCGCCACCGGGTTGTCCGCCGAGGCGTTCCCGGGCGGCGCTCGCGACGGCGTTGGCGATGGGGTGCTCGCTGGCGTCCTCCAGACCCCCGGCCAGCCGCAGCACCTCCTCCGCGTCCTCACCTTCGGCCGGTACGACGTCGATCAGGCGCATCTTCCCCTCGGTGATGGTGCCGGTCTTGTCCAGTACGACGGTGTCGATCCGCCGTGTCGACTCCAGCGCCTCCGGGCCACGGTCAGCAGCCCGAGCTGCGCCCCGCGCCCGGTGCCGACCATCAGCGCGGTGGGCGTGGCGAGCCCGAGCGCGCATGGGCATGCGATGATCACCACGGCGATGGCCACAGCGAGTGCGGTCGCCGCCGCAGCTCCGGTCAGCATCCACACGCCGAACGTGCCCATCGCCAGGGCGATGACGACCGGGACGAACACCGCCGAGACCCGGTCCGCCAGCCGCTGCACCGCGGCCTTGCCGGTCTGTGCCCGCTCCACCAGCGCGGCGATCTGCGCCAGCTTGGTGTCCGCCCCGACCCGCGTCGCGCGTACGACCAGCCGTCCGTGGCTGTTGACGGTGGCGCCGGTGACCGGCGATCCCGGCTCGGCCTCAACCGGCACGCTCTCCCCGGTCAGCAGCGACTCGTCGACCGCCGAAGCGCCCTCGACGACCTGTCCGTCCGTGGCGATCTTCTCCCCGGGCCGCACCACGAACAGATCCCCGACCGTCAACTCCTCGACCGGAATACGCACCTCGACTCCGCCGCGCAGCACACCGACGTCCTTGGCGCCCAGGTCCATCAGCGCCCGGATCGCCTCCCCGGCCCGCCGCTTGGCCCGGTCCTCGAAGAACCGCCCGGCCAGCAGGAACGCCGTCAGGACGACCGCGATCTCCAGATACAGGTGCTCCCCGCCCACGGCGAGGGTGCCCACGCTCCACAGATACGCGGCCGCGACGCCCAACGACACCAGGGTGTCCATCGTCGCCGAGCCGTGCCGCAGATTCAGCGCCGCAGCCCGGTGGAACGGCCACGCGTCGACGACCTCGGCTTCCTCCGCCTCCCCTGGGCCGCTCCCGACCACCTCGGCGCCGTAACCGATGGCCTCGACAGCGGCGACCAACTCCGCCACGTCGACCGCCGGGTCCTCGCGGGTCACATGCGCTGTCGCCGTCGCCAGGTTCACCGTGGCGCTCACCCCAGGCAGCTTGCCCAGCTTCCGCTCGACCCGCGCCACGCAGGAGGCACAGGTCATCCCGGTGATCGCCAGCTCGATGGTGTGCCCGACGCCGGCTTGCGCGGTGGTGGCCATGGCGATGACTCCTCTCACTGTCAGTTTCGTACGGGAACGGGAGCCGGTGATGGTCCGGCCGGAGCCACCACGGCGAAGCCCTGCCCAGCG
The DNA here is from genome assembly GCF_030553055.1 of Streptomyces sp. XD-27. Taxonomy (NCBI): domain Bacteria; kingdom Bacillati; phylum Actinomycetota; class Actinomycetes; order Kitasatosporales; family Streptomycetaceae; genus Streptomyces; species Streptomyces sp. XD-27. The sequence continues at coordinate 1,210,050 of NZ_CP130713.1, forward strand.
GCGGGCCGCCATCCGAACTCACCGGCATACAGGCGACGCAGCACATCGGGCGGCTGGTGATAGCAGAAGACCGACGCCTCGGCGCCGACGATGGACGAGGAGTCGAGGAACATCGGGAGCTCGGCGAGGAAGTAGCGCACAGCATGCTCGACCTGCTCCTCGTCCGACTGCTGACCGTCGGGCAGCTTCCCGGCCAGCACCCAGCCGGTGGCCTTGTGGCACGCATCCCGGAAGCCCAGGTCCTGGGCGTACCGCTTCAGCCCGTGCTCATGGAGTCGGCCGAAGGCCGCGTTGCCCTCGAGTTCGGGCCAGCCCAGCACGCGCGCCCCGGGATCGGTCACCCCGAGCGAACCCAGCGCCGTGGCGATCTTGTTGCGGGTGTACTGGCCCTGCCTGCGCGCCTTCCACGCGGCCTTCTCCGGCGAACAGTCCAAAGCCTCGAAGGTGAAGGCACTCGGCGCGTCCGGCACGAAGAAATCCACGCGCTCGAAGCGCCCCAGCCCCCACGCCGCAAGCTCGCGGATCCGGGCCGTGGAGAAGTAGCTGTTGAACGGACTTATCCCGAAGCAGGCATGCTCGCCCCGCTCCACCGCCGCCGCGCACGCGTCGCTCAACAGCTCCACCGTCATCGCAGGACAGCCGTCCCCTTGATCGGTACTCATGCCCGCACGCTAAAACCTTGTCCTTAGGGCAATGTCAAGCCGACACCGGAGACGCACCCCGCGAGCGGAGACCCGCAATGCTCACCGTCGGCCGCATCGCCGCCCAGACCGGACTCAGCCCCAAGGCCGTCCGCCTCTACGAGGCCAACGGCCTCATCGACCCGCCCGAACGCACCGCCCCCGGCTACCGCACCTACACCGCTCAGGCCGTCCTCGTCCTCGGTTTCATCCGCCAGGCCCAGGCCCTCGGCCTCAGCCTCAAAGAGATCAAGGAAATCCTCGACCTCCAGCGCCGCGGCGAGCAGCCCTGCGGATTCGTCACCGATCTCCTCGACCAGCACCTCGCCGACATCGACCGGCGCATCGCTGACCTCCAAGCCCTGCGCGTCACCCTTCAGCGGACCCGCGCCCAGGCCGGCCGAGCCGCCGACCGCGGGGACGATGCCGTGGTGTGCCGGATCATCGAAAGCGCCGCTTCAGAATGAACTGCAAGGATTTCATGGGCACGCCGGTCACGAGCCAGCCTGGATCCCCCGCCGCGGCGTGGGCACCGACCGCGCCCGGCCTCGCCCTCGGTCAGTGCTGGTGGCCACCCTCCGCGGTCTCGGCTGAGGTCGCTTCCCTCTTCTCCTCGCCGTGCGGGGCGAGGGCCGCCTTCTCCTCGCCGTCTGGGGCGGTAGCCGGGAGGGTGAAGGCCGCAGTGCGGACCGTCCCGTTGTGCTTGAAGTCCAGGAAGAGGCGGTACGTACCGGAGCTGGACGCGGTGGCCGTGAAGGAGATCGCCGGGCCTGGCTTCGTGACGCCGTCGCCCGGGTGGCCGCCCGGGTGGACGTGGAGGTAAGCCAGGTCGCCCGAGCGCAGGGCCACCAGGTGGCCGTACGCCTCCAAGTAAGGCTGGAGGTCGGTGACCTCGCGGCCGTCCTTGGCGACCTTGAGGGTCAGCTCGCGGGCCTTTCCGGGGGTCAGGTCACCTTCGAGGTTGACGGTGTAGCCGTCCACTGTGGTGGTGCGGGTGGCTTTGGGCAGCGCTGCCGGTTGGTACGTACCCGACACGGCCAGGTCCGCGCCCAGGGTGAGGTTCCCGGCGCCCTTGGCGGCGGGGGTGAAGTCGGTGAACAGCCGGTAGTCGCCCGCCTTGGGCAGCTTGACGTCGGTGCGCCAGGTGCCGTCGGCCGCGCGGGCCGGGTGTAGGTGCTGGTAGGTGGTCAGATCGCGGCCGGCGAGGATGAGATGCAGCTCCTTGCCGTGGGCCTTCCGGTACGCGGTGACCTTGCGCCCGGCGGCGTCGCGGACCGAGAAGCGGACTTCGGTGCTGCGGTCTGACGCGATGCGCGGGGTGTCCAGGTCCAGGGTGTATCCGCTCTCGGAGATCTGCAGGCCGCCCGCCGCGTGCCCGGCGTCCGCCGCCGTCTCCCCCTTCTTCCCCGTCCTCTCCTCCTTGTCGTGTGCGCCGTGGTGGGCGTGGGCGGCGGGCTCAGGGTCCGCGACCGGATCCATCGCCGCCCCCGCTCCGTAGGCGACACCGAACGCCGCGGCGAGTGCGGCGACGAACGCTCCGGTCTTCACAGCTGTGTTCATGAGGCGGTCCCTTCGCAATGGCCGCTTTCGATCGGCGGCTCCACGAACCTCGAAGATACCCCCCAGGGGTATGAAGTCAAGCCCGGGAAAGTGTTGCACCGAGATACGGGGCGGGGGTATACATGACCACATCGCCGAGCGATACCCCCACGGGGTATCAGCGCCAACTCAGGAGGAAGCCATGTCCACCACCGCAACCGTCACCGCCGCCACCGAAGAGACCGCTACGCCCGCGTCGTCCTGCTGTACCCCCGACCACAGCTGTTCCAGCAGCGGCGGCGGCGCGAAGGCGGCGGCCGAAGGCGCCCGCACCGTCTACGACGTCGCTGGAATGACCTGCGGGCACTGCAAGGCCACGCTCACCAAGGAGATCGGGGCGTTGGAGGGCGTGCTGGCCGTCGAGGTGGACCTCGCCGCCGGGCAGGTCACCGTGACCACCTCCGGTCAGCCGGACGACGCCCTGATCGCCGCCACCGTCGACGAGGCCGGATACGAAGTCACCGGCCGCGCCGCCTGATCCGGCGCTCCACTCCCGTACCACCTCCACCCATCGCCGGAGCCCGGCCGCCCCCACCGGGCTCCGGCACCCACCCACCCTCCCCTCAAGCCCGAGGAGCAGTGATGACCACCACGGTTACCGAGACGGCCGAGGTCGAACTCGCCATCGGCGGGATGACCTGCGCCTCGTGCGCCGCCCGGATCGAGAGGAAGCTCAACCGCATGGACGGGGTCGAGGCCACCGTCAACTACGCCACCGAGAAGGCCAAGGTCCACTACGCCGGTGACATCAGCGTCGAGGACCTGATCGCCACCGTGGAGGCCACTGGCTATACCGCCGCCCCGCCTGCCCCCGCCCGTACGCGGACCCCCGACGCAGGCGGCACGCAGGCCCCGGCGGCCGAGGAGGCCGACGAGCTGCGGCCGCTGCGGCAGCGGCTGATCACCGCCGTGATGCTCGCTGTCCCGGTGATCGTTCTGGCCATGGTCCCGGCCTGGCAGTTCGAGTACTGGCAGTGGCTGTCCCTCACCCTCACCGCGCCGGTGGTGACGTACGCAGCCTGGCCGTTCCACCGCGCCGCCCTCACCAACGCCCGGCACGGCGCGGCCACCATGGACACCCTCATCTCGGTGGGCACCAGCGCCGCGTTCCTGTGGTCCCTGTGGGCCCTCTTCCTCGGCACCGCCGGAACCCCCGGCATGACCCACGGCTTCGAGCTGACCATCAACCGCACCGACGGCGCCGGAAACATCTACCTGGAGGCCGCCGCCGGAGTCACCGCCTTCATCCTCGCCGGCCGCTACTTCGAAGCCCGCTCCAAGCGCAAAGCGGGCGCCGCCCTCAAGGCCCTGCTGGAGCTGGGCGCCAAGGAGGTCACCGTCCTGCGGGAGGGGCGCGAGGAGCTGATCCGCACCGAGCAGCTGGTGGTCGGCGACCGGTTCGTGGTCCGGCCCGGCGAGAAGATCGCCACCGACGGCGTCATCGTCGAGGGTGCCTCCGCCGTGGACGCCTCCATGCTCACCGGTGAGTCCGTGCCGGTGGAGGTCGCGGTCGGCGACAGCGTCACCGGTGCCACGCTCAACGCCGGCGGCCGCCTGGTCGTCGAGGCCACCCGGGTCGGCGCCGACACCCAGCTGGCGCGGATGGCCAAGCTGGTGGAGGACGCGCAGAACGGCAAGGCCGCCGCCCAGAGGCTCGCCGACCGGATCTCCGCCGTCTTCGTCCCCGTCGTCATCACCCTGGCGCTGGCCACCCTGGGCTTCTGGCTCGGCAACGGCGCCGGTCTCACCGCTGCGTTCACCGCGGCCGTGGCCGTACTGATCATCGCCTGCCCTTGCGCCCTGGGCCTGGCCACCCCTACCGCCCTCATGGTCGGCACCGGGCGCGGCGCCCAGCTCGGCATCCTCATCAAGGGCCCCGAGGTCCTGGAGACCACCCGCACCATCGACACGATCGTCCTGGACAAGACCGGCACCGTCACCACCGGCCAGATGACCCTGCTCGCCATCCACACCACCGACGACGTCACCGAGGCGGAGGTGCTGCGACTGGCCGGCGCGCTGGAGCACGCCTCCGAGCACCCCATCGCCCAGGCCGTCGCCACCGGCGCCGCCCAGCGGATCGGCGCACTCCCCACCCCGGAGGACTTCGCGAACATCCCCGGCCTCGGCGTCCAGGGCGTCGTCGACGGACACGCGGTGCTCGTGGGACGCGAGAAGCTGTTGAGCGAGTGGGCGATGACGTTGCCCGCCGCGCTGGCTGGGGCCAAAGCGGAGGCCGAGGCGGCCGGACGCACCGCCATCGCGGTCGCCTGGGACGGCCAGGCCCGCGCCGTCCTGGAGGTCGCCGACGCGGTCAAGGACACCAGCCCCGAGGCCATCCGGCGGCTCCGCGCCCTGGGCCTGACCCCGATCCTGCTCACTGGCGACAACCAGGCCGTGGCCGAGTCCGTCGCCCGCGAGGTCGGCATCGACGAGGTCCTCGCCGAGGTCATGCCGCAGGACAAGGTCGACGTCGTCAAGAAGCTCCAGGCCGAGGGGCGTTCGGTGGCCATGGTCGGCGACGGCGTCAACGACGCCGCCGCGCTCGCCCAGGCCGACCTGGGACTCGCCATGGGCACCGGCACCGACGCCGCCATCGAAGCCGGCGACCTCACCCTGGTCCGGGGCGACCTGCGCGCAGCCGCCGACGCCATACGCCTGGCCCGCCGCACCCTGGCCACCATCAAGTCCAACCTCTTCTGGGCCTTCGCCTACAACATCGCCGCCCTCCCCTTGGCCGCGTCCGGCCTCCTCAACCCGATGATCGCCGGAGCCGCCATGGCCTTCTCCTCCGTCTTCGTCGTCGGCAACAGCCTCCGCCTCCGCCGCTTCCAGCCCACCACCGGCTGACCCGGAGACCACCGCGGAAGGGCGGACCGGGCGACCCGGTCCGCCCTTCCGCGTTCACTGGCACACCGCGCTCATTGGCATCCCTGCACCCACGAGATGAGGACTCCCATGGCCGGTTACGAGGACCACAAGGACAAGATCCGTCGGCGCCTGCGCCGAATCGAAGGGCAGGTACGCGGACTTCAGCGCATGGTCGAGGAGGACACGTACTGCATCGACGTCCTCACCCAGATATCAGCCACCACCGCCGCTCTGCAGTCCTGCTCCCTCACCCTCCTTGAAGAACACCTCAACTGCTGCGTCTCCGAGGCCCTCACCCAGGGCGGCGACGAGGCACGGTCGAAGGTGAGTGAGGCGACCCAGGCCATCGCACGCCTGGTCCGCGCCTGAGGGGTGGCAGGCCCCTGGACCGGGGGCCAGTCAGCGGAGGCTGACCCCGATGCGGCGTTCACGCTCCCCTCAGGGGAGGGTGGGCGGGCGAATACTCCGGGGCGGACCAGCGCAGTGGGCTGGCGGCCGGGGTCCAGGCCACCTCGTCGAGAGCGAAGTGAACGGTGCGCCCGGACTCGCTGAACTCGGTGCGGGCGGTGCCGGTGAGCTGCAGGGTGTCTCCGGACACCCAGTCGACGAACAGCAGCCCGGCACGCGGATCGGCCTCCAGGTTGCCCAGGGTCAGGAACATCGCATTGCCCGGATAATCCGGCCAGCTCAGCCGGGTGGGCGAGACCACGGTAACGAAGCCGGGCAGGCCGCCGCGGTGGCTGGCGTCGGCGGGGCCGGACGTGGCCGCAGCACCGTCCCCGGCGCTCACGGTGGCGATGAAGAAGGTGTCGGCAGTGCGGATGGCGTCCGTCTGCGCCTCGCTGAGCACGGCGGCTCGGCGCACAGCGCCGGGGGCCCGGCCCGGTACGGCCTCCTCCAGCAACCGCTTCTGCAGGTACTTGGGACAGTTGGAGAAGACCTGCCTCGCCTCCACGGCCAGCCCGCGCGCGGACGGTCGGGCTGTGCCGTTGAGGCGCATCCGGCGCCGGGTACGTGGGTCCAGGGCGATGGTGCCGATGCTCGTGGGGCCCTTCGCCAGGGTGGAGGCCAGCGGATCGCCTGGGTGCACCCGGCCGGTGATGCCGATGGAGTGCGGGCCGGTGGCGGTGACGAACCCGGGCGGACCGGTGAGCAGCGAACTCCACACCTGTCCGCCCTGATCCGCCGCACCGATCACCAGCATCGGCTGAAGCCCGAGGAAGGCCGCGGCCACATCCCGGATGCCGTTGCCGATGGCGAGCCCGGAGTGATCGGCCTGGGCGATCACTCCGGCCCGGCGCTGCACGGCACGCTCCCCAGGCCCGTACGGACTCGGACTCGGACTCGGACTCGGGCTGCCGGTCATGGCTGCTCCCCTTCCTCTCAGTGCCAGTTCTGACTAGAAGAAACCGCAGGTGGGAGCCGCCGCTGAGGGCACGGGGGCGTCCTCGGCCCCGGTGGTTGCGTAGATCTCCAGGCGGGTGCCGTCCGGGTCGGTGAAGAAGATCCCTCCGGAGGAGGCACCCTCGCCGTGGGCGACCACGCCGTGATGGGCGAAGTCCGCGCCGAGTTCGCGCAGGAGCTCCTCGGCGGCGCGGGCCTCCGCAATGGCGTCCACCTCGAAGGAGAGGTGGTGCTGCCCGGCCCGGCTGCCGTCGAAGGGGTCGTCCCCGCACCCGCGGGGCAATTCCGAAGGCGTGGTCTTCGCTCTACGGCGCCGGGCCATACCCAGTTGCCCATGCTCATGGAGGGCTCTCCTAAGTAGACGTGCGAGGCACGAGCCTCACGGTCTCTTACGTCCGATCGCAGAATTTATTACGACGGCCACGTCATCGCAGTCAGACGGCTCTACCTTCTGATCGGGTTGATCGAGCCATTCGTAGGGTTGGGTCACCCAGGGGTGCCGGGTGTTGCTATCAGGCGGCTGCTGACTTGTGACTCTGCAGGCTTCGCCGCCCGACACCCCACGACGACTCGGCCGCCGATTAGGAAGTGCGAACAAGTCGCTGCATCAAGTCGCTGCGTAGAGCAATGCCGGCGAAGTCGTCCGTGGTACGAGCCGAACGAACAAGCACGTCAGGAATATGGGCGGGGATCGACAGCGGCACGGGCCATCACCACGGCCTCGCGCTGGACGCCGCGGCAAGACCCTGCTGTCGCGGCGGGTCGCCAATGACGAGACCGAGCTGCTGAAGCTGATCGGCGACGTCCTCGACCTGGCCGACGGGCGGCAGGTCACCTGGGCCATCGACATGACCGGCGGCGAGCCCGCGCTGCTGCTGGCCCTGCTGGTCAACCACGGCCAGGAAGTCCTCTACATCCCCGGGCGCCTGGTGAACCGGGCATCCGACGGCTACCGCGGCGAGGGCAAGACCGACGCCCGCGACGCCTACGTGATCGCCGACCAGGCCAGGATGCGCCGCGATCTGCGCCCCATCCGCCCCGGCGACGAAGCCGCGATCGAACTCAAGCTGCTGACCGGACGCCGGGCCGACCTGGTAGAGGACCGCACCCGCGTGGTGAACCGCCTGCGCGGCACCCTGCTGAGCATGTTCCCGGCCCTGGAGCGAGCCCTGGATGTGACCAACACCGGCCCGCTCAAGCTGCTGAACGGCCACCAGACCCCGGCCGCGATCCGCCGGGCCGGCATCACGCGGCTGACCAAGTGGCTGGCCAACCGCAAGGTTAGAAACGCAAGTACCTTGCAGAAACGGCAGTTGAGGCCGCTGAGCGGCAGCACACCTCCGTCCCCGGGGAGAAGACCTTCGCGAAGCTGGTCCACACCCTGGCCGAGGAGGTGATGGCCCTCAACGAGCAGACCTCCGAGATCGACAAGCTCATCGAGGGCCGGTTTCGCGAACACGAGCTCGCCGACATCGTCCTGAGCGTCCCCGGAATCGGCACTGTGCTCGGCGCAGAGTTCCTGGCCGCCGTCGGCGGGGGCCTGGACGGCTTCGACTCCCCTGACGCACTGGCGGCCTTCGCCGGCGTCGCCCCGCACCCCGCGACTCGGGCAGGGTCAGCGGGAACCTCCACCGGCCGGTCACCTACCACCGGCGGCTCCAGCGGGTCTTCTACACCTCCGCGCTGGTCAGTGTCCGCTGCGACCCGAACTCGCGGAAGTTCTACGACCGCAAACGCGCCGAGGGGAAGAAACAACGTCCAGACCGTGCTCGCCCTGGCCCGCCGGCGTGTCAACGTCCTGTGGGCCCTGATTCGTGACCGACGGCAGTACCAGGTCACACCGCCGGCTGCTGCAACCGCTTGACTGCGACCAGCGACTTCGCCCGAAAGTGATCAAGGGGTTGCTCTCTGTCGTGCAAGATGGCAGCGGCCGTGTGGCCATCGCCTTGATTGGAGAACGCCCGTGTCCAACATCCCTGTCGAACTGCGCTACGCAGAGAGCCACGAATGGGTACGCCTTGAGAGCGACGGCACTGTGAGCGTCGGCCTCAGCGACCACGCGCAGGAAGCGCTTGGCGACGTCGTCTTTGTTGAGCTGACCGAAGTCGGGAAGGTCTTCGCGGCTGGCGACGCAGCTGGGGTCGTGGAGTCCGTCAAGGCCGCCAGCGACATCTACGCCCCCGTCGGGGGAGAGGTTCTCGCCGTGAACGAGGACCTTGCCGGCAGCCCCGAAGAGGTGAACAACGATCCGTACGGCTCGTGGATCTTCAAGCTGAGGCCGTCCAACGTGGCAGAGCTCGACAACCTTCTCGATGCCGCGGGCTATCGGGCAGCCATCGGCGAGTAAGGGCTGGAGCGGCGGCTGCCGGGCCGCCGCTCCAACAGGAGATCCAGGCCAGGCCCCGGAACGGGCCACGATCACTCGAAGCCGCATTGACAACAGCATGAGGAAGCCTTCATCGAGGCGTTCTCCTCCTGGCACATCATCGAGACCCCGCGCCGCATGGCTGCGCACCGTGGCGATCCGCCTGTATCTGCGGCAGTCCCCGCGGCTGGAGGAGGAACTGACCGACGAGGGGCCGGATCGGGCGGTGTTCTCCTGCCCGCTGGACGCGGTGGTGCTGCGCGAGGAGGAGGCCCGCGTCTACGCGGCGCTGAGCCGGTTGCCGATGAAGCAGCGTCAGGTGATGGCGTGGCATCTGGACGGCTTCACCACCGCTGAGATCGGTGGGGCACTGGGCATGCAGCCCGCGGCGGTTCGTCAGAACCTCGCACGTGCTCGTGCTCATCCCAAGGAAGCGCTGGGCCTGACATCCGGAGGTGCACGATGAACCACGACGCCGACGCAGCGCTCGACGCTCTGCTGGCCGCGGCGGAGGCCGGTGTGCTGCGGGCGATCGAGGAGAGCCTGGACGCAGAGTGTGGCTGGGGCTTGGTGTACTGGCACGCGGCACCCAGCCGGGAAGTTCCGCTTCCCCGGCAGCCGGATCCCTATGCCGCGTACCAGGAGGTGGAAGTCCCCGGCACCCTGCCGGTGCCGCCGTCCGAAGCCGCCGGTGCCGGCGGTGCCGGCGGTGCCAGGACGCAGACGCTGGTGGACGTGGTCGCCGACGCGCACCGCGCCACGGACCTCCTGGACGACTTCATGGCCACCGCGTCGGGCGAAACCTACCTACTGCACGGCCAGCTCGACGCCCGGATCGCCTGCCTCCACCACCGCCTCAGCGAGAACAACCTCAACGGCAGCTTGGCCACCACGCTCACCCTCGCCGTCCGCGCGAGCGCCCGCCGCATCCGCAATCGGCTCGTTCACGGACTGGACAGCTCCCTGTCGCCGGCGGACACCACCCGCGCGCTGGGCTTGTGCGTCTCCATCGTCACCGCGATGGACAGCACCCGAGAGGTACTCCAAGAACTGTTCGCCGACCACGACGCCGTCGCCGTGGCCACGTGACAGACGGTTCAGCGGGCGATGGGCTCGATGTGGCGCGGGAGTCGGCTCGCCCGCAGCTCCTGCAGGTCGGGGATGTGGTTGTAGAGAGTGCCGACGGAGACCCCGAGGAGTTTGGCGATTGATGCGACGCTGTTCGCCAGAGCGCTCCGCCCTCGCCAGCAACGACGCTGCTGGCACGGTTCCGGCGATCTTCCTCAACTTCGGCACCCCTGTCGACAGCCACGTCACCATCGCTCCGGACCGCGCCCTCATGCGTGCCTGACCCGATGGCGGGGGTCGGTGCCCCGCACGTAGCGCGGGGCATCGACGGCTGCCCATCAGCACGTCGAGCAGGTCCAGGGCGTCGTCCACAGAGGCGGTCTCCAGGTGCCTCACCGTGGCCAGCATCGTCGCGGTCTTCCGCGTCTCCTCCAGGTCCCGCAGGCTCGGCCCCTTCGAGCCCATCCCGTACCATCGCCTGCCGCAGCTCACCGGGCACCGCCGAGTCCAGTCCGGTACCGCTCGGCCATCTCCTGGGCCCGGGTCTCGGCCACCCAGCCGGGTCAGCGTCGTGATCCCCGGCAGCAGCACCCGGTTCTCCACCAGCCACACCACCGCCCGGTCGAACAGCGCCCGCGGCCCCTCCACCGACGCCACACCCGCGCCGCCAGGAACGCTCGTGACCTCCGACTCGGCCTCGCCGAACTCGCGGTAGCCGAAGGCGTCCCGGATCTCCCAGGCATGCTCGTAGCGGCTCTGCTTCCGCACCCCGTACGCGGACCACTCGACCGGATCGACGCCGAGTTGCTCGACCGCGAACCGCAGCCCAAGCGGCCCGCTGGACGATCCGACGGCCGTCCTTCGCTGAGTGTCAGGCCAGCAGCCGTGCGAGCTCGGCCATTTCGGTCTCCGGGTCCACAACGGGCTGGATCACCAGCTCGTCGACCCCCGACTTCTCCAGCACGTTGATCCGCTCGGTGACCTCGCCCCTGGTACCGACCAGGCCGAATTTGTCCACCAGGGAGGGCACGATGAGCTCGCGGTCCTCGGGGACAGCCGACCCAGGTAGTTGCGGTAGAGCGCCTGGTGAAGCTTGGGATCGGTGGGGGCGGTGCCGCGCGACTGGAGCAGACGGTCGACAGCTGCGGCCTCTTCTACAGGGAGGGCCGCGCGGAAGGCGGGGTTCTCCGCGCCAAGGATCAGTGCGCTCAGTGCGATGTGCCCCATCGAGTCCTTGACCGGATCGCCGTAGCGGTCCTCGCCGTCGGCGAGGACATGCAGGGAGGACATGAGATACGAACGGGTCTTCTCGGCGCTGCCCGCGTCCCGCGCCGCCGCCCGCCGGGCCTGGCCGAGGGCGGACCAGGCCGCGGGGTCGTGCATCCCGAAGGAGATCACTCCCGCACCGAGCCGGCCGGCGACCGCGGCAGCCTTCAGGCCGAACGCGGCCACGACGAACTCCACGGGAGCCTCGGTGTTGACGTACGGCCCGACGTGCAGGAATCGCACCCTGCTGGACCGGGTCCCCTCGCGGTAGTCCGACTCGCGGCCCGCGGTGAGATCCTGTAGGGCGGCCGTGAACGACTCCAGCTCCGCCATCTTCGTAGGCCGCATGCCGAGCGTACGGCGCGCCGTGTTGCCGGTGCCGACCCCGCAGACGATGCGGCCGGGGGCGAGGGCGTTGAGGCTGCTGACGGCCGCCGCCGCGGCGGGCGCGGAACGCAGTGCCGGTGAGGTGACACCGATGCCGAGCCTGATCCGGTGGGTGGACTTGGCGCAGAGTGCGAGACTCACGAACGGATCGCCGTGGATCATCGGCGTGTCGTACACCCAGAAACTGTCGAAGCCGAGTTCCTCCGCCCGGGCGGCCAGGTGTTCCACACCCGGCCCTGCTGTCATGACGATTCCGGTCCGCATGGCGGCTCCCCTCGCCGTCGAGTGAGGTGGCTGAACCACTCCAGTTGCAGTTCGCTGTCGTCCATGGTCAAGATCATGCTCCCCAGTGCGCGGGCGGGCCGAGGTGGCGGGGCGTCGAAGAGGAGGTCACAGGCGGGCCAGGGCTTCCGGATCCGTATCCGAAGCTGACGATGCGGAGTTGAAGCATAGGTCCATTGACGACCATCCGAGCCGTTGAGGTGTGCGCTGGCGGCTTCGACGAACGCCTTTGCCCTGTCCTTGAAGGTGTTGTGCCGCTCGTTGAACTTCGCGTTCGCGGGAGACGTGACGGGGTCCTCGGCATCCTGGAGTTCCAGCACGGCGCCGTAGACGTGATTCGAGCGCGTTCGATCCCGTGGGCCAGATCAGCGAGATGCGCCGGTCCTTCGAGGCGGACGGCTGCGGCGGCGAAAACAAGGGCTTCGTTGTCCTGGGTGGTGAGAGTGTCGTTCCAGCGGCGTTGCATCCCGGGGTCGATGGTGCTGAGGTACACCCGGAGCATGTGGCTCTCGTACTTGGCGGCCTCGGCGACGAGGGCGGCGTATGCCTCGTGCTGGTGAGGTATGGCGGTCTTGTCATAGCGAGTGGCCAGGCCGCGCCACTGCTTGAACTTATTGATGCAGCGTTCGACGGTGTTTCGCTGTTTGTATGCCTCACGGTCGAAGGCCGGCGGGCGGCCGCCACGGCTGCCCTGCCGCGTTCGGTTGGCGGCCTGGTCGGCGGGCTGCGGGATCACCGCCCGGATTCCGCGCCGCCGCAGGTGGCAGCGGATCACCCGGGACGAGTAGGCCTTGTCGGCCAGCCGCGCGCCAGTTCTCCTCTTCTGCGCCACTTTAAGAGTCTCGCCGACCTAAGGCTTGTCCGGTGGATCATCGCGGACTCGCGAAGGCCCGCATGTCACGGCGACTGCCGATTCGTAGCCGAACTACGCGCTATGTCCCAGTTATGGAGATCATCGACCTGCAGTTCGGTGGGCGGAGATGACGCCGCCTGGCTAGGCTCGGCCCATGCGTGCCCCCACTCCGATCGAGCAACGGCTACTCAAGACCCAACAGGAGTTGCAGGACTGCCCGCACCTGGCGGTGGACCGGTCGTTGACCGGCGAGCTGGGCCAGATCTTCGAGAGGACGCCGGTGCTGTTCAGCTACCTACCTGAGTGGGACGGCGTGGTGTTCAGCTCCGAACTGTGCGTGAACAGCCCACGCATCACCGAGCTCGCCAACCTCTGGCGGAGCGCACCCGGGGTGGGTCTGCCGGAGCTGGGTGGCGAGTTCCGCATCACCGATCTATTCACCGCGGTGAGGAAGTATCCGCCCGATCTGATCCCCTCCGGCTGGCCGGGGGCCGAGCTCTGCCCCGAGTTGCGTGTCATCGACGACACCCCGCTCACGGCGGCAGGACAGCTCGCGGCGATCCGGATCCAGCGGCAGACCGACCCGTTGGAGATCTGGTACTACGACATGGACATGAACGAGGTCCAGGGGTGGAGCCAGCAGTTGGTACGGCTGGATCTCACCTACAGCGGATACCTGGAACAGTTGGTTCTGACCAAGGGCACGTACGGGTGGCAGTACCTGTTTACCGACGAGGTCCCGTTCACCGATCCGTACTTCAAGAACATCCGCACCGGCCTTGCAGCGATGCTGGACCACTTTCCCGGGCTCTTCCCCGCCTGGGACTACAGCGACCTGCGGCGGCGCTTCGCGGCCCGATTCGACTGATGTCGTGCCACGCGGCTCGGCGCATGCGTGCGCTCCTCGGTGCCAGGCCCGGTGCGCGCGTGAATGGATCACGGGGCTGCCGTAGTTGTCGGCCCAGCGGGCGGCCCGGCATGCCGCAGGAGGTGGGCGCTCTTACGGGGGGCAAGGCGAGGCGGAAGGCCCACAGGACTCGGTGGTCTTAGGCGGTGTCCGACGGGACGGCACCGTCACTGTTGCCGCCCTCCGGCTCTGGCTCCGCCCGTGATCCGCCGGGTAGCCCTCAGGGACTGGCTTTGTCGGCGAGTCGTCCTCACCTACGCAGCCAAGGAGCAGTCCGCGCCGGCTGCTACAGCTCCGGATACCGGGACGTCGACCATCGCGTACCGGCGATCGACCAGACCATGAGTCTCCTGGAGTAGCGGCTGGTCATCGGGGTCGAGGAGCTCCTGGCTGAGTCTCAGCATCGGGCGGTATCACCCGAATCAATGGTCAGCTCGATGATGGCGCCGGGGTAACCGTGTCGTCGGCCTTGGCCGTGATGTTGACCTCGGAGCCATCGACCGACTTCACGGTGACCGTCACGCCCAAGGTGCTGCCGTCGTCCGCTGTGAGCGTGCACCGGGTGGTGGTGCCGACCTTGCCGACGAGGTCCTCGGGGCATGTGACCTGCGGCTTTGACAGGCCCTTTTCCGCAGCCAGCATCTCGGCGACCTTGGTGGCAAGCTTGTCCGCAGACAGTTGCGGTGTGCTCGATGAGGAACAGCCCACGAGCAGCGCGCCGACAGCGACGGTTGAGAGTATCGAAGCTGCTGCGGACACCCGGGATATGGCCATGGTTGGACTCCGGTCCAGGTGATCAAGGCAGGAAGGACCCGGGCAGCACACCGACAGAGCTGACGCGGACATGACCGGCCTTCGATCTTGGCATCCCCGGGCCGGCCTGGACGAAGGGCTCCGACGACGGGCTCGCCGGGCATTGATGAATCTCCCACCCTCACCTGTGCTTCTTGGCTGCTTGCGAGGCCACCGAGCGGCTGCCGCGATCCCGTGGGCGAGGAGAGAGCCCCAGACCCTCCTTGGCCATCAACGGGCCCGCGTCTTCGGCAGACGCGCCGACATCGTCATAATCAGGGCGTCTCCGTAGGTAGCAGGGGGTCCGGTACGACCAGCCCTCGGTTGTGACTCCTACCCAGGACTCGAACCTGCGGCCAACGGACCAGTGCTTCACAGGCTCAGTGTGGGCTCCGCGGGGATCCGCGGCCCCGGTCACCGCCGCCCGTGACCGTAGCCGGCCAGGCGACGCGGGGATGGCCAGGCGGCGATTGAGGCCAAGGTCGACGCGTGGACCCGTTCCAGCAGCATCGCGAAACACTCGTCGTCGCGCTCGTACAGCAGGACAGCACCGCGCCCGCCCCACGCCGCGAACGCGTCCGGCTCACGAACATTACCGGGATGCGGAAACGACACCTTCAACACAGCCGTCCCTTCGGCCCGCCATCGCACCGGCACGACGAGCCCGACCACCCATGCATGACCCCGCCATCCGCACGCCCCGGCAGCGCCCCAACAACTCCTCCACGATCCGAGGAAGTTCGGCCAGCCCCGCCACTCCGGGCTCTCTCACGCTCGATGGTGCTCCGCGCGAATGCCTCTGGTACCCCGACCATCCGGGCACTTTACGTGCCGCCCCCACACCCCCACCAAGCCGACCACTACCGCCACCAGAGAGACCTCCGACGCTGAAGATCACGATCTACGACTGGAGTCCTGGTTGCCGACCAAGTCCTTCGAGACAGCACGGAGGCAGCGAGCCGCGAAGCACCCGCTCATCGGTCGCCCCCGGGGTGCCGTATCCCCCGTCGCATGAGGCGAACAACGGCGATCGCCAGGCCCACAGCAGTCACCAACGCCGCTCCCGCCTCCGGGAGTCAACAGAAGACGGCAACCGACAAGGGGCATCGCCTCACCGTGAACCGAACCGACGACCGAGGCTAACGCCCTCAACCGCCGTGAGCTGCTCAGATATCTCGCCGACGCCATCCCGCCACACTCTCCAACCCGTGGGCCAGGGAGTCGCTTGGGAGCAAAGCCGATCTTGGACCGGTCAAGACGCACGGCCGGGCGACAAGGGGCAATTGACTCCCGGCAGTCACGCCGCACCCATATCCGCCCATCACGAACGGACGACAGCGACAGCGTACGGTTGACGACCGCGCCCTACCGCCGCGATCCGCCGGGCACATCGACCGGATCGAGCGACGGACAAAATGGGCACGATTGACGTCTTGGGAGCATGGGAGCACGAGCGCTCCCAGAGGGCTCCCACGTGGGAGCAAACACGTGCACGCCAAAGGCCGCTCCCGATGATCGGAAACGGCCTCTGACCTGCGACTACACCGTCGGGACGACAGGATTTGAACCTGCGACCCCTTGACCCCCAGTGTTCGAACAAGGGTGATGGGCAGTCCGCAATGTCCATAGTCCATGGGCCAGGGCCTGTTTCATCCACCGGCCGAGCTGCGCACTGCTGCCTCGTGACACGCAATCCGTGAGAGGCATGTGAGAGGCCCGATACGGGCTGCCGCCTCATGATGCCCGATGCGGTAGGCGAGTCCGAATCGCCGACCGTCGCATCACCCAGGTTTCCACGCACGCCCGGTGATGCACCGTCCAAAAGCGTCCGCGCTCCCCTTGTGCTCCCCCTGTCGTCTTCCGTGATGCCTCAGCTCCAGGCCGCGACATCAGCCCCTCACCCGGGCCCTGGTTGTCGGTTTCGAACAAGGCCACAACATGCGGTGCCCCGCGCCGCTCCCTCCCTGGCCTCTTCCGGCAGGCCCGACCCCCGGCTGGCGGGCGCCCAGGACCGGGCGCGTCAGGAGATCTGTTCGTATAGGGCCCCCTCTGCCTCCCGCAGCTCGCGCTCGACGGCTTCGGTGAGGTTCGGGTTGTCGATGAGGACGCCGAACTCGACGTTGTTGTGCTCTGCGCTCCGGGAGAAGTTCGCGCTGGTGACCAGAAGGAGGTGATGGTCGATGGCGAGGAACTTGGCGTGATTGCGGACGTACTCGCCGTCGAATTCCTTGGTCCGCCATACCTCGGCCGGAGCCAGGTGCGCGGCTACCTCTGTGGTCGACGGGGACCAGTGTTGTCCGCTGCCGTCGGCGGCCCGGGTGTCCATGTAGACGCGGACGGCAACGCCGTCGCGCTGTGCGGCCGTCCGCAGTGACGCCCAGAGCGCCGAGCTGCGCTGGAAGTTGAAGGTCGAGCAGGTGATCGCGTGGCGGGCGCTGTCCACGAGGCGGGTGACTGAAGTGGTGAGCGGCCCGCTCTGGGCCAGGTGTCCGGGCATGGTCCACAGCGGTGACAGGGTGGTCGGCAGTGCCCGTGCCCCCTCGATCGCCCGCAGGACGAGAACCTGCTGGCATGTCGCTCCGGCGTCTCGGGCCACCGCCTCCAGTAGCCGCCGGACCTCTGCTCGCTGGCCGACCGCGACGACCTTGAGCGCGGTGGTCAAGGTGTCGCCGTCGGCAAGGCGGTCCGCTATGTCCTTGGCCTCGGTTCCGGTCAGGAGCCGACCGAGCTGCCGTGGCGCGTCCGTGTCAGTCATGGGCCTGGAAGAAGCCGAGGTCGCTGCCGGGCAGGTCAAGGAGGAAGCGACGGTCGAGGAAGCGGTTGGCGCGCTCGCAGGAGGTCTCCGAGGCCATGACGCAGCAATGGCAGGCGGCGCCGTGGAGGAAGTCCTCGGGATCCTGTGGGGTGCGCTTGGAGCAGATGGGGTCGGAGGAGCAGCGTGCGGCCTTGCGCAGCGCACTGCCGACGACCCGCTGGAGGCGTGTTGGCTCGCTGAGCTGTACGAGGCCGCCGAGGGTGCCGTCGCTGTCTGAGGCGGTGGTGCAGATGAGAAGGCCGGCCGCGGGGTCGCGGCCTTCGGCGGCGGGCCATGCGTAGAGGCGTTCGCTGAGGCTGGCGGCCGAGTAGCCGCAGGTCAGGGCGAGTTCGCGGATGAGGATGTGGGCGAGGGTGTGGACGAGCCAGTAGCGCGGGGGCTTCAGTCGGCTGTCGGGGTCGATCTGGCCCGCTGTGTCGGAGAAGCGCCGCTCGAAGTTCCTGCGGTGCGCCTCGCGGTGGAGTTTCCACAGGTCGGTGTCCAGGACGCGCTTCTCCCATGCGGCGACGGCGTTCTCGTCGAGCTGGAGGAAGATGCCTTCGCCCCGGTCCTCGGTGGCCACGGTCCAACTCGGCCGGGACGTACGCGTGAGTGGGGCCAGGCGGCGCGGGAGGTCGCCGACGCGGTCCATGTCGTCGATACGGGTGAAGCCGACCAAGGCATTCACCTTGCGGAGGCGTTCGACCGCGAGCACACGGGTGATCTCAGACTGCAAGGCGTCACCCCGATTACGAGTGGCGAGGGTGAGCCCGCTCTTGGGGTCCTCGACGCGCGTGCCGACGATGTCCCGCAGCAGGTAACGCCATTCGGGGACGAGGAGGTCGACCGGGTCCCAGTCGCGGAGCTTCTCCTCCTGTTCCTCCGGGGTGTCGATGGGGGCGGAGGCGGCCTGCAGGACCTGCTCCAGGTCGTGGTCGGACAGGCCGGTGACGTCGACGCCGCCGTCCATGCCGAGAAGGTCCCGGATCAGGTCCAGGTTGTCGCGGTACTTGGCGAGCTTGTCGCCCAGCGCGGTGCGGACCCGGTCGGCCAGGTCGCTGGCCTCCTCCTCCTGGGACTCCGGCATCACGATGATCGACTGTGTGGCCGGGAACCACAGGTTGGATGCTCCGACGAGCATCAGCCGGGTCTCGTTGCGGCAGCCCTTGGGCTCGAAGGCGTCCAGGTGGGGGTGGCGTCCGCGGCACTGCGGGAGTTTCGCCCTGCCGGCCTCGCCCTGGGCCTCGTTCATGGGCCGCCGCATGTCGCAGGACGCGCAGTGGATCACTGCCGAGGCGCCCTTGCCGGCGGTCCGGTCGACCATCTTCAGAGCGGGCAGCTGCGCCTGGTTGCACGGCTGTCCGCGGTGCACCCACAGGTCGTACGGAAACTCGTCCAGGTGTCCGTCGACGCAGGCCAGTAGATACCGGGCCGGGATGGCGGTGCGGCGCATCGGCTTACGAGTGCCGGCGCCCGCGCGGCCCGTGCACTTGGCGTGCTCGAAGACGGCCAGGTCGGTGCGGAAGGGGTGCGTGTTGCGATAGTCGAACTGGGCAAGCAGTCCGAGCATGTCGCAGCCCGTGCACCGCAGCCATTGTGGGAAGACCCGGGAGGGCACTCCGAGGTCGTTGCCTTCGGCGGACCGGCTGTGCTTCTTCGGCTGCCAGGGATACGGCCGCAGCTGCACGTCGGGCGAACGCAGCATCATCCGGACCACATCACGCAGGCGCGGGGCGTGGATCTGCGGGGGCGCGGAGTCGCGGCGCCGCCAGATGCGGTCCCAGTCGTCCAGGCCGGTGGGCATGATCGTGAACTGCGGCAAGTCCATGATCGCGCCGGGGCCGTAGGTGTACAGCAGGGAGGAGGGGCGGGCAGAGCCGACCTTGGCACGGTTGTGCTTGGTCGCCTTCTCCGCCTCCTGCTCCAGGTCGCCCAGCGGGTCGACGGCGCGGGCGACGTCGTAGACGAAGCGCGTCTCGTCACTCACGAGTTGTCCTCCGGCATCTTCCACTGAGGGGCATGGCCGGGTGCGCGGTACACCAGTCGCTCCTTGATCGGGCTCACCAGGAGGTTGATCTCCGGCTGCACCTCGCGCATCGAGTTCGCCACGATGAACGGCGCGGCATCACGGGTATCGATGCCCGCCTTGGCGTTCTCCGCGCTCATCATCAGCGCGTCGTGCCGACCGTCGTCCAGAACCCTCTCGTACACCAGCGACTTACGATCCTCCATGAGGCTCTTGCGTCGTTTGCCCCATTGGTCGAGCCGGTTCTCAAGGCGCAGGCGGGCGCGGGTGGCGGCATCCTCGTCGCCTGCTCGCGCGACGCGACGCACGAGGGCGTCGACGAGTTCGCCCGCGAAGTGCTGCTCGGCCTCGATACGGGCCGCCCCGCCCTCCGGGGACAGCCCTTGGCTGGCCTTGGCCGCCTGCAGGACACGGGCGACGCTGACCAGCACGCCGTCCAGGCCGCGCTCCAGCGAGGTCACCGAGAACGGGGTCACCGACAGCGCCTCCACCTGGGCGTAGAACGTCTCGTGGTAGTGGCGGAACTGCTCGAAATGGGCGAGGTCCCTCGGCCGCGCCCAGTTCCCGAGCGCGACTACCAGACCCGGCCGGTCCGCCGTACGGCCGACACGGGAGGACGCCTGGATGTACTCCGCGGTGTTCTTCGGCTGCCCGACCACGAGCATCAGCCCGAGGCGGGTCACGTCCACGCCCACCTGGAGCATGGAGGTGGCCAGGACCACGTCGTACGGATTGACCTCACGCGTGGGCTCCGGCTTCTTCGCCTCCCGCAGCGCGCGCCGGTTCCGCTTGCCAGCGGTGGAGTCGAAGCCCGGGTCGAACGCCGTCGCCATCTGGTCCAGGGTCGCGGTGATGTCCGCGCTGGCCACGCGCGAGGTCAGCTCGGCGACGTGCAGCGAACCGTAGTCGGTGCCGGTGCGGCGGGGGAGCTTCGACCAGGGGCGGCCCTTGGCGAGCGCGGTCTGGATGTCGTCGCTCATGTACCGGGCCATGCCGGCGAGTTCACGGGTGGCGCTGAAGTAGCCGACCAGGCTCATGTACGGATCGGCCACGCTGCCGGAGCGGTCGAGGAGCAGCTGCCCGCCGGCCAGGAGCACCTCGGCGACCCGGATCTCCGCCGTGGTCAAGCGCACCCCGGTCGTGCTGATCCCGACGTACCGGCGCCCCGGGTGCTTCTCAGAGACCGGGATCTCCTTGGAGAAGTACGTGTTCCCGGCGTCCAGGACCTGCGGCGGGAAGATGGTGACGTCGCGCCCGTACAGCGCACGCACCTGCTCCGACGCGTTACGGGCGGTGGCCGTGGAGGCGACGAGCAGCGGACGCACCGGGCGCCCGTCCTTCGTCCGACAGTCGGTCATCACGTCGATGGCCACCTCGAACAGGCCCACCGTCGTGCCGAGTGCCCCGGTGATCAGGTGCAACTCGTCCTGAATGACCAGATCCGGGGGCCGCAGCCGCGTGGCCGGGTGAACGGGGGCCGCCAGCCAGCCGTCCTTCTTGGGATGCTTGCTGCCGTCCTTGATGTCGCACTGCTGATAGTCGGGATGTACGTATCCGTGCCGTTCACAGCGCCGCGAGACGTGCCCGAACAGCGAGGCGGCCTCGCCTTCCCGCGCCAGGCGGGCGAACTTGTCCACGGTGGCGATGACGAACGCCGGCGCGAGCCGGTAGATCTCCTCGTCCACTGTGAGCACCGGCAGCCCGTCCGGGACCTCACCGCCGTCGGCGAACGGACAGTCGGCCAGCTCGTCCCCGCAGTACACGTACACCCGGCGCAGCGCGGGCTCCGTGCGCACATCGCGCGCCTCGACCCGCGTCCCGCACCACGGGCAGCGCTGGATCTGCAGCACCGTCAGCCGATAGCCACGGCCCCCATGGGCTTTCTGCAACTGCTCGGCGGCCTCGTCGTACCGCTTCGGGCTCACATCGGTACCGACCCACAGCCCGATCCAGAACGGCTCGTCCCCCCACGTCGCCACATCATCGCGCCGCGCCAGCTCCGCGGCGCACACCAGGGCGGTGGCGCGCTGGAACTGCTGGGCGGTGAGCAGGCGCAGCGTGTACCGCATGAGGACGGCGACCCCGGACCGCCCGTCCAGCGGACCGTCGAAGGCGTCTACGACGCCCTGGCGTCGACGGATCGCGAACGTGTACGCGGCCAGACCCAGATACGCCTCCGTCTTGCCACCACCAGTCGGGAAGAACAGCAGCTGCGCCTTGGCCAGATCTCCCGACCGCTTCTCGGCCGCCGGATCGGACAGCAACGGCAACTGCATGAGTACAAAGGCGAGCTGGAAGGTACGCCACGAATGGGCCAAGGCCCCCTTCTCCGCGAGGATCGCCTTGCGGGCCTCATCGATGCTCTCCTCGGGCTTGCTCGCCCGCCGCTCTGCGACCTGCGACTGCACGCGCTGATCGGCCATCACTCGGTTCATGAACCGGAAGCAGCGCAATGCCTCCTCGTCCCCGAGGAGATGCTTCAGACCGTCCTCAAGCTGGCGTTGCACCCGGCGTGCCTCGGTGACTGCGTCCAGTCCCTCGGATCGCAGATGCTCCGGGAGAGCCTTGGCCCGCTGCTCCTCGCCGTCCAGCCAGGCCGTGTAACCCGCGACGATCGGCTCAAGACCCGTACGCAGCTCGTCGGTCGACGCCTCCTGGAGCTTCCGCATGTCCAGCAGGGCCGCGCCGATCTCCTCGGCGGCCGTCTGCGGCGTCTCGCTCACCGGCAGCCACGTCGTCCACACCTCACTGGCCCTGCGCGCTCCCTCGGCTACCTCCCAGTCCACCGAGCAGGTCCGGCCATGGGCGAACTCCAGACGGTTGCGGTACTGAAGCCGCAGCCGCCGCAGCTCGTCGTCCGGCTCCTCGCGCGTGTCCAGGAGTACGTCATTGACCGGCAGGAACACCTCAGCGCCACCGGCCGACACCGACAGCTTGGTCTGGTACAGCCACGCCTCGACCGGGATCTTGCGAGGCGTCTCCCGGTCATTGCACAACGCCACCTCGATCAGCCGGCAGCCACGCTCGGAGTCGTCGTAACGATCCACCCGAAGCAGGACCTTGTCCTTGAGTACGATCTCGGTCGTACGGGACGACCTCAGGTCGGCAACCTTGATCGCCTTCGCTATGGCGTGCGGGGTGCGCTGGAAACGACGGAGAGCCGGAGCGGGTGCCGCGCCCTCACCCCCGCCGTCTTCGGTGCCCTCCCCGCGCTTCTCCTTCACCGGCTCGTACGTGCCCCACGAGGCGGTCACGGTGAACTCGTCCAGATCGTCAGGGATCTGGAAGCGCAACCCCATCGACGCCGGAATCATCAGCCCACGCTTCTGCGGCTGGTCCTCGACCTCGTCCTCGTCCGAACTCGCGCTGCTGTCGTCGACGGCGGTAAGCGGCACCCCCGGCTCTCGGCAGCATCCACAGCGTCGCCCACGTCGGTCGCGGCGTCGTCCGACCCCGCCTCGCCGGGGTCGTCCTGGCCAGCGGTGAGCCGTACGGGCGCTATCCGGCCGATCAGATACGCCGAGTCGGGGACACCGTCGAGGATCTCGTCCGGGCCATTGGCCGGGCCGAGGAGCTCACGCTCCAGGATGTCGACAAGGTTCTCGCGGACGGTCCAGGAACGGTCGTCGGGTTCGAGTGCGAGTTTGAAGGGTGTGGTCTGGGCGGCGCTGGGTTTCGCTGCGGGCTGGGCGCTGCCGCGCTGGAATGTGGTCACTCGGCGTCCCCCTCCTCGTTGGCTTCATGCGTTCCGGTGGGCCCGACAGCGCGTTTCGCGGCACGGCGATGGTTTTCTTCAAGGAGTCGGTCCAGGATCATCTCCCTGGCTGCCGGGCTGACGGTCCAACGCGGCATTTGTCGATAAGAGTGGAAGCCGTGATCCAGGGCGAGGTCGCCCCACCCGTAGGCGTCTAGCACTGTCTGGTCCAACTCAATATGGAGCTGCCGCATCCGAGCCACATCGGTGTCGCCGTCATCGACTTGACCCTTATTGTTGACGAGGCGGTACAGAGACGTGAGCCCAACGTTCCGGCGCGTCATGATCTCGCGCCGTACCTCTTCCAGGATGCGTCCCAGCTTCTCCAAAGCAACGGTCGGCAGTGGCCGTGGGAAGGTCTCGTAGGCCACGCTGGGGGAATAGCTGGGGTCCACCCGATTGGTTTTGCTGTACCGGGCCACCCACAGCCAGTGGACCGACGACGACAACACAGCCTGCTCAGCGTAGGAATCGGTAGCAATGATCACAACTTTATGATTAAAGAGTGGCCCTAGCTGAATGCGCCTTGGGATAATGGTCGACGACACCTCGGCAAAGGCCAATGCTTCGCGGTACTTCTTTGTCGCAGATCGCATGCTATCCGCAGGTCGATCCAATTTCCACCAATTATCCCATGATCCCGCCGATCCTGCGGACTGCCGCTGCACGCGCACTGCGTTTCGCAGGTATTCGAAGGGTTCCGTGAAACTAGCCGCTTCTGCCTGCGAAAGACCGGTAAAATCAATTGCCATCCGTTCGCTGTCGAGTTCGACCATTTTGTTGATGTCATCGCCAGTGAAATAGGGCCGCACGACCCGTTCGGCATTCGGGTCTCGCTGGATCCACTGAAGTCCGGTGTCGCGGTCCACCACGAACTCGGCCCGGAGCTTGCATCCGAGGAATGCTTGATCTTTGTTCTCGTCGAGCCGGTGGGGATCTCCCAAGCTACTACTAGTCGCCTCCAGGAGGCTAGAAATGGCGCTGACGTCCTTCTCGTCCAAAACCCTTTGAGCCGCAGGAGAAAGCGTGTGGCGCGTCGCCCAGACTACGGCGTATTCGAGGGAGACATCACCGCTGGGCCAGGGTCGACTCCGCACCGCGCGGTAAATCTCCATCCCGCTCTCCAGTAGGGTGGCCAGCCCAACTTTCCGGGTATCGACCTGGGCGATGCTGTTAGTTCCAATCAACCCGATAACGCCTTTTCGAGACAATAGCTGGAGCGCTCGCGTGAAGAAGTAGGCGACAAGATCGGCTTTCCCGCTCTTACCGCGCGCGATCTGCCAGATTGCCCATTCCCGCACCTGCGAACTAACGGCTGGAGAGATCTTCGTGGCTGTCAGGAAGGGAGGGTTACCGATGATGGCATGGAACCCGCCCCCCTCCATCACATCCGGCACAGCCAGGATCCAGTGCAACGGCTTCCATCGCTTGTAATCCGTCCTCACCGTCGGCGTGAGCCCAGCCTCCTGGATACCTTCGAGCATGGTCCGGTCCGCATCCTCACCCCCGGCGGGATAGGCGCGTTCGACCGCGATGCATAGATTCTCGTACGCCGCCGTCAACTGCTTACCGGGTTTTCCGCCCAGGCGGAGCCCAGCCGCGATCACCCCATCGGCGACGTCGGCGAGCTGAGCCGTCAGCTCCTGGTACCGGCGGAACTGCCGCCGCTTCGTAGCAGCCGAGCGCTGCGGGTCGCTGTCGTCGACCTCGGTGGCGAGCTGGCGGCGCAGACGGCTGGCCTGGTCCAGGATGTCGTCCACGTCCAGGGCGAAGATGCTGAACTGGTTGCCGGCCGCGGCGGGGTCGATGTGAAGGCGGCGCAGCTGGTCGGCGTCGGTCAGACCGAGCAACGCGTTGCCATGCAGCACCTTGTCATCAACAAACGAGAACGGAAGCTTCGGGTCCAGCGACACCAGCCACAGCGACAGCTTGCACATCTCCACGGCCATGCCATTGATGTCGGCTCCGTACAGGCAGGTCGCGACGACGGTCCTTATCGCGTGGACGTGCAGGTCGTGCGGTGTCCTTCCGTACGCCACGCCCTCGCGCTGCCACGCCTCGACGAGCCGGGCAGCGAGGTACCGTGCCGCGGCCACGAGGAAGGCGCCCGAGCCGCAGGCGATGTCGGCGATGCGCAGGTCGAGGATCTGGTCGGAGTCGATCGGCCGCCACGCGTCCTGGTCCGCGGTCTGGTGTGGTCCGGGCGAGTAGACGAGAGGTTCCAGCGCGTACCGGACGACCTCCTCGGCCAGCGAGCGGGGCGTGTAGTGCGCGCCCGCCGAGGCGCGCGAGGGGGTCTCCACCAGCAAAACGCCACCGGGCTCGACCACCAGAGGTCGATTGCGCAGGTCGCGGCGGATGATCCCGATGAACGGGCGCAACCGGTCGCGCAGTTCGGGGTCGTCGGTGACGTCGCGCAGGGCGATCTCGGTGTCGTCGAGGGTGTCGCCCGCCTTCAGCGCCTTGGTGAGGGCGGCCTTGCTGGACGGTTTCGCGGCCGGCTGGTGCTGCTTGATCCAGGCGAGGATCGCGTCGGCCAGCGCGGTCTCGGTGCGCTTGGCGTGGCTGAGTTCTTCGAGGGTGGCGAGGGGGATCTCGGGTTCGGATCCCGCGCTGCCGGTCAGGCCAACGATGATCTCTTCGGCGGGTTCGCAGGAGTAGCCGAGCAGACCCTCGTAGATGTAGCCAATCTGTTCGACGTCGATGTCGCGGAAGGAGATCCGTCGTGCTCCGCCGGGCAGCTGGGCGATCTGGACGGCGCGTAGGACTTCGAGCATCACGCGGTCGCTGACCATGATGGCCAGGGTGTCCTGGGAGTCGCAGGCGGTGAGGAAGGGGAAGCGGGCTGAGTCGAAGAGGGAGCCGCCGTACTCGGGCAGGCGCAGGTCCTCGAAGCTCGCGCCCCGGTACAGGGCCTGGGAGGTGGCCAGGAGCCGGTGCCAGGTCAGGAACGTGGCGTCGAGGGCCTGTTCGCCCTCCTCCTTCTCGCGGGCGTCGAGGAGGTCGAGTTCGTCGCTGATGCCGTATCCCATCGCGAAGAGGCGGCTCTGGGGCAGCAGCCCGCGCTCTTCGGCGAAGAGGAGGAAGACGACGCGCATCATGACGGTGACGGCGGCCTCGTAGACCTCGCCCCTTGCCGCCGGCAGCGGGTCGGGCTCGCCGCGTCGCTGTGCGTCCAGGGCACCTTCGGACAGGGCCTGGACGATGAGTTCGACTGCGCGGCGGACCTGTGTGCCGAGCGCTTCGGTGATCTTCTCGGCGGCGGTGACGGACTCGCCGAAGAGTTCCGTCAGCCGGTCCTGCTGCTTGCCGCCGACCAGGCGGCGGCGCTGGAGGAGTTCGATGAAGGCGTTGCGGGTCTGGGGCTCTTCGATCCAGGTCTGGGCGTCGACGATGCCGGAGGCAACCATGGTTTGCGGCCGGGCACTGACGATCGCCCACCAGCGGCCGTCGGTGACGACGCCGATGGGCACACCTGAGGCGCGTAGTAGCTCTTCCATGCGGTCGATGGGGCTGGCCGACCAGCCGTCGGTGAGCGGATCGCGCGGGGAGTCCGTGGGGTCGGTGACCAGGACGAGGGCCCCGGTGGTGTCTCCTTGGACGAGGGCGCCGTCGGCGCGGACGGTGACGGCGTAGTCGGGCGAGCGGACCTCGGCGGCGGCTGGGGCGGGCACTGTGTAGGAAGCGCCCCAGCGCAGCCCCTGGCGCAGGACGAGGTCGACCCAGGTGTCGCGGGCCTCGCGGTACAGGGCGAGAGCGGCTTCCTCCCCCGGGTGCTCGTCCCAGTTCTCCCATGCCTTCTCGAAGGCCGGCTTGGCGTCCTTGATGGCGTTGAGCGCCCGGGCGTCGGGCTGGGGAATGCCCTGGGGGTAGACGCGCTCCAAGGCGGGGACGGCGAGGAACGGGCCGTCCGCGTCGACGAGTTCGAGCCAGGCGCGGTGCAGGTCGGCGGCGGTCTGGGGGTAGCGGCGGCTCATGCCTTGACCATTCCGTTCTTCGCGTCTTCGGGGGTGAGGGCGAACACGACCGCGGCGGCAGACACATAGGGCCTGATGTCGCTGTAGCGCTCCTGGATCGAGGCGATCTCACGCGCTTCCTCGTCGTCCAGGCTGTCGAGGCGCTCGTTCATGTGGTGCAGGTCCCGGCGTCGCTGCTTCTGCTGGTCGTCAGTGAACAACAGCTCTTCCTCGGCGCGGATGGCCTGCTCCAGGCGGTCGCGGGACCCGCGCAGGTTGAGCCGGAAGGCGTCGAAGATCTCATGGGCACGCTTGATGTCGGAGTCCCGGCGCTGTGTGAGCGCTTCGGTGACCTTCTCCTGGCGGCTGGCGCTCTTGCGTTCCATTGCGGTCAGCAGGCGTGTGCGCAGCCGGGAACCGTCGTCGTTCCACTGCTCGGCGAGGTGAGCACGCACCTTCTCATCGGCCAGGAGCAGATCCTCGGAGTCGAGGGTTTCGTCGAGGACCTGCTCGACCTTGGACTCGGCGAGTGCCTGACCGCGTAGCCGGACGCCGGTGAGGAATACCTCCTCGTGGAGTCGCAGCCCGCCGCGTCCGACCAAGACAAGCCGGGAGACGGCGGCCACACAGGACTCGGGAAGGCCGGGGGCGATGACGGCGGTGACCCGGTGTACCGGGGAGTCCGTGCTGAACAGCGCGGAGCGCAGGGTGCGGGTGGCGCGCTGCATGAGGGCATGCCCGAGGTGGATGTGGACCAGGTCGGTGCGCTGCTGAGCAGCCTGGTCGTCGAAGGTGATGGGGCGCGGGACGCCCGGCTCCAGGCGGGTGTCCAGGCCGCGCAGGGCCGGCTGCCAGGAGCGGCCGAGGTTCGGGATCTCGAAGACCTGCGCCTCGGTGCGGTCGTCGCCGATCTCGACGAGCGGGGGCTGAGAGGTCAGGGTGAGCGCGGTGTCCACCACCCGGCGGGCGTTCGCGGGCGTGAGGTGCATGGCGGCCTTGTGCTCGTCGTACGTTTCCGAAAGCTGGGTGAGCTGGCGGTTCAGCTCCATCCCGCCGGCCAGCACGCGGGTGATCACCTCGTTGCCGTCGTCCGGTGCGGTCAGCCGGGCTTTACGCGTCGTTCGGGTGGGGGCGAAGTGCTCCTGCACCTCGGCGTCGATGACCTGGTTGACCTTGCCGAGGTCCTCGGTAGCCTGGCCGACCTTGGTCGCGATGATCCCCATGAACTTCATGTCGGCGTCGTATGTCGTGGAGCCGGAGACCGGTACGAAGTGGACGATTTCCGGGTTCTTGATCTGCCCGTACCGGTCGATCCGGCCGATGCGCTGCTCCAGGCGGGACGGGTTGAAGGGGATGTCGAAGTTGACCAGTCGGTGGCAGTGGGTCTGCAGGTCGATGCCCTCGCCGGCGGAGTCGGTAGCGAGCAGGACGCGGACCGGGTGCTTGTCCGGGCTCTCGGTAAACCGGGCGCGGATCTTCTCTCGCTCCTCGGTCGGGGTCGAGCCCTGGATGACCTCCAGTACGTCGTTGTAGCCGCGCTGCCGCAGGACGCGCTCGATCCATTCGAGGGTGGCCGCGTACTCCGTGAACACCACGACGCGTTCCTTGGTCCAGTGGGTGCCGTCCGGACGGCAGACCGCGGCGAGGAAGGTCAGCAGTTCTTCCAGCCGGGAGTCCGGCTTGTGCTCATACCGGCGCCCCCACTCGATGAGCGAGGCGATCTCGCTGCTGGTGGCCGCGACCAGAGGGTCTGAGCCCTTGGAGTGGCGCAGCGCGGTGAACTCGGGGTGCTCCGCCGCACCCTCCTCCTCGTCCGACTGACCGCTACCCAGCACCTCCGTGTAGTACTGGTCTTCGTCGTCCATCCGAAGCTGCCGGTCACCCCCGTCCGAGCCCTCGTACAGCTCAAGAGTGCGGGCGAAGGACCACGGGCTGGACAGGAAACGCTTCTTCAACAGCATCGCGACGATGTCGCCGCCCGAGCCCTTGCTGTTCGCCCGGGCGCTATCCGCCAGCAGCCGCTCCAGCCGCGCGAACTGCTGCTGCTCCTCCTCCGACGGCGTGAACGGGAGGGTCCCCAGCTTCCGGGTCTTGAACCCCTTGTCCGGAAGATCGGTCTTCAGCCACCGCACCATCACCTCCTTCAGCGCGCGCTCATCGATGCTCGCGCCGCGAGTGAACCGGCGACCGTCGATCATCTCCAACAAGGCGGTGAACGACTCCGAATAGCCGTTGTGCGGCGTCGCGCTCAGGAACAGCCGGTGCTCGCACGCTTCCGCGAGTCTCATCGTCGCCGTCGTCCGCTTGCTGTCCACCGCGTAGCCACGCTGCCCCGGCGCCGTCGTCGGGCTGGCTGGCGCCACGTGGTGCGCCTCGTCGACCACCAGCACATCAAACGCGTATCGCCTGGCCGTCCCCGAGCTGCGCACATCCGCCAGCACGTCACGCAGCAAACGCTGCGCCCGCAGCGACGGCAGCCACGCCATGCTCACGATCACGCGAGGGAAGAGCCGGAACGGGTTGGCGTTGAGCCCGTGGCTCCGCCGCACCTTCGCCATCAGCTCACTGTTGACGATGACGAAGTCGAGGCCGAACTTCTCCCGCATCTCATCCTGCCACTTCAGCGACAGGCTCGGCGGGCACACGATCACCACGGATCGCGCACGGTGCCTCAGCAACAGCTCCTGCACGACGAGGCCAGCCTCGATGGTCTTGCCCAGACCGACATCGTCCGCGAGTAGTAGGTTCGTACGCGACGACTGCAGCGCACGGCTGAGCGGCACGAGCTGGTACGCCTCCACATTGGCGCCGCTCCGGAAAGGGGCCTGATAAGAGTTCGCGTCCGCCGAAGTGACCGCGCCCCAGCGGACCGCATCCACGAACGCGGCGAGAGTATTCGGGTCGTCGAACGCCTCCGCCCGCACGGTCTCCGGAAGGCCCTGGTTCGGGGCGACGGTGTGCCCGACCTCCAGCTCCCAGACCACCGTCAGTTCCTGCCCGAGCCGGTCCTCGTCCAGCGACTGCAGGCCGACCACATGCGTCAGGCCCGGCGCCCCTCGTCAGCAGGGCTACGGGGAAGGCCCTGCTTCTGGATGTCGGACACTGCCCAGGTCGAGCCCCGGACCTTTACGACCTGACCCGGCTCTGGGACCGGCGGAATGGCCGCCGTATTCGGGGTGCTGCTCGCCGATCCCTGCGGATACTCCGTCGCGGTCGCCACCTGGGCAGACTCCTTAACCAATACCGTCACTGCCGGAGCGTAACCACCCAGGCACATAGGGATAGCGTCAGGCCGCAGGGGTCACACAAGTACCAGTATCTCCGACCTGGCTACGGCCCGCTGCAAGTCCTCAGGACTCACGGACACCGTGGTCAGCGGATTACGGAAGGGACATCTTGGCAGGGGCCAGTCGGTGCGGGCTTCCGCCCGCACCCTCGCGCGATCTCGACCAGGACGCGCTTGGTCAAGGTCCCCTAGTGGAATAAATGCCTCCCTGACCTCGATTGTTACTTCCAGCGATCAAGGTGGGGTGGGGAGGGCTCATGAGCAACCTGAAGGTCTTCAGGGTGAGAGGCGGGCAGGCGACGGAGGTGCCGGGGGCGTCCGTGAGGGTGGAGGTCGAGCTGCAGCGGCTGATCGAAGCCAACATGGAGGCGATGCTCGGCATCCGCTTCCTGGCGACTGAGTACGGCACCGGCCATCACGGAGACCGGATCGACTCCCTCGGGCTAGACGAGAACGGCACGCCGGTCATCGTCGAATACAAGCGCAACCGCGACCAGGACCTGTTGACTGAACTAGTAGCGGAGTTTCCGCAGGTCAGTGACCTGTTGGCGGAAGCGTCGTTGAGTCGGCCATGGAGGCATCGCGAGACCTGGCGGCCCTGTCCGTCCCTCTGGTCGGGGAACTGGTGGCCATGGATGATCCGTGGGAGCCCTACCGGCTCATCGACCCCGCCGGGGAGCCGGTTGAAGGAGCGCGCGCATTCCTGCGGGACCTGCAAGGAGCCGGTCGCTCGGCGGCGACGGCCCGTTCCTACGGGATGGACCTGCTGCGCTGGTTCCGTTTCCTCTGGGCTGTCAAGGTGCCGTGGGACCGAGCGAGCCGACTCGAGGCGAGGGACTTCTCGCGCTGGCTTCAAGTCGCCGGCCAGCCGAGGCGCCCGCACTGGCGACGCCCGAGCGAGGCGGGCCGGTGGGCCGCAGGTGGCAAGCCGTACGCACCATCGGTGCGAGCGCACAGTGAGACAGTGCTGCGGAGTTTCTACGACTTCCACCGCGACATCGGCACCGGACCGGTCCTCAACCCGTTCCCGCTGGACCGAGCACGTCGCGGTCGGCGGGCCCACGCCCACCACAACCCGATGGACCCGTCCCGCAACGAACGCACCGGGCTCTACCGGCCGAGAGTGCCCAAGCGGGTGCCCCGCAGCGTCCCCGACGAGGAGTTTAACGAGATCTTCGCCCGGCTCCCGTCGCACCGCGACCGGGCCCTGGTCGCCTTCTACATCTCCACCGGCGCGCGTGCCAGCGAACTGCTCAGCGCCTGGCAGGCCGGTACCGATCCGGGGCGTCAGCTGATCTCGGTGGTCCGCAAGGGCACCGGCGAGGTCCAAGAACTCCCCGCCTCGACCGATGCGTTCGTCTGGCTGCGGCTCTACCAGCTGGAGATGGACAACGCGATCCCGCGCGGGCGACGCCTGCCGCTGTGGTGGACCCTGCGTTCCCCATCGAGGCCGCTGACCTACCACGCGGTTCATCGCATGTTCGAGCGGGCGAACGCCCAAGCGGGGACGTCCGCGACGCTGCACGCGCTGCGTCACACCGCCGCGTACCGGATGGCCGAGGACCCGAGCCTCCCCCTCACCGACGTCCAATTCGTCCTCGAACACGCTCAGTTGACCACGACACAGCTTTACCTCACGCCTCGCAAGGAAGTGGTGATCCGGCGGCTGCTGGCCCACCATGCTGAGCAGACACGGCAGGCAGCCGCCCGCATCGCTCCACCTCCGGCAGCCGACTACCGGCCGGAAAGCCTCGATGTGCTGTTCGGAACCGGTGCCCGATGACCATCACCTCGTCGCCGAGCGCCAGCCGCCGCACACCGGCTGCTGGACTGGAGCCTCAATTCACCTGCGCGATGGTCGCCCGGCAGCGCTTCCCCGCCCGCAGTGTTCCCAACAACTGGCCGGGCACCGAGCGCTCCCGCGCCGAGGCGGCCCGGCTGCTGTCCCGGCCGCCCTACACGCTGGAGAACGCCGGCAGCGAACTGCACCACAAGCACGGCATCGTCATGGTGCTGGACTGGCTGGAAGATCAGCCCGGGCAGACTTGGCAGGAGCGGTGGAAGGCCAGCGGCATCGAGCAGGCCGGTGCCGCCTGGCGGCCGGTGATCAAGCAATGGCTTCACGAGCGCGGCCTGAGGGCAGACTGGCGCATGCCGGTGGTGGGCCGGGCCCTGACGACGCTGATCAGTGCTGAGCTGCTGCGGCCTTCGGTGGACTGGCTGGCCGCCGGGGCCAGCCGCCAAGGAGTGCTGGTCCGCTCCATGGCACACAGCCGAGACCCAGACGGATTTGAGCGCTTGCGAGAGCTGGGTGCTCAAGCTCACGGCGTGCGGCCGGGCGCCGTCACTACAACGCTCTGCCGCAGCGCCCTCATCCTCGCGGCGAAGGGCGGCACGATCGCCGACATCATCATCGGGGACGTCCTGGAACTTCTTGAGACCCAAGCCGTGGTGCTCAAGCGGGCGATGGCGGGGACCGAGGTGTTCTACCGCCTGCTTCACCAGTTCGGAGCCCTCGGAGAGGATGCCCCGCGGAATCTGCGCGAGGTCCGCAACCTGGGACAACGGACCCCGGAAGAACTGATCGACCGCTATGGCCTGCGCTGCCGTGCTGTCCGTGACCTCCTGGTGGACTATCTCCGTGAACGTCAGCCCGCGCTGGACTACAACAGCTTGAAGTCCCTCTCCTACCACCTCGGCAAACGCTTCTGGCAGGACATCGAGCACCACCACCCCGACGCCGACAGCCTCCGCCTCGCCCCGGACGTCATCGGGCAGTGGAAGCAGAGGACCCGCACCAAGGACAAGACCGTCACCACCCCCGACGGCCGCCGCACGAGCACCAAGGTCGAGAGGCTCAACCACCGGGACACGCTCACCCAGGTGCGGGCCTTCTACCTCGATCTCGCCCAGTGGGCCCTGGAAGACCCCGGCCGCTGGGGCCCTTGGGTGGCACCGAGCCCGGTGAGGGCTGACGAGTTGGAGAACCGCAAAATACAACGACGGCGCAGAGCCAGGATGGACGCCCCGCACCCGCGAGCGCCTGCCTGTCCTGCCCATCCTCGTCCGCTCGGTCGACCAGCGCCGCAGGGACGCCGCCGCGGTAGTGGAAGCAGCCCGCCATGCCGACCCCGGCGAGGAATTCACCGCTGCCGGTCAGCAACTCGTACGCGCCGTGGTCCCGCACGGAACGGCCGGCCGGATCTGGGCCGAGGACCCACACACCGGAAAACGCCGCGATCTGGGACTCGAGGACGAGCGCGCCTTCTGGACCTGGGCGGTGGTCGAGGTCCTGCGGGCCACCGGCATCCGCATCGAGGAGCTGCTGGAACTCAGCCACCACAGCCTGGTCCAATACCGGCTGCCCACGACCGGTGAACTTGTCCCCCTTCTGCAGATCGTTCCGTCCAAAACGGACACCGAGCGGCTCCTGCTGGTCAGCCCCGAGCTCGCCGACGTCCTCAGCGCGATCATCTGCCGAGTCCGGAACACCACCGGCGCCGTTCCCCTGGTCCCCTCCTACGACCGCGGCGAATGCGTGTGGCAGGAGCCCGCCCCACTGCTGTTCCAACGGCGCATCTGCGGCGAGGACCGGGCGTTCACCGACGAAACCGTCCGCACCATGCTGGACCAGGCGCTCATCGACACCGGTCTGACCGACGCCGCCGGCGCCCCGCTCCGTTACACACCACACGACTTCCGACGGCTGTTCATCACCGATGCTGTCCTCAACGGGCTGCCGCCGCACATCGCCCAGGTGATCGCCGGGCACCAGGACATCAACGTGACTCTCGGCTACAAGGCTGTCTACCCCGAGGAGGCGATCCAGGCACACATGGCCTTCCTAGCCCGCCGCCGGTCCCTCCGCCCAAGCGAGGAATACCGCGTGCCCACCGATGATGAATGGCAGGAGTTCCTCGGCCACTTCGAGCGACGCAAGGTCTCCATCGGTGCATGCGGCCGCGCTTTCGGCACGCCCTGCATCCACGAACACGCTTGCGTCCGCTGTCCGATGCTCTGGCCCGACCCGGCCCAGCGTGACCTACTCGTCGAGATCCGAGACAACCTCCTCGCCCGTATCGCCGAAGCCGACCGTGAAGGATGGCTCGGGGAAGTCGAAGGACTTCGTATTAGTCTCGCCGGGGCCGAGGACAAGCTCGCCCAACTCAACAGGCGGTGCGCAACCGGCATTGGTGTCGACCTTGGCATGCCACCCTTCGCGAAGACCACGGCTCGTACCACTCCAGGAGACCGCTCTTGATCGTTCTCGATACGAATCAGCTTGAACATGTGGCGTTCCCGCACGGCGCTGTGCTGGGCATGCTTCGCAAAATTGCTGAGCTACAGCAACAAAGCTTGGCGATTCCGGAGATGGTCGTGGTGGAGCATGTCGCTCACTACCGACACCGAGTGGAGCAGGCTCTCACAACGGCTCGCAAGGCACTTGCCACCCTCGATAAGGCATTCGACCAAGACCTGTTGTCCCACCCCTTGAGAGGCTTTCCGCAGATGCAGCCGCCGCAAAACAGCAGGCCGCCCTCGGTAAGAGTTTCAAGATCTTGCCAACTCCTTCCGGAGCCGCTGAGGAAGCTCTACGCCGAGAAGCAAACAGGATCGCGCCGGCCGAACAAGTCTGGGAGGTCGGTAACGGGAAACCGATGAAGGCCCGTGGTGCCAGGGACGTCACAATCTGGCTCACACTCCTGGAATGCGCACGCTCGACTGATGCCCCAGTGTGGTTCGTCTCGCAAGATGGAGATTTTGGCAAGGATGACTTCCACGCCGTGCTGCGCGAGGAGGCGGAGCGAGAGTTGGGCAGCGGCGCGGGGAGGCTGAGGTTGTTGCACGGTGGAATCGATCAGCTTCTGCGCGAACTTGCCGAACGGACGCAGAAGCCAGCAGAGCTGGCCAGAATGCTCAAGGGGCCGGTTGTCGTCTACGCCGTGCATATTGCACTCACGGAAGCGGATGTCTTTGCCCGCCTGTTGCCCCGGATCCCTAGGGATCCCAATTACACCGCTATTCCCTATGGCTCGGTGGCCCTAGGCTCTCATGACGTGAAAAGGACCGAGACCTATAAGGTCGGAGACCGCCTCTGGGTCAGCGCACAACTCAGATGGCAGGCGGCCGCAAATTTCGAACGCTTCATGCAGCCTTCAGCTCCAAAATCTCTCACTCCAGGTATTGAATTCAGCTTCGATGCCACGGTCCTCCTTGAGATCGAAAACGGTGAGCCGAGATCAGCCGAGGTCGTGTCATTGGGGCCGCTCACTGTCCTTGCGGTCACGGATGGCTTGGACGATCGAAACGGCCCCTGGGCATCGGCGACCTGGTGGGTTCCCCGACGGTTAGGCGAAGCCTCGTAGCCGAACCCGGCTCCACGGCGTCTTCACCCAAGGGTCTTCACGGATGAGAGACGGGAAGCTCGGTTCAGAGAAAACGCCTGCGTCGGTACTCCGCTTGTGCTCGACGATCACCGGAGCGCCGTTCTCGTCGATGCCCAGCGAATCGATCCGGCCCCCGTGGACGGGCCCCGTGCTGTACTCGCTCGCCAGAAGCGCACCCCGAGCATCGTCTCCATATTTGTCTCGATGAGGTCCTGCACATCTGCCTCGACCTCGGCAAGACGCGGCGCGACTTCGGTCACGCCGCTTTCCGTGTTGAACAGCTTCAGGCCCGACACCTTTCCCTCCCCGATCTTGATGCCGGAGGAAAACGCCACAGCCCATCAGGATTATTTCCCGACCCGGCGACGGCCTCTACAAACCGGCGGCTGCTCCTCCGCCAGGAGCAGCCACAGTGCACCTGCCGCTGACTTACGCACACCCCGTGCATACGTTGCGAGTCACCGTCCAGAGGGAGCCATGCCACTCGCCACCACTCAGCAGTGCGCCGCCGCCTGGAACGTCAGCCCCTCATACGCGCGCCGCCTCCTCGCCTCGCTGGAGGCAGTAGACCGCGACCTGGAAACTGGAGCCCTCTTGTACGACAAGACCGAACCCGAGGAAGCCCGAAACAACCGCCCGGGCCGAGGACACCGGACGGACCTCGCCAGCGGTGAGGCACTGTCTTCGGCTCAGGAGCTCGCAGCGTTCACGAGCAACGAGAACATCCCAGCACATCTCCGCGCGCTCGCACTCCTCCTCTGGGAGAACGAACTGCGCCTCGACGACGCCCTCGCCCTCAACGTCGAAGACGTCACCGTCGACCGCCGCGAACAGGAGCTCCCCGAAGCCACAAAGGGCCGGCGCCGCACAGTGCCCTTGAGTGAGCAGGCAGCGACGCTACTCCGAGAGGTCATGGGCGAGCGCGAACACGGGCCAGTCTTCGCGCTCCCCTCCGGTCGGCGACCGGGCCGCGAAACCATCGCCGCCCAGCTGCGGCAGAGCACCCAGTAAGGCCCTCAGGCCATCCGCCGCGGCGGATTCCACGCCCGGGACGCAGGTAGCCGCAGAGGGGCCCGCTAAAGCGCAACGGAGCCGCCCGCTGTCCCGAATCGCTCGGGACAGCGGGCGGCTCCGTCTATGCCTGACGACTCGCCAGAACAAGCGTCGAGCGTGCGTCAAACGAGCGTCATCTCAGCGTCAAGATATCGCCCGTAACGCACATAACGCGCACCACAAGCGCATCCGCGACTCTGCCCCTTCGCCGAGGGTGGGACTGCCAGCCCTCAGGGGACAACTCTTCACAGTCAACTTGAGTGCACTCACCTCAGGGTCGCGAGTCGGCAAAGAGGCGACATAGTCTCCTTCGGCTCCTGCCCGCCTGCTGCCCTCCGCCCCGCCATGGCCTCGCTCACGGCGATCCCTCTGGATCTAGCCCAGAGGGAGCCGACATTACCTGTAATCGCCACTCGGATCCTGCGGACCGCGCCGGTGCCGGCCACCTCCTTCGCCGCGGCGACGATCCAGGCGCTTATCAGCCGGAACTGCGTGGCGTACGCGGGAGTCCGACCGAAGGTCCAGCACCGTGCCGCCAGGAGCCCCCAGGCACGGTCGACCATCAAGGCCCTGGAGCACGGCGGCGAACGCCTGCGGGTCCCGGCCGTCGCGCCGTACGCCCCGATCACGGCGATGGCGCGGCGGGCGGGCTTCGGGTGGCGCCGCGCTCCTTCGCCGCTTCGCGGGCGGTGCGAAGCGCGACTTAGGCCAGGTCGACGCCGGACAGCTCCGGCCATCCCCGGCCGACCGCTCGATGGGGGTGCTTGCCTCGGTCATCCCGGCCTCCTACCGGCGTCCGTAGGTCATCAGCGAGCTGCGGGCGCCGCTGGAGCTGAAGGGCGCGCCGCACCGGGCCGGAGCCATAGATGCGCTCCGCCCTGTCGCGGCCCATGGAGTCGACGCGGGGGCCTCCCAGTCGCCGTCGAACCGGCTAGGTGCGGGCACGGACCTGCTGGATGCGGTGACGGCGGGCGGCCACCTCCTGGGCCCCGCGCCAGCCCTCCACCGCCGCGGCCCGCTTGACCGGGGTCGGGCGGCACACTTCAGACGCAAACCACAAATCGCGCACCTTACGCGATTCACCATTGAATGTTATCCATTCGTGACCCTATGCAGCGGAAGCGGCACTGCGCCCCCGGCGGCAAAGCCGGGGGCGCAGTTGAAGACGGGTCAGACGCTGAATCGCTCGGCCGGGACAGCGGCCACAATCGGCCTTCCGCGCTTCACCAGGAGCGCAGCGCACCGCAGTTCGCGCACGTCCTGAATGATCGTCCCCATGGCGTGCTTTGCCTGGGTCAGGGTGTACCGCTGCTCTCCGCCGGGCAGGGGCCGCTCTCGATCACGGACTCCGCGTATTGGGTCGCGCTGACGATGATCACAGCGGGTCGGCCGTTGCGGCTGACGTGCTGGGGGCGCCCCTCGCTCGCGGCCCGAATCCGCTCGGGGAAGGCGCGGTTCAGGTCCGTGGCGGTGATCTGGTCGCCGACGGGAGGCGTCGCATTCATATCGCATAAGGTACGCGATTCGATTCGTCGGCGCGGCCGACTCGGCTACACCCGCACGCGTAGAACTATGGGCGGCCCTCAGGCCGGGGGCCGAAAAATGATGCGTCCGATGCGTCATCGCAGGTCGCACGCGTCCTTGCGACGTGTCCGGCACCGTCACATCCACACATCACCCCACGGCCCGCAGCTACGTCGCACCGCGCCCCAGGGCGGCTCTGACGCACCACGACATGACGCTGTCACAGCAGTGCCTCATCACGGACCTCAAGCCACCCGGCCGGCCTCGTCCGCTCCGTAGACGTCCTCGGGGGCGAGAAGCATGATCGCGGCGTCGCCGTCGAGAGACAGGCGCAGGGAGCGGGCGAGGATCTGGCCCTCGGGCTCTTCGTCCTCGTTGGCGAACTCGGTGTCGCTATAGGCGTCGCGATCCACGATGCTAGCCGTCACCGACCCCATCAGACACGCCCTACGGGCCGTGCCGCCGTCAGCTGCGGGTGACGCTGTAACCGGTGTCGCGGAGTGCGGCGGTCCACACGTCACGGTCGAACCATTTGGTGATGTCGGGCTGCATAGAGGTGATGGCCTGCATCCGAGCCTGCCAGTTGTGACCGGCAGGGCCTCGACTGTCCTTGCATCCCGAGCAACCGTCCTCGCCATGGATGTGGCCTGCCATCCACGCGTTCACAGCGACGTTGACGATGACGCCATACAAGTCACCGCCGGTCTGTTCCAGCGCGTCCGGAACACCAGCAAGGATGACAGCCAGCTCAGGATTGTCGACGGGTGGCATCGGCGCCTTGCCCACGCCGGCCTCGGCGCTGCTCTCTTCGAACTCTCGTTGCTGCTGGGCGATACGGTCCGCGAGCGCCGCTGCGTCGAAGTAACTCCAGACGGAACGCCCCTGAATGCCCAGCTGCTCGGCGACCTTGCGCATGTTCTGTTCGATGGTGTCCGCGACCGCGCCCGGACGGGCGGTCACGCCGCGGCGGGCAAGCTCCGAGAGAGTCTTCGCCACAGCTTCCTTGAACGCCTTGGTATTCCTCACGGACACATCGTAGGGACCGTCCGCCCGAGGCGCCGGAGATCAGGACACTCGTTCCCTGCGGGCTCTTCCCTGCCATGAGGGTGGACGCCCGGAATACAGGCGTGCTCATGATCCTTCCCCCTCTTCCTGCGTACCGGCTCGGCGCTTATAGCACGGGATCCCCGGTTAGCGAAACCGGGGATCCGCCGCATCATAGATGGTCCGCCGTCAGTCCCTGACCAATACGTCGAAAGGCAGCACAAGACCAGACAACAACTGCACACGCCACCACCCGCCTGCTCGACGAGCTGACGCCGGATGAGCCGCTGATACGCCGCACCGTAGCCGAGCTAGACCCGGTCCCGGACCATTCCAAGGACCTGGTTCCGAGCACAGCTGCATATCCAGGTCGGCGGTGCCGTGATATCCGAGCCTCCCCAGGCAAGAAAAACCGCTCCCCCAAAGTGCTCCGATGCTGTGTCGTGCACCCGCAAATGCCAATGTCAGCGATTCACCACATTGCAGAGCCAGAATTCCGCACACAGGACGTACATGCCCCACACCGCACCACCCGCTATAACCGCAACCGCCGCCTCCTCCGAGCTGTTGGCAGGCGACACCTACAGCACCAATGAACTTGCCCGACTCCTGAAGGTTGACCCCTCCAGGGTGCGCCGCTGGCGCACCGTGAAGCCCCCGCAATGCCCGCCTTTCATCGTGATGTCCGGGCGGCACATCCTCTACAGCGCCATCGATGTCCAGCAGTGGCTGACCGACCGCCGCGTCGAGCCCGCGAAGGCGGCCTGATGGCGCAGCAGACGCCACCGATAGGCGTGAAACTGACGGTCGACGTGGAGTACCGCGCCGGCTTCCCCAACCCGCACCGGGCCCGGGTCCGCTGGTTCGACCCTGAGACGAAGAAACGGCTCTCGCGCTCGGAGATGCTGCCGGACGAAGACGCCGCACAGGCATGGGTCGATCGCATGGTACGTGCCGCCAGCCGTGGCGCCACCCCTGCGATGGCGACGATGTCGCTGGCCGAGTATGGCGATGAGTACTGGGACTTGGCGATGCGCGGCCTGGAAGCCAAGACCATGGACCCCTACGGCGCCGGCTGGCGGCTGCGCGTGGTCCCCACCCTCGGCCACCTGCAGGTGCCCACCGTCAGCCACGGCGTGATCGACCGCGCCGTCTACGGGTGGATCGCCGACGGACACGGCCGCTCCAGCGTGAAGAACACCATCGCACCCCTGGCCCGGGTGATGCAGCAGGCGGTGCGCGACGGCATCATCGAGGTCAACCCGGCGCAGATCACCGGCTGGCAGAGGACCTACCAGCAGGCCGAGGACGAGCTCGATGACCCCCGCTCCCTCGCGCTGCCGGACTACAAGGCGCTGGAGACCCTCGCCGATGCGCTGGTAGAACGCTCGGCCGACCAGTTCCTGGGCTGGGGCAGCGTCGTCCGGTTCGCCGGCTGCACCGCGGCCCGGATCGGCGAGGTCTCCGGGGTCCGGGTCCAGGACATCGACCGCGACGCCTGGACCTGGGAGGTGTGCCGTCAGACCACACCGGGACCCGGCGGGCTCATCGACAAGGGCACCAAGGGCAAGCGCCGCCGCACCGTACCGCTGATCCCGGAGATCCGGCCCCTGGTCGCGGCACGCCTGGACGCAGTGGGCCACGACCCCATGGCCCGCCTGTTCACCGGCCCGCGCGGGGGCCGGATCACCACCGCGGTCCTGCGGGACGCCACCCACTGGGACGAGGTCGTCCTCAAGCTCGGCTACGAGCACCTGCGCCGCCACGACATGCGGCACACCGGCCTGACATGGATGGCCGACGCCGGGGTTCCGATCCATGTCCTGCAGAAGATCGCCGGGCACGGATCGATCACCACCACCCAGCGCTACCTGCATCCCAGCAAGCGGTCGATCCACCTGGCCGGCGCTGCACTGAGCAGCTACCTCGCGGGCGGTCAAAAGGCCGTTGGTCCCAAACTGGTCCCAGAGCCCGCCCCGCAGCGCCATCTACGCATCGTCAGATGATCTTGCGGCCGTAACGCAAAATAGCCCGCTGACCTGGAATTTCTTCCTGATCAGCGGGCTGTTCTCTGCACCGTCGGGACGACAGGATTTGAACCTGCGACCCCTTGACCCCCAGTCAAGTGCGCTACCAAACTGCGCCACGTCCCGGTGCTTGCTCGGCTCGGGGTTTTTCCCCTCGCCGACCGCGCATGAGAACAATACCGCACTTCAAGGGGTGGTCGCCTCCACCTCCGTCGTCGTGCTTCGTGGCGGTGGGGGCGCGCCGTGATCTTCTCGGGCGAGTGCCGCAAAGATCAGGTGTGGTGATCACGTTTGGTGATCGCGTGCGGGGGCTCAGGCCGGTCTGAGTAGGAGTACTCATGTGCTTGCGTCACGGAGCGCGCACCCTACGTGCATGACAACTCCTTCCATCCAGCGGCCGACGACCACCGCTTTCTTCGTCCAGGCCGCGATCTCGTTCGGGATCTCCTTGGCCGCGGTGGCGTACGGCATCGTCAAGCTGCCGCTCGGGACCTGGGAGCGGGGGTTCCTCGCGCTCGGATTGGTGTTCGTGGTGACGTCCAGCTTCACGCTAGCCAAGTGCGTGCGGGACCGGCAGGAGGTCGAGGAAGTGACCAACCGGGTGGACAAGGCACGGATCGACAAGCTGCTGATCGAGCAGGACGTGTTCAAGCCGGGGAACGTTTGAGTCCGACCAGCGGTGGCCCGCCGGTCCCGCCCTCCGGGGTGGGCGGCGGGCCGTCGTGTGTCAGGAGGGCTTCGGGTCGTCCCCCAGCAGGTAGCGCGCGCCGGCGCCGGCGTCCGCCGCCTCGTCCTCCGGGTTGTAGAGCCCGCATTTCCGCAGCGACAGGCAACCGCAGCCGATGCAGCCGGTCAGTCTGAGCTTGAGCCGCTCCAGGTCGGCGATCTGCTCGTCGATGCGGTGGGTCCAGGTGCGGGCGACCGCGTTCCACTGGGTGGCGGTGGGGGCGCGGTCCTCCGGCAGGCGGGCGAGCGCCGCGCGGGCCTCGTCCAGGGACAGGCCCACCTGCTGCGCCGCGCGGACGAAGGCGACCCGGCGCAGCGTGGCGCGCGGGAAGCGGCGCTGGCCGCCGGCCGTGCGTTCGGCGTGGATCAGGCCCACCTCCTCGTAGTAGCGCAGCGCGGATGTCGCGAGGCCGCTGCGGGCGGCGAGTTCGCCGATGGTCAGCCGGTCATGCTTCGAGGTCATGGCCCCGGAGCCTAGCGCTTGACTTCAAGTCGACTTCAAGTTGCAGGGTTGCCTCATGACTTCGACGACGACTTCCCCAGCAGTTGAGGGCGGATACGAGTACGCGGATCTGCCGCGGCTGATGAGCGCGATGACCGGAGACGAGAAGCACGGCCCCGCCGCCACCTCCACCCTCGACGCGCTCTGGGTGCTCTACGACCGCGTGCTGCGTGTCGACCCGGGCGCCCCGGACGCGGACCACCGGGACCGGTTCCTGCTCTCCAAGGGCCACGGGCCGATGGCGTACTACGCGGTCCTCGCCGCCAAGGGCTTCTTCCCCGTCTCCCTGCTGTCCGGCTTCGGCTCCTACGAGTCGCCGCTGGGGCACCACCCTGACCGGATGCTCGTGCCGGGCGCCGAGATCGGCAGCGGATCGCTCGGGCACGGGCTGCCGCTCGCCGTCGGGACGGCACTGGGGCTGCGCGCCCAGGGGCGCGACGAACCCGCGGTCTGGGTGCTGATCGGCGACGCCGAGCTGGACGAGGGCAGCAACCACGAGGCCATCGCCTACGCGGGCGCCGCCGGGCTGGAGCGACTGCACACACTGGTGATCGACAACTCCTCCGCCACCCATGGCTGGCGCGGCGGCATCGCCTCCCGGTTCGAGGCCGCCGGATGGACCGCCGCGACCGTCGACGGGCGCGATCACGACGCCCTGTACGCAGCCTTCACCGCCCCGCACCCCGGGCGGCCGCACGCCGTCGTCGCCCGCGTCGAGGCCAAGGGCTACTGAGCCCCCCTCCACTTTTGGGCTCTTTTCCTTCTGTTCCTTCCGCTTCGCCCTCTTTCCTCTGCTCTTCGCTCTTCATCCACTCCTCTGCGTCCTGAAAAGGATCTTCCATGGACACCATGCGCGAGCGCTTCGCCGCCGTCACCTCCCGCCTCCTCGACGACGACCCGCGGCTCGCCGTCGTGCTGGCCGAGATCGGGAAGGACGGGTTCGCCGACGCCGCCCGCGACCACCCCGACCGCGTGATCAACGTCGGGATCCGCGAGCAACTGCTCATCGGCGTGGGCGGCGGGCTGGCGCTGACCGGGCTGCGGCCGATCATGCACACCTTCGCCAGCTTTCTGGTCGAGCGGCCCTTCGAGCAGGTGAAGCTCGACTTCGGGCACCAGGGGACCGGAGGTGTCCTGGTCAGCGCCGGTGGGTCCTACGACTGGCCGGCGGGCGGCTTCACCCACATGGCGCCCGGCGACGTCGCCCTGCTGGACACGCTGGACGGCTGGACCGTCCATGTGCCCGGTCACCCCGACGAGGCCGAGGTCCTGCTGCGGCACGCTGCCGCCGCCGGTGACGACAAGGTGTACGTACGGCTGTCGGCGCACGTCAACACCGTCGGGCTGCCGGTCACCGGAGACCGGTTCCACACCGTGCGCGAGGGCAGCGGCGGCGTGGTCGTCGCCGTCGGGCCCATGCTCGACAGCGTGCTGGCGGCCGTCGCGGGGCTGGACGTCACCGTGCTGTACGCCACGACCGTACGGCCCTTCGACGGCCGGTCGCTGCGTGCCGCCGTACGTCGCGCCGCCGGAGCCACCGCCGCGGCGGACGTCGTCCTCGTCGAGCCGTACCT
Organism: Streptomyces sp. XD-27; assembly: GCF_030553055.1. NCBI lineage: Bacteria > Bacillati > Actinomycetota > Actinomycetes > Kitasatosporales > Streptomycetaceae > Streptomyces > Streptomyces sp. XD-27. The sequence goes on from NZ_CP130713.1 coordinate 1,254,177, forward strand.
CGCGGGCACCTCCACGGCCGCCGCGAACGATGCCCTCGGGGACATCCCGCACCGTGTGCTCGGCCTGGGCGTCGGCCGTCGCGAGCTGCGCCGCTACGGCACGATCGAGGAGCATCTGGCCGGGCAGGGGCTCGACCCCGCCTCGCTGCGCGAGCGGGTCTCCGCCTTCCTCCCGCTCGCCGCCGCCCGCTGATCGTCCGGCCGGCGCCGGCTGGTCGACCAGTCAGTCAGCCGAACGGGCGGCCCGACGGGCAGCCGGGCGCGACGTACCGCCTGTGCCGGGGCGGCACCGGCGCGTCAGGGCCCCGTCGCGCCGGTGCCGCCCCGGCCGCCTCACCCCTCGGCGACGCCGCCGGGGAACGCTTCCGCGAGCTTGCGCGGAGCCGCCTGGCGCCACGAGTCGTGCAGGATGTCCCGCAGTTCAGCGGTGTCGTCCAGCGCCGCCAGCCGGACCCGTACCCACGCGAAGGCGTCGTCGTGGCCGGGGCGGATGAAGAACTTCTCCGGCTCCGACGCGATCAGCTCCGCGCGCTCCTCCACGGGGCACTTCACCCCCACGGACGCGTCGTCGTCGGCCAGCGACGCGAAGATCTTCCCCTTCACCCGGAAGGTCGGTATGCCCCAGGCGAGCTTCTCCTCCGTCTCCGGCAGCGCGAGCGCGATCGTGCGGACGTCCTCGGCGGTGGCCATGGGCCCTCCGTTCCAGCGGTCACCTGCGTACGGCGTGCCAACCGCTCGCACGGCTCATACGACGACGAATACGCATGACGAACACGACGTCATGCGACTACGAAGACCGTAGCCCCGCCCACTGACAACGCGCCCCGGCAGCCGTCACACGTGCCGGTCCAGCCACGCCAGCAGGTCCTCCTGCACCTCGTCGCGATTCGTCTCGTTGAGGATCTCGTGCCGTGCGCCCTGGTAGCTCTTCCACGTCAGGTCCCGGGTGCCGATGTAGCGGAAGTCCTCCAGGAGTTCGTACACCAGGGTCATGCGCTGGTTGCACGGGTCCTCCGTGCCCACGGCGATGTGCACCGGCAGCGTCGCCGGGATCCGGGCCTGGTTCCGCGGGTCGTTGATCTTCCGCACCGCGCGCACCCAGTCCAGCGACAGCCCGGCGCTGAACGGGAAGCCGCAGCGCTCGTCCGCCGCGTACGCCGCGACCTCGGCCGCGTCCCGCGACAGCCACTCGAAGCCCGTCCCGAACTCGTACGGGTCGTTGAAGGACGCGAAGAGCGCGGGGATGAAGGTGGACAGGGCGGTACGGCCGCGCTGCGCGATCTCGCGTTCGACGTGCGCGACCGCCTCCTCCGTCTCCACGCCCGGGAACGACCGGAACGTGCCCGACAGGATCAGCCCGGCCAGTTCCTCGCCGTACTCCTGCGCGCTGTCCCGCGCCAACATCGATCCCAGGCTGTGGCCGAACAGGACCAGCGGCAGGCCGGGGTGCTCGGCGCGCGCCTGGTCGCCGATGGCGCGCAGGTCGGAGACGATGGCGCGCCAGCTGTCCTCGCCGACGACGCCGTAGCCGCCGGCCGTCTGGGCGGTGGCGCCGTGGCCGCGGTGGTCGGAGGCGATGACGGCATAGCCGTGCGCCGCGAGGAAGCGGGCGAACCGGTCGTAGCGCAGGGCGTGCTCCGCGGCCCCGTGGGCGATCTGGACGAGGGCCCGCGGTTGACCGTTCTCCGGCAGCCACGTGTACGTGGCGACGCGCACGCCGTCGGGGGCGTGCAGATGACCGGTGCGGTGGGGGGTGCCGGTGGCGGGCATGCCGTGTCGTCTCCTGGGCCGTTGGGGTGACTTCTGCGGTCGGGATGGGTGACTTCTGACGTCGAATGGTGCGTTCTGAGGTCGCGGCGGGTGGTGGGTTGGGGTCGGGATCGGTTTCCGGGAGCACACTCTCCCTTCGCGTGGCGCATAAGCCAAGGCCAACTGCGCATTGTGTTGCGACTTAGGTCTGTGTGGTAGGCAACCGATACGACGAACGTCACCTCACGCCCCACACCCGGACCGCACAACTCCCGTGTCACAGGAGGACCGTTGGAGTCCACGGACGTTTCCCCGACCGGCCCCGAGCCTCGTCGCGCCCCCTTCGCCCTGTCCCGCAGAGGCTTCCTGCAGACGGCGGCGGGAACCGCCGCCGCGGCCGGTGCGGCCGCCGTTCTGCCGCCGGCCTCGGCCGCGGCCACCGAGGCGCACGGCGCCACGCTCTCCTTCACCGCGGCCACCAACGGCGCGGCCACGCTGGCCCCTTCGGGTGACCGGCTGGTCGCCGAGATACAGAACGTGCTGTGGTCGGTGCCCCGGAAGGGCGGCGCGGCCACGGCGCTCACCCCGGCCGGGCTGGAACCGAACCGTCCGGTCTTCTCCCCCGACGGTGCGCTGATCGCGCTGTGCGCGTACCGGGGCGGCGGATTCCACATCTGGACGATGCGGCCGGACGGTTCCGATGTGCGGCAGCGAACGGACGGCCCGTGGGACGACCGCGGCCCCGCCTGGTCGCCCGACGGCACCCGGATCGCCTTCGCGTCCGAGCGCGGCGGCGATCCCGTGGCCGGCAGCCCCTACCGGGTGTGGGTGCTCGACCTGGCCACGGGCGGTCTCACCCGGCTCACCGGGGTCCCCGGGCAGGAAGGGCCGCTCCAGGACGGCGCCTGGGAGGACTTCGACCCCACCTGGTCGGCCGACGGCGAGCGGGTGCTCTTCATCCGCGCGACACCGACGGCGGCACCGGCCGGCGGGACCACGCTCGACGCCCGTACCGTCGCCTCCGTACCGGCCGACGGCGGCGGCCCCGTGCGGCTGGAGCACAGCGAGCCGGCCGCGGCCCAGCTGATGGCGCCCGCCGTCTCGCCGGGCGGCCGGCTCGCCTGTCTGCGCACCACCCCCGCCCCCGCGGGCTCGTGCACGCTCGTGGTGGACGGCGCGGCCGTCGCGGTGGACGGGGACGTGGCTCCCGTACCGCCGCGCTGGATCTCGCGGGAGGAGTTGCTGCTGACCGTCGGCGGGCGGTTCCGGATCGTCCGGCCCGACGCCCCGGAGCGGGCCGAGACCATCCCGTTCACGGCCGCCTTACCGGTGGACCGCCCCCGGTACCGCGTCAAGCGGTACGACATCGAGGCCGGTGGCGGGATCCGCCCGGTGCGCGCCCTGCATCTGCCCGCCCTCTCCCCGGACGGGCGGCGGGTCGCGTTCGCCGCGCTCAACTCCCTGTGGGTCGCGGACGTCACGGGCGGCCGCGCCCCGCGCCGGATCGTCCGGGCCGATCCCACCCGCTATCTGCTCGGCCCCGTCTGGACTCCCGACGGCGACGGTCTGGTGTACGCGGACGACCGCGACGGGCTGCTCGCGGTGCGCCGCCGGGAGCTGGCCGGTGGCGCGGAGACCGTACTCGCCTCCGGTGGCCGGGTGCATCCGGCGCTCTCCCCCGACGGCACCCGGCTCGCCTGTATCGACATGTCGGGAAATCTCCTTGTGCGGGAGTTGGCGACGGGCGCGGAGCGGGTGCTGGTCGCGGCACTCGGCGGCGGCGGGCTGCCCGGCCGGCCGAGTTGGTCGCCCGACGGCCGCCGCATCGCCTTCTGCGACCGCAACCGGCTCAACCAGCGCTTCCGCGAGGGCTACAACCTCATCCGGGTGGTGGACGCGGCCAGTGGCGCGGCGCGGCTGCACGCGCTCGCCCCGCACCTGTCGCTGTCCGACCGCTACGACTCGGGCCCCGTATGGTCCCCGGACGGCCGCCACATGGCCGTCATCGCGGAATCGGCGCTGTGGCTGCTGCCGGTGCGGAAGGACGGCACGCCCGACGGGGAGCCGCGGCGGCTGACCGACGAGCCCGCCGACCACCCGTCGTGGTCCGGGGACGGGCGCACCGTCCTGTATCTGTCGGCGGGCAGGCTGCGGCTGCTGGACGTGGCGAGCGGGACGGCCCGTACGGTACGGGTCCCGCTCGACCACCGGCGGCCGGCACCCGTCGACACGGTCGTCCACGCGGGCCGGTTCTGGGATGGCACCGGGGACCGGGTCCGGGAGGACGTCGACCTCGTGGTGCGCGGCGGGCGGGTGGCCGCCGTCGAGCCGCACCGGGCGGGCCGGGCCGCCCGGCGCCGCGTCGACGCGTCCGCCCGGACCGTGCTGCCGGGGCTGTGGGACGCGCACACGCACCCCTGGCAGTACACCTACGGCGGCCGCCAGACCGCGTTGCAGCTCGCGTACGGCATCACCACCGCCGTCTCGCTCGGCGGCTTCTCCTACGAACAGGCCCGCATCCGCGAGGCGGTCGCGGCGGGTGCGCTCGCCGGTCCCCGGCTGCTGACCTGCGGCGAACTGCTCGACGGCCCGCGCGTGGCCTACAGCATGGGGCGGGCGCACCGGACCCGCGCGGGACTGCGGCGCTCGCTGGAGCGCGGCGCGGCCCTCGACTGGGACTTCGTCAAGACGTATGTCCGGGCCCCGGGCTGGGTGATGGAGGAGGCCGCGCGCTTCGCCCACGACCGGCTCGGGGTGCGCACGGGCAGCCACCTGTGCTCGCCGGGGGTGCAGCTCGGACAGGACCTCACGACCCACCTCCAGGCCACGCAGCGGCTGGAGTACGGTCACGCCACGTCGGCCACCGGCCACGCCTACCAGGACCTGACGGAGATCTACACGGCGACCGACTTCCGGATGATCGCCACCCCCTTCACCGCCCAGCCGCTGATCGGGGCGGATCCGGCGCTGGCGGAGGACGAGCGGGTCACCCGGCTGATGCCGCCGTGGGACACCGCCCTGGTCCGCCAGCTCGCCGGTACGCCGCCCACCGCCGCGCAACTCGCCACGCTGCGCACCGAGATCGGCGTCTACCGGCGGGTACTGGAGCGCGGCGGGCTCGTGGCGCTGGGCACGGACGCCCCGCTGGTGCCGGTGGGTCTGCATCTGCACCTGGGGCTGCGGGCGCTGCACCGGTACGGGCTGTCGCCGGCCGAGGCGCTGCGTACGGCGACCGTGCTGCCGGCTCGAGTCTTCGGCGCGGAGCGCGATCTGGGCACGCTGGAGGTGGGCAAGGCCGCGGACGTGGTGGTCGTGGACGGCGACCCGTTCACCGACTTCGACTCGCTCGTACGGACGGAGTCGGTGCTGCGCGGCGGGGTGCCGTACAGCACGCGGGACCTGGTCGGGGCGTTTCCGGGGGCGGCGTCCGTACGCGGGGGCGCACCGGTGCGGCGCTGGCTGGAGGTCGGCCGGATGCTGCGGCGGGACAGCTGCTGCGACATGGGGTAGCGCTCCGGGGAGCCGGCAGCCCTCCGGGGGTCCGGGGGCGGCGGTCCGGGGAGCCGGCAGCCCTCCGGGGGTCCGGGGAACCGGGGGGACGGCGCCCCGGGGGTCCGGCGGTCCGTGAGACCAGGGGACGGCGGTCCGGGGGGGCGGTTCTAGCGCTCCGCCGACCGCGTGAGACCCAGCAAGTCGCGGGCCGGGCCCGCCGGGCGCTGCCCGGCGGGCCAGACCGCGCGCAGGTCGCGGCGCAGCCGCACCTCCGCCAGCGGTATCTCGGCCAGTCGGCGGGCCGCCAGCTCCTCGCGGACGGCCAGCCGGCTCAGGACGGCGGGTCCGGCGCCGCTGATCGCCGCGGCCTTCACGGCCGTGGTGGAGGCGAGTTCCAGCAGCGGGTCGGCGAGGCCCCCGTACGCGGCGAGGGCTTCGTGGAGGACCTGGCGGGTGCCCGAGCCGCGTTCGCGCAGGACGAGCGGGGTTCCGGCGAGCTCCTGGGGGCTGACGGGGACGCGGCGGCGCGCCCAAGGGTGGTCGGGCGCGACGACCACGGCGAGCCGGTCGCGGCCGATGACCGCGCCGTCCAGGCCGGGGGCGACGTCCAGGCCCTCCACGAAGCCCAGGTCCGCCTCCCCGGCGAGCAGGTGCGCGGCGACGGCGGCGGAGTTCCCCGCGAGCAGGGAGACGGCCGTGCCGGGCCGCATGGCGCGCAGCGCGATCAGCCAGCCGGGCAGCAGGTATTCGGCGATCGTCATGCTGGCGGCCACCGTCAGCCGGGAGTCGCGCCGGTCGCGCAGCGCGTGGACCCCCGCGTCGAACGCCTCGGCCGCCTCCACGATCCGCCGCGCCCAGTCCGTCACCAGCGTCCCGGCCTCGGTGAGGCGGGAGCCGCGCGGCGAGCGTTCGACGAGGGCGAGGCCGAGGCGGCGCTCCATGGCGCGGATGCGGCTGCTCGCGGCGGGCTGGGTGATGCCCATCTCGCGGGCGGCACGGCCGAGGCTGCCCAGGCGGGCGACGGCGAGCAGCAGCTCCAGGGCGCCCAGATCGGGGACGCGGTGGGTGATCGGCGTGCCGAAGGCCGGGGCGGCGGCCTCGGGCGGCCGTTCCGTCGGTTCCCGTGCGCTGCCGGCGTCGCTCATAAGCCCACTTTATGCCGTCATAGAGACATGAGGTCTGGTGGGCCGTGCGGCGCGCGAGGAGGGTGATCTCCATGCGCATCTCGTCACGCAACCTCCGGTATCTCGGCCCCAACTGGTACGCGGTCGTCATGGGAACGGCCATCGTGGCGAACGCGGGTGCCGCGCTACCAAGCGTCCCCGGGTCGCGTATCGCGTACGAGGCCGTGTGGGCGCTGTCGGCGGTGGCGCTGGTGGTGCTGCTCGCGGCCCGCGCGGCGCACTGGGCGCGCCATCGCGACCAGGCGCGGGCGCATCTTCTCGATCCGGCGGTGGCGCCGTTCTACGGCTGCGTGTCGATGGCGCTGCTCGCGGTCGGCGGCGGGACGCTGTCCGTCGGTGCGGACGTGATCGGCGTGCGGGCGGCCGTCGCCGTGGACGCGGTGCTGTGGACCGCGGGCACCGTGATCGGGCTGGCGGCGGCGGCCGGAATCCCGTATCTGATGATCACGCGGCACCGGATCGGCGCGCAGGACGCCTCGCCCGTGTGGCTGCTGCCGGTCGTCCCGCCCATGGTGGCGGCGGCGCTGGGGCCCGCGCTGGCGGCTCACGTTCCGGCCGGGCAAGGGCGGTTGGCCCTGCTGCTGGGCTGCTACGCGCTGTTCGGGCTCAGCCTGATGGCGGTGCTGCTGATCCTGCCCGCGGTGTTCCTCCGGCTGGTGCGGCACGGCGCGCCCGCTCCGGCGCTCACCCCGACCCTGTTTCTGGTTCTGGGGCCGCTGGGCCAGTCCGTGACGGCCGCGGCCCATCTGGCGGAAGCGGCCCCGGCCGGTGTCCACGGGGGGTACTTCGCCGTGGCGTACGGCGTCCCGGTGCTGGGGTTCGCGCTGCTGTGGCTGGCGCTGGCCGGGGCGCTGGCGGTGCGGGCGCTGCGGCGCGGCATGCCGTTCGCCATGACGTGGTGGGGCTTCACCTTCCCGTTGGGTACGTGCGTCACGGGCGCGGCCGGGCTGGCGCGGCCCACCGGGCTGCACGCGCTGACATGGCTGGCCGTGGGGTTGTACGCGGTGCTGGTGGGCGCGTGGTCCGTGGTCGCGGTGCGCACGGCGCTCGGGGTGGCGCGCGGGACGCTGCTCGCGCCCCCGAACGCGGGCCCCGCCGCGCCCCCGGTCGGCGCCGGTGCGGCCTCTGCCGCGCCCACGCCCGGTGCCGGTGCTGCCGCGCCCCCGGCCGTCGCTCGTGGGGCTCTTGCCGCGGCCCCTGCCTCCGTCCCGGGCCTTGCGGCCGCTCCCGCTCCTTCCTCCGTCCCAGGCCTTGCGGCCGCTCCCGCACCGGCCCGTGTCAGCGTGCCGTCCGCAGCGCGGCGCTGAGCACCGCGGGCGCCTCGGCCAGCGAGGGCCCGTACCAGGTGAGATGCCGTCCGCTGACCAGGGCGGCGGGCAGGCCGGGAAAGGCCTCCGGGCCGTCCTCGGCGGTGAAGCGGTACGGCTCGTCCGGCAGGACGACCAGGTCCGCGCCCCGCGCGCGCAGTTCGTCGAGCGGGATACGCGGATAGCGCTCGCTGTGCGAGCGGAACAGGTGCTCCACTCCCAGCCGCGCCAGCAGGTCGCCCGCGAAGGTGTCCCGGCCCAGCACCATCCACGGCCGCCGCCATACGGGTACGACGGCGCGCCGCACCGGGGCGGCGGGGGCGACGTCCCGCCACGCCGCCTCGGCCACGTCCAGCCAGTCGGGGCGCGGCAGCCCGCAGCCGTCCACCAGGACCCGCGCCAGCTCGGTGAACGCCTGGTCCAGGGTGCGTACCTCGGTGACCAGCACCTCCAGTCCGGCGGCGCGCAGCGCGGCCAGGTCGGGGGCCCGGTTCTCCTCCTCGTTGGCGATGACGAGGTCCGGGGCGAGGGCGGCGATCCGGGCGGTGTCCGGGTTCTTCGTCCCGCCGACGCGCGCCGCGCGCAGACCGGGTGGATGGGTGCACCAGTCGGTGACTCCGGCCAGCAGCTCGGGGGCGGTGGCGGCCACGGCCTCAGTAAGAGAAGGCACGAGGGAGACCACGCGCCGGACAGCGGGGCGGTTGCTCATCGCCTCACCGTATGCCGTGCCCCCGTCGCTGTCAGTGGTGTGCGGCATGATCGAGGGGTGACGCGACGCCTGATGCTCCTCGACACCTCCTCCCTCTACTTCCGCGCCTATTACGGGGTCCCGGACTCGGTCAGGGCCCCCGACGGCACCCCGGTGAACGCCGTCCGCGGGCTGCTGGACTTCATCGACCGGCTGGTGCGGGACCACCAGCCGGACGGCCTGGTCGCCTGCATGGACTTCGACTGGCGGCCGCACTGGCGGGTCGAGCTGATTCCGACGTACAAGGCCCACCGGGTCGCCGAGGAGACCCCGGAGGGGCTGCCGGACGAGGAGGAGGTCCCGGACACCCTCTCGCCGCAGGTGCCGGTGATCGACGCGGTGCTGGACGCGGTCGGCATCGCCCGCGTCGGCGCCGCGGAGTACGAGGCGGACGACGTGATCGGCACCCTGACCGCCCGTGCGACCGGGCCGGTGGACATCGTCACCGGCGACCGCGACCTGTACCAGCTGGTGGACGACGAGCGGCGGATCCGGGTGCTCTATCCGCTCAAGGGAGTCGGCACGCTGCAGACGGTGGACGAGGCGCTGCTGCGCGAGAAGTACGGCGTCGGCGGCTCGGGGTACGCGGACCTGGCCCTGCTGCGCGGCGACCCCAGCGACGGCCTGCCGGGCGTACCGGGGATCGGCGAGAAGACGGCCGCGAAGCTGCTCGCCGCCTACGGCGACCTGGCGGGGATCATGGCCGCGGTCGACGACCCGGCCTCGAAGCTGACCCCGGCGCAGCGCAAGCGCCTGGCCGAGGCCCGCCCGTACGTCGCGGTCGCGCCGCGGGTCGTGCGGGTGGCCTCCGACATCGCCCTGCCCCCGGTGGACCCGGCCCTGCCGCGTACGCCGCGGGACCCGGCGGAGCTGGAGAGGCTTGCGGAGCGGTGGGGGCTGGGTGGCTCATTGCAGCGCCTGCTCACGACGCTGCACAGCGGAGCCTGTTAGGTTAGGTAATCCTAACTATTTCCTTGATCGGGAGGACCCGTGGCTGACCGTCCCGTCCGCAAGGCACCGCAGCTCCACCGGGGGCGCGTGGTGCGTACGGAACGTCTGACCCCCCACATGGTGCGGGTCGTGCTCGGTGGCGACGGCCTGGCCGGGTTCGCCGCGGGCGAGTGGAGCGACCACTACGTCAAGCTGCTCTTCCGGGTGGAGGGCGTCGACTACCCCGAGCCGTTCGACATACGCCGGATCCGCGACGAGTTCCCGCGCGACCAGTGGCCGCGGACGCGTACGTACACCGTGCGCGAGTGGAACGCGGACGTGCGCGAGCTGACGGTGGACTTCGTCGTCCACGGCGACGAGGGGCTGGCCGGGCCCTGGGCGGCCGCCGCCACGCCGGGCATGGAGATCGACCTGCTCGGCCCCGGCGGCGCCTATGTGCCGGGCGCGGAGGCCGACTGGCATCTGCTGGCGGGCGACGAGAGCGCGCTGCCCGCCATCGCCGCCTCACTGGAGCGCGCACCGGACGGGGTGCCGGTCCGGGCGCTGATCGAGGTCGCCGGCCCGGCGGAGGAGCAGAAGCTGACCGCACCGGACGGTGCGGAGATCGTCTGGTTGCACCGGGGCGCCGCGCCGGTCGGCGAGGCGCTGGTGGCAGCCGTTCGGGCCCTGGAGTTCCCGCCCGGCCAGGTGCAGGCGTTCGTGCACGGCGAGGCGGGGTTCGTGAAGGAGTTGCGCCGGCATCTGCGGCTGGAGCGCGGGATCACCCGCGAATGGCTGTCGATCTCCGGCTACTGGCGGCGCGGCCATGACGAGGACGGCTGGCAGGCGTCCAAGAGGGAGTGGAACGCGCGGGTCGAGGCCGAGCAGGAGGGCAGCGGCCAGACCGCCGCGTAGGTGTGGTGCGACCGGGGTCCGCCCTGGACCCCGGTCCTCGAACCCCTCGGACTACCCCACCGAGCTGTACGCCACGACGCCGCGCAGCAGTCCGTCGACCGCCCGGCGGGCGTTCCTGCGCACCGTGCCGCCGTCCGGCGCCGCCTCCGCTATCTGCCCCAGGACGTCGATGAGTTGCTTGCACCAGCGCACGAAGTCGCCGGCGGGCATGTCCACTTCGCGCAGCACCTCGTCCAGGCCGTGGCCGGAGGCCCAGCGGTACGCGGCCCAGGCGAAGCCCAGGTCCGGCTCGCGCTGCCCGACGCCCTCCGCCTGGTTGATCTTGTGCTCCTCCTCCAGGGCGTCCAACCGGCCCCAGATGCGCACCATCTCGCCCAGGGCCTGCTTGGCGGCGCCCGCGGGCAGCTTCGGCGGCAGCGCGTCGTCGGCCTGCCGCGCCTCGTAGACCAGCGCGGAGGCGCACGCCGCCAGCTCGGCGGGCCCCAGCCCCTCCCACACCCCGTCCCGCAGGCACTCGCTGGCCAGCAGGTCGAGTTCGCCGTAGAGCCGGGCCAGCCGGCGGCCGTCCTCGGTGACCTCGTCCCCGCGCAGATAGCCCAGCTCCGACAGCAGCGCGCAGATCCGGTCGAAGGTGCGGGCGATCGTGTTCGTACGGCCCTCGATGCGCCGCTCCAACTGCCGGGTGTCGCGCAGCAGGCGGTGGTACCGCTCGGACCAGCGGGCATGATCCTCCCGCTCGGCGCAGCCGTGGCAGGGGTGCGCGCGGATCGCGGCGCGCAGCCGTGCGATCTCGGTGTCGTCGGCGGCGGCCGAACGCTCCCTGCGGTGGCGCCGCACGTCGTGGTGTCCGGCCTTGGTGCGCAGCGCGGAGGCCAGGTCCCGGCGGGACTGCGGGCTGCGCGGATTGAACGACTTCGGTACGCGCATCCGCTCCAGCGGCTCGACCGGGACCGGGAAGTCGATCGAGGCCAGCCGCTTGACCTGCCGTTCGGCGGTGAGCACCAGGGGCCGGGGGCCGTCGTGGTGCTCGTATCCGCGGTGGGCGTTGGTGCGGCCCGCCGGGAGGCCCGGGTCCAGCACCAGTGCCAGGCCCGCGTACTTGCCGGTCGGCACATGGATCACATCGCCCGGCTTGAGCTTCTCCAGCGCCACGGCGGCGGCCGCGCGCCGCTGTGCCGCGCCCTGCCGGGACAGTTCGGTCTCGCGGTCCTTCAACTCGCGGCGCAGCCGCGCGTACTCGTCGAAGTCGCCCAGGTGGCAGGTCATGGAGTCGCGGTAGCCCGCGAGCCCCTCCTCGTTGCGCTGCACCTGGCGGGAGATGCCGACGACCGCCTTGTCGGCCTGGAACTGGGCGAAGGAGGTCTCCAGCAGCTCGCGCGAGCGGTGCCGCCCGAACTGCGAGACCAGGTTGACCGCCATGTTGTACGACGGCTTGAAGGACGAGCGCAGCGGATAGGTGCGGGTGCCCGCGAGGCCCGCCAGTGCGGTCGGGTCCATGGCGCGCTGCCACAGCACCACCGCGTGGCCCTCGACGTCGATGCCGCGCCGCCCCGCACGGCCGGTCAGCTGCGTGTACTCCCCCGGCGTGATGTCGGCGTGCTGCTCGCCGTTCCACTTGACGAGCTTCTCCAGCACCACCGAGCGGGCCGGCATGTTGATGCCCAGCGCGAGCGTCTCGGTGGCGAACACCGCCTTCACCAGGCCCTGGACGAACAGTTCCTCCACGACCTCCTTGAAGGTCGGCAGCATGCCCGCGTGGTGGGCGGCGACGCCCCGCTCCAGCCCCTCCAGCCATTCGAAGTAGCCCAGCACGTGCAGGTCTTCGTCCGGAATACCCGCCGTGCGCTCCTCGACTATGGCCCGCACCTTGGCGCGCGCCGCGTCGTCGTTGAGCCGCAGCCCCGCGTACAGGCACTGCTGCACGGCGGCCTCGCAGCCCGCGCGGCTGAAGATGAAGGTGATCGCGGGCAGCAGCCCCTCGGCGTCGAGCCGGTCGATGACCTCGGGCCTGCTGGGCGTCCAGATGCGGCTGCGCTGGCGGCGCTCGCGCTCCCGGTCGGCCTCCCGCATGTTGTTGCGCCCGCGGCGCTTGTCACGCCCGAAGCTCGGCCGGGAGTTCTCCATGCGGGCGAGCCGCACCAGGTCGGGGTTGACCTCGCGGCGGCCGGTGCCCTGCCCGCCGTCCTGCTGGCTCCGCTCCTCGAAGAGGTCGTACATCCGGCGCCCCGCGAGCACGTGCTGGAACAGGGGCACGGGTCGGCGCTCGGCGACGATCACCTCGGTGTCGCCGCGGACGGTGTCCAGCCAGTCGCCGAACTCCTCGGCGTTGGACACGGTCGCGGACAGCGACACGAGCGTGACGGAGTCGGGGAGGTGGATGATGACCTCCTCCCAGACCGCGCCCCGGAAGCGGTCGGACAGGTAGTGCACCTCGTCCATCACCACGTACCCGAGGCCGCGCAGCGCCTGCGAGCCCGCGTACAGCATGTTCCGGAGCACCTCGGTGGTCATCACGACCACCGGCGCGTCGGGGTTGATGCTGTTGTCGCCGGTGAGCAGCCCGACCCGGCCGACGCCGTGGCGCCGGACCAGGTCGGTGTACTTCTGGTTCGACAGCGCCTTGATCGGGGTGGTGTAGAAGCACTTGCGGCCCTGGGTGAGGGCCAGGTGGACGGCGAACTCGCCCACGATCGTCTTACCGGAGCCGGTGGGCGCGGCCACCAGCACGCCCTTGCCGGCTTCAAGGGCCTGGCACGCCTCGATCTGGAAGGGGTCCAAATCGAAGTCGTACATCGCTCGGAAGGGGGCCAGCGCGGTGGCCTCCTCGGCGGCCCGGCGGCGGGCCGCGGCGTAGCGCTCGGCGGGAGTCAGCTCGTCGGTCATCGTGTCTACGAGACTACCGGCCACCTGTGACAACGCACGATCTTTATCCACAGAGCACCGAACGGCCCGCGGACCACGGGGACGGGCCGGTCAGGCGCCCAGGACACGGACCGCGCCCGGAACGGTACGCGCGGTGAGGGGCAGGGCGCCGACCCGCTCGCCGTCCGCGTACCCGGTGATGCCGTCGGCGGCCAGCGAGACGGCGGCGACCCGGTGCACCGTGACCGCGGGGTGCGTCAGATGCGTGCCCTTGTAGACCCGGGGGAAGACGCGCAGCAGGGTGGCGCGGCGGCACGGCCCGACGACGGTGACGTCGAAGAGGCCGTCGTCCGGCCGGGCATCGGCGCAGATCCGCATCCCGCCGCCGTACGAGCCGGTGTTGCCCACCGCGATCAGCGTGGCCTCGACCTCCTGCTCGGGCCCGTCGTCCAGGCGTACGCGGAACGGGATCGGGCGCAGCGCGGCCAGTTCGGCGAGCATCGCGATGTCGTAGCGGAACCGTCCGGTGGGCCACCGCATGCGGTTGCCGCGGTCGTTGACGCGGGAGTCGAAGCCGGCGGCCAGGACGGTGCCGAACCAGGTGTCCCCGGCCCGGCCCAGATCGGTCTCGCGCCCGCCGTCCTCCTTGAGCGCCCGCGCGATGCGGCGGGCGGCCCCGGCCGGGTCGCGCACGGGCAGTCCGAGGGACCGCGCGAAGTCGTTCCCGGTGCCGACGGCCACCACGCCCAGTGGCGTACCGGTCCCGGCCACGGCCTGGAGCGCGAGCGAGACCATGCCGTCACCGCCGACGGCGATCAGCGCGCCCGTACCGCCCGCCACCGCCGCGCGTGCGCGCCGCAACGCGTCGTCGGCGTCGGCGCCGAGCACCGTACGGACGGTGTACCCGGCGTCGCGCAGCACCCGGGCGGCGGGCGGGGCCGCGTGCGCACCGCGCCCGCGGCCCGCCGTCGGGTTGACGAAGAGGGTGATGTCGCTGGTCACGAGCGGGACCCTATCGGTAGGCCCGCCGGTGCCGGATCAGGTGAAGTCGTCGTAGCCGTTGCGCCTGGCCGGATCCGTGTGGTCGGCGTCGCGGGCCGCGGCGACCGGCTCGACGTCGTCGATCCGCGACGGCGTGAGATCGAGGTCGGATGCCTCGTCGTCGCCGAGCCCGGCGTCGGGGTTGCCGCGGCGCTTGCGGCGGTCGTTGACGAGGCTGATTCCGGTGGCGCCGAAGTACAGCACGATGATGGGGGCCGCGAGGACCGACATGGTCAGCGGGTCGCCGGTCGGGGTGGCGACGGCCGCGAAGACGGTGATGCCCACCACCATGAAGCGCCACCAGCTGAGCATCCGCTTCCCGGTGATCACTCCGCCGAGGTTGAGCAGCACCAGCAGCAGCGGCAGCTCGAAGGCGAGACCGAAGACGATCACCAGCCGGGTGACGATGTCGAGGAACTCGTCCGCGGGGAAGAGGTTGTTCCACCCCTCGGGGGTGAGGCCGACGAGCGCACCGGCGGAGGTCGGCAGGATCGCGTACGCGAGGTAGGCGCCGCCCAGGAAGAGCGGCACGCCGGCGGCCACGAAGCTGAGCGCGTACTTCTTCTCGTGACCGTGCAGCCCGGGCGCGAGGAAGGCCCAGAGCTGGTAGAGCCAGACCGGGCTGGCGGCGACGACGCCGGTCGCCAGGGCCACCTTCAACATGATCGTGAACGGGGCCAGCAGACCGTTGGCGGTGACCTGCACGCAGGACGAACCGTCCGGGTTCAGCGTCTTGCCGTCCGGGCACCCCACGCTGTCGATCACCGGGTCGGTGATGAACTCCGCGATCTGCTTGTAGTAGATCAGCCCGATGATCGTGAACACGACGATCGCGATCACGGACTTCAGCAGCCGGTTGCGCAGCTCTCGCAGATGCTCCGCGAGAGGCATCCGCCCCTCGGGGTCCTTCTGCTGCTTGCGGGCAGACTTGAGCAACCCACGTCCTCGTCTCGTACGGAGCCCGTCGCCGACAGATCACGTCGGCGCCGGTGCGGCGGCTCTCTCGGCTGGCGTCAGCTCTGGGTGGTGCGGTTCGGCTCGGTGACCGGGCGGGAGCTGGTCACATCGCCGGGAGCTGCCTGGATGGTCTTCGGCGCGGGCTCCTGGTGGGCCGCCGGGTCGGCGGGCGGGGCACCGGCTGCGGCCCCCTCGTCGTCCTTCTTCATCGCCTTGGCCTCGCTCTTGAGGATGCGGGCCGACTTGCCGAGGGACCGAGCCATGTCGGGGAGCTTCTTGGCACCGAAGAGCAGCAGGATGACGACGAGGATCAGGACGATCTCAGCGGGCCTCAGGTTCATGTGTGCTACTACCTTCTCGCCAGGGCGGCGTACCTACTGCCTGCCGGGTGGGGATCGGACGGGCGTGCTAGTGCTGCCAGCGATCGTAACCCGCGGGGGTGAACACAGGGCAATGCCCTTGCATACGCCCGGTTGCGGACGGTGTTCGCCGGCAGTGCAGCGTCTTTGCAGCCTACCTCGCAGCCACCACCGGCAAGAGCGGGCGCCCTGGAGCGCCACCCTTCGCCAGTGCTCGCGCCGTGCCGCCGGTCCCGGCGGCGCTGCCGTCAGTCCCGGCGGACCTGGTCGACGTGGCCGGCGAGCGGGAGGGCGGCCCGCTCCAGGTCGGCGGAGGCGCGGGCGATGCGGTCCGAGCTCTCCGCCACCTGCCGGGCCAGCCGCCGGACTTCGACGAAGACCCGTACGGCCAGGACGCCGAGCACGGCGATTCCGCAGAAGGAGAGGGCGAGGGCAAGCATCGGCCAGAGCATGACAGGAGCCTACCGGGACGCCGCGCCGCGTCCACCAGGACGCTTCGCCGCGGCGATCACGCGGTGGAGTGCAGCCGCAGCGTCCGTACGCCGCCGCCGGTGAGCAGCTCGACGATGCGCTCACCGGCCCGTTTGCGGACCGCGGAGCCGCAGCGGGGGCAGGTGAAGGAGTAGAAGGTGGTCTTGTCGCTCGCGCCGATCGCCAGCCGCAGCGCGCCGGCGGCCAGCTCGAACTGGCCGCGACACTCAGGACAGCCCGCCTTGAAGACCACCGGGTGGGAAGCGGCGGGGTCGGACGAGGCGGCGTTCGCCTCAGCGGTCACGTTGTGCGTCCCTTCATTCGCCGTACGCCGCGAGCGCCTGCCGCGCCGCGTCCCGGGCACTGTCCGCCAGGTCCCGCGGGGAGACGATCCGGCCGTCCTGCCCCAGCCGGAGCGCCAGGCGGCGCAGCGATCCGGGGTCGGGGGTGCGCAGGGTGATCCGCAGCCCCCCGTCCGGCAGCTCGTCGGCGCTGTCGTGCGGGTAGTACTCGGCGACCCAGCGGCCGCCGGGCCCGACCTCGACGACCACCTCGGGGTCCTCGGCGGCGGGCTGCACCAGCCCTTCGGACAGGTCCCGCGGCTCGATCGGCGGCGGGTCGGACGCCTCGTCCAGCAGCCTGATCTCCGCGACCCGGTCCAGCCGGAAGGTACGGCGCGCCTCCGACAGGCGGCACCACGCCTCGACGTAGGTGTGGCCGACGGCGAACAGCCGGATCGGGTCGACCTCGCGTTCGGTGAGCTCGTCGCGCGCGGGCGAGTAGTAGCGCAGCCAGACCCGCCGCCGCTCCGCGATGGCCCGGTCGATGTCCGCGAAGACCCCGCCCTCGGACTCGAACGTCACGGACAGCCGGGAGCTGGCACCGGCGGCCTCACCCGCCGCGGCCTCCAGCTTGGCGGTGGCGCGCAGCAGCGCCTGCCGGTCGCTCTCGCGCAGGCCGGGGAGGGTGGCCACGGCGCGGGCGGCGACGAGCAGCGCGGTCGCCTCGTCGGCGGCGAGCCGCAGCGGCTCGCCCGCGCTGGAGCCGGTGGCGTCGGGGTTGTGCCACCAGATGCGGTCGCCGTCGGTGTCGATGTCGAGCAGGTCCCCGCCGCGGAAGCTGGTGCCGCACATCGGCAGCACGTCGAGGTCGGCGATCAGCTCGTCCTCGCTGATCCCGAAGGCCCGGGCGACGTCGCTGACGTGCGCGCCGGGGCGTTCCCGCAGGTACGTCACGAGGGACAGCATCCGGCGGGTCTGGTCGATGGCGTTCGTGGCCATGTGAAGTCGGTCCGTCCCTCTCAGCCCTTGGCCACGGCGCGCAGCCGGTCGACGACGTCGGCACGCAGTTCGGCGGGTTCGAGGACGACCACGTCCTGGCCGAACTCCACCAGCCACGCGTCCAGCCCGTGCCCGTACGGAATCTCCAGCTCGTCCCAGCCGTCGTCCACCGGGCGGCTGGTCAGCGCCCTGGCCCGGAGCGGATAGCCGTGGCCGGAGCGCAGCCTGATCCGGGCGGTGCCGGTGGCGATCTCCCCCGCCCAGCTCTCGACCGTCTCCCGTACGGTGACGTGGTCGGGCACCTCGGCCGTGAAGGCACCGGCGCGGGAGCGGACCTTGCCGATGATCCGGGAGAGCCGGAAGACCCGCTCCGCCTGCCGCTCACGGTCCCAGCCGACGAGGTACCAGTGGCCGCGCCAGCACTCCAGGATCCACGGCTCGACCTGGCGGCGCTCGGGGTGGGCGGCGCTGGACTTGCGGTAGTCGAAGACGACGGGCCGACGGTCGCGGCAGGCGAGCATCAGCGGTTCGAAGGCGGCCTCGTGGGCGGGGATGCGCGGCTCCAGGGCGCTGGGCCCGTCGGTGCCGTACGGATCGTCGGCGAGCGGCATCCCGGCCGCGCGCAGTTTCTGCAGCGCGCCGCTGGCCGCGCCGGCCAGCCGGGCCTGCTGCCAGACCTTGGCGGCCAGCCCCAGGGCCGCGGCCTCCTCGGCGTCGAAGGCGATGGGCGGCAGGCGGTTGCTGTCCCGGCGGGCGAGGTAGCCGATCTCGCCGTCGATGCTCTCCACCGTCTCGATGACGAGGCCGAGTTCGCGCAGGTCGTCCTTGTCGCGCTCGAACATGCGGTTGAAGGCGTCGTCCGCCCCCGCCTGCAGGTACGCCTCGATCGAGCCGCGCAGCTCACGCTTGGTGAGCGGACGCCGCGTCCCCAGCAGGCACAGCGCCAGGTTCATCAGCCGCTCGGCCTTGGCAATCGCCATCGACGCCCCTTCTTCTCGACCCCTCGACGGTGACCGTACCGCTACGGGGACGCAAGGTGAAAGCCGAGGGCCCCCGCCGTCCGGCGGGGGCCCTCGGTCTCAGGACGATCTCGTCTCAGACGCCGGACTGGCGGCTCAGACGGCGACCAGGTCGCAGACGAAGATCAGGGTCTCGCCCGGTCCGATCTTGCCGCCGGCGCCCTGGTCGCCGTAGGCCAGGTGCGGCGGGATGATCAGCTGGCGGCGGCCGCCGACCTTCATGCCCTGGATGCCCAGCTCCCAGCCGGGGATGACCCGCTTGCCACCCAGCTTGAACGCCAGCGGGGTGCCCCGGTTCCAGCTCGCGTCGAACTCCTCGCCGGTGGAGAAGGAGACGCCGACGTAGTGCACCTGGACGGTGTCCCCGACCTTGGCGACGGGACCGTCACCCTCCCAGATGTCCTTGATCTCCAGGTCCTTCGGCGGCTCGCCGCCCGGGAAGTCGACCTCGGGCTTGTCGATGCTCACGAAAACTGCTCCTTGTTACGTGGTGGGCAACCTGCCCAGTCTGTCAGACGGCCGTACTACGAGACGGCCAGGATGTCGACGGAGAAGACCAGGGTGGAGTTGGCCGGGATCTTGTCGCGCGCTTCCTTGCCATAGGCGAGCTCCGGCGGCATGACCAGCAGCACGCGGCTGCCGATCTTCTTGCCCTTGAGCCCGTCGCGGAAGCCCGGGACGAGCTCCGGCAGGTTGAACTTGGCCAGGGCCTTGCTGGCATACGTGGAGTCGAACTCCTTGCCGCCGTCCCACAGGACACCCCTGTACTGGAGGAGGACGGTGTCGGTCTCCTTGACCTCCCGCCCGTCGCCCTCCAGGACATAGGCCGAGACGAGCTTCTTCGGCGCCTTGGTCTTGGGCACCGTGATGGCGGGCGCCTTGCCGTCGGTGTCGTCCCCCACCTTCGGCAGGTCCTTGTTGTCCTGGGCGACCTTGCTGCCGTGTGCGGAGCTCTTGCTGTTGAAGACGCCGACGACGTCGACGACGAACACCATGATGTCGGTGCCCTTGATGACGGGCGGCCGGCCCTGCGGGCCGTATCCGAGCTCCGGCGGGATGGCCAGCTCGACGCGGCTGCCGACCTTCTTCCCCTCCAGACCCTTGTCCCAGCCGGGAACGACCTCGCCGGCGCCGACCCGGAAGACGAAGGGGTTGCGGCCCTTGTCCCAGGTGGTGTCGAAGACCTTGCCGGTGTCCCAGATCTGGCCCAGGTAGTTCACCTGAATGTAGTCGCCCTTGGCCGCGACGGGGCCACGGCCGGCGACCAGGGTCTTGGTCTCCAGCTTGCCGGGCCCCTTGCCGACACCCCTGGCGACCTCGGGCCGCTCGCCGAATTTCGTCCCGCCGAGCAGCGCCGGGACAGGGCCATCCATCTTGGCGGTCGGCTGCGCCGACGGGCTCTCCGGCTTGGGAGAGGTCTTTTCGCCCTTGTCTGAGTCGTCGTCACCGCAGCCCGCGAGCGCGAGCAGCCCGGCGGGTACGGCAAGGAGTACGGATCGTCGGCGCACGGAGGTCCTCGTTCAGTAGAGCCTGCGGGGGGCAATGCGCGTCACTCTACGACGTGGCGCGGGCCCCGCACGAGGAACGTGCGGGGCCCGCGTCGGGCGTTCGGCGCAAGCCGCCTCACATGCCGGCGATGAGCTTCTCCACCCGGTCGTCCACCGAACGGAACGGGTCCTTGCACAGCACGGTGCGCTGCGCCTGGTCGTTGAGCTTGAGGTGCACCCAGTCGACGGTGAAGTCGCGGCGCTGCTCCTGGGCGCGGCGGATGAAATCACCGCGCAGCCTGGCCCGGGTGGTCTGCGGTGGCACCGACTTGCCTTCGAAGATCTTCAAGTCGTTGCAGATCCGGGCCGCTTGACCGCGCTTCTCCAGAAGGTAATACAACCCGCGGCGGCGGTGGATGTCGTGGTACGCGAGGTCTATCTGCGCGATGCGCGGATGCGACATCGTGATGTTGTTCTTGGCCCGATAGCGCTCGATGAGCCGGTATTTCATCACCCAGTCGATCTCGGTGTCGATGAGGTCGAGGTTCTCCGTGCGCACCGCTTCGAGGGTGCGGCCCCACAGTTCCAGGACGCGCTCCACCGTGCCGGTGCGGATCCCGCGGCGCTCGCAGAAATCGACGGCTTTTTCGTAGTACTCCTGCTGGACTTCCAGGGCGGACGCCTCGCGGCCGCTGGCCAGCCGCACCTTCCGCTGTCCGGTGATGTCGTGGCTGACCTCGCGGATGGCCCGGATCGGGTTCTCCAGCGTGAGGTCCCGCATGACGGTGCCCGCCTCGATCATGCGCAGCACCAGGTCGGTGGCGCCGACCTTGAGCAGCATGGTCGTCTCGGACATGTTGGAGTCGCCGACGATGACGTGCAGCCTGCGGTAGCGTTCGGCGTCGGCGTGCGGCTCGTCACGGGTGTTGATGATGGGTCGGGAGCGCGTGGTGGCGGAGCTGACGCCCTCCCAGATGTGCTCGGCGCGCTGGCTGACGCAGTACACGGCGCCGCGCGGGGTCTGCAGCACCTTGCCCGCGCCGCACAGCAGCTGGCGGGTCACCAGGAACGGGATGAGGATGTCCGCGAGCCGGGAGAACTCGCCGTGCCTGGCCACCAGGTAGTTCTCATGGCAACCGTAGGAGTTCCCGGCGGAGTCCGTGTTGTTCTTGAAGAGGTAGACGTCGCCCGCGATCCCTTCCTCGTGCAGGCGTTTTTCGGCGTCGACGAGGAGTCCTTCGAGGATGCGCTCGCCCGCTTTGTCGTGGGTGACCAGCTCGGTCACGTTGTCGCACTCGGGAGTTGCGTATTCCGGGTGCGATCCCACGTCGAGATAGAGGCGGGCGCCGTTGCGCAGGAAGACATTGCTGCTGCGGCCCCAGGAAACGACACGGCGGAAGAGGTACCGCGCCACTTCGTCAGGAGACAGTCGGCGCTGTCCCCTGAACGTGCATGTGACGCCGTACTCGTTCTCCAGCCCGAAAATGCGGCGGTCCATGACTGAACATTACGCCTGATGGCCTGCTCTGAAACCGGGTTCGACAGCACCGTTTCGATCATTTTCCGCCGGGAGATCACCGGCGACGGGGCGGGACCCGCGCCCGCTCACCGGGGCGAGGAAGCGCCGGGCGGCCACCAGGACCAGCAGCGCCACCGCTCCAGCCGCCCCCGGGACGGCGAATCCGGCGGCCACGTCACCGGCCTCGATGACGGGTCCGGCGGCCCCCGAGCCGACCGACGCGCCGACGACGAACATCGTGACCAGCCAGGAGAACGCCTCGGTGACGGTGCCGCTGGGCGCGTGCCGGTCGACCACGACAAAGGCACAGGCCAGGGCCGGGGCCAGGAACACCCCGGAGAGCAGGGCGAGGGCGGTCATGGCGGGCACGCCGGGCACCAGCGCCAGCGGCAGGAAGCCCAGCGCCAGGGCCGCCACCAGCAGCCGCAGCCGGGGCTCGGGGGCACCGGACCACTGGCGGGCGCCGTAGACCACGCCGCCGATCAGCGCGCCGGTACTCAACCCGGAGAGCAGATAGCTGGAGACCATGCCGCCGCCGTGCTCGTCGGCGTAGGCGACCGAGGCCACGGCGATGGCGCCCATCGCCGTGCCGACGAAGAAGAACGCGCTGATGAGGACGACCAGTCCGGGCGAGCGCAGGGCGCCGAGCCAGTGCGCCTCGCGGGGCGCGGACCGCCACTGCCGGGACGGCGCCGAGGTCACCACGGAGAGCGCGCCCGCCACGCCGATCACATTGATGACGAGCAGCGCGGCGGCCTCCGACCAGCCGGCGACCAGCAGGGTGACCAGCAGCGGCCCCACGGCGAACATCACTTCCTGGGCCACGGCGTCCAGCGCGTAGGCGGCGTGGATGCGGTCGTCGCGCTTGAGGACATCGGGCCACAGGGCCCGCAGGCCGCCTTCCAGCGGGGGCGTGAAGAATCCCGCGACCAGCATGGCCGCGTAGGCGACGGGCAGCGGGTCGGTGCCGACGGAGGCGAACAGGGCCATCCCGAGCGCGGACAGCACGGCGGAGGGGAGCATCACCCGGGGCTGCCCCAGCAGGTCCACGGCCCGCCCCAGCAGCGGCTGGCCGATGGCGTTGCCGACGCCGTAGACCGCGGAGAGCGCTCCGGCGAGGGCGTAGCTGCCGCCCTCGGCCCGCACGAACAGCACGATCGCGAGCGAGGCGGTGGCGTTCGGCAGGCGGCCTATGAGCGTCCCGGCGAGCAGCCGCACCGCGTACCGGGTGCGCAGCAGCTCTCCGTATCCAGCGGCCATGGTGTGCCCCCTCTTCCCTTGATCACTCTCAGAGCGCGGAGGTTTTACGTATAACCTCCGGGGGTTATACGTACCATGTCAGCTCGCCGCGGGTCCACCGAGATGACCGCGCGGTGGATGAGCGCGGAGGCGGAGGCGATCGTGGCGGAGACGGCGGGGACCCGAGTGACGAGCCGGGACGTGGCGCGGGCCGCGGGCGTCTCACAGGCGACCGTGTCCCTGGTCCTCGGGGACAAGTGGCGCGGCCGGGTCTCGGAGCGCACGGCCGAGGCGGTGCGGGGCGCCGCGCGGGAGCTCGGGTACCGGCCCAACCTCGCCGCCCGCAGTCTGCGGCTCGGGCGCACCAGGACCGCGCTGCTGGTCGTGCCCGCCCTGACGACGGAATTCTTCGCCCGCGTCTACACCGGTGCGACCCGCGTGGCGGCCGACCACGGCTTCGGGGTGGTGTTGTACCCCTCCCCCGCGGGCATCCGGCCCGCCAGCGACCCGTTCGACTCCGCCCGTGCCTCCCTCGACGGTGTGATCGCCTCCTCGATGGCGGCCGAGGCGCTCGCCGCCGTACGGGGCGGGGGGCTGCCGCTGGTGATGCTGGACAGCGATCCGGCCGACGCGGCAGCGGCCGCGACCGTCAACCTCGACATCGCGGGCGGCATGCGGCTGATCGCGGAGCATCTGCTGAGCCTGGGGCACCGGCGGGTCACGCACATCGCCGCGGACATCGATTCCTGGACCTTCCGGGTCCGAGCGCGGGCGCTGGCCGAGGCGTTCGGCACCGTGCCGGGCACGGAGGTACGGACCGAGCCGGCGGCGCTGGGAGTGGAGGACGGGCGGCGCGCGGCGGAGCGGGCACTGTCAGGCCCGGGTCCGAGGCCCACGGCGCTGGTGTGCGACGACGACATCCTGGCGGCGGGCGCCTGCAAGGCCGCACGGCGGCTCGGGCTGCGGGTGCCCGGCGATGTCTCGGTGACGGGCTTCGACGATCTGGCGCTGGCATCGGCGCTGGAGCCGGAACTCACGACGGTACGGCTGCCGGCCGAGGAGGTGGGAGAGCGCGGGATGACGGCGCTGCTGGCCGTGCTGGAAGGGAGGGCCGCGGGCGGGGGCGAGCTGCCGGTGGAGCTGGTGGCGCGGGGCTCCACGGCGCCGCCGCCCGCCATGGCGGGCAAGGACCGCGCCGGGTAAGCATGACTCTGGCGTGCTCGGCGGCGGGCCCCTGAGCGGTCCCCACCGTCTCGTGCCCGTCTGCAGGCCCGGTGGCCGGTTGTGCCCACCCGTTCCGCCCTCCGGAACGACTGCCCACAACCGGCCGTCAGGCGGTTATGCGTCTGAGTCCTCGGAGCTCTCGGGGGACTCGTCCTCGGGCTCCGCGGCCGCGCTCTCGTCCGCCAGGAGGCGGGAGAGCTGGCGGCCCAGGATGCGCTTGAACTTGCGCTGCTGGGGTCGCGTCCGGTCCAGGACGGCGACCTCCAGCTGCTCGGCGGTGAGGCTGCGCTCGCCGCCGTTGGTGTCGCGGGCCAGGGACTCGACCGCGAGCTTGAGCGCCTCCGCCAGCGTCATGCCCTCGCGGTGCCGCTGGTCGAGGTAGCTGCTGATCTGGTCGGCGTTGCCGCCGACCGCGACCGACCCGTGCTCGTCGACGATCGAGCCGTCGTGCGGGAGGCGGTAGATCTGGTCGTCCTCGGGGCCCTCCCCGACCTCGGCGACGATCAGCTCCACCTCGTACGGCTTCTCGGCCGCGCTGGAGAAGATGGTGCCCAGGGTCTGCGCGTACACGTTCGCCAGGCCGCGGGCGGTCACGTCGTCCCGGTCATAGGTGTAGCCGCGCAGGTCGGCGTAGCGCACACCGCCGATCCTGAGGTTCTCGAACTCGTTGTACTTGCCGACCGCCGCGAACGCGATGCGGTCGTAGATCTCGCTGACCTTGTGCAGCGCCCGGGACGGGTTCTCCGCGACGAACACGATGCCGTCGGCGTACTGCAGCACGACGACGCTGCGGCCCCGTGCGATGCCCTTGCGGGCGTACTCGGCCCGGTCGGCCATGGCCTGCTGGGGTGATACATAGAACGGCGTCGTCACCGGCTATCCGTCCCTTTCTGTCACTGTCACTGGCGAATGCATCCCGATCGTCCCGTCTCTCAGAGCAGGGCGGCCCGCGGGCCGTCCGGCTGCTCGAGCCGCCGCTCGTAGACGGCACGGGCGATCTCGGACACCTCGGCCTCGGTGAGCCGCTTGAAGCCCTCGTCGGTGATCACGGTGACGATCGGATAGATCCGCCGGGCCAGGTCCGGCCCACCCGTGGCCGAGTCGTCATCGGCGGCGTCGTACAGGGCCTGGACCACGGCGGTCGCGGCCTGCTCCTCCGTCAGGTCCTCGCGGTACAGCTTCTTGAGGGAGCCGCGCGCGAAGATCGAGCCGGAGCCGGTGGCCGCGAAGCCGACCTCCTCGGAGCGTCCGCCGGTCACGTCGTAGGAGAAGATCCGGCCCTTCTCGCGGTCGACGTCCCAGCCCGCGAAGATCGGCACCACGGCCAGGCCCTGCATGGCCATGCCGAGGTTGCTGCGGATCATCGTGGAGAGCCGGTTCGCCTTGCCCTCCAGGGAGAGCTGGACCCCTTCGACCTTCTCGAAGTGCTCCAGCTCCAGCTGGAAGAGCCTGACCATCTCCACCGCGAGACCGGCGGTCCCGGCGATGCCGACGGCCGAGTACTCGTCGGCGGGGAACACCTTCTCGATGTCGCGCTGGGCGATGACGTTCCCCATGGTGGCGCGCCGGTCACCGGCGAGCACCACGCCGCCGGGGAAGGTCGCCCCCACGATCGTCGTACCGTGCGGGGCCTCCACGGCGCCCTGCACGGGCGGCAGCGGCCGGTTCCCCGGCAGCAGCTCCGGCGCCTGCGCGCCGAGGAAGTCCATGAACGAGGACGAGCCGGGCGTCAGGAAGGCCGCTGGCAGACGCCCTGTGCTACGGGTGTTGGCTTCCACACCATTCCTTCCAGGTAGGTGGTCGCCCGCCGCCTGGCGTCGGGCCGATCTTGTCACACTGCACGGACCATACCCGTGGCCGACGGTGTCATCCGCGCCGTACCGGGACGGTCGGCCTCCGGCACGGCACGGATGTCCGGATCGCCCTACTCGCCGCCCTTTTGCACGAAGGAACGCACGAAGTCCTCGGCGTTCTCCTCCAGGACGTCGTCGATCTCGTCCAGCACGGAGTCGACGTCGTCCGACAGCTTCTCCTGGCGCTCCTTGAGGTCTTCCGCCGCCTGCGCGTCCTGCGCCTGCTCCTCGACCTCCTCGGTGGAACGCGTCGCCCTCTGCTGTCCTCCGGTGTCCTTGGTCGCCATCTACCTCACCCCGCTCGGTCCGCCCAGCTTGAATGGATCGGTCAAGATCAGACCCTACAAGCCGGGTCCGACATCGGCCCCGCACTTTTACAACGCGGGGCCACTTCGATGATTCCCGGCGGAGGGCTGTTTCAGCCCCCCGACAGCAGCCGGACCAGGTCCTCGGCCGTACGGCAGCGGTCCAGCAGTTCCTTGACGTGGTTCCGGGTACCCCGCAGCGGCTCCAGGGTGGGCACCCGCTGCAGAGAGTCACGACCCGGCAGGTCGAAGATCACCGAGTCCCAGGACGCGGCCGCGACGTCGTCGGCGTACTGCTCCAGGCAGCGGCCGCGGAAGTACGCCCGGGTGTCCTCCGGCGGCTGCGTACGGGCCCGGTCCACGTCCCGCTCGTCCACCAGCCGCTTCATCCGGCCCCGCGCCACCAGGCGGTTGTACAGGCCCTTCTCGGGGCGCACATCCGCGTACTGGAGGTCGACCAGGTGGAGCCGGGCCGCGTCCCAGTCCAGCCCGTCGCGCCGCCGGTAGCCCTCCAGCACCTCCCGCTTGGCGATCCAGTCCA
Organism: Streptomyces sp. XD-27; assembly: GCF_030553055.1. Lineage (NCBI taxonomy): Bacteria > Bacillati > Actinomycetota > Actinomycetes > Kitasatosporales > Streptomycetaceae > Streptomyces > Streptomyces sp. XD-27. Next base: position 1,280,659 of record NZ_CP130713.1, read on the forward strand.
GCTCGCCCGCCAGGCTCATCGGATCGTTCTCCAGCCTGCCCAGCACGTCCTCCCAGCGGGAGAGCACATCGCGGGTCTGCTCGTCGGCGTCCGCGCCGAACCGGTCCTCGACGTACTTGCGGGCCAGCTCGTAGTACTCCATCTGAAGCTGCACCGCGGTCAGCGTCCGTCCGCTACGCAGCGTGATCAGATGGCGCAGCGAGGGGTCGTGCGACACCTGGTGCAGGGTCCGTACCGGCTGGTCGACAGCGAGGTCCACGGCGATGAAGCGGTCCTCGATCATCGAGAGCACCAGGGCCGTCGTGCCCAGCTTGAGGTAGGTCGAGATCTCGGAGAGGTTGGCGTCCCCGATGATCACGTGGAGCCGCCGGTACTTCTCGGCGTCGGCGTGCGGCTCGTCCCGGGTGTTGATGATCGGCCGCTTGAGGGTGGTCTCCAGCCCCACCTCGACCTCGAAGTAGTCCGCGCGCTGGCTGATCTGGAAGCCCTGCCCATGGCCGTCCTGGCCGATGCCGACGCGGCCCGCGCCGGCGATCACCTGCCGGGAGACGAAGAAGGGCGTCAGATGGCGCACGATGTCCGAGAACGGGGTCTCGCGCTTCATGAGGTAGTTCTCATGCGTGCCGTAGGACGCGCCCTTGTTGTCGGTGTTGTTCTTGTACAGATGGATGGGCTGGGCGCCGGGGAGCTGGCCGGCCCGCAGCGCGGCCTCGGCCATGATGCGCTCGCCCGCCTTGTCCCAGAGCACGGCGTCCCGCGGATTGGTGACCTCGGGGGCGCTGTACTCCGGGTGCGCGTGGTCGACGTACAGCCGCGCGCCGTTGGTCAGGATCACGTTCGCCAGGCCGATGTCCTCGTCGGTGAGCTGGCTGGCGTCCGCAGACTCACGGGCGAGATCGAAGCCGCGGGCGTCCCGCAGCGGATTCTCCTCCTCGAAGTCCCAGCGGGCGCGGCGCGCCCGGTGCATCGCCGCCGCGTAGGCGTTGACGACCTGGGATGAGGTGAGCATGGCATTGGCGTTCGGGTGACCCGGGACGGAGATCCCGTACTCCGTCTCGATCCCCATCACGCGCCGTACGGTCATGCGGCCCTCCTTGCCCGGCGGCGGCCCCAGGCGGGGTCGGCGCTCAAGTCCCGCTGCGCATCCGGTCCGAGTGCGGTCGGCCCTGATCCCCCACAGCGCGTCGCGGCGGTACCGACGAGCCTAGAACGGCCGCGCGCCCGGTGGGAGATCATTTCGGTCATTGCTCCGGTCCGGTTCATCCATGCAGATCCGCGCAGATCCATGCGGAAACGCGTGTCCGGCTGCGGATGCCCTTCCCCGACCGCCCCTCGGCGGGGGGCTGCCATGGGCATCCGCAGCCGGACCGCGGTGCTACAGGTACTGACCGGTGTTCGCCACCGTGTCGATGGAGCGTCCGGTGTCCGCGCCCTGCTTTCCGGTGACCAGGGTGCGGATGAAGACGATCCGCTCGCCCTTCTTTCCGGAGATCCGGGCCCAGTCGTCCGGGTTCGTGGTGTTCGGCAGGTCCTCGTTCTCCTTGAACTCGTCCACGCAGGCGGCGAGCAGATGGGAGACCCGCAGACCCTTCTGGTCGTGGTCCAGGAAGGCCTTGATGGCCATCTTCTTGGCCCGGTCCACGATGTTCTGGATCATGGCGCCGGAGTTGAAGTCCTTGAAGTACAGGACCTCCTTGTCGCCGTTGGCGTACGTCACCTCAAGGAAGCGATTCTCCTCGGACTCGGCGTACATCTGCTCGACGACCGACTGGATCATGCCCGCCACCGCGGCCTTCGGGGATCCGCCGTGCTCGGCGAGGTCGTCCGCGTGGATGGGCAGGGTCTCGGTCAGGTACTTGGAGAAGATGTCCTTGGCCGCCTCCGCGTCCGGACGCTCGATCTTGATCTTCACATCGAGGCGGCCGGGGCGCAGGATCGCCGGGTCGATCATGTCCTCGCGGTTGGAGGCGCCGATCACGATGACGTTCTCCAGGCCCTCCACACCGTCGATCTCGGAGAGCAGCTGCGGAACGATGGTGTTCTCCACGTCCGAGCTGACTCCGGAGCCGCGGGTGCGGAAGAGGGAGTCCATCTCGTCGAAGAAGACGATGACGGGTGTGCCCTCGCTCGCCTTCTCCCGGGCCCGCTGGAAGATCAGGCGGATGTGCCGCTCGGTCTCGCCGACGTACTTGTTGAGCAGCTCGGGGCCCTTGATGTTGAGGAAGAAGCTCTTCCCCGCGGGCTGCCCGGTCACCTCGGCGACCTTCTTGGCAAGGGAGTTGGCGACGGCCTTGGCGATGAGCGTCTTGCCGCAGCCGGGCGGGCCGTACAGCAGCACGCCCTTGGGCGGCCGCAGTTCGTGCTCCTTGAAGAGGTCGGGGTAGAGGTACGGGAGCTCGACCGCGTCCCGGATCAGCTCGATCTGGTTCCCCAGGCCGCCGATCTTGGTGTAGTCGATGTCCGGGACCTCTTCGAGGACGAGTTCCTCGACCTCGCTCTTCGGTACGACCTCGTAGACGTAGCCGGATCGGGGCTCCAGCAGCAGGGCGTCACCGGGCCGGATGGTGGTGTCCAGCAGCGGCTCGGCGAGCCGCACCACCCGCTCCTCGTCGGTGTGCCCGATCACCAGGGCGCGCTCGCCGTCCTCGAGGATCTCCTTGAGGGTGACGATGTCCCCGGCGCGCTCGAACTCCATGGCCTCGACCACGTTGAGCGCCTCGTTGAGCATGACTTCCTGGCCGCGCTGGAGCTCTTCGAGCTCGATGCTCGGGCTGACGTTCACCCGGAGTTTCCGGCCTCCGGTGAAGATGTCGGCCGTGCCGTCCTCGTTCGCCCGCAGAAAGACCCCGAAGCCGGCCGGCGGCTGCGCGAGCCGGTCGACTTCCTCCTTGAGTGCCACGATCTGGTCGCGGGCCTCACGGAGGGTGCTGGCGAGCCGCTCGTTCTGTGCGGACACGCCCGCCAGGTTGGTCTGCAGCTCGACGATCCGCTCTTCGAGAATCCTCGTGTGACGCGGAGAGTCGGCGAGCTTGCGTCGCAGGACGGCGATTTCCTGCTCTAGGTAGGCAACCTGACCGGCGGGGTCTTCAGACCCCCGCCCGGGCCGGATGCCGCGGTTGCTGTCGTCGTCGTGGGCTGCCACGGTCCTCACCTCCTCCAAGGGGAGCTGGACGCTTCCTGACCCTACCTGGGCCGGTGCGGGTTGAAACCCCTAGATCACAAACCCGAACAGGGTGTGTCCGATCTTCACCCTTGCGCACGTCCTCACAGCAGGTGATACCCACCCAACAACATCGGAAAGCGACCGGTTGTATCGTCTGAGTGGTCAACACCCGCCAGTGCTGGCTTCTTTTAGTCCATGCTGGTACATGTCCGCAGAAACGGCAGGCTCTATATGACCGTGCAGAGGGAAGACCTCGTCACCAGCTCCGACGGCGCCGCTCTGGAGGTCTGGATCGACCAGGACCTGTGCACCGGGGACGGTATTTGCGCCCAGTACGCGCCCGAGGTCTTCGAGCTGGACATCGACGGGCTGGCGTACGTCAAGAGCGCCGACGACGAGCTGCTTCAGGACAAGGGTGCCGTCACCCCGGTCCCGCTGCCGCTGCTGGCCGACGTGGTGGACTCCGCGCGCGAGTGCCCCGGCGAATGCATCCACGTACGCCGCGTCACGGACCGGGTCGAGGTCTACGGACCCGACGCCGAGTGATCCGCGACCTCGTACGGTGACCTGTCAGACACTCCCCGCGGCCGGCAGGGCCCTGAGGACGAACTTCCCGTCCTGCCACCGCCAATTGACCTTGCGTTGCAGGTCGGGACAGCAACGCGGCACCTCGGTCGAGGAGTAGCCGAGCAACGTGGCCGAGACCGTCGTGCCGCGCAGCGCGAAGCCGCTGACGCTCATGCCCTCCTTGGGGTCGAGGAACGTCTCCACGATCCGGGGCGGGAAGCCCCCGTCGGCGGCCGCGGCCAGCACGTAGATCCCGCTGGGCGGGGTGCCCGTCTCGGTGTGGCAGCGCACCACGGCGACCGTCTCCGGGGTCCCGTCGCCGTCGAGATCGCCCGAGGCTCGCTGCACCACGTCCAGCCGGGTCGGACCGCAGTCGACCGGGTAGCGGGCGGCGGTGGGTCGGGCGCCACGGCGCGGGGGTCGGGCGTCAGGGGGCCGGGGCACCGGCCCGGGCGCGCGCGGCGGACGCCTTGGCGCCCGATGGCTGGAGGACGGACGCCGCGGCCACCACGCCGGTCAGCGCGGCCGCGGTGGCGAGCCAGTGCACCGGCCGGGGACGGCTGTGCGGGAGATCAGGGCCATGGGGTGGCGGGAACGACGCAGTAGAGGACTCTGCGCCTGCCGGAGGCTGCACGCGGGGTGACTCCTGTGAGAGCTGCGGCTGGGGGTGCCCAGCATGGTGCCACATGTCACAGTCGGCGGGAACTACCGGGGCGGCGTTTCCGGCCAGGGCCCGCTAACGCCGCAGCCACCGGCTTCCGGTACGGGAAGTCGGTGGCTGCGCAGAGGTGTTGGAGGCGGGGCGGATCAGCCCTGCCCGGCGGGGCCGCCGGAGCTGTCGGCGGCGTCGTCCTTGCCGCTCTTGGCGTCGCCCGCGGTGGCGTCCTTGCCGCCGCCCGCGGTGTCCTTCGCGCCGCCCCAGCCTGCGTAGTCCTCGCCGTACGCGCCCTTGGCGGGCCGGCGGCGGCGCAGCGGGGGCTCGACGCCGTCGGCGAGCCGGCGGGCGGTGAGCAGGAAGCCGGTGTGGCCGATCATGCGGTGGTCGGGGCGGACGGCCAGGCCCTCGATGTGCCAGTTGCGGATCATCGACTCCCAGGCGGCCGGCTCGTTGAACGTGCCGAAGTCGCGGATCGCCTCGACGGTGCGGGCGAGCTGGGTGGTCGTGGCCACGTAGGCGCACAGGATGCCGCCGGGGACGAGCGCCTTGGAGACGGCCTCCAGGCACTCCCAGGGCGCGAGCATGTCGAGGATGACGCGGTCGACGTCGGTGTCCGACAGGTTGTCCTGGAGGTCGCCGACGGTCAGCCGCCAGGCGGGGTGCGGGCCGCCGAAGTAGCGCTCCACGTTCGCCTGGGCGATCTCGGCGAAGTCGGCCCGCCGCTCGTACGAGTGCAGCATCCCCTGGTCGCCGATGGCGCGGAGCAGGAAGCTGCTGAGCGATCCGGAGCCCACGCCCGCCTCGACGACGCGGGCGCCGGGGAAGATGTCGGCGAAGGCCAGGATCTGCCCCGCGTCCTTGGGGTAGACCACGGCGGCGCCGCGGGGCATGGACAGGACATAGTCGGGGAGCAGCGGGCGCAGCGCGAGGTAGGCGACGTTCCCGGTGGTACGGACAACACTGCCCTCGGGGGCGCCGATCAGCTCGTCGTGAGGGAAGGAACCCTTGTGGGTGTGGAAGTTCTTCCCGGCTTCGAGCGTGAACGTGTAGTGGCGTCCCTTGGGGTCGGTGAGCTGGACCTGGTCCCCGACCTTGAAGGGCCCGCGACGGCGGGCGGCACCGGTCGGTTCGGACATGTGAACAGCCTACCGGTCTTTTTCGGACTCACTTGCCTGCGGGCTGGGGGCGGGCCATGGCCGCCACGAAGGCCCGCTCGACGTCCGCCGTGGACAGCACGCCGTAGATCTCGCCGGTCTCCTCGACCACGAGGTACTCGGTGGCCGGGGTGGCGCGGAGGGTGTCGAGGAGTTCCTCGCCGGTGAGCTCGGCGGAGACCTTCATGCCGTCCCGCAGATCCTGGGCGAGGCCGCTGACCGGGACCCAGGGGCGGCGGTGCTCGGGGATGCCGACGATGGCCGCCTCCCGCACCACGGCGGTGGGGACGCCGTGCCCGTCCACCACGACCAGGGCCCGCGCCCCGGCCTCGTTCGCGCGCCGCAGCGCCTCGGACAGGGGGTGTCGGCGGCCACGGGGACGGCGCGCCGGGTCAGCGTACGGGCCCGCAGGTCCGGCAGCCGCTCGCGCAGCCGCGCCATGCGCAGGCTGTTCCCGGCACCGGTCCAGATGATGGCGGCGAGGATGGCGGCCAGCAGCGCGTCGGTGAGGGACTCGAAGCTGCCGAAGCCCTCCGCGTCGTCGCTGAACCCGCCCGCCTGGCTGAGCAGCGGGAGCCCGATGAGCACCGTGACGGCCAGCGCCCGGCCGGTCCAGGCGGCGGCCACGGTGCCGGTCATCGGCTTGCCGCTGATCTTCCACACGACGGCGCGGAGCATCCGGCCGCCGTCCAGCGGCAGGCCGGGGAGGAGGTTGAAGACGGCCACGATGAGGTTGGAGATCATCAGGCCGGCCAGCAGGACGCCGGGCACGGTGCGCGGCTCGACGAGCTGCATCGCCAGGTAGAACAGCCCGGACAGGACCAGGGAGAGCAGCGGGCCGACGAAGGCCAGCACGAACTCCCGGCCCGGGGTCTCGGTCTCCTTCTCTATCTCCGAGACGCCGCCGAAGAACTGCAGCTGGATCCGGCGGACGGGGAGCTTGTAGCGGAGCGCGGCCACGGTGTGCGCCAGCTCGTGGACGAGTACGGAGGCGTAGAAGGCGACCGCGAAGAAGAGCGAGACCAGGTACCGGGCGGCGCCGAGCTCGGGCAGTACGCGGTCGAGCTGGTCGCCGAAGACCCAGGTGATCAGGGCGGCGACGAGGAACCAGCTGGGGGCGACGTAGACGGGGACGCCGAACGGCCGCCCCATGAGAAAGCCGCCGCCCACCTCCCGGGGGCGCTGCGGCTTCTCGCCGTGGGGTCCGGTCGCGGGGTCGGCTCCCCCGCCGCCGGACTTGCGCTGCCCGCTGTTGTCCACGGTGTCCCCTCGTCGGATACATCCCCCCGCACCCGTTTGGTACGGTCCCACGATCATGCAGTGCGAGGGCCTCTGCCGTCGATGGTATGCGGCCCGCTGTCAGTGGCGGGCCGTAGGGTCTTCGCCATGGGAACCGTCACCGGGACAGCCGAAGAGCCCTCAGCGGCCGGATCCGCCGCCGCCCGCGCCGCCGACGCCGCGCGGCCGACGTCGCTTTCGCCGTCGCGGGCGGCCGACTTCATACGGTGTCCGCTGCTGTACCGCTTCCGGGTGATCGACCGGCTGCCGGAGAAGCCGAGCGCCGCGGCGACGCGCGGGACCGTGGTGCACGCGGTCCTGGAGCGGCTCTTCGACTCCCCGGCGGCGGAGCGGACGGCCCCGCGGGCCCGTGCGCTGGTGCCGGGTGAGTGGCAGCGGCTGCTGGCGGGGCGGCCGGAGCTGGCGGAGCTGTTCGCTCGGGAGGACGGCAGCCAGGACGCCGAACGGCTGGCGGAGTGGCTGGGGGACGCGGAGCGGCTGGTCGAGCGGTGGTTCGCGCTGGAGGACCCGACCCGGCTGGAGCCCGCCGAGCGCGAGCTGTACGTGGAGACGGTGCTGGAGTCCGGGCTGACGCTGCGGGGGTTCATCGACCGGGTGGACGTCGCGCCGACCGGTGAGGTGCGGATCGTCGACTACAAGACCGGCAAGGCACCCGCCCCGCAGTTCGCGGGAGAGGCGCTGTTCCAGATGAAGTTCTACGCGCTGGTGCTGTGGCGGCTGCGCGGCGCGGTGCCGCGCCGGTTGCAGCTGGTCTATCTGGGCAGCGGCGATGTGGTCACGTACGACCCGGACGAGGGCGACCTGCGCGGGGTGGAGCGCAAGCTGCTTGCCCTGTGGGAGGCGATCCGGCTGGCCACCGAGTCCGGTGACTGGCGGCCGCGCCCGACCAGGCTGTGCGACTGGTGCGACCACCAGGCGCGGTGCCCGGAGTTCGGCGGCACTCCCCCGCCGTACCCCTTGGAGATCATCCCGGCACCGTCCGGCGGGGCGGGCCAGGGCAGAATGGGGCAGGTCTAGCGAAGGAGACCCCGTGGCTATCCGCGTTCTGCTCGTCGATGACCAACCACTGCTGCGCACCGGTTTCCGGATGATCCTGGAGGCCGAGCCGGATCTGGCCGTGGTGGGCGAGGCCGGAGACGGCCTGCAGGCCCTGGACCAGGTGCGGGCGCTGCAGCCCGATGTGGTGCTGATGGACATCCGGATGCCGCGGATGGACGGTGTCGAGGCGACCCGGCAGATCACCGGCCCCGGCCGGGACGGGCCCGCGAAGGTGCTGGTGCTGACCACGTTCGACCTCGACGAGTACGTGGTGGAGGCGCTGCGGGCCGGGGCCAGCGGCTTCCTGCTCAAGGACGCGCCGGCCAACGAGCTGGTGCAGGCGATCCGGGTGGTGGCGGCCGGCGAGGCGATGCTGGCGCCGAGCATCACCCGCCGTCTTCTGGACAAGTACGCGGGCCATCTGCCGTCCGGCGAGGAGTCGGTGCCGGACACCCTGCACACGCTCACCGACCGTGAGGTCGAGGTGCTCAAGCTGGTGGCGCGCGGGCTGTCCAACGCGGAGATCGCCGCGGACCTGTTCGTCAGCGAGACGACGGTGAAGACGCACGTGGGCCATGTGCTGACCAAGCTGGGCCTGCGCGACCGGGTGCAGGCCGCGGTGTACGCGTACGAGAGCGGGCTGGTCCGTCCCGGCGCTCAGTAGCCGGGCCGTCCGCCCGTCGGCGGCCCTTCATCCGCCGGCGGGCCGTCCGCCCGCCCACAGCGCGAGGGGCGCGGGTCGGATGCGTACCGCCTCCGCGGTGTGCACCCGGCCCGCGCCCCTCGCGCGTATGTCAGCCCTCGACGCGGGGCGTCGTCAGCCCTTGACGCCGCGGCTCAGCTCCCACAGCTGGAGCATGGCGGCGGAGTCCAGCGCGTATTCGACGCCGGTGATGTCGTCCTGGGCGACCAGGTACTGCTTGACCTGCCACAGCGGCAGCAGGGGCACGTCCTGCGCGACCAGGTTCTGGATCCGCTGGAAGTCCTTGACGGCCATCGAGCGCTGCGCCTGCTGACGGGTGCGGGGCAGCAGCTGGTCGTCGATGGCGTTGTTGCGGTAGGCCAACTTGAGGAAGTTCTGCTTGCCGACGAACGGCGCGATGTAGTTGTCGGCGTCCGGGAAGTCCGGGAACCAGCCGATGCCGAAGGCGGCGTACTTGCCCGCACCGGCGGCCGGACGGAACTCGGTCCACTTGACGCCCTTGATCTTCACGGAGAACAGGGCGCTGGCGTTGAGCTGGTCCCTGAGGGCCGCGTACTCCTTGGCCGTGGACGGACCGTAGTGGTCGGTGGAGTACGTCAGGGTCAGCTTCACCGGGGTCTGGATCCCGGCGCGGCTCAGCACCCGGCGCGCGGCGGCGATGTCGGCGTCGCCGTACTCGTTGAAGAAGGAGTTCGTGTGGGAGAGGGTGCCGGCCGGAACCAGTGAGTACAGGGCGTCGCTGGTGCGCTTGTGGACGTCGCGGACCAGGTTCTGGCGGTTGACGATGTGGGCGATGGCCTGCCGGACCGCCTTGTTCCGCACGGGTGCGGCCTCGGTGTTGAAGGCGAGGTAGCGGACGGCCTGGCCGGCGGACTCGGTGACCCGCACGCCCTCGACCTCCCCGGACTGCAGCTTCTCGATCTGGTCGGGGTCGAGCTCGCGGTTGACGAGGTCGATGTCGCCGTCCGTCAGCGCCTTCTCCAGCTGGGCGGAGTCCTCGAAGAAGCGCATCTCGATCTTCGCGCTCTTCGGCTCCAGGTCGCCCTTGTAGTCCGGGTTCTTCGTGAAGACGGCCTTGACCAGGCGGTTGTCCTGCTCTTCGGTCTCCACCTCGAACGGGCCGGATCCGGTGACCTCGAAGCCCTTGAGCAGGCCGCCCTTGGGGTAGACCTCGCTGTCGACGATCGCGGCGGCCTGGGTGGTGAGCTTGGAGGGGAAGGTGGCGTCCGGCGCGGAGAGGTGGATGACGACCTCGCGTTCGCTGGGGGTCTCCACCTTGTCGATGCTGGACAGCAGCGACTCCGGGCCGCTCTCGTGGTGGATGCTCCGCACCCGGTCGAGGGAGAACTTCACGTCCTCGGAGGTCAGCGCGTGACCGCCGGCGAACTTCAGTCCGGACCGCAGCTTGCAGCGGTACTGCTCGCTCTGCCGGTCCTGGAAGCCGCAGCTCTCCGCGGCGTCGGGGACCGGCTCGGTGCCCGACCGGGGCAGCCGCATCAGCGTCTGGAAGGTGTTGCGCATGACGGACCACGAGGCGGCGTCGTAGGCCTGGGCGGGGTCCAGCGGCGCCGGGCCGCCGGTGGTGGCCTCGATCCGGTCGGTGGTCCCGACGACGATGGTTCCGCCATCGGAGCCTGACTCGTCCGTCCCCCCGCAGGCGGTGAGTACGGATGTCAGCAGGCCCGCTATGGCCGGCAGCACCAACGTCTTGCGCTTCATTGTCGGGAGTCTCCCTGCGGTCGTACAACGTGCTCGCGATGAGATTAGTCGGCGCCGCCAGGACCACCGAAACACAGTGGAGTTGAGGGGAAATCACGCCGCGATAACGTCACCGGGTGATCGATATCCGGACGCCGGAACGTTTCACTCGAGGTGCCACCAATCCGGACACAAGGGGGTACGTTCCCCTCGAAAAACGGGGTCCGCAGCACATCGCGGCCACCCTGTCGATTCGGAGCACCGTGAGAAACGTCACGGAACTGCTCCTGTCGCGATCACCGGAATTCGCCTCTCGCATTCCTTCGGCGAATACGGCGGCACGCACCGTATGCGACTCAGCGCATTAGCGTGATCAGCTCGTGCAGAAAAGGAAGGTCCACTTCTTCCAGTGAAGCGACGACCGCGCGGCCCGGGGCGGGCTCGATGGGCACCACCGACGGCACCGCGACCACCGGGCAGCCCGCCGACTCCGCGGCCGCCACACCCGTCAGCGTGTCCTCGATGACCACGCAGCGCCCCGGATCCGCGCCCAGTCCCGCGGCGGCCAGGAGGTAGGGGTCCGGGTGCGGCTTCGTCCGCTCGACCTCGTCGCCCGCGACCGTCAGATGGAAGTGCTCGGTGCCGATCGTGCCGAGGATCCGGTCCATGACCTGCCGGTGGGAGGCGGAGACCAGGGCGGTCGGCACGCCGTGGGCGGCGAGCTCGGCCAGCAGCCGCCGCGCCCCGGGCAGCAGGGGCACGTTGCCGTCGAGCAGCTCGGTGAACCGGCTGTTCAAAAGCGTGGTGAGGTCGGCGAGCGCGATGTCCGCGCCGGTGGCCTCGATCAGGTACGAGGCGCTGCGGGTCATCGGGCCGCCGACGACGACTTCCCGGTGCTCCTCGGGCAGCACGTGCCCCAGTTCGGCGAAGATGCCGACCTCGGCGTCCCACCAGATGCCCTCGGTGTCCACGAGGGTGCCGTCCATGTCCAGGAGCACCGCCTGGAGCCCGGAACCGCCGGCCGGGCGGGTGGCGACGAGGGGGACGCTGCTGGTCATCCAGACACCTCCATGAAGGGACGCGGAGGCCGGTCGCCCTCCGCGTACGAAGAGCGACCGGCCTCTACCGGATCGTCCATTTTACGTCGGGCTCGTCGATCACGCCCGTCGTTTTTCCGGCCGGTACGTCACCGCGCTGGCTACCGCGCGTTGAAGTACTTGGCCTCCGGGTGGTGGATGACGATCGCGTCGGTGGACTGCTCCGGGTGCAGCTGGAACTCCTCCGACAGCTGCACCCCGATCCGCTCCGGCCGGAGCAGGTCGGCGATCTTCGCGCGGTCCTCCAGGTCGGGGCAGGCGCCGTAGCCCAGGGAGAAGCGCGCGCCGCGGTACTTCAGGTCGAACATGTCCACCACGTCCTCGGGGTCCTCGCCCCCGAAGCCCAGCTCGGCGCGGACCCGGGCGTGCCAGTACTCGGCCAGTGCCTCGGCGAGCTGCACGGACAGCCCGTGCAGCTCCAGGTAGTCCCGGTAGGAGTCGGCGGCGAACAGTTCGGCGGTGGCCTCGCCGATCCGGGAACCGACGGTCACCACCTGCAGGCCGACCACGTCGGTCTCGCCGGACTCCTCCGGCCGGAAGAAGTCGGCCAGGCACAGCCGGCGGCCGCGGCGCTGGCGCGGGAAGGTGAAGCGGGTGAGCTCGGCGCCGTCCTCGCCGAGGAGGACCAGGTCCTCGCCCTTGGACACGCAGCGGAAGTAGCCGTAGACGACGGCCGCTTCGAGCAGGTTCTCGGTGTGCAGCTTGTCCAGCCAGCCGCGCAGCCGCGGCCGCCCCTCGGTCTCGACCAGCTCCTGGTAGCTGGGGCCGCCGGTGCGCGCCTCCTTGAGCCCCCACTGCCCCTTGAACAGCGCGCCCTCGTCCAGCCAGGAGGCGTAGTCGGCCTGCTGGATGCCCTTGACGACGCGGGTGCCCCAGAACGGCGGCTCGGGGACGGGGTTGTCGGTGGCCACGTCGGAGCGCACCGGCCCCTGCTCGGGCTCCGGCTCGGTGACGACCGCGGCGCGCTTGGGCACGCGGCGCTGCTTGAGCTCGGGCAGGGTCGCGCCGGGCACGCCGCGCTTGACCGCGATGAGGGCGTCCATGAGCCGCAGGCCCTCGAAGGCGTCGCGGGCGTAGCGGACCTCGCCCTCGTAGATCTCGTGCAGGTCCTGCTCGACGTAGGCACGGGTGAGGGCGGCGCCGCCGAGGATGACCGGGTAGTCGGCGGCCATCTTCCGCTGGTTCAGCTCCTCCAGGTTCTCCTTCATGATCACCGTGGACTTCACCAGCAGCCCGGACATGCCGATGACGTCGGCCCGGTGCTCCTCGGCGGCCTCCAGGATCGCCGAGACCGGCTGCTTGATGCCGAGGTTGACGACGTTGTAGCCGTTGTTGGAGAGGATGATGTCCACGAGGTTCTTGCCGATGTCGTGGACGTCGCCGCGGACGGTGGCGAGCACGATGGTGCCCTTGCCCTCGGCGTCCGACTTCTCCATGTGCGGTTCGAGGTGGGCGACCGCGGTCTTCATGACCTCGGCGGACTGGAGCACGAACGGCAGCTGCATCTGGCCGGAGCCGAAGAGTTCGCCGACGACCTTCATGCCGTCCAGCAGCGTGTCGTTGACGATGTCGAGGGCGGGGCGGTCCTGGAGCGCGTCGTCGAGATCCGCTTCGAGGCCGTTCCGCTCGCCGTCGATGATGCGCCGCTTGAGCCGCTCCTCCAGGGGCAGCGCGGCCAGCTCCTCGGCCTTGCTCGCCTTGAGGGACTTGGTGGTCGCGCCCTCGAACAGCTCCATGAGCTTCTGGAGGGGGTCGTAACCCTCGGTGCGGCGGTCGTAGACCAGGTCGAGGGCGGTGGTGACCTGCTCCTCGTCGAAGCGGGCGATCGGCAGGATCTTCGAGGCGTGCACGATCGCCGAGTCGAGCCCGGCCTTCACGCACTCGTCGAGGAACACCGAGTTGAGCAGGATCCGGGCGGCCGGGTTGAGGCCGAAGGAGATGTTGGACAGGCCGAGGGTGGTCTGGACGTCCGGGTGGCGTCGCTTGAGTTCGCGGATCGCCTCGATGGTGGCGATGCCGTCCTTGCGGGACTCCTCCTGACCGGTGCAGATGGTGAAGGTCAGGGTGTCGATGAGGATGTCCGACTCGCGGATGCCCCAGTTGCCGGTGAGGTCGGCGATGAGCCGCTCGGCGATCTCGACCTTCTTCTCGGGCGTACGGGCCTGGCCCTCCTCGTCGATGGTCAGCGCGATCAGCGCGGCGCCGTGCTCCTCGGCGAGCCGGGTGACCTGGGCGAACCGCGATTCGGGGCCGTCGCCGTCCTCGTAGTTGACGGAGTTGATGACCGCGCGGCCGCCGAGCTTCTCCAGCCCGGCCTGGAGCACGTCCACCTCGGTGGAGTCCAGCACGATGGGCAGGGTGGAGGCGGTGGCGAACCGCCCGGCCAGTTCCTCCATGTCGGCGACGCCGTCCCGGCCGACGTAGTCGACGCACAGGTCGAGCATGTGGGCGCCCTCGCGGATCTGGTCGCGGGCCATCTCCACGCAGTCGTCCCAGCGGCCGGCGAGCATGGCCTCCCGGAACTTCTTCGACCCGTTGGCGTTGGTCCGCTCCCCGATCGCGAGGTACGAGGTGTCCTGGCGGAACGGGACGGCCTGGTAGAGGGAGGCGGCACCGGGCTCGGGGCGCGGGTCGCGCGGGCCGGGGGCGAGGTCGCGGACCCGTTCCACCACCTGGCGCAGGTGCTCCGGGGTCGTGCCGCAGCAGCCGCCGACCAGGGACAGTCCGTACTCGCGGACGAAGGTCTCCTGGGCGTCGGCCAGCTCCGAGGGGGTGAGCGGGTAGTGCGCGCCGTCCTTGCCGAGGACCGGCAGACCGGCGTTGGGCATGCAGGACAGCGGGATCCGGGACTGCCGGGCCAGGTAGCGCAGGTGCTCGCTCATCTCGGCCGGGCCGGTGGCGCAGTTCAGCCCGATCATGTCGATGCCCAGCGGCTCCAGCGCGGTGAGCGCGGCACCGATCTCGGAGCCGAGCAGCATGGTGCCGGTGGTCTCCACCGTGACCGAGCAGATCACCGGCAGGTCGGCGCCGGTGGCCTCCAGCGCGCGGCGGGCGCCGAGGATCGCCGCCTTGGTCTGGAGCAGGTCCTGGGTGGTCTCCACGAGCAGCGCGTCCGCGCCACCGGCGATCATGCCTTCGGCGTTGGCCTGGTAGGCGTCGCGCAGGGTGGTGTACGGGGCGTGTCCGAGCGTGGGGAGCTTGGTGCCCGGGCCCATCGAGCCGAGCACCCAGCGCTGCTGTCCGCCGGAGGAGTACGCGTCGGCGGCCTCGCGGGCGATCCTGGCGCCGGCCTCGGAGAGCTCGAAGACCCGGTCGGCGATGTCGTACTCGGCGAGGGCGGCGTGGTTCGCGCCGAAGGTGTTGGTCTCCACGCAGTCGACACCGACCGCGAAGTACTCCTCGTGCACCGATCGGACGATGTCCGGGCGGGTGACGTTCAGGATCTCGTTGCAGCCTTCGAGCTGCTGGAAGTCCTCCATGGAGGGGTCCTGCGCCTGGAGCATCGTGCCCATCGCCCCGTCGGCTACCACCACACGGGTGGCGAGTGCCCGGCGAAGCGCGTCGGCTCGGCTGCTGCTGGTGGTGGACGGCGGCGTCTGTGCGGCCATGGAATGGACTCCCTGAGGTGCGACGGCTGTCGGCTTTGCGGCTCCGCGAGGAGGCGCACCTGGCCAGAGTAGCCGCCGGGGGTCCGGGCGGCTCGAGTGTTCCACCACGCGGGACACTTGGGGCCTGCCCCTTGACGGGAACGCGGTCGACCTTGATCGTCCGCGGCTCTCCCAGCTATCGAGAGGTCGGCATGGACCGATAGTGTTCAGCATTGTCGAACCGCTTACCTGGGGAGGTTTCGCGATGGCACGGACCATCCAGTCGCTGGAGCGCGCGGCCGCGATGCTGCGTCTGCTGGCCGGCGGCGAGCGCCGGCTCGGTCTGTCCGACATCGCGTCCGCCCTGGGCCTGGCCAAGGGCACCGCGCACGGCATCCTGCGCACCCTCCAGCAGGAGGGCTTCGTGGAGCAGGACGCGGCCTCGGGCCGCTACCAGCTCGGCGCCGAGCTGCTGCGCCTGGGCAACAGCTATCTGGACGTGCACGAGCTGCGCGCCCGCGCGCTGGTATGGGCCGACGACCTGGCGCGGTCCAGCGGGGAGAGCGTCTATCTGGGCGTGCTGCACCAGCAGGGGGTGCTGATCGTCCACCACGTCTTCCGGCCGGACGACAGCCGCCAGGTGCTGGAGGTCGGCGCCATGCAGCCGCTGCACAGCACGGCCCTGGGCAAGGTCCTGTCGGCGTACGACCCCGTGGCGCACAGCGAGGCGGCGGAGGGCGAGCGCAAGGCCTTCACCGACCACACGGTGACGGGTCTGGAGGAGTTCGAGAACGTCCTGGACCTCACGCGGGCCCGCGGTTGGGGCGCGGACGTCGAGGAGACCTGGGAGGGCGTCGCGTCCGTCGCGGCCCCCATCCACGACCGGCGACGGATGCCGGTGGGCGCGGTGGGCATCACCGGCGCGGTGGAGCGGGTCTGCGTGGCCGGCGAGCTGCGGTCCGAGCTGGTCGCGGCGGTACGGGACTACGCGCGGGCCATCTCCCGCGACCTGGGCGCCAGCCGCTTCTGAATCAGCGGCTCTCGACCCGCTTCCGGGCACCGCTCGGCCGCCCCTCGTACGGATCATCACGGTTGGGTTACCAGCGGGTTTTCGCTTCTCGCGACCCTTGACGCTCTCTTCACGGTGCAGAAAACTGCCGTTCATCGGTCGGCATTGTCGAACACCTGACGACAATATTCGCTATGGTGGACTCGCCGCGGGCCGACCAACGCCCTCACCGAGAGGGCGCGGACCACCGGAGGGACCCGGGGTTCGCCTTCCCCTGGACGAAGGACAAAGGAGTCGCGGGTGTCCAGCTCCGACATCTTCATCGGCGAGACCATCGGTACCGCCATACTCATCCTGCTCGGTGGCGGCGTGTGCGCCGCCGTCACGCTCAAGAGCTCCAAGGCCCGGAACGCCGGGTGGCTCGCCATCACCTTCGGGTGGGGCTTCGCCGTGCTCACCGCCGCGTACATCTCCGCCCCCCTCTCCGGCGCCCACCTCAACCCTGCCGTCACTCTCGGCCTGGCGATAGAGGGCGGTACGGAATGGGGCGACGTCCCCCTGTACATCGCCGCCCAGATGCTGGGCGCGATCGTCGGCGCCGCGCTGGTCTGGGTCACCTACCTGGGTCAGTTCACCGCGCACCTCACCGACCACGAGATCGTCGGCGGACCGGGCGCGCAGGACACGGCGGCGGCCGTCAAGCAGCAGGCAGACGCCCCCGGCCCGGTGCTCGGCGTCTTCTCCACCGGCCCCGAGATCCGCAACACGGTGCAGAACCTGGCCACCGAGATCATCGGCACCGCTGTGCTCGTCCTCGCGATCCTCACCCAGGGACTCAACAACGAGGGCAACGGCCTCGGCGTCCTCGGTGTGATGGCCACGTCGTTCGTCGTCGTCGGCATCGGCCTGTCGCTGGGCGGCCCCACCGGCTACGCCATCAACCCGGCCCGCGACCTGGGCCCGCGCATCACGCACGCCCTCCTGCCGCTGCCCAACAAGGGCGGCTCGGACTGGGCCTACGCCTGGATTCCCGTCGTCGGCCCGCTCGTGGGCGCCGCCCTGGCCGGCGGCCTCTACAAGCTGGCCTTCGTCTGAGCCCGACGCCCCCGTTCCCACAGACTTCGCAGGAGAGCGACACACCATGACCGAGACCCACACCACCGGCGCCACCTCGCACGGCCACGGCCCGTTCATCGCGGCGATCGACCAGGGCACCACCTCCAGCCGCTGCATCGTCTTCGACCGCGACGGCCGCATCGTCTCCGTCGACCAGAAGGAGCACGAGCAGATCTTCCCCAAGCCGGGCTGGGTGGAGCACAACGCCACCGAGATCTGGCAGAACGTCCAGGAGGTCGTCGCCGGCGCCATCAGCAAGGCCGGGATCACCGCCGCCGACGTCAAGGCGATCGGCATCACCAACCAGCGCGAGACCACCCTGCTGTGGGACAAGAACACCGGTGAGCCGGTGCACAACGCCCTGGTCTGGCAGGACACCCGCACCGACGCCCTGTGCAAGGAGCTCGGCCGCAACGTCGGCCAGGACCGCTTCCGCCGCGAGACCGGCCTGCCGCTCGCGTCGTACTTCTCCGGCCCCAAGGTCCGCTGGCTGCTGGACAACGTCGACGGGCTGCGCGAGCGCGCCGAGGCCGGCGAGATCCTCTTCGGCACCATGGACTCCTGGGTCATCTGGAACCTCACCGGCGGTGTCGACGGCGGCCACCACGTCACCGACGTCACCAACGCCTCCCGCACCATGCTGATGAACCTGCACAGCATGGAGTGGGACGAGAAGATCCTGTCCTCCATGGAGATCCCGGCGGCCGTGCTGCCGGAGATCCGCTCCTCCGCCGAGGTGTACGGGCACGTCAAGGGCGGCGTCCTGGACGGCGTCCCGGTCGCCTCCGCGCTCGGTGACCAGCAGGCGGCACTGTTCGGCCAGACCTGCTTCGCCGAGGGCGAGGCCAAGTCCACCTACGGCACCGGCACCTTCATGCTGATGAACACCGGCGAGAAGGTCATCAACTCCTACAGCGGCCTGCTGACCACGGTCGGCTACCGGATCGGCGACCAGAAGCCGGTCTACGCCCTGGAGGGCTCCATCGCCGTCACCGGTTCGCTGGTGCAGTGGATGCGCGACCAGATGGGCCTGATCAAGAGCGCGGCCGAGATCGAGACGCTCGCCAGCTCCGTCGAGGACAACGGCGGCGCCTACTTCGTGCCGGCCTTCTCCGGCCTGTTCGCCCCGTACTGGCGCTCGGACGCCCGCGGTGTGATCGCCGGTCTGACCCGGTACGTCACCAAGGCGCACATCGCCCGCGCCGTGCTCGAGGCCACCGCCTGGCAGACCCGCGAGATCACCGACGCCATGACCAAGGACTCCGGCGTCGAGCTGGCCGCGCTCAAGGTCGACGGCGGCATGACCTCCAACAACCTGCTGATGCAGACCATCTCGGACTTCGCGGACGCGCCGGTGGTGCGCCCGATGGTCGCCGAGACGACCTGCCTCGGCGCCGCCTACGCCGCCGGTCTCGCCGTCGGCTTCTGGCCGGACACCGACGCCCTGCGCGCCAACTGGCGCCGGGCCGCCGAGTGGACCCCCCGTATGGACGCGGACGTACGCGACCGCGAGTACAAGAACTGGCTCAAGGCCGTCGAGCGGACCATGGGCTGGATCGAGGACGAGGAGTAATCATATGACCACCCTGCAGAGCGCCCCGGCCCTCGGTGCGCACCCGGCTGCCGGCTCGAACCCGAGCCGCGCCGAGACCCGGGAACAGCTGTCGAAGGCTTCGTACGACCTCCTGGTGATCGGTGGCGGCATTCTGGGCATCACCACCGCCTGGCACGCCGCGCAGTCCGGACTGCGGGTGGCCATGGTGGACGCCGGCGACTTCGCCGGCGCCACCTCCTCCGCCTCCTCCAAGCTGCTCCACGGCGGCCTGCGCTACCTCCAGACCGGCGCGGTCAAGCTGGTCGCCGAGAACCACTTCGAGCGGCGCGCGGTCTCCCGTACCGTCGCCCCGCACCTGGCGAACCCGCTCACCTTCTACCTGCCGGTGTACAAGGGCGGCCCGCACGGCGCCACCAAGCTCGGCGCGGGCGTCTTCGCCTACTCCGCGCTCTCCGCCTTCCGGGACGGCGTCGGCCACGTCATCAGCCCGGAGCGGGCCGCGCGGGACGTGCCGGAGCTGCGCACCGACAACCTCAAGGCGGTCGCGGTCTACGGCGACGGCCAGATGAACGACAGCCGGATGGCGCTGATGACGGTGCGCGCGGCGGCCGAGGCAGGCGCGACCGTCCTCAACCACGCCGAGGTCACCGGGCTGCGCTTCACCGGCGGCCGGGTCACCGGCGCCGAACTCAAGGACCGCACCGACGGCACCGAGTTCGGGGTCGACGCCCGCCTGGTGCTCAACGCCACCGGCCCGTGGGTGGACCACCTGCGCAGGATGGAGGACCCGAACGCGGCGCCGTCCATCCGCCTGTCCAAGGGCGCGCACCTGGTCCTCAAGCGCACCTCCCCCTGGAAGGCCGCGCTGGCGACCCCCATCGACAAGTACCGCATCACCTTCGCCCTCCCCTGGGAGGACATGCTCCTGCTCGGCACCACCGACGAGGAGTTCGAGGGCGACCCGGCGGACTGCCAGGTCAACGACAAGGACATAGCCCAGATCCTGGACGAGGCCGCGTTCTCCATCCGCGACCAGCAGCTCTCCCGCGACCTGATCACCTACTCGTTCGCGGGCCTGCGGGTGCTCCCGGGCGGCCCGGGCGACACCGCCAAGGCCAAGCGCGAGACGGTCGTCACCGAGGGCAAGGGCGGCATGCTGTCCATCGCGGGCGGCAAGTGGACGACCTTCCGGCACATCGGCCGCACCGTCATGAACAAGCTCGCCCAACTGCCGGGCCGGCCGCTCGCGGACGACATGGAGCCGCTGTCCCAGCTGCCCAAGCACATGCCGCTGCCGGGCCTGGCCAACCCGCAGGCGGTCGCGCACCGGCTGCTGGTCGACGGCGGTACGCCCGGCCCGCGGATGGCCGCCGACACCGCCCGCCACCTGGCCACCCACTACGGCTCGCTGTCCTTCGACATCGCCCGGCTGGCCAACGAGGACCCGGCGCTGGCCGAGCGGATCCACCCCGACGCCCCGGAGATCTGGGCACAGGTCGTCTACGCCCGTGACCTGGAGTGGGCCGAGACGGCGGAGGACGTGCTGCGCCGCCGCACCACGCTGACGATCCGCGGCCTGGACACGGACGAGGTCCGCGCCAAGGTCCAGAGCCTGCTGGACGCCCGGCAGAGCTGATCGCCGACCGAACCCGCCGAGGGGAGGGGCCCGTGCGCGGGCCACTCCCCTCGCGTTCGTATGACGACAGTCCGGGCGTTCGGAGGGCGGCACCCCCGATACGGTCATGTTCGGCGGATCTCCGTCGGAGCCGGCGGAGCTGCTGGGACAGTGACCGACATGGACGCGTACGCATCTTTGACCGACGCCGTGGGCGACACCCCGCTGGTACGTCTGAACCGGATCACCGCAGGTCTCACCGCACCCGTCTACGCCAAGCTGGAGTACGTCAACCCCGGCGGCAGCGTGAAGGACCGGGCCGCGCTGGCGATGGTGCGGGCGGCCGAGGAGGCCGGGGAACTGCGGCCCGGCGGCACGATCGTGGAGGGCACCTCGGGCAACACGGGGGTGGGACTTGCGATGGTGGCCGCCCAGCGCGGCTACCGCTGCGTGTTCGTCCTGCCGGACAAGACGAGCGACGAGAAGGTCGCCGTGCTGCGGGCGTACGGGGCGCGGGTCGTGCTGTGCCGCAGCGGCCTGCCGCTGGAGCACCCCGACCACGTGTTCAACACGGCGGTCCGGATCGCGGCCGAGACGCCCGGCGGCTGGCACGCCAACCAGTACGACAACAACGCCAACCCGGTGGCCCACTACCGCACCACGGGCCCGGAGATCTGGCGGCAGACGGGCGGCCGGATCACGCACCTGGTGGCCGGGGTCGGCACCGGCGGGACGATCACCGGGGCGGGCGAGTACCTCAAGGAGGCCGGCGGCGGGCGGGTCACCGTGGTGGGCGCCGACCCCGAGGCATCCCGGTACTCGGGCGGCGACGGCCGCCCGTACTTCGTGGAGAGCATCGGGCACTACCTGCATCCGGAGACCGTCGAGGACCGGTGGCCGGACGTCTACCGCCGGTCGGTGGTGGACCGCTTCGAGCGGATCGGCGACCGCGAGTCGCTGCTGACGGCCCGTCGGCTGGCGCGGGAGGAGGGCCTGCTGGCGGGCGGCTCGGCGGGCACCGCGGTGGCGGCCGCGCTGCGCGTCGCCGCCGAGCTGGGCCCGGAGCACCTGGTCGTCGTGGTGCTGCCGGACTCCGGGCGCAACTATCTCTCCAAGGTCCACGACGACGGGTGGCTGCGGCACTGGGGCTTCCTCGACGGCGACGGGACCGGGCCGGTGGTCGGCGACGCCCCGAGCACGCCGCTGGGGCTGTCCCTGCGCCCCTCGGCCACCGTCGGTCAGACGCTGGCGACCCTGGAGGAACGGGCCGGCGAGAAGCGGCCCGACGGGCGCGGGGCGGACACGGCGGCGCTGGTGACGATGGTGCCGGAGCGACCGGACCGCCCCGTCATGGGCACCGAGATCCTCGGCAGCGTCACCGCGCGGCTGCTGCGGGAGTCCCTGGCCACAGGGGCGGCGCACCCGGACGACGCGCTGCGCGACCATCTCGCCCCGGCGCCGCCCGCCTTCGGCAGCGGCGAGCCGGCCGCCGATGCCCTGGCGGCGCTGGACGGGCACGCCGCGGAGACCGCCGTGGTGCTGTTCGACGGCCGGGCGCGGGCGCTGGTCGGCCGCGCCGCCCTGGCGGCGCTGGTGCGTGCCCAGGACGCGGCGGCCGACGGGCCGGGCACCGCGCCGGAGACCGCGCCGGACGCCGCTTCGGACGACACGACAGACGCCGTGACGGATGCCGTGACGGATGCCGCGGCGGCGCCTGTCGGGGCCTGAGAGACGCCGCGGCGGGGGGCATCTGCGCGGCTATGGGGCGCCGCGAACGCCTCCAACTCGCCCTGTACGTGGCGGTGGTTGCGCCGCGCTGGGAACTGATCCGGGAGCTGCGCGCGGCGCGATCGGACCGGTCCGTACCGGCCCGGGTCGGCGACGACGCCATGGCCGGGCCGCCCACCGGGCCATAATGAGAGCCAGACATCGGACGTCTTACGGGGAGGCCCATCATGGCGGTCACCGACGAGGCGATCGAGAAGATCAAGGACATGATCGTCTCGGGTGCGCTGCGGCCCGGCGACCGCCTCCCCAAGGAGAGCGAACTGGCCGCGGAGCTGGGGCTGTCCCGCAACTCGCTGCGCGAGGCGGTACGGGCCCTGTCGCTGATCCGCATCCTGGACGTGCGGCAGGGCGACGGCACCTACGTCACCAGCCTGGACCCCGAACTGCTGCTCCAGGAGCTCGGTTTCATCGTCGACTTCCACCAGGACGACACGGCGCTGGAGTTCCTGGCCGTCCGGCGCGTCCTGGAGCCCGCGGCGACCGCGCTGGCCTGTGCCCGGATCACCGACGCGGAGCTGGACGAGCTGTCGGCGCAGTTGGACGCGCTGGGCCCGCGGCCCTCGGTGCGCCAACTGGTCGCCTGCGACGTGGAATTCCACCACCGCATCGCCCGGGCGTCCGGCAACGGTGTGCTCTGCTCGCTGCTGGACGGCCTGTCCGGGCCGACCAGCCGGACCCGCGTCTGGCGCACCCTGACCCGCAACGGCGCGGCCGCCCGCACCCTGTACGAGCACCGCGCGATCCTGGCCGCGCTGCGCGACCGGGATGCGGAGGCGGCCCGGTCGTGGGCCACGGTCCACGTCGCGAGCGCCGAACACTGGCTGCGCGCCGCGCTGTGACCGAGGCCCCCCGACAGGCCACCCCGTCACCACGGCAGGAACATCGGACCTTTCACGGTGATCCGATGTCTAAGCCCCTGTGGGCGCCGGTGTCCCGATGTGAACGAATTCATGGGATAACACGTCCGATGAATCTGCGTCCCCTTCCTGGACAAGGCTGCGGCCGAAGGCCCTGGAAGCCGTAGGCTGGGACCGCACGCAACGGAACTGCAGCCGGCGGTGGCACGGACCCGTCCGCCCCGGTCGGAAGGAGGCGCTGGGTGATCGAGCTTGAGGGGGTTCCCGAGCTGATCGACCCGGTCATGATCTGTGCCTTCGAGGGCTGGAACGACGCCGGAGACGCCGCCTCCACCGCGGTCGGGCACCTGGACCGGGAATGGAAGGGCGAGGTCTTCGCCGCCCTGGACGCCGAGGACTACTACGACTTCCAGGTGAACCGGCCCACGGTGTGGCTGGACGGCGGGGTCCGCAAGATCACATGGCCGACGACCCGGCTGTCCGTGGTCCGCGCCGGAACCGGCGACAAGCCGCGCGATCTCGTGCTGGTGCGCGGGATCGAGCCGAGCATGCGCTGGCGCTCGTTCTGCAACGAGATCCTGGGCTTCGCCCACGAGTTGGGCGTGGAGATGGTCGTCGTGCTCGGTGCGCTGCTGGGCGACACCCCGCACACCCGGCCGGTGCCGGTCAGCGGCGTCACCTCCGACCCCGACCTGGCCCGCACCCTCGATCTGGAGGAGACGCGGTACGAGGGTCCGACCGGCATCGTGGGCATCCTCCAGGAGGCGTGCACCCACGCCGGGGTCCCGGCGGTGAGCCTGTGGGCGGCGGTACCGCACTACGTCTCGCAGCCGCCGAACCCGAAGGCGACGCTGGCGCTGCTCAACCGCCTGGAGGACCTGATCGGCGTCCGTATCCCGCTGGGCGAGCTCGCGGAGGACGCGCGGGCCTGGCAGCTGGGCGTCGACCAGCTGGCGGCCGAGGACAGCGAGGTCGCCGAGTACGTGCAGTCGCTGGAGGAGGCGCGCGACACCGCCGACCTGCCGGAGGCGTCGGGCGAGGCCATCGCCCGGGAGTTCGAGCGCTATCTGCGGCGGCGGGACGGGCAGCCGGGGCCGGGCGGGCATGCCACGGAGACCGGCGCGGTCGCCGACGGCCGGGACTCGGGCGCGTACCTGCGCGACTCGACCAGCGGCCGGACCCGGCCGGCGAAGCCCTCCCCCAAGGACGGGCCGTCCGACGGGCCGTCAGGGGACGGTACGGAAGGGCAGAACGGCGGTGGCCGGGACGACGGCGAGAGACCCGGCGGCGACGGGCCATCACGGGACGGCGAGGGCGAGGACGGCGACGAGGGCTGACCCCCGCCCCACCCGGAATGTCGAAGGGCGCTCCCCCGGTCGGGGGGAGCGCCCTTGTGCTGTTCGGCGGCGGCGCACCGGGCGCGCGGTGCCCTCCCGGCCGGGTGGTACCCGGTGCGGGTGCGGGCCCCCCGCCCGGTGCCGGGGCACCGGGCGGGCACGGCCTCCGTAGCGCGTCCGCTTACGTGCCCGGTACGACGCGCGTACCGGGCACGGTCACAGCGCCACGCCCAGCAGCGCGTCGACCGCGCGGGACACCAGGCCGGGCGCCCCCGTGTCCGTACCGCCGTCGGACTCCTGGGCCGCCGCCCAGCGGTCGACCGCGGCGAGCGCCGCCGGGGCGTCGAGGTCGTCGGCCAGCGCGGCGCGGATCTCCTCCACCAGCGCCTCGGCGGACGGTCCGTCCGGCCGCGACACCGCGGCCCGCCAGCGGCCCAGCCGTGCCACGGCCTGGTCGAGCACGTCGTCCGTCCACTCCCAGTCCGACCGGTAGTGGTGCGCGAGCAGCGCGAGCCGGATCGCGACCGGGTCCACCCCGGCACGCCGCAGCGTGGAGACGAAGACGAGATTGCCCTTGGACTTGGACATCTTCTCGCCGTGCAGGGCGACCAGCCCGGCGTGGACGTACGCCTTGGCGAAGGGGCGTGTTCCGGTCAGCACCTGGGCGTGCGAGGCGCCCATCTCGTGGTGCGGGAAGGCGAGGTCGGAGCCGCCGCCCTGCACGTCGAAGCCCATGCCCAGGTGTTCCAGGGCGATGGCCACGCACTCGATGTGCCAGCCGGGGCGTCCCGGGCCGAGCGAGGCGCCGTCCCAGCTCGGCTCGCCGGGCCGGGCGGCCAGCCACAGCAGCGGGTCGAGCGGGTTCTTCTTGCCCGGCCGGTCGGGGTCGCCGCCGCGCTCCGCCGACAGCAGCCGCATGGCCTCGGCGTCCAGCCGGGAGACGCTGCCGAAGGAGGGGTCGGACTCCACGGAGAAGTAGATGTCGCCGTCGAGCTCGTAGGCGGCGCCCGCGTCCCGCAGCCGCTCCACGAGCGGCACGATCTTGGGGATCGCCTCGACGGCGCCGATGTAGTGGGTGGGCGGGAGCATGCGCAGGGCGGTCATGTCCTCGCGGAAGAGCTCGGTCTCCCGCTGGGCGAGGTCGGTCCAGTCGTCACCGTTCGCCGTGGCCCGCTCCAGCAGCGGATCATCGATGTCGGTGACGTTCTGGACGTAGTGAACCTGCCGCTTGGTGTCGAGCCACACGCGCTGGACGAGGTCGAACGCGTTGTAGGTCGCCGCGTGCCCCAGGTGGGTGGCGTCGTACGGGGTTATCCCGCAGACGTAGATACGGGCGACGGGACCGGGGTCGAGGGTGATCGGACCCCCGGTCGCGGTGTCGTGGATCCTCAGGTCGCGGCCACTGCCAGGCAGGGCGGGAACCTCGGAAGCGGGCCAGGCATACATGTCTTGAGCGTAACCGGACGCCTGTTCCGGATACGAACCGGATCGCGCTCTTGGCCGAATAGGCGGTCTTGCGCGAACGGCCTCCGGCGTGCATATGCCAGAGCGCGGCGGGTGGGGCATCCGCACCGGGAGAGCCGTCAGACCGGAGGCCAGGGGATGGCCGGCCACTGCCCACTGGGCTCGGGGTGCCGCCCGGTGCGCAGCAGCTCCGCGACCCGTGCGCGCACCGCCGCGATCTCCGCCGGGGTGATGAGCTCGGCCAGCCGGACGGTGAGCGGCTCGCCGTCGGCCAGGGCGGCGGACAGCCGCTCCAGGACCGCCACGGCCTCCTCGGTCAGCGGCTCGCCGGCCCAGCCCCACAGCAGGGTGCGCAGCTTGTCGTCGGCGTTGAAGGTGACGCCGTGGTCGATCGCGTACACCCGGCCGTCGGCCGCGGGCAGCAGATGGCCGCCCTTGCGGTCGCCGTTGTTGATCACCGCGTCGAGGACCGCCAGCCGGCGCAGCCGTACGTCGTCGGCGTGCACCAGCAGCGCGGTGCCGCCCTCGACCTCGGCGAAGCCGACGGCCTTCCAGCCGGGCTCCGGCTGCTCGCCCTCGACCAGCGCGAGCAGTTCCGGGGCGTCGCCGTCGGCGGACGGTTCGATCCACAGCTGGCACATGCCGTGCCCGTACGGCCCGTCCCGCAGCACGGTCGGCGGGACCAGCCCCCAGCCGGTGGCCTCGGACAGCTCGTACGCGGCGACCTCGCGCTCGGCAAGGGTGCCGTCGGGGAAGTCCCACAGCGGGCGCTCCCCGGCCACCGGCTTGTACACGCACGCGGCGCTGTGCCCCTCGTACGTGACGGTGCAATAGAGCACCGCGTTGGACGCCGTGCGGATCTGGCCGCGCACCGTCAGCTCGCCGCGCGCCAGCAGGTCGAGCGCGGACGGCGCGGCCGCGGGCTCCGGGGCCGCGCCGGGATCGGCGGGTCCGGAAGGCTCCGGCACCGTCGGGGGCGTCCCGCTCAGCGGCGATATCCGTTCTGGCGCGGGCATACGTGTCCCTCCGGGTCGAGCGGCAGGCTGCACAGCGGGCACGGCGGGCGCCCGGCGTTGACGACCTCCAGGGCGCGCTTGGCGAACGCGCGGGCCTGGGTGCCGGTGAGCCGGACCCGCAGCATCGGCGGGCCGTTCACCTCGTCCTGCAGCAGCCGCTCCTCGGCCTCCGCCAGGTCCTCCTCGGAGTCCGCGTCCAGCTCGACCAGCGCCTGCGCCTCCACGATCATGCGCTGCTCGTCGCCGTCCCAGGCCAGGGCCATCGTGCCGACCCGGAACTCCTCCTCCACAGGGGTGTCCAGCGGTGCGGTGTCGGTGAGTTCGGCGGGGGCCACCGCGGGCACCGGCGCGTTGCCGCCGGTGCGCCGTACGACCTCGTCAAGGAGCTCGTCGATCCGCTCGGCGAGTGCCGCGACCTGGGTCTTCTCCAGCGCGACACTGGTGACCCTGCCGCCCGCCGACGCCTGCAGGAAGAAGGTACGGCGGCCCGGCAGCCCGACCGTACCGGCGACGA
The DNA here is from genome assembly GCF_030553055.1 of Streptomyces sp. XD-27. NCBI lineage: Bacteria > Bacillati > Actinomycetota > Actinomycetes > Kitasatosporales > Streptomycetaceae > Streptomyces > Streptomyces sp. XD-27. Next base: position 1,307,894 of record NZ_CP130713.1, read on the forward strand.
ACCGCTCCGGCGGGTCGTAGAGGAACACCTGACGGGACAACGTCCTGCTCCATCTTGTTTCGTTCGGGTGCTACGGCTGCTGGTTCACAAGCGCGCCGCTCCTTCGACGACGCCGCGGCACCCACCCTACTGCGCACCGAGATCACGGCGCTCCCGCGCCGCCCCCCACCGGAGCCTCGGGGCCGCGGGGGCCGCCCGCGGCGTCGTCGGAGGCGTCCGGGCGCGGCTCCAGACCGCCGAAGTCGCCGGTGTCGCCCAGCCGTACGAGGTAGGGCCGCAGCTCGGTGTAGCGGATCGCGGTGACCGAGCAGGGCTCGACGGAGATGCGCTGGAAGAGGTCCAGATGCAGCCCGAGCGCGTCGGCGACGAGGGACTTGATGATGTCGCCGTGCGAGCACATCAGATAGATCGCGTCCGAGCCGTGCTCGGCCTCGATCCGGGCGTTCCACTCGCGTACGGCGTCGACCGCGCGCGCCTGCATGGCCCGCAGCGACTCGCCACCGGGGAACGCGGCGGCGGACGGGTGCTGCTGCACGACGGCCATCAGCGGCTCGTCGGACAGCTCCTTGAGCTTGCGCCCCGACCAGTCGCCGTAATGGCACTCGCCGATCCGGTCGTCGGTGTGCAGGCGCAGCCCGGGCCGTGCGGCGAGCAGCGGGGCGAGGGTTTCCTGGCAGCGCTGGAGCGGGCTGGAGACGGCGGCAGCCAGCGGGAGCCGCGCCAGCCGCGCGGGCAGCTCGGCCGCCTGCCTGGCGCCGCGCTCGTCCAGGGTGACGCCGGGTGTCCAGCCCGCGAGCACCCCGGCGGTATTGGCGGTGGACCGGCCGTGCCGGACGAGGATCAGCGTGGGCATGCCGCCACCCTACGGCCTGGCGGGAGGGTTGCGGCCGGCCGTGCCGGTGCGCGCCGCGGGCTCGCACGGCGGACGTGCGCCCCCGCCGGGTTGGCGGAAGAATACGCCGCGTGATCGTGGATTGCGCCGTCTATCAGGACGGGCGCCGTATCGAGGGGCCCGCGGACTTCTCAGCGGCCCTCGACCGGGCGCGGGCGGCCCGGAACGCCTTCTTGTGGATCGGCCTGTACGAGCCGACCGAAGAGGAGTTCGCCATGGTGAGCAGCGATTTCGGGCTGCATCCGCTGGCCGTGGAGGACGCCCTGTCCGCGCACCAGCGGCCCAAGCTGGAGGTCTACGAGGACTCGCTGTTCCTGGTGCTCAAGCCGGTCCAGTACGAGGACAAGTACAGCGCGGTCACCACGGGTGAGCTGATGGTCTTCGTCGGCGACTGCTTCGTGGTGACCGTGCGGCATGGCGAGGCCAATCCGCTGGGGGTGGTCCGGGAGCGGCTGGAGCGCACGCCGGAGGTGCTCCGGCACGGCCCCACGGCGGTGATGTACGCAGTCGCCGACGCCGTGGTGGACCACTATCTGGAGGTCGCGGACGAGCTCCACATCGACCTCGACGAGCTGGAGGCGGACGTCTTCTCTCCGGAGAGCGGCCGGTTGGCGTTCACGGCCGGGCGGATCTACTCGTTCAAGCGGCAGGTGCTGGAGTTCCGCCGGGCCGCGGGCCCGCTGGACGATCCGATGGCGCGGCTCGCCGGCGGCGGGGTGCCGTTCGTGCACGCGGGCTCGCGGCCGTTCTTCCGCGACGTCGGCGACCACCTCACGCGCGCGAACGAGCATGTGGACGGCCTGGACCGGCTGCTGTCGGATGTGCTGGCCGCGCATCTCGCGCAGGTGGGCGTGCGGCAGAACGACGACGTGCGCAAGATCTCGGCCTGGGCGGCGATGATCGCCGTACCCACGATGCTGGCGGGGATCTACGGCATGAACTTCGACCACATGCCGGAGCTGGCGCAGCCCTGGGGGTATCCGGCCGTCCTGGTCCTCATGGTCGGTTCCGTACTGCTACTGCACCGGTTCTTCAAGCGGCGCGGCTGGCTGTGACGGAGCTGAGGCCGACCGGCGGACCGCGGTCAGGCGAACTCCGGAGCCGTCGTGGCCGGGCCGCCCAGCGCGTCGAGCCGTTCCGGCATCCGCAGCGTCACCATCCGCCGCCACCCGGCGAAGCGCTCGACGGCGTACGCGGCGCGGATGCCCGCGGCGAGCACCGCCGCCTTGGCGCGCGGCCAGCCGAGGATGCGGCCCATATGGGCCATCACCGCGAGGCTGACGTCGCGGTAGACCTCGATCTCGGTCAGCGCCGCCTCGCGCAGGGTGGCCTGGATGAGCCGTCCGTGCCCGGCGGCGGCCAGGCGCAGCAGTTCCTCGTGGCAGTAGGCGAGGTGGTTGTCCTCGTCATGGGAGATCATCTTGACCGCGCGCCCGATGTCGGGATGGTTCCCGAAGTGCTTCCGCAGCAGCCGCATCTGGGCGGAGGCGCGTTCCTCGGTGACCCGGCTGTGGGCGAGGTAGATGACGATGTCGTGTTCGGTGAGCGGCTCGTCGCGGCGGAGCTTGTCGTGCGCGAGGCCGATGCCGCGCGCTTCCAGGAGCATCGTGTAGTCGGCCTCGCGCGGCACCTCGACCGGCTCCAGTGAGCGCTTGCGCAGCAGGGCGTTGAAGATCCTGCCGTGCTTGTCCTCGTCCGCCCCGTGTCGCGCGATCTTGGGCGCGAGCGCACGCTGGCTGTCCGGCACCAGGGCGGCGATCCGGCCGTTCTCCCAACCGCCCTGGGCCTCGCCGCTGGCCGCGATGGAGCAGAAGAGCTGGAACGAGTGGTCGTTGTCGAGGATCTCCTGGAAGAGACTTTTCGCCGAGAGCACCACAGCCACCTCCGTGCATGACGTTCCAGAAGAATCAGTCAAATGCCCGCATCGAGAGGCGGCAACAGGGAGGCCCGCCGGGTCGGCCGAACGGCGGATCCGGCGGGCGGGTGTGCGTAAGGCGCGGCGCGTAACCGCGGCGGGCGGGGCGGCGTTGTGCTGCGTGACGGCCGTGGCGGGGAAGACCCCCGAGCCCCCACCACGGCCGCAGAGCTTGCGCCGCGCGTCGTGCGGCGGCGGACACTCCGGCCCGTTGTTCCGCGCGCGGCGCGCCGGTCCGTTGTTCCGCGCGGCGCGGCGGTCTGTCAGGCCAGACCGGCGCGCTCCAGCGCCGCCACGCCCGCCCGCAGGCCGGCCACCCGCTCCTCCAGCGTGAAGCCCGCCGGAGTCAGGGACAGGGTGGTGACCCCCGCCTCGGCGTACGCCTGCATACGGTCGGCGACGCGCTCGACGGGGCCGAGCAGCGCGGTGGAGTCGATCAGCTCGTGCGGTACGGCGGCGGCGGCGCCGTTCTTGTCACCGGACAGGTACTTCTCCTGGATCTCGGCGGCCTCCTTCTCGTACCCCATGCGCCGCGCGAGCTGGTTGTAGAAGTTCTGCTTGGCGCTGCCCATGCCGCCCACGTAGAGCGCGGTGTACGGCCGGAACTGGTCGGCCAGGGCGCCGACGTCCTCGCCGAGCGCGAGCGGCACGGTCGGCACCACGTCGAAGCCGTCCAGGTCCTTGCCCGCCTTCGCCCGGCCGGCGCGCAGGGAGCCGAGCGTGGTCTCCTCCGCGTGCTCGGGGGCGAAGAAGAGGAGCAGCGCGCCGTCGGCGATCTCGCCGGTCTGCTCCAGGTTCTTGGGGCCCATGGCGGCGATGTACAGCGGGATGTGCTCGCGCACCGGGTGCACGGTGAGCTTGATCGGCTTGCCGGGGCCGCCGGGCAGCGGGAGGGTCCAGTGGGCGCCCTCGTGGGTCAGCCGCTCACGTGACATCGCCTTGCGGACGATCTCCACGTACTCACGGGTGCGGGCGAGCGGCTTGTCGAACTTCGTCCCGTACCAGCCCTCCGAGACCTGCGGGCCGGAGACCCCGAGGCCGAGGCGGAAGCGGCCGCCGGAGAGGGAGTCGAGGGTGGCGGCGGTCATGGCGGTCATCGCGGGGGTACGGGCCGGGATCTGGAAGATCGCGGAACCCACGTCGATCCGCTCCGTCTGGGCAGCCACCCAGGAGAGCACCGTCGCGGCGTCGGAGCCGTAGGCCTCGGCGGCCCAGCAGACCGAGTAGCCGAGCTTGTCGGCCTCGCGGGCGACCGCGAGGTTGTCCGCGTCCATCCCGGCGCCCCAGTAGCCGAGATTGATTCCGAGCTTCATGCAGCTCCCCTTACCGAGCAGTAACGTCCCTGTTCCGGGGACTCTAGCGCGCGGTGCGGGGATACGTCAGTGTCACGTTATCCACAGGCCGCCACGGCCCTTCGGGAGCCAAGTAATCTCATCGCCCATGGAGTCAAGGCACCTCGGCCGTACGGGTCTGCGCGTCTCCCGGATCGGGCTCGGCACGCTCACCTGGGGACGGGACACGGACGAACACGACGCGGCCGACCAGCTCAAGGCGTTCTGGGACGCCGGCGGGACGCTGGTCGACACCGCCGACGTGTACGCCGACGGCGGTGCCGAGTACCTCCTGGGCCAGCTGCTCGAAGACCTCATACCGCGCCGGGACCTGGTCATCGCCACCAAGGCGGGCAGCGTCCCGGATCCCGAGCGGCGTTTCGACGGCTCGCGCGGCCATCTGCTGGACGCGCTGGACGCGTCGCTGGCGCGGCTCGGGACGGATTACGTGGACCTGTGGCAGGTGCACGCCTTCGACCCGCTCACCCCGCTCGAGGAGACGCTCCAGGCTCTGGACATCGCGGTCAGCAGCGGGCGGGCGCGCTACGTGGGCGTGTCCAACTTCTGCGGCTGGCAGCTGGCCAAGGCCGCCACCTGGCAACTCGCCGCACCCGGCGCGCACACCAGGCTCGCCAGCACGCAGATGGAGTACTCGCTGCTGCAGCGCGGCGTCGAGCGGGAAGTGCTCCCCGCGGCGCTGGACCTGGGGCTGGGGCTGCTGCCGTCCTCCCCGCTCGGCCGAGGGGTGCTGACGGGCAAGTACCGGCACACCACCCCCACCGACTCGCGCGGGGCGTCCGAGCACCTGGCGCCGTTCGTGGCCCCGTACCTGGACGAGGAGGCGAGCCGGATCGTCGACGCCGTCGCGACGGCCGCCGACGGCCTGGCGACGACGGCGCTGCAGGTGGCACTGGCCTGGGTGCGGGACCGGCCGGGCGTCACCGCCCCGATCGTCGGCGCACGCAACGCGCAGCAGCTCAGAGCGGCGTTGTCAGCGGAGGCCCTTACGCTTCCCCACGAGATCTGCCAGGCGCTGGACGACGTGTCGGCGCCCGTGCACCGCTATCCCGATCAGGACTGGAGCACCCTGTGAGTACCGACCACCTCGCCGGCGAGGCCGCCACCGCGCCCGAGGAGGAGCCCGTGCCCGATCCGGACCCCGCGACGGGGACGGAACCCCGGGCCGCGGCCGGGGGTGAGACCCCGATCGAGGGTGCGGCCCCTGTCCTGGCCGCAGTCGGCGGAGACAATGCGGCGGAGGATGCCTCTGCGGCACCCGACGGCGCCGGGGCGGCGAGCAGCGGAGGCGTAAACGAAGGCGCCGGGGAAGTGGGCGCCGGCGCCGCGGGCCCGGCGGGTGGCCCCGCGGCCGGTTCGGCCGAGGGCAGCGGGGCTGCCGAGGCCGCCGGGCCTGCCGCAGACACCGCGTCCACCGAAGCCACCAGGTCTGCCGCAGACACCGGGGCCGCCGAAGCCACCAGGTCTGCCGCAGACACCGGATCCGCCGAAGCCACCGAGCCTGCCGCAGACACCGGGGCCGCTGAGAGCCCCGAGCCTGCCGAGAGCCTCCGGCCCGCCGCTGCCACCGGATCCGCCGAGGGGGCGCGGTCCACGGGCTCCGCCGGGACCCCGGCCGGTGCGGCGGAGGCGACCGGGAGCGGCCGTAAGAGGTCGGCCGCCGCGGAGGCCCTGGCCGCCGCCGTGCGGGCAGTGGAGAGCGGCGAGCGATCGGCGGCGTCGTTCTTCACCGAGCAGGCGCCGGCTCGGCCCGCCCAGCCCCGGCGCGCCGCGGGCGCGCAGCCCGGCGGGTCCATCGCGGGGACACCGGGCGGTCCAGGCTCCGGTGGTCGGCCTGGGCCCGCGCCGACCGGCTCTGGGCCGCATGCCGCCACCGGGCCGGGCTCCGCCACTGGGCCGGATGCCGGTTCCGGGCGGTCGGCCGTCGGGGGCGGCCCGGCCGCGCCGCGTCCGCACGGCGGCGGCCCGCTGCCCACCCTGCCCCCTCGGCCGGCACTCGGCGACGCCGCGGGCATCCGGGAGGTGCTCGCCGCGGGCGGCGCGCCTGAGCAGTTCGCGGTGCCGGTCGCCGAGGCACTCGGCGAGCAGGCCGCCGAGGCACTCCGCGAGGACCCCTGGCGGCTGCTCGCCGTCCCCGGTGTCCGCCCTGAACAGGCGGACTCGTTCGCGCGGGCGCTGCTCGGCGCGGCCTGCGGACCGGGCGACGAGCGCCGGGCCCAGGCCCTCATCGGCTGGCTGCTGGAGCGGTCCGCCCTCGAAGGGCACACCGCGCTCGCGGCCTCCGCGGTGCGCGAGGCGCTGGCGAAGCGAGCCGTGCCGGATCCGGACGAGGCGCTGCGTACCGCGATCGGCGACGGCGGCGTGCTGGTCTTCCACGACGCGATCGGCGGCCCGGGAGGCACCAAGCCGGGCTCGGACGAGGACGACGAGGCGCCGCCGGTGCGGGTGCTGCTGGGGCTGGACCGGTACGCCCTCGCCGAGGAGAGCCTCGCAGACGGCCTGACCCGGCTGGTCAACACCTTCGGACAGGGCGGCGCGGCCGCATCCGGCGGCACGGGCGCATCGAGCGACGGGGCCGCGCCGGGCGAGGACGAGCGGGCTGCGGACCAGGCCGAGCCGGCGGCGGGCGGCCGGCGCGGCGACGGCCGTCCCGGCACCTCGGGTGGGTCGGAGGACGCCTGGTCGGCGGCGGCCGCCGCCGCGCCGTCCCCGTCCGCCGCCGAGCTGATCCGCGCGGCCGCCGGTCACGGTCTGGTCGCCCACAGCGGCGGCGAGGCGGCGCGCGCCGAACCCGCCGCCCTGGTCGCCGCGGCCCGCGCGCTGGGCCTGCGGGCGTACGCGGCCGCGCACAGCCACGACGGCAGGCAGCGGCTGGCCGCGGCCCTGGACGGGATGCGCGACGCGTCGCGGGACGCGGGCGCGCCGGACGCCGACGAGCCGGTGGCGCTCACCGTCACCGGGCTGCTGTCCGGCCGGGAAGGGCCCGGGCGGGACGAGGACGGCGCGCTCGCGCTCGACCTGCTCGCCGTTCTGGACGCTCCGCAGCTCGACGTGGAGACCGCGGCGATGCTGGTGGAATCGCTGCCGGACGGTGCCCGGCTGGTGCTCAGCGGCGACCCGGGGGTGCTCGCGTCGGCCGGTCCGGGCCGGGTCTTCGCGGATCTGCTGGCGGCCCGCAGCTGTCCGCAGGTCGTCTCCCGTACGCCGGATCCCGGCCCGATCGGGGAGCTGGTGTCGGGGATCGGCATCGGAGAGCTGAACCAGGTCGAGGCACCCGGCAAGGAGGTCGTGATCGTCCCCGTGCGCGACGCCGGGGAAGCGGTGCACCGGACGGTGCAGCTCGTCGCCGACTCGGTGCCGCGGGCGATCGGCGTACCGCCGGAGCTGACCCAGGTCATCACCCCGGGGCACGGCGGGGCGGCCGGGACCCGGGCGCTCAACGCGGCGCTGAAAGAACGGCTGAATCCCGGCCCCGGCCGGTTCGGCGGGTTCGACCCGGGCGACCGTGTGGTGTACGTCCCGGCGCCGGGGCGTGCCGTGCCGGGCACCGTGGTCTCCGCGGACGCCGCGGGACTCCACCTGGACTGCGCGGGCGGGGCGGTGACCGTACCGCGCGAGCGCGTCGGCGACGCCGTGCGGCACGGCTGGGCCGTCACGGCGCACCAGGCGGGTGGGACGCGCTGGCCCGCGGCCGTGGTGGTACTGCCGGGCGACGCGACGGCGGGCCTGACCCGTGCCTGGGTCTACACCGCGTTCAGTCGCGGCGAGCGCCACCTGTCCGTGGTGCACGGCGCGGACGAGGCGCTGCCCCAAGCGGTCGCACACGTCCCGGCCGCGGACCGGACCACCCGGCTGCGGTCGCTGCTGGAGGCGCAGCGCCAGCCCGCCGGGTGACCGGTCCCGCTCACCGGTGATGCCCGCCGGTCACGTCCCCGCAGGCGGGCGGACGCGACCGGCGGTGAGTCGCCGTACGCGCGCGCGTGCGGCCGGTGCCGGATCCGTACTCCGGACGTGAGTGGTGCCGTACCCGCCCCGGACAGCGGCGGGCGCCGCACCCCGCCCCGACCGGTGCCGGATCCGTACCCGGGCGCGACCAGCGGCGGATGCCGTACGCCGAGCCGGCCGGTGGCTGATCCCGTACACCACCGAAGGCGAGGGCCAGGGGCGGGGTCGGGGTCGGGGCGGCCCCCGGAATCGCGTCCCGCGAAATCGCGGCCCGGAGGCGGCTCAGCCTCCGGGGCCCAGCACCTCCAGGTCGTCCTCGTCCGCGTCGTCATCCTCGCTGTCGAGTTCCCGGTCGAAGACCTCACTGACATCGAACCGGCACACGACCCGCTGCGGGTCCACCTGGTCGAACGGTGCCGTCAGCCACTCCCCCGGCTCGGCGAGATCGTCCGCCGCGGCCACCCACAGGGTCGAGTCGCCCTCTTCCAGCCCGAACTCCTTGTGCCGAGAGGCGATCTCGTCCGGCTCGTACTCGCCGAACAACACACCGAGCGCCGCGTGCACGCTGCTCCCGGCGGAACCCCCGGACCGCCGGAGGCACCGTTGCCCGGACTCGCGTCCGGATCGAGGTCGGCGACCCGCTGGGCCTGCGACATCAGCCGCTGCGGTTCCAGGACCGCGTAGTCCCGGCGGATCAGCACGCTCAGGGCGCTGGGTTCCTCCGGCCCCGCGTAGGCGGGCATGCTGCCGTCGCCGGGGATCTCGAAGGGGGTGACCTCGTCGTAGGCGTCGTAGAGCAGCTCGTCATACGCCTCGGCTGCCGCCGCCAGCTCGTTGAACGCGGCGTAGACGGCCGGGTCGTCCTCGCCCGACCGCCGTTCGACAGCGTCGAGGTGGCGGTCCAGCGCGGCTTTCACCGCTTCGGCGGCGGCGCGTACCTCGGCAGCGGATGGCTGCGCAGCATCAGACATAGTGCAGACGCTATCCGTATCGGGGCAGTTCCCGCACAATAGATGCGATGCCGGAATACGAATTCTGTGATGTGTACGTGCCGAGGGGTGTCTCGCGCAAGGCTGCCACTCGCCTGCTGACCGACCACGCCGAGTACGGACACTGGGAGTTGGACCGACTGCGGCTGAACCCTGACGGCAGCCGCAGAGTGCGGCTGCGACGTCGGATCATCCGCCAGCTGCGTGCCACCTGGTAGGACGCTCACCCCGGTCCCGGTGAGGGACCGGTCCTGGTGAGGGACCGGTGCTGGTAAGGGAAGAGCGGGCCCCGCGGATACGGAGCCCGCTCTGTGCCGTGCCGGTGCGGCGCTCAGCGCCGCCGTCCTCGGGCGTGCGGCCGCACTCAGGCGTGCGGCCGGATTCCGGCAGGCCGCCGTGCTACGGCGTGCGGCCGGGCCGCGGCGTCATTCCGGGCCGCGGGAGGCATGGCGACGGCGCTTACTGCTGCTGAGCGCGGGCGCGGCGGAAGAGCACCGCGCCGGCCAGCAGCATGCCCGCGCCGGCGGGGAGGAGTACGCCCACCGCCGGACCGGCACCGGTCTCCGCGAGCTGCTCGGATCCCACCAGCTGCGGCCCGGTGCTGCCCGTGTTCCCCGACGTCCCGCCGCGGCGGCCCTTCGAGTCATCCGAGCCGTGCGAGCTGCCCGAGCCGTCCGAGCTGTCCGAGTCGTCGGAGGACTTCGGCGGCATCGGGGTCTTCGGGTGGTGCGGCTTGGGCTTGCCCTTACCCTTGCCGTGCCCGTGCGAACCGGACTTTCCGGCGTTGTTCTTGCAGTCGCCGCCCAGCGCGGTGTTGGCGAGCGTGATGACATCGACGGTGTTGCCGCAGACGTTCACCGGAGCATTGATCGGCACCTGCACGGTGTTGCCGGAGAGGACGCCGGGCGAACCGTGCGTGCCGCCCTTGGCGACGGCGCCGCCCTGCGAACCGCTGCCCTTCGCGTGGCCGCCCTTCGAGCCGCCGCCGCGCCCCTTGCCCGGGTTCGACTTGCCGCCCTTGCCGCCCTTGCCGGCATGGGATCCGCCGGCCTTGGCCCCGCCGCCGCTGTTGCTGCAGTTGGCGCCCGCCGAGGGGTTGAGCACACCGATCACGTCGACGGTGTTCCCGCAGACGTTCACCGGCACGTTGACCGGGACCTGGATCGAATTGCCGGACGCGACGCCCGGCGAGTTCGAAGCGGTGGCCCCACCGGCGCCCGAGCCCGCGTGGGCATAGCCGGCGGCCGCGGCGAGCACACTCCCCGCTGCCGCAACGGTCATCAGACTATTTCTCGCAACCTGACGCATGGGTCGTTCCTCTGCCTTACCTCGTACTGAAATACGCGCGGGCAGAGCGCCCGTGCGTAGAACCTGAGGAGTCCCGGAGCACGCGGCGCGCACTCCGGGACCGCCCGGGATCACACCCCTAGGGGTTGTGACGCAACGTCACTCGTTGGTGCAGGTGTGACCGAAGGTGGGATTGACCAGCGCGATCAGGTCGATCGTGTTGCCGCACAGGCGCATCGGAACATGCACAGGCACCTGGATGACGACCTTCCCGATCACCAATTCCTCCTTGTCACACAGCGCGCGACCGCACACCTCGGGCCGCACTCCCTGTAACGAGGAGGGGTTAATCAGGCTACGAAACGACGCCCCCATTCACCCGTTCCGGCTAATCTCGGCAAAACGTGAGCTTTGTTCAGCAATTGTCCAGGAAACGGTCGAGCACCCGCACGCCGAACTTCAGCCCGTCGACCGGCACCCGCTCGTCCACACCGTGGAACATGCCCGCGAAGTCCAGCTCCGGCGGCAGCTTCAGCGGCGCGAACCCGAAGCAGCGGATCCCGAGGTCGTCGAAGGACTTGGCGTCCGTGCCGCCCGAGAGGCAGTACGGAACGGCACGGGCGATCGGGTCCTCCGCCTTGAGCGCCGCCTGCATCGCGTCGACCAGGGCACCGTCGAAGCTCGTCTCCAGCGCCTTGTCCGCGTGCACGTCCTCCCGCCGGACCCGCGGCCCGAGGATCCGGTCGAGATCGGCGAGGAACTCTTCCTCGTAACCGGGCAGGAACCTTCCGTCGACATGCGCGGTGGCCTGCCCCGGGATGACGTTGACCTTGTACCCGGCGCCGAGCATGGTCGGCGCGGCGGTGTTCTGCAGGGTGGCGCCGATGATCTTCGCGATGCCCCCCAGCTTGGCGAGCGTCTCGTCCATGTTCTCGGGGTCGAGCGGGGTGCCCAGCGCGTCCGACAGCTCGTCCAGGAAGGACCGCACGGTCTTGGTGACCCGGACCGGGAACTTGTGCCGGCCGAGCCGGGCCACCGCCTCGCTCAGCTCCGTGATCGCGTTGTCGGTGTTGGTCATCGACCCGTGCCCCGCGGTGCCCTCCACCGTGAGCCGCATCCAGTGCATGCCCTTCTGGGCGGTCTCGACCAGATAGAGCCTCAGGTTCTCGTTGACCGTGAAGGAGAACCCGCCGACCTCGCCGATCGCCTCCGTGACCCCCTCGAAGAGATCCGGGTGCTCGTTGACCAGGTGCCGCGCCCCGTACACCCCGCCGGCCTCCTCGTCGGCGAGGAACGCCAGCACGATGTCCCGCGGCGGCTTGCGGCCGCTGCGCAGCCGGTCCCGCACGACCGCGAGGGTCATCGCGTCCATGTCCTTCATGTCGACGGCGCCCCGCCCCCACACGCACCCGTCGGCGATCTCCCCGGAGAAGGGATGGTGCGTCCAGTCGTGCGCGTTGGCCGGTACGACGTCGGTGTGCCCGTGGATGAGCAGCGCGGGCCGGGACGGGTCCTCCCCCGCGATCCGCGCCACCGTCGAGGCCCGCCCCCGGTCCGACTCGAAGATCTGCGGCTCCAGCCCGACCTCGGCGAGCTTCTCGGCCACGTACTCGGCGGCGGCACGCTCGCCGGGACCGGTGCCGTCCCCGTAGTTGCTGGTGTCGATCCGGATGAGATCGCGGCACAGATCGACGACCTCGTCCTCACCCGTGACGGCACCGCCGCGCGCCGTGGCCGAAATCGACTCACTCACACTGCCTCCTCATGGTTCGCTCCTGCGGGCCGCGCCCGCATGAACCCCAGCGGGGCCCACCCGCCATCCTCCCGCGCCCGCCCACCCAGCCCAAGGCGGCAATGCGCCCGCCACGCACGCGACACACAAGATCGTGTGCCGCCGATCGCGTGATCGAGCCGGTCCGGAAGTTTGCTATGGTTTTCCACGTCGGAACGGCCAAGGGCCGCGACGGCAGACACCTGGTCCGGGTGGCGGAATGGCAGACGCGCTAGCTTGAGGTGCTAGTGCCCTTTATCGGGCGTGGGGGTTCAAGTCCCCCCTCGGACACGCAATTGCACACATGGCGGGCGCGGGTTGTGACTCACGGGTCACGATCCGCGTTTTCGCGTTGGAGGACAGTTCACAGCGGCTTCGCCCCCTCCGTTTTACGACCGTCCACGAACGTGGCCACGACGTGGATGTCACCGATGCGCGAGGAGCTGACGCGCCGCGGGTCGTCCCCCAGCACCACCAGGTCGGCGCGCTTGCCCGGGGTGAGGCTGCCCGCGCTGTCCTCCCAGCGGCAGGCGTACGCTCCGGCGACGGTGTACGCGCGCAGGGCCTCGTCCACGGCGATGCCCTCGTCCGGACCGATCGCCTGGCCCGACGAGGATGCGCGCTCGACCATGAACTGGATGGCCCGCAGGGGTGAGCCGTCCGTGACGGGACGGTCGGAGCTGCCCACGAGGGTGATGCCGTGATCCAGGAACCCCCGACCCCGGTACATCCACGGCGCCCGCTCCTCGCCCATGATCGAGGCGTAGTCGTCGCCGAAGTAGCGCAGGAAGTTCGGCTGGATCACCGCGCTCACATCAAGCCGTGCGAAGCGCGGCAGTTGGTCGGGCCGGATCAGGCCGGCGTGTTCGATGCGGTGCCGGGCGTCCGGACGCCGCCGGATGCGTTGTGCCCGTTCCAGGGCGTCCAGGGCGAGGTCGGCAGCGCGGTCGCCGATGGCGTGGACGGCGAGCTGCCATCCGGCGAGGTGGCCGTCCACGATGGTGTCCGCGAGGCGCTCCGGGTCGTCCTGGAGCTGCCCGGTGTGTTCCATGCCGGCGTACGGGGTCGTGAGCGCGGCGGTGCGGGCCATCATGCCGCCGTCGGTGTAGATCTTGAGCGCGCCCACGGAGAGCCAGTCGTCGCCGAACCCGGTGCGCAGGCCGAGGTCCAGGGCGCGGGGGACACCGTCGGCCTCGTGGGCGGCGAGGGGCCGCAGGGCGTCGGCGGCCGCCATGAGCTGCACCCGCAGGGGCAGGCGGCCCTGATCGCGCAGTAGTTGGTAGGCGCCTGCCTCGATCGGGCTGTGGCCCAACAGGCCGCCCCCGATGCCCGCCTCGGCGCAGGCGGTGACCCCCTCGGCCAGGCACGTCCGGGCGGCGTACTCGATCGCGTCCGCGAGCTCCTCCTGGGAGTACGGCAGACGCAGCCGCCGGGCGGCGGCCATGGCGCCCTCGGCCAGGAAGCCCTCCCGGTGCGGAACGTCGGCCGGAAGCAGATCCAGGACGGCGCTGTTGACCACACAGGCGTGTCCTGAGTCGTGCATCATGAACACCTTGCGCCCATAGCTGACCTGATCCAGCTCGGCGGCAGTCAGATGGCGTCCCAGAGCTCGCTGGTCGTACCCGCCGATATCCACCCAGTCGCCGGGCGCACCTTTCCGGGAGGCGGCCTCTTCCACGACCGCGAGCACGTCCTCGACCCGCTCGCACGGTGCCACACTCGGCGCGCTCGCCTTCAGACCGGTCCAGGCCAGGTGCACATGGCTGTCGATGAACCCGGGGAGGACGGTGGCGCCCTGAAGGTCGATCACCTCGTCTGACGGAAGTGAGGCCACCGCGTCGTCCAGTCCCACGATCCGGCCGCGCCAGATGCCCAGGTCGTGGGCGAGCGGATGGTCCGGGTCCATGGTGAGGATGTTCGCGTTCGTCAGCCTCGTGGTAAGCATGGGCGGTTCCCTCCTGGAGGGTGTCGGTCACGGCGGTGTGCCCGGCCATGGCGGGGCGCTTGGGCGCGGCAGGCACAGGCCGAGGCGGCGCGCGACGTCGCGGGAACGCCTAGCGGGGCGTGCCGATCTCGTCGGCGAGCTGCCGGGCCTCGTCGGTGGCGGACTTCAGACGCCGGTCGAGGATCGACTCCAGGATCTCGCCGACCCTGATCGCGGTGTTCGACAGCAGGGACGACGTGATGCCGTGCGTGTGCTCGGTGCCGCCCTGGAGGTAGATGCCGCACCGCAGTGCGGGGTCGGTCGTGACGCGGTAGTCGCGCTCGACCCGGACCCGGCCCTCGTCGTCGCGGTGGCAGTACCCTTCGACCTCGCCGAGAAGGCCGGAGGCGTCCGCGGGCCGGTAGCCCGTGGCGTACACCACGACGTCGGCATCCAGCGGAGTCCTCTCCCCCGTGACCAGCGACTCGACCGTTGCCCGGACCCTGTCCGGGGCCTCGACCACGTCGGTGAGCCGCGACACGTTGAGGAACCGCAGCCGCTCCGTACCGAGGACCTTCTCCTGGTACGACTGGCGGTACAGGTCATCGATCAGGTCGATGTCCACCACCGAGTAGTTGGTGTTGCCGTGGTAGCCGATCAGCCTGCGCTTGGTCTCGTCCGGGGCCGTGAAGTACTCGTCGACCGCCGCGGGATCGAAGATACGGTTGGCGAAGCCGCTGTCGTCGGCCGGGCTGTAGCCATAGCGGGAGAAGACCGCGCAGACCTCGGCCTCGGGGAAGCGCCGGTGGAGGTACGCCACGTTCTCGGCGGCGCTCTGGCCGGCGCCGACCACGATGAAGCGGGACGGGCCGGTGCCTTCCAGGCTGTCCACCCGTGTCAGCAGGTCGGAGTTGTGCCAGACCCGGTCCGTTCGCCGGACGCCCGCCGGCATGTACGGCCGCAGGCCCGTGCCGATCACGAGATTGCGGGCCCGGTGGACCACCGATTCCGATCCCGAACGGGACGTCACATCCACGTACTCCACGGCTCCGTCGCGCATGACGGGCCGCACGGCGACCACCTCGTGCCCGTAGGACACCATGTCGTCGACCTTCGCCGCGGCCCACTCGAAGTAGTCGTGGAACTCCACCCGCAGGGGGAACAGGTTCTTCTGGTTGATGAAGTCGATCAGTCGCCCCTCGCTCTGCAGGTAGCACAGGAAGCTGAACTCGCTGGCCGGGTTGCGCAGCGTCACCAGGTCCTTGAGGAAGGACACTTGCATGGTCGCGTCGTCGAACAGCATGCCGCGGTGCCAGCCGAAGCGCGGCTGCCGCTCGAAGAAGTGAGCAGTGACCGCCTCCTGCCTCCCGATGCGTGCGTTGTGCTCACTGAGCGCTATCGCCATGGCCACGTTGGACGGCCCGAAGCCGATGCCTATGAGGTCGTGGATCACCGGTGCGTCGCCAGGAAGAGCCTGTGACATGTCACTCCATCGTGCGGGCAGCGCCTGTCAGGCGTCGAAGAGCGTCGGGAGGAGGGCACGCCGACGAGCGGCGCCCCAGCGGAACTTAGGCAAAGCTAACCTGATCCGACCAACCTGTCGACACGTCAAAAACAGATAGGTCGTCGTTCACGACGGCAACCGCACTGGGGATCGGGCTCGTTGCACCCTTAGGTAAGGCTTGCTTTACTTGGCCCTGATCGATCGCTCTTCAGAGGAGGAACCCGATGCGGGTCGTCATGTTCGGATATCAGACCTGGGGCCACCGCACCCTGCAAGCGCTCCTGGACTCCGAGCACGACGTGGTGATGGTCGTGACCCACCCCAAGAGCGAGCACGCCTACGAGAAGATCTGGAGCGACTCGGTCGCCGACCTCGCCTCAGAGCACGGCGTTCCGGTACTGATCCGCAACCGCCCGGACGACGAGGAACTGTTCGAGCGGCTCAAGGACGCCGACCCGGACATCATCGTGGCCAACAACTGGCGGACGTGGATTCCCCCGCGGATCTTCAACCTGCCCCGCCGCGGCACGCTCAACGTCCATGACTCGCTCCTGCCCGCATACGCCGGCTTCTCCCCGCTGATCTGGGCCCTGATCAACGGCGAGCCCGAAGTGGGCGTCACCGCACACATGATGAACGACGAGCTCGACGCCGGTGACATCGTGCTCCAGCGGGCCGTGACGGTCGGGCCGACGGACACGGCCACCGATCTGTTCCACAAGACCGTCGACCTCATCGCCCCGGTCACGACCGGCGCGCTCGGCCTCATCGCCTCCGGACAGACGGAGTTCACCCAGCAGGACCGGTCAAAGGCGAGCTTCTTCCACAAGCGGTCCGAAGACGACATCCGGTTCGACTGGAACTGGCCCGCACAAGACCTGGAGCGCCTGGTCCGGGCCCAGTCCGCCCCGTACCCGAGCGCGTTCACCTTCCACCAGGGCAAGCGTCTGGAGGTCCTGGCCGCGGTCGTGTCCCAGGGCCGTTACGGCGGTACTCCCGGCCGCATCTTCTACCGCGAGGGTGACGGGGTGGTGGTCGTCGCCGGAGCCGACGCGCGCAGGGGGCGCAACCACGGCCTGGCCATCACGCGCGTACGCACCGAGGACGGCCGCGAGATGCCCGCGACCGATTACTTCACCTCGATGGGCGGCTACCTCACCAGCCGTCCCTGACGAGCTGCGTTCCGCCGACTGATCCACCGGTGCCCCGCCATGGCCCCGGGGCACCGGTCGTCGCCGCCGTGCGGATCACTCGTTCCGCGCGGCGGCGATGCTTTTTCGGCGCTCTTTCGGCGAGCGCGGCATCGCCCCATCGACACGAACCAGCCGCCGAGGCGGCTACCGGCGACGGGAGGCCAGCGCGAGGGTGTCGAGCAGCGGGACGGTGCGGGACCAGCCGAGGCAGGGGTCGGTGACGCTGAGGTCAGGGCGGAGTGTTTCCGCCGCGGGGTCCTGTCTGCCATCGGACAGGAAGGACTCGATCATGACGCCGGCCAGGGAGGGGTCGCCGTCGCTGATCTGCTGGGCCAGCTCGGCGATGACGGCAGGCTGGCGGTTGTGGTCCTTGCCGCTGTTGCCGTGTGAGGCGTCGACGACGATGCGCTGAGGGAGGCCGGCTGCTGCGAGGGCCGAGCGGGCCTGCGCCACGCTCGCCCTGTCGTAGTTGGGGGTCGGGCCGCCGCGGAGCACCAGGTGGGTGTCGGGGTTCCCGGTGCTGTGGAGGGTGGCGAGGCGGCCGTCGAAGGACACGGCGGGGAAGGTGTGGGGGTGGGCGGCGGCCTGGACGGCGGCGATGGCGGTGTCGGTACGGCCCGATACGCAGTTCTTCATGCCGACCGGCATGGGAAGCCAGGAGGCCAGGTGGCGGTGCGGCTGGCTGGCGACGGTTCGCGCACCGATGGCGGCCCACGACACCGTGTCGGCCACGTACGGGGAAAGGGCGGGGTCGACGAACTCGTAGGCCAGGGGCAGGTCCGTGGCGGCGGCCTCGGTCAGGAAGGACCGGCCGAGGCGCAGACCGGCTGCCAGGTCACCCTTGTCGTCGAGCGTGGGAGCGGTGAGCAGGCCGGTCCAGCCGGTGACGGTCCGGGGTTTCTCCAGGTAGGCGCGGAGGACGATGACCAGGTCGTCGGCGAGGCGTCGGGCGGCGGTGGCGAGCAGGCCGGCGTACTCCAGTGCGGCGGTGGTGTCGTGGACCGAACAGGGGCCGACGACCACGAGCAGACGAGGATCCCGGCGGGCGAGGACGGCGGCGATGGTGTCGCGATGGCGGGCCACGGCTTCGGCTGTCGCCTGGGGCAGGGGGTGGGCTGCGGCGAGATCGGCCGGTGTGGGCAGTGGGTGCATCATGGCTTCCTGACGTGGGTTCGGGGCAGCCTCGTGGCCCCGGCGGCGGCGAGCAGGCAGAAACCGAGCACCCACCAGAAGGTGTCGGCGAAGGCCCAGGAGATGTCCGGGCCGCGGGCGGCCAGCCGGTTCTGCAGGACCACGGCGAGGGCCGCGGTGCCGACGGAGCCGCCGACGGTGTTGAGCAGGTTGAGCGCTCCGGACGCGCGGGGCAGGTGTTCGGGCTCGATGCGGCTGTAGACGATGTTCATCACGGGCGCGCCGATCATGGCCATCCCGACGCCCCGGACCGCGAGCGCCGAGACGATCACGACGTCCGGGGGCTGGTGGCCGAGCTGGGTGAACGGGACCGTACCCGCGACGATCAGCACGATGCCGGTGACCACCAGGGTCCGGGGCACGACCTTGTCGATGGTGCGATTGACCAGCACCGACCCGGCCGCCGCGCCCAGCCCCTGAGGGGCGAGCAACAGCCCGGCCTCCCCCGCCGACAGTCCTCGGCCGGTCTGGAAGTACAGCGGCAGCAGGAACATCGTGCCGAACACGGACGCGCCCAGTACGAGCAGCGCGAGGGCGGCGGCGCCGAAGGGCGGCCGGGTGAACAGGCGGGGGTCGACCAGGGGGGTGGCGCGGGTGCGCAGGCCGTGGACGGTGAAGGCGACCAGCATCGCCAGGCCCGCCGCGATGCCGAGCGCGGCCGGGAGGGTGCGGCCGTGGGCGACCTCGGTCAGCCCGAACACCAGCACGGCCAGGCCGGGTGAGAGCAGCGCCGCCCCCCGCAGGTCGAACGCCGTCCGCTGCGGTGCAGGCGGCACCTCGGGGACGTACCGGCGGGCGAGGAGGATAGCGGCCGTGCCGATCGGCAGGTTCACCAGGAACAGCCACGGCCAGGGCGCCACGGCCAGGATGGAGCCGCCGACCAACGGGCCGAACACCGGGGAGAGGAGCGGGACGACCGAGACGATGCTGATCACCCGCCCGGTGCGCTCCCTGCCCGCGATGCGGGCCAGGAGCGCCTGTCCGGTGGCGGGCAGCAACCCGGCGCCGAGTCCCTGGACCACCCGGAACACGATCAGGCTGGGCGCCGACCAGGCCAGCGCGCACAGCAGCGAGCCGAGCAGGAACACGCCGACGGCGGCGAGCCAGGTGCGCCGGCCGCCGAACCGGCCGGCCAGCCAGCCGGACGCGGGCACGGCGGCCACGACCGCCAGCAGGTAGGCGGTGGAGACCCACTGGATCTCGGTGACGGAGGCGCCGAAGTCCTCCGCCAGGGTGTCGATGCCGACGCTGACGATCGTGGCGTCGATCGTGGCCATGAAGGTGCCCAGGACCAGGATGAACGCGATCCGCAGGAGGTCCGCGTCAACCTTGGCGGGCGGTGGTGCGGTCTTCTCGCTCACCGCCGCTCCAGGAGGTCGAGCACGTCGGCGTCGAGGTGGCCGCCCAGGGTGCGCAGCAGGCCGAGCAGTTCGGCGGCGAGACCGTCGACGTCCACCCCGGCCCGGTGGGCGAGCACGCCCGTCCAGCCGTCGCCGTCCGGCATGACCGTCAGGGTCACCGGGTGGTGGGTGGCCTCGCGGAAGCGGGTCTCGACGACCGTGAGCCCGGGGGTGGGTTCGCGGAGACGGTCCGGGTCGACCGGATAGTTCTCGAACACCACGAGGCTGTCGAACAGCCTCGCCCGCCCGGTCAGCCGCTCCAGGTCGGTGAGGGCGACGTGGTGGTGCTCGACCAGTGTCCGCTGCCGGGCCTGCAGGTCGGCGAGCGTCTCGGCGAGCGTGCCGTCGAGCCGTGCCCGTACGGGCACGGTGTTGGCCAGCAGACCGATGATCTCCTCGACCCCCTCCAGCTCCGGCGGACGGCAGGCGACCATGGCGCCGAAGCAGACGTCGGCGCGGCCGGAGCGCCGTGCCAGCAGCACGGCCCAGGCGCCCTGCACCAGCGTGTTGAGCGTCAGGCCGCGCCGGGCGGCGAGGTCGGTGAGGTCGGCGACGAGGGCCGCGTCGAACTCGATGAGCTCGGGCTCCTGCCAGGCCGGGCCGGGTTCGGCGGCGGCCACCAGGTAGTCGCCCTCGGGCAGGCCGTCCAGCTCGGCGGCCCAGGCGCCGAGATCGGGCTCATGGTCGGCGCGCCAGCGCAGGTAGTCGGCGAACGGCACCGGTGCGGGCAGGTCCAGCTCCCGGCCCTGGACGCGTGCGGTGTAGAGGACGAACAGCTCGGTGAGGATGCGCGGGGCCGACCAGCCGTCGGAGAGCACGTGATGGCTGGTCAGGACCAGGTCGGCGCGCTCGGGGCCGCAGCGGATCACGGTCAGGCGGAGGAGCGGGCCTTCGGCGAGGTCGAACGGCTCGGCCAGGTCGGCCGCCATCACCTCATCGGCGGGCCCGTCGGACACCCGGAAGTCCGGCCGGGGCTCCTTGGGGATCACCGCCAGGTCGGCGGGGAACACCGCGCCCAGATTCGGGTGGCGGGCCAGCAGGTCCGCACCCGCGGCCCGCAGGGCCTCGATGTCGAGCGGACCGGCGAGCGAGAACGTCGACTGCACCGTGTACGGGTCGGGGCGCTCGGTGCGCGAGTGCCGCAGCATCACCTCCTGGAGCGGGGTGAGCGGCTGCACCTCGGCGACCGGGCGATCGCGGTCGAGCGCCCTGATCTCCGGTGCGGCGGCGGTGTTCAGGGCCGCGGTCCGCAGGTGCTCGGCCAGGTCCTCGATCTCGGCGGGGGTGAACAGCGCGGACGGCCAGGTGATCCGGATCCCGAGTGCGTCGTCGCGTACCAGGGCGTTGACCATCAGGCTGTGCGGCAGGGGCAGTTCGTCGGTGCCGCCGGAGCCGAGCGGGTCGGCGTCCGGGGCCGGCTGCCACGGCGTCTCGTCGGTCGGGGCGCCGGGGAACTGACCGAGGTAGTTCCAGGCGACCTCCGGCTCCACGGGGTCCAGCAGACCCGCCGCGGTGAGGATGCCGTAGCCGAGGCCGTCGCCCTGGGCGCGCAGCCGCTCCCTAACTGCCCGTACGTCGTCGCCCGCGTCGAGCCGTACGGGGTGGACGGCGGTGAACCAGCCGACGGTCTGGGACAGGTCGACCTGCGTCGGGCGGCCGTGGCTCTCCAGCGCGACCAGCAGCTCCGGCGTTCCGCGCCAGGCCCCTATCGCCTGGGCAAGTGCCGTGAGCAGCACGGCGTCCGGGGTGGTGCGGTAGGCGGCGGGCAGGGTCGTGATCAGGGCGCGGGTCGCGTCGGCGTCGAGCCAGATCTCGTGGTGCGCCGCGGTGGCCGCGGTGTCCCGGGCGGGGTCGAGCGGCCGGGTGAGCGCCGGGGTGGCGGTCATCCGCTGCCAGTGCGGCAGTTCGGCCCGCCGGTCGGCGTCGCGCAGCGAACGCGCCCAGCCGAGGAACGACTGGCCGTGCCGGGCCAGCGCTCCACCGGAGTAGGCGTGTTCCACATCGTCGAGCAGGACGCGCCAGGACACGCCGTCGACGACCAGGTGGTGGGCGATCAGGACGAGCCTGCCCGGACGGTCGGGCCCGGCGTCCACCCACACCGCGCGCAGCAGCGGACCGGTGCGCGGGTCCATCGACGCGCGGGCCGCGGCGACGTGGGAGGCGATCAGGTCGCGCAGGCCGTCCGTCGCCTGTACGCGGGTCAGCACCTCGGCGCCGGTCACGGCGCCGACCGGCGTGACGCGCAGAGCGTCGTCGACCAGGTGGGCCCGCAGCGCGTCGTGCCGGGCCAGGAGCGCGTCGAGCACGGCCCGCCAGGTCGTCTCGTCGCCGCCCGGCGGGACACAGATCTCCACCCACTGGCAGAACCCGTCCGCGGCGGACCCGGCGCGGCGCAGCAGGTCCCGCATGATCGGGGTCAGCGGCGCGTCCCCGGTCGCGGGTGCCGTATCGCCGTCCAGGGCGCGGGCGCGCGCCGCGATGCCGGCGACCGTCTCTCCTTCGAACACGTCCCGCGCGGTCAGGCCGAGGCCTTGGCGCCGGGCCCGTGAGACCACTTGCAGCGACACGATGCTGTCGCCGCCGATGGCGAAGAAGTCGTCGTCGGGGCCGATGTCGTCGGTGCCCAGGACGTCCTGGAACACGCCGAGCAGAACCGCCTCGGCCTCGGTCGCGGGCTCGCGGCGCGCGGCGGCCGCGGTCTCGGGGGCGGGCAGAGCGGCGGGGTCGAGCTTGCCGCCGGGGGTCAGCGGCAGCCGGTCGATCTCCACGAACGCCGTCGGCACCATATGGTCGGGCAGCTCGCCGGCCAGGTACTCGCGCACCTGCGCGATGTCCAGGTCGGCGCCGTCGGTCGGGATGACGTAGCCGACGAGCCGGTCCTCGCGCACGATGACCGCGCTGGCGCGGACGTCGGGGTGGCGGGTCAGCGTGGACTCGATCTCGCCCAGCTCGACCCGGAAGCCGCGGATCTTGACCTGGTGGTCGACGCGGCCGAGGAACACCAGCTGCCCGTCGGGCCGCCACCGCACGAGGTCACCCGTGCGGTACATCCTCCCTCCTTGCCCTCCCTCGGGCAGGAGGGGCCCATCCGGCGCGCCGAACGGGTCGGCGACGAAGCGCTCGGACGTCAGCCCGGGGCGGCCGAGGTAGCCGCGGGCCACGCTGGGCCCGCCGAGGTAGAGCTCACCCGTGACGCCGACGCCGACGGGCTGGAGCCCGCCGTCCAGGACGTAGGCCCGGACGTTGGGGTCGGGGCGGCCGATCGGCAGCGGCCCGGCGTCGTCCGGGTCGTAGTGCCAGGTCACGGAGTTGATGGTGACCTCGGTGGGCCCGTAGGCGTTGAACAGCGCCTTGCGCCCCCTCCCCAGCGGTGGGCCAGCGCGGGGTCGAGCCGCTCGGCGCCGACCATGAAGAACACGTCGGGGTCGACGGTGCGGTCGTCGGGCATCGCGGCCAGGAACGACGGCAGCAGGTTGACGCCGGTCACGCGGTGCTCGGCGATGTAGTCGATCAGTTCGTCGCCGGGGACGCGCACCTCCTCGGGTGCGATCACGGACGTGCCGCCGGACAGCAGCGGCACCATGGTCTGCCAGAACGCGACGTCGAAGCTGGTCGAGGCGAAGTGCAGGTACCGGTCGTGCTCGGTGATCCCGACGACCTCCTCTTGGAGGGCGATCAGGTCGGGTACGCCGCGGTGGGTGATGCCGACGCCCTTGGGCCGCCCGGTGGTGCCGGAGGTGTAGATGACGTACGCGAGGGCGTCGTCGGTGAGCTTCGCGCGCGCCTCGACCGGGTCGGTGTCCGGTGCGGACGCGAGCGTGGCCGGGTCGTCGAGCCGCAGGACCGGGATCCCGCATTCGGCGGGCAGTTCGGCGCCGGTCGTCACGGCGGCAGCCGGGGCGCTGTCGTCGAGCATGTACGCCAGCCGGTCCCGTGGGTAGCTCGCGTCCATCGGTACGTACACCGCGCCCGCCTTGGCCACGCCGAACAGTGCCACGGTCATCTCGACGTCACGTCCGAGCAGGACCGCGACGGGGTCCTGGGGCCGTACCCCGCGCTCGATCAGCGCGTGGGCCACGCGGTTGGCCTGCCGGTCGAGCTCGGCGTAGCTGAGGCTGCGGTCGCGGCAGACCAGGGCCTCGGCGTCGGGCTTGTGGCGCACCCAGGCGGCGAACTCGTCCAGCCAGTGGCCGCGGGCCTTGGCGGGGACGACCTCGGTGCCGGTACGCAGCATCCGCTCCCGCTCGTCGGGAGCGAGTGCGGGCAGCCGGATCGCGGGCCGTGCCGGGTCGTCGACGATCTCCCGCAGGAGGTTGTGCAGCCAGCGGCCGTAGTCGCGTACGGTCGCCTCGGCGAAGGCGTGCGGCTGGTAGCCGAGGCCGATCGTGATCTCGTCGTCGGGAATCACGATCACGGTCAGCGCGTAGTGCGTGGCGTCGGTGATGTCCACCCCGGCCAGGTCGAGCCCGGGGGCGAGCGGAGTACGCTTCCGGCTGGACAGCGGGAAGTTCTCCATCACCAGCATCGTGTCGAACAGCTCACCGACGCCCATCGCCCGCTGGATCTCGGGCAGACCGACGTGGTGGTGCTCGGTCAGGGCGACGCTCTCGGCGTGCACGTGCGCCATCAGATCCCGCGCGGTCTGGTCCTGGGTGTGCCGAACGCGCACCGGGATCGTGGTGCCGAGCTGGCCGATCATCGACTCCACGCCGTCGACTTCGGCGGGCCGCCCGGACACCGGGCAGCCGAACACCACGTCACGGCGTCCGGTGAGCCTGCCCAGCAGCAGGCCCCACGCCGTCTGGAGCACCGTGGTCAGGGTGACGCCCTGCTCGCGGGCGAAGGCGCGCAGCCGGTCGCTGAACGCGCGGCCCAGCCCGACGGTCACGCGGCCGGGCCGCTCGACGCCGGTCCCGGTGCTCGCGGGGGCAAGGCGCGTCGCGTCGTCGACGCCGGCAAGGGCGTCCCGCCACGCGGCCAGCGACGCCTCACGGTCCCGGCCCGCCAGCCGGCGGAAGTACTCCGACAGCGGAGGGGCGGCGGGAGCGGCGGGGCCGCCGCCCAGCTCGGCGTAGATGGCGAGCAGGGTGCGGCCGACCAGCGGCATCGACCAACCGTCCAGCAGGGCGTGGTGGTTGGTGATCACCAGCTTGTGCTCGTCGGGGCCGATACGGGACAGCAGGAAGCGGATCAGGGGCGGGTTCGCCGGGTCGAACGGCCGCTCCAGCTCCTCGCGGGCGGCCTCCTCGAACCGGTCGTCCTGGCGCCAGTCCAGAGCGACGTCGGCGGGGATCACCTGCACGACCTCGTCCCCGGCCGTGCCCAGGTACACGCGCAGCGCGGAATGGCGCCGCAGCAGTTCGCGCGCGGCCTCGGCCATCCGGTCCGGGTCCAGCTCGCCGACGAGGGTCGTCACGGCCTGGACGACGTACACGTCGGTGTCCTGGTCGTCGCGGACCAGGGTGTGGAAGGAGAGCCCGACCTGGAGCGGGGTCGCGGGCAGGACGTCGGCGATGCGGCCCGTGCGTTCGAGGGCGTCGATCGCACTCTGGTCGAGGTCGACCAGCGGCAGGTCCGACGGGGTGAGTCCGCCGGTGGTGTGGCGCGCGTGCTCGGCCAGCGCTTCCAGGGCCTCGGCCCAGGCGGTCTGCAGGGCCGCCACGACGTCGGTGCCGAGCACCAGCGTCGCGGCCGTCCACTCGACGGCGAGCTGCGGGGCGCCTTCCTCGTGGACGAAGCAGTTGAGGGCGAGGACCTGTTCGAGGGCCTTGGCGTCGGGCTCGACGACCGAGAAGGCGTCGCGCTCCGGCAGGCGCCAGCCCGCAGCGGGCAGCGCGGCGAACCGGCCCAGGTAGTTCAGGAGTACGTCCGGCGGAGGGGCCGACGTGAACTCGGCGTCGACCGCCGGGTCGAGGGAGCGCAGTACGCCGTAGCCGATGCCGCCGTCGGGGACGCCGCGCCGCGCCTCCTTGGCCGCGCGCAGCACCCGCCCCACGTCGCCGACGGCGGGTACGCGCACCGGGTACTCGCTGGTGAACCAGCCGACCGTGCGAGCCAGGTCGAGGTGTTCGCGGCCGTGGCCCTCCATCGCGACGGTCGTCGCGTCGCCGCTCACGCCCCACTCCCGCAGGGCGAGCACGAGCGCGGCGAGCAGCACCTCGTCGACGCCGGCGCGGTAGGCGGCGGGCAGGGTGGTCAGCAGCGCCTCGGTGACCTCGGGCGAGGCCACGGTGACCGACCGGTGGGCGGTGGACACGGTGTCCCGCGTCTGGTCGAGGGGGCGGGCGCCCAGGCGGGACGCGGAGTCGAGCGCGGCCCGCCAGTAGGGGAGTTCGTCCTGTCGCGCGCCGGAAACACCCTGCTCGGCGAGGAGCAGCGCGTGCCGCCGCCAGGACGCGCCGACGGGGTCGAGCGTGCCGCCGGTGCAGGCGGTGTGCAGGTCGGGCAGCAGGACACGCCAGGAGACGCCGTCCATGGCGAGGTGGTGGACGACGACGACCAGCCGGTCCGGGGTGCCGTCGCCGGTCCTCACCAGGGTGGCACGCAGCAAGTCGCCCGCGCGCGGGTCGAGTTCACCGGCGAGGCGCTCGGCCAGCGCGGTCACCTCCTCGCCGTGCACCTCGTTGACGACGGCGCGCACCGAACCGCGGGGCAGCACCTCCAGGCCGTCGCCCGCGCGCAGCCGCAGCGCGTCGTGGTGGTCGAGCACGGCCTGGACGCCCATGGCCAGGTCGTCGTGGGCGAGTTCGTCGACGCGCAGCGCGGTCCACTGCGCGTATCCGGCGACGGTGTCCACGTCCGGGTGCGGGTCGAGCAGGGCGCGCACGATCGGCGGCGCGGGCACGGGCCCGGTCGGGTCGTCGATGGGCTGGGCGGTGTCCTCCACCACTTCGGCGGAGGCGGCCAGAGCGGCGAAGCTGCGGCGCGCCAGCAGATCCCGTGGCCGCAGCTCGACGCCCATCGCCCGCAGTCTGCTGCTGATGGTGATCGCGGTGATGCTGTCCCCACCGAGAGCGAAGAAGTCGTCGTCCACACCGACCCGCTCGACCTCGAACGCCTCGGCGAGGACCGCACACAGCAGCTTCTCCCGCTCGGTGCTTGCCTCTCGACCGCCGCCGGAGGTGGCGGGCGCGGGCAGGGCGGCGCGGTCGAGCTTGCCGTTGGAGGTGACCGGCAGTTCATCGAGGACCACGACCGCCGCGGGCACCATGTGCTCGGGCAGCCGCTCGGCCAGGTGGGCGCGGACCGCGTCCCCGGTGACGGAGGGGGACACGACGTAGCCGATCAGCCGGCCCGAACGCACCGTGGCGGCCGCCGCCGTGACCCCGGGCACCGCGCCGAGCGCGGCCTCCACCTCGCCGGTCTCCACCCGGTGGCCGCGGATCTTGACCTGCCCGTCGCCCCGGCCCAGGTACTCCAGGCCCCGGCCGGGCACCCACCGGGCCAGGTCGCCCGTGCGGTACATGCGCTCGCCCGGCGCGCCGAACGGGTCGGCGACGAAGCGCTCGGCGGTCGCCCCGGGCGCGCCGAGGTAGCCGCGGGCCAGATGCGGCCCGGCCAGGTACAGCTCGCCCGCCGTGCCGTGCGGCACCGGCTGCATGGCGTTGTCGAGTACGAGGACCCGGGTGCCCGCGAGCGGGTGGCCGATCGTCGGCTCGTCGCCGTCGATCCGAGCGGTGGTGCTGTCCACGGTCGCCTCGGTCGGCCCGTACATGTTGCGCGCGGTGATCCCCGACTCGGCGACCCGCCGCCACAGCGCGGGCGGGGTGGCTTCCCCGCCGAGGACGAGCAGCGTCGGCCGCCGGTCCAGCAGGCCGCCGTCGACCAGTGGCGCGGCCATCGACGGCGTGGTGTCCACGATGTCGATGCCGTCGCGGGCGTACGCGGAGAGCAGGGCGTCGGCGTCGCGGGTGGTCTCGGTGTCGTAGACGTGCAGTTCGTGCCCGCACAGCAGCCACACCAGGTGGTCGAACGCGGAGTCGAAGGCGAACGAGTAGGTGTGGGCGGCGCGCAGCCGCCTGCCCGCGGCCCGCTCGGCCTCCGCGACGACCGTCGACCGCTGGTGGTGCAGCAGCCCCGCCAGGCCGCCGACCCGGCCGAGCACGCCCTTGGGGCGTCCGGTCGACCCGGAGGTGTGGATCACGTAGGCGAGGTGCTCGGGGTGCCGGGGCGCGGCCAGTTCATCGGCCGTCAGCGGTGCGCCGGACAGACCGGCGGCCTCGACGAGCAGGGTGTTCCACGGCAGCCCGTCGACCGCGCCGGCGGTCAGCACGAGCGCGGGGCGGGTGTCGTCGATCAGCTCGCGCAGCCGCTCGGGCGGGTGGGTGGCGTCCAGGGGCAGGAACGCGGCGCCCGCGTCCAGCACCGCCAGCAGGGCGACGACCGAGTCGGCCGAGCGCGGCAGCGCCAGTGCCACGATGTCGTCAGGCCCGATCCCGCGGGCCCGCAGCGCACGGGCCAGCCGGTGCACCCGGCCCGCCAGGTCCGTGGCGGACAACCGGTCCTCGCCGCACACCAGGGCGGTGTGCCCGGGATCGGCGGCGACCATCGCGTCGAAGGCGGTCGGCACGTCCAGCGGCGTGCCGGGCAGGGCGGGCGGCGCCCAGTCCGCGAGGAGCCGCTCCACGTCGTCGGCCAGGGGTATCTGTCCCACGGGCAGGCCGTCGGTGAGCCCGGCCAGCAGGGCCCGCAGCCCGGACAGCTTGCTGTCGACCGCGGCCTGGTCGCCGGTCCTGGCGTCGACTTCGAAGCCGAGCAGCAGCCCGCCGTCGCGGGTCGGCAGGACGCTCAGACCCATGTCCTCCGGCGGACCGCCCGCGACGTTGCGCATCACCCCGGTGGCCCCGGAGAAGTCGATCGCCAGGTCGAATGCCTTGAGGTTGATCCCGCGTCCGTGCAGCAGCGCGCCCGCGCCGGGCACGCCGAGGTCCCGCGGCAGGTCCTCTCCCCGGTACCGCTGGTGGTCGCGCATCTCGCGCATGGCGGAGGCGACCCGCCTGCTCAGCTCCCCGAGCCTGTCCCCGCCGCGGACGGTCACCCGCAGCGGCAGCACGTTGACCGCCATGGCGGGGGTGCGCAGCTCGGTCGAGCCCGCCCGGCACATCAGCGGCAGCGCGAACACCACGTCGGTGCGGCCCAGCATGCGGTGCAGGAAGGCGGCGTAGCCGGCGATCAGGGCTTCGCCCCAGGTGACGCCCTCCTGGTCGGCGAACTCGCGCAGCCGGGCCGTCTCGTCGGGCGTGACGACGGCGCGGGTCGTCAGGGTGCGGTCGGGCGGCCCCGCGGCGGCGTCGACATCCCCGAGGTCGGGCAGCGGAGTGAACCGGTCGACCCAGTACGCGCGGTCCTCGGCGAACCGGTCGCTGTCCCGGTAGGCCCGGTCGGCGGCGACGAGGGCGGCGAAGGCGCCGAAGGTCGACTTCGGCGGCTCGGTCCCGCGTACCAGGGCGGTGTAGCGGGCGGCGGTGCGGCGGGCGAGCATCGCGGCGGTGTAGCCGTCGAAGACCAGGTGGTGGCCGAGCTGGGTGTACCAGACCTCGCGGTCGGACAGCCGGATGACGGTGCGCGCGTACAGGGGCCGGTCCACCATCCCCCGGCACTCCGCGGCCACCCGCACCCGCTCGGCGTCGACGAGCGCGCCCGCCGCGGCGACGGGATCGGCCTCGCCGCTGACGTCGACCACCCGGGGCGGCTCGACCGGCTCGTCGCCGACCGCCTGGCGCGGCCCCTCCGGGGTGTCGTACACCCGCAGCCGCAGGGTCTCGGCCTCCTCGGTGGTCGCCCGCACCGCTTCGACCAGCGCGTCCACGTCGACCGGCTCGCCGCCGGATATCTCCACCACGTCGCCGACCAGGTAGTACGGCGAGTCCGGCTCGAGGCGCTGCGCGTTCCAGATGCCCAACTGGGCGCTGGTCAGGGCGAGCGGTCCGTCCGGGGACACGCTTGGGGTGCTCAACTCACTCTCCTTGCAGGGTGGGGACGACCATCGGCGTGTCCGTCACCGGGTCGGGGATGATGACGCTCGGCAGGTCGAAGACGTCCTTGATCAGCCCGGCGTCCACGATGTCCGTGGGGTCTCCCTCGGCGACCACCCGGCCGTCCTTCATGGCGACCAGATGGTCGGCGAACCGGCAGGCCTGGTTGATGTCGTGCAGGACGGCGATGACCGTGCGGCCCTGGTCGCGCAACCTGGCCAGCAGGCCGAGCAGTTGGTACTGGTGGGTGATGTCCAGGAACGACGTCGGTTCGTCGAGCAGCAGGTAGGGCGTCTCCTGGGCGAGCACCATGGCCATCCACACCCGCTGCCGCTGTCCGCCGGACAGCTCCTGCACCGGCCGGTCCGCCAGCTCGGTGACACCCGCGGCGGCCATCGCGTCGGTGACGGCCTTCTCGTCCTCCTTCGACCACAGGGCGAGGAGCGACTGGTACGGGAATCGTCCCCGGCCCACGAGTTGACGGACCTTGATGTCGTCGGGGGCCTGCGGGTCCTGCGGCAGGAAGCCGAGCTGCTTGGCCAGGGCCTTGGCCGGGTAGCCGCCGACCTCGCGGCCGTCGAGCTCCACGTGCCCGCTGTCGGGGCGCAGCAGCCGGACGAACGCGCGCAACAGGGTTGACTTCCCACAGCCGTTGGGCCCCACGATGGCGGTGAACGCGCCGTCGGGGACGTCGAGGCTCAGCCGTGTGGACACCACCCGGTCTCCGTAGCGCAGGGTGATCTCCCGCGCGGTCAGGCGTGCGGTCACGCTCGCCTCACCTCCTTGGTCAGCAGCCAGATCAGGTAGCAACCGCCGATCGCGGTGCTCACCACGCCCACCGGCAGCGCGACGGGCGCCAGCAGCATCTGGGCGAGCAGATCGGCGCCTTGGAGCAGCACCGCCCCGGTCAGCGCGGCCGGAAGCAGCGGCACTCCGGCCGCGCCCGCGAGCCTGCGGCCGATCTGGGGGGCGGCCAGGGCGATGAACGCGATCGGCCCGGCGACCGCGGTCACCGTGGCCGTGCAGCCGACGCCGACCAGCACCATCAGCAGCCGCAGCCGGTCGAGCCCGACCCCGGTGGTCACCGCGATCGCGTCGCCGAGCGCGGCCTGGTGCATGGCGTGCGCCCGCGTGGCCATCAGGGTCAGCAGCACGGCGATCACCGAGAACGGAATCCCCAGATCGTCCCAGCCCACGCCGTTGAGTGAGCCCGCGCTCCAGCCGACCGCGGCGATCGCCACCTCCAGCTCGGCGCGCAGCACGATCCACGAGTTGATCGCGGTCACCATCGCGTTGACCGCGATGCCGATCACCACCAGCCGCAGCCCGGAGAAGCCCCGGTCGAACGACAGCAGGTAGATCACGGCCGCGACGACCAGTCCGCCGATCACCGAGCCGGCGGCCAGTTGCGCGGACGTGCCCGACAGCACGGTGATGGCGACCAGGGCGCCGGTGTAGGCGCCCGCGTCGAGGCCGATCACGTCCGGGCTGCCCATCGGGTTGCGCGTGAGGTTCTGGAAGACCGCCCCGGCCACACCGAGCGCGGCGCCGAAGACCAGGGCGGCCAGCACCCGCGGCAGCCGCCAGTCCCAGATGACCACGGAGGGCTCGGCCCCGGTCAGTACGGCGAACACCTCGCCGGGGGTGGACCAGGACGCGCCGTAGCACAGCCCGAGCAGGCCCAGGCCCAGCACCAGGGCGACCAGCACCGCGACGAGCACCACCGTGCGGCGTTCGGCCCGCAGTCCGAGCGCGGTCACAGCGATCCCGCCCCGTAGCGGCGAACGGCCCAGATCAGCATGGGGCCGCCGAGGAACGCGGTCACGATGGCCACCGGCACCTCGCCGGTGGGCAGCAGCACCCGCGACCCGATGTCGGCGACCAGCAGCAGGATCGGACCCAGCACCATCGTGTAGAGCATCAGCCACGGCACCGAGCCCGCCGCGGGCCTGCGGGCCAGGTGCGGCACGATCAGCCCGACGAACAGGATCGGCCCGGCCACCGCCGTCGCCGCCCCGCTGAGCACGGTGATCAGCACCAGCGCGGCGGCCCGTACCCGGGCCACGCCCGCACCCAGCGTATGCGCCACGCTCTCGCCCAGCGCCAGGGCGTTGAGCGCCCGGCTCAGCAGCAGCGCGCCGAGCAGGGACACCCCGATCGCGGTCAACGGCAGGGCCAGCGGCGCCTGTTCGCGGGCCGCCAGGGACCCGACCGACCAGAACCGGTACGTGTCGAAGAGGTCCGGGTGCATCAGCCGCATGCCCATCGCGACGCCGCTCAGCACCGCGGTCAGGGCCACGCCGGTGAGCACCAGGCGCAGCGGCGAGAGTCGCCCGACCGCGGCGACCAGCAGCGCCGCGAGCACCGAGCCGGTGATCGCGCAGCCCAGCTCGCCCGCCTGCCCGGTGGCCAGGCCGAGCCCCGAGCCGAGGGTGATGGCGAACCCGGCGCCCGCGGTGACCCCGAGGATGCCGGGCTCGGCCAGCGGGTTGCGGGCCAGCGTCTGGATCAGCGCGCCCGCCACCGCCAGCGCGGCGCCCACCGCGATGGCCAGCAGCGCGCGGGGCGCCCGGACGTCCCGCACGATCACGTGGTCGTCGGTGCCCTGGAAGTCCAGCAGCGCGCGCACGACCTCGGCGGGCGGGACCGAGCGGGCGCCGACGCCGATGCTGAGCACGGCGACCGCCGCCAGCAGCACCAGTCCGCCGACGAGCAGCCCGACCTGGGACACGGCCCGCCTGGTTCCCGCCGCCTCGGACGCGCGGCCTGCGACGGTCACCGCTTCAGCAGCGGCGCGAACGACGTGTCGATCGCGTCCAGGGTCTGCATGGCCTGCCCGTAGGTCGCGGCCTCGGTGTAGCGGATCGGGAAGGTCTTCCCGGCCTTGACGGCGGGCAGGTTCTTCCACAGCTTCGAGTCCATGGCGTACCGCACCGCCTCGGGGACGCTGCCGTCGGCCTTGACCGAGTAGGTGATGACGTCCGCCTCGCGGAGCGAGGCCGGGAGCTCCTCGATGGACGGGTACTCGCTGACCGAGCGCGAACCGGGGCCGGACTTCTTGACCTTGCCGTAGTACTTCGCGCCGATGTCCTCGGCGACGTTGGTGCCCCACGAACCGCCGAACTCGCGCTGGAAGGTGCCCTTGGCGACCTCGCCGTACGAGCCCACGTGGCCCAGCTTGAGCTGGGGCAGCACCGCCTTGTACTTCTTGGCCAGCTTGGCGGCCTTGGCCTTGTACTCGGCCTGTGTGGCGTCGAACTGCTGGAGCGCGCCGGCGGCGTCGGCCTGCTTGTGGGACAGCTCGCGCCACGCGGACGGCGCGGTCGGGCCGATCGCCACGACCGGGGCGATGGACTCCAGCCGCTTGACGTCGATGTCGCCGAGCACCGGTGCGGGCACGCCGATGACGATCAGGTCGGGGTCGGCCTCGGCGACGGCCTCGTAGTTGGTCTCGGCCGCCTGCTCGCCCGCCACCTTGGGGAGCTTCTTGTAGGTGGCCAGGTCCTCCTTGCTCATCATCGGCTCCCCGCGCTTCCATGACGAGATCCCGACCAGCGGCGCGTCGGCCTCGATCAGGGCGGGCACGGCATAGCCGGTGGCCACCACGCGCTTGGGGTCGGCGGGGATGGTGATCTTGCCGTTGTCCGCGGCGAAGACCCGGGTCTTGCCCTTCGCGGAGGCGTCCGCCCCGCCCCCGACCCGCACCCGGTCAGGGCCAGGGCGAGGGCCAGGGCACCGACCAGGCCCGACGATCTACGTATGAACATGCGAAGCTCCTTGTTGCTCAGGTGAGGCCTGACGGCCTTTCGGGTGGGGCGACCGCGCAGGGGTACGACGTCTGTCCCCGGCCGACGCGCCGGGCGGTCAGTGGTCGTCGTCGTCGAAGTCGGCGACGCCACGCTTCCAGTAGCCGGTGATGTCGTGGTCGGCCTTCTCCAGCCGCAACTCGTCGCGGACCCAGCGACGCAGCGGCTTGATCTGCCCCGCCTCGCCCGCGGCCCACACGTACACCCGCTCGCCCTCGGGCACGGCCACGGCGGTCACGGCCCGCGCCAGCGCGTCGCCGGTGCCCGCCGGGCGGTCGCCGCGGTGCAGCCAGCGCACCTCGACGCCCTCGGGCGCGGACAGCTCGATCTCCTGGGCGGCGTCGGCGACCTCGACGAACGCCCAGCCCCTCGCGCCCCTGGGCAGTTCCTCCAGCCGGCGCGCGATCGCGGGCAGCGCCGTGATGTCGCCCGCGAGCAGGTAGCGGTCGTAGGCGTGCGGGACGATCAGCCCGCCGGGCGGCCCGGCGACGTGCACGACAGCGCCCGGCTGGACCGCACTCGCCCAGTCCGACGCGAGGCCGCCGTCGTGCGGGGCGATATCGATGTCGATCTCGCCCGCGACCGGGTCGTAGCGGCGCACGGTGTACTCCCGTGAGGTGGGCGCCGGCCGCGGCCAGCGCAGCATCGTCCCGTTCGGCTCGGGCAGACGCAGCGAGCCGTCCGGCTCCGGGAAGATCAGTTTCACGTGCTCATCCGGCGAGTGGGCCTCGAACCCCTTGGTGCCCGCTCCGCCCAGGGTCACCCGCAGCAGGCCGGCGCCGACCATGGCGGTGCGTACGACCTCGGTCTCCCGGATGCGGATCGGGTAGCCCACCTTCTCGGCGTGGAGGCCGGCCCGGACCTCCGCGATCCGGTCCAGGTGCCGGTGCCGGTGGTCGACCCGGCTCATGCGGCCCCACCGGTCAGCAGCGCCGTCCAGTGCCCCAGTTCGGGCCGCTCGGCCAGGTCGGCAAACTCCAGTGTGGCCGCCCCTTCGGCACGCCAGCGCTCGACCAGGGTCATGATCCGCACCGAGTCCAGGCCGCGGTCGAAGAGGTCCTCCTCGGGCGCGATCTCGGCGGGGTCGCAGTCCAGCAGCTCCGCGACGTCGGCGCGGACCCGCTCGGGCGACAGGTTCTGGTTCATCGGGTGGCTCCTGCGGGGATCGGCTCCGACAGCGCGGTCAGCGCGTCGGCGGTGGTGGTCACGACGCCACAGCGCTGGGCGACGTACTCGCACGCCTGGTCGTGGCGTTCGCGGGAGAAGTCGGCGACCGCGTCGGCTACCAGGAACGGCTGGACGTCGCGCATGAACGCCTCCACAGCGGTGGCCTGGCAGCCGATGTGCGCGTAGACGCCGGTGATCAGCAGCTGGTCACGGCCCAGCGCGGCCAGCTGCTCGGCGAACGTGCTGCGCTGGAACGCGCTGTAGCGCCACTTGACCAGTACGGTGTCGGCCTCGGCCGGGGCGAGCGCGGCGACGATGTCCACGGCCTCCGGGTCGGAGTCGATCACCGCGCCGATGCCGTCGCCCCAGAACTCGGTGAGCAGCCCACGGTCCGCGGCGGCCTGCCTGCCGGGCTGCGCCGTGTAGAAGACCGGAATCCCCCGCTCACGGGCGGCCTCGGTCAACCGCGCGATGTTCGCGGTCATCTCGGGCACCGGCGCACCGGCGTACGGCGCCAGGAAGTAGCGCTGCATGTCGTGGACCAGCAGGGCCGCGCGGGCCGGATCAGGCCGCCATCCCACCCGCCCCGCGGGCAGCTCGGCGGCCGCGGGCAGCGGATAGGGCCGGATCTCGGGCAGGGACACACTCATCACTCCTTCGTCGCGAGCGCGGCCAGGGCCGCCCTCAGCTCGCGCTTGCTGGTCTTGCCGACGCCGGTCACCGGGAACTGCTCGACGACCTGGACCAGGTCCGGCACCTTGAACGCGGCCACCCCGCGCTCGCGCACGAACCTGCGCAGCTCCGGCCCGGTGGGCGACGCGCCCGCGGCGGGCACGACGTAGGCGCAGGTCCGCTCGCCCAGGTACGGGTCCGGCACCGCGACGACGGCGGCGTCGAGCACGTCCGGGTGGGCCATCAGGTGGTTCTCGACCTCCTCGGCCGCGACCTTCTCCCCGCCCCGGTTGATCTGCTCCTTGGCCCGGCCGACGACTTCCAGCTGCCCGGAGGGCGTGCGGCGCACCAGGTCGCCGGTCCGGTAGAAGCCGTCCGGGGTGAACGCGGTGGTGTTGTGCTCCTCGGCCCGGTAGTAGCCGCGGATCGTATAGGGGCCGCGGGTCAGCAGCGCACCCGTCTCCCCCGGCGCCACGTCGGCGTCGGTGTCCGGGTCGACGACGCGGATCTCGTCGTCGGGCGAGATGGGGCGGCCCTGCGTGCCGAGCACGATCTCCTCGGGGTCGTCCAGGCGGGTGTAGCAGACCAGGCCCTCCGCCATCCCGAACACCTGCTGCAGCCGGCAGCCCAGCGCGGGGCCGATCCGCTCGGCCAACTCGCGCCCGCACTTGGCGCCGCCGACCAGCAGCACCTCCAGAGAGGACAGGTCACGGTCGGTGCGGGCCGCGGCCTGCACCCACGCGGCGGCCAGCGGCGGCACCACCCCGGTGATCGTGACCCGCTCGGCTTCGATCAGCCGGAACGCGGTGTCCGCGTCCGGCCGCGGTGCCATGACCGTGGCCGCGCCCGCGTACAGTGCGCCCAGCACCCCCGGCGAGCTGAGCGGATAGTTGTGCGACACGGGCAGCGTGGCCAGGTAGACGCTGTCCGGGCGCAGTGCGCAGATCCGGGCGCTCTCGCGGACGCTGTAGAGGTAGTCGTCGTGGGTGCGCGGGATCAGCTTCGGCAACCCGGTGCTCCCACCGGAGAGCTGAAGGAACGCCACACCCTCCGGGTCGGGGTCGGGCAGCTCGCGCGGCGCCGTCGCGGCCAGCCCGTCGAACTCCTCCGACCCGACCACCAGAACCCGCCGTACGGAGTCCACTTCGGACGCGACGGCACGGGCGGTCGCCGCGTGGTCGTGTCGCTCGTGCTCGCCGACGGTGACGATGGCGGCGGCCTCGCTGTGCGCGGCGAAGTGCCGCAACTCGCTGTGCCGGTGCGCGGGCAGTGCGAACACCGGCAGCACGCCCGCACGCCACATCCCGAACACCACCGGCAGGAACTCCGGGATGTTGGGCAGTTGCAGCACGACCCGGTCGCCGGGCGCGAGCCCGGACTCCACTAAGCCCGCCGCGATCCGGTGTGCCCGCTCGTCCAGCTCGGCGAACGTCCACCGGCTGTCCCCACCCACGACGGCGGTCCGTTCGGCGTACGCGGTGGCCAGCGACGTCAGCAGCGCTCCGAAGGTCTGTCCGCGCCAGTGGCCCGCGGCCCGGTAGCGCGCGGCGACCTCCGACGGCCAGGGCACGTGGTCCGCGGTCACGCCACATCCTCCAGGCCGAGGGCACGCAGCAGCGTGCGGAACTTCGCACCGGTCTCTGCCAGTTCGGCCGTGGGGTCCGAGCCCGCGACGATCCCGGCCCCGGCGAACAGGCGGACCGTCCGGTCGCACACCTCGGCGCTGCGGATCGTCACCGCCCACTCGCCGTCGCCGTCGAGACCGGTCCAGCCGACCATCCCCGCGTAGTAGCCGCGGTCCTCCGGTTCCAGGTCCGCGATGGCCGCGCGTGCCCCGGCCTCGGGCACGCCGCATACCGCGGGGGTCGGGTGCAGCGCCTCTGCCAGTCCCAGCGCCGAGCAGGCAGGGTCGGTCGGGTCCGCCAGCCGTCCGGTGATCCGGGTGGACAGGTGCCACATCGTCGGCGTGCCGATCACCTCGGGCCGTGCGGGCACTTCCAGGTCGACGCAGAACCGGCCGAGTACCTCGGCCACCTGCGCGGTGGTGTGGGCGTGTTCGCCGAGGTCCTTGGCCGAGTCACGCAGCCGCGCGACCCGCTCACGGTCGAGCGCCTCGTCGCCCGACCGGGGGGCCGACCCGGCCAGCGGGTTGGCCACCACGGTCGCGCCGCGCCGGGACACCAGCAGCTCGGGACTGGCCCCGACCAGCGTGCGCGGGGCGGAGTCGCCGGGCGCGGTGACGTCGACGGCGAAGGCGTAGGCTGCCGGGTCCGCCCGCACCAGCCGGGCCAGCAGCGCGGGCACCCACACAGGGGCGTCGGCGGTCAGCTCCAGGCAGCGGGCCAGCACGACCTTGCGCAGGTCGCCACGGTCGATCAGCTCCAGTGCCCGGCGGACGCCGTCGACGTAGGCCGCGGGCTCGGGGCGCGGGGCGACCG
Organism: Streptomyces sp. XD-27; assembly: GCF_030553055.1. Classification (NCBI taxonomy): domain Bacteria; kingdom Bacillati; phylum Actinomycetota; class Actinomycetes; order Kitasatosporales; family Streptomycetaceae; genus Streptomyces; species Streptomyces sp. XD-27. The sequence goes on from NZ_CP130713.1 coordinate 1,345,311, forward strand.
TCCACGCCGTCCCGGACTCGGCGTCGGGGGCCCGCACGCCCACGGGGGCGCCCGCACGCCGCACCACGGCGGGCACCACCAGGCCCGCCTCCGCCTCCGGCCGGAACCCGACCGCCCCGGCGACCACGGGCTCGGACACCCCCGCCGCCGCGGCCGCACGGAGCGCCTCGGCCGCGGCCAGGGCATGCTCCCCGCCCTCGGGCCGGACCCGAGCGTGCACGCCGTCGGCGAGCAGCGTCCCCCCTGCAGAGGAGAAGTAGAACGAGCCGGGCAGGTAGGCGGCCAGCAGGTCGGCCGCTCGGTACACGGGTCTGGGGCGCACCAGCGCGGGTATGGACACGTCAGCGATTCCTTCCTCAGGCGCGCAAGGTCGCGCCGCCGTCGACGAACAGGTTCTGCATGGTGATGTGCCGGGCGCGGTCGGAGACCAGGAACAGCACGGCGTCGGCGATGTCGGTGGGGTCGGCGATGCGACCCAGCGGAATGCCCACCCGGTACTGCTCGGGGGTGCCCGCGATCACGCGCCCGAGATCGGCCCCCTCCGTCTCGTCCGTCCACAGCTGACGCTGCATCGGGGTATCGGTCGAGCCGGGCGAGACCACGTTGCACCGGATGCCGTGACGGGCCACCTCGAGCCCGAGGCAGCGAGTGAGCATGGTGGCCGCGGCCTTGGAGGCGGCGTACGCGCCCATACCCGTGCGCGGCACGCCCGAGGCGTTGGACGTGACGGTCACCAGCGAGCCGCGCCCGCGGGGCACCATCCGGCGGGCCAGTTCGCGCAGGACGACGAACACCCCGGTGGTGTTCACGGAGAAGGTGTCCGCCCAGTCCTCGTCCGTGGTCTCGCACAGCGGTCCCGGCCGCAGAATGCCCGCCACAGACACCCCGATGCCGATCGGCCCGATGTCGTGCTCGGTCCTGTCGACGACATCGGCGACCGCGGAAGCGTCTGCCACGTCGGCGGTGAAGGGCACGACCCGCCCGTGTAACCGGTCCGCGAGATCCGCCAGACCGTCCGCGTCGATGTCGACGGCGGCGACGGTGGCGCCCTCGCGGACCAGTCCGTCGACCACGGCCGCGCCGATCCCTCTGGCCGCCCCGGTAACCAGGGCGACCGAGCCCGCGACCCCCGCATTCCCAGTCGGCATGCTCTCCCCTCCCCCATTTTGCTAGGTAAGGCTAACCTAATTAACAATGTGGGGTGTGTGCAAGCGATCTACGTGCCGCGCGACCTCGCATCACATGACGTCCCGTCATGTGACGGTGTGTCGTATGCCCCTGCGTCATATCGCTGCGCTGCCCTACGCGATCGGCCTCAAGCGGAGCACGGCGGTGCACTTGACGACCTGACCTGCCCGAACTTGCCGGCCCGGTGCTCGCCGGCCGTCGGCTTCAGCCGCGCCGGGCCGGCGTTCTTCAGCTGTGGGAGCGCCCACCCGAACAGCCGCGTCCGGCGGCACGCCTGCTCATGTCGCACTACGGTGAAAATCGGCATTTCCCAACGGGATCCACCTGACCAGAGCGGAAGAAGCCGCACGCGGAGTGGAGGCACTTCCGGGGAGCAGGAGAACACTATGAGCATCGGCAAGCGGCGGATCCGGTATGCCGCTCTGACCACGGGCGCTGCCGTTCTGGCGTCGCTGACGATCAGTGGCTTCGTGCCTCCCGGGGTCGAACAGGACGGCAGCCGGGGCCGGCCGCCCGCGCCCCGCCCCGTCAACCCCTCCCCGGCGACAGGCGCCCGCGTCATCCATGTGGAGGCCAATCTGCTGGTCGGCGAAGAGGTCGATCTGGGTGCGCCGGGCCGTAGCGTCGGAGACCAGTTCGTCTTCAGCGGGAACCTGCTGTCGACCGAGAGACCGGCAGGTCGCGTCGTCGGCCGCTTCGGCGGGTTCTGCGTCATCACCGACCTGGAGCGCAATGCCGGACAGTGCTCGATCTCCGCGGTGTTCCGACGAGGACAGATCACCGTCCAGGGCGAGCAGGCCGGAATCCCGACGCCCAGTCCGGTCACCAACGCCATCACCGGAGGCACCGAGGAGTTCCGCGAGGCGCACGGCGAGATGAGGCTGAGAGTCCTGACCCCGGCGACCTGGGATCTCACGTTCCATGTGACCGGCCACTGACCGGACCACCAGGAGGCCGACCCGATTCACCAACCGGATGCCCCGGACCGCGATCGGTCCGGGGCATCCAGCCTGCAATGTTCGGACTGGGGCATTCCGTCTGGGCCCCTGGGGCGTCGGCATGCCGATAGGCGCGATCTACGTCTCGTTCACTTCGGCGACACCCGCGTACAACCGTGCGTACGGCTCGCGTGTCACACACCAGAAATCCCGCTTCACTGCACAGAGCTGCCCGCCCCACACACGCAGACCCACGCACCCCCCTCACGGATTCATGGAGATCCACTTGCGCAGAAAGACTTTCTCGGCGGCCATCTTCTGCTCGACCGCCGTCCTCGCCATATCCGGCCTGAGCGCGGGCACCGCCTCCGCGGCCCCGTCCGGTCTCAAGGGCGACTTCAACGGCGACGGGTATGCGGACCTGGCGGTCGGCATGCCGAAGGCGGCCGTCGGCGGCAAGGCCAAGGCCGGCTTCGTCAACGTGGTGTGGGGCAGCCCGAAGGGCCTCGGCGGGAAGGGCTCCACCACCATCAGCCAGGACACCACCGGGGTTCCGGGCACCGCCGAGGCGGGCGACCTGTTCGGTACGGCGGTCGCCGCCGCCGACCTCAACGGCGACGGCTACAGCGACCTGACCGTCACCGCGCCGGGCGAACAGCTCACCGGCACCGGAACCAACCGCGAGGGCACCGCCACCGTCCTGTGGGGCTCGGCGACCGGCTTCAACAGCGGGCTCACCGCCGCCAAGGGCGAGGCCGACGGCCGGCTCGGCAGGCTGCTGACGGTGGGCGACTACGACCACGACGGCCACAAGGACCTCGCTCTGAGCACGGCCGGCGAGGAGGGCGGCGCGATGCAGCTGCGCCGGGGGCCGTTCACCGCGGACTCGTCCACCACCACGTCCCTCATCGAGGGGTACCAGTTCGCCGCTCCCCAGGCCGTCACCACGGGTGACTTCGACGGCGACGGCAGCGACGACCTCGCGGTGACGTACGACGGCATGGAGATGGCCGGCACACATGTCCTCAGCAAGGCATCGGGCGACTGGAAGGGGATCTGGTCCACCGGCGACCACGGTTCCGCCCTCGTCGCCGGTGACCTCAACGGCGACCAGAGGACGGACCTCGCCATCGGTCTCGTCCAGGCCAACCCGGAGGCCGACAGCACGCTCTGCGAGGACCGCCTCGGCGGCGCGGTGGCCGTGATCCTGGGTAAGCCGGGTACCACCCTCGGCGGCATCGCCACGTGCGCCACGCAGTCCTCCCGGGCCGTCGGCGGTACCGCCGAGGCCGAGGACAACTTCGGCGCGGCGCTCGCCGTCGCCGACGTCGACCGGAGTGGCCACGACGAGCTGGTCGTCGGCGTCAGCCACGAGGGGGTCGGCACGCAGGCGAAGGCAGGCGCCTGGTACTCCCTCTCCATCCTCCAGGACGGCACGCCGGTCGGCTCGCCCCGCACCCAGAGCACCGAGCGGGTGCCCGGTACGGCGGAGGCGGGCGACCGCTTCGGCGGGGCCGTCGCCAGCGGCGACTACAACGGCGACAACTACCTCGACATCACCGTGGGCGCGCCCGGCGAGAACGCGAGCTCGGGCGGTGTCTGGGACTTCCAGTCCCGCGAGGAGGGCGACCCGCTCCCGATCCTCTCGGTGACGCCAGGCAGCCTGGGACTGCGCGGAGCGGTCGAGTTCGGCGGGACGATCAACCGCTAGGTCTGTCCTGTCCGACGGATCGTGCTCTGAGCCAGGGTCGGATCGTGACTGTGGTGACGGTGGCGTGGAAGCCGTAGGCAGAGCCGCCCCTGCGTGAAGCCCTCTTGGCTAGAGGCGGCGTGCCGCGACGACCGCTGAACTGGCTGGTGTGGTGAGTACTTCGGTGGCGTCCAGGGCTGGATGAGTGAGGTAGAACAGGCGGAGCTCATCCACTTCGCCGCCGAAACGAGGCGGCCAATGGGGCGAGGGGGTGAAGTCGTCCAGGATGAGAAGGCCACCGGGAGCAAGCAGCTCGACGACCCCCTGAGGATCGTCGCGTTTGCCCCCGCCGTCGCAGAAGAAGACATCGAAGGGGGCATGCTGCTCAAGCAGTCGCCAGTCCCCGGTGAGAATGGTGACGCGCTTGTCGTCCGCGAAGACGCCGGCCGCTCGACGGGTCAGCTCCTCGTCACGTTCTACGGTAACCAGGCGTGCACCGGCGCCAAGGCCGCTGTGCAGCCAGGCGGTGCCCACTCCCGAGCCGGTGCCGCTCTCCGCGATGGTGCCGTGGGGCTTCGCAGCAGCGGCCAGCCTGAGCAACCTGCCCACCTCGGGGATGCAACTCTTCTTGAATCCCGCCTCGGACGCGACACGCTCCGCGGCCACCACGCCAGGCGGAACCGCACGTTCTGCCATGATCCCCCCTTCACCGTGAACATGACGCTACCCGCCGGCAGGGGCGTCCGCACGGAGTTCGGCGCGAAAGGGAACGGGCTCCTGTGGTCAGCTCCTGCCGAAGTCCTTGGTCTTGACGAAGCGGCGGTCCGTCTTCGACGGGCCGTTCTCCGTTCCGCGCAGGATCCAGTAGCCGGCGTCCTTGCGGGGCTTGCGGAAACCGAACGTGCCGATGAGGAGCTCGTCGCGGCCGTCGGTGTCGAGGTCGGCGAGGTACAGGTCCCAGCCGAAGTCGTCGCGGTCACCCTTGCTCCGTGGGGAGCCGCCGAGGCCGATCGCGTGCCGGTCGATGGTGATGGTGCGGGCCGCGCTGAGGCCGTCCTTGCCGCCGAGCACCACCGTCACCTCGCCGATGCGGGGGTCCTTGGCACGGGTCTCGGTCGCGATGTCGTCGTGGCCGTCGCCGTTGATGTCGCCTACCGCGAGGTCGTAGCCCACCTTCAGCTTCCCGAGCCCGGCGGCGCGGGCCTTGGCCCGGCCGGGGCCCTTGTCGCTGCCGTAGACGGCGACGGCCTGATCGTCGTCCTGGCCTCTCGCGAGGATGTCCTGCTTGTCGTCGCCGTCGAAGTCCCCCGTGGCGACGGGGATGGAGCCGTTCGTGATGCCGGGGACGGACCCGGCGGGCTTCAGCCCTTTGGCCGTTCCCCGGTAGAACGTGGCGTCGATGACGTCTTCCGGCAGGCCCTCCTCCAGGCGCGCGTCCTCCTCGTCATACTCGGCCTTCGTCACCAGGTCGTCCCTGCCGTCGCCGTCGAAGTCGCCGACGACCGTGTGGGCCACCGGCGCCCAGCCCTTGTAACCCACGTCGGTGGTCGAGGTGGTGCGGGCCGCGCCGTCGCCGCTGAGCGGGCCGTGCAGGACCGTGGCGGGCTGCGGCTTGGTCGGGGCGGACTCGCTGTCGTTGGGCTCCGCGAGAGTCAGCAGGTCGAGGGCGCCGTCGCCGTCGAAGTCACCGGCGGCGGTGGCGCGGTCCACGTCGGCGGGCAGTTCGGTGGTGCCCCTGGGGCTGTCGGGACCGCCCCAGACAATGCGCTGCTCGGGCGCGTACTCCCCGCTGGGGTCGGGCACCATGTCGCTCGCCACGACGTCGGCGTAGCCGTCGTCATCCAGATCCCCGGTGAACTGGGTTGAGCTGTCGTACCCGATCGGTCCGTTGGTGATCCTGGGGTCGAGCTCGGGCAAGCGCTCCGTGACGCGGAATGCCGCGCCCGGTTCCAGGCCACCGGGTGCGGCGAGGGCGACGACGCAGTTGCGGTCCCACCCTCCGAACCCGGTCTTCCGCGCCCGGTACCAGCCGTTGACGACCACGTCGGCGTGCCCGTCGCCGTTGACATCGTCCCGGTTGGTTCCGCTTTTGTCCTGCTTCGAGGGGGATGGAGACGATTGCGCCGCCTTGCCGCCGCCGCCCGAGCAGGCCGTGAACAGCGGGGTGGTCACGCAGAGGCAGACCAGGGCGGCGACGAGGCGGCGGGGGTGGCGGTGCATGGCGCAAGTCTGCGAACCGCAACTCACGAACCCGTAACGGCCGGGGCAAGGCCCTGTCTCGGTCGGGACCGGGCCGCCGGACGTAGGCCGGGTGTGCGGCCGCGCCCACGACCGGCGGTACGGGGCGCCAGGATGGCGGAACGGCACGTGTCCTCCGGCCGATCACGTCGTTGTCAGGCCTCGAACCCCCCGCACAGATCGTTTCGGAGTGCCTGATGACGCTTCTCGTACGCCCTGCACACCCCGCACGCTCTGCCCGCCGCACCCGCCGCACCCGGCGGGCACGCCGCGGCGTGGGCCTGGCTGCCGTCCTCGTCGCCACCCTCTTCGCCACGGCCGCACCGGCGTCGGCGGACGGGCTCGGAACCATCATCAGCAACATCCCGGACATCGGCCGCGCCTGCCACCCCGGAAAGAGAATGCCCCATATCAACGTCGCCGGACTTCCCCTCGGCCCCACCGTCTACTGCCTCGTGACCGACCACTGAGGCGCGTTCGCCGCGTCATGGCGCCCTCACGTCGTGACGGCATGTCTTTTGGCGAGATGGCGGCGGGACCAGTTCCCCGGCCGCTGTGAAAGGCGGGCGATGCCGGGTGGATATCGGCAAAACCTAGCCTGGCAGCCAATCCGAATCATGCCGACGACGGAAATGAGGGCACATGTCCGGTGACCTGACAACCGAGGCTCGTGACTGGCTCACGGCATACGCTCCCGCCCCCCATCCTGACCTCGGCAGGAGCGGTGTCGTATGCCCGTACATGGTGAAGGCCCTGCGCCGCGACTACGTTCACATGGTCGAGTTCGACGCCGCCGAGGGCGACGAGGCGCTGATGGCGCTGGCCCGCGAGTTGCTGGGTGAGTTGCGGGAGCGGGCCGAGGGGGTGGGGTCCGACCGGATCTACCTGGTGAACATGGTGGTGCCGTACGGGCTGCCGGCCGACGAGCTGAAGGCGATGGTGGGCCGGGTGCATGCCGCGCTCAAGCCGGAATGGGTGGAGGCCGGCTACATGCTCGGTGACTTCTGGCCGGAGCACGAGACCATAGGGCTGCACAACGACGACTTCCGCCCGTTCACCAGCCCCTTGCCGCTGCTCGGGATGCGTCACATCGTCCCTGCCGACCTGTTCTTCTTCGTGAAGCACGAGCGGGTGCCCGCCGATCGGCTGTGGTGTCTGCGCGTCTTCCGGAACATCTTCGAAGGGCAGCTCAACGACTACTGGACCGAGCAGCTCGAAGCCGCCGAGGCCGACGTGCTTCACGAGCTGCGGGAGTTGGAGTCGGCCGCGGCCTGAGGAGCCGTACGGCGCGGCCTCTGTCGGCGCACCTGGCCCTTGCGGCGGGTGCGCCGACTGGTTTTCCCGCGGACCTGTTCCTTCATGACACGACGGCATGGCTGTGGGCGGGGCTCCTGCCCCGCCCACAGCCATGTTCTCCGTACTACGCCGCCGCGGCGTACCCCTCGCCCGCCACGGCCGTCCCGCTTGCCGCGGCCCAGCGGTCCAGGACGGCCCGCGCCGCGCCCGAGTCGACGGACCGGGCGGCCGCCGCGAGGGCGGGAGCCAGCCGGTCGGCGAGCGGCCTGTCGTCCGGGGTGGCCGCGGCCAGTGCCGCCGCCGCCGAGAGCAGCACCGCATCGCGGACCGGGCCCCGCTCCCCGGCGAGGACCCGCCGCGCCACCTCCGCGTTGTAGGCCGCGTCGGCGCCGCGGAGCGCCTCGGCCGGGGCGAGCGGCACACCGATCTCCCGGGGGTCGAAGCGCTCCTCGCGGACCTGTCCGTGGGCCACGGACCACACCCGCGAGGTCGTGGTCACGGTGAGCTCGTCCAGGCCGTCGTCGCCCCGGAAGACCAGGGCGGTGACGCCGCGCCGGGCCAGGACCCCGGCGATCAGCGGCGCCAGGCGGGCGTCCGCGACGCCGACGGCCAGCGCACGGGGCCGCGCCGGATTGGTCAGCGGGCCCAGGGCGTTGAAGATCGTGGGTATCCCCAGTTCGCGGCGGGGCGCCGCGGCGTGCCGCATCGCCGGGTGGAAGTCCGGCGCGAAGCAGAAGGTGATGCCGACGGACTCGGCGAGTTCGGCGACCCGGTCCACGGGCAGCCGCAGCGTCACCCCGAGCTCCTCCAGGACGTCGGCGGAGCCGGAGCGGGAGCTGGCGGCCCGGTTGCCGTGCTTGACGACCCGGGCGCCGGCGCCGGCCGCGACGATCGCGGACATCGTGGAGACGTTGACGGTGCAGGCGCCGTCGCCGCCCGTGCCGACGACGTCGACCGTGTCCCCGGCCACCCGGAGCGGGACAGCGTGGGCCAGCATGCCGTTCGCCAGCCCCTCCAACTCGCTCACCGTCTCGCCCTTGGCGCGCAGCGCGACCAGGAGTCCGGCGATCTGCGCGGGGGTCGCCTCCCCGCGCATCACGGTGTCCATCAGCCAGAGGGTGTCGGCCTCGGCGAGGTCCTGGCCGCGCAGCACGCTCCCGAGGAGGCGGGGCCAGGACCGGCTCCCGCGGCCGGCCGGCGACCGGTCCTCGGCCGGCGACCGGCCGTCACGTCCCGCGGTCATCGTCAGCCCCAGTCCTCGCTGCCGGGGCCGGAGCCGTTGTGCGCGGCTGCCGCCGCGTCGAGGGCCGTGGCGGAGGACGCGAACCCCCGGTCCGCGCCGTCACCTGCGGCGAGCCCGGCACCGGCGGTGCCGACCTGCAGGGTGGCGAGGATCGCTGCTCCGCCGACGAGCAGGCCCGCGGAATTCCGAATGCGATTGCTCCGAGTGAACTTCATGACGTGGATCCCCCTCGTGAAAAAAGCTTTCTGCGGCGGGTCGCCCCTTTTCGCGGCGGCGGCCTCCGCGGTACGAGGAAGACGTTAGGAAGGCCCGGCTTCACGTCGTTATCGTCCCCGCTTCGGGAGCCGCGCCGGGGGCGATAACGGCCGGTCCGCGCCCGCCCCCGCCCGTCCCGACCTGTGCCGACCTGCCACCGAACGGGCGTCCGGGCGCCGAAGCCCCGACCGAAAGGACGCGATAACGAAAGGAAAGCGCACGTCGATAGCTTCACCGCATCGTTGTGGACTACCGGACTTCCCGAACAGGAGATGCAGCGTGATCAGGTCAGTTGTCATTGTGGGCGGCGGCACCGCCGGTTGGATGAGCGCCACTTATCTCAAGGCGGCGTTCGGAGATCGTGTCGACGTCACCCTGGTCGAATCGGACCGGGTGTCGAGCATTGGTGTCGGCGAGGCGACTTTCAGCACCGTCCGGCATTTCTTCGACTATCTCGGCCTCGACGAGCGCGACTGGATGCCGCACTGCGCGGCCTCGTACAAGCTGGCCATCCGGTTCGAGAACTGGCGGAAGGCGGGCGACCACTTCTACCACCCGTTCGAGCGGCTGCGGACGTCCGACGGCTTCACCCTCGCGGACTGGTGGCTGGCGGAGGGCGACCGCGACGTCCCGTTCGACCAGGCGTGCTTCGTCACGCCCGCGCTCTGCGAGGCGCAGCGCTCGCCGCGGATGCTCGACGGCTCGCTGTTCGCGCAGGGGCTCGACGGCTCGCTCGGCCGCTCCACCCTGGAGGAGCAGCGCGCCCAGTTCCCGTACGCGTACCACTTCGACGCGGGTCTGCTCGCGCAGTTCCTCAGCCGGTACGGCACCGAGCGCGGCGTGCGCCATGTGATCGACGACGTGGTGGACGTGCAGGCGGACGAGCGCGGCTGGATCACGCAGGTGATGACGCGTGAGCACGGCGCGCTGGCCGGCGACCTGTTCATCGACTGCACCGGCTTCCGCGGCCTGCTGATCAACCAGAAGCTGGCGGAGCCGTTCGTCTCCTTCCAGGACGTCCTGCCCAACAACCGGGCCGTGGCGCTGCGGGTGCCGCAGCCGGACCAGGCCGAGCGGGGCATGAACCCGTACACCACGGCGACCGCCATGGACGCCGGCTGGATCTGGACGATCCCGCTCTTCGGCCGGAACGGCACCGGCTATGTGTACTCCGACGAGTTCTGCAGCCCGGAGGAGGCGGAGCGCACCCTGCGCGCGTTCGCCGCGCCCGGGCAGGACGATCTGGAGGCCAACCACATCCGGATGCGCATCGGCCGCAACGAGCGCTCCTGGGTGAACAACTGCGTCGCCATCGGGCTGTCCAGCGCCTTCGTGGAGCCCCTTGAGTCGACCGGCATCTTCTTCATCCAGCACGGCATCGAGCAGCTGGTGAAGCACTTCCCGGACGAGAACTGGGACCCGCAGCTGGCCGCCGACTACAACAGCCGGGTCTCCCATGTCCTGGACGGCGTCAAGGAGTTCCTCGTGCTGCACTACGCGGCCGCGACGCGCGACGACACGCCGTACTGGAAGGAGGCGAAGATCCGCCGGCAGCCGGACGGCCTGGCGGAGAAGCTTCAGCTGGCCTCCTCGCACCTGCTCGACGAGCACACCATCTACCCGCACTACCACGGCTTCGAGCAGTACTCGTGGATCACGATGCTGCTCGGCCTCGGCCACGAGCCGGCCGCCGCGCGGCCCGCCCTCGCCCACATCGACCCGGCCCGGGCCCGCGCGGAACTGGCCGCGGTGCAGACCGACGCGCGCCGCCTGGTACAGGCGCTGCCCAGCTGCCGCGAGTACCTCTCCTCGATCCACTGAGGCCCAACCCCTGACCTCACGAAGGGCGACAGAGTATGTCCAGGCTCTCCCCGGTACCGGTCGGCGCCCAGCCGCACGCGGTGCCCCGGCCCCACCCGTGGAAGGCTCCACCCGTGCCCGTGGCCGACTTCCGGGCACTGATGAGCGCCTTCCCGACCGGCGTCGCCGTCGTCACGACGTACGGCGCCGACGGACGGCCGCGCGGGCTGACGTGTTCGTCGCTCGCGAGCGTCACGGCCGACCCGCCGACCCTGTCGGTGTGCCTGACCACGCGCGGCGAGACGCTACGGGCGCTGCGCGCGTACGGCGCCTTCGCGGTCAACCTGCTGCACCACGGCGGGCAGCGCGCGGCGGAGGTGTTCGCCCGACCGGCCGCGAACCGGTTCGCCGAGGTCGAGTGGTGCCCCTCGCCCGACGCCGGGCTGCCGTGGCTGACCCGCGACGCGTTCGCGGTGGCCGACTGCCACGTGTCGGAATGGGCGGAAGTCGGCGACCATACAGTCGTCATGGGCGAGGTGACCGCCGTCGTCCAGGAGTCGGGCGCGCCGCTGCTCTACGGCGCGCGCGGATTCGCCGTCTGGCCCGGCGGCGAGGTGCCGGGGCCGGTGCCGGCTCGGGAGGGGGTGGCGTCATGACGAGTCTGCACGCGGATCCGCTGGCGCGCTTTCTGCTCGCGGCCGCCGTGGTCGTCCTCATCAGCCACCTGCTCGGCTCGCTGCTCGGCCGGCTCGGCCAGGCCCCGGTCATCGGGGAGATCCTCGGCGGCCTGCTGCTCGGTCCCTCCGCGCTCGGCTGGGTGTGGCCGGAGGCGAAGGAGTGGCTGCTGCCGAAGGAGGTCACGACGACGCTGACCACCACCGCGCAACTGGGCCTGGTCACCTTCATGTTCCTGCTCGGCTGCGAGCTCCGCCTGGAACGGGTGCGGGCGGGCAGGTCGGCGGTGGGGGCCGCGGTCATCGGCGGCATGGGCCTGCCGTTCCTCATGGGGGTGGGCATCGCGGCGGCGGCACCGGACGTGCTACGCGGCGACGACGGGCAGCACACCGGCTACCTGCTGTTCTTCGGGCTCGCCCTGTCGGTCACGGCACTTCCGGTCCTCGCCCGGATCCTGGTCGACATGGGCCTGGACACCACCAGGATCGGCTCGTTCGCCCTGGTCACGGCGGCGTTCGGGGACGGCATCGCCTGGCTGGTGCTGACCGCGGTGCTGGCGCTCAGCGGCACCGGGGGCACCGGGGACGTGGCGGTCACCGCCGCCCTGGTGCTTGCCCTCGTCGCCTCCACCCGGCTGTTGGTCCGTCCGCTGCTCGCGGCCTTCCTCTCACGCGCCGAGGGGAACGAGCGCGTCGAGCGCCTGGTGCTGCCGCTGCTGCTCGCAGGGGCGCTGGGCTACGCCAGTCTGACCGAGATCATCGGGCTGCATCCGGTGATCGGCGCGTTCCTGTTCGGCATGGCGGTGCCGCGCGGCTCCGCGGCCGCCGCCCGGATGCACCAGCAGTTGCAGGGCTTCACCCAGGCGCTGCTGCTCCCGCTGTTCTTCGCCGGGGTCGGGCTCAGCGTGTCCGTCGGCGAGCTCGGGTTCAGCGCCTGGCACTGGCTGGTGCTGGTGGGTGTCGTACTCGCCGCTGCCGCGGGCAAGTTCATCGGAGCCGGCGGCGCGGCGTGGCTGATCGGTCTCCCCCGCGCCGAGGCTCTGCAGTTCGGCGCACTGATGAACTGCCGCGGCGTCACCGAGCTGGTGGTCGCCGGCATCGGCTGGCAGGCGGGTCTGATCAGCTCCGCGGGCCTGACCACCCTCGTCCTGATGGCGCTGGTCACCACCGCGATGACCGGGCCGCTCCTGTCGGCTCTGGGCGCGACCGCGGCGAAGTCCACGATCCCTGCCCCCAGTACCCCTGAGCCCACGTCCGCCGAGCCCAAGTCCCTGGTTCCGCCGACCGCTTCGGCGGCCTCGCCGACTCCCGTAGCTTGTCTCCCTGTCGACAGCACTCCTGTGGAGGTCTGACATGTCACCGATCGACTCCGGGCGGATGGCCGAGCGGAAGGCGCGCCTGGCCTCCCTCGACCAGGAGATCATCGACCTGGTACGCGAACGCGGCGCCGTCGTCGAGCAGTTGCGCACGCTGCGCCGGCTCGCGGGGCTGCGCGAGTTCCAACTGGCCGACGAGAACGAGGTGCTCAGCCGGTACCAAGAGGCCCTCGGCCGACCGGGCACCTCGATCGCCCTGGAGCTGCTGGCGCTGGCCCGCGCCGAGCGCGCCGGAGCCGTCCGCTCCGAGCCCGCCCCGCAGATGGCTCGCGCCGCTGCCTGACCCCAGCCCGAAGGGGCCGGCGGCCGCCGGCCCCTTCGGGCGTGCCTCCGCCCTCGTGGGCCGGGGCACCTTTTCCCGTTCCAGGAGAGGAAATCCACCGTGCCGTACCTCACCCGCTCCACCCCCCGGCCGGGCAGTCCGCAGCGGCTTCCCGATCGGAGCGCGGTGGCCTGTTATCGCTTCCGTTCCGGCGCGGCACATGGCGGCACATGCTGTTCGCCCTGTTCCTGCCGCTCCCCCTCGCCCTGATCCTCGGGCTCCAGGTCCTCATGAAGGCCGCGTACGACAGCGGGCACAAGGCGCTCGGCCCGTTGATCCTGCTGGGCGCGCTCGGCGCGGTCGCGGTGGCCGGGCCGGCGTTCGAGCGGATGCGGCTGCGGGTCTTCTTCGGCGAGACCGTCCTGCGGCGCAGGACGGGACGGCTGCGGAACGGCGCTGTCTTCTTCTTCGTGAACCTGGTGCTGACCGCCCTGTCGTTCGCTGCCGCGGTCGGCTGGATCATCGTCTCCGCGCGCAACCTGACGTACCCGATCTGGGGCTGGGAGTCCTACCCGACCGACGCGTGGGGCGGCCCGACCCCGGCCGGAGCGGTGGCGCTGCACTTCGCGTCCGGCGTGGTGGCCTTCTTCGTGCTGCCGTGGGTCGTCATCCACATCACCCGGTGGCAGTGCGCCATGGTCCGCCGGCACCTCGGCGAAAGCGTCTGACCAGACCTCGGCGAAGGCCTCTGAGCCCCGCTGCCTCGCCCCCCGCTCGTACCCCCACAGCTGTGCCCCCGACGGGAGCTGTCCGCCGGGGGCACAGGTGTACGCGGACCGCTACGCCGCCGCCCTGGCCCGGGAGACGGGGCGGGCGGCCGCGCGCCGGACGAGGAAGGGGGTCGCCCGGGCGGGCGCGTCGACGAACGCGGGGGTCCGGGAGCGCTGGGCGTCGAGGAAGCGCAGGACCGCCAGGACCCGGCGGTTGTCGCGATCGCCGCCCGGCAGGCCCAGCTTGCCGAAGACCGCGGCGGCCCGCTTCTCCACGGTGCCGGCGGAGACACACAGCTCGTCGGCGATGGCGCTGTTGGTCCGGCCCTGGGCCATGAGGCGCAGGACGTCCAGCTCCCGGGCGCTCAGCGCGGCCAGGTCGGCGCGGGCGGCCGGCCCGGCCGGGTCCGGCGGCGGCGCGGGCGCGCCGACGTCCCCAGGGGCGACGGCCCTCGGGTCGACGACCGAGCCGCCGGCGGCGATCCTGCCGAGGGCGGCGAACAGCGCCTCCGACTCGGTGATGTGATCCCGCAGCACAAGGCCGGTCCGCTCCCGCCCGCAAGCGAACAGCCGGGCGGCAAGGCCGGGTTCGGGAGCCGCGCTGTACAGCAGCGCGGCCGTGCCGGGCCGTGTCCGGCGCGCGGTGAGCACGTCCTCCACCGAGTGGTCGCCGCCGAAGGGGCCGGCGGGCCGGACGCCGACGACGACGGCGTCGGGCCGGTGCCGGGCGACGAGGGCGGGCAGCTCGGCTGTGCCGGGCGCGGCGGCGGCGACCCGGTGGCCGCCGCCGTCCAGCACCTGGGCCAGGCCGGCCCGCAGGACCGTGGAGGCTTCGGCGATCACAATGCGCATAGGGATCACTTCCTTCGCCCCGCGCCTGGTCGGGGCGCGGGGCGATCGTGGGTGGGACCGGTTGGAGCAGTGCGGGACGGTGCCTCACACGTGCAGCGAGGCGTGCTCTCGGGCGGCGGTGTGCTCTCGGGCGGCAGTCAGAAAGTTCTCCAGGAGCCGCGACCCGCCCGAGGTGGCCACGCTCTCCGGATGGAACTGGATCCCCCAGACGGGCAGTCGGCGGTGGACCAGGGACATCACGCAGCCGTCGTCCGCGGCGTGCCCGGTGGCTTCGAGCGCCTCGGGCAGCGGTTCGGCGACGATCAGCGAGTGGTAGCGGGCCGCGGTCATCTCCGTGCCGAGGCCCTCGTACAGGCCGGTGCCGTCGTGTCGTACGGTGCTGGTCTTGCCGTGCCGGACCCGGTCCGCGACCACCACCCGGCCCCCGTAGGCCAGGCCGATCGCCTGGTGGCCCAGGCAGATGCCGAGCAGCGGCACCCGCCCCGCGAAGGCGTGGACGAGCTCGACATGGCCGCTGTCCGCGGGATGGCCCGGGCCGGGGCCGAGCACCACGGCGTCCGGGGCGCGCGAGACGAGGGCCTCGGTGGACCGGGTGCCGGACCGCACCACCTCGGTGTCGGCGCCGAGGCCGCGCAGGTACTGGTCGATGATGTGGGTGAAGCTGTCGTACGCGTCGACCACCAGGACCCTCACGGCAGCAGTTCCTTTCCGGTCAGCGCCCAGTGGGCGGCGGCCATCTTGTGCAGCGTCTCGCGCCACTCGCCCTCGGGGGTCGAGTCGGCGACGATGCCCGCGCAGCTCTGGGTGCGGTAGCCGGTGCCGTCGTGCACCACGGTCCTGATGCACAGGGCGAACCGGCTCCAGCCGCGCAGGTCGACGAGGCCGACCGCGCCCGCGTACATCCCGCGCGGCCCGTCCTCCAGGCCCTGGATCAGCTCCATGGCGCGGATCTTCGGCGCCCCGGTGACGGTGCCGGCGGGGAAGGAGGCGCGCAGCGCGGACCAGGTGTCGTGTGCCGGGTCGCGCCGGCCGGAGACGGTGGAGACGAGGTGGAAGACGTGGGAGTACGTCTCGACCGTCATCAGCCGCTCGGTCTCCAGGGTCCGCGGCAGGCAGACGCGTCCGATGTCGTTGCGGCACAGGTCGACGAGCATGATGTGCTCGGCGCGTTCCTTCTCGTCGGCGCGGAGGGCGGCGACGCGCCGCTCGTCGGTCTCCGGGTCGCCGCTGCGCGGGGCGGTGCCGGCGATGGGCCGCATCACGAGGCGCTCGCCGTCGTCGGCGAGGAGCACCTCGGGGCTGGCCCCGATCAGGGTGGTGCCGGCTCTGGGCACCAGGTACATGTACGGCGACGGGTTGCGGGCACGCAGCCGACGGTAGACCTGGAGCGGTTCGAGGTCGGTGGCGACCTCGATGCTGTGGCCGATCTGGATCTGGTAGACGTCGCCGACGCCGATGTGGCGAAGGCAGCGCTCGACCCGGGCCAGGAAGGTCTCCTTGTCGGTGCTGTCGCGCACCGAGCGCGGCTCGGGCGCCTCGGGGACGGCCGCGTCGGCGGGCGGTCTGCGGGCGGCCGCCGCGATGTCGTACGGGTCGGGGGCGGGAACTCGGCGGCGTGCGCCCGCAGATGGCGCACCTCGTTCGTGGCGAGGTCGTAGTGGACCGTGTCGCGGAAGAGCGTGAACACGCAGTCCGGGCCGTCGGTGCCGGTGCTCCGCTCGGGCAGTTCCTCCATGTGCCAGGCGGCCCCGTACCCGAGCGTGGCGAGGAAGCCGAACGCGAAGGTGGCGGGCGGCGCCTGGGTGTGGACGCGGAAGAGCCGCTGGGTGGCGCGGAGGAGCTCCCACACCTGGCCGGGGCGGGTGAACCCGCGCGCGGCCGGCGCGAGGGAGGTCATCCCCAGTACGTCGGCCGCGTCGAGCAGCGCGCGGGCCAGGCGGTCGCCGCCGCGCACCAGCACATGGGACGCGTGGACCTCGATCTCGGCGAGCCTGCCGTACCCGACCACGGCCGATCCGCGGTCCTGCACCGGTCCCTCGAGGCTCTCCAGGAGATAGACGTCCTCCTTCCCGAACCGCTCGCACAGGGCCGTGTACAGACCGAGCGGTTCGTGGTGCGGCAGCGGCGTCTCCTCGACGTGTACGTCGATGGCCGCGGGCCCCGGTTCCGCGGTCGGGGTCGGTGGTTCGAGCAGTGTGGTCACGGGCGTCCCATTCGGTCGTGGCGCGTCGTCGGACGGTCAGGGCGCGTCGTCGGACGGACCGGTCGTCAGTCGAGTACGTAGCCGTCGCGGGCCCGCAGTCCGCGGGAGCGGCGCAGGTCGGTCAGGACGAAGCTGCGCTGGAGCCAGCGGTCCCGGCCGTCGTAGCGGGGCCGGAAGGGGGTGCGGCCGTGGACGGTGACCCGGTTGTCGACGATCGCCAGGTCACCGGGGGTGAGCCGGACGGTCTGCGCCGTCAGGTCGAACAGCTCGTTCAGCTCGTCCAGGGCGCGCGCCGCGCGGGGGGTGGTGGCGCGGGTGGCGGCGAAGTCGACCCGTACGTCGGGGTCGTCGGGCGCTCCGGTCAGCACCGCGTGCGGCGTGCTCGCGCCGGCCACCGTGCCGAAGGAGGGCGGGGCCGCGGTGACGAACTCCTTGCTCCGCAGCGCCGTCCGGCCCGCCTCGCTCAGCAGCGGCAGCGCCTGGCGTACGCAGGCGGTGCGCAGCCCGGCGACGCCCTCGTGGTCGGCGCGCAGGCACAGCAGCATCACGAAGTCGGGGCGGTGCGGGTGGAAGGCGTTCTCGGTGTGGAAGGAGAGCAGCACGGATCCGGCGTTGCCCTGGAACTCCTCCTGCCCGGGCACCGGGACGACGTCCTGGACCAGCGCGCCGGACTTCTCGGGGCGGAAGGCGGCCGGGTCGCCGAGGCCGGCGGCCACCGTCAGCAGGACGGCGGCGGGCACCGTGGCCGTGTGCTGCACCGAGCCGCGGCCGGTGGGGGTGTCGGGCAGCGCGGGCTCGTCGACCGGGAGGCCGCGGACGAGGAGGGCGCCGGAGGGGCCGGAGTCGCGGCGGAAGGCGCGCAGCCCGCGGCGGAGGCCGGCGGGCAGGT
The DNA here is from genome assembly GCF_030553055.1 of Streptomyces sp. XD-27. Taxonomy (NCBI): domain Bacteria; kingdom Bacillati; phylum Actinomycetota; class Actinomycetes; order Kitasatosporales; family Streptomycetaceae; genus Streptomyces; species Streptomyces sp. XD-27. Next base: position 1,362,985 of record NZ_CP130713.1, read on the forward strand.
CGCACCAGGCGTCGCGGGCGGCGGCGACCCACTCGGGGGTGTCGATGCGTCCGGCGGCGACCGGGGCGAGGCGCCGGGCCAGGCCGGTGATCCAGTCGGCGTCGCCCGGCCCGACGGTCAGGGTCCGGGCCGGTGCGCCGACGGTGGAGGAGTCGAGTGCGAGTGTCATGTCCTATCGCTTTCTGAGCTGCCGAACGGTCGTGGGCTCAACCGGCATGGGCCATCGCCTCGGCGACGGAGCGCGGGCGCATGTCGGTCCAGTGGGCGGCGACGTACGCCTGGCTCTCGTCGTGGCCGGCGTCCTCCAGGACCGCCTGCCAGCCGGCGGGGACGTCGGCGAAGGCCGGCCACAGGGAGTACTGGCCCTCGTCGTTGACCAGCACGTGGTAACGGCCCTCGGGGTCGTCGAACGGGTTGCTCATGGCTGTTCCTTTCGGACTTTCGGAATGTCGTGGACATCGGATGGCGGGTATCGATGTGGTGTCAGGCCGCCGACTCGACGGCTTCGGCGGTGCCGACGGTCTCGACGCCCGGCTTCGCGCCGACTCCGGCCACCTCGTCGCCGTACACCCCCTGCACCCAGTTGGTCTGGTAGAGGGTGTCGAGATAGCGCTCTCCCAGGTCCGGGGAGATCGCCACGGAGACCAGGCCGGTGCGGTCCGCGTCCTGCCGGGCGAGCCACTGGGACGCGCCCGCCGCGACGGTCCCGGTGGAGCCGCCGAAGAGGAAGCCGCGGGCGGCGAGCCGGTGGCACATGCGGACCGTCTCGGACTCGGGGACGATCACCACGTCGTCGACGAACGACTCGTCGAGCAGCGCGGGCCGTACGCCCGCGCCGAGCCCCGGGATCATCCGGGGCCCCGGCGGCCGGCCGAAGGTGACCGAGCCGACGCTGTCCACCGCGACGATGCGCACGTCGGGCCGGTGCTCCTTGAACCAGCGGGCGCAGCCCATCAGCGTGCCGGTGGTGCCGGCGCCGATGAAGAGCACGTCGACGCCGGGGAAGCGCTGGGCGATCGGCGGCGCGGTCCAGCGGTAGTGGGCGCGCCAGTTGTCGGCGTTGCGGTACTGGTTGAGCCAGACGTGCCGGGGGTCGGTGGCGCACAGCCGGCGGACCAGGGCGAGCCGCGCGCCGAGGAAGCCTCCTTCGGGGTCGGGGTCGGTGACGATGCGGACCTCCGCGCCGAGCGCCTCCATCAGGCGCCGGGCCGCGAGGTTGCAGCGGGAGTCGGTGACGCACAGGAAGCGGTGGCCCTTGCTGGCCGCGATCATGCTCAGTGCGACGCCGAGGTTGCCGGAGGAGGACTCGACCAGGATCGAGTCCTCTTTGAGCACCCCGCTCTGCTCGGCCGCCTCGATCATCGAGAGCGCGGCCTTCTGTTTGATGGATCCGCTGAAATTGAAGCCCTCGCATTTGAGGTAGATCGACGAGCCGAGTACCGGCCGGAGATCGACGTAGAGATCGTCTTCGTTGAATTCCTGCGGGGCCGAGATGATCGGCATGGGTCCTCCCGCGTCAGGTGTGGCCAAGAAGGGCGGGCGGTCAGCCGTAGCGGCGCATCTCGTGGAAGAAGCCGTCGACGACGGAGAGTTCGCCCGCCTCGCGCACGGTGTCGTACACGTGCTTGCCGAGCGCGAGGTCGAGGATCCCGAGGCCGAACGGCGAGAAGATCACCGGCCGGTCGGCGGGGGGTCGGAGGGTGCCGTCCAGCACGTCGTACAGGGTCCCGTGCACGAAGTCGCGGTGGCCGGTGCGCTGTTCGGCCAGGTGCAGGGAGGTGTTCGCCTTCAGGCAGTGCTCGACGTCGTCCACCACGTTGGTCGCGGCGAGGACCACCTCGGGCGCCAGGTCGCGCAGCGAGACGTGCAGGACCAGCGGATGGTGATCGAACCACGCGGGGTCCTCGACGTGCGGCTCGCCCGCGACGGTGGCGAAGACGACGAGGTCGCTGGAGCGGATGAGCGCTTCGGCGCTCTCGTGCACGGTGACGGTGCCGGGGGCGCCGGAGCGCTCCAGGTAGCCGGCGAACCCCTCGGAGTGCTCTCGGCTCAGGTCGTACACGCCCGTCTCGTCGAACTCCCAGCCGGTGCCGGCCAGGAAGGCGTGGATGAAGCGGGCGATCAGTCCGACGCCGAAGAAGCCGACGCGGCGGGGGCGCGCCCGGCCCGCGGAGAGCCGGTCCGCGGCGAGCGCGGCCGAGGCCGCGGTGCGCGCGGCGCTGATGATGGAGCTCTCCAGGCAGGCCAGCGGGTAGCCGGTGGCGGGGTCGTTGAGGATCAGCACGGCCGAGGCGCGCGGCAGCCCCGCCGCGACGTTCTCGGGGAAGCTGGAGATCCACTTGAGCCCGTCGACCCCGATGCCGCCGCCGACGGAGGCGGGCAGCGCGATGATGCGGGAGCTCGGCCGGTCGGGGAAGCGCAGGAAGTACGAGGGCGGGTTGACGGTGTCGCCGGCGCCGTGGGCGCGGTAGGCCGCTTCGATGATGCCGGTGACCTCCCGGTGCCGGCCGCCGAGCACGCGGTCGACCTGGGCACCGGAGATCACGGCGAAGTCGGGCGGTGCCGCGGTGGGTGAGGACATGGGTGTTCCCTAAGAATGTGAGGCGGTCCGGGAGGACCGGGTGTGGCTGATGGGTGTTTGCCGTTGATGGCTTCCGGAGAATGGCCGCCCGGTCCTCCGGGACGCTCCGACTGCTGATTGAGAACTGCGGTCATCGCTGGTTAGGGACCTGTCGGCGGAGTGTTCTCCGGGCCATGGGAGTGCTGGTCATGGAGGAACGGAGCAACGTTGAGCACGCCTCACGCGCGCATATGGGTCGGCATCGACGCAGGCAAAGGGCACCACTGGGCGGCCGCTGTCGACGCCGACGGTCAGACGTTGTTCTCGACAAAAGTGATCAACGACGAAGCGCAGATCCTCACGCTCATCGAGACGGCCCGCGAGCGGGCGGATGAGGTGCGGTGGGCGGTGGATATCTCCGGCCGTGCGTCCACGCTGCTGCTGGCTCTGCTGGTTGCCCACGGGCAGCAGGTGGTCTACGTGCCCGGCCGCACTGTCAACCGGATGACCGGCGCCTACCGGGGCGAGGGCAAGACCGACGCCAAGGACGCCCGGGTCATCGCCGACCAGGCCCGCATGCGACGGGACTTCGCCCCACTGGACACGCCCCCGGAGCTGGTCACCACCCTCCAGGTGCTCACTCACTACCGGGCGGATCTGATCGCCGACCGCGTCCGGCTGGTCAATCGGCTCCGTGACCTGCTGGTGGGCATCTGCCCGGCCCTGGAGCGGGCCTTCGACTACTCCGCGGCCAAGGGCCCGGTCGTGATGCTGACCGAGTACCAGACTCCGGCCGCCCTGCGCCGGATCGGCGTCAAGCGGCTGACTACCTGGCTGGAACGCCGCAAGGTCCGCAGCGCCCAGGCCGTCGCCACCAAGGCGGTGGAAGCGGCCCAGTCGCAGATGACCGTCCTGCCCGGCGAGAAGCGGGCCGCCAAGCTGGTCTGCGACCTGGCCCACCAGCTCCTGGCCCTGGACGAGCGGATCAAGGACAACGACCGGGAGATCCGTGAGACCTTCCGCGCCGACGACCGCGCCGAGATCATCGAGTCCATGCCCGGCATGGGCCCCATCCTCGGAGCCGAGTTCGTCGCGATCGTCGGCGACCTGTCCGGCTACCGCGACGCTGGGCGCCTGGCCTCGCATGCCGGCCTGGCCCCGGTGCCTCGCGACTCCGGCCGCCGCACCGGCAACTACCACCGGCCCAAACGCTACAACCGGCGCCTGCGCTGGTTGTTCTACATGTCCGCGCAGTCCGCCATGATGCGGCCGGGCCCGTCGCGGGACTACTACCTCAAGAAGCGTGGCGAGGGGCTGCTGCACACCCAGGCCCTGCTCGCACTTGCCCGCCGTCGGGTCGACGTGCTCTGGGCGATGCTGCGTGACAAGAGGCTGTTCACCTCCGCCCCGCCGATCACGCAGACGGCTTGACACGATCATTGAGATTCTCCGTTGGGTGTGGTGGGGCCGGTCAGGGCGCGAGCACATGGCCGGGCAGGCGGACCGGGTTGCCGAGGACCACGGCGATCTCGCGGTCGCCCTCGTAGGGCTCGCGGCTGTGCGCCATGCGCAGGTTGTCCACGAGCAGGACGTCGCCGGTGCGCCACGGTTCGCGGCACGTGGCGTCCTGGTAGGCCCGGTTGATGGTGTCGACCGCCTCGGCCGGGATGGGTTCCCCGTCGCCGTACGCCGTGTTGAACGGCAGCGAGTCGGGCCCGTACACGTCGGTCAGGTACTCGCGGACCATCGGGTCGAGGGTCAGCTCGTTGAGGAAGGCCGCCTGGTTGAACCAGACGGGCCGCCCGCTGCCCGGGTGCGTGACCACCGCGGCGCGCCGCTGTCGGGTGCGCAGCGCCCCATCGGGCAGCCACTCGTGGGCGATGCCCTCCTGGGCGCAGTAGGCGTCCACCTGGCCGGGGTCGTCGGTGCCGAACGCCTCGGTCCAGGCGACGCCGACCTCGCGGTAGGTGCGGGTCAGCCGCCAGCCGACGCGGTCGAACCGCTCGACGAGCTCGGGCGGGAGGGCGCGCAGCACGGCAGTGGAGTCCGCGACGGCGGTGGCGCCGCCGTCGCCGGGCGCGGTGAGGCAGGCGAACAGGGCGAGGGAGGGCACCTGTGCGGCGTAACTCAGCTCGTGGTGCATGCACATCGGCTCGTCGGGCGGCCACTCGGAGGAGGACAGGACGCCCGGCGCGAGGGTGCGGCGCGGCGCGAACGCCTCGCGCTCCGGCATCGCCTCGATGCCGAACGCGGCCGCGATCTCCGCGACGGCCTCGGGGGTACGGGGGCGCAGGCCGCGCACCACCACCGCCCCGTGCTCGTCGACCGCGGCGCGCACGGCGCCGCGGTGGGCCGCGGCCCAGGCGGGCGGGGTGTCGGCTCCGTCGGCGGTCATCACCGGCAGCCGGCCGGGGAGGGCGGCCGGTACGGAGGCCGTGAGGTCAAGGACGGACGTCATCTTCCGGTCTCTCTCTCGATGCGGATACGCGATACGGGTACGCGGAGCGGATGCGCGGCAGCAGGACGCGGCCGGTGTCAGACCGCGGCCGGCAGGGCACCGCCGGCGCGTCGGGACGGCTCGGCGGCGCGCGCGTCGACCAGCTCCGCGAGGTCGGCGAGGACGGGTCGGGCGGCCAGTTCGGCGACGGTGACGAGCCGGTCGAGGCCGATGGCGAGCCGTACCGCGGTCAGGGAGGTGCCGCCGAGTTCGAAGAAGTGCGCGTCGCGGGCGATGCGGTGGGCCGGCACCTTCAGTACCGCGCTCCACAGCTCGGCCAGGCGGCGCTCGGTGTCCGTCGCGGGCAGCTCGGGCCCGGCGGCGGGGGTGCCCGGCGCGGCGGCGTCCGGTCCGGCGGCCCGGCGGGCCAGCTCCTTCTTGTCGATCTTCCCGTTGGCCGTGAGCGGCATCGCGTCCACGCGGACCAGGCGCGCGGGCACCATGTACGACGGCAGCGCGGCGGCGAGGTGGTCGCGCAGCCCGGCCGTCTCGCCCCCGTCGGCCGTGGTGTAGTGGCCGACGAGGAAGCGCTCGTCGCCGCTGCCGACGGCGACCACCGCCGCGTCGCGCACGCCGTCCGCCCGCATCATGCGGTCCTCGATCTCGCCGATCTCGATGCGGAAGCCCCGGATCTTCATCTGGGCGTCCCGGCGGCCGTGGAACTCCAGGCGCCCGTCCGGCGCCCATCGCCCGAAGTCGCCCGAGCGGTAGACGCGGTGGCCCGGCGCGGCCGGGTCCGGCAGGAAGGCGGCCCGGGTGCGCTCCTCGTCGTTGACGTAGCCGCGGCCCACGCAGACGCCGTGGAAGACGATCTCGCCGGGGGCGCCGGCGGGCACCGGTCGCAGCCGCTCGTCGACCACCTGGACGCGGACGTTGCGCACGGGCCGGCCGAGCGGCACCGACGGTCCCTCGGGTGGCTTGCGCATCACCTCGTGGTTGGTGTCGTCGCTGGTCTCGGTGAGGCCGTAGGCGTTGGTCAGGGGCACCTGCGGGAACGCCGCGAACCACCGCTCGACGAGCTCCTTCTTGAGCGCCTCGCCGGTCGCCGAGACCATCCGCAGGTCCGGCAGCGGGCCGGTCCGCCCCTCCAGGTAGGTGAGCAGGACCTCCAGGTAGGAGGGCACGAGCTGGACCACGTGAATGCGCCCGGACCGCAGGATGTCGGTGAACCGGCCGATCTCCAGGACGGCCTCCTGCTCGATGATGTGGGTGCGTCCGCCGACGGCGAGCGCCGACACCAGCTGCCACAGGGAGATGTCGAAGCACTGGGGTGCGGTCTGCGCGACCGTGGTGTCCGCGGTGATCTCCAGGTCCTCGATCTTGGCGAGGAGGTGGTTGACGAATCCGGCGTGCTCGCACATCGCGCCCTTGGGCTCGCCGGTGGAGCCGGAGGTGAAGTAGATGTAGGCGAGCGCGTCGGCGGCGACCGGGAACCGCGGGTCGTGGTCGGCGAGTCGGTCGGGCAGCTCGTCGATCCGCAGGACGGCGGGGGCGTCGCCGCGGTCGCCGATCGCCGCGACGGCCTCGGTGAGCGTCGGGGAGACCTCTCCCGCGGTCAGGACGAGCCGGCAGCCGCTGCGCCGCAGCATGGCCTCGACGCGGGAGGCGGGGAAGTGGGGTTCGACGGGCAGATAGGCTCCGCCCGCCTTGAACACGCCGATCACGGCAGCCGCCCAGTCCAGGTCGCGCTCGGTGACGACCGCGACCACGTCCTCGTTCCACAGCCCCTCGTGGCGCAGCTGCCAGGCGACGCGGTTGGCCTGCCGGTTGAGTTCGCCGTACGTCAGTGAGCGCGTGCCGTGCACCACCGCGACGGCGTCGGGGCGCAGCCGGGCCTGCTCCTCGAACAGCTCGTGGAAGCGCCGGTCGGGCAGCGGCCGTTCGGGGCCGGCGAGCCGCTCCCACTGGAAGCGGAGCTCCTCCTCGCCGAGCAGGTGTCGCGCGTGGTGCGGGGCGTCCGGCTCGGTGACGGCCCGCCGCAGCGCTGTCGCGTAGTACCCGGCGACGCGCCGGGCCGCCGTGGCGTCGAGGACGTCGGCGCGGTGCCGGACGAGCAGCCGTGCCCCGTCGACGGCCACCCCGAGCACGACGCCGCGGGGCAGCTCGACCGGCAGGTCGGCCGCCCGCTCCGCGGCGAGCGCCTCGAACAGCGGCAGCGGGGTGTGCGGGGCGTGTGCGGCGAAGCCGCGGATCGCGCGCAGGGTGGCGGCGGCGGTCTCGGTGAGCTCGTGCCAGCTGCCGTCGTCGACCGTCACCCGGGCCATCAGGGCGCTGCCGCCCGCGGGCTGGAATCCGGTGATGGTCTCCCGGTCGCCGGTGAGCGCGGCGACGACCTTGGCGTGGGCGGCGAGCAGCAGCGGCGCGGTGACGTCCGCGGTCCCGCCGATGCCGTCGCCCTCGCCGCCTTCGACGCCGTCCAGCTCCGTCCAGATCTCGCCCGTGCCGGAGTCCCCGGGCTCGGCGGCCCAGCCCGGCATAGGCGTGAATCCCCCGGCGCGGACGGCATCGCGCCAGTACTCCCGGGCGGCCGCGCCGCCGACCTCGTCCGCCCCGTCCCCGTTCACCACGAGTGTCGCCTCCATCGGGAATGCCAGCCGTTTCGTGTGGGCCGAATCCCCCGGCGCCACGTCGGTGAATTCGACGATATTGAGCCGCCTTATCGGTGGAATATCGGTCCTGTTCCGGCCATTGCGCACGGAAAAGCCCGGTGGTGGCGGCCGGTTGAACCGACCGCCACCACCGGGCTGAGGCGTACGGAATCTACAGACGCGTGGAGAGGATGCGGCCTGTTTCGGCGGCGGGGGCCGGGGCGGCGAGGCCTTCGTGGGTCGCGGCGACCTCGACACGGTCGATGACACCGGTCAGATACGGCTCCCAGGCGCTCTGGTCCGCCCATGCGCGGACGTTCTCCGTGGCCGCCACCAGGAGCAGGTCGCCCTTGAAGAGCGGCGGTTCGGCGGGCGAGATCAGGCACACGTTGTTCACCAGGACGTCCAGGACCGCGGCCCGCTGCCCGTCGTCGAGGTGCCGCAGCTCGCTTTCGCTGCGCCCCATGTAGCCCACGATGCGGGCGCGCACCGCGGCGGGCTCGTCCGGCACGTCGTCCGGGTCGTCGCCGTGCAGCTTGGCGTACGCCTGGCACAGGTCGTGCAGCACCTGCGCCACGTCCATCTCGTGCCGCCGGTGCTCCTCGACCGGGAAGGCGTCCAGGAGCACCACCCGGTCGACCTCCTCGCCGCGCTGCTGGAGCTCGGCGGCGACCAGGTGCGCGAGCGTGCCGCCGAGGGACCAGCCGAGCAGCCGGTAGGGGCCGTGGGGCTGGACGGTGCGCATCTGCTCGATGATGCCGTCGATCATCTCCGGCAGCGAGCGGGCGGCGGGCCGGGTGCCGTCGAGGCCCGCGGACTGGATTCCGTACACGGGCTGTTCGGGGTCGAGGGTGCGCAGCAGCCCCGAGTAGCACCAGCTGAGCCCGCCCACCGGGTGCACGCAGAACAGCGGGGTGCGCGTGCCGGTGGTGCGCAGCGGCAGCAGAGGGGCGAAGCCGTTGCCCGCGCCGCCGCCCTCGCCGTCGACCCGCCGCAGCAGCAGGGCCGGCGTGGGCGCCTCGAAGATCTCCCGGACGGACGGTTCGGCGCCGAGCACCTGGCCCATGAGCCCGGCCAGCCGGGCGGCGAGCAGGGAGTGGCCGCCGCGCTCGAAGAAGCTGTCGTCCATGCCGACCCGCTCCACGCCGAGCACCTCGGCGAAGAGCCGGCACAGCAGGTCCTCGCGGGCGGTGCGCGGGGGCGGCCGGTGCCGGTCTCCGCCACCGGGGCGGGCAGGGCGCGTTCGTCCAGCTTTCCGTTGGGCGTCAGCGGCAGCGTGTCCAGGGTGACGACGGTGGACGGCACCATGTGGTCGGGGAGTCGGCCGCGGAGCGCGCCGAGTACGTCGGCGGTGTCGGCCCTGGGGGCACCCCCGGCGGTCGCGCTGGGGGAGGGCCCGGGCACCACGTAGGCGACCAGGCGCGGGTCGCCGGGCCGGTCCTCCCGGATCACGACGGCGGCGCGGGTGACGCCTGGGGCCTCGAGCAGCGCGGCCTCGATCTCGCCGCGCTCGATGCGGAAGCCGCGCAGCTTGAGCTGGCCGTCGGTGCGGCCGATGAAGTCGAGCCGGCCGTCCCGGGTGCGCCGCACCAGGTCTCCGGTGCGGTACATGCGACCGCCGGGCGGGCCGCAGGGGTCGGCGACGAAGCGGCCGGCGGTGAGCACGGAGCGGTTCAGGTAGCCGCGGGCGACGCCGGGCCCGGCGATGTACAGCTCGCCGGGGGCGCCGGGCGGCACCGGCTGCAGCGCCCGGTCGAGGACGTAGGTCCGCATGCCCGGGACGGGGCGGCCGATGGAGCGGGCCGACGCGGGGTCGTCGGGGTCCTGGAGGGCGTACGTCACCTCCACGGTGGCCTCGGTGGGGCCATAGGCGTTGACCATACGGCGGCCGGGCGCCCAGCGGGCCACCAGTTGCGGGGTGCAGGCCTCCCCGCCGGACATCAGGGTGGCGAGGTCGGGCAGCTCGGTCTCCGGCAGCCCGGCGAGCACGGCGGGCGGCAGGTGGGCGTGGGTGATGCGCTGCTCGGCGAGGAAGGCGGCCAGTTCGGCGCCCACCGGCCGCTGTTCGGGGATGACCAGGCAGGCCCCGGTGAGCAGCGCCATGCACAGCTCGGCCACCGACACGTCGAAGCTGGGCGACACGAACTGCAGGATCCGGCTGCCCTCCCCCGCCCCGTGGTCGCTGCGGCTGCTCGCGCCGAGCCCGGCGAGCCCGGCGTGGGTGACCACGACCCCCTTGGGGGTGCCGGTGGAGCCCGAGGTGTAGATGACGTACGCCGGGTGTTCGGGCCGCAGGGCGGGCCGCGGCGCGGTCGCGGGGTGGGCGGCGTCGTCGCCCATGAGCACCACCGGGGCCTCGGTCGTGGGCAGCCGCTCCGCGAGTTCCGCCGTGGTGAGCACGGCCCGGGGGGCGGTGTCGGCGAGCATCAGGGTGAGCCGCTGCGCCGGGTAGTCGGGGTCGAGCGGCACGTAGGCGGCGCCGGACTTGGCGACCGCGAGGATCGCGACGGCCAGGTCGACCGAGGCGGGCAGGGCGAGCGCGACGAACCGCTCGGGGCCGGCCCCGAGGTCGACGAGGCGGTGGGCCAGCCGGTTGGCGCGGGCGTCGAGTTCGGCGTAGCTGAGGGTGGCGGCGCCGCACTGGACCGCGGGCGCGTCGGGGGACTTCGCCGTCTGCCGCTCGAACAGCGCGGGCAGGGTGTCGGGGTCCACGACGGCCGCGGACTCCTCCCATCCGATGCGCAGTTGCCGCTCCTCCTCGGCGGAGAGCAGGGCGAGCCGGCTGAGCGGACGGCCGGGGTCCTCGGCGGCGGAGGCGAGCAGCCTGGCGAGCCGGTCGCCGAGGGACTGGGCGGTCTCCGCGTCGAACAGCGCCGAGGCGTACTCGACGATGCCGCGCATCCCGCCCGGGGCGCCGTCGGCCGACTGGGTCTCGGCGACGCTGAACGACAGGTCGCAGCGGGCGGTGCCGGTGCCGACGCCCTCGAATCCGACGGTGAGACCGGGCAGCTCCATGCTCGGCCCGGCGTTGTTCTGGAAGGCCAGCATCACCTGGAAGAGGGGGTGGACGGCGGCGGACCGCACCGGGTTCACCGCTTCCACGAGCCGCTCGAAGGGCAGGTCCTGATGCGCGTAGGCGGCGAGGTCGGCCTCGCGGACCCGGCGCACCAGTTCCCGGAAGGCGGGGTCGCCGGAGGTGTCGGTGCGCAGGACGAGGGTGTTGACGAAGAAGCCGGCGAGTCCGTCGAGGGCCGGGGCACCGCGCCCCGCCACGGCGGTGCCGAGCGGGATGTCGTCACCGGCGCCCATCCGGCTGAGCAGGGCGGCGAGTCCGGCCTGCACCACCATGAACACGGTGCAGCCGCAGGACCGCGCCAGCTCCACAAGACCCTGGTGGGCGTCGGCGCCGAGGGCGAACTCGACCATGCCGCCCCGGTGGTCGGCGGTGGCGGGCCGGGGCCGGTCGGCGGGCAGGTCGAGCTGGAGGGGCGCCCCCTGCAACGCGGCGCGCCAGAAGTCCAGTTGGCGGGCGAGCAGGCTGTCCGGGTCGTCCTCGCCGCCGAGCAGGTCGCGCTGCCAGAGCGTGTAGTCCGCGTACTGCACGGGCAGCGGCCGCCATGCGGGCGCCGTCCCGCGTGCCGGGCGGTGTAGGCCGCGGCGAGGTCCCCGAGGAGCGGGGCGACCGAGCCGCCGTCCGCCGCGATGTGGTGGACGAGCAGCAGCAGGATGTGCTCGCGCTCCGACAGGCGCAGCACGGTGGCGCGCAGCGGGATCTCCGTGGTGAGGTCGAAGGCGTACCGGGCGGCCTCGGTGAGCACGTCGGCGGCGTCCTCGGCGGTGGTCTCGACGACCTCGACCGGCGGCTTCGCCCCGTCGAGGACGAGCTGGTGGGGGACGCCCGCGTCGTCGGGGAAGACGGTCCGCAGGCTCTCGTGGCGCTCGGCCAGGTCGCCGAGGGCGGCGGTGAGCGCGGGCAGGTCGAGGTCGCCGGTGAGCCGCAGCGGCATCGGCACGTTGTAGGCGGCGCCGGGGCCTTCCACGCGGTGCAGGAACCACAGCCGCTGCTGGGCGAAGGAGAGCGGGATCCGCTCGGGCCGCGGGCCCGCGACCGGTTCGGAGCGGGCCGGTTCGCCGGCGGCCTGCCGGATGCGGTCGGCGAGCAGGGCCGGGGTGGGTGCCTCGAACAGGACGCGTACGGGGAGCGAGGCGCTGAAGACGGCGCGGACCCGGCCGAGCAGTTTCAGCGCGGAGAGCGAATGCCCGCCCCGGTCGAAGAAGTTGTCGTCGGCGGCGAAGTCCCGGTGCCCGAGGACCTCGGCGAACAGGCCGCACAGGATCTCCTGCTGCGGGGTGGGGCCCGCTGCCCCGCCGGCCCGCCGCGGCGCGGCCGGGGCGTCGGCGGGTGTGTCCTCGGGGCGGGCGCGGCGCGGCCGGGCAGCAGTGCCCGTGCGTCGTCGGAGAGCCGGGGCAGTTGGGAGACGGTGAGCCCGGACCGGTCGGCGACGGCCTCGACGAGCCGCACCACGTGGTCGAGCACGGCCTCGGCCGCGGCCGGCTCGTAGAGGTCGGGCCGGTACTCCAGTCGCACCAGGAGCCGTCCGCCCACCAGGCCGGCGATCAGCCGCAGCGGGTAGTGCGCGGCGTCCTGGCCGGACACCTGCGCGACCCGTATTCCGTCGTAGGACGGCGGGGCGGCCTCGCCACCCGGGTAGTTCTCGACGGTCAGCACGGTGTCGAACAGGTCCCCGGCGCCGGCGATGCGCTGCACGTCGCCGAGGCGCAGCTGCTGGTGGTCCAGGAGCAGCGCCTGCTCGTCCTGGAGCCGGCCGAGTGCCTCGGTGAGCGGGAGGTCGGGGTCGAGCCGGACGCGGACCGGGACGGTGTTGATGAACAGTCCCACCATGGTCTCGATGCCGGAGATCTCCGGCGGCCGCCCGGACACCACCGACCCGAACACCACGTCCGTACGTCCCGTCAGCTCGCGGAGCACCATGGCCCATACGCCCTGCAGGAGGGTGTTCAGGGTCAGCCCGTCGGCCCGCGCGCCGGCGACGAGCCGGGCGGTGAGCTCCTCGGGCAGCTCGACGGTGCGGTACTCCGGCTGGACCGGCTTCCGCTCCGGGCCGGGGGCGACGAGGGTCGGCTCGGCGAGTCCGTCGAGCGCCCGCCGCCATGCCTCCTCGGAGGCGGCGCGGTCCTGGCGGGCGAGCCAGGCGAGGTAGGTGCGGTAGGGGCTGACGGGCGGCAGCGCGGCCGGGTCGCCGTGGCCGGCGTACAGGGTGAGCAGCTCGCGCTGGAGTACCGGCGCCGACCAGCCGTCCCACAGGATGTGGTGGTTGGTCAGGACGAGGGAGTGGAGCCGCTCCTCGCGGCGGACGAGCCGGAAGCGCAGCGCCGGCGGGGCCGCCAGGTCGAAGCGGTGCGCCCGCTCGTCGGCGAGGATCGCCCGCAGGACGTCGTCGCGCTCGCCGGCCGGGAGGCGGGTGAGGTCGGTCTCCTGCCAGGGCAGCGGGACCTCCCGGTGCACCACCTGGATCGGCTGGCCGTTGGCCCGCTGGCGGAAGCCGGCCCGCAGGTTGGCGTGGCGGCGCAGCAGGGCCGCGGCGGCGGCGCGCAGGCGTGGCGCGTCCAGCGGTCCCGTCAGGTCGAGGACCAGCTGGGTGGTGTAGATGTCGGCGCCGGCGGAGTCGGTCTCCGGCTCCTCGGCCAGGGCGTGGAAGAGGAGGCCCTCCTGCAGCGGCGAGAGCGGCAGGACGTCCTCGAGGCCCGATGTCTTCATGCGATGTCCCTCAATTCTGCTTCCAGGTCGTCGATTTCGTCCTGGCTCAGGCTCACCAGGGCCAGGTCGGACGGGGTGAATCCACCCGCGTCGGGGTCCCGCGCGCTGTCGGCGAGAGCGCGCAGGGCGTCGAACCAGCCAGTGGCCAGGGCGCGCACCTCGGCCTCGTCGAACAGCTCGTGCGGCCAGGTCCAGGTGGCCGTCAGTTCGGGCCCGCCGGGCAGGTCCCGGGTGACGGCGTTGATCTCCAGTGCGTGGGCGACCGGCATGTCCGGGTCGCGGGGGGACGGCGAGGGCAGCCCGGACACGGGTGCCCAGTCCCCGGCCCCGGCGGTGTCCCCGGCCCCGCCGGCGGGCGCGGCCGCGGGGAACCGGCCCAGGTAGTTGAAGCCGATCTGCGGTGCGGGCCGTCCGGACAGGGCGGCCGCCGCGTCCGCGTCGAGGTGGCGGAGCATGCCGTGGCCGATGCCGTGGTCGGGCAGGGCGTGCAGTTGCTCCTTGACCCGCTTCAGCGCGCCGGCGGGGGGTGCGTCGCCCGGTTCGACCCGCACCGGGTAGAGCGACGTGAACCAGCCGACGGTGCGGGAGAGGTCGACGCCTTCCGCGATCTCCTCGCGGCCGTGCCCCTCCAGGTCCACCAGGAGCGCCGGCGCGTCCACGCCCCGCGCCCGGCGGTGGTCGCGTACGGCGATACCGAGGCCGGTGAGCAGGACGTCGTTCACCCCGCCGTGCACGGCCGCCGGGACGGTGGTGAGCAGCGGGCCGGTGACCTCGGCGGGCAGGGTCAGGGAGACCGAGCGGGCGGTGACCGCGGTGTCCCGTGCCGGGTCGAGGGGCCGGGTGCCGAGCAGCGGGTCCGGGGTGGCCATGACGTCCTGCCAGAGTGGGAGTTCACCGCGCCGCCCGGCGGCCGTGCCAGCCAGCGTCCGGGCCCAGCGCCGGAAGGAGACCGGCACCGGGGCGAGTTCCTCGCCGCGCCAGGCCGCCGCCAGGTCGGCCAGCAGGATCCGCCAGGACACTCCGTCCACCACCAGGTGGTGGGCGAGGATCAGCAGCAGGCCGGGGCGGTCCGCGCCCCGGTCGAACCAGACGAAGCGGATCACCGCGCCCCGCTCGGGGTCGAGCAGCAGCCGGGCGGCCTCTCCTTCGGCCGCCATCAGGTCGGCCAGGTCCGGGCCGTCGGGCCCGTGCGCGTCGACCTGGCGGTCGTGTTCGGTGGCGCCGGACCGGCCGTCGAACGCGCCGGCGTCGACGCGGCGCAGCAGGTCCGCCGCGCTTACCTCGCCGGCCTCCCGCACGTCGAGGCGCCAGCCGCCGCCGTCCCGCCCGGCCCGCAGACGCAGGGCGTCGTGCCGGTCGAGCAGGGCCTGGAGGACCTCGGCGAGCCGCTGCCCGTCGGCGCCCGCGGGCACCTGGACGGTCATCGACTGGTTGAACCCGGTCCAGGCGCCGCCGAGCTCATGCAGCCAGTGCATGATCGGCGTGGCGACGACCTCGCCGACGCCGTCGTCCGCGGCGGTGTCGGCACCGGCCTGGGGCGCGGCCTGGGCGACCGTGGCCAGCTTGGCGGCCGACTGGTGCCCGAACACGTCGCGGGCGGAGAACACCAGGCCCGCGCGGCGGGCGCGGCTGACCAGCTGGATGGCGAGGATGCTGTCCCCGCCGAGCTGGAAGAAGTCGACGTCGGGGTCGACGTGTTCGAGGCCGAGGACCTCGGCGAAGAGACCGCACAGGATCTCCTCCTGCGCGGTGCGCGGGGCCCGGCCGGGGCCCGCAGGCCCGTACTCCGGGGCGGGCAGCGCCTTGTGGTCCAACTTCCCGTTGGGCGTCAACGGCAGCGTGTCGAGCCGTACGAAGGCGGACGGCACCATGTACTCCGGCAGCCGCTCCACCGCCGCCGCCCGCAACGCATCCACCGCCGCCTCGCCGACCACGTAGGCCACGATCCGCTTGTCGCCGGGCCGGTCCTCGCGCACCACGGCCACCGCCTGCGCCACTCCTGGCAGCGCCGCGAGCACCGACTCGATCTCCCCCAGCTCGATACGGAAACCCCGCACCTTCACCTGGTGGTCGGCCCGGCCGACGAACTCCAACTGACCGTCGGCGCGCCACCGCACCACGTCGCCCGTGCGATACATCCGCGCCCCCGGCGGCCCGTACGGACTGGCCACGAACCGGCCCGCCGTCAGCGCCGCACGCCCCAGATACCCGCGCGCCAGCCCGGGGCCCGTCACGTACAGCTCACCCGGCACCCCGACCGGCACCGGCCGCAGCCGATCGTCGAGGACCCAGACACGGGCGTTGACGATCGGGGTGCCGATGGGCGGGGTGACGGCGCCGGACAGCGGGGCGCTCATGGTGGCGCAGACGGTGGTCTCGGTCGGGCCGTACGCGTTGATCATGCGACGGCCCCGGGACCACTTGCCCACCATCGCCGGCGGGCACGCCTCGCCCGCCACGACCAGCGTCATGCCGTCGGGCAGCGCACCGTCCGGGAGCACCGCGAGGGCCGCCGGGGGCAGCGTCGCGTGCGTGACCCCGTGCCGGGCGAGCACCCCGGCCAGCGGCTCGCCCGGCAGCAGCTCCTCCGCCGGCGCCAGCACCAGCCGCGCCCCCGAGAGCAGGGCCATGCAGGCCTCGGAGACCGCCGCGTCGAAGCTGGGCGAGGCGAACTGGAGCACCCGGCTGTCGGCCGCGACCCCGAAACGTTCGATCTGACCGGTGGCCAGGCCGGCGATGCCGGCGTGGGTGACGACGACGCCCTTGGGGCGCCCGGTCGATCCGGAGGTGTAGATCACGTACGCCGGAGAGCCCACCAGCAGCGGCGCGACACGCTCGGCATCCGCCAGATCCGCCGCGTCGAACCCGCCAAGCTCCAGGCCCTCCACCAGGATCGGGGTCACGCCCTCCGGCAGCACCCCGGCGGTCTCCGCCGTCGCCAGCGTGCAGACGGGTTCCGCGTCCGCCAGCATGTACCCGATCCGGTCCCGCGGATAGTCCGGATCCACCGGCACATACGCACCACCCGCCTTCATCACCGCCAGCACCGCCACCAGCCAATCCACCGACCGCGGCAACGCCACCGCCACCCGCCGCTCGGGACCGACCCCGACGCCCACCAGATACCGGGCGAGCCGGTTCGCCCGCGCGTTCACCTCCCCATACGACAGCGCCAGCTCACCGAACTCCACCGCCACCGCGTCCGGCACACACCGCACCCGCTCCTCGAACAACTCCACCAGCGACCCGGCCGGAACCTCACAGCCGGTGTCGTTCCACTCCTCCAGCAGCCGCGCCCGCTCCCCGGAGCCAGCACATCCCACTCACCCACCGGACGCCCGGGATCACCCGCCACCGACTCCAGCAACCGCACCAAACGCCCCACCAACACCTCGACCGAACCCCGGTCGAACACATCCGTGGCGTACACGACGCTGCCGCTGATGCCGGCGAGGTCACCCGACTCGCCCCGCTGTTCGCTGAGGCTGAACGCGAGGTCGAACTTGGCGGCCCCGACGTCGAGCCCGGACACCTCGGTGCGCAACCCGGGCAGCCGAAGGGTGGCGGGTTCCTGCGACTGGAGGGTGAGCATGACCTGGAACAGCGGGTGGTGGGCGAGGGACCGGACCGGGTTGACGACCTCCACCAGACGCTCGAACGGCACATCCTGATGCGCGAACGCCGCCAGGTCCACCTCCCGGACACGTTCAAGGAGTTCACGGAAGGTCGGATCGCCCGAGGTGTCCGTACGCAGCACCAGCGTGTTCACGAAGAACCCGACCAGATCCTCCAAAGCCTCATCCGAACGCCCGGCGACCACCGTCCCCACCGGCACATCCGTCCCCGCACCATGCCGCGTCAACAACGCCGCCAACGCCGCGTGCAACACCATGAACATCGTCGACCCCGCCTCCGCCGCAAGCGCCGAAAGCGACGAATGCACACCGGCAGGGATCAAGAAATCGATGTCCTCACCGGTGTGGGTGGCGACAGCCGGACGCGGCCGGTCCAGCGGCAACTCGACCAGCTCCGGCACACCCGCCAGCTGGTCCTTCCAGTAGGCCAGCTGTTGCGAGATCACGCTGTCGCGGCTGTCTTCCGAGCCGAGGCTCTCCCGCTGCCACAGCGCGTAGTCCGCGTACTGGACGCGCAGCTCGTCCCACTGCGGGGCCCGGCCCTCGGCACGGGCCGCATAGGCCTGCGACAGGTCCCGCAGCAGCGGACCCGCCGACCAGCCGTCCGCCACGATGTGGTGCAGGACCAGCAGCAGTACGTGCCGTTCGGCGCCCGCCCGGAACAGGGTCGCCCGGAAGGGCAGCTCGGAGCCCAGCGCGAAAGCGTGGCGGGCTGCCTCGTCCAGGGTCGCGTCCAGGCCGTCCGGTGCGGTCTCGACGACGTCGAGCGCGGGAACCGCCTGGTCCGCGGGCCGGATGTCCTGCCGGGGCACCCCGTCGACGGCCGGGAAGACCGTCCGCAGGCTCTCGTGCCGCGCCACCACGTCGACGACTGCCGCGCTCATCGCCTCGGCGTCCAGAGGCCCGTCGAGACGCAGCGCCAGCGGCACGTTGTACGTCACTCCGCCGCCCTCGACCTGGTCGAGCACCCACAGCCGCCGCTGCGCGAAGGACAGTGGTACCTCCTCCGGCCGCGGCCGCGCCGTGGGTGCCGAGCGGGCGCGGTCGGCGCCGTCCAGGCGCCGGGCCAGCGACGCCGCCGAGGGCGCCTCGAAGAGGGCGCGGACCATCAGTTCCACACCGAAGGTCGAGCGGATGCGGCTGATCAGGCGGGTGGCGAGCAGCGAATGGCCGCCGAGCTGGAAGAAGTCGGCCTCCGGGTCGACGTGTTCGAGGCCGAGGACCTCGGCGAAGAGACCGCACAGGATCTCCTCCTGCGCGGTGCGCGGGGCCCGGCCGGGGCCCGCAGTCCCGTACTCCGGGGCAGGCAGCGCCTTGTGGTCCAACTTCCCGTTGGGCGTCAACGGCAGCGCCTCGAGCCGTACGAAGGCGGACGGCACCATGTACTCCGGCAGCCGCTCCACCGACCCGGCACGCAACGCGTCCGACTCGGCGTCGCCGACCACGTAGGCCACGATCCGCTTGTCACCAGGCCGGTCCTCCCGCACCACGGCCACCGCCTGCGCCACTCCTGGCAGCGCCGCGAGCACCGACTCGATCTCACCCAGCTCGATGCGGAATCCGCGTACCTTCACCTGGTGATCGGCCCGGCCGACGAACTCCAACTGGCCGTCGGCTCGCCACCGCACGACGTCGCCCGTGCGGTACATCCGCGTCCCCGGCGGCCCGTACGGACTGGCCACGAACCGGCCCGCCGTCAGCGCCGCACGCCCCAGATACCCGCGCGCCAACCCGGGACCCGCCACGTACAACTCACCCGGCACCCCACCGGCACCGGCCGCAGCCCCGAATCCAGCACGTACGCACTGGAGTTGGGGAGCGGGGTGCCGATGGGTGGCGTGACGGCCCCGGACAGCGGGCCGCTCATGGTGGCGACCACGGTGGCCTCGGTCGGGCCGTACGCGTTGATCATGCGGCGGCCTCGCGACCACTTGCCCACCATCGCCGGCGGGCACGCCTCGCCGCCCACGACCAGCGTCATCCCGTCCGGGAGCCCGTCGTCCGGCAGCACCGCGAGGGCCGCCGGGGGCAGCAGCGCGTGCGTCACCCCGTGCCGGGCGAGCACCCCGGCCAGCGGCTCGCCCGGCAGCAGCTCCTCCGCCGGCGCCAGCACCAGCCGCGCCCCCGAAAGCAGCGCCAGGACCAGTTCCCACACGGTGGCGTCGAAGCTCGGCGAGGCGAACTTCAGCACCCGGCTGTCCTCGGTGACGTCACAGGAGCGGATCTGTGAGTACGCGAAGTCGGCGATGCCGGCGTGGGTGACGACGACGCCCTTGGGGCGCCCGGTCGATCCGGAGGTGTAGATCACGTACGCCGGAGAGCCCACCAGCAGCGGCGCGAGGCGCTCGGCATCCGACAGATCCGCCGCATCGAACCCACCCAGCTCCAGGCCCTCCACCAGGATCGGGCTCACGCCCTCCGGCAGCACCCCGGCAGTCGCCGCCGTCGCCAGCGTGCAGACGGGTTCCGCGTCCGCCAGCATGTACCCGATCCGGTCCCGCGGATAGTCCGGATCCACCGGCACATACGCACCACCCGCCTTCATCACCGCCAGCACCGCCACCAGCCAATCCACCGACCGCGGCAACGCCACCGCCACCCGCCGCTCGGGACCGACCCCGACACCCACCAGACAGCGGGCGAGCCGGTTCGCCCGCGCGTTCACCTCCCCATACGACAGCGCCAGCTCACCGAACTCCACCGCCACCGCACCCGGAGCACACCGCACCCGCTCCTCGAACAACTCCACCAGCGACCCGGCCGGAACCTCACAGCCGGTGTCGTTCCACTCCTCCAGCAGCCGCGCCCGCTCCCCCGGAGCCAGCACATCCCACTCACCCACCGGACGCCCGGGATCACCCGCCACCGACTCCAGCAACCGCACCAGACGCCCCACCAACACCTCGACCGAACCCCGGTCGAACACATCCGTGGCGTAGGTGAGCGATCCGGCCAGTCCGTCGGGGGTGCCGTCGGCGGTGTGCCGCTCGTGGAGGGTGAAGGTGAGGTCGAACTTGGCCGTGCCGACGGCGAGGTCCTCGACCCGGCCGGTGACGCCCGGCAGCGCCAGCTGCCCTTCGGCGTTGTTCTGCAGGACAAGCATGACCTGGAACAGCGGGTGGTGGGCGAGGGACCGGACCGGGTTGACGACCTCGACGAGACGCTCGAACGGCACGTCCTGGTGCGCGAAGGCCGCGAGGTCGACCTCCCGGACACGTTCGAGGAGTTCACGGAACGACGGATCACCCGAGGTGTCCGTACGCAGCACCAGCGTGTTCACGAAGAACCCGACCAGATCCTCCAGAGCCTCATCCGAACGCCCGGCGACCACCGTCCCCACCGGCACATCCGTCCCCGCACCATGCCGCGTCAACAACGCCGCCAACGCCGCGTGCAACACCATGAACATCGTCGACCCGGACTCCGCAGCAAGCCCCGACAGCGACCGATGCACACCGGCAGGGATCAAGAAGTCGATCTCGTCACCGGCGTGGGACGCCACCGCCGGACGCGGCCGATCCAGCGGCAACTCGACCAGCTCCGGCACACCCGCCAGCTGCTCCCGCCAGTAGGCGACCTGCCGGGAGAGCAGGCTGTCCGGGTCGTCCTCCGAACCCAGCACCTCCCGCTCCCACAGCGCGTAGTCCGCGTACTGCACATCGAGTGCGTCCCACCCTGGGGCGCACCCGCCGAGACGGGCCGCATAGGCCTGCGACAGGTCCCGCAGCATCGGACCCGCCGACCAGCCGTCCGCCACGATGTGGTGCAGAACGAGCAGCAGCACGTCCCGCTCCCCGTCGACCCGGAACAGGGTCGCCCGGAAGGGGAGTTCGGTCTCCAGCGCGAAGGCGTACCGGGCGGCTTCCTCCAGAGCGGCCTCCAGGTCGGCGGCCGCGACCGCCACGGTGTTCAGCAGCCCGGTGACCCGCTCGGCGGGCCGGATGTCCTGTCGGGGCACCCCGTCGACGGCCGGGAAGACCGTCCGCAGGCTCTCGTGCCGCGCCACCACGTCGACGACTGCCGCGCTCATCGCCTCGGCGTCCAGAGGCCCGTCGAGACGCAGCGCCAGCGGCACGTTGTACGTCGCACTCGGGCCCTCCAGGCGGTACAGGAACCACAGCCGCCGCTGTGCGTAAGAGAGCGGAATCATGACGTCTCCTTAGACCTCTTCATCGGCCGCAGCTTGGGCCGGGCTTTCTCGGCACCCGCGAGGCGGCCCACGAGGGTCTCCACCGTCGGGTTCTCGAACAGGGTGCGAATGGTGACCTCGGCGTCGAAGACCGAGCGGATGCGGCTGATCAGGCGGGTGGCGAGCAGCGAATGGCCGCCGACCTGGAAGAAGTTGGCCTCCGGGTCGACCTGCTCAAGCCCCAGGACCTCGGCGAACAGGCCGCACAGGATCTCCTCCTGCGCGGTGCGCGGGGCCCGGCCGGGGCCCGCAGTCCCGTACTCCGGGGCGGGCAGCGCCTTGTGGTCGAGCTTGCCGTTGGGCGTCAGCGGCAGCGCGTCGAGCCGTACGAAGGCGGACGGCACCATGTACTCCGGCAGCCGCTCCACCGACCCGGCACGCAACGCGTCCGACTCCGCGTCGCCGACCACATAGGCCACGATCCGCTTGTCACCAGGCCGGTCCTCCCGCACCACGACCGTCACCTGCACCACGCCCGGCAGCGCCGCGAGCACCGACTCGATCTCCCCCAGCTCGATACGGAAACCCCGCACCTTCACCTGGTGGTCGGCCCGGCCGACGAACTCCAACTGGCCGTCGGCTCGCCACCGCACGACGTCGCCCGTGCGGTACATCCGCGCCCCCGGCGGCCCGTACGGACTGGCCACGAACCGGCCCGCCGTCAGCGCCGCACGCCCCAGATAACCGCGCGCCAACCCAGCGCCACCGATGTACAGCTCGCCCGGCACCCCCACCGGCACCGGCCGCAGCCGATCGTCGAGGACGTGGGCGGTGGTGTTGTCCATGGGGCCGCCGATGGGCGGGGTGGCCCGGTAGTCGTAGGGCCGGCGGACCAGGTGCCGGGTGGCGAACGTGGTGGACTCGGTGGGCCCGTACACGTGCACGACCTGGGTGCCGGAGCACCGGTCGACGGCGCGGCGCATGGCCGTGACCGAGCCGGCCTCGCCTCCGGTCCACACCTCGCGCAGCCCGGCGAGCGGGTCGCCCTCCTCCTCGGCGAGCAGGTTGAACAGCGCGGTGGTGAAGAAGGCCGCCGTCAGCGGCTCTCCGGTCTCGCCGGTCAGCAGCCTCTTCAGGGCGTCGACGTCCACCTCGCCCGGCGGCGCGATGACGACCTCCCCGCCCGCGAGCAGCGGCGCCCACAGCTCGTACGTCGACGCGTCGAAGGCGAGCGGCGAGTGCAGCAGGACGCGCTGGTGGGCGCCGCCGTGGAAGGAGCCCTCGGCGGCGAGCGCCACGATGTTCGCGTGGGCGACCGCGACTCCCTTGGGGGTGCCGGTGGATCCGGAGGTGAACATCGCGTAGGCGAGCTGCCCGGGGTGGACCGGCACGGCCGGGTCGTGGTCGGGCTGCCCGTCGGCCGACGGGGCCAATACGCGTACGTCTGCGGGCAGTTCGAGGTCGGTGCGGTCGGTGACGACCAGCGTGCTGGCGGCCTGGTCGAGGATGACGCGGAGCCTGGAGGCCGGGTAGCGCACGTCGAGGGGCACGTACATGCCGCCGGCCTTGAGGATCCCGATCATCGCGACGACCGCGTCGAAGGAGCGCTCCAGGAAGAGCGCCACCCGGGATTCGGGGCCCACGCCCTCGGCGATGAGCCGATGGGCGAACCGGTTGGCGCGGCGGTCGAGTTCGGCGTACGTGAGGGTGTCCGGGCCGAGCCGCAGGGCGGTCGCGTGGGGGGTCCGGGCGGCCTGCGCGGCGAAGAGCCGGGGCAGGGAGCCCGCCGGGATGTCCCGCGCGGTGTCGTTCCAGGCGTGCAGCAGGGTGCGGCGCTCCTCCTCGGTGACGACGCGGAGGTCGCTCACGCGCTGGTCCGGGTCGGCCGCGGCCGTCTCCAGGATCCGTACCAGGCGGTCGCCGAGGGCGGCGGCGGTGGGGCGGTCGAAGAGGTCGGTGGCGAAGCCGAGGTTCCCGCCGATGCCGCCGGTGCCGCTGTCCTCCTGGATGCTGAGGATCAGGTCGAACTTGGCGACGCCCGCGTTCAGGTCCTCGACCCGGCCGGTGGCGCCCGGCAGCGCCAGCTGCCCTTCCGCGTCCTCCTGCTGGACGAGCATCACCTGGAACAGGGGGTGGTGGGCGAGGGAGCGGACCGGGTTGACGACCTCGACGAGACGCTCGAACGGCACGTCCTGGTGCGCGAAGGCCGCGAGGTCGACCTCCCGGACGCGTTCGAGGAGTTCGCGGAAGGACGGGTCGCCGGAGGTGTCCGTACGCAGCACCAGCGTGTTCACGAAGAACCCGACGAGCTCGTCGAGAGCCTGGTCCGAGCGCCCGGCGACCGCCGTGCCCACCGGCACGTCGGTGCCCGCGCCGAGGCGGGTGAGCAGCGCCGCGAGGGCCGCGTGGAACACCATGAACACGGTGGTGCCGGTGGTACGGGCCAGGGACGTGAGCGCGCGGTGCGTGTCGGCTCCGACGTGGAAGGGCACCAGTTCGCCGCGATGGGAGGCGGCGGCCGGGCGGGGCCGGTCCAGCGGCAGCTCGATCAGCTCCGGCATGCCCGCCAACTGGTGGGTCCAGTAGGCGATCTGGCGGGAGAGCGGGCTGTCCGGGTCGTCCTCGGACCCCAGCGCCTCCTGCTGCCACAGCGCGTAGTCGGCGTACTGCACGTCGAGTGCGTCCCACCGCGGGGGGTGCCCGTCGAGGCGGGCCGCGTACGCCTGCGACAGGTCCCGCAGCAGCGGTCCCGTCGACCAGCCGTCCGCGGCGGTGTGGTGGATCAGGAGCAGCAGGGCGTGCCGCCGCGTCCCGTACCGGAAGAGGGTCGCGCGGAGGGGGAGTTCGGCGTCCAGCGCGAAGGCGTGCCGGGCCGCCCGGGCGAGCGCCGCGTCCAGCTCCTCGGGGGTGCCCTCCTCGACGGGGAGCGCCACGCCCGCGCGGCCGGCGGGCAGGATCTCCTGCCGGGGCACTCCCCCGTCCTCGGGGAGCAGCGTGCGCAGGCTCTCGTGGCGGGCCACGACGTCGCCGAGGGCAGCGCGCAGCGCCGCCGCGTCCAGTGAGCCGTCGAGGCGCAGCACCAGCGGCACGTTGTAGGTCGCGCTCGGGCCCTCCAGCCGGCCCAGGAACCACAGGCGGCGCTGTGCGGGGGAGAGCGGGAGGCGCTCGGGGCGCGGCTGCGGCAGCAGCGGGGTACGGGCGCGTTCGGCGGTGTCGATGCGGGCCGCCATCTCGCGCACCGTGGGCGCCTCGAAGAGCGTACGGAGGGAGACCTCGGCTCCGAAGACCACCCGGATGCGGCCGATCAGCCGGGTCGCGAGCAGCGAATGGCCGCCCAGGTCGAAGAAGTTGGCGTCCACGCCGACCTCGTCGGCGCCGATCACCTCGGCGAAGAGTCCGCACAGGATCTCCTCGCGGGCCGTGCGGGGCGCGGGACCGCCGGGTGCGGCGGGCCGGTCCTCGGGCGCGGGCAGGGCGGCGCGGTCCAGCTTCCCGTTGGCGGTGGCGGGGAACGCGTCGAGGAGGACGACGGCCGCCGGGACCATGTACTCGGGCAGCCGCTCGGCGGCCCAGGCGCGCAGGTCGTCCGGGGCGGGGCTCTGCGACGCGGGGCTCTCCGGCACGGCGTAGGCGACGATCCGCTTGTCGCCCGGCCGGTCCTCGCGCACCACGACGGCCGCCTGCCGTACGGCGGGGTGGGCACCGAGCACGGCCTCGATCTCTCCCGGCTCGATGCGGAAGCCGCGCACCTTGACCTGGTGGTCCACCCGGCTGATGAACTCCAGCAGGCCGCCCCGGTTCCAGCGCGCCAGGTCGCCGGAGCGGTACATCCGGGCGCCGGGGGGCCCGAACGGGTCCGCGACGAAGCGGGCCGCGGTGAGCCCGGGGCGCCCGTGGTAGCCGCGGGTGACCAGGTCGCCCGCGATGTACAGCTCGCCGGGCACCCCGGCGGGGACCGGGCGCAGCCGGGCGTCCAGGACGTACATCCTGGTGTTCCAGACCGGGCGGCCGATGGTGACCACTCCGGTCGGCACGCGCTCGCCGGGGCGGATGCGGTACTCGGTGCAGCCGACGGTGGTCTCGGTCGGCCCGTACTCGTTGATCACGGTCGCCTCGGGGTGCCGGGCCCGCCACTGGTCGAGCACCTCGCCCATCAGCGACTCGCCGCCCAGGACGAGCTGGCGGGCCGGTGAGAAGCCGCCGTCCAGCTCGATCAGGAGCGGCAGATGGCTGGGGGTGGCCTTCACGAAGTCCGGCTGGGTGCGAGGGGCCTGGGCCCGTGCGCGGCCGTCGAGTTCGACGAGCTGGACCGTGCCGCCCGCGGTGAGCGGGGCGAAGAGCCCGGTGACCGTGAGGTCGAAGGAGACCGGCGAGTGCACCAGGGCCCGCCCGCCGGCGCTGTCGTACGCGTGCCGGGCCCAGGCCAGGTAGGCGCCCAGCGACCGGTGCTCGACCACGACGCCCTTGGGGCGGCCGGTGGAACCGGAGGTGAAGATGACGTAGGCGGGGTGGGCGGGGGCGAGGGGGCGGTGCGCTCGGCGTCGGTGACGTCGGTGGCGGCCGTCGCCCGCAGGTCCGCCTGGGTGCCGGCGGCGTCCAGCAGCACCTGCTCCGCGTCCATGGGCAGCTGTGCCGACACGGCCGTGGTGGTGATGACGGCGACCGGCTGGATGTCGTCGAGGACGAAGGCGATCCGGTCGGCCGGGTGGGTGGTGTCCAGGGGCAGGTAGGCGGCGCCCGCCTTGACGATGCCGAGCAGCGCGGCGACGAGGTCGAGGGAGCGCTCCAGGGCGACCGCCACGTACGTCTCGGGGCCCGCGCCCAGGCCGATGAGGCGGCGGGCGATCCGGTTGGCGCGCTCGTTGAGCTCCCGGTACGTCAGGCCCACTCCGGCGTACTCGGCGGCGATCGCGTCCGGGGTGCGCCGCACCTGGTCCTCGAACAGCTCGGGCAGGGTGGCCGCGGCGACCGGGTGCGCGGTGTCGTTCCAGTCCACCAGGAGCCGGTCGCGCTCGGCGGCGTCGAGGATCTCCAGGTCGCCGATGGGGAGTTCGGGCCGGGCGGTGGCGGCGCCGAGGAGGCGCACCAGGCGGGCCGCGAGGTGCTCGGCGGTCTCGTGGTCGAAGAGGTCGGTGGCGTACTCCAGGGTGCCGGCGAGGGCGTCGCCTTCCTCTTCGAAGAGGAAGGACAGGTCGACCTTGGCGGCGCGGCGGTCGGCGGTGTCGGTGGCCACCTCCAGGCCCGGCAGCGCGAAGCGGGTGTGCTCGGCGCCCTGGAAGGTCAGCATGGTCTGGAACAGCGGGTGGTAGGCGAGAGAGCGGGCCGGGTTGAGGTGCTCCACGACGCGGTCGAGCGGCAGGTCCTGGTGGGAGAGGTCGGCGAGATCGCCCGCGCGGACCCGGCCGAGCAGTTCGCGGAAGCTCGGGTCGCCGGAGGTGTCGGTGCGCAGGCACACCGTGTTGGCGAAGCAGCCGATCAGCCCGTCGAGGAGGTCGTCGGCGCGGCCGATGGTGGCGGTGCCGACGGGGACGTCGGTGCCGGCGCCGAGCCGGGTGAGCAGCGCGGCCAGGCCCGCCCGTACGGTCATGAACACGGTGGTGCCGGTGGCCCGGGCGAGGTCGGTGAGCCGGGTGTGCAGGTCCGCCGCCACGGTGAACCGCACCTGCCCGCCGCGCCCGGACGCCACGGCGGGCCGCGGCCGGTCGGTGGGCAGCTCCAGGACGTCGGGCAGCCCGGCGAGGCGGCCCGCCCAGTAGGCGAGGTCGTCCTCGGGGCGCTCGACGGCGCGCTGCCACAGGGTGAAGTCGGCGTACTGGACGGGGAGCCGGTCCCAGTCGGGGGCGTGTCCGGCGAGCCGGGCGGTGTAGGCCGCGGAGAGGTCCTGGCCGAGCGGGCCGAAGGAGGCGCCGTCGGCGGCGATGTGGTGGACCAGGACGAGCAGGGCGTGGCGCTCGGGCCCCGTGGACAGCAGCACGGTCCGCAGCGGCGGCTGGGCGGCCAGGTCGAAGCGGTGCCGGGCCTGGCGGGTGAGTTCGGCGGGCAGCTCGGCCTCGGTGGTGTCCACCGTGTGCAGTTCGGGCCGCGCGGCGGGGAGCACGACCTGGCGGGGTTCGCCGCCGTACTGGCGGTAGACGGTGCGCAGCACCTCGTGCCGGTCGGTGAGGTCGCCGAGCGCGGCGGCGAGCGCCCGCCGGTCGAGTGGGCCGGTCAGCTTGAGGGTGAGGGCGATGTTGTACGAGGTGTCGTCGGCGTCCAGTTGCTGGAGGAACCAGAGCCTGCGCTGGGCGCTGGACAGCGGGAGCCGCTCCGGGCGGGCCGCGGGGCCAGGACCGTCTGACCGCCGGTGGCCGCGTCGAGCCCGCGGGCGAGCCGGGCGGGGGTGGGCGCGTCGAAGACCGCGCCGACCGGGAGGGCCGCGCCGAGGAGCCGGCGCACCTTGTTGACGAGGCGGTTGGCCTTGAGCGAGTGGCCGCCGAGGGCGAAGAAGTCGTCGTCCGGGCCGACCCGGGGGACGCCGAGCACCTCGGCGAACAGGGCGCACAGGGCCTCCTCGCGCGGGTTCGCCGGGGCCCGCCCGCCGGTGGTGTCCGCCTGGGGCGCGGCGAGCGCGGCCCGGTCGACCTTGCCGTTGGGGGTGAGCGGCAGCGCGTCGTGGACGACGACCCGGGCGGGCACCGCGTACTCGGGCAGCCGCTCGGCCGCGAACCGCCGTACGTCGTCGGCCGCGAACCGCCGGGCCTCGTCCGCCGGTACGTCGCGACCGGGCGTGGCCACCACATGGGCGACCAGGGCCTCGCCACTCACGGTGACGACGGCCTGGGCGACGCCGGGCGCGGCGAGGAGGACGGCTTCGGTCTCGGCGGGCTCCACCCGGTGGCCGCGGATCTTGGTCTGCTGGTCGCGGCGGCCCGCGAACTCCCAGGCGCCGCCGGGCAGCGGGCGCACCAGGTCGCCGGTGCGGTAGCTGTCGCCGAAGCCCTCGGGAGCGGTGTCGTCGGCGTAGCGCGCCAGGTAGGCGGTGCGGACGACCAGTTCGCCGCCGTCGGCCATGAGCTCGACCCCGTCGATGCCGGGTCCGAGCGGCACGCGGGAGCCCTGCCGCGCCGGGGCGGGGCGGCCGGGGTCGGCGGCGGCGTACACCGAGACGGCCTGCGGGGTCTCGGTGGTGCCGTAGAGGTTGAGGACGCGGGCCTTCGGCGCGTGTCCCGTCCAGGCGTCGACGGTGCGCCAGGTGAGCGGCTCACCGCCGAATCCGGCCAGGTGGAGGCTCGGCCAGCCGCCCTCGGGCGCGCTGTCGGCGAGCGCGTCGCCGAGGCCGGGCGTCAGGTGGACGAGGGTGATCCGCTCGTCGGCGAGCCACTGGGCGACCGCCCGGGCCTCGCGTACGTCGGCTTCGGGGAACACGACCGTCCCGCCGGTCCACAGCGGCACGAACACATCCCGCAGCAGGGGGTCGTGGCCGAGTCCGGAGAGCACGGCGCCGCGCACGGTCCGGTCGAGCGCGTACGTGGCGACGTACCACTCGATGAAGTGCTCGACCGGTTCCCAGTCGCCGATGACGCCGCGCGGCCGCCCGGTGGTACCGGAGGTGAAGGCGACGTAGGCGGCGCCACCGAGCGGGGCGGCCGCCGACTCACCGCGCCGGGCGGCCGTTTCGCCGCGCGCGGCGGCCGTTTCGACGCCCCCGGCGGACGTTTCGCCGTCCGAGGCGGGCGTTCCGGCGCCCGCCGCCAGGAGTACCGGCAGCCCGTCCGCGAGCCCGTCCGGGATCCCCCGCGGGTCGCAGGCGATCCAGGCCCGCACCGCGGCCTGCTCGGCCTGGAGGCGGAGCCGCCCGGCCGGGTGCGCGGCGTCGCACACCACGAACGCCGCGCCGCTGCGCGCGACCGCCACCAGCGCCAGGGCCAGGGCCGGCGTGCGCCGCGCGTGGATCGCGACCGTGTCCCCGGCCCCGATCCCCGCGTGCCGCAGCCGGTCGGCGAGCCGCGCGGTCTCCCGTTCGAACTCGCGGTAACTCCAGCGCGCTCGAGCCCCCGACACCGCGATGCCGTCGGGAGTGCGGGCCGCGTGTTCCGCGAGCCGTCGCAGCAGACCGGTCCGCGCCCCGACCGGCTCGGACGGCCCCAGGTCCCGTATCGCCACACCAGACATGGATCCGACTCCTCAATTCGCGTTCCACATGTCGGTGGACGTTAAGAAGCCGCCCTTTCATGGCGTTATCAAGAACGTTTCCGACTGCCGCGCCGCCGCGTCGAGCCCTTTCGATAAGCCATCGATAGAAGAACGTCCTAGCCTCCCATCGCCGCTGTTCCCGCGGACACCGAGAGGATCCGATGACGATCACGACCCCTGCCATACGCGTAGAAGACCTGGCCAAGACATACGGGGGCACCCGCGCCGTGCGGGGGGTGTCCTTCGAGGTGCCCGAGGGCACCGTCCTGGGTCTTCTCGGCCCCAACGGAGCCGGCAAGACGACGACCGTCCGCATGCTGTCCACCCTGGTCAAGCCGGATTCCGGGAAGGCGCTCATCCACGGCTACGACGTGGCACGGCAGGCCCGCGAGGTGCGCTGCCTGATCGGGATGACCGGGCAGTACGCCGCCGTGGACGAGGACATCTCCGGCTGGGAGAACCTCTATCTGATCGGCCGGCTGCTCAGCATGGGCCGCGCCAAGGCCCGTTCGTGCGCCGACGAGATGCTGGAGCGATTCCGTCTCACCGAGGCGGGCGGGCGCCCCGTGAAAGGCTATTCCGGTGGAATGCGGCGGCGGCTCGACCTCGCCGCGAGCCTCCTCGGCGACCCGAAAGTCCTTTTCCTCGACGAGCCCACCACCGGGCTCGACCCGCGCAGCCGCAACGAGTTGTGGGACGAGGTGCGCGGCCTCGCCGCGAAGGGCACCACGGTGCTGCTCACCACGCAGTACATGGAGGAGGCCGAGGCCCTCGCCGACGCGATCGTCGTCATCGACCAGGGCGAGGTCATCGCCTCCGGCACCGCGTCCGAACTGCGTGAGCGCATCGGCGGACCGGTGCTGCACATCACCCCGCAGCGGCGCGGCGACCTCGCCGAGATGCGCCGCGCCCTGGAGCTGGCCGGGATCGGCCCGGTCGGGGTGGACGAGGCGGAGGGCCTGGTCCGGCTGCCGCTGGACCGGGAGGGTCGGCTGGTCACCGAGACGGTCCGGGTGCTCGGCGCGTCCGGGATCCCGGTGGCCCGGATCGATACCCAGGTCCCCAGCCTCGACGACGTGTTCCTCACGCTGACCGGCGCCGCCCCGGTCACGTCCCTGACCGCCGCCGGCCGGACCGGCGCCGAGACCGCCAGGAGCGCGGCATGAGCACGGCCCTCGCCACCGGCGGCATCCCGGGCGCCCGCCGGGCCGCCAGCCATACGCTGGCCATCACGCGGCGCAATCTGCGCAAGGTGCTGAGCAGTCCGGGCCAGGTCCTGGACGCCACGCTGATGCCGGTCGTCTTCGCCCTGATCTTCGTCTACATCTTCGGCGGGGCGATCTCCGGCAGCAGCGGCGCCTACCGCCAGTACGTGATGCCCGGCATCATGGCGCTGACCACCACCATCGCGTCCCGCACCTCCGGCATCAGCCTCAACGTCGACTTCAACAACGGCGTCATGGACCGGTTCCGCACCCTGCCGATGGCCCCCTCGGCGGTCCTCGCGGGCCGGATCCTCGCGGACGCGCTGCGGATGCTGGTCAGCCTGCTCGTGGTGTTCGCGTTCGCCCTGCTGATCGGCTTCCGGGTGCGGACCGGACCGCTCCAGGCGGCGGCGGCGATCGCCCTGATCCTCCTGTACGGGATCGCGCTGGCCTG
Organism: Streptomyces sp. XD-27; assembly: GCF_030553055.1. Lineage (NCBI taxonomy): Bacteria > Bacillati > Actinomycetota > Actinomycetes > Kitasatosporales > Streptomycetaceae > Streptomyces > Streptomyces sp. XD-27. Next base: position 1,394,004 of record NZ_CP130713.1, read on the forward strand.
GCTGCACGCCCTGATCGGGCTCACGGCACGCACCATCGAGACCGTGCAGAGCGTGGGCATGCTGGCGATGGTGCCCCTGCAGTTCGGCAGCTCCATCTTCGTCGCGCCGGACACGATGCCCGGCTGGCTGGGCTATCTGGTCACCCACAACCCGATGAGCTCGGTGGTCGACTCCTCCCGCGCCCTGATGACCGGCGGCCCGGCGGGCGAGCACGTGATCGCCGCGCTGGCCTGGAGCCTCGGCATGATCGCGGTCCTGGCTCCGCTGTCCGCCCGCCGGTTCCGCAGGCGGAGGTGACCGGGATGACCACCGCCCCGCCTCCCTCCCCCGGCTCCCTGAGCTCCCGTTGGCTGCGTACGCTGCACGCCGCGGGCCGGCCCCGCGTCCGCCTCGTCTGCTTCCCGCACGCCGGCGGCGCGGCCGGCTTCTTCCGCGACTGGCCGCGGTGGCTCGCTCCCGACATCGAACTGCTCGCGGTGCGCTACCCGGGCCGCGAGGACCGGATCCTCGACGAACCGGCGTCCGGCATGGCGGAGCTCGCCGACTCGGTCGCCGCGGCGCTCGGCGGGCTGCCCGCACTGCCCACGGCGTTCTTCGGCCACAGCATGGGTGCCTCGGTGGCGTACGAAGTGGCGCTGCGCATGCGGACGTCGGGCGTTCCGGACCTGCTGATGGTCTCCGGGCGCGCCGCACCGCACCGGCTCCGCGCGTTCCCTCTCGCCGACGACGAGGCCCTGGTCGCCGACGTCAGACGGCGCGGCGGGCCGCTGGCCGCCGCGCTCGACCACCCCGAGCTGCTCGACCTCGTGCTGCCGGCGATCCGCGCCGACTACCGGCTCCTGGACGCTTACGCGGCCGAGGCCGAGCTGTGCGAAGTCGGCGTCCCGGTGGCCGCGTTCTATGGCGAGGCCGACCCGGACGTGCCCGCCGAGTCCGTCCTGGCCTGGGCCGGCACCAGCCCCGGCGCCTTCACCGCGCGCGGCTTCGCGGGCGGCGGCCACTTCTACCTCGTGGAGCACGCCGCCGACCTGGTCGGCGACATCGGCGCGCGACTCGCGGCCCTGACCGCCGTCTGACCCCCGCTACTCCCCCGTACCACCCATACCACCCGTACCGGCCGATCCCCCGCGGCCGGTACGGGTTTCCTCTCAGCGCTCGGCCAGCGGGGCCTGCCCGGTCACCGCGCTAGTCGACCGGGTCCTCGAGCAGCCGCTGGATGGCCCGTATGCGGCCGGAGACCTCGGCCAGCTCGTTCCGCAGATCCTTCTGCTCCACGGCGAGCCGCTCGACGGCCGCGTACCGCCGACGCGTGTGCCCCGTGGAGAACCAGAACAGCGCCGCCACGATGAACATCGTGCAGCTGAGCATGACAGCAGCTGTGATGACGGCCCCAGCCGTGGCATCCATCGCTCACCCCTCCCCTGCCCCCGTCATGAACCAAGTGTGACGGGACGAACGCTACCGGTGCCGGGCATCCCCGAACATGGGGGAAAACCTCCAGTCCGGAGCGGCGGCAGGAGAGCGGCGGCCGGAGCCATTCGTCCCGGGCCGGCCGCCGCCTCGCTCAGCATGCCGCCGAGTTGAGCGCCTGCGCGGCCCGTTCCTGCCACGGCCGGGCGCCGATCCGGTCGAAGATGGCCTGCGCTGCCCGCAGGTACTCCTCGCCGCCGGGCCGGTCCAGGGCGCGCAGCGCGCCGCCGATGGCCAGGTTGATCTGCCCCTCCACCAGCGGGCTGTCGATCCGCGAGGCGATGTCCAGGGCGTCCGTCAGGGTGTCGAGCGCCTGCTGCCCGGCGCCGGCGGCGAGCCGGGTCTCGCCGAGGCCCAACAGCGCGTACGCGAGGCCGACGATGTCGGACTTCTCCTTGACGATGTGCACCACACGCAGGAACGCCTCCTCCGCCTGGTCCGGACGCCCCTGCGCCAGGTACGCCCAGCCGAGCCGGTGCGTGCTCTGCGCCACGCCCCGGGCCCCGCCCCGGCCGATGCTCTCCGACAGCCGGACCGCCTCCAGGCCGAGCCGGATGGCGGCCTCCGGCCTGCCGAGGTCCAGCTCGATCTGCGCCATGTTGTTCATCGCGTGCGCCTCGGACGACCGGTCGCCCACCGCCTGGAAGACGCCCAGGGCCGTGAGGAGGCGCCGCATCGCGGTGTCCAGGTCGCCCTGCATCCGGTCGTGGATCGCCAGGTGCCGCAGGGTCAGCGCCTCGCCGTGGCGTTCACCGACCCGCACGTGCAGGGCCAGCGCCTCCGTCAGGTACGCGGCGGCCTGCGGGAGGTTGCGCAGCCGCAGCTCGACGGCGCCGAGGTCGGTCAGCATCGCGGCCTCCCCGCGCGGGTTCCCCGCGGCGCGGGTGGCCGCAAGGGCGCGCTCGGCGCACAGCCGCCAGTCCTCGATGTAGTTGCGGGTCTCGAAGAGCACCGCCATCGAGATCGCCAGGTCCCAGGCGAGCTCGTCCATGCCGAGCTCGGCCGCCTGGTCGATGACGGCACGCAGCGAGAGCCGCTCGGCCTCGAACCACTCCAGGGGCGCGACCAGGAGCTCGTCGGTCAGCTCGGCGTCCAGCGGACAGCGCTCCACCGTGCCGTGGAGCACGCTGAAGTCGCCGCCGTACTCCCGGCGGTGGGCGTCCTCCGCGAGGGTCAGGTACGTACGGAAAAGCCGGTCGCGGGCGGCCCACCGCTGCTCGGCGGTCTCCTCCTGCGCCGCGCGCTCGCCGGCGTACAGCCGCAGCAGGTTCTGGAACCGGTAGCGCATGTGGCCGGTCGCGTCGACCCCGACCACCTCCAGGAACTGGGCGTCGACGAGCTGCTCGATGAGCCGCTCGGCCTCCAGCGCCTCGATGTCGAGGAGGGCGGACGCGGACCAGGCGGCGAAGTCCGGGGCGGTCAGCAGCCCGAGCCTGCGGTACAGGCTGGCCGCGCCGTCGGAGAGGTAGCGGTAGCTCAGTTCGAGGCTCGCCCGCACCTGGGACTCGCCCTGGCTGAGTTCGTCGAGCCGGCGCTGCTCGTCGCGGAGCCGGGTCACCATGTGCCGTACCGTCCAGTGCGGCTTGGAGGCCAGCCTGGCCGCGACGATCCTCAGGGCCAGCGGCAGCCGGTCGCACAGCCCCGCGAGCGTGGCCGCGTCGGCCGGGGCGCCCGCGATCCGCGGCTCACCGACGATGGCGGCGAGCAGCCCGACCGCCTCCGGCTCGGCCAGCAGGCCCAGGTGCACCCTGGCCCGCGGCGGCCAGGTGACCAGCTCCTCCATCTGCTCCCTGCTGGTGATGACGACGCAGCACTCGCCGACCCCGGGCAGCAGGTCCTTGATCTGCGCGTAACTGCGCACGTTGTCGAGGACGATGAGGACCTTGCGGTGCGCGAGCAGCGACCGGTAGAGCGCGGTCCGCTCCTCCAGACCGGACGGGATCTGGTCGCTCGGCACCCCGAACGACCGCAGGAAGCGGCTGAGCACGTCGCCCGCCCCCGTGGGCGTGTGGTGCCCGTCGTAGCCCCGCATCTCGGCGTAGAGCCGGCCGTCGGGGAAGCGCTCGTGGACCCGGTGGGCCCAGCGCACCGCCAGTCCTGTCTTGCCGATCCCCGCCGCCCCGGTGATCAGGCCGACCCTGGGCCCGTGGCCGCCCCCGCCGTCGGAGACCAGGGAGTCGAGACCGGCGAGCTCGGCGTCCCGGCCGATGAACCCCGGGATGTCGGGCGGAAGTTCGGAAGGCACCACCGTCGACTCGGTCTGGGTGGGCGCGGCGGGCGCGGTGCCGGGCGCGTCGAGGGAGCTGTCGTCGCGCAGGATCGCGTCGTGCAGCTGCTGCAGGTCGGGCCCCGGCTCGAGGCCCAGCTCGTCGATGAACTGCTTGCGCGCATTGCGGAAGGCCTCCATGGCCTCCGCCCGCCGTCCCGACCGGTACAGGGCCAGCATCAGGTGCCTGAGCGTGCGTTCGCGCAGCGGCTGCTCCCGTACGACGGCGGCCAGCTCCGGGACGATCTCCTGGTGCTGGCCCAGGTCCAGCCGTACGGCGGTCGCGTCGTCGAGGGCGTTGAGCCGGTACTCCTCCAGACGGGCGGCCTCGTCCTCCACCGGCTGGCCCACCACCCCGGAGAGCGCCGGGCCGCGCCACAGGGCGAGCGCCTGCGCGTAGTGCTGCGCCGCTTCGAGCAGCCGCCCCTCCTTGGCCTCCTGCTCGGCCTCCCCGACGCGGGTGGCGAAGTCGACCCAGTCGACGTCGTGCCCCTCGGTGTTGAGCACATAGCCGGGGTGGGCTGTGACGATCACGTCGTCCTCGACGCCCTGCGCCTTGAACGCCTTGCGCAGCGCGGCGATGCAGATGGCGACCTGGGTGCGGGCGGTCGCCGGCGGTCTGCCGTTCCAGACGACGTCGACCAGGGTGTCAACCGGAACCACCCGTCCCGGGCTGAGGATCAGCAAGGCGAGAATGACCCGCTGCCGGGCCCCTCCCACCGGGACGCTCCGCCCTTCCGCCGTTACGGCTAATGGTCCGAGAACTCTGAATCCGAGTCGTGCCCCCACAGGATCTCCCCCGCCCTACGGATCAACTCTCGTAGATCATGACGCATGCTTCCGGTCAGGATCGGGGGCCGGAAGGGCGGAACGAGTCATCCCGTTCTGTAGTTCGATCGGTTGTCGCTGCTCGCGTTTCCGTCGGGACCGCATGGTCACCGCCACCGATTCCGGGTCGACGACCCACCGGCACGCGACTGCCGCGAAGCATGCAGAGCGCAAGGCAGTCAAGGGCGCATAGAAGCATGACGTATACACGGACCTGCGGTCGTCGTGCGCCGGCGCCGCCCGGTGCGGGAGCCCGGACACTCTTGGCCGATATCGGCTGCGAGCAGTTCCCTCAGCCGAGTCAGGATGGCTGGTTTCCACCCCTGAGTTTCCAACGAGCGGACGGGCACTTCGGGTAAAGGAGCGCGGAGGCGTCGATTCCGCGCCAGGCGCTCGGCATCAGCCCGCGCGGCCTTTGGCTGGTGCCGCCGGACGGTCATCGGCTCCCATGGACGAAATAGCCCTGGGGCGCGTCCGGTGCTGTGCGTTCGGCGTCGACGGAGTCCGGCCGGCGGCCCATCGCCCGGCCTGCCACGGCCACGCGGGTCACCTCGGCGCGCCAGTTCCGGTCGCCCAGCAGCAGCTCCGGTTCCTCCGTACCGAAGTGCCAGGCGGCGCCGGACCGGGCGAGCGCTTCCAGCATCGGGCGGGCCCGGGGGCTTTCCAGGAGCGACCGGCCGACGAAGTCGGTGAGCAGATGACTGCCCGGCGCGGAGAGAGCGGTGATCCGGTCCAGTAGCCGGTGGACGGCGCTCTCCTCCAGATACGGAGTCAGCCCCTCGGCGAGCCAGCAGGTGGGCCGGTGCGGGTGGAAGCCGGCGGCTGCGAGCGCGGCCGGCCAGTCGTCGGCCAGATCGACGCCGACCGTCCGCCGGATGCAGCGCGGGACGGGAGCGGGAGCCGGGACCCCGGCGAGCAGGCGCGCCTTGAGGTCAAGCAACTCCGGCCGGTCCAACTCGAAGAGGACCGTGTCGGCGGGCAGGTCGAGCCGGTATGCGCGGGTGTCCATGCCGGCGGCGAGCAGGACCAGTTGGCGTAGGTCGGTGCCCGTGTCCGTGCCGGTGCGGAACAGCCGGGTGACCGCGTCGTCGAAGAACCGGGTCCGCACGGCGATCACCGACGCGTCGCCGAGCGGTGCGAGCAGCGCGCGACCGGTGTCCCCGGCCAGAACGGCGGCGAGCGGGTCGTCGAACAGCCGGTCGTCACGGGCCGACTCCCGGGCCCGCGCGGCGGCGGTGAGCCGGGCGGTACGGGCCACCGGATCGAGCGTCATGGCGAGGCCAGCCCGAGGGCGGTGTTCTCGACGCGCAGGCGTACCGCGAGCACGGCGGCGTTGGCCGCGGTGAAGGCGGCGGCCGTCAGCCACGCGGTGTGGACCATGGGCAGGGCGGCGCCCTCCACGGCGACGGCGAGGTAGTTGGGGTGGCGCAGCAGACGGTACGGCCCGCTCGCGACGAGGGGCAGATCGGGGACGACGATGACGCGGGTGTTCCAGCGCTTGCCGAGGGTGGCGACGCACCACCAGCGCAGCGCCTGGGCGCCGACCGCGAGGGCCAGCGCCGCCCACCCCGCGTACGGCAGGAAGGGCCGGTGCGCCAGGTGGACTTCGGCGAGCATGCCGACGAGCAGTCCGGTGTGGACGGCGACCATCACGGGGTAGTGGCCGGGGCCGTGCTCGACGCCGCCGCGGGCGCGGGCCCAGCGGGTGTGACGGGTGGCGACCGCGAGCTCGGCGAGGCGTTCGGCCGCGACGGCGGCGGTGAGCAGGGTGAACCACAGCTGGCTGGTCACGGGGATCTCACCACCGCAGGAGGACGAGTTCGGAGCTGAAGCCGGGGCCCATGGCCATCATCAGCGCGGGGCTGCCCGGAGGCGGCGGCTGGTGGGCCATCGCGTCGCGCAGGACGTGCAGGACCGAGGCGGACGACAGGTTGCCGACCCGGGCCAGGGACGCGCGCGTGCGGTCGAGCGCGCCGGCGGGCAGGTCCAGGCAGGAGGTGATGGCGTCGATGACCTTCGGCCCGCCCGGGTGGCACAGCCAGGTCACGACGTCGCCGGGCGCCAGGCCGTGGTCGTCGAGGAAGGCGTGCACCTCCTTGGGGAGGAAGTTCCCGACGATGGCGGGGACGTCGGAGGACAGGACGACGCGGAACCCGTTCGCGCCGATGTGCCAGCCCATCACGTGCTCGCTGTCGGGATACAGGCGGCTGCGGGTGGCGAGCACCCGCGGCCCTCGGACATCGGCCGCGCGGTCGGCGCCGACGGCCACGACGGCGGCGGCCCCGTCGCCGAAGAGGCTGGTGGCGACGTAGTTCGCGATCGTGGTGTCGCGGGGCTGGAAGGTCAGCGAGCACAGCTCGACGGAGAGGAGCACGGCCACCTGGTCCGGCCACGCCCGGAGGTAGTCGTTGAGGCGGGCGACGCCCGCGGCGCCCGCGACGCAGCCGAGGCCGAACAGCGGCAGGCGCTTGACGTCCTCGCGCAGGCCGACCCGCCGCGCCAGGCGGGCGTCCAGGGACGGCACGGCAAGGCCGGTGACGGTCGTGGTCACGATCAGGTCGACCTCGTCGGCGTCGACACCCGCGGCGCCCAGCGCGCCGCGCAACGCCCGCTCGCCGAGGTCGAGGGCGTTCGCGATCCAGATGTCGTTGCTCTCGGTGAAGTCGTCGAGATGGGGGTAGCGCTCCAGAGGCAGGGTGAAGTGGCGGGTACGCACGCCCGAGTTGTCCGCGATGCGAGCCATGGTCCGGCGGCCGGGATGCCCGGCGGGCAGGCAGTGCTCGACGAATCTGGCGGTGATGTCCTCCTGTCGGTACACGCGTGGAGGGAGGGCGGTGCCCACCGCGGCGAGGCGCGGGGACGCTGAGGTCGGGGGGAGCATGCGGGGCCTCTTCTGACGTGTCGAAGATCCGCAGCCTAGAGCGCCGGCGGCCGTTCCGGTGGGATCTCCACCCGCGTCCGGGTGGCAGGGGGTCATGTCACCGATGGGGCATGCGGACATGTCATCGACGCGGCACGGGAGAACGCCAGGGCGACCGCGATCGCGGCCACAGCGATCGCGGTGAGGAAGGGGGCGCGGCTGCGGCTGCCGCGGGCCGGGTGGACGATCCCGGCGGCGGTGAGCACGGTTCCGGCGGCGAGGGCGAACCAGCCTGCGGCGCCCGCGGGGCCCGGCGGCGCGAAGGCGAGGACGGCGATGCCCGCCAGGAGGGGCAGCGGGGCGAGCAGGCGTGCGCCGGTGGCGCCCAGGCGCTGCGGAAGGCCCCGTACGCCGGTGGCCAGGTCGTCCGGGATGTCGGGCAGGACGTTGGCGATGTGCGCCCCGACTCCCAGCAGGGCGCCGACCGCCAAGGTCCACCAGGTGGGCCGGGGGTGGCCGGGCAGCGCGAGGACGACGAACGCCGGCAGCGAGCCGAAGCCCATCGCGTAGCCCAGCCACGACCACACGGTCCGTTTCAGGCCGAGGTTGTAGAGCCAGCCTCCCGTGACGCCGAACAGGTGCGCCGCGGCGGCCGGGAGACCGGCGGCCAGGGACAGCGGGACGCAGGCGGTCAGAGCCGCGGCGGAGGCGCACCCGACCGCGCGCGGGCCCACACGCCCGGTCACGACGGGCTTGTCCGCTCTGCCGGTGGCGAGGTCCCGGCGCGCGTCCAACCAGTCGTTGCTCCAGCCGATCGACAACTGGCCGGACAGGACGGCCAGGCCGACCAGCGCGCAGGTCTGCCAGGAGTGGCCGCATGCGATGCCCAGGGCGGTGGCCATCACCGTCACGGCGAGGGCGGGCAGGGGGTGGCAGGCGCCCAGCAGGCCCTGGACGGCGGCGGGACGCGGCCTGGTGAGACACGCACGCGCGGCGGCCCCCGTCCCGGCCTCCCTCCGTGCCTCCGCCCCGACCCCCCTCACAGCACCCGCCCCAGCCTCCCTCCGCGCCTCCGCCCGGGTCCCCCTCACAGCACCCGTCCGGCCCCCCTCACAGCCCCCGTCCCGGTTCCCGGTCTCCATCCGGCGGAGCGTACGGAACGACACGTCCACGTGGCCGGGAACGGCGCGCCGCCGGACCCGGCCGGATGGCGAAGTACCCCGAATGGCACATGTCTTAGGGAATCGGGCGGTACAGCCCCTAGAGTCGGCGGTCGTGATCGACCTGCTTGTCGCCGGCGGCGGCCCGGCCGGGCTGGCCTGTGCGATCGGAGCCGCGCGCGCCGGGCTGGACGTCGCGGTCCTCGAACCGCGTCCCGCGCCGATCGACAAGGCCTGCGGTGAGGGCCTGATGCCCGGCGCCGTCCACGCCCTGCGCGCCCTCGGCGTGGCGGCCGCCGGTCGGCCGCTGCGCGGCATCCGCTACCTCGACGGCAGGCACACCGCCGAAGCGGCGTTCCCGGCCGCCACCGGCCCGGGGCTCGGCGTGCGGCGCACCGTCCTGCACGGCGCGCTCGCCGCCCGCGCCGCCGCCCTCGGCATCCCCGTCCTGCCCCGGCCCGCGGGCCCCGTCGTCCAGCGCGGCGACCGGGTCACGGCGGCCGGGATCGCCGCCCGCTACCTGGCCGCCGCCGACGGCCTGCACTCGCCCGTGCGCCGCGCGCTCGGCCTCCAGGCCGCGGCGCCCTCCCCCGCCCGGTACGGGCTCCGCCGGCACTACGAGGTCGCGCCGTGGAGCAGTTGCGTCGAGGTCCACTGGGGCCCGGACGCGGAGGCGTACATCACGCCGGTCGGCCGGGAACTGGTCGGTGTCGCGCTCCTGACCACCCGTCGTGGCGGTTTCGACGAGCAGCTCGCCCGCTTCCCGCACCTGGTCCGCCGGCTCGCCGCGGGGGCGCCCGGCCAGGTGCGCGGGGCCGGCCCGATGCGGCAGAGCGCCCGGCGCCGGGTCGCGGGCCGGGTGCTGCTGGTCGGCGACGCCGCCGGCTACGTCGACGCGCTCACCGGCGAGGGCATCGCGCTCGCCCTCGCCGGTGCCGCCGCCCTGGTGGACTGTGTGCGCCGCGACCGCCCCGAGGCGTACGAGGCGGCGTGGCGCCGGGCCTCGCGCCGCCACCGCCTCCTGACCGCGGCCCTCTTGCGGGCCCGCCACCACCCGCTGCTGGCTCCTCGCATCGTTCCCGCGGCGGCCCGCTGGCCCGCAGCCTTCCGCCGGGCCGTCGGCGCGCTCGCCTGAGCGGAGCACAGAACCTGAGCGGAGCGCAGAATCCGAGCGGGGACACGAGCCAGGTGTGCGTCGGCGGGGGGGCTACGCTCGCACCATGGCCCCGACAGTGGGGGCTACGCTCACACCATGTCCTCGACATGGGAGTCCTCGGCGGCCGGTGTGCTGCGACTGCCCTCGGGCCGGCTCATCCGGGGCCGCGGCCTGAGGCACCCGTTTCCGCAGGGCCCGCGGCCCGCGTTCGCGCTCTACCTGCTGGGTCACCGGCCCCCCGCCGTGGCATGGGAGCACCGATGGGTGCGCTGGCCCGACTTCTGGCTGCCGTCCGACCGCGGTACGGCCGCCGACGCGCTACGCGAAGCATGGGCGCGCGCCGAGGCCGAGCGCGTCGAGATCGCCTGCGCGGGCGGGCACGGACGCACCGGCACCGCGCTGGCCTGCATCGCCGTACTCGACGGGGTGCCGGGCGACCGGGCGGTCGCCTACGTCCGGGAGCACTACGCCCCGCGCGCCGTCGAGACGCCCTGGCAGCGCCGTTTCGTCTCCCGCTTCCACCCGTAGCCGGCATCGCGCGACCGCCGTGGACGAGTTCGCTGATCCGTGAGGTGGCCGTCCGACGGAGCCGTTACGGTGGGCGCCTCATCCGTCACGGCGCTTCGGCAGGTTGAGGTGGTGATCCCCCATCAGCACGTCTCCCGGTCCGGCGCTCGCCGCCTGGCTGCGGACGCTCGGCGCCGAGCGGCTGTGCCGGGTGCTGGCCGCGCGCCCCGATGCCGTGGGCGGGCCGCGGCCGCGGTCGCTGGGCGAACTGGCCGAGCGGTTGCTGCGGCCCGCCGCCGTGGCGCGGGTCGTCCCGCTGCTGCCGCTGCCCGTGCTGCAGACCGCCGAGGCGCTGGCCGCGCTGGGAACTCCCGTATCCGGCAGCGCGCTTGAGAAGCTGCTGGGCGCACCCTGCGACAAGGGGCCGCTGGCGGCGGCGCTGCGCACCCTGGGCGACCACGCACTGGTGTGGGCCTCGGCCGATGGGCGGCTGCGTATGGCACCCGCGCTGCACCAGCGGTGGCCGGCCCCGCTCGGACTCCAGGCCCGGCTCGGCGCGCTGCTGTCCGACCGGAGCTCCGAGGAACTGCGCCAGATCGCCGAGGTGTTGGGCCGCGCCCCCGCGAAGGCCAAGGCCGAGCGCCTCGAACAGGTCCTGGAGCACCACCGCGATCCCGAGCGGGTCAGGGCGCTGGTGGACACGGCGCCGGACGGGACGCGGAAGCTGCTGTACGAGCGCTGCGAGGGCGGGCCCGAGGGCCTCGCGTCCCATGGGCCGCGGTACGGCGACGAGCGGTGGGCCACCGACCGCGCCCTGCTGGTGCGCCCGCGCTTCGGGTCGCAGGCCGTCATGCCCGCCGAGGTCGCACTGGCCCTGCGCGGCCCCGGCTGGCACGCGCCGTTCGACCCGCTGCCGCCCAAGCCCGACCTGCGCCCGCTGGACCCCGCCGACGTGGCGCGCGAGGCGGCTGCCCTCGCCGCGGAGTTGACCGGGCACGCCGCCGCGCTGCTCGCCGTGTGCGCGCGCCGGCCCCCGGCTCAGCTGCGCGGCGGCGGAATCGGTGCCCGCGAGCTGGCCAGGCTGGGCGGGGCGGCGCAGTGCCCGGAGCCGGTGGTGCGGCTGGTGCTGGCGTGCGCGTACGCGGGCGGCCTGGTGGCCCGCGACGGGGAGGCGGTGCCGGTCACCGCAGCGTACGACGCGTGGGCCGCGCGGGAACCGGCCGAGCAGTACGTCCATTTGCTGCGCGCCTGGTGGGCCCTCGGCCGCGAGCCGACGCGCGCCCACGACGCGGACGGCAGGCCGCTGCCCGCGCTGGACACCGCACCGCCCGTCGCGGCGTGCGCCCGGCTCCGCCGCGGCCTGCTCGCGGCGGCGGCGCGCCTTCCCGCCACCTGCGGCGTCCGGGACCCGGCCGCCTGGGGGAGGGTGCTGGCCTGGCATCATCCGCTCGCTCCGGCGCGTCCGCAGGAAGCGGCGCCGTTCGCCGCGCTGGTGCGCGAGGCCGGACTCCTCGGCGTGCTGGCGCACGGCGGGCTCTCCCCGCTCGGCGCCGCCCTGCACGCGGAGGGTGCGGATGACACCGTGAGGGACGGCGCACCGGAGGACCTGTCGGCCTGCGCGCGGCGCCTGCTGCCCGCGGCCGTCGACCGCGCCCGGATCGGTGCGGACCTGACAGCGGTGGTCCCCGGCGTCCCCTCGGCTCACCTGGCCGCCGTCCTGGACGCGGTCGCCACGCGGGAGGCGCGCGGGACGGCCTCGGTCTGGCGGTTCAGCGCGGCCTCCGTCCGCAGGGCGCTGGACGAGCACCGCGACGCGCAGGCCATCACCGCCGATCTGGCCGCCATCGCGACGGGCGAACTCCCCCAGCCCCTGACGTATCTGATCGCCGACACCGCCCGCCGCCACGGTCGCATCCGGGTCGCCAGGGCGGGCTGCGTCATCCACGGCGTGGAGCCCGAGCTGCTGGCCGAGGTCGCCGCTCACCGCCGACTGGCCGGGCTCGGGCTGCGCCCGCTGACCCCGACGGTGCTGCTCTCCCCCGTGCCGCTGGAGGAGACCCTCGCGGTCCTGCGCGCCGAGGGATACGCGCCGGTCGGCGAGGAGGCCGACGGAAGTCTCCACACCGAGCGCCCGGAGCCGCGGCGCGCGGGCCCCGCGAGCGCGAAGCCTGCCGCGGTCCCGCGCCCGCGCCGCGACGCCGCGGCCCGCGCGGGCGGTCGCGCACCCCGGCCGCCCGCCCCCGAACTCGCCGAGCTGGCCACCCGCTTGCTCGCGGCCCCGGACTGACAGCGCGGGCGGCGACCCGGCGGGGGACGGGGAGTCAGAGGTGATTTCTGCTTACGTGATCCCCCGGAAGGCGCCCCTCGCATGAAGGCCCGAGGCTAACGCCTGCTCGCGGATACCGCGACAATGCCGCCCAGGGCGGCAAGTGCCACACACAGTGGCGAGTACAGGACAGAGTTCAACCGCTGGAATTCGCCGGCCGCTCCGGAGTTCATGAAGTAACCACCCAGGCCACGGGCGAGCAGCACCGCCGTCAAGCCGTACATGCCCACCAATCGCAGCCATTCCGGGCCGATTGCCGGGATGGACTCGTTCACCATGAGGGTGAGCACAGCGCCACCGATCAGCGCCAGGCCCACCAGAACGGTGCTCGGCGCCGACGGCATCCTGCCATCGTCGCTGCCGCCGATCGTCTTGGTGAACGTCATCGCATCCTTCATCGGCCAGGGGGAGAACGCCCAGATGAAGTGCAACAAGCCGATTGCCATGAGGACAAGTGCCAACACCATAGGGACCACCGTGCGGACCATACTCAGCGCCTCCGACTCCCTCATCTATACGGCATCGTATAAATGAGAGCCTAGCACCCATCTATACGATGCCGTACAGATGGGTGATCGAAGCAGAACGGAGCAGATCATGGCGGTGGCTCGCACCCCGCGTCACAAGTGGATCGACGAAGGACTGCGTGCGCTCGCGGCAGGCGGCCCGGATGCCGTCCAGATCGAGGCGCTGGCGAAGGCTCTGGGCGTGTCCAAGGGCGGCTTCTACGGATACTTCTCGGACCGGCGCGCCCTCCTTGAGGAGATGCTCGACCGCTGGGAACGCGAGATCACCGACGACCTGGAAGCACGCGTCGAGAAGGAAGGCGGCGACGCGAAAGCCCGGCTGCGCCACCTGTTCGCGATCGTCGACACCGGTGACGGGCTCGACACGGACATCACGACCGACCTGGCGATTCGCGACTGGGCCCGGCGCGATCCGGCGGTCGCCGAACGCGTTCGGCGCGTCGACAACCGCCACATGGACTACCTGCGTTCGCTGTTCCGCGCCTTCTGCGCCGACGAGGACGAAGTCGAGGCACGCTGCCTGATCACCTTCTCGCTGTACATCGCCGACCGGTTCATCTTCGCCGACAACGGCGATCGCAGCCGTGCCGACGTCCAGGAACTGACAACGAGGTGGTTGCTCGACTCTCCGCGCTGAGCAGTCCCGCCGGCCGGGGCCTGACCGCGGGGCGGCGCCCCCGCGGACGGAACCGCGGGGGTACGCGCCCGCGCTAGAGCTGGACGATCACCTTCCCCCGGGTCGACGCACGGTCCACATACAGGCTCCGATAGGCGCCGGGGATCGCGTCGAACCCCTGGTGGACGGTCTGGTGGTAGGCGATCTCACCCCGGCGGACCAGGTCGCCCACCTCGGCGTGGAGCGCCGCGAAGTCCGCCTCCGTGTACCAGTCCTGGGCGTAGATGCCGCGGATGGTGGTGCGCGGGCGCAGGATGTACTCCAGCAGGCGCGGGCCGTACCGGTCGCCGCCGACGGTGGTGTCCCACTGCCAGGACACCGCGACCTGGCTGTACCGGTTGAGCATGGTGAACACCGCGTCCGTGATGCCGCCGCCCATGTTGTCGAAGTACTTGTCGACACCGTTCGGGGCCGCGTCCCGCAGCGCGGGGAGGACCTTCTCGACGTCGTCGCCCTGCTGGTAGTGGACGACCGCGTCGAAGCCCAGGCCGGTGAGGTACGCCGCCTTCTGCGGGGTGCCCGTGGTGCCGACGACGCGGGCGCCGGCGCGCTTGGCCAGTTGGCCGACGAGGCTTCCGATGGCGCCGGACGCGCCGCTGACCACGACCGTGTCACCGGGCCGGACGGTGAAGAACTTCGTCATCGCGCCCCAGGCGGTCAGCCCCGCCACGCCCAGGACACCCAGCGCCGTCGTGATCGGCAGCGTCTCGTCGTAGGCCGCCGGGTCCAGCTTGCGCATCGGTGTGACGTCGAACCGGAAGAAGTCGTTGGGCTCCCACACATACGCCTTGCCGTCGCTGACGACGTGGCTGCGCCAGCCGCCGAACCCCTCCACCACGTCGCCGGGGCGGAAGGGGGCGCGAGGCCCCGCGTCCAGCACATCCATGATCGACAGCCCTCGCGCCCAGTCACCGATCGGCGTCATCTGGGCGAGGCCGTTCAGATAGGGGTCGAGCGAGACGTACCGGGTCTTGAGGAGCATCTCGTCGTCGCGCAGCCGGACGTCGACCTCCTCCACCACCTTCTCGTAGACGTCGTCGACGTCAGGTACGCCCTCGACGTGCTTGCGGACCACCCATTTCTCGATCTTCATTCTGTCCTTTCCGTGCCCGGTGGACGGATCAGCGTGCGGTGGACGGGATCGGCTCGCGGTGGTGCGGGGAGGGTGTCTGCCCTCCTACGGGAATGACGACATGGGTCGGCGGAGGCGCGCTGTCGTCGATGGTGGCCGTGAACTCCTTGCCGTCGTCCCGGCAGACGAACTGCATGACCTGCCGTCCGGCGGCCGCGGCCCTGATGAGGCCGCCCGTGGTGGCCCAGACACCGGAGATGTAGAAGTTCTCCAGTCCGGGCAGCTTCGGCCCGTGCTTCTTGGTGAGTTCCTCCAGCGCCTCGCTGCTTTCGCCGAAGGGAAGCCAGCCCGCGATGGACCCGTCGTAATTCCCGGTGTACCGGACCTGGGTGAGGGGGGTCGCCAGATCGCGTACCGCGATGGATTCCCGCAACCCCGGGAACCGCTCGTCCAGGAACTCCACCAGCGCATCGCGCACCTGGTGCTTGGCCGCGTAATAGCCGCGCCCGTGCCGCAGCGGGAGGGTGTGCACGGTCTCTCCCCGGTGCCTTCGGGTGTTCTGCTCCGGGCGTCCTTCGTTCACGGCCCGCCAGGGGGCGGTCTCGGAGAAGTACGTGGCGTAGACGACCGTCGTCTCGCGCGGCGACAGCTCCGGGTAGTGCACGCTGCGGAACTGGACGTTGACGCTCGGATGGCGGAGACCGGTCAGCTTCGCCGCCTGCACCTGGTCCAGCAGGAACGTCGTGCACGGCTCGCCCTGCGGGAAAGGCTGCCTCAGGCCGAGGAACAGCATGACGTAGCCGGGGAAGACCTGGCCCGGTTCCTTGATGGTGTGCGTGAACAGGTCCTCGTACTCCCCTTGGAGGTAGCAGCCCTTGAGGAGCTTCGTCGTGGCGGTGTAGCCGTCGCACGCCGACACCACGATGTCGGCGCGGTGCTCGCTGCCGTCGCTGAGCCGCACGCCCACCGCCCGGTCGTTCTCGACGAGGACCTCCTCGACCTTGGCGTTGTACGTCACCTTGCCGCCCAGCCGCAGGTAGCGCTGCTCGACGGACCGGGAGAGGCCGAGCGAGCCGCCCTCGGGAACCCCGGCCGAATGGTTGGCGTGCGAGGCGAGCTGGAAATAGAACGGCAGCAGCGGGAAGCCGGGGTGCTTCTCGTAGAGGATGAAGTTGAACGCCTCCCGCAGCAGCGGCTCCCGGAACCTCGCCGAGAAGTCCGACATCATCGTCGCCATGGATTTGCGCAGGACGTTGACGTACGGGAGGAAGGACGCCAGCATCCGGTAGCGCTCGAACCGGCCCATCAGGCCGACCGGTTTGAGGAACGGATAGGCGGTCATGCACCTGCGGAAAGCGCGCAGGCTGTCGCAGAACTGCCGGATCAGCTTGCCGTCGGCGGGCGAGATCGCGGTCAGGTGGGCCTGCAACCGGTCCGGGTCGGAGTAGAAGTAGACCGCCCTGCCGTCCGTGGCGCGCACGATGTTGAAGACGTCGAAATGGCGCATCTGCTTGCCCTGGAGCGCACCGAGTTCCAGCCAGATCTGGTGCATCTCGCTGTTGCCGGGGCCGCTGCCGAGCAGCCAGCTGATGCAGCAGTCGAAGGTGAAGTCGCCGCGGTCCCAGGCGGTGCAGCAGCCCCCCGGTATCTCGTGCATCTCGAAGATCTGGGTCCGGTACCCGTTCATCTGCGCGTAGGCGCCGGTGGAGAGTCCGCCGATGCCGCCGCCGATGATGATCATTGTTTCTCTGTTCCGTCGCGTCCGCGACATTGCCCAAGACCTCCTCGGGTCCTTCTGGTGGTCGGCTAGCCGACGGGCCACGTGTCCAGTTGCGGCAGATAGCCGAGCTTGTCGCGGTGCCAGGGTTCGCCGCCGGGGCTCTCCCACGCCCGGAATCCGAGCCCCAGCTCCTCGCAGACGTACTGGGTGACGTAGCGGCCCGCGGAGGCGGTGCGGATCAGGCTGCCACCGCCGATCCACTGCCCGGTCATGGAGAAGCCCCGCAGCCCCGGCAGGCGCATCCGGTCCTTGTTGACCAGCTTGTTCGCCAGGTCCTCCGCTTTGGTGAACGACTTCCAGGCGAGGATGGACCCGTTGAAGTTGCCGGTGTAGCGCAGGGTGGTGGCCGGTGAGGCCACGTCGACCGTCTCGATGCGGTCGCCGATCCCCGGATGGTGCCGCTCCAGGAATGTCCGTACGAAGTCGACGACCTGCCGCTTGCGGGCCCAGTACTCCTTGCGGTCGGTGCTGCGCAGCGTCTTCCAGTAGTCGAAGTCGCTGAAGTAGGTGCAGTGGATCACCGACTTGCCGGGCGGGGCGAACCCGTCGGAGTAGCGCGAGCGCAGCTGCACCACGATGCTGTTCTGCATCACGGCCGGGAGTTCCTTGCTGTCCTCCTCGGACAGCAGATAGGTGGTGGCGTGCCGGGCGTCGGGGTCGACGTCGCCGTCCAGGCCCACGAACGCGGAGACCACCCCCGGATACAGGATGTCCGGTTCGTGGAGCATCTCGTTGTAGAGCGTGTCGATCGTGGGGCTGGTGTATCGCCCGCCCAGCATGCCGTAGATCGTGGTGTATCCGTCGCAGGCCGAGATGACGTGGTCGGCGTAGTGCCGGGTGCCGTTCTTGAGTTCCACACCGATCGCGCGGCCGTCCTCGACGAGAATGTTGGCGACGCGCGCGCGGTAGTCGACGCGGCCGCCCAGCGAGGTGTACCGCTCCTCGATGGACCGGGCCAGGCCCAGCGATCCGCCCTGCGGGAAGCCGGCGTTGCCGTGGTACGCGCTGGCCATGTTGAACAGGTACGGCAGCAGCGGGAAGACCTCGTGGTCCTGGTAGAAGATGTTGGGGAACGCCTTGCGCAGCAGGGGGTCCTGGAACTTGCCGCACCACTTCTCCATGGAGGTGGCGGCGGTGCGCCAGAACAGCCGGAAGGCCGGGAGCACGGTGCGCAGCATGCTGAGCTTCTCGCGCGCCGTCCGCAGCGGCGGCGGTGTGAGGAACGGGTAGAGGTTGACGTTGATGAAGCGCCGCAGGTCCCGGCAGAAGCCGCGGATCAGCGGCGCGTCCACGGGCGAGATCTCCAGCAGGTGGCGCTCCAGCCGGTCGGGGTCGTTGTAGAACGTCACCGAGCGGCCGTCCTCCCCGACGACGGTGTTGAACATCTCGAAGTTCGCGATCGTCTTGCCGTCGAGGGCGCCGAGCTCGCGCCAGATCCGGGCAGCGTCGTTGTTCGCTCCGGTGCCGGTCAGCCACTCGATGCAGTAGTCGAAGATGTAGCCGTCGCGCGCCCAGGCGGTGCAGCAGCCGCCGGGCAGGACGTGCTTTTCGAGGATGCGGGTCTCCATCCCGCTCATCTGGGAGTAGCAGCCGGTGGCCATGCCGCTGATGCCGGCTCCGATGATGAGGACCCTGGGCTTGGCTCCGGGGGCGCGGTCCCGGCGGCTCCAGACCGGTCCGTTGTCACGCGGCACGCGTGTCACCTCCCGTGAGGGCGTCGCGGAGAAGGTCGGCGTTGTGCGCTATGTGCTCCGGGTCGAGCATGTCGGCGTGGCGGCCGAAGCCCTGGAGCACCGCGGTGGACGTGGTGGAGCTGCCGTGCCAGGTGCCGCGCTCGCCCGCCGCGTAGAACGCCGCCTTCTCCTGGTCGGAGATGACGCTGACCGGGGCGCTGACCGCGCCCAGGTTGGGGGTGCGGCTGCAGAAGTAGATGTACTCCCTGGCCTGGTCGAGGGTCTCCTTGGCGACGATGTCCGAGCCGGTGTGCTTGCGCAGGTGCTCGCCGAGCTCCTGCTCGAAGGCCGCGAAGTGCTCGCTGCCCAGCTCGAACGCCTCGGCGATGCGGTACGAGTCCATGATGACGACGCCTGGCACGTGCCGGCCGCGCCCCTCCAGCTCCTTGGCGACCTCGAAGGCGAGGTTGCCGCCGAGCGAGTAGCCGAACAGGACGCAGGAGCCGTCCGGCTGGAGGGACTCGACGAGGTCGGCGTAGCGGGTCACCTTGGCGTCGCCGTCGAGGTAGTTGAACGCGACGAAGTCGAACTCCGGCAGGTGGGCGGCGAACTGGCGGTAGACCAGGCCGTGTCCGCCGGCCGGCGGGAACCCGAAGATGGTCCGGGTGTCGCCGTCCCGCTGCTGCGTGGCGTTGAACCTCAGGTAGGGCTGGGCCCCGGCGATCCTGCCGGTGATGATGTGCTCGACGGTCTTGGCCATGCCGTGCAGGGTCGTCACCTTGAACAGGTGGCTGACCGGGATGGTGATGGCGAACTCGCGCTGGAGGTTGTAGATCAGCTCGATCAGCTTGATGGAGCTGCCGCCGATCTCGAAGAAGTCATGGCCGAGGCCGACCTGCTCCAGGTCGAGCAGCGCCTTCCAGTGCTCGGCCATCCGGACCTCGTACAAGGTCACCGGTGGTTCGTGGGCCTGGTCGTCGGCGTCGGTCCGCGGAGCGGGCAGCGCGGCGGCGTCGACCTTGCCGTTCGGGGTGAGCGGCAGCGCGGGCAGCTCCACGAAGTGGGTCGGGATGAGATGCGTCGGCAGGTACCCGGCCAGGTGCCGGCGCAGCGCGCGCCGGTCGAGGGTCTCCCCCGCGGCCGGGACGCAGTAGGCGCACAGCGCGGTCTCGCCGACGACGTCCCGCGTCACGGTGACGACGGCCTCGGCGAGCGCCGGCCACAGCGCCAGCTGCGATTCGATCTCGCCGAGCTCGACGCGGTGGCCGCGTACCTTGACCTGGCTGTCGGCGCGGCCCAGCAGTTCCACGCCGCCTTCGGCGTCCCAGCGGGCGAGGTCGCCGGTGCGGTACAGGCGTAAGGCCGCGGAGTCGGCGGCGGGTGCCAGGGTGACGAAGCGCTCCGCGGTCTGCTCCGGGTCGCCGGCGTAGCCGAGTGCGACGCCCTCGCCGCCGATCCACAGTTCGCCGGGCACGCCGGGGGCGACCGGCCGGCGCTGTTCGTCGAGGATGTACAGGGTGCTGTTGGGGAAGGGCCGTCCGATGGGCACCATGCGGCTCGGCTCCAGATGGTCGGCCGGGCCTTCGAAGTAGGTGCTGTCGATGGTGGCCTCGCTGAGCCCGTAGGAGTTGATCACGCGGGTGCCGGGCCCGCACAGGTCGCGCAGCCGCTGGTACTCCTCGACCTTCCAGGCGTCGGAGCCGACGATCAGCAGCCGCATGAAGTCCAGGCGCTTGTCCTCGCGGGCGCAGTGGGCCATCAGGCCGCGGACGACGGCGGGCACGAACTCGGCGCAGTCGACCCGCTCGGCGAGCATGGTCTCGTACAGCCTGACCGTGTTGAAGAGCAGTTCGCGGCCGACGAGGACCAGGGTGCCGCCGGAGCACAGGGCCCGGACCAGGTCGCCGGTGAAGACGTCGAAGGAGAAGCCGGCCATCTGGAGGTGGACACCGGGGGCGCGGTCCAGGCCGTACTCCCGGCGCCAGGCGGCGTAGGCCGAGGCCAGGTTGCGGTGGCTGACCTGGACGGCTTTGGGCCGGCCGGTGGAGCCGGAGGTGTGGATGACGTACGCCGGGTCGTCCGGGCCGGTGGTGACCGGGAGGTCGGGCGCCTCGGTGGCCGCGTCCTGCGGCCGGTGCAGTTCGGTGAGCGACGCGACGTCGGTGGTCAGCCCGGTCAGCCGGTCGCGTGCGGAGTCGTCGGCCACGACGAGCGCGGCGCCGGCGCCTTGGATCATGTCGGCGAGCCGGTCGGCCGGGTGGTCGGGGTCCAGCGGGAGGTAGACGCCGCCCGCCTTGAGCACGGCCAGCAGGGTGACGATGAGTTCGGGCGACTTGTCCAGGCACAGCGCCACCACCGCGCCGTCGCGGATGCCGCGCTCGCGCAGCCGCCCGGCCACATGGCGGGCGCGCCGCTCCAGTTCGGCGTAGGCCATGCGCCGGGTGGCGCCGGACTCGGCGGGCGCGGAGACCGCGATGGCCTCGGGGTGTTCGGCCGCGGCCCGGCTGATGAGCTGGTGGACGGGGGTGCCGTGATCGACCGTGTGCCCGGCGCCGCTCCAGGTGCCGAGGATGTGCGCGCGCTCCTCGTGGGCGAGCATGTCGAGCTGCCGGACGGGCCGGTCCCCGGTGGCCCGGGTCAGCTCGTCGAGGACGTTGACGTAGTGCGCGACCAGGCGCCGCATGGTCGCGGGCAGGAACAGGTCGGTGTTGTACTTGAAGACGCAGTGGAAGCGCCGCTCGGCCTCGTCCTCGTAGGCGGACAGCGTGAGGTCGAACTGGCCCTCTTCTTCAGGGAGTTCGATGTACTCCAGGCGGTAGCCGTACTTCTCGGTGGCCACCTTGTGGGTGAGCAGGATGAACATCGCCTGGAAGACGGCCGAGCGGCTGGGGTCGTGCTGGAGGCCGAGCTTCTCCACGAGCAGCACGAACGGGTACTCCTGGTTGTCCAGGCCGCCGAGGACGGTCTCGCGGACCTGCTGGAGCAGCTCGGCGACGGTGGGCGTGCCCGCCAGGTTCACGTGCAGCGGCAGCGGGTTGACGAAGTAGCCGTAGACGCCGGCGAACTCCTCCTGGGTGCGGCCGGTGACGGGGCTGCCGACGATGATGTCGTCCTGTCCGGAATACCGGTGCAGCAGCACGTAGTAGGCGCTGAGCAGGACCATGAACACGGTGACGTTGTGCTCGCGGGCCAGGGCGTGGACGCGGGCGCTGAGGTCGGTGTCGAGGACGAAGAACTCGGACGCGCCGTTGTGGGTCTGCACGGCGGGGCGGGGCTTGTCGGTGGGCAGGCTGAGGACCGGCACCTCGGCGGGCAGGTGGGATGTCCAGTAGTCGAGCATCCTGCGGGCGTCGCGTCCGGCGAGGAACTGGTTCTGCCAGTTGAGGAAGTCCAGGTAGCGGGCGGTCACGGGGGACAGTTCGGCCTGCCGTCCCTGGCGCAGGCCCTCGTAGACGGCGAGGAGCTCCTCGATGAAGGTGAAGGTCGAGATGGCGTCGGAGACGATGTGGTGGACGGCCTTCATGATGATCCAGCGGTCCTTGGCCCGTTTGAACAGGCGGAACCGCACCAGCGGGTCCCGCTCCAGGTCGTAGGGCTTGCGGTACTCGCGGATGATCATCTGGTGGATGTCGTCCCACGCGTGGTCCTGGACGTCGAACAGGGCGAGGTCCGGCTCGGTGGCGGACGAGATCTTCTGCACCGCCTGGCCCGTGTCGAGGACGAAGTTGGCGCGCAGGCTGGGGTGCCGCTCGATGACGGTGCGCACCGCCTGGAACATCAGCTCCGGGTCGAGTTCGACCCGTACCTCCACGGCGCCGCCGATGTTGTAGGCGAAGCCGTCCGGGTTGAGCTGTTTGAGGAACCACAGGGCCTTCTGGTTCTGGGTGAGCGGATAGCGCTGCTCGTCGGTGAACACCTCGACGGCCCCCGTGTCGGCGCCGCCGTCGCCGCCGGCCGCGACCAGTTCCGTCAGCTGGTCGCGGAGCTGGGCGGTCAGCTCGTGGACGGGGGCGTTGCCGAGCAGGGCCACCACCGGGAGCGCGACGCCCAGTTCGGTGTGGATGCGGGCCCGCAGCTCCATCGCCAGCAGGGAGTCCAGGCCGAGGGCGCCCAGTCCGACGGCGGGGTCGACCTGTTCGCGGGTGACGCTCATGACGCCCGCGACGAGGCCGGTGAAGTGCTCGGTGAGGAGGGCCTGGCGCTGCTCCTCGTCCGCGTCGCGGAAGGCGTCGAGGAAGCTGCTGGTCTCGCCCGCCTCGGTGCTCTCCCCCGCGGTGGCCAGGTCGGCGACCAGCGGCGGCGGCGAGGCGTACCAGGAGAGGAAGACGGGCCAGTCCACGACCGTGGCGACCATCAGCTGGGCCCGGTCCTGGCCGATGACGCGCTCTAGTACGGCCATGCCGGCGTCGGGGGACAGCGAGCTCATGCCGCGGCTGTTGCGGTAGTGGTCGATGAGCCCGAGTTCCTCGATCATGCCGGTGGCCCAGGGGCCCCAGTCCAGGCTCAGCGCGGGCAGGCCATGGGCGCGCCGGTGGTGCGCGAGGGCGTCCAGGAACGCGTTTCCGGCGGCGTAGTTGGTCTGGCCCGCGGTGGTGAGCAGGGAGGCGATGGAGGCGAAGAGGACGAAGTGGTCGAGTGGTTCCTCGCTCAGGTGGCGGTGGAGCAGATAGGCGCCGACGACCTTCGGGTCGTGTACGGCGTCGAAGACCTTGCGGTCCATCTCCGGCAGCAGCGTGTCGCGGACCTGGCCGGCGAGGTGGAAGACGCCGCGGATCGGCGGGGCGTCGGTGCGCCGGTACTCCGCCAGCCAGGCGGTCAGGGCCGCCTCGTCGGTGATGTCGAGCGGCGCCGGGATCGGCTGCGCGCCCAGCGCTTCCAGTTCCTTGAGGAAGCGTACGTTCCGGCCGACGGCGGTGTCGGGGTCGGTGTGCCGCCACTGGTCGCGCGGTGGCAGGGCGGTCCGTCCTACGAGGATGAGCCGGCGGGCGCCGCGTGTGACGAGGGTGCGGCACAGCAGTCGGCCGAGGGCGCCGAACGCGCCGGTGACGAGATAGCTGCCGTCGGGGCGCAGCCGCAGCGGCAGCGGGTGGGTGAGGCCGGTGGCCTGCGCGAGCCGGCTGGTGTAGCGGCGGCCGCCGCGCAGGGCGATCTCGTCCTCGCCGCCCTCGGCGATCTCGCGCAGTAGGTCCTGGGCCTCGGCGCGGCGGGCCTCGGGGTCCGCGCCGTGGGCGGGGTCGAGGTCGATCAGGGTGCCGCGGTGGCCGGTCAGCTCCTGGTACCACAGCACCCGGCCGACGCCCCAGGCCGGGGCGGCGAGCGGGGCGACGGTGTCGTCGGGGCGGACGGCCTGGGCGCCGCGGGTGACGATGTGCAGCCGGCCGCCGGCCCCGGTGGCCGCCATGGCCTGGGCGAGGGCGATCAGGGAGTAGGTGCCGGTGCCGTTGTGGGCGGCGAGGGCGGCGTGGTCGGTCGCGTCGAGGGGCGGCAGGTCGAGGTTCCACAGATGGACGACGGTGTCGAACGGGGCGCCGCCGGGCGGGCCGTCGGCGGCGGCGCCGAGGTCGGTCAGCAGCCGTGTGAGGTCGGCCGCCGAGCCCGGTTCGACGGTGGAGTGGCGCCGGTCGTCGCCGAGGTGGTAGCCGGTGCCGGGGCGTACGAGGTGGCAGCGGCCGCCGTCCGCGGTGATCTGGGCCGCCAGTTCGTCGGCAATGCCCTGGGCGTCGGCGAGGATCAGCCAGCCGCCTCCGCCGCGCGCGGGCGGTTCGGCGATGCGCGGGACGTCGGCGGGTCCGGTCGCGGCGGCCGCGGTGGCCAGGGGCCGCTCGGTCCAGGCGACTTCGGTGAGCCACTTGTCGATGGTGCCGCGGGCGACGGTGGTGGACGCCTTCTCGACGTCGGCGGCGCGGAATCCGCTGATCCGGCCCAGTGGCGTGCCGTCGTCGGCGTACACGGCGATGTCGCCGAGGAGTTCGTCGCCGTCCCGGTGGGTGAGGGTGGCGTGCGCCCACAGCGGCTGGTCCCCGACGGGGTCGAGGCGGACCTCGCCGATGGACAGCGGCAGCCGGATGCCGGTGCCGCCGGTGTCCGCCCGCAGGATCTGCGGGGTCAGCAGGGACTGGAAGCAGGCGTCCATCAGGACAGGGTGGACGTGGTGGCGGCCGGCGTCGTCGCCGATGGGCGCGGTGGGGCGGATTCTGGCCAGTGCCTCGTCCGCGCCGATCCACACCTCCTCGATGCCCTGGAACGCCGGTCCGTAGTGGTAGCCCAGGGAGGCGAGGGCGGCGTAGACGCCGGGGCCCTCCAGGTGGCGGTCGGCGCGCTCGCGGATGGCGTCGGGCTCCAGCGGGGCGGTGTCGCGGCGGCGCTGCCCGGCCCGTACGACGCCGCCCGCGTGCACCGTGCGGTCGTCCGGGTCGCCGGTGACGGTGGCGATGGTGAACGCGGCGCCTTCGGTGGAGAAAGACAGCTGGACGGTCCTGGCCTCGCCGTCGGGGAGGAACAGGGCCTTGCGCAGCTCGATGTCGGCGAGCGCCGCCTGGGTGCCACCGGTCATGGCGCGTACGGCCTGGGTCGCCATCTCCAGGTAGCCGGCGGCCGGGAAGAGGGCGTTGCCCTGGATGCGGTGGTCGTCGAGGTAGGGCATCGTCTCGACGTCGAGCCGGGCTTCCCAGGTGGGTTCGGCGTTGGCGGTGCGGCGGCCGAGCAGCGGGTGGTCCTGCTCGCCGAGCCGGATCTGCCGTACGGGGGCGGGCTCGACCCAGTAGCGGTCGCGTTTGAACGGGTAGCGCGGCAGCGGCACGGGGCGGCCCGCGGGGTGCAGGACGTCCCACGCGATGTCGACGCCTGCGTTGTGCAGGGTGGCCAGCGACAGGGTGAATCGGGCGGTCTCGTCCTCCTGGCGGCGGATCGAGGGCAGCGTCACGGCCTCGTCGGGTGCGCCGCCGCGGGCCGCGAAGCATTCCTGGATGGAGTGACCGAGGACGGGGTGCGGTCCGATCTCCAGGAAGAGGCGGTGGCCGTCGTCGGCGAGGCGGTCGACGGCGGCGCGGAAGTGGACGCTGTCGCGGACGTTCTTCCACCAGTAGGCGGCGTCCAGCTCGGTGCCGTGCGCGTCGGCCCGCGTGCCGGTGAGATACAGCGGCAGCCGGGCGGGCCGGGGCTGGATGTCGGCGAGGGAGGACAGCAGTTCGTCCTTGATCATGTCCATGCGGGCGCTGTGGTACGGCACGCGGACCTGGAGGAACTTGGCGAAGACCTGCTCGGCCTGGAGCTCGGCGGCCAGGTGGGCGAGGGCGTCCTGGTCACCGGCGAGGGTGATCGCGGTCGGGCTGTTGACGGCGGCTACGGAGACCGCGTCCCCGTAAGGCGCGACCCGCGCTGCCGCCTCCTCCTCGGTCAGGCTGACGGCGAGCATGGTGCCGGTGTCGACGAGCTTCTGCTGGAGCCTGCTGCGGTGGACGACGACCGTGACCGCGTCCTGGAGGCTGTAGACCCCGGCCTCGTAGAAGGCGGCGGCCTCGCCGGTGCTGTGTCCGACGACGGCGTCGGGCGTCACGCCGTACGACCTCCACAGGGCGGCGAGTCCGGCCTGGACGGCGAAGTTGGCGGGCTGGGCCAGCCAGGTCTGGCTCATCTTGGAGTCCGCCTCCTCGGCGTGCATCTCCTCGATGAGGGACCAGCCGGTGAGCTTGCCCATCTCCCGGTCGATGCGCTCGACCGTCTCGCGGTACACCGGTTCGCTGGCGAACAGCCCGCGGCCCATGGCCCACCACTGCGGGCCCATCCCGGTGAAGACCCAGGCCAGGCGGCGGCGCGCCGGAGCCAGGGTCTGACCGAGGACCACCTGGGGGTGGGTCTCGCCGCGCTCGTAGGCGGCCAGGGCCTCGTCGAGGCCGGTGCGCGATCCGTACACCACCGACAGGCGGGCCTCGTGGTGCTGGCGGCGGTGGGCGAGCGTGTGGCCGAGGTCGGCCAGCGGCACGGGGGGCGCGCCGTGGGCGCCGGCCAGCTCCCGGCGGATGCCGCGGACGAGTTCGGGCAGGACGGCCGGGTCGCGCGCGGTCAGCGGGAGGATGGACAGCCCGGTGCGCTCCGCCGCCCCGGCCGCCCACGACGGCTGGGGGGTGCGCGTCGGCGGGGCCTCTTCCAGCAGGACATGAGCGTTGGTGCCGCCGAAGCCGAAGGAGTTCACGCCCGCGCGCGCGGGCCCCTCGTGGTCGGGCCATGCGGTGGGCCGGGTGGGGATCCGGTACGGCAGCGCGTCGAGGTCGATCTCCGGGTTGATCCGGTCCAGGTTGATGTGCGGCGGGATCGTACGGTGCTTGAGGGACAGGGCGGTCTTGATCAGCCCGGCGATGCCGGCGGCGGATTCGGTGTGCCCGATGTTCGTCTTGACCGAGCCGACGTAGGTCGTGCTGCCCGGGGTGCGGCCGATGGACAGGGCTCTGCCGAGCGCGGCCGCCTCGATCGGGTCGCCGACGGGGGTGGAGGTGCCGTGCGCCTCGACGTACTGGAGGCTGCCGGGCGCGATGCCGGCTTCGGCGCAGACCCGCTCGATGAGGGAGACCTGGGCGTCGGCGCTGGGCACGGTGATGCCGGCTGTGTGCCCGTCCTGGTTGACGCCGCTGCCGATGATCACGGCGTGGACGGGGTCGCCGTCGCGCAGTGCGTCGTCCAGCCGTTTGAGCGCGACGACGCCGACCCCCTCGGCGCGCACATAGCCGTCGGCGGCGGCGTCGAAGGTGCGCGACCGGCCGTCCGGTGAGAGGAACCCGCCCTTGGTCTCCGCGATGGTGTACTGCGGCGCCATGTGCAGCAGCGTGCCGCCCGCGAGCGCGAGACCGATCTCGCCGCGGGCCAGGGCCTGGCAGGCGAGGTGCACGGCCACCAGGGAGGAACTGCACGCGGTGTCGACGGAGAGGCTGGGGCCGCGGAAGTCGAAGCAGTACGAGATGCGGTTCGACACCATCGTCATCATGGTGCCGGTGGCGGTGTGGGCGGCGAGGGTGTCGAAGCTGAGGTCGGAGAACTGCAGGATCTTGTAGTCGAGGGTGAACGCGCCGACGTAGACGCCGATGTCGCCGCCCGCCAGCTCGGCGGGGATCTGCCCGCCGTCCTCCAGCGCCTCCCAGGCCACCTCCAGCAGCTTGCGCTGCTGCGGGTCCATGTGGTGGGCCTCGCGCGGGCTGATGCCGAAGAAGGCCGGGTCGAACTCGTCGAATCCGTCGATGTAGCCGCCGCGGCCGCCGACGAACCGGCCGGGCTTGGCCTTGTCCCGGCTGCCCAGCGTCGCCACGTCGTAGCGGTCGGCGGGTGCCGGGGTGATGCAGTCCTTGCCATCGATCAGGTTCTGCCAGAACGTCCGGTAGTCCGATGCGTTTCCGGGCAGTCGGCAGCCGATGCCGATGATCGCTATCTTGTCGCGAGATGCGGCATTGCGTGGGTCCGTCACCGTCAAGTCCTCGAATCTGGCGCTGCGGCGCGAAGCATGGGATGGCGATCGCCAAGTGCTTTGTCCTGCGTGGCAATTGATAGCCGCAGCGACTTGAGAGGCACTCAAAATGAACGGCGGACGGACTTCCGTTTGGACGGAGATCCGGCACGGCTGGGGATGGGCGCCGGACCTCCGCCATTCGGCGGTCCCGCTGGGGTCAGGGCACGCCGAAGGGAACCGGCGTCGCGGGGTGAGGTGCGCCATCCGATTCCGCGTCATGTCTATCCAGGCCGCCGACCGCCTGCAACGGCCACTACAGGAACCTGCCAGCGGCCTATGCGGAAACGGTCGCCCCTTCGGGAAACCGGCCCGGGGGAACGGTCATCTCCTCGGATCGGACAGGGCGGGGAACGGCCGCTGCGGTGCGGCGGGCACCGGCCCGTTGCCGCAGCCCGCCGGCCCGTGGGCGGCCGTGCGGTCGTACAGCGCCATGAGGCGGTGGGCGGTGCGCCGGATCGCGTAGCGCTCGACCGCCGGGGGGACGGGGAGCCGGCGCGGTCCCGCGGCGGCGTGTTCCCGCAGGGCGGCGGCGAGCGGGGCCGGGTCGGCGGCGATCCGGCGGGCGCCGGGCGCGGCCTCGGGCGGCAGCTCGTCGACGGCGGGGCAGGCGGTGTACAGGACGGGCAGCCCGGCGGCGAGGGCCTCGACCACGGCGAGCCCGAACGCCTCCGCCGAGGAGGGCGAGACGAAGACGTCCATGGCGGCCAGGAGGCCGGGGATGTCGGCGGGCGGGTCCCCCGCGGTCTCGACCGCTCCGTCGCGTTCGCCGAGCAGCCGCACCCGGTCGGTGGCGCCGAGCCGTACGGCCAGGGCGCGCAGCCGGTGGCGTTCGGGTCCGTCGCCGACGAGCAGCAGCCGCGCCCCGGGCACGTCGGCGACCGCGCGCAGCAGCAGGTCGTAGCGCTTGCGGGGCACCAGGCGGCCTACCGCGCCGACGACGAAGTGGTCCGGCCGGAGCCCGAGCCGGGCGCGGGCGGCGGCGCGGGCCGCGGGTTCGAAGCGGAAGTGGCGGGCGTCGATGCCGTGCGGGATGAGGTGGATCCGGCTGCTGGGCACCCCCCATGCGCGCAGCCGGTCGGCGACGGTCGCGGAGACCGCCACGGTGGCCGAGCCCAGCCGCTCGGTGGCGAGGTACAGACCTCGGGCGGCGGTCGGCGGGCGGCTCGCGCCACGGGTGCCGCCCAGGGAGTGCTCGGTGGCGACGACGGCGGTCACGCCCGCGAGGCGGGCGGCGATGCGGCCGTAAATGCAGGCGCGGGTCAGGTGGGTGTGCACCAGGTCGTAGCCACCGGCCCGGATCGTCCGCACCAGGCGGGGCAGGGCGGTCAGATCGCGGTCGCCGCCCATGCCCAGGTGGGTGACGGGCGTGCCGTCGGCGCGGATCCCGTGGGCGACCGCGCCGGGGTCGGTGAGGGTGACGACGTCGCAGCGTACGGGCAGGTGGCGCAGCAGGAGCCGCAGTTGCTGCTCGGCGCCGCCCGCGCCGAGGCCGGTGATGATGTGCAGGACTCGCATCCGGGCGCTCCGGTCGGTTCGGTGTGGCCACCCGGCGTACGGACAGCGGCGGTGCATCCCGTGCAAAGTGCATCCGTCGCGTCATCCGTACGCCGGGTCCCCTGTGCTCATTACCGGCGCCTCCGCCTGGTGTATCCGCCGAGCGGGCGGCGGCGCCGGTCGTCGACGCGCCTCATCATCAGACCCTTGCGGTGGTCCGGGGTGGTGCCCTGGGCCGACGCCCGGGTACGGCGGCCGACACCGGCTCGCGGAGGGGTTCGGTGGCCGCCATGTCAGCTCCTGCCGCGCCGGAGCACGAAGCGCGCGGTGCGCAGCAGGATGCGCACGTCGCCCCAGAGCGTCCAGGTGTCGATGTAGTGGTTGTCGAAGCGCGCCCGGTCCTCGATGGAGGTGTCGCCGCGCAGCCCGTGCAGCTGGGCCAGGCCGGTGATGCCGACCGGCATCCGGTGCCGGAACGCGTAACCGGGGTGCGCCTGGCTGAACTGCCGTACGAAGTGCGGGCGCTCGGGACGGGGGCCGACCAGGCTCATGTCGCCGCGCAGCACGTTCCACAGCTGCGGGAGGTCGTCCAGCCAGGTGCGGCGCAGCAGGCGCCCGACAGCGCCGACCCGCTGGTCGGCGGCGGCGTTCCACACGGTCGCGGACGCCTCGGCGTCGGTGTCGGCGTCGGTGCCGGCGGGCAGGGTGCGGAACTTGAGCATGGTGAAGGTGCGGCCGTGGCGGCCGACCCGTTCCTGGCGGAAGACCACGCCGCGTCCGACGGAGAACCGTACGGCGACGGCGCACAGCAGCATCAGGGGCAGCGCGATCGGCAGCAGGGGCAGGGCGATGGCGATGTCCAGGGCGCGTTTGCCGAGGACGGCCAGGCGGCGGGGGCGCGGCGGGTCCAGACGGCGGTAGGTGTAGCCCCAGATGTGGTCGGATCCGCCGCCCGGCAGCCAGACGGTGCAGCCCTGCCCGGTGAGCAGGCGGACGAGGGCGGCGCGGGAGGGGGCGCTCTCGGGGCCGCGGGTGAACACCGCGTGCCGTACGGCGTTGCGGGTGACCGTGCGGGCGATGTCCTCGGCCGAGTCCAGGACGGGCAGCGGGTACGGGGCCGACTCCGGCCCGGCGGCGGGGCCGACCTGACCGCCCGGTCCGGCCGCTCCGCCCGGACCGGCCGGACCGGTGGCGATGAGGGCGACCGGCCGCATGCCGTACTCGGGTAGTCCGTGCAGGGCCTCGGCCAGCCGCCACGCGGCCGGTCCCGAGCCGACGATCAGCGTGGGCCGCGGATGGCGGCGGCGGTCGCGGCGCAGCGCCCGGTAGACCACGCCGCGCCCGACGCAGACCAGCAGCCAATGGCTGGTCACGAGGATGGCCAGGAGCGGCCATCGGAGGGTTCGGGCCGGATCGATCGTCGCGACGGCGGCGCCCGCCAGCAGCCATGCGAGCGCGCAGTGGCGCAGCAGGCGCGGCGCCTCGTCCAGTGCGGAGAGCTGGCGTCCGGGCCGGTGGAGGCCGCCGCGTGCGGCCAGGCAGACGGCGGCGGCCAGGGCCGGGCCGAGCGCGACGGCGGCCCTGCGGGGGTCGCCGAGCAGCGGCGCGGCGGCGGCGACGGCGGCCGCGCAGTCGACGGTGACGAGCCGGGCGGTGGCGCGCACCACCCGGGTGGGCGCGGTGCGCCGGGCGGGGGCGGGGCCGGGTTCGGAGTCGGGGCGCCGTGGGGCGTGCACGGCGGCGGCCTGCCGGGGCGCCGTCGCCTGCGGCGAGCGGAGCTGCCCGGGCGGGGGCGCGCCCGCGTTGTCGGTGGTCATGGCGCGTCGGCCTCCCCTCGATCGGAGCGGGGGCGCCCGACGGCGTACGGGAGGGCGCCGGCACGCGGTCGGACGGCAGCCGCCGGGAGGGCGCCGGCACGTGGTCGGGCGGCCCATGGGCGGGCGGCGACACGGCGTGGGCCATCGGCCGACTGGGCGCGCACCAGGCCGGTGATCAGCGGACCGGTGCCACCCCCTGGGACCGGCTGACGCGCGGCATCGTCAGCGTCCGTTCGAGGTGGCGGCGGTCGGCCGAGAACCGTGCCCCGGGCGCGGCCCGGAAGGAATCACGCATCACTGTCCTCCGAATTCCGCACGCCAAATTGCCCTAGATCGTTACATGTGCAGAGATGTAAATCGGGCAGGACGCGCCCGCAGGACCGCCGGAGTGATCACCCGTTCGCCACCGTCACAGGGCGCGCCACAAGTCCGATTTACGCAGATAAGCCCGTTGTGATTGTTAAATTCTCGTCTTGGGCGATCAGCGGATGGTATCGCCCGTCCGGCTTATCGCCCGTGCGACATCGCGTGCGTCGGCTCGTGCGTCACCACGAGCGCCGTCACGTCGGTCACCCGGGCGGTTCCGACCCTGACAGCCCTGCGGGAGTGGCCTGATGACATCGCCGAGCCCAGTCCGTGCCGACGGCGCGGCGGGCGTGGAGGACGCGCCGGACAGACCGGCGTACGCATACGACCGATACAGCAAACTGGCCGGGCCGCTCGTGGACCCGGAGCCGGGCCGGCCGTACCGCGTGCGCTACCGGAGCCTGCTGGCGAAGCAGCCGCACCGCTTACGCGCGGCACTGCTGCTGTGCGCCGCGCCGCTGTGCTCGGGGGTGCTGCTCCTGTGGCTGCTCCAGCCCGCGCACTGGGTGCAGCGCCCGGACGTGCCCGGCTGGGAGCGGGCGGCGGATCTGGTGATGGTCATCTCGATCGGCCTGATCGAGTTCTTCCGCCTGTTCACCGTCATCTCCAACGCCCACGCCACGCTCATGGCCCGCGACCCGGTGCCGGTGCCCGCCGAGCCCGGTACCCGGGTGGCCTTCCTGACCAGCTTCGTGCCCGGCAAGGAGCCGCTGTCGATGGTCCGGGCCACGCTGGAGGGCGCGGTACGGCTGCGGCACCAGGGCACCGTCCACGTCTGGCTGCTGGACGAGGGTGACGATCCGGCCGCCAAGGAGCTGTGCGCGCGGCTGGGGGTGCGCCACTTCTCCCGCAAAGGGGTGGCGAAGTGGAACCAGCCGTCGGGCGCGTTCCGGGCGAAGACCAAGCACGGCAACTACAACGCCTGGCTGGACGCGCACGGCGACGGCTACGACTTCATGGCCTGCGTGGACACCGACCACGTCCCGCTGCCCAACTTCCTGGAGCGCATGCTCGGCTACTTCCGCGACCCCGATGTCGCGTTCGTCGTGGGTCCCCAGGTCTACGGCAACTACGACGCGCCCGTGACCAAGGCCGCCGAGAGCCAGCAGTTCCTCTTCCACGCCCTGATCCAGCGGGCCGGGAACGCCTACGGCGGCGCGATGTTCGTCGGCACCAACAACGCCGTACGGGTCAGTGCGCTCAAGGGGATCGGCGGGCTCTACGACTCGATCACCGAGGACATGGCCACCGGCTTCGAGCTGCACCGCCACCGCAACCCCGCGACCGGCCGTAAGTGGTCCTCGGTCTACACCCCCGACGTCCTCGCCGTCGGTGAGGGCCCGTCGTCCTGGACGGACTTCTTCACCCAGCAGCTCCGCTGGTCGCGCGGCACGTACGAGACGGTGCTCAAGCAGTTCTGGAAGGGCGCGTGGCGACTGCCGCCCGGCAAGTTCCTCAATTACGGGCTGATGGTCGCCTACTACCCGATGACGGCGCTCAACTGGCTGCTCTCGGCGCTGTCCTGCACGCTCTTCCTCGCCGTCGGCGCCGCCGGTGTGCGCATCTCCCCCGAGGTGTGGCTGATGCTCTACGGCGACGCGGCCGCGCTCCAGATCGGGCTCTACGTGTGGAACCGGCGGCACAACGTCAGCCCCCATGAACCGGAGGGCTCCTCGGGAGCGGCCGGGATGGTGCTCTCCGCGCTCTCCGCGCCGATCTACGCCAAGTCGCTGTACGACGCGGTGCTGCGGCGCAAGAGCCGGTTCGTGGTGACACCCAAGGGGAACTCCGCGAGCCCGGACCGCCTGGCCACCTTCCGCATCCACCTCCTGTGGTGCACCGTCTTCGGCGGGTCGGTCATCGCCTCCTTCGTCCTGGGCCACACCCACACGACCATGATCGTGTGGGCGCTGCTCGCCGTGGTGCTGTCGCTGGCGCCGGTCGCGGTCTGGGTGGTCGGCCTGCGCAAGGGCCGCGTGCGGGCCACGGCGTTAGCCGTACCGACCGCGCGGAGCGACACGGCCGGTGTACGGGGCACCGTGCCGGAGCCGCCCGCCGCCCCGCCGGGCGATCCCCGACCCGCTCCGCCGTGGGCCTCGGAAGAGGACCCGCTGTGCCGGATCTGAACGAGCGTCACCGGGCACCTGCCCGAGCTCCCCCGCGGGACACCCACCACCTTCGATGATGCGATCGGGTGATAACGCGCATCCATGGACGATTCCGTTCGTTGAGAAGATTGCCCCATTCACGGCAAGTGAGAGGAATATGGCGATGAAGCGATTCGTCAAGGCGGCGGGCATGACGGCTGCCAGCTGTGCCCTGGTCGTCACTGGCGCAGGTGTCGCCGCGGCAACCCCGGACGAGGGCCAGGTCCGTGCGGCGGAGGGCAAGTACGTCGTCACGTACAAGAAGGTCCCGACGAAGGCCAAGAAGCGTCACCACCACCACGACCACGGGAAGGGGGCCTCCGCCAGCGGCGTGGCCGTGGGCTCGCCTGGCTTCCTGAGCGGCAACGTCATCCAGGTGCCGATCAACGTTCCGATCAACGCGTGCGGCAACCAGGTCCCCGTCATCGCGCTGCTCAACTTCGCGCATTCCGGCAAGTGCATCAACAAGTGACCTGACACCCCATCGCGACCGGGCCGCCGGAGCACTCTCCGGCGGCCCGGTCCGTCATCCGGCCCGATGTGCGGGCCCGGGTTCGGACAGGCTCGGGGCAGGGATCTAGGATCACGCCGGTGACCAGCGATTCCACCACCCCCTGCCGAGTGACGGTCTGCCGCGGCTGCTGCTGCGGCGACCCGCGCAAGATTCCCGGCGTCGACCACTTGGCCCAGATACCGCGGCTGCGCGCCGCCCTCGGGGACGCCGCGCGGGTCCGCGCCTCGGAGTGCCTGGACGTCTGCGACCAGGCCAACGTCGTGGTGGTCCAGCCGTCGGCGGCGGGCAGGGCGGCCGGCGGGCGGCCCGTCTGGCTGGGCCTGGTCAACGACGACGACGCGCTGGACGACATCGCGGCCTGGCTCCGCGCGGGCGGCCCCGGGATCGCCGAACCGCCCGGCGTGCTCGACCTCTACACCATCACCGTCTCGCGCCGGGTGCGCGCCGCGGTGGAGGACTGACGCGGCGTCAGCCTGCCGCGGCGACCCGTTCTCAGCCCACGGCCTTCGCCGCCGCGCGGCCCGCCGTCCGCCCCGAGAACAGGCAGCCGCCGAGGAAGGTGCCCTCCAAGGAGCGGTAGCCGTGCATGCCGCCGCCCCCGAACCCGGCCGCCTCACCGGCGGCGTAGACGCCGGGCAGCGGTGTGCCGCCGTCGGCGAGCACCCGCGCGGACAGGTCGGTCTCCAGCCCGCCGAGCGTCTTGCGGGTGAGGATGTGCAGCCGTACGGCGATCAGCGGGCCCGCCGCGGGGTCGAGGACGCGATGCGGGGCCGCGGTGCGGATCAGCCGGTCGCCGAGGTATCTGCGGGCGCCGCGCAACGCCGTGACCTGGAGGTCCTTGGTGTAGGGGTTGGCGATCTCGCGGTCGCGCGCGGCGATCTGCCGGCGCAACTCGGCCTCGTCGATGAGCGGTTCCTTGGTGAGTTCGTTCATCCGGCGCACCAGGGCGGTCAGCGACCGCTCCACGACGAAGTCCGCGCCGCGGTCCATGAACGCCTTGACCGGACCGGGGATGCCGGATCGCGCGCGCCCCAGCACCTCGCGCCAGCTCTTTCCCGTCAGGTCGGGGTTCTGCTCGGAGCCCGAGAGCGTGAACTCCTTTTCGATCATCTTGCGGGTGAGCACGAACCAGGTGTGGTCATGGCCGGTGTGCATGATGTGTTCGAGGGTGCCGAGGGTGTCGAAGCCGGGGAAGAGCGGCACCGGCAGGCGCCTGCCGCGGGCGTCGAACCACAGCGGCGACGGGCCGCTGAGAATACGAATGCCGTGCTGCGGCCAGATGGGGTTCCAGTTCTGCACGCCCTCGGTGTAGTGCCACATCCGGTCGCGGTTGATCAGCCGCGCGCCGGCCGCCTCGGCGACGCCGAGCATCGCCCCGTCCACGTGCGCGGGCACGCCGGAGATCATGGTCTCGGGCGGCGTGCCGAGCCGCCGCGGCCAGTTGCGGCGCACCAGGTCGTGGTTGCCGCCGATGCCGCCTGAGGTGATGATCACCGCCTGGGCGCGCAGCTCGAAGGCGCCGGAGACCTCGCGGCTGGTGGGCGTGCCCCGCTTCGCGTCGCTGGGTTCCAGGATCTCGCCGCTGACGGTGTCCACGTCGCCCGCGGTGCGCGACAGCCGGGTGACCCGGTGGCGGAAGCGCAGGCTGACCAGTCCGCGGGCGGCCCCGGCGCGCACCCGCCGCTCGAACGGGGCGACCAGGCCGGGCCCGGTGCCCCAGGTGATGTGGAAGCGGGGTACGGAGTTGCCGTGCCCGGTGGCGTCGTAGCCGCCGCGCTCGGCCCAGCCGACGACGGGGAACAGGCGTACGCCCTGGCGGTGCAGCCACGACCGCTTCTCGCCCGCCGCGAAGTCGACGTAACCCTCGGCCCAGCGGCGCGGCCAGTGGTCCTCGGGGCGGTCGAACCCCGCTGTGCCCAGCCAGTCCTGCCAGGCCAGTTCGCGGCTGTCGCGGATGCGCATCCGGCGCTGCTCGGGCGAGTCGACCAGGAACAGGCCGCCGAAGGACCAGTGCGCCTGGCCGCCGAGGGACTGCTCCGGCTCCTGGTCGAGCAGGATCACGCTGCGCCCGGCCTCGGCCAGTTCGGCGGTGGCCGCGAGCCCCGCGAGCCCCGCACCCACCACGATCACATCCGCGTCGTACGCCATGGAGCGATCCTGCATACCGCCCGGTAGGGCGTCAACCTTCCGGCGGTGTCCGCGTGATCTGCTTGTATGGCGCCATGTCCGCATCACAGCAGCAGCCGCGCTCCGCCGATGAACTCCTGGACATCGTGGACGAGCGGGACCAGGTGGTGGGCCAGGCGCGGCGCGGCGAGGCGATGGCCCGGCGGCTGCGGCACCGCTGCGTGTTCGTCCTGGCCCGGGACGCGGCGGGCCGGATCTTCGTGCACCGCCGCACCGCGCAGAAGCTGGTCTTCCCGTCCCTGTACGACGTGTTCGTGGGCGGGGTCGTCGGCGCGGGCGAGTCCTACGACGAGGCGGCGCTGCGCGAGGCGGAGGAGGAACTGGGGGTCTGCGGGCTGCCCGCGCCCGCACCGCTGTTCACCTTTCTGTACGAGACGCCGGAGCACACCTGGTTCAGCCGGGTCTACGAGGTGCGCTGCGACCTGCCGGTGGCGCCGCAGGCCGAAGAGGTGGCGTGGCACGCCTTTCTGACCGAGGAGGAGCTGGCCCGGCGGCTGGCCGAATGGGAGTGGGTGCCGGACGGCATGGAGGCGTACCGGCGGCTGCTGGCGCACCGCCGCTGACCGGACGCGCGCGTAAGCTCGTCCTATGATCCGCGTCCCCCGGTCCGGCGACCGGTCAGGCACCCGATCCGGCGACCGGTCAGGCGATCGGTCAGGCACCCGGTCCGGCGATCGGTCCGGTGCCGTCCGCGGCGGGCTCGCCGCCGCCGTCGCGGGGGTGCGGCTGTGGTTCGCGCCCACCCGGGTGCGGGCGGAGGGCGCCACCCCCGACTACCGCTTCTCGCTGGCCAACGAGCGCACCTTCCTGGCCTGGCTGCGGACCTCGCTGGCGCTGGTGGGCGGCGGCATCGCGGTGGACCAGTTCCTGCCCGACATGGCCCGGCCGTGGCGGCTGACGCTGGCCGCCGTCCTGCTGGCGGGCGGTGCGGTCTGCGCCGTACGGGCCGTCAACCACTGGGTGCGCTGCGAGCGGGCGATGCGGCGCGGCGAGGATCTGCCGGCCTCCCGGTTCCCGGCCGTGCTGGGGGTGACGGTCGGTCTGCTCGCGGTGGGGATGGTGCTGGTCGCGGCGTTCGGCTGGGCCCGCTGATGGCGGGGGCGGCGCGGGATCCGGGGCTCCAGCCGGAGCGCACCCGGCTGGCCTGGCGGCGTACGACCTTGGCGTACGCGGTGGTGTGCGTGCTCGGCGTGCGGCACGCGCTGCGGGCCGCGCCGGGCCCGGTGCCGCTGCTCGCCACGGCGCTGATCGCGCTGGTCTGGCTGGGATTCCTGGGCGCGGCGCACCGGCGTATCCGGGCGATGGCCGCGCCGCGGCCGCCCGCGCTGTCCGCGCGGGCGGCCGTGGTCGCGGCGGGGTGCGCGGTCGCGCTGGCGGTGCTCGGCGCGACCGTGCTGGTGTGACGGGCGGGGCTTTGGGCCCGGACGCTCAGACCCCCGCCCGTTCGGCGGTCCGCTCCGCGCCCGCCTCGTCGGCGGCGGAGCCGCCCTCGGCCGCGTGGGTGCGGATCGTGCGCAGCCCCACGGCCGCGACCACGGCGACCAGGGCGAACGCGGCTCCGGCGAGGACGAAGCTCAGGGTGAACTGCGACTCGGCGGGCAGCTGCGGGGCGCCGGGCGGCAGGTTCTCCGCGGCCTTGGAGGCGAGCACCGTGGTGATCATGGCGCTGCCGATCGCGCTGCCGGTGGACCGGGCGATGGAGTTGATGCCGTTGGCGATGCCGGTCTGCCGCGGCGGGACGCTGGCGACGATCACCGCGGGCATGGCCGCGTAGCCGAGGCTGATGCCCGCGCCGACCAGCAGGCCCGCGCCGATGACCGAGGCGGCGTGGGAGTGGTCCAGGGAGATCCACGCGAATCCGGCGGTGCCGACGACCGAGGCGAGGATCAGCACCAGGCGCGGCCCGTGGCGCCGTACGAGCTGGCCGCCGAGCGGGGCGGACAGCAGCGAGACGATCGTGCTGGGCAGCAGGAACTGCACGGAGGCGCGGAGCACGGAGGCGTCGAAGCCGTACCCGACGAGCGCGGACGGCATCTGCGCCAGGTACGAGACCCCGATGAACAGGGCGAACATCCCGAAGCCGACGAGCAGACCGGCGATGTTGGCGAACAGCACCGGGGGGTGCGCGAACATGCGCATGTCGACGAGCGGCTCGCGCACCTTGCGCTCGACGACGACCCAGACGGCGGCCATGACCACCGCTCCGGCGAAGCCGCCGAGCGTACGGGCGCTGGTCCAGCCCCACTCGTGACCCTGGGTGATCGGGAGCAGCAGGAGGACGAGGGTCGCGCCGAGAGTCAGGGCGCCGAGCACGTCCGTGCGGCCACCGGTGGTCTCGCGGGTGGCGGGCACCAGGAAGACGACGGCGAGGAGGGCGGTGACGGCGAGCCCGGTGGCCAGCCAGAAGGCGCTGCGGTAGTCGGCGTCGTCACCGGAGGTGAGCAGGCCGGTGGCGACCAGGGCGAGGCCGCTGCCGAACGCGAGGGTGCCGCTGACCAGGGCCATCGCTCCGGGGAGCTTCGCGGGACGGACCTCCTCGCGCAGCACGGACAGCGCGAGCGGGAAGATCGCCGTGGCGGCGCCCTGGAGCACCCGGCCGACGAGCAGCCAGGCCAGGGAGTGGGTGGTGGCGGCGAGCACGGAGCCCGCGACCATGACGATCAGCACGCCGACCAGGGTGGACTTCTTGCCGTGCTGGTCGCCGAAGCGGCCCAGCAGCGGAGTGAAGACGGCCGCGGACAGCAGGGTGGCGGTGGTGACCCAGCTGACCTGGGCCGAGGTGACGTCGAGGTCGGTCTGGATGCGGCCGAGGATCGGCACCACCAGGGTCTGCATCATCGACACGACCATGGCGGCCAGGCTGAGCGCGAAGACGATCACCGTCTCGCTGCGCCGCCCTTCGGCCGCGTCGGTGGCTGGTGCGTGGCTCATGGGTCCTTCTCGTTCCTTCACGACTCGTTACTTGGTGACACGGATGCTTGAAGTCATCAAGCAACTTGGAAAAGGTAGACCTCAATGATTGAGGTGGTCAAGTTAATGGTTGAAATTCTTAATTACCTTCAGTTACAGTCGGTGCATGAGCGCCAGCGCCAGCACCCCGCAAGCCCCCACGAAGATCGAGCTCCTGGAGCTCCTGGCGGCGATCGGCACCGCCCAGTGGCGGGACTTCGCCGCCGCCGCCGCGCGCCACGGCCTCACCGGGAACCAGGCCAAGGTGCTCGACCACCTGCGGAGCGACCCGCTGCCGATGCGCGGCCTCGCCGAGCGGCTGATCTGCGACGCCTCCAACATCACCGGCATCGTGGACCGGCTGGAGGACCACGGCCTGGTGCGCCGCGAGCCGTCGGCCACCGACCGCCGCGTGAAGAACGTCACGATCACCGACGAGGGCCTGGAGACGATCCGCCGGGTGCGCGCCGAGATGCAGGCCACCCACAGCGCGCTGGACACCCTCGACACCGAGGAGAGCGCGACGCTCTACGCCCTGCTGGACCGGTTGCGCCCCAGCATGGAGCGGTCGATCTGACACCTCGCGCGACCCCGGCCGACCCCCGGCCGGATGCCCGCGCGCCCTGGACTCCATACCGACCGGTCGGCATGATGGCTCTCATGAGCCAAGGAACTCCCCCAGGACTCGACCTGGAGCGCCTGCGCGCGCATCTGGACCGCGAGCGCCCCGGGCTGGCGCACGGGCCGCTGAGCGCCGAGCTGATCGAGGGCGGGCGGTCCAACCTCACCTACCGGGTCACCGACGGCAGCGCCCGCTGGGTGGTCCGCCGGCCACCGCTCGGGCACGTCCTGGCGACCGCTCACGACATGGCGCGCGAACACCGGGTGATCAGCGCGCTGCACCCGACGGCCGTGCCCGTGCCGGAGCCGGTGCTGCTGTGCGAGGACGCGAGCGTCATCGGATCGCCCTTCTACGTCATGGAGTTGGTCGACGGCACCCCGTACCGTACCGCCGGGCAGCTGACCGCCCTCGGACCGGGGCGCACCCGCGAGGTGATCCTGGGCCTGGTGGACACCCTGGTCGCCCTGCACGCCGTCGACCCCGGCGCCGCCGGGCTGGCCGACTTCGGACGGCCCGAGGGCTTCCTGGAGCGGCAGCTGCGCCGCTGGGGCAAGCAGTTGGCGGCGTCCCGCGACCGCGAGCTGCCCGGCATCGACGCCCTCCACGAGGCACTGGCCAAGGCGCTGCCCCGCTCCCCGCGCCCACCGTCGTCCACGGCGACTACCGCCTGGACAACGTGCTGGTGGACGCCGACGACCGGATCACCGCGATCCTCGACTGGGAGATGTCCACCCTCGGCGATCCGCTGACCGATCTCGGGCTGCTGGTGATGTACAGCCGGCCGCTGGACCTGTCCGACTCACCGGTCAGCACCACCGCGGGCGCGCCCGGCCACCCCGAGCCGGCCGAGCTGATCGAGCGGTACGCGGCCGGGTCCGGCCGCGACGTCTCGGACATCGCCTGGTACACGGCCTTCGCCTGGTTCAAGCTCGCCGTGATCCTCGAAGGCATCCACTACCGCTTCACGCTCGGCCAGACCGTCGGCGCCGGCTTCGACCGCATCGGCGAGCTCGTCCCGGTGTTCATCCGTAACGGCCTCACCACCCTCCAGGAGAGCTGACGCCCCATGGACTTCGCATACGACGCCCGAACCGAGGAACTGAGGGCCGCCCTGCTCTCCTTCATGGAGGAGCACGTCCACCCGGCCGAGGCGGTCGCCGAACAGCAGCGGGCGGCGCTGGCCTCCCCGTGGGACACCCCGCCGGTGGTCGAGGAGCTCAAGGCCGAGGCCCGCAAGCGGGGCCTGTGGAACCTCTTCCTCCCCGACAGCGAGTACGGTGCCGGGCTGACCAACGCTCAGTACGCGCCGCTCGCCGAGATCACCGGCCGCAGCCCGCAGCTGGCCCCGACCGCGCTGAACTGCGCCGCGCCGGACACCGGCAACATGGAGGTCCTGGCCCAGTTCGGATCCGCGCGGCAGCGGAAGCAGTGGCTGGAGCCGCTGCTCGCGGGCGAGATCCGCTCCGCGTTCGCGATGACCGAGCCGGACGTCGCCTCGTCCGACGCCACCAACATCGAGACCCGGATCGAACGCGACGGCGACGACTACGTCATCACCGGCCGCAAGTGGTACATCTCCGGCGCGATGAACCCCGACTGCGCGATCTTCATCGTGATGGGCAAGACCGACCCCGACGGCGCCGACATCCGCCGGCAGCAGTCGATGGTGCTGGTCCCGCGGGACACGCCGGGGCTCGAAGTACGCCGCGCCATGCGGGTCTTCGGCTACGAGGACCACTACCACGGCGGCCACGCGGAGGTCGTCTTCGACCGGGTGCGGGTCCCGGTGACCAACCTCATCGGCGAGGAGGGCGGCGGCTTCGCCATCGCGCAGGCCCGGCTCGGCCCCGGCCGCATCCACCACTGCATGCGGCTGATCGGCATGGCCGAGCGGGCGATCGAGCTGATGTGCCGCCGCGCCACCTCCCGTACGGCCTTCGGCAAGCCGCTCGCGGCGCAGGGCGTGGTCCAGGAGTGGATCGCCGACTCCCGGGTCGCCGTGGAGCAGCTGCGGCTGCTGGTCCTCAAGACGGCCTGGCTGATGGACACGGTGGGCAACCGCGCCGCGCACACCGAGATCCAGGCCATCAAGATCGCCACGCCGCGTACGGTCGTGGGCATCCTGGACCGGGCGATCCAGCTGCACGGCGCGGGCGGCGTCAGCCAGGACTTCCCGCTGGCGGAGCTGTGGGCGGCGGCGCGGACGCTCCAGCTGGCGGATGGCCCGGACGAGGTGCACCAGCGGTCGCTGGCGCGACGTGAATTGAGGAAGTACGCGTAAACCCACGAAACAAGCTCAGCGCCGGGTGCACACCGAAGTGATCCATCGGCCGCCGCCCGCGTTGGATATGGCGTTGTTCACGGCCTCGTTCCGCGTGGCCCCATGACCGCCCCAGTACTGACCGGTGTTGGGGTTGTGCGCGACGGCACCGCAGCCGTTGACGAACGTCGTCAGGACCTTGCAGTCCGTTCGCGGGCAGCCGTCCCTTGCTCCCTCCTCGGCAGCGCTCCTGGAGCTGTAGTCCCAGGACCTCCCGATGCTTCCGTCACTCGACACCGCTATGGCGCCGTAGTAGTACGTCGGTTCGGGTTCCGGGGGATCGTACGTCGGTTCAGGGTCTGGGGGGTCATACGTCGGTTCGAGGTCCGGGGGGTCGTACGTCGGGTCAGGGTCCGGGGGGTCGTACGAGGGCTCCGGATCCGGAGTGGTGTACTCCGGCTCGGATTCGTCGGGCTCCGACTGGTCCAGCGTGGGTGCGTCCTCGTCGGGTGTCCACTGAGGCGCGGAGACGTCGGATTGTGGGCGGGCCTCGGAATCGCCGGGCGAGGAGTCGTCGACGTGCGAGAGGCCGAAGACCAGGACCGCGATGGCGGCCGCGATACCGGCAACGGCTGTACCCGGCACGTGGGCGCCGGGGCCGGGCCTGACCGTCGGGCCGCTCGGCGCATTCCCCGCACCTGGGCCGGAGCCCGACGGATTCGGTTGCCGTCCGGGCCTGGGCGCCGCGGCAGGAACAGCCGATGCCGTCGAGCGGACTGCGGCCAGTTGTTCAGCCCAGCGGCTGAGTGCGGGCCGACGGCTGGGATCCGGGTCGATGCCGGCGCGGGCCAGGTCGCCGAGCTCCGGGTGCACCGCAGCCAGGGCGGCGGGATCGGTGGCTGTTTGGTCACGCGCGAAGAGCCGGACCGCGAGCAGCCCGAACTTGTACACGTCACTGGCCCGAGTGGCCTTCTCCTCGCCGTCGGGGACCTGCCAGTCCGGCGTCTCCGCCTGGGGCAGCACCGTGGCGCCCCGCAACCGCATGGCATCGCAGTCGATGAGGAAGCACTCGGCCTGCGGGGCGGTCGCGAACAGCAGGTTCTTCGGGGAGAGGTCCCCGACGGTGATGCCGATGCGGTGAAGCCGGGTGAGCGTGCCGGCCAAGTCTTTCAGGACGGCGAGCCGGTCCCGTTCGCTGACGGTCAGGCCGATGCCGGCGACATAGGAGTCGTCGTTGAGGAGGTACTCCAGGTTGGCAAGCCGCTCGGTCCCCGTGGCAGCGCCGCCGAGTCCCCGCAACGTGAACCGGAAGCGTTCGGGAACGGCACGCATCAGGAACCCGCAGGTCTGATGGTGGCGCTTGACCACCGCGGCGGGCCAAGCCGTCTTCTCGCACAGCCAGCGGGCGTCC
Source organism: Streptomyces sp. XD-27 (assembly GCF_030553055.1). NCBI lineage: Bacteria > Bacillati > Actinomycetota > Actinomycetes > Kitasatosporales > Streptomycetaceae > Streptomyces > Streptomyces sp. XD-27. Next base: position 1,437,566 of record NZ_CP130713.1, read on the forward strand.
GTGGCACTCAGCTCGCCGACCAGCGCCACGCTCGCTTCCAGCGCTGCCGCGTCGAGCTCGGGCAGCACGGCCGCGCTGTACTCCTTGTACACCACCGGCCAGCCGCCGCCGTCCGCCCTGTTGATCACCCTCTGGGGCACCTCGTAGACCGTGCCCTGGCCGCCCTGACCGAGCCGGCGCCCCAGGGTGAGCGTGCTGTGATCGATGACGGAGACGGGCTGTGAGCTCATCGCCGTCCTGCCGAGTCGTGCGGCCAGATCACCAGCAGGGTCCGGTCGTCGTCGAAGGTCTCCCGGGAGAAGTCCAGCAGGTGCGCGAGCCAGAGCGGCGGGGTCGGTTCGGCGAGGTGGGCGGCGAACAACGTGCCGACCTGCCCATCGCCGTCACCGAGCGGATCCCCGAATCCATCGGTTCCGACGAGGAGAACCTGACGCGACGTCAGGTGGATCGCAGCCTGTTCGATCACGTCGGGCACGTACGGAAGGGGCGTCACCTCGTTCGATACGACCACGGCGTCCGAGCCGGATTTCGCATCAAACAATGACTCGTACCGCCCGCTCGCCGTGTCCAGTGCCCAGGCCCCGGAGTCCGCGACACGGCAGATATCGGCCAGGGCCCCCTCGGAATCGGGACGTACCACGCCGGTCACCAGCGTCGTCGCGTACAGGCCGGCCACCTCGGCCGCGTCCGGCTCCCTGCCACCCAGGCGCCGCCGAGCCACCTGCCGCAGCCGTTCGGCCGCGTGGTCGGCGACGAGCCGGAAGTCCAGCGGTTCCTGCGTCCGGTCCAGCAGGTGAAGCAACGTGTCAACAGCGGCCCGGCATGCCTCTACGGCCCCGAGTTCGGGGTTCGTAGCGCTGGAGACACCGTCGGCGACCGCGAACGCGATACTGCCCGTGGCCTCATGGACCGCTGCCCGGGCCGCATCCTGCCGGGGCTGCCGGTAGTAGCGGTGCTTGGCGCCGCGAACCGAGGCGAACCGCATGGTGAGCCCAGGCACCGACCAGCCGTCGCACTCGCTGTCCGGGAAGTCGAACGCGTACTGGCCCGGTGCCCGCGCCTCGAATTCAGGACCGGCCGTACCCACCGCGATCCGGCGCCACGGCGCGGCCACCGGCGGATACGGCGGGTCGGGTGGGACGGGAGGCGGGGGCGGGGGCGGGGGCGGAGCAACCGGCACGGACGGCACCTCGGTACGATCTTTCCTCCCTGAACGCCTCACTACCCGACCTCGTCAATGGCCATGGTGAACTGGTCCGGACGATTGACCACGAGTTGCGGGCTGGCCGAGTTCAAGGCATGTCCCGACGCGACCAGACTCGTGGTCAGCGCATGGAAGAACTCCGAGATCGCCCGGCCGATATCGGTCCCCGCCTTCGCGATGAAGGCGAACTCCGGGCGGGTCGCCACCTCCACCATCGTCCGTGCCTCCGCGTCACCGATCCCGCAGGCAATGATGTTCGGAGCGACCGGCGTCCGCGCCTTGTCAATCAGCGTGGCGTGCGAAAGGCGCCAGCCGTCGCCGTCGGTGGGCTGCCCGTCGCTGAGGAAGAAGACCACCGGACGGTGCACCTTGTACCCCTCACCGCGCAGCCCCTGCACATCGACCGGAATCCGGTCCAGGAGATCGTCGAACACCGCCCCGTAGTTGGTCAGTCCCCGAATGGTGACCTGAGGCAGGCTGGTCTCGGTGCGCATATCGGACACGGCGAGACGGACCTGCACGTCGTCGGAGAAGCCGAGCACCGACAACCGCAGCTTGGCCGCGATCATCGGCTCGGCCCTCAGCCCTTCACACAAGGAGACCAGGCCGTCGGACAGCGCCTCTCTGTACGGCCCCATCGAGCCCGACTCGTCAGCCAGCACATAGGCGGGCAGCAGAATGCCCTTCGTCTCCGCCATGTCGATCGGCCCCCGTTTCTGTTCTCTTCGTCAACTGGCGCTCATGTACAGGTAGTTCGGATGCCTGGTTCCAGTACACCAGAGGGGCTGGGCGCGGACCGGCTGGAATCGGGGCGGATACCGGCCGGGCCATCGCCGCCCAGTGCCCGTACCAGCACATCGGCTGCGGCGGGCTGACGCACGATCACATGGAGGTCGAAGTCCGTCCCACGGGCCAGCTCCGCCTCCAGGGCCGCCCAGATCGCGTGGATGCTCTGCTGGTAGGACAGCCCGCCACGGCCGGAACCGATCAGCGGCAGGCACAGCGAGCGCAGCGGCGGGTCGAACCGGCCACTCTCCTCGGCCAGCAGCGCCAGCGCCCGGGTCACAGCCCGGGTCACATCGGTGGGCAGCACGTCGTAGTCGTTGGTCCCGGCCCGGGGTACTGCGACGGCCGTGTGGTAGATGCGGCGTACGCCCTGTTCGGCGAGGGCCCCGGGCCCCGTGGCCGCGACGGTGCCGGGCAGCACCGGACGCCCCGACGTGCCCTGCCGCGAGGCCCAGTCCCGCAGTTCGTCGCGGATCCGGTCCGCCACCAGTTCCCCGGTCACGCCGCGCCGCGCACCGGCCCGGCGCAGTGAGGCCGACACCGAGGATTTGAACACCTCGGGCAGCGCGAGATAGGTGTTCGTGGGAGAGACGATGACATCCACGTCGCGCAGGAGATCAACGGGGTGGATGTGCAGGGTCGCGGCAACGGTTCGCCGCCCCGCGCGCGTCCGTAACGACCGATGGGTGTCCGGGGAGCTTCCGGTTGGCGGGGCGGCGTGCCCCGTCAACTGCGCGATGTGCTCCGCGACCTGGCCCAGCACCATGGCCTCGTGGTGTTTGCGGAACCGCTCCACGCTGACGCCGTAGACCCCGGCGGAGCGCCTGCGCCGGTCGGCGCCCGGCCAGTCGCGGGTGCCGGGCGCCAGCCCCAGCGTGTACTCGGCCGCCTCGCGGAGACTTCCCGCGTCCAGGCGCGCCACCGACAGCCGCAGCAGCCGCTCGATCGCCGAAGCGGGCGGCGCGTCGGCGTCCGTGACCGCGGCAGCCCGCTCGAGAGCCGGCAGTTCCAGCGCGCGCAGCCGGATGATCCCGGCACGGCGCACCGCCCTGAGGTCACGGACGATCGATGCGTGGTCGACCGGCTGGGCCGGCACAGCCGTCTCCGGTGGCATGGCGGTAAGGATGCTCCGCGCGACAAACCGCCGCAAGCGGTCAACGGGACTTTCCGGGGATCACTGCCGCGCGCAGCGGAGCGAGCAGCCGGTTCGCCAGCGCGCTCCCGGCCGGTGCCCCGAGGTCGGTCGTCCCGCATCCCGGGTCGGGTTTGAGCGGGTCCTGACCACAGCGGTCCCCGAACAGCACCACCGCCCGCCGCGGCCGGTGCCGCCGGGAATGCCACACCATGCCTTGTGCCTCTGTGACTTGAGCACGCAGCTCACTCGCCCAGCGCCGGGTCTGCGCGTAGCCCGCGCCCTCCGCCTCGAGTAGCCAGGAGTCCTGGCACACGGCGGCCAGGTCCTCCTCGGACAGCAGTTGGATGAGCCGTAGATCTACTCGGGTCCGCAGCAGGGTGAGCGAGCGGCCCACGACCCAGGCGCGCGGTACCAGCCGTATGCCGGAGTCCGTGTCGAAGGCCAGCGAACGCAGCAGCACCTCCGCCAGTGCGGTGGCCGGTTCGGAGCCCGCGTACAGGAACGGGTACGGGTCCTCGGGGGTGCCGTCGAAGCGGTTGCCGCCGAAGTGCGAGTCCGCGGCGACCGGGTTGAACGCCTCGGCCGGCCGCTTGCTGCTGTGGCACCGCCACAACGCGGTACCGGCCGGAAGCGTGCACAGTCGGGGCGTCATCCGGTACGCCGTGGGAGGGAAGCGGTCGGGCATCAGTCCCCCTCCAGCATCGCCGAGGCCGCACCGGTCAGCAGTTCCTCCGGCAGGTGCCCGAGGAGCGACGCGGGCCGCCCGCCGAGCCACTGATTGCCGCTCAGCCACCAGTCGGCCGCTCCCCAGGGGTCGTTCTCCGCCCCCAGCAGCCGGTTGACCCGTCGTACGACCGGCATCGGCCCGCCGCTGTCACCGGTGAACTGGAACGCGGGGTAACGGGCTCCGGCCTCCGGATCGTCGAGCCGGATGAGCCCGTCCGTGCTGTCGCACCGATTGCGGACTTCCTGCGCCGACAACGACGGTTGGGCCAGAAGCCGTTTCCGCGCCGCGGCGATGATCCCGCCGGGGTCGTCGGCGTCCACCGGCCCTCCGGGGCGGTCGGCCGTCGTCAGCCGTGCGTGCAGTTCCCGTGCCAGCTCCACGACCCGGGGCCCGGCGGTCGCGGGGCCCGCCAGCCGGGTGCCGTCCAGAGCGGCAGCCACCGGATGTCCCGGCGGAAGGGCAAGGAGCACGTGCTCCACCCCCCGCACGGCCCTGCGCACCGCCCGTGCGTCCTGCTGCGGGGCTTCGGCAAGCGCGCCGAGCCTGGCCATGAGCAGCGCGCGCTGCTCCTCGTCGAGCGCGGCACGGATGTCATCCCACCGCAGGCGAACCACCTTGAGCAGTTCCTCGGGACTCATGCGCTCCCCTCCATGGCCGCGGAATCCGGTGCCGGTCCTGGATGCCCTTGGTGGACGAAGGCGGCCCACGCCGGAATCCGGTCCAGGCCCGGTAGCTGCGCCTCACGGGCCACATGGCCGCTGACGCTTTCGGGAACCTTGCGCTCGGGGTCGAGCATCCACAGCTGCGCCGACCGCAGGGCGTCCGCCGGACCCTGGCCCTCGACCGAAAGGAAGTGGTGGAAGACCGCCATCATCAGCGCCGAGGCGCTGTCGTCCGTTCTCCACCGCGACCCCACCGCGTTCCGTGCGCCGCGTGCCACGAACGCCGTGGTCAGCGTCAGCGCCTCATCGTGATCACGGGTACTCAGGTCCGTCTCGCAGGCGCTCAGTACGACCAGCGGGCCGCCGCTGCCCGATGCGGCGGCGCCGACGGGGCCGGCGATGCCGTCGTCCGTGAGATCCAGCAGCCGGGTCACGGTCAGCATGCCCTCGTCCGGCACGGTCCCCGGCCCGCCCCGATCGGCGGACCATGGGGCGCCGTCGTCGGGGAACGCCAGGCAGAGCGCCGAAACGGTCGGCCGCGGCCCGGCGGACCCGTGCGAGGCCACGTGCAGCAACGAGGCCCCGGGCAGCGCGCCCAGCACGTCTTCCGGCGTGCCGGGCGCCCGCGGCGGAACCGGAGGCTCGTAGAACTCCCCGTAGAGCCGTGCCTGCGGATAGAACGCGCTGTGCAGGGCGATGATCTCCCGTTCCGCGTGCGGCAGGTCCATCCGGGGATCGGCCACCAGCACCGGTGCCGCGTCCACGGGGATCCGGTCGCGGCTCACCGCCGCGAGGAACTGACTGCCCGATGCCGCATAGGTCAGCACCAGGTCCTGGCAGGCGTAGCGGTAGTTACTCCGCTCGTGACGGCGCGCGGCGTGCCACGGGACGACGCCGAGATTGCCGCAGGGCACCAGCACCACGCGGAGAGGGCCGCGCGTGCTGCGGGCGGCGTTCCCCTCCGCGTCGGCGGTGAGGCGGTCCTCGATCTGCCGCATCAGCGGTTCCACCACCGTGTACGAAGCCCAGTCGCACAGGCGGTCCAGGACCCTCTCCCACCTGCGCTCGGCGACGTCGCCGCCCACTCGGGAACGGGCTGCCGCCGCGTTCAGGTACTCCGCCAGCGGCCCACTCGGCGAGCTGAACAGCTGGGGAAGGTCAAGCGCCGTCGGCTCCAGGTCCGGCCCCAGGGCGATCGCCACCCCGTGGGCCTCGCCCTTTCCGGGCAGCAGGTAGACCAGTACGTCGGCGCCGCCCGCCGCGACACCCGCGCGCAGCTCGGCCGTGGTCGGGGTGGCGAACAGGTCCCTCTGCCGACCGTGCTGCCGGTAGCCGAGCGCTTCCAGGGCCCGGCGGCGCAGACTGCTGGGAAGGAGCCGGCCGCCTTCCGCCTGCGTGTCGGGGGCCGTCCGCCGCCAGGTGTCGGCGATTTCCCGGTGGCCGCGCGCCTCAAGCAGCTCGGGCACTCCCGCGGAGGTCGAGGCGGCCTGCAGGACCAGTGCCCGGCCCAGCTCCAGGGCGGTGACCGCCGCCTCCAGGCGACCGCAGCCGATCGCCGTCCGTGCGGTCATGTGTCCCCGGTCGGCCGCGGATCTGGCCACCAGCAGGCCGTGTTCGGAGCCCGCCTGCAGGAGTACGTCGGCCGAGACGGCGTGCAAGGCGTCCAGCCCCGCATCCGTGGCGGCGTGCAGCTCCTCCGGGCTCTGCGTGCGAAACCACCGCAGCCAGTACGCCCTGACGAGATGCCACAGCGCATCCGCCGCGAAGATCGCATCCTGGCCCTGCCGGGCGCGTTCACGGGTGCGCTCCAAGCGCGCGATGGCCTGGTCGAGATCGGCCGGGTCATCGGTGTGCTCGTACCGCTCGAGCAGGCCGAGCGCCGTACGCTGCTCCTCGACCTGGCGCCGCACGGGCATGGCCTGATCCCCTGTGACCGGATCGTGGAGACTCTCCTCGATCAGCGCGGGATCGCTCTCGTAGTGCCCGCGCATGAGCTTCGCCTGGCGGATCAACCCGCCCATCGTCTCGTTCCACGGCGGCGGCGCCGACTGCGCGCACTCCTCCAGGTGGGCGAGCCCTCGCAGGCTCTCCGACTCGTCCCCCAGCAGGGCGCCACGCGCCTGATACACCTGGCTCAGCGCCAGCGGAACGAGAATCGAGGAGGCGTGTGACTTCGGTACGCGCGCGTGGAGGCCCAGTAGTTCGTTGAGGATCGCTTCCAACTCGGCCAGATCCCCTGACTGTTCGGCGCGCGATGTCCGGGAGAGCGCGGAGAGGACACGAATCGCGTCGAGGGCGTCGGCATCCGGGCCGGAAGAGGGCGCGGCCTCCGCCAGACCCGCCTTCATCGCCTCGGTCACACGATGCGCGAAGTCACCGTCCTGGAGACTGCCGCCGGTGGTGTGCGCGCTGTGCAGCAGGGCGGCGCGCATGGCCTTCATGCTCAGTGCCATCGCGTGGTCCTGGGGCAGGCGCTCCGTGACCTCGGTGATCTCACGCACCGCGGTGTCCAGGAGTGCCGGATCGCCGGTGCCGAGCGCCGCCGCGGTCGCGAGCAGCGCGGAGGAGATCTCGGGGGAGAACCCGCCGGGACTCCCGTCAGAACTCCTCTCGGAACCCGGCTTCTTGGCCTGGCCGGGTGAACCCACCGGGTCCCGGTCCGGCTGCTTGCCACCAACCGCCCCGGACCGTGGAGACGAGGGCGCCCCAGGAGCGTTCCGCGGTCCCATGGATGCGGCCGGCCCGCGGAGCTCGTCCTTGTAGGGGAAGTCGGCGGGCATGGCCTCCCACAGGCGTTGCTCCGTCATGGCGTCGGCAACGGCGCCGGGCCGCAACAGTTCCTCGGCCAGAGCCGCCACCGGCGCCAACTGCTCGATCACGGCGCGTAGTTCGGGCGGCATCGGAAGGTCCTCGATGTCGGCCAGGAGCGCAGGCACCTCGGCCAGGCCCGAGCGTCCGATCTGTGTCAAGGACCAGTTCATCGCTGCCGGAAATCCGGGCGCCGACCCGATACCTCCGCCACCATGCGGTGCCATCAAGAGCAGCAGGCACAGCGCCGCACACTGCCGCTCCCACCGGGGGGCCTGGGAGTCCGGCTCGCGGACACGGCGCAGGTGCACGAGCGCTCGCTCGCGGTCCTCGGCAGCCCCACTCATGGTGTACCGGGAGGTGAGGAGGGCTCCCAGTCGGGCCACCACCGCGATCCGATGTGGCTCCTCCGCGCCCAGCAGCCTCTCCAGCTCTGTCAACTCCTCCACGGCCTGATCGAGGAGCGCCTGGTCGAGGACGACGCCGCCCCGTGCCGTCGGCTGCACCCGGTGGAACGGGATCAGCAGATCGGCCCGCGCCATGGCATCCCGCGCCCAGGTTCGTAGCCCCCGTATTCCGCCCCTGCCATCGGTCATCGCGCCCCGCTCCGCCGCCCGATCAGTCATCTTGGTGTTCCCAGGATGCCCGGTCCTCGAAGACCGGAAGGCCGGTTCGGCGGGAGCGGACGGAATGCGACCAGAAGCAGACCGGGAGTCGACCCTTTCAGTCCTCGTTGCCAGGCCCCGCCGCGGACGAGACCCCGAGGTCGATGCGCATCTGCCGCCGCATGAGCTGCAGTTCGCCCCGGATCCGGTCGATCGCCGCCCGGACCTCGTCGAGTGAGTCCCCGGGCCGCAGGTCACCGTTGTCGAGGCGTTTGAGCATGCCGTAGGTGGTGTTCAGTGACCGGTTGACGCCCTGTGCGAGGTCGAGTATCGGGTCCGGAACCCGCAGTTGGGCCTCGGCGTAGCAGTCCCGGTGGGCGTCGCGGGCCTCGGTCAGCCGATGGCTCGCGTCATCGGTGCCCACCGGTTTGAGGAGGGCGTGCATCATGTCCGTCAGCGCGGCAGCATACTGACGGGCGGCGGTGTTCAACACGACATAGGCCTCGCGCCTCATCTCCACCGCTGCCCGGCGCTCCTGTGCTTCCAGCTCCTTCGCCCGCTGCCGGTCCGCGTACTCCAGCTCGCGCTGCCGAGTGCGATCCGCCGCGCGCTGGGTGAGCACGGCGGACAGCAGTGTCCCCAGCACACCGACGACAGCCACGCAGAGTGCCGTCGCGCTGCCCGTGTCCATCCCGCCCGGCCCCCGGTTCGACGCCCGTGTTCGTCCGCCGGTCAGCCTAGGGCCGTGCCGCCGGAGGGCGAAGGAGGCGAACCTACGGCCGCAGCGCACGCAGCAGCAGGTCCGCCAGATGGTCGGCGACCTGCTGCGGCGTGAGCGGGCCGTCCGGCCGGTACCAGGCGCCCAGGTGGTGGACGGAACCGAAGTGGTAGTCGACCACCAGGTCGGCCGGGGTGGCGTCACTGAACACCCCGCTGCGCTGACCCTCCTCGATCAGTTCCCGGAAGCGCTCGTGGTAGCGGCGCCGCTCGGCCCGTACCTGCTTGAGCTTCTCGGGGCCGAGGTGGTGCATCGACCGGAAGAAGATCGTGGCGTCGTCGAGGTTCTCGATGGTGGTGACCACGACGTCGGCGGCGGCGTCGCGCAGCCGCTCCTCCACCGGGGCGTCGGCGTCCGCGAACGCGTCCAGGCGCTCCTGTTGGAGGCGCAGCACCCGGCCGTACACCTCGTGCAGCAGGTCGTCCTTGGAGCCGAAGTAGTGGTAGAGGGCTCCCTTGGTGACGCCTGCGGCCTCCACGATCTCCTGGACCGACGTGCGGTCGTAGCCGCGCTCGGCGAAGAGGCGAGTGGCGGCGGCCAGGAGCCGCTGTGGAACCGGTTTCGCATCGCCGTCCGTCGTTCTGGCCATCGTCGCCACCTGCCTCTCGTCCGTGCGCTTACCTACGGGAACGCAGTTCCCGCCGGAGGATCTTCCCACTGGTGGTCTTCGGCAGCTCGGGGAGGATCTCCACCTCGCGCGGGTACTTGTACGCGGCGAGCCGCTCCCGGCAGTACCCGGACAGTTCCTCACCCGCCGCCCGCGCGCCCGGCCGCAGGCTGACGTACGCCTTGACCGTCTCGCCCCGGTAGGGGTCGGGGACGCCCACGACAGCGGCCTCGCGGACCGCCGGATGGGTGTACAGCACGTCCTCCACCTCGCGGGGCCAGACCTTGAAGCCGGACGCGTTGATCATGTCCTTCTTGCGGTCGACGACGTACAGCCAGCCGCCCTCGTCCATGAAGCCGATGTCGCCGGTGCGCAGCTCACCGCCGGGCAGGGCCGCCGCGGTGGCCTCCGGGGCGCGCCAGTAGCCGGGGACGACCATGGGGCCGCGTACGGCGATCTCGCCGGGCTCCCCGAAGGGCACATCCCGGCCGCCGTCGTCGATGATCCGCACCACCGTGTCGGGACCGGGGACGCCGACCGCGAGGGTGCCGGAGACCGGGTCGACCGGTGCTTCGACCCCGCGCGGCACGCTGGCGCACGGCGCGGAGCACTCGGTCAGGCCGTATCCGTTGTGCAGATACAGGCCGTACTCCGACCGGAACCGCTCGACCAGGGCGGGCGGCAGCGGCGCACCGCCGGAGGACACCATCTGGAAGGAGCTGAAATGATCCCGGCCGGCCTGGGGGTGGGCCATGAGCGCCATGAAGGCGGTGGACGGGCCGACGGTGTAGACGGGGCGGTGCTCGGCGAAGGCGTCGAGGACGACGCCGGGCTCGAAGCGGTAGGCCAGCGCCAGGGTGCCGCGGCCCGCGAAGCAGGCGGAGAGCTGGCAGACCATGCCGGTGATGTGGAACAGCGGGGCCAGGGCGAAGAAGGTCGCGCCGTCGGGCAGCGCATGGCCGACGCGCTGCCGGTCGGCGTTGTAGACGAGGTTCCCGTGGGTGTTCATGGCGCCCTTGGGCGCGCCGCTGGTTCCGGAGGTGTAGCTGATCAGCGCGATGTCGTCGGGGGTGATGTCGACGGCGGCGGGGGCCGGGCGCCGCGGCGCGCGACGGCGAGGAGGTCCTCGGCACCGTCCGGCGGATCCGCGGCGGCGCTTCCGGGCTGGAGCACCCGTACGTCGTCGCGGGTCTGGAAGTCGCCGTCGCGGGCGGTGAAGGCCAAGGTCACCGGCGAGTCGGCGGCCACGTCGCGGACGTAGGCGCGCCAGGCGCGGTCGCCGCAGACCAGCGCGGTGACGTCGGCGTCCCGCAGGATGTGGGCCAGTTCGCCCGCCTTGTACATCGGGTTCACCGGGACGACCGCGCCGCCCGCCTTCCACGCGCCGAGCAGCGCGAGCACGAAGTGCGGGGTGTTCTGCAGCATGACCGCGAGCCGGTCGCCGGGCCGGAAGCCGCGACCGGCCAGGTGTCCGGCCACCGCGTCGGTGAGGGCGTCGACCTCCCGGTAGCTCAACCGGCCGTCGAAGTAGGCGATCGCCGGGTGGTCCGGCGCGGCCCGGAGGGCGTCCCGGAAGGCGTGCAGCACGCTGGGGCGCGGCCGCACGGGCGCCCGCTGCACGTCGTTGAGTCGCGCGAGCCACGGCTGGTCCTGGTACGAGGTCATGGGTACGGCCCCTTGTCTGCTGTCTGCCGGAGGGGGTGCCGAGTGCGGGCCGTCCCCGGCCGACGTCGGCGCCTGGCGGTGCGATGGTACGTAAGGAACCGGAGGGCATCGTTCAGCCGGTGCTCTCCTCCACCGTGCGCTGGATGTGGTTCATCTTCTCCAGCCAGCGGTCGGTCTCGGTGGCGCGGGCCGCGTAGAAGCGGCCCACCTCGGGGTGCGGAAGGATCAGGAAGCGCTCGGCGGCCATGCCGGCGAAGACCGCCTCGGCGACCTCCTCGGGCTCGATCGCGGTGGGTGCGAGCACCAGGTCGCCGGTGGGTCCGGCGGAACGCAGCATGTCGGTGCGGACGCCCTGCGGGCACACGGCGTGCACCCGGACGCCGCGGTGCCGGTAGGTCGCGGAGAGCCATTCGGCGAAGGCGAGCGCGGCGTGCTTGGAGACGCTGTAGGGCGCGGAGCCGACCATGGTGAGCAGTCCGGCGGCCGAGACGGTGGCGATGAAGCGTCCTTCGCCGCGCTCCAGCCAGTCGGGCAGCAGGTCGCGGGCGGCCCGCACATGGGCCATGACGTTGACGTCCCAAGCGCTCGCCCACACCTCTTCGAGGGCCTCGGGGCCGCCGGTGAGGGCGATTCCGGCGTTGGCGCAGTAGATGTCGACGGTGCCGCCCAGGGCCTCGCGGGCCGTGGGGACGATCGCCGAGGCGTCGCCGGGGACGGCCGTGCCGCCGATCTCGCCGGCGACCGCCGCGGCCTTGGCGGCGTCGAGGTCGTTGACCACGACCCGGGCGCCTTCGGCGGCGAATCGGCGGGCGAGGGCGGCGCCGATGCCGCCCCCCGCTCCGGTGACGACGACGCCCTTGCCGTGCACGGTTTCCACGTCTGGATCTCCCTCACGTCCGGCTCGACCGGCTCGCATACTAACCAGTCGGTTTGCCGTGGTGGAAGGGGGCCGACCGGATGACGGTGGTGCTGGCTCCACCTCAAGACGGGTACATACGGGATGGTCCCGCCCACCGCCCCCAAGGACCCTTGAGCCATGAAACGGCATCGATCCATGAAGCGACATCAGCTCGTCTTCGTCACGGCACTGACGGCCTGTCTGGGAGTGCTCATGACCGCCGCGTTACCGGCGTCGGCGGCCTCCCCGCCCCGGGAGCGCCGGGAGGACGCGGCCCCTCCGCCCGAGGTGGGCGAGGACGGCGCCGTCGCCGCCATCGAGCGCGCGGCCCATCCCCTGCGGTCCACCAAACCGTCCGGTCCGCTGGACGACCTGCGGCCGCTCGGGCCCATGCTCGGGGACGCGAAGATCGCGGGGTTCGGCGAGGCCACCCACAGCTCGCACGAGTTCTTCACCATGAAGCACCGCGTCTTCCGGTACCTCGTCACGCAGAAGGGCTTTCGCACCTACGCGCTGGAGGCGCCCTGGAGCACCGGGCTGCGGCTCAACGAGTACGTGCTGCACGGCGAGGGCGACCCGCGGCGGATCATGAGCGAGGACTTCCAGGAGTCCTACCTCTTCTGGAACACGCGCGAATACCTGTCCCTCGTCAAATGGATGCGCACGTACAACCGGGCCCACCCGCACGACCCGGTCCGGTTCATGGGGAACGACGCCGCGTACGCCGGGCCCGAGCTCTACGACAGGGTGACCGCGTACCTCCGCCAGGCCCGCCCCGAGCTGCTACCCGAGGTCACCAGGCTCTACCGCGGTCTGCGCCCGGCCACGGACACCTATTCATACATGAGGGCCTATCTGGCCAAGCCGCCGGCCGAACGGCGCGCGATGGCATCGCGGACGGGACGGGCGCTGGAGCTGCTGCGGCGCGCCCGTCCCGCGTCCGGCCGGGCGGCCCATGACGGGTACGCGTGGGCGCTGCGGCACGCGACGGCCCTCGACCAGACGGCCCGGTTGTACGCCTTCGACCCCAAGGACCCGGGCGAACTCGCGAAGGCGATGGTCTTCCGCGACCGGACCATGGCCGAGAACACGCTGTGGTGGCAGGAGCGGACCGGGGACAAGGTCATGCTGTCCGCGCACAACGGGCACGTCGGCTACGAGTCGGTCTACCCGGACCGGTACCCCAAGACGCAAGGCGGCTTCCTGCGCGACCGTCTCGGCCCGGACTACGTCAACGTCGGGTTCTCCTTCCACCACGGCTCGTTCAACGCCACCGAGGCCGATGACCCGCTGGTCGACGAGGAGGTCCGGAAGATCAGCCTCGGGGCCGCCGCCCCTGGGAACAACGAGCCCGCCCTGGACCGGGTGGGTTACGACGACTATCTGCTGGACATGCGCACCGCTCCCACCGAGGCGCGCGACTGGCTCGGCGTCGCCCGGCCGACGCGCGCGATCGGCACCGCCTATCCCTGGCCGGACGCCCAGGTGGCGCTGGCGCGCTCGTTCGACCTGCTCATCCATCTGCACGAGGTCCGGGCGGCGGACCGGTTGCCGCACTGAGTCCGGCCCGGCGGTGGCGGGCGCGTTCAGCGGTGTGCGGGGAACTCCACGACCTGCTGGTAGGTGGGCCGGTTCTGCCAGTTGACCGGGGGCTGGGTGATCCCGCCGAGGGCGCGGTGGATGATCGCGTCCGCGCACCACTGGTCGCCCGCCGCGCAGTGGGCGTCAGCGGGGTAGACCTCGGTGGCGGGCTTGTCCAGCGCCCGCTTGAGGGTGGCCAGCAGGGTGCCGCGGCAGACCGCCAGGTCGCCCGCGCCGCAGTACGGCCTGGCCAGGCCGCCCTTGACCTCCTCCCCGAGGACCGCGCGCAGGTCCTTGTCGACGTAGGACCACCAGCCGTACTGGAAGGAGGACCCGGCATGGGAGCCGGTGGGCCCGTGCCCGGCCGACGGAGACTCGTCGATGGGCAGGTTGGCGCGCAGCCGGTCGTACAGGTCCGGGCCGAGTCCGGGCGCGAAGACGGCCTCCACGAGCAGCGGCCACCAGGCGTCCATGATGCGGACGGCGTCGGCGTGCCCGTAGGTGTGCGAGCCCGGCGACGTCTCGCGCCGCTGGGCCCCGGCGGCCCGCCAGGAGTCCAGTTGCCCGATGGCGGTGGCGAGCCGGGGGTCGTCGACCGGTGCGCCGCGCACCACCTTCAGCAGCTCGGGCAGTACGTCCTCGCCGCGCAGATCGGTGACGGCGGCCTCGGCCATGGCCCGGGTCAGCGAGGCCCGGGTGACGCCGCCGCGCTCGACCAGCTCGCGTACGCGGTCGTCGAGGAGGTTCCCGCGGTGCACGGAGCCGTTGCCGAACCCGGCCGCGGTGTAGCCCTTGGCGATCTTGTTGTTCCAGCTGGTGTAGTAGTCCTGGTCGACGGACTGGGGGTGCTCGGCGGGCGGGGTGTAGGCGGCGGTGTTGAGGGCCGGGTCGAAGTCCCGCCACTCATACGGCGCTTCGGCCTTGACCGGGAGGGACGGATCGACGTCGGCGGCGCGCACCAGGTTGAGTCCGCTGTTGTAGTAGGCGGTCTGCCGGGAGTCGGCGTAGAACCAGTTGAAGGTGTAGTTGATGTGCTGCGCCGCGCTCTGGAAGGACGCGGCGTCCCGCACGTGTCCGGGGTCGTTCAGCATCTGGAAGCCGATGATGGAGTCGGCCTCGTGGCGGTAGGTGGCGCGCAGGGAGGTGTACGCGACGGGCTTGCCGTCGACCGTCGCGCGATGCGTCACCAGGCCGTACCGGGTGCGGTGCACCTGCATGCGGTACGAGCCCTCGGCGGTGGGGTCGGCGACGGTCGGCTTCCAGGCGTTGCGTCGCTCCAGCTTCTCCATCGGCAGGCAGGCGCCGTGGTAGCGGTAGTGCGTCGCGTCCTTGGCGGGCGTGCCGCCATCCGGGGAGCACAGCTCCACCGCGTAGGTGTCGGTGACGTCCTGGGCGGAGGTGGTGGCGGACCACGCGTAGTCCTGGCCACGCCCCAGTTGGACGTACATCCCGACGCCCGCGAAGGAGGCGCCGCGCGCGCTGATGCCCGGCCCCTGGAGTTCCTGGAGCATCAGCAGCTGCGGGGCGAAGTAGCCGGTCTGCGGGCCGAAGACGGCGACCGGGTGGCCGCTGGCGGTGTGCTTTCCGGAGACGACGAGGGCGTTGGACATGCCGTGCTTGCGGCTGAACAGGTCCGCGGGCAGCACGCCGTCGTCGTAGATGCCGCGCAGCTCGTCGAGGGTCGCGGGGGCCTTGACGCGCTTCGTGGCGCGGGTGACGGCGCTGCCGGTGCGGTCGAAGACGAGCGGTTCCGGCGTCACGGAGCCGGGGTCGGGCAGGGCGGTGCCCTTGGGGTCCGCCGGTTTGCCGGCGTACGGGAAGGCGGCGTCGCGCACGGTCAGGGCGGCCTCGGGGTCGTCACGCTCGCGGAACGACTCCCACACCCGGGCGCCCTCGGCGATGCCGTACTTCTGCTGGGCGGCGAGCAGCGAGAGCGCGGACTCCACCTCGCCGCCTCCGCCGTTGCCGAAGAGCGCGCCGACGACGGAGGCGAGGGCGATCAGGTCGGTGAGCTTGAAGGGCTGGATCTCGCCCGCGTTGGTGATGGCGTCGACGTGCCCGGTGAGGACGTACTCGCCGGGGAAGTAGCGGCCGTTCTTGGCCTGTTCGCGGTAGGCGTTGATGCCGTCGACGTACGCCTGGGCGTCGGCCATGGCCTGCCTGCCGCGCTCGCCCTGGGTCGCGAGGATGCGGTCGATCTGGGCCTGGTAGTCGGCCTCGGTGTACGGGGCCTGCCGGAAGAAGTCCTGCTCCAGGCCCTGGTTGGACTCCGCGCCGCCCGCGAACGGGGTCAGCTCACCGCGCCCCACATGCCGGAAGAGGTCCATCAGCCACAGCCGGTCCTGTGCGGCGGCATATCCGGCGCCGAACTCGGTGCCCTCACGGGTGGTGCCCTGGATGTGCGGGACGCCGGTCCTCTTGTCCCGGGTGATCGTGACGTCGTCCCGCGGCCTGGTGACCGAGGCCACCTGGTCGGCGGGGACGCCGAAGGACGCGTCGTTGAAGAACTCGGTCAGCGACGCGTCGGTGAGCGTGGGGTGGCCGCCGACGAGCTTGTCGTACGGCGCGAGCTGGTCGTCGTTGTGCGCGGGGCGCGTGCCGAACACCTTGTGGGCGAGGATCTCCGCCAGCGTGGCGTTGCCGTTCGCGCCGGGCGGCAGGATGTCCGAACAGCGGCCCTGGCAGTAGTCGGTGACGGGGTCGGCCGCCTGTGCCGCCGGTGGCAGCGGGGTGGCGAGGGTCGCGCCCAGGGCCAGCAGGGCGGCGCCGGCGATGCTCCTGAGCGTACGGGTACGTCGTCGCATTCCCGCTCCTCACGCCACATGCGCGGATGCCGAACGCGTTGGAGGTTACCGGCGGTATGCCGCATCGGGAAGATGAGCGGCCGTCATCTCTTGCATACGACTTCGGCCATTCCCTGTCGCAACCGGGTTTCCGGGATCCTTAGTGCGGCGCCGTACGTCTCACCGACGACGAGTCGGGTTCCGCACCAGCGGAGGTGGGAAGAATGGCCGGTTTCAGAGCGCTCGCACGAGAGGTGCGCGATCCGGAGAGACACATCGCGCAGCGACGTAGCGCATTGCGCAAGTGCCTTGAGCGGTTCGCACCCTACGGCCATCGGGCGACGTGGCACCATCTGTGCACCCGGGCCGGGATCGCCCCGGAGGACCGGGACCCCGATCCGGCGCGGCTGGTCCGCGCGCTGGAGGAGTTGGAGGAGGCCCGCGCCCTGTGGCTCGCCTACGAGGCCGAGTTCGCCGAGCGGCGCAGGCAGGAGAAGCACGAGGGAATCCGGCAGCCGAGCGCTGTCGACGACTGGCATCTGCGCACCTGGGGCGGGTGCGACATCGTCCCGTGCGAGAGCCCCACGGCCCATCCGCGCGGCCGGCTGGCCGCCGTGCTGCGCCGGATGATCCAGGCGATGGAGGGCCGGCCGGCCGGAGCCTGCCCGGTCTGCGCCGAGGAGCACCTCGCCTGGCGGGAGGACCTCGACCACTCCCCGTGGGCCGGTCCGGTGTGCACGGGCTGCGGCATCGTGGTGCCGACGCCGATCCTCACGGCCGCGGCCCTGACGGCGGCCAGGCGCCTGGCGCACAGCCGGCGGTACGCGACCGTGTGAGCACGGCCGCCAGGCCCCGCCGCGCACCGGCCGGGGGAACGGCGCGGCGGGGCCCGCGACCGGCGGGGACGACACGACGGCCGGGATGGCCGGGCGTTGACACGCGACGATCACGTGAGCATGCTGAGCAAGCGCTTAGTGAGTGCGCCACCGAAGTGGCTCGACGAGATGGCTCGACGAGACGGCTCCGAAGTGGCTCACCGAAGTGAGACGCCGCATTGACCCGCCGAGGAGGCACCGGATGGCAGCGCCCAGGATCTTCCCTTCCCTCGACGAGCTGCGGGCCGCGGTCGGCGAGGAGATCGGCCCCGGCGAGTGGCTGGAGATCGACCAGCGGCGGATCGACCGGTTCGCGGAGGCGACCGGCGACCACCAGTGGATCCATGTCGATCCGGAGCGGGCGGCCTCCGGACCGTTCGGCACGACGATCGCGCACGGCTACCTGACCCTGTCGCTGCTGCCGTGGTTCACCTCGCGGCTGCTGCGCGTCGAGGGTGTGCGCATGGGCGTGAACTACGGCGTGAACAAGGTCCGCTTCCCCTCCCCCGTCCCGGTCGGCTCCCGGCTGCGCGCGACGGCGCGGATCGCGGAGGTGGCCGAGGTGAAGGACGGCGTCCAGCTGACGGCCGTGGTGACCGTGGAGCGCGAGGGCGGGGAGAAGCCGGCGTGCGTGGCGGAGTCCGTCAGCCGCTTCTACCTCTGAGCCCCGCGAGGCTTACGGGCGCCCCGCGCCGTCCGCGCCGGCCATGCGCAGGACCAGGTCCGCGTACAGCTCCCCGACCTCGTCGGGGGTCCGCCGCCCCGCCGGGTTGAACCAGCGGGCCACGTCGATGCAGAGCGACAGCACGGCGACCGTGGTGCCCGAGACGTCCGGCACGTCGAACACCCCCGCCGCGACCCCGTCGTCCAGGATCGCGCGCACCGCGCCGTCGATCTCCCGCCGCAGGCCGATGATCTCCGCGTAGTGCTCCTCGGCGAGCGCTCCCAGCTCGTACTGGACCACGCGCGCGGTGGTGTGGTGCTCGGCGTGCCAGCGGACGAAGGACCGTACGGCGGCCGCGAGCCGCTCGGCGGGACCGCCACCGCCGTTCGCCGCGTCCCGGACGATGCCGAGGGCGAGCCGGTGGCCGACGCTGCTGATCCGGTAGAGCAGCTCTTCCTTGGTCTTGTAGTGGATGTAGAGGGCGGCGGGGCTCATTCCGGCCCGGCCCGCGATGTCGCGGGTGGTGGTGGCGTGGTAGCCGCGCTCGGCGAAGGCGTGCACGGCGGCGATCACCAGCCGCCGGGCCGCGTCCGGCGTGATGCCGGCCCACTGCTCGGCCCCGTCCGCCGCCTCGGTCCCGTTCACCTCGGGCCCGTCCGCCTCCGTGTCCATGGCGCTCACCCTACATGGCGGGTGAGCAAGCGCTCAGAACGCCGAGACGCCGGTCAGCGCGCGGCCGATGAGCAGCTTGTGGATCTGGCTGGTGCCCTCGTACAGGGTCATCACCCGGGCGTCGCGCAGCAGCTTCCCGACCGGGTACTCGTCGATGTAGCCGTAGCCGCCGAAGACCTGGAGGGCGTTGTTGGCGCAGCGCACGGCGGCCTCGCTCGCGTACAGCTTGGCCACCGAGGACTCGGTGGCGAACGGCCGCCCGCGGTCGATGAGGTCCGCGACCCGCCAGGTGAGCAGCCGCGCCGCGTCGACGTCCACGGCGATGTCGGAGAGCAGTTCCTGCACGAGCTGGTGGTGGGCGATGGGCCTGCCGAACTGCTCGCGTTCTCCGGCGTACCCCACCGCGGCGTCCAGGCATGCCTGCGCAATGCCCACGCATCCGGCGGCCACCGACATCCGGCCCTTGGCCAGGGCGGACATGGCGACCGAGAAGCCCTTGCCCTCGTCCGCGACCCGCGCCGCGGCCGGGACCCGGACGCCGTCCAGCACCAGTTCGGCGGTGGCCTGGCCGCGCAGCCCGAGCTTGCCGTGCACGGTGCGCCGGGTCAGCCCCGGGGCGTCGGCGGGGACGAGGAACGCGCTGACGCCCCGGTGGCCGGGCTCGGCTCCGGTACGGGCGAAGAGCAGCACCACGTCCGCCCAGGTCCCGTTCGTGATGAACATCTTGGTGCCGGTGATGACGTAGTCTCCGCCGTCGCGCACCGCGCGCGTGGTGAGGTTCGCCGCGTCGGAGCCGGTGCCGGGCTCGGTCAGGCCGAAGCAGCCGACCGCCTCCCCCGAGCACAGCCGCGGCAGCCACTCCCGCTTCTGCTCCTCGCTCCCCCACGCGGCGATCGACTTGGCGACGAGGCCGAGCGAGACCGACACGATGCCGCGTACGGAGGAGTCCCCGCGGCCGAGTTCCTCGGTGACCAGGACATAGGCGAGGTGGTCGCCCGCGGAGCCGCCGTACTCCTCGGGGACCGTCAGCCCCAGGAACCCCAGCGCGCCGAGCTTGCCCACGATGCCGCGGTCCACGCTCTCGGCGCGGTCCCATTCGGCGGCGTGCGGAGCGACCTCGCGGGCGACGAAGTCCCTGGCGAGCTCGCGGACCGCGGTCTGCTCCTCGCTGAGCGCGAGATCCATGGCGCACCTCCGTAGGCGTCTCGTCTGCCGCGTAAACTATCAGCGCTAGTTTTCCGGCGGAAGCCTCTACCATGTGGCGCATGGCCCGCCCCCGGACACCCCTGCTCAGCCGCGACCGCATCGTCGCGGCGGCACTGGCGCTCGTGGACGCGGAGGGGCTCCAGGCGGTCTCGACCCGCCGGCTCGCGGCCGAACTCGGCGTCAGCGGCCCTTCCCTGTACAACCACTTCACGACCAAGGACGAGATCCTCGACGCGGTCGCTGACACGGTCGTGGCGCAGGTCGACATCTCGATGTTCGACGGGGGACGCACTGGCGTACCGCGCTGCTGGAGTGGGCCCGCTCCTACCGCTCGGCGCTCACGGACCACCCGCACATCGTGCCGTTCCTCGCCCAGGGCCCCGGCCGCCGCCCGGCCGGGCTGCGGATGGCCGACGCCGTCTTCGGCTGCATGGTCCAGGCGGGCTGGCCGCCCGCCCACGCCACCCGGATCGGCGCGCTGATGCGCTACTTCGTCGCCGGGTCGGCGCTGGGCTCGTTCGCCCGCGGCTTCGTCGACGACGCCACCGCCTACGATCCGGCGGACTATCCGCACCTCGGCCAGGCCCATCTGCTGGCGGACCATCAGCAGCGGGTGGACGAGGGCGCCTTTGAGACGGGGCTGGCGGCGCTGCTGGACGGGCTGGCGCTCCAGTACGCACAGCTGCCGCAGGCGAACGCGACCTAGCCGCGCCTGCTCAGAAGACCACCAGGGCCCGGCCGCCGCGGCCCTGGAGCATCGCGTCGAACGCGGCGGGGATGCCGTCCAGGCCGATCCGCTCGGTGACCATGGCCCCGAGGTCGAGCCGTCCGGCACGGACATGTTCGGCGATCACCGGCAGGTCCCGGGCGGGGTCGCTGTCGCCGTAGACGCAGCCGGAGAGCGTGCGGCCGAAATAGAACAGCTCCAGGGCGGAGAACGACACCTGCTGGTCCTTGCCGCCGATGCCCACGACCGTGGTGCGGCCACCTCTGCGCGTGCACGACCACGCCGTACGGATCGTCTCGGCGCGCCCGACGCACTCCACGGCGACGTCCGCCCCGTGGCCGCCGGTCAGCTTGCGGATGCGCTTGGCGGTGTCGTCGCCCGCGAGGACGAACTCGGTGGCTCCGGCCGCACGGGCCAGGTCCTCCTTGGCCGGGGAGACGTCGACCGCGACGACGGTGCCCGCGCCCGCGATCCGGGCGGACTGCAGCACGGCCAGGCCCACCCCGCCGACCCCGAAGACCGCGACCGACTCGCCGCGGCGCACCCGGGCGGAGTGGTGGATCGCGCCGTACCCGGTGAGCACCGCGCAGCCGAGCAGGGCCGCGTCCGCGAGCGGCACCCCGGCGGGCAGCGGCAGCACGGCGCGCTCGGGCACCACGGTCTCCTCGGCGAAGACGGCGGTGCCGAGCCCCGGGTAGAGCGCGCTGCCGTCGGCGGCGAGGGTCGCGTACGGCGCCTCGGCGGCGGCGCCCGCGTGGGCGCACAGCCACGGCTCGTCCAGCCCACAGAAGTGGCAGCCGCCGCAGGCGGGTGCCCAGTTGAGGACGACGGGGTCACCCGGGGCCACGGCGGTCACGCCCGCGCCGACGGCGACGACGGTGCCCGCGCCCTCATGGCCGAGGACGGCGGGCACGGGCTGCCGCAGGGTGCCGTTGGACAGAGACAGGTCGGAGTGGCAGACCCCGGCGGCGGCGAGCCGGATGCGGACCTGGCCGGGGGCGGGGTCGGGGAGGTCGATCTCGGCGACCTTGAGCGGGGCGCCTATGGCGGGCAGGACTGCGGCGCGGACCATGTGCGTCTCCTTGGGCGGCGGCTGGGTGGTGGCAATGCGCAGCCCGTCCGGCGACTGAGGAGAGCAAGGGAACGGCGGACAGGGCGGCAGCGGTGTCAGAGCTGGAGGGACTTCGTCTGGAGGTACTCGGTCATACCGTGTACGCCCAGCTCCCGGCCCACCCCCGACTGCTTGTAGCCCCCGAACGGGGCAAGCAGGTTGAAGCGGCCGCCGTTGATGTCGACCTGGCCGGCGTGCAGGCGGCGGGCGAACGCCACGGCCGCCTGCTCGTCCGCCGACCAGACCGCGCCCGCCAGCCCGTACACCGTCCCGTTCGCGATCCGTACCGCGTCGTCCTCGTCGGTGTACTTCATGATCGCGACGACCGGGCCGAAGATCTCCTCCTGCGCGATCGCCATGTCCTCGGTGACGTCGGCGAAGACGGTCGGCCGGACGTAGTAGCCGCGCTCCAGCCCGTCGGGGGTCTCCGGTCCGCCCGCCACGAGCCGCGCTCCCTCGGCGAGGCCGCGCTCGATGTAGCCGCGCACCCGGTCCCGCTGGGCGGCGTTGACGACGGGGCCGAGCCGGACGTCCGGGTCGTGCGGGTCGCCGGGGACGTACGCGGCGGCCGCCTGCGCGGCGAGCGCGACGGCCTCGTCGTACCGGTCGGCGTCCACCAGCATCCGGGTCCAGGCGTTGCAGGACTGGCCGGAGTTGCGGAAGACGTTGGCGAGACCGGTGGTGACGGCGCGCGCGAGGTCCCCGTCCGGGAGGATCACGTTCGCCGACTTGCCGCCCAGTTCGAGTGCCACGCGCTTGACCGCGCCGCCGGCGATCGCGCCGATCCGCCGCCCGACGGCGGTGGAGCCGGTGAAGGAGACCAGGTCCACCTCCGGGTGCTCGGCCAGCGCCTGGCCCGCGACCGGGCCCAGGCCCGTGACGAGGTTGAACACCCCGGCCGGGAGGCCCGCCGCGTCGACGGCCTCGGCGAAGAGCCGGGCCACCAGCGGGGTGTCCTCGGCCGGCTTGAGGACGACCGTGCAGCCCGCCGCGAGCGCCGGGACGATCTTGGCGGTGATCTGGTGCAGCGGGTAGTTCCACGGGGTGATGGCCGCGACGACGCCGACCGGCTCGTGCAGCACGGTGGAGTTGCCGATCTTCTCCTCGAAGGAGTGCTCGGCGGCGAGCCGCGCGTACGACCCGGTGACCGCGATCGGCAGGTCCGCGTGGACCGCCTGGGCGAAGGCGAGCGTCGCGCCGAGCTCCGCGGTGACCGTGGTCGCGATCTCGTCGCGGCGGGCGGCCAGTTCGTCGCGCAACGCGCCGAGCAGGGCGGCACGCTCGGCGGGCGGAGTCGCGGCCCAGCCGGGGAACGCGGCGCGGGCGGCCCGTACGGCGGCGTCGACGTCCTCGGCGGTCCCGGCCGGGACGCTGCCGATGACCTGTTCGTCGGCCGGGTTCACGACCTCGATCGTGTCCGGGCCCGCGGCGGGCCGCCAGCGGCCGCCGATGTACATCCCGTCGTGGACGGTCATGGGGTCCCTCCCGCGCGGCAGTTCGTCACCCCGCCAAACTAACGCCGGTAGTTTTGCGGTGCCAGAGGGGGTTCCCGTGCCGTCGATCACGCCCTCGCCGACGTCTGCTTGACCCCGGTCAGATGGGAGAAGACGACGATGTTCGCGGCGTAGCCGCGCCGCTGGTCGAAGGTGCCGCCGCAGGTGAGGAGCCGCAGCTCGGGGCGTCCGCGCGGGCCGTACACCCGGTCGTCGGGGAAGGCGTGCTTGCCGATGGTGCGGACGGCGTCGACGGTGAAGACCGCGGTGCGTTGGTCCTCCCGGAGGACGTCGATCACGTCGCCCGGCCGCAGGTCGTCCAGGTTGAGGAAGACCGCGGGCCCGGTGCGGGTGTCGCGGTGGCCCACGACCACGGCGGTGCCCATCTCGCCGGGCGCCGGGCCGTACTCGTACCAGCCCGCGAGCCGCGGCTCGTCCACCGACGGGGTGGCGATCCGGCCCTCTGTGTCCAGTCCGAGGCGGGTGACCGGCGCCTCCAGGGCGAGCGCGGGAATGGAGATGCCGGTCGCGGGCGACCGAGGCAGCGGCGCGTGCCGCGGCGCCGCCGGCGCGTTGTCGGTGACGGGCCCCCGGGACGACACCCGGTGCAGCGCCCAGACACCCGCCACCAGCGCCAGGATCGCGCCCGCCAGGACCAGCAGGAGGCGGACGCGACCCTGGAAACGCGGCGTCGGCCGCGGCTCAGATGACACCGTTGGGGCGGCGCCGGGCGCGGCGCAGCAGGAACAGTCCGGCAGCACCGGCCGTCCCGGCGCCCGCCACTCCGACGATGAGGCCCGCGGACAGGCCGGAGCCGGAGTCGCCCGACTCGCCGCCGCCGCCGGCGCCCACCGGGCCGCGCGGTGCGACGTTGGCCGAGTCGCGGGTGTCGGCCGCGTCGTCGGAGGAGAGGTCGGCCTTGGTGTCGGCGCCGGCCGCGATGCTGTCGTCGGCGTTGCGCTCGGCACCGGCGGCGCCCTCTTCCGTGGCACCCTCCTCCGTCGTGCCCTCCTCGGTGGCGCCCTCCTCCGCGGTGCCCGCTTCAGTCGCCCCTTCCTGGGCGGTGCCCTCCTCGGCGGCCGTGCCGGTGGTGCCGGTGGCGGCGTCGTCCGCGGACCCCTCATCGGCGGTCCCCTGAGCGCCTTCGGCGGGGTCCGAGGCCTCGGCGTCCTGGCTCAGTGCGTCGTTCTCACTGCCCGCCGCGGGCCGCGGGGCGGCCTTGCCCTGCGAGGCGCAGTCGACGTTGAACACCTTCTGCTTGCCCGCCCTGGTCTGGCCCTCGATGTTCCAGGTGAGCCGGTAGGTGCCGTCGGGCAGCGACAGCTCGTCGGTGCGGCCCATGCCGCCCGCCAGGCTGATGCCGCCGGAGAGGCCGCGCGACCGGGCGTCCTCGCCCTGCGGGACGATCGCCCAGTTGACCTCCTGGACGGTGTCGAAGTCGAGCCCGGCCAGGTAGAAGCCGCAGACTCGGGTCTCGTTGCGCTGATCGGTGACGGGGGTCCCGGCGCTGTGCACCTTGACGTCGCCGTTGTCACCGGGCGCCGCGACCGCGGCCGGTGCGGCCATCCAGGTGGCGGCTCCGCAGGCGAGGGCGGCGAGAGCGGCGGCGCTGCGGCGGGTTCCGAGGGGGGGAAGGGGTACTGAAGTGGACACGCGTGCGCTCCTTCAAGCCTGGGATTTCGTACACATCGATCGAGTGACTACCTGTCACGCAGACTTGGAAGAGAAACGATAAAGCGCCAATAGATACCCGATAATCCCTCAATCAGCGCATAGCATTCGCGTCAGATGATCCCGAACAGGACTCCCGCCGCCAGGACCACCAGCGAGGTGAGCGCCGCCCACTTCACGACGAAGCGGGTGTGGTCGCCGAACTCGACCTTGGCCATGCCCACGAGGACGTATACGGCGGGCACCAGGGGGCTCGACATGTGCAGGGCCTGGCCGACCAGCGAGGCGCGGGCGATCTCCATGGAGTCCACGCCGTGTGCGGCGCCCGCCTCGGCGAGGATCGGCACGATGCCGAAGTAGAAGCCGTCGTTGGACATGAAGTAGGTCAGCGGAATGCTGAGGACGCCGGTGACGATGCCCATGTGCGGGCCCAGGCCGTCGGGGATGCCGTCGACCAGCCAGCGCGCCATGTGCTCGACCATGCCGGTGCCGGAGAGGACGCCGGTGAAGACGGCGGCGGCGAAGACCATGCCGGAGACGTTGACGACGTTCTCCGCGTGGGCGGCGATCCGCGCCCGCTGGTCGGGCATGTGGGGGAAGTTGACCGTGAGCGCGATGGCGGCGCCCAGCAGGAAGAGCACCGGGATCGGCAGCGTCTCCATGATCATCATGGTGAGCAGCGCGACGGTGAGCGCGGCGTTGAACCAGTAGAGCTTGGGGCGCAGGGTGGGCCGGTGCGGGTCCAGGCCCTGGAAGCCGTCGCCGGACGCCTCGTCCGCGTCCGTCTCGGGGCCCTCGGCCGCGCCGTCCGCGTCCGCGCCGGTCCCGGCGCCGCCGGTCGGCCGCTTCGAACGGGCCGCTCCGCCGGGGGCGTCACCGGCCGGCACCAGCAGCTGCTCCGCCTGTTCTGCCTGCTCCGCGACGTCGTCGAGGGTCAGCAGACCCAGCCGCCGCCGCTCGCGGAGGCCGAGGACGTAGGCGAGGACGAAGACGAAGAGCAGGCCGACGGCGAGCGCGGGGATCATCGGCACGAAGATGTCGTTGGCGTCGAGCTTGAGGGCGGTGGCGGCGCGGGCGGTGGGGCCGCCCCACGGCAGGGTGTTCATGACGCCGTTGGCCATGGCGGCGACACCGGTCATCACCACCACGCTCATCTTGAGCCGGCGGTAGAGCGGGTACATCGCGGAGACCGTGATCATGAAGGTGGTGGAGCCGTCGCCGTCCAGGGAGACGATCGCGGCGAGGACGGCGGTGCCGACCACGATCCGCATCGGGTCCGCCTTGCAGAACCGCAGGATGCCGCGGACGATCGGATCGAAGAGGCCGACGTCGATCATGACGCCGAAGTAGATGATGGCGAACATCAGCATCGCGGCGGTCGGCGCGAGGCTGCCCAGACCGTCGAGCGCGTAGTCCCCGAGGTGGGCCCCCTTCCCGACCAGGACGCAGAACAGCGCGGGGATGAGCACCAGCGCCGCCAGGGGGGACATTTTCTTCAGCATGATCAGCACCAGGAAGGTGGCGATCATGCCGAATCCGAGGATTGTCAGCATGCGGTTTCCTCACGTTCACCGTCGAACTCCGCCCGGGGATGGCGGTGAGGTGACCGTAGGGGCCGCAACTTTGCGTTAACAAGGTCTTGACGCGTGAGCAATAAGCGCAGAACCCCAGGTCAGGTGAGGGGTGTCGACGGGATCAGGTGCGGAGTCCTGCCGGATCAGGTGACGGGGGCCAGCTGGACCGGGTAGCCGTTGAGGACGGCCGTGCCCGACAGGGGGTCCAGACGGGAGCCGTCCAGCAGCTGGTTGACGTTCACGCCCGCGTGGTCCGCCGCCACCGCCGTCCGGGTGCCGGGCCGGTCGTGGCCCCAGCCGTGCGGCAGGCTCACCACTCCGGCCCGTACCGTGTCGGTGATCTCGACCGGCACCTCCAGCTCGCCGCCGTCACCCTTGAGCCGGGCGCGCCCGCCGTCGGTCAGGCCGAGCCGCGCCGCGTCCGCCGGATGCACCTGGAGGGTGCAGCGGTTGCTGCCGCCGACGAGCACGGGGACGTTGTGCATCCAGCTGTTGTTGGAGCGCAGATGGCGGCGGCCGATGAGGACGAGTTGGTCGGCGGTCCGCGCGGCGAGCGCGCGGCGCAGCCGCGGCACGTCGGCGGCGATCGGTTCCGGGCAGAGTTCGACCGTTCCGCTGCGGGTCTTGAGCAGGGCGGGGATACGGGGGCGCAGCGGCCCCAGGTCGATGCCGTGCGGGTGGGCGAGGAGCCGGTCCAGGCTCAGGCCCTCGGGGTCGGCGCCGAAGCCGTCCCCGTACGGGCCGAGCCGCAGCATCGTGTCCAGCCGCCGCTCGGCGCCGGTCTCCCCGGTGAGCCGGGCACCCAGCTCGGCGGGGACCCGGCCGTGGACGGGTGAGAGCGGGTCGGCGACTGCCTTGCCGAGGGCGGCGTCGACGACCATCGCGTCGACCGCTTCCGGGTCGCCCTCCTGGTCGCTCGCGCACAGCACCAGGCGCGCGAAGATCGCGGCCTCGCTGAGCGCGCCCTCGGCGAGCGGCACGGCGGGGCGCGAGTAGCGGACCTGGTTGCGGACGGCCAGGGCGTTGAAGGCGTAGTCGAAGTGCGGGCTCTGGCTGGGCGGCGGTGGCGGCAGCACGACATGGGCGTGCCGCGAGGTCTCGTTGAGGTACGGGTCGACGCTGACCATGAAGTCCAGCCCGGCCAGCGCCCGGTCCAGCCGGTCCCCGTCCGGGGCGGACAGCACGGGGTTGGCGCCGGCCACGACCACCGCGCGCACCTGGCCGTCCCCCGGCGTCTCGATCTCCTCCGCGAGCGCGACCGCGGGCAGCTCGGACTTGACCTCGGGGTGGCCGCTGACCCGGCTGTGCCAGCGGCCGAGCGCGAAGCCCTTCCCCGGCTCGGGCGGGCGCTCGGCGCGGGCGGTGGCCGCGAGCGGGAACATCAGGCCGCCGGGCCGGTCGAGATTGCCGGTGAGGATGGTCAGCACGTCCACCAACCAGCTGGTCAGGGTGCCGAATTCGACGGTGCAGCTGCCCAGCCGCCCGTAGACCGCGGCCCGTTCGGCCGCGGCGAGTTCACGGGCGAGCGTGCGGATGTCGTCGGCGGGCACGTCGCACGCCTCGGCGACGGCCTCGGGGGTGAAGTCCGCCGCCAGCCCGCGGACGTCCTCGACTCCGGTGACATGGCCGGACAGGTCGCCGAGGTCCACCAGGTCCTCGGCGAAGAGCACGTGCACCATCGCGAAGAGCAGCAGCGCGTCCGCGCCGGGGCGTACGGCCATGTACCGGTCGGCCATCCTGGCGGTACGGGTGCGCCGCGGGTCGAGCACGGTGATCCGCCCGCCGCGCCGCCGGATCGCCTTGAGCTTGCCGGGGAAGTCGGGGGCGGTGCACAGGCTGCCGTTGGAGTCGACCGGGTTGGCGCCGATGATCAGCAGGTGGTCGGTGCGGTCCAGGTCGGGGACGGGCAGCGCGTTCGCGTCCCCGTAGAGCAGCCCGCTGGAGACGTGCTTGGGCATCTGGTCGAGGGTGCTGGCGGTGAAGACGTTGCGGGTGCCCAGCGCCCCGATCAGCAGGGGCGGGTAGAGGCCGCCGGCCACCGTGTGCACCATGGGGTTGCCGAGCACGACGGCGGTCGCCTGCGGCCCGTGTTCCCGCGAGACCGCGCGCAGTCCGGCGCGCACGGCGGCGAACGCCTCGTCCCAGGTCGCCTCCGCCAACCGCCCGGCGCGCCGCACCAGAGGCCGCCGCAGCCGGTCCGGGTCCGCGTCGAGGGCACCGAAGGCGGCGCCCTTGGGGCAGATGAAGCCCCGGCTGAACACGTCGTCGCGGTCCCCGCGCGCGCCGGTGACCCGGCTCCCCTCGATGGTCAGGCTGAGCCCGCAGGTGGCCTCGCAGAGCGGGCAGACGCGCAGGGCGGTACGGCTCATCGGTCCCTCCCGGGGACGGCGGCGGCAGCGGTGACGCGCTTTGACCATACCGGTCGGTATGCGCCGCGCGGAAGCTTTTCCGCCGGGCCCCCGGATGGCCCGCCGCCCGGCGGCGGTCAGTCCAGGACCCTCGCGAGATACGCCCGCAGCAGCTCCTTCGTCTCGGCCACGATGACCGGATCGCCTTCCGGATCGACCCGGAAGGCGAGCCTCAGCAGCGCGTCGGCCGCCTCGACGGCCAACAGGACGGCGACCCTCAGCCGTTCGCCCTGCTCGCCGGAGTCGTCCAGGCCCAGTCGCCGGGTGAGCAGGGCCCGCAGCCGGTCCGCGACCAGGTGGTTGGGCTGGTCCGCCGGGGCGGTGGCGGGCACCGACGTGCCGAACTCGATCAGCGCGAAGCCGGGCGCCCCGCGCTTCATCGCCAGGTACTCGTCGACCACCACCTCGATGGCCCGGCGCCAGTCGCCGCCGCCGGCGACGCCCGAGGCGGCCAGCGCGGCGTCGATCCGGGCCGCGTACCGGTCCAGGTTGCGCTGGGCGAGCGCCTCGGCCAGTGCGCGTTTGTTGTCGAAGAAGCGGTATACGGAGCCGATGGGGACACCGGCGCGGGCGGCGACGGCGCGGGTGCTCAGCTCTTCGTAGCCGGTCTCGTCGAGGAGCTCGGCGCACGCGTCGAGGATCCGGCCGAGGCGTTCTGCGCTGCGCCGTTGGACGGGCGCGCGGCGGAGGTGCGAGGTGGACACCGTCCCATCCTGCCCGCCCCCGGCCCGCATGGCGCCCCCCTCGTACGGCTTGATCCGATCGGGCGTCGTTGACGCGGACCGCAACGATTCCTATGGTCTGACATAGGAATCGTTGAGCGGCGGGAGCGGGCGATGAGCGGCACGGACACGGGCACGGACCGGGCGAGGAAGACGGCGGAGGCGCTGACGTACTCCCCCGGCTTCGGCAACGAGCACAGCAGCGAGGCCGTTCCCGGCGCGCTGCCCATCGGGCGGAACTCCCCCAGCGCGCGCCGCTGGGGCTGTACGCGGAGCAGCTGAGCGGCAGCGCGTTCACCGAGCCGCGCGGCCACAACCGCCGCTCCTGGCTGTACCGGGTCCGGCCGTCGGCCGCGCACCCGCCCTTCGTACGGATCGACAACGGCGGGCTGAGCGGCGCGCCCTTCGCCGAGGGCGTCGCCGATCCCAACCGGCTGCGCTGGGACCCGCTGCCGCAGCCGCCCGAGGGCACCGACTTCCTCGCCGGGCTGTGGACCCTGGGCGGCAACGGCGACGCGGCCCAGCGCAGCGGAATGGCCATCCACCTGTACGCCGCCAACGCGTCCATGACCGACCGGGTCTTCAGCGACGCCGACGGCGAACTGCTGATCGTCCCCGAGCGCGGCGGGCTGCTGCTGCGCACCGAGTTCGGCCTGCTGCGCGCCGAGTCCGGGCACGTGGCGCTCATCCCGCGCGGGGTGCGGTTCCGCGTCGAGCTGCTCGACGCGGACGCGCGCGGCTACGTCTGCGAGAACTACGGACGGCCGTTCATCCTCCCCGACCTCGGCCCGATCGGCGCCAACGGGCTGGCGAACGCGCGGGACTTCCTCGCCCCCGTCGCCGCCTACGAGGACACCGACGGCCCGGTCGAGGTGGTCAACAAGTTCTGCAACAACCTCTGGTCGGCGACCTACGACCACTCCCCGCTGGACGTCGTCGCCTGGCACGGCAACCACGTGCCGTACGTCTACGACCTGCACCGCTTCAACGTCATCGGCTCCATCAGCTACGACCACCCGGACCCGTCCATCTTCACGGTGCTCACCTCGCCGTCGGACACCCCCGGGCTCGCGGGCGTGGACTTCGTGGTCTTCGCGCCGCGCTGGCTGGTGGGCGAGGACACCTTCCGGCCGCCGTACTTCCACCGCAACGTCATGAGCGAGTACATGGGCCTGATCGAGGGCGCGTACGACGCCAAGCAGGCCGGTAAGGGCGGGTTCGTCCCCGGCGGCGGGTCGCTGCACAACATGATGTCGGCACACGGCCCGGACCGGGAGACGTTCGACCGGGCGAGCGCGGCCGAGCTCCGCCCGCAGAAGATCGACGACGGGCTGGCCTTCATGTTCGAGACGCGGTGGCCCGTCACACTCACCCCGCAGGCGGCCGGGGCCGACCACCTCCAGGCACGTTACGACGACGTGTGGCAGGGTCTGGAGCGCCATTTCCGCCCGTGACCGTGACCGGAGGCCGCCGCCATGACCACCTTCGCCCCCGACTCACTCGCCCTGAACCGCAAGCTCCCGCTCTGGTACCAGGTCTCGCAGTCGCTGCGCGCCTCGATACTGGGCCGCCGCCCGGACGAGCCGCTGCGGCTGCCGACCGAGGACCGGCTCGCCGAGCACTACGGGGTGAGCGTGCTCACCATGCGGCAGGCGCTGAAGGAGCTGGAGGCGGAGGGGCTGATCAGCCGGCACCGGCGGCGGGGCACGTTCATCGAGCCGAACGCCCGGCGCGGCGCGCCGGTGCGGCTCCTCGGCTCGGTGGACGCGATCGTGGCGCAGCAGTCGGGCGACCGCACGGTGGTGCTGGGGTACGGCCCGGAGCCGGTCCCCGCCGAACTGGCCGAGCACTTCCCCGACCTGACGGAGGCCATGGCCTACCGGCGGCTGCGCTCGGACGGGCAGAGCGGTGAGCCGACCAACTGGGCGGAGAACCTGGTCCGTCCCGAACTCGCCGAGCGCATCGACCTGGCCGACCTCGCCCGTTGGCCGATGACGAAGGTGCTGCGGGACGCGGTGGGGGTGCGGATCAGCCGGATCACGGACACCGTGGAGGCGCGGCTGGCGGATCCGGAGACGGCGCGGTTGCTGGACGTCCCGCTGCTCAGCCCGATCCTGCACTACACGGGGGTGACGTACGACGAGGACGGGCGGGTGGTGGACGTGGCCCGGATCCGGTACCGGGGGGACCGGTTCTCCTTCACCGTGACGGTCGACGCGCACTGATGTCTCCAGGCCCATCGATACCATGCGCCGCGTGACAGGGAACCCACCGCTGCTGGCCGATCTCATGCCCTGGTCCGTCGCGCCCCTGCGGCTCGGGCGCGCGTGGGTCATGGGGCCCGACGCCGCGTCGCTGCGTCGGCGGTGGGACCGGCTGATGGCCGCCGAGGGGGCCGGGCGCGCGGCCCTGTTCCGGCCGAGTCGGGCCCGTACGCCGCACATCGCCGTCCCCCAACTGCCGGGGCAGCGCACGTCCACGGTCCCGCTGGCGGTCGAGGACGGCCGGTGCCCGGAGCCGGTGCGGGTCGCGCACGGGCCGTTCGACCGGCTGTGGCTGATACCGGATCACCGGCTGATCGACGCGGCCCGGCCGGAGCTGTGGCGGGTCGCCGACGCGCACCAGGTGTTCGCCGTCGAGACGGGTGCCGCCACCGGCGGCGACGGCGGCGGGTCGCCGGCGCCGGGGCTGTCCTTCTCCGCGCTGCTGCCCGACGGCCATGCCCCCGCCGGCCGCGCCGGGCGGATCCGCCCGCTGTACCGGCGCCCCGGCGGCCGTGAGCCCAATCTGGCACCCGGGCTGCTGGACCTTCTCGGCCGGGAGTCGGGCCGCCTGGTCACCGCCGAGGAGGTCCTCGCGTGGATCGCCGCGGTCGCCGGACCCACACGAGGCGCCCCGGGGTGCGCCGTCCCGCTCACCGCCGATCCCGGGATGTGGGAGTCGGGGGTGGCGCTGGGCCGGCGGGTGCTGTGGCTGTACACCCGGGGCCACGGCGGTGAGCGGCCGCGGCTGCCGGGCGGTCGGCGGCCATACGTACGGGCGGCGCTTCCGGCCCGGCCGCTCCCCGGCGACCTGGCCTACGACCCCGAGGAGCGGATGCTGCGCATGGGGACCGGCCGCATCGGGCCGGTGGCGCACGACGCGTGGGAGGTCCACGCGAGCGGTGCGCGGGTGCTGGAGACCTGGTTCGAGCGGCGCACCCGGCCCGCCGAGCCGGACACGCTGGAGGCGATCGGCCCGCCGGGATGGCCCCAGGAATGGACCTCGGAGCTGCTGGAGCTGATCACCGTGGTGACGCTGCTGGCCGAACTGGCCCCGCGGCGGCGCGAGCTGGTCGAGCGGCTCGCGGCCGGGCCGCGGTTGAGTGCGTCGGAACTCCGGGCGGCGGGGGTGCTGCCGGTCCCGCACCGGGCCCGGCAGCCCGCATCCGTGCTGGACCATCACGAGGAGGGCCCGGGCGGGCAGTTCGCGCTGCTGTGACGCCGCCGCCTCCCCGAAGGGCTTACCCGAGCGCGGAGGCGGCCGCCTCGGCGAGGGGACCGGCTGGGAGCGGAACCGGCTTCCCCTGTGCCCAGGACGGGTCGGCGGATGCCGGCGGGGTCGGCCCCGCCGGGTTCAGCCGCGGTTGCCGAACAGGGAACGCCGCAGCCGCCGCAGCGGGGCGAACAGCGAGACCCTGGCGCTCCGGCTCTCCGTCCTGCGCACATGGTCGCGGGCGGTGAGCTCCTGCATCAGCACCGTGGCGCCTTCCGCCGTCTGCCGCGGCACGGCAGGACCGCCGAGCACGGCGAGATGGCGGTCCAGGCGCGCACTTGACGCACCGTTTCCGCAGTTGATGGCAGGCACCCGTGGCCTGCTGCGAACCGTTATCTGATCCATGACACTCCCCACCCGTACGAAGGCACCCGCCCCGGGCAGAGTAACCCTACCTCCCCGAATCGTCACCCGCGCATCCCAGGTGGTGGATTGACCGCGACGTCAAGGGTGTTGACATACGTAGCACGGACACACGTACCACGAAGGAGGCCCCGGTGCCGACGTACGGGGCCTCCTCACTCATGTGACGGAGTGCACCGGGGTCAGGCCGCCGCGTCGAACACCGGGAGGTAGGCGCCGGACTGACCGGACGCCGTCGGGTGGTAGGACTCGGTGATGCTGAGCCATTCCAGGCTGTGCAGCCACGAGTCGCCGGAGCAGATCTCGTGTCCGCCGAACGCCGAGGCGACCCCGGCGAAGGTGAAGCCGTGGTCCGCGGCGCGCTTGGCGGTCACGGAGTTGAGGTAGTCGGCGGCGTCGTTGATGGCGGCGCGCTTGGTCTCGCTCAGTCCCGCCGCGCAGCTGCCGCCCAGCTTGTAGAAGCGGGGGTAGCCGAGCACCACGACCTCGGCGTTGGTCGCTTTGGCGCGGATCGCGTCGTACGTGGTGTCGAGCTTGCCCGGCAGCGTGTCGGTCACGTACGTGCGCGCCTTGTTGATGCGGTCCAGGCAACCGCTGTCGGAGCTGAGGACACAGGTCGTCATCACGTCGGCGAATCCCGCGTCGTTGCCGCCGATGCTGATGCTGACCAGGCCGGTACCGCTGCTCAGCGGGCCGAGTTGCTTGGCGACGACGTCGTCGGTGCGGGCGCCGGAGCAGGCGGTGAAGTGGAAGCCGGCCGGGGCGTGGGCGTTGGCCCAGAGCACGGGGTACGCCTTGGTGCTGCGCCGGCAGTCGCCGCTGGCGCTGTCGTAGCTGCCCGCACCGACGCCGGACGAGTAGGAGTCACCGAGCGCGACGTAGACGGGTCCCGCCGCCGTCTCCGACGCGTGTGCCGCGGTCGAGCCGGTGAGGGCGAGGACGGAGCCGAGGATGAGGGAACACGCGGTGGCCATGAAGCGGGGCAGTTTCATCGAACCTCCCTGAGCTGGATCTCCGCTGTCTCCGTTCATTGCGGATTGATGACATGGATATGTCATCCCGCAGATCCCTTTGTTCTATGCGCATCGACGGGGAAACTTTGAACTTGAACGAGGTCGGGTCCACCGGCCTCCGACATGCGCACGCTCCGTGCGCAGCCCCCCACTTGCGCGCGCACCACGGCGCGCCACCGATGAGGAGGACCCCTCGCGATGGCAGTGATGCGTACCACCACGGGCACCACCGGCACCACTGGCACCACGCGCACCACTCACCCCACACGGAAGCTGTCGGCGGCGCTCGTCGCCGCGGCGGCCGCCACCGTCCTCGGCACGGTCACCGCGCTCCCCGCGGACGCGGCACCCGCGGAAGGCGTCGTCATCGGCGCCGACTCCCCCGACGCGGTCAAGGGCAGCTACATCGTCACGCTGGACGGCAGCGCCGGCCTCAAGGCCGCCTCGACCGAAGGAAAGAGCCTGATATCCGGGTACGGCGGCAAGGTGGAGCGCACGTACCGGGCCGCGCTGAACGGCTACGCGGTCAGACTGACGGAGCGCCAGGCACGCAGACTCGCCGCCGACCCGGCGGTCGACCAGGTGATCCAGGACACCCGGGTCTCGATCGACGCGACCCAGACCAACCCGCCGTCCTGGGGCCTGGACCGGATCGACCAGACCAGCCTGCCGCTGGACAGCAGGTACACCTACCCGGACAGCGCGGGCAGCGGCGCGACCGTCTACGTCATCGACACCGGCGTCCGCGTCAGCCACAGCGACTTCGGCGGCCGGGCCGTCAACGGCTACGACGCCGTGGACAACGACAACGTCGCCCAGGACGGCAACGGCCACGGCACGCACGTCGCCTCGACCTCCGCCGGCACCGCCTACGGCGTCGCCAAGAAGGCGAAGATCGTCGCCGTACGGGTGCTGAACAACAGCGGTTCGGGCACCACGGCCCAGGTCGTCGCGGGCATCGACTGGGTCACCCGGAACCACAGCGGCCCGTCCGTGGCCAACATGTCCCTGGGCGGCGGCGCCAGCACCGCCCTCGACAACGCGGTCAAGAACTCCATCGCCAGCGGTGTCACCTACGCGGTGGCCGCCGGCAATTCGGGAGCGGACGCGAACAACTACTCCCCCGCCCGCGTCCCCGAAGCCCTCACCGTCGGCGCCACCACCAGCACCGACGCCCGCGCCGGCTACTCCAACTACGGCTCGCGGCTGGACATCTTCGCCCCCGGCTCCGGCATCACGGCGGCCTGGCGCACCTCGGACACGGCGACCAACACCATCTCCGGCACCTCGATGGCCACCCCGCACGTCGCGGGCGCGGCCGCCGTGTACCTGTCCGGGCACACCGGCGCCAGCCCCGCCCAGGTGGCCTCGGCGCTGGTGAACGGCGCGACGTCGGGCAAGGTCACCAGCCCCGGCACGGGCTCGCCCAACAAGCTCCTCAAGATCGTGCAGTGATCGTCCCGTAGTCGTGCAGTAACGGTTCACCAGGTGGCCTGAGCGGCTGCCCGAGCGGGCCGTACGGAGCAGTGGGCGCCCACTGCTCCGTACGGCCCCCGGGACCGTAAAAAGATGTACGCGAACGGACCGGTTGCCGGATCATGGCGTGCATGTGCCCCGAGAAGTCCCTGCCGATCCGGCTGAACATGGATGACAGCGATTCGCCGTCGGATGTCGTCGACGCCCTGTTCCTGGGCCGGTTCACCACCGGCGAGCAGCCGTTCGCCCGCAGCCACTCGGTGGACCGGGTGCGGTCCGGCGCCAGCCTGCTGCCGCCCGGTGCGGCGGTGCTGCGCTCGGCACGGGACGACGACCGCAGCGCGACCCTCGCGGAGGGCGACGGCTGGACAGTGCTGGTCTCGCGGTGGAACCGCGGTGCGGACGTGACCGTGACCGCGGTCGCCGAGGAGCTGGCCGAGCGGGTGCTGCGGCAGGCGGTGGACGGCGCCGAGGACGAGCCGGAGCCGCAGCCCGAGAACGTCACCATGGGCTTCTGGTACGTCTCGCCGCGCCGCGGCCCGTACCGCACCACCCGGCAGATCTCCGCCGGCACCTGGGAGGAGATCCGCGGCAACTACACGGCGCCGGTCGCGGGGGCCATGGACACGCTGATGCAGGTCACCCCGGACGACATCGCGGGCCGGCTGCTGCTCCTGCACGGGCCGCCCGGCACCGGCAAGACCTCCGCGCTGCGCACCCTGGCCCGCTCCTGGCGGGACTGGTGCCAGGTGGACTGCGTGCTGGATCCGGAGCGGCTGTTCAACGACGTCGGCTATCTGATGGACATCGCCATCGGCGAGGACGAGGGCACCGGCGGCGGGCGCTGGCGGCTGCTGCTCCTGGAGGACTGCGACGAGCTGATCCGGGGCGAGGCCCGGCACGCCGCGGGACAGGCGCTGTCCCGGCTGCTCAACCTCACCGACGGGCTGCTGGGGCAGGGGCGCAACGTGCTGGTGGGCGTGACCACCAACGAGGACCTGGAGCGGCTGCACCCGGCCGTGGTGCGGCCGGGCCGCTGCCTGGCCCGGATCGAGGTGGGCGCCCTCACCCGGGCGGAGGCGGTGCGCTGGCTCGGCCGTGCGGACGGGGTCGGCCGTGACGGGGCGACGCTGGCCGAGTTGTTCGCGCTGCGCAGGGGCGCGGGCCCGGCGTCGGTGCCGTCCCAGTCCGGGCAGGCGGACGCCGGACTCTACCTGTGAGCACACCCGGTCGCGGGCCCGCCCGCTCGCGGTACGGCGACGGGCCCGCACGCGGTACGGCGGCGGGCCCGCACGCGGTACGGCGGCGGGCCCGCACGCGGTACGGCGGCGGGCCCGTAAGCGCAACGGCGTAGCCCGGCGTGCGGAACGCGGCCGCCCTGTACAGGCTGCTCCTGACCGACCCTCCGGTGATCACCGAACAGGAGCCGCACCATGCGCGCACGTCCTCTGGCCGCCCTGCTCACGCTGCCCGCACTCGTCGCGGTGGCCCTCGCCGCGGGCCCGGCCGTCCCCGCCTCGGACGACCCGCACCGCTCCGGCGGGCACCACTCCGACGACTTCTTGCGCGACCTGGCCGTGGCGAAGAAGGCAACCGCCCGGTTCCGCGACGAGAAGAAGGCCATCGCCGCGGGCTACAAGCACACCGACATCTGCATCAAGTCGGACGAGGGCGCGATGGGCTACCACTACGTCAAGGACGCGTACATCGGCTCCGTCGATCCGGCGAAGCCCGCCATGCTCGTCTACCTGCCCGCCAAGGACAAGCACGCCAAGCGGAAACTGGGTGCCGTGGAGTGGGTCGTCTGGGACCGGGACGACAACGTCAACACCGACGAGGACCGTCCGCGCATCCTGGGCCGCGGGCTGGACGGCCCGATGCCCGGCCACAACCCCGCCATGCCGGTCCACTACGACCTGCACGCCTGGATCTGGCACAAGAACCCCAACGGCATGACGGCGATGTGGCACCCGAAGGTGCACTGCCCGAAGCCCAAGGCCAAGCCCACGAAGCCCGGCAGCACCGGGCACCACTGACCCCCGCGCCCTACCGGCCCTACTCGTAGAGGTCCCGCAGCCGCACGGACAGGCACGTCACACAGCCTTCGAGCTTCTCGAACTCGCTGATGTCCACGAGCACCGGCGTGTAGCCGAGGTCGGTGAACATCCGCGCGCTGCGCGGCGCGCTCGCGGCCATCAGCAGCCGGCCGCCGTCGAGCAGCACCACATGGGCGCCGGACTCCTCGGGTACGGCCAGGAACCGCGGAAACGCGCCGGGGTCGTCGACGAGCGGCGGATGGCCGATGACCGTGCCGTCCGGGAGGGCCGTGACCGCCGATTTCAGATGCAGGACCTTGGTGACGGGTACGGCGACGACGCGCGCGCCGAGCGGTTCGAAGGCCGCGCGCAGTTGCCGTACCCCTTCGGCGTTGGTGCGTCCGCCGCGTCCCACGTAGACCGTGTCGCCGATCTTGAGGATGTCGCCGCCGTCGAGGGTGCCCGGCTCCCGGATCCGGTTGACCGAGCAGCCCAGCGCGGTCACGGTCGCCTCCGCGTCGGCCGTCTCCGGCCTGCGGGAGTCCGCGCCGGGGCGGGCGATCAGCGCCACGTTCCGGTACACGACCATGGTGTCCTCGACGAAGACGCCGTCGGGGCAGTCGTCGGCCGGGGGCACCTCGACGGTCTGCCATCCGTACGCTTCGAGGGCCGCCACGTACGCCTGCCACTGGCGCAGCGCCAGCGCGGTGTCGACCGGTGTGCGGTCGATGTGCGTGACCAGTCCTTCGGCGAGTCGCGGACTCGGCCGCCGTATGAGGGCTTTCCTGCTGGTCATGGGGCTCCTTGCGCGAGTGTGGGAACAGGTCCGGGGGTTCAGTGCTGTTCGTAGACCGCCCGCACCGCGTCCGCCGCGGCGGCGAGCGCGGCGTCCCGGTCCAGGCCGAGCCGGTGCGCCCGCTGGGCGTAGGCCGCCGCGGCGTGCGCCGCCTCGCGCGCGGCGGCGTCACCGGCGGCCGCGACGAAGGTGCCGTGCCGGCCGCGGGTCTCGATCACCCCGTCGCCCTCGAGCGCGCGGTACGCCTTGGCGACCGTGTTCGCGGCGAGTCCGAGGTCCTCCGCGAAGCCGCGCACGGTCGGCAGCTTGTAGCCCACCGGCAGCGCGCCGGACCGCGCCTGCTCGGCGATCTGCGCGCGGATCTGCTCGAACGGGGCGGTCGCGGAGTCCGGGTCGACGGTGATGTGCAGGTCCACGGTGGGTACTCCCGGGAGGTGTGCGGGGTGGTCATGCCCATTGTGCCGCCGGTCACCCCGCGCCTAACCCAGGTAGTGGAAGCCCGGCGCCGGATGCATCAGGAAGTCGTGGTGCGAGATGTTCCACGCGTACGCCCCCGCGAGGCTGAACGCGATCCGGTCACCGGCGCGCAGCCCGGTGACCGGCACCCGGCGGGCGAGGATGTCCTTGGGGGTGCACAGTTGCCCGGCGAGGGTCACCGGTTCGCCGCGGACGCCGGGGCGGGGCCAGGCGTGGTCCCACCGGTCGACCGGCAGCACGCGGAAGGGGTGGTCGTGCTGCTTGGCGGCCGGGGTGCGCAGATGGTGGGTGCCGCCGCGCAGGACGGCGAACGCCTCGCCCCCGCTGTGCCGTACGTCCAGGACGTCGGTGACGTACCAGCCGCAGTAGGCGGTCAGCGACCGGCCGGGCTCGATGCGCAGGGTCAGCCCCGGGTGCCGGTCGGCGAGGGCGGCCAGGCCCTTGCCGTACGCCGCCCAGTCGAAGCGCTCCGCCGGGCGGGCGTAGTCGACATGCATGCCGCCGCCGATGTTGACCTCCGTCAGGCCGAGGCCGTGCCGGTCGGACAGGTCCTGGGCCCAGCCGGTGATCCGCTCGGCCAGGGCGAGCTGGGCGGGCGCGTCGAGGCCGCTGGCGAGGTGGGCGTGGATGCCGCGCAGCCGCAGCGCCCGGGAGGCGGCGAGCAGCGGCAGGCAGGCGGCGAGGCGGTCCGGGTCGAGGCCGAAGGGGCTGGGCCGCCCGCCCATGGCGAGGGCGGCGCCTTCCAGGGCGGCGCCGCCCAAGGTGCCCTCGTCTGCGGGCAGGTTGACGCGCAGCAGTACGTCGACGGCACGGCCGGTACGCCCGTTCGGCAGCCCGTCCGGCAGGCTCTCCGCCAGGTCGGCCAGCTGCCGCAGCTCCGACTCGCTCTCCACGTGGACGCGGTGGACGCCGAGTCCGAGGGCGAGCCGCAGCTCGGCGGGGGTCTTGCCGGGGCCGCCGAAGGCGAGGGGCAGCTCCGGCACGGCGCGGTGGACGTGGGCGAGTTCCCCGCCTGAGGCGATCTCGAAGCCGGTGACATGGGGGGCCAGGGTGCGCAGGATCTCGGGCGCCGGGTTGGCCTTGGCCGCGTAGTACAGCTCGACGGCGGGCGGCAGGGCGGCCCGTACCGCCTCCGCGTGCGCGGCCAGCTCCGCCAGGTCGTAGACGTACGCGGGCAGGTCGTCGGCGGTGAGGCCGGCGGCGAGTGCGGCGACCGGTTCGGTGATCACATCAGGCTCCTTGGGCGGAGGCGGAGGCGGGGGTGGAGGCGGAGGCGGAGGCGGGGGCGGAGGCGGGGGCAGGGACGGGGGCCGCGACCGTGCCGTACCGGGCGGCTTCGGACAGCAGGTCCGGTGCGAGGGGGTTGGCGATCCGTACGTAGCCGGCGTCGCGGTCGGCCTTGCGGTCCCAGCGGGTCAGCAGGTTGGCCTTGGCGGGCAGGGGCGCGCCCGCGAGCAGCGCGGTGAGACCGGGCGGTCGGCCGTGAGCCTCGGCGCGCTCGGCCAGGACGCGGCGGACGGCGCTCCACAGCGCGGGTTCGGCCTGCGGGTGGAGGTCGGCGAGCGCGGCGAGCACTTCGGCGATGTGGTTGACCAGGAGGCAGTACACGACCCGGTCCCAGCCGCGATCGGGCTCGTAGGTGAGCGGCCGGGCCACGTGCGCGGGCAGTGCGGCCAGGGCGGCGGCGTGGTGGGTGGGCAGCAGCTTGGTGCCTTCGAGGTCGCGGAAGAGGACCTGGCGGGGGGTGCCGGAGGAGTCGACGCCGACGACGACGTTCTGGAGATGGGGTTCGAGGACGACGCCGTGGTCGAGATAGGCGGCCAGCACGGGCGGGACGAGCAGGCCGACGTAGGCGTTCCACCAGGCGAGCGCGGCCGCGGCGTCCGCGCCGGCCAGCAGCCGGGAGACGTGGGCGGGGCTGGTGGGGTACTCGTCGGCGACGGCCGCCGCGAGCAGTCCGGTCAGACCGGGCCGCAGCCGTGCGGTGAGCCCTTCGCGGACGATGACGCCGAACCCCTCCAGCAGGGCGCGGTCGCCCAGGTCGAGGGCGCGGTAGCCGGGTTCGCGCAGCAGCTCGCAGCCGGCGAAGCGGGCCGCGAGGTCGGTGGCGACGGGTTCCAGCAGCCGGGTGAGGGCGACGGCGCCGGAGAGTTCGTAGTCGGCGTTCTTGCGCAGGCAGTTGGTGATGCGCACCTGGAGGCTGAACTTGAGGAAGTCCCGGCCGTCGTACAGGGTGCGGACCGAGGCGGTCGCGGCGAACTCCCGGCCGCCGGGCCCCAGGTCGAGCACGTCGCCGCGGGCGAGCGCGGCGCGCAGCGCGGGGTGGTCGCGCAGCATGGCGTACTGCCAGGGGTGGGCGGGCAGCAGCCGGTAGCCGTCGGGGGCGCGCCCCTGCCGGTCGAGCACGGTGAGCGCGTCGCGGGTGGCGGTCTCCTCCCGTACGAGGTCGGCGCGTACGGCGAGGTGGTGCAGGGGGAAGCGGGCGCCGGACTCGGGGGCGTAGGCCCGCCACTGCTCGGGGCTGCCGGTGCGGGCCTTGGGGGTGGGGTGGAAGCGGTGGCCGAAGACGAGGGACTGTTCGGACTCCAGATACGGGTCGGCGGGCTCGGAGCGGGGCGCCGGACGGTCCAGGGCGGCGCTGACGCCCTGGTGGCTGGCGGCGACCTGGGCCAGGAACTCGTCGTTGGCCACGCCGGTGCGCCGCCGCAGCTCGCGGTGGATCCGGGCGGCGAGGGCGTGCCAGGGCAGTTCGGCCCAGCCGTCCGGGCGCTGCTCGGTGACCGGTCCGGTGAACCGGTGGGCGCCGATGAGGGAGGTGCGGCGCAGGGCGACGCGCAGTATGACGCCGGTGTTCGGCAGGCGCAGCAGCAGGTGGCCGTCGGTCACGGCCGTCTGGTGCTCGCGTCCCGAGACCTCGCGCAGCAGGCAGTTGAGGAGGGTGTGGGCGACGACGTCGTCGGCGCTGATCAGGGCCGTAGGGGTGAGAGGCATGAGAGGCATCGGGGGCTCCTGCGGGGGGCGGGCTGAGGGGCGGTCATCGGGCGGCTGCCCGCAGGTAGTTCGGCCCGCTGGTGTAGTGCTTGTTGATGTCGGCGGCACCGGAGCGCTCCTTGGGGTAGAGGGAGCCCGCGGTCACCATCGCCTTGACGGGCAGCCGTCCGGCGTCCAGGACACGGGCGCGCAGTGCCGCGCCGGGGGCGTCCGGCCGGCCGTCGAGCCGGTCGACGGCCTCGCCGAGGCGGCGGCGCAGCAGGTTCAGCAGGGGGTGCGGCCCGCCCGGCCGCGTGCGGCGAGTTCGAGGAGCGGGGCGGCGGCGCACAGGTGGACGGTGATGGTGGTGAAGACGTCGGTCAGCGCGTCGTCCCCGGCCACCAGGATCCTTCGGTCGTCGAACCCGCCGCACAGGTCCGCGGCCCGCGCCGGGTCCCCGCCGTCCCGCGTCTGGGCGTTGCCGAGGGCGGCGGCGAGCCGGCCGGGGTGGACGCGCGGCCCGTCGTGGTCCTTGACCAGCAGCCGCAGCCCGGTCTCGTCGAGGACGAGGGAGGTGTTCTGCTGGTGCGCCTCCAGCGCCACGCCGTACGCGAAGAGGGTGGTGTGGACGGCGAACAGCGCGGTGAGGTACGCGTCGAGGAAGGCCGTGAGGTCGCCGCCGTAGAAGCGGTCGGCGAGCGCGTCGGCGACCAGGGTGCCGTCGGGGGTGGGCGCGAGGAGCGCGGCGACGGGCACGACCTGGCAGTGGTCGAGACCGGCCGGGTAGCGCCGTATGAGCGCGGCCAGGAACTCGTGGTCGGCGTGCAGGCGGGTCGTCTCGTCGGCGAGCAGCAGGGTGCGGGCGAGGACGGGTTCGCGGGCGGCGACCGCCTCCAGCAGCCGCTGCGCGACCGCGCCGTCGGTGAGCGTGCCGGGTTTGATGGTGCGCCTGTTGAGCGCGCCGAGGGTCGCGGTGGGCAGGGGCAGTTTGAGGTGGGTCGCCGGGTCGTGGACGGTGGCGACAGTGCGGGTGGAGAGGGTGGGCCGTACGTCGACGAGAGCCCGGTCCGCGAGGTGGGCGTCGTCGGCGAGGCCCGCGGCGCGCAGGGCCGCGGGCAGCGCGCGGCCCGCGGCCAGCGGGTGGACGGGCAGCGCGAGATGGGTGCCGTCCAGGGCGGGCAGCCCGAGGCCACCCGGGGTGGGCCACCAGGCGGGCAGCCGGGCGGTGTCGCCGGTCACGGCCGCGCGGGGCAGCGCGACCCAGCGCAGCGCGAAGGCCGGATGGAACTCCGGGCGTAGGCGGGCAGTTGGTCGGGGGTGAGGCCGATGCGTGCGCGGCCGGCGGGGTGGACGGGGTGGCCTTGGAAGGCCGCGAGGGTGTCGTAGGCGAGGGACCCGGTCAGTCCGTGCCAGTGGTCGGCGGGCCGGTCGCCGTGGGTCCGCGCCAACCGGCCGACGACGCCGGGGCGGATCCGGGCGTGCAGCCGTAAGGCGGCCAGCTCGGCTCGGCATTCGGCGGCGAAGCCGTCGTAGCGGTCGTGGTCTTCGGGGGCGGTGATCCGGCGTACGCGGTCCAGGACGGCGTCGAGAGTCTCGAGGGTGGCGGGCGGGGTGAGCGCGGGATCGCCGTCCGGCTGGTGCTCGGCGTACGGGAGGCGTACGGCCAGGTCGCCCTGGAAGCCGTCGGGGCCGACCGGCAGCAGCAGGTGTCCGGCCGCGGGGCCCAGCGGGACGCCCAGCCAGTCGCCGTCGGCGCGCCGAAGCGGGCGGGCGCGGGTGCGCAGCCCGTAGGCGTCCTCGCGCAGGAGGGTGCCGAGAACGCGGCGCAGGAGGAGGCGTTCGTGATCGTCGGGTTCGGCGGGCCGGTCCGGCACGGCCGCGACGCTCGGCCCGCCGGACGCGGCGGCGGCGTGTGCGTCATCGGACGCGACGGGGGCGGCCATGGGGCGAGATACGGGGCGGGGCGCAGGGCCGGGCACGGGACGAGGCGCGGGGCCGCATGTCGGCCGCTGGGGCTTCATGGCACGATCTCCCATCGCTGCGCGGCCAGGAACTCCGCGACGGCCCGGTCGATCCGCCGCTGGTCGGTGCCGGTGGCGCGCAGCACG
Source organism: Streptomyces sp. XD-27 (assembly GCF_030553055.1). Lineage (NCBI taxonomy): Bacteria > Bacillati > Actinomycetota > Actinomycetes > Kitasatosporales > Streptomycetaceae > Streptomyces > Streptomyces sp. XD-27. The sequence continues at coordinate 1,481,701 of NZ_CP130713.1, forward strand.
CCCAGGAAGTCGCGGTTGGTGTGGTGGAGCGGGTGCTCCTCGCCGATCTCCCGCAGCGGACGGTAGTCCAGCCGCACCCCGTCGGTCTCGCGCACGCTCGCGGCGGGGGCGGAGACCAACCTGCCGCCGCGGTCGGCCGTGACGTACTCCAGGCGGGCCCGCGCGTCGGTCCGCGCGCCGAGGTCGTCCGGCAGCGGCTCGCCGAGGTGGGTGCGGAGGATGTGCTCGAAAAGCGGGACGTCGAGCAGCCCGGCGAGGACCAGGTCGCACTGGTCGCCTATGGCGCGGTAGTTGACCTCGATCAGGCGGGCGCGGTCGCCCTGGACGACGTACTCGGTGTGGCAGGCACCGAAGCCGACCCCGAGCGCGTGCAGTTGGTCCAGCACCTGGGCGGTGTGCGGCTGCGGCGGTTCGGGGAGCAGGACGAGGCGTTCCTCGATGAAGTGCGGGGGTGGCGAGAGCTCGGTGCGGAACGAGGCGTAGGCGTGCAGGGTGCGGCCGTCTCCCAGGGTCTCCAGGGTCTGCAGCGGCCCGTGCAGGAACTCCTCCACGACCAGTGCCTCCCCTGGGCGCCGGGTGCGGATCTCCCGGCAGCGGGCGAGGAGTTCACCGGCGTCGGCGACGAGCCGGACGTCCTCGCTGGCGACGCCCTCGCGGGGTTTGACGACGCAGGGGTACGGCGGGTCGAGGGCGGTGAGCGCGGCCGGGTCCCGGTCCGGGCCGAGCTCCGCGGACCAGACGGCGTCGGTGCCGGACTCGGCGAGGCTGCGGCGCAGTTGGGCCTTGTTCTTGGTGCGCAGCGCGGCCCGCCAGTCCTTGCCGGGCAGGCCGAGGAAGTCGGCGGCGAGGGCGGCCTGGGTCTGGAGGTGGTCGCTGTTGGTGAAGACGGCGTCGGGGCGGCCGGGTCCGGCGGCGATCCGACCGATGACCTCGCGGAAGTCGCGTACGTCGCAGGCCGTGACGGTCAGGTCGGGCAGCAGGCCGCCGGCGGCCGCGTACCGCTGGTACGCGCGCTCGTGTGCCGCCGGCTGGTCGGTGAGCAGGGTGACGGCCAGGCCGAGCCGGGCGGCGGCGGGCAGGAAGCCCTCGGTGACGGAGTCGGTGGGATTGAGCGCGAGGAGCTGGAGCCGTCGCGTGGGGCGCGGCCGGCGCCGGGCCGCGTCGTGATCATTCTCGTGCACGGGGAGAGATTAGGTTAGGCATGCCTAATGCCGCCAATTCGGCGGCGCGACATGCCCGTTTAGCCCCTTTCGCCGTCAACTCGCCGCGGGGAGTACGTCATCCGGGCAACCCTATGGCGCGGTGCCGGGCGCGGCGGGCGGCCAGCCGTTCCCCCTCGTCCTGGGCGCGCAGGGCGGCGAGTTCGGCGCCGAGGGCGCGGCCGAGCCGGGCGAGGAAGTGAGCGGGCGACGACGTACCGGTCCCGCTGTCCTCGTCCGCGTCCTCTTCGATGACGCGGTCCACGATGCCGTGGGCCATCAGGTCGGCGGAGCGCACTCCTTGGCGTCCGGCGATCTCGTACGCCCGGTCGGTGGTCCGGTACAGGATCGCGGACGCGCCCTCGGGCGGCAGCGGGGAGAGCCAGGCGTGCCGTGCCGCCAGCACCCGGTCGGCGGGCAGCAGGGCCAGTGCGGCGCCGCCCGCGCCCTGCCCGAGCAGCAGGCACAGCGTCGGGGCGGGCAGCGTCACCATGTCGGCCAGGCAGCGGGCGATCTCCCCGGCCAGGCCGCCCTCTTCGGCCTCGCGGCTGAGGGCGGCGCCCGCGGTGTCCACGACGGTCAGCAGCGGCAGCCCCAGTTCGGCGGCGATTCGCATCCCGCGCCGGGCGGTCCGCAGCCCGGCCGGGCCGAGCGCCTGTCCGGGCCCGTCGGCGGGGTGCCGCCCGTCGCGGTCGTGGCCGAGCACGACACAGGGCGTCCCGCCCACCCGCGCCAGGGCGAGCAGGAGCCCCGGGTCGTGCTCACCCGCGCCGGTACCGCTGAGCGGGGTCACGTCCTCGGCGGTGGCGCGCAGCAGGGCACGGATGCCGGGGCGTTCGGGCCGGCGCGAGCGCCGGATCGACTCCTCGGCGGAGGGCGCGGCCACGGACCCGACCCCGGGGCCACCCGCCCCGGCCTCGACCACCGGCACCGGCCCACCCGTCTCGGCGACCGGCACCGAACCACCCGTCTCGGGCACCGGCACCGAACCAGCCACCTCGTCGGCCGGAGCCGAACCAGCCCCCTCGTCGGCCGGAGCCGGACCAGCCCCCCGGGTAGCCGGAGCCGGACCACGCCCCTCGTCGGCGGCGTCCGCGGACAGCACGCGCAGCGCCCGCGCCGTCACCTCCGCCACCTGCTCGGCGGGCAGCACCGCGTCGACCAGTCCGTGCGCCAGCAGGTTCTCGGCGGTCTGCACGCCCGCCGGGAACTCCTCGCCGTACAGCGCCTGGTGCACGCGCGGGCCGAGGAATCCGATCAGGGCGCCCGGCTCGGCGGCGGTCAGATGGCCCAGCGACCCCCAGGAGGCCAGCACCCCGCCGGTCGTGGGGTGGCGCAGATAGACGAGATAGGGCAGTCCGGCCGCCTTGTGCTCGGTGATGGCCGCCGCCACCTTCACCATCTGCAGGAACGCGATCGTGCCCTCCTGCATCCGGGTGCCGCCCGACGCGGGCGCGGCCAGCAGCGGCAGCCGTTCCCGCGTCGCCCGCTCCACGGCCCGTACCAGCCGCTCCCCGCCGCGACGCCGATCGAGCCGCCGAGAAAGCCGAACTCGCAGGCGACGACCGCCACCCGGCGCCCCGCGACGCGCCCCTCCCCGCTGACGACGGACTCGTCCAGCCCTGTCCGGGCCCGCGCCCGCTCCAGGTCGGCACGGTAGTCGGGGTCGTCGCCGGCGACGGCGACCGGTTCGTCCCAGGACCGCCAGGTACCCGGGTCTGCCACGGTCTCGATCAGCTGACGCGCGCCGACGCGCCCGGGCGTTCCGCTCATGCCGCTCATGCGCCCACCATGCCACGGCGGCCGTTCCGGCGGCCGACCTGAGCGCAGACTCAGCGCTCCCTTAAGCGCACCATAAGGATCGGCTCCGGCGCCCGGAACCGGCGGAACGGCGGGGCGGCCGCGGCTAGCGTGCTGCTCCTCCCACCCCCACCCCTGGAGGAGCCCCCCATGCGCGTTCACCGCAAGGCCGCCGCCCGAATCACCCTGCTCGGGGTCGCGCCGCTCGCGCTGACGGCCCTGAGCGCCGACCCGGCCGACGCGCACGGTTCCATGTCGGACCCGGTGAGCCGGGTGGCCGCCTGTTTCGCGGAGGGTCCGGAGAGCCCCGACTCGGCGGCCTGCACGGCCATGGTCGCGGCCGGCGGCACCCAGCCGCTGTACGACTGGAACGAGGTCAACATCGGCGACGCCGCAGGGCGGCACCGGGAGATCATCCCGGACGGCAAGCTGTGCAGCGCCGGCCGGGAGAAGTACAAGGGGCTGGATCTGCCGCGCGCCGACTGGCCCGCCACGGATCTCGCCGCCGGCGCGCACACGTTCAGGTACCGCGCGACCGCCCCGCACCGGGGCACCTTCGAGCTGTACATCACCAAGGACGGGTACGACCCGACGAAGCCGCTGAAGTGGTCGGACCTGGAAGCGGAGCCGTTCGCGAAGGTCACCGACCCCAAGCTGGAGAACGGCAGCTACGTCTTCTCCGGCACGGTCCCGAAGAGGTCCGGCCGCCATCTGATCTACAGCATCTGGCAGCGCTCGGACAGCCCGGAGGCGTTCTACACCTGCTCGGACGTGGTCATGGGCGGCACCTCGGGCAAGGTCCCGGCATCGGCGCCGGAGGCCCCCAGTGAGCAGCAGATAACCAAGGAGGCCGGCAAGTCGACGGTCGACCACCACGGCCGAGGCGGCGACCACGGCGGCCATGACGGCGAGGGCCACGGCCACGGCGGCAACGGGGACGCTCCGGAGGTGAAGCACGCGAAGGCGGACCCCGGACAGGAGAATCCCGCCAACGCCCCTGCTCCGCAGGGCGAACGCCTCGCCCAGACCGGCGGCGACACCACGACCACACCGTTGGCGGTCGGCGGCGCCGCCGTCCTCGCCGCCGGATCCGCCCTGCTGTTCGTCGCGGCCCGCCGCCGCGCCGCCCGAAGCCGCAGCTGACCCGGCGAAGCCACGACTGACTGACAGGCCGGGGTCAGTCCAGCGCAGTGATCACGCCCCCGTTCCGACGCCGGTGTGAAGCCGGGGCCGGCGTGCCCGAGCCAGCGGGCGAGGGAGACGATCCACTCGCCGGCTTCGAGTTGGACGCTGGCATAGGTGTGCCGCAGCGCGTGGATGATGCGGTCGGCGGCCGATGTCGACACCCCGAACAGCGGTGCCAACTGCCACAGGGTGAGGTTCGTGCGCCAGTACGCGGCGACCAGCAGGACCCGGTCTTCCAGCGGCAGGCTCCAGGGCCGACCCTTGCGCACCGGGTCCGTACCCTCGCGCCGCAACGCGGTGATCAGCTTGCCGAACTGATGCAGGCTCAGCCCGGTGAACGGGCTATCCAGGACGGCTCGGACGTCGTGATCACACCAGCCACAGCAAGATCGTCTCACTGAGGTGTGGTGGGCTCCCCGTCTGCCCGTCGGTGGCCCGGCCACATGTCGCCGTACGCGGCGTCCATGAACTGGACCTGCGGCCCGCGCAGCGCGGACGCGTCGGTTGTCTCGCCTCGCGCCGCCTCAGCGAGGCCGTCCGTCCCGCGTGTGGCGGGCCGGACGGCCATTCTTGGGTTGTGCGGCGGTGTGGACGGGCGATGGGGTGTCTGTTGCCGTCGTGGCACTTCGCCGGCTGGGCTCATGTCCCCAGGGTCAGCAGGGCCGCGAGGGCCGGTCCGAAGGCACCGCCCAGTTGGTAGGCGAGGTTGAAGAGGCCGATGGTGGTGGGGCGGTCGGGGGTGGGAGTGGCCTGGGCGGCGTGCACCGCGAGGACTCCGTTGCCGGCCGTCGTGGCGAAGACCGCGAGGGAGGCGGCGAGGAGGAGCAAGGGGGCCCAGGGGGTGAGGAGGGTGGTGAGGGGGCCAGGGCACCGAGGACGAGGAGGATTGTGATGACCCGGGGGCGGTTCATCCGGGCGGACGCGGCCGCGAGGAGCCATGAGAGCAGGGAGCCGGCGAGCAGGGCGGCCATCTGGCCCGCGCCGATGGCCGGGACCGACCAGTCGGTGCGGTCGCGAAGCAGCTGGGGGATCGTGAACAGCAGGGTGAAGTACGAGGTCGACAGGGCCATCGCGAGCAGGGCGGACACCGCGAACACCGGGCTGCGGAGCACCGCGAGGGGCGCGAAGCCGTGGGGGACCGCGCGTACGTGGAGGCCGAGGAGTACGGCTCCCAGGAGCGCGGCGGGCAGGGCTGCCAGCGGGTAGCGCGGCAGGAACACCAGCGCCGTCGCGGTCAGGACGAGGAGCAGGGCGCCGCGGGCGTCGAAGGGCGTTCGCGTCGTGGGGGCCGTGGTGTCCGCCCGTCGCAGTACCGCGGGGACGGCCAGCAGTCCGAGCGCGGACACGGAGAGCGAGAGGCGCCAGGAGACGGTCTCGGCGATGAGCGAGCCGAGCAGCGGACCGACCGCGCCCAGGACTCCGAAGCCTGCCGTGATGACGCCCATCCGTCGGGCCGAGCCGGCCAGGCTCATCGCCACGGTCACCAGACCCGCGCCGCCCACGGCCTGGGCCGCGCGGCCGCCCATCACGAGGGGCAGCCAGGGTGAGAAGGCCACCAGCACCGTGCCCACCACGACGGCCGCGGCGCTCGTGCGCAGGGCGGTGCGCAGGCCACGGCGGCGCAGTACGTTCGCCATCAGCGGGGTGCCGACGGCCATCGCCCAGGCGAAAGCGGTGACGATCCAGGTGACCGTGGCGGTACGGACGTTCAGCGCGGCCGCCATCTCCGGGAGGATCAGCACCGGGCTGTTGGCGCTCAGAGCGACCGGCGTGGCCAGCAGTGCGAGCCACAGGACCGGAGGCGGAGACGATACCGGGGAAGGGGTCGTCGTAGCGGCCTTCGTACGGGTGAGCAAGGACATGGCGGTCTCCATCGACAAAGGAGCAGAGGCAGGAGCAGGAGGCAGGGGGAGGTTCAGACGGTGGTGACGACGTCCTCGTAGGCGAGGCGCGGGGAGCGCGGGTACCACGCGTTCTCGCCCGGCCTGCCGATGTTGACGACCATCAGCGGGGTGTGGTCGTCGTCCAGGAACTCCTTCTGGAGGCCGGCGTGGTCGAAGCCGGTCATCGGGCCTGCGGCCAGGCCCGCGGCGCGCACGCCGAGGAGGAAGTACGCGGCCTGGAGCGCGCCGTTGAGCAGCGCGGTCCTCTCGCGCACCGGGCGCTCGGCGAAGACCGTCTCCCCGGCCTGCGGGAAGTGCGGGAGCAGCGAGGGGAGTTCTTCGTGGAACTCGTTGTCGGTGGCGAGGATCGCGACGAGCGGCGCCGCCCCCGTCTTGGCCCGGTTCCCTTCGTCCATCAGTGCCGCCAGTCGCCGCCGGGCCTTGGGGGACCGCACGAGGATCACCCGCAGAGGGTTGGTGTTGTAGGCGGTGGGGGCGTACTTGACGAGGTCGTGGACGGCGCGCACCTGCTCCTCGGTCACCGGCTCGTCGGCGAAGGTGCCGGCGGTGCGGGCCTCCCGGAAGAGGAGGTCCTGGGCTGTGGGGTCGAGTACGAGGCTCATGGTGTGCCGCTCCAGTCCTTCAGCGTTAACAATCTCAACGTTGAGATAAAAGCACGGCTATCATCTCAACGTCAAGTGTCTTAACATTGAGATTGTGTTCGCTGAGATGAACAGGGAGGAGTCGTGATGAGCGATGCCGTGGACGCGATCGTCGGGCAGTGGGAGAAGGAGCGCCCCGACCTGACCCCCCACCTGTGGCCGGTCCACGCACTGGCCCGGATTCAGCGACTCGCGCGCGTGGTCGAGAAGAGCTGCAGGACGACGGCCACCCAGCACGGCTTGGACTACGGCGAGTTCGACGTGCTCACCACACTCAAGCGCTCCGGCCCGCCGTACCAACTGACCGCCGGCGCCTTCCTCAAGGCCGCCATGGTGACTTCCGGCGCCATCACCAACCGCATCGACAAGATGGAGGCGAAAGGCCTGGTCGAGCGGGTCAGGGAGGGCAGTGACCGCCGGATCGTGTACATCCGCCTTACCGAGCACGGCGCCGCCGTCATCGACTCCGCGATGGTCGACCACCTGCGCAACTACGAGCGGCTGCTGGCCGACGTCGACCGCGAGACGATCACACGGGCCGCAGACGCGCTGCGTGAGATCAGCGAGGCCCTCGGAGACACTTCGATCACCTGACCCCACGCGCGCCATGCCTGCGCCGGCGCGGCATCCCGGGCGGTGATCCCCCAGCCCGCCGGCCAGGGCCTGGTACCGCAGCGGTCTTTGCCGGGATGCCGGCGGTGGAGAGTGTGCGGAACGTGTCGACGCGCTCGGCGACGCGGGCCAGGCGCTGACGGCAATCGGGGGTTGCCAGGCGATCCGGGTGAGCCCGACCCCGCCGGCATGTCGTCCATGTGGCGGGTGAGGGCTTTGTCCGTGCGGTTGAGCCAGTAGCCGATGGGCTTCACGCTGATGCCCCTTCAGAAGCAAGGGCGGGTGCGCGCTTTTGGCAGGGATCTCACTGATGTGCCGGGGTGGGAGCCAGGAGTGCGGACCACTCCTGGCCGGCGGCCCAGTCGGCGAAGCTGTGCCAGCCGACTTCGGGGTAGTCGCGTCGCAGCCCGGCGACGTCGACATCGAGGCCGACGGTGGTGAAGTACTCGAGCCCCTCGGCGGCACCCCACTGAGCCGTCGGAGAACGCACGGCTTCACCGCACCCGCCGACTGAAACACTCAGCCCCGCCGACTCGGGCGCTCACCCGCCAAGTGAAGCACTCAGTCGCAGGTGGCTGGTGCTGCTTTGGCAAGGGTGAACAGCCCGGGTTCGGGTTCGGGTTCGGGTTCGGGTTCGGGTTCGGGTTCGGGTTCGGTGAGGATGTCGCGGGTCACCAGACGTTTCAGCTTGGCGCGGGCGTTTTCGGTGTGCCGTGCCTCGGTGCCGAGTCTGAGCGCCCGACAGACCTCTTTGGCGCGAGTCCTTCTGTGGTCTGTTCGAAGAGCGCCAGGATCTGGCGGTATCCGGGAGGCAGCGGTTCGGGTGGCGCGGTGCCGTCTTCGGCGGTCAGTTCCAGGATGGTCTCCCGGGTGGTCTCCAGACGCTGCGCACGGCGTGCTCCGGATGGACGACGGCACCGAACCCGGCCTGGCCGCCGAAGAAGCCCTTCGCCACCTCGGCGAAGCGCGCGACGCAGCCCGGGCTCTGTCCGAGAGCCTCCACAAGGCGGCCTCGGTCCTGATCCACATGGACGCCGCGGAGACCAAGGCATGACGGACGACTGCCCGTTCCCCGAGCCTTGCAGCCCCGACTACCCTGCGCCCGACGCCAGTCGACTGTCCGCACTGCCCGTGCCACACCCATCGCGTCTGCGAGGCGTTCCAGTGGCGCCGCGCCGCCTGATCGTCATCGACTCGACGGGCGAGAAGTGGGTCATGGGCTTCACCGCCCAGCACCAGCTCCAGCTCCAGCGCTACCGGATCACGGGATGGAGCACAGCCCACGGGGCATGACGGCTTGCGCCCGCTCCCTCCGAGCGGGGGCTTCACACAGTCGGTCCTCGACGTCGGAACGGCGCTCAGGTCGGCCACGAGCCATCGGCGGCCGCTCAGCGTCGGCCAACGATGGTGGCCCCAGGGGGAGTTACGCCATGCCGCCGCGATGGACGACGGCATCGGAAGCCGTCGCCGAACGGATGGCCGTGACTGAGCGCCTCACTTGGCGGGTTTCGCCATGTACCACACTCAGGCCGGTGCGCCCTGGCTTAGCCGGTGCCCGTGTGACAAGATCGGCAGCGTGATCGAATCTTCAGCACGGAAGGGCGGCCTCCGCCCCGGTCGGTGAAGTGGCTGGACGCGGCCGTGGCCGACGGGACCGCCACGATGCCTGCCCACCCTTCCCGCATCGCGGTCTTCGACGCGGTACGCGCCGACCGCACCGGCCCCGTCGCCATCCGGCTTCTCCGGCTCGCCCACGCCGGAGAGCCGTTCGTACGGCGCGAGGCCATGGACCTCCTCTGCAGCTTGACCGGCGAACGGCCCTGGCCCGAGGCCGTCGAAGCCGCGCTGACCCGGCTCGGCGACCCCGACGAGGAGGTACGGCGCAGGGCCGCATACCTCGTCGGGCATTGCGGGCAGCCCGACCTTGTCCTCACCACCCTCGGCGATCTCACCGACCCTGTGGTGCGTACCGTCCTGGCCAGGGCGCTCGGCCCCGCCGTCGCCCGACTGAGGACCGACCGCCTCGCAGCGGTCCGCTTCCTCGCCCACCTGGAGACCCTGCGGGCAGCTCCGCCCGCGCGACGGCCCGCCCTGGACGCGGCGCTCCTCACCGACGCCCGGGAGGCCGCACTCCACCTGGCGGACATCGGGCACCTCTGGGGCTGGGTGCTGTACAGGCTGGGGCGCGAGCGGCACACCTACGCCCTCGTGGCCCGACTTCTCGCCGACCCCGCCACCCGGGACATCGGCGCCGGCCTCTCCCGAGAGGCGTGCCACAACTGGCGGGCGGCCCCGGTCACACTGCTGCCGCTGCTCCTCCGGTACCACGGCCAGGAAACCACCCCAGGCATCGCGGACGCCCTCAGGACGGCCTCAATCTCCGAGGCGGCACGGCGGACACACGGGGCCCTCATCGCCGGGCTCCCGTTCACGCCGTCCCCGCAACCCCGCCGGTCCCCGTCCGCGGATCCGCCGGTGTACGACAGCGCGTCCGCCGCCGCGCTCCTCGCCACCAAGCCAGTGGGCATCGCCCGCCTCAAGCACGCCACCGCGATCTTCAGCGCCCTGCTGGACGCCGGCCCGCTGACCTTCCGGCAGGCGGCCCAGCTGTACAACCTCACCTTCCGTCACCCCGGCCGCTCGCAGGCGGAATGCGCCCCGCTGTGGCTCCGGCACGCTGGGCCTTCCGCGCTGCCCCGCCTGCTCGCCCTGATGACACCGCACCTGGCCGAGTACACGGTCGGCGAGTCCTACCTGGCGGGTCTCGCGCGGATGGGGCGTCACGCGCTGCCCGCGCTGCCGGCCGTGACGGCGATCATCGACCGGCGCACCCGCATCCCCGTCAACGACTCCACACCCGACGCCGAGATGGAACTGGACGAACGCCTCCTGTCCGCCGCGCTCCACACCCGCCGCGCGATCCTCACGGTCGTCCTTCCGCGGCCTTCACCACGGACGCCACCCCAATAGCGGCCTGCTACTGACGACAGCCGGGCTGCCGGTCCCCGCCGAGTCAGAGACTCGGGTCGGACTTCGCGGAGTTCGATCTGGCGATCGCCATCGTGCCGGTCTCCGTGGACGCGGCGTTGGAAGGCGTCACGATGAAGTGGGACGTCGGGTCGTCGTGCAGCTCGTGTGTGACCTCGAACGTGAAGTGGACGGACGGGCAGGCCAACGACGCCGGGCCGACCGCGTAGTGGAAGGCTGATGAGGTCCACGAGTGCGCCCCATGAGGGCCGGCACGTGAAGCAGGAAGGGGGCCAGCCCTGTGGGCTGGCCCCCTTCCCGTGGTCATCCGGTCAGGGGCTGCCACCGGTCTTCCTGCGCGGGGTCGAGCCTGCTGCCCCACACCAGTGCCCCACCGACCAGGCCGGGCTTGTCCCGCGTGGCCAGGGCCGGGGCTTCGAGCATGTCGGCGACGTCTTCCAGGTAGGTGGCCAGCGTGTCGAGCTCGTCGCCGGGGCCTTCGTTGTAGCGGGACCAGCGGCCCAGGTAGCCGGTCGCGGCGTCCAGGTACAGGCCCGAGGTGCGGTCAGCCGCGCCGTAGGAGACAACCGGAATCCAGGCTGCCTTCCACACGGTGATCCGGTCGCATTCGGGGCGGCGGGCGTTGAGGGTGTCCTGGTGGGCTTGGGAGTCCATCTGCTGCCCGTAGAAGGCGGCTACGGCGTCCAGGGTCATCAGGGCCTGGTTGCCGGGCAGGCATCCCGCGCCGTTGACCCCGTCGTCGCCTGCGGTCAGGAACCACAAGGCTCGCAGGTCGGCGGGTATCTGGATGCCGAGGTCGTGTTCCAGGGCGGTGATGGTGGTGGGGCTCACGCCGGCGCGGAGCGCGGCGTGGGAGTCGGGGGCGTTGTGCTGGAGCCAGCGGGTGATGCGCTGCCAGGCGTCGGCGATCACCCGTCCGGTGACCGTGTCGGCGGCAGGGTCGGCAGGTTGGTCCTGGTCTTGGTCCTGGGTGTCCGCGGCAGGGTCGGCATGCTGGTCCTGGGCCTGAGCCTGGGTGTCCGCGGCGGGCTCGGCGGATGGGGCCGGGTTCACGTACCGGATCTCGATCCGGTCGGGCTCGCGGATGTAACCGACGGCCAGGGCGGGGCAGTCCTCGAACAGATCGCCGTCGACCATCACGGTGAGGATGCCGGGCAGACCCGAGGGCTGGCCCATGTCCGGGTCGTCGGCCAGCTGGCCAGCCATGACCTTCAGGGCGTAGGGCACCCCGGCCCCGAGCTGGGCGGCAGTGTCGCGTACGTGCTGGGCGATCTCGGCGTTCACGGCCTGGTGCTCCTTGCTGGTCGGATGGAGGACGGTGGGCCTCACACTAGGACGCCCGCGCCCACCGGGTGGGTGGTGCGGGCGTCCTGTCGCACGGGGGCGCATCAGGCGGTTGTGGGGTCCTCTGAGGCAGAAGCCACACAGCACAAGTCCCCCAACGCCCCTGCTCCGCAAGGCGAACGCCTCGCCGAGACCGGCGGGGACTCCGCGACCGCGCCACTGGCGGTCGGCGGCGCCGCCGTCCTCGCCACCGGTTCCGCGCCCCTCCTCGTCGGGGCCCGCCGCCGCGCTGCACGCAGCCGCACCTGACCCGGCAGAACCGCGCGGGGCGGGTGGGTGGCTGTCATGCCTATGGGCAATCCGTGTGAGCAAGCACCACATCCGGGTATTTCTGCTTGTCAACAACCTTCCAAAGGCCCGCGATCTCATCCCAGATCCAATAGGATTTTCCGTTGTAGCGTTGCATGGCCTCGCGTTGCAGGACCTGCTCATCGGTCATGCCACGCTCGTTCGGCCATTTGCCGTCCGCCTTGTGTCCGTCCAGGTAGGCCCTGGCGGCCGCCTTGTGGAGGCCGAAAATCCTGATGCCCTCCATTACATTGGCGCGCCAGTTCCAGCGTTGCTCACACGAGGCGGCCGGGAGGCACAATTGCGAGATCCCGACGTCGCCTCCCCGGCCGAGTTTGGGATAGCCGTTGTCCCCGAACTGCCTGAGCCCGCTCTCGTGGCAGAGGATCCTACCCATGTCCGTGTTCCTGCCACCGCACATGGCGTAAACGTCCCGGGGTGCCGGATTCTTTCCGAGAATGAGCACCCGTACCTCTGCTTCCAGGACATTGCCGGACATCGTCGCGGTCGCCTTGATGCGAACGTCACCGCCTTGGAACGTCGTCAAAGACGGTGTCCAGGCCCCTCCTACGACGCCGAACGCCTGGTCGCCGGCGGCGCACTTCACTCCCGCGCTCGGGCAGGTACCCGCGCTAGGAGGTTCGATAATCTCGATGCGCCAGTTGAAGGGCACCGTGGGCGTGGGGTCGGGCTTGACCCCGCCGATACGTGCACGGCACTGAATGGACGGCATGGCTGGGGTCGTGTCGATGGAGAAGACCTCGAACGGCTTGGGCTGTTCGATCAGCAGCACGGCCTGCCCGGCGTTGGGGGTGATGACAGCCGGTTGCACGAGCGCTGTCGGCGCGAGAACCTGCGCGCTCTGGTCGACTGCGCTGCCCTGCAGTGCGGCGAGCGGCAGGATGGGGTCGGTCACGGCGCATCACCTTCCTCGCGGTTCGGATGCCTCTGCACCCGGTGACCCGAGTAGTTCAGGCACTACTGCCGGCGCGGGCGCCGTCGGGGGTCGGCGTGGTGGAGACCGTGACTCCGGAGTCGGAGGCGGAGACCGAGATCTTTCCGGGCAGGGGGACGCCCATGGGGAAAACGTCCTTGTAGAGCTTCGCCTTGGCCGCGTTGGAGTCGGTGACGATCTGCTGGCCCAGGGCTTCGCGATCGTTGCCGAGTACCCGCTGCCGCACAGCGCTGGCCTGTAGCCCCTGCGAGTAGTCGTCGAGCGCGTTCCCCTGGCCGAGGAGGGCGTCGACCACGACACCCTCTGTGCGCAGGACGACCTTGTCGACGTTCAGGATGACACCGGGCACGGTGATCTCATTCCCGGTAACGTCCTCGTACGTGCTGGTCACACCCTTCCGCCAGCGAAGATAGCTGTCACCCGCGTCGATCTGCCGCTTCTCCACCATCGAGGGAGTGACCAACTCGTCCTCGTGGTCGAAGATCGTGGAGAGCTGAGCGAGGATGATCTTCCGCAGATCATCCCTCTTCTCCTCCTTGACGTAGGCGTTGAGAATCTTGTCCAGCCCGGACAGCGGCACTTCCTCCACGGTTTCGCCGTAGCCGTTCCAATACCCGACACGCACGTCGACCAGGTGAAGGATGGTGATGTACTCCTGGTTCATCTGGCGGAACACGAAGTTCAAGGTTCGGCCGACGTTGATGTTCTCCAGTTGGCGGGTGATCGAGGTCTCCTCGCCACTCTCCGTCTTGACCTCCTGAGAGGTGTTCACCTGAACATCGCGTTTGGCCGACGCCTTGTTCGCATGCTTGTTCACGGCGTTGCTCATGTTCCTGGCAAACTGCTCGCGCTGGGACGCGGTGGCGCCCTTGACCCCACCGCTGACCTTGGCGTTGCCCCAGCCCCACGACGCCTCCGCCTCTGCTTCGACGTGCCATTCCAGACTTTTCTGCTGTGCCTGCTTGTCCGAGTTCTCTTTCTGAATGGTGGTCTCGAAGTCGTCCGCGCTCTCCTTGGAGAACGAGTCCAGAATGCTGGACGCCGACTTGCTGTCGGTCTCGGTCTTGCGGAACGTCTTGATGCTGATCGTGGTCTTCTCGCCCGGGAGCAGCGTGAACGTCTTCAAGGTCCGCCCCGCGCCGTACTGGCCCGCGAACGTGGAGAGCCGGTACATCTCCACCAGGGCGATCTGCGGTTGGCCGCCGGGCAGGTCACCCGTCGTAGACGGGAAGGGGTCCGGGAGGAATGTGTGAGCGTAGTCGCCCCACATGGTGCGGTGGACAGCAAGGCGTTTGCCGGTCTGAAGCATCTCCGCGACGTGGGAAACGTCCAGGTCGGTGATCTGCGGCCGCGTGCGATGGTCCCCCAGCGCGGCTTGGGAGAGAATCGACCCCCGTACGGCCTGCGCCAGGTGCGTGACCTCCGCAGCCTCCGCCAGCTGCGCGCCCTCTTCGGTACTTCCGGCTGAGACCACGGGCCCAGAAGGCCCACTGGGCGGTGGAGCAGGAGGAGCAGAAGTAGGCGGTTTGACTGCTGCGAGGGCCGTGAGATCCGGGCTCACCGCCCCTCTGCGCAGCGCCTGGGCCATGGTGCTCGTGGTCGCGGTATCGAGCCCGCCGGAACTGCCGGCAACCGCGCTGTGCGAGGCGAAGAGACCTGCGTGGGTAGCCGCCGGGTTCTTGATGCCGGGAAACATCTTGAGGTTTCCCGTACGCAGTTGACGAGCCACATCGACGGCCGTGGCGCTCAATGCCCCTGTGGGCGTGCGATCGGGAGCGCGGAACGCGTCGTCGATGAACCAAGCAGTGGGGTCGTCGAGGTCGAGCGCGATGATGTTGCGACCGCTGTAGGACGTCGGCTCGGGAACGTTGTAACTGAGAATCGTTGCCTTGCCTGCCGGGTCGAACTTCGAAATCGGCTCTGCCACGACGGTCTCCCTCGGGTACACGGCCTCCATCCCAGACGAGGCCCGACGCTGGATTGCTAACCCGCAGCCGTACACGGGAAGGCCGCTGAACGAGCGAATGCCGCGTGCCGACGAGGAGACCACGGGTGGGCCGCACACCGCGGCGATGCGCCTCCGCTTCCGCGATAGGCGTCAGCGGTAAGGTCCGCTTCAGCCGCTTCGATCGGTTATGTGGCAGCGGGCGCCGGAGGAGGACCGGATGGACGTCATCGCGTTCGGGGTCATCGCCGACGAGCGGCCACTGCTGGAGGAGGCGTTCCGCGGGCGGCACGGTGTGCGGTGTCTGGAGGCGTTCCTCCACCGGGACACGGCTGCGGCGGCGGCCGGATTCGAGATCGTCAGCAGCAGCGTCAACGACACGCTGGGCGCGGAGGTGCTCGACGCGCTGGCCGCCGGCGGGACTCGGATGATCACGCAGCGTGCGACCGGCTACAACAACATCGACCTCGGCCGCGCCCGCGAGCTGGGCCTGACCGTGGCACGGGTCGCTTCCTACTCCCCGTACGCGGTGGCAGAGTTCGCCTGGGCGCTGGCACTGGCCCTGAACCGCGGAACAGTCCGGGCCGTCGGCCGGACCCGGGAGTTCGACTTCCGGCTGAACGGCCTGATGGGCTGGGACTTCCACGGACGGACCGCGGGGGTACTGGGCACCGGCAGGATCGGGGCCGCCTTCAGCAAGATCGCGCACGGCTTCGGGATGCGGCTGCTCGGCTGGGATCTGGCCGAGAACCCGGACTGCCTGTCCCTGGGCATGGCCTATGCACCCAAAGAGCGGCTGTTTGCCGAAGCCGACCTGGTCAGCCTCCACGTGCCCCTGGTCCCCGAGACGCACCACTTGGTGGACGGGGCCGCGCTGGCCCTGATGAAGGATGACGCGATCCTGATCAACACCGGCCGGGGTGGTCTGATCGACGCGTCCGCGCTGGTGGCCGCGCTCAAGCGGAACAGGCTCGCGGGAGTGGGGCTGGACGTCTACGAGGAGGAGGCCGGGGTCTTCTACGTCGACCACTCCATGGAGGTGATGACGGACGACGTCCTGGCCCGGCTGATGACCTTCCGCAACGTGCTGGTCACCTCCCACCAGGCGTATTTCACCCGTGACGCCGTCGGTCAGATCATCGCCACCACCGTGCGCAACGTGGAGGACTATATGGCCGGACGCACCAGCGAGAACCTGCTCCTGCCCGCCTAGCCAGGCGCTGTGCGGCACGAGGGCGACCCCGCTGACTCTCCTTGCGGTCGCCTCCTCACTGTCGCGCCTCCGAGCACCCGGCGGTCAACCGCCGTCGTCCTCGGTGTCCTCCCCGTCTCCCTGAGCGGAGCGCTTCAGCACCGTGGCCGCGTGATCGGGCACGTAGGTCTGGAGGTCTCTGGGTGGCCGCCGGTACCCCGTGGACGCGGGCCGGGGCGGCAGCCGCAGCCGCGGCGGCTCGACCTCGCCGTACGGCACGGTCGAGAGCAGGTGGGCGATCATGTTGATCCGCGCCGAGCGCTTGTCGTCGCTGTCCACCACGTACCAGGGCGCCTCGAGGATGTCGGTGCGCGCGAACATCTCGTCCTTCGCCCGCGAGTACGCCTCCCAACGGGTGAAGGACTCCAGATCCATCGCGGAGAGCTTCCAACGGCGCGTCGGGTCGTCCAGCCGCTTCCGGAAGCGCCGCTCCTGCTCGGCGTCGCTCACCGAGAACCAGTACTTGCGCAGCAGAATCCCGTCCTCCACGAGCATGCGCTCCACGACCGGGCACTGGCGCAGGAAGCGCCGGTACTCCTCCGGCGTGCAGAAGCCCATGACGCGCTCGACGCCGGCCCGGTTGTACCAGCTGCGGTCGAACAGCACGATCTCTCCCGCGGCCGGAAGCTGCTCGACGTACCGCTGGAAGTACCACTGGGTGCGCTCGCGCTCGGTGGGCACCGGCAGGGCGACGACACGGGCGACGCGTGGGTTGAGGCGTGCGGTGACCTGCTTGATCGTGCCGCCCTTCCCCGCCGCGTCACGCCCCTCGAAGACCACCACAAGCCGCTCGCCCTCGGCCCGCACCCACTCCTGGAGCTTGACCAGCTCGATCTGAAGGCGGAAGAGCTCCTTGTCGTACGCCGCCCGGGGCAGCCGGCGAGGCGCGCCCCCGTTCGGCCGCGCACCCCGTTCCGTCCCTTTCCTTCCGGGCATCCTGCTCGCCTCCCACGGCTCTCCGCCGGGCGCACCGGCCGACGGGTCCAGCATGGCCGGTCGGGCGACCGACCGCCCACCGGGCTGCGCTCCCTCGTCAGCGGTTCCGCGCTGCTCTCGTCGCGGCCCGGCCCCGCGCTACGCGAAGCCGCACCTGAGCGGTTCATATCGGTGGCGACGGAGCCGGACCGGATCGGCCTTCGCGGGCGATACGGCAGGGGAAGCGCTCAGGCCCGCAGGAACTCCAGCACCGCCAGCACCCGGCGGTGGGTCTCCTCGGCCGGGGGCAGGTCCAGCTTCATCAGGATGTTGCCGATGTGCTTGCCCACCGCGGCATCCGACACCACCAGCTCGCGGCAGATCGCCGCGTTGGACCGGCCCTCGGCCATGAGCGCCAGCACCTCGCGCTCGCGTGGGGTCAGCCGCTCCAGCGGGTCCCGGCGACGGCGCAGCAACTGGCGCACCACCTCCGGGTCGACCACCGCGCCCCCGGCCGCCACCGTGCCGACCGCCGCCAGGAAGTCCTCGACCTGGCCGATCCGGTCCTTCAGTAGATAGCCGACGCCCGAGCCGTCCCCGGAGTCCAGCAGGTCTGCGGCGTAGGAGCGTTGGACGTACTGGCTGAGGACCAGGACCGGCAGCCCCGGCCGCTGCTCGCGCAGGGCGACGGCGGCGCGCAGCCCCTCGTCCGTCTGTCCCGGTGGCATCCGCACATCGGTGATCACGATGTCCGGCCCGTGCTCGGCGACGGCGGCGTGCAGGGCGTCGGCATCACCCACCGCGGCCACCACCCGGTGGCCGAAGCGGGCGAGCAGGCCGATCAGCCCCTCGCGCAGCAGCACGCCGTCCTCGGCCAGGACTATCCGGAGCGGGTCGGGATCAGTGGGGTGCAAGGGATCTCCACGCGCAGCAGGGTCGGGCCGCCGGGCGGGCTGCTCACCGTCAGCGTGCCGTCCACCACCGAGACCCGGTCGGCCAGCCCGGTGAGCCCGGTGCCGTCGGCCGGGTCGGCGCCGCCGCCCCCGTCGTCCGACACGTCGATCGTCAACAGCCCGTCAGCGTAGTGCCCCTCGATCCGGGCGGCTCCGGCACCGCTGTGCTTGGCGATGTTGGCCAGCGCCTCGGACACCGCGAAGTAGCCGGCCGACTCGACCGCCGGCGGCATCCGTCCAGGCAGGTCGAAGCGGACCTCGACGGGTACGGGCGAGCGGTCGGCGGCATCCGCGCAGGCGTCCGGCAGGCCGCGGTCGGTGAGCACCTGGGGGTGGATGCCGTTGATCAGCTCTCTCAGCCCGGAGAGGGCCTCGTCCGCCTCCCGGTGCGCGGCGGCCAGCTGGGCGGCGAGCGCACTGCCCGGCGGGGCGTCCAGCCGGGCCAGCCCCAGCGTCATCGAAAGGGCCACCAGCCGCTGTTGGGCGCCGTCGTGCAGATCGCGCTCGATCCGGCGCCGCTCCGCCTCGAAGGCGTCCACCAGCCTCGCCCGGGAGCTGACCAGTTCCCCGATCCGCAGCTCCTGCCCACCCGGCGACAGCAGCAGCCGGACCAGTGCCGCCCGGCCCGCCGCCACCGCCGTCAGCGGATACGCGAACAACGCGAGCGCGGCCAGCCCGACGATCCCCAACCCGCCTGCCACGACCGGCGAATGGACCTCCCACAGTTTCAGGACGTTCACCTGCTCGCCGTCCGCCAGCAGCAGAGGCAGCGCCGCCAGCAAGTACGCCGGCACCACCAGCGCACAGCCCGCCACGACCAGGTCTATCGGCCACAGCACGAACGCGGCCAGCACGGTGAAGCCCAACTCCCGCCAGGTCGCCTGCTCCCGGTATCTCAGCCTCAGCCAGGCCGGCAGCCCAGGGCGGGTCGGCAGCTGGTGCGGATCCGCCAGCCGCGTGCCGTCGAGCAGCCGCAACAGCCACCGCTCCCACGCCGCGAACGGCACCCCCACCAGGGCCAGCCCCGCCAGCAGCGGCAGCCCCACCAGCACCACCGCCAACACCCCGGCGGCAACCGTCGCCACCAGCAACCCCGCGCACAGCAGCACCCCGGCCGCCCCGCTCACCAGCAGGTACCCGGCCGCCCGCCACGGCATCGCCGACCGCAGAAACCCCGGGCGTTTCACCTCGCGCCAGACGCCGTTCCCGCCCATCCGCCCCCCTCTTCCGAGCCACCTCCCACCCTAGGCACCGACCCGCCCGTCGCGCGGTAGAGCAGGCTCTACCTTTCACAGTGGCCCCTGCACCACTGATCCACCCCACCTCCGGCCGGTTGGCTTGCGGCATGAGGATGTTGCCGATTGCACTGAAGTCCCTCCGGGCCCGCTGGGTCTCGCTCATCGGAGCGTTCACCGCCCTCGCGCTCGGTGTCGCGATGATGACGGTCATGCTGCTCGGGCTGGCCACCGCGATGGCGCTGCCCGGCGGCGAGGCCGTGGTGTCGCTGGTGGCGGCGCTCGGTACGGCGGGCGGGGTGAGCGCGTTCGTGTCGGCGTTCGTCGTCGCGTCCACCTTCTCGTACGTGGTGGCACAGCGTCGGCGCGAACTCGGCCTGCTGCGCCTCGCCGGCGCCACCCGCGCCCAGGTGCGCCGCACCGTCCTCGCCGAGGCGCTCGTCCTCGGCATCGCGGCCTCCGCCACCGGCTGCGCACTCGGCCGGCTCGCGGCCCCCCGGATGGTGCGCCGGCTCGCGGACGTCGGCATGGCGCCGCCCGACATCACGCTCGGGCAGCAGAACTGGCCCTTGCACGCCGCATTCTGGACGGGCCTGCTGGTGGCCCTGTCCGGGGTGGCGGTGGCCGCCCGGCGCGCGGGCCGGCTCGGGCCGTTGGACGCGCTGCGCACCGCGGACCTCGACGCCGGGGTGATGACCGCGGGCCGTTGGTTCTGGGGCCTGGGGCTGCTCCTCACCGCCGCCGCCCTGACCGTCACCGCCCTGGTCACCGACCCCGCCGATCTCCTGCATCGCAAGACGTACACCGTGCAGCCGATGGTGCTGATCTCGGCGTGCGGCCTGCTCTCGCCCGTCCTGGCACGCCCACTGCTGCGCGCGTTCACCTGGCTGCCGGCCCGCTGGACCTCGTACGCCGGGCGGCTGGTGCGCGGATGCGCCTCGGCGGCGCTGCGCCGAACGGGCGCCGTCGCCGCGCCCGTGCTGGTGTCGGTGGCGCTGACGGGTTCGCTGGCCGGGGCCCTGGAGACGGTGAGCGCCGCCCGCACGGCCGAGGCCCGCTCGCGGACCGCCGCCGACTTCGTCGCCGTACCGCACACCTCCTCCCCCGATGCCCCCTCCTCCCCCGATGCCCTCGCCGCCGCGCTGCGCGCCGTCCCGGGCGTCATCGTCTCCCCCACGGCCCCCACAGAGCTCTCACTGATCGAACCGGACGGCACGGTGGTCAGGTCCGAGGCCAGGACGGCCGATCCGGCCGCCCTGGCGACCACCGCCCGGCTGCCGGTGCTCAAAGGATCGGTGTCCGCACTGGACGACGACGGCATCGTGCTGCCTGAGGAGTGGGGTCGGACCACCATCGGCGCCCCGGTACGGGTGGTACGCGCGGACGGGAGCCGGGCGACCCTGCGGGTGGCCGCCGTCCTGCGCGACGGCCTGGGCGACAACGGGCTGTACGTCACCGCCCGCAACGGCCCGGGCGCCCGCGTCGACCGCATCGAGATCAGACTCGCCGCCGCGGCCGACGCCACCACCCCCGACCTGCTCCGCGCCGCCGCGCGCCCGTTCGGTACCACCGTCGCCACACGGGAGGAATGGCTGGCCGCCACCGCCCCCGCCGCGAGCCGGATCGCCTGGCTGCGGACGGTCCTGGTCCTGGGTCTCGCCCTGACCTACACCGGCATCGCGCTCGCCAACACCCTCGTGATGGCGACCGCCGACCGGCGCCGCGAGCTGGCCCTGCTGCGCCTGGCCGGCGCCACCCGAGCGCAGGTGATACGGCTGGTGACCACGGAGTCGGTGCTGGTGGTGGCGGTCGGCGCGGTACTGGGCTGCGCGGTGGCCGCCATCCAACTGGGCACCATGCACGCCGCCTTGGCACTGCTCGGGGTCGACGCGCCATTGGCCGTGCCCTGGCGGCCCCTCGGCCTGGTGACGGGGGCGTGCGTGCTGATCGCGGCACCGTGCGCGGCGCTGGCCGCCGCCTGGGCCCTGCGCCGTCGCCCGGTGACGGCGGCAGCCCGTTAGGCCGGAGCTGTTCGCTCATGTGGGGCGCCGACGATCGGGCCCGCGTGATGGTTACGTCGGCTTGGCGCGCGCGGTCGTCATGTTCGGTTCCGGGTGGGGTGTTGGGCCAGTGCGGTATGGGCGGTGTCGAGGATGTTGCGGAAAGTGCGGGTGATGATCGGCCGCGCGAGGCGCCGGGTGAGGAGGGCGCCGAGGAACGGGACGGGGATCTCGGCGCGGGTGGTCCAGCGGACGTGGGTGCCGCCCTCGACCTCGGTGAACGTCATGCGGCCGAGTTCGTGCCGGGACGGCGGCAGGCTGCGCTCGACGACGTACTCGGTGGCGTACGGCGGGTCGTAGTGCGTGATGCGCTCCCGGAACCAGCCGATCAGCCAGAGGTGGCTGCGTACGGCGCCGACGCCGTAGGGCGCGGCCTCGCCGCGGCGGGTCAGGCGGCAGCGCAGCACCAGGGGCGAGTGCGTGTAGTTGGTGGTCTTGGTGAGCCACGCGAACACGTCGTCGATCGGGGCGTCGATGACGCGTTCGACGGTCATGGTTTCCACGGCTGGTGTCCTCCTCTGTCGAGTGGGTGCACCGTCTCGGCGCGGTGCAGCTTGTCCGGGTTGCGCATGACGTAGAGGCCGGTGATCCGTCCGCCCAGGATCTCGAAGGCGAGCAGCCAGTCGAGTTCACCGCCGGTGAGGCAGCGGGCCGCGGGCATGCCGTTGTAGGTGGCGTGCTCGATGCGGGTCGCCGCGGTGAGGCTGGTGCGGGCCACGCCGAGGACGAACCGGGCGACGTCGGCGCGGCCGGTGATCGGGCGACGGGCGGCGACCGCTTTCCCGCCGCCGTCGGAGATCTGTACGACATCGGGCGCCAGCAGGTCCATCAGCGCCTGGACCGCGCCGGTCGCGGCCGCGTTCAGGAACCGCTGGACGATCTCCTGGGTGGCGTCGGAACCGGGCTCGAAGCGGCGGCGCCGCGCGTGGACGTGCCGGCGTGCGCGGTGGGCGATCTGCCGGACGGTGACCTCGGTCTTCCCGATCGAGGCGGCGATCTCGCCGTGGGTGTAGCCGAACACCTCGTGCAGCACGAACACCGCGCGTTCGGTCGGGTTCAGCGTCTCCAGGACCAGCATCACGGCCATCGACACGGACTCGGCCAGGATCGCGTCGTCGCTCACCTCGGGTGCGGTGCGGATCAGCTCGGGCAGCCACGTGCCGACGTACTCCTCGCGCCGCGCCCTGACCGCCCGCAGGTGATTGAGGGCCTGCCGGGTCACCACGCGGACCAGGTAGGCGCGCGGATGCTCGACCGCGGCCGGATCGACCGCGCGCCACCGCAGGTAGCTCTCCTGCAGCACGTCCTCGGCGTCGGTGGCGCTGCCCAGCATCTCGTAGGCGATGGTGAACAGCAGCGGACGGTGCTCGGTGAATGCGTCCTCAGCCATGGCCGGCCCCTTTCCTCGGACGCCCATCGAGACACCGCGCACCGGCGAACCGTGACAGCCCGCGACCGTGATTCACTTCACAACGCCGTCAGCGCCGTCAGCGCCGGTCCCGCCGGCGCTGACGGCGGCGTCGCTCCAGGGCGGCGTCACTCCAAAGCAGAGTCGAGCGCCTGGGTGAGCCGGTGCAGCCGGGTCCGCAGGTCGGTCAGGTCACGCGGGTCCAGGCCGCTGGCGGCGATGACCTTGCGCGGCACGGCCTCGGCGTCCGCCCTGAGCGCCGCGCCCTCCGCGGTCAGCCGGACGTTCACCGAGCGCTCGTCATGGGCACTGCGCTCCCGCTGCACCAGTCCGGCCGCCTCCATGCGCTTGAGCAGCGGGGAGAGGGTCCCGGAGTCCAGCCGCAGATACTCGCCCAGCTGCTTGACCGGCATCTCGCCGTGCTCCCACAGCACGAGCATCGCCAGGTACTGCGGGTAGGTGAGCCGGGTCTCACGGAGGACCTGGCGGTACACGCCGCCGAAGGCACGCGAGGCGGCGTGCAGCGCGAAGCAGATCTGCAGGTCGAGGCGGAGCAGGTCCTGCTCCTCGGATACGGCCGGGTGGTGTGCCGGGTCGGTGGTGTCGGGGTGGCGTGCCATGCCCCAGCGTACCTTTTAATTGCGCACAACTGAGTTGTGCACTACCGTTCAGGGTGTCGCGTGACGGGCACGCAGCACGACACCCGTCGCGCACCACAAACCCGCAGCACACACGCATCACGCACCACAAAGGGGAATGACTTCATGGACGCGCTGTACACCGCGGTGGCGACGGCCAACGGCCGCGAGGGACGGGCCGTGAGCTCCGACGGCCAGCTGGACCTGCCGCTGGCCCCGCCGCCGGCCCTCGGCGGCAACGGCCAGGGCACCAACCCGGAACAGCTCTTCGCCGCCGGTTACGCCGCCTGCTTCGCCGGGGCACTCGGCGTCGTCGGCCGCCAGGCGAAGATCGACACCAAGGACGCGTCGGTCACCGCCGAGGTCGGCATCGGCAAGGACGAGTCCGGCTTCGGAATCACGGTGACGCTCCGCGTCGAGCTGCCGGAGTCCCTGCAGGGCGAGACCGGGCGCGCCCTGGTCGAGCAGGCCCACCAGGTGTGCCCGTACTCCAAGGCGACCCGCGGCAACATCCCGGTGGAGCTCGTCGTCGAGTAGCCGGACGGCCGGATCGCCTCCGCCCGCGACAGTCCCCGCCTCCGCCCCCGCAGGAGGCGGGGCTCGCGTGTCGGCGGCCTCGGGTCAGGTCAGCATGCCGTCGGCCGCGGGCGGTTCCTCGCGCGGCGGGCACGTTGAGCAGTACCCCGGTCCGCTCGCTCAGTGGCGGACCAGGCAGAAGGGGTGCCCCGCCGGGTCCGCGTAGACGCGCCAGGGCTGCTCATCGGCGCCGTCACCGCCATCGGCGCCGTCAGCACCCTCACCGCCGTCCAGTGGCGTCGCGCCCAAGGCCAGCACCTGCTCGTGCGCTCGATCCAGGTCCGGAACGCCGAAGTCGAGATGGAACTGCTGAGGGCGGGCCGGGTCCGGCCAGCGCGGTGGGCGGTAGTCCGCTGCCCGCTGGAAGGCCAGCACGAGGCCGGACGGCGCGTGCAGCGTGGCCCAGTCGTCGTCGAGGGACCACCGCCGATCCGGCTGGTTGACGGTGCCGCCGAGCAGCGACCCGTAGAACTCGGCGAGCCGCACCGGGTCGGGGCAGTCCAGCACCACGCACTGCAGTTCAGCGATCATGGCCAGATGGTAGAGCCGTCGGGGAGCCGTCGGTACGGGGCCGGGAGCCGGAGCCGGGTCACGCCGCGTCCAGGAACGACGCGGGCCGCACCGCGCCCGCGCCGAAGCGGGCCCGCGCGCGGTCGGCGGCGGCCTCGGCGCGGTGGGCCTTGTCGTCCTCCGGGTCGAACGTCAGCTGGTGCGCGGCGAGTCCGGCGTCCATGAGGCCCTCGGCCCGCAGCGCCACGGACCGTACCCGCGCCCGTTCCAGAGCGAGCCCCGCGTGCAGCGCGTACGCGGCGGCGGTCAGTGCCGGGGTGTGCGCGGTCGGTTCGGGGAGGGTCCGGGAGCGCGTGGTCGAGGAGCGGTCCGCGTAGCGGACGGTGAGGGTGAGGGTGCGGGCCACCTGGCCGCTCGTACGCAGCCGTACGCCGAGGCCGTCGGCGAGGGTGAGCAGCGCGCGGCGCCTGCGGCCGGGGTCCAGCTCGTCGTGGCCGAAGCGGTGTTCGGCGGCCATGGCGCGGGCGGAGGCGTTCGGGGTGACCGGCGCCGGGTCGGTCCCGTGCGCCCGCTCGTGGACCCGCCGCCCGGCCGCCGCGCCCAGGATGCGCTGGAGGGTGGCCAGCGGGGCCGCCGCGATCCGGTCGACGCTGTCCAGCCCGTACGCGCACAGGGCCCTGGCGGTCGCCGGTCCCACGCCGGGCAGCGCGGCCGCGGGCTTGTCCGCGAGGAAGGCGGCGACCGCCTCCGGAGTACCGGGAACGGTGCGGACCGCACCGGGCCCACCGCCCTCCTCCAGGTGCGCGACGGCGGCCATCCTGGCGAGCAGCGGGTTGGCGGCGACTCCCACGGTGCAGTCGACGCCGTACCGGGCCAGGGCCCGGACCCGTACGATTTCCGCCAGCCCGGCCGCGTCCCGGCCGAAGTAGCGCAGCGCGCCCCGGACATCGGCCAGCGCGGCGTCGGGCGGCAGCGCCTCGACCACGGGGGTCAGTTCGGCGAGCAGGCCGAGCAGCCCCTCGTAGATGTCCGCACCGGGCTCGGCGCCGTCGGCGGAATGGAAGCGCACATACAGCACGCCCGGCTCATCCCGTCTCGCGCCCCGCGCCGTGGCCTGTCCAGTGGCCTGACTCATGGCCCGACCCGCGCCCAGTCCCGCGCCCTGTCCAGTGACCCGACCTGCGTCCCGCCCCGGGGCCCGCCCTGCGGCCCGTCCGGCACCTCGTCCCGCGGCCCGGGCCACGTCCGCCGGAGTCGCCCCGCGCCCCGGAGCCCCGGCGGCCTCCGCTGCCGGGGCCGTACGGACCGCGGTTCGGCCGCGTACCGGCAGCCGCGCCCCCGGGCCGTCGCCCGTACTCCGTGGTGCGCCGGACGGCTTGGGCGTGACGCCGACCGCCCGCAGCCCGCGGCCGCCGGCCGTCGTAGGGGGCGCCGGGGGCGGACCCGCCGTGACGCCGGCGGCCGAGGCGGCGGACGCGTTCCGACCGCGCGCGACCGCCGCGACCGCCGCCGGGGCCGCCGAGATCACCGGGTCCGCCGGAGCCACAGGAGCCATCGGGCCCGCCAGGTCCCCCCGCGCGGCATACCCGGCCGCCGCCGTGGACCGCGGCCGGTCGGACGGCGGGTGGGGTACGTGAGCTGGTCGGCGCGTCATCGTCCCGCGCTCCCCGGGCTGGAGTGCCACAACTTGCGCCCCGTGGCCGCGCCTTCGCCTGCGGGGCGCAGGTCGGCCCAAGGGTGCATCTCGTAGCCGGTGGGCAGGTGGATGCGCCGCGCCGTGTCCGCGGGGGCCTCCTCCTCGCCGGGAGCCTCGCCGGGAGCCTCGCCGGGGGCGGCGTCCCGGCCTTCGGACGGCGGCGCGGACGCCCCTGCGGGAGCCGCCGCCGCCAGCCGTGCGGCGACCGCCTCCAGGCCGCCGGTGCGCCGCAGTTCGGCCAGTTCCGCGAGGTTCCACGCGGCCGA
Source organism: Streptomyces sp. XD-27 (assembly GCF_030553055.1). Lineage (NCBI taxonomy): Bacteria > Bacillati > Actinomycetota > Actinomycetes > Kitasatosporales > Streptomycetaceae > Streptomyces > Streptomyces sp. XD-27. The sequence continues at coordinate 1,508,071 of NZ_CP130713.1, forward strand.
GCCGACAACGCTGAGGCTGCGCGGGCCGCGCCGCTGGACCACGCCCCGTACGAGCAGCAGCCAGGAGTGGAAGACGGTGTACGCGCACGTCGCGTGGCTGTCGTCGAAGAACGCGAGGTCGACCAGGCCGGTGCCGTCGTCGAGGGTGACGAAGATGACGCGGCGCCCGGAGCGGATCGGGGGCGTCTGGGTGGCGGCCTTGGCCCCGGCGACCAGGACGGTCTCGCCGTGCCGGGCCACCCGCAGCCGCTTCGCCGGGACCACGCCCAGCTCCTCCATGAACGCGCGGTGATCCCCCATCAGGTGCCGTGAGACGTCCATGCCGAGGACGCCGAGCTCGGCGTCGAGGCGTTCGGCCGCGTCGAGGTCCGGGAGCCCGGCGGGCGCGGCCGGGCCGGTCTCGGTGAGCGGCAGCTGACCGCCGTGAGCCCCGCCGCCGCGCGAGGAGGCCCGGCGGTGCAGTTCGGCGATGTGCAGCAGCAGGTCGCGGCGGTTCGCGCCGAAGCCGTCCAGCGCGCCGACCTCCGCGAGCCGTTCGGCGACCGGCCGCCCCGGACGGGCCCGCAGCCACAGGTCCTGGAGCGAGGAGTACGGCCGTCCCGCGGCGATCCGCGCCGCTTCCGCCTCACTGATGCCCCGTACGTCGCACAGCGCCATCCGGAGCCCCACACTTCCCCGGTCACTGCCTCCCTCGCCGCCTTGCCCGCTGCCGCCTCCCCCTTCGCCACCCTTACCGGACATCAGTTCGATTCGATAGGCCGTGTCGGACCGGTTCACGTCCAACGGCAGGATCGGCACCCCCTGCCGCCGCGCGTCCGCCAGCAGCAGCCGCTTGGGGTACATCCCGGGGTCATGGGTGAGCAACCCGGCGTAGAAGGCCGCCGGATGATGCGCTTTCAGCCAGGCCGACTGGTACGTGGGCACGGCGAACGCGACCGCGTGCGCCTTGCAGAAACCGTAGGAGCCGAACGCCTCGACGATCTCCCAGGTGCGCGCCAGCACCTCCGGGCTGTAGCCGCGCCGCGCCGCCTCCGCGTGGAACCAGGCCCGGACCCGGCCCTGCCGCGCGGGGTCCGACAGCGCGCGCCGCCCCTCGTCCGCGAGGTCCCGCCCGCAGCCGGTCATGATCGAGAGGATCTCGATGATCTGCTCGTGGAAGACGACGACGCCGTAGGTCTCGCGCAGTGCCTCCTCCAGGTCCGGGTGCGGGTAGTGGGGCCGGGTGCGGCCGTGCCGGGCGGCGATGAAGGGCCGCACCATGTCGGCGGCGACCGGTCCCGGCCGGAACAGCGAGATGTCGACCACGAGGTCGTGGAAGGTCGCGGGCTGGAGCCGGCCGATCAGATCGCGCTGGCCGGGCGACTCGATCTGGAAGCAGCCCAGCGTCTCGGTGGAGCGGATCAGCCGGTACGTGGCCTCGTCGCCGGGCGGCACCTGCGCCGGATCGTCCAGGTCCAGCGGCCGCCCGGTGACGCGTTCGACCTCCCGCGCCGCGTGGGCCATCGCGGACTGCATCCGCACCCCGAGCACGTCGAGCTTGAGCAGCCCGAGGTCCTCGACGTCGTCCTTGTCGAACTGCGACATCGGGAAGCCCTCGCCGCTGGTCGGCACGATGGGCGTGCGGGCCAGCAGCCCGGCGTCCGACAGCAGGACGCCGCACGGGTGCATGGCGACACCGCGCGGCAGGGCGTCGAGCGCCTCCACCAGCTCCCAGAGGGCGCCGTAACGTTTCTGCGCGGCCGTGGCCTCCCGTACCTCCCGCAGTTCGGGCAGCTCCGCGATGGCCGCGCGCGCGTCCCGGGCCCGGATGTGCGGGAAGGACTTGGCGAGCCGGTCCACCTCGGCCGGATCCATGCCGAGGGCCGCGCCCACGTCCCGTACCGCGTGCCGCACCCGGTAGGTCTCGGGCATCGCGACGGTCGCGACGCGCGCCGCGCCGAAGCGGTCGAAGATCGCGCGGTAGACGTCGAGGCGGCGGGCGGACTCCACGTCGATGTCGATGTCGGGCAGCGCCTGCCGCCGCACCGACAGGAAGCGCTCCATCAGCAGCCCGTGCTCGACCGGGTCGGCGTGGGCGATGCCGAGCAGGTGGTTGACCATGGAGCCGGCGCCGGAGCCCCGCGCGGTGACCCGGATGCCCAGGGCGCGGGTGTCGTCGACGACCTGGGCGACGGTGAGGAAGTACGTGGCGTAGCCGAGCCGTTCGATGGTGCGCAGCTCGTCCTCCAGCCGCCGCCAGCGCCGCTCGTCGCGGTCGTAAGCGCGCAGCACCATGGCGGCGGCGCAGCGGGAGCGCAGCACGCGCATCGCGGTCCGGTGCCCGGCGCCGACCAGGTGCGGTTCGGGGAAGTGGACGCTGCCGAGCCCCAGGTCGTCCTCGGGGTCGACCCGGCAGGCGGCGGCGGTGTCCTGGGTCTGCTCCAGCAGCCGGTGCGCGGCGGCGCGGCGGAATCCGGCCGCCTCGGCGACGCGCTCGGCGGTCCGCGCCATGTCGGCGGGGCCCTTGAGCCAGCCCTCGCCGCTGTCGAGCGCGCCGGGGGTGCGGAAGTCGATGGGGACGAGCCGGCGGGCGGCGTCCAGGACGTCGGCGACCGGGCCCTGGCCGGGGTCGGCGTAGCGGACGGCGTTGCTGAGGACGGCCCGTACGCCCTGGTCGGCGGCGAAGCCGACGGTACGGGCGGCCAGCCGCAGCGAACCGGGGCCGGTGCCGGTCCGCCCGTGCCAGAAGGCCTCCAGCCGCAGCGCGTCACCGAACAGTTCGCGCCAGGGCGCCAGCAGCCGCTCGGCCCGGTCCGGACGCCCGGCGGCGAGGGCCCGGCCCACGTCGGAGTCCGGGCCGAGCAGCACGGTCAGCGGGGCGAGCGCGCCGGACGCCGCGCTTTCGAGGTCCTCCCAGCGCAGCAGGGGGCGCTCGTCGTGGTGGGCGGGGGCGGGGCCGGCCCGGTGCGCGTCGGCGGACCAGCGCGAGGGGTCGGCAGGCCGCGTGTGGGACCCGGTGTCCAGGTACGCGTGGGCGGCGGAGACCAGTCCGCACAGCGCCGCCCAGGCGGGCGCGCCGTCGCGGGCGAGGAAGACCGCACGGGGGGTGGACTCGTCGATGAACGCCCCGCCGCGCACGGGGGTGCGCCGCCGGGAGCCGCCGTCCGGGCCGCCGGTCCGCCGCGGTTCCCGTACCGCCAGGTCCACGCCGAACAGTGGCCGGATCCCGGCCTCGGCGGCGGCCCTGGCGAACCGCACGGCCCCGGCGAGGCTGTCGCGATCGGTCAGGGCGAGCGCGTCCATGTCGCGTTCGGCGGCGCGCCGCGCCAACCGCTCCGGGTGGGCGGCTCCGTACCGCATGGAGAACCCGGACGCGGTGTGCAGATGCGTGAAGCCTGGCATCCGCACCTCCTGCTCCTCACTCACCCCCTGACCAGCCTGCCTCTATCCCCTCCCCAACACCATAGACCACTTTTCGAACGTTCGTGCGATACGCGGGCGGGGGGACGGGACGGCATCGGGTGACGCCCGTCGCCTGTTCAGCCCGCACCTGAACGGCCCGCGCCGCCTGCGGGGGCCTGTTCGGGCCGCACACCATGGCGTATGACCCCTACGAGCAACGCCACCCACCTCTCCTACCGCGCCGCAGGCGCAGACGGGGTGACGACGCGCGCCGCCCTGCTGATGGTCGGCGTGCTGCTGCTCCAGCTCGCCTTCATCACCTCGTACGTGGGCGCCTTCCACAACCCGAGGCCGGAGCGCGTCGATCTCGCCGCCGTCGCCCCGGGCCCGGCCGCCGACCGGCTGGTGCGCGAGCTCGACGCGCTGCCGGGCGAGCCGTTCGACGCGCGCGCGGTCGGCAGCGAGGCCGCGGCGGTCCGGAAGCTCAGGCACCGGGAGGTCGACGCGGCGCTGGTCGCCGACCCGGCCGGCACCACCGACCGGCTGTTCGTCGCGAGCGGCGCGGGCGCCTCGCTCTCCGCGGCGGTCGAGCAGGCCGTCACCGCGGTCGAGAAGGCCCGCGGCCGCACCGTGCGCACCGTCGACGCCGTCCCCGTGAGCAAGGGCGACGCACGCGGGCTGACCTCGTTCTACCTGGTGGTCGGCTGGTGCGTCGGCGGCTATCTGTGCGCCGCGGCGATGGCGATCAGCGCCGGGGCGCGGCCCGCCACCCCGCGCCGGGCGGTGATCCGGCTCGGCGGGCTCGCGCTGTACTCGGCCCTCGCGGGCCTGGGCGGCGCGGTGATCGCGGGCCCGATCCTCGACGCACTGCCGGGCAGCGCCTGGGCGCTGTGGGGGCTGGGCGCGCTGGTGGTCTTCGCGGTCGGGGCGGCGACCCTCGCGTGCCAGGCGATCGCGGGCGTGGTGGGCATCGGCCTGGCGATCCTGCTGATCGTCGTGCTCGGCAACCCGAGCGCGGGCGGCGCGTACCCCTACCCGCTGCTGCCGGACTTCTGGCGCGCCATCGGGCCGGCGCTGCCGCCGGGCGCGGGCACGTGGACGGCCCGCTCGATCGCGTACTTCCGCGGGAACGGGGTGACCGGTCCGCTGCTGGTGCTCTCCGCCTGGGCGGTCGCGGGCACGGCCGTCACCCTGGTCGCCTCGGTGCTGCGCGGCCGCCGCCCCGGGCGCGGCGTGCAGTTGGTGCCGCCCGTCCCCGGCAGCCCGCACCTCTGACGCCGCAGGAGCGATGCTTTCCGGTCGAGCCTCACCGACCGGCCCGGGGCCGTCGGCGCCGGACTCCGACAGGTGTGCGGATTTCAACGAACGAGCGGACGGCTGGCCAGGTCGGGTGTGACGCATTGTGGGTCACCGATCTACACAGAGATACCAGCCATCGGATTGACACAATCAGCCACCATGTAATTGCCGACAGTGACCGGAAGTGGCCGTTCAATCGTGCGCTTCCGGGGCACTTGAGCAAGACTCCGAGTCCCGGACACCTGTCCGGTATCTGCAACCACGAGCAAGGGAGTGTTCGGAATGCGGAAGATCGCTGGAGCGATCGGTCTCGGCGCCGCCCTGACGATGAGCTGCCTCGTAGCGGCCGGCAGCACCGCGAACGCCGAGCCGGCAAAGCCGCGCAGCCTGTACGCACCCTCGGCACTGGTCCTCACCATCGGCAGCGGGGACGACGCGAAGACGGCCACGGTGCAGCGCGCGGTGACGCTGAACTGCCGCCCCAAGGCCGGCGGGACACACCCGGACGCCTCTGGAGCGTGTGCCGCACTCTACGGCGTCGACGGCCGGTTCGCCGAGCTGCCGACGCCGGAATCGGACGGCCGGGCCTGCACGAAGGACTATCGGCCGATCGTCGTCACCGCCCAGGGCGTGTGGGACGGCCGCCGGGTCGACTACTCCAGGACCTACGGGAACGCCTGCACGATGGAGTCGCTGCGGTCCGTGGTGTTCTCGTTCTGACCCGGCCGACTCCGACCGACCCCCGGTCGGCTCCGGTCGGCTCCGGCTCGCGAGAGACCTGCCACCCCGCGCAGGGGGAGGCCCCGGACACAAGTGGGGTGTCCGGGGCCTCCCGATCCGCGGCCGGTAGTCCGCGGCCGGTCCGCCCACGGCCGATGCGTGCGCGGGCCGGTCGTGCGCGGCCGGGGTCTCCGTGCGGCCGGCCCCCGCGGCCGGCTCGCGCCGGCCCGGCGGCCGTCCGCGTCAGCCGATCTCGGCGCCGTAGACCTCCAGCGGCTCGGTCACCGGCTGGAAGAAGGTCTCACCGCCCGAGGAGCAGTCACCGCTGCCTCCAGAGGTCAGACCCAGCGCCTTCTCACCGTCGAAGAGCGAGCCGCCGCTGTCGCCGGGCTCGGCGCAGACGGTGGTCTGGATCAGGCCCTCGACCGTGCCCTCCTGGTAGTTGACGGTCGCGTCGAGGGCGGTGACCTCGCCGTCGTGCACCTGGGTCGTGCTGCCGCTGCGCTGCACCTTCTCGCCGACCGTGGCCTCACCGGCCTGCGTGATGGGCTGGCTGCTGCCGTTGTACAGGTCCACCTCGCTCGGGTGCTCGATGTCCGCGGTGTACTTCACGAGGCCGTAGTCGTCGCCCGGGAAGCTGCTGCCCTCGTTGGCGCCGATCTCCTCGCCGCCCTGGGAGTCGGACCAGCTCTGGACCGCCTCGGTGCAGTGCCCCGCGGTCAGGAAGTACGGCTGTCCGTCCTTGACCACGTTGAACCCCAGCGAGCAGCGCGCGCCGGAGCCCCAGATGGCGTCGCCGCCCGCGATCCGGGTCTGGAACTTCCCGGCCGAGTGGCGCACCCGGACCGTGTCGCCGAGGGAGTCCGCGACCTTTTCGAGCTTGGCCAGCCGGTCGCCCGTGACCGTGCTGTCCGCCGTGACGACGACCTGGTTGGTCCTGGGGTCCATCGCCCAGGCCGTCCCCGGGATGGCGGCCTTGGCCTTGAGCGTCGCACGCGCCGCGTCGAGCCGAGCCAGCGTGTGCGTGACGACCTTGGCCTCGGCGCCCGCGTCGCGCACCGCGTCGGCGGCCGCCTCGTCCACGACGTTGACGACGAGCTTCCTGGCCTCGGCGTCGTAGTAGGAACCGGCCGTGTCGCCGCCGAGGGTGGAGGCGAGCCGGTCGGAGAGCTTTCCGGCCGCGGCGGCCGAGAGGGCGTCCGGGTGGGCGGCGGGCGCGGCGTTGGCGTTCTGCAGGGTGAGGGTCGCGACGGCCAGGGCCGCCACCCCCGCTCCGGCGATGACGGTGCGGCGCTTGGATATGCGTCCGTGCTTCAACTCAGTACCTCCAGTGGGGGATGGGCCCGGCGGTGGGGTGCCCGGCCCGGAGGACCTGCCGGCACGAGAGCGTCTGCCCACAGGAAGTCGCGTCCATGCCAACTTGTTTCATTGAAGTATTCCGAGGGCGCACGGGCGCACACAAGGTCGCGTTCTGGTCGCTCAAGCGGAAGTCAAGACGTCCCGGCACCGCCCCGGGCATGCCGGTGCCCGCGCATGTCAGTCATGACGCGGGCACAGGGTGCGACGGTGGGTTGAACAGCCGGTGACGGCTGCGCCTGTCCGGTTACCGCCCTTCCGCTTCCGGTATCCGACTGCCCGCCGCTTCGGTGTACGACCCGCCCGGCTCCACTTCGGCGTGCCGCCCGGCCGGTTCCACTTCGGTGCGCTGCCCTGTCGGCTCCGCTTCGGCGTGCTGCTCGGTCGGCTCCGCTTCGGTGTGCCGTTCGGTCGGTTCCACTTCGGTGTGCCGTTCGCCGTGGTGGGCGCCCTTCTCGCCGCCCCTCTCCTCGGCCCCCCTCTCCAGGAAGCGCAGCAGCTCCACCGGGATGGGCAGGACCAGAGTGGAGTTCTTCTCGGCGGCGACGGCCATCACGGTCTGCAGCAGCCGCAGTTGCAGCGCCGAGGGGGTGTCGGCCATCTGCGCCGCCGCCTCCGCGAGCTTGTGGGACGCCTGGAGCTCCGCGTCCGCGTTGATCACGCGCGCCCGCCGCTCGCGGTCGGCCTCGGCCTGCCGGGCCATCGACCGCTTCATGGTCTCGGGCAGCGACACGTCCTTGATCTCGACGCGGTCGACGTGCACCCCCCAGCCCACCGCCGGGCTGTCGATCATCAGCTCCAGGCCCTGGTTGAGTTTCTCCCGGTTGGACAGCAGATCGTCCAGCTCGCTCTTGCCGATGATGGAGCGCAGCGAGGTCTGCGCCATCTGCGAGACGGCGAAGCGGTAGTCCTCGACCTGCACGATCGCGTCGGCCGGATCGACGACCTTGAAGTAGACGACGGCGTCGACGCGCACCGTCACGTTGTCGCGGGTGATGCCCTCCTGGGCGGGCACGGGCATCGTCACGATCTGCATGTTGACCTTGCGGAGCCGGTCGACGACCGGGACGATCATCGTGAATCCGGGCTGGCGGACCGCCGAGCGGAGCTTGCCGAGCCGGAAGACGATGCCCCGCTCGTACTGCTTGACCACGCGCGCGGCCGCCGCGGCGTAGACCGCCGCGCCCGAGAGCGCCAGCGCACCCGCTGTCACGAGCTCCTCGACCATCACGGCCACCTGCCCGTCCGTACCTCTTCCGGGACCCCGGAGGGGTCCGCTTTGTCCACGATAGTCCTGACCCTGACCGGGCGGGGAGGACCGTGGGAACGGGCCAGGACGCCGCTGAGCCCCCGCCCTGTGCACCGGGCGGGGGCTCCGTCACGACTCGTGGGGCGCGGCGATCAGTAGACGCTCACGCCGTACGCGTTCAGAGCCTCGACGACCGGCTGGAAGAAGGTCGTGCCGCCGGAGCTGCAGTTGCCGCTGCCGCCGGAGGTGAGGCCCAGCGCGGTGGTCCCGGAGTAGAGCGGCCCGCCGCTGTCGCCCGGCTCGGCGCAGACCGTGGTCTGGATCATGCCGTAGACGACATCGCCTCCGCCGTAGTTGACGGTGGCGTTCAAGCCGGTGACCCGGCCGCTGTGGGTTCCGGTGGTGCTGCCGCGGCGGGTCACCGTCTGCCCGACGGTCGGGTTGGCCGCGCGCGTGATGTCCTGGCTGCCGACGGTGCCCGAGGGTGTGACGGAGCCGCTGTAGCGGACCAGGCCGTAGTCGTTGACCGGGAAGCTGGAGCCGGCCGTCGGGCCGATGACCGTGGTGCGGCCGGAGTTGGAGTACCAGGTGCCCGCACCGTCGGTGCAGTGCCCGGCCGTCACGAAGTAGTTGGCTCCGCTGCTGTTGCGGACGTTGAAGCCCAGCGAGCAGCGCCAGCTGGAGGCGTAGATGGCGTCGCCGCCGGAGATGAGCTTGTCGAACGTACCCGGAGTGCGCTTGATCTCGATCGCGTCGGCGTTCGCGCCGGCCGTCTTCTTGATCTTGGCTATCTCGGCCTGGCTCACGGTGCTGTCGGCCGTGACGACAAGGGTGTTGGTGGCCTTGTCGACATACCAGGCGGTACCGGCGACATCGGCGTCGAGTACCGCGGCGCTCGCGGCCTTGGCCTCGGACGCGCTGAACGTCTTCGCCGGGTCGTCCGACGCGTTGGCCGCGGACGGCACGGCGATCGCCGCGACGGCCACGGCCGCCGATGCGGCGGCGATGAGCTTGGCGCGTCTCGCGACGCCGGCGCGGGGGGTGTTGCGCTTGATCCTCAACTCTTCCTCCGAGGGGGAATCGGGGGCCCTCCCTCCTTGCCCGCCTTCGGGCAGGAGGGGCCCGAATGAGCGGAGGGCCCGTGAGGCGCAGCCAGGGGACACACGACGACTCCGCTTTCGACGTGCTCCTGACAAGCGCTGCCGGAAGTATTCGCGCATTCAACGGGACCGCGCAAGACCTCACATCGGAAGAGGGCGAGCTGTCCGTATACGGACGGACAGCTCGCCCTGGCACTCCAATGAGCCGACCCCTGCGGGGAGTTCAGCAACCGCAGTCGCAGCCGCAATCACAATCGCCGCAGCCATCACAGCAGTTGCAGCAGTCACAGCAATCGCAACAGTCACCGCAATCGCACTTGTGGCACCAGCCCTCGCGCTCCTGCCCGGACCACGGATCGTGGTACGGGTCGCGGCAGCAGATCTGGCAGGTGCAGCAGAGTCCGGCCCAGACCAGGCAGCCGGCGATCAGCCCGCGCCTGCGGCCCGGCGGACCCGGCGGCGGGCCGCCCGGACCGCCGGGACCACCCGGCCCCGGGCCGTGCGGACCGTAGGGATCACCGGGGCCACCGGGGTATCCCGGCTGGTACGGATAGCCCGGCTGGTACGGATTGCCGGGCGGCGCCTGCGGATCCGTCCAGCCCGGGTGCTGAGCGGGACCGTACGAGCCGTGCGCACCGTACGAGCCGTGCGTGCCCTGCGCCCCGTGCGTGCCGTGCGTGCCCTGCGCCCCGTGTGTGCTGTGCATGCCGTGAGTGCCCGGTGCCGCGCCCGAGCACGTCGTGCCGAAGGCCCGGTCCACCGCGTAGCGCAGTTCGTGCACCAGCAGCACGTGCGTCAGCTTGCCCGCACCCTTGGTGAACTCAGCGTCGCGCAGCGCCAATCGCACCCCACGCACGGCGTCCTCACAGAGCCTGCGCACCTCGGCGAGGTCCGTGCCGGTCGCCGCGATCGGGTTCCACGCCCCGGTCCTCGCGTCCTCGTGCAGGTCCTCCACCGCGTCCAGCAGATGCGCGAGCCGCCCGAAGAGCCGTCCCGCCTCCTCCAGCGGCGCGATGTTGCCGGGACGGCCGGCCAGTACGGCGGTGTGGCCGAAGGCCGCGGCCGTCGCGGTCTCGGTCGGCTCGGTGATCTCCAGCAGCGGCGTGCCGGGCCCCGCGGCCCGTTCGAGCGCGTCCTGCCGGCCGACCGCGTCGAGCAGCACGGCGGTGTCGAAGCCGACGTCCGCACCGGACCGGGCACCGGCCCGATCCCACTTCGCCGCCACCCGGCGGGCCGCGGCGGCGATCGGACGGCGCGCCAGGATCCCGTCCCGGTCGGCGACATGGTCCCGTACCTTCGCCGATGCCAGCACCAGCGAGACGGTCGCGGCCAGCCGCGCACCCTCACCCTTGGCGACGGGAGCGGTACGCATTCCGCGCAGCGGGCACGGCCCGGCCGTGCGCCGCCAGCCGCCCGCGGCGCCCGGCCGCTCGGACTGAGCCTCCGTCAGAACCGAGATGACCAGGCCGTCGTAGTTGGTGGCCACTCGCGCGAACTGCCCGTGAGTACCGCGCAACGCGAGGCACAACCCGCACAGATGCGCCATCCACTCCGTGCGCAGCGTCTCCGACAGCCGATGCCGGCAAGGCCGAATTATTCCGAACATACTCCCCCCATCACCCAGACGTCCCCGACGTCACCCGTCCGGCTCGGCGGAGTTTACTCATTGCCGCCTCAGGCCCCCTACGCAGCAGGAACTCTGAGCGACCGGCAGCCGTTCTGCACCAGTACCGTCACGAATCCCCTGTACGACGGCTAACCACTTGGCACATCATCCACGTCATGGAGGACGATAGAGGGGAGGAGACAATACACACCGTTGGTGAGAGGAGGCGTCCATGGGATCGGTGCGCAAGGCGAGTGCTTGGCTTGGCCTCGTCGACGACAGCGATGACGAGCGCTACTACGACGACGACTACGCCGAGGGGCCCGAGCCCAGCGACGCCTGGGTGACCGACCCTCGGGTGCGGGTGGCCGACGAGGCCGCGCAGGACCAGGGCACCCGTATCGCGACGGTGACCCCGGACGGCTTCCGGGACGCCCGCACCATCGGCGAGCTGTTCCGGGACGGCGTTCCGGTGATCGTGAACCTCACGAGCATGGAGCCCGGGGACGCCAAGCGCGTCGTGGACTTCGCGGCGGGTCTGACGTTCGGGCTGCGCGGCTCGATCGAGCGCGTCGCCACCCGCGTCTTCCTGCTGACGCCCGCGGACTACCAGATCGTGAGCGGCGACGCCGGCCGTGCGTCCGGCGGCTTCTTCAATCAGAGCTGAGCAGCGGGGCGGGGCGGCTCACCGAAATCCGCGCGCGGAACCGGTTCACCGGAACGCGTCGAGGCCGGTGAGCGCCTTGCCCAGCACCAGTTGGTGCATCTCCACCGTGCCCTCGTAGGTGAGCACCGATTCCAGATTGGTCGCGTGCCGCATCACGGGGTACTCCAGCGAGATCCCGTTGGCGCCCAGGATCGTCCGCGCCGTGCGGCAGATCTCGATCGCCTCCCGCACGTTGTTGAGCTTGCCGAAGCTGACCTGCTCCGGGCGGAGCTTCCCCGCGTCCATCCGCCGCCCGAGGTGGTGGGCGAGCAGGATCCCCTTGTGCAGTTCGACCGCCATGTCGGCCAGCTTGCCCTGGGTGAGCTGGAATCCGCCGATGGGCCTGCCGAACTGCTCCCGGCTCCTGGCGTACTCCAGGGCGCTTTCGAACGAGGACCGGGCAGCGCCCATCGCACCCCACACGATGCCGTAGCGCGCGTGGCTGAGGCAGCTCAGCGGCCCGCGCAGTCCGGTGACTCCCGGCAGGACGGCGTCGCCCGGCAGCCGCACCTCGTCCAGGACCAGCTCGCTGGTGACGGACGCGCGCAGCGACCACTTGTGCCGGATCTCGGGGGCCGAGAAGCCGGGGGCGTCCGTGGGCACCGCGAAGCCGCGGATGCCCTCGTCGGTACGGGCCCAGACCACCGCGACCCCGGCCACCGAGCCGTTGGTGATCCACATCTTGCGGCCGGTCAGCACCCAGTCGGCGCCGTCGCGCTTGGCGTACGTGCGCATGCCCGCGGGGTCCGAGCCGTGGTCCGGCTCGGTCAGGCCGAAGCAGCCGATGACCTCGCCGGAGGCCATGCGCGGCAGCCACTGGCGCTTCTGCTCCTCGGACCCGTAGGCGTGGATGGCGTACATCGCGAGCGAACCCTGGACGGAGACCAGCGACCGGATCCCCGAGTCGGCCGCCTCCAACTCCAGGCAGGCCAGGCCGTACTGGACGGCGCTCGCGCCCGCGCAGCCGTACCCCTCCAGGGACATGCCGAGCGCGCCGATCGAACCGAGCTCGCGGGCCAGCTCGCGGATGCCGGGCAGCTCACCGCGCTCGTACCAGTCGGCGATGTGCGGCAGGACGCGGTCGGCGGCCCAGCGGCGGACGGTGTCCCGAACCGCGAGTTCCTCGGGATCGAGGAGGTCGTCGATGCCCAGCGGGTCGGTCGGGTCGAACGGCGGCAGGCTACGCGTGGACATGGATTCGCCTCCGGCTGGGGATCTTCACGGCTCGCCTGACGTTACGACTGGGTAACCCGTGCCGTCCAGACCCGCCCGCCTCAGCCTGCGGGGGCGCCGCCGAGGCGCCCTGGCTCACCCCGACGGGGCGCTCAGCCCGAGGGCTCCACGGTCACCGGGGCGCGGGCGGCCGTGGGCGCGTCCTCCGCGCCGGGCAGGACGTCCTCCCTGCCGGATGCGGTGCCGGATTCCCTGCCGGGCTCTGTGCCGGAGGCGGGCACCGCGGTGTCCTTCTCGCCGGAGTCCGCACCGCACTCCATCGTCCGAGGCAGCCGGAGCGCCGCGACAGCGCCCAGGACCAGCAGCAGCGCGCTGACCGCGAGGGTGACGTGCAGACCGTGGACGAACGCCTCCCGGGCTGCCACCCGCAGGGCGCTTCCGGCCGGTCCGCCGAGCTTGTCGGAGACTTCGTACGCCTCGGCCAGCGACTGGCGGGCGGCGATGGAGTCGTGGCGTGGGACGCCGTCCACGGAGGTGACGCCGGGCGCGTACGCGGCGTTCATGACGCTGCCGAGGAGGGCTATCCCCATGCCCGCGCCGAGCTGGTACGAGGTCTCGCCGATGGCCGCGGCACCGCCCGCGGACTGGGCCGGGGCCTCGCTGAGCATGGATTCGTATGCCCCGAAGAGGGTCGTCTCCAGGCCGAAGCCGAGGGCGACGAAACCGCCGATGAGGAGCGCGGGCCGGTCGGACTGCCCCATGAGGGTGAGGCTGAGCACGGCCGCCGCGGTGAGGGCGAAGCCGAGGGCGACCATGGCGCGCGGTCCGAGCCGGTCGAGCATCCGGGACCCGACGAGACCGGCGGCCATGGCGGCGAAGGTGAGCGGCAGCAGCCGCAGGCCGGTCTCCAGCGGAGTGAGTCCGAGGACGAGCTGGAGGTACTGGGCCGCGACGAGCTCCAGGCCCACGAGGGCGAGCAGCGCCAGCACGATGCAGCCGACGGATATCCCGAAGGCGGGGCGGGCGAAGAGATGGAGGTCCACCAGAGGGTGGGCGCGGCGGCGCTGGCGGCGTACGAAGAGGGCCAGCAGGACGGCGCCGAGCAGCAGCGGGCCGAGGGTGGCGGGCTCCGTCAGCTCTTCCCCGCTGCCCATCCGCTTCACGCCGAGGACCACGCCGGCCAGTCCGAACGCGGCCACCAGCGCGCCGACCACGTCCCACGGACCGTCCCGGTCACCGGCGGACTCCGGCAGCAGCCAGCGGCCCACGGGGAGGGCGACCACCATCAGCGGGATGTTGATCAGGAAGACCGAGCCCCACCAGAAGTGCTCCAGCAGGAAGCCGCCGAGCAGCGGGCCGACCGCGGCGCCGATACCGGCGACCGCGCTCCAGACGCCGATGGCGAGCGCGCGCTCGCGGCGGTCGGGGAAGACCTGTCGCAGGATCGACAGCGTGGCGGGCATGATCATCGCCCCGCCGACGCCGAGCAGGGCGCGGGCGACGATGAGGATCTGGGGGGTGGTCGCGAACGCGGCAAGTGCCGAGGCGACGCCGAAGAGGCCGTAGCCGAGCAGCAGGATGCGCCGTCGTCCGACCCGGTCGCCGAGGGTGCCGAAGAGGATCAGCAGCGAGGCGCAGACCAGCGGGTAGGCGTCGATGATCCACAGCAGTTCGATCGCGCCGGGCCGCAGGTCCTCGCTGACGGCGGGGACGGCGACGTGGAGCGCGGTGCCGTCGACGGCCACCAGCAGGAGGCTGACGCACAGGACGACGAGCACCACCCAGCGGTTGCCTCCGCCGAGCGCGCCCGCGCCGCGCCGATGCCGGGGAACGCCCGCCGCCCGCCGAGTGCCGGCCGTGGTCGTCCCGGACATGTACACACCTCCCTGTCTTGCCCTCGCGCCGAGTCCGGGCCAGGCGCGAACGTCGAAGCGTCGGTCCCGGCGGCCCGGTGGCATAGGCGAGTGAGACGTCAGAGTACGCGAGTCCGGGTGCGGGTCGTGTGCCGCAGGTCATCTTGAGACCGACGTCGCAGCCCGGCTGACCGGCGCGTTCGCACTGGCGTTCCCTTTTGTCCCTCGAACCACGTCCTCCGACCGCCCGGCCATGACCTTCTCCGGTGCTCCGCGGTTATCCACAGGTGGGCGGGGCGCACGCGGCCATGCCGGATAATCAAGATCATGACCGATCTGGCCCACCCGCCCGCCACCGTGCGGAGCCCCGGCGGCGACGCGGTGCGTACCGCGCTGCACCGGGCCGCTCCCGCCCTGCTGGCGTATACGGGGACGCGGCTGCTGGGCATCGCGGTTCTGGCGGTCTGGGGCGCGGTGGCGGACCGGAGTCCGCACCAGTTGCTCTCGGCCCGCTGGGACTCCCTGTGGTACGCGCGGATCGCGGAGGACGGCTACGGCTACACGCTCCGGCTGCCCGACGGCTCGGTCCACTCCGATCTGGCGTTCTTCCCGCTGCTGCCCTGGCTGGAGCGGCTGATATCGGCCGTCTCCCCGCTGTCCGCGGCGGACGCCGGGCTGGCGGTGAGCGCGGTCGCCTCGCTGGGCGCGGCCTGGGGCGTCTTCGCGGTCGGCGAGCGCGTGGCGGGGCGGCGGGCGGGCGTGGTCCTGGTCGTGCTGTGGGCGGTGCTGCCCGTCGGCATCGTCCAGTCGATGGCGTACTCCGAGTCGCTCTTCACCGCCCTGGCGGCGTGGGGGGTGTACGCGCTGCTGGCGCGGCGGTGGCTCACCGCGGGGGTGCTCGCCGCGCTGGCCGGGCTCACCCGCCCGGTGGGCGCGGCGGTGGTGGCGGCCGTGTGGCTCACCGCCGCGGCCGAGCTGGCGCGGGACCGGCGGTGGCGGGACGGGCGGTGGCGGGATGCCTGGCGCGAGGAGCGGCGGATGGCGGCCGCGGTCGCGCTCGCACCGCTGGGCTGGCTGGCCTACTTCGCATGGGTGGGCGACCGGACCGGCAGCCTCACCGGCTATCTCGATGTGCAGGGCGGCTGGGGGAACGGCTTCGACGGCGGGCTGGCGTTCGCCGCGTTCGTCGGAGAGCGGCTGACCGGCGGCGCGATCGCGGCCGGGGTCGGCCTGCTGCTCGGCGTGGGGCTGCTGCTGTGGCTGTACGCGCTGTGCATACGGCAGCGGCAGCCGGTACCGCTGCTCGTCTACGGCGGCGTGGTGCTGCTGCTCGCGCTCACCGCGAAGGGGTACTTCGGCTCCAAGCCGCGGCTGCTGATGCCGGCCTTCCCCCTCCTGCTGCCGCTCGCGGTCGCCCTCGCCCGGCTGCACCCGGCCAGGACGGCGCTGGCCCTCGGCTCGGTGGGGCTGGCGTCGGCGGTGTACGGGGCGTTCTGGCTGCACGGCTCCGGCCCGCCGTGAACCGTGGATCCGGCGGCCTGTCCGGAAGCGATCAAGTCGGCGACGGGCGGGGAAACACCGTGGAACGGTACGGCTAATGGCCGATAAACCGCGTCACACGAAAAGCATAAGAAGGGATAGGAGACGCCTTCGATGACGGGTCCAGTGAATCGTGTAGAGCTTTGCGGATTTCGCGGAATGGCTGATTCCAAATCCTTGGACGAGACGCACTCCACATCACATCGTCATCACAAAGCGACCTGATCGTGCGGAAGTCACCTGTCACGCAATGTAACGTCGATTGAGTGCGTACCGATGACAAGCTCCCCCGCACGGAGGGACGCCCCACCGATCCCGTGCGGCCGCGCATGACCCGGACCCGCCGCTGGCTCCTCGGGTCGACGCTCGCTGTCTACGCGGCGACCGTGATCGGCGTGCTCACCACCTCGTGGCTGGTGAAGCTCGACTGGCAGGTCATGCTCTTCCGGCCGTACAAGCAGTGGCCGGAGTTCCACACCTTCCTGGACTACTTCGTCGTCATGGGGCAGCGCGGCCCGACGGCGGTGGCCGTCACCGCCTGGCTGGGCTGGTGCTGCTGGCGGCAGCGCACCCTGCGCCCCCTGCTGGTGCTGGGCACGTCGCTGCTCCTGCTGAACGCCACCGTCGGCGCGGCGAAGCTCGGCATGGGCCGTCTCGGCCCGCACTACGCGACGACCGTCGGCTCGAACGAGATGTGGGGCGACGGCGATATATTTCCCTCGGGTCACACGGCGAACGCCGTGGTCACCTGGGGGGTCCTGGCCTATCTGGCCACCACACCGCAGGCCCGCAGAATCGCCTCCGTCATCTCGGCGATGCTCGCCCTGGGCGTGGGGATGACGACGGTCTACCTCGGTACCCACTGGGTCAGCGACGTCCTGCTCGGCTGGGCCGCCGGTCTGCTGGTCCTGCTCGCCCTGCCCTGGCTGGAGCCCTCGATGGCCCGGGCCGAGTGGATACTGCGCACGCTGTGGCACCGGCTGCGGCGCATCGGATCCACCGCCCCGGTGGTCCTCCCCGCGCCCGTCGCACCGCAGGTCGCGGGCACCGTGGCCACGCCGCGCAGCGCCGGGGACGACGTCGTACCGGCCCGCGAGACGGTGGCCGTCGGGGCCCTCGGCGCACGCGTCCCGGACGGCTGGCCGCACCATCCGGCCCGCCCGCACACGGCCCGTTCGGAGCGGACCCCCGTCACGCCGACCGGCAGCCGTCGGCCTCCGCACGCGGACCGTACGCCGCGCGCCGCGACCCCGGTCGGGCCCGCCACGGGCCGCAGCCGCGCCGCAGGCGGCTGACGCCGTACGTACGCACCGCCGGCAGGCATGCTTCGCATATGGCCGGGCCCCGGACCTCCACAGGAGCTCCGGGGCCCGGCCATATGCGGTTCAGCCCTTCCAGCAGCGCCGTACGACGCCGTCGCCGACCTCGAAGTTGAGCCTGCCCCGGACGTACTCCATGGTGATGATCGCGCCGGGCGGCAGCGTCCGGACGGTGCTCCAGCCGCGGTCGCGTGCCTGCCGCTCGGCGGTGCCGGCGTCCAGGCCGACGTAGCCGTCGGGAGCGTCGTCGGGCTCGGGTGCGGGCGTGGGTATCGGTGCCATGTCAGCCACCGTAGGCCGCCGCGCGGCACGACGGAAGCGCGGGCCGGGGCGTGGCGGACCGCCGGCCGGAGCGCGGGCCGAGAGCCGGCGGAGCACGGGCCGAGCGCGGGGTGGAGCACGGTCCCATGCGCTCCAGGCCCACCACTGGTCACACTTGTGTCACAGAAAATTCCGCCCGGTTCAGCGCTCGCCGGGTCACCCGTAAGTGGGTTTTCGGCCGCGCGGAGAAGGCCGGACTTCCGTTCCGCGATTACCCCCGCAGGCCGCCGAATTCGCCATCTTCCGATCTCCGTATCAACGTGTCCACGGGGAATTCCGCGACCGCACGAAAAACGGTGGGCGATGCGTACGGAACGTGCCACCTTGAGCCACTCGGACCGTTATTGCCACGGGAGAGTGAGGCTCCTCGCAAAGCGGGCGATACACCGCGCATCATGTCTGATCTCACCCAAGCCGCCAGCTGACGCCGAGGGAGCCCGATGGGTACGGACACCGCGCAGGCGGCCGCCGACCAGGTGCGACAGCCACGGCGCGGCAAGGTGGTCATCGACTGGCTGACGACCACCGACCACAAGAAGATCGGGCATCTGTATCTGATCACCGCCTTCGGGTTCTTCCTGGTCGGCGGGGTGCTGGCGATGGTGATGCGGGCGGAGCTCGCCCGCCCCGGCCTGCAGATCGTCTCCCAGCACGAGTTCAACCAGGCGTTCACGCTGCACGGGACGATCATGCTGCTGCTCTTCGCGACACCGCTCTTCGCGGGGTTCGCCAACGAGATCGTGCCGCTGCAGATCGGCTCGCCGGACGTCGCCTTCCCGCGGCTGAACATGCTCTCGTACTGGCTGTTCCTCTTCGGCGGCCTCATGGTGGTGGGCGGCCTGCTGGTGCCGGAGGGGGCCGCGGACTTCGGCTGGACCGCGTACGCCCCCTCAACAGCAAGGTCCGCTCGAACAGCATCGGCGTCGATCTGTGGATCATGGGGCTGGCGCTGTCCGGCTTCGGCACGATCCTGGGCTCGGTCAACTTCCTGGCGACCATCATCGGGATGCGCGCGCCCGGCATGACCATGTTCCGGATGCCGATCTTCACCTGGAACGTCCTGTTCACCACCGTCATGGTCCTGATGGCCTTCCCGGTGCTGGCGGCGGCGCTGCTGTGCCTGGAGGCGGACCGGCGGTTCGGGGCGGTGGTCTTCGAGGCGCCGAACGGCGGGGTGCTGCTGTGGCAGCACCTGTTCTGGTTCTTCGGCCACCCCGAGGTGTACATCATCGCGCTGCCGTTCTTCGGCATCATCACGGAGGTCATCCCGGTCTTCTCCCGGAAGCCGATCTTCGGCTACCTGCCGCTGATCGGCGCGACCATGGCGATCACCGGTCTGTCGATGACGGTCTGGGCGCACCACATGTTCGCCACCCAAGGAGTGCTGCTGCCCTTCTTCTCGCTGCTGTCCTTCCTCATCGCGGTGCCCACGGGAGTGAAGTTCTTCAACTGGATCGGCACGATGATCGGCGGCTCGCTGTCCTTCGAGGCGCCGATGCTGTGGTGCGTCGGCTTCCTGGTGACCTTCCTGTTCGGCGGGCTGACCGGCGTCGTCCTGGCCTCGCCGCCGATGGACTTCCAGGTCACGGACACCTACTTCGTGGTGGGCCACTTCCACTACACGGTCTTCGGCACGGTGGTGTTCGCGATGTTCGCGGGCTTCTACTTCTGGTGGCCGAAGTTCACCGGCAAGATGCTCGAAGAGCGGCTGGCGCGGATCCACTTCTGGTCGCTGTTCACCGGCTTCCAGGCCACCTTCCTGGTGCACCACTGGCTGGGCGTCGAGGGCATGCCGCGCCGCTACGCCGACTACCTGGCGGCCGACGGCTTCACCCTGCTCAACTCGCTGTCCACCATCGGCTCGTTCCTGCTGGGCATCTCGACGCTGCCGTTCCTCTACAACGTCTGGAAGACCGCCAAGTACGGCCGGAAGGTCGACGTCGACGACCCGTGGGGCTTCGGCCGGTCGCTGGAGTGGGCGACGTCCTGTCCCCCGCCCCGGCACAACTTCCGCTCCCTGCCCCGGATCCGCTCCGAGTCCCCCGCCTTCGACCTGCACCACCCGGACGTGGCGGCGCTGGACCGGGAGGAGTTGGAGCCGCCCCCGCGGGGCCGGGTCAGCCCAGGGCCCGATCCAGGCGGTCCCTGATCCGCCGGACGTGCTCGGTCAACTCGGCGGGCTCCCGCACCTCGAAGTCGTAGCCCAGCAGCACGATGTGGATCACCATCACGTCCAGGCTGTGCGCGCCGGTGTGCAGCAGGCAGCTGCGCTCGTCGACCGGCTCCAGCACCCCGGCGGTCGGTGAGACGCCCTCCGCCGCCACCTCGGCGGACACCTTGAGCAGCACGGTGGCCCGCTCGGTGTACGCGCGGGTGGACACGCCCTCGGAGACGTAGGCGGCGAGGTCCTCGGCGGGCGGGCGGCGCGGGGTGAAGCGCGGCCCGTGCGGCGGCCTGGGCGTGATGCGGTCGGCCCGGAACGTACGCCAGTCCTCCCGCTCCACGTCCCAGGCCACGAGGTACCAGCGGCGCTGCGCGCACACCAGCCGGTGCGGTTCCACGGTCCGCCGGGTGGTGCCGCCACCGTGGTCGCGGTACTCGAAGCGCAGCCGCTCGCTGTCCCGGCAGGTGCTCGCCAGCTCGGTGAGGACCGCCGGGTCGGCGCCCGGCCCCGCGGCGCGGCCGACCATCGGGACCGTGAAGGCGGTCAGCGCGCTCACCCGGCGGCGCAGCCGGTCGGGGAGCACCTGTTCCAGCTTGGCCAGCGCCCTCACGGAGGTCTCCTCGATCCCCTGGACGCCGCCGCCCGCCGACTGCCGCAGCCCGACGGCGACCGCCACGGCCTCCTCGTCGTCCAGCAGCAGCGGCGGCAACTGGGCGCCCGCGCCGAGCCGGTAGCCGCCCGCCGTGCCGGGGGCCGAGTGCACGGGGTAGCCGAGTTCGCGGAGCCGGTCGATGTCCCGGCGGACGGTGCGCGCGGTCACCCCGAGCCGGTCGGCGAGATCCGCGCCCGACCATTCGCGATGGGCCTGGAGGAGCGACAGGAGGCGGAGCAGGCGTGCCGAGGTCTCCAACATGCCCCGGAGTCTGCCAGCCGTCGCGGACAACCGCTGTCCGCGACGGCCTTTTGAACAGCCCCTACGCGGCCTGGACCCGCACCGACAGGTCGTTGTCCACCGTGTAGTACGGGACGGCCTTCACGGCACCCTGCGGGGCGTCGGCCTTCCGCGCCGGGTAGGTGAAGATCGGCTTCTTGTCGGCGATGTCGTCCAGGATCCGGGCGATCCGCACCGGGTCGCGGTCCGCCGGGCGCAGCCACAGGTCCCACACGTCCGCCTCGCCGCTCCAGGCCGCGGCCAGGTCGGCGTACGCCAGGGTGAAGGCGAAGCCGTCGCCGTCCGCGGTGACCGGGGCCGTGAGGGCCTGCTTGTCGCTCCGGCGGCGGGCCTCGACGACCGCCCCGGCCAGCAGGCCGCCCTGGTTCCCGATCCGGTGCAGGCGGCCGGTGACCGCCAGCGTGCCGCCGTCGATCCGGAGGTCGCCGGCCTCGGCGTGGGCGGCCCGCAGCCAGCTGCGCAGCGAGAGGTTGCCGTGCTTGGTGGCGTACGGGATGCGTACCGCCAGCGGTCCGGTGCCCGGCTCCGGGGTGCGGTCGACCAGCGCGCGCAGGTCGTTCATACCCGGCAGGAGCCGCTGCGGGTCGGTGCCGTCCGCGGCCACGTGGAGGTCCCAGCGGCCCTCGGCCAGCGTCGCGGCGGCGGCCAGCACCGCGCGCAGCCGCCCGTCGGCGCCCGGGGCGAGCGGCAGCCGTACCTCGTCGGTGGCGGTGTCGGCGTCGCGCGGCACGAGGACCAGGTACCCGGTCCTGCCGGCGGCCGGCCGCCAGTCGGCCACGTCGAAGGTCAGTCCCCCGCGGGGTCCGCGAGGCAGTCGGCGCTGGGCGGGACGGACACGGCGGTGGGCTCCTCGGCGGGGTCGGGCGACGATGCGGGGACGGGCGAAGGGGTCGTGGCGGGCGAAGGCGTCGTGGTGGTCACGCGGCGTGGGCCTTCCGGAAGACCGAGCGGCCGGCGTCCTTGGTCGCGAACGCGCCGCTGAGCAGGGTGCCGCGGGTGCGGTGCAGCGCGCCGCGCAGCCCGCCGCGCGCGACGAGGTCGGCGAACATCGACTCGTAGCGCCCGGCGACGTTCGACGGGTCGAAGCGGGCGGAGCGCTCCAGCGCCTGCCGTCCCATCCGCTGCCGCAGCTCGTCGTCGTTGATCAGGCTGAGGAGGCCCTTGGCGATGGCGCCGACGTCGCCGGACTTCACCAGTCGGCCGTCCACGCCGTCCTCGATGATCTCGGCCGGGCCGTGCGGGCAGTCGGTCGCCACGACGGGCAGGCCGCAGCGCTGCGCCTCGACGATGGTCATGCCGAAGGACTCGAGGCTGGAGGTGACGGCGGCGATGGAACCCTTGGCCCACTCGGGGTCGAGCGGGTTGGCGGGGCCCATCAGATAGACGTGGTTGTACAGGCCGAGCTTGTTGATCAGGGCGCGGAGCTTGGCCTCCTGGCCACCGCCGCCGTAGATCCGCAGCCGCCAGTCGGGGCGCTCCGCCCTGACCTTGGCGAAGGCCTTTATCAGCAGGTCGTACCGCTTGACGGGGGCGAGCCGGCCCGCCGCGACGACCCACTTCCCGGTGCCGTCGGCCGGCGCGACGCCGGGCTCGGGCACGCTGTTGGGCACCGCTTCGAGGCGTACGCCGGGCAGCCGCATCTGGCGGCGGTAGGTGTTCGCGTCCGCCTCGGTGACGGTGGTGACCGCGTCCAGCCGCGGGTAGGCGGCGCGCAGCACGTACTTGAGGTCCTGGGAGTGCGTGCTGAGGGTCAGGTGCTCCTGGCCGACGCGGACCGGGCCGCGGCGGGCCTCGCGGGCGATGTGCACGTTCAGCCCCGGGCGGGTGCCGACCACGACGTCCGCGTCCAGCCCCCGCAGGTGTTCGCCGATCCGGCGGTCGGTGAGCGCGTTGTACTGCTTGTAGCGGCCCTCCGCGCTGGGGAAGACGCGTGCGGGGCGGGCGTACTCGGGGTCGTCGCCGTCGTAGGTCGGGCTCTCCTTGCGGATGTCCACCAGGTGCCGCAGCCGGACGTTCGGGCCGGGGTCGAAAACCGGTGTGTCGCGGTGGCGGAAGACCGAGACGATCTCCACGTCGTGCTGCTCCGCCAGCGTGCGGGCGGTGTTGTACGTGGTGCGAATCGTCCCGCCGATCCCGTACGCGTTGTGTATCAGGAATGAGATGTGCATCCGTCCCCGTGCCCCACCGTTTTCTGTGCGAACGCATCGGGCGTTCGCGTAGTCACTGGGGTAGACCGGCAAAGCGGTTGCAAGGTTGGGTGTGATCATCATCTTGTTCCACAACAGATACCGAATCGGTAGCCCGAATCCGGAACCTGTCCGGACCCTTTCCCCTCAGGGCTCGTGAGGGCGCGTCAGTGTCGGCCCTCCGCGCGTGACCGAGGCCACTCATCCTGCGTTGAACAGTACGCGCCGCGGATCGCCCGGCGCGGAAGCACGAGACCGAGGAGCCACCGTGCCGCGCATGCTCGACGTCAGCGACGACGTACGTGCCGAGATCGGCGATGAGGAAGCCAACCGGCTGCTGACCGGTGACGGCGCCCCGGGCACATACGACTGCACCTCCTGCCGCACCCCCGGCGACACCGAGCAGGAGCCCACCAGCACCGTGCTCTTCGTCGGCGAGGAGACCGCCGTCCTCGCGTTCGCCCACGCCACCTGCGTCCCCTCGCAGGTGGTCCCGGTCTCCGAGGACCAGTTGCAGAGCGCGGTGCACTCCATCACCGGCGAGGCGCCCGGATCCCCAGCCGGTGCGCCGCCGATCGGGAGCGAACTGCCCGGGAGCGGGGCGCCCGAGGCGGAGCCCACGCACCGTCAGGCCGTGCTCAACGTGACCTGCGGACTCATCCTGATGGACGGTGAGCCGCGCCCGGCGCTGGTCGTGGAGCCGACCGCGCCGATCGCCCGGCCCGGCACCAACGGCCCGGGGGACGACTTCCTTCCGCTCCTCATCGAGCAGGGGTTCCTGCCCGTCGACGATCTCGCCCAAGCACCGTCGCCGATCCACGGCTGGTCCGTGCTGATGGCCGCGGGGCAGCTGCACGCGGTGCTGATGCCGGACGGCGCGGGCTCCCAGGCGGCGTGGTGGCAGGCGCACCGGCCGATGCCGGTGACCGAGGGCTGGCGGCTGGCGGTCAACAAGAACCCGTCGGTGCTGGTCTACGCCGCTCCCTCCGGGGCGATCGGCAACCAGCCGCGTGAGGACCAGATGCGTGACGCTCTGGAGCGGGCCGCCGCGCGGGGCGTGCTCGTCGCCGCCGCGATGCCGCTGTCGGGCACATGACCGGGACCGCCGCGCAGCCGTCGCGGCCGTACCCTCCGTCGCGGCATTCGCCGTCGGCCCACCCTCCGGAGTACATGGCCCAGTACCCCCCACGTCCGGCACGGCCCGCGCCGCAGGTGCAGTGGCATCCCTCCCCCTACGCCCTGGAGGGCGTGGGGGGACCCCCAGCGGCGCAGGTTCCGACGCGCTTCGCGCCTGTGGCCCATTCGCCGCAACGACCGCATCCGTCCGAAGACGTGGTCGTTGGCTCCTACGTGCACGCATACGACCCCGCCTCCCGCTCCCCGTATCCGATTCCCGGCATGCGGCAGTCGCAGGACCCGTCGTCCGAGTACCAGCAGCGCTCGGCCACGCCGATCTACGACGCGCTGTACGCGGAGTACCGCAGGCTGTTCCGGGCGCTGCCCGGCGACCGTACGGGCGACGAGGAGCTGGGATTCACCGGGTTCGAGGCCCTGGGATCGGGCACCGGGCAGTCGGCGTGGCGGCGGCAGGAGGTCGTCCGGCCGCCGTCCGAGGACCGCCCGCCCGAGCGGCCGTACCGCGGGGGCTACCGGCCCGCGCTGCCGCCCGCACCGCGCGACGGGCGGGCCCGCGGGTTCTGAATCCCGCGGGTCGCCGGCCGCGGCTACTTCTTGCGGCCGCGCTTCTCCCGGACCCGTACGGAGATGTGGATCGGGGTCCCCTCGAAGCCGAACTCCTCGCGCAGCCGCCGCTCGACGAAGCGGCGGTATCCGGCCTCCAGGAAGCCGGAGGCGAAGAGGACGAACCGCGGCGGCTTGGTGCCCGCCTGCGTCCCGAAGAGGATGCGGGGCTGCTTGCCGCCGCGGATCGGGTGCGGGTGCGAGGCGACGATCTCACCGAGGAAGGCGTTGAGCCGCCCGGTGGGCACCCGGGTCTCCCAGCCCGCCAGCGCCGTCTCGATGGCCGGGACCAGCTTCTCCATGTGGCGGCCGGTGCGGGCCGAGACGTTGACCCGCGGCGCCCAGGAGACCTGGCCCATCTCGGTCTCGATCTCGCGCTCCAGGTAGTAGCGGCGCTCCTCGTCGAGGGTGTCCCACTTGTTGTACGCGATGACCATGGCCCGGCCCGCCTCGACGGCCATCGTCACGATCCGCTGGTCCTGGACGCTGATGGACTCGCTGGTGTCGATCAGGACGACCGCCACCTCGGCCTTCTCGACGGCGGCCGCGGTGCGCAGCGAGGCGTAGTAGTCGGCGCCTTCCTGGAGGTGCACCCGGCGCCGGATACCGGCGGTGTCCACGAACTTCCAGGTCTTGCCGCCCAGCTCGATGATCTCGTCGACGGGGTCGCGGGTGGTGCCCGCCAGCTCGTTGACGACGACCCGCTCCTCGTTCGCGACCTTGTTGAGCAGCGAAGACTTGCCGACGTTCGGGCGGCCGATGAGCGCGATCCGGCGCGGCCCGCCGACGCCGCCGCCGAAGGTCTGGGCCGGGGCCTCGGGGAGCGCCTCCAAAACGGCGTCGAGCATGTCGCCGGTGCCGCGGCCGTGCAGCGCGGAGACCGGGTACGGCTCGCCCAGGCCGAGCGACCAGAGCATCGCGGCGTCCGCCTCGGCGCTGGGTCCGTCCACCTTGTTGGCGCACAGGACGACGGGCTTGCCGGCCCGGCGCAGCAGCTTCACCACGGCCTCGTCGGTGTCGGTCGCGCCGACCGTGGCGTCCACGACGAACACGACGGCGTCGGCGGCCTCGATGGCGAACTCCGCCTGGGCGGCCACGGACGCGTCGATGCCGAGGACGTCCTGCTCCCAGCCGCCGGTGTCGACCACCTTGAAGCGGCGGCCTGCCCATTCGGCCTCGTACGTGACGCGGTCGCGGGTGACGCCGGGGCGGTCCTCGACGACGGCCTCGCGGCGGCCGATGACGCGGTTCACCAGGGTCGACTTGCCGACGTTGGGGCGGCCGACGACGGCGAGCACCGGCAGCGGGCCGTGCCCGGCCGCCTCCAGCGCGCCCTCGACCTCCTCGGCGTCGAAGCCTTCCTGCGCGGCGAGCTCCATGAACTCCGCGTACTCGGCGTCGCCAAGCTCACCGTGCTCGTCGCCGGTGTGGATCTGGTCGTTCATGAAGCCTGTTTCCTGTCGTCTGTCATCCGTGGTGATCCGAGCGGATCACTTAAGTCTCACACCGGCGCCCGGTGGAACGCCTGGCGTTTTCCAGGTGCGCGCTCAGCCGCCGCTGGATACGCAACGTCGCCTCGTCCAGCGCGGCCTTGGTGCGGCGGCCGCTGCCGTCCCCCGCGTCGAAGGCGTCTCCGAAGACGACGTCGATCCGGCCGCGCAGCGGCGGCAGACCCTGTATCACGCGGCCGCGCTTCTCGTTGCTGCCGAGCACCGCGACCGGCACGATCGGCGCCCCGGAGCGCACCGCGAAGTACGCGAGGCCGGCGCGCAGCGAGGCGAAGTCGCCCTCGCCCCGGGTGCCCTCGGGGAAGATGCCGAGGACGCCGCCGTGGCGCAGCACGGCCAGCGCGCTGGTGATCGCGGTCCGGTCGGCGCCGGAGCGGTCCACCTTGAGCTGGCCTATCCCCCGCAGGAACGGGTCGAGCGGGCCGACGAACGCCTCTTTCTTGATCAGGAAGTGCACCGGGCGCGGCGCCGTCCCCATCAGCATCGGTCCGTCGATGTTGTGCGAGTGGTTCACCGCGAGGATGACGGGCCCGGCGGCCGGGACGCGCCAGGCGCCGAGCACCCGGGGCTTCCACAGGCCGTGCATGAGGCCGATGCCGATCCGGCGGCCGACCGCGGCACCGGCGGCGGACGGCGGCGCGGGTGCGCTCGCCTGGCCCGGCGCGGCTGCGCTCACCTGGCCTGCCGCTTCTCTTCGACCAGGGTGACCACGCACTCGATGACCTGCTGGAGGGTGAGGTCGGTGGTGTCCACCTCGACCGCGTCGTCCGCCTTGGCCAGCGGCGAGGTCTTGCGGCCGGAGTCGGCGGCGTCGCGCTGGGCGAGGGCGGCCTGGGTGGCGGCCAGGTCGGCGGCGCCCTTGCCCTTGAGCTCACCGTTGCGGCGGGCGGCGCGCGCCTCCGGCGACGCGGTGAGGAAGATCTTGAGGTCGGCGTCGGGCAGCACCGTGGTGCCGATGTCCCGGCCCTCCACGACGATGCCGTGTTCGGCGGCCGCCGCGATGGAGCGCTGCAGCTCGGTGATCCGGGACCGCACCTCCGGGACCGCGCTGACGGCGCTGACCCGCGAGGTGACCTCCTGGGTGCGGATGGGACCGGCCACGTCGACGCCGTCGACCGTGATGCCCGGGGCGGCCGGGTCGGTGCCGGAGACGATGACCGGCTTGGCGGCGGCGTCGGCGACGGCGGCCGCGTCGGCCACGTCGATGCCGTTGTCCAGCATCCACCACGTGATCGCCCGGTACTGGGCCCCGGTGTCCAGGTAGCCGAAGCCGAGCTTGGCGGCGACGGCCTTGGAGGTGCTGGACTTGCCCGTGCCTGCGGGGCCGTCGATCGCGACGATCACTGCTGCCGGAGCGGTCCGGGCGGCGGTTTCCACGGTGACAGACACCTTCCTGTGCACGGGGTGAGCTGGTGGGGCTCGGTGAGTGGTCCTTGCGGGCTCGTTCGATGAGCCCTGCACAAGGTTACTGGGTGAGCCGGTGGCCCCGGACAGCCCGTGGCCACGGGGCCTTCACTGGCGGATCGACCAGCCCCGCTCGCGCAGCGCCGCGGTCAGGCCCGGAACCGCCCGCGGCTCCACCATGAGCTGGATCAGGCCCGCCTGCTGCCCGGTGGCGTGCTCGATGCGTACGTCCTCGATGTTGACCCCGGCCTGCCCGGCGTCCGCGAAGATCCGGGCCAGCTCGCCCGGCTGGTCGCCGATGAGGACCGTGACGCTCTCGTACGCCGTCGGGGCCGCGCCGTGCTTGCCGGGCACCCGCTCGCGGCCCGCGTTGCCGCGCCGCAGCACGTCCGCGATCCCGGCGGCGCCGCCGCTGCGCTTGTCCTCGTCCGCGGAGTCCAGCGCCCGCAGCGAGCGGACCGTCTCGTCAAGGTCGGCGGCGACGGCGGCGAGCACGTCGGCGACCGGGCCGGGGTTGGCGGACAGGATGTCGATCCACATCCCGGGGTCGGAGGCCGCGATCCGGGTCACGTCCCGGATGCCCTGCCCGCACAGCCGTACCGCCGTCTCGTCGGCGTCCCGCAGCCGCGCGGCGACCATGCTGGACAGCAGCTGCGGGGTGTGCGAGACGAGGGCGACGGCGCGGTCGTGCGCGTCGGCGTCCATCACCACGGGCACGGCGCGGCACAGGGCGACGAGCTCCAGGGCGAGGTTGAGCACCTCGGTGTCGGTGCCGGGGGTGGGGGTGAGCACCCACGGCCGCCCCTCGAACAGGTCGGCGGTGGCGGCCAGCGGGCCCGAGCGCTCGCGGCCGGCCATCGGGTGCGTACCGATGTAGCGGGTCAGGTCGCAGCCGAGCGCCTCCAGTTCGCGGCGCGGCCCGCCCTTGACGCTGGCGACGTCGAGGTAGCCGCGGGCTGCGCCCCGGCGCATCGCGGCGGCCAGGTGCTCGGCCACGTGCGCGGGCGGTACGGCGACGATCGCCAGGTCCACCGGCCCGGCCGGCTCGGCGTCCGTCCCGGCACCGAGCGCCGCGGCGGTGCGGGCCTGGGCCGGGTCGTGGTCGGCGAGGTGCACCTGGACCCCGCGGCCGGCCAGGGCCAGCGCGGCGGACGTGCCGATCAGTCCGGTACCGATGACGAGGGCGGTTCTCACTGGGCGATGTCCTTGCGCAGGGCCGCGGCGGCGCCGAGGTAGACATGGGCCACCTCGGACCGCTCCAGGCCGGTCTCGACATGGGCGAGGAGGCGGACGACCCGCGGCATGGCGCCGGCGATGTCCAGCTCCTGGGCGCAGATCAGCGGTACGTCGGTGATCCCGAGCCGGCGCGCGGCGACGGCGGGGAAGTCGCTGTGCAGGTCGGGGGTGGCGGTGAACCACATGCTGATCAGGTCCTCGCCCGTCAGGGAGTTGCGCTCCAGGACGGCGGTGATCAGCTCCGAGACCCGCTCGTGCATGTGCTCCGCTTCGTCCCGGTCCAGCTGGACGGCCCCGCGGACCGCTCGTACCGCCACGTGCCTGCTCCCTGGGTGTCCCGTATCCGGTGCCTGATCAGCTTAACGAGCCGGTGCGGTGCACCGCCGCGCAAGACCGTCCTGCGAGACGGGAGCGGACCCGTCCGGTAGAACCATGAGCATGATCTACCACTTGGTGCGCCTCGACGACTGGCTGGTCGCCCCCGACCGCCCCTATGCCCCGCCGACGCTGGCCGAGGACGGGTTCGTGCACTGCTCGCCCGACGAGGACACCACTCTCGCCGTCGCCAACGCCTTCTACCGGGACACCCCGGGCCCGCTGATGGCCCTGATGATCGACGAGCACCGGCTGGACGTGCTGGTGCGCTGGGAGCGCGCCGACCCGACCCCGCCGCCCGGGGTGCCGCCCACCACCCTCTTCCCGCACGTGTACGGGCACATCGTGCGGGCGGCGGTGGTGGGGATGCTGGAGGTCGTACGGGAGCCGGACGGGCGGGCGACCGGCTTCGCCGTCTGGTCATAGAGCCTCTGGGCCCTACAGGTCGACCTCGCGCATCAGCATGCCGACCTCGGTGTTGGTCAGCCGCCGCAGCCAGCCGGACTTCTGGTCGCCGAGGGCGATCGGGCCGAAGCTGGTGCGCACCAGCTTCTCGACCGGGAAGCCGGCCTCGGCGAGCATGCGGCGCACGATGTGCTTGCGTCCCTCGTGCAGGACCACCTCGACCAGGTAGTTCTTGCCGAGGTTCTGCACCACCTTGAAGTGGTCGGCGCGGGCATAGCCGTCCTCCAGCTGGATGCCGCTCATGAGCTGCTTGCCCAGGTCGCGCGGGAGGGGGCCCTGGATCGCGGCGAGGTAGGTCTTCTGCACGCCGTACCGGGGGTGGGTGAGGCGGTGGGCCAGCTCCCCGTGGTTGGTGAGCAGGATGATGCCCTCGGTCTCGGTGTCCAGGCGGCCGACGTGGAAGAGCCGGGTCTCGCGGTTGGTGACGTAGTCGCCCAGGCACTGGCGGCCGTCGGGGTCCTCCATGGTGGAGACGACCCCGGCGGGCTTGTTGAGCGCGAAGAACAGGTACGACTGCGTGGCGACGGTCAGCCCGTCGACCTTGATCTCGTCCTTCTCGGGGTCGACGCGCAGCCCCTGCTCGGTGACGATCCTGCCGTTGACCTCGACCCGGCGCTGGTCGATCAGCTCCTCGCAGGCTCGGCGGGAGCCCATGCCCGCGCGCGCGAGGACCTTCTGCAGCCGCTCGCCCTCCTGCTCGGCTCCGGGGAAGGTCTTGGGGGTCTTGATCTGCGGCTTGTCCGCGTACCGGTCGCGGTTGCGCTGCTCGATCCTGGCGTCCAGCTCCCGCGGGCGGGCCGGGGCACCGTCGCGGCGGGGGCCGCCGCCCCGGCTCTTCTGCGAGGGCTTCGGGCCGCCCTTGGCGCCGCCGCGGGCCGCCGCGCCGCGGCCCTTGCGGGGACCGCCGGCCTCCTCGCCGAAACCGCCGACGTCGTAGCGGCGCTCCTCGGGGCGTGGACGGCGAGGGCGCTGCCCTTCGTCGCGCTGTCCCCCCGTCTTCGACCGGGGGTGCCCCCACCCGCTCCCCGGTAGTTACCGCGTCCGGTGTTCTTGCCGCTGCCGCTGCTTCGCATCAAAGTTCCGTCGTCGTCGTGTCGTCTGCGTCGGTGTCCGGAGCGTCCGGATCGAACGACGGCACACCCTCTTGCGTCTCTGCCTCGATCGCGTCCGCCTCGGGGAGGAAGGGCGCGAGCTCCGGGAGCTCGTCCAGGCCGCGCAGGCCCATCCGCTCCAGAAAGTAATTCGTCGTCCTGTACAGGATCGCACCTGTTTCGGGTTCCGTCCCCGCCTCCTCCACCAGACCACGCTGCAGGAGGGTGCGCATCACGCCGTCGCAGTTCACTCCGCGTACGGCCGAGACCCGCGAACGGCTGACCGGTTGACGGTACGCGACCACGGCCAGGGTCTCCAGCGCGGCCTGGGTCAGCCGGGCCTGCTGGCCGTCCAGGACGAAGCTCTCCACGGCGCTCGCGTAGGCGGGCCGGGTGTAGTAGCGCCAGCCGCCGGCGACGAGTCGCAGCTCGAAGCCTCGGCGCTGCACGGTGTACTCGTCGGCCAGCTCGCGCAGCGCGTCGGCGACCTCGCGCCGCGGCCGCTGGAGGATCTTGGCGAGGTGCTCCTCGGTGGCGGGCTCGTCGACGACCATGAGGACGGCCTCCAGGGCGGGCTTGAGGTCGAGCTCGGTGAGGTCGCAGGCCCCGGCCGGGGCCTCCGCGGCCTCGGCCTCGGCCTCGGTCGACTCATGGCTCATGGCTGCTCCTCCTCGGTCGCTGTCCTGCCGTCGTCCTGCTCGCCGCCCCGCCGCCCGGCGGCCGCCTCCTGGTCGAACTCGTCGGTCACCAGCGGCTGTTCCCCGTCCGCTCCGGTCCAGCGGACCGTGAGCGCGCCGAGCGCCTCCGTCTGGTCCAGGACGACCGCGCGCTCCCGGTACAGCTCCAGCAGCGCGAGGAAGCGCGCGACGACGGTGAGGGTGTCGGGCGCGTCCTCGGTGAGCACGGCGAAGGTGGCCTCACCCAGCTCCCGCAGCCGCGCGACGACCACCTCGGCCTGCTCGCGGACGCTGACCAGCGGGGCGTGGATGTGGTCGACGTACACCTGGGGCTTGGCCTTGGGCTGCATGGCCTTCACCGCGAGCTTGGCGAAGCCCTCCGCGCCGATGCTGATCACGACGTCCGGCAGCAGGTCGGCGTGGTGCGGTTCCAGCCCCACGGTACGGGGGTAGCGCTTGGCCTCCGCCTCCAGGCGCTCGGAGAAGATGTCCGCGACCCGCTTGTACGCGCGGTACTGGAGCAGGCGGGCGAAGAGCAGGTCACGCGCCTCCAGCAGGGCCAGGTCCGCCTCGTCCTCGACGTCGGCGGCGGGCAGCAGCCGGGCGGCCTTCAGGTCCAGCAGGGTGGCGGCCACGACGAGGAACTCGGTGGTCTGGTCGAGGTCCCAGTCGGGGCCCATGGCGCGGATGTGTGCCATGAACTCGTCGGTGACCTTGGACAGTGCGACCTCGGTCACGTCGAGCTTGTGCTTGGAGATGAGCTGGAGGAGGAGGTCGAAGGGGCCTTCGAAGTTGTCCAGCCGCACGGTGAACCGGCCGTCGCCGGGAGCGGGCTCGGCCTCGGGCGCGCGGGACGCCGGTGGCTCGGTCTCGGGCGCGTGGGGCGCCGGTGGCTCGGCCCCGTTCCCGCCCGACCCGGAGGACCCCTCCGCAGTGGGCGGGGCCTCCGAGGACTCGGTGGCGGCATCCTGCTCAGGGGCCGGTGCGGTGAGGGGCGACTCGGACGTGGCGCTCGCGGCGGGCGGGACGGCGGCCGCCGGGGCCCCCGGGGCGGATGCGGCCACCCCGGCGAGAGGCCCCGTGCGCGGGCCCCGCCCCAGGGCGCGGCGGGGTGTGCGCGGATGGGGGTCTCCCCACGCCCTCAAGGGCTCGGGGGAGGGGACGGGGCGTCGTCGTTGGTGGGCATCGCGGTCCAGTGTGCGGGTGGGGGGTACCTCCCATGCCGCAGCCCCCAGCGCGGCCTCCCCCGGACTCCGTCCGGGGGACCCTCAGAGGTGCCCTCAGGGGGAGGGCGCGGCGGGCCTGTTACGAACGGGCAGGCTACCGCCCGGTTCCTCAGCGGCCGCGGAGGCGCCGCACCAGGATGCTCGCGTCGCCGCGCGACTCCAGGTCGGCCAGGACCACCGCGACCGCCTCCCGGACGATGCGGCCGCGGTCCACCGCGAGCCCGTGCTCGCCGCGCAGCACCAGCCGCGCGTGTTCCAGGTCCATCAGCTCCTCGGCGGAGACGTAGACCGTGATCTTCTCGTCGTGGCGCTCGCGTCCGCTGGGGCGGCGCGCGGCGGCGCGGCCACGGCGGCGGGCCTGGCCGGACTGCCCCGGCGTGGCCGCCCCGTCCTGCGACTGGCGGTTCTTGGGGCGGTCCTGGGCTGACCCGCGCCGCTCCCCCGTCGCGGCGGCGGCCTCGTGGTGCTCCGGCTCGCGTCCGCCGTGCTCCGCCGTGCCGGAGGCAGGCGGCGCCGGGGTGGCGTCGGCCTCGGCCGGGTCCACGGCCGTGGTGTCGCTCTCGCCGGCCGGGGCGGGCACGCGCGGCTCGCCGTTCGCCTGGCGACGGGGGGACGACGGCTGGAGCGCCATCCCCCCGGTGGTGCGGAACAGCTCGTCGGCGCCCGGCAGACTCACTCGGCGTGACACCGGGCGAGCACCTCCCTGGCGAGCTGGCGGTAGGCGGCGGCACCCACGGAGTTGGACGCGTACGTGGTGATGGGCTCGCCCGCGACCGTGGTCTCGGGGAAGCGGACCGTACGGCCGATCACCGTGTGGTAGACGTGGTCGTCGAACGCCTCGACGACCCGGGCCAGGACCTCGCGGCTGTGCACGGTGCGCGAGTCGTACATCGTCGCGAGGATGCCGTCGAGCTCCAGGTCGGGGTTGAGCCGCTCCTGCACCTTCTCGATGGTCTCGGTGAGCAACGCCACACCGCGCAGGGCGAAGAACTCGCACTCCAGCGGCACGATCACCTTGTGCGCGGCGGTCAGGGCGTTGACCGTGAGCAGGCCGAGCGAGGGCTGGCAGTCGATGACGATGTAGTCGTAGTCCGCCATCAGCGGCTTGAGCGCGCGCTGCAGGGTGGACTCGCGGGCGACCTCGCTGACCAGCTGCACCTCGGCGGCCGACAAGTCGATATTGCTGGGCAGCAGGTCCATGTTGGGCACGGCCGTCTTGAGCAGGACCTCGTCGGCCGACATGCCCCGCTCCATGAGCAGGTTGTAGACCGTGAGGTCGAGCTCCATCGGGTTGACCCCGAGGCCGACGGACAGGGCGCCCTGCGGGTCGAAGTCGACGAGCAGCACCCGGCGCCCGTACTCGGCGAGTGCCGCGCCCAGGTTGATGGTCGAGGTGGTCTTGCCGACCCCGCCCTTCTGGTTGCACATCGCGATGATCTTCGCGGGGCCGTGGTCGGTGAGCGGGCCCGGGATGGGGAAGTACGGCAGGGGGCGCCCGGTCGGGCCGATGCGCTCGCGGCGCTGGCGGGCGGCGTCCGGGGCGAGCGTGGCCGCGTACTCCGGGTCGGGCTCGTACTCCGCGTCGGGGTCGTAGAAGTGCCCGTCGGGCAGGTCGTCGTAGTCGGCGAGGGCGGGGTCGTTGCCGCGCTTATCGCCGGCCATGGCGTTCACGTGATGGCCGTCCATGCTCTGGTGGGCTGTCGTCATGCTCTGGTGGGTTGCGAAGGTCTGGACAGCGACGGAGCCGACAGCCGCGAGCCCCGAAGAGGTCTGGCCCCGCGCAGCCGATCCTGGTAGACCACCCCCGGGAGAAAATGTCGACTCATTCACAAGTCGTCCTACCTCCTTGGTGACCAGGAAATTTCTCGATTGGTCAGCGTGACACCATGCCGACGGTTTGCGACTCTATGGCGTGTCGGCGCCTCACAGCAACACAATCCGCCGGACGCGGCACGTTGTGTCGGCAACCGAACATCCGGATGTCAAGGGCGTAACCACCCCGGCGCGGCTGACTCGTGGCGGGTACGAATCGACTAAAGAGCTACATTCGCGGCGAGTTGGCTGACCTGCTCGGCGGTTGCGGCGCGTCACGTTCCGGGCATGACTGTGGCCGGGTCTCGCCCATGGGCAAGACCCGGCCTCATGCGCCGTGTTGACGTTCGGGGTTGACACCCTCTACGGTCCGCCGCCGCGGTCGGCTGGGGGTCCCCCTACGCCTTCAAGGGCGTAGGGGGAGGACCCGTCACCGGGCCCGGCCGCGGCCGGATCGGTCACCGCACCGGTCACCGCATCAGTCAGCCGAGGAGCGTGTCCAGCTCCACGTGCGGCAGGCCGTGCGCCTCGGCGACCTCGCGGTAAACGACCTGTCCCTCATGGGTGTTGAGGCCCTTGGCCAGCGCGGGGTCGCGACGCACCGCGTCCTGCCAGCCGCGGTTGGCCAGCTCCACGATGTACGGCAGCGTGGCGTTGGTCAGCGCGTAGGTGGAGGTGTTCGGCACCGCGCCCGGCATGTTGGCGACGCAGTAGAAGATCGAGTTGTGGATCTTGAAGGTCGGCTCGGCGTGCGTGGTGGGACGCGAGTCCTCGAAGCAGCCGCCCTGGTCGATCGCAATGTCGACAAGGACACTTCCGGGCTTCATCTTGGCGACGAGCTCGTTGGTGACCAGCTTCGGGGCCTTGGCACCCGGGATGAGCACCGCGCCGATGACCAGGTCGGCCTCGGTGACGGCCTTCTCCAGCTCGAAGGCGTTGGAGACGACGGTCTGCACCTTGGTGCCGAAGATCTTGTCGGCCTCGCGCAGCTTGTTGATGTCGCGGTCCAGCAGGGTCACGTGGAAGCCCATGCCGACGGCGATCTGCGTGGCGCTCCAGCCGGAGACGCCGCCACCGATGACCACGGCCTTGCCGGCGGCGACACCGGGGACACCGCCCGGCAGCACGCCGCGGCCGCCGGCCGCGCGCATCAGGTGGTAGGCGCCGACCTGCGGGGCGAGCCGGCCCGCGACCTCGGACATCGGGGCGAGCAGCGGCAGCGCGCGGTTCGCGGTCTCGACCGTCTCGTAGGCGATGGCGGTGGTACCGGACTCCAGCAGCGCGTCGGTGCACTCACGGGAAGCGGCCAGGTGGAGGTAGGTGAAGAGGGTCTGGCCCTTGCGGAGGCGGTGGTACTCCTCCGCGATCGGCTCCTTGACCTTGAGCAGCAGGTCGGCCGTGGCCCAGACCTCGTCGGCGGTGCCGAGGATGCTCGCACCGGCGGCGGTGTACTCCGCGTCCGTGATGGAGGAGCCGAGGCCGGCGCCCTGCTCCACGAAGACCTGGTGGCCGTTGCGGACGAGCTCGTGCACGCCGGCGGGCGTGATGGCCACGCGGAACTCGTTGTTCTTGACCTCGCGGGGGATGCCGACCTTCACGTCGATCACGGTCCTTGAATCTGGGGTATTCCTGGCAATACCGACATGTAACTACATGACGGAAGGGTTAGCGGTACGCGCTATGGCAGCCAGTCTAATGAAGGATGTCGTCGTGTCTAGCCTTTGTTTGCATCAATCTTTCGCGGAGCTACTACTGATTTCGCAGGTCGGCTCGTCTTGGGGTCCCTCAGGTTCCGCTTCGGCCGCAGCGGTGCGGGCCAGCAGCCGTTCCGCGGCGTTCCGGTGCAGCTCGGCCGCGGCGGCGTCGCCCAGCCGCTCCAGGGTGTCCGCCGTACGCAGCCGCACCGCCGCCTGGAGCCGCAGGTCACCGGTGCGCCGCGCGCATTCCAGCGCCTCCAGGCAGGTACGCAGCGCCTCGCGCGGCCGCCCCGCGTACTCCTGCACCCGCGCCGTCTCGCCCAGTGCCCGCGCGTGCCCCGCCATGTCGCCCAGCCGGCGCGCGGCGGCGGCCGCGGCCCGCCAGTTCCGCAGCGCGTCGCCCCACTGCCCCGCGTAGCTGAGGACCGCGCCGAGCCGGGCGTACAGCCGGGCCTCCGCGGCGAGTTCACGGCGGCTCAGGTGCAGCGCGAGGGCCCGGCCGTACCAGTCGGCGGCCCGGTGCCAGTCGCCCAGCTCCTGGTAGGTGCCGCCGATCGACTCCAGCGCCCGGCCCGTGGCGTACGGGTCGGCCGCCGCCCGCGCCGCCTCCAGCGCCTCCTTGTAACGGATGAGCGCCTCGCCCGGCCGCCCGGCCCGTGCGTCGAGGTCGCCGAGGTTCAGCAGCGCCGCGGCCTCCTCCAGCGCCAGATCCTGGCGCCGGGCCACTTCGAGGACGAGCTGGTGCAGCTCGTACAGCTCCGGCGCGGCGTCGTCGACACCGCGGTGCGCGACCAGCGCCTGGGTGAGCGCGGCCACCAACCGCCGTGCCAGGGTGTCGAGTTGACCGTCATCGGCGGCCATCCTGGCGGCCTCCCGCAGCTCCCGCCCGCGCTCCTCGAGCCAGCGCGCGGCGGCGGCCCGCGACGGGAACCGCAGCGATCCCGGCAGGCTCGCCAGTTTCTCGCGCGCCGCCGGGTCCGCGGACTCCGCGGTCAACCGGCAGGCGTACAGCAGCCGTACGCTCCGCTCCAGCACCCGCGCCCGCGCCAACTGCACCTCCGCCGGACGCTCATCCTCACGCAGCACGGCGTGCAGCAGCGGCTCCAGACAGCCGGGAACCTGAAAGCGCGTGGGCGGGGTGGGGGCGGGGCCGGGCCGGGGGCCCGGGCTGGATACGGGGGCCGGGTGGGATACGGGGGCCGGGGCAGTGGCTGGCCCGGCAGCCGGGCCGGGCCGGGGCGCCGAGGCCGTGGCGGGCCCGGCGGCCGGGCCGGGCCTGAGGGCGGGGCCGGGGGCCGGGGCCCGGCCGGATACGGGGGCTGCGACCGTGGCGGCCCGGGGGGCCGGACCCGATACGGGAACTACGCCCGGTACGGGGGCTGGGGCGGCGTCCGGGTGGGAGCCGGACCCGGGGGCCGAGGCGGGGCCGGGGGCCGAGGCGGGGCCGGGGGCCGGGCCGGACTCGAAGGCCGGGGCGGGCCCGGAGGACAGGCCCGCTCCAGGTACGGGTCCCGATCGGGGGGCCGAGCCCGCTCCGGTACCCCTGCCAGGCCCGGGTGCCGAGCCGAAGCCTGGGAGGGGGCCGGATCCGGGGACAGGGCCGGGACCGGAGACCGGTCCGGTCCCAGGGACGGGCCTGGAGGCCGGTCCGGTCCCAAGGGCAGAGCCGTCCCCCGAGGCAAGGCCAGACCGGCTGCTCTCCGAGGCGAGACCAGATCGCGGGGCCGAGTCGGGCCCGGAGACCGGGCCGGATTCAGGGCCAGGGCCGGACCCCGGCGCAGGGCCGACCCCGCGGACAGACCCGGCCCCTGAAACCGGGCCGGATCCGGGAACAGGGACCGCCCCGGTGGTCAGGCCGGTTACGGGGACGGGGCCCGCCCCGGAGGTCAGGTCAGGACGCGGGGCCGAGCCAGGTCCCGCGGCGGCCTGGCCAACCGACGAGACGGGCTCGCGGTCAGGAAGAGAACCGCCCGACGGGGCCTGGCCCTCCCAAGGGAGGACGGGGCCGGCTGCCGGGGACTGGCCGTCCCAAGGGGCAGCGCCTGCTGCTGAGGTCTGACCGTCCCAAGGGACAGCACCAGATGCCGAGGGCTGGCGAACCGCGGGTTCTTGGCGCACCCCGGTCCCCGGGCCCTGGCGCCCTTCCGGGACCTGCCGCGCCTCCGCGGCCTGGCCGGTGGACGCGACAGCGACGGCCCCCTGGGTTGCGCCGACCGCCGACCGCCGGCCGACTCCCCGGTCCGAGCCTCCCTGGGTTGCCCCGGCCACCGACCCCTGGCCGGCCCCCTGGGCCGAGCCGACTCTACGATCCGAGCCGACCCCTTGGGCCGACCTGACCGCCGAGGACTGATCGACCGCCGGGGCCTGACCGACCACCGGGGACTGACCGGTCGCCGGGGCGCGGCCGACGGCCGCGGGCTGGGTGGGCAGCGGCCGCAGCAGCCCGCAGGTCGCGAAGTCCTCCAGCGCGGACTGCGCCGTCGGTACCGAGCAGCCCGCGAGCGCGGACGCGCTCTGCGCGTCCACCGTGGCGTCCGGCGCGAGGACGAGCAGCCGCAGTATCCGGGCGGCGAGCGGCGGCAACCCGCCGTACGCCAACCGGAAGGCGCGGCTCAGCGGCCGGTCCGCCGCATCCTCGTCGCCGGGCGGTACCTCGCGCAGTTCCTTGGCCGCAGTCGCGACGGAGGTCTTGGGGCGGGCGACGAGCCAGCCGCCGACGAGCGCCAGCGCGGCGGGCTGCGCACGGCACAGCTCCACGATGGTCTCCGCGGCGATCGGGTCGTTGATGACCCGATGGCCGGCCACACTGGCCAGCATTTTCACGGCGGCCGCGGTCTCCAGTCCGCCGAGGGTGCACGGCCGGACGTCGGGGATGCCGGTGAGCGGCCCCTGCGCGACGGCCACGACCAGAGAGCCGGGGGCGTGCGGCAGCAGCAGCTCCACCTGGTCGGCGCTGTCGGCGTCGTCGAGCAGGACGATCGCCCGCCGCCCGCGCATCGCGTCGCGCAACCGGTCGGAGAGCTCCTCCTCGTCGGCGCCGGGCGGAATGGGCGCCCCGAGCGAGCGGAGGAAGTCACGGGCGATCCGCGCGGGCAGCACGGGTTCGCCGCCCGCGGTCGTCAGGCGGGCCCGCAGCAGCCCGTCGGGATACTCGTCGCGCAGCTGCCGGACGAGTTCCTCGGCCAGCGCGGTCCGCCCCGAACCCGGCCGCCCGGCGATGAGCAGCACCCGGCCGTGGGGGATGCCGCGGCCGGCGAGCGTATCGAGGCCGGGGCGACCGATGTCCTCCCGCAGTGCGGACAGCTCCCGCGACCGCCCCCAGAACCCGCTCGGCTCGGCGGCAACCGACGTGCGGCACTCATCCCCGCCGCGCCCCTTCGCGCCGCTGCCGCCGGCGCCGCGCTCACGCGCGTCCTGCCCCTGCGACCGGCGCTCGGCGACCCGGCGCTCACTCGCCACCGGGCCCGGCGTCGGCTGCCCGCCCATGCGGCGCTCACCAGCCTCCGGGTCCGGCGCCAGCCGCCCGCCCATGCGGCGCTGAACCGCGTCCGGCTCCGGCCCGGGCCGCCCGCCCACACCGCGCTCACGCGCAACCTGCCCCGGCCCCCGCGCTCGGTGCCACGCTCCCTCGTGCCGCGCTCGCCAGTGCCGCGCTCGCGCGCCTCCTGCCCCTGCGCCCCGCGCTCGCCGGGGCCACGCTCACGCGCTTCCTGCCCCTGCGCCCGGCGCTCGGCGACGCGACGCTCACCCGCACCCGGCACCGGCCGCGCGCCCACTCGGCGCTCACCCGCATCCGGCCCCGGCGTCAGCTGGCCGCCCATGCGGTACTCACCCGCGTCCGGCCCCTGAGTCGGCCGCTCGTCCACACCGCGCTCGCGCGCATCCTGCCCCCGCGCCCCGCGCTCGCCGATGCCGCGCTCACGCGCATCCCGTCCCTGCTCCCCGCGCTCGCCCGGGCCGCCCTCAGCGGCACGGCGCGCGTCCGCGCCACCCGTCTCGGCAATGCGCTCGCCGACACGGTGCCCATCCGCGGAACGCCCACCCTCCACGGCAGGCCCCCCAGCGCCGCGCTCCTTCACACCGCTCGCATCCCCACCACTCACCTGGGCCATGCGCTCGCCTGCGTCGCACCCATCCGCAGAACGCCCCCTCGACGGGCCGCCTCCGATTCGGACCCGCGCGGCCCGCGCGCGTCCGCACCGCACGCGCCTGCGCCACGCTCCACGGCACGGCCCACGTCCGCGGAGCGCTCCGTCGCAGGACGCCCACCCGTACGGCCGCCATCCGCAACAGGCCCGCCCGCCTCCTTTACACCGCGCCCACCCGCAGGGCGCAGCACCGCGGGGCGCTCTCCCGAGCGGGCCTCCTCCGCAGCGGGCTCACGTCCGCCCCGTCCGTCCGCGCTACGAGCGTCTGCCTCGTACTCGTCGGCACGGGACTCACTGCGGCTTCCCCCGTTCGCACCGCGCTCCGTCGCAGCACGCTCGGCTCCGCCGCGGTCGCCCGCACCACGACCATCCGCACAACGACCATCCGTAGCGCGCGCGTCCGTACCGCGATCCGTCGCGCCGCGCGCCTCCGCATCGCGCTCCTGCGCACCGTGCACCTGCGCCTGATGCTCGACCCCGCCGCGCGCCTCCACTCGGTCCCTCGCGCCGCGCTCCTCCTCAGCGACCGGCCGTCGCGCGCCGGCTCCACCGGCGGGCGGGCTCTGGTCGTCGTGCGTCGCCTTGCCCCCAGGTCCGGGGTCGCCCGTACCCGACCGTGCGGCCGCCGCTCGCGCACGGCCCTTCGTGCCGCGCGTCCCGCGCGGGCGGCGATCAGGTGTGGCCGGGCGGCCGGAGCCCTCCGTGTCGGCGACGGCGGCGGCCCGTGCGTCGGCCGCCGCCGCTCGACGGTTGTGGGCCGGCGCGTCAGCGCCGGCTCCCGTACGCGCCACGCCGCGGCCGCGGCCGCTCTCGCCGTCGTTGTCGCTGTCCGAGACGCTGGAAGCCTCCGCAGCACCCGAGCCATCCGCGGCCACGGAACCATCCGCAGGACGGGAACCGACCGAGCCCTCCGGGCTCCCCGCGCCATCACCGGCCCGCCCCTTGGCCTCCGGTTTCCCGGTCGCGGCCCATGCAGAGCCGTCACCGACGCCGACACCGTCGCCATCACCGACACCGTCGCCGACGCCGTCGGTCCGCTCATCGGCGGGGCCGTCGACCGCGCTCGTACGTC
This sequence comes from Streptomyces sp. XD-27, assembly GCF_030553055.1. Taxonomy (NCBI): domain Bacteria; kingdom Bacillati; phylum Actinomycetota; class Actinomycetes; order Kitasatosporales; family Streptomycetaceae; genus Streptomyces; species Streptomyces sp. XD-27. Next base: position 1,549,446 of record NZ_CP130713.1, read on the forward strand.
GCTCGTCGCTCGGGGCAGCGGCGGTAACCCGCCGGTTCCGGGGCGTGCCGGACGCCCCCTCCGTGCCGACCACCTGCTCCGCCACGGGCCACTCCCGTCCACCTGCGCGTTCGAGCCCGCCGCGACCGCGGTCCGGGTCGGTATGAGCGTAGTTCACGCGGGGTCAGGTACACGGCACTCCCGGCCGGTGCCACCGCACAAAGATCACCTGATCGGATCCGATGATCGTCAGAAAAGAACACCCACGAAGACGGCGAACACGCCGTCCGGCGGCCCCGAAGAGCCGCCGGACAAAGGCAGACAGGCAGACAGGTGCACCCCGGTAGACAGTCGGGCAGACAGTCAGTCAGTCTCAGTCAGTCAGAGCGGTCTACGCCTCGAACGGGCGCGCCGGCCACGGCGCCTCCGCCGGACGCAGCGACTCCACGCCACCACCCTCGCCCGACAGCACGGCCTGGAGCGACAGGGCCCCGACGACCAGGCAGTTGTTGTGCAGCTCGCCGGCGAGCACGCCCCGTACGAGCTCCTCCAGCGGCACCCGGGCCAGCTCCATGTCGGCCTCTTCCTCCGCGACCTCGAAGCGCTCGCCCTCGGCCTCGGACAGACCGCGGGCCAGGAAGATCCGTACGGCCTCGTCGCAGCCGCCCGGCGTGGTGAAGACGTCGGTGAGGACCCGCCAGTCCTCGGCCTTCACATGCGCCTCCTCGTACAGCTCGCGCTGGGCGGCGTGCAGCGGGTTCTCCCCGGGGACGTCCAGGAGACCCGCCGGGATCTCCCACAGCTTGTGCCGTACCGGGTGGCGGTACTGGCGCAGGACAAGGACCCGCCCGGCCTCGTCCAGGGCGAGGACGGCCACCGAGCCGGGGTGGACCTGGTAGTCACGGGTCACGGTGGAGCCGTCGGGCATGACGACGCGGTCCGTGCGCACGCTGGTCTTGTTGCCGGTGAAGGGCGTGGCGGTCTCGGTGACCTGCCACTCCTCCTGGGTGTCGGAGATGCCCATGCGTCCCTCAGTCTTCGTGCAGGCGCCCATGCGTCCTCAGTCTTCGTACAGGAAGGAAAACGCCGGGGTGCGGGCCGCTGCGACCCGCACCCCGGCGTTCACCACCGTATCGGTCAGCCCATCGCGGGCTGCATCGGTCAGCCCTTGGCCGACTTCGCGGGCTCCGCGGGCTTCGCGGCCTTCGCCGCCTGCTGCCGCTCGACGGCCGCCTTCACCAGGCCCGCGAACAGCGGGTGCGGGCGGGTCGGGCGGGAGCGCAGCTCGGGGTGCGCCTGGGTGCCGACCAGGTAGGGGTGCACCTCGCGCGGGTACTCGACGTACTCGACCAGCTTGTTGTCCGGGGAGGTGCCGGAGAACAGGATCCCGGCCTTCTTCTCCAGCTCACCGCGGTAGGCGTTGTTGACCTCGTAGCGGTGGCGGTGGCGCTCCTCGACGTACGGCTCGTCGCCGTAGACCTCGCGCACGATCGAGCCCTCGGCGAGCTTGGCCGGGTACATGCCCAGCCGCATGGTGCCGCCCATGTCGCCCTCACCGGCGACGATGTCCAGCTGCTCCGCCATCGTGGAGATCACCGGGTCGCTCGCGGCCGCCTCGAACTCGGTGGAGTTCGCGCCCTCGATGCCGGCCAGGTTCCGGGCCGCCTCGATGACGATGCACTGCAGGCCCAGGCAGAGGCCCAGCAGCGGGATCTTGTTCTCGCGGGCGAAGGTGATGGCGCCCACCTTGCCGTTCACCCCGCGCTCGCCGAAGCCGCCGGGGACGCAGATCGCGTCGACGTCGCCGAGCTGCTTGGCGGCACCGGCCGGGGTCTTGCAGTCGTCCGAGGTGACCCACTTGATCTTGACGCGGGCCTTGTTCGCGAAACCGCCGGCCCGGATCGCCTCGGTCACCGACAGGTAGGCGTCGGGCAGGTCGATGTACTTGCCGACGAGCGCGACCGTGACCTCGTGGTCGGGGTTGTGGACGCGGTCCAGCAGGTCGTCCCAGGTGGTCCAGTCGACGTCGCGGAACGGCAGGTCCAGCTTGCGCACGACGTACGCGTCCAGGCCCTCGGTGTGCAGCACCTTCGGGATGTCGTAGATCGACTTGGCGTCGATGGCGGCGACGACCGCGGCCTCGTCGACGTCGCACATCAGCGAGATCTTGCGCTTGATGGAGGTCGGTACGTCCCGGTCGGCGCGCAGCACGATCGCGTCCGGCTGGATGCCGATGTTGCGCAGCGCGGCGACGGAGTGCTGGGTCGGCTTGGTCTTCAGCTCGCCGGACGGGCCGATGTACGGCAGCAGCGAGATGTGCACGACGAAGACGTTGTCGCGGCCGACCTCGTGGCGGACCTGGCGGACGGTCTCCAGGAACGGCAGCGACTCGATGTCGCCGACCGTGCCGCCGACCTCGGTGATGACGACGTCGACGTCGTCGGTCGCCATGCGCCGGATGCGGTGCTTGATCTCGTTGGTGATGTGCGGGATGACCTGGACCGTGTCGCCCAGGTACTCGCCGCGCCGCTCCTTGGCGATCACCTGCGAGTACACCTGTCCGGTGGTGACGTTCGCGGAGCCGTCGAGGTCGACGTCGAGGAAGCGCTCGTAGTGGCCGATGTCCAGGTCGGTCTCGGCGCCGTCGTTGGTGACGAACACCTCACCGTGCTGGAACGGGTTCATCGTGCCCGGGTCGACGTTCAGGTACGGGTCGAGCTTCTGCATGGTGACCCGCAGGCCGCGGGCCTTGAGCAGCGCGCCCAGGCTGGAGGCGGTGAGGCCCTTGCCGAGTGAGCTGGCGACACCCCCGGTGACGAAGATGTGCTTGGTCGTCATGGACTGAGTGGCAAGTGCCAAGAGGGGGCTCCCGTGGTCGCGAGGTGAGATGCGGATCGGCAGCTTCCCCGGTTGAGCGGGGGTGCCGTCACTGCGGTTCGGGGGTTGTGCGCCCACCGGTCCACGGGCTACCAGGGTAACAGCGACCCGGGGTGATGGTGTCCGGCGACGCGTGCGGACCCGGTGCGGGCCGCGCCGGAGGGGGCGTGCGGGCCGCCCGGGACCGACCCGGGGACCGCACCGGGAGACTCTCGGTTCGACCACACGAACGGCCGAGCCACATTGTGGAACGACGCCAGCGGATCACCGGCGTTAGTCGTATCCTGCTCGGACACACGCTGCGAGCTGCGGTCGGCAAGGCATCTACCTGCTTAAGCCCCGGAAGACGAGCTCGTCGGGAAATTTCCGAGACCGCACAAGGCGCCCTGAGGGGCGAGGCCGTTCGAATGGGGATGCAGGTGGCCGGGCGCATCGAGGACTACGCACTCATCGGCGATATGCAGACCGCCGCCCTCGTCTGCAGGGACGGCACGGTCGACTGGCTCTGTCTGCCGCGCTTCGACTCCCATGCCGTCTTCGCCGGGCTGCTCGGCACCGAGGAACACGGCTTCTGGCGGCTGGGCCCCGCGCACGCCGCGGGCGGCACGCCGCCGGCCGCCGACCGGCGCCGCTACCGGGGCGACTCGCTGGTCCTGGAATCGGAGTGGGACACCCCGCGCGGCACCGTCCGCGTCATCGACTTCATGCCGCCGCGCGACGGCGCCCCGCAGCTGATCCGGATCGTCGAGGGCGTCAGCGGCCGTGTCCCGATGCGTTCCGCCCTGCGGATGCGGTTCTCCTACGGCTGGGTGGTGCCGTGGGTGCACAAGGTCGACCACCGCACGGTCGCCGTGGCCGGTCCGGACTCGGTCTGGCTGGACACCGAGGCCGACACCTACGGCAAGGACCTGACCACCTTCTCCGACTTCACCGTCGGCCCCGGTGACCGCGTCGCGTTCACCATCAGCTGGCAGCCCTCGCACAAGGAGCCGCCCGCCCTGCCCGACCCCGAGGGCTCGCTGGCGGCCACCGAGGAGTTCTGGCGCGAGTGGGTCGAGCACTGTACGTACCACGGCCCCTACCGCGACGCGGTCGTCCGCTCCCTGATCACCCTCAAGGCGCTCACCTACGCGCCCACCGGCGGCATCGTGGCCGCCCCCACCACCTCCCTGCCCGAGGACATCGGCGGCTCCCGCAACTGGGACTACCGCTTCACCTGGCTGAGGGACGCGGCGATCACCCTCTCCTCGCTGCTGCGCACCGGCTACCGCGACGAGGCCCGCGCCTGGCGCGAGTGGCTGCTGCGGGCGGTCGCCGGCGACCCGGAGAACCTCCAGATCATGTACGGGATCGCGGGCGAGCGGGAGCTGAGCGAGGCCGAGCTGCCGTGGCTGCCGGGATACGAGGGCTCCCAGCCGGTCCGGGTCGGCAACGGCGCGGCGGGCCAGCTCCAGCTGGACGTCTACGGGGAGACCATCGAGGCGCTGCACCTGGCGCACATGACCGGCCTGGCCCGCAACGACTACGCGGCCCTGCTCCAGATCCGGCTGATCCACTACCTGGAGGACCACTGGGACGAGCCCGACGAGGGCATCTGGGAGGTGCGCGGCCCGCGCCGCCACTTCGTGCACTCCAAGGTGATGGCCTGGGTCGCGGTCGACCGCACGATCAAGCTGATCGAGTCGGGCGACGTGGACGGGCCGCTGGAGCGCTGGCGCGACCTGCGCGACGAGATCCACCGGACGGTGTGCGAGCGGGGCTATGACCCGGAGCGCAACACCTTCACCCAGTCCTACGGCTCCAAGGAGCTGGACGCCTCGCTGCTGCTCATCCCGCAGATGGGCTTCCTACCGCCGGACGACAAGCGGGTCATCGGCACCATCGAGGCGATCCAGCGGGAGCTGTCCACCGAGGACGGCTTCGTGCTGCGCTATCCGACGGCCGGCGAGGAAGCGGGGGTGGACGGCCTGGAAGGCGACGAGGGCGCGTTCCTCGCCTGCTCGTTCTGGCTCGCGGACGACCTGGCGATGATCGGCCGGGTGGACGAGGCGCGGCAGCTGTTCGAGAAGCTGCTGTCGCTCCGCAACGACCTGGGGCTGCTCGCGGAGGAGTGGGACCCGCGGCTCAAGCGCCAGGTGGGCAACTTCCCGCAGGCGTTCAGCCACGTGCCGCTGATCGACACGGCGCTGCGGCTGACCGCCTCGGGCGCGTACGGCGGCTGACCGCCCGTGGCGCCACCCGAGGCCGGTGAGCCACCCGGCCCGCAGGGCACCATCACCGTGGCGCGGGCGCTCGGGCTGCCCGCGCTGCGCCGCGGTCTGCCCGAGGTGGTGGCCGCCGAGGACCGGCTGGACCGGCCGGTGCGCTGGGTGCACGCGGGCGAGGCGCCGAACATCGCCTCGCTGCTCAGGGGTGGGGAGCTGCTGCTGACCACCGGCCTCGGGCTGGGGCCGCGCCCGGCCGAGCAGCGGGCCTTCGTCCGCACGCTCGCCGCCCGGGAGATCGCCGCCCTGGTGGTCGAGCTGGGGTCCCGCTTCACCACGCTGCCCGCCGCGGTGGTGGACACCGCGCGCTCGGTCGGGCTGCCACTGGTGCAGTTGCGGCGTGAGGTGCCGTTCGTGGCGGTCACCGAGGAGATCCACACCGAGATCGTCAACGAGCACTACGCCCTGCTCCGCCGCGCCGAGGAGGTGCACCGGCAGTGCACCCAGGCGCTGCTGGGCGGCGGCGGGGTGCCGGAGATCCTGCGGCTGCTCGCGGCGTTCGCGGGCAACCCGGTCTTCCTGGAGAGCTCCGACGGACAGCTGCTGTACGCGGCGGGGCCGGGCCCCGCCGCGCCGTCGGGCACCGCGGATCCGCTCCAGGTGTGGGACGGGCTGCGGGAGCGGCGGGCGGCCCCGCGTCCGGAACTGCCCGCGGGCAGCGTGGTCGTGGACGTCCCCGGCGGCGGCCCCGGCGTGGTGCGCGCCCGGCTGACGGTGCCGCCGGTGGCGGGTGCGCTCGCCCCCGTCCACCGGATCGCGGCCGAGCGTACGGCGGATCTGCTGGCGGTCGTGCTGCTCCAGGCGCGTCAGGAGGAGGAGCTGGCCGCGCGCGGCCGCGGGGACTTCCTCACCGATCTCGCGGAGGAGCGGATCGAGGCGGCGGACGCGCCCGCGCAGGCGCGGGTGCTGGGGTTCCGGCCGCCGACCGGCGGTCCGCTGCTGCCGGTGGTGATGCGGGTGGCGACGCGGACGGCGGTGGGGTGCCCGCCGGGCCCGGGGAGAGCTGGGCGGCGCTGGCGCACGCCGTGCAGGAGGAGCTGGCCGCGGTCGGCGTGCCGGCGCTGCTGGGCGTACGGCTGCCGGAGGGCCGGGTGCCGCTGCTGGTGGGGCTGCGGGACGCGGCGGAGCGTACGGCGGTCGCCGAACGGGTCGCGGCCGCGCTGCGGGCCGGCGTCCAGCGGGCCTGGCCGGACCGCGCCGGATCCCGGCCGCCCACGGTGGTGGTGGGGGTGGCGGGCGGCTGGGAGACGGTCGGGAGCGAGCTGCGGCACGCGGCGGAGGCGGCGAACGCGGCGCGCGGGCCCGCGGACCGGCTTTGGCACGACGTGCGGCGCACGGAAGTCGACGTGTTGCTGTGGCGACTGCGTGAGCACGGGGACCTGGCCGCCTTCGTCGACCGGGTGATCGGCCCGCTGCTCGCCCACGACCGTACGGCCCGGCCGCCGCTGATCCCCACGTTGGAGGCGTATCTGGCGCACGCGGGCCGCAAGGCGGAGACGGCGCGGGAGCTGCACCTGAACCGGCAGACGCTGTACGACCGGCTGGCGCGGATCGCGCGGCTGCTGGGCAGCGACCTGGAGGACCCGCAGACGGTGCTCGCCTTGGGCTTGGCCCTCCAGGCCCGCCGCCATCTTCAGTGAGTGTCATGCCCGTCCGGCGAGGATCGGGGCTCGGGGCGGAGCCCCGGAAAAGTCTCTCCCCGCACCTCAGAACGGCGTCAGGGTGAGGGTGATCCCCGTCGGCGCCCCGTCCTGGATGTAGGAGGCGAAGTCGGCGACGTCGTCGAAGGCGAAGCCGTACGCCTTGCCGTCGGCGGTCGCCGCGTGCATCGCCCTGGCGTAGTGGTTGGTGACCGCGGGCCGGTAGAAGGCGGCCGGGTCGGTGGTGGGCTGGGCGGCCGCCTCGTGCAGCGTGGTGCGGTTGAAGCCCGCGCCGAGGACCGCGGCGACCGGTCCGGTCTTCCCGTCGTTGGGCGCGGCCAGGGCGCCGTCGCAGAACAGCACGTCGCGGGTGGAGGGCTTGGCGAACGAGACCTCGGCGGGCCCGGTGAAGGACAGCCGCCCGCCGGCGACCCGCCCGGTGAAGGTGCCCGCGTTCGTGGTGACCTTGAGGTCCTTGGCCGCGTACGTGTCCCACACCTGGTCGATGTAGGCGGCGAGGTAGTCCTGGGCGAACCGCCCGGCGTCCAGGCCGTGCCCGGGGGCGATGACGCGCAGATCACCTCCGGTGACCAGCGGCGCGAAGGCCTCCTGGCCGGCCAGGTCGGCGAAGACCCGGGCGCGGGCGCCGTCCTTGAGCGTGCCCGTCGTCTGGTCCTTCGCGCCGGTCAGACGGATGGCGAGCGGCACGCTGAACATGTCCACCATGGTGGTGTTGCAGAACATGCCGTCCGCATTGAGGGTGAACTCGGCGCAGTCGTGCAGGACTTCGTAGTTGGGGTCGGTGGTGACCCAGCCGGCCGGGTACTGGAGCGCCGCGTTGCCCGCGCCGTCGGTGACGGCCTTGAACCTCAGCTTGCCGCCGAGTGCGACGTAGATCCGCCCCGACATGGCGGGGAGCGTCAGCCGGGTGTCGCCGCTCGCGGCGAGCGGGATGGCGTAGTCGGTGAAGCCGTCCGGGCCGTTGTCGGACAGCGCGACGGGCGCGAGGCCGCCGTCAGGCGTGACGCGCACCTGACGGCCTCCCTCATTGCCGACGATGTAGACCCATATCGACGAATTGCCGAACTCACCGGTCCTGTTGACGACCGTGAGCGGCAGGGCGGCGGACGGGGCTCCGTGCGCCCGGCCGCCGGTGAGGGTGAGGCCCGTGGCCGCCGCGGCGGCGGTGGCCGCGAGTCCTCCGAGCAGCTTCCTGCGGCTGAGTGCCATGCTCATGTGTGGTGCCTCTCGGCTGGGTGTGGGGGGACTGCCGTGAGAGCGCTCTCGCGTTTGAGGCAGCACCCTGCCCGCGCCCGCGGCGGGCGTCAACCCTCTGCACGAAAGGTCAGTTGCCCGCCAACTCGTCGTAGATCCGCAGCACATGGGAGACGGCATCGTCCTCGCCGGGCCAGTCGGCGGCCTGCGCCCGGCCCGCGGCGGCCAGTTGGGCGTGCCACACGGGGTCGGTGAGCAGCCGGTGCACGGCCATCGCCAGCGCCCTCGGGTCGCCGTACGGGACGAGTTCGGCGGCAGCGCCGACCAGTTCGGGCACACCTCCGACCGCGGTCGCCACCAGCGGCACGCCCAACCGCAGCGCCTCCTGCGCCAGCAGGGACCGCGCCTCCCAGGGGCTGGACAGGACGGCGACATCGGCCGCGGCGAGCAGGTCCGGGACATCGGGGCGGCGGCCCACCAGCCGCACCGCCAGCCCTTCGGCGTCGATCCGCCGCTGCAAGGCGGGCCGACCGGGCCCCTCCCCCGCGATCACCAGCAGCGGCGCCGGGTCCAGTGTGGCCCAGGCGAGGGCCGCGTCCAGCAGCGGGCCGTGCCCGCGGCCCTCCTCCAGCCGCCCGGCGGTGAGGATCAACGGACGCTCCATCACCCCCAGTTCCGCACGGAACTTCTGGCGCCACACCTCGTCGCGTTCGGGTACGGGCCGTGGTGCGGGGACCGCGACCGGCGCGAGCCGCGCGTCGCGCGCCCCTCGCGCGCGTGCCAGGTCCACCAGGTCCGACGAGGCGCCGAGCACCACGGTCGCGGCGCGCGCCACCTTGCGTTCCATGAGACGGACCAGGTGGGAGCGGGCGCCCTCGGCGTACGGCCTGCCGTGCAGGGTGACGATCAGCGGGGTCCCGCGCAACGCCAGCGCGGCGAGCAGCCCGGAGCGGAGGCCGTGCGCGTGCACCAGGGACGCCCCGGCCGCGGCCGCACGCAGCACCGCGGCGTCCCCGGCCCCGGTACGGGCATCGGCGGGCACGAACCGCGCGCCCGCCGCGGTGAATCCGTAGTCGTCCTCGGCACCGTGCGGCGCGCACACGGTCACCCGCAGCCCGCGCGCCACCAGCCCGGCGGCCAGCGACCGCACGTGCACCCCGCTGCCGGAACTCCCGCTGCCCAGCACCTGCACGACGTGCAGAGGCGACTGCCCCTGCGACGGGACGGGTGTGCTGCTCACGCGGGCGTGGCTCCTGAGGCGACGTCGGGTGCGGGTGGTGGGGGATGTGCGGCGGTGCGATGTACCGGGGGTGCTGGGTTCAGGATGCCAGTCCGAACACCCGCTCCGGCACCACGGCTTTCCGACAAGGGCCGTCCGGCGCACAGATGATCCCCCGGACTCCTCCCCCAGCGCGGCCGCAGGGGGTGCCCCCAGGGGTCCCCCACGAGCACCACCCGCACGAGCGACGTCGCCAGGCGATGCACGGGCAGGGCGCAGGCCGTGCCACCGGCCCGTCGGTCGCCGTACTGGGGGCACCTCCCAGCGTTAGCTGGGGGAGGGAGGGGACGTGGCGGGTGCCCCCGCAGCGCGGCGAACAGCGGCGCCGCACCGCACCGCGCACCCCGGCCACCGGCCGAAAGGTGCACGCGCACGGCACGCCCCGCGGCACCACACGGCTCCGACGCCGGCAACGCCGGCCCCGTCACAGACCCGTACGCGCCGCCTGAAGCAGTTCCTCCGCGTGCGCCCGCGCCAGCTCCGAGTCCTCCTGGCCCGCCAGCATCCGCGACAGTTCGCGCACCCGGTCCTCGCCCTCCATGGCCTTCACGCCGCTGCGGGTCACGGCCCCGTCATTCGTCTTCTCCACCACCAGGTGCCGGTCGGCGAACGCCGCGACCTGCGGCAGGTGGGTGACCACCACGACCTGCGCGGACTTCGCCAGCCGCGCCAGTCGGCGGCCCACCTCGACCGCGGCCTTGCCGCCGACGCCCGCGTCGACCTCGTCGAAGAGATACGTCGGTACGGGGTCGGAACCGGCGAAGACCACCTCGACCGCGAGCATCACCCGGGACAGCTCACCGCCGGAGGCGCCCTTGGCGATCGGCCGGGGCGGGGCGCCCGGATGCGGGGCCAGCAGCAGTTCGACGTCGTCGGCACCGTGCGGACCGTAGGCGACCGCGCGCCCGCCGACCTCGATACCCGCGCCCGCCTCCGCATCGGCGGCGACCGCGGTCTGCCGGATCGCGAAGGTGACCCGCGCGTGGGGCATGGCGAGTTCGGCGAGTTCGGCGGTGACCGCGTCGGCGAAGCGCCGCGCCGCCTCCGTACGGGCGTCGGTGAGGGTCTGCGCCAGCTCGCCGAGTTCGGCGCGCAGCGCGTCCCGCTCGGCCGCCAGCTCGCCGATCCGGTCGTCGTCGCCGTCCAGTTCGGCCAGCCGGGCCGCGCCCGTCTCGGCCCAGGCCAGGACGTCGGCGACGGTCTCGCCGTACTTCCGGGTCAGATGGGTCAGCACGGCCCGCCGCTCCTCCACGGCCGCGAGCCGCCGCGGGTCGGCGTCCAGGTCGTCGGCGTACCCCGCCAGCTCGCCCGCCGCGTCGGACAGCAGGATGCCGACCTCCCCGATCCGGTCGGCCAGCGCGGCGAGCGCCGGGTCGTGGGACCGTACGGCCTCCAGCGCGCGGTGCGCCCCGGCGACCAGGGTGGCCGCGTCCACGCCCTCGAGGTCCTCCGGGTTCCCGGCGAGCGCGGCGTGCGCGGCGGTGGCGGCGGAGGCGAGCGCTTCGGCGTGACCGAGCCGCTCGGCCTCGGCGGCGAGCTCCGCGTCCTCCCCCGGCCGCGGCTCGGCGGCGGCGATCTCCTCCAGGCCGAAGCGCAGCAGGTCGGCCTCCTGGGCGCGCTCGCGGGCGCGCGTGGTCAGCTCGTCCAGCTCGGCGCTGACGGCCCGCAGCCTGCGGTAGGCGGCGGTGTACTTCTCCAACGGGCCGGCGACCGCGTCGCCCGCGTACCGGTCCAGGGCCTGCCGCTGCCGGGCGGGGCGCAGCAGACCCTGCTGGTCGGTCTGGCCGTGTACGGCGACGAGATCGTCGGCCAGCTCGGCGAGCAGCCCCACCGGGACGGACCGGCCGCCGACATGGGCGCGGGACCGCCCTTCGGCGGAGAGCGTCCGGCTGATGAGCAGCGCCCCGTCGTCCAGCTCGGCCCCCGCCTCCTCGGCGCGTACCGCAACCGGGGACCGCTCGTCGACCGTGAGCCGGCCCTCGACGACGGCCGCCTTGGCCCCGATCCGCACCAGGGCGGCGTCGGCGCGCCCGCCCAGCAGCAGGCCGAGGCTGGTGACGACCATGGTCTTGCCCGCGCCGGTCTCGCCGGTCACCGCGGTGAATCCCGGCGACAGCTCGACCACGGCGTCGTCGATCACGCCCAGCGCACGTATCCGCATCTCCTCCAGCACGCCCATGACCATACGAGGTTTCCGCCCCCGCCCGCGACGGGCCTCCCTGGGCCTCCCGCCCCGGACCCCGGTCCTCAGCCCTCGGGCTACCGCTGGGGGCCTCAGTTGTGCCGCATGGCCAGCCCCGTCCGGGCGACCTCAGCCGAAGAAACGGCCGCAACCCGGCACGGGGGTCGCGGCCGCGTTCCGTTCAGCCCGCCGGCCCGGCGCCGGGGCGGGGGGGGAGCGCCGCACGCCCGCGCCGGGGTGCCGCGGCGCAGGCGTACCGCCGCCTCCCGACGCCACGCCCGCACCCCTCGGGAACAGGGCGCCCCGTTCCCGGTCAGCCCGCCGCCAGGCGTCAGTGGGGGGCGCCGCGCCAGCCCGCCACCGGGAGGGCGAACTTGGCGACGAGCCGGTCCGTGAAGGACGCGTGGTGCAGGCGGGCCAGCCGTACGGGCACGGCGCCGCGCCGGACCTCCACCCGTGCGCCCGCGGGCAGTTCGACGGTCCGCCGCCCGTCGCACCACAGCACGCCGTGCGGGGTCTGCGGCTGGACCTCCACCGCCAGCACCGAGTCGGGCGCCGTCACCAGCGGCTTGGCGAACAGCGCGTGCGCGCTGATCGGCACCATCAGCAGCGCCTCGACCTCCGGCCACACCACGGGGCCGCCGGCCGAGAAGGCGTAGGCGGTGGAGCCGGTCGGGGTGGCGCATACGACGCCGTCGCCGCCGAAGCGGGAGACGGGGCGGCCGTCGACCTCGGTGACGACCTCCAGCATCCGCTCGCGGGCGGCCTTCTCCACGGACGCCTCGTTCAGCGCCCAGTCGGTGTGCACGATCTCCCCGTTGTTGCGCACGAGGACGTCGAGGGTCATGCGCTCCTCGACCTCGTAGGAGCGGGTGACGACCCGGTGGACGACCTTGTCGAGGTCGTCGCGCTCCGCCTCGGCGAGGAAGCCGACCCGGCCGAGGTTGACGCCGAGCAGCGGCACCCCGGACGAGCGGGAGTACTCGGCGCCCCGCAGCAGCGTCCCGTCGCCGCCGAGGACGACCAGCAGCTCGCAGCCGTCGAGGACGCCGGGGCCGCCGTCGACCAGTTCGACCGCCTCCGGCAGCGGCAGGTCGGCGGCCTCCGCTGCGAGCACCCGCACCCCGATCCCGCTGCGCAGCAGGCCCTGGACGACCAGTTCGGCGCTGCGGATGGCCGCCGGGCGGCCGGTGTGCGCGAGCAGGAACACGGTACGACGTGCGTCCGACGCCGCTGCCGGTGCTGATGATGCTGCTTCTGTCGTGGTCAACGAGGCCCCTCCGCCACTGCACGGTCGACATCCGCCGGGTCCAGTGCCGGCGCCCCGGCGCGCATCCACAGAAAGTACTCGACGTTGCCCGAGGGGCCGGGCAGCGGGCTGGCGGTGACGCCGAGCACGCCGAGCCCCAGCGCGGCCGCGTGGCCGGCGACGGTCCGCACGGCCTCGGCGCGCAGTTCGGGGCTGCGCACCACGCCGCCGCTGCCGAGCCGCTCCTTGCCGACCTCGAACTGCGGCTTGACCATGAGCACCAGATCGGCGTCGGGCGCGGCGCAGCGCACGAGCGCGGGCAGCACCAGGCCGAGCGGGATGAAGGACAGGTCGCCGACGATCAGGTCGACCGGCTGCCCGTCGATCTGCTCCAGGGTCAGTTCGCGGACGTTCGTACGGTCCTTGACGGTGACCCGTTCGTCGCTCTGCAGGGACCAGGCGAGTTGCCCGTAGCCGACGTCGACGGCGACGACATGGGCGGCGCCCGCGCGCAGCAGGACGTCGGTGAAGCCACCGGTGGAGGCGCCCGCGTCCAGCGCGCGCCGTCCGGCGACCCGCAGCCCCAGCGGGGTGAAGGCGGCGAGCGCGCCCGCGAGTTTGTGGCCGCCCCGGGAGACGTACTCGGGGTCGCTGTCGTCCTTGGCGACGACGATCGCGGCGCTGGTCTCGACCTGTGTGGCGGCCTTGGTGGCGGTGGTCCCGCCGACGGTCACCCGGCCCGCGACGATCAGCTGGCTCGCATGCTCCCGGGAGCGGGCCAGCTTGCGGCGGACCAGCTCCGCGTCGAGTCGTCTGCGCTGGCTGCGGTTCGCTGCCACGTGCGGTTCAGCTCCTGGTGTCGTACGAGGTGGAGGGGGCGGGGGCACGGGGCGCCGGTCGAGTTCGGCCAGCGTCTCCCGCAGGCCCCGGTGCACATCCTCGTACACCTCCGGGTGGCCCGCGGCGGCGAGGTGATCGGCGTCGGCCAGCCGGTCCAGCCCGGCGTCCACGCGCGGGTTGCCGGTGGGGGTGCGGACGACGCCGAGGGGGGCGGACGCCTCGGGATCAAGCCCGGCGCCGGCCTCGGGCTCAGGCTCCTGCCCGGCTTCGGGATCAAGCCCGGTCTCGGGCTCGGAGTCGTGCCCGGCCCCGGGCGCGGGTCCGGGCTCGGGCTCGGCCCCGTCCTCGGCCCGCGGTGGCGTGTCCGGCAGCGGATCGGTCATGTGCCGACGCTATCGCGAACCGGGCGTGCTCCGGCTGGGGGCACCACCCACCCGCCGCGCTGGGGGAGAGCCCTGGGGTACGGTCGGTGACCATGGCAACCATCGAGGAGTGCCGGGGCGCGCTCGACCGGCTGGCGGAGAACCTCTCGGGGGCGGACGGCGATCTGCGCAGCGCCGCCGCCCTCGACCGCTCGCTCAGCTGCCGCATCACCGACCTCGACACCACGTTCGTGGGCCGGCTCGCGGGCGGTCGGCTCACTGACGTGACCGCGGTGCCCGGGCCGCCGCCGGGCAAGGCGGAGATCCGGCTGACGATGACCGGTGACGACCTGCTCGCGCTGGTCGGCGGGCAGCTGCACTTCGCCCGCGCGTGGGCGAGCGGACGGGTCAAGCTGGAGGCGGGCCTGCGGGACCTGCTGCGGCTGCGGAAGCTGCTGTAGCCGCGCCGTTACGGCGACCTGCTCGGGCGCTGCGTCACGACCTGCTCGGGCGCCCCGTTACGACGACGCGGGCGCGGAAGCCGCCGCCTCCTCCGCAGCCGCCGCGGACTTGGCCACTGCCGTCTCCTCCGCAACCGCCGCGGACTTGGCCACCGCCGCCGGCTCGGCGGCCGCCTTGGGCGCCTGGGCGCGCCGCCTGGGAGCCGCCGGCACCACGAGCGGGGTCCCGGTCTCGGGGTCGTCGATCACCTGGCATCGTATCCCGAACACCTCCGCCACCAGCTCGGCCGTCACGACCGTGCCGGGTGCGCCTTCTGCGACGACCCGGCCGCCGCGCATGGCGATGAGGTGGGTGGCGTAGCGGGCGGCGTGGTTGAGGTCGTGCAGTACGGCGACGAGGGTGCGGCCCTGCTCCTCGTGGAGCTGCGCGCACAGGTCCAGGACGTCGATCTGGTGCTGGATGTCGAGGTAGGTGGTGGGCTCGTCGAGGAGCAGCAGCGGGGTCTGCTGGGCGATGGCCATGGCGATCCACACCCGCTGGCGCTGGCCGCCGGAGAGCTCGTCGACGTAGCGGTCGGCGAGTTCGGCGACGCCGGTGGCCGCCATCGACTCGTGAACGATCCGCTCGTCGGTCTCCGACCACTGGCGCAGCAGCCCCTGGTGCGGATAGCGGCCGCGCGCCACCAGGTCGGCGACGGTGATCCCGTCCGGCGCGATCGAGGACTGCGGCAGCAGCCCGAGGGTGCGGGCGACCTTCTTGGCGGGCAGGGTGCCGATGGCCTGGCCGTCGAGCAGAACGGAGCCGGCCACGGGCTTGAGCATCCGGGACAGCGCGCGCAGCAGGGTGGACTTCCCGCAGGCGTTGGGCCCGACGATCACCGTGAAGGAGTGGTCGGGAATGGTCACGGACAGGTCTTCGGCGACCGTACGGCCGTCGTAGGCGAGGGTGACCCCTTCGGCGGTCAGGCGCTGGCGCGAGGCGTGGGTGGCAGGCACGGTCGGTCGGTTGTCCTTGTCATGGGACGTGGGCGGAGACGGCGGGGTGGACGCGGGGGCCGGGGACTGCGGCGTGGGCACGAGGGCTGGGGACGACGGCGTGGACACGGGCGCCGGGGACGGCGGCGTGGACACGGGCACCGGGGACGTGGTGCGCGGGCGGGCGTCGGTCATATCCGGCCCGCCCGGCGCTCGGTGGCCAGCAGCCACAGCAGGTAGCCGCCGCCGAGGATGCCGGTGAGCACGCCCACCGGCAGCTGGTCGGCACCGAAGGCCCGCTGCGAGGCCCAGTCGGCGGTGATCAGCATCGCGGCGCCGGTCAGCGCGGCGGGCAGCAGATTGGGACCGGGGGACTTCGTCAGCCTGCGGGCCACCTGGGGCGCCATGAGCGCCACGAACGCGATGGGCCCGGACGCGGCGGTCGCCGCGGTCATCAGCAGGACGGCCGCCAGCATCAGCACGAGCCGGGTCCGCTCCACCCGCACCCCGAGGGCGAAGGCGCTGTCGTCGCCCATCTCCATCATCCGCAGCGCACGCGCGTGTCCGAACACCACGGGGAGGAGCAGCGCGCAGGTGCCGGCCAGCGGCCACACCTGCTCCCAGTCCCGGCCGTCGAGCGACCCGGTCACCCACACCAGCGCCCGGGTGGCGTCGAGCACGTCGGCCTTGGTCAGCAGGTAGCCGTTGACGGCGCTGAGGACGGCGCTGACGCCGATGCCGACGAGGACCAGCCGGTAGCCGTGCACCCCGCGCCGCCAGGCCAGGGCGTAGATGGCGATCCCGGTCAGCAGGCCGCCGACGACCGACCCGCCCGCAACCGCGAGCTGATCGCCCTGGAACAGCACGATGACGGCGAGCGCTCCGGCCGCCGTGCCCTGGCCGAGGCCGATCATGTCGGGACTGCCCAGCGGGTTGCGGGTGATGCTCTGGAACACGGCGCCGGACAGTCCGAGCGCGACGCCGACCAGCAGGCCCACCAGCACCCGCGGCAGCCGCAGTTCGTTGACGATGAAGTCCTGCGCCACGGTGCCGCCGCCGAACAGGGTGTCGACGACATCGGCGGGCGGTATGGCGAAGTCGCCGGTGCCGATCAGCACCACGCTCATGGCCAGGGCGGTGGCGGCCAGCAGGAACCCCACGACCACCGCGCGGATGTCCACCCGCACCGACAGCCCGCCGCGGACGCGCAGCGTCACCCCGCGCGTCCCGCGCACCGTGGTCCGGTCCGTACTCGCTTTCACAGCTGGGCCATCCTTCGGCGGCGTACGAGGTAGATGAAGAGGGGGCCGCCGATGAGCGTCGTGACCACGCCGACCTGCAATTCGGAGGGGCGGGTCACGACGCGCCCGATGACGTCGGAGACGAGCAGCAGCACGGGCGAGAGGACGGCGGCGTAGGGCATGATCCAGCGCAGATCGGGCCCGGTGATGGTGCGCACCATGTGCGGCACCATCAGTCCGACGAAGGCGATCGGCCCGCAGGCGGCCGTCGCGGCTCCGCACAGCAGGGTGGTCGCGATCATGGCCAGCGCGCGGGTGCGGCCCAGGCGGGCGCCGAGCGCGCGGGCGGTGTCGTCGCCCAGGCCGATGGCGTTCAGCGGGCGGCCGAGCGCGAGCGCCAGGACCAGGCCGACCAGGAGGAACGGCGCCACCTGCTGCACGACCGTCATGTTCGCCGACGCCAGCGAACCGACCGTCCAGAAGCGCATCCTGTCCAGCGCCGCGGAGTCCAGCAGTTGCACGGCGTAGACGTATCCGTACAGCGCCGAGTAGACCGCCGAACCGGCGAGCGCCAGCCGTACGGGCGTCGCGCCCCGGCTGCCGCCGAGCGCGAACACCAGCGCCGAGGCGACCGCCGCGCCGAGGAAGGCGAACCACACGTATCCGGTCAGCGAGGTGACGCCGAGGAAGCTGATCGCCGACACGACGGCGGCCGAGGCGCCCGCGTTGACACCCATCAGGCCGGGGTCGGCGAGCGGGTTGCGGGTGAGGGCCTGCATCACCGCGCCGGCCAGGCCCAGCCCCATGCCGACGAGCAGCCCGAGCAGGGTGCGGGGCAGCCGTACGTCCCGGATCACCACATCGGACTTGTCCCCGGTGTAGTGGAACAGGCCGTGCCACACCTGGTCCAGCGGGATCGGCTTCGAGCCGACCGCGATGCTCGCCGCGGTCGCCAGCGCCAGCACGCCGAGGGAGACGAGGAGTCCGGCGACGCGGCGCCTGGTGCGCGGCGGGGCGGGTGGCGGGGATGGCGCGGATGGCGCGGGCGCTGCCACGGCCCCGGTGCGTTCGGGACTGACCAAGGACACGCGGAACTCCACCTCGCAGCAGCACCATCGAGCAAGAACTTAGGTTAGGTTAGCCTAAGACTCGCTGGCCACCGCGGGTGGGGCACCGTACGGCGCCGCGCCCCTGCCAGGCGCCGACCGCCGCGGACCGGCCGCCTCACCAGGGCCGCTGACGAAGCCTCACAGCGCTGACGAGGGGGCTCACCCTCCGGCCGCGGCCGCCGACGAGGGGGGCTCACGGCTCCAGCCGCGGCCGCCGACGCGCGCTCACAGCCCCAACCGCGCCAGTGCCTTGCCCGCGTCCGCGCCGCACGCCCCGTCGCCCGCGGCCGTCCACGCCGCCGCGCACAGCGCGCGCAGCCCGTCCATCGGGTCGTCCCCCTCGCCGTCCAGCACGAGCGTGTCCCCGTCCACCGCGGCCACCCAGCCGCCGCACCGGAACCCGCCGCGCCGCCCGTCCACCGGCGACGCCGCCTCTCCGACCGGGGCCGTCTGTCCGGCCGGCGCCGCCTCCCCGGTCGGAGCCTCCCCGGTCGGGGCCACCTCCGGCTGCCCGGTCAGCAGTGCCCGCAGATCGGCCGCCACATACGTCGGCCGATGCCGGGGCTCGGCAGCGATCAGCTGCGCCGCCGTCGTCACTCCGGTCAGCACCAGCAGGGAGTCGACCCCGCCCGCGTACGCGCCCTCGATGTCGGTGTCCAGCCGGTCCCCCACCACCAGTGGCCGCCGCGCCCCGGTCCGCAGGATCGTCTCCCGGTGCATCGGCGGCAGCGGCTTGCCCGCCACCTGCGGGGTGGCGCCGGTGGCGATCCGTACGACCTCCACCGCCGCGCCGTTGCCCGGGGCGATGCCCCGGGCGCTCGGGATCGTCAGATCGGTGTTGGAGGCGAACCAGGGCACGCCGCGCGCCACCGCGTACGACGCCTCGGCCAGCCGCCCCCAGGGCAGCTCGGGCCCGCCGTACCCCTGCACCACCGCGGCGGGGTCGTCATCCGCCGACTCCACCGGCTCCAGCCCGCGCTCGCGCAGCGCGACCCGCAGCCCCTCGCCGCCGATCACCAGCACCCGCGCTCCGGCCGGCACCTGCTCGGCGATCAGCCGGGCGACCGCCTGCGCGGAAGTGATCACGTCGGCGGGCTCGGCGGGCACCCCGAGGTCGGTCAGATGCGCGGCGACCGCCTCCGGGGTGCGCAGCGCGTTGTTCGTCACGTACGCCAGGTGCATGCCCCCGGCCCGCGCGGCGCCCAGCGACCCGACGGCGTGCACGATGGCCTCGCCGCCCGCGTACACCACCCCGTCCAGGTCCAGCAGCGCGGTGTCGTACGCCTCGCTCAACGGCCGCGCGCTGCCTGCGGGGCGGTTCCGGACCGTCTCGTTCATCAGGGTGCCGCTCCTTAGCGGTGGGAGTCGTCTCAGCGGTGGAACCGTCGTGGGCTCGTCCCCCGATCATCGCCCATGCCGTGCGCCGGGCGGCATCCGGCCTGTTCGATGCGGCCCTTTCCAGCCCCGGCCCCGGTGTGCGCCACCGAGGACATAACATGCCCCAATGAGCACTCCAGGGCACGTCGGGAAAGGTCTACAGCTCCTTCCCTTCCGGGGTCTGCGGTACGTCCCGGAGCGGGTCGGCAGTCTCGCCGCCGTCACCTCCCCGCCGTACGACGTCGTCGTACGGCCCGACGGACTGCGCGAACTGGAGACCGCCGACCCTCACAACATCGTCCGGCTCATCCTGCCCCAGGCCGACACCCCGGCCGACCGGCACCGGCAGGCCGCAGAGACCCTGCGCCGCTGGCAGGACGAGGGCGTCCTCGCACCCGACCCGGACCCCGCGCTGTACGTGTACGAGCAGCGAAGAGGCGACATCCTGCAGCGCGGGCTGATCGGCGCCCTGCTGCTGAGCCCCAGAGAGGAGGGCGTCGTCCTCCCCCATGAGGACGTCATGCCGCACGTCGTCGAGGACCGGGCCGCTCTGATGCGCGCCACCGGCGCCAACCTCGACCCTCTGCTGCTCGCCTATCGGGGCAACGGAAACGGCAACGGCGGCAGCAACGCGACCGGCGAGGGGACCGCGGCTCACGACGGCAACCGGGCCGAGTCCATCCCCGGCTCCCCGCCCGCGCACGGCGCGGCCCGGGTCATCGAGGCCACGGCCACCCGCCCCCGCTGCTGTCCACCACCACGGAGGACGGTTTCGAGCACCGGCTGTGGCGCGTGACCGACCCCGCCGAGCAAACCGAGATCACCACCGATCTCTCCCACCGGCAGGCCCTCATCGCCGACGGCCACCACCGCTGGGCGACCTACCTGCGGCTGCGCGCGGAACGCCAGGACCCGGGCCCGTGGGACTACGGCCTGGTGCTGCTGGTCGACACCGCCCGCTACCCCTTGCGGGTACGCGCGATCCACCGGCTCCTGCACCAACTGCCGATCGGCACCGCGCTCGCGGCGCTCGGGGACGCGTTCCGCGTACGGAAGGTGGAGGGCCCACTGCCCCGCGCGCTGGCCGCACTCGACGAGGCCGCGCGGGAGGCCGCGTCCGAGCACCCGGCCGACGGCCCCGGCTCCGCCCCCTCGCCCTCGAACGCGTTCCTGCTGGCCGGGGAGGGCGGCTTCCACCTCCTCGACCGCCCGGACCCGGCGCTGCTGGCCCGCACGATTCCGGCCGAACGGCCGGAGGCCTGGCGCACGCTGGACGCCACGGTCCTGCACTCCGTGCTCCTGGACCACCTGTGGAAGGTCCCCGACGCCCCGGAGCACATCGGCTACATCCACGACGCGGCGGCGGCCGTGGCGCAGACGGAGCGGCACGGCGGTACGGCGGTGCTGATGCGCCCGGTGTCCGAGGACGTCGTCCACGAACTGGCGCGGCAGGGTGTCGCCATGCCGCACAAGTCGACGTCGTTCGGGCCGAAGCCCGCCACGGGCCTGGTGCTGCGCAGCATGACCCTGAAGTGACGCGCATGAGTGAGGGCGGAACCCCGGCCGGGGTTCCGCCCTCACTCATGCCGTGCGTGCCGTGCGGCGGCTACGGCCGCCGCACGTCAGCGGTCAGCTGTCGGCGCCGCCGTCCGCGCGCTGCCCGTCCTGCTCATCCCGCTCGTCACGGTCGTCCTGCTCATCCTGCTCGTCACGGTCGTCGTGCTCGTCGCGGGCGTCACGGTCATCGCGCTCGTCACGGTCATCGTGCTCATCACGGTCCGAGGCAGCCGGGGCCTCGCCCTCGATGCCGTCGTCCGCGGCCGCGCTTTCGTCCTCGGGCATCAGCGCGTCGACGAACTCCACACCGTCCAGCTCCGCGAGCCGGTCCGAAGCGTCCGTCGTCCCGCCCTGGTCCGCCTCGAGAGCCTTCGCGAACCACTCGCGCGCCTCGTCCTCGCGGCCGACGGCGAGCAGCGCGTCCGCGTACGCGTACCGCAGCCGCGCGGTCCACGGCTGGACCGAGCTCGACGCCAGCTCGGAGCTCTGCAGGGTCACGACCGCGGCGTCGGCCTGCCCCATGTCCCGCCGGGCACCGGCGACGACCAGCCGCATCTCGACCTGGCCGGCCCGGTCCAGCTTCTGCACCTCCGGCTCGCCCGCCATGGCCAGGGCACGCTCAGGGCGGCCCATGCCACGCTCGCAGTCCGCCATCACGGGCCACAGCTCCACGGAACCCGTCATGCGGCGCGCGGCGCGGAACTCCGCGAGCGCCTCCGCGTACTTGCCCACGGCGTACGAGGCGAATCCGGCGGCCTCACGGACGGCAGCGACCCGGGAGGCGAGCCGCAGCGCGACGCGCGAGTAGCCGTACGCCTGCTCGGGGTCCTCGTCCAGCAGCTTGGCGACCATGACGAGGTTGCGGGCGACATCCTCGGCGAGGGTCTTCGGCAGGCTCATCAGCTCCTGCCGGACATCCTTGTCGATCTCCTGGCCGGTCACGTCCTCGGGAATCGGCAGCCGCTTGACGGGCTCCCGGTCCCGGTCGCGGTCATCGCGGCGCCCGTACCCACCAGGACGGTCGGTACGCCCGTCACGCCGCCCGTACCCGCCGGACCGCTCACGGTCGTCCCGGCCGCGTCCCTGCCCGTACGGACGGCGCGGCCCGCGGTCGTCCCGCCCCGGAAGCCGCCGTCACGGTCATCGCGGCGGGGCCCACGCGGCCGCTCGTCACGCCGGTCATCGCGCCGATCGTCTCGGCGGTCGTCACGGCGGTCGTCACGATGGAACGACGGCCGGTCATCACGGCGGTCATCACGGCGGAACGAGGGCCGATCGTCACGGCGATCGTCGCGACGGAAGGACGGCCGGTCATCGCGGCGATCGTCGCGACGCTCATCACGACGGTCGTCACGACGGAACGACGGCCGGTCATCGCGACGGCCATAGCCACCGCCAGGGCGGAAGCCACGGTCGTCATCGCGACGGGGACCACGCGGCCGGTCGTCGCGCCGCTCGTCACGGCGCTCATCGCGACGGTCATCACGACGGAAACCACCACGGTCGTCGTCACGACGCGGACCGCGATCACGGTCATCGCGGCGGAAACGCGAACGGTCGTCCCGGTCGCGGTCCTGCCGGAAACCGCCATCGCGGTCGTCGCGACGCGGACCACGCGGTCGGTCGTCACGCCGGTCATCGCGCCGATCTTCACGGCGGAACGAGGGCCGATCATCACGGCGGTCGTCACGGCGGTCGTCGCGACGGAAGGAGGGCCGGTCATCGCGGCGCT
This sequence comes from Streptomyces sp. XD-27, assembly GCF_030553055.1. Classification (NCBI taxonomy): domain Bacteria; kingdom Bacillati; phylum Actinomycetota; class Actinomycetes; order Kitasatosporales; family Streptomycetaceae; genus Streptomyces; species Streptomyces sp. XD-27. Next base: position 1,571,785 of record NZ_CP130713.1, read on the forward strand.
CGTCGCGCCGGTCGTCACGACGGTCGTCACGGCGGAACGACGGCCGGTCGTCACGGCGGTAGGAAGGCCGGTCGTCACGCCGGTCGTCGCGGCGGTCGTCGCGGCGGAACGAGGGCCCGTCATCACGACGGCCGTAGCCGCCGGATCGTCCACCGCGCTCGTCATCACGGCGAGGGCCACGCGGACGGTCATCGGGGCGACGACCCGAGCTTCGGAAATCACGCCGGTCGCCGCCGTCACGGCGCCGGGGCTCGCGCTCCGGCCTGTCGTCAGGGGAGTTGGGGGACATCGACGTGACTCCTGTCATGAGGTACCGCAGTCATTCTCGCACCTGGCTTACCGGCGCGCTTCAGCAAAACAAAAAAGACCCTTGGTCCCAGCATGCACGCTGGGACCAAGGGTCCTGAAAGATTGTTCGGCGGCGTCCTACTCTCCCACAGGGTCCCCCCTGCAGTACCATCGGCGCTGAAAGGCTTAGCTTCCGGGTTCGGAATGTAACCGGGCGTTTCCCTAACGCAATAACCACCGAAACCCTATCGGGTTCGAGCGAACAAGCACACTCTTCAATTGAAGTACTACTGGTTCGACCGGTGCGACAGTTCGCAACCCGGGAACCACACAGTGGACGCGAGCAACTGAGGACAAGCCCTCGGCCTATTAGTACCAGTCAACTCCACCGGTTACCCGGCTTCCATATCTGGCCTATCAACCCAGTCGTCTACTGGGAGCCTTACCCTCTCAAGGAGGTGGGAATACTCATCTCGAAGCAGGCTTCCCGCTTAGATGCTTTCAGCGGTTATCCCTCCCGAACGTAGCCAACCAGCCATGCCCTTGGCAGAACAACTGGCACACCAGAGGTTCGTCCGTCCCGGTCCTCTCGTACTAGGGACAGCCCTTCTCAATATTCCTACGCGCACAGCGGATAGGGACCGAACTGTCTCACGACGTTCTAAACCCAGCTCGCGTACCGCTTTAATGGGCGAACAGCCCAACCCTTGGGACCGACTCCAGCCCCAGGATGCGACGAGCCGACATCGAGGTGCCAAACCATCCCGTCGATATGGACTCTTGGGGAAGATCAGCCTGTTATCCCCGGGGTACCTTTTATCCGTTGAGCGACGGCGCTTCCACAAGCCACCGCCGGATCACTAGTCCCGACTTTCGTCCCTGCTCGACCCGTCGGTCTCACAGTCAAGCTCCCTTGTGCACTTACACTCAACACCTGATTGCCAACCAGGCTGAGGGAACCTTTGGGCGCCTCCGTTACCCTTTAGGAGGCAACCGCCCCAGTTAAACTACCCACCAGACACTGTCCCTGATCCGGATCACGGACCCAGGTTAGACATCCAGCACGACCAGAGTGGTATTTCAACGACGACTCCACACACACTGGCGTGCATGCTTCACAGTCTCCCACCTATCCTACACAAGCCGAACCGAACACCAATATCAAGCTATAGTAAAGGTCCCGGGGTCTTTCCGTCCTGCTGCGCGAAACGAGCATCTTTACTCGTAATGCAATTTCACCGGGCCTATGGTTGAGACAGTCGAGAAGTCGTTACGCCATTCGTGCAGGTCGGAACTTACCCGACAAGGAATTTCGCTACCTTAGGATGGTTATAGTTACCACCGCCGTTTACTGGCGCTTAAGTTCTCAGCTTCGCCCCACCGAAATGGAGCTAACCGGTCCCCTTAACGTTCCAGCACCGGGCAGGCGTCAGTCCGTATACATCGCCTTACGGCTTCGCACGGACCTGTGTTTTTAGTAAACAGTCGCTTCTCGCTGGTCTCTGCGGCCACCCCCAGCTCAGAGTGCAAGACTCATCACCGGAAATGGCCCCCCTTCTCCCGAAGTTACGGGGGCATTTTGCCGAGTTCCTTAACCATAGTTCACCCGAACGCCTCGGTATTCTCTACCTGACCACCTGAGTCGGTTTAGGGTACGGGCCGCCATGAAACTCGCTAGAGGCTTTTCTCGACAGCATAGGATCATCCACTTCACCACAATCGGCTCGGCATCAGGTCTCACCCTGTATGAGAGACGGATTTGCCTATCTCTCGGGCTACACCCTTACCCCGGGACAACCACCGCCCGGGCTGGACTACCTTCCTGCGTCACCCCATCACTCACCTACTACAAGTCTGGTCCGTCGGCTCCACCACTCCCCATCACTCCGAAGAGATCAAAGGCGGCTTCACGGACTTAGCATCGCCTGATTCGATGTTTGGCGCTTCAAAGCGGGTACCGGAATATCAACCGGTTGTCCATCGACTACGCCTGTCGGCCTCGCCTTAGGTCCCGACTTACCCTGGGCAGATCAGCTTGACCCAGGAACCCTTAGTCAATCGGCGCAAACGTTTCTCACGTTTGTATCGCTACTCATGCCTGCATTCTCACTCGTGAACCGTCCACAACTACCTTCCGGCGCTGCTTCACCCGGCACACGACGCTCCCCTACCCATCACAGTCCCCGTTGGGGGTACATACTGCAATGACACGACTTCGGCGGTACGCTTGAGCCCCGCTACATTGTCGGCGCGGAATCACTTGACCAGTGAGCTATTACGCACTCTTTCAAGGGTGGCTGCTTCTAAGCCAACCTCCTGGTTGTCTCTGCGACTCCACATCCTTTCCCACTTAGCGTACGCTTAGGGCCTTAGTCGATGCTCTGGGCTGTTTCCCTCTCGACCATGGAGCTTATCCCCCACAGTCTCACTGCCGCGCTCTCACTTACCGGCATTCGGAGTTTGGCTAAGGTCAGTAACCCGGTAGGGCCCATCGCCTATCCAGTGCTCTACCTCCGGCAAGAAACACACGACGCTGCACCTAAATGCATTTCGGGGAGAACCAGCTATCACGGAGTTTGATTGGCCTTTCACCCCTAACCACAGGTCATCCCCCAGGTTTTCAACCCTGGTGGGTTCGGTCCTCCACGAAGTCTTACCTCCGCTTCAACCTGCCCATGGCTAGATCACTCCGCTTCGGGTCTTGAGCGCGCTACTAAACCGCCCTATTCGGACTCGCTTTCGCTACGGCTTCCCCACACGGGTTAACCTCGCAACACACCGCAAACTCGCAGGCTCATTCTTCAAAAGGCACGCAGTCACGACATACGAGCAAGCTCGCATGCGACGCTCCCACGGCTTGTAGGCACACGGTTTCAGGTACTATTTCACTCCGCTCCCGCGGTACTTTTCACCATTCCCTCACGGTACTATCCGCTATCGGTCACCAGGGAATATTTAGGCTTAGCGGGTGGTCCCGCCAGATTCACACGGGATTTCTCGGGCCCCGTGCTACTTGGGTGATTCTCAAACGAGCCGTACAGATTTCAGCTACGGGGGTCTTACCCTCTACGCCGGGCCTTTCGCATGCCCTTCGCCTATCCATACGGTTTCTGACTCGCCGACCGGCCGGCAGACCGATCAAGAGAACTCCCACGACCCCGCATGCGCAACCCCTGCCGGGTATCACACACATACGGTTTAGCCTCATCCAGTTTCGCTCGCCACTACTCCCGGAATCACGGTTGTTTTCTCTTCCTGCGGGTACTGAGATGTTTCACTTCCCCGCGTTCCCTCCACACTGCCTATGTGTTCAGCAGCGGGTGACAGCCCATGACGACTGCCGGGTTTCCCCATTCGGACACCCCCGGATCAAAGCTCGGTTGACAGCTCCCCGGGGCCTATCGCGGCCTCCCACGTCCTTCATCGGTTCCTGGTGCCAAGGCATCCACCGTGCGCCCTTAAAAACTTGGCCACAGATGCTCGCGTCCACTGTGCAGTTCTCAAGCAACGACCCGTCCCCCGTCACCCCCACACATCACATGCGGAGTTCACCGAGGCCGGCATCGCAAAGGGACGAGCAACGCTCGCACCCTCAGACACCCAACAGCGTGCCCGACACCCCCAGCCGACCAGACTCACGTTCCACGCCGAAGCAGTACTAGTGACCCGATCAAACCGAGTGTGCCGAGTAGTCAACGTTCCACCCATGAGCTAACCGTGCGAGACATTCGCTCGCAGTCGGCCATGTGCTCCTTAGAAAGGAGGTGATCCAGCCGCACCTTCCGGTACGGCTACCTTGTTACGACTTCGTCCCAATCGCCAGTCCCACCTTCGACGACTCCCTCCCACAAGGGGTTGGGCCACCGGCTTCGGGTGTTACCGACTTTCGTGACGTGACGGGCGGTGTGTACAAGGCCCGGGAACGTATTCACCGCAGCAATGCTGATCTGCGATTACTAGCGACTCCGACTTCATGGGGTCGAGTTGCAGACCCCAATCCGAACTGAGACCGGCTTTTTGAGATTCGCTCCACCTCACGGTATCGCAGCTCATTGTACCGGCCATTGTAGCACGTGTGCAGCCCAAGACATAAGGGGCATGATGACTTGACGTCGTCCCCACCTTCCTCCGAGTTGACCCCGGCAGTCTCCTGTGAGTCCCCATCACCCCGAAAGGCATGCTGGCAACACAGAACAAGGGTTGCGCTCGTTGCGGGACTTAACCCAACATCTCACGACACGAGCTGACGACAGCCATGCACCACCTGTACACCGACCACAAGGGGGCGACCATCTCTGGCCGTTTCCGGTGTATGTCAAGCCTTGGTAAGGTTCTTCGCGTTGCGTCGAATTAAGCCACATGCTCCGCCGCTTGTGCGGGCCCCCGTCAATTCCTTTGAGTTTTAGCCTTGCGGCCGTACTCCCCAGGCGGGGAACTTAATGCGTTAGCTGCGGCACGGACAACGTGGAATGTCGCCCACACCTAGTTCCCAACGTTTACGGCGTGGACTACCAGGGTATCTAATCCTGTTCGCTCCCCACGCTTTCGCTCCTCAGCGTCAGTATCGGCCCAGAGATCCGCCTTCGCCACCGGTGTTCCTCCTGATATCTGCGCATTTCACCGCTACACCAGGAATTCCGATCTCCCCTACCGAACTCTAGCCTGCCCGTATCGAATGCAGACCCGGGGTTAAGCCCCGGGCTTTCACATCCGACGCAACAAGCCGCCTACGAGCTCTTTACGCCCAATAATTCCGGACAACGCTCGCGCCCTACGTATTACCGCGGCTGCTGGCACGTAGTTAGCCGGCGCTTCTTCTGCAGGTACCGTCACTCTCGCTTCTTCCCTGCTGAAAGAGGTTTACAACCCGAAGGCCGTCATCCCTCACGCGGCGTCGCTGCATCAGGCTTTCGCCCATTGTGCAATATTCCCCACTGCTGCCTCCCGTAGGAGTCTGGGCCGTGTCTCAGTCCCAGTGTGGCCGGTCGCCCTCTCAGGCCGGCTACCCGTCGTCGCCTTGGTAGGCCATCACCCCACCAACAAGCTGATAGGCCGCGGGCTCATCCTGCACCGCCGGAGCTTTCCACCACCATGAGATGCCTCAAGTGGTCGTATCCGGTATTAGACCCCGTTTCCAGGGCTTGTCCCAGAGTGCAGGGCAGATTGCCCACGTGTTACTCACCCGTTCGCCACTAATCCCCCACCGAAGCGGGTTCATCGTTCGACTTGCATGTGTTAAGCACGCCGCCAGCGTTCGTCCTGAGCCAGGATCAAACTCTCCGTGAATGTTTTCCCGTAATCGGGATGCACACTCGCGTTGAGCGGAACCATCGGGAGGAATAATCCCGACGGTTCACAGCGTCCTCGCTGTGTTTTGTTTCTTCAAAGGAACCTCGTCCCAGACCATCAGGCCCGGAGACGGGGTATCAACATATCTGGCGTTGACTTTTGGCACGCTGTTGAGTTCTCAAGGAACGGACGCTTCCTTCGGCTTCCCTCTCGGGCTTCCTCCGGGCGCTTCCCTTCGGTCTTGCGTTTCCAACCTTACCAGATCCGATTTCCAGTCCGTTTCCGTTCTGGCCCGTTTCCGGATTCCCCTGTTGGAGCGGGGTCTTTCGCGCCTTCCGGCGTGTCCACTACTTTAGCGGATTTCTCTCCGGGCTCCCAATCGAGCCTTCCGGGTCAGAATTCCGGCACGTCAAAAAGACGCAGCGGAAGAAGACCCCGGTGAGGGATTTCGCAGGTAGTGGGTTGCCACCTGGGGCTGTGGAGAAGTGGGCCGGAAGGCACCACGTCATCCGCCCGTCTCAAGCGGCTCGGGATACGTTAGGGCTCTCGTCGGCCCGAGTCAAGTTCGGCCTGACGTCGTGTCGGGCCGTCGTGTCGGGCCGCGGCGGCGCGGGGTGTGGGCCCGGTACGGGCTGACCGTGCGGTCACCCGCGATCCAGAAGCGCCAGGGGTGGTTCGCGCCGTCTCCCCCGACGCCGGTGCGCGGGCCGCGCAGCACCTCCGAAGGTCGCACGGGGTCGCCCGCGAGGAGCCGCATCGGGGCCTCGCGCCCGGCACCCCGTCCGCCGCAGACATCGGTGCCGTTCAGCAGCCGGTCCACTTCCAGGGCCGTGGCCAGGCGCGCCGGGCCCTTGGCCAGCTCGTGGTCGCCTCGGGCGGTGGCGCGGCGCGTCCGGGCCAGTTCCGCGCCGCGGACGATCTCTCCCGCCCGCAGGAGCACCCCGCTGGCGAAGCCCTCCGGGCCGCAGACCAGGTTCAGGCAGTGCCACATGCCGTAGGTGAAGTAGACGTATGCGTGACCGGGCGGCCCGAACATCACGGCGTTGCGCTCAGTGCGGCCGCGGTAGGCGTGCGAGCCGGGGTCGGCCTCGCCCGCGTACGCCTCCACCTCTGTCAGGCGCACCTCGATGGGGCCGTGCAGGGTTCTGCGTACCAGGACACGCCCGAGCAGATCGGGGGCGACCTCCAGTACGGGGCGGTCGAAGAAACTCCGGTCGAGCGGCGTACGGTCGGATGCCACGGTCACGGGATTCGAGCGTAGTGCAACAGATCTCCGGCGGTTCCGCACAGCTGTGGTGTGGGGTTGGTGCGGGGACCGGTCGGCTGGAAGGGTAGCTGGAAGGGTAGGACGGAACCGGCCGCCGCCGTTCCGCGTTTCTACCGGTCAACGGTTCCCGTGCGGACCGGCAGATCAATCAGTGGTCATGTCCTGGAGAGGAAGAACATGGGCTTCAAGAAGCTGCTCGCGAGTCTGGGTGCCGGTGGCGCCTCGGTCGAGACGGTGCTGACCGAGGAGAACGTCGTACCGGGCGGTGTCGTGCAGGGTGAGGTCCGCATCCAGGGCGGTTCCGTCGCACAGCAGATCGAGGGGGTGTCCGTCGGTCTGCAGGCGCGGGTCGAGGTCGAGGGCAACGACCAGGAATACAAGCAGGACGTCGAGTTCACCCGGCAGCAGCTCGGCGGCGCCTTCGAGGTGCAGGCGGGTGCGGTGCACGCCGTGCCGTTCGCGCTGGAGATCCCCTGGGAGACCCCGATCACGACGTTCCTGGGCCGGCACCTGACCGGGATGAACGTGGGCGTGACGACGGAGCTGGCGATCGCCCGCGCCGTGGACTCCGGTGACCTGGACCCGATCAACGTGCACCCGATTCCGGCGCAGCAGGCCATCCTGGACGCCTTCGGCTCGCTGGGCTTCCGGTTCAAGAGCGCGGACCTGGAGCGCGGGCACATCCGCGGCACCCGGCAGCGGCTGCCGTTCTACCAGGAGATCGAGTTCTACGCGCCGGAGCAGTACCGCGGGCTGAACCAGGTCGAGCTGACGTTCATCGCGGACGACCGCGAGATGGACGTGGTGCTGGAGATGGACAAGAAGCCGGGGCTGTTCACCGAGGGCAGCGACTCGTACCGGGCGTTCACCGTCAGCCTGTCCTCGTTCCAGAGCACCGACTGGGCCGCGTACCTGAACCAGTGGCTGGCCGAGGTCGGCGGCAAGCGCAACTGGCTCTGATCGGCGGCCGGTTCCGACCGGCGGCCCTGGACGGAGGGCGTGCGGGACCCGTGGTCCGGCACGCCCTTTGTCATGCCTGGCCCTTGGCTGACACGCCGTCACGGTGTGGGAGGGCCGTGTCCCGGCCGGGGCGGGGCGCCGGTGTGGCCGTGCGCGCATCGTCCCGGACCGGGCGGCCGTCGCTGGCTAGGCTTGCGGCGCATGCGTCTCGTACGAGCAGCAGGAGGTTTCGACGTGTCACAGCAGAGCCGGCGTCCGCTCCCCCATGACTTCCATCCCCCGGTGCCGTCCTTCTCGGTGCGGAGCGAGGATGTGGAGGACGAGGGCACGCTGAATGCCGCCCAGGTGTACGCGAAGGGGAACACGTCCCCGCATCTGCGGTGGGAGGGTTTCCCGGAGGCGACGAAGAGCTTCGCCGTCACGTGCTTCGATCCGGACGCGCCGACGGGCAGCGGCTTCTGGCACTGGGTGCTGTTCGACATCCCGGCGTCGGTGTCCGAACTGCCGGCCGGGGCGGGTAGTGAGGGGTTCAAGGGGCTGCCGGCGGGCGCCGTCCACGTCCGGAACGACTACGGGACGCGGGACTTCGGCGGTGCCGCGCCGCCGCCCGGGGACGGGTCGCACCGCTACGTGTTCACCGTCTACGCCGTGGACACCGAGAAGCTGGGCCCGGACGCGGACGCTTCGCCCGCGGTCGTCGGTTTCCATCTGCGCTTCCACACGCTGGCCAGGGCGAACGTGATCGCCGAGTACGAGACGCCGGCCGGGGCGTGAGACCGGCGGCGCGGACGGGCCCACGGGGCCGTCCGCGCCGCTAAATTGCGTTGTCGCCGCACCTGCACCACGCCAGAGTTGATCCCGGCCCGCCCGTTCGGAGCGGGCCGGTGCGCCGGTGTGCGGGAGGTGGTCCGGGTGCGCGAGACGCTGGTCCTCAATGCGAGTTTCGAGCCGCTGTCGACGGTGACGCTGCGGCGTGCGGTGGTGCTGGTCCTCCAGGACAAGGCCGTCGTCGAGCAGGCGCATCCCCGGCTCCGGGTGCGGGCGTCGGCGGTCGATGTGCCGCTGCCGCGGGTGATCCGGCTGTGCCGGTACGTACGGGTCCCGTTCCGAAGACAGGCGCCGTGGTCACGGCGCGGTGTGCTGGTCCGGGACCGGCACCGGTGCGCGTACTGCGGGGGCAGGGCGACGACGGTGGACCACGTGGTGCCCCGGTCGCACGGGGGCGGGGACACCTGGTTGAACACGGTCGCGTCCTGCGCGGAGGACAACCACCGCAAGGCGGACCGGACCCCGGAGCAGGCGGGGATGCGGCTGCTCAACGCCCCGTTCGAGCCGTCCCCTTCGGACGCGCTGCTGCTCGCGCTGGGCCCGTCGGCCGCCCGTGACCTGCCGGACTGGCTGACTCCGCGCGCCGCCTGAGGCGCGCCCACCGCCCGACATGAGATGAGCTGCCGCTCGCGCCGTGGGCGCGGGCGGCAGCTCGTGGTGCCGATGGTGGTGGTGTGCCGGGTCAGTCGATCTTGGGCTGCTCGCGGCGCGGTGCGGCTTCCTTGGGGGAACCGGAGCCGCCGCCCATGGGGCCGAAGTTGCCGATGGCACCGCCGAGTCCCTTGAGCGCGTCGCCGATCTCGCTGGGGACGATCCAGAGCTTGTTGGCGTCGCCTTCCGCGATCTTCGGCAGCATCTGGAGGTACTGGTACGACAGCAGCTTCTGGTCCGGGTCTCCGGCGTGGATGGACTCGAAGACGGTGCGGATCGCCTGGGCCTCGCCCTCGGCGCGCAGCGCGGCGGCCTTGGCCTCGCCCTCGGCGCGCAGGATCGCGGACTGCTTCTCGCCCTCGGCGCGCAGGATCTCGGACTGACGGACGCCCTCGGCCTGGAGGATCGCGGCGCGCTTGTCCCGGTCGGCGCGCATCTGCTTCTCCATCGAGTCCTGGATGGAGGTCGGCGGCTCGATGGCCTTGAGCTCGACGCGGTTGACGCGGATGCCCCACTTGCCCGTGGCCTCGTCCAGGACACCGCGCAGGGCGGCGTTGATCTCCTCACGGGAGGTGAGGGTCCGCTCCAGGTCCATGCCGCCGATGATGTTGCGCAGCGTGGTGACGGTGAGCTGCTCGATGGCCTGGATGAAGCTGGCGACCTCGTAGGTCGCGGCGCGGGCGTCGGTGACCTGGTAGTAGATGACGGTGTCGATGTTGACGACGAGGTTGTCCTGGGTGATCACCGGCTGGGGCGGGAACGGCACGACCTGTTCACGCAGGTCGACGCGGTTGCGGACCGAGTCGATGAACGGCACGACGATGTTGAGGCCCGCGTTGAGGGTGCGGGTGTAGCGCCCGAAGCGCTCCACGATGGCCGCGCTGGCCTGCGGGATGACCTGGATCGTCTTGATGAGTGCGATGAAGACGAGCACCACCAGGATGATCAGGACGATGATGATTCCCACAGCGGCTCCCCGTGCCCTTCGTGCTTGTGTCGGTCAGGACTGTCGGTGTCGTCGGAACGATGATGTTGAAGTCTTTCAGATAACCGGTGTCCGGCGCAGCCTGACGGGGTGACATGACCTGACGGGGTCACATGACCACGGCCGTGGCGCCGTCGATGTCGACGACGTCGACCTGCTGTCCGGGTTCGTAGGCCTGGTCGGTGTCGAGGGCGCGGGCCGACCAGACCTCGCCCGCGAGTTTGATCCGGCCGCTGGCGCCGTCGACCCGTTCCAGGACGACCGCCTGGCGGCCCTTCAGCGCTTCGACGCCGCTGACGAGTTCGGGGGGCCGGCGGCGGCTGCGGTTGGCCATCGGGCGTACGGCGGCGATGAGCGCGACCGACACGGCGGCGAAGACCACCGTCTGCAGCACGAGTCCGCCGCCGAGCGCGTCGGTGAGGGCGGCGGCGACGGAGCCGACCGCGACCATCCCGAATTCGGGCATCGCGGTCAGCACGAGCGGAATCCCCAGTCCTCCAGCGGCGATCAGCCACCACACCCATGCGTCCACATGGTCATGGTAGTTCGCGCCGTGTACGGGGGAACAGGGCGCGGGCCGACCGGACCGCCGGGGGCCGGGGCGGCGGGTTACTTGGTGAGCGGCAGTCCCTGGGCGGTCCAGCGGTCGCCGTTGCGCGCGACGACCAGCGGCAGCCCGAAGCACAGGGAGAGGTTGCGCGAGGTCAGCTCGGTCTCGACCGGGCCGGCGGCGAGCACCTTGCCCTGCCGGATCATGAGGACGTGGGTGAAGCCGGGGGCGATCTCCTCGACGTGGTGGGTGACCATGATCATGGAGGGGGCGTACGGGTCGCGGGCGAGCCGGCCCAGCCGCCGTACGAGGTCCTCGCGGCCGCCGAGGTCGAGGCCGGCGGCGGGCTCGTCCAGGAGCAGCAGCTCCGGGTCGGTCATCATGGCGCGGGCGATCAGGGTGCGCTTGCGCTCGCCCTCGGAGAGGGTGCCGAACTTGCGGTCCAGGTAGTCGGTCATGCCGAGCCGGTCGAGGAAGGCGCGGGCGCGCTCCTCGTCGACGGCTTCGTAGTCCTCGTGCCAGTGCGCGGTCATGCCGTAGGCGGCGGTGAGCACGGTCTGCAGCACGGTCTGGCTGCGCGGCAGCTTGTCGGCCATGGCAATGCCCGCCATGCCGATGCGCGGGCGCAGCTCGAACACGTCGACTCCGCCGAGCTTCTCCCCGAGGATCTGCGCGGTGCCGCTGGTCGGGAAGAGATAGCTGGACGCGACGTTGAGGAGGGTGGTCTTGCCGGCGCCGTTGGGGCCGAGGATCACCCAGCGCTCCCCTTCGGCGACCGACCAGGAGACCTGGTCCACCAGAGCCCGGCCTTCGCGGACCACGGATACGTCCACCAGCTCCAGAACATCGCTCATGAGCGCGTTGTCTCCCATTGCAGTCTCGAATGTCGCTTGCGCCGGTAGGCGCAGTCCCCAGGGAAAACCTACGCCACGTGGTGTCGGTGCCAGTCCCTAGGCTGGGGGCATGCTCGACGAACCTCGCTCAGGACGCCTCGCCGCGTGGGGAAATGCCCTTCTTGCCGGACTTGTCTCGCCCGATGAGGCCGCTCTTCGGATCACGGGCGGTGATGCGACGCACCGCGTCGCCGATCTGCCCGGGGAGTCGGCGCCGGTCGGTCTGACGCTGGCCCTCGGCCGGCTGAGGGTGCTGGGCGCCACGGGACTGCGGGTGGCGCTGCCGGCGCCGGGCCACCCGCTGGGGCTGAGCGGTCCGCCGGAGTTCAACGCGCGGGCGCTGGAGGCGGGTGAGGCGGTGCTCGCGTCGGGTGTGTCGCTGGGACTGGTGCCGGAGGTCTTCGAGGCCGGGCCGGCGGGCGACACGCATGTGGAGGTGGCGTGGCGCTGTCTGCCGGTGCGCGAGGCGCCGCCCGCCGATGTGCCCTCGCTGGGTGAGGCCGAGCGCGAGTTGGCGGAGGCGCTGCGGGAGGCGACCGACGTGCTCTCCCGGCTGAACGTGGCCGGGGCGGGCCCGGTCGCGCAGGCGGCGCTCGAGGCGTACCGGGCGCGGGCCGAGCGCGGGCGCGAGGTGCTGGCGCCGGGCTATCCGACGCGGGCGATCCGGGTGCTGGAGCTGGCCCAGCGGGTCGGCGCGCTGATCGGCATCGCGCAGGGGGCCGGCGGCCGGGAGCACGGTGCGGCGGTGAGCGCGTCGGAGATCGCGGCGCGCGCGGAGGTGCTGCGACCGGTGGAGCGGACCGCGCGCCGGGCGCAGGTGGCGGCGTACAACGCGTATGTGGAGGAGCGGGAGCGCCGCCGCGACCAGGGCTGAGGCGGGAGCGCCGCAGCGACCAGGGCTGAGGCGGAAGGGCCGCCGCGACCAGGGCTGAGGCGGAAGCGCCGCAGCGGGGACAACCGAGGGCCGCCGGAACGCGGCGAGGGCTGAGGGCCGCCCGACATGGCCATGGTCGAGGCCGCCGGACGCGGCGAGGCCCCGCGGTCGAGAGACGCGCGGGGCCTGCCGTCGATGGTGCGGTGCCGGGTGCGGTCAGCAGTTGCCGGGCACGTCGAAGCCGAGGAGCTCGGCCGCGTCCACGTTGTTGCCGCAGACGTTCACCGGGCCGCTGATCGGCACCTGGATCTCGTTGCCCGAGGCGACGCCGGGGGAGCCGGTGGCCCCGCCCTGCGCCAGGGCGCCCGGTCCGGCCGGGACGCCCGGGGCACCCGGGGCGGCGGCGGCGACGCCGGCACCGGCGATGGCGAGGCCCCCGCCGCGATGGCAACGGCCGCGAGCTTCTTGATGTTCTTCACTTGGTCAAACCCTTCTAGCGTGATGCCCGGCAATTGCCGTGCACGCCATGGAGAACGGGCCAGGACCAGCGAGGTTGCGCTGATCGGGTGACATACACCCGACGGTATGAATCTCTGCTCGGCACATGACGTGATGGATCGCCCGCGACCGATCGGCGCGTCAGGCCCCGATGCCGTGCCGTACCGCCCACAGTGCCGCCTGGGTGCGGTCCGCGAGGTCGAGCTTCATCAGGATGTTCGACACGTGGGTCTTGACGGTCTTCTCGGAGAGCACCAGCGCGCGGGCGATCTCCCGGTTGGAGCGCCCGTCCGCGATCAGCCCGAGCACCTCGCGCTCCCGCTCGGTGAGCGTGCCGCCGCGGCCTCCGCCGCCGCCCGACTCCTCCTGGGACAGCAGCGCTCCGGCGACCTCGGGCTGGAGCAGCACGTGCCCGGCGTGTACGGACCGGATGGCGCCGGCCAGCGCGTCGGGGTCCACGTCCTTGTAGACGTAGCCGGCGGCGCCGGCGCGCAGCGCGGGGATGACGGTGCGCTGCTCGGTGAAGCTGGTCACGACGAGCACCCGGGCCGGGTTGTCCGCCTCGCGCAGCCTGCGCAGCGCCTCGATGCCGTCGGTGCCGGGCATCTTCACGTCCATGAGGATCACGTCGGGCCGCAGTTCCTGGGCGCGGGTGACGCCCTCGTCGCCGTCGGCCGCCTCGCCGACGACCTCTATGTCGTCCTGGACCTCCAGGAAGGTGCGCAGTCCGCGCCGTACCACCTGGTGGTCGTCGACCAGCAGGACCCGGATCCTCCCGCCCGTCGCCCGCCATCGCCCTTCTGACGGGACTCCCCCGGACTCCTCCCCCAGCGCGGCCACTGGGCGGTGCCCCCGGGAGGACCCCCATCGCGTCGCCTCTTCTGCTGATGATTCAGCCACCGGGCACCTCCATCTCGATCAGCGTGCCCTTGCCGGGCGCCGAGTCCACCCTGAGCCTGCCGCCGACCCCGCCGGCGCGGTCCCGCATCGAGACCAGGCCCAGGTGCCGCCCCGCGCGCCGTACGGCGGTCGGGTCGAACCCGCCGCCGTCGTCGGCGACGCGCAGCAGGGCGCCACCGGCCTCCAGGCGGGTCAGGGTCACGTCGACGCGTTCGGCGCCGGAGTGCCGCAGCGCGTTGTGCAGGGCTTCCTGGGCCACGCGCAGCAGCGCCTCCTCCTGGGCGGCGGGCAGCGCCCGGACGCCGTGGGCGGCGAAGGTGACGCGGGCGGTGTGGGCGCGGTCGAGCACCTGGATCTGGGTGCGCAGGGTCGCGATGAGGCCGTCCTCGTCGAGCGCGGCGGGGCGCAGTTCGACGACGGCGGCCCGCAGCTCGTCGGCGGCCTCGGCGGCCAGCGCCGCGATCTGGTGGAGCTCGGTCCTGGCGCGGGCGGGGTCCCGGTCGACCAGGGCGGCGGCGGCCTGGGCGGTCAGGCGCAGGGAGAAGAGCTTCTGCGCCACGGCGTCGTGCAGTTCGTTGGCCAGCCGGGCCCGCTCCCCCGCGATGGTCAGTTCGCGGCTGCGCTCGTAGAGCCGGGCGTTGGTCAGCGCGATGGCGGCGTGCTGGGCGAGGATGCCCAGCAGGTCCTCGTCCTGGGAGGTGAAGCCGCAGCTGCCCTCGGGCTTGGGGCACCTCTTGTTGGCGAGGAAGAGCGCACCGAGTACGTCGTCGCCGTCGGCGACGGGCAGCCCGATGAAGTCGGACATGTCGGGGTGGGCGGCGGGCCAGCCCTCGAAGCGGGGGTCCTGGCGGACGTCGGCCAGTCGCTGCGGCGTGGCGTCCTTGAGCATCGCGGCGAGGATCCCGTGCTGGCGGGGCAGCGGGCCGATGGCCTTCCACTGCTCCTCGCTGACCCCGTCGACGACGAACTGGGCGAAGCCGCCGTGATCGTCGGGCACGCCCAGCGCCGCGTACTCGGCATCGAGCAGCTGGCGGGCCGACACGACGATCGTCTGGAGGACGTCGCGCACCTCGAGGTGCCGGTTCATGTCGAGCAGCGCGCTGCTCACGCTGGCCAGCCCCGCTCCGGGATCACCGCCCGGTACCGCATTCATAAGATCACCGTACCGGCGGACCGTCCGGCGGGTATCAGGCTCGCGGCGGCTCCCGCCTAGGCCCTGCGACCTAGGGCCCAGAGGCGAGTTCCGGGAAACCCCCTTCAGGTCCGGGAATCCCCTTGAGTTCCTGGAAACCCCTTCGGCGGGCCCGACGGCGGGCCACACTCCCCTATATGTCCATACCCATGAGGAGCTGGACGCCGACACACGGCGAGCCGTACCGCCCGGTCCCCTACCGGCCCGCCCGGACGCCGGCCGAGGAGTCGCTGGCGCGCGCCGCCGAGCTGCGGGAGCGGATGGCGGAGCGCAGGACGGTACGGAGGTTCTCGACCGATCCGGTGCCGGAGCAGGTGGTGCGGGACGCCATCGCCTGCGCGGCGACCGCGCCGTCCGGGGCGCATCAGCAGCCCTGGACGTTCGTCCTGGTCAAGGATCCCGAGGTACGGCGGCGGATCCGGGAGGCCGCCGAGGCGGAGGAGCACGTCTCCTACGGCGGGCGGCTCGGCGAGGAGTGGCTGGCGGCGCTGCGCCCGCTGGGCACGGACGAGGTCAAGCCGCATCTGACCGACGCCCCGCAACTGATCGTGGTCTTCCAGCAGCGCCACTGGCTCGGGCCGGACGGCGAGCGCCGCAAGCACTACTACGTGGACGAGTCGGTGGGGATCGCGGTGGGGATGCTGCTGTCCGCGCTGCACCTGTCGGGGCTGGCGGCCCTGGTGCACACGCCCAGCCCCATGCGGTTCCTGTCCGAGGTGCTGGACCGGCCGCCGAACGAGAAGGCGTTCGCGGTGATCCCCGTGGGCTATCCGGCCGACGACTGCGTCGTCCCCGACCTGGTCCGCAAGTCGCTGGACCAAGTGATCGTCGAATTCTGACGACTCGCCCCAGGGCGACCGGAACACCCGGATTCCCGTATTCGCTCAAGCACACAGAGCGAGAAGGAGGGGCTCCGGGTGTGACCCTACGCATAGGACGCACATCACTTACGAACCGGATTAGTGGACGTTTAAGGCGCGTATAAGCGGGGAGGAAGGCGCCCTGGACGCCTTCCGGGGGGCCTGGGTTCCACTAAGCGGCTTAGTACGTCACACCTTTGCCACGCGTTTTTGCCGCCGCTAACAATTGCCGAGTCGCACGGCGCCGTCATCGAGACGCGGCGCTTTTTTCGCGCCGACGCTCCGGCCGATGCGACTCAAGCGATTGGAAGAGGACTTCACCGCATGCGCGTCCCCAGCATCCCCGGTTATAGCCGTCTCACCAAGACCCACAAGCTTTCCGCCGCCGGTATCGCCGCCGCCAGCACCGCCGCCCTGGCCTTCGCTGTCGTGCCGGCCAGCGCCGACAACACGGACGCCAAGGCGCTCTCCGCCAAGCCTGTGGCCCTCGACCAGTCGACCTTCGGTGGCGAGATCCAGAAGAACAGCCTGACCCAGCAGTCCGCGCAGGCCGCCAAGCAGGCGAAGGCCGACGCGGAGGCGAAGAAGAAGGCCGCGGCCGCCGCCAAGGCCAAGGCCGAGCGCGACCGCGTCATCAAGGAGCAGATCGCCAAGAAGCGCGCCGCCGCGGAGGCCGCCAGCCGGTCCGCCGCGCGCAAGCCGGTCGTCAAGGCCGCCTCGGCCCCCAAGGTCTACGCCAACAACCTCGACGGCTGGATCCGCGAGGCCCTGGACGTCATGAAGGCCAAGGGCATACCGGGCACCTACTCCGGCATCCACCGCAACATCATGCGCGAGTCCACCGGCAACCCGCGGGCGATCAACAACTGGGACGTCAACGCCGCCAACGGCATCCCCTCGAAGGGCCTGCTGCAGGTCATCGACCCGACCTTCCGCGCCTACCACGTCGACGGCACGTCCTGGGACATCTACGACCCGGTCGCCAACATCACCGCGGCCTGCAACTACGCGGCCGACCGGTACGGCTCGATCGACAACGTCAACTCGGCGTACTGAGCCCCTCCGGCATACCGAAGGGCGGCACCCCCGCAACAGGGGTGCCGCCCTTCGGCGCGTCGTCAGGCCGACGTCACTTGCGCATGACCTCCGGCTCGTGGCGGCGCAGCAGCCGCGAGACCGCGAAGCCGCAGATGACGCCGATGGCGAGCAGGACGGCGAGGTCGGTGTACCACTGCGAGGCGACGTGCTCCCAGAGCGGGTCCGGGTTGTTCATGTTCTCCTTGTCCCACGGCGCCATCACGCCGCCGCCACCGGGACCGAGATCCAGCGTGGCGCCGGCCGCGGCCACCGCCCAGCGGGCGGGCATCAGCCAGCCGACCTGCTCCACACCCGGCGAGTCGTAGATCTGGAACATGATGCCGGTGAAGACGATCTGGACGATCGCGAACATGACCAGCAGCGGCATGGTCTTCTCGGAGGTCTTCACCAGGGACGAGATGACCAGGCCGACCATCATCGAGGTGAAGCCGATCGCCATGATCGCCACGCACAGCTCGGCGAACGGCGGGAGGATCAGGCCCTCCTCCGGCAGCTCGCGCTTGGGCAGGCCGATGGCGCAGATGATCACGCCCTGGAAGGCGGTGATCACGCCGAGCACGATGACCTTGGACATCAGATACGCGGAGCGGGACAGGCCGACGGCCCGTTCCCGTTCGTAGATCACCCGTTCCTTGATCAGCTCACGTACGGAGTTCGCCGCGCCGGACAGGCACATGCCGACCACGAGGATCATGATGACCGTGCCCGCCTGCGGATTGTGCTTGGGCGCCGGCGCGTGGACCAGGCCGTCCTTCGCCGGGATGACCGTACTGACGACACCGAGGACGGCGGGCAGGATCACCATCAGGGCCATGAAGCCCCGGTCGGACGCGATCACCGACAGATAGCGGCGGATCAGTGTCCACAGCTGGGAGCCCCAGCTCTGCGGCTTGGCCACCCGGGCGGGCGGCGGCTGGACGTGCACCTGCTGCGGGGCGACGGCGTCGAGGTCCGCGGCGTACAGCCGGTAGTGCTCCGAGCCGCGCCAGCGGCCCGCCCAGTCGTAGTCGCGGTAGTTCTCGAAGGCCGAGAAGACATCCGCCCACGTCTCGTAGCCGAAGAAGTTGAGCGCCTCCTCCGGCGGGCCGAAGTACGCGACCGAGCCGCCCGGCGCCATCACCAGCAGCTTGTCGCACAGCGCCAGCTCGGCCACGGAGTGGGTGACCACCAGCACGGTGCGGCCGTCGTCGGCCAGCCCGCGCAGCAGCTGCATGACGTCGCGGTCCATGCCCGGGTCGAGGCCGGAGGTCGGCTCGTCCAGGAAGATCAGCGACGGCTTGGTGAGCAGCTCCAGCGCGACGGAGACGCGCTTGCGCTGACCACCGGAGAGCGAGTGGACCTTCTTCTCGGCGTGGATGTCGAGCTTGAGCTCGCGCAGCACCTCGTTGATACGGGCCTCGCGCTCGGCCGCCGCGGTGTCGCCGGGGAAGCGGAGCTTGGCCGCGTACCGCAGGGCCTTCTTGACGCTCAGCTCCTTGTGCAGGATGTCGTCCTGCGGGACCAGGCCGATGCGCTGCCGCAGCTCGGCGAACTGCTTGTAGAGGTTCCGGTTGTCGTAGAGGACGTCGCCCTGGTTGGCCGGGCGGTAGCCGGTGAGCGCCTTGAGCAGCGTGGACTTGCCGGAGCCGGACGGGCCGATGACCGCGACCAGGGACTTCTCCGGGACGCCGAAGGAGACGTCCTTGAGGATCTGCTTGCCCCCGTCGACGGTCACCGTCAGGTGGCGGGCGGAGAAGGACACCTCACCGGTGTCGACGAACTCCTCCAGCCGGTCGCCGACCAGCCGGAAGGTCGAGTGACCGACGCCGACGATGTCGGCCGGGCCGATGACCTGCTGACGGACCGGCTGACCGTTGACGTACGTACCGTTGTGGCTGCCGAGGTCGACGATCTCGAAGCGGCCGTCGGGCAGCGTGCGGAACTCGGCGTGGTGCCGCGAGACCTGGAGGTCGGAGACGACCAGCTCGTTCTCCAGCGCACGGCCGATCCGCATCACCCGGCCGAGGGCCAGCTGGTGGAAGGTCGTCGGGCTGCGGTCGCCGTGGGCCGGCGGGGCCGCCGCGGCGCCGGCGCCGGGCGCCTTCTGGGCCGGGGTCTCCCGCGGGGCCTGCTGCGGTATGTACCCCTGCGGCTGCTGGTGGGCAGCGCCGTGCGGCGGCTGCTGCGGAGGAGCCTGCTGCGCGGCCTGCTGCCAGCCCTGCGCCGGGGGCTGCTGCTGGTACGGCTGCTGCGGGGCGGCCCCCCAGCCGGGACCGGGCTGCTGCTGCGGCTGCTGGACCGGAGCCTGCGGCTGCTGCTGGAAGTGCGGGGCCTGCTGCTGCCCTGGTACCGCGTGCGGGGCGTGGTTCGGTGCGCTGTTCGGGGCGTTGAAGGCACCCGAGCCGGCGGGGTCCGCGGCGGCGGACAGGCTCAGCCGGGGTCCGTCGGTCGCGTTGCCGAGGTGCACCACCGAGCCCGGGCCGAGCTCCAGCTGCTGGATCCGCTGCCCCTGGGTGTACGTGCCGTTGGTGCTGCCCTGGTCCTCGATGATCCAACTGCGCCCGCCCCAGCGCACGGTGGCGTGCCGCCAGGAGACCCTGGCGTCGTCCAGCACCATGTCACCCTGCGGGTCGCGACCAAGGCTGTATGACCTGGATGGATCAAGTGTCCAGGTCTGTCCGTTCAATTCCAGTACGAGTTCCGGCACTCCATGCCCCACTAGTTGTCCCCCGAGTTTCCCCCCTGACACCAGGGAGTCTAGGGATGGCGAACATCGTGAGGAACTATTTCAGGCTCGGTCCCCGTACCGAAAGTCGGGCCTTGACAGGGGCGCGTATCGGGCCGTAGCGACTCATCCGAAAGGCCCTCGGAAAGTGGTAAGCGGCCATGGATGACGCAGATCATGGATCATCCGGGTAACTCACGGTCAATTCACACCGAACTCGTACCTACCGGGGGAACCGTCATGACGGCGAGCAGCGGACGAAGGATCCCCTGGGGCGCTGCGGCGCTCGCCGCGCTCACGGCAGTGAGCTGGGCGTTCATCGCCATGGTGGGGGTCGCCGCGCTCGGCCTGGAGTTGCTCGGAGCCGACGACGTGGGGGCGCTGGGGCCCATGACGGCCGCCGTGGTCGCCCTCGCGGCCGGCGGCACCGTCACCCCGTCAGGAGACGTGGAGGTGTTCGGCCTTGTCGGCGCCGACGCCGCGAGCGCCGTCGATATCACGCCACTGGGCGTCTCCCTCGTCGGCGCGCTGCTGCTCGGCGGGATCTTCCTGCGCTCGCTGCGCATGTCCGGAGCGGTGGTGCCCGTCGCGGAACTCGTCGTGCGTGCCGCCGCGATGGCCGTCCTCTTCGTCCTGGTTCTGGCTGGACTGTGCTGGGTGGGCAACGATACGGTCACGATCGACGGCTCGGGCCTCGGGCTGGACGGTGCCGGGCTCCGGGACGGCGGGCTGCTCGACCGCCTTCCGGACGAACTGGGCGACCTCGCGGAGCTGGGCGGCGGGCTGCTGCCGAGCCGTATCGCCGAGCTGGCACGGGCTCAGGCGCACGTCGGCTACTCCGTCGACACCGGCCCCTCGCTGGTGGGCGGCGCGGTCTGGGTCCTGATCGTGCTGGGCATCGCGCTGCTGGTGTCGCGCCGCGGCCCGCTGCCGCACGGCTGGGAGGCCCTGCACCGGACCGTACGGCCCGCCGCGTCCGCGCTGTGCGCGGTGCTGCTGCTCGCCGTCGGCGCCGGGCTGACGACCGCGGTGATCGCGGCGATCGACGACGACCACCCCGCGGTCGTGCTCGGCGCCGCGCTGCTCGGCGCGCCGAACGGGGTGTGGCTGGGGGTGCCGCTGGGGCTCTTCGTGCCCTGGCACGGGTCGGCGACCGGTGCGCTGCGGTCCGTACTGCCCGATCCGCTGGACGATCTGCTCAGCACCGGCGGGGACCGGTCGATCACGGTCGGCCGGCTGGCGGAGCTCGACGGGCGGGTCTGGCTGCTGGCGGCGGCCTGTGCGCTGATGATGCTGGCCGCCGGGGTGCTCACCGCTGTCCGTACGCCGCTTCCGCCGGGACGGGAGGAGCCGGGGTACGACTTCGCGGGGTCGTGCGCGCTGCGGCTGGGGCCGCCACGGCGGTGACGCTGCCCCTGGCCGTGTGGCTGACCGGGCTCTCGGCGGGGGCGAGCCTGTCGGTGCTCGGCTTCGACGCCTTCGGGGCCGGGATCGACCTGCACGGCAGCATTCCGCTGGCGCTGCTGCTGGGCGCGGCCTGGGGTGCGGCGGCGGGCTTCGTCGGCGCGCTGCTCGCGTGGCTCACGGGGGTCGCGGGGTCACAGGCGTCGGCGCCGGCGCGAGCGTCGGGGCCCGCGCCGGCGCGAGGGACCATGCGGCGGGGCGGCTGACGCGGTCAGGGCCCGGCCATCAGGGGTACGTGACCATTCGGTTACGGCGCGTCGAACGCTCCATGCCGTACGCCTGTCCGCTGCACGGACAGCCGGGCGAGCTTCTCGGGCGGCCCGATACGGTGGAATCACCATGAGCGCATCGCAGATCCCACCTGCCACCGCCGTACCGGGCGACGACGTACCCACCCTGCTGGTCAAGATCTTCGGTAAGGACCGGCCCGGCATCACCGCCGGCCTGTTCGACACTCTCGCCGCCTACGGCGTGGACGTCGTCGACATCGAGCAGGTCGTCACACGAGGGCGCATAGTGCTGTGCGCCCTGGTGACGACGCCGACCGGCGCCGGTGCGGCCGAGGGCGACCTGCGCGCGACCGTCCACAGCTGGGCGGAGTCGCTGCGGCTCCAGGCGGAGATCATCTCCGGCCGGGGCGACAACCGGCCGCGCGGCACCGGCCGCTCGCACGTCACCGTGCTCGGCCACCCTCTGACGGCCGAGTCCACGGCCGCGATCGCGGCGCGGATCACCGGTACCGGCGGCAACATCGACCGTGTCTTCCGGCTGGCCAAGTACCCGGTGACGGCGGTGGAGTTCGAGGTCTCCGGCGTGGCGACCGAGCCGCTGCGCACGGCGCTCGTCACCGAGGCGGCGGCCTGGGGCGTCGATGTGGCGGTGGTGTCGTCGGGGCTCCAGCGCCGGGCGCAGCGGCTGGTGGTGATGGACGTGGACTCCACGCTCATCCAGGACGAGGTGATCGAGCTCTTCGCCGCGCACGCGGGCTGCGAGGCCGAGGTCGCGGAGGTCACGGCCCAGGCGATGCGCGGTGAACTGGACTTCGAGCAGTCGCTGCACGCGCGCGTGGCACTGCTGAAGGGCATCGACGAGTCCGTGGTGGACAAGGTGCGGGCGGAGGTCCGGTTGACGCCGGGCGCCCGCACCCTCATCCGTACGCTCAAGCGCCTGGGCTACCAGGTGGGTGTGGTCTCCGGCGGGTTCACGCAGGTCACCGACGACCTCATGGAGCGGCTGGGCCTGGACTTCGCCTCCGCCAACACCCTGGAGGTGGTGGACGGCAAGCTGACCGGCCGCGTCGTGGGGGACGTGGTGGACCGGGCGGGCAAGGCCCGCCTGCTGCGGCGGTTCGCCGCCGAGGCCGGGGTGCCGCTGGCGCAGACGGTGGCGATCGGGGACGGCGCGAACGATCTGGACATGCTCAACGCGGCAGGGCTCGGGGTGGCCTTCAACGCCAAGCCGGTGGTGCGCGAGGCCGCGCACACTGCGGTGAACGTGCCGTTCCTGGACACCGTGCTGTATCTGCTGGGTGTCACGCGGGAAGAGGTCGAGGCCGCGGAGACCCACAGCGACTGACCGGGCGGCCCCGGATAAGGATGCCGGAACCGGGCCCCTGCTGCGCGGCGGGGGCCCGGTGCGCGTATCAGGCGTGGGGCGCCCAGAACGCGACGAGGCGGCCCACGCCGTGCTCCACGGACTTCCAGGAGCCGGTGAAGGTCAGCACCGCGACGGCGGACGTGGGGAATCCACTGCGGTTCATCCGGGGCAGCAGATCGCCGTCGGCCTCGCCCGCCAGCGCGTCGGCCAGCCCGTGCATACCGGGATTGTGGCCGACCAGCATGAGGTCGTGGACCTCGTCGGAGACCTCGTTGAGCACGGCGATCAGCTCACCGAGCGAGGCCTCGTACATCCGCTCCTCGTAGACCGTCCTCGGCCGCTGCGGCAGCTCGTGGACGGCCAGCTTCCAGGTCTCGCGGGTACGCAGCGCGGTCGAGCAGAGGGTGAGGTCAGGGGTGATGCCGGCACCGGCGAGCCAGCGCCCGGCCATCGGGGCGTCCTGGCGGCCGCGGTCGGCGAGCGGTCGTTCGTGATCGGATTCCTGGGCCCAGTCGGCCTTGGCGTGTCGGAGTAGGACGATCCTGCGGGGCACATCGACGCTCATGGGTTACAGCTTCGCACGAAACGCGGTATGAGGCGCGGGGTGTTGGGCCCCTCCCCTCCCAGGGGGTGACCAGGAAAAAACGTCTAGTGCGGGGCTGCCTGCAGCAGCAGAAGCGCCGCGTAGGCGATGGCCGGGAGCGCTATCGCCCACCACGGAAGCCGGATCTCCACGCCGCTGTGCGGGGGACGGACGGACCGGGTGTGGGTGCGGGCGGGCATGATCGCCTCCGGGTGGGGAGCGGACGCTGTGACGACGACACCTACGAATCTAGGGAGCCGCGGCGCCCGATCCCATCCGGTGAGCCACCCAGTTGCCCCTGACGCCTGCCCCCTAGGGGATGGTGGTGCCAGCACCACCATCCCCCGGATGCCACGGCTGTCACGGCGAGGCGATGGTCGCGATCACGCCGATGACGACGGTGATGCCCAGCATCACGCCCAGGATCGTGAGCAGCTTCTTCTGGCCGTTCTGCGGATTGGGGTCGAGCACGGGAGACGACATGGGCCAAGTGTCCCATCAGCCCCGGAGGGCTCACGGGCGGGGCGTCACAGCTCGTCGCGGACGGGGCGTCGCAGCTCGTCCTCCAGTACGCGGTTCCGCCCGGCGAGCACGCCCGCCGCGATCTGCGGCAGCATCAGCCCGGCCATCAGCGCGATCGGCAGGTCCCAGCCGCCGGTGTGCTGGTAGAGCGCGCCCACCAGCAGCGGCCCGGGGATGGACAGCAGATAGCCCGTGCTCTGCGCGAACGCCGACAGCTTGACCACGCCGGCGCCGGACCGGGCGCGCATACCGATCATGGTGAGGGCGAGCGGGAAGGCGCAGTTGGAGACGCCGAGCAGCAGGGCCCAGACCCAGGCGCCGCCGGCCGGGGCGAGCCACAGCCCGGCGTAGCCGGTGAGCCCGAAGACGCCGAGGACCACCGCGAGCACGCCCTGGTGGCGCAGCCGGGCCGCGATCCGCGGCAGGACGAAGGACAGCGGCACGCCCATCGCCATGGTGATCGCCAGCAGCACCCCGGCGGTGGAGGCGGAGACCCCGGCGTCCCGGAAGATCTGCGGCATCCAGCCCATGGTGATGTACGCGGCGGTGGCCTGGAGGCCGAAGAACACCGCGATCGACCAGGCGATGGGGCTGCGGGTGATACGGATCGCGGGGGCGTCCTCCGGCGTCCCGGCGCGGGACTCGCGGCGCGCCTGCCGGTTCGTACGCCCGCCGGCGACGGCGAGCCAGGGCAGCACGGCGACGGCGGCCAGCAGCGCCCACACGCCCAGGCCGGTGCGCCAGTCGCCGCCCATGGCGTCGGTCATGGGCACCGTGACGGCGGCCGCCGCGGAGGTGCCCAGGGCCAGGGCCATGGAGTACAGGCCGGTCATGGCGCCCACCCGGTCGGGGAACCAGCGCTTGATGATCACCGGGATGAGGACGTTGCTCACGGCGATACCGGCCAGGGCGAGCGCGCTGGCCGCCAGGAACACGGCGGTGCCGCCCGCGAACGGCCGTATGACCAGGCCCGCGGTGATGGCGGCCAGTCCGGCGCAGACCACGGTGGCCGGACCCCAGCGGCGGGCCAGCCAGGGCGCGGTGAGCCCGAAGAGCGCGAAGCACAGAGCGGGTACGGAGGTCAGCAGTCCGGCGACCGTGCCGCTCATCCCCAGGCCGTCCCGCACTTCCTCGAGCAGGGCGCCGAGGCTGGTGATGGCGGGCCGGAGGTTGACGGCGGCGAGGACGAGGCCGGCGATCATCAGCCGCCGCGGCCAGGGCGAGACGTCGGCGCCGGACGGGGCGACGGCGGCGGCTCTCGACCCGGACGCCGCCGCGGCACCGGGGGCTGCCGCCCCAGCGGCCGAGGTCCCCGGACCCGCGATCCGGGCCGTGTGTGCGGTCCCGGTCGGCGCCGGGGCGGCGGAGTCGATCGTCGCAAGCTCGTCATCTGCCATGAGGTCATCATAGAATCATGGGATGAATGCCTGTCCAATCGTTTGCGGTGCCTGCGGCCTCGCGCCCGCCCGCGAGCGGCATCATGGGAGAGCCCTCCCACCCGCTGACGGCTCGAAGCCAGGAGAGTCATGCCGCTGACCTCGCCCCGGCGCTCCGCGCTCGCCGACCAGGTGATCGCCCAGCTGCGCGCCCAGATCACCTCCGGCGAGTGGCCGGTGGGATCGCGCATCCCGACCGAGCCCGAGCTGGTGGAGCAGCTCGGGGTGGCCCGCAACACCGTGCGGGAGGCGGTCCGCGCGCTCGCGCACAACGGGCTGCTGGACATCCGGCAGGGTTCGGGCACGTACGTGGTGGCGACCAGCGAGCTTTCCGGGGTGATGAACCGCCGCTTCGCCGACGCCGACCCGCTGCACGTCGCCGAACTGCGCAGCGCCCTGGAGACGAAGGCGGCGCAGCTCGCGGCGGAGCGCCGCACCGAGCACGATGTCAAGCAGCTCGACGCGCTGCTGGACCGGCGCGAGCGCGCGTGGGAGTCCGGTGACACGGAGGCGTTCGTGGAGGCGGACGCGACGCTGCACATGGCGGTGGTCGCCGCCGCGCACAACGAGGTCCTGGCGGAGCTCTACGCCGACCTGGGCGGCGTGCTGCGGGACTTCCTGCGCGCGGACGTCGGCCGCGTGCTGCGGCCGGAGGCGCATGTGGACCACGCGCGGCTGGTGGCGGCGATCCGGGACGGGGACGGGGAACGGGCGGCGGCGGAGGCCGGCGCGCATCCGTACGCGTGCCGTCTCTCGCGTCTGGGCTCGTGACCGGGGCTCCACCCCGGGCCTGGTCCAGGCACGTCGGCGGCCGAGACACGTGGGCGGCCCAGGCACGTTGGCGGCCCTGACACCTCAGCCGTCCTGGCACGTCAGCGCAGGTGGCTCACCCACGCCTCCCGTATCTCCTTCCAGCACCGCTGCGACAGCTGGACGTACTGGGCCGGTCCCACCTCGACCGGGGCGCCGTCCATGTCCGGGTCCCACCAGCGCTCGCACTCCACGTGGAGCTGCACCCGGTCCGTCTGGGGGTAGGGGTTGAAGCAGGTCGCGGTGGCGTGGGAGCCGCGCACCCAGGCGTTGCAGGCGGCGCGTTCGTCCCGTGGCCGCGGCCGGCCGGGCGACGGGTCGGCGGCGGCGATGTGCTCGGCGGCCGCGGCGACCGCGCAGGCGGCGGCTATGAGCACCACCACGGCCGCGGCGAATCGGGACCGGCGGGACCTACGCATGGCGGAACCTCCTCGGCCGTGCTGCGGCGCGCACGCCGCGGCTGCACCTCAAGGGGATGTACGGGGGATGTACTCCGACGTTCCTGTGAACGCAGTCACGCGGTACGTACTCCACGATGCCGCCACGGCGGCATCGGCGCCCGCCGCGCTGACCCGAACGGGCGATGCCCCGGCCCCCGCGCGCTCGCGGGAACCGGGGCATCGACAGGCTGTACCGGGCGGTACTACGGGCTCAGACGCCCATCATGTGCACACCGCCGTCGACGTGCACGACCTCGCCGGTGGTCTTGGGGAACCAGTCCGACAGCAGCGCGACCACGCCGCGGGCCGCGGGCTCCGGGTCCGCGATGTCCCAGCCGATCGGCGCGCGGTCGCCCCACTCGTCCGCCAGCACCTCGAAGCCGGGGATGGACTTGGCGGCCATCGACTTGATCGGCCCGGCGGAGACCAGGTTGGAGCGGACGTTGACCTTGCCCAGGTCGCGGGCCAGGTAGCGGGAGGTGGACTCCAGGGCCGCCTTGGCGACGCCCATCCAGTCGTACACCGGCCAGGCGAACTTCGCGTCGAAAGTCAGGCCCACGACCGAACCGCCGCGCGGCATCAGCGGCAGCAGCGCCGTGGTCAGCGACTTCAGCGAGTACGCCGAGACGTGCACGGCGGTGGCCACGTCCTCCCAGGACGCCTCGAGGAAGTTGAACGCGCCCTGCGGGCCGAAGGCGATCGAGTGCACGACGCCGTCCAGGTCCACGCCCTCGCCCAGGTGCTCGCGCACCTTGTCCGCGAGGCCGTCCAGGTGCTCCTGGTTGGTGACGTCCAGCTCGATGACCGGGGCGGGCTTGGGCAGCCGCTTGGCGATCCGCTCGACCAGCGACAGCCGCCCGAAGCCGGTGAGGATGACCTCGGCGCCCTCCTCCTGGGCCAGCTTGGCGGCGTGGAAGCCGATGGAGGCGTCGGTGATGACGCCCGTGATCAGGATGCGCTTTCCGGCGAGAATTCCACTCATGACGTTCAGTGACCCATGCCCAATCCGCCGTCGACGGGGATGACGGCTCCAGTGATGTACGCGGCCTCGTCGGAGGCCAGGAAGCGGACCGCGGCGGCGATCTCCTCCGGCTGCGCGTAGCGCGCCAGCGGCACCTGCTTCACGATGCCCTCCCGCTGCTCGTCGCTGAGCGCGCGGGTCATGTCGGTGTCGACGAAGCCGGGGGCGACCACGTTGACGGTGATGTTGCGCGAGCCCAGCTCGCGGGCGAGGGAGCGGGCGAAGCCCACCATTCCGGCCTTGGAGGCGGCGTAGTTCGCCTGCCCCGCGGAACCGAGCAGCCCCACGACGGACGAGATGAGGACGACACGCCCCTTGCGGGCCCGCAGCATGCCGCGGTTGGCCCGCTTGACCACCCGGAAGGTGCCGGTCAGGTTGGTGTCCAGGACCGAGGTGAAGTCCTCCTCGGACATCCGCATCAGCAGCTGGTCGCGGGTGACGCCGGCGTTGGCCACCAGCACCTCGACCGCGCCGTGCTTCTCCTCGATCTCCTTGTACGCCTGCTCGACCTGCTCCGGGTCCGTGATGTCGCACTTCACGGCGAGGAAGCCCGCGGGCGGCTCGCCACTGCGGTAGGTGATGGCGACCTTGTCGCCTGCTTCGGCGAACGCGCGGGCGATGGCGAGGCCGATGCCGCGGTTGCCTCCGGTGACGAGAACCGAGCGGCTCAAGGGACCACCCTCTCTGTTGAATGTCGCTGCGTATGTCGCCTGTGTACCCCCTGAAACTATCGGGCTGGGACCCCGGACAGAGAATCGGCCCCGCACAGGGGCTGACATTTGTCACTGTGGACTCCCTACAGAAAGCACTGGGCGACCGCGCCCCGCACACGGCATGATCAAGGTGCCGACCACGGGAGGATCACGTGCCCCATTCCATCGACGAGGACTTCCTGGCACTGCCGCTGCGGGCACTCGCGGACGCCGCCCTCGCCCGCGCCCGCGCGCTGGGAGCCGACCACGCCGACTTCCGCTTCGAGCGGGTGCGCAGCGCGTCCCTGCGGCTGCGGGACGCCAAGCCCGCCGCTTCGTCCGACATCACCGATCTGGGCTACGCGGTGCGCGTGGTGCACGGCGGCGCGTGGGGATTCGCCTCGGGGGTGGATCTGACGATGGACGCGGCGGCCCGGGTCGCCGCGCAGGCGGTGGCGATGGCCAAGCTGTCGGCCAAGGTGATCGCCGCCGCCGGATCCGACGAGCGGGTGGAGCTGGCGGACGAGCCGGTGCACGCCGACCGCACCTGGGTCTCCGCCTACGAGACCGACCCGTTCGAGGTACCCGACGCGGAGAAGACCGCGCTGCTCGCGGACTGGAGCGAGCGGCTGCTGGCCGCGAAGGGGGTCGCGCACGCGGACGCGTCGCTGCTCTCCGTCCACGAGAACAAGTTCTACGCGGACACCGCGGGGACCACGACCACGCAGCAGCGCGTGCGGGTGCACCCGCAGTTGACGGCCGTGGCCGTGGATCCGGAGAGCGGCGAGTTCGACTCCATGCGCACGCTCGCGCCGCCGGCGGGCCGCGGCTG
Organism: Streptomyces sp. XD-27; assembly: GCF_030553055.1. Classification (NCBI taxonomy): domain Bacteria; kingdom Bacillati; phylum Actinomycetota; class Actinomycetes; order Kitasatosporales; family Streptomycetaceae; genus Streptomyces; species Streptomyces sp. XD-27. The sequence goes on from NZ_CP130713.1 coordinate 1,601,018, forward strand.
GGAGTACCTCCGGGGAACGGGCTGGGACTGGGACGCCGAGCTGGCCGAGATCCCCGCCCTGCTCGCCGAGAAGATGAGCGCGCCGTCCGTCGAGGCCGGGGCGTACGACCTGGTGGTGGACCCGTCCAATCTGTGGCTGACCATCCACGAGTCGATCGGCCACGCCACCGAGCTGGACCGGGCGCTGGGCTACGAGGCGGCGTACGCGGGCACCTCGTTCGCCACGTTCGACCAGCTCGGGAAGCTCCGGTACGGCTCGGAGATCATGAACGTCACCGGGGACCGGACCGCCGAGCACGGCCTGGCCACCATCGGGTACGACGACGAGGGCGTGGCCGGCCAGTCCTGGGACCTGGTCAAGGACGGGGTGCTGGTGGGCTACCAGCTGGACCGGCGGATCGCGAGGCTCACCGGGCTCGGCCGGTCCAACGGCTGCGCCTACGCGGACTCCCCCGCCCACGTCCCCGTCCAGCGGATGGCGAACGTCTCGCTCCAGCCCGCGCCCGGCGGGCCGTCCACGGAGGAGCTGATCTCCGGGGTGGAGCGCGGGATCTACGTCGTCGGCGACCGCTCCTGGTCGATCGACATGCAGAGGTACAACTTCCAGTTCACCGGCCAGCGCTTCTTCAAGATCGAGAACGGCCGGCTGGCGGGCCAGCTGCGCGATGTGGCCTACCAGGCCACCACCACGGACTTCTGGGGGTCGATGGCGGCCGTGGGCGGCCCGCAGACGTATGTCCTGGGCGGCGCGTTCAACTGCGGCAAGGCCCAGCCCGGCCAGGTCGCCGCCGTCTCGCACGGCTGCCCCTCCGCCCTCTTCCGCGGCGTCAACATCCTCAACACCACGCAGGAGGCCGGTCGATGAGCGGCCACCACGGGATCTGCCGGGGGTCCGGGGGTCGCCCCCGGGCAAGCACAGTCTCAACACCACGCAGGAGGCCGGTCGATGAGCCGTACGGGTCGTACGCACAAGCCGCACGAGATCGTCGAGCGGGCGCTGGAGCTGTCCCGCGCGGACGGCTGCGTGGTGATCGCCGACGAGACGTCCAGCGCCAATCTGCGCTGGGCGGGCAACGCCCTGACCACCAACGGCGTCACCCGCGGCCGCACGCTCACCGTCATCGCGACCGTCGACGGCAAGGAGGGCACCGCCTCCGGTGTGGTGTCGCGGTCGGCGGTGACCGCCGACGACCTGGAGCCGCTGGTCCGCGCCGCCGAGGACGCCGCCCGGGACGCGGGCCCCGCCGAGGACGCCCAGCCGCTGGTCGAAGGGGTCCCCGCGGCCGCCGACTTCACCGAGCCGCCCGCCGAGACCTCCTCGGAGGTCTTCGCCGCCTTCGCCCCGGCGCTGGGCGAGTCCTTCGCCCGGGCGCGCGCCGGGGGCCGGGAGCTCTACGGCTTCGCCAACCACGAGCTCGTCTCCAGCTACCTGGGCACCTCCACCGGCCTGCGGCTCCGGCACGACCAGCCCACCGGCACGCTGGAGCTCAACGCCAAGTCGCCGGACCGCTCGCGCTCGGCCTGGGTGGGCCGCGCGACCCGGGACTTCCGGGACGTGGACCCGGCCGCGCTGGACGCCGAGCTGGCGCGGCGGCTGTCGTGGGCCGAGCGGAGGATCGAGCTGCCCGCCGGACGGTACGAGACGCTGCTGCCGCCGACCGCCGTGGCCGACCTGCTGATCTACACGATGTGGTCGGCGGTGGCGCGGGACGCGGCGGAGGGCCGGACGGTCTTCAGCAAGCCGGGCGGCGGCACGCGCGTCGGCGAGAAGCTGTCCCGGCTGCCGCTGACCCTGCGCAGCGATCCGCGCGAGCCGGGCCTGGAGGCGGCACCGTTCGTCCTCGCGCACTCCTCCGGCGACGACGCGTCCGTCTTCGACAACGGGCTGCCGCTGCCCGCCACCGACTGGATCGCCGACGGGGTGCTGAACCACCTGCTGACCACCCGGCACAGCGCGGGCCTGACGGGCCTGCCGGTGGCCCCGGGCATCGACAACCTGATCCTCGACGCGGGCGGCACCCGCTCCCTGGAGGAGATGGTGGCGGGCACCGAGCGCGGCCTGCTGCTGACCTGCCTGTGGTACATCCGCGAGGTGGACCCGGCCACCCTGCTGCTCACCGGCCTGACCCGGGACGGCGTCTATCTCGTCGAGGGCGGCGAGGTCGTCGGCGAGGTGAACAACTTCCGCTTCAACGAGTCGCCGGTGGACCTGCTCTCCCGCGCGACCGAGGCGGGCCGTACGGAACCGACGCTGCCGCGCGAGTGGAGCGACTGGTTCACCCGGGCCGCGATGCCGCCGCTGCGGGTGCCCGACTTCAACATGAGCTCGGTCAGCCGGGGCGTGTGACCCGGCCGGGGCCGATCTCCCCGGCGTGACCGGCCCGCATGACCAAATAGACTCGACCTGTCCTTCGTCCGACCACCATCCTCAGGAACGCCACGATGACACGCCTCGGCGACTCCGTCGCGCGCGCCAGCGCACTGCTGGCGCAGGACCTCTCCTCCGACTCCACCGTGGAGCAGCTGCTCACGGAGACCAAGGCGCGGCGCTATCTGGACCTGACGGACCTGTCGGCGAAGGAGCAGGCCGAGCTGATCGCCTCCCGTACGGTCGAGGTGCTGCCCAGCCCGGAGCGGCTCGCCGAGCGGATCGAGAAGCGGCGGGCCGAGGGCAGGGGCCTGCACGTCAAGCTGGGCATCGACCCCACGGCGACGGACGTGCACCTGGGCCACGCCGTGCCGCTGATCGTCCTCAGCCGGTTCCAGCGGCTCGGCCACGACGTCACCCTGATCATCGGTGACTTCACCGCCAAGATCGGCGACCCGTCCGGCCGTACGACCGAGCGCCCGCCGCTGACCGACGAGGACATCGCGAAGAACCTCGCCACCTACCGGGAGCAGGTGCGGCCGTTCTTCGACTTCGAGAAGGTCAGCTTCCGGCAGAACAGCGAGTGGCTGGCGCCGTACACCTTCCCCCGGCTGCTGGCCCTGCTCGCCCACGTACCGGTCTCGCAGCTGCTGCAGCGCGAGGACTTCCGCAACCGTCTGGCGGAGGGCTCCGGGCTGACCATGACGGAGCTGCTGTACCCCATCGCGCAGGGCCTGGACTCGGTGGCGCTGGAGTGCGACGTCGAGCTGGGCGGCGCGGACCAGCTGCTCAACCTGCAGATGGGCCGCAAGCTCATGGAGCTGGAGGGCCAGAAGCCGCAGCTGGTCGTCACCATGCCGCTGATCGAGGGCACGGACGGCACCGGCGCCAAGATGTCCAAGTCCAAGGGGAACTACGTCGGGCTGACGGCGCCCGCCGACGACGTGTTCGGCAAGATCATGTCGGTGCCGGACCGGCTGATGGAGCCGTACCTCAAGGCGTGGACCGAGTGGACGGACGAGGAGATCGCGCTCGTCCTGGCGCGGGTGGCGGACAGGTCGCTGCACCCGATGGACCTCAAGAAGGTCCTGGCGGGCGAGGTCGCCGCGGCGCTGTACGGCGTGGCGGCGGCGATGACGGCGCGCGCCGGGTTCGTGGCGCAGTTCTCCAAGAAGAGCTTCGCGGACGTGGAGTCGCTGCCGGTGGTGGACCTGGCCGAGCACGGCGCGGAGTCCGTCACCGCCGTGCTGGCGAAGGTGCTGGCGTTCCAGCCCAGCGCCTCGGCCGCGCGCCGGGTCGCCAAGCAGAACGGGCTGCGACTGGTCGTCGACTCCGCGGACGGCCAGCAGAACGTGGTGCTGACCGAAGCCCAGGCCATCCGGCCGCTCGCCGAGGTCGTGGGCGAGGTGCTGGAGGGCGGGGAGTTCACCGACCCGGGCACCGTCTACCTCAAGGCGGGCCGGAAGATCGCGGAGATCGGCGGGCGCTGACGCCCAGGGTCAGGCGCGCCCCCTGGGCCGTCCGCGGATGGCGGCCCACAGGGGTGTGCCGAGGGCCACGATGAGTACGGCGCCGGCCAGCTGGAACAGGTGCCGCCCCCAGTCGACGCCGTCGGTCTCGTCGATGCCGATCCCGGCCGCGACGGAGTTGCCCACGATGGCGCCCAGGATGCCGAAGACCGCGGTCAGCCAGATCGGGATGTTCTGCCTGCCCGGGAGGATGGCTCTGGCGAGAGCCCCGAGCACCAGTCCCACGATGATCGCCCAGAGCCAGTTCATGTCGTCGCCTCCTCGTGCGGCGCCGAGTTGCGCGTCTGGTCCCAGTGTGGGTCCGGAACGACTACGCCGCACACCGGAGCCGCCGGTACGCCGACCGGCGGATGCGCACGCGGCCGCCCGTGTGACCCGGCGTCGATCCGGCCCCAGGTGAGGCGTACCGTGGAGGGTGTCCGGACCGGGGGAGAGCCGGTACAGCAGTCAGGCGGTGGAATGCGATGCGGAAGCGAAACAGCACGGAGGTCTTCCGGATCACCGGCGCGCGGCGGGGGCTCGAGGAGGATGTGCGCAGCCGGCAGCGCCGCTACGTCATCTCGATGACCATCCGCACGATTTCGGTGGTGCTGGCCGCGGTGCTGTGGAACGTGGAACGGCACGTCGCGTTCGTCGCGCTGGCCCTGGGACTGCTGCTGCCGTACATCGCGGTGGTGATCGCCAACGCCGGTCGGGAGAACGCCCCGTCGCTGCCCAACTCCTTCATCCAGCCGCCCACTCGGCCGATGCTGGACCCCGGTGAGAGCGCTCATCTTCCGGAACCGACACCGGAAGATGTCGACCACGGAAGCGGAAAGGGCCCGGCGGCGAGCGGCTGACCTGCCGCGGAGCCGTATCCTCAAGAAAACCTCAGATCAATCACGCGGTTCCGGTGCACCGGGCCCCATGCCGCATGACATACTGCGTACGCGCTCCGCATCCCCCGTCGGAGCGAGGTCCGACGCCGGGCAGCTCCCCCCGTGGCTGCCCGGCGTCGCCATGTTCGCAGGGATATCCGTAGGGTTGAGCCCGTGAACTCCCCTGAGAACGCCACCATCTGCTCGGCCAAGGGCTGCCGCGCGGCCGCCGTCTGGGTGCTGGCGTGGAACAACCCGAAGATCCACACCCCGGAGCGCCGCAAGACCTGGCTGGCGTGCGAGGAGCACCGCGAGCATCTGTCCCAGTTCCTGGGTGTGCGGGGCTTCTTGAAGGACGTCGTGCCGCTGGAGGAGTGGGAGCGGCGGTCAGCCGCCGATCGCTGACATCGGGCGGTCGGGCTGGAGGAACGAGGGGTCGTCGAGGCCGGAGCCGGCCTTCTTGCCCCACATCGCCGTCCGCCACAGCGCGGCGATCTCCTCGTCCGGCGCTCCGGAGCGCAGGGCTCCGCGCAGGTCGGATTCCTCGCGCGCGAACAGGCAGGTGCGCACCTGTCCGTCGGCGGTGAGCCGGGTGCGGTCGCAGGCGCGGCAGAAGGGCCGGGTGACGGAGGCGATGACGCCGACCCGGGCGGGGCCGCCGTCGACCAGCCAGCGCTCGGCGGGGGCCGAGCCGCGCGTGTCCGTGTCCTCGGGGTCAAGGGTGAAGCGCGTGCGCAGGGAGGCCAGGATGTCCCCGGCGGTGATCATGCCGTCGCGCGTCCAGCCGTGCTGGGCGTCGAGGGGCATCTGCTCGATGAAGCGCAGTTCGTAGTCGTTCTCGACGGCCCAGGCGAGGAGGTCGGGCGCCTCGTCGTCGTTGAGGCCCGGCATGAGGACGGCGTTGACCTTGACGGGGGCGAGCCCGGCGGCGCGGGCGGCGGCGAGCCCTTCGAGGACGTCGTGGTGGCGCTTGCGCCGGGTCAGGGCCTGGAAGACGTCGGGGCGCAGGGTGTCGAGGGAGACGTTGACCCGGTCCAGTCCGGCGTCCCGCAGCGCGGTGGCGGTGCGGGCGAGCCCTATGCCGTTGGTGGTGAGCGACATCCTGGGGCGGGGCGCGAGGGCGGCGCAGCGCTCGACGATGCCGACGAGGCCGGGGCGCAGCAGCGGCTCGCCACCGGTGAAGCGGACCTCGGTGACGCCCAGCTCGGTCACGGCGATCCGGATCAGCCGGACGATCTCGTCATCGGTGAGCAGGTCGGGCTTGGCGAGCCACTGGAGCCCTTCTTCCGGCATGCAGTAGGTGCAGCGCAGGTTGCAGCGGTCGGTCAGGGAGACCCGCAGGTCGGTGGCGACCCGGCCGTAGGTGTCGATCAGCATGGTGGCGGCCCCTCCACGGAACGTGATGCCTGCGCTGCGCCTTCTCTCGCAGCGTACGTGAGTCCCAGGATCTTCAACAGTTCGTTGAAGTTACGGAGTCCTCACCGTCCGTGTCAGGGGCCGAAGAGGCCGTCCATAAGGGGCGTACGACCCGGCGCCGACCGGGTCGTCACGCCATCCGTCAGTGGGCGCCGTATCCGGTGAGCGACCGGACCTCCAGCTCGGCGTACTTCTCGGCGTCCGGCTCCTCCTTGGACAGCAGCGAGCCGAGCCAGCCGAGCAGGAAGCCCAGCGGGATGGAGACCAGGCCCGGGTTCTCCAGCGGGAACCAGTAGAAGTCCACGTCCGGGAACATCGAGGTCTCCTTGCCGGAGACCACCGGCGAGAACAGCACCAGGAAGACGGAGGAGAACAGGCCGCCGTAGATGGACCACAGGGCGCCGGAGGTGGTGAACCGCTTCCAGAACAGGCTGTACAGGATCGTGGGGAGGTTGGCGGAGGCGGCGACCGCGAAGGCCAGCGCCACCAGGCCCGCGACGTTGAGGTCCCGGGCGAAGACCCCGAGAACGACGGCGACGACGCCGATGCCGACGGTCGCCCAGCGGGCCGCGGAGATCTCCTCCTTCTGCGTCGCCTCGCCCTTGCGGATGACGTTGGCGTACAGGTCGTGGGCGAAGGAGGACGAGGAGGCGAGGGTGAGCCCGGCGACGACGGCGAGGATCGTGGCGAAGGCCACCGCCGAGATCACGGCGAGCAGGATCGCGCCGCCCGTGGAGCCCGGCCCGCCGCCGATCTCCTCGGCGAGCATCGGGGCCGCGGCGTTGCCCGCCTTGTTCTTGGCCTTGATCACGTCGCGGTTCAGCAGCGCGGCGGCGCCGAAGCCCAGCGCGATGGTCATCAGGTAGAAGGCGCCGATGATGCCGATCGCCCAGTTCACCGACGTGCGGGCGGCCTGGGCCGTGGGGACGGTGTAGAAGCGGACCAGGATGTGCGGCAGCCCGGCGGTGCCGAGCACCAGGGCGAGACCGAGCGAGATGAAGTCCAGCTTGGTGGTGCCGCTGAGCCCGTATTTGACCCCTGGCTCCAGGAACGCACCGCCCAGGCCGCTGTTCTCGGCCGCCTCGCCGAGGAGTCTGGAGACGTTGAAGTCGAACTTGAGCAGCACCAGGAAGGTGATCAGGAGGGTGCCCGCGATCAGCAGGACCGCCTTGACCATCTGCACCCAGGTGGTGCCCTTCATGCCGCCGACGGAGACGTACAGGATCATCACGGCGCCGACGAGGACGACGACGAGGATCTGGCCCGCCTCGCTGGTGATGCCGAGCAGCAGCGAGACCAGGACGCCGGCGCCCGCCATCTGGGCCAGCAGGTAGAAGATCGACACCACGATGGTGGAGGTGCCGGCCGCGGTGCGGACCGGGCGCTGGCGCATCCGGTACGCGAGCACGTCGCCCATGGTGAACCGGCCGGAGTTGCGCAGCGGTTCGGCGACGAGCAACAGCGCCACCAGCCAGGCGACGAGGAAGCCGATGGAGTACAGGAAGCCGTCATAGCCGTTGAGGGCGATGAGGCCGGCGATGCCGAGGAAGGACGCGGCGGACATGTAGTCGCCGGAGATGGCGAGTCCGTTCTGGAAGCCGGAGAACTGGCGGCCGCCTGCGTAGAAGTCGGTGGCGTCCTTGGTCTGCCGGCCCGCCCATACGGTGATGGCGAGGGTCGCGGCGACGAAGACCGCGAAGAGCGTGATGATCAGCGGCCGGTTGCCGTGGCCGCTTCCGGCGGCGAGCAGGAGGGCGGTGTCGCTCACGACTCCCCCTCCAGACCCGACTTGATCGCCTTGGCGCGCGGGTCGAGCTTCGCGGCGGCGTGCCGCGCGTACCACCACGCGATGAGGAACGTGGTCAGGAACTGGGCCAGACCGAACACGAACGCGACGTTGATGTTGCCCGCGAGCTTGGTGTCCATGAAGCCGCCGGCGTAGTTGGACAGCAGCACGTACAGCAGGTACCAGCTGACGAACGCGACCGTGAGGGGAAAGGCGAACGAACGGTGCGCATGGCGCAGTTCGCCGAACTCGGGGCTCGATTGCACCTCCGCGTACGGCGGATGCTGCTGCCCTCGTTGGTTGGGCGGTGCGGTGTCCACGGTCTCTCCTGGTGAATAAGGTCAGCAAGGGGACGGGGCCGAGTGATCCAGGTCACGCATCGTAGGGCGGTGGGGCGCCATCCGACAGAGGTCGGTGGTTGAAAGAGAGAACGACCTGCTCCGGGATTGACTCCCGATTCGGAAACCTGCGCGGGATTTCTTCCAGAATCCATTGATGCGCGAGCTTGATCGGCGCTAGCTTCACTCGTCATGTACCCGACCGCGCACAGGGGGCGCGGTCGGACCCACTGATGATGTGGAGATCCCATGGCTCATCCGAGATCCAGACGACGGCGCGCCGTGCTGGCCGTGCCGGTCGGACTGGCGCTCACCGCGTCGCTCGGCCTGCTCTCCCAGGGCGCTTCGGCCGCCCCGCAGGCTCCCACGGCGACCACAGCGGCGGAGGGGCCGCTGCTGTCGTACGTGGTGAACACGACCGCCGACAAGACCACGGTCGACTCGGTGAAGAAGGCGATCAAGACGGCCGGCGGCAAGGTCGTCACCGCCCACCAGCAGATCGGCGTGATCGTCGCGCACTCGGCCAACCCGGAGTTCGCCGCGGCGATCCGCGCCGTGCCGGGCGTGCAGTCGGCCGGCGCCACCCGCACCGCGCCGCTGAAGCCGGTCGCGACCACCGAGGTCGGCAAGCCCGAGAAGGTGCCGGCGCCGCGCACCTCGGCCCGCAGCGCGGCCAAGGCCCTGGCCGCGGGCAAGGAGCCGCTGGAGCCCCTCCAGTGGGACCTGCCCGCCATCAAGGCCGACAAGGCCGCCAAGGTGAACCCGGGCAGCAAGAACGTGACCGTCGCGGTCATCGACACCGGCGTGGACGACACCCACCCGGACCTCGCCCCGAACTTCTCGGCCAAGCAGTCGGCCAACTGCGTCGGCGGTGTCGCGGACACCAGCGCCGGCGCGTGGCGTCCGTACACCGAGGAGGACTACCACGGCACGCACGTGGCGGGCTCGATCGCCGCCGCGCGCAACGGGGTCGGCGTCGCCGGTGTCGCACCGGGCGCGAAGATCTCCGGCATCAAGGTGAGCGACCCGAAGGACGGGCTGTTCTACGCGGAGAACGTGGTCTGCGCGTTCGTCTTCGCCGCCGACAAGGGCGTCGAGGTGACGAACAACAGCTACTACGTCGACCCGTGGATGTTCAACTGCAAGGATGACCTGGACCAGAAGGCCATCCTTGACGCGGTCGGCCGGGCGGCGAAGTACGCGCAGCGCAAGGGCGCGATCAACGTCGCCTCCGCGGGTAACTCGAACTTCGACCTCGCCGCCAAGTCGATCGTCGACAAGTCGAGCCCGAACGACAGCACCCCGGTGGAGCGCACCATCGACCCGGCGAACTGCCTCGACGTGCCGACCCAGCTCCCGGGTGTCGTCACCGTCGCCGCGACCGGCGTGAAGTCGCTGAAGTCGTACTACTCCAACTACGGCCAGGGCCAGATCGACGTGGCCGGGCCGGGCGGCGACAAGTACCAGGTGCCCGAGCTGCCCGCCAAGGACGGCCGCATCCTGTCCACCATGCCCGACGGGGACTACGCCTACCTGCAGGGCACGTCGATGGCCGGCCCGCATGTCGCCGGTGTCGCCGCGCTGGTCAAGAGCGCGCACCCCAAGGCCAGCCCGCAGGAGATCCAGTGGCTGCTGAAGCAGCAGGCGGACAACCCGGGCTGCCCGACCGCGCCGTACGACCCGAACGGTGACGGAACGGTAGACGCCACGTGCACCGGCACCGCGCACGTGAACAGCTTCTACGGCTACGGGATCGTGGACGCGCTGGACGCGGTCACCGAGTGACCCCGGAGTGATCGCCTAGCGCGACGTTCCTGTGACGGGCGGTACCCTGCGGGATTCGGGGTGCCGCCCGTCAACGCTGCGTGGATGAGGGGGAGTTGCGAGGTGAACGGGGTCGAGGGAGCCGTCTTACGGCTGGCCACCACGGTCGTGTCGGCGATCGCGAAGTCGCTGCTGGAGAAGTGGCGGACGGAGCGGCAGCCGCGGAAGCTGACCGACAAGGAGACAGGTCGGCTTGTCGACAAGCTGGTGGGGCGGCTGGGCGAGGCGGCCGGGTCGGCAGCGGACCATGAACGGGCGGCGGCCGTCGCCGCCGTGGCCGACGCCTTCGCGGCGGCCGGACCGCTGGACCCGGAGCTGCTGCTCACCCTGGACCTGGAGCCGGGGGCCCTGCGCGCGCACGTGCTGGGGCAGGCGCCGGCGGTACGGGTGGGCGCGGCGCTCGGCGACGCCGGAGAGGCGCTGTTCGACCGCCTTCTGGACCTGTGCTGCGAGCACATCGTCGCGTACGTGACGGCGCTGCCGGAGTTTCCGGCGCGGTCGCAGGTGGAGCTGGTCCGGCGGGCGGGACGTACGGGCGAGGCGCTGGATGACGTACGCCGCCGCCTCGGGCCGGGACCGGAGCGCGCCGCCGCCGCGTTCGAGTCCCGCTACACCGACTTCGTCCGCGCCACGCACAGCAGGCTCCAGCTGTTCGGGGTGACGCTCGGCAGCACGGAGGCGGAGTGGGCGCTGGACACGGCGTACATCAGCCTGGGGGTCAGCGGCGGAGGCGCGGAGCTCGCGGACCGTATGGACCACGCGGCCTTCGGCGGCATCGCACCCGATGAAGGCGTCGCACCCGGCCCGGTCCGGATCGATCATGCCCTGGCAGGCTGCTCACGGCTGCTGCTGCGCGGCCCGGCCGGCTCCGGCAAGAGCACGCTCGTCCAGTGGCTCGCCACGAACGCGGCCCGCCGCTCGTTCGGACCGGAACTCGCGGACTGGAACGTCTGCGTCCCGTTCGTCCTGCGCCTGCGCGCCCTCACCGCCCGTGAAGCACTGCCACTCCCCCACGAGTTCCTGAGCAGCATGGGCAACCCGCTCGCGGGCGCGGCCCCGGCGGGGTGGGTGGAGGGCCTGATGGCGTCGGGCCGGGCGCTGGTGCTGGTCGACGGCGTGGACGAGGTCCCGCAGCGGCTGCGCAAGCGGACGGAGGACTGGCTGCGGCAGCTGGTCACGGCGTTCCCCGACGCACGGTACGTCGTCACGACCCGCCCGTCCGCCGTCACGGAGAACTGGCTTGCCGCGCAGAGCTTCCGGGCGCACTCGCTGCTGCCCATGAGCCGTGAGGACGTACGGAGCTTCATCCGGCACTGGCACGAGGCGGCACGGCAGGAGGCGGCGCGTACCGGCCGGGCGGAGTCCCTGGACACGTATGAGGCGGCGATGCTCCAGGCGGTCTCGACCCGCCGCGAGCTGTCGCGCCTGTCGACCAACCCGCTGATGTGCGCCCTGCTGTGCGCGCTCAACCGCGACCGCCGGATGCACCTGCCCCGAGCCCGCAAGGACCTGTACGACGCGGCGCTGGAGCTGCTGCTGGTCCGGCGCGACACCGAGCGGGACATCTGCGCGGTCGAGGGCGTGGAGCTGACCCGGGACGAACAGACGCTGCTGCTCCAGGAGCTGGCGTACTGGCTGATCCGGAACGACCAGGTCCAGGCGGACCGGGCCGAGGCGGTCGAGATGGTCGACGGGGCGCTGGCGGCCATGCCGCAGGTACGGGCCCAGGGCGACGCGGAACAGGTCTTCCGCCACCTGCTGATCCGCAGCGGGCTGCTGCGGGAGCCGACGCCGGGCACGGTCGACTTCGTCCACCGGACCTTCCAGGACTACCTGGCCGCCAAGGCGGCGGTCGAGGCCCGGGACTTCGGCCTGCTGGTGAGCAAGGCCCACGACGACCAGTGGGAGGACGTCGTACGGATGGCGGTGGGCCACGCCCGCCCGGAGGAGCGGGTGCGGCTGCTCCGCGGGATCCTGCGGCGGGCGGATCGGGTCAAGCGGGCGCGGAACCGGCTGAACCTGCTGGCGGCGGCGTGTCTGGAGCAGGCGCCGCAGTTGGATCCGGCGGTGCGGGAGGAGGTGGAGGAGCGGATGGCGCGGCTGATTCCGCCGTGGAACCGGCAGGAGGCGGAAGAGCTGGCGCGGGCGGGTGAGTTGGTGCTGGATCTGCTGCCGGGGCCGGAGGCGGAGTTGGAGGACGTGTGTGCCGCCTTCGTCGTGCACACGGCGGGCTTGATCGGCGGTCCGGCGGCCATGGCGTTCATCGCCCGGTTCGCGGCCGACGAGCGCGGGATGGTGGCCTACCAAGTGGGCGACGCTTGGGGTCATTTCAACACAGACGAGTACGTCAGCACTGTGCTCACGCATGCTGCTGGTCTGCATCGCATGCATCTGCGGGTCGATTCGGCAGAGAAGCTGGCTGCTCTGCCCAGACTGCCGCAGGTGGCCCAGGTCACCGTCGCCGGCGACCTGGTTCCGTTCGGCCGACTGAGCAACCACACCAAAGCGCTGTGGCTGAAGGACACGCAGTCCGCTGATCTGTCCCCGATCCGGAAACTGCCCGATCTCCAGCACCTCGGACTCTTCAACTGCCCCAACGTCAGCGACCTTTCCCCACTCGCTGGAAGGAGTCTCGACACCCTCCAGCTCATGGACATGAGGCAGGGACTCTCACTCGCACCGCTCGGCGACTTGCCCCTTTTGAACACGTTGAACCTGAGCTTCCCGCTCGGTCTCACAAGCCTGGAATCGCTCCCCGTAGGGGAGCAGCTCATCAGGCTCATTTTGGGCTGGCACGCTTCTGCGACCCACCTGCACGGCATCGAGCGCTGGCCCCAGATGAAGCACGTCAGCCTCTCAGGCGCCACCCTCTGCGATGAACTGCACCTCCTCAGCGCCTTGCCGAAGCTGGAGTTCCTGCAGCTCATTCAGCCTTCGACGCTGAACCTGGAACGAGTCACCGCGCTTCAGCAGCTCAAGACGCTCTGGTTGACGGAGTGCGAACCGGCCAACGGCCTGGCCGCTCTAGGTCAGCTGCCCGCGCTTGAAGAACTGGGCCTGTTCCGGTGCACGGCACCCGGCCCCATCGACCTCGCGCCGCTGCGAGAACTGCCGGGCCTGACCATCCGTCTAAGCAACACCCCGGTCCGCAACGAGCACCTCTTCCCGCCCGAGCGAATCATCCGTCCCGGCCAACGCCCCGCCGGGACATGACAACCCCACAGCCGCTACCCTCCGCCCTCATGCACCAACATCAACACGACCCCTGGGGCCCCTGCCCAACCGCCCGGCCGGGCAGCTGTGGGCACTGTGTCTGCTCTCGCTGCTGTTCCTGCCGCTCTGGTGGGCGGTGATCCTTGCGGTCTTCCTCGGGTTCCTCGCCGTCGGGCTCGTGGTCGAGGTCCTCTCCGTCGTGGTCCCGCCCCTCGAGAAGGGCTTCGAGCGCGTCATGGACCGATTCGCGGAAGCCGTCCCCCTGGTCCCGGGCTGGTGTGTCACGCCGGGCCAGCTCGGGCACGAGGGGGACGCGGCTTATTACCAGGCGCGGGTCGACAGGCACATCGGTCGCTTTCTGCGGAGCAGGTCCGCGCATGACGTACCGGCGCGCATGTACCGAGGCATCGGCGCCGGTTATGTCGTGCACGCCGCCCGCGCACGGGGGTGGGACCTGAGCCACGACCGGGCCTCGGACCCGCTCACGGTGGTCAGGTTGCGGAAGCTGTCGGTGCCCGCGTGAGCGCCGCGGCCAGCGCGTACTGCGCGCCGAGATAGGTCAGCATGATCCAGAGCTGCGGCACCGGTGCCTGCGGCCACTCGGCGATCCCGGTGGCGATGAGGGTGTCGGAGAGGACGAACAGCGCGCCGCCGGCCGCGGCGAGCGGGCCCGCGCGCAGGGCGCCGAGCGCCATGCCGATGAGGAGCAGGCTGTAGCCCGCCACGGGGATCCGCATGCCCGCCGGGAGGTCGGGCCACAGCAGGGCCACGGTGCCGAGCCAGGCGATCCCGTATCCGGCCGCGGCGGCCACCGGGACGCGGCCGCCACCGCCCCGCACGAACAGCAGCAGATAGCAGACGTGTCCGGCCGCGAAGGAGCCCATTCCTGCCAGGAAGACGGTGTCACCGCCGATCTGGAGCAGGGTGTCGCCGCCGCAGCCGAAGATCAGCGCCGCGGCGAGGAGTCGCGGGCCGCCGCGGGTGAGGACATGCGCGGCCAGCACCGGCATCAGGGCGGGTTTGGTGAGGTGCTCGGCCGTCTCGGCCCCGGCGAGCAGCGCGCCGAGGTGGACGGCCGCCAGCGCGGCGAAGGCGGCGAGTAGCGCGGCGGTGGTCCGGGGGTGCGTCGCGAGGTGCCGCGCCGGGGGTGCCGAACGGTTCGTCAGGGGCTCGGCGGTCACGTGGCGCTCTCCCCCACCGGCCGCGCCACCGGCTCGCCGGCCGACGGCCCGGCAGGCTGTCCCACCAGCTCACCGGCCGACGGCCCCGTAGTTCGTCCCACCGGCTCGCCCGCCGACGGCCCCGCAGTTCGTCCCACCGGCTCGCCGACCGACTGCCCCACCGGCTGTGCCACCGGCTCGCCCGCCAGCGGCCCCGCAGGTCGCGGCTGCCAGCCCGGCCCGCGGAAGACGCGCCCCGCCCGCTCCCGCCAGCCGCTCGCCGCGCGCACGTCGCGTGCGATCGCGGCGTACTCATGGGTGGCGACGCGCAGCGGGTTGTACGTGTCGATGTTCTTGGTCAGACCGTAGACCGGGCGTTCGGTCTCGGCGACGAAGGAGCCGAAGAGCCGGTCCCAGACGATGAGGATGCCGCCGAAGTTGCGGTCCAGATAGCCGCCCTGGGAAGCGTGGTGGACGCGGTGGTGCGAAGGCGTGTTGAAGACGAACTCGAGGGGCCGGGGCAGTTTTCCGACCCGCTCGGTGTGGACCCAGAACTGGTAGACGAGGTTCGCCGACGAGCAGAAGAAGACCGCGGCCGGGTGCACGCCGAGGGCGATCATCGGCACGTAGAACGGCCAGACGGTCCACGTCGTCCAGGGCTGCCGGAGCGCGGTGGTGAGGTTGAACTTCCGGCTGGAGTGGTGCACCACGTGGCACGCCCACAGGATGCGGATCACATGGTGTCCGCGGTGCGACCAGTAGTAGAAGAAGTCCTGCGCGAGCAGCATCAGGGGCAGCGTCCACCACAGCACCGGGATGCGGAGCGGGGTGAGCTCGTATATCGCTGCATAAATCGCGACAATCGGGGCCTTCCACAGCAAGTCGAAGCCCAGACTGCCGAGTCCCATGGTGACGCTGGTCGCGGCGTCCTTGGCCTCGTACCCCTCGGCCTCCTCGTCGGGGCGCAGGCGGTAGCTCACCATCTCCACGACGGTGAGCAGCACGAAGGCCGGTACGGACCACAGCACGACATCGGGCAGGTGCGGCATGCCCGCAACATAGAGCCGCTCCCGGCGCCCTGACTAGAGGTAGTTACCCCGAAGTAAGAAAGACATGGTGTCAGCAAGCGGCCCGGGTTACCGCCGGGCACCGCACAAAAGCCCCCTCACCTTTCACACCGTCACTTAACCCCCGGGTCGGCACGGTGACTGTCAGCGGTGGCCCGTATCCTCATGGACCATGCTCGAAGACCATCTGGCGGCCGCACCGCCGAGCCCGTGGCCGGACACCTACCCGGAGGGGTATGCCGTCGTCGACGTGGAGACCACCGGACTCGGCCGCGACGACCGGATCATCTCAGCCGCCGTCTACCAGCTGGACGCCCGGGGCGAGGTCCAGGACCACTGGTACACATTGGTCAACCCGCAGCGCGACCCCGGACCGGTCTGGATCCACGGGCTGACCACCGAGACGCTGGAGCACGCCCCGCTCTTCCCGGAGGTCGCCGGCGAGCTGTCCGCGCGGCTGGCCGACCGGGTGCTGGTCGCCCACAACGCCGCCTTCGACTGGTCGATGATCGCCCGTGAGTACGCGCGGGCCCGCGACGCCGCGCCCGTCCGGCAGCGGCTGTGCACCATCGCGCTCTCCAAGGAGCTCGGCCTGCCGCTGCCCAACCACAAGCTGGAGTCCCTCGCCGCCCACTACGGCGTGGTCCAGCAGCGCGCCCACCACGCACTCGACGACGCCCGGGTGCTCGCCGAGACCTTCCGGCCCAGCCTCCACCTGGCGGCCCGGTCCGGGCTGCGCCTGCCGCTGCTCGCCTGCCAGCCGCTCACCCAGTGGTCGGACGGCCCGACAGCCGCGCCGGGCGGCCAGGGCCGGACCATCGGCCACCAGCGGTCGTACCAGTCGAACAGCTGGCGCCCCAGCCGCAAGCGCCCCGCCTGCCCGTATCCCAACCCCGGGCGTTACGAACCGGGTGAACAGCTCGTCCAGGGCATGCGGGTGGCGTTCTCCGGTGACACGTCCATCGACCGCGACCTGCTGGAGGACCGCGCCATCGAGGCCGGGCTGCACGTCGCCACCAGCGTCTCGCGGCTCACCAGCGTCCTGGTCACCAACGACCCCGACTCCCCCACCTCCAAGGTCACCAAGGCCCGCTCCTTCGGCACCCCGGTCATCGACGAGGCGGCCTTCATGCAGCTGCTGCAGCATGTGGTGCCGGCGCCGGTGCCCGGCTGACGTCCACCTGGGGGCGCCTGGCCCTGGCCGTCGGGCGATCAGGTGAAGTCACGACGACGCGCCGCACCCGCCGCTCGCCCCGCGCGACCGCGCCCCGCACGCTGTGGCGCATGGGCTGTTGCGAGGTGTGCGGAAACGAGTACGGGATGACGTTCGAGGTGCACGCGCAGGGCGCGGTGCACGTCTTCGACTGCTTCTCCTGCGCGATCCACCGGATGGCGCCGATCTGCGAGCACTGCCGCTGCCAGATCATCGGCCAGGGAGTGCAGGCCGACGGCCACTTCTACTGCGGCGCGCACTGCGCCCGCGCCGAGGGGAAAGTGGGCATCGTCGACCACGTCTGACAACCCCGGATCCGCCACCGCCGGGGGCCCGCCGCTCCGGCACGGCTGAGGCACGTCCGCTGAGACCGTCCGCGCCGGCCGGAGCCCGGGGGCCACCCCTCCGCGCGAGCGCCCCGTGACGGAGTTGTACCGTCGTGGGGTGTACCGCTTCCTGTTGTCCCGGCAGTGGGTGATCCTCACGCTCCTGGGGCTCGTCCTGATCCCTGTCATGATCAAGCTGGGCTTCTGGCAGCTCCACCGCCACGAAGACCGGGTAGCGCACAACAAGCTGATCGCCGACAGCCTGAACGCCCCGGCCGTCCCGGTCGGCACGCTCACGGCTCCCGCCCGCGCCGTCCCCCGCGACGCCACCTGGCGCACGGTGACCGCCACCGGCCGGTACGACACCGGGCACGAGGTCGTGGTCCGGCAGCGCACCGGCGCGGACGAACGTGTCGGCTACTTCGTCGTGACCCCGCTGCTCACCTCTGACGGCAAGGCGGTGCTGGTCAACCGCGGCTGGATCCCCGCGGGCGAGGACCTCACCCGGTTCCCGAAGGTGCCGGCCGCCCCCGGCGGCGAGGTCACCGTCACCGGCCGCCTGCGGGCCGACGAGACCACCGGCAGCAGCGGCATCAAGGACAAGAAGGGCCTGCCCGACCGCCAGGTCATGCTCATCAACAGCGCCCAGACCGCGAAGGCGCTCTCCCGCCCGGTCCTCGGCGGCTACATCGAGCTGACGTCGTCGTCCCCGAAGGGCACCGGGCAGCCGACACCGGTGGCCGCCCCGGACCACAGCGGCATCGGCCCGCACATGGCGTACGCGATCCAGTGGTGGCTGTTCGCCGCGGGCGTGCCCGCGGGCTGGATCGTCCTGGTCCGCCGCGAGCGCCGCGACCGGGCCGAGGCCGAGGCGAAGGCGAAGGCCGCGCCCGCGAAGACCGCGCCCACGTCCGCGCCCGCGTCCGCGAAGGCCACGCCCGCGTCCGCGTCCGCGTCCGCGTCCGCGTCCGCGAAGACCGCATCCGAGTCCGCCGAGGCGGCTGCCGACCCCGCCGCCGCGGATCCCGCCGAAGCAGCGCCCGCCACGGACCCCGCCGAGCCGGCCGGTACCGACGACCGCGACATCGCCCGGACGGCTGCCGCCCCGGACTAGCGCCCGGCCGCCGGGGGCACACGTCCGACGTGGCACGACGCATCGAGGACTACGCGCTCATCGGCGACCACCAGACCGCCGCTCTGGTCGGCCGGGACGGCTCGATCGACTGGCTGTGCCTGCCCCGCTTCGACTCCGCCGCCTGCTTCGCCGCGCTGCTCGGGGACCGTGAGAACGGCCACTGGCGGCTCGCTCCCGCCGGGGCCGGAGCCTGCACCCGGCGCGTGTACCGCCCCGGCACCCTGGTCCTGGAGTCCGTCTGGGAGACCGCCTCGGGCACCGTCAAGGTCACCGACTTCATGCCGCAGCGCGACCGCACCCCCGATGTCGTCCGGATCGCCGAAGGCGTCTCGGGCCGCGTCGACATGCTCGGCGTGCTGCGGCTGCGCTTCGACTACGGACACGTCGTGCCGTGGGTGCGCCGCAGCGACGGCCACCGGGTCGCCGTCGCCGGGCCCGACTCCGTCTGGCTGCGCTCCGAGCCCGACGTCCACACCTACGGGAGGGATTTCAGCACCCGCTCGGAGTTCACCGTGGCCGCCGGGGACCGGGTGGCCTTCGTCCTCACCTGGCACCCCTCCCACGAGGCCCGGCCACCGCTGGTGGACCCGTACCACGCCCTCGCGCAGAGCCTGCGCGACTGGCGGGCGTGGACCGCGCGCTGCCGCTACGACGGCCCCCACCGCGACGCCGTCGTCCGCTCCCTGATCACTCTCAAGGCCCTCACCTACGCCCCCACCGGCGGCATCGTCGCCGCCCCCACCACCTCCCTGCCCGAGGAGATCCGCGGGGTGCGGAACTGGGACTACCGCTACTGCTGGCTGCGCGACTCCTCGCTCACCCTCCGGGCCCTGCTCGAAGCCGGCTGCCGCACGGAGGCGGCCGCCTGGCGCGACTGGCTGCTGCGGGCCATCGCCGGGGACCCCGCCGACCTCCAGATCATGTACGGCCTGGCGGGCGAGCGGCGGCTGCCCGAGTACGAGCTGCCCTGGCTGCCGGGCTACGAGGACTCGGTTCCCGTCCGGGTCGGCAACGCCGCCGTCGGCCAGCTCCAGCTCGACGTCTACGGCGAGGTCCTCGACACCTTCCAGGTCGCCCGCAGCCACGACCTGCCGCCCAAACCGCACGCCTGGAACCTCCAGCGGGCGCTGATGGACTTCCTGGAGTCGGCCTGGCGCGACCCCGACGAGGGGCTGTGGGAGGTGCGCGGCCCCCGCCGCCACTTCGTGCACTCCAAGGTGATGGCCTGGGTAGCGGCCGACCGGGCGGTGCGGGCCGTCGAGACTCATCCGCGCCTGGGCGGGGACGCCGCGCGCTGGCGGGCGACGCGCGACGCCATCCACCAGGAGGTCTGCGCCCGCGGCTATGACAGCGCCCGCCGCACCTTCACCCAGTCCTACGGCTCCGCCGAACTCGACGCGGCGGCCCTCCTCATCCCCCGCCTCGGCTTCCTGCCGCCCGACGACCCGCGGGTGACCGGCACGGTCGAGGCGGTACGACGCGAGTTGGACTGCGGCGGCCTGATCCGCCGCTACAGCGGCGGCACCCGGGTCGACGGCCTGCCCGGCACCGAAGGCGCCTTCATCGCCTGCTCGTTCTGGCTGGTGGAGGCCCTGCGGCTGACCGGTCGGGCGGAGGAGGCCCGCGACCTGTTCGAGCGGCTGCTGGCGCTCCGCAACGACGTGGGGCTGCTGGCCGAGGAGTACGACCCGGCGGCCGGTCGGCTGCTGGGCAACTTCCCGCAGGCGTTCAGCCACATCGCCCTGGTCAGTGCCGCCTGCACCCTGTTCACCCCGGCCACGACGGCCTGACTCCGCCACGGCAGACTGATCCCATGGATCTCGGACTCAAGGACCGTGTGTACGTCATCACCGGAGCGAGCCGCGGGCTGGGCCACGCGGCGGCCCGGGAACTGGTCGCCGACGGCGCCAAGGTGGTGATCACCGGCCGCGACGAGGACGCCGTGGTGCGGGCCGCCGCCGAACTCGGCCCGAACGCCGTGGGTGTCCCCGCGGACAACGCCGACCCCACCACCTCCGACCGGGTGATCGCCCTCGCCCGCGAGCGCTTCGGCCGCTTCGACGGCGTCCTCATCAGCGTCGGCGGCCCGCCGGCCGGGCTGCTCGCGGACAACACCGACGAGCAGTGGCGGGCGGCGTTCGACGCGGTCTTCCTGGGCGCGGTGCGCATGGCGCGCGCGGCGGCCGCGTCGCTCGACTCCGGCGGGGTGATCGGCTTCGTCCTCTCGGCCTCCGTCCACGAGCCGATCCCGGGCCTGACCATCTCCAACGGGCTGCGCCCCGGCCTGGCGGGCCTCGCCAAGTCCCTCTCGGTGGAGCTGGGACCGCGCGGGATCCGCGTCGTCGGGCTGCTGCCGTCCCGTATCGACACCGACCGGGTCCGCGAACTCGACGCGCTGTCCGGTGACGTGGACGAGGCCCGCCGCCGCCACAGCGAGGCGATCCCGCTGCGCCGCTACGGCTCGCCCGAGGAGTTCGGCAAGGCCGCCGCGTTCCTGCTCTCGCCTGCGGCGTCCTATCTCACCGGGCTGATGCTGCCGGTGGACGGCGGGGCGCTGCACGGCTTCTGACGGCCCCTCCGCCCCGCCCCCTTCTCCGCTGGACCGGTGTGCGGGGCGGAATCCGCCGGGGCATCGCCTAGCTCACCCGTTCCGCCTCGTGCCGCACCGCCCGCAGCCGTACCTCGGCCGGCAGCCGGGCCAGGCCCGCCGAGCCGCGCGCGTGTTCCAGCACCTCGCCGCGGATCCGCTCCAGCGCCACCGCCGGCTCCGCGTGCGGCGCCAGCAGCAGCCCCATCTCCACCTCCGGCGCGGTACGCCGCCCGAGCAGCCTCGCCCAGGCCCGGTCGACGCCGTCGAGCGACTCCGCCTCGCCCTCCAGGGCCGCCTCCAGCGCGCGGCAGCGCAGGGCCGCCTCCACCCCGTCGCCGTTCGGCACGAGCACCTCGCCGAGCCTGCGCCGCCGCACTTGGGCCAGCAGCCACCACAACATGAGCAGCACGAGCACGGCCAGGGCCGCGAGGACGGTCGGCCACCACCAGCCCTCGTCGCGCCAACGCCGCCGGTCGGCGCGGGTGAGCAGCACGTCGCGCGGCCCATCGAACGGCCACCACGACGGCAGGTCGAAGCCCCAGTGGCGCGGCAGGTCGAGGCCGGGCACCAGCACCGCGCCGCCCAGCGCGAGCAGCGCCAGGCCGGTCAGCGCCAGCAGCACCCGGTTGACGGTCCGCAGCACCCGCGCTCACCCCTTCGGGGGGCGGCGTACGGAGACCGAGACGCGGGGCTGCCGGGCCAGGCCCAGCCGCCGGACACCGTCCCGCAGCACGGTGTCCAGGTCGTCCCGCACCTCGTCCAGGTCCCGGAAGTGCGACCGGGCGCGGGCGACGACCTTGCGGCGGCCCACGTCGACGCGGACGGAGCGCACCCCGGCGATCTCCATGGCCCGGTCGCGGAGCACGAGCCCGGCGGCGAACCGGTCGAGCCCGGCGCGCAGGTCGGCGCCGTCGTGCCGCATGGGGAGCACCCGCCGCAGGCCCGGGGTCACGGCGAGGACCAGCAGCCAGAGGCCGAGGGCCATCGCCACCGCGGCGCCCGCGATCACCCAGGTGTCGTCCAGGGGCCGGGTCGCCAGTTCGTCGGCGAGCCGCCGCCGCCAGCGCATCGCGGGCTGGTCGGCGCGGACCGCGGAGACGTCGTAGAGCAGCAGCCCGGTCGCGCCGAGCAGCACGGCGGCGACGATGCCCGCGGGGACCCGCCGCACGGACCAGAAGCGGCCCGCGTGGGCGTGCGGACCGGCCTGCTCCGGCGCGTCCCCGGCTCCGGCGGCGGGCTCGTACGGTACGCCGCCGGCCGGCCCGGACGGGGCGGGGGCCGCCTCCGAGCCTCGCACCGCGCCGGGGGGCGTCGGCCTCGTCGGCTTCGTCAGGTCCACGCGTGAGGCAGGCGGTCCGGGGCGCGGACCCGAGTCTGGTCCGGGGCGCGGCTCGGAGGGCGGTCCCGAGTCTGATCCGGAGGGCGGCTCGGAGGGCGGTCCCGTGCCCGGTTCGGCGTCGCTCACCGCACCCGCCCCCTACGCCCTTGAGGGCGTGGAGGACCCACCCGCCCGGTGTCCGTCAGGTGGGGCAAGTGCAGGCGCTCGACCGTGACCGCGACGGCGGGGACCTCCATGCCCGCCAGCCCGGTGACCCGCTCCCCGACGCGGCGGCGGACCGCGCCGCACTGGGCGCCGATGTCCGACGGATAGTCGAGTTCGACCGCTACCCGGACCCGTACGGCCTGGTCGCGGACGGCGACCACGGCGCGCGGGCGGCGCCGCTTCCCCGGGCCCGGGGCACCGGCCAGCGCCTCCCACGCCGCCTGCGAGGCGATCTTGGCGACGACGCGGTCCGCGATCCGGATCGCGCCGCGCTCGGCGGGCTCGACCGGCACGCTCACCGCCGTCGCTCGCCGCGGTCGCGGCCGCGGAGGAAGTCGCCGGGGTCCAGGTCGCCGTCGAGGAACCGGCCGACCACGAACCCGATGGCGCCCAGCGCCGCCACCAACAGAAAGGCCCCGAAGCCGCCAAAGTAGCCGGCGAAGGCGAGCCCCATACCGGCGATCAGTCCGATGACCGCGTTGCTCATCGCGCACTCCGTTTGTCGCATGCTCCGTATGGGTGTGGACGTGGCCCCGGCCGACCGGCCTTGCCGAACCCGGCCTTGCCGAGCCCTGCCCGGCGCTACTGGACCCGCAGCTCCTGCTCCTCTTCCTCCTCGTCGGGCAGCTTCACATCGCTGACGGCGATGTTGACCTCGACGACCTCCAAGCCGGTCATCCGCTCGACGGCAACGACCACGTTCTCCCGTACGGCGCGCGCCACGTCGGCGATCGACACCCCGTAGTCGACGACGATCTCCAGGTCCAGGGCCGTCTGCACCTCGCCGACCTCGGCCTTCACGCCGCGCGTGGCGGCGGCCACGCGGCCGCCGGGGACCCGGTCGCGTACGGCGCCGAAGGTGCGGGCGAAGCCGCTGCCCATGGCGTGGACGCCGACCACGTCCCGGGCGGCCAGCCCGGCGATCTTCTCCACGACCCCGTCGGCGATGGTGGTCCGGCCGCGGACCCCGGGTTCTCCACCGCCGCGCCGGGTTCCGGAGGGCTTCCGCTCCGTCTCCGTCGTGACGGCTTCGGTCCGGCCCCGCTGTGTGGTCTCCGTCATCGCCGATCATCCTTTCCGGACGGTGGAGTGACTTTCGGCTCATTTATTACTTTATGGAGCTCTTTGGGCTGCCGCTTGCGGAGCGGGGCAGATGTGCGACGCGGCGATCCGATCGCGCCGGGTCGGGTGGGTCGTACGGCGCCGCCGCCGGGACATGCGGCAGGCTGGACAGACCGAGGACGAAGGGGAGACGGCTGTGGTCGTGGACCGGCTGGCGCGTGCGGTACGGGAGCAACTGGGGCTCGGCCGCCTGCTCCCGCTGGGCGGTCCCGGGGACGGCGCGTGGCTCACCGAGCGTGCGGCGGACCGGGTGCTGCGGCGCGCCGCGGCGGCGGTGCCGGACGCGCGGCTGGCCACGCTGCGGATCGGTCTGGCCGATCCGGCGGCGGTGGCGCGGCCCGAGGTGCCGCCACCGCCCAGCGCCCTGCCGCCGGGCCGGCTGCGGATCGAGGCGACCTGCGCGGCCGCCGCGACCCGGGAGCCGCTGCCGTTGGTGGCCGACGCGCTGCGGACGGCGCTGGCCGGGGCGGCGGGGGACCGGCTGGGGCTGCTGATCGAGGCGGTCGACGTACGGGTGACGGCGCTGCTCGACGAGCCGGTGTCCGCGGATGCGGCGGAGGTCCCGCCCGCGCCGGAGGGCGGTGCCGCGGAAGAGCCCGACCGGATGGACGGCCGGGCGGAGGAAGGGGCGGAGGACCGGCTGGAGAGCCGGACGGACGACGGTCCGCAGGGCCCGGATCTGCCTCCGGGCGCGGTGGCGGCCGCCGCCGCGGCACATGCCGTCCCCGGGGTGGCCGCGCTCACGTCCGCGCTCGGCGGATCACGGCAGCCGGTACGGATCGAGGACCGCGCCACCCCGGACGGCGCCCCGGCGGGTCGCCACGTCCAGGTGCAGGTGGCGGTGGCACCGGGCCACCGCGCGCTGGACGTGGCCTGTGCCGTACGCGCGGCGGTGGCGCGGACCGTCTCGGCGCCGGTGACGGTGGCGGTGCTGGTCACAGACGTCCGTCTGCCTTAGCCCGCCCCTTCCCGCTGCGTCGATGTGCGGCTCCGCGGCGTGGGCGGAAGCAGTCGGGTCGCGGACCCGGCCCCGCGCACGCGGACCAGCGGGGCGAAAGGCCGCCGGGGCGGCGGCGCGTGGGTGGCGGGCGGTCAGTCCGACAGGCCCGCCAGGTCGCGGAGGCGGCGCGCCTGCGCTGCCCGTTCGGCGGTGCGCTGGTCCTCGTACGTGCGGTCGACGGCACCGCGCAGCAGCGCCTTGGTCTCGATCACCGCGCTCCTGGGCGCCGCGAGGAGCGCCGCCGACAGGTCCGCGACGGCGGCGTCGAGTTCCGCGGTGGGCACGACCAGGTTGGCCAGTCCGATGCGTTCGGCCTCGGCCGCGTGCACGAAGCGGCCCGTGGCGCAGATCTCCAGGGCGCGCGCGTATCCGACCAGGCCGACCAGCGGATGCGTGCCGGTGAGGTCCGGGACCAGCCCGAGGCTGGTCTCGCGCATCGCGAACTGCGCGTCGTCCGCGCACACCCGCAGATCGCAGGCGAGCGCGAGCTGGAACCCGGCGCCGATGGCGTGTCCCTGGACGGCGGCGATGGAGATGATGTCGTTCCGCCGCCACCAGGTGAACGCGTCCTGGTACTCCGCGATCGTGCGATCCAGGTCGGCGTCCGAGCCGCGGGCCAGGTCCAGGAAGGACGGCTCGCCGTCGAAGCCCTCAGGCGTGAATGCCTGACGGTCGAGTCCGGCGGAGAAGGACTTCCCTTCGCCGCGCAGCACGACCACCCGTACGCTGCCGGGCAGCAGCTGCCCGGCCTCGACCAGTGCCCGCCACAGCGCCGGCGTCTGAGCGTTGCGCTTGGTGGGGTTGGACAGGGTTACGGTGGCAACCGCGTCGTCGACGGTGAGGTGTACGCCGTCCTTGTCGAGCAGGGTCACAGGGAGCCTCCGGTCGGCCGCAGTCAAGTGAAGTTGACTGCACAGTAACCACCCGGCCGACCGGCTGATCAACCGGGTGGCACTGCCCTTACCCGTCGGTGGGACGGCTCAGGCCGCGGCGACTTTCTTGCCCCGCGTCGCTCCTCCGCGGCCACGCAGCACCACGCCGGATTCAGTCAGCATCCGGTGGACGAACCCGTACGACCGGCCGGTCTCCTCGGCCAGCGCCCGGATACTCGCACCGGCGTCGTACTTCTTCTTCAGGTCTGCCGCGAGCTTTTCGCGCGCGGCGCCGGTCACCCGGCTGCCCTTCTTCAGAGTCTCGGCCACCCGTGCCTCCTCATGGGAAGTGCGCTCTGGACTCTCATGATCACCCCTCCGCGCGTTCCTGGCCACCCATTCGACAAGGTCCGTGGGAGGAGACTTCCCCGAAATGACGGGCCGCGCGGCTCCGGAACGCGAGATTCCAGCGCGTTCCGTCCGCTCTTTCGTCCGGTATCGCGGACGAAGCGGCAGGTCAGAGAGGGCCCCACGGCGGGCACGGGGCTCCGGGCGGCGCGTGCCACCCGGCGTGCGCCGGGTGGGTGCGGCGCGCCGCGGTACGAGCCGTTCTCACTCAGATGATGGATCACGCATCGGCCGAATGATCCACCGCACCGTGATCACCCGGCTTGATCAGGGGGTCAGGCGAGCGCGACCAGATCGGCGTAGTCCTCGCCCCACAGGTCCTCGACACCGTCCGGGAGCAGGATGATGCGCTCCGGCTGCAGAGCGTCGACCGCGCCCTCGTCGTGGGTGACGAGGACGACGGCGCCGGAGAAGGTGCGCAGCGCGCCGAGGATCTCCTCGCGGCTGGCGGGGTCGAGGTTGTTGGTCGGCTCGTCCAGGAGCAGGACGTTGGCCGAGGAGACCACGAGGGTGGCCAGGGCGAGCCGCGTCTTCTCGCCGCCGGAGAGCACGCCGGCGGGCTTGTCGACGTCGTCGCCGGAGAACAGGAACGACCCGAGCGTCTTGCGGATGTCGACCAGGTCCATGTCCGGCGCGGCGGAGCGCATGTTCTCCAGGACGGTGCGGTCGGCGTCGAGCGTCTCGTGCTCCTGCGCGTAGTAGCCGAGCTTGAGGCCGTGGCCGGGGACGACCTCGCCGGTGTCGGCCTTCTCGACGCCGGCGAGCAGCCGCAGGAGGGTGGTCTTGCCCGCGCCGTTGAGGCCGAGGATGACCACCCGGGAGCCCTTGTCGATGGCGAGGTTCACATCGGTGAAGATCTCCAGCGAGCCGTAGGACTTGGACAGCCCCTCGGCGGTCAGCGGGGTCTTGCCGCACGGGGCGGGGTCCGGGAAGCGCAGCTTGGCGACCTTGTCGGAGGCCCGCACCGCCTCCAGGCCGGACAGCAGCTTCTCGGCCCGGCGGGCCATGTTCTGCGCGGCAACCGTCTTGGTGGCCTTGGCCCGCATCTTGTCGGCCTGGGAGTTGAGCGCGGCGGCCTTCTTCTCGGCGTTGGCGCGCTCGCGCTTGCGGCGCTTCTCGTCGGCCTCGCGCTGGGCCTGGTAGAGCTTCCAGCCCATGTTGTAGATGTCGATGACCGAGCGGTTGGCGTCGAGGTAGAAGACCTTGTTCACGACCGTCTCGACCAGGTCGACGTCGTGGGAGATGACGATGAAGCCGCCGCGGTAGGTCTTGAGGTAGTCGCGCAGCCAGAAGATCGAGTCGGCGTCGAGGTGGTTGGTCGGCTCGTCCAGCAGCAGGGTGTCGGCGTCGGAGAAGAGGATCCGGGCCAGCTCCACGCGGCGCCGCTGACCACCGGAGAGGGTGTGCAGCGGCTGGCCGAGGACCCGGTCGGGCAGGCCGAGGCTGGCGGCGATGGTCGCGGCCTCGGCCTCGGCGGCGTATCCGCCCTTGGTGAGGAACTCGGTCTCCAGGCGCTCGTACTTCTTCATCGCCTTGTCGCGGGTGGCGCCCTTGCCGTTCGCCATCCGGTCCTCGTTCTCGCGCATCTTGCGGAGCACGGTGTCGAGGCCGCGCGCGGACAGGACGCGGTCGCGGGCCAGCACGTCGAGGTCGCCGGTGCGCGGGTCCTGCGGCAGATAGCCGACCTCGCCGGAGCGGGTGATGGTGCCGGCGGCCGGGATGCCCTCGCCCGCGAGGCATTTGGTGAGGGTGGTCTTGCCCGCGCCGTTGCGGCCGACGAGACCGACGCGGTCGCCCTTGGCGATACGGAAGGAGGCGGACTCGATGAGGACGCGGGCGCCGGCGCGCAACTCGATGCCGGAGGCGGTGATCACGGGAATTACTCCTGGGCAGATGGACGGCGGGACGGACTGACGGGACGCGGGCCACGCCGCCTAATGCACGAGGAGAATTGCCATACGGAGCAGTTTACCGGGGCGGGCAAGCAGATTTTCTGGGCGGCGGGGCCACCCCCAGGTCACGTCCGGCCCCCCGCTCGACGATGTGGGACGAATCACAAGGGGCCGGTGGCCGGCGTGTCAGGAACCGCCGGTGTGCACCTGGAACGCCGCGCGGCGGACCGCCTTGGCGAGCACCGGGTCCGGGTGCGCGGCGGCGAGGGCCACCAGCACCTGCACGGTGCGCGGGTGGCCGACGGCGCGTACCTCCTCCAGAAGCGCGGGGACGGTGCCCTGCACGGCGCTCTCCAGGTGCCGGACCAGCAACGGGCTCTCCCCGTGGTCGGCGACGGCCGCCGCGGTGTCCACCCACAGCCAGGTGGCCTCCTCGCGGGTGAGCACCCGCAGGGTGTCCTCCGGGTCGCCGCCTTCGAGCTCGGCGAGCCAGAGCAGCGCGTACGGGCGCAGGAACGGCTCGTCGACGACGGCGCGCACGGCGGGCTCGGCGGGCGCGCCGACCACACGCAGCGCTTCGAAGGCGAGGCCGCGCAGCAGCGCGTCATCGCCGCGCGCGGCGTCGAGGAGCTCGGTGACGGCGCTGCCCGCCGGGCGGGCCGCGAGCCAGGCCCGGTACTCGGCGCGGGCGGGGCCCGGGGTGAGCCGGGCGCAGCCGCGGAGCATGTCGGCGGCGGACTGCTCGATGTTTCCGGCGGGGCTCTGCGCGGCGACGCAGATCTGCTCCAGCTTGACCCACACCGCCCAGTTGCCGAGCGGGGTGAGCACGGCCTCGCGCCGATCATGGGCCGTGCCGGGGCCGGGGACCGGGCGGACCACGAGGGAGCCGACGGAGGCCAGCGCGTCCAGGGCCCAGTCCAGGAGCGCGGCCAGGGTTCCGGCCGCGTCACCGGGCGCCGCGGGCTCACCGCCATCCGGGCGCGGGGCCGCCGGGGAGTCACCCGCGCGGGGGGCCGCGGCCGGCGCGGCTTCGGCGCCCGCCCTGCCGCCCTCGCCGCCCTCGCCGCCGGGTGCGGGAGCCGCGGCGTACGGCACCTCGCAGCGCTCCGTACGGAGTTCCGCGACCCGCTGTTCCAGCATGTCCAGCAGGACCGGCAGTTGTACCGGGCCCGCCGACAACTGGAGCAGGGAGAGCAACTGCGGTACGGCCTCGACCACTTCCGCCACCGCGGCGGGTTCGGCGTCCTCCGGCGCGGGACGGGCCAGGGACCAGGCGTCCAGGAGCGCCACCCAGCCGCGCAGCACGGCGGTGTCGTCGCGGTCCCACGCCCGGAGCCGCCAGCCGGGGCGGGCGGTGTTCCCGTGCGGTTCCACGAGCCCGACGAGCCGGGCGCGGTCCCACTCGGCCCGCACCTGCTCCGGGGTGCCGCCCAGGGCGGCGGCGGCCCGTTCGGCGGCCTCGGCGGAGAGCGTGCCGGGCGCGCCCCGCTCTGTGGCCCAGCGGGCGACCCGTACCGCACCGGCGAGTTGCGCCCGGGCCTGCCGGGCGAGTTCCCCCGGCAGCGGGGTGCCCTCGGGCGGGCGCGGGGCCGGGCGCTTGGCGCCGCGGGGTGCCATGCCCCGGCGGGCAGCGGCGATCGGCTGGTGGGGGACGAGTCGGAGCCGGGAGTCGCGCGGAGTACGGGACGTCACGGGCTCAGTCTCGCCGCTGACGGCCCGAAAGCCCAATCGGAACCCGTCCGGCGGATTTCCCGGCCGCCGCCGGGACGCTACGGCCGATCCGCGGTCGCCGCGCCGGGCCCGTGTGCGCGCCGGCCGCGCCCGCGGTTCGCGCACGCTACATCAGCGGTGTCAGGAACCGCCTCAGCGTCTCTTCGTAGCCGGGCGGGTCGGCGTTCCACATGGCGGCGTGCGGAGCGTGCGGAACGGTGTGAAGGGTGACCAGGTCGGTGCGGAGCCGGGCCAGTTGGCGCGACGGACCCCAGGGCGCGAGGGTGTCGTCCGGCCCGTGCAGGATCAGCGTCGGCACGGACAGCTGCCCGGGGTCCACGTGGTCGGAGCCGGGGGGCTGCGGGCCCGCGTGCCCGGCGCGGCCCCGCGGCCGGAGGCGCCCGTGGGCGGCCCGGACCGCCAGCGGCAGCAGCGCGGTGGGGACCCGGTAGGCGGCGAGGGCGCGCACGGTGGCCTGCCAGTCGAGCACCGGCGAATCCAGCACCAGCCCGGTGATCCGGTGCCGCAGCGCGGAGTCGGCGGCGGTGCGCAGCGCCATCGAGGCGCCGGTGGACCAGCCGTAGAGGACCACGCGCCGGGCGCCGTACCGCACGGCGTAGCGGACGGCGGCGTCCACGTCGTGCCACTCGGCGTCGCCGAGGTAGCCGGCGCCCTGGGAGGTACGGGGGGCGCCGGGGTCGCCGCGGTAGGCGAGGTCGAGGACGGGGAAGCGGTGCCGGTGCAGGAAGGGCAGGACCACCATGGGGTGTTCGCGGGTGGCGCCCAGGCCGTGCACGGTGATCACCCAGGTGGCGCGGGCGCCGGGGACGAACCAGGCGGGCAGCGCGCCGAGTTCGCCGGGGACGTCGACGTCGGCGTGGTCCAGGCCGAGGGCGTCGCGGGGGTTGCCGGCGTACACCTGCGGGGTCAGCCGCACCCGGGCGCCGGGGGCCAGCGCGCCGTGGGTGATCCGCTCCAGGCGGCGGACCACGCAGTCGACGGGGTGCGGGACGTCGGTGAGGACCGGGCCGACGACGGCGTGGACGTCCTGCCCGGTGATCCCGTAGCGCCCGGGGCGCTGCGCGGCGAAGCTGCGGGTCAGGGTGATCCGGCCGTCACCGGCGGCGTGCACGGTGAGCGGCGGGTCGTGGGGCAGGGGCCGGTCCGGGGTGGGCCTGAGCGCGGCGTCGCCGGCGTACCGTCCGGCCGCCAGCGCGGCCGCTCCGGCACCGATCAGGGTGGTGGCGGCCGCGGCCGCCGCGGTACGCAGGCGCACCACATCAGTGTGGGCGCGGACGGGGGAAGCGGCCAGCGGACGTCCCCGCGCGGGTGACGGCGCGGTCTCGCCACCGGCTTCGGCCGTACGGGGCGCTCGACGTCCCCGCGCGGGTGACGCCGCGGGCACCGGGACCGCGCGCCGGGACCGCGCACCGGCCCGCCCGGCCAGTCAGACCCGCCAGGATCGTCAGGCTCCGCCCGGCCCGCGAGGCGCCGTCACCTATGTCACATGCGTCACTTCCGCCCCGGATTACCGCAGGCGCACGTGATCTGTCGCACGCCCCCTCGGCCGCGTCACCACCAGGCCCGACCCAGTTCACCTTCCGTTCACCCTGTATCCCTACGGTCGCCGTGCCACTGACACCGAACGATTGCCTGGGTGAATGGAACACATCACGCTTCTCATCGGGATCGTGATCATCACGGCCTTGGTGTTCGACTTTACGAACGGCTTCCACGACACGGCCAACGCCATGGCCACCACCATCTCCACGGGCGCGCTCAAGCCCAAGACGGCGGTCGCGATGTCGGCGGTGCTGAACCTCGTCGGCGCCTTCCTGTCCGTCGAAGTCGCCGCGACCATCTCCAAGGGCATCATCGACGAATCCGGGATCCAGCCCGAAGTGATCTTCGCCGGGTTGGTGGGTGCGATCATCTGGAACCTGCTGACCTGGCTCGCGGGGCTCCCCTCCAGTTCCTCCCACGCACTGTTCGGCGGTCTGATCGGCGCGACCGTCGCCTCGGTCGGCTTCGGTGCCGTGCACGGCGACGAGGTCGTCATGAAGGTCCTGATCCCGGCCGTCGCCGCGCCGGTCGTGGCGGGCCTCGCCACCCTGCTGGCCACCCGGCTGACCTACGCCGCGTCCCGGAAGACCGACCCCGAGGCCAGCGCAAAGGGCTACCGGGCCGGGCAGATCGCCTCGGCCGGGCTGGTCTCCCTGGCCCACGGCACCAATGACGCGCAGAAGACCATGGGTGTGATGACCCTGGCGCTGATCACCGGCGGCGCGCTGGCCCCGGACTCGGACCCGCCGCTGTGGGTCATCGCCTCGGCCGGTATCGCCATCGCGCTCGGTACGTACCTGGGCGGCTGGCGGATCATCCGCACGATGGGCAAGGGCATCACGGACATCCAGCCGCCGCAGGGCTTCGCCGCCCAGTCCGGCGCCGCGGTGACCATCCTGGCCTCCTCCCACATCGGGTTCGCGCTCTCCACCACCCAGGTCTGCTCCGGCGCCGTGATGGGCGCGGGGCTCGGCCGCAAGGGCGGTGTGGTGCGCTGGTCGACCGCGGGCCGGATGGCCGCCGCCTGGGTGCTGACCCTGCCGGCCGCCGGTCTGGTCGGTGCCGCGGCCGCACTGCTGGCGAAGCAGGGCGACTGGGGCGTCACCGCCGTCGCGATCCTGGCGGGCGCCGCCTGCGCCGCGATCTGGGTGGCCTCGCGCCGCAAGCCGGTGGACCACACCAACGTCAACGACACCGGTGTGGACGCGGCCGAGCCCGCGGGCGTCGTCACCACCGCGCTCCAGGCGGTCGCCCCGCCGCCGGCCGGGCCGGTGGCCCCGGCCGCCGCGGACCAGCCGTCCGAGGCCCCGGCACCCGCCGAGCCGGTCTCTCCCGCCCCCGCCGCGCAGGCGACGGCCTGACGCCCCTCGGCAAGGTAAGGAAGCTTCCATGAACATCGACTGGGCGGCTCTCGGCCAGGTCTTCGGCGTCAGCCTCGTGGTGACCGTGGCGATGGTCGGGGTCTTCACCCTCGGCATCGTCGGCACCTCCCGCACGCCGCAGCGCGAAGGGCAGCCGGAGGGCGCGGTGGCCGCGACCTCCGGCTCCGCCGGCACGTCCGCCGTCGCACGCACCCTCGGGTACGCCTGCTACGCGGTGTGCGCGGCGGTCGTCGCCTACGGCATCAACCTCATCGTCAACGGCTGACGGCCACCCGCGCCGCAGCCCCTCGTGCCCCGGGACACCCGTCCCGGGGCACACCCGCATGCCGGGCCGCGGGCGAGATGCCCAGGTCAAGAGTGAGTTGACGGCCGTTCCCGCAGCATGGTGGACTGCCGAGGCCAAACGGCGGCAGGAGAGGAAGCCGGTGCGAGTCCGGCGCGGTCCCGCCACTGTCACCGGGGAGCGCTCCCCCACCGTGAGCCGAGGTCACAGGCCACAGGTCACGGCTCGTCGTTACGGGACCGCCACGCGCGGTCCGCGTCACGCGGGCCGGAAGGCCGGGGGAAGCGCCGATCCGGGAGCCAGGAGACTCTCACCGCCGGTTACGTCGAGCCAGGGCGCGGACCCTGAGTGAGGACACAACGCCATGCCCGGCACCGTCATGCCGCCGCCCGCCTGCGCGGCTCCGCCGACCGCGGCCTTCTCGGCCTCGGGCTTCCCGACCTCGGCGCTCCCGGCCACGGCGTTCACGACCGCGGACCTCCCGACCGGGACTCTCTCCGCCGCGGTCCTCACGCCCCTGGTATCCGGCGCCGCCTCCTGCCGAGCGGCCCACCGAGGCGTGACGGCGGGCTGAGGCGATGCGCGCCGACCACGCCGTGTCCTTCGCGAGCGGCGCCGCCCTCGGCTTCGCGTGCGACCTGGCCTTCGGCGATCCGCGCCGCGGCCATCCCGTGGCCGCCTTCGGACGGGCCGCCGCCGCCGTCGAGCGGCGGCTCTGGCACGACCACCGGGGCTACGGGGCGCTCCACACGCTGCTGTGCGCGGGCGGGGCGGCCGCCGGTGCCGCGTTGCTGACCCGTACCGTACGGCTGCCCGCCGCCGGACCGGCCCGCACCGCCACCGGACCGGGGCGCACCGCCACCCCCGGCCCTTCCTCCTCCCCCGCCGCACGGTCCCTGTCCCGGGCCGCCGACATCGCGCTGACCGCCGCCGCCACCTGGTCCGTGCTGGGCGGCACGTCGCTGCGCCGCGAGGCCCTCGCCATCGGTGACGCGCTCGCCGCCGGCGACCTGGCCGCCGCCCGGGCGCGGCTGCCGCACCTGTGCGGGCGCGACCCGCAGGCGCTGGACGGGCAGCAGATCGCGCGCGCGGTTGTGGAGTCGGTGGCCGAGAACACCTCCGACGCGGTCGTCGGCGCCCTGGTGTGGGGGGCGATCGGCGGCGTACCGGGGCTGGTGGGCTTCCGCGCCGTCAACACCCTGGACGCCATGGTGGGCCACAAGTCGCCGCGCCACCGGCGGTTCGGCTGGGCGTCGGCCCGGCTGGACGACGTCGCCGGGTGGCCGGGCGCCCGGCTCACCGCGGCGCTGGCCACCGTCGCCGGGCCGGACCCGCGCGGCGCGCGGCGCGTGTGGCGCGCGGACGGCGGCACGCACCCGAGCCCCAACGCGGGCCCCGTGGAGGCGTCCTTCGCGGGCGCGCTGGGGGTGCGGCTCGGTGGCACCCTCGCCTACGGCGGCCGGGTGGAGCACCGGCCCGTACTGAACGCCCACGGGCGGCCGGTGGAGGTCCCCGACATCGCGCGCGCGGCCCGACTGTCGCGCCGGGTGGGAGCGCTGGCGCTGGCCACGTCCGTCGCGGGACGGCTGGCGGTCTGCGCCCTGCGGTCGGCCCTCTCGGACGGCGGCCGACGAACGGTACGGCCGAAGGCGGCTGGACCGGGGGCCGCCGGATGAGCGGCCACGCGCACCAGGACGCGCGCCAGAGCACCGGCGCCCGCGTCGGGCAGGCGTCCGGCGGGGCGTGCCTCTCCCGACGGACGCGGCGACCGCGAGGAGCGGTCGCCCGGCCACGGCAGGTGGCGGCGAGCGGCCGCCGGGAAGGACGCGGCCCGAGCGGCCCCGGCGATGCGGCGCGGTGCCGTCCCGAGCCCCGCACAGGCGCCGGGAGCAGGCCGTACGCCGCCCCGTCGGCCAACGCGTATGCGCGGGCGCGGGCGGCCTCATGGTCCGCCCGCAACGGGGCGCGGCGCGCTCCGCGCGCTCGCGCCGTCCGACCCAGGCGCCCCGCGCAGTGGGGCGCGCCGTACGCCTCGCACGCGCCGTACGCCTCTTGTACGCGCGCCGCGCAGGCGAACGCCGCGCTCACGCAGTACGCGTCCGGGCCGCGTGCCGCGATGCCGCGCCGGGCATGGTCTACCGCGGGCGGCGCCCCGCACACAGCGCGGCCGGCGGCCGCGGGAAGGGGGACCCTATGAGCGGCGGCCGAAGCCGCCTCGGCGGTGGCCTGCTGGTCGCGGGGACGACCTCGGACGCGGGCAAGAGCGTGGTGACGGCGGGCATCTGCCGGTGGCTGTCCCGCAAGGGCGTGTCCGTGGCGCCGTTCAAGGCGCAGAACATGTCGCTGAACTCGTTCGTCACCCGCGACGGCGCCGAGATCGGGCGGGCGCAGGCGATGCAGGCCGCGGCCGCGCGCGTGGAGCCGAGCGCCCTGATGAACCCCGTCCTGCTCAAGCCGGGCGGCGACCGCAGCAGCCAGGTGGTGCTGCTGGGCAAGCCGGTGGGCGAGCTGAGCGCGCGCGGCTACCACCAGGGGCGCCAGGAGGCGCTGTTCGGCACCGTCACCGAGTGCCTGGAGGAGCTGCGCCGCACCCATGACGCGGTGATCTGCGAGGGGGCGGGCAGCCCGGCCGAGATCAACCTGCGGCGCACCGACATCGTCAACATGGGCATCGCGCGGGCCGCTTCGCTGCCCGTGGTCGTCGTGGGCGACATCGACCGGGGCGGGGTGTTCGCGTCCTTCTTCGGTACGACGGCGCTGCTGTCGGCCGAGGACCAGCGGCACGTGGCGGGCTATCTGGTGAACAAGTTCCGCGGCGACGTGACGCTGCTGGAGCCGGGCTTGGACATGCTCCGCGACCTGACCGGGCGCCCCACGCTCGGCGTACTGCCGTACGCGCACGGGCTCGGCATCGACGAGGAGGACGGGCTGCGCGTCTCGATGCGCGGGGCGGTCCGGGAGAGCGTCGTCGCGCCGCCGCACGGCGCGGACGTGCTGCGGGTCGCGGTCGCCGCCGTCCCCCTGATGTCGAACTTCACGGACGTGGACGCGCTGGCCGCCGAACCCGGCGTGATCGTACGGTTCGTGGACCGGCCGGAGGAGCTGGCCGACGCCGACCTGGTGGTGCTGCCGGGCACCCGCGGCACCGTACGGGCGCTGGCGTGGCTGCGGGAGCGCGGCCTGGCCGACGCGGTCGTACGGCGCGCCGCCGAGGGGCGGCCGGTGCTGGGCATCTGCGGCGGCTTCCAGATGCTCGCCGAACGGATCGAGGACGACGTCGAGTCGCGGGCCGGGACGGTCGACGGGCTCGGCCTGCTGCCGGCGCGGATCCGGTTCGCCGCCGGGAAGACCCTCGCGCGGCCGGTCGGGGAGGCCCTGGGCGAGCCGGTGGAGGGGTACGAGATCCACCACGGCGTCGCGGAAGTGGGCGGCGGCGACGAGGAGTTCCTGGACGGCTGCCGGGTCGGCCCGGTGTGGGGGACGCACTGGCACGGCTCGCTGGAGAGCGACGGCTTCCGCCGGGCGTTCCTGCGGCGCGTCGCGGCGGACGCGGGCCGGGCCTTCGTCCCGGCGCCCGACACGTCCTTCGGCGCGCTGCGCGAGGAGCAGTTGGACCGGCTGGGCGATCTGATCGAGGAGCACGCGGACACGGACGCGCTGCTGCGGTTGATCGAGGACGGCGTGCCGCCGGGGCTGCGCTTCGTTCCACCGGGGGCGCCGTGAGCGAGTGCGTCGCGCGGCACCCGAGGCTTGTTCCCCTACCCTCCCCCTACGCCCTTGGGGGCGTGGGGGGACCCCCACCTTCTCGCTTCGTCCTCAAGCTCCCCCATAGCGCTTCGCGCATGGGAGGTACCCCCAGGACGGGCTGGATTTTTGGAGGTACGACCGTATGAGCCCCACCCCCTATCCGTTCACCGCGATCGTCGGCATGGCCGACATGCGGCTCGGCCTGCTGCTGAACGCCATCTCACCGGCGATCGGCGGTGTGCTCGTACGCGGCGAGAAGGGCACCGCCAAGAGCACCATGGTGCGGGCGCTTTCGGCGCTGCTGCCGGACATCGGCACCGTCCCAGGCTGCCGGTTCTCGTGCGACCCCGCCGCGCCGGACCCCGGCTGCCCGGACGGCCCGCACGAGCCCGGGAGCGGGACGGCGCGCCCCGCGCGCATGGTGGAGCTGCCCGTGGGCGCCTCCGAGGACCGGCTCGTGGGCGCGCTCGACATCGAGCGCGCGCTGTCGGAGGGCGTCAAGGCGTACCAGCCGGGGCTGCTGGCGGACGCGCACCGGGGCATCCTGTACGTCGACGAGGTCAACCTGCTGCACGACCATCTCATCGACCTGCTGCTGGACGCGGCGGCCATGGGCGCGTCCTACGTGGAGCGCGAAGGCGTCTCCGTGCGGCACGCGGCGCGGTTCCTCCTGGTCGGCACGATGAACCCCGAAGAGGGCGAGCTGCGGCCGCAGTTGCTGGACCGCTTCGGGCTGACCGTGGAGGTCGCGGCGTCGCGGGTGCCGGACGAGCGGGTCGAGGTGGTGCGGCGGCGGCTGGCCTACGACGAGGACCCGGGCGGGTTCCGGGCGCGCTGGGCGGCGGACGAGAGCGAGCTGCGGGAGCGGATCGCCGCCGCCCGCGCGCTGCTGCCGCAGGTGCGGCTCGGCGACGGCGCGCTGCGCCAGATCGCCGCCGTGTGCGCGGCGTTCGAGGTGGACGGCATGCGCGCGGACATCGTCACGGCGCGTACGGCGACGGCGCTGGCCGCCTGGGCGGGGCGTACGGACGTCACGACCGAGGACGTACGGCAGGCGGCGCTGCTGGCGTTGCCGCACCGGCGGCGGCGCAACCCGTTCGACGCGCCGGGGCTGGACGAGGAGAAGCTCGACGAGACACTGCGGCAGTTCGCCGACGAGGACGAGGGCCCGGAGCCGGACCCCGAACCGGAGGGGCCGGACGGCGATCCGGACCACGATCCGGACGGCGGTCCCGGCAACGATCCGGACGGGGGCCCGGACGGCGGTCCCGGCGGCGGCCCGGGGGGCAGCCCCGACGGACGGACGCCGGACCAGGCACCGCCGTCCGGTGAGATCTCCGAGGGCGCGCCGGACCCGTCCGTACCGGGCCCGCGTACGAGCACGGAGACCCCGGCCGGGGCGGCCGACGGAGGGGACGGTCAGGGCGCCGGTGTCCCGCCCGCCGGTGCCGCGCCCGAGCAGCGCGCGGTCGGTGCGGCGGCCCCGTTCAAGGCCCGGAAGCTCGACGTCCCGGGGCTGGGCGAGGGGGCGGCCGGGCGCCGCTCGCGCGCCCGTACCGCGCACGGCCGCACCACCGGCGCCCGCGTCCCGCGCGGCTCCCTGACGGCGCTGCACCTGTCGGCGACCGTGCACGCCGCCGCCCCGCACCAGCGGGCGCGCGGTCGGCGCGGCCCCGGTCTGGTGATCCGCCGGGACGATCTGCGGGAGGCGGTGCGCGAGGGCCGCGAGGGCAACCTGGTCCTGTTCGTCGTGGACGCCTCCGGCTCCATGGCGGCCCGCAAGCGGATGAGCGCTGTCAAGGGCGCCGTCCTGTCGCTGCTGCTGGACGCCTACCAGCGGCGGGACAAGGTCGGGCTGATCACCTTCCGGGGCTCGGACGCGGAGCTGGCGCTGCCGCCCACCTCGTCGGTGGACGCGGCCGCGGCCCGGCTGGAGAAGCTGCCCACCGGCGGCCGCACGCCGCTGGCCGCCGGCCTGCTCAGGGCCCGCGAGGTACTGCGGATCGAGCGGATGCGGGATCCGGCGCGCCGCCCGCTGCTGGTCGTGGTGACCGATGGTCGGGCGACCGGCGGCCGGGGCGCGGTCGCGCGGGCCGGGCAGGCCGCCGGGCTGCTGGCGGGCGAGGGCGTCGCGTCCGTGGTCGTGGACTGCGAGGCGGGCCCGGTACGACTGGGGCTGGCGGCGGAGCTGGCCCGCGGGCTGGGCGCCACCGCGCTCACCCTCGATGAACTCCGCGCGGACAACGTGACCGCGTTGGTACGGGATGTACGGACCGCTCAGCAGACCAGGAGGGCCGCGTAATGCCGCAAGGACAACCCACCACCGTCCCCGACGACGGGCTCACCACCCGCCAGCGCCGCAACCGCCCGCTGGTGCTGGTGCACACGGGCATCGGCAAGGGCAAGTCGACCGCCGCGTTCGGACTGGCGCTGCGGGCCTGGAACCAGGGCTGGCCGATCGGGGTGTTCCAGTTCGTCAAGTCGGCGAAGTGGAAGGTCGGCGAGGAGAACGCGCTGAAGGTGCTGGGCGCCTCCGGCGAGGGCGGCACCGTCGACTGGCACAAGATGGGCGAGGGCTGGTCCTGGATCCAGCGCGACGGGGAGATGTCCAACGAGGAGAAGGCGCGCGAGGGCTGGGAGCAGGTCAAGCGCTGCCTGGCCGAGGAGACGTACAAGCTGTACGTGCTCGACGAGTTCGCGTACCCGATGCACTGGGGCTGGGTGGACACCGACGAGGTGGTCTCGGTCCTGCGCGACCGCCCGGGCACCCAGCACGTCGTCATCACCGGCCGCAACGCGCCGCAGCCGCTGCTGGACTTCGCCGATCTGGTCACCGACATGTCCAAGGTCAAGCACCCGATGGACGCCGGCCAGAAGGGCCAGCGGGGCATCGAGTGGTGAGCGCGCGATGAACGTCCCCCGTCTGGTCATCGCCGCCCCGGCGTCCGGCAGCGGCAAGACCACCGTCGCCACGGGGCTGATGGCCGCGTTCACCGAGGCGGGTCTCGCGGTGTCCCCGCACAAGGTGGGCCCGGACTACATCGACCCGGGCTACCACGCGCTCGCGACCGGGCGGCCCGGCCGGAACCTCGACGCCTATCTGTGCGGCCCCGAGCGGATCGCGCCGCTGTTCCTGCACGGGGCGGCGGGCTGCGATCTCGCCCTGGTCGAGGGCGTGATGGGGCTGTACGACGGGGCGAGCGGGCTGGGCGAGCTGGCGTCCACGGCGCATGTGGCGAAGCTGCTGCGCGCGCCGGTGGTGCTGGTGGTCGACGCGTCGTCGCAGTCGCGTTCCGTGGCGGCGCTGGTGCACGGCTTCGCGTCCTGGGACCCGGAGGTCCGGCTCGCCGGGGTGATCCTCAACAAGGTCGGCTCGGACCGGCACGAGGCGCTGCTGCGGGACGCGCTGGAGGGCTCGGGCGTCCCGGTGCTGGGCGCGCTGCGGCGCGTCCAGGCGGTGCGCGCGCCCAGTCGGCACCTGGGCCTGGTACCGGTGGCCGAACGCCGGGCGGACGCGGTGGACTCGGTGGCCGCGCTGGCGGCGCAGGTGCGCGCGGGCTGCGACCTGGAGGGGCTGCTGGCGCTGGCGCGCAGCGCGCCGCCGCTGGCGGGGGCGGCGTGGGACCCGGCGGAGGAGGTGCGCCACGCGGAGGGCCGCCGCGCGGAGGCGCGCGGCGCTGAGGCGCGCGGCGCTGAGGCGCGCGGCGCTGAGAGGCAGCAGCCGGACGAGCAACAGCCGAGCGGGAAGCGGCCGGAGGCACGGCGACCGGTGGTCGCCGTCGCGGGCGGTGCCGCGTTCACGTTCTCGTACGCCGAGCACACCGAGCTGCTGGCGGCCGCGGGGGCGGAGGTGGTGGGCTTTGACCCGCTGCGGGACGAGAAGCTGCCGCCCGGCACCGGCGGTCTGGTGATCGGCGGCGGCTTCCCCGAGGTGTACGGCCCCGAGCTGTCCGCGAACGAGCCGCTGCGGGCCGCCGTGGCGCGGCTGGCCGCGTCCGGTGCGCCGATCGCCGCCGAGTGCGCGGGCCTGCTGTATCTGGCGCGGTCGCTGGACGGCAACCCGATGTGCGGGGTGCTGCCCGCGCGGGCGCGGATGACGGAGCGGCTGACGCTGGGCTACCGGGAGGGCGTCGCGCTGACGGACAACGCGCTGGCCGCCGCGGGGACCCGGACGCGCGGGCACGAGTTCCACCGCACGACCGTGGAACCGGGCGCGGGCGCCGAGCCCGCTTGGGGCTTGGTGCACCCCGAGCGCCGGGTCGAGGGGTTCGTCCAGGGCGCGGTGCACGCGTCGTACCTGCACGTGCACTGGGCGGCGACGCCTGCCACGGCGGCCCGGTTCGCCGCCGCGTGCCAGACGTGAGCGGGCTGCCGCCGATGCCCAGGGCCCCGGCCCCAGTCCTGGGCGGCACGGCCGCGGCCCCGGACGGCACGACCCCGGCCGACACCGCCCCGGCCGAGACTCCACGGCGCGGCGAACGCGCCGGGCCGGCTCCGGCCCCGGCCGACACCGCCCCGCCCGAGACCGCCTCCGCCGAGACCGCTCCGGCCCCGGTCGACCCTGGCCCCGAGGGCCTCACGGTGGGGGTGGGCGCGCGCCGTGGCGCGACCGCCCAGGAGGTCCTCGGGCTCATCCGGCGCACGCTCGCCGACGCGGACCTGTCCGCCGCCGACGTCGTCGTCCTGGCGACCGCCGCGCCGAAGGCCGCGGAGCCGGGCCTGGTGGCGGCGGCGGCCGATCTTGGCGTACCGCTGGTGGCGTACGAGCCGGGGGCGCTGGCGGCCGTCCCGGTACCGGGCCCGTCCACCGCGGCGCACGCGGCCCTCGGCACGCCGAGCGTGGCGGAGGCCGCCGCCCTGCTGGCGGCCGGCGCGGCGAGCGGCGAACTGCTCGTACCGAAACGGAAGTCCGAAGGACGCGGCGGCCGCCCCGCGATGGCAACCTGCGCGGTGGCCCGCCGCCGAACGCCTCCGGCCCCTGGCCCCGTCGGGCCCGCCCCACTCGGGTGACCGGGCCTCGCCCCCGTCGGCGCGATGCGAAGGCCGCACCTCGGCGCCCCCTGGCGGCAGCCTCCCCGCCTCAGCAGGCATGCGGCCCGCCCATGGGAGGGCGCCTGGGGAGCCGCCCCGAGCCAAACCGCCGACGCGTCGGCACGACCGGTGCCGCAGCCGCCGGGCGACTGACGCGCCGGGCGCGCCGCGCACAACGGATCAGCGACCCCCGGTCCGGCCCACTGACCTGCGCTCGTGGCCGAAACAGGGCGGCCGGGACGACTCCGCAGTGACCGGCAGTCCGTCACGACGGGCATACGCCCCCAGGCCCGCGCCCACGCGCCGGGCCCGTGCTCCGCGCACGAGGCGTTCGCAGTCCGCTCCGCTCCGGCCCGCCGGCCTGAGGCTCGTGGCCGAAACAACGGTGGCCCGGGTCACCCCGCGTGGCCCTACAACGGCGGGCGTCAGTAACGTCTCGGAGGGACGACGGCCCGGCGCCCCCACAGCCCCACGCCGCCGCGCCCCGCTTCCGTCCGGCACCACCCGCACCACGTACAGGGAGATCCCGTGACCACGCCGCCCGCGCTGCTCCTCGCAGGCCACGGCACCCAAGACGATTCCGCCGCCGCGGTGTTCCGCTCCTTCATCGAGGAGGTGGCGGCCCAGCACCCCCATGTCCCCGTCGCCGGCGGCCTGATCGAGCCGGGGGCGCCCTCGATCGCGGACGCGGTGGCCCGGCTCGCCGGGCGCGGGGCGGAGCGGTTGGCGGTCGTCTCGGTGAGCCTGGTGGGGGACGCGCGGGCGGAGCGCGCGGTCGCGGCGGAACTGGCCGACGCGCTGCCGCGGCACCCCGGTCTCCGGCACGCCTACGCGGGTCCGCTGGGCCCGCGCCCCAAGCTGCTCACCGCACTCGAACAGCGCCTGGACGAGGCGCTGGGCAACGTCGCACGCCGGCCCTCCGACCGGGCCGGGACGACGGTGCTGCTGGTCGGCAAGGGGTCGACCGACCCGGCCGCCAACGCCGAGGTGCACCGCGCCGCCCGGCTGCTGTGGGAGGGCCGGGGGTTCGCGGGCGTGGAGACGGCGTTCGTCTCCTTGGCCGCCCCCGACGTGGCGTCGGGCCTCGACCGGTGCGCGAGGCTCGGCGCGCGCCG
The DNA here is from genome assembly GCF_030553055.1 of Streptomyces sp. XD-27. Lineage (NCBI taxonomy): Bacteria > Bacillati > Actinomycetota > Actinomycetes > Kitasatosporales > Streptomycetaceae > Streptomyces > Streptomyces sp. XD-27. The sequence continues at coordinate 1,643,508 of NZ_CP130713.1, forward strand.
GGTCGTCGTCGCACCGTACGAACTGTTCGCGGGGGCGCTGACCGACCGGGCGTGGCAGCAGGCCGAGGGCTGGTCGCTGGCGCACCCGGAGGTGGCGGTGGTGCGCGCGCGGCCCGTCGGGCCGGTGGCGGAGCTGGTGGAGACGGTCATGGAGCGGTACGCGGAGCTGGTCGGTGAGGCCGCACCGCGCACGGACGCGGCCTGCGACTGCCGCTGCGTCCGCGGTACGGGGGAACCCGCCCATGTCCGCTGAGAGACGCCCAGCCGGGTCACCGGGCACGCCCGCATCCACCGGGAAACGCCCAGCCGCTCCCCCACGTGCGCCCATGCCCGCCGCATCGCCTGCCGGGCCGCCTGCCGGAACACCCACCGAGTTCGACCTGCGGCACCACGGTGACGCCGAAGTACGGGGCCCCGGCGCGGCGTTGACCGATCTCGCGGTCAACGTCCGCACCGGCACGCCGCCGGCCTGGCTCAAGGCCCGCATCACCGACTCCCTCGACGGGCTCGCCGCCTATCCGGACGGGCGGGCGGCGCGCGAGGCGGTCGCGGCGCGGCACGGGCTGCCGCCCGGCCGGGTGCTGCTGACGGCGGGCGCGGCGGAGGCGTTCGTCCTGATCGCCCGCGCGCTGCCCGCCCGGCGGGCGGTCGTGGTGCATCCGCAGTTCACCGAGCCGGAGGCGGCGCTGCGCGACGCCGGGCGGCCGGTCGAACGGCTGCTCCTCGACGAGCGCGACGGCTTCCGGCTGCGCCCGGAGCGGGTGCCCGAGGCCGCCGACCTGGTGGTGGTCGGCAACCCGACCAACCCCACATCCGTGCTGCACCCCGCCGCGGACTTGGCCGCGCTGGCCCGCCCCGGGCGCACCGTGGTGGTGGACGAGGCGTTCATGGACGCGGTGCCCGGCGAGCGGGAGTCGCTCGCCTCCGTGACGGACCTGCCGGGGCTCGTCGTACTGCGCAGCCTCACGAAGACGTGGGGGCTGGCGGGTCTGCGGATCGGGTACGTGCTGGCCGGCCCCGAGACGATCGCGGCGCTGGAACACGCCCAGCCGCTGTGGCCGGTGTCGACGCCCGCCCTGGCGGCGGCGGAGGCGTGCTGTTCGGCGGAGGCGCTGGCGGAGGCCGAGGCGGCTGCCGCGCAGATCGGCGCGGACCGCGCCCATCTGCTGGGCCGGCTGGCGGAGTTCGCGCAGATACGGGTGTGCGGGCCGGCGGCGGGGCCGTTCCTGCTGATCCGGCTTCCCCGGGCGGCCGCGGTCCGCGCCCGGCTGCGCGACCGCGGATTCGCGGTGCGCCGCGGCGACACGTTCCCGGGCCTCGGCCCGGACTGGCTGCGGATCGCCGTCCGGGACCGCGCGACGACGGACCGCTTCACGGAGGCGCTGGCGAAGGTTCTCGCGGACCTGTAACGCGGATACGCCGGGGTGCGGCGGTCACGACCGATACACGCGACCGCCGTACCCCGGCGTACGGGATGGGGCGCACAGTGCCCCGTGAGCTCGCGGATCCCGTGGAGTCCCGGTAGCCCATGGGCTCCGGGATCTCTGGAGGCCCCGGGAGGGAAGGTCCGCGGCGCGGGCCGCGGACCGGAGGTCACCCCCACCAACCGGCCCGCACCATGGACCACCGCGCGCCGCGGACCACCCGCGGGCCACCCACACCCGCAGGCTTCCACGGACCGCCCGCGCCGCCGGGCCCCCGCGGGACACCCGCACCCGCAGGTGCAAGGCTCCCGCGGATCACCCGCGCGCCGCAGGCTCCCGCCCGCAGCAGGCGCTAGTCGATCTGCGCGGCCGCCTTGCGCCTGCGGGCCAGGACGAGCGCGCCCGCGCCGGCGGCGACCAGTGCGGCCGCGCCGCCCGCGATGTACGGGGTGGTGGAGCTGCCGCCGGTCTCGGCGAGGTTCTCCGAGCCCGGGCCGGAGCCCTTGCCCGCCTGGACGCCGGTGCCCGAGCCGCCCTTGGCCGAGTCGCCGCCCTCGCCGGGCTTCTCGCCCGGCTTCTCGCCGCCGCCGGGCTGCTCACCGCCACCGGGCTTGCCCGGGCCCGGCTCGGCCGCTCCCGAGCCCGCCGTGCGGCAGTTCGCCTCGACGAGCGTGACGCGCCCCTCGACCTCCGCCACGTTCAGCTTGAGCGGGTTGACCGCGACCTTCAGGTCGAGCGCGGTCGCGGCCGCCGTGCGGGCCGTGGTGGCGGTGCGGGCCAGGTCGAGCTTGACGTCCCCGAGTCCGGGCACGTTGACCTTCGTCGTACCGGACGAGCTGAGCGTGACCTTCTTGCCGAGCACGGTCACGCTGCCCGGGATGCTGGCGGCGGCCTTGGGGCGCTTGCCCGTTTCGCACGTCGCCTTGGCCGTGACCTGGTCGACCTCGATCAGCGGCACGAGCGGCAGGCCCGGCACGTAGACCTTGGCGTGCAGGAGCTTGGCGCTGCCCTCCGACTTCTTCCCGTCGACCGCGGCGCGGGCGTTGGCCACGTCGGCCCGCGCCACCTGGACGGGGCGGCCCCCGTCGACGCCGTCCAGGGTGACGCTGAGCGCGGTCTTGTTCGCGTTGGCCGGCGCGTGGACCTCGTTGAGCACGGCGTCCAGCGGCGCGTTGACCTTCTTGTTCAGGAGCGAGACATCAAGCCCGGCACGGAGGACGACCGCGTCGGCGGTGCCCTTCTGACCGGTGGCGGCGGTGGAGCCGTTCGCGCTGCCGGTGGCGTGCGCGGGCGCGGCGCCGAGCAGCACCGCCGTGGTGGCGGTGACAGCAGCGGCGGCGGCCAGTCGGCGCGCGGGCACGCCGAACACAGAGTTGGTGGAACAGGACACGAGTGTGGAACCCCCACAAGAGAGTTGGAGCCGCCGACGCATCGCCACGGGGGACATCACGGGCGCCGACGGCCTCGACTCCGCCATCGTTGACCTACGGAGGGTGAACCAACAGCCACTTGGGGACCGCTTCACACCAACGAGTGAGCTTCAACCGTCCCGTTCGAAGAAATGATCAGCACACTGCGATCAGCTCACCACGCGCCCCCGCAGCACCACCCGGCGCGGGTCCTCCAGCACCCGGACGTCCGCCCGCGGGTCGGCGTCGTAGACCACGAAGTCCGCCGAGGCGCCCTCGGTGAGTCCGGGGCGGCCGAGCCAGTCCCGGGCGCCCCAGGTCGCCGCCGACAGCGCGGCCGACGCCGGAATGCCCGCCTTGGTCAGCTCGGCGACCTCCCGCGCGATGAGCCCGTGCGGGAGCGAGCCGCCCGCGTCCGTACCGGCGTAGATCGGGACCCCCGCGTCGAACGCGGCGCGCACGGTGTCGTAACGGCGCGCGTGGAGCCTGCGCATGTGGTCGGCCCAGCGCGGGAACTTGCCCTCGCCGCGGACCGCCAGCGTGGGGAACGTGGCGATGTTGACGAGGGTCGGCACGATCGCCACGCCGCGCTCGGCGAACAGCGGAATGGTCTCCTCGGTGAGGCCGGTGGCGTGCTCGACGCAGTCGATGCCCGCCTCCACCAGCGGGGCGAGGGACTCCTCGGCGAAGCAGTGCGCGGTGACCCGCGCGCCCAGCCGGTGCGCCTCGGCGATGGCCGCCGCCACCGCGCCGCGCGGCCAGCAGAACCCCAGGTCGCCCGTGTCGCGGTCCAGCCAGTCGCCGACGAGCTTGACCCAGCCGTCGCCGCGCCGCGCCTCCTGGGCGACGTACGCCGCGAGGTCCTCCGGCTCGACCTCGTGGGCGTAGTTGCGGATGTAGCGCTTGGTACGGGCGATGTGGCGGCCGGCGCGGATGACGCGCGGCAGGTCCTCGCGGTCGTCGATCCAGCGGGTGTCGGACGGTGACCCCGCGTCACGCAGCAGCAGCGCGCCGATCTCGCGCTCGCGCAGGGCCTGGCTCTCGCTGACCGCGGCCTCGACCGGGCCGTGGGCGTCGAGTCCGACATGGCAGTGGGCGTCGACCAGGCCGGGCAGCACCCAGCCCTCGATGCGCGTGACGTCGCGGGCCGGGACCCCGGTGGGCCGGTCGTACGAGATCCGCCCGCCGACCACCCACAGCTCGTCACGCACCCCTTCCTCCGGGTCCGGCCCGACCAGCACCCGTCCCTTGATGTGCAGCACCGCGCTCTCAGTCATGGTCCGCACTGTACGAGCCCCTCCGGGAGACCGGAGGGGCAGGCGGCGGGAGCCCGGAGCGGCAGCCGGCCGGTCCGCGCCGGGTCCGGCCCGCACGCGTAGTTCCGGGATTAAATTCCGGGGTTATTCACGGCCTTTTCATTGCAGCTTCCCATATTCGTCTGCCCGGTTTCGCGATTCTTAAACGCCAAGATTTTGTTAGCCCCGAGGAGGGTAATTCGAGCCGGCCTCGCCGACGTTACACAGATGTGACACACTCCACACACTCCATGAATTTGCCCCATAAGTGCCGGTCAAATCGCACCTTTTCGGCGTCGGCTCGCACGCACGCGCGGCCCGCGCGATAACACAACTCCCCCTTCCCACGTAACCCCCTCCGACGATGCAATCCAAAGCCCTGCTGGGTAAATTCAATTTCCATGACCCCCGCACAAGCAGACCTTGCACGTGCCCGCAACGAATTCACAGAAATGCCGGAGGGACTGCGGCTGGACACCCCCGGGTGGCGGACGGAGCCGCGATCTGGCGCATAGCCCGCGACTCCAAGGCCCTGGACCTCAACTCGTCGTACAGCTACCTGCTGTGGTGCCGCGACTTCGCGGCCACCTCGGTGGTGGCGCGCGACTCCCAGGAAGCGCCGGTCGCCTTCGTCACCGGCTACATCCGCCCCGAACGCCCCCGGATCCTGGTCGTCTGGCAGGTCGCCGTCGACCACGCGCACCGCGGCCGGGGACTGGCGGCGGCCCTGCTGGACGGGCTGACCGCCCGGGTCGCGAAGAGTGCGGGCATCGAGGGGATCGAGACCACCATCACGCCGGACAACACCGCGTCCAACCGGCTGTTCACCTCCTTCGCCGACCGGCACGGCGCGGCCGTCGAACGCGAGGTGCTGTTCGACGGCGGGCTGTTCCCCGACGGCGGGCACGAGCCCGAGGTGCTGTACCGCATCGGCCCCCTGGGCGCATGACGCCCGACCGGGTCCACCGTCCGCACCCCCACAAGAACCACCACCCCCACCACCCCCACCAGATCCACCAGATCCACCAGATCCACCAGATCCACCAGCACCACCGCGTTCATCACTCCTCACCCCCCTGCCACTCATCTCCCAGGAGAATGCTGTGACCATCACCCCGCCCGCCCTGAGTGTCTTCGAGACCCTGGAGTCCGAGGTGCGCAGCTACTGCCGTGGCTGGCCCGCCGTCTTCGACCGGGCCCAGGGCAGCTACATGTACGACGAGGACGGCCACACGTACCTCGACTTCTTCTCCGGTGCCGGGGCGCTCAACTACGGCCACAACAACCCGGTCCTCAAACGCGCCCTGCTGGACTACATCGAGCGCGACGGCGTCACCCACGGCCTCGACATGGGCACCACCGCCAAGCGGGCGTTCCTGGAGTCGTTCCAGAACACCGTGCTGCGCCCGCGCGACCTGCCGTACAAGGTCATGTTCCCCGGCCCGACCGGCACCAACGCCGTCGAAGCCGCGCTGAAGCTGGCCCGGAAGGTCAAGGGCCGGGAGGCGGTCGTCTCCTTCACCAACGCCTTCCACGGCATGTCGCTGGGCGCCCTCGCCGTGACCGGCAACGCGTTCAAGCGGGCGGGCGCCGGCATCCCGCTGGTGCACGGCACGCCGATGCCGTTCGACAACTACCTGGACGGCCAGGTCCCGGACTTCCTGTGGTTCGAGCGGCTGCTGGGGGACCAGGGCTCCGGGCTCAACCACCCGGCGGCCGTCATCGTCGAGACGGTCCAGGGCGAGGGCGGCATCAACGTCGCGCGCCCGGAGTGGCTGCGCGGCCTGGCCGACCTGTGCCGGCGCCGCGACATGCTGCTGATCGTCGACGACATCCAGATGGGCTGCGGCCGCACCGGCGCCTTCTTCTCCTTCGAGGAGGCGGGCATCACCCCGGACATCGTGACGCTGTCGAAGTCCATCGGAGGCTACGGGCTGCCGATGTCCCTGACGCTGTTCCGCCCCGAGCTGGACCTCTGGGAGCCGGGCGAGCACAACGGCACCTTCCGCGGCAACAACCCGGCCTTCGTCACCGCCACCGCCGCGCTGGACACCTATTGGGCCGACGGCGGCATGGAGAAGCAGACGCTGGCCCGCGGCGAGCAGGTGGAGGCGGCGCTGCGCGCCATCTGCGAGGAGCACACCGCGCTCGGCGCCGAGTACCGCGGCCGCGGCCTGGTCTGGGGCCTGGAGTTCGCCGACAAGGAGCGGGCGGGCCGCATCGCCAAGCGGGCGTTCGAGCTGGGTCTGCTGATCGAGACCTCGGGCCCGGAGGGCGAGGTCGTCAAGCTGCTGCCGGCGCTGACCGTGTCCCAGGAAGAGCTGGACGAGGGCCTGCGGACCCTCGCCCGCGCGGTCCGGGAGACCGCGTGACCCCCGATCGGGAGACCGCGTGACCCCGGGCCGGAAGACCGCGTAACACCCGGTCCCACAGACCGCGCCACCACCCCTTCCGTATAAGAGAAAGGCAAGAACTCACCGTGATCGTCCGATCCTTCAAGGACATCGAGGGCACCGACCGGCATGTGAAGGCCAAGTCCGGCACCTGGGAGAGCAAGCGGATCGTGCTCGCCAAGGAGCGCGTCGGCTTCTCCCTGCACGAGACCGTCCTCTACGCGGGCACGGAGACGTCGATGTGGTACGCCAACCACATCGAGGCGGTCGTCTGCACCGAGGGCGAGGCCGAGCTGACCAACGACGAGACCGGCGAGAAGCACGCCATCACGCCCGGCACCATGTACCTGCTGGACGGGCACGAGCGGCACACCTTGCGGGTCAAGGAGGACTTCCGCTGCATCTGCGTGTTCAACCCGCCGGTCACGGGACGGGAGGACCACGACGAGAACGGCGTCTACCCGCTGCTGACGGAGGAGGGCTGACCATGACCTCGATCACTGACCTGTACCCCACCCGGGGCGCCGCCGAGGTGATCACCCCGCGCCAGGATCCGGTGGTGTGGTCCGCGCCCGGCGCCGAAGGCCCCATCGCCCCCTCCGGGCTGCGGGACTTCGACCGGGACGGCTTCCTCACCGTCGACCGGTTGATCACCCCGGACGAGGTCGCGGTCTACCGCGCCGAGCTGGACCGGCTGATCGCGGATCCGGCGGTACGGGCCGACGAACGCTCCATCATCGAGCCCACGTCGCAGGACGTGCGGTCGGTGTTCGAGGTGCACCGCATCAGCGAGGTCTTCGCCGCCCTGGTGCGCGACCCGCGGGTGGTGGGCCGGGCCCGGCAGATCCTGGGCTCGGACGTGTACGTCCACCAGTCGCGGATCAACGTCAAGCCGGGGTTCGGTGCCAGCGGCTTCTACTGGCACTCGGACTTCGAGACCTGGCACGCGGAGGACGGGCTGCCGCGGATGCGCACGGTGTCGGTCTCCATCGCGCTGACGGAGAACCACGACACCAACGGCGGCCTGATGATCATGCCGGGCTCGCACCGGACGTTCCTCGGCTGCGCGGGCGAGACTCCGAAGGACAACTACAAGCAGTCGCTGAAGATGCAGGAGGCGGGCACCCCGTCGGACAAGGCCCTCACCGACCTGGCCGACCGGCACGGCATCCGGCTGTTCACCGGCCCGGCCGGCTCCGCGACCTGGTTCGACTGCAACTGCATGCACGGGTCCGGGGACAACATCACGCCCTACCCGCGCAGCAACGTCTTCATCGTCTTCAACAGCGTGGAGAACGCGGCGGTGGAGCCGTTCGCGGCACCGGTCCCGCGGCCGGAGTTCATCGGGGCGCGGGACTTCACACCGGTGCGGTGAGGTCCTGACACAGCCGTGCGGGAGGAGCCGGGCCGCGTCGCCCCGGCTCCTCCCGCACGCTTCATGCCGGCCCCGGCCGGTCGCACACCCGCGGCGGCCCTAGCCGGGCAGGCCGGCGAGCACCTCCAGCAGGTGGTCCACATCGGCCGCCGTGTTGTACAGGTGGAACGCGGCGCGCAGGTTGCCCGCGCGGGCCGAGACGTGCACCTCCGCCTCGGCGAGCCGCTCGGCCGCGTGGCCGAGTCCCGGTACCGCGACGATCGCGGAGCCGGGCGCGGCCACGGGTGTGTGGCCCAGGTCGGCGAGCCCGGCGCGGAAGCGGTCGGCGAGGGCGCGGTCGTGCGCGCCGATGGTCTCCGGGCCGAGCTCGGCGACCAGTTCGAGCGAGTGGTCGGCGGCGACGTACGACAGGAGTGCGGGGGCCTCGTCGAAGCGGCGGGCGGAGTGCGCGAGTTCGGTGACGGGCCCGTAGCAGCTGTCCCACGGTTTCTCGCCCGCGACCCAGCCCCCGAAGATCGGGGTGAGCTCGCCGAGATCGTCGGGGACGGTCATGAAGGCCACCCCGCGCGGGCACAGCAGCCACTTGTAGGCCACGCACACGGTGAAGTCGTAGGCGTCGGCGCGCAGCGGCAGCCATCCGGCGGACTGGCTGGTGTCGACGAGCGTACGGGCCCCGTGCGCGCGGGCCGCCGCCGCGATGGCGTCGAGGTCGGCGAGCCGGCCGTCCGCCGACTGGACGGCGCTGACGGCGACCAGCGCCGTCTCGGGGCGTACCGCCTCGGCCAGCTCGGCCAGCGGGACGCTCCGCAGCCGGAGGTCGCCGCGGACCGCGAAGGGGTTGACCAGGGAGGCGAAGTCCCCTTCGGCGACGAGGACTTCCGCGCCGGAGGGCAGGGCGGCGGCGATCAGTCCGGCGTACACCGCGACGGAGGCGCCCGCCGCGACGCGCCGCACGGGCAGGTCCACGAGTCCGGCGTAGGTGGCGCGGGCCTGTTCCACCGACGCGAAGGCGGCGTCGACGTATCCGCCTCCGGACGCGGCGGCGTCGAGAGTGTCCTTCATGAGGGCTACCGCGCGTGCCGGGAGCAGACCGGCGGATGCGGTGTTGAGGTACGTCGTCTTGGGCGTGAACTCCGCCCCTGCGAGGCTCTCCATGCCCATCCACTATGGGCGTGGATGATCGCCGCGTCCATCGTACATCCGTGGAGTCCTGCTTCAAGCGATGCTTATACGTCGGCCGTGAACTGCGGCGATGTGGTCTCGGCGGACCGCGGGTAACGTGCGTTCATGACACATTCACACGGGCTGCGGGAGTACTGGGAGACCACCGGCGCGGCGCACACGTTCACGCATCCGCTGGACCGCGAGCTGCTCGCCCGCCGGGTGCCGGCCGACGCGCGGATCCTGGACTACGGCTGCGGGTACGGCCGGCTGGTGGCGGAGCTGGCCGACCTCGGGTACGGCGACGTGGAGGGCGTGGACCTGTCGGCGGCGCTCGTCGCGCGGGGGCGCTCGATGCGTCCGGAGCTGAGGCTGTCCGCCGTGGAGGGGCTGCCGCTGCCGTTCCCGGACGGGTCGTTCGACGCGGCGCTGCTGTTCGCCGTGCTGACGTGCGTGCCCGAGGAGGAGACGCAGGCCGCGACGGTGGCGGAGCTGGCCCGGCTGGTGCGCCCCGGCGGGGCGCTGTATCTCAGCGACGTACCGCTGCAGAGCGACGAGCGGCACCTGGCGCGCTACCGGGAGGCACGGCCGGACGGCGCGGCGTACGGCGTCTTCGCCATCGCCGACGGCGGGGTGTTCCGGCACCAGGACCCGGAGCGGCTGCGCGGGCTGCTGGAGCGGTCCGGGTTCGAGGTGGCCGAGGAGCGGCGGGACGAGGTCCCCACCCTCGACGGCCACACCGTCACCCGGATCCAACTGGTGGCGCGCCGCGCCTAGCCGGTGGCGTCCGCCTCCGCCTCAGGCGCCTGCCCACCCCTGCACGGCCTGGCAGCCGTCCTCCCGGGCGCCGTCCACCTGGCGGGGCAGGCCCTGGGGGTTGGCCTCGCGGAGTTCCTCGGGGAGCAGCGCGTCGGGGGTGTCCTGGTAGACGACCGGGCGCAGCCAGCGTTCGATGGCGGTGCCGCCGACCGAGGTGGAGGTGGAGGTGGTCGCCGGGTACGGGCCACCGTGGTGCTGCGCGGGCGCTACGGCGACGCCGGTCGGCCAGCCGTTGACCAGCAGCCGCCCGGCGAGCGGGGTGAGGTCGGCCAGCAGCCGCGCGCCGCGCCCCGCCGCGTCGGTCCCGGCGCACTCGTCGGCGCCGAGCTGGACGGTGGCCGTGAGGTTGCCGGCGAGGCGGCCGAGGGCCGCGCCGACCTCGCTGTCGTCGGTATAGCGGGCGATGACGGTGACCGGTCCGAAGCACTCCTCCAGCAGCAGGTCGTACGGCCCGCCCTCGGCCAGCCGGGCGGCGGGCACGGTGAGGAAACCGGCGCTGACGGTGTGCTCGCCGCCCGGTCCGGGCGGCACCGGTGCCTCGACGCCGGGAAGCTCGGCGCGTTCCCGCGCGCCCGCGACGAAGGCGTCCCGCATCCGGCTGTCGAGCAGGACGCCGTCGGCGGTGGCGTCGACCGCCTCGGCCAGGGAGGCGACCAGCCGGTCGCCGGACTCCCCCGCCGGGGCGAGGACCAGGCCGGGCTTGACGCAGAACTGGCCGGTGCCCAGGGTCATGGACGCCGCGAGCCCGGCGCCGATCTGCTCGGCCCGCTCGTCGGCCGCGGCGGCGGTGACGACCACGGGGTTGAGGCTGCCGAGTTCGCCGTGGAAGGGGATGGGCCGCGGGCGGGCGGCCGCCGCGTCGAACAGGGCGCGGCCGCCGCGGATGGAGCCGGTGAAGCCGGCGGCGGCGACGAGTTCGTGGCGCACGAGGGCGACGCCCGCCTCGAAGCCGTGGACCAGGCCGACGACGTCGGCGGGCAGTCCGACGCGCTCGGCGGCGGCGCGCAGCGCGGCGGCGGCCAGCTCGGAGGTGGCGGGGTGGTCGGGGTGCGCCTTGACCACGACGGGGCAGCCCGCGGCCAGTGCGCTGGCGGTGTCGCCACCGGGCACCGAGAAGGCCAGCGGGAAGTTGCTGGCGCTGTAGACGGCGACGACGCCGAGCGGCACCTTGTAGCGGCGCAGGTCGGGGCGGGGCGGGGCGAGAGTCGGATCGGCGTGGTCGATGCGGACGTCGAGGTAGCCGCCGTCGTCGACGAGGTCGGCGAAGGCCCGCAGCTGGTAGGTGGTGCGGCCGAGTTCGCCGGTGAGGCGGGCGGTCCCGAGCGCGGTCTCCGCGTCGGCGGTCGCCACCAGCTTCTCGGTCTCCGCCTCCAGCAGTTCGGCGGCGGTGCGCAGCAGGGCGGCGCGTACGGTGCGGTCCGCGAGCGTGCCGCGGGCGGCGTGCGCGGCGCGTACGACGCGGTCGACGTCCTCGGCGGTCGCTTCGACGGCGACCTGCTCCCGCTGCTTCCCGGTGCGGGGGTCGACGCTCCAGACTGGTGCCGGCACGGCGGGTCCTCCTGACGGCTCGCGCTCAGGTCGACAACATGGCCAGGTCGCGGCTTGCGCCCCGCGGCCCGCTGTTCGATATGCTGAACAATGTTCCTGGTAGTGAACTTTCTCCGGGACTGTATGGCTGATCGAACAGAGGGGTCAAGGGCGATGGCAGCTGCCGAGGCAGGGGGAGCGCAGGTCAAGTCGGCGGTCCGCACGGTCGAACTGCTGGAGTTCTTCGCCGGGCGGCCGGGCATGCACAGCCTGGCGGACGTCCAGGAAGCCGTCGGCTACCCCAAGTCGAGCCTGTACATGCTGCTGCGCACCCTGGTGGAGCTGGGGTGGGTGGAGACGGACGCGACCGGCACCCGGTACGGCATCGGGGTGCGCGCGCTGCTGGTCGGCACCTCGTACATCGACGGCGACGAGGTGGTGGCGGCCGCCCGCCCGACGCTGGACCGGCTCTCGGACGACACCACCGAGACGATCCACCTCGCGCGGCTCGACGGCACCAACGTCGTCTACCTCGCGACCCGCCAGTCGCAGCACTATCTGCGGCCCTTCACGCGCGTGGGCCGCAGGCTGCCCGCCCACTCCACCTCGCTGGGCAAGGCGCTGCTGGCCACGTACACCGACGGGCAGGTCCGCGCCATGCTGCCGGAGAAGCTCGACGCGCTCACCGAACACACCATCACCGACCGCGAACAGCTCATCGAGGAGCTGCACCTCGTCCGCGAGCAGGGGTACGCGGTGGACCGCGAGGAGAACACCCTGGGGCTGCGCTGCTTCGGCGTCGCGATCCCCTACCGCACCCCGGCGCGGGACGCCATCAGCTGCTCGGTGCCGGTGGCCCGGCTGACCCCGGCGCACGAGCAGACGATCAAGGACGCGCTGTTCGACGCGCGGGACCGGCTCGCGCTCGCGACCCGCCGCCTCTAGGCCCTGGCCAGGTCCTCCGCCCGGGGTGGCCGGCTCCGCCGTGCGGCGGAGCCGGATCGTCGCCGTGGCCGAGGCGCACCCGGCGCGCGGCCGGGAAGGTTGAGGCATGTCACTCCGCACCATCGCCCCGCGCCGCATCGCACCGCGCCCCGTCCTGCGCGCCGTGGCCATCGCCGCCTGCCTGCCGTATCTCACCCTCAAGGCCGCCTGGATCTGCGGCAGCCACGTCGGTATCCCCGAGGGCAGCCAACTGCGCGACGCGGGCGTCGGGATGGCGCTCGTCAACGCCGCCACGGTCCTCTTGGACGGTGCCGTGGTGGTCCTGGCACTGCTGCTCACCCAGCCCTGGGGCCGCCGGGTCCCGGCCTGGCTGCTGGCCCTGCCCATGTGGGGTGCGACCGGGCTGCTCGCCCCGATCATGACCGGCTTCCCGCTGCAACTGCTGGTCCGGGCGCTCGGCGGGTCGACCAGGAAGGACGCGGACGACGCCGAACCCTTCCTGGACGAGTGGGTGTACGGCGTCGTCTACGGCGGATTCATCGTCCAGGGGCTCGCCCTGGGCGCCCTGTTCGTCCTCTACGCCCGGGACCGCTGGGCCCCGCTGTGGCGCGGGCGGCTCGGCGAGCTGCCCGACGGCGCCACCGGCCCGGCGTACCGGGTGGTGGCGGCGGTGACCGCGCTGCTCGCCGTCCTGCCCGTCGTGATGCACCTGATGTGGGCGTCGGGGGTGACGGCCGGACTCGGCGAGCAGCAGGCGAAGGAGCACACGAGCGACATGGCCTGTCTGGACGTGGTGTACGCCCTGTTCTCGGCGGCGGCCGCGGCGGGTGTGCTCATGGTCGCCTTCCGGCTGGGCCGCCGGGTCCCGCTGCGGGTGCCGCTCGCGCTGGGCTGGCTCGGCTCGGGCGCGCCCGCCTGCTGGGGCGGCTGGATGACGCTGGCGGCGCTGGGCGTGGCTCCGGACGACCCCGACGCGCCGGGCCGGGTCGTGGATCTGACCTACGCTGTACAGATGATCATCGGGGGTCTTCTGGTCGCCGTCGGCGCGTTCTTCTTCGCCGAACGCGCCGGGCAGCTTGCAACGTCGCACACCGCGGGGCCCGGCCCTGAGCACACCGGAGGACTCGTCGCGGTACGCGCCGACGGGCAGGCCGCCCGGTGACGTCCGCTGTCGCGTCGGCGGTGGTGCGCCGCCGGCTCCGGGCGCTGCTGGGGCAGCGGTCCCGGCGCCGCTGGATCCATCTCGTCCTCGGCGGCGCGCTGTTGATGCCGTACTTCCTCCTGACGAGCGTGCTGATCGCCTCCCTGGACCGGGGCACCGATCCGTTCCGGTCGCTGCTCTGGCAGTTCATCGCCTATCTGACGGCGCTGCCGCTCGCCGCCGCCACCGCGCTCTTCCCGCTGGTCCGCCCGCTGTCGGCGACGGCGGCCCGCTCGCTGTGCGGGCTGCCGGACGACGCCGAGCTGGCCGCCGAGCCCGCCGCGTCCTGGGACGCGCGCACGCGTACGGCGCAGTGGTTCACCCTCCACCTCGGGGTCGGCGGCCTGGTCAGCGGGGCGACGCTCGCCCTCTACCCGTTCGCCGCCTACCTGATGCTGCTGCCGGTCATCGGGGCACCGGGTGACGGCGATCCGGGGTGGATGAAGGCCGTGGGGCGGCATGCCCCGCTGGGGCCGGTCCTCGGCGTCGCCGTGGCGGCCCTGGTCGTGCTGGTGACGGCTGCCGCCGGCGCGCTGCTGGCCCGGTGCGCGCCGCTGCTGCTGGGGCCCGCGCCCGCCGACCGGCTGGCCGCCGCCGAGGCCCGGGCCGCCGCCCTGGCCTCCCGCAACCGGCTCGCCCGCGAACTGCACGACTCGGTGGGGCACGCGCTCAGCGCCGTGTCGCTCCAGGCCTCGGCGGCGCGGCGGGTGCTCGACTCCGACCCGGAGTTCGCCCGGCAGGCGCTGACCGCCATCGAGGAGACCACCCGCGCCGCCGTCGGCGAACTCGACAGCGTGCTGGGCCTGCTGCGGGTGGACGGCGAAGGCGCCCCGGGGCGGACCGCCGCCCCCACCCCCACCCTGGCCGACCTGGACGGGCTGCTGTCCCGTACGCGCGCGGCGGGCGTCGGCGTCGAACTGTCGCGCTCCGGGGCACTGGACCGGCTGCCGCCGGTGGTCTCCCGCGAGGCGTACCGCATCGTGCAGGAAGGGCTCAGCAACGCGCTGCGGCACGCCGGGCAGGTCCCGGTGCGGCTGCGGATCGCCGTACCCAGGAAAGAGGAGTTGGAGATCGAGATGGAGAACCCGGTGCGCGAGGCGACGCGCGGTCGGCGGTCCGGCGGCGGCCGCGGCCTGCGGGGCATCGCCGAGCGGGCGGCCCTGCTGCGCGGCAGCTCCGACTGGGGCGCGCACGGCGGCACATGGCGGCTGGTGGTCCGTATCCCGCTGAGCGCGGAGGGGCCCCGGTGAAGCTGCGGATCGTGCTCGCCGACGACGAGCAGATGGTGCGCACGGCGGTGCGGGCGATCCTGTCGTGCGAGCCGGACCTGGAGGTGGTGGGCGAGGCGCGGACCGGCGCCCAGGTGGTGCCGCTGGTCCGCGAACTGCGCCCGGACCTGGTGCTGATGGATGTGCGGATGCCGGAGATCGACGGGATCCGGGCCACCGAGCAGATCCTGCGGACGATGGACGAGCCGCCCCGGGTGCTGGTCCTGACGACCTTCGAGAACGACTCCTACGTGTACGACGCGCTGCGCGTGGGCGCCGCCGGGTTCCTGCTCAAGCGGGCGGGCGCCGACGAACTGGTGCAGGCGGTGCGGCTGGTGGCCCGCACCGACTCGCTGCTGTTCCCCGCCGCCGTGCGGGCGCTCGCCGCCCGGCACGCGGACGCCCGCGCCGACGAGGACGCGGCGCGGGCGCTGAGGGGCCGGCTCTCGGACCGGGAGGCCGAGGTGCTGCGGCACATGGCCGCGGGGCTGTCCAACGCCGAGATCGCCGAGCGGATGGCGGTGGGGGCGGCCACGGTGAAGAGCCATGTGGCCGCCGTCCTGGCCAAGCTGGGGGTCCGGGACCGGACCCAGGCGGTGATCACCGCGTACGAATGCGGATTCGTGACGCCGGGGTGATCGGGCCGCCCGGGGCCGGGCCCCCCGTAGTGGACCCGGTGCCCGGCCTCAGGTGAGCAGCTGCTCGATCGGGTCGATCGCGAAGTACGCCAGGAACAGGGCGGCGGTGCCCCACAGCAGCCAGTGCACCTCGCGGGCCTTGCCCAGCACCAGCTTGATGACGACGTAGGAGACGAACCCGGCGCCGATGCCGTTGGTGATGGAGTACGTGAACGGCATCACGGAGACGGTGAGGAACGCCGGGATGGCGATCTCGTAGCGCTCCCACTCGATGTGCCGCACCTGGCTCATCATCAGGAAGCCGACGGCGATCAGGGCGGGGGCGGCCGCCTGCGCGGGGACGACCGTCGCCAGCGGGGTGAGGAACAGCGCGAGGCCGAAGAGGCCGCCGGTGACGAGGTTGGCGAAACCGGTCCTGGCGCCTTCGCCGACGCCCGCCGCGGACTCGATGTACGTGGTGCTGGACGAGGCGGAGGCCGCGCCGCCCGCGACCGCCGCGACGCTGTCGATGAACAGCACGCGGCCGAGGTTGGGGACGTTGCCCTGGGCGTCCAGCAGCCCGGCCTCGTTGGTCACGCCGACGACCGTGCCCATGGTGTCGAAGAAGTCGGACAGGATCAGCGTGAAGATGATCAGCACCAGGGTGAGCGCGCCGACCTCGTTCCAGGCCCCGAAGAGGTCGAAGTCGCCGAGCAGCCCGAAGTCGGGGGAGGCGACGACGTCGTCCGGCATCTTGGGCACGGTCAGGCCCCAGGCCGCGGGCTTGATGTCGGCGATCTCGTTGATCGCGATGGCGAGCACGGTGGTGGTGACGATGCCGATCAGGATGGCGCCCTTGAGGCCGCGGGCCATCAGCGCGATCGTCAGCAGCACGCCGAGGCAGAACACCAGCACCGGCCAGCCGGACAGCTGGCCGTCGCCGCCCATCTGGACCGGGACGGAACTCTCGCCGATCGCGCCCGGGATGCGGGTGACGAACCCGGCGTCGATGAAGCCGATGAACGCGATGAACAGTCCGATGCCGACGCTGATGGCCTGCTTCAGCGGCTGCGGAATGGCGTGCATGACCGCCTCACGCAGACCGGTGAGCACCAGGACGCAGATGATGAGCCCTTCCAGGACCACCACGCCCATGGCGTCGTCCCAGCTCATCTGGGGGGCGATCTGGAAGGCCACGACGGCGTTCAGGCCGAGACCGGCCGCGAGGGCCAGCGGCAGGTTGCCCGCGACGCCCATGATGACCGTCATGACACAGGCCACCAGCGCGGTGGCGGTGGCCAGTTGGGTGTGCGAGAGATGGTGACCGTACTTGTCCTCGGCGCCGCCCAGGATGATCGGGTTGAGGACGAGGATGTACGCCATGGTGAAGAACGTGGCGAGTCCGCCGCGTATCTCCCGGCCGAAATCCGACCCTCGTTCTGTTATCCGGAAGAACCGGTCGATTCCATTGGACGCTGCTGCGGGCGGCATGTGCGGCTTGTCGACAATGTGTCGTGACACGCGCTGCTCCTCGAATCCTCGATGACGGCGGGCGGGCTTGAGCTGAATTGTGCTCGCCAGAGGAATCGATCAGGTTTACGGTGTATTACGAGATCACTCCAACACCGGCCCGGCACTGGACAGCCGGGCTCAACTGACCCCATCCACGAGGGACTTAGCGCCCGTTGCCATAGGCATCGACATTTCGGACGACATTGGTGCGGGTGTCCCCGCCGCGCAGCGTCAGACCGCGGCCGCCATTGCCGTGCGTGCTGATGTTTTCGAAGACAGCGCCGGTACAGGAGGCGCAGACGACACCGTCGCCCGGGGCATTGCGGAATTCGATGCCCCGCACGGTCCAATAGTCGGCGCGCACCGTCAGCAGCGGCGAACCGGAAGGGAGCCGTGACCCGTCCACGGTGACCGGTTCCGAACGGTACGCCGTGAGGACGACGCGGTCGTCCGCGGCGCCGTCGGTGCGGCCGGTCAGCGGCGCGGACGGGCGGTAGGTGCCGCCGCGCACGGTGATGGTGGTGCCCGCCTCGGCGACGGAGAGCGCCTTCTCCAGGGTGCGGTACGGGGCGACGCGGGTACCGGCGGCGCTGTCGCTGCCGGCGGTCGCGACGTACACGGTGGTGGACGCGGCGTTCGCCCCGCCGGGAGCGGTCGTCAGATAGACCCCCGCGGCGGCCGACGCCACGATGACCATCGTGCCCAGCGGCAGCGTACGGTCCTTGCGATGGCGGCCACGGTAACGGCGGCGGCGTCTCATGGCAGCTCCTGTCAGTGCGGCGAGGGGTGCCGTGCGCTCGCGTTCTGCGTGGGGCACATGTTACGCGCGAGCGGCCGCGCGGTGGCCGGTTCGCGTCCACGAGTTGGAACCACTCCCCCTGTTCGGGGTGGCGCCGCACGTCAGGGAAGGGAGGCCGGGCGGGGCCAGGTAACGCCCGGCCTCCCGGTCTTCGGGCGGCGTACGGACCGTACGTGGGCGCGGCGCCCACACTCCCTATTGTTCTCCGTCTGACGGCGCTTCATCCCACCGTTGCGAATCAAGGACTTCCAGCGCGCCGCGCACCTCGCCGCCCAGGTCCTGGCCGGAGGCGAGTCCGGCGCGGTAGAGCCGGAGGGACCTGCGGTCGGCGACCTGGCGCCCTGCGGCCTGCCACCTCGGTGACCTACGGTCAAGGAACCGCAAACCGTGGTCGTTCGTTAGCCCGAACATGACCGCTATGACTCCCGGCTCGAACCTCCCGCTCCCCGTCGCGCGCGTGGCGGTGGACGTCACCGCCCCGGTGCGGCTCGACGTGTCGGGCCTGCTCCTCACCGCCGACGGCAAAGTGCGCTCCGACGACGACTTCGTCTTCTACAACCAGCCGACCGGGCCGGGTGTGGCCCACTCCGCCTCGGCTCCCGGCGGCGGGGACACGATCACCGTCGACACGGCCGCCGTGCCCGCGGACATCGACAAGGTCGTGGTCACCGCGAGCCTGGACGCCCCGGGCGCCACCTTCGCCGGCACGGAGCCGACGGCCACCGTGCGCGGCGCCGACGACGGCGCCGTCATCGCCACCTTCACCCCGCCCCGGCTGGGCACCGAGACCGCCCTCGTGGTCGTCGAGATCTACCGGCGTGGCGGCGCCTGGAAGGTCCGCGCCGTCGGGCAGGGGTACGCCAACGGTCTGGCGGGCATCGCCACCGACTTCGGGGTGAGCGTCGAGGAGCCCGCCGCGCCCGCCGCCCCGGCCGCGCCGCAGATGGCCCCGCCCACCGGCCCGGCGGCCCCGCTGCCCGCGCCCGGCGGCGTACAGGCCCCGCAGACCCCGCCCGCGCCGCCCGCCGCTCCCCCGGCCCCCGCCCCCGCCGCCGGCGCGGGCAAGATCAATCTCGACAAGGGCCGGGTGAACCTCCAGAAGAACCAGACGGTCTCCCTGGTCAAGGGCGGCAAGCCGCTACTGACCTCCGTGAAGATGGGCCTGGGCTGGGAGCCCGCGTTCCGCGGGAAGGACATCGACCTCGACGCGTCCGTGATCGCCTTCGGCGTGGACCGCAAGAAGATCGACAACTGCTTCTTCGGCAAGCTCAGCATCCTGGGCGGCACGATCCAGCACTCGGGCGACAACCTCACCGGCGAGGGCGGTGGCGACGACGAGGTGATCACCGTGCACCTCGGCGGCCTGCCGCCGGAGGTCACCGGCCTGGTCTTCACCGTCAACTCCTTCTCCGGCCAGCGGTTCACCGAGGTCGCCAAGGCGTACTGCCGCCTGGTGGACGCCGGGACCAACGAAGAACTGGTGCGCTTCGACCTCACCCAAGCGGAGCCGCGGACGGGCGTGATGATGGCGAAGCTGATCCGCCAGTTCTCGGGCGAGTGGGAGATGACCGCGATGGGCGAGTACGTGGACTCGCGCACCGTGCGCGGCATGGTCAAGCCCGCGG
Source organism: Streptomyces sp. XD-27 (assembly GCF_030553055.1). Classification (NCBI taxonomy): domain Bacteria; kingdom Bacillati; phylum Actinomycetota; class Actinomycetes; order Kitasatosporales; family Streptomycetaceae; genus Streptomyces; species Streptomyces sp. XD-27. Next base: position 1,662,878 of record NZ_CP130713.1, read on the forward strand.
GCAAGGCCCTCTGACCGATCTTGACCGGCCTTGACCGGCCTTACGGAAGAGCCGGTTCCGGCCGGGACGGCGGCGCACCGTCCCGGCCGGGGCGAGCTGCGGGAACTCCCCGTGCGTACGGGAGTAGGCGTCAGCCGCGGGTGCGCTGCCGCCGCCACGGGCCGGTGATCGCGACCATGATCCCCGGGTCCTGGATGTTGGCGTACAGCGTCGCCCCGTCGGGCGAGAACACGACCCCGGTGAACTCGCTGTACTCCGGCTCCTCCGCGGTGCCTATGTTCAGGTCGTTGCGCGCGATCGGGTACGTGCGCCCGTCTCCGGTGGCCCCGAACAGGTGCTGGACACCCTCGCCGTCCTCGGCGATGATCAGGCCGCCGTACGGCGAGACGGTGATGTTGTCCGGGCCGTCGAGCGCGCCGTCCTTCGCCGGGTCGGCGTTGACCTTGAGCAGCACCTTCAGCGTGAGGGTGCGCCGCTTGGGGTCGTAGAACCACACCTGGCCGTCGTGGGCGACCGGGCTCTCCTCACGGGCGTAGCTGGAGACGATGTACGCGCCGCCGTCGGCCCACCACATGCCCTCCAGCTTGCGGCCGCGGGTGACCTCGCCCTCGCCGAACTGCTTGCGCACCGGCACTGTCTTCGCGTCCCGGTCCGGGACCTCCACCCAGTCGACGCCGTAGACGGTGCCGGTCTTCGTCGCGCGCGACAGGTCGTCGACGAAGTTGCCCCCGGAGTCGAAGCACTGGGCCGCCTTGAGGACCCCCGCGTCGTCGGCGAGCCCGCGCAGCCTGCCGCGCCCGTGCTCGAAGTCGCGCGGCGGGGTCCAGCGGTAGAGCAGCCCGTTGGGGCCGGAGGCGTCCTCGGTGAGGTAGAGGTGGCCGCGCCTGGTGTCGACGACGACGGCCTCGTGCTCGTAGCGCCCGAGTGCCTTGATGGGCTTGGGGTCGCGGTTGGCGCGGCGGTCGTGCGGGTCGACCTCGAAGACGTAGCCGTGGTCCTTGGTCATGCCGTTCTGCCCGGCCCGGTCCACGTTCTCCTCGCAGGTCAGCCAGGTGCCCCAGGGGGTGCGGCCGCCCGCGCAGTTGGTGGACGTGCCGGCGATGCCCACCCACTCGGTGACGTGGTCGCCGTGCTTGGAGACCTCCACGACGGTGCAGCCGCCGGAGGCCGCCGGGTCGTACACCAGGCCCTCGGCGAGCGGCACCGGGTGCTTCCACTTCGACCGCGGCCCCTTCAACTCGTGGTTGTTGACCAGCAGCGTCGTCCCGCGCGGGCCCTCGAAGGTGGCGGTGCCGTCGTGGTTGGAGGGGGTGGACTCGCCCGACTCCAGGGTGGTGACGCCGGAGTGGGTGATGACGCGGTACGAGAACCCGGCCGGCAGCGCGAGGATGCCGTCCGGGTCCGGCACGAGCGGCCCGTAGCCGAACCCGTGGCCGCCGTGCGCCAGGTCCTGCCCGCCGGAGTCGGCGTCGTCCCCGGCGATCGCACCGGGCGCGGTGGCGAGCACGCCGGCACTCCCGGCGAGGGCGACCCCGGCCCCGGTGTACGCGGAACGCTTGGCGAAGTCTCTGCGGCTGAGCGGCATTGTCATCTCCTGGATGGCCGGAACGGGTCGTCCGAGTGCGGCCATACGGTCCCGCCTCCGGCCGAACAGGAGTTGAACGCGGCGCGACATCGAAGAGCGGATTGCCCCGGGCGGCGGTCGGCGGTCGGGCGCGCCCCCAGCGCCATCGGGCGGGCGAACCGCCGACCATCGCCGCCCCGCCCAGCCGCACCCGGTGCCACCGGGGGGCGGACCACCCGGCGCCCGGTCCGATCCGGTTCGGTCACGGACCACCCGGCGCCCGCCCCCGGGGCCCGGTTCGTCAGGCGCGTGAGCGGGCCTTGAACGCCGCCTTGCGGGCCTCCTTGGCGGTCTTCTTGTCCGGGTGCAGTCGGCCCATCGCCTCCAGCACCTCGGCGGTGGCCGGGTGGTCGACACGCCAGGCCGTGTCGAAGAAGCCCTCCGAGCGGCCGACGAGCCCGGCCACCAGGTCGCGGAGCTCCGCCGAGTCGCCGTCGGCGGCGAGTTGTGCCGCGATGGTGTCGATGGTCAGCCAGAAGACCATGTCCTCCGGCGGCTCCGGCACCTCGGCCGCGCCGTGCTCGGCCAGCCAGACCCGCGCCAGCCCGCCCAGTTGCCGGTCGTCGAGCACCTCGCGCAGGGCGGGCTCGGCCTCCGGGCCGAGCAGGGTGAGGGTCTGCTGGCAGATCAGCCGGCGCAGCGGCGCGTGCTCGTCGTCGCCGTGGGCGGCGGCGAGGAGTTCGCGGGCGGCGGCCTCCGGGGCGCGGCGCGCGAGCCACGCTTCGGCCTCGGCGCGGGCCGCGTGCCGGGGGTGCCCGGGCAGGGCGTCGAGGAGGGCGTCCGCGCCCTTGTCGGACAGGTCGCCGACGGCCGGGGCGTCGACGCCCGCGTCCAGCAGCCGGGCCCGTACGGCGTAGACGCCGAGCGGCGTGAGCCGCACCAGGCCGTAGCGGGAGACGTCCTCCTCGTCGAGGTCGGCGGCCGGGAGGCCCGGTTCACCGTTCCCGCCCGCGGCATCGGCCACCCCGCCGTCGGCTCCCCCGCCGTCGGCCCCCGCCCCGTCGGCCCCGTCGCCGTCGACCTCCTCGATCAGCGCCTCGTCGACCGGCTGGTACTCGACGAGACCGGTGGGCGCCAGCATCCGGAACTGGTCGTCGAGGCGCATCATCGCCTCCGAGACCTCTTCGAGGACATCGTCGGTGGGTTCGTCCATGTCCTCGGGGACGATCACGGAGGCGGCGAGCGCGGGCAGCGGCACCGCGCGTCCGGCGTCGGGGTCCAGGGCGGTGAGCAGGTAGAGGTTGCCCAGCACTCCGTCGAGGAAGTCGGCCTCCTCCTCGGGATTCCATTCCAGCCCGTCGAGGTCGACCTCGCCGCCCGCGCTGATCCGGTCGGCGATCTCGCTCAGGTCGGGGGTGGCGGCGTCGGCGAGGACGGTCTCCAGTCCGGCGAGCCAGATGTCGAGGACGTCCTGCGGGCTGCCGCCGGTGACGGCGCGCAGCTCCTCACCGGGCGTCGCGATCCCCGCGGCGGCCTCCGACACCACGTCGGCGGTCCCGGACTCCGCGGCGGCCTCCGGTCCCCCGGCGGTCCCCGCGGCGCCCTCCGCATCGGCGCCGTCGCCATGCGCTTCGGTGAACTCGACCAGGCCGGTGTCCAGGGCCAGTTGCCAGGCCTCCTCCGCGTATCCGGGCCCGTCCTCGGAGTCCGCGAGGTCCAGGTGCGCGGCGGCTTCCCGCAGGGCGTCGTCCGGCAGTTCCCCGTCCGCCCCGACCTCCCTGTGCGGTGCGGTCCAGCGGGCCAGTCGCACCGCGTCGGCGAACAGCGGCGCGGCGAGCGCGTCCCGAGCGAGTTCCGCGTCGGTGTGCAGCCGCACCGGCGGCATGGTGGGACGGTCTGCGGGCATGTGGGCGTTCAGCTCCTCGTCGTCACGGACGGACTGTGTCCAAGCGTAGACGGAATGCCACGACGGTTTCGTCCCGTTGTGGCGGTTGCCGCCGGGCGCGGTGCCGAGGAGGTGCCGAGGCGGCCCCGGCGCGCTTCCTCCGCGCCTCAGGGTTGGCCGCGTTCCGTAGATCACTTTCAGGGAGCGTTCACCCGGCGCCTCTTGACAATGTCCATGCCCAAGCAAGAGATTCACGCGCGTAGACATGACATATCCACCACTCCCCACACTCCTCGGAGGCCATTCCATGTCCCCACGCGCGCTGCGCAGATCCGCCGCCGTCACCGCCGTCGTCGCCTCCGCGGTCGCGGCCGGACTGCTCGCCGTCCCGCAGTCCGCGGCCGCCGACGAGGTCCGGGTCCACGACATCCAGGGCCGCACCCGGGTCTCCCCGCTGGCCGGGAAGCAGGTCGGCGACGTACCGGGGACGGTCACCGCGATCCGCGCCTTCGGGTCGGCCCGCGGCTTCTGGATCCAGGACGCCCGGCCCGACAACGACCCGGCGACCAGCGAAGGGATCTTCGTCTACACCGGTTCGACCACCCCGCAGGTCGCCGTCGGCGACGCGGTGACGGTCTCCGGCACCGTCGCGGAGTACTACCCCGGTGGCGCCGACCGCGGTCTGCAGTCGGTCACCCAGATCACCAAGGCCACATGGACGGTGACGTCCTCGGGCAACCCGCTCCCGGCCGCCTTCGCCCTCAAGCCGTCGACGGTGCCGAATCGTTACGCCCCGGACGCCGGCGGCGGCAGCATCGAGGGGCTGCGGCTGCGTCCCGGCTCCTACGCGCTGGACCGCTACGAGTCCGTGGAGGGCATGCGGGTCGCCGTGACCGACGCCCCGGTGACCGGTGCGACCAGCGAGCACAACGAGCTGTGGGTCACCGCCGAGCCCGGCCACAACCGCACCAAGCGCGGCGGCGTGCTCTACGGCTCGTACCGCGACCCGAACCCGGGCCGGGTGAAGGTCGCCTCCCTCATCCCGTACGCCCAGCGCCCGTTCCCCGTGGCGAACGTGGGCGACGAGCTGACCGGCACCACCGCCGGGCCGCTGGACTACGACAACTTCGGCGGCTACGAGATCCAGGCCACCGAGCTCGGCGAGCTGAACGACCGGAAGCTGCCGCGCGAGACGACCCGCAAGCAGTCCTCGGACGAGCTGTCCGTGGCGACCTACAACGTCGAGAACCTCTCCCCCAAGACCCCGCAGGCGAAGTTCGACCGGCTCGCCTCGGCGCTGGTGACCAACCTGGCCTCGCCCGACGTCGTGGTCCTGGAAGAGGTGCAGGACGACAACGGCCCCACCAACGACGCGGTGGTCAGCGCCGACGCCACGCTGAAGAAGCTCACCGACGCCATCGCGGCGGCGGGCGGCCCCGCCTACCAGTGGCGGCAGATCGACCCGGCCGACGACCAGGACGGCGGCCAGCCGGGCGGCAACATCCGGGTGGCGTTCCTCTTCAACCCCGAGCGGGTCTCGTTCACCGACGTCCCCGGCGGCGACGCCACCACCCCGGTACGGGTCGTCGGCGACGGCGGCCGGGCGGCGCTGTCCGCCTCGCCGGGCCGGATCGACCCGGCGAACGCCGCATGGCACACCAGCCGCAAGCCGCTGGCCGGCCAGTTCTCCTTCCGCGGCCACCCGGTCTTCATCGTGGCCAACCACTTCAACTCCAAGGGCGGGGACCAGGCGCTGGACAGCCGGTTCCAGCCGCCCGCCCGCAGCTCCGAGCAGCAGCGCGGCGAGCAGGCGAAGGCGGTCAACACCTTCGTCAAGGAGCTGCTGGCGGCCGACCCGCGCGCCGACGTGGTCGTCGCCGGAGACCTCAACGACTACCAGTTCTCGCCCGCGCTGAAGACGCTCACCGACGGCGGGGTGCTGACCGACCTGGTCGACAGGCTGCCGCGCGCCGAGCGCTACGGTTACGTCTTCAACGGCAACGCCCAGGTGCTCGACCACATGCTGACGAGCCGTCACATCCGGCGGGCGGACTACGACATCGTGCACGTCAACGCGGAGTTCGCCGACCAGGCCAGCGACCACGACCCGCAGGTCGTCCGCATCAAGCCGTAGCGCTGCTAAAGGGTCACCGCCAGAACATTTACCTGGACGTGACCTGTGAGCGGGCCCAGAATGACGTCATGTCTCTGGGCCCGTTCGGCCGTACGGCCGCCGCAATGATCACCCCGTTCACCACCGACGGCGCGCTCGACCTCGACGGCGCGCAGGCGCTGGCCACCCGGCTCGTCGACGACGGCGGCTGCGACGGCCTGGTCCTCAGCGGGACCACCGGCGAGTCGCCGACGACGACCGACGCCGAGAAGGAAGCGCTGGTCCGGGCGGTGGTGGAGGCGGTCGGCGACCGCGCCGTGATCACCGCCGGGGTCGGCACAAGCGACACCGCGCACACCGTGGAGCTGGCCCTGGCGGCCGAGAAGGCGGGCGCACACGGCCTGCTGGTCGTCACCCCGTACTACAGCCGCCCGCCCCAGGAGGCCGTGGCGGAGCACTTCCGCACCGTCGCCGACGCGGTCGGCCTGCCCGTCATGCTGTACGACATCCCCGGCCGCACCGGCACCCGCATCGAGACCGAGACGATGCTGGCGCTGGCGGACCACCCGCGCATCGCCGGGGTGAAGGACTGCGCCTACGACCTGCTGCACAGCGCCACCGTCATCGAGCGGACCTCCCTGGCGTTCTACTCGGGCTGCGAGGAGATGAACCTGCCGCTGTACGCGGTGGGCGGCGCCGGATTCGTCAGCACGGTCGCCAACGTCGCCGGTCCGCGGGCGCGGGCCGTCCTCGACGCCCACGACCGGGGCGCGAACGCCGAGGCGGCCCGGCTGCACCGGCTCCTGATGCCCCTGACCCGGCGGATGATGGCCGACGGCCTGCCGGGGACGGTCACCGCCAAGGCGCTGCTGGGCGCGCTCGGCCTTCCCGCGGGCCCGGTCCGGGCCCCGCTGCGGCCCGCGGGCCAGGAGACTGCCGACGGGCTCGTCCGCGCCTACCGGGAGTTGGTCGGCGCCGGCTGACGGGGAGACGTGGAAAGGCCCGCGCCGGAGTGTGGTGCGGGCCTTTCCACGTGCGCGGGGCGCCGGGCTCAGTTGTGGCTGTGCAGGGCCTCGTTGAGACCGCCCCACGAACCGCTGCGCGGCAGCGCCTCGACCGCGCCGGTGGTCGAGTTGCGGCGGAAGAGGAGGTTGGTGGCGCCGGAGAGCTCCACCGCCTTGACGACCTGGCCGTCCGGCAGCGTGACCCGGGTACCCGCGGTGACGTACAGGCCCGCCTCGACGATGCAGTCGTCGCCGAGCGAGATACCGATGCCGGCCTCCGCGCCGAGCAGGCAGCGCTCGCCGATGGAGATGGTCTGCTTGCCGCCGCCGGACAGCGTGCCCATGATCGAGGCGCCGCCGCCGATGTCGGAGCCGTCGCCGACCACGACGCCCGCGCTGATCCGGCCCTCGACCATGGAGGTGCCGAGCGTTCCGGCGTTGAAGTTGACGAAGCCCTCGTGCATGACGGTGGTCCCGGACGCCAGGTGGGCGCCGAGCCGGACCCGGTCGGCGTCGCCGATCCGCACCCCGGCCGGGGCGACGTAGTCGGTCATGCGCGGGAACTTGTCGATGCTGGTGACGTTCAGGGCCAGGCCCTCGGCGCGCGCGGCGAGCCGGACCCGCTCCACCTGGTCCACGGCGACGGGGCCGAGATTGGTCCAGGCGACGTTGGCCAGCAGCCCGAAGATGCCGTCGAGGCTCTGGCCGTGCGGCCGCACCAGGCGGTGGCTGAGCAGGTGCAGGCGCAGGTAGGCGTCGTGCGCGTCGAGCGGCTTGTCGTCCAGGGAGGCGATGACCGTGCGGACGGCGACGACCTCGACTCCGCGGCGCGGGTCGGGGCCCAGGGCGCGCGGGGCGGCCTCGCCCAGCAGTTCGGCGGCGCGCTCGGCGTCGAGCCGCTCGGTCCCGGCCGGGCCCGGTGCGGCGACCAGCTCGGGGGCCGGGAACCAGGTGTCCAGAACGGTGCCGTCGGCGGCGAGGGTGGCGAGCCCTGCGGCGACGGCGCCGGTGGTGCGGGTGTCAGGGGTGGTGGTTGCTGCGTCGGTCATGTCCGAACGCTAACCGGAGTGCCCCCGATCAGGCGAACCGGTCTCGCCGACCGGGCACGCCGACGCGTCCGCGGGCACGCGAAGGCCCCCGGCGCGTGCCGGGGGCCCAGGCGTTCAGCCGTGTCTTCAGGCGTCGAAGGCTGTCTCAGGCGTCGCAGCCTGTCTCAGACGTTGAAGCCGAGCGCGCGCAGCTGCTCGCGGCCCTCGTCCGTGATCTTGTCCGGGCCCCACGGCGGCATCCAGACCCAGTTGATCCGCAGCTCGTTGACGATGCCGTCGGTGGCCGACTTCGCCTGGTCCTCGATGACGTCGGTCAGCGGGCAGGCCGCGGAGGTCAGCGTCATGTCGACGGTGGCGATGTTGGCGTCGTCGACATGGACGCCGTAGATCAGGCCGAGGTTGACGACGTCAATGCCCAGCTCGGGGTCGACGACGTCGTACAGCGCCTCGCGGATCTCGTCCTCGCTGGCGGGCTTGGTCGTGGTGGTGGCGTCCACGGTGGTCTCCACCGTCTCGTCTACGTTCTCGCTCATGCGCTCTTCCTCGCAGCGTTCTCGCCCAGCGCCTGGGCGGTCGCGTCCTTCCAGGCCATCCAGCTCAGCAGCGCGCACTTCACGCGTGCGGGGTACTTCGAGACGCCGGCGAACGCGACCGCGTCCTCCAGCACCTCCTCCATCGCGTCGTCCGGCTCGATCCGGCCCTTGGACTGCATCAGCTCCAGGAAGGTCTCCTGGATCCTGCGCGCCTCCTCGAGCTCCTTGCCGACCAGGAGCTCGTTCAGCACGGAGGCGCTGGCCTGGCTGATGGAGCAGCCCTGGCCCTCGTAACTGACGTCCGCGATGGTGCCGTCGTCGAGCCGGACACGCAGCGTGATCTCATCGCCGCAGGTCGGGTTGACGTGGTGCACCTCGGCGTCGCCATCCCGCAGACCGCGCCCGTGCGGGTGCTTGTAGTGGTCCAGGATGACGTCCTGGTACATCGAATCCAGCTTCACGAAGCAGCCCCTACCCGAAGAAGTCCCGTACGTGCTCCAGGCCCTCGACCAAGGCGTCCACCTCGGCCGGCGTGGAGTACAGATAGAAAGACGCTCGCGTGGTCGCCGGAATTCCGTACCGCAGGCAGACCGGCCGGGCGCAGTGGTGGCCCACCCGGACCGCGATGCCCTGCTCGTCGAGCACCTGGCCCACGTCGTGCGGGTGGATGTCGCCGAGCGTGAAGGAGATCGCGGCGCCGCGGTCCTCGGCCGTGGTGGGGCCGATGATCCGCAGGTCGGGGACCTCCAGCAGGCGGCGGACGGCGTACTCCGTCAGCGCGTGCTCATGGGCCTGGATGTTCTCCATGCCGATCGCGGTGAGGTAGTCCACGGCCGCGCCGAGGCCGACGGCCTGGGCGATCGGGGGCGTACCGGCCTCGAACTTGTGCGGCGCCGGGGCGTAGGTGGAGGAGTGCATCGAGACGGTCTCGATCATCTCGCCGCCACCGAGGAACGGCGGCAGGTCCTCCAGCAGCTCCTGGCGGCCCCACAGCACGCCGATGCCGTCCGGGGCGCACATCTTGTGGCCGGTGAAGGCCACGAAGTCGGCCTGGAGCGCCTGGACGTCCAGCGGCATGTGCGGCGCGGCCTGCGAGGCGTCGACGACCACGAGCGCCCCGACCTCCTGGGCGCGGCGCACGATCTCCTCGACCGGGTTGACCGTGCCCAGGATGTTGGAGACCAGCACGAACGAGACGACCTTGGTCTTCTCGGTGATGATCTCGTCGATGTTGGACAGGTCGAGACGGCCGTCGTCGGTGAGGCCGAACCACTTCAGCTTCGCGCCGGTGCGCTGCGCGAGCAGCTGCCACGGAACGATGTTGGAGTGGTGCTCCATCTCCGTGATGACGATCTCGGTCTCGTGGTTCACCCGGTACGGCTCGTCGGCCCAGCCGAGCATGTTCGCCACGAGGTTGAGCGACTCCGAGGCGTTCTTGGTGAAGATCACCTCGTCGCGGCTGGGCGCGTTGATGAAGGCGGCGACCTTGTCGCGGGCGCCTTCGTACAGCGCCGTGGCCTCCTCGGCGAGGACGTGCACGCCGCGGTGGACGTTGGCGTTGTGCCGCTCGTAGTACTCGTTGAGCGCGTCGAGCATCTGGCGCGGCTTCTGCGAGGTCGCCGCGTTGTCCAGGTACACGATCTTCTTGCCGTCGTGGACCACGCGGTCCAGGATCGGGAAGTCCTTGCGAATCGCCTCGGTGTCGAGGAGGCCCGGCAGCTTTGTCACAGGGTTGCGCCGCCCTTCACATATGCCTCGTAGCCCTCGGCCTCCAGCTTGTCGGCGAGCTCAGGGCCGCCGGACTCGGCGATACGTCCGGCCGCGAAGACGTGGACGTGGTCCGGCTTGATGTAGCGCAGGATGCGCGTGTAGTGGGTGATCAGCAGGGTGCCGACCTCGCCGGTCTCGCGGACGCGGTTGACGCCCTCGGAGACGATGCGCAGCGCGTCGACGTCCAGGCCGGAGTCGGTCTCGTCGAGGATCGCGATCTTCGGCTTGAGCAGCTCCAGCTGGAGGATCTCGTGGCGCTTCTTCTCACCGCCGGAGAAGCCCTCGTTGACGTTGCGCTCGGCGAAGGCGGGGTCCATGTGGAGACGCTCCATGGCCTCCTTGACCTCCTTCACCCAGGTGCGCAGCTTCGGGGCCTCGCCGCGGATGGCGGTGGCGGAGGTGCGCAGGAAGTTGGAGACGGAGACGCCGGGCACCTCGACCGGGTACTGCATGGCGAGGAAGACGCCGGCGCGGGCGCGCTCGTCGACGGACATCTCCAGGACGTCCTCGCCGTCGAGGGTGACGGTGCCACCGGTGACGGTGTACTTCGGGTGACCCGCCAGCGAGTACGCGAGGGTGGACTTGCCGGAGCCGTTGGGGCCCATGATGGCGTGGGTCTCGCCCTGCTTCACGGTCAGGTCGACGCCGCGCAGGATCTCGCGCGGACCGTTCTCGGCCTCGACGGAGACGTGCAGGTCGTGGATCTCAAGCGTTGCCATGGGTGCCTCAGGACTCCTGGGTGACGGAGACGAGCACGTCGTCCCCTTCGATCTTTACGGGGTAAACGGGGACGGGGCGCGTCGCGGGCAGGCCGGACGGCTTGCCGGTGCGCAGGTCGAAGCTGGAGCCGTGCAGCCAGCACTCGATGGCGCAGTCCTCGACCTCGCCCTCGGAGAGGGAGACGTTCGCGTGCGAGCAGATGTCGTTGATCGCGAACACCTCGCCCTCGGTGCGGACGAGCGAGACCGGCGTGCCGTCGATCTCGACACGCTTGGGCGTGTCCTCCTCCAGCTCGCTCAGCGCGCAGACGCGGACAAAGGCTGCGGTCATGCTACGGACGCCTCCAGCTCTGCCTCGATCTTGGCGAGCAGACGCTCCTCGACGTCCGGCAGGCCGATCTGCTGGACCAGCTCGGCGAAGAAGCCGCGCACCACCAGGCGCCGGGCCTCGTCGGCCGGGATGCCGCGCGCCATCAGGTAGAACAGCTGCTCGTCCTCGAACCGGCCGGTGGCCGAGGCGTGGCCGGCGCCGACGATCTCGCCGGTCTCGATCTCCAGGTTCGGCACGGAGTCGACCCGCGCGCCGTCGGTGAGGACGAGGTTGCGGTTGAGCTCGTAGGTGTCGGTGCCCTCGGCGGCGGCCCGGATGAGGACGTCGCCGATCCAGACGGCGTGCGCGTCCTGGCCCTGCAACGCGCCCTTGTAGGCGACGTTGCTGCGGCAGTGCGGGGTGTCGTGGTCGATGAAGAGCCGGTGCTCCTGGTGCTGGCCGTTGTCGGTGAAGTACAGGCCGTAGAGCTCGGCCTCACCGCCCGGGGCGCCGTAGACGACCCGCGGGTGGAGCCGGACCAGGTCGCCGCCGAAGGTGACCACGACGGACTTGAAGGTGGCGTCGCGGCCGACCAGCGCGGTGTGCTGGGCGACGTGCACGGCCGTGCGGTCCCAGTCCTGGACGGAGACCACGGTCAGCTTGGCGCCGTCGCCGATGAGGTACTCGACGTTGGCGGCCACCGTCGCGTCGCCGGTGTGGTCGATGACCACGACGGCCTCGGCGAAGGCGCCGACCTCGACGACCAGGTGGCCGAAGGCGGTGCCGCCCTCGCCGTGCACGGAGACCCGCACCGGCTCGCTGAGCACCGCGTCCTTGGCGATGGAGACGACCGACGCCTTCTCGAAGGAGCTGTACGCCTGGGCCGCGACCCGGTCCACCGGCTTGCCGGCCTTGCCCAGGCGCGCGTCGTCGCGGCCGACGGTCTCGACGGCGACGCCCTCGGGGGCGGTCACCTCGACCTTGATGCCGCCGTCGGCGACGGCGGTGCCGTCGTGCAGACCGCGCAGGCGCTCCAGCGGAGTGAAGCGCCACTCCTCTTCGCGCCCGTGCGGGACCGGGAAGTCGGCCACGTCGTACGAGGCGGGGGCACTGACCCGCGCGTCGGCGGGCTGGCCCACCTCGATCGCACCGTCTGTGGTGCTGCCGGCCGGAATGGTTTCAGCCATGGCTGTCGTACTGCTCGCTTTCTGGGGAACGTCGTCGCGGAACGGGATGCGGACCGGCGTTAGCCGACCGCGCCTTCCATCTGCAGCTCGATCAGCCGGTTGAGCTCCAGTGCGTACTCCATGGGCAGCTCGCGGGCGATCGGCTCCACGAAGCCGCGCACGATCATCGCCATGGCCTCGAACTCGGTCATACCGCGGCTCATCAGGTAGAAGAGCTGGTCGTCGCTGACCTTGGAGACGGTCGCCTCGTGGCCCATGGACACGTCGTCCTCGCGGACGTCCACGTACGGGTAGGTGTCCGAGCGCGAGATGGTGTCCACCAGCAGGGCGTCGCACAGGACGTTGGACTTGGAGCCCTCGGCGCCCTCGCCGATCTCGATCAGACCCCGGTAGGAGGTCCGGCCACCGCCTCGCGCCACCGACTTGGAGACGATGTTGGAGGAGGTGTTCGGGGCCATGTGGACCATCTTGGCGCCGGCGTCCTGGTGCTGGCCCTCACCCGCGAAGGCGATGGACAGGGTCTCGCCCTTGGCGTGCTCGCCCATCAGGTAGACGGCCGGGTACTTCATGGTGACCTTGGAGCCGATGTTGCCGTCGACCCACTCCATGGTCGCGCCCTCGTACGCCACGGCGCGCTTGGTGACCAGGTTGTAGACGTTGTTCGACCAGTTCTGGATGGTCGTGTAACGGCAGCGGGCGCCCTTCTTGACGATGATCTCGACGACCGCGGAGTGCAGCGAGTCCGACTTGTAGATCGGCGCCGTGCAGCCCTCGACGTAGTGGACGTAGGCGTCCTCGTCGACGATGATCAGCGTCCGCTCGAACTGGCCCATGTTCTCGGTGTTGATCCGGAAGTAGGCCTGGAGCGGGATCTCCACGTGCACGCCCTTCGGCACGTAGATGAACGAGCCACCGGACCACACGGCCGTGTTCAGCGCGGCGAACTTGTTGTCACCGGCCGGGATGACCGTGCCGAAGTACTCCTTGAAGAGCTCCGGGTGCTCCTTGAGCGCGGTGTCGGTGTCGAGGAAGATGACGCCCTGCTCCTCCAGGTCCTCGCGGATCTGGTGGTAGACGACCTCGGACTCGTACTGCGCGGCGACACCGGCGACGAGGCGCTGCTTCTCCGCCTCGGGGATGCCCAGCTTGTCGTACGTGTTCTTGATGTCCTCGGGCAGGTCCTCCCAGGACTCCGCCTGCTTCTCCGTGGACCGCACGAAGTACTTGATGTTGTCGAAGTCGATGCCGGTCAGGTCCGAGCCCCAGGTCGGCATGGGCTTCTTGTCGAAGAGCCTGAGGCCCTTCAGACGCAGCTTGAGCATCCACTCCGGCTCGGACTTCTTGGCCGAGATGTCGCGGACGACCTCCTCCGACAGGCCGCGCTTGGCCGCGGCACCGGCCGCGTCGGAGTCGGCCCAGCCGTACTCGTAGTTGCCCAGCCCCTCGAGCTCAGGGTGAGCAGTCTCCGTGGGGAGAGTCATTCGGGGTTCCTCCCGGCCGTGCTGGTAGATGGTGCTGTGCTGGTCTGATGGGTGGTTCTGTGCTGCGCTCCGCCGCGCGGAATGAACGTCGTGCACACCCCGTCGCCGTGGGCGATGGTGGCCAGACGCTGCACATGGGTTCCGAGCAGGCGGGAGAAGACCTCGGTCTCCGCCTCGCACAGCTGCGGATACCGCTCGGCGACATGGGCGACCGGGCAGTGGTGCTGGCAGAGCTGTTCGCCCCATCGGGGGCCGGGCGCGCTGCGCGCGGTGGCAGCGTACCCCTCCGCGGTGAGGGCCTTGGCGAGTACCTCCGCCCGCTCCTCGGGGACCGCCGCCTCGACCGCCTCGCGGTACGCCTCGGCCTGGGCGGCGAACCGGGCGCGGGCGAACGCGGCGACGGCCGCCTCGCCCTGCTCGCCGCCGCCGGCGCTCTGCGCGATCCAGCGCAGCGCGTCCACGGCCAGCTTGTCGTATGCCTGGTCGAAGGCGTCGCGCCCGCAGTCGGTGAGCGCGAAGACCTTGGCGGGACGGCCGCGGCTGCGTGCTCCGTAGACCCGCTTCTCGCGCGGCTCGACGACTCGGTCGGCGACCAGCGCGTCGAGGTGGCGGCGGACCGCGGCCTGGGTGAGCTCCAGCCGGAGGGCGAGCTCGGCCGCGGTGGACGGGCCGTGGTCGAGAATGGAGCGGGCCACGCGGCTGCGGGTGCCGTGCTGCTCGTCGTGTGCGGCGGACGCCCCCGCGGGCGCGGGCAGAGCGGGACGCGCGGCCGACTCGGTCGCGGGCTCCTTCTGATCCTCGCTCGCGTATTTCACAACGCCATTGTTGCGTAATTCTCGGAACGGATACAAGCCGTGATCGAAGAGGTGAACGGTGGGGTGCATCACTTAGGTACACCTAACCTGACCTGCGGAAACGATCACGGGAGCGGCCTCTTTCCGCCCTGCCGCCCCGGCGGTGCCCCACGCTTCGTAGACTGCCCGGCATGCGTAATGAGCCCGCGGTCGAGGTCGTCGGCCTGGTCAAGCGGTACGGAACGAAGACCGCGGTGGACGGGCTCGACCTCACCGTCGCGCGCGGCACCGTGACCGCCGTACTCGGCCCCAACGGAGCGGGGAAGACCACCACCGTCGAGACCTGCGAGGGCTACCGCCGGCCGGACGCGGGCACCGTGCGCGTCCTCGGCCTCGACCCGGTCGCCGACGCCGCGGCCCTGCGCCCGCGCATCGGCGTGATGCTCCAGTCCGGCGGGGTCTACTCCGGCGCCCGCGCGGAGGAGATGCTGCGGCACACCGCCACGCTGCACGCCCATCCTTTGGACGTCGGCATGCTCGTCGAGCGCCTGGGCCTCGGCTCCTGCGGCCGTACGACCTACCGGCGGCTCTCGGGCGGCCAGCAGCAGCGGCTCGCGCTGGCCATGGCCGTCGTCGGCCGCCCCGAGCTGGTCTTCCTCGACGAGCCGACGGCCGGCCTCGACCCGCAGGCCCGCCGCGCCACCTGGGACCTGGTGCGGGACCTGCGCGACGACGGCGTCACCGTCGTCCTCACCACCCACCACATGGACGAGGCCGAGCAGCTCGCCGACGACGTCGCCATCATCGACGGCGGCCGAGTGATCGCCCAGGGCAGCCCGGAGGAGCTGTGCCGCGGCGGCGCCGAGAACACCCTGCGGTTCACCGGCCGCCCCGCCCTCGACCTCGTCTCCCTCCTCAAGGCGCTGCCCGACGACACCGCGGCCGCCGAGCTGACCCCCGGCTCGTACCGCGTCGTCGGCAGGGTCGACCCGCAACTGCTGGCCACCGTCACCTCCTGGTGCGCGCAGAACGGCGTCATGCCCGACCGGATCTCGGTCGAACGGCACACCCTGGAGGACGTCTTCCTCGAGCTCACCGGCAAGGAGCTGCGATCATGACCGCCACCGGCACCTTCTCCCCGAAGCCCGGCGCGGCACCGCTGCCCCGGATGATCCGCGCCCAGGCGGCGCTGGAGACCCGCATGCTGCTGCGCAACGGCGAGCAGCTGCTACTGACCGTCGTGATCCCGGCGCTCGTGCTCGTCCTCTTCAGCACCGTCGACGTCATCGACACCGGCGACGGCGAGGCGGTCGACTTCCTCGCGCCCGGCGTGCTCGCGCTGGCCGTGCTCTCCACCGCCTTCACCGGGCAGGCCATCGCGACCGGCTTCGAGCGGCGGTACGGCGTCCTCAAGCGGCTGGGCACCTCGCCGCTGCCGCGCTGGGCACTGATGACCGCGAAGACCGCCTCGGTCCTGGTCACCGAGGTCCTGCAGGTCGCGCTGCTGATCGGCATCGCGTTCGGGCTCGGCTGGTCGCCGCACGGCGATCCGGTGTCCGTCGGCCTGCTGCTGGTGCTGGGGACGGCGGCGTTCTCCGGGCTCGGGCTGCTGATGGCCGGCACGCTCCGGGCGGAGGCGACCCTGGCCGCCGCCAACCTGGTCTTCCTGCTGCTCCTGGTCGGCGGCGGGGTCATGGTGCCGCTGGAGAAGTTCCCCGACGCCGCGCAGAGCGTGCTCCAGCTGCTGCCCATCGCGGCGCTGTCGGACGGGCTGCGGGACGTGCTGCGCGACGGCGCCGGGACGCCGTGGGCGGACCTGGGGATCCTCGCGGCGTGGGCGGTCCTGGGGCTGGGCGCGGCGGCGCGGTTCTTCCGCTGGGAGTGATGTGATCGGCGGCTGGCGCCGCGGGCCCAGACCCCTCGTGAAAAGCTGCACAAGCTCCGGCCTACGATGGTGCCCGTGCCGAATTCGCTGAATCCCTTCGAGCTCATCGCCCGCCGCTGGCAGCCCTCCGCGCGCTTCGTGCGGCAGGCCGCGCTCGCCTCCGTGGTGATGGCCGTCGTCATCGTCGTGACGGGCGGCGCGGTGCGGCTGACCCAGTCCGGGCTCGGCTGCGAGACCTGGCCGAAGTGCACCGACGACAGTCTGACGCCCACCTCCGAGATGGGTATCTACGGTGTCATCGAGTTCGGCAACCGCATGCTGACGTACGTCCTGTGCGCCGTCGTCGGCCTGGTGATCGTCGCCGCCCGCGCCCGTACGCCCGTACGCACCAGCCTCACCCGGCTCGGCTGGGTGCAGTTCTGGATCGTCATGGGCAACGCCGTCGTCGGCGGCGTCACCGTGCTCACCGGGCTCAACCCGTACATCGTCAGTTCGCACTTCCTGCTCTCCACGGCCCTGCTGACGGTGGCCGTGGTGACCTGGCAGCGCGCCCGGGAGGGCGACGCCCCGGTCCGCGACCTGGTCGCCCGGCCCCTCCGGCAGCTCACCTGGCTGCTGGTCGCCGCGTCCGCCGCGCTGATCGTGATCGGCACCGTGGTGACCGGCGCCGGGCCGCACGCGGGCGACGCGAAGAAGGTGGACCGCATCCCGCTGGACTGGCAGGAGATCACCCAGCTGCACGTGGACTTCGTCTACGTCGTGGTGGGCCTGACCGTCGCGCTGTGGTTCGCGCTGCGGGCCGTGGGCGCTCCGGCGGCCACCCGCCGTCCCGTGCTGGAGCTGTTCGGCGTGCTGCTCTGCCAGGGCGTGATCGGCTACGTCCAGTACTTCACGCACCTGCCGGAGATCGTCGTCGGCGCCCACATGTTCGGCTCGTGCCTGGTGTGGATCGCCGTGCTGCGGGTGTTCCTCGCCCAGCGCGAGCGCGTCGAGCTGCCCGCCGTGCCCGGGCCGGGCGGCGAGCACGAGGCGGTTCAGGCCGTGGAGTCGGCGGCCCCGGTGGTCGAGGCGTCCGCGTCCAGCCGGTAGACGCGGTGGGCCGTGCCGGCCGCGACCAGGCCGGCGATCCGCCGCGCCTCGGCCGGTGAGCAGACCCCGTCGGCGATCCATTCGGCGGCCAGCCGGGACATCGCCCGTACGAACAGCCGGGCGCCGGTCACGTAGAGCTCGGGCAGGGCCCGCGCCCCTGTGGAGAACAGCAGCTTCCCGAACGGGGCCCGGCGCAGGGTCTCCTCCGGACGCGGCCCGACGTCGGCGTACACGTGCGGGAAGGCGGCCGCCAGCTGGGCGCCGTGGCGGTGGTGCGGTTCGCGGGACAGCAGCACCAGGTCGGTGCCGAGCCCGACGGTGGCTCGCAGGAAGCCGGCCAGCGACCGCGGGTCGGCGCAGTGCAGCTGTACCGGCAGGCCGGTCGCGACCGCGCTCCACAGCAGATGGCGGAGCAGATCCGGGTCGGTCGGCCGGGCGCCGGTGGGGCGGCCGCTCAGCCAGTCCCCCGCCGCCCGCCGCACCTGGCGCGGGTCCGGCGGAGCGCCGTCGGCGAAGGTGACGCCGCAGGCGAAGGCGGTGGCGTGCTGTGCGGCGGCGTACAGCGCCTCGGCGGTGTTCCCCATGAAGGCGTCGACCCCGCCGGAGGTGTCCGCGACCTGCCCGGCCAGCGGCTCCAGCCGGACGATCTCGTGGCCGCGGCCGTCCGCGGCGGCGGCCAGCTCGGCGGCCGAGGTCAGCTCGCCCGGGGCCCCGGAATCGAGCAGAAAGGTGCCGGCCTCCAGGAGGAAGGTGCCGATGTCCGCGCCGCGCAGCAGCAGACGTCCGGCGCGGTACGCGCCCAGTTCCCGGCGCCGGGCGAGATAGCGGACCGGCGGGCAGTGGGCCTCGAGGCCGAGCAGCGGCGGGCACCAGCGGCGCACCGCCAGCCCGGTCCAGCTGTCGAAGAACGTGGTGCCCGTGGGCGCCGTCGTGCCGCGCGCTCCGGCGGCAGCGGCGAGATGGGTCTCGAACGACCCCAGCCCGAGCTCGGTGTGCAGCACTCCGTGGCTGTGCTGGTCGACGAGCGGCGGCAGGGGCGTTCCGGAGTCCGTGCCGCAGCTCATCCGCGTCTCCCTGCCCGTCCGGCCCCTCGTGGGGTCTAACGGGCCGGACGCCGTCAGGTGTCGGCCGTCGGCTCAGCCGTTGCCGGGCCCGCCGATCTGGATCCCGGCCATGCGCGTCCACTCGTACGGGCCGGTGCGCACCTTGGCGGCCAGCTCGCCGTCGAAGTCGTCCTGGAGGGTGAGTCCGGCGAGCTCGGCGGCGCGCTGGGCGGTCTCGTACGAGGGAGCGACGAGGTTGCCCCACTCGCCGTTGGCGCCGACCAGGGCGATCCGGGTGCTGCCGCGGGCGATGTGCGCGAGCTGGCCCTCGGCGCTTCCGCCGTGGCTCTTGGCGAAGGCCGTGATCTGGTCGGCGAGGCGCTTGGCGCGCTTCTCGGCGCGCTTGTCCGTGCCGGGCTGCTGGACGGCGTCCGCCTGCTTCGTGTCTGCCATAAGGCCGATGCTACCCGTCGGTAATCAACGGAGGAAGGGTCAGCCGCTCAACGGAAGAGGGGTCCGCTGATCACCGCAGGAAGGGGTCCACCGCGACGGCGACGAAGAGCAGCGACACATAGGTGATGGACCAGTGGAACAGCCGCATCTCCTTGAGCTTGGGGCCCGTCACCCCGGCCTTGGCGCGCGCCTGGAGCGCGTGCGCCTCCTTGAGCCAGAACGCCCCGAGCACCGCCGCGACCGCCGGGTAGAACCAGCCGGTGTAGCCCAGCGGCCACAGCAGCAGCGAGACGCCCACCATGACCCAGCTGTACGCGACGATCTGCCGGGCCACGGCCTTGTTGCCCGCGACGACCGGGAGCATGGGCACGCCCACGCGCTCGTAGTCGTCCTTCACCTTCATGGAAAGAGGCCAGTAGTGCGGAGGCGTCCAGAAGAAGATGACGAGGAACAGCACCACCGCGGCCCAGGAGACCGAGTCGGTCACCGACGACCAGCCGATGAAGACCGGCATGCAGCCGGCGATGCCGCCCCAGACGATGTTCTGCGCGGTCCGCCGCTTGAGCCACATCGTGTAGACGACGACGTAGAACAGCAGCGCGCCGAGCGACAGCATCGCCGACAGCGGGTTGACCAGCGTCCAGAACCACACGGTGGACACGACGGCCAGTGCGTAGGCGAAGACCAGGCACTCCCGCGGGCTGACCATGCCGGTGACCAGCGGGCGCTGCGACGTCCGGTCCATCAGCGCGTCGATGTCGCGGTCGAGGTACATGTTGAACGCGCCCGCGCCACCGGCGGAGAGGTAGCCGCCGACGCAGGTGGCCAGGACCAGCCACAGGTCGGGGACGCCCTCGGCGGCCAGGAACATCACCGGGATCGTCGTCATGAGCAGCAGCTCGATGACGCGGGGCTTGGTCAGGGCCACGAACGCCTTGACACGGGCCCCGAACGGCCGGTGGCCGGAGCTCGGGCTCGCAGCGAGCACCCCGCAGGACGGGATTCGACGGCCGTCACGCACACCCCTGGTGGAAGCAGCAGAACCAGCAAGCCCGGGACGTGAACGTCCGATAAAGACTTGCGCGTACCACGCCACTCTAGACGTAGCGGGTACCCGGCCCATCGCGGGGGTGGGTCGTGTTGGCAGCCGTTCCGGGAGGCGAAGTCGGGCGTCCCCCGGCACGCTGGGAATGTCCGACGCGCCGCCGCTCAATGGAATGACATGGCGCTCACGCTCCGCTCATAGGAATGGCGTGCCGCTCAATGGAATGGCCGCATGTCCGGCATTCGGCGCTCGAAAAAATGACCGTGATTCCAGGGGTAGGCTCAAAGCGCCCGGTGTGCACATCGTCACCGGCATTCGACATGTGGAGAGGAGCCCTGACCCAGGGTGAGCACCAAGCCGACCACCACAGACCTCGAGTGGACCGAACTGGACCAGCGGGCCGTCGATACCGCCCGCGTCCTGGCCATGGACTCCGTGCAGAAGGTCGGTAACGGCCACCCTGGCACGGCCATGAGTCTCGCGCCCGCCGCGTACCTGCTCTTCCAGAAGCTGATGCGGCACGACCCGTCGGACGCCCAGTGGGTCGGCCGCGACCGGTTCGTCCTGTCCCCCGGCCACACCAGCCTGACGCTGTACGTCCAGCTGTTCCTGTCGGGCTACGGCCTGGAGCTGGACGACCTCAAGGCGTTCCGCACCTGGGGCAGCCTGACCCCCGGCCACCCGGAGCACGGGCACACCGTGGGCGTCGAGACGACGACCGGGCCGCTGGGCCAGGGCATCGCCAACGCCGTGGGCATGGCGATGGCCGCGCGGTACGAGCGTGGCCTGTTCGACCCGGAGGCGCCCGAGGGTGCCTCCCCGTTCGACCACACCATCTGGGCGATCGTCTCCGACGGCGACCTGGAGGAGGGCATCTCCGCCGAGGCGTCCTCGCTGGCCGGCCACCAGAAGCTGGGCAACATCGTCGCGCTGTACGACGACAACCACATCTCGATCGAGGGCGACACCGCCACCGCGCTGTCCGAGGACGTCCTCAAGCGGTACGAGGCGTACGGCTGGCACGTCCAGCGCATCGAGCAGGGCGAGAACGGCGACTTCGACGTCCACGCGCTGTACGCGGCGCTCAAGGCGGCGCAGGAGGAGACCGAGCGCCCCTCGATCATCGCGGCGCGCACGATCATCGCCTGGCCCGCGCCGAACGCGCAGAACACCGAGGCGTCGCACGGCTCGGCGCTCGGCGCCGAGGAGGTCGCGGCCACCAAGCGCGTGCTGGGCTTCGACCCCGAGCAGGACTTCCCGGTCGAGGACGCGGTGCTGGCCCACGCCCGCGCCGTCGTCGACCGCGGCCGCGAGGCCCGCGCCACCTGGGAGAAGCAGCTCCAGGAGTGGCGGGACAACAACCCGCAGCGCGCCACCGAGTTCGACCGGATCAGCGCGGGCGAGCTGCCCGAGGGCTGGGAGGCGGCGCTGCCCGTCTTCGAGGCGGGCAAGGACGTCGCGACCCGCAAGGCGTCGGGCAAGGTCCTGCAGGCGCTGGGCGGGGTGCTGCCCGAGCTGTGGGGCGGCTCCGCCGACCTGGCCGGCTCGAACAACACCACCATCGACCCGTCGTCGTCCTTCCTGCCGAAGGACAACCCGCTGCCGGAGGCCGACCCCTACGGCCGCACGATCCACTTCGGCATCCGCGAGCACGCCATGGGTTCGACCATGAACGGCATCGCGCTGCACGGCAACACCCGGGTCTACGGCGGCACGTTCCTGGTCTTCTCCGACTACATGCGCCCGGCCGTGCGGCTGGCCGCGCTGATGAAGCTGCCGGTCACGTACGTGTGGACGCACGACTCCATCGGTCTGGGCGAGGACGGTCCGACGCACCAGCCGGTCGAGCACCTCGCCGCGCTGCGCGCCATTCCGGGCCTGAACATGGTCCGCCCGGCCGACGCCAACGAGACGGCGATCGCCTGGCGCGAGATCGTCCGCCGGCACAGCGCGAACCCGGCCCCGCACGGCATCGCGCTGACCCGCCAGAACGTGCCGACGTACGAGTACAACGAGGGCGCGGCGAAGGGCGGCTACGTCCTGTTCGAGGCCGAGGGCGGCGAGCCGCAGGTCATCCTCATCGGCACCGGCTCCGAGGTGCAGCTCGCCGTCGAGGCGCGCGAGCAGCTCCAGGCCGCGGGCGTGCCGACCCGGGTGGTGTCGATGCCGTCCGTCGAGTGGTTCGAGGAGCAGGACCGGGAGTACCGCGACAGCGTGCTGCCGCCGTCGGTCAAGGCGCGCGTCGCCGTCGAGGCCGGCATCGGCCTGACCTGGTACCGCTACGTGGGCGAGGCCGGCCGCATCGTGTCGCTGGAGCACTTCGGCGCGAGCGCCGACTACAAGGTGCTCTTCCGTGAGTTCGGGCTGACCGCCGACGCGGTGGCGCAGGCCGCTCGGGAATCTCTCGCCGCCGCCGAGCGCTGACACTCGTAAGAACAAGTAGGAGTTGCAGATTTCATGACCGACGCACTCAAGCGCCTCTCCGAAGAAGGCGTCGCGATCTGGCTCGACGACCTCTCGCGCAAGCGGATCACCTCCGGCAACCTGTCCGAACTGATCGACCAGCAGCACGTCGTCGGCGTCACGACCAACCCGTCGATCTTCCAGAAGGCGATCTCCGGCGGTGACGGGTACGAGCAGCAGCTCGCCGACCTCGCGGCCCGCAAGGTCACCGTCGACGAGGCCGTCCGGATGATCACCACGGCGGACGTCCGGGACGCCGCCGACATTCTGCGCCCGGTGTTCGACGCCACCGGCGGCCAGGACGGCCGGGTCTCCATCGAGGTCGACCCGCGGCTGGCGCACAACACCGCCGCGACGATCGCCGAGGCCAAGCAGCTCGCCTGGCTGGTCGACCGGCCGAACACCCTGATCAAGATCCCGGCCACCAAGGCGGGCCTGCCCGCGATCACCGAGGTGATCGGCCTGGGCATCAGCGTCAACGTCACGCTGATCTTCTCGCTGGAGCGCTACCGCGAGGTGATGGACGCCTACCTGGCCGGTCTGGAGAAGGCCAAGGCCGCGGGCCTGGACCTGACCAAGATCCGTTCCGTGGCGTCCTTCTTCGTGTCCCGCGTGGACACCGAGATCGACAAGCGCCTGGAGAAGATCGACGGCGAAGAGGCGAAGGCGCTGCGCGGCAAGGCAGCACTCGCCAACGCCCGGCTGGCCTACCAGGCGTACGAGGAGGTGTTCTCCGGCGACCGCTGGGCCGCGCTGGACAAGGCGGGCGCCCACAAGCAGCGTCCGCTGTGGGCCTCGACCGGCGTCAAGGACCCGGCCTACAAGGACACGCTGTACGTGGACGAGCTGGTCGCCCCGGGCACGGTGAACACCATGCCGGAGGCCACGCTCCAGGCCACGGGCGACCACGGCCAGATCACCGGCGACACCGTGCGCGGCACGTACGAGCAGGCCAAGGCCGACCTCGACGCGCTGGCGAAGCTCGGCGTCTCCTACGACGACGTCGTGCAGCTGCTGGAGGACGAGGGCGTCGAGAAGTTCGAGGCGTCCTGGAACGACCTGCTGGAGTCCACCGAGGCGGAGCTCAAGCGCCTCGCTCCTTCGGAGGCATGAAATTGTCTTCTTTCGTCAACGGGGCGAACCCGCTCCGTGACGCCCAGGACCGTCGGCTCCCGCGCATCGCGGGGCCGTCGGGCCTGGTGATCTTCGGCGTCACGGGCGATTTGTCACGCAAGAAGCTGATGCCGGCCGTTTACGACCTGGCCAATCGCGGCCTGCTGCCGCCGGGCTTCTCGCTCGTCGGCTTCGCCCGCCGCGACTGGGAGCAGGAGGACTTCGCCCAGGTCGTCCACGACGCGGTGAAGGAACACGCCCGCACGCCGTTCCGCGAGGAGGTCTGGCAGCAGCTTGCCGAAGGCTTCCGCTTCGTCCCCGGCGAGTTCTCCGACGACGAGGCCTTCGAGACCCTCAAGGCGACGATCGAGGACCTCGACAAGGCGCGCGGCACCGGCGGCAACTTCGCCTTCTACCTCTCGGTCCCGCCGAAGTTCTTCCCCACGGTCGTGCAGCAGCTCAAGAAGCACGGCCTGTCGGACGGGCCGGGCGACTCCTGGCGGCGCGCGGTCATCGAGAAGCCCTTCGGCCACGACCTGGCCAGCGCCCAGGAGCTCAACCAGGTCGTCCACCAGGTCTTCCCGCCCAGCGACGTGTTCCGTATCGACCACTACCTGGGCAAGGAGACGGTCCAGAACATCCTGGCGCTGCGCTTCGCCAACACGATGTTCGAGCCGCTGTGGAACCGGTCCTACGTCGACCATGTGCAGATCACCATGGCGGAGGACATCGGCATCGGCGGCCGTGCCGGCTACTACGACGGCATCGGCGCCGCCCGCGACGTCATCCAGAACCACCTGCTCCAGCTGCTGGCCCTGACCGCCATGGAGGAGCCCTCCTCCTTCGACGCCAAGGCCCTGGTCACCGAGAAGCTCAAGGTCCTCAAGGCCGTCAAGCTGCCGCGGGAGCTGGGCAAGCACACCGTGCGCGGACAGTACGCGCACGGCTGGCAGGGCGGCGAGGAGGTGCTGGGCTACCTGGAGGAAGAGGGCATCGACCCGCAGTCGAAGACCGACACCTTCGCCGCCATCAAGCTGGAGATCGACAACCGCCGGTGGGCGGGCGTCCCCTTCTATCTGCGCACCGGCAAGCGGCTCGGCCGCCGGGTCACCGAGATCGCGGTGGTCTTCCAGCGCGCCCCGCACTCCCCCTTCGACACCACCGACACCCAGGAGTTGGGGCAGAACGCCCTGGTCATCCGGGTGCAGCCGGACGAGGGCATCACGATCAGGTTCGGCTCCAAGGTGCCCGGCACCTCGATGGAGATCCGGGACGTGACGATGGACTTCGCGTACGGCGAGTCCTTCACCGAGTCCAGCCCGGAGGCGTACGAGCGGCTGCTGCTGGACGTCCTGCTGGGCGACGCGAACCTCTTCCCGCGCCACCAGGAGGTGGAGGAGTCCTGGCGGATCCTCGACCCGATCGAGGAGTACTGGGACAAGCACGGCAAGCCCGAGCAGTACACCGCCGGGACCTGGGGGCCGAAGGCGGCGGACGAGATGCTCGCACGAGACGGACGGAGCTGGCGCCGGCCATGAACATCGATCTCACGGACACCACGTCCAGCCAGATCAACGCGGCTCTGGTGCGGGCCCGCCGGGCGACCGGCACGCCCGCCGTCGGCATGGTGCTCACCCTCGTCATCGTGACCGACGAGGGAAACCACTACGACGCGCTCAAGGCCGCCAGCGAGGCGTCCAAGGAGCATCCGTCCCGCATCCTCGTCGTCATCAAGCGGCCGGGCCGCTCGCCGCGCGACCGCAAGATCGCCCGCCTGGACGCGGAGGTCCGGGTCGGCGGGGAGACCGGCACCGGTGAGACGGTGCTGCTGCGGCTCCACGGCGAACTGGCCAACCATGACCACTCGGTCGTCCTGCCGCTGCTGCTGCCGGACGCCCCGGTGGTCGTGTGGTGGCCGGAGGACGCGCCCGACAACCCCAGCGAGGACCTGCTCGGACAGCTCGCGGCGCGCCGGATCACCGACGCGCAGGCCACCGAGGACCCGGTGGCGACGCTGGGCCTGCGCGCCCAGGCGTACACGCCGGGCGACACCGACCTGGCCTGGACCCGGATCACCCCCTGGCGCAGTGTGCTGGCGGCCGCGCTCGACCAGAAGCACTCGGCCATCACGTCCGCCGTCGTCGAGGGTGAGGCGTACAACCCGAGCAGCGAGCTGCTCGCGCTGTGGCTCGCCGAGCGGCTGCGGGTGCCGGTCGAGCGCCAGGTCTCGCGGGGTCCCGGGCTGACCGCCGTGCGGCTGCAGACGGCCGACGGCACGATCTGCCTGGACCGGGCGGACGGTTCGCTGGCCGAGCTGGCGATGCCGGGGCAGCCCGACCGCCATGTCGCGCTGCACCGGCGCGACACGTCCGAGCTGATCGCGGAGGAGCTGCGCCGGCTGGACCCGGACGAGACGTACGCGTCCGCGGTGAAGTTCGGGGTCGCCAAGCTCGCCAGGAGCCAGGGGGCGTCCGCTGAGGGGACGCCGTCCGCGACCGCCATATCCGGTGCGGATGCCTCCGAGGCCGGCACCGGCAGTTCCGGGAGCCCTGCTTCCGGGAACACCGCCTCCGGCACCGCCAAGAAGACGACGGCCAAGAAGGCGGCGAAGTGACCACCCCTCAGATCGTGGTGCACCGGGACAAGGAGCTGATGGCGCAGGCCGCGGCCGCCCGGCTGATCACGAAGATCGTGGACGCCCAGGCCGCACGGGGCTCCGCCTCCGTGGTCCTCACCGGCGGGCGCAACGGCAACGGCCTGCTGGCCGCGCTCGCCGCGGCGCCCGCGCGGGACGCCGTGGACTGGTCGCGGCTGGACCTGTGGTGGGGCGACGAGCGGTACCTGCCGGAGGGCCACCCGGAGCGGAACGCCACCCAGGCCAGGGAGGCACTGCTGGACTCGGTGCCGCTCGACCCGGCCCGCGTGCACCCGATGCCCGCGTCCAACGGCCCCTTCGGCAGCGACGCGGAGGCCGCCGCCGAGGCGTATGCCGCCGAGCTGGCGGCCGCGGCGGGACCGGAGAACCGCTCGTCGGTGCCGTCCTTCGACGTGCTGCTGCTGGGCGTCGGGCCGGACACCCATGTGGCCTCGCTCTTCCCGGAACTGCCCGCGGTACGGGAGACGGAGCGGACCGTGGTCGGGGTGCGGGGCGCGCCGAAGCCGCCGCCGAACCGGATCTCGCTGACGCTGCCCGCGATCCGCGCCGCCCGCGAGGTGTGGCTGCTGGCGGCGGGCGAGGACAAGGCCAAGGCCGTGACCATCGCGCTGTCGGGGGCCGGCGAGATCCAGGCCCCGGCGGCGGGGGCCCAGGGCCGCAGCAGGACGCTGTGGCTGCTCGACCAGGCCGCCGCCGCGGGGCTGCCGCGGAGCCTGTACCCGCCGGCGTCACCCTGAGGCCGCCCACGGGATCCGTGTTCACGCCCGATTGACGCGACGACGCCCGGCCGGAGAATCCGGCCGGGCGTCGTCGCGTCTCCGGGTGCGGTCAGAGGTCAGCGGCCGCGCATCTCGCGGTACGCGGCGACCAGTCCGGCCGTGGAGGCGTCCAGGCCCGGCACGTCCGCGCCCTCGGTCAGCGCCGGCTCCACTCGCTTGGCCAGCACCTTGCCGAGCTCCACGCCCCACTGGTCGAAGGAGTCGATGTTCCAGACGGCGCCCTGGACGAACACCTTGTGCTCGTACAGCGCGACCAACTGGCCCAGCACGGACGGGGTGAGCTCCTTGGCCAGGATCGTGGTCGTCGGGTGGTTGCCGCGGAACGTCTTGTGCGGCACCAGCTCGGCGGGCACGCCTTCGGCGGCGACCTCTTCGGCGGTCTTGCCGAACGCCAGCGCCTGGCCCTGCGCGAAGAGATTGGCCATCAGCAGGTCGTGCTGCTCGGCCAGCCCCGGAAGGAGGCCCGGCACCGGGTTCGCGAAGCCGATCAGATCCGCCGGGATGACCTTGGTGCCCTGGTGGAGCAGCTGGTAGTAGGCGTGCTGGCCGTTGGTGCCGGGCGTGCCCCAGACCACCGGCCCGGTCTGCCAGGCCACCGGATTCCCCTGCCGGTCCACCGACTTGCCGTTGGACTCCATGTCCAGCTGCTGGAGGTAGGCGGTGAACTTCGACAGGTAGTGGCTGTACGGCAGGACCGCGTGCGACTGCGCGTCGTGGAAGTTGTTGTACCAGACGCCCAGCAGGCCGAGCAGCAGCGGCGCGTTCTCCTCCGGGGGAGCGCACCGGAAGTGCTCATCCACCTCGTGGAAGCCCGCCAGCATCTCCCGGAAGTGGTCGGGGCCGATGGCGATCATCAGCGACAGGCCGATCGCCGAGTCGTACGAGTAGCGGCCGCCGACCCAGTCCCAGAACTCGAACATGTTCGCCGTGTCGATACCGAACTCCGCGACCTTCTCGGCGTTCGTCGACAGCGCCACGAAGTGCTTGGCGACGGCCTCGGGGCCCGCCCCCAGCCCGGTCAGCAGCCAATTGCGGGCGGAGATGGCGTTGGTGACGGTCTCGATGGTGGTGAACGTCTTGGAGGCGACGATGAACAGCGTCTCGGCCGGGTCGAGGTCGTGCACCGCCTCGTGCAGATCGGCGCCGTCCACGTTGGACACGAAACGGAAGTCCATGTCGCGTGCGGTGTAGGCGCGCAGCACCTCGTACGCCATCGCCGGGCCGAGGTCGGAGCCGCCGATCCCGATGTTCACCACCGTCGTGATGCGCTTGCCGGTGTGGCCGGTCCACTGGCCCGAACGCACGCGGTCGGCGAACGTCGCCATCTTGGTGAGGACGGCGTGCACGTCCGGCACCACGTCCTTGCCACCGGCCTTGATGACCGCCGACCGCGGTGCCCGCAGGGCCGTGTGCAGCACCGCGCGGTCCTCGGTGGTGTTGATCCGCTCCCCGCGGAACATCGCCTCCCGCAGCTCGGCCACCCCGGCGGCCGCGGCCAGCTCGCGCAGCAGCCGCAGCGTCTCGTCCGTCACCAGGTGCTTGGAGTAGTCCAGATGGAGGTCACCGACCCGGAGGGTGAACCGGCTCGCGCGGTCGGGGTCGTCGGCGAACAACTCACGCAGATGGGTCCCGCCGAGCTCCTGACGGTGTTTGGCCAGCGCGTGCCACTCAGGCATCTGGTCCAGCCTGCCGCGGCCTTCCTTGTTCATCTCGGACATCAGCCCACTTCTTCTCGTGCCTGCACCCCGCCGCCACCAACCTTAAGGCCGTCAGGTGGCCGGTCGCTTCCCGGGAGACCCGCCGGCGACGCCCCTGAGGCCGGGAACCATCGCCAGCACGCCGAGCAGGATGGTCACCGCACACAGCAGCGCCGGGGCGCCGCCTCCCCAGGCCGCGGCCGCTCCCCCGCCGAGCAGCGCGCCCAGCGGTGCGCCGCCCATCGACATCGTGCGGAACGCCGCGCTGACCCGGCCGAGGGTCTCCGCCGGGCTGCGCTCCTGCACCATCGTCACTTCCGTGACATTCCAGATCATTCCGGCGAAGCCGAAGACACCGAGGGCGGCGACGGCGACGGGCAGGCTGCGGACCGACCCGAGCGCGGCCAGCGCCCCGACCTGCGCCGTGCCGCACACGGCGAGCGCGCGGGCCTGGCCCAGCCGTTCCACGACACGCGGTGCCGCCAGCCCGCCGAGGACGCTGCCTATGCCGTAGACGGTGATGACGGCCGCGTAACCGGCCTCGCCGGCGCCCAGCCAGCCGGTGACCATCAGGACGAGGGTGGCGATGAGCCCGCCGATGCCGACGTTGCACAGCGTGGTGGAGACGCACAGGGCTCGCAGGGTCCTGTCCCGCCACAGCGTGCGCAGGCCGTCGGCGATGTCGCGTCGTATCGTGCCGCCCGCGGCGCGGGGTTCGCGCTCCGGCGGGTCCGCCCGCAGCGACGCGACGAGCACGGCGGCGACGCCGTAGGTGGCGGCATCGGCCGCGTAGGGCATGGCCACCCCGAGCCCGAGCAGCACCGGGACCAACGGCGCCCCGACGAACCGGCCCGCGATCTCCTGGCCGGTCATCAGCCGGGCGTTGGCCCGGCTCAGCGACTCGCGCGGCACCACGGACGGCAGCAGCGCCGTGGCGGCGTTGTCGAAGAGCGTCTGGAGCGTGGTCAGAGCGAAGGCCAGCACGATCAGCCAGGCGATCGTGGCCTGGCCCAGCCACACCATGACGGCGAAACCGGCCATCAGCACCCCGCGGGCGGCGTCCACCGCCCACATCGCCCGCCGCTGGTCCACCCGGTCCGCGAGGGCCCCGCCCAGCAGCCCGAACAGCAGCCACGGCAGGAAGCCGCACGCGGTCACCAGCGACACCAGCAGCGCCGAGTCGGTCAGGGACACCGCGAGCAGCGGCAGCGCGGCGCCCCGCAGCGCGTCGCCGAAGCGCGACACGACGGCCGCGGACCACAGCCGCCCGAAGCCTCCGCCCGCTCCCGGCCCGGCGCCCCCGAGCCAGGCACGCCGCCCGCCCCGCGGGCCCTGCGCGCCCGGCTCGCCTGCTTCCAGCGCGGTCATGCCACCCCCGTCCACGTCCCGCGGATCACCCTCACGTCACCATAGGGCCGGGCACTGACAACGGCCCGTCCGCGCACCCGCGACGGGTGCCCGGACGGGCCGTGTTACCGCTGTGCCGGAATCGGGTTCCGCTAGATCTCGCCCCGGAGCTTGGCGAGGGCCTCAGCGAGGATGGCCTCGCCGTCGGCGTCGCTCCGCCGCTCCCGTACATACGCCAGATGCGTCTTGTACGGCTCGGTACGCGGCGCGTCCGGCGGGTTGTCCCGGTCCTTGCCGGCCGGGAGGCCGCAGCGGGGGCAGTCCCAAGTGTCCGGGATCTGCGCGTCGCTGGCGAAGCTCGGCTGAGTCTCGTGCTCGTTCGAGCACCAGAAGGAGATGCGCAGACGCGGCGCGGACTCGCCTCGCTCGGCCTCTCCCATCGGCCCCGCTCCGACCCGACTTCCTCGGATCGCGTTGCCACTTGCCACGGTCGTAACTCCCTGCGTGATGGTGCCGCGAAGCGTCGTAAGCAGCTCCGCTGCGGGCGCCCCAGTCTACGTAAGGCCCAACGCGCGTCCAGTGGCAGGAGTTACACCGCCCGCCCCCGAGGACGCCAGCTCCATGATAGGCCGGACAGACGACGGTACGTCAGCTGGCGGACATCAGTCGAGCTTCATGAGCAGGCCGAGCGTCACGATGCAGACGAACCAGAGCATGCCCACCACGACGGTGATCCGGTCGAGGTTGCGCTCGGCGACCGAAGAACCACCCACGGAGGACTGCATGCCGCCGCCGAACATGTCGGACAGGCCGCCGCCCTTTCCCTTGTGCATGAGCACCAGCATCATCAACAGAACGCTGAAGATGATGAGGGCGATCGAGAACCCCATGACCACGGCTGGACCAACTCTCTCGGGTGCAAAAACTGACGAAAAACCCAGACAACAGCGAACAATAGCGTCGGGGCCGGGTGGCGCGTGTGCGCCGGTCCCGGCCCCGACAGCGTACGACGGGGAGTGCCCGTCGTCATAGCTGCAGCTCGTCGCGGTGTCCGCGGGCCGTTACTGGTCCCGGA
The DNA here is from genome assembly GCF_030553055.1 of Streptomyces sp. XD-27. Lineage (NCBI taxonomy): Bacteria > Bacillati > Actinomycetota > Actinomycetes > Kitasatosporales > Streptomycetaceae > Streptomyces > Streptomyces sp. XD-27. Next base: position 1,693,932 of record NZ_CP130713.1, read on the forward strand.
ACCGGACGATCTTGACGAACTCGTCGGCGTCCAGCGCCGCGCCGCCGACCAGCGCGCCGTCCACGTCCGGCTGCGCCATGATCGCCGCGACGTTCCCGGCCTTCACCGAGCCGCCGTACTGGATGCGGACCTTGTCGGCCAGCTCCTGGCTGTACAGCTCGGCCAGCCGGCCGCGGATCGCACCGCAGACCTCCTGGGCGTCCTCGGGCGTGGCGACCTCGCCGGTGCCGATGGCCCAGACCGGCTCGTAGGCGATCACGATCGTCTCGGCCTGCTCGGCCGGGATGTCCTTCAGAGCGCCGTCGACCTGCGCGAGGGTGTGCGCGACCTGGTTGCCGGCCTTGCGGACGTCCAGGCCCTCGCCGACACACAGGATCGGGGTGAGGCCGTGCCGGTACGCGGCCTTCACCTTGGCGTTGCACAGCTCGTCGGTCTCGGCGTGGTACTGCCGCCGCTCGGAGTGCCCGATGGCGACGTAGGCACACTTCAGCTTGGCGAGCATCGGGCCGGAGACCTCGCCGGTGTACGCCCCGGAGTCCTGCGCCGAGAGGTCCTGGGCACCGTACTTGATCTTCAACTTGTCGCCCTCGACCAGCGTCTGCACCGAGCGCAGGTCGGTGAAGGGCGGCAGGACCGCGACCTCGACGGCCTCGTAGTCCTTGTCGGCGAGCGCGAAGGCGAGCTTCTGGACGTGCGCGATGGCCTCGAGGTGGTTGAGGTTCATCTTCCAGTTGCCCGCCATCAGCGGGATGCGGTCACTCACTGTGTTCAGTCCTCCAGTGCGGCGAGGCCGGGGAGGGTCTTGCCCTCAAGGTATTCGAGGCTGGCCCCGCCACCGGTCGAAATGTGGCCGAAAGCGGTCTCGTCGAAGCCGAGCGTGCGGACGGCCGCGGCCGAGTCGCCACCGCCGACGACGGTGAAGGCGTCGGTGTCGAGGAGCGCCCGGGCGATGGCGGTCGTGCCACCGGCGTAGTCCGGGTGCTCGAAGACACCGAGCGGTCCGTTCCAGAAGACGGTCGCGGCGTCGGCGAGCTTGGACGCGTACAGCTCGCGGGTCTTCGGGCCGATGTCCAGGCCCTCCTTGTCGGAGGGGATCTTGTCGGCGTCGACGGTGACGAAGTCCGCGGGGGCCTTCGTCTTCAGGTCCGGGAAGTCGGCCGAGGCCAGGATGTCGACCGGCAGGACCAGCTCGACGCCGTTCCGCTCGGCCCGCTCCATGTACTCGGTGACGGCCGGGATCTGGTCCTCCTGAAGGAGGGAGATGCCGACCTCGTAGCCCTTGGCCTTGAGGAAGGTGTACGCCATGCCGCCGCCGATCAGCAGGCGGTCGGCCTTGCCGAGCAGCTCGTCGATGACGGCGAGCTTGTCGGAGACCTTGGCGCCGCCGAGCACGACCACGTACGGGCGCTTGACGTCCTCGGTGAGCTTCTTCAGGACGCCGACCTCGGTGGCGATCAGGTCGCCCGCGGCGTGCGGCAGCCGGGCCGGGAGGTCGTAGACCGAGGCGTGCTTGCGGTGCACGGCGCCGAAGCCGTCGCCGACGTACACGTCCGCGAGCGCGGCGAGCTGGTCGGCGAAGGCGGCCCGCTCGGCGTCGTCCTTGCTGGTCTCGCCGGCGTTGAAGCGGAGGTTCTCCAGCAGCGTGACCTCGCCGTCGCCGAGAGCGGCGACGGTGGCCTTCGCGCTGTCCCCCACGGTGTCGGTCGCGAAGGCGACCGGCTTGCCGAGGATCTCACCGAGCCGCTTGGCGACCGGCTGAAGCGAGAACTGCGGGTCCGGGGCGCCCTTGGGACGGCCCAGGTGGGAGGCGACGATCACCTTGGCACCGGCCTCGGCCAGCTTGGCGATGGTCGGCGCGACGGCCCGGATCCGGCCGTCGTCGGTGATGGTGTCGCCGTCGAGCGGGACGTTGAGGTCGGCGCGGACGAAGACCCGCTTACCGGCGACCTCGAGGTCGGCGATCGTCTTCATGACTGTGGACTCTCCTTAGAGTCGAGACAAGCAACAGGGCTCGCCTGCGCGTTGTGCGTGCGCTGTGCGAGCCCCGTCGCTCACATCGAATTGCCGCTCAGTGCCGGATCAGGCTCAGAGCTGGCCGCCGACGAAGACGGTCAGGTCCACCAGGCGGTTGGAGTAGCCCCACTCGTTGTCGTACCAGCCGACGACCTTGACCTGCTTGCCCTGGGCCATCGTCAGCGAGGCGTCGAAGGTGCAGGACGCCGGCCAGTTGACGATGTCGGACGAGACGATGGCGTCCTCGGTGTACTCGAGGATGCCCTTGAGCTGGCCCTCGGCGGCCTTCTGGAAGGCGGTGTTGATCTCTTCCTTGGTGACCTCGCGGTCGAGCTCCAGGACGAGGTCGGTGACCGAGCCGGTCGGGACCGGGACGCGCATGGCGATGCCGTCCAGCTTGCCCTTGAGCTGCGGCAGGACCAGGGCGGTGGCCTTGGCGGCACCCGTCGAGGTCGGGATGATGTTCTGCGCGGCGGCCCGCGCGCGGCGCAGGTCGCTGTGCGGGAAGTCCAGGATGCGCTGGTCGTTGGTGTACGCGTGGACGGTCGTCATCAGGCCCTTGGTGATGCCGAAGTTCTCGTCGAGAACCTTGGCCATCGGCGCCACGCAGTTGGTGGTGCAGGAGGCGTTGGAGATGACGTGGTGGTTGGCCGCGTCGTACTTGTCCTGGTTGACGCCCATCACGATCGTGATGTCCTCGCCCTTGGCGGGCGCGGAGATCAGGACCTTCTTGGCGCCGGCGGCCAGGTGCTTGGCCGCGTCGTCGCGCTTGGTGAAGATGCCGGTGGACTCGACGACGATGTCGGCGCCCAGCTCGGCCCACGGAAGGTTCGCCGGGTCACGCTCGGCGAGGGTCTTGAAGGTCTGGTTGCCGACGGTGATGGTGTCGTCGGTGTGGCTGACCTCGTGCTTCAGCCGACCCAGGATGGTGTCGTACTTCAGGAGGTGGACCAGGGTGGCGTTGTCGGTCAGGTCGTTGACACCGACGATCTCGATGTCCGCGCCCTGCTCCAGGAGCGCGCGGAAGTAGTTGCGGCCGATGCGGCCGAAGCCGTTGATGCCTACGCGGATCGTCACGAACCGATCTCCTCGTTGGTGTGCCGGCCAGGACGCCGGCGAGCGTATGGGTTGTCCCCGACCGCCTCCGACCCTACCGCCTGCACGGGACCTACGTGACATTGGCGGCGGCGGCCCGCGACCACCATCGAGTGGTTCGGGCCGCCGCGTCAGCCGTCCAGGCGCCGCACGGTCGGTCATCGGATCGTCGTACAGGCGGGGTTGCCCGTTCGGCATGCCTGGCCGACGGCTCGCGGGGCGCCACCCGGGTCAGCCGACCATGCCCTCGGCCATCTCCTCGGTCAGGCTGGATTCCGTACCGGGGATCCCGAGGTCCTGTGCGCGCTTGTCGGCCATGGCCAGCAGCCGGCGGATACGGCCCGCGACGGCGTCCTTGGTCAGCGGCGGGTCGGCGAGCGCCCCCAGCTCCTCCAGGGATGCCTGCTTGTGCTCCATACGCAGCCGCCCGGCCGCCGCGAGGTGCTCCGGCACCTCGTCGCCGAGGATCTCCAGGGCGCGCTGCACCCGCGCGCCCGCGGCGACGGCGGCCCGCGCCGAGCGGCGCAGGTTGGCGTCGTCGAAGTTGGCCAGCCGGTTGGCGGTGGCCCGCACCTCGCGGCGCATCCGCCGCTCCTCCCAGGCCAGGACCGACTCGTGGGCCCCGAGCCGGGTCAGCAGCGCGCCGATCGCGTCACCGTCGCGGACGACCACCCGGTCCACGCCGCGCACCTCGCGCGCCTTGGCCGCGATCTGGAGGCGGCGGGCCGCGCCGACCAGCGCGAGGGCGGCCTCGGGGCCCGGACAGGTGACCTCCAGCGAGGAGGAGCGGCCGGGCTCGGTGAGCGAGCCGTGGGCGAGGAAGGCGCCGCGCCAGGCGGCCTCGGCGTCGCAGGTGGCGCCGGAGACGACCTGCGGGGGCAGGCCGCGGATGGGACGGCCGCGGCCGTCGACCAGGCCGGTCTGGCGGGCCAGCTGGTCACCGCCGGCGACCACCCGGACCACGTACCGGCTGCCGCGGCGCAGCCCGCCCGGGGCCATCACCACCAGGTCGGAGGCGTGCCCGAAGATCTCCAGGATGTCCTTGCGCAGCCGCCGGGCGGCGATGCCGGTGTCCAGTTCGGCCTCGATCACGATGCGTCCGCTGACCAGGTGCAGGCCACCCGCGAACCTCAGGATCGCCGAGACTTCCGCCTTCCGGCAGCACGTCCGGGTGACGGGAAGCCGGGAGATTTCGTCCTTCACCGCTGGCGTCATCGCCATGGGCCGATCCTTCCATGCATCCGAAAAATACGGTCGTACGCGGCGGCCAGCAGCTCCGGGTCGTGCCGGGGAGCCCCGTCGGGCGCAGCCACAGGGGCCAGCTCGACCGTGCCGCCCAACCGCTCGGCGGCGTCACACAGGCTGCTCTGGTCGGGCACCGCTGCGGCGTCGGCCAGCACCACGTCGAAGGCGAGTTTAGGGGCGTGTCGGGCCAAAACCTCCAAATGACGCTGCGGGGAGAAGCCTTCGGTTTCACCGGGCTGGGGGGCGAGGTTCAGCGACAGGACACGCCGGGCCTTGGTCTCGACGAGCGCGTCGAGCAGCTCGGGGACCAGCAGGTGCGGGATGACCGAGGAGAACCAGGAGCCCGGGCCGAGCACCACCCAGTCGGCGTCGAGCACCGCGGCGACGGCCTCGGGCACGGCGGGCGGGTCCTCCGGGACCACGTGCACGGACTGCACCTCGCCCGGGGTCAGCGCCACGGTGGCCTGGCCGCGGACGGTGGAGATCTCGTCGGGGCGGTCCGGGTCGTGCCCCCGTACGAGCGCCTGGAGCTCCAGCGGGACCGCGGACATGGGCAGCACCCGGCCGTGCGCCCCCAGGAGCCTGCCGACCCACTCCAGCGCCTTGACGGGATCGCCCAGCTGCTCCCACAGGGCGACGATCAGCAGGTTGCCCACGGCGTGGCCGTGCAGCTCGCCCTCGCTGGCGAAGCGGTGCTGGATGACCCGGGCCCAGGTCTGGCCCCAGTCGTCGTCGCCGCACAGTGCGGCCAGCGCCTTGCGCAGGTCACCGGGGGCAGGACGCCCAGCTCGTCGCGGAGCCGGCCGCTGGAGCCGCCGTCGTCGGCCACGGTGACGACGGCGGTGAGGTCTCCGGTGATGCGGCGCAGCGCCGCGAGGGAGGCGGACAGGCCCATGCCGCCGCCGAGCGCGACGACCTTGGGCTGGGCACCACGGCCCGAGCGGCCGCCGACCAGCCGCCGCAGACGCCGGGTGCGGAAGGGCGGAAGGCTCACTCGCGCCCCATGTCGCGGTGGACGACGACGGTCTCCACGCCTTCGGCGGCGAGCCGGGCGGCGAGCCGCTCGGACATCGCGACGCTGCGGTGCTTGCCGCCGGTGCACCCGACGGCGATGGTCACATAGCGCTTGCCCTCGCGCCGGTATCCCGTGGCGATCAGCTGGAGCAGCTCGGCGTAGCGGTCGAGGAACTCCTTGGCGCCGGGCTGGTTGAAGACGTAGCCGGACACCTCCTCGTTGAGCCCGGTGAAGGGGCGCAGCTCCGGCACCCAGTGCGGGTTCGGCAGGAAGCGGCAGTCGACCACGAGGTCGGCGTCGACCGGCAGGCCGTACTTGTAGCCGAACGACATGACGGTGGCGCGCAGCTCCGGCTCCTCGTCGCCGGCGAACTGGGCGTCCATCTTGGCGCGCAGCTCGTGCACGTTGAGGCTGGAGGTGTCGATCACCAGGTCGGCGTCGCCGCGCAGCTCGCGCAGCAGGTCGCGCTCGGCGGCGATGCCGTCCACGATCCGCCCGTCGCCCTGGAGCGGGTGCGGGCGGCGTACGGACTCGAACCGGCGCACCAGCGCGTCGTCGGACGCCTCCAGGAACAGCACACGGCGCTTGACGTGCTTGGCCTCCAGGTCGGCCAGGGACTCGCGGAGGTTGTCGAAGAACCGGCGGCCGCGCACGTCCACGACGACGGCGATCCGGGCCACGTTCCCCTGCGAGCGGGCGCCGAGGTCCACCATGGTGGGGATCAGGGCGGGCGGCAGGTTGTCCACGACGAACCAGCCGAGGTCCTCCAGGCACTTGGCGGCGGTGCTGCGGCCCGCCCCGGACATGCCAGAGATGATCACCAGCTCGGGGATGGCCGAGGTCTCGGCCGTGTCCCCGTTCGTGCCCGTACTCACCTGTGCTCCGTCTCCGTCGGTGTCATGCGCGTTCATCCTGCTGTCCCCCGTGTCAGTGGCGACGCCGCCGCTGCGGCCTCGCCTTCCATAGTCCTACCTCCGCGGGGGTGGTCTGCCCGTCCGCGGCCCGCCCGCGGGCGGCGTCCCATGTCAGCCCTCTTCTCCGTCGAGAATCTCGCCGGTGGCGGTGTTGACCGCCGGGGCGGCCGGAGCCGCCTGCGCCAGGGCCGCGGCGACGGTCTCGGCCGTCTTGCGGCCGATGCCGGGGACCTGGCAGATCTCGTCGACGGTGGCCGCGCGCAGCCGCTTGACCGAGCCGAAGTGCTTCAGCAGCGCCTGGCGGCGGGTGCCGCCCAGGCCCGGCACCGCGTCGAGCGGGCCGGCCTTCATGGTCTTGGCGCGCTTGCTGCGCTGGTAGGTGATGGCGAACCGGTGGGCCTCGTCGCGGACCCGCTGGAGGAGGTAGAGCCCCTCGCTGCTGCGGGGCAGCACCACGGGGTCGTGCTCGCCGGGCAGCCAGACCTCTTCGAGGCGCTTGGCCAGGCCGCAGACGGCGACGTCGTCGACGCCGAGCTCCTCCAGAGCCTTCTTGGCGGCGGCGACCTGCGGCGCGCCGCCGTCGACGACGACCAGCTGGGGCGGGTAGGCGAACTTCTTCGGCCTGCCGTCCTCGCCGATGGGCCCGCCGTTCGCCTCGGTGACGTCGGTGGCGTCTTCCTCCTGCCACTCCCCCGTCTTCTGCTTCTCCTGGAGATACCGGCGGAAGCGGCGGCTGACGACCTCGTGCATGGAGCGGACGTCGTCCTGCCCTGCGAAGCTCTTGACCTGGAAGCGGCGGTACTCGCTCTTGCGCGCCAGGCCGTCCTCGAAGACGACCATGGAGGCCACGACGTCGTCGCCCTGGAAGTGCGAGATGTCGAAGCACTCGATGCGCAGCGGCGCGGAGTCCAGGTCCAGGGCCTCGGCGATCTCCTCCAGCGCGCGGGAGCGGGTGGTCAGGTCCGAGGCGCGCTTGGTCTTGTGCAGCACGAGCGCCTGCTGGGCGTTCCGCTGCACCGTCGCCATCAGGTCCTTCTTGTCGCCGCGCTGCGGTATCCGCAGGTCGACGCGGGCGCCGCGGCGCTCGGTGAGCCACTGGGCGACCGGTGCGACGGGGTCCGGCAGGGCGGGCACCAGGACCTCCTTGGGCACGGCGTCGCCCTTCTCCTCGCCGTAGAGCTGCTGGAGGGCGTGTTCGACCAGGCCCGCGGTGTCCACGGCCTCGACCTTGTCGGTGACCCAGCCGCGCTGGCCGCGGACCCGGCCGCCGCGCACGTGGAAGATCTGGACCGCGGCTTCGAGCTCGTCCTCGGCGACGGCGATCAGGTCGGCGTCGGTGGCGTCGGCGAGGACGACGGCGTTCTTCTCCATGGCGCGCCTGAGCGCCTCGATGTCGTCGCGCAGCCGGGCCGCCCGCTCGTACTCCATCTCCTCGGCGGCCTGGTGCATCTCCTGTTCGAGGCGGCGCAGGTAGGTGCCGGTGCGGCCGGCCATGAAGTCGCAGAACTCCTCGGCGAGTTCGCGGTGCTCTTCGGCGGTGACCCGGCCGACGCACGGGGCGGAGCACTTGCCGATGTAGCCGAGGAGGCAGGGCCGGCCGATCTGGTGGGAACGCTTGAAGACCCCGGCGGAGCAGGTCCGTACGGGGAAGACCCGCAGCATGAGGTCGACGGTCTCGCGGATGGCCCAGGCGTGGGCGTACGGGCCGAAGTAGCGCACGCCCTTCTTCTTGGGGCCGCGCATCACCTGGACGCGGGGGAACTCCTCGCCCATGGTGACCGCCAGGGACGGATAGCTTTTGTCGTCCCGGTACTTGACGTTGAACCGGGGGTCGAACTCCTTGATCCAGGAGTACTCGAGCTGCAGCGCCTCGACCTCGGTGGAGACCACGGTCCACTCCACGGACGCCGCGGTGGTGACCATGGTGCGGGTGCGCGGGTGGAGGTTCGCCAGGTCCTGGAAGTACGAGGAGAGCCGCTGGCGCAGGCTCTTCGCCTTTCCGACGTAGATCACCCGGCCGTGCTCGTCCCGGAACCTGTAGACCCCCGGCGAGTCGGGGATCTGTCCCGGCTTGGGTCGGTAGCTGCTGGGGTCGGCCATGGTCACCACCCTACTGGCGGACAGTGACAACGCGGTCCCGCAGACGACGCGGTCCCGCGGCGGCGGCCGGGCCGTCCGGCTCCGGTGGGGATTCCCCCTCCGGGGCCGGACGGCCGCGGCTGCTCTCCTGGTGCCTGCCGGCGGGCTTCCTCTTTTACAGAGTCCCGCGTTTACAGAGTCCCGCGGCGGCGGGTGCGCAGGGCCGCGGCCCCGCACAGGCCCAGCGCGACGATCGCGCCGGCGCCGGCGACGGTGGACGTGGCGGTGAGCAGCCCGTCGCCGCTGCCGCCGGCCGCCTGCTGCTCCTGCTCCTGCTTCGGCTGCGGGCCGTATCCGCCGGCCTTGCCCTTCTTGGCGTACGCCGACCCGGGCAGCTTGTCCCCGTACGCCGTGTGGACCCGCTTCTGGTAGGCGCGGACCGTGGTGCCGTCCGAGCCGATCGCGCGCGTGGCGTCGGCGTCGAGCGGCAGGACGCGGTCGCCCCGCTGGACGTACCAGGCGTCGATCTGCGGCTCGCGGAAGACGGTGCCGCCCTTGAGCTTCTTCGCGCCCTTGGCGGCGTACCGGGTCTCGTCGTCGCCGGTCGCGATGTTCACGACCTGCCAGGACCCGCCCTGGCGTACGGTCCACACCGACGCCGCCTGGCCGTCCGAGGAGACGGCCTTGCTGGCGAGGAATTCCAGTTCGGCGACGGGCGTGCGCAGCGCGTCGCGGGCCGCCGGGTCGGCTGCCACGAACGCGGCGGAGAGGATGTAGACGGGCACGGTGGCGCCCTCGATGCGCGGGGCGGCCGTCCGCTTGGCGCCGGCCTTTCCGTCCCCCTTGGCGGCCGCTCCGTCCCGCGTGAAGAAGCGGGAGAGGGTGTCGAGCGTGGCGGGGGCGGTCGCGGCGTCGCGGGCGGCGCTGACCGCCGTCGCGGCGGGCGCCTCGGGGGCCACCGGGGCCGGATCGGCCTGGGCCGCGGGCGCGGCGACTCCGACGAGGGCGGCGACGAGCGCGCCACCGGCGAGGGCGCGGGTTGCGTTGACGAAGGTCACGGTGTCACGCCCCGATCCGGTAGAGCGAGTGGGTCCAGGAGAACTGGTTGTTGTTCACGTACCAGCTGTGAGAGGCCCAGTTGTAGCGGTTGCTGGACGGCCACGGGTCACCCCAGTACACCAGGCTGTTCTCGTCGTCGTAGCCGTACACGACGTGCATGTGCCCACCTCCCGACGACCACTGGATACGGGTCTCGATCGGACGGTCCGCGTCGATCTCGCTCACGACGGTGGAGTAGCGCAGCCATCCGTTCACGTAGGAGCCGGGGGATATACCGGCCCATCTCAGCCCGGTCTGCACATTACCGAGAGTCGCCTGCCAGTTGGGGCAGTCGTAGCCCTGGGCGCGGTCGAACGCGGCGTTGCAGAACTGGTTCTGGCTGTAGTTGCGGCCGTACCAGGTGGCGATGGTGTTGCCCGACGCGGCCCAGCACCAGTTGGTCTTCTGCTGCGCCTGCATGGTGATGTCGAGCTGGTTGTAGTAGAGGTCCTCCGCGGCGACGGCCTTGGTGTCCTTGGTGCCGCTGCCGGGCGCGTGTGCCGCGCTCGCGGTCGCCGTGGGCAGCGCGAGCAGCGCGGCGGCGGCCAGCGCGGCGACGGACAGCCGTCTGCCGCGCCTTCCGCGTATACGCGATGCATGGGAAACGAGAGACATGGACGTTCCTCCCGAATGAGCCGATGGATGAGGGGGGTGTGGGGTGGGGGGTGTCGGCGTGGGGAGGCCGACGTGGGGGGGGTGCCGGCGCGGGAGGCCGACGTGGGGTGTCGGCGCCAAGAGGCCGGCGTGGGGGGTGAGGAGCGCGTCCGGACGCTGGTCTGGAGCATCAGGTGTTGTTCGAATCCGGTCAACACGCTTCAATGCGAGGTGACATCGCGATGTGAACGATCCGGACCGGATGTGAACGACGCGTGCCCTTGAACGCTGGAACATGGCGTTCTTGAGGACGTGGTGCTCTGCGTCCGATCGTGAATGTTCACAGAGGAGTTCGCTGATGGCGCAGACCACCGCTCACGCGGACGCGGCCGAAGCGGAACTGGCGAAAGCCCTGCGCACCGGCCCGTTCCATCTCGCCCTGCGGGCGGCGCTGGCCGCCCGCGGCCTGGCCCTGCACCGGGTGCAGCACCGGCTCGCCCAGCGCGGCATCAAGGTCGGGGTCACCAGCCTCAGTTACTGGCAGCAGGGCGCGCGGCGGCCGCAGCGGGCCGAGTCGCTCCGGGCGGTACGGGCCCTGGAGGACGTACTGGAACTGCCCGCCCAGGCGCTGACCCGGCTGCTCGATCCCGGCTTCCGCCCCCAGGCGGAACGCCCCGCCGCGCGCACGTACCGCACGCTGCTGGAGCACTCCGGCGCCTTGGAGGGCATACTCGCCGAGCTGGAGGCACCGGCCGACGGCGGGCTGCACACCGTCTGCCAGATGGAGCGGGTGTGCATCGGCCCGCGCCGGGAGCTCCAGGGGCGCGACTCCCAGCACGTCGTCCGCGCGCACCGGGACGGCGTCGACCGCTACATCGCCATCCACCACGGGGAGGTCGGCGGCGACCCCTCCCAGGTCGCGGTCCGGGCCTGGGAGAACTGCCGCCTGGGGCGGGTTCGCTGGGACATGGCCGCCAACCTGGTCGTCGCGGAGCTGCTGTTCGACGCGCGGCTGCGTGCTGGGGACACGTACCTCTTCAGTTACGGCTTCGAGGACGGCACCGGCGGCCAGAGCACGGAGTACGAGCGGGGCTTCCCCTTCGCGAGCGGGCAGTACGTGCTCCAGGTGCGGTTCGACGCGGCAGCACTGCCCGTACGCTGTCGCCGCTTCGCGCGCGCCTCGGCGGGCGCCCCGCGCGGCGGGCAGCGGGAACTGACGCTGAGCGGCCAGCACCGGGTGGTGCACGTGGCCGAGCACGATGTGCGGCCGGGAATCCTGGGGATCGCCTGGGACTGGAACTGAGCGCGCGGAGCGGCGGGTACGGGGGCCGGGGCCCCGCCGGCACCGGCCGGGCGCCGGGGCGCCCGTACCGTCACGCCACGGCTGCCCGCGTCCAGCCCTCCGAGGTCATGCCGCCGGCCCCGGTGCGCTGCGGCGGTCGGCGGCGGTCAGGCCTCCGGGCCGACGATCAACCTGCCGCCCTCGGTGCGCACGGGCACGGCCGGCAGTGGCGCCACCGCCGGCCCCGTCAGCACCTTGCCGGTCCGCGCGTCGAACTCGCTGCCGTGGCAGGCGCACTTGATCCGCTCGTCCTCCACCGAGCTCACCACGCACCCGGCGTGCGTGCAGACCGCCCCGAACGCCTTGTACTCGCCCTTGGCGAGCTGCGTGACCACGACCCGGTCCTCGCGGTAGAGCTTGGTCCCGCCCACGGGGACGTCGCCGGGCGCGCCGAGGTCGATCGGCGCGGTCGGGGTCGGTGGGGCCTTCGGGCCGCCGTCACCGGGGTCGCAGGCGGCGACGCCGAACCCGGCGGCACCGGCCAGCGCGGCCCCTCGCAGTACTGTTCGGCGGGTGGCGGGCTGGCTGCTCATGGGGACTCCTGTGCGTGGGGCGTGCGTGGCCGACGATACCGGCACAGAGCGCGCCGTTCGGACGGCGGTGGCCGGGCGTACGCGAACGTTCGCGCGAGCACCGACGCGAACGCTTATGCCGCGTGGGGTGATGGGATACGTTTCGGCGTCGAAGGGGGACGGGCGACGACGATGGTGGATGTGGCCCGGCGCTCCGGGGGGGGGATGAACGACCGACGAAAGGACCGGCCCTCGTGATCGTCGTTGCCGGAGAGGCCCTGATCGATCTCGTGCCGGACCGCGCCAGGACGGGCGGCGGACTGCCCGCCCTGCTGCCGCGCCGGGGCGGCGGTCCGTACAACACCGCGGTGGCGCTGGGGCGGCTCGGCTCTCCGACCGCGTTCTGCTCCCGTGTGTCGACCGACGCCTTCGGCGAGGCGCTGCTGGCCGGACTGCGCGCCGACGGGGTGGACACCACGCTGGTGCAGCGCGGACCGGAACCCACCACGCTCGCGGTCGCCGACATCGGCTCGGACGGGTCGGCGGGGTACGGCTTCTACGCCGAGGGCACCGCGGACCGGCGCTTCGCGCTGCCCGGTTCCCTGCCCGAGTCGGTCACGGCCGTCTCCGTGGGCACCTGCTCCCTGGTGCTGGAGCCGGGCGCGAGCGCCTACGAGGCGCTGCTGCGGCGCGAGGCCGCGCGGGGCCTGTTCACGGCGCTCGACCCCAACATCCGCCCCGGTCTCATCGCCGACGCGGACGCCTACCGCGCCCGCTTCCGGTCCTGGCTGCCCTCCGTGAGCCTGCTCAAGCTGTCGGTCGAGGACGCCGTCTGGCTGGCCGGCGGGACCGCGGACCGCGACCTCGACGCCGTGCCGACGCGAGCGCGGGAGTGGCTGGCCGAGGGGCCGGCAGCGGTCGTCCTCACCCATGGCGCGGACGGGCTGACCGTGCTGACCCGCGCGGGCGGCTCGGTGACCGTACCGGGCGAACGGGTCGCTGTGGCCGACACCATCGGCGCGGGCGACACGGTCAACGCCGCGCTGCTACACCGGCTGGCCGCCCACGGCGCGCTGTCCCCGACGGCGGCCGCGACGCTGGACGAGACCGCCTGGCAGGACATCCTGCGCTTCGCGGCCCGCGCCGCGGCGATCACCTGCTCCCGCCCGGGCGCGCAGCCACCGTACGCGTCGGAGCTCACGTGACACGGCGACGCGCCCGGCGAACGAGCCACCCGGTCCCGGCCGCCGTCCGACATCCGCCGGAGGGCGGGACCGGCTCCTGACGGGCGACCGCCACGCGGCGGTCGCCCGCCCGCGTCACGCCCGGCGCGCCCGTGCCGTCTTCTTGGCCGCGGCGGCGGCCGGCACGGTCGCCCCGGCGGCCTTCTTCACCGTGGTGGAGTTCGCCTTCTTCACCGCGGCCTTCTTCGCGGCGGGCTTCCTCCCCGCAGCCGCCCCGTTGCCCCGCCGGGCCGCGGGCACCACCGCGTCGCTCACCCGCTCCCCCAGCAGCTCCCGCAGGAACTTGCCGGTGTGGCTGGCGGGCACCGAGGCCACCTGCTCCGGAGTGCCCTCGGCGACCACCAGGCCACCGCCGCTGCCGCCCTCCGGGCCCATGTCCACGACCCAGTCCGCCGTCTTGATCACATCGAGGTTGTGCTCGATGACGATCACCGTGTTGCCCTTGTCGACCAGGCCCGACAGCACCGCGATCAGCTTGCTGATGTCCTCGAAGTGCAGACCGGTCGTCGGCTCGTCCAGGACGTAGACCGTGCGCCCTGTCGAGCGCTTCTGCAGCTCGCTGGCGAGCTTGACCCGCTGCGCCTCGCCGCCGGAGAGCGTCGGCGCCGACTGCCCGAGCCGCACATAGCCCAGTCCGACCTCGTTGAGCGTCCGCAGATGGCGGGCGATGGTGGGCACCGCCTCGAAGAAGTCCAGCGCCTCCTCGATCGGCATGTCCAGCACCTCGGCGATGGACTTGCCCTTGTAGTGCACCTCCAGGGTCTCCCGGTTGTAGCGCGCGCCGTGGCAGACCTCGCACGGCACGTACACGTCCGGTAGGAAGTTCATCTCGATCTTGATGGTGCCGTCACCGGCGCAGTTCTCGCATCGGCCGCCCTTCACGTTGAAGGAGAACCGGCCGGGCAGATAGCCGCGGACCTTGGCCTCCATCGTCTCCGCGAAGAGCTTGCGCACATGGTCGAAGACGCCGGTGTACGTCGCCGGGTTGGAGCGGGGCGTACGGCCGATGGGCGACTGGTCGACGTGCACGACCTTGTCGACGAGGTCGTCGCCGTCCACCCGCGTGTGGCGGCCCGGCACCGACCGCGCGCCGTTCAGCTCGCGCGCCAGGTGGGTGTAGAGGATGTCGTTGACCAGCGTGGACTTGCCCGATCCGGAGACGCCGGTGACGGCGGTGAGGACACCGAGGGGGAAGGAGACGTCGATGTCCTGCAGGTTGTTCTCGCGGGCGCCGTGCACCGTCAGCTGCCGCTCCCGGTCCACCGGCCGGCGCGACGCCGGCAGCGCGATCGCCTTCTTGCCGGACAGATACTGCCCGGTCATCGAGTCCTTGTTGCTCAGCAGTTCCTTCAAGGGGCCGCTGTGCACCACCTTGCCGCCGTGCTCGCCCGCGCCCGGGCCGATGTCCACCACCCAGTCCGAGGTCTTGATGGTGTCCTCGTCGTGCTCGACGACGATCAGCGTGTTGCCGAGGTCGCGCAGGCGCACCAGGGTCTCGATGAGCCGGTGGTTGTCGCGCTGGTGCAGGCCGATCGACGGCTCGTCCAGCACGTACAGCACGCCGACGAGGCCGGAGCCGATCTGGGTGGCGAGCCGGATGCGCTGGGCCTCACCGCCGGACAGCGTGCCCGCCGCCCGGTTCAGCGAGAGGTAGTCGAGCCCGACGTCGACCAGGAAGCGCAGCCGTTCGTTGACCTCCTTCAGCACGCGCTCGGCGATCGTCTTCTCGCGGGCGTTCAGCTTCATCCCCCGCAGGAAGTCCGCGCATTCGCTGATCGACATCGCGGAGACCTCCGCGATGGACCGGCCCTGCACGGTGACCGCGAGGACGATCGGCTTGAGGCGGGTGCCCTCACAGGTGGGGCAGGGCACCTCGCGCATGTACCCCTCGAAGCGCTCCCTGCTGGAGTCGCTCTCCGCCTCGGAGTGGCGCCGCTTGACGAACGGCACGGCGCCTTCGAAGGCCGTGGTGTAGGCCCGCTCCCGGCCGTACCGGTTGCGGTAGCGCACCTCGATCTGCGTCTTGTGGCCGTTGAGGAGCGCCTTCTTGGCCCGCTGGGGCAGCCCGGCCCAGGGGATGTCGGTACGGAAGCCGAGCGCGTCGGCGAGCGCCCCGACCAGGCGGCCGAAGTAGTCCTTCGTGTGCCCGTGGGACCAGGGGTGGATGGCGCCCTCGTCCAGGGAGCGCTCCTCGTCCGGGACGATCAGCTCGGGGTCGACCTCCATCCGCGTGCCGATGCCCGTGCAGTCCGGGCAGGCGCCGAACGGCGAGTTGAAGGAGAAGGAGCGGGGCTCCAGCTCCTCGAAGGACAGGTCGTCGTACGGGCAGTAGAGGTGCTCGGAGAACATCCGCTCGCGCTGCGGGTCGTCCTCGTCGAGGTCCACGAAGTCGAGGATCACCATGCCGCCGGAGAGCCCGAGCGCGGTCTCCACCGAGTCGGTCAGCCGGCGCTTGGCGCTGTCCTTGACGGTGAGGCGGTCGACGACGACCTCGATGGTGTGCTTCTCCTGCTTCTTCAGCTTGGGCGGATCGGACAGCTGGATGGTCTGGCCGTCCACCCGGGCCCGGCTGTAGCCCTTGGTCTGGAGGTCGGAGAAGAGGTCGACGAACTCGCCCTTGCGCTCGCGGACCAGCGGCGACAGCACCTGGAAGCGGCTGCCTTCGGGCAGCTCCAGCACCCGGTCCACGATGGCCTGCGGCGACTGCCGGGCGATCGGGCGGCCGCACTCGGGGCAGTGCGGCTTGCCGATCCGGGCGAAGAGCAGCCGGAGGTAGTCGTAGACCTCCGTGATGGTGCCGACGGTCGAGCGCGGGTTCCGCGAGGTCGACTTCTGGTCGATGGAGACGGCGGGGGACAGCCCTTCGATGAAGTCCACGTCGGGCTTGTCCATCTGTCCCAGGAACTGCCGGGCGTAGGAGGAGAGCGACTCGACGTAGCGACGCTGCCCCTCGGCGAAGATCGTGTCGAACGCGAGGGAGGACTTGCCCGATCCCGAAAGCCCGGTGAAGACGATCAGGGAGTCCCGGGGAAGGTCGAGCGAGACGTTCTTGAGGTTGTGCTCGCGAGCGCCACGGACGATGAGACGGTCGGCCACGCCGGTCGGCACCTTTCGTGAGGAAGTGAGGGGTGCGCCGGTCTCTGCTTCTCGGATCCTCTGTCTCGCTGGTCTCACCAGCGGAGGCTGACGAGCAGAGGCGGAGCGGAGCATGCCCCCGACCCAGGGTAGGGGGCGGAACGGCGTTGTCTTCAAGGATGCAGCACTCCGAGCCTATAGCACGCACATTCGAATTGCGGGCGAAGTCCGCCGCCTTCACCCGAATGAGTGGCCAAGGAGTTACGGTCAGGACATGAGTGACTACGCACGCGATGCCTCCGCGGTCCAGGGGGCCACCGACCGGCTGCTCACCGCGGTCGCCGCCCTGGACGAGGCGGCGGCCGACCAGCCGTCCCTGCTGCCCGGCTGGACCCGCGGCCATGTGCTCGCCCACCTGGCCCGGAACGCCGACGCCCTGGTCAATCTCCTCACCTGGGCACGCACCGGCGAGGAGACCCCTATGTACGCGAGCGAGGACGCCCGCGACCGCGACATCGAGCGTGACGCCGCGCGCCCGCTGCCCGTGCACCTCGACGATCTGCGCACCAGCGCCTTCCGGTTCAACGCGGCGGCCGCGGCCCTCCCGCGGGACCGCTGGACCTTCGAGGTGACCATGCGCAACGGCGTCACGGAGCGTGCCGAGCGGCTGCCGTTCCGGCGCCTGGTGGAGGTCGAGCTGCACCACGTCGACCTGGGCATCGGCTACACGATGGCGGACCTGCCCGACGCGTTCGTCGAGCAGCATCTGGCGTTCCTCACCGCGGTGAAGTTCGCCGGGCACCCGGAGCTGCCCGCGCTGCGGCTCACGGACGGCGACCGCGTGTGGGAGACGGGCCGTGCGGAGGGGCCGCGGCTCACCGTCAGCGGCCACCCCGGCGGACTGCTGGGCTGGCTCACCGGGCGGGCGGACGGCTCCGGACTGTCCTCCGACACCCCGCTGCCCACCGTCCCGCCGCTAGGCTGAGGCCATGACGTACAGCGGAGCGGTGAAGGTCGGCGGGCCTGCGGAGACGCACGAGCTGCCCGACCT
The DNA here is from genome assembly GCF_030553055.1 of Streptomyces sp. XD-27. Classification (NCBI taxonomy): domain Bacteria; kingdom Bacillati; phylum Actinomycetota; class Actinomycetes; order Kitasatosporales; family Streptomycetaceae; genus Streptomyces; species Streptomyces sp. XD-27. Next base: position 1,711,209 of record NZ_CP130713.1, read on the forward strand.
GATGATCTCGAAGGTCGCGGTCGGTCCCATGAACAACAACGCCTATCTGTTGCGCTGCCGCGCGACCGATGAGCAGCTGCTGATCGACGCCGCCGCCGAACCCCATACCCTGCTGACCCTGATCGGCGAGGACGGCATCGCGTCCGTGGTCACCACCCACCGGCACGCCGACCACTGGGGCGCGCTGCGTGAGGTGGTGGACGCCACCGGCGCCACGACCTACGCCGGACGGTACGACGCCGAGGGCATTCCGGTGCCGACGCAGGTGCCGGTCGAGGACGGCGACACGATCCGCGTCGGCCGCGTGGAGCTGACCGCCCGGCACCTGGTCGGGCACACCCCGGGCAGCATCGCCCTGATCTACGACGACCCGCACGGCCACGCGCACGTGTTCACCGGCGACTGCCTGTTCCCGGGCGGGGTCGGCAACACCCATGACGACGCCGCCGCGTTCACCAGCCTGATCAACGACGTCGAGTCCAAGCTCTTCGAGGCCCTGTCGGACGAGACCTGGGTCTACCCGGGCCACGGCGACGACACCACGCTCGGCGCCGAGCGTCCGCACCTGGCCGAGTGGCGCGAACGCGGCTGGTGACCATGGTGCCGCCCCTCCTCGCGGCCGGCGACGGCTGCGAGGAGGGGCGGCGTTCCCTCAGGCCTCGACGCTGTCCTTCTCCCTGCTGTCGGCCCCGCTCTGAGCGGTCTCCTGGGAGCCCTCCGCGGCGGCCTGCTTCTTCGAGGCGTACAGGCTGGTGACCGTGGTGACGGCGAGCACCACGCAGATGACGCCCAGCGAGACCGGGATGCTGATCTCCGGGACGTGGACGCCGCCTTCGTGCAGCGCGTGCAGCACCAGCTTCACCCCGATGAAACCGAGGATGACCGACAGGCCGTAGGAGAGGTGGACCAGCTTCTTCAGCAGTCCGCCGATGAGGAAGTACAGCTGCCGCAGACCCATCAGCGCGAACGCGTTGGCCGTGAAGACGATGTACGGGTCCTGGGTGAGGCCGAAGATCGCGGGTATCGAGTCCAGCGCGAACAGGACGTCGGTCGTACCGATCGCCAGCATGACGATCAGCATCGGGGTCATCAGGCGCTTGCCGTTCTCGACGATGAACAGCTTGGTGCCGTGGTACGCGTCGGTGGACGGGATGCGCTTCTCGACCATCTTCAGGAAGCGGTTCTCCTCGAACTCCTCGTCCTCCTCATCGGCCCGCGCCTCCTGGATGAGCTTCCAGGCCGTCCAGATGAGGAACGCGCCGAAGATGTAGAACACCCAGGCGAAGTTCGCAATGATCGCGGCACCGGCGCCGATGAACCCCGCGCGCAGGACGAGCGCGATGAGCACGCCCACCATCAGCACACGCTGCTGATAGATCGACGGCACCGCGAACTTCGCCATGATCAGGACGAAGACGAAGAGGTTGTCGACGCTCAGCGACTTCTCGGTGATGAATCCCGCGAAGAACTCGCCCGACGGCTGGCCGCCGCCGAAGATCAGCAGTCCGAGCCCGAAGAGCCCGGCCAGCGCGATCCAGACCGCGGTCCAGATCCCGGCCTCCTTGAGGGAGACCTCGTGCGGCTTGCGGCCGCCTATGAAGAAGTCGAGGGCGATGAGGGCGCACAGACCGACGATCGTCAGCACCCACAACGTCAAAGAAACATCCACTGGTCCTCCGGCATTCGTACGGCAAATTTCAGCGTCGTCGCTGCCGGAGGTCTCTTCCACCCGCGAAAGCACCACGGGCCGACGCCCCGGGACCGGCACGGGCCGGCCCGTATTGACGGGTACGTCGCAGCGGGAGTACTCCCCTCCGCACGAAGGAGAGTACAGGAACACCCATGGAATAGTAAAGAGAAGGGTAAATCCCCTGGTCAGATGGGGTCAGTTGCCATAGGCCCGCCGCGCCTGCGCCACCTGCGAGAGGACCTGGTCGAGGACCTGACTGCCCACCGGGGCGAGCGACGGCTCGTACGTCCACGCATGGCCGACCCACGGGTCGGCCAGGTGGTCGTCCGGGACCGGCGTGATCCGCAGCAGCGCCCGCCACAGCGGATCGAGCACCGGCCCGTACGCCCGCGCGTCCTGCCGGTCGGCCACCATCATCAGATGGACACCGACGGCCGGGCCCTCGTCCGCGAGGTAGCGCAGCTGGGTGACCGCCCTGTCGTCGAAGCCGTGCGGGAAGTCATGGACGATCAGAAGCTGCTGGGCGGTGTCCAGATCCGGCGGCAGCGCATCGGCGGCACCGCTGCGGATGGCCATCTGCACCAGGTCGACGCGCTGCGTCAGCCCTGCCAGCACCGCGTTCACGCCCTGCGCGCCCGCCGCGGGCGGCTCCCGCAGCACACCGGAGCGGGTCAGCGGCGCGAGTGAGGACGCGGCGGATCCCGCCGGGTCGATCACGTGCACCGTGAACTCCCCCGCGGGATAGACCGCGAGCAGCCGGGCGGCGTGCGCGACCGCGGTGTCCATGGCCTTGCGGCGCAGTTCGGCGGAGTCCAGCAGCGCGGCGTCCGAGGAGCCGTCGCGCCCGCTGTCGATCCACAGCCCGCGTTCGAGCGGCAGCCGCAGGAGCATCGGAATGCGCAGCCCCGTGCTCTCGGGAAGGTGCAGGTCGCCGAGGCGCAGCGCCATCGGCATCTCCATCGGCACCTGGTAGCCCTGCCATACCGGGTTGTCCCAGCGGGCGTAGGCGGGCGGCAGCGCGGGCTCGACGACCTCGGCCTCCGCCGTCAGCTGCGCCACGTCCCGGTCCAGGACGACTCGGGCCTGTTCGACGAGCTGGGTGTGCTTGGCCCGGGCCTCGGCGCGCGCGGAGTCGGCGGCCGGCCCGACGCGGGTACTCGGGTCGGACAGCACCCGGTCCAGCTCCTGCTCCATACGGGAGTCCGCGAAGTCGACGGCGCTGCGATAGGCGGCGGTCGTACGCGCCAGGTCCTCGAACATGCCCCAGACCTGGTTGTAGAGCCGCTCGTCCATGGTCCATCCGGAGGCGTCGCCCGCGACGGGCACGGCGGGCTGCCCCGGAGGCGCGGGCGGGGCGACGGGAGCCGGGGTGGGCGGCGCCGTGGTACGGCGGCCAGGGTGCTGGTAGTTGACGGATCCGCCCGACTGGGCAGGGGGCTGCGGGGCACCTCCGGACGGCTGCGCGGCGGGCCCGCCCTGAGCCGGGGCACTGCCGCCCGCCGTCGCCGTACGTACCCGGCCGGAGTCGCCGGAGCGGGGCGGGGGCTGGGCCACGGAGCGCGCCATGCCCAGGGCGACGGCATCGTTGATCCGCGCGGCGAGTTCGGCGGCCTCGGGCAGCCCCTGGTCCTGGAGCATGGCGGCCAGTCCGCCCGCGTACCCCTGGCCTACGGCGCGCACCTTCCAGACGTCCTGCCTGCGGTAGAGCTCCAGGGCGACCACGGCGGACTCGGAGTCCAGATCGGTGATGGTGTACCCGGCGATCCCGGCTCCGTCGAGGCCGGTGACCACGATGAACGGCGCGGGCAGGGCGCCGAACCGGACGGGTCCGCCCACCCCCACCGGGAGCGCGAGCAGCACATTGACCCGGTGGACGCCGTCGGGCAGCGCGTCCAGGTCGACGGCGAGCCGGTGGTCGGCCGCGGCCTGTTTGGAGACCTCTACGCCGGGGAGCTGGGGGGCGGCGGGGTGCGCGACCCATTCCGCTCCGCGGACCGTGCCCTGTTCATCGCCCAGTGTCGCTCCGGCCACGACCGGCTCGCCGGCCGAGACCCGGACCTCCAAACGGGTCTGGGGCAGGGGGTGGTTCTGCCCTCGGACCAGCTCGGCCGTCATCGCGTGCGCTCCCTTGTTACGTCGATCGTTGCGTGTACCCGTCGGCCCGGCGGCGCGTCGCCGCCGGGCCGTCACATGTCGTGGGCCGAGCGGCCGGTCAGCCGGCCGCCGGCACCACTCACAGGTGCGGGGCGATGAAGGGCATGAGGTCCTGGAAGGTGCGGCCGTTGGCGGGCTCGCCGAGCGCCTTCATCTGCCAGCCGTTCCCCGCACGCTGCACCTTCGCCATGATCTGGGCGGTGTACTGACCGCCGCCGGTGAGGGTGTAGCGCGCCAGTTCCTGGCCGTTGGTCTCGTCCACCAGACGGCAGAACGCGTTCTGCACCTCGGCGAAGGTCTGGCCGGTGAAGGAGTTGACGGTGAAGACGATCTGGTCGATGTGCACCGGCACGCGCTGCAGGTCGACCAGGATCGCCTCGTCGTCGCCGCCCTGGCCCACGCCGCCCACGAGGTTGTCACCGGTGTGCCGGACGGAACCGTCGTCGCTCGTCAGGTGACGGAAGAAGACGACGTCCGTCGGCTGCTGTCCGGCGAACAGCACAGCCGAGGCGTCGAGGTCGATCTCCCGCGTACGGGACCCGAACAGCCCGCGGCGCGCGGCGGCCTGCCACCCCAGTCCCATGCGCACCGCGGTCAGGGTTCCGCCGTCGGCCTTCTGCAGGCTGATGGACTGGCCCTTGGTCATGTTGACCGTCACGTGCTGTCCCTACTCTCATTTCTCGAATCCCCGCGGCCGCCCGTCGGTGCGGCCCTTCCTGAAACCCTATGCACTGCCGCGGGCGGACCGGGAATCGGCGGCGGCTTTGTGTCGTTCTTGCAACACACCGCATGCGTGTCCGGTCCCCGAGGTCAGGCGAGCCCGGCTTCCCGCATCTGCCGGAGCTCCTTCTTCAACTCCCCCACCTCGTCGCGCAGCCGGGCCGCGACCTCGAACTGCAGCTCCGCCGCCGCGGCGCGCATCCGCTCGGTCATCTCCTCGATGAGCTCGGCGAGTTCGGTGGCGGGCCGGTCGGTCGGCTTGCCGCCCTTCGCCCCCTGCTTGTGCGCGGCGAGCGCGGGCACCGGCGCCTTGGCCTGGCCCTTGCCCTTGACCCCGCCCTGTTCCTGCTGCCGGTAGCCGCTGCCCAGCAGTTCCTTGGTGTCGATCTCCTCGCGCGCGATGGTGGCGACGATGTCGCCGATCTTCTTTCGGAGCGGCTGCGGGTCGATGCCGTTCGCCTTGTTGTAGGCGATCTGCTTGTCCCGGCGGCGGTTGGTCTCGTCGATGGCCTTCTCCATCGCCGGGGTGATCTTGTCGGCGTACATGTGGACCTGGCCCGAGACGTTACGGGCGGCACGTCCGATCGTCTGGATCAGCGAGGTCCCGGAGCGCAGGAAGCCTTCCTTGTCGGCGTCCAGGATCGCGACCAGGGAGACCTCCGGGAGGTCCAGGCCCTCGCGCAGCAGGTTGATGCCGACCAGGACGTCGTACTCGCCGGCGCGCAGCTCGCGCAGCAGTTCCACGCGGCGCAGCGTGTCGACGTCGCTGTGCAGATAGCGCACCTGGATGCCGAGTTCCAGCATGTAGTCGGTGAGGTCCTCGGCCATCTTCTTGGTCAGGGTGGTCACCAGGACGCGCTCGTCCTTCTCGGTGCGCGTGCGGATCTCGTGGATGAGGTCGTCGATCTGTCCCTCGGTGGGCTTGACCACGACCTCGGGGTCGACCAGTCCGGTGGGCCGGATGATCTGCTCGACGAAGCCGTCGCCGCGCGAGAGCTCGTACGGACCGGGCGTCGCGGACAGGTACACGGTCTGGTCGACCCGCTCCAGGAACTCCTCCCACTTGAGTGGGCGGTTGTCCAGGGCGGAGGGCAGCCGGAAGCCGTGCTCGATCAGCGTGCGCTTACGGGAGGCGTCGCCCTCGTACATGGCGCCGATCTGCGGGACGGTGACGTGCGACTCGTCGATGACGAGGAGGAAGTCCTCGGGGAAGTAGTCGAGCAGGGTGTGCGGCGGGGTCCCGGACTCGCGGCCGTCGATGTGCAGCGAGTAGTTCTCGATGCCGGAGCAGGTGCCGATCTGGCGCATCATCTCGATGTCGTAGGTCGTCCGCATCCGCAGTCGCTGGGCTTCGAGGAGCTTGCCCTGCTTCTCCAGCCGGGCCAGCGTCTCCTCCAGCTCGCGCTCGATCCCGGCGATGGCCCGCTCCATGCGCTCGGGTCCCGCGACGTAGTGGGTGGCCGGGAAGACGTACAGCTCCTGGTCGTCGGAGATGACCTCGCCGGTCAGCGGGTGGAGCGTGGACAGGGCCTCGATCTCGTCGCCGAACATCTCGATGCGGACCGCGAGCTCCTCGTAGACCGGGAAGATCTCGATGGTGTCGCCGCGGACCCGGAAGGTGCCGCGGGTGAACGCCACGTCGTTGCGCGTGTACTGGATGTCCACGAATCTGCGCAGCAGCTGGTCGCGGTCGATCTCGTCGCCGACCTTGAGCGGCACCATCCGGTCGACGTACTCCTGCGGTGTGCCCAGGCCGTAGATGCAGGAGACGGAGGCCACCACGACGACGTCGCGCCGGGTGAGCAGGGAGTTCGTGGCGGAGTGGCGCAGCCGCTCGACCTCCTCGTTGATGGAGGAGTCCTTCTCGATGTAGGTGTCCGACTGCGGGACGTACGCCTCGGGCTGGTAGTAGTCGTAGTACGAGACGAAGTACTCCACCGCGTTGTTCGGCAGAAGCTCGCGGAACTCGTTGGCGAGCTGCGCGGCGAGCGTCTTGTTGGGCGCCATCACGAGGGTCGGCCGCTGGAGCTTCTCGATCATCCACGCGGTGGTCGCGGACTTGCCGGTGCCGGTCGCCCCGAGCAACACGACGTCCTTCTCACCGGCGCGGATGCGCCGCTCGAGGTCGGTGATGGCCGTCGGCTGGTCGCCGCTGGGCTGGTAGGGGCTGACGACCTCGAAGGGCGCCACCTTGCGTTCGATCTGGGATACGGGCCGCATGGGTCCACCGTACGACCGACCACTGACAGACGGCGCCCGTGACCCGATCGGCCGAACGCCCGCGACTTTGTCATTTCATCATCTGTCTGTCCGATGTCTATCCCCCGGTGCACCTCGGCTGGCACCCTCAGCGCGTCCGAAGAGGATCCATCGCCCACGCTGTGTCACAGACGCTGTGTGACAAATGCTCCGTGACCGACCTGCCGTGACAGACGATGCGAGGAGTCCGTATGCACATCCGCACTGCCGCTGCCCTCGCCGGCGCGCTCCTGGGAATGCCCGCGCTCTTCCTCCCCACCTCGGCGGCACAGGCCGCCGACGAGCCACAGAGAACGATCACCATCGCCCACCGCGGTGCCTCGGCCTACGCCCCCGAGAACACCCTGGCGGCCGTCGACGCGGCCGACGACCTGGGGATCAAGTGGGTCGAGAACGACGTCCAGCGCACCAAGGACGGTGAGCTGATCGTCATGCACGACACCACGCTGAACCGGACCACGGACGTCGAGCAGCTCTTCCCCGGCCGGGCCCCGTGGAAGATCGCCGACTTCACGCTCGACGAGATCAAGCGGCTGGACGCGGGCAGCTGGTTCGGTCCCGAGTTCGCGAACGAGCGGGTGCCCACGCTCAAGGAGTACATCAGGCGGGTCTCGCACAACCGGCAGAGCCTGCTGATGGAGCTCAAGGCCCCCGAGCTCTACCCCGGCATCGAGAGCCAGACGCTGCGCCAGCTGCGCAGGCAGGGCTGGCTGAACCACCAGCATGTCAAGCACCGGCTGATCGTGCAGAGCTTCAACGCCACTTCCATGGAGACGGTCCACAAGCTGCGCCCCGATGTGAAGACCGGCTTCCTGGGCACCCCGTCCGTCGCCGACCTGCCGAAGTACGCGGAGTTCGCCGACCAGATCAACCCGAGTCACAAGACGATCGACGAGGCCTACGTCGCGGCGGTGCACGCCGTGAACGGCGCGCACGGCAAGCCGTTCGAGGTCTTCACATGGACCGTGAACGACGCCCCCACCGCCGTCAAGGTCGCGCGGATGGGCGTGGACGGCATCATCACCAATACGCCGGATGTCGTGCGCGACGCCCTGGAGGACGCCGGGCACGCGGTCATGGCGGGTTCCCGATGAGGCGCTGACGACGCCGGGACGGCCGGGCAGCGCGGGACGGCGCGCCGGGGGTGGGCGGACGCTCCCTTCCCTCGGCGCCGCCCGCGCTCCCGGTGCCCCGCGCTCCCCGTGCCCCGAGCTCTCGACGCCCCGTTGTCAGTGCCCGCGCCTAGTCTGAACACGTGACGAACACAGAGCCGAACGAGTCGGCTGAGCAGCACGGGGCGCGCCCGTGGTCCTGGGCGGTGCTGGACACCCCCATCGGGCCGCTGCTGCTCGCCGCCACCGACCGTGGCCTGGTCCAGGTCGTGTTCCACGCCGACGACGCGACCGCGGCGGAGGCCGTGTCGCGGCTCACGCGCCGCTTCGGCGCCGCTCCGGGCCCGGACTGCCGGGACCTGCTCGACATGGCGATACGCGAGCTGAAAGCGTATTTCCGCGGGGAGCTGCGCGTGTTCACCACGCCCCTCGACTGGTCGCTGAGCGCCGGCTTCAACCGCCGCGTGCTGCGTGAACTCGCCGACCATGTGCCGTACGGGGCCGTCGTGGGCTACCAGGACCTCGCCGACCGGGTGTCCGAGCCGGGCGCCGCCCGCGCGGTCGGCACAGCCATGGGCAGCAATCCGCTGCCGGTCGTCGTCCCCTGCCACCGCGTGGTGGAGAGCGACGGCGGGATAGGCGGATTCGGCGGCGGCCTGGAGACCAAGCGGCGCCTGCTCGCCCTGGAGGGCGTCCTGCCGCAGCCGCTGTTCTGAGAGCTCCACTGCGCCCGCGCGCCGCTCACCGAGCCGTGCCGCTCCACGCCGGATGCCGGGGGTCGTCGGCGCGCACCACGATGTCGGCGGTCTCGGCAGGCCGCACCTCGTCCTCGTAGCGCGCGAACGCGGGCAGTGTCCACCGCTCGCCGTCGTCCGTGCGCCGGGCGAGCGCGGACGGGGACAGCCGCACATGTACCGAGAGGTCGAAGGGGAACCAGTGGCCGAGCAGCAGCGGTCCGTGCAGCACCAGCACGCCACCCGGCGGAAGTCGGGTGTACGGGCTGCGCGTCGCCCGGTCCGCGACCGGGTCCCACAGGTCGGGCAGCACAAGGCCGGTGCCGCCCGGCTCCAGCGGCGTGAAGACCTCCCTCCACAGCGCACCGGTGTCCGTCCACCCGGAGTAGTACGAGTCGACGTCCTGCCGTCCGTACTCGTAACGCAGCGAGGCGGGCCTCAGGAAGCCGCGGGCCGCCACGACCAGCGCGGGTCGGCCGCGCGTACGCAGGGTCTGCGACAGCCGTTCGGCCAGGTCGCCGGTGCGCGCGGCGGGCGCGCCGTCGACGGCCACGCGCAGCCAGGAGCCGCCGTCGGCGGTCCGTGCAGCGGTGACACGGTCCGCGAGGACCTCGCTCAGCCGTTCCCAGGTGATCGCCTCCCACCGCACTCCCCCATCATGCCTGTCCATGCAGCGCGCTTCCGGCCCCGGGCCGCGCCCTTCCTCCCGAGGAGACCGAAGAAATGGCAGCCCAGATCGTCCTGCTGCGTGGCATCAACGTCGGCGGCCACCGCAAGTTCTCCATGGCGGAGCAGCGCGACCTGATGCGGGCCCTGGGGTACGAGCGGGTCACCGTCCACCTCCAGACGGGCAACATCGTGCTGGCCGACCCGGGCACCCCGCCCGAGGAGACCGTCCGGGCCATCGAGGAGCGGACCGCCGCCGACCTCGGTTTCCGGGTCTCCGCGATGGTGCGCACGCGCGAGGAGCTCGCCGCGGTGGTGGCGGCGAACCCGTATCCGCAGGCAGCGGCCGAGCCGAAGACGCTGCATGTCGTGTTCCTGTCCGACGTGCCCGCCGACACCGCCCCGCTGGACGAGCTCGACATGGCGTCCTTCGCTCCGGACCGGTTCCGGCTCGTGGGCCGGGAGATCTACCTCTGGTGCCCGAACGGGGTCGGCCGCTCCAAGCTCGCCGCGAAGATCAACGGCATGCGTCTGGGCGTCACGGTCACCGCGCGGAACTGGAACACGGTCACCAAGCTGCTCGCACTGGCCGACGCCGCCTGAACGGCCGAGGGGTGGAAGGCACCGCCAGGCAGGTGTCAGCCCGGGCTCGCGGTGTCTGCCCCCGCCCAGGAGCGGGAATGGGCAGAAGGTGCGTGATGTAACCGAGCCCATGACCGAGCTGGTGAGGAAACGCGGTCGCCAGCCCGTCGTCGTCCAGGCGCTGCGCTCCACCGTGGCCGCGACGATCTCGTACGTCGTCGCGCTCCAGCTCAGCAGCGAACCGGCCCCGCTGACCGCTCCGCTCACCGCGCTGCTCGTCGTCCAGGTGACGCTCTATTCGACACTGACCACGGGCATCCGCAGGGTGAACTCGGTGGTGGCCGGAGTCCTCATCGCCATCGGTTTCAGCGCCCTGGTGGGCCTGACGTGGTGGAGCCTGTGCCTGATCATCCTCGCGTCACTGGCCGCCGGGCACCTCGTGCGGGTGGACGAGTTCGTCCCCGAGGTGGCGATCAGCGCCATGCTCGTCCTCGGCGTGACCCAGGTGGCGGACACGGCCTGGGACCGGGTCCTGGAGACGCTCATCGGCGCCATGGTGGGCATGCTGTTCAACCTCCTGTTCGCCCCGCCGGTGTGGGTGCACACCGCGGGCGAGTCCATCCAGGACCTCGCCCGCCGCCTGCGCGACCTGCTGGTCCTCATCGGCGAGGAACTCGGCGCCCACACTCCCGTCGAGCGCGCCGCCGCCCGCCTCCACGAGGCCCGCCGTCTGGACAACGACGTCGCCCAGGTGGACGCGGCCCTCCGCCAGGCCGAGGACAGTCTGCGCCTCAATCCCCGCGTCAAGGAGGGCCTGCTCCACCGGGTCGTCCTGCGCACCGGCCTGGACACCCTGGAGATCTGCACGGTGGTCCTCCGCGTGCTGGCACGCAGCCTTACGGACCTGGCCAAGCACCGCAGGGACGAGCCCCTCTTCCCGCCGGATGTGGCCGACGCGCTGCAGGAGCTGTTCACGCACATCGCCAAAGCGGTGGAGAGCTTCGCGATGCTGGTCACCACCCAGATCAGCAAGAACGCCGAAGAGGCGGAGTCCCGGCTGTCGAGCGAACTGGAGGAGGCGGCCATCAGCCGCGAACACGCGGCGCGTCTGCTGCTCCAGCGCGTCCAGCAGCATCCCCAGCAGTGGCAGTTGCACGGGGCGCTGCTGTCGGAGGTCGACCGGATCCTGGACGAGCTGGACCTGGAGCACCGTACGACGCGCCTGATGGAGGAGCTGGACCGCAGCGCGCGCGAGCAGCGGGAGCGCTTCCCACGACTGCGCAAGCTCACCCGTCTGTGACGTCTACTGCGGCGGACAGCGCCGGGGCTGACGCCACTCATCGGGAACACCGCGGCGGGTCCGGTGTCCGGCGCCGGGGAGTCCGAGCTTGCCCGGCCGTTGTCAGTGGTCGGCCCTACGGTGTTGATCAGTGGGAGTCACCCACCACCGACACCTTGGGAGGGGCTTGCCGTGTCCGGATCGAAGACGTATCTGGAGCTGTCGCAAGAGGGCAGCGGTGCGCACAAGTTCTACGAAGTGACCGTGGACGGCGTCACCGTGTCGGTGCGTTACGGCCGGATCGGCGCGGCGGGGCAGGTGCAGACCTCCACGTTCCCGACCGCCGCGAGGGCGCGGGCCGCGGCCGACAAGAAGGTCAGCGAGAAGGTGCGCAAGGGCTACGCCCCGGCTGTCCAGGGGCGGCGCGCGGCCCGCCCGGTCACCCGCCGCCAGGTCTCCTCGGCCCCGTCGACCGCGCGGGCCGTCGCGCCGGTGCTGTGGCGCTTCCGCACCGGCGCCGCCGCCTTCGGCATCCACATCAGCGAGGACCGCTGCTGGGTCGGCAACCAGGCCGGGGACGTGTACGCGGTCGGCCACGACGGCGAGGTGCTCGCCCGCTACCAGCTGCCCGACGGGGTGAAGTGCCTGGTCGCCGACGACTTCTGGATCTACGCGGGCTGCGACGACGGAACGGTCTACGACCTGTCCTCCAAACTGCCCTTCGCCGCCTACGAGATCGCCACCGACGTCGACATCTTCTGGCTGGACATCCACGAAGGCATCCTCAACGTCGCCGACCGCAAGGGCGGACTGACGGTCATCGACCACGAGGACGAGTTCCAGTGGTCGCGCGGCAGCACGGGCGAGCACGCCTGGATGGTGCGTCGCGACGACCGAGCCGTCTACCACGGCCACCAGCGGGGCGTCACGGCCTACGCCTGCGACGGCACCGCCGAACTGTGGCACACCCCGACGTCCGGTGCGGTGCTGTTCGGCTGGCAGGAGGCCGACGCGGTGTACGCCGGCACCGACCGCCGCGTCGTCCAGCGCCTGTCCAAGGCGACCGGCCGGATCGAGGCCACGTACCGCTGCGACACCGTCGTCTACTCCTGCGCCACCGCGCCCGGCGGCGGTTACGTCTTCGCGGGCGACTCCGCCTCGTCCGTGTACTGCTTCGCCGAGGACGGCACCCGGCTGTGGAAGCTCGGCACCGGCGGCGGCTCGGCGCTGTCCATGCAGTATCTGGACGAGAAGCTCTACGTCGTCACCACCGACGGCTCGCTGGTCTGCATCGACGCGAGCGACGCGGCGATCGCGGCCGCGCAGGGCGGCACCCTCCCCACAGCCCTGGACGTCAAGTCGGCCGCGGGTCTGCCCACGTACGCCCCGGCCACCACGGTCCAGACCGTGACCGCGGCGTCCGCGCCGGGGAGCGGCGTGATCATCGAATGCGTGCAGGACGGCAGCCGGCTGCGGATGCGCGTCATCACCGACGGCTACGACCCGCGATGGAACGTCCAGTTCCCCCGCCGGATACGCGAGGCGGGCGCCCGTTACGTGGTCGACGCCCTGCATCCGGCTTCCGGTGGCTTCTACCGGGTCCGCGGCGAGATCCGCCGTCTGCTGTAGGAAGCGGAGCGGGCCCGGGGGCGTAGCCTGCCCCCGGGCCCCGTGATGCCGCCCAGTTCGCACGCCGGCGTCACTGCGGGCACAGGTCAGTCATCATGTCGTCGTGTTCTGCCTTTGAACTACCGCGCATCGGAAAGGAATGACAGCTGCGCGGGCCGGACTTGAACCGGCATCCGACGACCAAGCCTGGGCCCGGTCTGTCCGGCGATCGGCGGCGAATGCTGAGTCTGGAGCGAGAGTCTGAGATTGATCACGGTCTGGTGTTCGCCACCAGGCCGCACCGTCACGACAAGCTTCAGCTTCAGCTTGCGCTCCTCGCGCACCCCGGCCGCGCACAGGCGGTCGGGGAGTTCATGAGACTACCCGAAGAGGTAGCCGAAGACCGCCTCGCCGACGCGCTCGTCGCTGACCTCCACGGCGTTCGCCTCCTCGCGGGCGAACTTGACCGCCTGCTGGAGCTTCTCCACACGGTCGAGAAGCTCGTTGACACGGCGGGCGGGCAGGGCGCCGGAGAACTTGACCGTGGTCCAGTAGCCGACCGGGATGTCCTCGTAATAGACCTCGACCTGCGCCGGATGCTTCTCGGTGGCCTCCGCCTTGACGTGGTTGCGCGGCACCTTCTTCGTACGGACCGTGCGGACCGGGTCCGTCTTCCAGGCGTCCGTCGACGGGTCGAGGGACCAGGACTCGGCGGCGTCGAGGATCGGCAGCTTGCGGAGGAAGGTTCCCAGGTCGCTCAGCTGCTTCTCCAGGAAGAGCAGATAGGAGACCGGGACGTCGCGCAGCAGTGCGCGGCCCTCGACGGTGACATCGGCGCGGGCCGTGCAGTTGGCCCAGTCCTTGGTGGCGGTGACGTCGAAGAGGCGGGTCAGGGTGGCCGCCGTCTCACGCAGCACGTCCTCCGCCTTGACCTGCACGCGGGTGGACTCGGGCGGGAGTTGCTCGCCCTCCTCGTCCTTGGGCTGGTACGTACGGGATATACCGGCGAGCAAGGCGGGCTTCTGGAGCCCGTGGTGAGCCGCCGCCAGGTCCTGCTGCGCCTTGGCCTTGACGCCCTTCTCGACCGCGATGATCTGGTTCAGTTTCGCCACCTCGCCACAGTAACAGCGCGTGGCACAGCTCCTCGAACACTTATCCCGCGGGCGCCGGGCCTCCGTCAGCCGTGCGGATAGCGGTCCCGGGGGAAGAACGAGTCGCTGTGCGGGTCGCGCTCGTCCCTGGTGTCACTGAACGGATGGAATTCCGCGGCCAGATCGCCAGGGCCGCTTCGGCGACCCAACCGCCGCCCAGGGCTGGAGGCGGAGCCAGCCGGAGCGCACCGGGTCGTGCGACGGTCCGGCGGGCGGCGGCGCGGAGTGGTTCTGCGTCTCCAGCCAGCGCAGATAGGAGTACCGGACGAGGGCGGTCTCCGCTCCGCCGATGCCCTTGCCCTCGTCCGCTTCGTCGTCGGCTCGTTCATCGGCTCATTCGGCCCTCGGGCGGCCGCCGGGTGTCACCGCGGGCGGCGTCGGTCCCGGCCCATGATCGCATCGCGACGACCCGGACGACGCGAGAAGAGTAGCTTCGGTAGAAGAGGGCCTTGGGCAGCGTCCGGGCAGCGTTCGCAGAGAAGCCTCGATGCCGGGAGATGAGTCGCGATGTTGCGCATGGTGCGTACGGGCGATGAGCCGGTGCACGCCCGCAGCGCCCTGCGGTTGCGCTGCGGACTGGCCGTGTGGGGGTGCCTGTGGGCCCTGGCGGGAACGGTGCTGTTCGCCGCCGCGGGCAGGACCGGTTGGGCTGTCGCGTGCGGGGTGCTGGTCGCGGTCACCGCCACGGACCTGATCGTCGTCATACGGCACATCCGGCAGGGCCCGCACTACCAGCCGGGCCGTGATGTGCCGCCGTACGAGCCGGTCGACGACCGCGGAGGCGACCAGCGGGCGCGGGAGCGCAGGCCACGGCCTTAGCCCGCGGGCGCCAGCCCGAAGTCGGCCCCGGAGATCGCGGACAGCTCGCCCGTGATCCGGAGCAGCGGGGTCCGCAGCTCGGCCAGGGCGGTGCGCAGCGCCGCCGCCTGAGCCCATGCCTGCTCGTGCTGGATCGGGTTGCCGTCCACGGGGCGCGCCGCCTCGTGCGCCGCCAGCCGCGGATGCCACTCGGTGAGGAAGGGCCGCAGGATCCGGTTGAGCAGGTCGTAGGCGATGGCGTGCACGGTACGGTCGCCGCCCGCGGCGGCCCCGCCAGCTCCGCTGGCCGCGGCGTCCGGCGCGGCCGGCGGTGCCAGGCTGATGCTGTACTGCCGCAGCGTGCTCCGGGTGAACTCGAACATCGCGTGCAGCGACGCCAGCGCCTCACGGAGGCTGCCTCCCTGCGGCGCCAGTTCCTGGACCCCGATCCGGGTGGCGAGCTCCACCTGGATGTCGAAGGCGGCCATGCGCTCCAGCTCGCTGGGCACACTCTCGGGTTGCGGCGCGGGCATCTGCGGCTCCCTCGTGCCGGGGCGGGGGCGGGCTCCGATGCCGCCCAGACTACTTCCGTGCGGCGGTCCGTAGGGGCTGCGGAGCGCCCTGATGACGGCGTGCCGCAGCCGTTCGGCGCGGGCCGGCTCGGGATCGTGCCGCAGCCAGGCGTGCGCGATCACCGGGTGCACGCACCAGGAACGCGCGGCCGGTACGAGCAGGTTCCTGGCGCGCAGGGCGGCGACCCCCGCGTCCACACGCCGTGCGGCGGCGACCGGCGGCATCCCGTCGGCGAGCGCGAGCGCACGCGTCGCCTCGTCCCGGACCAGGGGCAGCGGCGAGATCGCGGCGGCGAGGCGCAGCACGTCCAGTGCGCAGGGGCCGGCGGGCACCGCGTCCCGCACCAGCTCGGAGGTCACCTCGACCGGGTGCCCCGTCGGCAGGACGCTGCCGCGTGCCAGCGAGTCCAGGAGCGGGCTGCCCGGGGCGTGGAACCGGTCGTGGAGGACGTGGTAGCCGTCGGCGGTGGCCGAACCGAGCAGGTCAAGTGCGAGCGGGTGGCCGTCGACGGCCGTACACAACCGGCGCGCGGCGGCGCACTCGTGTTCCCCGCGCGGCGGTTCCGCGCGGGTGAGCAGCGCGTAGGACTCCTCATCCGTCAGCGGACCGAGCTCGACGGGTGCCGCCAGGGAGTCGTAGCGGCGGCTGCGGGTGGTGACCAGGGTACGACCGAGCGGGTGCGGGGCCGTCAGGGCCGCGAACCGCCGGGCGGTGAGGCCGTCGTGGTCGGGAAGGCCGTCGACGACCCAGAGGAACGGCAGCCCCGAGCGTGCGAAGTGGGTGTGCAGGTGGGCGGTGAGAGTCTCGGCGGGGCCGTCGTCGGGGAGGCCGAGCGCGCGCACGACGGCGCGCAGAGCCCGCTCGTAGGCCGGGAAGCGGCTGCCTGCGGCACCCGTCCGCCCGTCCTGCCGGTAGCCGCCGGCCTGCCCGGGGTGGTTGTCCTGCCCGGGGTGCCCTGGCCCGTGCGCCCCGGCCGCCGGGCGCCCGGCGGCGCTCTCAGGCTCGCACGGGGTCGGGCCGGGGCGGCGGTGGCCGGCGACGGGTGTCGAGCCGGTGCCGTACTCCGCCGCGGCGCCATACGTCTCGTCCGCGTCGTACGCGAGGCCTCCGTCCGCGCCATACGCAGGGTCCCCCGCGTCATACGCGGAGCCCCTGCCCGCGTCGTACGCAAGGCCCCTGCCGTACGGAGTGCGCTCGACGTCCGCGTCCGCCTCCCGCAGCGCCAGCCAGTGGATCCCGCCTGGGTACGCCGCCGCGAACCGCGTCGCGTACTCCCGCGCCAGCAGCGTCTTGCCGATCCCCGCCATGCCCCGGATCTGCACCGGTCCGGCGCTCGTCTGTCCGGTGGTCAGCGGCGCCGCGTGCGAGTGCAGCGCGCTGTGCACCTGCCACAGCTGCGGCAGGCGCCCGGTGAAGGCCACGGCGGGCGGAGGAGGCGGGCCCGGCAGCCAGCGCGGCACCGTCGTGGCCATGGGCAGCTGCCCCATCGGTGTGCCGATCGCCGCGACATGCGCCCGTACGTCCGCCACGAGCGCGTCGAGCGCCGCGTCGGAGGTCGGCAGCGGCCAGTGCTTGGCGTCGCGCAGCTCGACGGGGTGGATGTGGTGCGCGGACGGCTCGGGGTTGACGACCATCACGCGGCGGCGCGGGTCGCCCTCGCGCAGCCCGGCAAGATGGGCGGCGGTCAGTTCCCACTGGCAGGCGCGCCGTTCCGGGTAGGCGGCGGAGTAGACCGCCAGCAGCGCCTTGGAACGGGCGAGGCCGTCGCGGATCGCCTCGCTGATGCCCGTGAAACCAGCGACGGTCGCCTCGTCGACGAAGACCCGCAGGCCCGCCGCGACCAGCCGCGCGCGCAGTGGACGGACCCGTTCGGCGTCACCGCGGCTGTAGCTGAGGAACACGTCCCACACGCGGGGCTCCCGTCCCTCCACTCGCCGCTCCTCGCCGCCTCGCCGTCGCCCGGATTCCCTCCAGGGCCGGGCCTACCCTACTGTGGGCGCGGGGAGGGAGATCATGCGACGGATGCGCAACAGCAGGGGTCGTGCGGATCGGGCGAGGCCGAAGCAGATCACGGTCCGTCTGGCGATACCGCTGATCGGGGACATCACCGGCACCTGGGAGCCCGTCGAGGCCGAACGGAAGGCCGCCTGGGAGCTGTACGCGGAGCTGGCCACCCGCGTCTCCACCGTCGAACTCGGCCCTGACGAGGGCTTTCTGCGCGAGGCCCTGACCTCCTTCTACAGTCTCTTCGGCACGACCCGCGAGATCCTGCGGCGGTACGGCCCCGAGGTCGCCCCGCGGCGCGGTCCCGGCGAGATCACCTTCGGCGCCCTGGCCGTGACCGTTCTGAACCAGGCCCTGCGCCCGCTGTTGGCGACCTGGCACCCGCGGCTGGCCGCCTACGAGTCGGCGCGGCTGCCGGACGACGACCCCGTTGCGTACGAGCGGAGCTGGCAGCACGCGGAGGAGCTGCGGGCCCGGATCGCTGAAGTACGGGAGGTCCTGGTCGCCCTCGCGAACGCGCTGGCCGAGGTCGCGGGCTCGGCCGATCTGCTGCGACCCGCGACAATGCCTACCCCCCCCCAGCGATCAGGCCCGGGCAACCGGACGGGACATCCTGACGCTCGTCGCGTAAGCGGCCGACACCCGTCGCGGACCGGACTCAGCCGCCGTCGCCGAACCCCGCGGCCGCCACGAAGTCCGGGCGGGGGTCGAGGGCAGCGGCCAGCCGGAAGTGGCGCCTGGCCTCGGCGGGACGGTTGGCGCGCTCCAGTGTGCGGGCCAGCGCGAAGTGGGCGAACGCGTTGTCCGGCTCACGCTCCAGGACGAGCTGGAACTCCAACTCGGCGGGACGCAGTTGAGCCGCGCTGAAGAAGGCGCGCGCCCGCAGCAGCCGCGCCGCGGTGTTCTCCGGGTGGGCGGTGATGACCGAGTCGAGCAGCTTCACGGCGCCGCGCGGGTCGCGGGCCGCCAGCAACTGCTCCGCCGCGCGGTAGTCGATGACGTGGGTCTCGGGCGTGGGCTCGGGCACAGCCGCTTCCTTCCCGTGGTCGCCTGGCTGCTGGTCGGACTGACCGTCCTGCCGGCAGCACTCGGTACGAGAGGCACAACCGAGCGGGCGGTCCGCGCATTCCCGGGGCGGTACACCGCAAGGAGCGCACGGGCCCGCGGGGGCGCGCCTACTCGGCCGTGCGCCCCACCCGCTCCAGCAGGTCGGCCCAGACCTTTCTGACCTGGGGCTCCAGCGCCTCCAGCGGCCCATCGTTGTCGATGACGACATCGGCGATGGCCAGCCGCTGCTCCCGCGTCGCCTGGGCGGCCATCCGGGCGCGCGCTTCGTCCTCGGCCATGCCGCGCAGCCGTACCAGCCGGTCGAGCTGGGTCTCAGGAGCGGCGTCGACCACGATGACCAGGTCGTAGAGCGGAGCCAGGCTGTTCTCCGTGAGCAGGGGACGTCGTTGACGACGATCGCGTCCGGTCCGGCCGCCGCGGCCAGTTCGGCGGAGCGGTCGCGGACCAGAGGATGGATGATGCCGTTGAGCACCTGCCGGCGCCCGGGGTCGTTGAAGACGATGGCGCCGAGCCTGGGACGGTCCAGCGCGCCCTCGGCCGTCAGCACCTCCGGGCCGAACGCCTCGGCCACGGCTGCCAGTCCGGGGGTCCCCGGCTCGACGACCTCGCGGGCGATCCGGTCGGAGTCGATGAGCACTGCGCCGTACAAGGACAGCAGCCGGGACACCTCACTCTTGCCCGCGCCGATTCCACCCGTCAGGCCGACGGAGAGCATGGCACTCCTCCACTCGCTCGCTCACCCCGCTCGCGCGGGGCCGCCGACTCCGGTGCCGGGCCGGTCAGCCGCCACGCTACCGGACGGTACAGCCAGGGTCGCGGTCTCGGTCCGGCAGGCCCCAGGCCCCCGGTCTGGCCTGGGCTGGGCTGGGCTGGGCCGGCCGAGCCGGACCGGGCCACCTGGCCCGGCTCGCGCAGGCCTCAGCTGCCGGGCTCGCCCTCCCGCTCGGCGAGGAAGCGTTCGAACTCCGCGCCCAGCTCGTCCGCCGACGGCAGTTCGACCCGCTCGGCCACGAGATTGCCCCGAGTCTCACCGCCGGCCACCGCGTCGTACTGGTGCTCAAGCCCGCGCACCAGCGCCACCAGTTCCTCGTCGCCTTCCGCTATCTGACGCTCGATCTCCTCCTGTGTCTTGTGCGCCTCGGTACGCAGCGCGTGCGCCACCCCCGGCAGCACCAGACCGGTGGCCGCGGTGATCGCCTCCAGCGCGGTGAGTGCCGCGTCCGGGTAGGGCGACCGAGCGACATAGTGCGGCACATGGGCGGCGACACCGAGGACGTCGTGTCCGGCTTCCGCCAGCCGGTACTCGATCAGGGACTCGGCGCTTCCGGGCACCTGGGCCTCGGTGAAGAAGTCGCTGTGGCCGGGCATGAGGTCGGTACGGTTCCCGTGCGGGGTGAGGCCGACGGGGCGGGTGTGCGGCACCCCCATGGGGATGCCGTGGAAGTTCACCGAAAGACGCACTCCGAGCCGCTCGACAAGCTGCCGCACGGCCGCCGCGAAACGCTCCCACTCGACGTCCGGCTCCAGGCCCGTGAGCAGCAGGAAGGGGGCTCCGGTGGCGTCACGCACGAGGTGCAGCTCGATGGCCGGGATCTCATACCCGGTCCAGCGGTCGCGCTCGAACGTGAGCAGGGGGCGGCGCGCCCGGTAGTCGACGAGCCGGTCGTGGTCGAAGCGCGCCACGACCTGGTGCGGCAGGCCGTCGAGCAGCCGCTCGACGATCTGCTCCCCGGTCTCGCCCGCGTCGATGTATCCGTCGAAGTGGTACAGCATCACCAACCCGGCGGAGTCCCGGGAGGCTATGGCGTCGACCATCGCGAGCCCGCTCGGGTCCCATGCGTACAAATCCTGCGGATCCAACACCTGACGCTCCTCCTTGTGTTCCGCTGACAAGAACACCGGAGTACGGGGCGCGCATTCCCGGCCCCGCCCGTCCGCCGCACTTTCTTCACCGTGCCCGCTGAGCCGAGCCTCCGCCAACGAGCCAGGCTGAGCAGGGAGTTCGACGACAGACCACTACCCGAAGGGGTGAAGCCCGCGCCTCCCGCAGACCACGGAACGGCACAAGGCCCGCCCCCAAAGGGGGCGGGCCTTGTCAGTGGCTATCGCCTAGCGGCTGGAGCGGTTCAGCTCTGGCCGCCCGCCAGCTTCTCGCGGAGCGCGGCCAGGGCCTCGTCCGAAGCGAGGGCACCGGACTGGTCCGCCGACTCCGAGGAGTACGAACCACCGGCACCGGCGCCGGCACCCTGCGGGGCAGCCTGACCGGCCTCGGCAGCGGCCTGCTCGTCGGCCTCGCGGGACTTGATGACCTGCGCCTGGTGCTGCTCGAAGCGCTGCTGCGCCTCGGCGTACTGGCGCTCCCACTCCTCGCGCTGCTTCTCGTAGCCCGGCAGCCAGTCGTTGGCCTCCGGGTCGAAGCCCTCGGGGTAGATGTAGTTGCCCTGGTCGTCGTACGACGCGGCCATGCCGTACAGCGTCGGGTCGAACTCGACCGAGGCCGGGTCGGCGCCGAAGGACTCGTTGGCCTGCTTCAGCGAGAGGCTGATGCGGCGGCGCTCCAGGTCGATGTCGATGACCTTGACGAAGATCTCGTCGTTGACCTGGACGACCTGCTCCGGGATCTCCACGTGGCGCTCGGCCAGCTCGGAGATGTGGACCAGACCCTCGATGCCCTCGTCCACGCGGACGAACGCACCGAACGGCACCAGCTTGGTGACCTTACCCGGGACGACCTGACCGATCTGGTGGGTCCGGGCGAACTGCTGCCACGGGTCCTCCTGGGTCGCCTTCAGCGACAGGGAGACACGCTCGCGGTCCATGTCGACGTCGAGGACCTCGACGGTGACCTCCTGGCCGACCTCGACAACCTCGGACGGGTGGTCGATGTGCTTCCAGGACAGCTCGGAGACGTGGACCAGACCGTCGACGCCACCCAGGTCCACGAAGGCACCGAAGTTGACGATGGAGGAGACGACGCCGGAGCGCACCTGGCCCTTCTGCAGGGTGGTGAGGAAGGTCTGGCGGACCTCGCTCTGGGTCTGCTCCAGCCAGGCGCGGCGGGACAGGACCACGTTGTTGCGGTTCTTGTCGAGCTCGATGATCTTGGCTTCGAGCTCCTTGCCCACGTAGGGCTGCAGGTCGCGGACACGGCGCATCTCGACCAGGGAGGCCGGGAGGAAGCCACGGAGGCCGATGTCGAGGATGAGACCACCCTTGACGACCTCGATGACGGTACCGGTGACGATGCCGTCCTCGTCCTTGATCTTCTCGATCGTGCCCCAGGCACGCTCGTACTGGGCGCGCTTCTTCGAGAGGATCAGGCGGCCTTCCTTGTCCTCCTTCTGGAGAACCAGGGCCTCGATCTCGTCGCCGACGGCCACGACCTCGTTCGGGTCGACGTCGTGCTTGATCGAAAGCTCGCGGGAAGGGATGACGCCTTCGGTCTTGTAACCGATGTCGAGCAGGACCTCGTCCCGGTCGACCTTCACGATGACGCCGTCGACGATGTCGCCGTCGTTGAAGTACTTGATCGTCTCGTCGATCGCGGCGAGGAAGGCTTCCTCGGAACCGATGTCGTTTACCGCCACCTGCGGGGTGGTGCGGGTTGCCTCGGTGCTGCTCGTCATGTGGGAAAGGGCTCCGGTACGGACATGAAGTCGTAGGTACTGCTACGCCGTGGACCCTTATCGCACCGCCGAAGCCGGACAGCCTTGGAGGCGCCTTCCGAAAGGTCGGATACGCCTCGACAACCGAGGGGTCATTCAACAGATGCGAGTGCGGCCTGCTCCGTCTGAGGCGCACAGGCCCGCAACGCAACTTGTAGCATACGGGGGCAGCCGGGCGCGGTCAATGCGCGAAGATGCGCAGAAGGGACTTTCGCCCCTTACCCGGCATTGCATGTCCGTGCTGCGACGCGGTTCACACCGTGCCCCGCGGCCACAGGTCGATTCAGAGAGTACGACGGCACGCCAGATGATCCAAGAAGACGGACTTCCGGAACCGGATGAATCCACGGCCACGCGGCGTGTCGCCGGCGACGCGGAGAGCAGCCGGGCCAGCCGCGGCTGGTGGGACCGCAACGCCGACGAGTACCAGAGCGAGCACGGCGGATTTCTGGGCGACGACCGGTTCGTCTGGGGCCCGGAGGGCCTGGACGAGGCCGAGGCCCAGTTGCTCGGCCCGGTGACCGAGCTCAAGGGGCGGGACATCCTGGAGATCGGCGCGGGCGCGGCGCAGTGCTCGCGCTGGCTGGCCGCGCAGGGCGCACGGCCGGTGGCGCTCGATCTCTCGCACCGGCAGTTGCAGCACGCGCTGCGTATCGGGGCCGGCTTCCCGCTGGTGGAGGCCGACGCGGGGGCGCTGCCGTTCGCGGACGCCTCGTTCGACCTGGCGTGCTCGGCGTACGGCGCGGTGCCGTTCGTCGCCGATCCGGTCCGGGTGATGCGCGAGGTGCACCGGGTGCTGCGGCCCGGCGGGCGCTGGGTCTTCTCCGTAACGCACCCGATCAGGTGGGCCTTCCCGGACGAGCCCGGCCCTGAGGGGCTGAGCGTCGCCGCCTCGTACTTCGACCGGACGCCTTATGTGGAGCAGGACGAGTCGGGGCGGGCGGTCTACGTGGAGCACCACCGGACCCTCGGCGACCGGGTCCGGGACGTCGTGGCCGCCGGCTTCCGGCTGACCGGCCTGGTGGAGCCCGAGTGGCCGCACTGGAACCAGCAGGAGTGGGGCGGCTGGTCCCCGCTGCGGGGCATCTGATCCCGGGCACGGCCATCTTCGTGTGCGAGCGGGACTAGGTCCTTTCCTCGAGCGCCCGCAGCTTCATTCCCAGGGCTCCCCGCGGTCCCGGTTATCCACAGGGCAAGTCGGGGAGACACGGTCCGCTGCGAGGATGGTGCCGTGACGATCCGGACCGACGCGCTCGCCCAGCTTCCCGTACGTGCCGCCGTGCCCGCCCTGCTGCGGGCCCTGGACGGCCACGGCGCCGCCGTGCTGTGCGCGCCGCCTGGGACCGGCAAGACGACGCTCGTACCGCTGGCCCTGGCCGGACTGGTCGCCCCTGACGGGACGCCGCCCGGGGCAGGCCGGCCCGTACGGCGGGTGCTGGTCGCGGAGCCGCGGCGGATCGCGGCGCGGGCGGCGGCCCGGCGCATGGCGTGGCTGCTGGGCGAGTCCGTCGACGGCGCCGGAGGCGGTGGCCGGGTCGGCTTCACGGTCCGTGGTGAGCGGCGTGCCGGGCCCGGCACGGTCGTGGAGGTGGTGACCACTGGAGTCCTGTTGCAGCGGCTGCAACGCGATCCGGAGCTGGCCGGAGTCGACGCGGTGGTCCTGGACGAGTGCCATGAACGGCACCTGGATGCCGACACCGCCGCGGCCTTCCTGCTGGATATACGGGCCACCCTGCGCCCTGAGCTGCGGTTGGTGGCGGCGTCCGCCACGACGGACGCGGCGGGCTGGGCACGGCTGCTCGGCGACGGGGCGGGCGACGGCGGGGTCGCTCCGGTGGTCGAGGCGGAGGGTGTCTCGCACCCGGTGGAGGCGGTGTGGGCACCGCCCGGCCGGCCGGTGCGGCCGCCGCACGGGATGCGGGTCGATCCGGCCCTGCTGACCCATGTGGCCGCCGTGGTCCGGCGGGCACTGGCCGAGCGCGAAGGGGACGTGCTCTGCTTCCTGCCGGGTGTCGGCGAGATCGCCCGGGTGGCGGGCCACCTGGGCGGCTGCGGCGCCGAGGTGCTCCAGGTGCACGGGCGGGCTCCCGCCGAAGTACAGGACGCGGTGCTGGCGGGCGGGAACGACGGAGGCCGCCGCGTCGTGCTGGCCACCTCGGTCGCCGAGTCGAGCCTGACCGTGCCGGGCGTACGGGTCGTCGTGGACAGCGGGCTGGCCCGTGAGCCGCGAGTGGACCACGCCCGGGGCCTGAGCGCGCTGACGACCGTACGGGCCTCGCGTGCGTCGGCCGAGCAGCGTGCGGGACGTGCGGGGCGCGAGGCCCCGGGCACGGTCTACCGCTGCTGGACGGAGGCTGACGACGCCCGGCTGCCGCGCTGGCCCGCCCCTGAGATCGCGATCGCGGACCTGGCCGCCTTCGCGTTGCAGGCGTCCTGCTGGGGGACCCGGACGCGTCCGGGCTGGCGCTCCTCGACCCACCGCCCAGTGGTGCGATGGCCGCCGCGCGAGAGGTGCTGACGGCGATCGGCGCCGTGGACGCGGGCGGCCGGGCCACGGAGCGGGGCGCCCGAATGGCCCGTATGGGCCTCCACCCCCGGCTCGCGCGCGCCCTGCTGGACGGCGCCCGCGAGATCGGGACGCGCCGGGCCGCGGAAGTCGTGGCGCTGCTCAGTGAGGAGCCGCCGCGCGAGTACGGGGACGACCTGGCGGCGGCGTGGCGTGCGGCGCGCCGGGGCGGGGACGGATACGCCGCCCGCTGGCGGCAGGAGGTACGCCGCCTGGAGCACGCGGTGGGTGCGTCGGCGCCTCCGTCGCGGGACGGCTCCCGCCCACCCGGCCACGGCCCCGCCACGCACCGGGTTTCAGCAGCTGGGGGAGCGGGGTCCTCCGGCACCAGGCGAGAGGCGGACGAGCGCACCTCCCAACACGCCGGAAGCACCGGTTCCGGCCCGGGTCAGACGGCGCGGAGGATGCCCCAAGGCGCGGGTGCGGACACGTACGACGCCGCGGCGGGCCTCGTCGCCGCGCTCGCCTTCCCCGAGCGGGTGGCGCGGGCCCGGGGCGGAGCGGCGTATCTCATGGCGTCCGGGACGGGCGCGGAGCTCGCCGAGGAGTCGCGGCTGCGCAGCGCACCATGGCTCGCGGTGGCCGTCGCGGACCGGCCGGTGACCGCAGCGTCGGCCCGGGTGCGGCTCGCCGCCGTGACCGACGAGGACACGGCCCGCAGGGCGGCCGCGGCGCTCGCCTCGTCCGGCGCGGAGGTCGGCTGGGCCGACGGCGATGTCGTCGCCCGAGACGTCGAACGGCTCGGTGCGATCGAGCTGCGGGTGCGGCGACCGTCCGCGCCGGATCCCGCTCTCGTCCGGGAGGCGCTCATGACGGGGCTGGGCCGTGAGGGGCTGGGGCTTCTGCGCTGGACGGAGGAGGGCATACGGCTGCGGGAGCGGCTGGCGTTCCTGCACCGGACCGTGGGCGAGCCGTGGCCGGACGTGTCCGATGCCGCGCTGCTGGAGCGTACGGAGGCGTGGCTTGAGCCCGAGCTCTCCGCCGCCCGCCGACGGGCGGACCTGGCGCGGCTCGACGCGGGCCGGGCGCTGACCCGGCTGCTGCCGTGGGCGAGCGGTGAGGCGGCGCGGCTGGACGGCCTCGCGCCGGAACGCATCGAGGTGCCCAGCGGATCGCGGGTGCGCGTCGACTACGGCGGTGAGCAGCCGGTTCTGGCCGTCAAGCTGCAGGAGATGTTCGGGCTCGCCGAGACGCCGACGGTGGCGGGGGTGCCTGTGCTGGTCCATCTGCTCTCCCCCGCCGGGCGCCCGGCCGCGGTCACCGCCGACCTGGCGTCCTTCTGGAAGGACGGATACCGGTCCGTACGGGCGGAGCTGCGCGGCCGCTATCCCAAGCACCCGTGGCCGGAGGACCCGGTGGCGGCCGCGCCGACCCGGCACACCACGGCGCGGCTCAGGAGGGGCTGAGCGACGTGGCGGCGGCGTTCGGCGGCGCGGCGTCCGCGGCGGCCGGAGCTCCGGGCCGTCGGCTGCGGGCTTCGAGGAGGAGCGCGAGGGCGAACAGCACGGCTCCCAGGCCCAGGCACCCCCAGGGCAGGTAGGTGGTCAGCAGCAGGACCAGCTGCCGCTGGGACCTGACGAGGTCGACGGTGTGCCGGACGTAGTCCTCGCGCATCTTGACGTGCCCGGCGAAGGCGGTGACCCTGTCGCGGTCCCCGAGCAGGGTGCCGCCGCGGAGCTCCTCCTTGTGGATCTCCTCGCCGTTGACCGGGGCGCCGGTGGTGGGTTCGACCCAGAACATGCGCTTGGTGGTGTACCAGCGCGTGGTGCCCGCCTGCGCGACCGCTTCGCGGGTGACGCCGCCGACGGGGAGCTTCCTGGGCAGCGGGACCTTGGTCCAGGGGATGGTCTGCTCGAAGTAGTACACCTTGAGGCCGCGGAAGGTCCGGGTGCCCTTGTAGTGGATCGGCGCGGAGGTGCGGGTCTGTGCGTCGAAGTAGGTGTAGTCGCGCGGCTGGGTCAGGAACGGCCATTTGAACGCGATGCCCTGGCGGCGGACCGGGTCACCGTCCACGTGCTCGCCGTCGGCGTGCACGGGGTCCTGGGTGTGGGCGTCGAAGATGTAGCGCTCGGGGATCTCGGAGACCAGCTTGCCGTCGGGGCCCGCGACGTAGGAGAGGGCGTCCCACACCACGACGTCGCGGTCGGTGCTCCGTTCGATCTTCTCGGAGGCCGCCACGTTGCCGCGGAGGGTCTGGACGATGGTGATCTTGGGGACTTCACGAGCCCGGAGGGTGCCGTAGTCGAGCAGGGTGGCGGGCTTCGCTTCGAGGACCGCGGTCTGGTACTCGTCGGCCGGGACCTTGGCGAGCCGGGGGTAGGCGTACCAGCGGATCAGCGGTGCCAGGGCGGCGAGGAAGACGGCGAAGGCGAGGAGCACCAGGCTGGCTCTGCGGCGCATGGCGAGGCCCCGTTCGGCTTACGGGTGCTCGGGAACGGTGGTGAGCAGCGGCTCTTTGGACGTCTCGCCGCTGGGCGCGCCGACGGCCGTGACGGTGAGGACGAGGCCGAGGGCGGCGACGAGTCCGGCGGCCGCGGCGGCGAGGGCGCGCATGTCCCCTCCCGGATCTGATGGGGCGTCAGTTGGCTGGGGAACCGTAGCAACGGGAAGCGGAGATGAGAACACGTAGCACCGCCCTCGCACCCGGCGGGGCGCGAGGGCGGTGCTATGCGGCGCTGAGTGGTGCACGGCTTCGGCCAGGGTCCGGAGCCGGGTACAGCCGCGGTCGCGGGCTCAGCCGATCGGCGCCGTGACGACCAGAGTGACGATGAGGGACGTTCCCTCGGGGGTGCTCAGGCGCAGCTGGAAGACGCCCGTCTGGTCGTCGGCGAAGATCTTCGGGAGGGTGAGCCTCCCCTCGGCGTCGGTCTTCAGCTCGGTCAGCGTGCGGACCGGCTGCCCCTTGGCGTCCTTGAAGAAGGGGCCGCGGTCGTTCGGGAGCGGGTCGGCCGAATCAGAGGTGATCATGGTGGCGGTCACCGGGACGTCGGCAGCGGCCTTGCCCCGGTAGGTGGCGAGGACGGCGACCGGGTCGGCGAACTCCCCGCCCGCGGTGGCCTGGTGGTCCGTCACGTCGACCGGGCTCAGGGCGTCGGCCTGCGGCCGCGGCGGTGCCGTGACGGTCGCGGTGACGTCGGCGGCGGCGATGTCACGGCCGACGACCGTGGCGCGCACGGTGAAGGAGCCGGTCCGCTGGCCCGCCCGCAGCTTCGGCGCGGTGGCGATCCCGTCGGCACCGGTTACGGCGTTGACGCGGCGCGCGTTACGGGGGAAGACGGCGTCGGTCTCGCCGCGGATCTCGTACTGGACGCGGACGCCCTTGACCGGCTTGCCCGCGGCGTCCTCGGCCCGCACCTGCGGCGAGCGGGCGAACTCCGTGCCCGCCGTCGCGGTCAGCTCGCCCACGTCCACGGAGACGAGTCCGGTGACGGGCGCGGGGGCCGGGGTGCTGGGGTCGGTCGGGCCCGGAGTGGGCTTGCCGTCGCCACCGGGAGGCGTAGGGCCGTCGCCACCGCCCGGGCGGGGCTTCGGGCTCGGCGGCGTGCCCTTGCCGTCGTCGCCCTTGCCGCTCTCGTCCTTGCCCTTGTTCTTGTCCTTGTTCCCGCCGTCGCCCTTGCCGCCGTTGCCCTTGTTCTTGCCCGAGGAGCCGGACGGGCTGGTGCCCGAGGGCAGCACCCCGGTGCCGTCCGGCACCTCGTGCGTGCCGTTCTTGTAGAACTCGAACCAGGAGAGCACCGTCCGCAGGTACTCCTGCGAGTGGTTGTAGCCGAGGATCGCGCGGTGCAGGTGAGCGGTGTCCGACAGATCGCGGCCACCCGCGCACAGATAACCGCCCGCGGCGAGCGCCGCGTCGTAGATGTTGTTGGGGTCCCGCTCGCCGTCACCGTTGGCGTCCTTGCCCCAGTTCTCCCACGTCGACGGGATGAACTGCATCGGCCCCACAGCGCGGTCGTGGGTGGTGTCGCCGTCGTACGCCCCGCCGTCGGTGTCGGTGATCCGGGCGAAGCCGTTGCCGTTGAGCTGAGGCCCGAGGATCGGCGTGCGGGTCGTGCCCTGTGCGTCGACGGCGCCGCCGCGGGCCTGCCCGGACTCGACCTTGCCGATCGCGGCCAGCAACTGCCAGGGCAGGTTGCAGCCTGGCTTGCTCCTGCGCAGCTCGGCTTCCGCCCTCTTGTACGCGTCGAGGACGGTCGCGGGTATGCCGCGCTGGGCGGGCCCGGCACCGATGGCGGGATCGTCGTCCCCACCGGAGCCGTCGCCGGCGGCCGGCTTGTCGGGCGTCGGCAGGGGCGGCAGATCCGTGTGGTACGACGAGCCGCCGTCGATCGGCGTGCCGGCCGGCGGGTCCACCGCCGCGCCCTCGGCCTGCCGGTCCCGGTCATGGTGGAGCGTGTCGGCGAACCCCGGGGCCTGAGAGGCGGTGAGGGCGGCCATCGCGATCGCCGCCACCGCCGTCGTCGCCGCTCCCTTGCGCAACCGCCGGCCGAACCGTGCTGCCATCAGTTGTTCCCCTCCCGTCGGGCGCCGCGCATTCCCCCACGCGACAGCACCTCGTGACATTACGACAACTCCCGGCGCACAGCTACCGGTCGCCGGGGCACTCAGTGGGCCGCGGACTCCCAGTCCGCGCCGAACCCGACGGACACGTCCAGCGGCGCGCGCAAGGAGACCGCCCCCCTCATCTCCTGACGCACCAGCTCCTCGACGCGTTCCCTTTCACCGGGGGCGACCTCCAGCACGATCTCGTCGTGCACCTGGAGCAGCAGCCGGGAGGCGAGCTTCTCCTGCCGGAGCGCCTCGTCCACCCTGAGCATCGCGATCTTGACGATGTCGGCGGCGGTGCCCTGGATCGGCGCGTTGAGCGCCATGCGTTCGGCCATCTCGCGGCGCTGGCGGTTGTCGCTGTTGAGGTCCGGGAGATAGCGGCGGCGGCCGAGCATCGTCTCGGTGTACCCGGTGGCGCGGGCCTCCTCCACGACCCGCTGCAGATAGTCGCGCACCCCGCCGAACCGCTCGAAGAAGGTGTCCATCAGCTTGCGCGCCTCGTCGGCCGCGATGTTCAGCTGCTGGGAGAGGCCGAACGCCGACAGCCCGTAGGCCAGTCCGTACGACATCGCCTTGATCTTGCGCCGCATCTCCGGGTCGACGTCGGACTTGGCCACGGCGAACACCTGCGAGGCGACCGTGGTGTGCAGGTCCTCGCCGGAGGTGAACGCCTCGATCAGGCCCTCGTCCTCGGACAGGTGGGCCATGACCCGCAGTTCGATCTGGCTGTAGTCGGCGGTCAGCAGCGACTCGTAGCCCTCGCCGACGACGAACCCGCGCCGGATGGCGCGGCCTTCGTCCGTGCGCACCGGGATGTTCTGCAGGTTGGGGTCGGTGGAGGACAGCCGTCCGGTGGCGGCCACGGTCTGGTTGAACGTGGTGTGGATCCGGCCGCCGGGGGCGATCGTCTTGATCAGGCCCTCGACGGTGGAGCGCAGCCGGGCCTGCTCACGGTGGCGCAGCATGATCACGGGCAGTTCGTGGTCGGTCTGCCCGGCGAGCCAGGCGAGCGCGTCCGCGTCCGTGGTGTATCCGGTCTTGGTCTTCTTGGTCTTGGGCAGACCGAGCTCGCCGAAGAGCACCTCCTGGAGCTGCTTGGGCGAACCGAGGTTGAATTCGTGGCCCAC
The DNA here is from genome assembly GCF_030553055.1 of Streptomyces sp. XD-27. Taxonomy (NCBI): domain Bacteria; kingdom Bacillati; phylum Actinomycetota; class Actinomycetes; order Kitasatosporales; family Streptomycetaceae; genus Streptomyces; species Streptomyces sp. XD-27. The sequence goes on from NZ_CP130713.1 coordinate 1,741,510, forward strand.
CGCGGCGTGCGCCTCCCGCACGGCCTGCTGCACGGCGGCGGCGAACTGCTGCTCCATACGGTCCAGCCAGGCCCGGTCGGCGGCGATGCCCGCCCTCTCCATGCGGGCCAGCAGAGCGGAGGTCGGCAGCTCCACGTCGCGCAGCAGCTCGGCGGCGCCCACGTCCCGCAGCCGCTCGCCGAAGGCCTCGCCGAGGTCCAGGATCGTGCGGGCCTGGACCATCAGGGCGTCCTGCTCGGCCTGCTCGTCCATACCGAAGGCCAGTTGGCCGTCCGCGGCGGCCGGGGCCAGCTCGCGGCCCAGATACTCCACCGACAGCGCGTCCAGCGCGAAGGAGCGGCGCCCCGGCTTGACCAGGTACGCGGCGAGCGCGGTGTCCATCCGCACGCCCGCCACAGACCAGCCGTGCTCGGCGAAGACCCGCATCGTGCTCTTGGCGTCGTGCATCACCTTGGGCTTGCCCGGGTCGGCGATCCAGTCGGCGAACGCGCGCTCGTCGGCCTCGTCCAGCTCTGCCGGGTCGAACCAGGCGGCGGGCCCGGAGGCGGTCGCCAGCGCGATCTCGCTCACGCTGCCGCTGCCCAGCGCCCAGGCGGCAACGGTGGCCAGGCCCAGCGGGCCGGCGGCGTGCTCCGCCAGCCACGGCGCCAGCTCGCCCGCGCCCAGGGCCACCCCGTCCACCGCGACCCCGGCGGCGGGCGGCGCCTCCTCCACGACCTCACCCGGGTCCGCGGCCATGAGCCGGTCCCGGAAGTTCTGGTGGCGGAACTCCAGCGCGTCGAGGATCACCGAGAGCGCCTGCCGGTCGTACGGAGCGCGGGCCAGCGCGTCGGGGCCCACCGGCAGCTCCACATCCCGCACCAACTCGGTGAGCTGCCGGTTGAGCTTGACCGCGTCCAAGTGCTCGCGGAGCTTCTCACCCACCTTGCCCTTGACCTCGTCGACCCGCTCCACCAGCTCCGCGAACGAGCCGAACTGGTTGATCCACTTCGCGGCCGTCTTCTCGCCGACGCCCGGGATCCCGGGGAGGTTGTCCGAGGGGTCGCCGCGCAGCGCCGCGAAGTCCGGGTACTGCCGGGGGCTGAGACCGTACTTCTCCTGGACCTTCTCCGGCGTGAACCGGGTCAGCTCCGAGACGCCCTTGGTCGGGTAGAGCACCGTGACCCGGTCGCTGACCAGCTGGAACGAATCCCGGTCACCGGTGACGATCAGCACATCGAAGCCCGCGGCCTCGGCCTGGGTGGCAAGGGTGGCGATGACGTCGTCGGCCTCGAAGCCGTCCACCGCGAACCGGCGCACGTTCATCGAGTCGAGCAGCTCGCCGATCAGCTCCACCTGCCCCTTGAAGTCGTCCGGGGTCTTGGAGCGGTTCGCCTTGTACTCCGCGAACTCCTCAGAGCGCCAGGTCTTGCGGGAGACGTCGAAGGCGACCGCGAGATGCGTGGGCTGCTCGTCACGGAGCGTGTTCGCCAGCATCGACGCGAAGCCGTAGATCGCGTTCGTCGTCTGGCCGCTGGTGGTGTTGAAGTTCTCCGCGGGCAGCGCGAAGAACGCCCGGTACGCAAGCGAGTGCCCGTCCAGCAGCATCAGGCGGGGGCGGTCCCCCGAGCCTGCCTGCCCGGCTTCCGGCGCGGTCCGATCGGTCTGCTTCGATGCTTTCTCTGCCACGCGTCCGATCCTGCCACGCCCCACTGACAATCCCGCCCACGAGCGGCGCCGGCAGCGCGGGGGCCGGTGCGCCGTGAAAGGATCGGGACCAGGGCCCCGGCCCTGCCCGCCGATGCCGACGACCGCTCAAGGGAGAGCGCCATGGCAGCCAAGCCGCCCGCCGGAGACCCGGTGCAGGACGCACCCGAGGTGACCGCTCCGGAGCACGCCGCAGTCGGGCTGCCCGCAATCGGCCACGCGCTGCGCGTCTCGCAGCGGCAGATGGGTGTGCGCCGCACCGCGCTCACCCTCCTCAAGGTGAACCAGAAGGACGGCTTCGACTGCCCGGGCTGCGCCTGGCCGGAGCCGGAGAAGCGGGCCAAGGCCGAGTTCTGCGAGAACGGCGCCAAAGCCGTCGCCGAGGAGGCGACGCTGCGCCGGGTCACCCCCGACTTCTTCGCCGCGCACCCGGTCGCCGACCTCGCCGGGCGCAGCGGCTACTGGCTCGGGCAGCAGGGCCGTCTCACCCAGCCGATGTACCTGGCGGAGGGCGCGCAGCGGTACGAGCCGGTGCCGTGGGAGCGCGCCTTCGACATCATCGCCGAGGAGCTTCAGGCCCTGGACTCCCCGGACGAGGCGCTCTTCTACACCTCCGGGCGTACGAGCAACGAGGCGGCGTTCCTCTACCAGCTGTTCGCCCGCGAGTTCGGCACGAACAACCTGCCCGACTGCTCCAACATGTGCCACGAGTCCTCGGGCTCCGCGCTCACCGAGACCCTCGGGGTCGGCAAGGGCAGCGTGTCCCTGGAGGATCTCCACAACGCCGATCTGATCATCGTCGCCGGGCAGAACCCGGGCACCAACCATCCGCGCATGCTCACCGCCCTGGAGAAGGCGAAGGACAACGGCGCGCGGATCATCACCGTCAATCCGCTGCCCGAAGCCGGATTGGAGCGATTCAACAATCCGCAGACCCCGCGCGGCCTCCTGGGCCGCGGCACCCCGATCAGCGACCTCTTCCTCCAGGTCCGGATCGGCGGCGACCAGGCCCTGTTCCGGGCCCTGAACCGGCTGGTCCTGGAAACCGAGGGCGCCGTGGACGAGGAGTTCGTCCGCGAACACACGCACGGCTTTGAGGAGTTCGCGGCCGCCGCCCGAGCCGCCGACTGGGACGAGACGCTGCGCGCCACCGGCCTGGAGCGCGCCGAGATCGACCAGGCGCTGCGGATGGTCCTGGCCTCCGAGCGCACCATCGTCTGCTGGGCGATGGGCCTGACCCAGCACAAGCACGCCGTGCCCACCATCCGCGAAGTGGTGAACTTCCTCCTGCTGCGCGGCAACGTCGGCCGCCCCGGCGCGGGGGTCTGCCCGGTGCGCGGCCACAGCAATGTGCAGGGCGACCGCACCATGGGCATCTTCGAGCGTCCGGCCCCTGCCTTCCTGGACGCCCTGGAGAAGGAGTTCGGCTTCGCGCCGCCGCGCGAGCACGGCCTCGACGTCGTCCGCGCCATCCGCGCGCTGCGCGACGGGCAGGCGAAGGTCTTCTTCGCCATGGGCGGCAACTTCGTCGCCGCGTCGCCCGACACCGAGGTCACCGAGGCCGCGATGCGCCGGGCGCGCCTGACGGTGCATGTCTCCACCAAGCTGAACCGCTCGCACGTGGTGACCGGGGCGCGGGCGCTGATCCTGCCCACCCTGGGCCGCACCGAGCGGGACCTGCAGGACAGCGGCGAGCAGTTCGTCACCGTCGAGGACTCGATGGGCATGGTCCACGCCTCGCGCGGGCGGCTGGAAGCGGCCGGTCCGCAGCTCCTGTCGGAGCCCTCCATCGTGTGCCGGCTGGCGCGGCGGGTCCTGGGCCCGGGCAGCCGCACCCCGTGGGAGGAGTTCGAGCGGGACTACGCCCGCATCCGGGACCGGATCGCGCGGGTCGTACCGGGCTTCGAGGACTTCAACGCCAAGGTCGCCCGGCCCGGAGGGTTCGCGCTGCCGCACGCGCCCCGCGACGAGCGGCGCTTCCCCACGGCCACCGGCAAGGCCAACTTCACGGCGGCGGAGGTGGAGTACCCGCGGGTGCCCGAGGGCCGGCTGCTGCTGCAGACCCTCCGCTCCCACGACCAGTACAACACCACGATCTACGGCCTCGACGACCGCTACCGCGGGATCAAGGGCGGCCGCCGGGTCGTGCTGGTGCACCCGGACGACGCCCGGGAGCTGGGGCTGGCCGACGGCGCCTACGCCGACCTGGTCAGCGAGTGGACGGACGGCGTCGAACGCCGGGCGCCCGGCTTCCGGGTCGTCCACTACCCCACCGCGCGTGGTTGCGCCGCGGCCTACTACCCCGAGACCAACGTCCTGATCCCCCTCGACGCCACCGCCGACACCAGCAACACCCCCGCGAGCAAGTCCGTGATCGTCCGCCTGGAACTCACCACCCCCGTCTAAGCGTTCGGTCAGTGACCTGATAAGACGGTGCGCACGACAGTTCAGACGAACGGAGCCGGACCCATGGGCGAGCAGACCCGCGTGAAGTTCCCACAAGAGGTCATCGACGAGTACGCGGCGCTCGGCGTCGACCTGCCCGCGCTGTTTTCCGCCGGGCGGCTCGGCTCCCGCATGGGCGTGACGATCACCGAGGCCTCAGCGGAGCGCGTGGTGGGCACCATGCCCGTGGAGGGCAACACCCAGCCCTACGGACTGCTGCACGGCGGCGCCTCCGCGGTCCTCGCCGAGACCCTCGGCTCCATCGGCGCGATGCTCCACGCGGGCAGCCGCAAGATCGCCGTGGGCGTGGACCTCAACTGCACCCACCACCGGGGCGTCCGTTCCGGGCTGGTCACCGGCGTCGCCACCCCGGTGCACCGCGGACGCTCCAGCGCGACGTACGAGATCGTGATCAGCGACGAGCAGGACCGCCGGGTGTGCAGCGCCCGACTGACCTGCGTGCTGCGGGAGGCTGACGTCGAGGGGACGCTGTCCGACATCGAACGGGCCCGCGCCGACGCCGGACAGTGACCTTGCGGCCGCGGTCTGGGGCAGCAGCGCCCCAGACCCGGCACCCGGCACCCGGCACCCGGCACCCGGCACCCGGCACCCGGCACCCGGCACCCGGCACCCGGCACGGCATAGCACAACGGCCACTTCCTCAACAGGGCTTTCATGGCACGCGCCGGCACGCTTCAATGCGGGGCGACACCTCCCCAGCGCGTTCGACCTGGGGACCCCCAACGGACGCCTGACACGAAGGAGTTCGCCTTGCGGGCCATACGCCTGAGATCCACCTGGCAGCGCGGCGCCGTCACCGCCGCCGCAGCGGCCGCCCTCGCGCTCACCGCGCAGCTTCCGGCCGCCGCCATCAACTCGTACAACGCGACCCCCGCCCCGGAGCGCACCGAGGTCGGCGCCCTGGTCGCCACCTGGGACGACGACGACAACCCCGCGACGCCCGACCGGGTCGACTGGGTCTGCTCCGGGACCATGGTCGACGCCGACACCTTCCTGACCGCCGCGCACTGCACCACCGACTGGCCCGAGAACGTGCGGTTCTACGTCTCACTCGACCAGGACGTGCAGGCCGGGCTGGACAAGGCGGCCGTCCAGCACCCGGGCGACCCGGCGGCCATCGCCGCCGCCGTCGCGGTGCCCGGCACCGCCCACACCCACCCCGACTACCCCGGCCCCGCCGCCGACACCCACGACATCTCCGTCATCGAGCTGCCGGCCGACACGATGAAGGCCCGCTGGTCCTTCACCCCGGCGACACTGCCGACCGCGGGACTCTTCGACCGACTCGGCCCGCGCGGCCTGAACGACGCGGACTTCACCGTCGCCGGGTACGGCACGCAGGAGGCCCAGCGCGAACCCGGCGGCCAGACCCACCCCGGGGGCGGCGTCCGCATGCAAGCGCCCGTGACGTTCGACGCCCTCAACGACGCCTGGATCCGGCTGGCCATGACCGCGCCCCAGGGCAACGGCGGTGCCTGCTACGGCGATTCGGGCGGCCCCAACTTCGCGACGGTGAACGGCAAGCGCCTACTGGCCGCCACCACGATCACCGGCGACACCCCTTGCTACGCCACGAATGTGACGTACCGTCTGGACACCCCCGGCGCCCGCGCCTTCCTCGCGCCGTACGTGAAGCTTCCCTGATCCGACCCGGCGGCACACGGCAGCACTGTTGCCGTGTGCCGCCCGCGGCTCTACCGTGCGTCCATGAGGGCCCCGCCCCGTGCGCCGACCGGCGCCCACGCTCAGCCCCGTTCCCATCCCCGTCCCCGTAGCCCGGCCGCCCGCTTCGGCCGGGTCTGCGGCTGCCTCCTCCTCACCGCCGCCGCGCTGGCCGGCTGCGGCGGCTCCCGCACCGACGCGGGCGACCACGGCCCGACGCCGGAGCCCTCCAGCCCCGCAGAGGTGTGCGCGGCGCTCATCTCCTACTGGGCCCAGGAAGCGCTCACCGACGGCAGGTGGGCGGGCCTGGACTGGGAGCAAAAAGGGCTGTCCAACCAGCAGTTGGTGCTCCACGACCAGATCGTGGCGGCGGCGCGCGCCGAGCGCCGCCGCCACGGCCTCGAGGCCGCGAAGGAACTCGTCAAGCGGCAGGCGAAGCGCCGGTGCGCCGCCGAGCGCGGCGCCACGGGCAGTTCCGAGAACTGGCGCTCCCGCCCCTGAGGCGCAGGTAGGGAGGCGACGGATGTAACACTCCGTAACATCGACGCAATCCCGTCCGCGATCTTCATCGGCGATGAGATGTAGACCACACGCATTTTCCCGGCATCCCGGCCCACCTCCCGCTCACCAGCATCCGTTCGAGCCACGACTTCTTAGCGGAACTGCAGATTCTCAGTATCTGGACCGATCAAAAAGTGCCGATATGTCGGCTTTGAACCCTCAATTTTGCTACACAGACACCGTCTGGTGACCTTCGGCATAACAAGAGCGTCACATCCTGGCCTGCACCTCTGCCCCTTATCGCCACACGCGCTTAGAGTCACGGCCAGTCACCACGCGGCCGAGTGGCGCACCGAATCTTCACAACACGCTCCACCGTCATCCGGCGAGCGATCGGCACCTCTACAGAGGAGCCGCGCCAGGGAAAGGACTCACCCGTGCGACACCGTTCCTTGCTCATACTCACCTCCGCGGTCACCGCCGGAGCTCTCGGACTGTCCGCATGTGGCTCGCGGGACGAAGGCAAGAACGCCGATGACGGCGGCAAGACAACCGTGGTCATCGGCGTCGACGCCCCGCTGACCGGCTCGCTCTCCGCACTCGGCCAGGGAATCAAGAACTCCGTCGACCTCGCGGCGAAGATCGCCAACAAGAACAACGAAGTCGACGGCGTCACCTTCAAGGTCGAGTCCTACGACGACAAGGCCGTCCCCGCCTCCGGCCAGCAGAACGCCACCAAGCTCGTCGGCAACGACGACGTCCTCGGTGTCGTCGGCCCGCTGAACTCCGGCGTCTCCCAGTCCATGCAGGGCGTCTTCGCCAAGGCGGACCTCGCCCAGGTCTCCCCCGCCAACACCACCCCGGACCTCACCCAGGGCCCCGGCTGGACCAGAGGCGACAAGAAGCGGCAGTTCCCCACCTACTTCCGCACCGCCACCACCGACATCATCCAGGGCCGCTTCGCCGCGCAGTACTACTACAAGGACGCCAAGAAGCGGAAGGTCTTCGTCATCGACGACAAGCAGGCCTACGGCTCCGGCCTGGCCTCGATCTTCGCCCAGGAGTTCAAGCGGCTCGGCGGCAAGGTCGTCGGCACCGACCACCTGACCGTCAAGGAGACCGACTTCTCCGGCATCGCCAGCAAGGTCAACTCCTCCGGCGCCGACTCGGTCTACTTCGGCGGCCAGTACCCCGAGGGCGGTCTGCTCTCCGACCAGATCAAGAAGGCCGGCGCCGACGTCCCGACCATGGGCGGCGACGGCCTCTACGACCCCGCCTTCATCAAGGCGTCCAGCGAGAGCAACGACGGCGACCTCTCCACCTCCGTCGGCTACCCCGTCGAAAAGCTGCCCTCCGCCAAGGAATTCATCAAGAACTACGACGCCCAGGGCTACAAGGACCCCTACGCGGCCTACGGCGGCTACTCCTACGACGCCGCCTGGGCGATCATCCAGGCCGTCAAGACCGTCGTCGAGGACAACGACGGCAAGCTGCCCGACGACGCCCGCGCCAAGGTCACCGAAGCACTCAACAAGGTTTCCTTCGACGGCGTGACCGGCCAGGTCTCCTTCGACGAGTACGGCGACACCACCAACAAGCAGCTCACCGTCTACCAGGTCAAGGACGGCAAGTGGATCTCGGTCAAGAGCGACACCTTCAAGGACTGACCCCGACCCCACCCCGCACCACTTGATCGAATCCGCGCGAGGGTGCTCACCAGCGCCCTCGCGCGGCCTCATATCCGACACGCTCATCGGAGGCCCTGCGGTGCACGAACTGCCGCAAACGCTGATCGACGGCCTGACCCTCGGCGCCCTCTACGGCTTGATCGCCATCGGGTACACCATGGTCTACGGCATCGTCCAGCTCATCAACTTCGCCCACGGCGAGATCTTCATGATCGGGGGCTTCGGCGCCCTCACCATCTTCCTCTGGCTCCCCAGCGGCACCGCGCTCACCCTGGCGATACCCCTGATGCTCATCGGCGGCGTCGTCGCCTCGGTAGCCGTCGCCACCGCCGCCGAACGCTTCGCCTACCGCCCCCTGCGCAACGCACCACGGCTGGCCCCACTGATCACCGCGATCGGCCTGTCCATCACCCTCCAGCAGCTGATCTGGGCGTTCTACCCCGACGCCAAGAACCCCCGGTCCTTCCCGCAGTTCGAGGGCAAGTCCTTCGAACTCCTCGACAACCTGCACATCCAGCGGGCCGACCTCTTCCTGCTCCTCGCCGCCCCCGCCTGCATGATGGCCCTCGGCCTGTTCGTCTCCAAGAGCCGCTCCGGCCGCGCCATGCAAGCCACCGCGCAGGACCCCGACACGGCCAAGCTCATGGGCATCGACACCGACCGCATCATCGTGATGGCCTTCGCCATCGGCGGCGCCTTCGCCGCCGTCGCGGCCACCGCCCACGGCCTCAAGTACGGCCAGATCAACTTCGAGATGGGCTTCATCGCCGGCCTCAAGGCCTTCACCGCGGCCGTCCTCGGCGGCATCGGCAACATCTACGGAGCCATGCTCGGCGGCGTCGTCCTCGGCCTCGTCGAAGCCCTGGCCATCCAGTACATCGAGCACATCCCGGGCATGGAACAGCTCGGCGGCGGCGCCTGGAAGGACGTATGGGCGTTCACCCTGCTCATCGCCGTCCTGCTGCTCAGGCCGCAAGGCCTGCTCGGCGAACGCGTAGCGGACCGGGCGTGAGGGAGTCACACACATGAGCACCGACACCACCACCCCGGCCAAGACCACCCCGGCCCCCCGCACCAACCTCGGGCGCCTCCTCACCGCCGCCGGCGGACTGGCCACCGCAGGCAGCACCATGCTCGCCTGGACCTGGACCGCCGCCTTCCCCGGCAACCTCACCATCAACGGCTACCCCGGCGGCCTCCAGATCTTCACCCTCATCGCAGGACTGGCCACCACCCTCCTGACCCTGGCCTCCTACGACCTCAAGGGCCTGCGCTGGCTGGTACCCACCGGCGCCACCCAGGCCATCCGGCTCGCCGCCCTCGGCGCCTTCGCCACCACCTGGTTCACCGTCATCGCCATCTCCGTCGACCTCGGCGGACTGGTCAACCTCGAACCAGGCGGCTACATCGCGGCCGCCGCCTCCGCCATCCCCGCCGCGGCCTCCTTCCTCATCCCCGACGACACCCGCCTGGCCAAGCGCCCCCAGAAGCTCAGCCCCTGGCTGGAAATCCTCCTCATCGTCGTCGCCTTCGCACTCGCCCTCCAGGTGATCACCTACGGCATCGACATCGACGACGAGGAGAGCCAGGAATTCATCGGCTACCTCATCACCGTCGGATTCGGCACCGCGGCCCTGCACAAGGCAGGCCTCGTCGCCCGCCTCTCCGCCCTCACCCACACCAACCGGGCCGCCACCGCAGCCGCGGCCTTCGCAGCCGCCGCCGCCTTCCCCTTCACCCAGTCCGACGACCAGTACCTCCAGCTCGGCGTCAGCATCCTGATCTTCGCGACCGTCGCCCTCGGCCTCAACGTCGTCGTCGGCCTCGCCGGACTGCTCGACCTCGGCTACGTCGCCTTCCTCGGCGTCGGCGCCTACACCGCCGCCCTGGTGTCCGGCTCCACCGCCTCCACCCTGGGCGTCGAGTTCCCCTTCTGGGCCGCCGTCATCGCCGGAGCCCTCGCAGCCCTCATCTTCGGCGTCGTCATCGGCGCACCCACCCTGCGGCTGCGCGGCGACTACCTCGCCATCGTCACCCTCGGCTTCGGAGAGATCTTCCGCATCGTCGTCAACAACCTCGACGGCAACTCCGGCCCCAGCCTCACCAACGGCCCCAACGGCATCCCCAACATCCCCGACCTCGTCATCTTCGGATACGACTTCGGCGAGACCCACACCATCGGCGGCTTCGAACTCGGCACGTTCGCCAACTACTACCTGCTGATGCTGCTGTTCACCGTCCTCGTCGTCATGGTCTTCAGCCGGGCCGGAAACTCCCGCATCGGCCGCGCCTGGGTCGCCATCCGCGAAGACGAGACCGCCGCCACCGCCATGGGCATCAACGGCTTCCGCCTCAAGCTCATCGCCTTCGCCCTCGGCGCCACCCTCGCCGGCGTCGCCGGCACCGTATGGGCACACACCCAGGCCACCGTCGTGCCCGAGCAGTACGTATTCACCGGACCCGTCGCGCCCAACTCCGCCTTCCTCCTCGCCGCCGTCATCCTCGGCGGCATGGGCACCATCAGCGGCCCCCTCATGGGTGCGGCACTCCTCTTCCTCATCCCCGAGAAGCTCACCTTCCTCCAGGACTACCAGCTGCTCGCCTTCGGCATCGCGCTCATCCTGCTCATGCGCTTCCGCCCCGAAGGGCTCATCCCCAACCGGCGGCAGCAACTCGAATACCACGAAACCGACCAGCTCGACGTGCCCACCAAGGGCCTGGACGACGCAGCCGTCGGCGTCACCAAGGCGGAGGCGTGACCGACATGACCCACACAGCGCCCGAGACCACCACCAAGGACACCACCCCCGTCCTCAACGCCACCGGCGTCACCATGCGCTTCGGCGGACTCACCGCCGTACGCTCCGTCGACCTCACCGTCCACCCCGGCGAGATCGTCGGCCTCATCGGCCCCAACGGCGCCGGCAAGACCACCTTCTTCAACTGCCTCACCGGGCTGTATGTTCCCACCGAAGGCACCGTCAACTACCGCGGCACCGTCCTGCCACCCAAACCCCACCTGGTCACCCAGGCCGGCATCGCCCGCACCTTCCAGAACATCCGGCTCTTCGCCAACATGACCGTCCTGGAAAACGTGCTCGTCGGACGGCACACCCGCACCAGAGAAGGACTGTGGTCCGCCCTCCTCCGCGGCCCCGGATTCAAGCGGGCCGAAGCGGCCTCCACCGAACGCGCCATGGAACTGCTGGAGTTCACCGGCCTCGCCCACAAGGCCGACCACCTCTCCCGCAACCTCCCCTACGGCGAACAGCGGAAACTGGAAATCGCCCGCGCCCTCGCCAGCGACCCCGGCCTACTGCTCCTCGACGAACCAACCGCCGGCATGAACCCGCAAGAGACCCGGGCCGCCGAAGAACTCATCTTCGCCATCCGGGACAAGGGCATCGCCGTCCTCGTCATCGAGCACGACATGCGCTTCATCTTCAACCTCTGCGACCGCGTCGCCTGCCTCGTCCAAGGCGAAAAGCTCATCGAAGGCACACCCGCCGTCGTCCAAGGCGACGAACGCGTCATCGCCGCCTACCTCGGCACCCCCTTCGAAGGCGCACCCGGCGCGGCCGAAGCAGCAGAAGTCGAAGCCGCCGAAGCCCAAGCGGCCGAAACCGCCGAAACCGCGGAAGCCGCCGAAGCGCAGCAGAGCACCACCGCACGCACGGAGGACCCACAGTGACCGCACTCCTTGAGGTCGAGGACCTCCGGGTCGCCTACGGCAAGATCGAAGCCGTCAAAGGCATCTCATTCAGCGTCGAAACCGGCCAAGTCGTCACCCTCATCGGAACCAACGGCGCCGGCAAGACCACCACACTGCGCACCCTCTCAGGACTCCTCAAGCCCCTCAGCGGCCGCATCCTCTTCGACGGCAAACCGCTGACCGGAGTCCCCGCACACAAGATCGTCGCACTGGGCCTCGCCCACTCCCCCGAAGGCCGCCACATCTTCCCCCGGCTCACCATCGCCGAAAACCTCCAGCTCGGCGCCTTCCTCCGCAAAGACGCCGCCGGCATCGCCAAGGACACCGAGCGCGCCTACGAGCTCTTCCCCATCCTCGGCGAACGACGGAACCAAGCCGCCGGCACCCTCTCCGGCGGCGAACAGCAGATGCTCGCCATGGGCCGCGCCCTGATGTCACGCCCCAAGCTGCTGATGCTGGACGAACCGTCGATGGGCCTCTCGCCGATCATGATGCAGAAGATCATGGCGACCATCAGCGAACTCAAGGAGCAGGGCACCACGATCCTGCTGGTGGAACAGAACGCGCAGGCCGCGCTGTCCCTGGCGGACCAGGGCCATGTCATGGAGATCGGCAACATCGTGCTGTCGGGCTCGGGCGAGTCACTGCTGCACGACGAGTCCGTACGAAAGGCATACCTGGGCGAGGACTGAACCGCCCTGCGCCTCCGGGCGCCCCACACGCGCGGGGGCCCGCACCACCGGTCTGGTGGTGCGGGCCCCCGGCGCTTCGCCTACGTACTGTAGGCACCTCCCGGCCGCCTACTGCTCCTTCGCGGCCTTCTTCTCCTCCGCGTCCTCGATCACAGCCTCTGCCACCTGCTGCATCGACAGCCGGCGATCCATCGACGTCTTCTGGATCCAACGGAACGCGGCCGGCTCCGTCAGCCCGTACTGCGTCTGCAGAATGCTCTTGGCGCGGTCGACGAGCTTCCGCGTCTCCAGCCGCTGCGAGAGGTCCGAGACCTCCTTCTCCAGCGCCTTGAGCTCCGCGAACCGCGACACGGCCATCTCGATCGCCGGAACCACGTCACTCTTACTGAACGGCTTCACCAGATACGCCATCGCACCGGCATCCCGCGCCCGCTCCACGAGCTCGCGCTGCGAGAAGGCGGTCAGCATCAGAACGGGCGCGATGCTGTCCGCGGCGATCCGCTCGGCCGCGGAGATCCCATCGAGGACCGGCATCTTCACATCGAGGATCACCAGATCGGGCCGGTGCTCCTGGGCGAGCGCGACGGCCGTCTCACCGTCGCCCGCCTCACCGACGACGGAGTACCCCTCTTCTTCGAGCATCTCTTTCAGGTCGAGACGGATGAGCGCCTCGTCCTCGGCGATGACGACGCGGGTGGTGTACGGGGGGACGTGCGGCTGCGCGTCGGGGGCGTCAGTGGTGCTCACTGTGCTCCTCGCTTCTGGGCAGGTGGGGCACCATGAGCCTACCTAGGTCCTGTATGTTTGATGCACGGCGATTCTCCGCTAACCTTCATTTCGAAGGAAGCCCCGGTAGCCCAGCGGTAGAGGCAATGGTCTCAAACACCATCCAGCGTGGGTTCGAATCCCACCCGGGGTACTTTTCCCTTCATTTCCAAGGTCCGCATCGGGTTGGCGATCTTCACTCGGTACGGTGAACGGACCTTCGAATCCGCCCGCGACGGCCAAGATCCAGCCAAGCTCGCGAATATGTACGACCTTGAAACGCGCAACCGCGCGGTCATGCTGATGCGCCAAGGCATAACCAACCGCTCCGTGGCAGAGCAACTGGGTGTGCCACGAGGCACCGTCGGGTGGTGGCGTTACGAAGACCGGAGACGCCGGGGCGAAGCGTTCACCCATCCGACCGACTGCCCCCAGCGCACAGGCCGTAGCGTCGACCGCGAGGCGTATGCCTACCTCCTCGGGACGGGTGCGCCGAAGTGAAATCCTTCACCAGGCACTGGACGTGCATGTTCCCGCAACATGGGCCGGGCAAGAAGCACGAGCGCCGCATCGCCCTCGAACCCTGGCAGCAGCAGATCGTCGACGCTCACCCGTGGGAGTTCATACGCGGGCTCGTCCACTCCGACGGATGTCGCATCACCAACTGGACCACCCGCCTCGTCGGCGGCGCGCGCAAGCGCTACGAGTACCCCCGGTACTTCTTCACCAACAAGTCCGAGGACATCCTGAAGCTCTTCTCCGACACCCTCGACAAGGCCGGCGTCGAGTGGACGGTCACCCGGCGCGGCAAGGATCCGTTCAACGTCTCCGTGGCGCGGCGCGCCTCCGTCGCGCTGATGGACGCGCACATCGGGCCCAAGCACTGATCCCGCACGCACTAAGCCCCCGCTGAACGGAGCGGGGGCTCGAAAGAGGCGCGGAGGCTATCGGGGTGCGAGGGCCTCGCCGATGCGGTGGACGCGGACGAGGTTGGTGGAGCCGGAGACGCCGGGCGGGGAGCCTGCCGTGATGATCACGGCGTCGCCTTCGCGGCAGCGGCCGATACGGAGGAGTTCCTCGTCTACCTGTTTGACCATCTCGTCCGTTGTGTCGACCTTCGGTCCGAGGAAGGTTTCCACGCCCCAGGTGAGGTTGAGCTGGGAGCGGGTGGCCGGTTCGGGAGTGAAGGCGAGGAGGGGGATGGGTGAGCGGTAGCGGGACAGGCGGCGGACGGTGTCTCCGCTCTGGGTGAAGGCGACCAGGAATTTCGCGCCGAGGAAGTCGCCCATTTCGGCTGCTGCGCGGGCGACGGCGCCGCCCTGGGTGCGGGGTTTGCTGCGTTCGGTGAGGGGGGGCAGGCCCTTGGCGAGGATGTCCTGTTCGGCGGCGGCGACGATGCGGCCCATGGTTTTGACCGTTTCGACGGGGTATTTGCCGACGCTGGTCTCGCCGGAGAGCATGACGGCGTCGGTGCCGTCGATGACGGCGTTGGCGACGTCGGAGGCTTCTGCGCGGGTGGGGCGGGAGTTGTCGACCATGGAGTCGAGCATCTGGGTGGCGACGATGACCGGTTTGGCGTTGCGCTTGGCCAGTTTGATGGCGCGTTTCTGGACGATCGGGACCTGTTCGAGTGGCATTTCGACGCCGAGGTCGCCGCGGGCGACCATGATGCCGTCGAAGGCGTCGACGATGCCGTCGAGGTTCTCGACGGCCTGGGGCTTCTCGATCTTGGCGATGACGGGGAGCCGGCGTTCTTCTTCGGCCATGATGCGGTGGACGTCGATGACGTCGTCGGCGTTGCGTACGAAGGACAGGGCGATGATGTCGGCTCCGGTGCGCAGCGCCCAGCGCAGGTCTTCGACGTCTTTGTCGGAGAGGGCGGGGACGGAGACGGCGACGCCGGGGAGGTTGAGTCCCTTGTGGTCGGAGATCATCCCGCCTTCGATGACGATGGTGTTGACGCGGGGGCCGTCGACGGTGACGACTTCGAGGGTGACGCGGCCGTCGTCGACGAGGATGCGTTCGCCTTTGCTGACGTCGGCGGCGAGGCCGGTGTAGGTGGTGCCGCAGCGGTGGCGGTCGCCTTCGATCTTTTCGACGGTGATGGTGAACTCGTCGCCGCGTTCAAGGAGTACGGGGCCTTCGCGGAATCGGCCGAGGCGGATCTTCGGGCCTTGAAGGTCTGCGAGGACTCCGACGCTGCGGCCGGTCTCGTGGGAGGCTTTGCGCACCCGGCGGTAGCGTTCCTCGTGTTCGGCGTAGGTGCCGTGGCTGAGGTTGAAGCGGGCGACGTCCATTCCTGCTTCGACGAGTGCCTTGATCTGCTCGTACGAGTCTGTCGCTGGTCCTAGGGTGCAGACGATTTTTGCTCGGCGCATGTTTCGAGCCTATGACTTACCGACTGGTAGAGAACGGTATACGTCCTACTGCCCAACGGCCTTTGGGTGAAGGGTTATTGACAACTTCTGAAACGTGCACGGTGGCGCTCTGATGAGCGGTGGGGGTGGGTCGGTGGGCCGGTGGGTGGCTGTCTCACAGTTCGGGGCGGGTGATCGTGAAGCGGGCGTTGACGTGGGCGTGCACGGTTTGGCGCTGGGGTTCGAGGTCGAGGGCGGGTGGGGTGTCGGGGGCTGCTCCGCCTGCGGGGCCGCGCATGCGTGCTCCGCCTGGTCGCCCGAAGCCGGTGGGGGTGTCCGCTTGGTTGTCGGTGAGTTCGGTCAGGGCGACGAGGCGGGCGTCGAGTGCTTCGGCGTATTCGCGGGCGCGCCGGACGGCTTCTCGTACTGCTTTCTGGCGGACTTCGCGGTGGGCGGGGGATGTGGCGCGCAGTGCCCACCAGGGGCCGTCGACGTGGGTGAGGTCCTGGTCGGCGAGGCGGGTGGTGAGTTCGCCGAGGATGGTGAAGTCGGTGACGACGGCGGTGGTGTGGACGGTGCCGTGGTAGGCGCGTATGCGTTCGTTGCGGCCTTTTTGGGTGAGTTGTGGGGTGAGGGTGAAGCCGCTGGTCGCGAGTTTTTCTATGGCTTGGCCGTAGGACTTGAGGAGTTCGAGGGTGTGCTGGTTGCGGCGGGTGAGGTCTTCGAGGGTGGTGCGGCGGTCGGTGCCGCGGGCGGTGACGGTGATCCTGAGGCGGGCGATGTCGGGGTCGACTTCGAGGCGTGCTTCGCCGCGGACGGTGAGGTGGGGGGTGTCGGGGGTGCCGTAGGGCTGGTGGGTGGGGGTGTCGGTGGGGTGGGGTTGCTGGTGCATGGGGTGGCGGCTCCTGGTTCGGGTGGTGGTGTCGTGGGGGTTCATGGGGTGGTGCGGCCGTGTGGTGGGCGTTCGGTGTGCAGTGCGAGGGCGATGTCGACGAGGCCGACGCGGGGTAGTGCGGGGATGCGGTCGAGGTCGATCCATTCGGCGCGGTCGGTGGAGCCGTTGGTTTCGTGGCGGAGTTCGCCGCCGGTGACGTGGGCGGCGTAGATGATGCGGAGTCCGTGGAAGTCGGTGCGGCCGCGGCCGCGGCGTGCGTAGTTGCGGCGGGTGGAGTCCATGCCGAGGAGTCGGTCGATGGTGATGGTGTAGCCGGTTTCTTCTGCTGCTTCGCGTATGGCCGCGTCGTAGGGGTCTTCGCCGTGCTCGATGCCGCCGCCGGGCATGGTCCATCGCTTGCCGTCGGGGCCGATCCAGCGGGCGAGGAGGACTTTTCCGTCGCGGATGCAGACGGCGTAGGCGGCGACGCGGAGCACGTGGTGGGTCATCGTTTCAGCATGACCGCGTAGCAACCTGATCGAAACCTTTCGGGACTGTTGGTGTTCGTCACTCTTGAGTCAGAATCTACGCGCGTTGTGACCAATTTCAGGGGAGAATCGAATGCCGCTTGATCGAAGGACGTTCCTGGGTCGTTCCGCCGCCACTGGTGCGGGTGTTGCGCTGGCGGGGGCGGCGGCCGCGCCCGCCGAGGCACACGGGCCCGGTCGCCCGGACCGAAAGCGGTACTCCTTCACCGTGATGGGCACCACGGATCTGCACGGAAACGTGTTCAACTGGGACTACTTCACCGACAAGGAGTTCGACGACAAGGCCCACAACGATGTGGGGCTGGCGAAGATCTCGACGCTGGTGGAGCGGGTGCGGCGGGAGAAGGGACGGTGTCACACCCTCCTCATCGACGCGGGCGACACGATCCAGGGCACCCAGCTGTCGTACTACTACGCCAAGGTGGACCCGATCACGGGCGAGGACGGCCCGGTGCATCCGATGGCCCAGGCGATGAACGCGATCGGGTATGACGCGGCGGCGCTGGGCAACCACGAGTTCAACTACGGCATCCCGGTGCTGCGGAAGTTCCAGGAGCAGTGCGACTTTCCGCTTCTGGGTGCCAACGCGCTGGACGCGAAGACGCTTCGTCCCGCCTTCCCGCCGTACTGGATGACGCGGCTGCGCACCCCGTGCGGCCGGGAGGTGAAGGTGGCTGTGCTGGGGTTGACGAACCCGGGCATCGCGATCTGGGACAAGGCCCATGTGCAGGGGAAGATGACGTTCCCCGGGCTGGAGGAGCAGGCCGCGAAGTGGGTGCCGAAGTTGCGGTCGATGGGGGCGGACGTGGTGATCGTGTCCGCGCACTCGGGCAGCAGCGGCACGTCTTCTTACGGTGATCAGCTTCCGTACATCGAGAACGCGGCGGCTCTGGTCGCCGAGCAGGTGCCGGGCATCGACGCGATTCTGGTGGGGCACGCGCACACGGAGATCCCCGAGTACCGGGTGACGAACAAGGAGACCGGCAAGCAGGTCGTGCTGTCGGAGCCGCTGAAGTGGGGGCAGCGGCTGACGCTGTTCGACTTCGAGCTGGTCTGGGCCAAGGGCCGCTGGAGTGTGGAGTCGGTGTCGGCGAAGGTGCTGAACTCCAATGAGGTCCCGGAGGACCCGGAGATCGTCGGGCTGCTCGGGGATGAGCACAAGAAGGTCGTGGAGTACGTCAACCAGGTCATTGGCACCTCCACGGCGGCGATGGCGGCCGCCGAGGCGCCGTACAAGGACTCCGCGATCATCGACTTCATCAACCACGTCCAGGCGGAGACGGTGAAGGGGGCGCTGGCGGGGACGGAGTACGCGGCACTGCCGGTGCTCTCTCAGGCGTCGTGTTTCTCGCGTACGGCGGCGGTCCCGGCGGGCGAGGTGACGATCCGGGAGGTGGCGGGGCTGTATCCGTTCGAGAACACGCTGGAGGCGCGGGTGCTGACCGGCGCGCAGTTGAAGGACTATCTGGAGTTCTCGGCGCGGTACTACGTGCGGACTCCGGCGGGCGGGGAGGTCGATCCGGCGAAGCTGACGAACGCGGACACCATTCCGGACTACAACTACGACGTGGTGAGCGGTCTGGCGTATGAGATCGACGTCGCCAAGGAGCCGGGGGCGCGGATCACGAAGCTGTCCTTCGGCGGGAAGCCGGTGGACCCGGATGCGCGGTTCGTGCTGGCGGTGAACAACTACCGGGCGAGTGGCGGCGGCAACTTCCCGCATGTGGCGGCGGCCAAGCAGGTGTGGGCCAACTCGGACGAGATCCGCAACACGATCATCGGGTGGGTGAAGGCGAAGGGGACGATCGACGTGGCGGCGTTCGCGTCGGTGGACTGGAAGCTGACGCGGGACGGCGCGCCGATCTTCTGATAATCGACCCACCCCTGTGGATAACGGCGGGCGGGTCCCTGCCGGGTTCGGCACACTGGCGGCATGAACGAAGAGCTCACCACCGCGCTGAAACCCGTGCTGCGGGACCTGTCCGCTACGTGTGCCGTTCAACCGAAGGTCACCGAAGAGGTGTACCACGGTGAGGAGCACATCGTGCTCTACGAACGGGACGGCAGCGGCACGGGCATCGGGCTGTGGCTGGGCCGGAACCACGCCGAGCGCATCGCGCACATCGCCGACCAGATACAGGACTGGGCGGTGGAGGCACTGTGCGCGGCGCTCAAGCCCGCCGTATGGCCCGAGTGCCCCACCCACCCCGACTCGCATCCGCTCCAGCCCGAGGTCAAGGGCGGGATAGCGGTGTGGTCATGTCCGCATACGCGCCAGACGGTCTCGCTGATCGGGGAGCTTCCCCGGCCCCGGCCGCGGGTCGAGTCCGAAGGTCGTGAACGCGGTCCGCGCCGGAAGCGGGAACGTCGTCGTGCCCGTGAGTGAGTTGAGGATGACGGCGCTGCGCCATGCGGCCAACCCCAGGTCGGGGGCGCCCACGCCGTGGGTGTGGCGCTCGGCGTTCTGTACGTAGACCGAGCCGGTGACGCTGGGGTCGAGGATGAGCCGGTGGTGCTCGTCGATGCGCGGTCGTTCGGCGGCGTCGCGCCGGATGTAGGGGGCGAGGGCGGCGAGCAGGGTGTCGACGCTGCGCTCGCGGTAGCCGGTGGCCAGTACCACGGCGTCGGTGGTCAGTCGGCTGCGGGTGCCTTGCTGGGTGTGTTCCAGGTGGAGTTCGACGCGGGTGGCGGCGACGCGGCCGGCGGTGCGCACGGTGACACCGGGGGTGAGTACGGCGTCGGGCCAGCCGCCGTGCAGGGTGCGCCGGTACAGCTCGTCGTGGATGGCGGCGATGGTCTCGTGGTCGATGCCCTTGTACAGCTGCCACTGACCGGGCAGGAGTTGGTCGCGGACCGGTTCGGGCAGGGCGTGGAAGTAGCGGGCGTAGTCGGGGGTGAACTGTTCGAGCCCGAGTTTGCTGTACTCCATGGGGGCGAAGGCGGGGGTGCGGGCCAGCCAGTGCAGTCTCTCCGCGCCGTGCGGCCGGTTGCGCAGCAAGTCGAGGAAGACCTCCGCGCCCGACTGGCCGGAGCCCACGACGGTGACGTGTCCGGCGGCGAGCAACTGCGGTCGGTGGTCGAGGTAGTCGGCGGAGTGCCACAGCGGTACGTCGGGGTGTGGGCGAGGGGGCGCAGCGGGGCCGGGATGTGGGGGGCGGTGCCGACGCCGAGGACGAGGTGGCGGGCGTAGGTGCGGCCGAGGGTGTGGGTTTCGCCGGTGGTGGCGAGCTGGGTGTAGTCGATTTCGAACAGGGCGCGTTCGGGGTTCCAGCGGACGCCGTCGATCTGGTGGCTGAAGTGCAGGTCGGGGAGTTGTTCGCTGACCCAGCGGCAGTAGGCGTCGTATTCGGCGCGGTGGAGGTGGAATCGCTCGGTGAAGTAGAAGGGGAAGAGCCGGTCGCGGGCTTTGAGGTAGTTGAGGAAGGACCAGGGGCTGGTGGGGTCGGCGAGGGTGACCAGGTCGGCGAGGAAGGGGACTTGGAGGGTGGTGCCTTCGATCATCAGTCCGGGGTGCCAGTGGAAGGCGGGGCGCTGTTCGTAGAAGGCGGTGCGCAGGCCGGGGATGCCGTGGGCGAGGGCGGCGAGGGAGAGGTTGAAGGGGCCGATTCCGATGCCCGCGAGGTCGAGCGGCTGGTCGGGGTTGGGGGTGGGATCGGGTGTCATCGGGCCGTACTGCCTTCCACGAGGTCTAACAGGGTGTGCAGGTCGCCGGGGCGGGTGTGGGGGTTGAGGAGGGTGGCTTTGAGCCAGAGTCCTTCGCTGGTGGTGGCGCGGCCGAGGACGGCGTGGCCGTGGTGCAGCAGGGTGCGGCGGATGTCGGCGACGGTGGTGTCGTCCGCTCCGGTGGGGCGGAACAGGACGGTGCTGATGGTGGGGCGGGCCTGGAGTTCGAGGCCGGGGCGGGCTTCGATGAGGTCGGCCAGGTGGTGGGCGGTGGCGCAGACCTGGTCGACGAGGGCGCCGAGTCCGGTGCGGCCGAGTGCGCGCAGGGTGACGGCGATCTTGAGGATGTCGGGGCGTCGGGTGGTGCGTAGGGAGCGGCCGAGGAGGTCGGGGTATCCGGCGTCGGTGTCGTCGTCGGCGTTGAGGTAGTCGGCCTGGTGGGCGAGGGGGGCGAGTTGGGTGGTGTCGGGGACGGTGAGGAGTCCTGCGGCGACGGGCTGCCAGCCGAGTTTGTGGAGGTCGAGGGTGACGGTGCGGGCCCGGTCCAGGCCTGCGACGCGGGTTCGGTGGGTGTCGCTGAACAGCAGCGGGCCGCCGTAGGAGGCGTCGACGTGCAGGTCGGTCGCGTGTGCGGCGCAGATGTCGGCGAGTTCCGGGAGGGGGTCGATGGCGCCGGTGTCGGTGGTGCCTGCGGTGGCGACGACGAGGGTGGGGGTGTCGGGCGTTGCGCTGAGTGCGGTGTGCAGGCGGTGGGGGTCGAGGAGTCCGGCGGGGGTGGGGAGGGTGAGGGGGGCGGGGAGGCCCAGGAGCCAGGCGGCGCGGTGGATGCTGTGGTGGGCGTTGGCGCCGCAGACGATGTGCAGGGGGCCGGCGGCGGCTTCGCGGGCGAGGAGCACGGCGAGCTGGTTGGACTCGGTGCCGCCGGTGGTGACCAGGGCGTCGGGGTCGGCGGCGCCCGGGTGGACGAGGGCGGCCAGGGCGCGGCAGGTGAGGGCTTCGAGTTCGGCGGCCGCGGGTGCCTGGTCCCAGGAGTCGAGGGAGGGGTTCAGGGCGCTGGCTGCGAGGTCGGCGGCGGTGGCCACAGCGAGCGGGGGGCAGTGCAGGTGGGCGGTGCAGTGCGGTTCCGCGGGGTCGGCGGCGCCCGCGGTCAGGGTGCGGACGAGGGTGTGCAGGGCGTCGCGGGCGCCGGTGCCGGTGGTGGGGAGGACGGGTTCGGCTGCGGCGCGGACGCGGCGGCTGACGGCGCCGGGTCCGCCGGGCGGCAGCGGGCCTGCCCGGTCGGTGGCGCCGGTGGCGAGGGCGTCGAGGACGATGTCGAGCATCGGGCGGAGCGCGCGCGGGCCGTCGGTGCCTCCGGCGAGGAGGTGGGCGGTCCCGGATGCGGGCACAGGCATGGGTGTGCCCCTCGGGTCGAGGTCGGTACGGGAGGGCCGACCTAAGCTACTTGTCGGATGAGCGCCCAGGGCCTGCTGTCGGCTGGAGTCCACCCTTACGTGGTACGGCCGCTTGGCTCCCTGGCGTCGGTGTGGTCGCTTTGGCCCCGTACCCTGATGTGCATGGAACTGTCCTTGGATATTGGCCCGCTTCAGCCCGAATGGCCGGACCTGGTGGTCGCGTTCGTCTCGTTCTCACTGGTCTTCGCTCTGCTCGCGGGGGTCCTCCTGCCGCGTATCGCGAAGGTGCTGCGGGAGCGCGAGGACGCGATCGAGGGGGTCGCGGATCGGGCCGGGGAGACGCGCGCGGAGGCCGAGCGTCTGCACGAGGAGTACCAGCGGCTGCTGGCCGAGGCCCGGCACGAGGCGGCGCGGCTGCGTCAGGAGTCGGCGGAGCAGGGCGCGGTGCTGCTGGCCGAGCTGCGCGCCGAGGGGCAGCGGCAGCGTGAGGAGATGGTCGCGGCGGCGCGTACGCAGCTGGACGCGGACCGGGCCCTGGCGGAGGCGTCGCTGAACCAGGAGATCGACGCGCTCGCGACGCAGCTCGCGGGCAAGATCGTCGGTGAGTCGCTGGACGAGTTCGCGCGCGAGCGCAGGTGACGTCGGCGGCTCGTCGCCGCCGTGTGTGAAACCGCTGAGGCGGCCCCGGTGTTCTGCCGGGGCCGCCTCAGCGTGTTCGGGCCGCGGCGCGCGGGTCCCGTGCTCGGTCTGCCCCGGGGTGCGTCGCCGTGTGGGGGCGGGCCGTGCGCTCCCCCGTTCTCAGGCTGTCCCGGGGGCCGCCTCGTCGTGTTCGGGACGGGTCGTGCGGTCTCCGGTGCTCAGGGTGTCCCGGATGGGGTTGCGGTGGTCGCTTCGCGGGCGCGTAGGGCGCGTCGTACGTCGTCCAGTTGGTCGGCGAGGCGGCGGCGGAGGGCGGGCAGGAGGTCGGTGTCGCGCAGGCACTCCTCGCCGAGCCGCAGTGTCTCGGGGTCGGCGCCCGTGGGGAAGCCGTATCGGCCGACGGCCTCGGCGATGGCGGGGCCGCGGCGGTCGGCGAGGGCGACGGCGGCGGGGAAGTACCGGGGTAGGTAGCCGCGGAGGAGGTCGTGCTGCTCGGGCTGCCAGAAGCCGTCGGCGGTGGCGGTGACCAGGTAGTTCGACAGGTCGTCCCGCTCGAACAGGGCGGCCCAGGCGGCTTCCTTGGCCGCGGGGTCGGGCAGCGCGGCGCGGCAGCGGGCGGCGCCTTCGGCGCCGGTGGCGCTGGGGTCGCGGGCGAGTTCGGCTTCGATGTCGGCGGGGGTGGCTGCGCCGAGTACGGCGAGCCGGAGCAGGAAGCGCCAGCGCAGTTCCGGGTCGAGCGCGGGGCCGCCGGGTACGGTGCCGTCGGCGAGCCAGTCGGTGAGTTCTGCGGTGCCGGTGGCGCAGTCGGCGTAGGTCCGTACGGCGGCCAGCCGCAGTCCGGGGCCCGAGCCGTCCTCGGTGCGGCGCAGCAGGTCCCGGCAGGTGGCGAGCAGGGTGTTCAGGGCCGCGGGGCGTTGTTCGGCGGGGAGGTGGAGGTCGGCGATGTGGAGCCGGGCGAAGCCGAGGACGCCTTCGACGATCGCGGTGTCGGTCTCGTGCGGCAGGTGGGTGCGGACGGTGTCGAGGTAGGTGGCGGGGTCGAGTGCGCCGTCGCGCACCATGTCGCGGGCGGCGTTCCAGATCACGGCGCGGGTGAGGGGGTCGGGGAGGCCGGACAGGGAGCGTTCGACGGTGTCCCAGGAGCCGGGGTCGAGGCGGATCTTGGCGTAGCTGAGGTCGGCGTCGTTGAGGAGGAGCAGGTCGGGGCGGTGTCCGGTGAAGGTCAGGGTGAGGCTCTGGCCGCTGCCGTCGAGGTCGGCCTCGATGCGCTTGCGTGGTGTGAGCTGGTGGGGGGCGGCGGGCCGCTGGTCGTACAGGCCGATGGAGATGCGGTGGGGGCGGGTGCCGTCGCCGCTGCCGTGGTGGTGGATGCGGGCGGTCCAGCGGTCGCCGTCGGTGGTGATCTCGGGTGTGAGGGTGTCGACGCCGGTGGTGCGCAGCCAGCGGTCGGCCCAGGCGTGGACGTCGCGGCCGGAGGCGCGGGCGAGGGAGTCGATGAAGTCGGCGAGGGTGGCGTTGCCGAACCGGTGCCGGGTGAAGTGGTCGTTGATGCCGGCGAGGAAGTCCTTCTCGCCGAGCCAGGCGACGAGTTGGCGGAGGGCGGAGGCGCCCTTGGCGTAGGAGATGCCGTCGAAGTTGAGGCGGGCGGAGGCGGTGTCGGGGACGCCATCGGGGGCGGGGGCGACGGGGTGGGTGGAGGGCCGCTGGTCGGCGTCGTAGCCCCAGCTCTTGCGGCGGACGCCGAAGTCGGCCCAGGTGCCGGTGTAGCGGGTGGCTTCGGTGAGGATCTGGAAGCCCATGTACTCGGCGAAGGACTCGTTCAGCCAGATGTCGTCCCACCAGCGCATGGTGACGAGGTCGCCGAACCACATGTGGGCCATCTCGTGGGCGATGACCATGGCGCGGGTCTGGCGCTGGGCGTCGGTGACGGCGGAGCGGTAGATGTATTCGTCGCGGAAGGTGACGAGGCCGGGGTTCTCCATGGCGCCGGAGTTGAACTCGGGGACGAAGGCCTGGTCGTAGGAGTCGAAGGGGTAGGGCTCGTCGAAGATCTCGTGGTAGCGGTCGAAGCAGCGTTTGGTGATGTCGAAGAGTTCGTCGGCGTCCGTGTCGAGGTGGGGGGCCAGGGAGCGGCGGACGTGGAGTCCGAGGGGCAGTCCGCGGTGTTCGGTGTGTACGGAGTGGTACGGGCCGGCGGCGAGCGCCATCAGGTAGGTGCTGATGGGCGGGGTGGGGGCGAGCTGCCAGCGGCCGTCGGCGGGGTCGTCGACGCGTTGCGCGATGCCGTTGCCGAGGACGGTCCATTCGGGTGGGGCGGTGACGGTGACCTCGAAGACGGCCTTGAGGTCGGGTTGGTCGAAGGCGGCGAACACCTGGTCGGCGTCGGCCATGCAGCACATGGTGTACAGGTATGTCTCGCCGTCGGCGGGGTCGGTGAAGCGGTGCATGCCCTCGCCGGTGTGCGAGTAGCGCATGTCGGTTTCGACGCGTAGTTCGTGCTCGCCCGCGGTGAGACCGGTGAGGGCGAGCCGGTTGTCCGTGAATGCGGCGGGGTCGAGGTCGTGGCCGTCGAGGGTGGCGCGGTGCAGGGTCGCGGGCCTGAGTTCGACGAAGGTGTCGGTGTCCGCCTCGCGCGCGCTGAAGCGGATGGTGGTGGTGGAGCCGAACAGCTCCTCTCCGCGCGTGAGATCGAGGTCGATGTGGTAGCGGTGGGTGTCGATCAGGCGGGCTCGGGTCTGCGCTTCGTCGCGCCTCAGTACGGACATGGGGACATGCTGCCGTACGGCGTGCGGTGGCGCAGCGGTGAGGGACGAGGTCCGCGCTGAGCTGAAGCGGCTCTCTTTCGGGAATCGGGCATAGCGCGGGTGCGATCCGGTCAGCGGGCGCCGGGGTGCTGCCCAGCGGGCGGGCGGCGGGGTGCGGTCCGGTCAGCGGGCGCGGGTGTAGGTGATCCTCTCGTTTTCGCACTCCCCTGTCAGTTGTTCGAGGGCGGCGGCTTCGGCGCGGTCGGCGGTCAGCCGCCAGCGTCCCTTGACCACGAGCCACTCGGCGGTGTAGCGGCAGTCGGCGCTGTCGTCGGAGGGCTCCCATTGGGCGGGGTCCTGGTCGCCCTTGGCGCGGATCTCGGCGGCGGTGATGGCGGCCAGGGACCGGGGGTCGTCCTGGTCGTTGGCGTAGGCGCGGCGGTCGTCCTCGGACCAGGTCGAGGCGCCGGAGTCCCAGGCCTCGGCGAGGGGAACCATGTGGTCGATGCCGAGGGAGCGCGCGGTGGTGTGGTCGGTCTTGTCGTAGTACGAGTGCCAGGCGCCGCCGACGAGGGTGCAGCGGGAGTCGGTCTCCGGTGGGGAGACGGCCTCCTCCAGCAGCACCTCGTCCCGGGTGTCGCAGCCGTCCTGGTCCTCGTCGGTCCAGTGCGGGAAGAGGTCGCGGCGGTAGCCGGTGCGGTCCTCGGCGGCGATGGGCAGGTCGGCGACGGCCTGGTGCAGGGTGGTGGTGACGGTGTCTCCCGACGTCGCTGTCGCCGGGGTGGCGGGTGTGGTCAGCAGGGCCGCGGCCGTCGCCGCGCAGGCCGTGATCGCGGTGCGGACGCGGAGCCGCGTACGGGTGCGAGTCCGGATACGCGTATGGGTACGGGTGCGAGTACGGATACGGGTACGGGTGCCGATGTGTGCCATGCCAGTCCTCCTTCTGGGGCTGGCACCTTCCTAGCGGGAGGGACTGTGCGGCGGGCCGTGCAGGCGTGGAGGATCACTCGAGCGGGGTGGCCGCGGGGGTGTCGTCCGGGGTCGGGGCGGCTTCGGCGATCCGCTCGTGGTGGCGGATGACCTCGGCGATGATGAAGTTGAGCAGCTTCTCGGCGAAGGCGGGGTCGAGGTTGGCGCTTTCCGCGAGGTGCCGCAGCCGGGCGATCTGGCGGGCTTCGCGGGAGGGGTCGGCGGGCGGCAGCCGGTGGGCGGCCTTGAGGTGGCCGACCTGCTGGGTGCATTTGAAGCGCTCGGCGAGCATGTGGACCACGGCGGCGTCGATGTTGTCGATGCTCTCGCGCAGCCGGCTCAGCTCGGCTCGTACGGACTCGTCGATGGCGCCGGATGCGTCGTTGTCGGCGGGTTCGCGGTTCGTCATGAGCAGACCTTATGTGGCGTGGCCCTCGACGGGGGAGCCGGGCGCGATGGTGGGCGGCCGGTCGGGCTCGGGTACGCGGTCGCTCCAGCCGCCGGGGACGGTGCGGCCCTGCTGCTGGCGGAAGCGGACGGGTGAGGTGCCGACGCGGCGGGTGAACAGTCTGCTGAAGTAGGCGGGGTCGTCGTAGCCGACGCGGCGGGCGACGGCGGCGACCGGGAGTTCGGTGCCGACGAGGAGTTCCTTGGCGCGGCCGAGCCTGATGGCGAGCAGGTAGTCCTTGGGGCTGCAGCCGGCGCCGCGGCGTACGGCGGCGCGTAGTTCGGCGGGGGTCATCCCGTGCCGGGCGGCGTGTTCGGCGACGGACAGCGGGCGGCAGGCGTCGCGGGCCAGGGCCTGGAGGACGGGGTGGCCGTCGCCGCCGGTGTCGGCGCGGGCGCGGCGCAGCGCGACGAGGAGTTCGTGGACGGCGGCGGCGGCCTCGACCTCCAGGAACGGGTTGCCCGGCCGGGCGGCGCGGACGATCCGGCCGATGGCGGCGCGCGCGGTGGCGGTGTCGGTGAGCGGTACGACGGGCCGGTCGGGGTCGATGTAGCCGAGTTCGGTGTAGGTGGTGGTGGCCGGTCCGGTGAAGTCGACGAAGCTTTCGTCCCAGCCGGGGTCGGGGGCGTAGTGGTGCGGTGTGCCGGGGGTGAGCCAGATCAGGGCGGGTGCGGTGATGGTGTGGCGGCGGCCGTCGGTGCTCTGGTACCAGCCGCGGCCGGCGCTGATGACGACGGCCACGTGGTGGTCGAGGGTGCGCGGGCCGACTTCGGGCAGGGCGCCGTGCTGGAGGCCGACGCCGAGGCAGACCAGGCCGAGCCGGTGGTGGGCCGGGCTGGGCGTGAAGTACCGCATCCAGGTGTGGTACACGGGCTCCCTCCGTCCGAACACGCCCGATCGTTGTCGATGAACGGGCGCTCCGCCAGAGGGCGGATAGGGATCGGCGGGAGGCGCTGTGCGGGGCCGGTCACGGGGCGGTGCCGCCGCCCCCTTGTGGGGGGTGTGGTGCGAGAAGGGGGCGGCGGCGGTCAGCGGGGAGGTGCGGTCCTGCCGAGGTCCTCCACCGTGAAGGAGTCCATGGTCAACTCCGAGGTTCCGTTGTCGCCGGTTTTCCTCAGACCGACCCAGGCTTCGCCGGTGGCGGGGGCGGTGAACTCGTAGGAGTGGGTGGCGGGGGCGGTCGCCTCGGGCAGCGGGGTGCGGCTCAGTTCGCGGGGGGCGGGCTCGTCGACGGCGGTGATCCACGCGTACTGCCCGGCCGTCTCGTTCTCGTACCGGAAGGTGACCCGGTAGCGGTGCCCGGCCTGGAAGCGGACGGTGTGCGGCACGGTGCGGTAGACGAGTCCGGGGTTCTCGCCGCGGGACTTGAGCGCTTCGGCGCCGTCGATGACGTCGTCGATCGCCTTGCCGTTCCAGCCGGCCTGGGTGTACGGGGCGTGCCGCTGGGCGATGTGGGTGCGCGGGTCGGTGGTGCCGCCGGCGTCGCCCTTGACGAAGGGGCCCCAGCCTTGGGGGACGTGTTCGAAGTCCTCGTGGAGCAGTGTGCCCGGCGTGCGGCGGCGGGTGGTGGGGACGACGCGTACGTTGTCGAACCGTACCCGTGCCGTTCCTGGCTCGGCGTGGAGGGTGAGGTCGACCGGCCCGCCGCCGTCGGGGACGGTGAAGTAGGTGAACATGCGCTGGAAGCGGGTGCCGTGTTTGCGGTCGGCGGCCATGTGGTTGGCGGCGGTGGAGGTCTCGGTCCAGTTCTCGGCGGTGATGCCGTCGGCCGTGCGGACGGTGAGTGCGGCGCGGCGCCGCTCCCCCGGGCGCTGTCCGACCTCGACCTGGACGGATGCGGCGTAGTCGCCGGGGGCGAGCCGGGTCAGCCGCTGGCCGGCGGCGGCGGCCGGGCCGGGGCCGAGGATCAGTTCGTAGTCGCCGAGGTCGCTGCGTTCGATGCCGGCCGGGCCGATGGTGTGCCAGCCGTTCAGGGAGCCGGAGTGGAATCCGGGGTCGTGGACCGGGGTGCCCTGGCCCCAGTCGGGTGCGGGCTGGGCGGGGGCGGGGGCCTTGTGGACCACGTACGGCTGGTCGGGCCGCGCGGTGATGGTGATCTTCCCGTTGCGGACGGGGAGTTGGGTGGCGTCGGCGCGTCCTTGGTCGGTGAGCCGGTACAGCACGACGGTTCGCAGGTCGGTCCAGCCGCGGGGCAGCCGCCAGGTGGTGGTGCCACCGGCGGGGTGGTAGTGGTAGAGCCGGGCCGGGTCGGTGGCTTTGCGCGGCTCCCAGGGCAGCAGATACGTTCCGCCGTCGTAGACGAGCCGTCCGTCGGTGGTGATGCGCCGTACGCCGCCGGTGTCGGTGACCGCGGTCGCGGTGGGGCCCTCGAAGGTGATCTCGTGGTCGCGCCAGGTGCGGATGGGGTACGCCTGGAGGTATTTGGCGGGCAGGCTGTCGGTCCAGATCAGCCGGTAGAAGGCGGTCCAGTCGGTTTTGCCGGTCCAGCCTTCGAAGCTGCCGGTGCGCGGGATGCCGAGCAGGGTGGGCCACTTGTCGGCGAAGACGTCCTTGTGGTGGTTGCGCAGGAATCTGATCAGGCGGGAGTTGATGCCGCGTGAGGTGTCGGGGCCGTAGTCGGTCTCGGTGGCCCAGTGGGACCACAGGGCGGAGCGTTCCAGTCCGTGGCCCCATTCGGTGGTGATGTGCCAGCCCTGGTCGCGCAGGGCGCGCTGGAGTCGGTCGGAGGTCCAGCCTGATTCGCGGAAGACGTCGATGTAGAGCGTGTTGAGGGCGGGGTCGGTCTGGTCGCGCAGGTCCTGGAAGCGTTGGATGACGTCGCCGGAGACCAGGTCGCGGCGCTGGTCGATGCGGTAGGACTGGTCGAGCCAGTCCCATTGCTTGTCGGTGGTGTCCACCAGGGTCTCGGAGAAGGCGCGGGCGACGGGGTAGGACTCGGTGACGTTGACGTGGACGCCGAAGTCGCTGTGCCATGTGCTGCCTTCGCGGAGGAGGGTGTTGAGGTCGTCCAGGCCGCCGGCGCGCTTGTTGTAGTTGTCCGCGTAGTCGGGGTGGGCGGAGTCGTGGCCTTCGGATTGGTAGCCCTTGAGCAGCGTGTACTGGCGCAGCCCGTCGGTGGCCAGGCAGATCCGCTTGACGTGGTCGAGGGTGGCGAGGAACGGGTTGGTGGCCTGGCTGGCGAAGTTGAAGGCGATGTGGGGGACGACGCGCAGGTGCTGTTCGTCGGCGCCCAGGGGTTCGGTCATGATGTCGCGCAGCGCGATGGCGGCGTCCTGCCAGTCGATGGTGCCGTCGCCGTTGCGGTCGCGGGTGAGGATCACGGTGGCGTACGGCAGTGGTTCGGTGGCGTCGTTCGGGGCGGTGGCGGCCCGGTGCGTCCACTGGCCGCAGCCCAGGCGCACGGCGAGCCGGCCGTCGTCGCACCTGACGGTCTGCCGCCACAGGCGTCCGTTCTCCCAGGTGGTCCCGGCGGCGGTGGAGGGTCTGTCCCAGACGGTGTTGGTCTCGACGGCGGCGGCCAGGGCGTCGGTGGCGGCGACGGCGTACGCGCAGCCCAGGGGTGCGGCGTCCACGGGGGTCGCGGGGTTGCCGGGCCTAACGAGGGTGTCGCCGCTTGCGGCCTTGTCCAGTTCGATACGGGCGGCCAGCAGGGCGGCGCCGGGCTGGTCGGCGCGGACGGTGAGCAGGGCGAGGCCGGGGATGCGCAGGGTGCCGACGCGGAGAGCGTCGGTGTCGCTGATGTGGGTGACGCGCCAGTGCACCTGCCAGTCCCGTACGCGGATCTCCACGCCGATCCGGGTGCCGCCGGTGAAGGCGAGGGTGTAGGTGATGTGGTCGCTGTGTGCGGTGCTGGTGACCTGGGGGGTCAGCTCGGTGTCGCCGATGAGGACGGAGCCGACGGGGCGTGTCTGGGCGTGGAGTACGGCGCGGGTGCCGCGGTCGGTGTAGGAGATGACGCGCGGGAAGTCGGTGCCGACCCGGACCTCCAGCCGCGGCGACCGGATGACGGTGTCGGCGGTGCGGGCGCCGGGGGCGGCGTGCGCCGACCCGCCGCCGGGGCCCAGTGCCGTGCCGATTCCGGCCATCGCACCGGTGGCCACGACCGTTCTGCGGCTGGGGCCCGTGCCCCGCTCCCCGTGCTTCGTCAACGCGCTGCTCCTCCGGCTCGTCGCCTGGGTTTCCTCCACACCCTGGGGCGGGACGGCGCCTGAGCCCATGGACAAAGCGTGGGGGGTGTTGGA
This sequence comes from Streptomyces sp. XD-27, assembly GCF_030553055.1. NCBI lineage: Bacteria > Bacillati > Actinomycetota > Actinomycetes > Kitasatosporales > Streptomycetaceae > Streptomyces > Streptomyces sp. XD-27. The sequence continues at coordinate 1,772,559 of NZ_CP130713.1, forward strand.
CTCGTGGGGCGGGTGCGGTCACGGGCTGTGGGTGCGGTCTACGGGCTGCGGGTGCGGTCACGGGCTCGGGGCAGCGTCCGCCGGCTCAGGTCAGCGTCCATCGGCTCAGGTCAGCGCCCGTCGGCTCAGGTCAGCGTCCGGGCGGCGGCGCGCAGGGCGGCGCCCGCGCCGGTGGTCAGCGGGTCGCCGTGGCCGAAGCAGGCGGTCTCCACGTCCAGGGCGGCCTGTTTGCGGAAGGCGTCGGCCATGCGGGCGGGTTCGAGGTTGAACACGCCCGGCATCAACTGTCCCACGTTGGCGATGGTGTCGCCGGTGAACAGCACGCCGGAGTCGGGCAGATGGAGCGCCACGCTGCCGTGGGTGTGGCCGGGTACGTGCAGTATGCGGGCGGGTTCGCCCCAGTCGAGGGTGTCGCCGTCGGACAGTTCCCGGTCGACCGGCACGGCCGGGGCCGGTGGCACCTGCGGGGCGTTGGCCTCGTAGAGCGGGATCTCCCAGTCGGCGAGCACCGGGTCCGGCAGCGGCTGCGCGCCGCTGATGACGGGGGCGTCGGCGGCGCCGGCGAGGATGCGGGCGCCGGTGGCGGCGGCCAGGGCGGCGGCGGAACCGTAGTGGTCCTTGTGGCAGTGGGTGATGAGGATCTCGCGCAGGTCGGTGGGGCCCGACGCGCCGAGTCCGGCGAGGGCGTCCAGGATCGGCTTCTCGTAGCCCGCCCATCCGCAGTCCACCAGCGCGAAGCCGTCCGGGATCCGGACGGCGTACGCCTGGCCCACGGGGAAGCGCAGCATCCAGACGGTGTCGGTGACGTGGGTGATCTCCATGTCGGCGACGCTAGGGCCGGTGGGCGGCGGCGGCCAGGTGGTTGCGCGGGGCGCGAACACGCCGTGGGCGAACGGAAGTCGGCGGCGCCGGCGGGGGTGAAACGGCGGGCGCTGTTGCCGGCGGACGGCGCTGGACGGCGCTTCGTTTTCGGGGATGACGCGCGCCGCCCCCGGCCGGGAGGGAACCCGGTCCGGGGGCGGCGCCGGTCACTCAAGGGGGCGACGGGCGTGCCGGACGGCTCAGGCGCCGAGCTCGGACGCCGCCTTCTTGATGTCCTCGGCGAAGGTGCTCACCTCGGTGTAGACGCCGGGCTTGCCGGGACGGGCGCAGCCCTCGCCCCAGCTGACGATGCCGACCTGTATCCACTTGTCGGAGTCGTCCTTGCGGAACATGGGGCCGCCGGAGTCGCCCTGGCAGGTGTCCACGCCGCCCTGGTCGAGGAGTCCGGCGCAGAGCTCCTCCTTCTCCACCAGGTTGCTGTAGGCGCTCTTGCAGGTGGCGTCGTCGACGAACGGCACACTGGCCTTGAGCAGGTAGCGCTGCTGGTCGCCGCCCTCCTTGTCGGCGCCCCAGCCGGCGATGGAGAAGTCGCCGTTGTTGTACGCGTCCGACTCGGCGATCGGCAGCGTCGGCAGGTCGATCTTCTTGTCGAGCTTGATCAGCGCCCAGTCCTTGCCGGTGCCGTTGTAGCCGGGGGCCTGGAGGACCTCGGTGGACTTGGCGGTGACGGCGTTGGAGTCCTCCAGGTCCACCACGCCGGCGGTGGCGGTGATGTCGGTGTTCGGGCCGCTGCCGTCGACGCAGTGGGCGGCGGTGAGCACGATGTCCTGGGTGTAGAGTGCGCCGCCACAGCCCATGGACAGGCGGACCATGAACGGGAATTCGCCCTGCTCGGCCTTGGTGCCGCCGACGACCTTCGCGGACTTGCCGCCGTCGTCCTGCGCCAGGGCGGTGCCGGGGAAGAGGCTGAACGCGCTGAGGGCGATGGCACCGGCGGCTGCGGTGCGCTTCACCTGCTTCATGAAGTTCTGCAACGGACTTCCTTTCGTGGGGGGTTGACACGCACAGCAGGTCCATGCCAACAGGAAATCCGGAAGCCTTCGCCGGGGTGGGGCATCGGCGGAAGGCACCACACCATGAGGTGCCCGGGACCCAGTGGGGGATGAGCCCGCGTAGCGCGTTGTGATTATCCGAACGGACAACACGCCCTGGCAAGGGTCGAGTTCCGGCCAAGGGCGCCCGCATTCCGAACACCGCCGCGGGACGTGCGACAACAGCTGCGAAGTCGGCGACGCCCCGGCCGGAAGGAAGGCCCGGCCGGGGCGTCGCCTGCTCTTGGTCGCCTGCTCTTGGTCGCCTGCCCTTGGCCCGCTGGGCTCTTGGTCGCGGTCGCCGCGGGTGCGGTCCGGGGCCTCAGCCGCCGAGCTGGGCCGCGCCGGACCTGATGGCGCCGGCGAAGGTGCTCACCTCGGTGTAGACGCCGGGCTTGCCGGGACGGGCGCAGCCCTCGCCCCAGCTGACGATGCCGACCTGTATCCACTGGCCGGTGTTGTCCTTGCGGAACATCGGGCCGCCGGAGTCGCCCTGGCAGGTGTCCACGCCGCCCTGCTGCATGTATCCGGCGCAGATCTCCTCGTTCGCGACCAGGCCCGCGTAACTGCCGCCGGCGCTCTTGCAGGTGGCGTCGTCGACGAACGGCACGGTGGCCTTGAGGAGGTAGCGCTGCTGCGGCCCGCCTTCGCGCGCCGCGCCCCAACCGGCGACGGTGAAGGTGCCGTTGTTGTACGCCGTGGTGTCGGCGATCTTCAGCGTGGGCAGGTCGATCGGCCGGGCGAGCTTGATCAGCGCCCAGTCCTTGCCCGTGCCGTTGTAGCCCGGGGCCTGGAGGACCCGGGTGGACTTGACCTTGATCGCGCCGGAGCCCTGGAGGTCCACCACGCCCGCGGTGGCGGTGATGGAGGTGTTGGGACCGCTGCCGTTCACGCAGTGCGCGGCGGTCAGGACGATGGTCTTGGAGTACAGGGCGCCGCCGCATCCCATGGACAGGCGCACCATGAACGGGAATTCGCCCTGCGTGGCGCGGGTTCCGCCGACGACGGGCGCGATGGCTCGGGAGCCGTCACCCTGTCCGGCCCGGGAGCCGTCGCTCTGGGCCAGTGCGGTACCGGGGAACAGGCTGATCCCGGCGAGCGCGGCCGCGCAGACTGCCGCCGATCTCTTCACGTGCTTCAGGAAATTCCGCAAGGGGATGTCCTTTCCGTGGGGGCGGGATACCGCGTGATTGGCACGCACATGCCAACCCATGGCCATTGATTATGTGGACGCGGTGAAGGGCGTGACAAGCCACGTTTTCCGGCCAGATGTGTTCGTACTCCGGACATCGACGGCCACGGCGGGTGCGGCGAGCCGGCGGCACGGCGTCCTCGCTCACACCGCGGACGGCGGCGGCTACCCTTCACGCATATGACCGAGATACTGCTGAACCTTGTGCTGGGCCTGGTCACGGCGGCCATGGGCACGGGATTCGGCTGGTTCTCCCGTACGTTCCTCTATCGCCGCGAACTCCGCCGCACCCAGCGGTTCTTCGGGCTGCCGCCCGGCGCCGAGTGCCTGCTCGTGGTCAACCGGGACTTCGGCGGTGCGGCCGACAGCGTGGCGCGCAACGACACCTACGCGCTGCTGGAACTCGCCGGGCTGGTCAAGGAGTGCGGAGCGGGGTTCGAGGTCGCCGCGCACGACGAGACCCGGCAGGGCATCGGCGAGCGCACCGAGTTCTGCGTCGGCGGCCCGCGTTCGAACCGGCGGATGGCCGCCCACCTGGCCGTGTCGCTGCCCGGTTTCTCGATCGAAGGAGAGGTCGACTTCGCCGTCGCCGGGACCTCCTACCGTATGGAGCGGGGCGCGGCCGAGTACGTCCTGCTGGCCCGGGTCGCCCCGGGCGCGGGGCGGCATCCGCTGTTCCTGCTGTGCGGGCAGCGCTCGGTCGCCAACCAGGCGGCGGCGCGGTATCTGGCCCGGGAGCACCCCCGCCTGGCCCGGACGCACGGTGTCGACGGTGTCTTCTGCCTGCTGCTGAAAGTCGTCAACTCCGAGGCGTACGGGCCGGACGCGGTCGAGGTGGTGGCGGATGTCAGTGGGGCCGCGGTCCGCACTTCCCCGGGCGGGCGTACAGGATGATCCGCATGCCCTTGACCGCCCGCTGCTCGCACACCGCGAAGTGCCCGCTGAGCACCTCGCGCTTGGCCTGCTCCTCCGGGGCGCCGGCGGGCTTGCCGCCGGGCGGGTCGTTCACCGTGACGATGCGGTCCGCGGTGAGCATCCGCGTACGGATCTCGGCGGCGGGCAGTTCGACGCCGTGCAGGGTGCCCGAGGTGACCGCGTCCACGCTCAGGGCCAGGTTCCGCAGGCCGGCGAAGTCCTCCGGGCGCGACATCATCGGCTCCCGTCGCCGGGCGGGCAGGAAGAGCACTCCGTCACCGGGTTCGGACAGCTCCCGTACGGCGCGGGCGGCGGAGACCGTGTCGTCCAGCCTGCTCTCCGGCGTCCGCAGATGCAGCGAGGGCGGCAGCAGGGCGGCCACGGCCGCCGTCGCGAGCCCCAGGACGGTGCCGACCGCGAGCGTCCCGCGGCGCCGGGCCGCGCGGAGCGCCCAGTCGAGCGCGGCGCCCAGCAGCAGGGCGAGGCCGACGTGGGAGTAGAGCACGTAGCGGTCGACGTAGAGCGGGTGGAGGTACGACACGGCCATCAGCAGCGCCGGCGGGAGGATCAGCAGCGGCAGCGCGAGCGTACGCAGCCGCACCGGGCCCGCGGCGGCTGAGACCGGGGCCTTGGCGAGCAGCAGCCCCGCCAGCGCCGGCGCGGCGAAGCCGAGCAGTTGGGCGGCATCGGGACGCGGGATCCACCCGACGAGATTTGCCTGCTGCTGGCTGACGACCACGAGCGGCGCCATCGGCAGCACCGCGCAGGTGGCGGCGCGGCCCCAGCGCCAGCGGACGTCCTCGGGGACGGTGGCGCGGGCGAGGTGGAGTGTGGCGCCGTGCGCGAGCAGCGCCAACACCGCGAACTCGTGCAGCAGGCAGGCCAGGGCGGAGACGGCGGCGTACCGCACCCATGCCCACGCGCGCGGCCGGGCGACGGCACCGAGCAACGCGTGCGTGGACCACACCACCAGCGCGCAGACCAGCGCGTACGAGCGGCCCTCCTGCGCGTATTCCTGTACCGCCGGGATCAGCGGGAAGACCAGCCCGGCGGCGAGCCCGGCGCGCGGCCCGGCGAGCCGGTGCCCGATCAGCCCGACGCCCGCCGCGGCCGCCGCCATGCCCAGCACCGACGGCAGCCGCAGCGCCACCAGTCCGCCGTCCCAGAGGGCGAACAGACCGTGCATCAGGAGGTAGTACAGGCCGTGCACGACGTCGGCGTTGCCCAGCATGTGCGTGATCTCGCCGAGGTCCCGGTGCGCGACCTGGTACGTCGTCGACTCGTCCCGCCACATGCTGCCTTCGCGGCCGATCCCCCACAGCCCGAGCGCCAGCATCAGCCCCGCCGGGGCCAGGGCCGCCGTGGCGCGGCCGATCCGGCGGCGGGCGGGCCGCGCGGGGACGCTGCCGCTGGTGCTGCCGGGCCGGGCGGCGCGTACGGCGGCGGCCTCGGCGGCGGTGGCCTCGGCGGCCGACGGCGGATGGACCATGGTGGGGCGGGCTCCGTTCGCGCGTGGGGGTGGGTCAGGCGGCCGGGCGGCGGCCGACCCACCACAGGCAGAAGGCGGCGAGCGCGGCGGCCGCGGCGAGGCAGATCCCGGCCTGGACCCACTGCATGGGCCAGAAGTGGCTTGAGGGGTGATACACGGCGTACGTCTTGACGACCCCGTGGTCCGCCAGGCAGCGATCCGGGTACTCCATGGCGCAGAGCCCGTCTGCCGTCCGCTCCCCCGACGCCGTGACGTACCCGTACTTGATGTCGCGTGCGTCCCCGGGCACGGCGTCGAGCACCGGTCCGAAGCCGGACAGTTCGCCACTGGTCGTGGTCTGCCGGGGCCACAACGCCGAGCGCAGACCCGGCAGTTCGAGTACGTACCGCACGCCCGCCGTGGCGGCCAGCGAGACGACCATCGCGGGCAGCGTGCGCCGTACGAGCAGACCGATCGTGGCACCGAGGAGCAGCGCCAGCAGAGCCAGGGCCACCGCCGCCGGGCCGGTCGTCAGGAACGGCACGTCGGAGGTCCAGATCAGATCGCCGAAGTCCCGGTAGGAGGGGTGCCACCACCATCCGTACAGCGCCGTCAGCGCGGCCGAGACCAGCAGGGTGAACGCGGCGGGGAGGGCGAGCTTGGCGGCGAGCCAGCGGCGGGGGCTGACCGACTGCGCCCAGGCGAGCCTGTACGTCCCCGTCTCCAGCTCGCGCGCCAGCAACGGAGCACCGAGGAAGGTACCGATCAGCAGCGGCAGGACGAGCAGCAACCGGCCGGTGTCGAGCAGCGGCTCCCGGTAGTCGGATTCAAGCCGCATCAGCACCTTGCCGAGGGCGTTGGGGCCCTCGTCGTCGAACCCGTCCAACACCTCCCTGCCGTGGCACTCGGGCTGCAGCCGGTCGCATCCCGCGATGCCGTGGTCCCGCTGGAAGCCCACCAGCTCGAACCGCTGGTACACGATGTACGCGGCAAGAGCCGCGGCCAGCGCCGCCCCGGTCAGCAGCAGCGTCCGGTACTGCCGCCAGACCACCCACGTCAGGCCCTTCATCCGGCCACCACCTCCGCGGCCGCGGCGTGAGCGGACGCCGCCCGCGCGCTGCGGGTGAGCAGCGGCGGGGCGTCCGGTGCGCGGAGGTAGCCGAGCAGGATCTCCTCGACCGACGGCTCGCTCACGATCCAGTCGCCGCCGACCGGCGCCGCGCCGGGGCGCATCAGGGCGGTGAACTGGCGGCCGGTGGTGCGGGACTCGACGATGGTGTGTCCTGCTAACCCGGGCGGCAGGCCGGGGCCTTCGTGGACGCCGGTGACCAGGCGGTGCGCGGCCTGGAGGGCGTCGGTCTCGCCCGCGAGCCGCAGCCGGGCGCCGCCGATCAGCAGCAGGTAGTCGCAGACGCCGTCCAGTTCGGCGAGCACATGGGTGGAGATCACCACGGTGGTGCCGTGTTCGGCCGCCTCGGCCATCAGCGCGCCCATCATCCGGCGGCGGCGCAGCGGGTCCTGGTCGGACATCGGCTCGTCCAGCAGCAGCAGGTCGGCGCGCTTGCCGAGGGCGAGGGCCAGGGCGACGCAGGTGCGCTGGCCGCCGGAGAGGGTGGAGATCCGGGCCGTGAGCGGCACGTCCGCCTCGGCCACGAGGCGTTCGGCCACGGCCTGGTCCCAGGCGGGGTTGAGCTCGCGGCCGAGCCGCAGGGTCTCGGCGACGGTGAACCGCGGATAGAGCGGCTTGTCCTGGGCGACGAAGGCGACGCGCCGCCGCGCGGCCGGTGCCGACGGCGGCTCGCCGAAGAGCCGTACGGTGCCCTCGGTGGGCGCCAGCAGGTTCGCGGCGAGAGCGAGGAGGGTGCTCTTGCCGGCGCCGTTGGGGCCCACCAGTGCGCAGACGCGTCCGGCGGGCAGGCGGAACGTGCACTCCCGCAGCGCCCAGCCGCGCCGGTATTTCCTGCCCAGGCCGGACGCCTCCACGGCTGCCGTGCCCGGGGCGGCTATCTGATCGGTCACCCGTTCTACTCCCCGTATCGGTCGGTGCCGGCGGCGGCCGGGCCGCCGCCGAAGCGTTCGTCGAGGACGGCGGCGATCAGCGCCGCCACGTCCTCGCGGTCGAGTCCGGCCGCGCGGGCCCGGTCCGTCCACGCGGCGAGTTCGGCGCGCAGGGGTGAGTCCGCGGCGGCCTCGGGCCGGGCGAGCGAGCGCCGTACGAAGGTGCCGAGGCCGGGCTTGGGTTCGACCAGGCCCTCGCGCTCCAGCTCCCGGTACGCCTTGAGGACGGTGTTGGGGTTGATCGCCGTGGCCGCGACGACCTCCTTGGCGGTGGGCAGCTTGTCGCCCGGCTGCAGGAGCCCGAGGCGCAGCGCCTGCTTCGTCTGCTGGACGATCTGCAGGTAGGTGGCGACGCCGCTGCGCCGGTCGATGCGGTACTCGACCACATCCACCACCCTTTCACTAATCAGTTAGTGGAATGATGGTGCAGGCGGGCGCCGAGCGCTGTCAAGCCGACGCGAGCCGTGCTGTCAGGGCAGCACAAAGCCGCGCGGCGCCTGCCCCGGTCGGGAAGGGCAGACGCCGCGCATCCGGTCCGTACGACGTTGTACGGCGGAGCTTGTGGAGTTGTGTGAGGAGGTGTCAGACCGTCAGGGAGCGGTCCGTCGGGCGGATCGGCGCGGGCAGCGCGCTGCTGCCCGCCAGGTAGCGGTCCACGCCGCGCGCCGCGGAGCGGCCCTCGGCGATGGCCCACACGATCAGCGACTGGCCGCGGCCCGCGTCACCGGCGACGAAGACCCCGTCGACGTTGGTGGCGAAGTCCGCGTCGCGGGCGATGTTGCCGCGCTCGTCCAGCTCCAGGCCGAACTGCCGGACCAGGCCGTTCTCCTGGTCGGTGCCGGTGAAGCCCATGGCCAGCGTCACCAGCTGGGCCGGGATCCTCCGCTCGGTGCCCGGCTTCTGGTTCAGCTTGCCGTCCACGAACTCGACCTCGACCAGGTGCAGCCACTGCACGTTGCCGTCCTCGTCGCCCTCGAAGTGGGTGGTGGAGACGGAGTAGACGCGCTCGCCGCCCTCCTCGTGCGCGGAGGTGACCTTGTACAGCATCGGGAAGGTCGGCCAGGGCTGACCCGCGCTGCGCTCCTCCCCCGGCCGGGGCATGATCTCCAGCTGGGTGACGGAGGCCGCGCCCTGCCGGTGGGCGGTGCCGACGCAGTCCGCGCCGGTGTCGCCGCCGCCGATGACCACGACGTGCTTGCCCTCGGCGGTGATCGGCGGGGCGACGAAGTCGCCCTCCTGCACCTTGTTGGCGAGCGGCAGGTACTCCATCGCCTGGTGGATGCCCTTGAGTTCGCGCCCGGGCACCGGCAGGTCGCGCGCGGTGGTGGCGCCGGCCGCGATGACGACGGCGTCGTAGCGCTTGCGCAGCTTGGCGGCGTCGATGTCGCGGCCGATCTCCACACCGGTGCGGAACTTGGTGCCTTCCGCCCGCATCTGCTCGATACGGCGGTTGATGTGGCGCTTCTCCATCTTGAACTCTGGGATGCCGTACCGCAGCAGGCCGCCGATGCGGTCGGCGCGCTCGTAGACGGCAACCGTGTGCCCGGCCCGGGTCAGCTGCTGGGCGGCGGCGAGCCCGGCCGGGCCCGAGCCGATCACGGCGACGGTCTTGCCGGACAGCCGCTCGGGCGGCTGCGGGGTGACGTTGCCGGAGTCCCACGCCTTGTCGATGATCGAGACCTCGACGTTCTTGATGGTGACGGCGGGCTGGTTGATGCCCAGCACGCAGGCGGACTCGCACGGCGCGGGGCACAGCCGCCCGGTGAACTCCGGGAAGTTGTTGGTGGCGTGCAGCCGCTCGCTGGCCTCGGCCCAGTCCTCGCGGTAGGCGTAGTCGTTCCACTCGGGGATGAGGTTCCCCAGCGGACAGCCGTTGTGGCAGAACGGGATGCCGCAGTCCATGCAGCGCCCGGCCTGCTTGCTGATGATCGGCAGCAGGGAGCCGGGGACGTAGACCTCGTTCCAGTCCTTGACGCGCTCGCCGACGGGGCGGGTCTTGGCGACCTCGCGGTCAGTGGTCAGGAAGCCCTTGGGGTCAGCCATTGATCGCCGCCTCCATCATCTTCTCGTGGGTCTCGGACTCGGTCAGTCCGGCCCGCTCGGCGGCGTCCTTGGCGGCGAGCACGGCCTTGTACGTGGTCGGCATGACCTTGCTGAAGCGGGTGAGCGCGGTGCCCCAGTCGGCGAGGAGGGCCGCGGCGACGGTGGAGCCGGTCTCCTCCTGGTGGCGGCGCACGACGTCGTGCAGCCACCGCTGGTCGTCGCCGTCGAGCGGCTCGATGGCGGACACCAGGTCCTTGTTGACGTTGTCCCGGTCGAGGTCGATGACGTACGCGACGCCGCCGGACATGCCGGCCGCGAAGTTGCGGCCCGTCTCCCCCAGCACCACGGCGCGGCCGCCGGTCATGTACTCGCAGCCGTGGTCGCCCACGCCCTCGGAGACGACGGTGGCGCCGGAGTTGCGGACGCAGAACCGCTCGCCGACACGTCCGCGCAGGAACATCTCGCCGCCGGTCGCGCCGTACGCGAGGGTGTTGCCCGCGATGGTGGAGTACTCGGCGAGGTGGTCGGCGCCCCGGTCCGGGCGGACGACGACCCGGCCGCCGGACAGGCCCTTGCCGACGTAGTCGTTGGCGTCGCCCTCCAGCCGCAGGGTGACGCCGCGCGGCACGAACGCGCCGAACGACTGGCCCGCGGAGCCGGTGAAGGTGATGTCGATGGTGTCGTCCGGCAGGCCGGCGCCGCCGAACCTCTTCGTCACCTCGTGGCCGAGCATGGTGCCGACGGTCCGGTTGATGTTGCGGATCGCGACCTGGGCGCGCACCGGCTGGGCGGCCTCGGCGGTCTCGGCGGCCAGCGCGTCGGCGGCCAGCTCGATCAGCTCGTTGTCGAGGGCCTTCTCCAGGCCGTGGTCCTGGGCGACGACCTGGTGCCGTACGGCACCGGCCGGCAGGTCCGGGACGTACAGCAGCGGGGCCAGGTCCAGGCCCTGCGCCTTCCAGTGGTCCACGGCCCGGTGGGTGTCGAGCAGCTCGGCGTGGCCGACGGCCTCCTGGAGCGTACGGAAGCCCAGCTCGGCCAGCAGCTCGCGGACCTCCTCGGCGATGAACTCGAAGAAGTTCACGACGAACTCGGCCTTGCCGCTGAACCGCTCGCGCAGCACCGGGTTCTGGGTGGCGATGCCGACCGGGCAGGTGTCCAGGTGGCACACGCGCATCATCACGCAGCCGGAGACGACCAGCGGCGCGGTGGCGAAGCCGAACTCCTCGGCGCCGAGCAGCGCGGCGATGACGACGTCGCGGCCGGTCTTCAGCTGGCCGTCGGTCTGCACGACGATGCGGTCGCGCAGGCCGTTGAGCAGCAGCGTCTGCTGGGTCTCGGCCAGGCCCAGCTCCCACGGGCCGCCCGCGTGCTTCAGCGACGTCAGCGGCGAGGCGCCCGTGCCGCCGTCGTGGCCGGAGATCAGGACGACGTCCGCGTGCGCCTTGGAGACGCCCGCGGCGACCGTGCCGACGCCGACCTCGGAGACCAGCTTCACGTGGATCCGCGCCGCCGGGTTGGCGTTCTTCAGATCGTGGATGAGCTGGGCGAGGTCCTCGATGGAGTAGATGTCGTGGTGCGGCGGCGGGGAGATCAGGCCGACACCGGGCGTGGAGTGCCGGGTCTTGGCGACCCACGGGTAGACCTTGTGGCCGGGCAGCTGGCCGCCCTCGCCGGGCTTGGCGCCCTGCGCCATCTTGATCTGGATGTCGTCGGAGTTGACCAGGTACTCGCTGGTCACGCCGAAGCGGCCGGAGGCGACCTGCTTGATCGAGGACCGGCGGGCCGGGTCGTACAGCCGCTCCGGGTCCTCGCCGCCCTCGCCGGTGTTGGACTTTCCGCCCAGCTGGTTCATGGCGATGGCGAGCGTCTCGTGCGCCTCGCGCGAGATCGATCCGTAGGACATGGCGCCGGTGGAGAAGCGCCTGACGATCTCGGAGACCGGCTCGACCTCGTCGATGGGGATCGAGGGCCGGTCCGTCTTGAGGGAGAACAGGCCGCGGAGCGTCATCAGCCGCTCGGACTGCTCGTTCACCCGCTCCGTGTACTTCTTGAAGATGTCGTAGCGGCGCGAACGGGTCGCGTGCTGAAGCCGGAAGACGGTGTCCGGGTCGAACAGGTGCGGTTCGCCCTCGCGGCGCCACTGGTACTCGCCGCCGATCTCCAGCGCGCGGTGCGCGGAGGGGATGCCGGTGACCGGGTACGCCTTGGCGTGCCGCTCGGCGACCTCCCGCGCGACGACGTCGAGACCGGCGCCGCCGATCTTGGTGGCGGTGCCGTGGAAGTAGGCGTCGACGAAGTCCTCGTCCAGGCCGATGGCCTCGAAGACCTGTGCGCCGCGGTAGGAGGCGACGGTGGAGATGCCCATCTTGGACATCACCTTGAGCACGCCCTTGCCGAGGGCGTAGATGAGGTTGCGGATCGCCTGCTCCGGCTCGATGTCCGGCAGGAAGGTGCCCGCGCGGACCAGGTCCTCCACGGACTCCATGGCCAGGTAGGGGTTGACGGCGGCGGCGCCGTACCCGATGAGCAGCGCGACGTGGTGCACCTCGCGGACGTCGCCGGCCTCCACCAGCAGCCCGACGTGGGTGCGCTGCTTGGTGCGGATGAGGTGGTGGTGGACGGCGGAGGTGAGCAGCAGGGAGGGGATCGGCGCGTGCTCGGCGTCGGAGTGCCGGTCGGAGAGCACGATCAGCCGGGCGCCGTCCTCGATGGCGGCGTCGGCCTCGGCGCAGATCTCCGCCAGCCGCGCGGCCAGGGCCTCGCCGCCCCCGCCGACCCGGTACAGACCGGACAGGGTCGCGGCCTTCCAGCCCGGCATGTCGCCGTCGGCGTTGATGTGGATGAGCTTGGCCAGCTCGTCGTTGTCGATGACGGGGAACGGCAGGGTGACGCTGCGGCAGGAGGCCGGTGTCGGGTCCAGCAGGTTGCCCTGCGGGCCGAGGGAGGAGATCAGCGAGGTGACCAGCTCCTCCCGGATGGCGTCCAGCGGCGGGTTGGTGACCTGCGCGAACAGCTGGGTGAAGTAGTCGAAGAGCAGCCGCGGCCGGGCGGACAGCGCCGCGATCGGGGCGTCGGTGCCCATGGAGCCGATCGGCTCGGCGCCGGTCTTGGCCATCGGCGCCAGGATGACGCGCAGCTCCTCCTCGGTGTAGCCGAAGGTCTGCTGGCGGCGGGTGACCGAGGCGTGGGTGTGCACGATGTGCTCGCGGTCCGGCAGGTCGGTCAGGTCGACGAGACCGCCCTCCAGCCACTCGCCGTACGGGTGCTCGGCGGCGAGGGCGGCCTTGATCTCGTCGTCCTCGATGATGCGGTGCTCGGCGGTGTCGACCAGGAACATCTTGCCGGGCTGGAGGCGGCCCTTGCGGACGACCTTGGCCGGGTCGATGTCGAGGACGCCGACCTCGGAGCCGAGGACGACGAGGCCGTCGTCGGTGACCCAGTAGCGGCCGGGGCGCAGACCGTTGCGGTCCAGGACCGCGCCGACCTGGGTGCCGTCGGTGAAGGTGACGCAGGCCGGGCCGTCCCAGGGCTCCATCATCGTGGAGTGGTACTGGTAGAAGGCGCGCCGGGCCGGGTCCATGGAGGCGTGGTTCTCCCACGCCTCGGGGACCATCATCAGCACCGCGTGCGGCAGCGAGCGGCCGCCGAGGTGGAGCAGCTCCAGCACCTCGTCGAAGGAGGCGGAGTCGGAGGCGTCGGGGGTGCAGACGGGGAAGAGCCGCGCGAGGTTCTCGTCCCCGAAGAGCTCGCCGGCCAGCTGCGACTCCCGGGCCCGCATCCAGTTGCGGTTGCCCTTGACCGTGTTGATCTCGCCGTTGTGGGCGACGAAGCGGTACGGGTGGGCCAGCGGCCAGCTCGGGAAGGTGTTGGTGGAGAACCGCGAGTGCACCAGCGCGACGGCGGAGGCGAAGCGGCGGTCGGACAGGTCCGGGAAGAACGGCTCCAGCTGCCCGGTCGTCAGCATGCCCTTGTAGACGATGGTCCGGGCGGACAGCGACGGGAAGTAGACGCCCGCCTCGCGCTCGGCGCGCTTGCGCAGCGCGAACGCCTTGCGGTCCAGGGCCAGCCCGGTGTTCTCACCATCCGAGACGAAAAGCTGGGCGAAGGCGGGCATCGTGGCGCGGGCGCCGTTGCCGAGCAGTTCGGGGGTGACCGGCACCTCGCGCCAGCCGAGGACGGTGAGGTTCTCCTCGGCGGCGATCCGCTCGATGTGCGTGGTGGCGGCGGTGCGCTCGTCCGCGTCGTCCGGGAGGAAGGCGATGCCGACGGCGTACGCCCCGGGCTCCGGGAGCGGGAAGTCGGTGCTCTCCCGCAGGAAGGCGTCCGGAACCTGGACGAGGATGCCAGCGCCGTCGCCGGAGTCGGGCTCGGAGCCGGTGGCGCCGCGGTGTTCCAGGTTCCGCAGGACCGTCAGGGCCTGCTCGACAAGTGCGTGTGCGGCCTCACCGGTGAGCGTCGCCACGAAGCCCACGCCACAGGCGTCATGCTCGTTGCGCGGGTCGTACATCCCCTGGCGGGCGGGGTAAGACGCAGTGGACGCAGCACGCATCGGCTCTCCCGTCGTCGTCATGGCATTTGCGAGTGCCGAGGGACGACGTTGGCCCTCTGCGAATTTTCGTGCAGGTTACATGATGCCCCGCTTCTCGAGAAGCGGATTCCCCGTTTCAGCATGCGGACAGCCCGTACGGAGGGCAAGCGGGGCGGGAAGGGGCGAAACGGCCGCCGGCTCCCGGAAGCGGAATGGGCGACGCTGCCCATGCGCCCGGTCCTTATGCCCGCCGGTTAAGGATCTGAAACCGCTGGGTAACGGCGGCGCTCAACTCGTTACCGGCTGGTACGGAGGGCGGGTCAGCCTAGAGCCGTACCGAACAAGGCGCCCAGGGCGTACGTCACACCCGCGGCCGCCCCACCCAGCGCCAGCTGCCGCAGCCCGCTGTACCACCAGGTGCGGGCCGTCACCCGCGACACCACCGCGCCGCAGGCGAAGAGTCCGAGCAGCGCCAGCACGACGGCCGGCCACAGCGCCGTGGCGCCCAGCAGATACGGCAGCACCGGCAGCAGCGCGCCCAGCGCGAACGAGCCGAACGAGGACACCGCCGCGACCAGCGGCGACGGCAGGTCGTCCGGGTCCACCCCGAGCTCTTCACGGGCGTGTATCTCCAGCGCCTGCTCCGGGTCCTTCGACAACTGCTCCGCGACCTTGCGGGCCAGGGCGGGCTCGACCCCCGCGACTCGTACAGCGCGGCCAGCTCCAGCAGCTCGTCCTTGGGGTGCTTGCGCAGCTCGCGGCGCTCGACCTCCAGCTCGGCCAGCACCAGCTCGCGCTGGGAGGCGACCGAGGTGTACTCCCCCGCCGCCATGGAGAAGGCACCGGCCGCGAGCCCGGCCATGCCGGTGATCACGACGGTCTGCGCGGAGACGGAGCCGCCGGCGACGCCGGTCATGAGGGCGAGGTTGGAGACCAGTCCGTCCATCGCCCCGAACACCGCGGGGCGCAGCCAGCCACCGCTGACGTCGCGGTGCGTGTGGTTGTCGCGGTGCGCGATGTGCAGCGGCGCGGAGGTCTCGATGACGGCCATGCCGGGTGCTCCCTTCCCCCTGGGACGGGCCTGTTGCCCGCTCCCCCGAGTCGAAGGTACGCACGATTTCGTGGCGCGCGCCAGCAAGGAAGGCCGAACTTACCTCGCTGACCTGCGGAAACGCTGGGCGCTTGGCCAAACGTACGAGGGTGCGCGCGCCGCCGGGTGCTGCGGGCGAGGCGAGGCTGCCCTTCCCCGGCCTGCCCCGCCCCTTCGCGAACCCGGGGGCTCCGCCGCCCCCGGCCTGCCGCGCCTCAGGGCTTCTTCGTGGGCTCCGGGGCCTCGGTGTCGTCCGCCTTGCCGCCGTCCGCCGCGGCATCGTCCGGCGCGGCTTCCGCCGCGTCGTCGTGGGCGGGCTCCGGGGAGCCCTTCGTCACCGGGTCGCGGTCAGCCGAGTCGACCGCCTCGACGGCGACATCCGCGTCCGCCGCGACCGGCTCGACCACCGTCTCCCGGCCAGGCGCCCGCCTCGCGGAGATGACCATGTACGCCACGGCTGCGAGGAAGACCACGATCGAGGTCCAGTTGTTCAGGCGCATGCCCAGGACGTGGTGGGCGTCGTCCACCCGCAGGTACTCGACCCAGAAGCGGCCGACGGTGTACGCCGCGACGTACAGCGCGAACGCCCGGCCGTGGCCCAGTTTGAAGCGGCGGTCCGCCCAGATGACCAGCAGCGCCACGCCGACGCACCACAGCGACTCGTACAGGAACGTCGGGTGGTACGTCCCGCCGACGACCCCGGCGTCGGGGTCCGCGTCGATCTTCAGCGCCCAGGGGACGTCGGTGGCCTTGCCGTACAGCTCCTGGTTGAACCAGTTGCCCCAGCGGCCGATGGCCTGGGCGAAGGCGATCCCGGGCGCGATCGCGTCCGCGTACGCCGGCAGGGGGATGCCCCGGCGGCGGCAGCCGATCCACGCGCCCAGCGCGCCGAGCGCGATGGCGCCCCAGATGCCGAGGCCGCCTTCCCAGATCTTGAAGGCGTCGACCCAGTCACGGCCTTCGCCGAAGTACAGCTCGTAGTCGGTGATGACGTGGTAGAGCCGTCCGCCGATCAGGCCGAAGGGCACCGCCCAGACGGCGATGTCAGCCACCGTGCCGGCCTGGCCGCCGCGCGCCACCCAGCGGCGACCGCCGAGCCAGACGGCCACGAAGACGCCGATGATGATGCAGAACGCGTAGCCGCGCAGCGGGATCGGGCCGAGATCGATCACGCCGGTCGACGGGCTGGGGATGTAAGCGAGGTCCATGACAGGGTCGACGCTACCTTGCCGGGCGGGAAGTCCGGCAACCCGCCCGGTGCAACAGCTGCATAACGCGTGTCACCGCTGGGCCTCGTCGACGAGCTGCCCCAGCCGGTCCGGAGTGAGCGGGTTCTTCGGGTCGCCGTAGACCTTCTTCCCGTCGAGCAGGACCGTCGGGGTACCGGTGAACCCGGATCCGGCGAACTCCTTGGCGGACTTCCGCACCCACCCGTCGTGGGTGCCGCCGTCCACGCAGCGCCGGAACGTGGCGGTGTCCAGCCCCTTGACCTGCCGGGCCAGCTCGATCAGCCGGTCCTTCTTCCCGTAGGCGTCGTCCGTCTCCTCGGGCTGGTTGGTGAAGAGCACGTCGTGGTACGGGGCGTACTTGCCGGCGTCCTGGGCGCAGGCCGCGGCGTTCGCGGCGTTGAGCGATCCGCTGCCGCCCAGGTTTCCGTCGATGATCGTGACCAGGTGGTAGTCGGTCTTCATCCGGCCCTTGCCCTCCAGGTCCCGGATGGTTCGGCCGAGGCCGCCCTCGAACTGCTTGCAGGCCGGGCAGCGGAAGTCCTCGTAGACGGTGAGGGTGGCCGGGGCGTTCGCCCGGCCGGTTTGGATCACGAGGTCGTCCTTGCCGACCGCGGCGGAGGGCGCGGTGACCGGTCCGCCGTTCCCGTCGCCGCCGTCGCCGCCCGCGACCAGCACCCCGATTCCGGCGGCGAGGCCGAGCACGGCCACCGCGATCAAGGCCACCATCAGCTGGCGCCGGCGCCTGTCCCGCGCCTCGTCCTGCCGCCGCTGCGCCCGCATCCGCGCGCGGGCGCTGTCCCGTCCATCACCGTTTCGCTGACTCACGCCCCGACAACGAGGCGGAGGAGCGCCGCTGCGCTCCTCCGCCCGCTTTCGCCCGTTCGGCCGCGGGGCGGCCACTCTTCCGGGGTCAACCGGGAGCGGTCCGGCGTGTCGTGTCAGGACGGCCGGGGCCACCGCGTCAGCGCCGTCGAGCTGGACGGTCGCGTCAGGACGACGGGCGGCCTCGGACGCCCGCGGCCAGTTCGCCCGCCAGCGTCCGCACCCGCACCAGCCCGGTCTCCACGTCCGGCGCGTCGAGCAGCCGCTTGACGAACGCCGATCCGACGATCACGCCGTCGGCGAAGCCGGCGACCTCCGCCGCCTGCGTCGCGTTCGACACCCCGAGGCCGACGCAGACCGGCAGCTCGGTGGTGCCCCTGGTGCGGCGCACCAGGTCCTGGGCCTCCTTGCCGACCGACTCCCGGGTGCCGGTGACGCCCATCAGCGAGGCCGCGTAGACGAAGCCGCTGCCCGCCGCCGTGATCTTGGCGAGCCGCTCGTCCCGGCTGCTCGGCGCGACCACGAACACGGTCGCCAGACCGTGCCGCTCGGCGGCCTTGAGCCAGACCTCGGCCTCCTCCACCGGCAGGTCGGGCAGGATGCAGCCCGCGCCGCCCGCCGCCGCCAGATCGGCGGCGAACCGCTCGGGGCCGTAGCGGTCGACCGGGTTCCAGTACGTCATGCACAGCACCGGAGCGCCGGTGGCCGCGTGCACCTCGCGGACCGTACGGATCACGTCCACGATCTTCAGGCCGCCGCGCAGCGCGATGTCGTCGGCGGTCTGGATGATCGGCCCGTCCAGCACCGGGTCGCTGTGGGGCAGGCCGACCTCGACGATGTCGCAGCCGCCCTCGACCATGGCCGAGATGGCCCGTACGCCGTCGTCGACGGTCGGGAAGCCGGCGGGCAGGTAGCCGACGAGCGCGGCGCGGCCCTCGGACTTCGCCGTGGCGAGGGCGTCGTTCAGCAGTGCGATGTTGCCGCTCACTCGGCCCCTCCGCGGAGTCGTACAGCCCGAAGTAGCGGGCCGCTGTGTCCATGTCCTTGTCGCCGCGTCCGGAGAGGTTGACCAGCAGCAGCGCTCCCTCTCCCAGCTCGCGCCCGACCTCCAGGGCGCCGGCGAGCGCGTGTGCGCTCTCGATCGCCGGGATGATGCCCTCGGTGCGGGAGAGCAGGCGCAGTGCCTGCATGGCCGCGTCGTCGGTGATCGCGCGGTACTCGCCGCGGCCGGTGTCCTTCAGATAGGCGTGCTCCGGGCCGACGCCCGGGTAGTCGAGCCCTGCGGAGATGGAGTACGGCTCGGTGATCTGGCCGTCCTCGTCCTGGAGGACGTAGGAGCGCGAGCCGTGCAGGATGCCCGGCTCGCCCTGGCTCAGGGTGGCCGCGTGCTCCCCGGTCTCGACGCCGTGCCCGGCCGGCTCGCAGCCGATCAGGCGGACGGAGTCGTCGTTGAGGAAGGCGTGGAAGAGCCCGATGGCGTTGGAGCCGCCGCCGACGCAGGCGAGGGCGGCGTCCGGGAGCCGCCCGGCGCGGTGCGTGATCTGGTGGCGTGCCTCGACGCCGATGACGCGGTGGAAGTCGCGCACCATCGCGGGGAAGGGGTGGGGTCCGGCGACCGTGCCGAAGAGGTAGTGCGTGTGGTCGACGTTGGCGACCCAGTCGCGGAACGCCTCGTTGATGGCGTCCTTGAGGGTGCGGCTGCCGGACTTCACGGCGACGACCTCGGCGCCGAGCATGCGCATCCGGGCGACGTTGAGCGCCTGCCGCTCGGTGTCGACCTCGCCCATGTAGATGGTGCAGTCGAGGCCGAAGAGGGCGCACGCGGTGGCGGTGGCGACGCCGTGCTGGCCGGCGCCGGTCTCCGCGATGACGCGGGTCTTGCCCATGCGCTTGGTGAGCAGGGCCTGCCCCAGCACGTTGTTGATCTTGTGTGAGCCGGTGTGGTTGAGGTCCTCGCGCTTGAGGAAGATCCGGGCTCCGCCGGCGTGCCGGGCGAACCGCGGCACCTCGGTCAGGGCGCTCGGCCGCCCCGTGTAGTTGACCAGCAGGTCTTCCAGTTCGGCGGCGAAGGCGGGGTCCGCCTTGGCCTTGGCGTACTCCGCGGCGACCTCGTCCACGGCGGCGACGAGCGCCTCCGGGATGAACTTGCCGCCGAACGCGCCGAAGTATCCCTCGGCGCTGGGAACCAGACCCTCCGGGTCCGGGATGAAGAAGTCAGACGACATGCGACGTTACTCCTCGGGGCGGCGCCCCCAACAAGGGTGGGTGGGAACGTGTGGCAGCAACGCTGCCACCGCGGACCGCCGCGGGCGCTACGCGCCGCGGCCGACCGCGTGACGGCGCACACTCAGTGCGCGGCCGTCCCACGCCATCGACGCCCGTTGACCTGCCCGGGCTCGCACCCGATGTGGTACCGCACGCGGCGTCCGCGGACGCGCCGTGCGGGCGCGCGGCAGCCCCGGGGCCGGCAGCCCCGGGCCAGACGCGCGTACGCCCCATGCCGGTCAGTTCCGGCCGTGCCGCAGCGCCGGGTGGGCGCCCGCCGCCACCAGGTCGGACACCGCGCCCTTGGGGTCGCGGCCGGTCACCAGGGACTCGCCGACCAGCACCGCGTCCGCGCCCTCGTTGGCGTACGCGATCAGGTCGTGCGGGCCGCGCACGCCGGACTCCGCGACCTTCACGATGTGGTCCGGAATCTCCGGCGCGACCTGCGCGAACGTGTTCCGGTCCACTTCGAGTGTCTTGAGGTTGCGCGCGTTGACCCCGATGATCTTCGCGCCCGCGTCGACCGCCCGCTCGACCTCCTCCTCGTCGTGCACCTCGACCAGCGGGGTCAGCCCGATCGACTCGGCCCGCTCGATGAGGGAGACCAGCGCCTCCTGGTCGAGGGCGGCGACGATGAGCAGCGCCAGGTCGGCGCCGTACGCCCGGGCCTCCCACAGCTGGTAGGAGGTGACGATGAAGTCCTTGCGCAGGACGGGGATGTCGACCTTGGCGCGCACCGCCTCCAGGTCCGCCAGCGATCCGCCGAAGCGACGCTGTTCGGTCAGCACGCTGATGACGGCCGCGCCGCCCGCCTCGTAGTCCGCGGCGAGGCCGGCCGGGTCGGCGATCGCGGCGAGCGCGCCCTTGGACGGGCTGGAGCGCTTGACCTCGCAGATCACCTTGACGCTGTCGCCCTTGAGGGCGGCGACGCCGTCCTTGGCCTGGGGCGCCTTGGCGGCCCGCTCCTTGAGCTCGTCGAGGGTGACGCGTGCCTGCCGCTCCGCGAGGTCGGCACGGACTCCGTCGATGATCTCGTCGAGCACACTCACGCGAGCGGCCCCCCTTCTGGACGGGGATGGAGCTTGTGGTCGGTGCCGGTGTCGCGGGCGAGCCGCTTCACCTGCACTTGTGATGGTATCCGGCCGGGGCCGAGGTCTCGCATCCGGTTGACGCATCAGTCCACCGACTGGACGTTCACCGGGCTCCCGGAAGGCCCGTCGCGCCACGCGTCAGGGGGCGAGCGGCGCTCCGAAGGGCAGGTTCCGGACGATCGTGAAGGCCAGTGCCAGCCCGGCCAGCGCCCAGCCGTGCGCGGCGCGCAGCCGGAGCTCCGGGGCGGGGCGTCCGCGGGCGGACCGCAGCAGCCACCGCGTCCAGTGGACCGCGAACGCGAGATACCCGGCGAACGCGAGGGCATTGGCGCCGAGCGCGGCGACCGGGTCAGCGTGGGCGAGGGCGTGGGCGCCGCGCAGCCCGCCGCAGCCGGGGCACAGCACGCCGGTGTGCCGCAGCAGCGGGCAGGCCGGGTAGTGGCCCGGCTCCCCGGGTCCACCGCGCCGACGAACGCGAAGGCCGCGGCCACCGCGGCGAGCGCGCCCAGCGGCGCGGCCAGCCGGCGTGCGGCGGGTGCGGGTCTCGCGGTCACACCGCCAGCCTGCACCCGGATACGTCCTCGGGCCCGCCGGAGCTACGCCGTACGGACCCTGGCCGCGCCGTGTCCGGGGGCCGGAGCGCCGGTCAGGTCAGCTGCTGCTGGCTCTGCGGCTGCTGGATCGTGCGCTTCTGCGGCTGGCCCATACCCATCGAGCGCATCACCATGCCCACCACGCCGCCGAGGGCGACGACCACGAGTCCCGCCCAGAAGCCGACCGGGTTGGCCAGCACGGTGAACGCACCGGAGACGCAGAAGCCGATGAAGGCGATGATCACGCCGGTCCAGGCCGCCGGGGTGTGACCGTGGTTGTTACCCGCCATGTGTACTCCTCGTTGCTCTACTGCTCCCTGGGACGTGCGTCCGGGAGGTCCCCCGGGTACCGGTTCCGGGGCGTGGGGCGCGGGGGATACGCTCCGTGCCCATTCTCCACCGACGCGTCGTCAATCCTTCCGCGGGGGTCCGGTCACGGGGTGCGTGTCCGGTCAGCCGTCGGCGGGTGCCCGGCCGCCGTCCTGTCCGGTCGGGTCCTCGCCCCGGTCCAGGGCCTTCCACAGCTCCTCGGGGCGGTCCGGGTCGGGGGCCGGGCGGGTGCGCCGGGCGCGGCCGCGGGCCGGGGCGCCGTCCGGGCCCGTGCGCTCGTACCGCCCGGACATGGCGGGCCAGTGGCGGCCGTAGCCCAGTGCGAGCACGCCGGCGAGCAGCAACAGCGCGCCGCCCGCCAGGGCCACCCACGGCCAGGCCGTGTGCGCCACGTCGTGGATGGTGCCGTCCGCCAGGCCGGTGGCCTTGGACGCCTTCTCCTCCAGCGCCGCGGTGTCGGAGGCGCCCACCAGCGAGCTGGCGACGATCCCCGCTCCGCAGAGCGCGAGGAGCGCGGAGACCAGGGCACGGCCGGTGCGGCGCACCGCGAAGACGGCGACGAGCGCGGCGAGTCCGACGACCGCGAGCGCACCGGGCAGCCCGGTGACGTCCTCGCCGTCGGCGTGCTGCGGGAGCGTGCCCTGGGCAACGGCCGCGGTGCCCTCGGCCCAGGTGCGGCTGGTGGCCAGGAGGACCAGCGCGGCTCCGGCCGCGCCCGACAGCAGGGCGACGGCGAGGCTGCGTCGTCCGCCGCGCTCGGCCTTGGCGGCGGCGGGCCCGCGTTGGGCCTGGGGCTGGGGTACGGCTGCTGCACTCACGCGTACCACTATCCCTCACGGGTCCGACAGTGCCGACCCTGGGGCTCGGCCCCTCAGCATCCCCCAGCTAACGCTGGGAGGTGCCCCCAAGGCGGTTGGCGGTGTGGACGGCGCGCAGCACCGCCGCGGCCTTGTTGCGGCACTCCGCGTCCTCGGCGGCCGGGTCGGAGTCGGCGACGACGCCCGCCCCCGCCTGCACGTACGCGGTGCCGTCGCGCAGCAGCGCGGTGCGGATCGCGATGGCGGTGTCCGAGTCGCCGGCGAAGTCCAGATAGCCCACGCAGCCGCCGTACAGCCCGCGGCGGCTGGGTTCCAGCTCCTCGATGATCTGCATGGCGCGCGGCTTCGGCGCGCCGGAGAGCGTGCCGGCCGGGAAGCAGGCGGTGAGGACGTCGAAGGCGGTCCGGTCCTCGGCGAGCTTGCCCGTCACGGTCGAGACGATGTGCATGACGTGGCTGTAGCGCTCGATGGACATGAAGTCGACGACCTCGACGCTGCCGGGCTCGCAGACCCGTCCCAGGTCGTTGCGGCCGAGGTCGACGAGCATGAGGTGCTCGGCGCGCTCCTTGGGGTCGGCGAGCAGTTCGTCGGCGAGGGCGGCGTCCTCCTGCGGGGTGGCGCCGCGCGGGCGGGTCCCGGCGATGGGGTGCACCATCGCGCGGCCCTCCTCGACCTTGACCAGGGCCTCGGGCTGGAGCCGACGACGTCGAAGGCGGTGCCGTCCGCGGCGGGGAAGCGGAACAGGTACATGTACGGGCTGGGGTTGGTGGCCCGCAGCACGCGGTACACGTCGAGGGCGCCGGCGGTGCAGGGCGTCTCGAAGCGCTGCGAGGGCACGACCTGGAAGGCCTCGCCCGCGCGGATGCGCTCCTTGATGTCCTCGACGGCGGCCCTGTAGTCCGGACCGCCCCACAGGGCGGTGTAGTCGGGGAGTTCGGACGGCGGCAGGGCGGTCGGCTCGGTGGGGACGGGGCGGGCCAGGTCGGCGGTCATGGCGTCGAGCCGCGCGACCGCGTCCGCGTACGCCTCGTCGACGCCCGTCTCCAGGTCGTTGTGGTTGATGGCGTTGGCGATCAGCAGGACGGTGCCGTCCCAGTGGTCGAAGACGGCGAGGTCCGAGGTGAGCAGCATGGTCAGCTCGGGCAGCCGCAGGTCGTCGCGGCAGCTGTCGCCGATCTTCTCCAGCCGCCGGACGATGTCGTAGCCGAGGTAGCCGACCATGCCGCCGGTGAAGGGGGCATTCCGGAGGCGAGGTCGCGCGGGGTGTGCAGGGTCTCGACGGTGGCGCGCAGCGCGGCGAGCGGGTCGCCGTCGGTGGGCAGTCCGACGGGCGGTTCGCCCAGCCAGTGGGTCTGGCCGTCGCGTGCGGTGAGGGTGGCGGAGCTGCGGACGCCGATGAAGGAGTAGCGCGACCACGATCGGCCGTTCTCGGCGGATTCCAGGAGGAAGGTGCCGGGGCGTTCGGCGGCGAGCTTGCGGTAGAGGCCGACCGGGGTGTCGCCGTCGGCGAGCAGCCTGCGGCTGACCGGGATGACGCGGCGGTCGGCCGCCAGCTTGCGGAAGGTCTCAAGATCCATGGTGCTGCCCCGTGGTCGTCGCCGTGGCCATAGCGGTCGTGATCGTGGTCGTGATCGCTGCGGAGCCTACTGCCGAAGGGGCAGCAGGCCGGAATCGAAGCAGGTGCGGTCGCCGGTGTGGCAAGCCGCGCCGACCTGGTCGACCTGGACCAGGAGGGTGTCGGCGTCGCAGTCCAGCGCGACGGACTTGACGTGCTGGACGTGGCCGGAGGTGTCGCCCTTGACCCAGTACTCCTGGCGGCTGCGGCTCCAGTAGGTGCAGCGGCCGGTGGTGAGGGTGCGGTGGAGTGCCTCGTCGTCCATCCAACCGAGCATCAGCACCTCGCCGGTGTCGTACTGCTGGGCGATGGCGGGGACGAGGCCGTCGGCGCTGCGCTTGAGGCGGGCGGCGATGTCCGGGTCGAGGGACGACGGGCGGGCGGGGCGGTCGGGGCCGGTCATGGGGCCATTCTGCCTCGGGTGCGGGGCCGCCCGGGCCGGTTGTCCGCCCGCTGGACGGGGTGTCAGCGGCATGGGGCATGCTTCGGGCATGACGTTTCCGACTCCGCCGAACCAGCCAGAGCCGCACCACGACGGTGGCGGCTTCGGACCTCCGCCGGGCGCCGCCGGGGCGGCCCCCAGCAGCAGGGGTTCGGGCCTCCCGTCCAGCCGGGCGGTTTCGGGGCGCCGGGGGCGTTCGGGGCGCCGACGCCGCCGGGCACTCCCGGGGCGCCGGGAGGGTTCGGTCCGTACGGCGCTCCGCCGCCGCCCCCGCGCGGCCCCTCGGGAGGGAAGGTCGCGGCGATCGTCGGCGGCGCGGTGGCGGCCGCGGTGGCGATCGGCCTGGCGGTGTGGGCCTCGGTGGTGGTGGCGACGACGACAAGAAGGTGCGCGCCAAGGAGAGCCCGTCGGCGGGGCAGAGCACGTCCGGTTCCCCCTCGCCGTCCGCCTCGGCCGCGGAGCCGTCCGGGACCGAGGACCCGGGCAAGGGGCCCCGCTGGGCCCGGGTGGTTCCTCCGAGGAGCCGGACCCCTCGTCCTCCGCTTCGCCCTCGTCGCCGTCGAGCGTGGTGCCGTACGTCGTCCTCAAGCCGGGCGAGTGCTTCGACCACCCCGGCCTCGACAGCAGCGTGTCGACGGTGACGAAGCGGTCGTGCAGCGGTCCGCACGACGGCGAGGTGATCGCCAACGAGACGCTGACCGGCACCTTCGCCACGGACAAGGAGATCCAGGACAAGGCGCTGGCGTTGTGCGCGACGGACGCGGCGACGCGGATGAAGCGGATATCCGACGGCCGGACGTACTACTACTACGCGCTCTTCCCGGCCCGGGACACCTACACGTACCAGGGTTCGGACAAGGTGACCTGCTCGCTCACGCTGA
Source organism: Streptomyces sp. XD-27 (assembly GCF_030553055.1). Taxonomy (NCBI): domain Bacteria; kingdom Bacillati; phylum Actinomycetota; class Actinomycetes; order Kitasatosporales; family Streptomycetaceae; genus Streptomyces; species Streptomyces sp. XD-27. The sequence goes on from NZ_CP130713.1 coordinate 1,797,852, forward strand.
GCGGCTCGGTCGACGGCCCGAAGCTGTCCAAGCGGCTGCCGGGCTGACCTGATGACAGGCCGGCGCACCGCGATCTCGTTCGGCGGCGTACCGCTGGAGCAGCGCCTCACCCGTTCCCTGCGGCAGCTGGCGGCCACGGTGCTCGAGGAGCTGGTCGAGGAGCTGCCCGTTTACGGCACCCTGCCCACGGAGCAGTTACGCGGCGAGATCGCCCGGGTCGTCGAGCAGAGCATCCGCACCTTCGTCGGGGTCCTGAGCACCGGGGAGCTGCCGGGCCCCGAGCATCTGGCGGCCTTGCGCGAGTCGGCGGCCCGGCGCGCCGAGGACGGCGTACCGCTGGCGGCGGTCATCAGCGCCTACCACCTGGGGGCGCGGGTCTGCTGGGACGCGGTGGCGCCCGAGGCGGGGCCGGGCGACCTGCCGGCGGTGCTGGCGGCCCACCGGCTGCTGCTCCAGTACCTGCAGCGGATGACGGCGACGGCCTCCACGGGCTACGCGCAGGAGCGCCAGGCCGCGTTCGGCGAGGAGTACGCGGCGCGCCAGGGGCTGCTGTCGGCGCTGCTGGAGGGGGCGCCCGCGCTTCAGGCGGCGGGCCGGGCGGGGGTCCGGCTCCCGGCCTGCTATCTCGTGCTGTCCCTGGCGGTCGGCGCGCACCCGGACGAACTGGCGCCCGGCGTCGACACGATGGTCGCGGCCCGGCGGAAGGCGCGGCGGCTGCGGGTGGAGCTGGAGCGGCATGTGGATCCGGCGCTCGGCGCGGTGCTGTCCATGCTCTCCGTCGACGGCGGCGTGGCGCTGGTGCCGCGTGACACGCCCGCGGACGCGCTGGACGCGGCGGACTGGAAGTGGCTGGACGCGGTGGTGGGCTACATGAGCCGGATGTGCGGCGCCGACATCACGGCGGGGGTGGTCGCGGCACGGCCCGAGGACGTCGCGGACGCCGCCGCCCTGTCCGCCGAGGTGCGCGAGGTGGCCATGACGTTCGGCCGCCCGCCCGGGGTGTACCGGCTCGGCGACGTGGCGCTGGAGTACCAGCTCACCCGCCCCGGCCCGGCGAGGGACCAACTGGCCGCGCTGCTGGAGCCGTTGTCGGGGAAGCCGGAACTGCTGGACACCCTGGGGGCGTTCATGGCGGGCCCCATCGACCGGCGGCAGACCGCCGCCCAGCTCCAGGTGCATCCGAACACCGTGGACTACCGGCTGCGCAAGGTGGCGGCGCTGACGGGTCTGGACACCAGCCGTCCCGCCGACCTGCCGACGATCCGGGCCGCGCTCGTCGCCCACCGGGCGGTCATGGGCGGTCGCGCCGGATGACGCCCGGCGGTTGTGCCGGATAACAACGGACCGGCCGGAAGTTTTGACGCGGCCTCCTTCCGGCCCGGTCCACGTCTTTTTACATTCAGTTAACAGCCCGTCAACGGCGCCGCGCGATCCACGACCGGCGCCGGGCGGGCGACTCCCCCCATCTTTTTGCTCCTGGAAGCCGGAGTGTTCCATGAGACTCGCCTCCATCGGCATCGCCCTGTCCCTCGCCGCCGCCGCGATCATCGGCGCCGCCCCCGCCCAGGCCGACGACGAGCGGCATCCGGTCGGTGGCCTCGGCACCGCCGTCCACAACTACCTCTTCAGCCCGGACTCCGTGGCCGGGGCCAACGACTGGGACTGCAAGCCCAGTGCGGAGCACCCGGAGCCGGTGGTGCTGGCCCACGGCACCTTCGCGAACGCCGGCGCCAACTGGGTCAAGCTCGCCCCCATGCTGGCCAACGAGGGCTACTGCGTCTTCGCCTTCAACTACGGAATGAACCATCTCTCGCTCGGCCGTGTCGGCGGCCTGGACGACATAGCCGGCTCGGCCCGCACCATGAGCGCGTTCGTCGACCGGGTGCTGGCCGCCACCGGCGCGAAGAAGGTCGACATCGTGGGCCATTCCCAGGGCGGCATGATGCCGCACTACTACCTCAAGCGGCTGGGCGGCGCGGCGAAGGTGGACACCCTCGTCGGAGTGGCGCCCATCAACCACGGCACCACGCTGGACGGCCTGGTCAACCTCGGCGAGGCGATGGGCATCCTCGGCTTCGTCAACAACCTCTTCGACTGGAGCGGCCTGCCCGGGCTGCACCAGATGGAGGTGAACTCCACGTTCCAGAAGGAGCTGTGGGCCGACGGCGACACCGTGCCCGGCGTCCGCTACCGGGTGATCGCGACCAACCGCGACCTGGTGGTCACGCCGTATACGAACGGGTTCCTGCGCGGTGGCGACGTCCGCAACATCACGATCCAGGACCAGTGCCCCGGCGACCCGGCCGGCCACGTCGGAGTCTTCCTCGACAGCCCCGTGATGCAGAACGTCCTCAACGCCCTGGGTCCGGACGACCCGGCCTTCAAGCCCACCTGCACCGACTACGGACCAGCCGTCTGACCCGCACCACCGCGACCGGCACCGGGCCCGCTCCGCCATGGGAGGGGGCCCGTCCGCCGTCCGCGCGGCGCCGTGGCAGGGCGGCTCCGTACGGTCGTACGCTGACGTCATGTCGACTCACGCCAAGCGCGAACGTCTCCTCCTGGCCGACCTCTTGGAGAGCTCGGGTCCCCAGGCCCCGACCCTGTGCGACGGCTGGACCACCCGCGACCTGGCCGCCCACCTCGTGGTCCGCGACCGCCGACCCGACGCGGCCGCGGGCCTGGTGATCAAGCAGTTGGAGGCGCGCCTGGAGCGGGTGCAGGCCGAGTTCGCCGCGAAGCCGTACGAGGAGCTGATCCAGCTCATCCGCACCGGCCCGCCGCGGATGTCGCCGTTCGCCCTCAAGCCGGTCGACGAGGCGGCGAACACGCTGGAGTTCTACGTCCACGGCGAGGACGTCCGCCGCGCCCAGCCCGACTGGACGCCCCGCCCCGTCGACCCCGTCCTGGCCGACGCCCTGTGGACCCGCGTCGAACGCCTGGCCCGCGTCTTCGGCCGCAGGTCCCCGGTCGGCCTGGTCCTGCGCCGCCCGGACGGCCGGACCGCCGTCGCCCACCGGGGCACCCCGGTCGTCACCGTCACCGGCGAGCCCGGCGAGCTGGTGGTCTTCCTGTACGGCCGCCAGGACGCGGCGAGGGTCGAGCTGGACGGGGACAAGGAGGCCGTGGCCCGGCTGCACGGGGCGAAGCTGGGGATCTAGGGCCCTCCCCCGGGCTTCGCCCCGACTGCCCGCCGTCAAAGGCCCCGACCCGTCAGAGCCGCACCGGGTGGCCCGCCTGGCGCAGGGTCTCCTTCACCTCGCCGATCCGCAGGTCGCCGAAGTGGAAGACCGACGCGGCCAGGACCGCGTCCGCGCCCGCCGCGATGGCCGGCGGGAAGTGGTCCAGCCGGCCCGCCCCGCCGCTGGCGATCACGGGCACCGTGACGTGCTTCCGTACAGCCGCGATCATCTCGGTGTCGTAGCCGTCCTTGGTGCCGTCGGCGTCCATCGAGTTCAGCAGGATCTCGCCGGCGCCCAGCTCGGCCGCGCGATGGGCCCACTCGACCGCGTCCATCCCGGTGCCCCGGCGGCCGCCGTGCGTGGTGACCTCGAACCAACCGTCCGCCGTGCGCCGGGCGTCCACCGACAGGACCAGGACCTGGCGGCCGAAGCGCTCGGCGATCTCCCGGATCAGGTCCGGGCGGGCGATGGCGGCGGTGTTGACGCCGACCTTGTCGGCACCGGCGCGCAGCAGCTTGTCGACGTCCTCGGCGGTGCGCACGCCGCCGCCGACGGTGAGCGGGATGAAGACCTGCTCGGCGGTGCGCCGCACCACGTCGTAGGTGGTCTCGCGGTTGCCGGAGGAGGCGGTGATGTCGAGGAAGGTCAGTTCGTCGGCGCCCTCCGCGCCGTAGATCCTGGCCATCTCGACGGGGTCGCCGGCGTCCCGCAGGTTCTGGAAGTTGACGCCCTTGACGACCCGGCCGTTGTCCACGTCCAGGCAGGGGATGACTCGGACCGCCAGGGTCATGAGGTGTCTGCTCCTCTGAATGCTTCTACTTCGACTTCCACCAGCACGCGGGAGTCGACGAACCGGGAGACCACGACCATGGTCGCGGCCGGACGCACGGCGCCGAACAGCTCCTTGTGGGCGCGGCCCACCGCGTCGACATCGCGCAGATGGGTGAGGTACATACGGGTACGGATGACGGCCTCGGCGCCGAGGCCGAACTCCTTGAGCGCCTCCAGCGCGCTCCCGAAGGCCGCCAGCGCCTGCTCGTACGGGTCCCCCTCGCCCTGGAGCACCGTGCCGACGAACGGCATGGTGCCCGCGACCAGGACCCGGTCGCCCGCCGCGACGGCGCGCGCGGAGCCGATCGTCTCGTCCCAGGGGCTGTCGGTCTGCACACGCCGCACGGCTTCGGTCATCGGGACACAGCCTCCAAGGCCTCTTCGAGGGTGAACGCCTTCGCGTAGAGGGCCTTGCCCACGATGGCACCTTCGACACCCTCCGGCACCAGAGTCGCAAGCGCCCGCAGGTCCTCAAGCGACGAAACGCCGCCGGAGGCGACCACCGGCTTGTCGGTCACCGCGCAGACGTCCCGCAGCAGCTGGAGGTTGGGGCCCTGGAGGGTGCCGTCCTTGGCGATGTCGGTGACGACGTAGCGGGCGCAGCCCTCGGAGTCGAGCCGGGCCAGGGTCTCGTACAGGTCGCCGCCGTCGCGGGTCCAGCCGCGGCCGCGCAGCGTGGTGCCGCGGACGTCGAGGCCCACCGCGATCTTGTCGCCGTGGCTCGCGATGACCTTGGCCACCCACTCGGGGGTCTCCAGGGCGGCGGTACCCAGGTTCACGCGGGTGCAGCCGGTGGCGAGCGCGGCGGCGAGGGAGTCGTCGTCGCGGATGCCGCCGGAGAGTTCGACCTTGATGTCCATGGCCCGGGCGACCTCGGCGATCAGGTCGCGGTTGTCGCCGGTGCCGAACGCCGCGTCGAGGTCGACCAGATGCAGCCACTCGGCGCCCGCGCGCTGCCAGGCCAGGGCGGCCTCCAGCGGCGAACCGTAGGAGGTCTCGGTGCCGGACTCGCCGTGCACCAGGCGGACGGCCTGGCCGTCGCGGACGTCGACGGCGGGGAGGAGTTCGAGCTTGCTCATCTCGGGCGGTCCTAGTGGAGGTCTGGGGCGGAAGAGGGAGGAGCACCTGCCGTACGGGGCCGCCGGGCGCGGCCCCGCGCGGCTACAGGGTGCCGAGCCAGTTGCTCAGCAGCCGGGCGCCGGCGTCGCCGGACTTCTCGGGGTGGAACTGGGTGGCCCACAGCGGGCCGTTCTCGACGGCCGCCACGAACGGCTCGCCGTGCGTGGCCCAGGTGACCTTCGGAGGCCGGAGGGCCGGGTTGGCGGTCTCCAGCTCCCATGCACGTACCGCGTAGGAGTGCACGAAGTAGTAGCGGTCCTCGGCATCCGCGCCCGCGAAGAGCTGCGAGTCCTCGGGCGCCGTGACGGTGTTCCAGCCCATGTGCGGGACGACGGGCGCACGCAGCGGCTCGACGGTGCCCGGCCACTCGTCCAGGCCCTCGGCCTCCTCGCCGTGCTCGATGCCGCGGGCGAAGAGGATCTGCATGCCGACGCAGATGCCCATCACAGGTCGGCCGCCGGCCAGCCGGCGGCCGACCAGCCAGTCGCCGCGGGCCTCGCGCAGGCCGCGCATGCAGGCAGCGAAGGCCCCGACGCCGGGCACCAGCAGCCCGTCGGCGGTCATGGCCGTGTCGTAGTCGCGGGTGATCTCCACGTCCGCGCCGACGTGGGCCAGGGCCCGCTCGGCGGAGCGGACGTTGCCGAAGCCGTAGTCGAAGACCACGACCTTCTTGCGCGCGCTCAACTCCACACCTCCAGCCGCATGATCCCGGCGATCAGGGACATGCCGGCGCCGATGCTCAGGAGCGTGATGAGGCTCTTGGACATGCCCTGCTTGGCGAAGGAGATCACGCCGCCGAGCAGGAACAGGCCGAGGACGATGAAGGCGGTCGCCATGCCGCTCATAGGGCACCCTTCGTGGACGGGATGATGCCGGCCGCACGCGGGTCGCGTTCGCTGGCGTAGCGCAGTGCGCGGGCGAGGGCCTTGAACTGGCACTCGACGATGTGGTGGGCGTTGCGCCCGTACGGAACGTGCACGTGCAGCGCGATCTGCGCCTGGGCGACGAACGACTCCAGTATGTGCCGGGTCATGGTGGTGTCGTAGGTGCCGATCATCGGCGCCATGTTCTCGGGCTCGGTGTGCACCAGGTACGGGCGGCCCGAGAGGTCGACCGTCACCTGGGCGAGGGACTCGTCCAGCGGCACGGTGCAGTTGCCGAAACGATAAATCCCGACCTTGTCTCCGAGGGCCTGCTTGAAGGCGGCGCCGAGCGCGAGGGCGGTGTCCTCGATGGTGTGGTGGGTGTCGATGTGCAGGTCGCCGTCGGTCTTGACGGTGAGGTCGAACAGACCGTGGCGGCCGAGCTGGTCGAGCATGTGGTCGTAGAAGCCGACCCCGGTCGACACGTCGACCTGGCCGGAGCCGTCGAGGTCGATCTCGACCAGGACGGACGTCTCCTTGGTGGTGCGCTCCACGCGGCCCACGCGGGTCATACGCTCATCTCCTTCACAACCGCGCGTACCGCATGGAGGAACGCGTCGTTCTCGGCGGGGGTCCCGGCGGTCACCCGCAGCCGGCCCGGTACGCCGTTGTCACGGACCAGGACGCCGTGGTCGAGGATCCGCCGCCAGGCGGCGTGGGCGTCGGGGAAGCGCCCGAACTGCACGAAGTTGGCGTCGGAGTCGGTGACCTCGCAGCCGATCGCGCGCAGCTCGGTGACCAGCCGGTCGCGCTCGGCCTTGAGCTGTTCGACGTAGCCGAGCAGCGTGTCGGTGTGCTCCAGCGCGGCGAGCGCGGTGGCCTGGGTGACGGCGGACAGGTGGTACGGCAGCCGCACCAGCTGGACGGCGTCGACGACCGCGGGGTCGGCGGCCAGGTAGCCCAGCCGCAGCCCGGCCGCGCCGAACGCCTTGGACATGGTGCGCGAGACGACCAGGTGCGGCCGGCCCGCGAGCAGCGGCAGCAGCGACGGCCGGTGGCTGAACTCGCCGTACGCCTCGTCCACCACCACCATCGACGGCTTGGCCGCCTGCGCCGCCTCGTACAGCGCCAGCACGGTGTCCGCCTCGACGGCGGTGCCGGTGGGGTTGTTCGGCGAGGTGATGAAGACGACGTCGGGGCGGTGTTCGGTGATGGCCGCGCACGCCGCGTCCACGTCGATCCGGAAGTCCTCGGTGCGCGGCCCGGAGATCCAGCCGGTTCCGGTGCCGCGCGAGATCAGCGCGTGCATCGAGTACGAGGGCTCGAAGCCGATCGCGGTGCGGCCGGGCCCGGCGAAGGTCTGCAGCAGTTGCTGGATGACTTCGTTGGAGCCGTTGGCCGCCCACACGTTGGCCATGCCGACCTGGTGCCCGGCGGTGCGGCTGAGGTACTTCGCCAGCTCGGTGCGGAGCTCGACCGCGTCCCGGTCCGGGTAGCGGTTGAGGTGCCGGGCCGCCTCGGCGACCCGCTCCGCGATCCGGGCGACCAGCGGCTCGGGCAGCGGGTAGGGGTTCTCGTTGGTGTTCAGGCGTACGGGCACGTCGAGCTGGGGGGCGCCGTACGGGGACTTGCCGCGCAGCTCGTCCCTGATGGGGAGATCGTCGATACGGGTCACTGGCTGTGCGGAACCTTCCCGTCGAACCTCGCGGTGAGGGCCGCCCCGTGGGCGGGCAGGTCCTCGGCCTCGGCCAGCGTCACCACGTGGTGGGTGACCTCGGCCAGGGCGTCGCGGCTGTAGTCCACGACGTGGATGCCGCGCAGGAAGGACTGGACCGACAGGCCGGAGGAGTGGCAGGCGCAGCCGCCGGTCGGCAGGACGTGGTTGGAGCCGGCGCAGTAGTCGCCGAGCGACACCGGGGCGTACGGGCCGACGAAGACCGCGCCCGCGTTGCGTACCCGGGCGGCGACCTGGGCGGCGTTCTCGGTCTGGATCTCCAGGTGCTCGGCGGCGTAGGCGTCGACGACGGCCAGGCCCTGGTCGAGGTCGTCGACCAGGACGATGCCGGACTGCCGCCCGGCCAGCGCCTCGGTGATCCGCTCGCGGTGCCTGGTGACCGCGACCTGGGTCTTGAGCTCGGCTTCGACGGCCTCGGCGAGCGCCACGGAGGGCGTGACGAGGACGGCGGCGGCGAGGGTGTCGTGCTCGGCCTGGCTGATCAGGTCGGCGGCGACATGGGCCGCGTCGGCGGTGTCGTCCGCGAGGATCGCGATCTCGGTCGGGCCGGCCTCGGCGTCGATGCCGATCCGGCCCTTGAGCAGCCGCTTGGCGGCGGCGACCCAGATGTTGCCCGGCCCGGTGACCAGTTGGACGGGGCGGCACTCGTCGGTGCCGTACGCGAACATGGCGATGGCCTGGGCGCCGCCGGCCGCGTACACCTCGTCCACGCCCAGCAGGGCGCAGGCGGCGAGGATGGTGGGGTGCGGCAGTCCGGCGGCCCATTCGGGGTCCGGGGGTCGCCCCCCGAAGACACAGTCTTCTGCGGCGGCGAGGAGACCGCCAGCGAGTCGACGCCCGCCTCCTGGGCGGGCACCACGTTCATCACGACGGAGGACGGGTAGACGGCGTTGCCGCCCGGCACGTACAGACCGACGCGCTCCACCGGGACCCAGCGCTCGGTGACCGTGCCGCCGGGCACGACGGTGACCGTGGTGTCGGTGCGGCGCTGCTCGCGGTGGACGGTGCGGGCCCGGCGGATGGACTCCTCCAGGGCGGCGCGGACGGCCGGGTCCAGCTCCTCCAGGGCGCGCTGGAGCGCCTCGGCGGGCACCCGTACCCGGTCGATCTTCACGCCGTCGAAGCGCTCCGCGTAGTCGATCAGTGCCGCGGTGCCGCGATGATGCACGTCGTCGCAGATCGGCCGCACCTTCTCCAGGGCGGCCTCGACGTCGAGCTCGGCACGGGGCAGCAGGTCGCGATCGATGCCGCCGTCGGGAGAACCCTCGGGACGGGCAGCGCCGCGCAGATCGATTCGGGAGATCACGCGGTCAATTGTCTCAGACCGGTTCCGGAGCCCGGTCCCCCGTATCACTCAGTGATACGCACCCCTTAAGTTGATCCTGACCGCTGGCGTTCAACCGGTTACTCAGCGGGAATGGGGATCCGTGCGGGGCGTACGGAGGACGGGAGGGGACACGGCTGTGACCGAGCCGCACGACGGTGATCCGCCCGAAGGACTCGATCTGACGACCCCCGAATGGGGGATGTGGCAGGCGTTCCGCAACGGCAGCACCCTCGATCTGCGTACCCCGCACCCGCAGCGGAACGATCCGGCGGGCCCGCACGCATGGGGTCCGGAGCGCAGTGTGCGCGCCCGCGTCGTCGCCCTGCTGCTGCTCGACGGCCCGCCGCCGCAGCCCGGCCGGGTGGCCGCGCTCAAGCTCAACGGGGTGCACATCACCGGCACGCTGGATCTCGCGGGCGGCGCGATAGACCCGTATGTGGAGATGCGCAACTGCCGGTTCGAGCAGGAGCTGCTGCTGCCCGAGGCGCGCTTCTCCACGCTGCGGCTGGTGGGCTGCGCGGTGCCCCGCATCGAGGCGGCCCGGGTGCACACCGAGGGCGATCTGCATCTGCCGCGCTGCGTGGTGGAGAACGGCATCCGGCTCACCGACGCCCACATCGGCACGGACTTACTGCTCAACCAGCTGGTGGTGCGCCGGGACCGGCGCGGCCGGTCCATCACCGCCGACGGGCTGACCGTCGCCCAGGACTTCCAGGCCGAGATGATCGAGTCGTACGGCGAGGTGAGCATGCGCGGTGCGCAGATCGGCGTCTCCTTGAGCCTGCGCGGCAGCCGGCTGCGCAATCCCTACGGAGGGCGGGCGCTGAACGCCCCGCAGCTGACGGTGGAGCGCACCCTGTATCTGACGGCCGCCGGGGTCAGCGGCTCGCCGTTCTCCAACGGCACGACCCCGCCGTACGGCATCTCCTCCAGCACGCCCACCCGTGGCACCCGCATCCAGCGCTTCGAGTGCGAGGGCGGGGTGCGGCTGGACGACGGGCGGTTCGGCGACGCCATCGACTTCGAGCAGGCCCGTTTCATCCTGGAGAACGACCAGGAGGTGTCGCTGCGCCGGGTCCAGACGCCCGAGCTGCGCTTCCTCGGGGAGCGTCCGGAGAAGGGCCGGGTGATCCTGTCCGGCGCCAAGGTGGTCAACCTGGTCGACAAGTCGGTGAGCTGGCCGGGCCCGGGGGGTCTGGCGATGGCGGGGTTCGCCTACGAGCACCTCATCCCGCGCGGCCACTTCCCGCTGTCGCGGCGGCTGGAGTGGGTGGCCGCGGCGACGCCGGAGTACTCCCCCGATCCCTACGAGATGCTGGCGACCGCCCTGCGCACCAGCGGGGAGGACGCGGACGCCCGCGAGGTGCTGCTCGCCAAGCAGCGGCGGCGGCGCGAGACGCTGCCGGTCGGCGCCAAGACGTGGGGGTATCTCCAGGACTGGACGGTGGCGTACGGGTACCGGCCGGGGCGTGCCGCGGTGTGGATGGCGGTGCTGTGGGCGGTCGGCACGGTCTTCTTCACCCAGCGGCCGCCCCAGGCGCTGAAGCCCGGCGAGGCGCCGCACTGGAACGCGTTCCTCTACACGCTGGATCTGCTGGTGCCGGTCATCGACCTCGGCCAGGACAGCCACTGGCGGCCGGACGGCGTGGCCCAGTGGGCGGCGGCGATCCTGATCATGCTCGGCTGGATCCTGGCCACGACGGTGGCGGCGGGCGCGTCACGACTGCTGCGCCGCCAGTAGCGGCGAGGCCTTGGCGGGCCCGGCGCCCGCGGCGGGAGGCCGACCGGTCCGGCGCCCGCAGCGGGGGCCGCGCTGGCCGGGCCTGCGGGGTTCACATGCCGGTCAGGACCCCCGGTCGGCGGAATGGGCACTACGATGAGCGGCCGTGACCTCCCCCCGTCTGCCGCTCTTCCCACTGAACACCGTGCTGTTCCCGGGCCTGGTGCTGCCGCTGAACGTCTTCGAGGCGCGGTACCGCGCCCTGATGCGCGATCTGTCGGCGCTGCCCGAGGACACGCCGCGCCGCTTCGGTGTGATCGCCATCCGGGACGGACGCGAGGTCGCGCGGACCGCGCCCGGCCTGCCGGACCCCACCACGATGCCGGAGCAGGGTCCGACCGCGGGCTTCGGCGCCGACCCGATGCGCGCCTTCCACGACGTGGGGTGCGTGGCGGACGCGGCGACGATCCGCCCGCGCGAGGACGGCACGTTCGAGGTGCTGGCCACCGGCACGACCCGCTTCCGGCTGCTGTCCGTGGATTCCTCCGGCCCCTACCTGACCGCCGAGGTCGAGGAGTTGCCGGAGGAGGAGGGCGACGGCGCCGGAGCCCTGGCGGCGGGCGTACTGCGGGCCTTCCGCACGTACCAGAAGCGGCTGGCCGGGGCCCGGGAGCGGACCCTGACCGCCGAGCAGGAACTGCCGGGTGAGCCGTCGGTGCTGTCCTATCTGGTGGCGGCGGCCGCCATGCTGGACAACCCCACGAAGCAGCGGCTGCTCCAGGCACCGGACACCGCCTCCCGGCTGGCGGACGAGCTGAAACTGCTGCGCACGGAGACCGCGGTGATCGGTAAGCTCCCGTCGCTGCCGCTCACCGAGCACACGCAGCACCCGACGAGCCCCAACTGACCGACCGACACCGACCGACACCGACTGACACCGGACGGCGCCATGGCCAGGAAGTCCAAGAAGCAGTCCGGGGGCGGCACCCCCGCGACGGTGGCCCTCACCGCCGCCGGTACCGCCTTCACCGTGCACGCCTACGAGCACGATCCGGCGGCGCCGTCGTACGGGACGGAGGCCGCCGAGGCGCTGGGCGTCGATCCGGCGCGGGTCTTCAAGACCCTGGTCGCCTCGGTGGACGACGCGCTGACGGTCGCCATCGTGCCGGTGTCGGCCCAGCTGGACCTGAAGGCGCTGGCGGCGGCGGTGGGCGGCAAGCGCGCGGTGATGGCGGACCCGGCCGCGGCCGAGCGCACCACCGGCTACGTACGGGGCGGAATCTCCCCGCTCGGCCAGCGCAAGCGGCTGCCCACCGCGCTGGACGCGTCCGCGTCCGGCCATCCGACGGTGTGCGTCTCGGCGGGGCGCCGAGGTCTGGAGGTCGAGCTGGCCCCGGCGGATCTCGCGGCGCTCACCGGCGCGGTGGTCGCGCCGATCGCGCGCTTCTGACCCGGCCACTCCCCCTTTTTCCTGGGACTCCGTCCCAGACCCCGGTCCTCAGTCTGCCCCGGGCTCCGTCCGGGAGGTCCCTCCGGACGGGCTGGACTCCGCTGCCTCCGGCTCCGGGTCCCGCGGGCCGAACAGACCGGTGAGCGCCAGATGCGCGGCCATCGCGGCCACCGACCAGGCCAGCAGCGCGCCCTTGGCGCCCAGCGCCAGCGGCTTGTCGAACGTGACCCCCGCGCCGACCTCGCGGGCGTGCTTCTCCACGTCGGTCTCGGGGCCGAGGAACACCCCCAGCCGCCAGGCGAGCAACGAGCCGAGCAGACCGCCCACCGCGAGGCCGAGCACCAGCGGCACGCCGCCGCGCCGCCGGAACAGGAAGACGGCGATCGCGGACAGCACGCCCATGCCGAGCGCGAGCAGGATGAAGATGCCGTCGGCGCCGATCGCGTCCTCGGCCTCGGAGTCCCTCAGCCAGACGCGGCTCTGGCCGTCCCAGACGGCCGGGACGCGCGGAGCCAGCCACAGCCACAGCAGGCCCAGCAGCACTCCCGAGACCGTGACGACCAGTGCCACGAGTACGGCCTCCAGCAGCTCGGCGCTGCGGCTCCGGTCCCCGGTGCCGGCCGCCGGCTCGGCAGGGTGGGCGGAGCCTCCGGACGGCTCGGGGCCGGACGGCTGCGGTCCGGGCGTGGGCTTGTCGTGCGGCGTCAACGGTGCGGTCACCCCGTCATCGTGCCAGGTGGGCGGCGCGGGCAGGTCGGCAGGAGGGCCACTGGGATGCGTCACCGCACCGCCGCCCGGCGGTAGGCCCAGGTCGCGGCCGCCAGCGAGACGACCCCGACCGCCGCGCACACTCCCAGATCGGCACCGACCACGAGCCAGTCGGGCTGGGCGTCGAAGGACCGGGCCAGTGCCTCCACACCGTACGTGGACGGCAGCAGATCGCGGGCGTACGACACCGCGGGCGGCATCCGGTCGGCGGGCAGCACCCCGAGCAGCAGCGCGGCGGACATGCCCAGCTGGCCGCAGAGGGTCGCCAGCTCCTGGCGCGGGGCGAGGAGCCCGAGGGCGGCGCCGAGCCCGGCGAGCGCGGCCCCGGAGAGCGGGATCACCGCCGCCAGGACCCACAGGTGCCCCAGCGGGAGCCCGAAGAGCACGCTGCCGGTCACAGCGGTGGCGATCGTGCCGGGCACGGTGAAGGAGGCGTACGCGGCGGCGGCGCCGAGCACCACGGCGGCGGGGGGCACCGGCAGCGTCGCGTAGTGGTCGAGACCGCCGCTGGCCCGCAGCTGGCCGAAGTACTGCGCCAGGAGGTTCAGTGCCACGAACGCCACGACCAGCACGCTGGACCCGGCGACCACGGCCCGTGCCTCGCTGCCGCCGTCCACCACGCCCCGCATCAGGACCATGATCCCGATGGACTGGAAGGTGGCCACGAACAGCAACGGGATCCGGGCCACCCGGGCCCGGGACAGCTGTGCCCGGTAGACGGCGCCGAGGGCGGGCAGCAGCCGCGCGCGGGCCGCGAGCGGGGCGGGCGCGGCGGCGTCCTCGGACCTGGTCCGGGTGTCGCCGCGCGGCGCGGCGGCCTCCAGAGACACGGCAGTCACGTTGCGCGGCTCCTCTTCGATGGGGCTCCCCCCGGACGGCGTTCGGGGGAGGTCGCGGCCACTGCGGCCGCCGCGCCGGTACGACGCCGACGGGGCGCCCGGCGAGGCGTTGCCGTCGGATCGTCCGGGGAGCGGGTCGTCCGGTGGCGGCTCACGCCTTCACCAGCCCCTCCGTCCCTTCCGTGCGGCCGCCCAGTGCCAGGTAGACATCTTCCAGGCTGGGCGTGGTGAGGGTGAAATCGTCCAGGGCGGCGAAGGCCGGGCCGCCGGTCACGGCGGCGACGGCGGCGCGCGCCTCCTCCGGGGCGAGCCGCAGCAGCCAGCGCCGCCCGGCGGCCCGCGCGCTGCCGGAGAGGGCGGCGACCTCGGGCACGTGCAGCGGCGGCTGGTCGCGCCAGACCAGTTCGACCCGTACCTCGTCGGCGACCAGCGCCTTGAGCCCGGCCGGTGTGTCGCAGGCGATGACCTTGCCGCGTTCCAGGACCGCGACCCGGTCCAGGACGGTCTCGGCCTCGATGACGTTGTGGGTGACGAGCAGCACCGTGGTGCCCCGCTCGGCGCGCCGCCGGTCGACGGCGGACCACACGGCGCGGCGCGCGACCGGGTCCATGCCGGCGGTCGGCTCGTCCAGCACCAGCAGCGGCCGCTCTCCGACCAGGGCCGCGGCCACGCAGGCCAGCCGCCGCTGCCCGCCGGACAGCCGCTTGAGCGGGCGGCCCGCGAGTTCGGTCAGCCCCAGCTCGTCCAGCACGGCGTCGCGCTCGGCGCGGGCGGCGCGGCTGTCGAGGCCGCGCAGCCGGGCGGTGGTCTCGGCGGCGAGCGCGACGGTCAGCTCGTCGAGGGCGGTGGACTCCTGGCCGAGGTAGCCCACGAGGCGGGCGGCGCGCTCGGGGTGGCGGACCAGGTCGTGGCCGAGGACCTCGACGCTGCCCTCGTCGGGCCGGAGCAGGCCGGTGAGCTGCCGTACGAGGGTGGTCTTGCCGGCGCCGTTGGGGCCGAGCAGCCCGAAGATCTCGCCGCGGCCCACGGTGAGGTCGATGCCGTCGCTGGCCCGCACGGCGGGCGCGGCCGGGACGCCGCGCCGGGACCGGGCGGCCGGATAGGTCTTGACCAGGCCGCGCACGTTGCACACCGCGCCGTCACCTGTCGCCTGTTTCGCGCCCGTCCTCACGAGCTATGAGGGTACGCGCCCTTACGCCGCCGCTCGGCCTCGGGGCACGGGTTCGGCGCACCCGCCGCGCCTCCTCCCGGCGCCACCCCCTGGCTCCCGCGGCCGACGGGCCGGGCTGCGAGCCGTCGGCGGCGCCCCTACTCCCCCGCGGGAGCCCGCTCCGTGGCCGTGCGGCCGTCGATCTCGCGCCAGAACCCCGCCCGGATCGCGTACCGGTCGTGCTCGTCGATCTGGTCGTCCTTGTGCGCGAGCAGGCCGAAGCGGGCGGCGTACCGCAGCAGCTCGCCGTCGATGCGGTGCGGGATGCGCGGGTACTCCGTCGACAGCTGGTGCAGCGGGCCGGCGTCGGAGAGCCGCTCGGTCCAGCGCCGGGCGAAGACCTGGCCGACCTCGAAGGGGTCGCCGCTGACCGCGGTGATGTCCTCCTCGCGGTCGGCCCAGCGCTGCTCGGCCGTGGTGAGCTGGGCGAGCATGGGCAGCGCGGCGGTCTCGGGCGGCTCGCCCGCGCCGGCGCCGCGGTCCACCCATCCTCGGTCGGAGGACCAGCGCAGCGTGGCGGTGGGGGCGGGGTGCGGTCCGGACTGCCCGGCGGGGCCGCGGCCCAGTCCGGCCAGGTCCTTGGGCGTCGGTACGCCGCGGGCCGCGGCCGCCGCGGCCGCGTCGGAGGCGTCGGCGGCGTCGCCCCCGTCGCCGGTGCGCTCGGGGGCGGCGGTCCCGGGTTCCGCCGTGCGCGGGGGGTCGACGGGGCGGACGGTGCCGTTGTGGGCGGGGCCCTGGTCCCCGGGCACCGCGGCGGCGGCCGTCTCCGGCAGCGGGGCGGCGAGGATCGCGGCGATCTCGGGCCGGGTGCCGGGCGCGGAGGCGCAGGGCGCGGGGTACTCCTTGGCGCGCACCGCGCAGGTGATCCAGGCGCGGTCCAGCACACGGCGCTCGTCGGCCTCGGCGACGAGGTCCTCCGACTGGTTGAAGTCGCCGTCGGCGGCCTGGACGGCCCACAGATGGATGGCGACGCCGTGCTCCTTGGCGTCCATCAGGCCGGGCAGCAGGTCGCCGTCGCCGGTGACGAGCACGATGTCGGAGCAGGCGCGGTTGCGGGCCAGTTCGGTGAGTTCCGCGTGCATGGCGGCGTCCACGCCCTTCTGCGCCCAGCGTCCGTCGCTTCGGGTCAGGGCGCCCAGCCGGACGGTGACCCGCGGCATGACGCGCAGCCGCCGGTGTTCGGGCTGGGGCACCCGGTCGGGCGCGCCGTCGAACCAGTAGATCCGCAGCAGCGGGCGTTCGGTCTCCGCTTCGGCGCGCTCCCGCAGCCCTTGGATGAGGGTCGCGTGCTCGACGGAGATGCGGGACCGGGCGGGTTCTCCGGCGAGCAGGCTCGCGGCGGCGCCCAGCAGATAACCGGCGTCCACCAGGACGACGCAGCGGTCCACGTTCCACCTCTTCCCTGACGTCCGGACGTGCGCTCCCCCCGGCACCGCGGACCCGGTGCTTTCGGCTTCGCTTCGAGTCTGCCCGACCGCAGGGGAGTTACCTGTCCGAACTGGATCAACGGCGTGGCGGATACGGCCTACCCGTCATGCGAGCCTCTCACTCACGGTAATTGCCCGAAATGCACGTTACGTTCTGTCGTGTCACTGTGTCTTCCGGGGAACCGACCTCAACGGGAGGCAGAACAGCCATGGCCAAGAACAAGAACCGCGAACGCAAGGAGCGGACCGCCCGCAGTGCCGCCGAGCGGGGCGCGGAGCGGGAGGGCCGGGCCTCGGCGCCGGAGCCACGGGACCCGTCGCTGCCGTCGCCGATGGACATGGGCGGCCGCAAGGGACGGCAGAAGAAGTTCGGCCACAACTGATCGGCCTCACCGAACGCTTGAAGGGGCGCGCCCGACCCGGGCGCGCCCCTTCCTGCTCACCCCGCCAGACAGGACGGGCCGAGCAGCGCCTTCAGATCACCGAACAGCGCCGGATCCTGGGTGACCCGGTGCCGGTCCAGCCGCAGCACCGTGGTCTTGCGCGCGCCTTGCAGCCGGATGCGCACCTCGGTCGATCCGCGGTGGTGGCTGAGCACCTCGCCGAGCTTCTCGACCAGCGGCGGGGTGACCTTGACCGTCGGGATGGTGATCGTCACGGGGGCGTTGGCGGACGCCTCGGACAGGTCCGGGACCATCAGCTCCATCGCGACCAGCCGCGGCACGTCCTCCCGCTTGTCCAGGCGGCCCTTGACGAAGACCACGACGTCCTCGACCAGTTGGGTGGAGACCAGCTGGTACGTGGCCGGGAAGAACATGCAGTCGATGGAGCCGGCCAGGTCCTCGACGGTGGCGATCGCCCAGGCGTTGCCCTGCTTGGTCATCTTGCGCTGGAGGCCGGAGATGATGCCGCCGATGGTCACGATGGCGCCGTCGGCGTGCTCACCGCCGGTCAGCTGCGCGATGGCGGCGTCGCTCTTGTCGTTGAGGACGTGCTCGATGCCGAACAGCGGGTGGTCGGAGACGTAGAGGCCGAGCATCTCGCGCTCCTGCGCGAGCAGATACGACTTGTCCCACTCGACGTCGGAGAACTCCACGTCGAGGCCGAAGCCCGGGCCGTCGTCCCCGCCTGCGTCGTCGCCCATGCCGCCGAAGAGGTCGAACTGCCCCTCGGCCTCCTTGCGCTTCACCGCGACCACGTTGTCGATCATGGGCTCGTAGTGCGCCGTGAGGCCCTTGCGGGTGTGCCCCATCTCGTCGAACGCGCCCGCCTTGATCAGCGACTCGGTGGTGCGCTTGTTGCAGACGACCGCGTCGACCTTGTCGAGGTAGTCGGGGAAGGAGTTGTACTTCCCCTTCGCCTTGCGGCAGCGGATGATCGAGTCCACCACGTTCTGGCCGACGTTGCGGACCGCCGTGAGACCGAAGAGGATCACGTCGTCGCCCTGCGCCGTGAAGTTCGCCTCGGACTCGTTGACGTTCGGCGGGAGCACCTTGATGCCCATACGGCGGCACTCGTTCAGATAGACCGCCGACTTGTCCTTGTCGTCGCGCACGGAGGTCAGCAGCGCCGCCATGTACTCCGCGGGGTAGTTCGCCTTGAGGTACGCGGTCCAGTAGGTGACCAGTCCGTACGCGGAGGAGTGCGCCTTGTTGAACGCGTATCCGGCGAAGGGGACCAGGACGTCCCACAGGGCCTGGATCGCCGCGTCCGAGTAGCCGTTCTTGCGGGCGCCCGCCTGGAAGATGCCGAAGTTCTTCGCCAGTTCCTCGGGCTTCTTCTTGCCCATCACGCGGCGCAGGATGTCGGCCTCGCCGAGCGAGTACCCCGCGATGATCTGGGCGGCCTTCTGCACCTGCTCCTGGTACACGATGAGGCCGTAGGTGAGGCCGAGGGTCTCCTTGAGGGGCTCCTCGAGCTCGGGGTGGATCGGCGTGATCTCCTGGCGGCCGTTCTTGCGCTCCGCGTAGTTCGTGTGCGAGTTCATGCCCATCGGGCCCGGCCGGTAGAGGGCCGAGACGGCGGAGATGTCCTCGAAGTTGTCGGGCTGCATCTGGCGCAGCAGGGAGCGCATCGGGCCGCCGTCGAACTGGAAGACGCCGAGCGTGTCACCGCGGCAGAGCATCTGGTACGTCTTGGGGTCGTCCAGCGGGACGGAGAGCAGCTCCAGCTCGACGCCCTTGTTGGCCTTCACCATCTTGACGGCGTCGTCCATGATCGTGAGGTTGCGCAGGCCGAGGAAGTCCATCTTCAGCAGGCCGAGCGACTCACAGGTGGGGTAGTCCCACTGCGTGATGGTGACGCCGTCGGAGTGCCGCACCCAGACGGGGATGTGGTCGGTGATCGTCTCACTCGACATGATCACGCCGGCCGCGTGCACACCCATCTGCCGGACCAGGCCCTCGACGCCGCGCGCGGTGTCGATGACCTTCTTCACGTCCGGCTCGTTCTCGTACATCCCCCGGACCTCGCCCGCCTCGCTGTAGCGGGGGTGCTTCTCGTCGGTGATGCCGGAGAGCGGGATGCCCTTGCCCAGGACGTCGGCGGGCATCGCCTTGGTGATCCGGTCGCCCATGGCGTACGGGTAGCCCAGGACGCGGGCGGAGTCCTTGATCGCGTTCTTGGCCTTGATGGTGCCGTACGTGCCGATCATGGCGACCTTGTCGGCGCCGTACTTCTCGGTCACGTACCGGATGACCTCGCCGCGCCTGCGCTCGTCGAAGTCGATGTCGACGTCGGGCATGGAGACGCGCTCGGGGTTGAGGAACCGCTCGAAGATCAGGCCGTGCTCGATCGGGTCGAGGTCGGTGATGCCCATGGCGTACGCCACGATCGAACCGGCCGCGGAGCCTCGGCCGGGGCCCACCGCGATGCCGTTGTCCTTGGCCCACATGATGAAGTCGGCGACGACGAGGAAGTACCCCGGGAACCCCATCTGGATGATGACGTCCATCTCGTAGTCAGCCTGCCGCTGGCGGTCCTCCGGCACCCCGCCCGGGTACCGCCGGGCCATGCCCCGCTTGACCTCCTCCTGGAACCAGGTGACCTCGGTGTAGCCCTCGGGGACGTCGAAGCGGGGCATCAGGTCGCGCTTGTCGAACCAGCCGGCGGTGTCCACCTGCTCGGCGACCAGCCAGGTGTTGGCGCACCCCGCCTGCCAGGCGTCCGAGGAGTCGACGGCGTACATCTCGTCCGTCGACTTGAGGTAGTAGCCGGTGCCGTCGAACTTGAAGCGGTCCGGGTCGGACAGGTTCTTGCCGGTCTGGATGCACAGCAGGGCGTCGTGGGCGCTCGCCTCGTGCGCGTACGTGTAGTGCGAGTCATTGGTGACCAGCGGCGGGATCTCCAGCTTCTTGCCGATCTCCAGCAGCCCGTCCCGGACCCGGCGCTCGATCTCGATGCCGTGGTCCATCAGCTCCAGGAAATACCGCTCCTTGCCGAAGATGTCCTGGTACTCGGAGGCGGCCTTGAGGGCCTCGTCGAACTGGCCGAGCCGCAGCCGGGTCTGCACCTCGCCGGACGGGCAGCCGGTGGAGGCGATCAGGCCCTCCGACCACTGGGAGATCGTCTCCTTGTCCATACGGGGCCACTTCTGCAGCCAGCCCTCGGCGTACGCGTCGGAGGAGAGCCGGAAGAGGTTGTGCAGTCCCGTCTTGTTCGCCGCCCAGATCGTCTTGTGGGTGTAACCACCCGAACCCGAGACGTCATCGCGCTTCTGGTGCGGCTGGCCCCACTGGACCTTGCGCTTGTACCGCCGGGACTCGGGCGCCACGTACGCCTCGATGCCGATGATCGGCGTCACACCGGCCTTCGTGGCCTGCTGGAAGAAGTCGTACGCGCCGTGCAGGTTGCCGTGGTCCGTCATGGCGATGTGGGTCATGCCCATGTCGTTGCACGCGTTGAACATGTCCTTGAGCCGCGCCGCACCGTCCAGCAGCGAGTACTGGGTGTGCACGTGCAGGTGCGTGAACGGCTTCTTTGCCACGACGGAAGTCCTCCGGCGAACGCTCGATGACAGTTGGGGAGACAGCTTCGAAGACTACCTCTCCGCACTGACAGCGCTCGGGCACTCGGAGGTAGCCTCGCCCGTTGTCAGCGGGGGAACACCCGTCCCCCGCACTCGTACCTCAGGAGGCCATGCGCGATGTCGGACCTGCACGTCCGGACGAAGGACGTCGACCAGCGGGGAGAGGAGATCCTCTCCGTCTTCGACACCGCTTTCGGGGAACTGCTCGCCGCCGACCCGTCGGCGTTCCGGGTGAAGTTCCGGAAGATGGCCGCCTCCGCCTTCGCCTTCTACCGGGGCACGGCCTGCCTGTTCTACTCCGACCTGGAGCGGGCCGGGGCGAAGGACACCGGCCCCTACCTGGACGAGCGCACCAGCCGGGTGTGGATCCACGGTGATCTCCACGCGGAGAACTTCGGCACCTACATGGACGCCACGGGCCGCCTGATCTTCAACGTGAACGACTTCGACGAGGCGTACGTCGGGCCGTTCACCTGGGACCTCAAGCGGTTCGCGGCCTCCGTCGCGCTGATCGGCTACACCAAGGCGCTCAGCGACGAGAAGATCACCGAGCTGGTGCGGACGTACGCCGCCGCCTACCGCGAGCGCATCCACGCGCTGGCCGCCGGCGCCAAGCACGACGAGGTGCCGCCCTTCACCCTGGACACCGCCGACGGCGCGCTGCTCGGCGCGCTGCACAGCGCCCGGTCCCTGACCCGCTTCGGGCTGCTGGAGACCATGACGGAGATCCGCGACCACGAGCGGTTCTTCTCCTCCGGCGGCGGATCCATCGAGCTGGACGCCGCGACCCGCTACAAGGTCCTGGCCGCCTTCGACGGCTATCTGGAGACGCTTCCCGAGTCCAGCCTGTCCCGCCCGGACTCCTACCGGGTCAAGGACGTCGTGGGCCGCCGCGGTATCGGCATAGGCAGCGCGGGCCTGCCCTCGTACAACATCCTGCTGGAGGGCAACAGCGACGCGCTGGAGAACGACGTCGTGATCTACATGAAGCAGGGGCAGACCCCGGCGGTCTCCCGGCACATCACCGACGACGAGGTGCGCGCGTACTTCCAGCACGAGGGCCACCGCACGGTCATCTCGCAGCGCGCCCTCCAGGCGCACGCGGACCCGTGGCTGGGCTGGACCGAGCTGGACGGCCGGGGCCAGCTGGTCGCCGAGGTCTCGCCGTACGCGGTGGACCTGGACTGGTCCGATCTGGACGACCCCGCCGAGATCGCCGCGGTCGTCGCCGACCTGGGGCGGGCCACCGCCACCATGCACGCGGCCGCCGACGACACCAGCGGCCACTCGCTGGTGCCCTTCTCCACCGAGCGGGCGATCGACGCCGTGATCGCCGCCGACGAGGACGGCTTCGGTGAGCTGCTGGTGGACTTCGCGCACTCCTACGGGGCGCGGGCGCGGGCCGACCACCAGGTCTTCGTGGACCTGTTCCGCAACGGCCGAATCCCGGGACTGTGAGCGACGCACGCGAGCCCGCCGGGCCGCAGACGACAGCGATGGCCGCACCTCTGCGGCTCGCGGGCGGAGAAGCGAACGAGGAGGCACAGTGAGCGGGCCGCAGGCCGGCCAGGGGCCGGAGGACCAGCAGGGGTACGGGGTGCCGGGCCCGGAGTTGAACAGCGCGCCGACGCTGGGGGCGGGGCAGCCGCTGGCCCCGCCGCCGCAGCCGCCCGGACATCCGCAGCCTCCGCACCAGCCGCCGCTGCCCCCGCAGCCGTATCCGCACCAGGCCGGGTGGCAGCCGTACCCGCCGCAGCAGCCCCATCCCCCGGCGCCGGACGCCGGCGGGCGGCGGAAGCGGATCGGGGCCATCGCCGCCGCGGTGGCGGCCCTGGCCGTGGTGGCGGGAGCTGTCGCGCTCTTCACCACGGGGGACGACAAGGACAAGAGCAACACGGCGGGCGACGGAAGCAAGCCCGGGGGCGGCACACCCACCGCGCCCGCTTCGCCGAGTGCCACCACCGGGGACACCGGGAGCACCGGGGACTCCGAGGGCACCGGGGACACCGGCGGCACCGGCAGCAAGGGCGAGCTGGTCAAGCCCGCCCACAGCTCGGGCGCGGACGGCACGACGGTCGTCATCGGCAAGCCGAGCGCCCAGCACACCCTGGACCTGTACCAGGACCCGCGCTGCCCACCCTGCTCGATATTCGAGCAGAACGTCGGCGCGACGGTGATCAAGGACATCAAGAGCGGCCGGTACAAGGCGTCGTTCCACCTGGCCACGTTCCTGGACGACAGCTTCGGCGGCAGCGGCTCGAAGAACGCGGTCAGCGCGCTCGGGGCCGCCCTGGACGTCAGCCCCGACGCCTTCCTCTCCTTCAAGCAGGCGCTGTACTCCGCCCAGTACTACCCCCAGGGGCACACGGACTCCTTCGGCGACGACGCCTATCTGCTCAAAGTGGCCAGGACGGTGCCCGCGTTGGCGAAGGACAAGGCCGTCTTCGCGAAGTTCGAGAAGAACGTGCGAGGCGGCACCTACGACGTATGGGCCCAGAAGATGGGCGACGCGTTCACGACGGCCAAGGACGTCACGGGCACCCCCACGCTCAAGCTCGACGGCACCCGGCTCACCGGCGGCAGCGGACTCCCTCCGATGACCGCCGAGGAGTTCGACAAGGCGGTGGGCGAGCGGCTGTGACCACGAGGACGGCGGCGGGCGCCGCGCCGGATGCCGAATCTTGACGCGACGCCTACAGATTCTCGTGGCACACTCTGCGCCGATGGACATCTCTGCGACTCACCTGCGGGCGGCACGCGCGGCGCTCTTCACCGCGCTGTGCGTGACGCTGTCCGCCGCGTCGCACGTCCTGCTGTCCGGAATGCCGCTCCCGGTGACCGTCGTCGCCGGGATGTGCGCCGCCGTCTTCGTGATCGCCTACGCCCTGGCGGGCCGGGAGCGCGGCTTCGGCCCGATCGCCGCGCTCCTGGTGCCGCTGGAGCTGACCGCCGACACGGCCTTCACCACCGGCCAGCACGCCTGTTACGGGCCGACGGGCGGGCCGGTCACCGGGCCGCTGCGCTCGGTCGGCGTCGATCTCGCCTGCGCGGGCGGCAACGTCGGCGGGCCGCTCGCCCACGTCCCCGACCCCACCGCGGTACCCAGCGCGGTCATGGGCGTGTCGCCGTGGCTGCTCCTGGCGGCCCACGTCGCGATCGGCCTGCTCGCCGCGGCCTGGCTGCGGCGCGGCGAGGCGGCACTGGCCCGCCTGCTGGGCGCGGTCGCCGCGTTCACGTTCCGGCCGCTGCTGGTGGCGGTGGCGGCGGTCTCCGCCACCGTCGCACCCCGCCGTCCCTCCGTGCGCTTCATCCGGCGCGCCCGGACGGCCCGCGTCCTCCCCCTCCTGGTGCACTCCGTCGTACGGCGAGGTCCGCCGTGCCCGGCTCCGGCCATCTGACGTATCCGGCCGGCCGAGTACAGCGTTAACCCCTCACCGAACCACTTTCCGACGGAGAAGAAGACCATGAGCAACCGGAACAGCCAGGCCAACAAGCAGGCGGCGCGTGAGCGGCTGCGCGCCGAGCGCGAGCGCCAGGCCAAGAAGGACAGGATGCGGCGCCAGTTGACGGTGGCCGGCTCGGTCGTGGCGGCTCTGGCGATCGCGGGCGGCATCGGCGTCGCGCTCAGCAACATGAACAGCGGCAGCAAGAACGTCAAGGTGAGCGACAAGGACTGGCGGGCCGCGGCCGCGAAGACCCCCTACAAGGCTCCGGCCAACACCGAAGGCGAGAAGGGCCTCACCATCGTCATCGGTGGCAAGACGGCCAAGGAGACCATCGACCTCTACGAGGACCCGCGGTGCACGGGCTGTGCCATGTTCGAGCAGCGCGGAACCGGAGATGCCGTCGTCAAGGGCGCGGAGGACGGCCGGTACAAGGTGCGGTTCATCATGGCGAACTTCATCGACGGCATGGCCGGCGGCAGCGGCTCGAAGAACGCGGTCAGCGCCCTCGGTGCCGCTCTGAACGTCAGCCCCGAAGCGTTCCTCGAGTTCAAGACGGCCCTGTACTCCGCGGAGAACCACCCGGCCGAACGGGACGACGCCTTCTCCGACGACGAGCGTCTGATCGAGATCGCCCAGGAGGTCAAGGCGCTGAAGGGCAACAAGGCCTTCGAGAAGGACGTGAAGAACGGCACCTACGACAAGTGGGGCCTGGAGATGGGCAAGCTGATGGAGAAGAACAAGGTCGACTCCACCCCCTCCCTGGTCCACAACGGTAAGAGGCTGGCCACCCCGGGCGACGCGGAGGAACTCGAGACCGTGCTCAAGAGCGCGGGGATCGGCGCCAAGAAGTAGCGCCCCGCGCTCGAGACGCCCCAGACGAGGAACAACGGAGCCCCGCCGTCGTCCACTTGGACACGGCGGGGCTCCGTGCATGCCAGGCAACGGGACGGTGAACTCTTGGAGTTCGCCCGCCCGTGAACCTGTTCATCTGCCTTACTTGTCAGTAAGGTCTGCGGCCGTGACCTCCCACGACTCCTCCAGATCGCGCATTTCGCGCCGCAGTGCCGTCACGGCCGTCGCCGCCGCCGCTGCCGTTCTGCCCCTCACCACCGGCGCCGCCACCGCCCGCGCCGACAGCTCCGGCCCCGCCTTCCTGCACGGGGTCGCCTCCGGGGACCCGCTCCCCGACGGCGTCCTGCTGTGGACCCGGGTGACCCCGGAGCCCGGTGCCGAGCCCGGCTCCGGGAAGGGGCCGCAGGTCGACGTCGCCTGGGAGGTCGCCGAGGACCAGGCGTTCGGGCGGGTCGTGGCGCGCGGCACCGTGCGGGCGTCCGCCGCCTCGGACCACACCGTCAAGGCGGACGTGCGCGGACTGCGGCCCGCCGCCGACTACTTCTTCCGGTTCACCGCGGGCGGCACGCACTCGCCGGTGGGACGCACCCGTACCGCACCCGCGCGTGACGCGGCCGCGGCCGCCGTCCGGTTCGGCGTGGTCTCCTGCGCCAACTGGGAGGCCGGGTACTTCTCCGCCTACCGCCACCTGGCCGCGCGCCGCGACCTGGACGCGGTACTGCACCTCGGCGACTACATCTACGAGTACGCCACGGGCATGTACCCGAAGCCGAAGTACACCGTCCGGCAGCACTCCCCCGCGCACGAGATCACCACGCTCGCCGACTACCGCACCCGGCACGGCCGTTACAAGACGGACGCCGATCTGCAGGCGCTGCACCAGACGCACCCGGTCATCGCGATCTGGGACGACCACGAGTTCGCGAACGACGCCTGGACGGGCGGCGCCGAGAACCACACGGCGGGCGCCGAGGGCGACTGGGCCCAGCGGGTGGCCGCCGCCAAGCAGGCGTACTTCGAGTGGATGCCGGTGCGCCCCTCCATCGAGGGCACCACCTACCGACGGCTGCGGTTCGGCTCGCTGGCCGATCTGCACCTGCTGGACCTGCGCTCGTTCCGGTCCGAGCCGGCGTCCATAGGCAGCGGCGAGGTGGACGACCCGGACCGGACGATCACCGGACGCGCCCAGCTCGACTGGCTCAAGGCGGGGCTGGCCGGATCGGACGCCAGGTGGCAGCTGGTGGGCACGTCGGTGATGATCTCGCCGGTCGCCTTCGGCTCCGTGCCCGCCCATCTGCTCGGCCCGCTCGCCGAGCTGCTGGGTCTCCCCAAGGAAGGGCTGGCGATCAACGTCGACCAGTGGGACGGGTACACCGACGACCGGCGCGAGCTGCTCGCCCACCTCACCGAGCGGGGCATCGACAACACCGTCTTCCTCACTGGTGACATCCACATGGCGTGGGCCAACGACGTGCCGGTGAAGGCCGCCACGTACCCGCTGTCCCGGTCGGCCGCGACGGAGTTCGTCGTCACCTCGGTGACCTCGGACAACATCGACGACCTGCTGCACGTGGCGCCCGACACGCTCTCCAGCGTCGCGGAGCTCGCCATCAAGGCCGCCAACCGCCATGTGAAGTGGCTGGACATGGACGGGCACGGCTACGGCGTGCTCGACATCACCGCCGAGCGGACACAGATGGACTACTTCACGGTGTCGGACAAGACCGACCCCGGTGCCACCTCCGCCTGGGCGCGCTCGTATCGCACGCGGTCGGGCACGCAGCGCGTGGAGCGCGTGGACCAGCCCGTACGGTGACATGCGGGCCGGCCCGTGCGGCCGGTCTCGCGGAACGGACCGGCCGTGAGAACGGACCGGCCGTGCCGTGGCGCGGGCGCGCTACAGGTCGGCGAGGAAGCCGAGTGCCACCTGCCAGGTGGCCTCGGCGGCCTCCTCGTCGTAGTCCGGCAGGTCCGGGTCGGTGAAGAGGTGCCCGGCGCCCGGGTAGCGGTAGACCTCCACGTCCGCCCCGGCACGCCCCATCCGCAGATACCAGGCGTTCAGCCAGTCGTGCGGCTCGAACGGGTCGGGGTCGGCGACGTGCAGCTGGACCGGGAGGCCGTCGGTCTCGGCGTCCTCCGCGAGGTCGGAGGTCCCGTGCAGAAGCAGCAGGCCGCGCGCCTTCTCGTCGCCCAGCGCGAGGTTCTGCGCGATCGAGCCGCCGAGTGAGAAGCCCGCGTACACCACGCCGCGGTCGGACAGCGGCGCCGCGGCCGTGATCGCCCGCTTCAGCAGCTCCTCCTGGCCGATCTCCTCCTTGATGGCCATGCCGTCCTCGACGGTTTCCGCCGTGCGCCCCTCGTAGAGGTCCGGCACGTGCACCTCGTGCCCGGCGGCGCGCAGCCGGTCGGCCGCCGCGTGGACGGCCGGGCGCAGCCCGTACGCGGAATGGAACAGAACGATCGTCGCGGTGTTCGCGGAGGCCGCCACAGCTGTCACTTCCTGTCGATGGAGCAGTGATCCCATCGTGCC
Source organism: Streptomyces sp. XD-27 (assembly GCF_030553055.1). Classification (NCBI taxonomy): domain Bacteria; kingdom Bacillati; phylum Actinomycetota; class Actinomycetes; order Kitasatosporales; family Streptomycetaceae; genus Streptomyces; species Streptomyces sp. XD-27. The sequence goes on from NZ_CP130713.1 coordinate 1,825,178, forward strand.
AGGTACCTGCGACAACGGGCGCGGCCGGACGCGCCGCGCGGCCTACGCGCTCTCCGCCCGCACGGCGTCCAGCGCGCCCTGCAGATCGTCGGGGTAGGCGCTCTCGAACTCCACCCAGCGGCCGTCTGCCGGGTGCTCGAAGCCCAGGCGCACCGCGTGCAGCCACTGGCGGGAGACCCGCAGCCGCTTGGCGAGGGTGGGGTCGGCGCCGTAGGTCATGTCGCCCACACACGGATGCCGGTGCGCTGCCATGTGGACGCGGATCTGGTGGGTACGGCCGGTCTCCAGCTTGATGTCGAGGAGGCTGGCGGCGCGGAACGCCTCCACGAGGTCGTAGTGCGTGACGCTGGGCTTGCCCTCCGAGGTGACCGCCCACTTGTAGTCGTGGGTGGGGTGGCGGCCGATCGGCGCGTCGATGGTGCCGCTCAGCGGGTCGGGGTGGCCCTGGACCAGCGCGTGGTAGCGCTTGTCGACCGTACGCTCCCGGAACTGCTGCTTGAGCAGGGTGTACGCGCGCTCCGACTTGGCGACGACCATCAGGCCCGAGGTACCGACGTCCAGCCGGTGCACGATGCCCTGCCGCTCGGCGGCGCCGGAGGTGGAGATCCGGTAGCCCGCGGCGGCCAGTCCGCCGATCACGGTGGGGCCGGTCCAGCCGGGGCTGGGGTGCGCGGCGACCCCGACCGGCTTGACGATCACCACGATGTCGTCGTCGTCGTGCACGATCTCCATGCCCTCGACGGGCTCGGCGACGACCTGCACGGGCGGCGCGGCCTGCGGCATCTCGACCTCGAGCCAGGCGCCGCCGGTGACCCGGTCGGACTTTCCGGCGACGCTGCCGTCGACCTGGACCTTTCCGGATGCGGCGAGCTCGGCAGCCTTCGTCCGCGAGAAGCCGAACATACGGGCTATCGCGGCGTCGACGCGCTCGCCTTCGAGGCCCTCGGGCACGGGCAGGGTACGGATCTCGGGAATCGTGCTCACCCGTCGAGTATGCCGCAACGCGGAATCCGTCCGGACCTCCGTCCACAGGCACGGGAACCGGCGGGCGGCGCGGACGCCTCGCCCCGCTCAGTCCTGGTGGACGGTTCCGTCGGGGTCGAGGCCGCGGAAGGACAGGATCACGATCAGGAAACCACCGCAGACGATCGCCGAGTCGGCGAGGTTGAAGACGGCGAAGTGCGCGGGCGCGATGAAGTCCACCACCGCGCCCTGCAGGCCGCCGGGGGCGCGGAAGACGCGGTCGGTGAGGTTGCCCAGCGCGCCGCCGAGCAGCAGGCCCAGCGCGATGGCCCAGGGCACGCTGTACAGCTTGCGGGCGAGCCGCGCGATCACCACGATCACCGCGGTGGCGATCACCGTGAAGACGATGGTCATCGCCTCACCGAAACCGAACGCCGCGCCCGGGTTGCGGATCACCTCGAGCTGGAGCCACTCGCCGACCACCTTGACGGGCGCGTGGTGCTCCAGCTCCGCGACGACGAACAGCTTGCTGGCGAGGTCGAGCACGTAGGCGAAGGCGGCCACGGCGAGCAGCACCGCGATGCGCCGCCGGCCCCTGTCCGCGGCCGGGACGCCCGCGCCCGGGTCACCCGCGCTGGGGACGGTCCGCTCGGCGTCGCCCGCGCTCGGGGCGGTCCGCTCGGCGTCACCCGCCGCCTCGGCCTCGTCGGTCTTGTCCCTCTGCTCGGGGTCTGGCGTACCGATGGCCTGCTCCGCCTCTGTCACGTGAGTCCCTCAACGTCCGCGTCCGTGCCAGGCCGCCGCCTGGCTGAGGACGAGGGTACGGCACACCCGTACGAGTGGTCAGCGGCGCTCCTGGCGCTGCTTGCACTCCACACACAGGGTGGCACGCGGGAACGCCTGCATCCGGGCCTTGCCGATGGGCCTGCCGCAGCTCTCGCAGAGCCCGTACGTCCCGGCGTCCAGCCGCGCCAGGGCGCGTTCGGTCTGCAGAAGCCGTTCGCGGGCGCTGCCGGCCAGCGCCAGCTCGTGCTCGCGCGTGATGTTCTTGGCACCGGTGTCGGCCTGGTCGTCGCCCGCGCCGTCGCCCGAGTCGCGCATCAGCCCGGCGACCGCGGCCTCGGAGGCGCGGATCTCCCCGCGCAGCCGCTCGGCGTCCTGGTTCAGCTCGGCACGGGCCTCGGCGACCTCCTCGGCCGACCAGGGCTCCTCACCGGGGCGCACCGCGAGCTCGCCGGGCCCCGCGGCTCCGGCGCGGGCCTTGGGGACCGCGGTGTCGCGGTCCGCGCCCGCCGATTCGTCCGGGGTCTTCTTCAGCGCCACTGTCCTGGCTCCCGTCTTCTTCGCGGGCACCGCCTTCTTGGCGGATGCGGCCGTCTTGGCTGTGGCCTTCTTGGCCGTGGTCTTCTTCGCCGGGGCGGCCTTGGCTGTGGAGTTCCTCGCCGGGGCGGCCTTCTCCGCGGCCTTCGTCGCCGCCTTCTTCGTGGCCTTCTCCTCGGGAGCCCTCGCAACGGCCTTCGTCGCGGTCTTCTTCCCGGCGGCCTTCGCAGTGGTCTTCGTGGTGGCCTTCTTGGTGGTCTTCTTCGCGGCCTCCTCGGCCGACGCGGTCTTCTTAGCCACCATGGCCAGGACCCCTTCACATATTGTGATCTTGCGCGCAAATCGTGCCGGAACGATAAATCGGCTCCGAGCACGCGGCAACGGGGCACGCCGCCCGACTCGCCCGGCTTCCTCGTACGGGAAGCCGGTCTCATCCGTTGTGCCCCACCCCGGGCCCGGTAATCCGGTCGGCGCCGGCGGCGGAAAAGCGGTCGGCCGCTGTCGGCACCGCCCCGTACACTGGGCGGAGCGAAAGGCGTGGATGGGGACGCGTAGCGTCGTACGCAGCCATGAGCGACCCGGGGACGGTGCGAGCCCGGGGGCGAGCGCGATGTGAAAGATCACCCCGGAGCCGCCGGAAGAAAGCCTTGGACAGTGGGCTCCGCCCACGGACCGCTCAGGGCCGGTAGAACCGGCATCGCGACCCTAATGAGGGGATCGGGAGCGTGACCGCTCGCGGTCAAGGAGGGTGGTACCGCGGGAGCGCGCAGCTCTCGTCCCTCCGACGGAACGACAAACGACGTGTCCGCCGGAGGACGACCCCGATGAGTCCGCAGCCGCAGTATCGCCAGGTGCCAGCCCAGGTCGACCTGCCCGCCCTCGAGCACGCCGTGCTCGACTTCTGGCGCGAGAGCAAGCTCTTCGCCCGCAGCCTGGAGCAGTCCGAGGGACGGCCCGAGTGGGTCTTCTACGAAGGCCCGCCCACCGCCAACGGCATGCCGGGCGCCCACCACATCGAGGCCCGCGTCTTCAAGGACGTCTTCCCGCGCTTCCGCACGATGCAGGGCTACCACGTCGACCGCAAGGCCGGCTGGGACTGCCACGGCCTGCCGGTCGAGCTCGCCGTCGAGAAGGAGCTCGGCTTCAGCGGCAAGAAGGACATCGAGGCCTACGGCATCGCGGAGTTCAACGCGAAGTGCCGGGAGTCGGTGACCCGGCACACCGACGCGTTCGCCGAGCTCACCACCCGTATGGGCTACTGGGTGGACCTTGACAACGCGTACCGGACCATGAACCCGGAGTACATCGACTCCGTGTGGTGGTCGCTGAAGGAGATCTTCAACAAGGGGCTGCTGGTCCAGGACCACCGGGTCGCCCCCTGGTGCCCGCGCTGCGGCACCGGCCTGTCCGACCACGAGCTGGCGCAGGGCTACGAGACGGTCGTGGACCCGTCGGTCTTCGTCCGCTTCCCGCTGACCTCCGGCCCGCTGGCGGGCGAGGCGGCGCTGCTGGTGTGGACGACGACCCCGTGGACGCTGGTGTCCAACACGGCCGTCGCCGTGCACCCGGACGTCACCTACGTGGTCGCCACGAACGGCGAGGAGAAGCTCGTCGTCGCCCAGCCGCTGCTGGAGAAGGCCCTCGGCGAGGGCTGGGAGCCCACGGGGCAGACCTTCACCGGCCGCGAGATGGAGCGCTGGGCCTACCAGCGCCCGTTCTCCCTCGTCGCGATCGACGGCGCCCACTTCGTGGTCAACGCGGACTACGTGACGACCGAGGACGGCACCGGTCTGGTCCACCAGGCGCCCGCCTTCGGCGAGGACGACCTCAAGATCTGCCGCTCCTACGGCCTGCCGGTGGTCAACCCGGTCCGCCCCGACGGCACCTTCGAAGAGGGCATCGAGCTGGTCGGCGGCCAGTTCTTCAAGAAGGCGGACGAGGCGCTCACCGCCGACCTCGACGCCCGGGACCTGCTGTTCCGGCACGTGCCGTACGAGCACAGCTACCCGCACTGCTGGCGCTGCCACACCGCGCTGCTCTACTACGCCCAGCCGTCCTGGTACGTCCGCACCACCGCGGTCAAGGACGCGCTGCTGCGCGAGAACGAGAAGACCAACTGGTACCCGGAGTCGGTCAAGCACGGCCGGTTCGGCGACTGGCTGAACAACAACATCGACTGGGCGCTGTCGCGCAACCGCTACTGGGGCACCCCGCTGCCGATCTGGCGCTGCGCGGAGAACCACCTGACCTGCGTCGGCTCGCGCGCCGAGCTGACGGAGCTGACCGGCAGCGACCAGTCGGGGCTCGACCCACACCGCCCCTTCATCGACGCGGTGACCTTCACCTGCACCGCCGAGGGCTGCGCCCTGGAGGCCGTGCGCGTCCCCGAGGTGATCGACGCCTGGTACGACTCGGGCTCGATGCCGTTCGCGCAGTGGGGCTACCCGTACCGCAACAAGGAGATCTTCGAGAAGCGCTACCCGGCGCAGTTCATCTCGGAGGCGATCGACCAGACCCGCGGCTGGTTCTACACGCTGATGGCCGTCGGCACCCTGGTCTTCGACAAGTCGTCCTACGAGAACGTGGTCTGCCTGGGCCACATCCTCGCCGAGGACGGCCGGAAGATGTCCAAGCACCTGGGGAACACCCTCGAGCCGATCCCGCTCATGGACCAGCACGGCGCGGACGCGGTCCGCTGGTTCATGGCGGCCGGCGGCTCGCCGTGGGCGGCACGCCGGGTGGGGCACGGCACGATCCAGGAGGTCGTCCGCAAGACGCTGCTGACCTACTGGAACACGGTGGCCTTCCAGGCGCTGTACGCGCGGACCTCCGGCTGGGCACCGAGCGAGGCCGACCCGGCCCCGGCCGACCGGCCCCTGCTGGACCGCTGGCTGCTCGGCGAGCTGAACACGCTGGTCGACCAGGTCACCAAGGCCATGGAGGCCTACGACACCCAGCGCGCGGGGAAGCTGCTGTCCGCCTTCGTGGACGACCTGTCCAACTGGTACGTCCGCCGCTCCCGCCGCCGCTTCTGGCAGGGCGACGCGGCGGCGCTGCGCACGCTGCACGAGTCCGTCGAGACCGTGACCCGGCTCATGGCGCCGATCGTCCCGTTCATCACCGAGCGGGTCTGGCAGGACCTGGTCGTCCCGGTCGCCCCGGACGCGCCGGAGTCGGTGCATCTGTCGACCTGGCCGACCGCCGACGAGAAGCTGATCGACCCGGTGCTGTCGCAGCAGATGCTGCTGGTGCGCCGGCTGGTCGAGCTCGGCCGCGCGACCCGCGCCGAGTCCGGTGTGAAGACCCGGCAGCCGCTGTCGCGGGCTCTGGTCGCGGTGGCCGGCTTCGAGGCGCTCTCCCCCGAGCTGCACACGCAGATCACCGAGGAGCTCAACGTCACCTCGCTGGCCTCGTTGAGTGAGGTCGGCGGCTCGCTCGTGGACACCACGGCGAAGGCCAACTTCCGTGCCTTGGGCAAGCGGTTCGGCAAGGGCGTCCAGGCTGTGGCCAAGGCGATCGCCGAGGCGGACGCCGCCGCCCTGTCGGTCGCGCTCCGTGAGGGCACGGCCTCGGTGGTGATCGACGGCGAGACGGTCGGCCTCTCCCCGGAGGAGGTCATCATCACCGAGACCCCGCGTGAGGGCTGGTCGGTGGCCTCCGACGCGGGCGCGACGGTGGCTCTCGATCTGGAGATCACACCGGAGCTGCGGCGCGCGGGCGTGGCCCGCGACGCGATCCGGTTGATCCAGGAGGCGCGCAAGAACAGCGGCCTGGACGTCGCCGACCGCATCGCGCTGCGCTGGCGCGCGGCCGAGGCCGAGACGGAGGCGGCGCTGTCCGAGCACAGCACGCTGATCGCGGACGAGGTGCTGGCGCTGGACCTGGCGGCGGGCGAGGCGGACGACTCTTACGGTGAGGAGTTCACCGACGAGGCGCTGGGCCTGATCTTCCGCCTCCGCAAGGCGTAACCCACCCGCCCACCCGATCAACAGCGCCCGGTCGCCGCTCCCCACAGGGGCGGCGACCGGGCGCTTCGCGTGCCCCGGTTGGTGCGCCGACGGCGCGCACGGCAATGGGCCGGGCCCCTGGGATCATCCCAGGGGCCCGGCCCGTTTGATCAACCGTTCAGCGATCGCAAGCGATCAGTTGTCGTCCTCGTCGATCAGGAAACCGCGCATCGGGCTCGGCGCCTGCTGCATCGGCTGCGGGCCCTGCGGCCGCACCGGTGCCATCGGCTGCGTCATCGCCGGGGACATCTGCTGCTGGCCGCCGTAGGACGGGCCGTTGCCGCCCTGCGTGTGGCCGCCCATGGACTGGTTGCCGCCCATCGTGTGGCCGCCCATGGGGCTCGCGCCCGCGGAGGCCATCGACGGGGACGGCGGCAGCGAGGCGGTCGCCGGGGTGCGCGGCGGGGCCAGCGAGTCGTCGGCCTGGTTCTCCAGCTGGCGCAGCTGGCTCTCCAGGTACGACTTCAGACGCGTACGGTACTCGCGCTCGAAGCCGCGCAGGTCCTCGACCTTGCGCTCCAGCGTGGCGCGCGCGGACTCCAGGGAGCCCATCGCCACACGGTGCTTCTCCTGGGCATCCCGCTCCAGCGCGTCCGCCTTGGCGCGCGCGTCGCGCTCCAGGCCCTCGGCGCGGCTGCGGGCCTCGCCGACGATCTTGTTGGCCTCGGAGCGGGCCTCCGCGATCGCCTGGTCAGCGGTCTGCTGCGCGAGCGAGAGCACACGGGCGGCGCTGTCACCGCCAGGACCCTGCTGCGGCAGCTGCGGGCCGGGGCCACCGGGGCCGCCCATCGGACCGCCCTGGCCCATCGGGCCACCCTGACCCATGGGACCGTTCTGCCCCATAGGTCCACCCTGACCCATAGGACCGTTCTGCCCCATCGGGCCGGGGCCCATCGGGCCGCCCATCGGGCCCGGACCGTGCGGTCCCTGCGGGCCGTGGCCGCCAGGACCGGCAGGCAGCTGAGGTGCACCACCCGGCAGCTGGGGCGGACCGCCCATCTGCTGCTGCTGCGGCGGCACCGGCTGCGGGCCCGATATGGCGGCGGGCACCGGGGCGCCCGGCCGCTCCTGTTGCTCGGGAGGTTTACGCATGCCTTGCTGCTGGTTCTGCGCGGCGGCCCGGGTCGCGGCGGCCAGCTTGGCCCGCAGATCCTCGTTCTCCCGCAGCAGCCGAGTCAGTTCGGCTTCGACCTCATCGAGGAAGGCATCGACCTCGTCCTCGTCATAGCCTTCTCGGAGGCGGACGGTCGTGAACTGCTTGTTCCGCACGTCCTCGGGGGTCAACGGCATCTCTTCTTCACCTCAACGTAGTCATCGGCAATCGGCAAGACCGCATCGTCCACGCCTACCTCGCAGCACCCACGAAGTTGATCAGGACATAGACAATGATCATCAGCACGAAGAAGGACAGGTCGAGCGCCACGCCCCCGAGACGCAGCGGCGGGATGAACCGCCGCAGAAGCTTGAGTGGCGGATCGGTGACAGTGTAGGTGGCCTCAAGGACGACCACCATCGCCTTACCGGGTTGCCACGAGCGGGCGAACTGGAAGACGTAGTCCATGACCAACCGGAAGATGAGCACGATCAGGAAGCAGTACAGCGCGATGTAGATCACCTGAAGTGCGATGTCCATCCCGCGGGTCCCTCTCCCCTGTTCGTACCCGGCCTCGCGGCCGCTGTCTGACTCGGTGCTACCGGTGTTGCGTCTCAGCTCTGATTGAAGAACCCGCCCTCTGCGATACGGGCCTTGTCCTCCGCCGTGACATCGACGTTAGCAGGCGACAACAGGAACACCTTCTGAGTCACCCGTTCAATACTCCCGTGGAGGCCGAAGACGAGACCGGCGGCAAAGTCGACAAGTCGCTTCGCGTCGGTGTCGTCCATCTCCGTCAGATTCATGATCACCGGAGTGCCCTCACGGAAGTGTTCCCCGATGGTACGGGCCTCGTTGTAGGTCCGGGGGTGCAGTGTCGTGATGCGGTAAGGCTCCCGCTCGGACACAACTTTGGGCATGATCACCGGTGCGTTCTTCTCCAGGTTCTGGCGTTCAGGTGTGATGGACGCCACGGGGGCGATTCGGGCGGGTCGTCCGCTTTCCGCTACGAGCGGAGCGGGTTCGCGCTGTGCCGGCGGGTGGACGACTCGTACCGGTTCGTCCCTCTCCGGCCGGGCTTCGGGGGTGGTTTGATGCCGCCTGCGGTCCCGTTCGGGCTCCGGCTCGGGCTCGAACTCGTCGTCGGGGTCGAACCCCCGGCCGTCGTACCCATCGTCCTCCACGAGGCCGAGGTAGACCGCCATCTTGCGCATCGCGCCGGCCATTCTCTGCGTCCTCCGCTCTGTGGTGGATCGGCTCCGTCACCGGGTGCCGTGGATCCACGCGGCCTGCCCGCCTTGGCGGGAATTGACCATATTTTCTGCTGTGGTCCGACTTCTTGGCGACGTTACCGGAGCCGAGGTCGGACTCCGAGTACCGCCGTACCGACGCGCACATGTGTCGCTCCGGCCGCCACCGCGTCCTCAAGGTCCGTGCTCATTCCGGCGGAGACCATGGTGGCAGCAGGATGGGCCGCGCGCAGGCTGGATGAGATTTCCATCAGCCGGTCGAACGCGGCCCTGGGTCTGCCCGCGTACGGGCCGGCGAGCGGCGCGACCGTCATCAGCCCCTGCAGGCGCAGCCCTTGCGCCTGGGCGAGGGCGTCGGCCAACTCCGCCACGCCGTCCGGCGCGACGCCGCCCCGACCCGACCGCTCGCCCGACTCGGCGTCGAACGCGACCTGGATGAGGCAGCCCAGCTCCCGGCCACCGCGGACCGCCGCCGTGGACAGGGCGTCGACCAGTCGCTTCCGGTCGATGGACTGCACCACATCGGCATAACTCGCCACGGAACGTACCTTATTCGTCTGCAGTTGGCCGACAAAGTGCCAACTCAGCGGCAGATCCGCGCACTCGGCCGCCTTCGGGGCCGCGTCCTGGTCGCGGTTCTCGGCCACCTGCCGCACGCCCAGATCCGCGAGCAGCCGGACGTCGCTCGCGGGATAGGTCTTGGTGACCACGATCAGGGTCACGTCCTGCCGGGGGCGGCCGGCCGCGGCACAGGCGGCCGAGATCCGGTCCTCCACTCGGGCCAGGTTTCCGGCCAGTTCGGTCTTGCGATCCGTCACAGCTCCGCGTCCAACCAGACATAGCTCGCGAGCCGCCCTGTCGTGCGGTCGCGCCGGTACGAGAAGTGATCTGCCGATTCCAGCGTGCAGATGTGAGAATGTCCACCGATTCCCACGCCAAAACGGGCAAGTTGGGCGGTTACCCCCGCGGCCACGTCGACCGCCGCGGTTCCCCAGCTGGTCTCCGACCACGCTTCCGGCACCACGTCGGCGACCGCGTCCCGCATCGCCTCCGGGACCTCGTAGCAGCGTCCGCAGACCGAGGGGCCGGTGTGCGCCAGGATCCGCCCGGGTTCGGCGCCCAGCGCCAGCATCGCCTCGACCGTCGCCGGAACCACTCCGGCGACCAGGCCGGGCCGTCCCGCGTGCGCGGCCCCGACGACGCCCGCGACCGGGTCGGCCAGCAGCACCGGGGTGCAGTCGGCCGTGAGGACGGCGAGGGCGAGCCCGCGCCGCGTCGTCACCACCGCGTCCACGGCGGGTACCTCGTCGCCGGTCCAGGGTCCGTCGACCACGGCGACGTCCCGGCCGTGCACCTGGTTCATCCAGACCACCGCCCCGGGTTCGAGGCCGAGGGCCCGGGCGGCCCGCTCGCGGTTGACGCGGACGGCCGCCGGGTCGTCGCCGACCGCGCCGCCGAGGTTGAGCGTGTCATACGGAGCGGCGCTCACCCCGCCCCACCGGTCGGTGAAGGCGAAGTGCGCGCCGCTCGCGTCGTGCTGTTGTCCTATCACTTCCGGGGGCTTACTTCAGGAAGTCCGGAACGTCCAGCTCCTCGGCCGTGCTGTCCTGGTACGGACGGGCCGGCGGGACCTGCGGGGAGCTCACCGGGGGCGGGGGCACCTCCGCGGCCGCGGCGGGCTCGGGGTTCGGCTCCTCGTCGCGCTGGGTGACGCTGCCCAGTCCGCCGAAGGACGGGCGGCTGGGCTCGGCGGGGACGGACGCGCGGCCGGCGGTGCCGGCGGAGTCGTCCCGGCTGCTGTACGCGCCCAGCACCTTGTCGCGGTTCTCGCGGTTCTTGGCCGGCGGCTGACCGCCGTCGAACCCGGCCGCGATGACCGTGACCCGGACCTCGTCGCCGAGCGCGTCGTCGATCACGGCGCCGAAGATGATGTTCGCCTCGGGGTGGGCGGCCTCGCTGACCAGCTGAGCGGCCTCGTTGATCTCGAACAGACCGAGGTCGGAGCCACCGGAGATGGACAGCAGCACGCCGCGGGCGCCGTCGATGGACGCCTCCAGCAGCGGCGAGGAGATCGCCATCTCGGCCGCGGCCACCGCGCGGTCGTCGCCGCGCGCCGAGCCGATACCCATGAGCGCCGAGCCGGCCTCGGACATCACGGACTTGACGTCCGCGAAGTCCAGGTTGATCAGACCCGGCGTGGTGATCAGGTCGGTGATGCCCTGGACACCCGAGAGCAGCACCTGGTCCGCGGACTTGAACGCGTCGAGCACGCTGACCTGGCGGTCCGAGATCGACAGCAGTCGGTCGTTCGGGATCACGATGAGCGTGTCGACCTCGTCGCGCAGCTGCGCGATGCCGTCCTCCGCCTGGTTCGCCCGGCGGCGCCCCTCGAAGGTGAACGGGCGGGTGACCACGCCGATCGTCAGGGCGCCCAGCGAGCGGGCGATGTTGGCGACGACGGGTGCGCCGCCCGTGCCGGTGCCCCCGCCCTCGCCCGCGGTGACGAAGACCATGTCGGCCCCCTTGAGGACCTCCTCGATCTCCTCGCGGTGGTCCTCGGCGGCCTTGCGGCCGACATCGGGGTTGGCGCCGGCGCCGAGGCCGCGGGTGAGCTCACGGCCGACGTCGAGCTTGACGTCGGCGTCACTCATCAGCAGGGCCTGCGCATCGGTGTTGATCGCGATGAACTCGACGCCCTTGAGCCCGACCTCGATCATCCGGTTGATGGCGTTCACGCCACCGCCGCCGATGCCGACGACCTTGATGACTGCGAGGTAGTTCTGCGGTGCTGCCACGTCGAAGGCCTCTCGCCTCGATTTACGTGTCGCCACCCCGCAGTTGCTGCGGTGCGCCGACGGATGCCGAATGGGGTGGTCCTCTTGGCCGACCCCAACCCTAACGGTGAAGTTTAGGGTTACTAGTGCCGCTGTCCTCTGGGTTCTTCGGAACAGGACACTAAGTCGACAAGTGGTGCGTGTTCAATGAACACGCCGAACCTCCCGTTTTTCTTTTCACCCTATGTGATCACCCCTGAGGGTAGCCAACCAGGGTGCCGGACCTGGCCGAATGTCCGATACGGCTACGTCAACTGACCGGACACCGCCGGGGCACCCGGCGCACTGACGTCGAAGTGCCCCGCGCCGGGCACCGCTTTCAGCAGCGCGGTGAGCGCGGCCGCCTTCTGCCCGCCTCGTTCGCCGCTGCCCCACATCACCGTACGACCACCCGTCAACTCCACCGTAATGGAATCGAAGGAGCGCACGCGGATGACGCGGGTGTCGCGGTGGACCGGCGCGGGAAGGGCCGCCGCGACCCGGGCGCCTTCCCGGCGCAGCCGGTCGGTGCCGAAACGGCGGGAACTCGGCGATGGGGCGACGTCCATTTCGAGCAGGGGAACCCCTTTCGGGGCTTGCTCGACCGCGGCGAACCGCACGCCGTCCACGTCCACTTCGACGAACTTTCCGTCCGTTCGCAGGGCCACTTCCGGCTTCCGTTCGACCACTTCGAGACGGATGGTGTGCGGCCATGAACGGGACGCGTGGACATCGGCGATCCTCGGCAGCCGCGCACGCACCCTGCGTTCGATGGCGCCGGTGTCCACCGAGATGAGCGGGGAGTCCATCGGTACGGCCGCGGCCTTCTCCACCTCATCGGGTGTCAGGACGTCGGCGCCGCGCACATTCACCCGCTCGGCCCGCAGCCAGGCCGAACCGTAGAGCACCCACGCACCTGTCCCGCCCAGCAGGACGGCGGTCACCAGGGTCAGCAGCACGGTGCGGCGGCCGGGGAGGCGCAGCCTGAGCCGCGGCACGCGTCGGGGCGGGCGGGACGGCGCCGTCTTTCGGGCACCGCGCTGGGCGGTCGTCGGTCCGGCCACGCTCCGCGTCTCCTTCCGGCGGCACCGCCCCGGGGGCGAGCCCCCGGGGCGGTGCGCAGCGTCACTGTGCGGCTTCCGCCGCGCGGCGTCCGTGGCGACGTACCCGCCCGCTCACCCCTGGCGGCGTGCGGCGATCGCCTCGTACACCATGCCGACGAGCAGTTCGTCGGCGTCCCGGCGGCCGAACTCGGCGGCGCGCCGCGACATCTCGTACAGCCGGTGCGGGTCGGAGAGCACCGGGAGCACGTTGCCCTGGACCCACTCGGGCGTGAGCTCGGCGTCGTCGACCAGCAGGCCGCCGCCGGCCTTGACCACCGGCTGGGCGTTGAGCCGCTGCTCGCCGTTGCCGATCGGCAGCGGAACGTAGGCGGCCGGCAGCCCGACGGCGGAGAGTTCGGCGACGGTCATCGCGCCCGCGCGGCAGAGCATCATGTCCGCCGCGGCGTACGCGAGGTCCATACGGTCCACATACGATACCGGGATGTACGGCGGCATTCCGGGCATGTTGTCCGCGCGCGGCAGTTCGTTCTTCGGGCCGACCGCGTGCAGGATCTGGATCCCGGCGCGCTGCAGGAACGGGGCGACGGTCTGGACCACCTCGTTCAGCCGGCGGGCGCCCTGCGAGCCGCCGGAGACCAGCAGCGTCGGCAGGTTGGGGTCGAGCCCGAAGGCCGCGCGCGCCTCCGGCCGGATCGCCGCCCGGTCGAGCGTGGCGATGGAGCGGCGCAGCGGGATGCCGATGTACCGCGCGTTGCGCAGCTTGCTGTCCGGCGTGCTGACCGCCACGAACTTCGCGTAACGGGAGCCGATCTTGTTGGCCAGGCCGGGCCGCGCGTTGGCCTCGTGCACCACGATCGGCACCCCGAGCCGCTTGGCGGCCAGATAGCCGGGCAGCGCGACATAGCCGCCGAACCCGACGACGCAGTCCGCCTTGGTGCGCTCCAGGATCTGCTCGGCGGCCTTGATCGTGCCGCGCAGCCGTCCGGGGACGGTGATCAGCTCTGGGGTGGGTTTACGGGGCAGCGGCACGGCCGGGATGAGCCCGAGCTCGTAGCCCCGCTCGGGTACGAGCCGCGTCTCGAGCCCCCGCTCCGTGCCGAGCGCCGTGATCCCCACGGTCGGGTCCTGCCTGCGCAGGGCGTCCGCGAGGGCGAGCGCGGGCTCGATGTGGCCGGCGGTCCCCCCACCGGCGAGTACGACATGCACCGAAATTCACCGCTCTCCGGACGGCAGCTTCTTGACGCGCCGTCTCATCGTCTTCCATCTCACCCCAGCCCGCTTCCTGCCGAAGACAGGCTGCCGCATGGCCAACGCCGCTCGGGCACCGGGTTCCGCACGCGCGAAGGCGATGAGCAGACCGATGGCGAACATGGTCGGCAGCAGGGCGGACCCTCCGTAGGAGAACAGCGGGAGCGGGACCCCGGCGATCGGCAGCAGACCGAGCACCGCACCGATATTGACCACGGCCTGCGCCGTGACCCAGGTGGTCACACCTCCCGCGGCGTACCTCACGAAGGGGTCCTCCGTGCGTCCGGCCACGCGGATACCCGCATAGCCTAGAGCCGCGAAGAGGGCGAGCACCGACAGTGTCCCCGCCAGGCCGAGTTCCTCCCCGGTAATGGCGAAGATGAAGTCGGTGTGGGGTTCAGGGAGTTCACCCCATTTCTCCATGCTCGCACCCAGTCCGGAACCGAACCATCCGCCGTTGGCGAGAGCATAGATCCCGTGCACGGCCTGCCAGCACTGATCATTGGGCCCGGGATCGGTCGCGCCGATGCAGGCCAGCCGCGACATCCGGTTGGCGCTGGACTTGATCAGCACGATCCCGATGGCCGCGGCGACGGACAGGACGCCGACGAAGAGCCGGGTGGGCGCCCCCGCCAGCCACAGTACGCCGAACAGGATCGCGGTGACGATGATCGCCGTGCCCATGTCACCGCCCATCATGATCAGGCAGATCAGCACGCCGGCGGCGGGCACGAGCGGGACCAGCAGGTGCTTCCACTGGGTCAGCAGCCGCTTGTCCTTCTTGCGCGCCAGCAGGTCGGCGCCCCACAGCACCAGCGCCAGCTTCCCGAACTCGCTCGGCTGGAGCAGGAACGGCCCGCCGAAGGAGATCCAGTTCTGGTTGCCGTTGACCGCGACTCCTATCCCCGGCACCTGGACCATGCACATCAGGAAGACGGAGACGGCCAGCAGCGGATAGGCGAGGGCGCGGTGCAGCTTGATGGGCGTACGGGCCGCCAGCAGCATCAGGAGGCCGCCGAGGGCGGCCGCGAACAGCTGCTTGCGGAAGAAGTAGGACGGCGCGAGGCCGGACTGCAGCGCCTTGATCTGGGAGGCGGAGTAGACCATCACCAGGCCCAGCACGATGATCAGCAGGCTGGCGCCCAGGATCACGTAGTAGGCGGTGAGCGGCCGGTCCCAGGCGCGCCTGGCCCGCATCTGCAGCGTCCGCAGGCCCCCGAGCGCGGTGCCGCGCGGGGGCCCGGACGCCCCCGGTCCCGGGCGGCCGCGGGCCGGGCCCGGGGGCCCGGCGGTCGCACGTCTCGGCGGCCGCGTGGCGGGCCGGTCAGCGGTCATGTCACATCCCTCCGTAAGCATCCCCGCGCGAGCGGCCCTCGCGGGGGACCGGCGGGTCAATGCTCGTTCGAACGCTGCGAAGCCTGGGCGGAGCCTTCGGAGCCGGAGGCCAGCTCGCGCACGGCTGCGGCGAAGGCGTCGCCCCGCGCGTTGTAGTTGACGAACATGTCCATCGACGCGCAGGCCGGGGCCATGAGGACCGTGTCCCCCGGCCTGGCGAGCCGCGCCGCTTCCCGGACCGCCGCCGCCATCGCCCCAGTGTCCGTCCGGTCGAGGTCCACGACCGGGACATCCGGGGCGTGTCGCCGAAGCGCTTCGGCGATCAGGGCGCGGTCGGCGCCGATGAGGACGGCGCCGCGCAGCCGCTTGGCGGAGGCCACGACGAGGTCGTCGAAGTCGGCGCCCTTGGCCAGACCGCCGGCGATCCACACGATCGGCTCGTAGGCCGCCAACGACGCCTGGGCGGCGTGGGTGTTGGTGGCCTTGGAATCGTCCACGTAGCGGACGCCGTCGACGTCGGCGACGTGCGCGATGCGGTGCGCGTCCGGCCGGAAGGCGCGTAGCCCGTCCCGCACGGCCGCGGGCTCCACGCCGAAGGCGCGCGCCAGGGCGGCGGCGGCGAGGGCGTTGGCGATGTTGTGCGGGGCGGCCGGGGTGACGTCGGAGACCTCGGCCAGCTCCTGGGCCTGCTTGTGCCGGTTCGGTACGAAGGCGCGGTCGACGAGGATGCCGTCGACGATGCCGAGTTGGGACGGGCCGGGGGTGCCGAGGGTGAAGCCGATGGCCCGGCAGCCCTCCTCGACGTCGGCCTCGCGCACCAGGTCCTCGGTGGCCGGGTCGGCGGCGTTGTACACGCAGGCGACCTGGTTGCCCTCGTAGATGCGGCCCTTGTCGGCGGCGTACGCGGCCATGGAGCCGTGCCAGTCCAGGTGGTCCGGCGCGAGGTTGAGGACAGCGGCGGAGTGCGCGCGGACCGAGGGCGCCCAGTGCAGCTGGTAGCTGGACAGCTCCACCGCGAGCACGTCGTAGGGCTCCTCGCCCAGGACGACGTCCAGCAGCGAGACGCCGATGTTGCCGACGGCGGCGGTGCGCAGCCCGGCGGCCCGCAGGATCGAGGCCAGCATCTGGACGGTGGTGGTCTTGCCGTTGGTACCGGTGATCGCGAGCCAGGGCGCCGCCGTGTCCGGGTCGCGCAGCTGCCAGGCCAGCTCGACGTCGCCCCAGACCGGGACGCCGGCCGCGGCCGCCGCCTGGAACAGCGGCTTGTCCGGCTTCCAGCCCGGCGCGGTGACGATCAGCTCGGTGCCCTCGGGGAGCGTGTCCCCGTCGCCGAGGCGCACGGTGACGCCCAGTGCCTCGAGGTCGGCCGCCTGGGCCCGCGCACGCTCGTCGTCGCCGTCGTTGACGACCGTGACCTCGGCGCCGAGGCCCCGCAGCACACGTGCCGCCGGGACCCCGGAGACGCCGAGACCGGCGACGGTGACGTGCTTGCCCTCCCCCAGCGCTGCCGCTGGGAGGTGCCCCCAGTCCTGCCGTGTCACTTTGGAGTCCCGCGTCACTTGGTGGCCCGCCAGCCAGCATAGAAGGTGCCGAGTCCGACAATCACACACATACCCTGAATGATCCAGAACCGGACCACCACCAGGACCTCGCTCCACCCCTTGAGTTCGAAGTGGTGCTGGAGCGGTGCCATCCGGAAGACCCGTCGGCCGGTGAGCCGGAACGATCCGACCTGGATGACCACGGACATGGTGATCAGGACGAAGAGACCGCCGAGGATGGCGAGCAGCAGCTCGGTACGGGAGCAGATCGCGAGGCCCGCGAGCGCGCCGCCGAGGGCGAGCGAACCGGTGTCGCCCATGAAGATCTTGGCGGGCGAGGTGTTCCACCACAGGAAGCCGAAGCAGGCGCCCATCAGGGCGGAGGCGACGACCGCCAGGTCGAGCGGGTCGCGTACCTCGTAGCAGGCGGGGCCCGCGGTGAGCTGGTTGGCGCAGCTCTCCTGGTACTGCCAGACGCCGATGAAGGTGTACGCGCCGAAGACCATCACCGAGGCGCCGGTGGCCAGGCCGTCCAGACCGTCGGTGAGGTTCACGCCGTTGGACATCGCCAGGATCATGAACAGCGCCCAGATGGCGAAGATCACCGGGCCGATCTGCCAGCCGAAGTCCTGGGTGAAGGAGAGCCGGTCGGAGGCCGGGGTCTGGTTGCGGGCGTCCGCGAAGTTCAGGGACAGCACCGCGAAGGCGATGCCGACGATGAGCTGACCGGCCATCTTCGCCTTGGCCCGCAGGCCCAGGCTCCGCTGCTTGACGATCTTGATGTAGTCGTCGAGGAAGCCGACCAGGCCCATGCCCGCGAAGAGGAAGAGCACCAGCACACCGGAGAAGGTCGGGTCGCTGGAGGTGATCACCTTCGTGAGGGCGTACGCGATGATCGTGGCCAGGATGAAGGCGATGCCGCCCATGGTGGGCGTCCCCTTCTTCCCGGCGTGGCCGCGCGGGCCGTCGTCGCGGATGAACTGCCCGTAACCCTTGCGCGCCAGCAGCTTGATCAGCAGAGGCGTGCCGATCAGCGTCAGGAAGAGCCCGATGGCTCCGGAGAAGAGGATCTGCCTCATCGCCCGGCGACCTCACCCTCACCATCGAGCAGCGCCTGCGCGATCCGCTCCAGACCGACCGACCTGGATGCCTTCACCAGCACGACGTCCCCCGGGCGCAGCTCGCTGCGCAACAGATCGACCGCCGCCTGCACGTCGGACACGTGCACCGACTCCTCACCCCACGAACCCTCGTTCTTGGCGCCCATGTCGAGCCAGGCGGCCTCCCGGCCGCCGACCGCCACGAGCTTGCTGACGTTGAGCCGGACGGCCAGCCGCCCGACCGCGTCGTGCTCGGCGAGTGACTCCTCGCCCAGCTCGGCCATCTGGCCCAGCACCGCCCACGTACGACCCCCCTGAGCCCGGGTGGACCGGCCCATGGCGACCAGCGCGCGCAGCGCGGCTCGCATGGAGTCGGGGTTCGCGTTGTAGGCGTCGTTGACGACCGTCACGCCGTCCGCGCGCTCGGTGACCTCCATCCGCCAGCGGGAGAGCTGTCCCGCCTCGGAGAGCGCCACGGCGATCTCCCCAGCGGACATGCCCAACGCATGGGCGACGGCGGCCGCGGCGAGCGCGTTCGACACGTGGTGCTCACCGTACAGGCGCAAGGTCACGTCGCTGCACCCGGTGGGGGTGTGAAGCGTGAAGGCGGGCTGACCTTCCGTAGTGAGCCGGACATTCTCGGCGCGTACGTCGGCGTCCTCGGCCTCGCCGAACAGCAGTACGTGGGCCTTGGTGCGGGTCCGCATGGCGCGGACGATCGGATCGTCGGCGTTGAGCACCGCGATCCCGCCCTCGTCGGCGAGCGGAAGCGCCTCGATCAGCTCGCCCTTGGCCTCGGCGATCTGGTCGCGGCCGCCGAACTCGCCGAGGTGGGCGGTGCCGACGTTGAGGACCACGCCGATCCGCGGCGGGGTGAGCTCGGTGAGGTAGCGGATGTGGCCGACGCCGCGGGCGCCCATCTCCAGCACGAGGTGCCGGGTGCCGGTGTCGGCGAGGAGCGCGGTCAGCGGCAGACCGATCTCGTTGTTGAGCGAGCCGGGGGTCCAGACCGTGGGCGCGCTCCGCTGGAGCAGCTGCGCGATCAGGTCCTTGGTGCTGGTCTTGCCCGCCGAGCCGGTGAGGGCCACCACGGTGGTGCCCAGCCGCTCGACGACGGCGCGGGCCAGCGCCCCCAGGGCGCGCTCGACGTCGTCCACGACGATCGCGGGGACGCCGACGGGGCGGGCGGCCAGCACGGCTGCCGCGCCCGCCTCGACGGCGCGCTGCGCGTAGTCGTGGCCGTCGACGCGCTCTCCGACGAAGGCCGCGAAGAGGCCGCCCGGCCGTACCTCGCGGGAGTCGATCACGACCGGGCCCGTCACGCGCAGCTCGAGGTCCGGTATGTCGTGAGGCCGTCCGCCGGTGATGCCGGTGATCTCGGCGAGGGACAGTGCGATCACTGGTCACCTCCGGCGGTACAGAGCTGCCTGGCGGCGGCTGGTGGGCGCATGCGTTCTGTCATCCCTGATCGTGAGGGTGCGATGCCGGGTGGGCGGGTGGGAGAGAGTCGTGGGAGGTAAGCGCTTCGTGGTCGGCGGCCCTGGCCCGCTCGATGGCCTGGCGCAGCACCTGGCGGTCGTCGAAGGGGCGGATCACGCCGGCGATGTCCTGGCCCTGCTCGTGGCCCTTGCCCGCGACGAGGACGGTGTCGCCGGGCTCGGCGCGGGCCACGGCGGCGGCGATGGCGGCGGCACGGTCGGCGTCCACCACCACCTCGCCGCGCTCGTGGGCGGGCACCTCGGCGGCGCCGGCGAGCATCGTGGCGAGGATCGCGAGGGGGTCCTCGGAGCGGGGGTTGTCGGAGGTGAGCACGGCGGTGTCGGCGTACCGGGCGACCGCGGCGCCCATCGGGGCGCGCTTGTGCGGGTCGCGGTCGCCGCCGCAGCCGAGGACGGCGTGCAGCCGGCCCTTGGTGACCTTGCGCAGCGCGCGCAGGACCGATTCGACGGCGTCGGTCTTGTGGGCGTAGTCGACGACCGCGAGGTACGGCTGTCCGGCGTCCACCCGCTCCAGCCGGCCGGGCACGCCGGGTACGGCGGCGACGCCGTCGGCCGCGGTCTGCGGGTCGACTCCGGCGGCCACGAGGGCGGTGACGGCGGCGAGCGCGTTGGCGACGTTGAACGGGCCGGGGATCGGGGACGCGGCCCGGACGCGCTCACCCTTCGGCCCCAGGATGGTGAACGTGGAGCCGAGCGCGCCGACCTCGACGTCCGCGGCGCGCCAGTCGGCGTCCGGGTGGCCCTCGGCCGAGAAGGTGGTGACCGGGACCTCGGCGAGCCCGACCAGCCGCTTGCCGTACTCGTCGTCGTAGTTGACGACCGCGGCGCGGCTGCGGGCCTTGGTGAACAGCTGCGCCTTGGCCTGGAAGTAGTCGTCCATGCCGGAGTGGAACTCCATGTGCTCCGGGCTGAGGTTGTTGAAGACGGCGACGTCGAAGACGCAGCCGTCCACCCGGCCCAGGACCAGGGCGTGGCTGGAGACCTCCATCACCACGGAGCGGACGTCGCGCTCGCGCATGACGGCGAACAGCGCCTGGAGGTCGGTGGCCTCCGGCGTGGTGCGCTCGGACTTGACGCGCTCGTCGCCGATCCGGGTCTCGACGGTGCCGATGAGGCCGGCCAGTCCCTGTGCTCCCGCCGCGGCGCGCAGCCCGCCCTCGATGAGGTACGCGGTGGTGGTCTTGCCGGACGTGCCGGTGATGCCGATCTGGAGCAGGTCCCGGCCCGGTTCGCCGTAGATGGTGGCCGCCAGGGCACCCATCCGGGCCCGCGGGTCCGGCACGGTGAGGACCGGCAGCCCGGTGGCGGCGGCGCGGTCGGCGCCGGCCGGGTCGGTCAGCACGCCGACGGCGCCGAGGTCGGCGGCCTGGGCGGCGAAGTCCGCGCCGTGGAAGCGGGCGCCGGGCAGCGCGGCGTACAGGTCGCCGGGGCGTACCGCCCTCGAGTCATGGGTGATCCCGGTGACCGGCTTCCCTGCCGGCGCCTCGACGCCGAGCTGATCGCCCAGCTCCGCGAACGGGACGGGGCGGACCTGGCGGGGCCGGGGCGCTCCCGGGTGAACCGCGGGAGCGTCCGGCTGGGAGGTTTGAGACTGATCAGCGTGGGGCACGGCCGTGAGCGTACCGGGCGTACCCGCCTCGCCGCGAAATGGGCCGCGATTCCCGGGCGAGGGCGTGATCGTCGTCACGGCGCGTCCCCTCAGGTGCCCGGGGAGTAGCTCACGGGCAGCCGCGCCGAGGGCTTGCCGGACGGCGCGACCCGCAGCGTCTTCAGTGCGAACTCCATGACCTGTTTGTACACCGGGCCGCAGACCTGGCCACCGAAGTAGCTGCCCTTGGTCGGGTTCTGGACGGCGCAGTAGACGGTGACCCGCGGCTCGTCGGCGGGCGCGAACCCGGCGAACGAGGCGGTGTACCCGTGGTAGCGGCCGGTGCGCGGATCCACCCGGTTGGAGGTGCCGGTCTTCCCCGCGACCCGGTAGCCGGGGATCTTGGCCCTGGCGCCGGTGCCCTCCCGGTCGTCCACGACGGACTCCAGCATGGTGGCCAGCGTCTTCGCGGTGTCCTTGCTGACCACGCGGGTGCGCTGGGAGGCGGGGGCGGGGGTGAACCCGCCGTCGGCGTCCTTGGTGCCGCGCACCAGCGACGGTGCGATGCGCTCGCCGCCGTTGGCGATGGTGGAGTAGACGGAGGCGGCCTGCACGGCGTTGAGGGACAGGCCCTGGCCGAACGGGATCGTGTACTGCTGGGAGGCGCTCCAGTCGCGCGGTGCGGCCAGGATGCCCGAGGTCTCGCCGGGGAAGCCGAGTCCCGTGGGCCTGCCGATGCCGAATTTCCGCAGGTAGGAGTAGAGGACCTGGTTGGCCTCCCGCTGGGTCCTGCCCAGCTGTTCCACGGCCAGGATGGTGCCGATGTTGCTGGACTTGGCGAGCACGCCGTTGAGGGTGAGGAACCAGGTGGCGTGGTCGATGTCGTCGGCGAAGGCCCGGTCGGCGCGGGGCAGCCGGTTGGGGACCTCCACGTGGGTGTCCCAGCGCGCGGCGCCCTCCTCCAGCACGGCGGCCATCGACATCACCTTGCTGACGCTGCCGGGCTCGTAGGCGTCGGTGAGCGCGGCGTTGCCCAGCGCTTCCGAGTCGGCCCCCGACACGTCGTTGGGGTCAAAGCCGGGCGCGTTGGCCAGGGCCAGGATCTCCCCGGTACGGGTGTCCTGGACGACGACGTAGCCGCGGTCCGCCTTGGACCGCTCGACCTGCTCGCTGATGGCGCTCTGGGCGGCCCACTGGATGTCGCGGTCGATGGTGAGCTCGACGTCGGAGCCGGGTACCGCGGGCTGCTCCTGGACGTCGGCGGTGGGCACCTGGCGGCCGCCGGACTGGGCGTAGACGCGCTTGCCGTCCTGGCCCGCCAGCTCCTTGTCGAACAGGCGCTCCACGCCCCCGGCGCCCTCGCCCTGCGCGTTGACGAAGCCCAGTATTCCGGCGGCGAGGTCTCCGTTGGGGTAGACCCGCTTGCTGTGCGCCTCCCGGTTGACCCCGGCGAGGACGTTCACGCCCTTGTGCCGGCTCGCCTTGCCCGCCAGGTCGCTCTTGAGGTCCTTGATCCGGTTCCAGACCTGCGGTGTCTGCTGGCGGGCCAGGACGACGTACTTCGACCGCGGGTTGGCGGTGAGCTTCTCGGTCAGGTCCGCCTCCGTCGCGTCGAGGATCGGCGCGAGCAGCGCGGCGGCCCGCCGCGGCGCGTCGTGGATGCCGGTGTTCTCGCGGGTGAGCAGGTCGGGGGCGGCGGTGATGTCGTACGCGTCCACGGTGGTGGCCAGGTCGACGCCGGACCGGTCGGTGATGGTGCCGCGCTCGGCGGCGAGCCGGACCGGGATGTAGCGGTTGACGTTGGCCTTGGAGGCGTACGCGTCGGCGTCGACGGCCTGGACCTGGAGCAGCCGGACGACGAAGGCGAGCATCACCAGCGTCAGGCCGAGGGTGACCAGCCGGAGCCGGGGCCGCGGGCTGCCGAGCCGCAGAGCCTGGCTTCCCTTGCCGGTGCCGGTGCCGGGGCGGGTCGGGCGCCGGCCGGGGCGGCGTACGGCGGGGCGCGGCCGGGCCGTACCGGATTCGCCGCGCTTGCGGGCCGCCGCCTGTCCGCGGGACCGGGCGGCGCCGTCACCGCGGGGTCGCGCGGGGCGCGGGACCCGGCGCCGGGGGTCGCGTGGGGCCGTCATACGGCGACCGCCCGGCGTACGGCGCCGATCGGGCCTACGTCGACAGTCGCGGCGACCGGGCCTGCGTCGACGCCCGCGCCGACCGGGCCTGCGCCGACGGTGCGGCGTACGGCGGGAAGCGGCCAGGAGCGCGGCACGGCGTCACCTCCCGGAGGTCGGGACGGACAGCACGGGCAGGGCGGGCGCCGGACCCGCGGACGGCCTGGGGGCCGGCAGCGAGACCTGCGGCGCGGCGGGGGCGAACAGCGTGGCGGGCAGACCGTCGGCCGCCTGCGGGACGCCGCGCACCGCGCCGTCCGGGCCGATGAAGACCGGGCTGCCGCCGGGCACCAGACCCAGTTCGCGGGCGCGGCGCTCCAGTGCGTCGGGGGCCGAGAGCTGGTCCACCTCCTGCTGCAGCGCCTGCCGCTCGTCGGTGAGCTCCGTGGTCTGCTTCTCCAGCCGGTCGAGTTCGAAGGAGCCCTGATTGAGGGCCGAGTTGAGCACCAGCAGGCTGATCAGCCCGGCGCCGAGCAGCGCCACGACGAGCAGGACGAACGGGGTCCGCTTGGCGGCCGCCGCGCCCGATGCCCCCGACAGGCTCACCATTCCCCCCATCCCCCCTCGTTCCCCCGCGGGCTGCGTTCCGCTGCCGCCGCGTTCCTCCGCGGGCCTCGTCCCGCTGCCGTCGCGTCGTCGCCCGCGCCCGCGCTCACGCCACGTCCTCGCGGATGCGCTGGGCGCCGCGCAGCCGCGCCGGGGCGGCGCGCCGGTTCTCCGCGACCTCCTCCTCCGTGGGCAGCTCGGCGCCGCGCGTCAGCAGTTTCAGGCGCGGCTGGTAGCGCTCGGGGACGACCGGCAGCCCGGGGGGCGCGGTGTTCGCCGCACCCGCCGCGAAGACCTGCTTGACCAGGCGGTCCTCCAGCGAGTGGTACGACAGGACGGCGATCCGGCCGCCCACGGCCAGGGCCGAGACGGCCGCCGGGATCGCGCGCTCCAGGACCGCGAGCTCGCCGTTGACCTCGATCCGCAGCGCCTGGAAGGTGCGCTTGGCCGGGTTGCCCCGGTGCGCTTGGCGGCCTGCGGGAGCGCGGTGCGGATCAGCTCCACGAGCCGGGCGCTGTTGCTGAACGGTTCCTTCTCGCGCTCCCGGACCACCGCTTCCACGATCTTCCGGGCGAACTTCTCCTCGCCGTAGGTGCGCAGAATGCGGACCAGCTCACCGGGCGGATAGGTGTTGAGCACCTCGGCGGCGCTGATCCCGGTCGTCTGGTCCATGCGCATGTCCAGGGGCGCGTCCTGGGCGTACGCGAAGCCGCGGTCGGCCTCGTCCAGTTGCATGGAGGAGACGCCGAGGTCGAAGAGGATGCCCTGGACCCGGGGGATGCCCAGCCGATCCAGGACCTCCGGCAGCTCGTCGTAGACGGCGTGGACGAGCGTCGCCCGGTCGCCGTAGGGAGCCAGCCGTTCGGCCGAGAGCTCGAGCGCGGCCGGGTCCCGGTCGAGTGCGACCAGTCGGGCGGCGGGGAAGGTGGCGAGCAGCGCCTCGCTGTGCCCGCCCAGGCCGAGCGTGCAGTCCACCACGACCGCACCGGGCTGGGCGAGGGCGGGAGCGAGCATGTCCAGGCACCGCTGGAGCATGACGGGAACGTGGAGAGCGTTGCTGCTCATGCGCCCTTCTGAGGTCCGGCGCGCAGGTACGTACCGCCTGGTCCCCACCCGCTCTGAAGGGGAAGCGGCCTTCTGGCGCCGGGGAAGAGGCGTCAGGCGACCGGGAGCGGGAGGAGGCCGAGTGGTACGTACGCGCCGCGCACGCGTAGGTGTTCGGGATCCTGAGGGGAGCGTCACGCCTCCCACTTCGCGTCACTTTAGTCCACTCGTCCCTTCGGTCAACCAACCGGCCAGCGCGTCTCGCGGGCGCGCCGGATCCCGGCCGCCACCTGGACGACCGCCCCCGCACCACTCGTGTGGGTTACCTCACACAAGAGGCCGTCGCGCCTCTTTGCCTCCCTTTTGCCCGACCTCACAGGCAGCGCGTTTCCGCAGCTCCGCATACCTTCGTAACCATGTCGATATCCGCGCCTCAGCCGCTGCCCCACTCAGCCGACAGCGTGTCTCGTGAAGGAGGCACGGTCACTGACCGTCTCGTCGCAGCCAACGCCCGATACGCCACCGAGTTCCACGACCCGGGGATGGACGCCCGGCCCGTCCTGCACGTCGCCGTCGTCGCCTGTATGGACGCCCGTCTCGACCTGCACGCCGCCCTCGGCCTGCGGCTCGGTGACTGCCACACCATCCGCAACGCGGGCGGTGTGGTCACGGACGACGTCATCCGCTCCCTCACCATCAGCCAGCGAGCGCTGGGCACCCGCAGCGTGGTGCTCATCCACCACACCGGTTGCGGTCTGCTGAACCTCACCGAGGACTTCCGGCACGACCTGGAGGCCGAGGTCGGCCAGCGGCCGGCGTGGGCGGTGGAGGCGTTCAAGGACCTCGACAAGGACGTGCGCCAGTCCATGCAGCGCGTGCGCACCTCCCCCTTCCTGCCGCACACGGACGATGTGCGAGGCTTCGTCTTCGATGTGCACACGGGCCTGCTCCGGGAGATCGATCCGCAGGCCTGAGTTCGAACAGGCAGCCGTTGCCGCGGCGGTCTCGGCGCTTCGCCCGGAGTTATCCACAGGCGAGTGACGGGATTGCCGCGGTGACGGCAAGATTGCGTACGTACATCCCCACCGCGGCAGCGGAGGGACCGGTGTACGCGTTTCGGGGTGGGCCGGTCCGTGTCCAAGGCGTCGGCCCTGGGGTATCCCCTGCTCCTCGCGAGCGTGGGGAAGGGCCGAGGAGGGCCGGGTGACGACCTATGACGAGCGGGCGAGCCATGGGGGTGCCCCCAGTCGGGCGGAGTCGCGACTCGGGGAGATCTGACCGCCACGGCGGAGCGGATCCGCCGTTCGGTGGAGAGCGTCATCGAGGGCAAGCCCGAGGTCGTCCGGCTCTCGCTGACGGTGCTGCTGGCCGAGGGGCATCTGCTGCTCGAGGACGTCCCGGGCGTGGGGAAGACCATGCTCGCCAAGGCGCTCGCGCGGTCCATCGACTGCTCGGTGCGGCGCATCCAGTTCACGCCCGACCTGCTGCCGTCGGACGTCACCGGCGTGAGTATCTACGACCAGCAGCGCAAGGAGTTCGAGTTCAAGCCGGGCGCGATCTTCGCGCAGATCGTCATCGGCGACGAGATCAACCGCGCCTCGCCCAAGACCCAGTCGGCGCTGCTGGAGTCGATGGAGGAGCGGCAGGTCACGATGGACGGGCAGTCGTACGAACTGCCCAGCCCCTTCATGGTGGTGGCCACACAGAACCCCGTGGAGATGGAGGGCACCTATCCGCTGCCGGAGGCGCAGCGGGACCGCTTCATGGCCCGCGTGTCGGTCGGCTATCCGAGTCCGGAGGCCGAGCTGCGGATGCTGGACGTGCACGGCGGTACCTCGCCGCTGGACGACCTGCGGCCCGTCGCGCACGCGCACGAGATCGTCAAGCTCGTGGACGCCGTCCGCACCGTCCATGTGGCCGAGCCCGTCCGGCGGTACGTGGTCGAGCTGGTCGCCGCCACCCGCAACCACCCTGATCTGCGGCTCGGCGCCTCGCCGCGCGCGACGCTGCACCTGCTGCGGGCGGCCAAGGCGGCCGCGGCGCTCGCCGGGCGGGAGTTCGCGCTGCCGGACGATGTGCAGTCGCTGGCCGTGCCCGTGCTCGCGCACCGGCTGCTGCCCACGGCCCAGGCCCAGCTGAACCGGCGTACCTCCGAGCAGGTCGTGGCCGAGATCCTGCACCGGGTGCCGGTGCCGACCGCCGCGCCGCGCGCCGCGGCGCGCCCGGCGCCCGCCATGCCGCCGGCGGCACCGCCCGGTATGCCCCCCATGCCTCCGGTGGAGTACGGCCGGCAGCCGCCCGGCGTGCGGAGGGTGTGATGTCCGGCGGGGGACACCGCCGGGCGGCGGTGACGACGAGAGCGGGATGCGGTCCGCGTTCTCCGGGCTGACGACACGGGGGCGTTCCTTCCTGGCCGCCGGGATCGCGGCGGCGGGGTGCAGCTTCGCCCTGGGACAGACCGATCTGCTGCGGGTCGGGCTGCTGCTCGCGGTGCTGCCGATCATGTGCGTCGTGGTGCTGTACCGCACGCGGTACCGGGTGGCGGGCAGCCGGCGGCTGAACCCCGGGCGGGTGCCCGCCGGTTCCGAGGCACGGGTGCACCTGCGGATCGACAACGTCTCGCGTCTGCCCACCGGACTGCTCATGCTCCAGGACCGGGTGCCGTACGTGCTGGGGCCGCGCCCTCGGTTCGTGCTGGACCGGATCGAGCCGGGCGGGCGGCGTGAGGTGTCCTACCGGGTCCGCTCCGACCTGCGCGGGCGCTATCCCCTGGGCCCGCTCCAGCTGCGGCTGACCGACCCGTTCGGCATGTGCGAGCTGACGCGCGGGTTCAGCGCCTACGACACACTGACGGTGGTGCCGAGGGCGGAGCCGCTGCCGGCGGTGCGGCTCGCGGGTGAGGCCGCGGGGTACGGCGACGGGCGGAACCGCTCGCTGGCGCTGGCCGGCGAGGACGACGTGATCCCGCGCGGCTACCGCCACGGGGACGATCTGCGCCGCGTCCACTGGCGGTCCACCGCGCGCTACGGCGAACTGATGGTCCGGCGCGAGGAGCAGCCGCAGCGGGCGCACTGCACAGTGTTGCTGGACACCCGGGCCGTCGCCCACATCGGCGCGGGGCCGGACTCCGCCTTCGAATGGGCGGTGTCCGGCGCGGCCTCCGCGGCGGTGCACCTGCTGGAGCGGGGATACGCCGTCCGGTTGCTGACCGACACCGGCAGTTCGATCCCCGGTGCCGACGGGGTGGGCTTTTCCGGCTCGTCCCTGGAGTCGGCGGACACCGCCGGGATGCTGCTGGACGCCCTGGCCGTCGTCGACCACTCGGGCGGGGAGAGCCTCTCGTCCGCGTACGACGTGCTGCGGGGCGGGACCGAGGGGCTGCTGGTGGCGTTCCTCGGCGATCTCGACGAGGAGCAGGCCGCGATCGTGGCGCGGATGCGGCAGCGCAGCGGCGCCGCGGTGGCGTTCGTCCTGGACAACGCGGCCTGGACGCGGGGCGTGTGGCCGGCCGATCCCGGCGGGCTCCAGGCGCGGCTGCGACTGCTGCGCGAGGCGGGGTGGACGGCGCTGCTGGTCGGGCCCGGTGTGCCGCTGTCCCACCTGTGGCGGCACACCGATGCCCGGTTCGGGAACCGGGCGGACGCGGGTCCCGCGCCGACGGCGAGCACGATGGGGGTCTCATGAGCGGTCGGGCGCGATTGGCGATCTTCGCGGCGGTGGCCACGCTGACGTCGGCGTGCGCACTGCTGCCGCTGGTCCATCCGACCCGGTGGCTGCTTCAGGCGATCCTTCTGGTCTGCGTCCAGAGCGGGGTGGGCGTCGCGGCACGACGGGTCCCGCTGGCGCGGCCGCTGACTCTGGCGGCCCAGGTCCTGGTGACACTGCTGCTGCTCACCGCGGTCTTCGCGCGGGAGCGGGCGCTCGGCGGCGTGGTCCCCACCCCACAGGCGTTCCAGGAGCTGGGCCGGCTGCTGCGGGCCGGTGCCGATGACGTCGGGCGGTACGCCATCCCGGCGCCGCTCACCGACGGCATCCGGCTGCTGCTGGTCGGCGGCGTGCTGGTGATCGGGCTCGTGGTGGACGCGCTGGCGGTGACGTACCGCAGCGCCGCGCCCGCCGGGCTGCCGCTGCTCGCGCTGTTCTCGGTGGCCGCCGGACTGTCGGACGACGGCCGCGACTGGCTGTGGTTCCTGCTGGCCGCGGGCGGCTATCTGCTGCTGCTCCTGGCCGAGGGCCGGGACCGGCTGTCGCAGTGGGGGCGGCTCTTCGCCGGTGGCGGTCCGCGCTCGCCGGACCGGATGGCGTCCGGGCCGGCCGCGGCGGGCGGAGGAGCGCCACTCGTCCCGGTCCGCACCGGACGCCGGATCGGCGCGCTGGCGCTGGGGGTCGCGCTCGCCGTGCCCGCGGCGCTGCCGTCGCTGGACGGCGGGCTGCTGGACCGCCGCGGGAACGGCAAGACGGGCGGCGGCGGGAGCAGCACGATCTCCGCGGTGAACCCGCTGGTGTCGCTGCAGAACAGCCTCAACCAGCCGAAGAACCGCCAGGTGCTCAGCTACCGCACCGATGCGGACACCACCAAGGACCTGTATCTGCGGATCGTCGCCCTGGACCAGTTCGACGGGACGGCGTGGAAGCCGTCGGAGCGCAAGGTCACGGATGTGCCGGAGACCCTGCCCCGGCCGCCGGGACTCGGCTCGGACATCCGCACCACCGAGATCACCACGTCCATATCGGCCGCCGAGTGGTACGCCCAGAGCTGGCTGCCGCTCCCCTACCCCGCCTCCAAGGTCGACATCGACGGCCGCTGGCGCTTCGAACCGGAAGGCCGCACGTTGGTCGGCGACCGGGGGCAGACCACCAAGGGCGCGCGGTACCAGGTCTCCAGCCTGCGAGTGCAGCCGACCGCCGATCAGCTGGCCGCCGCTCCCGCCCCGTCCGCGCGGCTGCTGCGCGAGTACACCCAGGTGCCGGACTCCCTGCCGCCGGTGGTGCGACAGACGGCGGAGAAGGTGACAGCCGGGGCCCGCAACGCCTACGAGAAGGCCGTCAAGCTCCAGGACTGGTTCTCCTACGAGGGCGGGTTCCGTTACGACACGCAGGTGCGGGCGGGCACCGGAAGCCAGGCCATCGCGCGGTTCCTGGAGCAGAAGGAGGGCTTCTGCGTCCACTTCTCGTTCTCGATGGCGGCGATGGCCCGCACGCTGGGCATTCCGGCCCGGGTCGCGGTCGGGTTCACTCCGGGGACGGCCCAGTCGAACGGCTCCATGTCGGTGGGCATCAAGGACGCGCACGCCTGGCCCGAGCTGTACTTCGAGGGCGTGGGCTGGACCCGCTTCGAGCCCACCCCGAGCCGCGGCTCGCAGCCCGACTACACCATCGAGCCGATTCCGTCGGGCGACGACCCCGAGGTCCCGACGCCGCGGCCCAGCGGAGCGCAGCGCCCGCCGGTGGTGGCTCCTTCGCCCTCGGACAGCTGCCCGCCCGACGCGCGCAAGCTCGGCGACTGCGGTGCCGCGCCGCCCGCCCCGTCCGACGACGACTCGCAGAGCGGCGGCTGGACATCCCGCGCGACCACGATCGTGGGGTTCGGCGCGCTGGCGGGGCTGCTGATCGCGCTACCGCTGGCGCCGATGCTGTGGCGGCTGCGCGTCCGCAGGCGGCGGCTGGGCGGCTCCGGCGGTCGCACCCCCGAGGACGCGGCCGACCGCACCCTCGCGGCCTGGCGGGAGCTCGTGGACACGGCCTGGGACTACGGCATCGCACCGGACGACGCGCAGACCTCGCGCCGGGCCGTTGCCCGGATCACGGAGGCCGGGAGACTGGACCCGGCGGCGTCCGAGGCGGCGGGCCGGGTCGCGCAGGCGGTCGAGCAGGCGCTGTACGCCCCGCTGCCGCGCCCGGTGACCGGGCTGGCCGACGACGTGCGGCTGGTGATCACCGGCCTGAAGACCTCGGCAGGCCGGCGTACGCGGTGGCGGGCGCTGCTCGCCCCGCGGTCGGCCGTCCGACTGGTATGGGCGGGCTCGCAGCGCTGGTCCGTGTGGACGGACCGCTGGAGCCGGGCATCCCGCCGGTGGACGCGCTGGTCCACGCTGCCGCGACGGGCCCGGCGCCAGTGAGCCCGGCCCGGTGAGGGCGACCGCCGTCCCGCCGCCCGGCCAGAGCCGGGCGGCGGTGCGGGGCAGACAGCGGTGAGGGGCGGATGCCGTGCGGCATCCGCCCTCACCGATCAGATGATGTCTCAGTGCCCCTGTTCATCGCGGCGGCGCTGCCACCGCTCCTCGATGCGGTCCATCATCGAGCGGCGCTGACGGCCCTGGCGGCGGCCGGAGGCGGCTCCGCCGTGTCCGGCACCCCGCTCCCGCCGCTCCCCCGGCTTGGGCGCCTTGCGCCAGCCGGTCACCGCGAGCACGGCACAGCCGAGCATGACGAGGAACCCCACCACGCTGACCCAGATCTGCTGGACAGCCACGCCGACCATGAGGAGCGCGATGCCCACCAGAAAACCAACGACCGCCTGGTAGACCCGTCGCCGGGTGTACGTGCGCAGGCCGCTACCCTCAAGCGCTGTCGCGAACTTGGGATCTTCGGCGTACAGCGCTCGCTCCATCTGCTCGAGCATGCGCTGCTCGTGCTCCGAGAGCGGCACAGAGTCCTCCTACTCGTCGGTCGCGGGGGTGCGACCGGGTGCGACCCTTTCAGGATAGGCAGGGAATCGCCCCCGTGAAACCCGCCCCTCTGCGCCAATTCACCCACCGGTACCGCTGTGGTGGACAGTGGCGCTGAAACCTGCATTCCCCACCCGCCGATCCGCCATGCCGAGCGGCGTCCCCTGATCATACGGGGCGAGGGCCCGCGACGGGGTTCCTGTGGCCCACTCCACCCGTCCCGACCTGCGGTTCGCACCGGGCGTGACGGGGCGTGGCGGGCGTGACGGGCGCGGCGTGGCGGGCGGGACGACGTGGCGCGGTCAGCCCCGCTCGGCGAGGACGTGGAGCTGGGTCGCGATGGCGTGGAAGGCGGGCAGCTCCGCGGCGGCCGCCTCCAGCCGCATCAGCGCGTCGGCGGCGCCGGGCTCGGTGTCCACCAGCACGCCGGGCACCAGGTCGGCGAAGACGCGTACGCCGTGCACCGCGCCGACCTCCAGCCCGGCCGCGGTGACCAGCTCGGACAGCTGCTCGGCGGTGAACCGGCGCGGGACCGGGTCGCCCTTGCCCCAGCGGCCCGCGGGATCGGTCAGGGCGTGCCGGGCCTCGGTGAAGTGCCCGGCCAGCGCACGGGCGAGCACGGCGCCGCCGAGGCCTGCGGCCAGCAGGCTGAGGGTGCCCGCGGGACGCAACGCGGCGACGGCGTTGCGGACGCCCTCGGCCGGGTCGTCCACGTACTCCAGCACGCCGTGGCACAGCACGACGTCGTACTGGGCGCGCTCCACGACGTCGAAGAGTCCGTGGGCGTCGCCCTGGACGCCGCGCACCCGGTCGGCGACGCCCGCCTCGGCGGCCCGGCGCTCCAGCGCGAACAGCGCGTTCGGGCTCGGGTCGACCACGGTGACGCGGTGCCCGAGCCGGGCGACGGGGACGGCGAACTTGCCGGTGCCGCCTCCGGTGTCCAGGACGTCGAGAACTCCCCCGGCCGGATCCGCGGTCTTGGCCCGGCGGTCCAGGGCGTCTTGGAGGACCTCCCACACCACAGCGGTACGGAGGGACGCACGGGGGCGCAGCGGGTCTGACACGGCGGATGGCTCCTCGGCGCGGCGCCGGCACCGCCTGCGGCGGTGACGACGAGTGACTGACGTCGGCGCCACCAGCCTATTGCCTCGCCGCCCGCCCGATGCCGCACAGGCTGCCCCGCGGCCGGTGCGTCTCCCCTCGCCCCCGCTCAACCCTCCTTGCCCTCACCCCGCCATCGGCCGCCGCGGGAGCGCCGGCGGCGAACAGGGCGCTCCCTTCGGTCAGTTCGTCGGGCGCCCCCCTGACAATCGGCTGTGACCTGCCTGAACGCCTCCGGTACGGAGCCCCCTCGCGAAGCCCGAGCGCCGTGCTGCATAATTCTTTTGAACTGACCAGTCAGTTCAAAAAGCAACCGGACGCTCCGAACGGAGGCCTCGTGGACACCACCCCACCGAAGGACACCGCGCGCGGGGCGGCGGTCCGGGCCGAGGGGCTCGGCGTCGCAGGAGCGCGCGGCTGGGCGTTCCGCCATCTCGGCCTCGCCGCGGGGCCCGGCGCGCTGATCGCCCTGACCGGCCCGTCCGGCTCGGGCCGCACCAGCGCGCTGCTCGCGCTCACCGGCCGTATGCGCACCTCCGCCGGGCACGCCGAGGTCGCCGGGCTGCGCCTGCCCCGGCAGATGTCCGCGGTCCGGCGTGTCTCCGCGCTCGCCCACGTACCCGGGGTCAGCGAGCTGGATCCGGCCCTCACCGTCGCCGAGCACCTGCGCGAACGCGCCCTCCTGGACCGCAGATTCGGCGGTTCGCCGCTGACCCTGCTGCGGCCGCGCCGCGAGAGGACGGCCGCGGCGAGGGCGCGGATCGACGCGGCCATGAAGGTGTCCGGTCTGGAGGCGGGCGCGCTGCCCAAGGGGCTGCGGACGTCCGTACGCGACCTGGAACGCCTGGAGACGCTGCGGCTCTCGGTGGCGCTGGCGCTGATCGGCCGGCCTCGGCTGCTCGCCCTCGACGACGTCGACCTGAAGCTCTCGGACACCGAGCGCGAACAGGCGTGGGCGATGCTGCGCGCCGTCGCGGCGGGCGGCACCACCGTCCTCGCGGTGTGCAGCCAGGCCCCCGACGGGGCGGTCGTCGTCTCGACCGCCGAGCGGCCCGAAGCCGAAGCCAACGAAAACGAGGAGGGGGCCGACGATGCGGGCACCGAAGCTGGCCGCGCTTGAGCTCAAGCGCTTCGGCAGGGGAAGGATGCCGCGCGCGGCGCTCGTGGCCCTGGTACTCCTGCCGCTGCTGTACGGCGCGCTCTACCTGTGGTCGTTCTGGGACCCGTACTCCCGGCTGGACAAGATCCCGGTCGCGCTCGTCAACGCGGACCGCGGCACCACCGTCCAGGGGCACAAGCTCACCGCGGGCGACGACATCGCCAGGAAGCTCCTCGACAGCGGCACCTTCGAGTGGCACGAGACCAGCGACGCCGAGGCCCGCGAGGGCGTGGAGAACGGCACGTACTACCTGTCCCTGACCATGCCCGCCGACTTCAGCGAGCGGATCGCCTCCAGTTCCGGCGGCGACCCCGAGACCGGCGCGCTGCGGGTGCGGACCAACGACGCCAACAACTACATCGTCAGCCAGATCTCCCGAACGGTGTTCTCCGAGGTGCGCGCGGCCGCGTCCACCAAGGCGTCCCGGGGCTTCTACGACAAGATCTTCCTCTCCTTCTCCGACATCCACGGCGAGACGGTGAAGGCCGCCGAGGGCGCCGACACGATCGACAAGGGCATCGGGGACGCCAAGAAGGGAACGGCGAGTCTCGCCCAGGGGCTGGCCAAGGCCAAGAAGGGCAGCAGCGCCCTCAAGACCGGCGTGGCCAAGCTCGCGGGCGGCGCGAAGACGCTGCAGACGGGGACGAGCGATCTCGCCGAGGGAACGCAGGCCCTGGCGGACAAGGCCGACCAAGTGTCCGCGAAGGTACGGCCGTTCCTCCAGGAGCACGGACAGCAGATCGGGCAGGTCTCCCGACTCGTCGCCGACGCCGCCAAGAAGGCGTCCGACGATCTCGACAAGCTCCCCGGGTCCGCGGCCACCGCGGCGACCAAGGCACGCGCGGCGTCGAACACGCTCGCCGCCGACTACAAGCTGCGCTGCACGGACGCACCCCTCCCGGCGGCCGACTGCCCGGCGTTGAAGAAGGCCGTGGGCGCGGCCGACACCGCCGCCGATGTGGCCGAGGACGTGAACACGCTGGTGAAGAACCACACCACCGACCTGGAGACGCTCGGCGGCCGCCTGGACGACCTGCACACCAAGGCCCTCTGGCTGGCCGGGAAGGCCCCGAACCTCGCCGGGGACCTGGACACCGCCGTGGCGAGGATCAAGGCGCTCAACGCGGGCGCCCACAAGGTCGCAGGCGGCGCGAAGACCCTCCATACGGGCCTGACCACCGCCAAGAC
Source organism: Streptomyces sp. XD-27 (assembly GCF_030553055.1). Classification (NCBI taxonomy): domain Bacteria; kingdom Bacillati; phylum Actinomycetota; class Actinomycetes; order Kitasatosporales; family Streptomycetaceae; genus Streptomyces; species Streptomyces sp. XD-27. The sequence goes on from NZ_CP130713.1 coordinate 1,859,873, forward strand.
CGGCGCGTCCACGCTGGACACGGGCATCGGCACGGCCCACGAGGGTGCGAACACCCTCGACGGCGGTCTGTTCAAGCTGGCCGACGGCTCCGGACAACTGGCGGGCGGCCTGCACAAGGGCGCCGAGAAGATCCCGGACTACGGCAAGCGGGACCGGGACGCGCGCACCGAGGTCATGGCCGATCCGGTCAAGCTCGCCTCCCAGTCGCTGCACAAGGCGCCCAACTACGGCACCGGATTCGCGCCGTACTTCATCCCGCTGTCCCTGTGGGTAGGCGCGATGGTGGGCTACATGCTCATCCAGCCGCTCAACCGGCGCGCGCTGGCCGTGGGCGCCTCCGCCTGGCGCGTCGCGCTGGCGGGCTGGCTGCCGGTCGCCGCGATCGGCGTGCTCCAGGCGACGCTGCTGCTGTCGGTCCTGCACTGGTCGTCGCTGGGCCTGCACATGGCCAGGCCGGCGGGCACGGTCGGCTTCCTCGTGCTGGCCACCGCCTGCTTCGCCGCCATCGTGCAGTGGCTGAACGCCCAGTTCGGCCCGGCCGGACGGATCCTGGTCCTCGTCCTGCTGATGCTCCAGCTGACCTCGGCGGGCGGTACCTACCCGGTGCAGACCAGCCCCGGGTTCTTCAACGCCCTGCACCCGTACCTGCCGATGACGTACGTCGTCGCGGGGCTGCGGCGGCTGATCAGCGGCGGCGGCCTCGGCCCGGTCTGGGAGGCGTGCGCCGTGCTGGCGGCCTGCACGGGGGCGGCGCTCGCGCTCACCGCCTGGTCAGCCCGGCGCAAGCAGGTGTGGTCGCTCGACCGGCTGCATCCGGAGCTGAGCCTGTGACCGGCGCCGGGCCCGTCAGTCGGCCGGAGTACGGGTCCCGCGACAGGTCCGGGGCGGCCTCCGCCGGGTGGTCGGCAGCGGGGTACGGGACTGGAACGGCTCGTTCAGCGGGCAGAATCGTCCCCATGGACAGCAGCAGTACGCGCCGCCAGGCCACTCGGCGGAAACTCTTCGAAGCGGCGGTCACCCTCATCGCCGAGAAGGGGTTCTCCGCCACGACGGTCGACGAGATCGCCGATCGCGCCGGGGTGGCGAAGGGCACGGTCTATTACAACTTCGCCAGCAAGACCGTGCTCTTCGAGGAGTTGCTGCGCCACGGCATCGAGCTGCTCACCGACTCGCTCCAGCACGCCGCCGACGAGACCGCCGAGCGCGGCGGCAGCCATGTGGACGCGCTCGACGCGATGATCCGGGCCGGACTGGACTTCATCTCCCGCTATCCGTCGCTGACCCAGCTGTACGTCGCGGAGCTGTGGCGCACGAACCGGGCCTGGCAGTCCACCCTCATGATCGTCCGGCAGCGCGCCATCGCGGTCATCGAGGCCGTGCTGCGCGAGGCCGTGGCCGCCGGGGAGCTGAGCGAGGAGATCGACATCCCGCTGACCGCGTCCGCGCTGTTCGGCATGGTGCTGGTCGCCGCGCTGGACTGGCAGTCGTATCAGCCGGAGCGCTCCATCGACGATGTGCACGCCGCGCTCTCCCGGCTGCTGCAAGGCAGGGTCAGCGGCCACCCGCTACCGCAGAACACTCCGTAGCAGGCGGCCGCCGACCGCACATGGCGGCGCTGTTCCGGTGCGGCCCGATCCCCCTCGGTCCGCGCCGGAACAGCGCCTCCCCCGTTACCCCGTTTCCTCTTTCCCCCGGTTTTGCCTTCCCCCGTCGTACGCCCACCGTCGGAGCCCCCATAGCTCCTTCCGGCGGGCGCCTCCCCCGGTTCGTCGGGAACCCCACGCCGTTCCGCAGCCCCGTGTCGGCGGTACCGGCGCGGTGTTCCTTCCGTGGCCCCCACTCTTCCGTCCCGGCCGGTGGCGGCCCATCCGCGCGGCTACTCATCTGCGGGCCTAGGTACGCGTACTCAGCCGTGGGCGGAGATCACCAGGTGCCCGGCGGCGTTGTCAGTGGCTGCGGATAAAGTCGCAGGCATGGCACGTATTGCGGTGATCGGCGCCGGGATGGGCGCGATGGCGGCCGCCGCCCGGCTGGCCGTCGCGGGCCACCGGGTGGCGGTGTACGAGCGCGGGCGCACCCACGGCGGCGGCGTCGGCCGGCTGGCGCGGGACGGCTTCGCCTTCGACACCGGCCCCGGGCTGCTCCACCTCCCGGCGGTCTACCGCGACCTGTTCATCAAGACCGGCAAGGAGAGTCTGGAGAGCTGTGTCGAGCTCTCTCAGGTGGACCCGGCGAGCAGGCATGTCTTCCCCGACGGGACGGACCTGCGGCTGCCCAACGCCTCGCGCGCCGGAGTCGTCCGAGCCCTGGACGAGGTGTTCGGCACGGGCTCGGGTGAGCGCTGGGGCGACCTGATCAACCGGGCGCGCGAGGCATGGGACGCCACGCGCAGACCGCTGCTGGAGGAGCCGCTGCGCCTCGACGCGCACGCTCTGGACCGCGACCCGTATCCGGCGCAGGCGCGGCGCGGCTGGTTCCGCGGGGGCCGCGCGGGCCGCGGCGCGCAGCCGGGCACCCTGGCGCGGATCGCCTCGCGCGAGCTGCGGGACGCGGGCCCGGTCGCCCTGCTGGAGAGCTACGCGCTGGCGTACGGTCTGGATCCGCGCACCGCGCCCGCGAGCGCCACCGTCCTGCCGTATCTGGAGCAGACCTTCGGCAGCTGGTACGTGCGCGGGGGATGCGCGCGCTGGCCGACGCGCTGTACGAGCGCTGTCGGGCGCGGAAGGTGGAGTTCGCCTTCGGCGCCGAGGTCGCGGCGATCGTCGAGAAGGACGGGCGGGCGGCGGGCCTGACCCTGGCGGACGGGACACCGGTGGCCGCCGACGCCGTGGTCTGCGGCGTCGATCCCGCCGTCCTGCCGCGGCTGCTCGGCGGGGCGCGGGCCTGGCAGGACGGTGACGTCCGGCCCCCGGAGGGCGGCCCCGCGAGCGGCGCGTCCGGCAGGCTCATGGTCTTCCTGGCGCTGCGCGGTGCGCGGCCCGACGGCACCGCCCACCGGACCGTGGTGCACGCCGCCGATCGCGGCGCCGAGCTGGCGTCCGTCTTCGGCGACGGTGCGGAGCCGGGGGCCGGGGTGGGGGCGGCCGGCCCGAGCAGGACCGTGACGGTGCTGCGGCCGGACGATCCGGCGACCCGGCCGGACGAGGACCACGAGGCGGTCACGCTGACCGCGACCGTCGCCCCGCACGGGCCGGTGGACTGGTCGGACCCGGACCTCGCGGGGCGGGAGGCGGACCGGATGGTGGCCGCCGCCGAAGCCGCGATACCGGGTCTGCGGGACCGGGTGCTGTGGCATCAGGTGCGCACGCCGTACGACACGGCGGCGGACACCGGCGCGGCGGGCGGCGCGGTGCCCGCTCCCGCGCTGGCCGGAGCGGGCGGCAGACTCCTGCGACCCGCCAACCTCACCCGGATACCCGGGCTCTACCTGGCGGGCGGCGGAGCGCATCCGGGCGGCGGACTGGCCCATGCCGGGATGTCGGGCGCGATGGTCGCGGGCCTGATCGTCGACGGCGCGGACTGGCGCGGCTCGCAGTAGCGGCCGCGGTGCGGCTCCGCCGCGTGGCAGGGGGCTTCGCCCCCTGGCCCCGGCGGCCCTAGTAGCGGTGCTGCTCGTCGTAGCCGCCGTAGCCCTGCTGGTACGGGTAGGGCTGCGGGGGCTCGCCGTCGCGTTGCTGGGGGACCCAGGCGCCGTCGACCGAAGGCGCGTAGCCGTCCTGGGCCGCGGCGTAGTGGTCCTGGGGCTCCGCGCCGTAACCCTGCTGCCCGTACGGGTCGTAACCCTGGTCGTAGCCGCCGTACGGCTGCTGCCCGCCGGTGTACGGGTCGGAGTAGGCGCCGTACCCGTCGGCCTCGGTCGCGTACGTGGCGGCGCCGGTGCCGTAGTCGTAGGAGCCGGTGGCCGCGTAGTCGGGCGTTCCGGCGCCGGTCAGCGGGTCATGGCCGGTGTCCTGACCGGCCGCCGGGGTGCCGTAGCCGCCGCCGTAGCCGGCCCCGCCGCCGTAGGTGTCGCCACCGTAGGCGTCATAGCCGCCGCCGTAGGAGTCGTAGCCGCTGTAGGCGGGCGCCTCCGCCGCGTACGGGGCCTGCTCAGGGGCGGGCTCCGGGTCCCGGTACGCGGCGTACCCGCCGGTGTCGTCGTCGGGCAGCGGCTCCGGCTGGTAGGTGGGCAGCGGCGGCTGCGGGGCGGCGGGCGGCTCCTCCGGGGCGGTCGGCACCGCCTCCAGGTCGGAGACCTGGAGCTTCGGCTCGCTGACCGGCGGGACGGCGGAACGACCGGCTCCGCCCCGCGGGAGGTTGATCGCCCAGCCCGCGGTGAAGCCGCGCCGGAAGGAGAGCGTCACGTAGGTCTGCCCGACGGCGAAGGCCGCCGCGCCCGCCCCGATCACGAGCACGTTCGAGAAGAGCACACCGGCCACCACGCCGAGGAAGCCGGCGAACGCGACCAGCCGCCAGCGCAGCCGCGCCTTGTGCTGCAGCAGTACCTCGGCGAGCAGCCACAGCGCGACGACGCCGAACGCGATGTAGAGGACCGTCCAGCCCATCTGCGCCCCTCCCGGACGGCCGCCGTGCGCCGGCCGTCGTTATCCGGACCGCTGGTGCAGTCCGAGATTCTCGTAGATTTCCAGGGTCGCCGTGGAGTGGTTCAGGGTGATGAAGTGCAGCCCGGGGATCTCCTCGGCCATCAACCGCGCGCACAGATTCGTCGCGTAGTCGATTCCGACCGAGCGTACAGCCGCCGGGTCATCCTGCACCGCGAGGATCCGCTCCGCCAGCTCGGGCGGGAAGGCCGCGTTGCTGAGCTGGGCGAACCGCTCGATCTGGCGGACGTTCGTGACCGGCATGATCTCCGGGATGATCGGGGTGTCGCAGCCCGCCGCGGCCACCCGGTCACGCAGCCGCAGATAGTCCTCCGCGTAGAAGAACATCTGCGTGATCGCGAAATCCGCGCCCGCCCGGCATTTGTCGACGAAGTGACCGACGTCGGTCTCCCAGTCCACCGAGCGCGGGTGCATTTCGGGGAATGCCGCGACACCGACGCAGAAGTCACCGGACTCCTTGATCAGCCGCACGAGTTCGGCGGCGTAGGTGACGCCCTCGGGGTGGCGCACCCATGCGCCCATCGGGTCGCCGGGCGGGTCGCCGCGCACGGCGAGCATGTTCCGGATCCCGGCGTCGGCGTACTGGCCGATGATGTTGCGCAGCTCCGCGATGGAGTGGTTGACGGCCGTGAGGTGCGCGACGGGGGTGAGCGTGGTGTCGGTGGCGATGCGCTCGGTGGCGCGCACGGTGCCTTCTCGCGACGAGCCGCCCGCGCCGTACGTCACGGACACGAACGTCGGTGAGACCGCCTCGATCCGGCGAATGGCGTTCCACAGGGTCCGTTCGCCTCTCTCGGTCTTCGGAGCGGCGAACTCGAACGAATAGGACTGCTCGCCGGAGGCGAGCAGGTCACGCACCGTACGTGCGCGGTCTGTCCTGGTGGAAGCTGTCCCTAGGGCCATATCGGCAGGTTAGCCAGCGGGGTGGCGCAGGCACAGTCGGCCAGGGCGATATGCCCGCTTTGCCCGGCCGCTGTCCGCACTGCGGACAGACCGCCGCCCACGCGCGGGCACGTCACCCGCGCTCCGGCGTGCGACGTCTCACTTTCCGGACGGCTCCGATGCCGCAGCGCGCACCCGCTTGGCCAGCTCCACGGCGGCCGCCCCCGGGTCGTCGGCCTCGGTGATCGCGCGCACCACGACCACCCGCCGCGCCCCGGCCGCCAGCACCTCGTCCAGATTGTCGGCGTCGATGCCGCCGATGGCGAACCAGGGCCGCTCCGGCGCCCGCTCCGCCGCGTACCGCACGAGCGGGAGACCGGGCGCGTACCGCCCCGGCTTGGTGGGCGTGGGCCAGCACGGGCCGGTGCAGAAGTAGTCGACGCCGTCCTCGGCGATCGCCGCGTCCACCTCCGCCTCGGCGTGGGTGGAGCGGCCGATCAGGACTCCCTCGCCGAGGACCGCCCGGGCGGCCGGGACCGGCAGGTCGCCCTGGCCCAGGTGCAGGACGTCCGAGCCGATGGCGTGCGCGACGTCCGCCCGGTCGTTGACCGCGAGCAGCTTGCCGTGCCGTCGGCAGGCGTCGGCGAAGACGGCGAGGTGCGCCAGCTCCTCGCCCGCCTCCATGCCCTTGTCGCGCAGCTGGAGGATGTCGACGCCGCCGGCCAGCACGGCGTCGAGGAACTCGGGCAGGTCACCCTGGCGCTTGCGCGCGTCGGTGCACAGATACAGCCGGGCGTCGGCCAGCTGTCGGCGTGCTGCGTCGGCGGCAAGGGCCATGGGTGCGCTCCCCCGGGTAGGCGGTGTACGGGGCGGGGCGCCCCGACCCGTACACCGCGGTCGGTTCTCATGGCCGGACGGTGGGCGTCCGGTCCTCGGGCCGGACAGCGGGCGTCCGGACTTCGGGTCGGACGGCGGGCGTCCGGTGCTGGATCAGGTGCCCTGGTGCCGGATCAGACGGCGAGCGCCTGGGCCCGGCGCTTCACCTCCGTGCCGCGATTCTCGCGCAAGGCCTGTGCGGGGGTGCCGGGCAGGGTCGGATCCGGGGTGAACAGCCACTCCAGCATCTCCTCGTCGCTGAAGCCGTCGTCCTTCAGCAGCGTCAGGGTCCCGGAGAGCCCCTTGACGACCTTTCCGTCTCCGATGAAGTCGGCGGGCACCTGGAGCACCCGGTTCTCGCCACGGCGCACGGCGATCAGCTGGCCCTCCTTGACCAGCTGCCGGACGCGGGTCACCTCCACGTCCAGCCGCTCCGCGATGTCGGGAAGGGTGAGCCAGGCGGCCACGAGAGCATCGGTCTTTGCGTCAATCTCGGTCACGGGTCCAAGACTGCCATCCGGGACTGACAACCGGCGAACGCTCCGCGTCCCCTTGATTCACGCCGCCGGCCGCCCCGCGGAGCGCCCGCGGGGCCACACGGCGTGCCCCGCCGGGGCCACCGGGCTCACCGTGCCGCGAGTTTGAGCGGAACTGAGGCGTCCGCCGCCTTCGCCCGGTCGATCCGCGCGCCGCTCTCGATGAGCTTGCGGCCCTGCGCCAGGTCACGCGGTCGGCCCACCGCCAGCAGAGCGACCAGGGCGCCGTCCCGCAGCCAGCACACGCTCCACGCCGCACCGCTCGGGTCCCCGCGCCAGAGCAGTTCGTCGGCGGCGGCGTGGTGGCCCGCGTACTGCACGAAGCGGCCGAACTGCTCGGACCAGAAGTACGGCACCGGGTCGTACACCGCGCCGGCGAAGTGCGGCCGCTGCGAGCCGACCAGGTTGGCGGCCACGGTCCGCGGCCCCTGCAACGCGTTGTCCCAGTGGTGCACCAGCAGCCGCCTGCCGTAGCGGGCGGACGGGAACGAGGCGCAGTCGCCCACGGCGTACACGTCGGGCGCCGAGGTCCGCAGCCGCTCGTCGGCGAGCACGGAGCCGTCCGCGGCCAGGTCGATGCCCGAGTCGGCCAGCCAGTCGGTCGCGGGCCGGGCGCCGATGCCGACGAGCACCGCGTCCGCCCGCAGCCGCCTGCCGCCCTCGGGGCCCCCGGCCCGGGCGGCGCCGCCGGGGGCCAGCAGCACGGCGCCCTCCTCGACCGCGGCGACCCGCGTGCTGGTGATCAGCTCGGCGCCGCTGTCCAGGTACCAGCCCGCCATGTACGCGGCGACCTCGGGCGGCAGCGCTCCCGCGAGCGGCCGCTCCGCCGCCTCCACGACGGTCACCGCGCAGCCCGCCTCGCGCGCCGCGGTGGCGAACTCCGCGCCGATCCAGCCCGCCCCGACCACCACGATGTCGTGCCGCGCGGCCAGGACCGGGCGCAGCCGTTCCGCGTCGTCGAGGGTGCGCAGCAGGTGGACGCCGGGCACCTGCTCGGCGCCGGGCAGGGAGATCGGGTCGGCGCCGGTGGCGATCACCAGGTGGTCGTAGGGCAGCGGACCGGCGTCGGTCCGCACGCTCCGCCGCTCCAGGTCCACTCCGGTGGCCCGGCTGCCCAGCCGCAGGTCGACGCCGAGCGCCGCGAAGTCCACGTCGAACGTGGCGCCTTCGGCCTTGCCCAGCAGCAGCGCCTTGGACAGCGGCGGCCGGTCGTACGGCTGGTGGGGCTCGGCGCCCAGCAGCGTGATGGCGCCGGGCCAGCCCTCCTCGCGCAGCGCGACGGCGGTCTGGACCCCGGCCATCCCGGCGCCGACGATCACGACTCTCCCCCGGGTCCCGCCGGGGGCCTGTCCACCGTCGCCCGTATCGGTCCGCTTCCGCTCGCTCAGCCCATCGGTCACCTGATCATCGTAGGTCGGTACCGCCGGTCGGCCGGAACACCGCGCGAGGAGATCTCTGACACATCGTCAGCTATCCGGGCCGTCTCGCTCGCCCTTCCGGCCGCTTCGGCGGGCGTACTAGGGTGTCGGCACACGCACTCGCGGGAGCCCGGACGCACCGGGCTGAGAGGGAGGCTGAGGCGGCCTCCGACCGTACGAACCTGATCCGGGTCATGCCGGCGAAGGGAGGGGCGAGAAGGCCCATGCACGCAACGGACAGACCGTACGACGTCCTCGTGGTCGGCGGCGGCATCATCGGCCTGGTCACGGCCTGGCGGTCGGCGCAGCGGGGGCTGCGCACCGCGGTGGCCGATCCGGCGCCCGGCGGCGGCGCCGCCCAGGTGGCGGCCGGGATGCTGGCCGCCGTCACCGAACTCCACTACGGCGAGGAGACACTGCTCGGCCTCAACCTCGCCTCCGCGCGCCGCTACCCGGACTTCACGGCCGAGCTGGAGGAGGCGAGCGGGCAGGACACCGGTTTCCGCGCCTGCGGCACCCTCGCCGTCGCCCTCGACGCCGACGACCGCGCCCACCTGCGGGAGCTGCACGCGCTCCAGCAGCGCTGCGGGCTGGACGCGCAGTGGCTCAGCGGCCGTGAGTGCCGCCGCCTGGAGCCGATGCTGGCCCCCGGCGTGCGGGGCGGACTGCGCGTGGACGGCGACCACCAGACCGATCCGCGGAGGCTCGCGGCGGCGCTGCTGACCGCGTGCCGGCGCGCCGGGGTCGCCTTCCACCCCTCGCGGGCGGACCGGGTCGAGATGAGCGGGGACACCGTCACCGGCGCCGAGCTGGCCGGTGGCACCCGCCTCGCCGCGGGTCAGACCGTCCTGGCCGCGGGCAGTCACAGCGGGCGGATCGCGGGGCTGCCCCCGGCCGTGCTGCCGCCGGTCCGCCCGGTCAAGGGGCAGGTGCTGCGGCTGCGGGTCCCCGCCGCGTACGCGCCGTTCCTGTCCCGGACCGTACGGGCGGTCGTGCGCGGCGGACACGTCTACCTGGTGCCGCGGGAGAACGGCGAGCTGGTGGTGGGCGCGACCACCGAGGAGCTGGGCTGGGACACCACCGTCACCGCGGGCGGCGTCTACGAGCTGCTCCGCGACGCCCACGAGCTGGTGCCCGGCATCACCGAGCTGCCGCTCGCCGAGACCAGCGCCGGGCTGCGCCCCGGCTCCCCCGACAACGCCCCGCTGCTGGGCCCGACGGCCCTGCCGGGGCTGCATCTGGCCACCGGCCACCACCGCAACGGCGTCCTGCTCACCCCGGTCACCGGCGATGTCATGGCCGAGGTGCTGACCTCCGGCTCGCTGCCCGAGCAGGCCCGCCCGTTCTCCCCGCAGCGGTTCCCCACCTCCCCCTCATCCGATCAGGAGCAGTCCGCATGACCGTCAGCGTCAACGGTGAGCCGCGCGAAATCCCCGAGGGCCTCACCCTCGACCGGCTCGTGGCCGGCTTCACCGCCGCCCCCAGCGGGGTCGCGGCGGCCGTCAACGAGACCGTCGTACCGCGCGGCCAGTGGCCGTCCACCCCGCTCCGTGACGGCGACCGCGTCGAGGTCCTCACCGCGGTCCAGGGAGGCTGACCATGGCGGACGACCCCCTCGTCATCGCCGGGACCGCCTTCGACTCCCGGCTGATCATGGGCACCGGCGGGGCGCCGAGCCTCGACGTGCTGGAGCGGGCGCTGCTGGCGTCCGGGACCGAGCTGACGACCGTGGCCATGCGCCGCCTCGACCCGACCGTGCAGGGCTCGGTGCTCTCCGTGCTGGAGCGGCACGGCATCCGGGTGCTGCCGAACACCGCGGGCTGCTTCACCGCGGGTGAGGCCGTGCTGACCGCGCGGCTGGCCCGGGAGGCGCTGGGCACCGACTGGATCAAGCTGGAGGTGGTGGCGGACGAGCGGACCCTGCTGCCCGACCCGGTCGAGCTGCTGGACGCCGCCGAGACGTTGGTCGACGACGGGTTCACGGTCCTGCCGTACACCAACGACGACCCCGTGCTGGCCCGCCGGCTGGAGGAGGCCGGCTGCGCCGCGATCATGCCGCTGGGGTCCCCCATCGGCTCCGGTCTGGGCATCCGCAACCCGCACAACTTCCAGCTGATCGTCGAGCGGGCGCGGGTCCCGGTGATCCTCGACGCGGGCGCCGGGACCGCCTCGGACGCGGCGCTGGCGATGGAGCTGGGCTGCGCGGCGGTGATGCTCGCCTCGGCGGTCACCCGGGCGCAGGAGCCGGTGCTGATGGCGGGCGCCATGCGGCACGCGGTCGAGGCGGGGCGGCTGGCGTACCGCGCGGGCCGGATTCCGCGCCGGCACTTCGCGCAGGCGTCGTCGCCGACCGAGGGCCTGGCGGACTTCGACCCGGAGCGTCCGGCGTTCTGACCCGCGCCGCCGGGGCCCGGTCCCCGGCCGTGGCCATGTCACCGTTCGGCTGCAGTACGGCGGCCTGGACCCACGGGTAGAGGGCCGGTGCGAGTCGGCTCGTAGACTGCGTTGTCGTGGATACGACCCTCCAGGACCCCTTGGTCGGGCAGGTGCTCGACGGCCGGTACCGCGTCGAGGCGCGGATCGCGGCCGGTGGCATGGCCACGGTCTACCGGACCGTGGACACCCGGCTGGACCGGGTGCTCGCCCTCAAGGTGATGCACCCCTCGCTCGCCGCCGACGCCGCCTTCGTCGAGCGCTTCATCCGCGAGGCCAAGTCCGTGGCCCGGCTCGCCCACCCCAACGTGGTGGGCGTCTACGACCAGGGGACCGACGGGACGTACGTCTATCTCGCGATGGAGTACGTCGCGGGGTGCACCCTGCGGGACGTGCTGCGCGAGCGCGGCGCCCTGCAGCCGCGCGCCGCCCTGGACATCCTGGAGCCGGTGCTCGCCGCGCTCGGCGCCGCGCACCGCGCCGGGTTCGTGCACCGCGACATGAAGCCGGAGAACGTCCTGATCGGGGACGACGGCCGGGTCAAGGTCGCCGACTTCGGGCTCGCCCGCGCCGTCGACACCGCCACCAGCACCTCCACCGACTCGGTCATGGGCACCGTGTCCTACCTGGCCCCCGAGCAGATCGAGCACGGCACCGCCGACACCCGCGCGGACGTCTACGCCTGCGGCGTGGTCCTGTACGAGATGCTGACCGGCGCCAAGCCGCACGCGGGCGGCACCCCGGCGCAGGTCCTCTACCAGCACCTCCACGAGGACATCGCCGCGCCGTCCGCGGCGGTGCCGGGCCTCGCGCCCGCGCTGGACGGCCTGGTGGCGGGCGCCACGGCCCGCGACCCGCAGTCGCGCCCGGACGACGCGGTCGAGCTGCTGGGGCTGGCCCGGGCCGCCCGCGCCGAGCTCGCCGAGGCGCAGCTGGACCTCGTACCGCCGCGTGCGACCTCCGACACGCACGACAACTCCGAGGACCGTACGAGCGTCATCGCGCGCCCGGTGCCGATGGCGGCCGGGGCCGACGTGATGGAGCACACCAGCCGCCTGGAGCTGCCGCCGGAGCCGCCCGCCCCGGCCCGGCGGGGCAGGCGCGGCGCGGGGCGCGGGCTGCCGCCGCGCCCGCTGCTGACGATGGTCGCCGCCGTGCTGCTGCTCCTCGGCATCGGCGCGGGCGTGTGGTACATCAACTCCGGCCAGTTCACCAAGGTCCCCGGCGTGATCGACATGACCGAGGCCAAGGCGAAGCAGAAGCTGCGCGACGAGGGCCTGGAGGTCAAGGTCGTCCGGGAGTTCAGCGACGTCACGGAGCGGGGCAAGGTCATCGGCACCAAGCCCGCGGTCGGCTCCCGGATCCGCGACACCGGAACCGTGACGATCAAGGTCTCCAAGGGGCGGCCGCGGACCGATGTGCCCAACGTCGTCGGCATGCCCCTCAGCGAGGCGCGCAAGCAGCTTCAGGACGCGGGGCTGAGCGTCGGCACCGTGACCCGGGCGTTCAGCGACGAGACCCCGCAGAACCAGGTGCTCGCCACCGACCCGCGCGCGGGCACCACCCGCCGCCCGGGCACCGCCGTCGGCATCACCGTCAGCAAGGGCGAGAAGCTCGACGTCCCGGACGTGATCGGCGAGTCGGTGGCCGACGCCGAGTCGGACCTGCGGGACGCGGGCTTCAAGGTCGAGTACGCCGAGGAGCGGGTGTTCTCCCAGGAGGAGGCGGGCACGATCGCCAAGCAGTCGCCGTCGGAGGGCCCGGCCGCCAAGGGCGACACGATCACGCTGAGCGTCTCCAAGGGCCCGCGGATGATCGAGGTGCCCGACGTCGAGGGTGAGAACGTCGACGACGCCAAGAAGACGCTGGAGGACCTGGGCTTCAAGGTGGAGGTGGACCGTCCGCTGCTGTTCCCCGGCGACGAGGTCAGCGGCCAGTCGGTGGAGGCGGGCGAGAAGGCCGCCGAGGGCAGCACGATCACCATCGAGGTCGACGGTGGTGTCTTCTGACCGGGGCCCGCCCGGGGCCGCGCCCGCAATCCGATCGGCTCCCATGTGCCGGTGGCCGCCCGCGGCCTGGCCGGCACGGGGCTGTCGTACGCCGCCGACATCGGCGCCGAGACCGTGCAGGTCTTCGTCGCCAACCCGCGCGGCTGGGCGACCCCGCCCGGCAGCCCCGCCCAGGACGAGGAGTTCCGCGCCCGCTGCGCCGAGCGGTCGATCCCGGCGTACATCCACGCGCCGTACCTGATCAACTTCGGCTCGCACACCCCGGCCACGGCCGACAGCTCCGGCGTCTCGCTGCGCCACTCGCTGCGCCGCGGCCGGGCCATCGGCGCGCTGGGGGTCGTGGTGCACACCGGTTCCGCCACCGGAGGGCGGGATCGCGCCACCGCGCTGACCCAGGTCCGCTCGCTGCTGCTGCCGCTGCTGGACGAGCTGGACCACGACGACGACCCGTGGCTGCTGCTGGAGCCGACGGCCGGGCAGGGCGCGTCCCTGTGCTCGCTGGTGGCGGATCTCGGCCCGTACTTCGACGCGTTGGACCGCCACCCCAGGCTGGGTGTCTGCCTCGACACCTGCCACGCCTTCGCGGCGGGCCACGATCTCGCGGCGCCCGGCGGGATGAAGCAGACCCTCGACGAGCTGGTGTCGGTGGTGGGCGAGGGCCGGCTGAAACTGATCCACGCCAACGACTCCAAGGACGTCGCCGGCGCCCGCAAGGACCGGCACGAGAACATCGGCGCGGGCCACATCGGAGCCGAGCCGTTCCGTGAGCTGTTCCGGCACCCGGCGACGGCGGGGGTGCCGCTGGTGATCGAGACGCCGGGCCCCAAGGAGCAGTACGCGGCCGACGTGGCCCGGCTCAAGGAGCTGCGCGACGCCTGAGGGCGACCGGGAAACGCGCGGGACGCGGCCGCCGGGTCACAGCTCGGGGCCGTCGCCCGGCTCCTCCTGGTACGAGTAGCGCTGCTCGCGCCAGGGGTCGCCGAGGTTGTGGTAGCCCCGCTCCTCCCAGAAGCCGCGGCGGTCGGCGGTCATGTACTCAACGCCCCGGACCCACTTCGGGCCCTTCCAGGCATACAGGTGCGGGACGATCAGCCGCGCCGGGAACCCGTGCTCGGCGGTGAGCGGCTCACCGTCCTTGTGGGTGGCGAAAATCGTGCGCTCGCCGGTGAAGTCCGCCAGCCGCAGATTGGCGCTGTAGCCGTACTCCGCCCACACCATCACATGGGTGGCGGCGGGCGCGGGCGGGGCGAGTTCGAGGATCGTACGGGCGGCCACGCCGCCCCATTCCGCGCCCAGCATGCTGAACTTCGTGACGCAGTGCAGGTCGGCGACGACCGTGGTGTACGGCAGCGCGGAGAACTCGTCGTGCGTCCAGGTGTGCTTGTCCCCGTCGGCGGTGGCGCCGAAGACCCGGAACTCCCAGCGGTCCGGTTTGAACTTCGGGACCGGCCCGTAGTGCGTAACCGGCCAACCGCGCTGCAGCCGCTGCCCCGGAGGCAGCTGTGCGAGCTCCCCCTCGCGGTGTTCCGACTGACCCATGGCTCCATGGTGTCAGACCGTGAGGGGTGGTCGTGACCAGCGCAGGCCAGGGAGAATCTTCCCTTGAGGGTGGCGGTGGGAGACGGGAGGGCGATTCGGGCAAGCCGTACTAAGCGTGAACTTACTGGACTCCCCGAGGGCGCGGTGCGACGATGCGCGCAATCTGCCGTTCCCCGCCTGGATTGGAAGGAGCCCCTCGATGCAGGGCGACCCCGAGGTCATCGAGTTCCTCAACGAGCAGCTGACCGGCGAGCTGACCGCGATCAACCAGTACTTCCTGCACGCCAAGATGCAGGAGAACCTGGGCTGGACCAAGCTCGCCGCCTACACCCGGCACGAGTCGTTCGACGAGATGAAGCACGCGGAGGTGCTCACCGACCGGATCCTGTTCCTGGACGGGCTGCCCAACTACCAGCGGCTCTTCCACGTCCGGATCGGCCAGACCCTCACCGAGATGTTCCAGGCCGACCGGCAGGTCGAGGTGGAGGCGATCGACCGGCTCAAGCGCGGCATCGAGGTGATGCGCGCCAAGGGGGACATCACCTCGGCCAACATCTTCGAGAGCATCCTGGCGGACGAGGAGCACCACATCGACTACCTCGACACCCAGCTGGACCTCATCGAGAAGCTCGGCGAGCCGCTCTACATCGCCCAGCAGATCGAGCAGACGACCCCGAACGGCGGCTGAGGTCCGGGTCGGGCGCCTGGCTCAGGCGGCCCGGGAGGCGACCGGGACCGGGCCGGCCTCCGCGGCCAGCACCGCGGCGGCGGGCTCCCCCTGGTCGAGCAGTTCGCGGCGGGGGCACGCGCCCCGGCCGAGCAGCGCCTGGATCCGACGCACGCAGGAGCCGCAGTCCGTCCCCGCCTTGCACGCGCCGGCTATCTGCCGGGGGGTGCAGGCACCGGCAGACGCGTGCTCTTGCACCTGCTTCTCGGTGATGCCGAAGCATGAGCAGACGTACACGCGGTGCTCCTGGATGGACCCGATGATCAGTAAGGTTACCCTCACCTTACCCGCCCTGGCCGTCGGGCAAAAGTGCAAGAGGGCGCGGATCGCTGTGATCCGCGCCCCATCGCATGTCAGAGCAGCTCTTACTGGTCCCGGTACATCTCCGCGACCAGGAACGCCAGGTCCAGGGACTGGCTGCGGTTCAGCCGCGGGTCGCAGGCCGTCTCGTAGCGCTGGTGCAGGTCGTCGACGAAGATCTCGTCGCCGCCGCCCACGCACTCGGTGACGTCGTCGCCGGTCAGCTCGACGTGGATGCCGCCCGGGTGGGTGCCCAGGCTCTTGTGCACCTCGAAGAAGCCCTTGACCTCGTCCAGTACGTCGTCGAAGCGGCGCGTCTTGTGGCCGGAGGCGGCCTCGAAGGTGTTGCCGTGCATCGGGTCGCAGATCCACACGACCTGCGCGCCCGACGCGCTGACCTTCTCCACCAGGTTCGGCAGCCGGTCGCGGATCTTGTCCGCGCCCATCCGCGTGATGAAGGTCAGCCGGCCCGGCTCGCGGTCCGGGTCCAGCCGGTCGATCAGCGTCAGCGCGTCCTCCGGGGTGGTGGTCGGGCCGAGCTTCACCCCGATCGGGTTGCGGATCCGGGAGGCGAACTCGATGTGCGCCCCGTCCAGCTGCCGGGTGCGCTCACCGATCCACACCATGTGCCCGGACACGTCGTACAGCTGGCCGGTGCGCGAGTCGGTGCGGGTCAGCGCCGACTCGTAGTCGAGGATCAGCGCCTCGTGCGAGGAGTAGAACTCGACGGTCTTGAACTCCTCCGGGTCCACCCCGCAGGCGTTCATGAAGTTCAGCGCCCGGTCGATCTCACGGGCCAGCGCCTCGTAGCGCTGACCGGACGGGGAGGACTTCACGAAGTCCTGGTTCCAGGCGTGCACCTGGCGCAGGTCCGCGTAGCCACCGGTGGTGAAGGCGCGCACCAGGTTCAGCGTCGACGCCGACGCCTGGTACATCCGCTTCAGCCGCTGCGGGTCCGGGATCCGGGCCTCGGCGGTGAACTCGAAGCCGTTGACGGAGTCGCCCCGGTAGGTGGGCAGCGTCACGCCGTCGCGGGTCTCGGTCGGCTTGGAGCGCGGCTTGCTGTACTGCCCGGCGATCCGGCCCACCTTCACCACCGGGACGGACCCGGCGTAGGTGAGCACGGCGCCCATCTGGAGCAGCGTCTTGAGCTTGTTGCGGATCTGGTCGGCGCCGACGGCGTCGAACGCCTCGGCGCAGTCGCCGCCCTGGAGCAGGAACGCCTCACCGCGCGCGACAGCTCCCAGCCGGGCGCGCAGCTGGTCGCACTCGCCCGCGAAGACGAGCGGCGGATAGGACTCGAGCTCGGCGATCACATCGCGCAGAGCCTCGTGGTCCGGCCAGTCGGGCTGCTGCGCCGCGGGAAGGGAGCGCCAGGTGTTGCCACCGGCGTGGGTTTCGGCATTCACGGTCACGCTGTCAACAGTAAGGGGTCTTGGTGGCCGTCCAGCCGGATGCCCAAAAGGTGAGACAACTCGTCCGTTCCGCGTGGCCCGTTGCGCCGCCGGGTCCGGTAGGGTGCCGGGCATGTTCGCGCGACTGACCATGGACTGGTGGTGGACCGCTCATCCGGCGGCCCACTGATCGCGCTTGCACTCAAGACACGCGAAGGCCGCCGAGGGGCGGCCTTCGGCGTTTTCTTGCGCGGGCCGTTTCCCTCCTCCCGGAAGGAACCCCGCACATGCACCACGACACCGCCGCCGTCGTGCGACGGCTGCTCTCCGCCGACTGCCCGCCCTTCGCCCTGCTGCGTCGCCGCACGCCCGGTCACCCGGACGACGTCGTCGAGGTGCTGATCGGGCCGGTCGGCGAGGTGGAGCGGCTGGCCGACATCCCGCTGCCGACCGGCGCGCCCGCGGGCGAGGCGTCCCACGACGCCCTGGCGCTGATCCCGTTCCGACAGATCCGCGAGCGCGGCTTCGACGCGTACGACGACGGCACGCCGCTGGCCGTCCTGCGCCCCGAGGAGACGTACGAGCTGCCGCTGGCGGAGGTACTGGCGGAGCTGCCCGGCCACCGAGTGCGGGTGGAAGGCGGGGCGTTCGACGTGGGCGACGCGGAGTACGCCGAGATCGTCCGGCGGATCGTCGAGGACGAGATCGGCACCGGCGAGGGCGCCAACTTCGTGATCCGGCGGACCTTCGAGGGCCGCATCCCCGGCTTCTCGGCGGCCGACGCGCTGGCGCTGTTCCGCCGGCTGCTGGCCGGCGAGCGCGGGGCCTACTGGACGTACGTGGTGCACCTGGGCGACCGGACGCTGGTCGGGGCCAGCCCGGAGGTCCATGTCCGGATGACCGGCAGGACCGTGGTGATGAACCCGATCAGCGGCACCTACCGCTATCCGCGCGACGGGGCGAGCGTGGCCGGGCTGCTGGAGTTCCTGCACGACCGCAAGGAGGTGGAGGAGCTGTCCATGGTCGTGGACGAGGAGCTGAAGATGATGTGCACCGTCGGCGACATGGGCGGGGTCGTCGTCGGCCCCCGGCTGAAGGAGATGGCGCACCTGGCGCACACCGAGTACGAGCTGCGCGGCCGGTCGTCGCTGGACGCGCGGGAGGTGCTGCGGGAGACGATGTTCGCGGCGACGGTCACCGGGTCGCCGGTGCAGAACGCGTGCCGGGTGATCGAGCGGTACGAGGCCGCGGGGCCGGACGGCGCGGGGCGGACCCAGGGCCGGGGCCGGGGCGGGGGCCCGCGCTACCGGGGTCGGGGCTACTACGCGGGCGCCCTGGCCCTGCTGGGCCGCGACGCGGGCGGCGCCCAGACCCTGGACTCGCCGATCCTGATCCGCACCGCCGACATCGACGGCGACGGCCGGCTGCGGGTGCCGGTCGGCGCGACGCTGGTGCGCCACTCCGATCCGTACGGCGAGGTCGCCGAGACGCACGCCAAGGCCGCGGGGGTGCTCGCCGCGCTGGGCGTGGCGGACGTCCCGGCGCGGCCCGCCCGGCCGACGACGGCCCCGCTCGCCGACGACCCGCGGGTCCAGGCCGCGCTGGCCGCCCGGCGCGCGGACCTGGCTCCGTTCTGGCTGCGGATGCGGACGCCCGACGCGTCCGACGCGCCCGGGGCGGCTGGGGCCGCTGGGGCGTCCGGTCGGCTGTCGGGGCACGCGCTGGTGGTGGACGGCGAGGACACGTTCACCGCGATGCTGGCGCATCTGCTGCGCGCGTCGGGGCTGGCGGTGACGGTACGGCGGTTCGACGAGCCGGGCCTGCGGGAGGCGGCGCCGGCGCACCGGGGACCGGTGGTGCTGGGGCCGGGACCGGGCGATCCGGCGCAGGCCGGGGACCCGAAGATGCGGCTGCTGCGGGGGCTCGCGGCGGAGCTGGTGCGCGGGCACCGGCACGGTCTGCTGGGGGTGTGCCTGGGGCACGAGCTGATCGCGGCGGAGCTGGGCCTCGACATCGTCCGCAAGGACGTGCCGTTCCAGGGGGCGCAGGAGCGGATCGACTTCTTCGGGCGGGAGGAGGTCGTGGGTTTCTACAACACGTTCACGGCTCGGTGCGACGAGGGTGCGGCGGGTGAGCTGGCCCTGCACGGGGTCGAAGTGAGCCGGGACGCGGTGACGGGCGACGTCCACGCCCTGCGGGGCCCGGGGTTCGCGGGCGTCCAGTTCCACCCCGAGTCGGTCCTGACACTCGACGGCGCGTCGATCGTGTCGGAGCTCCTCGCGGCCGTACGCGTCTGACCAACAGGTTGTGGGCAGTCGTCCGCCCCTGGCGGACGACTGCCCACAAACCGGTGAGGTGGTGACCGGGACCGCGGCGATCAGCCGAAGAAGACGCCGGCTTCGGCGTACAAGGACGGGTCCACCGTCTTCAGCGTCGCCGTGGCGTCCCCAGCGGCACCCGGACGATGTCCGTCCCCCGCAGCGCGACCATCATCCCGAAGTCCTCGTCCCGCACGGCGTCGATCGCGTGCAGCCCGAAGCGCGTGGCCAGCCAGCGGTCGAAGGCACTGGGGGTGCCGCCGCGCTGGACGTGGCCCAGGACCGTCGTCCGGGCCTCCTTGCCCGTGCGCTTCTCGATCTCCTTCGCCAGCCACTCGCCGATGCCGGAGAGCCGGACGTGGCCGAAGGAGTCGAGGGTCTCGTCCTTCAGGACCGCGTCGCCGTCCTTGGGCATGGCGCCCTCGGCGACGACCACGATCGGCGCGTACCGGATCTTGAACCGCGAGCTCACCCAGGCGCAGATCTGGTCGACGTCGAAGCGCTGCTCGGGGATGAGGATGACGTTGGCGCCGCCGGCCAGACCCGAGTGCAGGGCGATCCATCCGGCGTGCCGGCCCATCACCTCCACCACCAGGACGCGCATGTGCGACTCGGCGGTGGTGTGCAGGCGGTCGATGGCCTCGGTGGCGATGTTGACGGCCGTGTCGAAGCCGAAGGTGTAGTCCGTGGCGGACAGGTCGTTGTCGATGGTCTTGGGGACGCCGACGCAGCGGACCCCGTACTCGTCGCTGAGCCGCGCCGCGACGCCGAGCGTGTCCTCGCCACCGATCGCGATGAGCGCGTCCACCTCGTGCTTGGCGAGGTTCTCCTTGATCCGGCGGATGCCGTCCTCGACCTTGAGGGGGTTGGTCCGCGACGATCCCAGGATCGTGCCGCCGCGCGGCAGGATGCCGCGCACCGCCTGGATGTCGAGGGTCACGGTGTCGCCTTCGAGGGGACCGCGCCAGCCGTCCCGGAAGCCGGTGAAGCCGTAGCCGTACTCCTGCACGCCCTTGCGGACCGCGGCACGGATGACCGCGTTGAGCCCGGGGCAGTCACCGCCGCCGGTCAGTACTCCGACCCGCATCGCATCTTCCCTTCTCCCGTGAGGACCTTCTCCCGTGAGGACCCGATTCGGGTCACGCTAACGGTGATCCAGGTCACACGGGATGGGGTGGAAGGTGAATTCCGGCGGCGGTCAAGGGAGTTGCGCGGAGGGGTTCACCCGGAAGAGGAGTGGTTCACTCGGAGGAGTCGAGGCCGCGCTCGATCGCGTACCGCACCAGCTCCACTCGGTTGTGCAACTGGAGTTTGCCCAGGGTGTTCTGCACGTGGTTCTGCACGGTCCGGTGCGAGATGACCAGCCGCTCGGCGATCTGCTTGTACGACAGCCCCTTGGCGACCAGCCGCAGCACCTCGGTCTCCCGCTCGGTCAGCTGGGGCACGGCGGGCTCGCCGGGGGTGGCGGTGGCGGCTGCGGGGCGGCCGGCCAGCCGCCGGTACTCGCCGAGGACCAGACCGGCCAGGCCCGGGGTGAACACCGCGTCGCCGGCGGCCGTCCGGCGCACCGCGTCCAGGAGCTCCTCCGTACTGGCCGACTTCAGCAGATAGCCGGTGGCGCCGGACTTCACCGCCTCCAGGACGTCGGCGTGCTCGCCGCTCGCGGAGAGCACCAGCACCCGCAGGCCGGGGTCGGCGGCCACCAGTTCCTTGCAGACCTGGACGCCGGGCAGCCCGGGGAGGTTGAGGTCGAGGACGAGGACGTCGGGCTCGGCGGCCTTGGCCCGGCGTACCGCCTGCGGGCCGTCACCGGCCGTGGCCACCACGTCGAACCCCGCCTCGGCCAGGTCGCGGGCGACCGCGTCCCGCCACATGGGGTGGTCGTCGACCACCATCACCGTCACGGCCCGGTCGGTCCGGTCCTCCGGTGTACCGCTCATCGCTCAAGCCTTCCCGCCCCGCGGAACCTTCAACTCCACCTCGGTGCCCTGGCCGGGCGCCGAGAACCACTCGGCGCTGCCGCCGAGGTCACGCAGCCGGCCGCGGATCGACAGGGCCACTCCCAGGCGCCCCTCGCGCTCGGCGTCGGCCAGCCTCCCCTCCGGGATGCCGGGCCCGTCGTCCCGCACCGTCACCGTCACCGCGTCCGGCTCGTCCTCCACCAGGATCCACGCGCGGGCCTCCGCCCCGCGTGCACCCGCACATTGTCCAAGGCCGCGCCGACCGCCGCCGCCAGCTCCGCCGCCGCGTCCGCGTTCAGCAGCACCGGCGCACCGGGCTCGGAGAACGTCACCCGGGACCCGGCGTACGGGGCCAGCAGCGCCCGCAGGTCGCAGGGGGTGTCGTCCCGGGGGCCGTCGGCCGGCGCCGCCCGTACGGCGGTGGCGGTATGGGCACGACCGCCCTGGGCGTGCTCCACGTGCGCGACGGTCTCGGCCTCGTACCCGCCGTCGTACGCGTCGTGGGTGCCGTACGGGGTGTCGTACGCGTCGTCCATCGGGCGCCGGGCGCCCACCAGCCCGCCCGCGACCAACGTGCGCAGGGCGATCTCCTGCTCCCCCGCCATCCGGCCGAGTTTCGCCGCCTCGCCGCCGATCGCGGCGCCGCGCCGCTGCACCATCGCCAGGACCTGGAGCACACTGTCGTGGATGTCCCGGGCCAGTCGCTCGCGTTCCCGGGTGGCGGCCTCGATCTGGAGCGCGCGGGCCAGGGTGCGCTCACTGGCGCGGGCCACCTCGACGACGTAGCCGATGGCCACGCTCGCCACCCACACCAGCACCACCGAGTGGATGCTGTCCTGGGCGAACTCACGGCGTTCCGCGATGTTGGCCACCGCGACGATCGCGGAGGTCCACGCGGCCCACCGCCAGCCGCCCTTGATCGCGAAGCCGAGGACGGCGCCCGCGGTCCATATCGACGGCAGCGTGGGCGCGCCGTCGGCGATGCGGTCGTGGGTGTCCACCACGGGGGTCAGCAGGATGCCGACGACCGCGATGGTGAGATCGGCGACCAGGAAGCGCAGCGTGCAGCGCTCCGCCGAGGAGACCTTGCGCACGGTGACGGCCGTCCACACGGTCAGCACCAGCAGGTACGCGCCCGCGCCCAGCGGATGGTCGTAGTGGTGGAACGCGAACACGTACAACGCGAGCGCGTACAGGGTCGTCAGCACCCGGTAGGCGGTGAGCGCATGCCACAGCGGCTGTTCCACGGACATGCGCACGACGCGCTCGCGCCTCGGCTCCCGCGGCATCCGGCTCCCCCGCCCTCCCCGCGCGGGGCCCGCGGCAACCACTGCCGCCCGCGCGCACGCGCCGCCCGGCGGTGCTCCCCGCCGGACCCTTGTCAGTGCTTCTTGCCCGCGGCCTTCGCCGCCTCGGCCTCCGCCTTCGCCTGCTCCGCGAGCTGCCGCTTGGCGGCGGTGGCGTAGATGTCGACGTACTCCTGACCGGACAGCTTCATGATCTCGTACATGACCTCGTCGGTCACCGAGCGCAGGATGAACCGGTCGTTGTCCATGCCGTGGTAACGGCTGAAGTCCAGCGGCTTGCCGATCCGGATGCCCGGCCGCATGAGCTTGGGCATGACCTTGCCCGGCGGCTGGATCTTCTCGGTGTCGATCATCGCGACGGGGATCACCGGCGCGCCGGTGGCCAGCGCCACCCGCGCCAGGCCGCCCGGCTTGCCCCGGTACAGCCGCCCGTCCGGCGAGCGCGTGCCCTCCGGGTAGATCCCGAACAGCTCGCCGCGCTCCAGCACCTCGATACCGCTCTTGATGGCGGCCTCGCCCGCCCCGCGCGCGCCCGAGCGGTCCACCGGAAGCTGCCCGACGCCCTTGAAGAACGCCGCCGTCAGCTTTCCCTTGACTCCGGGGGTGGTGAAGTATTCCGCCTTCGCGATGAAGGTCACCTTGCGGTCGAGCACCGCGGGAAGGAAGAAGGAGTCCGAGAAGGAGAGGTGGTTGCTCGCCAGGATGGCGGGCCCCTCGGCCGGGATGTTCTCGAGCCCCTCCACCCACGGGCGGAAGGCGAGCTTCAGCGACCCTCCGACGGACAGCTTCATTGCGCGGTAGAACAACCGAGGACCTCCTGTGTCTGACGAGGAGACCTTAACCTGCCTACCCGCCGTGCGGCGCGCCGCGTACGCTTCCACCACCGGGGCTGCCCCGGTCCCCGCCCGGCCCTCACCGCTCACCGACCCCTCGCCGCACCCTTCGTACCGACTCCCACCGACACCTCGTACCGCTCCCTCACCGACACCTCTCATCGACACTTCTCATCGAACGGAGATCCGCGGTGCCGCTCCTGCCCGGAGCCGAGCCGTTCCGCCACGACGGCGGAGACATCGGCGTCCTCGTCTGTCACGGCTTCACCGGTTCCCCCAGTCGGTACGCCCCTGGGCCGATCACCTCGCGGAGCGCGGCCACACCGTGTCCCTGCCGCTGCTGCCGGGGCACGGCACCCGGTGGCAGGACCTGGCGGTCACCGGCTGGCAGGACTGGTACGCCGAGGTGGACCGCGAGCTCGGCCTGCTCACCGAGCGCTGCCGGACGGTCTTCGTCTGCGGGCTGTCCATGGGCGGCGCCCTCGCGCTGCGCCTGGCCGCCCGGCACGGCGCGGCGATCAGCGGCCTGGCGCTCGTCAACCCGGCCAACAAGATGCACGACCGGGCGGCCGCGGCGCTGCCCGTGCTGCGCCACCTGGTGCCCACCACCAAGGGCATCGCCAGCGACATCGCCAAGCCGGACGCCGTGGAGAGCGGATACGACCGGGTGCCGCTGCACGCGGCCCACTCGCTGCGCCGGTTCTTCCGGCTGGTCGACGCCGAGCTGCCGCAGGTCACGCAGCCGCTGCTGGTGATGCACAGCCCGCAGGACCATGTCGTACCGCCGGTGGACTCGGCCCGGATCCTGGCGCGGGTCTCCTCGCGGGACATGACGGAGCGGCTGCTGGAGCGCAGCTACCACGTGGCGACGCTGGACCACGACGCCGAGCTGATCTTCTCCGAGACCGCCGCGTTCATCGACAGACTCGCGCCCGGCGCCGGGGTGGAAGGGATGACGGCCCGTGGCGGAGCGTGACGCGAACGAGGCCGACGCGCGCGACGACGACGCCGCGTTCGCCGAGATCGTGGCGGCGTACGGCGAGGAGCCCGCGGACCCGCCGGGCGTGCCGCCGTGGCCGGACGCCGAGCGGGTCCCGCGGGAGCTGCCGGACGACTCCGCCGAGCCCGGGGACTCCCCCCGGTCCGGCCCCCGGGGCGCGTCCTCCGGCCCCAAAGGCCCGGATGGCGACGACGCTCCCGAGCCGCCGGAGAAGTCCGAGGGGCCCGAGACGTCCGGGGCGTCGGGCGGCGCGGACCCCGGCGGTCCGTCCGGCGTCTCCGGCGCGGGCGGCACCGGCGGGCGGCCCGGCGGCTTCATCGTGTACGCGCCCGGGGTCGGCCCGCGCGACTGGCAGCCCGCCGAGGCGTCCGAGGATGACTTCGACGAGACGGACGAGGGCCATTTCGTCCCGCCCGAGCCGCCTCCCCTGCCGCACGCCGACACCACCGCGCGCTTCGCCTGGCTGGCGGTGCTCGGCGGCCCGCTGCTGCTCCTGCTCGCGGTCGTCTTCCGGTGGGAGATGACGTGGTGGCTCAGCACCGTGGGGGTGGGCGGCTTCCTCGGCGGCTTCGCGACCCTGGTGGTGCGGATGCGCGACGGCGACGAGGACGAGGACGACGACCCGGGGCGCGGCGCCGTCGTCTGAACGTCCGAACGTCCTGAACGGGCAAGCGGCGGTTACGGGATGGCCGGGGCGCGGGGCGGGCACAGGGCCACGGCGCTACAGGGTCACGGGGCGGCGCGGGGGATCCTGAGGGCGGCCAGGACCGGTAGGTGATCCGTGGCCGCCCTCAGGTCTGCCGCGCTGACGCCGGGCAGACCGGCCGGCACCCCGCAGCCCAGGACCTCCACGCCATTGGTCGCGAAGACCGCGTCGATGCGGTGGCGGGGCTCGCGGGTCGAGTTGGTGAGCTCGCCGCCCCACGGCTTGGCCGCCCAGCCGTCCCGGAGCCCGCCCGAGAGCCTGCGGAAGGCCCTGCCCTCAGGGGGTTCGTTGATGTCCCCGGCGACGACCGCGTACGGGACGTCCAGCGCGGCCAGCTTGTCGAGGACCAGCCCCGCCTGGTCGTGGCGCTCGGCGGCCGACAGGCTCAGGTGGCAGCTGACCACCCCCAGCCGGACACCGGGGTCGAAGCGCAGTTCGGCGACGGCCAGGCCGCGCTGGTGCAGGCCGGGGGTACGGGGCAGCAGGACCTCCTCCGTACGCTCCACGTGGGCGCGGAGCGAGGTGAGGATCATCGGGCCCGCGGTGGTGGCCCCTCCGGTGGTGTACGTGAGGCCGGTCGCCCGGGCCAGCCGGGCGGCGGCCTTGCGCCAGCGGAAGAAGCGCGGCGCCTCCTGCACGCACAGCACGTCCGGGGCGCAGGCCCGGATCACCCGGGCCAGCGCCGCCGTGTCGTCGCGCATCGAGCGGATGTTGTAGCTGAGCACGCGGACGACCGCCGCGCCGTCCGGTTCGGTACGGGACTCCGGCAGATCCGCGAGCATCTTCGTCGCTGCCCCTCTCAGCTCGATGCGGTGCGCTGCGCTCGGTTCACCCCGACGATCTCACACACGCCCGGCCCGCGCGGGGCTTTCCGGCCAGCCCTGGCGGGCCTTTCGGGTCAGCCCTGGCGCGCCAGGTCGGCGGCGCCGACGAGGCCGGCCTTGCCGCCGAGCTGGGCGGCGAGCACCTGGGCGTGCGGCCGCCACTGGCTGCCCACCAGCCAGCGCCGGAAGGACTTGCGGATCGGGTCCAGGACCAGGTCGCCCTCGTCGGAGACGCCGCCGCCGACGATGAACGCCGAGGGGTCGAAGAGGGAGGCCAGGTCGGCCAGGCCCGCGCCCGCCCAGCGCGCCAGCTCGCGGAAGGAGTCGATGGCGACCGGGTCGCCCTGGCGGGCGGCGTCGCTGATGTGCTTGCCCTGGATGCCCTCGGGGGTGCCGTCGCCGAGGCCGAGGAGCAGCGTGGCGTTCTCGGGGGCGGCGGCGGCGCGCTGCCGGGCGTAGCGGACGAGCGCGCGGCCCGAGGCGTACTGCTCCCAGCAGCCCTGGCTGCCGCAGCCGCACAGCAGACCGTCCGGCACGACCCGGAGGTGTCCGAACTCGGCCGCGACGCCGAAGCGGCCGCGGTGCAGCCGGCCGCCGATGATGATGCCGCCGCCGAGGCCGGTGCCGAGCGTGATGCAGACGACGTCGTCGTGGCCGTGGCCGGCGCCGAAGCGGTACTCGCCCCAGGCGGCGGCGTTGGCGTCGTTCTCGACGACGACGGGCAGCCCGACGCGCTGCTCGACCTTGTCCTTGAGCGCTTCGTGGCGCCAGTTGATGTTGGGGGCGAACAGCACCGTGGCGCGCTTGTCGTCCACGTATCCGGCGGCGCCGATGCCGACGGCCTCGACGTCGTGCCCGGCGCTGACGGTGCGCACCGCGTCCGCGATGGCGTCGATGACGCCTTCGGGAGTCGACGGGGTCGGCACGGTGCTGATGTCGAGGATCGCGCCCTCTTCGTCGACCACGCCAGCCGCGATCTTCGTGCCGCCGATGTCGACACCGATGGTGAGTCCCATGTGTCCCTCAGTTTTTAGGTCGAACCCCGCCGGGGACAACCGTACCGGAGGACCCGGTCAGTCGAGGTCGATGTGTTCACTACTCGAACGGTCGGAGCCCCTGGTCCACCGCTGCTCCTGCCCGGCGACGGCGGCCCGGTAGGCGGCCAGAAGTTCGTTGCCGGCCGAGGCGAGGTGGTCGAAGACGTCGGGATTGCGCTCGATGACGGGCTCCACGGCCGCCTTCGCCTGTGCGATCAATTGTTGTACGGCACCGTGGACCGCCGTCCCGGCGATCGGGGCCTGCAGGGCGGACACCTTCTCGGCGACCGCCTCGGCGAGCTTGCGCAGTTCCTCGGCAGCGCTGCCGGGCTGTTCCTGCTCCCCGGCGGCGCGGGCGCGGCGGCGGGCTCGCTCCGCCGCCAGGTCCTCGGCGCAGGCCTGCTGCCACGCGTCGTCGTCACACCGGACGCCGTACGCGGGGTCCTCGTCCGTGATGCGCGCGTCTCCCGCGGCCGCGCCGGGCTCCGCCTCCTGAGGGGCGTCGGCGTGGGGGCGCTCGGTGGCATCGCTCATGACGGGCTCCTGCGGCGGGGCTGGTGTCGACTCGGCTCGTCCTCGACGTTACCGGAACGGGGCGGTGGGGCGTGGGGCGCGGGCGCCGGTCAGGCCGTGGGCGCGGGGCGGGCCGCGAGCGGTCAGGGGCGGTGCGGCCGCAGCGCGGGATCAGCGGCCGCGCCGTGGCCGCAGCGGGCGGGCGCGGGCGTGGCTGCCACAGCGCGGGGTCACGGGCGGTGCGGCCACAGCGCGGGGTCGGGGGTGAACCGCACGCGCAGTTCGCCGTCCCGCAGTCCCGCGCCGGAGACCGCGCAACGGCGCAGCGCGGACGGCAGGGGCAGCACCCGGTGGAAGGGCCCCGCGGTGACGATGAGTTCGTCGCCCCGGCGTACCAACCCGAGACTCTCGCGGTCGGCCGCGGGCAGCGGGAGCCGCCAGACCAGTTCGCCGTCGTCGGCGAGCCGGTCGTCCACGTGCCACGGGTCGGGGGCCGGGGCGTCCGGCCGTTCGTCGGGGGATCCCGCGGGGGCGTGGAGCAGCTCGGCGAGCGCGGCCAGCTCCTCGACGCCCTGCGGCTCGGCTCCCAGGTGCGGCAGTTCGTGAACCGGGGCGTACGGGCTCCACTCCTCGGCGAGTTCCTTCAGCGCCCCCTGCTGGCGTCCGGAGAGGGCGGCCAGCCAGGGGTCGGTGGAGCCGGTGGGGAGCAGCCGGTTGGCGACGACGGCCTCGATCCGGCAGCCGTGCAGCGCGAGTCCGGGGCGCAGGCCGCGCAGGGTGCGGACGGCCAGCGGGCCGGGTTCGGCCACCAGCCGCAGGGTCGTGCCGCGCGCGTCGACCACGGCCTGGACGGCGGCGAGTTCGCGCTCCCAGCGTTCGGCGAGCTCGTACAGCTTCTCGGTGGGGGCGGGGACCCCGGCGAGCTGGGCGAGCATGGGTCGCAGGGCGCGCGCCGCCTGCCGCTCGGCGGGCAGCAGCCGCCGCAGGTAGCGGCGGAGCCGCTCGGGCAGGGCGAGGACGGCGAGGGTGTCCGGCACCGGCGGCATGTCGACGACGACCAGGTCCCACCCGGCGGTCCCGGGCACCGGGGGCCGGGTCCCGCGCACCCGGTGCAGCGCGCGCAGCAGCGCGAACGCCTCGGTGCCGGGCAGCTCGGTGAGTTCCTCGCCCTCCAGGGGGGTGGCGCCGAGCATGTCCAGCAGACCGCGGCCCCGCTCCTGGAGGGCAGTGAGCTCCGCACGGACGTGCTCGCCGGCGGCGATCCGGGCGGCCCACAGGCCCGGCGCGGCCTCGGTCGGCGCCGTCCAGGGGATGCCGGCGGCGGCCGGTTCGGTGCCGAGGGGGTCGCTGCCGGCCGGGTCGGCGCCGATCGGTTCGCTCCCGGCCGCCCCGAGCAGGGCGTCCGGGGCGGCACCCCGGTCGGAGGTCAGCAGCAGCACATGCCGCCCTTGGCGCGCGGCGGCGAGTGCGGTCGCGGCCGCGACGGTGGTGCGGCCCGCGCCGCCGAGTCCGGTGACGAGGACCGTACGCATGGGGTCTCCTGGGGTTCGAGGGTGGGGCGGTCGGGTCCGAGGGCTGCGGAGGCCCTCCCGGGCTCGGGGCCGGTGGCACCGGGCGCCGCGGTGGGCTGTTCCCCGGTCCGGCCCCTTCCCGGCTGCTTCCTGGTCTTCGGCTCCGCCTCCGGTCTCGGGGTGGCGTCCGGGTCCCGGCTCGGGACCCACGCTGGTCGGCCCCAACGCTGGGTCGCATCCGGTGACGGCCGGCGCCTGCGGCGGGCTGCTCCCCACCCCTCCCCCAGCGCGGCCGCTGGGAGGTGCCCCCACCTTCCCGGCTGCGTCCGATATGCGGCTCCGCCGCGTGGGTGGGCTCCGCCCCCTCGGGCCCCATGCCCGAAGGGCTATGGGTGAGGGGCGCCGAGGCCCCCTGCGGGCCCGGCCCGCAGGGGAAGCCGCTTGGCGGTGCCGCCGCTCCCTGACCTCCCGGGGGGCCTGGGGGCGGAGCCCACAGGTTCGGGAAGGGGCGGGGCTGGGGAACAAAGCACCGCGAGGGCCACGGTCCGGCGGGCAACGCGTGGCACCCGGGTCCGGGCGCACCCCGGTCGGCAGGGGCGGCCACCGCCGCAAGCGTCAGGCGCCGCTCTCGACCCGCTTCTTCAAGCCCGCCAGCGCGCGGTCGATGATGACCTTCTCCGCCTTGCGCTTGATCATGCCGAGCATCGGGATCTTGACGTCGACGGTGAGCTGGTAGGTCACCTCGGTGCGCTCGCCGCCGCCGATCGCCTTGAGCCGGTACGACCCGTCCAACGTGCGCAGCATGGTCGACTTGACCAGCGACCAGTCGACCTGGTCGGCGCCGGTCCAGGTGTAGGAGAGGGTGTAGTCGTCCTTGATGGCGCCGGCGTCGAGCACCATCCGGACCTGTTCGGGCCGCCCCAGCTCGTCCTTGCTCAGGACGTCGGCTTCCTTGACTTCACCGGACCACTCCGGGTAACGGTCGAAGTCGGCGATCACCGCCATCACGTCGGCCGGTGCCGCCTCGATCGTGATGCTTGAGCTGGTGTGTTCGGCCATCGCCGTGGCTCCTCCGTACCCGTCCGCCGCCTGGTCTGCCCTGCCGGTGAAGGCTACCGTGCGCGACTCACCACTCCAGGGCCCAGGGGGTGCCGGTGGACGCGAAGTGTCCGACATTGACGCACTCGGTGGCGCCGATCCGCATCCTGCGGGCGAGCGGCTGGTGGACGTGGCCGAAGAGGTGGTACGCGGGGCGGACGGCGTGGAGGGCGTCGAGGATCGCCGAGCTGCCCCGTTCGAAGCGCCGGGCGACGGTGTCGTAGCAGAGCTCGGGGACGTCCGGCGGGATGTGGGTGCACAGCACGTCGACGTCGCCGAGGGCGGCGATCTTCGCGGCGTACGTCTCGTCGTCGATCTCGTAGGGCGTGCGCATGGGGCTGCGCAGTCCGCCGCCGACGAAGCCGAAGACGCGGCCGCCGATCTCGACGCGCTCGCCGTCCAGGACGGTGGTGCCGGGGGCGGCGTACTCGGGCCAGAGCCGGGGGATGTCGACGTTGCCGTAGGTGGCGTACGTAGGGGCGGGGAAGGCGGCGAACAGTTCCGCGTACTGCTTGCGTACGGCGGCCTCGATGGCGGCTTCCTTGCCTTCCGTGAAGCCGCGCGCCTCCAGCCCCGCCCACAGCCGCCCGGCCAGCGCCCGCGCCTCCTCGAAGCGGCGGGCGGTGCGCAGTTCCACGATGAGGTCGGCGTTCTCCACGCCGAACAGGTCCGGGAAGATGCCGCGCGAGTGGTCCGCGTAGTCGAGGAAAAGAACGAGGTCACCGAGGCAGATCAACGCGTCGGCGCCGTCGCCCGCGCTGCCGAGAGCCTGGCTGTTGCCGTGTACGTCACTGACCACGTGGACTCGCATGCCGATCACCTTACGGCTGCGGCGTAGGCCATCGGAAGGTCGTCTACCTGCGGTTACTTCCGCGTCACCGGGCCCGTCGACTAGTCTGCGCGCAGCAGTGTCGCGGTGTGTGACGCATAAAACATCTGGGCGGGAACCCCTATCCCGGAAGCCATACCGATGGGTAACGTCCGGGCAGTCCACCACCCCCCTTTGCCTGATCATGGACCGCAGCCGACGCGAGCAACCACAGTGTCGTGGCGCCGGCGCCCGACAAGGAGCAGCCAGTCTTGCGCGAGTTCAGCCTTCCGGCCCTTTATGAGGTACCGGCCGACGGCAATCTGACGGACCTCATCCGCCGCAACGCCGCCCAGCATCCTGATGTCGCCGTCGTCGGCCGCAAGGTCGGGGGCCAGTGGCAGGACGTCACCGCGACGCAGTTCCTGGCCGAGGTGCGGGCCGCGGCCAAGGGGCTGATCGCCTCCGGTGTGCAGCCGGGCGACCGGGTCGGCCTGATGTCCCGTACCAGCTACGAGTGGACGCTGCTGGACTTCGCGATCTGGAGCGCGGGCGCGGTCACCGTGCCGGTCTACGAGACGAGTTCGCCCGAGCAGATCCAGTGGATCCTCAGCGACTCCGGGGCGGTCGCCTGTGTCGTGGAGAGCGCCGCGCACGAGAAGGCGGTGGAGTCCGTACGGGACGCCCTGCCCGGCCTCAAGCACGTGTGGCGGATCGAGACCGACGCGGTCGGGCAGCTCGCCGCCGCGGGCAGCGGGGTCTCCGAGGAACTGGTGGACGAGCGCAGCGCCGCGGCGAACGCCGACTCGCCGGCCACCATCGTCTACACCTCGGGCACCACCGGCCGCCCCAAGGGCTGTGTGCTCTCCCACCGCAGCTTCTTCGCCGTGTGCGGCAACGCGGTCGCCCGGCTCAAGCCGATCTTCGTCACCGGCGAGTCGTCGATCCTGCTGTTCCTGCCGGAGGCGCACGTCTTCGGCAGGCTGGTGGAGATCTGCGCGGTGCTGGCGCCGATCAAGCTGGGGCACGTCGGGGACATCAAGACCCTCACCGACGAGCTCGCCTCCTTCCGGCCGACGCTGATCCTCGGCGTGCCGCGGGTCTTCGAGAAGGTCTACAACGCGGCTCGGGCGAAGGCCCAGGCCGACGGCAAGGGCAAGATCTTCGACAAGGCCGCCGACGTGGCCATCGCCTACAGCGAGGCCCTCGACAGCCCGTCCGGCCCGTCGCTCGGGCTCCGGATCAAGCACAAGGTCTTCGACAAGCTGGTCTACAGCAAGCTGCGGGCGGTGCTGGGCGGCCGGGCCACCCACGCCATCTCCGGCGGCGGGCCGCTGGGCGCCCGGCTGGGCCACTTCTACCGGGGCATCGGCTTCACGGTGCTGGAGGGCTACGGCCTGACGGAGTCGTGCGCGCCGACCACCTTCAACGCGCTGGACCGGCAGAAGATCGGCACGGTCGGGCAGCCGATGCCGGGCACGGTGGTGCGGATCGCCGACGACGGCGAGGTGCTGCTGCACGGCGACCACCTGTTCACCGAGTACTGGAACAACCCGCAGGCGACGGCGGAGGCGATGTCCGACGGCTGGTTCCACACCGGCGACGTCGGCACGCTGGACGAGGACGGCTTCCTGACCATCACCGGCCGCAAGAAGGAAATCATCATCACCTCGGGCGGCAAGAACGTCGCCCCGGCGGTGATCGAGGACCGGATCCGGGCGCACGCGCTGGTGGCGGAGTGCATGGTGGTCGGCGACGGCCGCCCGTTCGTCGGCGCGCTGATCACCATCGACGAGGAGTTCCTGCCCCGCTGGCTGGCCGAGCACGGCAAGCCGGCCGGGACCACGGCCGCGGAGCTGCGGGAGGACCCGGAGCTGCTGGCGGCGATCCAGGAGGCGGTGGACGACGGCAACGCGGCGGTGTCGCGGGCCGAGTCGGTGCGCAAGTTCCGGATCCTGCCGATGCAGTTCACGGAGGACTCCGGGCATGTGACGCCGTCGCTGAAGCTCAAGCGGAACGTGGTGGCGAAGGACTTCGCGAGCGAGATCGAGGCCATCTACCAGGCCTGAGGCTCTGCCTATGGGTAAGGGGTGTGCACCATGGTGCACACCCCTTACCCATGCGCTACTTGAGCATGTGCTCCAGACGCTCCGCCAGGTGGTCCCAGCGCCAGCGCTCCTCGACCCAGGCCCGGCCTCGCAGGCCCATGGTGCGCCGTAGTTCGGGGTCCCGGAGCAGCTCGACGATCCGGTCGGCGCAGTCCCTGGGCGAGGCGCCGCGCACCACCCAGCCGGTCTCCCCGTCGAGTACCGCGTCCGGTGCGCCGCCGGAGTCCCCGGCGACCACCGGCAGCCCGGTGGCCGACGCCTCCAGATAGACGATGCCCAGGCCCTCGACGTCCAGCCCGCGGCGGCGGGTCCGGCACGGCATGGCGAAGACGTCGCCCGCGCCGTAGTGGGCGGGCAGTTCCTCCCAGGGGACCGCACCGGTGAAGTACACCGAGTCCGCGACGCCCGTGGTCTCCGCGAGCCGCTTGAGGTCCCTGGCGTACGGCCCGTCGCCGACGATGAGCAGCGCCGTGTCCGGAATCCGCTCCAGGATGCGCGGCATGGCGTGGATCAGGGTGTCCTGTCCCTTGCGCGGGACGAGCCGGGAGACGCACACCACGACGGGGCGGTCGGCGAGCCCCAGCCGGGCCCGCACCTCCTGACCGCCCGAGTCGGGGTGGAAGACCTCCTCGTCCACCCCGGGGGTGAGCTGGACCATCCGGGCGGCGGCGTGCTCGGTGAGCGCGTCCGCGATCCGGGAGCGGGTGTACTCCCCCAGATAGGTGAGGGCGTCGGTGCCCTCGCCGATCCTGCGCAGCAAGTGCCGGGAGGCGGGCAACTGGGCCCAGCCCGCCTCGTGCCCGTGGGTGGTGGCCACCAGCCGGGTGGCGCCCGCCTTCCGCAGCGCGGGGGCCATCAGGCCGAGCGGGGCCGCGGCGCCGAACCACACCGAGGTGCAGCCGTGTTCGCGCAGCAGCGCGGTGGCGCGCCGGGTGACGCGCGGGGTCGGCAGCAGCATCGTGGTGTGGTCCCGTACCACCTGATACGGCTGTTCGGCGTCGAAGCGCGCGGTGGCCTCGGCGCCCTCCTGTCCCCGCTTCCAGGTGGAGGCGTAGACGACGATCCGTTCCGGGTCCAGCCGCAGCGCGATGTTGTGCAGGAAGGACTGGATGCCGCCGGGGCGGGGCGGGAAGTCGTTGGTGACGATGAGGGTCTTGTGCATCGCGGCCGACAGTACCGGGTACGGGCGGCCGCGGGCGGCCGGGCTGTGGGCCGGGTCACCCGCGTCGCCGACCGGACCGCCTGCCTCGCCGCCGGGGCCGCCGGCGCCGGTAGCGGGGCCCCCTCGTCGGTGCCGAGGGTCGCCCGTGCCGGTACCCGGAACCGCGCGCCGGGCGCGGTCACGACAGGCGGGCTGCCGGCGCCGGGGCCTCGGCGTGCGGCCGCGGGCGGCGGTCCAGCCGCCGGTGCAGCGCCACGACGGCGAGGCACTGCACGGCGGCGCCGAGCCCCATCGCCAGGCACACCCCGGGCAGCCCGAGCCCCGACAGGCCATGGGCGAGCGGCAGTTGGACGGCGGTCCCGACGGCGGTGACCCGCAGCATCAGCGGGCTGCCGCCCCCGCCCTCGAAGACGCCGCCCAGGGCGATGAAGCAGGCCAGCAGCGTCAGGTACGGGCCGATGCCGCGCAGGAACAGCGCCCCGGCGGCGGCCACGTCCGGCTCCGCGCCGAACCCCCGCATCACCCACGGAGCCACGACCAGCAGCGCCACCGCCGCCACCGCCCCGAACGCGGCCCCGAGCAGCAGCGCCTGACGGCCGATCGCGCGCCGCTGGTCCCGTCCGGCGCCCAGGGTGTGGGCGGTGTGGATCGCGGCAGCCTGGCGTACCGCGTAGAACGCCATCGTCGCCACGTACATGGCCTTCGTCGCGATGCCGTACGCGGCGACCGAGGTGACCCCGAGCCGCGCCACGATCGCCACCAGCGCCAGGGAGCCGGCCATCCGTATAAGGAAGTCGCCGGACATCGGCAGCCCGGTGGCGGCGGTGGCACGGAGCGCGGCGGCGGTCCGCGCGGCGGGCGGCACCGCGCGCGCCTGGCGCAGCAACCGGTTGCGGCGCAGCGCCGCGCATCCGGCGGCGAACGCGGCCGTCCGGCCGGCGACGGTGGCCACGGCGGCGCCTTGGACGCCGAGTTCCGGCAGTCCGAGCAGGCCGAGGATGAGCAGCGGGTCGAGGACGAGGATCAGCGCGTTGGCCAGGAAGGCGAGCCGCATCGGGGTGCGGGTGTCGCCCGCGCCCTTGAGGGCGCCGTCGAGCAGGTTCTGCGCGAAGAACACGGCGACGCCGGGCAGCGAGACGGCGAAGTAGCCGACGGTCAGGTCGTGTACGGGCCCGTCCGCGCCGCCGAGCACCAGCCGGGCGAGCGGTTCGCGCAGGAACCAGCCGCCGATCGCCACGGGCGGGATGAGCAGCGCGCACAGCGCCCAGCCGCCCCGGACGGCCGAGCGCACGGCTGCCAGGTCGCGGGCTCCGGCGGCGCGGGCGACCAGGACGGTGGTGCCGGAGCCCGCCATGAGGATCACGCCCAGGAGCACGTTCTCGACGTTCGTGGCCACGGCGACCGCGGCGACGGCGTCACCGCCGAGCCGCGCCACCCAGACCATGTTGACGATCCCGGCCAGCACCCCGGCGAGCAGCTCGAAGTAGACCGGCCCGGCCAGCGTGAGGAGTCTCCTGCGGTGGGTGCGGGGTTCCACGGTGGTCTTCTCCCTCCCTCATTACATCGAATCGATGTATAGCGATGAGAGGTATCATGACAGGGCCCGAGAATCCAACCGTCGGAGTGCGCGCGTGCTCGAACTGACCATCCTCGGCTTCCTCCACGACGAGCCGCTGCACGGCTACGAACTCAAGGAGCGCATCAGGGGGCTGAGCGGACACGTCCGCCCGGTCAGCGACGGGGCCCTGTACCCGGCGATCAGCAGGCTGGCGAAGAACGGGCTGGTGGACCAGCGCACCGAACCGGGCGCCGGCGCCGCGCCCCGCCGCATCCTGTCCCTGACCGACGCGGGCCGCGCCCGGCTGCTGGCCAGGCTCCGCGACCCCAAGGACGTCGAGATCACCGACGGCCAGCGCTTCTTCACCCTGCTGGCCTTCCTGCACCACCTCCCGGACCCGGCCGAGCAGGCCGCGGTGCTGCGCCGCAGAAAGGCCTTCCTGGACACTCCGGCCAGCTTCTTCTACCGCGACGGCGAACCGGTGCGCGCGGAGGAGGCCGGCGACCTCTTCCGCCAGGGCATGCTGCGGATCGCACGGGCCACGGGCCAGGCGGAGAAGGCGTGGCTGGCGGAGGCACTGGCGGAGTTGGAGCGGGGGCCGGGGCGCAGTCCCGGTTGACCCAGGGGCCGCCGCACAGTCGACGCCCCCGGCTAGCCCAGGGCCCGCCGCACGGTCGCGCCCGCTAGTCCAGGGCCCGTCGCGCGGCCGGCCCGACGCGCGCCGGCACCACGTGCGTCGGCCCAACGCGCGCTAGCCCAACGTGCGCGTCACATACGACCGCCAGCCCGCCATGAACTCCGCCCGCCGTACCCCCAGGACCTTCACCAGCGCCGCGTCCACCGATCTCCGCTCGCCCCCGCCGCCCGCCCCGACCTCCCGGTAGAACTCCGCGAGCTTCCGCTCGCCCCACCGTTCGGCGATCATGCGGCAGGCCAGCCAGCCCTCCTCATAGGCGCGGGCCAGCGCGGGGCCGTCGGTGCCGAAGCGGAACGCGTCGGTGTCCGGCAGGTCGCGCGGCGGGCGGCCCTGCCGGACCGCGACGGTCAGTTCGGGCGCCAGCGCCTGCGGTGGGCGGTCCGCGCCGCGGTAGCCCACCCAGTCCGCGAACCCCTCCGACAGCCACAGCGGGGTGGCCCGTGTGGTGGACGCGCGGGTCGCGACGTGGGCCGTCTCGTGCGTCATGACGGCCTGGCGGCCGAACGCGCCGAGCACGGCGTACGCGTCCGGGTTCACGATGACGCGGTCGGCGGGCGCGGAGCCGTCCCGGACGAGCTCGGCGGTGGTGACCGCCGCGATGCCCCGGTAGGCGTTGGCGGAGGTGCCCAGCAGACCGGCCAGCCGCTCCACCGAGGCGGGCACCTGGACCACCACGCGGTGCGCCCACTTCTCCCGCCACACGCCGCCCACCGCGGGCACCGCGCGGTCGGCGGTGGCCGCGATCTCGCGCAGCCGGGCGCGGTCCTGGCCGACCCCGAGGACCAGGCTGTGCCTGCCGCGTACGACCTCGACGCCGCCCTGGTCCCACAGTTGCTGGGGGGCGCGCTTGCCGCGTTCGGCCGCGACGTACCACCGCCCCTCGCGGCGTACGAGGGTCAGGAACTGCTCGCTGGTGACCGGCGCGCTGTCGTATCCGGCGAGGCGGTACCGGAGTTCGACGCGGGCGGCGATCCGGCGGCCCGTACCGGCGGCCGGGGTGAAGCCGCCGGTGCCCGCGAGCCGGTACGTCCACGAACTCAGCGGCACGTCCGCGAGGTTCTCGAAGACCCGCCGCTGACCGGAGCGGTAGCGGACCGCGCCCCGGTCGACGGTGGCCAGGAACGCGCTTGCGTCCCGCTCCCGTACCGCCGCGGCGCGCCGGTCCAGCATTCGCTGGATGTCCGCGCGATCCTCGTCCGCGGGGGCCCGGCCGCACGCGGAGAGCGCCGTGGCGCCCAACGCGCCGACCACGGCCATCCGGAGGACCGCCCGCCGTCGCTGCTGACCTGCCACGCGCTAGATCGTACGAGTCGCGGCGGCGGGGCGGAGCGTGCGGTTCGGCCAATACGGCGCGGTGGTCGGCCGATGGCGCGAGGGCGGGACGCGTCGCCCGCCGACCGGCGCCCGCTATGGGCGGGTCACGGAGGAGATCGGCATCATGCCCACCGGGTCGTAGCGCACCGCCGCCCCCGGGTACGGCGCGTGGATCACCTGGCCGTTGCCCGCGTACATCCCGACGTGGCTGGCGTCGGAGCGGTAGACCACCAGGTCGCCGGGCTGGGCCTGGGACAGTGGCACGGACCGCCCGGCGTACCGCTGCGCCTGCGAGGTGCGCGGAATGGCCACGCCCGCGGCGCCGTACGCCCACTGCGTCAGCCCGGAGCAGTCGAACGCGCTCGGCCCAGCCGCTCCCCAGGCGTACGGCAGGCCGACCGCCTGCCGCGCGGCGGCCAGCGCGGCCGCGGCCCGCGGGGAGGCCGCGGCCATGTCCTCGAACCCCGGCAGGAACCCGCCGTCCGCGCGCCTGCCGTGCCGGGACGCGCGCGCGAACCGCGCCCGCTCCTCGGGAGAGAGCGCGTTGAGCAGCCTGCGGGCGGTGGCGAGCTTGCGCTGCACGGTCTTCTTGTGATGGGCCACGGCCTTGCGGCTGTCGGAGAGTTCGACGAGCTTGCCCGCCGCCTCGGTGCGCTGCTGCCGCAGGCTCCGCAGCGCGGTCCGCAGGGAGCGGAGCCGCTCCGCGTGCCGCTGCCCGATGCGCTCCAGGGCCGAGGCCTTGTCGAGATAGCCGTCGGGGCTCTCGGAGAGGACCAGGGCGATGGCCGGGTCGAGGCCGCCGGAGCGGTACTGCGCCCCGGCGAGTCCGCCGAGCGCGTTCCGTATCGCGTTGACGCGCTCCTGGCCGCGGGCCGCCCGGTCGCGGAGCAGGTCGACTTCCTCGGTCAGCCGCCGGGAGCGCTCCTCCGCGGCGTTGAACAGTTCGGTGGCGCGCTCGGCCTGCGCGTAGAGCCGGTCGACCGCGCCGCGGGCCGATACCGCGTCGGAGGGCGGGTCCTCGGGTCGGGCGCCGGCCGGCACGGCCGACAGCGCGGCGGCCGCGGAAGCCGCGGCCGCGGACAGGACGGTCACCCGTTTCGTCCGGTCAAGACCGGACGACGAGGGACGGCGATGGGACGCCACGGACGCCGCACTCCCTTCCGCTGGGACGCGGCCCGGATGCCGGGCCGCGAGGAACTGCGCGCAGACAGTAGCCCCACGGACACGCAGCGTACAAAAAGGCCGGGCCGGGCGGACAGCGCGACGCCCCACCGGAGACGCAGGTCACCGGCGGGGCGCGGGGTCAGCGGACGGTACCGGGATTCGCCCTAACGGGCGTCTCCCGGCGGGGTTTCGGTCCCAGTCAAACGCTCAGACGCGCACGCCGTACATGAACGGCATGTTGTTGATGGACTCGTAGCGCACGTTGGCACCGGGCTTGGGGGCGTGCAGCACCTGGCCGTTGCCCGCGTACAGCCCGATGTGGTGCAGGTCGCCGTAGAACAGCACCAGGTCGCCCGGCTTGAGCTGGCCCTGCCCGAGGTGGGTGCCGGCGTTCGCCTGCTCCTGCGAGGTGCGCGGCAGCTGCACACCGGCCTGCGCGTACGCCCACGAGGTGAGCCCGGAGCAGTCGAAGGAGCTGGGGCCGGTGGCGCCCCAGACGTACGGGGAGCCGATCTTGGTCTTGGCGGCGGCCAGGGCGGCGGCGGCGCGCTGCGACTCGGGCACGTCGTCGCCCAGGTCCACGCGGTCGTTGGAACGGTTGGCGCGCTCCTCCTTCTCCGCGAGGGCCTGGCGCTCCTGCGCGGTGAGGGTGTTCAGCAGCGCCTGGGCCTTGGCGAGCTTGCCCTGGATGTCCTTCTTCTTCTCCCCGAGCGACTTACGGGTCTCGGCGAGGTCCTGGAGCTTGGTGGTGGCCTCGGCGCGCTGCTGCTTGAGAGTGCGCTGCTTGTCGCCGATCTGCTTGAGCGCGACGGCCTGCTTGCCGCTGAGCTGGTCGAGGGTGGACGCCTTGTCGAGGTACTCGTCCGGGTCGGAGGACAGCAGCAGCTGCACGGACGGGTCGATGCCGCCGGAGCGGTACTGCGCGGTGGCCATCGAACCGAGGCCGTCGCGCAGCTTGTTCAGGTCCTCCTGGCCGCGGGCGACCTTGTCCTGGAGGTCGTCGACCTGCTCCTTGAGCTTGTCCTGCTTGGCCTTGGCCCCGTTGTACTTCTCGGTGGCCTGCTCCGCCTCTTCGTAGAGCTTGTCGACCTTGGCCTTGACGTCTTCCTTGGACGGCTTGGGCGCGGCCTGGGCCGCCTGGGAGCTCAGGGCCACGGCAGCGGCGGCGGTCGCGGTGAGCACGGTTACCCGAGTGCGGCTCGGCTGCTTGGGTCGACGGTGGGACGCCACGAAGGCGGTCTCCTTCTTCCTTCAGCCGCCTACCGGGTGGTGGGGGTTCAAGACCCCGGCTCCGCGCACACGCTCCGCGGACTCGGCGGTACCTCCGCTGTCACCCCGGTTGGGCGATCAACCACGCGGAGATGCGTGGCCTGAGATTAGTAAGCTCATCGTGATCGCTTCAAATCCCACAAGCGAAATATCTGCTCCCCGAGCACATCTTTTACAAACGTCACACGCTTGGTGACGGCCCCTTGACGCTGCGCTGATGATCAGGTGCGCGCAAGTCGCTTGAGCAGCAGGGCGGATGCCACCGGGCGCGCACCGGCCTTCGCCACGCCGTCCGCCACCTCCCGGTCGGTGGAGACCACGACCACGGGGCGGCCCGGCGGTTCGGCCCGGACCAGCTGCCTGATCAGTTCGTCCGCCGTCACGCCCGGCTTGCTGAACAGCACCCGCACCCCGCGCGGGGGCGCGAGCAGCACCGGGGCGGCCAGTTCGGCCCCGTCGAAGACGCAGGTCATCTCCGCGCCGGTCTGGGCGGCCAGCACCGCGAGCCCGCCCAGCAGCCGCAGCCGCTGCTTCTCCAGCGGCATCGTGGGATAGCCGGTCTTGGTGACGTTGTAGCCGTCCACCACCAGATGCGCCTGAGGGAGCGCCAACAGCTGGTCGAGCAGCGCCGGGTCGGTCTCCGACAGCGCCCGCCGCGCGATGTCCTTGGGGGTCATCTTGCCCGGCTCGACCGCGTCCACGGTGTCCGCGGGGCGGCTGGAGGCCGGCGGCAGCGCCAGCTCCCGGCGCAGGCCCTGGGCCGCGTCCAGCACCGTGTCCAGCAGCAGCCGCACCCGCATGTCCTCGACGCTGCGGCCCTCGCGCGCGGCCCGCCGGCTGGCCTCCAGCGCCGACTCGGCCTCCGCCAGCCGGGACCGCAGCCGACGGGCCTCGCCGTCGGCCGTCGCCGCCTGCGCCGCGGCCGCGGACCGGACCGACTCCAGCTCCGCCTCGGCCTTGCGCAGGGCCGCCTCGCCCCGCTTGACGTCGCTGAGCGCGCTGCGCAGCTTCCGGTGGAGGACGTCGACCTCCTTGCGGGCCGCCTCCAGCTCCGCCCGGGTCCGCTCCACCTCCGTACGGGCCGCGGCGCGCGCCTGCGCCAACTCCTCCCGCAGCCGCCGCAG
This sequence comes from Streptomyces sp. XD-27, assembly GCF_030553055.1. Classification (NCBI taxonomy): domain Bacteria; kingdom Bacillati; phylum Actinomycetota; class Actinomycetes; order Kitasatosporales; family Streptomycetaceae; genus Streptomyces; species Streptomyces sp. XD-27. The sequence goes on from NZ_CP130713.1 coordinate 1,900,901, forward strand.
CTCCCGCTCGGCCTCCTCGCCGGCCCGCTCGGCGTCCGCCCTCTGGGCCTCCTCACCCGCCGCCTCGACGAGCTTCACCCAGCCCACCGGGCGCAGCACGAAGGCCAGCGCCGCCACGTCCACGGGATCGGCGGCGGCGGGCGGCGAGCCGCCCTCGATGGCCTCGGCCAGCTCGGTGTGCGTCTCGCGCAGCCGGGCCCCGATCCGCTGCCGGAACAGCGCCTCGGTCTCCACCGCGGCGGCCATCGCGTTCCCGGCGAACTTGGCCCGACGCGTTGGGGTGAAACGGGCGTACTGCCGCAACTGGGGCGGAAGTTCGGTGACCGTGAGGCCGCCGAAGGCATCCGCGACGAGCGCCACGACCCGGCGCCGCACGCCCTCCGGCAGGGGACGGTCCAGCGTCTCGGTGCCGCCGCCGTCGGCGTCACCGGCCGCCGTGGGCCCGTCCGTCCGTTCCACCACCTGTCACCGCTCCGTTCTCAGGCGCTCGCGCCCGCGCCCGGGCGGTCGACCAGCTCGATCCGGTCGACCGCGTTGCACCAGCGGCAACGCACCGACTCGATGGTCTCACCGAGCACCTCGCGCTCCTCGACCGTGGGCTCCCCCGCGAGGTCCAGATGGACGTACTCCACAGCCCTGGTCGACCGGGTGACATCGAAACGGGTGAGGTTCCCGCACAGCGTGCAGCGCCACCGGGTCCGGTCGGTCGGCTGGGGAACGGCCATCGTCCTGTCCTCTTCCTCGGTGCCGCGTCCGGGCGGGCGCCGCTGGGGCACCCCCGGCCTCAGCCGGGGGAGTGCGATACGCGCATGCTGTCCATGCCGTGTGCTGTAACCCTACGGCCTGAAAGGTGGGCCGCGCCGGGGCCGGGCCACCGCCGACCGGCGGCGGCGAGGCGCTCTGGGCAGGTTGTGCCCGGTACGCCATGATCTGGCCATGATCGATACGTCGGCGGGCCCGGGGCGGCCCACGGTGACGTACACCCTCATCGGTGTCTGCTGCCTGGTCTTCGCCGTGAGTCCGGCGTCCGGGCTCAACCCGGGCTACGGCACGGGCGGCGCGCTGCTGGAGGCGCGGGCCGCCTTCTTCGAACGCTGGGGCGTGGTCCCGGGCAGCCTGTGGAACGGCCCGTCCGCCGAGGCGCTCACCCCGCTCACCGCGCTCTTCGTGCACGGGAACTGGCTGCACCTGCTCGGCAACATACTGTTCCTGTACGTCTTCGGCGCGATGGCCGAGGAGCGCATGGGCCGGTTGCAGTTCACCCTGTTCTACCTGGTGACCGGCTATCTGGCGCTGGTCGGTTACGCCGCCGCGCACGCCGACTCCACCCAGACCCTGGTCGGCGCCTCCGGGGCCATCTCCGGGGTGCTGGGCGCCTTCCTGTGGCTCTTCCCGCGCGCGCGGGTGACCAGCCTCTTCCCGTTCCTGCTCTTCCTGCCGCTGCGGTTCCCGGCCTGGGCGGTGCTGATCTTCTGGTTCGCCCTGCAGTGGCTCGCCATCCGGCAGGAGGGCCCGCGCCCCGGCGTGGCGTACCTGGCCCACCTGGTCGGGTTCGTCCTCGGCTTCCTCTTCGCGTGGGCCCGCTTCGGGCGGGAGTCCAAGGGGCGCGGAGCGCCTTCGCTTGAGGGCGGTGGCGGGAGACGGGAGGGATAGAGTGAGCGGCGCAACCCGCCCCAGCGAGGGAGACAGCCCACCGTGATCACCGCGATCGTGCTCATCAAGACCGACGTCGACCGGATCCCCGAGATCGCCGAGAAGATCGCCGCCCTGGACGAGGTCAGCGAGGTGTACTCCGTCACCGGCGTGCACGACCTGATCGCGATGGTGCGGGTGGCCCGGCACGACGACCTCGCGGACGTGATCCCGGGCCGGATCAACAAGGTGCCGGGCGTCGCCTCGACGGAGACGCACGTGGCGTTCCGTACGTACTCCAGCCACGACCTGGAAGCGGCGTTCGCGATCGGCCTGGACGCGTAGCCCGTTGCGGGGGTACTCCGCGAGCACCCCCGGCGGCCCTCAGCCTCGGTCCGGCACGCAGCGGCCGTCCTCCGTGCGGTAGCTCCACTTCGCGCCGTCGCGGACCAGTTCCTTCACCGCCCCCACGAACCGCTCCACGTGCTCGTCCGGGGTCCCCGCGCCGAAGCTGACCCGGATCGCGTTGAGCGACTTCTCGCCGGGGGCCGCCTCCGGGGCGCCGCACTCCCCCGGGTCCTGCGGCTCGCCGCCCAGCAGGGTCCGTACCAGCGGGTGGGCGCAGAAGAGGCCGTCGCGTACGCCGATGCCGTACTCGGCGGAGAGCGCCGCCGCGAAGTGCGAGCTGTTCCAGCCCTCCACGACGAAGGAGAGGACGCCCACCCGGGGGGCGTCGTCGCCGAACAGCGACAGCACGCGCACCTCGGGCACCTGAGCCAGCCCGCGCCGGACCGCCTCGATCAGCTGCCGCTCGCGCGCCACCAGGGCGTCGAACCCGGCCTCGGTCAGCGCCTTGCAGGCGGAGGCGATGGCGTAGACCCCGATGACGTTCGGCGAGCCGGCCTCGTGCCGGGCGGCCGTGGTGTGCCACTCGACGTCGACACCGCCGTCGCCGCGGCGCGCCACCGTACGGCTCGCGCCGCCGCCCGCCAGGTACGGCTCCGCGTCCCGCAGCCAGTCGGCGCGCCCGGCCAGTACCCCGGAGCCGAACGGCGCGTACAGCTTGTGCCCGGAGAAGGCCACCCAGTCCACGTCCCACTCCGCGACGTCGACCGGGTGGTGCGGGGCCAGTTGGGCGGCGTCCAGGACGATGCGGGCGCCGTGTGCGTGGGCGGCGGCGGTCAGCTCCCGTACCGGCCACAGCTCCCCGGTGACGTTGGACGCGCCGGTGACGCACACCAGCGCCGGGCCGTGGGGCTCCCGTGCCGCGAGCGCCCGCTCCAGGGTCTCGACCGCCTCCCGGTGCGACCGGGGCGCGGCCAGGTAGGTCACCTCGACGTCGTCCCGGCGCTCCCAGGGCAGCAGCGAGGCGTGGTGCTCGGTCTCGAAGACGAAGACCCGGGTGCCGGCGGGCAGGACGGCGGCGAGCAGGTTGAGGGAGTCGGTGGTGGAGCGGGTGAAGACGACCTGGTCGTCGGGACGGCAGCCGAGGAACGCGGCGACGTCCCCGCGGCTGTTCTCGAACAGGTCGGTGGACAGCTGCGAGAGATAGCCCGCGCCGCGGTGAACGCTGCCGTAGTACGGGGCGTAGGCGGCGACGTCGTCCCAGACCCGCTGGAGCGCCGGGGCGCTGGCCGCGTAGTCGAGGGCGGCGTACGTGACCTCCCCGCCGGTCACGAGCGGCACGAGGACATCTCGCCCGAGGACGGGCAGCGGGGCACAAACCGACGGGTCGGCGGCAAGGGTGGGGACGGACATGGCGAACTCCCGTGGATACGCAGGCGAAACTCACCGCGCGACGCGGCAGACGCGACGGCGGGAGGAAAAGAGAAAAGGTGGTGCGCGGAGAACGGGCCGATCGGCCCTAACGCATTCGCTTGCTCACGAGACTGCTCCCTTGAGGACCAGGACCCCAGGGTTCCGCAGGGGTCCGCGCTTGCCGCAGACCTCGCTGCCTGCGGCCTGGTCATCACCCGGGGCACCCCGCCACGGACGGAGGGTTGCCGGACAGCGGGCCGGGGCCGTAGTCGCTGTCACTCGTGACCTGCGGAGCAGTATGCCAGCTGATCAACGGCGCGCAAGTCGCCGTCCGCATGGCGGAACGGGGGTCCAGGTGGACCCCCGTCACGGCTACGCGTTGGTGGCCTCGACCCAGCGCTCCAGGGCCCGCTGGGCCGCCCCCGAGTCGATGGCCTCCGCGGCCTTCGCCATGCCCGCCACGATCTGCTCCTCGAGCGTCCCGCCGCCCGGTTCCAGGGCGACCAGCGCGGCGGCGGAGTTGAGCAGCACCGCGTCCCGTACCGGCCCGGTCTCACCGGCCAGCAGCCGCCGGGCGACATCCGCGTTGTACGAGGCGTCGGCGCCGCGCAGCGCCTCCACCGGCACCAGGTCGATCCCGACGTCGCGCGGGTCGAACGACGTCTGCGTGACGGTGCCGTCCCGGACGACCCACACCTGCGAGGTCGCGGTGGTGGTCAGCTCGTCCAGCCCGTCGTCGCCGCGGAAGACCAGCGCGGAGGAGCCGCGCTCGGCGAGCACCCCGGCGACGATGGGCGCCATCCGGGCGTCCGCCACGCCCGTCGCCTGAGCCTTCACCCGCGCCGGATTGGTCAGCGGGCCGAGGACGTTGAAGGTGGTGGGGATGCCCAGCTCGCGGCGGGCCGGGGCGACGTGACGCAGCGCCGGGTGGAACTTGACCGCGAAGCAGAAGGTGATGCCGGCCTCCTCGACGACCTCGACCACCCGCCGCGGGGTCAGCTCCAGATTGACCCCGAGCTTCTCCAGCACGTCCGAGGCGCCGCTGGCCGACGAGGCGGCGCGGTTGCCGTGCTTGACGACCTTCGCGCCCGTGCCGGCGACGACCAGCGCGGACATGGTGGAGATGTTGACGGTCTTGGCGAGGTCGCCGCCGGTCCCGACGATGTCGACGGTACGGCCGGGCACCTCGATCGCGTTCGCGTGGGCGTACATCGCGCGCACGAGTCCGGTCACCTCGGCGACGGTCTCGCCCTTGGCCCGCAGCGCGACCAGGAACCCGGCGATCTGGGCGTCGGTCGCCTCCCCGCGCATGATGCGGTCCATGGCCCAGGCGGTGTCGTCGGCGCTCAGGTCGGCACCGGCGAGCAGCGACTTCAGTACGCCGGGCCAGGTGCGGGCCGTCGCGCGGTTGTCGCCTCCGACTGGGGTCACAACGTTCATGGTCCGCTCCTGGGTCCGACGATGGGCACGGGGCCGTCTCGGGGCCCCGGCGTCAGCCTAGCGGCGGATCGGCCCGATGCCGTCGCCGTGCCCGATGACTGGACACGGCCGCGGACGGGACATGGCCGAGGGCCCCGGCCCGCCCCCGGGAAGGGGCGGGGCCGAGGCCCTCGGACGTGGCGTCAGCGCAGGCGCGGCTCAGTGGTGGCCGTGGCCGCTGGTGATCTCCTCGTACTCCTCCGGAGTGGCCTTGGGGATCTGCGTGCCGTCGCCGTAGAAGCCCTTGGAGAGCTTCACCCGGAGCTTCTGGCCGCGCGTCACCTTGCGGCGCACGCCGTTCTCGTCGACCTCCGGGCCGAGTTCGAGCGGCTGCGGCTGCTCGTGCGAGGTCAGCGTGTGCAGCTGGTCCTGCGGGAGCGGCTCGTGCACCTCGATGAACTCGCCGTGCGGCAGCCGCTTGATGATGCCGGTCTCGCGACCGTGCAGCACCTTGTCGCGGTCGCGCCGCTGCAGACCCAGGCAGATCCGCTTGGTCGCGATGAACGCGATCACCGGGCCGGCGAAGAAGCCGATCCGCACGAACCACGTGATCGCGTTGATCGACAGGTGGAAGTGCGTGGCCCACAGGTCGTTGCCGCCACCGATGAGCATGATCAGGTACGCGGTCAGCCAGGCCACACCGAAGGCAGTGCGGGTCGGGGCGTTGCGCGGCCGGTCCAGCAGGTGGTGCTCGCGCTTGTCACCGGTGACCCAGGACTCGATGAACGGGTACACCGCGATGGCCACGAGGACGAGCGGGAAGAGCACGATCGGGATGAAGACGCCCAGGACGAGCGTGTGACCCCACAGGTTGATCTCCCAGCCCGGCATCACACGCACCAGACCCTCGGCGAAGCCCATGTACCAGTCGGGCTGGGCGCCGGTGGAGACCTGGTCCGGCCGGTACGGGCCGATGGCCCAGATCGGGTTGATCGTCGCGATCGCGGAGATGAACGCGATGACACCGAAGACCAGGAAGAAGAAGCCGCCCGCCTTGGCCATGTAGACCGGCATCAGCGGCATGCCGACGACGTTCTTCTCGGTCCGGCCGGGGCCGGGGAACTGCGTGTGCTTGTGGTAGAAGACCAGGATCAGGTGCGCCACCACGAGGCCGAGCATGATGCCCGGCAGCAGCAGGATGTGCACCGAGTACAGCCTCGGGATCACGTCCATGCCGGGGAACTCGCCGCCGAACACGAACATCGAGATGTACGTGCCGACCAGCGGGATCGACAGGAACACACCCTGGATGAACCGGATACCGGTACCGGAGAGCAGGTCGTCCGGGAGCGAGTAGCCGGTGAAGCCGGTGAACATGCCCAGCACGAACAGCAGGAAGCCGAAGAGCCAGTTGATCTCACGCGGCTTGCGGAACGCGCCGGTGAAGAACACGCGCATCATGTGCACGAGCATGGCGCCGAGGAAGATCAGCGCGGCCCAGTGGTGGATCTGCCGGATGAGCAGACCGCCGCGGACCTCGAAGCTGATGTCCAGGGTCGAGGCGAACGCCTCGGACATCCGCATGCCCTGCATCGGGACGTACGGGCCGTGGTAGACGACCTCTTCCATGCTGGGGTGGAAGAACAGCGTCAGATACACACCCGTGAGGATGATGATCAGGAAGCTGTAGAGGGCGACCTCGCCCAGCATGAAGGACCAGTGGTCCGGAAAGACCTTGCGCAGGTTGGCCTTGGCGGCACCGTAGATGCCGAGCCGGCCGTCCATCCAGTCGGCGACCCGCTCCCCGCGAGGTGCCGGCTTGCCGCGGCGCGGCGTCTCGTTCGTACTCATCCGCGCTCCCAAAACGCCGGGCCGACGGGCTCCCGGAAGTCACTCACGGCTTCGAGGTAACCCTCCTTGTTCACGGTGATCTGCAGCTGCGGCAGGGCGTGACCGGCCGGACCGAAGATCACCTTGCCGCCGTCGGCCAGGTCGAAGGTCGACTGGTGGCACGGGCACAGCACGTGGTGGGTCTGCTGCTCGTACAGGCTGATCGGGCAGCCGACGTGGGTGCAGATCTTGGAGAACGCGACGATGCCCTCGTGCGACCAGTCCAGCTCGCGCTTGTCCTTGATGTCGTCCGGCTGGATGCGGACGATCATCAGGGCGGCCTTGGCGATCTGCACCTGGAAGTCGTGGTCCTCCTCGTGCATGCCCTCGGGCATGGCGAAGGTCAGCGAACCGACGGCGATGTCCTCGGGGCGCAGCGGCTGCATGGTGTTCTGGTTCATCAGCCGCTTGCCCTTGCCCCACTTGGTGTGGCGGAGCTTGTCCTCCGGCAGCGGGCCGAGGTCGCGCAGCAGGACGATGCTGGAGAGCGGCAGCAGCGCCAGGGCGCCGAACAGAGTGTTGCGGGCGAGCTTGCGGCGGCCGAAGCCGGAGTCCGCGGCGCCGTCCCGGAAGTCCTGGAAGACCTTCTCCTTGACTTCGGGGGTGGCCGCGATCGGGTGCCGCTCGTGGACGATCTCCACGTCGGACATCAGGGTGCGGGCCCAGTGGACCGCGCCCGCGCCGATGCAGAACAGCGCCACCGCGAGCGTGATGCCCAGCGAGAAGTTCAGCGCGCTGACGTGCCCGATCGGGAAGATGTAGACGATCTTGTCGACCGGGAAGGCCACGAAGGAGGCGATGAAGCCGACCGTGGCGAGCATCGAGAGCGTGAACAGCAGGGCGACGGTGCGCTCGGAGCGCTGGGCGGCCCGGGCGTCGATGTCCTGGATGCGGTGCTCGTGCGGCGGCAGACCCGGGTCGGCGAAGGGGTTCTCGCGGACCGCTACCTCTTCGCTGCCCTTGGCGACCTGCTCTTGCGGCAGGTTCTCTTCTTCTGGAATGTCTTGGGTACTCATGACTTCTTGGCCTTTGCGGTCCGGGCGGCGACCCAGATGGTGACGACGATCATGGCGCCGAGACCGAAGATCCAGCCGAACAGGCCCTCACTGACCGGACCGAGCCCGCCCAGTTCCATGCCGCCAGGAGTCTCGGTCTCGGAGCTGTTGACCTTGTCGAGGTACGCGATGATTTCCTTCTTCTCCTTCTCCGGCATGATCGTGTCGGGGAAGGAGGGCATGTTCTGCGGGCCGGTCTGCATGGCCTCGTAGATGTGCTTCGGGTCGACGTTGTCGAGCTTCGGCGCGTACTTGCCGTTGGTCAGCGCGCCGCCCTTGCCGACGAAGTTGTGGCACTGCGCGCAGTTGGTGCGGAAGAGCTCGCCGCCCTTGGCGGCGTTCGCGCCCTCGGGGTTGTACTGCTCCTTGGTGGGCGTCACCGGGCCGGGGCCGAGCGAAGCGATGTACGCGGACAGCTGCTCGATCTCGGCGTCCGTGTAGATCTTCTTCTTCTTGGGCACCTGGGCGCTGGGCTGCTGGGCGGGCATGCGGCCGGTGCTGACCTGGAAGTCCACGGCGGCGGAGCCGACGCCGACCAGGCTCGGCCCGTCGGACGTACCCTGACCGCCCGTTCCGTGGCAGGTCGCACAGCCCACGGAATAGAGCTTCTTGCCCTCCTCGATGGTGAGGGACTGGGAGGCGTCATCGGCCTTGGCCTTGTCCGCGGGCGCGAACGCGGCGTACAGCCCCCCAGTGACCGCCAGCGCGAAGAGTAGGACGACGACCGCCGCCAGCGGATGGCGTCGTCGTGCGGAGAGCTTTTTCACGGATTACCCCGGTGTCAGGATCTTCTGCGTCGATGCTTTAAGGACGTGGTTCCGGTGCGGGGCGCGAGGTCCTCGGCCCCGGGCGCCGGATTACTTGATCATGTAGATCGTGGCGAAGAGGCCGATCCAGACGACATCGACGAAGTGCCAGTAGTAGGACACGACGATGGCCGCGGTCGCCTGCTCGTGGGTGAACCTCTTGGCCGCGTACGTCCTGCCCAGGACCAGCAGGAAGGCGATGAGTCCGCCCGTCACGTGCAGGCCGTGGAAGCCGGTGGTCAGGTAGAAGACCGAGCCGTACGGGTCCGACGAGAGCGACAGGCCCTCGTGCTTGACCAGCTCGGTGTACTCGAAGACCTGGCCGCCGATGAAGATCGCGCCCATGATGAAGGTGATCACGAACCACATGCGCAGCTTCTTCACGTCGCCGCGCTCTGCCGCGAAGACGCCGAGCTGGCAGGTGAGGGAGGAGAGCACCAGGATCGTGGTGTTGGTGGCCGAGAACGGGAAGTTCAGCGCTTCGGCCATTTCCTTCCAGTGCTCGGCGCCCGTCACCGATCGCAGGGTGAAGTACATCGCGAAGAGGGCCGCGAAGAACATCAGCTCGGAACTGAGCCAGATGATGGTTCCGACGCTGGTGAGGTTCGGCCGGTTGACCGACGGGTGCGCGTGCCCGGTATCTACTGCTGTTGCTGTCGCCACGACCGACATTATGTCGGTCGCTTATCCAGCCCTCACTCCGGGGGGTGCCGTTCGGTGTGTCAACGCCGTGTGCGCGGCCCGAACGGCCCATCGGCGCACCGTACGACACCCTCCCTGCCCCGCGGGTGACGGAGTAGCATCCGCGCCAGGGTTCCCGAACCAACGACGCGGAGGAACAATGCAGCCGACCGCCACGGTGCTGGTCTACAGCGACGACGCCACCATCCGCGAGCAGGTCCGGCTGGCCGCCGGGCGGCGTCCCGCCGCCGACGTACCGCCGGTCGAGTTCCTGGAATGCGCCACTCTGCCCGCCGTGTTGGCGGCCCTGGAGGAGGGCGGCGTGGACGTCTGCGTCCTGGACGGCGAGGCCGTTCCGGCGGGCGGGATGGGCGTGTGCCGGCAGATCAAGGACGAGATCTTCCAGTGCCCGCCGGTGCTGCTGCTGATCGGCCGCGCGCAGGACGCGTGGCTGGCCACGTGGAGCCGCGCGGAGGCCGCCGTCACCCATCCGGTGGATCCTGTGGAGTTCGCCGACGCGCTCGCCGGGCTGCTCCGCAAGGGCAGGCGGCTGGGCGCCGCCTGAGCCGCCCGCGACCGGGCTCAGACCTCGGGGCGGAGCCGGGCCGCGTCGGCCGGGCCGCTCCCGTCCGGCCGGGTCTGGGCCAGCGCGCTGCCCTCCTGCCATTCGTTCCACGTCAGGTTCCAGTCGCCGAAGCCGTTGTCGAAGGGCGTCATGGTCTCGCCTCCGCTGCCCACGACCCTGACGAGGTCACCGACATGGATGGTGTCGAAGAACCATTTGGCGTTCGCGGTGCTCATGCCCGTACAGCCGTGGCTGACGTTGGCGTAGCCCTGTGAGCCCACCGACCAGGGCGCCGCGTGCACGTACTCGCCGCTCCAGGTGACCCGGGTGGCCCAGTAGACGGGCAGGTCGTAGGAGTCCGACGAGCCCGCCGGGATGCCGATGCTGGTGCCGCGCATGCGTACGAAGGCTTCCCGGGCCAGTACCACCTTGACGCCGTTGCGGGTGTCGAAGCCCGGCTTGCCGGTGGTGATGGGGATCCTGCGGAGCTCCTTGCCGTCGCGCCGTACGGTCATCTGGTGCGTAGCCGCGTCCGTGACGGCCTCGATCCGTTCCCCGGTGCGCAGCTTCAGCGGCTTGGAGGAGCCCCCGTAGAGGCCGCCGCCGACCTTGACGCCCTCCAGGGCGGAGCGGACGTCGATCGCGGCGTGGGCGGGCCAGTACTCGCGCGGACGGTAGTGCAGGGTCCGGTTGTTCACCCAGTGCCAGGCGCCCTGCACGGCGGGGGTTGACTGGACCTTCAGGGCGCGCTCGACGACGGCGCGGGCCGAGGCGTCCCGGACCGCCTCGCTGAGCTCCGCGGTGACCGGCTGGCCCACGCCGTACGTGCCGCTGTCCGGGCCGAAGGTGACCCGCAGCTTCCCGTCGGTGGGGGCGGTGTCGAAGCCGATGGTGCGGCGGCCCGGCCTGCCGTTGTGGTTCTCCGTGCTCACCCGCACGGTGTAGTGCGCCCCCGCGGCGAGCGGGGTGGTGCTGCGCCACCTGCTGCCGTCGGGTCTGAGTTCGCCGCGTACGTACCGGCCCGCGGCGTCCGTGGCGGTCACATCGGTGATGCGGCTCCCCTTGGCGGTCACTTCGAGGGGCTTGTCGGGGTCGACCTTCCGGCCCTCCTCCACCCCGCCGAAGGCGATCTGCCCGGAGGCGTCGTACGGCTTGGCGGCCAGCGGATCCGAGGAGGGACCGCCGCAGCCCGCGGCCGCCGCCGCGAGGGGCGCGAGCAGCAGCGCGCAGACCGGGACCGTCCGGGACCGAGATCTCTGACTCATGACCACAAAGCTAGGGAGATCCGCCCGGTTCGGCGCGCGGAGTGCTGCAAACGAGGGGCCCGGTACACCTGGGCAGGTGCACCGGGCCCCTCGGTACGGAGCGGGCTCCGCTACTGGTTCTGGTTCTCGCCGCGGTAGTACTCGAAGACCCAGCCGAAGAGGCCGACGAGGATGATCGGGGCGGAGAAGTACAGCAGCCACCAGCCGAAGACGACGCCCATGAAGGCGAGCGCGCCACCGACGGCCAGCGAGAGCGGCTGCCAGCTGTGCGGGCTGAAGAAGCCCAGCTCACCGGCGTCGTCCGCGACATCGGCGTTCTTGTTGTCCTGTGCTCCGGTGTCCACCCGGCGAGCCGTGAAGGCCAGGTAGTAGCCGATCATGATGCACAGGCCGAAGGCCAGGAACAGCGCGGTGGTGCCCGCCGGCTCCTTCGACCAGACGCCGTAGACGACCGCCATGGCGAGGACGAAGACGGAGAGCCAGATGAACATCCGGCCTTGGACCTTCACTTGCCGGCCTCCTTGCCACCCGCGAGGGCCTTGTCTTCGGACTCGACGTCCACGTTCTCAAGCTGGTCGAGCGCCGCGATCTCCGGGTGGTGCAGGTCGAACGCCGGGGATTCGGAGCGGATGCGCGGCAGCGTGAGGAAGTTGTGCCGGGGCGGCGGGCAGGAGGTCGCCCACTCCAGCGAGCGGCCGTAGCCCCACGGGTCGTCGACCTCGACCTTCTTGCCGTACTTGGCCGTCTTCCAGACGTTGTAGAAGAACGGCAGTATCGACAGACCGAGCAGGAACGAGGCGATGGTGGAGATGGTGTTCAGCGTGGTGAAGCCGTCGGCGGCCAGGTAGTCCGCGTACCGGCGCGGCATGCCCTCGGCGCCCAGCCAGTGCTGGACGAGGAAGGTGCCGTGGAAGCCGATGAACAGCGTCCAGAAGGTGATCTTGCCGAGCCGCTCGTCGAGCATCTTGCCGGTGAACTTCGGCCACCAGAAGTGGAAGCCGGAGAACATCGCGAAGACCACGGTCCCGAAGATCACGTAGTGGAAGTGCGCCACCACGAAGTACGAGTCCGAGACGTGGAAGTCCATCGGCGGCGACGCCAGGATGACACCGGTCAGACCACCGAAGGTGAAGGTGATCAGGAAGCCGACCGCCCACAGCATCGGCGTCTCGAAGCTCAACGAGCCCTTCCACATGGTGCCGATCCAGTTGAAGAACTTCACACCGGTCGGGACCGCGATCAGGAAGGTCATGAACGAGAAGAACGGCAGCAGCACCCCGCCCGTGACGTACATGTGGTGCGCCCACACCGTCACCGACAGACCCGCGATCGCGATCGTCGCCGCGACCAGACCGCCGTAACCGAACATCGGCTTACGCGAGAAGACCGGGATGACCTCGGAGATGATGCCGAAGAACGGCAGCGCGATGATGTACACCTCGGGGTGCCCGAAGAACCAGAACAGGTGCTGCCACAGCAGCGCCCCGCCGTTGGCCGCGTCGAAGATGTGCGCCCCGAACTTGCGGTCCGCCTCCAGCGCGAACAGCGCCGCGGCCAGCACCGGGAAGGCCAGCAGCACCAGCACACCGGTCAGCAGCACGTTCCACGTGAAGATCGGCATCCGGAACATCGTCATGCCCGGAGCGCGCATGCAGATGATCGTGGTGATGAAGTTGACCGAGCCCAGGATCGTACCGAAGCCCGAGAACGCCAGACCCATGATCCACATGTCGGCGCCGACACCCGGCGACCGGACCGCGTCGGAGAGCGGGGAGTACGCGAACCAGCCGAAGTCGGCCGCGCCCTGCGGGGTCAGGAAGCCCGCCACCGCGATCAGCGAGCCGAACAGGTAGAGCCAGTAGGCGAACATGTTCAGCCGCGGGAACGCGACGTCGGGGGCGCCGATCTGGAGCGGCATGATCCAGTTCGCGAAGCCCGCGAACAGCGGGGTGGCGAACATCAGCAGCATGATCGTGCCATGCATGGTGAACGCCTGGTTGAACTGCTCGTTCGACATGATCTGCGTGCCGGGCCGGGCCAGCTCGGCGCGCATGAACAGCGCCATGAGCCCGCCGATGCAGAAGAACGCGAACGACGTGATCAGGTACAGCGTGCCGATCGTCTTGTGGTCGGTGGTGGTGAGCCACTTGACGACGACGTTGCCGGGCTGCTTGGTGCGGACGGGCAACTCGTCCTCGTACGAGGCGGTCCCCTCGGCACCCTGGGATTCGTTGAGGATGCTCACTGCTGCTTCGTCTCCGCGTTCTTGGCGGGGTCCGTCTGCTCAATACCCGACGGGATGTAGCCGGTCTGGCCCTTGTTCTTGAGCTTGTCCAGGTGGTCCCGGTACTCCTTCGGGGAGACGACCTTGACGTTGAAGAGCATCCGGGAGTGGTCCACGCCGCAGAGCTCGGCGCACTTGCCCATGAAGGTGCCCTCCTTGTTGGGGGTCACCTGGAAGCGGTTGGTGTGGCCCGGGATGACGTCCTGCTTCATCAGGAACGGCACCACCCAGAAGGAGTGGATGACGTCGCGCGAGGTCAGGACGAACTCGACGGTCTCACCCTTGGGCAGGTACAGGGTCGGGCCCGGCCAGCCCTTGTCGGGGTTCCGGTCGCCGGGGGTACCGACGTCGTACACGCCCTCGGCGCCCTTGGGCACGGTGTCGAGCATGCGGTCCGGGATGTTGGAGATGTTCTTGATCTCCCGGTACGGCTTCCCCGGCGTGGCGGCATTGCCGTCCACGTTCTCCATGTAGTTGAAGCCCCAGCTCCACTGGAAGCCGACGACGTTGATGACGTGGTCGGGCTTCTTGTCCACCTTGAGGAGCTCGTTCTCGTCACGTGCCGTGAAGTAGAACAGCACGGAGACGATGATGATCGGGACCACGGTGTACAGCGCCTCGATCGGCATGTTGTACCGGGTCTGCGGAGGAACCTCCACCTTGGTCCTGCTGCGCCGGTGGAAGATGCAGCTCCACAGGATCAGGCCCCAGACCAGGACGCCCGTGGCGAGCGCCGCCGCCCACGAGCCCTGCCACAGGGAGAGGATCCGCGGCGCCTCCTCCGTGGCGGGAGCGGGCATTCCAAGGCGGATGTCGTCCTTCGATGTGCAACCGGTGGCGGTCGCCAGGACCAAGCCCGCAGACAGCGCCTGCAGCAGCTTCCGCCGCACCGGGCGCCGCGACGAGCGGTCGGAGCCGTTGGGACTCACGTAGCGCCTTCCCGAGAGTCTCGCCCGCGCGGCCGGCTGCGGCCGTCTCGCTGGTCGGTCGCCGGCCCGGTGCGGGCAGGGGTTTGGATGTTTATGCGGACCAAACCCTACTGGACGCGTTTTAGGGCTGCGCGGGGAGGGTGCCCAACGCGCCGGGTCACTCCCCGAAGGGGTGGAAGCGACCCCTCCGCCGGTTCCCTGACGGTCCGTGGGGCACCTGCCGCGGGGGTTGTGGGCAGGCGTTCTTCCCCTGCGCGGCATCCCCCAGAGGGGGGACTCCCAGAGGTGCCCCCATACGGAAGGAGTGGGCACAAACCAGCCAGCGGCCGCAGCCGCGTACGAGCGGGTACGCCCGGCGGTGGGTGGGCAGCGGTGGGACTAGCGTGGAAGCGTGCCTTACTTCGACGCCGCGTCCTCCGCGCCCCTGCACTCCATCGCCCGCCAGGCGTTGCTCGCCGCCCTCGACGAGGGCTGGGCGGACCCGGCACGGCTCTACCGGGAGGGCCGGCGCGCCCGGTTGCTGCTGGACGCCGCGCGGGAGACCGCCGCGGAGGCGGTCGGCTGCCGCCCGGACGAGTTGGTGTTCACCTCCTCCGGCACCCGCGCGCTGCACGACGGGATCGCGGGCGCGCTGGCGGGCCGCCGCCGCGCGGGCCGCCATCTGGTCGTCTCCGCCGTCGAGCACTCCGCCGTCCTGCACGCCGCCGCGGCCCACGAGGCGGGGGGCGGGACGGTCGCCGAGGTGGCGGTGGACCGCGCCGGCCGGGTCGCGCCCGGGGCGTTCGCCGCCGCGCTGCGCGACGCGCCGGGCCCCACCGCACTGGCCTGTCTGCAGTCCGCCAACCACGAGGTGGGCACCGAGCAGCCGGTGGCCGAGGTCGCCCAGGAGTGCCGGGCGGCCGATGTGCCGCTGCTCGTGGACGCCGCCCAGTCGCTGGGCTGGGGCCCGGTCGCGGACGGCTGGTCGCTGCTCACGGCGAGCGCGCACAAGTGGGGCGGTCCCGCGGGCGTGGGGCTGCTGGCGGTGCGCAAGGGGGTGCGGTTCGCCGCGCACTCCCCGGCGGACGAACGGGAGTCGGGGCGCGCGCCCGGCTTCGAGAACCTGCCCGCCATCGTCGCGGCCGCCGCGTCGCTGCGGGCCGTACGGCAGGAGGCGGCGGCCGAGGCGGCGCGGCTGCGGGAGCTGGTGGACCGGATCCGGGCCCGGGTGCCGGAGCTGGTGCCGGACGTGGAGGTGGTCGGCGACCCGGTCCACCGGCTGCCGCACCTGGTCACCTTCTCCTGTCTCTATGTCGACGGGGAGACGTTGCTGCACGAGCTGGACCAGGTGGGCTTCTCCGTCTCGTCCGGTTCGTCCTGCACCTCCAGCACGCTGACGCCCAGCCATGTGCTGCGGGCGATGGGGGTGCTGTCGGAGGGCAACGTCCGGGTGTCGCTGCCGGCGGGTACGGCCGCGGCGGACGTGGAGCGCTTCCTGGAGGTGCTGCCGGGGGTGGTCGGTGCGGTACGGGAGCGGCTGGGGGCGCCGGTGTCCGCGTCGGCCGCGCCGTCGGCGGCCGCGGAAGAGGAGGTGCCGGAGCTGATCGTCGATGCGCTCGGCAGGCGTTGCCCCGTTCCGGTGATCGAACTCGCCAAGGTGATCGACGACGTGCCGGTGGGCGGGGTGGTGGCCGTACTGGCCGACGACGAGGCGGCCCGGCTGGACATCCCCGCGTGGTGCGCGATGCGCGGGCACGACTATCTGGGCGAGCGCCCGGCCGACGGCGGCACGGCCTACCGGGTCCGCCGGAGGTGACCTCTCCTTCCCCGGTCGCCAAGGGACCGTGCGACCGGGGAAGGCAGCAAGGACGGTCAGGCCAGGTGGACCTGGACGTCGGCGGCGGCCTCCGACCCGTACGCCTTGGCGAACCGCTCCATGAAGTGGCCGCGCCGCAGCTCGTACTCCTGCGTGCCCAGCGTCTCGATCACCAGGGTGGCGAGCATGCAGCCCACCTCCGCGGACCGCTCCAGGGGCAGCCCCCAGGACAGGCCGGCGAGGAAGCCCGCGCGGAACGCGTCGCCCACGCCGGTCGG
Organism: Streptomyces sp. XD-27; assembly: GCF_030553055.1. Taxonomy (NCBI): domain Bacteria; kingdom Bacillati; phylum Actinomycetota; class Actinomycetes; order Kitasatosporales; family Streptomycetaceae; genus Streptomyces; species Streptomyces sp. XD-27. The sequence goes on from NZ_CP130713.1 coordinate 1,917,258, forward strand.
GTCGACCTTGGCCTCCTCCTCCGGGGTGCCGACGACGATGGGCTCCTCACCGGAGCGCTCGATCCGCACGCCCTGCGCGCCGAGGGTGGTGACGCGCGTGCCGACCTTGCCGAGGATCTCCTCGGAGGTCCAGCCGGTCTTGGTCTCGACGAGCGCCTTCTCGTACTCGTTGGTGAACAGGTAGGAGGCGCCCTCGATGAGGATGCGGATGTCGTCGCCGTCCATCCGGGCCAGCTGCTGGGAGGGGTCGGCGGCGAACGGGATGCCGCGGGCGCGGCACTCCTCGGTGTGCCGGACCATCGCCTCCGGGTCGTCCGCGCCGATGAGGACCAGGTCGAGGCCGCCGACCCGGTCGGCGACGGGCTGCAGCTCGATCTGGCGGGCCTCGCTCATCGCGCCGGTGTAGAAGGACGCGATCTGGTTGTGGTCGGTGTCCGTGGTGCACACGAAGCGGGCGGTGTGCAGGACCTCGGAGATCCGGACCGAGGCGGTGTCGACCCCGTGCCGGTCCAGCCAGGCGCGGTACTCGGCGAAGTCCGACCCCGCCGCGCCGACGAGGACCGGCCGCAGGCCGAGGACTCCCATGCCGAAGCAGATGTTCGGGGCGACGCCGCCCCGGCGGACGTCGAGGGTGTCGACGAGGAAGGAGAGGGAGACCGTATGCAGCTGGTCGGCGACCAACTGATCGGCGAAGCGGCCGGGGAAGGTCATCAGATGGTCGGTGGCGATGGAGCCGGTGACTGCGATACGCACGGCGGGTCTGCTCCTGCGGGCGGAGGGCGAAAACGGACGCTTCACGCTACCGGGTTCACCCGCCCCCTTCGAACAGCGGAAACTACCCGATAGTAGGGCTTTTGCCGCCCAGCGGACGGTGCGTACGGTGCCGATGTACGGGCCGGCGTCCGCGCGGCCCCCCGGAACGGGAGCTTCCATGCCGAAGCACGACTCCCCCGCCGCCACCTCGCGCGCCACGGAGCCCGAGTCCCTGGCCCAGCTGCGCCGCGACTGCGCCCACATGGCGCCGCACTGGGCGGCTACCGTAGCGCCCGCCCCGGCCCCCGTCTCCCCCTCGCGTATCCACGGGGTCCGGGTTCCGGCCTCCTCCGCGCACCTTCTGGACGGCATGTCCGACTACGGCGACTGAGGGCGCCGTCACGTCCACTCTTCGGACGGGGGAACCGCTTGCGCCTCCGCTCCGTCCCATGGGCGTCCCCCCACACAGAGGGACGAACCGGGATCAATCGCGGAGCACGAAGGAGTGAGCGGTGAGCACCAGCACCGAGGACACCCCGCAGACCCCCGACAACGACGGCGACGGCGAGACCACGGCGCGGCGGCGGCGCTCGCCGCTGGCGATCGCCTCGGTGGCCGCCGCGGTGCTGCTCGCCGGGGGCGGCGGAGCGTACTGGGCGGCAGCGGCGGGCGACGGCGGCGGTTCGGACGGCGCCTCCCAGGGCGGTTCGCCCGAGCCGCTGGCCTTGGACGGCTACGGCGGGAAGCGGCAGGGCGGCCATGAGGGCATCGCGGTCGGCGAGCACAACCCGTACGGCAACCGCTACCAGGCCCCGGAGAAGCTGCCGGACACCCCGGATGCGACGCCCGCGTACCTGACGCCCGGCAAGGTCACCAAGGACGAGGTGGCGCGGCTGGCCAAGGCGCTGGACGTGTCCGGCGCACCGCGCCTGGACCACGGCGTGTGGAAGGTCGGCGGCACGCCGGACGCGATGAGCCCGCTGCTGGAGGTCAGCGCCAAGGGACCGGGCGGCTGGGCGTATACCCGCTACGGCGCTCCGGGCGGGAAGCCGTGTGTGGAGCGGCCCGCCACCGACGCGCCCGATGACAGCGTGAGTTCGTCGGAGCCGGGCGGGTCGGCTCCCGGGAAGGGCCGCGAGGGCTGCCCCACCTTCCGGGACGGGCCCCAGCCGCCGAAGGGCGGCAGCGAGGCCGTGTCGGAGAAGGCGGCGAAGCGGGCGGCCGCGCCGGTGCTCAACACCCTCGGGCTGGACGACGCGAAGCTGGACGCGCGGCACGTGTACGGGGCGCTGCGGACGGTCAGCGCGTCCCCGGTGCTGGACGGACTGCCCACGTACGGCTGGCAGACGGAGCTGGAGATCGACGCCGCCGGGCAGCTGGTCGGCGGCAAGGGGATGCTGTCCGTTCCGAAGAAGACCGCCGACTATCCGCTCATCGGCGCGGGCGAGGCGATCAAGCAGTTGAACACGCCGGCACGCGAGTGGCGGGTCCCGGCTGAGCCCGGCGACTGCGCGACGCCGGTTCCGCACAAGGACCGGACCGACGCGACGGAGCAGGGCGCGGCCATCGACACCGCGAGGCCCTGCGAGCCCGCGCCCACCTCGTTCTCCGGGTCCGCGCAGAAGCCCCGGCCGTCGAAGATCGTGACGTCGGTGTTCGGGCTGGCGGCGTACTACGTGGACGGGCGGCAGGCGCTGGTGCCGTCGTGGATCTTCACCGTGCAGCCGCCCGGCACCGAGGGGCGGCAGGCGCAGACGGTGACGACCTACCCGGCCATCGCCCCGAAGTACATCGCCGACCAGTCGAAGCACCAGCGGAAGGCTCCCGGTGACGCCCCTCCGGGGTCCCGGCCCGGCCACCCGGTGGAGCCGGGCAAGCCCGGCGAGCTGGACATCGAGCGCGCCCAGGCCTACACCGCCAAGGGGAAGACCCTGACGCTGCGGTTCTCGGGCGGAGTGTGCAGCACGTACACCGCCACCGCCGACGAGTCGCCCTCCACGGTGAAGGTCAAGATCACCGGCAAGTGGAACAAGCCCGGCCGCCCCTGCATCGCGATGGCGATGGGCCAGGACGTGAAGGTGGCGCTCGACAAGCCGCTGGGCGACCGGCAGGTCGTGGACGCGGTCAGCGGCAGGGCCGTGCCCGAGCGGTAACAGGCTCCGGAACGACGGAGGCGGTGATCCCGGCCGGGACCACCGCCTCACCGCTGTGTGCCGAGACGACTCAGCTGAAGGAGTCGCCGCAGGCGCAGGAGCCCGTGGCGTTCGGGTTGTCGATCGTGAAGCCCTGCTTCTCGATGGTGTCGACGAAGTCGATGGAGGCACCGCCCAGGTACGGAGCGCTCATCCGGTCGGTGACGACCTTGACGCCGTCGAAGTCCTTCACCACGTCGCCATCGAGCGAGCGCTCGTCGAAGAAGAGCTGGTAGCGCAGGCCGGAGCAGCCTCCGGGCTGGACGGCGACGCGCAGCGCGAGGTCATCGCGACCCTCCTGCTCCAGCAGGCTCTTGACCTTCGCCGCGGCGGCGTCCGACAGGATGATGCCGTCGCTCACGCTGGTCTTCTCGTCCTGAACGGACATCTGCTTCTCTCCCGGGTTGTACGGACTGCTTGCCGTCAGCTGGAACCGTCGGCGTCCCGGATTCATTCCGGGTCCCGGCGATTTCTCTCGCCGCTCTGTGCTCCTCATGCTCGCATACCGTGCCGCGCACCCGTAATGCGTCACATTGACGCGAGGGCCATCGTCAACGTGACGCGAAGCGGTTATGATATATAGCGTCATTTTGACGACAAGCCTGATGACCTGCCGGTCAAAGGTTCCAGTAGACGAAGAAAGAAGGGTGCGTGCCCGTGACCACCGCCCAGCCCCTGGACGTCCAGCCGTCTCCGCTGGCCCTGCTCCTCCTGGGCCGCGAGGCCGATCCGCGGAGCGAGCGAGGCGTGGAGTGCCCCGGCGATCTGCCGGCGCCCTCCGACCCGGACCTGGTGGAGCGGGCCCGCGCGGCCAAGGCGAAGCTCGGGGACAGGGTCTTCGTCCTCGGCCACCACTACCAGCGGGACGAGGTCATCGAGTTCGCCGACGTCACCGGCGACTCCTTCAAGCTCGCCCGCGACGCGGCGGCCCGGCCGGACGCCGAGTACATCGTCTTCTGCGGTGTGCACTTCATGGCCGAGTCGGCGGACATCCTCACCGGCGACGACCAGCAGGTGATCCTGCCCGACCTGGCCGCGGGCTGCTCGATGGCGGACATGGCCACCGCCGAGCAGGTCGCCGAGTGCTGGGACGTGCTGACCGAGGCCGGGATCGCCGAGGTGACGGTCCCGGTCTCGTACATGAACTCCTCCGCCGACATCAAGGCCTTCACCGGCAAGCACGGCGGCACGATCTGTACCTCGTCCAACGCCAAGCGGGCGCTGGACTGGGCGTTCGAGCAGGGCGAGAAGGTGCTCTTCCTGCCCGACCAGCACCTGGGCCGCAACACGGCCGTACGCGACATGGGGATGTCGCTGGACGACTGCGTCGTCTACAACCCGCACAAGCCGAACGGCGGGCTGACCGCCGAGGAGGTGCGCGCCGCGAAGATGATCCTGTGGCGCGGCCACTGCTCGGTGCACGGCCGCTTCTCGCTGGACTCCGTCAATGACGTACGGGAGCGCATCCCGGGCGTCAACGTGCTGGTGCACCCGGAGTGCAAGCACGAGGTCGTGGCGGCGGCGGACTACGTCGGCTCCACGGAGTACATCATCAAGACGCTGGAGGCGGCGCCTGCCGGCTCGAAGTGGGCCATCGGTACGGAGCTCAACCTGGTGCGGCGCCTGGCGAACCGTTTCGCCGACCAGGGCAAGGAGATCGTCTTCCTCGACAAGACGGTCTGCTTCTGCTCCACGATGAACCGGATCGACCTCCCGCACCTGGTGTGGGCGCTGGAGTCGCTGGCGGCGGGCAAGGTCGTCAACCGCATCCAGGTCGACAACGAGACGGAGAGCTTCGCGAAGCTGGCGCTGGAGCGGATGCTCATGCTGCCGTAGGCAGCGCTGTTCGAACGGGGAGCCCGGGACCGCACCGCAAGGTACGGCCCGGGCTCCGTCGCGTCGTCCCCCGGGCCGGCGCGCGGCCGCGCGAGCGCGCGCAGCGTGCGGCCGGACCCCCCACGCGGGGCTCGGCCCCCGCCGGACGGCGCCGGTCGTCCCGGAGAAGTCTGGCCGGAGCGGCGTCAGGGGGTTCTCGGGTGGACCAGGCCCGTCTCGTACGAGATGACCACCAGCTGCGCCCGGTCGCGGGCGCCCAGTTTGGCCATCGCGCGGTTCACGTGCGTCTTGACCGTGAGCGGGCTGACCGCCAGGCGTTCGGCGATCTCGTCGTTCGACAGGCCGCCTGCGACCTGGACCAGCACCTCGCGCTCCCGTACCGTCAGGGCGTCCAGGCGGTCCGCGTCGTAGTCGCTGAGCCGTTCGCCGCCGCCCTGGGCCAGGAACCGGGCGATGAGCCCCTTCGTCGCGGCCGGGGACAGCAGCGCCTCGCCGCCCGCCGCCACCCGGATCGCGGACAGCAGTTCCTGCGGTTCGGCGCCCTTGCCCAGGAAGCCGCTGGCGCCCGCGCGCAGCGACTCCACCACGTACTCGTCGACCTCGAACGTCGTCAGCATCACCACCCGCACCCCGGCCATCTCCGGGTCCTCGCTGATCATGCGGGTCGCGGTGAGCCCGTCCGTACCCGGCATGCGGATGTCCATCAGGACGACATCGGCGCCCTGCGCGCGGGCGAGCGCCACGGCCTCGGCGCCGTCGGACGCCTCCCCCACCACCTCCATGTCCGGCTCGGAGTCGACCAACACCCGGAACGCGCTGCGCAGCAGCGCCTGGTCGTCGGCGAGCAACACCTTGATCGTCATCTGTCGTCCCCTCCCGTGCGGACCTGCAACGGAAGTCTCGCCCGCACCCGGAAGCCGCCCTCCGGCCGGGGTCCCGCTTCGCAGTCGCCGCGCAGCGCGGCGATCCGCTCGCACATCCCGATCAGCCCGTGCCCGCCGCCACCGCCGACCGGGTCGCCGCAGCCCGCGCCGCAGTCCGCGCCGCGGACAGGGCCGCGGTCCGGAGCACCGTCCGGATCCCCGTCCGCGTCGGCGGTCGTCCCGGCGCCGTCGTCCACCACCGTGATCTCCAGCAACCCCGGCGCGCGGACGATCCGCACCTCGGCCTTGGCCTGCGGCCCGGCGTGCTTGTGCACGTTGGTCAGGGCTTCCTGCACCACGCGGTACGCGGTGAGGTCCACCGTCGCCGCCAGCGGGCCCGGCCCGTCCGCCGGCTCCATGGCGACCTCGACCCGCAGCCCGGCCCGGACGAACCCGTCGACGAGCTGGTCGAGGACGCCGAGGCCGGGGGCGGGCTCGGTCGGGGCCGCGGGGTCCCCGTACTGCCGCAGCAGGCCGACCGTGGCGCGCAGTTCGTCCAGCGCCGACCGGCTCGCCTCCCGAACGTGCGCCAGCGCCTGCTTGGCCTGGTCCGGACGGCTGTCCATGACATGGGAGGCGACTCCGGCCTGCACGTTGACCAGCGCGATGTGGTGCGCGACCACGTCGTGCAGGTCGCGGGCGATCCGCAGCCGCTCCTCGGCCACCCGGCGGCGGGCCTCCTCCTCACGGCTCCGCTCCGCCCGCACCGCGCGCTCCTCGATCGCCGCGACGAAGGCGCGCCGGCTGCGCACGGCGTCGCCGACGGCCGCGGCCATGCCGGTCCAGGCGAACATGCCGAGGTTCTCCTGCGCGTACCAGGGGCCGACCCCGAAGACCATGCCCGTGCCGGTGATCACCGCGACGGTGGCCGCACCGATCCGCCAGGTGGTGGGCCGGTCGGTGCGCGAGGCGACGGTGTACAGCGCGACGACGACGCTGAGCACGATGGCGCTGCGCGGCGAGTCACCCCGCCCGGTGGCCACGATCTCGGCGATCGTCACGGCGGAGGTGACGGCGAGCACGCCGCGCGGAAAGCGGGACCGCAGCACCAGCGAGCCGGATGCCACCGAGCTCGCCACCAGGAAGGCGGGACCGATCGGAGGCACCTTGACGTACTGCGCGCTGCTGAGCGTCCCGACCAGGATCATCGTGAAGACGCCCAGGGCCAGTGCGGAGTCGAATGCGCGGGGGTGGGCGCTCAGCCAGCGGTACGGGCGGGCCAGGCCCGGCCCTACGGCGAGAGGGGTCACGGCACCCAACCGTAAGCGCTTGAGGGGGCCCCTCCTACCGCGCCGGGCGCCGTGCGGACGGTCAGCCAGGGATGAGTCCGTCGTCGCTGAGCATTTCCTTCACCTCTTCGAGGGTCGCGTCGGGCGCGGGCAGGATCAGCTCCGAGGGCTCCAGGGAGTCGTCGGGGATGCGCTCGCCCAGGCTGCGTACGGCGTCGAGGAGTGCCGCGAGCGTGCGCCGGAAGCCGCTCTCGTCACCGCTTTGGACCTCGGTGAGCAGTTCCTCGTCCAGCTTGTTCAGCCCGGACATGTGGCTGTCCGCCAGCCGCAGCTGCCCCTCCCCCATGATCCGTACGATCACGACTCCTCCTCGGGGATCTCGCTTCGCGAGGGACCGGGCTACTGCTTGTCGAGCTTGTGCTGCCCCTGCGGCTGCTCGGTACGGTCCGACCGCCCGCCCTCAATAGCCTGCTGGGTGCCGCTGCCACCCGCCAGTTCTGCCTTCATCCGCTGGAGCTCCAGCTCCACGTCGGCGCCGCCGGAGATGCGCTCCAGCTCGGCGGTGATGTCGTCCTTGGCCGCGCCGCTCTGGTCGTCGAGCGCGCCGGAGGCCAGCAGCTCGTCGATCGCGCCCGCCCGCGCCTGCATCTGCGCGGTCTTGTCCTCGGCGCGCTGGATCGCCATGCCGACGTCGCCCATCTCCTCCGAGATACCGGAGAACGCCTCGCCGATACGGGTCTGCGCCTGGGCGGCGGTGTAGGTGGCCTTGAGAGTCTCCTTGCGCGTGCGGAAGGCGTCGACCTTGGCCTGGAGCCGCTGCGCCGCCAGCGTCAGCTTCTCCTCCTCGCCCTGGAGCGTCTGGTGCTGCACCTCCAGGTCACCGGCCTGCTGCTGGAGCGAGGCACGGCGCGACAGCGCCTCGCGCGCCAGGTCCTCCCGGCCCAGCGCGAGCGCCTTGCGGCCCTGGTCCTCCAGCTTGGCGGACTGGCTCGACAACTGGTTGAGCTGGAGCTCCAGACGCTTGCGGGAGGTCGCCACGTCCGCGACACCGCGGCGCACCTTCTGCAGCAGTTCCAGCTGCTTCTGGTACGAGTAGTCAAGGGTCTCGCGCGGATCCTCGGCCCGGTCCAGGGCCTTGTTGGCCTTCGCGCGGAAGATCATCCCCATACGCTTCATGACACCGCTCATGGGCTTCGCGCGCCCCCTTCTGACGGACGAGAGACTCCGACACTCCTGCTACAGACCCCAGCGTACGGGCCCTGGTTCCATTACCGCACTGTTCGCTGTCCCCCGCGCTCCTCCTGCAGAACGATCGATCCCGCGGCCCCTCCCGCGCAGGGATGACACGGCCTCCGGGCGGAACCGGGCCCCGCGCGGGGCGCGCTGCCGTTGCCGGATCGTTCCCCCTGGGACTGGGGTCCACACCCCAGCACCCCGTACCCTTGGGTTTCGTGTTCCGAAGCCGTTCCAAGGATGAGCAGGCCGCGCCCACCAAGGTGACCGCGGACCAGCCGCAGCAGACCCGTGACCCGCAGGCGCCCAAGGGCCGCCCGACGCCCAAGCGCAGCGAGGCCCAGTCGCTGCGCCGCAGCCTGGCCCAGACGCCGACCAACCGCAAGGAGGCCGCCAAGCGCCAGCGGGAGGCCCGGCGCGCCGATCTCGCCCGTCAGCGCGAGGCGCTGGCCGGCGGCGACGAGCGGTACCTGCCCGTGCGGGACAGGGGACCGATCCGCCGCTTCGCGCGGGACTTCGTGGACTCGCGGTTCGTGGTCGCGGAGTTCTTCCTGCCGCTCGCGGTGGTCATCCTGGTCCTGAGCATGGTCCAGGCGGGCGCCATGCAGAGCTACGTGCTGCTGCTGTGGATGCTCGTGATCCTCCTGATCGTGATCAACTCCTTCGTCCTCGCCTTCCAGCTCAAGCGGGCCCTGCGCAAGCGCTTCCCCGACGAGAACCTGCGCGGCGCCGTGCCGTACGCCCTGATGCGTACGCTCCAGATGCGCCGACTGCGGCTGCCCAAGCCCCAGGTCAAGCGCGGAGAGCGGCCCTGAGCGCACAGCCGTCGGGGTTCCTCGGCGGCGCGAGCGGCTGGCTGAAGGGCCTCGGGGGCCTGCGGAACACCGTCCGGCAGGAGCTGGTGGCGCGCCAGCTCGACGAGCGGATCGCCGCCCGCTTCCCGGTGGGCCGGCGACTGCGGGTGTTGGACGTCGGCCTCGGCCAGGGCACCCAGGCGCTGCGGCTGGCCCGCGCCGGTCACGAGGTGACCGGCCTGGAGTCGGATCCGGCGATGCTGGCGTCGGTGCGCGAGACCCTGACGGCCGAGCCGGAGGGCATCCGCGAGCGGGTGCGGCTGATCGAGGGCGACGGCCGGGACACCGGCGCGCACTTCGCGCCCGGCGCCTTCGATGTCGTGCTCTGCCACGGCGTGCTGATGTACGTGCCCGAGCCGGACCCGATGCTGGCCGGGATGGCGCGGGTGCTGGCCCCCGGCGGGCTGCTGTCCCTGCTGGTGCGGAACGCCGACGCGCTCGCGATGCGGCCGGGCCTGGCCGGCGACTGGGAGACGGCGCTGGCCGCCTTCGACTCCCCCTCGTACACCAACCGCATCGGCCTGCGGGTACGGGCGGACCGGCTGGCGGACCTGACCGCGACCCTGACCGGCGTCGGGGCACCGCTGGACACCTGGTACGGCGTGCGGGTCTTCACCGACCAGGCGCCCGACGACGCGGTGCCGCCGGAGCCGGAGGAACTGGCGCGGCTGCTGGCGGCGGAGGAACGGGCCGCGCGCACGGATCCGTACCGCGCGGTGGCGGCGCTGCTGCATCTGTGCGGCGTACGGGGCGGCTGACCGCCCACGGCGCGCTCGCGGTGCGCTTTCCCCACCCCGCCCCTTCCCTCGGTCAGGGGCTCCGCCCCTGACCCGGCGTGTGACCCCGCGCGGCAAAGGACCCGTACGGCCGACAGCCATGGCCGTCTTCCCGCGGCGCGGGGACACTGCGCTCATGGACGGATCTCGCGTTCGGGGACTCCCACCGCGCGCCACCGCCGTGCTGGGCGCCGCGGTGCTGCTCGCCGGATGCGGCTGGGGAGGAGGCCACGGCGGGACCGGCCGGGCGGACGCGGACACCGCCGGGCGGCAGTCGGCGTCGGTGCCCGCCCACTCTCGCGCCGTCCCCGGGGACGGCGGAGAGCGACCGGAGGGGTACGGGAAGACCGTGGTGGCCGTCCTGCCGTCGGTCGTGCAGATCACCACCGGGGACACCCTCGGTTCCGGCGTGGTCTACGACCACCGCGGCCACATAGTCACCAACGCCCACGTCGTGGGCGACGCCGACACGTTCGAGGTCACCCTCGCCACCGGCCGGGGCAGCCACCCGGCGAAGCTGGTCGCCAGCTACCCCGCCCAGGACCTGGCCGTCATCAGACTCGACAGCGTGCCACGCGGGTTGAAGCCCGCCGCCTTCGCGGACTCCTCGAAGGTCGAGGTCGGGCAGATCGTGCTCGCCATGGGCAGCCCTCTCGGCCTGTCGAGCAGCGTCACGCAGGGCATCGTCTCGGCGGTGGGGCGCACCGTCGACGCGGGGAGCGCGGAGGACGGCACCGGGACCGGATCCCCGATGAGCGATCTGGTGCAGACCTCCGCGCCGATCAACCCGGGCAACAGCGGCGGCGCGCTGGTCAACCTGGACGACCAGGTCATCGGGGTGCCGACGCTGGCCGCGCGCGACCCGGAACTGGGGGACGCGGCGGCCGGGATCGGGTTCGCGATCCCGTCGTCGACGGTCACCCACATCGCGGACCAGATCATCAAGAACGGCGAGGTCACCTCGTCCGGGAAGGCCGCGCTCGGCATCACCGCGCGGACCGTGCTGGGCGACGACTACGAACCCTCGGGGGTCGCGGTGGTCTCGGTCTCCGACGACGGACCCGCGGCCGACGCGGGCATCGCGACGGGCGACATCATCACCGCCGTGGACGGCACCCCGATCGTCTCGATGACGTCCCTGTCCAGGGCGCTGGCGGACCATCAGCCGGGGGACAGCGCCACGGTGACGTACGAACGGCACGGCCGGAGCCGGACGGCGCGCGTCACCCTGGGCGAACTGTGACCGCAGGCTCTGCCCCGTCCGGCGTCCGTGCGTCCGTGCGTCCGGCCTACGCGTTCAGGCTCATCGGCCCGTAGACCTCCTTGCCGTCCTCGAAGAGCCGCACCTGGTCCGTGCCGCCGTCGAGCAGTTCCTTCCAGACCTGCCCGATCCAGGACTCGGCGTCCCCCTGGGTGGAGAACTCCTCCGGCTGCACCGCGGGCTCCGTCTCCGTCCCGTCCGACGTCTCGAACCGCCACGTCCATGCCATGTCCGCCTCCTCGTTCGCGCCGGTCACCTTGATGTCTGCCCGCAGCCTAAGGGACTGATCTCTCCGAACGGGATGGCCTTCACCACTCCCGGCAGGGCCGGGCTCAGGACCGGGCTCAGGGCCCGACTCCATACGGCGGTGGCCCCGCGCGCCCGCTCCGCGCCGACGCGAGACGATCGGGGCGTGGAACTGACTCTCCTCGGCACCGGGGCCCCGGACGGGCTGCCGCGCCACGGCTGCCCCTGCGCGGCCTGTGCCACCGCCGTCGGCGACGAGGCGCGGGCGTCGACCGCCGTGCTCGTCGACAGCGCGCTGCTGCTCGATCTCACCCCGGGCCCGGCGTTCGCCGCCGCGCGCGCCGGGCACTCGCTGATCGGCGTACGGCAGGTGCTGCTGTCGCACCCGCACGACGGCCCGCCGGTCGAGTACCCGGCGGGGCTGCCCGCACCGGGGCGGGTGCCCGACGGCCGCGAGCTGTCGCTGATCAGCGGGCACCGGGTGCGGGCGGTGGCCCTGGACGCGCCGGGCACCGGGTACGAGGTCACCGGCACGGACGGCGACCGGCTGCTGTATCTGCCGCCGAACGCGGCGCCCGCGGGGCTGGCGGATCAGGAGCAGCCCTTCGACATGGTGCTGCTGGATGTCATCGGCCGCCCCGACGCGCTGGCCCGGCTGCGGGCGGCGGGTGCGGTCGCGGCCACGACCGACGTGCTCGCGGTGCACCTCGACCACACCGTGCCGCCCGGCCCCGAGCTGCACCGCAGGCTGGCCGCGGTGGGCGCTCGGGCGGTCCCCGACGGGACGACGCTCGCCGTCGGCGAGTACCACGACGTACCGGACCTGCCGCGCCGCACGCTGGTCCTGGGCGGCGCGCGGTCCGGCAAGTCGGTGGAGGCGGAGCGGCGGCTGGAGTCCTTCCCCGAGGTGCTGTACGTGGCCACCGGCGGCACCCGCGACGGGGACCGGGAGTGGGCCGAGCGCGTGGCCCTGCACCGTGAGCGCCGCCCGGGGAGCTGGCGTACGACCGAGACCTGCGACCTGGCGCCGCTGCTCGCGGAGGAGGGGCCGCCGCTGCTGATCGACTGCCTGGCGCTGTGGCTGACGGACGCGATGGACTCGGCCGGGGCGTGGGACGACGCGACGTGGGCGGCGACCGGGGAGCAGGCGCTGCGGGAGCGGGTGGCCGAGCTGGTGGCGGCGGTGCGGGCCACCGGGCGGACGGTGGTGGCGGTGAGCAACGAGGTGGGGTCCGGAGTGGTCCCGGCGACCGCCGCGGGCCGCCGGTTCCGGGACGAGCTGGGCCGCCTGAACGCGGCGTTCGCCGAGGAGTGCGAGCACGTGCTGCTCGTCGTGGCGGGCCAGGCGCTGCGGCTGCGGTGACCCGGGCGCCTTCGCGGGGTGGGTGGCCGGGGCCGGGGTCTCCGGGGCAGGGTCCGGGACCGTATGCGGTACGCAGCCGACGGACCCCGCTCGCAGGCGACCCGAAGGGCGCCTCACAGCCCCGCCGGAGGCGCCCCCCGAAGCCCCGGTACGCGCTCCACGGCCCCTCGCCGGGAGGCGATAGGGTTCCGGGCGTGAGCGGTCTGAATCTCGATGACTTCGTCGACCTGATCGAGCGCCCCGACGGTACGGTCCGGCGCGACGCCGAGGAGCGGCGGGAGCGGCTCGTGGCGCCGGTCGGCGCGCTCGGGCGGCTGGACGAGCTGGGCGAGTGGCTGAGTGCCGCCCAGGGCCAGGTGCCGGTCCGGCCGGTCGAGCGGCCCCGCGTCGTGCTGTTCGCCGGTGATCACGGGGTGGCGGAGCTGGGCGTGTCGGGGCGGCCCGCCGGGTCCGCGACCGCGCTGGTGCGCTCCGTGCTGGACGGGGAGAGCCCCGTGGCCATCCTGGCCCGCCGCTTCGGCGTACCGCTGCGGGTGGTCGACATGGCGCTGGACTGCGACCCGGCCGAGCTGCCCGAGGAGGTGACGCGGTACCGCGTGCGCCGCGGCTCGGGGCGGCTGGATGTGGCGGACACGCTCACTCCCGAGGAGGCCGAGCAGGCGTTCCGGGCGGGGATGGCGGTGGCCGACGAGGAGGCCGACGCGGGCACCGATCTGCTGGTGCTGGGCGATCTCAGCGTGGGCGGCACCACGGCCGCCGGGACGCTGATCGCCGCGCTGTGCGGCACCGACGCCTCGGTGGTCACCGGGCGCGGCGGGGCGGGGATCGACGATCTGGCCTGGATGCGCAAGTGCGCCGCGATCCGGGACGGGCTGCGCCGGGCGCGGCCGGTCCTCGGCGACCAGCTCGAGCTGCTGGCGGCGGTCGGCGGGGCGGACCTGACCGCGATCACCGGGTTCCTGCTGCAGAGCGCCGTGCGCCGGACGCCGGTGATCCTGGACGGGGTGGTCTCGGCGGCGTGCGCGCTGGTGGCGCAGCGGGTGGCGTTCCGGGCTCCGGACTGGTGGCTGGCCGGGCAGGCGAGCGGCGAGCCGGCGCAGGCGAAGGCCCTGGACCGGATAGCACTCAACCCTCTGCTCGACCACGGCGTCTGTCTGGGTGAGGGAACGGGAGCGCTGCTGGCCCTGCCGCTGGTGCAGGCCGCCGCCGCGCTCTCGGCGGAGCTGCCCGAGCGCGACTGATCGCCGGGCCGCCGACCGCCGGACCACCGGTCACCGACGACCACGCGTAGCGATTCGTCCGATTTACACCGGAACGTTCTCCCCTCATAAGATCGATTTTCATGGGAGATGTCCGGATGAATCCGCGCGAGGGAACCCTTCGGCATGCCTGGGCACGGCGCGGGGCGACGTTCACCGTCTGGTATCTGCGCGTCATCGCGTTCGTCAACCTGCTCGGCGCCGTGTGGGTGTCCTTCGGCAACGACATCAAGCGGCACAACGCGGACGAGTACTTCACCCCGTATCTGCTGACCGCGGGCTTCTTCTCCAGTGCCCTGTCGGTGTTCCTCGCCATCACCATGCGCCGCCGCAAGCGCGCCGCGTGGATCCTGAACATGGTGCTCGCCACACTGCTGCTGGTGCTCTTCTCGTTCGCCATGAGCTGGCCGGATCTGCGCGAACACACGCAGAACTGGATCTCCCTGATCCTCACGCTGGCCTTCGTCGCCGCGCTGCTCGCCGGGCGGCGCGAGTTCTACGCCAAGGGCGACCGCTCGAACCCCAAGCTGGCGGCCGTCGTCGGCGTCCTCGGGCTGCTCGTCGGCTCCCTGCTCGCCGCCGCGCTGGTCACCGTCACCAACGACGCCCCGCACGAGGAGCGCGCCTCCTTCCTCGACCGCTGGCACTACGGCGTCCTGCGGCTGGTCTCACTCGCCGCCGACGACTCCTCGTTCGCGCACATCGAGACACCCGCATGGGTCAACGTCACCATCAACATCATGAGCACGCTGCTGCTGCTCCTCGTGCTGTACGCGGCGTTCCGCGCCCGCCGCGCGGTGGACCCGATCTCCGAGGACGACGAGACCCGGCTGCGCGCGCTCCTGGACCGGCACGGCGACCGCGACTCGCTGGGCTACTTCGCCCTCCGCCACGACAAGAGCGCCATCTGGTCGCCGTCGGGCAAGTCGGCGGTGACCTACCGGGTGGTGGGCGGGGTCTCCCTGGCCTCCGGCGACCCGATCGGCGACCCGGAGGCCTGGCCGCAGGCGATCGACCGCTGGCTGGCGGAGGCCCGCGAGCACGGCTGGATCCCCGCGGTGATCGGCGCGAGCGAGGAGGGCGGCACCATCTACGCCCGGCACGGCCTGGACGCGCTCGAACTCGGCGACGAGGCGATCGTGGACACCGGCGAGTTCACGCTGGAGGGCCGCGCCATGCGCACCGTCCGCCAGGCGTACAACCGGGTCAAGCGGGCCGGGTACACCGTCGACATCCGCCGCCACGAGGACGTACCGCCCCAGGAGATGGCCGAGCTGGTGCGGCTGGCCGACGACTGGCGGGACGGCGAGACCGAGCGCGGGTTCTCCATGGCGCTGGGACGGCTCGGCGACCCGCGCGACGGGCGCTGCGTGATCCTGGTCTGCTCGGACGCCGAGGGGACGCCGCGGGCGCTGCTCAGCTTCGCGCCCTGGGGCGCCCGCGGGCTGTCCCTGGACCTGATGCGGCGTGACCGCGACTCCGACAACGGCCTGATGGAGTTCATGGTGCTGGAGCTGATCCAGCGCGCCAAGGAGGTCGACGTCACCCAGGTGTCGTTGAACTTCGCGATGTTCCGCTCGGTCTTCGAACGCGGGGCCAGGCTGGGCGCGGGCCCGGTGCTGCGGCTGTGGCGCTCGCTGCTGAGCTTCTTCTCCCGCTGGTGGCAGATCGAGTCGCTGTACCGGGCCAACGCGAAGTACCGCCCGGTCTGGGAGCCCCGTTATCTGCTCTTCGAGAAGAGCACGGACCTGCCCCGCATCGGGCTCGCGAGCGCCCGCGCCGAGGGCTTCCTCGAAGCGCCGGGCCTGCCGAAGTGGCTCAACCGGTCCCACCTGGAGACGGCGCCGTGACCCGCGCTGTGACCCGCGCCGCGGCCGGCGCGGCGGCCGGCACCGCGCTGGGGCGCGCCGCACGGGCCGAATGGGGCCCGCTGCTGCGCGCCCTGCGGGACGGGCTGCGCAGCCGCAGGGCCGCCGCCGTCGCCCTCACGCTGACCGCCGTCTGCCTGACCGGGCTGTTCCAGTACGTGCAGAACCAGCCCTGGGGGTTCGGACCGGTCCGGCACCTGGGCGCCGTCCAGGCGGACCAGCCGTGGTGGTCGGCGCTGCTGCGCACCCCGCTGTCGCTGTACGTCCCGGCGCTCGACCTTCCGGTGTGGGGCGCGCTCGCCCAACTCCTGCTGGTCTTCGGTATCGCGGAGGTCTGCGTCGGGCCGCTGCGCACCCTGCTCGTCGCGTACGCGGCCACGCTCGCCGGAACGATGTACGCGCGGCTGGGGATCGCGGTGGGCCCCGGCGGCCTGCTCGGGCTGCCCGGCCACGAGGCGCACACCACCGACACCGGCCCGTCCGCCGCCGTGGTGGGGCTGGCGGTGTACGTGTGCTGGCGCTACCGGGCGTGGTTCACCTGCGCGGTCGTGGTCGCCGCGATGGTGGTCGAGGCGTTCGTCAAGCCCAATCTGGCGGGCAAGGAGCACGTGGCGGCGGTCGTGGCGGTGCTGGCGCTGTGCGTCGCGGACGAGGTACGGCAGCGGACGCGCCGTCAGGGGCCGGGCGGGCCCGACGGCTCGGGCGGATCCGACCTGCCCGGCCGGTCCGGCCGGTCCACCGTGCCGGGGCCGGAGTCCGCGTCGGAGCCGGAGTCCGGCCCTGAGCGGGGGTCCCGGCCGGTTCCGGGATCCGGTCCGAAGCCTGAGTCCCGGCCAGTTCCGGAGTCCGATCCAGTCCCGGGATCCGGGCCGAAGCGGGGCTCCCGGCCGGTCCCGGAGCCCGAGCCAGGGCCGGAGTCCGGCCCGGTCCGCGGGTCCGGCCCGGTCCCCGAGTCCGGGCCGGTCCCCGAGTCCGGACCGGCGGATTCCGAGAATCCGCCGAGCCAGTCCTGGAGTCGGCGGCGCCACGCGTTCCAGCGCCTGTCGTGACGGGTGGCCCGTACGCGCGCGCGGTCGCGCGTACGGGGCCTGGCGCGGTAGAGGTGCCGCGCCCAGGGCGAGTCCGGCCGCGCGAGCCGTACGGCACCCACGACCGCCACCGGCGGCACCAGCACGCCGACCACCGCGATCCGCGGCTTGCCCTTGACCAGGGCGAGCAGCGCGATCAGGAAGTTGCCGCACACGGTCGCCATCACGGTCGCCCGGTCGCCCTGCTCCTCGGCCGACAGGTCGTTGACCCCGAACGGCACGAATCCGCTGAGCAGCAGCCCGACCAGGGCGGCGGTGACCACCACCACCTCGACGCTCTGCCGGCCCTGCTCGCTCCAGTACACGTCGTGCAGATGGAGGATCAGCGCGAACTCGTCCAGCACCAGGCCCGCGCCGGTCCCGAACAGCACCGCCGACGCCAGCGCCCCGAATCCGTGCGTGCTGCTGCCGACCGCGCCGAAGCCGCCGACGACGCACAGCACGACCCCGGGCACCACGTGGTGGATGTGCAGCCCGCCCTCCGACGTCACGTTGCGGAACGGCCCCTTCCCCGCCTTGATCATCCGCGTGATGGTCCGCGTGACCAGGAACGACAGGATGAACGACAGCAAGGCGAGGAACAGCGGCAGCTTGCCGGGCTCCACGATGTTCCGCTCCCACCAGTGCCCCATGGCCCTCCAGCGAAGCGCGATAGCCTGCGGCGCGATGGACACCACGCCGCCACGGTCCCCCGCACGCCCGCCCCGCCCCCCGTACGCGCCGCTCGGCGACGGCCTCCGCTTCGCCTTCGGCACGCTCACCGCGCTGCCGGTGCGGGTGACGCGCTGGGACCGGCCCGCCGCGCGCACCGGCATGCTGTGCGCGCCGGTGGCCGGTGTCGTGGTCGGTCTGTGCGCGGCCGCGCTCGGCGGGCTCCTGCTGCTGCTCGGCGCGGGGCCGCTGCTCGCGGCGGTCGCCACGGTCGCCGTACCGGCGGCGCTGACCCGCGGTCTGCACCTCGACGGGCTCGCCGACACCGCCGACGGGCTGGGCAGCGGCAAGCCCGCGGACGACGCGCTGCGCATCATGAAGCGGTCGGACATCGGGCCCTTCGGGGTCGTCACCCTGCTGTTCGTGCTGCTCGCCCAGGTCGCGGCGGTGGCCGAGCTGTACGGGGACCACTGGGCGCGCGGCGCGGTCGCGGCGGCCGTCGCGGGCGGCACGGCCCGGTGCGCCCTCACCCTCGCCGCCCGCTCGGGGGTGCCCGCGGCCCGGCCCGAGGGCCTGGGCGCGGCGGTCGCGGGCGCCGTTCCCGCGCTGCCCGCGACGGTGGCGGCGGCGCTGGTGGCCGCCGGGTGCGCGGCGGCGGGCGCGACCTGGGGTCCGCAGGCCGCCGTCGGGCACGCGCTCGCCGCCGTGGCCGCGCTCGGCGCCGCCGAACTGCTGCTGCGGCACTGCCGCCGCCGCTTCGGCGGGGTCACCGGCGACGTGTTCGGCGCGCTCGCCGAGACCGCCGCCACGACGGCGCTGATCGCCCTGGCGCTGGGCTGACCCGCGACTCGCCTGCCCACCCCCGGCATGGCGGACGAACCCCACCCGGCATCGCCGACGAACCCCACCCGGCATCACGGACACATCCCGCCCGGCATCACGGACACATCCCGCCCGGCATCACGGACACATCCCGCCCGGCATTGCGGACAAACGCAGAAGGCACGAGGCAGAGTTAGGCTCGCGATGGCCCAACCAAGCCCGCTCCACGGCATCCACGTAGGCCCGCGCCGCAACCGCCCCGCGACCGGCGCATACGATGCCCCCGGGCGCGGCTGACCCACCCATCGGCCGAGCAACCAACCGGAAGTAGGGACCCCAACACCGTGACTGCACTGACTCTCAGCACCTCTTCCGCGGCGACGCTGCGCGCGGACGCCGTCGTCGTCGGTGTGGCGAAGGGGCCGAAGGGCCCCGTCGTCGCACCCGGCGCCGAGACCGTGGACGCCGCGTACGACGGGAAGCTCGCGAGCATCGTCGAGACGCTCGGGGCGAGCGGCGCCGAGGGCGAGGTGACCAAGCTCCCGGCCCCGGCCGGGTTCAAGGCGCCGGTCGTGCTGGCGGTCGGTCTCGGCGAGGCCCCCGTCAAGGACGGGGACGGCCGGTTCGACGCCGAGGCACTCCGCCGCGCGGCGGGAGCCGCCGCCCGCGCGCTGTCCGGTGCCAAGAAGGGCGCGTTCGCGCTGCCCGTCCAGGACGCCGAGGACGCGGCCGCGATCGCCGAGGGCGCGCTGCTCGGCGCGTACACCTTCACCGCGCACCGCAGCGAGAACGGCACCAAGAAGGGCAACGGCAACGGCGCCCCGCTGGCCGAGGTCGCCGTCCTGGGCGCCAAGCCGCGGGACAAGGCGTTCAAGGCCGCGGCCGAGCGCGCCGCCACGCTGGCCTCCGAGGTCAACCGGGCCCGCGACCTGATCAACACCGCGCCCAACGTGCTGGACCCGAAGGCGTTCGCCGCTGCCGTCCAGGACGCGGGCAAGGAGCACGGCCTCAAGGTCGAGGTGCTGGACGAGAAGGCCCTGAAGAAGGGCGGCTTCGGCGGCATCCTCGGCGTCGGCCAGGGCTCGGACGCCCCGCCGCGCCTGGTGAAGGTCGCCTACACGCACCCCAAGGCGGACGCGACCCTGGCCCTGGTCGGCAAGGGCATCACGTACGACTCGGGCGGCATCTCCCTGAAGCCGGCCGGGCACAACGAGACGATGAAGTGCGACATGAGCGGTGCCGCCGCCGTGTTCGCCGCCGTCGTCGCCGCCGCCAGGCTGGGCCTGAAGGTCAACGTGACCGGCTGGCTGGCGCTCGCCGAGAACATGCCGTCCGGCTCCGCCACCCGTCCGGGCGACGTCCTGACGATGTACAGCGGCAAGACGGTCGAGGTGCTGAACACCGACGCCGAGGGCCGGCTGGTGCTCGCCGACGCGCTGACCCGCGCCTCTCAGGAGAAGCCGGACGCCATCGTCGACGTGGCCACCCTGACCGGTGCGATGGTCGCGGCGCTGGGCAACCGCACCTTCGGGATCATGGCCAACGACGACGCGTACCGCACCGCGATCCACGAGATCGCGGAGGAGGCAGGCGAGCCGTCCTGGCCGATGCCGCTCCCGACGCACCTGCGCAAGAGCATGGACTCCCCGGTCGCCGACCTCGCCAACATCGGTGAGCGGATGGGCGGCGGCCTGGTCGCCGGCCTGTTCCTGAAGGAGTTCGTCGGGGAGGGCATCACCTGGGCCCACCTGGACATCGCGGGCCCGGCCTTCAACGAGTCCGGCCCGTTCGGCTACACGCCCAAGGGCGGCACCGGCTCCGCCGTCCGCACGCTGGTCCGGCTCGCCGAGCGCACAGCCGCCGGCGACCTGGGCTGACGTACCTGCGACGCAGGACGGTCCCGGGCGTTTTGTCCGGGACCGTCCGGCCCGTACGACTGATTCCGCCCTCAACGAAATCCGTACGGCCTTACGCGTGAGTAACCCCTGGACAGAGCTCGACGGGTGTCTCACACACCGGCCCCGCGTCCCGCCGTCCGCCAACAAGTGCGAAGATGTTGTCCCGGCAGGACAGGGCCCCCATCAGAGGGCCGAAGCAATAGCGGCCGAACAACAGCCGCCGCCCGGTCACCGACGACCGGCCCCGGCGCACCATGCATGGAGGACGTGACGTGGCGAACGACGCCAGCACCGTTTTCGACCTAGTGATCCTCGGAGGCGGAAGCGGTGGTTACGCCGCTGCCCTGCGAGGTGCTCAGCTGGGCCTGGACGTCGCACTGATCGAGAAGGACAAGCTGGGCGGCACCTGCCTGCACCGCGGCTGCATCCCCACCAAGGCCCTGCTGCACGCCGGCGAGATCGCCGACCAGGCTCGCGAGGGCGCCGAGTTCGGTGTCAAGACCTCCTTCGAGGGCATCGACATCGCGGGTGTGCACAAGTACAAGGACGACGTGGTCGCCGGGCTCTACAAGGGTCTGCAGGGCTTGGTCGCCTCCCGCAAGGTCACCTACGTGACCGGCGAGGGCCGGCTGTCCTCCCCGACCTCCGTCGACGTGAACGGCCAGCGCTACACCGGCCGCCACGTCCTGCTGGCGACCGGCTCCGTGCCGAAGTCGCTCCCGGGCCTGGAGATCGACGGCAACCGCATCATCTCCTCGGACCACGCGCTGGTCCTGGACCGCGTCCCGAAGTCCGCGATCGTGCTGGGCGGCGGCGTCATCGGCGTCGAGTTCGCCTCCGCGTGGAAGTCCTTCGGCGTGGACGTGACCGTCATCGAGGGCATGAAGCACCTCGTCCCGGTCGAGGACGAGAACAGCTCCAAGCTGCTGGAGCGCGCCTTCCGCAAGCGCGGCATCAAGTTCAACCTCGGCACCTTCTTCGAGAAGGCCGAGTACACGGCCGACGGCGTCAAGGTCACCCTCGCCGACGGCAAGACGTTCGAGGCCGAGCTGCTGCTCGTCGCCGTCGGGCGCGGCCCGGTCTCCCAGGGCCTGGGCTACGAGGAGGCCGGGGTCGCCATGGACCGCGGTTACGTCCTCGTGGACGAGTACATGCGGACCAACGTGCCGACGATCTCGGCGGTCGGCGACCTGGTCCCGACCCTCCAGCTCGCGCACGTCGGCTTCGCGGAGGGCATCCTGGTGGCGGAGCGGCTGGCCGGTCTCAAGACCGTGCCGATCGACTACGACGGCGTGCCGCGCGTGACGTACTGCCACCCGGAGGTCGCCTCCGTCGGCATCACCGAGGCGAAGGCCAAGGAGCTGTACGGCGCCGACAAGGTCGTCGCCCTGAAGTACAACCTGGCGGGCAACGGCAAGAGCAAGATCCTCAAGACCGCGGGCGAGATCAAGCTCGTCCAGGTCCGCGACGGTGCCGTGGTCGGCGTCCACATGGTCGGTGACCGTATGGGCGAGCAGGTCGGTGAGGCCCAGCTGATCTACAACTGGGAGGCGCTGCCGGCGGAGGTCGCCCAGCTCGTCCACGCGCACCCGACGCAGAACGAGGCTCTCGGCGAGGCGCACCTGGCGCTGGCCGGCAAGCCGCTGCACTCCCACGACTAATCCCCGAGCGCGACCCATCAGCACAGATCGTTAGGAGCAACCGAAACCATGGCGGTTTCCGTAACCCTGCCGGCGCTCGGCGAGAGCGTGACCGAGGGCACCGTCACCCGCTGGCTCAAGGCCGAGGGTGAGCGCGTCGAGGCCGACGAGCCGCTGCTCGAGGTCTCGACCGACAAGGTCGACACCGAGATCCCGGCCCCCGCGTCCGGCATCCTCTCCTCCATCAAGGTGGCCGAGGACGAGACGGTCGAGGTCGGCGCCGAGCTCGCCGTCATCGACGACGGCACCGGCGCCCCGGCCGAGGCCCCCGCCCCGGCTGCCGCGGAGGCAGTCGTCGAGGCCCCGGCCCCGGCGGCGCAGCCCGAGCCCACCCCCGCCCCCGCCCCGGCGCCCGTCGCCGAGGCCCCCGCCGCCCCGGCCGGTGCGGCCGAGGGCACCGACGTCGTCCTGCCCGCGCTGGGCGAGTCGGTCACCGAGGGCACCGTCACCCGCTGGCTGAAGGCGGTCGGCGACTCGGTCGAGGCCGACGAGCCGCTGCTCGAGGTCTCCACCGACAAGGTCGACACCGAGATCCCGGCCCCGGTCTCCGGCACCCTGCTGGAGATCCTGGTCGAGGAGGACGGCACCGCCGAGGTCGGCGCCAAGCTCGCCGTGATCGGCGCCGCCGGTGCGGCTCCTGCTGCCCCGGCCGCTCCGGCCGCCCCGGCCCCGGCGCCCGCCGCCGAGGCCCCGGCTCCGGCGCCCGCTCCGGCCGCCCCGGCGCCCGCTCCGGCCCCGGCCGCAGCTCCGGCTCCGGCTCCTGTCGCCCCTGCCGCCCCGGCCCCGGCGCCCGCGCCCGCCCCGGTGGCTCCGGCCGCTCCGGCTCCGGCTGCCCCGGCCGCCCCCGCTCCGGCCGCCGCCGGTGGCGAGGGCGCGTACGTCACCCCGCTGGTGCGCAAGCTCGCCGCCGAGTCCGGCGTCGACCTGGCCGCCGTCCAGGGCACCGGCGTCGGCGGCCGTATCCGCAAGCAGGACGTCATCGCCGCCGCCGAGGCCGCCAAGGCCGCCGCCGCTGCGCCGGCTCCGGCCGCCGCCGCTCCGGCAGCCGCCAAGAAGGCCCCAGCCCTCGAGGTGTCCCCGCTGCGCGGCCAGACGGTCAAGATGACCCGCATGCGCAAGGTCATCGGCGACAACATGATGAAGGCGCTGCACAGCCAGGCGCAGCTGTCCTCGGTCGTCGAGGTCGACATCACCAAGCTGATGAAGCTGCGCGCCCAGGCGAAGGACTCCTTCGCCGCCCGCGAGGGCGTCAAGCTCTCCCCGATGCCGTTCTTCGTGAAGGCGGCGGCCCAGGCGCTGAAGGCCTACCCGGTCATCAACGCCCGGATCAACGAGGACGAGGGCACGATCACCTACTTCGACACCGAGAACATCGGTATCGCGGTGGACTCCGAGAAGGGTCTGATGACCCCGGTCATCAAGGGTGCGGGCGACCTGAACATCGCCGGCATCGCCAAGAAGACCGCGGAGCTGGCGGGCAAGGTCCGCGGCAGCAAGATCACCCCGGACGAGCTGGCCGGTGCGACCTTCACCATCAGCAACACCGGCTCGCGCGGTGCGCTGTTCGACACGATCATCGTGCCGCCGAACCAGGTCGCGATCCTGGGCATCGGCGCCACGGTCAAGCGTCCGGCCGTCATCGAGACCGCCGAGGGCACCGTCATCGGCGTCCGCGACATGACGTACCTGACGCTCTCCTACGACCACCGTCTGGTGGACGGCGCCGACGCCGCCCGCTACCTGACGGCCGTCAAGGCGATCCTGGAGGCCGGCGAGTTCGAGGTCGAGCTCGGGCTCTGACCATGGCGGTGGCCGGACCACGGTCCGGCCACCGAGGATCTCAACGAGGTCGAGCTCGGTCTGTAAGGCCCCTGGCCTTACGTGTTACCAGCCTCACCAGCGGCGCCCCCGCCCGGAACCCCTTCCGGGCGGGGGCGCCGCCGTATTGTCTACGCATCGCCCCGCCGCCCGCCGAGGAGCCCTTCATGACCAGCCCGCCCGTCGTCCACTCGCTGCGCGAACAGATCCGCGAGCACATCGTGGAGGGGATCGTCAGCGGGCGCTGGAAGCCGGGCGAGCGGATCGTGGAGCGGCGGATCGCGGTGGAGCTCCAGGTCAGCCAGACGCCGGTGCGGGAGGCGCTGCGCGAGCTGGAGGCGCTGCGGCTGATCGAGTCCGCGCCCAACAAGGGCGTCCGGGTACGGAACCTGACCGCCGCCGACCTGGAGGAGATCTATCCGGTGCGCGCGGGCCTGGAGCAGATCGCGGCGGAGCTGGCCGCGGAGCGGCTGGCCGCGGACGTCTCCGCGCTGGAGCCGGAGGTCGCGGCGCTGTACGAGGCGGACCGGGCGGGCGACGGGGAGGCGCAGGTGCGCCATACGGTGGCCTTCCACCGGGAGCTGGTGCGGGCCGCCGGGAACAGCGTGCTGCTGCACACCTGGGAGGGCCTGGGCATCGAGGTGTTCACGGCGCTGTCCATCCGCTGGCTGGGGACCCGCCAGCAGTCGTACGCCGAGGAGCACGAGGCGCTCGTCGAGGCGTTCCGGCGCCGCGACCCGCGGATCGGCGAGCTGGTCAAGGCGCACGTGCTGGGCTGCGCGCCGCGCGCCTGACGCCGACGCCCCCACGGCACCCGCACCCGACTCGCCCCTTTTATCCCGGCACTCCGTGCCTTATTTCGCGGCACGGAATGCCAATTTCGCCCAATGGAGAAGTTTTTCGCTCCAATACTTTGATCGATCATCGATCAGCGACTTACAGTCGACGGCGGGCCACCGCCCACCGCCCTGTCCTGCCAACTTCAGGGCTTTCTGCCACCACCCCCTTCGAGTCCGGAAGGCGGCGCTTCATGACCGACCTCGTACCCCCTCAGCCGAGCGAGCTCGACCAGCTCCCGGACCGGGACCCCGAGGAGACCGCCGAGTGGGCGGCCTCCCTGGACGCCGTCGCCAAGGCCGCGGGCCCGCACCGGGCCGCGTACCTGATGCGCCGCACGCTGGAGCACGGCCGGAGCGCGGGTCTGGCCCTGCCGGGGCTGGTGGAGACCGACTACGTCAACACCATCCCGACCGCCGCCGAGCCCGCGTTCGCCGGCGACGAGGACATGGAACGGCGGATCACCGCCTGGAACCGCTGGAACGCCGCCGCGATGGTCACCCGCGGCTCCCGCTTCGGCGTCGGCGGCCACATCGCCACCTTCGCCTCCGCCGCCTGGCTGTACGAGACGGGCTTCAACCACTTCTTCCGCGGCAAGGAGGCCGACGGGTCCGGCGACCAGCTCTACATCCAGGGCCACGCCTCCCCCGGCATCTACGCCCGCGCGTTCCTCGACGGGCGGCTGACCGAGGAACACCTGGACAACTTCCGCCAGGAGGCGGGCGGAGCGGGCCTGCCGTCCTACCCGCACCCGCGCCGGCTGCCGTGGCTGTGGGAGTTCCCGACGGTCTCCATGGGACTCGGCCCGCTCTCCGCCATCTACCAGGCGCGCTTCAACCGCTATCTGACCAACCGCGGCATCAAGGACACCTCGGCCTCCCACGTCTGGGCGTTCCTGGGCGACGGCGAGATGGACGAGCCGGAGTCGACCGCCGCCCTCGCCCTCGCGGCGCGGGAGCGGCTCGACAACCTCACCTTCGTCATCAACTGCAACCTCCAGCGCCTGGACGGCCCGGTCCGCGCCAACTTCAAGATCGTGCAGGAGCTGGAGGCCCAGTTCCGCGGCGCCGGCTGGAACGTGGTCAAGTCGCTGTGGGGCTCCGCCTGGGACGAGCTGTTCCGGCTGGACACCACCGGCGCGCTGGTCCGCCGCCTCCGCGAGGTGCCGGACGCCCAGTTCCAGACGTACGCCACCCGCGACGTCGCGTACATCCGCGAGCACTTCTTCGGCGCGAACCCGGCGCTGGTCCAGCTCGCCGGGGTGCTGTCGGACGCCAAGATCGCCGAGTGCTTCCACACCTCGCGCGGCGGCCACGAGGCCCGCAAGGTCTACGCGGCGTACAAGGCGGCTGTGGAGTTCAAGGGCGCGCCGACCGTGATCCTGGCGCAGACGGTGAAGGGCTACACGCTCGGCCCCGGCTTCGAGTCCAAGAACGCCAACCACCAGATGAAGAAGCTGTCGGGCAAGGAGTTCCGCGCCATGCGCGACCTGCTCGACCTGCCGATCCCGGACGCCAGGCTCGACGAGGACCTGGTGCCCTACGGCCACCCCGGCCCCGACTCCCCCGAGGTCCGCTACCTCCAGGAGCGCCGCGCTGCCCTCGGCGGCCCCGCGCCCGCCCGCCGGGTGCACCCCGTCGCGCCGCTGCCGCAGCCCGAGGACCGCGCCTTCGCGCCGCTGCTCAAGGGCTCCGGCAAGCAGGAGATGGCCACCACGATGGCCTTCGTCCGCCTCGTCAAGGACCTGATGCGGGACAAGCAGTCGGGCAGGCGCTGGGTGCCGATCGTCCCGGACGAGGCCCGTACGTTCGGCATGGAGTCGCTCTTCCCGTCCGCCGGCATCTACTCGCCGCTCGGCCAGACGTACGAGCCGGTCGACCGCGACCAGCTGATGTACTACAAGGAGGCCGCGGACGGCCAGATCCTCAACGAGGGGATCACCGAGGCCGGCGCCATGGCCGACTTCATCGCCGCCGCCACGTCGTACGCGACGCACGGCGAGACGATGATCCCCTTCTACATCTTCTACTCGATGTTCGGCTGGCAGCGCACCGGCGACCAGATGTGGCAGCTCGCCGACCAGCTCGGCAAGGGCTTCATCGTCGGCGCCACGGCGGGCCGCACCACCCTGACCGGCGAGGGCCTCCAGCACGCCGACGGCCACTCGCACCTCATCGCGTCGACGAACCCGGCGTCGCTGAACTACGACCCGGCCTTCGCCTACGAGATCGCGGTGATCGTCAAGGACGGCCTGCGCCGCATGTACGGCGAGACCGCGCCCGGCGAGGACTCGGACGTCTTCTACTACCTGACGGTCTACAACGAGCCCAAGCACCAGCCCGCGATGCCCGAGGGCGTCGAGGAGGGCATCGTGCGCGGCCTGTACCGGTTCACCGCGACCGACGACTCCCAGCTCCAGATCCTGGCCAGCGGCACGGCGATCCACTGGGCGCTGGACGCCCGGCGCCTGCTTGCCGAGGACTGGGGCGTGACGGCCGACATCTGGTCGGCCACCTCCTGGAGCGAGCTCCGCCGCGACGCCCTGACCTGTGACGCGGCGCGGCTCCAGGGCGAGGACCGGATCCCGTACGTCACCCGAGCCCTGGCAGGCGCACCGGGCCCGGTCCTCGCCGTCAGCGACTGGATGCGGGCGGTCCCCGACCAGATCGCGCCGTGGGTGGAGCAGGACTGGACCTCGCTGGGCACGGACGGGTTCGGGCTCTCCGACACCCGGGACGCCGCGCGCCGCCACTTCGGGGTGGACGCGGAGTCGATCACGGTCGCCGCGCTGGCGGCGCTGGCCAAGCGGGGCGAGGTCGAGCCCGCCATGGTGGCGAAGGCCCGGGAGCGCTACGGCCTCTGAGTCGACCGCGGGGGTCTCGCCGCGGGGCCCCCGCCCCGTGATGTCAGTGGCAGCGTGCACGATGACGTCATGCGCGCTGCCCGGCTGATCAGATTGGTGCTCCTCCTCCAGAACCGGCCGTCGATGACGGCTGCCGAGCTGGCGCGGGAGCTGGAGGTCTCCGAGCGCACGGTCGCGCGGGACGTCCTCGCGCTGTCCGAGGCGGGGGTCCCGGTGTACGCGGACCGCGGCCGGGCCGGGGGGTACCGCCTGATCGGCGGCTACCGCACCCGGCTGACCGGCCTTGGGCGTACGGAGGCCGAGGCGCTGTTCCTGTCCGGGGTGCCGTCGGCGCTGCGGGAGATGGGATTGGCGGACGCGGCCTCGGCGGCGCGGCTGAAGGTCTCGGCGGCACTGCTGCCGGAGCTGCGCGACGCGGCGGACGGCGCGGCGCAGCGCTTCCACCTCGACGCGCCGGGCTGGTACCAGGAACCTCAGACGCCCGAGCTGCTGCCCGTCGTCGCCGAGGCGGTCTGGGACGACCGCCTGATCCGCGCCCGCTATCTCCGCAAGGACGCCCGGTTCCGTTCGCCGGACGACGAGGTGGCGCGGGAGCTGGCGCCGTACGGGCTCGTGCTCAAGGCGGGCGTGTGGTACCTGGCGGCTCGGGTGGGCGGCCCCACCGAGCCGGGTGACCTGCGGGTCTACCGGGTGGACCGCTTCGCGGCCGTCTCCGTGCTGGAGGAGCGGTTCATACGGGACCCCGCGTTCGCGCTGCCGGAGTTCTGGGAGGAGCGGGCGGCGGCGTTCGCCCGCTCGCTGCTGCGCACCGAGGTGGTGCTGCGGCTGACCCCCGAGGGAGCGCGCCGCCTGCCGTACACGACGGACCGGACGGCCGGTCAGGACGCGCTGGCGGCGGCCGGGGACCCCGACGAGCAGGGGCGGGTGACCGTCACCCTGCCCGTCGAGACGCTGGAGGTCGCCTACGCGCAACTGCTGGCGCTCGGCCCGGAGGCGGAGGTCCTGGCCCCGCCGGAGCTGCGCGAGCGCTTCGCACGGGCCGCGGCGAGAAGCGCGGCGCTGTACGGCCGGCGCGCACCGGTGTCGCCCGGCTACCGGTAGTCCGCCTCCTTCGGCTCCTTCCCCGCCTCCTCGGCCATGATGTAGCCCCACGCGTCAGGCCGGGTCCCGTCCACGTCCGTGAAGCCGTAGACCCGGGCCAGCTGCCCGCTGGACAGCGACTGCCCGTTCCAGCGCGCCACGTCCGGGTCGGCGGCCAGGGCCGCCACGGCCCGGCCGACGTACACGGGCGACTCGGAGATGCAGAAGTGCGGGTCCTGCTCGACCGCATCGCGCCAGTTCTCCTCCGTCACCTTCATGTGCGTGTCGAGCATCGCCTCCGACCGCAGGTACCCCGGCGTGATGCAGACCGCCGTGCAGCCCAGTTCCCTGAGCTCCTCTCCGAGGTCGAAGGCCATCCGGATCGGCGCGTACTTGGCCAGGTCGAAGTGGAACTGCCCGCGGTACTTCGCGTTGTACTCGGCCGTGCCGTCGGTGACCTCCACCACCAGCCCGCCCGGCCGCCGGGTCAGCAGCGGCAGCGCGTGGTGGCTGGTGATGATGTGGCTCTCGACACCCAGCCGCAGCATCCGCAGCCCCGCGTCCAGGTCGATCTCCCACATCTTCTTCGTGTGGAAGCCGCCGGCTTCGATCCACAGATAGTCGCCGCCCCACATCCCGTTGACCAGCACGTCCAGCCGGCCCTGCTCGCGGTCGATGCGCTCGACCAGCGCCCGGACCTGCTCGCGCTCCAGGTGGTCGGTGGGCACGGCGATCCCCGCGCCGCCCGCCGCGGTCACCAGTTCCGCCGTCTCCTCGATGGTCTCGGTCGGCCGTCCGACCTCGCTGACCCGGTCGCGGGTGGTGCGCCCGGTGACGTAGACGGTGGCGCCCTCGGCTCCGAGGGCCACGGCCATCGCCCGGCTCGCGCCCCGCGTCGCCCCCGCGACCAGCGCGATCTTGTCCGCCAGTACGCCCTGTGTGCTCATCGCCCGCTCTTCCCTTCGGTCCGCCGTGCGGTTGACGTCATCGACGCTCCCAGTGAAAGCAGACACCTCCTGTCCGCTTTTCGCAGCGACAGCGAAACCGCCGCATCCGGCCCGCTCCGCGTGCGGGGGCGGTGCGCAGGCCCGATCCTGGTCCCGTGATGGACGAAACGGAGTTCTGGGAGCTGGTGGACAGCACCCGCGAGGCCGCCGCGGGAGACCCCGAGGACCAGTCCGACCTGCTGGTCGAGCGACTGGTGCGGATGGACCCGGACGCCGTGCTGGACTTCGCCCGGCACTTCGAGGCGCGGTTCAACCGCGCCTACCGCTGGGATCTGTGGGGCGCCGCCTCGGTGCTGCTGTACGGGGCGAGCGACGACGCGTTCGACAACTTCCGGTACTGGCTGATCGGACAGGGGCGGGAGGTCTTCGAGGGCGCCCTGCACGAGCCGGACGACCTGGCGGATCTGCTGGAGGACTTCGACGAGGAGCGCGACGGGGACTGCGAGGACCTCGGCTTCGCGGCCGACGAGGCGTACGAGCGGCTGACCGGCCTCCCGCTGCCCGACCTGGGGCTGCCGCCCCGAGCGGACGAGCCGGCGGGCACGCCGCTGGACTTCGAGAACGAGGACGTCCTGGCGGACCGCTTCCCCAGGCTCTGGGAGCAGTTCAGGTCGTGAGCGGGCGCGCCATGCACACGTCGTCCACGTACGCGCCGTCGAGCAGGAACTCGCCGCGCAGCACGCCCTCCACCACGAACCCCTCCGACTCGTAGAGCCGCCGGGCCGGGCCGTTGTGCCCCAGGACCCGCAGTGTCATGCGGACCGCGCCCTCGCTCCGCGCCGCCTCGTACGCCGCGGACAGCAGCGCCCGCGCCACTCCCTTGCCGCGCGCCCACGCCTCCACCGCCAGCCCCTGGATCTGGCGGACGTGGGCGTTGCAGGCCAGCGGCGTCGGCGGCACCAGGCGCAGGAACCCGGCCGGCGCCCCGTCGACCTCGGCGACGAGTATGTGCTCGGGCCGGTTGCGCTCGGTGAAGAACCCGCCGTACGGGGGCTCGGGGCGCGGCTGTACGGCGTGCAGCGTCGACCAGGTCCTCGCGTCCACCGCGGCGAGCGCCGCGTCGTCGTCGAGCGTGGCGGTACGGATCAGCAGCTGGGACATGCCTGACACTGTGCCAGGCGGACCCGGGAGTCCGACATTCCGGAGGGCGGCCGTCCCCAAGGCCGAGGGGCGCGCGGGGTGCTCGCGCGCCCCCCACCCCGCCCCGCTGGGCGACTCCGGCCACACCGGTGCGGATTGTGCGACCGGCGTGCGCCTGTGCCCGGTCGGTGCGCGACTGTCGGCAAGCGTTT
Source organism: Streptomyces sp. XD-27 (assembly GCF_030553055.1). NCBI lineage: Bacteria > Bacillati > Actinomycetota > Actinomycetes > Kitasatosporales > Streptomycetaceae > Streptomyces > Streptomyces sp. XD-27. The sequence continues at coordinate 1,948,107 of NZ_CP130713.1, forward strand.
TCCCTCCTACCGTCGTCGTCAGACGTATCCCGGCCGCCCGCCCGGGGCATGAGGCTCCCGAGCGACGCACCGACCTCGGGGAGGGCACGTGCTCCAGCGCGCGGAACGCACAGACGTCGTGATCGTGGGGGCGGGGCCGGCCGGCCTGTCCGCCGCTCACCAGCTGATATCCGCGGGGGTGTCGGTCACGGTCCTGGAGGCCGCGCCACGGGTGGGCGGCCGGATGGCCACCGACAGCGTGGACGGCTTCCGGTTGGACCGCACCGGGCGGCTGCTCATCACCTCCTTCCCCGAACTGCGACGCCTGCCCGGGCTGAACGGGCTCACGCTGCGGCCGTTCTCGCCCGGCGTGCTGGTGCACGGCGACGGCCGTACGCAGCGCGTCGCCCCGCCCCGGAGCGGAAGGGGCGCGTTCACCACGGCGCGCGCCCTGGCGACCGCCGCCCGGGCCCCGCTCGGCGGCGCGCTCGACCAGGCGCGGCTCAGCACGGCGCTCGGCAGGCTCGCCGCGCTGCCGCCGGCCCGGCTGCTCGCCCGCCCCGACCGCCCCGTCGGCGAGACCCTCACCGGGCGCGGTCTGCCCACCCGTACTGCCGAAACCTTTCTGCGCCCGTTGCTGGTCTCGCTCCTGGGCGATCCGGACCTGACCACCTCCAGCCGCTGCGCCGATCTCGTCCTGCGCGGCTACGCCCGCGGCCGCCTCTGCCTCCCGGCCGGCGGTACGGCGGCCTTACCGGAGCTCCTGGCGGCCGCGCTGCCCCCGGGGACCGTCCGTACCGGAGTGCGCGTCACCTCGGCGTCCACCACCGCGGTGACCACTGCCGAGCACGGGGACTTCGGCTGCCGCTCCGTCATCGTGGCCACCGGCGCCCACGCCGCGGCCGAACTCCTTCCGGGTCTGCGGCTGCCCGGCTTCCACCCGGTCACCGTGCTGCACCACACGGCCCCGCACTCCCCGCTGCACGAACCCTCGCTGATCCTCACCGCCGACCGCCGCGGCCCGCTGGCGCACACCGCCGTGGTCAGCGAGGTCGACCCGTCCCGCACCCCGCCGGGGCGCCCCCTGATCACCTCCACGGTGCTCGGCACCGCCGCCGGACTCCCCCTGACGGACCTCGACCGCGCGGCCCGCCGCCAGCTCTCCGCCGTCTACGGCACGCCCACCACCGACTGGGAACTGCTCGGCGCCCACCACGACCCGTACGCGATCCCCGCCATGCCCGCCCCGCACGACCTGAGCCGCCCGGTACGGCTGCTGTGCGGGCTGTACGTGTGCGGCGACCACCGGGACACCAGCTCGGTGCAGGGCGCCCTCTTCTCGGGCCGCCGCGCGGCCCGCGCGGTCCTCCACGACTTCGGCCTCACCCCGGCAACGGACACGCCGCTGCCGTCGGCAGCGTAACCACGCACGGCGAGACAGCCGACGACGGCGGCCCCGGCCCACCCACGCACCCGGCACCCAGCCGACGACTCACCCCAGCGCCGCCACCCGCTCCCGATACCCCCGCACCGGCGCCGCGTCCCGATACGGCTCCAGCCGCCGCTCGAAGTCGCGCACGTACTCCACCGCCCGCGCCGACCGCATCTCCGACGCCTGCTGCGCCGCCTCCGCCCCCAGCGCGCACGCCTGCTCCAGCTCACCGAGCCCCAGCCGCGCCGTGGCCAGCACCACCCGGCAGAACAGCCGACTGCGCGCGTACCCCGCGCCCCGCAGCTGGAGCGACCGCTCCGCGTGCTGCGCCGCGCTCCGGTACTGCTGGAGGTCCCGGTAGCTGTGCCCGAACTCGTCCGCCAGCTGCGCCTCGTCGAAGAACCGCGCCCAGTGCGGCACCTCGTCCCCCGGCCGCGCCGTCTCCAGCGCCCGCTCCGCCCGCGCCAGCGACGCCGAGCAGGCCCGCACATCCCCCAGGACCGCGTGCCCGCGCGCCTCGACCGCGTGCAGCAGCGACTGCACCACCGGGGGCGCCCCGCTGCCCACGCCCTGCTGGGCGACCCGGGCGAGCTGCACGGCTTCGCGCCCGTGCCCCAGATAGACCGCCTGCCGGCTCATCGTCACCAGCACATAGCTCCCGTACGCCCGGTCCCCCGCCGCCTGCGCCAGCCGCAGTGCCTGGACGAAGTACCGCTGGGCCAGTCCGTGCGCCGCGATGTCGTACGACGTCCAGCCGGCCAGCCGGGTCAGGTCGGCGACGGCCGCGAACAGCCGCCGCCCGGTCGCCTCCCCGTACGTGCCGCGCAGCATGGGCTCGCCCTCGTGCTCCAGGTAGCGCACCAGGGCTTGGCGGGCGTGCCCGCCGCCGTACGCGTGGTCCAGGGTCCGGAACAGTTCGCCCACCGACCGCAGGGCCGCGATGTCGCCCATCGACACCTTGTGGCCGGGACCGCGGTCGGCGGTGATCTGGCGCTGCCGCGGCACGCCCGGCCGTCCCTGCGCGGGCACCCGACCCTGCGCGGGGACCCGGCCCGGCGCGGGCGGCGCCGGCTCGCCGCGGGCCACCCGGTCGTCGGGGCGCCCGATCAGCCAGTCGCGGCTGGGCACCACCAGGCCCGCCGGGGTGAAGGCGATCTTGCGCAGTTCGACGTGGTTGCCGGAGTCCTTCCGCCACAGGCCGCTGACGATGTCCACCGCCTCCTCGGGCGTCGCGGCGAACTCCAGCCCGGCGTACACCGGGGCGCACGCGTCCAGCCCGAGGTCCTGCGCGGACAGCCGCCGGCCCAGTCTGCGGGTGAAGACCTCGGCGATGAGGGCCGGGGTCGTCCCCCGCGGCTGCTGCCCGCGCAGCCACCGGGTCACGGACGTCTTGTCGTAACGCAGATCGAGGCCGTGCTCAAGGCCGAGCTGGTCGACCCGCCGGGCGAGCCCGGCATTGGAGAAACCTGCCTCGGCGATGAGCGCCGCGAGCTGACGGTTGGGGTTGCGCTGCGGGGATCGTTCCGTCATCAGCCTGCCGGTCTCCCTGATCGCTCTGTGGAACGGCGCGAATTTAGCGGTCCCGGCGCGCCTCCTGGCCTCCTCTGACCCGCATTCATCCGATCGTGTGAGCACAGGCCAAGGGCGGCGGACGGGCCGCCGGGGCCCCGCCCCGACCTCGTGGTTCCCGGTGCCGGGGCCCCGCCGCACCGCCCCGGCCCTCCGGCCGCCCGCGGCGGTGTCGTACGGCGGTCGTACAGTGGCTGGTGGCGCGAAAGGTCGCCATGGCCGCCGCCATGGCGGCGAACGAGGTTCGAAGAGGAGCTGCCGTGAGTGAGCTGCGCTTTGTCCACCTGGGTTTCGGGGCGGACGCCGTCGACTACCAGGAGGCGTGGCAGGAGCAGCGCCGGGTGCACGCGGCCCGCTTCGCGGACGAGGTCCCGGACACGTGCCTGCTGCTGGAGCACACCCCGGTGTATACGGCCGGACGGCGCACGGAGGACAGCGAGCGCCCCCTTGACGGCACCCCGGTGGTGGACGTGGACCGCGGCGGGAAGATCACCTGGCACGGCCCGGGCCAGCTCGTCGGCTATCCGATCCTCAAGCTGCCGCGCCCGGTGGACGTCATCGCGCACGTACGCCGCCTCGAAGAGGCCATGATCCGCACCTTCGCGGAGTTCGGCCTGGAGACCACCCGGGTGGAGGGCCGCAGCGGGGTGTGGGTGCTCGGCGATCCGGTCGAGCAGCGTCCGGCGCTCGGGGGCCTGAACCTGGACTTCGACCCCCGGCTGACGGACGAGGAGTTCGACGCGCGGCTGCACGGCCCGGAGTACGCCCCGTCCAACGCCGGGCAGCGCCGCGAGGACCGCAAGCTGGCGGCGATCGGGGTGCGGATCGCCAAGGGCGTGTCCATGCACGGCTTCTCGATCAACTGCGAGCCGGACAACACCGTGTTCGACAAGATCGTGCCGTGCGGGATCCGCGACGCGGGCGTGACGTCGCTCTCCAACGAGCTGGGCCGCCGGATCCCGGTGGCCGAGGTCCTCCCGGTGATCGAGAAGCATCTGCGGGAGGTCCTGGAGTCGGCGGTCCCGCTGCCGCGGGCGGTGTGAGGTGCGCTCCCGACCGGCGCGCTGCGGCGGGCCGTACCGGGGCGGCGGGAATGCGCCCGCGTAGGCACCGGTTGCCCTGGGCGTAAAAGCGTATGAATCACGGGCGTACCCTGGTGTGCGCCGAGGAATCGAAGTCATAGGGAGCCGGACGTGGCCGCTGTCGCACCCGACGGACGCAAGATGCTGCGCCTGGAGGTCCGGAACAGCCAGACCCCCATCGAGCGCAAGCCCGAGTGGATCAAGACCCGGGCGAAGATGGGCCCCGAGTACACCGAGCTGCACGGCCTGGTGAAGCGCGAGGGCCTGCACACGGTGTGCCAGGAGGCGGGCTGTCCGAACATCTACGAGTGCTGGGAGGACCGCGAGGCGACGTTCCTCATCGGCGGCGACCAGTGCACCCGGCGCTGCGACTTCTGCCAGATCGACACCGGCAAGCCGCAGGCGCTGGACCGCGACGAGCCGCGCCGGGTGGCCGAGTCCGTGCAGCAGATGGAGCTGAAGTACGCCACGATCACCGGTGTCGCCCGTGACGACCTGGAGGACGGCGGCGCCTGGCTGTACGCGGAGACGGTCCGGCAGATCCACGCGGCGATGCCGGACACCGGCGTCGAGCTGCTGATCCCCGACTTCAACGCGGTGCCCGAGCAGCTCGCCGAGGTCTTCTCCTCCCGCCCCGAGGTGCTCGCGCACAACGTCGAGACGGTGCCGCGGATCTTCAAGCGCATCCGCCCCGGCTTCCGCTACGAGCGCTCGCTGGAGGTCATCACGCGGGCCCGCGAGGCGGGGCTGGTCACCAAGTCCAACCTGATCCTCGGCATGGGCGAGGAGCGCGAGGAGATCAGCCAGGCGCTCCAGGACCTGTACGACGCGGGCTGCGAGCTCATCACGATCACGCAGTACCTGCGCCCGTCCGTCCGCCACCACCCCATCGAGCGCTGGGTCAAGCCCCAGGAGTTCGTGGAGCTGAAGGAGGAGGCCGAGGAAATCGGGTACGCGGGCGTCATGTCGGGCCCGCTGGTCCGCTCCTCGTACCGCGCCGGTCGCCTGTACCAGCAGGCGATCGAGCAGCGCCGGGCCGACGGCTCCGCGGGGCCGGACGAGACGGAGATCACCCGTCAGGCGGTGTGAACACCCGCACAGGCAGGCCGCGCGGCCCGTACGGCTCCCCAGGTGGGGGCGGGCGTACGGGCCGCGCCGGCGTTTCATCGGCGTTTGACCAGCCGGTCACGCACTGGTAACACCTTTGGGTAACGATTGAGGCACGCCCTGAGCACGCGCCGAGCGTGCTCCCGCCAGCCGCTCCCGAGGGGGATACCGCCATGCAGGCCGCGCCTGTACGCCCGCCGTCCGTCACCGAAGCGCTGCTGATGATCGAGGGCCTGCTGTTCGGCCGCGGGCAGCGCACCGCCCGCCGGAACGCGTGGACCGCGGTGCTGGAGGACCGGCGCCGCGCGAAGGACCGCCGCGAGGCGCAGTACGTCCTGGAGACCGCGTCCGACAGGACTCCGCAGGCCACGTAAACTTCGCTACATGGCGAGGCAGGAATCTTCCGAGAACCCGGGGCGACTGAAGCAGATCGCCCTGACCTACAAGATGACCAAGAAGGTCGACAAGAAGGTCGGCCTGGTGGTCGCGGCCGTCGGCATCGTCGTCTTCGGCGCCTTCCTCGCGTTCGGCCTGTGGATCGATCACCCGATCTACCTGGGCATTCTCGGCTTCGTCCTGGCCTTCCTGGCGATGGCGATCGTCTTTGGACGACGGGCTGAGCGGGCGGCCTTCGGACAGCTGGAGGGCCAGCCCGGCGCCGCTGCGGCGGTGCTGGAGAACGTGGGCCGCGGCTGGTCGGTCTCCCCGGCCGTCGCGATGAACCGCAACCAGGACGTGGTGCACCGGGCCGTGGGCAAGGCGGGCATCGTGCTGGTCGCCGAGGGCAACCCGAACCGCTGCAAGGGGCTGCTGGCCGCCGAGAAGAAGCGGATGGCGCGCATCGTCACCGACGTCCCGGTGCACGACATCATCGTCGGCACCGACGAGGGCCAAGTCCCGATCAAGAAGCTGCGCACCACGCTGCTGAAGCTGCCGCGGGTGCTCCCGGGCGCGCAGGTGACGGTCGTCAACGACCGGCTGCGGGCGCTGGGCGACCTGATGAAGAACATGCCGATTCCGAAGGGCCCGCTGCCGAAGGGCGCACGGATCCCGAAGGGCATGCGGGGCCGCTGAGGCTCACCGACACAGACAGAACAGACAGAAGCGGCCCGGAACCAGCAGGTTCCGGGCCGCTTCTGTCATGTCTGTCGTCATGCCTGTCGTGCGCCTGCGGTTGTCATGGCCCTCATGTGGATGCGGTCAGATCCGCACCTGAATGGCCCCGGAGAGCCGGTCGTGCAGACCGCGGGTGTCGCGGTCCCAGACGACCGCGGGGACGACCAGCAGGAGGAGCACGCCTCGGAGCAGCACGCGGGGCAGCGACAGCCGGTCCCCCCGGTCGCCGATGACGCGCAGCCGCAGCAGCAGCTTGCCGGGCGTCGAGCCGACCGTACCGACGGTCAGGACGCTGAGCACGAAGAAGACGCCGACGGCCCAGTTGCCGACGGACTGCGCGTCGCCGCCGCGGGCGACGAGCCCGTACGAGACGAGCATGCACAGCCCCCAGTCGACGAGGATGGCCGCGATGCGCCGCCCGGGCGGGGCCATCGAGCCCGGCCCGTCCTGGGGCAGCCCGAGCCGCTCACCCCGGTAACCGAAGTCGACGCCCATCTCCTCGGCGGCCGCGCGCGGCCCGGAGAGCCACGATCCGATTGCTTGCCTCTTGTCCACCAGACCACGGTATGCGACCGCATACGTTCCCTGCCGGGCGGGGCGCCGGAACCGCCCGGCGCCCCGGCCCGAGAGGGCCCGACGGTGGCGCGCCAGGACGACCGGGACGGTGCGACACTGGGAGGAGATACCGCCCGCACCCTGCCCGACCAGCGAGGACGGTCCCTCGGGCGCGAGCGCGGCACGCGACCCCGAAAGGCTCACACAAAGCCGTCCCCACCCCCGCACTCCGGTTAACCTCGGCGAAACAAACGGGTCATGCTCGGGAAATCCCGGCTCCCTAATGTCGGCCCCAGCGCGCCACCGCACATGGACTGCGCCATCGAAGCAACCCCGACCCCCCGCGGCCGGGCCTAGGAGGAGTTGGATGTTCCAGAACGCCGACGACGCTCGGAAGTTCATCAAGGACAACGACGTCAAGTTCATCGACGTCCGGTTCTGCGACCTTCCCGGTGTCATGCAGCACTTCACAGTCCCGGTGGAGTCGTTCGACCCGGACGAGGAGCTGGCGTTCGACGGCTCGTCCATCCGCGGCTTCCAGGCGATCCACGAGTCCGACATGGCGCTCCGCGCGGACCTGTCGACGGCCCGTCTGGACCCGTTCCGCCAGGAGAAGCACCTCAACATCAACTTCTTCATCCACGACCCGATCACGGGCGAGCAGTACAGCCGTGACCCGCGGAACATCGCGAAGAAGGCCGAGGCGTACCTCGCGTCCACCGGCATCGCGGACACCGCGTACTTCGGTCCGGAGGCGGAGTTCTACGTCTTCGACAGCGTGCGCTTCCAGACCAGCGCGAACGAGGGCTTCTACCACATCGACTCCGAGGCCGGCGCCTGGAACACCGGCGCGCGGGAGGACAACCGCGGCTACAAGGTCCGCTACAAGGGCGGTTACTTCCCGGCCCCGCCGGTCGACCACTTCGCCGACCTGCGCGCCGAGATCTCCCTGGAGCTGAACAAGGCCGGCCTGCAGGTCGAGCGCCAGCACCACGAGGTGGGCACGGCGGGCCAGGCGGAGATCAACTACAAGTTCAACACCCTGCTGGCCGCCGCCGACGACCTGATGCTCTTCAAGTACATCGTGAAGAACGTCGCCTGGCGCAACGGCAAGACCGCGACCTTCATGCCGAAGCCGATCTTCGGTGACAACGGCTCGGGCATGCACGTCCACCAGTCCCTCTGGTCGAACGGCGACCCGCTGTTCTACGACGAGCAGGGCTACGCGGGCCTGTCGGACACCGCCCGCTACTACATCGGCGGCATCCTCAAGCACGCCCCCTCGCTCCTGGCCTTCACCAACCCGACGGTGAACTCCTACCACCGCCTGGTCCCCGGCTTCGAGGCCCCGGTCAACCTGGTGTACTCGCAGCGCAACCGCTCGGCCGCGATGCGTATCCCGATCACCGGCTCCAACCCGAAGGCCAAGCGCGTCGAGTTCCGCGCCCCGGACCCGTCCTCCAACCCGTACCTGGCCTTCTCGGCCCTCCTCCTCGCGGGCCTGGACGGCATCAAGAACAAGATCGAGCCGGCCGAGCCGATCGACAAGGACCTCTACGAGCTCGCCCCCGAAGAGCACGCCGGCGTCCCCCAGGTCCCGACCTCCCTCCCGGCCGTCCTGGACGCCCTGGAGGAGGACAACGAGTACCTGCAGGCGGGCGGCGTCTTCACCACGGACCTGATCGAGACCTGGATCGACTACAAGCGCTCGAACGAGATCGCCCCGATCCAGCTCCGCCCGCACCCGCACGAGTTCGAGCTGTACTTCGACATCTAAAGAGCGCGGTCGGGTGACCTGGGCGGAAGCCCTGGAAACAGGCTGTGACCTGCGAAAACTCTTCTCAGCAGTTCTCGCTGATCGCCCTTGCTTTCCACCCCCTTGTGCACCCCGTGTGCACCGCCCGGCCAATTCTCTGACTTGATGTCAGGAATGACAGCGAAGGCCACTACCCGGCATCCGGGGTAGTGGCCTTCGCTGCTAGATCCACTCCGAGACGAGTACCTTGCTCATCGACCACCGCAAGAGGATCAAATGACGCGAGGTGGGGTCTGAGCTGCGGCTTTGCCGCGAAGCCCCTGCGGGCGAGGGCAAACTATGCTCGGCAGTTCTCGCTGGTCCGCAGTGTTTTTCGGTGCGTTGCGTTGTACCTGAATGTGCCCGCTGGGGGCGTCCAGGGCGGATGGCCGCCCGACCCCTGGCCACGACCGGCTATAGCTTCGGGCGCATAGCCCACCGGGCACTACGGGCAGGATTCCTCGAACTTCACGGCCGTCAGAGTGACAGGCTGGCCTGTCAGGTTCGCCCCCGCTTGCGGCTCCTGGCCACAGACCTTCCAGTTCGACTCGACCAAGATGTTCCGGTCTTGACCGGAGGCGTCTTTAACCGTGAGGCTCGTCGAGGGATCCAGCGCTTCGCGTGCGACCGTCACCGACTTCCCTTGGAAGTCCGGCATCTTCGCGCCAGCCTTCCGCTGCTCAGTGCTGTCCGTGGCCGGGCAGTTCTCCTCAAGCTTCACAGCGCCGAGGTCGATTTGCACATCTGTCGGCTGCTGCCCGAGCTTAGGCTTCTGGAAACAGACCTTCCAGTTGCGATCGAGGATCTGGTTCCGCCCCCGGCCGAGCGAGTCGTGCGACGTAAGCACTGAGAAGCCAGCAGCCTGGGCGGCGTCCTGAGCACTCTGCAACCCTTTGCCCACTAGATTGGGCAGCTCAGCCGTCCTCGCCTTTTCAGTGGGGCTGGGCGCACCGGGGCTCTTGGTCTCGGTCTTCTCTGGGGTGCCATTGGAGTCGTCACCTCCGCATGCGGTGAGCGAGAGAAGCACAACGACACTGATGACGGCGGTGGCGGCGCGGCTTCGCATGGAGTGATAGTTGCAATGCCGACGTGCGCCCTGGATACATACACAGCCGTACGTGTCTGATTCGTTACATAGCGTTCGCTACCCAGGGGGAGTCCAGCCTGAACGCCCTGGCTGGCCCGTCGTGGATGCCCATACGGTGACGCCCATGACTGGTCTTCCCGTTCCCGCTCCCCAGGCGTGCGTCCGCGTGAAGATGAACATCGGCGCCTGCGGGCTGTACGCGCATATCGTCGCGGACTTCGAACCGCCGGCCTGGACGGCAGGCTGGAATTGCTCAATGCCGTACCGGAGGCGCGGCTGCCCACGGAGTACCTTCCGGCCTTGCGCGCGGCCTGCTGAAGGGGCTCGACTGGGTGGCGGCCGCCGTACTGCTCACAGACGGCAGCTACCACGAGGTGGACTCCTCCGAGTTCGGGTACAAGATCGCTGGACAGCAGGCGGCCCGGGCTGCGCTCATTGGCGCTGGGCTGCTGCAGTCGGAGGAGGCAGACACGCTGCGCTGGGCGACTTGGCCAGGTCGGCGCCGGCCGTGGCCTGGCCGCCGTCCGTCCGGCTGCTCACGTCCATCTAGGTAGCCGCACCCAAGCGGAGCACTCCGCCCTCCGCCTGACTCCAGCTTGGAGAGGTCACAGTCGGTACGGTGCCCACCATGGCTCCGCTGCTACGGTGAACGCCCCCCTGGCGATCAGTTCACAGCGGCACTCTCCAGCACCAGATCAACCACCGGCGGTTCGCCCCGTTCCGCGGACTCGGCGATGCCGACGAGGAAAGCCGAACGACTACGGTCCACCGCGATGAGAGTCAGGCGAAGGTGGCCTGTGGCCTCCTCACAGCCAGGCTTCACTGCCACCGTGTGCGCCGACCGACCACTCACCTTCGTCGCCCGGGACTCCACGATCGTCGAGCTTCCGTCGTGGCAGAAGATCTCCGCGTTCGTCCGGGCCTTCTGCTCCGCCTCCCGCTTGAGGGCGTGCTCCGGTACGGCCCCGTACCGCCCAGCGAGAACCATTCCGCCTCCCTCACCGCCCAGATGCTTCCCGGCAAGCGAGGAGGTGTAGTGGTCGCTCGGTTCGCCCTTGCGGTGCCTCCAGCCCTCAGGTATCGCGTACGAGACTCCGGCAGCCTCGTCCGTCACCCGCGGCCGCCCTGCCAACGGCGCGCTGTCCTCGTCACGCATCAGCAACCACCCGCCGACGAGCACGAGCGCCAACACCGCCACCACACCAGCCACCGCCCCACGCCGCCGCGGCCGCCCGGGTGCAACCGGCGACGGAGGCGGATCCCCAACTGCGCTGGGCGAATGCGGCGGCGGGCCAGCAGGAGATGGCATCGTCATGCCCCTAGCATCCTGACCTCGTCCGCCCCGGTCCTGAGCACTCCTACTCAGACCGCTACTTAGCTTCACCCATCGGTGGAGCATCTGAATGTTCCGAGTTTTGCGCGCTCCTCACCCCGGACAGGAGCCACGGTGACGGTCCAGGCTGAACGTGGCCGACTGGTGGCCGCCCGCGTGTGGCATGCCTGCGTTTACCAGTTACTTCCAAGTGAAACCATCGCACGCAATGCTTACGTAGTCGCGGGGGCTCTTCACGTGCATGAACTGCACCGTCCAGTCGCCCGGGTCGTTGCTCAGGGGAATGCCTTCGTCCGCGACCTTCTTCCCCTTGAACCAGTCGGTGAAGTCGTCCGGGTAGGTCAGCTGCGCCTCGCCGGGTGAACCGGGAAGGTCATATAGATTGATGGGTTTGCTGGTGTAGCCCACATTTAGACTCTGCTGAGCGGCTCCGCCACCGAAGTCAAAGGGCTTCCCGGTATCCGCGTCGATCTCGTGCGGGGGTTTGACAGCGACGGACACGTAGTACGTCCTGGCTGTCTCCACAGGCGGGTACTTATCCCGGAAGGTGATGTACACCCTGCGGGAATTCGGGTCCGGCTCGACAGAGGTAAGCAGATCGCCTCCGTCAAACCGCTCCTCAGGCGGCAGGTTGCATTTCCCTCCCGTCGCCTCGGCTGGGTCAGCGGTCCAGTAATCGCGCGAGATCTTCACGTCGCCGTCGATATGAGCTGGTGGGCTCTTCTTCTTCGGCGTGTTGGTGGACTCGCCCGTCGGGCTCGTCGCAGTCGGCGGCTTCCTGTCGTCGCCTTTCCTTGCTGCGCCTTGCCCGCCACGATCGTCATCGGCCAGCCCCTGGACGAGGAGCACCGCGACCACACCTAGCGCGGCAGCACCGAGCCCAGCCGATGTACCCCACAGCCATATGCGCCGCTTCGGGGCCCCTGGTGCGGACACCTGCGTCGGGGTGTAGGGGTACAGCGGGGGCGCCGACGACAGACCGGTCTGGGTGACGGCATCAGCCGACCCGAAGCCGGGAGCCGTCGGTGGTCTGCCTTCGGATTGCGATGCTGACGGAATCTGGGGTATTGGTTCGGCAAGTGCAACGAGGGCGGCGTAGGTAACGTCCTCTGCCAAGGCTGACCGCACAGAGCAGCGTGCAACGACGTCTTGCAGCCCTGGCCGCGCAGTCGGGTCTTTAGCCACACACGCCTGGATCAGCTCCGCAAGCGGCGCCTCCAGACCGGCCACGTCAATGTCCTCGTGAACCGCGCGGTAGCTGACGCCAGCTGCCTCGCCGCTGCCGAACGGAGGCCGCCCAGTAGCGGCGTATGCCATGGTGGCGCCGAGTGCGAAGACGTCCGCCGCCGGCCCTACCTCGTTACGCAGCAGCACTTCAGGGGCAGTGAAACCAGGCGTTCCCGGCGCATATCCCGTCTCGGTAAGGGCGGCCTGCCCGATACCGCGCGCGATACCGAAGTCGATGAGCTGAGGGCCCTGGGCCGAGAGGATCACGTTCTGCGGCTTGAGGTCCCGATGAGTAACGCCATACGCGTGAACCGCCGCGAGCCCCTCCGCCAAAGCGGCGAACACACTGCGACAGGCTTCCACCGGCAACGGGCCCCGCATGCCGACCGCCTTGCTCAGGGTCGGGCCCGACACATACTCGGTTGCCAGCCAGTAAGGGGCCACATCCAGGGATGCGTCGATCAGGCTTGCGGTGTAGGCACTGCGCACCGCCCGCACCGTCTCAACCTCACGCCGGAACCGGGCGAGCGCGCCGGGGTGGTCGATGATCTCGTCCCGGATCACCTTGATCGCCACCAGGCGACCACCCGGGGAACGGCCGAGATACACCTGCCCCATGCCGCCCGCTCCCAGGCGCCCCATCAGGACGTAATTTCCTATGCGTTCAGGATCATGAGGTCGGAGAGCGTCCATGCGACCGATCCTAAGCGGTCGTTTCTGACGGCTGACCATGCTCTTCAACAGGTCGTGGCGGCGCCTTGCCGAGCGCCTGTTGCCGGATGGCTGAGGGTCCTGTTTCGGCGGGTGGTGTCGCCGACAGAGGACATTGGTAACGCGAACGACGCCTCCACGCAGCGGAGCCGCAGTCACGCCCCGTCATACACCCAATCCCGGCCGGACTGCCGGTACTCCTCCACGGGGATCGGGGCGACCCCGGTTCGCATGCGGGCGGTGTACAGCAGCCCGTCGAGGTGGTCGATCTCGTGGTGGACGAGGCGGGCGAGGCCGCGTTCGTACGCGGTGGTCACGGTGTCGCCGGTCAGGGCCGTGGTCTCCACCGTGATCTTCAGGGGGCGGGGTACGAGGCCGCGGACGTCGAAGAAGCTGAGGCAACCCTCGTACTGCTCGTCCGTCTCGTCGGAGCGTGCGGTGATCCGCGGGTTGAGCAGGATGATGGCGGGGGCGTCGCCGGGTGGCTGGACGACGGCGGCGGCGCGTCCGATGCCGGTCTGGGGGGCCGCGATGCCCATGCCCTTGGCGAAGGGGTGGACCTGGCCGATCCGCTCCATGGCGGCGAACAGCTCGTCCGTGATGCGCTCGGCCTGGTCGCGCTCGGCGGGCAGGTCGAAGGCGCGGGCCGGTTCGGCGAGGATGCCGGCGCCGTGCTGGACGACGCCGAGGTCTCGCATCTGCTGGCTGGGCCGCACGTCCATCACATGAACTCCCCTTGATCCGTGTTGCGTTCGGGCCGTGCCCGGAACCGCCACTCCAGACGGTACCGAGCGTGTAGGGCGGGCGTGGTCGTGATCCACGTGAATTGCCGGAGCTCACCGTCGTCACTGCGTACGGGCGGGGTCCGCAGCGGGGAGGCTTCGGCGGTCATGGAAGTCTCGGTGCCCCACACGACCGGGTCGAGGGCTGCGGGGAAGGCGAGCTGGACTTCGAGTTGCTCGGTGGGCAGGCGTACCGCCCGCTGGAACCAATGGCCCCACTTGTCGTCGCCGACGGTGTAGGCGTACTCGATCCACACGGACTCGCCTGGGTAGAGCGGGAAGCGGCCGTGTTCGTTGTCGAACAGCAGCCAGACTTCCTTGAAGGCGTCGCGGTCGTGCTTGGCCTGCCAGTGCATCGTCTCGCCCCGGCAGGTGGCGGTGAGGTCGAGTTCGCCCCAGGTCAGCGGGTGGGCGCGGTAGTGGGCGTTGGACCGCTCGGGGTCGCCTGGGTAGCGGTCGACGGAGATGCGGATCAGGTAGCGGGTCACCGGCTCGGTACCGGTGTTCCGCAGCAGCCGCCGCATGGTGAGCCGGTAGGAACGGCCGTCGTACTGGAGGCGGGCAGCATCGTGTTCGACCACGAGGGCGGAGCCGGTCGCGTACGGCTGCTCGGGCCTGCGCGGGGTCGGCGGGGCTACGGGAGGACGCCGGACCCGCGCCTCCCTGGCCTTGGCTTGCTCGTAGTCGCACCAGCGTCTCCAGATCGCCTTCCCGGCGTTCAGGGCATCGTCGGCGAGCCGTGCGAACTCCTCGCTGGGCTTGTGGCGGCCGGACTCCATGTGGCTGACGTACGACGGGTCGAAGCCCATGGCCCGCGCCAACGCGCGCTTGGACATGCCGCGCACTTCCCGCCACCGCGCCACCTCGGCGGCGAAGTGCTCGGCCGCCTGCTCGACGGTGATCTCCTCGTCCTGCGTGCCCATCGAAGCCCCGCCCCGCGTCATCGTTGGTGAGCATGAATGAACCGTGAGTGATCCCAGTTCATCATCCCGTCACGGCCAGCGTCGCCGTTTTCCTTCCCTCACCGACCCGGATCGACCCGTCCGGGCAGATGAGGGAGGCGACGCGCCATGCGGGTGCTGTACCTGCTGAACATCTCCAACCCCGATCGGCTGTCTGCGGACTCCGGGTGGATCTTCGCGGACTTGCTCGCGCCGGCCTTGGCAGACGCCGGGGCGGAAGTGACCGTCGCGGCTCCGGCTCCGGCTGGGGACGCCCGCTGTGGCTTCCACCGGACGAAGGTGCCGGGGACGAAGTACCGGGCCCGGTTCTCGACGGACATTGACGAGCTGGTGGCGCTCATTCAGGCCGAGCAGCCGGACGCGGTTGTGGCCAATCAGATCGAGCAGGCCCCGGCTGTCCGCACCGCCTTGCTGGAGGCCGGATCGAACGCGCTGCTGGCCGGGTTCTGCCACTACCTGCCGTTCTCGTTCGCTGACGGCGGTCAGCTCCTGCTCGACCCGTCCCTTGACGACGCAGGGCTGGGGCGGCCGGTGCTGCTGGCGTTCGCTGCCGGGCTGGCCGCGTGCGACCGGGTGATGGTCCACTCCTCCACGGCCGCGTCCTGGACCTCGGCCGCCGCCGCCCGCATGGCCGTGGAGCTCGGCGACCGTCTGCGCGTGGTGCCAGCCCCACGGGACGAGCGCCTAGTGCGCGCCCCCGCCACCGTTCGCAGCGGACCCGAGACTGGGGCGATCGGGGTCTATAACCACCGGCTGTACGCGCACTACGGCACCGAGCAGTTCGTGGATCTCGCCCGGGAGCTGGTGGCCTCCGGCACCATCCGGCTGCGGGTCATGGACCTGTTCGGCACACGCCGGGCCGAGCGCACGGGCCTGGACGACAGCCCCGAGAAGATGCGCGACCAGCTCGCCGCCCTACCGCACGTCCAGGTTGTCTCCGACCGAGGCGACCGCGTCCGCTACAAGAGCCTGGTGGCCGGCGCCCGCTTCGGCATCGCCCCGTTCAGGCCCGGCTGCCCCTGGTCCATGAGCGTGATCGACTGCCAGGGCATGGGCCTACCGGTCATCTCCCCGCGCCTGGGCTGGCTCGCCGAGCACATCGATCCCGAGCTGTGCTTCACCACCTCGGCCGAGGCCGTGGCCTTGGCCGAGCGGCTGGCCACGGACGACGAGTTCCACGCCGTGCACGCCAAGCGCGCCCACGCCTCCACCGCCGACTTCGCCCCCGCCGTGGTCGCCGCCCGCTACCTGGAGGCCATCTCGTGACCGAGTACGACGCGGTCTTCCTCTCCTACGACGAGCCGATGGCCAACTCCCTCCACGCCCGCACGCAGCGAACGCTCGGCGGCTCGGTCAAGCGCCTGCACGGCGTGCACGGGATGCGCCGGGCCTTCCGGCTGTGCGCCGAGGTCGTCGACCGCGAGCAGTTCTTCCTCGCCGATGGCGACTTCGCCATCGACACCGGCTTCGACCCGGCCGCCGTCGAACCGCTGGACGAGGGCGTGTCCATGCGGGTGTGGCGAGCGGTCAATCCGGTCAACGGCCTGTCCTATGGCTACGGCGGGCTGAAGCTGATCCGCCGCAGTGCTCTGCGCGAGATGGGCGATGCCGTGGACGTGCTCGCGGCCCTGCCCGGCCGCATCGAGTTCGCTCAGGCGACCGCCGGGATCACGCGGTTCAACCAAAGTCCCTTCCATGCCTGGAAGGCAGGTTTCCGCGAGTGCGCGATGCTCGCCCGCGGCAGCGAGTACGGGATGGCCGACGACGACGCCCGCCAGCGGGTGGAGGCATGGACGTCCAGCAGGGACGGGGAGTTCGCCACCTACGCCGCCGCCGGAGCCCGCGAAGGCATCGCCTTCACCCGCGAAGCAGCACGCGATGCGAAGCAGTTCGACCACCTCAACGACCCAACGTGGCTGTGTGCCCGGTTCACCACCGCCCACGGTGACCAGGCGGTGTCCGGATGACCGGCCGGCTCGTGCTCATCGAGCCGTACGCCGACCGCTTGGGCGGGCATCACCAGCGCACGCTGGTGGCGCTCGCCCGGTCCCGGCCCGGCAGTCTGGTCATCACCCCGCATGGGGTCGCCCGCGACACGGTTACGGCACTGCGCAAGGCTGGCGCCCGGCTGGTGACCGCACCGTCTGGGTTGCCGGGGGCCGTGCTGCTGGCCGCCTCCTGCCTCGCGGCTGGAATCTCCACGGCCGAGCAGCGGGTGTTCCGCTCACGCCGCTGGCCCCGCGTCCTGCGGCGGCTGCCGCACCAGGTCACCCTGGTCGCCCGGTGCCTTGCGGAGGCGTCCGCGCTGCGGACCGCCCGCCGTCTGGAGCCCGGAGCCGAGGCAGTGGTGATCCTGACCGCGAGCGAGGCCCTGCACGGGGCCGCCGCCCTCCTTGGTGGCCAGCCGCACCTACGGTTCATCCACGAACAGGTCACCACCGAGGACGCCGTGGTGCGGCTACTCGGCCGACTGGCCCGCCGGGGCGAGCGCCGCGTCCTCGCGGTCTACCCGACACCGGCTGTCGCCGATGAGTTTGCCGCGGCCTTCCCTCACCTGCCTGCGGTGGTACGTGCCTTCGCGGTCGACGACGGCCACCGTCTCACCGACGCCGAACGCGAAGGCGGCCGGGCGGCCTTCGGCATCCCCGCAGTCGAAGCCGTGGTGTGCCTGGTGGGCGGCTGGTGGCCGTACAAGGACATCGCCACCGTCGACGCCGCGCTGGCCCGCTTGAAGGAGCCGCTGCACCTCATAGTCGTAGGCGCCCCGCTCGACGAGGCCGTGCTGGACCGGTGGCGAGCACTGCCAGCTCTCCGCCTGCATACCGTGCCCGGTCCCGTCGCCGAATCGGTGCTGCGCCTGGTGTACGCCGCCGCCGACGCTGCCCTGGTTGCCCGGCAGCCCGCTGTCGGCAAGGAATCCGGGCTCGTGATGGACGCCGTCCGCCTCAGCGTCCCCCTGATCGTCTCCGGCCACGACCCCGCCCTCACCGCCCGCCTTCGCGGCCAGCCCTGGGCCCTGACCTTCCCCGCCGGTGACCCCGACGGCCTCGCCGACGCCCTGCACGCCGTCGTCCGTCAGCCGCTCCCACGGCCCGGTCCCGAGGCGCCCCACCTGCTGGGTATGTGGACCGCCGCCGAGCAAGCCGACTTCCTCACCCACACCTTCGCCCCACTGCGTACGAAGGAGTCCCCATGCTGAGTACGTCCCCTGCCCTGATCGCCGTCATCGGCCCCGTAGAACCGGCCCTGCTGACTGCCTGGACCGCCCACTACCGTGCACTGGGCATCGAGGACTTCCACCTCGCCTTCCACTTCCCCGACCACGTCCCCCACGCGTGGCAGCACCAGCTCCTTGCCACCAGCCGCGACCTCGGCATCGTCCCCACGAAGATCAGCACCGGACCGTGGCACGAGCACACCAACACCGAGCTCCGCGATGCCCTGCGCGAGCAGGCAGGGCCCGGCTGGCACCTTCTCGCCGACTCCGACGAGTTCCACACCTACCCCGCCCCGTTCGCCGAGGTGACCGCCGCCGCCGGAAAGGCCGGTCGGCAGGTGGTGGGCGGTTTGATGCTCGACCGCGTCGCCGCGGACGGCCGCCTGGCCCACTGGCGGCCCGAGACCGGCCTGGACCGCGCCTTCCCGCTCGGCGGCCACCTCACCCACCGCCTCCTGCACGGCGACCCGCGCAAGATCGTCCTCGCCCGATCCGGGGTGCCGGTGGCCTCCGGCAACCACCGGGCCCTGGGCCACAAGCCGGATCCGGACATGCTGGCCTGCGTCCACCACTTCAAGTGGCGCATGGGCGTCCTGGACGACCTCCAGCGGCGAGTCGACAGGTTCACCGCCGGCGACTGGGCCGAGCACACCCCGGCTGTGCGGGAGGAGGCCGGCCGCCTGCTTGATCACATCGACCGCCACCACGGCCGCATCGACGTGGCCGATCCCCGTCTGGCCTTCCGCCGTGCCACCCTCGACCGGATGCCGACCGGCTGGACGGCCGAAGCCCGCACCATCACCGCTCGCTGGCACCCCCATGGCGCAACCAGCCGGTAGCCCATCCAGATCGGCCAGATCGGCCAGAATGGGCACCTGGGCACCTGTGCACCGGCAGGAAGGGAACCGAACGTGAACACCGCCGCACCGCTGGCCGTGCTGCTGGTCGGCATCACCGGCTCCGGCAAGACGACCGTCGCCCAGGCCCTGGCCGAGCGCAGCATGATCCGCCTCTCCGTGGACGAGGAGGTCCACCGCCTCCACGGCCGCTACGGCATCGACTACCCCGAGCACACCTACTTCGAGCGCGAACGTCCCGTGGTCGAGGCGATCCGGGAACGGTTCGTCAAGGAGCTGGAAGCCGGACACGACGTCGTTCTGGATCACGGGCTGTGGCGCCGTAACGAGCGTGACGCCTGGAGGCGGGCCGCCCGCGAAGCGGGCGGCCACCCCTCGTGATCTACCTACCGGTCGACCGGGAGGAACTGTTGCGGCGCCTCGCCGAACGCAACCAGCGCGAGCACGCCAACGCCCTCACTGTCACGCCGGAAGCCCTCGACGACTTCTTCGCCCGCTTCGACCCTCCGGAAGACGACGAAGAAGTGATCGTCTACACCGGAGATCTGGGAAGGCTCGTGACGGCTCTGTCCGCGACCAGGCAGCGCTGAGCAGACCCGTGATCGCTATCGGCGTCGGCCGCGTTCCGCAGACCGTTCGCCCACCGTCGTAGGCGCAGGCTGCGGTGCCTGCGCGATGGGCCGGGTGCTGCGGACGCTTTGCCTGCGTGCTGCCTGTGCGCGCCTGTTCGGCTGGGCGGTGATGCGCCAGTTGAGGACTTCGGCGGGGCGCTCGGCTGTGTCGAGTTCTCGTCGGGCGGCTACTTCGGCCAGGAGGTGGCGGGGGTTGCGGCCGGCGGTTTCGGCGCGGGCGAGGGTGGTGGTCAAGGCGGGCCAGGCCGGGTCGGCGAGGATGCGGTCCGCCTGGTCGGGGATGGTGGCGCGGAGATCCTGCTCGAAGCGGTGGGCAGTTGTGGCGCGCGGGGCGCGGCGGGCGAGGTCCGCCAAGACCGGCTCGGCGGCCTGGCGGTAGTTGGCTTGGAGGTGGCGGACGGCCTGTTCGGCTGCGGCTGCCTGCTGTTCGTGGCCGTGCTGTGCGTGCCAGTGGGCGGCGGCGCGGGCCAGGTGGAGGGCGGCGAAGACCAGGGCGATGGCGAGTCCGCCCGGAAGGTTGGGGGCGTAGGTGAGTTCCTTGGCGGCTTGGCACAGCTCGGTGGCGGCTTGGTGGTCGGCCCGGATCGCTGAGCGGCGTGCCCGGTTGAACGCCTGGGCCGCTGCTTGCAGCTCGGCCTGGTGCGGGCTGTGTGTGGCGCGGGCCAGGTTGTGCAGGGTGTCGCCGAAGGCTTCCAGGTGGCCCTGGGCCACGGCGTCGTCGCCCGCATCGAGAACGGTGCGGGCCGTGTGCACGGCGGATTCGGTTCGGCGCCACGAGTCGGCCGGGTCCGCCACCGGTTGCGGACGGTCGGCCACCTCCTGGGTGGGGAGGCGTTCGCGTAGGCGGATGTAGGACAGGTCGGGGGCCAGGCTGGATCCGCCATACCAGATGGTGTCGCCGGGTGCGGCCAGGCTGTAGCCCGTCACCTCACCGCTCTCGGGACCGATGCGAGGCTTGACCTGGATACCGAGCGAGCCCAGGACGGTGAAGTAGTCGTCCATACTCCGCACAGCGGCGGCGACCGCGTACGCCTGCTCGCGCAGCCACTCCCGCGTGGCCTTCTCCTGACCCTGACGTTCGACCTTGGCGCGTTCGGCGCCGGTGGGCGTCTTGGGCTCGGTGAGGTCACCTGACTTGAGGCGGCGCAGCCCGAACTCGGCCTCGATCTTGCGGCACTCGGCCTGGGCGCGCTGCCCGTCGCGGTTCGTGCGCGGACGGCGGCCGTCGGCACGGACGGTGGTGGCCATGATGTGGATGTGGTCGTCCGCGTGGCGTACCGCGATCCACCGGCACGCCTTCTCGTCGCCCTCGGGCGCGATGCCGGTGGCCGCCACGACGCGGCGGGCGACCTCGGCCCACTCGGCATCGGTCAGGTAGCGGTCACCAGGAGCGGTGCGCACCGGACAGTGCCACACGTGCTGGGGCGGCTTCTTGCCGCCCAGCTCGCGGGTGCGCAGGTCGACGTGGTGGTCCAGGCGCTTGGCGAGCTGGGTGTACGTGGCGTTAGCGTCGCGGCCGGGGTCGGGGGCGCCGGTCATGTCCCAGGCGGCGACGATGTGTGGGTCGGTGTGCTCGTCCCGACGGCCAGGACCGAAGAGGTAGGCGACCAGCCCGCGGGTGTCGGAGCCGGTGGAGACATCAGGCACCATGGCTGGCCCCTTCCGCCAGGAGCTGGTCGATCAGCCCGTAACTGGCCTCGGCGGCCTGCTCGATGCGGTCAAGGAGAACCTCGGCTCGCTCGGGTATCGCGCCGGAGTGGATGGCGCTCATGATCTGGTTGAGGTTGGTGCCGATCCGGTTCAGCGCCTTGGTGTGTGCCTCGATGGCCTCCACCAGCGGGCGGATCGGGTCGTCCTCTGGGCTGCCGACCATGCCCGCCTTGCCGAGCGCGACCGCGAGGGCGGCGTCGCCGACGAACCCGGCGAACTTCTGACCGCGCTGCTTGGCTGCGGCGGTGACGATACGGACGGCGGTCGGGGTGAAGCGGATGGTCTTGTCCTGGTCGCGCTTCTCGCTGGTGCGCTTGCGGTTCATCAGCGCGGGCAGCACCGGGGCGTCGGGCTCACGCCACGAGGGCTGCTCGACGGGCGGCGCGCTGTCTGCGCTGTCGGTGGACGGCTCATCGTGCGCGGCGACGGAGTCGGCGACGGGCTGCTCGGCACTGTCGGCGTAGGGCGCGGTGGCGGGCTCGCCCACCTCCTCCTCCGGCTCGGGTGCCCGCTGGCGCCCGGCCCCCTCCTCGCCACCCCAGGGGCGGGGGCAAGCGCGGACGAAGCCTCGTTAGAGGCTCGTTCGCTCCAGCTTGCTGCTGTTCGTCGGCCCGGGCCGAACCATCCCCTGCGGCGGGAGAAGGCGGAGTTGGTGTCGTTCTCAGTGTGCATGGTGTGTCCGGTGGTGAGGGGGGTGGGGCTGTGTCACGTCCGTCGCATGCGTCGCATGCCTGGTCAGCGCAGGTACGGACACGAGCCCAGGTACGGAGAAGTGCGTCCCGGCGAGAAAGTCCGTCCCCGCGCTGACCTGCGCGGGGACGGTTGCGACGCAGTAATACGGACTACGCCCCTGGTGGGATCAGAGAGTTCGCTGCGGCCCGGTGGGGCCACCGGGCGGACCGATGGGCAGCGAACCCGCCGGGGCGGCGGGCGGCTTGCCCTGGGCCGGGCGGGCAGGCGCGACGCCGTGTGCGGGCTCGGGTGCCGCCTCGACGAGGTCGGGGCAGTTACGGGCCCAGGCATCGAGGAACCGGTTGCGCATGTACGCCTTGGCCTGCCTGCCCTTGTCGAACCGATAGTTGGCCGAGCCGATGTTGAAGTCCCGCAGCAGGTTGCCCAGGTGGTAGGCGTTCAGCCCCTTGGTGCCGTACTCCGCCCACGGGGCGTCGGCGTCCTGGATCAGGGCGGCGACCAGGTCCTGGGTGGCCAGGGCCTCGGGATTGTCCGCCTGCCCGAAGATCCGGTGGATGTCGCGCAGCAGCCGCGTCTTCAGGCTGCTCTGCTCGTCCTGGACCGCCTCGTGCCGGGTCATCGCCACGCACGCGGCGCGAGCGCGTGCGGGCCAGTGACCGCCAGCCAGGTCAGCAATGATGACCAGCGGCTCCCAGGTGTCCGCCGCCCGGTCCTCCACCGGCATCTGCGGCACCATGCGAGCAGCCTGACCGCCCAGCGGAGTCAGCCAGGCGGCCAGCCGGTCGCACAGCGCGTGGAGTTCGGGCACGGAGTACCGCGACCGGAAGGGGGTGGCCTTCTCGCCCATCTTGCGCTTCTGCATCCGCAGCACGACCGCCCGATCCATGATCGTGTCCGGCAGGTCGCCGATCCCCGCGATCGCGGCCATGGCGAAAGTCGGGTACGGGGTCGGCTTGTGTTCCGGCCCGGAGATGCACCAGGCGGGCCGGTTGCGCTGGTGGTCCGCATTGAGCAGGCCGCGCAGGTCCTCCTTGTCGCCCGCCTTGGGGCCGAAGATGGTGTCGGCCTCGTCCACCAGCAGAGTGGGCGGGTTCTTGCCGATGACGCGGAAGATGACCGCCGGTGAGGTGTTCACCGTCATCATCGGCTGATGCACGGTCTCGTGCAGCACGTCCAGGACGCGGGACTTGCCGCAGCCCTTCGTCGGCCTCACCACCGCCAGGCGCGGCGCGTGCTGCAGAGCGGTCTGGATGTGGGGCACCGCCGCCCACAAGGTGAGCGCGGTCAGCGCCTCCTCGCTCGGCAGCACCACATACTTGCCGATCACCGCCCGGAACTCATCCAGCAGGACGGCTCCCTCACCGGAAGTCTGCTCTGCGTGGTCCGCCGGTCCGGACGGCTCTCCCGGACCGGTCCGCGGGCCTTGGTCCGGTCCGTCAACCTGCTCCGGTGGCTGGAGGCTGGTCCGCTCACCGGCAGGGATGCCAGTCTGATCCCGGTCGTGCGGACCGGGATCCGCCGGCTGGTCCGTGCCCCTGCGCACCAGCGGACCAGCGGGAGCGGACCGCTTCACCTCATGCGGACCATCCTGGTCCGCAGCATGTGATCCGATCCGTACGCCGCCGACCTGTGCTTCCTCCACAAGTGTGGGTATCCGGTCAGGCGCCGGGATTCCGGTCAGTGCGCCTTGGGCCGACCGGTCCGCGACTGCCGCACGCTGCGGACCAGCCTGCGGACCAGAGCTGTCCGGCGCGTGCGGTCCGGCGGACCGGTCGTCGTCGTGGTCCGCATCGCGCGGACCAAACCCTTGGCCGGGCACCGCCACCGGCGGCCAGACCACCTTGGCTTGGCCTCCGAGTCGGCGGAGGCGAGGGATGCACTCGAAGTACGCGAGGACGTAGTGTCCTCCATAGACGTTCCTCTCTGGTGAGGGACCAGGCGGGCAAGGCCCGGCCCCTCACCGGCTCGTTCGTTCAGGGATGGGCGATCAGTTGGGGAATCTCCGGCCCTTGGCGGTGGCTCACCGAGGGCCGCTTCGCTGCCCGCGCCAGGTGCGGGGACAGGCCGTGAGGCCGTACGACGTCTGGGCGTCCAGCCATGCGTCGACCTCCTGCCAGCGGTAGCGCAGGTGGCGGCCGACCTTGTGGACCTGGGGGCCGGTACGGCGGTGCCGCCACTGGTAGAGGGTCTTCACCGGCACACCGAGGTAGGCGGCAACCTCCTCCGGCGTGGCGAGCGGATCGCGGCCAGCGCGATCGGACGCGGTGGCACTGCGGAGGGTTCGGGGCATGGGACTCCTTCACGGGGCATGGGTCGGGGACATGATGGCCACAGGTTTCGCGACGCATCCAGCGGCATTTTGCGAGAAATACACGCCCACCAAACGGCGCCTCGCCGATTGGACCCATACCGTAAAAGGCGATCCCCGGTTGCCGAAGTCGCGCCGGAATTCGAGGGGAATCTGCCAGCTTTCCACCAGACCATCTCGACCACGTGCGGCACACCCGCCGAGGCCAAAGTACGAGGCCAGCACCCGTAGGGGCGCGTGCGTCGGGAGCCCCGGGACGCAGCGGCGTGGCACCGCACCACGGAAATTCGACTTCGCCGAACCGCCCACGCGAGCCCCTCAAATAGCCAGCGTCAGCAAGTTTTCTAGACCTCTTGAGTAAACCCTTGCCGCGGCCGCCAATTTCGAGTGACAGCTATCTGTCATGGCAACCCGACCCGTAAAAATAGGCCCCGCCGGAATCCACACCGCGCGCAACATCGAGCGCCTGCGACTGCTGCGCGGAATCTCCCAGCTCAGCCTCGCCGAACGCTGCACCGCCCTCGGCCGCCCCTGTCCAACACCGCCCTCAGCCGCACCGAACGCGCCCGCCACCACTGCGACGTCGACGACCTCGTCGCCATCGCCGCCGCCCTCGGCGTACCTCCGACTGCCCTACTGCCCCAGTGGACGGCTCACAGCGTCACCTCCCACTCCGCGGCCCAGACCCTCAACCCCACCCAGGGGGCCCTTCTTGGCTGAGCCGTATGACCGCTGGCACAAGAAGCGGCCTCAGCCCGGCGAGGAGGTATGCAAGGCCCACGGCAAGGTGCCGTCCCGTGAACGGACGTACCACCAGTACGAATCCCGCGTCCGCAACCACATCGTCGGGCCGCTGGGGGATCTCAAGCTGCGGCAGGTCAAGCCTTCCACGGTCCAGACCTGGATCAAGCGCCGGCTACAGGTGCTCGACGACACGACCGTCGGCCTGATCTTCACCCACCTGTCGTCGATCCTCGCCATGGCGGTGGACGACGACCTGATCCCGAAGAACCCGTGCGAGACCGGGTCGGTCAAGCGCGTGAAGCCCAGGCGGTCAAGAAGCCGGCCAAGGACGTGCCGCTCTCCTGAGAGCAGACGGACGACCTGCGCAAGCACCTGGACGACCGGTACCAGGCCACGGTCGACTGCGGCCGTGGGCTCGGGGTGCGGCAGGGCGAGATATTCGGCTTCAGCCCGGATGACATGGACTGGTCGGATGACGACAAGACCGTCCACATCTGCCGCCAGATCACGCATCACCGAGGCACGCTCGTCTTCGCGCCGCCCAAGGGCGGCACCAAGGACGATCCGAAGGACCGCTACGTCCCTCTCGACGAGGACTTGGCGAGGCTGCTGCGCGAGCACATGCGGGAGTTCCCTCCGGTTGAGGTCACGCTGCCGTGGCTGGAGAAGGACGGCGAGCTGGTCACCGTGCGCCTCATGTTCACCACACGCGAGCGCAAGGCGCTCAACAAGAACTACTTCAACTCCCTCTGGAAGGCGGCCCTTGAGGCGATCGGCGCCATCGAGGCGATGAACGACAAGCCGACCGGCAAGGGCCGCAGGTGGGAGCCCTGCCGGGACAAGATGATGCACGCCCTTCGGCACCTCTTCGCCTCGGAGGCGATCAACGAGGGTGTAGACGTCTACACGCTCGCCGACCTGCTCGGTCACGAGGATCCAGCGTTCACGCTGCGCCGGTACGTGCATCGCGTCAAGGGCGCGGTGGAGAAGGCTCGAAAGGCGATCGGCAAGCGCTACTAGCGATCTGTTGGAGGTAGGCAGGTCGCCGCTGCCGGGGCGACGACATACCTACGGTAAGTTGCAGCCCTACACTACGCACCGGAAGAGTCTTCATCATCGGGCGGGACGTCACCGGGGATGCTGACGCCCTCGGCACTTCCCTGTACCAGGTCCAGGGCTGGCCGGTAGAGAAAAGGTACCCAGAACTGCATCTGCGCACGTTTCTCGAAGAACCCGATGTCGACCAGCCGGAGCGCTGCTGCCTTCGCCTCGTCCTGTGGGCACTCCCAGATCGCAGCGAGGCTTTGTACGCTGTGATTGGTCTTGTGGCCCTCCAGCGCCGACATGAACCGCTTGAGATCCGGGTGCTCAGCATAGAGCGTCTTGGTCAGCCGGGTCTCGGAGACCGCGGGCAGTGCGCCTTTGAGAGAGCTACCGTCAAACAGGACATCGCCAACCGGCTCGTCTTCGCCAACCTCCTGACGTCGCAGCTGGACGCCACGAGCCTCGGTGAGCAGGTGGATGAGCTCGCGCGGCGCAGTGCGCTTGGTGCCGTCACTAGTCCGGGACAGGCACCAGTCGAATGTCTTTGGTTTGTTCGGGCCGTTCTCGACCTGCTCGGGATACACCCTTTGGAAGAGGTCCTCCTGCCCGGCAACCGAAGCGACCCCGTCCTGCGTCGCGCCGTAGAAGTCACGCAGCGTCTTGTTGCGGACCAAGCGCTGTGTGACCAGTTGTAGAAGGGCCGCCCTATCCCAACGCAGCGTCAGCTCCCGCGTGATGTGGCTGGCCTCACGGAATCCACTAGCGGTGATGGCCTTCCAGATGTCGCTGCGCAGGAAGATCTTCAGCCTGATCCGGTCGATGTTCCCAAGGTCCAGGTAGACCTTGAACAGCGCGCGCAGCGCCTGCTGCTCCAGGTGCGGCTTGCCGGCGAATGCCACATCCAGCCGGTCCAGCAGTAGCCACAACTGCAGCC
This sequence comes from Streptomyces sp. XD-27, assembly GCF_030553055.1. NCBI lineage: Bacteria > Bacillati > Actinomycetota > Actinomycetes > Kitasatosporales > Streptomycetaceae > Streptomyces > Streptomyces sp. XD-27. Next base: position 1,974,983 of record NZ_CP130713.1, read on the forward strand.
CCTCGTCTTCTAGGGCCTGTCCCGCCGTGGCCAGTAGCTCGTCGACGTGCATCGCCCCCTTGGAGCGCTGCACGTCGTCCGGCTCGGTGAACCGGATGCGGGTGCCGAGGTCTACGACCCCGGCTACCGAGACGCTTGGCTCAATCTCGCTGAACATCCTGCGCACGTAGGCCGCAGCATTAGCTAGCTTCTGCCGGAGCGACACATTGCGTCCCGGAACCATCCCGGCGTCTGTTAGCGTCCGGACTACCAACTTGGCCGCAGGGCCCCGCAGGTCGTAATCTGCGAAGGTGTCGGCGATCACCGCCAAGAAGTAAACCTTCCACAGCCCGACGAACTGATCCTCATCGATGACGGCATTGGCCTCAAGTGTGGCGAACGCAGGCGAGCCCTGGGGTGATTCCGCCGGGCTGATCAGGATGTTGCGATCGAACAGCTGCGACTCGCGGGCTGCGAGGGTGGCGTAGATCGCACTCTTACCTGAGCCCTTGGGTCCGTAGACAATGTCAACCTTGTCCTGCCAGACCTGCTTCCACTGCTCGGTCTCCACGAAATACGAGGCCAGCTCGCCAGCCTCCTCCTCCGCGACCCGGGCACCGAAGGTCAGCTCCTTGAGTACCGTCTCCTTGATGGCGATCACCCCTCAGCGGCGGCTGTTGCTCCTGGAATGCTACCGGCCGGGCTCAACGCAACACCGTTAGTTGCTAAGACGTCGTCCCCCTTGGGCGTGGCGGCCAGCACCGCGCCCGAATGGGGTGCACCAGCAAGTCCCTCCCGGCGCGATGTGCACCGACTGTGCACCGGGCCACCCGTCAGCGACACGTCCATGCAGGTCACAGCCTTCCCCTAGCTGTACTTCGACATCTAAGCCGCGGATTCTGTGCGAAGGCCGCCACTCTGCTCCGGGGTGGCGGCCTTCGCCGTGAGGACTCCGTTACGGGAAGCAAGCGAAGCTACGCCGCGGGCGGCTCGGAGATGCGCCAGGTGATGCGGAACCGCTGGTCCGGCGGAAGCCCGAATCTGCCCACCGGGCCAATCTCCTTGATGAGATAGCCGAAGATCTGGTGGTGGGCTTCCTCGGAGAGTTCGTGCCAGGTCTCCGGGGTCGCGGTCATGATCTCCCGCATCAACGACGCGTCCGATTCGGCGCGCAGCATCTCGATGCGGTCCTCACGGTCCATGGTCTCGTCGGCGTGCATGGCGCTGATCGACCGCTGGAGGAGGTTCGGCTCGACCGCCAGGCGCCGGAGGATCCGGTCGCAGCCGTAACGGAAGGCCGTATGCGCATCGACCGCCGCCTGGTCCGGGTAGTGATAGCCGTAGGGGCTGCCTTGCTCGGCACCGAGGTAGTCGCCCTTCAAGGTCCGCAGGAGGGCGCGCAGAGCGAGCTCGGCACCGTGCTCCTCGATGAGGCGGACACCGACCTGTACCCATTCGTCCTCCGAGACCACCGGCTCGTGCGGCACCGCGAGCGAGGGATCGATCTCGATGGCGTTGAACGGGTTGATCATCATGCCGAGGACCGCCTCGGCGGACCACTGCCCGTCGTCCGGGCCCCAGCCCTGCGACAGGGCCAGTTCCCGGGCCGACTTCATGCCGCCCGGTTCTCCCTCCCCCACCGCACGCCACAGGGGCAGGAACCGCGCCACCTCGGCCGTCGGGTCCCGGGGCGGATCGACGCAGGCGGCGGCGAGTACCGCCACGATCGACTGCACGGTCGGCCAGCGCGGGACGACCAGGCCCTTGAGGGTCGTACGGACTCCCTCGTGGCTGACGGCTGCCGGGTGGTCGCCCTCGGCGATCAGAGCGCTCACCTTCCGCATGCCGGGGCGGCCGGCTGCCCGGTGGAGCTCTTCCAGGGCGCGTACCAGTTCCTGGTGGGCTTCGTTCGGAGGAGGGGCGGTGTCGGTGGTCACGGAACGGCGGATCCCTTCGGCCTTCGTGCGGCGGTCCGGATGACCGTCAGATAGCGCCAAGAGCGTAGAGCTTGCAGGCCAGGTGGCCACATGTCAGATTGCGCCAAGTTCTCTGTCCTGGGCGTCAAACGACGACAAGCAGTCGGAGACGGGCCGGAGCATGGAGTCAGCGCCGCGAGCGAACCGGCGCCGTCTTCCGAGGAGTTGCCCGCCCGTGCACATCCCTGACTATGCCCGTGCCATGATCCGGTCCGCGCTGCCGACCGTCCCCACCTCCCGGCAGGTGGGGGCGCTGGACTGCTGCCTCTGCGGCAAGCCTTTCGGGGATCGGCTGCCCGTACCACTCGGGCCGACACCGACGTCCGGGCTGTTCGGATGCCGCCCCTGTCTGACCCGGTTGGTCACCCGGGCGCGGCGGGCCCGCGACGCCGCTCTGGCCCAGGACGCCGAACGGGCCCGAGCGGAGTCCGCGGCCTGGCTGCCGGTGCGTGAGCGGCATCTCGCCCGGCTCGAGAGCGTGCGGCAGGCCGCGGAGGCCGTGGCCGGGCTGGCACGGGACGGTGACAGCGAGGCACTACGGGTCGCCTGGCTACTGGTTTCACTGGAATCGGCGTACACCTGGGTCCCGGACGCACCTGAGCCGCCTGCCTCTGTGGATCGCGAGGACTCGGAGCTGAGGGACGAGGCTTTCCGGCTCGACCTGGCCATGATTACGGCGCGCGAGGCGGTGGCAGAGCGGCTCGCCTACCACTTGATCAACGAGGTGCAGCCTGAAGAGCCGGAGATGTGCGAGGAGTTCGAGTGCCCGGAAGGCTGCTCGGGACGCCATGACTCCTCGCATATCGACTGCGGACCGGACGCCGTGTTCGACGATCTGGCGGAACACGGAATCACCGTGGAGAAGCCGCAGCCCGAATCCCTGTCACCTCGGTTCGCGTCTCTCCTGGGGAAGACCGAGGCCGAGGAGAAGCGCCCGCCGCTTGCGAACATTGAGGAGCAGGCCACCGCTGTCCTGGCGCACTACGGCATCGACACAGACGACACCGACGTCCTGGTGAGCGCGGCGGCGGTCGGTCTGGTCGCCGACGCCTGGCGCGAGGGGCCGCTGGACGTGATCCACGCGGCCGACGACGGGCCGAGCCAGGGGGAGATCTTCGCGCAGAGCGTCGATCTGTACCGCAGGGCCCGGGCAGCACTGGTGGCGGCGCGGGACGACGGGCCCGAGGTGCTGCTTGCGTTCGTGGCTGTCGCCTCGGACGTGGACCTTCCATGGGCCGGCGGCTCACGCTTCGCGCTGCGGAAGGTGTCCGAATCGGTGGCCGAGTTCGTCCAGCACGTCGATGACCGGGTCTGGTTCACCGCAGAGGTGATGCGTGAACAGGGCTGGCGCTCGGGGCTGCTGCACAGAGCCGCTTCGGCCGCGTTCAAGGCTCCCACCCACTTCGGCATGCCAGGCTGGCCCGGCGCGGTCGCCTCGGCAATGGAGCGTCTCGCCACGCTGGACCGGTCAGGCGCACCCGAGGCGCTGACCGACCTCGCGGCGGTGGAGGCCGCGTTGCTCGAAGCACCCGACCAACTGGGGGCGGATGCCCTCGACTGGATTTCCCGCCAGGCACTATTCGGCTAGCGCGCCACCCGGCCCGCCTGTCCGCTGACAGGCCTGAGTCGGGGAAACCCTCGCACCGGGGAATGCCCTCGATGCATCCGGCTCGCGGAGAGTCGGCGGGCGGCATTTTCCTACGGGCCCCGGCACCCGAGGACGCCGCACATGGGCGTGGTTCGCCCAACTCCGCACACTGGCATCAGTGGTTCACCAGGTATATGACCTGAAGTGCCAGCCGGGGTGGCGCGAGGTGTCGACATGCCCACAAGTAATGACCAAGCCCTGGCCCACGCCCGTATGCAGTTCTTGAGCGACCACAGGCAAGCCGCTTTCGGCGCCGTTTCACGTGACGGCACGCTCGGACTGGACATCTCCGCGCGGCGCGCCCCGGCCCGGCAGAAGGCGGAGGCCACGCGATGAAGTGGGACGATGTAACCCTGATCATCCTCGCCGCGTTCGGCTGCGTCACGCTACTGCTGACGCAGATCAGCGAGGTGCTGTCGAGGCTGCCACAGATCATCCGCGCGTGGCGGCAGGTACGGCAGGAACTGAGCGGTGGTACCGGCTCTGGCTCTCCGGACCACTCGGCGGGCACCACCAGCCCGGGCACACCCGCGGTCAACTCCAGCGATGCGGGAGGCCATACACCCGGAGAGCCCGAAGCAGGGCGAGGCGAGAGCTGATCCGGTGGGCCGTCGGCCGTGCCCTTCCCGCACTGGAAGGGCACGGCCGACGGCCGTTTTGTGGGTGCGGTCGCCATGCGGGACCGCCTGTGTTGAGCGCAGCGAGGTCACAGGCTCCACAGGCCCTTGGCCATCGTGGTGAGGCCGCCGGCCAGGGCGAGCGAGAGGAGGAGCAGTCGGGCCGTCTTCTCCGGGATGCGCTCCGCGAGTGCCTTCCCCATGGCGGCGCCCACCGCCATGCCGGCTACGGCCGGTGCCCAGACGGAGCCGCCGAGTCGGGGGACGCCGTGGGTGGCGACGGAGAACGCGTTGACCATGACTCCGTAGAATTGGGCATTTGGTACGAATTCCCGCACCGTCCAACCCGCGTTCACCGCGTACAAGGAGACCGGCGGACCGCCCACCCCGGCCGATGAGTTCATGAAGCCGCCCACGGCCCCCGCGGTCAGGGCTCCTTTGGCGCCGCGCAGGGCGGGCACCTGGGCGCCGCGCATCACCAGCAGGACGGCCGCGGTCACCAGGGCGCCCATCCCGGCCAGGAGTACGGGTTCCGGCAGTCGGGTGGCCACCCACGTGCCGGCGGGGACGGTGCACGCGGACGCGAGGACCAGTGGGACCATCGCCCTGGGGCGGACCCGACGCCAGCCGCCCGCGAGCCCGACCACGCTGATGGCTCCGGCCCCGCAGTTGGCGAGCACCACGCCCTCGGTCGGGCCGAGCACGAGGACGAGGGCGGGTACCGCGATGAGCGCGAACCCCATCCCCGTCAGCCACTGCACCGACGCGCCCATCATGATGATGCCGCCCAGCAGCAGTTCGGCCGCCCAACCGCTCGCCACAGACAGCTCCTTGGGGGTTGTCCTCCTGAGTGATCTCGCACATCCTCCACACGGCGAGCGGGGTTCATCAATGATGGCGGTATGACCAGACCACACGGACGAGCTGACGAGGCGGACCAGGCGGGCGTGCGGCGGTTGGTGCTGCTGCGGCACGCCAAGTCGGCGTGGCCCGACGGAGTGGCGGACCGGGACCGGCCACTGGCGCCGCGTGGTCGGCGGGACGCCCCGGCGGCCGGGCGGTGGCTGCGCGACGCCGGCCGCGTACCGGATCTCGCCATCTGCTCCACGGCCCGCCGCGCCCGCGAGACCTGGGAGCTCGCCGCCGCCGCACTCAGCACCGCCGCCCCGCCGGTCAGCTATGAACCGCGGCTCTACGCGACTACCGCCCCGGCCCTGATCGACGTCGTACGCGAGACCCCGGCCGCCCTCGGGACGCTGCTGCTGATCGGCCACAACCCCGGCATGCAGGAACTGACGCTGCGGCTCGCCCGCGATGCGGTGGGTGACGCCCTGGAGCGGGCCGCGGCGAAGTTCCCCACGGCCGCCGTCGCGGTGCTGACGTGGCACGGAACGTGGTCGGAGCTCGCGCCGGGCGCCGCCCGGCTGGTGCGGTTCGCCGTACCGCGCGGCCCGAAGCCGTGACCGCCGCCGCTTCCCGGGGGTCCGAAGCCCTGCCAGCCGCCGCTCTCTCTCCCCCCCGGGGCCGAAACCCAGGCGCACACGCCGCTTCCCCGGGACCGTAGGCGTGATCGCCGCCGGCTACGGCGCCGTCCCGTGGGTCACAGCCATCCGTTCCGTCGGAAGCAGCGGTGGAGGACGAGGCAGGCCAGCGCCGTGACGCCGAGGATGAGCGGATAGCCGTAGGTCCAGCGCAGCTCGGGCATGTGGTCGAAGTTCATGCCGTACACGCCGAAGACCATCGTGGGTACGGCCAGGATCGCCGCCCACGCCGTGATCTTGCGCATGTCCTCGTTCTGGGCGATGCTCACCTGCGCCAGCTGGGCCTGGAGTATCGAGTTCAGCAGCTCGTCGAAGGCGGCGATCTGCTCGGTGGCCTGGGTCAGGTGGTCGGCGACGTCCCGGAAGTACGTTCTGATCGCGGGCGCCACCGCCGGTATCGGCCGGGTGGCGAGCATCTGCAACGGCTGGTTCAGCGGGGCCACGGCCCGCTTCAGCTCCAGCAGTTCGCGCTTGAGCTGGTAGGTGCGGGCAGGGTCGGCGCCGCGCCGGCGGTCCGCCGCGAACACGTCCGCCTCGACCTGGTCGAGGTCGGACCGTACCGCGTCGGTGACTGTCAGATACCCGTCGACGACGTGGTCGGCGACCGCGTGCAGCACCGCGGACGGGCCCTTGGCCAGTTGTTCGGGTACGCCCTCCAGGTCCTCGCGCAGCGGTCCCAGGGAGCCGTGCCGACCGTGCCGTACGGTGATGACGAAGTCGCGGCCGGTGAAGACCATGATCTCGCCGGTGTCCACCACCTCGCTGGTCGCGGTCAGCTCCTCGTGTTCGACGTAGCACACGGTCTTGAACACGGCGAACAGCGTGTCGCCGTACCGCTCCACCTTCGGCCGCTGGTGGGCGTGGACCGCCTCCTCGACGGCCAGCGGGTGCAGCCCGAAGAACTCGCTGATCCCCGCGAACTCCCGCTCGCTGGGCTCGTGCAGCCCCAGCCACACGAATCCGTCGCCGGTCTTCCGTACGTACTCGACCGCGTCCACCAGCGAGTCGCATCCGGCCTGTCGGACGCCGTCCCGGTACGTCACGCAGTTCACCACCGCGCTGCCCAGCGGGGACCGGGCGGGATGGCTCAGGTCCACGCGGCGGCGCGGAGCGGCCAGCCGCGCGACCTTCCGTAGGGTGCCGACCATCGACATGCAGGGCTCCTTCGCAGGGGCCCGCCATTGTGCCAGGACGGTGCGACACCGCGGCATGGCACCGCGGTGTCGCACCGAAGGTGTGCCCGCTCGAGGCCGTACCCCCGGGGGTGTGCCCGCTCAAGACCGCACCCCCGGGGTGTGGCTGCTCGAGGCCGCACCCCGGGGTGTCGCTGCGCGGTGCGCTCAGCGCTTGTGCAGCAGCTCCACGACGCCCGCCATGTCCTCGTCGCCGTGGCCGTCGGCCACCCGCCGCTTCATCAGCGCGTACATCGGGGCGAACAGCTCGGCGCTGACGCCCTGGGCGCGGCTCACGTCGCCGATACTGTCGTTCGCGACCTGCATGGCAAGGTTGGAGCCGGTCGCGGAGTAGTCGCCGGAGTCGATCTGGGCGGCCATCTGCGGCAGCGACGCGCTCATGGCATGCAGCCACGGCACCAGCAGCGTCGTGGTGAACTCCTCGACGGGCCGGCCCGCCGAGCGCACCAGCGCCGCCGCGTGCATGAAGCCGCCGAACATCCCGTACATCCCGGCCAGCAGCGAGAGGTCGTTCAGCGGCGCGAGACCCGCGTCCCCGCCGACGAAGACGCCGCGCCCGAAGGCGTCCAGCACCGGCTGGTGGGCCGTGAACGCCGCGCTGGAGCCGCTGTACAGCAGGACGGCCTCCGGCCCGCCGATCATGGCGGGAACAGCCATGATGCCGCCGTCGAGGTAGTCGGCGCCCAACGCCGCGACCCGCTCGGCCATGGCGCGGGCATCCTCGGGCGCCCCGTTGGTGAGATTGACGACGACGCGGCCCTTGAGCGCGTCACCGGCCTGCCGTTCCAGCAGGTCGGTGACCCCTGCGTAGTCGAGGACGCACACGATGACCAGGTCGGCGGCGGCCACCGCCGCGGCGACCGACTCCGCCTGGCGTGCGCCGTGCTCCACCAGCCCGGCGGCCTTGGCGGGGGTGCGGTTCCAGACGGTCACCCGGTGGCCCCGCGCGAGCAGGGCGTCCGCCAGGGCCGTTCCCATGGCGCCCAGGCCGAGGACCGCTACGGACGCCACGACGCCGCCGGCGTCCGCATCCCGAGACGCCGCGGAGGTGGTGCTCATCTTCGACTCCCTTGATCGACTGTTTCCTTGATCAGAGAGTCTTGGCGGGCGCGGGAGCGGCGACAAGTACGCACTTTTATGTGCGTAGGGCTATGTGCGCAGGGCTACGCGCGGGCTATGCGCGTAGGACGCCGACTCGTGTGCGTAGGCCGCCGTGCGCCTCCCCCGGCGGGGAGGCGCGGCCGGCGGCCTACTGAGGGTTCAGGTCGCGGTGGTGCGTGGTGTCTCCGTCCATGGCGCCGCGGCCCTGGTGCCGCGATTGCTCCTCAGCGCCAGGGTGGCCGCAGCCGCACCCAGCACGCACGTGACCGCGCCGGCGACGATGTTGCTCCAGATGACTCCGACGGTGGGGGATCCCAGGATGCCCCAGGGGGAGATGACCAGCCACAGGCCGATCGGGATCAGGGTCCAGCTCAGGCCGTACATGCGCTGCGGCGCCAGCGTCAGCCCCAGACCCAGCACGGCGACAGAGAGGCCGACGATCAGGTTGTGCCATCTCATGTCCGTGGTGCCCGCGAATCCCACCACATACGGGGAGGCCGCGAGATACACACCGGCGAGCAGCACCGGACCGTCCAGGAAGACGACATCCCTGCCACCGGTCATCCGGGCGTACCGTTCCCGCATCTCGGAAACATCGGGATGGCCCGTAATATCACTGCGATGCGAGACGTCGGCCATGCGACTCGCCTCCTTCGATCATGGAAGTCTGACCGTGCGATGCGATGAAGCACCGCCATGACCATTGTGCGCCTCGCCCGGGTTTATAGATAGATGTCCGATTGGATGGACTCCGTGCTGCGGGGAGGGCGCGCGTAAGGCACAGGGGGGCGATGACCTGTGGAGCGAGACCTACCCGACGGCGTGGTCGGCAGAGCCGGGCTGCTCGCGCGCGCCCGCGGTCTGCTGGCGCGCGGCGGCGGCCTGCTGCTGCCGGGGCCCGCCGGAATCGGCAAGTCCACCGTGTTGGCGTCCCTGGCCGCCGACTACGCGGCGCAGGGCCATCTGCTGCTGCGCTGCTCCCCCACCGAGTCCGAGTCCCAACTGCCCTTCCTGGCCCTGATCGACGCGCTCGGCCCGGTCGTGGCCGAGGTCTCCGGCGACCTCCCCGCCGCCCAGCACGCCGTCCTGGACGCGGCGCTCACCGGCCGGGCGGGCGGGGTGGCGCAGCACGACGGGCTGGCGCTGCGGCTCGCGGTGCTCTCCGTGTTCCGGGCGTTGGCCGCCCGTACCCCCGTGGCTCTGGTCGCCGACGACCTGCAGTGGATGGACGAGCCGAGCGCGGAGCTGCTGGCCTTCGTCGCGCGGCGGGTCGGCGAGCTGCCCGTGCTCGTGATCGGTGCCGTACGGACCGCGACCGCCGGGGAGCCGTGGGGCCGGGACAGTGCGGCGCGGGACCGGGACGGGGAGGCAGGGGGCCACGACGGAACCGCATGGGCCCTCGGCGGTGGCGCAGGGCACCGGGACGGTGCGGCGTGGCATCGGGACAGTGCGGCGTTCCATCGGGACGGTGCAGACGGGCTCGGACGCGCCCTGCGGGTGCTGCCGCCACCCGCCCGCGTGCTGCCGGTCCCCCCGCTCAGCCCCGGCCAGGTGACGGAACTGCTGCGCCGCCGAAGACGCTCGGCCCTGCCCGGCGCCGTGCTGCGCGAGATCCACCGGGCCAGCGGCGGCAACCCGTTGTTCGCCCTGGAACTCGGGCGCGCGCTGGCCGAGCGCGACACCCCGCCGCGCCCCGGCGACCCGCTGCCCGTACCGACCAGCCTGCGCAGCCTCGTTCTGGACCGGCTCCGCGCGCTGCCGGCCGAGGCCCGCCGCACCCTGCTGATCGCCGCCGCGGGCGCCCGCCCCGGCCTCGCCCTGCTGCGCGCCGCGGGCCGCCCCGACGCCGAGGCGGAGCTCGCCGCGGCGTCCGCCCTGGGCATCGCCGGGACCGGCGACGACCTGACCGTACGGTTCGCGCATCCGCTCATCTCGGCCGCGCTCTACGCCGAGGCGGACCCGTACGACCGGCGGGCCGCGCACACGGCGCTCGCCCGCGCCTCCACCGACCCCATCGAACGCGCCCGCCACCTGGCGCTGGCCACTCCCGGTCCCGACGAGCAGGTCGCGGCCACCCTGGCGCGGGCCGCCGCCGTCGCCCGCGAGCGCGGCGCGCCCGGCGCGGCCGCCCGGCTGGGCCTGTTCGCCGCCGAGCGCACCCCCGCGTACGACACGGCGGCGGCGACCGGCCGACGGCTGGACGCGGCCGAGGACGCGCTGGTAGCGGGCGAGCCGGAGCTGGCCCGGCAGACCGCGCAGGAGGTACTCGCCGAGGCCGCGCGCCCCGCCGACCGGGTACGGGCGTGGATCGCGGTGATCGACTCGGCGGGGCAGGCGATGGCGGACGTGGACGACGTCTTCCCGCAGGCGCTGGCGGACGCGGGCGACGACCCGCGGCTGCTGGCGCCGCTGCGCTACCAGTTGGCGTGGCACGCCCTGCTGGCCGGGGGTTCGCCGCCGCGGGCCCGTACCGAGGCCGCGCGGGCCGCCGCGCTCGCCGCCCAGGCCGCCGACCGGCGCACCGAACTCCTCGCCCTGTCCCTACAGGCGCTCACCGAGGCGGTGACGGGCCATGAGGACGCGGACCGCACACTGGCCGCGGCGCTGGCCGAGCCGCAGGACCCGCGGGTGGCCTGCGACCACAACGGGCCGGTCGCCGTCCGGTTCCGTCTGCTGCTGATGAGCGACCGGCTGGAGGAGGCGCGGGCGGCGATCGGCTCACTGGTGCGGCTGGCCGCCCGGCGCGGCGCCGTCGAGAGCCAGCTGCTGTTCCTGCGCGGGCTGGCGGAGACCGAACTGCGCGCCGGGCGCTGCGCGGTGGCGCTGGCGCACGCGCACGACAGCCTGCGGCTGGCCCGCGACGCCGGGGTCGGCGAGGGGCCGGTGCTGCACCTGGCCGCGCTCGCCGAGGCGGCGGGCGGCAGCGTGCCGCGCGCCCTGGCCCTGGCTCAGGAGGCGGTGCACAGCGCGGAGGAGGACGGCGACCTGATCTATCTGGCCCGCGCGCTGGCCGCGCTCGGCCACGCCCGGCTGACCGGCGGCGACGCCCAGGGGGCGGTGGCCGCGCTGCGCCGGGTCCGGGACATGGAGCGCGGGCAGGGGGTGACCGACCCGGCCCGGGGCCGCTGGCACGGCGACCTCGCGGAGGCGCTGGTGCGGGTCGGCGAACTCGCCGAGGCCCGCGAACTCGTCGCCGGCACGCGCGCCGCCGCCACCCGACTGCGCAGGGCCGGGGTGCTGGCCGTGCTGAACCGCGCCGAAGGCCTCGTACGCGCCGGGTACGGGGACCTGGACGGCGCGGCGGAGCGGCTGCGTACGGCCGCCCGCGAACTGGGCGCCCTGGGCTACCGCGTGGAGGAGGGCCGGGCGCGACTGGCGCTGGCCGTGGTGGAGTCGCGGCGCGGCGCGGCCGCGGCGAGCGCGGCGGGGTACGAGGCCAGCGCGGCGGCGTACGAGGAGGCCGCGCGGATCTTCCGCCGGGCCAAGGCCCGCCCATGGCTGGACCAGGCATCGGCGGCCCGCGCGCACCTCGCGGACATGTGCCGTGCGCCGGGGCCGGGGCCGGAGCCGGGGCCGGGGCCGGATAGGTGCCGTACACCGGGACCTGACGCGGCACTGGACGTGGGACGGGACTCGGGACCTGACGCGGGGCGGGACCCGGGACCGTACTCCGGCTTGGGCGCGGGATCGGACTCCGGCTTGGGCGCGGGATCGGACTCCGGCTTGGGCGCGGGGCCAGACTCCCGCTTGGGCGCGGGCGCCGCGCCGACCCCCCGCACGCTGGACGTCCTCGCCGCGATGGAGCGGCGCGTGGCGGCCCTCGTCCTGGAAGGGGCGACCAACCGGGAGATCGCCGAGCGGCTGTTCATCAGCGTCAAGACGGTCGAGGCCACGCTGACCAGGGTCTACCGCAAGCTGGGGATCCGCTCGCGGGTCGACATCGTGCGGCTGGCTTCGCGCGGCGGGGAGTGACGGGGGCTTTCGCAGCGCGGTCGGTGGCGGAGCGACGGAGCTTTCCGCAGCGCGGCGGCGGAATGGCCGGGCTGCCGCAGCGCGGCAGCGGAATGGCGGGGCTGCCGCAGCGCGGCGGCGGAATGGCGGGCGCCTGCCGCGGCCCGCGGCCTGCGGCCCGTCGCCCAAGAGCCCGCCGGAGCCACGGACATGGGGTTCTCCCTATGTCCTGATACGAGGGACATCCCTCATTGGTCCGGGGCGCCGCGGCTTCTAGCCTGACGGCCAGTCGACGACGACGTCGGCCAGTCTCCCGCCCGGTGCGTGTGCCGCATCTGGTGCGTCACCCCCCACCACCGGCGGAAGCCCCCACCATGACGCTCTGAGGAGATTCATGTCCTTCGCACTCCCCCGCCGTGTCAAGGCCGTCGCGGCCGCGGCCGCCGCCACCGCCGCCATCGCCGTCGGTCTGTCGGCCACCGCCGCCCAGGCCGCCCCGCAGCCCATCGTCGGCGGTACGAACACGACCGCGAGCGCTTACCCGTACGTCATGCAGATCACGGACGCCGGCCAGAACCAGTTCTGCGGCGGCACGCTCGTCACGCCGACGAAGGTCGTCACCGCCGCGCACTGTATGGCGGGCGAGTCCGCCGCCGACATCCGGGTCGTCGGCGGCCGTACCTACCGCAACGGCACCAACGGCACCGTCGCCAAGGTCAGCAAGATCTGGGTCCACCCGTCGTACCAGACCGTCACCAAGGGCGACGACGTGGCCGTGCTGACGCTGTCGACGGCGATGCCGTACACCACGGCCAAGTACGTGTCCTCGTCCGAGACCGGCATCTACGCGGAGGGCGCCACCGCCCGCATCGTCGGCTGGGGCACCACCAGCTCGGGCGGCCAGTCCTCCAACCGGCTGAAGACCGCGACCGTCCCGGTCACCTCGGACAGCTACTGCGCCAACGCCTACGGCAACCGCTTCATAGCCTCCGACATGGTCTGCGCGGGCTACGACGAGGGCGGCGTCGACACCTGTCAGGGCGACAGCGGCGGCCCGCTGATGATCAACGGGCGGCTCGCGGGCGTCGTGTCCTGGGGCGACGGCTGCGCGGACCCGGGTGTGCCGGGCATCTACACCCGACTGACCACCTTCTCCAGCCTGGTCACGCAGCAGGTCAACTCCTGACGGGATAGTCGGCTCCTGAGGCAGGTGGTCGACACGCAGGTGGTCGACACGCAAGTGGTCGACACGCAAGTGGTCGACTCCTGACCTCATGGCAGTGCGGACGGCGGCATTCCTGCCGCCGTCCGCGCGCGTTCAGGAGCGCCGCCGCTCGTAAGGGAGGTCGAAGACCTTCCCCGCGGGCGGCATGTCCTCCTCCGGCAGCCAGGTGCGCGTCGAGCCGCCGTCGAACTCCGCGCTGTCGACGGTGAGCAGGTGGTCCATGCGCCGCCCGCAGCCGGTGCAGTCGGGCGGTGATCGGGGGACCCGGTGGTCCAGGGTTTTCCCGATGATCCAGGTGTTCCTGGTGATCCACAGCACGGGACGGGCCGCGTGACCCGGGTGCATGCTTCAATAGGGGCATGGCCAGCTTCCACGACCACGGGACCGCGACGGGTCGCTTCGACCTTGAGCCGTTCTGGCCGTCCCGGCAGGCGCACCACTTCGACCGCGAGTGTTGCCGCGCGTCCCACGCGCGGGCCCGCTCGCTCGGCTGACGCCGCTTCTCGCGTCCGGTCGGCTCTCAGCTCTCAGCCTCGGCGGCTCGTCCCGCGCACACGACGTCCCTGACGACTCCTGTGCGAAAGAAGCTGATTCTCCATGGCCAACGTCCGTACCCTCGGCACTCCTTCCCGCACCGTGCCTTCGCGCATCCCCCACCCCCACCCTCACCCTCATGCTCATACGCACCGCCAGCGGCTGCGCGCCGTCGCGGCGGACGAGGTGCCGCCGGTCGCCGAACTTCTGCACTCCGGCGCCACCTGGCTGCCCGCCCCTCCGCACACCCTGCCCGTGCTGCCCGGCCAGCCGCCGATGGTCGGCTACCTGGTGCTCGTACCGGCGGACCGGGTGGCTCCGGCGCCCGAGGCCCCCCAGGCGTCCGCGACGCCCAAGGCGCCTGAATCGCCTGGGGAATCCGCCGTGCGGGGCGACCAGCTCGTGCGGATCGACCCCGACCAGCGGACCGTATGGGTCAAGGACCGGCAGCTCGACCTGACGTACCTGGAATTCGAGTTGCTGGCGCACCTGGTCGCCCATCCGCACCGGGTGCACACCAGGGACCAGCTGGTGACGACGGTCTGGGGCTACGGACACGTGGGCGACGGCCGCACCGTTGACGTCCATATCGCCCGGCTGCGCCGGAAGTTGGGCGCCGAGCACCGGGGCGCCATCGTGACGGTCCGGCGGGTCGGGTACAAGTACGTGCCAATCGCCTGACCCGGCGGCGGGCTCGCCTGAGCCGAGCTGCGACTCGCCTGAGCCGAGGCAGCGGCAGGCAGGCAGGCAGGCAGGCCAAGTGGGCCCGCAGGGCGGCGGATTGCGTTCGGAAACGGCCGGTATATCGTGGCGCCGCTGCCCTGGGGGCCGCGTCCGCCGTCACCTGGCCGAGGAGTGAACCGTGGAACTCAACCGCCTGTTGCCCTCGTACCACTTCCGATCCCGCTTCCAGCGCCGCGTCGCGGCCGACCCGGACACCACGTGGCGTGCCTACCAGGAGCTGACCACCGAGGAACTGCCCATCCTGCGGGCGCTGATGCGGGTGCGTGGGCTGGGCCGGGTGCGACTGCGCGGGCCCGTCGCCAGGGCGTTCCCGGTGCCGCGGCTGACGATCGGCCCGTACGAGGAGGTGCGGGGCCGGGCCGCGAAGTATTGGCGGATGCGGGCCCCGGCCGCCCGGATATCCCACCGCGACCCGGAGGCGTTCCGGGAGCTGCGCGAGCCCGGCTGGGCCAAGGCCGCCATGGGCGTACGGGTCGTCCCGGACGGCGACGGCAGCGTGCTGAGCGCCGAGACCCGGGTCCTGTGCACGGACGGCCGCTCCCGTGCCGCCTTCACCGCGTACTGGGTGCTCATCGCGGGCGGCGCGGCGCTGATCCGGTGGGAGCTGCTGCGCGCGACCGCCCGCCGCGCGGAGCGGCAGGCCGGGGCCTGACACGGCGCGCCGATGCGCCGAGCTCCGGGGGTGGTGCTGGGTACACCCCGAGGACGGGTGCCGGCCCCCGTGACCGATCATGACCGCGGACCGCACACTGGTTCCGTCGCCCGAGGTCCGGGCGGCGCGGAGCACGGCAACGGGGAGTCATCGAATGAAGGTGGGCAGCGCGCTGCGGGCCGCCGTACGGGGGCAGATGCTGGCGTTCACGACGCTGGTGTGCTCGATCACCCTGTCCGTGTTCACGGTGGTGTCGATCGCTCTGATACCGGTCGGTATCGGCATCGTCACCACCCCGTTCATGGTCGACGCGCTGCGCAAGTACGCCACGTATCGGCGGCAGCTGGCCTTCCGGTGGGGCGGGGTGCGGATCGCGCAGCCGTACCGCCCCCTGCCCCCTGATCCGCGTGGCGGATTCGCCGGGCATGTGGAGCGCTGCTCCCTGCTGTTGAAGGACCCAGCCACCTGGCGCGACCTGCTGTGGCTCCAGGTCGACATGACCGCGGGATGCGTGACGGCGATCCTGCCGCCCGGCCTGCTCGCCGAGGGCCTGTTCGGCTATGTGCTGGCGTCCGGGGTGTGGGAGCCCATCTACGACGCCGACGGCACGTACTGGTACGCGTTCATCCCCGTCGACAGTCAGACCACGGCGTTCCTCGCGGCGGGCCTGGGCACCATATGGATCGCGATCTCGCTGGCCTTCGGCCCGGCGATGCTGCGTGGGCACTTCCTGCTGACGCGCGCCTTCCTGGCCCCGACCCCGCAGATGTCGCTGTCGCAGCGGGTCGAGCAGCTGACGGTGACCCGGCACGACGCGCTGGACACCTCGGCCGCGGAGCTGCGGCGGATCGAGCGGGACCTGCACGACGGCGCGCAGGCCCGGCTGGTCGCCATGGGCATGAGCCTGGGCACGATCGAGGCGCTGATCGAGAAGGACCCGGCGAAGGCGAAGGAGTTGCTGGCCGCCGCGCGGGCGGACTCCGCCGAGGCGCTGGCCGAGCTGCGGGACCTGGTGCGCGGCATCCACCCGCCGGTGCTGGCCGAGCGCGGGCTGGGCGACGCGGTGCGGGCGCTCGCGCTGCGGATGCCCCTGCCGGTCGAGGTGGAGGTGGAACTGCCCGGCCGGGCCGAGGAGCCGGTCGAATCGGCCGCGTACTTCGCGATCAGCGAGGCGCTGACGAACGCGGCGAAGCACTCGGGCGCGGAGCGGGTCTGGCTGGATGTGACGTACGCGGACGGGGCGCTGCGCATAGCGGTCACCGACAACGGCCGGGGCGGCGCCGACATCGCGGCGGGCTCGGGGCTGCGCGGCCTGGAGCGCAGGCTCGGCGCGTTCGACGGGGTACTGGCGGTCAACAGCCCGGTGGGCGGCCCGACGATGGTGACGATGGAGATACCGTGCGCGCTGCCCGTGCGAGCGGACGCGGCGTCCGCACGGAAGGCCTAGCGGGCGGACGCGGGCGTGTCCGCACGGGAGGCGTTGCGGGCAGTCCGTGCGGGGCCCGGCGCGTGCCGGCGGTTCCGAAGGGCCGGGGAGAGGCACGCTCGAGCCGGGGGGGACGCACGCTCGGGCCGGGGGGAGGCGCGCTCGTGCCGGGGGAGACACGCTCGGGCCAGAGGGAGACACACTCGGGCCGGGGGGGAGGCACGCTCGTGCCAGGGGGACGCACGCTCGTGCCGGGAGAGGCACGCTCGGGCCGGATCGCTCGTCACCGGCGGTAGATTCGACCCGTTCCGCCGTCGCCCCGAGCCCGAATCCCTGGAGTTGCCGTGCGCGTTGTCCTCGCCGAAGACCTCTTCCTTCTGAGAGACGGCCTGGTGCGGATGCTGGAGGCGTACGACTTCGAGATCGCGGCCGCCGTGGAGAGCGGCCCGGAGCTGAGCCGGGCGCTGGCCGAGCTGAAACCGGATGTCGCCGTCGTCGACGTCCGACTGCCGCCCTCCTTCACCGACGAGGGGCTCCAGTGCGCGCTGGCCGCCCGCCGCGCCGCACCGGGGCTGCCGGTGCTGGTGCTCTCCCAGCATGTGGAGCAGTTGTACGCCCGGGAGTTGCTGGCCGACGGCAGCGGCGGGGTGGGCTATCTGCTGAAGGACCGGGTGTTCGACGCCGACCAGTTCATCGACGCGGTACGGCGGGTGGCGGCGGGCGGCACGGCGATGGACCCGCAGGTGATCTCGCAGCTGCTCACGCGCAGGTCCCAGGACGAGCCGATGGGGAATCTGACTCCGCGTGAGCGGGAGGTGATGGAGCTGATGGCCCAGGGGAGGTCGAACGCGGCCATCGCCACGCAGCTGTGCGTCACCGAGCGCGCGGTGGCCAAGCACACGTCGAACATCTTCGGCAAGCTCGGCCTGCCGCCGTCCGACGACGACAACCGCCGCGTGCTGGCGGTCCTGGCCTACCTCGACCGGGGTCAGGTCAGGGCGTGAACGTCTCCAGGTGGTCGAGGCGGACGAAGCGCGCCCGGGGGCTCGCCCGCCGGACGGCCGCCTCCAGGTCCGCCAGACCGCCCCAGTCCTTCGCGGGCCGGTCGAGCGGCAGATCGAAGTCGTCCCAGTGCGTGGGCACGACGTACCTCGGGTGGTCCAGGGCCGCCAGCAGGCGGGGTACGTAGTCGTGGACGGTGGAGCCGCCGGGCTGGACCATGACCAGGTCGGGGGCCAGGCCCGCCAGTTCGGCGGCGCTGTAGTTGGAGCCGCCGAAGTCGACGACGGTGAACCCGGTGGCAGTGGAGGTGACGGCGTAGGCGAGGGTGCCGCCCTCCACGAGGTCGGCGATGACCCTGGGCCGGGGTGGCGGGCCGCCGGGGCGGGTGCCGGGGAAGGGGACCTGGGCGCGCGGGCCCGGCATGGAGTGCAGGGAGCGCAGCACTCGGATCGTGTAGCCGTCGAACCGTAGATACTCCCCGCCGCTCACCACGGACAGCTGGTCCTCGGGCGCGTCCAGTGCGCGCAGCAGGTTGGTGTGGCTCTCGGTTCCGAAGACGGTGGCGCCGGTGGTGGTCGCCAGATGGGGGATGTCCGGCAGGTGGTCGTAGTGGCCGTGGGTGACGAGGATCTGGTCCGCCGTCAGCCGGTGGCGGTCGATGAGCCCGGTGTCGACCGTCAGCGGGGTCTGCGGATCGGCGCCCTCCTTGGTGTACGTACCGGTGCGGAACCGGGTCAGCCAGGGGTCGATGAGTACGGTGGCGGGCTCGGCGCCCGGCCGGGCGATGCGGATCTCCCAGCCGTTGTTGCCGAGCCAGCGCAGCCGGATGCCGGACTTCCCCGCCGGGGCCCGGCCCCGCTGGGTTCGGCTCCGCGCGCCGTCCGGCGCGGTGCCGTCCGGCTCGGCGCGCGCGGGCTCCTGGGACAGGGCTGCCGCCGTCAGCCCCGCGGCGGTGGTCAGGCCCGCGGCCGAGGCTCCCAGCAGACGGCGCCGGGACAGGGGGGAGCGATCGGAGGTGGAGCGATCGGAAGTGGAGCGGTCGGAAGTGAAGGGATTGCGCATGCGGGCATCAGAGCACCGCGGGCCGGGCCCCGTCCAAGATCGAAAGGGCTCCTCGGCGATATCGGCATCGATATCGTTGCAGCGTGGACCTGCTGCGTCACCTGCGTTACTTCCGAGCCGTCGCCGAGGAATTGCACTTCGGCCGGGCGGCCGAGCGGCTCGGCATGGCCCAGCCGCCCCTCAGCCAGCGGATCCGCGGGCTGGAGGAGGAGTTGGGCGCCCGGCTGTTCGACCGGTCCTCGCGCGGCGTACGGCTGACCGCCGCGGGCGAGGTGCTGCTGGCCGAGTCGGAGGAGCTGCTGGCCGCCGCCGAGCGCACCCGGAAACGGGTCTCGCTGGCGGCGAGCGGCGCGTACGGGACGCTGCGCGTCGGGGTGCCGCCGGAGCTTCCGGGGCGGGTGCTGGCCGAGATCCTCACCGCCTTCGCGGCCGAGGTCCCCGATGTGCGGCTGGACTTGCAGGAGATCGGCACGGCGGGGCAGCTGCGGCTGCTGGCCGAGCGCGCTTTGGACACCGGCCTGGTCCAGCGTCCGGCGGACCTCGCGGGCCTGACGAGCGGGCCCGCGGTGAGCCTGCCGCTGGGCGTGGTGGTGCCGCGCGACTCACCGCTCGCCGACACCGTCGCTTCCGGCGGCTTCGGAGCCACCGGTGACCTGCCCCTCCAGGAGCTGGCAGGCCACCCCCTGGTGATCTTCCCCAGGGACGCGGCGCCCGGCCTGTACGACGCCACGCTGGCCGCCTGCCGCGCACGGGGCTACCGCCCGCCGTCGGTGGTCCACGCGGGCAGCCCCGAGGTGGTGCTGGGCCTGGTGATCGCCGGGCGCGGGATCGCGCTGGCGCATGCCGCGGTCGCCCGCAAGGAGCCGCGGGTCGTCTGGCGTCCGCTCGCCCCGGACGCCCTCCGCTGGGACATGTCCTTCGTCTGGCCCGCCGACGCCCCGCACCCGGCCGCACCACGGCTGGCGGAGGTGGCGGCGGCGGTGCTGGGCACCGAGGACCCGACCGGGCCGAGGGCCGCGGCGATGCCGGCCGCCGAGACCCCGGCCGAGCCGAGCGCGGCGGCAGCACCGTCGCGGCCCTGGGACGTGGTGTACGCGCCGCCGGGGGAGGCCGTCTAGCCCGGTCGGCGGCGCGCACGGCGTCCGCGTCAGCCGAAGCGCCAGCCGCTGAACTCGACCGTTCCGCGCGCCCCGTCGCCCCCGTTCGCCGCCGTCATGAACAGGCCCGCGTCCTGGGCGGCGGCCGTGCGTGGCACGGTCACCGTCGCGACCGTCCGCCACGCCGTGCCGTCGGCGTCCGTGGCCAGCTCCCCCGTGTAGGACGCGTCGCCGGTCCGGGTGAGACGCAGCCACACGGGGGCCTTGACCCCCGTGATCCGCTTGTACGTGTCGAGTGTCCCGTCGCCGTTGGCGTCGTACGACAGCACCACACCGCCGGCCGGGGTGGCGGCCAGGTTCACGAAGCCCGCCGAACCGGCCGTGGCCAGGCGGTCCCGCACGACGATGCCCGCCCGCGCCCACGGGCCCGTGGCCGCCTGGGCGTCCACCCGCACCGTCACCTGCGCCCCGGCGGCCAGCGCGCCCTCCCGGTAGACCGCGCCGAACTCCGCCGTGGCCTTCCACAGGTCCTGGCCCGCGCCGTCGATGGCGAACCGGCCGCCCGCCTGCCCGAAGACGGCCGCGTTGGTGGTCACCGTCCGCAGCCCCGCCTCCAGCGGGCCCGCCACCCACAGCCTCTCCTCGCGCACCACCCGCACCCGCCGCTCGCCCCGCGGCCCGTAGGACACGGCGAGTTCGTACGGCAGCGGCTTCAGCGGCGCCTCCAGCGGGGTGTCGGGGGCCGTGGCCCGCCAGCGCACCGTGCCGCTGCCGCCCGCCTCGACGCCCGGCAGGGTCGCGGACCCCTGCGGCACGGCCTGCAGACCGGTCACCTCGAAGTCCACGGCGCCGGTGGCGCGCAGCCCGTTGACGTTGCGGAAGACGGCCGTCAGGGTGCCGCTGCCGCCGGGCGGCAGCGCCGACGGCTCGGCGGTGACCGCGACCGTGCCCTGGTACGGGGCCTTCGCCAGCGTCTCGAACACCCGCAGCGCGGTGCGGTGGGCGTCGGTGGTCGGCCGCACCGGGTACGCCGTGCGCTCCCGCGTCCACGGCTCCTCGATCGCGTACCAGTCGAAGACCTCGGGCTCCCGTCCCTCGGCGAGGGCGTCCTCCAGCTCGTCCAGGTAGCGCTGCCACCGGGGCAGGTGGAAGTCGGCGATCAGGCCGTTCCAGTCGCGGTTGGCGTAGTTGATCAGCTTTCCGGCGTCCGCCGTCGCCCGGTCGCCCCAGGTGGTGAGCAGGATCCGCGCGGTCCGCTCGAGCAGCGCCGCCTCCGCGTCCCCGGACGCCAGCCGCTTGGCGTCCTCCAGCCACGGGCCCAGCAGGAACCGGCGGTGGGCGCCCGCCATCTCGTCGCTCAGCCGCATCAGCTTCAGCCACAGCCGGGACAGGGCGGCGAAGGTCTTGCGGTCCTTGCGCAGGTAGGCGGCCTGGAGCTGCGGGATGAGCTGCCAGGAGCGGTTGGCCAGTGCCTGGCGGGCGACGTCGGTCAGGTCGTGGCGGTACGCGTCGCTGCCGCGCAGCGAGGGCCGTACCGTGAGCAGCGCGGCGAGCGCGGCGTCGAACGCCGCGGGGTCGAACGCGGGGGTGTGGGTGGCGTAGTGCGTGCCCGAGCGCGCGGTCAGGCTCGGGCGGGCGGCGAAGACGCTGTCGTGCGGGCGGCCGTCGCGGCTGCTGATCTCGTACGCGGTGTCGCGCAGCGCGGCGAACGCCTCCCGCGCCCGCTCGTCGCGCCCGCCGAACCGCACGTCGGCGTATTCCCTGAACCACTCCGCGCGGTCCACCGCGGCCTCGCGCCACGCCAGCTCGCTGAACAGCTCGAACGCCGCCGGGTCGCGCTCGGCCGCCTCCGCCATGTACGCGGTGCCCACCAGCTTGCTGCCAGGCTTGTCCCGCCAGGTGGTGAACCGCTGGGTCCACATGTGCGTCTTGGCGCCGATCGTCGTCCGGCCGCCGAAGTTGGGGATGGTGCCGAACGCGTACGGCACCCCGCCCCAGTCCTGCTCCCGGTCCGTCACCCGTTCCAGGTCGGACAGCCCGTCCACCACCAGCATCCGGTCATGGTCCACGGCGTCCAGCAGCTCGCGCCGGGGGTTCTCCTGCCAGCCGAGGATCACCCAGGTGGCCCCGGGACGGGCGGCCCGCAAGGCCGCCTCGACGGCTCGCGCCGCCGCCGCGACCGGTACGTCGCCCGCGCTGCCGCCCTCGTGCAGCAGGTCCATCTTGAAGAGGTCGACGTCACCGAAGAGGTCCCGCTGGTGCCGGTAGAAGGCGGCGGCCACCTCGCGGAAGGCCCCGGTGCGCGGGTCGAGCCAGTCCGGGCGCTTGAACCCGTGCCACTCGCCCTGCGGGACCGTCCGGGCGCCCGGATTACGCGCGGCGAAGCCGTCCGGAACGGTGCCGAAGTAGCCGGGGAGGACCGGCGCCATGCCCAGTTCGCGCAGCCGGTCGCCGATCCGGCGGCCCAGGTCGGTGCGCTTGGCCAGCAGCTCCGGGCTCATCGGCCCGCCGTACGCGCTGAGGTTCTGCAGCAGCCACCACGGCTGGTGGGACGGGGCGGGAAGCCAGGCGCGGGCCTCCTCGTCGGAGTAGCCGAAGTCCTTCAGGAGCCGGTGGTAGACCGCTTCCTGACCGGTGGTGACCAGCAGTTCGTTGCAGCCGTGCAGGGCGGCGACGTCGATCAGGCGCTCCCAGCGGGCCCAATCGGCGTACGGTGCGGTGTATCCGTCGTGGGTGTCGTTGAACGCGAAGCGGTGCGGCAGCGACGTCGCCCGCTCCAGGGCGCCATCCGGCGCGGGCAGCTTCCCCGGCAGGTCGAGCTGGTCGCCGGACCACGAGATGTGGGCGCGGCAGGTGTACTTGAGGTACCAGTGGACGCCGGTGAGCAGGACCGCCGGACCGGTCCCGGCCACGGTGATCCGCCCGCGCGCCCCGGTGACCCGGAACCGCTCGGCGCCGTCCTCCTCCTCGTCCAGCGCGCGCAGCCGGAACTGGTCGGCGTGGTCGGGCAGCAGCCGCTCCAGTGCGGCCCGCGCGGGCCCGGTGTCGAAAGGTCCGGCGTCCCCTTCGTCGGCCGCCGCCGGGGTAGGGCTCCCCAGTGCGGCCCCGGCACCGAGGGCCCCGGCGGTTCCGATCAGCGTACGTCTGGTCAGATCACTCACGTGTGCCCTCCAGGCAAAGGCCAACGATGTTGTGCGCACGGCACGTTAACCACGGTGACGGTCGGGAGCAATGGCGTGTACGTGACGTGTCCGGCGGGGGCCGCGGGCCGGTACGGCACGATGGCGCGGTGGACGAGCTGATCGGCGGGACGAACAACGCGGAGATCGACGAGGCGGTCACCGCCCTGGGGGCGCGGCTCAGGCTGCACGCGGCGTGCGTGGACTGCGGCCGCCAGACCGGGCTCCGGGCGGACGAGCCGGTGGTGCTGGCCTCGGTCGTCAAGGTGCCGCTGGTGCTGGAGTTCGCCCGGCAGGTCGCCCACGGGCAGCTGGACCCGGCGGAGCGGGCGGTGGTGCGGCGGGCCGACCGGCTGGGCGGGACGGGCACGGCGGGCTGTCTGGACGATGTGGAGATGAGCCTGCGGGACCTGGCCGGGTTCGCCCTGTCGGTCAGCGACAACTCGGCGGCTGACGTGCTGTTCGAGCGGGTGGGCGTCGACACGGTGCGGCTGCTCGTCAGGGAGCTGGGCCTGTCCCGTACGCGGATCGTCGGCTCTCCCCGCGCGCTCCTGCGGAGCATGATGGAGGACGTCGGCGCGGCGGACCCGGCCGCGTTCGCCGCCGTGTATCCGGCCCTCTCCCCCGCGCGCCTGCGGGCCCTGCGGGTCAGGGACCCTCGGCACACCAACGGCAGCACCGCCCGCGAGATGACCCGCCTGCTCTCCCTCGTCTGGACCGACCGGGCCGGTCCGCCGGGGGCCTGCGCGCAGGTCCGCGCGCTGATGGCCCACCAGGTCAGCTGGCATCGCCTGGCGGCGGCGTTTCCGGAGGACGTGGCGGTCGCCGCCAAGACGGGCACGCTGCTCGGCGTACGGAACGAGATCGGCGTCGTCACGTACCCGGATGGCGGCCGCTATGCCGTCTCCGTCTTCACCGAGACCGCTGACCTCCGCGACCGGCGCCCCGACCTCGACGCGGCGATCGGCACGGCGGGGCGGGCGGCGGTGGAGGCGCTGCGGGGCTGCTGCGGCCCGGCGCCGCACCGGCCCCGCTAACTCCCCGGGGCCAGGGCGTCGACGAGTTCGCGCAGTCGCCGCATGAGCGCGGCCGCGTGGGCGCGGTCGGTGCCGATGCACAGGGCACCGAACTTCCCGTACCGGACGACCGGGCTCATCATGTGCAGCACCACGCCGGTTCTGCGGACCGGGTCGTACGCGAGGGGCGAGTCGGTGACGGCGCGGATCAGCTGTGCGGGGCGGAGCCCCACGTACCGGAGGTCCATGATGCCGTCCGACGCCTCGTAGACGTACTCGGTGCCCTCCACCAGGAGGCGCCCGTCGTCCGCCGGGGCCGCGCCGAGGAGCGCGGCGGCCATGGCGAAGGCGTGCTTCGTGCCCGTGGCCCGCAGGTTGACCTCGCAACCGAGCAGCCGCCAGCCGGATCCCGAGCGCAGGGCGAGGAAGTCGACCCCGTAGTCCCCGCGGTCCACGCCGTGCTCCAGCAGGACCTGGCCCACGCGCAGTCCGTAGTCGATGATCTGCGCCCGGTAGTCCGCGTGGGCCGGGAAGGTGCATCCGATGTAGCTCTGGCCGCTCGCGCCGAAGACCTGGTCATGGGTGGAGACGGCCTGTGCCTCGCCGGTGCCGGTCAGCCGGCCCTGGAAGCTCGGGCTGAGCATCGGGGTCCCTTCGAGCAGCTCCTCCGCGATCGCGCCGGAGTCCTTCATGAGGGCGACGAAGTCGTCCCAGGTGATCTTGGTGTCCACCAGGGTGGCGTGGGGCAGGGCATCCGCGACCAGCTTGTCCACAGCGTCGTCCGGCGCGGAGGTGACGGCCTCGTCCAGTGCGAGCAGGGCGTTGCCGAGCCCGCCACCGTAGGCGGTGCTGTTCAGCTTCAGCACGACCTTGCGGTGCCCCGCCCGCACGAGCTTGGCCACTTCGGCTGCGAGCGCGGCGAGGTCGTGGCACAGGTCGGTCCCCGCGGGCAGCGGGATGCCCGCGGCGGCGAGGATCCGGCGGCCCGCGTGCTTGGTGGCCAGCGGGATGCAGGCGGACGACGCCTGGCTGCCGGGTACGCCCAGGTCGCGGGCGAGTTGTTCGAGTGGCTCGGACGGCTCGAAGTAGCTCAGCCGGACATCGGCTCCCGCGCTCCGCTGGTCGTCCACGAACGCGCGCAACGCCCGCCGTACGGAGGCCGCCTGCGGGTTGGCGGGGTCGAGGACCTTCTCGCTCAGCCAGCGGGAGGAGTCGTCGTCGAGCGGCACGATGCGGACGCGGTCACGTGCGCTCTGCCGCGCGCCCGCGTCGGCGTCGTCGAGGCCGCCGGTCAGGAGGGTCAGGTAGTAGTCCAGCTGCTCGTCCGCGTCGGCCATGGGCGGGGCCGTGACGTAGAGCAGGTGTCCCCCGGCGCGGCAGACGGTGGCGACGATCGCCGGACCCAGCAGACGTTCGGGGAAGTAGGTCGCACCGGTCAGGCGCTCCAGCACCTGGGCGCTGCACTCGCGGCTCTCGATGTGGATGCGCGCCAGGGGGCGGCGGTGGGCTTCGGTCACGGTGTCCTCGTGGCTACAGGCGGCGGCCGGAATGACGCATTGCGATAACGTGCGTGCCCGCGTCGAGGTCGCGGTCTCCCACGGTGGCGTGCACGCGGTGGTGTTCGACGAGCTCCAGCCCCTCGTCCGCGGCCAGGGCGATGAAGTTCTCCGGGTAGGTCTTGCGTTCGACGTCGTAGTCGACGCCGGCCACCAGCGCCTCCAGCTCCAGCACGCAGAAGCGCACGCGCTGCCACGGGCTGGAGTCCCCGGCGTGGAAGAGGCGGTCCCGGCGCGTCTCCGCCAGGAGCGCGTGCAGCCGCTCCGGCGACCGCCTTCCCGGGTCGCGCAGGGCCCGCAGGCGCCGCCGCTCGGCCGGCGGGAGATCCTCCTCCTGAATGTGGGCGAGGGCCTGGTCGATGTAGGTGAAGTGATGGTCGATGATGGCCCGCGTCCGCTCGGCGACCGTCGTGAAGGGCGCGATCATCTCGTCCGCGACCACGATCAGGCCGCCCGGCGCCGTGTGCCGCTTGAGCCCCCTCAGGAACACGCGGGTGTCCAGGTGGTGCGAGGCGCCGACCGACACCGTCACGGGATAGTCCCGCGCTCCCGCGAAGTCGGCGATTCCCGCGTTGTACGCGGTGATCGAGTGCCGTGCGGCGTTGCGCAGCAGGTGGGGGAAGGCGGCCGGGCTGGGCTCGACCGCGTCGATCCGGGCGCCCGGGAACATCTCGGCGAGCATCACCGTCGGCAGGCCGGGCCCGCTGCCCACGTCGAGCACGGTGGGAGGCGGCGTGCGGCAATGGGCCCGTACGCTGCGGCCCAACTCGACCATCTGGAGCGCGTATGCCGGGTGCGTGGCCTCGAAGAGCGCGTACTCGTCGACGCTGATGCGCGCCTCCCACCGCTCCGTGAAGCTGCCGTCGCCGCCGTCCGCCGGGCGGCGGCGCGGACGTGCGGGCTCGCCGTGCCGGCCGGCGGGGCACGGGTCGTGGTCGCGGACGAACTGCGGAACCGCCGGGACGCCGGTCCGGTTGAGCACGTCGCAGGCGAGCGTGGCGACCAGCCAGCTCTCGTGTTTGAGCGCCCCCTCGAGCAGGGCCTCCGCGCCCGGGGGCAGCGGCCCGGCGCCGGGCAGGAGGCCGGTCAGCCGCTCGGCGAGCTGCCACACCTCGGCCGCCTCCCGCGCCACCGGTAACGGGTCGCGGGCCACCAGTGACGCGCTGCCGGTCATCGGTGACGCGCCGCCGATCACCGATGACGCGCCGCCGCGCCGCGCGGACGCCGGTCCGGTGCTCTGTCCACGGGCCCCGACGCGACGGCCGCGGACCAGGGCGCCCTCCGCCAGCCGCTCGACCGTCACCACGGCGCGGGGAACCGTGAGTTCGAGGCGGCCCTCCCCGCCCGTGCACGGGGCTTCGATCCGCCGCGCGTACGCGGTGACACGTTCCCGCACGTCCTGCCATCTCACGTCGGCCGGTAGCCGAAGGGCCCGGTCCGGCAGCCCGTTCTGACACTCCTGGACCACTTTGGCGACCACGTCGTCGAGACGCTCAGGTGAATCGATCACTGACACATGACGCGGCAAGTCCACAGTCGTCCTCCCGAACACGCGGATCCGATGCGGCGGCTGGAACGGAGCCTTGAGTGTGATGGAGCCCGTCAGCCTCCGGCAAGACCGTCCAGAAGCGGCAGATGCCCCGGCCACGGACCAACGGCACTTGGTGACCATCTCGCCCCGTGACTCGTTCTACGGGTCGTGGACCAGCAGCAGGCGACAGCCCCCCTCCCCGGGCCCTTCGGGTCCGTCGACGTCGAGCAGGCCGAGGCCGCCATCGTCGAGCACTACCCGCGGCTGGTGCGCCTCGGCTACCTGATCCTTCCGCCCGGTACGGCGCGCAACCGCCGGGTGCTGACGGCGCACGCGCTGACGCAGCGGGCGCTGCCGCGGCTGCGGCCGGGCGGCGGCGAGGTGTATCTGCCGGAGCAGCGGACGGCCGAGGGGCTGCCCACGGACCCGGCGTACGCGTATGTGCGGCTGCGGGTGGTGCGCGGCGCGCTGGAGGCCGGGCGGGGGCGCCGGTTCTGGCGGCTGCCGCGGCGGGCCCAACTGCCGCCGCTGCTGCCGCAGGTGTGGGGGCTGCGGCTGTTCCCGCGCTCCGGTGGCGCGGACGAACTCGCCCTGGACCAGGCGCTGTCGGCGCTGACCGGGCCCGGCCGGGCGGCCTATGTGCTGCGCGGGCTGGAAGAGTTGACCGACACCGAGGTCCGGGAGCTGCTGACGGCCGCCGGGGTGAGTGATCCGCGGGCCGCGCTGACCGAGGCGGACACGGTGCGCGACCCGGCGGGCAGCCGGGACGGATCACCGCTGGAGTCCGCGGAGTTCGACCCGTGCCTGCTCCAGGCGCGGCCGACGGACCTGCTGCGGCGGCGGCAGCACGTGCGGGCCGCGCTGGTGGGCGGCGTGGCGCTGGTGGTGTGCGGCGCGCTGCTCGGGGTGCCGGGCGAGGGCTGGGGGCCGAACGGCCGGATGGCCGGGCGGTACGCCCCGTATCCCGCCGTCGAACAGGCCCTGGACCCCGCGCGGCTGACCCGGGTCTCCCCCACCGCGTGGCGGAAGGCGACCCGGGCGGACTTCGCGGCGTGGCCGGCGCGCGGCGGCCGGTTGGCCGACACGGCGCTGCTGCGCCGCGCGCTGGCGGCGTGGGCGCGGCCGGGCGACCGGGTGCGGGTGACGGCGGCGCCCGGCACCTCGTCGGGGCCGCCCGCCGGGCCGCCGCAGCTGCTGTTCGCCGATGACGTGGACGGCTCGACGGTGGTGCTGCTGCACGACGGGCTGCGCGTGGTGCGGTACGCCGAGGTGGCGGGCGGCGGCGCGGTGCTGGACTTCGCGCGGGCGGACGCCGGGAACGCGGCCTCCACCACGGCGCTGGTCGTCGACCGGGCCGAGGGCGAGGTCCGTTTCCTCACCGCCCCTTGGGTGCGGCACGCGGCGGTTCGGGACCTGCTGCGGCCCACCGATCCCGCGCGGGCCCTGGCGCGCTCGGCCAGCGGGGTGACGGCGCCCGTGGCCAGCCCCGCGGCCCGCTCGGGGGCTGCGAGAGCTGGCGCGCGCTGCAGTTCGGCCGGTATGTGGTCACCGACCTCGGGGACCTGATCCCGGCCCGGCTGACGTACGGGCCGCCGGGCGCGCCGGGCGAGGCGGCGGGCGCGCAGGCACGCGCGAGCTGGGCCCGTACGGCGTGCAAGCTGTCGGCGGTGACCTCGCGCGGGGTGCGCAGCGTGAACTCCTGGCGGTTCGCGGCGCAGCCGCTGCCCGACGGGACCGGCAGCGCGGCGTGGGCGTGCGTGCGCGTGGAGACCTGGCGGGGCAGGGGCAGCAGCGTGCTGGCGGAGTTCCAGCCCCTGCGGCGAAGCCGAGCGCGCCGGGCATGGTCGCGGCGGTGGCGGACGACACGGCCGCGTGCGGGCCGCGGCAGCCGCGGGTGCTGGCGGGCGTGCTGTGGAAGGCGCGGGGCGGCCAGTGGTACGTGATGGCGGCGGGCAGCCGCCAGGTCACGTCGATCGCGGCCGGCGGCGCGGTGACGGGGGCGGAGGCGGGGCGGGTGCTGGCACTGCCCGCCGAGGCGGGGGCCCGCCCGAGGCTGCGGGCCCGGCTGGCGGACGGCAGGCTGATCAGGCCGCTGCGCTGAGCGGTCCTGCCCTGGGGTCAGCCGCGGGCAGCCGCCTCCCTCCCGTGCGAAAAGTTCGCCGCACGAGCCTGTTGCCGGAAGAGAACCGGCCAGTACATTGACACCATGTCTAACAAGGCGAAGGCGCAGCCCGCTCCGATAGCGTCGGAGCACACCCCGCTGCGTGCCCGCAACGTCTCCTTCGCGTGGGCGGACACGCCGC
This sequence comes from Streptomyces sp. XD-27, assembly GCF_030553055.1. Classification (NCBI taxonomy): domain Bacteria; kingdom Bacillati; phylum Actinomycetota; class Actinomycetes; order Kitasatosporales; family Streptomycetaceae; genus Streptomyces; species Streptomyces sp. XD-27. Next base: position 2,004,316 of record NZ_CP130713.1, read on the forward strand.
TGCACTGGATCCCGGGCGACCCGTGCGCGACCCACACGATCAACGTGTTGCACCTGCTGCTCCCGGCAGGCGAACGCTGGTTCGTGCATGTGTACAAGCAGATCCTGCCCTTCATCCGGGACGACGCACTGCGCGAGGACGTCATCGGGTTCATCGGCCAGGAGGCGATGCACGCGAAGGCGCACGACGACGTGCTGCCGCACCTGCGCGAGCTGGGCCTGGACCCCACGCCGTACACCGCGCAGGTGGACTGGATGTTCGAGAAGCTGCTCGGGGACCGGACGCTGCCGCCGGGCCGGGCGAGCCGGTGGTGGCTGCTGGAGCGGGTCGCCATCATCGCGGCGATCGAGCACTACACGGCGTTCCTCGGGGACTGGGTCCTCAATGCCCAGGCGCTGGACCGCAAGGGCGCCGACCCGATGATGCTGGACCTGCTGCGCTGGCACGGCGCCGAGGAGGTCGAGCACCGCTCGGTGGCCTTCGACCTGTTCCTGCACGTCGACGGCGGCTACCGGCGCCGGGTGCGGACCTGGGCCACCGCGTTCGGCGCGCTGGTCTTCCTGTGGCAGCGCGGGGTGCGCTTCTTCATGGAGAACGATCCGACGTTGGCCGACGGCGACGGCAGGGCGAGCTTCAAGGAGCTGCTGCGCGCCGGACGGGAGGGCGTGCTGCCGCACCCCGGTGCCATGGCGCGCTCGATCCCGCAGTACCTCAGCCGTTCGTACCACCCGTCGCGGCACGGCAGTTCGGCGCAGGCCGCCGCGTACCTGGCCGGGTCGCCCGCCGCGCTGGCCGCCGACGCCCGTACCCGTGCCGGCAGCGAGGCCCGTACCGCCGACGCCCGCACCACCGGAGGTTCCTGACATGCCCCTGCCCCGCGCCCGCACGGCCCTGCTGGTCGCCGGGACCGCGCTGCTGGCGCGGCGGTCCCTGCGGCGACGGATCAAGGCGTCTCCGCTGTGGCCCTTCCCCGCGCTGCCGGAGCCCATATCGGGGGTCGGGCGGCGGCGGACCGGCGACGGCCGCGAGCTGCTCGTGGTGGAGCGCGCCGAGGAGGCCGACGGCGTCGTACGGCTCCGCCTGGAGGGCGAGGAGCTGCCCCGTTGGGAGCCGGGCGCGCATGTGGACCTGGTGCTGCCCTCGGGCGCGGTGCGGCAGTACTCGCTCTGCGGCGATCCGGCCGACCGCTCCTCGTACACCGTCGCCGTCCGGCTCGTCGAGGACGGCCGGGGCGGCTCGCGGGAGGTGCACGAGCAACTGCACGAGGGCACGGCGGTGACGGTGCGCGGTCCGCGCAACCGCTTCCCGCTGGTGGCCGGCCGTGCCTACGTGTTCATCGCGGGCGGCATCGGTATCACCCCGATCCTGCCGATGCTGCGGGCGGCCGAGGCGGCGGGTGTGCCGTGGACGCTGCTCTACGGGGGGCGGTCGCGGGCGACGATGCCGTTCCTGGACGAGGTCGAGAAGCTGGGCGCCGCGGGTGGTTCGGGCCGGGTGCGGATCGTGGCCGAGGACACCGACGGGCTGCCGGATCCGGCCGCCGCGCTCGCCGAGGCGCCGCGCGACCGCGCGGTCTACACCTGCGGGCCCGAGCCGCTGATGGCGGCGGTCGCCGAACTGCTTCCCGAGGGCGCCGAGTTGCACACCGAGCGGTTCACGCCGGTGGCCCCGGGCGCGGGCGGGGAGCGCGCGTTCGAGGTCGAGTTGCGGCGCAGCGGCCGCATGGTGGCGGTGCCCGCCGGGCAGAGTGTGCTGGCCGCCCTCCGCGAACGGGCGCTGCCCGACCTGCCGTACTCCTGTCAGCAGGGCTTCTGCGGCACCTGCCGGCAGTCGGTGGTCTCCGGCGAGGTCGACCACCGCGACGAGCTGCTGACGGACTCCGAGCGCGCCGGCTCGATGCTGATCTGCGTCTCGCGGGCCTGCGGGGACCGTCTCGTCCTGGACCTGTGAGCCGTATCGTCGCGGGCCCGTTCACCTTCGGTCATTAGAGTGGGTGCATGACGAGCGGAGTGCGCCGGAGAATGGGCGTTCAGGAGCGACGCGAGCAGCTGATCTCGGTCGCGCTGGAGCTGTTCAGCCACCGCGCGCCCGAGGACGTCTCGATCGACGAGATAGCGGAGGCCGCGGGGATATCGCGACCGCTGGTCTACCACTACTTCCCGGGCAAGCAGAGCCTGTACGAGGCGGCGGTGCGGCGGGCGGCGCAGGAGTTGGAGGGCCGCTTCCAGGAGCCGCAGGAGGGCCCGTTGGGCGCGCGGCTGCTGCGCGTCACGCACCGGTTCTTCGACTTCGTGGACGAGCACGGGCCGGGCTTCTCGGCGCTGATGCGCGGCGGCCCGGCGGTGGGCAGCAGCAGTACGAGCGCGATCATCGAGCGCGTACGGCAGGAGGGGTACGAGCAGATCCTGCGGCACCTGGGGATCGCGGAGCCCTCGCCCCGCGTGGAGCTGCTGGTCCGTTCGTGGGTGTCGCACGCCGAGACCACGGCGCTGCTGTGGCTGGACGGCCGCCGGGTGCCGCGCGGGGAGCTGGAGCGGCAGTTGGTGCACGACTTCGCGGCGCTGACGGCGGTCAGCGCCGCGTACGACGACGGCGTGGCGGAGCTGCTGCGCCGGATGCTGGCGGAGGAGCCGCCGGCCGGGCCGCTCGCCGAGCTGGCGACCCGGCTGATCGGCCTCGTCCCGCAGACGGCTCCCTGAGCCCGCGGGGCGAGCCGCGGGCCCAGGAGCCCTTCGGGACCTAGCCGCGGGCGAAGACCGCCACGGTGCGGGCCGGGACCGCGAAGGTGCCGGAATCCGCCTCGTACGAGGAGGTCTTCACCACCGCGTCCGCGCCGGCCGCCTGCACCGGGTGCAGCCCGTACCGCTCCCCCACGAGAGCGGGCACCGTCTGGCGCTGCCGCTCCGGGGTGGCGTTGAAGACCACGACGAGCGGTCCGAGGCGCATGGTGATCACGCCCGGCGTCTCGTCCGTGCCGGAGAGCGGGAAGGACAGCGCGGACTGCACCTGGGCGGTCGTGGCCTGGCTGAACGCCTTCTCCGTCGTACGGATCCGCAGTAGGTCCCGGTACGCGGCCGAGGCGCCGGTGGTCTCCGCGCAGCCGGGGCGCAGTGCCGGGTCGGCCAGCAAGGGCTTGCCGTACGGCCACTTGGGCCGGTTGTCGGCGGCCGGGGGCAGCCCGCGGCCGAAGCCGTTGCCGTCCTGGCACCGCCAGTGCAGGGCGTTGAACCAGTCGCCGCTGTCGTAGGAGTTGCGGTCCAGCGACTTCGAGCGCAGCAGGTCGGTGCCGGCCTGGCTGAGCGCCGGGCCCTGGGAGAGCGCCGCGGTGGCCATGGCCAGGACCTGCATGCGGGCGCGGTCGGCGGCGGAGGTGCCCTGCGGGAGTTTGAAGGCGAGGGCGTCGTAGAGAGTCTCGTTGTCGTGGGCGTCGGCGTAGGCGAGGGCGTCGCCGGGGTCGGCGGCGTAGCCGGCCGGGGAGCCGTTGTAGTCGACGTCGGAGCCCTTGACGCGCTGCCCGCGGGTGTCGGTGAAGGAGAAGTCCCTGAGGTTGCCGCTCAGTCCGACCTTGATCAGGTCCTGGTAGTGGAGCAGGCGGGCCTTCGCCTGCGCCGGGTCGCCGTTCGCGGGCGCGCCGTTGGGGTCGGTGTACAGACCGGAGGCGAAGCCCTGGACGCGCGGGTCCTCGTCGAACGGGCCGCCGCCGCGCACCGCGTCGCGGGCCCGGTCGCTGAAGGTGGCGATGCCGGTGCCCGCCATGTTGCGCTGGGTGGCCTGCACGAAGCGGGCGTCGTTCGCGACCTCGCCGAAGTTCCAGCCCTCGCCGTAGAGGATGACCGCCTTGCCGTCGACGCCGTCCTTCTCCATGGTCAGGGCGTCGAGGGCCTTGCGTACAGCGAGGATGTTGGCCTTGGGGTGGTGCCCCATGAGGTCGAAGCGGAAGCCGTCGACCTTGTACTCCCTGGCCCAGGTCACCACCGAGTCGACGATGAGCTTGTCCATCATGCGGTGCTCGGGCGCGGTGTTGGCGCAGCAGGTGGAGGTGGCGACGGCGCCGTCGTCGAGGAGGCGGTGGTAGTAGCCGGGCACGATGCGGTCGAGGACGGACTTCTCGTCCTGGCCGGCGGCCACGGTGTGGTTGTAGACGACGTCCATGACGGTGCGCAGGCCGGTGCGATTGAGGCCCTGGACCATCCGCCGGAATTCACGGGTGCGGCCCGGACCGTCCGGGTTCGTCGCGTAAGACCCCTCGGGGACGGTGTAGTGCAGCGGGTCGTAGCCCCAGTTGAAGCCGTCCTTGGCGGCGACGGCCGCCGTGCACTCCTGCTGCCGCTCGGAGTCGGCGGGCAGCGCGGCCAGGTCGCAGTCGGGTTCGGCCTGGTCGGCGCGGTTCTCGGGGACGGTGCCGAAGTCGAAGGCGGGGAGCAGGTGGACGTACGACGTGCCGGCCGCGGCGAGCCGGGCGAGGTGCTTCATGCCGTCCGAGCCCCGGTCGGTGAAGGCCAGGTAGCCGCCGGGGTGGTCGCTGGTGCGGTCGGCGATGGAGAAGTCGCGGATGTGCAGTTCCTGGATCTGCGCGTCGCGGGCGGGCACGGCCCGTGGCTTATTCAGCGTGGACCAGCCCCGGGGGCCAGGTCCGGGTCGCGCAGGTCGGTGACGAGGCTCCGGGTGGAGTCGGCGGTCAGGGCGGTGGAGTAGGGGTCGGTGACCTTGTTGGTGACGACCCGGCGGACGCTGGGGGCCCAGACGGTGACGGCGTAGCGGTACGGCTTGCCTCGCCAGCTCCGGTCCCCGGTGACCCGCCATACGCCGCTGTCGGCGTCCCGGCGCATGGGAACGGCCCTGCCGCCGTCCAACTCCAGCGCGACGTTGCGGGCGGTGGGGGCCCAGACGGCGAGGGTCGGACGGCCGTCGCGGAAGACGGGGCCGAGCGCGGCGCGCGTGGCGGCGTCCCCGTACAGGTCGTCCAGGGCGCCGGGGATCTGGACTCCGGTGGCCGCGGTGACGGTGCCGTCGGCGTCCGTCCGCGCGGCGACGAGCTGACCGCGCAGGGCCTGGCGGACCCGGTCGCGGTCGCGCGGGTCGATCCGGTAGGCGGGGAGGTCCTTCAGGTGCGGGTAGGCGGCGCGCTGGGCGTCCGTGAGGCCGCCGTCGACGGGGGTCAGGCGCAGGTGGCCGGTCGCGCCGGTCAGCTTGCCGTTGTCTACGGCGATGCCGCCGTCGGGCGCGTACGCGAGTGTCTGACCGGTGGCGTCGGCGGGGTCGGTGCGCCAGGCGATGGTGTCGCGGTCGATCCACTGCGCCTTGGACTTGGTGAGGTCGACGGGCGGGTCGGACGTCTGGGCCGCCGCGACCCGTGCCACGGGGACGGCGAGGGCGTGCGGTGCGGCGGGGATGACCGCCGTGGCCAGGGCGACGGCGACGGTGATCGCCGTCCGGCGCGGTGAGCGGATCAAGACTGCGTCTCCTCGTCAGGATGGGTACGGGTGGGCCGCCCGGCGAGGCGGGGTGGTTCGCCGGGCGGCCGATCGGGGGTACCGGCGGCTAGCCGGCGCAGGTGCGGGCTCCCACGTGCAGGGCGACCGCCGTGTTGGCGCCCAGGGTCGCGGTGAACTGGCCGGAGCCGTTCACCGCGACGCTGCGGCCCGACTGCACGTCGCAGTACGTGCCCGCGGGCAGCGACGTCTGGAAGGTGCGGGACAGCGCGCCGGTCTCGTGGTTGATGGCGACGTACGCCTTGTCGCCGCGCCCGAAGGCGATCGCGTCGTTGCCGTTGTCCCACCAATTGGTGACCGCCTGGCCGCGGGCGGTGTTGCGGAAGGCGACCATCGAGGAGATCTCGCGCCAGGCGTGCTGGCACTTCCAGCCGTCGCTGAAGCAGGCGTTCACCGTGCCGCCGTTGGGCGGCCCGGCGTCCTTGTCGCTCCACTCGTAGCCGGAGTGCACGTCGGGCGAGCCGTACGGCCAGGCCAGCATGAAGACGTTCGCGAGGGTGTAGTTTGCGCCGTCCTTGTAGTTCAGCGTGTCGCCGCCGCGCTCGGTGTCGTGGTTGTCGACGAAGACGGCGGACTTGCCCGACGGCATGTAGCCCCAGCCCTCGCCGTAGTTCTTCAGATAGGCGAGGTTCTCGTTGGTGAAGACCCGCTTGAGGTCGCGGGCGTACCGGAACTCCTGCACGTCCCCGGTGCCCTGGTACTCGCTGGGCGAGACGGTCTCCCCGGCGCCGTAGATGGCCTCCTGCTTCCAGTAGGTGTCGCCGTCGCCCACCTTCGCCTTGATGGCGGCGAGGTCGGCCGCGGGCATGTGCTTGGCGGCGTCGACGCGGAAGCCGTCGACGCCGAGCGAGAGCAGGTCGTTCATGTAGGCGGCGATCCGGTCGCGCACCCGGTCCTCGCCGGTGTCGAGGTCGGCGAGCCCGACGAGCTCGCAGTTCTGGACGTTGGCGCGGTCCTTGTAGTCGGTGATCTCCGTCGTGCAGTCGTCCATGTCGGAGGCCGAGTAGGCGCCGGGGTACGCGTACTTCGTATACGAGGTGCCGCCGGTGCCGGTCCCGGAGCCCGAGGTCATGTGGTTGATGACGGTGTCGGCGACGACCTTGACGCCCGCGTCGTGGCAGGTGTCGACCATGCGCGTGAACGCGGTGCGGTCCCCGAGCCGACCCGCGATCTTGTAGCTGACGGGCTGGTACGAGGTCCACCACTGGCTGCCCTGGACGTGCTCCTGGGGCGGCGAGACCTGGACGTAGCCGTAGCCCGCCGGGCCCAGGGTGTCCGTGCACGCCTTGGCCACCGAGGCGAACTTCCACTCGAAGAGGACGGCGGTGACGTCCTTTTCGCCGGGCGGGGCGGCCCCGGCCGGGGCAGGGAGGGCGCACAGCGTGGCGGCGCCCGCCGCGAGGGCGGTGGCGAGGGCAGCGGTACGCGTTCTGATGGCCATCGTTCCTCCGTGGGGGGAAGGAGTTGGGGGTGACGTTCAGCCTCGTACGGCAACGCGCCATGCCCATAAGGCCAGTGAAGGGTCGTGACGAACGAGCGGCCGATCGCTCATTCGCGGTTACCGGACCGTATCCCCGGTAGTTGTTTGTTGCAAGACCTTTCGCAAAGGATTGCGACGGTGTTACGTTCGACGCCGCCGGTCCGGCCGGCCGGGGGGCCGCGCCACACGACGCGGACCCCACGCGCCCGGCCGGCCGGACCGGTTTGCACGTACGCCCCCTCCGGCGTACGCCCCCCGTCAACCGCTCCGGCGCACCTGCCCCGTCGAGCCGCGTACCACCAGGTCGGGCTGGAAGACGAACTCCGTGGGCTGCACGGGATTGCCCTCGACGGCCTCCAGCAGCGCCCCCACCGCGGCGGTGGCCATCGCCTGCACCGGCTGCCGCACGGTGGTCAGCGGCGGGTCGGTGAAGGGGATGAGCGGGGAGTCGTCGAAACCGACGACCGAGACGTCCCGCGGCACGTTCAGTCCGCGCCGCCATGCCTCGCGTACGGCGCCGAGCGCCATCAGGTCGCTGCCGCAGACGATGCCCGTCACCCCCTGGTCGAGCAGTGCGCCCGCCGCGACCTGTCCGCCCTCGACGGTGAACAGGGTGTGCTGGACCAGGGAACGGGCCTGCTCGCCGTCGGCGCCCAGGGACTCGGCCATGGCCGCCACGAAGCCCTCCCCCTTGCGCTGCGCGGGGACGAACCGGGCGGGGCCGACGGCCAGCCCGATCCGCTCGTGCCCCAGCGCGGCCAGATGCGCCACCGCCATGCGCGCCGCCGCCCGGTCGTCCGGGGACACGAACGGCGCGGTGACCCGCGGGTTGTATCCGTTGATCATGACGAACGGGACGCCGCGCGCGGCGAGTTTCGCGTACCGGGTGGTGTCGGCGGTGGTGTCGGCGTGCAGCCCGGAGAGGAACACGATGCCGGTGACCCCGCGTTCCTCCAACTGCTCGACCAGTTCGTCCTCGGTGGCCCCGCCGGGCATCTGGGTGCACAGCACGGGCGTATAGCCGTGCCCGGCCAGCGTCTGCTCGATGACCTGCGCGAACGCCGGGAAGATGGGGTTGATGAGCTCAGGGATCACCAACCCCACCAGACCGGCGCTGCGCCGCCGCAGCCGCACCGGCCGTTCGTAGCCGAGCACGTCGAGGGCGGCGAGGACCCGCTGCCGGGTGCTGCCCGCGACCCCCGCCTTGCCGTTCAGCACCCGGCTGACGGTGGCTTCGCTCACCGACGCCTGGGCGGCGATGTCGGCGAGCCGCGGCGTTCCCGCCAGGCCGTCATCGCGTGACGGCGGTGCGCTCACCCGGCCCACCACACGGCGGTGTCCGCGGGCAGCTCGAACGGGCCGCCCGCGTCGGGCAGTTCACCGCTGGCCAGCAGCACCCGGCCCGGTACGGCTATCGATACCGGCGCCTTGGTGGTGTTGACGGTGCAGACGACGTCGCCGCGGCGGAAGGCCAGCACGCCGTGCGGCGCGTCGAGCCATTCCACGGACTCGCCCGCGCCCAGGTCACCGTGGGCCCGGCGGATGGCGAGGGCGGAGCGGTACAGCTCCAGGGTGGAGCCGGGGTCCCCGGTCTGCGCCTCGACGCTGAGCGCGGCCCAGCTGTCGGGCTGTGGCAGCCAGCTCGGACCGCCCGGCTCGGGCCCGAACCCGTACGGTGCCTGCGTACCCGACCACGGGATCGGCACCCGGCAGCCGTCGCGCAGCCCGTCCTGGCCGTTCTCCCTGAAGAAGGAGGGATCCTGGCGGACCTCGTCGGGCAGGTCGGTGACCTCGGGCAGGCCGAGCTCCTCGCCCTGGTAGATGTACGTGGAACCGGGCAGCGCCAGCATCAGCAGCGCGGCCGCCCGCGCCCGCCGCAGCCCCTGCTCCGGGCTGTCCTCGGCGTAGCGGGTGGTGTGCCGTACGACGTCGTGGTTGGACAGCACCCATGTCGTCGGCGCCCCCACCGGGCGCATCGACTCCAGCGACTCGTCGATGACCGCGCGCATCTTCTCGGCGTCCCAGGGCGTGCCCAGGAAGTGGAAGTTGAACGCCTGGTGCAGCTCGTCGGACCGCAGGTAGAGCGCGGTGCGCTCGGGGCTGGGCGTCCACGCCTCGGCGACCCCGATCCGGTCGCCGTCGTACTCGTCCAGGATCGTGCGCCAGCTGCGGTAGATCTCGTGGACACCGTCCTGGTCGAAGAACGGCATGGCCTGGTTGCCGAGCAGCCTCAGCTGCTCGCCGCGGCCGAGATCGGGCAGCCCCTCGGCCTTGACCAGGCCGTGCGCCACGTCGATGCGGAAGCCGTCGGTGCCCATGTCGAGCCAGAACCGCAGGATCGAGCGGAACTCGTCGCGGACGGCCGGGTGGTCCCAGTTGAAGTCCGGCTGCTCGGGGCGAACAGGTGCAGGTACCACTGGCCGGGCGTGCCGTCCGGGTCCGTGGTCCGGGTCCAGGCGGGGCCGCCGAAGATGGACTCCCAGTCGTTGGGCGGCTCGTCGCCGTTCTCCCCCGGCCGGGGCGGAAGTGGAACCGCTCGCGCAGCGGCGACCCGGGCCCTTCCTGCAGCGCCTGCCGGAACCAGGTGTGCTGGTCGGAGCAGTGGTTGGGCACCAGGTCCACGATGACCCGCAGGCCCAGGGCGTGCGCCTCGCGGATGACGGCGTCGGCGTCGTGCAGGGTGCCGAACATCGGGTCGATGGCGCGGTAGTCGGCGACGTCGTATCCGGCGTCGGCCTGCGGGGACGCGTAGAAGGGGCTGAGCCAGACGGCGTCGACGCCCAGGTCCCTGAGGTACGGCAGCCGGCTGCGTACGCCTTCGAGGTCGCCCATGCCGTCGCCGTTGCCGTCGGCGAAGCTGCGCGGGTAGACCTGGTAGATCACGGCGTCTCTCCACCAGTCGCGGCTGCCGCCGCGGCGTTCGGGGGTGGTTGCCGTGGCGACGGCGGGGTCAGCGAGATGCTGCGTCATGTCTTCCTGGTTCTCGTAGTTGTGGGTCGTCGTGGGCCGCGCTGACGCCCCTACGACTTCGTCGCTCCGGCCGTGAGGCCCGCCACCAGGTGCCGCTGCGCCCAGGAGAAGACCAGTGCGGCCGGGACGGCGATCATCACGGCGGCCGCGGTCATGGCGCCCCAGTCGGACGTGTACTGGTTGACGAAGGTCTGGAGGCCCGCGGCGAGCGTGAGGTTCTCCTCGCCGGTCATGAACGCCGACGCGTAGGCGACCTCGGCCCAGGCGGTGATGAAGGTGTAGAACGCGGTGACCGCGATGCCCGGCTTGGCCAGCGGCAGGATCAGCCGCCAGAAGGTGCCGAACGGGTTGAGCCCGTCCACCCGGCCGGACTCGTCGATCTCCACCGGGATGGTGTCGAAGAAGCCCTTCATCATCCACGCGCAGAACGGCACGGCGATCGTCAGGTACGTGACGATGAGGGAGACCGGCTGGTTGAGCCAGCCCAGCTTCGACATGATGTTGTAGAGCGGCACGATGAGGATCGCCATCGGGAACATCTGGGTGATCAGCAGCAGCCACATCAGCGGGCGCATGCCCGGGAAGCGGAAGCGGCTGACGGCGTATCCGGTGGTGGCCGCGATCAGGACGCCGAGCACGGTGGTGACGGCGACGATCAGCAGCGAGTTGCCGAACCAGCTCAGGAACTCGGTGTCGTTGAGGACGTGGTCGTAGTTCTCCAGCGTCGGGCTCTTGACCACATCGGTGCTGAACGCCTCGGTCTTGGGCTTGAACGAGGTCACCAGCAGCCACAGCGGCGGGAAGACCGCGACGGCGGAGGCGATCAGCAGCGTCCCGTGCAGGGCGATCGAGGCGGGCAGGGAACGCTTGCCGCGGCCGGAGGACTTGGCCGTCGTCCTGGCCGGCGTCTTGGCCGGGGTCTTGGCGGTCGCCATGGCTACCACACCTCTCCCTGCTTGCGGAGCGAACGGCGGTAGACCACCGCGAAGAGCATCAGGATGAGCAGGATCATCACGCCCCAGGCGGAGGCTCCCGCGAAGTCGCGCGGGCTGTTGACGAACGACAGCCGGTACGCGTACGTCACCAGGATCTCCGTGCTGTCACCGGGTCCGCCCCGGGTCAGCAGGAAGATCACCGGGAACATGTTGAAGGTCCAGATGGTGCTGAGCAGGACGACCGTGCTGCTGACCGAGCGCAGGCCCGGCAGGGTGATGTGCCGGAACCGCTGCCAGGGGCTCGCGCCGTCCATCTCGGCGGCCTCGTACAGCTCGCCGGGGATGGACTGCAGGCCGCCGAGGAGCGCGACGAGCATGAACGGCACGCCCAGCCAGACGTTGACCGCGATGACGGAGACCTTCGCCATGGTGGGGTCGTTCAGCCACGGCACCGCGTCGATGCCGCCGCCGTCGAGGATCTTGTTGAGGATGCCGTTCTTCTCGTTGTACAGCAGCCGCCAGGCGAAGACGGAGACGAAGGCGGGCACGGCCCACGGCAGGATCAGCAAGGACCGGTAGAGGGTACGGCCCTTGAACTGGCGGTTGAGCATGACGGCCAGGCCGAGCCCGAGCACGAAGGACACGGCGACGCAGGAGACGGTCCACACGACCGTCCAGCCGAGCCGGTCCCAGAAGATCTCGTCCTTGAGGATCGCGGTGAAGTTGTCCAGGCCGACGAAGTCGTAGGTCGCGGGGAGGTGGTTGACCCCGATGTGCCGCTCGACGTTGGCCTCGTTGGCGTCGGTCAGCGACAGGTAGACGCCGCGGCCCAGCGGGTAACCCACGATCACGCCGATCACGATCACCACGGGGGCGACCATGGCCCAGGCGTACCAGTGGGTGGCCAGTGCGCGGCGGATCCGGCCGGGTCCGCCCTTGCTCGTGGCAGTCTTGCGGACCCGGCCGGGGGCGCCGTCCGCGCCCCCGGCCGATCCCGCCGACTGCCTGGTGTCGACAGCCATCGGTGTCCGGTCCCCTACTTCCAGTCGCCCTTGAGCAGCTTGCGGTACGCGTCGCCGACCTCGGAGGCGGCGTCCTCAGGCGAGGTCTTGCCCGTCACCACGTTCGGGAACTGGACGAGGATCGCCTGGAAGAGGCTGTTGCCCTCGGGGATCCAGGGGCGCTCGACGGCCTTGTCCACGGCGTCCTTGAAGAACTTCACCTTCGGGTTGGCGGCGACGGCCTTGTTCTCGTAGACCGAGGCGCGCGTGGGCAGCAGGCTGAGCTTCTCGGTGGTCTTGATCTGGACCTCGGCCGAGCTCATGTACTTGGCGAACGCGTAGGAGGCGTCGAGGTTCTTCGAGCCCGCGTACACGGTGAGGTTCTGGCCGCCCTGCGGGGAGCCCTGCCCGGCGCCGCCGGCCGGGACCGGGACGACGCCGAGGTTGTCCTTGTCCTTGAACGCCTTGCCCGCGAGGGTGTCCTCGATCGCCCACGGACCGTTGATCGTCATGGCGACGTCGCCGTTCTTGATGGCGTTCTGCATGTTGTCCCAGCCGTCGGTGGCGTCGGTGGTCGCGGCGCCGGACTTGACCAGGTCGCGGGCGGCGGCGAACGCCTTGACTCCCGCCTCGTCGTCCACCGTGACCTTCTTGGCCTCGGTGTCGAGCAGGTCGCCGCCCTCGCCGTAGATGAAGGGCAGGAACCAGTAGGCGTCGTCGCCGCGCAGGTACAGACCGGTCTTGCCGGTCTTGTCCTTGATCTTCTTGGCGGCGGCCTTGAGCTCGGTCAGGGACTTCGGCGGCTCGACGCCCGCGTCCTTGAGGAGCTTCTTGTTGTAGAAGAGGCCCAGGGTGTCGATGACCTGCGGTACGGCGTAGGTCTTGCCGTTGAACTTGGTGCTGGCGAGCGCCTTGGGCAGGTAGTCCTTCTCGTTGTCGAGGGCCGGGGTGCCGTCCAGCGGGGCCAGGTAGCCGATATTGGCGAGGTCCTGGGTCCAGGCGACCTCGGCGCGCAGCACGTCGGGGGCGCCGGAGCCGCCGGCGCCGGCGGCGTTCTTGAACTTGTTCAGCGCCTCGCCGAAGGGCACGTTGACGTAGTTGACCTTGACCTTCGGGTACTTCTTGGAGAAGTCCTCGGCGAGCTTCTCGTACGTGGCCTTCTCGGCATCGTTGGAGGTGTCCCAGTAGGTCACGGTGCCGGAGATCTCTCCGGGGGACTTGCTACCGCTGTCACTGTCGTCACCGCCGCAGGCGGTCGCCGCGAGCGCTATCGCCGCGACGAGCGCAGTGGCCGCTATGCCACGTCGCATGTGAACTCCTTCGAAGCCGGCCGCGCCATCGCGGCGCCGAGTTGTCGAGGAACGTAACAGGGATGCAAAAGCACCGAAAGACCTTGCGGCAAATTTCTGCAAGAGCCGGGGATCGTTACGTCGGCGTGTCCTGGCGGTTGCCGATGGGGCGCTTGACACCGCCGTGGCGGGGGCGTAGGCGGCGCGCCCGGCTGAGAGTCTGCAAGCTCTTCCGCAAGTCTTGCAAAGCTGTTACGTTCCGGTTAAGCCGCCCGGCCGGTTCGACAGAGAGCGCCCATGACGCAGGAGCTGCCCATGACGCAAGAGCTGACGACGACCTCCGCTCCCTCTCCCCGCCCCGAGACCGCCCCGGCACCGGACGGCGGCGCCGGCTGGTGGCGCGACGCGGTCATCTATCAGGTGTACGTGCGGTCGTTCGCGGACAGCGACGGCGACGGCATCGGCGATCTGCGCGGGGCCCGGCAGCGGCTGCCGCACCTCGCCCGGCTGGGTGTGGACGCCGTCTGGCTCACGCCGTTCTACGCCTCGCCGCAGGCCGACGGCGGCTACGACGTGGCGGACTACCGCGCCGTGGACCCGCTCTTCGGGGACCTCCAGGACGCCGACGACCTGGTGCGCACCGCCCATGAGCTGGGCTTGCGGGTGATCGTCGACGTGGTGCCGAACCACACCTCCGACCGGCACCCGTGGTTCGCCGAGGCGCTGGCGGACCGGCCCGGCGGCCCGGCCCGCGCCCGCTACCACTTCCGCCCCGGCCGGGGACCCGGCGGCGCGCTGCCGCCCAACGACTGGGAGTCGGTCTTCGGCGGCCCGGCCTGGACCCGGACCACGGACCCCGACGGCACGCCTGGGGGCACCTCCCGGTCGAGGACCGGTGGAGAGTGGTACCTGCACCTGTTCGCGCCCGAGCAGCCCGACCTGGACTGGGACTGCCCCGAGGTGCGCGCCGAGTTCGACTCCGTGCTGCGCTTCTGGCTCGACCTGGGTGTGGACGGGTTCCGTATCGACGTCGCGCACGGCATGGTCAAGGCGGCCGGGCTGCCCGACATCGGCCGCAAGGAACAGGCCAAACTCATCGGCGCGCAGGTGCTGCCGTTCTTCGACCAGGACGGCGTGCACGAGATCCACCGCTCGTGGCGGCGGCTGCTGGACTCCTACCCCGGCGACCGGATCGGCGTCGCGGAGGCGTGGGCGCCCAGCGCCGACCGGCTCGCCCTGTACGTCCGCCCCGACGAGCTGCACCAGGCGTTCAACTTCCACTTCCTGCGCTGTCCGTGGGACGCCGCCGCGATGCGGGCGGTCATCGACGAGTCGCTGGCCGCCACCGCCTCGGTGGGGGCGCCGACGACATGGGTGCTGTCCAACCACGACGTCGTACGGCACACCACCCGCTACGCCGAGGACAGCCCGGAGCAGGGGCTGCGGCGGGCGCGCGCGGCCGCGCTGCTGATGCTGGCGCTGCCCGGTTCCACGTACATCTACCAGGGCGAGGAGCTCGGCCTGCCCGAGGTCACCGACCTGCCCGACGAGGTCCGCCAGGACCCCGCCTTCTTCCGCACCGGCGACGCGGCCGGCCAGGACGGCTTCCGGGACGGCTGCCGGGTGCCGATCCCGTGGTCGGGTACGCAGGCACCGTACGGGTTCGGGCCCGAGGAGGGCGGTCCGAGCTGGCTGCCGCAGCCCGACAGCTGGGCCGCGCTCAGCGTCGAGGCCCAGACCGGGGACCCCGGCTCCACCCTGGAGCTGTACCGCTCCGCCCTCGCCATCCGCCGGAAGGTGCCGGGCCTCGGCGACGGCCCGATGTCCTGGGGACCTGCGCCGGAGGGCGTGCTCGCGCTGTCCCGGCCGGGCTTCCTGTGCGTCCTGAACACCCGCGGTGACGCCGTCGAACTCCCCGTACCGGGGCGGCTGCTGCTGTCCTCCGCCGAGCCGGGCGCCAGGGCGGACACGGTGCGTCTGCCCCCCGACTCCTGTACGTGGTGGGCAATGTGACATGCGACCGGTACAGTCCAATCCCATGACCGCACGGCTTGCTGACATCGCAGCCCAGGCGGGGGTCAGCGAGGCCACGGTCAGCCGCGTGCTCAACGGCAAGCCGGGGGTGGCGGCGGGCACCCGCGAATCCGTCCTGGCCGCACTCGACGTCCTGGGGTACGAGCGGCCGGTGCGGCTGCGGCAGCGCAGCGCCGGGCTGGTCGGGCTGATCACCCCCGAGCTGGAGAACCCCATCTTCCCGGCGCTGGCCCAGGTGATCGGCCAGGCGCTGACCCGTCAGGGCTACACGCCGGTGCTGGCCACCCAGACCCCCGGCGGCTCCACCGAGGACGAGCTCACCGAGATGCTGGTGGACCGGGGCGTCGCGGGGATCATCTTCGTCTCCGGACTGCACGCCGACACCTCCGCCGACATGGGCCGCTACGACCAGCTGCGCGGCCAGGGCGTGCCGTTCGTGCTGGTGGACGGCTTCTCGCCGAAGGTGCGGGCGCCGTTCATCTCCCCCGACGACCGGGCCGCGATGGTGCTGGCCGTCACCCACCTGGCGTCGCTGGGGCACACCCGGATCGGGCTGGCCCTGGGCCCGAGGCGGTTCGTCCCGGTGGTGCGGAAGATCGAGGGCTTCCAGCGCGGGATGGCCGAGCAGCTGGGGCTGTCCGCCGAGGAGTCCGAGCAGCTGATCCAGCACTCCCTCTACACCCTGGAGGGCGGACAGGCCGCCGCGACCGCGCTGATCGACCGCGGCTGCACGGCGGTGGTGTGCGCCAGCGACATGATGGCGCTGGGCGCGATCCGCGCCGCCCGGCAGCGGGGGCTCGCGGTCCCGCGCGACATCTCGGTGGTCGGTTTCGACGACTCCCCGCTCATAGCGTTCACCGATCCGCCGCTGACCACCATCCGCAAGCCGGTGCAGTCGATGGGGCAGGCGGCGGTGCGGGCGCTGCTGGAGGAGATCGGCGGCACCCCGGCCCCGCACAGCGAGTTCGTCTTCCTCCCCGAACTGGTGGTTCGAGGTTCAACCGCCTCGGTACCCGGGGGACGAGGATCCGTCCAGAAGCGGGACAGAACTGGCGAAGACCGTACCTCGGGATGATCTGGTGCAGCTCACCATCTGGCAGACTGTTGCCCTATGGGTGAAGCGATCCTGAGGACCCCTGAAGGCCGGACGGCGACCTCGTCACCCATCGACGAGACCGAGGCCGTCCCCTCCTCCCCGCCTACGCTTCTGACCCGGCTGCGCACGCCCCGTAGGCCCCGGCTGTGGTTCGAGATCCTGCTGGTCGCCGTCAGCTACTGGACGTACTCCCTGATCCGCAACGCGGTGCCCGCGCAGCGCGCCGAGGCGCTGCGCAACGCCGACTGGATCTGGGAGTGGGAGCACACCCTCGGGCTCGCCTTCGAACGCTCGGTCAACCACGCGGTCGACTCGGTCGGGTGGCTGATCGTGCCCATGAACTACTACTACGCGACGCTGCACTTCATCGTGACGATCAGCGTGCTGGTGTGGCTGTACCGCTGGCATCCCGGCCGATATGCCGCCACCCGCCTGGTGCTCTTCGCGACCACCGGTGTCGCGCTGCTCGGCTACTACCTGTTCCCGCTGGCCCCGCCCCGGCTGATGCCCGGCGGGGACTTCGTCGACACCGTCGTGGTGCACCGCACCTGGGGTTCCATGGCGTCGGGCAACCTGGCCAACATGTCCAACCAGTACGCGGCCATGCCCTCGATGCACATCGGCTGGTCCCTGTGGTGCGGGCTGACGATCGCCATGCTGGCCCGCCCCGTGTGGGTGAAGGTGCTGGGGCTGCTCTACCCGACGGCGACCCTGGTGGTCATCGTGGCCACCGCCAACCACTTCTGGCTGGACGCGGCCGGCGGCATCCTCTGCCTCGGCTTCGGCTTCGCGCTGTCGCTCCTGTGGTACGGCAGGTTCTGCTACCGGCTGCCGAAGGTACCGGCGGACCAGCCGGCGCGGGTGGAACAGCCGGCGCGGGTGGAACGGACGGGGCGGGTGGAACAGGCGTCGCGGGTCGCGGAGCCTGCGGCGTCCTCCCCCAGCGGCCCCCGGAGGACCGGCCGCCACACCGGTTAAGGTTCCTTGATCGCATCCGCACCGACCAGCGGATGCGCCCCGTCTTGGGAGGGAACCTGACATGGAATGCACCCTGGGCCCGCGGCAGGGCGCGGGGGCGCCGCGCCGCCCGGCACGGTCCCGGTTAACCGTCGTCGCCACGGACCTGGACGGCACGCTGCTGCGCAGCGACCGGACCGTCTCGGCCCGTACCCGCGCGGCGCTCGCGCTGGCCGCGGACGGCGGGGCGCGCCACATCGTCGTCACCGGGCGGCCCGCCGCCTCCTGCCGGCCGTTCCTCACCGCGATCGGCTACCGGGGCCTCGCGGTGTGCGGGCAGGGCGCGCAGCTGTACGACGCCACGGCGGACCGGCTGCTGAGCAGCGCCGAGCTCGACCGGGACCTGGCCCGCTCGGTGGTGGACCGTACGGAGCGGGCGCTGGGAGGGACGCGGCTGGAGCTGGCGGTGGTCACGGCCGCGCCCGCGAACCGCTTTGTGATCACGCCGCGCTTCACCGACCGGATGCGGCCCGAGTGGGGTCTGGTCGAGGACCCGGCCGAGCTGTTCGCCCAGCCCATCGAGAAGGTGCTGCTGTGCCACCGGGAGCTGCCGGACGAGCTGGTCGCCCAGGCGGCGGCGCGGGTCGGCGGGGCCGACGTGTCGGTCACGCACTCCGAGAAGGGCATGGTCGAGGTCCTGCCCGCCGGGGTCACCAAGGCGGCCGGGCTGCGGCGCGCGGCCGAGCGGCTGGAGTTCACCCCGTCCGAGACGATCGCCTTCGGTGACATGCCGAACGACATTCCGCTGCTGACCTGGGCCGGATACGGGGTCGCGATGGGCAACGCGCACCCGGACCTGCGCGCCGTCGCGCACGAGGTGGCGCCGCGCAACGACGAGGACGGGGTGGCGGCGGTCCTGGAGCAGCTCTTCGCGCCGACGCCGCGGGGCGGCGGCGGTTCCGCCCTTGGCCCTGACCTGGTACGGCAGCGCGCCACGGTCCCTCCCGCCCGGCCGCGGGCGTAGGGCCTCTCCGGTGTGCCACGCGGCACCGCGTCTCATGCGCGGCTCCGCCGCGTGGCAGGGGCTCCGCCCCTGGAACCCCGGGGTCTGGGGCGGAGCCCCAGTTTCGGGAAGGGGCGGGACAGGGGAAGCCCTCGCACCGGAACACGTCGTGGACCCGCTCAGCCGCCGTAGAAGAGCCGTTCCACCACGGCGCGGGCGCGGCGGGTGATCCTGCGGTAGTCGTCGAGCATCTCGCCGACGTGGCCGGGCTCGTAGCCCAGATACCGGCCGACGGCGGCGAGTTCGCGGCTCCCGACGGGGAAGGTGTCGCCGGGCCGGCCGCGCACCAGCATCACCGCGTTGCGCACCCGGGTGGCCAGCACCCACGCCTCGTCGAGGATCTGCGCGTCCTCCGTGTCGATCAGCCGTGCCGCGTGCGCGGCGGCCAGCGCCTCGCGGGTGCGGGTGGTGCGCAGGCCCGGCTCGGCCCAGCCGTGCCGCATCTGGATCAGCTGGACGGTCCACTCCACGTCGGACAGGCCGCCGCGGCCCAGCTTGGTGTGCAGGGTCGGGTCCGCGCCGCGCGGCAGCCGTTCGCTCTCCATCCGGGCCTTGAGCCGCCGGATCTCCCGGACCGCGTCCTCGCCGAGACCCTCGGCCGGGTAGCGCAGCGGGTCGATGAGTTCGGTGAAGCGGCGGCCGAGTTCCGCGTCGCCCGCGACCGGCTCGGCACGCAGCAGCGCCTGGCTCTCCCAGACCAGCGACCAGCGCCGGTAGTAGGCGGCGTAGCTGCCGAGGGTGCGCACCAGCGGCCCCGACTTGCCCTCCGGGCGCAGGTCGGCGTCGATGTGCAAGGGCGGGTCGACGGTGGGCAGTTGGAGGAGCCGCCGCATCTCGTTGGCGACGGCGAACGCGGCCCGGGACGCCTCCTGCTCGGCGACGCCGTCACGGGGCTCGTGCACGAAGAGCACGTCGGCGTCGGAGCCGTAGCCGAGTTCGTGGCCGCCGAAGCGGCCCATGCCGATGACCGCGAAACGGGTCGGCAGCGTCTCGCCCCAGGCATCGCGCACGGCGGCGCGCAGCGCGCCCGCGAGGGTGGCGGCGTTGATGTCGGACACGGCACCGCCGACGAGGTCGACGGAGGCGCCGAGGTTGTTGTGGGCGGGGTCGGGATCGGCCATGACCGGGACGGCAGCCGTGTGCCGGGCGGCCGCGGCGGGGCCGCCGGGGCCGTCCTGGCCGCCCGGTGAGCCGAGGCGTCCGGCCGGGCCGCGCGAGCCCCCGGCCGCGGCGCCCGGAGCGCCGCCGACCGGTCCTGTGGGCCCGCGGCCTGCCGGGGCGGAACCGGAACCGGGCGCCCCTTGTCCGACACCGCCGAGGCCGCCGCCGCCCCGTCCTGTGCCCTGTCGGCCTGCCGGGGCGGGACCGGAACCGGGCGCGCGGAAGCCTGGGGTGACGCCGCGTGCGGTGCCGCCGGAGCCGCCCTGCGGGCCAGGTCCGCCCGCCGCCATGCCACCACCCGTGCCGCGCACCGTACCGTCGCCGGATACGCCGCGAAGTGAGCCGGGGGCCGCCGTCCCGCCGACCAGGCCGCTCGCGGGCGTGGCCCCCAGGGGGCCGCCCAGCGCGCCGGGCGCGGCCGTGGTCGCGCCGTTGCGGTGCAGACCGCCGCCGCCCGCGTGCCAGCCGTTGCGGTACGCGCCGATGATGTCCGCCGCGGCCGTGCGGAACAGCTCGCGCCGCCGGACGCCGCGGGCCGCCGCCACCGCCTGCTCACCGCCGTCGGCGCGGCCGACCGCCGCGAGGATCTCCTGCTCCAGGGCGGGGCGGCCACGGGGCCTGAGCCCCTCCGGGTCGCCGAGCAGGGCGACCGCTTCGGGGGCGCGCAGCAGCAGGTCCGGGGCGAGCCGTCCGGCGGACAGCACCCGCGCCAGGTTCTCCGCGGCCGCGCCCTCGTCTCGCAGCAGCCGCAGGTACCACGGCGTCCTGCCCAGCGCGTCGGACACCTTACGGAAGTTCAGCAGGCCCGCGTCGGGGTCTGCGGAGTCGGCGAACCAGCCCAGCAGCACGGGCAGCAGCGTACGCTGAATGGCCGCCTTCCGGGTGACTCCTGAGGCAAGCGCCTCGAGATGGCGCAAAGCGCCTGCTGGGTCGGCATAGCCGAGCGCCTCCAGCCGCTGGCCGGCCGCCGCGGCGCTGAGCCGGGCGGCGCCGGGCTCCAGCCGGGCGACGGCGTCCAGGAGCGGCCGGTAGAACAGCTTCTCGTGCAGCCGCCGGACCTCGCGCGCGTGCTGCCGCCACTCCTTGCCCAGCTCGCTGACCGGCTCCGTACGGAAGCCCAACGAGCGGCCCAGGCGGCGCAGTTCGGCCTCGTCCTCGGGGATCAGATGCGTACGCCGCAGCTTGTAGAGCTGGATGCGGTGCTCCATGGAGCGCAGGAAGCGGTACGCCGAGTCGAGTACGGCCGCGTCGGCGCGGCCCACATAGCCGCCGGCCGCCAGCGCGTCGAGGGCGTCGAGGGTGGTGCCGCTGCGCAGGGACGGGTCGGTGCGGCCGTGCACCAGCTGGAGCAGTTGCACGGCGAACTCGACGTCGCGCAGCCCGCCGGGGCCGAGTTTCAGCTCCCGTTCGATCTGGGCGACGGGGATGTTCTCGACGACGCGGCGGCGCATCTGCTGGACGTCGGTGACGAAGTTCTCGCGCTCGGCGGCCTGCCATACCAGAGGTTCCACGGCTTCAACGTAGGCACGCCCCAACTCCGGGTCGCCGGCGACGGGCCGGGCCTTGAGCAAGGCTTGGAACTCCCATGTCTTGGCCCAGCGCTGGTAGTACGCCAGATGGCTGGAGAGGGTCCGCACCAGCGGCCCGTTGCGCCCCTCGGGGCGGAGGTTGGCGTCGACCGGCCAGATGGTGCCCTCGGCGGTGACGTCGGAGCAGATCCGCATCATGCGGGAGGCCAGCCGGGTGGCGGCCTGGAGGGCCTTGGCCTCCTCGCCCTCCCGTCCCCCGTCGTCCGCCGCGGGCTCGGCGACGAAGATGACGTCCACGTCCGATACGTAGTTCAGCTCCCGGCCGCCGCACTTGCCCATGCCGATCACGGCGAGCCGGCAGCGTGCGGCGTCCGCGGGCTGCTCCTCCGCGGCGATCTCCAGGGCGGCCCGGAGCGTCGCCGTGGCGAGGTCGGCCAGCTCGGCGGCCGACTGGACGACGTCGATGGTGCCGCAGACGTCGCGGGCCGCGATGCCCAGCAGCGCGCGGCGGTAGGCGGCGCGCAGCGCGTCGGGGCGCGGGCGGGCCATGCCTGCCGGGCCCCGGACGCCCTCGGCGAGCGCCCGTTCGAACTCCGGCGTGGTGGGGTGCAGGTCCGCCGCCTCGTAGGTGACCAGCGACTGCCAGTCCCCCGGGTGCCGGGCCAGGTGGTCGCCCAGCGCCTCGGACGCGCCGAGCACCCCGAGCAGCCGGTCGCGCAGCGGCTTGGCGGCGACGAGCGTGTCGAGCAGGGCCTGCCGGGAGCCGTCGCGCCCCGTGCCGCCGGCGTCCTCGGGACCGGGCAGCGCCTCCACCAGCCGTACGAGCCCGAGCAGCGCCAGGTCGGGGTCGGCGGTGCCGCCGAGGGCGTCCAGCAGCACCGGGTCGCCGCGCACCCCGGCCAGCTCCGGCAGATCGAGCAGGCGCTCGGCCGCCGCCGGGTCGTTGAACCCGTACCGCAGCAGTCGCCCGAACCGGCTGTCCCGTCGCCCGTGCAGCACGGCGCACCGCCTCCCACTGCCTGCCTCATGATCGCTCGCCTGCGAGCTTAGCCCCGGCGACCCGGCGACGGCCCGGCGGCCGGGGCGGGATCCGCCAGGCGGCCGGGGCGGGACCCGCCAGGCGACCGCCGGGGGATCCGCCAGGCGACCGCCCGGGCCGGATCCGCTACAGCACCGGCAGGCTCTTGCGCAGCTCGAAGGCGGTGACCTCCGACCGGTACTCCTCCCACTCCTGCTTCTTGTTACGAAGGAAGAAGTCGAAGACGTGCTCGCCGAGCGTCTCGGCGACCAGTTCGCTGCGCTCCATCAGGGAGATGGCCTCGCCGAGGTTCTGCGGCAGCGGCTCGATGCCGAGCGAGCGCCGCTCGGCGTCGGACAGGGCCCACACGTCGTCGTCGGCGCCCGCCGGGAGCTCGTAGCCCTCCTCGATGCCCTTGAGGCCGGCCGCCAGCAGCACCGCGTACGCCAGGTAGGGGTTGGCGCCGGAGTCGAGGGAGCGGACCTCGACGCGGGTGGAGCCGGTCTTGCCGGGCTTGTAGAGCGGGACGCGGACCAGCGCGGAGCGGTTGTTGTGGCCCCAGCAGATGTACGAGGGCGCCTCGCCGCCGGCGCCCGCGGTGCGGTTCGCGCCGCCCCAGATGCGCTTGTAGGAGTTGACCCACTGGTTGGTCACGGCGGAGATCTCGGCGGCGTGCCGCAGCAGACCGGCGATGAAGGACCGGCCGACCTTGGACAGCTGGAACTCGGCGCCGGACTCGTAGAACGCGTTCCGGTCGCCCTCGAAGAGGGACAGGTGGGTGTGCATGCCGGAGCCGGGGTACTCCGAGAACGGCTTGGGCATGAAGGTGGCCTGGACGCCCTGCTCCAGCGCCACCTGCTTCATGACCAGCCGGAAGGTCATGATGTTGTCGGCGGTGGAGAGCGCGTCGGCGTACCGCAGGTCGATCTCCTGCTGGCCGGGGGCGCCCTCGTGGTGGGAGAACTCGACCGAGATGCCCATGGATTCGAGCATGGTGATCGCCTGGCGGCGGAAGTCCATGCCGACGTTCTGCGGGGTGTGGTCGAAGTAGCCGGAGGAGTCGGCCGGGACCGGCCGGGTGCCGTCCACCGGCTTGTCCTTGAGCAGGAAGAACTCGATCTCGGGGTGGGTGTAGAAGGTGAACCCGAGGTCGGAGGTCCTGGCGAGGATGCGCTTGAGGACGTAGCGCGGGTCCGCGTAGGACGGGGAGCCGTCGGGCATCAGGATGTCGCAGAACATCCGGGCGGTGCCGGGGGCCTCGGCGCGCCAGGGCAGGATCTGGAAGGTGCTCGGGTCCGGCTTGGCGATCATGTCGGACTCGTAGACGCGGGCGAAGCCCTCGATCGCGGAGCCGTCGAAGCCGATGCCTTCGTCGAAGGCCTGCTCCAGTTCGGCGGGGGCGACCGCCACGGACTTGAGGAAGCCGAGCACGTCGGCGAACCACAGCCGCACGAACCGGATGTCGCGCTCTTCGAGCGTACGGAGCACGAACTCCTGCTGCTTATCCATATCCACCCATCCTCGCAGGTCAGGCCGCCCGTTCCCAGGCCGCGGGGCACATCGGGGGCACCTGAGCATCCCACCACACCGTTACGTGTGCGTTGCGCACACAGGTCGAGACACGGCGCTTGCGCCTCACCTCGTACGGGTGTACCGCTGTGCTGCCCATCTTGCCTGTTGGTGCGTATGTGGTCGACTCCCGGCTCAGCGGGCGGTACGGCGGCCGCCTTCGGGGATGACCAGCGGCGTGCCCGCGACGGGGCACTCGATGACGGCGGCGCGCATGCCGAAAACGTCGTGGACGAGGTCCGGGGTGACGACGTCGGTGGGCGGGCCCGCGGCGGCCACCTCGCCGTCGCGCATGGCGATGAGGTGGTCGGCGTAGCGGCAGGCGAGGTTGAGCTCGTGCAGGACCATCACCACCGTGCGGCCGTCGGCCCGGTTGAGCTCGCTGACCAGCTCCAGGACGTCGACCTGGTGGGCGAGGTCGAGGTAGGTGGTGGGCTCGTCCAGGAGCAGTACGGAGGTGTCCTGGGCCAGCGCCATCGCGATCCACACGCGCTGCCGCTGGCCGCCGGAGAGTTCGTCCAGGCCGCGGTCGGCCAGCGGGGCGGCGCCGGTGGCCTCCAGGGCCGCGTCGACGGCGGCGTCGTCGGTCTGGGACCACTGCCGCCACCAGCGCTGATGCGGGGTGCGGCCGCGGGCGACCAGGTCCCGTACGGTGATCCCGTCCGGCGCCGCGGGGCTCTGCGGCAGCAGGGCGAGCCGGAGGGCGAGGTCGCGGGCGGAGAGCTCGGCGATGTCCCGGCCATCGAGGTGGACGGCGCCGGCGGCGGGCTTGAGGAGGCGGGCCAGGGCGCGCAGCGCGGTGGACTTGCCGCAGGCGTTGGGGCCGACCAGGGCGGTCACCCGGCCCGCGGGGATCTCCAGGTCGAGCCCGTCGGCGACGACGCGGTCGCCGTACGCGAGGCGCAGCCCGGTGCCGCCGAGCGCGGCGCCGGGTGCGCCGGCATCGGCGGTCTTCGCCGCACCGGATACGCCATCCGCAGGGGCCGCGCCCGTCGTCTCGGCCATGTCGGCCATGTCGGCCATGTCGGCCATGGTCAGCCTCCCTTTCCGGCCCGGTTGGCGCGGGCGAGCAGCAGCAGCAGGTAGGGCGCGCCGATGGCGCCGGTGATGATGCCGACCGGCAGCTCGGTCGGGGCGAGGACCTGGCGGGCGGCGAGGTCGGCGAACAGCAGCAGGACGGAGCCGACCATCCCGCTGATGACCAGCGGGATCCCGGCGGTTCCGGCGAGCCAGCGGGCGATCTGCGGGGCGCCCAGGGCGATGAAGGAGATGGGTCCGGCCGCGGCGGTGGCCACGGCGGTCAGGCAGGTGGCCAGGACCAGCAGGGCGATACGGGCCCGGCCCAGCCGGATGCCCAGGCTGAGGGCGGTGTCGTCGTCGAACTGGAGCAGCTGGTAGGACCGCGCCAGGGCGAGGGTGAGCGGGACCAGGAGGAGGAGCGCGTACCCGGCCCAGCGGACGTGGTCGTAGCCGCGCCCGTTGAGGCTGCCGGTGAGCCAGACCAGGGCGCGGGAGGCCTGGTCGATGTCGGCGCGGGCCAGCAGCCAGCGGGTGAGCGCGATCAACGCGCCGTTGGCGGCCAGGCCGACGAGGACGAAGCGGTAGCCGGTGATGGTGCCGCCCCGGTAGGCCAGCAGGTAGATCAGCGTGGCGGTGGCCAGCGCTCCGGCCAGCGCCCCGAAGGGCACCGCTTCGAAGGTGCCGGCGCCGGCCGCGGTGACCCCGCCCAGGACGATCGCGGAGACGGCGCCCGCGCCGGCCCCGGCCGAGATGCCGATGAGGTCGGGGCTGGCCAGCGGGTTGCGGGTGACCGCCTGGTAGATGGCGCCGGCCATCCCGAAGGCGGCCCCGACCATGAGGGCGGTCAGGGCGCGCGGCAGCCGGAGCTGATGGACGATCAGGTCGGCGGAGCCGTCACCGAAGCCGAGGACCGCGCCGAGCACGTCCCGCAGGGGGATGGGGTAGGTGCCGATCGACACCGAGGCGATGAGGGCGGCGAAACCGGCCACCGCGAGCCCGAGGACCGTGAGGGCGACCCTGGGGCGCAGCCGTACGCCGACCGGCCCGAACTCCACTCTCATCGCGTGTGCTCCTTGAGCTTGCCGAGCTTGACCAGCAGGGCGAGGAACGGCGCGCCGACGAGCGCGGTGACCACTCCGGCCTCCAACTCGCCGGGGCGGGCGACCATGCGTCCGACGACGTCGGCGGAGATCAGCAGGACGGCTCCGCCCAGCGCGGAGCAGGGGATGAGCCAGCGCGCGTCCGGCCCGGTGAAGGCCCGTACGACGTGCGGGACGACGAGGCCGACGAAGGTGACGGGGCCGGCGGCGGCGACGGCCGCGCCCGTGAGCAGGATGACCGCGAGCCCGCCGAGCGCCCGGGTGGTGCGGACCCGGGTGCCCAGGCTGCTGGCGAGGTCGTCGCCGAGGGCGAGGGCGTTGAGCCGCCCGCTCAGCCCGAGGGCCAGCAGCAGTCCCACCGCGATGAACGGCAGCAGTTGCCAGGCCAGGTCGGCGTCGCGGCCGGCGAGCGAGCCGACCGCCCAGAAGCGGTACTGGTCCAGGGTGCGGACGTCCAGCATCAGCAGGGTGTTGGTGCAGGCGTCGAGCAGGACGGTGACGGCGGCTCCGGCCAGGGCCAGCTTGGCGGGGGTGGCGCCGCCGTATCCGGTGCCGCCGACCGCGTACGCGAGGAGACCGGCCAGCGCCCCGCCGAGGAAGGCGAACCAGATGTACTGGTACGAGCTGGTCAGCCCGAGCCCGCCGATGCTCGCCGCGACGGCGAAGGAGCCTCCGGCGCTGATGCCGATGAGCCCGGGGTCGCCGAGCGGGTTGCGGGTGATGTCCTGGGCGACCGCGCCCGCCGCGCCCAGGGCCAGTCCGACGAGCAGCCCGAGGAGGGTGCGCGGCATGCGCAGCTCCCGTACGACGACCGCGTCGCCCTCCCGGCTGCCGCCGAGCGCGGCGAACACGTCGGACAGCGGCACGGGCTTGGTGCCGATGGCGAGCGAGGCGCAGCCCGCGGCGGCCAGCAGCGCGAGCAGGACGACCACCACGGTGAGGCGGGTGGAGGTCCGCCGCGCGGGCCGGGCGGTCGCCGTCGGTTCCTGCGCGGCGGCAGGCGCGGGCTTCAAGGACACGCGCACACGTTAAGGCATGCCTAACCTTCGTTTTCGGCCACCCCCTGTGGAACACACCTCCACGCTGTGGAGCTACCCTTACGCAGCCTTTAGACAGGGAAGGCTTACCTAAGCCATCCCCGCTCCCCTTGGAAGGAACACCGTGCTGCACATCGACAGACGCCGCTGGCGTGGCCGAATCGGCGCCCTCGTCCTCACCGCCGCCCTGACCGTCGGCGTCGCCGCCTGCGGCGGCGGTGACTCCGAGAGCAAGGCGTCCGGCCCCTGCTCGTCCTCCGAGGCCGGCTCCGAGTCCGCCGCGGGCTTCCCCAGGACGGTCAAGCACCACAAGGGCAGCACCAAGCTGGAGGCGAAGCCGAAGCGCGTCGTCGCCCTGGACAACAGCCTGGTCGAGGCCGTCGTGGCGCTGGACCGTCCGCTGTGCGGCGGCATCGGCTCGTACCGCGACCAGAAGGGGTTCCCGAAGTACCTCGGCGACGCGGTCAAGGACACCAAGGACGTCGGCCCGCAGGAGAGCCCGAACCTGGAGGCCATCGCGGCGCTCAAGCCCGACCTGATCGTCTCGGCGACGGTGCGCCACGACGACCTGTACGACCGGCTCTCCGAGATCGCGCCGACGGTCTTCGTGGAGACCACCGGCCCGCTGTGGAAGGACAACCTCACCCTGCTCGGCAAGGCGCTCGGCGAGGAGAAGAAGGCCGAGGAGCTGCTGACCGCGTACGAGACGCGGGCGAAGAAGGTCGGCGACGCGATCAACGCCAAGGCGGACAAGCCGGAGGTGTCGATCGTCCGCTTCGTCGACGGCCCCACGCGGATCTACCTGCCGAAGACCTTCAGCGGCATCATCCTGCAGGACATGGGCCTGGCCCGGCCGAAGAACCAGCGTGATCCGAAGGAGTTCAACATCGAGATCAGCGAGGAGCAGATCGGGCAGGCCGACGGCGACGTCATCTTCTACACCACCTTCTCCGGTGGCGAGGAGCGCGAGAAGAAGTTCCTCGGCAACCCGCTGTGGAAGCGCCTCAAGGGCGTGAAGAGCGGCGATGTGCACGAGGTGGACGACGAGACCTGGATGACGTCGGTCTCGGTGCAGGGCGCGCACATCGTGCTGGACGACATGGCCAAGATCTTCAAGGTCGACCCGGCGAAGAAGTAACGACGGGGAACGGCGCGGGCGGGTGCCGGGGACGGGAGTACGAGCCCACCCGGCACCCGCCGCCGTCGTGCCGGCGGGTGTGGTCCAGCCCACGCCTATTGCGTCAGACAGACGATTACACTGGGCGCGTGCCTCATCTTCGCCTCGCGCTGAACCAGATCGACTCGACCGTCGGCGACCTCACCGGGAACG
Organism: Streptomyces sp. XD-27; assembly: GCF_030553055.1. NCBI lineage: Bacteria > Bacillati > Actinomycetota > Actinomycetes > Kitasatosporales > Streptomycetaceae > Streptomyces > Streptomyces sp. XD-27. The sequence goes on from NZ_CP130713.1 coordinate 2,032,397, forward strand.
CCGAAACGATCGTCCACTGGACCCGGCACTCCGCCGAGCAGGGCGCCCACCTGGTGGCGTTCCCCGAGATGGCGCTGACCGGCTACCCCGTCGAGGACCTGGCGCTGCGCCCCTCCTTCGTCGAGGCGTCCCGTGCCGCCCTCCGCGCGCTCGCCGCCCGCCTGGCCGACGAGGGCCTCGGCGACCTGCCCGTACTCGTCGGCTACCTCGACCGCGGCGAGCAGGCCCAGCCGCGGTACGGGCAGCCGGCCGGCGCCCCGCAGAACGCCGCCGCCGTACTCCACCGCGGCGAGATCGCCCTCTCCTTCGCCAAGCACCACCTGCCGAACTACGGCGTCTTCGACGAGTTCCGCTACTTCGTGCCCGGCGAGACGCTGCCCGTCATCCGGGTGCGCGGCGTGGACGTGGCGCTGGCGATCTGCGAGGACCTGTGGCAGGAGGGCGGCCGGGTCCCGGCCACCCGCGCCGCCGGGGCCGGTCTGCTGCTGTCGATCAACGCCTCCCCGTACGAGCGCGAGAAGACCGACACCCGCCTGGAGCTGGTCCGCAAGCGCGCCCAGGAGGCCGGTTGCACCCTGGCCTACCTGGCGATGATCGGCGGCCAGGACGAGCTGGTCTTCGACGGCGACTCGATCGTCGTCGACCGCGACGGCGAAGTGATCGCGCGCGCGCCGCAGTTCGCCGAGGGCTGCGTGCTGCTCGACCTGGACCTGCCCGCCGCGGCGGACGAGATCCCCTCGGGCACCGTGGACGACGGCCTGCGCGTCGACCACGTCACGCTCTCCGCCGACCCCCTGCCTCCCTACGAGCCGGAGCTGGCCGGCGGCGAGGCCGAGCGGCTCGGCGACGACGAGGAGGTGTACACCGCGCTGGTCGTGGGCCTGCGCGCCTACGCCGCCAAGAACGGCTTCCGCAGCGTCCTGATCGGCCTGTCCGGCGGCATCGACTCGGCGCTGGTCGCGGCCATCGCGTGCGACGCGCTCGGCGCCCAGCACGTGTACGGCGTGTCGATGCCCTCGCGCTACTCCTCCGAGCACTCCAAGGACGACGCCGCCGAACTGGCGCGCCGCACCGGCCTGAACTTCCGCACCGTCCCCATCGCCCCGATGTTCGACGCGTACATGGGCTCGCTGGGGCTGACCGGTCTGGCCGAGGAGAACCTCCAGTCCCGGCTGCGCGGCACGATGCTGATGGCCCTGTCCAACCAGGAGGGCCACATCGTCCTGGCCCCGGGCAACAAGTCCGAGCTGGCCTGCGGCTATTCGACGCTCTACGGCGACTCGGTCGGCGCGTACGGCCCGATCAAGGACGTGTACAAGACGCAGATCTTCCGCCTCGCGAAGTGGCGCAACCAGGCGGCGCGGGACCGCGGCCAGACCCCGCCGATCCCGGAGAACTCCATCACCAAGCCCCCGAGCGCGGAGCTGCGCCCCGGCCAGGTCGACACCGACTCACTCCCCGACTACGACGTCCTGGACCGGATCCTGGAGCTGTACGTCGACCAGGACCGGGGCCGCGCGGAGATCGTGGCGGCGGGCTTCGAGGAGGAGCTGGTCACGCGGGTGCTGCGGCTGGTGGACACGGCCGAGTACAAGCGCCGCCAGTACCCGCCGGGCACCAAGATCTCGGGTAAGGGCTTCGGCAAGGACCGCCGCCTGCCCATCACCAACCGGTGGCGCGAGCACGCGTGAGCCGCCCCCGCGGGTGATCCGAAACCCCGTGGCCTGTGCTCAGGGGCACTGGCAGGATGCCCGCATGATGCATCCCGACGAGGCGGACATCGGCATATCCCTCGTGCGCCGGTTGCTCGCCGCGCAGTTCCCGCGGTGGGCGGACCTGCCCGTCGCGCCGGTCGGCTCGGTCGGCACGGCCAACGCGATGTACCGGCTCGGCCCGGACATGGTCGTGCGGCTCCCCCGCATCGCGGGGGCCGCCGCCGACGTGGCGAAGGAGCACCGGTGGCTGCCGCGGCTCGCCCCGCCGCTTCCCGTCGCCATCCCCGTGCCGCTGGGCGAGGGCGTGCCCGCCGAGGGCTACCCGTACCCGTGGTCCGTCTACCGCTGGCTGGAGGGCGAGACACCGGCCGCCCACAGCATGGCGGAACCGGGCGCGTTCGCGAGGGGCTTGGCGGAGTTCGTCACCGCGCTGCGCCGGATCGACCCCGCGGACGCGCCTCCCGCGTACCGCAGCGAGCCCTTGGCGGCACGAGACGCCGCGACGCGGGCCGCGCTGGAGAAGCTGCGCGGAGTCGTCGACTCCGGCGCGGCCGCCGCCGCGTGGGAGTCGGCCCTGCGGGCACCCGCGTGGCCCGGCCCGCCCGTCTGGATCCACGCGGACCTGCAACCGGGGAACCTGCTGGCCGCCCGTGGCCGGCTCAGCGCCGTCATCGACTTCGGGTGCGCGGGCGTGGGCGATCCCGCCGTGGACCTGATCGCGGCGTGGTACGTCCTGCCCGCCGACGCGCGCGGCGTCTTCCGGGCCGCCGTGGGGGCCGATGACGCGATGTGGGCGCGAGGCCGCGGCTGGGCGTTGTCGATCGCGCTCATGGAGCTCTCGTACTACCGGGACACGCATCCGGTCATGGCGACCACCGCACGGCATGTCATCGGGGAACTCCTGCGATCAGGGTGACGCGACTCGGTGCGGCCTCGATTCCCCGCGCTTGACTCTCACATCCTCTGACTCTCACATCCTTTGACTCCCACGCCTTGACTCTCACGCCTTGACTCTCACATCGATGTCAGGCCTTAGCGTCCCTCTCGCGGAAGCCCCCGTAACCGAAAGAGAGGCGCGCATGTCCACGTCCACCCCTGCCCTTCCGACCTCCTCGCTCGGCCGCGTCGTCCGTGGTACGGGCCCCGGTCTGCTGCTCGCACACGGCGCGGGCGGGGGCGTCGAGCCCAACTACGGACCGATACTGGCCGGGCTGGCCGAGGGCCGCACCGTGGTCGGGCCCGACTTCCCGGGGACGGGCCGTACCCCGCGGAGGAGCACCCCGCTGACGCTGGACGGGCTGGCCGACGAACTGGTCGCCACCGCCGTGGAGGAGGGCGTGGAGTCGTTCGCGATCGCCGGGTACTCCCTGGGCGCCGCGGTGGCCGTGCGCGCGGCCACCCGCCACCCCGAACGCGTCACGGCCCTCGTCCTCACCGCGGGCTTCGCCCGGCCGAACCCGCGCTTCCTTCTCGCGGTACAGCTGTGGCGGGAGCTCCTCCAGGCAGGCGACGCCGCTCGACTGGCGGCCTTCGCGGCCCTGATCGGCATGGGCGCGCCGGCCCTGGACGCCCTCCCTCAGGACACCCTCGACGCCGCCCTCAAGCAGGCCGCGGCGACCATCCCGCCCGGCACGGCGGACCATCTCGACCTGGTCGAGCGCGTCGACGTACGCGGCGACCTCGCGCAGATCACGGCGCCGACGCTCGTCGTCTCGACGACGCACGACAGCCTGGTCACGCCCTTCCACCACCGGGAACTCGCCGAGGGCATCCCCGGCGCCCGCCTGAGCGAACTGGCCACCGGCCACCTGCCGTTCGCGGAGCGCCAGGAGGAGTGGCTGGCGATGATGCGGGAGTTCCTCGCCGAGGTCGGCCCCTGACCGCTCACGGGGCCGCCGCGTCCGGCTCCTCCGCGAGGACGTGGTACAGCTCGGGAACGGAGACCTTGATCGGCTCCTGCGTGGTCCGTGCGATCACGACGACCACGGGCTCGTCCGGATCGGGGTTCTCCTCGCGGTGCGGGACGAACGGGGGGACCAGCAGGAAGTCGCCGGGACCGGCGGAGATCCGCACCTCCTGTGTGCCGTCGTGGAAGACGAACACGGGGTGGCCGCTGACCACGTAGATCCCCGCCTCCGACGCGCCGTGATGGTGGTTGTCCGTCGCGCTCAGGGGCGGATTCTCCACAAGGCCCATCCAGAGGTTCGTCGAGCCGACCGTGCCGCCGCTGATGGCGGCATGGCCGTCCAACTCACCGGCTCGGACGTGGTGGACGCGGTCGCCCAGCGGCCGGTTGCCGTCGGCGCTCAGCGCGGAACGGGCGCCTTCGTGGGTGGTCATGGTGGTGGCCTCCTGATGGTTGTCGACGGCCTTCGGTCGAGCATCAGACTGCGGCCACAACGACCGGGGCTACAACTCATGTTGCTGTTATGGCAACGCGCCTCCAGGCAAGGCAGCAGCCCCTGCCGAGGTCGGGGGCTGCTTGCCGCTCATTGTGCAGTAGCCGCCTGACCGATCATTCCTGGCGACCCTTCAGAGACAGTCGTGGGACCACCGGTTGCCGAGACATGTCGATGTCTGATCGCCGCCAGCGTGATCTGCCGCGGCTGATCACACTGGCGGCATGACCACTTCACCCACCCTCGACTCGATGACCGTCCTGACCGGCATGTACGCGGCCGAGGCGGAATACCTGGCAGCCGGAGGCCCGGGCCAGGCCCCGTTCGCTCTGCTCGCCCCTTTCTTCGCGCCCGATGTCGTACTGCACCAGGCCGACGCTCTGCCCTATGGCGGAACCTGGCGTGGACACGCGGGCATGGAACGGTTCTTCGTCATGATGAGCCAGGTGTGGGAAACCTTCGACATGGCGGAGCAGGAGTTCCTCGCGACGGGCGAGACCGCGGTGGTCCTCACCCGGGTCCGCGCCCGCGCCCGTGCCACCGGCCGCGAGCTCACGTTCCCGATCCTTCAGACGATCAAGGTCACGGACGGCCGGATCGCCAACGTCCGTCCCTTCTACTGGGACACCGCGGCGATCGCAGACGCCTGCGCGGTACCGCCACGGGCCGCCCAGGACCGGCCGTAAGCACGTGCGCCGCCGACAGCGGGCGACCGGCGGGCCGCTGGGGTCCCGCCGGTCGTGATGGTGCTGGTTCGGCTCCCGCTGTCCGCTGTCCGCTGCTCGCTGTTCGCGGACTACGACGCTGAAGCGAACAGCGGGATCAGGCGATCAGAAGCACTTCGACTTCGTCGGCGCCTTGGGGAAGGCCGTGATCAGCGGCTTGACATCCCCGCCCTCGAATTTGGTCAGCAGCTTGGGAGAGGCGCTGTTGGCATCGAGGATCTCCGCCCGGACTCCGGCGGACTCGGGCAGCTTGGGGTGCTTGCGGTCGAGCCAGTCGGTGACCTGGGTGCCGTCGCCCGCGTCCTTGAAGGACGCGTACGGACCGATGTTGGTGTTGAGCAGCACCGCCACGGTGCCGGCGCCGACCGAAACCTCCTTGCTCACCACACACGTGCCGACCGGCAGCACCGGCCCCTGACCGCCGCCGCCCTTGTCGCCAGGGGTTTCGGCCGCGAAGGCGGAGGCCGGGGCCAGGACGGCTCCGGCGAGGGCCACGGAGGCAACGGCGAAGCGCAGAGCGCTACGACGAGACATGATGGGACTCCTTGGGAAAAGTAAAGATAGTTAGTGAATCGCCCGGAATATGCGTGTGTGTCGGGCTGTCCTAGGAGATGAACGCCGGATCGTTTGAGTTCCCGCGCTTGCCGGGGATGACTGATTCACGGCGGCTTGGCCGAAACAGACGGGGCGGTCTGAGCTGGTTCCTCGGGCTCGGGTTCGGGTTCGGGCTCGGGTTCGGCGGCGTGGTTGGCGGGAACAGGCTCGACCCGCCAGTGCTTGTGCGTGGTGACCAGGAACTGCCGGTGCGTCGGGTTGTCCCGCGTGTGCGCGATCGCCCACACGCCGACAGGGCGTGTGTCGTCGTCGACCAGGCCGGACTCTTCCGCGCAGGTGAGGCACTGGGCGCCGTAGATCCCCCGTGGTGCGCCCTCAGCGGTCTCGGGGCTCAGCATCCACTCAGCGCCCTTGATGAGGGTGTGGTCCACCGCGGCGCTCCTCGGCTCGTAGCAGCAATTCCGCCTCCGACACCAGCGACTTGCGTTCGGTGTGGTCCACCAAGCGCGTCCACAGGTACGCCTGGTCGGCGTCTACCCCCGCCCAGCCGCTGCCGACCTGGACCACGACCCCCTCGAACGGTTCCGGCCGGTCCCAGCGGCGCCGTTCTGGCTCCACATACGAGATGCCGCGTACGCGGTCGCCGATCCGGAACGGGGGGCCTGCAGGTAGAACCGCCCGGCGGTATCGGAGTCGAGCCGGGCGATCACGGGCTCGGACGCTCGCGTGGCGGCCTGACCACCAAGCTGCACCTGGCCGTCGAGCAGGGTCAGAAGCCGATGTCGATCGTGATCACGGCTGGCCACCGCGGGGACTCCCCGCAGTTCGAGCCCGTGCTGGAGAGGATTCGAGTGCGTCGCATCGAACCTGGCAGGCCGCGCACCCGGCCGGACCGGGTGCGGGCTGACAAGGCGTACGCCTCCCGCAAGAACCGCGCCTACCTGCGACGACGTGGGGTCCGCTGTACCGTCCCAGACAAGGCCGACCAGGCTCGCAATCGAATGAAGCTCGGCGCCCGCGGCGGCCGTCCGCCGAAGTTCGACAAGATCGACTACCGCCAGCGGCACGCGGTGGAGTGCGTCATCGCCCGCCTCAAGAGGCACCGAGCAGTGGCCACACGCTACGAGAAACTCGCCGTCCGCTACGAAGCTACCGCCCTGGTCGCGGCCATCAACGAGTGGCTGTGACCAGCACCTTCACCAGGGGTGCGGGAGAGGCCGTCAGCGGTGGCCCAGGACGTTGACCACCCGTCCGCTGGGGTCACGGACGAAGAACCGCCGCACGCCCCACTCCTCGTCCTGCAAGGGGTGAATGATTTCCGCACCGTTCTCCCGCATGACCGCATAGGCCGCATCCACGTCGTCCACCTCGACGCTCATATCGGGGGTAACAGGCGCGGTCTTGTCGCTGGTCATGATGCTGATCTGCGCTGCCGGGCTGGACGGGGAGGCGAGCGTCATGATCCAGCCGTGGTTCATGACCTCCTCGAAACCCAGCAGGCCATAGAACTCCCGGCTCCCCTGCGCGGCCTCCGACTGGATGTTGGGCACGACACGGCGAACGGCCATCGACGACTCCAAGTGAGAACAAACGCGTCTCTATGTCTCCCCAGGTGTACTACGGCACGTCCGTCGCCGCACACACCTTCGCAACACGCCCTGGTGCGGCACCCCGTGACCTTGACTCTGAGGGCTGCGTCGGACGGCGCGATCGCACTGGCTGGTTGGGCGCGAGGTGCCGCACTGGCGTCTGAGCCGGTCAGGTGCCTCCCCACAGGCGGCCGGATCTAGGTCGTGGTGATGGTGATGTCGCCGCTACCGGGAGGGAAGCCCAGTCGGGTCAGGTCGTCGATGGTCATCTCCTTCCAGACATCCTGGTCGAAGAGCAACCGCTCCACTTCCCTGCGACTCAGCTTGGCCGACTCGACAGGGTCTCTCAGCAGCGCGACGGTTTGCGCCACCTGGCGTCGATGCCGCTTGCTCCGCATGTCCTGGCCTCCTGTGTGTCGGCTTCCCCGACATCGATCAGTCGTGGACGGTGCCGCAGGGCTTACCCGCGATGTTGGCCCAGGTATTGCACAGCTTGGTCTGGTCAGGGAAGCGCATAGGCATGTTGACGGCCCTGGGAGGGGCGGGCTCACACCCCGTCAGTCGTCGTCCTCGTCCTCTTGATCCATCTGGCGGAACTCCTCGTACACCGCCGTCCCCGGCCCCGCCACATGCACCTCGGAGTCCGACCAGTCGAAGGCGTGGAATTCGCGGAAGAACAAGTTGGCGATGCTGTCGTTGATTTCGATGCCGGCCACCTGCAGGGCCGGAACACGGAACGGCTTCTCGCGCGGCCAGGGCTCATCGCCCGCGTCGTCCACATGGATGTCGATGCCGAGCAGCGGCAGATCGTCGGAGGCGAAGGTCTCCGCGTCGGCCAGATAGAGGTGATCGTACGGCAGGTCGTGGCCGGTGCCGGGGGCGGCGGCGAGCACCGTCTCGGGCAGCAGGCCCCGGTACTTCTCCTTGTCGATCGGGGTGACATACGAGATGGCCCGGTCGTAGTCGCAGACGTCCTGCGAGCCCTCCTCCAAGGTGACGGGCATCTCCAGGGCCTGCAGCAGGCGAGCCCAACCGGCGGGGTCGGTGAAGTCGGTCCGGAGAACGGGAGCGGCGTCCATGCGGGGCAGACGTATCGGTCGGCGGTCGTGATTCATGCCGTGGACCCTAGTGCCGGGCACTGACACCGTTCGCTCGCCCCGCACGGCTCGCGACCCATCGGGCAGGTCCTGGACCTCAGAGGCAGGAAGGGAGGGGTCGGCCGGTACGCCACGGCCCGCCGGGTTTCCCGGCGGGCCGTCAGAGGCGCGTGTTCAGGTCACACCTTGGGGGCGGTCCTGGAGATGGTCCAGCGCTCGTCCTGTGCGCCGTTACAGGTCCACTGGATGAGCTGGCTGCCCTTCTTGGCGGCGGAGCCCAGGCCCAGGCACTTGCCCGAGTAGACGTTCCGCAGCTCGTGGGAGTCCTGGTCGTACCACCACTTCTCGTCCACCTTGCCGTTGCAGGCGTACTGGATCATGCCCTTGCCGTTGGCGAGGCTGTTGCCGGTGCCCAGGCACTTGCCGGAGTGCGTGTTCTGGATGAAGTAGGCGGGGTTGCCGTTGCTGTCCTTGGTCTCCTCCAACACCCAGCGCTCGTCCTGGGCGTTGTTGCAGCCCCACTGGATGACCGGCCTGCTGTTGTCGATCTTGCTGCCGACGCCCGCGCACAGCTTGCTGTAGTCGTTGGACAGGTACTGGTAGTCATCGGCCCTCCGCGGCAGCAGGGAGAAGACGACGCGCTTGCCGTTGCGCTCGTTCATGCCCCACAAACGGCCCGAGGAGGGCGCGTAGGACAGGTTCTGAGTGAGGGGCGACGTACGGGTGAGGATCGATACGGAGCCACCCGGCTTGGCCTGCCAAATGCAGTAGTAGGCATCCGTGTTCGTGGGATCGGCGACTCCCATGTAACCGGTGTCGCACATGGCCGACATGTAGTAGTACGTGCCGTCGGTGGCCACGCCCTGCAAACCGTGGACGGGAGTGGAGTAGGCGGCCGTCGCCGTGACGGGGGAGGTTCCGCCTTCACTGAGCTTCTCGAGCGGCCAGCGGATCACGTCCACAGGCTCGGAGCGTTGGGCGTTCCCGAAGCGTCCTGAGACCAGGCTCGGCGGCGACACACTGCGGTCCAGGCTCAAGGAACTCAGGCAGGCCACCGCTCCGTCGCAGTTCATGTTGGAGCGCTTGTCCGGCGGGGCCCCGTACTGCTGGTCCTTGGTGCGGTTCGAGTAGCGGGCGACCATGGGCAGGGCCCACCGGTGCCCCTCGGCCGCGGATGTGCCGCCCGAGATGCCCGACTTCTCGGAGATCGAGTTGACCTTCCACAGGTGGTTGAGGTCGTAGATCTGCAACTCGCCGCCATTGGCGACGAACAGCTTGTCCCCGTACCAGACCATGCCGTCGGCGTGAATATCGTCGACCGTGGCGAACTGGGGGTTGGCCCGGCTGCCGGTGGGCCTGACGAGCAGGACGTGCCCGTAGGTCCGCACCGCGTTGGTCGATTCGAGGATGGAGATGCGGGCCTTCTTGTTGCGGTCGCTCTCGCGTTCGCCGTCGCCGTAGTACCAGGTCGCCATGTACAGGTGATGGCCGTCGACCGTGCCGCCCGGGTACGCGTCGTGCGAGGCGGTGAAGCCCTGCGGATGCCAGCCCCCGGACCAGGCGCTGGTGTCGTCGTCGGTCTTGTCCCAGCAGAACCCGTTGTACTTGAAGGTGCCGTTGATGCCGGTCGTGTGGCACAGGGACCGGCCGACGTTGATGTCGTCCTGCCACTGCGCGACGCTCAGCGGGGTCACCCGCTTCACGACGCCCTTCGCCTCGGCCCCCTCGATCACCGACCGTGCCGTCTGGCCCTCGTCAACACCTGGCATCTCCCGCGGATGGAGAACGAAGCGGGACGCGTCCTCGCTCGTGAACGGCCGGCCCGCGTCCTTGATGGGCGTGTTGTCGGCGGCCGCCTGCTGGGTGCCCGATATCAGCGCCATCAACGAGGACAGAGCGACGAGCGCCGCTGTGATCCGTCCTCTGCGACAGTCCCGTTGCCTCGCAGTCATGTATCCCGTTCTCGTTTTGGTGGCTGACGCTGTCCCCAGCGAAGCGTGGACCATAGTGCGCGTCAGCGTACCGGCGCGCGTGAACCAGTCGGCGAGTACGGCGATTTCGTCCGGCGAGTAGTCCCGCGAAGAGGACCGCGAGGAGCGCGTAGTACGGCCCGTAGACGGCCTGCACGCGCTCGGCGGCGGCCGGACCGGTGCGCCCGGCATACGCGCTGCCTCGGGTGCCGGATCGCCGGAAGGTGAGGGCGCCACGTACGGCGCGACGTGGCCCCTCAACTGCCCTCAGCCCCCGAAGACCCGGTCGGTCTGGTCCGGGATCGCCGTGCCGTCGGCGCGGAGGACCGGGACGTGCGAGCCGTCCTCCGCGGCGGCGCCCGTCGTGGCGCACGGGTACGTGCCCGGCTTCTGCGGCAGCGGGTCGATGAACATCGGGTTGACCAGCCAGCGGCCGTCCGCGTTGTCGTAGCCGCGGCACATCAGCTCGGGCTTGTTGCGGTTGATGGCGAGGTGCGCGCCGGTGGCGTCGTCGACGAACGTCACGTCGGTGTCCGCGTCGCCCGCGCCAAAGGCGAGGCGGTGCGCCGGGTCCTGCCGCTGCCAGGCGTTCGCGCCCTTGATCTTGAAGATCTCCTGGTTGATCATGCAGCGCTTGCCGTCCATGAACGGCAGCGCGTCGCCCCGGCCGTCGGCGACGTCGCCGCACCCGCGGATGCCGGTGGTGAGCTTTCCGTGCCGGGTGAGGTTGCGGATGCCGATGGTGTGTTCACGGTCCAGGCCGACGCCGCCCGACCATGCCTCGGCGATGGGCTCGGAGGAGGCCGAGACGATGTAGACGTCGAAACCGGCCGCCTTGAGGGTGCGGATGAGGTCCTTCTGCTGGTCGTAGTAGCGGATGTAGCCGGCCAGCTTGTGGGTGCCGACCGTCTGCGTGCTGCCGACGGGGGCCGCGAGGTTCTCGGCGCGGGCCTTCCTGGCGAACGAGTTCAACGCCTTCGGGCTGTGGCCGGCGAACAGCTGGGGTATCCAGGCGTATTCGGGCACCGTGCGGCGGTGGTTCCAGTCACCCGCGAAGGCCTCCTCGCCGCTCATCGTCGTGGCGGTGGAGCGGATCTCCATGATCTCGTCGGCGCAGGCGGCGTTGCGGGAGGTGGGCAGCGGCCTGCCCACGGGGACGGAGGTGCCGCACGCCCGGGTCAGGGCGCGGTCGGCGGCCGGGGTCAGCCAGGCGCTGGTGTCCGTCCAGCTCTTGGGGCGGAGGATCTTGTCGTGCTTGAGGGCCCAGGCGAGCGTGGCGTCGGTGATGTCGTTCTTGACGACCGTGTTGTCCCAGTCGAAGGCGGCGACGGGGCGGGGACCGCCGGTGCCGGAGCAGCTTCCGCGCTCGTCGATCATCTTCTGGAGCTTGGCGCGGTTGTCGCCGTACCACGTCAGCGACGTGTCGAGCTGCGGGCAGTTCGTACGGTACGCGGGCGCGGGCGAGGTCGCGGGCGGGGTCGCGTCGGCGGCCGGGACCGAGGCGGCGAGGGCGGCGGTGGCCAGCAGGCCCGTGACGAGGGTGCGCTTGGCGCGCATGCGTCCTCCAAGGTGCGGGTGGAGCAGGACAGACGCCGGAGTCGGCGTGGAGCCGGCCCCGGCGTCGATCATTGATCCTATGTACGGGCTACCGGCCCTCGCCCACGCCCCCGTGACACCGCGCCAGGTCGCGTCGCGCCGGGCGCGTCAGTGGGTGACGCGCTCCGGGGACATCGCCGGCTCCGCGCCGCGTGCCACCACCCGGGACGGCTCCCCCGCGCCCGCCGACGCGCGGTCCATGAGGCCCGCGGTCACCGCGATGGCCAGGCCCGCGACCGCCAGCGCCGCGCCGACCAGGGTCGGGGAGGTCCAGCCCCAGCCCGCCGCGATGGCGGCGCCACCCAGCCACGCGCCGCCCGCGTTGGCGAGGTTGAAGGCGGAGTGGTTGGAGGCGGCGGCCAGGGTCGGGGCGTGCCGGGCCTTGTCCATGACCAGCATCTGGAGCGGGGTGGTGGTCATGAAGCCGACGGCGCCGAGGACGACGACGGTCGCCATGGCCGCCCACTTCACGTGCACGGTGAAGTCGAAGGCCACCAGGACGAGCGCGAGCGCCGCCAGCGAGCCGTACAGCGTGGGGCGCAGGGCGCGGTCGGTCAGCGGGCCCGCGACCAGGGCGCCCAGGGTCATGCCGATGCCGAAGAGCGCCAGGACGATCGTCACGGAGGACTCGGCGAAGCCGGTGACCTCGGTCATCATCGACGCGAGGTAGCTGTAGACGGCGAAGACGCCCGCGAAGCCGAAGACGGCGGTGAGCAGACCGAGGAGCACCTGGCGGTCGCGCAGGGCGCCCAGTTCCCTGCGCAGGCCGGCCTGCTGGTCGCGCGGGATCTCGGGGACCAGCCGGGCGAGGGCGGCCATGGCGACCAGGCCGATGCCGGTCACGACCAGGAAGGTCGCCCGCCAGCCCAGATGCTGACCCAGCAGGGTGGCGGCCGGTACGCCGACGATGTTGGCGACGGTGAGGCCCAGGAACATGGTGGCGACCGCCCGTGCCTGCCGGCCCTCGGACACCAGCCGTGCCGCGACCACCGAGCCCACGCCGAAGAACGCGCCGTGCGGCAGTCCGGCCAGCAGCCGGCCCGCGATCAGCAGGCCGAAGTTCGGGGCGAGGGCGGAGGCCAGGTTGCCGACGGTGAACAGCGCCATGAGCGCGATCAGCATCCGCTTGCGGGGGATGCGCGAGCCCAGCGCGGTCAGCAGCGGGGCGCCGACGACGACGCCGAGGGCGTAGGCGGAGACGAGGTAGCCGGCGGTGGGCACGGAGGTGCCCAGATCGTCCGCGACGTTGGGCAGCAGGCCCATCATCACGAACTCCGTGGTGCCGATGCCGAATGCCGAGATCGCGAGCGCGAGCAGGGCGAGGGGCATGAGAGACCTTTCACGAGGCGGGGTGGCCACCGGCCCGGTCGACCCGGCACCGATTATGTTTCCTTGCGGAACAAAGTCTCTCATGCCCCGTGTTCGCGGCGGGAATCGCGCAGGTGAACGGCGTCAGAAGTCGACGGACGCCGCCACCGGCAGGTGGTCGCTCCCGGTCCTCGGCAGCGTCCACGCCGACACCGGGTCCACCCCGCGCACCATGATCTGGTCGATCCGCGCCATCGGGAACGAGGCCGGCCAGCTGAACCCGAAGCCGTCGCCCGCCGCGCCCTGCGCCGAGCGCAGCTGCGAGGTGACCGGGGCCAGCGCCCGGTCGTTCATCGTCCCGTTCAGGTCGCCGAGCAGGACGACCCTGTCCAGCCGCTCGGCGGCGATGGCCTGGCCGAGCGCCTCCGCGCTGTCGTCCCGCTGGCTGGCGGTGAATCCGGCCTCGATTTTCACCCGGACGGAGGGCAGGTGCGCCACGTACACGGCCAGGTCGCCGTCCGGGGTCGCGACGGTGGTGCGCAGCGCGCGCGTCCAGCCCAGCTTGATGTCGACCGGCTTGCTGTCCCGCAGCGGGTACTTGCTCCACACCCCGACCGTGCCCTGCACCGTGTGGTAGCGGTACGTACCGGCCAGCACCTTCTCGTACGCGGCCACCCCGTCGCCGCCCAGTTCCTCCAGCGCCACCACGTCCGCGCCGGAGGCGGCCACGTCGCGGGCCGTCCCCTCGGGGTCGGAGTTGCCGGCGTTGACGTTGTGGGTGACGACGGTCAGGTCGCCGCCCGCACCGGACTTGTCGAAGAACATCAGCCCGCCGAACAGGTTCAGCCAGACGGCGACCGGCAGCACCAGCGCCAGCAGCGCCGTCGCCGACCTGCGCACCAGCGCCAGGACCAGCAGCAACGGGATGAACAGCCCCAGCCACGGCAGGAAGGTCTCCACCAGGCTGCCGAGGTTGCCCACCCGGTTGGGGACCTGCGCGTGGAAGATCATGACCAGGGAGAGCAGCACGGCGCAGGCGGCGAGGACGATGCCGCGCCGCCAGATGCCGCGGTCGGTACGCCAGTGGTCCCACAGGTTCCGGAGGCGGTCCGACAGGTTCCGGGCCCGGGAGCCGGTCCGCCGGAGAGGGGGCTCCCCGTCCCGCTCCGTCTCCTGCGTGTGCGCCTGCGCCATTCGCTGTTCCTCACTGCCGGACCTGCGTGTCTGCCCGCTGACCTTCGCCTACGGCATGACCATAGGCGATGACCAGGGCTTTTCCGGCGCCGCCGCGGGCGCCTCACGGAGGGGAGGACGTAAGGGCGGACGGGGTGGGTTCCGAATTCGGGCCGCGACGCGGCAGCTGTGACAGAACGGGCACAACCGCCCGATCGGGGGGCGGGTCCACGGCGCCCTTCCGGGTCCGGGGCAGGGCCTCCGACGGCGGGTCCGGGTCGGGGCCGCTACCGGCCCGTCTGGGGCCGGACGCCCTCCAGCACCGTGTCCACGATGCGCTCCGCCAGCCCGTCCGACAGGTCCTTCCATTCATGCAGCATCGACCTGGCGAGTATCGGGCTCACAAAGAGCTCGGCGAGCAGCTCGGGGTCCTCGTCGTCGCGGATCTCGCCGGTCGCCATACCGCGCCGCAGTACGGCCAGCAGGGTCTCGCGCCGCGCCTGTATGACGGTTTCGTGGTACTCGCGCCAGAGATCGGAATTGGCCCGCACGTGGGCGACGACGGCGCGCAGCAGTGCGGAGTGGCGCTTGGCCAGCGCCCGCCGCCGGATGAACTCCAGGATGGTGACCAGGTCGTCCCGGACCGAGAGCCCGGCGGGTTCGGGGCTCGGCTCGTCCAGGGACCGCATGACGTCCAGTATCAGTGCCTCCTTTCCGCGCCAGCGGCGGTAGACGGTCGCCTTGCCGACGCCCGCCTCGCGCGCGATCCGCTCCATCGACAGCCCGCCGATGCCCACGCCCTCCTCCAGCAGGCGCAGCACCGTCTCGATGATCGCGGTGTCGGCGGCGGCGCTGCGCGGCCTGCCGGGCGGGCGGCCCGGGGGGCCGGCGGGCGGTCGCGGCCCGGGGCGCGCGCCGGTCATCGACCGCGCTCCGAGGTCGTCCGCCGCGGCTCCGCCAGGGTCCCGGCCTCCTCCCCCGCCGCCTGCTTGCCCGGCAGGAACAACCAGACGACCAGCGCGCCGGCGAGCGCGACGGCCGAGGCGCTGAGGGCCGTGACGTGCATGGCGTGGACGAAGGACGCCTCCGCCGAGGCGGCCAGCCCCTCGCCCGCCGAGCCCATCCGGCCGGTGATGCCGAGCGTCGCCTCCAGGGACTCGCCCGCCGCCTTGCGTACGGAGTCGGGGAGCCCGGGCACGGCCGCCAGCTCGTCCCGTACGCCCCGGCGGTACGTGGCGGAGAGCAGCGAGCCGAGCACGGCGACGCCGAGGGCCCCGCCGAGCTGCCGGAAGGTGCTGTTGAGCGCCGAGGCGGACCCGGCCTTCTCGGGCGGCAGCGCGTGCATGATGGTGACCGTGACGGGCGGCATGATGTGCGCCATCGCGCAGCCCTGAAGGAAGAACAGCACCTCCAGCCACCAGATCGGCGAGTCGCGGTCCATCAGCAGGAAGCCCGCCATGCACCCGGCGACCAGCACCATTCCCGTCGTGCAGACGGCGCGGGCGCCGAAGCGGTCGACGGCCAGCAGGGCGCGTGGCGCGAAGATCAGCTGGGTGGCGGCGATCGGCAGGAGCAGCAGGCCGGACTGCAGGGCGCTGTAGCCGCGCGCGCTCTGGGTGTAGAAGGCGATGAAGAACGTGACGCCCATGAGGGCGAAGAAGATCAGGCCGAGTGCGGTGACGGCGGCGGAGAACGCCGGCTTGCGGAAGTAGCCGATGTCGATGGCCGGGTGGTCGCTGCGCTTCTCGTGCACGACGAAGCAGGCCAGGACGGCGAGGCCGGCCGCGGCCGTGCCCAGGACCTCCGCGTTGCCGAAGTCGGCGAGCTGGCCGCCCTTGATGATGCCGTAGACGAGCAGGCTGAGTCCGATCATGGAGAGCACCACGCCCAGCGGGTCCAGGCGGCCCGGGTCGGGGTCCTTGCTCTCCGGGATGAGCAGCACCATCGCGATGATCCCGGCGATCACGATGGGGACGTTGACGAAGAAGACCGAGCCCCACCAGAAGTGCTCCAGCAGCAGGCCGCCGGTGACCGGGCCGATCGCGATGGCCAGGCCGACGGAGGCCACCCAGATGCCGATGGCCTTGGGCTGCTCCTCGCGGTCGAAGACGTTGACCAGGATGGCCAGCGTGGCGGGCATCACGAGCGCGGCGCCGAGACCCATCAGCGCGCGGTAGGCGATGAGGTCGCCGGGCGAGCTGGACCAGGCGGCGAGCACCGAGCCGAGCCCAAACACCGCCATGCCGGTGAGCAGCGTCTTCTTGCGGCCGAGCCGGTCGCCGAGCAGCCCGCAGGTGAACAGCAGCCCGGCGAAGACGAGCGTGTAGGAGTTGATCGCCCACTCCAGCTGGCTCTGCCGGGCACCGAGGCCGGTGGGTTTGGGCGAGGCGATCGTCTTCATCGCCACGTTGAGGATGGAGTTGTCCAGCACCACGACGATGACGCTGAACATCAGGACGGTCAGGATCGCCCACCGCCTGCGGTGGACGCTCTCGGGGACGCCCCGTACGCCCTCGGATCCGGACTCGGAAGTGGTCGCCATGTGATCCACGTTAAATCAATTCCGATACGAAGCCGTCTCGTATCGAAAGTGACCCGACCGAGTTCGCGCGTTCCGCCGTCTCCGTACCGCTGAGAGAGGGCACTTTCCCAGCGCTGGGGCGCATGCCAGCATGGGGGTGGTCCGGAGACACCACTGAGGGTGCTTCGAGATGACAAAGGAGCGTTCGCAATGACGCACGTCAGCCATGCCCCGGCGGCTGCGCGGAAACAACCCGACGGCAGCAGCAAGGCGCTGTACGGGGGAAGCGGTTCCCGACGCATCACCGTCCGTGACATCGCCGCCGCCAAGGAGCGCGGCGAGCGGTGGCCCATGCTCACCGCCTACGACGCGATGACGGCCTCCGTCTTCGACGAGGCCGGCATCCCCGTGATGCTGGTCGGCGACTCGATGGGCAACTGCCACCTGGGCTACGAGTCCACGGTGCCCGTCACGATGGACGAGGTCACCATCCTGTCCGCCGCCGTGGTACGGGGCACCAAGCGCGCCCTCATCGTCGGCGACCTGCCCTTCGGCGCCTACCAGGAAGGCGCGGTACAGGCGCTGCGCAACGCCACCCGGCTGGTGAAGGAGGCGGGCGTCGGCGCGGTGAAGCTGGAGGGCGGCGAGCGCTCCGCCCACCAGATCGAGCTGCTGGTCCAGGCGGGCATCCCGGTGATGGCGCACGTCGGCCTCACCCCGCAGTCCGTCAACGCGTACGGCGGCTATCCGGTCCAGGGCCGCGGCGAGGAGGCGGCGCAGCAGCTGCTGCGCGACGCCAAGGCCGTCCAGGACGCGGGTGCCTTCGCCGTCGTCCTGGAGCTGGTGCCCGCCGAGCTGGCCGCCGAGGTCACCCGTTCGCTGCACATACCGACCGTCGGCATCGGCGCGGGTCCGGAGTGCGACGCGCAGGTGCTGGTGTGGACGGACATGGCGGGCCTGACCGGCGGCCGGGTACCGCGCTTCGTCAAGCAGTACGCGCAGCTGCGGCAGACCCTCGGCGACGCGGCCAAGGCGTTCGCGGAGGACGTCGTCGGGGGCGCCTACCCGGCGGAGGAGCACTCGTTCCACTGATCCACCGACCAGTGGGGCAGCTGATCCGCTGACCACTGGTCCGCTGAGGCCGCAGCGGCACCCGTCAAGCCATCGCGGCACACCGACAGCCCGCCGATCTTCCCCCGTCGGCGGGCTGTCTGCCGCTTGTCGGTGGTCTGTCGGTGGCGGCTGCCATCGTCTGCGGCATGACGGAAACGAAGACGAACCCCAGCGGGGGGAACGCCGTCCAGGTCCGCGGACTGGTCAAGCACTTCGGTGCCACCAAGGCCGTCGACGGCGTGGACCTGGACGTGCGGGAGGGCACCGTCCTGGGCGTGCTGGGCCCCAACGGCGCCGGCAAGACGACCCTCGTACGCTGCCTGTCCACCCTCATCAAGCCCGACGCCGGGACCGCCACCGTGGCCGGCTACGACGTCGTACGCCAGCCCCGGCAGCTGCGCCGCACCATCGGCCTGACCGGCCAGTACGCCTCGGTCGACGAGAAACTGTCCGGCTGGGAGAACCTGTACATGATCGGGCGGCTGCTCGACCTGCCCCGCAAGGAGGCGCGGCGGCGCGCGGACGCGCTGCTGGAGCGGTTCTCCCTCACCGAGGCCGCCCGGCGGGCCGCGCACACCTACTCCGGCGGGATGCGCCGCAGGCTGGACCTGGCGGCCTCGATGATCGGCCGCCCCGCCGTGCTCTATCTGGACGAGCCCACGACCGGTCTGGACCCCCGTACCCGCAACGAGGTGTGGGACGAGGTCAAGCACATGGTCACCGAGGGCACCACGGTGCTGCTCACCACCCAGTACATGGAGGAGGCCGAGCAGCTCGCGAGCGAGCTGACGGTCATCGACCGCGGCAAGATCGTCGCCGAAGGCAAGGTGGACGAGCTCAAGGCCAAGGTCGGCGGGCGCACCCTGCGCATCCGCCCGACCGATCCGGGCGAGCTGAACCGTATGGTCGGCGCCCTGGCCCAGGCCGGTCTTGACGGCATCGGCGGCGCCACCGCCGCCCCACAGGAGGGGCTGGTCTACGTCCCCATCGTCAGCGACGAGCAGCTGACCGCCGTCATCGGCCTGCTCGGCGAGCGCGGCTTCGCACTCGCCGGCATCGACACCCATCTGCCCAGCCTGGACGAGGTGTTCCTGGCCATCACCGGCCAGAAGACCTCCACCGCCGACGACGGCGCCACCACCCTTGAGGAGGTCGCCGCATGAGCGCGGTCACCACGAAACCCGCCACCGCCCTGCCCGCGAATCCCGCCGCCCTGCCCGAAGACGGCCGGATCGGGCTGCGTGACAACGCCCGGCACATCGGCGCGCTGGTGCGCCGCAACGCCCTGAAGATCAAGCAGGATCCGGAGTCGATGTTCGACGCCGTGCTGATGCCGATCATCTTCACGCTGCTTTTCGTGTACGTCTTCGGGGGCGCCATGACGGGCGGCAACCGGGACGCGTACATCGACTACTTCATCCCCGGGATGATGGCGATGGGCGGCATCCAGATCGCGATGGGGGTGGGCACCGGCCTCAACGAGGACGTCAACACCGGCGTGATGGACCGCTTCCGGTCGCTGCCCATCGCCCGCTCCTCGGTGCTGATAGCCAAGGTCATCGTGGAGATGGGCCGGATGCTGGTCTCCACGCTCATCCTGCTCACGCTCGGCTTCGTCATCGGCTTCGACGTGAAGACCGGACCGCTGGAGCTGATCGCCGCGGTGGCCCTCGCCCTGCTCTTCGGGGCATCGCTGACGTGGGTGTTCATGCTGATCGGCCTGTCCATGAAAACCGCGCAGGCGGTCCAGGGCGTGGGCTTCATGGTGCTCATGCCGCTGCAGTTCGGATCGTCGATCTTCGCGCAGCCCACCACCATGCCGGGCTGGCTGGAGTCGTTCACCGACTACAACCCGCTGTCCCTGCTGGCCGACGCGGCACGGGCGCTGACCCAGGGGCACGGGGCGGTCACCTCGCCGGTGCTGGGCACGCTGGCGTGGGCGGTGGCGATCACGGCGGTGACGGCGCCGCTGGCGGTACGGAAGTTCCGCGACCGGACGTGAGCACCAGGGCGATGGCGTCCTCCAGCGTCATCCCGCGCCCCTCGGCGTAGTGGCGCTCGTACACGGCATCGCCCAGCTCCGCCCGGGCCAGGTCCTCCGCCGCCGCCCGGGCCTGCTGCTCCATGAACGGCAGACGCCGCACCCGGTCCCGCATCGCGCCCCGTAGCGCGTCGTAGGCACCGATCAGCCGCGTCGCCTTCCCGGCCGCCGCGGCGTCGCCGGCGCCGCCGATGGCGGCGAACGTGCGGGCGGCGGTGAGCAGTTGGACGGTCGGCAGCTGCGGGGCCACCACGCGCGCCACCGGGTGCAGCACCTTCGGCAGCGCCACCCGCACCCGGGTCAGCGCCTCCTCGGCCCGCCCGTCCTGCACGTCCAGCCAGGCGTGGATCCCCTCCACCACCCCCTGGAACATCTGCAGCTCACGGATATGGAACTGCTGCATGACGTTGCCGAGTTCGGCCCGCGCCGCGTCGGTGCGGCCGGTTCCCCCGTACCGGAGGGCCAGATGCAGCTGGGCGTAGGCCACCGCGTCGACGCCGATGTGCCTCTCGCCCGCGCTCACTTCCCGCAGCACCCGCTCGCCCTCCTCGGCCTCGGCCGGGTCCGGGGACTCGATCTGGGCCCCGGCCAGCCGGGCGCGCAGCACCTCGACCTGGGCCAGGGCGCCGAGTTCGTGGGCGTAACCTATGGCCGCCCGGTAGTCGGCGGCGGCCGCCTCGTATTCGCCGTCCGCCTCGAACAACTCGCCCCGGGCGGACAGCGCCTCGGCCGCGCCCCAGGCGTCACCGACCTCGGTGAAGATCCGCAGGCTCTCGTCCGCGTCCGCGTGGTGGGAGCTCGACTCGCCGGTGTCCCGCACCATCTTGGCGCGGAGGTGCAGGCCGAACGCCAGCTCCCACACCAGCCCCAGCTCCCGGGAGGCGGCCACCGCCCCGTCGATCGCCTTCTGCAGCAGTTCGAAGTCGCCGGTCAGGATCACCGCGTAGAACCACATGACCCCGGGCGTACGGCAGGTCTGCGGCAGCCCGGGGCGGTAGGCCGCCACCAGCCCGTCGCGCAACTCCTCCTGACGCTCGTCCAGCACCGTCATGTCGCCGTCCAGGTTCGCCAGGGAGATCAGCCGCACGCCGCGCCGCGCCTCTTGCAGCAGCTCGGGCGGCATCGGCGGCGGCGCGTCGATCGGCGAGACGTACAGCGGCGGGGCGGGGGTGACGGGCGGCCGGAGCGGACTCGGGCCGAGCCGGGCGGCGGCGGCCGACCAGTGCCGGGCGTCGGATCCGTGCCCGCGCAGCTGCCAGAACCAGCCGAGCGAGAGCACCAGGCACAGGACCTCCTGCTCGTCGCCCGCCGCGACGGCGCGGCGCAGCGCGGTACGGAGGTTGTCGTGCTCCCGCTCCAGCCGGTCCAGCCAGGCGCGCTGCGCGGGGCCGCGCAACAGGGGGTCGGCGGCGCGGGCGAGTTCCCGGTACGCGACAAGATGCCGCCGCTCCACCGCCGCCCGCTCCCCGGCGGCGTCCAGCCGCTCGGCCGCGTACTCCGCGACGGTCTCCAGCAGCCGGTACCGCATCCCGCCGCCGATGCCGCCATCGGCGGCGTCGGGGCCGGGTTGGGGCGTGGCGACGACCAGAGATTTGTCGACAAGCGACCCGAGCAGCGCGGCGACGTCGCGGGGGTCTGGACCGGCTGCTGGCTCGGGCCGGACTCCTCGCTCCGGCCCGGCTGCCGGATGCGGTCCGGGCGACGGTGGGCCGTCCGCGCAGACCGCCTCCGCGGCGGCCAGGTCGCAGCCGCCCGCGAACGCCGACAGGCGGCGCAGCACGACGCGCTCCGGCTCGTCCAGCAGGTCCCAGGACCAGTCGACGACCGCGCGCAAGGTCTGCTGGCGCGGCAGTGAGGTCCGGCTGCCGCTCGTCAGCAGCCGGAACCTGTCGTCCAGCCGGTCCGCCAGCTGGCGCGGGGTGAGCGACCTCAGCCGGGCCGCGGCGAGTTCGATGGCCAGCGGGAGCCCGTCGAGCCTGCGGCAGATCTCCGCGCAGGCCGTCGGATCGTCGTCCGTACGGAACCCGGGCCTGGCGGACGCGCCACGGTCCTGGAGCAGCTTGAGGGCGACGGGGTCCGGCAGCGGGTCGACGGGGCGGACCAACTCCCCGGGAACCGCCAGCGGTTCCCGGCTGGTGGCGAGAACGGTGACGCCGGGGCAGTGCGCGAGCAGCCACTCGGCGAGGTACGCGGCGGCGTGCACCAGGTGCTCGCAGTTGTCGAGGACGAGCAGCATGCGGCGGGCGGCGCAGTGCTCGCCGAGCCGGAAGTACGGATCCCGCTCGGCGGGATCGGCAGCCGCGCGCAGCCCCTCGGCGGCGGTGCCGCGGATGACGGTCTCGCGCGCGCCGAGCGCGGTGAGGACCGCTTCCGGAACGGTCGCGGGGTCGTCCAGAGGGGCCAGCTCCACGAACCAGACGCCGTCGGGCCAGCCCCCGGCGGCGACGTCGGCGGCCTCCTGCGACAGACGTGTCTTCCCCGCGCCGCCGGGCCCGAGCAGCGTCACGAGCCGGTGGGCGGCGAGGTCGCCCCGGAGTACGGCGAGGTCGTCCTCACGGCCGACGAAACTGGTGAGCCGGGCCCGCAGATTGCCGGGCCCTGCCGCGCCGTGACCGGTAGCGCCCCCGGCCGTGAGGGGGCCGGCCGCAACAGACCCGGCCGCGCCGTGACC
Source organism: Streptomyces sp. XD-27 (assembly GCF_030553055.1). Lineage (NCBI taxonomy): Bacteria > Bacillati > Actinomycetota > Actinomycetes > Kitasatosporales > Streptomycetaceae > Streptomyces > Streptomyces sp. XD-27. Next base: position 2,054,870 of record NZ_CP130713.1, read on the forward strand.
GGCCGGAGCGGGTCCGACCGCGCCGGCCCCCGTCGCACCGAGACCGGCGGCGGGCCCGGCCGCGACGGCCCTCGCCGCGACGGGCCGGTCCGCGTCGAGACCGGCCGCATCGGGACCAGTCGGCACCGTCGCCGGACCGGCGGGCGGCGCCAGCAGTTCCGCGTGGAGGGCGCGGAGCGCCGGGCCCGGGTCCGTGCCCAGGCGGGACGCGAGGTCCTCGCGCACCGCCTCGTACGCGGCGAGGGCCTCCGCCATGCGGCCCGCCGCGCGCAGGGCGCGGATCCGTGCGGCGTGCAGCGGCTCGTCGAGCGGGTGGTCGCCGCTGAGTCGGGTGAGCGCCAGCACCGCCTCCTCCGCGCGGCCCAGCGCGATGTCGGCCTCGGCCCGGTCCCGGCGCGCCGCCAGGTGCCGGGCGTCGGCGCGGGCGGCTGGTGCCGTACGGTCCGGGAGGTCGGCGCATGCCGGGCCGCGCCACAGCGCGAGCGCCTGGTCCAGCAGGGCGGCGGCCGCGGCCGGGTCGCCGCCCGTGAGCGCGCGTGCCCCGTCGTCGGCGAGCCGCTCGAAGCGGTACAGGTCCACCGCCTCGGGGTCGGCGCAGAGCCGGTATCCCCCGGTGCCGATCGCACCTCGTCCTTGCCCAGCGCCCGGCGCAGCCGCCCGACGAGTGCCTGGAGCGCGGCATGCGCGTCGCGCGGCGGCTCGTCCGGCCAGACTTCGGCGATCAGCGCGCCGGTGGTGCGCACCCGCCCGGGGTACAGGGCCAGCGCCGTGAGGAGGGCGCGCAGCCGGGCACCGCCGAGGGGGATCGCGGTGCCGTCGGGGCGGTGGGCCTGGGTGGTGCCGAGGATGCCGTAGCGCGGCTGCCCGTCCTTGCGGTCGGGCCCTTCTCCCCCGTCCGCCCGCGCCGTGCCGTCGCCCCCGTCGTGCCCCGGCGCCTCGCCTGTCCCCGTCGCCATGTCCCCCCGCCCGCGAACGTACGGACCCGTCACCGGGTCACCCTTCCGCCGCATCCTCCAACTCGACCAGCACGCCCGTCTCCTCCTGCCGGTACGCGCGCCCGTCGCGGGGCGGCAGCTGTCCGCCGACGGGCTGTTTGAACCACTTCGGGCAGGTGTCCACCGGGCGCAACCGGAAGTCGCCCGGCACGGGCGAGAACGAGTCGGGCTCGCGGCGGGAGGCGCGATAGCCCCGGATCACCACCTGGATGCGGCGGACGCGACCGGTGAGGGTGGCCGGCGTGCCGGTCTGCGAGGAGTGCGCGGTGAACACGAAGAGCTCACCGGCGCCGTCTGCGGCGTCCACCGGGGCCGGGCGCTGCCCCGGTGGCAAGGTGCTGCGCACGACGTTCCACGTCACCTCGTCCCCCACCGAGAACGGCGTGCCGCAGCACTCCATCTCCCAGTCCTCGTAGAACACCGTACGAATCAAGGTCCCTCCCCTACTCGGCGTGCGCCTGCGCCCGCTCCAGCTTCGCCTTCCGCAGGTAGAACCACGCCATGTTCGACGAGATGCCGGCGACGAAGATCCAGACGATGCCGAGCCACAGCCCCTGCGCGAACGACACGACGGCCGCCGCGACGGCCAGGGCGCAGACGATCAAGGAGTAGAGAGCGAGGCGGGGCATGGGGTCGGCTCCTGTCCGGGTGTAGCAGTCCGGGCCATTGTCCCCCATGGCCCCCGGCCGCACCCCGCACCCCACGCCCCTCGCCGTCAGGCGTCCGCCGGCGCCAGCCGTCAGGCGTCCGCCGGCCGCGGCCGTCAGACGTCCGTGACCCGCAGCCCCGCGTGCGCCTTGTAGCGGCGGTTCACCGAGATCAGGTTGGCGACCAGGGACTCCACCTGGTGCGCGTTGCGCAGCCGCCCGGCGAAGACGCCCCGCATCCCGGGGATCCGGCCCGCCAGCGCCTGTACCACGTCGGTGTCCGCGCGCGACTCGCCCAGCACCATCACGTCCGTGTCGATCTCGTCGATCGACTCGTCCTGGAGCAGGACGGCCGACAGGTGGTGGAAGGCGGCCGTGACCCGCGAGTCCGGCAGCAGGGCGGCGGCCTGCTCGGCGGCGCTGCCCTCCTCCGGCTTCAGCGCGTAGGCGCCCTTCTTGTCGAAGCCGAGCGGGTTGACGCAGTCGACGACGAGCTTGCCCGCGAGCTCCTCGCGCAGCGACTCCAGCGTCTTGGCGTGGCCGTCCCACGGCACGGCGACGATCACGATGTCGCTGCGCCGCGCGCACTCGGCGTTGTCCGCGCCCTCGACGCCGAGCTCGGCGCCCAGCTCGGCGGCGGCCGCCCGGGCCCGGTCGGCGGCGCGCGAACCGATGATCACCTTCTGGCCGGCCTTGGCGAGCCGGTAGGCCAGGCCGCGGCCCTGGTCGCCGGTCCCGCCGAGCACGCCCACCACGAGACCGGACACGTCGGGCAGGTCCCACGGGTCCTTGGCGGGGGCCTTCTTCGCTGCGGCAGTCGCGTCGGCCGCATCGTTCGTCGTCGTCATGACAGCGATACTGTCACGCTCGTCCGGCGCCCGAGCCGTTGCGTCCGTCACGCCGTGACGCCACGCCTCACGCCGTCACACGACGCCTCACGACTTCACGCTGCCCTCCGTCAGGCCCGTACGCCAGTACCGCTGGAGCACGCCCATCAGCACCATCAGCGGCAGTACGGACAGGAACGCGCCGCCGACCGTGTACTGGTACAGCTCGGGCTGCCGGTCCGCGTACCCCTGCCACGAGGTCAGCCCCAGCTGGATCGGGTACAGGTCGGAGTCGGAGAGCATCACCAGCGGCAGGAAGAAGTTGTTCCAGATGTGCACGAACTGGAACAGGAAGACGGTGACCAGCGCGGGCGTCATCAGCCGCAGCCCCAGCGTGGCGAAGATCCGCAGCTCTCCCGCGCCGTCGATACGGGCCGCCTCCAGCAGCGAGTCGGGGACGGCCGCGGTGGCGTAGATCCGGCACAGGTAGACCCCGAAGGGGCTGACGACGCTGGGGATGAGCACCGCCCAGTACGTGTTGGCCAGCTCCATCTCGCTGAAGAGCAGGTACAGCGGGAGGGCGAGCGCGGTGCCGGGCAGCAGCACCCCGGCGAGCACCACGTTGAAGATCGCCTCCCGGCCCGGGAAGGAGTACTTGGCCAGCGCGTATCCGGCGGCGGCCGACAGCAGCGTGGCGGCGACGGCCCCGATCCCCGCGTACAGCAGGCTGTTGGCGAACCAGCGCACGTAGATGCCGTCGTCGTAGGTGAGGACGTCGCCGAGGTAGTCGACGGGGTGCGGGTCGGAGAACCAGAAGCCGAACGTGCCGAACAGGTCGCCGCTGGACTTCGTGGCGGAGACCGCGAGCCAGTAGACGGGGGTGAGGAAGTAGATCGCGGCGACGGTCAGCAGCGAGACGGTGATGACGCGGTGCCGGAGCGGCGGCTGCCGGGCGGACGTGCCGCCTGGCCTTCCACGTCCCCGCCGCGTACGGGCCGTACGGGGCGTACGCGCGGCACGGCCCGCACCGGCGGCGGCGTCCGGCTCGTCCGGCTCCCCGGTCTTGTCGATCGTGTCGGCCCGGCTCACCCGCCGTCCTCCCGTCCGCGCCGCCGCGCGCCGCCTCCCACCAGGCGCAGGAAGCCGAACGACAGCACGCACGCAACGACGGCGAGCAGCACCGCCTCGGCCGCCGCGATGTGCTGGTTGTTGCTGGTGAACGCCTCGTTGTAGGCGTGCAGGTTGGGGGTGTAGCCCGAGTCGATGGTGTTGGCCAGCGGGCGCAGCACCATGGGCTCGGCGAAGAGCTGGAGCGTGCCGATGATGCTGAACACGGTGGTCAGGACGAGCGCGGGCCGGATCAGCGGCAGCTTGACGTGCCGGGCGACCTGCCACGCGTTCGCCCCGTCGATCCTGGCGGCCTCGTACAGCTCCTCGGGGACCGCTTTGAGCTGGGCGATCAGGACGAGCATGTTGTAGCCGGTGAACTGCCAGGTGACGATGTTGGCGATGGACCACAGCACGGTGTCGCGGGCGAGGAAGTCCACCTCCCAGCCCGCCGAGTGGGCCATCTCCACCAGCGGGCTGATCCCCGGCACGTACAGGAAGCCCCACAGGATGGAGGCGATGACGCCCGGCACCCCGTACGGCAGGAAGAACGCGGTGCGGAAGAAGCCGACCCAGCGGGCCGAGGCGGCGTCCAGCAGCAGCGCGAGCGCCGTCGCGAGCAGGATCATCACCGGGATCTGTACGGCGCCGAAGAGCAGCACCCGCCCGAAGCCGGCGACGAACCGGTCGTCCTCCAGCGCGTGCCGGTAGTTGGCGAAGCCCGCCCACACGTCCCTGGTCTCGCCGCCGAGGCCGAGCGGCCCGGTCCGCTCGACCTTGAGCAGGCTCTGGTAGACGGCGTAGCCGATGGGCGCGAGGAAGCACAGGACGAACAGCGCGAGGAACGGCAGCAGGAAGCCTGCCGCCGCGCGGGCGTTCCGGGCTTCGGTGCGGGTCCAGCGCCGGGCGCGGCCTCGCCCCTTGGCGTCGCGCCTCACCCGGTCTCCACCTTCAGGCCCTTGTCCTTGAGGTCCTGGACCGTCTCGCGCTGCACCTTCGCCAGGACGGACCGGAAGGAGCCGCCGTCGCCGAGGGCCTCGGTGAACGCGTCGCCGAGCCGCTGGTAGAGCGTGTCGACGGCGGGGCCCCAGCGCCAGCTGGTGTCGACCCCCTTGCCCGCCTCCGCGAACACCTCGCTGTACGCCTGCCCGCCGAAGAAGTCCTTGTGCACGTCGAGGTCGGAGGCGGCGAAGCCCCGCTGGGCGGCCGGGAAGCCGTAGCCGCCCTCGATGAGCAGCCTGATCGACTCGGGGTCGGTGTTGAGCCAGACGGCGAAGGCGAGCGCGTCCTCGGGGTAGTCGGTCCTGGCGAACACGGCGGTGGTGGAGCCGCCCCAGTTGGCGTAGGCGCCGGCGCCCTTCTTCCACTGCGGCATGGGGACCACCCGCCATTTGCCGGAGGTCTTGGGTGCGTTGCCGACCAGCAGCGCGTCCCCCCAGCTGGCGCCGAGCCAGCCGGCCATGTCGCCGGTCTGGATGTCCTTGTACCAGGCGTTCTGCCGGTCCGGGATGGTCTTGATCAGCTTCTGCTTGACCAGGTCCTCCCAGAAGTCGGCGACCTTGCGGGTGGGTTCGTCGTCGATACTGACCGTCCAGGCGTCGCCGGAGGTGCCGAACCAGGTCGCCCCGGCCTGCCAGGCCAGGCCCGCGAAGCGGTTGCCGTTGGTGGCGGAGAACGTCTCGATCCAGGCGCCTTTCCTGCGGACGGCCTTGGCCGCGGCCGCGTAGTCGTCCCAGGTCGCGGGCGGCTCGATGCCCCACTTGTCGAACAGGTCGTGGCGCAGGAAGAGTCCCATGGGGCCGGATGCCTGCGGGACGGCGTAGACGCCGTCGCCGAAGACCGCCTGCTGCCACTGCCAGCCGACGAACTTGCTCTTGTGCTTCTGGACGCCGTGCTTCGCCAGGTCCAGCAGCCCGTTGTCGAGGAGGAAGCTGGGGACGACCGGGTACTCGATCTGGCCCAGGTCCGGCGGGTTGCCCGCCTTGATGGAGGCGTGCATCTTGGCGTACTGCGCGCCGTTGACCGCCGAGACCTTCTCCAGCTTGATCTGCACATCAGGGTTGTTGCGGTTCCACAGGTCGACGGGCTTGTCGATGCCCGGCACCCAGGACCAGAAGGTCAGCGTGGCCTTCTCGCCCTTCTTGCGGCCCTTGGGCTCGCCGTCGGCGTCGTCGTCGGAGCCGCAGCCGGTCAGCGCCAGGCCCGCGGCCGCGGCGGCCGCGCCGCCGAGGACCGTGCGGCGGTCATGGACGGGGTGATCGTGGACGGGGTGCTCGTGGACGGGGTGCTCGCTCATACCAGCTCCTCCACCGGGATGCGCCGGAAGGTGATCGTCGAGTAGGCGCTGAAGTCGCCGGTCTCGTAGAGCAGTCCGACCGTGTCGTCGTCGATCCGGACGAGGTCGGAGTAGGCGGCGGGCAGGCCGTCGACGGTGTGCGCCGTCCGCCAGGTGACGCCGCCGTCGTCACTGGCCCGGACCGTCATCAGGGCCCGGTACTCGGGGTCGGCGGGGCCGGAGAAGAGCAGCACGTCCGGTTCGCCCAGGTGCAGCACGCTGCACTCGACCACGGGGGTGACCAGCCCGGCCTGCGGCCGGAAGGGCTTGACCAGGGTCGCGCCGCCGTCGCGGGAGTAGGCGTCCGCGCGGTTGCCCGGGGCGTTCGCGTCGGTGCGGGTGTTGAAGTAGACGCGGCCGTCGGGGAGTTCGGCCGCGGTGGTCTCGTTGACGTTGACGTAGCCGTCGGGGTTGTCGTCGACGTAGCCGATCCGCCAGGTCCGGCCGTCGTCGTCGCTCAGCAGGACGTGTCCGCCGTTGTACCGGCCCGAGGTGGGGTCGTCGGAACCGGCCGGGGGCAGCGAGTGGTTGGCGGGGACCACGATGCGCCCGGCGTGCGGGCCGTGCCGTAACTGGAGGGCGTGGCCGGGGGTGGTCGCGTACCACCGCCACGCGGGCTTCTTCACCTGCCCCGTGATCTCGCGCGGCGAGCTCCAGGTCCGGCCGTCGTCGTCGCTGTACTGCACCCACACCCGGCGCCCGTCGGCCGCCGGGACCTCGCCCCGCCGGATGGCGTTCTCGCTCGCGGCGGCGCCGTTGCGGACGTGGACCAGGACGATCCGGCCGGTGTGCGGGCCGGTGTGCAGGACCACGGGCGCCGGGTTCCCGGCGGTGCCGGTCCCGTTCCGGGCGACGACCTGCGGGCGGCCCCAGGTGCGGCCGCCGTCGACGGACCGTTTGAGCACCACGTCGATGTCGCCGGTGTCGGCGGAGGACCCCACCCGGCCCTCGGCGAAGGCGAGCAGCTCACCGGAGGCCGCGGCCACCACGGCGGGGATGCGGTAGCTGGCGTAGCCGCCGGTCCCGGCCCGGAACGGCACGGACACCTCGTAGGTACGGGTACGCGCCGCCACTCCGCTTGCCATCAGACCTCCCGATGCCCCGTCGCGATCGAGCGCTGCTGTCGGCCCACTGGGCGTGGAACGTCCGGACGTAGGACGTCCCTTGTGTGCGGTGACCATAGGGATTGCCTTACGGAGCGTCAAGGCACGGCACATGAACAGTTGGTGCGGCAGCCGGGGGGCGTGGTCGGTGCGACGGCCGGGGGCGATGTCGGTGCGACGGCCGGGGGCGAGGTCGGTTCGACGGCCGGGGATGCGGCCGGTGCGACGGCCGGCGGCGCGACGCGCCAGACCCCGGACGGGCGCACCGCCCGAAGAGGTGACCGGGGCGGGGAATCCGGCCTGCCGAGCGGCCGCGGCGGGCAGGATACGGGCGCATGGACGCCGTACGAGTCGCGCTGCTGCGCGAGGTACTCGCCGGAACCGAGTGGCTGCCGGCCACCCGCCGCTTCGCCGGATCGCTGCGGGCCGCGGTCGGCCCGCGCGGCGGCGGGCTGCTGCTGGTCGGCAGCCAGGCGTACGAGCCGTGGCATCTGGCCGCGCATCTGGACGACGAGGCCGCCTGGTCCGGCCTCCCCGAGCTGTCCCCGACCCTCGTACGGCACCAGGTGCCGGACGGGGTCCCGGCCCATCTGTCGGTCGGGCTCGGCCGGCTGGAGGCGGCGGGGCGCGGGGAGACGCTGCTGGTGGTGGCGCCGGACGGGCCGGGCGCGGGGCTGCTGGAGCGGGTGCACGACGCGCGGCGCAGCGGCGCGACGGTGCTCGCCCTCGACGGCGGGGACCGGTGCCTGCACTCGCTGGCCCATGACGCGCTGGCCGTGCCGGCGGGCGCGGATCTGGACCTGGAGACGGTGCAGCATCTGGTGAGCGCGGCCGCCGGGGAGAACAGCCTGCCGCCGCGCCGCGGTCGGCACCGGTTCCGCGACCGGCTCTCCCGGCTGGCGGAACGGCTGACGGCCCCGCCGCCGCCCCGCTGGTAGCGGCCGGGCCGGAGGCAGCCGGGCACCGGCTGCCGCCGGGGCCCGACCGCCCCGGGCCCGTGGAAATTCGGTTGCCGCCTACAGCCACCCCACCGGACGATGGGCCGTCGTGACCGAAGACGACCATCCCCCACGCGGTTCCCGGCTGCGCGCCCTGCTGCCCGACCTGTCCCCGTGGCGCTCCTCCCGCGACTTCCGCCTGATGTGGGTCGCCGGCCTGGTGACCTCCTTCGGCAGCTTCCTGAGCCTGGTGGCGCTGCCGCTCCAGATCAAGGAGCTCACGGGTTCGGCGTTCGCGGTCGGCGCGATCGGCGCGGTGGAGCTGGTGCCGCTGATCGTCTTCGGGCTGTACGGCGGGGCGCTGGCGGACGCCGTCGACCGCCGCAAGGTCATCCTGCTCACCGAGGCCGGCCTGGGCCTGCTGGCGGTGCTGCTGCTGATCAACAGCCTGCTGCCGCAGCCCATGCTCTGGCCGCTGTACGTGGTCGCGGCGCTGACCAGCGCGCTCACCGGACTCCAGCGCCCGGCGATCGACGCCGTGGTGGCCCGCATCGTGCCGCATGACCAGATCACCGCGGCGGCCGCCCTGAACGCGCTGCGCTGGCAGGTGTCGGCCGTGGCGGGCCCCTCGCTGGCCGGTGTCATCGTCGCCTACCTCGGGCTGCCGCTGGCGTACGGCCTGAACGTGCTGACCTTCGTGTGCTCCGTGCTGCTCAGCCTGCGGCTGACCGCCGCGCCGCCCGCGCACGACGCGGAGAAACCCTCGCTGCGCGCGATAGCGGAGGGCGCGCGCTATGCCTGGCGGCGCAAGGAGCTGCTGGGCACCTACGTGGTCGACATGGCCGCGATGCTCTTCGCCTTCCCCACCGCGATCTACCCGTTCCTCGCCGACGACCTGGACGCCCCCTGGGCGCTGGGCCTGCTCTACGCCGCCATGCCGGCCGGTTCGATGGTGGTGAGCGCGACCAGCGGGTGGACCTCGCGGGTGCACCGGCACGGTCGGATGGTGGTGCTCGGGGCGGCGGTGTGGGGGCTGGCGATGGCCGCGGCCGGGCAGATGACGAACATCTGGCTGGTGCTGCTGTGCGTGGCCGTCGCGGGCGCCGGGGACATGGTCAGCGGGCTGTTCCGCTCCACCATGTGGAACCAGACCATCCCCGACGAGCTGCGCGGCCGGCTCGCCGGGATCGAGCTCCTCTCGTACACCGTCGGCCCCCAACTCGGCCAGGTCCGCGCCGGCACGATGGCCGGCCTGACCGGCGTACGCACCGCCGTCTGGTCCGGCGGGCTCGCCTGCGTCGGCGCGGTGGGGCTGCTCGCCCTGACCCTGCCGAAGCTCATGTCGTACGACGCCCGCACCGACGACCACGCCGCGCGCGTGCGCGCGGCGCGGGCGAAGCGCGGAGAGCAGGCCGCGGCACCGGTGCCGTAGGGCTGGTCAGGTCCGATCGTCTCGCCAGCGCTGGTCCGTCTCCCATTCCACGTTCCGTTCGCGGGCGGTCTCCATCGCGTGAGCGGCCTCCTCACGCGTGCCGTACGGGCCGAAGCGGTCGGCGGCACGGCATTCGGGGCCCTCCTCGACCTTCTGGTGCCTGAGGCAGTAGTACCACTCGCCGGGCTTGCCCACGGGCCGTCTCTTGAACAGCGCCATCCCCGTCTCCGTCCTCGCTGTCCTCGCTCATCGTCTTGTCGCCATGCTGCCCGATGGCCCCCGGATACACTCGCTGACATGTCTGGCCAGTCGCTTCTTGTCCCGGGGACGCTCTCCCCCGCCCGTTCCGTGCCCGCTTCGATCCCCCGCCCCGAGTACGTGGGCAAGGCCGCGCCGACCCCGTACACCGGGCCCGAGGTGCAGGACGCCGAGACGATCGAGCGGATGCGGATCGCCGGGCGGATCGCCGCGCAGGCCATGGCGGAGGCCGCCAAGCTCATCGCGCCGGGGGTCACCACCGACGAGCTGGACCGGGTGGCGCACGCGTACATGTGCGACCACGGGGCCTATCCGTCGACGCTGGGGTACCGCGGCTTCCCCAAGTCGCTGTGCGCGTCGATCAACGAGGTCATCTGCCACGGCATCCCCGACTCCACGGTGCTGCGGGACGGCGACATCGTGAACCTCGACGTCACCGCCTTCGTCGGGGGCGTACACGGCGACAACAACGCCACCTACCTGTGCGGCGAGGTGGACGAGGAGTCCCGGCTGCTGGTCGAGCGGACCCGGGAGTCCCTGAACCGCGCGATCAAGGCGGTGAAGCCGGGCCGCCAGATCAACATCATCGGCCGGGTCATCGAGTCCTACGCCAAGCGGTTCGGGTACGGCGTCGTGCGCGACTTCACCGGCCACGGCATCAACTCGGCGTTCCACTCCGGCCTGATCGTGCCGCACTACGACAGCCCGCACCACACGACCGAGATCAAGCCGGGGATGACCTTCACCATCGAGCCGATGCTGACGCTGGGGACGCACGAGTACGACATGTGGGAGGACGGCTGGACCGTCGTCACCAAGGACCGCAAGCGGACGGCCCAGTTCGAGCACACCCTGGTCGTGACCGACACCGGTGCGGAGATTCTCACCCTCCCGTAGGTTTTACCGACAGCGCGTCGGGAAGGCTTTGACTTAGGCAAGCCTAAGTAACGATACTTGTCTTCCCGTCCCCTCTTGGTACCCGGAGGCCGTCTTGGACGCCGCAGCCGCAGCAGCAGCCGGCACGACGCCGTATCCGCCGTTCTCCGTGCTCATCCGCACGGCCTCGCACGAGCAGCACACCGAGGCCGAGAACTCCACGTTCATGAGCGACATGCTCGGCGGCAGGCTCGGCGTCGACGCCTACCGGCGCTACACCGAGCAGCTGTGGTTCGTCTACCGCGCGCTGGAGTCCTGCTCCGCGCGGCTCGCCGCCGATCCGGTCGCGGGCCCGTTCATACAGCCCGAGCTGGCCCGTACCGCCGAGCTGGAGCGCGACCTCGCGCACCTCGGCGGCACCGGCTGGCGGACGGGCCTGCGGCCGCTGCCCGCGACGGCGGCGTACGCGGCGCGGGTCGAGGAGTGCGCGCGCACCTGGCCCGCGGGCTATGTCGCCCACCACTACACCCGCTATCTCGGCGACCTCTCCGGCGGCCAGATCATCCGCGGCACGGCGGAGAAGACGTGGGGCTTTGAACGCAAAGGCGACGGCGTGCGGTTCTACGTCTTCGAGGGCATCGCCAACCCGGCCGCGTTCAAGCGGCACTACCGCGAGCTGCTGGACGCGCTGCCGGTGGACGACCTGGAGCGGCACCGGGTGGTCGAGGAGTGCAAGCGCGCGTTCGCGCTGAACACGGCGGTCTTCCGGGAGTTGGGCGAGCAGTTCCCGCTCAGCGCGTAGTGTCCGAGGCAGTTCCCGGTCAGCGCGTAGTGTCCGAGGCTAGTCGGCGGTCCCGCCCCGTTCCCGGGTGACCCGGCCGCCGACCTCGACCGTGCCGTCCGGGTGCGGGCGGGTGAGGATCCGCGAGCCGATGCCCTGGCGGATGTCCAGGGCGCGGCCCAGCTCGTGGGTGAGGACGACGGCGGCGGCCCCGGTCGCCTCGTCCTCCACGATGGCGTCGCCGCGCCGTGGGAAGGCCCGCGCGCGCACCAGCCCGGCCGACTCGTCCAGCCAGGCCCATGCGTACAGGAACCCCTCGCCCTCCGGCGGGCCGGGGATGGCGTCGACCTCGGCCGCCGAGCCGTACCGCTCGGTGCGCTTCCCCCGCGCCCACGCGGCCCGGCCGCGCACCCACGTCAACTCGCCGTCGTACGAGACCGGGACCTCCCCGGCGGGCGGGCGCAGCACGTCCGGGGCCCGGCCGAGGTCCCGCAGCAGCCAGGCGGTGCCGACCAAGGGGTGGCCCGCGAAGGGCAGCCGGACACTGGGGGTGTAGATGTCGACGACGCCGCGCTCCGTGTCATCGATGAACACGGTCTCGCTGAAACCGAGTTCGGCCGCCAGGGCCTGGCGCCGCGCCGCCCCGGGCACGGCCGCGCCATCGCGCACGACGCCGAGCGCGTTCCCACCGCGCCCGTCCGGCCCTCCCCCATAGCCTTCGGCATGGGAGGTACCCCCAAACACCCGCAGTACCTCGACACCGTTCATCAGGCCATCCAAGCAGACGCGGGTCCGCGCCCACCAGGGGACAGGATCCGGTGAGCGCGGACGTACGAAGGCGCCTGGGCGCCGGGCCTACGGGGCGTCAGTGGCAGGTGCGCCGGCGGGTCGCGAACACGGCGGCCGCGCCGCCCGCCGCCAGCAGCCCCGCGCCGCCCAGCAGGGTCGCCGACGGGACTCCGGCGCCGGTGGCGGCCAGCGATCCGGTGCCGCCGGTGCTGCCGCCGCCCACGACGCCGCCGCTGCCGCTGCCGCTGTTGACGGAGGTGTCCGAGCCCCCGCCGCCGGGCAGAGCGGCGTCCTCGTCCAGGGAGACGGAGACGGTGACGGGGTCGAGGGCGTCGCCGGAGTGGTAGAAGCCGCCGAACGCCTTGGCGCCGTCCTTCGTCAGGGTGGCCGGCGCCTTGGTGAGCGTGACCACCCCGCCCTTGGGCCCGTAGGACGCGGGCAGTTTCAGCTCGGCGACGGTCAGGTCGTCGGACTCGGTGACCTTGCCCGTCCCCCGGTCCTTCGCGGACACGTCCGCGACCAGCGAGCCCTTCGCGCCCTTGCCGCGCACCTTCAGATCGCTGAACTTCAGGTCGAGGTCGCCGCCGTGGCCGGTGAAGCGGACCGTGCCGTCGAACGCCGCGTTCAGGGTGCGGGACTTCTCGTCGTACGTGCCCTGCCCGCCGAGGAAGCGGAACCCGCCGTCGGTCTTCTTGGCGCCGCCGGAGACAGTGATCTTGCCGTGCGCGATGGGTCCGGTGACGTAGTCGCGGAAGGACTTCTTCACGCCCCAGTCGAGGCTGCCGTCCGCCACGGTGCCGTCCTGCGACGGCCGTCCGGACGGGCTCGCCGGGGAGGTGGGCGAGGCGGTGGGGTCGCCCGTGGGCTTGCCCTGGGTGGGCGTGGCGGTGGGAGTGCGGGTCGGCGGCTGGGACGGAGTCCGCGTCGCGGTCTGGGGCGGGCTCTGCGGCGGGGTCGTCGCGGGTGTGGTGGCCGGGCGGCCCGCCTTCACCGTCAGCGTGGCCGGGTCGAGCTCCTGCCCCTCCTCGTACATGCCGTTGAACGCCTTGGCGCCGTCGGCGGTCAGCGCGGCCGGGATCTTCGCGAACGTGACCGCGCCGCCCTCGCCCGCCCCGGGCTTGAGCCCGGTGAGGTCGAGCGAGGCGAGCGCGACGTCGTCGGTGGTCCGGCCCGAGGCGGTGACGTCGGCGGTGATCGCGCCCTTCGTCCCTTCCGTACGCACCTTCAGGTCGCTGAGCTTGAGGTCGAGTTCGCCGCCGTGGCCGGTGAAGCGCACGCTGCCCTTGAAGGTGGTCGCGACGGCGTGGGTGGAGGTGTCGTACGTCCCCTTGCCGCCGGTGAAGGTGAACGGGCCGTTCCCGTCCGCCTGGCGCGCGCCGTCCGCGACCTCGATCGCGCCGTGGGCGATCGGGCCGGTGACGTACTTCCGGAAGCCCTCCTTCACGCCCCATTCCAGGGTTCCGTCGGTGATCTCCAGCTTCGGCGCCGCACCGCCCTGGGCAGCATGCGCGGGCAGGACGAGCACGGCGGCGCCGACGGCCGCGGTGGCGACCGCAGCGGCGAGGGCGAGCGCGCGGGTGCCTGTCCGGCGGGTGGCGCGAGGTGTGGCTGAGGGAGCCGTCATGGTCGGCTGTCTCCTTGGGTCGGCGGCCGCACGGGGCGGCACACGGTGGGGGTCGGCCGCACGGGGGCGGCACAGGGTCGACGGGCACGCCGGTCGGGCGGCGCTGCCCTGGTGTCAGTCGTCGCCCGTTTCGGGCGCGCGGCGCCTGCGCCGCAGGGCGACAACAGCCGCCGCCGCTGCGGCGAGAGCGCCCGCGGCGCACAGCGCCGCAACCAACGGCCCGGCCGACGACGAAGACGAGGAAGAACCGTCCGCCGCCTCGCGCGCCGCGGGCTTCGGCGGCGCCGACGCCGACGGCGCGTCGCCGAGGTCGGGCAGGGCCGGGAGCCGGGCGGAGTCGTCGAGCGCCACGGCGAGGGAGACCGGGTCCATCCCGGTGCCCGCCGCGTACATGCCGCCGAAGGCCCGCGCGCCCCGGGCGGTCAGCGCCGCGGGGGCCTCCGTCACCGCGATCAGGCCGTCGCGGGGCCGCAGTTCACCGGCCTTGAAGGTGACCAGCGGTACGTCCTGGTCGGCACCGGCGCCGGCACGGCGTACATCGGCCGAGAGCGTGCCCGTGCCGTCCCTCCCGACCCGTACGGACACCCCGCTCAGCGTGAGGTCCAGGTCCTTGCCGGTGAACCGCAGCGACCCGGCGAACGTGCCCTCCAGCGTGTCCTGGTCCGTGTCGTACGTGCCGTGCCCGGCGGGGAACCGGAACAGCGTCCCGCCGTCCTGGGCGCCCTCGGACAGCCGCCAGGATCCCTGGGCGACGGAGCCCGTGACGTATTCACGGAAGGTCCGGCGGACGCCCCAGTCGACGGCCGCGTTCTCGAACCGGCCCTTGGCGGGGGCCTCGGCAGGCTTGCCGGGGCGCTTCGCGGTGGGGCTCGGCGACGCGGTGCCCTCCGGCCGCGCGGGCCCCGACGTGACGTCGACCGACAGGTTCAGCGGATCCAGCGCGGCGCCCTCGGCGTAGTACCCCGCGAAGGCCCGCGCGCCCTCGGCGGTGAGCCGGGTGGGGACGGCGTCGAGGCGGACCGCCGTGCCGCCGCCCCGCATGTTCACCCCCGTCAGGTCGAGTGCGGCCAGCGGGACACGGGCGGCGGAGGTGACCGTTCCGCTGCCGCGCGCCTTGCTGGTCATGTCGGCGTAGAGGGTGCCGCGGCCGCCGCTGATCCGGACCACGGGATCGGCGATGGCCAGGTCCAGTTCATGGCTGCCGTCGGGCTTCGGGTGACCGGTGAACCGCACGCCTCCGGTGAAGCGCGCCTCGAAGGCACCGGTGTCCGCGTCGTACGCGCCCTTGGCGGAGTGGAACCGGAAGTCGCTGTCCCCCGCCGTGGCCGCACCGCCGTTGAGGGTCCACTTCCCCTTGGCGATCGGCCCGGTCACGTAGCTCTGGAACGACGCCTTGACGCCCCAGTCGAGCCGCCCACCGGAGACCTGGTGGCCCTCCGCGTGCGCCCCGGTGGCAGGGAGCAGGGCCGCCGCCAGCGCCGCCAGGAGCATGACGGCGCGGGCACGGACCCGTCTGGACGGCAGCATCGATGACCCCTCCCCTGTCGCGATCACGAAGGTAAGGCTAACCTAAGCCACATCGTGCCGGGTCGGCCAGAGCCGAACCGGCGCGACCGGAGCGACATGACCGACGCGACCGCATGGAAGGGCCTGACAGTGGATCAACGGCAGTCGTCGGACGGGCATTTGCCCCACTCCTCGCGCCGCCCGCACGCGCTCGGCGGCCTCGTCGCCGTCCTGGCCCTGCTGCTGGGCCTGACCGCCTGCGGCGGCTCCGGCGGTGTGGGGGACTCCGGTGGCGGCGCGCCGGGGACGGGCGCGCGCAATGGCGCCGAGCCCGCCGACCGCGTCGAACCGCTCACCGGCGCACCGCCCGCGCCCCGGCTGCCCGCCAGGGTCCGGTCCGCCGACGGGCACGACGTCACCGTCCGCAGCACCGACCGCGTGGTGCCGCTCACCGGGGCGCTCTCCGAGATCGTCTTCACCCTCGGCCTCGGCGACAAGGTGGTGGCCCGCGACATCACCGCCACCTTCGAGCAGGCCAGGAAGCTGCCGGTGGTCACCCGGGGGCACGACGTCTCGGCCGAGAGCGTGCTGTCCCTCAAGCCGACCCTGGTGCTCGCGGAGACCTCCACCGGCCCCGACGAGGCCATCGCGCAGATCCGCGCGGCGGGCGTCCCGCTGGTCGTCCTCGAACCGGCCAAGAAGCTGTCGGACGTCGGGCCCCGCATCGGCACCGTGGCCGCGGCGCTCGGCGTCGCCAAGGCCGGCGACCGGCTGCGCCACCGTACCGAGGAGCGCGTCGAGAAGGTGCGCGAGGCCATCCCCGGCAGGAAGAACAAGCCGCGCGTCGCCTTCCTCTACGTCCGCGGCTCCGCTTCCGTCTACCTGCTCGGCGGCGCCGACTCCGGCGCGGGCTCGCTCCTGGAGGCCGCCGGCGCGGTCGACGCGGGCAAGGAGTCCGGGCTGAGGAAGGACTTCACCCCCATCACCAGCGAGGCGCTGGTGAAGGCCGCGCCCGACGCCATCCTCGTGATGGCGAAGGGGCTCGACTCGGTCGGCGGGATCGACGGCCTGCTGAAGGTGCCGGGGGTCGCGGAGACGCCCGCGGGGCTCGACCGCCGCGTCGTGACCGTCGAGGACGGCGTCCTGCTCAACTACGGCCCCCGCACGGACGAGGTGCTGCGGAGCATCGTCGACCAGCTGTACGGGACCGGGGACCGGTGAGCGCGCCGTACCGCGACGCGCCCACGCCGACCGACGCCGTGGTCGCGGGCATGCGGCGGGCCCGCGCCACGCTGCTCGCCGCCGGACTCGCCACCGCCCTGGTGGTGCTCGCCGTGCTCGCCACGAGCATCGGCGCCTACGACATCCCCGTCGGCGACGTCGTGGGCTCGCTCCGCCACCGCGCCGGGCTCGGCGGCGCCGCGCTGGACCGGGTCGGTGAGAGCGTGCTGTGGAACGTGCGGCTGCCGCGCGTCGTGCTCGCCCTGCTCGTCGGCGCGTCGCTGGGCTGCGCGGGAGCGCTCATGCAGGGCGTCTTCGGCAATCCGCTCGCCGAACCCGGGGTCATCGGGATCTCCTCGGGCGCCGCCGTCGGCGCGGTCGGCTCGATCGCGCTCGGCCTGGACTTCCTGGGCAACTGGACCGTGACCGCCTGCGCGTTCACCGCCGGGCTGGTCACCGTCACGGTGGTGTACGCGCTGTCGCGGTCGGACGGCCGCACCGAGGTCGTGACGCTCATCCTCACCGGGATCGCGGTGAACGCGTTCGCGGGCGCGCTCATCGGGCTTTCGGTGTTCTTCGCCGACAACGCCCAGCTCACCCAGATCACCTTCTGGCAGCTCGGCTCGCTCGCGCAGGCCACCTGGCCGAAGGTGCTGGCGGTACTGCCGTGCGCGGCGGCCGGGTTGCTGCTCGCGCCGCTGTTCGCCCGCCGCATCGACCTGCTGGCGCTCGGCGAGCGGCCCGCACGCCACCTGGGCGTCGACGTCGAACGGCTCCGGCTCTGCGTCGTCCTCCTCGTCGCGCTGCTGACCGCCGCCGCCGTCGCCGTCGCCGGGGTCGTCACCTTCGTCGGACTGCTGGTGCCGCACGTGCTGCGGATGGCGGCGGGCCCCGGGCACCGGTTCCTCATCCCGGGCAGCGCGCTCGGCGGCGCGCTGGTGCTGCTGGCGGCGGACCTGACGGCCCGTACGGTGGCGCAGCCCGCCGAACTGCCGCTCGGGGTGCTGACCGCGCTCGTCGGCAGTCCGTTCTTCTTCTGGCTGCTGCGCAGGACCCGGCGCAGGCAGGGAGGTTGGGCATGAGACGGCCGCTCTCCAGGACGCTGTTCTCCTCCAGGACGGTGCCGACTCCCCGCACGCTGTTCGCCCCTCGTACGACCGCGCTGCCGCGACCGACGGCCCCCGGCGCGGTGGTCGCCGAGGCCGTCGGCCTGGAGGTCCGGCTGGCGGGCCGCGCCGTGCTGTGCGGCGTCGAGCTGTCGGTGGCCGCAGGCGAGGTGCTCGCGCTCGTCGGGCCGAACGGGGCGGGCAAGTCCACGCTGTTGGCCGCGCTCGCCGCCGATGTGCCCGCCGCCTCGGGCACGGTACGGATCGACGGACGCCCGGTGTCCGGCTGGCCGCCCCGCGAACTGGCCCGGCGCCGGGCCGTGCTGCCGCAGTCGGCCGCACTCTCCTTCCCCTTCACGGTCGAGGACGTGGTGCGGATGGGGCGCGCGCCGTGGTCCGGCACGCCGCGTGAGGACGAGGACGAACCCGCCGTACGCGCGGCCATGGCGGCCACCGAGGTCACCGGGTTCGCCGCCCGGCTGTTCTCCGCCCTGTCCGGTGGCGAGCGGGCCCGGGTCGCGCTCGCCCGCGTCCTCGCGCAGCGCACCGCGCTCCTGCTGCTGGACGAGCCGACCGCCGCGCTCGATCTGCGCCACCAGGAGCTGGTGCTGCGGATCTGCCGGGAACGGGCGGCGGCCGGGGACGCGGTCGTGGTGGTGCTGCACGACCTGGGGCTGGCCGCCGCGTACGCCGACCGGGTCGCGGTCCTGCACGAGGGGCGGGTGGCGGCCGAGGGCGCCCCGACCGAGGTGTTCGACGCCCGACTGCTCTCCCGCGTCTACCGACAGCCGGTCGAGGTGCTGCGGCATCCGCGCACCGGCGACCCGCTCGTCCTCCCGCACCGGCCCGCAGCCGCCGACGGAACCGTCGATTGAGAGGTGTATCACGCCCCCAGCGGGAACTACTTAGGGGAGGCTCAGCTAAATTAAGTGCGCCCTTCGGCCTGCCCGAAAGCCCCTACGCACCACCTGGAGCCCTTATGCGCCCCCGACGCTCCTCCGTCGCCACCGCCGTCGCGGCGGCGGCAACGCTCGCCGCCGTCGCCGGCTGCGCGGAGAAGTCCGACGCCAAGGACTCCGACGCCATCAAGGTGACCGCCTCCGACCACGCCTGCGAGGTCTCGAAGAAGACCTTCCCCGCCGGGCACGTCACGCTCGCGGTCGAGAACAAGGGCTCCAAGGTCACCGAGGTGTACGTCTACGCCCCGGGCGACCGGATCGTGACCGAGCGGGAGAACATCCTCTCCGGTACCAAGGCCACCATCACCGCCGAGGTGAAGGCCGGTTCGTACGAGATCGCCTGCAAGCCGGGCATGAAGGGCGACGGCATCCGGCAGAAGGTCACCGCGTCCGGCAAGGGCGCCCCGGCCGCCAAGCGCGACCCGCGGCTGGACAAGGCCGTGGCCGAGTACCGCCGTTACGTGCAGGAGCAGGCCGACGCGACCATGCCGGTGGTGAAGACGTTCACCGACGCGATAGCCAAGGGCGACCTGGAGGCCGCGAAGAAGGCGTACGCGCCCTCCCGCGTCGGCTGGGAGCGCACCGAGCCGGTCGCCGAGTCCTTCGGCGACATCGACCCGAAGGTCGACGTCCGCGAGGACGGTGTGGAGAAGGGCACCAAGTGGACCGGCTGGCACCGGCTGGAGAAGTCCCTGTGGGTCGAGAAGAAGATCACCGCTGAGGACAAGAAGCTCGCCGAGCAGCTGCTGACGGACCTCGAGGACTGGCAGAAGCGGGTCGGCAAGGCGGAGCTGACGCCCACCGGCATGGCCAACGGCGCGAAGGAGCTCCTCGACGAGGTGCAGACCGGCAAGGTCACCGGTGAGGAGGAGCGCTACAGCCACACCGACCTGGTCGACGTCCAGGCCAACGTGGAGGGCGCCGAGACGTCGTACACCCTGCTCAAGGCGGTCGCCGCCGAGCGGGACCCGGAGCTGGCCAAGGAGCTCGACAAGCAGTTCGCCGCCGTGAGGAAGCACCTCGGCACCTACCGCGAGGGCGACGGCTTCGTGTCGTACGACAAGGTCGGCGAGAAGGACCGCAAGAAGCTGTCGGACACCGTCAACGCCCTGGCCGAACCGCTGTCCAAGCTCGCCGCGGCCGTCGCGCCGCGCGCCGCGAAGTAGTCCGCGCC
Source organism: Streptomyces sp. XD-27 (assembly GCF_030553055.1). Lineage (NCBI taxonomy): Bacteria > Bacillati > Actinomycetota > Actinomycetes > Kitasatosporales > Streptomycetaceae > Streptomyces > Streptomyces sp. XD-27. The sequence continues at coordinate 2,074,548 of NZ_CP130713.1, forward strand.
ATCCGCGAGGGGTCAGCTGATGTCCACCGACGAGACCGCAGAGCAGACGGAGCAGCAGGTTCCGGACGAGCAGGGTCCGGAGCGGCAGCGGCCGTCGCGCCGCGCGCTGATCGGCTGGGGCGGCGCCGGGCTCGCGCTCGGTGCCGCCGCCGCGGGCGGTGCCGTGGCCGCCGTGCGCCAGGGCGGCGACGACGCCGAGCCCGTGGCCGAGGCCGGTGCCGCCGTGGCGTTCCACGGCGGCCACCAGGCCGGCATCGCCACGCCCGTCCAGGACCGGCTGCACTTCGCCGCCTTCGACGTCACCACCGACGACCGGGACGAGCTGATCGCCCTGCTCAAGGAGTGGACGAAGGCCGCGGCCCGGATGACGGCGGGCCACGCGGTCGGCGAGGGCGCGTACGGCGGGCTCGCCGAGGCGCCGCCGGACGACACCGGGGAGGCGCTGGGCCTCAAGCCCTCCCGGCTCACCCTCACCGTCGGCTTCGGCCCCACCCTCTTCCAGGACACCAAGGGCCGGGACCGCTTCGGGTTGAAGAAGCGGCGGCCCGAGGCCCTGATCGACCTGCCCGCCTTCCCCGGCGACAACCTCGACGCCGCCCGCAGCGGCGGCGACCTGTGCGTGCAGGCGTGCGCCGACGACCCGCAGGTCGCCGTGCACGCGATCCGCAACCTGGCCCGGATCGGCATGGGCAAGGTGGCGATCCGCTGGTCGCAACTGGGCTTCGGCAAGACCTCCTCCACGACCCCGGAGGCCCAGACCCCGCGCAACATGATGGGGTTCAAGGACGGCACCCGGAACATCTCGGGCACCGACGCCGCCGCCCTGGACAAGCACGTGTGGGTCTCGGCCAAGGACGGCCCCGACTGGATGGTCGACGGCTCCTACCTGGTCGCACGGCGCATCCGGATGCACATCGAGACCTGGGACCGCACCTCGCTCCAGGAGCAGGAGGACATCTTCGGCCGGAACAAGGGCGAGGGCGCCCCGGTGGGCCGGCAGCGCGAGCGCGACGAGCCCCACCTCAAGGCCATGCTGCCCACCGCGCACGTCCGGCTGGCGCACCCGGACAGCAACGGCGGGGCGACGATCCTGCGCCGCGGCTACTCCTTCACGGACGGCACCGACGGGCTCGGCCGACTGGACGCGGGGCTGTTCTTCCTCGCGTACCAGCGGGACGTACGGGACGGCTTCGTACCCGTACAGCAGTCGCTCGCGCGCAACGACGCGCTCAACGAGTACATCCAGCATGTGGGTTCGGCCGTGTTCGCCGTCCCGCCGGGCGTCCGCGACGAGGACGACTGGTGGGGCCGGGCGCTGCTGTCCTGAGGGAGGTCGGACCCGATGTTCGGTAACTATCTGATCGGGCTGCGCGAGGGACTGGAAGCCAGCCTCGTCGTCTGCATCCTGATCGCGTATCTCGTCAAGACGGAACGCCGCAAGGCGCTGCTGCCGATCTGGCTGGGCATCGCGGTGGCGGTCACGGTGAGCCTGGGCTTCGGCGCCGCGCTCGAGTTCGGCTCGCAGGAGCTGACGTTCGAGGCGAAGGAGGCGCTCGGCGGCTCGCTGTCGATCGTCGCCGTGGGCCTGGTGACGTGGATGGTCTTCTGGATGCGGCGCACCGCGCGGCATCTGAAGGCGGAGCTGCACGGCAAGCTGGACGCGGCGCTCGCGATGGGCACCGGCGCGCTGGTGGCGACGGCGTTCCTGGCGGTCGGCCGCGAGGGCCTGGAGACGGCGCTGTTCGTGTGGGCGGCGGTGCACGCCAGCAGCGGCGGCAGCACCCAGCCGCTGGTCGGGGTGGTGCTCGGGCTGCTGACGGCGGTGCTGCTGGGCTGGCTGTTCTACCGGGGCGCGCTGCGGATCAACCTGGCGAAGTTCTTCACCTGGACCGGCGGGATGCTGGTCGTGGTGGCGGCGGGGGTGCTCGCGTACGGCTTCCACGACCTCCAGGAGGCGCGGTTCCTGCCGGGCCTGTACGCCAGGCCGTTCGACATCAGCGACACGATCCCGCCGGACAGCTGGTACGGCACGCTGCTCAAGGGTGTCTTCAACTTCCAGCCGGACCCCACCTGGTTGCAGATCGCGGTCTGGTCGCTGTACCTGGTCCCCACCCTCACCTACTTCCTCATCCCCGGTAGGGTTGCGCCGACCGCAGCAGCCCCGAAGGAGCCGGAGCCCCATGACACGCAGGTCGCCCCGTCGGCAGTTGATGACGCTGGCAGCCGCGGCGCTGCTGATGCTGGCGCCGACGCTGACCGGCTGCGTGACGGTGCACGGCGAGCGGGAGAACATCCCGTCGGTGGACAAGGCTGAGGCGCCCGCCGCCCTCAAGCGGTTCCTGGACACGTACAACAAGGCGTACCGGGAGCTGGACCCGGCGCTGCTGGACCAGGTCGAGACCGGGCCGCTGCACGCGCTCAACACCGCCGACCTCACGGCGCAGCACAAGCTGAGGCCGGAGGGCAATCCGGGCTTCCCGGCGCTGGAGCTGACCGACGCCCGCTATCTGGTGCCCAAGCAGGTCGGCTGGCCGAAGTTCTTCGTGGCGGACACCCGCAGCAACCGCGAGGCGGTGCAGACCGGCACCCGGTGGCTGCTGGTGTTCACCCGGGACGGCGCCGGCCAGCCGTGGCGGGTGGCGTACCTGTCGATCCTCAGCCGGGACGAGGTGCCGCGGTTCGCGACCGACGAGGACGGCTGGGCGCGGGCGGTCCCGGCCGGCGCGGCGTCGCGTCTGGCGGTCGGCCCCGGCGGGCTGAGCAAGGCGTACGCGGACTACCTGATGACCGGCAAGGGGAAGACGTTCGCCGACGGCGGCCCGACGTCGGGCCTGTGGGCGGAGCGCAAGAAGGAGCGGAACACGCCCAGGTACTGGACGCAGTACATCGACACCCCGGCCGCGGAGGCGCGGTACGCCCCGGTGGCGCTGCGCCTGGAGGACGGCGGGGCGCTGGTCTTCTTCACCGCGCACCACCGGCAGAAGCAGACGATGGCCAAGGGCCTAAGGCCGCACCCGACGCCGAACGAGAAGGCGCTGATGACCGGCGAGGCGAAGAAGGCGCTGACGCTGACGAGGGTGTCGGAGGCGGCGGTACGGGTCCCGGCCGAGGACGCCGCCGACCGGCGGGTGGTCTTCCTCAACCGGCTCGAGGGCGTGACGGCCGCGAAGGGCGAGTGACCGGCGCCGCCCAGTGCCGGGCGGCACCCCTGTGCGCCGGGCCGTACGCGTCCGCTCGTCGGAGGAGGACCGTACGCGTCCGCTCGGAGGAGGACCGTACGCGTCCGCTGGCGGGAGGGATGGCCCCTAGCGGCCCATGGGCCAGGCGGCCGCGCCGTGCTCCTGGTCGGCGCCGCCCGCGTACTGGGCGCACGAGTCGGTCAGCGTCTCCAGCAGCGTCAGCGGGTCCGGCAGCGGCCGCTCGGGGCCCAGCAGCCAGGCCACGCGCCCCTCGCCGGGCAGCCGGGCCGGCGGCATCAGCACGTAGCTGCCGCGGCAGTGCCAGCGCAGCCCTGGGTGCTCGTCCATCGTCTCGGGGTGGCAGTCCAGCTCACAGGGCCACCACTCGTCCTCGTCCTCCGGGGTGCCGCGCGTGGCGGTGAAGAACAGCATCCGGCTCTCGTGGAGATCGGCGCTGCTGGTGGCGACGGGACCGACCTCGACACCGGCCGCGCCCAGCCGCTCCAGGGCCATCCGCCCGGCGTCGGCGGGCACGTCCAGCACGTCGTGGGTGATGCCGGTGGCGGTGATGAAGTTCGCCTCGGGCTGGCCGCTCACCCACTGGGCGACCTTCTGCGGGTCGGTGGTCGCCTGGGTCTGCCAGGCGAAGGAGATCGGGTGCCGGGCGGGCGTGGGACAGCCGATGCGGTCGCACGAACAGCCGTACCCGGCCGGGTGGGCGGCCGGTGCCAGCGGGAATCCGGCGGCCGCCGCGGCCAGGAGCAGGTCCTCGCGCGCGCCTGCCGCGCCCGCGCCCGTGCGCGACTCGCCGTCCGCTCCGCTCCTCGGGCGGCGCAGCCACTGGGAGAACCTGCCCTTGCGTTCCATCTATCGCCTCGTTTCACGGCCGACTCGCGATATCGCCGGTTACCCGATCAATGCTGCCACCATCCTGCTCCCGGCGTGGCCGGTGTCCGCATCCGGGGTCCGTCGTCCCCTCGCCCACGGTGCCCCATTTCCGTACATACCGCGCATAACTCGGCGCTTCGGTCTAGCGTTCCCTTATGGCGTCAAGATCTGTCATGGTGGCGATGCTGGCCTTCGCGCTGTCCACGGTGACGGCGGCCGCGACCTCCCCCGCCGAGCGGACCGGCGCGGCCAGGCCGTCCTCCCCGGCGCGGCTCGCGAAGGTCACGTACACGGCGCACCGGGGCGGCGCCCTGGAGGTGCCCGAGAACAGCATGTCCGGGCTGGTCGCCACCTTCGAGCGGGGGCAGGCCGACGTACTCGACCTCGACAGCCGGGTCCTCAAGGACGGCACGCTCGCGGTGATCCACGACGCGACGCTGGACCGCACCACGTACGCGACGGGCGCGGTGAGGGATCTCACCCTCGCGCAGTGGCGCAAGGTGCTGCTGCGGCCCGACCCGTCGCTGCCGGGCTCCTGGCACCCGGAGCCGCCGCCCACGGTCGAGGGGGTGCTGGACCGGTTCGGCGGGCACACCCAGCTGATCGTGGAGCTCAAGGACCCCGCCGGGCTGCCCGCCCTCGCCAGGATGATCAAGGAGCAGGGGCTGACCCGCTCGGTGTACATCAACACGAACGAGCCGAGTCTCGCCCGGAAGGCGCACGACCTGGGACTGCTCACCCAGCTTTGGCGCTCGCACACCCAGATGCGCGGCGACGACCCGGCCGACTGGCGCGCCTACGTCGACGTGCTGGACGTGGACTACCGGGCGCCGGACGCGGAGGTACGGCGGGCGGTGACGTCCGGGATCAGGGGCGTGTGGGCGCATACGGTGAACACCGTCAAGGAGCGCGACCGGATGCTGCGGCTGGGCTGCACGGGCGTCATCACGGATGCCCCGGGGCTCATGGTGCGGACTCCGGTGCACGGGTGAGCCACCGGTGAGACCGTGAGCGGAACCTCTGGCCGCCCCTGACCCGCCCGCCCGTCAGCGCGGGGTCAGCCCGCGCAGCGTCATCTCCACGACCGCGTCGGCGTGCTCGTGGCTCAGCGGCAGGGTGCGCAGCAGCCAGCGGTGGGCGATCGGCCCGACGAGCAGCTCAAGCGCGATCCGCGGGTCGATGTCCGGGGCGACCTGCCCGGCCTCCTGGGCGGCGCGCAGCCGCGTGACGTACAGCTGGAGCTGCGGCTCCAGCAGGCGGGAGACGAACGCGGCGCCGAGCTCCGGGTCGACCACGCCTTCGGCGGTCAGCGCGCGGGCGGGCAGGTCGTACTTGGGCGAGTTCATCTCGTCGACGGTGGCCCGCAGGACCAGCTTGAGGTCGGCCTCCAGGTCGCCGGTGTCGGGCAGCTCGTGCCCGCCGACCGCTTCCGCGTCCTCGTCGGGGGCGAAGGCGTCCAGCAGGACCGCGGCCTTGGAGGGCCACCAGCGGTAGATCGTCTGCTTGCCCACGCCCGCCCGGGCGGCGATGGCCTCGATGGTGAGCTTCGGATAGCCCAGTTCGCCGACGAGTTCGAGGGCGGCGTCGAGAATCGCGCGGCGGGAGCGTTCGCTGCGGCGGCTGGCGTCGGGGGCGGTCTTGTTGGCCATGGCCCCAATCTACCGGCGCGAGCCGACACGTATCGTCTCAGCATGCGGAAATCACCCGTAAGGTTCATGGACAGCACCGCGCCAGGGTGGACTACTTGATCCGTGTACGACAACCCCGTACACGCGTCAACACCACCGTGAGGAGCCATCGTTGTCCTTGCGCAACGCTGCGCGCCGGGCCACCGAGCGCCGCTATCTGATGTGTCCGCCGACCCACTTCAAGGTCACCTACTCCATCAACCCCTGGATGGACCCGGCCAAGCCGGTGGACCTGCCGCTGGCCCTGGCCCAATGGGAGGACCTGCGGGACCGGTACCGCGACCTGGGCCACACCGTCGAGGAGCTCGAACCCCACCGGGAACTCCCGGACATGGTGTTCGCCGCGAACGGTGCCACCGTCGTCGAGGGCCGGGTGCTGGGCGCCCGGTTCGCCCATTCCGAGCGGACCGCCGAGGCCGCCGCGCACCGCGCCTGGTTCCGGGCCAACGGCTACGAGGACGTGTACGAGCCCGAGCACATCAACGAGGGCGAGGGCGACTTCGCCGTCACCGCCTCCTGGCTGCTGGCCGGCCGCGGCTTCCGCAGCAGCCCGCTCTCCCATCCCGAGGCCCAGGAGTTCTTCGGCCGGCCGGTCATCGGCCTGGACCTCGTCGACCCCCGCTACTACCACCTGGACACGGCACTGTGTGTGCTGGACGACTCCACCGACACCGAGGTCATGTACTACCCGCCGGCGTTCTCCAAGGGAAGCCAGGCCGTCCTCGCCCGGCTCTTCCCCGACGCGATCATCGCCGAGGAGCCGGACGCGGCGGCCCTCGGCCTCAACGCGGTCAGCGACGGACGCCATGTGCTGCTGCCGCAGGCGGCGGTGGGGCTGTTCGGCCCGCTGCGGGAGCGGGGGTACGAGCCGATCGGCATGGACCTGAGCGAACTGCTCAAGGGCGGCGGCAGCGTGAAGTGCTGTACGCAGGAACTGCGGTGACCGGAGCACGGGCCGGCCGGCCGTCGGACTGACCGGGGAACGCCCCGATCAGCCCTCCTCGGGCGGCCAGGCGTCGCCCCAGCCCGTGTCACGGGCGGCACGGTAGAGCGGACCGTGCCGCTTCGTGACGGTCTCCCGGCGCAACCCCTCCCCCTCCGTGCACAGTTCGAGCAGCACCTGCCCCTTGCGGATCTGCGGCTTGCGCACCACCCGCGCGGCCGCCGCGCCGCCGGGCTCCCGCACCGCCGCCACGTAACTGAACTTCTCATCCTCGTACGGCAGCGACCCGCCCTTGACCTGCCGGTGCAGCGAGGAGCGGCTGACCCGCGCCGCGAAGTGGCACCAGTCGGTCCCGGGCGCGATCGGGCACGTCCCGCTGTGCGGACACGGGGCCACCACGCTCAGCCCGGCGGCCACCAGCCGGTCCCGGGCCTCGCGGATCCGCAGATAGCCCTCCGGCGTCCCCGGCTCGACGACCACCACGGCCGACGCCGCGCGCGCCGCCTCCGCCACGACCGCGCTCCGCCCCTCCTCGGTGAGCTCACCCAGGACGTACGAGACGGTCACCAGCTCGGCGTCCGGGATCCGCAGCCCGGCCCCGATGACGGCCCGCCGCCACTCGGCAGCACGCAGCGCGGCATCACCGGACCCCCCGGCCAGCTCCCTCCCAAGCTCCAACGCGGCCTCGGCCCAGTCGAGCACCACCGTCGTGCGGTCCGCCCCCGGCCAGGCATCGGCCACGGCCCAGCTCGCGGCGCCCGTACCCCCGCCGACGTCGACGTGCGACGCGGGCGTGAACCCAGGCATCACATGACGGAAAGCACCCAGCGCCGCCCGCACGGCCTCGAACGTCGCGGGCATCCGATACGCGGCGTACGCCGCCACATCCGACCGGTCCCGCAGCACGGGTGCGTCGGTGGGCGTCCGCCCCCGGTAGTTGGCGATCAGCCGCTCGACGGCCTGCGCGGCCTGTTTGGGAGGCAGACCGTCCAGGAGCTGCGCCAGCGCGACGGGGAGGGTGTCACCGGCGGTTACGGCTTCGGGGGCGTGCATTGCACCGATTCTACGGCGCGGAGCCGCGACCGGGCACAAGCGGCAGTGGGCCCGCAGAGCAACCACGACGGAGGAGTGTCGCGGCCGATCACGGGAGGCGGCGAGGCCCGATCACGGGAGGCGGCGGGGGCGCAGGGGCAGGTTCTGGAGGCCACCGTGTATTTGTGGCGTAAGCACCCAGAAGCCGACTTCACCGCGCACGCGCCGTAAATAGACGCTCCAGGACCCGCCCCGGAGGCCCCGGCCGCCGGCACCCGACAACGGCGATCAACCCGCCCCCGCCCGCACCACCCGGGCCAGCGCCGTCGCCGCGGCCGCGCGCGGTGCGCTGCCACTCGCCCGCCGCCGCGGATGCACCGTATTCGCCAGCAGCACCACAAAAGCCCCCGTCGCCCGGTCCAGCACCAGGCTCGTCCCCGTGAACCCGGTGTGCCCCGCCGCACCCCGCCCCGCCAGCTCCCCCATGAACCACCCCTGGTCCACCTCGAAGCCCAGCCCCGGCGCGGCCAGCAGCAGATCCACCGAGTCCGCGGCGAGGATCCGTACGCCCTCGTACGCGCCCCCGCCCAGCAGCGCCCCGCACAACCTGCCCAGGTCCCCGGCGGTGCCGAACAGCCCGGCGTGCCCGGCGACCCCGCCCAGCGCGTACGCGTTCTCGTCGTGCACCACCCCGCGCAGCATCCCGCGGTCCAGCTTCGCCCACGGCCGCCGCTGGTCCTCCGTCGCGGCGATGCGCGGCAGCACCGCGGCGGGCGGCCGGAAGCAGGTGTCGCGCATCCCCAGCGGCCCGGTGACCACGTCCCGTACCAGCGCGTCCAGCGGCCGCCCCGTGATCCGTTCCAGAATCTCCTGCAACACCAGCAGGTTCAGATCCGAGTAGCACCGCGCGCCGCCCGGCGCGCTCAGCGGCGGCTCGGCGCGCAGCCGCTCCAGCATCCGCTCCCGCCCCGCGCACTCGTACAGCGGCAGCTCGGGCCGCAGCCCCGAGGTGTGGGTGAGCAGCTGCCGCACCGTGATCCCGTGCTCGGCGGCGGCCGTGAACTCCGGGGCGTACGCGGCGACGGGCCGGTCCAGCTCCAGCGTCCCGCGCTCGACGCACCACACCGCGACCACGGCGGTGCACAGCTTGGTCAGCGACGCCAGGTCGAAGATCGTGTCGCGGCGCGCCGGCACCCACCGCTCGCGGGGCAGCTCCACGCCCCGGTCGCAGACCTCGTCGTACGAGGCATAGCGCACCGCCCAGCCGAAGGCCTCGTGGACGAGCGTGTCGCCGCCGCGCCCGGCGAGCACGACGGCGCCCGCGCACCAGGGCCGCTCGCCCTCGGTGGCCGCGGCCACGCCGCGTACGAGCTCGCCCAACCGGCCAAGCTCACCCGACCCGCTCAGTCCACCCGTTCCCCGGTCCGCTGCCATGGGCGGCACAGTCCCACGAAGCACCCGACCGCCGCGAGCGCGGACCCCAGCTGGACCATGGTCATCGGCACCGCCGTCCGCTCGCCCGCGATCCCGACCAGCGGCGAGGCGACGGCGCCGACGAGGAAGGAGCTGGTGCCCAGCAGCGCGGACCCCGATCCGGCGGCGTGCCCGGCGCGCTGCAGCGCCTGCGCGTTGGTGTTCGCCATGATCAGGCCCATCGCGGACATCAGCGCGAACAGCCCCGCGGCCATCCCCGCCAGACTGGCCTTGCCGAACACCCCGGAGGCCAGCACCAACAGCACGCCCGCCGCCAGGGTGATGGCGGTCAGGCCCACGGCGATCACCTTGTCGGGGCTGACGCGGCCGACGAGGACCTTGCCGTTGAGCTGTCCGACGGCGACCAGCCCGATCGAGTTGAGGCCGAAGAGCAGGCTGAACGTCTGCGGCGAGGCGCCGTAGATCTCCTGGACGACGAACGCCGACCCGGAGACGTACGCGAACAGCGCGGCGAAGGCGAACCCGCCGGCCAGCATGTAGCCGGTGAAGACCCGGTCGGCGAGCAGTCCGCGCATGGTGCGCAGCGTGGGCCCGAGGCCGCCGCTCTGCCGCCGCCCGGGTGGCAGCGTCTCGTCGAGGCACCGCCAGGCCAGCACGGTGAGCAGGGCTCCGACGACGGTGAGGACGACGAAGACGCCGCGCCAGTCGGTGATCCGCAGCACCTGGCCGCCGATGAGCGGCGCGATGATCGGCGCGGTGCCGGAGATCAGCATGAGGGTGGAGAAGAACCGGGCCATCGCGACGCCGTCGTACAGGTCGCGGACCACGGCCCGCGCGATCACGATCCCGGCCGCGCCGGCCAGGCCCTGGGCGATCCGGAAGCCGACGAGGAGTCCGGCCGTGGTCGCGAAGGCGCACGCGGCGGTGGCGAGGACGTAGATCACCATCCCGGCCAGCAGCGGCCTGCGGCGCCCCCACTTGTCGCTCATGGGCCCGACGAGCAGCTGGCCGAGGGCCATGCCCGCGAGGCAGGCGGTGAGGGTGAGCTGGATGGTGGCGGCGGGGCTGTGCAGCGCGTCGGTGACCTCCGGCAGGGCCGGGAGGTACATGTCCATGGAGAGCGGCGGCAGCGCGGTGAGCCCGCCGAGGACGAGCGTGGTGAGCCAGGCGGTGCGGCGGGTGGCGGCCCGCGGCGCGGCAGGGGCGGAGGCGGAGGCAGGGGCGAGGTCCGGGCCCGGCGAACCGGGCCCGGATATGTCGTCCGGTGTGGTCGGGTGGCCGGTCTCCGGCATGGGGCAGCTCTCCGTCCGTAGGGGGGATCCGCCCCATGCTCTCAGCCCACTGGCCGACCGGCGCAACCTCGACCTCAGCCGGTCGACGCCGGGACGTCGGAGGTCGGAGGTCGTCAGACCTGCCGCAGCCCGGGGTTCCCGGCCTCCGTGGCGAACGACGCCGCGGTGCTCAGCGTGCCGCCCGGCACGGTCACCGCCGAGACGGTCTTGTAGTCGGCGCGGGCCTGCTCGGCGTCGAGGCTGACCACGCAGTAGCCGCGGCGGCCGTTGTAGAACTTCAGGTGCGGGTTGGCCGCCATGAACGTCGCCCAGTTGGCGGGCTTGTCGGCGCCGTCCTTGCCACTGCTGACGGACGTGCCCACGAACTCCACGCCGACCGTCCGCGAGGCCGGGTCGTCGAAGTCCCGCTTGATGTCCATGGCGTAGCCGACGTGCACGTCGCCGGTGAGGACGACGAGGTTGGCCACGCCCGCCTGCTCGGCGCCGGCCAGGATCCGCTCGCGGGAGGCCGGGTAGCCGTCCCAGGCGTCCATGCTGAGCTTGGAGCGCGCCTCGGTGGTGTTCTTGCGGCGGGAGAAGACGACCTGCTGCGGCAGCACGTTCCAGGTGGCGGTGGAGCGGCGGAAGCCGTCCAGCAGCCAGCGCTCCTGGGTGGCGCCGATCATCGTGCGGGCCGGGTCCTCCGACTCCGGCCCCGGGTACTGCCAGCCGTCGCCGTACGCCTGGTCCGAGCGGTACTGCCGGGTGTCGAGGATGTCGAGCTGCGCGAGCCGCCCGTAGTGGAAGCGGCGGTAGAGCCGCATGTCGGGGCCGTAGGGGCGCTGCGGCATGCGCAGCGGCATGTTCTCCCAGTACGCGCGGTAGGCGGCGGCCCGGCGGATCAGGAACTCCTCCGGCGGGTTGCCGTCCTCGTCGGTGCCGCCCGCGTAGTTGTTCTCCGTCTCGTGGTCGTCCCAGGTGACGTACCAGGGGAAGGCGGCGTGCGCGGCCTGGAGGTCGGGGTCGGTCTTGTACAGGGCGTAGCGCAGCCGGTAGTCCTCCAGGGTGACCGTCTCCTGGTTGAACAGGTCGGGCAGCGCGTGGTCGGTGTAGCGGCGGGCCCCGCCGGCGGCGTCGACCGCGTACTCGTACTGGTAGTCGCCGACGTGGAAGACGGCGTCCAGGTCCTCGTTGGCGAGGTGGCCGAGCGCGGTGTAGTAGCCGTCGTGGTACGCCTGGCAGGAGGCCAGGCCGAAGCGGGCCTCGGCGACGCGGATGCCGCGTGCGGGCGTGGTGCGGGTGCGGCCGACCGGGCTGACCCAGGTGCCCGCGCGGAACCGGTACCAGTAGACGCGGTCGGGGGCGAGGCCGCCCGCCTCGACGTGGACGGTCCAGTCGAACTCGGCGTGGGCCAGGGCGGTGCCCCGGCGGGCGACCCGGGCGAACCGCTCGTCGTGCGCCAGCTCCCAGGTCACGCGCACCAGGCCGGCGGGCGGCAGCCCGTTGCCCGGCTCGTACGGGCGGGGGGCGAGCCGCGTCCACAGGACCACGGAGTCCGGGAGGGGGTCGCCCGAGGCCACGCCGAGCGTGAACGGGTTCTCGGCGAGGGCGCGCGGAGGCACTTCGGCGGCGTGCGCCTGCGGCAGGTTGGTGGTGAAGGCGAGTGCGGCGGCGGCTGAGGTGGCGGTCAGGAAACGCCGGCGGCCCAGGCGGGCGGCGGCGGCCCTGATCTTCCCCCGAACTTCGTCCGAGGGTGCCCCCAGGTGGTGCGCGGCGTGCTGGTCGGCTTGGTGTGCCATCTGTCCCATGTGGCCTTCCCCTGACGTGAGGTGACAGGGGAATTGGAGTGGAGAGGAGCGGCGAAGTATTGACCCGTGCACGACACAGATATGTCACGGAGGTGAGCTGTGCATCCGCAAAGGGCATTCGGCGCAATCCGCCGACGAGGAGGCGACCCGCGCGCCCGCGCAGCGCCGCACGGGCACACGCGACGACGCGCGGCCACACATGACGACGCACATGCAGACGCGGCGACGCGCGTGCACCCCATCGCGTACGCTGCCGCCTCATGAGCCAGGTCAACATTTTGTCGAAGGTCGCGGTCGTGACCGGCGCGGGCTCGGGGATCGGCCGGGCGGTGGCCGTGGAACTCGCCGAGGCGGGCTGGTCCGTGGCGCTGGCCGGCCGCCGGGCGGAACCGCTCGCCGAGACCGCGCGGCTGGCGGGCGCGGGCGCGCTGCCGGTACCGGCGGACGTCGCCCGGCCCGCCGAGGTGGACGCGCTGTTCGCCGCGGTACGGGACCGCTTCGGCCGCCTGGACCTGCTGTTCAACAACGCGGGCGGCTTCGGGCCGCGGGTCCCGGTGGAGGAGCTGGCGTACGAGGACTGGCAGGCGGTGGTCGACACCAACCTCACCGGGGCGTTCCTGTGCGCGCAGGCCGCGTTCCGGATGATGCGGGCCCAGGATCCACGGGGCGGGCGCATCATCAACAACGGCTCCGTCTCCGCCCATGCGCCCCGGCCGCACAGCATCGCGTACACGGCGACGAAGCACGCGGTGACGGGCCTGACGAAGTCGCTGTCGCTGGACGGCCGCGCGTACGGCATCGCCTGCGGACAGATCGACATCGGCAACGCGGCGACGGACATGACGGAGAGGATGAGCACGGGCGCCCTCCAGGCCGACGGGCGGATCGCGGCGGAGCCGGTGATGGACGTGGCGGACGTGGCACGCACGGTCCGCCATATGGCGTCGCTGCCGCTGGAGGCGAACGTGCAGTTCGCGACGGTGATGGCGACGACGATGCCGTACATCGGGCGGGGCTGAGGGGGCTGCGCCGAGGGGTCGGGACTGAGGGCGGGCGGTCGCCTCGTGGGGGGCGAACGGGTGGCGAACCGTCGGGGAATAACGATCGACCGGCGACCCGTTGGGGTGATCATGACGACGGACCACACCACCGAGGTACTGCGGTACACCGCCTTCTCCACCGACCCCGCCGGCGGCAACCCGGCCGGCATCGTGCTGGACGCGGGCGCGCTGGACGACGACACGCGGCTGGCGATAGCCGCCGACGTCGGCTACTCCGAATCGGCCTTCCTCAGCGCCGCCCCGAGGGCCTCGGCGAACCCGGCCGGGCGTACACCCTCCGCTTCTTCAGTCCGCTCGCGGAGGTCTCGTTCTGCGGGCACGCCACGGTCGCCACGGCCGTCGCGCTGGCGGAGCGCGTGGGCCCCGGCGACTTCGTCTTCGCCACGCGGGCGGGCACGGTCCCGGTGGCGGTACGCGCGTCCGACGGTGTCCTGCGGGCCACGCTGACCAGCGTCGAACCGCATGTGGAGCCGGTCGCCGAGGCCGAGGTCACCGAGGCCCTGGCGGCCCTGCGCTGGCCCGCCGCCGACCTTGACCCGGCGCTGCCGCCGCGCATCGCCTACGCGGGCGCCCGGCACCTGGTGCTCGCCGCCGCCACCCGCGAGCGGCTGGCCGATCTGGACTACGACTTCGACCGGCTGGCGGCGCTGATGCGCGCCCTGGACCTGACGACGGTTCAGCTGGTGTGGCGTGAGTCGGAGACCGTCTTCCATGTCCGGGACCCGTTCCCGGTCGGCGGGGTCGTGGAGGACCCGGCGACGGGCGCCGCGGCCGCCGCGTTCGGCGCGTACGCCCGGGAGCTGGGGCTGGTCACCGCGCCGGTCACGCTGACCCTCCACCAGGGCCACGACCTCGGGCGGCCGGGCCTGCTGGAGGTGGGGCTGCGAGCCGACGACCCGCGGGTCACGGTCACCGGCGCCGGGACGCGCATCCCCTAGCAGCGCTCGGCGACGCGCCGCAGATGGGCGGCGAAGACCTGGCGTGCCTCCGGGGTGAGGGACGCCAGGGCGACCATCGCCGTGACGATGACGTCGCACAGCTCGGCGTGGACGTCGTCCCAGGAGTGCGTGACCCCTTTGCGGGGGTTCTGACCGGTCACCCCGATCACGGCCTGGGCCACCTCCCCCACCTCCTCGGACACCTTCATCAGGCGCAGCAGCCGCTCCTGCTCCGGCGGGGCGGAGCTGCTGCCGTCCAGCCAGGCGACGAGCCGGTCGACGGTGTCCCAGGGGCTGCCCTGTTCCCGGCCTTCTTCATATGGCATGGTCATCCTCTCGCCGTTCTCCTCACGATCGAAGAGAGACCGCCGTGCGATCTCTGCCGCTCACGCTGGGCGCCCGGCTGCTGCCCGTCGCCGTCCTGGTCACCGCCGCTCTGGCCATGACCACCGACAGCCACTCCGACACGCACCACGAGCCCCCGCCTCGCCGCCGCGCCCCTCGGTCGGCGAGCCCGCGCCGAAGGCCCGCTGGACCGCTCCGCCCGGCGCGCCCTGCACGGCGATCCCGGCGGGCACCGTCAAGCAACTCGTACCGGGGGCCAAGCCGGGCGGCTCCCTCCTGAAGACCACCGACGCCCGCCGCCGCACCGGCTGCTCCTGGCATGCGCTGCACGGCTACGACTACCGCTGGCTGGACGTCACGTACGACATCAGGCCGCAGGGCGACAGCGCAAGCGGCGGGGGCAGCGAGGGCGACGGCCGCGAGGACGACGGCGGCGAGCCGGTCCCGGGGCTGGGCGACACCGCGACCGTCAGCGAGCGCGTCACCACCGACGACGGGCAGCGGACGCGCGAGGCGGTCGTCGTCGTTCGCGTAAGCAACGCGGTGGTGACGGTCACGTACAGCGGCAGCGACTTCGAGTCGGGCAAGGCGCCGGACGCGGACGTGATCCGCGAGGGCGCGCTGACCGCGGCGAGAACGGCCTTGAAGACGCTCCGCTGACCAGCCCCGCGTGGCCCTTCGCACCCCGCTGGTTCCCCGGTCAGTTCCCGCGAACGGGGCCGTTCCAGCCGCAGCGCAGCCGGGTATACCCCTGACACGGCAACTGACGTGCTACGACGCGCGGTTCGCATGCGATTCCCCCACCCTGTCCCGGCGCGGCGACGCCTGCGCCGGCCAGGCTTCGCGACGCCTCCGGCAGCTCACCGCACACGTCACGGCCCCCCAACCGATCCCGTCCCAGTAGGGAGGTCCCTCCATGGCCAACAAGGTGGAGCGCAAGGTCACATGGGCAACGCTCGGCGGTCTCGCCGCCGGCGCCGCCGTCACCCTGCTGAACGCGACCGTCGGCGACGCGGAGCTGATGGGTTCGCTGCCCTCGGCGCTCCAGTACGCCATCACCCTCGTCGCGCCGCCGCTGATCACCTTCCTCAGCGGCTACGCCGCCCCGCACACGCCTCGCCCGGCCGACGCGTCGAGCTGAGCCGCCATCACATCCCGTACAGCCGCTCCCTCTCGGTCCGCCGAGAGGGAGCATCCGTTTGCCCCGCCGCTATGCCGGCCGCTCGAGGACCAGCTCGGTCCAGTGCACGTCGCCCCGGCCGAGGTGGTCGGGACCATGGCCGACGTAGACCGTGCGCAGCCCGTGGCGTTCTGCGAGCGCGGTGGTCTCGTCGGCGGGCACGTCGAACATCCGCCGACCCTCGGGCGGCGGACCGTGCCGCAAGGAGACGACCAAACGGCCGCCCGGGGCCAGCAGTTCGCACAGCCGCGGCATGGCATCGCCACGCTCGCGCTGGTCCATGTGCATCCACACCGCAGAGAGGAGGATCAGGTCGAAGGGCCCCGAGAGACGGGCCAGCCCCGGCAGGGAATCCTCCAGCCACGCGATCGGCTCCTCGGCGTGCAGCCGCTGTGCCACCCGCCGCAGTTCCGCGACCGGCTCGACGGCCACGACGTCGTACCCGCGCCGGGCCAGCGCGGCCGCGTCCCGGCCGGTGCCCGACCCGATGTCGGCGACCCGCGCCGGGGCGTGGGGCAGCAGGTGCCGCACCTCGCCATGGACGTCCTCGAACGTCACGCTCTCGTACTGCTCGGCCAGCGCCTCCGCCGCCTCGGCGTAGTACGGCTGCGCGCCGGCGGCGGGCGCGTACTCACGTTCCGCCCGCCCGCTCCGCTCGCCCTCGATGCTCGTCATCCCCGTCATACCCGCACCCTATGGCGCCCCAAGGGCGCGGGCACAGCGAACCAGAGGACACGGCGGCCGTCCCGGCGGGTAGAACCCTGTGAGAGACAGGAGGTGCCGCGATGGAGTTGGCGAATGCGGTGTGGGGTGGTCTCCTCGTAGCCGGGGTCGTCTTCGAGGTGTGGGCGCTGAACAACGGGACATCGGGAGACACGCTCTCGGAACGCGTACGGGCCTGGCTCCGCACGCACACACGCCCGGGACGCGCGCTGTTCGCGGTCGCGTGGACGGGGTTCGCCGTGTGGTTCCTGCTGCACATCCTGAACTGAGCCACCGCCTCCCGGACGATCAGCGCGATCAGCCCCCCTGGGCTGCGCAACGGAGGACGTCCACGGCTCCTCTGCTCTCGTCAGAGCCGCTCATTCCACCCCGTTTGGCCGATCTCTGCCTTGCTCGACGTGCCCGACCTCTCGCGGCATCGCAGGGTGGACAAGGTGAAGGGCGTAGCCCGCCAAGCAAGGAGATGAGAGGAAGGTCGAACGATGGCCAATGACGCCGATGCGAGCTTCGTCGACGCGTTCAAGGAGGTTCACACCCCGGACTCCTTTGCGCGGGCGCTCCTCGGGCAGGTCCTGCGAGCTGCCCCTGAGAAGATGAGCCAATCCGGCAGCGAGAGCGTCGAGTTCAACGCTCGGTTCACCGTGGCTCGCCCGGGCACGTATCGGACCAGCACACAGAGCGTCGGCGTGTGCATTTGCGTGATTATCGACGGCTGGGAGATCTGCGCTTGCGTGGAGATCTGAGCATCAGCGGCCTCTATCGTTCCGGATCCTGAACGCCGGAAAGGCGTAACCGTGCTGGTCACGGGCCCGAGGTGATCACCTCTGGCGATCACCCCAGGAGGCGGCGGACGAGTCGGCCTGTACGCCGGGTTCTGTCCACCGAGGGGGCACGCACCTCGGACGGCGATCACGTTGAGGCTCTGACCTGCAACGGAACCCCTCCCAGCATCTTTCAGCGGCTCACGCCGCCTTCCCGTACGGTCCCCCCTCAGACCTCCCTCAGCTCCCGTACTCCCTCAGAACCCCCTCAGGGAGTACGGGAAACGCACAGGTCAACGGACAGAAAGGCCGCCCCGCACGGTGAGTGCGGGGCGGCTCTGTACGTCGCAGCGCGTGGTGTCAGTCCTCGTCCATGGCATCCAGAATCCGTGCCGCATCGTCGGCCGCCGGCCCTTCCCCCTCGGCATGCGGGCGGTATGCGGCGAGGGCATAGCGCCGCTCGGAACGGCCACCGCCGGCACCGCTGGGCAGCGACCCCAGGAGGTCCTGTACGGCCCGCTCGTAGGCGTCCCGGGCGCGCGGGTCACCGCCGAGAGCGACGACGTCACGACCGAATTGATAGACCACCGGCAGGGCCTCCAGGATGTCTGAGCGATCCGGCGCGGAGCGCTTGGCCTCGGCCAGGAAGCGGCGACCTTCGCTGTCGACTCCGGCCACGTCCGGTCCACTGTCGAGGACCACGGCAGGATCTTCGCCGGCCAGAATGCGGTCCGCCCACCCGGGGCGCCAGCCCAGCGCGGCCACGGCCAGCTCCAGAGACGGCGGCTTGTCACGCCTCTTCGGGACGACACCGTATTCCAGGTTGGCGATGCTGCGCGGGGTGACCTTGCCGCCGCGCTGTTCGACGAGGTCAGCCAGCTGTTCACGGGTGAGGTGCCGACGGTCGCGGTCATCCCGGATCGCCCGGCCGAGCACAGCCCACTTTTCGGGGTCGCGAGTCATGGCGAAGTCTCCGCTCGACGCAACAGGAAGCAACGACAGGAAGCAAGCTACCAAGGCTGCCCTCACTGGGACAGACACAGCCCACTTCTTGCCTTTTAGTTCAATTTACTTCCGATTCTTTCTGCTCTCAGGGTTGCCCATCTCGACCTCTGCTTCCTATTCTTTCCTGCGAAGGTCTGGACGGCCTTCGTCAACCGGATCGAAGCCCTCCCCTCGTAGCTCTCCCGGATCGAGAGGGATCTGACCGACTGGCCCTGACGCGCTCAGGCCACTCGCTCTCGCTCTACATGAAGAGCAGAGGACCCGGGCCGCGATCGCAGAGATCACCCGCCGAGAGGACCGAAGTGATGATCGAAGTCGAGCCGGATGAGTCTCCGCATCTCACCGTCAAGCAGCTCGCCAAGCGGTGGCACACCACACCGCAGGCGATCTACATGATGCGCCACCGCAGGAAGGCCCCTCGCGGTTTCAAGCGTGGCCGGGAGGTGCTGTTCCCCCTCGCGGATGTCGCGCAGCACGAGGCCGCCGCTCAGGCCGATGACCCGAAGTCGAATCCGGACCTGGACCCCACCCGCATCGCCCCTGAGTCTGCGAGGCCGAGGCGCCGCCGTATGACGCGGCGCTCCCTCGCGGCTTGAACAACGGATGCCCCCCGAGCGCCAGCCCTGGGGCGCCCCCAACCCGAGAAGGGAATGGAGCAGACCGTGACAGACCAACCCAGCCCGCAGACGCTCGCCAACCAGAAGCCGTCCATCGCGGCTCTGGCAAGCCTGACGGAGATTTTCGGCCATCTTCCGATGCCTTACATCACCGTCAGCACCACTGGCCCCATGGTCGGCCTCCAACTCCCCACACCGTGCGACTTCAAGACATGGCGCGAGGGGCTCCAGGTCAAGCCCTGCTCGGTCACCCTGAACACCTACTCAGCGCTCGGTACATCGGGGGCGTGAAGTGACCTCCGCCGATCAGGAGTCTGTGACCATGACGCCGACCGGTGTCGTCGTCGCCCCGCCGAGTCTCGACCGTAAGCAGTGGCTCGCCGCGCGCCGTACAGGGGTTGGCGGGTCCGAGGTCGCCGCGGTGCTGGGCATGAGCAGGTACGCCTCGTCGCTTGAGGTCTACCTCGACAAGGTCGGCGAGATGCCGCTCGACTGGCCGCAGTCGCCCGAGCTCGCCGAGGCTGCGTTCTGGGGCCTGGCGCACGAGCCGACGATCGCCGCCGAGTTCGCCCGGCGGACCGGTCTCCGCGTCGTCGAGGGCCCGGGGATGCTGGCGAACGTCGAACGTCGTTGGATGCTGGCGAACGTCGACCGGTACGTGCTCGACGAGGGCGAGTCGACGCCGTCGAGCCTGCTGGAGATCAAGACCCGGTCTGCGTTCCAGCTCGACGAGTGGCTGCTCGGCGTACCGGACCAGCCGGCCCTGCAAACGCACTGGTACCTCGCCGTGACCGGCTACGCGCACGCGCACGTCGCCGCGCTGCTCGGAGGTAACCGGCTGATCATTCACCGCGTCGAGCGCGACGAGCAGCTCGTCGAGCACCTCGTGCAGCTCGTCGGCGACTTCTGGCAGTGCGTGCAGGATCGGACGCCGCCGCCCGTCGACGGCTCCGAGGCGACCGAGGAACTGCTCGGCCACCTCTACAAGGTCAAGACGGACGCTGTGACCGTCGCCGATCCGGCCGAGGTCTTGCCGCTGCTGGAGCGCCGCCGCGAGCTCAAAGCGCGCGCGGCGAGGACCGCCGACGAGCTGCGCGAGGTCGACAACCAGTTGAAGGCCACGGCAGGCGAGGCCGAGGTCGTCAAGGTGCAGGGCACCGTCGCCTACACCTACCGGCAGAACGGCCCGCTTGCGGCGAAACGATTCGCCGCCGCGCACCCGGACCTCGCGCGCCAGTACATGCACCGCGTCGACGCGCTCGATACCAAGCGCCTCGCCGCCGAGCACCCCGACGAGTTCCGGGCGCACCGCGCCCGACGCCTCGTCGTTCCCGAGGAGAGCACCGCAGCGTGAGCACCAATCTTGCCGAGCGCGTCGCGAACCGTCGCAACTCCCCCGCCCGCCAGCCTGCCCACCGCGGCGCCGCCGCGCAGCAGCCCAACCTCGTGCAGTTCGTGCAGTCCATGCGCGGCGAGATCGCCCGCGCGCTGCCCGCGCGCGTCGCCAGCCCCGAGCGCATCGCCCGTATAGCCCTTACCGAGCTGCGCAGGGTCGAGCACCTCGCCGAGTGCACGCAAGAGTCGTTCGGCGGCGCGCTGATGACCTGCGCGCAGCTCGGCCTCGAACCGGGCGGCGCGCTCGGCGAGGCGTACCTGCTCCCCTTCTGGTCGAAGAAGGCGCGGGCGTATGAGGTGCAGCTCGTCATCGGCTATCAGGGCATGATCCGCCTGTTCTGGCAGCATCCTGCCGCCGCGGGACTCGCCGCGCACGCGGTGTACGAGAACGACGAGTTCGAGTTCGAGTACGGTCTCGCCCCGGTCCTGCGGCACAAGCCGGCCCGGTCCAACCGCGGGCGCCCGACGCACTATTACGCCGTCGCGACCATGGCGAACGGGGGCTCGGCGTTCGTCGTGATGAGCGTCGAGGAAGTCGAGGCCATCCGGCAGCGCAGCAAGTCGCGCGACTCCGGCCCGTGGTCGACGGACTACGACGCGATGGCCTGTAAGACCGTGATCCGACAGCTTTTCAAGCTGCTGCCGAAGTCGCCCGAGCTCGCCCGCGCGGTCGCCCACGACGAGGGCGTGCGGCGCGATACCTCGCCCGAGGGGCTCGACGTTCCGCCGGACTACATCGAGGGCGAGGTCGTCGAGCAGCAGCCCGCCGCGGCCACCGGGCAGGGCGTGGTCGAGGACGTGCCCGCGGAGTTCGTCGGCTGGCCCGAGGCCGCCGAGCCGGCCGCCGCGGAGGCTGCCGCGCCGTGACTCCAGCGCCGGCCATCGACTACCGGTGCCGGTACTGGGACGGGACGGGGCGCCGCTACTGCGGTGCCCCGGGCGCCCGCCGCTATCTGCCCGGCTATCGCTGCCCCCTCCACACCCCCTCGGCCGTCGCCGGCCGCCCCGAACCCAACACCCCCGCGTCCAGGAAGGAGCCGGCCCCGTGACGTGGTTCAAGATCGACGACAGCGCGCACATGCACCCGAAGTTCATCGCCGCGGGGAACGCCGCGCTCGGTCTGTGGCTGCGCTGCGGCGCGTTCTGCGCGCAGCACCTCACTGAGGGCACCGTGCCCGGCACCGTCGCCAAGCAGTACGGCACCGCCCCGCAGGCCCGCAAGCTCGTCGCGGTCGGGCTGTGGCACGAGCGGGGGCACGACTGCCCCAGGTGCGCGCAGCCCGAGGCCGGCGACTACGTCGTGCACGACTATTTCGAGGCCGGCCGCAACAGCACCCGGGCCCAGGTCGAGGCCAACCGCGTCGCCGCCGCGGAGCGCAAGGCCAAGAGCCGAACGCGCGGAAATGCGACCCGAATCGGCGACGAATCGCCGACGAATCGTGCGCGAAACGAGCGCGGATCGTCGCCGAACGGCGAGCGAAACGCACCCTCGTTTCCGGACGGAAGCGCAGGTCAAGAGGGGGTGTCACAGCGTGACACCGTGGATGGCGTCACAGGCTCCCAAGCCAGCACCAAGCCTTACCCCTCTACTTCCTACGGAAGTAGAGGACAACAAGCTAGCCCGGACGAACCGCGGATCGCCGAGCCCGTACGGCCTCTCGTCGACGCCATGACCGCCGCGCGCATGGTCGTCTCGTGGGAGCTCGGGCCGGCCGAGTGGGTGCTGCTGCAAGCCCTGATCGAGCGTTGTGGCGTGCAGGTCCTCGTCGACCACGCTGGCAGCGCATGGCAGGGCGCCCGGACCCGGCCGCGCAGTGCCCGGTACTTCCTGCCCGGCTGGCGCTCCCTTCCCGCCATGCCGCCCCGCGCCGCCGACTCAACCGGCCGCGGCTCGAACGTCGTTGCTCTGCACGGCTCGCGCCCCTCGACGACCGATCAGCGCGTACGCGAGGGCCTCGACCTCGCCGCCCGACTGCGTGAACAGGAGGCTGCCCAGTGACCCCCGCAGACGCCGCCGAGCTACTCGCCCACTGCGCCGCGTTCGACCGCCGCACCATCGGCGAGGCCGACGCCCGCGCATGGGCCCGCGCGCTGCACGACGTGCCCCTCGACGACGACCTGCTCGACTCCGTCGCCGAGCACTACGCGCACACCGACAAGTGGATCACTGTTGCCCAGGTGCGGGAGATGCGCGCCCGTATCCGCGTCGGCCGCATCGACGCCGCGCACCCGGTCTACGACGGCAACCCGGACGAGACCGGCGAGCAGTTCGTCGCCCGCCGTCAGGCGCAGCTCACCGCGGCGGCCGAGGGTTCCCTGCCCGCGCGCACCATCACACAGGCAATCAGCGCCGCCCGGCCGCGGGACGTACGCGCACTCGTCGCTGGCGTCGGGCGCACCGTCGAGCCGGCCGAGCCGCGCCCGTACATCGACCCGACCACCCGTGCCGAGCTGCGCGCATCGCTGCCCAACCAGCGGGCCGCCCTCGTCGAGCTCACCGTCGCCTGCCCGAACGAGCTGTGCCGCGCCGCGGTCAGCCGCTGGTGCAAGTCCTCGCGCGGCGCCGAACTGCGCACCACCGTGCACGGCCGCCGACGCGACGCCTACGCCACCGAGCACACCACCTGTCCGGAGTGCGGCGCCCCGCCTCGCCAGAACTGCACCACCACCGAACCGCACCCCGCCCGCATCCGGGCCGCCGTACTGGAGGTCGCCGCATGACTGGTCGTCGGCACCACACCACCAAGAACGCCCGCCGCACCGCCGGAGGACGCCGCCGATGACTCCAGCAGCCGCACGCGCCGCAATCGCCGCCCACCTGACCGACGAACTCGACGTGCAACCCCACCTCGCCACACTCACCGCCGCATCCCTCCTCGACCGCCTCGCCATCGACGGATGGGAGATCACCAGCACCCAGCACGCGCGACCGGTCGCGCCTCGCGCGCGGGAGTCCTCGCGCGCTCGGCGCCTCGCCGCTCGCCTGCTGCGCCGTGCCCGTACGGACGGAGACAACGCCCGATGACCGTCGACCCCGTGCTCGCCCTGGTCGCGCTGCTCGCCCCCGTCGCGGTCACCCTGCTCGCCCGCTTCACCGGCCGCCGGCCGCCCGGACCGCTGTGCCGTGCGGACCCGAGCAGGAGCGCCCGCCCCTGCACGCAACGCTGCCCCGCCTGTACCGCGCTGACGAAGGAGCGCCACCGATGACCACGCCCGCCCACATGAGCAGCCGCCGCGACCGCCGCGCCACCCGCGAGGCCGAGCGCAACGCGCGCCGCGAGCGCATCCGCATACTGCTCGCCCGTGCCGACCGCGGCGTGCTCACTGCCGAGGACGCCGCCCAACTGCGCGGCGACGTCGAGGCCGAGGTCACCGAGTGCGACACCCACCGGCGCAGCGCCGGCGGACAGCAGGCCGCGGCCATGCGGCTGCACCGCCGAGTCGAGGCAGCCGAGCAGGCCATCGTCGAGTTGGAAGCCGAGCGCGACAGCGTCGCCCGGGACGCCGCGGGCGCCCTCGCCGCACCCGGCCGCGACGGGACGGCCCGTCCTGCGTTCGACAACGAGGACCAGGCCGCCGCGTAGCCGCACTCGCCCCCACCCGCCGAGCCCATCGAGGAGAGAGACCCGTGCAGCACCCCGTCGCCAACCGCACCGCCGCCCGCCTGCGCACCATCCGTGAGCAGTGGGGCGCCCTGCTCGCCGCCATCGAGACGCCGCCCGCCCCCTCGACCTGGCCGCCCGCCGAAACCCGCGCGTTCCTGCACACCGGGACCGCCGACGAGGGCACCCTGCTGGTCCTTGACCGGGCACCGCTCGTGCTCCGCGAGCACCCGGCGCCCGCCAACCTCGACGCACTCGACGCCGCCATGTACGTCGAGCGGCAGGTGTTCGACCTTGCCGACACCCTCGCCGCGGCCGTGCAGCACACCGCCGTCGACGACCCCCGCAGGTGGACCTACCAGGACCCGGGCGCACCAGACGCACGCACCGCCGCTGGCTCCCGCGCGCACGGGCTGCATTGGGCCGCCCTGTACGTCGAGGGGCGCGTGCTCAACGAGGACACCGAGCCCGAGCTGCTCGCCGACGGCACCCTCACATCGGCCCCGTTCGCCGTCCTGCCCGAGCACCTGCTGCACGAGGCCGCGCAGGTGGCACGAGCGTGCGAGCAGCGCGTCGCGCGCATCCTCTCCGCGGACGCCATCACCGGGAGCCGGACCCTGCCGACGCCATGCCCGTCGTGCAGAGGCGCCCTGGTGGTGCGCGCCGCGCCAGCCGAGCCGCCGACCGTGACCTGCCGTACGGGCGCAGGGTGCGGAGCGGACACCCGCCAGGACGCCCGCGGACGCCGCGTGTGGGAGTGGCCAGCCTGCCTGCCGCTGCTGCTGCTCAGCGCCGGGCAGACCGAGGCGGACGCCGCCCGAGACGCTGCGTAGGAGAGGGGCGCCAGCCGGGCCAACGGGGGTAGGCCGGCTCGCGCCTCTCTTGAGCGTTAGCAGTACGCCCCGCCCCCTCAGCGGGGCATTCACATATCCGCTGGGAGGCAGCGTCGCGGCCGGGCTGGTCGTCGACCCCTGGCACAATGCAGGCCATGGATATAGGGGGTTCGGCATCAATTGCCGCCGTGGGAGCCGTAGTTGCCGCCGCACTCGGGGCATGGGGGGTAGTTCGCGCAGCCAAACACAACAGCCGGGCGCAGCGCAGCGGCCAACACGAACACTGGCGGCGACAGGGGCGCCGAGAGGCTTACGCCGCCTTCATCGATGTCGCGACGGATTACAACTCGATTGCTGCGCGGGCAGTCAGTCTCGCGTGGACACATGAACAGCGGACTCCCGAACTGCAAGCCCTCCTCGACCGCGGCTTCGAGCTCGACGACCCCCTCGTCAAAGCAACTTCTGTCATCAAGATCGAGGGACCCAGGGAGGTCGCCGCAGCAGCGGCCGAGCTGGCTCGCGCCCTGCAATGGCGCCTTCACGACGCTAAACGCCGACATGAACCGATCCATCCACTACCGGGCAACGCACCGCCGCCGCCACCGCGAACGCTGCCCCCCGGACCTGTCACCACAGAGATGAACACCTTCCACGCTCTGGCGCGCCTCGCACTCGACGACCCCAGTGCAGCTCTTGGATAGGGAGGCATCCGGCGCGGCGACGCCCCTTCATCAAGAGGTTGCACCGTTGCCATTTCGTGACCTAATGTTGGGGGCGTCTCCGGCGTGCTCGGAAACGGCCCCGACTTGTACGCCCCACCGACTCCCCCTCGGCGGGGCGTACGCATGTCTACGCACACGACGGGTGCTGGCGAGGCCGACTGATCACAACGGGAATGGCTCCGCCGATGACCGTTAAGAGGACAGCCAGACGCTGAGGATCAATCCAGGGCGCTGCCACAAGCACGATCACGATGACCAGCCAGATACCTCCCCCGCCTGTCGCTAACGGGTGTTGAATGGGTCGGGTCAGCGACCGCCGCGCCGAGTTGCGCCCTGTGTCCGTACTTCGCCTCACTCTTGATCTCCTGTCCATGCAGAACCGTTCTCAGGCCGGGGCGGCCGCTCCCGAAGGCAGATAGAAGCAGTGGTCACGGGTGGCGCACCAACTGGCGTTGGGGCGCGAACCCTGGCGAATGGTCGCGTGCTTGTTGACACAGAGGAACCGCTCCGAGTGACCAACCGGGGGTGTCTTGTCGTCACCGATTACAGACCGCGACCGTGAGCAAGTCCGCCGACTGCATGCCGAGGGCAAGTCACGTAACGCCATCGCCCGCGCAATCAGGCGCAGCGCCGCCACCGTGAGCAAGATCGCCCGCGAGGAGGGGCTTGCGTTCAGCGGCGGCGCCCGTGTCGCGGCAGCCACCGAGGCACGGCGAGCGGATGCTGCCGCACGGCGCGAGCTGCTCGCCGACGAGGCCCTCGACGGTGCCCTCGGGCAGGTCTCCAGGACCGCCGGCGCCGAGTCCGCCCGCGATGCCCGCGACCATGCCACCGCCGCCCGCGCCCTTACCGAGGTGCACGCCCGCGTCGCCGAACTCGCCCGGCAGACCGGCACGGGAAGTAGGGGCGGCTCGATGCTCGACCGCCTCGCCGACGCCCTGCTCGCGCCGGACGGGGGTGGCGGATAGGGGGTGTGATGGCCGCGCCTCTTCCCCTGTCCGACAAGCAACTGCACTCGATCCGCGCCTCGTTCGGCGCCCGCATCTCCTGCTGGCACGGCAGCGTTCGGTCGGGAAAGACCATCGCGAGCCTGCTCGCGTTCCTCATCTCCGTACGGCGCGCACCGGCAACCGGCTTGATCCTGCTGTGCGGGCGCAGCTTGCAGACGATCGAGCGCAACATCATCGAGCCGTTGCAAGACCCCGAGCTGTTCGGCTCGGACGTGGCCGCGGAGGTCCGGCACACCCGCGGCGCCACCGTGGCGAGCATCCTCGGCCGTACGGTCCATCTGATCGGTGCCTCGGACGCCCGCGCGGAGGGCAGGCTGCGCGGCGCCACCGCCTCAGTCGCCTACGTCGACGAGGCCACCCTCGTGCCCGAGGCGTTTTGGACGCAGCTACTCGCCCGCCTGTCCGTGCCTGGGGCGCGGCTGCTGGCGACCACCAATCCCGACGGGCCTCGGCACTGGCTCAAGACCGGGTACCTGGACCGCGCGGGCGAGCTCGACCTCGCCGACTTTCACTTCCGCCTAGCCGACAACCCCTCGCTATCCCCGCGTACGTCGCAGCGCTGACCGCGGAGTTTTCGGGCCTGTGGCGCCGCCGCATGATCGACGGCGCATGGGTGATCGCCGAGGGTGCGGTATTCGACATGTACGACGAGCAGCAGCACGTCGTCCACGAGCTGCCCGCGATGCGCCGCCATTGGGTGGGCATTGACTACGGCACGAGCAACCCGTTCTCCGCGATCCTGCTCGGGCTCGGCGACGACGACCGCCTGTACGCGGTCGCCGAGTGGCGGTACGACTCCCGCGCCCGCCGCCGCCAGATGACCGACGCGCAGTACTCCGCCGCGGTCCGCCGGTGGCTCGACGGGCTCGGCGTCGTCCCCGAGTGGACGTTCATCGACCCGAGCGCGGCGAGCTACTCGGCACAGCTGTGGAGCGACGGGCACCCCGGCGTCGCCCGTGCCGATAACTCTGTGCTCGACGGCATCCGCAGCGTGTCGAACGCGCTCGACGGGGGCCTGCTGTACGTGCACCGGTCATGCGAGGGGCTCCTCGGCGAACTGCCGGGCTACGCGTGGTCAGAAGAGGCCGCCGCCCGCGGCGAGGACCGGCCCATCAAGGCGAACGATCACTCGGTCGACGCCCTGCGGTACGCCGTTCACTCCATCGCGCATGAGTGGCGCCACCTGCTGGCTCAAGCCGCGTAACGACCCAACCGCCGCCCCGGTCGCCCCCGCCCGGGCGCCGGGGCTTTGTCACGCCCGAGGGGGCCGTCATGCCGTGCGACTGGACCGACCGTTTCCTCGCCCGCGTCACCGACACCGAGCGTGGCTGCTGGGAGTGGACCGGCACCCGCGACAGGAACGGGTACGGACTGATGTGCATTGACGGCCGTCGTCGCTCCGTACACCGCATCGCGTACGAGGCCGTGCGCGGGCCGATACCGGTCGACTTGGAGATCGACCACCTGTGCCGCACGAGGGCGTGCGCGAATCCTGACCACCTCGAAGCCGTGCCGCACCGGATCAACGTGCTGCGTGGTGTCTCTTTCGCCGCCCGCAAGGCACGGCAGACGCATTGCGTCAACGGCCACCGGCTCGACGCTGTCACTATCTACCGCGCGCCCAACGGCACCCGGAAGTGCCGCATTTGCCGCACAGCGGCGAATGAGCGATACCGACGTCGCCGCCGGGGGGTGGCCTGTGCCGCTGCCTGACAACAATGTCCCGTGGCCGCCGCCCCAGCTCGCCCGTCTCTATGGCGAGATGCGTGTGGATGACGCCTGGTACTCCGGTGACCCGCAGCGCCTTGCCGAGGTCTACCAGCTCCAGCAGCACCGCGAGGACGGGCGGCGCCGGCTGTGGGCACGCCGCCGCCAGCAGCAGCCCGGTAAGCGCGACGGCCGGCTGCACATCCCGCTCGCCGGCGACATCGCCACCGCGAGCGCCGACCTGTTGTTCAGCGAGCCGCCGACGTTCACTGTCGAGGACACCGCCACGCAGGACCGGCTCGCTGACCTCGTCGAGGCCGGCGGCATCGCGAACACGCTGCTCGAAGCGGCCGAGGTCGCCGCCGCGCTCGGTGGCGTGTTCCTACGCATCACATGGGATGCGTCGCTCGCCCCGCGCCCGCTGCTTACCGCCGTGCACGCCGATGCGGCCGTGCCTGAGTTCCGGTTCGGGCAGCTCGTCGCCGTCACCTTCTGGCACGAGCTCGCCTCGGACTCCGCCACCGTGTGGCGCCACCTCGAACGGCATGAGGTCGGCCGCATCCTGCACGGTCTCTACCAGGGCAGCCCGGATCGGCTCGGCACCCGCGTGCCGATCACCGAGCACCCCGAGGTTGCCGCCCTCGCCGACTCGCTCGGCCCCGAGGGCGACGCGATCGAGACTGGCATTGCCGAGCTCACCGCCGCCTACGTCCCCAACGTCCGACCCAACCGCAGGCATCGCGGATCGCCGTTCGGACGCTCGGACTACGCCGCCCCGCTCCATGACCTCATGGACGCACTCGACGAGACATGGTCGTCATGGCTGCGCGACATCCGTCTCGCCCGCGCCCGCCTGATCGTGCCCGACGGGTACCTGCGCGACCACGGACCGGGCAGGGGCGCGAGCTTCGACGACGACCGGGAAATCTGGGCGCCGCTGAACATCCCGCCGACCGAGCAGGGCGCGGGCATCACCTTGTCTCAGTTCGCGATCAGGGTCGCCGAGCACCAGTCGACGGCCGACTCGATCGTGCAGCAGGCCGTGCGGTCCGCCGGATACTCGGCGCAGACGTTCGGCCTCGGCGACCAGGGCGGCGCCGTCACCGCGACCGAGATCAAGGCGCGCGAGCGCCGCTCGATGATCACCCGCGACAAGAAGTCGCGTTACTGGCAGCCCGCGCTCGCCGACATGCTGCACGTCCTGCTCATGCTCGACCGTGCCCTGTTCACCCCGGGCCTTGTGCCCGAGCGCCCGCGGATCACCTTCGGCGACTCCGTCAGCGAGGACCCGACGACCACCGCGCAGACCCTTTCGCTGCTCCAGCAAGCGCAGGCCGTAAGCACCGACACCAAGGTGCGCGCCCTGCATCCGGACTGGGACGACACCGCAGTGCAGGAAGAGGTCGACCGCATCCTGACCGAGACCGGCCAGGCCGTGCCGGACCCCATGCAGTCCGGCGCTCTCGTCTAGCTACCGCGCCCGGAAGATCACCGCCAAGAGCCGTTCCGCCCGTGCCCTGATCTGTGGCTCGGGGTGCGCCATGGCCACGGCGAGCAGCACCGTAACCAGAGCAAAGAAAGGAGTCGAAATGGCTGCGATCTGCGCATCAATTCCCATCATGCGGAGACAGTACAAGATGTCACGAATCCACTAATTTACCCACACGTGCGCGGGGCGTTAAGTTATATGCGTCATCCGCCAACAGGCATGCTGATCAGGCATGTTGAGGTACGTAACTCGGCCACCCCCGGCCGAATAAGGACCGTGTCACACCTCACGCAGTCGTCGCGATTCTCACTTACGCGTTCCTCGCTTAGCGGGATATTCCGGGGGGTGCCATGCCGATTCACCCCGGGATGGTCGAGGACCTCTCGGCCGGCGTGCGTGACCTGTACGCGGACGCCGAGCAGCGGCTGCTCGGCATCGTCGCTCGGCGGCTCGCCGAAGGATTCGAGGCCCCGGGGTGGGCCACTAACAAACTCCGCGACATTCAGGCCCTGCGCCGCGCCGCGCAGGGCGTCGTCGACGCGCTCGGCTCCGCCATGCAGTTGGAGGTGTTCGACGCCGTCGCCGAGGCGTACAGCATCGGCGCCCGTGCAGGGCTCGCCGAGCTCGGCGCCGGGCACGACGACGACCTGCGCCGCATCGCCGAGACCACTCCGAACACGAGGGCGGTCGACCGGCTCGCCGCCGAGACCATCGACCTCGTCACGCAGACCCACCGAGGCATTCTGCGCGGCATCGAGGACGGGTACCGGCAGGTGATCGCCGAGGTAGCCGGTACGCCACTGCTCGGCGTCGACACCCGCCGGCAGGCGACGCAGCGCGCCATGGAGCGGTTCAGCGACCAAGGTCTGCGGACGTTCGTCGACAAGGGCGGGCGCGCGTGGCAGATGACCTCTTACGCCGAGATGGCGACGCGGACGGCGGTCGGCAGGGCTGCGGTCGAAGCGCACGGCGACCGGCTGCGCGCCGCTGGCCTCGACCTCGTGATCGTCTCCAACGCCCCGCACGAGTGCCCGCTCTGCAAACCGTTCGAGGGCCAGGTGCTGAGTCTCGATGGGCCCGACGGCGCCCGCACGGTCGAGGTCGAGCACGCCGCCGTCGACGGTGAGACCGTGCGCGTGAAAATCCTCGGTACGGTCGACGAGGCGCGGCGCCGCGGACTCCAGCACCCCAACTGCCGCCACTCGTTGAGTGCCTACCTTCCCGGGATCACCCGGGCTCCGGTCGAGCACTCCGAGGACCCTCACGGCTACGTAGCATCACAGCGCCAGCGCGCAATCGAGCGCGGCATCCGCAAGTGGAAGAACCGGGCCGCCTCGGCTGTGACTCCCGAGGGCAAGCGCGCGGCCGAGGCACGCGTGCGTGCCTGGCAGAAGAGGCAGCGCGAGCACCTCGCCGCGCACCCCGAACTCATCCGGCGGCGCGAGCGCGAGCAGCCCGGCGCCGGCAACCTCCCCCGAGTACCGGCACGGCGGGACGCCCCGGCACCCCGACCGGCCCGGGCTCGGACCCGTACGAGGCCGCGCGCGTCCGCTCCGGCGACGCGCACACCCTGCCCGAGATGAGCGACGAGCAGCTCGGCGCCGCCATCCGGCCCGGCATCCTCGATCAGCGCGACCTCGACCGCATCCGTGCGGAAGCGGACCGGCGCGACGAGCAGGCCCTGCTCGACCGCATACGCCCCGGCGGCCAGCTCGCCGACGACCTCTCGCCGTTCTCGGATACCGAGCTCGGCGGCGTGCTGCGCCACCTCGACGACGAGCAGGTGCTGCGCGTGGTCGCCGAGATGGACCGGCGCGACGTCGCTGCCCGCCTCCCGGAGGTACGGCCCGAGCTGGTCGGCCTGTCCGACGAGCAGCTCGCCCACCGCGCGCGCCGCGCCGATGCGGGCGAGCTCGCCGCCATCGCGGCCGAGGCCGACCGCCGGCAACTACTCGCCGCGCTGTTCCCCGCGGGGCAGCTCTCCGCCGGCCTCGCCGGGTTCGGCGACGACGTGCTCGGATGGGCCGTGCGCTACGCCTCGCCGGACGAGGCCGCACGCATCGCGGCCGAGCTGGACCGCCGGTATCCCGTCTCCCCGCCCACTGTGGCTACGGGTGGCACGACGGCCGACTACCTCGCCAACCGTGCCGCGCTCGACGACGCCATGCAGCCCGTGCGCCTGGAGGACCCGCAGCCCGCGGACCCCGACGAGTGGGGCGCATACGGTCGCGACGTCACCGAAGGCCCGGACGGGACCGAGCACATGTCGGCCGTCGAACGCTGGGCGTACGAGAGGGAGCTCGCCGACCGCGAGGCACAGATCGCGTACACCCGCGAGGAGATACGCGCGATGTACCAAGAGCACATCTACTTGCAGTGGCTCGCCGCCGAGGACGCCACCCGCGGACACCTGCTCAACCGCCGGGCCGAGGCCGCCGGCGTCGACCCGCGCAGCCTGTTCTCGGGGCCGTCGCACGTCGCCTACGCCCGCGCGTCCGAGGACCTCATACGGTGGTGGGACGAAGTATCGCCGCGCATCACGCTCGCCGAGTTCACTGAACAGGTAACCGGCGTGCGCAGCGCCGCGGCCGAGACCGCCCGGCATTCCGGCAGCGACCAACGCCGCAAGCAGTAGGGGGCACCCATGGGCTTTCGCGAAGACGCGATGCGCGCACACCAGGCCGGATACGCCGCCGCACGCGCCAGCCGGCCGCCGACCGACTGCCCGCACCCCGCTGACTCGCCGCTGCGCCTGGCGTGGGTGCGAGGCTACGTGAAAGGCCAAGTCCCCAGCGATACCTAACAGACGACGCGCCCAAACTGCGAGACCTGTTCGTCGCGCTCCTGAGCAGTAAGGGGCGGCATCCCCCTACAAGTGATCTTCAAGCCGCTGTCATCCGACCAGACCTTCACGACGCCGCCATGGTGACTACACGCTCCCCGCCGACCGATGGATCGTGATGGCCAACCATCCGCGCATGTACTGCCTTCGTACTGCCAATGCAGGAACGAGGCGGAAGGCGTAGGGGTAACAGCGGGTACAGACCCGGTTGGCGTCGTCCAGGCGTCTATCAAACCCAGCAACAGCATTCCTCCAATTGCGAGCATCAGACACCCGCACCCGTCGCTGCTTCTAGCCATCTGCGCCCCCTGCTCTTGCGGGCGCAGCCTACCGACGGCCCGCCGATCCGGCGGGCCCTTTCTCACACCCGTGCCCCGCCCGGAGGTTCCTTTCCCATGCCCGAGAACAGCCTCGACACGGCGCCGCCCACCGACGAGCAGGGCGCGCAGCAGGACAACAGCGGCGCCCCTGCCTCACCCGCTGCGCCACTCCCGCAGTCCTCGGCGCCGGACCCGGCGGCCGAGGAACATCTCGCCGCCGCTGAACAGCGCGCCACCGAGCACGCCGAGCGTGCCGAGCAGCTACAGCAGGCACTCAACCCCGACGGCAAAGGCGAGGCCGGGCAGGACCCTGCGCAGCTCGCTGCCGCGGTCGCCGAGCGCGACACGCAGCTTGCCGACCTCGCCGCCCGCCTGCGTACCGCGCAGGTCGAGCTCGCCGCGCACCGCGCTGCCAGCGACCACGGTGCACGCGCCGACCGGCTGCTCAACTCCCGCAACTTCCTCGACTCCGTGAACGGGCTCGACCCGGACGCACCGAAGTTCGGCGAGCAGCTCGCCGCCGCCATCACGGCCGCTGTCGAGGTCGACCCCGACCTGTACCGCGCCGCGCCCGCAGGCCCGCCGCGCGGCGGGGCGGAGTTCAACGGGTCGCCCTCCGCCGAGCGACGCCCCAAGAACCTGCACGACGCCATCGCTGCCCGACTCGGAAGTTAGGCGCCCGCCTCGTCGTCTCGCCTGCTGGCCTCCTGTGCTGGATCGGCCTCTTCCCGATCGCCAGCAGCGGCCGGTCGGCCTAACCGCGCCCGAACCATGTCCGCGCGCGCAAGCAGAAGTTGCGCCCACGCCTTAATGATCGCGGCAATCCCGGTTAGTCCGGCCGTTGTCAGTGCTGCAATCGAGGCGATCAAGCCAGCCGAGCCCCCCGCACTCTGGATCGAACTCTCACCTACGTGGCCGCGACGCAGCGCGTCTTCCGCCCTCTGTAGTAACTCCTCCTCACGCTCTGTCAGCCGGTTCCGGTCCTCCCCCGGCGAATCCCCCAACTGACCGTCCCTCGTTTCGTCACCCATGCAAGGAGTCTCCTATGGCGATCACCCTCGCCGAGGCCAAACTGAACACTCTCGATGACATCGACCTCACGGTGATCGACGAGTTCCGCAAGTCGTCCTGGCTGCTCGACAATCTCCAGTTCGACCAGGCCGTGAACCCTGCCGGGGGCGGCGCGACCCTGACCTACGGATACACACGGCTCGTCGCCGAGCGCGGCGCGGCTTTCCGCCCCTACAACACCGAGTACGAGGTCGCCGAGGCCAAACGTGCCCGCTACTCCGTCGACCTGGTGCCGCTCGGCGGCGCGTTCGAGGTCGACCGCGTGCTCGCCAGCCTCGGACCCGCCGCTACCAACGAGGTCGAGCTGCAAATGGGGCAGACCATCAAGGCCGCTAACGCGTTCTTCTCCGACCAGGTGATCAACGGGCAGCGCGTGCCGACGCCGAACGGCGAGACGGGATTCGACGGGCTCGACGTCGCCCTCGCCGGCAGCTCAACCGAGCTCGGCGCCGACACGGTCCACGACTGGACCGGCGAGGCCCTCGCAGATGACCGCGCGCGGGCAAACGACGCGCTCGACCTGCTCGACGAGTTCCTCGGCCTCCTCGACGGCACCCCGTCCGCGATCCTGGGCAACAAGCAGACCATCCTGCGTGTGAAGTCCCTCGCGCGCCGCGCGGGCTACTACACCCGCAGCGAGGACGCGTTCGGCCGCACGATCGACGGATACAACGGCATCCCGCTCATCGACCTCGGCGCCAAGGCCGGCACCAACGACCCCGTGATCCCCTGGAGGAGCGGCAGTTCGAGGACAGCGAGGCCGCGTCGGGTACGGGCCTGTCGGACCTGTACGCCGTGCGGCTCGGGCTGGATGGCTTCCATGGCGTGACCACGACCACAGGCGACCTCGTCAAGCCGTGGCTGCCCGATTTCTCGACCGCCTACGCCGTCAAGCGCGGCGAGGTCGAGCTCGGCCCCGTCGCCGTCGCGCTCAAGGCGACCCGCGCGGCCGCGGTGCTGCGGAACATCAAGGTGCGGTGAGCCCATGCGCTACGAGATCACCGCACCCAGCGGACGCGAGGGCACCGTCGCCGGTATCGCGTTCACCGCCGGGCGCGCCGTCGTCGAAGACCCGGCCGCCGGTGTGCTGCTCTACTTCCGGCGCCACGGCTTCACCGTCTCCCGCCTCGACGCTCCCGAGCCGCCTCCCATCGGTTTCACGGCCGATCCGCCCGCAGCACCGGACAAGCCGGTCGCCCGCGCACGCGGCAAGCAGCGCAGCAGCGCGAAGGAGGAGTAAGGGGCGATGGGTCGGATCTACGCCACACCCGAGCAGCTCGTCGCGTGGACCCGCCAGCCCGCCCCGGACGCTGCCGAGCGGCTGCTCGCCCGCGCCAGCGAGGACATCGACGCGGCGCTGCTCACCGCCATCTACGACACCGACACCACAGGGTTCCCCACCGACGCCGCAGTGCGCGGCGCCCTCGCCGACGCGACGTGCGCGCAAGTCGAATGCTGGCTCGCCACGGGCAGCGACGGCATCACCACCGCTGAGCAGTGGGACAGCGTCAGCATCGGCCCCGTTTCCCTGTCCGGGCGCAGCAACGTTCCACCTTCCCCCGCCGTGGTCAACGGCGTGGAGATCGCCCCGCGCGCCCTGCGCATCCTGCGCGGGGCTGGGCTGCTGCCGGGCGAGGTGATCACTTGGTGACCCGGTACCCGGGTGGCTGCTGCGCCACCGCATCACGGTCGAGCCCTACCTCGGCGACAGCGCGTACGGCCCGCGCTACGGCGATCGCACCGAGGCGTGCCCGCTGGTCGCCGCGGTGCGCAAACAGGCCGCCGACCCTGAGGGGCGCGAGGCTCCCGCCACGGCGCAGATCATCGCCGCGCCCGATCTTCACTGCCCGCCCGGTAGTCGACTGACCCTGCCGGATGGGCGCACCGCGACCGCCATCACGACCGCACGGCATGCCGCCCCCGGGCTGCCCGTGCCCGCCTGTACGGAGGTGATGTGCTAGTGACACACCAAAATTGCCAGATCAGTCTCGTGCCAATCGATCCATGATCTTGGATTCATCCCGGTCGATATCAGCTTGAGCATCAACGAACGCGATGGCACATGCATCATTCAGTTCCATCAGCGCTCGCATGCAGATAAGGTCCTTGAGTCCGGCCCCATTCGGCTTCCCAGCCGTCAGAAGCGCAACTGTTACCTGAATAAGCGAGTTGAGCGCCATACTCGCAGGCTCGGCGAGACCAACGTTCGTCTTCCCGGCATCTCTTAGCAGTGCGCCGCGGTAATTTATAAAGTTCTGGAAAAACCCTCTCGCCCCACAGTGCACCTCACTGCTCGCCCACTGATAATACGGGCGCAGGTGACCGAGGGAAGCTTTCTCCTCAAGGGCGCGAAAATTATCATCGGGTACGAATTTCTTGGCCCAGCCATACACCCGACTAAAGTCAGGTCCGTATTTGTTGAGCATATCCGCGTATCGCCCTTCGAGCTCCTCCAAATATGACTCTTCGAGTGGCTCCATTCCCAGCACCTCGTGGACTGCCTGGAACTGGTGCGCCTCACGCCGCAGCGTCACAATTTCGTGATCAAGGAACCTTTCAGCGAGGTCTTCGTGTTCCGGGTCACGCGCCGAATCACCGATCACGGTTGCGATCACGGCGAACTCATGAAGGGTTCGACATCGCGCCATGGCGCCTTTCGGGTGGCCATGAGAAATCAGAGTGAATACCTCCAGAGCACCGCGACAGGCGGCAGCGTGGAGGCCAGCAAGCGCTTCACTTTGATTCGCCTGGATCGGGGAAACATTCTCCCGCTCCCCAAGGCTTACCTCCTGTCCGAGCTCATGAGCACACGACATAGTTATGAAGCACAGATCAAGAGCTCGACGCCAACGCCGCTGAAGTCGCTTATCAAACCGAGCTTCATATCTCATATTGACCCGCAGAGCCTTTTTGCTCTTAATTATGCGCGAAGCAATGTCCGGGCCGAATTTATCGACCAGCCGCGGAATCGCCTCTGCTAGGACTTCTTCCATACGCTGAGGATCAGCGCCACTTTCGATGTGCCGCATCGCGACCTCAAGAAGAGACTCGGCGAAGAAGTCATCACTCTCGACCCTCGACCCCTTGGAAAGTAGATTTCGCATAGAATCCATCACCTTTCTGTCGGTTTAATTTCTGCCGTGTCGCGCATGACAGTTCGGACGCAGCGCAATCAGATTGTCGAACACGTGCCTTTCAACAGCTGCCCAAGGGGTGATGCGCACAATCTCTACGGGCGCCTGACGGAATGTAGGGGATGGGCACCCATGGCCAGCTTCTACAAGTACAGCTCGTTTCACCCGGCGGGGAGCTGGTCGACCTGAGCCATACAGAAAGCTTATGCAATCAGGCGCGGCATATCCCTAGCTGCCCGCACCCGTCAGTATGGAGGTGATGAGCGAATGACGCAGCACACACGGCTCATATGGCGCGGTGAGCAGGCGCTGCGCGGCACTCGCGAGGGCGCCGCCCGTGGGCTGCGGCTCGCCGCCGAGCACGTGCTCGACCGCACCCGCGCACAGGTCCCGATCGAAGAGGCCACGCTCGAACGCTCGGGCACGGCGACCGTCGATGAGACAGACCTCACCGCCGCCGTCTCCTACGACACCCCGTACGCGGTCCGGCAGCACGAAGAGCTCGGCTACCGGCACGACGCCGGCCGCAAGGCGAAGTACCTGGAAGACCCGCTGAACCAGGAGGCCGCCACGGTCGCCGAGATCATCGCCGCCGCGGTGCGGAGGTCGCTGCGCGGCGCCGGGCTGCTGCCGGGCGAGGTGATCACGTGGTGACCCGCGTACCCGGATGGCTGCTGCGCCACCGCATCGCCATCGAGCCCTACCTCGGCGACAGCGCGTACGGGCCGCGGTACGGCGACCGCGTCGAGAACGTGCCCGCCCTGGTCGTCGCCGTGCGCAAGCAGGTGCGCGACGCCGAGGGGCGCGAGGTGCTCGCCACCGCGCAGATCATCGCCGGCCCCGAGCTGGAGTGCCCGCCCGGATCGCGGATCACGCTGCCCGACGGCCGGACCGCAACGGCGATCAGCACCGCTCGGCACACCGCGCCGGGCTTGCCCGTCCCCGCGTCAGTGGAGGTGATGTGCGAATGACACAGCGCGCCCGCCTGCGCTGGAACGGCGCCGCGGCCACCGCGGCGATCCGCGAGGCAGCAACCCGCGGGCTGCGGATCGGCGCCGAGCACGTCCTCGCAGCCTCCCGGCAGCGGGTGCCGATCGAAGAGGGCACCCTCGAACGGTCCGGCGTCACGAGCGTGGACGAGCAGCAGCTCGTCGCCGCCGTCAGCTACGACACCCCGTACGCCGTGCGCGTGCACGAGGACTTGAACGCGCGGCACGCCCCGGGGCGCACCGCGAAGTACCTCGAATCAGTGCTGCCCGAAGAGGCCGACACGGTGCACGCGCTGATCGCCGCGCAGGTGCGGCGGGCGTTGCGCTGATGTCGTACACCGTCGATCTGCTCGACGGTCTCGCCCGCCTGCTCGACGCGCACGGCGTCGGCATCTACCGGCCCGATGGCGTATACGCCGCGGGCGAGACCGCGATCACCATCGCCGCCACCCCGCCCGCCCCCGACCGCGTCATCTGCCTGTCCGCGTACCCGGTCACCGACTCGCCGGCGCTCACCGACACCACCACCGGCATACAGGTGCGTACCCGCGCCGGGACCGATCCGCGCGAGGTGGACCTGCTCGACGATGCCGTGTTCGACGTCCTGCACGCCACCGGCCCGCACCTCTTCGGCACGGTCCGCGTGCAGCTCATCTATCGCGTCTCTGCCGCGCCGATCGGCGCCGACTCTGTCGGTCGCATGGAGCGGTCGGCGAACTACTACGCCCGCGCGCACCGCGCGCATCCCCGCCTCGAATAGGAGGAACCTTCATGCACACTCCGACCCCGCCGGCCGAGTCTGTGACCGCGCTCGCGCGCCGGTACCGCCTTGAGCTCGACATGGGCACCGAGCACGCCCCGCGCTGGACGCTGGTGCCCGGCATCACGGAGTTCACGCCGAAAATCGAGCCGACGCAGCAGGATGTCAGCACGTACGACACCGAGGGATGGGTCGAGCAGGCCGTGACCATGCTCGCGTGGTCGATCGAGGCCACCATCGCCCACCGCGCGCACCCCAAGACCGGCGCGTTCAACGCCGCGCAGGAAGCCCTGCGGAAGGCGTCGATGCGGTTCGGCGCCGAGTCGTATGTGCGGGTGCGCTACTACGACCGCAACGGCGCCGACGACGCGTACGAGGGCACGGCCCTGGTGACGTGGGAGCCCGAGGGCGGAGGCCCGGATGAGGTCGACACCATCGAGGTCACGCTGACCGGCTCGGGCGCGCTGACGCCGATCTGCAATCCCGCCCGTCCGGTCTTCCTGCGCCCGTCGGACGAGCCGACGTTCGCCGGCGACGACGAGGCGGCTGCCTGATGGCGTTCAAGGCCCTTGGTGAACTCCTCGACGAATCCCTGCACCTGCCGATCAAGGGGCACACCTACACCGTGCCGCCGCCATCTGCCGAGACCGGTCTGCGGGTACAGGCGCTGATCAACGCCGCCGCCATCGCCGCGGACGGGGGCCAGGCCGATGAGGACGTGCTCGCCGATGCGGCCGAGCGTGACCTGTACCGCGACGTACTCGGCACTGCGCACGATCAGATGGTCGCCGACGGCGTGACCTGGCCGGCGCTCAAGCACGCCGCCATTACGGCCATGGTCTGGATCGCGCAGGACGCGGCGGCCGCAGAGCGGTATTGGAACGCCGGCGGCGACCCTTCTCGGCTGGCCCCGAACCGGGAAGCGAGGCGCGCGCAGAACCGATCGGGCGCGGCGAACTCGACCCCGAATCGGGGCTCTATGAGTGGTACGAGTACCCGCCCGGCGTCCGGCCCCACCGCGGCAACGCCTCGGCCGCCGGCCTGACCTGGGCGCGGATCCTCGACGAGTGGCCGCTCGTCGAGGCCGACCTGCACGAGCTGTACGGGATCGACCTCGGCGACCGGGCCCTGCTCCAGGCCCGCTCGTGGCGCTGGCTGCGCATACGGATTCTCGGCCTGCTGTCGGCCGACTCCCGCCTCGCCCGCCTCCTCACCCCGCCCGACCGCACCCCGGCCGCGTCCGGCCCCCAACCAAGGAGGTGACGCGCCGTGGCACTCCGCGTGGGCGAGCTCACCGCCGCACTCACCATCGACGACTCGGGCACCGACCGGGGAATGGCACGCTCTGAGCAGGCCGTGCGGGCAGGCGCCGACCGGATACAGGGCACAGCGGACGCCGCGGGGCAGCAGGCCGGCACCGCGCTCGGCGACGGCATCGCCGACGGTACGGCCGACGGCGCCGACCGGGCCGCAACCGGCATCAGGGCCAAGCTCAAGAGCTTCGCTGCCACTGCGGTCGGCGCGAGCATCGGCGCCGCCCTCATGGCCGGTATCAGCGAAGCCCTGGAACAGGGCAAGATCTCCAGCACCTTGCAGGCTCAGCTCGGCACCACCGGCCCGGTAGCCGCGCAGCACGGCAAGGCAGCTGGTGCCCTGTACGCGGCCGCGATCGTCGACAGCGTCCAGGAGGGCGCCGACGTCATCCGCGGTATCGCACAGAACGGGCTGCTCCCGCCGGAGGCGACACAGGCGCAGATCCAGACCATGGGCCGGCGCGTTGCCGACACCGCCAAGGTCATGGGCGAGGACGTCGGCGCCGTCTCGCGTGCCATCGGCACGATGCTGAAAACCGGCGTCGCGCAGAATGCGCAAGAGGCCATGGACGTTCTCGTCCGCGGCACGCAGCGCGGGGCGAACGCAGGCGAGGACCTGCTCGACACCTTCTCGGAGTACTCCACGCAGTTCCGCGACCTGGGGCTCGACGCGAAGACGTCCATGGGCCTGTTGCAGCAGGGGCTCCAGGGCGGCGCCCGCGACGCCGACACCGTCGCCGACGCGCTGAAAGAGTTCGCCATCCGGTCGAAGGACATGTCGGCGAGCAGCGTGCAGGCGTTCAAGGACATCGGTCTGAACGCCGATCAGATGGCCGCCACCTTCACCAAGGGCGGACCGGCCGCGAGCAAGGCACTCGGCGACGTTCTGACCCGGATCAAGGCCATCGAGGACCCGGCCAAGCGCAACGCCGTTGCGGTCGCCCTGTTCGGCACCAAGGCCGAGGACTTGCAGGGCGCGTTGTTCAAGCTGAATCCCGCGACCGCGGTCGCCGCCCTCGGCCAGGTCAAGGGCGCCGCGGACGCCGCGGGTCACGCGCTGCACGACAACGCCGCGACCAGGGTGGAGGCGTTCAAACGGTCGCTGTCGCAAGGGTTCGTCGAGATCATCGGCACACAGGTCATCCCCGCGCTGATGACCGGCGCGAGCTACGCCGTCCGCTTCGGCGCCGCCCTCGGTACGGCGGGCGCGTTCGTGGCGCAGAACCAGGGCGTGTTCATCGCCGTTGCCGCCGTGATCACTACCGTGATGCTGCCGGCCCTGATACGCCTCGCCGTACAGGCCACCACCACTTCTACGGCCACGGTGACGAGTTGGACCGTCCAAGGCGCGGCAGCTACGGCCGCCGCGGGGCGATTCGTCATCGCCAACGCGCTCATCGTCGCCGGCTGGATACGGCAAGGCGCCGCCGCGACCGCCGCCGGCGCTCGCGTCGTCGCAGCATGGCTCATGCAAGGCGCGGCAGCTACGCCTGCCGTGGCGCGGTTCCTCCTCGCGAATGCCCTCATCCTGGCCGGCTGGATACGGCAGGGCGCCGCCGCCACGGCGGCCGCCGTGCGGGTGGTTGCGGCATGGGTGCTCATGGGCACGCAGTCGATGGTTCAGGCCGCGCGCATGGCGGCCGCGTGGGTCCTGGCCATGGGCCCGGTCGGATGGGTCACCGCAGCCGTCATCGCCCTGGCGGCGCTTGTCATCGCCAACTGGGGCAAGGTCAAGGCCGCCACCGCCGCGGCATGGACCTGGATTTGGAGCAAGATCAAGGCCGTTGCCGGGTTCCTTGTCGGCGTGTTCATGAACTGGACGCTGCCCGGCTTGATCATCAAGCACTGGAGCACGATCAAGTCGGCGACCTCGACCGCATGGAACGCGGTCGTGAACTTCGTCAAGGCCATCCCGGGCAGAATCGTTTCGTTCTTCCTGAACTGGACTCTCCCCGGGCTGATCATCCGGCACTGGTCGCGGATCAGGTCGGCGACGTCGACGGCATGGAATGCCGTGATCGCCTTCGTGCGGTCCATCCCGGGTCGGATTGTCTCGTTCTTCGTGAACTGGACGCTGCCGGGGGTGATCATCCGGCACTGGCAGTCGATCAAGACCG
Organism: Streptomyces sp. XD-27; assembly: GCF_030553055.1. NCBI lineage: Bacteria > Bacillati > Actinomycetota > Actinomycetes > Kitasatosporales > Streptomycetaceae > Streptomyces > Streptomyces sp. XD-27. The sequence continues at coordinate 2,116,725 of NZ_CP130713.1, forward strand.
GCACGGTCCGCAAGGCCGGCGAGATGCTCGCGTACGTCCGGACGCTGCCGGGGAAGATCGTCGGCTACTTCGGCAACTTCGGAACGATGCTGGTCAGTGCCGGAAAGGACCTCGTCCGTGGCCTGTGGACCGGCATCACCTCCATGGGCGACTGGCTCAAAAGCAAGGTGAAGGGCTTCGCCGGCGGGATCGTCGACTCCGTGACCGGTGCTCTGGGCATCGGCTCGCCGTCCAAGGTGATGGCGAGCAAGGTCGGCCGCTGGATTCCCGCAGGCGTCGCCGCCGGTATCCGCAGCGAACAGGGCGTCGTCGACGCCACCATGCGCCGCCTCGTCCCCATCCCCGCCGCTCCGCAGTTCACCCCCGCCCCTGCCGCCGGCCCGGCCCCGGCCGCCGCGGCGAGCGGCGGCTCGTGGGGGCCCGCAGTGCACATCGAGAACTGGCACGCGGGCAGCGCGTCGCCCGACCAGACCGCCGCCGCACTCGCGTGGCAGATGAAAGCGAGGGGGTAACCCACCCATGACCATCACAACCCGGCCGGGCCATGTGCAGTACGGCGAGCTGCTGCTCGGCCCCGGCACCCCCTACCGCTGGCGCAAGCTGACCGGATGGGAGGAACTCCCCGGGACCGACTCGGGCACCGTGCCCCGCTCCGGCGCGCACGGTGCCTACCCGGGCGCACTGCTCGCGCAGGCCCGCACGATCACCCTCGACGAGATGGTGATCCGTGCCGAGCCCGGACGCATCGGCGCCGCCGTCGCCACGCTGAACGCCGCGACCGGTCTCAGCGACGACGAGCTGCCCCTGCTCATCCACCTCGACGACCGCGGGCCCCTGCTCGCCTTCGCCCGCGTGGTGCGGCGCGAGGTCCCGGTCGACCCGGCGTACGGGGTCGGCGTCGCCACCGGCAGCGCGATCCAGTTCGAGGCATCCGACCCGCGCCGCTACACCCCCGCCGTGCAGTGTGCCGAGACCGGCCTGCCCGAACCGTGCCTCGACTGGCACCGCGACAACTCCGGCGAGCTCACCCGCGGCATACCCGCCTCGACCGGCAACCTGACCGCCAACAACCACGGCGGCGCCCCGACACACCCCGTCATCACGATCCGCGGGCCCGTCGACACCCCCTCGGTCACCAACACCACCACGGGCGCCGTCCTGGAGTACGGCATACGGCTCGACGCGGTCGACGAGCTCACCATCGACACCTACGCGAGCACGGTCACGCTCAACGGAACCGAGAACCTGCTCGACGCCGCGACCGGCAACAGCCACCCAGAGGAATCGTTCACCCTCACCCCCGGCCGCAACCGGCTCGCGTTCCGCTCCGCCACAGCCCCCGACCCGCACGCCCGCCTCGCGCTCCAGTGGCGCTCGGCCCACTGGTAAGGGAGGCGAGCAACTGTGACCGTCTCCCGTTACCGGGTGCTGCTGTGCGACCTACGCACCGACCGCGTACTCGCCGCCCTGCCCCTGCACGACGTCAGCCTCGACGACTACATCGGCAAGGCCGGCAGCCTCCAAGGCACGGTGCCCGTGCCCAACCGGCAGATCGCCGACCGCATACGCCCGCACCTGATCCCCGGGCGTACCGCGGTATGGGTCGAGCGTGACCGGTCCGTGTGGTGGGGCGGAGTCCTGTGGACCGCCGAACCGACCATCGACGACCGAGGGTTCGTGACCGTCCCAATCCAGGCTGGCACCTTCGACACCTACCTCGAACACCGGATCCTGTGGACCACGCAGAAGGCCACCCAGGTTGATCAGTTCGGCATCGTCCGCGACCTGATCGACTACGTGCAGTCGCTGCCCGGAGGCGACATCGGCATCGAGTACGACACGGCCCCGTCGGGCGTGGCGCGGTCGAGGACGTTCAGTCGGCACGATCAGCCGCGTATCCGCGAGCTGCTCGACGAACTCGCCAAGGCCGAGGGCGGGTTCGAGTGGCGCATCGCGTGCCTGCGTGATCCGGAGACCGGACGCCGGACCAAGCAGCTCCAGCTCGGGCACCCGATCATCGACCGCAGCGAGGCACCGGTCGTACTCAACCACCCCGGACACATCCTCGCCGCGTCGTTCCCCATCGACGCCACCGTGCAGGCTAACGTCTGGCAGGCCCGCGGCGCCACCACCAACAGCAACCAAGCCGCCGAGTCCAAGCCCCTGACGTCCGAGCTGCTCGTCGACGAGGACGCCCTCGCCGACGGCTGGCCGCGACTCGACGGCACCGCGGACTACAGCAGCACCAACAAGCAGGCCGAGCTCGACGAGTACGCCCGCGCCGACTTCGACGCCGCCCGCCACCCGCGGGTCATCCCCGCGGTAACGGTCCGGCTCGGCGAGCACATCACCCCCGACCTGCTCGGCCGCACCGTGCGGATCCGCATCCGAAACGCGTGGTTCCCCGACGGCTACGACGAGCGGCGCCGCGTCGTCGGCATCGCCGTCACGCCGCCCGAACGCGGCAAGGCCGAAACCGCCAAACTCACCCTGGAGACCCCCACCCATGGCAACAGTCCCCTCTGACCTGCTCGACCGCATCCGCGCCCTGGAGCGGCAGGTGCGGCAGCTCGCCGGCCGCACACAGACGCGCCCCGCCCTCGACGAGATCCGCGACGGGGTCGTGCGGATCACCGAGGGTGGGCAGCTCGTCGTCACCCCGCCCGGCAAGGACTTCGCGACGTTCACCGTCGGCGCCTGGCCCGATGGCGCGTACGGGCTCGTGACCCGCCGCATGGACGGAACCTTCGCCCTGACCGTCGAGGGCGAGGCCGAAGACCGCGGCACATGGCGCCTGTGGTCGCGCGACCTCGCCTCGCCCGACCGCATCCTGCTCATGGACGACCGGCACAGCGACCGATTCCTCGGCCGCCCATGGCTGCCCGTCCCGCTGTTCCCGACCAGCGACCAGACCACCACCGCCGACCAGTGGCGTTACGCGTGGGTGGGCGGGGCGCCCGCGCACAACGCCGTCGCCGTCCTCAAGCTCTCCAGCTACGCCCAGGTCGGCGGCACGGTGCGCGTGAACATGCTCCCCGCCGGCGGCAAGCGCATCACGGTCGCCGAGTGGGAGGTTCCCGCCGGCGAGTGGACCGCGCGGACCATCGAGCACCCCCTGCACGGCGTCGGGTTCCTCGACTACGTCGGATGGCAGATCCAGCACCGCAGCAACAAGCCGCGCAAGGGCATCGAGACCCGTCTGTTCGCCTCGTACGGCCGCAACACCCTCAACGCCGCCGAGGCACCCACCCCGCCCGCGGGCGAAGCGGCGGACGCCGCCACCCAGCCCGACCCGCGCCTCGCCGCCGAGGCCGGCAAGACCAGCGACTGACCGAAGAAAGGCCCCCTTACTCATGACCGATGCCGCCCGCCGCACCGCCCGCACCATCGTGCAGACCCTCGTCGGCGTCGCCGCCGCAACCCCCCTCATCATCGACGCCGCCGGTATCCCCCGCACCGCCGCATGGGTCGGCGTCGCCCTGGCCGTCGCCGCCGGCGTCACGCGCGTCATGGCACTGGACGCCGTGCAGAACCTGCTCCCGAAGTGGCTCCGCGCCACCCCGCCGGACACGACCCCCGGCACAGGGACCGGCGGCAAGCAGCCGGCACCCGCGCCTGCGGCGGATGACGGGGGCAGTGTGTGACCGATCCGGACCCGAACGACGTCGCCCTCGAACTGGAGCGGCTACGCGGCGTCGTCGAGGCCGGGTTCGCTCGCCTCGACGGCCGCCTCGACCTGCTCGCCCAGCGCGACGACCAAACCGACAAGCAGCTCGACGAGCACGGCCGCCGCCTCGACTCCCTCGAACGCACCCGATGGCCCCTGCCCAGCCTCGCCGTTCTCATCGGCGCGGCCGGCTGCACCCTGTCCGCATGGCAGCTCATCCACTGAACAACAACGCCCCCTGTACGGCCGCTCATGGGCCGTACAGGGGGCGTTTTTCGCTCTTAGCAAGCAAGGTCGCCGCGCTTGATGGCTGAGACAAAACGCGGACCACGACGAGGCGTCGACAACGAGCACCGGGCCGTTCGGGATCTTGGAGTCACGCACGGGCACCACACCGGGCACACCGCATGCGACCTCGACGCAGGAGCCGTTTCCGTTGCTGTAGCTGGACTTGAGCCAGCTGGCGCGCGTCAGGTCGACCGTTGCCATGGTTCCTGTCCCTTCGGGTGGTCAGACATCCGCAGGCAGGTCGAACTCGCCGTCGCGCACGCCGAGGGTGAAGGCTTCCCACTCGGCAGCGGTGTACCGCAGGACCGTGGCGTTCGGATCCGCTGGATTCCGCATGGCGACAGCGCCACCCGGTAGCTTGGCGATCTCGATTCGGTCGCGGGCATCACTACCCGGCGCACTGAGCCACGTCGCGCCGGAGAGGTCCAGCGCGTAGAGCTCGGCCTTCTCGCGGCTGTCTGTCATCAGGCCGTCAGGGTGTCGTCGGCAACAGCGGTCAGGAAGGCAGACCACGCCGCACGAGAGGCGCGCGCCGCGGGGATGTCCACGTTCTTCGAGTCACGCACAGCGACACCAGGAGTCCCTGGGATGTGGGCAACCTCGACGCAGTTGCCGTTGTTCGCTGTGTAGGAACTCTTACGCCATGCGGCGTCAGCGAGGTCGACCGCGTACAGGTCGGCCAGCTCGTTCATCTCACTGTTCCTTCTCGATGCGTTCGACCAGCTTCAAGGTATCGTGCTCCGACAACGCAGCCGCTGACAAGTTTCGGAACAGACGGTTCAGGCGTCGTAGCGCGAGTGCATCGTCGCGGAAGGTCGTCGCCTCCGCCGACTCCATGAACGCTACGTCTCCCTCGTTCTCTTTCCCATCGCTGAACAGTGTGAAAGCTCCAGTGCTGGCCCCGTTCTCCCCTGCCTCGAATGGGATTACCCGGAATGTGACGTTTGGCAGCGATGCGACCTCGACAAGATGGCGGAGCTGCGCCCGTATCGTTTTCGGGCCGCCCACTTGCAGACGCAGCGCAGCCTCGGTAACGAGCGCGTCAAGAGTCAGCGTCTCCTCGTCGCGCAGACGTTCTTGCCGCCGCATCCGTACCTCGACGAGGCTGTCCACCTGATCAGGGCCGAGGGCCGCGAAGCCTGGGCCAGTGATCGCACGGGCATAGCCCTGGGTTTGCAGCAGCCCGGGAATCAACAGCGGTTGATACTCCCAGCAACGAACGGCCTCGGACTCGTAGGCAAGGAATTCGGCATAGGTCGCGGAGATCACATCCGCGTACGCCTGCCACCACAGCGGGATGCGCTGCATGGCCCTCGTCAACAACTCGGAGAGCTCAGCCCGCTTCGCTTCGTCAACCTCGTAGAGCTCCATGAGACCCGCGAAGTCCTTGCGGGTACACGTCCGCTTCGCAAGCTCGATGCGGCTGATCTTGGAGTTGTGACAGTTAAGGTGCGCTCCGACTTCCTCGGTTGTGAGACCGGACCGGTCACGCAGTATCCGCAGCTCAGCACCCAGCTTGCGCCTCGCGGCGAGTGGGCTACCGCTGCTCACGACGGCCATGCGCCCTCCATCTCCCCTGTCTGCTCGCCCGGTTGAGCCTAGCGCAGCGCACTCGACCGGGCCGTGCTCCAGATTGGCAATCTGCCAATCAACCGCTTGACGTTCTGACTGTGTGACCTACACCATGTCACGTGTTGCGGAGCGTGCTGGCTCAACTTCGCGGCGACGCACGGTCGTTGCTGTCACGCGCTCGCGTGCTGGAGGTGCAGCGATGAGCAGCCAGAAGCCCACGCCGGAGCAGCAGGGGACTAAGCCGAGCTCTGCCGAGCTAGCCCGCAAACAGGCCGAGCTGAAAGCACAGATCGAACGGCACTTGGCCCAGCTGCGGCAGCCGAAGAAGAAGTGACTCGACAGCTCGGCGCTGCTCCCGCCGATCCGGTGGCGCGCTGGCGGAAGGTAGGGGGTGCGTGATGCGGGGAACGCTGCGCGGATGGCTGCTTGACGTGCTCGGGTGCGCTGACGAGTGGTGGTACCGGTTCTATCAGGATGCTCTGTGCCGTCTCGACGACAACCCGCAGAAGGCCGACGCCCTGTACGAACCCCAGGCGGCCAGACCCTCGCTACCTGCGGCGGCGCCGCCGACCCTCGCATCCCGAGGCGGCGAGAGTGAAGCAGCGCAGGCATCTCGCCATCCGTGCCAGCCGCTCCCCCGCCTCCCTCACCAACTCCGGCGCCTGTGGCTTCCTACTCACCCAGCAGCTACGCCCCGCGGTCGCCCCGCCCATAGACCCCGCCCCTTGCCCTGGTCGATTCGTCGAGGCTCCCCCGCGTTGCCTGACTTCCCGCGGCAGGCGTGCGGGCCCCACTCCACGACGAAACGAGGCCACGATGCCCGACCCGATCCTCACGATCGTGACCGTCACCGGCGACACGGTCCGCACCGGTGACGTCATAGCCATCGGCGGTATCCCCCACAGAGTCGCCACCATGCTCGACGTCCCCGGCTCCCGAAAGCGGCTCCAGTTCGAAGACGGCAACGCCTACGTGATGCCCCGCTCCGCCGTCATCGACGTCGCACGTGTCTGTGTCACCCCGCGGTCCCGCTTCCGGCAAACCGCGATCACGCGCTGACCCACACCACACAAGCAGAAGGGGAACCGCATGCCCGCCCCCATGCCGCCACAGCGGCCCGACATCGCCGACGAACTGCTGCGCCGCATGGCAGCCGACCAGCACGCCCGCGGCGTCCGAGACGACGGCACCCTCGTCGCCCGCGATCCCGAGCTGATGCATACCGTTGACGCCGACAACACTCGCGCTCTACAGCGGATCATCAACGAGCACGGATGGCCCGGTCACTCCCTCGTCGGCGAGGAGGCGGCTAACGCCGCATGGCTCATCGCGCAGCACGCCGAGCTCGACTTTCAACTGCGTGTCCTCGACCTGCTCCACGAGGCCGTCGACCGTGGCGAGGCCACCCCCATGCAGTTGGCCTACCTGACCGACCGCGTCTTGCTGCGCCAGGACCGACCGCAGGTCTACGGCACGCAGTACCTCGACACCGGCGACGGCCGCGGAATGCAGGTCTGGAAGGTCACCGACCCTGACCGCCTCGACGCCCGCCGCACCGAGGTCGGGCTCGGCCCGCACGCCGACTACGACGCCGAGATCCGCTCGAACTACTGATCCCGGGCCTGTGCGCCTCGACGGCCGTTGCACCGGCCGCCGAGGCAGAACGTCACCAGCCGACTCAAGGAACTGACAACGCAATGCGCGACTTTATCGCCTGCCTCTACATCTGGTTAACGCCCGGATTACGCCGCGCCCTGCGCACCGCCTACCAGCACGCCGGCGCCTGGTTCACCCCGCCCCCGCCGCCGCCCGCACGCCCCGTACTTACGCCAGCCCCTGCCTACGCCCGCGGCCCCCTGCCCGCGCACGTCCTGGCACGTCGAGTTCCCCTCGACGGACACGAAATCGACCTCGTACGCCCGTACTACGTCATGCGCGAACTGAGACACGCCGCTGGAGTCTCCCCCTGATGCCTCAGCCAAGAGGTCCCCCAGAGAACCATGCAGAGCCGCGCCACCAGTCCGCGAACCGAATCGAGGTCACGGCCATGAGCGCACCCAACGTCGTCAGCCAGACTCAATCCACATCGTGTTACCCCCGCTCCGGGAGGGAAGCCGTGCAGCAGATCACCACCGCCCCGTTACCGCCCACCATCCGCAGCCTCGAACTGGAGATCACCGGCAAGTGCCAAGCCATGTGCGAGCACTGCGCGCCAGCCTCCGGACCTACCGGCACCGACGGCACCATGACAGCCGATGACTGGCGGCGCGTCATCGACGAGTCCGCCGAACTCGGTATCGAGACAGTGCAGTTCATCGGCGGCGAGCCGACCCTGCACCGAGACCTTCCGGCCCTCGTCGAGCACGCCCTCGGACGCGGTATCGGCGTCGAAGTCTTCTCCAACCTCATCTCCGTACGCCGCACCGTCTGGGACACCCTCGCCCGGCCCGGCGTCCGCATCGGCACCAGCTACTACAGCGACCTCGCCGTGCAACACGAACAGATCACCAAGAAGCGCGGAAGTCACCAGCGGACCCGCGCGAACATCGTCGAGGTCCTGAACCGCGGTATCCCGCTGCGCGTCGGCATCGTCGAGGTACTCGAGGGGCAGCGCGTCGCCGAAGCCGAGGCCGAGCTGCGCGCGCTCGGCGTCCAGCAGATCACCGTCGACCGCATGCGCGGCATCGGACGCGGCGCCCGCGACACCGAACCGACACCCTCCGAGCTGTGCGGGCACTGCACCAAAGGACGCGGCGCGATCCTCCCCAACGGCGACGTCGCCGGCTGCGTCCTGAGCCGCTTCATGACCGCCGGCAACGTCCGGCAGCAGCCGCTCGCCGACATCGTGACCGGACCCAAGTGGGCCGACATCGCCGCGGTGATCCCGCCCGCCCCGGTCGGCGCCGGATGTCCCCCAACGACAGCAGCGACTGCAACCCAGCGAACACCATCGCCTGCGCCCCCAAGCATGGCCTCTTCCCTGCCCCGACCCTGGGAGCATCCGCGTGAACTGGAAATCCCACGCCGCCGCCCTCGCCGACAGCGCCACACACCGCGGCTCGCGCTGGCACGGCCCCGTCGCCACCACCCCCCGGCATCTGTTCGTGCCCCGGTGGTGGCGGAACGGCCCCGACGGCTGGACCCTCCATGACGGCACCGCCGACGAGCAGCAGTGGCTCGACGCCGCGTACAGCGACACATCACTCGTGACCCGCGTCGGCCCCTCCACGCCGACGACGCCAAGGCCGACGACCACCCGCGCGGACTGCCCACCTCGTCCGCCACCCTGCCGAGCCTCGTCGTCCGCATGTTCCAGCACGCCCGCCTCACCGACGGCGATGAACTACTCGACCTCGGCACCGGGTCCGGCTACGGAACCGCCCTCGCCACCCACAGGCTCGGCGAACGCCGCGTAGTCAGTGTCGATGTCGACCCTGGCCTCGTCATCGCCGCCCGCGACCGCCTCGCCGAGATCAACCAGCGCCCGACAGTCGTCGTTGCCGACGCCACGAAATCCCTACCCGGCGAGTACGACGCCATCGTCGCCACCGTCGGACTCCGCCCCATCCACACCAGCGTGCTCGCCGCCCTGAAACCGGGCGGTCGACTGGTCACCACCATCGCCGGAACCTCGCTGCTCGTCACCGCCCAGAAGGACGAGGACGGCGGAGCAACCGGCCGCGTCGAGTGGGACCGCGCCGGCTTCATGCGCACCCGCCACGAAGACGACTACCCGCCCGGCCTCGACGAGCTGCTCGACACCGCGCGCGAACACGACGGAGACGACGTCACCCGCAGCCCGTACCCCGTCGTCGACGTCGCCAACGCATGGGACCTGCACTCGATGCTCGACGTCACCGCGCCGGACATCGAGCACCACTATGAGGAGACCGACGAGCAGCGCGTCGCACTGATGGCCCACGCTGACGGATCCTGGACCCGCGCCACCGCACGCGGCGACGAGCCCGCCACGGTCCACCAGGGCGGCCCCCGCCGCCTCTGGGACATCCTCGACGAGCTCCGCGGCTACTGGCTGACGAACGGCGAGCTGCCCGTGCGCGGCGCACATGTATGGATCAAGCCCGACGGCACCACATGGCTCGCCCGCGGGAAGTGGCACGTCAAGGTCTGACCCTGGGGCCATACTGCCGCAGAACGCAGTGCCCCCGGCAAGGGCCGTCACACACCCGCCGGGGGCACTGCTCTGGGTATCGCCGTCAGGCATGGGCAGGGTTCTCCGTCACCCCTCACGGCGCCCGTACCGCAGGTTGCTCAGCGCCGTCACAGCCATCGGTGAGAGGCCAATCACGGTAAGGCGGTCGTCGACCCGCCGCGTGAGGATCCAACCCTTCGCCCGCAGGGACGCCACATCCCGCAGGACGTCCCCACCCGCGTCGCCGGCCAGTTCCTCCGCGGTGATGCGGAAGTCCATAGGTCGACCGTACGTCGCCGCAGGTCGGGCTGCGCGACGATCCATCCCAGGCTCACGCACTCACCGCACCGCCACAGGGCGCTGGTCGCCAAACGGAGGTCTGCGGTCCCTGCGGCTGGCCTGTGCGCCCCACTCGCATGCCGCCCCGGTGGCACACGAGTCAGCCGCGGACACGTCGGGCATCGTGACGCGTCCACGCCACTTTCTTTCCTCCACATCTAGCCATTCGGCATATGCCCGTGCTGTACTTCTCACGTCGTTTGGAAATTCCAAAGCAGGCTGTAGGGCGAGGAGGGAAGGTGTCCGACGCACCCAGCCCCGACGTGCTGCGCCAACTTGTCGGCAGGCTGCTGGCCAGATGGCGCAGCCGAGCCGGGCTGAGCCTGGAACAGGTCGTAGCCCAAGCCAAGCCGCATATCCGACTCAGCCCGCCCACCTTGTCCCGGTGGGAGTCCGGCGTGATCCCGACGACGGGCAAAGCGAGGCGGACCAAAATCGAGCCGCTGCTGCGCTTGTACGGGGCCACGGACGATGAGGTCGCCGCCACGCTTCGCCTGGCTGAAAGGGCGGCTGAAAACCCGTGGTGGTACGAGTACCGCGCGGAGCTGCCGGAGTGGACGCGCACAGGCATCGCATACGCCGACTCGGCCACGCTCATCCACGTCTATGAGCCCCACCGCGTGCCGGGACTGCTCCAAACCGCGGACTACGCACGGGCGCTTCTCGGGACGGGACCCGGCGTCGACAGGCGCATCGAGGTCCTGATGCGCCGCCAAGCCATCCTGAACCGTCCGCACCCGCCACAGCTCTGGGCACTCCTTGATGAATCGGTTCTGCGGCGGCAGGTGAGCGACCCGGCCGTCATGCAGCAGCAGGTCAAGCACCTGCTGGAGCTGAGCACCCGCCCAAGGATCACGATCCAGGTGGTGCCGCTCGCCGCGGGTCCCAACCGCCGGACCGCCCAACCGTTCAACATCTTCCGGCTGGCGCCCATCGAGCTGCCGGACGTCGTAGAGCGGCAAATGCTGGACGACCACGATTTCACCGACGATCAGCACACCGTCGCCCAGTACATGGACTGGTGGGGCCAGGCCACGGAGTTCCAAAGCCCGGCAGAGACCCAGTCCCTTCTCTCCGCCATCATCGCCGAATCGGGGGATACAGCATGAGTCTCTACGCGGACGAGCCTCCAACCGCGCAGGTACCGCATCTCTACCAGCGCTTCATGAACGGAAAGGACGCGCGGCCGGCCGACGATGACGCCGCCGCAGCTGTACTAAGCGTCGCTCCGATGGCGGTGGAGATCGCGAAGAACAATCGCTCGTTCATGTTGCGAGCTGTCGACTACCTCGCGAGCGAGGCCGGAATCCGGCAGTTCCTCGACATCGGTTGCGGCCTGCCACACGAGCCCAACCTTCACCACGTTGCACAGAAACACATCCCCGACGCACGGATCGTCTACGTCGACAATCACCGCACAGTCATCACACGGGCCCGAGCGCTGATGACGGACTCCACCCCCGAAGGAACAGTGGAAGTCGTGAAGGCCGATCTCCGTGATCCCCGGGGCATCCTGTCGGCGCCCGAAGTGCAGCGGACACTCGACTTCACTCAGCCCGTCGCCCTGGTGCTCGCCTCCGTGACCCTGTTCATCCCGGACGCCGACGACCCGCACGGGGCGGTCAGGCAACTCATGGAAGCCCTGCCCAGCGGCAGCTACCTCGCACTGTCGCAGGCCACCTACGACTGGTCCAGGGACGTCGTGGCGGCCATCACGCGCACCTACGGAGCAAATGGGTTGGGCGCGTACCCCCGAGACCGGGAGGCCACGCTTGCCTTCTTCTCCAGCCTGGAGTTGGTCGAGCCGGGCCTGGTCGCAACCAACCAGTGGCGACCGACGCCGGAGGCCCCGTTCACCAGGCTCGTCGACTCCTCCATGTGGGCAGGCGTCGGCCGCAAACCGTAGGCAGGAGGCGCCTCGGGCGCCGATGCCTTGACCGAAACAACCTCGGGAAGCGCCCTTCTTGCCGGTTCGAGATCCCCACAAGGTGCACTTCCCGCTCATCAATTCCTTGCCCTTGGGGGATTCAGCATGTCAGCGAGTGGGGTGCGGCCACTCATGCCCGCCGGACTGGAATACGAGCCGGCAGTGGTGCTCGAACAGCTCGGCATTCACATCAAGCACACCTGGCTACGGGACACATGGGGAGCATGGTGCCCCAGTCTCCGAACTATCGTGATCGCCTCCGGCCTCAGCGCCGTGCAGGAACGGTGCATCCTGGCGCACGAGTTGGAGCACGTCTTGGCGGACGATGCCGGCTGCGCCGAAGGTCCGCTCGCGATTCGGCTGGAACGCGCCGCCGACCGCGCTGCCGCCCGCAAGCTGGTCGCCATCTCGGACCTCGCCGAAGTGGCCAAGTGGGCACCCGATGTCCACACCGCCGCGGCGAAGCTGCGGGTCACCGAACGCATGCTGCGGGTCCGTCTCGACGACCTCGAAGGGGAGGGCTGGCCATGGCCGCAGGCTGGATCGAAGATCGCTGGTTGAAGAAGCGCAAGGACCCCGTCACCAAGAAGCGCGAGCGAACCGAGCTCTGGGGCAGCAAGACCAAGCGGTACCGCGTATGCGGCATCCCTGGGGTACGCAAGCGGTCCTTCGACAATCTGGAGGACGCCAAGACGTGGCTCAAATCCGCGTCCACGGACCAGAGCCGCGGATCCCATGTTGATCCCCGCGACGGGGATGTGACGCTCCAGTGGTACGTCGAGAAAAAGTGGTGGCCGACCCTTCGGGTGCCTCCCACCACGAAGGAGACGATGCGTCCACGCGTCTTCAAGCACATCCTTCCGCACGTGGGTCACCTGTCGCTGAACCGCATCGGCTCGGACGAGATCAAGGAGTGGCAGACGCGAGCTGAGGAGGACATCGACGTCGGCACGCTCCGGACCACCTGGCGACACTTCGCATCGATCATGCAGGCGGCCTTCAAGGCGAAACGCATTCCGGCAAATCCGTTCCGCGATGAAGATCTCCAACCGCCGACCGCGCCGAAGAGCAAGGCCAAGGCGTGGACGCGGGCAAGGGTCGCCGCTGTTCGGAAAGCGCTGGATCGGCGGTACCGGATCCTCGTGGACGAGGCTGTCGGGGCGGGCGTGCGGCAGGGCGAAGCGTTCGGGCTCTCGCCGGATGACCTGGATGGGGACGTCATCCACGTCGCCCGGCAGGTCATCAAGGTCGGCGGACGGCTGGCGTTCGCACCGCCGAAGGGCAACAAGGAGCGCGATGCGCCTTGCCCTCCGGAGCTCGCCGAGTCCGTCAAGGCGTACATGAAGGAGTTCGAGCCAGTCGAGGTGACGTTGCCTTGGGTGGACCCGGATCGGCCGAACATGAGGTGGGAGGACCGACCACTGGTAACGGTCCGGCTGTTGGTCACCACCCCGCGCGGGAATGCGATCAACCGGAGCACCTTCGACGAGAAGCAGTGGAAGCCCGCGCTCGTCGAGGCAGGGGTGATCGCTTCTCCCATCGTGACAGTTACCCCCCGGCCCGGGAAGCCCTCGCTTCGCCGAGTGAAGTGGAACATGCCGCGGGAAGACGGCTTCCACGTCCTCAGGCACACGTTCGCATCGATCGTGTTGGCCGCGGGCGAGACCATCCAGCAGCTGGCCGACTGGTTGGGCCACTCCGATCCAGCCTTCACTTACCGGACGTACGTGCACTTCCTGCCGGAGTCCGGACATCGGGCATTGGAGGTACTTGGTACGTGGATCACCGGAGGGACTTCGGCCCCCGCGGCAAAGGCCCCTTCCGCGGGAGACTCTCAGCAGGACGTCTCCGTCATCATCGCGGCGCTGGCAGAGATCACGGCCGGGGCGGACGTACCAGGGCCGCTCCGGGAACGCCTCACGGCGGTGCTGTCGACGGCAGCGTGACTGGTCGATGCGCGGACCGGCGCCGCAACCCCCTCAGAACCCCCTCCGGTGCGCTCTGGACAGACACTGCGAGCTCTTTGAGCAGGTGAGAGACACAGGCGGCGGACGAGTCGGCCTGTACGCCGGGTTCTGTCTCCCAGGGGCCTTGCGGCCCGTGGGGAGGCGGCCATCCATCTAGGGCCGGTGTTGCCACCGGCCTCGTGCGGTCTACCCGCGGACTCGGGCGGGCAGCCCTCGGTCGTCCGCGCAGAGCCGTCAGCCGACGGCTCCTCTTGACCTTGCTCCGGGTGGGGTTTACCGAGCCGTCCGAGTCACCTCGGACGCTGGTGGTCTCTTACACCACCGTTTCACCCTTACCGGGCGCCTCACGGCCCCCGGCGGTCTGTTTTCTGTGGCACTGTCCCGCGGGTCACCCCGGGTGGGTGTTACCCACCACCCTGCCCTGTGGAGCCCGGACGTTCCTCGGCGGGGTTGGACCCCGACGCGGCCGCCCGGCCGGCTCGTCCGCCGTGTCGACCATGCTACCCGCAGGAAAGGGGCTGGTCGGACCGGGCCGCGCGACAGCTGTCGGGAGCTGCGGTCGGGGGCCACGGTCGCACCGGGGTGGTCACGCCGGTGCGAAGCGGACCTTCGCCCGGCCCGGGTCCGCCGCCAGCACCCTGACCCGCAGCCGGTGGCCGAGCGGGAGCGGTGGGCCCGCCGGGTCGGCGTCCACGCGGCCGACCACCGCGGGGTCGTAGAGGTGGACCGTGCCTCGGGTGGGTTCGTCCTCCCGTACGTCCACGACGTAGCCGTCGAAGACCTCGCCCACGCGGTGGTGCAGCACCGCCGCCTCCACGAGGTCCACGCATTCGCGCTCCGCCTCGTTGGCGCGGGCCGCGCCGGCCGCCATCTCGCCGGGCAGTGCCGTGAGGGCGGCGCGGACCCACTCCGGGGGCTCGGCGCCGTCCGCGGCGGCCAGGCACAGCTCGCCGGTGTAGCGGTCGGCCAGTCGGCGCAGCGGCGCGGTGCAATGGGCGTAGTCGTCGGCGAGGGCGGCGTGCTGGGCGCGGGCGCGGTCGGGCGGGTCGCCGTCGAAGGCGGTGTATCCGGCGCCGCGCAGCAGCGCGGTGCACTCCTGGAGGAAGGCCGCGTGCTGGGGGCGGGCCGGGTCGAGGGAGCGGACGACCTCCGCGTACGACGTGCCGTGCGGCCAGTCCACGTCGAGTGCGGCGGCGACCCGCCGCAGCCGCCCGACCGCGCCGCTGGGCGCGGCGGGCAGGGTGCGGAGGATGCCGGTGCCCGCGGTCAGCATGAGGTCGGCGGCGGCCATGCCGGTCATGAGGGAGAGCTGCGCGTTCCATGATTCGGCGGGGAGCGGCGCCTGGTAGGCCAGGGCGTAGCCGTCGCCGTGCGGCTCGATCCGCTGCTCGGGGACGAGAAGCGAGATACCGCCGCGCGCCCGCTCCAGCTCCTCGCGCAGCCGGCCGATGTCGCGCAGGAGGGACAGCGGCTCCTCGGCGGCCCCGCTGTCGATCTCGCGCTGGACGCCCGCGTAGTCCAGCCGGGCCCTGCTGCGTACCAGTGCGCGTCGTACGTGCGCGAAGACCAGTTCGCCGAAGTCGTCGAGGTCGAACTGCCACAGCAGCGCGGGCCGGTCCCGGTCCGGGAGCAGGCTGGCCGCGTCCTCGCCGAGAACGTCGGGGTGGAGGGGGATCCGGCCGTCGGGGAAGTAGTACGTCAGGACACGCCGGTGCGCCTCGGTGTCGAGGGCCCCGCCGGGGACGACGAACGCCGCGACGTCGGCGATGGCGTAGTGGATCCGGAAGCCGCCACCCGGGCGCAGGGCCAGGAACATCGCCTGGTCCAGGTCCTTCGAACCCGGCGGGTCGATGGTGAACAGCGGGATGTCGGTGGCGTCGGCCAGGTCGGGGAGCGGCCGGTGATGGGCGGCCACCGCCTCGGCCTCGGCCAGCACCGGCGGCGGGAACGCACCCGGCAGCCCCAGCTCGCCGCGCAGCGCCCGCAGGGCGGCGCGCAGCTCGGCGCCCTGCGTCTCGGGGATCCGCATCGGTCGGCGGGGCATGGCACCGAGCGTAGGCGCGGGCCGCCGTCCCGGCACGGCGAGGCGGGGCGGGGCGGGGCTCACAGGGCGGTGGGGGTGGGGCAAGCCGGGCCGCCCAGGCGGGGGGCTCGCGGCACGGCGCCTGCGGGCGGGCTCGCCGCATGACGCGGGCCGGTCAGCCTCGCCGCACGGCGCGGGGCCCCGAGGCGGCCGCGGGCACGTCTCGGGGAGCGGTCGCGGTTCGGCCGCGGCCCGGCGAGGGCCTAGGCTGCCTCGGGGCCGCCGCCCCGCCTCCGTACCGTGTGTGAAGCCGCGTCCGTACGGCGCCTCCGTACCGCGTGTGAACCCGCGTCCGTACCGTCTGTGAAGGAGTCCAACGTGCTCGTGCTGCTGCCGCCGTCCGAGGGGAAGGCCGCGGAGGGGTCCGGGAGTCCGCTCGACCTCGGTTCGCTGTCGCTGCCCGAGCTGGGCGAGGCGCGGGCCCGGGTACTCGACGAGCTGGTGTCGCTGTGCACGGGAGACGGGGACCAGGCAGCCAAGGCCGCCGAGGTGCTGGGGCTCAGCCAGGGGCTGCGGGGCGAGGTCGGCAAGAACGCCGCGCTCCGCACCGCCGCGACCCGGCCCGCCGGGGAGATCTACACCGGCGTGCTGTACGACGCGCTGGGCCTGGCCACGCTGGACGCCGCCGCCCGGCGGCGCGCCGAGCGGTCGCTGCTGGTGTTCTCCGGTCTGTGGGGTGCGGTGCGGATCGGCGATGCCATCCCGTCCTACCGCTGCTCGATGGGCGTGAAACTGCCGGGCCTCGGGGCGCTCGGCGCGTACTGGCGGGCGCCGATGGCAGAAGTCCTGCCGCAGGCGGCGGGCGAGGGCCTGGTGCTGGACCTCCGCTCGGCGGCGTACGCGACAGCCTGGCGCCCCAAGGGCGCGGTCGCGGGCCGTACGGCGTCGGTGCGCGTACTCCAGTCCAAGATCGTGGACGGCGTGGAGAAGCGGACGGTCGTCAGCCACTTCAACAAGGCGACCAAGGGGCGGCTGGTACGGGATCTGCTGCTGGCGGGCGCGGCTCCGGCTGATCCCGCGGAGCTGGTCGACACGCTGCGCGAGCTCGGGTACGCCGTGGAGGCGACCGCTCCGGCACGGTCGGGCGCGGCCTGGGCGCTGGACGTCATCGTCACGGAGCTCTGACGCCCGTCGGGGAGCTCCGACGCCCGTCGGTGGCGCGGCGGCTCGCCCTCTCGCCGTGCCACGACCGCCGTGCCACGACGGCGACCGGGCAGGGCACGGTGCGGCCGTCCCGTACCAGGCGTCGGCCGACGCCCGGCACCGGTCGCCGGTCGGCGATCGGTGCCGCGCGTCGGGCTCGTCAGCGCAGGTGGGACGTGTCGTTCAGCAGCCGCACGCTCGCGTTGCCGTCCGCGTAGTACGCCACCACCGAAAGCGACGCCGCCGCGAGTTCCATCCGGAACAGCGACTCCGGCGGCGCCCCGAGGGCCAGCCGGACCAGCGTCTTCACCGGGGTCACATGCGTGACGACCAGCACCGTCTTGCCCGCGTAGCGCGCGATGAGCTTGTCGCGGGAGAGGGCCACGCGGCGGGCGACCGCGGCGAAGCTCTCGCCGCCGCCGGTCGGCGCGGCCTTCGCCGAGCGGAGCCAGGCGTCCAGGTCGTCCGGGTACCGCTCACGTACCTCCGCGAACGTCAGCCCCTCCCACGCGCCGAAGTCCGTCTCGCGCAGCCCCTCGTCGATGCGGACGTCGAGCCCGAGCCGGGCCGCCACGGTCTCCGCGGTCTCCCGGCAGCGCCGGAGCGGTGAGCTGACGACGGCCTGGACGGTGCCGCGCGCGGCAAGCACCGCGGCGGCCTGCTCGGCCTGGCGGCGCCCGGCGGGCGAGAGCTCGGGGTCCGTGCCGCCGCTGCCGGAGAAGCGCTTCTCGGGGGTGAGCGCCGTCTCGCCGTGCCGGAGCAGGACCAGCGTGGCGGGCGCGCCCAGGTCGGCGGGGGCGGCCCAGCCCACGGGCGGGGCCGCGGGCGCCTGCGCCTCGGCAGGGGACGTGACCTGCGGCTCGGCGGCGGCCGTGGCCTCCACCGGGTGGGTGGTGCGGTCGGCCGGAGCCGGGACGGCCACCGCCCGTGCGCCGCGATCGGCGCCCGCGGCGGCCCCAGGCCCACTCGCGGTAGCCAGCGCGCTCGTCGCACCCGCCGTACCCACCGCACCCACGGCGCCCGACACCGCCGTCCTGGGCCGCCACTGGCCGCCCTTCGCCCCGGCGTCCATCGCCTCGTTGGCGAGTCGGTCCGCGTGCTTGTTCTTCTCGCGCGGGATCCACTCGTACGTCACCTGGCCGGCCGGGAAGACGGTCTTCGCCTCCGCCGCCAGCGGCTGCATCGCCGGGTGCTTGATCTTCCAGCGGCCCGACATCTGCTCCACGACGAGCTTGGAGTCCATCCGGACCCGCACCCGCGCCTCGGGGTCCAGGGCGTGGGCGGCGCGCAGCCCCGCGATCAGACCGCGGTACTCGGCGACGTTGTTGGTGGCCGTGCCGATGTACTCGGCGGCCTCGGCGAGCGGCTCGCCCGTCGCCGGGTCCAGGACGACGGCTCCGTAGCCCGCGGGCCCCGGGTTGCCCCGGGACCCGCCGTCCGCCTCGACGACGAACTCCCGCATCACAGCCCCGATTCGGGCGTGCGGACCAGGATGCGGCGGCAGTTCTCGCAGCGCACCACGGCGTCCGGGGCGGCGGCCCGCACCTCGTTGACCTCGGTGATGTTCAGCTCCAGGCGGCAGCCCTCGCAGCGGCGCTGGTAGAGCCGGGCCGCGCCGACGCCGCCCTGCTGCGCGCGCAGCTTGTCGTAGAGCTTCAGCAGGTCGTCCGGGATGGTGCCGGCGATGACCTCGCGCTCCTTGGTGACGGTCGCGGTCTCGGCGTCGATCTCCTCGGCGGCGGCGTCCCGCCGGGCCGTGGCGTCGTCGGCCTTCGCCTGGACGGACTCGACCCGGCCGGTCAGCTCGGCGACCCGCTCCTGGACGGACTCGCGGCGTTCCATGACCTCCAGGACGATGTCCTCCAGGTCGCCCTGGCGCTTGGCGAGCGAGGCGATCTCGTGCTGGAGGTTCTCCAGGTCCTTGGGCGAGGTGACGGTGCCGGAGTCGAGGCGCTTCTGGTCGCGGGCGGCCCGCTGGCGGACCTGGTCCACGTCCTGCTCCGCCTTGGTCTGCTCGCGGGCGGTGTCGCTCTCCTCGGTCTGCGCGGCGACCAGCAGGTCGCGCAGCTGCGTCAGATCGGCGTTCAGGCTCTCGATCTCGGCGTGCTCGGGCAGGGTCCGGCGCTTGTGCGCGAGCTGGGAGAGCCGGACGTCCAGGGCCTGGACGTCGAGGAGGCGGATCTGGTCGGCGGGCGCGGCGTTCAGTGTGGGGCTCCTGGTGTGTGGGTGGGGACAGAGGGCACCGCCTGAGCAGTGCGGCCGGTCCAGGGGTCGGTGACCGTACGGGAGACATGGGTACGCAGGCCCCAGCCGTGCCGGTCGGAGATCTCGTCGAGCTGGGCGGCCGCCTGCTCGGTCCAGGGCCACTCGGTGGCCCAGTGGGCGGCGTCCACCAGCCCGAGCGGGCTGTGCTGGCTGGCCTCGGAGGCGGGGTGGTGGCGCAGGTCGGCGGTGAGATAGGCGTCGACGCCCGCCGCGCGCACCTCGTCGAAGAGGCTGTCGCCAGAGCCGCCGCAGACGGCGACCGTGCGGACCTGGCGGTCCGGGTCGCCGGCGAAGCGGATGCCCTGCGCGGTGGCGGGCAGCCGCTCGGCGGCCCGCTGGGCGAACTCGGCGAGGGTCTGCGGGACTTCGAGCTCGCAGATACGGCCGAGGCCGCGGCGGCCCGCCGGGTCGCCCGGGTCGGGGACGAGGGGGCCGGTGATCCGCAGGTCGAGCGCGCCGGCGAGGGCGTCGGAGACGCCGGGGTCGGCGCGGTCGGCGTTGGTGTGCGCGACGTGCAGGGCGATGTCGTGCTTGATCAGGGTGTGGACGACACGGCCCTTGAAGGTGTCGGCCGCCACGGTGGTCGTACCGCGCAGATACAGCGGGTGGTGGGTGATCAGCAGGTCGGCGCCGAGCCGGATCGCCTCGTCGGCGACCTCCTGCACCGGGTCGACCGCGAAGAGCACCCGGCCGACCTGGGCCTGCGGGTCGCCGCAGACGGTGCCGACGGCGTCCCACTGCTCCGCCCGCTCGGGGGCCAGAGAGTGTCGAGCGCGGCGAGGACGTCGATGAGTGCGGGCACGGGTCAGAGGTTACCTCCCGGGCACGTCCGCGCGCCGCCCGCGCCTGCGGCCCCGCGACCAGGGCGGCCCCGCGGCCACGGCGGCGCCACGACCACGAAGGCCCCCACGACACGACGGCGCCACGACCACGACGGCCCCCGCGACGCGGCGACCACGACGGCCCGCCACCACGAGGGCCCCGCGATCACGGCGGACCGCGCGACCACGGACCGGCACGGGGCTCGTGTCCGCTCACCGTCGGTGACCGCCGCCCGGGGCGGCGCCCCGGAGGCGCCCCGGAGTGACCGGAGTGAAACGGGACCGCCGGGGCAGGCTTACTGTCCGCTCAGCGTATTGCGCACTCCCAGGCGCCCCCTGACCCCGCCCGAGCGCCTGTGACCACGGGTTTCGCCCGCAGCACACACACCGCCGCCGCTTCAGGCGAATCGGGCGGCGGCCACCCTTATGTGTGAACGCCCGCAACTTGCCTGGTTCGCCTGGAAGTGCGAAAACTACGTTCTGCAGCCGGAGGTGACGTTCACCATGACGGCCTGTGCCATCGAGACCGCCCCGGACAGCAGCAGCGGCGACGCCACGCGGACGCCGCGCACGGGGCTCACGATCACGGCGGACGGTTCGTACGCCGCCCGGCTGGCGCTCTGCGGCGCCACCGGCAACTGGTACCCGGAGCGCTGGACGCTGGGCGGCCCGGAGCCCTACGCGGTGCCGCTGCCCGGTACGCAGCCCGAGGAGCCCGACAGCGAGGTGCAGCCGCTCGCGGACGGGCGGGTGCTCATCCGCCGCCGGGTCGCGGACCGCCACACGTTCTCGCTGCTCTACCCCACCGGCCCGGACACCGGCGAGCGGCCGCTGGGTGCCGTCGACTGCCCGGAGGTGTCGCTGCTGCCGCCCGCGCCGTGCGGCAGCGTGGCGTTCGCGCTCGGGCACGGCCCGGAGACGACCTCGCTGTGGCTGGTGCACGACGGCGGCGAGCCGCGGCGGGTGGCCGAGATCCCCGGGCGCTGTACGGGCGGGTCCTGGCTGGACCGTACCGGCGGGCTGCTCGCCCTGGACCGGGAGCTCGACGGCCGCACGAAGACCGTCGCCGTCGATCTGCGGCGCGGCGGCCGGACCACCCCGCTGCTGCAGATCACAGAGAGCAGCGAGGACCGTCTGCTGCTGGCCGACCCGGACAGCGGTCTGCTGCTCGTACGGTCCGACGCGCCCGGCGACGAGCGGCTGGGGTGGGGCGTGCTGGGCAGCACGCTCCCGGTGCGGTTCCCGGAGTGCCTGCGGCTGGCCGACGCGGCGGCGACGCCCTTCGCCGTGCAGCCGGGCCAGGTACTGACGCCCGAGCGGTGCGCGGTCGCCTTTCGCGTCGACGGCGCCGACGGGTCGTGGATCGGGCTGTGGCGCCCCGCCGAACGGCAGTTACGACGGCTCGCGCCACCGGCCGGGTGGCTGGCGGGCGCGGGGCTGTGGACCCGCGAGGGCGAACTGCTGCTGCCGTACGCGACGGAGGCCGTGCCGTGCGGCCTGGCCCGCGCCCGCCGCCAGACTCCGGCCCGTACGGCCGGGCAGGCTCCGGCCCGTACGGCCCGGCGGACTCTGGTACGGGCGGACCGGCAGACGTCCCTGCGGATGGACCAGCAGCCGTCGCTGCGGATGGACCGGCAGGCCGCGGTGCGGATGGACGGGCAGGCCGCGGTGCGTGCGGAGCCGCACACCGCGGCGCGTACGGAGCGGCAGGCCCCGCTGCGGACCGCCCTGCACGCCGCGGTGGGTGACGACCGGCAGGCTCCGCCGCGTACGGAACCGCACACCGCGGCGCAGCCGGGCACGGAGGCGACGCCGAGCGGTCCGGCGCGGCCAAGCGGCGTGGCGGGGAGGGCCGTTGGGGCGCAGCGGCCGGGCGGTTGGGAGGCCGTCGCCCCGTTCGCCGCCGCGGCAGGGGCCGTTCCCCTGGCTGTGCCGGACGCCGGAGCGGGCGCGGGACACGGACGGCCGGCGGGGGCCGAACACGGGCAGTCGGCCGATACGGCCCATGACCAACCGGCCGATGCGGGCCACGCGCAGCCGGCGGATACCGGGCACGGGCAGCCGACCGCCGCGGAGCCGACCGGCACGGCCCGGCCGGTGCCGCTCCAGCAAGCCCCCATGGCGCAGGCCGCGCAGGCCCGTTAGTCCGGCGCCGCCCCCCGGAGCGCGCCCTGGACTCGCTTCGCGATCACTGGCGTGGATACACTCCTGCGGGGGGCTGTGCGGCCATACGTTCTGTTCGCCATCGATGCGGTTGCCGTACCGGTGTTGTCACAGGACTTTCCGATGGCGCATGGACATGGGTCGTGGTGGGCCTCCCGTACCCAGCAGGACCGATGTGACGGAGTGACTTCCCATGTCCGAAGCCCAGGCCGACACCACCGCGACGCGCTCGCAGCAGACGGCGGCGCCGATGCCCGCGGGAGCGGGGCGGCACCGTGGTCTTCAGGCCGCGTCCGAGGACACACAGGCGCCCGTTCTCGGCAGGCACCGGCGGCCCGCCCAGACGCCGACCTCCTGAGGCCGGTCCCCCGGGGCCCGGCGGAAGGTGCTCAGCCGCGCGCCAGGCCCAGCACGTCGACCGCGGCGAACGACTCGCCCGGCGGCCGCGCGTCGTAGTACGGGGTGAGCAGCTCGTCCAGCTCCGCCACGGTGAACACGTCCTTGGCCGTGTCGAACTTGGCCGCCACCTTGGGCCGTTCCAGCACGGCGACCATTCCGCCGTGGACCACGAACAGCTGACCGCTGACCTTCGCGGCCGCGGGCGAGGCGAGGTAGCCGACGAGCGGGGCGACGTGTTCGGGCGCGAGCGGGTCCGGCCCGGCCGCCTCCCCCGGATCCCCCGCCCGGCCCGTCGGCACGGCCGCGAAGACGTCCTCGGTCATCCGGGTGCGGGCGCGCGGGCAGATGGCGTTCGCCGTCACGCCGTAGCGGGCGAGCGCGGCGGCCGTGGAGGTGGTGAGGCCCACGATGCCGCCCTTGGCCGCCGCGTAGTTGGGCTGTCCCGGTGATCCGGCCAGGAACGCCTCGGAGGCGGTGTTCACGATCCGGCCGTGGACCGGGCCGCCCGCCGCCTTGGCGCGCTGCCGCCAGTGGGCGGCGGCGAAGCGGGTGGTGTTGAAGTGGCCCTTGAGATGGACGCGGATGACGGAGTCCCACTCCTCCTCCGACATCGAGAAGACCATCCGGTCGCGGAGGATGCCCGCGTTGTTGACCAGGATGTCGAGCGCGCCGTAGGTGTCGACGGCCAGCTCCACCAGCGCGCGGGCCTGCGCGAAGTCGGCCACGTCGCCCGCGTGGGCCAGTGCGCTGCCGCCCGCCGCGCGGATCTCGGCCGCGACCTGCTCGGCGGGGGCCGGCGACGCCGCCCCGGAGCCGTCGCGCCCGGGCACGCCGTGGTCGTTGACGACGACGTGGGCGCCCAGCCGGGCCAGTTCGAGGGCTTCGGCGCGGCCGAGGCCGCGTCCGGCACCGGTGACGATCGCGGTCCTGCCCTGTAATACGGGTGACACGGCCTCCCCGGACACGGCCCCGGACACGGCCCCGGATACGGCCTCCCCTGACACGGCCCTCCCTTGCGACCCGCTCTCTCCCCGCACCAGAGCCTCCTCAGATCTCGATGCAGGTGCGCAGCGCCGCGCCCGTCCGCATCTGGTCGATCGCGTCGTTGACCTCGCCCAGCCGCACCCGGTGGGTGATCAGCCCGCGCAGGTCGATCCGGCCCGCGCGCCACAGCGCGATGGCCCGCTCGTAGCTGCGCAGCACGTTCCCGCCGCCGTACAGCGACGGCAGGATGCGCTTCTCGTCGAAGAACAGCTCGAACATGCTGATCCGGAGGAAGTCGTCCAGCGCCCCCGCCCCGACGACGCACAGGGTGCCGCCGCGCCGGGTGGCGTCGTAGGCGGTGCGGGCGGTGGCGGAGGTGCCGACGACCTCGAAGACGTAGTCGAAGCCCTCGCCCGCGGTGACCCGGTTGCGGGCGTCGGCCAGCGCGTCGGGGGCGACCGCCTCGGTGGCGCCGAAGCGCAGGGCCGCCTCGCGCCGGGACTCGACGGGGTCGACGGCGACGATCTGCGCGGCGCCCGCGGCCCTGGCCCCCTGGATGGTGCTGATGCCCACGCCGCCGCAGCCGATGACCGCGACGGACGAACCGGCCTCGACATTCGCGGTGGTGAGGGCGGCGCCGAGGCCGGTGGTCACCCCGCAGCCGATGAGCGCCGCGATGTCGAACGGGACGTCGTCGGGGATCGGCACGGCGCAGCCCGCGCCGATCACGATCTCCTCGGCGAAGGTGCCGGTGCCCGCGAAGCCGAAGACGTCGCGGGAGCGCGCCTCGCCGCCGGACCGCTTGAAGTTGGGCGTCCCCGCGTTCATGAACCCGGTCAGGCACAGGTGGGTCTGGCCGCGGCGGCAGGCCGGGCAGCCGCCGCAGGCGGGCAGCCAGCACACCAGCACCCGGTCGCCCGGACTCAGGCCCGTCACCCCGTCGCCGACGTCGACGATCTCGCCCGCGCCCTCGTGGCCGGGGACGAAGGGCACCGGCTGCGGCAGGACCCCGTTCATCGCGGACACGTCGGAGTGGCAGAGCCCGGTGGCCCGTACGCGCAGCCTGACCTTGCCGGGACCGAAGCCCGTGGGCTCCACGTCGTCGAGGACTTCGAGCTTGTCCTGCCCTGTCTCGTGCAGTACGGCTGCGCGCACGGTGCGCTCCTCTCGTACGGTCGGGCGGATGCCACATCAGGTCGTACGGTCCAGCGGATGTCAGGTGTGCTCGACCACCGTGTCGGCGAGGACCGGCGCGTCATCCCTCTCCACCGCGGTGACGGACGCCTGGACGCGGGTCTCGTCCCGCCACAGCCGCAGGCGCAGGGTCTCGCCGGGGAAGACGATCCCGGCGAACCGGGTGGCATAGGAGCGGACCCTGCCCACGTCCCCGTCGAGGACGGTGTCCACCACGGCCTTCAGCGCCATGCCGTACGTGCACAGGCCGTGCAGGATCGGCTTGTCGAAGCCCGCGCGGGCGGCGAACTCCGGGTCGGCGTGCAGCGGGTTCCAGTCCCCGGAGAGGCGATAGAGCAGGGCCTGGTCCTCGCGGACGGGCCGCAGCAGGGTGTGGTCGGGCTCGCGGGCGGGGAGGTCGAGCCGCTGCGAGGGGCCGCGCTCGCCGCCGAAGCCGCCTTCTCCCTTGACGAAGATCTGGGTGTCGCAGGTCCACAGCGGCCCGTCGGCGTCCGCGGCGGCGCCGCGCAGCACGATGACCGCGGCCTTGCCCTTGTCGTAGACGGCGGCGACACGCGAGCTCTGGGTGGCGGTTCCCCGCACGGGGATGGGCCGGTGCAGCTCGACGCGCTGGCCGCCGTGCAGGACGGCGGCGAGGTCGACCTCGATCCCGGGCGCGGAGAGCCCGCCCGCCAGGGCCATGCCTCCGCCCGCGACGGTCGCGAAGCTGGGCAGCACATGGAGCCTGCTCTCCAGGGTGTAGCGGAGCTCGGCGGGGTCGGTGGCCGGGCTGCCCGCGCCGATGCCGAGGTGGTAGAGCTGGACGTCCTTGTGGTCCCAGGCGATCTCGGTGCTGCGGGGGTCGGCCGCGATGGCCTTGGCGGCGTCGATGGGCATCGGGTGAGCGCTCCTTGGCCGGGGGTACGGGTCCGAAGACCCCGGCCCGTCCGTCCGCACCGTCGGCCGTGCCGGGGCCGTGATCGGTCGGCCTGCCCGCGCGCAACTGGAACGCGTTCTAGCCGATGGCCCATGTATAGCCCATCCCTCCGGGACTGGGAAGGCTGCTGACGCCCCGTCAGCCACCTGGCGGATGCCGGGCCTTTCCGGCCCGGCAGCCTCGCCATGGACCCGCCGGCTCCATGGACCCACGCTCGCCAGGGCCGGTCGCGGGCTCACGTCCGCAGGTACTCACGTCCGCAGGTACGAGGCCCCGTTGAGGTCCAGCACCGTGCCCGAGCTCCACTGGGCCTGCGGCGATGCCAGCCACAGCACGGCCGCCGCGACCTCCTCCGGCCGCGCGACCCGGCCGAACGGGCTCTGGCCCTTGATGGCCTCGCCCTCCGCCCCGCCGAGCCGGTGGGCGACCCGGTCGGTGTCGATGAAGCCCGGTGCGACGGAGGTGACCGCGATGCCGTGCGGGGCGAGGCCCACCGCCAGGGACTGGCCCAGCGCGTGCACGGCCGCCTTCGTCGCCCCGTAGGCCGGGTGGTCCGGCTCGCCCCGGAAGGCGCCGCGCGAGCCGACGTTGACGATGCGGCCGCCCCCGCCCTGGTCGATCATGCGGCGCGCGGCGAGCTGGCTGAGGTTGGCGGTCGCCACCAGGTTGACCGCGATCTGCCGCTGCCAGACGGCCGTCCACTCCTCGTACGGGGTGTCGGCCGGCGGGTGCGCGGGCGCGGCCGCCGCGGCGTTGTTCACCAGGACGTCGATGCCGCCGAGCGCGTCCGCCGCCGCGTCCGTCAGCCGCGCGGTCTCCCCCGCGTCCGTCAGGTCCGCGCTCAGCAGCACGTGTCCGGTGCCCTCCAGCGCGGCGAGGGTGGCCTCGGCCTCGTCCTTGCGGGTGCCGTAGTGGACCGCGACCCGGTCGCCGTTGGCCGCGAACGCCCGCGCCACGGCCCGGCCGACCCCGCGGGACGCGCCGCTGACCAGCACGCGGCGCCCTGTGCCGGGGAATCCGGGGTCGTCGGCTCCGGCGTCAGGGAAGGGGCTCATGACTGTTCTCCCGTCTCTCCAGCCGCGGATGCGGTCCACCCGCGGCGGTATGCCATGCCTAGCACCCCCGCCGAGGCGGGCCGAGCCGGGGCGCGGTCCGGCGGGCGCGGGCCCGGGGCGCCGTCCGGCCGTCGCGGACCGTACGGCAGCATGGGCGCGAGCCGTTGGACCAGGAGGAACAGACATGGCCCCCAAGCCTGAGATCCTCGCCGCTTTCGAGGCGGCGAAGGGCTTCATGCCCGCAGACGAGGGCCTGGCCCTGTACGAGGCGGCGGAGGCGGCCGCCCCGCTCGGGCTGCCGCTGCTGGAGGTCGGCACGTACTGCGGCCGTTCCACGATCCTGCTGGCCGACGCCGCGCGGGCGGCCGGCACCGTGGCCGTCACCGTCGACCACCACCGGGGGTCGGAGGAGCAGCAGCCGGGCTGGGAGTACCACGACCCGACCGTCGTCGACCCCGAGGTCGGGCTGATGGACACCCTGCCCACCTTCCGCCGCACCCTGCACGCCGCCGGCCTCGAAGAGCACGTGATCGCCATGGTGGGCCGGTCGCCGCGGGTCGCGGCCGTCTGGAACACCCCTTTGGGACTGGTCTTCATCGACGGCGGGCACACCGACGAGCACGCCACCGCCGACTACGAGGGCTGGGCCCCGCATGTCGCGCCCGGCGGACTGCTGGTCATCCACGACGTGTTCCCGGACCCGGTGGACGAGTGGACGGGCCAGGCCCCGTACCGGATCTACCGCCGTGCCCTGGAGTCGGGCGCGTTCACCGAGGTGTCGGCGACCCGCTCGCTGCGCGTGCTGCGCCGGGTGCCGGGGACTGCCGTCTGACGGGCACCGCCTGAGCCGGGCGGAAGCGGCCGGGCGGCGGGAGCGGTAAGGCCGCAGGAGCGCGTAAGTTCTCGGGAGCCGCCAGGCGGCCGGGCGGTGGACCCCGCCGAGGCGCTCACACGGGCGCGTCGGCACTGCGGCTACCATCGCCCGGATGTCGAACGGCAGCACTCCCCCCACCAAGAGCCGCCTGCGCGGCACCCTCGTCACCCTGGCCGCCCTGGCGCTCGTCTGCGGCGCGGGCTGGCTGGTGTGGTCCGCCATCGGCGACCATGGCGCGCGGGACGGCGACGACGCACGGCCCGCGGTGAGCCACGGACCGACCACTCCGGAGAATGCCGACGACTCCGACCACTCGGATGACTCCGACAACTCCGACGCCTCGGGCAAGGGCAGCCTCAAAGGCAAGGTCGTGGTGATCGACCCGGGCCACAATCCGCAGAATCGCCGACACCCCTCCGAGATCGCCCGCCTCGTCGATATCGGCACGAACAAGAAGGAATGCGACACCACCGGCGCGGCCACTAATTCCGGTTATGCCGAAGCGTCCTTCACGCTCGACGTCTCACGGCGCGTCCGCGAGATCTTGGAAACGCGGGGCGCGAAAGTGGTCTTCACGCAGGACGACGACCGGCCGTTCGGCCCGTGTGTGGACGAGCGGGCCGCGATCGGGAACCGGGCGCACGCGGACGCCGCCGTCTCGGTCCACGCGGACGGCGCCGGTTCCGGGGACCGGGGCTTCCACGTCATCGCGCCCGCCACCGTGCGCGGCGGCGGCGCCGACACCTCCGCGATCGCCGCACCGTCCCGTACCCTCGCCCGGCACCTCATCAGGGAGTTCGGCGACGCGACCGATGCCAAGCCCGCCAACTACCTCGGCGGCGGCACCGGATTGACCGTCCGCGACGATCTCGGCGGCCTCAACCTCTCCACGATTCCCAAAGTGTTCATCGAGTGTGGCAATATGCGCGACCCGAAGGACGCGAAGCTGATCACCGACGCGGCGTGGCGCCAACGGGCGGCGCAAGGGATCGCGCAGGGCATTACGGACTTCTTGCGGGGGTAAGGCGGGCAATAGGTCCGCGGCGCGAAACGGCACCGTAACGGGGAGATACCGAGAGGACGACCCGGCGGGTCCGCCGATAGATTCCCCCGTACGATGGGAACCACCCCCGCGCCAAGCACCTCGTGTACCGGCGACAGCAACCCGATAACCAACGAGACGACTAAGGACCAAACGTTGAACATCCGCTCTCTCACTCGAGGCGACGGCGTGGTGATCGGAGCAGCGGTGTTGCTGTTCATCGCCTCGTTCCTTGACACCTTCGACGGCGGTGGCGACGACGTCCCCACCGCCTGGGACAACGGCAATCTCCTGATGAGCGTGTATCTGGCCGGCATCATCGGCGCCGGGCTCATCGTGGCGGGCGGCGCCATGTTCCAGGGCCGCAAGATCATCGGCCTCGACCTCGGGCAGTTCGGCATCGGCTTCACCGTCGCCGCCGCCTGGAGCTCGCTCGGCGCGATGTTCGACACCACCCAGTCCTTCAACGTCATTTTCGAGGGCGAGCTCGGGCGCGGCGAATCGCCCGACGCCGGCACGGGCCTGATCTTCGGCCTGATCGCCGCCCTGGTCCTGGCCGCCGCCGCGGTCGCGACGCCGATCGTGCCCGCCCTCAAGGCCCCGCTGATGGGCGCCGGCGGCCCCGCGCCCGCCCCGACCCCGTACGGCGGCCCCGCCGCCCCGCAGCAGGGTGGCTACGGCTACCCGAACGCCCAGCAGGCCGGTGCCCCCTTCGGTCAGCAGCAGCCGCAGCCCTTCGGCGGCCAGCCGGCGCAGCCCGGTCCGGCCGCGGGGGCCGGTGCCGCGCAGCCCGCTCCGGCGGCCGGCGGCTCCGCGGACTTCGCGCCGTTCTGGTTCGCGGTTCCGGTGGCCCGCCCGCTGTACGCGGAGGACGGCTCCTCGACGACCATCGCGGAGCTGGCCCCCGGCACCTGGTACCTGGCGGTGGAGCAGCGCGGTCAGGCGCTCGTCGCCCAGACCCAGGACGGCCGCCGCGGTGTGCTCCAGGACACCACGGGCATCCAGCGCGGCTGATCACGTCATAGCGCAACCTCGGCCCCTCGCCCGGTCACGGGCGGGGGGCCGTTGCCATTCCCGCGCCGGGTCCGTACAGTCCGTAGCCCCCTAAGCTGACACACCGTCAAACGACTGCGGAGGCAACGGCATGCGGCTCGGCCTGGCGCTCGGATACTGGGGGCGCGGCCCCGACCCGCACCACCTCCGACTGGCCCTGTACGCCGAAGAGCTCGGCTACCACTCCGTATGGACCGCCGAGTCCTGGGGGTCCGACGCCTTCACCCCGCTCACCTGGATCGCCGCCCGGACCAGCCGGATCCGGCTGGGGACGGCCGTGGCCCAGATGGCCGCGCGGACCCCCACCGCCACCGCCATGCACGCCCTCACGCTCGACCATCTCAGCGGCGGTCGGCTGCTGCTCGGACTGGGGCTGTCCGGGCCGCAGGTCGTCGAGGGCTGGTACGGGCGGCCGTTCCCGGCGAGTCCGCTGACCGCGACCCGGGAGTACGTCGACGTGGTACGGCAGGTGCTGCGCCGTCAGGGTCCGGTGCGGCTCGACGGCCGCTTCCACGCGCATCCGTACGCGGGCGAGGACGGCACCGGGCTCGGTCGGCCGCTCAAGCCGATCACGCACCCGCTCCGTTCCGACCTGCCCGTCCTCCTGGGCGCGGAGGGGCCCAAGAACATCGCGCAGACGGCGCGGATCGCGGACGGCTGGCTGCCGCTGTACTGGTCGCCGCATCGCGCGGAGCTGTACGAGGCGGCGCTGGCGGCCGCGCCCGAGGGCTTCCTCGTCGCGCCCCTGGCCCAGGCCCGGCTCTGCGCCGACGTCGCGGAAGGGCTGCGGCCGGTCAAGGCGATGCTCGGCTTCTACATCGGCGGCATGGGGCACACCGCCCGGAACTTCCACGCCGATCTGATGGCTCGGATGGGTTTCGAGGACGAAGCCCGGCACATCCAGCGGCTGTTCCGCGAAGGCCGCCGCGCGGAGGCCGTGGACGCGGTGCCGGACGCCTTCGCCGACGAGATCTCGCTGGTGGGGCCGCGGGAACGGATCGCGGAGCGGCTGGCGCTGTGGCGTGCCGGCCCGGTGACGGACCTGCTGGTCACCGCCCCGGACCCGGACACGCTGCGGGTGCTCGCCGAACTCAACGGCTGAGGTTCGAGTGTTTCCGACTGTTGAGGCTCAGCCAGTGGCGCCGCCCCCGGGCCACCCGCACCGCCCGTCAGCCGAAGCTGACGTTCTCCATCCATACGTCGAGCACCGTGGCATCGCCCAGCACCTCGACGCGGTCGCTGTCCGCGGGCAGCCGCCGGAAGAACACGCGCAGCACGTCGGCCATCGGGCCGCGCAGCGCGACCGTGGCCTTCTTGTGCGACCGGCTCCAGGCGAACCCCTCGCCGTCCAGCTCGATCGTCCACTCGGCCGCCGTCTCCGGGGCGGCGTCGGTGGCGTGGAGGTGGATGCTGCCACCGGCGGCGGCGCGCAGCCCGGACAGCTTGGGGGAGATCACGGGGCCCGCCGGGCCGCCCAGGATCTCCAGCCATTCGTCGACCGCGTCGGCCTCCACCTCCGGGTCGGCGGCGAACTCCCGCCCCGCGGCGAGCGCGGCGTCCGCCCGGTGCACCAGCGTCTCGTGCACCATCCGGCGCGCCCAGAAGCCCGCGGTGCCCGCCGGGGTCCAGGTCCACACCAGGGCCTCGGGGCCCGCCGCGCGGAGCGTCCCGGTGAGGAGCCGGGCGCCCTCGGCCAGCCACGCGTCCAGTGCGGCCGGGTCCTCGCCGCCGGGCCCGGGCACCCCCGGGACCTCGTCCTGCGGCACGAACGCCGTGGCGCGCGTGCGCACTATCGTCTCCGCCCAGCGGTGCGCGCCGCCCACATGGCGGGCCAGGTCGGCGAGGCTCCAGTCCGGGCAGGTGGGAACGGTCGCCGACAGATCGGCGCCGGCGAGGTCGGCGCGCAACTGGTCGGTCTGCGCGAGGATTTCGGCGCAGTAGCGGTCGTGGCCCAAACGGCGGTCAGGTCCCTGGAAGGTCATGGTCGCAAGCGTAGGCGCTGCCACTGACAACCCGTCGGCGCGTGGCGGCGGGGAACGCTTGTCCGGGCGGCTGCCCGGAGCGGCTACCCGGGGCTGACGGCACCAGCCCCGGCACGGCCTCCGGAGCCGATGTGGCGGCCCGGGGCCGATGTGGCGGCCCCGGAGTCAGCAGCAGCCCGACTCCAGGCCCGTCGGCAACCGTTCCCCGCCGAAGACCGCCGTGGTCGCCTCGTCACCGCCGAGCGCCGCGACCGCCAGCAGCAGCGAGCCCGCGGTCCACGCCGTGCGCTCCTCGGGCCAGACGACGCCGTCGTCGAAGACGTACCCCGTCCAGTACATCCCGTCCTCGGCGCGCAGGTGCGGCTGGATCCACTGGAGGATGTCGACCGCGCGGTCCGACTCGCCCATGGCCCACAGGGCGAGCGCCAGTTCGCAGCTCTCGCCGCCGGTCACCCAGGGGTTGGGGATGACGCAGCGCACGCCCAGGCCGGGGACGACGAAGCGCTCCCAGCCCTCCTCTATGCGCTGCTTGGCGGCGGCCCCGGTGAGGGCGCCGCCGAGGACCGGGTAGTACCAGTCCATGGAGTAGCGGTCCTTGGCGAGGAACCGCTCGGGGTGGCGGCGGATGGCGTGGGCGAGCAGCCCGGTGGAGACCTCCCAGTCGGGCTGGGGTTCCTCGCGGTGCTCGGCGATGGCCAGCGCGCAGCGCAGCGCCTGGTGGATGGAGGAGCTGCCGGTCAGCAGGGCGTCGGTGTCGGCGCCGCCGTCCGCGTTGCGCCGCCAGCCGATCTGGCCGCCGGGCTGCTGGAGGGCCAGGACGAACTCGACGGCGGCGACGACGGTCGGCCACATGCGGTCGAGGAAGGCGTCGTCGCCGGTGGAGAGGTAGTGGTGCCAGACGCCGACGGCGATGTACGCGCAGAAGTTGGTCTCGCGGCCGCTGTCGGTGGGGTGGGCGGTGTCGACGCCGTCCGGGGTGTCGGGGTAGGCCGCGTACCAGGAGCCGTCCGGGTTCTGGTGGGCGGCGAGCCAACGGTAGGCGGCCTCGGCACGCTCGTGCTCGCCCGCGGCGTCGAGTGCCATGGCGGCCTCGATGTGGTCCCACGGGTCGAGGTGGTGGCCGCGGAACCACGGTATGGCGCCGTCGGCGCGCTGTACGGACGCTATGCCCGCGACCGTGCGGGCGGCCTGGTCGGCGGTGAGGACGCCGGGCAGGACGAGGCGTTCGGTACGGCCTGGCGTCGTCATGCCCCCGCCCGACCGGTCGCGTCGGCCGCGGCGTCCCCCGCGGGCAGGTGCGGCTTGGTGGCGTAGGCCACGAAGCTCTTGCCGATCAGCGGGTTGAGCGCCTGCTCGGCGAGCCGGGTGGCCAGCGGCTTCTTCATGATGTCCCAGACCAGCAGCTTGTGGTACGCGCGGACGGGCAGGGCCTTGTCGTTGTCCACGCCGAAGGCGCACTTGAGCCACCAGTACGGCGAGTGCAGCGCGTGCGCGTGGTGGGTGCCGTAGGGGCGCAGCCCGGCCTCGCGCATCTTGGCGAGGAGTTCCTCGGCGCGGTAGATGCGGATGTGGCCGCCCTCGACCTCGTGGTACGCGTCCGACAGCGCCCAGCAGACCTTCTCCGGCCCGTAGCGCGGCACGGTGACCGCGATCCGGCCGCCGGGCCTGAGCACGCGGACCATCTCGGCGAGCACGCCCTTGTCGTCCGGGATGTGCTCCATCACCTCGGAGATGATGACGACGTCGAAGCTGTCGTCGGGGAAGGGCAGGGCGAGCGCGTCGCCTTCCATGGCGGTGGCGGTGGCGCCTTCGGGGGCCTCACCGGCCTCCTTCATGGCGGCGAACCACTTGGCGACCTCTCGTATCTCGTCGCCGTTGCGGTCGAGCGCGACGACGTGCGCGCCGCGCCGGTAGCACTCGAAGGCGTGCCGCCCCGCGCCGCACCCCAGGTCGAGGACGCGGTCGCCGGGGGCGAGCGGGAAGCGGGAGAAGTCGACGGTCAGCAATGGGGTCTGCTTTCGTCCGGCGGGTGGCAGGCGGTCGGTCGGGGCGGGCGGGGGGGGGACGGCGGACCGGGCGGGCCGTCCCCGTAGGTCAGGTGAGCTGCCGGGGCGGGGCGGTGGCCGGTCGCGGCATCCCGGCGCGGGCGGTGGCACGCCGCGCCTCGATGGCGGCGCGGTAGTGCTCGGCGGTGCCGCGGGCGGCCTGTTCCCAGGTGAAGCGGGCCAGGACGCGGTCCCGGCCGGCCGCGCCGAGTCTGCGCCGCAGGTCGGCGTCGCCCAGCAGCCGGCCGAGCGCGGTGGCCAACGCGTCCGCGTCACCGGGCGGTACGGCCAGGCAGGTCTCGCCGTCGGGGCCCGCGACCTCCGGGATGGCGCCGCCGGTGGTGGCGACCAGCGGGGTGCCGGTGGCCATGGCCTCGGCCGCCGGGAGGGAGAAGCCTTCATATAGAGAGGGGACGCAGGAGACCTGGGCGCCGCGGACGAGGTCGACGAGTTCGGCGTCGCTGATGCCCTTGACGAACCGGACGGCGCCGTCGAGTCCGTGCCGGGCGACGGCGTCGGCCACGGGGCCCTTCTCGGGCCGCTTGCCGACGACGACGAGGTGGGCGTCGGGCCGCTCGGCGCGGACCTTGGCGAGCGCCTCGACGAGATGGACCAACCCCTTGAGCGGGACGTCGGCGCTGGAGGTGGTGACGATCCTGCCCGGCACCTCGGGGACGGCCGGGTCCGGCGAGAACAGCCGGGTGTCCGCGCCGATGGGGACGACGTGGATCCGGTCCGGGCGCACGCCGAGGTCTTCCATGATCTCCTGGCGGGAGGAGCCGGAGACGGTGAGCACCGAGGGCAGCCGGGCGGCGACCCGCTTCTGCATGCGGGTGAAGCCGTACCAGCGGCGCACGGACAGGCGGCGCTTCCAGGTGGTGGCCGCGGCGAGCTCCAGTCGGCGGTCCACGGTGATGGGGTGGTGGATCGTGGTGACGAGCGGGAAGCCGATCCGGTCCAGGCCGAGCAGCCCGTAGCCGAGGGTCTGGTTGTCGTGGACGACGTCGAACTCACCGCGCCGGGCGGCCAGGTGGCGGCGGGCGCGGAGGCTGAACGTCAGCGGCTCGGGGAAGCCGCCGGTCCACATGGTGCCGACCTCCAGGGCGTCGACCCAGTCGCGGTACTCCTCCCGCCGCGGCGTGCGGAAGGGGTCGGGCTGCCGGTAGAGGTCGAGGCTGGGCAGCTCGGTGAGGGGCACGCCGTCGTCGAGGACGGGGTACGGCTGCGCGCCGATGACCTCCACGCTGTGGCCGAGCCGTGCCAGCTCGCGCGACAGATGGCGCACGTACACGCCCTGGCCGCCGCAGAACGGGTTCCCTTTGTAGGTGAGCAGCGCGATGCGCAGCGGCCTGTCGCCGGTCACTCGCGGCCCCCTTCTCGGTGCAGTTCAGCGGGAGCGTATCCGCAAGCAAACGGCTAGAACAAGTTTCACTTACGGATCGCCGGAGAAGTCTCGAAGATACCTGCCCATGCCACCTTCCCCCGGGGCAGGACAGGTGATCCGCGCCACTGGGGGCCGCCCTCGGCCGGCCTGCCGCGACGACGTGAATGACTCGCGCCGTTCCTCCGGCCCTGCCATCATGCACGGAGTCCGCAGCCTGCAGACGGAACGCACCGAAGTAGGACACATGACCGCAGAAGCCAAGCCAGCCTCCTTGCAGCTGACCGAGCGGCAGGAGGCGCGTCGCCGCCGGATCCTGCACGCCAGTGCCCAGCTGGCGAGCCGCGGCGGCTTCGACGCTGTGCAGATGCGCGAGGTGGCCGAGTTGTCCAGCGTGGCGCTCGGCACGCTCTACCGCTACTTCCCCTCCAAGGTGCATCTGCTCGTCGCGACGATGCAGGACCAGTTGCAGCAGATGCACGAGACGCTGCGGAAGCGGCCGCCCACCGAGCGGGAGCCCGCCGCCCGGGTCGCCCAGACCCTGATGCGCGCCTTCCGCGCACTCCAGCGGGAGCCGCACCTGGCGGACGCGATGGTGCGGGCCCTGACGTTCGCGGACCGCTCGGTGAGCCCGGAGGTGGACACGGTCTCCCGGCTGACCACGGCCATCATCCTGGACGCGATGGGGCTTCAGGGCCCGCCCACGGCGGAGCAGTTGTCCGCGGTGCGGGTGATCGAGCACACGTGGCACTCGGCGCTGGTCACCTGGCTGTCGGGGCGGGCGTCGATCGCCCAGGTGAAGATCGACATCGAGACGGTGTGCCGGCTGATCGACATCACCGCGCCACCGGGCAGGACCCACTCCCCGAGCTAGTCCTCCGGAGGGAAGACCGGTTCGCCCGTGCCGCTCAGGCGCAGCAGGACGGCCTCGACCGGGCAGCCCTCCGCCGCGCTCAGCACCGCGTCCGAGGCCGGCACTTCGGCGTCGGACGGCCGCGACCGACGGGACGCGTCGAGCCGGAACGCCTCCGGCGCCGTATGGACGCACATCCCCGAGCCGACACACAGCGCGCGGTCGACCTCCACCCGCCAGCGGTCCCCCGTGTCCGGCGTATCCGCCGTGTCCCCCATCACCTCAGCCCTCCCAGTCGGCGGGCAGATGGATCGTCTGGTGCTCCAGGTAGGCGGCGAACCCCTCGGGGCCGAACTCCCGCCCCAGGCCGGAGTTCTTGAAGCCGCCGAACGGGCCGAGCATGTCGAGGCTGAAGGTGTTCACGGAGAACGTTCCGGTGCGGATGCGCCGGGCCACGCCGATGCCGCGTTCGACGTCGGCGGTCCACACGCTGCCGGAGAGCCCGTAATCGGAGTCGTCGGCGATCCGCACCGCCTCCTCCTCGCTCTCGTACGGCAGCAGGCAGATGACGGGGCCGAAGATCTCCTCACGGGCGATCCGCATGTCGTTGCGGACGTTCCCGAAGAGGGTCGGTTCGACGTACCAGCCGGTCTCGGGGGAGGCGGGGCGGCCGCCTCCGGTGAGCAGTTCGGCGCCCTCGCGCCGCCCGAGGTCGATGTAGTCGAACGAGCGCTGCTGCTGGCGGCGCGCGACCAGCGGGCCGACCTGGGTGGCCGGGTCGAACGGGTCCCCGACGACCAGCGCGGAGGCGGCGGCCGCGAGGCGTTCGGCGATCTCCGCGTAGTGGTCGCGCGGGGCGAGGATGCGGGTCTGGGCAACGCACGCCTGGCCGTTGTTCATCCACGCGTTGGGGACGATGCCGCCGACGGCGGCGTCCAGATCGGCGTCGGGCAGGATGACGGCCGCCGACTTGCCGCCCAACTCCAGCGTCACCCGCGTCAGTCGGCGGGCGGCGACCTCCATGACGCGCCGGCCCGCTGCCACGGACCCGGTGAACGACACCTTGTCGACGCCCGGGTGCCCCACCAGGTACTCGCCGACCTCCGGGCCCGCGGGCAGGACGGACAGCACGCCGTCCGGCAGCCCCGCCTCGGCGGCGATCTCCGCGAGCAGGTACGAGTCGAGCGGGGCCTCCGGGGAGGGCTTGAGGATCACCGGGCAGCCGGCCAGCAGCGCGGGCGCGAGCTTGGCCGCGGCCACGAACTGCGGGGCGTTCCACGGCACGACGGCCGCCACCACCCCGACCGGGGCGCGCCGCACCAGCAGCGGCCCCAGGATGCCGGTGCGCCGCTCCTCGTAGCCGGTGTCGCGGGCGACCGCGAGGGCCGCCTCCCACACCATCACCGCGCCGAGCGCCTGGCCGAGGACGCTCCAGGAGTACGGGCTGCCGTTCTGGGCGGTGACGGTCCGGGCGACCTCCTCGTGCCGGGCGGCGAGCGCGTCCTTGATCCGGGTGACGACCGCGATCCGCTCCTTGGGGTCGCTACGCGGCCAGGGGCCGGCGTCGAAGGCGGCGCGCGCGGTGGCGACCGCCCGGTCCACGTCCTCGCGGGTGGCGTGCGGTACGCGGCCGATGACCGCCTCCGTGTGCGGTGAGACGACCTCGATGGTGCCGCGGCCCGCGGGTTCGGCCGGGGCGCCGCCGATGACCAGGTGGCCGTACTCGACACGGCCGTTCGCGGGGTCCGTCATGGTGGGAACCTCCAGGGATTCGGCCGCCGCCCGGCTCCGGACAAATAACTGACGCTACGTCAGAAACTGATACCAGTTCTCGCTATAGTGGGCAACGGCCGTGCGGCGACAGGGGGTTGACGTGACCGATGAGGCGACCGCTCCGGTGACCTCGCACGGCGGCGGCGTGTGGAGCATCCCGGTCCCGATCCCCGGCAACCCGCTCGGCCACACCCTCGTCCACGTCCTGGACACCGATCGCGGCCCGGTCCTGATCGACACCGGCTGGGACGATCCGACGGCCTGGGACGCACTCACCACCGGCCTGACCGCCTGCGGCACCGCCGTGTCGGACATCCACGGCGTCGTCCTCACCCACCACCACCCCGACCACCACGGGCTCTCCGGCCGGGTGCGCGAAGCGTCCGGCGCGTGGCTGGCCATGCACGCCGCCGACGCGGCCGTGGTGCGCCGCACCAGCGCCGCGGCGCCCGGCCGGTGGCTCGACTACCTCACCGACCGGCTCGCCGCCGCCGGGGCGCCCGCGGACCACCTCGCCCCGCTGCGCGCCGCCCGCGCCGCGGGACGCGCCGGCGACCTGCCCGGCCTCGCCGCCGCGCTGCCCGACCGGCACATCGCCCCCGGCGCCCTCCTCGACCTGCCCGGCCGCAGGCTGCGGGCCGTATGGACACCGGGCCACACCCCGGGCCACGTCTGCCTGCACCTGGAGGAGGAGCATCCGGCGGGCGCGCCCGGCAACGGCCGGCTGTTCTCCGGCGACCACCTGCTCCCGGGCATCTCCCCGCACATCGGCCTCTACGAGGACCCGGACGACGACGGACCCGCGGGGAGGCCGACCCGCTCGGCGACTACCTCGACTCCCTCGGCCGCGTGGGCCGGCTCGGCCCGGCCGAGGTGCTCCCGGCCCATCAGCACGCGTTCACCGGCGCCGACCGCCGCGTCGGCGAACTGCTCGACCACCACGCCGACCGCCTGGCCGGCGTACGGGACCTGCTGGCGACCCCGCGCACGCCCTGGCGGCTCGCCGAGCGCATGCGCTGGAACCGCCCGTGGGCGGACATCCCGTACGGCTCGCGGAACATCGCGGTCGCGGAGGCGGAGGCGCATCTGCGGCACCTGGTGAAGCGGGGGCGGGCGGCGGCGGTGCCGGGCACCGACCCGGTCGCGTACCAGGCGGTGTGAGTCCCGCGTGAGTCCCGCCCGGCGCCGGGTGGTCCTCCGACCTCCCGGTAAGGCGCCGGTTAAGGTGGGCGTGCACAACTTCATGCGTGACCGATCGGGGAAAGCCGGTGCGATTCCGGCGCTGACCCGCAACCGTGAGTACGGCCCGCGCCCGCCGGTACGGCTGGCCGACCGTATGAGCCGGAGCACCCGTCGGCCACACCGAAGGCTCCCGCGCACCGGTCGCCGACGCGACCGGTGCGCGGCACCGTCGAGGTCTACGGAGCTGAGCCCGGTGCCACCGTGCGCGTGCCGCGCACGGGTGGACGGCCGTGTCTCAGCTGCGTGCAGAACACCGCGAACACACACCGAGAGGCACCGTCCATGAACGTACGCCGCAGCGCCGCGGCCCTGGCCGTCTCCGTCGTCCTCGGCGCGGCCGCCGCCCCGGCGGCGTTCGCCGACGACGCCCCCTCCCCGAAGCCGAAGCAGTCCGCGCTGCCGCAGGGGCTGTACGGGACCAAGGACCCCACGTACGACGGCGTGTGGCGGCAGTCCCTGGCGCTGCTCGCCCAGGACGCGGTCGGCGTCACCCCGGCGGAGTCGGGTGTGAAGTGGCTGGCCGGGCAGCAGTGCGCGGACGGCGGCTTTGTGCCGTTCCGGCACGAGACCGCCACCCCGTGCACGGCGAAGAACGTCGACAGCAACGCCACCGCGGCCGCCGTGCAGGCGCTCGCCGCGGTCGGCGGGCACGGCGCGGCCGTCGAGAAGGGCGTCGGCTGGCTGAAGAAGAACCAGAACGAGGACGGCGGCTGGGGGATGAACCCCGGCGGCGACAGCGACGCCAACTCCACGGCCGTGGCCGTCGGCGCGCTCGCCGCCGCCGGGCAGGACCCGGCGAAGATCGCCTCCGCGAAGGGCGGCAAGACGCCGTACGACGCGCTGCTCGCGCTGCGGCTGGGCTGCGACGCGAAGAAGGACGAGCGCGGGGCGTTCGCGTACCAGCCCGGTAAGGGCGACCTGGCCCCGAACGACGTGGCCACCGTCGCCGCCGCGCTCGGCGCCACCGGCCAGGGCTTCGTGTTCGAGCCGGTCGGCAGGGACGACGACGAGGCGGTCGAGCCGCTGGAGTGCGGAGCGGGCGCCGACAAGAGCGACACGAAGGCCAAGGGCGCGGCCGCGGCGGAGGACGCCGCCGACGCGGCGGACGCGTACCTGGTCGCCAAGCTGGCCGGGAACGGCCAGCACCTGATGGCCGCCCTGCCCGGCCAGGACCCGAAGCCCGACCTCGGCAGCACCGCCGACGCGGTGCTCGCGCTCGCGGCGGGCGAGCATCGGGCCGCGGCCGCCAAGCCGCTCGCCTGGCTCCAGGGCAAGGACAGCGGCGCGGTCGCGTGGGCCAAGGACGACCCGGGCGCGCTGGCCAAGCTGATCCTGGCCACCCGCTCGGTCGGCGGCGACCCGCGCGACTTCGGCGGTACGGACCTGGTACGTGCGCTGAACGCCACCGGCCCCAAGCCCGCGGCCGCCTCGGACCACTCCGGCACGCAGAAGCAGGCCGACGAGGACAAGAAGAAGGACGACAAGGGCGACAGCCCGTTCGGCCTGTGGTGGTTCATCGGCGTGTGCGCGGTCGCGGGCATCGGCATCGGCTTCCTGCTCAGCGGCCGGAAGAAGCAGCAGCTCTGATGGCTGAACGGTCCGTGGCACGGCGTCCGTACGGGCGGGACGCGCCGGCCAGGCCGGTCGCGCTGGTCTCGTCGCTGTGCGCCGGGCTGCTGCTCGTCGTCCTGGGCGCCGCCCCCGCGCACGCCCAGGGCTACCGCTACTGGTCGTTCTGGGAGCGGGACGGCGACGCGTGGACGTACGCCACCCAGGGGCCGTCGACCGCGCGGCCGGACGACGGCGAGACCATCGGCTTCCGGTTCGCCGTCAGCGAGGACTCCCGGAACGCCGCCCAGCCGCGCGGCGCCGCCGACTTCGACGCCATCTGCGCGGGCACCCCGGCCAAGGGCGACGCCAAGCGGGTCGCCGTCGTCATCGACTTCGGTACGGCGGCCCACGCGCCCGACGGCGAGACCCCGCCCCCGGCCCGCACCGCATGCGCGCGGGTCCGCAGTGGGGCGAGCGCGGCGGAGGCGCTCGCGGCCGTCGCGAAGCCGCTGCGCTACGGCTCGTCGGCGCTGCTGTGCGGCATCGCCGACTACCCGCGGTCCGGCTGCGCCGAGCAGGCGGACCGTTCCGGTACGGGATCCGGTGCGGACTCCGGCGACGAGTCGGCGACGGGCACGGCACGCCCCGGGCGGTCCGGCGAGCGCGCCGACGGTGAGGACAACGGCGGCGAAGGGCCGTCGACCGGCCTGCTCGGCGGGGCCGCAGCCGTGGTCGCACTCGGCGCGGCCGCGTGGTGGCAGACCCGCCGTCGCCGCGGATGACCGCCGAACGACCGCACGCGCGGCGACCCGACAGCGACCCGGGAGAGCAGCCCGACCAGGGCGAGGCGGCACCGGGTCGGCAGGTCGACGACCGGTCCGCCGTGCGGCGGGCATCGCCGGACGCGCCGACGTCCCCGGTCGCGCGGCGGGCCGGGACGGCGGACGTCGAGGCGCGGCCCGCGGACCCGGCCGCACGCGGCACAGCCCAGGACTCCGGCCCACGCCGGACCGCGCCGGAGCCGCCGGGCGGCGGCGCCCGCTACGGGGTGGACCGGGGTGCAGCACGCCCGGGCGCCCGGCGCGCACCCGGCGGCCAACCCACCACTCGGCACGCCCCCGGCGACCAACCCACCGCCCGGCACGCCCCCGGTGACGGACCCACGCGCGCCGCCGGCCCGGTCCGGCGGCTGCGGGCCGCCGCCATGCGGCTGCGGGCTCCCGAGGTCTCGCGGCGCGCGGCCCTGCACGCGGGCGCCTGGTGGCTGTGGGCGCTCGGGCTGGCGACCGCCGCGTCGCGGACCAGCAATCCGCTGCTGCTCGGGCTGCTGATCGGCGTCGCGGGCTACGTCGTGGCGGCGCGGCGCACGGACGCGCCGTGGGCGCGGTCCTACGGTGCGTTCCTCAGGCTCGGCGTCGCGGTGCTCGCGATCCGCCTGCTGTTCGCCGTGCTCCTCGGGTCGCCCATCCCCGGCACCCGGGTCCTGGTGACGCTCCCCGAAGTCCCCTTGCCCGAGTGGGCCCAGGGCGTGCGGATCGGTGGTGCGGTGACCGCCGAGGGGCTGGTCTTCGCGCTCTACGACGGGCTCAAGCTGGCCACCCTGCTCATCTGCGTCGGCGCGGCGAACGCCCTCGCCAACCCGGCCCGGCTCCTCAAGTCGCTGCCCGGCGCGCTCTACGAGGTGGGCGTCGCGGTGGTCGTCGCCATGACCTTCGCGCCGAACCTCGTCGAGGACGTCCAGCGGCTGCGCGCGGCGCGGCGGCTGCGCGGCCGCCCCGACCGGGGCGTCAAGGGACTGTTCCAGGTCGGCCTGCCGGTCCTGGAGGGCGCGTTGGAGCGCTCGGTGTCGCTGGCGGCGGCGATGGACGCGCGCGGGTACGGGCGCACCGCCCAGGTGCCGACCGCCGTTCGGCGCACCACCGCGGCGCTGACGCTCGGCGGGCTGTTCGGGGTCTGCGCCGGTACGTACGGGCTGCTGGCCGACCAGGGCGCGGGCTACGGGCTGCCGGTGCTGCTGGGCGGGCTGGCCGCCGCGCTGGGCGGGCTGTGGCTGGGGCGCCGCCGGTCCGTGCGCAGCCGGTACCGGCCCGACCGGTGGGGGGCGCGGGCGTGGCTGGTCGCCGGCTCGGGCGCGGGCGTCGCGGCGCTGATGATCTGGGCGGGCGACTACGCCCCGCGGACGCTCCATCCGCCCGCGGTCCCGCTCACGGCGCCGGAACTGCCGCTGTGGCCCGCGCTGTCGGTGCTGCTCGGCCTGCTGCCCGCGTTCGTCGCGCCCGCCCCGCCACGCGGGCCGGGCCCGGCGGAGCGGCCCGGCTCGACCCGCCGGTCCGCGCCGCCGTCCGCCTCGGACCGCCGGTCCAACTCAGCGTACGCCCCGGACCACCGGCCTAGCTCACCGCACGGCTCGGACCGCCGGTCGGGCTCACCACACGACTCAGCGCGCTGGTCCGTGTCGCCATCCGGCTCGGCCGCTCCCCCGCCCCCGATCCGTACCCCAAGGAGCCCTCCCCGTGATCCGTTTCGAGCAGGTGTCCGTCACGTACACCGACGCCGGCGGTCCCGCGATCCAGGGTGTCGATCTGACCGTCCCCGAGGGCGAGCTGTGCCTCCTGGTCGGGCCGTCCGGTGTCGGCAAGTCGACTCTGCTGGGTGCCGTCAGCGGTCTCGTACCGCACTTCACCGGCGGCACGCTGCGCGGCCGGGTCACCGTCGCGGGCCGCGACACCCGTACCCACCGCCCGCGCGAGCTGACCGACGTGGTCGGCACCGTGGGGCAGGATCCGCTCGCGCACTTCGTCACCGACACGGTCGAGGACGAGCTGGCCTACGGCATGGAGTCGCTCGGGTTGCCCACCGACACCATGCGCCGCCGGGTCGAGGAGACCCTGGATCTGCTGGGGCTGGCCGAGTTGCGGGAGCGGCCCATCGCCACGCTCTCCGGCGGCCAGCGGCAGCGGGTCGCCATCGGCTCGGTCCTGACCACGCACCCCCGGGTCCTGGTCCTGGACGAGCCGACGTCGGCGCTGGACCCGGCGGCGGCCGAGGAGGTGCTGGCCGTGCTCCAGCGGCTGGTGCACGACCT
The DNA here is from genome assembly GCF_030553055.1 of Streptomyces sp. XD-27. Lineage (NCBI taxonomy): Bacteria > Bacillati > Actinomycetota > Actinomycetes > Kitasatosporales > Streptomycetaceae > Streptomyces > Streptomyces sp. XD-27. The sequence continues at coordinate 2,160,542 of NZ_CP130713.1, forward strand.
GGGGACGACCGTGCTGATGGCCGAGCACCGGCTGGAGCGGGTCGTGCAGTACGCGGACCGGGTGGTTCTGCTGTCCGGCCCCGGCGAGGCCCCGGTGACCGGTGAGCCCGCCGACCTCATGGCGGTCTCCCCCGTCCACCCGCCGGTGGTGGCGCTGGGCCGACTCGCCGGCTGGTCGCCGCTGCCGCTGTCGGTGCGGGACGCGCGCCGCAAGGCGGGCCCGCTGCGGGAGCGGCTCGCGGCAGCCCCAGCCCCAGCCCTGACCCCAACCGCTGTTCCCGCCGCCGCGCCCGTCGACGCCACGCCCACCGCCGCGCCCGCCGCGCCGCCGCACGAGCCGCGGCCCCGGCCGCTGGCCGAGGCGGTCGGCCTGTCGGTGCGGCGCGGCCGCGTCGAGACGCTGCACGCGGTCGACCTGTCCGTACGTCCCGGTGAGACGGTCGCGCTGATGGGCCGTAACGGAGCCGGAAAGTCCACTCTCCTGTCCGCGTTCGTGGGGCTGCACGAACCCGCCGCCGGGACCGTCCGCGTCGACGGCGCCGTCCCGCACCGCACCCGGCCCGCGGAGCTGCTGCACCGCGTGGGGCTGGTGCCCCAGGAGCCACAGGATCTGCTGTACGCGGACACGGTCGCGGCCGAGTGCGCGGCGGCGGACCAGGACACGGGGGCGCCGGCGGGCACCTGCCGGGCGCTGGTGGGGCGGCTGCTGCCGCACGTGCCCGACACCACGCATCCCCGTGACCTGTCGGAGGGGCAGCGGCTGGCGCTGGCGCTCGCGGTGGTCCTCACGGCCCGGCCACCGCTGCTCCTGCTGGACGAGCCGACCCGCGGCCTGGACTACGCGGCGAAGGCGCGGCTGGCCGAGGTGCTGCGCGAGCTCGCGGCGGACGGGCACGCCATCGTGCTGGCCACGCATGACGTGGAGCTGGCGGCCGAGCTGGCCCACCGCGTCGTCATCCTGGCCGACGGCGAGGTGGTGGCGGACGGCCCGACCGCGGAGGTGGTGGTCTCCTCCCCCGCGTTCGCCCCGCAGGTCGCCAAGGTGCTCGCGCCGCTGCCCTGGCTGACGGTGCCGCAGGTGCGGCGGGCGCTGGAGACGGCCGGATGACCGCCGCTCGTCCGCAGCCGCAGGCGCCCCGCCGCGCGACGGACCCCGCGAGCCGCGAGAGCGGGGGCCGTGGTCGGCCGGTGCGCGCCGTCCGCCTCGGCCCCCGCTCGGTCGCCGCCCTCGCCCTGGTCTCCGCGGTCGGCGTCGTCGCCTTCGGGTGGCCGCTGCTGGCCGCGCCCGACTCCTCGCTCGCGCACTCCTCCGACGCGCCATGGCTGTTCGCGGCGCTGCTGCCGCTGCTGCTGGCCGTGGTGGTGGCGACCATCGCCGACACCGGCCTGGGGCCCAAGGCCGTGGCGATGCTGGGTGTGCTGGCCGCGGCGGGCGCGGCGCTGCGGCCGCTGGGCGGCGGCACGGCGGGCATCGAGCCGATGTTCTTCCTGATGGTGCTCTCCGGGCGGGTGCTGGGCCCCGGTTTCGGCTTCGTCCTCGGTGCGGTGTCGATGTTCGCCTCCGCCCTGCTGACGGGCGGGGTGGGCCCGTGGATGCCGTTCCAGATGCTGGCCATGGGCTGGGTCGCGATGGGCGCGGGGCTGCTGCCGGCGCCCGACCGGCTGCGCGGCCGCCGTGAGCTGGTGATGGTGGCGGGGTACGGGGCCGTCGCGTCACTGCTGTACGGCACGGTCATGAACCTGCAAGGGTGGCCGTACATCGGACAGCTGACGTCGAGTGTGTCCTTCGTCCCCGGCGACGCGCTCCATGAGAACCTGGCTCGATTCGTGGCGTACTGCCTGGCCACCTCCCTCGGCTGGGACGTGCCGCGTGCCGTGGTCACCGTCGTGCTGACGCTCGCCCTCGGCGGCCCCGTCCTCAGGGCGCTGCGCCGCGCCACCCGCCGGGCGGCCTTCGACGCCTCCGCGGTCTTCGACGGGCCCGGCCCGGCCCCGGACCGGGTTGCGGACGGCCGGTTCGAGCTGCGCTGAGCGGACGCAGCCGAGGGACTCGTACGTGTGAAGCGGCGTCACGCCCGCGCGGGCCGGGTACTAAGGCGCTTCGTAGCGGGTCGGCGTCGACGGGTCCGCGTCGCGCGCCCTGCCGATCACGGTGACGGGCCGTTGCCGACGGACGGGCGGTCGCGCTCTCCGATCCGGGGTAGTACCTCCCGACATTGCGGTCCCCTGGGGCTGCGTCAACAGTGAAGGGGTCGCCGGGTGGCACGGCCGCGCCGGGCGGCGCGTCCTGTCCCCGACGGAAGGTCCATCCCGTGTCCGCTGACCCGCTCCCCAGCCGCACCGTGCCCCGCCGGAAGTCCGCACTGCTGTGCTCCGTGGCGGCGCTGAGCGCCGCCGGTGTGGCGCTGTCCGCCGCGCCGACGGAGGCCGCGGGCCTTCCGCTGGGCAGCGAGGCCCGGGAGATCGCGCGGCGGATGATCCCCAACAGGACGCAGTTCAAGTGCTTCAGCAAGCTCGTGGAGCGGGAGAGCGGCTGGCGGGTCACGGTGACCTCGCCCACCGGGGCGTACGGTCTACTCCAGGCGCTGCCGGGCTCGAAGATGGCGTCGGCGGGCGCGGACTGGCGGACCAACCCGGCGACGCAGATCAGCTGGGGTCTGGAGTACATCAAGGACCGGTACGGCAGCCCGTGCGAGGCATGGGCGTTCTGGCGGTCCAAAGGGTGGTACTGACACCTCGAGCTACAGGCGCTGGATGATCGTCGCCGTCGCCAGCGCGCCGCCCGCGCACATGCTGATCAGCGCGAACTCCTTGTCCGTACGCTCCAGTTCGTGCAGGGCCGTGGTGATCAGGCGGGCCCCGGTGGCGCCGACGGGATGACCCAGCGCGATGGCGCCGCCGTTGACGTTGACCTTCTCCAGGTCCTGGCCGAAGAACTGCGCCCAGGACAGCACCACCGACGCGAACGCCTCGTTGATCTCGACCAGGTCGATGTCCTTGAGCGTCATCCCGGCCTTGCCGAGGACCGTCTGCGTCGCGTCGATCGGCCCGTCCAGGTGGTAGTGCGGGTCGCAGCCGACCAGCGCCTGGGCGACGATCCGGGCCCGCGCCCTGAGCCTGAGCGCGCGCGCCATCCGCTTGGATGCCCACATCACCGCGCACGCGCCGTCGGATATCTGGGAGGAGTTGCCGGCGGTGTGCACCGCGGTCGGCATGATCGGCTTGAGTCCGCCGAGCGCCTCCATGCTCGTGTCGCGCAGCCCCTCGTCGCGGTCGACGAGCCGCCACATGCCCTGGCCCGCGAGCTGCTCGTCCTCGGTGGTGGGCACCTGCACCGCGAAGGTCTCGCGCTTGAACCGCTCCTCCGCCCAGGCCCGGGCGGCGCGCTCCTGGGATATCAGGCCGAGCGCGTCGACGCGTTCGCGGGTCAGGCCGCGGTGGCGGGCGATCCGCTCGGCGGCCTCGAACTGGTTGGGCAGGTCCACGTTCCACTCGTCCGGCCACGGCTTGCCGGGGCCGTGCTTGGAGCCGCTGCCGAGCGGCACCCGGGACATCGCCTCGACGCCGCAGGCGATGCCGATGTCGATGACGCCGCCCGCGACCATGTTGGCGACCATGTGGTTGGCCTGCTGCGAGGAGCCGCACTGGCAGTCGACGGTGGAGGCGGCGGTCTCGTACGGCAGCCCCATGGCGAGCCAGGCGTTGCGGGCGGGGTTCATGGCCTGCTCGCCCGCGTGCGTGACCGTGCCGCCGACGATCTGCTCCACGCAGTCGGGTTTGATGCCGGTGCGGGCCAGCACCTCGCGGTAGGTCTCGCCGAGCAGATAGGCGGGGTGGAGGTTGGCGAGCGCGCCTCCGCGCCTGCCGATGGGGGTGCGTACCGCTTCGACGATGACGGGTTCGGCGGCCATGACTCGTCCTCTCCTCGCGCCCGCGACTCGTGCCCGCGACGGCGTCCAGCGACGGAAGTAGTACGCGTTCTAGTCCGCCCTCAGTCTGCTGAGGGCCGCAGGGGCCGCGCAAGGGGCGTGCACCGCACTTGTACCGCAGGTAACCGCAACGAATCCGGCCTCGCCCCTTGCGACTTGTAGAACCCGTTACTACCTTCCGCAGCACTTCTGATGGTGCGTCAGGAAGGAAGTGGCGCCGATGCCCTGCCCCGCGATGCCGGACGGCTTCGACTTCACCGACCCCGACCTGTACCGGCAGCGGGTGCCGCTCCCGGAGTTCGCCCGGCTGCGGCGGACCGCGCCGGTGTGGTGGAACGCGCAGCGGCACGGGGCGGCGGGCTTCGACGACGACGGCTACTGGGCCGTCACCCGCCACGCGGACGTCAAGGAGGTCTCCACCCACCCGGAGCTGTACTCCTCGCACCTCAACACCGCGATCATCCGCTTCAACGAGCACATCCAGCGCGAGCAGATCGACGTCCAGAAGCTGATCATGCTGAACATGGACCCGCCCGAGCACACCCGGGTCCGCCAGATCGTGCAGCGCGGCTTCACCCCGCGCGCCATCCGGGCCCTGGAGGAGGCGCTGCGCGACCGCGCCGCCCGCATCGTGGCCGGGGCCCGCGAGGGCGGCACCGGGGACTTCGTCACCGACATCGCGTGCGAGCTGCCGCTCCAGGCCATCGCCGAGCTGATCGGCGTCCCGCAGCGCGACCGCGCGAGGATCTTCGACTGGTCCAACAAGATGGTCGCGTACGACGATCCCGAGCTGGCCGTCACCGAGGAGATCGGCACCCAATCGGCCGCGGAACTCATCTCGTACGCCATGAACCTGGCCACCGACCGCAAGGCATGCCCGGCCCGGGACATCGTCAGCGCGCTGGTCGCCGCCGAGGACGAAGGCAACCTGGGGGCCGACGAGTTCGGGTTCTTCGTGCTGCTGCTGGCGGTCGCGGGCAACGAGACCACGCGCAACGCCATCAGCCACGGCATGCACGCCTTCCTCACCCACCCCGAGCAGTGGGAGCGATTCAAGAGCGAGCGCCCGGCCACGGCCGCCGACGAGATCGTGCGGTGGGCGACCCCGGTGGTCTCGTTCCAGCGCACCGCCACCCGGGACACCGAGCTGGGCGGTCAGCTCATCAGGAAGGGCCGGCGAGTCGGCCTGTTCTACGCGTCCGCCAACAACGACCCGGAGGTCTTCGCGCGCCCCGAGGTCTTCGACATCGGCCGGGACCCGAACCCGCATCTGGGCTTCGGCGGCGGCGGTCCGCACTTCTGCCTCGGCAAGAGCCTGGCCGAGCTCGAGATCCGACTGATCTTCAACGCCATCGCGGACGAACTGCCCGACATCCGGCTGACGGGGCAGCCGCGGCGGTTGCGTTCGGCGTGGCTGAACGGCATCAAGGAGATGCGGGTCAGCTACACCTGACGCGCGACCGGCTCCACCAGACACCCCACCACCCCACCAGACACCCCACCAGCCACTCCTTTCCTGGCCGAAAAGCACCCACCTCGGGCCACCCCTTGAGCTTGTCAGGTGCATCTCAGCGTGCTTACTCTCGAGTAAGTTCCCCCACTCGCAGCACGGGGCTCTGCCACGCTCTCGAAAGGGATATTTCGCCATGAGAGACGGTCAAGGATTACATGTCACAGGACGGGTCAGGTGGCGGCGATTCGCCGCGCTCTCCGTCCCCGGGTTCGCCGCGACCGTCGCCCTGGCCGTCGCCCTGGCCAACGGCGCCATCGCCGCGTCCTTCGCCGTGTCGGGCCAGCAGTTCAAGGTCTCGGCCGACGAGCTGCAAGGCGAGGGCTTCGCCCAGTACGGCAGCGTCGACACCAACGCCCGCGGCGACATCCTGCCGGTCGCCGTGACCGCGATCAGAAAGGCGAAGATCGACAACCTCTGCCAGTCGGTCGTCACCCACCTGCCGATCATCGGAGACATCTCGCTCAAGCTGTCCGCGGGCGGCGGCGGCAAGCCCGTCGAGGCCAGGGACCTGTACATGGACGCCACCCAGATGTCCGGCGACGCGGGCTTCAACAACATCGAGATCGGCCGGGACGCCTCCACGCTCGACAAGGGCCCCGACGGCGCGCAGGGCCTCCAGGACCTGTTCGCGCAGCAGGCCGACGACATCAGTATGTCGAAGCTCCGTACGGTCGCCTGGGCCACCACCGCCGGGACCTTCAAGCTCAACGGGCTGAGCATGAAGATCAGCAAGGGCAAGAAGGAATGCTTCTGAGGGGCGTGCTTCCCAGGTGGCGCCGATGGCGCAGGGGCCGGCCCTTCTGGGGCGGCCTGGTCACCGCCGCCGCGGGCGCGGAGATCGCCGCCATCCCGCTCGCACCGATGAAGGTGATGGTCCTGCAGGGCGTCACCGGGGTCGTGTCGGTGCTCCTGGGCCTCGTCCTGGTCCTGATGGGGCTGAGCGCCTGGTTCGCGCCCCACTACCGGGGACTCGCGGGGGTGCTGGCCGTCATGGTCGCCGCGGCCGCCCTCGTCCTGTCCAACCTCGGCGGTTTCTTCCTGGGAACCGTCCTGGGAGTCATCGGCGGCAGCCTCGTCTTCGGCTGGCAGCCGCTGGAAGCGACCCCGCTCACGCACGACAACTGATCCGGCAGCACACCCGGCAACCGCACGGGGACGACCGCACCGGGACAGCCGCACACCCCCCACCACCCACCCCACGAAGGAGCCGCACGATGCGCCGTACGTTACCCAGCCGCGCCCTGCTCGCCACCGGCGCCGGACTCGCCACCGCCGCCGCGCTGACCCTCACCGGCTCGGCCACCGCCCACCCCACCGCCGCCGGATCGACGACGGTGACCCCGGCCGGGCACTACTTCAAGGCCGCGCTCTCCGGCAAGGCCACGTTCAAGGCCGGGTCGGTCACGGTGACCTGCTCGGCCTCCGTCTCCGAGCCGACCTCGCCCGCCGGCACCGACACGAAGAACCAGGTGCCGCCCGCCCCGGGCAACACCAACGCGGACGGCCCCGTCGGCGGCCCGCTCAGCGCGCCCACGTACAGCAACTGCACCGTCAGCATCCCCGGCGTCACCGCCACCATCACCACCACCGGCGACTGGGGGGTCTCCGTCCGGAACGGCAGTCCGGTCGCCGCCACCCTCACCATCCCGACCGGCGGCTTCGTCCTCAGGACCAGCGGTCTGGCGAGCTGTACGGTCACCGCCGCACCCACCGCCGAGGCGACCGTCACCGGCCAGTGGACCAACGGCGCGCCGTCCAAGCTCTCCGTCGACGGCGCCTCGGTGCCGGTCAAGGTCGTCGGCGGATTCGGCTGCCCGACCACCGCCACCAGCTCCACGTTCACCGTGGCGTACGACGTCACCGACGCCACCGACCCCGCCTCGCAGATCACCGTCACCGGCTGACGGCGGCCGCCCCGGCGGTCCCGGGTGGCGGCGGACCGCCACCGGCCGGACCATGGAAGGGCGGCGATCCACCCGGGGCGGGCGGCTCCCCCGCCCGCCCCGGTCCGCACATCGCCCGTTCGCTCAGTTCGCCCTCTACACCGGCGACGCCACCGGGTATAGGTAGTCGCGGTACAGGTCTTCCATCAATGGACAGCGCAGGCCCGGGCCGCCTCGGCCCGGGCCGCGACGTGGTCGTCGGACTGGCGATTCCGGGGGTGTGGGATGTGGTTGAACGTGTCGAACGAGGATCTGCCCGCGCAGGAGCGGTTTCCCTTCTGGGCCGACCTGCTCTCCCGCGAGCTGGCCCCTCTCACGTTGAGCAGCACGAACGCCGCCGTCGACTTCTCCGCGAGGGCCTCCGTACTGGATCTCGGCTCCGTACGGGTGGCCGCGTTCAACAGCCCGCCCGCGCACCTGAAACGCACCTGGGCGGACATCCGGCGGGCCGACCCGGGCACGTACCAGCTGACCTTCGTCTCCGGCACCCCTCTGTGGATCAGCCAGCGGCGCCAGGACTCCGGGCTGGTGTACGGCGACATGGTGCTCTGGGACGTCTCGCACCCGTTCGAGGGCGCAGTGCCCGACCAGGGCCGTAACATCCAGTCACTCATCCTGCAACTGCCGCGCGAGGAACTGCCGCTGCCACCGGCCAGGATCCACCGGCTCCTCGCCCGGCCCCTGTCGGCCCGCACCGGCATGGGAGCGATCCTCGCCCGGTTCATGACCAGTCTGGACGCCTACGGTCCCGACTGCGACCCGCGCGATCTGAACCGATTAGGGGCGATGGCGCTCGACCTGGCGGGCGCCTGCCTGGCCCAGCACCTCGGAGCCTACGATGACCTTCCGACCGAGACCCGCCAGCAGGCCCTGCTGGCCCGCGTCAACGCCTTCATCGACCACAACCTCGGTGATCCGGACCTGGGGCCGGCGGACATCGCGGCACACCACCACATCTCCGTGCGCTCCCTGCACACGCTCTTCCGGCAGCAGGGGGAGACCGTGGCGGCCTCGATACGCCGACGCCGCCTGGAACGCTGCCACGCCGACCTCACCGACCCCCGGCTACGACGGCGGCCGATCAGCGCCATCGCCGCCCACTGGGGTACCTGCGCCCGGCGGACTTCAGCCGGGCGTTCCGCGCCGTGTACGGCGTGGCGCCCAGAGAACTCCGGCAGACGGCGCTGCGCAGTCTGTCGGATACGCAACAGGCCGCGCTGAGCGACAAGTAACGCCGCACGCATCGCCAACTCGCAGCCGACGGGGCGCGCCACGATGTGAGGGCACGGGGGAAACCAAGCGTTGATTCCACACCTGGGGGGTGGTCATGGGACCTACAGAGTCGTCGTTGGCCGCGTTGGTGAAAACGTTCTCCCCGAGGTATGTGTTCGGGGCGTACCCCGCAGTTGTGCGTCTAGCCCACCACGTGCGCGGAGCGACACTGTGTAAGCGAGGACGACCTTCTCAGGCGAACGGCACGTTGACGCAGGCCAGGCGGGCGCCCGCGGTGCCCGCGTGGCCCTCGTGCGTCTCGGTGGCGTGCTCGTGGACCACCACGGAACGCGCCCCCTGGTCCCGGAAGCGCCAGTCCACGACGGCCTCGGCGCGCCCGTTGCCGCGCGCGTCGGTGGTCAGGTCCAGCCAGACCTCGTTGCGCGCGTTGGCGTACGCGGGGTCGGTCGACGGCTGCACGGGGTCCGGCACGTTCTGGTAATGAGGCCCGGAGTCGGCGGGCTGGGCACCGCACGCCTTGGTGTGCACATGGGCCCCGAACGTACGGTGCGCCTCGACGCCGTGCACCCGCAGCACGATGCGCGTACCGCCGCCCGGGACCGGGTGCTCCAGGACCGTGACCGCGCTGCCCGCCGGGACCGCCGCGGCGTCGTAGGTCACCGCCTCGTGAGCGCCTTCGGCCACCGTCGCATACCGCTCGTGTACGAACGCCACGGGGCACTGCGCCCCGCTCACGGCCGATACCGAGGCCATCGACACGGCCAGGACTGTCATCGCCAACGACATGTTTCACTACTCCCGAATGAGAGGGGCGGACCGCTCACGAGGGCCCGAACTGCCGTGAAAACGCTAGCGGTTCAGGCGCGGGTCCCGCCGGGGGAACCGGAACGGAGGATCACATTCGGTCACGTCGCGGGGAGCCGTGGGGGCAGCGCCCCGCCCAGCCAGTGCAGCGCGTCCCGTACCCGCGCGGGCGCCCCGGACGGCAGCCGCTCCGGGTACGCGGCCGCGGTGCGCAGCAGTTCCAGCGTCCGCCCCGAACCGGTCCCGGCCACCGAGGGAACCAGTTCCTCCACCGTCCGTACGGCGTCCCGCCAGGCACCCGCGCCGAGGAGCGCGGCGAGCAGCCGGGCTCCGAAGATCCCGCTGTAGCCGACGGTCACGCCGGACTCCTGGAGCGCGGCCCGGTGCAGCAGCGGGATCGCCCGCGCCCACTCCCCGGCTTTCTGGTACGTCCCACCCTGGTGGCCGTCGATCTCGTCGGCCGTCACCCACCACACCCAGGGCGGGTCGCCGGGCCGCTCCCCGTCCAGCAGCAGGGAGCGGGCACGCGCGAAGGAGCGGGCCGCCTCGCTCGCCCGGCCGGTCGCGGCGAGCCCGCGCGCCTCCCGGATCCGGAAGACCGCCTCCAGCCGCGGGGTCAGCCGGCGCCGGTCCAGTACGGCACGGGCGACGGCGAGTTCGGTGCGGGGGCGGCCGGTCCATCCTGCGCGCAGGGCCGCGTTCTGGAGGGTCAGCAACTCGGTGGCGCGATCGCCGGCGCGCCGGGCCCAGGTCAGCGCGGCGGCGTCCAGCCGGGCGGCGGCCCGGTACCGCCCGGCGTCGAAGTGCAGCCAACCGGCCACCTCGGCGAGCTCGGCGGCGGCCGCCAGCCGCTCGCGCCGTTCGACGCGGTCAGCGAGCCCCCTGCGGCCCCGGCCGTGGTGGCAGTGCCGCACCTGATGCCGTAGGGCGGCGAAGGCGGCGGCAGCCTGGTCGACGGCGGACGGCGCACCCGCCGACCACACGGCCGGGTCGTTGTCCAGCGCGACCAGCCGCCGCGATGCGGCCCGTATGCCCTCGACGGAGCCGCCGTCCGTCACGTGCGGAACTGCCCCCACCCCGGCCGCACCTACCGCGCGACGTCCGCCGTCGCGGAAGCCGACCGCTCCTCCTCGCCGCCCAGCTCTCCCCCGTTCTCGGCCGCGCCGGCAGCCGCCGTGGGCTTCCCGGCCACCGCCGGCTTCGCCGAAGTCGGCTCCCCGGCCTCCGCCGTCGCCTCCCGACCCGCCCGCGCCGCAAGGCGCGTTCGCAGTCGCTCCAGCGAGGCCGCCGCACCACCGCCCGTGGCGGCGACCTCGGGCGGCGGCACCTTCCCGGCGCCGGTCAGCGCGTACTGGAGGGCGAACCCGGCCGCCACGACCACCGCGCCGCCGACCGCGTCCAGCACGTAGTGGTTGGCCGTGCCGACGATCACGGCGGTGGTCAGCACCGGGTACATCAGGCCGAGGATCTTGATCCACATCTTCGGCGCGACGAGGGCGATGATGACACCGCACCACAGCGACCAGCCCACGTGCAGCGACGGCATCGCCGCGTACTGGTTGGACAACTTGGTCAGCGCGCCGAAGTCCGGGTTCTCCAGGTCCTGCGGGCCGTGCGCGGTGTCGACGTAGCCGAGGCCAGGCATCAGGCGCGGCGGGGCGAGCGGGTACAGCCAGAAGCCGATCAGCGCGAGCAGCGTGGCGAACGCCAGCGGGGTGCGCGCCCACCGGTAGGCCGCGGGTCGGGTCACGTACAGCCACGCCAGCAGTGTGATGGGGACGAAGAAGTGCAGCGAGGAGTAGTAGAACCCCATGCTGTCCTTGAGCCACGGCGTGTCCGCCACGATGTGGTTGAACCAGTGCTCGCAGTCGATGTGCAGCCAGCCCTCCAGGTCGAGGATCTGGCGGCCGTGCCCCTCGGCGAGGCTCCGCTCGTCCGGGGCGTGGGCCCGGACGTAGGAGTACCCGAAGTAGCCGATGCGGATGAGCATCAGCTCCAGCATCAGGTTCGGCCGGGTCAGCGGGCGCCGGTAGAAGCGCAGCAGCGGGACGTGCCGGAACCGGCTCTCCGCGCGGTCCGCGTACGGGGTCTGCACCGGCTTGTCCCACAGCGGGGAGGTACGGGTCAGGAACGGCACCACGAGCGCGGCGGCCAGGGCGGCGAGCAGCGGGGCGTTGTACGCGATGTGGCCGAGGAAGTCGATGTCGGGCATCAGCGCGGTGCGGTTCAGCGTCATCACGAGCACCACGAGCACCGGCCACACCAGCCGGTCGGAGCTGCGCTTGCCCACTCGGCCGACGACGGCGAGGAGGATCCACAGCTGCTGGTACTGCCACGAGGTGGGCGAGACGGCCAGGGCGACACAGCCGGTGATCGCGGCGGCGAGCAGCAACTGGCCGTCCTTGGCGTAGTACACGGCGCGCCGCAGTCCGACGACGGCCACCGCCACCGCCAGTACGGCGAGCAGCGACAGCTCGACAGGGCCGGACAGCCCGATGCGCAACAGCAGGCCGTGCAGGGACTGGTTGGCCAGGCCGTCGGCGGACCCGCCGAGCCCGGCGCCGCCGATGTGGTGCAGCCAGTACGTCTGCGAGTCGCGGGGCATCACGGCCCAGGCCAGGACCGTGCACAGGGCGAAGGTGCCGCCCGCGAACGCGGTGGCCCGGCGCCGCCCGGTCAGCCACTGGACGACCGTGAAGAGCAGCAGGGCGGGCTGGAGCGCCGCGGCCAGGCCGGTGAGGACGCCGGCCTGCCGCTGGGAGGTCCGGGGCAGCAGCGTGAGCAGGATCAGCAGCACCGGGATGATGCTGGTCTGACCGAGCGTGAAGGTGTTGCGCACCGGCAGCGAGAGCGCCATCAGGCAGAGGGCCACGGGCGCGGCGAGCAGCTTGGTGTTCCGCGAGACCGGCGACGGCAGCGTACGGGCCACGACGAGGCCGAGGGCGACGACCAGCAGCAGGGTGCCGAACGTCCAGGCGACGCCGAGGCTCTGCTCGGCGGCGCGGGTCAGCGGCTTGAGGGCCAGCCCCGCGAAGGGCGTGCCGGTGAACGCGCCGTCGCCGTCGTACAGCGATCCCTTGACGTGCAGGACGCCGTTCTCACCGAGCCAGGTCTCCAGGTCGGTGAGCCGCTCGCCGGGTGGCAGCCGCAGCACCGCCGCGGCCTGACGCACGCCCAGCACCGCGGCGAGAAGCCACAGGGCCCCGAGCGCGATGCCACTGCGTGACAGCCGTGACCCGGCGGCACCGGGTTCCGACCCCGAGTCCGGGGTGCTCCCCAGTCCGCTCCGCTCCACGTCCGCCACGCCTTGCTGCTCCCCCACTCGCTCGTCCACCGCTTCCGTCATGTCTGAGTCAGTGACCTTACTGAGCCCCGTACTCAGACGCGGAACACCCCGACTTCACCTGACCGCCGCCGGGAAGTGGCCTGCGGCGTCCTGTCCCATTTCACCAGGAGTGCCGCACTGTCGGCGCGGCGGGCCCCATCCTGCCGCACCGCGGCCCCCCGCCGCGCGAAGGCTCCAGGGTGGTTACGGCAGGATGGGCGCATGAGCATCGTGAAGATCAATGTGCTGACCGTGCCCGCCGAGCAACGCGAGGTCCTGGAGCAGCGGTTCGCCGCCCGCGCCGGTGCGGTGGAGAACTCCGACGGCTTCGAGTGGTTCGAACTGCTGCGGCCGGTCGAGGGCACCGACCAGTACCTGGTGTACACGCGCTGGCGCAGCGAGGAGGACTTCCAGGCGTGGATGGAGGGCCCGATGAAGGCGGCCCACCAGGGCGGCGGGGAGAGCGCGCCGAAGCAGCGGCCGGCGGCGTCCGGATCCACCCTGTGGTCGTTCGAGGTGGTGCAGCAGGCCGCGCCCAGGCAGCCGTGAGACCCGTCACCCGTCTGGCCTAATGCCGGTCGCCTCCCGGCCGCGCCGGGCGAACGCTGTGAGGGAAGGTCCAGCCCGAGTGAGAAGAGTGGTTTCCATGGGCTTGAAGGACAGCATGAAGCACCTCAAGGAGCGGGTCGCGGGCGCCGCGAAGCGGCATCCCGAGCGGGAGCCGCGCCAGGCCGAGCAGGGGCGAACCGAGCCGGGCGTGGTCGGGAAGTACCAGGAGGCGGCCGAGGAGCGCCGCGACACGGAGGAGCGCGGCGGGGGCGAGGGCGGCAGGTCCGCGTAGCCCCGGGGCCCGGTGTGGATCCGCGCGTGTGCTGCACCGCGTGGTGCTGAAATGGGCGTGCGGCGCGCCGGGCCGCCCTGCCAGGATGCGCCGCATGACCGAGTCAGCCGCCGCCGCGCGTCCGCTGTGGACCGTCGCCGCGCAGCCCGTGCACTCAGCCGAGGCGTCCGCCCTGCTGCGCGAGTACTTCATCGAGATCGCCGACCGCTGGTACGAGCGGCACTACGGGCGCCGCTCGACGCCGGAGGAGATCGCAAGCGGTCTCATCGAGCACCACAGCGACGATCTCGTCCCGCCGTACGGGGCGCTGCTGGTGGGCCGGTACGGCGGCGAGCCCGGCGGCTGCGTGGGGCTGCGGCTGCGCGAGGCCCGTACCGCCGAGCTCACCCGGCTGTTCATCCGGCCCGCGTGCCGGGGTCAGGGCGGCGGCGCGGCGCTGCTCGCGGCGGCGGAGCGGACGGCCCGCGAGATGGGCGCGCGGCGCGTGATCCTCGACACCCGGCTGGACCTGGTGGAGGCGCGGGCGCTGTACGCGCGCCATGGCTTCGCCGAGATCGCGCCGTACAAGGAGGACCCGTACGCCGAGTGCTTCTACGGCAAGGACCTGGAACCCAGCCCGTCCATCCGCTGAGGCCCCCACCCGTCCGTCGGCCGAGGCCCCGGCCGAGGCTCAGCCCCCCCGTCACCGCTCCCGCTCGCGCGGCTGCTCCGCGTCCGAGCCGGACAGCTCGCGGTTCAACTCCCGTACCAACTCGACGAGGTCGGTGGGGCGGTCCGCCGCGGACCACCAGTCGCCGAGCAGATCGGCGAGGGTCTCCTCGCGGGCCCGCAGCAACCGCGCCGCCGTCTCGCGCCCTTGGCCCGTCAGGGTCAGCGGCAGCCCGTCGCGTACGGCGAGCCCGCGCGCCTCGACCTGACGCGCCGCGTCGGTGATGGCGCGCAGGGGCACGGTCGTGCGCTCGGCGAGCCGGGCGGGCTCGACGGAGCCGTAGCGGTCCATGCGCAGCAGCAGCCAGCTGGCGGCGGGCAGCAGGTCGAGTCCGGCGCGTTCGGTGATGTCGACGTAGACGCGTTTGCGGCCTTCCCGGCTGCCCAGCAGGGACAGGGCGCGGGCGCACTCGTCGTGCGAGGAGCGCTCGACGGGGTTGGAGGAGAGGACCTCGGTGGTGTCGGGGGCGGTGACCGAGCCGCGCAGCGGCTCCTCCTTCAGGAACCAGGCGAGGACGAACGCGGCGGCGACGACCGGTACCGCGTAGAGGAAGACGTCGGTGATGGACACCGCGTACGCGTTCAGCACCCCGGCCCGCTGCCCGGCCGGGAGCCGGGAGACGGCCCGCGGGTCGCCGCTCAGCTCCGCGGGGTCGACCCCCGGCGGCAGCGGTGCTCCGGCGAGCGCGTCGGCGATCCGCGGACCCAGCTTGTTGGCGAAGATCGTGCCGAAGATGGACACACCGAAGGAGGCGCCGATGGACCGGAAGAAGGTGGCGCCGGAGGTGGCCACACCGAGGTCCTCGTACCCGACGGCGTTCTGCACGATCAGCACCAGGACCTGCATCACCAGGCCGAGCCCGAAGCCGAAGACGAAGAACGCGCCGCTCATCACGGCGTCGGAGCTGGACATGTCGAGCCGGTGGAGGAGGAGCAGGCCGAGGGCGGTGACGCCGGTGCCCGCGATGGGGAAGACCTTGTAGCGGCCGGTGCGGCTGACGATCTGCCCGGAGCCGGTGGAGGCCAGCAGCATGCCGAGGACCATCGGCAGCATGTGGACGCCGGACATGGTCGGCGAGACGCCCTGGACGACCTGGAGGAAGGTCGGCAGGTAGGTCATGCTGCCGAACATCGCGAAGCCGACGACGAAGCCGATGACCGAGCAGAGGGCGAAGGTGCGGCTGCGGAAGAGCTTCAGCGGCAGCACAGGCTCCACGGCCGTCCGCTCCACCCGTACGAAGGCGAGGAGCAGCAGCGCGCCGAGCACGCCGAGCCCGACGATCTGCCAGGAGCCCCACGCGTAGCTGACGCCGCCGAGGGAGGTCATCAGCACCAGGGCGGCGGCCACGGCGGCGATGAGGGCGGTGCCCGGGTAGTCGATGGTGTGCCGGGTGCGGCGCCGGGGGATGTGCAGGGCGGTGGCGATGACGGTGAGCGCGACGGCGCCGACCGGCAGGTTGACGTAGAAGACCCAGCGCCAGCTGAGATGGTCGACGAAGAGCCCGCCCAGGAGCGGGCCGAGGACGCTGGTGCCGCCGAATACGGCGCCGAACAGCCCCTGGTAGCGGCCCCTCTCGCGGGGCGGCACGATGTCGCCGACGATCGCCATCGACAGCACGATCAGCCCGCCGCCGCCCAGGCCCTGCACCGCCCGGAAGCCGATGAGCTGCGGCATGTTCTGGGCCAGGCCGCAGAGCGCTGAGCCGACCAGGAAGATCACGATGGCGAGCTGGTAGAGCCTCTTGCGGCCGTACTGGTCGCCGAGTTTGCCCCACAGCGGGGTGGCGGCGGTGGAGGCCAGCAGGTAGGCGGTGACGACCCACGACAGGTGCTCCAGGCCGCCGAGGTCGCTGACGATGGTCGGCAGCGCGGTGGAGACGATCGTCTGGTCGAGGGCGGCGAGCAGGAGCCCCAGCATCAGTGCGCCGATGGCCATCCGGACGGTGCGCCTGGGCTGCCCCGCCCCGGGGACGGCGCCCGGGGTCCCCGGAGGCCCGGGCTTCGTGGGGTCCTGCGCCATCGCGCCTCCCTCGGTGGACTCGGCCATCCCTCGGTGGACTCGGCCGCCCCTCGGTGGACTCGGGTGGGCTCGGGTGGGCTCGTCCCATCGTCACCCGTATGCGCCGGTACGGCCCGCCGAGCGGGTCCGTACGGCATCGAGAGCTCCGGCGTCGAGAACGGTCGAGAACCCCCTCTTCGGGGCTCCCGCGAGGAAATACCGAGGCCCCCTGGCGCGGACCCCGACCCGCTTTGTATCGTAGAGAAACAAAGTGGCTCCGCCCGCACTCCCTGACCGGCGGGCGGGGCCGCTTGTGCATACCCAAGGCTTCACTCCCCCGGCCCGTCAGGAGCCCGCCGATGCCCCCGATGCCCACCGCCCCCGCCGCCACGCTGGCCGCCCGCGCCGTCCTGCTCGACATGGACGGCACCCTGGTCGACTCCGACGCGGTCGTGGAGCGCTGCTGGCGGCACTGGGCCGCCGAGCACGGCCTGGACGGGGACAGCGTGATCAAGGTCGTCCACGGGCGGCAGGGCCACGCCACGATGGCGGTGCTGCTGCCGGACCGCCCGCACGCGGAGAACCTGGCCGACAACCGGCGGATGCTGGAGCAGGAGACCACCGACATGGAGGGCGTCGTACCGGTGCCGGGCGCGCCCGCCTTCATGGCGGCCCTCGCCGCCCTCCCGCACGCCCACGCCCTGGTGACCTCCGCCGACCGGGCGCTCTCGACGGCCCGGATGAACGCCGCCGGGCTGCCGATGCCCGCCGTACGGATCACGGCGGAGTGCGTGGGCGCGAGCAAGCCGGACCCGGAGGGCTTCCTCAAGGGCGCGGCCGAGCTGGGCTTCGCGCCCGCCGACTGCGTGGTCTTCGAGGACTCCGAGGTCGGCATAGCGGCGGCCAGGGCGGCCGGGATGCGCGTCGTGGGCGTGGGCCCGCGCGCCGCGTCGCACGCGCCGGACGCGCTGGTGCGCGACCTGGAGCAGGTACGGGTCGAACCGCTCCCGGACGGCACCGTGCGCCTGCACATATCCGGCTGACGCGCGAACCGCTCACGCGGGCGGCACGGCCGTCAGCCGACCCGAACCGCCCGCGCGGGCGACAGGGCCGTCAGCCGGCCACCGCCTCGTAGAGGCTGAACCCCGCCAGCGCCAGCATCACCAGCGCCGCGACCTTCGTGATCAGCTTCAGCGGTACGAACCTCATGAGCGTACGGCCGCCCACGATGCCCAGCCCGGCCACCGCCCAGAGCGCGAGCACCGCGCCCACGCCCACCGAGAGCGGATCGTCGTAGCGGGCGGCGAGGTTGGCGGTCATGATCTGGGTCAGGTCGCCGAACTCGGCGACCAGGATCAGCGAGAAGCCGGCGCCCGCGACCTTCCAGAACGACTGGTCGGCGGGCTTCCTGAGCTCCTCCTCCCCGTCGTCCTTCTTGAGCAGCAGCGTGGCGGCCCCCGCCAGGAACAGCGCGCCGACCACGGCCTGCACCACCCGGTGCGGCAGCAGCGTCAGCACGCTGCCCGCCGCGACGGCCAGCGCGACATGGACGGCGAAGGCGGCGGCGACCCCGGCGAAGACGTACGACGCCCGGTAGCGGGTGCCGAGCATCAGCCCCGCGAGGGCGGTCTTGTCGGGCAGTTCGGCGAGGAAGACGACGCCGAAGACGACGGCGGCGACGGTGATGTCGAGCACGGGGGTGGATACCTCGTTCGGTCAGGCTGTCCGCCGGGCCGTCCGCGCCGCGAGGGAGCCGCCTGGAAAAGGGGTCGCTTCGGCACGGCAGCCCCATGGACAAGCGTCATGGACACTGCGGCCGAAGGTCTCGCTGGCGCGGTGCGTACAGGCGGCACACACCGGGCTCCGGGCGCCGGCCCGCCACGAGGGCGGGCAGTATGTCGACGGTCCGGCGAAGAGCTACTCCCCTTCTGCACGCCCAGGATACGCGACCTCGGCCCCGCCCTCATGCGACCGGCCTCAGTCCCGGTGCAGCCGTCCCCGCGCGACCAGTTCCAGGACGGCGGTGACGGCCACCGCCGTCACGGCCATCAGCGCGACCAGCACGAACAGCTGCACCACGCCCGCCAGTACCGGTGAGGCGCCGCCGAGCAGCATGCCGACGAACGCGCCCGGCAGCGTGACGAGGCCCACGGTCCTGGTCTGGTCCAGTCCCGGCAGCAGTGCGTCGGAGGCGGCGGGGCGGGCGATCTCCAGCCGGGCGTCCCGGTCAAGGAACCCCAGCGCGAGAGCGGCCTCCACCTCGCCGTGCCGCTGCCGCAGCTCGTCCAGGGCGCGTCGGCCGCTCAGTACGGTGGCGGTGAGCGCGCCGCCGATGAGGATGCCGGTGATCGGGATCAGCGCGATGCCGCCGACCGGGACGAGCCCGGTCAGCAGCAGCACGACGACCACCGGCAGCACCCCGGCCCCGATCGGCGCCGCGGCCCACCACCAGGTGCGGTTCCCGGTGATCCGGCGCCCGGCGGTCCGTACCGCGACCGCGAACATCAGGGCGACGAAGCACAGCAGCAGCGGTACGGCGCGCACCACCCACCCGATGAGGTACGACACGGCGGCGAGCTGGGCGGCGGCGCGCAGCCCGGCGGTGGCGACGGCCCGCCCGTAGCCGCGCCCCTCGCGGTCGGAGAGCCGGGCGACGGCCACGATGGCGACCGCCACCGCCAGCAGGACGCCGAGGACGACCCCGAGCGTGGCGTTGACCGGCAGCAGGACCGCGTCCGCGAGGGTGGCAGGGGCAGCGAGCGGCACGCGGCAACCTTACGAGGCGTCACAGGACCCGCACAGGAACGGACATGGCAACACGGAAAACGGCACGGAAAAATCGGACACCCCTTGCCTTGACATGCCCGC
This sequence comes from Streptomyces sp. XD-27, assembly GCF_030553055.1. NCBI lineage: Bacteria > Bacillati > Actinomycetota > Actinomycetes > Kitasatosporales > Streptomycetaceae > Streptomyces > Streptomyces sp. XD-27. The sequence continues at coordinate 2,179,705 of NZ_CP130713.1, forward strand.
GTCGTCACGCTGTTACCTGGCGCCAACCCCACAGAAACCTGGCGTCGCCACCATGACCGGGCACCGCTGGCCATGGATTCCCCCACCTCCCCACAGGAGTTCGTATGTTCCGACTGCGCGGAAGCTCCGTGCGACGCAGCGTCTACGCGCGTCGCGCCTCGGTCGTCGGCGGCCTCACGGCCCTGCTCGGCACCGTGGCCCTGACCAGCCCGACCACCGCCGACGCGGCCCCGCCCACCCCACCGAGCGCGGCTGAGGCCCGCACCCAGCTGTCCTCACTGACCGTCAGCCCGGAAGGCAGCTCCGACGGTTACAGCCGCGACAAGTTCCCCCACTGGATCACCCAGTCCGGCGCCTGCAACACCCGCGAGGTCGTCCTCAAGCGGGACGGCACCGACGTCGAGCAGGACTCCAGCTGCGCCGCCGTCAGCGGCAGTTGGTACTCCGCGTACGACGGCGAGACCTGGACCGCCGCCTCCGACCTCGACATCGACCACGTCGTACCGCTCGCCGAGGCGTGGCGCTCCGGCGCCAGCTCCTGGACCACCGCACAGCGCCAGGACTTCGCCAACGACCTGACCCACTCCCAGCTGATCGCCGTCACGGACAACGTGAACCAGGCGAAGGGCGACAAGGACCCGGCGGAGTGGATGCCGTCGCTGTCCTCGTACCACTGCATGTACGCCCGCATGTGGGTCTCGGTGAAGCACACCTACGGCCTGTCGGTCGACTCGGCCGAGAAGTCCGCGCTCAGCTCGGTCCTCAACGGCTGCAGCTGACGCCTGCCGCGGCGTCGGCGGTCAGCCGTCAAGGCCGGGGAATTTCCTACCGCCTGAAGCCGTGTTCAAGCTGGCGCGAGGCGCAAGAGCCTGTCCGACGGGGCGAGCGCCGGGACCCGTCGGACAGGCCGTAGGGCCTGTCCGACGGGTCGGAACCGCTGAGCGTTCAGCGCGGCCTGTCAGAGTCCGTTCGAGCCGTTGGGCGGGAGCTTCTGGCCGTCGAGCCCGGCACGGATGGCCTTGGACAGCGAGCCGGTGCGATCGTCGCCGTCGAGCGAGTACACCATGACCCCGCCGAGTTTGCTCTCCCTCGCGTACACCGCTTTCTCGTGGGCCAGGGTCGGATCGTCGTAGGTCCAGAGGATGTGGTCGCTCTTGCTGTACCGCCAGGCGTAGCTGGCCTTACCTGCCGGGTTGCGGCGTATCGGGTAGCTGTGGATGTCGAGCTTGGCGATCTCGTGGTAGTCGTTGACGCCGTCCTCGTACCGGCCCTTCGCCGGCCCGGTCGCCTTGTTGAACAGCCCGTCGGAGTTGGGCTTTTCCTCCACGCCCTGCCAGCCGCGGCTGTAGTACGGGATTCCGAAGGTGAGCTTCGACCGGGCGCTCTCCCCCGCGGCCTTGATCCAGGCGTTGACCGCCGACTCGACCGAGAGTTTGTCCTTCTCCGACGAATGGAGCTGGGACTGCTGGTCGGTGGTCTTGTCCCACCCCCCGTGGAAGTCGTACCCCTGGATGTTGCCGAAGTCGAGGCACTTCATGACCTCTGCGGCGTCCCAGCCGGCCTTCATGATCTCCGGGTCGGCCGGCAGGAAGGCGGTCAGCAGGTACTTCCCTCCGCGGGGCGGGTAGTCCTTGAGCAGGTTCGGGTCGTCGAGCTGCTTGCGGAACTCCTTCAGCAGCGCCACGAAGTTCGCTTTGTCATCCGGGCTGAATTTGTTCCCGGGCAGCCCCTTGTCGCATCCGGGCCACTCCCAGTCGATGTCGATGCCGTCGAAGATCCCGGCCGCCACCTTGGCGCCGCCGAACTGCTCCTTCAGTTCGAGCTTCTTCGTCTCCCAGTGCCGGACCCAGATCTTCTTGGGGAGGTTGCCCTTGATGAAGAGGTCGATACACGAGGAGACGAGGTCCTCCCGCCCCTTCGCCGTCTTTGCGGCGAGCGACCAGTTGCGGCTGTACGTCCAGCCGCCGAGCGAGGCCAGGACCTTCAGTTGCTTGTGCGCTGCCTTGAGTTGCTTGAGCTGGTTGAAGTTCCCCATGAGGGTCTGCGCGCCCCAGGCCCCGTCAGCCGTGCCGATGGGATCCTTTTTCGTGGCGGCGTTGAACGGCTGCAGGTAGTCGGCGCCGGCGTCCCCGGCGTTGATCCCCGCGTCCGCATGCCCCGCCTTCTCCGAATCGAGCGCCCTGACCTCCTCGAAGGCCCGGAATCCGTCGTAGCCTTCGGGATATTTCTCGGACTTCGGAATGTCACCAGACGTGAAATTCTCGAACGCGTAATTGAGAATCGTCAGCTTGTCCGCTGTTCCGTTGTCGTGGATGGTCTTGAGGAAGAACTTTCTGTCGTAGATGGCCCACTGCGGGTAGTAGCCGATGAATTCCATTGCAGTCTCCATGGGTGCGTGCGCCGGCGAGTGTTCGAACGGCGGTGGGGTGTGTCAACCAGAAATGCGGGTCAATGCCGCCCCGGACACGTATTGCCGGGCTGGGACACGTATTGCCGAGCTGGCATCGCCACGCCGCTCACGCCTCGGGCGGTCCGGACGGTCGACGCTTTCCATTGATGCACAACCCATGGCGGGCCGCATCTCGGCACTACAGCCTTGAAAGCCCTCTAGGCCAGTGAATTACCCGGCATGACAACGGTGTTCACCCCAGGCCGCGCCAACGCCCCACGCCTGCCCCGTCGTTCCGTTCCGTACGCGCGTTCCGTACCGTACGAGTTCGACGAAGCGACGGAGGAGGGCCGGATGGCCGGACTGCGGTTGGGGCCACTGCTGCGGCATGTCGAGGCGGACGCGGGCGGGGGCACGGCCACCGTCTGGGTCGAAGCCGACCGCCCCTGTCTGGCCGAGGTCGCGTGCGCCGACGGCGCGGGCGGGTCCGCCCGTACCTGGCGGATCGCGGGGCACCACTACGCCCTGATCATCGTCACCGGGTTGCGGCCCGACACCGAGACGGCCTACCGCGTGCTGCTGGACGGCGAGCAGGTCTGGCCGCTGCCCGGCTCGGAGTTCCCCGACAGCACGATCCGTACGCCCTCCCCCGACCCGGCCCCGGACCGGCCCGTACGCGTCGTCTTCGGCTCCTGCCGCTGGGCCGCGCCGCCCTCCGACCCCGGCCGCCCCGACGACCGCGGCCAAGGCCCCATCGGTCCGGACGCCCTGGACACGCTGGCGTCGGCCATCGCCCACGACCCCGCGGCCGAGCGCCCCGACGTGCTGGTGCTGCTGGGCGACCAGGTGTACGCGGACGAGACATCGGAGGAGACGCGGCGCTGGCTCGCCGGTCGGCGCGACCTGAGCGAGCCGCCGGGGCCGCAGGTCGCCGATTACGAGGAATACACGCGCCTGTACGACGAATCATGGCTGGACCCCAAGGTGCGGTGGCTGCTGTCCACCGTCCCCAGCTGCATGATCTTCGACGACCACGACGTGATCGACGACTGGAACACCAGCACGGCGTGGCTCGACCGCATGCGCGCCACCCCGTGGTGGCGGGAGCGGATACTCAGCGGCCTGATGTCGTACTGGGTGTACCAGCACCTGGGGAACCTCTCCCCCGCCGAGCTGGCCGCCGACAAGCTGTACCGGGCGGTGTGCGAGACCGTGGGCGAGAAGGGGGACAAGACCGGGGCCGGGGACGGGGTCGGGGACGGGATGGGGGACGGCACGGAGCTGCTGCGCGAGTTCGCCGAGGAGGTCGACATGGACCCTGCGCACGCCCGCTGGAGCTACCGGCGCGACTTCGGGCGCATACGCCTCGTCATGGTCGACAGCCGGGCCGCCCGCGTGCTGGACGAGGACGCACGGGCGATGCTCCGCCCCGACGAGTTCGCCTGGCTGCGGCGGCAGGTGCTGGAGCCCGGCGCCTGCGACCACCTCCTCATCGGCACCTCGCTGCCCTGGCTGCTGCCGCATTTCGTCCACGATGTGGAGCGGTGGAACGCGGCGGTGTGCGGGGGCGCCCGCGGGCGCCGCTGGGCCCGCTGGGGCGAGGCGCTGCGGCAGCGCGGCGACCTGGAGCACTGGGCGGCGTTCCCGGCCTCGTTCGACGCGCTCACCGAGCTGATCGCCGAGGCCGGGGCGGGGCCCGGGGCGCCCGCCACGATCAGCGTGCTGTCCGGTGACGTACACCACGCGTACGTCGCCGAACCGGACTGGTCGAACTTCCCCCGCCCGCCCCGCAGCCGGGTGCGGCAGCTCACCTGCTCCCCCGTGCACAACAGCATCCCGGCGTCGATCCGGTACGGCTTCCGCTTCGGCTGGAGCCGGGTGGGGCGGTGGGTCGGACGCGCCTTCGCCCGGCACGGGCGGCTGCGGCCCACCGGGCTGCGCTGGCGGCGCACGGGCGGGCCGTGGTTCGGCAACCAGCTCATGACGCTGACGTTGGCCGGACGCGGCGGTCAGGTGCGGCTGGACCAGGCGCGCGCCGCCGCAGATGGCCGCGACCGGCTGGTCACGGTGCTGCGGGAGGACTGGCCCGAGGCCACGTAGCCGCCCGAGGAGACGCAGCCGCCCGCCAGCCGGAGCCCCGGGGAGGCTCGTCCCCGTAGGGAGATCGGGCCTCCCCGGGCGCTCCTCCGTAGCCTCCGCGCGCCGACACGCGACACCCGCAACACCCGCCACGTGATCCACGCCACAACGGAGCCACTTGTTCCATTCGGGGGCTCGCATCGCACGGCCGGACCGGCATGATGGTTTCCGCCCGGCACCCACCTGTCCCCTCGGGGCCGGAGCGAGCACCCCGTCCTGCCACCGCCGCAGGCTCCGTCCGTCCCCGGGAGACGCCACCTTGGCCGGAGAGCACCACGCCATAGCCGTCGTCGGGTCCGGGCCCAGAGGCACCAGCGTGCTGGAGCGGCTGTGCGCCTCGGCCGCCGAGCTGGCGTCCGGCGCCCGGCTGACCGTGCACGTGGTCGACCCGGCGCCGCCCGGTTCCGGTCAGGTGTGGCGTACCGCGCAGTCGGGCGAGCTGCTGATGAACACCGTCGCCTCGCAGGTGACCCTGTTCACGGACGCGAGCGTGGACTGCGCCGGGCCGGTGCGCCCCGGTCCGAGCCTGTACGAGTGGGCCGCCGGGCACGGTCTGGAGCTGGCCCCGGACGACTACCCGACCCGCGCGCTGTACGGCCGCTATCTGGAGTGGGTCTTCGCGCGAGTGGTACGGGACGCCCCGGACGGCGTGACGGTGCGCACCCACGCGGCGCGGGCGGTACGGCTGGAGGAGCAGGCGAGCGGCGAGCAGGTGCTGACCCTGGACGACGGTGGGCGGCTGGCCGGGCTGTCCGCGGTCGTCCTGGCGCAAGGCCACCTCCCGGCGGTCCCGGACGAGGCGGAGGAACGGTTCGCCGGGTACGCGGCGGCGCACGGACTGCGCTATTACCCGCCCGCCAACCCCGCCGACCTCGACCTGTCGCCCATCGCGCCCGGCGAGCCGGTGCTGCTGCGCGGCCTGGGCCTGAACTTCTTCGACCACATGGCGCTGCTGACCCTCGGCCGGGGCGGGGCGTTCACCCGGGACGCGCGCGGCACGCTCACATACGTCCCTTCGGGCCGCGAGCCGCGGCTGTACGCGGGGTCGCGGCGCGGCATCCCGTACCACGCGCGCGGTGACAACGCGAAGGGCGCGTGCGGCCGCCACGAACCGCTGCTGCTCACGCCCGAGGTGATCGCGCTGTTCCGCAAGCGCGCAGAGGCCGGCGACGCCCCGGACTTCCTGCTGGACGTCTGGCCGCTGGTCGCCAAGGAGACGGAGACGGTCTATTACGAGGCGCTGCTGAGGCGTTCGGAGCGGATGACCGCGGGCCAGGACGGCCGGTTCCGGGAGCAGGGCGGGGAACAGTGCGGGGAGCAGCCCGGGGCGCAGTTCCGGGAGCGGTTCCTGGCGACGGAGCACGGCAGTGCCGAAGAGGCCGCCGTCCTAGACGCGTTCGGCATCCCGGCGGCCGACCGCTGGTCCTGGGAGGACCTCGCGCACCCGTACCGCGACCGCGAGTTCGCCGACGCGGCGGAGTTCCGGCGCTGGTTGCTGGGGTATCTGCGGGAGGACGTGGCACACGCGCGGCTGGGGAACGTGGCGGGGCCGGTCAAGGCAGCCCTGGACGTGCTGCGCGACCTGCGGAACGAGCTGCGGCAGATCGTGGACCACCGGGGGCTGCGCGGCGCGTCCCGCCGGGCGCATCTGGACCGCTGGTACACGCCGCTCAACGCGTTCCTGTCGATCGGTCCGCCGCGCCTCCGGATCGAGGAGATGGCCGCGCTGATCGAGGCGGGCGTGCTCCACGTGCTGGGCCCCGGCCTGGAGGTGACCTGCGGCGAGGCGTCCTGCATCAAGGAGCCCGGCGACGAAGGGTCCTGTGACGGCATGGCCACCGGCGGCCCCGGCTTCCGCGCCCGCTCCGCACGGGTGCCCGGCCCCCCGGTGGTGGCCACCACGCTGATCGAGGCGCGGCTGCCGGAGCCGGACGTACGGCGGACCGCGGACGAGCTGCTGGCGCACCTGCTGCGTACGGGAGGCGCCCGTCCGCACCGCGTGGACGGTTACGAGACGGGCGGGCTGGATGTGACGCCGAGCCCGTACCGGGTGATCGACGGTCAGGGACGGGCCCACCCGCGGCGCTTCGCGGTCGGCGTGCCGACCGAGGGCGTGCACTGGGTGACGGCGGCGGGCGCGCGTCCGGGGGTCAACTCGGTGACCCTGTGCGACACGGACGCGGTGGCGCGGGCGGCGCTGCGCGCGGCGGTGGGGCGGGGGTGCCCGCGGCCCGGATACACCGGGAGCCGGACTCCGCAACCCCTGTTCCGATGTAAAGATGGCATGAACTTGAACTTGCAACAAAAGCAGAGGCGACCCTAACCTGTCCCCCTCGTTGTTTCTCGTCCCCGGAACCGAAGCGAGGGTCCCCCACCCATGTCCCCCTTTTCCGCTCTCACCGAGCGCCTTGATGCGACGCGCCCGTACGTGCTGTCCCTGTTCCGGATCGTCGTCGGTCTGCTCTTCTTCTGCCACGGCGCCGCCTCGCTGCTCGGCTGGTTCGGCGGCCTGATGGGCTCCGGCAACACCGTCGAGGCCGGCACCTGGCCGGGCTGGTACGCCGCGGTGATCCAGCTCGTCGGCGGCGGGCTCGTCATGGTCGGCCTCGGCACCCGCAGCGCCGCCTTCATATCCTCCGGCTCGATGGCGTACGCGTACTTCCACGAGCACCAGTCGAAGAACCTGTGGCCCATCGAGAACGGCGGCGAGGCGTCCGCGATGTTCTGCTGGGTGTTCCTCCTCCTGGTCTTCACCGGCCCCGGCCCGCTGGCACTGGACCGCATCTTCGGCGGCTCGCGCGACGCGGCCCGCACGACCGGCTCGCCACGCCAGACGACCAGCGTCTGAAACACCGGTCCGCACCGGTGCGCGAGACGCCGGTCGACCAGCGCGTGAACCGCGCCTGAATGCCGCCTGGATGAGGCGTTGATCACGTGATACGGGGCCCAAGGCCCCGTATCACGTAAATCGAACAACATCGCCGCGCCCTGATCGCTATCCTCGGAACCCGCAGGCGTACGCTGTACGGCTGTACAGGCCGTACTGCCGCTCCCGGCAATGTCACGGCGGGGGAACGGGATCGGGAGACGCGTTGCTGGAACATGTGGGGTCACTGACCAATACCCCATGGATCTATGCCCTCATCGGGTTGTCAGTGCTCCTCGATGTCTTTTTGCCCGTGCTGCCCAGCGGAGTGCTGGTCATCACCGCGGCCACCGCCGCAGCGGGCACCACGGCCGATGTCGTCGGCGCGGCGAGCGCCGCCCGAGTCGAAAGCGTGCTGCCCGACATGCTCGGCCTGGTGCTGTGCGCGGCGACCGCCTCCGTGGTCGGCGACATGGTCGCCTACCGGCTGGCCTGGCGCGGCAGCGACCGGCTCGACCGGGCCATCGCCCGCTCCCGCCGACTCACTGCCGCGCAGGAGAAGTTGGGCACCGCGCTGGACAACGGCGGCGGCCCGCTCGTCGTCGTCGCGCGGTTCGCACCCGCCGGACGGTCCGTGGTCAGCCTGAGCGCGGGCGCCGCGCACCGCCGGGTCACCGAGTTCCTGCCGTGGTCGGCGGCGGCCGGACTGGCCTGGGCCGCCTACAGCGTGAGCCTGGGGTACTTCGGCGGCCAGTGGCTCGGCGCGACCTGGCTGAGCACCGGCGTCTCCGTGCTGGCGCTGTTCGCGGCGGGCGCGGGCGCGGTGTACGTGGTGAAGCGGCCGGGAGCCGCGGCCGACGCCCCGGCGGCGGGTGGCGAGCAGGCCGCGTAACAAGCCGCTTATCGGATGCGCCCGCACGTGCCCCTGTACCCCGATTGCGGCCCGGCCCACGACTGCGGCTACCGTCCCCCCATGCGTATCTCCACCGCGCGTGTCCCCACCGTGCGTTTCTCCGCCGTGCGTGCCCGCACCGTGCATGTCCGCACGGTGCATGTCCGCCCCCTGCGTGTCCGCACCGTGCGTGTCTCCACCGCCGCCCGGGGCACGGCGTGGTGAGCCGTCGCGGGCGGTTCGTCGGAGTGGCCGTCACCGTCGCGGCGCTGCTCGCCGTCGCGGCGGTCGTCGTCGTACGGCAGTTGATCGGCTCGGGCCCCGGCCTGCCCACCATTCCGGACAAGTACCGACCCACGGTGGAATCGGCCGCCCGCAGCTGTCCGCGGCTGAGCGTGCCGCTGATGGCCGCGCAGATACACGCCGAGAGCCGCTGGCAGCCGGACGCGGACTCCGGGCACGCCCAGGGCATCTCCCAGTTCTCGCCGGTCACATGGTCGGAATGGGGCCGGGACGGGAACGGCGACGGCCGGGCGGACGTCTGGGAGCCCAAGGACGCCATCCCGTCCCAGGCCCGGTACATGTGCCATCTGTACAAGGTGGTGGCGGACGTACCCGGTGACCCCACCCAGCTCGCCCTCGCCGCGTACAACGCCGGTCCGGGCGCGGTCCTCAAGGCCCGGGGCATCCCCCCGATCGACGAGACGCGCGGCTATGTGGACCGGATCGTGAACGATCTGCTGCCGCAGTACGAGAAGAGCGAGGCGGAGCACGCCTCCAACGCGCCGTCGTCTTCCGGAGCCCCGTCGCCCGCGGGTGCGCCGTCCTCCAGCGCTACGTCGTCCGGTGCTCCGTCCTCGGGTGCTCCACTCTCGGGTACTCCGTTCTCCGGCGCGTCGGCCCGCTGACGAGGTCAGGCCTCAACCTCGTTGAGGAAGTCCTCCACGGCCCGGACGAGCTCCAGCGGCGTCTCGTCGGCCGGATAGTGCCCGGCGCACGGCAGCTCCACCAGTTCGGCGCGTACGTACCAGCGCAGCCACGTCTGCCGCATCACCTCGGCGGTCAGCGCCGGGTCGTGCGCGCCGACCACCACCCGTACCGGGACGGTGGCACCCTCGATCTCCTCGTGGAAGTCCTCCAGGGCCCAGGAGTCCAGCCACGCCCGGAACGCCTTGACGTCACTGTGCTCCCGCGAATGCCGCACCATCAGGTCCAGCCAGGCGTCGGGATGCCTGCTGCCGGTGGTGAAGTCGATGATCTGCCGCCGGTTCTCCGGTTGCTCGGCGGCGCCCGCGAACAGCTCCCACTGAGCCCCGTGCAGGGGCACACCACTCGCCGGTACGGGGGCGAGCCCCACCATCCGGCGTACGCGCTGCGGCGCGGCGGCCACGACCCGCTGGGCCACGGCCCCGCCCATGGAGTGGCCGACGAGGGAGAAGCGGTCCCAGCCGAGGTGGTCGGCGAGCGCGAGCAGATCGCCGGCCGCCTCCGCGGTGGTGTAGTCCCCGGGGATGTCGCGCGCCTCGCCATAGCCGCGCAGGTCGGGCAGGGCGTACGTGAAGGCCCGCCGGTCGATGTGCGGCAGGACCGCGGCGTACGCGGCGCGATCGGAGAGCCAGCCGTGGACCGCGATGACCCGATGCGGGCCGTTGCCGACCAGTTCACAGGGTGGAACGAAGGGTGTAATTCGGGGTGGCACGACGGTTCCCATAGCGCCTCCGGTCCGGTCGGATACGGGCGCGCGTGGTACGCCCGCGCGCACAACGGTGGCCGCAACTCGGGAGTACGGCAAGCCCGATGCGCATATGCGCCATCCAGACGGCGGTTTCTTTTCCCCGGCCCCCGGTGCCCGACCCCGGTCCCCCGGCTTCCGGTCCCCTGGACTCCTACGCCGCCGTGTCGACCTCACGCCGCATGGCGCCCAGGTAGACGCCGAGCAGCCGCCGGTACTCCACCCGCTCCTCGGGCAGCAGCGGCCGTGCCGTACGCGCCCGCAGGAAGGCGCGGATCGCCTCGTTGGCGTCATCGGAGTCGACGGACCCACCCTCGGCGGAGTCGTCCTCGGCAGGGCACACGGCATCGGAGGTCGGAGCTAACAGGGGCATGGGACAAGGCTACGGGCCGGGTGTGACAGCGGAAGACCGCCTAGGCCGTTCGCGAACGTAATACCGGCCACATCGTGCGCACCTCGCGCCCCAGCGGAATCGGGAGGGGAAGGCGAACGGGCGGGGGCGGGCAGACGGCGGAGACGGAAGAACGGGCGGGGCGGGCAGACAGCAAGGGCGGCCGTTACAGCGGCAGTACGCACACGGGCACGGGCGCGGTGAACGGCGCCCCCGACGGCGTGAGCCGACCTGTTCGACGGTCCACCCGGAACACCGTGACCGTGCCCGTGTTCTGGTTCCCGGCGAAGAGCAGCGTGCCGGACGGCGACAGGCCGATGTGCCGCGGGTACGCCCCACCGCACGGCACCGCGTCCAGCAGCCGGAGCCCGGCGCCGCCATCGGTCACCGCGAACCGCGCGACGCTGTCGTGGCCCCGGTTGGACACGTAGACGAACCGCCCGTCGGCCGAGACCACGACCCCCGCCGGGTAGTTGCGCCCGCCCGGCTCGGCGCGGTCGGGCAGCGTCGGCCACGCGTCGCGCGGGCTCAGTTCGCCCGAGCAATCGTCGTACGCCGCGACCGTGATCGTGCCGTCCAACTCGCCGACGACATACGCGAACCGGGCCCCGGGGTGGAAGGCCAGATGCCGGGGCCCGGCGCCCGGGGCCGTCCTCGCTTCCGAAACCGGGGTCAGCCGCCCGCGTGCCGCATCGAGCCGGTAGGTGTACACCGTGTCGGTGCCGAGGTCGACCGCGAGCACGAAGCGGCCCTTGGGGTCGGCCAGGACCTGGTGTGCGTGCGGGCCTTCCTGCCGCTCGGGATCCGGTCCGGAACCGGTGTGCCGTACGAGATCCGTACGCCCACCCAGCGCGCCGTCGGGGCGGATGGGGTGCACGGCGACGCTTCCCGACCCGTAATTGGCCGTCAGAAGGTGGCGGCCGCCGGGGTGCACGGCCAGATGGGTGGGTCCGTCACCGCCGGTGGACCGGGCCGGGCCGAGCGCGGTGAGCGCCCCGTCCGCACCGATCGCGAGGGCTCGCACGGTGCCGCCGGGCCGCTCGTCCACCGCGTACAGCACCCGGCCGGAGGGGCCCAGGGCCAGGAAGGACGGATCGGCGACGCGGTCGAAGAACCCGGCGGCGGTCAGCGCCCCGCTCGCGACGTCGTACGTCGCGACGGTGATCCCACCGCCGAACGAGCCGAGATACACAGGCCGTACGCCTGCCCCCGGCCCACCCATCCCCATCCCGCCTCTCACCCTGCTGCCCGCCTCCGTACGGAAGGTGCCGCCGGACAACAGGGTGCCGGTCCAGACCAACGACGGCAACGGTCAGCCGCCGACCGCGTCAGCCGCGCGGGGTCACCATCGACAGGACGGACGGCAGCGGGTACCAGTCCGCCGTGGCGAAGCTGGCGTGCTTGCGCGCCAGCAGCTCCACACGGGCCCGGGCGTCGGCCTCGGCGGGCCGGGTCGCGTCGATCGCCGGGGACACCTTGTGCGCGTCGGTCATGATGAGCAGGTAGTGCCGCTGGTCGTACCAGGCGGTGTCGATGCCGTTCTGGACGTACGCCGCCGCGTCACCGTCGAAGACGACGAACCACGGGCGCAGGGAGGCGTCGGCGTACCGGCGCCGCGGGTCGCCGGACTCCGCCTTGTGGACGGCGGGGAAGGCGGTCGCCTGCCGCAGTTGCCCGGCGGCGGCCAGGTTCCGCAGCCGCGTGGCGTACTCGCGGTCCGTCCACAGCGAGTCGAAGGGGTTGTTCTCCTCGACCGTGCCGGGGAGCAGCTCGAAGATGAACTTGCCCGCGAGCGCGTCCCGGCCCGGCCAGCCGTCCGCCCGCACCGCGTCGTCCAGCGTCGCGTGCCCGCCGAGCAGATCGGCCGGGCGGTAGACGGCGTCGCCCAACTTGGCGTTGACAAGCGCGTCGAACTCGTCCGGGCCGCGGCCGCCTCGGTCGTTGAAGCCGTCCTTCATCTCGACCTTGACCAGAATGGGACGGTGGCCGGGGTGGGCGTCGTGCCACGCCCGCATGTCGGCGAGGCAGCCGTTCAGGCTCTGGTTGCGCGGCTTGGTGCGCAGCTCGGCCGCAGAGCCCGCGTTCTCGCAGTTGTTGGCGTTGCCAAACGGGTTGCTGTGCGAGACCCGCCACTGGCTGCTGGTGAAGTTGGTCCATACGTCCAGCTCCAGGAGCCCGGCCCCGGAGTCGAGCGCGTCCGCGAGGTAGGGGTATTTCGCCTGCTCATAGGCGTTGTGGACACCGACTCCGGTGGTCGCGGAGAACGCGGCCGCGGTCTGTTCCGGCTCCGCGTGAGCGGGTACGGGCGCGGCGAGGGCCGCTATGACTGCCGTGGGGAGCGCGAAGGTCGCCGCCGCGCTCGTGAGCCGGGACTTCTGCATACGTGTGCCGCCTTGATTTCCGTGGGGTCAAGTCGGCAGCAGCGTACGGGCATTCGATGGGTGGCTGGATGTCGCCCCGGTGGCGGAGCGAAGAACGGCAGCACGTCACACCTCCGGGACCCCCGGCGAGGCGCGGTCCCGGCGCAGCGCCCCCCGGCTGAGGCACCAGCAAAGCCCCGCCCCGGGCGAGGCGCCACCCTAGGCCAAGGCCCCAGCAGAGCCCCGCCCCGGCGAGATGCCACCTCGGCCAAGGCCCCAGCAAAACGCCGCCCGGCCGAGGCCCCGGCATAGCCCCGCCCCGGCGAGGTTTCCCCCTCCCCGGCGAGGCGCCGGCCCCGGCGTGCGGGGTCAGTCCTCGAGGTCGAACGAGCCGTACGTGGGGCGCCCGGCGAGCTGGTAGGTGTGCGCCGCGACCCCGGCACCCGTAGTCCTGCTGTCCAGCAGCCGCAGCGCGGTCGGCACGGCGCCCTCGGCGAACAGCCGCTTCCCCGTGCCCAGGACGACCGGGTACACCATCAGCCGGAACTCGTCAATGAGATCGTGTGCCATCAGGGACTGCGCCAGGTTGCCACTGCCGTGGATCTGGAGCTCCCCGTCCAGTTCCCTCTTGAGCTTGGCCACGGCCCGCGGCACGTCCGTGTCGAGCAGCGTGGAGTTCTGCCAGTCCAGCGTGTCCAAGGTGGTGGAGGCGACGTACTTCGGGAGGGTGTTGAGGCTCGTGGCGATGGGGTCCTGTTCGTCGGTGACCCGCGGCCAGTACCCGGCGAATATCTCGTACGTACGGCGGCCCAGCAGAAAGGCGCTCGCCCCGCCGAACCACTCGACGACGATCCGACCCATGTCCTCATCGGCGTACGGGACCACCCAGCCCCCGTACTCGAAACCGCCGCTGGTGTCCTCGCCGGGCCCTCCCGGGCCCTGCACGACCCCGTCCAGCGAGAGGAAGGCGGTGAGCGTCAGCTTCGCCATGACATGCTCCGTTCCGTACTGGTCCAAGTGCTTCCAAGTGGCTTCATGTACGTGGACTTCGGCCCGGCGGAAAACTCATCGCCAGGCGGCGAGCATCTGCCCCATGGTCGCGAGGGCCGGAGGGGCCACCCGGTAGTAGACCCAGGTGCCGCGCCGCTCGGAGGTGAGCAGTCCGGCCTCCTTGAGCTTCTTCAGGTGATGGGAGACGGTCGGCTGGGAGACCCCGACATCGGAGATGTCGCAGACACAGGCCTCCCCGCCCGTGTGCGAGGCCACCAGGGAGAACAGCCGCAGCCGGACAGGATCGCCGAGCGCCTTGAACATCGCGGCGGTGCGCTCGGCCTCCTCGGCCGACAGCGGGCGCTCGGTCAGCGGTGGGCAGCACGGCACGACGCCCGACTCCAGGACCGGCAGCACCTCGGAATGAGACATATCTCTATGTTGACATATGTCAAATCAGCAGGGGGGACAGATCCCGCCGCCAGGAGGACAGCGACCACCGGCCGTCCCGCTGACCGCCTACCGCCTACCGCCTACCGCCTACCGCCTACCGCCTACCGCCTACCGCCTACCGCACAGGAATGGCGAGCTCACGGCCGCGATAGAACGCCTCCCGCTCGTCGGTGACGTATTCGGCCATGGCCGCGCGCCGCTGCGCCTCCGCGTCGGACGACCGATAGGCGTCGCACGTTTGCTTGGAGTCCCAGAACGACACGCCGATGATCTCCCGCCCGTCCTCGGACCAGTACGCGTAGGCGTGGCGAAGCCCTTCGGGGTAGGGGGTCGGCCGCCACGCCCTCTCGAAGTCGTCCAGCTTGCCCGGCTTGATGCGGCGCGTTGTCATCCAGACGAAGTGCTCCTCCATCACGGCCTCCTCCTGACCGGTTGACCGGCTTATCCGCTCGGTGCACTCTCACACCACCGTAGGCTCGCGGGGCCGGTTCCGCCTCCGGGTCAGCACCGCGCCCTGCCGTAGTGCCGGGCCAGGGCGTGGAACGCCTGCTTCGGCTCCCAGTGCCAGGCGGATGCGGGGTCCTCGGGCCTGTCCTTGATCGTCTTCACGATGCTGTAGCTGGCCATGTCGAGGTCGTAGCGAGGCTCGGGCCGGTGCGGGGAGTCGGGGCTGACGAAGTTGTAGACCAGCGCCGCGTACAGGCCCATCGACTCGAAGACGTCCAGCATGTCGGTGAGGTACGCGGCCTGAGTCCGCTCGCTGCGGACCAGGTCGCCGACGATCTCGGGGGGTTCCTTGCTGTAGTCGACGGCGTTCCACCCCATGCCGCCCTGCTCAGGAGCGCCTACGAAGGTGCAGGAGCCGAACTCGGAGATCGCCACCGGCTTGCCCCAGCGCAGGTAGGGCGTGAGCTCCCGGACATAGTCGGACCGGCGGGGGTGGTACGCGTAATAGTTGACGCTGACGATGTCGAACAGGCCCCAGTCGGTCTCACCGGCTTCGTCGAACGCGGCGGCATACGTCAGCGGGCCATGGAAGACGGACCTGCCGACCGATGCCGACCGCGCGACGAAACTGCGCAGCCGACGCTTCATCTGCACCGGATCGAAGTTCCCCTTGGTCATGTTCTCGATCCGCTCCATGACGTCGGCGCCTGGCACGATGCCTGGCACAAACAGCACGAACTCGCAGCCCACGCTGAGGTGGACCCGGGCGCCCTGGCGCCGCAGCCGCTCGGCGTGTCTGCCCGTTTCCGCCAGGTGGTCGAGGATCTCCCGCTGCGGGCGGTCCCTCAGTCGCGGCTGGAGCCAGACGTGCAGCCCGCGCTCCGCCGCCTCCGACGATGCTGCCGTGAGCCGCTCGACCCCGTCCCCGAAAACCGAGACCGAGCCGGCATGCAGTTCTTCCTTGATGACGCGGATGTCCTTGCGCACCCTGGCCGCGTTCCACGCCGTCCCCGGCGTCTCCCCCTTCCCGACCTCGTAACACACTCCCCGATACGCCAGCCCAGGCCCTTCCCCCGCCCCGGCGGCGGCCCCCACCGCCGCTCCGGCCGCCTGGGCCCGGCCCGCCGCCATGAGCGACCCTGCCGACACGGCGGCCCCGACGGCCCCCGCCCCGGCCAGGAACCGAGCCCGGCTGATCCCCTCAGTGCGCACTGCGCCTCCCCGTGTGTGCGTCCACCGGTCGCGGCCTCATCGTGCTGCGCCGTGGTTCCCAGTCTGGTCGGCGGCAGCACTCCCGGTCGTCAGCCGATGGTCTGCGCGTCCGCGACGGAGGTATGAACTGTCCACCACGCAAAGCGACTTAGGTCGTACACACGCTCCGACGGCCGCCGCTAGTCGGCCGGCGACGCGGTGATCCGGCTGATCAACAGCTCCACACGAGCGTCATGCTGGTCCGGCCGGAGGCGGTGGCCCGCGCTGAGGGTGGCCAGCCCGTGCAGGGCGCTCCAGACGACTTCGGCGAGGGTCTCCGGGTCGTCCCCGCGAGCGGCCGCCAGGGGTTCCAGCGCACCGAGGAACTCACCGAAGGCCGCCTTCAACGGGGCCGGCGAGGCCTCGGTGCCGAACGGGACATCGATCTCTCGGACGAACATGGCGGCGTAGACCGCGGGCCGGGCCCTGGCGAAGTCCAGATAGGCGTCGGCCAGCGCACGCAAGGCCGCGTGCGCGTCGACGTGGGCCGCGCGGGCACCCCGCAGGGCGGCGGCGAGTTCGCCGAACCCCTCGAGGGCGACAGCCGCCACGATCGCGTCCTTCGATGCGAAGTGGCTGTACAGCACCGGCTGGCTGTACTCGACGCGCTCGGACAGACGTCGCGTGGTCACCGCCCCCCACCCCTCGGCCTCGGCGAGCTCACGGGCCGCCTCGACGATCAACCGGTGCCGCTCCGCACGTTCGCGCTCTCGCCGCTGCTGCACTGCCATGGGCAAATTCTAGCACCGCTAGACATGGGAGCGTCGCTAGTTCTAGCATCGCTCGAAGTCCTAGCAACGCTAGTTCCATCCCGGCCCTTCGGCCCGGCGACTCCCACGGGGGACTCATGTCCAAGCAGCGCGTCACCACCGTTCTGACACTCCTGACCGGCGCCGCGGTCATGTTCTTCGGGCTCAACTTCCTCCTGAACCCGAACGGCGCGCCCACCGGTTTCGGTATCGAGCCCTGGCCGCAGGGCAACGCCGACGGCTACTTCGTCGTGAAAGGCGTCCGCGACCTGGCCGTCGGCTCCACCGTCTTCCTCCTGCTCGCGCTGGGCCAGCGCCGCGCTCTGGGATGGGTGGTACTGATAGACGCCACCATCCCCCTGGGCGACGCCCTCGCGGTCACCACCCACGGCGGCACCGTCGCCACGGCCCTGACCGTGCACGTCTCAGCGGCCGCCGTAGTCCTGCTGACGGCGGGGCTGCTGCTCACAGAGAGCCGCACCCGCCCGGCACAAGCCTCTGCAGAACAAACCACCGCCTGAACGCTGAAGGCCCCCAACCGACAACGGCTGGGGGCCTTTTCGCTGGTGGGCACAGACGGATTTGAACCGCCGACATCTGCTTTGTAAGAGCAGCGCTCTACCGCTGAGCTATGCGCCCTGGCATGAGCTGACAGACTACATGGCCTCCACCCCGGCTTCGCAAACCCCCGACCAGGCCGGAACGGCACCCCGCGCACCCGTGAGGCGGGCTGCGCAACTGATCTCCTCCCGGTGTTCGTCCCTGACGGTGGGAGAATGACATCCGGGTCCGGGACTGGTCCGGGGCGGTCTGTCGGGAGAGGTCGGGAGAGGGATGTGACGGGGTTCCCCGGGGGTGGTACGCGGCGGTGGTTCGGGCGAGGGGAAGGGCAGCGGGCCGAGGCGCAGGCCGCCAAGGATGCCGCCGCCGCCGCGTTCTACGAGCTCGACACGGCCCAGCGCGACCTGCGGATCTCCATCGAGACGATCACCGCCGTCGACGACTCCCCCGCCGGGCGGAAGGCCGTGGCCGACTTCGACGCGCTGGGGCGGCGGATCGATGAGGTCAGCCATGCGTACATCACGGCCGTGGATGCCCATGATCTGGACCGCGACGACCTGGACTCCGCGACCGCCGCCCGCGCCCGCGCCGAGCTCGCAGGGGCTCGTACGGAGCTGGAGCGGACCAAGGCCGAGTTGCAGCGGTTCGAGGAAGGTCTCGGGCCGCTGTTGCGGCGCGCCGAGGGGCAGCTGGCCCGGCTGGCGCCGGCCGTGGAGCGGGCCCGGCAGGCTCTGCTCGCCGCGAGCAACGCGCTGGACGCCGTGCGCGCCTCCGGTCTCAAGGCCGACGATCTGGCGTCGCGGCTGGCCGCGCTCGCCCCCGAGCTGACCAAGCTCAACCAGGGCGCCGCCCAGCACGGTGTACAGGACACGATCCGCCGCGCCGACGACGTGCTGCGGCGGGCGGAGGCACTGCGGCTGGAGGCGGAGCGGCTGCCGGAGCGGGCGGCGGAGACCGACCGGCGGCTGGTGTCGCTGCGGACCCGCGCCGAGGCGATCACCACCCGTGCGTCCGGCGTCGAACCGGTGCTCAGCGAGTTGCGCCGCCGGTACAGCCTGGCCTGCTGGCAGGACCTGCAGCCCGTGCCGGAGCAGGCCGCGCGCGATGTGGCGCTCGCCCGCGAGAAGCTCAAGGAGGCGCAGGCCGCCCGTGACGAGCAGCGATGGCCGGACGCCACGGCCCTGCTCAGCACGGTCCGGGCGCTGCTCAACACCACCGACGAGGCCGTCTCCGCCGCCGGCGACCGGCTGCGCCGCCTCGACCAGGTGTCCTTCGATCCCCAGCAGGAGATCGAACGCACCCGCTTCGCGATCCGCGACGCGCAGCGGCTGGCGATGGCCGGGCGCAGCACACCCGATCCCCGGCACGCCCAGCCGCTGGACGCGGCGGTCGACCGGGTCGACCGCGCCGTCAGCGCCCTGGAAGGGCGGCATCCCGACTGGTGGCACTTCCTGACCGAGATGGAGTCCGTCCGGCAGGCGGTGGCCGCCGTCGTCCAGGCCATCCGCGAGGAGCGGGGCAGCGGCGCCCACTGAGCCGCTCGTCGCGCCCGTCTCCGGGTCCGTCACCGCGTGCTCGTCCCGTCTGTCCGTCACCACGTGCTCGTCCCGTCTGCCCATCACCGCGAGCTTGTCCGTCTGCCCGTGGCTGGGCGTCCGTCCGTCTGTCCGTCACCCCGAGCTTGTCCGTCTGCCCGTGGCTGCGCGCGGGTCCGTTGTCCTTCGTCGCGCACCCCTGCCTGACCTGCGGCTCGGCTGGTTATGCTGCCTCGCATGCCACGCTACGAGTACCGATGCCGCGCCTGCGGAACGACGTTCGAGGTCGACCGGCCCATGGCCCGCTCCTCCGACCCCGCCAGCTGCCCCGACGGGCATGCCGACACGGTCAAGCTGCTCTCCGCCGTCGCCGTCGGCGGTACCGCCTCCGCGCCGCGTTCGGGCGGGCCCGCCGGCGGTGGTGGCGGTGGCGGATGCTGTGGAGGCGGCTGCTGCGGTTGAGCCGTGCGGCGGGGCGGCGGATCCTTGAGCTACGTACGTCTGCGTACGAGGGAGGCCGTCCATGGTCATCGGCGATCACAGTCTCCGCGGCGGCCCCACGCCGCGCCCCGCCAAGCCGCGGCGGATCAGGTTCGACGAGCATCTGCCCCTCGACCACCGGCTGAGCCAGGTCTACCGCGTCGGCGCCGGGCTCATGGGGCTGGTGCTGCTCGCCTTCGGGATCTTCGGGCTGATCGACAAGGTCGGCTTCTTCGACACGCGCGGTGACACCGTCGCCGCTCTGAACACCAACGGCGCGCTGAGCGTGCTCTCCATCGCCGTCGGTCTGCTGCTCTTCGCGGGCATGGTGATCGGCGGCAACGTCGCCTCGACCCTCAACTGCGTGGTGGCCATCGGTTTTCTGCTCAGCGGATTCGTCAATCTGGCGCTGCTGCGTACGGACCTGAACTTCCTGGCGTTCCGTATTCAGAACGTGCTGTTCAGCTTCGTCGTCGGGATCATGCTCATGGTCTTCGGGATGTACGGGCGGGTGAGCATGACCCTCGCGCACGACAATCCGTACTGGCGCGCCCGCCATCCCGATGAGGCCACGCGCGAGGACCGCATCAACGCCCGTGCCCGTGCCGCTGCCCTGCGGAAGGCTCTCAATGAGGGTGCGGTGACGCCGGAGGAGGTGGCGCGGCAGGTCTACAGCCCCCACGCCACCCCGCTCACTCCGCCCGGCGGCGCGCCAGCGTCAGACCGTCGGCGACGGTCAGCATGACCGCCTCCATGCGGGCGTCGGCGGCCACGTGGTCGTTGAAGCGGCGGATCGCGGCGGCCTTGCCAGTCGCCGCGGGATCGGCGACCTCGCCGCCGAAGAGGACGTTGTCCGCGACGATCAGGCCGCCGGGGCGCATGCGGGGCACCAGCTCCTCCCAGTACGCGACATAGTTGTCCTTGTCCGCGTCGACGTAGGCCAGGTCGATGTGCGGGTCAGCGGGCAATGCGCGCAGGGTGTCCAGGGCGGGGGCGATCCGCAGGTCGACGCGGTCCGCGACGCCGGCCTTGGCCCAGGCTTCACGCCCGTACGCGGTCCACTCCTCCGACACGTCGCACGTGATGAGCCGTCCGTCGGCGGGCAGCGCCTGGGCCATGGAGAGGGCGGAGTAGCCGGTGAACGTGCCGACCTCGACGACAAGGCGGGCGCCGATGAGCCGGACCAGGAAGGCCAGCAGCGGGCCCTGCTCCTCGGCGGACTGCATCACGGCTTCCCCGGCGAGCCGCTCGTGCGTGACGTCGACCAGTTCGCGCTGGACCGGGTCCAGGGGCGGGTTGTGTGCCAGGACGTAGTCGTACAACTCGGGGGTCAGCGGCGGGCTCTTGGTCTCGGTCACAACTCTCCTCAGCTTCCCAGGTAGCGGAGAACGGCCAGCACTCGGCGACTGTACCCCCCACCACTCGGCAGGTTGAGCTTTTCGAAAATCGCGTTGATGTGCTTCTCGACGGCGCTGCGCGAGACGTGCAGCCGTTCGGCGATCGCGGTGTTGGCGTGCCCCTGGGCCATGGCGTCGAGGACGTCCCGCTCGCGCGGGGTGAGGCGGCTGAGGGGGTCGGTGTGGCTGCTGCGGACCAGGAGCTGGCGGACGACCTCGGGGTCGAAGGCGGTGCGTCCGGTGGCGACCCGGTCCAGTGCGTCGAGGAACTCGTCGACCTCGACGACCCGGTCTTTGAGTACGTAGCCGATGCCGTCGTCCGCGCCGGTCAGCAACTCGGTCGCGTACCGCTTCTCGACGTACTGAGACAGCACCAGGACGCCCACGCGGGGGTGGGCGGCGCGGATCTTCAGCGCGGCGCGCAGCCCCTCGTCGGTGTGCGTGGGCGGCATGCGAACGTCCACCACGACGGCGTCGACGTCAGGGTGCCGGTCCACCGCCGCCAGCAGGGCCTCGGCGTCGCCGACCGCGGCCACCACCTCGTGGCCCTCCTCGGCGAGCAGCCGGATCAGTCCCTCGCGCAGCAGGGTCGAGTCGTCGGCCAGGATCAGGCGCATGGCAGCTCCGCGGTGATGGTGGTGGGTCCGCCGGGCGGGCTGTCGACCCGGAGATGGCCGTCGAGCGCGGCGACGCGGCGGCGCAGCCCGAGCAGTCCGCTGCCCGCCGGGTCGGCGCCGCCGGTGCCGTCGTCGGTGATCCGGACCCGCAGGCCGTCGGGGTGGTATCCGGCCACCTCGACGCCGATGCCGTCGGCGGCCGAGTGCTTGATGGCGTTGGTGACGGCCTCGGACACCACGAAGTACGCCATGGTGCGCACCGCTGCGGCAGGCTCGACGGGAAACGCGTAGTCCAACCGGACCGGGATCGGGGACCGCTCCGCGACCGTCTCCAGCGCCGCCCGCAACCCGGCCTCGTCCAGCACGGTCGGGTACACCCGCCACGCCACTTCGCGCAGGTCTGTGAGCGCCTGGCGACTCTCGGCGTGCGCCTGGGCGACGAGTGCGGTGATCTTCTCGGTGTCCTGGCTGCGGCGGGCGCGGCCGAGCAGCATGCCGAGTACGACGAGCCGCTGCTGCACCCCGTCGTGCAGGTCGCGTTCGATGCGGCGGCGTTCGTCGTGGACGGCGTCCACGACGCCGGCGCGGCTGCTGGCCAGCTCGTCGATGCGGCGGCGCAACTCCTCCTGCTGGCTGGGGTCCAGGAAGTGCCGGGCCAACTGCCCTTCCAGAGCGGCGACGCCGATGACGCCCTGGACGCCGAGGAAGGTCAGCAGGAGGCCGCCGGTGCCGGAGGAGAGCACGATCAGGGCTGTGTCGCGGGACATGATGAACCAGCCCCAGAACAGGAAGCTGAGATAGAGCGCGCCGACGGCCAGGGAAAACAGGACCAGTCCGCCGAGCAGTCCCAGTGCCCAGCGCACGGCCAGATACCGCAGGGCGCGGCGGCCCCCGTACCGTGCCGAGAGCCGATGGCCCAGCAGCCGGTCCAGCCGCCGCCGCTCCACCTCGCACAGCCACCGCACGCCGGCGGTGACCGGGCGCAGCACCCGCTGCCGGGTGCCGGGCCAGGCCGTCACACTGAGCAGGGCCAGGCCCGCCACGGCGACGTACAGCAGCTCGACGACGGCGGTACAGGTGCCGACGAGCAGGCCGGCCGCCAACCGAAGCCCGTGCCGAATCCATCCACGCATGATCCTCAACGCTAGCCGGGCGGAGGGCCGTTGGCACTGAGGATTTCCGCAGGTTGCGGGGTGGCACGAGTACCCGGTCAAGTGGGGTGCCACCGTCATGGCCGCGGGCTCGCCCGCCTTCTAACGTGGCACACATGACTGATCGGAGCACCGACCGGGCCACCGGTCACACAGCCGCGCCTCCCCGAGAGCGCCCTTACGGGCTGTCAGCCGCGGCCGCGGGAGACGGCGCGGATGACCTCGATGCGGGCCTTCGCGCGGGTTACGGAGGCGTGCTCGGCGATGGCCCGGACGATCGCCTCACCCGCCGCAGCGCCCCGCTCGGGCACCGCCGTCACCTGCGATGCCGTCCAGCCCGCGTCCGCGAGTTCGCCGTGGCCGGGCCGCCAGCCGCGGTCGGCGGCGAGCAGCAGATCCGCGTCGAGCAGCGAGTCGCCGGCGCTCAGCACCTCATCGGTGCCCGTGCGGCGGGCGATCTCGGCGACGGCGGCGCTCTTCGTGAGTGGCTTGGGGACGGCGTAGATCTTGCGGCCCTGGAGCGAGACGGTCCAGCCGATCGGTCCTGCCCACTCGGTGAGTTCCTTGACATAGCCGTCGGGCAGCAGGCTCCGCTCCACGACGAGATACGCGAACAGGTCCTCCGCCACCCGCTCCTTGAGCAGCCACGCCGGGTCGGCGGTGCGGTGGAGATGCGTACGGATCTCGTCCAGCGGCGCGCACTCGGCGGCAAGGGTGGCGCGTACCGTCGCGTGCCACTCGGGGTCGGACTCACCGTCGACCAGCAGGTGGCCGCCGTTGGCGCAGATCGCGAAGCGCGGGGCGGGGCCGGGGAGGTGGATCCGGCCGTACTGTTCGCGGGTGCGGGTCGTGGTCGGGACGAACACGGAGGTACGGGCCACCTCGGCGAGGAGCGCGGCCGCCTCCTCCGTCATATACGACAGCGGTTTGCCCTCGTACACCTCGACGCAGAGCAGGCGCGGCGCCTCGGCGTCCGGCATGTCGAGGCCCAGTGCCGCCGCCGAATAGATCAGGGTGCGGTCGAGATCGCTCGCCACCAGCACGCTCATCTGGAAACCGCCTTTCCGTCGGCGCCGGTCGCGCCTCGTGTGAAGCGCGGGTGGATGAGCCCCACGCAGGTGTACGGCAACTCGTCGACCTCTTCGACCGGTACGCCGCGCTGCTCGGCGAGCAGCCGTACGTGGTCGAGGTCCGCGCCCGCGCCGCGGGAGGCGAGGATCTTCCAGGGGACGCGGCGCAGCAGCACGCGGGTCGTCTCGCCGACGCCCGGTTTGACGAGGTTGACGTCGTGGATGCCGTACTCCTCGCTGATCCGCTCGACGGCGGCCCAGCCCTCCCAGGTGGGGGTGCGGTCGGCGCCCGCCAGCTCCTTGACGTCCGCGGCGACATCTGCCTCGACGTCTGCGAACCGGGCGGCGACGGTGTCCAGGAAGAGCCCGGAGACGTCGGCGCCGGCCAGCTCGCGGTAGAACTTCGCACCGTGGAAGTCGCCGGGGCCGACGAGGTCGGCCCGCAGCACGGTGCGGGAGACCAGGCCGGAGACGGTGGAGTTGAGGCAGGCGGAGGGGATGAGGAAGTCGTCGCGGGTGCCGTAGGTGTCGACGCAGCGGCCGGGGTCGGCGAGGACCGCGATCCGCGGGTCGAAGCCCGGGTGCTCGGCGACCGCCGCGGCCAGCTCACGGGTGATCGCGCCCTTGCCGGTCCAGCCGTCCACGAACACGATGTCGGCCGGGTCGTGGTGCGCCGCCAGCCAGCGCAGCGCCGCGGTGTCGATGCCCCGGCCGCGCACGATGGAGACGGCGTAGTGCGGCAGGTCGACGCCGTGCGCGTGGCGCGCCCAGCGGCGCATGAGGACGCCCACAGGGGTGCCGGCGCGGGCGAGGGAGACCAGGACGGGGCGGGGGGACCGCTCGGCGAGCACGGTGTCCGTGACGGTTCCGACGGCGCGGGCGATGCGGGTGGCGGAGGCGTCGAGCGCGGTCCGGAACAGTGCCTGGTACGCCTCGCTGGGCTGGTACTCGACAGGCAGCGACTCGGCGTAGTGGGCGCCGCCGCTCTGGATCGCCTCCTCCCGTTCCTCGGTGGGCGCTTCGAGGGTGACGTCGGAGAAGTCCTGGAGCAGCCAGCCGACCTCTTCGGGGGCGTAGGAGGAGAAGTCGGGTCCGCGGAGCGGTTCTGGCATGGGCGGCGCCTGTTCGGTTTCGGTGCGGGAGGCGGGTGTGATGTGGGAGGTGGGGATGGAGTGGGAGGTGGGGATGGTGCGGGAGGCGGGGTCGGTGTCGCCGGGTGCCCCGGGTGCGGGAGCGGGCACGTAGGACGGCACGACGGCGAGCAGCACCTGGCCGGTGTGCGCGGCCAGACGGGCCGTCAGCCCGTCGGGGGCGTGCAGGTGTGGTGTGTCGGCGGCGGAGTCGACGACGGCGACGATCGCGTCGAAGCGGCGGGCGGGGTCGCTGCCGGGGGCGACGTTGTACGCATAGCGCTCGCCGGGGCCGTCGGCGGGGTCGTCGTGGGCGGGG
Source organism: Streptomyces sp. XD-27 (assembly GCF_030553055.1). Taxonomy (NCBI): domain Bacteria; kingdom Bacillati; phylum Actinomycetota; class Actinomycetes; order Kitasatosporales; family Streptomycetaceae; genus Streptomyces; species Streptomyces sp. XD-27. Next base: position 2,204,624 of record NZ_CP130713.1, read on the forward strand.
AAGGCGAGCCGGGTACGGATGGCGTAGCCGGGGTCGTCCACGGCCAGGACGGGTGAGCGGGTGGTGGTGGAGTAGCGCACGTCGACCCCGTCGAGGCGGTCCTGAAGGGCCTCGGCGAGCCGCAGAGGGGCGTACATCAGCTCCTCGAAACCGAGGACGAGCACGCGGCGGAGCTCGCCCGCGGGGCGGGAGTCGGCGTCTGCCTCCGGGTGAGCGCACGGCTCCGGCTCCGGACCGGGGCACGACACGGCGGCCGCCAGGCCGGGGGGCAGGCCCGTCTCCAGGCCGGCGTACGTCTCCGGGGCAGCGGCATACGGCTCCGGGGCGGGGTACGGCTCCGGCTCTGCGCCGGGGTGTGGGTCTGCTGTGGCCGGACGGCCGGGACACAGCGTCGCGCCTGCGGCGGGCTCTGTCTCACCCGGCCCCCGCCCGACCGCGTCTGAGGTACGGCTATCGCCACGTGCGGAGCTCTGCCCCAGGCCCCGGTCCTGATGGGGGTTCAGCCGCCCGGGCTCCTGCCGCGCGGCAGAGCCGCCTGTCGTCGGTGCCGTGGGAAGGTGCGGGGCAGGGGACCCGCCCGCCGCGGGCGTCCCGGCGCCCAGACCCCGGCCCAGCGCGTCCGCGATACGGGCCGCCATGTCCGGCAGCGCGGCCTCCAGTCGTGCCCGGTGTGCGGGTGTGAAGCCGTGCCGTCCGCCGTCGGGCAGGCCCTCGGGCCAGCCGAGGTCGACGCGACACACGGCCTGCCCGACCCCGTGGCCGGGAACCGCGGCAGCCGCCGTGGCTACCTCGTGCGCCGCATCCTCGTGCGCCGCCGCATCGTCCGTCGCAGACTCATTCGCCGCGGCCTCGTGCGTCGTCGCATCGGGCGCCACCGCCTCGTGCGTCGCCGTCTCGTGTTCGGTGACGAGCCGTCGGCCCCGCTCCAGTACGCCGTCCGGCAGGGTCACCGTGCCCGCTGCCAGGGAGATCAGGTCCACGCGGGCGCCGAGGTCGGCCGCGAAGCGTTCCAGCCGGGCCCGGTCCGCTGCCGACCGCATGTCGACCAGGGCGACGACCACGTACCGGTCGCGGGGGTAGCGCGCGTGCAGCGCGGCGATCGTGTTGAGGACCGTGTTGCCGGTGGAGAACTCGTCGTCGACGAGGACCAGCGGCCCGCGCCCGCTCAGCAGTTCCGGGTCCTGCGGCAGCAGCAGATGCGAGGTGGCGTGGCTGTGCTCCTCCTCGAAGCCGCCGACCGCGCGGACGCCCGGCACGGGCCGCCGTGTGGAGTGCAGGTAGGGGGCGAGGGCCAGCCCGTCCGCGACGCTGTGGCCCAGGCCGGTCGCGGTCTCGGCGTAGCCGAGGACGACGGCGCGCGCCGCCGCGTCGTCGCCGAGGAGCTCGCGTACCCGGCGGCCGAGCCCCAGCCCCGCCGCGTAGACGGTCCACGGGCGCTGCGGCACGTGCTTGCCCAGCACGTTGGAGACGAGCAGATGAGCGCGCTTGGGGTTGCGCCGGAGGGCGAGGCCCAGGAGGTCCCGCAGCTTCGCACCGCCGGACGCCTCGCCCGAGGCACCGTTGAGTCCGACGCCCAGCCGGTCCGCGACCCACTGTCCCGACCACACCATGTCCGTGTCCGTGCCCTTGTCCGTGCTGCCGTAGGCACCCTCGTCCGTGTCGCCGCCGGTGCCCTTGTCCGTGCCGTCGTAGGCACCCTCGTCCGTGCCGCCGCCGGTGCCCTCGTCCGTCACCTTCGTCCCCGTTTCCGTCCCGTTCCCGCCGCGACTCATACGGTTCGCAGCCCCGCGGCCAGCAGCTCCACGAAGCTGATGTCCTCGCGTGCCACGCCGAACACCTCGGCGCGCAGCAGGACCCGTTCGGCCCAGGCCCGGTGCGGCTTCACCTCGTTCATCTTGTTCGTGTACGCCGAACGGAGGACGCCGCCGCCGCTGCGCTCCGGGCCGAGGATGTCCGTGGCGTCGGTGAACTCCTCATGGCTGACGACCGACAGCGCGTGCACCGGGGCCACATGGGTGGGGTGGATGCAGGTCTTGCCCTGGAGTCCGTTGGCGCGGTCGAGTTCGATCTCACGCAGCAGGCCGTCCATGTCGTGTTCGATCAGCGCTGTGCGCAGCGCCTCCGCGCGCCCGGTGAACGGGCTTCGCCGCAACTGCGGCTTGAACATCCGCTCGTGGGGTTTGAAGTACTCCCACACCGGTCCGGTGACCGTGAAGCCCGTGCCGTCCGCGCGGCCCAGCATGTTGACCACGTCGGCGATCACCCCGGCCACGAGCTGCACGTCGTAGGCGGTCATGTCGGGTGCGCGGCGCAGCCCGTACGCCGAGCAGAAGTCGGTCACGCCCAGGCGCAGCGCCAGCACCCGGTCGCGGTACTTGTCGATGGTGCGGGCGATGCCGCCCAGCGTCTCGGTGCGGGTCTCCAAATGGAGCAGCTCGGGCGATTCCAGTACGGGCATCGCATACAGCCGCCGTCCTCCGAGCACCTCGGCGGTCTGCCGCGTTTCGGCCGATATCAGGGCTTCCAGGAAGGGAACTCCCCGCTCTTCGGTGAACTTCGGCAGTACGAATCCGGACAGCAGCCGGACGGCGGTTCCGAAGCGCCGTACGAGGTCGGCGATCTGCTCGGGGGTGCGCACCCGGATGAACAACAGGGGCAGCGCGGCATCCGCGTGCCGGGCCTCCAGCTCCGCGAACTGCCGAACGAGGTTCTCCTCGGCCTCGGCGACCTCGCCGTCGTCGATGGAGTCCTCCAGGCAGAGCACCATGGACACCACGCCGCGACCTGCCTGTTTGACGATGTCCTCGGCGAGTCGGGGCCTCGTGGCGGGGCTGTAGAGCGTGGCACCGAGGGCGATGGCCAACGTGCGCGCGGGCGAGTCCGCAGTGAACTCGCCCGGCTCTCGGTGGAACAGTTCCTTCCGCACCACAGCCGACAGGTGCCCGAAATGCTGCATAAATCTCCCCGTTGCGCCGGTGCTTCTCCTGGGCCCGCAGGCCGCGAGCATGGCCGATAATCGTACGTCCGAAGTTGGGTCAAGAGTTCCCCAAGCTCATGAAAATCAAGTAACTCCTCCGCATCGTCCGCGTGTCCCGCTTTCCGCACCGCCCCTACCCTGCGTTGTCCCCGCCCCCTCTGGGAAGGCAGGATTGCGGACATGACGCACGCGATGCTGAAGGGATCGAACATCCCGCTGGACGCCACAGCCGTACGGGCCGTGCTGCGCTGGGCCCCCGGCGCCGACGTACCGGACGTGGACGCCTCCGCGCTGCTGCTGGCAGCCGACGGCCGCGTGCGCTCGGACGAGGACTTCGTCTTCTACAACCAGCCCCGGCATCCTTCGGGGCTGGTCCGGCACCTGCCCAAGAAGCGGCTGACGGAAGGTCTCACGGACACCGTCGAGGCCGATCTGGCGGCGCTGGAGGCGGGGGTCGACCGTGTCGTCCTGGCCGCCTCGGCGGACGGCGGCCCCTTCGGGCGCGTCCGGGACCTGACCGTGCTGCTCTACGACGCGGCGGCCCCGGCCGGCACCGAGCCGATCGCGGTCTTCGAGGTCACCGCCGAGACCGGCCGGGAGACCGCCATGATCTGCGGCGAGCTGTACCGGCGCGCCGACGCCTGGAAGTTCCGGGCGCTGGGTCAGGGGTACGAGTCCGGGCTGGTCGGGCTGGCCACCGAGTTCGGCATCTCGGTCGACGATGACGGGGAGCAGGAGAGCTCGGCCGCGCCGACCACCGGCCCCTCGCGGTCCGCCGCGCCGACCACCGACCCCTCGCGCTCCGCCGCGGCGGCCCCCGAGCCCCTCGCTCCGCCGCTCCGACACCCGAATCGGCTCGCTCCGCCCCGCCGGCTCCCGAGTCGGCCCGGCCCGCCGCCGCGGCCCCCGAACCGTCCGGTTCCACGGCGCCTGCCGCACCCGCGCCGGCACCCGCAGCAGGCGCCCCCGCCCCGGCGTCCAGCGTCCCCGCTCCCCTGCCGTCTACGGAGCCGCAGGGGGTCCCCGGCCCTCCGCCCGGGCCGCCCGGCCCGCCCGTGCCGACGTTCGACGAGGACTCCTGGGGATCGGCGCCGCAGCCCGCCGCGGCCGGGTACGGCTATCCGCAGATGCCGCCCCCGCCGTCGGCCCCGCCGCAGGCGCAGCCCGGCTACGGCTATCCGCAGCACCCGGCACCGCCCGCGCCGCAGCCCGCATACGGCTACCCGCAGGCCCCGGCCTACGGCTATCCGCAGCAGGCGCAGCCGCCGACCGCCCCGCCGCCGATACCGGACCCGGCCTTCACCCTGCCGCCGCAGGGCCCGCAGTTCCAGCGGCGCTAGCCGACCGGGCGGATCCGCCAGACGGCCTCGGCCAGCCCCGTGGATCCGCCAGGCGGCCTCAGTCGGCCCCGGGCAGGTCCCCCAGACGGCTTCGGCCAGCCCCGGACAGATCCGCCACACGACCCCCGGGCTGTCGCCGGGCAGGTCCGCCAGACGGTGCCGGTGCCGACCCCGGGCCGGTCCGTCAGACCTTGGTCTTCTTGTAGCCGCGCCCCCACTGCAGGCCCCACCCGTACAGCCGGTCCAGCTCCGCCTGGAAGCCGTACACGTACTTCACCTCGCGGCGCACGACCATCTCGCCCTTGACGTTCTCGATCATCACCACGGCACAGGAGCGGGCCTCCGGCGCCCGTTCGTCGAGGGAGATCTCGACCCGCGGCCCGTTGCTCGGATACAGCGTCACCAGGGCGTGCGTACGGTCGAACGCGGGCGTGCCGTCGTAGATGTAGACGAAGACCAGCAGCCGCTTGATGTCGTCCTTGTGGTCCAGGTTGATGAAGACCGTCTCGCCGGAGCCCGAGCCGAACCGGTCGTCGCCGCTCAGCTGGACGTACGGCGCGGCGTTGAGGCTGCCGTAGAAGTCGCCCAGCGGCTGCACGACGCCCTTGGAGCCATCCTGGAGCTCGTACATGCAGGCCAGGTCGAGGTCGACGTTGACCATCGCCGGGCCCTGTGCCTGGACCATCTCGGGCTTGAACATCCGCAGGGGGTGCCGGAGCAGGCTCTGGTCCCAGCCGCGCCTGCCGCCGAAATCCGAGGTCCGCATCCGCCAGGACAGGTTGACGCGCAGGTTCCCGCCGGCGGCGCCCTGCTTGGTCAGCGAGATCGTGGGGCGCCGCCTGGTCAGTTCCACCACGCCGGCGGCGTCGCCGCTGTCGAACTGCTGTGCGCCCCGGCCCCAGTTGCTCCAGAAGCCCACCGTGAACCACCCCCACCCCGCCGGCCGCTTCCGGCCGGGTCGTCATTCGCCCGACACTGCCGCGGGGCGGCCGGGAGGGAGAGTCCTCCTCCGGCCGCCCCGCTTTTCAGCGTTCCTCAATCGCCCCCGGGTCACACTCCGGAGGAGACTTCCGGCCTCTCCGAGCCGCCGCCGTCCGCCGCCTCGCGCCGGTTGCGGACCACCGAGGACCAGTACGCGGCGGCGATCAGGACCACACCGATGAGGCCGGTGATGACCTCGCTGATCTCGTACTTGATCGTGACCAGCAGGATGAGGCCGAGCGCGCCGATGGCGTAGTGCGCGCCATGCTCCAGGTAGACGTACTCGTCGAGGGTGCCCTTGCGGACGAGGAAGACCGTCAGCGACCGGATGTACATGGCGCCGATGCCCAGGCCCAGCGCCATCATGAAGATGTCGTTGGTGATGGCGAAGGCGCTGATGACGCCGTCGAAGGAGAACGACGCGTCGATGACCTCCAGGTAGAGGAACATGGCGAACGCGGCCTTGCCGGCGAGACCGACGACCGACGGGCCGCCGTTCTTGTCGGCCTCGGCGCCCATCGCGGATCCCTCCGACTCCTCGCCGTCCTCTTCCTCGGCCTCCTCCAGCTTCTCCTCGAAGTAGCCGGAGACACCGCCGACGATCAGATACGTCACCAGACCGGCGACACCGGAGAGGAGCACCGTGGCGGTCTTGTCGCCGCCGCCGTGCGCCACGTCCCCCGCGAGGATCTCGGACGTGACCAGCAGAGTGGCCAGGGCGATGACGATGGAGAGCGTGTCCAGCTTGCCGAGCTTGGCCAGCGGCTTCTCCAGCCACGCCAGCCACTTGATCTCCCGCTCCTCGAAGAGGAAGTCGAGGAAGATCATCAGCAGGAACATTCCACCGAAGGCGGCGATCGCCGGGTGGGCGGCGGTGACCAGGTGCTCGTACTGGTCCTTGTCGTTGATCGCCAGATCGATCGCCTCCATCGGCCCGATCTTCGCCGTGATGGCGACAATGACGACCGGGAAGACCAGTCGCATGCCGAAGACGGCGATCAGAATGCCGATGGTCAGGAAGATCCGCTGCCAGAAGGCATTCATCTTCCGGAGGATGCCGGCGTTGATCACGGCATTGTCGAACGAGAGCGAGATCTCCAGGATCGACAGGATCCCGACGATCGCTAGCCCCTCCCACGACCACAAAATTCCGGCCAAGGCCAGGCCGGCCGCCGTGGCGGCGAACGACCAACCAAAGGTTTTCAGCAGCACGTGCTACCCAATCCTTCTTCGTGAGGGGTCTCCCCCGCGCCTGTACGCGGCTTTACGAAACGTTGACCCCGAAGTCTAGAGCGATGCCTCGCAGCCCCGACGCGTACCCCTGCCCAACGGCCCGGAACTTCCACTCCTCGTTGTAGCGGTACACCTCCCCGAAGATCATCGCGGTTTCGCCGGAGGCGTCCTCCGACAGGTCGTACCGCGCCAGCTCATTGCCGTCGGCCTGATTCACCACGCGGATGAAGGCATTGCTGACCTGGCCGAACGTCTGACCGCGGGCATCCGCGTCATGGATCGACACAGGAAAAACGATCTTGTCGACCTGTGCCGGGACCTTGGACAGGTCCACCAGGAGGGACTCGTCGTCCCCGTCCCCCTCGCCGGTGAGGTTGTCACCCGTGTGCTCCACGGAGCCCTCCGGGCTCGTGAGGTTGTTGTAGAAGACGAAGTACTCGTCGCCCAGTACCCGGCCCGAGCGGCACATCAGCGCGCTGGCGTCGAGGTCGAACGGCGCCCCCGTGGTGGAGCGCGCGTCCCAGCCCAGACCGACCAGGATCTGCGTGAGGTTCGGCGCGGCCTTGGAGAGGGAGACGTTGCCTCCCTTGGCGAGCGTGACACCCATGATGCGTTTTCCTCCCCGATGTCGTGTGTCCTGCGATGCTCTGCTGTGTTCTGCGTCCTGCGATGCTCTGCTGTGTTCTGCGTCCCGCGCCGCCCGGAGGGCTGTGCGTCCCGCCGTGTGCGCGAGGTCCCGCGTGCCGCGCCGTCCGCAAGCACGACCGGCGCCGCACTCCTGTCAGGTGTGCGGCGCCGGATCTTTGCGTACCGAGGTACGGACGAACTGGCGGGTCAGACGTTGACGCCGAAGTCCTGCGCGATGCCGCGCAGACCCGAGGCGTACCCCTGGCCGATGGCCCGGAACTTCCACTCCGCCCCGTTGCGGTACAGCTCGCCGAAGACCATGGCGGTCTCGGTCGAGGCGTCCTCGCTCAGGTCGTAGCGCGCCAGCTCGACGTTGTCGGCCTGGTTGACCACGCGGATGAACGCGTTGCGCACCTGGCCGAAGCTCTGCTGGCGGGTCTCGGCGTCGTAGATCGACACCGGGAACACGATCTTGGCGACGTCGGCCGGAACGCCGGCCAGGTTCACCTTGATCTGCTCGTCGTCGCCCTCGCCCTCACCGGTGATGTTGTCGCCGGTGTGCTCCACGGAGCCGTCGGGGCTCTTGAGGTTGTTGAAGAACACGAAGTTCTGGTCGTTGGCGACCTTGCCCTCGGTGTTCGTCAGGATGGCACTGGCGTCGAGGTCGAAGTCAGTGCCAGTGGTGGTACGGGCGTCCCAGCCCAGACCGACGATGACAGCGGTCAGGTTCGGGGCTTCCTTGGTCAGCGAGACGTTGCCGCCCTTGCTGAGGCTGACTCCCACGAGTCCTCCCAAAAAGGTTCGTCAGGAGCACGGTGTGCCCCCTGTTGTGTTGCGGTTGCCATCGGATCAACGATCTGATCCTAGTGAGCGGTTCCCCTGGGTACAGGGTTTCCGGCGCCTTGGTTACAGGCTTTCCAGCGCCTTCACGTAGTCGCTGATGTCGCGGGCGTCCGGGAGTCCGTTGACGACCGTCCAGCGCACCACGCCCTCCTTGTCGATGACGAAGGTGCCGCGCACCGCGCAGCCCTTCTCCTCGTCGAAGACGCCGTAGGCGCGGCTGACCTCGCCGTGCGGCCAGAAGTCCGACAGCAGCGGGTACTCCAGGCCCTCCTTCTCGGCGAAGACGCGCAGGGAGAACGGCGCGTCGTTGGAGACGGCCAGCAGCTGGACGTCGTCGTTGACGAACTTCGGCAGCTCGTCGCGGAGGGCGCACAGCTCACCGGTGCACACGCCGGTGAAGGCGAACGGGTAGAAGAGCAGCACGACGTTCTTCTCGCCGCGGAAGTCGGCCAGCCGGACCGTCTCGCCGTGCTGGTTCCTGAGCTCGAACTCCGGGGCCTTCGTACCGACCTCTATCGCCATAGGAGACATCCCTTCGCATCAGCTCGACAGGTCGCGACCACCCTACGCGCAGAGCCCCCCTCCGGTTCGACCCGGAGGGGGGCTCTCATGCGGTGTCTGCCCGGTCGCCTCAGCGCTTGGGGCCCTTCGGCGTGACCATACGGCTGCCCGTCCAGTCCTTGGCGGCGTTGATGCTGCGGGTCTGGGAGAGGCCGGCGGTCTGTGCGGCCTCGTTGATGTCGCTCGGCTCGATGTAGCCGTCACGCCCGGTCTTGGGGGTCATCAGCCAGATCTGGCCGCCATCGTCGATCAGGCCGATGGCGTCCACCAGCGCGTCCGTAAGGTCGCCGTCGTCATCACGGAACCACAGCAGGACGGCGTCGGCCACGTCGTCGTAGTCCTCGTCGACGAGCTCCTGGCCGATCAGGGCCTCGATACCTTTGCGGAGCTCCTGATCAACGTCGTCGTCGTTGCCGATCTCCTGGACCACCTGTCCGGGCTCGAACCCCAGCTTTGCCGCCGGGTTGGTCCGCTCCTCCGCGTGGTCCGCGGTCGCGCTCACGGATGTCCTCCTGTCACGTTCATGAATGCTTCTGCCACCTCGCGCGCACGCGAGAGCATTGGGCGTAGTCCACACGGGCCGGGCGGATCGCGCAAGTACCCAGCCTCCGAGACCGCCGAAACGGTGACGGATGGGGCGGTGTCACCGCAACTCGCATCCCACTGCCAGAGCCCGCCGTGATTCACGCCACAGCGATTCAGGGCTTTTGTGGACTTGTGTCGCCAGATTACGACGTTCAGGGCCGAACGGCCGTACGCGGGGGACCTCCGCCGTGGGCGTAAGGTTGCGGTTTGGCCGTCGACAGCCGGGCGGCCACGCGGCGCCGCAGCTCACAAAGTGGTGGTTACCACTCAGTAGAGATGACGTACCCCATACGCGAGGTACACGATGGATGCGGCGCGACATCAGACATCAGCAGAGCACCAACCGTTTGTGTGCACGGCACGATCGCGTACGGCGCACAACACGACGAAACAGCGAAGGAACAGCGTGGCTTCCGCATCCGATCGCAACCCGATCATCATTGGCGGCCTTCCCAGCCAGGTCCCGGACTTCGATCCCGAAGAGACCCAGGAATGGCTCGACTCGCTCGACGCAGCCGTCGATGAGCGAGGCCGGGAACGTGCCCGCTACCTGATGCTGCGCCTGATCGAGCGCGCCCGCGAGAAGCGGGTCGCCGTGCCCGAGATGCGCAGCACGGACTACGTCAACACCATCGCCACCAAGGACGAGCCGTTCTTCCCCGGCAACGAGGAGATCGAGCGCAGGATCCTGAACGCGACCCGCTGGAACGCCGCGGTGATGGTCTCCCGCGCCCAGCGCCCGGGGATCGGTGTCGGCGGCCACATCGCCACCTTCGCCTCCTCCGCCTCCCTCTACGACGTGGGCTTCAACCACTTCTTCCGCGGCAAGGACCAGGGCGACGGCGGCGACCAGATCTTCTTCCAGGGCCACGCCTCCCCCGGCGTCTACGCCCGCGCCTTCCTGCTGGACCGGCTCTCCGAGCAGCAGCTCGACGCGTTCCGCCAGGAGAAGTCGAAGGCTCCCTACGGCCTGTCCAGCTACCCGCACCCGCGGTCGATGCCGGACTTCTGGGAGTTCCCGACCGTCTCCATGGGCCTGGGCCCGCTCGGCGCGATCTACCAGGCGCGGATGAACCGCTACATGGAGGCGCGCGGCATCGCCGACACCTCCCGCAGCCACGTCTGGGCGTTCCTGGGCGACGGCGAGATGGACGAGCCGGAGTCGCTCGGCCAGCTGTCGCTGGCGGCGCGCGAGGGCCTGGACAACCTCACCTTCGTGGTGAACTGCAACCTCCAGCGCCTCGACGGCCCGGTGCGCGGCAACGGCAAGATCATGCAGGAGCTGGAGTCGCAGTTCCGCGGCGCCGGCTGGAACGTGATCAAGCTGGTGTGGGACCGCACCTGGGACCCGCTGCTCGCGCAGGACCGCGACGGCATCCTGGTCAACAAGCTGAACACCACGCCGGACGGCCAGTTCCAGACGTACGCCACCGAGACCGGCGCGTACATCCGCGAGCACTTCTTCGGTGACGACCAGCGGCTGCGCAAGATGGTCGAGAACATGACCGACCAGCAGATCCAGCACCTGGGGCGCGGCGGCCACGACCACAAGAAGATCTACGCGGCGTACGCGGCGGCCAAGGCGCACAAGGGCCAGCCGACCGTGATCCTGGCGCAGACCGTCAAGGGCTGGACCCTCGGCCCGAACTTCGAGGGCCGCAACGCGACCCACCAGATGAAGAAGCTGACGGTCGACGACCTCAAGCGCTTCCGGGACCGGCTGCACCTGCCGATCGCGGACAAGGACCTGGAGTCCGGCCTGCCGCCGTACTACCACCCGGGCCCCAACAGCGAAGAGATCCAGTACATGCACGACCGGCGCAAGTCGCTGGGCGGCTATGTGCCCACCCGTGTCGTGCGGGCCAAGCCCCTGAACCTGCCGGACGACAAGGTGTACGCGGCGGTCAAGAAGGGCTCCGGCCAGCAGTCGATCGCCACCACGATGGCGTTCGTCCGGCTGCTGAAGGACCTGATGCGGGACAAGGAGATCGGCAAGCGCTTCGTGCCGATCGCGCCCGACGAGTACCGCACCTTCGGTATGGACTCGCTCTTCCCGTCCGCGAAGATCTACAACCCGCTGGGCCAGACCTACGAGGCGGTCGACCGCGACCTGCTGCTCGCCTACAAGGAGTCGCCGACCGGCCAGATGCTGCACGACGGCATCTCCGAGGCGGGCTGCACCGCCTCGCTGATCGCGGCGGGCTCCGCGCACGCCACGCACGGCGAGCCGCTGATCCCGGTCTACGTCTTCTACTCGATGTTCGGGTTCCAGCGCACCGGTGACCAGTTCTGGCAGATGGCCGACCAGCTCGCGCGCGGTTTCGTCCTGGGCGCGACCGCCGGCCGCACGACCCTGACCGGCGAGGGCCTGCAGCACGCGGACGGCCACTCGCAGCTGCTCGCCTCGACCAACCCGGCCGTCGTCGCGTACGACCCGGCGTTCGGCTACGAGATCGCGCACATCGTGCAGGACGGTCTGCGCCGTATGTACGGCGAGAACAGCGAGGACGTCTTCTACTACCTCACCGTCTACAACGAGCCGATCCAGCACCCGGCCGAGCCGGAGAACGTGGACCGCGAGGGCATCCTCAAGGGCCTGTACCGCTTCAAGGAAGGCGAGAAGGGCGCGATCCCCGCGCAGATCCTCGCCTCCGGTGTCGCGGTGCCGTGGGCCGTCGAGGCGCAGCGGATCCTCGCCGAGGAGTGGAACGTCAAGGCCGACGTCTGGTCGGCGACCTCCTGGAACGAGCTGCGCCGCGACGCCGTCGAGGCGGAGCAGCACAACCTCCTCCACCCGGAGGAGGAGCAGCGCGTGCCGTACGTGACGCAGAAGCTCACGGGCGCCGAGGGTCCGAAGGTGGCCGTGTCCGACTGGATGCGGGCGGTTCCGGACCAGATCGCGCGCTGGGTGCCGGGCACGTACCAGTCGCTGGGCGCCGACGGCTTCGGCTTCGCCGACACGCGTGGCGCGGCGCGCCGCTTCTTCCACATCGACGCGCAGTCGGTGGTCCTGGCGGTGCTCACCGAGCTCGCCAAGGAGGGCAAGGTGGACCGCTCGGCGCTGAAGCAGGCGATCGACCGCTACCAGCTGCTGGACGTCGCGGCGGCGGACCCGGGCGCGGCGGGCGGCGACGCCTAGTCGCGGCGCTGAGCCACAGCGGGATCACGTAGTCGGGCCCCGAACCGCGTCGCGGTTCGGGGCCCGACTACGTCGGCGCGTGGGCGCGGGCCCGGCCGCGCGGCGGGCGCATGGCCGGGGCTGCGCCGCAGTGCGGCTCGAGCCCAGCTGTGTCCGCGCCCGCGGTCTGCCCGCCGCGGGGTCCGCCGGGGTTTCGGGTGCGGAACCCCGGTCTCCGCTCCGAAGGAGCCGGTGGCTCGATTCGCGCCCGGTCGGAGGTTGGGAGAATGCCGGGCATGACCGAGCATCCGACGCAGGCGTGGTGGGAGCGGCGTACCGAGACACCGCTGTTGGTGCTCGCCCTCGCGTTCGCCGTCGCGTACGCCGTCCCGATCATCGAGCCGAACGCCGGACCGCTGCTGCGCGGGACGTGCACGGTCGTGGAGTGGGTGGTGTGGGGCGCCTTCGCCCTCGACTACGCCCTGCGGCTGTACTGGGCGCCGGACCGCAGGAGTTTCGTGCGCGGGCAGCCGTTGGCCCTGCTGGCGGTGGTGCTGCCGCTGGTGCAGCCGCTGCGGCTGCTGCGGGTGGTCGCGACGCTGCTGCTCGCCGGGCAGCGCGCCCGGATCGCGGCACAGGTGCGGCTCACGACCTACGTCGCGGGCGCGGTCCTGGGGCTGCTCATGTTCGGTTCGCTGGCCGTCCTGGAGGTCGAGCGGGACTCCCCCGGGTCGAACATCCGCTCCCTCGACGACGCCGTGTGGTGGGCGTTCACCACGATGACCACCGTGGGCTACGGCGACCACGCCCCCACCACCGGACTGGGGCGGCTGCTCGCAGTGGGTCTGATGCTCTCCGGGATCGCCCTGCTCGGTGTGGTGACCGCGAACATCGCCGCGTGGTTCATCTCCCGGTTCGAGCGCGACGACGCCGAGGAGCGCCGCCAGACGGCGGCGATCGAGGTGCTGACGGCCGAGGTGCGGGCGCTCCGCGCCGAGCTCGCCGAACTGTCGGGCACGCCGCGCGCGGGCCGGCCGCCGCAGGGACATCCGCGTACGGACCACGGACATCCGCGTACGGGGCAGGAACAGCCGGCCGCGCCGCCGCAGGCGCATTCCCACCCGTCCGGGCCCGCCATGGCGCCGCAGGCCCGGACCGGCGAACCGCCGGTCAGCTCTCCCAGATCTTGAAGGCGCGTACCTGGTACGGCGACTCCGGCGCCCAGGAGCCCGACGGGTACGTGTCGAACTCACCCGTCTCGCCGCATTCGGCGCTCTGGTACGTGGTGACGGGCCGCCCCGTGCGGTTGGCCAGGCTGGCGGCGGTGGCACCGCCGGGCAGCGGGACACAGCTCTCGATGTCGGTGTCGGACAGCTCGTGGGTCGTACGGGCGCCGCTGAAGCCCGCGCCCCGCCACAGGCACAGCTGGCCGGTGGCGCAGGCGCCGGACCGGGCCGCCGATGGCGCGGCGGTGGCGGCGGTGACGGCCGTGGCCTGAGCCGGGGCCGGGGTCAGCAGGGCGGTGGCGGCCGCCAGGACGGTGCAGGCTGCCGCGGCGGTGATGGTCTCGCGCATATGGATCACTCCCCCGTGTCGGGCGTCTCGTTGATTCGCCGATGCGAGTTGATTCGCCGATGCGAACGGGGGCCAGCCTGGTGGCGGCTCCGGTGCCGCTCAAGGGAGTCGATCAAGGTCCACCCTGATAGGGGGCGCGCGGCGGCAAGGCCGCCGTCAGCCGTATCCGCCGCCGGTATCGTGATCCGCCCGACCGCGCCAGGAAGTGAGCCACCAGGTGCACCCAGAGCACGGAGCGCCGCCCGCCGGGCTGCGCGAGCGCAGGAAGCGGCGGACCCGCGACGCCCTGGTCCGGGCGGCACTCGAACGGTTCACCGCCCAGGGATACGAGCGGACCACCGTCGACGAGATCACCGCCGCCGTCGACGTCTCCCAGCGCACCTTCTTCCGCTACTTCGCCAACAAGGAGGAGGCCGCCTTCGCCGTCCAGTCGGTGGTGGACACGCAGGTCTACGCGGCGGTGTGCGAGCGGCCCGCCCACGAGACACCCATCGCCGTGCTGCGCGGCGCCGCCGCGGCCACCTGGCGGGCCATGGAGCCGGCCATCGCGGAGATCGTGCCGATCGAGCTCCATCTGCGGATGTACCGGACGATCGAGTCGACTCCGGCCCTGCTCGCCGTCCACCTGCGCCGCACCGCCGAGTTGGAGGAGCGGATGGCGCGCGAGATCGCCCGCCGCGAGGGCCTCGACGTGGACACCGACCCCCGGCCCCGGTTGATCGTGGCGGCCTTCGGCGGAGCGGTCCGGATGGCCGGCCGGCTCTGGAACGAGGGCTCGGCGCACACCCTGCAGTCCCTTCGCGAGCTCACCACCGCCTACCTCGACCACATCGGCCCCGCACTGGTGGAAACCTGGCAAAAGCCGACAGACAAGAGCAGACAGCATCAAATTCAGCGTTTCATAACGTGAGATAGATCACGCATTTGGCGGGCGGCATCACCCGTCTCCTAGGGTGTCCCGCGGTGACTTCCTTCCCGGGGCTCGGTTCCTCCTCTCCTTCCACCACGGCCTGGCGCACGCTGCTCGCGCTGGCTGTGGTGTTCGTGCTGCTCGCGATCACCGGCTGGACGGCGATCCGGCACCACAACGGGACCATGGACCCGCGCGCCCAGGAGCTCTCCGCCTGGCGACAGGGCTCCGTCAGCGGACGGCCCCTGCCCGACCCGAACACCGAACCCCGGCAGCTGTCCCGGTTCTTCGAGTCGCTCACCCCGGCCCAGCAGACCCGGCTGGTGCTCCGCTATCCGCTGGTCGTGGGCAACCTCAACGGCGCTCCCGTGAGCCTGCGTTACCAGGCCAACCGGCGCGCCCTCATCCAGGCGCGGAACGTGGAGCAGCAGCGCACCCACGACAGCGCGCTGACCCCGTACGGCCGGTCCGACGCGCGGCGCCGGATGCACCGGTACGAGTCGATGCTGAGCCCCGGCCGGCAGATCCTCGCCTTCGACCCGGCCGGGTCCGGCCGGGCCGCCGAGGTCTTCGGCGACCTCGCCCACGCGCGGCGGGTCGCCGTCGTGGTGCCCGGAGTGGACACCGACATCCTCACCTTCCAGAAGACCGCGCGGCCCGAGACCTCCGTGCTCGGGATGGCCCGCGCCGTCCACCGCGCCGAGCGGTCCCTGCGGCCGGGCGGCGCCCACGCGGTCATCGCGTGGGCGGACTACACCTCGCCGGACGGCACCAACCTCGAGTCGGCCACCGGCAAGCGGGCCTCCGAGGGAGCCCTGCGGCTGCGCGCCCTGGTCAACGGCCTGCCGGAGCGCTCCCGGGTCGCGCTGCTGTGCCACAGCTACGGCTCCGTGGTGTGCGGCGTGGCCGCCCGCGACCTGTCCCGGAAGGTCACCGACATCGCGGTGGCGGGCAGCCCGGGGATGCGCGCCGAGCACGCCTCGGACCTGGGCACGACGGCGCGGGTGTGGGCGATGCGGGATGCCGGGGACTGGATCGAGGACGTACCGAACCTGGAGGTCGGGGGCCTGGGGCACGGGGCGGACCCGGTCTCCCCGGCCTTCGGGGCGCGGGTACTCTCCGCCGACGGAGCCCACGGGCACTCCGGCTACTTCGTGCCCGGCACCGAGAGCCTTGCCAACTTCGCCAGACTCGGCGTGGGCGACATCCACACGGTGACCTGCGCGAACGGCGACGATTGCCGCTCCGGGCCGACCTGATCGGACAACCAGACGTTTGACGCGCGAAGCGCAGCAAAGGGGGACGGGCGGGCGACCGCCGCATACGATGAGCCGCATGGGTGATGTGCTGGCCGGTTTTCACACCGTCTGGGAGTTCGACACCGACTCCGTGCTCATCCGCTTCGAACGGGGGATTCGTACACCGAAACTGCTCCAGGCTCTCGGTGAGCGCCGGATCCCCTACGAGGCGCTGGCCGCCGTGGAGCTCGCTCCCGGCAAGCGGGGGACGGTGGTGCTGCGGGCTGTGCCGCGGCCCGGCGCCGATCCGCTGATGGAGGCCGCGGACGGCCAGCTCAAGGATGCCTACGACCCCTACCGGCTGGTCCTGCCCGGCGCGCGCGAGGCCCTCGCCGAGTACTACGCGGAGGAGATACGCACCGCCCTCGGCCCCGCCGCCGCGACCCCCGCCGAGGACCACCTGGTGGCCGCCCCCGCGCCCCCGATGGCCTTCAAGGCGTACGACGGCAAGGCGTCGTACGACGGCAAGGCGGTGTCCTTCCGCTGGTTCTGGACCGGCGCCTCGTCCGCGAAGTGGAAGGCCGGAGACCAGCGCTTCACCATCGACGAGCTGGCCGGGGTCGAGTGGCGCTCCCCGGAGGGCCGGGGGTCCGGGGGCGGCTCCGCCAAGACCGGAAACGGTTCCGCCAAGGCCGGAAACGGTTCCTCCGGCTCCGGCTCCGCCAAGGACGACGGCAACGGGCATCTGCGGCTGCTCGGCCGCGCGTTCGGCGAGCAGCCGACGGCGGCGGACCAGGACCCGGCCGCCGTCGTCTTCGGCATGGGGTACGGCCTGGTGCACGAGTCGCTGCCGTTCGCCGCGGCCGTCCTGGAAGCGGTCCGCGCCGCGGGCCCGGGCGGCGCCCCGCTGCCCGGTGACCAGCCCACCGCGCTGGTCACCGCCCCGTCCCGGCGCGACCCGGCCGACATCGCCGACCGCATCCGGCACCTGGGGGAGCTGCACTCGGCGGGGCTGCTGACGGATGACGAGTTCAGCACGAAGAAGGCCGAGCTGCTGGCACAGCTCTGACCCTCTCGGGGCTCCGGCCCCGGGCGCTCAAGGCGGTGCTACTCGCGGCCCGCCGATGTGAAGCCCATGTCGGCGTAGCGGCCGCCCGCGACCTTGCCCGCGATCGGCTCCAGGAGGCCCAGCTCCTCCTCGGTCAGCCGCAGCCGCGTCGCCGCGGTGTTCTCCGCCAGCCTGGTCCGCTTGCGGGTGCCCGGGATCGGCACCACGGCCAGCCCGTGCGCCTCGGCCCGCTGCTGCACCCAGGCCAGCGCGACCTGCGCGAGCGAGACGCCGTGCGCCTCGGCAACCTGCCGCACCGGCGCCAGCAGCGCGGCGTTGGCGGCGGCGTTGTCGCCCGTGAAGCGCGGCTGCGTGCTGCGGAAGTCGGCCGCGCCCAGTTCCTTGCCCGCGTCCGTGAACGCGCCGGTCAGGAAGCCGCGGCCGAGTGGGGAGTACGGCACGAAGGCCACGCCCAGCTCCGCGGCCGCCGCCACGACGTTCTCCTCCACGTCCCTGCTGAACAGCGACCACTCCGACTGCACGGCCGCGATCGGGTGCACCGCGTGCGCCGCGCGCAGCTCGCCGCCGGAGACCTCGCTCAGCCCGAGGTGCTTCACCTTGCCCTCGGCGACCAGCTCGGCCATCGCGCCGACGGTCTCCTCGATCGGCACCTCGAGATCGCGCCGGTGCATGTAGTACAGGTCGACGTGGTCGACGCCGAGCCGCCGCAGGCTGCCCTCGATCGACTGGCGGATGTACGCCCGGTCGTTGCGGATCTCCTGGTACGACGGGTCGTCCTCGCGCCGGACGATGGCGAACTTGGTGGCCAGGACCACCTCGTCCCGGCGGGCCCGCACGAACGGGGAGAGGAACTCCTCGTTCCGCCCGAAGCCGTACATGTCCGCGGTGTCGAAGAGCGTGACGCCCAGTTCCAGGGCCCGCTCCAGCGTCGCCCGCGCCTCCGCCTCGTCCGTCGGCCCGTACGCGTGGGACATGCCCATGCAGCCCAGGCCCTGCACGCCGACCTCCGGGCCGTCGGTGCCGAGGCGGGCGGTGGCTATCGTCTCGTTGCTCATCTGCGGTCAGGCCCTCTCCGACGCCCGGCGGGCGTCAGCATAGATGTCGATCTTGTAGTCGAGGACGTCGAGCGTGCTCTGCAGCTCGGCGATCCGCTGCCGCACCGCGTCGCGGTGCGCGGTCAGCAGTTCCTCGCGGGCGGAGTAGGTGTGCCTCCCCTCCCGCACCAGCTCGGCGTAGCGGACCATGTCCGCGACCGGCATCCCGGTCAGCCGGAGCTTGCCGACAAGGGCCAGCCAGTCCAGATCGCGGTTGGTGAAGCGGCGCTGCCCGGTGTGGTTGCGGTCCACGTGCGGCATGAGCCCGATGCGCTCGTACCAGCGCAGGGTGTGTGCCGACAGTCCGGTGTGCTCGGCGACCTCACTGATCGTGTAGCGGTCCTGCCCGGCCGGCCGCGGGTGCGGCGTCGGCGTCAGACACAGACTCAACGGCACCGGCGCGGTCTCGACCACGGTCATACCGCTTTCACCTCTTCGCGTTGTCGGGTCCTGATCCCTCACGACCCGTTCAACGCTAGAGACTTGGAGCGCACTCCAAGCAAGCGGAGATTTGACGGACTCTTGTACGAGCTAGGCTCGTGCGCATGGAGAGCCTGCGACTGATCGAGAACTGGCCCGTGCCCACGGCGGCGGCCGCCGTGGTGACGGCGGACGGCGCCGTGGCCGGATCGTACGGCCCCACCGGACACCGGTTCCCGCTCGCCTCGGTCACCAAGCCGCTCGCCGCGTACGCCGCGCTGGTGGCCGTCGAGGAGGGCGCGGTGGAGTTGGACGAGCCGGCCGGTCCCGACGGCGCCACGGTGCGGCACCTGCTCGCCCACACCTCGGGCCTCGCCTTCGACGAGCACCGGGTGATGGCCGCGCCGGGCACCCGCCGGATGTACTCGAACGCGGGCTTCGAGGTGCTCGGCGACCACATCGCCAAGGCGACGGGCATCCCGTTCGCCGAGTATCTGCGCGAGGCGGTCCTGGAGCCGCTCGGCATGGCCGCGACCGCGCTGCCGGGCTCCCCCGCCAAGGACGGCGTGTCGACCGTCGACGACCTGGTCCGCTTCGCGGCGGAGCTCCAGGCCCCGCGGCTGCTGGCGCCGGAGACCGTCGCCGAGGCGACCTCGGTGGTCCACCCCGGGCTGACCGGCATCCTGCCCGGCTACGGCCACCAGAGGCCGAACGACTGGGGGCTGGGCTTCGAGATCCGCGACGCGAAGACGCCGCACTGGACGGGTGGTTCGTCCTCGCCGCGGACGTACGGACATTTCGGGCAGTCGGGGACGTTCCTGTGGGTGGACCCGAAGGCGGGGGCGGCGTGCGTGGCGCTGACCGACCGGGCCTTCGGGCCGTGGGCGGTCGAAGCGTGGCCCGCGTTCACGGACGCGGTCCTGGCCGAGCTGCGCGCGGGATAGCCCGCGCCGGCGGTCAGCCGTAGACCGGCTCGGTGTGCATCTCCCACACCAGGAACTCCGCGTCGCCGACCGCCACCGCGTCCAGTCCCTCCGCGTCGTCGATCCGGGCGGCGTCCCCCGGGCCGAGCCGCTCGCCGGCGATCCGCACGGTGCCGCGCACCACGTGCGCGTACACCCACGGGGCGAGCGGCAGCGCCGTGCGCGCGCCCTCCGGCAGGCGCCGCACATGGAACACCGCCTCCGCGCGCGGCACCGCGTACGGCGTGTCGTCGGGGATGCCGCGCACCACCTCGTACGACGGCTCCCCGCCGAACTCCGCCGGCGTCAGCCACATCTGCACGAACCGCAGCGGCGCCGGGCCCGCGTTCCGCTCCACGTGCCGTACCCCGCTGCCGGCGCTGAGCCGCTGGACGTCGCCGGGGCGCACCACCGTCCGGTGGCCGGTGGAGTCCTCATGGGTGAGCTCGCCCTCGATGACCCAGGTGATGATCTCCATGTCGCGGTGCGGGTGCTCGGCGAACCCGGCGCCGGCTTCGAGCCGCTCCTCGTTGCACGCCGCCAGCATCCCGAACCGCACGTTGTCGGGATCGTAGAAACCCGAGAAGGAGAAGGCGTGGCGGGTCTCGGTGCCCGCCTCGTCACCGCCCCGGTAGCGCTCGTCGGCCCGCTGAACCCAGATCACGCGCCCACGGTAACCCGGCTCGGCCAGGGGTACCCCCACAAGCACCCCATCCGATAAGGCAGGCTTGTCCTCGTGCCTGAACCCGCAGCGAAGCCCGATCACCCGCATTCCGCGACCTTGCGCCGCCTGGAGAAGTCCTCCGGAAAGCTGGCCGCCAGCGCCATCGCCCGTATGGACGAGCAGCTGCCGTGGTACCGCGCCATGCCCCCGGAGAACCGCTCCTGGATCGGGCTGGTCGCCCAGGCGGGCATCGCGGCCTTCACGGAGTGGTTCCGGCACCCGGAGGCGCCGCAGGCCATCAGCACCGACGTCTTCGGTACGGCGCCGCGCGAGCTCACCCGGGCGATCACCCTGCGGCAGACCGTGGAGATGGTCCGCACGACCATCGAGGTCATGGAGTCCGCGATCGACGACGTGGCGGCTCCGGGGGACGAGTCGGTGCTGCGCGAGGCGCTGCTGGTGTACGCGCGGGAGATCGCGTTCGCCACCGCCCAGGTGTACGCGCAGGCGGCCGAGGCGCGCGGCGCCTGGGACGCCCGACTGGAGTCCCTGGTGGTCAACGCGGTGCTGTCGGGCGAGGCGGACGAGGGGGCGCTGTCCCGGGCCGCCGCACTGGGCTGGAACTCGCCGGAGCATGTGATCGTGGTGCTGGGTACGGCACCGGACGGGGACAGCGAGCTGACCGTGGAGGCGATCCGGCGGGCCGCGCGGCACGCCAAGCTCCAGGTCCTCACCGGGGTACTCGGGGACCGTCTCGTGGTGATCGCGGGCGGCTCGGACAATCCGCTGCACACGGCGAAGGCGCTGATCGGCCCGTTCGCGCCGGGCCCGGTGGTGGCCGGTCCGGTGGTGTCCGACCTGCTCGCCGCCACCCGCTCCGCGGGCGCCGCGGCCGCCGGTCTCAAGGCGTGCGCGGCCTGGCCGGACGCGCCGCGCCCGGTGCTGGCGGACGACCTGCTGCCGGAGCGCGCGATGGCCGGCGACCCGGCCGCGCGCGAGCAGTTGGTAGAGGAGATCTACAGACCGCTGGAGGAGGCGGGCTCGGCGCTGCTGGAGACGCTCAGCGTCTATCTGGAGCAGGCGAGCAGTCTGGAAGGCGCGGCCCGGATGCTCTTCGTCCACCCCAACACCGTCCGCTACCGGCTGCGACGTGTGACCGATGTCACCGGATGGTCACCCTCCGATGTCCGGTCGGCGTTCACCCTGCGCATCGCGCTCATCCTGGGCCGTCTCGCGGATGGGGAGACCCCGAGCTAAGCCGTTTTGTTGGACACCAACAATTCCCTCATCGGTTCTTCGTCCCTGTCCTCACGGGCGGGCGAGAGCCCCCACAAGAGAGAGTGTGAGAGTGCTCGTACTCGTCGCTCCCGGCCAAGGCGCCCAGACGCCAGGCTTCCTGACCCCCTGGCTCGACCTCCCCGGTGTCGAAGACCGGCTCCGTGCGTGGTCGGCCGCCATCGACCTGGACCTGGTCCACTACGGCACGAAGGCCGATGAGGACGCGATCCGCGACACCGCCGTCGCCCAGCCCCTGCTGGTCGCGGCGTCGCTGGTCTCCGCCCGGCAGCTGTTCCCGACGGCGGAGGACTTCTCCCGCCTCGTGGGCGCGGCCGCCGGCCACAGCGTCGGTGAGCTGGCCGCCGCCGCGCTGACCGGCGTGCTGCCCGAAGAGGCCGCCATGGGGCTCGTACGCAAGCGGGGCCTGGCCATGGCCGAGGCCGCCGCCGTCACCGAGACCGGCATGTCCGCGCTGCTGGGCGGCGAGCAGGAGATCGTCCTCCCGCACCTGGAGAAGCTGGGCCTGACCCCGGCGAACGTGAACGGCGCGGGCCAGATCGTGGCCGCCGGTACCGCCGAGCAGCTGGCCGCGCTCGCCGAGGACAAGCCCGAGGGCACCCGCAAGGTCGTCGCGCTCAAGGTGGCCGGCGCCTTCCACACGCAGCACATGGCCCCGGCCGTCGCGGCCCTGGAGGCCGCGGTCACCGAGCTGGCCGTGGCCGACCCGCGCACGGCTTACGTCTCCAACAAGGACGGCCGGGTCGTCTCCTCGGGGCAGGACGTCGTCCAGCGCCTGGTCGGCCAGGTCGCCAACCCGGTCCGCTGGGACCGGTGCATGGAGACCTTCAAGGAGCTGGGCGTCACCGCGATCATCGAGGTGGCGCCGGGCGGCACACTGGTCGGCCTGGCCAAGCGCGCCCTGCCCGGCGTCAAGACCCTCGCCCTCAAGACTCCGGACAACCTCGACGCGGCCCGCGAGCTGATCGCCGAGCACGCCGCACCGGCCGAATAGGAGCCCGAAGCGCATGACCGCGAAGATCAAGCCCGGCAAGGGTTCCCCGTACGCCCGCATCATGGGTGTCGGCGGCTACCGCCCCACCCGGGTGGTGCCGAACGACGAGATCCTCAAGCACATCGACTCCTCCGACGAGTGGA
The DNA here is from genome assembly GCF_030553055.1 of Streptomyces sp. XD-27. Classification (NCBI taxonomy): domain Bacteria; kingdom Bacillati; phylum Actinomycetota; class Actinomycetes; order Kitasatosporales; family Streptomycetaceae; genus Streptomyces; species Streptomyces sp. XD-27. The sequence continues at coordinate 2,227,254 of NZ_CP130713.1, forward strand.
TCCGCACCCGCTCCGGAATCGCCACCCGGCACTGGGCCGGTCCGGACGAGACCGTCGCCTCGATGTCCGTCGAGGCGGGCGGCAAGGCGATCGCCGACGCCGGGATCACCCCGGAGCAGATCGGGGCCGTCATCGTCTCGACCGTCTCGCACTTCAAGCAGACCCCGGCCGTCGCGACCGAGATCGCGCACCTGATCGGCGCGGGCAAGCCGGCCGCGTTCGACATCTCCGCGGGCTGCGCCGGGTTCGGCTACGGCCTCACCCTCGCCAAGGGCCTGGTGGTCGAGGGCAGCGCCGAGTACGTGCTGGTCATCGGCGTCGAGCGACTGTCGGACCTGACCGACCTGACGGACCGTGCCACGGCCTTCCTGTTCGGCGACGGTGCGGGCGCGGTCGTCGTCGGCCCCGCCAAGGAGCCCGCCATCGGCCCGACCGTGTGGGGCTCGGAGGGCGACAAGTCCGACACGATCATGCAGACGCTGCCCTGGGACGTGTACCGCGACGCGGAGTCCGCCTCCGACGTGCGCTTCCCGGCCATCACCCAGGAGGGCCAGGCGGTCTTCCGCTGGGCGGTGTTCGAGATGGCGAAGGTCGCCCAGCAGGCGCTGGACGCGGCCGGGGTGGAGGCGAAGGACCTCGACGTCTTCATCCCGCACCAGGCCAACATGCGGATCATCGACTCGATGATCAAAACCCTCAAGCTGCCGGAGCACGTCACGGTCGCCCGTGACGTGGAGACGACCGGCAACACCTCGGCAGCCTCCATTCCGCTCGCCATGGAGCGGCTGTTGGCGACCGGGCAGGCGAAGAGCGGTGACACCGCGCTCGTCATCGGCTTCGGGGCGGGTCTCGTCTACGCAGCGACGGTCGTTACCCTCCCTTAGGCAAGATCCCACGCAGCCCCGCAGATAGCGGACGCTGCGCACTCCACCGCAACACACCGAAGAAGGAGCGCCGCAATGGCCGCCACGCAGGAAGAGATCGTCGCGGGTCTCGCGGAGATCGTGAACGAGATCGCGGGCATCCCGGTCGAGGACGTCCAGACGGACAAGTCCTTCACCGACGACCTGGACGTCGACTCGCTGTCCATGGTCGAGGTCGTCGTCGCCGCCGAGGAGCGCTTCGACGTGAAGATCCCGGACGACGACGTCAAGAACCTCAAGACCGTCGGCGACGCAACCAAGTACATTCTGGACAACCAGGCCTGAGCCTGAGCGCTTGTCGCCACCCCAGCGGTGGCAGGTAAGGCCCCCTCTACACGTGGAGTAAGAATTCCTGTGAACTCGACCAATCGCACCGTGGTCGTCACCGGTATCGGCGCAACCACACCGCTGGGTGGCGACAGCGCATCGACCTGGGAGGCCCTGCTGGCCGGACGCTCCGGCGTCGGCCGGCTGGAGGAGGACTGGGCGGCCGAGCTGCCCGTCCAGATCGCCGCGCGGGTCGCGGTGGACCCGGCCGGGATCATTCCGCGGCCGCAGGCCCGCAAGCTGGACCGCTCGGCCCAGTTCGCGCTGATCGCCGCCCGCGAGGCATGGGCCGACGCCGGCTTCGCCGGCAAGGCGGGCGAGGACGGTTCGGTGAACCCGGACCGGCTCGGCGCCGTCGTCGCCTCCGGTATCGGCGGCGTGACCACGCTGCTCGACCAGTACGACGTGCTGCGCGAGAAGGGCGCCCGCAAGGTCTCCCCGCACACCGTGCCGATGCTGATGCCCAACAGCCCGGCGGCCAACGTCGGCCTGGAGGTCGGCGCCCGCGCGGGCGTGCACACCCCGGTCAGCGCCTGCGCGTCGGGCGCCGAGGCCATCGGCTACGCCATCGAGATGATCCGCACCGGCCGCGCCGACGTGGTCGTCGCGGGCGGCACGGAGGCGGCCATCCACCCGCTGCCGATCGCCGCGTTCGGCAACATGATGGCGATGTCCAAGAGCAACGACGACCCGCAGGGCGCCTCGCGTCCGTACGACGTCGACCGCAACGGCTTCGTCCTCGGTGAGGGCGCGGGCATGATCGTGCTGGAGTCGGCGGAGCACGCCGCACAGCGCGGTGCGCGGGTCTACGCCGAGGCCGTCGGCCAGGGCGTCTCGGCCGACGCCCACCACATCACGCAGCCCGAGCCGTCCGGCAACGGCATCGCGCACGCGCTCCAGAACCTGCTGGACTCCACCGACCTCAAGCCCGCCGAGGTCGTGCACGTCAACGCGCACGCGACCTCGACCCCGCAGGGCGACATCGCGGAGATCAAGGCGCTGCGCAAGGTGTTCGGCGACGACGTCGACCACATGGCGATCTCCGCCACGAAGTCCATGACCGGCCACCTGCTGGGTGGCGCGGGCGGTGTGGAGACCGTCGCGTCGATCCTGGCCCTGTACCACCGGGTGGCCCCGCCGACGATCAACATCACCAACCTGGACCCGGAGGCGGACGCGGACATCGTGCGCGATGAGCCCCGCCCGCTGCCGCAGCAGGGCACGATCGCGGCGCTGAACGACTCGTTCGGCTTCGGCGGCCACAACGTGGTGCTGGCGCTGCGTACCGTCTGACCTCGCATTCCCGTTACGCGGCTGAGGCCCGCCCGGTCATTGACCGGGCGGGCCTCAGCCGTATGGCCGTCTGTCGACCGTCTGTGCCGGAGAGCTGAGCGCGGCTCAGACGACCTGGTGCAGCCAGCGGACCGGGGCGCCCTCGCCCGCGTACCGGAAGGGCTCCAGCTCGTCGTCCCAGGGCTTGCCCAGCAGTTTGGCGACCTCGTCCGCCAGCTCGGTCTCGCCGCGGGTGGAGCGGGCCAGCGCGGCACGCAGCCGGTCCTCGGGGATGAGGATGTCGCCGTGGATGCCGGTGACGGCGTGGAAGATGCCGAGTTCGGGGGTGGAGCTGTAGCGCTCGCCCTCGGCGGTGGCGCAGGGCTCGGCGGTCACCTCGAAGCGCAGCAGGTGCCAGCCGCGGAGCGCGGAGGCGAGTTTGGAGGCGGTGCCGACCTGGCCCTGCCAGGAGAATTCGGCACGCCAGGTGCCGGGCGCGGCGGGCTGTTTGATCCAGTCGAGGGTGACGCGCACGCCGAGGACGCCCGCGATGGCCCATTCGACATGGGGACACAGCGCGCGCGGGGCGGAGTGCACGTACAGAACTCCACGTGTCGTCACCGGGACCTCCAGTGCGGTTCGAGGTTCGCCTTCCCCAGCGGCCTCGCCTCCGTACCGGTCGCGCCCGCGGACAGCAAGAGACATTCTGCCCCAATGATCACGCCCGCACCAGCTCCCGAGGTTACCTGACGTAAACGCTACCGCGGGTAATCCCCGCCAAAACGGACGAGATTTGACGCTGCGTAATGCTCTGGTGCCGGATTGCGTCTCCGCTGGGCCGGAGCCCGACCAGCATGGGGAAAAGCTACCGTGCGGCGCCGACACGCGGGTGACGTACCGTCGGTCCTGGATAGATATCACCCATCAGTCGGAGGGGGAACAGTCATGCGGGGCTCGTACGGGCGCGATCGGCGCCGTCGCCCGGCCACCGGCACCACCGCGACCACCGCGGGCGCGCTGTTCGCGGCCGCCGCCCTGCTGGCCGGCTGCACTCTCGGTTCGGGCGGCGGCGACGGGGACGGCGGGAGCGAGCGGGCGGTCAAGCGCCCCGCCCCCCGTGCCACCCCGTCGTGGGACACCCGGCCGCGCTCCCTCGCCTCCGTCGGCGACTCCATCTCCCGCGGTTTCGACGCCTGTTCCGTGCTCAAGGACTGCCCGGAGGTGTCCTGGGCCACCGGTACGGAGGTGGACAGCCTCGCCCGGCGGCTGCGGCCCTCCGGCGGCGGCGAGGTCCGCAGCTGGAACCACGCCAAGACGGGGGCCCTGATGGCCGATCTGCCCGCCCAGATGCGGGCGGCCACCGCCCACGAGCCGGAGCTGGTGACGGTGCTGATCGGCGCCAACGACGCCTGCCGGGACTCCGTCGACGACATGACCCCGACGGCCGACTTCCGCGCCGACTTCACCACCGCCCTGACGTCCCTGCGCCGTGCGCTGCCCAAGACCCAGGTGTACGTGGCGAGCGTGCCGGATCTGAAGCGGCTGTGGTCGCAGGGGCGCAACAACCTTTTCGGGCGGCAGGTCTGGAAGCTGGGGATCTGCCCGTCGATGCTGAAGGACTCCACCGCGGACGACGCCGCGTCGGTGGAGCGCCGCCGCCAGGTGGAGGACCGGGTGGACGCCTACAACGCCGCGCTCAAGGACGTCTGCGGCAAGGACCCCCGGTGCCGCTACGACGACGCCGTGCACAACTACCGGTTCACCACGGACGAGTTGAGCAAATGGGACTGGTTCCACCCCAGCAAGGAGGGGCAGCAGGCGCTCGCGGACATGGCGTACCGCACGATCACCCGGAAGGAGCCGGCCGCGTAGGCACGGGGACGGGCACCGTCAGGCGCCGGTCGGCGACGCTGCGGCCCGCCTCCGCCGCGTACTCCCCCGCCGGGAGCCGCCAGCCGCCGCCGTCCTCGTCCCATGTCTCCGCAGCACGACGCGGCAGCGCGATGACCGCCTCGGCGCTCCCGCCCGGTTCCGCCTCGACGGTGGCGAAGCCCGCCAGCACCCGGGCGGGCCGCTCCACGGGGTCGGCGGCGGCGCCGTCCGGCGTGCGCGGTGCGGCGAGATAGACCTGGACGACCTCCCGTCCGGCGCGCCCGCCGGTGTTGCGGACCCGGACCGTGACCGTGCCCAGTTCACCGCCGTGCTCGCCGTGCTCATCGCGCTCGCCGTGCTCCGCGGCGGGCGGGCCGGACGGGGTGAACCGGACCGCCTCGTACTCCCAGTCCGTGTATCCGAGGCCGTGCCCGAACCAGTAGGCGGGGGCGGCGCCGGACCGCTCCCACGCCCGGTAGCCGATGAACACCCCTTCTTCATAGGGAAGTTGACCTGCGATGGGGACGACCCGCCGCACGGGCGCGTCCGCCAGCCGCGCCGGCCAGGTGGTGGGCAGCCGGCCGCCCGGCTCCGCCGCCCCCAGCAGCACGTCCGCCAGCGCCCCGCCCGCCTCCTGGCCCGGGAACCAGCTCAGCAGCACCGCGGCGACCTCCTCCCGCCACGGCATCTCCACCGGGGCACCGGAGTTGACCACCACGACCGTCCGCGGGTTGACGGCGGCCACCCGGGCGACCAGTTCGTCCTGCCGGCCCGGCAGCCGCAGATCGGCCCGGTCGAAGCCCTCGCTCTCCACGCGCTCGGTGGTGCCGACCACGACGACGACGGCGTCGGCCGCCCGGGCCAGCGCGACCGCCTCGTCGATCAGCTCCTCCGGGTCCCGCTCGGGCTCCCGGTGCATCAGGCAGAAGCCGACGGCCTGGATCGGCGCGTCCTCGATCGTCGGGACGACGCACGTCAGGCTGATCTCGACGGGCTGCCCGGCGGTCAGCTCGATCCGCCCGCGCGGCACGGGGCTGCCGAAGAACGACTCGAAGGGGTCGCCCGGCTCGGGCGTCTGCCGCCCGTCGTACAGCACCTCGCCGCCGACCACGAGCCGAAAGCCGCCGAGTCCTCTGGTGCCGAAGGAGTGCACGCCGCCGACCCGCGGGGTGAAGGTGCCGGTGGTCTCGACGGTGTGCAGCTCCTCGAAGGTCACACCGCTCGGGAGGTCGCCGCCGAGCCAGCGCAGCTCGCCGCTCGGCAGCCGCCGCTCGCCCAGCCGCCTGCCGTCCGCCGCGCGCACCACGGCCCGCAGCGTGAAGCCCCGGTCGGCGACGGAGAGTTCGCCGCTGGGATCGGCGCCGACGGCGTAGGTCAGGGTGGCGTCCGGGGGCAGCGCGGCGCGCAGCCCGTCCAGCGGCGCGACCACGCGCTCGGGGAAGACCTGGGCGGAGCCGCCGCCGAGGACCCGGGCGTCGCGGGCGGCGGCGCCGATCAGCGCGAGGTGCGGCGTGCGGGCGGGGTCCAGAGGCAGCGCGCCGCGCTCGTTCCGCAGCAGCACGAAGGAGCGCCGGGCGATCTCCTGGGCGAGGGCCTGGCCGTCGACGGCGAAGGGCAGGTCGGCGGGCGGGACCGCCGGTGGGGCGCCGACCAGCGCTCCGGCGCGGGCGGCCAGCCACAGCACCCGCCGCACCGCCGCGTCCACGTCCGCCTCGGCGACCCGTCCGTCCCGCACGGCGGCGGCGAGCGCCGGGCCGTAGACCGTGCGCGGGCCGGGCATGGCGATGTCCAGGCCGCCCAGCAGGGCGCGCACGGTGTCGCGGGCGGCCAGCCAGTCGGAGACGACGACGCCTTCGAAGCCCCATTCGCCCCGCAGCACCTCCTGCTGCAGGAAGCGGTGCTCGGTCATGGTGGCCCCGTTGACGGAGTTGTACGCCGCCATGACGCCCCACGGGCGGGCCTTCTTGACGATCGCCTCGAACGGCGCGAGGTACAGCTCACGCAGGGCACGCGGGCACACCGTGTTGTCCACGGTGAAGCGGTCGGTCTCCGCGTCGTTGGCGACGAAGTGCTTGACGGTCGCCCCCACTCCCCCCTCCTGCACTCCGGTGACATAGCCCGCGCCGATCTCGGCCGTCAGATACGGGTCCTCGCTGTACGCCTCGAAGTGCCGGCCGCCCAGCGGCGAGCGGTGCAGGTTCACCGTCGGCGCGAGCAGCATGTGGACGCCCTTGCGCCGGGCCTCCTGCGCGAGCAGGTGCCCCGCCCGGCGCGCCAGCTCCGGGTCCCAGGTGGCGGCCAGCGCGGTGGGGCTGGGGAGCGTGACCGAGGGATCGTCGGCGGTCCACCGCACACCGCGCACCCCAACCGGCCCGTCCGACATCACCACGGAGCCGAGCCCCGCCTCGGGCGCGCCGGGCAGCGACCACATGTCCTGCCCGGCGAGCAGCCGCGTCTTGGCGTCCAGGCCGAGCCGGCCCAGCGCCGCCTCCACGACGTCGCTCCTTCTCGCCTCGTCCGCCTGGACCACAGCCGTACCTCCTCGTCGAAGCCCGCTGGGCGCCTTCCAGCCGCGGCCGGAGACCCCTCCATCCTGAACCGCCTTACCTGTACGCCGGTAGGCTTTGTTACCTCTACGTTATGAACGAATATCGTACGGTCAGGTCACGGGCGCAGCGGAAGCGCACGACCGGAAGGCGGGACCGGCGATGACGAGGGCCACCGGCAGCAGACGCAGCGAGGCACGGCGTGCGGAGATCGTCCGCTCGGCCCTGGAAGTGATCGCGGAACGCGGCTATCGGGGCGCCACCCTGACGGCGGTCGCAGAACGCGTCGGCCTCACCCAGCAGGGCCTGCTGCACTACTTCCCCACCAAGGAGTCCCTGCTCATCGCCGTGCTCAAGGAACGCGACCAGTGGGACACCGGCTCCGCCGAGCGGAGCGAACCCTGGCCGCTGGACCTGCTGGCCGCGCTGGTCGACTACAACGCGATGCGGCCGGGCATCGTCCAGACCTTCTCGGCCCTGCTGGGCGAGAGCGTCACCGACGACCACCCGGCCGGGGACTACTTCCGGCGCCGCTACGACGAGGTGCGCGCGGACATGGCGCAGACCCTGCGCGGCGAGTTCGGCGACCGCCTGCCGGGGGGCCTGACCCCGCAGCAGGCGGCTCCGCTGCTGGTGGCGGTGATGGACGGGCTGCAGTACCAGTGGCTGCACGACCCGGAGGCGGTGGACATGCCGGAGCTGTTCCGCGCGTTCCTCGCCCTGCTGGCCGTGCGCCCCGCCGAGGAGTGACCGCGGGAGGCGCGCGGCAGGGGCTACGCGCCGGAGCCTGACACCATCTGGACGCTCTGCTGCTCGGCGGTGAGCACGTCCGGCAGCGGCAGGCCGGACTCCATGCTGAGGCGCAGGATCGTGGCCTTCACCCGGGCCTTCCCCGGGGCGTAACTCTCGCCCACGATCAGGGCCGCGTTGTCGGTGTTCGTCCATCGGTGCACCTTGCCGTCGCAGTCGGCGGCCGTACCGCCGATGCCGCGCTGCTGGTCCCCCTGCTCGAGGGTGGAGCTGATGAACGTGAGCCCGACCGCGCCGCCTTTGGTGCACCGGTAGGTGCCGGAGAGCCGGATGGAACCGTTCGGCCCGACATACCCGCGCGGGTCGATCGTCAGCTCGTAGCCCTGCTCCGGGGCGGGGGCGGCCGCACGGCCGGGGGCGGCGGCCGCCGGCAGCGGCGCGGCCGCGGCCAGCAGCGCGGCGCCGAGGACGGCCGGGGCGGCGCGACGGAATCGGATACGCATGCGCGGACCTCCACGATCGCGGGAGAACGGAGTTCTTCGGCCCTGCATGCGTACCTCGCCCGGGCGGCGCCGGCGGGGAGCGTCACCGGGACGTGGTGTGTCAGCGGGCGTACGGCGCATCCGGCGCGACAGGCGCCCGTACCGCGTATCCGTCCTCCTCGCCGACTCCTCGCGCTGGCTCCTCCTCGCCGGCTCCGTTCGCTGACTCCTCTCGCCGCCTTCTCTCGCCGCCGTCTCCGTAGCGCCGGACCGCCCCCGGGCGGAATACTGCGCTCTCGGTCCCCGACGTGATCATCCGACCGGAAGGATTCGGCATGAGACCGATACGTGCCCGCCTCGGCGTGCTGGGCGCCGTGCTGCTCGCCGCCGCCCCCCTGTGCCTCGCCGCCCCGGCCGCTGCCGACCCCGGGCCCGGTAGCGCCGCCGGGCCGTCCACCACCGTGGAGGAGCCGCGGCTCACGGTGGAGGAGTTGCGGCTCACCCAGCCCGTCCCCCAGGAGATCCTGCGGCGTGGCGGCTTCGACGGCGTGGCGGCCGAGTTCGCCGAGGCACTGGCGGGCGTGCGGTGCGCCGCGCAGGCCGAGCGGGTGGTGGCGCGGCACGGCGGGCGGCTGTGGCGGCGGGCCGTGGAGCGGGCCCAGGGGCGCGGTCCGGCCGGCGGCGACCTCAGCCGCGACGACGACCGCCCGCTGTACTGGGCGCGGTTGGGCATGACCCGCGCCCTGCGCGAGTGGCGGCCGGCGTTTCCGCTCGACGACGGCCGACGCGCCGCGCTGCTCGCCGCGCTGGAGCGCTCCTCGCGCGGTCAGGACTCGATCGAGCTGCCCGCGGGCCGGCACATCCGGCGCGTCGTGGTGACCGGTTTCGATCCGTTCCAGCTCGACGCGGACGTGCGCCGGAGCAATCCGTCGGGCGCGGCCGCGCTCGCGTTGGACGGCACCACGATCCGTACGGCGGCGGGCCTGGCGCGGATCGAGACCGTGGTCTTTCCGGTGCGCTGGGCGGACTTCGCGGACGGCACGGTGGAACGCACGCTGCTGCCGCACTTCCGGTCCGGGCCGCGCCGTGCCGACCTGTTCATGACGGTGAGCCAGGGACGGCCGGGGCGGTTCGACGTCGAGCGCACCAACGGCGCCTGGCGCGGAGGCTACCCGGACAACCTCAAGGTCTCCCGGACGGGGACCGTCCCGGTGCCCGCCGGGGTGCCCACGCCCGCCGAGCAGCCGCAGTGGACGGTCACCACGCTGCCGTACGAGCGGATCACCGCCGCGCCGACGGGACCGTTCCCGGTGTACGACAACACCGCCGTCACCGAGATCCCGGCGGGCGGGACCGAGCCGGTGGACCGGCCCGACGGACCCACGCCGGGCTCCACCGCCCGGGCGGGCGGCGGCGGCGACTACCTGTCCAACGAGATCGCCTACCGGGCCACGCTGCTGCGCGACGCGGTCGGGCTGCGCGCGCCGGGCGGCCACCTGCACACGCCGGTGCTGCGGTTCGGCGAGGGCAACACCGACCCGGCGCACGGCCAGGTCACCGATCCGGACTTCGTACGCGACCGGCAGGCCATCACCACGCAGGTGCGGTCCGTGCTGTCAGTGGCGGCGGACACCCTGGACCCCTGATCGTCTCTAACGGCGCAACGCACTCCCCTACCGTGCGACATCGAGGCCGACGCGGCACGGGCGGCCCGCCGCGGCGGCCGCGTCGCCCGAGTCGTCCACGACCTCTGCGTCCGCGCCCTCCGTGTCCTCTGTGTCCTCGCCCATCAGGTCGCGGACCAGCAGCGTCGCGCCCGCCACGGCGCCCGGCATGAGGAACACCGCGACCAGCGGGATCAGGAACAGCAGCGCCAGCGGCACGCCGAAGCCGAGGGTCAGCGCCCTGCGGCCGCGCAGCAACCGCAGCCGCTCCTTGAGCGCCACCCGGCGCCGGGCGAGCGCGACCGCGGCGAGTTCCTCGGCGAGGAAGAACCCGGAGACACAGAAGCCGACGGCGGGGATGACGGTCTGGCCGATGAGGGGGGCGAAGCCCAGTGCGAAGAGCAGGACGCTCCAGCACGCGACGCGGACGACGACGGCGATGCTCTCCCTGGCCGAGATCAGCAGCTCACGCCAGAGCGGCAGTCCGGACTCGGGAGCGCTCCCGGCCACGGAGATGTCGACCTGTTCGGAGAGCGACTCGTAGAAGGGCTGGCCGACCAGGAGGGTGACGGCGGTGAAGGTGATCAGCGCAAGCGTCAGGCCGCTGCCGAAGAGCAGCACGGCGAGCGCGCCGCGGAAGATCCCGAGCCAGGGAGAGCTCCAGTCGTCGGCGAAGGGGGTGGCCCAGGCGACGATGTCGTCGCTCCAGAAGAACAGCGCGACGAGCGCCGCGACGTAGCCGACGAGGGTGATGAGGGCGGGAATCATCCCGAACCCCCACCACCGGCCGTGCCGGGCGACCCAGCGCTGCCCCTTGATCAGATAGCCGAACCCGGCGGCGAGATCACGCATGGGCCGGAGCCTAGCGAGTCCGCGCCGGGCGGCTGCGCCCGGTGTCAGTCGCCGAAGCCGACGACCATCTTTCCGGTGTTCTCGCCGCGCAGCATGCCGAGGAAGGCGTCCACGCCGTGCTCGATGCCCTTGACGACGGTCTCGCGGTAGTGCAGCTTGCCCTCGCGGATCCAGCCGCCGACCTCCTCGACGAACCGCGGCTGGAGCGCGTTGTGGTCGGTGACGAGCATGCCCTGGATCCGCAGCCGCTTGCCGATGACGAGCGCGAGGTTGCGCGGGGCGGCGGGCGGCTCGGTGACGTTGTACTGGGCGATCATGCCGCAGACGGTGACGCGGCCGCCCACGTTGAGGCGGTCGATGGCGGCCTCCAGGTGCTCACCGCCGACGTTGTCGAAGTAGACGTCGATGCCGTCGGGGGCGGCCTCCTTGAGCTGGTCGGTGACCGGCCCGTCCTTGTAGTTGAACGCCGCGTCGAAGCCGTACTCCTCGACCAGGAGCCGGACCTTTTCGTCCGAGCCCGCGCTGCCGATGACCCGCGAGGCGCCCTTGAGCTTGGCGATCTGGCCGACCTGGCTGCCGACCGCGCCGGCCGCTCCGGAGACGAACACCGCGTCGCCTTCCTTGAAGGAGGCGACCTCCAGCAGTCCGGCGTAGGCGGTCAGGCCCGTCATTCCGAGCACGCCGAGATACGCGGAGAGAGGGGCGGCCGCCGGGTCGACCTTGACGGCGTGCCGGGCCTCCACGGTGGCGTACTCGCGCCAGCCGAGGCCGTGCAGCACGTGGTCGCCCACCGCGATGCCGTCCGCCTCGGAGGCGACGACCTCGCCGACCGCGCCGCCGTCCATGGGCTGGTCGAGCTGGAACGGAGGTATGTAGGACTTCACGTCGTTCATGCGGCCGCGCATGTAGGGGTCGACCGACATGAAGAGGTTGCGGACCAGGATCTGACCCGGGCCGGGGGCCGCCACGGCCTCCTCACGCAGGGCGAAGTCCTCCGGCTTCGGCCAGCCCTGGGGGCGTGCGGTGAGGTGCCAGGCGCGGCTGGTGGCGGGGGTGACGGACATGACGGGTGCCTCCAAAAGCTTCATGAGATGAAACAATCATGCGCACCGATATTTCATGTTGTCAAGCAAATGGGTAGAGTGGTGGCCATGACGCCGCGCACCGATCCACTGACCCAAGAGGTCGTCGAACTCATCGGCGCCGTCGTGGCGCGCTACTACGAGGAGTACGAGGCGGCCGCCGCCGAGCACGCGCTGACCGGCGCCCAGGCCCGGGTGCTGGGGCTGCTGGCCCGCGAGCCCATGCCGATGCGCAGGATCGCGCAGACGCTGAAGTGCGAGCCGTCCAACATCACCGGGATCGTCGACCGGCTGGCGTCACGCGGGCTCGTGGAACGGCGCCCCGACCCGGCCGACCGCCGGGTGAAGCTCGCCGCCGCGACGGACGCGGGGCAGGAGACCGCGGCGCGGCTGCGCGGGTCGCTGGGCTTCGCACGGGAGCCGCTGGCCGCGCTGTCGGAGGCGGAGCGCACCATGCTGCGCGACCTGCTCCAGCGGATGCTGGGCGGCAGCGCACCGGCGACGGGCTGACCGGGGCTCCGCCTCCCGGCCCCCGGTCCGTAGCCGGACTCCGATCCGTTTCCCGACTCCGGCCCGCCCGGAGCTCCCCGGCTCGGGTACGGGACGGTCACGGGGCCGTCAGGTGCACCACCACAGGAACCGGTTGCAGGTCGGCTCGGGTATGGGCTGCTGCGTGGGCGGATCGGTGGGTTTCGGGTCCGGGTCCGGGTCCGGGGACGACGGCCCGCCGCTGGAGGACCCGCCGCCGGGGACCTGGGCGGTGGGCGAGGGTGCCCCGCCGCCGGAGGAGGTCGCGCCCGGCTCCGGCGCGCCGCCCGCCTCCCGGTCCTCGTCCTTCTGGCCGTCGCCGTCCTTGTCCCGCTTCTCGCCGTCCCGCTCGTCCTTTGTGCCGTCCCCGTCCGAGTCGGCGGTCCGGCGTTCGGAATCCCGGCCCGCGCCGGTCGACGGGCCCGCGCCGGGCGCTTCACTCGCGGGTGTGCCGTCGCCGTCGGCCGTGCCGGGGCTGCGGTCCGCGATCGGCTGCTGGGTGCGCGGCCGCGGCTCCTCGGGCTGGAAGATGCCGCCCTCGGTGGCCAGCTCCGCGACGAACAGCGCGGCGAGCACCGGCCCCAGGGCCCCGGCGACGATCGCCACCCTGCGGCCGCGGCCGCGCCGCGCCCTGCGCGCCCGGCCGGTGGGACGGCGCGGCTTCCGGCGGGACGTCTCGCTCCGGGCGGCGGCGCGCCGCGACGCACGCGTACCGCCCTCGCCGGGCGACGACGGCTCGGCGACGGCGGCCGTGCCGGACTCGGGCGAGGAGGACGGGAGTTCTTCGGCGGGGGTCCCGCATCCCGGGCAGGAGAGCGCGCCGTTGAGATACCGACGGCACGGAGGGCAGTAATCCATTTCGCGGGGCAGATTATGTGACCCGCACGTAGTCGAGATACCGCCTGCTGTGAGGATCGTGTGCAGAACCTGCGCCCGCGGCCGCCCGGCCCTCCCGGCCGTGCCGATCGATGTGCGGCTCCTCCCAAGGGCTGCGGCCCGGACCCCGGCCAGAGCGGCGCGATCACCGGTCCCTGGGGCGGCACGATGGGGGCATGAGTTCCGCGCACGAGGCGTCCGACGCCTTCCCGAGCCCCTTCCCGTTCATCCTCGTCCTGCTGCGCCGGATGGCGGACCACCACCCCGGGCTGGTCGAGGACGCGCTGCGCGAACTGGGATTCAGCCGCGCCCAGATGCGCGAGGCCAACAAGCGCTGGCAGGCCATGCAGCGCTCGCCCCGGCGGCGCGCCGCGGCCGCCCGCTACCGTTCGGTACTCGGGCCGCCGGAGACGGTGACCACCCACCGCGTCGGGGATCTGAACTGCGAGGCGCTGAGCTGGCCGGTGCCGCTCTGGCCGGATCTGCGGTTCGAGGTGCTGGTGGCGCCGGGCGGCGCCGTATGGCACGAATGGCTGGTCCGCGCCCCGGGCGCCGCCGGGCCGGTGCTCCGTACGGCGGCGGATCTCACGCCCTGGTCGTGCACCGTGGACGAGGTGGCGCGGGCCTTCGCGCCGGTGCGGCCGTTGGAGGGCACCGCGCCCACGCGGTGGCGGCTCGCCTTCACCGCGCCCGACGGCGACGCCGAACCCCCGGGCCTCCCGCGCGTCGCGGAGTTCACCTGGGGGCTCTTGCAGCGGGTGGAGACCGTCAGGCCAGCTTCGCGGTGAGGGTGATCTCCGTACCGGTCAGCGCCTGGCTCACCGGGCAGTTCGTCTTGGCGTCCTCGGCGGCGGCGACGAACGCGTCCTCGTCCAGACCGTCCACCGTGCCCTCCACGGTCAGATGGATCCCGGTGATCCCGGTGCCCGGCTGGAAGGTGACGTCGGCCTGGGTGCGCAGCTGCGTCGGCGGCGTACCGGCCTGGGCCAGCCCGTGCGAGAGCGCCATCGAGAAGCAGCTGGAGTGCGCCGCGGCGATGAGCTCCTCAGGGCTGGTCTTGCCGCCCGCCTGCTCGGCGCGGGACGGCCAGGACACCGGCTGCTCCCCGATGCCGGACGAGTCGAAGGTGACGGTGCCCTTCCCCTGAGCCAGATTGCCCTGCCAGACGGTGTGCGCGGTGCGCGTCGTTGCCATGCGGAATGCCTCCTGTGTGTGACGTACGGGTCTGCGTGTGACGAACGGGCCCCACGTGTGACGTACCGCCGGGCCCATGTGCGGCGGACGGGCGACCGGCGTTCAGTCCTCGCCGTCCGGGTGCTGGCCGTCCGGCCCGGACCCGGCCGCCTCGGCGATCGCGGCGCGCACCTTGTCCATGTCGAGGTCGCGGGCCTGCGCGATGAGATCCTCCAGGGCCTGCTCGGGCAGCGCGCCGGGCTGGGAGAAGACGGCGATGTTCTCCCGGACGATCATCAGGGTGGGGATCGACTGGATCTGGAACGTGGCGGCCAGCTCCGGCTGCGCCTCGGTGTCGACCTTGCCGAACAGCAGGTCCTCATGGCGCGCGGCCGCCCGCTCGTACACGGGGGCGAACATCCGGCACGGACCGCACCACGACGCCCAGAAGTCGATGAGGACGAAGTCGTTCGACGAGACGAGCTCGTCGAAGTTGTCCTTGGTCAGTTCAACCGTGCTCATGCCTGACTGCCTGCTTCCCATCGGATCGGCGGTGCCCAGCTACGGTAACCAACCGTAGCCGGGCGGTATTCCTGCCGACTCCGCGGTCACCTCCGATCCGCGGTCACATCCGACCCGTGTAGACGAGCCGCGGCGGTGTCCCGGTGGGAACGCCCTTGTTGGAGGTGTCGACGCCGGGCGTCGCGTAGCCGATGAGCCAGGACGCCACGGACTTGAAGGAGGCGTCACCGTAGGTGTCCTTGTAGAGCGCGGCGACGCCGGTGACGTGCGGCGCGGCCATGGAGCTGCCGGACAGCTCGCGGAAGGTGCCGCCGAGGTAGGCGGAGCGGATGTCCACACCCGGCGCGTTGATGTCCACGCAGCGGCCCCAGTTGCTGAACGGCGCCTTGCGGTCCTTCTGGTCGGTGGCGGCGACGGTGAGGGCACCGGGGGAACTGGCCGGCGAGGTGGCGCAGGCGTCGCTGTTCTCGTTGCCCGCGGCGACGACCGGGAAGACCCCGGCGGCCGCCAGGCCCTCAAGGGCGCGGTTCATGGCGGCGGAGTACGGGCCGCCCAGGGACAGGTTGGCGACCGCGGGCTTCTTCGCGTTGGCCGCGACCCAGTTGGCGGCCGCGATGACGGTGGAGTTGGCGCTCACGCCGGAGCAGTCGAAGACCCGTACCGACACCAGCCGGGTCTTCTTGGCGACGCCGGATGTCGTGCCGCCGACGGTCCCGGCCACGTGGGTGCCGTGTCCGTTGCAGTCGCGGGTGCCGCGCCCGTCGTCGATGAAGCTGTGCCCGGCCACGGCCCGGCCGCCGAAGTCCGGGTGGTTCAGCTGGATCCCGGTGTCGATGATGTAGGAGTTGACCTTCGCGCCGGTGGCCTTCATGGCGTAGCCGGTGGCGCCGTTCTCCCGGTGGTTGATCCGCGCCAGGCCCCAGGGCACGGGCGCGGCCTGCCGTCGCGGGGTCGCGGCAACGGGCTTGCGGGCGGGGCGGGTTGTCGCCGGGCCCGTGACACGCGGCACGTCGAGCCGGGCGTCCTGCTCCACGGCGCTCACCCCGGGCTGGTTGCGGAGCATGTCGACCTGGGCGGTGGTGAGCTTGGCCGCGAAGCCGTGATGGACACGCGTATAGGTGAACATCGGCCGGATGCCGACCCGGTCCGCCATGGCCGAGGGGCTGACGCCGGACGCCAGCGAGACGATGTACTGCCCGGGGATCGCGCCCTTCATCCGGTACAGAGGCGCGGGACCGGACCGGGCCGAAACAGGGCTCGGGTCCTCGGCGTCGGAGGCGAGGGCTGACGTCGCGGGTACCGCGGCTACCAGGGCAGCCGCAGTCACCCAGCACAGGGACACACGCATGGGGATCCTCACTGCATGGTGGCGCTGAGACGGTCTCAACATGTCCTTGCTATCGACGAATGCGATCATCGGCATGGTCTGCTAGGCCATCCGGCCGCACCGGCCATGGAGTCGGCCGTCCGGGAATCGCCGCTGGTCCCGGCCGTAAACGCGGGCATTCGAGTGACCAGGCGTATCGGCGGACCGTACGAGTCGTTGGTCAGGCCCCGAGCCAAATGATCAGGGAAAGGACACGACTCGTGAAGCGCATCTCGAAGGCTGCGGTTCTGACCATCACGGCGGGTGCCGTCGCCCTCGGCAGCGCCGGTGGCGCGGCCGCGGCGGGCGGTGGCGACGAGGTGGTCATCACCAAGCAGAAGATCAGCAAGTCAAACGGCGCCGACACCCGCAAGACCGCCGCCATCAAGGTCAAAGGCATGAAGGTCGACGGCCACAAGGTCAATGTCACGGCCAACGCCAAGGGCAAGGCCAAGGTCAAGACCAACGGCAAGGGCAAGGGCAAGAAGCACCACCACAGCCACGGCAAGGGTTCCTCCGCCAGTGCCAAGGCCATCGGGTCGCCCGGCGCCATCAGCGGCAACGTCATCCAGGTGCCGGTCAACGTGCCCATCAACGTGTGCGGCAACACCGTGGACGTCATCGCGCTGCTGAACCCCTCCTTCGGCGGGATCTGCGTCAACAAGTGACGTTCTGCTCGGCCGACGCCGGGTTTTCCGTTCCTGGAGCCCCCGTTCATCGATCGATGGCATCGATGCGCGGGGGCTCCGCGCGTGTGCGGCGCGGTCCGGTCAGGTGGCCACCAGGGTGATCTCCGTGGCCTTCACGCCGGTCCAGACCGGCGTGCCCTCGGCCAGGCCGAGTTCCGCGGCGGCTCCCGGGGTGATCTCCGCGACGAGGTCCGGGATGTCCTCGAAGGCGACCAGCACGCGGAGCCTGCTGCCGACGGCGGTGATCTCCCGGATCGTTCCCGGCCAGGTGTTCCGCGGACTGCCCGTGAGGCGCTCCCGGTGCAGGGAGACCGCCTCCGGCGGGATGATCGCCAGCGCGGCCGTCCCGGTGGCCAGCGGCTCCGCGGCCACCAGACGCCCGCCGTGGCCGAGGGCGAGGCCGTCGGCAGTGGCCGTGCCCGGCCAGGCGTTGCGGCCGAGCATCCGGGCCACCCACGGCGACCGCGGATGGCGGGTGACCTCGGCGGGCACCGCGTCCTGGACCACGCGGCCGCCGTCGAGTACGAGGATCCGGTCGGCGAGCGAGACGGCTTCCACCGGGTCGTGCGTGACGATCAGGCAGACACCGCCGAACCCCTTCAGATGGCCGCGCAGGGTGTGCCGTACGTGAGCGCGGGTGGTCTGGTCGAGGGCGGCCAGCGGTTCGTCCAGCAGCAACAGCCGCGGCCGGACGGCCAGCGCCCGGGCGAGCGCGACCCGCTGCGCCTGGCCGCCGGAGAGCTGCGCGGGCCGCCGGTCGGCGAGGTGCCCGACGCCGAGCCGGTCGAGCCACGCCTGCGCGCTGCGGCGGGCCTCGGCGCGCGGCACACCGCCGGCCCGCGGCCCGTACGCGGTGTTGGCCAGCGCGCTCAGGTGCGGGAAGAGCGCCCCGTCCTGGGGGACCCAGGCGACGCCGCGCCGGTGCGGCGGGAGCCGGGTGAGGTCCGCGTCGCCGAGCCGGATGTCGGCGTGGGCGCGGTCGGTGAGGCCGAGCAGGGCGCGCAGCAGGGTGGTCTTGCCCGCGCCGTTGGGGCCGACGACGGCGATGGTGGTGCCGGGCTCCGCGTCGAGCACGAACTGGAGGAAGCCGGTCAACTCGGCGCGGAGCGGCCGGCGCTGGGCCTGCTCCGCACCGGAGCCCGGCGGCGGGTCCGCCTCCGGCTCACGCGGCGCCGTGCCGAGCGGCGGGTCTCCGGCGGGCGCGGCGTCGTCCACGTCGGGGCGGCGGGCCGCGGGCGCGCCCATGGCCACCCCCGTGAACCGGCCGCGCAGCGCGACCAGGACGGCCATGGCGATCGCGAGCAGCAGCAGGGACACCGAGGTCGCCGCCTCGGGCTCCTGCTGGAGCAGCAGGTACACGTGGAGCGGAAGGGTCTGGGTGGCGCCGGGGAGGTTGCCCGCGAAGGTGATGGTGGCGCCGAACTCGCCGAGCGCGCGGGCCCAGGTGAGCGCCGCCCCGGCGAGCAGGCCGGGGGCGACCATGGGGAGCGTGATGGTGCGGAACACCCGGAACGGCGCGGCGCCGAGCGAGGCCGCCGTCTCCTCGTAGGCGGGCCGCAGCCCGGCGAGGGTGCCTTCCAGGCTGATCACCAGGAACGGCATGGCGACGAACGTGGCGGCGACGACGGCGCCGGAGGTGTGGAACGGCAGCGTGAGCCCGAAGGTCTCCTCCAGCCAGGGGCCGAGGATGCCGCGGCGGCCGAACCCGAGCAGCAGCGCGATGCCGCCGACGGTCGGCGGCAGCACCATCGGCAGCAGGACCAGGGAGCGTACGAGGGCCTTGCCGGGGAAGCGGACGCGGGCCAGCAGCCACGCGAGCGGCACCCCCATCAGCAGGGACAGGACGAGCGCCCAGCAGGAGACGACGAGGGAGAGACGGAGGGCCTCGGTGACTTCCGGGCGGCCGAGGTGACCGGTCAGCTCCCCCACGACGTACGGCTGAGGACGCCGGCCAGCGGCAGCAGCAGGAACGCGATGGCGAGCAGCGCGGGGAGCGCGAGGACGACCGGGGCGCGCAGGCGCGGCGCCCCGGGACGGGTGCGTTTCATGGGGCTTCCTGGTGCGGGGACGCTCACGCGCGGCGGGCTACGGCTTCTGGAACCCCGCGTCGCGCAGGATCTTCTGCGCCTCGGGGCCGCTGAGCCAGGTCACGAACGCCGCGGCGGCGTCCGCGTGCCGCGACTGCTTGAGGGCCGCCGCGGGGTAGGAGGCGATGGCGTTCTGGGCGTCGGGGATGGTGACGGGGTCGACCTTGTCGGTCGCGCTGCCGGCGTCGGTGGCGTACACCAGCCCGGCGTCGGCCTCGCCGAGCTCCACCTTGCTCAGTACGGCGCGCACGTTCGGCTCCTGCGAGACCGGCTTGACGTCGACCTTCTGGGCGTCGAGGACCTGCTTGCTGTAGCGGCCGACCGGCACCTCGGGGGCGGCGAGGACGACCTTGAGCTTGTCGTCCGCCAGGTCCTTCAAGCCGCCGATCTTGTGCGGGTTGCCCTCGCCGACGGCGATGACGAGGCGGTTCCTGGCGATGACGGTCGGCGTGCCGGTGTCGCCCCGCAAGCCCTCCATGGTGGTGGTGTCGGCGGTGACCAGGGCGTCGGCGGGGGCGCCCTGCCGCACCTGGGCGGCGAGTTCCTGGGAGCCGGCGAAGGAGAACGTCACCTTGGTGCCGTGGTGCTCCTCCTCGTACGCCGTGCCCGCGGTCTTGAAGACGTCGGTGAGGGAGGCGGCGGCGAGCACGGTCAGCTTGACCTTCTGGCCGCCGCCCTTGGTCCCGGCGTCGTTCTCGCCGCCCTTGTCGTCGTCGCTGCCGCAGGCCGTCGCGAGCGGGACGAGCAGCGCGGCGGTGAACAGGGCGGCCGCGGTGCGGCGACCGGTGAGCGTGCGGGACATGGGGATGTCTCCTCGGGGAAGAGGCGGGGACTGGGCAGGGGGACAGTGCGGTGCCGAAGAGCGCCGAGGAGGCTCAGGTGCGGTCGATGTGCACGCTGGTGGACTTCACGCGGGCGGTGGCCCGCATGCCGATCTCCAGGCCGAGTTCCTCGACCGCCTCCCGGGTGAGCAGGGAGACCAGCCGGTGCGGTCCGGCCTGGATCTCCACCTGGGCCGCGACGTCGCCGAGCTTGATGGCGGTGACGATGCCGGAGAAGGCGTTACGGGCCGAGGTGTACGGCGCCTCGTCCTCCCCGGGCCGCTCTGGGCCAGCTCCACGGAGAAGGCAGCCAGGTCACGGCCGTCGATGAGGCGGCGGCCGGACTCGTCGCGATGGGTCGCGACCCTGCCTGCGTCGGCCCAGCGGCGGGCGGTGTCGGGGCTGACGCCCAGCAGGCGCGCCGCCTGGCCGATGGTGTACTGCTGCATGTGCGGCACGATAGGAGTCATGCCCTGGCATCTACAACTCTCTGGGCGCTTCTTCGTCGCATGTGCCAGGCCCATAAGAGGAAGCTCCAAGGCGCGAGCGCGTCGCCGCGCGAGGCGGGAAACGGAGCAATCTACGCCTAACGGCTATATCGCCTGGTTACAGTGCGGACATGGCTCTGAGCATCCGCAACCAGCTCGCCGGAACCGTCACCGCCGTCACGCCCGGCGCCGCGATGGCGACCGTGACGGTGCGCCTCGCGGGTGGGCAGGAGATCACCGCGGCGGTGACCCGCGAGGCCGTGGAGGACCTCGGGGTCGTGCCGGACACGCCGGTGCGCGTCCTGGTGAAGTCGACCGAGGTGTCGCTGGCCACCGGCCCCGTCGCCGGGCTGAGCATCCGCAACCGGATTCCGGGCACGGTCGCCGGGGTCACCGCCGGCGACGCCATGGCGACCGTGAAGGTCGCGGTCGACGGCGGCGAGCTGACGGCCGCCGTCACCCATGACGCCGTCGGTGACCTCGGCCTCACCGCCGGCTCGCCGGTCGTGGCGCTGATCAAGTCGACCGAGGTCGCGCTGGCCACCGCGTGAGCCCGCCGCGCGACGCGGGGGCTGTCCCGTCCCAGGGACAGCCCCCGCTGCCGCGCCGTCAGGGACAGTCGCGCCCCTCATCGGGCTTGACGCATACGTCGGCGTCGGGGCCGCCGTCGTGGAAGTTCGTGCCCGGGCCGCCGTCGAGACGGTCCCTCCCCGCGCCCCCGAAGAGGCTGTCGTCGCCCTCGCCGCCGCGCAGTTCGTCGTCGCCGTCGCCACCCCACAGGGAGTCGTTGTCGCGACCGCCGTCGATCCTGTCACCGCCCTCCTCGCCGGAGAGATCGTCGGCGCCCGCACCGCCGCAGACGCGGTCGTCGCCGCCGCGGCCGTTGACGACGTCGGCACCGTCACCGGCGATGATGACGTCCGGCCCCGGCGTGCCGGTGATCCTGTCGTTTCCGGATGTTCCGGTGATCGTCGCCGGCCGGCCGAAGCACAACGCGGCGGCCGGGTCGACGGCGGTCGGCCCGGCCATGGCCGTCTGCGCGGCTCCACCAGCCGTCACCAGCAACCCGAGAACTGCCCCGACCACAAGACTGCGACGCATCGACCGCTCCTCTCTTCCCTGGCTCTTCCCTGGCTCTTCTGTGGCTCTTCTCCGAACCCCCTCGGTCAAGTCCTCCACGGCTGCGGGCGCGGGGCTTCCTTTGGTACGCCGTCCGGGTGTGCCCGCGCAGCGCTCTCAGCTCCTGCGGCGGCGAGGCCCACGCCGCGGCCGTAGCCCCCGGCGACCGTCGGTGCGCGCCCAGCTGGGTGATTCATGTGTCCGCGTCGAGTGCGCGTGAACGCGCCGCCGGGGGTTCAACGCGTCTTGTCGTTAACGTCCAGGAGGGCCGACCGTAGGCGCCCAGCCTTGTCAGTGCTTGTCCGCGCGTGAAACAGGAGCTGATCGTTCATGGCCGTGTGCGAGGTCTGCAACAACGACTACGAGATGGCGTTCGAGGTGCGCGCCGCGGGAGCCGTCCACATCTTCGACAGCATCGAGTGCGCCGCCCAGAGGATGGCGCCGATCTGCGGGAACTGCCAGTGCCGCATCCTCGGTCACGGCCTTGAGGCCGGCGGAGACTTCTTCTGCTGCGCGCACTGCGCGCGCGAGAAGGGATTCGCGCAACTCGTGGACCACGCCTGAACGCCTGAACGCCTGGATGCCTGGATGCTCAGCCGCCGGCTGCCACGGCCGCGCCGAGCGCCAGCAGCACGGCGCCGGTGGCGATGCTCAGGCCTCGGCGGACAGCAGGCCGGGACACCAGCGCGCGGCCTCGCCCGACGCCCCAGGTGAACAGGAAGTACCAGCAGACGTTGACCAGCGCCCAGACCACGCCCAGAGCGATGCTCGACGCAAGGACAGGGCCCTCGGACGTGACGAACTGGGGCAGCACCGAGATCGCGAACACCCCCGCCTTGGGGTTGCCCAGGGTCGTGCCGAGCCCGGCCAGATACGCCCCCCGGAAACCGGGTCGGCGCTCCTCGGTGTCATCCGCCGACGCCTCCGCGGTCGTGCGGGCCGTCCTGAGCGTGTTGATCCCGAGGATGGCCAGCACGATGCCGCCCGCGATCCGTACGGCCGCGTACGCATGAGGATTGGTCAGAAGGACGGCGGACAGCCCCGCGGCGGCGGCAGTGGACCAGATCAGCAGCCCCGTGGCGTTGCCTGCGATCGTGGGCCGGGCGAGACGGGGCCCACCGGTCAGGGTCTGCCGCACCATGAGCGCCTGTCCGGCTCCCGGGAGCATCGCCAGCAGCCAGGTGGTGATCAGGAAAACGGGCAGGTGGGTGGGCACGTCGAGGCCTTCCTCAGATATGGCTGACTCATCCGTGGCTTGCTCACCCAGGCTTGTACAGACGGATGCTTCAGAGAAGCGGAGGGCCGACTCGTACAGCATTAAGATTATTGAATGCCTGCCGCCGCTGATCCTGGACAGCTCCGCCTGCTGGCGTTGATCGAACGCCACGGCTCCCTCGCGGCGACCGCCCAGGCCCTCGGGCTCACACCGGCGGCGGTGACGCAGCAGGTGGCCCGAGCGGAGCGGGACTGCAAGGTGCCGCTGGTCGTTCGCGGCCCGCGCGGCGCGACGCTCACCGCCGCCGGCGCCCTCTTGGCCGCCCACGGACGCGTCATCGACCAGCAGGCAGAGGAAGCCGCCGCCAGGCTGGCCGCACTCCTCGGCCGCCTTTCGCTGCGCTTGCGGGTCGGAGCCTTCCAGGCTGCAGCCCTCCATCTGCTTCCGCCCGCGCTGACCGCTCTACGGCACCGCCACCCGGACGCGGACCTGTCGGTCGTGGACCTGCCGTCCCAGTGGGGTATCGACCAGGTGACCGACGGAGTGCTCGACCTGACGGTCATCGCCTCCTGGGAGACACCCCCCGACCCGCCCCCGCACGTCGCGGTACACCCGCTCATGGTGGACCCCATGGTGGTGGTCCTACCGGACGACCACCCGCTGGCCGAGGAAACGCCCGACGGCACCCCGCTGCGCCTGGAAGACCTGCGCGACGAGTCATGGGTGACCATCCTGGCCGGTCACGCCGCCCGAGAGCAGTTCGACCGGGCGGCGGGGGCCGCCGGCTTCACTCCCAGGGTCCGGTTCCAGACCGCCTCGTACGACGTCGCCCAGGCCCTGGTCGGCACCGGAATCGGCGTCGCCCTGGTCTCGCGGCTGGCCTTGACGCGGGTCCCCGGCACCACCCACCGCGAGCTCGTCGACCCACGGCCCGCTCGCCGACTCCACGCGGTGACCCTGGCCGACGCCACCCTCACCCCCCTGGTGGACGTCTTCCTCGGACTCCTGCGCGACGTCGCCGAGGACATCACCGCCACCTGGACCATGCCGCGGTGACGACGCGGCCCCGGAGCCCGCGGGGCCGTTGTCGACGACAGCGGCGCGCCGGGCGGTGATGGCCCAGCCCTACTCGCAACGGATGACGGGAGGACCCTGGGGAGTGTGCGCCTGAGCGGCAACGTATTCGTCGAGGAGACCGCGCATGATGCGCGCGTCCTCGGGCAGGGTCGCCTCGAAGGCGGACCATCCTGTGAACGTCAGGTCGCGGGGCAACTCCACCAGACCGGTGATCGCATCCCAGAAGGCGTCCCAGTTCATTCCATAGAAATCGGGGAACCCCAACTCCTGCTTGAGCAGTACATGGAGGTGCCGGACCGTGGTGACGCCGGCCAAGTCGATGACCATCGCACCAGTCTCGCAGCAATCGCCGGTTACGTGCCCAGCGGGATCGGAGGGGGGCCGCCACGCGATGTGCGGCGGCCCCCTCCGATCCGATCCCGCTGGCCAGGACGTTCTCATCGAACGCCCGCGCGGTGGGGCGGGTGGGACTCGAACCTCATTCGGTGACCCATCTCGCCTGCCGGAGAGACCGGCTCTGCCCGTAGCTACACACGGTAGTCAGTGGACGAGACAGTCGCTGGCTCCCTGTGCGCGCCAGTGCCCCGTGCCGATCAAGGTGTCGTCTTGTGCGTCGTGTACGGCGAACCCATGGGAACAGGCGGCAGACGCAGGCCCTGCGAGTCGGTGACCGCCGCAGCGACCACGGCCGACAAGGAGCTCATGAGCCGCGGCGCCCAAGCGGGCCGGGCCGGGGCGAACACCGGCGGCGGCTGGGTGCTCCGCGTCCCGGGCAGCCTACGCACCCCGCTGCTGCGTCCCTCAGGACTCGTAGCCCTCGATCAGACGGCTGATGACCCGGTGCAGGACGTCCGCGCGGCGCCGGTCGTCCCGCTGGTCGCGCAGGGCGCGGTCGGTCGCCCAGAGCTTGCGCCAGGCGTCCGCGTCCTAGTCCATCACCTCGTCGACGAGCGACGAGGAGACCAGGTCCAGGCACTCGGCCAGCCGGAGCCGGGTGGTGTGAGAGGGCGGGGTGACTTCGGGGTCGGCGAAACCGCCCGTCAGATACCGCGCGGGATCGGTGAGACTCCAGCCGACCACCGCGACTTCCTCTACCAGGAGGTCCACCTCAGGGGCGATGCCGATCCGCGCGTCCAGCGGCCCGTCGAGTGCGCCGAGCTCCCGGAAGCACCTCAACTCGGCGGCTTCGGGGGTGCAGCAGAAAGGACCGTGGTCTGGGGCAGGGCGAATTCCGCCGCGGTATCCGCGCGCAGCCCGTCCCGAAGGGGCCGCGGCCCGTCGGGCAGACGGTGGCAGACCTGCGCGGGAACGGACTCCGGGGGCATGTAGAACGTGGCGCCGACCAGCTCCCGCCTATCCAGGTCGAACCGGGCCTCGTCGGTTTCCGACCATAGCCACTGCATGCTGCCAAAGGTGGCCCCCAGCAACCGCCCGCACCCCTCCGAGTCCGTGTATTCCGCGACGATCACCTGAGGGCCGGTGATGTCGAAGCGGGGCGTGACCTTAAGCGGATTGCCCGTCGTCTCGGCGCTCATGACTGCACTCTGCGGCCGCAGCAGTGACGAAGGGACCGTTCGTCAGTGAAGCCTGAGTGCATCCACTGCCTTTTGGACCTCGTCAGCCCTGTATCCCGTTCGATAGTAAAGTTCCTTTTCGCCGAATGCCGATTGCGCGAATAGCAGCAGCGATGGCCATTCGCGAGCAATTCGTTCGGGGATTTCAAACGAGACGGCCGCCTGATTACCTTCTGCTGCATATACACTCACGGCAGTTCGCGGTTCAGGTTCACCATCCTTCGCAGTTCGAATGACTGCGCCACTGGAGCCCGCCAAGCGGGCGCCGCGGAGTACTGCTCTGGCGGATCTGATTTCCGAGAGCAAGATGCCCAGATCCTCAGGGCTACATCCACGCTCCAGCAAGCTAGACTCTTCCAGTTCATATAGCTGCACAGTGACCTGGAAAACCGTCGCAAACTCTTCCGAGGTTAGCGTAATCTGCCACTTCACCTGGACCGCCTCCCGACTTCCCCTACTCGAGCTCGTGATCGAAATAATACTTTCCACCCTTGGGTGTGAAGACGGTGCCACCATCTCCGTCCTCGATCACAACTGCACCCTTATCAGGGTCCCAATAGCCGACTCGCCCATTTCTGAGGCCGTACCTTATATCAACGTTGGGGACGTCTCCGTTGATTACGCCATCGACGTAATGCGCAAGCGCCTTGTCGTCAACACCGCGTACGAAGTGGGTTCCGTTCCCATCCGGCCGTCGTGCTGATTCCAATGCATGGTCTGCGATATTCTTAGAGATTTCGTCTGGCTCGTCACATGATTGCAATCCACAAGCATCGAACCACGTGAACGGGTTTACGACATATGAGTACGTATTAGGTGCAGGACGGAGACCCAGAGGATCGTGGCTGACGTAGCGCGCGGTTTCGGGGTCGTAGTGGCGGAAGTAGTTGTAGTTTAGACCCGTTTCTGGGTCGGCATATTGGCCGGGGAAGCGGAGTGGGCAGTCCACCGCGTCCGCCGGGGCAGGCAAAGTCGTGCCCCAGAGGGTCGTGCGGCGTCGCCAGGCCACGTCGCCGGTGGGCGAGACCAGGTCAGTCGGGGTGCCGACGAGATCGGTGACGATGGCATGGAAACGCGCATCCACCTCCGCCATCGAAAGGTTTGCAGCACGGAGGATTGCGCTTGCTCCCGGATCCACCTCCCCTGACGTGTGGCGCGACGTCTGGGTCAGCGGCCGGTGCGTCCCCGGCATGTAGTCCCAGGACATAGTCTCGTCGTCCAGCGTGGTCTGTTCGGCCAGGCGTGCGCCGTCCCACGTGAACCGGACTTGCTCCCGCACCATGCCGTCATCCGCTACGAGGCGCTTGGTCATCCGGCGACCCAGCGGGTCGTACGTGTACCGCCATAGGGCGCCGTCCGGGGTGACGACCTCCGTGAGGCGGTCGTCTGTGTTCCATCGGTAGGTCCAGGTGCGCTGCTGGCCGTTCAGCAGGCGGCGGGTGCGGCGAGTCAGGCGCCCCTGCGTGTCGTGCTCGTATGTCGTGCGGCCGGCGCGCCGGATCAGGGTACCGGTGAATTCGCGTTGGCCAGAGGAGGGGTGGGCTGGGGCACTGGCCTTCGTGAGGTTGCCCGCGGTGTCGTACGTGTACGTCTCCGTCCAGCCGTGCGCGTGCACGGCTGTGGCTCTGCCGACCGGGTCGAGGTCGAAGCGGCGGGTGCCGGAGGTGAGCTCGCGGATCTCCGTGAGGTGGTCGTCCGCTCGGTAGGCGTACTCGCGGTGCTGAAGCAGCGTCCTCGCCACCGCCGACTGCAGGCCGACGGTCTGGCTGGTCAAACGAGCCAGTTCGTCCCAAGTCTGGGTCAGCGTCACGGGCTCACCCAGTGTCCTCGACGTCTCACGTCCCGCCGCGTCGTAGGTGAAGGCAAGTTCGTTGCCCGCTGTGGTGAGCGAGGTCGGGCGGTCCGCCGCGTCGTAGGTCCACGTTGACGTCAGGCCGGTCGGGGTCGTGCGGCTCGTGCAGTGGCCCGCCGCGTCGTAGGTGTAGGTCGTGGTGTGGGCGTTGACCGTTTCCTTCAGCAGGCGGCCCACCGCGTCGTACTCGCGGGTCAGGTCCGTGTCCGCGTTGGTCGCCCATATCAGGCGGCCCACCGCGTCGTACGCGAAGTGTGTCTCCTCGCCTTCTTCCGTCCGCTGCGCCATTGTCCGGCCCAGCTCATCGTGTTCGAAGTGGACGGTCTCGCCTGCGCCGTTGGTCCGCGATACGAGCCGGCCCGCCGCATCGTGGGCGTACGTCAGAGTGCGGCCATTGAAGTCTGTCTCGGAGATCAGGCAGCCTGCCGCGTCGTATGCGTAGCGCCACTCCAACCCCTGCGGATTCGTGACCGCCGTCAGCCGCGATTCCGTGTCGTAGGTGAACGCGTACATGGCGCCGTCCGGCTCCGTGCGCGTAGCCAGACGATCGAAGTGCGTGTAGGAGTGCCGTGTGGTGTTGCCTGCCGGATCGGTGTGTTCGCGGAGGTTGCCTTCCGGGTCCCAGGTCCACGACTCCCTACTGCCATCCGGGCGTATCCGCCACGACGGCTTACCCTCGACCGTCCACCTGTGGCGGGTGACGTGGCCCAGCGGGTCGGTGACGCGGGTGATACGGCCATGCGTACCCCTACGGAAGTTGGTGGTATTGCCCAGAGGATCGGTGATCTCGACTGGCAGGCCCGCGGCGTTGGCCGTGATGTGGGTGGTGTGCCCCCGTGCGTCGGTGATGGACGTCAGGTTGCCGCACTCGTCGTAGACATAGCGAGTCTCGGCGCCCGTTGGGCTGGTGGTGCTGGTGCGGTTGCCTCGCTGGTCGTAGGTGTGGCGCCACACCGCACCGTCCGGTTCCCATACCTCTGTGGGAAGCCCCAGCTCGTTGTAGACGGCGCTCGCCGCGGTGCCATCGGGGCGGTCGACGCGGAGGAGCCGGTCGAGGTCGTCGTAGAGGTAGCGGGTGGTGCGGCCGAGGGGGTCGGTGACGGCTGCCGGGAAGCGGCCCGGCTGCGGGCCCCAGTCAGTATGTGTGGTGTGGCCCAGGGCGTCGGCCCGCGAGATGACCTTCGATGCTTCGTTGTAGACGTACCGCGTGCGGTTGCCCAGAGAGTCGGTGTAGGTGGTGGTACGGGCCGCTTCGTCGTACTGGAAGCGCCCCGACAGCATGTTGCCGGAACCGACGGTGTGCGTGACGCGCCCGCGCCTGTCGTAGAAATAGCCGAAGCGGGTGCCGTTGCGGTCTGTCCACGACGTCATTCGGTGTTCGGCGTCGTAGGTGAAGCGCAGCGGCGTGCCTGTGGAGTTGACGACTTCGGTGAGGTCGCCGGCCGCGTTGTATCGGTAGGCGACCAGCGTGGTACCGGTCTCAGTGTCGCCGACGCCGAGGAGGCGGAGGGCGGTGATGCGCAGCAGTGCCGGGTCGGTGTCGATCGCGATGCGGTAGCCGCCGGAGTGGCTGATCTGGGCCGGTGCGCCGTCCGGGCCGTAGGAGATGTCGATCCGGCGGCCGTTGCGGTCGGTGATGGCCTGGAGTGGGAGTTCGGTAGCGGGTACGTCCGGCAGCGGGGCGAAGTGCAGGCTACGTCCGTGCTCGGGGATGGTGATGGTTATCGGCCCGCCGGCCTCGCCGTCCCAGCGCAGTGGCCAGCGGGGGCCGCGGTCAGGGAGGGTGTCCTCCTCAGGCTGTGGGATGGGGTAGGTGAGGAGCATGCCGTCGTCGGCGACGAAGACGATCCCGTCTGCGTCCAGTTCCAGGCGCTGGTCGAGGGTGGCTGCCCAGGTGCGGCCGAACCAGCCGCCGCAGGTGTGGCTGGAGACGAAGGTGCGTTCCAGGACGAGGGGGAGGCCGCCCGGCAGTTGGACGTCCGTGGCGGACATTGTCATCTCTCCGGTGATGACGTCGACCGGTTCGCCGTCGCACGTCTTCTCGGGACCGCACTGGTCCTGGGTGCCGTCGCGCTCTGCCCGGTCGCGGTTGTCGCCGCGGCTGAGCGCGTCCTTGCGAGCCTTCAGGCGGTCGGCCGCGTCCCTTGATGCCTTCGCGACGTTGCGCAATGCGCTTCCGCCACCTGTCGCCAGAGCCAGGAGCACCGCAGGAGTCAACTGGCCCGCCGCGCGCTGCGGGTTGCTCGACCACTCCTCCCAGTTGGCGACGGCCTTGGCGAACTCGGTCGGGTGCTCGATGGCGTATTTGCCGCCGTCGAAGATCCCGGCCAGTTTCATGGCCGCGCCCTTGGGATCGAGCGTGAGGAACGGCTCGGCGAAGTCGGCGATGTCGAGGATGCCGCTATGCGCTCCCCAGAGGAAGTCCTTGACACCCTGCTTGGTCTTCTCAAAGCCGCTCGGCTTGTCCGGAGCCTTCTCCGCCGCCTGGTCGATCTTCTTCTTCGACGCCTTGACCACAAAGTCGAGCTCGAAGGTCAGCCCGTCCAGACGACGCTGGCAGTTCTCCATGGCGGTGATGCCCGGATTGGTCTCCGCGGGCCGCTCGGGGAGCGAGTCGTCCCCGCGCTTGACCGCGTCGTTGTATGCCTGGACCTTCTTCTCGTGGCTCGCCGCGGTCTTCCTGGCCTCGGCCGCGTCCTCGATGATCGGTTTGCAGCGCTTTTGGACGCCGCGCAGTTTGGTGGCGTACGCGGCCAGAGCGGAGGCGGCGTTGGCGAACTGGGTGTGCGCGGAGGAGAGTTCCTTCGGAAGCCGGTCGACCGCGGCACGGAACGCGCTCTCCCCCTTCCCTGACCACCGGTACAGCTTCAGTGGGCCCAGCTTGTCGTGGCCGTCGTTGAAGGCGGCGGCGTAGGCGCGCAGATCCGCCACCAGGTCGTCGATCTTGTCCGGATCACCTGGAATCAGGTCCTTGGGCGTGGCGCCTTCGGGGATGCCGGTCCGTGCCGGGGTCCGCGCGTCAGGATCTCCCATGGCTCAGGACTCGTCCTCGTAGTCGACGTACTTGTTCGCGAACCTCTCCAGACCCGACTCCTTGTAGGGCTCCATCTCCGGTACGCCGATGTGCTCCGCCACCCACTGCGTCGAAGGGCCGGAGGGCAGCCTGGAGATGTTCTCGTCGGACGGCCAGAAATTCTTGATCTGGAGCAGTTCCGCCAGCGTGTACGCCGCCACGGCCTGGTACAGCCGCTCCACGACCTCGTCCGCGTGCTGGGACAGCTGCCCCATGCCGTATCCCCAGGAGGACAGGAAGCCCTTGCCGGATTCCAGGATCTCGGGGGAGCCGCAGTGCTGGATGTCGGCCGTCAGTTTCTCCTTGTCCTTCACCATCGCCTTCGCCGCCACGACAGACTCCTCCAGCGGCGCGATCAGCCCCTTCACATCGGCAATCTCGATCGCATACCCGTCGGATCCATCGATCGTGCCCGGCTCGGGAGCAGTAGGCGCACGGTTATGCTCCGCCATCGCTGGAACCCCCTGGCACCTCACTCAGCACGTCGGTGTCCAGCAGAAACGGCTGCTCGCCATACGGGTCCACCAGGGCTCGCACACCATCTGGCAGCAACTCCACCAGGTCCTCAGCAGTGGTCGACGCCCAGCCGCAGACACCCGCGAACTTAGCGAGGCCCTCGACCGACGTGAAAACAGGCACCAAGCGCCCAATCTCCGTCTCGGAGACCAGGAAACCGGGCTCCTCGGGCCGCTCGAAATAGAGCCGCAGGCCCCGCAGCGCCGTCGCCTTCTCCGCATCCGACATAGAGGCGACCGCTTCACGACGCACGCACTCAGCCAGCGTCAACCGACCACCGGTCACCACACCGCTCCCCCGCCCCCGAACGCGCGCATCATCCTCACACGTAGTTGCGGGCCGTCGCAACGAGTACAAGCGAAGCCCTTCGCCAACCGGAGCATGACCCTCGCCACGAAACTGTACGTGCGCAGCCGCCACACCAGCAGAGCGCGCACCCCAGCGCAGCCGGCGCTGCCCGTAACGGTGCCTGCTGGCCACCGGTTGCAGCGGCTTTCACCGGCGCCATCAGACATGCGTAAGCGGGCAACAACCCGTGAGACGTGAGCCCGCCGGCTGCGGCTCCTGCCGCTGACGCCGGCGGAACAAGCCATAGACCGTCCAGCCAGGGCGCCTCGGGCCGCGCGCCCACTACCGGATCCCATCGATCAGCTTTCGCGGCGAGGCCACTGGCGCGACACCCTGCGAGCCGTGCCCCCCGCAGGGCCGTTTCCTGCTCGGGCCGTTTTGATCGGGCCCTGTCGCCGCAGTACCAGACATACGCTACGTCGAACACTTCCAGCACGCCGCCCACACCACCACAGGACCGAGCGCTCGGGCCTCCCGCGGACCTTTTCGGTACCCCGCGTCCTGCCAGCGTCCCGAATACCGCTGCCCCGCCCGTCAGACAGGCACCTGCCGTGGCTCTCGCCGACCGCGCCTCGGTGCATCCGCGCAGGTCACGACCCATCAACCGCAGACTGCCCCGGCGCCGAGGTCGCGAGCAGCGGATTCAGTCCATTGGGCCGAAGCCCTCGAACCGAACCCTCATTGAGGCATTTCCGCAGGTCAGAGACCTGCCGAGTGGGGCGGGTGGGACTCGAACCCACGGCCGACGGATTATGAGTCCGCTGCTCTAACCGGCTGAGCTACCGCCCCGTATCGGCGCGTCGCGCACATCTGTGCGCGCCGTCTGCCGCAGCATAGCCGCTCATACGATCTGTTGCCCCAGCGGGGCGCGACGAGTGGACCACGCATGCCCTCAAGGACTTCGATCACCGCTGATCCGGTTCCCTCGGAAACGAAAAAGGACCCCGACGGGGTCCTCTTCCTTCTGCTCCCCCGACTGGACTCGAACCAGTAACCCTCCGGTTAACAGCCGAATGCTCTGCCAATTGAGCTACAGGGGACCGAGCTCCCCCGACTGGACTCGAACCAGTAACCTGCCGGTTAACAGCCGGCTGCTCTGCCAATTGAGCTACAGGGGATTGCTCCGTGTGCCTCGACTGCGCCACCCTCCGGTGTCCCCGGACGGCGCGCCCTCGCTGCGACACATACATTAGCGCAAGCAGGGGGGTGCTCCGCCAATCGGTATCCCCACCGGTCAGCGGCGAGTCGCCCGCGGGTGATCTCCGGGCCCGGCGGGTAGACGGGCGGCACGGTCCCAGCGGCACACGAGGCGAGGTCCTACGGGATTCCCTACGGGAAGGGCAGAGCGATGCGCTACCGGCTGACGTTCATCACCGGAGTGGCTGTCGGGTACGTGCTCGGGGCACGCGCCGGGCGCGAGCGGTACGAGCAGCTACGCAAGAGCGCGCAGCGGGTCGCGCAGAACCCGGCGGTGCGCAACACCGTCGAGGCAGCCGCCCTCACCGGGCGCAAGGCCGCCACCAGGGCGTTCGACAAGGTCGGGGACCGGATGCCCGGTCCGGTGGCGGACCGGGTGCGGTCGCGGCGCGAGGAGCGCGCCATGGAGGACGACGACTGGGGCACCAGCAACACCTGAGCCGGGCGCGGCGGCCGCCGGACGGCGTGGCGCGCTCCCGCCCCGTCCCGTCCGGAGCCCCGCGGGTGCGCCCGGACCGCCGACGCGCCCGCGATAAGGCATCATCAGGTGCTATGGGGATAGTCGCCGGATTGGACAGTTCTGCCGACAGCACACGCATCGTCGTCTGTGACACGGACACCGGTGCCGTACTCAAGCAGGGATACGCGCCGCACCCGGCCACCGGCAGCGACGTGGACCCGCAGGCGTGGCTGCTGTCGCTCGGCGAGGCCGCCGAGGGCGGGCTGCTGGAGGGGGTCGAGGCCATCGGCGTGGCCGCGCAGCAGCACGGCCTGCTCACCCTGGACGCGGGCGGGGTGCTGGTGCGCCCCGCGCTCACCGGCAGCGACAAGCGGGCCCAGGCCGCGGCCGCCGATCTGGTCGACGCGTTCGGCGGGCGCACGGCGTGGGCCCAGGCCGTCGGTTCCGTACCGCACTGCGGGCTGCCCGTGGCGAAGCTGCGCTGGCTGGCCCGCACCGAGCCGGAGGCGGCGCGCCGGGTGGCGGAGCTGCTCCAGCCGCACGACTGGCTGGTGTGGCAGCTGCTGGGCCGCCCCGCGCGGCGTACCACCGACCGGGGCGCGGCGTCCGCCAGCGGCTACTGGTCGGCGGCGACCGGCGAGTACCGCGCCGACCTGGTGGAGCTGGCGCTCGGCCACCAGGTGCGGCTGCCCGAGGTCATCGGGCCCTCCGAACCGGCGGGCCGCACCCCCGAAGGGCTGCTGATCTCGGCGGGCACGGGCGAGACCATGGCGGCGGCGTTCGGCCTGGGCGTCGGCATCGGGGACGCGGTGGTGTCGCTGGGCGCCTCCGGTTCGGTCTTCTCGGTGCACCACGAGGCCCTCACCGACCCGACCGGCACGATCACCTCGTACGCGGACGCGACCGGCCTGCACCTGCCCGTCGTGCACACGCTCAACGCGGTCCGCGTGCTGCGCGGCACGGCCGAGATGCTGGGCTGCGACCTGGACGAGCTGTCCGCGCTGGCGCTGAAGTCCACGCCCGGCTCGTACGGTCTGGTCCTCCTCCCCTACCTGGAGGGCGAGCGGACCCCGCATCTGCCGCACACGGCGGGGACGTTGAGCGGGCTGCGCCGCGAGAGCATGAAGCCGGAGCATCTGGCCCGTGCCGCCTTCGAAGGCATGTTGTGCGGGCTCGCGGACGCGCTGGATGTACTGCGCGGCCGCGGGGTGGAGGTGCGCCGCGTCTTCCTGCTGGGCCCGGCGGCCGGCCTCCCGGCGGTCCGCGCGATCGCCCCCGCCCTGCTGGGCGCCCAGATCGTCGTCCCCCAGCCCGCGGAGTACGCGGCGCTGGGCGCCGCCCGCCAGGCGGCCTGGTCGCTGGGCGCCGCCCGGGGCACCCAGTCCCCGCACGAGCCGCCGCCGTGGCCGTCCGCCGCCAGCCAGATCTTCGAACCGGGCGAGGAACTGGCCGTCGGCCAGGCGGTGCGGCAGCAGTACATCGCGGTCCGGGAGGCGACCCATCCGGGCGCCTTCGACGGCTTCCCGGGCTTTTAGCCCTTCCGGTCGAGGGTGACGGGGCCGTCGGGGAGCCGGTCGGCCCCGGGGCACGTGTGTACTGGTATTCAGCGCGGCGGCCGCCTTCGCCGTCGCTCCCTCGTCCTCGGCCCCGCGCGTGATGTCTCCGGCCTTCTTGAGCCGACCGTGGAGCATGAACGCCGCGTGTCCGACCCGGCCGAGGTCGTCCTGGCGGACGATCAGATCGCTCGGGCCTCCACTGGACGCGACGCCGTCGGCGTGATCGGATCACTCCAGGTAGCCACGCAGCTGATCGGCGAAGGCGTGCTCGCGCAGCTTGTTGAGCGTCTTCGACTCGATCTGGCGGATCCGCTCGCGCGTGACGCCGAAGATGCGGCCGATCTCCTCCAGCGTGCGGGGGCGGCCGTCGGCCAGGCCGTAGCGGAGTTGGACGACCTTGCGTTCGCGCTCGCCCAGGGTGGAGAGCACCGCCTCCAGGTGTTCGCGCAGCAGCAGGAACGCGGCCGACTCCACGGGCGAGGCCGCGTCGCCGTCCTCGATCAGGTCGCCGAGCGCGACGTCCTCCTCCTCACCCACGGGCGCGTGCAGGGACACCGGCTCCTGGGCCAGCCGCAGCACCTCGCAGACCCGCTCGGGGGCAGGTCCAGGTGGGCGGCCACCTCTTCGGAGGTGGGTTCGTAGCCGCGTTCCTGGAGCATGCGGCGCTGGACGCGGATCACGCGGTTGATCAGTTCGACGACGTGCACCGGGACGCGGATGGTTCGCGCCTGGTCGGCCAGGGCGCGGGACATGGCCTGGCGGATCCACCAGGTGGCGTACGTGGAGAACTTGTAGCCCCGGGCGTAGTCGAACTTCTCCACGGCGCGGATCAGGCCGAGATTGCCCTCCTGGACCAGGTCCAGCATGGTCAGGCCGCGGCCGACGTAGCGCTTGGCCACGGAGACGACGAGGCGCAGGTTCGCCTCGATGAGGCGGCGCTTGGCCATGCGGCCGAGGACCACCAGCTTGTCGAGGTCGAGGGCGAGCCGGGTGTCGAGGTCGGGGGTGCCGGCGAGCTTCTCCTCGGCGAAGAGCCCGGCCTCCACCCGCCGGGCCAGTTCCACCTCCTCCGCCGCCGACAGCAGCGGGATCCTGCCTATCTCGCGCAGATACTGCCGGAACAGATCGGAGGACGGGCCGCCGGTGTCCAGCCGTACGGCGGCGGGCTCAGGGAGCTCGGCCTCCGGCGCGGGCGCCTGCGGCGGGGCGGCGGCCTCGGGATGGAGCGGGGCCCGGCTCTGCTGCGGCACCACGGGAGCCGCCGCGGTGATGTCGGGAGTCAGGGTCTGGGTCTGCACGAGGGCGACCTCCAGGGTGATCGCGCTTGGGGCGGCAGGACGATCGGGTACGGCTCCGGCGGCCACGCCGCCATCCGTCCCGTACTCGGTGAGTGGATCGGCGGGGGAATCCGGCCCGACCTGGCCAGCACCGCCGCGCTCCGAGGACTCAGGCACCGCCCTCCAGTGTGGGGTACGACACAGCCCGGCCACGAGGGGCGTGCGAGCACTTTTTGCTCAGCGCGGGGTGATCGGGCGACTACCGTCCGGCGCCTGGCATCAACGGGGTGGCCCGCCTCAGGGCCGCCACCGGTTCGTCACAGGGCCGCGGCGCCGCGCTCGCGCAGGGCCTGCCCGTACTGCTGGAGCACCCACAGTTCGTTCTGTACGGCCGCGAGTTGCGCGGGGTCGGCGTGCTGGCCCAGGCGCTGGAGGGTGCCGCGCACCTCGGTGACCCGCTGGTTGACCGCGGCGAGGCGGACGGCGACCAGCTGGACCCCCGCGTACGCCTCGTCGGGGTCGCGGCGGGTGTGCGGCGGCTCAACGGCCAGCTCGGTGACCATAGCGCGGACGGTGTCGTCGGGGGCGACGTCGCGGACCCGGGCCAGGTAGTCGGCGTCGGCGTACGTGGCGCCGCCCGCGTCCTCGATGGCGCGGCGCACGGCGGCGTACGGCGGGGCGGTGAACTCGTCCACGCCGTACGCGTCGAACGCCGGGGAGACCAGGTCCGGGCGCTGGAGCGCCAGCTTGAGC
The DNA here is from genome assembly GCF_030553055.1 of Streptomyces sp. XD-27. Taxonomy (NCBI): domain Bacteria; kingdom Bacillati; phylum Actinomycetota; class Actinomycetes; order Kitasatosporales; family Streptomycetaceae; genus Streptomyces; species Streptomyces sp. XD-27. The sequence goes on from NZ_CP130713.1 coordinate 2,263,592, forward strand.
AGTTCGCGCTCGACGCGGTGGGCGGGGCTGCGCAGGTTCAGGGCGGGGCCGCGCGGGACGGCCTGGGCCGCCGGCTGCTGCGCGGCCTGGGCGGACGGACGGGGCTGCGTACGGGCCGGGCGGCCGCCGCCCGCGGAGGCGGCGCGCTCGCGGGCCCAGCGGGCGAGCTGGCCGACGCGCTGGACGACGAACTGCGTGTCGAGGATGCCGAGCATGCCGGCGAGCGTCACCGCGTACCCGTGGCGGATGGACGAGTCCTTGATCTGCGCCACGATCGGCGCGGTCTCCTCCAGGGCCGCGGCCTGCCCCTCGGGCGAGGCGACGTCGTGGCTGGCGACCACCGAGCGGATGGCGAACTCGAACAGCGGCGTGCTCGTCTCGACGAGCTTCTGCACCGCGTCGTCCCCGTGGGCGAGACGGAGCTCACACGGGTCCATGCCGCCCGGACTGACGGCGATGGAGGTGTGTGCCGCGAACTTCTGGTCGTCCTCGAAGGCGCGCAGCGCGGCGCGCTGGCCGGCCGCGTCGCCGTCGAAGGTGAAGATCACCCGCGCCCGGGAGTTGTCCATCAGCAGCCGGCGCAGGATCTTGACGTGGTCGCCGCCGAAGGCGGTGCCGCAGGTGGCGATGGCGGTGGTGACGCCGGCCAGGTGGCAGGCCATGACGTCCGTGTAGCCCTCGACGACGACGGCCCGGCTGGTCTTGGCGATGTCCTTCTTGGCGAGGTCGATCCCGTACAGGACGTGGGACTTCTTGTAGAGAGGGGTCTCGGGGGTGTTGAGGTACTTCGGGCCGTTGTCGTCGTCGCGGAGCTTGCGGGCGCCGAAGCCGACGACCTCGCCGGAGATGTCGCGGATGGGCCACATCAGGCGGCCGCGGAAGCGGTCGATGGGGCCGCGGCGGCCTTCCTGGGCGAGGCCGGAGACGATCAGCTCCTTGTCGGTGAAGCCGCGGCCGCGCAGGAAGCGGACGAGGTGGTCCCAGCCCGCCGGGCTGTAGCCGACGCCGAAGTGCTCGGCGGCGGCCTGGTCGAAGCCGCGCTGGGCGAGGAAGACCCGGCCGATCTCGGCCTCGGCCCCGGCGAGCTGCTCGGCGTAGAACTGGGCGGCGGCCTTGTGGGCCTCGACGAACCGGGTGCGCTCGCCCTGCTGCCGGCCGCTGGGTCCGGCGCCGCCCTGCTCGTACCGGAGCGTGATGCCCGCCTGCGCGGCGAGCCGCTCGATGGTCTCGGTGAAGGAGAGGTGGTCGATCTTCATGACGAAGTCGACCGTGTCCCCGCCCTCCTGGCAGCCGAAGCAGTAGAACAGCCCCTTGCCGGGGCTGACCTGGAAGGACGGGGACTTCTCGTCGTGGAAGGGGCACAGGCCCTTCAGGTTGCCGCCGCCGGCGTTGCGGAGCTGGAGGTACTCGGACACGACGGCGTCGATCGGGACCGCGTCCCGGACCGCCCGCACGTCGTCATCGTTGATCCTGCCTGCCACGCGTGAATTCTACGGTGGGCCTGTGACACCGATGGGAGCCTGTGACAGCGATGGGGGTCTGTGACACTCATTCCGCGATCAGCGAGGCCAGCGGCACCGCCGGATCGGCCAGGGCGTCGGGGTCGAGCCGGCGGCCTGCGCGGATGAGCCGCTGGAGGGGCTCGACCACGTCCCAGACGTTGACGTTCATGGCCGCCAGCAGCCGGCCCTCGCTCAGCCAGAAGGCGACGAACTGCCGCTTTCCCACGTCCCCGCGGCATACGACCTGGTCGTAGGTGCCGGGCGGGGCGTAGCCGGAGTACTCCATGCCGACGTCGTACTGGTCGGAGAAGAAGTACGGCACCCGGTCGTAGGAGACCTCCTGGCCGAGCATGGCGCGGGCGGCCGCGGGGCCGCCGTTGAGGGCGTTGGCCCAGTGCTCGACGCGGAGCCGGGTGCCGAAGAGCGGATGGACGGCGGCGGCGACGTCCCCGGCCGCGAAGATGTCGGGGTCGGAGGTGCGCAGCGCGGTGTCGACGGCGATCCCGCCGCCCTGCGAACCGGCGCGGTCCACGACGGCCAGCCCGGCGGCCTCGGCGAGCGCGGTGCGCGGTGCGGCCCCGATCGCGGCGAGGACGTCGTGGGCGGGGTGCTCCTCGCCGTCGGAGGTGCGGGCGGCGAGCACCATGCCGTCCTGCCCGATGATCTCGGTGAGCCGGGCGCCGAAGTGGAAGCGGACGCCGTGCTCGCGGTGCAGGTCGGCGAAGAGGGTGCCGAGCTCGGGGCCCAGGACCCGGTACAGCGGGGTGGGCTCGGGCTCCACGATGGTGACCTCGGCGCCGTATCCGCGGGCCGCGGCGGCGACCTCCAGACCGATCCAGCCGGCCCCGGCGATCACGAGCTGGCCGTTGTCGCGGCCGAGCGACGCGAGGACGCCGCGCAGCCGCTCGGCGTGCGCGAGCCGGCGCAGGTGGTGGACGCCGGCCAGGTCGGTGCCGGGGATGTCCAGGCGGCGCGGCTCGGCGCCGGTGGCCAGCAGCAGCCGGTCGTAGGGGACGCGGGTGCCGTCGCCGAGGGTGACGGCTTTGGCGGCGCGGTCGAGGCGCACGGCGGGCTGGCCGAGGTGCAGCTCGATGTCGGCCTGCGCGTACCAGGCGGGTTCGTGGACGAAGACGCTGTCGCGGTCGTCGTTGCCGGTCAGGAAGCCCTTGGACAGCGGCGGCCGTTCATAGGGGTGGTCGCGCTCGTCGCAGATGAGGATCACCCGGCCGGTGAACCCCTCCGCGCGGAGGGTCTCCGCGGCCTTCGCCCCGGCGAGCCCCCCTCCGACGATGACGAACGTCTGGTGTGCGTCGACCACTTGACTCCTCCTCGCCGCCGCGCAGGATTCTGCGTCCGGCTTCCCGCTGGTCACGTGCGCCATAGGCGAGCGTCCCGCCGGACCGGCTGGTTTTCAAGCCTGCCTGGGGCACATTCGGGCCCGCCGGGGCAGAGCCTGGTGGCACAGGTCATCGCGGCCGTGTGAGGCGGGCGTGCAGGGAGCGCGCCGAGGCGTCCGTGAGGGCGGCGATCTGGTCGACGACCACCCGCAGCCGCGCCGTGTCGTCGGCGGCCTTGGCGAACAGCGTGCGGAACTGCGGGTCGAGTCCGTCGGGAGCGCGGGCGGTCAGCGCCTCGCCCAGTTCGGCGATGACGACGCGCTGGTCGGCGCGGAGCAGTTCCTGGTCCTCGCGCTGCATCACGTACCGGTCGGCGACGGCCTTGAGGACGGCGCACTCCAGGCGGGTGGCGCGGGGTACGACCAGTTCGGCGCGGTAGCGGGTGAGCCGGCCGGACCCGTAGGCGGCGCGGGTGGCGCCCTCGGCGGCGAGGCAGAACCGGCCGATGAGCTGGCTGGTGGCGTCCTTGAGCCGGGCCTGGGCCACGGCGGTGCCGTCGTAGCCGTGCGGCCACCACTCCTGGTCGAGGAGCCGGTCCAGTGCCTCGGCGAGTTCGTCGGGGGCGGCGCCGGCGGCGTACCGCTCGGCCGCGACGGCGAACACCTCGCGCCGCTCGGGTTCGGCCAGCAGGCAGGCGGGGTCCAGGTGTCCGGCGTGCAGCCCGTCCTCGACGTCGTGCACCGAGTACGCGACGTCGTCGGACCAGTCCATGATCTGGGCCTCGAAACAGGTGCGGTGGCCGGGGGCGCCCTGCCGGAACCAGGCGAAGACCGGCAGGTCGTCCTCGTAGACCCCGAACTTCGGGGACGCGGGGTCGGTGGGGTGGGCGCCGCGCGGCCAGGGGTACTTGGTGGCGGCGTCGAGGGCGGCGCGGGTGAGGTTGACGCCGACGCTGACCTGCTCGCCGGACTCGGGGTCGGTGACGAACCGTTTCGGCTCCAGGCGGGCCAGCAGCCGCAGCGACTGGGCGTTGCCCTCGAAGCCGCCGCACGGCGCGGCGACCTCGTTGAGCGCCACTTCGCCGTTGTGCCCGAAGGGCGGGTGGCCCAGGTCGTGGGCGAGGCAGGCCACCTCCACCAGGTCGGGGTCGCAGCCGAGCGCGTCGCCCAGCTCCCGGCCCACCTGGGCGCATTCGAGGGAGTGGGTCAGGCGTGTGCGGGGCGAGGCGTCCCAGGAGTGGGAGCTGGTCCCGGGGGTGACGACCTGGGTCTTGCCGGCCAGTCGGCGCAGGGCGGCGGAGTGCAGCACGCGCGCGCGGTCGCGCTGGAAGGCGGTGCGGCCGGGCCGCTTGTCGGGCTCCGGGGCCCACCGCTCGACGTCGGAGGCGTGGTAGCCGGGGAGGGCGGCCGCCCCGGGGGCGGGCGGGACCTCGGGGTCGACGGGGAAGGGCGGCGCGGAGGGGCCGGGTTCCGTGGCGGAGGGCCCGGGTCCTGCCGGGGATTGACCAGTCGTGGCCGGCTCTGGGGTGGCTCGTCCTGCGGGTTCGGGTGCGGTCGGTGGTGTCCCGTTCATACACCGACGGTAACCGCCGGGTATGACACCGGAGTGGAACTCGCGTGTGGCACCGGAGCGGAACCGAGGGCCTGCTCGTAGCGGTGGAGTATCAGCCGCGCCAAGGCCGGATGGTCGCCGAGCGGGGCGGACACCGGGCCCGGGGCGGCCGCCGCGCAGCGCCCCGCGAAGAGGCCGGGGGCCGTGAAGCACCGGGCCACGGCGATCCGCCTGCGGCCCTGGTCGGCCAGCGCACGCACCGCCTCGGCGACGGACGGCGCGCCGGGCCCGGTGGCAGAGGCGTAGCCGGGCAGGACGGGCACCCCGCCGAGGCGGGTGCTGAGCAGCGCGGCGGTACGGGCGGTCCCGGCGGCGGAGTCGGGGTCGCGGGAGCCGGCGGCGGCCAGCACGACCCCGGCTCCGGCCCGCGCGGCACCGTCCCAGCCGGCCTCGGCGAGCCGCTCGTACAGGGCGTCGGCCAGCAGCGGGTGCGGGCCGAGCGGCGCGGCGATACGGAGCCGCAGATGGGGGGCGGCGGCCGCTGCGGCGGGTATGTCGTGCTTGACGTGGTAGCCGGGGGCCAGCAACAGCGGTACGAGGACGGCTTCGCCGGTCAGCCCGGCGAGGGTGTCGCCGAGCAGCGGCGCGTTCAGCTCGATGTGCCCGAGGTGGACGGGGAGTCCGGGGCGCAGCGCCCGGACCCGTGCCAGCAGGGCGGTCACGGTGCGCAGTGCGGCGGGGTCGCGGCTGCCGTGCGCGACGGCGACGAGGGCCGGGGGTGCCTCCCGGGCGCGAGGCGCTGCAGGGGAGGGGCGGGGCCTGCCCCGCGGGGTGACCCGGCTGAGCTGGGAGGTGAGCTGTGCGGTGATGCGGTCCATGAGCTGCGCCGTACTGTCGAAGGGGCCGGATCCGGCGGGACCGGCGGGGCCGGGGATGCTCGACGCCGTCATGAACCGAGGCTGGCAGCGGCGTGTTGCCCTGCCGTTGCGGCGCCGTGAAGGGTGGTTTCACCGGCTTCACGGCGCGGGCGGGGGCGCGCTGAGCCACGGTTGCCAGAGGCGTAACGCGCGGAGGCTCGGCCCGTAACACGCGCGTAGCACGCTCTCGGGCATGAGTGACACCGCCGCCACGGACACCCACTGCCCGTACTGCTCGCTCCAGTGCGGGATGTCGCTGCGCCCGGCCGCCGGATCCCGGGACGGGGAGCTGTTGGAGGTGCTGGAACGCACCGCGTTCCCCGTGAACCGCGGCGCCCTGTGCGGCAAGGGGCGTACCGCGCCCGCCGTGCTCTCCTCCCGGGTGCGCCTGACCGAGCCCCTGGTCCGTCGCCCCGCCACAGGGCAGCTCGAACCGGCCACCTGGGAGGAGGCGCTCGACGCCGTCGCGGAGGGCCTGGCCCGTACCCGCGCGGAGTGCGGCGCGGACGCGGTCGGGGTCTTCGGCGGCGGCGGGCTGACCAATGAGAAGGCGTACGCGCTGGGGAAGTTCGCGCGGGTGGCGCTGGGCACCTCGCAGATCGACTACAACGGGCGGTTCTGCATGTCATCGGCGGCCGCCGCGCACCAGCGGGCGTTCGGCCTGGACCGCGGCCTGCCGTTCCCGCTGGCGGACGTGGCCCGTACCGGCTGCCTGATCCTGGTCGGCTCGAACCTGGCCGAGACGATGCCGCCCGCGCTGCGCTATCTCACGGAGCTGAAGGAGAACGGCGGGAAGCTGATCGTGATCGACCCGCGCCGCACCCGCACCGCCGAGCAGGCGGACCTGCATCTGGCGCCGCGCCCGGGCACGGATCTGGCGCTGGCGCTCGGACTGCTGCACCTGGTGGTCGCGGAGGGCCGGGTGGACGAGGAGTTCGTGGCGGAGCGGACGAGCGGGTGGCCGCAGGCGCGGGCGGCGGCCATGGCGCACTGGCCGGAACTGGTCGAGCGGATCACCGGCGTGCCGCTTCCTGAACTCCGCGCAGCGGTAGCAATGTTCTGCGATGCGGAATCGTCGATGGTGCTCACGGCGCGGGGCCCCGAGCAGCAGTCCAAGGGGACGGACACGGTGGGCGCGTGGATCAACCTGTGTCTGGCGACCGGCCGCGCGGGCCGCCCGCTGTCCGGCTACGGCTGCCTGACGGGCCAGGGCAACGGCCAGGGCGGCCGCGAGCACGGGCAGAAGGCCGACCAGTTGCCCGGCTACCGCAAGCTGACCGACCCGGCGGCGCGCGCCCATGTCGCGGCGGTGTGGGGAGTCGACCCCGACGCGCTTCCGGGGCCGGGCCGCAGCGCGTACGAACTGCTGGACGCGCTCGGCGGCGCGGCGGAGGACGGCGGCGTCCGGGCGCTGCTGCTCATGGGCTCCAACCCGGTGGTCTCGGCCCCGCGCGCGGCTCACGTGGAGGGCCGCCTGCGCGCGCTGGACTTCCTGGCGGTGGCGGACGTGGTGCTGTCGGAGACCGCGGCGCTGGCGGACGTCGTGCTGCCGGTGGCGCAGTGGGCGGAGGAGACCGGCACGACGACGAACCTGGAGGGCCGGGTCCTCCTGCGCCGCGCCGCCCTGACCCCGCCGCCGGGCGTCCGTACGGACCTTGAGGTCCTGCACGGGCTGGCGGCCCGTCTGGCGGAGGGCCTGGAGAAGGGGTTCCCCACGGACCCGGAGGAGGTGTTCGAGGAACTCCGCCACGCGTCGGCGGGCGGCCCCGCGGACTACTCGGGGATCACGTACCGCAGGATCGCGGAGGAGGACGGCGTCTTCTGGCCGTGCCCGGGGGCGCCTGAGGCGCCCGGAGGAGCCGCGGCGTCGCCCGGGGCGGCACCGGGCAGGGCAGCCCCGGCGGGCGTCTCCGGGACCGCCGGGTCCGGGACCGCCGGGTCCGGGACCGCCGGGTCTGCGGGCGCGCCGGTGCCGGACGGTCCGCCGCCGGTCGGGGCGGGGGCCCGGGCAGGCGGGGTCCGCACGAACACCGCGTCCGGCGCCGACGCCGCCTCGCCCTCCCCCGACGCCCGCGCCGAAGGCGCCCCGCACCCCGGTACGCCGCGGCTGTTCCTCGAGCGGTTCGCCACCGACGACGGCCGCGCGCGCTTCGTGGCCGTCAGCCACCGCCCCGCCGCCGAGGAGCCGGACGCCGAGTACCCCGTCCTGCTGACGACCGGCCGGGTGCTGGCGCAGTATCAGTCCGGTGCGCAGACCCGGCGGGTGGCCGAGCTGAACGCGGCCGCTCCCGGGCCGTTCGTGCAGCTTCACCCGCTCCTCGCAACGCAGTTGGGGGCGTCCGAGGGAGATCCGGTGGCGGTGGTCTCGCGGCGCGGCCGGGCCGTCGCCCCGGCCCGGATCAGCGGCGACATCCGGCCCGACACGGTCTTCATGCCGTTCCACTGGGCGGGCGAGGGCCGGGCCAACACGCTCACGAACCCGGCCCTCGACCCGACCTCGCGGATGCCGGAGTTCAAGGTGTGCGCGGTGCGGCTGGAGCGGGTGGAGGAGTCAGCGACTCAGTGATGCCAGGCCTGCCCGCCCGTGTTGTGGATGAAGCGCTGGAGCACCTTCAGAGTCGTCAGGTACTCCTCGTCCGAGACACCCGCGTGCCGCTCGGCCCACAGCTCCCGTTGCAGGGCGGCGCCCTTGGCGTGGAACGCCTTCCCCTCCGCCGTGAACCGCAGCCGGCCCTCCCCGTCCTCGGTGAGCCAGCCCCGCGCGATCGTCGCGTCGATCTCCGGCCCGATGGCCTCCCCCACGCCCAGGTAGCCCTTGAGGATCTCCGTCACCTCGGCGCGGGCCTTGCCGTCCTCGCCCAGCGCGACCTGGCCCAGCACCCACCACTGCGGTTGGGTGGTCCCCAGCTCGGCCAGGGCGGCCCGGGTCCGGGTGACCACCGCCTTGTGCGCAGCCCAGCTCCAGTACCCGATGGGCTGCTTGATCAGTTCGTCGTCACTGTGTGAGTAGTCCATGGGGCGAACGTAGAACTTGAAGCGAAGTTCAAGTCAAGCGGCGCCGCTCACCCGCCGTGGGCGTCGACTTCCTTCACATACGCGGCACGGGTCTCCTCATCCAGGAAGGCCGCGCGGAAGGAGTTGCGCGCCAGGGTGCGCAGTGCCTGCTCGTCCAGGCCGAGGGCGTCCCGTACGGCGGTGAAGTTGTCGTCGACGTAGCCGCCGAAATAAGCCGGGTCATCGGAGTTGACCGTCACCAGCAGGCCGGCGTCCAGCATCGCGGGCAGCGGGTGGTCCGCCAGCCGGTCGTACACGCGCAGCCGGACGTTCGACAGCGGGCACACCGTCAGCGGCACCTGGTCGGCGACCAGCCGGGCCACCAGCGCCTCGTCCTCCAGGCAGCGCACGCCGTGGTCGATCCGGTCCACGCCGAGGACGTCCAGCGCCTCCCATACATACGCGGGCGGCCCCTCCTCGCCCGCATGCGCCACGCACTTGAGCCCCGCCTCCCGCGCGAGCCGGTACACCTCGCGGAACTTCGACGGCGGGTGTCCCACCTCCGCCGAGTCCAGTCCGACCGCCGCGATCCGGTCCAGGTAGGGGCGGGCGGCCTCGAAGGTCTCCAGAGCCGACTCCGCGCTCTCGTCCCGCAGGAAGCACATGATCAGGCGGGTGGTGATGCCGTACGTCCCCTCGGCCGCGTCCAGCGCCCGCGTCAGCCCGCCGATGACGGTGCCGATCGGCACGCCCCGCGAGGTGTGCGCCTGCGGGTCGAAGAAGATCTCGGCGTGCCGGACGCCCTGCCGCTGGGCGCGGGCCAGGTAGGCGTCGGCGAGCTCGGCGAAGTCGTCCTCGGTCCGCAGGACCGCCATCAGCGCGTAGTAGAGGTCCAGAAAGGACTGGAGGTCGGAGAAGGAGTAGGCGGCGCGCAGGTCGTCCTCGGTGGCGTACGGCAGCGCGACACCGTTGCGCTCGGCGAGAGCGAACGCCAGCCCGGGCTCCAGGGTGCCCTCTATATGGAGATGGAGTTCTGCTTTGGGGATGGGGGGCATGGCTGGTCCACCTGCTCGTTCGCTCTTCGGACTGGTGATTCAGGGTAGTGGGCGAAGTCCTGTGAAGCGCAGCGGTAGTCTCGGCGTGACACGCCCCGAGCAGCACAGGAGGCCGCTGTGAGCAGTCAGCCCGTCGAGGCCGCCGGCCCGCTGATCCCGATGCCGCAGCTGACGCCTGACGCGCTGCGCGCTGCGGTCGCGCAGATCCTCCCGAGCCGGCTTCCCGAGTTGAACGAGCACTTGGCGAACGCCGCGACCAGCGCACAGCGCACCAGCAGCGTTGGGCCGCTGAGGGCGTTCACAGCCCACTGGGGGACCGTGATCAACATCGAACGCTGGCCGCAGCGCGCGGCCCGCTTCCACGCCTGCGAAGATCTCGCGTCTGATCCGCAGGCCGATCCTGAGGCCGCCCGCGCGGCGGCGAGCGAGGTCAGCCGCATTCTGCGCGTGGCGAGCGAGGAAATCGGCACGTGAGCGACGAGTGGTGTGGGGCTGCTGTATTTCCTGCCCGTGCCGACGCAACGGCTGATCGCGGTGGTCCGGGTCACTGGGCGGGGTGAGGCAACCGCATCGGGGGGGTGCGTAACGGGCACGCGCCGGGTCACCCCTGTCGCGATACGCTCGGCGCATGGCACAGACCCGTCTGTCCCTCTCCGTGGACCAGGAGAAAGCCGCTGCCATACGGGAGGCGGCGCGGCGGCGCGGCCTGACCGTTGCCGCGTACATCGAAGGGGCGGCGATGGAGGCCGTCGCACGTGACGCGCGTATCCGCGCCCTGTTCGCGGAGTGGGAGGCCTCCGAAGCCGCCGAGGCGGATCAGCGCTTCACAGCCTGACGGGCCTGACGGGCCTGACCGGGCGATCCTGGTGAGCCAGGCCGGGCCCGACCCGGCTAGCTGATGGTGGTCTGCTCCACCACCCAGCCCAGGTACGCGTCGCTCCCGTGGGTCACCGGTGTCGCGATGATCTCCGGGTTGTCGTAGTCGTGCGCCTCCCGGATGTGCGCCTCCAGCTCCTCGTACCGAGCGGCCGTCGTCTTGAACAGCACCTGCCACTCCGACTCGGTCTCGACCATGCCCTGCCAGCGGTAGACGGACGTGACCGGCTGACTGATCTGCGCGCAGGCCGCCACGCGCGACTCCACGGCCCCGCGGGCCAGGGCCTCCGCCTTCTCCGGGGTGTCGGTGGTGGTCAGTACGGTCAGGAAGTCCGCGTCCGCCATGGTGGTGTCCTCTCTGCGCCTGGCGCGGTGCTGCGACGAGCAGGGTGCTACGACGAGCAAGGTGCTGCGGCGAGCGCGATGCTGCGACTGGCGCGGTCCACGCTAGCCGGTGACGATTGAGAGGTACCGCTGATCCGACCGTACAAACGCGAAGCGAGCAAGCCCATGGACGACCTCACCGCGCTCGCCCGCCACCATCTTGACCAGGCCAAGACCGATCCGCACGGCCGCAGCTCCCACCTGTTCCTGCACAGCGGTCCGCTGCGGCAGAGCGTGATCGCGCTGACGGCGGGCACGGAGCTACAGGAGCACAACGCGCCCCCCGCGGCGAGCCTGCAGGTCATCCACGGCCATGTACGGCTGACCACCGCCGGCGGCGACGACCAGGACCTCATCGCGGGGCAGGTCCAGGTGCTGCCGCCGGAGCGGCAGGGGCTGGTGGCGGTGGCGGACTCGGCGGTACTGCTGACGGCGGTCACGGCGACGACGGGCTGCCCCACGCCCGCCGAGTGAGCCCGACCCGCCAAGTGGGGGGACCCCGCCGAATGAGCGCGACCCGCCCAGTGAGCGCGCCCCGCCGAATGAGCCCGATCCGGGCCGAGCCGGGCCGGGACTACCGAACGGCCCCCGCCCCGGTCCCGGCCCGCGCGCGCAGCAGCTTCTTGTCGGGCTTGCCCACGTCGGTCAGCGGGATGCTGTCCACGGCGTGCAGGGCGGCGGGCGCGTACATCGCGCCCATGCGTGCCGTGACGAACGCCCCGATGTCCTTGGTCAGCTCGTCGTCCAGCCGGTGCCCCGGGGCCGGGACGACCGCGGCGTGCACCTCCTCGCTCTCGTCCGATCGCCGTACGCCGAACACCGCGCAGTGCGCCACCGCCGGGTGGGTCAGCAGCACATCCTCCAGCTCCGTCGGATAGACGTGACCGCCGACGACGATGATCATCTCTTTGAGCCGGTCCACGAGGAAGAGATAGCCCGCTTCGTCGAGGTAGCCGGCGTCGCCGGTGCGGAGCCATCCGTCCGCCCGGAGCACCTGCGCCGTCAGCTCCGGTCGCTTCCAGTAGCCGCTCATCGCCTGCGCGGAGCGGACGTATACCTCCCCCACCTCGCCGAGCGGCAGGTCGCGACCGTCCTCGTCGCGGACGGCGATCTCCACTCCGGGTATCGCCCGGCCGACGGTGATCTGCCCCGCGTGCCCGGTCACGGCGTGCTCGTGCGGCAGGGCCTCGCTGATCCACCCGGCCTCCGACTGGCCGTACCAGCCGTGGAGTACGGGCCCCAGCATGCCGGCGGCCTGGCGCAGCCGCGTCGGTGACGCCGGGCAACCGGCGTAGATGAGCCGGCGCAGGCTGGAGGTGTCGGTGCGGGCGGCCGGTCCGTCCTGGTCGAGCGCGTCGAGCACCCGGTACAGCAGCGGGGGCAGCAGGAACACGTCGGTGATCCGCTCCCGCTCGACCGCGGTGAGCACGTCGCCCGGGTCGAAGGCCCGGCGCAGGACCACCTGGCCGCCGGCGAGCAGCGTGGCGTCGGCGAGGATTCCGGCCATGTGGGCGATCGAGGTGCAGACCAGGAGGCGGGGCGGGGCGTCCCGGTCGGCCGCGCGCAGGCACAGGTCGCGGTACGGCCCGTGCGCCATCCGTATGCCCTTGGGAATCCCGGTGGTGCCGCCGGTGAACCGGATCGACCAGTCGTCCTCCGGGCGCGCCGCGCCCGGAGACCGCCGCACGGGGTGCCGGGCGGCGCACGCGGTCAGGTCCTCGGCGAGCGGGCTGGGCCCGAAGGAGAGGACGGCGGGGGCGGCGGGCCGGTCCGCGGCCCCCTCGCCCCGGTTCCTCAACCGGTCGACGAGCGCGTCGCCGGCCTCCCCGGCGTCGGGGTCCACGAGCAGCAGGTCCGCCTCGATGCTCTCCACGATGGTGGCCAGCGTCGCCGGGGCCATCCCCTCGTACAGGAACGCCACGCGGGCGCCGAGCAGATTCGCCGCGTAGCGGGCGCTGAGGCCCTCGGGCCGGTTGCCGGTGAAGACGGCGACGGTGCTGCCTCGCTCGATGCCGCGGTCGGCCATCTCCGCAGCCATCCGCAGGACGCTGTCGTGTAACTCCCCCGCCGGGATCCGCTGACCGTCGTCGGTGGTCAGGACCGTTCGCCCCGGGTCGTCGGCGAGCTGGTCGAGGATCAATTCCGCATAACTCACGAAGGTTTGTTCGGTCATGAGGACGACGCTAGGCGGAAACACTCATACCTTCCATGACCAATCAAGCCATGAAATCATGCCTCGCTGGTTATGAGTTGAGACGAGGGCCGGGGATGGATCTGCTGGCACTGCGGTACTTCCAGGCGGTCGCGCGCCGCGAGCACATCAGCCGGGCTGCGGAGGAACTGCGCGTCGCCCAGCCGTCGGTGAGCCGGACGATCTCCCGGCTGGAGGCCGAGCTCGGGGTTCCGCTCTTCGACCGTACGGGCCGCCAGGTGCGCCTCAACCGCTACGGCGCCGCGTTCCTGCGCCGCGTGGACCGCGCCCTGGCCGAACTGGACGACGGACGGCGCGAACTCGCCGACGCCGCCGGTCTCGACCACGGCGCCGTCGCGGTCGCCGCCGAGACGCTCCTGCCGCTCACCGGCGCGCTGGCGGCGCTCCGGGCCGCGCACCCCGGCATCGGCGTCCGGCTCTTCCAGGCCGAACGCGAGGAGATGGCCCGCCGCCTCCAGGCACGCGAGGTGGACTTCTGCCTCGCGTCGCAGCCACTGCCGCTGCCGGGTCCGGCGCTGCGCGAGATCGTCCTGGTACGGGAGGAGGTGCTGCTGGCGGTGCCCGGCGCGCATCCGCTCGCGCGGCGGAAGCGGGTGGCGATCGCGGACCTGGCGGGGGAACCCTTCATCACCACCCAGCGGGGCAACTGGCAACGCGCCCTGCTGGACCGGCTCTTCGCGGCGGAGGGGATCCGCCCGGTCATCACCTGCGAGGGCGACGAGCCCGGCGCGGTCCACGACCTGATCCGCGCGGGCCTCGGCATCGGCCTGCTGCCCGCGATGGCCCGGCAGCACGTCAGAGGGGAGGTGGGCGTCGCCTGGCTGCACGTGGACGCGGCGGACTGCGTACGCACCTTGAGGCTGGTGTGGCAGGCGGACGCGTATCTGTCGGCGGCGGCGCGGAGGTTCCGCGACGTCGTGGTCGCGGAGCTGGGCGACGGCGGCGTCCGATGAGCAGCCTCAACATCCGCCGGGCACGCGACAGCCCCCATCGCGCACCACGTCGCTAGCATGCCGAGCCATGGCGATGTTCGTGCACGTGACGTCGGCGGCGAACGCACCGCGCATCCGGCGGTCCGGCATCCGCGCGGCCAGCTACGGACAGGGCGGTGCGCACGGGGTGTACTGCTTCCCGGTGCTGCCGTCGTACACCCTCACCCACCAGTGGCTGCGCGAGCTGGCCCGTTTCGGCAGCCGGGGCGGGCTCGTGGCCGTCCACGTGCGGCTGGACGACGCCCAGCACGTACTGGTCGGACGCTATACGGATCGGATGCGGGAGGCTCAGGCCGCCGTTTCCGCGGCGGAGGCGGTGCGGCGGATCGCGGCACTGGAGGACCCGCGCGGGTGGGAGGTGTTCGTGCCCCGGGCGATCCGGCCGCGCGAAGTGCACCGGATCCGCACCGCGCCCCAGGTGGCGGGCTGGCGGTACTTGCCGGACGCGCACGGAGTGCGCCCCTGCACCTGCCTCGGGTGCCGGGTGCGCAGCGGGTACGGGGCGCGGCGCCTGCGCGAGCGGTTGCCGCATCCGCTGGATGGCCCGCCGCCACCCACCAGGGTGCTGCTCGCCAGGGTCGCGGCTGCCGGTGACCCGGGAGACCCGGTGGCGCTGAGGGAGGCGCTGCACTGGTTCGGAATGCGCCGTCGGGGCCCGCTGGCCCAGTTGGGCCGCCTCGCCGCCCACCCGGACCCCGCGGTGCGGGAGGAACTGGTGTGGGCGGTCGCCCGCTGGTCCACGCCTGGGGTCACCGAGCTACTGGACGGCCTCGCCGACGACCCGCACCCGGACGTACGGGAGGCGGTGGAGGTGATGAAGGAGGCCCGGGCCTCGCAATGACCTCTAAAGGTCGAATTCGGCCCAGACCTCCTTGCCTCCGGTGCACGGGCGTACGCCCCAACGGGCGGCGAGGCTGTCGACGATGAGCAACCCGCGCCCGAACTGGTCGCCGTCGGCGGCGATACGGATGCTGGGTACGCGATCGCCACGCGGGTCGGCGACGCCGATGCGGAGGGCGCGGGCGGTGAGGGTGAGCTGAACGGGGATGAGCTGCCCCTTTAAGGACCCGTGCAGCAGCGCGTTGGTGAGCAGCTCGGCGAGCACGAGCGCCGCGTCCCCGGCGAGCTCCTTGTGGCCCCACTCGCCGACGAGGCGCGCGGTGCGTTTGCGGGCGATCGGGACGCTTCCGGGATACGGGGTGTAGTTGAGGCGGTCCAGGTAGCGGACCGGGATGGGTTCTTGGGGCCGTTCCATCGTGTACCTCCAGGCATGAGAGTGCCGTTGCGCACCTCGCTGCGCGACTGGCGCCTCACGGACCGTAGCGTCCGCGCCGAGATCCAATCAACCTCCACCCGGTAAATATCCATCGATCTGGCTTGCGTGGGTGGGCGTACCCGCAGCAGACTGACCGCAACAGCGATGAGGAGCAGCTCGGTGACAGGTGGTCAGGCAACGCAGGGGAACAGCACGTCATCGGTCTTGGGGCGGCGCTTGGGCGGCGAACTCACCAAACTCCGCACCACAGCAGGCTTGACACAGCCCCAAGCGGCCAAGGCCCTGAGCGCGTCGACCGCCAAGGTGACCAAGATGGAACGCGGCTGGGTGCCGATAAGGGACCCGGACATCCGGGTGTTGTGCGAGCTGTACGGCGTGACGGACCCCGCAACGGTGGGCGGTCTGCTGGAGCTGGCGAGAGTCGACCGCGAACGCCGCAAGGCGAAGGGCTGGTGGAGCGACTGCCCCGCCTTGGGTGACATGCAGGAGTATGTGACGCTGGAAAGCGCGGCGACGGTCATCAGGACCTGGCAGCTTTCCTACGTCCCGGGCCTGCTTCAGACCCCTCGCTATGCACGCACGTTGAATGACGACGAGCAGTTCGTGGCAGCACGGATCGCACGGCAACAGAGGCTCACCGACGAGCCATCGCTGTCGTTGCACGCCGTCATCTTCGAGGCGGTGCTGCGGAATCTCGTCAGCGGGGCGGGGGTGATGCGGGAGCAATTGGAGCACTTGTCCGCCATGGCCGACAGACCTGGCATCAGCCTGCAGGTACTCCCGTTCAGCGCAGGAGCGACCCAGCGGATCCACGGCGCCTTCAACATCATCTCATTCGCCGATCCAGGGGAACTGGACGTGGTCTACACGGAGGGCCCCTTGACGCATCTGTGGATCGAAGGCAAGGAGAAGGCAGCCAAGTTCGCCGAGTTGTTCGAGTCCATCGCTCAGCAAGCCCTCAACGAGCGCGACTCCCAGGCGTTCATCAAGCACATCAGCGAAGAACTGTGACCCATGCCTGATTTCAAGTACCGCAAGTCCAGCTTCAGCGACAACGACATGGAATGCGTGGAGGTCGCCACCAACGTGCCCGGCACCGTGGCCGTACGCGACTCCAAGAACCCCCACGGGCCCGTGCTCCGTTTCGAGCCCGCCGCGTGGGCGGAGTTCACGGCGGCCGTCGCGGCGGGACGGTTCGAGTAAAGCCTGTCTCGTAACTCGCGGTCGGGTGCGGCGTTGAGCTAGTCGTGCAGGTTGTCACGGCTCAACGACGTGAGCTCATAGAGGTGTTCACCGGGCTCCGCCCGCGTCAGTTCCAGCGTCTGGTGCGGGCTGTCCACCGCAACGGTGGCCGGGCTCTGGACCCGGACCGGCCGGGCCGCCCGTGGGCACTGCCCCTGGAGGACCGGGTCCTGCTCGTGGCGATGTACTGCCGTACGAACCTCACCATGCGCCAGCTCGCCCCGCTCTTCGGGATCTCCCCCGCGGCCGTCGGCCGGATGATCGGCCGGCACGGGCCCCTGCTGGCCCTGGCCCCGGGCAAGCACAAGCCCGGACGGCACCACATCCTCATCGTGGACGGCACACTGGTGCCCACGAGAGACCGGACGGTGTCGGCCTCGTCGAAGAACTACCGGTACTCAGCGAACCTCCAGGTCCTGATCAAAGCGGACACCCGGGTGGTGCTGGCCGTCGGCCGCCCGCTGCCCGGCAACCGCAACGACTGCACCGCCTTCGCCGAGTCCGGCATCAAGGGGGCATGCGGCACCGCGACCGTCCTCGCCGACGGCGGCTACCAGGGCACCGGCGTCCTGATGCCCCACCGTCGCCAGGCCGGGCAGGACCGGCTGCCCGACTGGAAGGAACAGCACAACACCTCCCACCGGCGGGTACGCGCCCGCGTCGAGCACGCCTTCGCCCGCATGAAGAACTGGAAGATCCTGCGCGACTGCCGCCTGAAAGGCGACGGCGTCTGGTGGGCCACCAGCGGCGTCGCCCACATGCACAACCTCGCCCTCAGCCACTGATCACAGCGTCACGAGACAAGCTTTAAGAAGGGTTCACCGGGAGCATGGCTTGCCACACTCCCGGTGAGGGGTGCGGACGCATAGCGCCGGACGCGCTTAACGGCCAGGGGTCACCCAGCGACCCTCATCCCAAAGCGTCCGTCTGCACGGCCATCTCGTTGCTGCCGGCGGTCAGCGCGAACTCGCGCTTGTCGCGCCATTCGGTGAAGACCGAACGCACACCGGCGGCGAGTCGTCGTTCGGCGGTGCAGCCGGTCGCGTCGGCGTGCGCCAGGCACTTGGCTATGAACAGGTCGAAGCGCATGTCAGGCTCGTGCTCCCATGAAGGAGTGGCGGCTTCCGGCGCGGCCATCAGGGTGTCCGGTTCCTGGCTCTCCCCAAGGGGCGGGTTGGGACTGTTCACCGGCCTGATCGCGGTGGGTATCGGGACATGTGTTCTTCCGCCTGGAACGGGGGGTGGGCGCTGGCCGGTCAGTTCGCGAAGCCCCAGAAGTAGGCGCCCCAGATCCAGCCGGTCCGGCCGGTGTTGGCGCCGCTGGTGACCTTGACCCGGTACCACTGGTACTGGGAGTGGCCGTCCCACCAGAGGCAGTTGGAGGTGACGCGGGTGCCCTTGCTCAGGACCCCGAGGGCCGTCGAACTGGTGGAGTGGTTCGACCGGAGTGTCACCGTGGCCGTCGTCTTGCCCTTCTGCGTCCAGGAGTTGCACGAGGCCGCTGCCGCTTCCGGGGCGGTTGCCACTGCCCTCCCAGTGCTGCAGCTGTGATTACCGCTGCCGCTATGGCGCTGCGGATCTTGTTCTTCGTCATCGGATGAGCTCCTTCTTGCATGCGCATGGCGCGGGCTTTCATGGAGTTGATGGTGGGGGATCTGTTGGTCAGGCTGCGGAGCGCCGGGTGCGGCGTACTCCGGCCGCGAAGTCGCGGGCGACCTCGGCGGCAGCGGTTACCCGGACGACGTCACCGTGCAAAGCCTCTACATGGACGCCCAGCAGGATCGGCGCCTGCAGCAGGTCACCGAAGCCAGTCGTCGACCGTTGTCTGGGCGTAGCCGCGCTCCGCGAACAGCCGTGCGGCCGCATCGAGAAGCTCCGCCCGCTTGGCCTTGCTCCGCTCCTGGACTGGTCGCCGCACTGTTCTTGCCTCCTGTGGATCCAATGCACTGCTGCCCTGGCCCGAGCCGCAGCCTCGCTCGCCCTCCGGCCTGGATCGGCAGCCTCCGGTCGTCCACCGCATCCGTGCCCTCCCGGTCGCCGTGCCGACGCCGGCCGCCGCCCTGAGGCCGGGTAGGCGCTTCCGGCACCACCCGCTGGAACAACTCCCACAACTGATCCGGCACCAGCCGCTCCACGATCCCCACGCCCGCAGGCTACCGGAGGAGTCCAAATGAGATGACGTCTAAAAGGCGATGGCGTCCACCACGCCATGCTCGGCATCGCCCGCCTGCACAACCTCGCACTCGCCGGGTGAGCGAGCACGCCGCCCATCAGACGAACGCGGCCAGACCGACTCAGAGATCATTTGCGGGACAGCCCTTAGCCGCGCGGACAACGCGCAGACGCAGAGAGGTAGCCCCCGCCAGGACGGCGGGGGCTACCTCTGCGTATGGACTGCGTACGGACTGACGCGGACCGAGCCCTAACTCAGCGGACACGCCACCGCGGGATCCGCCCGGTTCGGGCAGGACACAACCGCCAGCGAGACGAACCGCGTCCCCGCGCCGTAGCAGCCCCAGGACACGTCGCCGCCCCATCCCAGCGTGTCCACCGCCAGCGCGATCTGCGTTTCCAGCGGTGGCCGCATCGCGCTGATGGTGACGGTCTCGACCACTCGTTCCGCCAGCCAGTCCGCCGCCTCCTTCGGGTGCTCGTACGTGGCCCGGATGAGCCGTCGCGGCTTGCGGAGCCAGTGCGCGACCTGGAGGGGCGGGAGGTCCGAGGCCGCGAAGCCGGGGCCCTCGGGGCGGCGGTCGCGCTCCCTGTCGAAGTCCGGCTTGGGTCCGGACCACGAGTACGCGTGGTAGTGCGGCACGGCGGCCGGCCTACCGCGCCGGTCAGGCGGAGAGGCCGAACCGGGCCGGGTCGATGCCTGCCGCGTGCAATTCCGCCGCGGTGAAGCGGAGCGGTTCCGCGTCGGGCCGCTTGCTGTCGCCCAGCGCGTAGGCGCCGTCGGCGCCGGGGATCGGCGCAAGGGTCACGCACGTCTCCGGGGCGTCCGGCGGGTTCCCGCCGCAGGCGGCGGGGCGGGCGAATTCGGCTCCGGCCAGGTCGAGTTCGTAGAGGTTCGCGTCACGCATGGTGACTCCTTCCTGCTCGGGCGGCACGGCCGTATGCGGTGGCCATGCCGCGGTGAGCAGGACCGTAGGGAGCGCGGTGGGGCGGTCTCTACGGACTTGCGGGGACTTGCGCGGGGTTCACCCGAGTGCGGCGCGGGCGTCCTCGATCAGTGCACGCGCGTGCGCGTCGTACACGGCCATCTTGGCGAGTGCCGCATGGGTTCGTGCATAGGTTTCGATCTCGGCCGACTCCGTGACGGTGAGGGATCCGCTGGTGAGTTCGACCGTGACCTTGACGTCGTCCTGGATCCAGAATGCCTCCGCCGGGAGCCGTTCCCGATGGGCGCTCATCGGGATGATGCCCAGGCTCAGACCGGGAAGCGACAGAGCGGACAGCAGGTGTCCGAGCTGGTCCGCCATGACCTCGGTGTCTCCGATACGGGCCCGCAGAACCCACTCCTCCATCACGACGCCGAACTCGCGGCCTTCTTCGTGCAGGATCTGCTGCCGCTGCATCCGTGCCGCCACGGCCGCCTCGGTGTCGTCCTTGATGCCTTTGAACGCGATGATCCCGCCCATGACGGCGGTGGCGTAGCCGCGAGTCTGCAACAGGCCGGGGACGAGGCTTGGCATATAGCCCCGCAGGCGCCGGACGCTCTGGTGCTCCTGTATGAGGGCTTCCTGGAGCGGGCGCAGGCCGTTCGCGGCCCTGGGCTGCCACGCTTCGTATGTCTTCTGGGCCATGGGTTTCCTCACTTCGTGGTTACTCAAGAGCGTTGATGGCGGACGTGATCAGCTCACGTGCCCGGGCCCCGTACACCGCCAAGTCCGCCATGTCCGCGAAGGTTTTTGCGTACAGGGAGATTTCGCTGGGCTGCTCCACCGTCAGGTAGGCCGACACCAGCTCGATGTTCACCTGGGTCTCATCGAACATCCAGAAGTCTTCGACAGGCCACAGCGTCGATCGGTCAGCCTTCATCGGGATGATGCCCAGGCTGATGGACGGCATTGACGCCACCACAAGCAGGTGTCCCAGCTGTGCGGCCATCGTTTCGATCCCGCCAATGCGCCTGCGGAGGACGCTCTCCTCCAGGAGGATCGCGAAGCGGCGGTTGCCCTGATGGATGATCTGCTGCTTGTCGACTCGCACCTGCACAGCTGTATCGAGGTCGTCCGGTAGCGCCCGCCGCTCCTTGATAGCCGACAGGACCGCTGCGATGTAGGACCGAGTCTGCACGGGGCCGGGAATCAGCCACGACGCATAGATCCGAAATCGCTTGGTGCGCTGCCACAGAGGAAGGACCGATTCTTGCGCGCGCTTCAGGCCGGACCGCTCCATCCTGCGCCACTCGACGTACATTCCCTCTATGCCGCGCGCGGTGGCGATCAGGTCCGCAGTCTGATCTTGCGCGCGGCAGTGCAACGTCCAAGCCCGGATGTCATCGTCGGACGGTGTTGTTCCGCCGTTTTCGATACGAGAACACTTCGACTCATGCCATCCAGCCCTCCGGGCCAGCTCCCGCGCTGTCAGACCCGAATCCCGTCTGATCTCGCGCAGTCGCTGGCCCAGGGCACGCTTGGCTTGCTCAAGGTTGGTTGACGCAGTCACAGGACAATTGTGCGGCGCCGACGGCGGCTACCTCGGCTGATACTCCTCATGCGGAACAGCACGCTCCCAGACGGCCTCGAACGCCGTGCTGCACAGCTTCGCCACCGCGGGATCGGTGACCAACTCCGTGTGCCCCTCCGGCGCCCACTCACCGTCGCCGTCGAAGTGGTTGACCAGGACGACCTCGTCGTCGAACAACCAGAAGTCATTGCCAGGCAAGGCGAGATCCGTGGCCCGGCGACGTGGCAGCCATCGCACTTGCTCGCCCGCCTGCACGTTGCCGACCGTGACATGGTGCTCGAAGCGGATGTAGTCACTGATCGGCTCGGAGACGATCCGGGCACGGCGCACGACGACGCCTCGGCTGATCGTCTCCTGCATCAGATCCAGCCACGGACGCCACGCCGGGTCCTGGTCGGCCGCCCTGTCCCGCTCGCCCTTCTGCCAGGCAATGTAACTGGGATCGCTCCGCATGTACCCGTCGCGCATCTCAAGGTGCAGCGCCGACCGCCGGCAGTTACGGAACAGCTCCTCGAACGTCGGAACTTCAGCCACCGTTCACCTCCGGGAAGAACTGCATCATGCGCTTGGGGATCCGAACTACGGTCTCGTGCCCTGGGATGTCACCGACCTCGGCAAGCACCGTCTGATCGGCGATCCGCCACCCCTGGATGACGTAGCTGTCACCGTCATCCCACACTGTCGGCGACCCCCCGTTCGGTGACTCGGGGTCCTTGCCGAGGAACTTCATTGCCATGCGAGCCTCCCGCTCGGTTCGGCGATCACTGAGACACACCTTGCCCTCCACACACCGTGACCGCCACGAACTTGCGGAAACTTGCACCACCAAGATCACGACCCGCCCGCAGACACCCGACGGGCTCCCCGAAACGCCCAAGTCGCCCAACCCGCACGGAATATGCTCGGTCAGGTGACGAACTCGCCGCGCCCCCGCAGACCCGGCCGAAGACCACAAGGCAGTCTCACTCACCTGATCACCCATAGCGACCCCATAGCGCTGGTCGGCATATCCCTGGCTCTCGTCGTGTCCGTCTGCCTGGACGTCACCGGCGCCGCCAGTGGAGTCGAGTCCCTGCTCGCCGGTTTGATGCTCACCATCCTCTCGCTCGTCCTGGACGCCTCGGCCCGGGCCGAACGGCGCTTCCAGTTACGGCAGTTGGTGCAGACGACGGACTGGCTGGCCGGTTCGGTGACGTCCGTGGCCGCGGCCACTCAGCGGATCGTCGGGCAGTATCCCGGCGGCGCGATCGAGGACGAGGCCCGGCAGCGGCTGCGGCGGCTGGTCGAGGAGTTCGACGACCTGAGCCGGGGGCGCATCGAGCGGCCCGGAGACGACGGCGAGCACCTGTTGGCCGCCACCCGTGCCTGCCGGGAGCGGCTGGAGGCCGTGACCAACGTCGCCGACGAGCCCACCTGGTGGCGCGGCGACGTCGGGACCGCGTACTGGCAGGCCAACCTCGACGCCCTCGCCCGCGGCGTACGTATCACGCGGGTGTTCCTCACCGACCAGCCCAGCAGCGAGCTGGAGGAGCTGATGGAGCGGCAGCGGCAGGCGGGCGTGGAGGTGATCGTCAAGCGCCGGGACCAGGATCCCGGGCTGCACGTGAACATCGTCGTGTGGGACGGCCGCCAGGCATGGGAGGCCCGCATGAACGCCCATGGCGAGACGGTGGCGCATCTGTTCATGGTCAACGAGCAGGACGTGAGCCGTCGCCGCGAGCTCTTCCGCCGACTGGTGCTCGCGGGCCGCTGACGCGTGGCCTCGCTGCTGATGGCCTTCGCGGCCGTCACCCTCACGGTATGGGGTGTCAGCCTGATCCGCCCGGTCCGGTGGCGGGCGCTCGTCTACAGCCTCCCGCTTCCGATCACGCTGGTCCTGGCCACCACCCCGGTCGACGTGGACGGCAGCCAGGTCCTCGGCGTGGTCGCGCTGAACCTCTTCTTCGCCGTCACCGCGTGGCTGCACGCGCGGCGCGGGTGGCACATCGTCCTGGCCGACCTCGCCGGAGTGCTCGCCTACCTCGCGCTGAGCAGGCTGGTCGCGGTGCTCGCACCGGTCCCCTTCGTGCCAGTACTGGCCGCCGTGTGCGCGGCGTGGGTCGCGGCGGCCGTACTCCTGCCGCCGCCCGCGCCGGGCCGTCCGGCGGAGCCCGCGGCACGGCCCGGGGCGCTGGTGAAGCTGGCCGGCGCCGCGAGCGGCGGGCTGCTCATGGTCGCCATCGGGCGGTATCTGAGCGGCCTGGTCGTGACCTTCCCCTACGCCGGCGTCCTCGTCGTGATCGAGGCGCGCCGCGACCTGGTGCAGTTCGCCCGGCACTTCACCCGGAACAGCATCAGCCTCGTGGCGTTCTTCGGCGCCTGCCACGCGCTGCAGAGCCACGGCAAACCGGTCGCGCTCACCGCGGGATGGCTCGCCTTCACCGCCTGCGCGCTGGGGCTGCACCTGCGCCTGTGGCGCTAGTCGGACGTTGGACCGGGTCGGCGGGCCCTGATGGGCAGCGGCCCCACGCGGACCATCGACTCGCACGTGGCGCCGCCGGTACGAGGCCGAGGATGCGCCCTGGACTCTCACGTATGCACGCGAGCCTCCGGCGCATGGCCAGACCGCCCCGTCCCCGCGTTCACTGGAGCACATGGAAAACAACGCAGCGAACAACACCACGACCCTGGTCCTCGGCGGCACCGGCAAGACCGGGCGCCGGGTCGTCGAGCAGCTCACCGCCCGCGACGTCTCCGTCCGTGCCGCGTCGCGCTCGACCGGGACCCCCTTCGACTGGCTGGACCGCTCCACCTGGGAGCCCGCCCTCGCCGACGTACGCGCCGTCTATCTCGTCTACCTCCAGGACCTCGGCCACCCCGACGCCGCCCCGCACATCCGCGACTTCCTGCGGCTCGCCGCCTCCCGCGGCGTCGAGCGGGTCGTCATGCTCTCCGCGCGCGGCTGGGACGCGGCCCGCCCCTCGGAGCAGGCCGTACGCGACGCCGGGATCGACTGGACCATCCTGCGGCCCACGTGGTTCGCGCAGAACTTCAGTGAGGACATGTTCCTGCCCGCGATCCTCGGTGGGGAGGTGCGGCTGCCCACCGCCGACGGGCACGAGCCGTTCATCGACGCGGAGGACGTCGCCGCCGTCGCCGTCGCCGCGCTCACCGAGGACGGACACGCGGGCCAGGTCTACGAGTTGTCCGGGCCCCGGCTGCTCACGTTCGGCGACGCGGTCGGTTTGATCGCCAAGGCCGCGGGCCGGGAGGTCCGTTACGCGCCGATCTCCTCGGAGGAGTTCATCGCCGATCTGCTCCAGGCCGGTCTCACCGCCGAGGAGGCCCCCGTCGTGGACGGGCTGCTGGGCCTCATCGCGCGGGGCGACAACGCGTACCTCTCCGACGGCGTCCAGCGGGCGCTGGGCCGGGAGCCGCGGGACTTCGCCGACTTCGCCGAGCGCACCGCGCCCACGGGGGCGTGGCACGCCTGATCGGCGGAGGAGCGCGACCGGCCGGTGGCCGCGTCACGTGCCTGGCCAGGCTCTCACTCACGCGCCCGGCCGGTGGCCGCGTCACGCGCGTGGCCGGTGGCCACGGCCAGGCCACGCGTGTGACCGGCCAGGCCAGACGCACGACCGGCGGACAGGCGTCACCGCGCCAGCCACTGGTCGTACGCCAGCTTGCACACCAGCGAGACCACGACGACCACCAGGACCGCCCGCACGAAGCCGCTGCCGCGCTTGAGGGCCATGCGCGCGCCCGCCATGCCGCCCGCGAAGTTGAACACGGCCATCAGCGCGGCCAGCCGCCACAGCACCGTGCCCTGGTAGGCGAAGGTGAGCAGCGCGCCGAGGTTGGTGCAGACGTTCACCACCTTCGCGGTGGCGGAGGCCGTGACCAGGTTCATCCTGAGCGTCGCGACGAGCGCGATGACGAGGAAGGTTCCCGTGCCGGGGCCGATCAGCCCGTCGTAGAAGCCGATGCCCAGGCCCGCAACGAGGATGGCCGCCAGGACGCGGCGGCGGGTCACCGGGCCGGTGGCCGGGGCGGTGCCGAAGGCGGGGCGGAGGAGGACGAAGGCCAGGACGGCGAGGAGTACGGCCATGATCAGCGGGCGGAGTACGGCACTGTCGATTCCGGCGGCGAAGAACGCGCCGGCGAGCGAGCCCCCGGCCGCCGCCAGCCCGATCCGGACGGCCGAGCCCACGTCGACCAGGCCCTTGCTGGTGTAGGTGACGGCCGCGGCCGAGGTGCCGACGACGGATACCGCCTTGTTGGTGCCCAGGACGTACGCCGGCGGCAGGTCGGGGACGCCGACCAGGAGGGCGGGGAGCTGGAGGAGGCCGCCGCCGCCCACGACGGCGTCGATCCAGCCCGCCGCCGCGGCGGCCACGCACAACAGGATCACCGTCGTCAGGGATATGTCAGGCATGATCGCGACCCTAGCGACCTGCCTCGCCCGACCGGTCTCACACCCCTCCCTCCGGCCCGCTGAGGGCAGCGTTGCCCAGCGGAAACGGAGGGGATGCGGTGGGGTAACAGGCGCCGCGCACGCTTCCCGGTATGAGCTCGGAGTCGGAGAAGGAACCGGACGGTCGCCACCGCGTGGTGGTGATCGGCGGCGGCATGGCCGGGGCGCGGCTCGCCCAGCAGCTGGCCGCCGTGTCCGAGGCGGCGGACGCGACGGCGGCGGGGGGCGCGGCGCCTGCGGGGGGCACGACAGCCGCGGCGGCCCCCGTGGTCACCGTCACCGTCATCGGCGAGGAGCCGCACGCCCCGTACAACCGGGTGCTGCTCGCCGAGGTGCTCGCCGGGCGGTACGCCCCGGAGGTCGTCGCCCTCCCCGCTCCCGCCGCGCACCACCTGCGCGGCGTCCGGGCGGTCCGTATCGACCGCGGCCCGCGGACCGTGCACTGCGACGACGGGCGCCGCGTCCCCTACGACACGCTGGTGCTCGCCACCGGCTCCAACCCGGTCCTGCCGCCCCTGCGCGGCCTGTTCGAGGCGGACAGCCACGAGCTGCCGGAGGGCGTGCACGCGTTCCGCACCATGGACGACTGCCTGACGCTCGCGGCCGCGGTACGGGAGCCCGGGGTCCGCGTGGTCGTCATCGGCGGCGGGCTGCTCGGCGTCTCCGCCGCCCGCGCCCTGGCCCAGCGCGGCGCCCAGGTCGTGCTGGCCCACCAAGGCGAGCACTTGATGGAACGCCAGGTCGACGCGCACGCCGCCGGGGTGCTGCGCGCCCATCTCGAGGCCCTGGGCGTGGAGGTGCACACGGAGTGCCGCGTCCGCGGACTGCGGACGGAAGCGGCGCGCGGCGCCGACGCGTCCAGCACGCCCACCAGCCGTCGGCCCGCCGGCGGCGCCGACCGAGGCCCCCGCGCGCCTCGCGGCCGGCGCGCCCCCGTCCCCCGTGCCGTCCGCGCCGTCGTGCTCGCCGACGGGTTCACACTCGACACCGACCTCGTCGTCTTCGCCTGCGGGGTACGGCCGCGGGTCGGGCTCGCCCGTGCCGCCGGGCTCGACGTGGCGCGCGGCGTCGTCGTCGACGACGAGCTGCGCACCTCCGACCCGTCCATCCACGCGATCGGCGACTGCGCGGAACACGACGGGGTGGTGTACGGCCTCGCCGGTCCGGCGCAGGAGCAGGCGGACGTCCTCGCGCGGGCGATCGCCGCGCGGCTGCGCGACCCCGACCAGCCGCGCGATCACGACCGGGTACGCGATGCCGACCAGCCGCGCGATGCCGACCACCGGCACCACGCCGGGGACCAGGACGGACACCAGGCCACGCACCAGCCCGGACACCACGGCAGCGGCGGCGACGCCCCGCACCGCTACCGCGGTACCCGCGCCCTGACCCGGCTCACCCTCGCCGCTCCCCCGGCCGCGGCCGCGCGCCCCGCCACGGATGACCCCGCCACGGGCAGCCCCGCGGCCGCGCACCCCACCACCGCTGTCCCCCAAGCCGATGCCCCCGCTGCCGCTCCCGCCGCCACCGCCGCGGTCTGCGGACCGCTCGATCTCGCCACATTCGGCGAGGCCGTCCCGGCCCCCGGCGACGACGTCGTACAGCTCTCCGACGCGACCCGTGGCGCCTACCGCAAGGTCGTCGTCCGCCAGGACCGCCTCGTCGGCGGCATCCTCCTCGGCGATCTCGGCACCGTCGGCGCGCTCGCCCGCGCCTGGGAAGGCGACGCGCCGCTGCCCGCCGCCCCACTGCTCCACCTGCTCACCAACGATGGAGGCTCCTGACCATGACGAAGCCGACCGAGTCCACACAGCGGACGCAGCCGGCCCAGCCTGCGCGGCCGACGATCGTGCTGATCGGCCACGGGATGGTCGGCCAGCGGTTCCTCGAAGCGCTCGCCGACCGGGGAGTCACCGGCACCGCCCGCGTGGTCGTGTTCTGCGAGGAGCCCCGGCCCGCCTATGACCGGGTCCAGTTGTCCTCGTGCTTCTCCGGCCGTACGCCCGACGATCTGTCGCTGGTCGAGGACGGCTTCATGGCCCGGCACGGCATCGAGCTGCACGTGGGCGACCCGGCCGTGGCCGTCGACCGCGAGGCGCGCACGGTCACCTCGCAGGCCGGGGTGGAGATCGCGTACGACACACTCGTCCTGGCCACCGGCTCGTACCCCTTCGTACCGCCCGTCCCCGGCAAGGACGCCACCGGCTGCTTCGTCTACCGCACCGTCGAGGACCTGCTGGCCATCGAGGAGTACGCCAAGGGCCTCGGCACCGGCACCGTGGTCGGCGGCGGGCTGCTGGGTCTCGAGGCGGCCGGGGCGCTCAAGGGGCTCGGGCTGACCACGCACATCGTGGAGTTCAACCCGCGGCTGATGTCCCTCCAGGTGGACGAGGGCGGCGGGGCCGCGCTGCGCCGCACCGTCGAGGACATGGGACTGATCGTGCACACCGGCGTCGGCGGCAAGGAGATCACGGCGGGCGAGGACGGGGCCGTCACCGCGATGCTGCTCTCCGACGGGTCCGCCGTCGACACCGACCTCGTGATCTTCTCGGCGGGCGTACGCCCCCGTGACCAGCTCGCCCGCGACTGCGGGCTGACCGTCGGCGAGCGCGGCGGCATCGCGATCGACGAGCGGTGCCGTACCAGCGACCCGTCCGTGTACGCCATCGGCGAGTGCGCGCTGGCCGCCGACGGCCGGGTGTACGGGCTGGTGGCGCCCGGCTACGAGATGGCGGAGGTGGCCGCGGACGCCATCGGCGAGGCCGTAGCGGACCGTACCGACCAGGAAAAGCGCTTCACCGGTGCCGACACCTCCACCAAGCTCAAGCTCCTCGGCGTGGACGTGGCGTCCTTCGGCGACGCGCACGGCACCGCGCCCGGCTGCCTCGACGTCGTCTACTCCGACTCCCGGGCCGGGGTCTACAAGAAGCTGGTGATCGGCGCCGACGGCGAGCTGCTGGGCGGGGTGCTGGTCGGCGACGCCGAGGCGTACGGGATGCTGCGGCCGCTGACCGGCACCGTGCCGCCGCTCGCCCCCGAGCAGCTCGTCCTCCCCGCCGGAGTGGGCGCGCCCGCCGCCCTCGGCCCGTCCGCGCTCCCCGACGAGGCGGTCATCTGCAACTGCCACAACGTCACCAAGGGCACCATCCGGGCCGCCGTCACCGAGCACTCCTGCACCACCGTCCCCGCGGTGAAGAAGTGCACCAAGGCGGGCACCGGCTGCGGCAGTTGCGTCAAGGCGCTCACCTCCCTGGTCGAGGACGAGCTGACCGCGAGCGGGGTCAGCGTCGACAAGGGCCTGTGCGGCTGCTTCGCGCACACCCGCGCCGAGCTGTACGAGATCGTGCGGACCCTGCGGCTGACCAGCTACGCCGAACTCCTGGACAGCCATGGCCGGGAGGAGGCGCGCAGCGGCGACGGCTGCGAGGTCTGCAAGCCCGCCGTCGCCTCCATCATCGCCTCGCTCGCCCCGACCGTGGGTGCGAGCGGCTACGTCCTGGACGGCGAGCAGGCCGCGCTCCAGGACACCAACGACCACTTCCTGGCGAACCTCCAGCGCAACGGCTCGTACTCGATCGTGCCGCGCATCCCCGGCGGCGAGATCACCCCGGAGAAGCTGATCGTCATCGGCGAGGTCGCGCGGGACTTCGGGCTCTACACGAAGATCACCGGCGGGCAGCGGATCGACCTGTTCGGCGCCCGCGTCGACCAGCTGCCGCAGATCTGGGCACGGCTGGTGGACGCCGGGTTCGAGTCCGGGCACGCCTACGGCAAGGCGCTGCGCACCGTGAAGTCCTGTGTGGGGCAGACCTGGTGCCGGTACGGGGTGCAGGACTCAGTCCGCATGGCGATCGACCTGGAGCTGCGGTACCGGGGCCTGCGCTCCCCGCACAAGTTGAAGTCGGCCGTCTCCGGCTGCGCCCGCGAGTGTGCCGAGGCGCGCGGCAAGGACTTCGGGGTGATCGCCACCTCGAACGGCTGGAACCTGTACGTCGGCGGCAACGGCGGCGCCGACCCGCGCCACGCCGACCTCCTCGCCCAGGACCTGGACGACGAGGAGCTCATCCGCGTCATCGACCGCTTCCTGATGTTCTACATCCGCACCGCGGACCGGCTGGAGCGCACCTCGGCGTGGCTGGAGCGGATCGAGGGCGGGCTCGACCACGTACGGGACGTCGTGGTGCACGACTCGCTCGGGCTGTGCGCGGAGCTGGAGGCCATGATGGCCGAACATGTGGCGCACTACCGCGACGAGTGGGCCGAGACGCTCGCCGACCCGGAGCGGCTGCGGCGGTTCGTCTCCTTCGTCAACGCGCCGGGCTCGCCCGACCCGTCGGTGCGGTTCGTACCCGAGCGCGACCAGGTCAAGCCGGATCTGACGATCCTGGCCGGACCCACGATCCCCGTCCGTACGCTCGAAGGGAGCACCAGCCGATGACCATGGCGCCGCAGAAGACCGCCGTCCGCGTCGAATTGCTTGTGAACCAGAGCTGGTTCGCGGTGTGCGAGCCGGCCGACCTCGTCCCGGGGCGGGGCGTGGCCGCGCTGCTGCCGGACGGCACGCAGGTCGCGGTGTTCCTGGACCGGGCGGGACAGGCGTACGCGATCGACAACCGCGATCCGTTCTCGGGCGCGTACGTGCTCTCACGCGGGCTGCTCGGCACGGCGGCGGGCGGCCGGGCGTTCGTCGCGTCGCCGCTGCTCAAGCAGCGGTTCGACCTGGTGACGGGGCGGTGCCTGGACGATGATTCGGTGACGGTGCGGGCGTATCAGGTCCGTACGGCCTGACGTCCGTACGGCCTGACGTCCGCCTGACGTCTACAGCAGGCCCGCCGCTTCCAGCAGGCGGCGGGCGCCGGCGCCGTCGATGTGGTCGGCCAGGACGCGTAACTCCCGTTCGCCATTGCGCAGCAGGCCGCGTTCGCGGGAGAGCCGTGCGCCGCGGTCGAGTTCGTGCCACAGCAGCGGGTTGCCTGTGAGGACCTTCGGGTCCAGCTCCACGCGGCGGCCCAGTATGTCGCGCAGGATCAGCCGGGGCGCCGTGCCGTGTACCCGGGTCACGCTGGTGAGCAGGTCCGTGCGTACGCGCCGCTCGCGGCCCACGGCGCCGCGGGACGCCAGCCAGCCGTCGCCGGCGGTCACGCGCCGCGGGCACAGGACGGCGAACAGCAGCAGCGCGAGCCCGGTCCAGGCGGCGGCGCGGAGCGGCGCGAGGCCGTGGCACGCGGCGTCGAGCAGGAGCATGGTGGAGAGCAGGGCCGCCGCGGCGTACAGCGCGGTGCGCAGATCGGTGGCCCACCTGCGGTCGTGGGCGAGCACCGGCCCGTCGTCGCCGACGGGATCGGGAGGCCGGGAGCAGCGCTCGCCGCCGCGGGCCGCGTCGTCGCCGCTTTCCCGGCCGCGGCTCCCGTCCCGGCCCCCGTGTCGGTCCTGGTCCCGGTCCCGGCCGCGTCCGAAACCGCGTCCGTCACCGCGTGCGCGCCCGTCTCCGCGTGCCATGGTGCTGACGCTAGGCGCGCGGCCGGTCGCGCTACCGGGCGTTGACGCGCTGCTGACTCCCCGCTGTCGAAACTTGACGCGTCACTGACACGCGCCCCTCCCGGCGTCAAAAAGGTGTAGAGATCACCCATGTCGGCGCCAAGAGCGCGCAAAGACGGCGCGCTACACGCGGAACACGCCCCCACGCTGAAGCCTCCCCCAGGCACCAGCGGAGGTATGTACCAACCATGTCGATGTCGTCGAAGGACCAGGGCTCGCCCGCCGTCGTAGCGAGCGACGAGGAGCCGCCTGATACCCGGGCCGCCGCCCTGGCCGTCTCATCGGCGCGGGAGCGGGCGGAAGCGGAGCACGGCTCGCCGCACACGGCGGAGCACGAGCAGACCGCGGAGCACGACTCCCGGCACAAACTGACCACGGTCACCGGCCTCGCCGCGCTGTCCCTGGACGCCATGGCCTCCGTCGCCTACGGGCCGGAGGCGATCGTCCTCGTCCTGGCCGCCGCCGGCGCGCACGGCCTCGGCTTCACCCTCCCCGTCACCCTCGCGATCGCCGCGCTGCTCGCGGTCCTGGTCGCCTCGTACCGCCAGGTGATCGCGGCGTTCCCGGACGGCGGCGGTTCGTACGCCGTCGCCAAGACCCACCTGGGCAAGCGGACCAGCCTGGTCGCCGCCGCCTCCCTCGTACTGGACTACATCCTCAACGTCGCGGTCGCCGTCACCGCCGGCGTGGCGGCGCTGACCTCCGCCTTCCCCGGGCTCTACGACACGCGGCTGTGGCTGTGCCTGGCCGTGCTGGTGCTGATCACCGGCGTGAACCTGCGCGGCATCGTCGAGTCGGCGCGCGTGTTCATCGTGCCCACCGTGGTCTTCGTCCTCGCGATCCTCACGCTCATCGTCGTCGGCCTGCTCCGGTCCGCGCCGGTCAGCACCGAGGCGTCGGCCGGACACGCCTCCGTACTCGCCGACAACGCCACCACCGTCGGCGCCCTGATGCTGCTCAAGGCGTTCGCGTCCGGGTGCTCCGCGCTCACCGGCGTCGAGGCCATCGCCAACGCCGTCCCGTCCTTCCGGGCCCCGGCGGTCCGCCGCGCCCAGCGCACGGAGATCGCGCTCGGCGCGCTGCTGGGCGTCATGCTGATCGGCCTGTCCGTGCTGATCTCGCGGTTCCACCTCAAGCCGGTGGAGGGCGTCACCGTGCTGGCGCAGCTCGCGGACGCCTCGCTCGGCCACAACTGGGCGTTCTACGTGATCCAGTTCGCCACGATGACGCTGCTGGCGCTGTCCGCGAACACGTCCTTCGGCGGGCTGCCGGTGCTGCTGAAACTGCTCGCACGCGACAACTACCTGCCGCATGTCTTCGGCCTCAAGGCCGACCGCCAGGTGCACCGGCACGGCGTGCTGGCACTGGCCGCCGTCTCCGCGCTGCTGCTGGTCTTCTCCGGCGGCGACACCAACACCCTCGTACCGCTCTTCGCGATCGGCGTCTTCGTCGGCTTCACCATCGCCCAGACCGGCATGGTGATCCACTGGCGGGAGCAGCGCGGGCCGGGCTGGCGGGGCAAGGCGCTCCTCAACGGCTTCGGGGCCCTGCTCACCGGCGTCAGCGCGGTCGTCGTGACGGCGACGAAGTTCCACGACGGAGCGTGGCTGATCGTCGTCGCCCTGCCGCTGCTCGTGCTGTGCTTCGAGGCCGTGCACCGCGCGTACGGGCGCATCGGCGACGCCCTGGGCCTGGGCCGGGTCCCCGAGGCCCCGCACCGCGAGCACTCGCTGGTCGTCGTACCGGTCTCCGGGCTGTCCCGGCTGACCAGCGAGGCGCTGACCGCCGCCGCGTCGCTCGGCGACGAGGTACTGGCCGTCACCGTCACCTACCAGGACCCCGAGGACCAGGAGGCGGCCGCCGCGCTGCGCCGCGACTGGGAGCTGTGGAACCCGGGCGTGGACCTCCTGGAGGTGCCGTCCGCGACGCGCACCGTGGGACGGCCGGTGGCGGCCCTGGTCCAGCGGCTCGCCGAGCAGCGCCCCGGCACCCGGGTGACGGTGCTGATCCCCGAGGTGGAGCCCACGCGGCTGTGGCAGCGGCTGCTGCAGAACCAGCGCGGCGCGGTCGTGGCCCACGCGGTGCGACGGGACACGGACGCGGTGATCTGCCGACTGCGGTTCCGTCTGACGGCCGCCGCCTGAGTCCGGACGCCGGATCCGGCGCACCCCCTCCGCCCGGGTCCGGCGTCCACCCCAACTCCCCTCCAGCCAGGCTGACATATGACGGCAACACGTCTTTCGTAATCCGAGCCCACCCTTGATCGTTGGTTCATACGACGCATGGTCTGGCCATACGAGCGAGGGGGCGCCCCATGTCCATCAGCCGCAGACGACTGCTCGGTTCCGGCACCGGGATCGCCCTGACCGGTGCGCTGGCCGCCGCGTGCGGCTCCAACACCGGCCGCGGCTCGGGCGACGGCCCGGCCATCGACCAGTGGTACCACCAGTACGGCGAGCCGGGCGCCGAGCAGGCGGTCAAGCGGTACGCCGACGCGTACGCCCAGGCAGACGTCACGGTGCAGTGGCGGCCCGGCAACTACGACCAGCAGACCGCCGCCGCGCTCCTCACCGCCTCCGGTCCCGACGTCTTCGAGGTCAACGGTCCGACGCTGGACCAGATCCAGGGCGGGCAGGTGGTGGATCTGACCGATCTCGTGGCGGGGGTGAAGGACGACTTCCACCCGGCGGTGCTGGCCACGAAGACCCACGACGACAGGATCTGGGGCATCCCGCAGGTCGTCGACGCGCAGCTGCTCTATTACCGCAAGAGCATGCTGGCCGACGCCGGGATCGAGCCACCGCGCACGCTCGACGAGTTGATCGACGCGGCGAAGGAGCTCACCACCAAGGACGTCAAGGGTTTGTTCTGGGGCAACGACGGCGGGCCCGGGGTGCTGATGGCCACCCCGCTGTACGCGGCGGGCCTGTCGGCCGTCACCGACGACGGGACCGTGGGCTTCGACGATCCGGCCGCCGCCCGTACGCTCGGCAAGCTGCGCCGGCCGTACAAGGACAAGTCGCTGCTGCTGGGCGCGCCGAGCGACTGGTCGGACCCGTCGGCGTTCATCCAGGGGCTGACCGCGATGCAGTGGTCGGGGCTGTGGGCGCTGCCGCAGATCAAGAAGGAGCTGCGGGACGACGTCGGGGTGCTGCCGTTCCCGAAGGACGGCCCGGACGGCGCGCCTTCGGTGCAGGTCGGCGCGTACGGGGCCGCGGTCAGCGCCCGCAGCGAGCACCAGCGGCAGGCCAAGGCGTATCTGAAGTGGCTGTGGGTGGACAAGACGGAGTACCAGGAGGACTTCGCGCTCTCCTACGGCTTCCACATCCCGGCCCGGATCTCGCTGGCGAAGAAGGCGGAGAAGTTGAAGGAGGGCGCGGCGGCGGAGGCCGTGCGGTTCGCCACCGACCACGGGTACGCCCAGCCGCTGCTGTGGACCACGGCGAGCCAGACCGCGTACAAGGACGCGCTCAGCCGCATCATCAAGGACGGTGCGGACCCGGACGGCGAACTGCGGTCGGTGGTGCGCAAGACGGAGGCGGAGCTGCGGCGTGTGAAGAAGAAGCGCTGATGGGGCGCGAGGCGGATCCCCTCACGGCGCCCGGCGCGGGGCGGCGCTCGGCCCTGACTCGGCGGCCATCGGCCCCGTGTGCGACGCCCGGCCCAGCGCGGCGCCCGGCCGTACCGCGCCGGCTGCTCGGCCCGCAGAACCGGAATCTATGGTTCTGGATCTTCGTCGGCCCCTTCGTGATCGGGCTCACCGTCTTCACATACGTACCGCTGGCCTGGAGCGTCTACCTCTCCTTCTTCGACGCCCACAACACGGTCTCGCCGACGGACTTCGTCGGGTTCGACAACTACACGGCCATGCTGCGGGACGATGCGTTCACCGACAGCCTGGCCACCTTCGCGGTCTTCACGGCCTTCATCGTCCCGGCCACCTTCGTACTGTCGCTGGCGCTGGCGCTGATGGTGAACCGGCTGCGCTGGGCCCAGGCGTTCTTCCGGTCGGTGTTCTTCCTGCCCGTGGCGTGCAGTTACGTCGTGGCGGCGCTGGTGTGGAAGATGTCGATCTTCAACGGGGTGCGGTTCGGGCTGGCGAACACCGTCCTCGGCTGGTTCGGCGCGGACCAGGTCGCCTGGCTGTCGACCACGGACCCGCCCTGGTACTGGCTGGTGATCGTGACCGTGCGGCTGTGGCTCCAGACCGGCTTCTACATGGTGCTGTTCCTGGCCGGGTTGCAGCGCATTCCGCCCCGGCTGTACGAAGCGGCGGCGGTGGACGGCGCGCGGCCGGGCTGGCAGACCTTCCGGCACGTCACCTTCCCCCAACTGCGCGCGACGTCGGTGGCGGTGGCGCTGCTGCTGGTGATCAACGCGTTCCAGGCGTTCGACGAGTTCTACACCCTGCTGTCGGACGCGCGCGGCTATCCGCCGTACGCCCGGCCGCCGCTGGTCTACCTCTATTACACGGCGCTCGGGCAGGAGCAGAACCTGGGGCTCGGCAGCGCGGGCGCGGTGATCCTGGCGCTGATCATCGCGGTGGTGACGGTGGCGCAGGCGCGCTGGTTCGGTCTCGGCCGCAAGGAGGAGTGAGGACGGATGCGGAACCTGAGCCGGACGCGAGAGCCGAACCGGATGCGGAACCCGAGCCGGGCCCGGACGCCGATCGACACGCACGACGCCCTGGTGCGGGTGGGCCGGGCGCTGCGGCTCGTACTGCTGATCGCGCTCGCGCTGCTGTTCCTGATCCCCTTCTATCTCCTGGTACGGAACGGGCTGGCGCGCGAGGAGGACATCACCGCGGCCGACTGGACGTTCTTCCCGCGCGACCTCCAATGGTCGAACGTCACCGAGCTGTTCGACGATCCCAACGTGCCGATGGCGCGGGCCCTGTGGAACTCCTCGGTGATCGCGGTGGCCACCACGGCCGGCACGCTGCTGCTGGCGTCCCTGGCCGGATACGGCCTGGCCCGCATCCCGTACCGCTACGCGAACGCTGTCTTCTACTGGATCCTGGGCACGCTGATGGTGCCGGCCGCGGTCACGTTCGTGCCGAGCTTCGTGCTGGTGTCCTCGCTCGGCTGGATCTCCACGATGCGCGGCCTGATCGTCCCCACGCTGTTCTCCGCCTTCGCGTGCTTCGTCTTCCGCCAGTTCTTCCTGGGCTTCCCGCGCGAGTTGGAGGACGCGGCGCGGGTGGACGGGCTCGGCTACTGGCGGACGTACTGGCGGGTCGTGGTGCCGAACTCGCGGCCGGTGTTCGCGGCGGTCGGCACCATCGTCTTCATCGGGGCGTGGAACTCCTTCCTGTGGCCGCTGGTGATCGGGCAGGACCGGGACGCGTGGACGGTGCAGGTGGCGCTGTCGACGTTCACCACCGCGCAGACGGTCCGTATCCATGAGCTGTTCATCGCCGCGGCTGTCTCGATCCTGCCGCTGCTGCTCGTCTTCCTGGTTCTCCAGCGCTTCATCGTGGCCGGAGTCGAACGCTCCGGCATCGACGACTGAACCACCGGGGCCAAGGCGCCGACTGCTCGGCATGGCCGGTTCACCGCTCGTTGACGCCTCATCAATTCAGCACTCCTAGGTTTCTCGGCGCTGCCCCCCTTCCTCGCCGCCGACCGGCCGCGGGGCACGTCAGCAACCTCCGTGGAGTGACCATGGAACGTCGCAGCCTCTTGCGCGCAGCATTCATAGGAACGTCGGCCGCCGTCTTCGGCGGCTCCCTCTCGCGTGGCGCCGCGTACGCCGCCCCCGCCCAGAACGGCCCCGGCCCGTACGGTGCGCTCGGCGCCGCCGACGCCAACGGGATCCAGCTGCCGAACGGCTTCACCAGCAGAGTGATCGCCCGGTCCCGGCAGACGGTCTCCGGCACCTCGTACACCTGGCACGACGCCCCCGACGGCGGTGCCTGCTTCGCCGACGGCAGCGGCTGGATCTATGTCTCCAACTCGGAGATCTCGTCCACGGGTGGCGCCGGTGCCGTCAAGTTCAACTCCTCGGGCACCATCACCGGGGCCTACCGGATCCTGTCCAACACCAATCGCAACTGCGC
This sequence comes from Streptomyces sp. XD-27, assembly GCF_030553055.1. NCBI lineage: Bacteria > Bacillati > Actinomycetota > Actinomycetes > Kitasatosporales > Streptomycetaceae > Streptomyces > Streptomyces sp. XD-27. The sequence continues at coordinate 2,300,668 of NZ_CP130713.1, forward strand.
GGGCGGCGCCACACCGTGGAACACCTGGCTCTCCTGTGAGGAGGTGTCACTCGGCTACGTCTACGAGACCGACCCGTGGGGCGTGAACGCGGCCACGCGCCGCGACGCCATGGGGCGCTTCAACCACGAGGCCGCCGCCGCCGACCCGGTGCGCCAGGCGATCTACCTGACCGAGGACGCGGGGGACGGCTGCTTCTACCGCTTCCTCCCGGCGACCTGGGGCAACCTGTCCTCCGGCACCCTGCAGGTGCTCAAGGCCGGGACCGGCACCTCCGGCTCGTTCACCTGGGGAACGGTGTCCGACCCGGACGGCTCCCCGACCGCGACCCGCAACCAGGTCTCCGGGGCCAAGCGCTTCAACGGCGGCGAGGGCTGCCACTACGCCGACGACACCGTCTGGTTCACCACCAAGGGCGACAACCGCGTCTGGCAGATCAACCTGGCCAACAGCACCTACGAGCTGGCCTACGACGACAACCTGGTCAACCCCGGCCCCGCCCCGCTGACCGGCGTCGACAACGTGACCGGTTCGTCCTCGGGCGATCTGTTCGTCGCGGAGGACGGCGGAAACATGGAGATCTGCATCATCACGCCGGACGACATCGTCGCGCCGTTCCTCCGGATCACCGGCCAGTCCAGCTCGGAGATCACCGGACCGGCCTTCTCCCCTGACGGCACGCGGCTGTACTTCTCCAGCCAGCGCGGTACGTCCGGTAGTTCGTCGGGCGGCATCACCTACGAGGTGACGGGTCCGTTCCGCTCGTAGTCAGTCGCTGGCTCGGCTCGGGCGCCGGCCGGGAAGCCTGCTCCGCGGTCAGTCGGGAACCCTGCTCCGGCACCCGCTCCGCTGGTGTGCCGCCCCGCAACAGGGCGGCGCCCAGCGGAGTCAGCGTATGCAGCACCGCGCCGCCCTGGCGCAGCGTCAGCAGCAGTCCGGCCTCGCGCAGCACACTGGCGTGCTGGCTGGCGGAGGCCAGCGAGACCCCGACCCGGCGGGCGAGCTCACTGGTGGTGCAGCCGGCGCCCACGCCCTGGAGGACCGCCGAGCGGGTCTGCCCCACGAGCTTGCCCAGCCAGTGGGCCTTGGTGGAAGCGGTGACGGGCTGCCGCAGCGGCCGCGGCGGGGCGGACTCGCCGGCGTGTTCGACCGGGTAGACCAGGACCGGGGTCAGCTCCGCGTTCCGGTACGTCACCGGCGTACGGCGGCAGAAGAACGACGGCTGGAGCAGCAGCCCGCGGCCGTTCAGGAACAGGTCCCGGTCGACGGGGTAGTCGACCTCCAGGACCGGCGGGCGCCAGCGCGTGGTGGGCGGCAGCGAGGCCAGCAGCCCGTCCGCGCCGCCGTCCAGCAGGGCGCGGCCGCGGCGGGCGCGGTCGGCTTCGACGCGGGCCTGGAGGTGCGGCCAGTACGGGGCGACGGCGGCGGCGTGGTAGGCGCGCAGCGCGCCCAGCAGCCGGTCGAACGCGGGGCCGGCGCCCTGGGCCAGGTCCTGGATCCAGGAGGGGAGTGTGCGGTCGGCCGAGAGCCGGGCGACCTCGTCGTGCAGGCGGGCACCGGGAGTCGCGCGAAGCGCCTCCATCGCGGCGTCCGCCCCGATTATGCCTTCGGCGGGCGTCAGGAAGTCCGGGAAATAGCCGCGCAGCGGAATCAACGGTGCCAGCAGACGCGTTTCACCGTTCAATCGTGTGCGCGTTTCCGCTCGCCAATCGCCGTATACCATCTCCGCCTGTTTGTCGCGGAGTCGGTGGAAACTTAAGACGGTTTCCCACAGTGCGTCGGGGCGGTTCGCCATCCGCACCCGTGCCAGATCGAGTTCTGTGAAATGAACACGTAGCACCAGACCCCCACAAAGTGACATCCGTGGCCACCCCCCGATCACGGATGAGTATGCACACTAACACAGCCAGTCACCACGCCCTTTTGGCCACACTTGAAACGGGTCGCGGAGCCCATGTTGCAACCGCAATGCTTGTCACCAGGAAAGCGCGGGGAAACACCGCAGAACCAGCGGTGGACGTCCGCATTTCAACAGGACGTGCTCAGGACCTGGATTGCTCGTTCCCGTGGGGGGTGACGAGTGCGTACCGGCCGCTGAGCACTTCTGTTGCCCGCTCGGGCCGATGCGAGCGGGCAGCAGCTCCCGTGGGGGAGTGAGAGGGGGCGGCACCTCCGCACAGAGTGCCGCCCCCTTACAAGCCGGAGCCGCGCCGGGGTGAGGGTTGAGGTTCCCCCGCGACAGCTCCGGTGGTTGTAGCGCCCGTCTCGCCCGCTGGACGTCAGCGGCTGTCGCTGCCCTTGCTCTCGGCCGCCGCCCGGCCCGCCTCCAGGCGCGCCACCGGGATCCGGAACGGCGAGCAGGAGACGTAGTCCAGCCCCACCTCGTGGAAGAAGTGGACCGACTCCGGGTCACCGCCGTGCTCGCCGCAGACGCCGAGCTTGAGGTCCGGGCGGGTGGCACGGCCGGCCTGGGCGGCGGAGCGCACCAGCGAGCCGACGCCGTCCCGGTCGATGGTCTCGAACGGGCTGACCCCGAAGATGCCCTTCTCCAGGTAGGCGGTGAAGAAGCTCGCCTCGACGTCGTCACGGGAGAAGCCCCACACGGTCTGGGTGAGGTCGTTGGTGCCGAAGGAGAAGAAGTCGGCGGACTCGGCGATCTGACCGGCGGTCAGCGCGGCGCGCGGCAGCTCGATCATGGTGCCGAGGGTCAGCTTGAGGCTGACGCCCCGGGCGGCCTCGACCTCGGCGATGACCTGCTCGGCCTCCTCGCGGACGATCTCGAGCTCCTGCACCGTGCCGACGAGCGGGATCATGATCTCCGCGCGGGGGTCGCCCTTGGCGTCCAGCCGGTCGGCGGCGGCCTCGGCGATGGCCCGTACCTGCATGGTGAACAGGCCGGGGATGACCAGGCCGAGCCGGACGCCGCGCAGGCCCAGCATCGGGTTCTGCTCGTGCAGGCGGTGCACGGCCTGGAGCAGCCGCAGGTCGTTCTCGTGGGCCTCGTGGCGGGCTTCGGCGAGCGCCACCCGCACCGAGAGCTCGGTGATGTCGGGCAGGAACTCGTGCAGCGGCGGGTCCAGCAGCCGGACCGTGACCGGCAGCCCGTCCATGGCCTCGAAGAGCTCGACGAAGTCGCCCTTCTGGAGCGGCAGCAGGGCGTCCAGCACCTCGCCGCGCTCCTCGTCGGTGTGGGCCAGGATGAGCCGCTCGACCAGCTCGCGACGCTCGCCGAGGAACATGTGCTCGGTGCGGCACAGGCCGATGCCCTGGGCGCCGAAGCGGCGGGCGCGGGCGGCGTCCTCGGCGTTGTCGGCGTTGGCCCGTACGCGCAGCCGGCGTACCCGGTCCGCGTAGGCCATGACCCGGTGCACGGCCTTGACCAGCTCGTCGGCGTCGTCGGCGCCGGCGTGCATCCGGCCCTCGAAGTACTCCACGACCGGGGACGGCACGACGGGCACCTCGCCGCGGTAGACCTTGCCGGAGGAGCCGTCGATGGAGACGACGTCGCCCTCCTCGATGACCACGCCGTCGGCGGTGGTCATCCGGCGGCGCTTGGTGTCGACCTCCAGCTCCTCGGCGCCGCAGACACAGGTCTTGCCCATGCCGCGGGCGACGACGGCCGCGTGCGAGGTCTTGCCGCCGCGTGAGGTGAGGATGCCCTCGGCCGCGATCATGCCGTCGAGGTCGTCGGGGTTGGTCTCGCGGCGGATGAGGATGACCTTCTCGCCCGAGCGCGACCACTTCACCGCGGTGTACGAGTCGAATACGGCCTTGCCGACCGCGGCGCCCGGCGAGGCGGCGATGCCGCGGCCGATCTTCTCCGTGGCCGCGTTCTCGTCGAAGCGCGGGAACATCAGCTGCGCGAGCTGGGCGCCGGTGACGCGCTGGAGCGCCTCGGCCTCGTCGATCAGCCCCTGGTCGACCAGCTGGGTGGCGATCCGGAAGGCGGCACCGGCGGTGCGCTTGCCGACCCGGGTCTGGAGCATCCACAGCTTGCCGCGCTCGATCGTGAACTCGATGTCGCACAGGTCCTTGTAGTGCGTCTCCAGCGTCTCCATGATCTCCATGAGCTGGTCGTACGACGCCTTGTCGATGCCCTCCAGGTCGGCGAGCGGGACGGTGTTGCGGATGCCCGCCACCACGTCCTCGCCCTGCGCGTTCTGCAGGTAGTCGCCGTACACGCCCTGGTGGCCGCTGGCCGGGTCGCGGGTGAAGGCGACGCCGGTGCCGGAGTCGGGCCCGAGGTTGCCGAAGACCATGGAGCAGATGTTGACCGCGGTGCCCAGGTCGCCGGGGATGCGCTCCTGGCGGCGGTAGAGCTTGGCGCGGTCGCCGTTCCACGAGTCGAAGACGGCGCGGACGGCGAGGTCCATCTGCTCGCGCGGGGCCTGCGGGAAGTCGCGGCCGGTCTCCTTGGCGACGATGTCCTTGAAGCGGGACACGAGCTGCTGGAGGTCGGTGGCGTCGAGGTCGACGTCCACGGTGACGCCCTTGGCGCGCTTGGCCTCCTCGAGGGCGTCCTCGAAGAGTTCGCCGTCGACGCCGAGCACGGTCTTGCCGAACATCTGGATGAGGCGGCGGTAGGAGTCCCAGGCGAACCGCTCGTCGCCGGCCTGCGCGGCGAGGCCCGTGACGGACTCGTCGGAGAGCCCGATGTTGAGGACGGTGTCCATCATGCCGGGCATGGAGAACTTCGCGCCGGAGCGGACGGACACCAGCAGCGGGTCGTCGGCCTGGCCGAGCTTCTTGCCCATCTTCGCTTCGAGGGCCTCCAGGTGCGCGGTCACCTCGTCACGGAGTGCCGCGGGCTCCTCGCCGCTGTCCAGGTAGACGCGGCACGCGTCGGTGGTGATGGTGAAGCCCGGAGGGACGGGAAGGCCCAGATTGGTCATTTCGGCGAGGTTGGCACCCTTCCCGCCGAGCAGGTCCTTCAGGTCCTTGTTGCCCTCGGTGAAGTCGTAAACGAACTTCTGCTGATCTTGTGTTTCCGACACGGGAATCGAACTCCTCCGGACGGCTGCCCTGACGGCGAGGAACATACCCAGATCGAAGGTGCCTGGGTACGTCCACTTGGCCGTCATGCGGGCGTAACCACGCGTCCGCCACTAGATCGAAAGTCCTCTGCTCCTGCGCAGGAATCAGCCAGTCCTTCAAGAGTCGAACGGACAGACACATTATGTCATCAGCTGGCGGGGAAATCTATACAGAGAGTGATGGCCGGATGAGTGAATCGAAGGACGAAAGGGTGGCACCCAGTGCCACCCCTACGAGAGATGCATCCGCCCCCGGAGCGCTCATATGAGCGAAGGGTGCATCAGGCGTGGCGAGAATCACGCGCTGACGGATGGCCGGATCCCAGCATCCGGACCCGAAACAGCCACGAAACGGCGCCGTCACCCACCCGCGCCGTTCCGCTCAGCCACCCGAGGTGTCCAGCTCCGCGTCGGCGCCGACCACGGCACGGTCGTACGGGTCGGCCAGCCAGCCGTCCGGCAGCACGACGCGGTTCCTGCCGGAGGTGCGGCCCCTCGGGCCGTCCGCGCCGACCGGCCATTTCTGGTCGAGTTCGAGCTCGCTCATCAGAGCGTCCAATTCGTCCAGAGATGAGGCGATCGCCAGGCGTTTACGCATCTCGGAGCCGATCGAGAAGCCCTTGGTGTACCAGGCGACGTGCTTGCGGAAGTCGATGACACCCCGCTCCTCGTCCTCCAGCCACTCGGCGAGCAGCTCCGCGTGGCGCCGCATCACCGCGGTCACCTCGCGCAGGGTGGGCGCGGCGGCCCGACCCGTGCCTTCGAAGACGGCGACCAGGTCGCCGAAGAGCCAGGGCCGGCCCAGGCAGCCACGTCCGACGACCGCCCCGTCACAGCCGGTCTCGCGCATCATCCGCACCGCGTCGTCGGCCGACCAGATGTCGCCGTTGCCGAGCACCGGGATCTCCGGGACGGCCTCCTTGAGCCGCGCGATGGCCTCCCAATCGGCGGTGCCTCCGTAGTGCTGCGCCGCGGTCCGCCCGTGCAGGGCGATGGCGGTCACCCCCTCCTCGACCGCGATCCGGCCCGCGTCGAGATACGTGAGGTGGTCGTCGTCGATGCCCTTGCGCATCTTCATCGTCACCGGCAGCTCCCCCGCCCCGGCCACGGCCTCGCGCAGGATCGCCCGCAGCAGATTCCGCTTGTACGGCAGCGCCGAGCCGCCGCCCTTGCGGGTCACCTTGGGCACGGGGCAGCCGAAGTTCAGATCGATGTGGTCGGCCAGGTCCTCGTCCACGATCATCCGGACGGCCTTGCCGACGGTCCCGGGGTCCACGCCGTACAGCTGGATGGACCGCGGCTTCTCCGACCCGTCGAAGTGGATCAGCCGCATGGTCTTGGCGTCCCGCTCGACCAGGGCCCGCGTGGTGATCATCTCGCTGACGAACAGCCCCTTGCCGCCACTGAACTCGCGGCACAGGGTGCGGAACGGCGCGTTCGTGATCCCGGCCATCGGTGCGAGCACGACCGGTGGCTGGACCGTGTGCGGTCCGATCTGCAGCGGCGTCAGGGTCATGGAGTCGGCTTCCTCGGGTGCGTACCGGCTATGTACGGCGTGTCCGTCGTACATAGCGGATGGACTGCGGGCGGACCTCCCATTGTCCCGTACCCGGCACCGAGCCCGGCCAGGGCCGGGGCGGCCGGGATCGATGTAGCGTTCAACCATGCCGGAAGCGAGCCGCCGGCGGCGCCTGCTGGTGCTCGCCATCTGCTGCACGAGCCTGCTGCTGGTCAGCCTCGACAACACCGTGCTCAACATCGCGCTGCCGACCATGCGGCGTGACCTGGACACCTCCATCTCCGGCATGCAGTGGACCATCGACGCCTACACCCTCGTCCTCGCCTCCCTGCTGATGCTCGCGGGCTCCACGGCCGACCGGGTCGGGCGCCGGCGCGCCTTCCAGGCGGGCCTGGCGGTCTTCACCCTCGGCTCCGCGCTGTGCAGCGTGGCGCCGAGCCTGGAGGCCCTGGTCGCGTTCCGGATGGTGCAGGCCGTCGGCGGTTCGATGCTCAACCCGGTGGCGATGTCGATCATCACGAACACCTTCACCGAGCCGCGCGAGCGGGCCCGTGCCATCGGCGTGTGGGGCGGGGTCGTCGGCATCAGCATGGCGGCCGGACCGTTGATCGGCGGACTGCTGGTGGGGTCGGTCGGCTGGCGCGCGATCTTCTGGATCAATCTGCCGGTGGGTCTCGCGGCTCTGGCGCTCACCGCGCGGTACGTGCCCGAATCGCGCGCCCCGCGCCCGCGCCGCCCCGACCCGGTGGGTCAGCTGCTGGTGATCGCGCTGCTGGGCTCGGTGACGTACGCGATCATCGAGGCGCCGGGCGCGGGCGGGGGCTCGCCGGTGGTCCCGGTCTGCGCGGGCGTCGCCCTGGCCGCGCTCCTCGGGCTGCTCCGGTACGAGCGGCGCCGGCCGGAACCGCTCATCGAGCTGCGGTTCTTCCGCTCGGCTCCGTTCAGCGGGGCGACGGTCGTCGCGGTGTGCGCCTTCGCCGCGCTCGGCGGCTTCCTGTTCCTCAACGCCCTGTATCTGCAGGACGTACGCGGCCTGTCCGCGCTGCGCGCCGGGCTGTGGATGCTGCCGATGGCGGCGATGTGCCTGGTCTTCGCGCCGCTGTCCGGGCGGCTGGTGGGCGCTCGGGGCCTCGGCTGCCGCTGCTGGCGGCCGGGGCGGCGATGGCGGCGAGCGGGGTGCTGTTCGCCGGGTTCGACGCCCAGTCCCACGACGGGCTGCTGGTCACCGGCTATGTGCTCTTCGGCATCGGCTTCGGGCTGGTCAACGCCCCCATCACCAACACGGCCGTCTCGGGGATGCCGCGCGCCCAGGCAGGGGTGGCGGCGGCGGTCGCCTCCACCAGCCGCCAGGTCGGCACGTCGCTGGGCGTCGCGGTCATCGGCGCCGTACTGGCCGCCGGCGTCACCGGGGGCATCGGCGGGGCATCGGCGACCGCCTTCGCCGACGCCGCCCGCCCCGCGTGGTGGATCATCACCGGTTGCGGCGCGACCGTGACCGTGCTCGGCGCGCTGACCACGGGCGCGTGGGCGGAGGCCACCGCACGGCGCACCGCCGCCCACTTCGCGGACGAGCGGCCTCAGTCCTCCGCGAGTGCGAGGGCCTGAAGTTTCTCGAGGCGCTGCCGTGACTCGTCGTCGATCGGAACGTACGTCACCAGGCGCGGACCGGCGGACGGGCCCAGCCAGAGGTGGGTGTGCTCCACATGCAGCAGGCCCACGTGCGCGTTGCGGATGTACTTCGTACGTGCGACATGGGCGACCACCTCGTGGCGTGCCCACACCTCGCGGAACTCCTCGGACGCCGCTTCGAGGCGGGTCAGCAGCGCCTTCCACGCGGGTTCGGCGAGATGCTCCGCCATCGCCGCGCGGAACTTCGCCGCGATCGTCCGGTGCACCTCCGGCAGATCCACCGCGGCCGCCCGCCAGTCGGCGTTGGTGAAGGCCAGCCACATGGCGTTGTGGTCCTCGGGGGGCAGGGCGTCGAGGTCGCACAGCAGCCGCCCGTAGGTGCGGTTGTAGGCGAGGATGTCGTACCGGCTGTTCTGGATGTAGGCGGGCACCGGCTCCAACTGCTTCAGCAGGGCCCGCAGCGCGGGCGTCGCGCTCGGGCAGCGCGTCTCGGGGGCCGGGTCCGCCGTCCCCGCGAGCGCGAAGAGATGGGCGCGCTCGCTCGGATCGAGCAGCAGCGCACGGGCGAGCGCGTCGAGGACCTGCGCGGAGACGTGGATGTCTCGCCCCTGCTCCAACCACGTGTACCACGTGACGCCGACGGCGGAGAGCTGAGCGACCTCCTCGCGCCGCAGGCCGGGCGTACGGCGCCGTCTGCCGCGCGGAAGGTCGACCTGCTCGGGGGTGATGCGCTCACGGCGACTGCGCAGGAAGGCGGCGAGTTCGGCACGCCGTACGTCGACGGCGGCGGGGCGGACAGCGGTCGTCATGGGGCCAGAGTGCCGGAGTCGTCAACCTGTTGCCAGGTACTGCCAGTACCGGGATAAAGAGGCTCTGGTACCCGTTTGAGCGGTCCGGCATCGTCCATGCCGTGAGTATGACCCGACTGGAAACCCCGTCCGTACGATCCGCTCCCCCGGCCTCCGCGGCCGCGCGAGGGCTCACCCCGCTGGGGCTGGCCACCGTGCTGCTCGGCGCCGCGCTGCCCCTGATCGACTTCTTCATCGTCAATGTGGCCCTGTCCGCGATGGGCCGGGACCTGCGTGCGAGCCCGGCCGTGCTGGAACTGGTCGTGGCCGGGTACGGCGTCGCGTACGCCGTACTGCTGGTGCTCGGCGGCCGGTTGGGCGACACCTTCGGCCGCCGGCGGCTGTTCCTCACGGGCATGGCGGCCTTCGGGATCACCTCACTGGCCTGCGGGCTGGCACCCGACGCGTGGACCCTGGTGGCCGCGCGGGTGGCGCAGGGCGCGGCGGCCGCGCTGCTGCTCCCCCAGGTGCTGGCCACCATCCAGGCCACGACCAGCGGGCCGCGCCGGGCGCGCAGCCTGAGCCTGTACGGCGCCACCGCCGGCCTGGCGATGGTCGTCGGGCAGATCCTGGGCGGGCTGCTGGTCGCCGCGGACCTGCTGGGGACGGGCTGGCGCGCGGTCTTCCTGGTGAACGTTCCGGTGGCGCTGCTCGGGTTGGCGCTCGCGGCGCGTACGGTCCCGGAGACCCGGTCGGAGCGGCCGGCGCCGGTCGACGTACCGGGCACCGTGCTGCTGGCGGCGGCCCTGGTCACGCTGCTGTTGCCGCTGACCGAGGGGCGGGCGGCGGGCTGGCCGGTGTGGACGTGGGTGTCGCTGGGGCTGTTCCCGCTCGCGGCGTCGGCGTTCTTCGCCGTGGAGCGGCGGGCGGACCGGACGGGCAGGGTCCCCCTGGTACCGCCGAGCCTGTTCGCGCTGCCGGGACTGCGGCGCGGTCTGGCGCTGGTGGTGCCGTTCTCCACCGGCTTCGGCGGCTTCATGTTCGTGATCGCGGTGGCGCTTCAACAGGGGCTGCGGTTCGGGCCCGTCGCGGCGGGGGTGGCGCTGGTCCCGATGGCGCTGGCGTTCTTCGTGGTGTCGCTGGCGGGACCGCGGCTGGTGAACCGGTTCGGCAGCGCGGTGGTCACCGTCGGCGGGCTGATCCAGGCCGCCGGTCTGGCGTTGCTGACCGTGACGGTACTGCGCGGCTGGCCCGACCTGGGGTTCTGGGAGCTGATGCCGGGGCTGGCGCTGGCCGGGCTCGGCCAGGGGCTGCAGCTTCCGGTGCTGTTCCGGATCGTGCTGGCGGACGTGCCCGCTGAGCGGGCCGGCGTGGGCAGTGGGGTGATGGTCACCACGCAGCAGTCGTCGCTGGCCCTGGGGGTGGCGACGCTGGGCACGCTGTTCCTGACGCTGGAACCGTCGGCGGGGATGCGGAACGCGCTGGTCACCACGCTGGCGGTGCAGGTGGCGGCGGTCCTGGTGACCGTGGGCCTGAGCCTGCGGCTGCCGCGCCACGTGGCGTAGCTCCTCCGCGGCGCGACACTAATGGACTGACAGATATTGAAATCTGTCAGCCCATGGGTCATTCTGGATAGCGCCCCGAGGAAGGGCACACCTCCGTGTCCGCACCCCTATTTCTTTGCAAGGAGCTCCCGTGCTGCACCGCGCACTCGGCACCACCGGCCCCCAGGTCTCCGCCCTCGGCCTCGGCTGCATGGGCATGTCCGCCCTGTACGGCGACGCCGACCGGGCCGAATCCATCGCCACCCTCCACGCCGCCCTCGACGCGGGCATCACCCTGCTGGACACCGGCGACTTCTACGGCATGGGCCACAACGAGATCCTCATCGGCGAGGCTCTGCGTACCGCCCCCGCGCCCGCCCGCGAACAGGCTCTGACCAGCGTGAAGTTCGGCGCCCTCCGCGACCCGGACGGCGGCTGGTCCGGCTACGACGGCCGCCCGGCGGCGGTGAAGAACTTCGCCGCCTACTCCCTCCAGCGGCTGGGCACCGGCCACATCGACGTCTACCGCATCGCCCGCGTCGACCCGGACGTCCCCATCGAGGAGACCGTGGGCGCCATCACCGAGCTGGTCGAGGCCGGGCACGTGCGGCACATCGGCCTGTCCGAGGTGAACGCCGAGACCCTGCGCCGGGCCGCCGCCGTTGCCCCCATCACCGACCTCCAGATCGAGTACTCGCTGATCTCGCGCGGCATCGAGGACGAGATCCTGCCCACCGCCCGCGAGCTGGGCGTCGCCGTCACCGCGTACGGCGTGCTGTCCCGCGGCCTGATCAGCGGCCACTGGAGCCGGGACCGCAAGCCGGGCGCGAACGACTTCCGCGGCATGAGCCCGCGCTTCAACGGCGACAACCTGGCCCACAACCTCGACCTCGTCGACGCGCTGCGCAAGGTCGCCGACGGCCGGGGCGTCTCCGTCGCGCAGATCGCCATCGCCTGGGTACTGGCCCAGGGAGAGGACATCGTCCCGCTGGTCGGCGCCCGCCGCCGGGACCGGCTGACCGAAGCCCTCGGCGCGCTTGAGGTTACGCTCGACGCGGACGACCTGGCCGCCATCGAGAAGGCCGTCCCGGCGGGCGCCGCCGCGGGCGAGCGCTACCCGGCCGCACAGATGGCGCACCTCGACAGCGAGAGGAAGTAACCGACCCGATGCCGCCCGAGGCCCTGACCCCTGAACGCGTCCTCGAAGCCACCGAGGAGGTGCTGCGCCGCTACGGCCCGGCCAAGGCCACCGTGGTGGACGTGGCACGCGCGCTCGGGGTCAGCCACGGCAGCGTCTACCGCCACTTCCGCACCAAGGCCGCACTGCGCGAGGCGGTCACCGAACGCTGGCTGGACCAGGCGCACGACGAGCTGTCGGGCATAGCGGCCGCCCAGGGCCCGGCTCCCGAGCGCCTCCGTCGCTGGCTGGCCGCCCTGTTCGCGGCCAAGCGCCGCAAGGCGGGCGACGACCCGGAGCTGTTCGCCACGTACATGGCTCTGGTCGGCGAGAACAGTGGCACCGTGGCCCGGCACATCGACACGATGGTCGCCCAGATCGCGGCGATCGTGGAAGACGGCGTCGCCCGGGGCGAGTTCGCGGCGGCGGACCCGTCGGCCACGGCGCGCGCCATCTGGGACGCGACCGGCCGCTTCCACGACCCGGTGTACGCGGCGGAGTGGTCGGCGCCGGGCATCGACACCGCGTTCACCTCGGTCTGCGACCTGATCCTGCGCGGCCTCCGCGCCTGAGCCGAAGCCCGCGGCCCACCGAAGCCGCCCCGACCTACCCCACCCCCAGGAATCGCAGCACCGCCAGCACCCGGCGGTGATCGGCTTCGGCCGTCGGCAGATCGAGCTTGGCGAAGATGCTGCTGATGTGTTTGGCAACAGCGCTCTCGCTCACCACCAGCGCCTCGGCGATCCCCGCGTTGGACCTCCCTTCCGCCATCAGTTTCAGAACGTCTCTCTCCCGTGCCGTCAGCCGGTCCAGCGGGTCGCTGTGGCGACGCACCAGCAACTGCGCCACCACCTGCGGATCCAGGGCCGTGCCACCGCCCGCCACCCGGTGCAGCGCGCCGATGAACTCCTCGACGTCCGCCACGCGTTGCTTGAGCAGATAGCCGATCCCGCTGGTGTGGGCGGACAGCAGATCCGCCGCGTACCGCTCCTCCACGTACTGCGACAGCAGCAGCACCGCCGTCTTCGGCCACCGCTGCCGGATGAGCAGCGCGGCCCGCACCCCCTCGTCGGCGAAGCCCGGCGGCATCCGCACGTCCGCCAGCGCGAGGTCCGGTTGGTGCTCGTCCACCGCCGCCAGCAGGCCCTCGGCGTCGCCGACCTCCGCCATCACCTCGAAGCCCGCGGTCTGCAGGACCTTGACCAGACCGATCCGCAGCAGGACCGAGTCCTCGGCGATCACAGCACGCACGGCAGCTCCACAGCAATCACGGTCGGGCCCCCGGCTGGGCTGCTGACCTCGAACGTCCCATCCACTGACCCCACGCGCCCCGCGAGACCGGTCAAGCCGCTGCCGCGGCCCGGGTCGGCACCGCCCACCCCGTCGTCGGAAACGGTCACCCGCAGAGTGTCTCCCGTCCGCACCACCGTCACCTCGGCCTTCGTCGCCTGTGTGTGCTTGGCGATGTTGGCGAGGGACTCGCACACGACGAAGTAGGCGACGGCCTCGACGGTGGGCGCGGCCCGCTCCGGCATATAGACGTGCAGACGCACCGGCACGGTGGCGCGTGCGGCGACACCGGAGAGGGCGGCGTCCAGACCGCGCTCGTCCAGGACGGCCGGGTGCAGCCCGCGCACCAGACTGCTCAGCTCCTCGATGGCGTCCTTGGCCTCCCGGTGCGCCTCGTCGATCACCTTGCGGGCATCCTCCGGCAGGTCCTTGAGGGTGGCCTTGGCCAGTCCCAGGTTGACCGCCATGGACACCAGTCGCTGCTGGGCGCCGTCGTGCAGATCGCGCTCGATGCGCCGGCGCTCGGCGTCAGCCGCCTCCACCGCGCCGGCCCGGCTGTCGAGCAGGCTCTCCACCCGGCGCTCCAGGGCCGTGGCCGGGTCGGGGCCCAGGAACATCGTGGCGGCGCGGGTGTCGAGACGGACGAGGGTGCCCAGGAGCCAGGTAGCGAGCGCTATCAGCGCCAGCCCGCCGGCGGTGACATACGCGGCCTGCGTCGAGTAGCCGTAGTGCTCCACCCGCCAGGTCACCGGCAGGGCCCAGATCCATATGTACACGGTCGCGGCCACCAGGCCGATCATCCCCAGGACGAAGGCCAGCGCCGCGCCGAAGGCCGCGGCCGGCCCCGTCAACACGTGGTAGAGCACCTGCCGTCGCCACGGGCCGCCCAGCGGTATGTCCACGTCCAGCAGCGCCTTGAACCTGCGTCGCTGCACGACCGTGAGAACGGGCGAGGCGACGGCCGGGACGACGAGCGGGATGGTGACGGCGAGCATGATGGCCGGCGCGGAGGTCGCGTTGTACACCAGCCAGGGTGCCGCCAACGCCAGCAGCAGCGGGAGCTGCGCCGATATGGCGGCAGCGCCGACCAGCGTGTTTCGCCGCGCTCGGGCGAGCTCGGGTGACCGCCGGGCGCGGTCGAGCGCACGCCGCAGGAAGGCGGGGAGTTGCGATTGCATGCGACGAGACTAGATCTTGGGCGGCCGGCGGCGCGCTGGAGCCAGTATCCGAATCAGGGGTGCAACTAGTTCCACCCCAAGACGGCAACAGGCACTAACGACTGGGGACTTCGCGGCGAGGAGGCTGATGGACGTACCCGATCAGCCCGACTCGGAAGGACGTCAGCGCCATGACCATGCTTGTGGAGCGTGTCACCCCGCCCGCCCGTTGCTCCTACTCACGCCCGCGCCCCCGTACACGCACGCGCCGAGTCACGGCGGCCTGGCGGCGCCTGCTCCCTCGCCCCGACACCGTGTTCCTCGCGTCGGGAGCGGTGCTGGTCCCGTGGATGTTCGCGCTGGCGGCGACATTGCCCGCCACGACCGAGGTCGCCCACTGGAACATAGCGTGGGTGGGCCTGGACGCCCTGTTGTCTCTCGGCTTGCTCTCCACCGGGCTGCTGCGCCGCCGCCGCGATGACCGCTGGCGCCTCGCCGCGGCGGCCACCGCCGCGCTCCTGGTCGTGGACGCCTGGTTCGACACGACGACGGCCGCGACCAGCGGGGAGCTAGCCACGGCCGTCGTGATGGCGCTCTGTGCGGAGCTGCCGCTGGCGGCGGTGTGCGCGGGGCTCGCGCTCCGCGCCGGTCGGCCGCCGCGAATAGGCGGCGTCAGCAGCCGATGAGGCGGCCGCCCAGGTACGCCTGGATCTGGTCCAGGGACACGCGCTCCTGCTTCATCGTGTCGCGCTCGCGCACGGTGACCGCGTTGTCCTCCAGCGTGTCGAAGTCGACGGTGACGCAGAACGGGGTACCGATCTCGTCCTGGCGGCGGTAGCGGCGGCCGATGGCGCCCGCGTCGTCGAACTCGATGTTCCAGAGCTTGCGCAGGTCGGTGGCGAGCCCCTTCGCCTTCGGGGACAGCTCCGGGTTACGGGACAGCGGCAGCACGGCGACCTTGACCGGGGCCAGCCGGGGGTCGAGGCGCATCACGGTGCGCTTCTCCATCTTGCCCTTGGCGTTCGGCGCCTCGTCCTCGATGTAGGCGTCGAGCATGAAGGCGAGCATCGCCCGGCCCACACCGGCCGCCGGCTCGATGACGTACGGCGTCCAGCGCTCGCCGGCCTCCTGGTCGAAGTACGACAGGTCCTGGCCGGACGCGGCGGAGTGCGCCTTGAGGTCGTAGTCGGTGCGGTTGGCCACACCCTCCAGCTCGCCCCACTCCGAGCCGCCGAAGCTGAAGCGGTACTCGATGTCGGCGGTGCGCTTGGAGTAGTGGGACAGCTTCTCCTTGGGGTGCTCGTACCAGCGGATGTTCTCCTCCCGCAGGCCGAGGTCCCGGTACCAGTTCCAGCGCTGGTCCATCCAGTACTGCTGCCAGTGCTCGTCCTCACCCGGCTTGCAGAAGAACTCCATCTCCATCTGCTCGAACTCGCGGGTACGGAAGATGAAGTTGCCCGGCGTGATCTCGTTCCGGAAGGACTTGCCGATCTGGGCGATGCCGAACGGCGGCTTGCGGCGCGAGGTCTGCTGCACCTGCATGAAGTTGGTGAAGATGCCCTGGGCGGTCTCCGGGCGCAGGTAGGCGACCGAGCCGGAGTCCTGGGTCGGGCCGAGGTGCGTGGAGAGCAGACCGGAGAACTGCTTGGGCTCGGTGAAGGCGCCCTTGTTGCCGCAGTTCGGGCAGTTGATGTCAGCGAGGCTGGCCGGGGCCTTGCCGTGCTTGGCCTCGTACGCCTCCTCGAGGTGGTCCGCGCGGAACCGCTTGTGGCACGAGGTGCACTCGGTGAGCGGGTCGGTGAAGGTGGCCACGTGGCCGGATGCCTCCCAGACCTCGCGGGCCAGGATCACCGAGGAGTCAAGGCCGACGACATCGTCACGCGAGGTGACCATGGAGCGCCACCACTGCCGCTTGATGTTCTCCTTCAGCTCCACACCGAGCGGACCGTAGTCCCAGGCGGCACGCTGTCCGCCGTAGATCTCGCTGCAGGGGTAGACGAAGCCACGGCGCTTGCTCAGGCTGACGATGGTGTCGATCTTGTCGGCGGCCACGGTGCTCTCTTCATTGATGACGACGAAGCGAATGATTCAGGTTACCGGCGCGCGCACCCCTCGGATCAAATCGAATGGAAAGAACAAGCCCGCTGACCACGCTTGTTGACAATGGTTTCCAATTTTGTTGAAAATGAGAGTCATGAACGTACGCCGCCTCATACCCGCCGCCGCTGCCACGGGAGCCGTAGCCCTCGGCCTGACCACCCTCACCGCCTGCTCCGACGACGCCTCGGGGAAGACCCAGGACGGCAAGCTCAAGGTCGTGGCGTCGTTCTACCCCATGCAGTTCCTGGCCGAGCGGATCGGCGGCGACCACGTCTCCGTCAGCGGTCTGACCAAGCCGGGCGTCGAGCCGCACGACCTGGAGATCAGCCCCAAGCAGACCGCCGCGCTGAGCGAGGCCGGGCTCGTCGTCTACCTCAAGGGCGTCCAGCCCTCCGTCGACGAGGCCATCGAGCAGGCCGACCCGAAGAATGTGGCCGAAGCCACGTCGTTCACCACCTTGGAGAACCACGGCACGGCCGTCCACGGCCACGACCACGGCGGCGAGGAGCACGGCGGGGAAGAGCACGGCCACGAGGAGGCGGGCCACGACGAGCACGGCGACGAGGGCGACGCCGCCGACCCGCACGTCTGGCTGGACCCGGTGAGGTACGCCGAGGTCGCCAAGGGCGTGGCCAAGTCTCTGGAGAAGGCCGACCCCGACCACGCCGCCGACTACAAGAAGAACGCCGCGGCCCTGGTCAAGGAGCTCGGCTCGCTCGACAAGGAGTTCAAGGACGGGCTGCGCAAGCGCGCCTCGGACACGTTCATCACCACCCACGCCGCCTTCGGCTACCTCGCCGAGCGGTACGGCCTGGAGCAGGAGGCGATCTCCGGCCTCGACCCCGAGGCCGAGCCCAGCCCGGCCCGGATCCGGGAGCTGCACGACGTGGCGAAGAAGGACAAGGTCAACACCGTCTTCTTCGAGACGCTGGCCAGCGACAAGACCGCCAAGACCCTGGCGGGCGACCTCCACCTCAAGACTGATGTACTCGACCCCATCGAGGGCATCAGCGACAAGTCCAAGGGCGACGACTACTTCGGCGTCCAGCGCGCGAACCTGAAGGCCCTGCAGCAGGCGCTCGGCGCGAAGTAGCACGAAGTCGTTCAGCGAGCGCCGAGCACACCAGGCGCCAGACAGTGCCGGAAGCGGCGACCAACACCGGAAGACGGAGGCGGCAAGCATGAAGGAGCCGGTCATATCCCTGAGCGGGGCGACGGCCTCACTGGGATCACGGCCCGTCCTGCGAGGGGTCGATCTCACCGTTCGGCAGGGCGAAGTGGTCGCGCTGCTCGGCGCGAACGGCTCCGGGAAGTCCACCGCGGTCCGCGCGGTCGTCGGCCGGGTCCCGCTCACCAGCGGCACGCTGGAGCTGTTCGGCGTCCCGCGCCGCCGCTTCCGGGACTGGTCCCGTATCGGGTACGTACCGCAGCGGACCACCGCGGCCAGCGGGGTGCCCGCGACCGTCCGCGAGGTGGTCTCGGCGGGGCGGCTGGCCCGCACCGGGCTGGGGCTGCCCCGCAAGCCGGACCGGGCCGCGGTCGACCGTGCCCTGGAGCTGGTCGGCATGGCCGACCGCGCCAAGGACTCGGTCAACGCGCTCTCCGGCGGTCAGCACCAGCGCGTGCTGATCGCCCGCGCGCTGGCCGTCGAACCCGAGCTGCTGATCATGGACGAGCCGATGGCGGGCGTGGACCACGAGAGCCAGCAGGTGCTCGCGGACACCCTGCGCGCCCAGGTCGCGGGCGGCGCCACCGTGTTGCTCGTGCTGCACGAGCTGGGCCCGCTGGAGCCGCTGATCGACCGCGCGGTGGTGCTGCGCGACGGCTGCGTCGTGCACGACGGCCCGCCCCCGGAGGCGGTCGGCCAGCACGCGCTGCCCGGCCACGACCACGTACACCCGCACGAGGGCCTCGACGCCCACCTGATCCGGACAGGGCTGCTGAGCTGATGGAGATCCTGAACTACGCCTTCATGCAGCGGGCCCTGATCGCCGCCGTCCTGGTCGGCATCACCGCACCCGCCGTCGGCATCTACCTCGTCCAGCGCCGCCAGGCGATCATGGGCGACGGAATCGGCCATGTCGCGCTGACCGGTGTCGCGCTCGGCTTCCTCACCGGCACCAACCCGGTGTGGACCGCCGTCGGTGTCGCCTCCCTCGGCGCGATCGTGATGGAGCTGATCCGCTCCTACGGCAAGACCCGCGGCGACCTCGCCCTGGCCATGCTCTTCTACGGCGGCATGGCGGGCGGCGTGCTGCTGATCAACCTGTCGCCGACCGGCTCCAACGCCAACCTCACCACGTACCTCTTCGGCTCGATCACCACCGTCTCGCCGGAGGACGTCACGGCGATCAGCATCCTCGCGGGCTTCGTGATGCTGATCACCCTGGGGCTGCGTCGGCAGCTGTTCGCGGTCTGCCAGGACGAGGAGTTCGCCCGGGTCACCGGCCTGCCGGTGCTGCTGCTCAACCTGCTGCTGGCGGTCACCGCCGCCGTCACCGTCACCGTCGCCATGCGCGTCGTCGGCCTGCTGCTGGTCAGCGCCCTGATGGTGGTCCCGGTCGCCGCCGCCCAGCAGGTCACCCGGGGCTTCGCGGTGACGCTGGTGCTCTCGATCGCCATCGGCGTCACCGTCGCCCTCTCCGGGACGGTGTTCTCGTTCTACGAGGACGTCCCGCCCGGCGCCAGCATCGTCGTCATGGCCATCGGCGTCTTCGCGGTGCTCACCGCGATCGCCACGCCCCTGGCCAGAAAACGCGCCCGACAGGCCGCCGCGCCCGCCGCGTCGTGCACCCTGGACTCGGTGGCCCTTCCCGGAAACCGGTCCGCCGGGGACGACGTGAAGGTCTAGCCCGGACCCATGGGTCCGGCCCCGGGCCCACGGGTCCGGCCGGTGGCGGCCGGACCCCGGGTCCAGCCCGGCGCGCCCGCGCTTCAAGTGCCACCTGGCACAATGGCCGGGCAAACCGGAACGGTGACGGAGCGGTCACCGAGCGGGCGAGCTTAAGGAGGCAACTGTGGCGACCGCGAATCCCCCAGTACGCGGCCGGTCCACCAGGCAGCGAGCGGCGGTATCGGCCGCGCTGGACGAGGTGGACGAGTTCCGCAGTGCGCAAGAGCTCCACGACATGCTCAAACACCGGGGCGACTCGGTCGGCCTGACGACGGTCTACCGCACCCTCCAGTCGCTGGCGGACGCGGGCGAGGTCGACGTCCTGCGCACGACGGACGGCGAGGCCGTCTACCGCCGGTGCAGCAGCGGCGATCACCACCATCACCTGGTCTGCCGGTCCTGCGGCAAGGCCGTCGAGGTCGAGGGCCCGGCCGTGGAGCGCTGGGCCGACTCGATCGCCGCCGACCACGGCTTCGTGGACGTCGCGCACACGATCGAGATCTTCGGTACGTGTGGCGACTGCGCGGCGGCGGACAAGGCGTAGCCGGGTTACGTACGGACAAGGCGTAGCCGGGTTACGTACGACGGGCTGCGCCTCGGCGCGAACGTCTCGCCGACGGGCAGCCGTCCTCACACGTGACGGGCCGCGACCGTCCGCGCCTCGGGGGCGTGGCGGCCGCGGCCCGTGACTCTTTCCGCTCCGCGTCTCGTTCCGTGCTCAGCCCGACGTGGCGGGCGTGCCGTCCTTCTTCAGCAGCTCCTCGTTCGGGATCGCGCCACCGAAGCGGCGGTCACGTGAGGCGTATTCCAGACAGGCCCGCCACAGGTCCCGGCGGTCGAAGTCCGGCCACAGCACGTCCTGGAAGACCATCTCGGCGTACGCGCTCTGCCAGATCAGGTAGTTCGAGGTGCGCTGCTCCCCCGACGGCCGCACGAACAGGTCCACGTCCGGCATGTCCGGGTAGTACAGATACTTGGCCAGGGTCTTCTCGTTGACCTTCGACGGGTCCAGCCGCCCCGAGGCCACGTCCCGCGCCATCGCCTGCGCCGCGTCCGCGATCTCCGCCCGGCCGCCGTAGTTCACGCAGAAGTACAGCGTCATGGCGTCGTTGCCCTTGGTCTGCTCCTGCGCCACCTGGAGCTCCTGCACCACGGACTTCCACAGCTTGGGCATCCGGCCGGTCCAGCGGATGCGGATGCCCAGCTCGTCCATCTCGTCGCGGCGGCGGCGGATGACGTCACGGTTGAAGTTCATCAGGAAGCGGACCTCTTCCGGGGACCGCTTCCAGTTCTCGGTGGAGAAGGCGTAGAGGGACAGGTTCTTGACGCCCATCTCCAGGCAGCCCTTGAGCACGTCGAGGACGACGCCCTCGCCGACCTTGTGCCCCTCGGTGCGCGGCAGCCCGCGCTGCTTCGCCCAGCGGCCGTTGCCGTCCATGACGATCGCCACGTGCTTGGGGATCAGCTCGCCGGGGATCTTCGGCGGCCGGGCACCGGAGGGGTGCGGGTCGGGCGTCCGGTACTCGCGCCGCTGACGGCCCAGTATTCCGCGTACTGCCATTGCGGGTGTCTCGTCTCCTAGGTCGGCGACGTGCGACGTCGTGACGTCGGCAGTCGTTACGTGGTCATTTCTCTACGTATCGGAGGGACCGCAGTCCCCGCTCCAGGTGCCAGTGAAGATAGGCGGCCACGAGCCCGCTGCCCTCCCGGGCGTGCCGGGGCTCGCACGCGTCCGCCGTCTCCCAGTCCCCGGTGAGCAGCGCGCCGAGCAGCGTCAGCGACTCCGCCGAGGGTACGACGCTACCGGGCACGCGGCACTCTCCGCAGACCACTCCGCCCGCTCCGACCGAGAAGAATCGGTTCGGACCAGGCATGCCGCACTTGGCGCAGTCGCGGAAACTCGGGGCGTAGCCGTTGACGGCGAGGGAGCGGAGGAGGAACGCGTCCAGTACGAGGTGGGGCTCGTGCTCCCCGGCGGCGAGGGTGCGCAAGCCGCCGACGAGGAGCAGGTACTGCTGTACGGCGGGCTCGCCCTCGTGGTCGGTGAACCGCTCGGCCGTCTCCAGCATGGCGGTGCCGGCGGTGTAGCGGGCGTAGTCGGCGACGATGCGGCTGCCGTACGGAGCGATGGTCTCGCTCTGCGTACAGAGCGGCAGGCCGCGCCCGACGAGGTCGCTGCCACGGGCGAAGAACTGCACGTCGACGTGGCTGAACGGCTCGAGTCGGGCCCCGAACTTCGACTTCGTACGCCGCACCCCGCGGGCCACGGCCCGGACACGGCCGTGGCCGCGGGTGAGGAGCGTGATGATCCGGTCCGCCTCGCCGAGCTTCTGGGTGCGCAGCACGATGCCGTCGTCGCGGAACAGGGTCATGGGGCCATTGTCCCGTACGGCTCCCGTGTCTCTCGCGCCGCGTGCCCGCGCCCGCGCCCCTGCCCCGTCGACAACCCGCCGATCCCTAGCCCCGCAGCTCCTCAAGGCGCTCAAGGTCGTCGCGTACGGACTCCCGCTCCGCCGCGGTGAGGTGGACCGCGGCGGCCTTGGCAAGCATGGACGTCGCGGTCTCCTCGTCATCGAGGCGCCCGGCGACATCGGCCCGCAGCACGAGCAGACGAAGCAGTTGCACAGGCGTGGGCCGCTCGTCCGGAAGGCGCAGCACCCGGTCGATGATCTTCGCAGCCCCCGCCAGGTCCTCCTTGGAGTCCGCGAGGAGGGAGGCGTGGTGCAGGGCCCGGGAGAAGGTCTCTTCGGGCGCGGGCCGGTGGCGCTGGTCGTCGCTCGTCTGCTGCCCGATGCGGATGCAGTTGCCGCCCGGATCGGTCATGAGGAACTGTCGCATGCCGTATGACATGTCCTTGAGCGGCCCGATGCGCGGCAGTCCGCGGGTCGGGATCCTCCCGTACGCCGCCTTGAGCCGGGCCCGAAAGGCCTCGTGCAACGCATCGACGTCATCGGTCACGACGTAGCACGTACTGAACGAATCAGCCGGCTCGTAGTGCTTCATCCCGAAGAACTGGAGCTGTATGCCGCCGCGCTGGACGGCCGCGTACGGGTTGGGACTCTTCTGCTGGAAGGTCACCTCGAACCCGAGGGCCGTGTAGAAGTCGAGAACGGGCTGGATGGTCCGGCACGGCAGGATCGGAATCGTCTTCTCAGCCATGCCGCCACCCTAGCCCAGGGTAGTCAAAGTTGACTACTGGCCTAGTGGCACGGCACAGATGGCCCGTCGGACAGCCGTCAGGCGTCCTGACGGCCGTAGCGCGCTCTGTTCCAAGCCACCGTCTCGGCACTCATCGATGAAGAGACGGCATACACGTCACCGACACGTTCATCGCCGCGCCGACGCTCCCCCCGCTCATGGGCCCGGAACGCCAGGACGGACACCTGGGAAGCAGGCTGCCAGTGCAGGGTGAAGGCCGGAGCGTTGGCGTCCGGGACGTCCTCCACGCGCACGCCGCGCTTCGCCAGCAGCCGCTCCAGTTTGTCGAAGCGGAGATGGCGGTCGAAGCGGCCGTACCGGTCGCGAATCGCCCTGTTGACAATGCTCCCGCCCCAGTAGGAGAGGCGATGCACCTGCAGGGTGAAGTGGTGGCCCTCCCACGGGTGGTCCGGCGATGTCCGGCACCAGAAGAACTCGACCATTCCGTAGTCGCGCCACATGCTGTGATCGTCAAAGGAGTTCTCGGCGAAGTCTGAGCCCAGGATCGCCGTGACCCGGTCGGGGCCGTCCGTCGGCTTGGCGCCGAGCACCGTTCCGGAAGTGACCACGTCCACGTAGAACGCGAGGGAATGCGGAGTCAACGGGTCTTTCCTTGAGTGGGCTGAGGTGGCCGGAGTGGCCGCCTCAGCATAGGTGACCGGGCCGCCACGAAGCTCCGGCGGACAGGCCCTCGGGGGCGGCCCCGCGGCTCCCCGTTACGGGCGTTGTGCGACGGCGTCGAAGGCCCCGGCCTTGGCGGCCCGGAGGAAGCCCCGCAGGGGGGCGGGGCCGGTGGCGATGATCCGGTGCGGGTCGTCGCTCTCGCGGAGAAGGACGGGGCCCGCGGTGCGGGCGAGCTCCACGCAGTCGCTGGCCGGCGCTTGTCCTGAGTACGACGACTTCTGCCACCCGCAGGCGAGCTCTATGCAGTGATTGTCCTCTCCCCCCTCCGAGTAGGAAGACTTCCGCCAGCGCAGCTCGTACATACCTCAGCCCTCATAGGTGTTTGGTGATGGCGCGGATGAAATCGCGCGTCTCGTTGGAGGTGAGGCTCCTCGCCTCAGCCTGATCCAGGATTCTCCGGTAGTTGGCGAGATGCGCCTCGGCGTCCAAGAGCGTCGACCCCGTCGGGACATCGAGCTGCACGGTGTCCAACTGCGAGACCTGCCCGCATAGGTACAGCATGGAGGACCCGGCGTTCGGGAAGCCACCAGCGGCGAAAGGGATGGCCCGGACAGTCACGTTATCTCGCTCCGAGGCATCCAGGACGTGCTCAAGCTGCTCTCGAGCCACCTTGGAACCACCGAACTGCATCCTCAGCGCGGCCTCATGGATGAAGAAGGTGCACTGCGGCGGGTCAGTCCGGTCCAGCACATCGCGTCGCCTCAGTCGGTACGACAAACGGCGTCGAAGCTGGACAGGCGTGGGTACAGGCTCGGCGCCAGCGAACAGCGCCTTCGCGTACGCCTCCGTCTGAAGGAGCCCTGGGATGTGCATGATTTGGACGCCCCGCATCGCCACAGCGTGGTGTTCGAGCTCGGCGAGGTCCAGCGCTCCGGCCGCGACCTGCCCGCGGTACTCCTCCCACCAACCACGGGTCCGCTGCGTGGCCAGGGCCGCGAGTGCGTCGATGTACGCGTGATCCGCACAGGAGTAGATGTCAGCAAGCATCCTGACGCGCTCCTCGCTGACACCGAGGCGCCCGGCCTCCATGTTGCTGACCCGGGCTCCTTCAGCTCCCAACTGCGCACCAGCTTGCGCCACGTTCATTCCGGCACGCTCGCGCATCTTGCGCAGTTCCGCGCCAACGCGCCGCTGCCGGGCGGTCGGAGCTGGCCTCTGCGGCATGTACGTCCTCCCCTTCGCTCGTCACTCAGTGTCCCGGCAACGCTACCGACACGTCCACTCGCGCTGATGGAATTCAGCAGAATCCGATGCATGAATGCACCCACACCTCTATGGTCGTACTCGCACAGCGCAGCGAACCCACTACGCACAGCGTTGGAGAGGCACAGCCATGCCCGAAACCGCCAACATCCCCCCGCTCTTCCGATTCAGCGCCCCCAACCACCCCTCCAGCCCCCGCGTCTGCCGCGATGCCATCGCCGCCCTGCTCCATGCCAAGGGCGAGGCGGAGGAGTTGACCGAGACCGCGCGGCTCCTGGTCTCCGAGGCCGTGAGCAACGTCCACCGGCACGCCGCCGCGACCCGCATGATCCACATCACCGTGCTCGCACAGGCGGGCGCCGCGCTGATCACCGTCAAGGACAACGAGCCGTACCGGCATCCGTTGCCGCGGCAGGCGGGCACCGACGACGAGGCGGGGCGCGGTCTGCTCCTCATGCAGGAGCTCGCGTTCAAGTGGGGCGTTCGTTTACTCGGCAGCCCGGAGCCGACCCGTAAGCAGATCTGGTTCGAGGTGCGCGCGCCGCAGGCGAACGGCGCGCCGCAGGCGGACCTGGCCCCGGAGAAGGGCGAGTGATCACGCGCGGACCAGCACGATCGTCTCCGGCTTCGGCATCGTGCCGTCGGCGCGCCCGCACCGCGCCATGACGCCTCTGACGGTGTGCCGGTACGCCTCGGCCGCTTCGGGGGCATGCAGCAAGCGGTCCGCCACCGCGGCCAGCGTCAGTGCGGTGAGGCGGAGGTACGGGGCCTCGGCCGGGTCCGGCGCCTCGGGCGGCCTCAGCTCGTCGATAAGGCGGCCGGTCAATTGGCTTAAGGCGGCGGGGAGGTTGGCCGACATGTCCTCCAGATCGCGCGTCGTGTTGGCCGCGTTCCAAAGGAACCCCGCCGCCACCGACGCCGCCACACCCTCCTCTCCGGGGTCAGGGGCAATGCGGGTGGAGACAGGTTGGGTCTCTCCCGCGGGGCGGGCGAGACGGTCCGGGAACGAGACCGCCCGCAGGAGGCCCGCCACGGTCGAGTCCTCACGTGCGGCGACGATGAGCAGCAGAGCGACCAGCCTGGTCGCCTCCGCGAGCTGGTCGACGTGCGCCTTCGGAGGAAGACTAGGGGCGAGCGGTCTGATGAATTCGAGAACGCGGGCCGGGTTCCCGTGGCGGGAGAGACCGGGCGAGGGGTGGGTGGCACCCGCGCGTTCCCAGGCACGCTCAGGGGCGAGGACGATGTCGCGCACCAGGGCGGTGTCGAGCCCCAGACTCAGGATGAGGGCACCGGCACGGGCGGCTTGGGCGTCATGACGCGCCTGGGATCCGACGGAGACGCCGGACCCGCGCGTCACGCCGACACGTCTGCGGGGTGGATCGGCAGCGAGGCCAGAGCTGTTGGCGAAGCCGCGTACGACAGCCAGCCCCAGCTTGCCCAGTTCCAGGACGCGGTCAGCCTCATCATCCTGGCCGAGCCAGACCTGGCCTTCCGGGTCCATGGGGACCGACCACGGGTGTTCCGTCCCCTCCGGCACCCACAGCCGGGTCTGCGCGTCCGGGGCGTACCAGACCGGGCGATCCGCTGCCACCATGCGGAATCCCTCGTCCGCGACCTCTGCCTCCGTGGGCAGCCGGTAGCGCGGGCCGTCGGGCAGCAATTCGTTCACCCACTGGGTGAACGCCGCCGCTTCGCGTCCGGTCATGCCCGTCGCGGTCCTGTGGCCCGCTCGCGGCTCCCCGGTGAAGAGCCCGTACAGCTCCTCGGAGACCGGGCTCGCGCAGACCAGTGTGTCCTGCCCCAGGCGCACCGTCTGCCGCAGCGCACGCGTCACCGTCACCGCCGTCATCAGCCGCCCCATGGGCATGTCCGGTCCGGTCCGCAGCGCGTCGGTGCGCAGATCTTCCAGGAGCCTGCGCGTCTCCGGCGCGAATTCCGCCGCCTCCTCCTCGCAGTCGAAGGCCAGGGCGATGGCCGTCACGCTGCCGGAGTCGACGCACGCCTCCACGATCGGGCCCGGGTCCACCCGCGCCGCGTACAGCAGCGTCGTCTCGCGCCACCAGTCGTCCTGGACACCGGCGATCAGGGTGTCCACCAGTCCCCGGTACTGGATGTGCAGGGCCGCCAGATGCTCTTGGAGAGTGAGGTGCGCGAACGCGTACATGCCTCGCTCCCTCTCCACGAGCAGCCCACTCGCCACGATCGCGGCCAGGAAGTCCTCCACCGGTACCGCCGCCGCCCCGACGCGGAACAGGGCCGGGCCAAGGGTCTCCGCCGCACGGGCCGTGTCGATGTCGCGCCGCCGCTCGCACATCATCACGTACGCCAGCTCACGCAGCACGGCCTCCTTCTTCGCGCCGGTCAACTCGTCCGGCAGCGCCGCCACATTGCCCTTGGCTTCCTGGCGGCGCCACAGCAGCACCTCGCAGATCTCGGCGTACAGCTCGGCGCGGCTGCCGGGGAGGGCGCCCCGGTAGCGGTGGACGTTGGCGATCATCGTCAGCAGGAGGGGGTTCGCCGCGAGGTCGTACAGGACCGGGCGGGCGCGGAGGCGGTCCAGCAGGTCCGTCGCCTCCTCCGCCGCCCGGTCCGCGACCGCCGCGTCGTCGGCGCCGGTGCTCAGCCGCTCGATCGCGCGGTACCAGCCCTGTACGAAGCGCGTGATCTGCTCGCCCGTGAAGCGCCGCACCTGGAGTACGCGGGCGCGGTTGACCGGCGCGGACCGGTAGCCGTGGGGGCGGGAGGTGAGCACGAAGTCGTTGGCCTCGTAGCTCTCGATCTGCTCCTCGACCCACTTCGAGACGTTGCGCCGGTCTTCCTCCCTCGCCACCTCGTCCAAGCCGTCCAGCAACACCACGCAGCGCCCGGCCTGGAGTTGCCGGTCGAACCAGCCCGGTGGCTCGTCCCCGCGCAGGCGCCGCAGGGACGCGCCGATGACCTCCGGGAGCGTGATCTCGGGGTCGGCCGTGATGGCCGCCGCGTGGTCGCGGAGGAAGAGCAGGATCGGGAGGTCGCGGGAGCCGCGCTTCCCCGGCTCGCGCGCCAGGCGCAGTGCCAGGTGCTTGAGCAGGGTCGTCTTGCCGGTGCCGGGGGCGCCGATCACGGCGAGCGCCGTGCCGTCGGGGGTGCCCAGGAAGTCGTGGATGGACTGCCGTACGGCAGCGCCGGCCGCCCGGACCGTACCCGCGAGGGACTCCTGCGACGCCGTGTGTGTGGGTGTGGGCACCAGGCTGACGTCGACGAAGACTTCTTCCAGTCCGGGCGTGAAGTCTCCTCGGGTGGCCAGGCCCTTGAGGTCGATGAAGCGGTGGTGGCTCAGGACGTACGCCCGGTAGTCCCGCTCGAAGCGGGAGATCCGCCAGCGCAGCCGCCGGTCGACCCCGTCGGCCGCCCGCGTGACCCAGCGGTCCGCGACGTTCGTGTACACCTTCACGCAGAAGCCGACCGCCGCGAGCAGGACCAGGTAGGCCAGGAACAGCAGCAGGGCGCCGACGGGGTGTTCGCGCACCGACGGCCAGAACCGGGCGCCGAGCAGGGCCGGGGGCACCACGCTCGCCGCCGCGAGGCCGACCTTGGCCAGTAACGCCCCGGCCCTGCCCTCCGCCATGCCTGCCCCCCAACTCCCCGCCGCGGGCGTCCTGTTATAGCGCACCCCGACCAGGCGGCGTACCGGAGCAATGGGAATGGTTGCAACCAAAGGCCCCGAACAGTGTCGAACGGAAGCGGAGTCCCCGCCACCGGATCCGCACCCGGAACCGTTATGCTCCCCCGGGCGTGATCAGTGTGTAGATCCGACTGGAAGTTAAACGAGAATTCACGGGGGCAAAACGTGGCGAATAAGGACAGTGAAGACGCCGCCGCGTTGAAGAAGCGCGCGGAAAAAAAAGAAGCTCGAGAAGGCGGGCTACCCGGTCGATCAGAGCATGGTCTTCCTGGACGAGAAGGCGCCGGACGGCAAGAAGATCGACGAAGCCTTGAAGGAACTGAAGGGGCTGGAGGGTGACGACTTCGGCCTCAACGGTAACCGCGACGAGCTCGAAAAAGTCGCCAAAAAGCTCGATGGCCTGACGGGCGCGGAACTCGATGCGGTCATCTCCAAGGCGGACGCCAAGGACCTCGCCCACTACGACAAGTTGGCCAAGAACACCGAAGGCTCGTGGCTTCTCAGCGAGAACGGCTTGGAGAAGGACGACCGCAGTACCACCTACGGCCGGTGGCTCTCCAGGATCAGCCCGCACAACTTCGACAAGTTCACCAAGGCCTTTCCCGGAGTCCAGCCGACCTTCACCAACAGCAACCCGTACAAGAGGCACGGTAACGACCAGAACGGCCAGACGAACTCCGGAATCCACTGGCAGAACCCGTCCGACCCCCTGTTCAACGGGGAGCCCTCGGCCGACGACATCAACCAGAATCAGTTCGGTGACTGCTGGTACGTCGCGTCCCTCGCCGCCGTCGCACAAAAGGACCCTCAGTTCATCAAGGAGGGAATCAAGGAGAACGCGAACGGCACCGTCAGCGTGCGCATCTGGGACGAGGACGGCAATCACCGCTGGGTCACCATGACCCCCGATCTGCCCACCGACACCAACGGGGATCCCATCGGCACCTACGGCAACGGCTCAACGTGGTCGGCCTATTACGAGAAGGCGTTCGCGCTGTCGTACACGGACGAGAAGGGCGAGACCGGCTACGGCGGCATCGAGGGTGATGACCCCAAGGAGTCCGCGCCGTACCTCACGGGGAACGAAGGAGACGACATCACCAAGAATGGTGGCTTCCTCTGGCTCGAGGAGAAGGAGGACAAGAACCTGGAGTCCTTGAAGGAGGCATTCGACGCGGGGCACCCAGTGACAGTATCCACTCCGGACGACGAGAGCCTGGAGAAGGACGTCCCCAAGGAATGGGGCCGTTCCTACTCCAGCAACCACGCCTACTACGTCCGCGGATTCACTGACGATGGGAAGATCATCCTCGGCAACCCTTGGGGTGTCAGTGACTACAAGCCGATCGAAGTGAGCCAGGAGCAGTTCAACAAGTACTTCGGGTGGCCCGAGAAATACGACATGCCGAATCGGTGAGTGAATTGACTGAACATGTGAAGTACCCGTTCGAGGTGGATGGCCGCTGGGCGGTCGCTTACCACGTGCCGTACAAGGTCCGCCACGAAGGACGCTCGTACGCGGTCCTGGCAAGGATCTTCGCCAAGCCCTCGGTGCACGGCCAGATTCAGGTGGGTTGCGAGGGTGAAACGGTCGCCGATTACGACAACCTGACACCAGGTGATGTCGTGGAGATCGCCGGCGATGAGTGGCGCGTCGCGGCGGTGGAGTACCGGACCCGCATTGTGCTGGAGCGCGTGCGCGGCAGCGAGGGAAATGCGGATGCGTAGGCGCGGAATCGCAGCGGTCATGCCGGCTGTGGCGCTGTTCGCGCTGGCCGGCTGCGGCTCCTCCGATGGCGGTGGCGCGGACGGCCCCTCGGACGATACGAGTTCGGCGGCGGCCCGCGACAAGGGGCCGCTGTGCGTGGGGAAGGCCTCGGCCGAGGGCCTGCATGTGCTGCGCGGCGGCGGCTACCGGCTCCCGGGTGGCGGAGCTGTCCAGTACGAGACGGCGCAGTCCGACGGCATGACGCGCACCGCCGGGCTGCGTGACGGTGCGAGCTATCAGGACGGTCAGAAGAGCCAGACGGTCAAGCCCGGCCAGCGGGTGACCCTCTCCGGCCACGCCTACACCGTCAGCCAGATCTGTTCCTACCGCGTGGTCCTGTGGCCGGAGGACGCCAAGGACAGGGCCAAGGCCGCCGCCGCGCCCGCCAGTATGAAGCCAGTAGGCGGCAAGGCCGACGAGCGGCTCTGCTTCACCACGAACCCCGCCGTCCGTGCCGCCGCCGCGAAGGCGTTTCCCCCCAAGGGCGGCAACTGGTCATTGCTCAACAACGGCGGTGTGACCCGGCTCCACACGGGGGGCTCCGTCGCCGTGTTCTCCGCCGATGCCGACAAGAAGACCGCGACCATCTCGGAGAACTGCACTGGTATCACGGTGGCCGACTACGAGGACGTCACGATCGGCGACACCCTCGAATTCGCCGGCGTGGAGTTCAAGCTCACCGAAGTGACGGAGGACGGCGCGGTGCGGTTGACCAGGACGAGCGCGTAGGTCTCCACTGTGTGTTCGAATCACTGTGTCAATCTTGGTTGACGCGGCTATTCTCGCTCGATGATTCCTTCTTTAAGGAAGGCGCGTCGTGCGCTCCGGACAGCAGGGCGCACGCTCCGGACCACGGGGCGTGCGGTCGCGCGGCGGTGGTGCGATCCTCGGTTGAAGTGGCCCAAGCGGATCGCGCTGGGCCTCGCGGTCGTTCTGCTGGTGCCGTTGATCAGCGCCGGGATCGCGTTGCGGCTGCTGTACGCGGGCGATCTGAAGTCCGGTACGCAGACGCGCGGCCGCGACGCGGTCTGGCTCGGGCACGCATGGGTCGACGGGCGCAAGGGCGACGCGGAACTCGCCGAGTTGGTGCGGCGGGTGCGCGGCACCGGGATTCGGGATCTGTACGTGCACGCGGGGCCGCTTGAGCACGATGGCACCCTGCCCGACAACCTGTACCCGGCGGTCGACTGGCTGGTCGAGGCGGTGCACCGGGAGCTTCCGGGCGTGCGGGTGCAGGCGTGGCTGGGGGACGTACTGGCCACCGAAGGCCCGAAGGGGATGCGGCTGGGCGACGCCGGCACCCGGCGCGAGGTGGTGGCCTCCGCCCGGCAGGTGCTGGACGCGGGCTTCGAGGGGGTGCACTTCGATCTGGAGCCGCTGCATTCGGGCGACGGGGACTATCTGACTCTGCTGGACGGGTTGCGGGCCATGACGCGCGCCCGGCACGTGCCGCTGTCGGTGGCGGCGCACAAGATCGATCCGCTCCCCGCCCAGCACACGGTGGCCGGGTTCGTCACCGGGAGCCCCGTCTTCTGGTCGCAGAGGTACTTCGGGGCGGTCGCGCGCCGGGTCGACCAGATCGCGGTGATGTCGTACGACACGACGATGCCGCTGGAGAGCCTGTACGGCGGCTACGTGGCCCATCAGACCGCGCTGGCGCTGGAGGTGACCCCGCAGAGCACCGACCTGCTCATGGGGCTGCCCGCCTACCACACGGACGACTTCGGCCACCGCGAGTCCGCCGAGACCGTGCGGGCGGCGGTCCGCGGCATCCGGCTGGGGCTCGGCCGCGAGGACCGGCACCGGGAGCGGTTCGGGGTCGCGCTGTATGTGGACTTCGCGGCGACGGAGGGGGACTGGAGCGCGTATCGGGAGGGGTTCGGGCGGCTGTCCGAGGGGCGGCGGCCTCGGGGGCCGCAGCCTCAGCCCGGTGGTTCTCCCGGGGGATCCTCCGATGCCAAGCCTCAGCCCGAGGGTTCTCCCGGAGGATCCCCCGACGCCGAGCCTCAGCCCGAGGGTTCTCCCGAGGAGGCTTCCGTCGGGCACGATGCCGGTGTCACCAGGCCCGACTCGTAGGCCGCGACCACCAGTTGGGCGCGGTCGCGGGCGGCCAGCTTGCCCATGATGCGGCTGACGTGCGTCTTCGCGGTCAGCGGGCTCAGGTGCAGCGCCTCGCCGATCTCCGCGTTGTTCAGGCCGCGGCCGACCAGGGTGAGGACCTGGCGTTCGCGTTCGGAGAGGGTGGCGAGGGCCGCGGTCGGCGGGGCCGCCGGGGGTGGGGCCGCGGGCAGGCGCAGGACGCGGGCGATGAGGCGGGCGGTGGGGCCGGGAGACAGCAGGGCCTCGCCTGCGGCCACGGTGCGGATGGCGTCCAGGAGTTCGGCGGGGCGGGTGTCCTTGACCAGGAAGCCGGAGGCGCCCGCGCGCAGCGCCTCCACGATGTGCTCGTCGGTGTCGTACGTGGTCAGGGCCAGGACCCGGACGTCCGCGAGGTCGGGGTCCTGGGCGATGCGGCGGGTGGCCTCGATGCCGTCCACGTCGGGCATCCGGATGTCCATGATGACCAGGTCGGGGCGGGCGGCACGGGTCTGGGCCACGGCCTCGCGCCCGGTACCCGCCTCGCCCACCACCGTCATGTCCCCCGCCGAGTCCACGAGCATGGCGAACGCGGCGCGGACCAGGGTCTGGTCGTCCGCCAGCAGGACCCTGATCGGGGCGCCCTCCGGCCGCGTGAGCCCCGTGGGCCGCGTGGTGGTCATGGCTTCTCCTCGTGATGCGAGCCGGCGTCCAGCGGGAGCAGCGCGGTGACCTGGAAGCCTCCGGTCTCGTGCGACCCGGCGTCCAGGGTGCCACCCACACTGCGGGCGCGTTCCCGCATCCCCGCGATGCCGAAGCCGACCCCGCCGGTGGGCGGCTCGGCCGCCCCGCCGGTGACCGCCCCGCCGGTGGGCGGCTCGGCCGGTGCGCGGCCCGGGCCGGTGTCGATGACGGTGACGCGCAGGGCGCCGGGCGGGCGGGTCCGTTCGACCCGTACCCGTATCCGTACGTCGGGGCCACCGTGCCGTACCGCGTTGGTGAGGGACTCCTGGACGATGCGGTACGCGGCGGCGCCGACCGCGGCGGGTACGGGGGCGGGCTCCCGGTCGCCGGGCAGGACCGCCAGGTCGACCTCCGCGCCGGCCGCCCGTGCGGTGTTGGCCAGGTCGGGCAGCCCGTCGAGGTGGGGCAGCGGGTCCCGGCCGTCGCCGCCGGGGGCGTCGTCGGCCCGCAGCACCCGCAGGGTGGTGCGCAGTTCGGCGCGCGCGTCGCGGCAGGTGTCGGCGATGCCGTCGAGCGCCGTGGCGAGCGCGGCGCGGTCGAGTCGCTCCGGATCGGCGATCAGCACGTGGGCGGCGACGGAGGTCTGGACCCCGATGAGCGTGATGCTGTGCGCGAGCAGGTCGTGGAGGTCGCGGGCGATCCGCAGCCGTTCCTCGGCGACCCGCCGGGCCGCCTCCTCCTCGCGGGTGCGTTCGGCGCGCTCGGCGCGTTCCACGATGGCGGCGATGTACCGGCGGTGGATGCGGACGGCGTCCCCGAGGACCACCACCGCCAGCACCCAGCCGGAGCTGCGCAGCATGTCCACGCCCGCGTGCGGTGTCTCACCGGTCGCCATGATCGTGACCATGATCCCGATGACGGTGCCGACGGTGAGGTACGCGCGCAGCGGCGGTCCGGTGACGGCGAGGGTGAAGACGGCGACCATCCCGGCGGGGACGACGGCGAGGTGCACGTTGTCCATGGCGTGGTACGGGCCGACGAGCAGAACGACGGCGACGGTGACGAGCATGGGGCTGCGGCGGCGCTCGATCAGCGCCACGGCGCTGGCCACGAGCAGCAGCCAGCCCAGGATCCCGGGGCGGTGCCCCTCGCTCTCCGGGAGGACCGACGCCAGGACGCACTGGAGCGTGAGCACGGCGGCGGCGAGCGCGGCGTCGGTCCGCATGCGCGCGAGCGCCCCGCCGCGGGGGCTGCCGTGCAGGGCCCGGAGGGCCCTGTCCAGCGCCCCGCGCGGCCAGGGCCCCGGCGGTGCGGCTTCGGTCGTGGGGTGGGCGGTCACCGCCCCATCCTCCGCGACGGCACCGCGCCCGCGCCACGCGCCTGTTGTACGCGCGCCGGTCCCTGGATGCGCACCGGCCTCCGTACGCGCGCCAGTGGCTGGGTGCGCGGCGGCCTCCGTACGCGCGTCTGCGCCCGGACCCGCGCCGTCCCCCGTACGCACATCAGCCCGCGTGCGCGCACCACCGCCCGTACGCGCGTCAGCCCGTATACGCCCACCGCCGCCCGTACGCGCACCGATGCCGGTACGCGTACGGGTCGGCGACACGCCAGGACCGTCCCTCACCGGGTCCCGGTCCCGGCCCGATCGGCCAGCGAGTGGTCGGCCACCGGGTCGTCCGCCACCGGACGATCCTCCACCACGTGCAGGCCGCGATCGGCCTCGGCCGCCGCCGGTCCCCCCGGCCCGTTCCCGGCCGCGCGGACCCCCGTACCGCGCACACCCGCCCCTCGGAACAGCGCGCCCGGCCACCACACCCACCGCCGCAGCAGCAGGCTCGCCGACGTCACCAGATAGGTCCGTACGAGGAACGTGTCCAGCAGCACGCCCACCGCGATGACGAAGCCCAGCTCCACCATCATCACCATCGGCAGCGTCGCCAGGACCGCGAAGGTCGCGGCCAGCACCACGCCCGCCGAGGCGATGACCCCGCCGGTGGTGCGCAGCGCGGTGACCGCCGCCTGCGGGACGTCGGCGCCGCGCAGCGACTCCTCGCGCATCCGGTGCATCAGGAAGATGCCGTAGTCGACGCCGAGCGCGACGAGGAAGACGAAGGCCAGCAGCGGCAGTCCGGAGTCCATGCCGGGGAAGCCGAAGACCGGCTCGAACACCAGGCCGCCCAGGCCCAGGGCCGCGCCCCAGACGGCGACGACGGCGGCGACCAGCATCAGCGGGGCGACCAGGGAGCGCAGCAACAGGACGAGGATGAGCAGGACGGCGGCGAGGACGAGGGGGACGACCACGGCCCGGTCGCGGGAGTTGGTCTCCTCCAGATCCAGTTTCTGCGCGCTGGGGCCGCCGACCAGGGCCTCCGCCCCGTCGATCCGGTCGAGTCCGGTGCGCAGCCTGCGGATCGTGTCCAGCTCGGCCGCCGACTCGGGGGTGTCCGCGGCGACGACGGTGATCTCGGTCCAGCCGCCGCCGCTGCGGCCGCGCTCCGCCGCCGCGACCCCGTCCGTCGTACGGGCCCGTCGCAGCGCCTCGTCGGCGTGGTCCGTGCGGGCGAGGACGTCGATCGGCTGGCTGCCGCGCTCGGGGTAGGCGTCGGCGAGGGTCTCCATCGCGGACACGGACTCGGGCTTCTTGGTGAAGGTGTCCTCGTCCTTCAGGTCGCCCGGCAGGTTGAGGACGCCGAGGGCGAGGGCGCCCAGGAGTACCGCGCCACCGGCCAGGACCCGGCCCGGCCGCCGCCCGGCGGAGCTGCCCATGGCGGCGAACAGGCTGCGCCGGACGCGCGGTTCGCTGCCGTACGCGGGGATCAGCGGCCAGAAGACGCGGCGGCCGCACAGCACCAGCACGGCGGGCAGCAGCGTCGTCATGGCGGCGAGCGCGCAGACGACGCCCACCGCGCCGACCGGGCCGAGTCCGGCGCTGCTGTTGAGGTCGGCGGCCAGCAGGCACAACAGTCCGGCGGTGACGGTGCCCGCGGAGGCGAGGACGGCGGGGCCGCAGCCGCGCACGGCGGCGCGCATCGCGTCGTACGGGCGCGGGTGGCGGCGGAGTTCCTCGCGGTACCGGGCGACGAGCAGCAGCGCGTAGTCGGTGCCCGCGCCGAAGACCAGGACGGTCATGATCGACGCGCTCTGGGTGGTGACGGTGAGGTCGAAGCCCTGGACGAGGGCGTAGACGACGGCCCGCGCGGTCACGGCGGCCACGCCGACGACGAGCAGCGGCACCAGCCACAGGAACGGGCTGCGGTAGGTGATGATGAGCAGTACCGCGACGACGGCGACGGTGGCGATCATGAGGGTGCCGTCGATGGACTCGAAGACCTCCTTGGCGTCACTGCCGAGCGCGCCGGGGCCGCCGACCTCGACGCTCAGCCCGGCCGGGTGGCGCTCCACGGCGTCCCGTATGTCCGCCACGGCCTCGGTGCGCTGGTCCTCCTCGGGCAGCCCGGTGAGCGACAGCGGGTACATCAGCGTCGCGCCGTCCTTGGCCGGAATGCCGCGCGGACGGCCGTCGCCGGCCGGGCCGGCCAGCTCGTAGGTGTCGGCGATGCGGCCGGTCTGCTCGCGGGCGGCCTGCCGGTCGGCGGCGGTCAGCCCGCCGTCGCGGTGGTAGACGATGACCAGGTCGGTGGACTCGCCGCCGGGCAGGGCCTCCTGGACCTTCGCGACCTGGGTGGAGTCGGCACCGGCCGGGAGGTAGTCGACGGCCTTGTCACGCTGGACGTCGGCGAGCTTTCCGGCGAACGGGAGGGCGAGGGCCAGCACGGCGATCCACAGGGCGAGGAACGCCCAGGGCACGGTGGTGGCCCGTCTGCTGGGCGCGCTGGGTGTCTTCATGCGCACCAGACTTCCGGGCGGCGGGGCGCGGATCGTCGGGCGGGCGAGGGAGATCGCGGCTACCCCCGCGGGTGCGCGGCGGGCCCGGTACTCCCTGGGGAGTAATCAGACCCGGGGCTGCGGCCCACTCCCTTCGCGGGGCTTCGCCCCGGGCCCCGGAACGCCCTTCGGGCGTTGCCCTCGATCCGGGAGGTCCCCCCAGACGGGCCGGGGTTCGCTCACGACGGCGTACGCGTGGCCGCCAGCAGCCGTTCCGTGTCGTCGGGGCAGATCGACAGCGCCCTGCCCACCGTCTCCAGCACCGCGCGCTCCGCGGGCCGGTACGGTCCGTCGGCGACCGCGATCCGCGCGCCCTGCAGCAGGATGGTCTCCCGCCCGGCCGGGGCCAGGTGCGGCGCCAGCGGCTCCAGGGCCTCGTGCAGCTCTATGGCGAGCGCGGTGCCGCACGGGTCGAGGGCCCCGGCTCCGCTCCCGGGGCTCTGGGAGCACATGCCGGGCAGCCGGCCGGTGTCGGCGGCGAGGGCCTCGATGAGGGCGAGCAGCTGCTCCTCGCTGCAGTCGGCGAAGCCCGCGGCGCGCACCGCGCCGACGGCGGCCTGCCGCACCGGGCGGGCGTCGGTGCCGCCCGCGGCGAGCACGGCGAGCGCCACGGTGTGCACGGCGTCCCGCAGCATCGCGGAGAACCGGGTGGTGGTGGGGTGGTCGAGGGCCTCGGTGCCGAACCGGCCCCGGCACGAGGTGCACTCCACGACCGGCGCGACCTGGCCGCGCGGGAGCAGCGGGACGCCGAGGACCACGATGCGGCGGCGGCCGGTCCGGCGCCGGTAGTTGCGGTCACCACCGCAGCCGGTGCAGAAGAACTCGCCGTCGCCGACGGTCCTCCAGAGCGTGCGGACACCCACGACGCACAGGTCGCGGGTGTGCCGGCTTTCCGCGTGCACCACGTCGCACCTCCATCACGATTCGGCAACGTCGCCGCGTTGACGTGATGTTAGCCACATCGATGTTGTGCCGTCAGTACCCCGTACGGAGACAACAGGCCAAACGCCGGGTCCCTGCCCGCCGGGCGCGGCAGGCAGGGACCCCCGTACGAGTGAACGCCGGTCGGCGCACCGGGTTAACGGCAGCGGAGGGGCGTCAGCGCTCCGACCGGTTGACCGCCGAGACGACGGCCTTGAGCGAGGCGCGCGTGGTGTTGGCGTCGATGCCCATGCCCCACAGCACCTTGCCGTCGATCGCGCACTCGATGTACGACGCGGCCTGGGCGCTGGCGCCCTCGCTCATCGTGTGCTCCTGGTAGTCCAGCAGCCGGGCGTCCACGCCGATGGCGGCCAGCGCGTCGAAGAACGCGGAGATCGGACCGTTGCCGGAGCCGGTCAGCACCGTCGGGACGCCGTCCACGACCGCCTCGACGGTCAGGGTGTCCGTGCCGTCGGTGTCCGTGGTGGTCTGCCCGGTCCGCAGCTGGATGCGGCCCCAGCGGGCCTCGGGGTTGTCCGGGTTCGGCAGGTACTCGTCCTGGAAGGTGTCCCAGATCTGGGCCGGGGTGATCTCGCCGCCCTCGGCGTCGGTCTTGGCCTGAATCGTCTTGGAGAACTCGATCTGCATCCGGCGCGGCAGGTCCAGCTTGTGGTCATTCTTCAGGACGTAGGCGATACCGCCCTTGCCGGACTGCGAGTTGACCCGGATGACCGCCTCGTAGGACCGGCCCACGTCCTTGGGGTCGATCGGCAGGTAGGGGACGGCCCACTCGATCTCGTCGACCGTCTTGCCCTGCTCCTTCGCCGAGACCTCCATGGCCTCGAAACCCTTCTTGATGGCGTCCTGGTGGGAGCCGGAGAAGGCGGTGTAGACCAGGTCGCCCGCGTAGGGGTGGCGCGGGTGGATCTCCATCTGGTTGCAGTACTCGGCGGTACGGCGGACCTCGTCGATCTGCGAGAAGTCGATCTGCGGGTCCACCCCCTGGCTGAACAGGTTCATGCCCAGGGTGACGAGGTCGACGTTGCCGGTCCGCTCGCCCTGCCCGAACAGGCAGCCCTCGATCCGGTCGGCGCCCGCCATGATGGCCAGCTCGGCGGCGGCGACGGCGGTGCCCCGGTCGTTGTGCGGGTGGACCGACAGGCAGATGTGCTCGCGCCGCGACAGGTTGCGCGACATCCACTCGAAGCGGTCGGCGTGCGTCGACGGGGTGGAGCGCTCCACGGTGGCGGGCAGGTTGAGGATGATCTCGCGCCCCTCCTCCGGCTGCCAGACGTCCATGACGCCCTCGCAGACCTCCAGCGCGAAGTCCAGCTCGGTGTCGGTGAAGATCTCCGGGCTGTACTGGTAGCCGAAGACGGTCTCGTCGCCCAGCAGCTTGTCGGCGTACTCCATGACCAGCCGGGTGCCGTCGACCGCGATCTGCCTGACCTGCTCGCGGGAGCCGCGGAAGACCACCCGGCGGAAGACCGGGGCGGTGGCGTTGTACAGGTGGACCGTCGCGCGGTGCGCGCCGACCAGGGATTCCACGGTCCGCTCGATCAGTTCCTCGCGCGCCTGGGTCAGGACGGAGATCGTCACGTCCTCGGGGATCGCGCCCTCTTCGATGATCGACCGGACGAAGTCGAAGTCGGTCTGGCCCGAGGAGGGGAAGCCGACCTCGATCTCCTTGTAGCCCATCCGTACCAGCAGGTCGAACATCTCGCGCTTGCGGGCCGGGGACATCGGGTCGATCAGGGCCTGGTTGCCGTCGCGCAGGTCGGTGGAGAGCCAGCGGGGGGCGACGGTGATGCGATGGTCCGGCCAGGTGCGGTCGGGGATGTCGACGGCCTCGTACCGGCCGTACTTGTGGATCGGCATCCCGGACGGCTTCTGAGTGACGGTCGCCGCCGTGATGGGGGTGGGGCGGCCGACGGTGTTCTCAGGCGTGGAGGTCATGATCTGCGCGGGCTCCTGTCGAAAGGGCTTCGACGGCCGACGGTGGGCAACACCGGACTCCGCGGGGAGGGGGTCGGCCTATGACTACAGGCCCTCGCCGCGGCAGCTAAGGAGAAGCAGCCCGAAACGCATGATGGGCAGCACGATAGCCGAGGCGCCGAGGAATGGTCGTTGCGTTTCAGTATGCGGGACGCCGGTCGGTTACGGCAGAAACGTGAGGGACCACTCGAATTCAGGAATCCCCGATGTGAGCAGTGACACTCCGGTGATGCGATGCCACATTGCGTTGTATGGATGCCACCGAAGGACACCCCGCGCCGGTCTTCTGCACGATCGTCCCGCCGCACGTGCTGGACAAGCTGGCGCGCGCCGACGACCCCGTACTGCACGAGCCGGCCCGCCGCACCCTGGAGCGGGACTCCCTGCACCGCACTCGCCGCCGCATCACCACGGTCCGCGGCGTCGCGCCCCGCACCGGGACCGCGGCCGCCGAAGGCCCGCAGCGCACCGTCTACGACGCCCAGCACACCGAGAGCCTGCCCGGGAAGAAGGTGCGCGGCGAGGGCGACGACGCCTCCGGCGACGAGACCGTCAACCGCGCGTACACCGGGCTCGGCGCCACGTTCGAGCTGTTCCTGTCCGGCTACGGCCGCCACTCCATCGACGGCTCCGGGCTGCCGCTGGACGCCACCGTCCACTACGGCGAGAACTACAACAACGCCTTCTGGGACGGCGAGCAGATGGTGTTCGGCGACGGGGACGGCGAGATCTTCCTCGACTTCACCATCCCGATCGACGTCATCGGCCACGAGCTGACCCACGGCGTCACCCAGCACACCGCCAACCTGGAGTACTTCGGCCATTCCGGCGCGCTCAACGAGTCGGTCTCCGACGTCTTCGGCTCGCTGGTCAAGCAGCACACGCTCGGCCAGACCGCCGCCGAGGCCGACTGGCTGATCGGGGCCGGGCTGCTCGCCCCGCGCGTCACCGGCAAGGCCCTGCGGTCGATGAAGGCCCCGGGCACGGCGTACGACGACGACGTCCTGGGCAAGGACCCGCAGCCCGGCCACATGGACGACTTCGTGGACACGAGCGAGGACAACGGCGGGGTGCACATCAACTCCGGCATCCCCAACCACGCCTTCTACCTGCTCGCCGACGCCCTCGGCGGCCACGCGTGGGAGCGCGCGGGACAGATCTGGTACGACGTGCTGACCGGCGGCGAGCTGGCGGCGAACGCCGAGTTCACCGACTTCGCCCAGCTCACGGTGGCCGCCGCCGCGGCCCGGTACGGAGAGGGCGACGAGCGGAGCGCGGTGCTCGCGGCGTGGCGCGAGGTGGGCGTTCCGGCCGAATAGCGCCGTTACGAGCGGCGGGGGCGCCGGGACGGAGTGAGGATGGAGCCATGCGAATCACCGTGATCCGTTCCGGCGGCTTCGCCGGTATCACGCGCCGGGCGGAGCTGGACACCACCGACCGACCCGACGCCCGCCATGTGGAGGCCCTGGCGCACCAGGCCCTGGAGACGGACCAGGGCGCGGCGCCGCGCGGCGTGCCCGACGGCTTCCGCTACGAGATCACCGTGGACGGCAGCCGCACGGCGCACTGCGCCGACCCGCACCTGAGCGACGCCCAGCGCGAGCTGGTCCGTACGGTGCTCAAGGAAGGCGCGTGACCGCGGGCCGGAGCGCGCACCGGCACGCGGGCCGAGACGCGGGCTAGAAGCCCAGCTTGCGGAGCTGCTTGGGGTCGCGCTGCCAGTCCTTGGCGACCTTCACGTGCAGATCGAGGAAGACCGGGGTGCCCAGCAGCGCCTCGATGTGCTTGCGCGACTTGGTCCCGACCTCCTTCAGGCGCCGGCCCTTGGGGCCGATGATGATCCCCTTCTGGCTGGGGCGCTCGATGTAGACGTTCGCGTGGATGTCGAGCAGCGGGCGGTCGGCGGGGCGGTCCTCGCGCGGCAGCATCTCCTCGACCACCACGGCGATGGAGTGCGGGAGCTCGTCCCGTACGCCCTCCAGCGCCGCCTCCCGGATCAGCTCGGCCACCATGACCTGCTCGGGCTCGTCGGTCAGGTCGCCCTCGGGGTAGAGCGCCGGGCTCTCCGGCAGCATCGGGACCAGAAGGTCGGCCAGCAGGCCCACCTGGTTGTCGCCGACCGCCGACACCGGGATGATCTCGGCCCACTCGATGCCCAGCTCCTGGCCGAGCCGGTCGATGGCGATCAGCTGCTCCGCGAGCCGCTTGGAGTCCACCAGGTCGGTCTTGGTGACGATCGCGACCTTCGGGGTCTTCTTGATCCCGGCCAGCTCGGTGGCGATGTAGCGGTCGCCGGGGCCGAGCTTCTGGTCGGCGGGCAGGCAGAAGCCGATCACGTCGACCTCCGCCCACGTGGTCCGTACGACGTCGTTGAGGCGCTCGCCGAGCAGGGTGCGCGGCTTGTGCAGCCCGGGGGTGTCGACCAGCACCAGCTGGGCGTCCGGGCGGTGCACGATGCCGCGCACGGTGTGCCGGGTGGTCTGCGGCCGGTTGGAGGTGATGGCGACCTTCGTGCCGACCAGAGCGTTCGTGAGGGTGGACTTGCCCGCGTTGGGGCGGCCGACGAAGCAGGCGAAGCCCGCGCGGTGCGGGGCGTCGGTGCCACCGGGCGCGGCGGACTCGGAGGATTGCGGGGTACGAGCGCTCATGGCGCCCATTGTCCCTGATCCACGGCGGGCTCCCTCCCCCATGGCCGGAACGGCAGGGGAGGTGCCCCCACGCTCGCACCCGGCAGGTTCCCACTCACGCCCGGGCGGAGCGTCCGCTCATGCCTGGGCGGTGCCGCGCAGCGCGCCGTCCGGGCCCGCCAGCAGCACGGGCGTACCGGGGCCGCCCAGGTCCCGTACCGCCGCGCGGTCCTCGTCGGAGACGGCGTCGGCGGTGGAGACGACGGCGGCGGCCTCCAGGGAGGCGGCCCCGCTGGCGACGGCCATCGCGACGGCGGTGCGCAGGGCGCTCAGCCGCAGCGAGTCCAGCGCGACGGTGCCGGCGACGTAGGTGCGACCGGTCTCGTCGCGCACCGCCGCGCCCTCGGGGACGCCGTTGCGGGCGCGCGCGGCGCGGGCCAGCGTGATGATCTTGAGGTTTTCCGCGTCCAGCGGGGCAGCTTCGCTCATGGGGATGAGGATATGCGGGCGGGGTCGACGGCCGCGGCGGTGGTCAGCCCGCGCACCGATCGCCGGTCAGCCGGCCACCGAGTACATCCTGTCGCGCCGCCCTTCGGGCGAGGTGAGCCGCTCCAGCTTGGCCGCCGTGTCCGTGTCCGGCATGGGGTTGTGCAGCACGATCGTCAGGTCCGGGCGGGCCGGGACGCGCAGCTGCGTGCTCTCGAAGAACATCGCGCCGACCCTGGGGTGCTCCAGCTCCTTGGGCAGCTGGCCACCGGCCTGTACGTCCCCGCGCGCCCACAGCGCGGCGAACTCCTCGCTCAGCTCGGCGGCTTCGGCGATCACCGCCGCGAAGCCCTCGTCGTCCGGGTGCTCGGAGCAGGCGGCGCGGAACTGGGCGACGACCAGCGGCGCGATCCGCTCCCAGGTCTTGGCACGCGCCCGGTAGACGGGGTCCGCGAAGAAGGTGACCAGGCAGTTCTGCGGCATCTCGGGCCGGAAGCCGAGGACCAGCGTCGCCGCCTCGTTGTACGCGAC
Organism: Streptomyces sp. XD-27; assembly: GCF_030553055.1. Lineage (NCBI taxonomy): Bacteria > Bacillati > Actinomycetota > Actinomycetes > Kitasatosporales > Streptomycetaceae > Streptomyces > Streptomyces sp. XD-27. The sequence continues at coordinate 2,343,518 of NZ_CP130713.1, forward strand.
CACGTTCCAGTAGCGGTCCATGATGTGTGCCGGGTACGGCATCCAGCCGTCGATCAGCCGGTGCAGCCCGTCGCACAGGTAGTCGGTGCCGTACTCGGACTCCGGCAGCGGCGGGTTCAGCCCGGCCAGGACGTACAGGTGGCGGCGCTCGGTGCCGTCCAGCCGCAGGACGCGGGCGACGGCGTCCAGGACCTGCGGCGAGACGGTGATGTCGCGGCCCTGCTCCAGCCACTGGTACCAGGAGGCGCCGACGCCGGCGAGGACGGCGACCTCCTCGCGGCGCAGGCCCGGGGTGCGGCGCCGGGCCCCGCCGTCGGGCAGGCCCGCGTCGGTGGGGCTGACCCGGGCGCGGCGGCTCATGAGGAACTCCCGGAGCTCCTGCCTGCGCCGTGACTTCGCGCTCGTGGCGACGGTCTGTGCCACTGCCTCCCCCTCTTCCCCACTGACTGGTGGTGCGGCCACCAGGATAAGTTCCCGCTCCCCACACCCTTTTCGGTCGTCAGAACCTCTGGAGCATGGCGATCGATTCCCCTGCTGTTCCCGACACGGGCTCCGCGACGGCCCTTTCCCCCTCCTCCCCCTCCGACTCCCCCGCTCCCGTGCGGATGTCCGCGCGGGCCAAGCTGATCCTGATGGTGCTGTGCGCCGCGCAGTTCATCGTCGCGCTGGACTTCTCGATCCTGAACGTGGCGCTGCCCGCGCTGGGCGCCGACCTGGGCATGGGGCAGGCCGATCTCCAATGGGCGGTCACCGCGTTCGCGCTTCCGTCCGGCGGCTTCCTGCTGCTGTTCGGCCGGATCGGCGACCTGTACGGGCGCCGCAGGCTGTTCCTCGCCGGGCTGGCGCTCTTCGCGGCGTCCTCGGTGCTGGCCACGCTCGCCTGGAGCCCGGCGGCCTTCCTGGCCGGGCGGGCGCTCCAGGGGCTGGGCGCGGCCGTGATCGTACCGACCGGCATGTCGCTGCTGACCACGACGTTCGCCGAAGGCCCGGAGCGCGAGCGGGCGCTGGGCATCAGCGGCACGCTGATGTCGCTGGGCTTCACCGTCGGCATGGTGCTGGGCGGCGGGATGACCGACACGCTCGGCTGGCGCTCCACGATGGGGCTGCTGGCGGTGGCCGCGGTACTCGTCCTGGCGGTGGCGCCCGGTCTGCTGCCGGAGTCCCGGACCCCGGACCGGCCGCGGCTGGACCTGCCCGGCGCGGTCACCGTCACCGGTGGTCTGCTCGCCGTCATCTACGCCCTGTCGACGGCGGGCGAGCGCGGCTTCGGCGGCGCCGACGTGCTGGTGACGCTGGTGCTGGGCGTCGCGCTGCTGGTCGCGTTCGTGATCGTGGAGTCCCGTACGGAGCAGCCGCTGGTCTCGCTGCCGATGCTGCGGCGGCGCACGGTGGCGTGGGGCAACGCCGGCGGCCTGGTGACCTTCTCGATGATGTCCACGGTGATCTTCGTGCTGACGCTGTACCTCCAGGAGGTGCTGGAGCTGTCGTCGTTCGAGACCGGTCTGGTCTTCGGTGTGCAGGGCCTGGCCTCGGCCGTGGCGGGTTCGTACGCGCCGAAGGTGATCGCCCGCTTCGGCGCCCACCGCACCCTGGTCGGCGGGCTGCTGGGCCAGGGGGTGTTCGGGGCGGCGCTGCTGGGCGCGGGCACCGCGGGCTGGTCGGTGTGGCTGGCGACGGCCGCGCTGTCGCTGGCGAGCGTGTTCCACCTGGGGGCGATCATCGCCTACGGGGTGACGGCCACCTCCGGGGTCCCGGACGGGGAACAGGGGCTGGCGACGGGGCTGGTCACCAGCACGCAGCAGGTGGGCCTCACGATCGGCATCCCGCTGCTGGGCGTGCTGGCGACGACGGGGGACGACCTGATGTCGGGTGTGCATCTGGTGCTGGGGCTGGACGCGGCGATCGTGGTGGCAGCCGCGCTGCTGATCGGCGCGGGCCTGCGCCGCCGCTCCGACTCCGCGTGACCGCCCGTACGGGGGCGTCCGGACGCCCCCGTACGGCTCGCCTACGCGCGGTCCAGGCGCAGCCGTTCCGCCTTCGGCAGGCCCGCCACCACCAGGTCGTACGAGTCCTCGATCAGCTCGCGCACCATCCGGTCCGGCAGGGTGCCGTCCACCGTCACCGTGTTCCAGTGCCGCTTGTTGAGGTGGTAGCCGGGGGCGATCGCCGCGTGCGCCGCGCGCAGCCGGATCGCCTCGTCCGGGTCGCACTTCAGGGCCACCCGCAGGGGTTTCTCGTCCAGCGCGCAGAAGGCGAAGATCTTGCCGCCGACCTTGAAGGTCGACAGCTCGGGGGCGCCCGGGAACGGGAAGTCCTCGACGGCGCCGTTCTGGGCGAGGCAGAAGGCCTTCAGTTCCTTCGGTGTCATGCCGTCCCCTCCTGGCGAGTCACGCTGCCGAGTCCTCCCCGTGTTCGACCGCGTGCGGCACCGGCTCCACCAGCACCGTGACGATCTTGTTGCGGCGGCCCGCCGGGGACTCCGCGGTCAGCCGGAGCGCCGCCAGCTCCGGATGCGGGTTCTCCTCGGTCAGCGGGACCTCGGCCGTGGCGCCCGCGATCGGCACCCGGCCGAGGAACTTGGCGAGCAGCCCGCCGACGGTCTCCACGTCCTCGTCGTCCAGCGCGAGTCCGTACAGCTCACCGAGGTCGCCGACGTCCAGCCGGGCCGTGACCCGGTACCGGTCCCCGCCCAGCTCCTCCACCGGCGGCAGCTCCCGGTCGTACTCGTCGGTGATCTCGCCGACGATCTCCTCCAGGATGTCCTCGATGGTGACGATGCCCGCCGTGCCGCCGTACTCGTCGATGACGACGGCGACGTGGTTGCGCTCCTGCTGCATCTCGCGCAGCAGGTCGCCCGCGTTCTTGGTGTCGGGGACGAAGGTCGCCGGCCGCATCGCCGTGGAGACCAGCTCCGCCTCGGCGTCCCGGCTGATGTGGGTCTTGCGGGCCAGGTCCTTGAGGTACACGACGCCGACGACGTCGTCCTCGTTCTCGCCGGTCACCGGTATCCGGGAGAAGCCGGAGCGCAGCGCGAGGGTGAGGGCCTGGCGGATGGTCTTGTAGCGCTCGATGACCACCAGGTCGGTGCGCGGCACCATCACCTCGCGCACGAGCGTGTCGCCGAGCTCGAAGACCGAGTGCACCATGCGGCGCTCCTCGTCCTCGATCAGCGACTCCTTCTCGGCGAGGTCGACCAGCGCGCGCAGCTCCGCCTCGGAGGCGAACGGCCCCTTGCGGAAGCCCTTTCCGGGGGTGAAGGCGTTGCCGAGGAGGATCAGCAGCTGTGGGATCGGGCCCATGATCCGGGCCAGCGGCAGCAGGACGTACGCGGCGGCGGTCGCGGTGTTCAGCGGGTGCTGGGCGCCGATGGTGCGCGGGGAGACCCCGACGGCGACATAGCTGACCAGCACCATCACGCCGATCGCGATGGCCAGCGCCTCCCAGGTCACGTCGAAGGCGCGGACGCAGGCGTAGGTGACGAAGGCGCCCGCCGCCATCTCGCAGGCCACGCGGACCAGCAGGGCGACGTTGAGGTAGCGGGTGGGGTCCTCGGCGACCGCCATCAGCTTGGCGCTGCCGCGCCGCCCGGACCGCACCGCCTCCTCGGCGCGGAAGCGGGTGGTGCGGGCCAGGCCGGCCTCGGCGCAGGCGGCCAGCCAGGCGACGACCACCAGCAGGACGGCCGCCGCGATCAGTTGGCCGGTCATCGGGTGGTGGGAGCCGGGGAGGGGCCTTCGATGCCGTGCTCGGCGCGCCAGCCGTCGATGATCGCGGCCTGGAGGCCGAACATCTCGGCCCGCTCGCCCGGCTCCTCGTGGTCGTACCCGAGCAGGTGGAGGACGCCGTGCACGGTCAGCAGCTGGAGTTCCTCGTCCATGGAGTGGCCGGTCGGCGCCTCCTCGCCCTGCCGCTTGGCGACCTCCGGGCAGAGCACGATGTCACCGAGGAGCCCCTGCGGGGGCTCCTCGTCGTCCTTGGCGGGCGGGCGCAGCTCGTCCATCGGGAAGGACATGACGTCGGTCGGACCGGGCAGGTCCATCCACTGGATGTGCAGCTGCTCCATGGCGTCGGCGTCGACGACGATCACCGAGAGCTCCGAGAGCGGGTGGATCCGCATCCGGGCCAGGGCGTAGCGGGCGACGTCCAGGATCGCCCGCTCGTCGATGTCCGTACCGGATTCGTTGTTGACGTCGATCGCCATGGTGCTGTGCTACTGCTTCCCGTTGCGGCTGTCGTACTGCTCGTACGCGTCGACAATACGGCCGACCAGCTTGTGCCTGACGACATCGGAGCTGGTGAGCATGGAGAAGTGCACGTCCGGAACGCCGTCCAGGATCTCCCGCACCTGCCGCAGCCCGCTCTTCGTGCCGCCCGGAAGGTCGATCTGGGTGACGTCTCCGGTGATCACGATCTTGGAGTCGAAGCCGAGCCGGGTGAGGAACATCTTCATCTGCTCGGGGTTCGTGTTCTGCGCCTCGTCGAGGATGATGAACGCGTCGTTGAGCGTCCGGCCGCGCATGTACGCCAGCGGCGCGACCTCGATCGTCCCGGCGGCCATCAGCCGCGGGATGGAGTCGGGGTCGAGCATGTCGTGCAGCGCGTCGTACAGCGGGCGCAGATACGGGTCGATCTTCTCGTAGAGCGTGCCGGGCAGGAAGCCCAGGCGCTCGCCCGCCTCGACCGCGGGCCGGGTCAGGATGATCCGGTTGACCTGCTTGGACTGCAGGGCCTGGACCGCCTTGGCCATGGCCAGATAGGTCTTGCCGGTGCCCGCGGGGCCGATGCCGAAGACGACCGTGTGCTTGTCGATCGCGTCGACGTACCGCTTCTGGTTGAGGGTCTTGGGGCGGATGGTGCGGCCGCGGTTGGAGAGGATGTTCTGGGTGAGCACCTCGGCGGGGCTCTCCGGGGCGCCCGTGTCGCCGTTCTCCGCTGCGCGCAGCATGGCGATCGAGCGTTCCACCGCGTCCTCCGTCATCGGTTGTCCGGTGCGGAGCACCAGCATCATCTCGTCGAACAGGCGCTGGACCAGAGCGACTTCCCTGGGGTCGCCGGTCGCGCTGACCTCATTGCCCCGTACGTGGATGTCGGTCGAGGGGAACGCCGTCTCTATGACACGCAGCAGCGAGTCCCCGGAACCAAGGACCGTGACCATGGGGTGCTTGCTCGGGACCGTGAACTGGGCGTGCGTCTGCCGTCCTGTGGGTGTCTGCGTCATGGGCCGGCTCTGGGGCCTGCTCAACCTCCTCGCGCAGGTGTCAGCCTGCTCGGCTTCCTCGTACGTCAAGGGTACGACGGAGCACCGACAAGACCCGAGCGCTTTTCCCCGGGTTCTCCCTCATGCCTGCCGGAAGCCGATGGTCGGGACCGCCCGGCGCAGCGGCCACGGGCGGGGGGCCGCGGGGACGAGCCCGTCGAGGAAGTCGTAGCGGTGGAGCGCGGAGGGGTCCTGGGCGGCCGCGGTGTCTCCCGGCGTGCCCGCGTACGCCTTCATGTGCTGCCACCAGGCCGCGACCTCGGCCCAGCCGGGCGCGGACAGCGAGCCGCCGAACTCCTGCACCGACAGGGCGGCGGTCAGCCCCGCGAACGCCAGTCGGTCGGCGAGCGGCCAGTCGGCGAGGGTGCCGGTGACGAAGCCGGCCACGAACACGTCCCCGGCGCCGGTGGGGTCCAGCGCCCGCACGGCGATGGCGGGCACCTCGGCGGTCTCGCCGGTGCGCCCGTCCACCGCGTACGCGCCCTCCGCGCCGAGCGTGACCACGGCCAGCGGCACCCGCTCGGCCAGGACGCGGGCGGCGGCGCGCGGGCAGTCGGTGCGGGTGTAGCGCATCGCCTCGACGGCGTTGGGCAGGAAGGCCTCGCAGTGCTCCAGGTCGGCGAGGTCGGCCGGGTCCCAGCGGCCGCTGTCGTCCCAGCCGACGTCGGCGAAGATCCGGCTGCCGCGCCGCGCGGCGTGGCCGATCCACTCCTCACGGTGGCCGGGGACCAGGGAGGCCACGCAGGCGCGGGCCGGCGGCGGGCACTCGGGCGCGGCCTCGCCGTCGAAGGCGGACTCCGGCGGCGGCGCCTCGTGCCCGTGCGAGACCATCGTGCGCTCGCCCTCGTACGCCATGGAGACGGTCACCGGGGAGTGCCAGCCGGGCACGGTGCGCGACAGGCCCAGGTCGATGCCCTCGCCCCGCTCCAGGGCGTCGCGGCAGTAGTCGCCGTACATGTCGTCGCCGAAGGCGGCGGCGAGGGAGGTGCGCAGGCCCAGCCGGGCCAGCGCGGTGGCCATGTTCGCGACGCCGCCGGGGCTGGAGCCCATCCCGCGTGCCCAGGTCTCGGTGCCGCGGACGGGCGCGGAGTCCAGCCCGGTGAAGATGATGTCCAGGAAGACCGTGCCGGTCAGGTAGACGTCGCAGGGCGGGTCCGCGGGCGTCCTGAGGGTGGCCAGCGGGTCGACGAGGGCACCGTCGGCGGTGGGCTGCTGGCCGTCGTGTGTGGTCACCGTGCGCTCCCGGATCGTTCCTTGGACTCTCATCCTTCATCATCGTGACGCGCCGTGTGTTCAGTGTGACGCCAGCATGTCACCTGTGTCGCTCAACACGCTTGCGCACCAGGGGCTTTGCGGTCCACTCTGTGACCCCCGAACACCCCGCGCGAAGGGTTCCCATTGGCAGAGCAGACGGCGCTGAGCTCTTGCGGGCAGCGGGTCAGCGTGACGACGGTGACCGCGCACCCGGAGGAGATCCAGCACGTGCGGCGGCAGGCGAACGAGCGGCTGCGCCAGTGGGGCCATCCCAAACAGACACGCCAGGTCGTCGCCCAGGGCATCAGCGAGCTGCTGACCAACGTCCACAAGCACGTGGGCCACGGCGTGCGGTGCAGCCTGACCCTGGCCGAGCGCCCCGAGGGCGTGGTCGTGGAGGTCCACGACGACAGCCCGCGGATGGCGGTCCCGGCCGAGGTCGCGTGGGACGCCGAGACCGGCCGCGGGCTGATCCTGCTCCAGGCGATGGTGGCCGAGCTGCGCTCCGAGCCCACGCCGACGGGGAAGGTGGTGTCCTTCCTCGTCACCCGCCTGCCGGAGGAGGAGCCGGACGACGCTTGGGCAGCGGGACCCGCATGAGGTCGCGGGCGACGGTGAGTTCGCCGTCGAAGCCCGCCGCGCGCGCCTGGCGCTCGAACTCGGCGGGGTCGCCGTAGCGCTGCGAGAAGTGGGTCAGCACCAGGTGCCGTACGCCCGCCCGCACCGCGACCGAGGCGGCCTGGCCGGCCGTGAGGTGGCCGTGCTCGACGGCGAGCGCCTCGTCCTCGTCCAGGAAGGTGGACTCGATGACCAGCAGGTCGCAGTCCTCGGCCAGGCCGTGGACGCCCGCGCAGAGCCGGGTGTCCATCACGAACGCGAACCGCTGGCCGCGCCGCACCTCGCTGACCTCGTCGAGGGTGACCGTGCGCCCGGCGGCCTCGACCGCCCCGGTGCGCTGGAGGCGGCCGACGGCCGGACCCGCGATGCCGTACTCGACCAGGGCCTCCGGCAGCATCCGGCGGCCGTCCGGCTCGATGAGCCGGTAGCCGTAGGACTCGACCGGATGGGAGAGCTTGCGGGCCTCGAGGACGTAGCCGGGGGTCTCGGCCAGCGTGCCGTCCTCCGTCACCGGGTGCTCGGCCACGTCGACCGTCTCCCGGTAGGCGGTGGCGTACCGCAGCCGGTGGAAGAACCTCCGCCCGCTCGCCGGGTAGTGGGCGGTCACCAGGTGCGGCACCCGGTCGAGGTTGATGCGCTGGATCACCCCGGCCAGGCCAAGCGAGTGGTCGCCGTGGAAGTGCGTGACGCAGATGCGGTGGATGTCGTGCGCGGCGACCCCGGCCCGCAGCATCTGGCGCTGGGTGCCCTCACCGGGGTCGAAGAGGATGCCCTGGCCGTCCCAGCGCAGCAGATAGCCGTTGTGGTTGCGGTGCCGGGTGGGGACCTGGCTGGCGGTGCCCAGGACGACCAGTTCTCGTACGGACAACGGAGTTACCCGGGCGGCCAGTTGAAGCCGCGTCCGCCGAGGACGTGGGCATGGGCGTGGAAGACGGTCTGGCCCGCGCCGGAACCGGTGTTGAAGATGATCCGGAAGCCGGTGCCGTCGACCTTCTCCTCGCTGGCGACCTCACCGGCCTCGCGCAGGACGTCCGCCGCGATGGTGGGTTCCGCGGCCGCCAGGGTGGCGGCGTCCGGGTGGTGCACCTTGGGGATCACCAGCACGTGGGTGGGCGCCTGCGGGTTTATGTCGCGGAAGGCGAGAGTGGTCTCGGTCTCACGGACCACGTCCGCCGGCACCTCTCTCGCCACGATCTTGCAGAACAGGCAGTCGGCCTGCGGTTCTCCCGCCACCGGTGGGCTCCTCCCGGGTCGTCGGCTCCTACGGTGACGGATGCTACCGGGACGTCGTGGATCATGGCGCGCCCACGGCGTGGCCTGACCGGATCGTGGGCACCGGCCGCCGCCCGGGCCGGCTCGGGACGGCCCGGGCGGCGCGGCGGCGCTGTCAGAGGCGCACGGGGTAGGAGGCGTGCTTGGTCGGGCGGCGATCGTTGTCCCGGTCGGGGTCCTTGTCGCAGTCGCCGATCACCTTCGCGTGGAAGACCTGGCGGCCCGCCACCTTCCCCGTCAGATCGCCCTTCACGCACCGGCCTTCGCGCACGAAGGTGACGGTGCCGGTGACCCGGATGTCGGCTCTGCGCTTCTTCCCGGCCAGGCCCTCGCAGTCGACGGACACCTCGCGGACCGGGGGCCGCGAGGTGTGCTTACCGGATCTGCGCTTCTCTTCGCCCTTCGCGTCACCGGTGCACCTCATCCAGCGCACGTCGATGCCGCCCTTCTCCAGCGCCTTGGTGGCGACCCGGTCCGTGGTGTAGGCCGCGCGGACCGCGCTGAGCCCCCGGTCGGAATCGCCCTCGCACGCCGACAGAGCGCCGACGGTCACGACGACCGCCGCGATCACGGGCAGCCGCGCACCGCGCCGCCGCAGAGTCCTCCATACCCCCATGGCGATCAGGCTGCCATCGGTGGTGGCGGCGGGAAAGAGCGTCTTCGGCCAGGCTCAGGACGCGGATGCGGCCGGACTCAGGACCAGCGGCCCGGCTCAGGGTTCGGCCCGGCTCAGGACCAGCGGCCCGTACGGCCCAGCAGCAGTGCCGTCGCCGCCGTGCCCGCCGTCGAGGTGCGCAGCACGCTCGCCCCCAGCCGGTACGGCTTCGCGCCCGCCTCGGCGAAGAGCGCCAACTCCTCGGGTGAGACCCCGCCTTCGGGCCCCACGACCAGCACGATGTCGCCGTCGGCGGGGAGTTCGGCGGTGGCCAGCGGCGCGCCGCCCGCGGCGCGGTCCTCGTGCAGGACGGCGGCGAAGTCCGCCTGGGCGAGCAGCGCGGCGACCTGCTTGGTGGTCATCGCGTCCGCGACCTCGGGGAACCGCACCCGGCGGGACTGCTTGCCCGCCTCCCGCGCCGTACTGCGCCACTTGGCCAGCGACTTGGCGCCGCGGTCGCCGCGCCACTGGGTGACGCAGCGGGACGCCGCCCAGGGCACGATGGCGTCGACGCCGGTCTCGGTCATCGTCTCCACGGCCAACTCGCCCCGGTCGCCCTTGGGCAGCGCCTGGACGACGGTGATCCGCGGCGCCGGCTCGTCCTCGACGGTCCGGCGGGTCACCTGGACCACCAGCCGGTCCTTGCCCTCGGCGAAGAGCACCACCGCCTCGGCCCAGCCGCCGTTCCCGTCGGTCAGGACGATCTCCTCACCGGGGCGCAGCCGGCGCACCGAGACGGCGTGCCGCCCCTCGGGCCCGTCCAGGACGAACTCACCGGCGCCCGGCACGGTCTCCACCACGAAGACGGGCGCGGTCACGACACCACACCGCCCCGCGGCTGCGCGACGCCTGCCACCGCCTGGTCCAGTTCGGCCGCCAGCACCTCGACCAGGCGGCCCGCGGACATCTCGCGGGCCAGCCGGTGGCCCTGCCCGGCCCACAGCGCCATGCCCTGCGGGTCGCCGGCCTTGGCCGCCGCCTTGCGCAGTCCGGAGGTGAGGTGGTGCACCTGGGGGTAGGCGGCGGGCGCGTACGGGCCGTGTTCGCGCATGAAGCGGTTGACCAGGCCGCGGGCCGGGCGGCCCGAGAAGGCGCGGGTCAGTTCGGTCCGGCCGAACAGCGGGTCCGTCATCGCCCGCTTGTGGAGCGCGTGGGCGCCGGACTCGGAGCAGACGAGGAAGGCGGTGCCCAGCTGGGCGGCGGTCGCGCCCGCCGCCAGCACTGCGGCGATCTGCGCTCCGCGCATCAGCCCGCCGGCGGCGATGACCGGGATCTGCACGGTCTCGCGGACGGTGCTGAGCAGGGACAGCAGTCCCAGGCCCGCGCCGGCGCAGTCGGACTGCGGGTCGTCGCGGTGGGTCCCCTGGTGGCCGCCCGCCTCGATGCCCTGTACGCAGACGGCGTCGGCGCCGGCCCACTGGGCGGCCTGGGCCTCGGCGGGCGAGGTGACGGTGACGACCGTACGGGTGCCCGCGTTGGCGAACGCGTCGAAGACCGCCCGCGAGGGGCAGCCGAAGGTGAACGAGACCACCGGAACGGGGTCGTCCAGCAGGATGGCGAGCTTGACCTCGTAGGCGTCGTCGGCGCCCGAGTCGGGGTCGCCGAGCGGGGTGTCGTACCAGGACGCCTCGCCGGCGAGCTGCTCCTTGTAGACCTCGACGGCGGCCGGGTCGGCCGTGAGCGGCTGCGGCATGAACAGGTTCACGCCGAAGGGACGGTCGGTGAGCCCGCGGAGCTGTTTGATCTCCTGGTACATCGCCTCCGGCGTCTTGTAGCCCGCGGCGAGGAAGCCGAGGGCACCGGCATCGGAGACGGCTGCGGCGAGCTTGGGGCAGGAGGCGCCACCCGCCATGGGGGCCTGCACGATCGGATACCGAAAGAGATCGGTCAGCGCGGAGGACATGAACACATCGTGTCACGTCGGCCGCACCGAGCAGTACTGGCCTCGGGCGCGTCGGCGCCCGACGGCCGGTCAGGCACCGGTTCGCCCTATTCGCCCCCGGACCCGGTCCGGGGGCGATCAAGGGGAGCGCGGCGGGAGCCCGCGCCAGCGTCCGTTGAACCCGCGCTAGCGTCCGTTGAAGGCGTCCTTCAAGCGCGAGAACAGCCCCTGCTGCCCTGGCTTGAATTCACCCATGGGGCGCTCCTCGCCCCGCAGCTTCGACAGCCGGCGCAGCAGTTCCTCCTGCTCCGGGTCGAGCTTGGTCGGGGTCTGCACCTCGACGTGCACGATCAGGTCGCCTCGGCCGCCGCCGCGCAGATGCGTGACGCCGCGCTGGTGGAGCGGGATCGACTGGCCGGACTGGGTGCCGGGCCGGATGTCGACCTCCTCCAGGCCGTCCAGCGTCTCCAGCGGCACCTTCGTACCGAGCGCCGCCGCCGTCATCGGGATGGTGACCGTGCAGTGCAGATCGTCGCCGCGGCGCTGGAAGACCGGGTGCGGCAGCTCGTGGATCTCCACGTACAGGTCGCCGGCCGGGCCGCCGCCGGGGCCGACCTCGCCTTCCCCGGCGAGCTGGATCCGGGTGCCGTTGTCGACGCCCGCGGGGATCTTGACCGTGAGCGTGCGCCGGGAGCGCACCCGCCCGTCGCCCGCGCACTCCGGGCACGGGGTCGGCACCACGGTGCCGAAGCCCTGGCACTGCGGGCACGGTCGGGAGGTCATGACCTGGCCCAGGAAGGACCGCGTCACCTGGGAGACCTCACCGCGGCCGCGGCACATGTCGCAGGTCTGGGCCGAGGTACCGGGGGCCGCGCCCTCACCACTACAGGTCGTGCAGACCACGGCCGTGTCGACCTGGATGTCCTTGGTGGTGCCGAAGGCCGCCTCGTTCAGCTCGACCTCGAGCCGGATCATGGCGTCCTGGCCGCGCCGCGTCCTGGAGCGGGGTCCGCGCTGCGACGCGGTCCCGAAGAACGCGTCCATGATGTCGGAGAAGTTCCCGAAGCCCGCGCCGAAGCCGCCGGCACCCGCGCCCGCGCCGCCCGTGCTGGACAGGGGGTCGCCGCCGAGGTCGTAGACCTGCTTCTTCTGCGGATCGGACAGGACCTCGTAAGCGGCGTTGATCTCCTTGAACCGCTCCTGGGTCTTCGGGTCCGGGTTCACATCCGGGTGCAGCTCGCGCGCCAGCCGCCGGAACGCTTTCTTGATCTCGTCCTGCGAGGCATCGCGCCGCACGCCCAGGACCGCGTAGTAGTCAGTCGCCACTTACGACTCCGCCAGGATCTGTCCGACGTAACGTGCCACTGCGCGTACCGCTCCCATCGTTCCGGGGTAGTCCATGCGGGTCGGTCCGACCACGCCGAGTTTGGCGACCGCCTCGTCGCCCGAACCGTAGCCGACCGCGACGACGGACGTGGAGTTCAGCCCTTCATGGGCGTTCTCGTGCCCGATGCGTACGGTCATGCCCGAATCCTTGGCCTCGCCGAGCAACTTGAGGAGCACGACCTGCTCCTCCAGCGCCTCCAGAACAGGCCGGATGGTGAGAGGAAAGTCATGTCCGAAGCGCGTGAGGTTGGCGGTGCCGCCGATCATCAGCCGCTCTTCGGTCTCCTCGACCAGGGTCTCCAGCAGCGTGGCGAGCACGGCGGAGACCGTGCCCCGGTCGTCCGCCTCGAAGGACTCGGGCAGGTCCTGCACCAGCTGCGGAACGTCCGAGAAGCGCCGTCCCACGACCCGGCTGTTCAGCCGGGCCCGCAGATCGGCCAGCGACGTCTCCCCGACGGGCGCCGGGCAGTCCACCATGCGCTGCTCCACCCGGCCGGTGTCCGTGATCAGCACCAGCATGACCCGGGCGGGCGCGAGCGCGAGCAGCTCCACGTGCCGCACCGTGGAACGGGTCAGCGACGGATACTGCACGACGGCGACCTGCCGGGTCAGCTGCGCCAGCAGCCGCACCGTGCGGCTCACCACGTCGTCCAGGTCGACCGCGCCGTCCAGGAAGTTCTGGATGGCGCGCCGCTCCGCCGGGGACAGCGGCTTGACGCCCGCGAGCCTGTCCACGAAGAGGCGGTAGCCCTTGTCGGTGGGGATCCGGCCCGCGCTGGTGTGCGGCTGGGCGATGAACCCCTCGTCCTCCAGGGCGGCCATGTCGTTGCGTACGGTGGCCGGTGAGACGCCGAGTCGGTGCCGCTCCGTGAGCGCCTTGGAGCCGACCGGCTCCTCCGTGCCCACGTAGTCCTGGACGATGGCGCGCAGCACCTCGAGTCTGCGTTCACTCAGCATCGCGCACACCTCCAGTCCGGCCGATTCCCGGGCCTTGTCTCCTGGCACTCAGCTGTCATGAGTGCCAGATCTTCCTGAGCCAGTGTACGGCCGGGTGCCACGGCCTGGGCAAGGCCCGTCACGGCCCTGTGGATAACCACACCGGACCGCGAGCGCACCCGCCCGGGCCTCCCCTGGGCCGGGCCGCCGCGCGCTGCCGCCTGACATCGCGCGCTAGCGTCTGACATATGGACAGCAACGGGGAACCGGTCGGCTGGGAGCGGCTGGCGCCGGGCGTCGCCCGGCGGCGGCTGCCGGTCTGGGACGCGACGACGGGCGCCATCGCCGGCGAGGACGGGCTGCTGGTGGTGGACACCGGCGCCACGCTCGCCGAGGGTGTTCGGATCCGCCGCGAGGTGACCGCGCTCTTCGGCCGCCGCCCCACCCACATCGTGCTCACCCACCCGCACTTCGACCATGTGCTGGGTACGGCCGCCTTCGCGGGCTGCGAGGTGTACGGGGCGGTCGGCCTGGACGACCTGCTGGCGCGCGAGCGGGACGAGCTGCGCGCGGACGCGGTACGGCACGGTGTCGCCGCCGATGACGCGGCCGAGGCCGCGGACCTGCTCGTACGGCCGCAGCACACGGTCTGCGGGGAGCTCACCGTCGACCTCGGCGGCGGGCGGCGGGTCCTGCTGGCCAACGTCGGCCCGGCCCACAGCGGTCACGATCTCGCCGTGCTGGTGCCCGGCCCGCCCGAGGTGGTCTTCTGCGGCGACCTGGTCGAGGAGTCGGGGGAACCGCAGGCCGGGCGGGACGCGGTGCCGGGCCGGTGGCCCGCCGCGCTGGACCGGCTGCTCGCGCTCGGCGGCGAGGACGCGGTGTACGTGCCGGGGCACGGGGCCGTGGTGGACGCCGGTTTCGTCCGCGCCCAGCGCGCGGGGCTGGCGGCGCGTTTCGGCGTGTCGTAGCCCCGCCTCGTAGCCACGACCTGCCATTTCTTCGTATCGTCGGCCGGTGCGCAGCAGAGAGTACAACCCCGATCTCACCCCTCCGTGGAAGCGGAAGGCGCCCGTGCCCGAGGTGCCCGCGGAGCCCGACCTCGTGGTCGAGGAGGTCACCACGGGCTTCTGCGGCGCGGTGATCCGGTGCGAGAAGACCGCGCAGGGCCCGACGGTGACGCTGGAGGACCGATTCGGCAAGCACCGGGTCTTCCCGATGGAGCCGCGTGGCTTCCTGCTGGAGGGCCGCGTGGTCACCCTCGTCCGCCCGGCGGCTCCCGCCCGCACCGGCCCCCGGCTGACCGCCTCCGGCTCCATCGCGGTCCCCGGCATGCGGGCGCGGGTGGCCCGTGCGGGCCGCATCTATGTGGAGGGCCGGCACGACGCCGAGCTGGTCGAGAAGGTGTGGGGCGACGACCTGCGCGTCGAGGGGGTGGTGGTCGAGTACCTGGAGGGCGTCGACGACCTCCCGGCGATCGTGGACGCGTTCGCCCCCGGCCCGGACGCGCGGCTGGGCGTCCTGGTGGACCACCTGGTACCCGGCTCGAAGGAATCGCGGATCGCGGCGGAGGTGACGGGCGACGACGTGCTGGTGGTCGGTCACCCGTACGTGGACGTGTGGGAGGCCGTCAAGCCGTCGTCGCTGGGCATCCCGGCGTGGCCGTCGGTCCCCCGCGGGCAGGACTGGAAGACGGGGGTGTGCCGGGCGCTGGGGTGGCCGGAGAACACGGGGGCTGCTTGGCAGCGGATCCTGGGCTCGGTGCGCACCTATAGGGACCTCGAGCCCGCGCTGCTGGGGCGGGTGGAGGAACTGATCGATTTCGTGACGGCGCCGGCCTGATCCGCCTCCGACGGTTCTTTCCCCTACCCGCCCCTTCCCACAACCGGGGCTCCGCCCCGGACCCCGGTCCTCAATCTCCCCCAGACTTCGTCCGGGAGGTACCCCCAGACGGGCTCGAAAATCGAGCCCGTCCGGCGATTGAGGACGAAATCGGGAAGGGGCGGGTAGAGGAGAAGTCAGTCCACCAGGTCCCGGACCACCGCGTCCGCCAGGAGCCGCCCGCGCAGCGTCAGCACCGCGCGACCCGCCTCGTACGGGCCCCGCTCCAGCAGCCCGTCCGCCAGCGCCCGCGCGGCGGCCTCGGCGCCCGCCGGGGCCAGCAGATCCAGCGGGCAGCCGTCCACCAGCCGCAGCTCCAGCAGGATCCGCTCCACGCGCCGGTCCTCCTCGCGCAGGACCTCGCGGCCCGCGCCCGGTGACCGGCCCTCGGTCAGGGCCTGCGCGTACGCGCCGGGGTGTTTCACGTTCCACCAGCGCACGCCGCCGACGTGGCTGTGCGCGCCGGGGCCCGCGCCCCACCAGTCGGCGCCGCGCCAGTACAGCTCGTTGTGGCGGCAGCGCCCGGCCTCCGACGTGGCCCAGTTCGACACCTCGTACCAGTGGAAGCCCGCCGCCGACAGCGTCTCGTCCGCGATCAGGTACCGGTCCGCGTGCACGTCGTCGTCCGTCATCGGCACCTCGCCGCGCCGGATGCGCCGGGCGAGCTGGGTGCCCTCCTCGACGATCAGCGCGTACGCCGAGATGTGGTCCGGGCCGGCGCCGAGCGCCGCGTCCAGGGAGGCCCGCCAGTCGTCGTCGCTCTCCCCCGGCGTGCCGTAGATGAGATCGAGGTTGACGTGGTCGAACCCGGCGGCCCGGGCCTCGGCAACGCATGCCTCGGGGCGCCCCGGGGTGTGGGTGCGGTCCAGCACGCGCAGCACGTGCTGCCGGGCGCTCTGCATGCCGAACGACACCCGGTTGAACCCGCCCTCCCGCAACTCGGCGAGGTAGCGCGGATCGACCGACTCCGGGTTGGCCTCGGTGGTGATCTCCGCCCCGTCGGCGAGCCCGAACTCGTCCCTGATGGCGGCGAGCATCCGGCCCAGGTCCGCGGCGGGGAGCAGGGTGGGGGTGCCGCCGCCGACGAAGACGGTCTCCACCGGGCGCGGGTCGTCGCCCAGCACCTTGCGGGCCAGGCGGACCTCCTCCACGAGCGTGTCGGCGTAGTTGTCGCGCGAGGCGAGCGCACCGCCGGAGCCGCGCAGCTCACTGGCCGTATACGTGTTGAAGTCGCAGTAGCCGCAGCGGGTCGCACAGTAGGGGACGTGCAGGTAGAAGCCGAGGGGCCGCCCGGCGGCACCGTCCAGTGCGTGGTGGGGCAGCGCCCCGTCGTCCGGCACGGGCTCACCATCGGGCAGTACGGAAGGCATACGTCCCATTGTCCGGCATCGCCGGAGCGGCTCCCGGCGATGCGGGCGGCCGCGAGATCGCACGAGGCCGGGCATGAGGGGGGAGGTGGTACGGGCGGGGCTGAGCGGAGGCTCCGCCCGTACGGCTCGCGGAGGCTACGCCTCGCGCGCTCCCTGGTACATCTCCTCGATCAGGTTCTTGTACTCCCGCTCGACCACCGGTCGCTTGAGCTTGAGGCTCGGGGTCAGCTCGCCGTGCTCGACGTCCAGGTCGCGCGGCAGCAGCCGGAACTTCTTGATCGTCTGCCAGCGCTGGAGCCCCTCGTTGAGGCGCCGCACGTAGCCGTCGATCAGCTCGTTGACCTCCGGGGTGGCCACGACGTCGGCGTACGTCGTGGCGGCCAGGCCGTGCTCCTCGGCCCAGCCCATGATCGTCGGCTCGTCGAGGGCGATGAGCGCGGTGCAGTAGTTGCGGTCGGCGCCGTGCACCAGGATGTTGGAGACGAACGGGCAGACTGCCTTGAACCGCCCCTCGACCTCGGCGGGTGCCACGTACTTGCCGCCGGAGGTCTTGATCAGGTCCTTCTTGCGGTCGGTGATCCGCAGATAGCCGTCGGGCGACAGCTCGCCGATGTCCCCGGTGTGGAACCAGCCGTCCGGCTCCAGCACCTCCGCCGTCTTCTCCGGCAGGCCGTGGTAGCCCTGCATGATGCCGGGGCTGCGCAGCAGGATCTCGCCGTCCTCCGCGATCCGCACCTCCAGGCCGGGCAGCGCCTTGCCGACGGTGCCGGTGCGGTAGTTCTCCGGGTTGAGGAAGCTGGCCGCGCTGGACTCGGTGAGGCCGTACGCCTCCAGGATGTTGATGCCCGCGCCCGCGAAGAAGTAGCCGATGTCGGGGGCGAGCGCGGCCGAGCCGGAGACGGTGGCGCGCAGCCTGCCGCCGAACGCGTCGCGCAGCTTGGCGTAGACGAGCTTGTCGGCGACGGCGTGCTTGGCCCTGAGGCCGAAGGGGACGTCCGCGCGGCCGGTGCGGCGGAAGGTGTCCTGCGAGACCTTGGCGTACTCGCGGGCCACGTCGGCGGCCCACAGGAAGATCTTGTACTTGGCGGCGCCGCCCTCGCGGGCCTTGGTCGCCACGCCGTTGTAGACCTTCTCGAAGATGCGCGGTACGGCGCACATGTAGGTGGGCCGGACGATCGGCAGGTTCTCGATGATCTTGTCGACCCGGCCGTCCACGGCCGTGGCGTGGCCGAGGGCGATCTGCTGCGCGGTCAGCACCTTGCCGAAGACGTGCGACAGCGGCAGCCACAGGTACTGCAGGTCGTCGCTCCGGATCAGGCCGGTGCCCTGGATCGCGCGGGCCATGTAGGACCAGGCGTCGTGCGGGAGCCGGACGCCCTTGGGTCGGCCGGTGGTGCCGGAGGTGTAGATCAGGGTCGCGAGCTGGTCGGAGCGGAGTGCGTCCATCCGCTCCTGTACGGAGTCGGGGTGCTCGGCCAGATAGGCCGCGCCGCGCTTCTCCAGCTCGTCGAGGGAGAGCACCCAGCCGTCGGGGTCGCCCTCGGCGGGCGCCGCGTCCTCGGCCTTGATCACGACGACGTGGCGGAGCTCGGGCAGCTCGGCGCGCTTCTCGCGCGCCTTGGCGAGCTGGGCCGCGTCCTCGGCGATCAGGACCCGGCTGCCGGAGTCGGCGAGGATGAACGCCGTCTCCTCGGCGTTGGTGCTCGGGTAGACGGTGGTCGTGGCCGCTCCCGCGCACAGCACGCCGAGGTCGGCGAGGATCCACTCGACGCGGGTGCTGCAGGCCAGCGCCACCCGCTCTTCCGGGTGCAGCCCGAGGTCGACGAGTCCGGCGGCGATGGCGAAGACCCGGTCGGCGGTCTGCCGCCAGGTCAGCGAGCGCCAGTCGTCGGGGCCCGTTCCGGAGGTTGACGGCACCGGGTAGCGGTACGCCTCGGTGTCCGGTGTCTCTTCGACGCGTTCGAGGAAGAGCGTCGCCAGGGACGCCGGCCGGGTGTCGAGCAGCTTCTGTGTGTCGGTCACGGCATCCTCCGCAGGGCCCGCCTCAGCCCTTGTTGACTCACGAGTAACCTTCGAGCGAGATCAGGGTAAGGGCCGGACACCTGCTTGATAAGGGTCTGGCCGGACGTTGTTGAAAGCGTAATCGATTAACTACGCTCGGCTATGCCTCGCAGGCGAACGTGCGGCCCGGCGCGGAGTACGCCGGGCCGTACGGGGCTGCGGTCGAAGCGGGTGGCTACTTCTTGCCCTTGCCCTGGCCGCCGGACTCGTCGCTGGACAGCACCGCGATGAACGCCTCCTGCGGCACCTCCACCGAGCCGACCATCTTCATCCGCTTCTTGCCCTCCTTCTGCTTCTCCAGCAGCTTCCGCTTACGGGAGATGTCACCGCCGTAGCACTTGGCGAGGACGTCCTTACGGATGGCGCGGATGGTCTCGCGGGCGATGACCCGGGAGCCGATCGCGGCCTGGACCGGCACCTCGAACGCCTGCCGAGGGATGAGCTCCCTCAGCTTGGCGACGAGCCGTACGCCATACGCGTACGCCGCGTCCTTGTGCGTGATGGCGGAGAAGGCGTCGACCTTGTCGCCGTGCAGCAGGATGTCGACCTTGACCAGGCTGGACGCCTGCTCGCCGGTGGGCTCGTAGTCGAGCGAGGCGTAGCCGCGGGTCTTGGACTTCAGCTGGTCGAAGAAGTCGAAGACGATCTCGGCGAGCGGCAGCGTGTAGCGGATCTCGACGCGGTCCTCGGAGAGGTAGTCCATGCCGAGGAGCGTGCCGCGACGGGTCTGGCACAGCTCCATGATCGAGCCGATGAACTCGCTGGGGGCGAGGATCGTGGCGCGCACGACCGGCTCGTAGACCTCGCCGATCTTGCCCTCGGGGAACTCGCTCGGGTTGGTGACCGTGTGCTCGCTGCCGTCCTCCATGAGCACGCGGTAGACCACGTTGGGGGCGGTGGCGATCAGGTCGAGGCCGAACTCCCGCTCCAGGCGCTCGCGGATCACGTCGAGGTGGAGCAGGCCGAGGAAGCCGACGCGGAAGCCGAAGCCGAGCGCCGCGGAGGTCTCCGGCTCGTAGACCAGGGCCGCGTCGTTGAGCTGGAGCTTGTCCAGGGCCTCGCGGAGGTCCGGGTAGTCGGAGCCGTCCAGCGGGTAGAGGCCGGAGAACACCATCGGCTTGGGATCCTTGTAGCCGCCCAGGGCCTCGGTGGCACCGCCCGACTGCTGGGTGATGGTGTCGCCGACCTTGGACTGGCGGACGTCCTTCACACCGGTGATCAGATAGCCCACCTCGCCGACGCCGAGGCCGTCGGCGGGCAGCATCTCCGGAGAGTTGGTGCCGATCTCCAGCAGCTCGTGGGTGGCGCCGGTGGACATCATCCGGATGCGCTCGCGCTTGGACAGCTGGCCGTCCACGACCCGGACGTAGGTGACGACGCCGCGGTAGGAGTCGTAGACCGAGTCGAAGATCATCGCGCGGGCGGGGGCGTCGGCGACGCCGACCGGGGCCGGGATCCGCTCCACGACCCGGTCCAGCAGCGCGTCCACGCCGACGCCGGTCTTCGCGGAGACCTTGAGGACGTCCTCGGGATCGCAGCCGATGAGACCGGCCAGTTCCTCGGAGAACTTCTCCGGCTGGGCGGCCGGGAGGTCGATCTTGTTGAGGACCGGGATGATCGTGAGGTCGTTCTCCATCGCCAGGTAGAGGTTGGCGAGGGTCTGGGCCTCGATGCCCTGGGCCGCGTCGACCAGCAGGACGGTGCCCTCACAGGCCGCCAGCGAACGCGAGACCTCGTAGGTGAAGTCCACGTGGCCCGGCGTGTCGATCATGTTGAGGATGTGGGTGTTGCCCGCGGCCTCGCCCTGCGTGGGCGCCCAGGGCAGCCGGACCGCCTGGGACTTGATCGTGATACCGCGCTCACGCTCGATGTCCATGCGGTCGAGGTACTGCGCGCGCATCTGCCGCTGCTCGACCACGCCGGTCAGCTGGAGCATCCGGTCGGCGAGCGTCGACTTGCCGTGGTCGATGTGCGCGATGATGCAGAAGTTGCGGATGAGCGCCGGGTCGGTACGGCTTGGCTCCGGCACATGGGTAGGGGTCGCGGGCACGCAGCGTCCTGTGTCTAGGCGGGACTCGGTGTATGTCCCCCTATCGTCCCACGACTGGGCGCCGCCCTTCGGTTTGGGACGCGATAGAGCCTGCTGGTAGCCTGGACCACTGTGCCTCGTGCCCTCTCAGCCCGAGGCGCACAGCTGTCGAACAGCTGATCAAGAAGCAATTCCATTCGAACCTGAAAAGGCTCATTCGTGGCGAACATCAAGTCCCAGATCAAGCGGAACAAGACCAACGAGAAGGCGCGCCTGCGCAACAAGGCCGTCAAGTCCTCGGTCAAGACCGCGATCCGCAAGACCCGTGAGGCCGTGGCCGCCGGTGACGTCGAGAAGGCCACCGTCGCCCTGGGCGAGGCCGGCAAGAAGCTCGACAAGGCCGCGAGCAAGGGCGTGATGCACAAGAACGCCGCCGCCAACAAGAAGTCGGCGCTGGCGCAGCAGGTCGCCGCCCTCAAGGGCTGACCTCACCCGGGCGTCAAGCCCTTCGCCGGGACGGGCACACAGCGGTCCCTCTCACCCGCTCCGACCGGCGGCCCGCAGGAGCCTCCTGCACAGCAGCATTGCGCCGCACGCGGCCTGCGTTCGCCACGCGGGTGCGGCGCACACCCAGCTTCACCGCGAGGCCCGGTGCCGTCCTTCCCCAGGACCGCACCGGGCCTCGCGTCATGTACACGCTCCGGTACGCTTCGTACATGTCAATACCGGGGGAACAACCGAATCCGTACGCCCAGCAGCCCCAGCCGTACGGCCCACCGCAGCCGCAGCCGCACGGACAGCCGAACCCATATGCGGCGCAGGTGCCGCAGCAGCCCGCGGCCCAGGCCGGCGCGCCCGGTCCGTACGCGCAGCCGACGCTGCCGGGGACGCCGCTCCCCTCATCCGGCGGCTTCGGGCCCACCACCCCGCCCCCCGCGGCGCCGCCGACCGGCGCCGGTCGGAGCCGGGGCTGGCTCTGGGGCCTCGGCGGGGCGGTCGCCGCCTCGGCGGTCTGGGCGGGCGTGCTCTTCGCCACCGGCGCCTTCGACGATGACGACAAGCCGGCGGCCGAGAAGAAGCCCAAGGCGAATCTGGCGGGCTATCACTACGTCACCGATCTGTGCAAAGCCACCGATCTCGGCCCCTACGAGGCACGCGGCTATGCGCTGCAGGAGCGCGAGGGCAACCCTCTGGCGTCGGGGTCCCAGCAGTCGGCGCTCGACTCGATGACCTGCGACCTGGACTTCAACCCGCCGGACCGGGGCCCCTCCGAGTTCTCGTCGACGTACGTCAACACCGAGGTGTACCTGCACAGGAAGTCCGACCCGGCCCCGAGTTCGCGGCGCGGTACAAGGCGTACGAGGGCAAGAAGAGCGGGGCGGCATACCACTACGTCGTGAAACCGGCATCGGGCCTCGGCGAGGAGGCGTTCCTGGTGACGGAGGTGGCGAATGACGGCAGCACCGACAACACGGCCGATGTGACCCTCGCCGTCCGCGACGGATGGCTGACGTACGAGTCCAAGTGGTCGGAGCTGCGCGACCCCGAGGCCAAGGGCAAGCCGACGACCGCTGAGGAGGCCACCGACATGCTGCGGAAGAGCGCCACGGCGACGTTGGCGAAGCTGAAGGAGAAGCAGGCCGCTCAGGGCCAGTAGGCCGACAGCACGGCCGCGTACGCGCCGCCGCCACGCGTGGGCCCGCCACGCGCAGGTCGCCCGCGCTCGGGCCGCCGCGACGTCAGTGCCGGCGGCCCGCGCGGGCCGCACGGGCGATGGTGACCACGGCCTTCTCCAGGGCGTACTCCGGGTCGTCGCCGCCGCCCTTGACGCCCGCGTCCGCCTCGGCCACCGCGCGCAGCGCGACCGCCACCCCGTCCGCCGACCAGCCGCGCATCTGCTGCCGCACCCGGTCGATCTTCCACGGCGGCATGCCCAGCTCGCGGGCCAGGTCGGCGGGGCGCGCCCCGCGTGGGGCGGAGGCCAGCTTGCCGATGGCGCGCACGCCCTGGGCGAGCGCGCTGGTGATCAGCACCGGCGCGACGCCGGTCGCCATCGCCCAGCGGAGCGCTTCGAGCGCCTCGGCCGTGCGGCCCTCGACGGCCCGGTCGGCGACGGTGAAGCTCGACGCCTCGGCCCGGCCCGTGTAGTAGCGGGCGACGACGGCTTCGTCGATGGTGCCCTCGATGTCCGCGACCAACTGGGCGCAGGCGCTGGCCAGCTCCCGCAGGTCGCTGCCGATGGCGTCGACCAGGGCCTGGCACGCCTCCGGGGTCGCGGAACGGCCGGTGGCCCGGAACTCCGACCGCACGAACGCAAGCCGGTCGGCGGGCTTGGTCATCTTCGGGCACGCGACCTCGCGCGCCCCCGCCTTGCGCGCCGCGTCCAGCAGCCCCTTGCCCTTGGCGCCTCCGGCGTGCAGCAGGACGAGGGTGATCTCCTCGGCGGGAGCGGTGAGGTAGCCCTTGACGTCCTTGATCGTGTCCGCGGAGAGGTCCTGGGCGTTGCGGACCACCACCACCTTCCGCTCCGCGAACAGCGAAGGGCTGGTCAGCTCCGCGAGCGTGCCGGGCTGCAGCGCGTCGGGGGCGAGGTCGCGCACATCGGTGTCGGGGTCGGCGGCTCGGGCCGCCGCGACGACCTGCTGCACGGCGCGGTCGAGGAGGAGGTCCTCCTGTCCCACGGCGAGGGTCACGGGGGCGAGCGGGTCGTCGGTCGTACTCTTCCTGGCCATCGCCGACCAGCATCCCACGGGCCACTGACACTCCTCGCTGTCGGACAATGATCCGGTGAACGAACGACACGTCCTGGTGCTGCCCGACCGCGATGCCGCCGAAGAGCTGGCCGAGAACCTGACCGAGCGCTTCGGGCTGGAGGAGGAGCCGCACCTGGTGCGGGACGCGCTGGCGGGCGAGGACGACGCCGAGGACGCGCAGTGGCTGGTGGTGGTGGAGGACGCGGCGGGGCGCCTGGACGCGGGGACGCTGCACGAGCTGGCCGAGGAGTACGACGGGTGGCTGGAGGACCACGCGGTCTGAAGTCCGCGCGGTCCGAAAACCACGTGGTACGAGACCGACACGGTGGCGGTCCACGTGGTCCGGGACCGACGCGGTGCGCGCCCGACCGGGTCCGCGGCAGGCGTCCGGCGCGCTCCGGGGACCGGTAGATGAACCTCTGGTGACGGGCCGTCCAAGCGCGACCGGAGGGCGCGCGTCCTCCATAGATTGCTCGCGTCCATAAACGACCATGTGTGCGAGGTGGCCGTGGCCCTTCCTGACACCGAGACCATCCTGGCCGCCGCCGGGCTGGTGGCCACCGGCGCGGTCTGGGCGGTGGAGCGCTTCCTCCCGGGGCGCAAGCGCATCGGCTACCGGGTGCAGATGGACACCGCGATCGGCATGAATCCGCAAGCGGCCCACAGCATCGTGCAGTTGCGGCTGCTCCGGGAGAACCAGGAAGTCGCCGACGCGACGCTGGCGCTGCTGCGCGTCGAGAACGACGGCAGCAAGGACATCGTCCGGCACGACTACCAGGAGCCGCTGACCGTCCGCTTCCCCGGCCGGACGGTCGTCGGGGTCGAGGTGCCGGACGCCAATCCGCCGACGTTGCAGGCGATGCTGACCCGCAACAACGGGCTCCGGCCCGAGGGCAGCAGACTCGTCGTCCCCAAGGTGCCGCTCAACCGGCGGGACCACTTCAAGCTGCTGGTCCTGCTCTCCGGCTCCGGCGACCGGGTCGCGGTGGACGGCTTTCTCAGCGGCGGCCGGATCAGACGCAACGCCCAGCGGCGCGGTCCGAGCACTCCGCATCTCGCCCTCGGCGGGATCTTCATCATTCTGGTCGGCCTGCTCTGCGGGCTGCTGCTGAGCAGCCCCGGGCGCACGGTCGACGCCACCGCCTGCGCCTCCGGTCGGCTGACCGTCGACGGCTCCACCGCCTTCGCGCCGCCCATGGCCGAGATAGGCAAGGCGTACGAGAAGCAGTGCCCCGGTGCCGAGATCACCGTGCACCGGAACGGCAGCCTGGCGGGGCTGGGGAACCTGGACCGGGCCGGGCGGGCGGCGCGCGGCGGCAGCCCCGGTTTCATCGCCATGTCGGACGTCCCCGCGCCGGAGTCGTACCGCGGTCTGGGCGGCCGGCAGCCGGTCGGCATCGTCCTGCTCAGCCTGGTGGCCAACCGGCGCAACGGCGTCGACAACCTCACGCTCGCCCAGGTGCGCAAGATCTACGACGGCACGTACACCGACTGGCGGCAACTGGGCGGCGCCGACCAGCCGATCCGCCTGGTCAGCCGCGACAGCCGGTCCGGCACCCGCAGAACCTTCGAGACGAGGGTGCTGGACCGCTCGGAGACCGCCGTGGTCTCCTCCTTCGACTGCGCCACCAGGGACCGGGACCGGCGGGCGCGCGTCACCCGCTGCGAAGTCAACAGCACCGGCGACCTGCTCGACACCGTCAACCGGGTGTCGGGCGCGATCGGTTACACGGAGACGTACGCGGCGACCGAGCACCGCGACGTCGTCACGGTCCGGCTGGACGGCCACGAACCGGACATCGAATGGGGCAGGCAACGCGATTATCCCTTCTGGGCGGTCGAGTACCTCTACACCTACGGGCGGCCGGAGGACGGCTCCCTCACAGCCAAGTTCCTGGCCTTCATGAACAGCGACACCGCGAAGAACCTCATGCGAATGTACAAGCACGTGCCCTGCGCCGACCGGCAGAGCGTGGCGGACTCCGCCTGCCGCCCCTGACCGCCGCCCGCAGCCCGGCCCCCGAGCCGACGACCGCGACCGCGCCGTCGGTGTCGGTACGGACCACGGCCGCCCCCGCGTCCCGCAGGGCCGCCACCGTGCGGGGCGACGGATGCCCGTAGGGGTTCTGCGCGCCGCACGAGATCACGGCGAGGCGCGGGCTCAGACGGCGTATCAGTTCCGGGTCCTGGTAGGCCGAACCATGATGGGCGACCTTGACGACGTCGACGTGCGACAGTGCGGGATGGGCGGCCAGCAGCCCCTGCTGGGCAGGGGGTTCGAGATCGCCGAGGAGCAGCAGTGACAGCTCGGCGCTACGGACCAGCAGGGCCACGCTCGCGTCGTTCGGCCCCTCCACCGGGAGCCGCGCCGTCGTCCCGGCCGGCCACAGCACCTCCCAGGACAGCGGGCCGATCCGGCGGCGCTCCCCGGGCACCGCGACCACCACCGGGATCCGGGCGGCCCGGGCCAGCCGGTGCACCGACTCGGCCTGGCCGCGCGGTTCCCACAGGGCGGTCGTTTCGATGGCCCCGACGGCACGGCCCCGCAACGCCCCCGCCAGCCCGGCGACATGGTCCGCGTGAAAGTGGGTCAGCACGAGCAAGGGGATGCGCTCGACCCCGAGGGCGCGCAGGCACCGGTCGACCGCGCGCGGCTCGGGCCCGGTGTCCACGACCACGGCCGAGCGGTCCCCGGCGGACAGCACCAGGGCATCTCCCTGGCCCACGTCGCAGGCCACCATCAGCCAGCCGGGCGGCGGCCAGCCAGTGACGAACCGGGTCAGCGGAGGCGGGCGCAGCACCACGGCCAGCAGCAGGAGCGCGCAGGCGGCAGAGGCGCACCGGCGGGCGGGCAGCCGGCGGCCCAGCGGCACGGCCACGCCGATCACCGCGGCCAGCAGCAGCGCGCCGCCCCAGCCTCCCGGCCAGTCGGCTTCCGCGCCGGGCAGGCCCGCTCCGGTGCGGGCCACTGCCGCGATCCACTCCACCGGCCAGGCCGCCAGCCATACCAGTGCCCTGGCCACGGGCAGGGCGAACGGCGCGGTGGCGAGTGCGGCGAAGCCGAGGATGGTGGCGGGTCCGATCGCGAACTCGGCGAGCAGGTTGCAGGGGACGGCCACCAGGCTCACCCTGGCCGCCAGCACCACGACCACCGGCGCGCACACCGCCTGGGCGGCGGCCGCGGCCGCCAGGACCTGCGCCAGGCGGGGCGGCCACCCGCGGCGGCACAGCGCGGCGGTCCAGCGCGGCGCGAGGGCCAGCAGGGCACCGGTGGCCAGCACGGACAGCAGGAACCCGTAGCTCCGGGCAAGCCACGGATCGTAGAGGACGAGGGCGAGTACGGCGGCGGCGAGCGCGGGGAGCAGGGACCGGCTGCGGCCGGTGCCGATCGCCAGGAGCGTGATGAGCCCGCAGGCCGCCGCCCGCAGCACACTCGGCTCCGGTCGGCACACCACGACGAACGCGAGCGTGAGCCCGCCGCCGAGCAGGGCCGTCGTACGCAGCGGGACACCCAGCCGGGCGGCGAGGCCGCGCCGCTCGGCGCGCCCCGCGAGCCGCGGTGGGCCGATGAGCAGGGCGAGAATCAGGGTCAGATTGCTGCCGCTGACCGCCAGCAGGTGCGTCAGATCCGTGGCGCGGAACGCGTCCTCGAGCTCCGGCGGCACCCGCGAGGTGTCGCCGACGACCAGGCCCGGCAGCAGCGCCCGCGCGTCGGCGCCGAGCCCGTCGGTGGCGGTGCGCAACCCGGCCCGCAGCCGTCCCGCGACGCGCTGTGCGGTGGTGGGCGGGCCGGTGACGCGTGGCGGTCCGCCGCCCGCGACGCGGATGACGGCGCCGGCCTCGTCCGCGCTCCGCAGGGGCGGTGCCAGCCGCCCGGAGACCCGCAGGCGGGTGGACGGCAGCAGCGCGAGCCACGCCTCCCGCGCGCTGCCGCGCGGCTGAACCATGACCACGACGGGCACCCGAGCCGTGGTGACCGTACCGTCGAGCGCCGTGACGCGGGTGGCCTCGGCGGCGAACACCACGGACGCCGGAGCCTGGGCGGCACCGCGAACCCGTGGCCGGGCGCGCCGTGGGTCGCCGGTCACCGTCACCTGCACGGTGGCCTCGCCGTACCGCCGGGCAAGTTCGGGCACCGGCCCCCGATGGGACTCCGCCGCCCGCAGCCCGGCCACGGCTCCGCCGGCGGCGGCGCAGAGCAGCGCCATGGCGATGGCGACGAGGATGCCCGCGTTCCGTCCCCGCGCGCCCGCCGGGCTGTCCGTCCGGCCCGGCCCCCGAGCCCGGGACGGCGGGACAGCGGGTCCGCCGTCCACGTCCGGCGGCGGAGGGGTGTCCTCGCCCTCTGCCCGGTGTTCGGGCGCCATCCGAGCCGCCTCGCGTCCGGGGCCGCGGCCGGGTCGCCGCGCCGCGCCCCGGCGGTGGGCGGCGGCCCAGAGCAGTACGCAGGCCGTCAGCACCGCCCCGGTGCAGGCCGCGGTCACCGCCCCGCCAGGGGCGTCCAGAGCCAGGGCCGCCGCGGCCCACGCGGCCAGGGCGGGCGGCACCAGGCGCAGGTCGGCCGGGCCCTCCTGCCGGGGGTTCGCGGCACCGCGTGGCGAGGCCGCCGCCGCGTGGACCGGGGCCCGGGTCCGCGGGGCGTCCGCCGTGTCCGTCATGTCGCCGACGGGGCGGGTCCGCGGGGTGTCCCCCGTGTCCGTCATGGCGCCGACAGCAGGCGTCCCCGGAGTGTCGGCACCCGACATGGCGCCGACAGCACGCGCCCGCGGGGTGTCCGCACCAGACATGGCGCCGACAGGGCGCGCCCGCGGGGTGTCCGTGCCCGTCATGGCTGGACCAGGGGTCGGAGGTCGGCGAAGCGGCGCGGGCCGATGCCGGTGACCTGCCGCAGTTCGTCGACGGAGCGGAAACCGCCGTGCTGGGCGCGGTAGTCCAGGATGTGCTGGACGAGGACCGGACCGACTCCGGGGAGGGTGTCGAGTTGCTCCGCCGTGGCGGAGTTGAGGCTCACCGGTCCGGCGGGTGCCGCCGCCCCGCCAGGCGAGCCGGTGGCGGAGCCGCCCGGTGGTCCGCCGCCCGTCCCGGCGGCCGAGGCTCCGGGGCCACCGCCGCCCGGGCCGGGCCCCGGTGGCGCCCCGACGACGAGCTGTTCCCCGTCCACCAGCACCCGTGCGCGGTTCAGTCCGCTGACGTCGGTGCCCGGCCGCACTCCCCCGGCCGCCTTGAGCGCGTCTGCCACCCGTGCGCCCAGCGGCAGCCGAAGCACCCCCGGATCGCGGACCCTGCCCGTCACGTCGACGACGACGGCGCGACCACCGCTCGCCGACGGATGGGGAGGCGCGCCCGCCGTCGGAGCGGCTCCGGCCGTGACGGCACCGTCGGCCGACGGCTGGGTCGCCGCTCTGGGCGGCTCGGGAGCCGGAGCCCGTACGGTCTGCGGCCGCCCGACCCAGAAGTGGTAGACGGCGAAGCCCGCCGCCACGAGCAGCACGACCGCGAGCGCCGCCAACGCGCGTGGCTCGACGCCGCATCTGGTCTGCCACCACAGCGGCAACCGCTCTTGGACGGTGAGCCGCAGCCGTTCTCGCCGGGACATCCCGCCCCGGCCGGAGCCGCCGTCAGTGCGGTCACCGATCCCGGAGGAGCCGACGCCGGAGCGGCCCCAGCGCTCGGAGGATCCACCACCGGAGCGGCTCCCGTGCCCCGAGGATCCGCCGGAGCGGCTCCCGTTCCCGGACCCGCCGCCGGAGCGGTCGCCGCCCGTGGCACGGCCGCCACGCGTCCCCCTGTCAGGGCTTCGGCCAAGCGCGGGGTCATGCCGAGCATCAGATGGCACGTCAGACGCGGCATCAGCCGGGGCGCCGGCTCCGGTCGCCGGACCGGGCTCGCCCAGTAACTCCGCCGCGCGCTCATGCGCGGGCCGTGCGCCGGCCGGGGCCGAGGCCGTCGGTGGCGCCGAGCTGGTGACGTTCCGTGATCGCACGTCCATGCGCCGACGGTAGGCGGATCGGCGCCATGCCCGCCCCGGCCGGCCAATTCCTGGGGATGCCGGGCCGCTTGTGGACAACGCCGTCACCCACACGGGGACTTCGCGAAGCCTCACACCATCGGCACAGCACATGATACGGTCTCAGATAATCTGCGATTCCGATGATTTGCCAAATGGATCGATCATGCAGAACCCGGGGGAGACCATGCCCGAGCAATCCCAGCGAACCGCCGAGGAAGCCAGGAACACGGGCCGCGGCTGGACACTCACCGCCGTCTGCGTCGCGACGTTCATGCTCATGCTCGACCTGACCGTGGTGAACGTGGCACTGCCCGACATGCGCGCGACCTTCGACGCCTCGTTCTCCGAACTCCAGTGGGTCCTGGACGCCTACGCCCTGGGCCTGGCGGTGTTCCTGCTGACCGCGGGTTCCCTGGCGGACCGGCTCGGCCGCAAGAGGGTCTTCAACGCCGGGTTCGTGATCTTCGTACTCGCCTCCCTCGCCTGCGGCATCGCCCCGGACGCGCTCTTCCTGTCCGTCGCCCGCGGCGTTCAGGGCATCGGCGGGGCGGTGCTGTTCGCCATCGGGCCGGCGCTGATCGGGCACGAGTACCGGGGCAAGGACCGCGGGTGGGCCTTCGGCGTCTTCGGCGGCGTGGCGGGACTCGCCATCGCGTTCGGTCCGCTCATCGGCGGCGCCCTCACCGAGGGCCTCACCTGGCGCTGGATCTTCCTGGTCAACGTTCCGATCGGACTGGCGGCCCTGCTGACGGGCGCGCTCCGGATGCGCGAGTCGCGCGACCCGCGGGCCCAGCGCATCGACTGGTGGGGCCTGTCGACGTTCTCCGGCGCGCTCGGCCTGCTGGTACTGGGCTTCCTCCGCGGTGAGACCGAAGGCTGGCGCAGCGCCCCGATCTTCGTCATGTTCGCCGTCTCCGCGGTCCTCTTCGCCGTCTTCTGGCTGATCGAGCGGCGGCTCGGCGAGCGGGCGATGCTCCAGCTCGCGCTGTTCCGCAACGTGACGTTCAACGGCATCTCGATCGTGACCCTGCTGTGCGCGGCAGCGACGATGTCGGCGATCTTCCTGCAGATCTCCTACGTCCAGAACGTGCTCGGCTTCTCGGCCTGGGAGACCGGCGTACGCTTCCTGCCGCTGACCCTCACCCTCTTCGTCGCGGCGGCCGTGGCGGGCAGTCTGACGACCCGTATGCCCCAGCGGGTGCTCGTGGGGCTGGCGCTGGCCTCCATCGCCGTCGGCCTGGCACTGGTCACCGTGGTGGACGCGGACAGCGCGTGGACCGCCCTGCTGCCGAGCATGTTCGGAATCGGCCTGGGCATGGGGCTGTTCAACCCGCCCCGCGCCTCCCTCTCCATCGCCGTCGTGGAACCGTCGAAGGCCGGCATGGCCTCCGGCATCGGGGAGACCTTCCAGCAGGTCGGCGTGGCGGTGGGCATCGCGGCCTTCGGCGCCCTGTTCCAGGCGCGCGTCACCGACCTGTTCGTGGGCTCCGCGGCCGGACGGGCGCTCGGGGACCGGGCCGAGGAGTTCGGCGAGGCGGTCGCGGCGGGGGGCGGCGCGGAGGCGGCCGCCGGCATCCGGCAGCCGGAACTGGCCGCACAGGTGGATCAGGCGGCGCGTACCGCCTTCACGGACGGGCTCAACGACGTCATGCTCGTGTGCGCGGCGCTGGCCGCCCTCGGCGCACTCGTCTCCTTCGCGTTCATCCGCACCAAGGACCTGCACGAGAGCGCCCTCGCCGCGCATGACGACGCGTCCCATGCATCCGACGCACCGGACGCATCCGACACCTCCGATACCTCCGACGCGGACAGCGGCCGGGAGAACGACCTCGCACCGGACACGGCACCAGTGCGCTGACCGCGAGGCATTCGCCCGGAACCCCGACGGTCGCCGATTCCCATCATGGGGATCACCCAGCGATAATGGGCGCCCACACCCCCCTACCGCCCCGGATCGGCCCGCCATGCCACGTAGCTCAGCATCCGCCCGCCAGGGCGCCGCCACGTTCGACTTCCCGCTGGTCCGCAGGACCGGGTACCTCCTCCACAAGGCCGGGATCCTGCTGCTGCACGAGGCGGACCAGGCGCTGGAGGCGCAGGGGCTGCGCATGCGCTACTACTTCGTGCTCGCCGCCCTCGAAGGCGGACACGCCCTCTCCCAGCAGGATCTGAGCAGGCTACTGAATCTGGACCCGACCACCATGGTCGCGCTGGTGGACGAGATGGAGGGCAACGGCCACGTCGAGCGGCGGCGCAACCCCGCCGACCGCCGGCGCTACATCCTCCATCTGACCGACGAGGGACGGCAGGTGGTCGCCGCCGCCGCCGAGGCCGTGGACCGCGTGGAGCGCGCGTTCCTCGCCTCCGTGCCGATGGAGGACCAGGAGCGGCTGCGGGAGATCCTCGGCGGCGTGCTCGCGGACCACTGGCCCCGCGTCGTCGCGTGCGAAGAATGATCCGCGGACAAAGATCGCATACATTTCAGCACTCAGAGAATTCGGTGCACGGAATCCGGAAATCCGGGTTCCATGGAAATGAAACACATCACACCCGTGTGGATCTTTTCTTTGTGCTAGCCTGCTCGCAGCACGCATTATCGTCCTGTCCATACGTGCGGATTACCGCAACGCAGGAAGGACCACGGGGGAATGACTGAAGATCTTTTACTGTTCGATTCACTCGACGCCTGTCTCGGTCCACACGAATCCCGCTTCTTCGGTGCCGGCTACAAGCGCGTCGGCCAGTATCTGCGGCACATTGTGGCCGACGGATCCACCGCACCCGGCGCGCAGGTCAACGCATGGGCGTCGCTCACCTATCCGCGGGACTGGTCCCGTAAATCGTCGGCGCGGGAACTGCGCCCGCATGTCAGCAGCATCGACGTCCTGGTGCTCGCCGCGTCACTCGCCGAGGTGCACCTGAACACCGGGCACGGGCTCACTCCCGAGCAGCAGCGCCGCACCTGGCTGCGGTCGGTCGACATCCGGGCGAGCAACCGCCCGCACGAGGACCTGACCGACTTTCCGGTCCGCGCCCGGCTGCTGGAAAGCGGCTCCGAGGGGGAGGGCACCGGCCTGTTGCGGAGCACGTACGACTGCCGTGTCGGCGGGCTCAAGGCCAGGTGCGCCTTCGTGCACGAACCCGGCGCGCGCACCGCCGCCGGCGGCGGCGATCCGGTGTGCCATGTCTTCGACTCCGTCGCGGACGCGCTCGGCCCGGCGCAGGTCCGGGTCTACGGCGAGGGCTACAAGACCCACCGGCAGACCGCCCGCCATGTCGCGGTCGACCTGGCCGGACAGCGGGTGCGCGCCCGGCAGCAGCTCGCGCTCCACCCCGCTGACCAGGACGAACGGGCCGGACGAGGCGGACTGGGCGCCCGGCTCGGCGCCGAGGCCGCCTACGCGCCGTCGGTGTCCATGGTCGACGCGCTGGTCAGCATCGCGCAGCTCGCCCAGGCACTGCTGTACGCGCAGGACGACCTCGCCCGCGGCCGCAGCGACACGCTGTGGATGCGGCGCATGGTCATCGAGGCGGACACCCCGACGCGCCCCGCCGACGAGCCGTTCGACGCCGCCGCGTACACCACCAAGAACCGCCTGATCAGTCTCGACGGCGAGCTGTGGCGGGCCACCGATCTCAAGGTCGACGACTTCTGCGGCATTCACGGCTGGTGCTCGATAGCGCATCGACTGCCCGCCCGCCGCGCGGCCTGAGAAAGATCCCGTCGACAGCGGCAAGCAAAAAGCGGCAAGGCGGCCGGTGCCGGCGGCAGGATTACTCTTTCTCCAACCCCCCACCCATTTTCACTCGCGTACGCGAAATATGCGTCCGCAGGGATTTCCGCACGCTCGATTCGCCGCGGAAACCAATTGCACGGCGACACGAGTCGGCATGCCTGCCGCGCGTCGTCGCACTCGAAAAGAAACTCGGGGGAAACAGCGAAATGACATCGACACCGGCGACGCGCTTCGGTGAAGTGCTCGTCGTATTCGAGGGACCGGCCCGGATCATCTGGCACAACGCGGGCGGGGGCACCTGGATCCCGCAGGGCCTCTGGCCGCGGGCAGCGCACCGGGCCGAGCTCCGCGAGCACCTGGACGGCCACCGGCCCGTACTCGTCATCCTCGACGGCGCGGAGGACACCGTTCCCCTGCTGCGTGAGGAGTGGGAACGGGCTCCGCGGGCGCTGCGCACCGTCCTGCGGAGCCTGCGGGAGGTTCCGGAGCCTCAGGAATCCCCGGAACTCATGGAGTTCAGCCTTCCGTTCCTGGACTGGCTGCCCGAGCCCCATCGCGAGCGCGGTACGGCCTTCCTCACCCGGACCAAGGAAGTGTTCTCCCGGGTCCCGCCGGCCCTGCTGCCTCCCCTCCTGCTCGACGAGGAGGAGCAGCCGCCGGGGGGCTCCCGGATCCGGTTCGCACGCCGGCTGCTGCCCGGGGCGCTGCCGCCCGGTCGCATGGCCGCCGCCGTGCGCCACGTCTTCGACGCCTGCCATGTCTCGGTGGGTCAGACGGCGATGTGCCCGGCGGCCCTGGGCGCATCGGCGGCCTCGGCGACGTCAGCGGGGCCGCCGGCCCCGGCAGCCATCATGCCCACGGTCACGGCCGCCCCGCACGTCACGCGTACGGGGCCCGAGCGGTGACCCCGGGCCTGCCCACCCACGGCGAGCTGCTCACCGAGATCGCCGCCGTCGTCACCACCGGCCTGTCCCACACCCGGGCCGCGCACCCTGCCGCGAACACCGAGGACGGCGACGGCGCGGGCAGTGCCACGGCGCTCCCGCCCGAGCACCGGAGGGCCGCATGACGCCCCGGACCGTGCTCGTGACCGGCGGCAATCGCGGCATCGGGCTCGCCGTGGCACGCGCCCTGCGGTCCGACGGCCATCGGGTCGCCGTGACCTATCGCGGCGCCGAACCGCCCGACGACCGGTTGTTCGCCGTACGCGCCGAGATGACCGACGCCACCAGCATCGACGCGGCCTACGCGCGGGTCGAGGCGGAACTCGGCCCCGTGGAGGTGCTGGTGGCGAACGCCGGCATCACCCGCGACACGCTCCTGCTGCGCATGGACGAGAAGGACTTCGTGGACGTCGTGGACACCAACCTCAACGGCGCGTTCCGCACCGTACGCCGCGCGGCGCCCCGCATGATCCGCGCCCGCTGGGGCCGCATCGTCCTGATCTCCTCGATGGTCTCCGCCTACGGAGCGGCTGGCCAGGCCAACTACGCCGCGTCCAAGGCGGGCTTGCTCGGCTTCGCCCGTTCCCTCGCCTGGGAGCTGGGTTCCCGGGGCATCACCGTCAACGTCGTCGCGCCCGGCCTCATCGAGACGGACATGAGCCGGAAGATCACCGAGCACCGGCGCGCGGAGCTGACGCGCATCACGCCGCTGGGCCGCTCCGGGACCGTCGAGGACGTCGCCGAGGCGGTGCGCTACCTGGCCGGGGACTCCGGCCGGTACATCACCGGCGCGATGCTGCCGGTGAGCGGCGGCCTGGGGCTGGGCGGATGAGCCCGCCGACGCCTCCGGAGCCCGGCACCCCCGGTGCCCACGCCGCCGGCCCCGCCCACCACCACACAGACGCACACCCACACCAGAAGGACACGGGGATGAAGAACAGCACGCACGAACCACCGCCCCTGGTGACGACGGCCGCGCCGCCCGCCGCCCCCGCCCCGCCGCCGAGCGAGCGCGTCATCCATCTCGCCATCTCCGGCACCTACTCCAGCGGCAAGAGCACCACCACGGAGGCGGTGTCGGTCGCGACCGGCATCCCGCGGACCCACGCCCTGACATCGCGCGAGATCCTGCTGGACCTGGTGCCCGGCAAGCAGGTGCAGGAACTGTCCGCGAACGAGCTGCTGATGCTCGGTCTGCGGCGGCTGGAGGAGCGGATCCACAACGAGGCGCTGCCCGGCTCCTTCGTCTCCGACGGCTCGGTCATCCACGAGTGGATCTACGGCGAGGCCCGGATGCGCGTGGGCATCAACCCGGGCGCGAACGTCTTCCTCCGGGCGCTCAAGGGCATGGCGGGACTGCCCGCCAAGCCCTTCTACCGGCAGTACATGCACGCGTACGGGGAGATCACCAAGGCGCGCGCCAAGCGGATCTACGACGCCTACGTGCACCTCCCGGTGGAGTTCACGATGAAGGCGGACGGGCACCGGCCGGTGTCCGAGCCGTTCCGGAAGCTGTCGGACGACCTGCTGATCGAGACGCTGGAGGAGATGGAGATCCCGTACCACGTGGTCGGCGGGACGGTGCGGGAGCGGGTGGCGCGCATCGTCGAACTCTTCGACCTGCCGCTGGTGATGCCGCTGGACGACGCGATCACCATCGCCCAGGAACGGGTCCGCAAGGCCACCGAGGTACTGGAGAACGACGCGCGCTTCCACAGCGCGCAGCGCGCCAAGTCCTGGCGTCGGCGCATCGCCTACGCCCTGCGCTACTGATCCCGTACGCCTCGTCCTTCGCGCCCTGCCTCCCGCCGGGCGGGCCGGTCAGGCCAGACCAGGCCCGTGCGGCGGCCGGGGCTACCTCGGTGCCACCACCGCGCCCAGCAGCCCCGGCCCGGTGTGCGCCCCGATCACCGCGCCCACCTCGCTGACGTACAGCTCCGCGAGGCCCGGCACCCGCTCCCGCAGCCGCTCCGCGAGAGCCGCCGCGCGCTCCTCCGCCGCCAGATGGTGCACCGCGATGTCCACGGCGCCCGCGCCGGCCCGCTCCACGACGATCTCTTCCAGCCGCGCGATGGCCTTCGACGCGGTACGGACCTTCTCCCGCAACTCGATGCGCCCGCCGTCCAGTTGCAGCAGGGGCTTGACCGCCAGGGCCGAGCCGAACAGCGCCTGCGCGGCCCCGATCCGGCCGCCGCGCCGCAGATAGTCGAGGGTGTCGACGTAGAAGTACGCGGCCGTGCCCTCGGCGCGCTTCTCGGCGGCGGCGACCGTCTCGTCCAGGTCGCCGCCGCTCTCCGCCGTCTCGGCCGCCGCCAGCGCGCAGAAGCCGAGCGCCATGGCGACCATGCCGCTGTCCACCACGCGCACCGGCACCGGGGCGTCCTTGGCCGCCAGCACCGCCGCGTCGTAGGTCCCGGAGAACTCGGCCGACAGGTGCAGCGACACGATCCCGTCCGCCCCCGCCGCGGCGGCCGCGCGATAGGCGGCGGCGAACATCTCCGGGGCCGGGCGGGACGTCGTGACCGGCTTGCGCTTCTGCAGCGCCTGCGCGACGGAGCGGGCCGAGATCTCCGTGCCCTCCTCCAGCGCCCGGTGGCCGAGGACCACGGTGAGCGGAACGGAGACGATGCGATGCCGCTCCATCGCCTGCGGGGGCAGATAGGCCGTGGAATCGGTCACGATGGCGACATGACGGGACATGACTGGGAGGTTATCGGGGGACGTCCGGGGCCGACAGCGCGGGCCCTCCGCCCGGAGGGCGGGCGTCCGCTTCGCTGCCCACCGTACCGCTCATGCGCATGTCCCGGCCATGGCCTTCCCGCCCATCCGTGTGCCCGTCCTCCGCCCCTCCGCGCGCCCGCTCCGCAGGCCATGCCGCTCAGCCATGGCCTTCGGGGCGAGCCGTCTTGCGCCAGGGTTCCTGCCATGCGGCGCCCGACTGCCAGGGCTGCTCCGGCGGCACATCGATCGCGGGCGGCTCCCCCGCACCGGCGCCCGCACCGGCCTGTCCACCCGCGCGCGGACCGGCCTGCGCCCCGTCTCCCCCGCCCGCCCGCGCCCGCGCTCCAGGGCCGGCCTGCGCCCCGTCTCCCGGAAGCGGTTCCGCCGGTCCGCGCGCGGGATCGTCCGACGCCGGGGCCCAGTGCCGCAGCGCCCCGGCCTCCATCTCGATCTGCCGCCCCAGATCGGCCAGGTCGTCCTCGGCGAACCGCCGACCCCGCTCCTGCACCGCCCAGCGCAGCGAGTCGGCCGCGTGCGTGATCCGCTCCGTGCGCTCGCGCAGCTCCGGCAGCACGGCCGCGATCCGCCCCTTGTCGGGCTCCCGCTCCGCCCGCTTCAGCTCCTCGTCCAGCTCCCGCTCGTGACTGCTGAGCCGCTCGAAGAGCGCGAGCGACTCCTTGAGCGAGGCGTCCTCCGCCGCACCCGCGTCCAGCGCCTCCCGGGTGGCCCGCATCGACGTACGCAAGGACAGCCGCAGCTGCGCCAGCTCCCCCGCCGGCCCCGGCTGGCCGTAGCTCTTCGCCCGCAGGGTCGTCTCCTCGACCGTGCGCCGCGCCTGCGTGATCGTGCGGTCCACGCCGCGCTTGGCCGCGCGGACGGCCTTGACGCCCACGTACACCCCCAGCCCGACGAGCGCGACGAAGAACAGCACCAGGATCAGGATCGCGGTCCCCATGGAGGTCCCCTCGCAGTCGGCGTACGTCTTCCCACGGTAAACGGCGGCGGGCGGGTCGCGAGTTCCGCAGAACCCGCAACCCGCCCGGAAACCAGCCCCTAAGGGGCCCTGAGGCAGAGGCAGTGGCTTACGCCGGGACGATGTTGACCAGCTTCGGCGCCCGCACGATCACCTTGCGGATGCCCGCGCCGTCCAGTGCCGCCACCACCGCCGGGTCGGCCAGCGCCAGCTTCTCCAGCTCCTCGTCCGCGATCGACGGGGCGACCTCCAGCCGCGCCTTGACCTTGCCCTTGATCTGAACGACGCAGGTCACGGTCTCGTCCACCACGTACGCCGGATCGGCGACCGGGAACTCCCGGTGCACCACCGAGTCCTGGTGCCCCAGCCGCCGCCACAGCTCCTCGGCGATATGCGGGGCCAGCGGCGCGGCCAGCAGCACCATCTGCTCGGCGACCGAACGCGGCACCTCGCGCACCTTGGTGACGTGGTTGTTCAGCTCGGTGACCTTGGCAATGGCGGTGTTGAAGCGCAGCCCCGCCATGTCCTGCCGGACGCCGTCGATCGCCTTGTGCAGGGCGCGCAGCGTCGCCTCGTCCGGCTCGGTGTCGACGACGGTGACCTCGCCGGTGTTCTCGTCCACGACGTTGCGCCACAGCCGCTGCAGCAGCCGGTACTGGCCGACGACCGCGCGGGTGTCCCACGGCCGCGACACGTCCAGCGGGCCCATCGCCATCTCGTACAGGCGCAGCGTGTCGGCCCCGTACTCGGCGCAGATCTCGTCCGGCGTGACCGAGTTCTTCAGGGACTTGCCCATCTTGCCCAGCAGGCGGCTGACCTTCTCGCCCTCGTAGAAGTAGCCGCCGTCGCGCTCCTCCACCTCGGCCGCCGGCACCGGGATGCCGCGGCCGTCCCGGTAGACGTACGCCTGGATCATGCCCTGGTTGTACAGCTTGTGGAACGGCTCGGCCGACGAGACGTGGCCCAGGTCGAACAGCACCTTGGACCAGAAGCGGGCGTACAGCAGGTGCAGCACGGCGTGCTCGGCGCCGCCCACGTACAGGTCGACGCCGCCGTGCGGCTGCCCCTCCCGCGGGCCCATCCAGTAGCGCTCGGTCTCCGGGTCGGCCAGCCGCTCGCTGTTGTGCGGGTCCAGGTAGCGCAGTTCGTACCAGCAGGAGCCGGCCCAGTTGGGCATGGTGTTGGTCTCGCGGCGGTAGCGCTTCACACCGTCGCCCAGGTCCAGCTCGACGTTGACCCAGTCCTCGTTCCGGGACAGCGGGGTCTCCGGGGAGGTGTCGGCGTCGTCCGGGTCGAAGGTGCGCGGGGAGTAGTCCTCGACCTCGGGCAGTTCCAGCGGCAGCATCGACTCGGGCAGCGCGTGGGCGACGCCGTCCTCGTCGTACACGATCGGGAAGGGCTCGCCCCAGTAGCGCTGGCGGCTGAACAGCCAGTCGCGCAGCCGGTAGTTGACGGTACCTTCGCCGATGCCCTGGGCCTCCAGCCAAGCGGTGATCTTCACCTTGGCGTCGGGGACCACCAGGCCGTCCAGCGAGATCGTGTCGCCGGAGGAGTTGATGATCTTCGCCTCGTACGAGTCGAAGGCGTCCTCCCACACCGACGGGTCGGTGCCGCGGCCGTCGGAAGGCTCCACGACACAGCGCATCGGCAGTTCGAAGGCGCGCGCGAAGGCGAAGTCGCGGCTGTCGTGCGCCGGGACGGCCATGATCGCGCCGGTGCCGTAGCCCATCAGGACGTAG
Source organism: Streptomyces sp. XD-27 (assembly GCF_030553055.1). Lineage (NCBI taxonomy): Bacteria > Bacillati > Actinomycetota > Actinomycetes > Kitasatosporales > Streptomycetaceae > Streptomyces > Streptomyces sp. XD-27. The sequence continues at coordinate 2,382,996 of NZ_CP130713.1, forward strand.
TCGGCGATGAAGACCGGCACCGGGGCCCCGCTGACCGGGTTCACGGCGAAGGCGCCGGTGAAGACGCCGGTCTTCTCCTTGGCGTCGGCCTGCCGCTCGACGTCGGACTTGGCGGCCGCGAACTTGCGGTACTCGGCGATGGCGTCGGCCGGGGTGGCGTGCCCGCCGGTCCACACCTCGTGGGTGCCCTCGGGCCATGCCTCCGGGGCGATGGTGTCGACCAGCTCGTGCTCGGGGGCCAGCACCATGTAGGTGGCGCCGAACAGGGTGTCCTGGCGGGTGGTGAAGATCGTGATCTTCTTGTCGCCCTCGCCGTGCGCGCCGTGGACGGGGAAGTCGACGCGCGCGCCCTCGCTGCGCCCGATCCAGTTGCGCTGCTGGAGCTTGATGGCCTCCGGCCAGTCCAGCGCGTCCAGGTCCGCCAGCAGGCGCTCCGCGTAGGCGGTGATGCGCATGTTCCACTGCCGCAGGTTGGCCTTGAAGACGGGGTAGTTGCCGCGCTCGGAGCGGCCCTCCGCGGTGACCTCCTCGTTGGCCAGGACGGTGCCCAGGCCGGGGCACCAGTTGACCGGCGCGTCGGAGGCGTACGCCAGGCGGTGGCCGCCCAGCACGTCGGAGCGCTCGGCGGCGGTCAGCTCGGCCCAGGGCCGGCCGTCGGGCGTCGCCCGCTCACCGGAGGCGAACTGCGCGACCAGCTCGTCGATCGGCCGGGCCCTGCCCGCCGTCTCGTCGTACCAGCTGTTGAAGATCTGCAGGAAGATCCACTGGGTCCACTTGTAGTAGTCCGGCTCGATCGTGGCGAACGAGCGGCGCTTGTCGTGGCCCAGGCCCAGCCGGCGCAGCTGGGCCTTCATGTTCTCGATGTTGGCCTCGGTGGAGACCCGCGGGTGCGTGCCGGTCTGGACCGCGTACTGCTCGGCGGGCAGGCCGAAGGCGTCGAAGCCCAGGGTATGCAGGACGTTGTGGCCGGTCATGCGGTGGAAGCGGGCGTAGACGTCGGTGGCGATGTAGCCCAGCGGGTGGCCGACGTGCAGTCCCGCGCCCGAGGGGTACGGGAACATGTCCATGATGAACTTCTTGGGCCGGGCGACGACCTCGGGGTCTCCCGCCAGGTCGCCGCTCGGGTTGGGCGCCTCGTACGTGCCGTCCGCGTCCCAGGCGTCCTGCCAGCGGGCCTCGATGTCCGCGGCCAGCGCGGCCGTGTAGCGGTGCGGCGCGGCCACCTCGGCAGCTGTGTTGGTCTCGCTCATCGTCCTCTAAGCTCCATCGATCGTCTCTGTCAGCGGTGGAAACGAAAAATCCCCTCGCACAGGAGGGGACGCCGCGCCGATGCCGACCTGGTGTGTCACCGGTCGGTACTGATCAGCGCGGCCCGCTAAGCAGAAGGCGTACGGCACGCATGGGGTCAGGTTACCGCAGCGCATGAAGCGGCGGCGTGCAACGGGGCATCTGTGGACAACGAGAAGCGGGCCGTCCGTCTCGGACGACCCGCTTTCTGCTGGGAGTGGAGCTAAGGAGAATTGAACTCCTGACCTCTTGCATGCCATGCAAGCGCTCTACCAACTGAGCTATAGCCCCAGGCTGTGCACCGTGCGTTTCCCCGGTTTTTCCCGGTTCCCCGCGGCGGCATCGCCTACATTACACGGACAGCCCCGCCTTCTGCCAAATCAGTTCCGCGGTGGCCGTCCGGCGCCGATCCGGGCGCCCGCGCTCAGGCTGTCGCGAAGGAGTAGAACCGTTTGAGCGTGCAGTGCTCGTCGAGCAGGCGGCCGTAGATCGGCTCGCCCTCCAGTTCGCGGTAGGTCTCGATCGGGTCGCCCTTTATGATCAGCGCCCGCGCGCACTCCGCGCACCAGTACTGGTACTCGGGGTTGACCGGCTCCATGTCCCGGACGATCGGCGTGCCGCTGCCGCACCAGTCGCACTTGCGGCTGTGTGCCCCCATTACCGCGCTCCTGAGGTGGTCGTGGACTGGCGGAGACGATTCTGCCACGCGAGGCGGCACAGGTCAGCGGGGACAGCCGGGCCTGACGGGGCACCAGCGGCCCGGTGCTCGGACCGAGTTGGCCAGGTCGGCGGCGCGCGCCGGGCAAACGCAGCGATCCCGTTCCCCTCGGAAGGGAAACGGGATCGTCCGGGCTGTGGAGCTAAGGAGAATTGAACTCCTGACCTCTTGCATGCCATGCAAGCGCTCTACCAACTGAGCTATAGCCCCGCTGTTCTCAGGTGGGCCGGGGGTTTTCCCCGCCTCGCTGCGAACAAGAAGAACCTTAGCCTGTGACCTGCCCGAATGGGAAATCGGCTCAGTCGTCGTCGCCGAGCACCGGCTCCGGGAGCGTCCCGGCGTTGTGCTCGAGCAGCCGCCAGCCGCGGGCGCCCTCGCCCAGCACCGACCAGCAGCAGTTGGACAGGCCGCCGAGCGCCTCCCAGGACCGGGACTCCAGCCCGAGCAGCCGCCCGATCGTGGTGCGGATCGTGCCGCCGTGGCTGACGACCACCAGCGTGCCGCCGCCCGGCAGCTTGTCGGCGTGTCCCAGCACGACCGGCGCCGCCCGGTCGGCGACCTCGGTCTCCAGCTCGCCGCCGCCGCGCCGCACCGGCTCACCGCGCTTCCACGCGGCGTACTGCTCGCCGAACCGCTCGATGATCTCCTCGTGCGTGAGCCCCTGCCACTGGCCGGCGTAGGTCTCCCGCAGCCCCGCGTCGTGCGCGACCTCCAGCCCGGTCACCGCGGACAGCTCGGCGGCGGTCGTCGCGGCCCGCTTCAGGTCGGAGGCGACGATCGCGTCCGGCTTGAGCGCGGCCAGCAGCCGGGCGGCGCGGCGCGCCTGCGCCACGCCGGTCTCGGTCAGGGTGATGTCCGTGGAGCCCTGGAAGCGGCGCTCCACGTTCCAGGCGGTCTGGCCGTGCCGCCACATGACGATGCGGCGGCCCCGGCCCGTCTTGGAGCCGTTCAGCTGAGTTCACCGTCCCCGGCGGCGGCCGCGTGCTCGGCGGCCTTGCCGCGGGTGGCGACGGCGTCGGCGGGCAGCTCCAGCTGCGGGCAGTCCTTCCACAGCCGCTCCAGCGCGTAGAACACGCGCTCCTCGCTGTGCTGGACGTGCACCACGATGTCCACGTAGTCCAGCAGGACCCAGCGGGCCTCGCGGTCGCCCTCGCGGCGCACCGGCTTGGCGCCCAGCTCCTTGTTCAGCCGCTCCTCGATCTCGTCGACGATCGACTTCACCTGGCGGTCGCTGGGCGCCGAGGCCAGCAGGAAGGCGTCGGTGATCGACAGCACGTCGCTGACGTCGTACGCGATGATGTCGTGCGCGAGCTTGTCCGCGGCCGCCTGGGCGGCGGCGTTGATGAGCTCGATGGAGCGGTCCGTGGCGGTCACAGGCGGAACTTTCCGGTCGGGGTCAGGATCGTCAGGGTCATCCGTGGTCCCCACACGGCAGCAGCCTGGGTCGGGGACGTGACACCTCAAGGGTCTCACGCCCCACCGACACCTCCGCCAGGAGTTTTGTCCCGGGGCCGTCACCAGGAGTTTCGTCCCGGAGCCGGCCACCGGGAGTTCCGCCCGGCCGGCCCGTCAGCCCACCGAGCCCTTGTAGTCCCGGCCCAGGACGACGGTCACGTCCGCGTTGAACGCGCCCTTGCCCTTGTGGACCGCGCTCGTCGGCAGCCCCAGCGTCTTGGCGACCTCCTCGGCCTGCTTCGCGTGCCGGTCGTCGGCGTAGGTCACCCGGGAGGTGGCCTGTGCGGTGTTCTCCGCGCTCGCGCCGACGACGGTGAAGCCGCCGTTCACCAGCGTGACCTGCGCGGCGCCCGCCGCGCTCTCCTTGCCGGAGGCGTTGCGGAGGCTGATCCGCGTCACCCCGCCCTGGTCGGTGTTCCGCACCGTGCCGCCGAGGATGTCCTTGACCACACGCTCGGTGGCGCGCTCGCTGAGCGTGCCGTCCTGCTGCACGGGCAGCAGCGTGGTGTCGTACGCGCCGGTCTTGGCCTGTTCGGCGAGGTCGGCCAGCGACGAGCCGAGGTCCCGTTCGGTGAGCGAGGGGTCCGGGATCTGGACGAGGGCCTCGACGGTCTTGGTCGCGTCGTCCGCGTCGCTGGGCATCTTGTTCAGCACGGCCCGCATGACCTGGCCGAACCGGGCCAGTTGCTTGGCCTGGGCCTCGGCGGGCGCGCGGTAGGTGGCGTACGCCACGGCCGCCTGGCCGCTCAGGGTCTGCTCCTTGCCCTGCTTGACCAGCGTTTCCTCGCCCTTCTTCGCGGGCACGGCCACGTCGGTGTCGACGGTGACGCCGCCGACCAGCTCGACCAGGTTCTCCAGATAGGGCGTGTCCAACCGCCAGGTGCCCTCGATCTTCGAGCCCAGCAGGGTGCCGAGCGCGTCGCGGGTGGCGTCCGAGCTCTCGCCCTCCACCAGCTTGCCGAGCGTGGTGGGGCCGCCTTCCTCGCTGGCGACGGCGAGCGCGTTGGGCAGCAGGACGGTGGTGCCCTTCTTGGTGGTCTCGTTGTCGACCAGCAGCGCCGTGGAGCTGTCGCCGCCGCGCGTCTCGCGCAGATGCACCACGATCACGTCGCGCTGCTGCGGGCCGCCGGGCCGCGCCTGCTCCTGCGTGCCGTCCGACATCCCGGGCAGCTTGCCGGCGTGCCAGAGATAGCCGACGCCGCCCGCGGCGGCGAGCACGAGCACCACGGTCAGCGCGATCAGGCGGTTGCGGGTCTTGCGGCGCCGCTCGTCGCGCCGCTCGGTGCGGGTCTCGGCGAACTTCAGCCAGTCGATGACGTCCTCGGAGTCCTCGTCGGGCTCCTCGACGAAGGAGAACTGGTCCGTGCGGTACGGGCCGTCCTGCGGCTCCTCGCCGCGCTCCGGGCCGGGGCGGCGCGGCGGCCGCCCCGGTGCCGCCGGTTCCCGCTCACGCTGCGGGGGTACGAGCCGCTGCGCGCCGGGGACGCTGTGCTGCGCGCCGGGGTCGGCGTGCTGCGTCCCCGTGTCGTCGTACGTCGCGTAGTCCTGCTGCTGCGGTACGTGGCCGATCGGCTGCTGGGGTCGGGAGGACGGCGGCTGGAGGCCCGTCTGCTGCGCCTGCTGCTGGGCGGCGTACGGGTCGTATCCGGGCTGCGTCCCCGCCTGCTGCCGGCCGTAGAAGCCGTACCCCGTGTCCTGCTGCCGGCCGTACGGGTCGTACGGCTGCGGCTGCGGCGGCTGCTGCTGCGGGGGCGCCTGCTGCCCGTACGGGTCGTAGGAGTAGCCGTACTCGTCCTGCTGCGCCGGCTGCTGCGGCTGCTGGTACACCGGGCGGCCGTAGGCGTCGTAGCCGTAGACCTGCGGCTGCTGCGGGTCGTACGGATCCCGGGCGTACGGGTCCTGTCCGTCGTTCACGCGTACCCCTTAGCAGTCGTGCCGGTACAGGTCGCGCTTGTCGATGTAGCGCACGACGCCGTCCGGCACCAGATACCAGACGGGCTCGCCCGCCGCGACCCGCGCCCGGCAGTCCGACGAGGAGATCGCCAGTGCCGGTACCTCCACCAGGGAGACCCCTCCCTCGGGGAAACCGGGGTCCGCCAGTATGTGGCCGGGTCTGGTCACGCCGATGAAGTGGGCGAGGGAGAACAGCTCCTCGGTGTCCCGCCAGGTGAGGATCTGGCTGAGGGCGTCGGCGCCGGTGATGAAGAACAGCTCCGTGTCGGCGTTGAGCGCGCGCAGCTCGCGCAGCGTATCGGTGGTGTACGTGGGACCACCGCGGTCGATGTCGATGCGGCTGACCGAGAACTGGGGGTTGGAGGCGGTGGCGATGACCGTCATCAGGTAGCGGTCCTCCGCCGCGGACACCTTCCTGTGGCTCTTCTGCCACGGCTGCCCGGTCGGTACGAACACCACCTCGTCCAGGTGGAACTGCGCGGCCACCTCGCTGGCGGCGACCAGGTGACCGTGGTGGATCGGGTCGAAGGTCCCGCCCATCACGCCAAGCCGCCGCTTCGCGGACGGTTTCTGCTCTCCCATGCGTGCAGACCCTACTGCGCCGGGTCGAACACCGGGGCCGTAGGTATGCCCGACGTGCCCGTCGGGGGTCAGCGGTCGCGGTTGAAGCGCGTGGTGACCCACAGCAGCAGCAGGAGGATGAAGAGGGCCGCGCCGCCGGTCATGTACGGGCTGATGCTGTCGTGGTTGCCGCCGTGCTCGCCGCCCTCGGAGGCGAGCGTGGCCAGGGTGTGCGCGGTGCTGTAAGCGGTCATCGTCGCCAGGACCTATCCGGGATGTGAGCGGGCGATTCGTCAGCGACATCGTATGCGGGGTGATCCCCGGCGCGCCGCCGGGGCGCGGTTCGAACCGGGTGCGGCCGCGGTCCGGACCCGGTTCGGGCGGCGTTCGACGCCGGTACGGGCCGCGTCAGTCCTGTCCGCCGTAGCCGCGCAGCAGGAACCAGGCAAGCAGTACGGCTCCGACGACGCCGACGACGATGATGGTGCGCAGCAGTACGCCCGGTCCGTCGTTCTTGGCGTTGGCGGCGAGCAGTTCGGTGGTCAGGCCAGTCATATGGGGCATGTCTCCACCGTAGCCACCCCGATCCGAGGACCTAGGCTGGGGCTGTGCGGGGGACGGGCCACGACCAGCAGCCCACAAGGGGGTCTCGATGAGTGACAGCACGACACCGGGTGGCGGGAAGGTGCCGGGCCGGTCGCGGCGCCGGTTCCCCGGTATCTCGTCGCGCGCGTACGAACACCCGGCGGATCGCTCGGCGTTGGTGGCGCTGCGCAAGCTGAGCGGGTTCGACACCGTCTTCAAGGCGCTCAGCGGGCTGCTGCCCGAGCGCAGTCTGCGGCTGCTGTACCTGTCGGACTCGGTGCGGGTGAGCGACCGGCAGTTCGCGCATCTGCACGAGATGCTGCGGGACGCCTGCTACATCCTGGACCTGGAGCGGGTCCCTGCGATGTACGTCACCCAGGACCCGCAGCCGACCGCGATGTGCGTCGGCCTGGACGAGCCGATCATCGTGCTGTCCACGGGGCTCGTCGAGCTGCTGGACGAGGAGGAGATGCGCGCGGTGATCGGCCATGAGGTCGGCCACGCGCTGTCCGGGCACTCCGTCTACCGCACGGTGCTGCTGTTCCTGACCAACTTCGCGCTGAAGGTCGCCTGGATCCCGCTGGGCAACGTCGCGGTGATGGCGATCGTGACGACGCTGCGCGAGTGGTTCCGCAAGTCGGAGCTGTCCGCCGACCGGGCCGGGCTGCTGGTCGGGCAGGACCTCCAGGCGTCGATGCGCGGCCTGATGAAGCTGGCGGGCGGCCACCATCTGCACGAGATGAACGTGGACGCGTTCCTGGAGCAGGCCGACGAGTACGAGCGCGCCGGGGACCTGCGGGACTCCGTCTTGAAGATCATGAACGTGCTGCCGCGCAGCCACCCGTTCACCACGGTGCGCGCCGCCGAGCTGCGGAAATGGGCGGCCGGGCGCGACTACCAACGGATCATGGACGGCCACTATCCGCGGCGCGCGGACGACCCGGACACCTCGGTGTCGGAGTCGTTCAAGGAGTCCGCGTCGCACTACGCCACGACGGTGCGCGGCAGCAAGGACCCGCTGATGGCGTTCGTACGGGATGTCGCGGGCGGGGCGGGGGACCTGGGCGGCCGGCTGCGGGACAGGTTCACCGGAGGCGGGCGCGGCACGAATCCGCCGGGGGCGGGCCCCCGGCCCGGGGAGACCTCGTCCACGGGCACGCCGCCCGAGGATGCCCCGAGCGACGGCACCACCGACGACACCCCGCCCAAGGGCGGCACCGAGGCGCCCTGAGGCGCTGACTCGGCCCTGAGCGCCGGTTCGCGGCCGAGCCGCCTACGCGGCCTATTCGGCCTTTTCGGACGGGCTCGGCTGGGCGTCCGGGGCCAGTACGCCGCAGACCGCGGCGGTCCGCGGGCCGGAGGCGTACGGGTCGGTGGCCGCCGGGCCGTCGCCCTTCACGCTCTGCCCCGCCAGCAGCGGCCGCAGGTAGCCGGCCGCGTCGGCCGCGCACGCCTGCGGACCGGCCCGCACGGCGCTGTCCACCAGCGCCACGCGGTGATTGCGCAGGTCGTCGCGGTCGAGGTGGAAGCGCACCTCGCGCCGGACGGTGAACAGCGAGGTCTCGTCCGCGCCCTTCTCACCGGCCGCCCGCACCGCGTACACGTACGTGTGGTCGGCGGTGACCTCCAGCGTGCCGGAGGTGCGCTCCACGACGTCGAGCGTGCCGCGCACCCGTACCGGTTCGTCGACGAGCGCGACCCGAGCGGGGTCGAAGCGGACCAGCCAGCCGGTGGCCAGGTGCCGGCCGTCCGGGGCCGGGCGGCCGAGGCTGCGGTCGAACTGGTCGAACTGCCCCGGGTCGAGCAGCAGCCGAACCCGCCTGGTGTCGTCACCGGTCAGCACCGCGCGGTCGATGCCCGAGGCGACGAGATAGTCCTTCGCGGTGGTGAGCGCGGACATCACCTGGCTCTCGGAGAAGTTCTCGGTGCGCCGGGCGTCGGGCAGGGTGACGCCGTCGCCGCCGGTGCCGTACGCCGCCGCCGGGCTGTGCCGCAAGAGGTCCGCGGCCTGCCCGCCCGGAACCGGGCCGGTCGGGGCGAGCGGGACCACCGTGCTGCGCAGCGGCTCGGCGACGGGCTGCGGGGGCTGCTGGTACGGGTGCTGGATGCCCATGTAGACGGCGGCCGCGAAGGCGAAGGCGATCAGCGCGACGAGGACGACAGCCTGCCGGGAGGGGCTGCTGCGCGACCAGGCGTGGCGGCTGCGGACCGCGGGCGCGTGGTCCCCCATCCGCTCCTGCGCCGAGAACTCCTGGAGGCGGGCAGCCCGCACGAACGATTCGTCGAAGACGACGGATCGGAGCTCGTCGTCACCACCTCCCGGGACGCCCTCCGGGGTCCCCTCGGGTGGGTCTCCAGGCCGGGCCATACCTCAAGGGTAGGTCGGGAAGGGCATCGGTAAACGCGGAGATGCGCGACGGATGCCGACGGTCCGGGAGGTGTTCACGGGGTTACGGGGCGCCGGAGGCGGCCGTGGCGCGGGAGGCCGCCGGGGAACCGGCCGGGGCGGCGGGCAGGGGGCTCTCGCGGTCCCCGTCGCGGCCGCTGTCCACGCCGGTGGTCGCGGGCGGCGGGGCGGGGTCCTGGCGGCCGCCGGAGGCACCGCGGTAGACCGCGGTGAAGGCGAGCGCCACCACGCCTATGCCCATCAGGACGGCGAGCAGCCAGGCGACCGGGCGGTGCCAGCGGACGTGGCCCCGGTAGGGGCGCCCGGCGCTGCCGTAGCGGCCGTAGGGGCCGAAGTCGTGGTCCCGGGCGAGGCCGAACCGCTCGTCCACGTCGCGGTCGTCCTCCGGGTCGTACCCGAACTCGCCGTCCGGGCCGTACCCGTCGTCGTAGAACTCGTCCTCGGCGGCGCCGTGGCGCCGACGCGATGCCTCCGCGTCGGCGCGCGCCTGGGCGGCGGCCAGCATCCGCTCGGTGGCGGTCGGCTCGTGGATCTCGGCCGACCGCACGAACTCCTCGTCGAACACCACGGCGGCGAAGGCGTCCTCCGCGTCCCCGTGGCTGCGCTCGTCGGGCTCGTCGCCGTCCGGGAACGGCCTGCCCCCCACGTCGTCCGGCACCCCATCAGCGTAGACCGGAGCGGTGGATTTGGGCAGGGCGGAAGGGAACCCGGCGGCCGTCAGCGGGTGTGGCCGTCGCCGGTGACGATGTACTTGGTGGAGGTCAGCTCGGGCAGCCCCATCGGGCCGCGGGCGTGCAGCTTCTGGGTCGAGATGCCGATCTCCGCGCCGAAGCCGAACTGGCCGCCGTCGGTGAACCGCGTCGAGGCGTTCACGGCCACCGTGGTGGAGTCCACCAACTGGGTGAACCGGCGGGCCGCGGCCTGCGAGCCGGTGACGATCGCCTCGGTGTGACCGGAGGACCACAGCCGGATGTGAGCCACGGCCGCGTCCAGCGACTCCACGACCGCCGCCGCGATGTCGTAGCTGAGGTACTCGGTCTCCCAGTCCTCGACCGCGGCCGGGACAACGGTGGCCTTGGAGCCCTCGGCCAGCGCCAGCACCCGCTCGTCGCCGTGCACGGTCACCCCCGCCTGCGCCAGCGCCTGGAGCGCGCGCGGCAGGAACCGGTCGGCGATGTCCTGGTGCACCAGCAGCGTCTCCGCCGCGTTGCACACGCTCGGCCGCTGCGCCTTGGAGTTGACCAGGATGTCGACGGCCATGTCGAGGTCGGCGTCCGCGTCCACGTACACATGGCAGTTCCCGGTGCCGGTCTCGATGACCGGAACGGTGGACTCCTCCACGACGGTACGGATGAGCGAGGCGCCGCCACGCGGGATCAGCACGTCGACCAGGCCGCGGGCACGCATCAGCTCGCGCACCGAGTCGCGGCTCTCGCCGGGCACCAACTGCACGGCGTCGGCGGGCAGTCCGGCTCCGCCGACGGCGTCACGGATCACCGTCACCAGCGCACTGTTGGAGGCGTACGCGGACGACGAGCCGCGCAGCAGCACGGCGTTGCCGGACTTCAGGCAGAGCGCGGCGGCGTCCACGGTCACGTTGGGCCGGGCCTCGTAGATGATGCCGACGACGCCGAGAGGGACCCGGACCTGGCGCAGGTCGATGCCGTTGGGCAGGGTGGAGCCGCGCACCACCTCGCCGACCGGGTCGGGCAGCGCGACCACGTGGCGCACGTCCGCGGCGATGGCCCGCACCCGCTCGGGGGTGAGGGTGAGCCGGTCGATGATCGCCTCGCTGGTGCCTGCGGCGCGGGCCCGCTCCACGTCGGTGCCGTTGGCCTCGACGATCTCCTTGGTGCGCACCTCCAGCGCGTCGGCGATGGCCAGCAGCGCGTCGTCCTTGGCGGCGCGCGGCAGCGGGGCCAGGTCGGTGGCGGCGGCGCGGGCCCGGTAGGCGGCCTGGAGGACCGGAGACTTGGGCCAGGGGTTGGCCAGAGGCGAGGTCGGTGCGCTGGTCATGTCAGCAGCCTACTGAGCCCGTGGCGCAGTGCCGCCCGGTATTCCGCGTTTCGAGACACGCCGACCGGTATACGGAAACACCCTGCCGGCATGCGGAAGGAATGCGCGCGGTCGGGCGGCTGTCAGAAGGGGTGGGCTCCGACCGGAGACGCGGGCGCCGGGCCGTACCCCTCAGCTATCCGCTGGTGGTACGTCTCCCGGTCGATGACCTCGAGACCGACGATCTCCCACGGCGGCAGGTTCGCGGTGGACCGGTGCTCGCCCCACAGCCGCAGCGCGACCGCGGCCGCGTCGTGCAGGTCGCGCGCCTCCTCCCAGTAGCGGATCTCCGCGTGGTCGCCGGCGTACCGGCTGGTCAGCAGGAACGGGTGGTCGTGGGCCAGTCGCTCCAGCGCCCGCCTGACCTCCGCGAGCGGCGCCTCGGGCCCGGACAGGCTGAGCGTGACGTGCCACAGCCGGGAGACCTCGCGGCGCACGCCGCCGGCGTCGTCGCCCGTCCCGACGCTGGTCAGTGTGGGCTCCCCCGCCCCGGTCCTGCGGACACGGGAGGTCCCCCCGGCCCGGGGCAGCGCCTCTGGACGCCCTCGTCTCACCGGCGGCCTCCTGATCACGTGGTGCCTCTGCCACGGCGGAGCCGCCGCACGTGCGGCACCGCCGCAACAAAGTTGACCAGCCCGCGGGCGGCCGCGGGGCGGTTTTCCGGAAGGTCTTCCGGCAAAGACCTGCGGCGGCGTGCGGGAATCGCGGGACTTGTGGGTTTTCTCTGGCGACGGTGACGAATCGGTGACGCCCGTCCGTACGGTCAGTGGCGCGGCGCGGCCGCCGGTGGTGCGGCGGCAACGGTCCGTGGGCGGCACTACCCTCAGTGGTGCAGCACGACCAGATCGTCGCGGTGCACGATCTCGCGCTCGTAGGCCGAGCCGAGCTCGCGCGCCAGGTCGCGGGTGGACCGGCCGAGCAGCCGGGGGATCTCCTTCGCGTCGAAGTTGACCAGCCCGCGCGCGACGGCCCGTCCGGCGGTGTCCCGCAGCTCCACGGGGTCGCCCGCCGTGAAATCGCCCTCGACGGCGGCGATGCCCGCCGGGAGCAGCGAGCTGCGCCGCTCGACCACGGCGTGCACCGCGCCGTCGTCCAGCACGAGCGCGCCCTGGGGGGCGGAGGCGTGCGCGAGCCACAGGAGGCGGTCGCGGGAGCGGCGGCCGGTGCGGTGGAAGTACGTACCGGTGTCGCGGCCCTGGAGGGCGTCGGCGGCGTGGCGGGCGGCGGTGAGGACGACGGGGATGCCCGCGGCCGCGGCGATCCGGGCCGCCTCGACCTTGGTGACCATGCCCCCGGTGCCGACCCCGGCCCGGCCGACGCTGCCGATCGACACGCCGTCGAGGTCCGCCGGTCCCCGCACCGCGGTGATCCGGGAGGTGCCGGGGGTGCTCGGGTCACCGTCGTAGAGCCCGTCGACGTCCGAGAGCAGCACCAGCAGATCGGCCCTGACCAGGTGGGCGACCAGCGCGGCGAGCCGGTCGTTGTCGCCGAACCGGATCTCGTCGGTGGCGACGGTGTCGTTCTCGTTGACGACCGGCACCGCGCCCATGGCCAGCAGCTGGTCCAGGGTGCGGTAGGCGTTGCGGTAGTGGGCACGGCGGCTGGTGTCGTCCGTGGTCAGCAGCACCTGCCCGACACGGCGGCCGTACCGGGCGAAGGAGGCGGTGTAGCGGGCGACCAGCAGCCCCTGGCCGACACTGGCGGCCGCCTGCTGGCGGGCGAGGTCGCGGGGGCGCCGCTCCAGGCCCAGCGGGGCCAGTCCGGCGGCGATGGCGCCGGAGGAGACCAGCACGATCTCCTTGTCGCCTCCATCGAGCACCTTGGCCAGGACATCGACCAGGGCGTCGACCCGGTCCGCGTCCAGGCCACCCGCCGCGGTGGTGAGCGAGGACGAACCGACCTTGACCACGATCCGGCGGGCCGCGGTCACCTCGTCCCGTGCCTCCCCCAGACTCCCGTCCTGCGCTGCCACGCCCGTTTCCCCTGCTCTCACTGCCGTCGCCTGTGCGGTTCGTACGCGTCTCGTGCCGTCGTGTGAAATGTACGTCAGTCGTGCGGGCCTTCGCCGCGGCATTCCGACCCGCGGAACTCCGGTACCCTTTTGATCCGGTACGGCGTGATTGGCGTCACCGCAGATTGTCACCGGGCCGCGCGGCGTCATACGGTCGGTGGTCGGCCCGTTCCATAACACCGGGCGTCTCTCAGGCGTCTGTCCGTGGAACAGGTGGCCAACCCCCACACCGCAGACCCCTCAATCCGTCGCATCTCCTGCCAGGAGCCCACCCCGTGCCCTCTGCCGGAACCTCCTCCCGCCGAGCCGTACAGCTGGCGGCACTACTCGCGATGGTGGTGTTCTTCACCACTCAGCTCGTCGGTGCCGTCCTGCCCAACGTGCCGCTCCTCGTGGCCGCCTCGGCGGGTGGCCTCGCGCTCGACCTCTATCTCCAGCACCAGCAGCCCGGCCTGCTCTCACTGCTGAGCAAGATCCGCTTCGATGTCGTGGTGCGGCAGTTGTTCCGCGACATGTTCATCGTGGTCGGGCTGCTGCGCATAGACGGCATCGACCCGCTGCACGAGCACGCGCCGCTCACCATCGGCCTGCTGCTCTTCTACGTGATGCACTTCGCCTGCCAGGCCGCCGGGGTGCTGGTCCGGCGCACCCGCCAGCTGCCGTTCGTGACCCGCAACATCGACGCGTCCGCGCTGCGGCTGTGCGACGCACCACCGCGGTTCTTCGCCCGCCAGCACGGCCGCCGGATGCTGCGCCTGGCCGTCCCGGTCACCGGCGGTCTGCTGGTCAGCGCGGTCACCGAGAGCGGCTGGTGGGGCGGCGTGGGCATCGGCATCGCCCTGGCCGTCGTCACCGCCGGAACGCTCCACCTGGCCACCTGGCTGCTGCCGCGCAAGCGCGTGGTCAACGAGCAGAAGGCGCTGGAGTGGCTGGACAAGTGGCTGGCGGAGTACCAGCCGACCGTGGGGATGTACTTCTCGGGCGGCACCTCGTCCGCGTACCAGGCGAACATGTGGCTCTCCACGCTCGCCGCGCTGGACGGCAACCCGATCATCGTGCTCCGTGAGCGCTTCATGGTGCAGAAGATCGACGCGACGGACATCCCGATCGTGTGCATCCCGAAGGTCGCCAACCTGATGCGGCTGGAGCACTCGACGCTGAAGGTGCTGCTGCACCCGGCCAACTCCGGCAAGACCTCGCAGGTCCTGCGCATCCCGTCGATCAAGCACGCGTTCACCAACCACGGCGAGAGCGACAAGCTCTCCAGCTGCAACCCGTACGCCAAGGCGTACGACGAGGTGTGGGTGGCCGGTCCCGCCGCGCGCGACCGCTACCAGCTCGCCGACATCGGCGTCGACGACCGCGACGTGGTGGAGGTGGGCCGCCCGCAGCTGGCGCCCATCCGCCCGTACTCCGGCGCGCCGACCGCGCAGTTCATGGACGTGCTGTACGCCCCCACCTGGGAGGGCTGGGACGGCAACCCGGGCAACACCTCGGTCATGCTCGCGGGCGAGAACATCGTGCGGGCCCTGCTGGCCGACCCGGCGGTACGGCTGATCTACAAGCCGCACCCGATGACCGGCTCCGTCGTGCCGGCGGCCGGTGCCGCCAACCAGCGCATCATGGCGATGATCGCCGAGGCGAACAGCAAGCGCAGCGGCGCCCGGCCGGGCCCGGAGGCGGCGGCCGAACTGGCCCGCCGTACCGAGGAGCTCAACGCCCTCACCACCAGCTCCTTCCGGGCCAGCGCGGACGAGATCGAGCGGATGCGGCTGCAGGGCGCGCCGGAGCCGGGCCGCGCCGAGCGGGTCGAGCAGGCGACGGCCGCCTGGGAGGCCGCCTTCTGGGCGTCGCTGCCGGAGTGGGAGCACCAGATCGTCACCGGCCCGCGCCCGGCGATCTTCAACTGCTTCAACCAGGCCGACCTGCTGATCAGCGATGTGTCGAGCGTCGTCACGGACTACCTGAGCAGCGAGAAGCCGTACGCCGTGGCGAACACGAGCGGGATGTCGGAGGAGGAGTTCAGGTCCGGCTTCCCGACGGTGCGCGCGGCCACGATCCTCACCCCGGACGCGTCGGCCGTCCCGGAGCTCCTGGCGGCGGTCCGCCACCCCGAGCAGGACACGCTCGCCGGTGCCCGCGCGGAGCTCAAGGAGCACCTCCTCGGCCCGTCCGACCCGCCGTCGCTGGTGCGCTTCAACCGGGCCGCGATGGACCTGTGCGCGGCGGCGGAGCAGCGGCAGGCGCGGATGGAGACCCGTCTGGCCGCGGAGCTGCCGTCGCAGCGTGAGGCGTTCGACGCGGCGGAGGAGATGGAGCAGGAGTCGGGTGCGGAGGAGTCGGTGACGGCGTAGGTCCCGTCCCCGGGGCTCCGCCCCGACCCAGGATGTGGGAAGGCCCCCGGACATCGTCCGGGGGCCTTCCCACATCTCAGAACGGGCGGAACTCGTCGTACTCGCGGTCCGCGTCGTCGCGCTCCGCGTCCCGGTCCCGGCGGCGCTGCGCCGCGGGCCGCGGGGCCTCGAGGCGGTGGTCCTCGCCACGTCGGCCGAGCATCTCGGCGCCGGCCGCCATGGTCGGCTCCCAGTCGAAGACGACCGCGTCGTCCTCGGCTCCGATCGCCACACCGTCGCCGGCCCGGGCGCCGGCCTTCATCAGCTCGTCCTCGACACCGAGGCGGTTGAGCCGGTCGGCCAGGTAGCCCACGGCCTCGTCGTTGTTGAAGTCGGTCTGCCGCACCCAGCGCTCCGGCTTCTCGCCGCGCACCCGGTACAGGCCATCCTCCTCGCGCGTCACCGTGAAGCCCGCGTCGTCGACGGCCTTGGGCCGGATGACGATCCGGGTCGCCTCTTCCTTCGGCTTGGCCGCCCGCGCCTCGGCCACGACCTTGGCGAGCGCGAACGACAGCTCCTTGAGCCCTGTACGGGCGACGGCCGAGACCTCGAAGATCTGGTATCCGCGGGCCGCCAGCTCCGGCCGGATGATGTCGGCGAGGTCCTTGCCGTCGGGGATGTCGACCTTGTTGAGGACGACGATCCGCGGCCGGTCGTCCAGGCCGCCGTACTCCGCCAGCTCCGCCTCGATGACGTCCAGGTCGGACAGCGGGTCGCGCTCGGACTCCAGCGTCGCCGTGTCCAGGACGTGGACCAGCACCGAGCAGCGCTCGACATGGCGGAGGAACTCCAGGCCCAGGCCCCTGCCCTGGCTGGCGCCGGGGATGAGGCCGGGCACGTCGGCGATCGTGTAGACCGTGGAACCGGCCGTGACGACGCCGAGGTTGGGGACGAGCGTGGTGAACGGGTAGTCGGCGATCTTCGGCCTGGCGGCCGAGAGCACCGAGATCAGCGACGACTTGCCGGCGCTGGGGTAGCCCACGAGGGCCACGTCCGCGACGGTCTTCAGCTCCAGCACGATGTCCCCGGCCTGGCCGGGCTCGCCCAGCAGCGCGAAACCGGGGGCCTTGCGGCGGGCGGAGGCGAGGGCCGCGTTGCCCAGCCCGCCCCGGCCGCCCTGGGCGGCGACGTAGGTGGTGCCCTGGCCGATCAGGTCGGCGAGCACGTTGCCCTGCTTGTCCTGGACGACGGTGCCGTCCGGGACGGGCAGCACCAGGTCCGTACCGTCCTTGCCGGAGCGGTTGCCGCCCTCGCCGGGCTTGCCGTTGGTGGCCTTGCGGTGCGGACTGTGGTGGTAGTCGAGGAGGGTGGTGACGGACTGGTCGACGACCAGGATCACGTCACCGCCGCGGCCGCCGTTGCCGCCGTCGGGGCCGCCGAGCGGCTTGAACTTCTCACGGTGAACGGAGGCGCAGCCGTGGCCTCCGTTACCCGCGGCGACATGCAGCTCGACGCGGTCCACGAAGGTGGTCATTGCTGGAGCCTCCAGTACATCCGGGATTGTCTTAGTACCTAACACGCAGAGGGCGGACCTGCTTCCCGTATTCACGGGAAGGAAGGTCCGCCCTCTGAAATCGCTCTACGGAGCCGAGCTCTCGCGAATGATCGCGATGACTAGGCGACCGGAACGATGTTCACGACCTTGCGGCCACGGTGGGTGCCGAACTGCACCGCACCGGCGGCCAGCGCGAACAGCGTGTCGTCGCCGCCACGGCCGACGCCCGTGCCCGGGTGGAAGTGGGTGCCGCGCTGGCGGACCAGGATCTCACCGGCGTTGACGACCTGGCCGCCGAAGCGCTTGACGCCGAGCCGCTGAGCGTTGGAGTCGCGACCGTTCCGAGTGGACGATGCGCCCTTCTTGTGTGCCATCTCTCCTCAGTCCCTTACTTCGCAGCCGCGTCGATCTTGGTGATCTTCAGCGCAGTGTGCAGCTGACGGTGACCGATCCGCTTGCGGTAGCCGGTCTTGTTCTTGTACTTCAGGATGTCGATCTTGGCACCCTTGTGGTGGTCCACAACCTCGGCGTGGACCTTCACACCGGCCAGGACCCACGGGTCGCTGGTGACCGAGTCGCCGTCGACGACGAGCAGGGTCGAGAGCTCGACGGTGTCGCCGACCTTGCTGGTGGAAATACGGTCAACCTCAATGACGTCGCCAACGGCCACCTTCTGCTGGCGGCCGCCGGTGCGCACGATCGCGTACACGCGGAACTCTCTCTCGCTCGGAACGGATACCTCTGATGCCAGCCGCTCACAGGACCGCGAGGTCCGATTCATCCGTGAGGACGAGCGGCCTCTCCCGAAGAATCGGGAGGGATTTGCTCAGGGGTGTGGCGTACAGACGCCGACGGTCAAGATTACGGGGCTGCGGTCAGGGGGTCAAACCGGCCCCCTTGCCGCGGGGCTGCCGGGCCGCTCGCCGCGGGGCCACTCCGCGCCGCAGGCCCCGCCGCGCCGCGCCGGACGCATGTAGCCCGCCCCGGCAGGGTGCCGGGGCGGGCTCCGTGGCGTGACGCGGTCAGTCCTCCGCGGGGGCCGCGGCCGCCGCGGTCTTCTTGGCGGCCGACTTCTTCGCGGTCGACTTCTTCGTCGCCGTCTTCTTGGCCGTCGCCTTCTTGGCCACGGTCTTCTTCGCCGTGGTCTTCTTGGCGGCGGCCTTCTTCGCCGGGGCCTTCTTGGCGGCCTTGCGGGCCGTCTTCTTGGCCGGGGCCGCGGCCTCCGGCTCGGCCTCCGCGGCGGCCTCCGGCTCGGGCGCGCTCACCGGCTCCGGCTCCGCCGTCGGCGCCGTGCCGACGACCACCACCGCGGCCTCCTCGGCCCCCGTCGGCGAGCCCGCCGGGGCCGTGGCCTTACGGGTCACCCGGCGCCGGGCACGCGGGGCGGGCTCGGCCGCCGGGGCCTCGGCCTCAGCCGGGGCCGCGGCCGCAGGAGCCTCGGCCGGGGCCTCCTCGGGCGCCTGGCCGTCGGGCAGCGGAGCCTTCGGCTCCTCCGCCGGGACCACGACGACCGGCTCCGGCTGCGCGGCCGCCTTCGGCGAGCCCGCGGGGGCGGAGACCTTGCGGGTCGCCCGGCGGCGCGTACGGCCACGGGTGGCGGCCGCCTCCGCTTCCGCCGCGCTGCTGTACAGCTCCTCGTCCGGGGCGAACGCCGGCTCGGGCAGCGCCTTGGGCTCCGCCACCTCGGCGGCCACCTCCGCCGCCGTCTCCGCCGCGACCTCCACCGCCTCCGCGGCGGTCTCGGTCACGGCCTCCACGACCTGCTCGGCCTCGGCCTGCCGCTCGCCGCCCCGCTTCTTCTTGCGCTTGCCGCCACCGCCGACCGCCGAAGGCTGGTCCATGTGGACGATCACGCCGCGGCCGTTGCAGTGCACACACGACTCGGAGAAGGACTCCAGCAGCCCCTGGCCGACCCGCTTGCGGGTCATCTGGACCAGGCCCAGCGAGGTGACCTCGGCCACCTGGTGCTTCGTACGGTCCCGGCCCAGGCACTCCAGCAGCCGCCGCAGCACCAGGTCCCGGTTGGACTCCAGCACCATGTCGATGAAGTCGATCACGATGATGCCGCCGAGGTCGCGCAGCCGCAGCTGGCGCACGATCTCCTCGGCCGCCTCCAGGTTGTTCCTGGTGACCGTCTCCTCCAGGTTGCCGCCCTGGCCGGTGAACTTGCCGGTGTTGACGTCGACCACGACCATCGCCTCGGTCCGGTCGATGACGAGCGAGCCGCCGCTGGGCAGCCAGACCTTGCGGTCCAGCGCCTTCATCAGCTGCTCGTCGATCCGGTACGTGGCGAAGACGTCGACGTCCGAGGTCCACCGCTGCAGGCGGTCGGCGAGGTCCGGCGCGACGTGCGAGACGTACCCGTGGATGGTCTCCCACGCGTCGTCACCGCTCACGATGACCTTGGAGAAGTCCTCGTTGAAGATGTCGCGGACGACCCGGACGGTCATGTCCGGCTCGCCGTACAGCAGCGTCGGGGCGCCGCCGTTCTTCGCCTTCTTCTGGATCTCCTCCCACTGCGCCTGCAGCCGGCTGACGTCGCGGGCCAGCTCCTCCTCGCTCGCGCCCTCGGCGGCGGTGCGGACGATGACGCCCGCGTCCTCGGGGACGATCTTCTTGAGGATCTGCTTCAGGCGCGCCCGCTCGGTGTCCGGCAGCTTGCGGCTGATGCCGGTCATCGAGCCCTCGGGCACGTACACCAGGTAGCGGCCGGGGAGGGAGACCTGGCTGGTGAGCCGGGCGCCCTTGTGGCCGATCGGGTCCTTGGTGACCTGGACCAGGACGGACTGCCCGGACTTCAGGGCGGTCTCGATCCGCCGCGGCCCGTTGGCGAGCCCCAGCGCCTCGAAGTTCACCTCGCCCGCGTACAGCACGGCGTTGCGGCCCTTGCCGATGTCGACGAACGCGGCCTCCATCGACGGCAGCACGTTCTGGACCTTGCCCAGATAGACGTTGCCGACGTAAGAGGTCGCCTGCTCCTTGTTGACGAAGTGCTCGACGAGGACGTTGTCCTCCAGCACGCCGATCTGGGTGCGCTCGCCGCTCTGGCGTACGACCATCACCCGCTCGACGGCCTCCCGGCGGGCCAGGAACTCCGCCTCGGTGATGATCGGCACCCGGCGGCGGCCCTGCTCGCGGCCCTCCCGGCGGCGCTGCTTCTTCGCCTCCAGACGGGTCGAGCCCTTGATCGACTGGACCTCGTCGGACGGCTCGGGCTTCGGCCGTGGCTCGCGGACCTTGACGACCGTACGGACGCCCTCCTCCTCGGCGGCCTCGGCCTCCACCGCCTCACCGCTGCGACGGCGACGGCGACGGCGGCGACGGCTGCTGCTGGAGCCGGCCCCGGCGGCGGCCTCCTCCTCGCCGGCCTCCTCGGCCTCGGGCTCGCCGCCCTCGGCGGCCTCCTCGGCCTCTTCCTCGGCGGCGTACCCCTCGCCCTCGGCCTCGGCGGCCTCGCCACGACGGCGGCGGCGGCCACCACGGCGACGACGGCGCGACGGGCGCTCGCCCGCCTCCTCGTCCCCGTGCTCGGCCTCGGCGGCCTCCTCGGCCTCCTCCTCGACGGGCTCGGCGACCTCGGTGGTCTCCTCGGCCTCGACATGGTCCTCGACCGGCTCACCGCGGCGGCGGCGACGGCGACGGCCACCTGTCGCGGCGGGCCGCAGCTGCTCCTCGTCCTCCGGCTCCTCAGCGGCCACGTCGGCCGCCTCGGCGGCGGCAGCGGCGGCCGCGGTCTCCGGCGTCTGGAACATCGGCTCGGTGAACACCGGCGCCTGGAACACGGCGCTCGGCGGGCGCACGGCGCGCCGACGGGTCCGGGCCGGGGCCTGCGGCTCGACGGCCTCGGTCTCGCCCTTGGCCTCGGCCTTCTTGGACTCGCCCTTGGCCTTGGCCTTGGCTTCGGCCTTGGCTTCGGCGATACCAGTGGTGCCGGGCGCGGTGGCGGTGACGGCGGTGTCGGCCGGTCCGGCGACCCCGGCCGTAGCGGCGGGCTGGACCGCGGGCTCCTCGGGGGCGGCCGCGGCGGCCTTGCGGGTGGCACGGCGGCGGGTGCGGCGCCCGGCGGCCTCCGGCGCGGCGGTCTCTGCCGCGGGCTCCTCGGCGACCGCGGGCGCGGCCTCGGGTTCGGCCGACGGCTCGGCCGCGGGTGCCTCAGCAGCGGCGGCCTCGGGGGCACCGGCGGGAGCGGTCACCACACGCGTGGCCCGACGGCGGGTACGCGCGGGCTTCGCCTCGGCAACGGGCTCGCTCGGGGCGGCCGCGACGGGCTCGGCGACGGTCTGTGCGGCCTGGGCCGGCTCGGCCTCGTCCGCCGCGCGCGGCGCACCGGCCGGAGCGGTCGCCTTACGGGTGGCACGACGGCGCGTACGGGCAGGCTTCTCCTCGGCGGCGGGCTCGGCCTCGGCCACCGGCTCGGCCGCGGACTCCACCTCGGCCACCGGTTCGACGGCGGCGACGGGCTCGGCGGCCGCGGGCGCACCGGCGGGAGCGGTCGCCTTACGGGTGGCACGACGGCGCGTACGCGCGGGCTTCTCCTCGGCAGCGGGCTCGGCGGCGACCGGCTCGGGCACGGCCGACTCGGACACCGCCGCCTCCGCGGCGACCGGCTCGGCGGCCGCGGGCGCACCGGCCGGGGCCGTCGCCTTACGGGTCGCACGACGGCGCGTACGCGCGGGCTTCTCCTCGGCAGCGGGCTCGGCCGACTCGGCCGCCACCTGCTCCGCGGGCGACACGGCGGCGGCCTCGGCCGCCTCGGTCTCCTCCTCGGCCTCGGCGGCAGGTGCCTCGTCGGCGAGCTGCGCCGTCGGTATGGCCGGGGCCGCGGCCGCGGTCACTTCCGCGGCTTCGTCACGCACCGTGCCGGCCGGCGGACCGGCCGGGCGCGTCGCCGCCCGGCGGCGACGGCGCGGCGGCAGGGTGTCACTGGGGCTGTTGTTCTCAGTTCCGGCGGCGGGGGCGGCAGCGCTCGGCGCGGCCTGCTCCTGCGTTTCCGTCCGGTCCTGAGTCTCGTTGGGCTCAGTTGGTTCGAGCATGCGGGCGGTTCTCCCGTCACGCTCCCGGGCGCCGCGTCCGGTTCCGGTCGGGCACCGCGTGATGAGTGCGGTACCGCCGTCCGGGGCGCGTGCGCCGCTCGGGAGCTGTTGTCTCGCTCGTCGGCCCCGACTCTGCGGCACCGGCGAAAGTCTCCTGGTCAGTGCGCCTGCCGGACCCGGGTGGCTCCCTGGTGCTTCGGCGGCGCGTCGACGACGGCCCTACGCGGAACCTTCCGGCGCTCCTCCGCGAGTGGGCGGTACGCCCGTCGCGGCGGTCAGGCCGACGGCCATGGCGGCCGGGACTGCCTCGCGGTCGGGTGCGAGCGGGTCGGTCACCGTGCCGGTCTCCTCATCGAGCAGCCCCTGCGCCAGCCTGGTCACCGCTGCGGGGACCGGCGGCGCCAGGTCGGCCGTAGCGCGGAGGCCGGACAGGACGTCGTCGGGTCGCACGGCAGGTGTCACATGCCGTACAACCAGCCGCAGTATCGCACAGGCACCGCCGCCGGGCCTATCGCCCGCGGGGGCCGACGCCTCGAGGCGGGCCACCGCGGCGCGGGTGTCGAAGGTCCGCAACCCGTTTTTCGTGCGGCGCTCGACCTCGACGGTCTCGGCCGCGAGAAACGCGGCGACGGCCTTTTCCGCCTCGGCGGGTTCGACCCCGTCCAGCCGGAGCTCCCAGACGGACGCCTGGAGCCGGTCGGCCAGACCCGACGTGCGGGCCTCCACGGCCTCGGTGATGTCGAGACCGGCGGGCAGCGACTCGTCGAGGAGCGCGCGCAGCGTGTCGGGCTCGCGCGCCTCGGTGAGCTGGATCTCCAGATACTCGGCCTCGCTGCCGGTGCCGGTGGGTGCGGCATTGGCGTACGACACCTTGGGATGCGGGGTGAAGCCGGCCGAGTACGCCATGGGCACCTCGGCACGACGCAACGCCCGCTCGAAGGCGCGCTGGAAGTCGCGGTGGCTGGTGAACCGGAGGCGGCCGCGCTTGGTGTAGCGCAGTCGGATGCGCTGCACCGCCGGAGCGGGTGGCGGGCCTTCGGGCTGTCGCTTGCCCAGTGTCGTTCAGTCCTTCGTGAGTGCCGTCGTACTGCTACCTAGAGTACGTGTCTCCGGCCGGTCGAGTTCCCGCCGGGCTCTGCGGGCCCGAGGCGCCCGTCACCGGGGCGAGCCGAACAGTGCCCTGCGTACCTGCCGCAGCGCCTCCCGTACGGCCCGCGCGACCGGGCGCCACAGGTAGTCGCGGACCGCGGTGAGCACAGGGCGCACCAGGGCGCGCCAGATCCACCCGAGCGGGATCACCACGAGCCGGCGGAACACCGTGCTGACGCAGGTCCACAGGAAGCGGCTGACGTGTCCGGCGATCCGCCAGGCCCAACCGAACACCGCGCCGACGGCACGGACGACCGGTCCCAGGACGTACCGCCACAGCGCGGCGAGCGGCACCACGATCGTGTACCGCACGACGAAGGCGATCACGGTCCAGATACCGCGCAGCACCCAGAGGACGGCATGCCCGATGGGGGTCAGGACGTACCGGTAGAAGGCGGCGGCCGGTACCACGATCAGGTACCGCAGCAGCCAGGCCAGTCCCCTCCCGATGGGGGTGAGCAGCACGCGGTAGAGCCACTGGGCCGGGATGACCAGCAGATAGCGCAGCAACCAGCTGATCGGGATGACCACGAAGGTCACCAGCAGCCAGCGCAGCGCACGGCCGATGGGCCTCAGCACCCAGCGGTACAGGGCCCGGCAGCAGGCGGTGAGGGCGTCCCACAGGAGGCGGATGGGTACGACGATGATCAGCGCCACGATCTGGACGGGCAGCCGGATCGCCTTGGTCAGGCACCCCTCCCCGGGTTCCTGGCGGTGCGGCCTGTGCGGTGTTGCTGTCGTGTACCCGTCCATCCGGGGAAGCGTATCGCCCGCCGAAACAGCGAACGGCCCCGGCCACGGTGATACCGCGACCAGGGCCGTCTCGCGAACTACCGCGCTACTTGACGACCGTCAGCGGCAGCAGCTTCTTGCCGGTGGGGCCGATCTGGATGTGCGTGTCCATCTGCGGGCAGACGCCGCAGTCGAAGCACGGGGTCCAGCGGCAGTCCTCGACCTCGGTCTCGTCCAGCGCGTCCTGCCAGTCCTCCCAGAGCCAGTCCTTGTCCAGACCGGAGTCCAGGTGGTCCCAGGGCAGAACCTCCTCGTAGGTGCGCTCGCGGGTGGTGTACCAGTCGACGTCCAGCCCGAACTCGGGCAGCGTCTTTCCGGCGCACTCCATCCAGCGGTCGTAGGAGAAGTGCTCACGCCAGCCGTCGAAGCGGCCGCCGTCCTCGTAGACGGCGCGGATGACCGCGCCGATCCGCCGGTCGCCGCGCGACAGCAGGCCCTCGACGATGCCCGGCTTGCCGTCGTGGTAGCGGAAGCCGATGGAGCGGCCGTACTTCTTGTCGCCGCGGATCTTGTCCCGCAGCTTCTCCAGCCGGGCGTCGGTCTCCTCCGCGGACAGCTGCGGCGCCCACTGGAACGGGGTGTGCGGCTTGGGGACGAAGCCGCCGATCGACACCGTGCAGCGGATGTCGTTGGACCTGGACACCTCGCGGCCCTTGGCGATGACCTTGATCGCCATGTCGGCGATCTGGAGGACGTCCTCGTCGGTCTCGGTGGGCAGGCCGCACATGAAGTACAGCTTCACCTGCCGCCAGCCGTTGCCGTAGGCGGTGGCCACGGTCCGGATCAGGTCCTCTTCCGAGACCATCTTGTTGATGACCTTGCGGATGCGCTCGGAGCCGCCCTCGGGGGCGAAGGTGAGTCCGGACCGGCGCCCGTTGCGGGTCAGCTCGTTGGCCAGGTCGATGTTGAAGGCGTCGACGCGGGTGGACGGGAGGGACAGGCCGATCTTGTCCTCCTCGTACCGGTCGGCCAGGCCCTTGGCGACGTCGCCGATCTCGCTGTGGTCGGCGGAGGACAGGGAGAGCAGGCCGACCTCCTCGAAGCCGGTCGCCTTGAGGCCCTTGTCGACCATCTCGCCGATGCCGGTGATGCTGCGCTCGCGCACCGGGCGGGTGATCATGCCCGCCTGGCAGAAGCGGCAGCCGCGGGTGCAGCCGCGGAAGATCTCGACGGACATCCGCTCGTGGACGGTCTCCGCGAGCGGGACGAGGGGCTGCTTCGGGTACGGCCACTCGTCGAGGTCCATGACGGTGTGCTTGGACACGCGCCACGGGACGCCGGAGCGGTTCGGCACGACGCGGCCGATGCGGCCGTCGGGCAGGTACTCGACGTCGTAGAAGCCGGGGATGTACACCGAGCCGGTCTTCGCGAGGCGGAGGAGCAGCTCCTCGCGGCCGCCCGGCCTGCCCTCGGCCTTCCAGGCGCGGATGATCTCGGTGATCTCCAGGACGGCCTGCTCGCCGTCGCCGATGACCGCGGCGTCGATGAAGTCCGCGATCGGCTCGGGGTTGAAGGCGGCGTGGCCGCCGGCGAGGACGATCGGGTCGTCGATCGTGCGGTCCGCCGCGTTGAGCGGGATGCCGGCCAGGTCCAGGGCCGTGAGCATGTTGGTGTAGCCGAGCTCGGTGGAGAAGCTCAGGCCGAGGACGTCGAACGCCTTCACGGGCCGGTGGCTGTCCACGGTGAACTGCGGCACGCCGTGCTCGCGCATCAGCGCTTCGAGGTCCGGCCAGACGCTGTAGGTGCGCTCGGCGAGCACGCCCTCGCGCTCGTTGAGGACCTCGTAAAGGATCATGACGCCCTGGTTGGGCAGCCCGACCTCGTACGCGTCGGGGTACATGAGCGCCCAGCGGACGTCGCACTCGTCCCACGGCTTGACCGTGGAGTTGAGCTCACCGCCTACGTACTGGATCGGCTTCTGCACATGCGGGAGCAGGGCCTCAAGCTGTGGGAAGACCGACTCGACAGACATCGGGAGAGTTACCTTCGTGAGCTGGCTGGGGGCACCCCCGTCCGGGAACCGGGGGCGGGTGACCCTCAAGCGTACCCGGCCCGGCGGCATACCCCGCACGGCGAGCAGTTCACCCGCGCAGCGCCTTGCGAAGCTTCGGCGCGGAGGCCGCCTCCCACGCCCCGGGCAGTTCGCGTTCGTCCGCCGCCGCGCGGGACTCCTCGCGTCCGTACATCACCCCGTACGTGAAGGCGCTCTCGCCCGCGGACTGCGCCTGGGCCGCCAGGTCGGTCAGGGCCTCGCGGGCGACGACGCTGTCCTGGTGGTCGCCGAGCAGGTCCTGGAGGTCCTTGCCGTGGCGGGCGAACCGTTTCGCGGGCTTGCCGAGCACGGGGCGGGCGACCTCGGCGGCATACCGGGCGCGTTTGGCCGCCTTGCGGGCGTCGTGGAAGGCCGGGTCGCGATCGGGCCCTGGCGGGGCGTCGAGGGCGGTGGCGATCCGGCCGGCCAGCCGCTCGTACTCGCGCAGCACCGTCTTGCGGATCACCTTCCGCGGCTTCCGGCTCGCGGCGGCCAGCAGCGGCGGGTCGGCGGCCAGCGCGTCGAGGGTGTCGAGCAGGGCCCGGTAGCGGTCGCCGTCCAGGACGGTGGCGATCTGCTGCCGGGAGCCGCTGCGGCGGGTCCGCGACCAGCTCTCGATCCGTTCGGGTACGGGGCCGACGCGCAGCGGGCCCGGCAACTCCGCGAGCCGCTCGGCCAGCCGCGCGGTGAGCACCTCCCGGTCGCGGTCCACGCCCAGTTCCCCGGCGAGCCATTTCAGCTCCTCGCCGATCGGGTCGGTGACGGCCCGGTCCAGGACGGTGCGGTAGGAGCGGAAGGCGCTGCGCAGTCGGCGGGTGGCCACCCGCATCTGGTGGACGGAGTCGGGTGCGTCGAGGCGCACGGCCGGGTCGAGAGCGACGATGGCGGCGATCTGGTGGCGGGCGTAGGCCAGCACGACGTCACCGGCTGTGTCGGGCTCAGCCCGCCTCTGCCCCTGCGGCGCCCGCTTCGTGCCGGGCTCGGTCGTCTCGCTCCCCGACGCCTGCTGCGTACCGGGCGTGCCCGTCTCCTTCCCCGGCGCCTTCGGCACCGCCGTCGCGGCCAGCGCGTGGGCGAGCTTGGAGGCGCTGCCGGCGCGTCGCAGCCCGGCCCCGGTCAGCCGCTCCTCGATCGCGTCGAGGAGCGCGGCGTCGCGGCCCGGCGCCAGCTCCACCTCGATCTCCGACCACAGCACCGGCTCGCCCGCGCCGGGTTCGCCGTCTTCCGGCAGGCGGCTCGCGGTGACCTGGTCGGTCGACACCTCGGCGATCAGCGCGCCGTCGGCGTCCACGAGGTGGGTGACGTCGCGTTCGGACAGCATCCGCACCACCGGGACGAGGCCGGTGCCGCGGGTGCGGGAGCGGACGAGGGCCAGCAGTTCGGGCGGCGGGGTGTCGGACAGTGGTGCGCGGATCTCGTCGCGGGTGTCCGGGCCGACCGGCAGTTTCAGGTGCCATCCGGCGTCGCCGCCTCCGGTGCGGCGGCGCAGCGTGACGCCGTCGGCCGCCAGCCGGTGCGCCGGGGTGTCGTAGTAGGTGGCGTCCAGGGTGGTGACGCCCTGGCCGACCGCGGCCGCGACTCCGGCCACCCCGGTCAGGCCGGGGAGCGCGGCGCCGTCGGTGGCCTCGTACTTCCGCTCGATTTCCCGCACGGTGTCCGCCATGCCTCGAATCTAGTGCGCGTCGCGCCTCCCGGGCAGTCCCCGGGAGGCGCGACGCGCATCTCGAACCGCTCAGGCCGCTATGGGCTTCTGCGCCCGGATCGACTGGAGCAGCCCCACCGCTATCCACACGGCGAACATCGACGAGCCGCCGTAGGAGACGAAGGGCAGCGGGAGTCCGGCCACGGGCATGATGCCGAGCGTCATCCCGATGTTCTCGAACGCCTGGAAGGCGAACCAGGCGATGATCCCGGCGGCGACGATGGTGCCGTACAGCTCGGTGGTGTCGCGGGCGATGCGGCACGCGCGCCACATCACGACCCCGAGCAGCACGAGGATCAGGCCCGCGCCGAGGAAGCCGAGCTCCTCGCCCGCGACGGTGAAGACGAAGTCGGTCTGCTGCTCGGGCACGAACTGGCCGGTGGTCTGGGTGCCTTCGAACAGGCCCTTTCCGAAGAGGCCGCCGGAGCCGATGGCGATCCGCGCCTGGTTGGTGTTGTAGCCGACTCCGGCCGGGTCCAGGGCGGGGTTCGCGAAGGCCGCGAACCGGTCGATCTGGTACTGGTCGAGTATCCCGAGCTGCCAGACGAGGACGGCGCCGAGTACGGCGGTGCCGATCAGGCCGGCGACCCAGCGGTTGGACGCGCCGGAGGCGAGCAGCACGGCGAGCACGATCACCGCCATGACCATCACCGAGCCCAGGTCGGGCATCAGCAGCACGATGGCGATGGGCAGCGCGGCCAGGCCCAGGGCCTGGACGACGGTGCGGTGGTCGGGGACGGCCCGGTCGCCCGCGTCCACCCGGGCCGCCAGCAGCATCGCCATCCCCAGGATGATGGTGATCTTGGCGAACTCGGAGGGCTGGAGGGAGAACCCGCCGCCGATCACGATCCAGGCGTGGGCGCCGTTGATGGTGGAGCCGAGCGGGGTGAGCACGGCCAGCACCAGCAGCACCGACAGCCCGTACAGGAACGGCACGGCGCCGCGCAGGGTGCGGTGGCCGAGCCAGATCGTGGCCACCATCAGCGCCAGCCCGATGCCGGTGTTCAGCACGTGCCGGAAGAGGAAGTAGTACGGGTCGCCCTGGTTGAGCTCGGTGCGGTTGCGGGTGGCGGAGTAGACCAGGGCCGAACCGATCGCGGACAGCGCGAGGGCGGACAGCAGCAGTATCCAGTCCAGCCTGCGCACGATGGAGTCGCGCGCCATGAGCTTGCCCAGCGTGCCGCGCTCGGGCGTGTACCGGCGGACGTATCCGGGGTGGGAGGCGCTCATTGGTCCTCCCGCCGTCCGCCGAGCCCGACCGCGACGTACGGCTTGCCGACCGGCTGGGCGTCGATGGTGCCGTCGGCCTCGATCTTGGGGAGCTTGGCCTGCGGCTGGTACAGCAGGGCCTTCTTCTTGTCGATCTTGCCGTCCTTGTCGATGCCGTACAGCGCGTTGTAGATGTTCCGGACGGCGGGGCCGGAGGCTCCGGAGCCGGTACCACCCTGCGAGATCGTCATCACGATCGCGTAGTCCTTGGTGTACGTCGCGAACCACGAGGTGGTCTGCTTGCCGTAGACCTCGGCCGTGCCGGTCTTGGCATGCATCGGGATCTTGTCCTGCGGCCAGCCGCCGAACCGCCAGGCCGCGGTGCCCCGGGTGGCGACGCCCGCCAGCGCATCGTCTATCAGCTTCCTGGTCTTGGCGTCCATGGGCAGCTTGCCGTGGGACTTGGGCTTGATCTCGTCGACCTTCTTGCCGTCGGAGCTGACGATGGCCTTGCCGACGGTCGGGTTGTAGAGGGTGCCGCCGTTGCTGATGGCCCCGTAGATGGTGGCCATCTGGATCGGGGTGACGAGGGTGTCGCCCTGGCCGATGGAGTAGTTGACGGCGTCACCGGCGCGCATCTTCATGCCTTCGAGGCAGTTCTCGTAGGCGATGCGCTCGGCGTAGTCGCCGTCCTTCTTGCCGTTCTTGCACCACGCCTTCTGGTTGGCCTTCCAGTAGTTCTTCTTCCACTGGCGGTCCGGGACGCGGCCGGTGACCTCGTTGGGGAGGTCGATGCCGGTCTCCTTGCCGAGGCCGAACTGGTGGGCGGTCTTGTAGAACCAGTCGGCGGGGTTCTTCTTGGGGTCGACCCCGCCGTCCTTCTGCCACTGCTTGTGCGCCAAGCCGTAGTAGACGGTGTCGCAGGAGACCTCGAGCGCCTGGCCGAGGGTGATGCTGCCGTGCCCCTTGGACTCGAAGTTCTTGAAGACCTGGCCGCCGATGCTGTACGAGCTGGGGCACGGGTAGCTGCCGTTGAACGGGTAGCCCGCGTTGACCGCGGCGGCCGTCGGGATCACCTTGAAGATCGAGCCGGGGGCGGCCTGCCCCTGGATGGCCCGGTTCAGCAGCGGGAAGTTGGAGTCCTTGCCCGTGAGCTTCTTGTAGTCCTTGGCGGAGATGCCGCCGACCCAGGCGTTGGGGTCGTAGGTCGGGTTGGACGCCATGGCGACGACCCGGCCGGTCTTGGCCTCCATCACCACGACCGCGCCCGCGTCGGCCTTGTAGTTGGTGCCCGTGTTCTTGTCGTGGACTTTACGGGCCTCCTTCATCGCCAGGTGCAGCTCCTTCTCGGCGACGGCCTGGACCCGGGAGTCGATGCTGGTGACCAGGTTGGCGCCGGGCTGTGCCTTGTCGCTCTCCCGCTGGCCGATGACCCGGCCGAGGTTGTCGACCTCGTAGCGGGTGACCCCGGCCTTGCCGCGCAGTTGCGCGTCGTAGGCGCGCTCCAGGCCGGAGCGGCCGATCTGGTCGGAGCGCAGCAGCGGCGACTCGCTGTCCTCGGCCTCCTTGATCTCGTCGTCGGTGACGGGCGAGAGGTAGCCCAGCACCTGGGCGGCGTTGGACTCGGCGGGCGCGGCGTAGCGGCGCACCGGTGTGGGCTCGGCGCTGATGCCGGGGAAGTCCTCGGCGCGCTCGCGGATCTGGAGGGCCTGCTGGGTGGTGGCCTCGTCCGTGATCGGGATGGGCTGGTACGGGGAGCCGTTCCAGCAGGGCTGCGGGGTCTCGGAGTCGCACAGCCGGACCTTGTCCATGACCTCCTTGGGGGTCATGTCGAGGACGTCGGCCAGCCGGGTGAGGACGGCCTTGCCGTCGTCCTTCATCTTCATCAGGTCGGTGCGGCTGGCGGAGACCACCAGGCGGGTCTCGTTGTCGGCGAGGGGGACGCCGCGCGCGTCCAGTATCGAGCCGCGGGTGGCGGGCTGGATGACCTGCTGGACGTGGTTGCTGGCGGCCTCGTCGCTGTACTCGTCGCCGTTGCGGATCTGGAGGTACCAGAGGCGTCCGCCGAGGGTGAGGAGGAGGGAGAAGACGAGGATCTGGATGGCGACGAGGCGGACGGTGACCCGGGTGGTCCGCCCGGTCTCGGGGATGTTGCTCACAGCCGCTTCACCCCTTTGACGCTTTTGACGCCCTTGACTCCCTTGACGCTCTTGGCGCGTCCGGCCTTCTGGGTTCCGATCCGGGCGGCCTTGCTCAGCCGGCCGGGGCGCAGCGAGGACCCGCCGGAGCTGATCCAGCCGTACGAGGTGTCGCCGCCGCCTCCGGAGCCGCCGGAGGCGTCCACCACCGGATCGTGGTCGGTACGGCGGGCGAGCGCCATGACCAGCGGCACGGTGAAGGGGGCCAGTAGCAGGTCGTACAGGGCGGCGGTGACGAGCAGCTTGACCAGCCCGGGGTGGCCGGCGGCGTCGTCGCCGACGAGGGAGCCGACGCCCGCGTACAGCAGGGCGGAGCCGATCGCGCCCGCGACGACCACGAGCATGGGACCCGTGGCGGAGCGGAGCTGGCCGGTCTCGGGCTTGGCCAGACCCGCGAGGTAGCCGATGACGCACAGCACCAGGGCGTACCGCCCGGCGGCGTGGTCGGCGGGCGGGGCGAAGTCGGCGAGCAGGCCCGCCCCGAAGCCGATCAGCGCGCCGCTGGTGTGCCCGTAGACCAGCGCCAGCGCGAGGACGACGAGCAGCAGCAGGTCGGGGACGGCGCCGGGGAGGTTGAGCCGGGCCAGGACGCACACCTGGGTGAGGAGCGCGACGAGCACGAGGAGGGTGGAGAGCAGGATCCGGTTGAGGCGCAGCATCGGTCAGCTCCTGGTGGCGACGTCGGTGCCGTCACTCGCGGGCGGGGGGGCCGTGACGGTGACCGTGGGGGTCGGCTTGGGCTTCTCCGGCCTGGGTGGCAGGACGGAGTCGCGCGGGTTCTCGCGCGGCGGCCGGGTGACGACACCGACGATGTCGAGTTTGGTGAAACCGACGAACGGGCGGACCTGGACGGTGCGGGTGAGGCCGCCGTCGGAGGGGTCGACGCGGACCACTTCACCGACGGGGACGCCGGGGACGAACGGCCGGTCGGCGCGGGAGCCGAAGGTGACCAGCCGGTCGCCCTTCTTGACCTTGGCCTTGCCGTTGAGGAGCTGGACGCGCAGCGGGCGGTCGCCCTGACCGGACGCGAAGCCGATCTCCCCGCTCTTCTCCATCCGGGTGCCGACGGTGAAGTCCGGGTCGCTGGCGAGCAGCACGGTGGCGGTGGAGCGGCCGACGGTGGTGACCCGGCCGACGAGGCCGTCGCCGTTGATGACGGTCATGTCGCGGCGGATGCCGTCCTTGGCTCCGACGTCGATGGTGACGGTCCAGGAGAAGCCCTGGGTGTTGCCGATGGCGATGACCTCGGCGCCGGTGACGCCGTAGCGACCCGCGCCCGCGGTCTTCATCAGCCGGTCGAACTCGGTGAGGCGGGCGCGGTTGCGGACGTCCGAGCCGAGCCGCTGTTTGAGTTCGGCGTTCTCGCGTTCCAGGTCGCTGATGCGGTCGTGCCGCTTGTCGGAGTCCCGTACGGCGGCGATGGCGTTGCCGACCGGGTCGACGACTCCGGCGACGCTGTTCTCCACCGGGCCGAAGACGTCGGCCGCGGTCTCCCGGGCACCGTCGAGGGGCGAGTCGTCGCCGCCTCGGATGTCCACCGTGATCAGTGCGAACGCGATGGCGACCAGCAGCACCAGCAGTAGCCGGCTCTCTCGTGTGTCCCTCACGTGCGGCGACGTGCCTTCCTCGTAGGAGTCGGACCTTATGGGGGTATATCAGCTTTCCGTCGGCGAGTGTGACCGGCGCCCGGCGAATGGTTACGCGGACTGACGCCGAGTCAGGTGCGCCGCGTCATCGGCACCGGGTCATCGACATCGGTCGCTCATCGGCTTGGGGTCATCGACGTCAGCCATCGGCTTCGGGTCGGCTGCCTCGGTCATCTGCGGGGCTGGGCGTCCAGCACCTGCTGCAGCGCCTCGAACTCCTCGACGCACTTGCCGGAGCCCAGCGCGACGGAGTCGAGCGGGTCCTCGGCGATGTGGATCGGCATGCCGGTCTCCCGGCGCAGCCGCTCGTCCAGGCCGCGGAGCAGCGCGCCGCCGCCGGTGAGGACGATGCCCCGGTCCATGACGTCGCCGGAGAGCTCGGGCGGGCACTTGTCGAGGGTGGTCTTGACCGCGTCCACGATGGAGTTGACCGGCTCCTCCATGGCCTTGCGGACCTCGGCGGCCGAGATCACCACGGTCTTGGGGAGGCCGCTGACCAGGTCGCGGCCGCGGATCTCGGTGTGCTCCTCGTCCTCGCTCTCGTACGCAGAGCCGATGGTGATCTTGATGTTCTCGGCGGTGCGCTCGCCCAGCAGGAGGCTGTACTCCTTCTTGACGTGCTGGATGATCGCGTTGTCCAACTCGTCGCCGGCCACCCGGATGGACTGTGCCGTGACGATTCCGCCGAGGGAGATGACGGCGACCTCGGTGGTGCCGCCGCCGATGTCCACGACCATGTTGCCGGTGGCCTCGTGGACGGGCAGGCCGGAGCCGATCGCGGCGGCCATCGGCTCCTCGATGATGTGCACCTGGCGGGCGCCCGCCTGGGTGGACGCCTCGATGACGGCGCGGCGCTCGACTCCGGTGATACCGGACGGCACGCAGACGACGACCCGGGGACGGGCGAGGTAGCGCCGCTTGTGGATCTTCAGAATGAAGTAGCGGAGCATCCGCTCGGTGATCTCGAAGTCGGCGATCACACCGTCCTTGAGCGGGCGGACGGCGACGATGTTGCCAGGAGTCCGGCCGATCATCTTCTTCGCCTCGGCGCCCACGGCGAGGATCCCGCCCGTGTTGGTGTTGATGGCGACGACTGACGGCTCGTTGAGGACGATCCCGCGGCCCCTGACGTACACCAGCGTGTTGGCGGTGCCGAGGTCGACAGCCATGTCACGGCCGATGAACGACATGTTGTTCCCCATGAGGATACGTCTGGCCTTCCCAACTGGAGCGAATGCTTACTTGAGGTCGGCAGGATGGGTGCGCTGCGCGCGCGGAAGCTTTCATCGTAGTCTCGGTCGCTCGATGACGACGCGAGGGTCCTCCGCCATTGTCAGCAGAACACGTCCCCGCCCCCGACCATGGTGACGTCGTGTCGGGGTGTCGCGTTCCCCCGATCGGCCCGCACATGCCGGGGGCAGCCGGAAAAATACGGCCACCCCCGGCCGGAGGGGGTCATTGTGTGACGAAGCGTCAGACGAACTCGGGTGTGTCAGACAAACCCGGAAGTGTCAAACAATCCGGAAGCACCCGGCAAACCCGGAAGTGTCAGGAGGTCCGCAGGCGTCAGGCGAGACCCGGGAAGAAGATCTTGATCTCGCGCTGCGCGGACTCCTCCGAGTCCGAGGCGTGGACCAGGTTCTCCCGGGTGATGGTGCCGAAGTCGCCGCGGATGGTGCCGCTGGGCGCCTGGATCGGGTCGGTGGGACCGGCCAGCACCCGCACGCCCTCGATCACCCGTTCGCCCTCGACGACCAGCGCGACGACCGGACCGGAGGCCATGAACTCCATCAGCGGCTCGTAGAACGGGCGCCCGACGTGCTCCGCGTAGTGCTGCTCCAGCGTGCCGCGGTCGAGGGTACGCAGCTCCAGCGCGGTGATGGACCAGTTCGCCTTGCGCTCGATCCGGCCGACGATCTCGCCGACCAAGCCCCGCCTGACCGCGTCGGGCTTGAGAAGGACGAGGGTGCGCTGGGTCATGGTGCGGCTCCTTGGAGGCATGAGGGCAGTCGGGGGCTGCGCGCCCGAGGCTCACAAGCGGTCGGGTGCAGTGCGCCCGAGGCTACATGGGCCCTGGGTGGGCCCCGAATCCGGCACCGCCATCATCAGGGGCCGATCATGACGCCTCGGCTACTCCCCGGCGCGGCCTCCCCCAGACTGGGTCCGGGAGGTGCCCCCAGAGGTAACCCCCGTCGACATTACGACGACGCCTGGGCGGCGAACCGTGCCTTCGCCTCGTCGACCTTCCGGCCGAAGTGCACCGAAGCCCACCACAGCCCGGTGAAGACCGCGCCCAGCACGAACATCGCGGGCACCACGAAACCGCTGAGGATCAGCGCGATCTGCAGCGCCCAGCCCACCTGTATCGCCCCGGGCCGGGACAGCACACCGCACAGCAGCACGCACAGCAGCATGGCCACGCCGCTGACCGCCCACACCGTCCCCGTCGACAGATCGGAGGTGTTCATCGCGACCAGCCCGGCGAAGCCGATCACCAGCACCTCGCCGATCAGCGTGCTCGCACACAGCGTCCGCATCTCAGCCCCTCCCCAGCAGCAGCCGCGCCTCGCCGACCGTGATCACCGAGCCGGTGACCAGCACGCCCGCTCCGGCGAACTCGCCTTCCTCCTCCGCCAGCGTGATCGCCGCCTCCAGGGCGTCGTCCAGCCGCGGTTCGACCTGGACGCGATCCGCGCCGAAGATGTCCACCGCGAGGGCGGCCAGCTCGTCCACGTCCATCGCCCGGTAGGTGGAGTTCTGAGTGATCACCACCTCGGTGAAGACCGGCTCGAACGCCTCCAACAGCCCGCGCACGTCCTTGCCCTGGGTGGTCCCCACGACCCCGATCAGCCGGCTGAAGCCGAACGCCTCGCCGACCCCCTCGGCGGCCACCAGGGCGCCCGCCGGGTTGTGGGCGGCGTCCAGCACCACGGTCGGACTGCGGCGCACGACCTCCAGCCGGCCCGGCGAGGTGACGGAGGCGAACGCCGAGCGGACAGTGTCGATGTCGAGCGTGCGGGCGTGCCGCGAGCCGATGCCGAAGAAGGCTTCGACGGCCGCCAGCGCCACCGCGGCGTTGTGCGCCTGGTGCGCGCCGTGCAGCGGCAGGAACAGCTCCGGGTACTCCCCGCCGAGACCGCGCAGCGTCATCTGCTGTCCGCCGACGGCGACCTCGCGGCTGAGGACCCCGAACTCCAGCCCCTCCCGCGCGACCGTGGCGTCCACCTCGACCGCCCGCTTGAGCAGCACCGACGCGGCGTCCACCGGCTGCTGGGCCAGCACCACGGTGGCGTCCTTCTTGATGATCCCGGCCTTCTCGGCCGCGATGTCCTCCGGTGTGGTGCCCAGCCGGTCGGTGTGGTCCAGCGCGATCGGAGTGACCACGGCGACGTCCGCGTCGATCACGTTGGTCGCGTCCCAGGTGCCCCCCATGCCGACCTCGACGACGGCGACGTCCACCGGCGCGTCGGCGAACGCCGCGTACGCCATGGCCGTCAGCACCTCGAAGAAGGACAGCCGGTAGTCCTGCTGGGCGTCGACCATCTCCACGTACGGCTTGATGTCCTGGTACGTCTCGATGAACCGCTCGGCGGACATCGGCGCCCCGTCCAGGCTGATCCGCTCGGTCACCGTCTGCACGTGCGGGCTCG
Source organism: Streptomyces sp. XD-27 (assembly GCF_030553055.1). Taxonomy (NCBI): domain Bacteria; kingdom Bacillati; phylum Actinomycetota; class Actinomycetes; order Kitasatosporales; family Streptomycetaceae; genus Streptomyces; species Streptomyces sp. XD-27. Next base: position 2,419,327 of record NZ_CP130713.1, read on the forward strand.
TGTAGCGGCCGGTGCGCAGGTCGAAGGCGGCCAGCAGCGCCTCGATCATGCGGGCGGTGCTGGTCTTGCCGTTCGTGCCGGTGATGTGGATCGACGGGTACGCGCGCTGCGGCGAGCCGAGGATGTCCATCAGAGCCGCGATGCGCTGCACCGACGGGTCCAGCTTGGTCTCGCCCCAGCGGCCCGCGAGCTCCGTCTCGACCTCGCGCAGCGCCCGGTCGACCTCCGGGTCCTCCGGACGGCCGGGGACGTCCGCCTGCGGCGGCCCGGCCTGGGTGCGCAGGGTTCGGCTGCCGGCCTCGATGACAGCGAGGTCGGGGGTGGGGGTCCCCCCTGCCCGAGCGGAGTCGAGAGCTTGGGGGAGTGTCGTCTCCTCCTCGATCATCTCCTCGAACGGGTCGGGGACGGAGTCGGGGGCGTCGTTTCGTGGGGGCTCACTCACACCGACCAGTCTACGAGCCCCCTCTGACAACACCGGACAAGCCGAGGCCCCGCCGACTCGCGTGAGTCGGCGGGGCCTCGGCCTTGCGTCAGCCCTGCGGCAGCGCGGCCAGCTGAGCGGAGATCCGCTCGATGTCGGCCTCGGCGGCGGCCTTCCGGGTGCGGATCTTCTCCACCACGTGGTCCGGGGCCTTGGCCAGGAACGCCTCGTTGCCGAGCTTCGCCGTGGTCTGCGCCAGGTCCTTCTCGGCGGCGGCGAGGTCCTTGGCCAGCCGCTTGCGCTCGGCCGCCACGTCGATCGCGCCGGACAGGTCCAGCGCGACCGTCGCGCCCGCGACCGGCAGCGACGCGGTGGCCGTGAAGCCGTCCCCGGCCGGCTGGAGACGCAGCAGCGAGCGCATCGCGTCCTCGTGCGGCGCCAGCGCGGTGCCGGTGAGGTCGAGTCGGGCCGGGACCCGCTGGCCGGGCTGGAGTCCCTGGTCGGAGCGGAACCGGCGGACCTCGGTGACCACCTGCTGGACGGTCTCGATCTCCCGCTCGGCGGCGGGGTCGCGGAAGCCGCCCGGGGCGTCGGCCCCAGGAACAAGCACAGCGGTGGGCCACGCGGCGATGACGACCGACTCCTGGCCGGTCAGCGAGGTCCACAGGGTGTCGGTGACGAACGGGACCACCGGGTGCAGCAGCCGCAGCGTGACGTCCAGCACCTCGCCGAGGACCCGGCGCGAGGCGTCGGCCGCCGCGCCGCCCTTGGCGAAGGTGGTCTTGGACAGCTCGACGTACCAGTCGAAGACCTCGTCCCACGCGAAGTGGAACAGCGTGTCGGACAGCTTCGCGAACTGGTAGTCCTCGTAGTACGCGTCGACCTCGGCGACGACCGCGTTCAGCCGGGACAGGATCCAGCGGTCCTCGGCGCGCAGCTGCTCGGCGGGCGGCAGTTCGCCCTCGACCGTGGCGCCGTTCATCAGCGCGAAGCGGGTGGCGTTCCAGATCTTGTTGGCGAAGTTGCGGGAGCCCTGGACCCAGTCCTCGCCGATCGGCACGTCGACGCCGGGGTTGGCGCCGCGGGCCAGGGTGAAGCGCAGGGCGTCGGATCCGTACTTGTCCATCCAGTCCAGCGGGTTGACCGCGTTGCCGAAGGACTTCGACATCTTCTTGCCGAACTGGTCGCGGACCATGCCGTGCAGGGCGATGGTGTGGAACGGCGGGGTGCCGTCCATCGCGTACAGGCCGAACATCATCATCCGGACGACCCAGAAGAAGAGGATGTCGTAGCCGGTGACCAGGACGGAGTTCGGGTAGAACTTCTCGACGCTCTCGGTCTGCCCGGGCCAGCCCAGGGTGGAGAAGGGCCACAGGCCGGAGGAGAACCAGGTGTCCAGCACATCGCTGTCCTGCGTCCAGCCCTCGCCGCTCGGCGGCTCCTCGTCCGGTCCGACGCAGACGACCTCGCCGTCCGGTCCGTACCAGATCGGGATGCGGTGGCCCCACCACAGCTGGCGCGAGATGCACCAGTCGTGCATGTTGTCCACCCAGTCGAAGTAGCGCTTCGACATGTCCTCCGGGTGGATCTTCACCCGGCCGTCGCGGACCGCGTCCCCGGCGGCCTTGGCCAGCGGGCCGGTCCTGACCCACCACTGGAGGGACAGCCGCGGCTCGATCGTCGTCTTGCAGCGCGAGCAGTGGCCCACGGAGTGGGCGTACGGGCGCTTCTCGGCGACGATGCGGCCCTCGGCGCGCAGCGCGCCGACGATGGCGCTGCGCGCCTCCAGCCGGTCCAGGCCCTGGAACGGGCCGTGCACGGTGATGATCGCGTGCTCGTCCATGACGGTGAGGTTCGGCAGGCCGTGGCGCTGGCCGATCTCGAAGTCGTTGGGGTCGTGGGCCGGGGTGACCTTGACCGCGCCGGTGCCGAACTCGGGGTCGACGTGGGCGTCGGCGACGACCGGGATCCGGCGGCCGGTCAGCGGCAGCTCGATCTCGGTGCCGACCAGGTGCCGGTAGCGCTCGTCGTCGGGGTGGACGGCGACCGCCGTGTCACCGAGCATCGTCTCGGCGCGGGTGGTGGCGACCACGATGGAGCTGTCACCGTCGCCGTACCGGATGGACACCAACTCGCCGTCGTCGTCCTGGTACTCCACCTCGATGTCGGAGATGGCGGTCAGACAGCGCGGGCACCAGTTGATGATGCGCTCGGCGCGGTAGATCAGCTCGTCGTCGTAGAGCTTCTTGAAGATGGTCTGGACGGCCTTGGACAGGCCCTCGTCCATCGTGAAGCGCTCACGCGACCAGGCGACGCCATCGCCCAGCCGCCGCATCTGGCCGGAGATCTGCCCGCCGGACTCGGCCTTCCACTGCCAGACGCGCTCGACGAACGCCTCCCGGCCCAGGTCGTGCCGGGACTTGCCCTCCTTGGCCAGCTCGCGCTCGACGACGTTCTGGGTGGCGATGCCCGCGTGGTCCATGCCGGGCTGCCACAGCGTCTCGTGGCCCTGCATCCGCTTCCGGCGGGTGAGGGCGTCGATCAGGGTGTGCTCGAAGGCGTGGCCCAGGTGGAGGGAGCCGGTGACGTTCGGCGGCGGGATGACGACGGTGAAGGGCGGCTTGTCGCTCTTGGCGTCGGCCTCGAAGTAACCGCGCTCTACCCAGCGCTCGTACAGCTGCCCCTCTACGTCGGCCGGCGTGTACTGGGTCGGCAGTTCGGGGTGGCTGTTCGGCCCGCTCGCGGGGCTCTGCTGAGTGTTCTCGGTCACGACGGTCAGTCTACGGGCCCCGGCCACTCCGTTACGAACCCGTTGCCCTCCCGGGGTGAGGGGAGCCCAGGGCGTCCGGAAGGATGTTGCGAACATGTCGCGCGCAACGAAGACGCATCGAAGAGAGGCACCATGAGCTACCAGCAGCCGCCGCCGCAGCCCGGCCCCTACGGGGGACAGCCGGGGCCGTACGGCGCGGGCCAGCAGCCACAGGTGCCGAATCCTTACACCCAGCAGCCGGGTTACGGCTACCCGTCGCCGCAGCCGAATCCGTACGCCCAGCCGCAGCAGGGCAACCCTTACGGTCAGCCCGGTCCTTACGGCCAGCCCCAGCAGCCCGGCCCCGGCTTCCCCGGCCCCGCTCCCTACGGGCAGCAGCCCCCGCCCCGCCCCGGGAAGGGCAGGAAGATCGGCATAGCCGTCGGCGCGGTGGCCGCGGTGGCGGCGGCGGTCACCACCGTCGTCCTGGTCATGGGCGGCGGCGACAGCCGGTACAAGCTGACCACGCCCCAGACGGTCGCCGAGAAGTACGAGCGGCAGGGCAAGGGAACCGGCGACGAGGACCTGACCGACTCCGGCAAGGGCCAGTTGCAGAAGGTGCCCGTCGTCAAGAACGCGCATCTGGTGTCGGCCGAGTACGCGACGTCGGGCCAGGAGATGATGAAGTTCACCGGGGTCTGGGGCGAGGTCACCGACCCGCGGCGGGGGGCGGATCTCGCGCTCGCCGTTCTCATCAAGTCGCTGGAGGACGGGGGCAAGGCCGAGTCCCTGGGCACTGCCAAGGAGTTCACTCCGGAGAACTTCGACGGCGATGTGCTGAAGTGCCAGTCGATGAAGTTCGCCATCGACCAGGGATCCGCGGAGGCGCCCATCTGCGTCTGGGGCGATGAGGACACCCTCGGTGTCCTCGTGATGGCGGACCCGGCCGGAGCCGTCCTGGGCTCCAGGATGTCCCTTTCGAACGCGGCGGAACTCACGGCCAAGGTCCGCAACGACGCCCGCGTCGAGATCGACCAGTAGCAGCCGGCGCGAAGAACAGAGAACGAGGACAGAGATGAGCTACAACCAGCCGGGCCCCTACGGTCAGCCGCAGCAACCCAACCCCTACGGCCAGGGCGGCGCGGCCGGCCAGCCGGGGTACGGCTACCCGCCGCCGCAGCCGAACCCGTACGCCCAGCCCCAGCCCCAGCAGCCGCCGCAGCCGGGTTACGGCTACCCGCAGCAGCCGGGCCAGCCGGACCCGTACGGCCAGCAGCCGGGCCAGCCCGCGCCCTACGGCCAGCCGATGCCGCCCGTGCCGGTGCCGCCCAACGGCGGCAACAAGAACAAGACCATAGCCCTCGTGATCGGCTCCCTGGTCGTCATAGGCGCGATCATCGGCGGCGTCGTCCTGTTCACCGGCGGCGACGATGACGACAAGGACGCCAAGGGCAAGGACGACCCGAAGGTCACCATCCCCGGCAAGACCGGCGACAACGGCGGCACCGGCGGATCGCCCACCCCTGACACCAAGAAGTACAAGCTGGACACCCCCTGACGGTGGCCGGCACCTGGACGCGCGTCGGCGAGGGCAAGGACGAGTCGGACCTGTCCGAGGAGGACAAGCTCAAGCAGCAGCAGATCCCGGGGATCGAGGATCCGCACCCGGTGGGTGCCAGCTACCGCGGCTCGGGCACCGCCTCGAGTTCGCAGCTGCGTTTCAGCGGCTCGTGGGGGAACATCACCGACCCGGAGAAGGCCGTGGACGTGGCGTTCCAGAAGGAGACCGAGTCCGCCCAGCAGACCGGCGCGCGCTACAAGATCGAGCCGCAGGGCAGCCCGCAGAAGTTCACTCCCACCGGGTTCGACGGCACCGTGATGAAGTGCCAGGTCTTCAAGGTGATCTCCGGCACCGAGTCCGGCCAGCTGCCGCTGTGCATCTGGGGCGACTCCAGCACGGTCGCGGAGGTGACGGTGCTCGCCAAGACGCCGGCGGAGAGCCGGGCCCTGACGCTGGAGCGGGTGGCCGAGGTGGCCGCCGCGGTCCGCAAGGACACCCGCGTACCCACCTCGTAACGGCACAGAGCAGCAGCGCACGCAGTCCACCGGCCACCGGCCATCGCAATCCCCGAGAGGCACCCATGAGCTACAACCAGCCCCCGCCGCAGCCCGGTCCCTACGGCGGCGGTCAGCCCAACCCGTACGGCGGAGCCCAGCCCCCGGCGAACACCCCCAACCCGTACGCCCAGCCGCAGCAGCCGCCGCAGCCGGGTTACGGCTACCCGCAGCAGCCCGGCCAGCCGGACCCGTACGGCCAGCAGCCGGGCCAGCCCGCGCCCTACGGCCAGCCGATGCCGCCCGTGCCGGTGCCGCCCAACGGCGGCAACAAGAACAAGACCATAGCCCTCGTGATCGGCTCCCTGGTCGTCATAGGCGCGATCATCGGCGGCGTCGTCCTGTTCACCGGCGGCGACGATGACGACAAGGACGCCAAGGGCAAGGACGACCCGAAGGTCACCATCCCCGGCGGCAACGGCGGCGACAGCGGATCGCCCAGCCCCAGCGCGAGCCCGAGCCCCAGCGCGTCGCCGACCCCCGACAACCAGAAGTACAAGCTGGACATCCCGCTGACCCTCACCGGGGGCTGGAAGCGTGACGGCGAGCCGAAGACCGGCAGCGGGTCGGTTCCGGGCATGTCCTCGCAAGGCGCGGACTACGCGGGTTCGGGCGGCAACGAGGGCGACAAGCTCAGGTTCGTGGGCTCGTACGGGAACGTCACTTCCCCCGAGACCACTGTGGACCAGGCGTTCGCCATCGAGGCCAAGAACATGAAGCGGGCCAGCACCGCGAGCTTCAAGTTCACGCCGGTGGGCTCCCCGGAGAAGGTCACCCCCGAGGGTTTCGACGGCACGGTGATGAAGTGCCAGATGTTCAAGATCACGTCGGGCTCGGAATCGGGCCAGCTGCCGATCTGCATCTGGGGCGACTCCAGCACGATGGGCGAGGTGACGCACTTCGCCGACACGTCGACGGAGAGCAGCTCCCTGACGCTTGAGGACCACGCCGCCCTGACCACGAAGGTGCGTCAGCAGGTCCGCGTTCCGGCCTCGTAACGGCACAGAGCAGCGCACGCAGCCCAAGTCCACCGGCCACCGCGAGCCCGAGAGGCACCCATGAGCTACAACCAGCCACCGCCGCAGCCCGGTCCCTACGGCGGCGGTCAGCCCAACCCGTACGGCGGAGCCCAGCAGCCTCCGGCGGACACGCCCAACCCGTACGCCCAGCCGCAGCAGCCGGGTTACGGCTATCCGCAGCAGGCTCCGCAGCAGCCGGGCTACGGCTACCCGCAGCAGCAGCCCGCTCAGCCGGGCTACGGGTATCCGCAAGCGCAGTCCGGCGGCTACCCGCAGCCGGGCCAGCCCGGTCAGCCGCCGGTCCCACCGGCGACCCCCGGCGGCCGCAAGGACCGCACCAAGGTGATCGCGATCGCGTCGGCGGGCGTGGTGGTCGTCGGCGCGATCGTCGTCGGCGCGGTCTTCCTGACCGGCGGGGGCGAGGAGGACGTGAAGGCGATGAAGCTGGAGACGCCCAAGGAGCTGGGCAAGGGCACCTACAAGCGGGACAAGGGCACTGAGGAGCTCAAGAAGGACGGCAAGAGCGTGCAGGGCAGCCTGCCGGAGGGTGCCACCTCGGTGCTGGCCACCTACAAGCACGCGGATGACGAGAACTCCAGCCTGTCGTTCTCCGGCGTGTACGGGGAGTTCAGTGACCCCGAGAAGGTCCAGGACCAGATGTTCAAGGCCTACACGGGCGCCGACAAGAACGCGAAGGTCGAGAAGCAGCCGAAGGCCTACCCGCCCAACGGCTCTGACGGTCCGTCGCTGAAGTGCGCTGTCGTCAAGATGTACGGCGAGTACTACGCGCCGGTGTGCACCTGGGCGGAGAAGTCCGACGCCGCGATGGTGCTGGACCTGAACGCGGACCACATCGACGTGACCGACGTCGACGTGGACGCCTTCGCCAAGGTGGTCGCGGGCATCTACAAGGAGACCCGCAAGCCCGCGTAAAGCGCCCTGCGGCCGCCATCCGCGGAACGTTCCCCACACGAAAGGGGGCGCCCGGCCTGTTGTCGGGCGCCCCCTTTTTCGTGTCAGCGGCGCGTCACGCGCTCTTCTCGTGCCGCTCCCCCGGCTCGCCGCCGCGGGTGCGCGGGACCAGCGTCGGGTTGACGTTGGAGTGGACGACGTCGGCGGTGATGACGACGCGGGCGACGTCCTTGCGGGACGGCACCTCGTACATCACCGACATCAGGACCTCTTCCATGATGGCGCGCAGGCCGCGGGCGCCGGTGCCGCGCAGGATCGCCTGGTCGGCGATGGCCTCCAGGGCCGGGCGGTCGAAGTCCAGCTCCACGCCGTCGAGTTCGAACAGCCGCTGGTACTGCTTGACCAGCGCGTTCCGCGGCTCGACCAGGATCTGGAGGAGGGCCTCGCGGTCGAGGTTGTGCACGGAGGTGATGACGGGGAGTCGGCCGATGAACTCCGGGATCATCCCGAACTTCACCAGGTCCTCCGGCATGACCTCCTGGAACTGGTCGCTGGCCTCGATCTCGCGCTTGGAGCGGATGGTGGCGCCGAAGCCGATGCCCTTGGCACCGGCCCGCGACTCGATGATCTTCTCCAGACCGGCGAACGCACCGCCCACGATGAACAGCACGTTCGTGGTGTCGATCTGGATGAACTCCTGGTGCGGGTGCTTGCGGCCGCCCTGCGGCGGCACGGAGGCGGTGGTGCCCTCCAGGATCTTCAGCAGCGCCTGCTGGACGCCCTCGCCCGAGACGTCACGGGTGATCGACGGGTTTTCGCTCTTACGGGCGACCTTGTCGATCTCGTCGATGTAGATGATGCCGGTCTCGGCCTTCTTGACGTCGTAGTCGGCGGCCTGGATCAGCTTGAGGAGGATGTTCTCCACGTCCTCGCCCACGTACCCCGCCTCGGTGAGGGCGGTGGCGTCGGCGATCGCGAAGGGGACGTTGAGCATCCGGGCGAGGGTCTGCGCGAGCAGGGTCTTGCCGGAACCGGTAGGACCGAGCAGCAGGATGTTGGACTTGGCCAGCTCGATGCCGTCGTCGCGGTTGTGGCTGCCGTTCTCGCCCGCCTGGACCCGCTTGTAGTGGTTGTAGACGGCAACGGACAGAGCCTTCTTCGCTGCCTCCTGGCCGACCACGTAGCCCTCGAGGAACTCGTAGATCTCGCGAGGTTTGGGCAGCTCCTCCCAACGCACCTCGGAGGTCTCGGCGAGCTCCTCCTCGATGATCTCGTTGCAGAGGTCGATGCATTCGTCGCAGATGTACACACCGGGACCTGCGATGAGCTTCTTCACCTGCTTCTGGCTCTTTCCGCAGAACGAGCACTTGAGCAGGTCGCCGCCGTCACCGATGCGTGCCACGAGGTGCTTCCCCTTCGCCTGGGATCCGCTTTGCTCCGCGGACCCGGGTGCTTGCGCTGCGCTTCACGGGGGCCAGGCCCCCAGCCCTATGACGGTACCCTGCCGGGCCCGGTGTGCGGGCCCCCCTTGGACCGACTCGGTCCAAGGGGGTACGTCAAAGGCGTGTCACCCCAGGCCCACAGAGGTCTTACGCGTCGACACGATCTGGTCGACCAGGCCGTACGCCAGGGACTCCTCGGCGGTGAGGATCTTGTCCCGCTCGATGTCGTCCCGGATCTTCTCGATCGGCGTGGTGGAGTGCTTGGCCAGCATCTCCTCCAGCTGCGAACGCATCCGCAGGATCTCGTTGGCCGCGATCTCCAGGTCGGAGACCTGGCCGCGCCCGGTCTCGCTGTACGGCTGGTGGATCAGCACACGGGCGTTGGGCAGCGCCATCCGCTTACCGGGCGTGCCGGCGGCGAGCAGCACGGCCGCGGCGGACGCCGCCTGACCCATGCAGACCGTCTGGATGTCGGGCTTCACGAACTGCATCGTGTCGTAGATGGCGGTCAGCGCGGTGAACGAGCCGCCGGGCGAGTTGATGTAGATCGAGATGTCGCGGTCGGGGTCCATCGACTCCAGGCACAGCAGCTGCGCCATGACGTCGTTGGCGGAGGCGTCGTCGATCTGGACGCCCAGGAAGATCACGCGCTCCTCGAAGAGCTTCGCGTACGGGTCGTACTCGCGGACGCCCTGGGAGGTGCGCTCCACGAAGCGCGGGACGACGTAGCGCGACTCGGCGGTGGGGCCGGTGTAGCGGGTCTGCGGAGGGGTGTGGAAGCCGCCGCCGGAGAGGGAGCCGGGGATGTTGTTCATCTGGGTGTTCACCGTCCTGGTCATGAGCAGTGGGCTGGAGGGCAGCTGTGCGGCGGGGCTCAGGCCCCGGTGCCGCCCCCGCCCGGAACGCCGGCGGCCGTGTGCATGACGTCGTCGATCAGGCCGTACTCCTTGGCCTCCTCGGCGGAGAACCAGCGGTCGCGGTCCGAGTCCTTGGTGATCTGCTCGACGGTCTGGCCGGTGTGGAAGGAGGTCAGCTCCGCCATCCGCTTCTTGGTGTGCAGCAGCCGCTCCGCGTGGATCTTGATGTCCGAGGCGGAGCCCGCCAGGCCCGCCGAGGGCTGGTGGATCAGGATCTCGGCGTTGGGCAGCGCGAAGCGCTTGCCCGGGGTGCCCGCGCTGAGCAGGAACTGGCCCATCGACGCGGCCAGGCCCATGCCGATGGTGACCACGTCGTTCTTGATGTACTGCATGGTGTCGTAGATCGCCATGCCGGCCGTGATCGAGCCACCGGGGCTGTTGATGTAGAGGTAGATGTCCTTGTCCGGGTCCGCGGCAAGGAGCAGCAGCTGCGCGGTGATCTTGTTGGCGATGTCGTCGTCGACCGGCTGACCGAGGAAGATGATCCGCTCGCTGAGCAGTCGGTTGTAGACCTGGTCGCCGAGGCCACCGAGGTTGGTCTCGCTGGCGGCGGAAGGCATCGGAATCGTCACGTGTCCACCTGCTCGTCTCTGACGGCGACGCGCCGTCTCAGCATCTTCGTCGGGTTCTACCGCGGGGCTTACGGGGACACCCTGCACTTACGGGGACTCCCCTGCCCTCGTATCTACGGACCCTAACGCGCTGGTGGGCGGGCGCCATCCCGCATCAGGAACTGTTCGCTCTGAGCGCAGGTTCACCCCTGGGAGCGCGCCCACCGGAGGGCCGGGCGGCTCCGGGACCGCGAACGGGCCCGAACGCGTGATGGCGTCCGGACCCGTTCGTACGAGCCACGGGGGGCGGGCCCTGCCGGCGCGTGCCGACAGGGCGTGCCGGGATCAGCTCTCGGACTTCTCCGCGGACTCCTGGTCGGCGGCCTCGACGGCCTCGACCGTCTCCACGGCGGCCTCGACCTCGTCCTCCTCGTCCAGGTCCACGACCTCGCCGTTGGTGTCCTTGACGGTGGCGGCCTCGACGACGACCGCGAGGGCCTTGCCGCGGGCGACCTCGCCGACGAGCATCGGCACCTGGCCGCCCTCGACGACGGCCTGGGCGAACTGGTCAGGGCTCATGCCGGAGGACTGCGCGCGGCGCATGAGGTGCTCGGTGAGCTCCTCCTGGCTGACGGACAGCTTCTCCCTGTTGACGAGCTCGTCCAGGACGAACTGCGTCTTGATGCCCTTCTCGGCCTGCTGCTGGAGCTCGGCGTCGAACTCCTCGGCGGTCTTCTCCTGGATCTTCAGGTAGGCCTCCAGGGTCAGACCCATCTGGCCCAGCTGGTGGTGCTCCAGGTTGTGCTTGCGGGTGCGGACCTCCTCCTCGAGAAGCTTCTCGGGGAGGGGCACCTCGACGAGCTCCAGGAGGGCGTCGAGCACCTTCTCCTGCGCCTGGGTGGCCTGCTCGAAGGCGCGGGACTGCTCCAGCCGCTTGCGGCTGTCGGCCTTCAGCTCGTCCAGGGTGTCGAACTCGCTGGCCAGCTGGGCGAAGTCGTCGTCCAGCTCGGGCAGCTCGCGGGCCTTGACCTCGGTGACGTCGACCTTGACCTCGGCCTCCTTGCCCTGGGCGGAGCCGCCCTTGAGCTCGGAGGTGAAGGTGGCGGTGCCGCCGGCCTCCAGGCCGGTGACGGCCTCGTCGATGCCCTCCAGCAGCTCGCCGGAGCCGATGGTGTAGTTGACGCCCTTGGCGACGCCGTCCTCCAGGACCTCGCCGTCGACCTTGGCCTCCAGGTCGACGGTCACGATGTCGCCCTCGGCGGCGGCGCGCTCGACGGCGGAGGTGGTGGCGAAGCGCTCACGCAGCTGCTGGACCGACTTCTCGACGTCCTCGTCCGAGACCTCGACGGCGTCGACGGTGACCTCGATGCCGGAGTAGTCCGGGATCTCGATGGCCGGGCGGATGTCGACCTCGGCGGTGAAGGTCAGGGACTCGTTGTCCTTGAGCTCGGTGATGTCGACCTCAGGCTGGCCGAGCGGGTTGAGCTCCCCCTCGTTGACCGCCTCGGTGTAGAACTTCGGGAGCGCGTCGTTGACGGCCTCCTCCAGCACGGCGCCGCGACCGAACCGCTGGTCGATGACGCGGGCCGGGATCTTGCCCTTCCGGAAGCCCGGCACGGTGACCTGCTGGTTGATCTTCTTGTACGCCGCGTCGAGGCTGGGCTTGAGCTCCTCGAAGGGCACCTCGACAGTGAGCCGAACCCGGGTCGGGTTCAGGGTCTCCACGGCGCTCTTCACGGTTCGGTCTCCTTGGGGGCTGACTTCTCGGTCGGTGCTGCCACTGAGGATCCAGCGGATCAGCCAATCGCGCCCGGTAGAGAGACACAGACGCGCAGCTTGCATAGTAACCGGACGCGGGATGAGCCCCACAACGCGATCTTGCCTGTGGTGATGGTCGGGGTGGCCGGATTCGAACCGACGACCTTCCGCTCCCAAAGCGGACGCGCTACCAAGCTGCGCCACACCCCGTCAGTGCGACACGTAGAGTACATGGCCGGGGGCGCCCTGGCCGCCGCTTTTCCGCTGGCGGGCGGGGGTGTGCGGGATACGGGCCGGACCCGCTACGATGCACTTCGTGCCGACGCGCCGCCTCTTCGGGGGCGGTCGGTGGCGCGCGCGGGCGTAGCTCAATGGTAGAGCCCCAGTCTTCCAAACTGGCTACGCGGGTTCGATTCCCGTCGCCCGCTCCACAGCACCGGCTACGGCCCGGACCGCGGAATCACTCCCCGGCCGGGCCGTTTCGCTTTCCCCCGCCCTCCGCCGCGCCGCGGCAGGTCGTCAGAGGTCGATATCGGCGATCTCACGGGCGAGGTGGGTCAGTATGTCGTTGACCCCGGGGGCCATCTCCGAAGAGGCGAGCAGGAACCCGAAGACCGCGGAGACAAGCGCCCCACCCAGCCGGAGCGACCCCCTCCGGATCAGCAGCGCGGCCCAGATCCCCATCAGCAGAACCAACGACACGGAAATGATCACGGCTCAATCACGCACCCTCGGTCAGCCACACGTGTCACCACCCCCGGGAGGGACGCTGCCCCGCTCCCCCCACGCGGCATCCATCGTGCCATCAACCACCACCCGAATTGGTCCCCGATCATGAATCTCGGACGGAATTCTGAATTTATCGCGAGACCATCCCGCGATCATACAAAAGACCATTGATTCGGACATTTCACCCCGGCCTCCCGTGGGGCATATGCCCCGTTTAAAGGGATGAGACCAGCGGAAACGGAGAAGCGGAACGAGGTTTTACGCATTACAGGTTTGAGCGCTATCGTGCCTCAGATGTTCCACGCTGCCCCCATCCCCGTAAGCGCAGTGCGGCGGTCCCAAGTCCTTTCCCCCGGTTCTTGGTGGGAGGGTCTGTGACGAACTCCCTGCACCCACACGGCTTTCAGCGGTCTCCCCTTCCGCCGGCCCAGGAACCGGCGCCGGAGGGCCGCACCGCACGCCACGACACCGCCAAGGACCGGCCCGCGCCGGCCGCCCCGCCGGGCGGACAGCGGCCGAAGCAGCGTGACGCGTTCTTCGACAACGCGAAGTACCTCGCGATCGTGCTGGTCGCGATGGGGCACTCCTGGGAACCGCTCACCGACCACAGCCGGACCGCCGAAGCGCTGTACATGACGGTGTACACCTTCCACATGCCGGCGTTCATCCTGATCTCCGGCTACTTCTCGCGCAGTTTCGACATGCGGCCGGACCGGCTCAAACGGCTGATCACCGGCGTCGTCGTGCCGTATGTGCTCTTCGAGACGGCGTACACGTTCTTCAAGCGGTGGGCGGACGACGACCCCACGTACGACTTCAGCCTGCTGGACCCCTGGTATCTCACCTGGTTCCTCGTCGCGCTGTTCGTCTGGCGCATGACCACCCCGATCTGGAAGCTCGTCCGCTGGCCCGTCCCGCTCTCCCTGGCCATCGCCACGCTCGCCGCGGTCTCCCCCGACATCGGTGACGACCTGGACCTCCAGCGGGTGCTCCAGTTCCTGCCGTTCTTCGTGATCGGCCTGCACATGAAGCCGGAGCACTTCCAGCTGGTGCGGCGGCGCTCGGTGCGCATCCTGTCGGTTCCGGCCTTCGCCTGCGCCCTGGCGGTCGCGTACTGGGCGGGCCCCCGGATGAACTCCGCGTGGTTCTACCACCGCGACAGCGTCCAGGAGCTGGGCGCTCCCCCGTGGACCGGCCCGCTGATGACCATGGCCATGTTCAGCTGCTCGCTGCTGCTGGTCGCCTGCTTCTTCGCCTGGGTGCCCCGGCGCCGCATGTGGTTCACCGCGCTGGGTGCCGGGACGCTGTACGGCTACCTGCTGCACGGCTTCCTCGCCAAGGGCTCCCGCTTCTGGGGCTGGTTCGACGCGTACCCGTGGCTGTACAAGCCGCTCGGCGAGATCGCGGTCACGGTGATCGCCGCCGTCGTGGTCACCGCCCTGTGCACGCCGCCCGTGCAGCGGGTGTTCCGCTGGTCGATGGAGCCGAAGATGACCTGGGCGTTCCGCAAGGACCCGGCGGAGCAGGACCGCCACCGCCACCGCGCCACCGCCAGGGCGTGAGCGAGACCCGTCGGCGAAACCGAAGCCGCCCCCGGACAGCGTCCGGGGGCGGCTTTTATCGGTCATTCTCACTCGCGCTCACTCGCGGCAGATCAGGAGCAGCGCCCGGTCGTCGTTGACGTCCCTCGCGACCGCCTCGATCAGGTGCCACGCCGCTCCGGAGAAGCCGGACGCCACGTACCGGTCGGCCTCGCCCGTCAGCCGGTCCATGCCCTCGCTGATGTCCCGCTCGGAGGTCTCCACCAGCCCGTCGGTGAACAGCATCAGGACGTCGCCGGGCCGCAGGGTGCCCTTCACCGGGTCGAACTGCGCCCCGTCGTACACGCCCAGCAGCGGGCCGTCCGCCGCCATCTCCTCCCATTTGCCGCTGCCCGCGTGCAGCTGGAGCGCGGGCAGGTGCCCCGCCGACAGCAGCTCGTAGTCGCCGCTGTCCAGGTCGAGGACGAGATGGACGGAGGTGGCGAAGCCCTCGTCCCAGTCCTGGCGGAGCAGGTAGCCGTTGGCCGCCGGGAGGAAGCCGTGCGGCGGCAGCGAGCCGAGCAGGCCGCCGAAGGCCCCGGAGAGCAGCAGGGCGCGGGAGGCGGCGTCCATGCCCTTGCCGGAGACGTCCGTGAGGACGACCTCCAGGGTGCGCCCGCCGTTGGTGCGGGCCGCGACGACGAAGTCCCCGGAGAAGGACTGGCCGCCGGCCGGGCGCAGCGCCATCTCCCGGTGCCAGCCACGCGGAAGTCGCGGCAGCTTGCTCTGGACGCGGATGCGTTCGCGCAGGTCGAAGAGCATGGTGCCGCCGCGCCGCCAGGGCACCCCGACCCGGCTGCGGAACTGCGCGATCAGCAGCCCGAAGAAGCCGACGGCGGCCACCACCAGGATGGTGCCGGGGGTGACCCGGTCCGGTCCGTCCGGGTACGGGCCCAGGACCGCGGACTCCACGATCAGCGCCGCGGCCGCCGCCGCGTACAGGGCCAGCAGGCTCGCGGGCCGCAGCAGCAGCCCGCCCGCCACGATCGGCAGGACGAGCGCGGCGGGCGCGCACCAGTCGGGCTGGGCGATGGTGCCCATGGCGATGGCCGGTACGGCGAGCAGCAGCGTGGCCAGCGCCAGCCAGTCGGAGCCGTCGCCGCGGAAGTAGTCGACCCCGGCTTTGCGCAGGGCTGTGCGGACCCGGTGCAGGGCCTTGCGCACCCGGGCCGTCAGCGTGTCCGCTCCGCCGCCAGTCATTGCACCGGGACCCTACCCACCCGTTCGGACGCGCGTCGATTCGCGGTCCCTCGAACCCCCTTCAACGGCTCGTAAACGGAAGCGAAATACGATCGCTTGTCCTGGCCGCCGCTGGTAGGCATGGGCGCATGACGACTGAGCTACGGCCGCTGCGCCCGGGCGACTGGGACGAGTGGTACGGGAACCTGGAGCTCGCATTCGGAGGCGTGGCCGAGGCTCCGGAGGAGCGCGCGCTGTGGCGGGAGCTGACCGAGCCGGAGCGGTCGCTCGCCGCCTGGGACGGCGACCGGATGGTCGGGAGCGCCGGGGCGTTCTCGTTCCGGATCGCGGTGCCGGGCGGAGCGCTCGTACCGGCCGCCGGGGTGACCATGGTCGGGGTGCTGCCCACCCACCGGCGGCGCGGGATCCTGCGCGCCTTGATGCGGCGGCAGCTGGCGGACGTCCGGGCCCTCGGCGAGCCGCTCGCCGTGCTGACCGCCTCGGAGCCGGAGATCTACGGCCGCTTCGGCTACGGCATCGCGACGCAGGAGCTCTCCGCCGAGATCGACACGGACCGGGTGCGGCTGTCCGTGTCCGAGGGAACCGACGCCGTGCGGCTGCGGATGGTCCGGCCCGCGGAGTCGGCGGAGGCCCTCGCGGCGTGCGAGGCGGTGTACGCAGCGCGGGTCGCCGCCCGGCCCGGGATGCTGGCGCGCGCGGCGGGCTGGGAGCGGTTGACGGTGCTGGACCCGCCGACGGAGCGCGAGGGGACCTCTCCGCTCCAGTGGGTCCTCGCCGAGTCGGAGGACGGGAAGCTGCTGGGGTACGCGCGGTACGCCGTGCGCCCGGACTGGGACATGGCCGGGCCGAAGGGCACGGTCATCCTGCGCGACATGGAGGCGCTGGACCCCGTCGCGTACGCCGCGCTGTGGCGGTTCCTGTTCGAGATCGACCTGACCTCGACCGTCAAGGTGCGCAGTTGCCCGGTCGACGCCCCGTGGCAGCACATGGTCTCGGACATACGGCGCTGCCGGACGCGGGTGCGGGACGCGCTGCACGTCCGGCTGGTCGACGTCGGCGCGGCGCTCCGGGCGCGCACGTACGCCGCCCCGGTGGACGTGGTCCTCGATGTGCGGGACCCGTTCTGTCCCTGGAACGAGGGACGGTGGCGGCTGACCGGCGACGCCGAGCGGGCGGCATGCCTCCGTACGGACCCCGGCGAACCGGCTGACCTGCGGCTGAGCGTCCGGGAGCTGGGCGCCGCCTATCTGGGCGGGGTCACGCTGACGGCGCTGGCGGGGGCCGGGCGGGTGGCGGAGCTGCGTCCGGGCGCGCTGGCGGAGGCGTCGGCGGCGTTCCGCAGCGACGCGGCGCCGTGGCTGCCGCACGGCTTCTGACCGACTCCTCCGGGACCGGGTCGAAGGGCTAGCCCGGCTGGCAGCCCGGGCACCAGAAAAGGTTGCGGGCGGCGAGATCGGCGGTGCGGATCTCGCCGCCGCAGACATGGCACGCCTGCCGGGCGCGCCGGTAGACGTAGACCTCACCGCCGTGGTCGTCCACCCGGGGCGGACGGCCCATCGCCTCCGGCGTGTGCTCGGGCCGGACCGTGTCGATCCGGTTGTTCGCCACGCCCTCGCGCATGAGCGCCACCAGGTCCGCCCAGATCGTGTCCCATTCCGCGCGGGTCAGCTCGCGGCCCGGGCGGTACGGGTCGATGCCGTGCCGGAACAGCACCTCGGCGCGGTAGACGTTGCCGACGCCCGCGATCACCTTCTGGTCCATCAGCAGCGCGGCGATGGTCGTGCGACTGCGGGAGATCCGCTTCCAGGCGGCCTCGCCGTCGTCACCGCCGCGCAGCGGGTCGGGGCCGAGGCGGTCGTGTATCGCCAGCTTCTCGGGGTGGGTGATCAGCGCACAGGTCGTCGGGCCGCGCAGGTCGACGTAGGCGTCGTCGTGCGCGATCCGCAGCCGGACCGTGTCGGTGGGCGGCGGCGCGGGCGCGTCGCCGAAGCCGACCTTGCCGAACAGCCCGAGGTGGATGTGGACCCAGTCCAGCCCCTCGAAGCCCAGGAACAGGTGCTTGCCGTGCGCGTCGGCACCGTCGAGCACCGTGCCGTCCAGGAGCGCCGCGGCGTCGGCGAACTTGCCCTGCGGGCTGGTCACCCGCACCGGCCGGCCACCGAACGTCCGCAGATAGTCCTGGGCCAGCCGGTGGATGGTGTGCCCCTCCGGCATCAGCCCTGCTGCGGGTGGTGGGCCGGGATGGGCGGCAGCTCGCCGGTGGTCTCGTAGGCGCTGAGCATCTCGATCCGGCGGGTGTGCCGCCCCTCGCCCGAGTACGGGGTCGTCAGGAAGATCTCGACGAACTTGGTCGCCTCTTCGGTGGTGTGCATCCGGCCGCCGATGCTGATCACGTTGGCGTTGTTGTGCTCGCGGCCGAGGGCTGCGGTCTGCTCGCTCCAGGCCAGCGCGGCGCGCACGCCCTTGACCTTGTTGGCGGCGATCTGCTCGCCGTTGCCGGAGCCGCCGATCACGATGCCGAGGCTCTCCGGGTCGGCGGCGGTCCGCTCGGCCGCGCGGAGGCAGAACGGCGGGTAGTCGTCCTGGGCGTCGTAGATGTGGGGGCCGCAGTCGACGGGGTCGTGGCCGTGGGCCTTGAGCCACTCGACGAGGTGGTTCTTCAGTTCGAAACCGGCATGGTCGGAGCCGAGGTACACGCGCATGGTCCGAGTGTGACACGGCGACGGCGACCGGCACGCGCGGGGTGGAGACCGGGCCGCCCCCGCCGCGGCGACGAGTGATTCGCAATGGCGAAAGCGCGTTCTTTACGGGCCAGCAATACCAAAGAAGCTCATGGAAACCTCAAGTAACAATCCGGATTCAAAGGTTCATCTATCCGTTCTCCTGGGTTTCACTGGCCTGGCTCGAAACCCCAGTGCAAAGGATCGCGCACATGAGCGCACAGCCCGTGACCACCCCGCCGGGCACGTCGTCCGGCGGCCCCGGCACGACGGAGCCCTCCGACGGCCTCAAGGCCGGTCTCAAGAACCGCCATCTGTCGATGATCGCCATCGGCGGTGTCATCGGCGCCGGCCTCTTCGTCGGCTCCGGTGCCGGTATCGCCAAGGCGGGGCCGGCCATTCTGCTGTCGTACGCCCTGGTCGGCGCGATGGTCGTCTTCGTCATGCGGATGCTCGGCGAGATGGCCGCGGCCAACCCGACCTCCGGTTCCTTCTCCGCCTACGCGGACCGGGCGCTGGGCCGCTGGGCCGGGTTCTCGATCGGCTGGCTCTACTGGTTCTTCTGGGTCGTGGTCCTCGCCGTCGAGGCGACCGCGGGCGCGGAGATCCTCGAGGGCTGGGTGCCGTCGGTGCCGCAGTGGGCCTGGGCGCTGATCGTCATGGTGGTGCTCACCGCGACCAACCTGGCGTCGGTCTCCTCCTACGGTGAGTTCGAGTTCTGGTTCGCCGGCATCAAGGTCGTCGCGATCGGCGCGTTCATCGTCGTCGGCGGACTCGCGGTGTTCGGGCTGCTGCCCGGCTCGGACAACGAGGCCGCGGGCCTGGCCCACCTCACCGACGCCGGCGGCTTCATGCCCAACGGCTGGGGCACCATCCTCACCGGTGTGCTGATGGTCGTCTTCTCCTTCATGGGCAGCGAGATCGTCACCCTCGCGGCCGGCGAGTCGGAGGACCCGCAGCGCGCGGTCACCAAGGCCACCAACAGCGTCATCTGGCGGATCGGCGTCTTCTACCTGGGCTCCATCCTGGTGGTGCTGACGCTGCTGCCGTGGGACTCCAAGGCGATCACCAAGGACGGCTCCTACGTCGCCGCGCTCAACTCCATCGGCATCCCGCACGCCGGCCAGATCATGAACGTCATCGTGCTGACGGCCGTGCTGTCGTGCCTGAACTCCGGCCTGTACACCGCCTCCCGGATGGCCTTCTCGCTCGGCCAGCGCGGTGACGCGCCCAAGGCGTTCGCGAAGACCACGGACCGGGGCGTCCCGCAGGCGGCCATCCTGGGCTCGGTGGTCTTCGGCTTCGTCGCCGTCTGGTTCAACTACCAGTGGAAGGAAACCGTCTTCCAGTTCCTGCTGAACTCCTCGGGTGCGATCGCGCTCTTCGTCTGGCTGGTGATCTGCTTCACCCAGCTGCGGATGCGCAAGATCATCGAGCGCGAGAACCCGGAGAAGCTGGTCGTCCGGATGTGGCTGTACCCGTATCTGACCTGGGCGACCGCCGCGATGATCGTGTTCGTCGTGGGCTACATGTTCTTCGACGACGCCAACCGCGAGGTCGTGAGCCTGTCGCTGCTGGTGGCGGCCCTGGTCCTCACCGTCGCGGTGGTCCGCGACCGGATGGCCAAGCGCGCCGCCTGACCGTCGCGGAGCACGAACAGCGGCCGTACGACGAACGGGCCGGGACACCGCACCAGACAAGGGTGCGGGTCCCGGCCCGTACGCGTACGCGTACGTTTACGGCTACGGCTACGGCTACGGCCCGTGGAGACGGGAATCAGCGCTCGCGGCCGCCCAGCAGCTTCCACGCCGTGGGCAGCGCGCCCATCGCCAGCGCCGCCTTGAGGGCGTCCCCGAGCAGGAACGGGGTGAGTCCGGCGGCCACCGCCGCGCTGAGGGAGAGATCCGCGGCCACCGCCAGGTACGGCACGCCGACCGCGTAGATGATCGCGGAGCCGAGCGCCATGGTCCCGGCCGTGCGCAGCACGCCGCGGTCGCCGCCGCGGCGGGCCAGCGCGCCCACGACGGTCGCGGCCAGCAGCATGCCCAGGACGTAGCCGAAGGACGGCATGGCGGCGCCGGAGCCGCCCTCGGCGAACCACGGCGTGCCGGCCATGCCGGCGAGCGTGTACAGCACCAGCGAGAGGAAGCCGCGGCCGGCCCCCAGCGAGGTGCCGACCAGCAGCGCCGCGAAGGTCTGTCCGGTCACCGGGACCGGGGAGCCCGGCACCGGCACGCTTATCTGGGCCGCCAGACCGGTGAGCACGGCGCCGCCCACGACCAGCGCCGCGTCACGGGCGAGGACCTGGCGGGCGGGGAACAGGACGTCCGCGAGGACCGTACGGGTCCCGGCGGCGGAGACGGAGGCGGAGCTCATCGGTATCTCCCCGAGGTGAGATCAGTGAAGGACACCGTGACGTTAACCCAGCGCTGATCGCCGATCACCGTCGACGGGCGACAAAGGCAGCTCCGCGACCTTGGCCGTTCCCGTGCACGACCCGGCTATGTGAAACATCCCGTTTCAGCAGGTCACGTGATGCTCGTCACCATGACCCGGGGTACCGGGAAACGGTTTTGCGCCGGGCGGGCGGACATGGGGACACTGTGGAGTCCCACCAAAGCGCCGCCGTCCGGGCGCTGAGCCGAGAGTGATCCCGCACCATGCACCAGGCCCCGCCCACCGACGAGCTCGCGGCCGTGCCCGCCGAACCGGCCTCACCCGCCGAACCGGCCGCATCCGCCGAACCCCTCGCGGGCGGACTCAAGCAACGCCACCTGACGATGCTCGGCCTCGGCGGCGTCATCGGCGCGGGGCTGTTCGTGGGCTCCGGCGCCGGGATCGCCGTCGCCGGGCCCGGCATCGTCATCTCGTACCTGCTCGCGGGCGCGCTCGCGATGCTGGTGATGCGCATGCTCGGTGAGATGTCGGCGGCGATGCCCGCGTCGGGCGCCTTCTCGGTGCACGCGGAGCGGGCGCTCGGCCGCTGGGCGGGCTTCACCGTCGGCTGGCTCTACTGGTTCCTGCTGGTGGTGGTGCTCGCGGTGGAGGCGACGGCGGCGGCCGGGATCGCGCACGGCTGGGTGCCGTCGGTGCCGCAGTGGGCCTGGGTGCTGCTGTTCATGGTGGTCTTCACCGCCGCCAACCTGGCCGCCGTGAAGAACTTCGGCGAGTTCGAGTTCTGGTTCGCGGCGCTCAAGGTCGGCGCGATCGTGCTCTTCCTCGCCCTGGGCCTGCTCGCGGTCTTCGGGGCGCTGCCGGACACCGATCCGGTGGGCCTGGCCAATCTCACCGGGCAGGGCGGTTTCCTCCCGAACGGCTGGAGTGGCGTGGTCTCCGGCGTGCTGGCCGTCCTCTTCGCCTTCGGCGGTCTGGAGGTCGTCACCATCGCGGCGGCGGAGTCCGACGACCCGGCGCGGGCGGTCGCCCGGGCCGTGCGCGGCGCCATGTGGCGCATCCTCTTCTTCTATGTCGGCTCGATGCTGGTCATCGTCACCGTGCTGCCGTGGACCGCGATGGCGCCGGGGCAGAGCCCGTACGTGGCCGTGCTGGACCACATCGGGGTGCCGAAGGCCGGGCAGATCATGAACATCGTGGTGTTCGTGGCGCTGCTGTCCGCGCTCAACGCCAATCTCTACGGCTCCTCCCGGATGGTGTTCTCGCTGGCCGAGCGCGGGGAGGCGCCGCGCTCGCTGCTGGCGGTGTCGCCGGGCGGGGTGCCGCGCCGCGCGGTGCTGGCCTCGGTGGCGTTCGGTTTCGTCTCGGTGCTGCTCAATCTCAAGTGGCCGGATTCGATCTTCCAGTACATGCTCAACGCCGTGGGTGCCGTACTGCTGTTCGTATGGGCGCTGATCGCCGCCGCCCAACTGTGGCTGCGCCGCCGTATCGAGCGGGAGACCCCGGAGCTGCTGACCCTGCGCATGTGGGCCTTCCCCTGGCTGACCTGGGCCTCCCTGGTCGCGATGGCCGGCGTTCTGGTGCTGATGGTGACGGACGATCAGGCGCGGCCACAGCTTCTGTGGTCGGCGGGCGCGACGGGCGCGGTGCTGGCCGTGGCGGGGCTGCGGGAGCTGCGGGCCCGCGGCTGACCGCCGTCGACCTCCCGAACTGACGATCGGTCGGCTACGTACGGTCATGCCGGTGTCCGATATTCAGACATCGCTGACGCAAGTGTTGTCCTCAGCGGACACGGACCACACACTGAGGGCGCTCAGCATGCCTCCACCCACACGTAATGGACACCAAAAGCCAATGAACCGGACACCCGCGTCCGCCGCGCCGGAGCGCGCTGCCGAGAACACCGGCACCTCCGCTCAGGGCAACGGCACTCCCCTGTCCCATGGCCTCAAGCAGCGCCATCTGTCGATGATCGCGCTCGGTGGCGTGATCGGCGCGGGACTGTTCGTGAGTTCCGGTCTCGGCATCGCGGCGGCCGGCCCCTCCATCGTCCTGGCGTACGCGCTGTCCGGCCTCCTGGTGATGCTGGTCATGCGGATGCTCGGCGAGATGTCCGCCGCCAACCCCGCGTCCGGATCCTTCTCGGTGTACGCCGAGCGGGCGCTCGGCCCCTGGGCGGGCTTCACGGCCGGCTGGATGTACTGGACGCTGCTGACCTTCGCGGTCGGCGTCGAGGGGCTCGGCGCGGCCGGGATCATGACCGGCTGGTTCCCCTCGACCGAGTCCTGGATGTGGGTCCTGGCCTTCATGGTCGTCTTCCTGGGCGCCAACCTGGCCTCGGTGAAGAACTTCGGTGAGTTCGAGTTCTGGTTCGCCGCCTTGAAGGTGGCCGCGATCGGGCTGTTCCTGGTGCTGGGCGCGCTCGCCATCTTCGGCGTCCTGCCGGGCACGGACGCGCCGGGCACCGACAACCTCACCGGCCACGACGGCTTCATGCCCAACGGCGTCGACGGCCTCGTGGTCGGCCTGGTCGCGTCGGTCATCGCCTACGGCGGTCTGGAGACCGTGACCATCGCCGCCGCCGAGTCCGAGAACCCGGTCAAGGGCGTCGCGAACGCCGTGCGCACCGCCATGTGGCGGATCGCGTTGTTCTACATCGGCTCGATGTTCGTCATCGTGATGCTGATCCCGTGGAACGACCCGAAGGTCGTCAGCGACGGCCCGTACGTCTCGGTGCTGAACGTCCTGGACGTCCCGGCGGCCGGGGAGATCATGAAGTTCGTGGTGCTGGCCGCACTGCTGTCCGCGATGAACGCCAACATCTACGGCTCCTCCCGGATGGCGTACTCGCTGGTGGCGCGCGGTCAGGGTCCCGCGTTCCTGGGCAGGGTCAGCGGGGGCGTGCCCCGGCTGGCGGTGGCCGCGTCCTGCGTCTTCGGCTTCGTCACCGTGCTGCTGAACTACTGGTCGCCGGACAAGGTGTTCGTCTGGGTGGCGAACATGATCGGCGCGGTCGTGCTCATCGTGTGGGGCTTCATCGCGGTCTCCCAGCTCCAGATGCGGCGGCGGCTGGAGCGTGAGGCGCCCGAGAAGCTCGTGGTGCGGATGTGGGGCTTCCCGTATCTCACCTGGGTGGCGCTGGCCGGTGTGGTGACCTTCCTGGCTCTGATGGCCCGCCAGGACGACACCCGCGAGCAGCTGTACTACTCGACGGGTCTGGCGGTGGTCCTGACCGTCGTCGGCCTCATACGGCAGAAGACGGCGGCCGCCAAGCGCCGCTGACCGCTCGACACGTTCTCCCGCAAGGCGGGGTGGGTCCTTAAGTCCAGGGACCCACCCCGCCTTACGTCTTTGGACCGAGCCGGCCCCCTCCACCCCGCCACGGCACACTCCTGCTGGTAGCGTGCACTTGCAAGTTAATTGCAATAAGCGGTCGGAGGGCTCGGCATGGCCATCTACACACTTCCTGAACTTCCGTACGACTACTCGGCGCTGGCGCCCGTCATCAGCCCCGAGATCATCGAGCTGCACCACGACAAGCACCACGCGGCGTACGTCAAGGGCGCGAACGACACCCTTGAGCAGCTCGCGGAGGCCCGGGACAAGGACCAGTGGGGCGCCATCAACGGCCTGGAGAAGAACCTGGCCTTCCACCTGTCCGGCCACATCCTCCACAGCATCTACTGGCACAACATGACCGGCGACGGCGGCGGTGAGCCGCTGGACAAGGACGGCGTCGGAGAGCTCGCCGACGCCATCGCGGAGAACTTCGGCTCGTTCGCCAAGTTCAAGGCCCAGCTGTCCAAGGCATCCGCCACCACGCAGGGATCGGGCTGGGGTGTGCTGGCCTACGAGCCGGTGTCCGGCCGCCTGATCGTGGAGCAGGTCTACGACCACCAGGGCAACGTCGGCCAGGGCTCCGTCCCGATCCTGGTCTTCGACGCCTGGGAGCACGCCTTCTACCTTCAGTACAAGAACCAGAAGGTGGACTTCATCGAGGCGATGTGGAACGTCGTCAACTGGCAGGACGTGGCGAAGCGGTACGCCGCCGCGAAGGAGCGCGCGAACAACCTGCTGCTGGCCCCGTAAGGCCGACGAAGGCGTCCTGCTCGTGATCGTCTTCTCACCCTTCACGTGGCAGGCGGAATAGCGGAAGGCCCCCGCGAGGACGTGACTCGCGGGGGCCCTCCTGTGTGCTTCGCCGTCAGTCGAAGATGGGGCCGGTCGTCCGGGTGCGCTTGATCTCGTAGAAGCCGGGAACGGAGGCGACCATCAGAGTGCCGTCCCACAGGCGGGCCGCTTCCTCGCCCTTGGGCGCCGGGGTGACGACCGGGCCGAAGAAGGCGATCCGGTCGCCGTCCGCGCCGGGTACGGCGATCACCGGGGTGCCGACGTCCTCGCCGACCAGGCCGATGCCCTCCTGGTGGGAGGCGCGCAGCGCGGCGTCGTGGGCGTCGCTGCGGGCGGCGTCCGCCAGCTCCACGGGCAGGCCCACCTCCTCCAGGGCGGCGACGATCGTGTCGTGGTCGGGCGCCAGGCCCTGGTGGTGGATGCGAGTGCCGAGCGCCGTGTAGAGCGGGCCGAGGACCTCGTTCCCGTGCTTCTTCTCGGCCGCTATGCAGACCCGCACCGGGCCCCAGGCCGTGGTGCGCAGCATCTCCCGGTACTCCTCGGGGACCTGGTCCAGCTTGTCCTCGTTCAGCACGGCGAGGCTCATGACGTGCCAGCGCACCTGGACCGGGCGGACCTTCTCCACCTCCAGCATCCAGCGAGAGGTCATCCATGCCCACGGGCACAGCGGGTCGAACCAGAAGTCGGCGGGCGTGGCGGGGGCGGCGGTCGCGGCGTCGGTCGCGGTCACGAATGCTCCTCGAAGGGATGGCTTGGATACGCGTTGTTCAGGTAACGCGCTTATCCACAGGTTCCATTCCTCGATTCCGGCATCGGACGGCCCGTGTCATGATGCGCGATGTCCGATATTCGAGAAGCGTGTGACACAAGACGAGGGAGTCGTGTCGTGCCCGGTGAGAATCTGACCCGTGACGAGGCCCAGGAGCGGGCCCGGCTGCTGACCGTGGACGCCTACGACGTGGCGCTCGATCTGCGGTCCGCGGTGGGCCCCGCCGAGGGTGCCGGGCCGCGCACCTTCCGTTCGACGACGACGATCCGGTTCCGTGCGGCCGAGCCGGGCGCGTCGACCTTCGCCGACCTGGTCGCGCCGAGCGTCGGGTCTGTGGTGCTGAACGGGCGCGAGCTGGACCCGGCCGCCGTGTTCGACGGCGCGCGGATCGTGCTGGACGACCTGGCCGCGGAGAACGTCCTGGTGGTGGACGCGCAGTGCGCCTACAGCCGGACCGGGGAGGGCATGCACCGCTTCGAGGACCCCGAGGACGGCCAGGTCTACCTCTACACGCAGTACGAGCCGGCCGACGCGCGCCGGGTGTTCGCCACCTTCGAACAGCCGGACCTGAAGGCGCCGTTCACCTTCTCCGTGACCGCGCCCGCGGACTGGACCGTGCTGAGCAACGGCGAGCGGGAAGGCGACCCGGCCCCAGCCGGAGACGCCGCGGCGACCTGGCGTTTCGTACCGACCAAGCCGATCTCGACGTACATCACGGCGGTCGTCGCCGGTCCGTACCACGTGGTGCGGGACCACTACCGCCGCACGCTGCCGGACGGAGAGGTGTTGGAGATCCCGCTGGGCGCGCTGTGCCGCGCCTCGCTCGCCAAGCACTTCGACGCGGACGACATCTTCACCGTCACCAAGCAGGGTCTGGACTTCTTCCACGACCACTTCGACTACCCGTACCCGTTCGGCAAGTACGACCAGGCGTTCGTGCCGGAGTACAACATCGGCGCGATGGAGAACCCGGGCTGTGTGACCTTCCGCGAGGAGTTCGTCTTCCGCGGGAAGGTGACCCAGGCCTCGTACGAGAACCGGGCCAACGTCATCCTGCACGAGATGGCGCACATGTGGTTCGGCGACCTGGTGACCATGGAGTGGTGGGACGACCTGTGGCTCAAGGAGTCCTTCGCGGACTTCATGGGCGCCTTCTCGCTGGTGGAGGCCACCCGGTTCACCGACGGCTGGATCACCTTCGCCAACCGGCGCAAGTCGTGGGCGTACCGCGCCGACCAGTTGCCGTCCACCCACCCGGTCACGGCCGACATCCACGACCTGGAGGACGCCAAGCTCAACTTCGACGGCATCACCTACGCCAAGGGCGCGAGCGTGCTCAAGCAGCTCGTGGCGTACGTGGGCCGGGACGCGTTCCTGGAGGGCGCCCGCCGCTACTTCAAGCGGCACGCGTACGGCAACACCCGGCTGGCGGATCTGCTGTCGGTGCTGGAGGAGACCTCGGGCCGGGACATGACCGCCTGGTCGCGGGCCTGGCTGCAGACCGCCGGGGTCAATGTGCTCACGCCGCAGGCGACGTACGACGCGGCCGGCCGCGTCACCGAGCTGTCCATCCTCCAGGAGGCGGCGGAGAGCCACCCGACGCTGCGGCCGCACCGGGTCGCCGTGGGCCTGTACCGGCGCCGCGACGCCGACGGCGCGCTGGTGCGGTACGCCCGGGTGGAGGTCGACGTCTCCGGGCCGCGCACCGAGGTGCCCGAGCTGGCGGGCGCCGAGCGGCCCGAGCTGATCCTGGTCAACGACGACGACCTCACCTACTGCAAAGTGCGGTTCGACGCGGACTCGCTCGACACCCTGCGCCGGCACCTGGGCGACCTCACCGACCCGCTGGCCCGCGCGCTGTGCTGGTCGGCGCTGTGGAACCTCACCCGCGACGGGCTGATGCCCGCCCGCGACTACCTGGACCTGGTGCAGCGGTTCGCCGGCGCCGAGACCGACATCGGCGTACTGCAGATGGTCCAGTCCTGGGCCGGCAGCGCGCTGGTGCACTACAGCGCGCCCGAGAACCGGGAGCAGGCGGGCGCCGAGGTGGCCGAGAGCGCACTGCGCGAGCTGCGGCTCGCCGAGCCCGGCAGCGGCCACCAGCTGGCGTGGGCCCGGTTCTTCGCCCAGAACGCCGACTCCGACAGCGAACTGAGGCTGCTGCGCGGGCTGCTGGACGGCACGGCCCGGATCGACGGGCTCGACGTCGACCAGGAGCTGCGGTGGGTGTTCCTGGAGCCGCTCGCCTCGCACGGTGTGGCGGACGAGTCGGTGATCGCGGCGGAGCTGGCCAGGGACGACACCGCCTCCGGCAAGCGGCACCAGGTCCGCTGCCTGGCGGCCCGGCCGTCGGAGGAGGTCAAGGCGGAGGCGTGGGCGTCGGTCGTGGAGTCGGACCGGCTGTCCAACGCGCTGGTGGAGGCCACCATCGCGGGGTTCTGCCAGGCGGACCAGCGGGAGCTGCTCGCGCCGTACGCGAAGCGGTACTTCGCGGCGCTGGAGAGCGTGTGGCGCGAACGGTCGATCGAGATCGGCATGGCGATCGTGCGCGGGCTCTTCCCTGCGCTCCAGGACGACCCCGGCACGTTGGAGGCGACGGACGCCTGGCTGGCGGAGCACGCGGACGCGGCGCCCGCGCTGCGCCGTCTGGTCAGCGAGGCGCGGGACGACCTGGCACGGGCGCTCCGCGCCCAGGAGTGCGACGCGCGGGCCACCCGCTGACCTGGGCTCGTCACCCGGGCGCGCCGTGCGGTCGGGCCAGATGGCGCACCGCCCTTCGGCGCTCGAACGCCCGTACTTTAGGACGGTGTTGTCCTGATTCGTCGACGAACGTGTAACAGCGGTTAGGGAGCGGAGAGAGCGCGGGAATGGCCGGGGCATGAACCACACTTCCCCCGGCGGGGAGACCCCCACCCCGCTCTCCCCGCTCCCCCTGCGGCACCTCTCCGACGTACGGCGCCTGGTGCTGACCACACGCCAGCTCCGTGCGCACGGTGTGACCGCCGCGACCGTCGCCGAGCGCAGTCGCGCCGGCGGACCGTGGCGGCAGCTGCTGCCGGGCGTCCACCTGCTCCACCCCGGCCCGCCGACCGGCGAGGAGCTGCTGCACGCCGCGCTGCTCTACGTCGGCCGCGCGCCCGCGCGGACCGGGGCCACCGCGCGGACCGGCACCACGGCGGCGACGGAGCCCGTGATGGTCACCGGGCTGGCCGCGCTCGCCCTGCACCACTTCTCCGCCGCTCCCCCGCTGCTCTCCCTCGACCACGTCGACGTCCTGGTGCCGCGCACCCGGCGGACCCGCTCCGTCGGCTATGTGCGCGTCGTACGCGGTCACCCGCTGCCCGAGCCGGTGGACATCGCCGGGGTGCCGACCGCCCCCGTGGCCCGGGCGCTGACGGACGCGGTGGCCCGGCTCCGGGACGCCACGTCGGTGCGCCGGCTGCTGGTGGAGGCGGTGCGCGGCGCGCACTGCGAGACGACGGCGATCGTGCGGGAGCTGACCGCGGCGCGGCTGCTGACGCGGCCGTACGTGGCGGGCGCCGTGGACGCCCTGCTCGCCGAGGCCCGCGGCGTCGCCGAGGGCCAGCTGTACGCCATGATCCGCGGCCACGGGCTGCCCGAGCCGCTGTGGAACGTCGAGCTGCGGATGCCCGGCGGCCCGTGGCTGGGCGGTGTGGACGCCTACTGGCCGGACCAGGCCGTGGCCCTGGTGCTGGACGCGCGGCTGCCGCAGTACGAGAAGCCGGCGCCGGCCACCGGAAGCCGGTGCGAGGAGACGACGCTGCGCGAGCGGCTGGAGCGGCTGGGCATCACGGTGGTGTACGCCACGCCGCACCGGATGCGCCACGCCCCGGGGGACCAGGCCGCCTTGGTCCGCACGGCCCTGATGGCCGCGGTCGACCGCGACCCGGCCGCCTACGTCCTCGTACTGCCGCGCTGAGGGTCGGCCGGGGCCGGTCCGGGCCCCCGGCGCGTCCCGCCGGGTCAGCGCTTGCGCAGCAGCAGTTCGGTGTTCCGGTCGTCGGGCTGTCCGGCGAGCGTCCCGCGGGAACCGGGGGCGTTGAAGGACAGTTCGCGGTAGAGCGCGGCGAGGCCGGTCTGGGACAGGTCGGTGAAGTCGGTGCGGTGCGGTGCGGCGGACTCCACCAGCGTGGTGAACAGCGAGATCGTGCCGTCGTGGTTGTCGGTGACCTCGACGACCCGGGCCAGCTGCGGGAAGTCGATGTGCGAGGCCGTGGTGATCTCCCAGAAGGTGCCGCGGGCGGTGATCTCGTTCTTGTGGCTGTGGCCGTTGATCCAGGCCAGCACCTGCGGGTGGCGCTTGAAGAGCGCGACGAGCTCGGCACCGCCGTGCCGGGCCTCGTTCGGGCGGGCCGGGTCGCGGTTGAGGTTCTTCATGCTCCGGCTGTAGTGGTGGCTGAAGACCAGGATGTGGTCATCCTTGTGCGCCTTCAGGGTGCGCTCCAGCCAGCGCAGTTGGGCGGTGCCGACGGATCCGGTGTAGTGGCCGCCGGGGTCGGTGGAGTCCAGGCTGATGCCGATGACGTCGTCGGAGATCCGGAACGTGTAGTACAGCGTCCCCTTCTCCAGGTTCTCCCGCGTGTAGCCGTGCCCGACGGGTCCGGCACCCGCGTGCCCGGGGTCCAGGTGCGCGGCCAGGTAGTCGTGGACGGTGACCGGCGCGCGGCGCTCGTCCGGGGTGACCGAGCGCATCTCGCGGGCGTGGGCGCGCAGCAGCTCCTTCATGTGCGTGCCCTTGGGGTCGGCGCCCTCCCGCTCGCCTTCGTAGATCTTCTCGGCTTCCGCGGCCGGGATGATCTCCAGCTTGCGGCCGCCGGTGGCCAGTTCGGTGAGGTAGCCGCGGTCGAAGGCGTAGACGCCGCCGGAGAGGTCGTCGTGGTTGCCGATGGTGGAGTACCAGGGCAGGTGCAGGCCAGGGCTGTTGACCGTGCGCAGCGCCGCTTCGAGGAACCCGTCGATGCGCGGGAAGCCGACCCGCTTGTCGATGTCGCGCAGTGCGCTCCCGGGGTGCCAGAAGTGCTTGAGCCCGCTGTTCTGGACGCCCTCGTAGTGGCGCGGGTCGCCGGTGTTGGGGGTGATCCGGCCGCCGCTCATCGCGGTCAGGAACCAGTCCAGCTCGATCCGCGCGTTGTTGTCCGTGTTGTCGCCGGTGGTCATCGCGAAGGAGAGCGGGGTGCCGGTGACCGGTCCGCCGCGCAGCCGGTTGACGCGCTCGATGAGCGAGACCACACCGGCCACCGACAGCGCCTCGTGCGGCCGCCAGGCGCCCACCTGCCCCGAGCGCAGGAACTCGTAGCGCAGCGGGTGCTGGACGTCGGTCAGGTGCAGGTCGGTGAGTTGCACGAAGGAGGCGAGCGTGGTGCGCCGGCGCTCCCGGCCGCCCTTGGCCGGGGCGAGTTCGGAGCGTACGACGCGGGGCCAGCCCGGGCCGTCGGTGAGCCGCCGGTAGCCTCCGGTGCCGCGCGGGGCGGCGACCGTCCGCAGCGTGGTGCCGGCGGTGGTGGGCGCGAGGGGGCGGTGGCGACCCGCTGGGCGGGGGCGGCGCCGCGGGGCGCGCCCGGCGACGCGGTGGCGGATCCTGAGGCGGGCCCGAGGGCGACGCCCAGTCCGGTGGCCGCTCCGGCGGCGCCCACGGCGGTCAGCAGCGTACGGCGGTCGAGAGCGTGGGCGGCGGACCGTATGCGGGACATGCGCTCGTCTCCCCGAGTGGAAACCGTATGGCGGTGGGCGGAGAACCGCCCTGTCACTGGGGATGCTTGGCAGCGGGGGTGGCCATGGCGTGAACGTCGTGGCAACGCACGCCACCGAGATCCGCACATCGATCCGTCGGGGGCGGATCCGGGGCGGATCGCCATCCGGGCTACGGCTGCCGGCCTGCCGGCGCTCACATGAAATTCACCCGAAGGGGTAGCCGGGGGCCGGGCTCCCGGTTGACGGCATTGGTGTCGCTTTGTTCTCGATGGCGTATGGCGGGAATGTGCCATCGACGGAATCAGGGTCGGGCAACTCTCCCCAAACGACAGTCACTTCCACAAAGGTGAACGGACCGACGGCACCGTATTCCGAACAAGGATGCCCATGTCCCCATCACCTGAAGCGAGACCCGCACGCGGCGTGAGACGCACGGCCCGCATAGCGATAGGCGCGGGCCTGGTGGCCGCCCTCGCGGCCGCAGGCCCCGCCCCCGTCGTCGCCGCCACCCTCGGCGACGAGCCGGCGGCCTCCAGCTCACCGGAGAGCCGGCCGAAGTCCGCCTCCGACAAGCTCGGCGCCGCAGACGCCCACCTGCTCGCCGAGGCCAAGGCGGACGGCGACAAGCACGTCACGATGATGATCGCCACCGCACCGGGCGCGACCGAGCAGGTCGCCGACCAGCTCGACGCGGTCAAGGGCGCCTCGGTGGGGCGCGCGTACGACAAGCTCGGCTATGTCCGCGCCACCGTCCCCACCGGCAAGGCCGACGCCGCCATCGCCAAGGCGGAGAAGCTCTCCTCCGTCCACGGCATCGACCTCCGCCAGGAGATCCGGCTGCCCGACCCGACCCCGCGCGCCGACCGCGCCGAGGGCGCCAAGGCCGCGCGGGCCGGCAGCTACCCGGCGCCGGGCAAGGACACCCCCGCCAAGAACCCGTACCAGCCGTCGTTCGAGACCGGAGCCGTCGACTTCGTCAAGAACCACCCCAAGGCCGACGGCCGGGGCGTGACGATCGGCGTCCTCGACTCCGGCGTGGACCTCGGCCACCCGGCGCTGCAGAAGACCACCACCGGCGAGCGCAAGATCGTCGACTGGGTGACGGCCACCGATCCGATCGTGGACCAGGACGGCACCTGGCGGCCGATGGTGACCACCGTCTCCGGCCCCAGCTTCAGCTACAACGGCCGCACCTACACCGCCCCGGCCGGCTCCTACGGCGTCAGCGTCTTCAAGGAGAGCGCGACGACCGGCGGCGACGCCAAGGGCGACCTGAACCGGGACGGCGACACCACCGACTCCTGGGGCGTGCTGTACGACGCCGCGAAGGGCACCGTCCGGGTCGACCTCGACAACGACGGCGACTTCGGCGACGACGAGGTCATGAAGCCGTACCGGGACGGCTTCCAGGTCGGCTACTTCGGCAAGGACGACCCGGCCACGCCGGTCGCCGAGCGCGTCCCGTTCGTCGTGGAGATCCGCAAGGACGTCCCGATGGACCCGCTGGGCGGCAGCTGGGTGGGCAAGAAGGCCGACTTCGTCAACATCGGCGTGATCGAGTCCGAGCACGGCACCCACGTGGCCGGCATCACCGCCGCCAAGGGCCTCTTCGGCGGCAAGATGAACGGCGCGGCGCCCGGCGCCAAGCTGGTCTCGTCCCGCGCCTGCACCTGGACCGGCGGCTGCACCAACGTCGCGCTGACCGAGGGCATGATCGACCTCGTGGTCAACCGCCACGTGGACATCGTCAACATGTCGATCGGCGGCCTGCCCGCGCTGAACGACGGCAACAACGCCCGCGCCGAGCTGTACACGCGCCTGATCGACACCTACGGCGTGCAGCTGGTGATCTCCGCGGGCAACAGCGGCCCCGGCACGAACACCATCGGCGACCCGGCCCTGGCCGACAAGGTCATCAGCGTCGGCGCGAGCGTCTCCAAGGAGACCTGGGCCGCCAACTACGGCTCCGAGGTCACCAAGAAGTACGACATGATGCCGTTCTCCTCCCGCGGCCCGCGCGAGGACGGCGGCTTCACCCCGACCCTCGCCGCCCCGGGTGCCTCCATCAACACCACCCAGACCTGGCTGCCCGGCAGCCCGGTCAAGGAGGCCGGCTACGAGCTGCCGCCCGGCTACAGCATGCTCCAGGGCACGTCAATGGCCTCGCCGCAGGCCACGGGCGCCACGGCGCTGCTGCTGTCGGCTGCCGAGCAGGAGGACATCGACCTGCCGCCGGCGGAGCTGCGCACCGCGCTGA
The DNA here is from genome assembly GCF_030553055.1 of Streptomyces sp. XD-27. Classification (NCBI taxonomy): domain Bacteria; kingdom Bacillati; phylum Actinomycetota; class Actinomycetes; order Kitasatosporales; family Streptomycetaceae; genus Streptomyces; species Streptomyces sp. XD-27. The sequence goes on from NZ_CP130713.1 coordinate 2,452,703, forward strand.
CCAGCACCGCCAAGCACATCCCGGGCGTGCAGGCGTACGTGGAGGGCTCCGGCCTGATCGACATCATCGGCGCGTGGGACGCGATCCGCGACCACGCCACCGCCCATGAGTACACGGTCAAGGCGCCGGTGAAGACCGCGCTGTCGGACCACCTCAAGACGCCGGGCTTCGGCACCGGCATCTACGACCGCGAGGGCGGCCTCAAGACCGGCGAGTCCCGGACGTACGACGTCACCATCACCCGGACCACCGGCCCGGACCGCGCCGTGCGGCACGAGCTGGCGCTGCGGAACAACGACGGCACCTTCGACCTGGCCAAGGAATCGGTCAGCCTGCCGCTGGACAGGCCGGTCACCGTCAAGGTCACGGCGAAGACCCGCGCCGCCGGCATCCACACCGCGATCCTCGACGTGAACGACCCGGGCACCGAGGGTGTCGACAAGCAGATCCTGGCCACGGTCGTGGTCGCCAAGCCGCTGGCCAAGCCGCACTACGCGTACGGGGCCTCCGGCTCGGTGCAGCGCAACGGCACCAAGTCCTACTTCGTGACCGTTCCGGAGGGCGCCAAGTCCCTGGAGGTCAAGACGAACGGCCTGGGCACCGGCAGCCAGACCCGCTGGATCGCCATCAACCCGTACGGCGTCCCGGTGGACCCGACGTCGACGATCAACTGCTATCCGAACTACGACAACCCGGCCAACACCTGCCGTCCGGACCTGCGCTCCTACGCCAACCCGATCCCGGGCGTGTGGGAGATCGAGGTCGAGTCGCGCCGCACCTCGCCGCTGCTCGACAACCCGTACACAGTCACCGCGACGGCGCTGGGCACCACCTTCGAGCCGGAGACCCAGACCGTGCCCGAGGCCAAGGTCGGCACCCCCGCGCCCGTCGAGTGGAAGGTCACCAACGGCTACGCCGCGATCGACGGCAAGCTCAAGGGCGGCGAGCTGGGCTCGTCCAAGACCACCCGCCCGACGATCAAGGAGGGTGAGACCCACACCACGGAGGTCACTCTCGGTGAGGGTGTCTCGCGCCTGGACGTCGCGATCGGCGGGGTCTCGGACACCAAGGCCGACCTGGACCTGAACGTCCTGCTGGACGGCAAGGTCGTCGGCTCCTCGGCGGACGGCGACTCGGACGAGGCGGTCAGCCTCACCAAGCCGAAGGCCGGTAAGTACACCATCGAGGTCGTCGGCTACGGAGTGCCGGCGGGCAGCACCGAGTACGACTACCGCGACGTGTATTTCGCCCCCTCGCTCGGCACCGTCACGGTGGACAAGGCGTCGGCCGTGAAGCTGGCGAACGGCGCGTCCGCGCAGGTCGCGGCCAAGGTCGAGGTGGCGGGCGCGGCTCCCGAGGGCCGTTCCTTCTTCGGCCAGGTGCAGCTGCTCAACGCCTCCGGGACGGTCACCGGCGGCGGCAGCGTGAAGATCGAGAAGGTCGTTCCGTAGGCATTCCGGTACGGCGCGGGGCGGGTGCTCTCCCGGGCACCCGCCCCTTCTCGTGCCCGGGCCTCGAATAATGGAATGGATTGGACAAGACGACCGGGGACATACGCATCATGGGCGGCGGCACCCGCCTCGCCAGCAACGCACGAAGGAGACACCGTGAGGGTAGGAATCGTCGGAGCCACCGGTCAGGTCGGCACGGTCATGCGCAAGATCCTCGCCGAGCGGAACTTCCCGGTCACCGAGCTCCGGCTGTTCGCCTCCGCCCGCTCGGCCGGCACGGTCATCGACGGCGTCACGGTCGAGGACGCCTCCACGGCCGACTACACCGGCCTGGACATCGTGCTGTTCTCCGCCGGCGGCGCGACCTCCCGGGCGCTCGCCGAGAAGGTCGCCGCCCAGGGCGCCGTGGTGATCGACAACTCCTCGGCCTGGCGGCTCGACCCCGAGGTCCCGCTGGTGGTCTCCGAGGTCAACCCGCACGCGGTCAAGGACCGCCCCAAGGGGATCATCGCCAACCCGAACTGCACCACCATGGCGGCCATGCCGGTGCTCAAGCCGCTGCACCTGGAGGCGGAGCTGACCGCCCTGGTCGCCACCACCTACCAGGCCGTGTCCGGCTCCGGACTGGCGGGCGTCGCCGAGCTGCACGGCCAGACGTGCAAGGTCGCCGAGCAGGCCGACCAGCTCGCCTTCGACGGCGAGGCCGTGGAGTTCCCCGAGCCCGGCGTCTACAAGCGCCCCATCGCCTTCAACGTGCTGCCACTGGCCGGCAACCTCGTCGACGACGGCTCCTTCGAGACCGACGAGGAGCAGAAGCTGCGCAACGAGTCCCGCAAGATCCTGGAGATCCCCGGCCTCAAGGTCTCCGGCACCTGCGTGCGCGTCCCCGTCTTCTCCGGCCACTCCCTCCAGGTCAACGCGCGCTTCGCGCGTCCGCTGAGCGTGGCGCGCGCCTACGAGCTGCTCAAGGACGCGCCCGGCGTCGAGCTGTCGGAGATCCCCACGCCGCTCCAGGCCGCGGGCAAGGACGCGAGCTACGTGGGCCGGATCCGGGTGGACGAGACCGTGGACAACGGCCTGGCGCTGTTCCTGTCCAACGACAACCTCCGCAAGGGCGCGGCGCTCAACGCGGTGCAGATCGCGGAGCTGGTCGCCGCCGAGCTGGGATAAGTCATACCGGCGGGGGCGGCCTGTGGAAAACGCCCCCGCCGGGTGCCGGCGGGCGTGGCAAGATCGGCTCGGACAGGCCCAGAAGGCCGTGTGACAGGCGGCCGGGGCGTGGAAGGATGGCGAAAAACGTCACATACCGAGGAGATGCCCACGTGCCTGGCACGAATCTGACCCGCGAAGAGGCGCAGCGGCGGGCGCGCCTGCTCACCGTGGACGCGTACGAGATCGTTCTCGACCTGAGCGGTGCGCAGGAGGGCGGGCGGTTCCGCTCCGTGACCACCGTGCGGTTCGACAGCGCCGAAGGCGGGGCGGAGACCTTCATCGACCTGATCGCGCCCGAGGTGCACGAGGTCGTGCTCAACGGCGAGGCGCTGGATCCGGCGGCGGTCTTCGCCGACTCGCGGATCGCGCTGCCGGGGCTGCTGGTGGGCCCCAACGAACTGAAGGTCGTCGCGGACTGCGCGTACACCAACACCGGTGAGGGTCTGCACCGCTTCGTGGACCCGGTGGACGACCAGGCCTATCTGTACACGCAGTTCGAGGTGCCGGACGCGCGGCGGGTGTTCGCCTCCTTCGAGCAGCCCGACCTCAAGGCGACGTTCCAGTTCACGGTGACGGCGCCCGAGGGCTGGACGGTGATCTCCAACTCGCCGACGCCGGAGCCGAAGGACAACGTCTGGCACTTCGAGCCGACCCCGCGGATCTCCAGCTACATCACGGCGCTGATCGTGGGCCCGTACCACAGCGTGCACAGCAGCTGGGAGGGCGACGGCCGGTCGGTGCCGCTGGGCATCTACTGCCGCCCGTCGCTGGCCGAGTTCCTCGACGCGGACGCGATCTTCGAGGTGACCCGGCAGGGCTTCGACTGGTTCCAGGAGAAGTTCGACTGCGACTACCCGTTCGCCAAGTACGACCAGCTCTTCGTGCCGGAGTTCAACGCGGGTGCGATGGAGAACGCGGGCGCGGTGACCATCCGCGACCAGTACGTGTTCCGGTCGAAGGTGACGGACGCGTCGTACGAGCTGCGTGCCGAGACCATCCTCCACGAGCTGGCCCACATGTGGTTCGGCGACCTGGTCACCATGGAGTGGTGGAACGACCTGTGGCTGAACGAGTCGTTCGCCACGTACACCTCGGTCGCCTGCCAGGCGTACGCGCCGGGTTCGCGGTGGCCGCACTCGTGGACCACCTTCGCCAACTCCATGAAGACGTGGGCCTACCGGCAGGACCAGCTGCCGTCCACGCACCCGATCATGGCGGAGATCCGGGACCTGGACGACGTCCTGGTCAACTTCGACGGCATCACGTACGCCAAGGGCGCCAGCGTGCTCAAGCAGCTCGTGGCGTACGTCGGCATGGACGAGTTCTTCAAGGGCGTGCAGGCGTACTTCAAGCGGCACGCGTACGGCAACACCCGGCTGTCGGACCTGCTGGGCGCGCTGGAGGAGACCAGCGGCCGCGACCTGAAGACGTGGTCGAAGAAGTGGCTGGAGACGGCGGGGATCAATGTGCTCCGCCCGGAGATCGTCACCGACGCCTCCGGAGTCATCACCGCCTTCGCGGTCCGGCAGGAGGCCCCGGCGCTGCCGGCGGGTGCCAAGGGCGAGCCTGTGCTGCGGCCGCACCGGATCGCGATCGGGCTGTACGACCACCAGGACGGCAAGCTGGTCCGCACCGACCGGATCGAGCTGGACGTCGACGGTGAACTGACCGAGGTGGCGGAGCTGGCCGGGCGGAAGCGCCCGGCAGTCGTGCTGCTCAACGACGACGACCTGAGCTACGCGAAGGTGCGGCTGGACGAGCAGTCGCTGTGGACCGTCCAGCGGCACCTGGGCTACTTCGCGGAGTCCCTGCCGCGCGCCCTGTGCTGGGCGTCGGCCTGGGACATGACCCGCGACGGCGAGCTGGCCGCCCGGGACTACCTGGAGCTGGTGCTCTCCGGTGTCGCCGAGGAGTCGGACATCGGCGTCGTGCAGTCGCTGCACCGCCAGGTGAAGCTGGCGCTGGACCTGTACGCGGACCCGCAGTGGCGCGAGACGGGCCTGGCGAAGTGGACCGAGGCCACCCTGGAGCGGCTGCGGGCCGCGGAGCCCGGCAGCGACCACCAGCTGGCCTGGGCGCGCGCCTTCGCCGCGACCGCGCGGACGGACGAGCAGCTCGACCTCCTCGCCGGGCTGCTGGAGGGCACCGAGTCCGTCGAGGGCCTGGTCGTGGACACCGAGCTGCGCTGGTCGCTGCTGCAGCGGCTCGCGGCGACCGGCCGTGCCGACGAGGACGCCATCGCGGCCGAGTACCAGCGGGACAAGACGGCGGCGGGTGAGCGGCACGCGGCGACGGCGCGGGCGGCGCAGCCGACGGCCGAGGCCAAGGCGGAGGCCTGGGCGTCGGTCGTGGAGTCCGACAAGCTGCCGAACGCGATGCAGGAGGCCGTCATCAACGGCTTCGTCCAGGCCGACCAGCGCGAGCTGCTGGCCCCGTACGCGGAGAGGTTCTTCGCGGTCGTCAAGGACGTCTGGGGCGCGCGCAGCCACGAGATGGCGCAGCAGATCGCGGTGGGCCTCTACCCGTCGCTCCAGGTGGAGCGGGCGACGCTGGAGGCGACGGACGCCTGGCTGGCCACGTCCGAGCCGAACGCGGCGTTGCGCCGGCTGGTCCTGGAGTCGCGCTCGGGCGTCGAGCGGGCGCTCAAGGCGCAGGCCGCCGATTCGGCTGCCGCCTGAGGTAGCGCGACGGGGGCACCCCGCGCCCTGCGGCGACCGCGCCCGCGGCGCGACGCCCGCGGCGGGGTTGCCCCCCCTCCGGCCCGCCCGTCCCCTTCGGGGCGGGTGGGCACGGTACGGCTACCTGCGATGCCCCGGCGCAGTCGTCAGCCCCGCGCCGGGGCGTGGGCCCGGCGCGGGGCTGACGGAGAAGGTCAGGCCGCTGGCGGAGAGATCAGGCCTTGGCGGCGCGGGCGGCCCGGCGGGCCAGGAGGGCCGCGCGGCGCTCGTCGAACTTGGTGGCCTGGTCGTCCAGTCCGCCCAGGAACAGGCCCAGCTCCTCCTGCGCCTGGTGTCCCTCGGCGTGCAGCCCGCTCAGCTCCAGGGTCTTGAGGAAGCGCAGGACGGGCTGCAGCACGTCGTCGTGGTGTATCCGCAGGTTGTAGATCCCGCCGATGGCCATCTGGGCGGCGGCCCGCTCGAAACCGGGAATGCCGTGTCCCGGCATACGGAAGTTCACCACCACGTCGCGGACGGCGGCCATGGTCTGGTCGGGAGCCAGCTCGAACGCCTTGGCCAGCAGGTTCCGGTAGAAGACCATGTGCAGGTTCTCGTCGGTCGCGATCCGGGCCAGCATCCGGTCGCACACCGGGTCGCCGGAGTGGTGGCCGGTGTTGCGGTGCGAGATGCGGGTGGCCAGCTCCTGGAAGGCGACGTACGCGATCGAGTGCAGCATGCTGTGCCGGTTGTCGGACTCGAAGCCCTCCGACATGTGCGCCATACGGAACCGCTCCAGCGCGACCGGGTCGACGGCCCGCGAGGTGAGCAGGTAGTCGCGCATGACGATGCCGTGCCGGCCCTCTTCGGCGGTCCAGCGGTGCACCCACGTGCCCCAGGCGCCGTCGCGCCCGAAGAGCGTGGCGATCTCGTGGTGGTAGCTGGGCAGGTTGTCCTCGGTCAGGAGGTTGACCACCAGCGCGGTACGGCCGATGTCGGAGACCTTGGACTGCTCCGGTGCCCAGGGCTCGCCGCCCATGACGCCGTCGAAGTTGCGGCCGTCGCTCCAGGGCACGTACTCGTGCGGCATCCACTCCTTGGCGACCTTGAGGTGGCGGTTGAGCTCGGTCTCGACGACCTCTTCGAGCGCGTACAGGAGCTTGCGGTCACTCCACTCCGACTGGCGGGGAATGAGGGGCGGGGCGGTGGTCACAGGCGTGCTCCTGGGGACGTAGAGCGGCGGGTTTCCTACGGCCCCGTAGGTTACGTCACCGTAAGTTAAAGCGAAAATAAGGGTGCCGTCGAAGGGGCTCCGCCCCTGGTCAGGGAGCTGCTCAACCGGGCCCCGGCGGCACGGCGGCCAGGCGGGTCAGGAGGTAGGCCGCGCGTAGCGGGAGCGCGGTGGCGGCGGCGGTGACGGTGTCCAGCTCGCCGAGGGTGGGCAGGACCCGGAGTTTTCTGATGTCCCAGCCGGTCCGTGCAGACATGACGAGGGCGCCCGACCGGCTCGTATAGCCGGTGGACGCCCTCGTGGGAAGTGAAGGGAAGTGTCGTCAGCCGCTCTGCTTGCGCGACTTGTCGCCCATCATGACCAGCCCGGTGATCACCAGGAAGGAGACGATCGGGAGCGCGACGTAGAGGCCGAGCGTCGCGGCGACGCTCAGACCCGGACCCGGGTCGTCGCCGTCGTCGCGCACGAGCGCGGACGCGGGGGACGACATCAGCAGCATCATCAGCGTCGTTCCGGCGGACACGGCGCCGGCGCGCAGGGCGTTCTTGTTGACCACGGTCCCAAACTAGCGAACCCCGGAACGCACCGCGCGGCCGGGGTGCCCGTACGGGGCCCGCGGGCTCGGCTCGGGCGGCGGCTACCGGCCCGCCAGGCCCGCGCGGACCTCCTCCATCAGCGCGTGCAGCCGGGGGGAGCCGGCCAGCTCCTCCAGCGTGATCGGGCGCCCCCGCGCGTCGGCGATCGGCAGCCGCCAGTTCGGGTACTGGTCGCCCCAGGTGCCGGGGAGGTTCTGCGGTCTGCGGTCGCCGACCGCGTCGGGCAGCCACACCCCCACCATCCGGGCCGGGGTGCGCACCAGGAACCGGTGCACCGCCTTGACCGCGCCCTCCTCGTCGCCCGGCCCCTCCGGCAGCAGGCCCAGCCGCCCGAGCAGCGCCAGCCACTCGGCCGCCTCGGCCGTGTCCTCGGCCTGTTCCTGGGCGAGCGGCCGGGTCAGCAGCCCCAGCCGGTGCCGCAGCTCGACGTGCTCCCCGGTGAGGCGGGCGGCGGTGCTCGGCAGGTCGTGCGTGGTGGCGGTGGCCAGGCAGTCCGCCCGCCACGCCTCGGGCGGCAGCGGGCGGGCGCGTACGGCCACGGGGGCGGGGGCGGGTTCGCCGTCGGCGGCCGTGTCGCCGTGCGGCGCGGTCTCGGGCGGCGTCTCGGGCGCGGTCTCGGGCGCGGTCTCGGGCGCGGTCTCGGCTGGGGGCTCGGGCGTCGGTGCCGCCTCCGCGGACCCGGCGGACTTCGCGGACCCAGCCGACTTCGCGAGCTGCGCGGACTTCTTGGCCTCCGCCTCCGCGGCCTCCGCCGCCGCGTAGTCCCGTTCGAACCACAGCACCGACGTGCCCAGCACGCCGCGCCCGGCCAGGGACTCGCGGACCCCGGGCTCGACGGTGCCCAGGTCCTCCCCTATCACCACCGCGCCCGCGCGGTGCGCCTCCAGTGCCAGGACGCCGAGCATCGCCTCCGCGTCGTAGCGGACGTAGGCGCCCTCGGTGGGCTCCCGGCCCTCCGGCACCCACCACAACCGGAACAGGCCCATCACGTGGTCGATGCGCAGCGCTCCCGCGTGCCGCAGCAGGCCGCGCAGCAGATCGCGGTACGGGGCGTAGCCCGTCGCGGCCAGGGCGTCCGGGCGCCAGGGCGGCAGTCCCCAGTCCTGGCCGCGGGCGTTGAACGCGTCGGGCGGCGCGCCGATCGACATGCCCGCGGCGAACGCGTCCTGCTGCGACCAGGTGTCGGCGCCCGTGGGGTGCACCCCGACCGCCAGGTCGTGGACCAGCCCGACGGCCATGCCCGCCTCGCGTGCGGCGCGCTGGGCGGCGGCGAGCTGCGCGTCCATCAGCCAGGCGAGCCAGCGGTGGAAGTCGACGCGTTCCCGGTGCTCGCCGCGGGCGCGGGCGGTGCGGGCGGAGCGCGGATCGCGCAGCCCCTGCGGCCAGCGGCGCCAGTCGGACCCGTACACCTCGGCGAGGGCGCACCACGTGGCGTGGTCGTCCAGCGCCTGGCCGCGGGCGGCGAGGAAGTCGCCGTAGGCAGCGCGGCGGCCGGGGCTCATCGGCGCGGCCCGCACCAGCCGCAGCGCCTCGCTCTTGAGGGCCCACACCGCGTCCCGGTCGATCAGCGCGCCCTGGTCCAGCACGCCCGCCCGCAGATCGGCGGCCCGGCCGAGGAGATCGTCGGCGCGCTCGCGGGCGGGGCCGCGCAGCTGCGCGTACTCGGGCACGTCCTCGACCCGCAGATAGACGGGGTCGGGGAAGCGGCGCGAGGAGGGGCGGTACGGGGACGGGTCGGTGGGGGCGCCGGGGACGGCGGCGTGCAGCGGATTGATCTGGAGGAACCCGGTGCCGAGCGTCCGCCCGGACCAGGCCGCCAGATCCGCGAGGTCGCCGAGGTCGCCCATGCCCCACGAGCGTGCGGACAGCAGGGAGTACAGCTGGACCATGAACCCGTGGGTGCGGGCCGGGGGCGCGGGCATCCGATCGGGGGCGACGACCAGGGTGGCGATCCCGGAGCGCCCGTCGGGGGCGTGCGCGCGCAGCGTGTGGCGGCCCAGGGGTAACGCGGCGGTGGGGTCCGGCACGCCGCCGGTGCCGGGCGCGCCACCGCTCCAGGTGCCGGTGCCAGGCGCGTCCGCACCCCAGCCGCCGGTGCCGGGCGCGCCACCGCTCCAAGCGCCGGTGCCGGGCGCGTCCGCACCCCAGGCGCGGGAGCCGGGCGCCTCCACGCCCCCGGTCCGGGTGTCGAGCGCGTCCGCTCCCCAGGCCCGGGTGCCGGGCGCGTCCGAGCCCCAAGCGCGGGTTCCGTACGCCGACACACCCCGAGCACCGGTGCCGGTGGCCTCGGACCCCCGAGCGCCAGGTGCCTCGGGTCCCCGAGCGCGGCTGTCGGTGGCCTCCAAGCCCCAGGCGCGGGTCTCGCCGTCCTCCGTCTCCACGCGCAGCGCGGTGCCCTCGGGCAGGTGGAGCCGGGGCGGCCGACCAGGGCGTACGACCACGCAGGGCGGAAGCAGCCGGGTGGCCTCGCCGTGCGCGTGCCGCTCCAGGGCGGCGCGCACCGCGCGGGGCGTCGATGCGTCGACGCCCAGGGCGGCGAGCACGGCCACCACGGTGTCCTCGGGCACCTGGACGGTCCGGCCCGGTTCGGGCTCGTAGGACGTGGCGACACCATGCAGTTCGGCGAGCCGCGCTCTGCCCATCAGCTCTCCTCAGGTCACCCCGGATCTCCGGGGAGTTCGGCACTCCGTCGGAAAGCCCGGAGCTTGGAGCCCGAAGCTTGGAGCCCGAAGCCCGGAAGCTCAGAACTCCGTCGAGGTCATACCCGTTCCCGCGCCCAGTCCGACGGCGGTCGGCTCACTGGTCAGCGGCAGTTCCGTGGCGAGCGGCGGCTCGCTGGTCAGCGGGGCGGCGTCGGCCAGCGGAGGTTCGCTGGTCAGCGGCGGCTCCACGGCGCCGGCGGAGTCCGCCCCGTCCAGTCCGGAGTCCGGGTCGGAGACTCCTGCGAACAGGTCCGGGGCGCGGTCGACGCTGTCATCGAGGGGCAGCGCCGGTTTGGACAGCGCGGAGAGCAGGAGCTGGGCGGATGCGGCCACGAGGGCCTCCGTGGGGGTCTCGGCAGTGGGATACGTCCAGCCCTACCCACTGGGGGCGGAGGCAGACGTGACCGATCCAGGAACGTGCCCCAGGTCACATCAGCCGCCCGCGGGCGATTTCCCGGCCATCCCGGACCGGCGACACAGAGCGTACGGGCGAAACGGACATCCCAGCGGCAGACTTGCGGGCGCGGAGGCCACGGCCCGCCCCCGGCCCACCTCCGCCCGCCCCTGCCCACCCCTGTCCGCGTCGCAATACCGGCACGCCCGCATCGCAATACCGGCACTTCGGTCAGCGCCGTTGACACCCTCACCGGCCGGGTGGTGGGCTCGTCGCCTATCGGCTGTCAGCGCCGCGCTCACGCGGTGGGGACCACGCGGCCGGGGACCACGCGACGGGGACAGACCCGACAGGGACGAACCCGACAGGGACAAGGAGTGTGCCGTGCAGTTCCCGGGGATCCGGTCGAACAAGCCGAGGACCACGGGAGCCACCGCGCTCGCCGCCGCGGTCATCGGCGGCCTGCTCGGCGGCGCGCCGGGCGCCGTCGCCGCGCCCGCCCAGCCGGAGCCCGAAACCGGAGGCGCGACCGCGGCGGACCGGGTCGACGCGACCGGCCTGCCGCCGGTCTGGCCGCGCCCGCAGTCGCTCCAGGCCCAGGGCGGCCAGGTACCGGTGGGCGAGACCGTCACGCTCGTCGCCGACGGGGACGCCGATCCGTACGCGCTCGACGCGCTGCGCGCGCTGCTGCGGGACGCGGGCGCCGACTCCGTCACCGAGGTCACGGACGAACCCGCGAACGGCGGCGGTCGGGCGGGCAGCCCTCCCCCGGACTCCGTCCGGGAGGTGCCCTCAGGCGCGGCCCCGGCAGGCGGTCTGGTCGTCCGCGTACAGGGCCGGCAGGCGGAGGACGCGCTGCGCACGCTGCGCGCCCCCGCGCGCGGCGATCTGCCCGGCGGCGGCTACCGGCTGGCGGTCGGCACGGTCGACGGCGCCCCCACGGTCGCACTCGCCGGGGTGGGCGAGGACGGCCTGTTCCACGCCGTCCAGACGCTGCGGCAGCTGCTGGTGCGGCAGGGCGGCTCGTACGGCTTCCCGGCGGTGACCGTCCGGGACTGGCCCAGCGCGGCCGTACGCGGCACCACCGAGGGGTTCTACGGCGACCCGTGGAGCCGTCAGCAGCGGCTGGACCACCTGGACTTCATGGGGCGGACCAAGCAGAACCGCTATCTGTACGCGGCGGGCGACGACCCGTACCGGCAGGCCCGCTGGCGCGACCCGTACCCCGCCGAGCGGCGCGACGAGTTCCGCGCGCTGGCCGACCGGGCCCGCCGCAACCACGTCACGATGGCCTGGGCGGTGGCGCCCGGTCAGAACTTCTGCTTCTCCTCGGACAAGGACGTCAAGGCGCTCACCCGCAAGATCGACGCGATGTGGGCGCTGGGAATGCGCGGCTTCCAGCTCCAGTTCCAGGACGTCAGTTACACCGAGTGGCACTGCATGAACGACCGCTCGGCGTTCGGGTCGGGGTCCGAGGCCGCGGCCAAGGCCCAGGCGAGGGTGGCCAACGCGGTCGCCGCGCATCTGGCCGACCGGTACGCCGACGCCGCCGCCCCGCTGTCGCTGCTGCCGACGGAGTACTACCAGGACGGGGCGACCGACTTCCGGCGCGCGCTGGCCGAACAGCTCGACGACGGGGTCGAGGTGGCCTGGACCGGCGTCGGCGTGGTGCCGCGGACCATCACCGGCGGCGAACTGGCCGGTGCCCGCGCGGCCTTCGGCCATCCGCTGCTGACCATGGACAACTACCCGGTCAACGACTACGCACAGGACCGGATCTTCCTGGGCCCGTACACCGGCCGCGACCCGGCCGTGGCCACCGGCTCCACGGCGCTGCTCGCCAACGCCATGGAGCAGCCGAAGGTCTCCCGTATCCCGCTGTTCACGGCCGCCGACTTCGCCTGGAACCCGCGCGGCTACCGGCCGCACGCCTCCTGGCTGGCGGCCGTCGACGACCTGGCCGGGCCGGACGCGGACACCCGCGCGGCGCTGCGCGCGCTCGCCGGGAACGACGCCTCCTCGGTGCTGAGCGACAAGGAGTCCGCGTATCTGACGCCCCGGATCGACGCGTTCTGGACGGCGCTGGACGGCGCGGGCGCCGACGGCGCCGGCAGTGCCACGGGCAGCGGGTCGGGCGGCGGCACCGGCGCGCAGGGCGGCGGCGCCGTGTCCCCGGAGCGCGCCGCCACCCGGTTGAAGGACTCCTTCCGCACCATGCGGGACGCGCCGGGGCGGCTGAAGGCCGCACTCGGCGACGAGGCGGGCCCCTGGCTGGAGCAGCTGGGCCGGTACGGCGACGCCGGGTTGCACGCGGTCGACATGCTGCTCGCGCAGAAGCGCGGCGACGGCGCCGAGGCCTGGCGGCACCGGCTGGAGCTGCACCGCCTGCGCAAGGAGATCGCGGCGAGCGCGGCCACGGTCGGCAAGGGCGTGCTCACCCCGTTCCTGGCCTCGGCCCTGGGCCGGTCCGACGCCTGGGCGGGCGTGGACGAGACGGCCGAGAAGCCGCCGCGGACCGATCCGGGCCGGCGGGCGGCGGCGGACGGCGACCCCGTCACCGCGCTGAGCTCCGCCGAGCCGGTGGTGCTGCGCTTCGACCGCACCCGGCCGCTCAGCGCCGTCACCGCGCTCACCGGCCGCGGCTCCGACGAGCTCGGCACCCTGGAGGCGCATGTGCCGGGCCGGGGCTGGCAGCGGCTGAGCGCCGTCTCGGGCAGCGGCTGGACGCAGGCGCCGGGCAGGGGCATACGGGCCGACGCGATACGCCTGGTGTGGTCCGGTGGCGGCGAGCCGCCCGCCGTGCACGAGATCACCCCCTGGTTCACCGACAGCCCGGCGGCCGAGCTGAGGCTGTCGAAGAGCGTGGTGGACGCGGAGATCGGCGGCGGCGCCACCACCGTCGCGGTGCGGCTCACCGCCCGCCGCCCGGGTGACGTCCACGGCGATCTGACCGTCCGGGCGCCGGCGGGCGTCAAGGTCAGCGCCCCCGCCGAGGTCACGGCCCCGCGCGGCGAGGTGGCCACGGCCCGGATCCAGCTGTCCGTCCCGGCGGGCGGCGGGGCGCGCACCTACCGGGTCCCGGTCCGCTTCGGCTCCGAAGAGGCCGTACTGACCGTGCGAGCGCATCCGCCGACCGGCGGTCCGGACCTGGCCCGCGGCCACGGCGTACGGGCCGCCTCCTCCGGCGACGAGTCCGCCGACTTCCCGGCGTCCGCCGCGGTCGACGGCGACCCGGCCACCCGCTGGTCCTCCACGACCGAGGACGGCGCCTGGTACCAGCTGGAGCTGGCCCGACCGGCCCGGCTCGGCCGACTGGACCTGCACTGGCAGGACGCCCATCCGTCGCACTACCGGGTGCAGGTCTCGGCGGACGGCCGCACCTGGCGCACGGCGGCGACCGTGGCAGACGGGCGCGGCGGTAAGGAGACGGTGCGGGTGGACGCGCCGCAGACCCGGTTCATCCGGATACAGAGCGTCCGGCGCGCGACCCGCTTCGGCATCTCGCTGTGGTCGGTCGAGGCGTACGCGGTGACCGCGGAACAGGCGCCGCCGAGCGCGTGACCGCCGACCGGATACCGGCGAGCGCGTAACGACTCGGGACGACACGGGACGGCCCGGCACGGCACGGCACGGCATCTGGCAGCACGGCTCGCCACCACCCGTGTCCGGGTGCCGTCCGGGAGCGCCCCGGGACGGCACCCGGATACGACAATGGCCCGGTCCTCAGGCGGAAACGCCGTCGATCCGGGCCATCGCATCCTCCGCGCCGTACGGCTGCAGGTATGGCAGCCAGCGCGGGTCCCTATGCCCGGTGCCGATGATGCGCCAGGCAAGTCCGGACGGCGGCGCGGGCTGATGCCGCAGCCGCCAGCCGATCTCCGCGACGTGGCGGTCGGCCTTGACGTGGTTGCAGCGGCGGCAGGCCGCCACCACGTTCTCCCAGGTGTGCTGGCCGCCGCGGCTGCGCGGGATGACGTGGTCGACGCTGGTTGCGACGCCACCGCAGTACGCGCAGCGCCCGCCGTCGCGGGCGAACAGGGCACGGCGGGTCAGGGGTACGGGGCCGCGAAAGGGCACCCGCACGAAGCGCTTGAGTCTGACGACGCTCGGGGCGGGTATGACGTGGGTCGCGCTGTGCATGAGGGCGCCTGAGTCCTCAAGGCTGACGGCCTTGTCGTTGAGGACGAGTACGAGCGCGCGGCGGAGCGGTACGACGCCGAGCGGCTCGTACGACGCGTTGAGGACCAGGACGTGTGGCACGGTACTGCCTCCTAAAACGCCGGCGGCGCGTGGCTCGCGCCGGGACGATCTCCCCATAGTGTCGCTGTATCCCTGGTCGACGCGCCACCATCGCCGGGTAACGGCCTGGGAGTGTTTTCAACCACAGTCCGTTCATCCCCCGCTGGAACGCGGTTATCTCTCGAACAGAGCAGCGGGGCATGCGCTGTGCCCCGTTAGTGTGGTGAGTCTGCCCGTGCCTTCTCGGCGCGGGTGTGTCACACGAAGGGTTACTCACTGTGTTCTGGTCCGCTGCCCCGGCCGCAGACTCGACGCCCCGCCCCACCACCCTCGACGAGGCGCAGCAGAACGCCAGCAGCGCCGCCGGCTGGGTCGAGGAGAACTGGTCCACCTGGCTCGGCATCGGGCTGCGCATCCTGCTGATCCTGGTGATCGCGTTCGTCCTGCGGACGATCGTGCGCCGCGCCATCACCAAGCTGATCGAGCGGATGAACCGCACGGCCCAGGCCGTGGACGGCACGGCCTTCGGAAGCCTGCTGGTCAACGCCGAGCGGCGGCGGCAGCGCTCCGCGGCGATCGGTTCGGTGCTGCGCAGCGTCGCGTCGTTCCTGATCATGGGCACGGCCGGGCTGATGATCCTGTCCGTGTTGAAGATCAATCTCGCGCCGCTGCTCGCCAGCGCGGGGGTCGCGGGCGTGGCCATCGGTTTCGGCGCCCGGAACCTGGTCACCGACTTCCTCTCCGGTGTCTTCATGATCCTTGAGGACCAGTACGGGGTCGGCGACTCCATCGACGCGGGCGTCGCCTCCGGCGAGGTGATCGAGGTCGGGCTGCGGGTGACCAAGCTGCGCGGCGCGGACGGCGAGATCTGGTACGTACGCAACGGCGAGGTCAAGCGGATCGGCAACCTCAGCCAGGGCTGGGCCACCGCCACCGTCGACGTCCAGGTCCGCTCCGACGAGGATCTGGACCGGGTGCGCTCGGTGATCACGGCGGCCGGCGAGGACATGGCCAAGGACGAGCCGTGGAACGAGCGGCTGTGGGAGCCGGTCGAGGTCCTGGGGCTCGACGCGGTCTATCTGGACTCGATGGTCGTCAAGGTCTCGGCCAAGACGATGCCGGGCAAGGCGCTCGGCGTCCAGCGGGAGCTGCGCTGGCGGATCAAGCGGGCCCTGGACGCGGCGGGCATCCGGCAGGTCGGCCGCCCGCCGGAGCCGGACCTGGAGACCGAGGAGGCGCCGGACCCGACGGCGACCATCGCCGCGCCGTCCGCGCTGGCCGATCCGCTGTCGCCGCGGGCCCAGGCGGCGAGCCCGCTGATACCGCCGCAGGCGCCGACGCAGAAGTGAGGGGGCTCTCGCCCTCTTGCCCCTCCGTGCCCGCCCCCGTACCGTCGTCCCCCTCACTCAATAGGAAAGTTTCCTAACAGAGGGGGCGGGGGCGAGGCGCCATGGCCGGTTCTGCGGGGACGCCCGGCACGCCACGCGTGCTGCGGGCCATGAACGACCGGACCGCGCTGGAGCTGCTGGTCGCACACGGGCCGCTCACCCGGACCCGGCTGGGCGAGCTCGCCGGGCTGTCCAAGCCGACCGCGTCCCAGCTGCTGGGGCGGCTGGAGGCCGCGGGGCTCGTGCGCGTCACCGGGACCGCCACCGGACGGCCGGGGCCCAACGCCCGGTTGTACGAGATCAATCCGGCCGCGGCGCACGTCGCCGCCCTCGCGGTGGACCACGCGGGGGTCACGGCGGCCGTCGCCGACATCACCGGCGCGGTGCTGGGCGAGCACCGGGTGAGCGCCGCGGCCACCGACGCGGCCACCGACGCGGATGTCCGCGGCCGGACCGCCGGGATCATCACCGAGACCGCCGGGATCATCACCGAGGCCGTCGGGATCGTCACCGAGGCCGTCGACGGCGCGCTGGCGGCCGCCGGGCTGGGGAACGGGGACCTGCACCAGGCCGTCATCGGGATGCCCGGCGCGCTGGACCCGCGCTCCGGAGAACTGCGGTACGCGCCTCACCTGCCCGGATGGCAGTCCCGCACGCTCCGGGACGACCTCGCGGCGGCCCTCGGCACGCCGGTGGTGATCGAGAACGACGTCAACCTCGCCGCCGTCGCCGAGCAGCACCTCGGCACCGCCCAGGACGTCGACGACTTCGTCCTGGTCCGGGTCGACGAGGGCATCGGCGCCGCCGTCGTCCTCGGCGGCCGACCGCTGCGCGGCGCGACCGGCGGGGCGGGCGAGATCGGCTACATGCCGCTGCCGGGCGCCCCGCCGGCGCGCGGCGGCCCGGCCGCCGCCGCCCGGCCCGACGCCGGCGGCGGCTTCCAGAAGCTCGTGGGCTCGCCCGCCGTCGTCGAGCTCGCCCGCGACCACGGCATCGCCGCACCCACCGCCGCCAAGGCACTCGCCCAGGCGCTGCACACCCCCGGTGCCGGCGACGCGGTCCTCACCGAGCTGGCGCGGCGACTGGTCAGCGGACTCGCCGCGGTCGTCGCGGTGGTCGACCCCGAGCTGGTGGTGCTCTCCGGGGAGGTCCCGCAGGCCGGCGGAAAGCGGCTGCTGGAGCTGGTCGAGGCCGAATTCACCGGACTCGCGCTGCCCCGGCCGAGGCTGCGGCTGAGCACCGTCGCAGGGTCCCCGATCCTCATCGGCGCGCTGCGCACCGCCCTCGCCGCGGCCCGCGACGCCGTGTTCGACACCGCCTGAGCCTGCGTTGGCCGGTTCGACCAGTCCAGTCGGTTCAGCCGGTTCAGCCGGTTCACCGGTTTCACGCCTGCCCGCACTGTCAACGGAAACCTGAACGGTCGAAGACGGGAGTCAAGCGTTGAAGCTCGCAGTCGTGGGTGGCGGCTCCACCTACACGCCGGAACTCGTCGACGGATTCGCGCGGCTGCGCGACGTCCTGCCCCTCGCGGAACTCGTCCTGGTCGACCCGGCCACGGAACGGCTGGAGCTGATCGGCCGCCTCGCCCGGCGCATCTTCGCCAAGCAGGGCCATCCCGGGCGGATCTCCTGGACCACCGATCTCGACGCGGCCGTGGAGGGCGCCGACGCGGTCCTGCTGCAACTGCGCGTCGGCGGGCAGACGGCGCGGAACCAGGACGAGACCTGGCCGCTGGAGTGCGGCTGCGTCGGGCAGGAGACGACCGGGGCGGGCGGGCTGGCGAAGGCGCTGCGCACGGTTCCGGTGGTACTGGACATCGCCGAGCGGGTACGCCGCCGCAGCCCGGACGCGTGGATCGTGGACTTCACCAATCCGGTGGGCATCGTGACCCGCGCGCTGCTGACGGCCGGTCACCGGGCCGTCGGGCTGTGCAACGTGGCGATCGGCTTCCAGCGCAGGTTCGCCGCGCTGCTGGGCGTCGCGCCGGAGGAGATCGCGCTGGACCATGTGGGGCTCAACCACCTCACCTGGGAACGCGGGGTGCGGCTCGGCGGCCCGGACGGCACGGACGTGCTGCCGAAGCTGCTCGCCGAGCACGGCGACGCCATCGCGGCTCAGGTGCGGATGCCGCGCGCGCTGCTGGACCGCCTCGGCGTCGTCCCCTCCTACTACCTGCGCTACTACTACCAGCACGACGAGGTCGTACGAGAGCTCAAGGCCAAGCCGTCCCGGGCGGCGGCGGTGGCCGCCATCGAACGGCGGCTGCTGGAGCTGTATGCGGACCCGGGGCTGGACGGCAAGCCGGACCTGCTGGACAAGCGCGGCGGTGCCTTCTACTCCGAGGCGGCGGTGGCCCTCACCTCCTCCCTGCTGACCGGCACCGGCGACGTACAGGTGGTGAACGTCCTCAACAACGGCACGCTGCCCTTCCTTCCCGACGACGCGGTGATCGAGGTCCCGGCGGCGGTGGACGCGCGGGGCGCCCGGCCGTTGCCGCAACCCCCGTTGGAACCGCTGTACGCCGGGCTGATCGCGAGCGTCACCGCGTATGAACACCTGGCGCTGGAGGCGGCGTTGAAGGGCGGCCGGGAGCGGGTCTTCCGGGCCCTGCTGTCCCATCCGCTGATCGGCCAGTCGGAGCAGGCGGAGACCCTGACCGACGCGCTGCTGGCGCACAACAGGGAGCACCTGGCGTGGACTTGAGCGACACGGCCGGGAAGAGCGTCATGCGAGGCTTCGTGAGGGGGGCTTCGTGAGGGGTGCCGTACTGTCCGTGGACGCGGGCAACAGCAAGACCGACGTGGCGTTGGTGGACGTGGACGGCACCGTACTCGGCACGGCCCGCGGCGGCGGCTTCCACCCGCACCTGGTGGGCGCCGAACGCGCGGTCGCCGGGTTGGCGCCGCTGGTGGCCGAGGTCGCCGCGCAGGCGGGCTCGGACGGACCGACGCGGGTGCGTCATGTGCAGGCGTGCTTGGCCAACGCCGATCTCCCAACGGAGGAGCGGCGGCTGACCGAACAACTCACCGCGCGGGCCTGGGGCGAGACGACCACCGTCGCCAACGACACCTTCGCCCTGCTGCGCGCCGGGCTCGGCGACGGCCGCGAGCCGGTGGGCGTCGCCGTGGTCTGCGGCGCGGGCATCAACTGCGCGGGGCTGGCGCCCGGCGGACGTACCGCCTGCTTCCCCGCCGTCGGGCGGATCTCCGGCGACTGGGGCGGCGGGGCGTTCCTGGCCGACGAGGCCCTGTGGTGGGCGGCGCGCGCGGCGGACGGGCGCGGCGACCCGACGGAGCTGGCGGCCGCGCTGCCCGCGCGCTTCGGGCTGGCCGGGATGTACGAGCTGATCGAGGCGCTGCACCTGGGCCGGATCCCCGGGGAACGCCGCCACGACATGGCCCCCGTGCTGTTCTCGGTGGCCGCGGCGGGCGACCGCGTCGCGCGCCGGATCGTCGCCCGGCAGGCCGACGAGGTCGTCGCGCTGGCCACGACCGCCCTGGCGCGGCTGGAGCTGCTGGAGGAGGCGGTGCCGGTGGTGCTGGGCGGCGGCGTACTGACGGCCCGCCACCCCCTGCTCGACGACCGGATCCGCACCCAGCTGGCAGCCCGCGCCCCCAAGGCCGTCCCCCACCTGGTCACGGCCCCGCCCGTCCTGGGCGCGGCCTTGCTGGCTCTGGACCACGTGGCGGCACCACCGTCGTCGTACGTACGGCTGCGCGCGCAGTACGCGTGACGTAACCGGCCCGCCCCGAATGCCGTGGGGTCGGGCCGTCGCGTCGGGTGCGGCTCCTTACTCAAGCCCCCCGAACCGGCCTGAGGCCGCAGCGGCAACGAACCTGGGCATCTGCTCGCGGGTGAGCAGCAGCGGGGCCCGTGCGAATCCTTGCTGTCCCGAACAGCGATCGTGTCGTCGCCCACGATGCCGCACTCGACGCAGTCGAACTACGCGCCGGAGGCCGAAGACTTCCACCACGTCACGGCCAGTGTCGATGCGTCCTCAACATGACTCATAGGCTCTTCCTTATCTGCGCGATCAGTACCGCTGACGCCTCGACCGACTCAGCAGCGGACGCGAGCCGTTGCCACGCAGTGCGGTACACGGCGATCTTGTCCCGGTCCTCGACGTACAGCGGGGTCGAGGCCAGCCCCTCGGTATAGGCGACGTCGAGGTCCATATGCGGCCCGAAGCCCAGGATGCTGAATGTCCCCAGCTGCCCGACATGCAACGGGGCCTCGGACCGCAGCACCTGGATGGTGACGTTCGGCCGCTTGCTCATCGACAGCAATCGCCCCAGTTGCTCATACATCAGGTTCTCGTCTGCGACGGTCGAGCGCAGGGCCTGTTCAGCGATGATCGCCCACATCGTGAGCGGTTTCTCGCGTGTGAGCACCGCCTGACGCGCGAGCCGGACCTCGACCAGCGCGTCGATCTGCGCCGCGACCGCCTCGGACATCGCTGTTGCGCGGTTGATCTCACGTGCGTACTCGGCCGTTTGGAGAAGGCCGGGGATCGCGCCCAAATGCCACGCCGAGACGGACTCCGCCTCGGCTTCGAGGCTGATCAGATCCTCGTACGCGGGAGTGAGAACATCCCGGTACGAATTCCACCAGCCGCGCTGGTCGCCGTCTTTGGTGAGCATGACCAGGGCGGCGCGCAGCTCATCACTCACCTCGCGGCCCAGCGTGGCGTACAGATCCAGCAGCGCCTCGACGTCCTTCGCCTTCGTCGCGCTCTTGGCCGTCTCTATCCGCGACAACTTCGAGGGGACGAACAAGCCCTCGGACCGCTCCGCGACCTCATCGAGGGTGAGTTCACCCCGCAGGGCGCGCAACTTCGCACCAAGGCGGCGCCGACGCACAGTGGGCACGCTCACGGGCCCCCTCCTTTCCAGTGTCCTGACGGACAGTTTGCCCCGCCCAACATCGCCTGTCACTTGAGGACTTACCACGCTACCCGACCGCTTTCACATCAGCATGCAATTTTCTATCTTGCCGCAGGCAGGTTGCGAGGAGGCGGGATAGAGGGGCACTCTGATGTGACCAAATGCGACCGCACCGTCACTCGCGCTGCGAACCGTCCTGCGCGGCGCGGCGCTTACCCGTGAGGGGTCATGCATGATCGAACAACGACGGAACCCGAAGCCCGCCTGCTGTGCACCTCAAGCCGGAATCCCGCCAGTGCTCTTACTGGCGAGCGAGCCCCAATCCGCCAGAACGGCCCGCACATTCGTACGTGAGTACGTCGATTACCACGTTCCGGGCGCAAGCGAGGACCACGTCGACACCGTCGTACTGGTCACGTGCGAACTGGTCACCAACTCCATCCGCTACGGCACCGAGCCCGGCGGGTCCCTAAGCGTCGTCATTAACGCCGACGAAGAACGAACGCGCGTCGAGGTACACGACCCCGTACACCGCCGACCGCGCCCCCGGCCAGAGTCCACCCATCGCGACCGCGGACGCGGCCTGCTCATCCTCGATGCCCTGTGCCCCGGTCAGTGGGGCGTGACCAACAGGCCCCACGGCAAGGCCGTGTGGGCGGAAGTGAAGGCAACATGATCACGCCTGGCGTTCAGGCCACGCCCGGACCCGGGTTCGTCGCCAGCGTCCGCCTCGCGACCGGCATCCACCGAACCGAGTCGTACAGCGTCGCTCAACTACTCGCCTACCACGTACCGCCCCGCCTCGCTCATGAGAACGTCGGGCGCATCAAAGACAACATGCGCGCCCTCGCCGACTCACTGCGCCTCGGCCACGCCGAGCAGCGACCGCCCTTGATCGGACGCCGCATCCAGCTACGGGGCAACCTGCCGTGGCTCGACTACGGCGACGAGAAATGGCGGCTGTGCATCCCGGCGGCGCCCTCATGGGTAGAGCTGGTCACTTGGGGCGCCCCCGTCCGCATCTGTGTCCTGCTCGAACCTCTCGCCGCAGGCTCCGGACAAGCAGAGACCGACGCGCACGTACGGCACTGCTTCACCAAACGGTCACTGCGCTGGGGAACGACATACCTCGCCTGAACCTCCCCGTACGAGGGACGGGCCGCCCCGGAGTGAGAGAGACCCCGGGCCGACCCGCTGAGGTTCGAGCGTAACCGGCCCACGATCGCCCCACCCACTGAGGGACAAGAAGACCGAAAGCGGATGGGGCGGTCGGCAAGACGTCGTCCTGTCCCGCCCCGCACCTGAAAGGTCACCCGAACGCGCCCGCGAAATCCTCGCGACCATCGAGGCCGACCCCGAGTACGACCGCCTGCGCACCGCGTGCGCCAAGTACGACGAGGACTGGACCAGCTTCATGGGGTACGCCCTCGTCGACGGGTTCGACATCGCCAAGGACACCGAACCCTTGTTCCCCGAGGCCATGCGCGCAATGGCCATCAAGTCGGCCGTCTACGAGATGACCGACGGCAACGAGGCGGCTGCCGAGGTCCCCGTCGCCATCCCCGTGGATGAGATGATCCACGCCCTCGCCGCACAGTTCACCGTCCTGTCCCGCGTCCAGGACCGGACCGGAATCAGGTTCGTCCACGCCACCGACCGCGAGGCCATCGGCGAATGGGACCACGGCGACTACACCCACCAGGTGTATCGCGCCGCGTGGGGGGCGATGAACGAGCGGTACTGGTTCGGCAAGGAGGAGACCGCCAAGCGCCGGGCGGCCGTCATGAGGAAGTACGAACCCATGGGCATCCTCGACGGCGGCCGACGGTTCGTCCCCGGGTTCGCCACGGCTGGCTAGTTGAGCGCGCGGCGCAGCGTCGCCAGCACGTCGACGCCCGGGAACGTCCGGGGAATCTCGGTGTGCGCCTGTTCGAGCAGGTCGTCGAGCAGGCACGGCGCTGCGCCGTACAGTGCCTCTCGCAGGTACGGCACCAGCTCCGCCTCCGTCGCGGGAAGCGCGAGCTTCGCGACCAGCGGGGCGCCCTTGCTCTTGTACCTGGCCGCGGGTAGCCCGACCTTGTGCGGGTGGACACAGACCGGCACGCCGTCGGAGTCGTACCGATGCCCGTCGGCAGGGTTGAACGGGCTCTCTTTGGTCGGGCGCTCGTACACGTCGAACTCGCCGACGGGAAGTCGGCGGGACGGACAGATGCCACACGCGAGATGGTGCGCATCACCGCTGACGAAAGGCTCAGCCATGGGGTGAGCCTACGGCTTGTCCCGTATAAGTGCGTGAGCTTGGACTTGTGACCCGCTGCAACTGGCCGAGTGAGTGCTTCCTCTGGCGAGTGAGCCTTCGGTAGGACGCTCGCGCGCTCGGTCGGCCCGGATGACGAGGGCGGGCTCCGTCGGGTGGCGGAGGAGAACACGCCGAGCGGGGGACGTGCGCGGGCAGGGGGAGGTCCGAGGCTGGGATTCCTGTTGAGGGAGTGGTGGTTTCGGGTGGACCGTTGGGATCGGGTCGGGCGGTGCGCGGCTTACGGGGCGGCACTGGCGCTGTCGCCGTATTTGTTGATCAAGGTGTCGTGGGTAGTTGGTTCGCTTCTCGGCGTGACACCGATCGGAGAAGGCTTCAACCAGGCCGGGTGGGTGCTCCTCAATACGGTGACCATCGGCATGGCGGGGATCGGGATCGCGTTGGCGCTCGCTTTGGTGAGGCCCTGGGGGATGCGGATACCGGGGTGGCTGGTGGCGTTCTGTGCCTGGACCGGGTCGGGGTTCCTTGTGTCGGTCCTTCCGTACGCCGTGCTCAGTACGCTGCTGGATTCTGCGCGCGGCGGCTCGGGGGGCGGCGGTGGGGGCGACGAAGCCGCCATGCCCGGCTGGGAGGCCGCGTTGGTCCAGTTCAGCTTTGTCGGGATGGGGCTGGGACTTGCTGTCGCACTGCCCTCCTACCTGCGACGCCGCTGGCCGGACGCATTCACCGGACGGCTCGGGGACGATACCCGTGCCAGTGCGCCATGGGCGGCTGTCGTCGCGGCCGTCGTCGGTCTGGTCTGGTTGTACTGGGCAGCCGGCGGCACGCTGGGACTCTCGCGCCCGGCCGAGCGGAACACCAACGGGTATGTGCTGACTGGCGTGGGCGCGTTCTGGGCTCTCGTCGGCTCGGCCGCATTCTGGATGCTCGCCCGGGCACGTCCCGCCGGACTGCCCCGTCGGCTCCTGTTGGCTCTCGGCTGGCTCGGGTCGGGCTCGCTGTTCGCGTGGAGCGGCTGGAAACTGCCACTCACGCTGTTGGTTGCGCTGGTCCACCCGGCCGACGTCACCCCGCCGGAGAATCTCGCCGTCGCCGCGGTGCTGCATCTAGCAGCCGTCGTCGCAGGCGCCACCATGCTGAGAACACTCGTCGGTTCACGCCCGCGAACCCCCGCGGCCTGAGACCAGCCCGGCGAGACGATCTTGGCGGTAGGTGAGGAAGGGGAGCCAGACAGCGGGCGGATTGCGCTTGAGACCATGTTCAACTCTGCCTTTTCTCCGGCAACAACGCCCCGGGCCCGCCCCCGGAACGCGCGTACGGGAACCGAACAGCCCGCGAGCGCGTGATGCCTGGCAGGAGGTCGGCCCGACCGCCGGTGAAGATCGCGATCCGAACAAGATCCGGGCAATACCGGTGAGATTGCCAGGAGCTGCGGCCATACTGCTGCGGGTAGTCGTCCCTTGCCGCGCCAGGCGACGGGCCATCGCCAGCGACCGAGGGGGAGAGGTCTCGTGTCACAGCCGCCGACCACGGGCGGAGCCGGACTGCCCGGGAACGGGCCGACCGCGGCGGCGCAACCCGCGCTGCCCGGGCCGCGTCCACCCGCATTCGGCGCACCACCAGCACCGGGTACGGCATCGGGGCCGGGGCCAGGGCCGGGGGCAGGGGAGCCGGGGGCGCCCGGGGGCCAGGCGCACCCGAGAAGCCAGGCGACCCCGGCGGTCCGCGGCAGACCGCCTGGCGCGAAGGTGTCGACCGGCTGCGCGCCGCCGCGGTCACCGAGCCCGGTCGGCTGCGCATCATCGGCGCGGTGCTGGCGGGCCTGGTGCTGCTGTTCGGCGCGGCGACCGCGTGGCAGGTCTCGGACCGGCAGGCGTCCGCCGACGCGGTGGTCGAGCGCAGCCAGCCGCTGAGCGCGGACGCCGCCCGCATCTACCGTTCGCTCGCCGACGCCGACACCACCGCGGCGAGCGGCTTCCTGGCCGGCGGGCAGGAGCCTCGCGCGGTGCGCGAACGCTACGAGGCGGACATCGCGGAGGCCTCGCAGCGGCTGGCGGAGGCGGCGGCCAACACCGAGGGCTCGGCCGCGGCCCGCCGCCAGATCGCCGCGCTCAACGAGAAGCTCCCGGTGTACACGGGCCTGATCGAGGCGGCCCGCGCCAACAACCGGCAGGGGCTGCCGCTGGGCGGCGCGTATCTGCGGTACGCCAACGACACGATGACCCGTTCCCTGCTGCCCGCCGCCCGCGCGCTGTACGAGACCGAGTCCGCGCGGCTCGGCGAGGACTACGAGGACGCGAAGGCGTGGCCGTGGGTGGCGCTGGCCACCGGCGTCCTGGCGCTGGGCGCCCTGGGCTGGGCGCAGCGCCGCAACTACCTGCGGACGAACCGGGTGTTCAACCACGGGCTGCTGGGGGCCTCCGCCGCCTGCACCGTGGTCCTGCTGTGGCTGGTGGTGGGGCACGGCGTCGCCGCCATCCAGCTGAGCGACTCCGACGAACACGGCGCGCGGTCGCTGCGGGTCCTCAACGAGGCGCAGATCAGCGCGTTGCAGGCGCGCGGTGACGAGAATCTGACGCTGGTGGCGCGCGGCGCGGTGACGGCGGGGAAGAACGGCGACAAGGACGCGTACGAGGTCAGCTACACGGAGCAGATGAAGCGGCTGGTCGGCGGCAACGGGAGTGACGGCGGCAGCGGCGCGGCCGACCGTGCCAGCCTGCTCGGTCGGGCCGACGCGCTGGCGGACGACAGCGAGGGCAGCACGCCGGTGGCGCGGGCGCTGGAGAACGTCCGGGAGTGGCAGAGCCGACACGCGGTGGCCCGGGCCGCCGACGACAAGGGCGACTACGAGGACGCCCTGCAGAAGGTGATCGGCGGCAAGGACAGCACGGGCGAGGCGTTCGACAAGGTCGACAAGGCGCTGACGCGCGCGCTCGCCCACGAGCAGCGGGAGTTCAGGCAGGCGGCCGACGACGGGCGCGGCGCGTTCACGGGGCTGGCCGTCGGGGCCGGGATCCTGGCCGTGCTGGGCGCCGCCGCCGCGCTGCTGGGCATCGGCCGCAGACTGTCGGAGTACCGGTGATGGGGGGCATGAGGATGCGAGGGTTCCGGTCCGGCGCGGTGGCGGCTTCCGTCGCGCTGACGGCGGCAGCGGCGTTCCTGGTGCCCGCCGCCCTCTCCGACGAGAAGGGCGGCGACGGCGACAGCGGCAGGACGCGCGGCGCCGACCACCGGGAGCTGACCGCGGCGGACGAGTCGCAGGCGGCCGAGGACACCTGCGACACGCCCGAGGCCAGCCTGCGGCCGTCCGCCGCGAGCGGCGCCGCCATCGAGCGGATCAAGAAGAACGGGCGGCTGATCGCGGGCGTCGACCAGAACAGCTTCCGCTGGGGCTACCGCGATCCGGCCACCCGGAAGCTGACCGGCTTCGACATCGACCTGGTGCGGGCCATCGCGGCCGACATCCTCGGCGACCCCGACGCGGTGACGTACCGCGCGATCCCCACCAACCAGCGCATCCCGGCGCTGAAGGAGGGCAAGGTCGACGTCGTCGTCCGCACGATGACGATCAACTGCAGGCGGATCGAGGACGTCGCGTTCTCCACCGCCTACTTCCAGGCCGGTCAACAGGTGCTGGCGCCCAAGGAGTCGCCGGTCACCGGGTACGACGACACCCTGCGCGGCCGCAAGGTCTGCACGGCCAAGGGCTCGACCGCCGAGGCGGCGCTGAAGGAGGACAGCCACGGCGCGACGGTGGTGCCCCCGCTGCCCAACCAGCTCGACTGCCTGGTACGGCTCCAACTCGGCGAGGTGGACGCGGTGATCACGGACAACGCGCTGGCCGCCGGACAGGCCGCCCAGGACCCGGCCGTCGAACTCAAGGGCAAGCCGTTCACGACCGAGTTGTATGGCGTGGCGATGAACAAGGACGACAAGGACCTGGTACGCCGGGTCAACAAGGTGCTGGACGACTACCGCAGGGGCGGAAAGGGCAGCCGCTGGATGCGCGCGTACGACAAGTGGCTCGCGAAGGACCTCGGCGAGGAGAATCCGACCGTGCCCCACCCCAAGTACCGGGACTGACCACATACATAGGGACCGACCACGTACAACTGACCACATACACCACGGACACACAGCACGCGGAGAGGTGATCGATGGGGGTCGCGGGACCCTTCCCCAGCGCCGCGGGGAAGCCTCAGGGACCGGCCATGAGCCGTGAGGAGGTGGACCGCGCGCTGGCCAGGCTGGGCGCCGAGCACGAGGCCATCGAGACCTCGCTGTTCGCCCTGCAGGACCACGCCGGCCGCCGGCTCCTCGAGGGCGCCGAGCTGACCGGGGTCACCCGGGACCGCTGGTCCACCACCGAGCAGGCCATCTCCTTGCTGTGGACGTACTTCGACGCGTACACCGACGCGCTGAACACCGCCCGCGAGCTGCGCGCCCGGCACCGCTGGCCCACCCCCGGCGAGCTGGCGGAGCTCGGGGAGCTGCTGGGCGGTGCCGCCGTCACGCTGCCCAGCAGCGGCACGCTCACCGGCGCGCCGCTGCTCAGCGAGGAGTTGGCACTGGAGGAGCTGGTCGCGCGGATGAACCGGTGGTACGCCGAGGCCCTGGACGTGATCGTCACCGCCGACGCCGTGTGGTCCGCGCTGCCCGCCCGGATCGACATGCTCGCCGCGGAGCTGAGGCGCACCCGTTCCCTCGCGCACTCCGTCGGGGTGCGGCCCGGCGAGCATCCGTCCGGCGACGACCTGGAGCGGATCACCACCGAACTCACCGCGCTGCGCGAGGAGGTGGTCCGCGATCCTCTGGCCTTCTGGAGCCCGGCGACGGGGAGTTCCGCGCCCGGCGGCGGCCGCCCGGACACCGCGCGCTACGACAGCGCGGCCCGCGCCCTGGAGGACGTACGGCGCGAGATCGAGGCGGTGCTGGACGTACGGCAGGACGCCGAGGCCCGGCTGATGCGGCTGCGGGACGTGCTGTCGCGGGCGGACCGCACGCTCACCGAGGCCCGGCAGGCGCGCGGCGAGGTGCTGGCGAAGATCGCGGCGTCGGAGGTGCCCGCGGTCAGCGGTCCGGCGACGGCGCTGCACGAGCAGGTGGCGACGGCGGCCGAGTACCGCAGACGCGCCCAGTGGCACCGGCTGTCCCCGCTGCTGGAGAGCCTGGAGCAGCGGGCCGAGGACGAACTGCTGCGGGCCCGCGAGTCGTTGACCGCGGTGACGGCGCCGCTGGCGGTCCGCGCGGAGCTGCGCGGCCGGCTCGACGCATACCGGGCGAAGGTCGCCCGGCACGGTCTCGCGGAGGATCCGCTGCTGATCGAGCGGTACGACGTGGCGCGCCGCATGCTGTGGAGCGCGCCGTGCGACCTGCGCGCCGCCGATCAGGCCGTGGTGCGCTACCAGCAGGCGGCGGCCGAGGGCATCGAGGCGGCGCGCCGGAGCGAGCCGAGTGCGGCTAGTGAGCCGGGTGCACCGAGTGAGCCGAGCGACCGGAGGGAAAGTTGATGAGCGGCGCCGACCAGAGGTGCCAGCGGCCGGGCTGCGGCGGTGCGTACGAGGACGTGGGCGGCGGTGAGCTGTACTGCGACACCTGCGGCCTCGCGCCGGTCGTGTCGCACAACCGGATGGTCGGTTCGCCGCCCACCGGCATGACCGCCCAGGGCGGCGGCGGTTCGGGACGCGACGGACGCGGTGGGTCGGGGCGCGGTGGTTCGGGGCGCGGCAGCGGATCGTCCTCGCGCGGCTCCTCCCGCGGCTCCTCCCGTGGTTCGGCGCGCTCGCAGAGCTCCCGGTCCTCGCGGCGCTCGGTGTCCGGGCGGCTGTCGCGGTCGGTGTCCGGCCGGACCTCGTCGCGTTCGGTGTCGGTGCGCAGCTCGCGCTCGGCCACCTCCGCCTCGGGACGCAACCGGCTGGGCGCGGGCCTGGTCAGCGTCCCCGACGTGCCGCGCCCCGACCCGCGTACGGCCGTGCTGGCCAACCCCGAGGTGCCGGAGCGGAAGCGGTTCTGCAGCCGGAGCGACTGCGGGGCCCCGGTGGGCCGGGCGCGCGGCGGCCGCCCGGGCCGTACCGAGGGCTTCTGCACCAAGTGCGGCCACCCGTACTCGTTCGTCCCCAAGCTGAACCCGGGCGACATCGTGCACGGGCAGTACGAGGTGGCGGGCTGTCTGGCACACGGCGGTCTGGGCTGGATCTACCTGGCCATAGACCGCGCGGTGTCGGACCGCTGGGTGGTGCTCAAGGGCCTGCTGGACACCGGCGACGAGGACGCGCTGTCGGCGGCCGTCTCGGAGCGGCGCTTCCTCGCCGAGATCGAGCACTCCAACATCGTGCGCATCTACAACTTCGTCGAGCACCTCGACCAGCGCACCGGCAGCCTCGACGGCTACATCGTGATGGAGTACGTCGGCGGCAAGTCGCTCAAGGAGATCGCCAACCAGCGGCGCGCCGCGGACGGCAAGCGCGATCCGCTGCCGGTGGAGCAGGCGTGCGCGTACGGCATCGAGGCGCTGGAGGCGCTCGGCCACCTGCACAGCCGGAACCTGCTGTACTGCGACTTCAAGGTCGACAACGCAATCCAGCAGCAGGACCAGCTGAAGCTGATCGACATGGGCGCGGTCCGGCGGATGGACGACGAGGACAGCGCGATCTACGGCACGGTCGGCTACCAGGCGCCGGAGGTCGCCGAGACGGGCCCGTCGGTCGCCTCCGACCTGTACACGGTGGCGCGGACGCTGGCGGTGCTCACCTTCGACTTCCAGGGCTACACGAACGTCTTCGTGGACAGCCTGCCCGACCCGGACAACATCGAGGTCTTCCGGAACTACGAGTCGTTCTACCGGCTGCTGGTACGGGCCACCGACCCCGATCCGGGGCGCAGGTTCGCCTCCGCGCAGGAGATGTCCGACCAGTTGACGGGCGTGCTGCGGGAGGTCGTGGCGCTCCAGTCCGGCCGCCCGCGGCCGGCGCTGTCCACGTTGTTCGGGCCGGAGTTGCGGGTGGTGGACACGGAGCTGTTCGCCGAGCCGACCGGAGACCCGTCGGCGCTGGGAGCGCGGGACGCCGACGGCGGGCGAGGCGGCAGGGGTACGCGCGGTAGCGGAAGTACGCGCGGCAGCGGGGGCGGGCTGCTCGGCCGTGGGCGGAAGGCCGGGACGGCGGCCGGTGCGGTCATCGGGACGGCCCAGGCACCGGCGGCCCAGGCACCGGCGGCTCAGGCACCTGCCTGGCCGAGTGGCGCGGCCGTCGAGCCGCCTCAGCCGTTGCCGGGGCCGGGGCCGGACGCGCAGGCGCCGCCCGCCCTCCGGCCGTTGGACGCCCGGCTCACCGCGCTGGCGCTGCCGGTGCCGCGGGTCGACCCCGCCGACCCCAACGCCGGATTCCTGGCGGGCCTGCTGGCCACCTCGGCCCCCGCCGAGCTGCACGCGGCGCTCCAGGCCGCGCCGGCCGACTCCGCCGAGCTGCGGCTGCGGCGGGTCCGCGCGCAGCTGGAACTCGGCGAGGAGCCGGCGGCGGCCGGAGAGCTGATGGCGCTGGAGGCGGCGTACCCCGAGGACTGGCGCATCGTCTGGTACCGGGGTCTGCACGCGCTGGCCACCGGCGACCACGAGCTGGCGGCCGCCTCCTTCGACGCCGTCTACGACGCGTTCCCCGGCGAGGCCCCGCCGAAGCTGGCGCTCGGCGTGTGCGCGGAGATCCTCGGCCAGTTGGACAACGCCGCCGAGTACTACCGGCTGGTGTGGGCGACCGACCCCGCCTACGTCAGCGCGGCCTTCGGGCTCGCCCGGGTGCGGCTGTGCTCGGGTGACCGTACGGGCGCGGTGCAGGCGCTGGAGTCGGTACCGGAGTCGTCGATCCACTACACGGCGGCCCGGGTGGCGGCCGTGCGCGCCCGGCTGCGGCTGGGGTCCGCCACGGCCGAGGGATGGCAGGGCGGTGCCCCTGGAGCGTTCCTCGGCGACCTGACGGCAGCGGCGCTCCAGGTGGAGCGGCTGCGGGACTTCGGGCTCGACGCGGTACGGCGCGAGCGGCTGTGCACGGAGGTGCTGGGCAGCGCGCTGGACTGGGTCCTGTCGGGGGGCGACGGCGCGCCGCCGCGGGCCACCGCGCCCGGCCCGGCCGGGGGCCCCGCCCCCGGCGCGGTGGTCCTGCTCGGCAGCAGCCTGGACGAGCGTGGGCTGCGCTTCGGTCTCGAACGCTCGTACCGCATGCTCGCCCGGCTCGCGCAGCGGGGCGAGGAGAGGATCGAACTGGTGGAGCGGGCCAACCGCTTCCGCCCCAGGACGTGGGTGTGATCGATGTCCCAAATGCCGCAGCTGCCCCAGCTGTCCGCCTGCCCGAGCTGTGCCGAGCCGCTGGAATCGGGTGACAACTTCTGTGGCGGCTGCGGCGCCGACCTGTCGGCGCCGCAGCCGGCCGTGACCGGCGCCGACCCGCACCCGACGCTCTCCCTGAACGGCCTCTCGCGCGGGGGGAGCCGGGCGGGCGGCGAGCACGGCGCCGAGGCGGGCGCAGCCGAACCTCGGGCCGGGGCCGACGACTACGCGCTGCCCGCGCCCGCACCGGGCCCCTCCCTCGCGGCGGGCCTCGCACCCGCGACGGGCCTCTCCTCCGCCCCGGAGGTCGGCCCCGCGGGCTTCGGCCCCGCAGTCTTCGGCGCCGCCGGGACCGGTCCCGTAGGGCCCCCGGAGCCCGAGCCCGCCGCCGGCCCCGACCCGACCCGCGCCACCGGCCCCGCTCCCGCTGCCGACCCCGACCCCGCCCCCCTTCCCGCCGCCGATCCGCGCACCGCGCTCGGGACCTCGGCACCGGGGGCAGGACCGGGGCCAGGACCGGGATCGGGACCGGCGACCGTCCCCGCGGGCGGTCGCGCGTGCGCGGCCTGCCGGGCGGGGGTCATCGACAAGGACGGATACTGCGAGCACTGCGGGCACGCCCAGCCCCGGGAGCGGGATCACATGGAGCACGAGACGACCGGCGTCGCGGCGGCCACCGACCGGGGGCTGCGGCACCACCGCAACGAGGACGCGTTCAGCGTGTCCACCACCGCGCTGCCCGACGGCTCACCGGCCGTCGTCGCGGTCGTGTGCGACGGCGTGTCCTCCGCGACCCGGCCCGACGACGCCTCCGAGGCGGCGGCGAACGCCGCCAGGGAGGCGCTGGTCGCCGCGCTCCCCCGGGGCACGCGCCCGCAGCACGCCATGCACGAGGCGATCATGGCCGCCTCCGAGGCGGTCAACGCCCTGGCCCTCCAGCCCGCCTCCGTACCGGACCAGCACCGCCAGGAGAACGCCCCGGCCTGCACCATCGTCAGCGCCGTGGTCGCGGGCGGCATCCTCACCGTGGGCTGGGTCGGCGACAGCCGCGCGTACTGGGTACCCGACGACCGCACGGCGCCCGCGGCCCGCCTCACCGAGGACGACTCCTGGGCGGCGCAGATGGTGGCGGCGGGCCTGATGTCCGAGGAGGAGGCGTACGCGGACGAGCGCGCCCACGCCATCACCGGCTGGCTCGGCGCGGACGCGTACGAACTGGAGCCGCACACCGCGTCGTACAAGCCGGACCGGCCCGGCGTGGTGGTGGTCTGCACCGACGGGCTGTGGAACTACGCCGAGTCCGCGGACGAGATGGCCGTGGCGGTCCCGGCCGACGCCCGGTCGCGGCCGCTGGACAGCGCCCGGACGCTGATCGACCACGCGCTCGACGGCGGCGGCCACGACAACGTAACAGTGGCGGTCCTCCCGTTCCCGGCTCCACCGGGCGGGCAGGATCGGCCTGAGGCCCGAGGGGGGGCGGTGCGCGCGTGCCCGAGCGGCACGCGCGCACGCGGGGCACGTCTGTGCGCCCGTTCACGTTCAGTCCACGTGCAGTGCCAAGGAGCGCGACAGATGGCCAACTTCTCCAAGGCGACGGGTCCGCGGTTCGCGGTCGACGTCTACCAGAACGCGTACCTCCCCGAGGGGGCCGGGAGGTGCACGCGATCGTCACGGTCACCGCCACCGGCGGGGGTACGACGGGCCGGCTGCCCGCGCCCACCGCCGCCGTGGTGATCATGGTCGACTGCTCCGGCTCCATGGACTATCCGCCGACGAAGATGCGCAACGCGCGGGAGGCCACGGCCGCCGCGATCGACACCGTCCGCGACGGCGTCGCCTTCGCCGTCGTCGCGGGCACGCACAAGGCGGTGGAGGTCTTTCCCGGGGACGGCCGGCTGGTGCCCGCCGATCCGGCCAGCCGGGCCCGGGCCAAGGACGCCCTGCGCAGGCTAAGCCCGGGCGGCGGCACGGCGATCGGCACCTGGCTGCGGCTGGCGGACCGGCTGCTGGCCTCCTCCGACGTCGCCATCCGGCACGGCATCCTGCTCACCGACGGCCGCAACGAGCACGAGACGCCGGAGGAGCTGCGGGCGGCGCTGGACGCGTGCGCGGGCCGCTTCACGTGTGACGCGCGGGGCGTCGGCACCGACTGGGAGGTCAAGGAGGTCACCGGGATCGCCTCCGCCCTGCTCGGGACCGCCGACATCGTGGCCGATCCGTCCGAGCTCACCGCGGACTTCACGCGGATGATGGAGCACGCGATGGGCAAGGAGGTCGCGGACGTCGCGCTGCGGCTGTGGACGCCGCAGGGCGCCGAGGTGCTGTTCGTCAAGCAGGTCGCCCCGGCGGTGGAGGACCTGACGGGCCGGCGGGTGGCGGCGGGGCCGCGCGCCGGGGACTATCCGACGGGCTCGTGGGGGGACGAGTCCCGGGACTACCACGTGTGCGTACGGGTGCCCGCGGCGGGCGTCGGGCAGGAGATGCTGGCGGCCCGGGTGGCCCTGGTGCTGCCGGACTCCGGCGAGGGTCCGCGGCCGCCGCTGTCCCAAGGGCTGGTACGGGCAGTGTGGACGGACGACATGGCCGCCTCGACGTCGATCAACCCGCAGGTCGCGCACTACACGGGCCAGGTCGAGCTGGCGCAGGTGATCCAGCAGGGGCTCGACGCGCGTAAGGCGGGCGACTGGAGCGGTGCGACGGCGAAGCTCGGCCGTGCCGTCCAGCTCGCCAGCGCTTCGGGGAACGAGGATACGGCGAAACTCCTTTCGAAGGTGGTGGACGTCGTGGACGCGCGGACAGGTACTGTGCGACTGAAGGCGAAGGTCGCGGAGGCGGACGAGATGACCCTCGAAACCCGCTCCACCAAGACGGTTCGCGTGAAGAAGTAGCAGGAGAACGCGCCCGCGGCGGACCACCCGACGGGGCGCGCACGGCGAAGCAAGCAGACAGCACAAGAGGGGGAATCTCCGACATGGCGACGTGCCCGAACGGCCACCAGTCGGCGGCCGACGACTGGTGCGAGGTGTGCGGCCACCGGATGTCGGGGACGCCCATGCCGCCCGGTGCCCCGCCGCCACCGCCGCCCATGATGGGCGCACCACAGCCACCAGGCGGCCCCGGAGCGCCGGGCGGCCACGGTGCCCCGGGCGGCCACGGTGCCCCGGGCGGGCATGGTGCCCCGGGGGCGCCGGGTGGCTACGGCTACCCGGCCCCGCAGCCGGAGCCCGCCTTCCAGGCAGAGCTGTGTCCGCAGTGCCGCACGCCGCGGGAGGCGCAGGCGCCGTTCTGCGAGGAGTGCCGGTACAACTTCCTGACGCACTCCGCGACGCCGTACTCCCCGCCGCCGCCACCCGCGCCGGGCGGCTTCCAGCCCCCGTCGCTCACCCCTCCGCAGCCGCCGGCCCAGCCGCACGGCACGCAGGGCGGCCAGTTCCCCGGGGCGGGGCCGTCGCCGATGAACCCGATGAGCCACCCGGCCGAGCCGTTCCCGGCTTCCCCGCCCGCCGGGACGCCGCTGCCCGGACAGATGCCGGGCCAGATACCGGGCCAGATACCGGGGCAGATGCCGGGGCAGATGCCCGGCCAGGCTCCGGGAGCACCGGGCTTTCCGGGCCAGGACCCAGGGGCCGGGGCTCCGGGCCGGGCACCGGGCCAGGGGTTCGGTTCCGACGACGACTGGACGCTGCCGCCTCCGGGCGGGCCCGCGGCCACGGCTCCCCCGCCGGGCGCGCAACCCCCTCTCGCGCCGCCCGCGCACCCCGCGCCGGGACCGGGCGCTCCCGGCCAGGGCGCGCCGGGGCCCGGCCCCGGCCCGATGCCGTACCCGCCGCAGGCGCCCGCCGGACCGCCGTTCGGGAACGACGACTTCCCCAGCACCGCCGTGCCGCACCCGCAGCCGGTGCAGCCCGCGCAGTTCCCGTCCGGCGCGGCGCCCGCGCCCGCGGGCTGGTTCGCGGTGATCGCACCGGACCGTGAGTACTTCATGGCGATGATGCACCGCAGCGGCCCCGAGGCCGCCGGGCTGAACCTCCCCGCGTACTCCCCGAGCAGCAACTGCCGCTCACCGGCCACCAGATCACCATCGGCCGCCGCCGGCACAGCACGGGCGAGTCCCCCGACATCGACCTGTCCCGCCCGCCGGAGGACCCCGGCGTCTCGCACCAGCACGCTGTCCTGGTGCAGCAGCCGGACGGCACCTGGGCGGTCGTGGACCAGAACTCGACCAACGGCACGACGCTCAACGGCTCCGACGAGCCGATCCAGCCCTATGTCCCGGTGCCGCTCCAGGATGGTGACCGGGTGCACGTCGGCGCCTGGACGACGATCACGGTGCGCCGCGGCTGACGGCGCGCTCGTACGGGAAGCGGCCGCCTGCTCCGACGAGCACGCGGCCGCTGTCGTGCGTACCGGCGGCGGCCCTGCGTGCCCGAGGCCGGGTCCGGGTCCGGGTCCGGGTCCGGGGCCGTCCTACGTCTCCGGTCCTCGTCCGGGCATCTGAGACCATGGGGGGTGATGGAGATTCCGCGCGGCACCCTTCAGGAGCAGACGTTCTACGAGCAGGTGGGCGGCGAGGAGACCTTCCGACGCCTGGTGCACCGCTTCTACCAGGGGGTCGCGGAGGACCCGCTGCTGCGCCCGATGTACCCGGAGGAGGACCTGGGCCCGGCCGAGGAGCGGCTGGTCCTGTTCCTGATCCAGTACTGGGGCGGCCCGCGTACGTACAGCGAGGGCCGCGGCCACCCCAGGCTGCGGATGCGGCACGCGCCGTTCAAGGTCGACCGGGCGGCCCATGACGCGTGGCTGCGCCACATGCGCGACGCGGTCGACGAACTCGGCCTGGCGCCGGAGCACGAGACGCAGCTGTGGAAGTACCTCACGTACGCCGCCGCCAGCATGATCAACGCCCCGGACTGATCCGGGACCGGGGCCGACCCGGGTACCGGCGGGGCGGCGGATCAGGCCGGAGCGACCGCAGGGCGGCCCGTCAGGCCGAGTGACCGGCGGCCGGCGGCCGGTTCAGGCGGGGGTGACCGACAGAGCGGCCCGTCAGGCCGGAGTGACCGGCAGAGCGGACAGCCCGCCGGTGCGGACCGCGATGGATCCGTACGGGGTACGCAGCCGAAGCCAGCCGGCC
Source organism: Streptomyces sp. XD-27 (assembly GCF_030553055.1). Classification (NCBI taxonomy): domain Bacteria; kingdom Bacillati; phylum Actinomycetota; class Actinomycetes; order Kitasatosporales; family Streptomycetaceae; genus Streptomyces; species Streptomyces sp. XD-27. The sequence goes on from NZ_CP130713.1 coordinate 2,489,161, forward strand.
GCCGCCAGCAGCGCGATCGGCTCTTCCGCGACCGCTGTCGCCCCGGCCACCGCGGCCGCGCCGCGCGCCGGAGCCGGTGCCCCGGCCGGCACGGTCGGCACGGCCGGGCTCGCGGGCCGGACCCGTACCGGCCGCAGGAAGCCCAGCGACTGCGCCGCGTGGACTGCGCGCAGCGGCAGCCCGGTCGCACCCAGGGTGCGGGACCAGATCTCGCGGCCGATGCGGTCGCGCTCCGCGCGGGTGCGCCGCTCGGCGGGCAGCGCCTCGTCCCGTGCCCGGAACTCCGCCACGGCGGCGGCCACCGCCGTGGACATCTCCTCCTGGCCGGGGACGCCTTCGATGCGCCGCCAGCCGCCGCGCGGCGGCAGCACCCCGGCCCACGGCGGGCCGGTGACGGCCTGGGGCACGGCGACGGTCCGCCCGCCGGGCACGCTCTCCCGGTCGGACGCCCGCGCCGCGTCCAGCGCGTCGGCGAGCTGTCCGGCGGAGACGGTGACGTCCAGCCGGGACGGCCCGTCGGCGAGCCGCGCGGTGCGGATCGCGAGGACCTCGAAGGACGGCGGGCGGCCGAAGACCGCGAGCACTCCGCCACCCGCCTGGAGCCGCACGGCCGCCGCCCGGTCGTAGTGGAGCAGCCGCGCCAGGAAGGCGGCGAGGTCCGCCGCCTCCCGGTCGTCGGCGAAGTGGAGCGCGGGCACCGTCATACGGCGACGGCCCCCTCCGGCTCCGGGTCCGGCTTGGCGCCACCGGGGCCGCCGGCCGGGCCGCCGCGCGACGGTCCGGCCTCCAGGTACTGCCGCAGGAAGCCCTCCTCCTCGCGCGTGACGCGGCGCGGGCGGCCCGCCTCCAGGTCGTACGGCACGAGGACGGTGGAGGCGCGCACGTACACGGCCTCCTCGTCCTTGATCTCGTACGCGAGCGTCAGGTAGGCCACGCTGATCTTCGTCACCCAGGTCTCGATCGTCACCGGCGAGTGCCGGTGGACGAGCGGTTTGAGGTAGTCGATCTCGTGCCGGGCCACGACGACGCCGCCGGTGAACGCGTCACTGCCGTCCCCCGGCGCGAGCCGCCACATGAAGTCGACGCGCGCCTCCTCCAGGTAGCGGAGGTAGACCACGTTGTTGACGTGGCCGAACGCGTCCATGTCGGACCAGCGCAGGGGGCAGGAGTAGAGGTGGCGGGCCACGTCAGCCCCGGGTGAGCTTCTTGTAGGTGGCGCGGTGCGGACGGGCCGCGTCCGGGCCGAGCCGCTCGATCTTGTTCTTCTCGTACGACTCGAAGTTGCCCTCGAACCAGAACCACTTGGAGTCGCCCTCGTACGCGAGGATGTGCGTCGCGACGCGGTCCAGGAACCAGCGGTCGTGGGAGACGACCACGGCCGCGCCCGGGAACTCGAGCAGCGCGTTCTCCAGGGAGGACAGGGTCTCCACGTCGAGGTCGTTGGTCGGCTCGTCGAGGAGCAGCAGGTTGCCGCCCTGCTTGAGGGTGAGCGCCAGGTTGAGGCGGTTGCGCTCACCGCCGGAGAGCACACCGGCGGGCTTCTGCTGGTCCGGGCCCTTGAAGCCGAACGCGGAGACGTAGGCCCGCGAGGGCATCTCGACCTGGCCGACGTTGATGTAGTCCAGCTCGTCGGAGACGACGGCCCACAGCGTCTTCTTCGGGTCGATGTTGGCGCGGGACTGGTCGACGTAGGAGATCTTGACGGTCTCGCCGACCTTGATCTCACCGGCGTCCGGCTGCTCCAGGCCCTGGATCATCTTGAACAGGGTCGTCTTGCCGGCACCGTTGGGGCCGATGACGCCGACGATGCCGTTGCGCGGCAGCGTGAAGGACAGGTCGTCGATGAGGACCTTCTCCCCGAACGCCTTGGAGAGGTTGTTGACCTCGACCACGACGTTGCCCAGGCGCGGGCCCGGCGGGATCTGGATCTCCTCGAAGTCCAGCTTCCGGGTCTTCTCGGCCTCGGCGGCCATCTCCTCGTACCGGGCCAGACGGGCCTTGGACTTGGCCTGCCGTCCCTTGGCGTTGGAGCGGACCCACTCCAGCTCTTCCTTGAGCCGCTTGGCGCGCTTGGCGTCCTTCTGGCCCTCGACCTTCAGACGGGCCTGCTTGGTCTCCAGGTAGGTGGAGTAGTTGCCCTCGTAGCCGATGGCGCGGCCGCGGTCGAGCTCCAGGATCCAGCCGGCGACGTTGTCCAGGAAGTACCGGTCGTGGGTGATCGCGACGACGGTGCCCGCGTACTTGGCCAGGTGCTGCTCCAGCCACTGGACCGACTCGGCGTCCAGGTGGTTGGTGGGCTCGTCCAGCAGCAGCAGGTCGGGGGCCTCCAGCAGCAGCTTGCACAGCGCGACGCGGCGCTTCTCACCACCGGAGAGGTTGGTCACGGGCCAGTCGCCGGGCGGGCAGCCCAGGGCGTCCATGGCCTGCTCCAGCTGGGCGTCGAGGTCCCAGGCGTTGGCGTGGTCCAGGTCCTCCTGGAGCTTGCCCATCTCCTCCAGCAGCGCGTCGGAGTAGTCGGTCGCCATCAGCTCGGCGATCTCGTTGAACCGGTTGAGCTTGCCCTTGATCTCGGCGACGCCGTCCTCGACGTTCTCCAGAACGGTCTTGGACTCGTCCAGCTCCGGCTCCTGCATGAGGATGCCCACGGAGTAACCGGGCGACAGGAACGCGTCACCGTTCGACGGCTGCTCAAGACCGGCCATGATCTTCAGCACCGTGGACTTACCGGCGCCGTTGGGGCCCACGACACCGATCTTGGCGCCGGGCAGGAAGCTCAGCGTCACGTCGTCGAGGATCACCTTGTCACCGTGCGCCTTACGCGTCTTACGCATGGTGTAGATGTACTCAGCCAAGAGAAACCGTCCGGCATCTATAGGTGTCGATACGCGACCGAATCGGCCGGGCCGCGTGCGGGCAGATACACCCCATCTTGCCGTACGACAAGCCCGCGACGGAAACCCAGTCGGGTGGCCGTGTGCGGCGGCCGCCGTGGTGCGCCGACGGCCGGGTAGCGCTGCGGCCCCGGCCAGGTAGCACTGCGGCCCCGGTGCGCCGAGGGCGCGCCGGGGCCGCGAGAGGCTCACCGTCTCAGACGGTCACGTGGTCCTCACTGAGCGGCGCCGGACTTCTTCTTGCGGAGGAAGAACACCGTTCCGCCGCCGATGGCGACCAGCGCGACCGCGATGCCCGCGATCATCGGGGTGTTGCTGCTGCTGCCGGTCTCGGCGAGGTCACCGCCGTCGGTCTCACCGCCGGTGGTGCCGCCGGCCGAGGCCGGGCCCGGCTTGTTGGGCGGGGTGTCCTGGCCGCCGCCGTTGCCCGCGGTCTTGCAGTCGAGGACGCCGGAGAACGTCTTCTCGAAGCCGTTCGGGCCGGTGATGGTGAAGCGGTAGGACTGGTCCTCCCGCACCGGGACGGTGATCGTCTCGGACTTGCCGGCCTCGACGGTGTGCTCCTTGCCCGCGAGCTCGAAGGTGAACGCCTCGTCGCCCTTGTTCGTCGCGGTGACGTCCACGCCGCCCTTGGCGCAGTTCTTCTCGGCCGACAGCGCCGGTATCGGGCCCTTCTTCGCCCAGGTCGCGGTCGCGGTGGCGGAGACGGTGCTCTCGCTGGAACCGGCCAGGATCTGGGTCTGGCTCTTGCTCTCGCTGGCGAACGCGCGGCCGACGGGGACCTTCGTCGTGGCCTGGGCGGTCAGCGTGGTGGAGCCGTCGACGGCACCGGCGGGGATGTCGACGTACAGCCGGCTGCCGTTGGCGGCGCTGGTGACCGGCTTGCCGTCCTTGTCGACGACCTTGACGCCGGCGGGGGCCCCGGCGCCCGGGGCGACCGTGACCCGGGCGGCGTTGGTGTGCACGGTGATCGGGCCGAGCCGCTCGCCGGACTTGCCGGAGACCGCCGGCGGGTCCAGGGTCAGGGACGCCTTGGGCTCCTCCAGGCCCTGCGCGCTCTTCTCCAGGTAGTCGGCGAGCTTCTCCGCGGCCGGGTCGACGGCCTCGACATCGGCCTTATCGGAGAAGCGCCAGATGGCGACCTGGGTGCCGGCGGCGGCGGTCTTCTCGGTGAGGGCCCCGGAACCGGCCTTGGCCGCGAGCGCCGACAGGTCGTTCACCTGCGGGTAGGAGTTCTGCAGGATCCAGCGGATCTTGCCGGCGTCGGGGTTGTTGTGCAGCGAGGTCGCGTCCCAGGGCTTCTCCTGGTACCGCGCCTTCTCCTGCGTCGGGTTGTGGATGTCGATGCAGTACGTCTGAATGGTGCCGCCGTTGTCGACCGCCATCTCGAACAGACCGGCGCCGACTTCCTGGTCCTTGCCGTCGTCGTGGATGACCGCCTGGTCGAAGACTCTGAGGCCGGTGAGCGTGGCAGTCGCGCCGCCCTGGTCAGGGGTCGCGTCGTCCGCGGCGGCAGGACCCGCGACGGCTATCGCGCCGACCGCGGCCAGGCCGGAGGCCAGGACAGCGGCGGCGAGGCGGGCAGCGCCGCGCCTCTTTGCAGAGATCATGATTTCCCCTTCGGGCGAGCACAGGTCATCGAGGGCACGTCTCGCCGGCGAACTCCAAACTCAGGAAACCCCCGTTGGCACTCAGGGATCCTAGGGAGGTCGGCTCGCCCGTTCCCCATGAATGAGCACGGCCAACCGATCCGAATCGGAATCGTTATCGCCAGGACCGATCCAGGACCTGGCAATATCGATAAATCTCCGGCCTTCATGGGGCTGTTGCCCCGGTCAACTGCGGTTTGGCCTGGGAGACCCGCCTGAACGCCGCGGTGCCGCGGGCCAGATCGTGCCCCACCGCCAGCGCGTCGATCTCCACCGAGACCCGCCGATCGCTCTCGTGGCCCCGGGCACCCGCTGGTTCCTGAGGATCCCTCGGGACCGAGGCCGGGACCGGGACTGGGACCGGGGCCGGGACCGAGGCCGGGACCTGGGCGCCCCCGGGTTGCGGAGTGTCGCGCGGCTCCCGCCACTCCTCCCGGACCCGCAACCTTCCCTGCACGACCACCGGTTCACCGATGGTCACCGACGCGGCCACGTTCACCGCGAGCGATCGCCACGCCCACACCGTGTAGAAACTCGTGTACGCGTCCTGCCACACCTCGCGCGCCCGGTCCCAGCGACGTGCCGTCACCGCCAGCCGGAACCGCGTCACGGGCACCCCCGACGCCGTCTCCCGGAACTCCGGCCGTGTGGCCACGTTCCCCACCAAAGTCACCAAGGTCTCGTTCATTCGGACCAGCCTCCCCCGCTGCCGCTCATCTCTCGTGCCGTGTCCTCATGCTGCCCCGGCCGGCCGCATCCCGCTGAGGCGTGTGGACAAGCACCGGCCTGTGGACAACCCGGTCACCCGATCGAGGCGCCTGGCCGGAGTGGCGGCCCTCCTGGCGGGAGGGACGGCTCCACTGGCGGAGGAACAGCTCTGCTGGCGGGAGCGACAGCTCCTCAGCCCGACCCGCCCGCCGCGACCGCGTACTTCTCCCGCACCTCGCGGTACCGCCCCAGCTCAGCCGCCACCGGCTCCAGCACCCGGGTCCGTCCGCATCCCGCGGCCGCGTCCCGCATGCGCCGCTCCACCGACTGCCCGTACGCACGGGCCGGCCCGTGCGACACCAGCACGCAGCACCACGACAGCACCGGCCCGCTGAGCACTCCGCCCGCCAGGAGCACCGCGGGCTTCCACCAGTCGTAGTCCAGCCGACCGGCCACCGCGCCGACCAGCCAGCCCGTGGCCACGATCTGGAGGACCAGCAGGGCCAGTTGGGCCACCGCCACCGCCGACCACCACGGCGGCCGGGGCGGGCCGCCGTACGGAGCCACCGCGGCCACGGCCTCGTCCATCGCCTCCGGCAGCCCCTTGGCTCCCCGCCGCGCCGTCTCGCGAACCGCCTGCGCCCAGGGCGCCGGCAGGCCCGCCGCGGCCTCGTCCGCCACGATCCGTACCGCCTCGTCGACCGCGGGTCGCGCCGTCACCGGCTCCGCCGCCATCGGCCCGCCCGCCTCCTGTACGCCACCGCGGCCGAGCCGCCCCCACGGCGTCCCGCACGCCCGGCCCGCCTCGCGCACCCACATCCGCTCGGCCGCCTGTCCGACGGCCTCCGCCCCCGCCGCGTCCGCCAGCCGGTCCTCGAAGTCCGTGCACGAGCCCTCGCCCAGTCCGGCGCCCCCGCCGTTCCCCACATACGCCGGACGCAGCCGCTCGGTCGCCCCGTCGACGTCCGCGGACAGCCGCCGCTCGGCGGCTCCGCACTCGCCCACGAACCGGCCCAGCGCCTTCCGCAGTTCGCCGACGCCCTGGCCGGTCAGCGCGGACACCGGCATCACGGTCGCGCCCGGCTCGCCGTGCTCGCCCAGCGCCAGGCCGTCCTCGTCCAGCAGCCGCCGCAGGTCGTCCAGCACCTGGTCGGCGGCCTCGCCGGGCAGCCGGTCCACCTGGTTGAGGACGACGAAGGTCACCTCCGCGTAGCCCGCCAGCGGCCGCAGATAGCGCTCATGCAGCACGGCGTCCCCGTACTTCTCCGGATCCACCACCCACACCACCGCGTCGACCAGCCCGAGCAGCCGGTCGACCCGCTCCCGGTGGCCCGTGGCGGCCGAGTCGTGGTCGGGCAGGTCCAGCAGGACGAGCCCGCGCAGGACCGCGTCGTAGGGGTCCACCGGCCGGTGCCGGGCCTGCGGTGCGATGTCGAGCCGGTCCAGCAGCCCGTCGGCGTGGTCGGTCCAGGCGCAGGCGACGGGTTCGGCGGTGGTCGGCCGTCGCACCCCGGCCTTGGAGAGTTCGGTCCCCGCGAGGGAGTTGAAGAGAGTGGACTTCCCGCTTCCGGTGGCTCCGGCGAGTGCGACGACGGTGTGCCCGAGGGAGTGCCGCCCGCGCGCCACCGCCTCGTCCAGCACCCGGCCGGCCTCGGCGAGCGCGCGCCGGTCCAGCCGGTTGCGGGAGAGCCCCACCAGCTCGCGCAACGCGTCGAGACGCGGACGCAGGGTGCGCGGAGCGCCGCCCCGCGGGTACGGGTAGTCGGCGCCGCGGTCACGGTCACCGGACGCCGCCCAGGAGACGCGCCCGGCCCCGGTACCGCCTCGCGCAGGCGCGGCGCCCGTGAAGCTCGCCGTACCCGTCGTATGGGCCGTACGCGCCATGCCGGGCGCGGGAACCGTACCCGTCGTATGCGCCATGCCCGGCACGGGAGCCGTACTCGTCGTACGGGCCATGCCGGGCGCAGGAGCCGTACTCGTCGTCCGCGCCATGCCGAGCACGGGTGCCGCACCAGCCGCACCCGGCACGGGAGCTGCACTCGGCACAGACGCCATGCCCCGGACAGGAGCCGCACTCGGCGCACACGCCATGCCCGGCACGGGAGTCACACCCGGCACAGGAGCAGCGCCCAGCCCGCGAGCCGCACCCAGCCCGGGAGCCGCACCCGGCGCAGGCGGCATACGCGCGGGCTCCGTCCCGCCGCCGCGGCCGCTCGGCGACGCCGTCGGCCTGCCGTCCGCAGCCTGGCCTGCCCACCGGCCGTCGTGTCCCGTCGCCGTCACCGCGGTCACCTCTCCTTCTGCAGTACGGACAGCGCCGCGATCAGCCGGACCTGGTGGTCGGGGGTGACGTCGAGCGCGTCGAGCGGGGCGAGCCTGCGGTCCCGTTCCGCCTCCAGCGCCCGCTCCACGTAGGTACTCAGCAGGCGCCCGCCACGGTCCTGGAGGCCCAGGACCCCGTGCGCGCCGAGCGTCTCGGCGAGGGTCTCGCCCGCGGAACGGGCCCGGCGGCCGCCCAGCAGCGCCGTGACCAGCAGCGCCGCGACGGCCTCCGGGTCCGGGCCGCCGCCGCGCTCGGAGACGTGCAGCTCCCGCACCTCCTCCTCCGTCAGCTCCTCGACGTGGCGCCGCCAGCGGCGGGCCGCCACACCCATGCGTTCGCCCGCCGCCCGCGGCTCGCTCGGGGCGAGCCCGACGCGGGCGGCCGGCTCCCGTTCGGCACCGGCGGCGATCTCCTCGTCGGCGGCGGCGGCCGCGCCGCGCAGCAGGGTGGCGAGGGAGTCCGTGAGGGCGGTGAGCAGTTCGGCGGGGGTGCTGTCGGCGGGGTAGCCGTGCCAGTGGGTGAGCGCGCCGCCCGCGAGCGCCGCGCCCGCGGCAATCTCCTTCTGTACGCGCTCGATGGCGCCCTGGTACGCGTCCTCCACCCGCTGGACGAGCCGTACCGCGGCGGCGTGCTGCGCGGCGGCGGCCGCGGCCAGCGCGGGCATCCGGGAGCGCATCGAGGCCAGGACGCCGGCGGCGGTGCGCTGCGCGGCGGCGGCCCGGGTCTCGGGGTCCCGGGCGCACCGGATGAGCCAGTCGCGCAGCGCGGCGACGGCGGTGGCGGGCAGCAGTCCGCTGCCCCCGCCCGCGGATTCGGGCAGTTCGGGGATGGTGAAGCGGGGTACCTGGCCGAGTCCGGCGGCGGTGAGCAGCGCGCCGTACTGGCGGGAGACGTCGGCGGCGAACTGGTGCGGCACCCGGTCCAGAACGGTGACCATGGTGGCGTCGTACTCCTTGGCGGTACGCAGCAGGTGCCAGGGCACGGCGTCGGCGTAGCGGGTGGCCGTGGTGACCAGCACCCAGATGTCGGCGGCGCAGATGAGCTCGGCGGCCAGGTCGCGGTTGCGGGCGATGAGGGAGTCGATGTCGGGGGCGTCGAGGAGCGCGAGCCCGGGCTCCAGCGCCGGATCGCTCTCGATCCGCAGCTGGGCGCCCCCGTCGTCCGCCGTCTCGTCGTCCTCGAGGTAGGACTCCCGGTCGGCGTCGCCCTGCGGGGGCAACCACACGCGGGTGAGCTGCGGCAGGATGCGCTGCCCCGCGAACCAGGGGTGGTCGCCCGGGTGGCAGACCAGGACGGGCGTACGGGTGGTGGGCCGCAGCACCCCGGCCTCGGTGACCCGCCGCCCGACGAGTGAGTTGACGAGCGTGGACTTGCCCGCGCCGGTGGAGCCGCCGACAACGGCGAGCAGCGGCGCGTCGGGGTTGCGCAGGCGGGGCACGAGGTAGTCGTCGAGCTGGGCGAGGAGCTCGGCACGGCTTCGGCGGGCGCGGACGGCGCCGGGGAGAGGGAGCGGAAAACGTGCGGCGTCGACACTGCCGCGCAGTGCGGACAGCGTGTCGAGCAGTCGGGGCCGTACGTCCATGATCGCCACGGGTGCAGAATGCACAATTTTGTGGGCTTTTTGAAGCGTATGACCGGCCACACGCGGCGATGAGACCCGCCCGGATCACCCCAGACGGGGCACGGAACGGTGATCACGACGGAGACTCAGGCATAACGAGTACACAACACCCGCCTCCTGAGGCGTGAAAAACGATGCAGGATTCGTACCTGCCTGCGATTATCAGGACCGCTTCACCGAACCTCCACAACGTGCCACGGAGGTGAAGCAACCGGGACGAGGTGTACGGACCCCTATTCTTGTCCCCGGCAAGGTCACGGATCCGCCCGAAGCCCGGCCACCGGCACCACGGCCCCGCACGGTCGGAACCGCAGGCAACCGGGGCATCGTGCGGTCACGGCCACCACCACCGGCCCCCGTAGCTCAGTGGATAGAGCAGGCGCCTTCTAAGCGCTTGGCCGCAGGTTCGAGTCCTGCCGGGGGCGCTCTCTTATGGGCTGGTCAACAGCCCGGGCGACCGCCGCTCCCCGCTCCCCCAATCCGAGCGTGTCTGAAAGATCGCGTAAGTCCGTGATGTGGCAGGCTGGCCGAGGCTCAGCCCTGGGGCCTTGACCAGCCGGGACGGACAGACATGGCTGGCGAGGGCGGGCTGCTGACCCAGGTGACCCGGGCCGTGCTGGAGCGGGCCCTGGATGCCGTTCCGGATCGGTGGCTTCCAAGCCCGTCTACCTCGCCGTCGGCGTCGACATGGACGGCTGCAAGGACGTGCTCGGCCTGTGGGCCGGAGACGAGGGCGAAGGCGCCACCACCTGGATGACGGTGCTGTCCGAGCTGCGCAACCGCGGCATGGAGGACGTGTGCATCGTCGCCTGCGATGGACTCAAGGGCCTGCCGGAGGCGGTCACCTCGACCTGGCCCAAGGCCACGGTCCAGACCTGTGTGATCCACTTGATCCGCGCGTCGCTGCGGTTCGCCGCCAAGCAGCACCACGCCGCCGTGGCGTCGGCGCTCAAGGCCATCTACACGGCCCCGACCGAGCAGGCCGCCCAGCAGGCCCTCGAAGACTTCGCCGCAGGCGAGCTGGGCCAGCGCTACCCGGCGATCCGGCTCAACGCCAGGTGAGCCCCGAGGACTTACACAAAGTCACTGACACGTCCCGGGTGCCGCCCCGCAACCCAGCGGGGCAGCACCCGGCCATCTGTGCGCGGGTGGCCGATGGTTGCCTGACAGTAGCCAGGGCCCTCCCAGTTGTATGCCCTCCTAGCCAAACGCGATGCGGTCTCGCCGCGCCGGGTCCAGCATGGTGTCCGCCTGGTCAGCATTGCTGACCGTCGCCCCGCTCACATCATGGGCGGGCCATAGGTCGATGACGTACTGCTCCCGTGTCGGGCATTCTCGCCATGCCTGTCGGAACTGCTCAGCGCCCCATTCTTCGTCCACGCTGCGGTCGAGGCATGCGTCGTAGTAGTCGGCTGTCTCCTGCCGCCCGTTCCAGGACGCGAGTCCCTCGTAGAGACCGGGACAAGGCAGCGCCATCTCACCGGCCGGTCCGTAGGTGAACTGTTTGATCACCAGGGTTCCACTCGGTGAGTTCAGCGTGACGGGGACTGTTCCTTCTGCCGACGCGGGAGGGGGTTGGGATGTGTCCCAGACCCGGATGATCACTTCGACGTCGATGTCGCGCTGCAGGCTCTGCAGGTACAGCTGACGGCCGCTGCCGGCAACGACACGGCTGCGGGCGGCCTTGAGAGCTTCGTGGTCCTGTTCGACGGCGTCGGCGTCGGCGACCTCAACGGCCTCGTAGTCCGGTGTGGCGGGCGTGCGGTACTCAGTGATGAGGGCCATGGATCCTCCGGCGATGGGCGCTCACCGCACGATAGCCACATAGACCGGGCCGAGGGTGAGCGTCACTCGGGCCTCGGTGAAAACGGTGCCGAGGTACTTGCCCGCTACTGGGCCAGCGTAGTCGAAGCGTACGAGGGAGCGGTACGTGCCCACTTTGGAGTACGGGGTGGCGTTGGGTGAGTCGACCCTGAGATCCATGAACACCATGGCAGCGACCTTTTGTTGATTTCCTTGCTCGTACTGCGGCCCCTTGTCAGGGGAGGTGTAGGTCAACTTCCATGAGGGCTTGTTCTCCCAGGGAGTGAGACTTTCTTCGCGACTGGTCACGAGGTTCTGTGATCGAGACTCCCGGGTCGCTGGATGTTCCGTCGATTCCGGTGTTGAAGTTCTGCCCGATAGTCCACTTCTTGGGATCCTCGCTCCTGACGCAAGCGCTCGTCTGGCGAGGTCCGTTGGAGCGTAGGCTGCGGTTTGGTGCCCTTCGCGTGGGTGCGCAGGTAGGAGTCGAACGGGACGGGCTTGGGCAAGTCCTTCAGGTCCTTGGCCGGTACTGTGGCGGCGTCCACCCACTCGTAGGTGTTCTTCGCACTGCGGCTGGGGCTGGTGTCGGAGGGTGCTGCGACTGCGCACGCGGTTGCGGCAATGAGGGTGAGGACGCACGCGGCAGCTGCGGGCGAGCGGGACGAAGCCGACCCGGTGCGCGGCCAGGGCGGGGGCACATCGCCTGACGCCCGAGCCATGCGGCAAATGGGTGATTTACAACGCCTCACACTTGGCCATCAACGGGCCCGCGCCTTCGGCAGACGCGCCGATATCGCCATAATCAGGGCGCCTCCGGAGATAACAGGAGGTACGGTACGACCAGCTCTCGGTTGCGGCTCCTGCCGGGGGCGCTTCACCCGGGCGCGGAGCGGAAGGGTGTCACGTGCGGGCACTGGACATCGCGGGGGCGTGGATCACTGAGCCGAAGGTCTTCGGAGATCACCGGGGAACCTTCCACGAGTGGTTCCGCGCGGAACGGTTCCGCGAGTGCACGGGTCATGACCTGAGGGTCCTCCAGGCCAACTGCTCGGTGTCCCGGCGCGGGGTGCTGCGCGGGGTGCACTTCGCCGATGTGCCACCGGGTCAGGGGAAGTTCGTCACCTGTGTGCGGGGGGCGGTTCTGGACGTCGTCGTGGACATCCGACCGGGTTCGCCGACGTACCGGCGCTGGGTGGCGGAACGGCTCGACGACCGGACCCGGCGTGCCGTCTACGTCGCGGAGGGGCTGGGCCACGCCTTCATGGCGCTGTCCGACGACGCGACCGTGGTGTATCTGTGCTCGGAGGGGTACGCACCGGGGCGCGAGCACGGCATTCATCCGCTCGATCCCGACCTGGGCATCGACTGGCCGGCCGGGCTGGAACCGGTCCTGTCCGAGAAGGACGAGGGCGCCCCCTCGCTGGCCGAGGCCGAACGGGCCGGACTGCTGCCGTCCTTCGATCGATGCCTGGCGCACTACGAACAGCGCCTGGCTCAGTCAGAGGGTCGGTCGGGGGTTCAGTCAGGAGTTCAGTCGGGGGCTCGGTCAGAGCGGTCGTGAGACGGCGGGACGGTGCCCGGCGGCCGCTGCCGTTCGGCGGCGAGCAGGGCGGGGAACGCCTCGGCGAGCGCGGCCCGCCAATGCCGGATCGGTTCGAGCCCGGCGGCACGCCAAGCGGCGTGGCCCAGGACGCTGTGGGCAGGTCGGGGGGCGGGTCGGGCCAGGGCCCGGCTGGTGGTGGTCCGTACCCGCCCCGGGTCGGCGCCCAGCAGGCGGAACGTCTCCTGGGCCAGGCCGTGCCACGTGGTCGCGCCGCGGCTGGTGCCGTGGTAGACGCCGGGCGGCGCGGTGCCACGCAGGGCGCCGAGCCCGAGCCGTACCAGCAGGTCGGCGAGGTCGGCGGTCCAGGTGGGCTGGCCCCGCTGGTCGTCCACGACGTCGACGTGGTCGCGCTCGCGCTCCAGCCGGATCATCGTGCGGACGAAGTTGGGGCCGCCCGTGCCGTAGAGCCAGGCGGTGCGGACGACATAGCCGGCGTGCGGCAGACCCGCCAGCACGGCCTGCTCCCCGGCCAGCTTGGTGCGGCCGTAGGCGGTCCGGGGGCCGGGGCGGTCGTCCTCGGCGCGAGGGCGCTCCAGGGCGCCGGAGAAGACGTAGTCCGTGGAGAGGTGGAGCAGCCGGGCACCGGACTCGGCGCAGGCCGCGGTGAGATGGCGTGGGCCGTCGCCGTTGACGCGGGCGGCGGCGTCCTCGTGGGTCTCGGCATCGTCCACGGCGGTCCATGCGGCGCAGTTCACCACCACGTCGGGCCGGTGGGCGCGCAACGCGGCGCGGACGGCGCGGGCGTCGGTGATGTCGAGGTCGCGCCGGAGCAGCCCGGTGGCTGACGCACCGTCCAGCCGGGCGAGCCGGGCGCACACGTCCCGCCCGAGTATTCCGCCGGCCCCTGTCACCAGCCAGCGGACTACCATGCCCGTTCCCACCAGTGCCGGTTGTCGCGGTACCAGGCCACGGTCTCGGCCAGGCCGGTGGCGAAGTCCGTGCGCGGGCGGTACCCCAGCTCTTGCCGGATCTTCGTGCAGTCGAGGGAGTACCGCCGGTCGTGGCCCTTGCGGTCGGCGACCTGCTCGACCATCTCCCAGCCCGCTCCGCAGGCCGCCAGAAGCCGACCGGTCAGCTCCCGATTGGTCAGCTCGGTGCCTCCGCCGACGTTGTAGACCTCACCGGGGCGGCCCGCGGTGCGGACCAGTTCGATGGCGCGGACGTGGTCGTCGACGTGCAGCCACTCGCGGACGTTCAGCCCGTCGCCGTAGAGCGGCACCTTCAGTCCCCGGAGCAGCCGGGTGACGAAGAGCGGGATGAGCTTCTCCGGGTACTGGTGGTGTCCGTAGGTGTTGGAGCAGCGGGTGATCCTGACGTCCAGGCCGTGGGTGCGGTGGCAGGCGAGGGCGATCAGATCGGCGGCCGCCTTGGAGGCGGCATAGGGCGAGTTGGGCAGGAGGGGCGCGGTCTCCGTCCAGGAGCCCGCGGCGAGGGAGCCGTAGACCTCGTCGGTGGAGACCTGGACGAAGGTCCGCACGCCCGCCCGCAGGGCGGCGTCCAGCAGGGTGTGGGTACCGAGGACATTGGTCGTCATGAAGTCCCCGGCGCCGGCGATGGACCGGTCGACATGGGATTCCGCGGCGAAGTTGACCACGTACCGGTGATGACCCATCAGCTCTTCGACGAGCCCGGCGTCGCAGATGTCCCCGGTGACGACGGTGCAGGCGGGATGGTCCCGGACCGCCGCCAGATTGGCCGGGTTGCCGGCGTAGGTCATCTTGTCCAGCACGGTGACGCGGGGTGCGCCGGCCGCGCCGCCGGACTCGAAGCTGGGCTCGAAGCCGGACCCGGCGCCGAGCAGGGTGCGCACATAGTGGGAACCGATGAACCCGGCCGCTCCGGTGACGAGGATCGCCTCGGCGGTCACGAGTGGATCCTGGCGGTCATGAGTGGCCCCCCTGGATGTCATGAGCAGATCCTGGCCGTGCTGTGGTCTCCGAGGACGAACCGGTGGGCGCGCGGCGTCGTCGACGCCGGGGCGACGTCGACGCTGCGTCCGATGAGGGACGCCTCGATCCGCCGGACACCGCGGATGGAGGAGCCCCGGAGCACGATGGAGAACTCGATCTCGCTGTCCTGGACGCGGCAGTCCTCGGCGACCGCGGTGGACGGGCCGATGTAGGAGTCGGCGACGACCGTGCCGCGGCCGATGATCGCCGGACCGACGATGCGGGACCCGCGGATGCGAGCGCCCTCGGCGATGGACACCCGGCCGATGATCTCGCTGCCGCCGTCGACGGATCCGTCGGCGCGCGGCTCGACGGTCTCCAGCACGGCGCGGTTGACCTCCAGCATGTCCGCGACGTTGCCGGTGTCCTTCCAATAGCCGGAGATCACCGTGGAGCGTACGTCCCTGCCGTTGTCCATCAGCCACTGAAGGGCGTCGGTGATCTCCAGCTCGCCGCGCCGGGACGGCCGGATGGCCCGTACGGCGGCATGCACCGCGGGGGTGAAGAGGTAGACCCCGACCAGTGCCAGGTCGCTCTTGGGCCGGGCCGGCTTCTCCTCCAGGCGGACGACCCTGCCGGAGCCGTCCAGTTCGGCCACTCCGAAGGCGGTGGGGTCGGTCACGGCGGTGAGGAGGATCTGGGCGTCCGGGCGTTGCCGGCGGAAGGCGTCGACGAGGCCGGTGATGCCCCCGATGATGAAGTTGTCGCCCAGATACATCACGAAGTCGTCGTCCCCGAGGAAGTCCCGGGCGATGAGCACGGCGTGGGCGAGCCCCAGCGGGGCGTGCTGGGGGATGTAGGTGACGTCGAGGCCGAACGCCGATCCGTCCCCGACGGCCTGCCGGATCTCCTGGCAGGTGCCGCCGACGACGATGCCGACCTCGGTGATTCCGGCGTCGGCGATGGCTTCGAGACCGTAGAAGAGCACCGGTTTGTTGGCGACCGGGACCAGTTGCTTGGCGGACGTGTGGGTGATCGGCCGGAGCCGTACGCCCGCACCTCCGGCCAGCACAAGAGCCTTCACGGCGGTGATCATATGGGCGGCCTGCCGCCACCGGAATCATCGGCTCGTCTTCGGCGAGCCTTCGGGTGGGCGCGCGGGCCCACCGCGGTGTGGGCACGCGAGCCCGCCACGGTGTGGGCGCGCGGGCCGCCCCCCTCGATGGCAGTATGTATTTTTGTGAGCACGGACAGTCACCTGGGCGGTTTCGCCGTCCGCACCTTGTCGGATCGCCATGAGCGGCTCCTGAACCATGCGGAACACGTCCTCATCGGCCTGAGCCCGTTCAACGGCTACTACAAGCCGCGGCTCATCCGGGACCTGGTGGCCTGGGGCCACCACCACTTCGCCCGCGCGGACGTGTTCGTCCCCGGCTGGGAGGCGGCCCATACGCTGACCGGCGCCGGAGTGAGTCCACGCGACGCGGTACACCGCTCCCGCCGGGCGGCCAAGCAGCTCCGCAACGCCGCCGTCGACGCGCTGCGGTCCTGCGGCGCCGACGAACCGCATCTGCGCGTCCACACCTCCACGACGCTCGCCAACCGGTGGGCGTACACCCGGCTGCACGACCGGGTCCGCACGGAGTACGCGCGCGATCCGGTGCTCCGCGCCGCCTGCCGGGAGACCGCCCGCGACGCCCTGCGCACGTACTGCACCGAGCCGCCGTCCGAGCGGCAGATCGACCTCGCCGTCAGCTATCCCCTCGCCGAGCTCCCGCTGTTCCTCGACAGCCCGGGGATCTTCGCGACGGAGTCGTCGGTCGTCGTCTACCACCGCGAGATGAAGCCCTTCACCCCGCTGATCCTGGGTCGGTCCCCGGCCGTGCGGCCGGTCGCGGGCCAGGGCTTCGCGGTCGTCACGCACATATCGTCGGCCACCCCTGGAAGGAGCGATGGATGAGTCACGTCGACGACTTCAGCCCGCCGCTCGGCTACCCCTTCGCGCTGGGCCGGTACGGCACCCCGCCCCCGGTCCTCGCCTGGGCGCGCAAGCACCACCCCGTGTGCCCGGTGATCCTGCCCAGCGGCCGACAGGTCTGGATGCTCACCCGGAAGGACGACATCAACCGCCTGCTCACCGACCCGGTCTTCTCCCGCGACCTGGTCTACCCCGGCGCGCCGCGCTTCGTCGGCGAGGACTTCACCGCCGTAGCCGGCGGCATCTTCAATCTGGACGGCGCCGACCATGCCCGGATCCGCCATGTCCTGGCGCCGCACTTCACACGTTCGGCGGCGTCCCGGCGCGCGGAGATGATCGCCCGTCACGCGGAGGGCCTGCTGGACGCCATGGAGGCCGGGCCGAACCCCGCCGATCTCGTCGAGGCGTACGCGGCTCCGCTGCCGCTCAGGGTGAGCTGCGAGATCCTCGGCATCCCCCTCCAGCAGCGGGCCGCCTACCTGGACGCCTTCCGCACCCAGACCAGCCTGGTCGTCACCGCCGAGACGGTCGCCGCCGCGACGGCCGCGACGCTGGATCTCACCGAGCAGGTCATCAAGGGCAAACAGGCGGACGGCGACCACAACGGGCCCCTCGGGGCGCTGGTCCGGGCCGAGGCCGAAGGGGTCATCAGCGACGAGGAGTTGCACGGCACCGTCAGCTACCTCCTCGTCACCGGGTCCGAGCCGCTGGTGCCGCCGCTGGCCACCGGGGCGGTGACCCTGATGCGTCACCGCAACCAGCTGAGCGCCTGCGTCGCCGAGGAGGAGTTGTGGCCGCGAGCGGTGGACGAGGTGCTGCGCTACCACCACAACGGAGTCCTCGGCCTGCCCCGGGTGGCCACCGAGGAGGTCACCCTGCACGGTGTGCGCATCGCACCGGGCGACGGGGTCTGCGCGCCGATGCTCGGCGCCACCTGGGACCCCAGGCACTACCGGCACCCGGAGAAATTCGACATCCACCGCACCGGGGACATGTCGGCGACCTTCGGCGCCGGACCGCACTTCTGCCTGGGAGCCGCGTTCGTACGGGTCTTTCTGACCACCGCCTACGCGGCCCTCTTCCGGCGCTTCCCCGACCTGTTCCTGGCCGTGCCCGAGGACGACCTGCCCTGGCAGATCGACATTCAGCTGATCCGGCCGGCCAGGGTGCCGGTCTGCTGGTGACACGCCCGCAGGGCCGCCGTGCCGCCGCGCCCGTACGCTCAGGACACCGCCGCGGCGAGCCGCCGGACGAACGCGTCCGGTCCCGGCATGGCGGCGATCTCCTCCCGCACCTCGGCGCACGCCCGGCGGATCTCCGCGTCGCCCAGCGCCCGCTCCACGGCCCCGCGCAGCTCGGCCACCCCGGGGCGGGTCTTCTCCAGGGCCGTGCCGACTCCGCGGCGGAGTACCGCCTGCGCGTTGACCGGCTGATCCGCGGCCTGGGGCAGCACCACTTGGGGGATGCCGAGGGCGAGCGCGGTGAACGTGCTGCCCGAGCCCCCGTGATGGACGACCGCGGCGCAGTCCGGCAGGACCGCGGTGAGCGGAACCCAGCCGACCTGCCGGACGCCGTGGGGAAGGGGACGCCCTGTCGACGCCGCGGAGGAGCCGGTGGCGAGGACGACCTCGGCGTCGAAGCCGGCCAGCGCCGCCAGCGTGGTGGCCAGGGTCTCGTCCATGCCCAGCTCCGGGAGAACCGATCCCCAGGTCACGCAGATCCGCGGGCGCCGCGGGCGGGCGAGCAGCCGGTCAGGCACCACTCCACCGCCGTTGCACGGCACGAACCTCAGCGGCGCACCGGGCTCGGCGCCGGGCGGGCGCAGACTCGGCGGGCAGACGTCGGCGGTGAGTACGGGCGGGGCGGGCGGGTCCGGCAGCAGTGCGGAGAGGTCGGGGTAGGGCATGCCGATGCCGATGTGGACGGCGGGGACGCCCGCCTGGTCGGCCGCGGACTGTCCGCCGCCGATGAAGGAGGTGAACACCAGCAGGTCCGGGGCCCAGTCACGGATGGCCCGCAGAATCCCGTCGGTCATCCGCCGGCCCACATCCAGCATTTCGGAGACGACCCCGTCCTTGCCGTTCCCGCCGCCGTCCCTGTCGGCCCCGCCCCCGTCTCCGTCGACCCCGGCCTTGTCGCTCCCGTCCCCGTCCTGGCCACCGTCCGGCTCCGGAGGACGGGTGAACCGCTGCCAGGCGGTCGACAGGTCGTGCGCCTCCGGCCGGGCGGCCATTCCGCGCTCGGCGAGGCGGCGGTAGGCGTGGGCGGCGGTACCGTCCGAGACCTCCACGGCGGCCAGTCCCAGCCGGGTCGCCATGTCCAGGCTCGGGCCGGTCGCCGCCACCCGCACCTCATGGCCCGCGGACTGCGCCGCCCATGCCGTCGGCACGGCGGGCAGCAGATGGCCGACTCCGGGTGCTGCCACGAAAAGGACGCGCACGGCGGGCTCCCCTGCGGTGGTGCGCGGCGGTGCCGCGCTGGCCGACCGATGGCGAACCGGTCGGCGGGGTCGGTACGGCGGAGCGGTGCGTTCGGCCGGGCAGGTGAGACGAACCGGCTGGACAGCGCGGGCCGCCGTGACGGCGATCACGACTATACGGACGAGGTGCGGGCCGGCAACGCAGCCGCACCCCCGACCCGGGGAATTTCACCGTGACGTCGACGACCCCGCCGAGTGAGCGCATGCCGTCCCTGACCGGATTGCGGTTCGTCGCCGCCTTCGGGGTCTTCGTCTGCCACGCGGCGTTCCTCAGCCCGCGGATGCAGGGCCGGTCATGGACGCCGACCGAACTGCTGGGCCCGGTCGCGGTGTCACTCTTCTTCATCCTCAGTGGTTTCGTGCTCACCCGGTTCCGCCGCCCCGGGGACACGGCACGCGCCTTCTGGCGCCGACGGGTCGTCAAGATCTACCCGAACCATCTGACCGCCTGGGCGCTGTTCATGATCTATTTCCTGAGCATCGGCGTGGCGGTGCGGCAGTCCGGCTCGGTCCTGGCGCTGGTGCCGGGCGTGCTGTTGGTGCACACCTGGCTGCCGAAGTACAACCTGATCGGCAGCGGAAACATCGTCGCCTGGTCGCTGGCGTGCGAGGTCTTCTTCTATCTGCTGTTCCCGCTGCTGCTGGCCCTGGTCCGCAGGATCCCGCCACGGCGGCTGGCGGCCGCCGCGGTCTGCATGGCGGCGGCCGTGTGGACCGTACCGGTGGTCTCCTACGCGCTGGGCGGCGCGCTGCTGCCCGGATTCCCCTGGCCGGTGCCGCGGAACCAGCTGTGGTTCGCCTACTTCCTGCCGCTCTGCCGCCTCCCGGAGTTCGTCCTCGGCATCATCCTGGCGATCGGTATGCGGTCCGATGACCGCAAACGGCGGATCGGTGTGGGGGCCTCGGCCGCACTGCTGCTCGCCTCACTGGCCCTCGGCGCGACCCTGCTGCCGCCGGTCTTCCTTTTCGCCGCCGTCGGGGTGGTGCCGCTGACGCTGCTGATCCGGGCCACCGCGGCGCTGGATCTGCGCGGGGCCCGGTCGCCGTTGCGGACTCCGGTGATGGTCTTCCTCGGCGAGATCTCGTACGCCTTCTACCTGGTCCATGCCCTGGCGCTGCTGGTGGTCTACGAGATCACCGGTGACGCCTGGGCCGGGCTCGCCACGGGGGTGCTGGGGCTGCCCGTGGCGCTGCTCATGGCCTGGCTGCTGTACACCCTGGTGGAGCGGCCCTGCATGCGACGCTTCGCACGGCGGCGGAGACCCGCGCCCGGGTCTGCGCCCGCGCAGGCCGCGGCGGGTGCCGAGAAGCCCGAGAGGGCGGCGTGAATCGCGGAACCGGGCGCGCCGAAACCCGGAACTGCCCTACGGCCGGTGGACCGCCCAGGTTTTCGGCGTCTCCGAGACCTTCACGGTGCTGAGTTCGGGCAGTTCGTCATGCCAGGTGTCGTAGATCCATTTGGCGAGGTTCTCGGCGGTCGGTGCATACCCCCCCCGACCGCTTCGTTCAGGTGCCGGTGGTCGAGCGTCGCGTCGACCCATAATCGGTCAGCCGGTCCCGGTCTCTCCGCCCCCGGCGCCGCGGTCGTGGAGCAGGGCGCGGTTCAGGGGCACCTCGGTCAGGAACCGCGCCCGCAGGGCGGCGTCGTCGATACTGTCCGCCTTGCGCAGTACCTCGGTACGGGCCCTGTCCAGCAGGCTGCGCGCCTCGCTCCCCGGGTTCGCGGCCTGAAGGGCCCGGGCCGCGTGATACAGCACGTCTTCCGTGCGCAGAGCGGGCATGTCCCCGTGCTCGGCGAGCAGGGCGAGGGCCTGGCGGGCGTCGCGGGCGGCCGGATCCGTCGCGCCGTCGTGCAGATGGATCCGGCTGCGCAGGACGTATCCGGCGATCTCGCTGCGCACCATGCCGCTGTCTCGGGTGTCGACGAGGGTGTCCTCGCACAGCCGCCGGGCGAGGTTCCTGTCGCGGTCGGTCTCCAGGAGCACCTCCGCGTACAGATTGCGGACGATCGGCACCAGGTTGACCAGCCAGGTGCGCTGGGTCTCCAGCCAGGCGTCCCGCGCGCGCTCGACCGCCTCGACGTGGCGGGCCGGGTCGCGGGCGAGCAGCGTGGCCAGGAGGGCGTTGTTGTAGGCGTGCCAGCCGCTGTCGCCGCCACGCTCCTCCTCGAAGTCCAGCGCCTCGCGGAGCACCGTGCCCGCTTCCTCCCACGAACCCGTGGCGAGGTGGAGCTGGGCGAGGTAGTTCAGCGCTATGGGCAGTTCGGCGCGGAGGGTCTCGCCGCGCAGCCGGTCGGTGCAGCGCAGCAGCCTCTGCCGGGCTTCGCCGAGCCGGCCCGCGTCGAAGAGGTTGACCCCGATCTGCATCTCGTTGAGATTGCGGGCGTGCTGCAGTACGGGGTTTCCCGCCTCGCCGAGCCGCGGGTCGGAGGCGTAGAGCCGCTCGGCGTCATGCAGCACCCGCAGACCGGCGCGCAGGTCGCGCTTGGGCAGTTGCCGTCCGTACTCGACCATCGCCACGAAGAGCGCCTGGCGGCCCGGCTCGCCGCACTCCCGGGCACGCTCCACCGCCTCTTCGAGCTTGGCGAGGGAGGGCTGGACGCCATGGACGGCCAGCAGGGTCTTGCCGCGCAGCAGGGTCGTGCGGGCGATGAGCAGCCGGTCTCCGAGACGGTGCGCCGCCTGTTCCGCCTCGGCGGCCAGGGCGTCGATTCCCTCGCTCTCCCGCTCGCCCGCGCTTCCCTTCCAGCGCACCTCGGTCATGCTGAGCAGCAGCTCGATGGCCTCCACCAGGCGGCGGTCGCGATCCGGATGGCCGTCGGGCAGCTGCCGGGTGGACTCGATGGCCGTCCGGCAGTGCTGCTCGGCCTGGGCGAAGGAGAGATCCTCCACCGCCACGGACCGGGCCAGACCGTAGTGGGCGGCGGCGGCCTGCGCGGCGTACGCGGTTCCGGCCTGCAGGAAGTGATCGGCGATCAGGGCACGCAGCTCCAGCGGGGCGGTGCCCGCGTCGGCTCCCGGCACGCGGGGGAGCGCTTCGGCGATGTCCGCGTGCCGCTGCCGGCGGGCGCCTTCCGTCTGTTCACCGCGGATCCCCCGCTGCAGGACCCGGTGCTCGAAGTCGTACCAGTCGGTGCCCAGACCGGCCGCCCACTCGGGGACCTCGTCCCGGCGCCGGCAGCGGATCAGGCCGTGCTCGCGCTCGATACGGTGCAGCAGGTCCTGGACCTGGATCCGGGGTGACGCGGACACCTCGGCGAGTGTGTGCGAGAAGAAGAACTCCCCCATCGTGGCGCCGGTCACCAGGAGTTCGCGCGCCATTGGGTCCAGCTGCCGGAAGCGCTCCAGTACGGCTGCGGGAAGGTTCCCGGGCAGCGGAACCCGGGCTCCGTCTCCGGGGCGCCACAGCCTCAGACACTGTTCGACGAAGACCGGATGCCCGCCTGTCGCCCCCGTCAGCCGGACGGCGAAGTTCTCGGGAGCCGGGTGCCCCTGAAGCCTGGCGTCGACCAGTTGTCGGACTGCCCAGGCGGGCAGCGGCGGCAGCCTGTGCCGGGACACCAGTCCGGCGTGATCCCGCTGCCAGGCGTCCAGCAACTGCTCCACCGCCCTGCCGTTGCCCTCGGCCGTGGCGTACAGGCCGAGCCCGAGCACCAGGCCGAGCGGCTCCTGTCCGATCCGGGGCAGCAGCAGGTGCAGGAACTCCAGGGTCGACACATCACACAGCTGGATGTCGTCCACCACCAGGAGCAGGGGCCTGTCTGCCCGCGCCTGCCGGAGCAGCACGTCGATCAGCTGCCGGGTCACGGTGCTCTCCACGGGCAGGAGACTGTCACCCGGGATGGACCCGGTGGCCACGGTGGCCTCAGCGAAGACCCGGCCCGCCGCGACCATCGCGCCGAGCCCTGGCACCGCGGCGGACAGCACGTCGGGGGCGGCGGCCAGCGCACCGCGGGTCGCCGTGCGCCTCCAGCCGGCCAGCCGCCTGCGGCCCGGCGCCGGACGGTCCAGCGCGTGGAGGGCGTCCAGGACGGGTCCGTACGGTCGCCGGGCGCCGATGCCGGGCGTGGCCCGCACCAGCACCACCCGGCAGGGACACTCCGCCGCCCGCTCCTGTGCGCCGGGCCCGGCGGCCTGCGCGCGGCGGCCGAACTCCCCCAGCAGGGACGACTTGCCCATGCCCGAGTCGCCCTCGACCACCAGCACACCCGAGCGTCCTTCGGCCAGGTCGCTCGCCGCGCGCTCGAGCCTGGCCAGGCTGTCCTCTCGATCGACGAAGACCGCCGTCACACCACGCCCCCGTTCACCTCGCCGTCACCCGCGCCTGGGCGCCAACTCGGTGCAGCCTACGGCGCGTCACCCCGCGAAGCGGGCAGTGATCCACAACTGGCCGAAACCGTACGTCGCAGCGGGACACCGCCACCCCGGGGGCGTTGTCGGCCGGCCGTCTCAGTGGCCCAGCCGTTCCAGGGCCTGTTCCGGGTAGCGTTCGCCCGCCACCGCCGCCTCGGGCACGGCCTGGCGCAGCAGGTCGCGGTCGGCCTGGGACAGGGTCAGGGCTACGGCAGCGGCGTTCTCCTGGAGGTAGCGGCGGCGCTTGGTGCCGGGGATGGGCACGATGTCCTCGCCCTGGGCGAGCAGCCAGGCCAGCGCGGCCTGGGCCGGCGAGCAACCGATCCGCTCGGCGACGTCCCGTACGGCCTGTACGAGCGCCAGGTTGCGCTGGATGTTCTCGTCGGCGAACCGGGGCCAGCGTCGGCGGTTGTCCTGCGGGGCCAGGTCGTCGCGGGAGGAGAGCGCTCCGGTGAGCATTCCGCGCCCGAGCGGGGAGTAGGCCACGACGGCGATGCCCAGTTCCCGGCAGGTGGCGAGCAGTTCGCCCTCCACCACGCCGCGGGTGAACAGGGAGTACTCCACCTGGATCGCGCTGACCGGGTGGACGGCATGGGCCTTGCGCAGCGTGGCGGGACTGACCTCGCTCAGTCCGATGTGGCGGACCAGTCCGGCCGCCACCAGCTGGGACATGGCCCCGACCGTCTCCTCGATGGGCGTGGCGGGGTTGCGGCGATGGGCGTAGTACAGGTCGATGTGCTCGACGCCCAAGCGGCGCAGTGAGGCCCGGCAGGCGAGGGGAACGTAGTCGGCGGAGGTGTCGACGTCGCCGACCCGGCCCGTCGCCGCGTCGTGGCGGAGCCCGAACTTGGTCGCCACGACCATCCGGTCCCGCTCGTGGGCGTGCCGGCGCAGCCAGCGGCCCACCAACTCCTCGTTGCCGCCCTGGCCGTAGGCGTCGGCGGTGTCCAGCAGGGTCACGCCCATCTCGAGGGCGCGGTCCAGCGTGAGCTGGGACTCCTCCTCGTCCGGAACGCCGTAGGCGATCGACATGCCCATGCAGCCCAGGCCGATCGCGGACACCTCGGGGCCGTGCTCGCCCAGCTTGCGGTACTTCATCGAACCTTCCTCTCAGTGGAGCGAAGAGCGGTGTAGGCGCGGGCGACGTGCAGCAGCCACGCGACTTCCTCGGCGTAGCCCGGCTCGGCTTGTTCGGTGCGGCCCGGCTCGGCTTGTTTGGTGTAGCCCGGCTCGGCTTGTTCGGTGCAGCCCCTCGTGGCGGCCTCCGGGCCGGGCACCGTGGACGTCCGGACCGGCGGACGGTCGTCGTCCTTCGCGCGCAGCGCCGACGCCAGCGATCTGGCCTGCACCATGGCGTGCAGCCGGTCGCCCGACAGCCCTGCCTCCGCGGCCGCCTTCCGAGCGCCGGCGGCCACGTCCGGGTCCATGTACGGGCGGAGCGCGAGCAGACCGTCCTGGATCTCGATGACCCTGCGGTAGAGGCGGTAGCTGATGTCGCCGGGCAGGAAGCGGGCGAGGCGGCCGGCGTGGCGCGGGTTGAGCGCGATGTCCGGAACGGCCGCGTACAGCGCGGTCCACAGGGGATGCAGCCGCTGGTAGGTGACGAAGTTGCGGACCCGGCGCCGCCGCTCGGAGAGGCCCGGTCCCCAGGAGGGCATGGTGAGCCCTGCCACCAGGAAGAGAATGCCGGTCCCGTTGGCGACCGGCGTCAGCAGTTCCCATTCCAGCGGGTCCAGTCCGCACTGCACCGCGATCAGCGAGGCCAGGCGGTTGAGGCAGTAGACGAGGCACGCGCTCGCGCCGATCGCCGTGCTGTACAGGCCCCTTCGCAGCCACTGCCGCCCGGCCACCCGCCCGTACCGCCGGCACAGCCGGATGATCTCGATCATCCCGGCACCGAACGCGCTGACGTACAGCAGCAGATAGGCGGCCACCAGCGGGCGGTGCGCGTTCTGCAGCAGATAGTGCGCGCTGCGCTGCTGCGCGCCCGCTCCCGCCGCCGCCCACAGGGTGAGCATGGCGACCGCGCACAGGGCCGCGATGAGCAGCCGGACGACGGCGCGCCGCCGGGCGGTCTCGGGCGGGTACACCCAGTAGACGATCGCCGTGAGGAAGGCGGCGCTGGACGCGACGCCGCCGAAGAGGTGGATGCCGAGCGCTCCGAGGTCGGCCACTCCCAGGCGGGCGTCCACGGCCTGCGCGACGGAGGGCGTGGAGAGCGTGAAGGAGATCCCCTTGCAGAAGAACGCGACGAGCAGCGCGAGCAGTGCCGGATCGTTTCTCTGGTGGCGCAGGTCGCGCAGCTTGTAGAGCAGGGCGAGTACGCAGAGGACGGCGCACGCGGGGAAGACGACGGCCTTCACACCGGTCATGAGACGTCCGGGTTGAGCCCAGAGTTGAGCCCCGGGTTGAGCCCAGGGTTGAGCCCCGGATTGAGCGAGCTCTCGATACGCGCGACCGTCTCGGCGTCAGCGGACGGAACGCTCCACACCGACTCCACCGGAGGCCGGGTGACGCGTTCGAGGATGAGGGAGGCGACGGTCTCCGCCTCCTGTTCCTCCTCGCAGGAGTAGCTGGTGCGGCCCAGCATCTCCCGCACCCGCCGTGGGTCCAGATTCGGCAGCAGACGCCGCATCACCGCCGTGTCGAATCCCGCCGAGTCGCGGTGGTCGCACAGCATGTGCGCGAGCTCATGGGCGATGATGTGGTCCCGGTGCAGACGGCTGGTGTCCGCCTCGACGATGATCACGTCGAAGGTGTCCGTCGCCAGCCACATGCCGCAGGGGGCCTTCGCGCCCAGAGGGAGCGATACGAGCTGGATCGGGCGGCCCCGGTCCGTGCTGAGTCGCTCCATCAGCGCGGCGATATCGCATCCGTCGGGCAGATCCAGGCGTGCCAGCACTGCTTCCGAAGCCCGTCGGAGGTTCTTGAGGTCCTTCTTCAGGTCCTTCTTACGGGGCTGCTTGTGCGCCCTGGAGGTCAAGGCCACGGCCGACGTCTGCTCCTTCCCCGGCGTCCCGGAGTCCCGAAGGCCGTCGTCGACGACCGTGCCCCAAGGTACGCGATGGAGGCGTCAAGGCGGCCCCGGCCTCATGCCCTCCAGGGCCGCCTCGCCACCCGGCCGCTGACCTCCCGTTTCCGTCAGACGGGCGGGACCGTGAGGAGAGGGTGGTAGTGGCCCTCGGGAAAGGGCTCGCCGACAGGGCGGCCCTCGGCCTCGACCCAGGCGTGGGCGGTGAAGGGATTGACACGGACGCCGGTGCGCCAGGTGGGCCACGTTCCCCGTGCGCGGCACAGCAGGGCGATGGCGATGGAACGCTGCAGGCAGGCCTGGCCGGCGCAGCGGAGGCTTACGGAGATCACGGCCTGCCGGGCGGCGCTCGTCTCCGCGAAGGTGGCGCTGGTGGCGCCGCGACGCGTGAGTTCGAGGACCTTGCGGAGGCGGACCGGGGGAAGTGTGGCGAGGACGCGGGCGACGGCCACGGCGCACAGGGGAAGGAGGCGCCGGTGGAGGGGAAGGCGGCGCCGCTCGGTCAGGGCGGCGGGAGTGCTCATGACGGCTTCCTCAGCAGCCGGGCGGAGGCCAGTCCCTCGATCAGGCGCGTCACGTCGCGGTGAGCCGCGTCGGTGTCGATCCGGTGACGGGCGGCGAGTTCAGCGGCGATGCGCTCGGCGGGCCAGCCTTCGGTCAGGCGGCGCAGCACCTGGACGCCGGTGCGGTTGAGTTGCCAGTAGCGACCGGTGCGCTGATGGAGAAGTACCGCGCCGTCGTCAGTTTCGGCGAGGGAGACCTCCGGGTCCAGGGCAGGCACGGCGGGGGGCGGGGTCAGAGGCATCAGTTCTCCCACGGGATGCGGATCGAACGGGCGGCACGGAGCCAGGTCTCGCAGCCGAGCAGCTGCTCGAGCGCGATGTCCCTGGTCAGATCCGCCTGAGGGGCGAGGAGCCGGGCGCGGAGCACGTCCCGGTCGATCAGGCCCAGTTCGGCGAGGGCCGAATCGGCGAACATGTCCAGGAGGGCGGGAAGGTTGCGTCGTCGGCCGACGCGCAGGTCCTGGCTGAAGTCGCCCTTGGTCGTCCGGCTCAGGATCAGGTCCGGGACGAGGCCGGTCATGGACTCGGCCAGCAGGGGTTTGTAGCGCCAGGGGGTGGCGCGCTCGTGCAGCGTCACGGAGAGGGCGGCTTCCACGACGTGATCGTCGAGGAAGGGCTGGTGCAGCCGGACCCCGTGTGCCGCGAAGATCCGAGCCAGTTGGCGGTAGGCCGGCGCGGTGGTGCGCAGCGCCATCAGGGTCTGGTGCTGTCCCCGGTCCGCCGCGAGCGGGCCGTGCTCTCCCGCCGCCCTGTGCAGGGCGGCCCGGGTGGCCTCCAGGGACTTCCCGGTGACCCAGGGCTGGGCGTGGACGGGGAGCACGCCCCAGCCGATCGGGGGCACCCGGTCACGGGACGGGGGTGTGGTGAGCCGGTCCGCCTGCGCGTGCCACCAGGCGGCGGTGGTGTCAGCGGCCAGCAGCTGCGCCAGGGTCGCCGCCAACGGCCAGCGTCTGAGGGCGCGGTGACCGCGCAGATGCTGGATCGCCGTCAGCGGGCGGCGGCGCATCAGCCGGTGCAGATAGCCGGGGAAGCCGGTGAAGAGCTCGTCCCCGCCGTGTCCGGCGAGATGCCGCCATGACCCGTGCTCGGCGAGGATCTCGGCGGTGCGGCGCATACGGGCGAGGCTGCGGGTGAAGAGGTACGGCTGCTCGGCGTCGGACCGCGCCGCCGGGTCCGCGAAGATCTCCGGAAGCCGGCTTTGCGGTACGACCAGGTGGTGGGCCCGGTCGAGCGCCTGCGCCGCGTGCCGCGCGTAGAGGGCGTCGTCGTTGCCGGCTTCCGCCTCCTCCCATCGGAAGGTGAGCAGGGCGGGGTCGTGGCGGGCGGCGAGGAAGCACAGCGTCGTCGAGTCCATGCCCCCGGACAGGTCCGTGCTCAACCCGCCTTCCGATGTGCGGGCGCCGCCTCCCGATGTGCGGGCTCCGGCCATGGCGGAGAGCAGGGCGTCCCGTACCCCGGCCGCGCCGGGCGCGAGGGGCTGCCGCGGCGCCGGTGGGTCCCAGCGCTTGGCCTCGTGTGTCCGGTCACCATCGATGATCAGAGTGTGGTCGGGCGGGACCGCCGACACCCCGGTCCACATGCTCCGTTCGCTGAGCGGCGGGGGGAGCGCGCCGCCGCACGCGACGCGGGCGGCCAGCGCCTGTTCGTCCACGGACGCCGCTGTCAGGCCCGCCAGCAGATCGGCTCGGTCCGCGGCGACGGGCAGGCCGTCCAGCCGGGTGTGGAAGACCTGGCGCAACCCGGTGAGGGTGCCCTGGATCCTGAGCCGGCCGTGCGCCCACAGGACGAGGTGGAAACTGCCCGGCAGCGCGCGGGCCACGACGTCGGCGTCCGCGATCGTGCGCACCTGACGGGTCAGTTCCGCCAGCCGGGCGGCGGTGACCGGGCAGAACCCGATCACCGCCGCCCTCACCGGTCCCGCGTCCGCCTGCACCAGCTCGTCCGAGGGCCAACTGCCCACGATCCACGGCCGCCCCGACCGGTGTGACACCACGCATGGCGCCCGGACGGGCAGGAGGGATGCCTCCGGCAGGTCAGGCAGGACGAGGAAACCGGTGGTCATTCACTTCATCCCCAGCCCTGCTCACCGAGGACGTCGGTGTAGCGGCTGCCGAATCCGAGCGTGTCCTCGGAGAAGTCGCCCACCTCCAGCAGCATCGGGGGCTCGTAGATCTCCGTCTCAGCGGGCTTGGCAGTGGAATCGCGGTCGGCCATCTCTGTTCCTTCCTTTCGTCACACGTGCATTCCCTTCGCCGGCCGCTCCGTCGTACACGGAACGCCCGGCGTTTCCTGGCCCGCGTACTTCATCGCGATCAAGCCCGGTCAGCGAACGGGACCGGCAGCAAGCTGCCACCTGGGGAGGGGCGAACGGTGGGAGCCCGGTCGGTGCCGCGGCCGGTGTCGTGTGCGGCGTCGGGGAAGCGGTGGCACCTTCCTGCCAGAATGTATGGCCCACGGTTTGCTTTTCCTTTAACGTCCCGTCTCATGGTCTCCTTCGCAAAACCCGCGCACAGGGACTCACTGACGACGGACCTCGCCCTCGGCGATCCTGATCTCGAGGCCCGTCTCGCCCACGGTCTGGAAGCGTCCGAGAGCCGGCTGCGAGGCTGTGCCGCCGAGCTCCGGGACCCTTATGCCGCACAGGCCGCGGGACGTCTCGTCCAGGCGGATGGAACGCGGCTTCACCCGCTGCTGGCGCTGATCGGCGCGGAGTTCAGCGACTGCGACACCGAAAGCGCGGTCAAGGCCGCGGTACTGGCAGGGCTGTTGCATGGCACGTCGCCCTTCCACGACTACGTGATGGCCGGGGCCGGTACCTGGCCCGGCGCCGGGGCCCGTGGACCGCGCGTGCCCCACGCCCGTGCACGGGGCGAGGGCACGGTGCGCGCGTGCGCCGGCGACCGCCTGCTGAGGAAGGCCGCCTCGGTGGCGGCCGAACTCGGACCCGAGGTGGTGCGGTTGCAGGCCCGGATGGCCGACCGGCTGGCGGTGAGCCAGATGCGGGAGCTGGTGGGGCCGATGGACGGCGAGGACCCGCTGGCGCACTACACGGAGGTGACGGCCGGGAAGTCCGCGGCGCTGGCCTCGATGGCGCTGCAGCTGTGCGCGGTACGGGCGGGCGCGACCGGCTCCGGTACGCGCGCCGCGCTGGCGGCGTACGGGGAGCAGCTCGGCATCGCGCTCCGGATGTCCGACGACCTCGTCGACGGGGCCGTGGGGATGCCGGCCGGGGGTGCCGGGGTCGCCGGCCTTCCGGCCGTGATCGCGCTTGCGGACCGGCGCCGGGAGACCGAGGAGCTCCGTACTCTGCTGTCGGCTCCGCCGGGTACGGCCGGGTCGGGCGGGCCGACGGGGCCGACGGGGCGGGCCGACTCGGGCGGGCAGACCGGGCCTCGGGACGTCGCCCGGATCTCGGACCTGCTCCACAGCACGGGGGCGGTGGCCGAGGCGCGGGCGATGACGTACGCGCGGCTGGCGCGGGCTCGGGCGGCCCTGGAGGGCCTGCCGGAGGGGCCCGCTACCGCTGCCCTGCACGCGCTGTGCGACCTCGTGGGCCGCCGCGACCACTGAGGCCGCCGACGGCGCGACCACTGAGGTCATCTGGCCCGGCCATTGAGGTCGCCTGGCGCGGCCACCGAGATCGTCTGGTGCGGCCCCTTGGCCCGCCCCGCGGTCGGGGCGGGTGGCGGCGCCGGGCCAGGGCGCCTGCGGGCCGCGGCCAGGGGTGCCGTATGGACCGGTGTGTACGGCATTGCGGGGATCCGGCTACGGGACCGGGCCGTCGTGAGGGCCGGCCTCCGGGGGCGGAGCTCCGGCTGGAATCCGCCCGGACCCGGGCGGATCCGGGCGGATCCGGGGTCCGGCGCGGGACCGCTTATTGTCGAGGGCATCACCACCGCCGTCGAGGACCTCGTCTTCGCCATGCCAGGGAGCCCTGCAGTGACTGTCACCGAGCACCCGTCGGCCACCGCCCCGGCGGCCGCACCGCGCGAGCTGCGCACCGCCATGCTGGCGCGCGTGGAGGAGCGGCTGACCGGGTTCCTCGCCGAGGAGCGGCGGGCCTGGGCCGGGCTGAACCCCGACGCGGTGGAGCTCGTGGACATCATCGCGGACATGGTCACCAGCGGCGGAAAGCGGTTGCGGCCGTCCTTCTGCGTCACCGCGTATCTCGCGGCGGGCGGTGATCCCCGGTCGGCGGAGGCGGTCGACGCGGCCGCGGCCCTGGAGCTGCTGCACACCTCCGCGCTGCTGCACGACGACGTCTTCGACGCCTCCGAGCTGCGCCGAGGCGAGCCGACCGCGCACATACGGCAGGCCGCGCTGCACCGCGAGCGCGGCTGGCACGGCGACGGGCAGCGCTACGGCGAGAGCGTGGCCGTGCTCGCCGGTGATCTCGCCCTGGTGTACGCGGAGCGGCTGATGTCGTCGTGCTCGGCGGAGGGCCGCCGGACGTGGGGCGAGCTGTGCACCGAGCTGATGGTGGGACAGTTCCTGGATGTCCGCGCCGCCGCCCGGTTCCGGCCGGACGCGGGCCTGGCCCGCTGGATCGCGCTGTTCAAGTCCGGGCGCTACACCGTCTCCCGCCCGCTGGCGGTCGGCGGGAGCCTGGCGCAGGCGCCCGCGGAGCTGCTGGCGGCGTTCGAGGAGTACGGCCTGGCGCTGGGCGAGGCGTTCCAGCTGCGGGACGACCTGCTGGACGCGTTCGGCAGCAGCGAGGTCACGGGCAAGCCGGCCCGGCTGGACTTCAAGCAGCACAAGATGACGCTGCTGATGTCGTTCGCGCTGAGCGACGAGCCCGAGGTGCGCGCCCTGGTCGGCGACGACCTCCCGGGCACCGACCCCGATGCCCTGCACGCCCTGCTCATCCGTACGGGGATACGGGACCGGGTGGAAGCGGTCATCGAGGAGCGGCTGAAGGTGGCGAAGGAGGCGGTGAGCGCGGCGCTGCCGGAGGGGTGGGCGGCGGAGCTGCACGCGATGGCGGAGGCCGCGGTCTATCGCGACCGGTAGCGCGCGCCGCCGCGCCCACCGCCCGCCCGCGCCCGGACGCGGGCACCGCCCGGCCAGGCGCGGCACCGCTCCTCGTCCGGCCCGAGCCCAGCCCCGGAACGGCAGGGCCGCGCCCTCGTACGGCCGTACGGACCCGTCAGCGCTAGCCTGAGATCGCGGCAGGACCGCGGAAACGGAACGAGGCGCGGCGAGGGCATGGAGACGGCACAGGCTCGGATCGTCGGCGCCGTGGCGCTGGGCGGCGGGGTCGGCGCGGCGGCGCGGTACGGCGCCTCGCGGCTGTGGCCCACCGCGCCGGACGCGTTCCCGTGGACCACGTTCGCCGTCAACGCCGTCGGCTGCGCCGCGATCGGCGTCCTGCTGGTGCTGATCTCCGAGGTCCGCGAGGCGCATCCGCTGCTCCGCCCGTTCCTGGGCACCGGTGTGCTCGGCGGCTTCACCACCTTCTCCACGTATGCCGTGGACGTCCAGCGGCTGGTGGACCAGGGCCGGGCCGCGACCGCCGTGTTCTACCTGGCGGCCACGCTCGCTGCGGCGCTGGCCGCCGTGTGGCTCGCGGCGACGGCGACGCGGCGGGCCCTGGTGGGGAGGCCGGCGTGAGCGGGGAGCCCGACATGAGGCGGGGCGCGGACGCGCTGCGGATGACGGTGTTCCTGGGCGAGAGCGACACCTGGCACCACAAGCCGCTGTACACCGAGATCGTGCACCGCGCGCACCGCGCCGGGCTCGCGGGCGCCAGCGTCTTCCACGGCGTCGAGGGCTTCGGGGCGTCGTCGCGGGTCCACACCGCCCGGCTGCTGTCGCTGAGCGAGGACCTGCCGGTCGCGGTGGTGATCGTGGACAGCGAGGAGCGGGTACGGGCGTTCCTGCCCGAGCTGGACGAGGTCCTCGGCGACGGGCTGGTGGTGCTCGACCCGGTCGAGGTCCTCCGTCATCCACATCGCGATCGCGAAGCGCGAGGCGATCGGTGAACTGGCTGCTCGTCGTGGTCGGCGGCATGGTCGGCGCGCCGCTGCGCTATCTCACCGACCGCGCGGTGCAGCGCCGCCACGACTCCGTCTTCCCTTGGGGAACCTTCACCGTCAATGTGGTGGGCTGCCTGGTCCTGGGGGTGCTCACGGGTGCGGCGAACGCCGGCGCGGCCCCCGACCGGCTTCAGGCGCTGCTCGGTACGGGCCTGTGCGGCGCGCTGACCACGTACTCCACGTTCTCGTACGAGACGCTGCGGCTGGCCGAGAGCAACGCCCGCCTCTTCGCCGTCGCGAACGCGGTAGGGAGCGTGGCGGCCGGGCTCGGAGCCGCCTTCGCGGGGGTCGCCCTGGGTGAGGCGCTCTGGGGCTGACGCCCCTCAGCCGTCCGCCGGGCTCAGGTGCTCCAGCAGCACCCGCCGCAGCTCCCGCGCGGCCCGCGTCGGTGCCACGTCCTTGCGGTGCGCCACCGCGATCGTCCGCCGCATCCCCTCCCCCGCCGCGAACGGGGTGACCCGCAGCCCGGAGCGCGCCGCCACCATTCCGGGGACGACGGCGAGCCCGAGCCCGGCCCGTACGAAGCCCAGGACCGCGTCCATCTCGCCGCCCTGCACGGTGAAGGCGGGTTCGAAGCCCGCCGCGTGGCAGGCGGCGGTGGTGAACTCCCGCAGGTCGTAGCCGCGCCGGAACATCACCATCGGCCGGTCCCGCAGATCCGCGACCCGCATCCGGCGCCGCACCGGCGCGGGCGCCGACGGCGCGGAGACGACCACCAGGTCCTCGCCCAGCAGTTCGGTGGTGGCCAGCGCCGGGGCGTCGCCGGTCAGCGGGGTGATGATCAGGGCGAGGTCGAGCCCGCCCGCGGCCAGCGTGCGCACCAGGTCCTTCGAGCCGCCCTCGTCGATGAACAGCTCGATGCCCGGATAGCGCGTGTGGAAGGCGCGCAGCACGTCGGGGACGAGGCTGGCGCACAGGCTGGGCGGCGCCCCGAGCCGCACCCGGCCGCGCCGCAGCTGCGCGACCTCCTGCACCTCGCGGTGCGCGGTCTCGGTGTCGGCGAGGATCTGCCGGGCGAGCGGCAGCAGCGCCTCCCCCGCGTCGGTGAGCGTGATGTTGCCGCGGGCGCGGTGGAACAGGTCGGCGCCCAGCTCCCGTTCGAGGGCCCGGATCTGCTGGGAGAGGGAGGGCTGGGCGACGTGCAGCAGGTCGGCGGCGCGGGTGAAGTGCCGGGTGTCCGCGACGGCCGCGAAATAGCGGAGCTGCTGGAGTTGCACCCACCCATGATAGGAGCCGCCTATGGAAACGAGCTGTTTCATGTCTTGGACGGATCGGCCCCGCCGTCCCTAGCGTCGTGCTCATGGCATTGGCGACACGGCCGGACCGGCGGCCTTCCCCTCGAAGGCCGTCTCCTCAACGGCCGTCCCTCATCGGTTACGTCTGGCGGTCGACCGTCGGCAAGAAGGCGGTCATGGCCGTCACCGGCCTGATCATGCTCGCCTACCTGGTCGCCCATCTGCTGGGCAACCTCAAGGTCTTCTTCGGTCCCGACGAGTTCAACGCCTACGGGCGGTGGCTGCGCACCATCGGCGAGCCGTTCCTGCACCACGAGTGGTTCCTGTGGCTGGCGCGCGTGGTGCTGGTCACCGCGGTGGTGCTGCACGGCACCGCCGCGTACCAGCTCAGCCGCCGCGACCTGGCCGCCCGCCCGCAGGGTTACGTCCGGCGGCGGCAGCGGGCGAGCTACGCCACCCGCACGATGCGCTGGGGCGGGGTGATCCTCGGCCTGTTCATCGTCTGGCACATCCTGGACCTGACGACGCTGACGGTGAACGAGCACGCCGAGCCCGAGCATCCGTACGAGAACCTCGTGGCGACCTTCTCCACCTGGTACGGCAACACGATCTACATCACCGCCATGGTCGCCCTCGGGTTCCACGTCCGGCACGGGTTCTGGAGCGCCGCCCAGACCCTGGGGGCCGGCAGCCCGCGCCGCGACCGCGCGCTCAAGATGGCCGCGAACGGCCTGGCCGCCGTGCTGACCTGCGGCTTCATCTCCATACCCGTCGGCGTGATGACCGGAGTCGTGAACTGATGACCACGTACACCCACTACGCCGCCTACTCGACAGGCGCGCCCGTCACCGACACCAAGGCACCCGGCGGCCCCATCGAGGAGCGCTGGGACCGCCGCCGCTTCGAGGCGAAGCTGGTCAACCCGGCCAACCGCCGCAAGTACACCGTGATCGTGGTCGGGACCGGCCTGGCGGGTGGCGCCGCCGGTGCCACCCTCGCCGAACAGGGCTACCGCGTGGTCCAGTTCTGCTACCAGGACTCCCCGCGCCGCGCCCACTCCATCGCCGCGCAGGGCGGTATCAACGCCGCGAAGAACTACCGCAACGACGGCGACTCCATCCGGCGGCTGTTCTACGACACCGTCAAGGGCGGCGACTTCCGCGCCCGCGAGTCCAACGTGCACCGGCTCGCGCAGGTCTCGGTGGAGATCATCGACCAGTGCGTGGCGCAGGGCGTGCCGTTCGCCCGGGAGTACGGCGGGCTGCTGGACACCCGCTCCTTCGGCGGTGTGCAGGTCTCCCGGACGTTCTACGCCCGCGGCCAGACCGGTCAGCAGCTGCTGCTCGGCGCGTACCAGGCGCTGTCCCGGCAGATCGCCGCCGGGAACGTGGAGATGCACGCGCGCACCGAGATGCTGGACCTGCTCGTCGTCGACGGCCGGGCCCGCGGCATCGTCGCCCGCGACCTGATCACCGGCCGGATCTCCACGCATTTCGCCGACGCCGTGGTCCTGGCCTCCGGCGGCTACGGCAACGTCTTCTACCTGTCGACGAACGCCAAGAACTCCAACGCCACCGCGGTCTGGCGAGCCCACCGGCGCGGCGCGTACTTCGCCAACCCGTGCTTCACCCAGATCCATCCCACCTGCATCCCGCGCTCCGGCGACCACCAGTCGAAGCTGACGCTGATGAGCGAGTCGCTGCGCAACGACGGCCGGATCTGGGTGCCCAAGGCCAAGGGCGACACCCGCCCGCCCGCGCAGATCCCCGAGGACGAGCGCGACTACTACCTGGAGCGGATCTACCCGTCCTTCGGCAACCTGGTGCCGCGCGACATCGCCTCGCGGGCCGCGAAGAACGTCTGCGACGAGGGCCGCGGCGTCGGCCCCGGCGGGCAGGGCGTCTATCTGGACTTCGCCGACGCGATCCGGCGGATGGGCCGGGAGAAGGTCGCGGAGAAGTACGGCAACCTCTTCGAGATGTACGAGCGCATCACCGCCGAGGACCCGTACGAGGTCCCGATGCGCATCTACCCCGCCATCCACTACACGATGGGCGGCCTGTGGGTCGACTACGACCTCCAGACCACCGTTCCCGGGCTGTTCGCGATCGGTGAGGCGAACTTCTCCGACCACGGCGCCAACCGGCTCGGTGCCTCGGCGCTGATGCAGGGCCTGGCCGACGGCTACTTCGTCCTGCCGTCCACCATCAACGACTACCTGGCCCGGCACCCGCACGACGAGGTCGACCCCGGCCACCCGGCGGTGGCGGAGGCGGTGTCGGAGGTGACGGACCGGCTGGCGCGGCTCCTGGCCAACGACGGCGACCGCACCCCGGACTCCTTCCACCGCGAGGTCGGCGAGCTGCTGTGGGACCAGTGCGGCATGGCCCGCAGCGAGACCGGTCTAAGCAAGGCGCTGGAGCGCATCCCGGAGCTGCGCGAGGAGTTCTGGCGCCGGATCAAGGTGCCGGGCACCGGCGAGGAGCTCAACCAGTCCCTGGAGAAGGCCAACCGCATCGTCGACTATCTGGAGCTGGCCGAGCTGATGTGCCTGGACGCGCTGCACCGCGCGGAGTCCTGCGGCGGCCACTTCCGGGAGGAGAGCCAGACCGACGACGGCGAGGCGGCCCGCCGCGACGAGGAGTTCGCGTACGCGGCCGCCTGGGAGTTCACCGGTACGGGCGCGGCCCCCGTCCTCCACCAGGAGCCGCTGACCTTCGAGTACGTCCACCCCACCCAGCGGAGTTACGCATGAGGCTCACCCTGCGGATCTGGCGCCAGCGCGGACCTGAGGAGCCCGGCGCCATGACCCTGTACACCGTCGACGGCATCTCCCCGGACATGTCCTTCCTGGAGATGCTGGACACGCTCAACGAAGAGCTCATCCTGCGCGGCGAGGAGCCGGTGGCCTTCGACCACGACTGCCGCGAGGGCATCTGCGGCGCCTGCGGCATGGTCATCAACGGGCAGGCGCACGGCCCCGAGCGGACCACGACCTGCCAGCTCCACATGCGGCACTTCGAGGACGGCGACACCATCGACGTCGAGCCGTGGCGCGCGGCGGCGTTCCCGGTGGTGAAGGACCTGGTGGTGGACCGGTCGGCGTTCGACCGGATCATCGGGTCGGGCGGCTACATCTCGGTGCCGACCGGCAGCGCGCCGGAGGCGCACGCCACGCCGGTGCCCAAGCCGGTCGCCGACACCGCCTTCGAGCACGCCGAGTGCATCGGCTGCGGGGCCTGTGTCGCGGCCTGCCCCAACGGCTCGGCGATGCTGTTCACCTCGGCCAAGGTGGTCCATCTGAACGTGCTGCCGCAGGGCGCGCCCGAGCGGGAGTCGCGGGTGCTGGACATGGTCGGCACGATGGACGCCGAGGGCTTCGGCGGCTGTACGAACACGGGTGAGTGCGCGGTCGCCTGCCCCAAGGGCATCCCGCTCCAGTCCATCTCCGCGATGAACCGGGAGTACATGCGGGCGACGCTGCGCGGCGGTAAGCCGTAGGTCCACCGGGGGGGCGGGGGAGACCGGTCCGGGGGCCGGTCTCCGGGGGCCCGTCTGCGGGAGCCGGTCTGTGGGGGAGACCGGTCTGCGGGGGAGGCGGCGCAGCCCGGTCAGAGGGCGGCCGCCGCCTCCCCCAGCGCCTCCGCCAGGAGCTCCGCCCCGCGGACCGCGACCCCGGGCCGCTCCCCGGCCCGCTCCTGCCACCGTTCCAGCGCCTCGTCCACCGGCCCCCAGTCCAGCGGCCGGGCCTCGCGTACCGCGTCCGCCGCCGGCGGCAGCGCCGTCCGCAACGCCGCCGCGAAGGCCGCGGCCTCCGGCGACGGCGGGGCGGCCCGGTCCGGCAGATGCGCCTCCAGCAGCATGGTGACGCGCCCCACCGCGCCGACCGCCGTGCCCGCCGCGTCCGCCGCCTCGCGGGTCAACTCCGGCACCGTCACCGGCTCCTGCTGGGCGCGGGCCAACGTCTCCTCCCAGGCGACGCGGGCCGCGCGGGCGTCCAGCAGCGCCTCGCGCACCTGGCGGGGGCGCCGCTCGGCGGGCCGGGCGTGGGCTTCGAGTACGGCGACCGCGTAGCGGCCGTTCGCCGCCAGCCAGTCGGCCAGCCGGTCCCGCAGTACGGGGGTCTCCCAGGCGGGGAAGAGGGCGTACGCGGCCAGGGCGAGCAGCCCGCCCAGCAGGGTCAGCGCCAGCCGCGCGGCCACGGTCTGCGACCAGCCCTCGCCCGCGATGCCGAGCAGGAAGATGACGTACCCGCTGATGCAGGCGGAGGCGACCGCGTAACCGGTGCGCAGCAGCAGATACAGCAGTCCGACGCAGAGCACGGCCAACGCCGCGCTGACCTGCTCCCCCGGGTGCGTGAGCGCCATGGCCGCGCCGGCGAGCGCCACCCCGCCGATGGTGCCGACGAACCGGGCGACCCCGCGCGCGTACGTCTGCCCGAAGTCCGGCCGCATCACCATGACGGAGGTCAGGGGCGCCCAGTAGCCGTGGCCCCAGGGCAGCGCGGCGCCCGCCAGGTAGCCGCAGACGGCGACGGCCGTCACCCGCACGGCGTGCCGCAGGACGGGAGAGGACCAGCGGGCCTCGCGACGCAGGGCGCGCAGGACGTCGGGGACGAGGCCGGGCACGCCGGGGCGCGGCAGGTGCCGGTAGTCCTTGCGGCCCTCGGCGGTGACCGCCTCCACCGGGCTCTCGGTGGCCTCGACCACGTCGCCGACCAGCGCCATCAGGCGCAGCGCGGCGCGGCGGGCCGCGCCGTCGAGCATCGGTCCGGCGGCGGGCACCTCCAGGACGGCCATGGCCTCAGGGGGCAGCCGGACCGGCTCACCCTTGCGGACGGCGTGCGCGACGGCGTCCAGGACGGAGCCGGTGGCGGCCAGCAGGTCGCGGACGCGCTCGCGCTGCGGCCCGGTCTCCGGGGCGCCGACGACGGGGTCGGCCAGCGAGGCCAGCACCGGCCGGATGCGCTCGGCCAGCCCTCGGAAGCCGCGCAGCTGGCCGGGTCGGCGGCGGGCCTGACGGGCGGTCAGGGCGGCGGCGCTGCGGGCGTCCATCAGCGGCAGCGGGTCGAACGGCGCGACCGGGTCGTGGCGCAGTCGGCGGGCGTAGTCGGCGACCCCGGCGAGGGCGTCGGCGAGCGCGTCCCGCTGCACGCCCCAGGGCCGTACCGGGAACAGCACGATGAGCGCCGCCTGGACGACGCCGCCGAAGGCGATCAGCGCGGTGTGCTCCAGGGCGCCGGTCACCGAGGTCGGCAGGGTGACGGTGATCAGCATGACCGCGACCATCTGGGTGGCGACCAGGCCGGAGACCGGGCCGACGGCCCAGGCCATGCCGGTCAGCAGCGTCCACACCGCCAGCAGCACGGCGAACAGGACGGTGTTCACGGCGGCGAGGTAGCCGAGGAAGGTGCTCACCGCGAGCGCGGCGGCGGCCGCGAGCGCCAGCGCGGGCCGGGGCCGCCAGCTGCGCTGGAAGGTGGCCAGGCCCGAGGAGAACGCGCCGAAGGCGGAGGAGACGGCGAGCGCGGGCGAACCGAGCCAGAGCGTGAGCCCGATGACGATCGCGACGCCGCACGCGCCCCGCAGGGCCACGAGCGGTTCGAGCCGGGTGCGGTCGATGCGCTCGATGGTCAGCCCGGCCCGCGCGGCCCCCTTCAACGCCCGTGACCAGCTCATACGGAGGAGCCTACGGGGTCGGCGCGGGGAAAGCCGGGGCGGCGGCCGCCGCAGGCGCGCCCCGTATCGTCGGCACCCCGTACCGTCCGCTCCCCGTACGTCAGCTGTCCGTACCGTCAGCTGCTGTCCGTGGGGCAGGCGTACTTCCCGCCCGGCCCCCACGTCGTGATCCGGCCGGTGTTCTGCGCGAACGCCCCGCAGTAGAGCACCGGCTCCGAGCCGCGCCCGGTGTGGTGCACGATGACCAGCGGCTTGTCGCGGGAGACGGTGCGCCCGCCCTGCCCGAAGTCGAGGTAGCCGCTGGCGCCTTCCTTGCGGATGCCGTTGTAGAGGCTGGACTGGACGTTCGAGCGGCTCACGTCCCGGCCGTCGGTGCCCGCGTACGCCTTGTCGGCGGCGGCCGCGATCAGCTGCATCGCGTCGAAGGCCAGGGCCGCGTGCCCGTCGTCGCGCCACAGGTCGTTCCTGCCGAACGCGCGGGCGTAGGCGTCGGTGAACTCCTTGGCGGTGTCGCTGCTGCGCGGGTGCCCGACGGGCAGCACGTGGGCCGAGTGGTAGAGCCGCAGCCACGAACGCGGCCACAGGCGGTCCTGGTACTCCCCGGAGAGGGCGGCGTTGGTGAGCTCGTTGCCGCCGAGCACGGTCAGCTTCCGGCCCTCGCAGGAGGTGTTGTCCCCGAAGTCGTTGAGGAAGGCGGTGAACTCGCGGGCGCGGGCCGCCCAGAAGACGACCGTACGGGGTTGCTGTGTGACCCGCTCGCACACCGCTTCGGCGACGTCCCGGATGGTCTCCTTGCGCGAGACGCGATCGGAGTCGGGGCCGATTCCGCTGCCGCTGCCGCTGCCGTCCGGGGCGTCGGGCGAGTACCACAGCTTGTGCCATCGGTCCCGGCCGAAGGTCTCGGCGAACCCGTCGCCGAGTCCCTTGCTGTAGACGTCCGTCGGGTCCTGGACCACCACCGCCGCCTCGGCCGGCGCGCAGTCGCCCGACGCGTCCTCCATGATCCGCGCCCGGTGCGCGAACTCGCCCTCGATCCGGGTCTCGCGGCTGTTGCTCGGCGCCATCGGGCGGTAGTAGCGGCTGACCTGCATCTGGTCGGCGGTCGCCGTGGTGCCGACCATGGGGATGCCCGCGTCGCCCAGCACCTGGACGGCCCGCTGGGTCACCGTACGGCTCTCGGCGAAGCCCGCCACCCCGATGATCTTCGGATCCCGCTCGGCCTGCCGCACGACGTCCTCGGCGACGTCGACGGCGTCCTTGAAGCGCTCGCCCGCGTCGCGATGTTCGACGCGCAGCCACACCTTCTGCGGGTCGCTCAGCGCCTCGTTGTTCAGCTCGTGCTGCGCCAGCACGATGCCGCGCAGCTCCGGGATCGCGCCGTCGAACCGCTCCTCCTCCCGGTTCCCGGCCACCGACGCCCCCACGTGCACGACCGTCCGGAACGCCCCGTGGCGCCGCCGCGCCACCCTCGCGTTCTCCTCGTCGATCATCCGCATGAGCGTGCCGTACTGCTCCTTGGGCGACGGGGCCAAGGGCGGTCGGGCGGCCGAGGCCGAACCGCCGGTCGCGCCGCCCAGGCACGCGGCACTGCCGCCACCGCCTCCGAGCTCCATCGGGAGCAGCAGCCCGGCCAGGAGCCCGGCGCAGACGACGCCCTCCAGCACCAGCTCGGTGACCGGGCCGATCCGGAACGTCGGCGGCGCGACCGGCCGGAGCCGCCGCGCGTCGGACGGGGCCGAGGACGCGGGCCCGAGTGCGGACGCCGACGCGGACGCGAACGCGGACGCGGGCAGCGGGACCAGCAGCGGCTCCGGGGTGCCGTCGGGCATCCCGGCCGCGTGGTCGAGCCGGGACGCCGCGTCGGCCGGCCCGGAGCAGCGCGCTCCGGCGGGCGCGCTGTCCGCGGGTCCCGCGGGCGTTACGGCCACGACCACGGCGGCGGC
Source organism: Streptomyces sp. XD-27 (assembly GCF_030553055.1). Taxonomy (NCBI): domain Bacteria; kingdom Bacillati; phylum Actinomycetota; class Actinomycetes; order Kitasatosporales; family Streptomycetaceae; genus Streptomyces; species Streptomyces sp. XD-27. The sequence goes on from NZ_CP130713.1 coordinate 2,530,945, forward strand.
GCATCCGGTCTCCTCGACGGCCGGCCCGTACTCCGCGAGAAACCGCTCTCCAGCGCCGGCGGCCGATCCGCTCGGCACGTCAAGGAGGACGGCGTAGCGGGTGCGGCGCCGACGCCGCCAGGGGGAGAGCCGTCCGGGACGGGCCGCGGCCTTGAGATCCACGAGCAGGGCCCGCAGCAGCAGCCGTTCGAACTCCGCGGCCGCGGCCTCCGGCCCCAGCGGGGCGACGGACTCCAACCACTGCGCGGCGTCGTCGAAGAACTCCACGGAGCGGCGCCCGTGCCCGATGTCCCGCCAGTCGGCGTACCAGCCGCGCTTCTTGGACCACAAAAGCCGCCGGGTCCGCCGGCGCCCCCACCACCAGCGCGGCAGGAGCTGCGTCAGCGGCCGTACGACCATCTGGAGCGCGAGCGTGACCCGCGCGGACGCCTGCACCTGCCCGCCACCGTCGCCGCCCGATCCACCTGATCCGCCCGGTCCACCTGATCCGCCAGGTCCGCCGCGGCCGCCCGCCCCACCGTCGTCGCCCGGCCCGCCGAGCGCCCAAAGGGTCCGCAGCACCCGACCCCGTAGCCGGCGCTTGCCGTAGCAGTGATCACGGAGCTGCTCCCCGGTGAGCGGCGCCGCCGGGCCGCCGAGCTCCAGCTCCACGACGTCGCGCATCAGCCAGAAGTCCGGCAGCCGCAGCCGTCCGGTGCGCCGCGGTACGTCGTTCGTCAGCCCCGCCCCGACGGCTAGGGCCAGTGGCCGCCCCGCGCCCGCCGCCGCCCGTATGTCGCCGGCCCCGACCCGCGCGTACGGCACCAGCTTCGCCCCGCGCCCGCGCAGGCACCACTCGAGGCCCCGCACGACCCGCTCGGCCCGCTCGCCCCCGTCATCTCCCTCAAGACCATCCGTCTCGTCGCCATCCCTCTCGACGAGCAACACGACGGGCGGCAGCACATCCCGCCCCTTGACCCGCGGATCCTCCGGCACCACGGCCCGCTTGAACGCCGCCACGAACTCCTGCGCCCCGTCCCCCCAAAGGAACGGCCCATCCACCGCCCGCCCTCTCTCCGGCATCACCAGTTCCCCCCCCAACTCGCCCGCACCTCGGTCCACTTGGGATCCCCGACGCGCCAGTCACACAAACCCCCCACCGAGCCCTGAGAACATCGCCGTCGCGTGACGGGGCATGCGCCTATGCTGCGGGGGTGATCAAGCCGATCGAACTCGTGATATTCGACTGCGACGGAGTGCTGGTCGACAGTGAACGCATCGCTGTGCGCGTCCAGGTCGCCTTGGGCGCGGAACTGGGCTGGCCGCTGACCGAGGGCCAGGTCATCGACCGGTTCATCGGACGCTCCAGCGCGTCCATCGGCGAGCAAGTCGCCGCCCAGCTGGGCCCTGAGGCGGCCGCGATCTGGTCGGAGCGGTTCGAACAGCTCCACCGCGAGGCCGTGGACGCCGAGTTGTCCCCCGTCGACGGCCTGCCCGAGGCACTCGACGCGATCACCCTGCCGACCTGCGTCGCCTCCAGCGGCTCCCATGAGAAGATGCGCCACACCCTGGGCCGCACCGGCCTGTACGAACGCTTCGCAGGCCGCATCTACAGCGCCACCGAGGTCGCCCGCGGCAAGCCCGCCCCGGACCTGTTCCTGCACGCCGCGAAGCGCATGGGTGTCGATCCCGCGGCCTGTGTGGTGGTCGAGGACAGCCGACCCGGCATCCAGGCCGCCCGCGCCGCAGGCATGCGGGCCTTCGGCTACGCCGGCGGACTGACCCCCGCGGAGCGGCTCGAAGGCACCGACACCGTCGTCTTCCACGACATGCGCAAACTGCCGACCCTCCTCACCGAACAGTGACCGCTGCCCTCCCGTCCACGTCGTGGCCCGGGGTTGCCCCAGGCCACGACGTCGGAGAGCGACTCGGCGAGGAGGCCTCGCCGGGCAGGTCGGCCCGTCAGGGGCGGACGTAGGGCCGGGTCATGATCTCCATGTTGTGGCCGTCCGGGTCGTCGAAGTACGCCCCGCGGCCACCGAACAGACGGTTGATCCGGCCGGGTTCGGTGTGGCTGGGGTCGGCGTAATAGGTGACCCCGACTGCCTCCAGACGGCCGATCATCGCGTCGAACTGCGCGTCGGGCACAAGGAACGCGTAGTGCTGCGACTGGATCGGCTCGTCCCTCATCTCGTAGTAGTCGAGCGTCACGCCGTTGCCGAGGTCGACGGGCACGAACGGCCCGAACGGAGCGCCGACCTCCAACCCCAGGATCGCGGCGATGAACTCGGCCGACAGGTGCCGGTCGCGGGCGTAGACGGCGGTGTGGTTGAGCTGGACGGCGGTCGTCGGCAGCTCGGATTCGTGCGCGTACTGCTGGTCGTGTGGCATAAGTGAGGTGTCTCCGGGTCTTCGGAATCCGCTGGGTGGGGCGCGCCGCACGCGGGCGCCGGGAGCAAAGACGCGGAGAAGGGGGCGGGCCTCTCACCCGCCTCGCGCTCACGCCGAGGCCGGGAACCTCACTCGTGTATGGCCCATGGCCGACCCGGCAGTCACCTGACCGACCTTAGGCCGACCTGGCTGGGGGTGTCCAGAGCGGCCATGCGCCAAGCGCACAACCCGCCGATATGACGACGGTCCCCGTGATCACGGGGACCGTCCCATCCGTCCGGATGCAGGATGCCGACGGACGGCTCAAGCAGGGAACTCCCCACGCTTGACGGCTGCGACGAACGACGACCAGCTGCCGGCCGAGAAGACCAGTGCCGGGCCGTGCGGGTCCTTACTGTCGCGGACGGGGACGACGTCACGGAAGTTGTCGGCAACTTCCAGGCAGTTGCCCCCCTGCCCGCTGTAGCTGCTCTTCCGCCAAGCCGCGCTCTCATGTTCCGGGGGGCACATCCCTCGCTGCCTCTCTGTCTCCTGCTGCTACAGCTCGCGCTGTATCCGGGCGATCAGATCGCGTGCAGGCACCCACTCCCGCGCCGGTGACGGCGCAGGCCAGGGCGGCCGCCGCCACCCGCCCCGGACAGGCCCGCACTTCGGCGCCGAAGAGCCTGCGCATACCGGTCGCTCCGGCGAGCACGCGCAATGCCCAACTCCCCTCCCCTGAGCCGTCGATGGACCGGCTCGACGGACACGGTCGCGATCGACGCTACCGGCCCTCCCTTGGGCGGGCTCGATTTCGAGCCCGCCCAAGGGCTGAGGAGGCGGCGACTCAGTGGTTGCTGGGGAAGCCCAGGTTGATGCCGCTCTCGCTCGGGTCCGGCCAGCGGGTGGTGACGACCTTGCCGCGGGTGTAGAAGTGCACGCCGTCGTTGCCGTAGATGTGGTGGTCGCCGAAGAGGGAGTCCTTCCAGCCGCCGAAGGAGTGGTAGCCGACGGGGACCGGGATGGGGACGTTGACGCCGACCATGCCCGCTTCGACCTCCATCTGGAAGCGGCGGGCCGCGCCGCCGTCGCGGGTGAAGATGGCGGTGCCGTTGCCCCACTGGGAGCTGTTGATCAGCTCGATGGCCTCGTCGTACGTCTCGGCGCGGACGACGCACAGGACCGGGCCGAAGATCTCGTCGCGGTAGGCGTCGGCGGTCACCGGGACCTTGTCGAGCAGGGAGACACCGATGAAGAAGCCGTTCTCGTGGCCCGCCACCGTGTAGCCGGTGCCGTCCACGACGACCTCGGCGCCCTGGGCCGCCGCGCCGTGCACGTAACCCGCGACCTTGTCGCGGTGCTCGCGGGTGATGAGCGGGCCCATCTCGGAGGACGGGTCGGTGCCGGGGCCGATGCGCAGCCGGGCGGCGCGGTCGGCGATCTTCTTCACCAGGTCGTCGCCGATGTCGCCGACGGCGACGACGACGGAGACGGCCATGCAGCGCTCGCCCGCCGATCCGTAGGCGGCGTTGATGGCGTTGTCCGCGGCCACGTCCAGGTCGGCGTCGGGGAGCACCAGCATGTGGTTCTTGGCGCCGCCCAGGGCCTGTACGCGCTTGCCGTGCTCGACCGCCTTGGACTGGATGTACTTCGCGATGGGGGTCGAGCCGACGAAGCTGACGGCCGCCACGTCCGGGTGCTCCAGGAGGCGGTCCACGGCCACCTTGTCGCCGTTGACGACGTTGAGGACGCCGTCCGGGACGCCCGCCTCGGCGGCCAGCTCGGCGAGCAGGAAGGACGCGGACGGGTCCTTCTCGCTCGGCTTGAGTACGAAGGTGTTGCCGCAGGCGAGCGCGACGGGGAACATCCACAGCGGCACCATGGCCGGGAAGTTGAACGGGGTGATGCCCGCGACGACGCCCAGCGGCTGGCGGATCGAGGCGACGTCGACGCCGGTGGAGACCTCCGTGGACAGCTCGCCCTTCAGCTTGTGCGGGATGCCGCAGGCCAGCTCCACGATCTCCAGACCGCGGGCGACCTCGCCGAGCGCGTCGGAGTGCACCTTGCCGTGCTCGGCGGTGATCAGCGCGGCGATGTCGTCGCGGCGGGCGTGCAGCAGTTCGCGGTACCGGTACAGGATCGCGGTGCGCCTGGCCAGGGAGGTCCTGCCCCAGGTGCGGTGCGCCTCCTTGGCGGCGGCGACGGCGGCGTCGACCTCCTCGACGGAGGCGAGCGCCACGCGGGTGTCCTGGGCGCCGGTCGCCGGGTCGTAGACCGGGCCGAAGGTGCCGGACGCGCCCTCGACGGCCTTGCCGCCGATCCAGTGGTTGACGGTCTTCATATGCGGGACCTTTCTGAGAAGTCCGGGAAGGGGCCGGGTGCGCGCGGGGCGCTACAGGTGGCGGCGGCGGCCGGCGGCCTGCCGGTCGTAGTCCTTGCGGGCCTGGACGGCGGCGGGGCGGGTGGCGGTCTGGGCGACGGGCACATCCCACCACGCCTGGGCGCCGGGCGCGCCCGGCACTGTGTCGGCCGTTTCGGTCTCCACATAGACACACGTGGGGCGGTCGGAGGCGCGTGCGGCGGCCAGGGCCTCGCGCAGTCCGGCCACCGACTCCGCTCGGATGACCTCCATGCCCAGGCTGGCCGCGTTGGCCGCGAGATCCACCGGCAGCGGGTCGCCGGTGTAGGTCCCGTCGGCGGCGCGGAAGCGGTAGGCGGTGCCGAAGCGCTCGCCTCCAGTCTGCTCCGAGAGGCCGCCGATGGAGGCGTAGCCGTGGTTCTGGACGAGGACGACGTTGATGTTGACGCCCTCCTGGACCGCGGTGACGATCTCGGTCGGCATCATCAGGTACGTACCGTCGCCGACCAGCGCCCACACCGGGCGGTCGGGGGCGGCGAGCCGGGCGCCGATCGCGGCCGGGATCTCGTATCCCATGCAGGAGTAGCCGTATTCCAGGTGGTACTGCCGCCGGGACCGGGCGCGCCACAGCTTGTGCAGGTCGCCGGGGAGGGAGCCGGCGGCGTTGATGACGATGTCGGCGTCGCCGACGACGGCGTCCAGCGCGCCGAGCACCTGGGTCTGGCTGGGGCGTACGGTCGCGTCCTCGGCGGCGTACGCGGCGTCCACGAGGCGCTCCCAACGCTCCTTGCCCGCCCGGTACTCCGCCTCGTACGACTCCGCGACCCGGTGCCCGGCCAGCGCCTGGGTGAGGGCTTCGAGCCCGGCCCGGGCGTCGGCGACCAGGGCGGTGGCGCTGAGCTTGTGCGCGTCGAAGGCGGCGATGTTGAGGTTGACGAAGCGGACGCCGGGCTCGGCGAAGAGGGTGTTGGAGGCGGTGGTGAAGTCGGTGTAGCGGGTGCCGACGCCGATGACCAGGTCGGCGGTGCGGGCGAGGTCGTCGGCGACGGCGGTGCCGGTGTGGCCGATGCCGCCGACGTCGGCCGGGTGGTCGTGGCGCAGCGAGCCCTTGCCGGCCTGGGTGGAGGCGACGGGCATGCCGGTGGTGTCGACGAGCGCGTGCAGCGCCTCCTCCGCCTCGCTGTGGTGGATGCCGCCGCCCGCGACGATCAGGGGCCGGTGGGCGGCGCGGATCTCGTGGACGGCGTGGGCGAGCGCGGCGGTGTCGGGGGCCGGGCGGCGTACGTGCCAGACGCGGTCGGCGAAGAACTCCTCGGGCCAGTCGAAGGCTTCGGCCTGGACGTCCTGCGGGAGGGCGAGGGTGACGGCGCCGGTGTCGACCGGGTCGGCCAGGACGCGCATCGCCTGGAGCGCGGCGGGGATGAGCGCTTCGGGCCGTACGACGCGGTCGAAGTAGCGGGAGACCGGGCGCAGCGCGTCGTTGACGGAGACATCGCCCGCGTACGGCACTTCGAGCTGCTGGAGGACCGGGTCGGCGGGGCGGGTGGCGAAGGTGTCGCCGGGCAGCAGCAGGACGGGCAGGTGGTTGATGGTGGCGAGCGCGGCACCGGTGACGAGGTTGGTGGCGCCGGGGCCGATGGAGGTGGTGACGGCCTGCGCGGAGAGCCGGTCGCGCTGGCGGGCGTAGCCGACGGCCGCGTGCACCATGGCCTGTTCGTTGCGGCCCTGGAGGTACGGCAGGGTGTCCGGGCCCGACTCCAGCAGGGCCTGGCCGAGTCCCGCGACGTTGCCGTGGCCGAAGATGCCCCAGCAGGCGGTGATCAGGCGGTGGCGCCGGCCGTCACGCTCGGTGTACTGGTGGCCCAGGAACTCGACCAGGGCCTGGGCGACGGTGAGCCGTCGAGTCGTCATCGGGCGTCTCCGGAAGGGGCGGTGGGGGCTTCGTAGAGGGGCAGTCGGGGGTCCACGGGCTGGTCGGGCCAGGTGGCGCGGATCCAGGCGTGTTCGGGGTGGTCGCAGATCAGCCAGGCGCGTTCCGCCGCCGGTCCGGCCATGACGTTGAGGTAGTACATGGTGTGGCCGGGGGCGGCGATGGACGGGCCGTGCCAGCCGTCGGGGATGAGGACGGTGTCGCCGGTGCGGACCTCGGCGAGGACGTCGGTGCCCCTGCCCCGGCCGGACGGGGAGACGCGCTGGTAGCCGACGCCCTCGGTGCCGTGGGCCTCGGCGATCTCGAAGTAGTAGATCTCCTCCAGCTCGCTCTCCTCGCCCGGTCGGCACTCGTCGTGCTTGTGCGGCGGGTAGGAGGACCAGTTGCCGCCGGGGGTGAGGACCTCGACGGCGATGAGCCTGTCGCATTCGAAGGCCCCCACCGCGCCGAAGTTGTTGACCTGGCGGGAGCAGGTGCCGGCGCCGCGCAGCTCGACGGGGACGGCGGAGGCCGGTCCGTACCGGGCGGGCAGCCGCCGCTCGCACCGGGCGCCGGTCAGGGCGAAGCGGCCGCCCGCGGTGCTGGTGATCGCCGCCTCGGTGTCGCGCGGCAGGTACGCGAAGTCGGTGACACCGCTGAAGACGTCGGCGCGGCCGTGCAGGTCGAAGGTCTCGCCGTCGGCGGCGACGGTGCAACCGCCGCTGAGCGGCAGCACGATCCACTCGCTGTCGCCGGTGGCGAAGGCGTGCGTGCCGCCGGGCGGGAGCTCCAGGACGCGCAGCGACGAGTAGCCCCAGCCGGCCCGCTCCGGGTCGATGTCCACGGCGTACGGGCCGGCGGCCGCCTTGCCCGCCGGCAGATGGAAGTCGGCGTTCGATTGCGCGGTGGGCTTCGGGGTGCTCTGGGTGGGCTTCGTGGTGCTCTTCGTGGTGCTTGAGGTCATGGCGTGAGTCTTCCCTGGTCCGGTTCTCTCAGAGCAGGCCGACGGCGGTGTCGACGGCGTTCTCGACGGTGCCTTGCGCCGGGTAGAGCAGCGAGCGCCCGACGACGAGGCCCTGGACGGTGGGCAGCCGCAGCGCCTTGCGCCACTTCTCGTACACCTCGTCCTGGTCGGCGCCGGAGTCGCCGCCGAGGAGCACCGCGGGCAGGGTGGAGGTCTCCATCACGGCCGCCATCGCGTCGGGGTCGTCGGTGACCGGCACCTTCAGCCAGGTGTATGCGGAGGTGCCGCCCAGTCCGGACGCGATGGCGATGGAGTGGGTGACGGCCTGGGCGCTCAGGTCGTTCGTGACCTTGCCGCCGACCCGGCGGGAGATGAACGGCTCGACGAAGACGGGCAGCCGGTGTGCGGCCATCTCGTCGATGGCGCGGGCGGCGGCCTCCAGGGTCGTGAGCGAGCCCGGGTCCTGGTAGTCGATGCGCAGCAGCAGCTTGCCCGCGTCGAAGCGGAGCCGGGTGAGGTCCTGGGGGCGGTGGCCGGTGAAGCGGTCGTCGAGTTCGAAGGCGGCTCCGGCGAGACCGCCGCGGTTCATGGAGCCGACGACGACCTTGTCGTCGAGGGCGCCGAGCAGCAGCAGGTCCTCCAGGATGTCGGCGGTGGCGAGGACGCCGTCGACGCCGGGCCGGGAGAGCGCGCGGCACAGCCGTTCCAGCAGGTCGAACCGGTTGGCCATGGCCAGTCCGCGGTCCCCGACGGCGAGCGCGCCGCGCGCGGGGTGGTCGGCGGCGACGATCATCAGCCGCCCGCTGTCGCCGATGAGAGGGCGTCTGGCCCGGCGGGCGGCGGCCTCGGCGATGGCCTCGGGGTGCCGGGCGCGCACCGTGACGAGGTCGGAGATGCTGATGCTCAAGGGGTCCTCGCATTCGCGATGTCGTCGGATCCATGGGACCGCGGGTTCCGGGAACGGGGCCGGAATCGGGATCAGGGATCCGGGATCCGGGATCCGGGTGCGGAATCGAGATCCGGTCTCCGGGATCCGGAATCCGGGTTCGGGTCCGGGGATCGAAGTCCGGGGGGTCGGTGGGGGTCGGAGCCGTGCGGGTCAGCGGTGGTCCGCGAGAAGCTCCTCGACCTCGGCGGCGGTGGGCATCGCGGAGGAGCAGGCCAGGCGGGAGGCGACGATGGCGCCGGCCGCGTTGGCGTAGCGCATGACGCGCTCCAGATCCCAGCCCGACAGCAGTCCGTGGCACAGGGCACCGCCGAAGGAGTCGCCCGCGCCGAGTCCGTTGACGACGTCGACGGGCACGGGCGGGACCTCGGCGGTGGTGCCGTCGCGGTGGACGGCGAGCACGCCCTTGGGCCCTTGCTTGACGACGGCGAGTTCGACGCCCGCGTCGAGCAGCGCCTCGGCGCAGGCCGCGGGCTCCCGTGCGCCGGTGGCGATCTCGCATTCGTCGACGTTGCCGACGGCTACGGTGGCGTGCCGCAGCGCCTGGGCGTAGTACGGGCGCGCCTGGGCGGGGTCGGCCCAGAACATGGGGCGCCAGTCGAGGTCGAAGACGGTGGTGCCCGCTTTCGCGCGCGCCGCGAGAGCGTCCAGCGTCGCCCCCCGGCTGGGCTCCTCGCACAGCCCCGTACCCGTCATCCAGAAGATCCGGGCGGCGCGGATCGCTCGGAGGTCGAGCTCGTCGCCGCGGATCTCCAGGTCGGGCGCCGGTCGGCGGTAGAAGTAGAGGGGGAAGTCGTCGGGCGGGAAGATCTCGCAGAAGGTGACCGGGGTGGGGTACTCCGGCACCGGGGTCACCCAGCGGTCGTCCACGCCGAACCCGCGCAGCGCCTGGTGGAGATAGTCGCCGAAGGGGTCCGCCCCGGTACGGGTGATCACCGCTGTGCGGCGGCCCAGGCGGGCGGCGGCCACGGCGACGTTGGTCGCCGAACCGCCGAGGAACTTCCCGAACGTCTCGACCTGAGGCAGCGGGACGCCGGTCTGGAGCGGATAGATGTCCACCCCGATCCGACCCATGGTGATCAGGTCGTACGCCTCGTCGTACGGCTCGCTCATGCCTGCCCCTTCGTTCCGTTCTGGGTGCCCGCTCCTCCGTACGGGATGCGCGCTCCTCCGTGCTGGACGCCCACCAGATCTAGACCCACGGACACCCACTGTCAAGCATTTGTCATTACATTCTGACGTCCGGACCCGATGACCCCTGACCGCGTTATCGCGTTGTTACGTCCGGATGAACTGTTGTCATGACAAAGTCTTGACAGCCCACCGCCCCAGGGAGTTGGCTCCCGGTCAGCAACGGCCGAGTCAGGCCAGTGACATCTGACGAAACAGGCCAGTCACATCTGAGAGGTGCAGGACCGATGGACCTCAGGATCAACAGACACCACAGGATCAACAGACATCACAGAGCGGCCGCCGTCGCCGCGACCGCCGCCGCCGGCCTGCTGCTCGCGGCGGGCTGCAGCAGCCAAGGCGGCAAGAAGGCCCAGGGAGCCGCGGACGACTTCTCCGCCGGCAAGGCGAACACCCCCGGATGAAGGTCGCGCTGATCACCCACGCGGCCCCGGCGACACCTTCTGGGACGTCGTGCGCAAGGGCGCCAAGGCCGCCGCCGCCAAGGACAACATCGAGCTGGTGTACTCCAGCGACCCCAACGGCGCCAACCAGGCCAACCTGGTGCAGAACGCGGTCGACCAGGACGTCGACGGCATCGTGGTCACCCTGGCCAAGCCGGACGCCATGAAGGGCGCGCTGGCCAAGGCCCGCAAGGCCGGGATCCCCGTGGCGGGACTCAACTCCGGGCTCGGGGACTGGAAGGGCCAGGGCCTGCTGGAGTTCTTCGGGCAGGACGAGGAGATCGCCGGCGAGGCGCTCGGCGAGCGGCTCGACAAGCTCGGCGCGAAGCACACCATCTGCGTCATCCACGAGCAGGGCAACGTCGGCCTGGAGGCCCGGTGCCGTGGCATGAAGAAGACCTTCGACGGCAGGACCGACACCCTCTACGTCAACGGCACCGACATGCCCTCGGTGAAGTCCACGATCACCGCCAAGCTCAAGCAGGACTCCGGGATCGACCATGTCGTCACCCTCGGCGCCCCCTTCGCACTGACGGCCGTCCAGTCCGCCGACGACTCCGGCGGCGACGCCAAGGTCGCCACCTTCGACCTCAACAAGGAACTGATCGCCGCGGTCAAGAGCGGCGACGTGGAGGTCGCCGTCGACCAGCAGCCCTTCCTCCAGGGCTACCTGGCACTGGACGCCATGTGGCTGTACAAGCAGAACGGCAACTTCAGCGGTGGCGGCGAGGAACCTGTCCTGACCGGCCCCGCCTTCGTCGACAAGGACAACGTCGCCGAGATCGAGAAGTTCGCCACCAAGGGCACGAGGTGAGCCGCCCATGACGCAGACAGCCACTCCGGCGGCCGCCACCCCGCCGGCCGCCCCCGCCTCCTCCAAGCGGCCGGTCGCCGCGGCCGACCACGCGCTGCTGCGCAGAGTGCTGGCGCGCCCCGAGATCGGCGCGCTGGTCGCCGCCGTCGCCGTCTATTTCTTCTTCTTCGCGGTCGCGCCGTCGTTCCGGCAGGCGGACTCCTTCGCCACGGTCCTGTACCAGGCGTCCACGATGGGCATCATGGCGCTGGCCGTCTCCCTGCTGATGATCGGCGGCGAGTTCGACCTGTCGGCCGGCGTCGCGGTCACCAGCTCCGCGCTGACCGCGAGCATGTTCAGCTTCCAGCTCACCACCAACGTCTGGGTGGGCGTGGGCGTCGCCCTGCTCGTCTCGCTGGCAGTCGGCGCGATCAACGGCATCCTGCTGGTGAAGACCGGCCTGCCGAGCTTCTTGGTGACGCTCGCCAGCTTCCTGATGCTCCAGGGCCTGAACCTGGCCGTCACCAAGATGCTCACGGGCAACGTCGGCACCGACAACATCAGCGACATGGACGGCTTCGACCAGGCCAAGCAGGTCTTCTCCGCCGAGATCGGGATCGGCGGGGTGGACCTCAAGGTCACCGTGCTGTGGTGGCTGGCCTTCGCGGCCCTGGCCACCTGGGTGCTGCTGCGCACCCGCTACGGCAACTGGATCTTCGCCGTCGGCGGCTCGAAGGAGAGCGCGCGGGCCGTCGGCGTCCCCGTGACCTTCACCAAGATCACGCTGTTCATGACCGTGGGTTTCGCCGCCTGGTTCGTCGGTATGCATCTGCTGTTCGAGTACAACGCCGTGCAGGCCAGCGAGGGCGTCGGCAACGAGTTCCTGTACATCATCGCCGCGGTGATCGGCGGATGCCTGCTCACCGGCGGCTACGGCTCGGCGGCCGGCGCGGTCGTCGGCGCCTTCATCTTCGGCATGGTCAACCAGGGCATCGTCTACGCCAACTGGAACCCCGACTGGTTCAAGTTCTTCCTCGGCGTGATGCTGCTCGTCGCGACACTCGTCAATCTGTGGGTGCGCCGCCAGGCCACCAGGAGGTGATCACTGTGACGACCACGAAGGAGACCCCGGAGGAGACCCCGGAGGACGCCCGGACCGGCGTCCGGACCGACATCCGGCAGGACGGCCGGACAGCGGCCGCGGCGGCGGACCAGGGCGCCGCGCCCATCGTCGAGCTCAAGGGCGTCGGCAAGCTGTACGGCAACGTCCGCGCCCTGCGCGGCATCGACCTGGCCGTCCGGCCGGGTCAGGTGACCTGCGTCCTGGGCGACAACGGCGCCGGCAAGTCCACCCTCATCAAGATCATCTCGGGGCTGCATCCGCACGACGAGGGGGAGTTCCTCGTCGACGGCGCGCCGGTGAGGCTGGCCAACCCGCGCGACGCGCTGGCCCGCGGCATCGCCACCGTCTACCAGGATCTGGCCACCGTCCCGCTGATGCCGGTGTGGCGGAACTTCTTCCTCGGCTCGGAGCTGACCCGCGGCCCGTGGCCGGTACGCCGTCTGGACATCGCCCGGATGAAGCGGACCACCGACGAGGAACTGACCGCGATGGGCATCCACCTCGCCGACCTGGACCAGCCCATCGGAACCCTCTCCGGCGGGCAGCGGCAGTCCGTGGCCATCGCGCGCGCCGTGCACTTCGGCGCCCGGGTGCTGATCCTGGACGAGCCGACCGCGGCCCTGGGCGTGAAGCAGTCCGGTGTCGTCCTCAAGTACATCGCGGCCGCCCGCGAGAAGGGCCTCGGGGTCATCTTCATCACCCACAACCCGCACCACGCCTACATGGTGGGCGACCACTTCTCCGTGCTCCGGCTCGGCGCGCTGGAGCTGAACGCCGCCCGCGCGGACGTCACCCTGGAAGAGCTCACCAACCACATGGCGGGCGGCGCCGAGCTGGCCGCCCTCAAGCACGAACTGGCGCAGGTGCGCGGAGTCGACGTCGACGAGCTTCCGGAATCCGTCGAGGCCCCCGCCTCCTGACCCCGCGCCCCTCAGCCCCGCCTCGGCGCCCCACCCCGCCCGCCAACCGTTATGTCCCAAACTGGACCTATCCTGACGACCGCTGCCGCACGCAACGGCGAGAGGAGCCCCGTTCCATGACTGCCGCCACCTCCCCCGTCCCCTCCCTGGACCGCATCCGGGTCGGGTCGGCCCCCGACTCCTGGGGGGTGTGGTTCCCCGACGACCCCCAGCAGGTCCCCTGGCAGCGCTTCCTCGACGAGGTCGCCGAGGCGGGCTACGAGTGGATCGAGCTCGGCCCGTACGGCTATCTGCCGACCGACCCGGCGCGGCTCACCGAGGAGACCGCGCGGCGCGGGCTGTCCGTCTCCGCCGGCACCGTCTTCACGGCGCTGCACCGCGGCCCCGCCGTCTGGGACGCGACCTGGGCCCATGTCTCTGAGGTCGCCGAGCTGACGCGCGCCATGGGTGCCCGGCACCTCGTCGTCATCCCCTCGTTCTGGCGCGACGACAAGACCGCCGAGCTGATCGAGAGCCCGCGGCTGACCGCCGAGCAGTGGCGCCACCTGGCCACCGGCATGGAACGGCTGGGCCGCGAGGTACGTGAGCGCTTCGGACTCGACATCGTCGTGCATCCGCACGCCGACACCCACATCGACACCGAGGAGAACGTCGCCCGCTTTCTCGACGCCACCGACCCGGGGCTGGTCCGGCTCTGCCTGGACACCGGCCACTACGCCTACTGCGGCGGTGACAGCGTCAAGCTCATCGAGACCTACGGCAGCCGGATCGGCTATCTGCACCTGAAGCAGGTCGACCCGGAGATCCTGGCCGACGTCGTCAAGAACGAGGTGCCGTTCGGGCCCGCGGTCCAGCGGGGCGTGATGTGCGAGCCGCCCACGGGGGTGCCCGCGCTGGAGCCGGTACTGGCCGCCGCCCAGAAGCTGGACGTCGACCTGTTCGCCATCGTGGAACAGGACATGTACCCCTGCCCGCCCGACCGGCCGTTCCCGATCGCCCAGCGCACCCGGCGCTTCCTGCGCGGCTGCGGCGCCTAGGAAGCGCCGGCCGGACAGCCCGGACACCTGGACCGTCCTGAAAACCACCGTCGCAACGACTTCTTGAGGAACAGCATGACCAAGCACGGAGCACTCGGCGTGGCCGTCATCGGCACCGGCCGGATGGGCGCCGACCACGTACGCCGTATCGACGCGGTGACCAGCGGGGCGCGGGTCGCCGCGGTGGTGGACATCGACGCGGAACGCGTGAAGGCGGTCGCGGAGGGCATCGACGGCTGTACGCCCTACACCGACCCGGCCGCCGCCATGGCCGCCCCCGACGTGGACGCCGTACTGATCGCCAGCCCGGGACCGGCTCACGAGGCGGCGCTGCTGGAGGCGTTCCGGCACGATCTGCCGGTGCTCTGCGAGAAGCCGCTCACCCCGGACGCGGCCTCCGCGCTGCGGGTGCTGGAGGCCGAGCAGCGGCTGGGCCACCGACGGGTCCAGGTGGGCTTCATGCGCCGGTACGACCCCGAGTTCGTCCGGCTCAAGGCGCTGCTGGCCGGTGGCGAGCTGGGCCGCCCGCTGATGCTGCACTGCCGCCACCGCAACGCCTCGGTGCCCTCGTTCTTCACCGAGCCGATGCTCATCAACGACTCCGTGGTGCACGAGATGGACCAGTCCCGCTGGCTGCTGGAGCAGGAGATCACGGCCGTGACGGTGCTGCGCCCGCGCCCCACCGCCCACGCCCCCGAGGGAATCGGCGACCCGCAACTGGTGCTCTTCGAGACCGACGGCGGCGCGCTGGTGGATGTGGAGATCTTCGCCACCTGCGGCTTCGGCTACCAGGTGCAGGCCGAGGCGGTCTGCGAACGCGGCACCGCCCGCGTCGGCGACGCCCACGGCATGCTGGTCAACCGCGCGGGCACCTGGGGCGGGGAGATCGCCCAGGACTTCGTGGCCCGCTTCGAGGAGGCGTACGACCGGCAGGTGCAGGCCTGGGTGGACGCCACCCGGCGCGGCACGGTCGAGGGCCCCAGCGCATGGGACGGCTACGCCGCGGCGGCCGTCTGCGAGGCGGGCGTGCGCGCCCAGGCCACCGGGGAGCGGGTGGCCGTGGAGCTCATCGACCGCCCGGCCCTCTACCGCTGACGGGCGCGGCCCTCCAGCCCCCAGCGACGACTCCCCCACCACCTGCGACTGACGGGAAGTGACATGCGTATCGGATTTCTCGGGGCGGGCCGGATCGGTTCCTTCCACGCCGCCGCGCTCGCGGAGACGGCCGGGGTCGACCACCTGGTGGTCGGCGACGCGGACGGCGGCCGGGCCGCGCAACTCGCCGCCCGGATCGACGAGCGGCACGAGGGGCGCGGCGGTGCCCGCGCCACCGCCGCGGAGTCGGTGGACGCCGTGTTCACGGCGGGGGTGGACGCCGTGGTGATCGCCACCGCCACCGCGTCGCACGCCGACCTGATCGCCCGTGCGGCGCGCGCCGGGCTGCCCGCATACTGCGAGAAGCCCATCGCGCTGGACCTGGCGGGCACGATGCGGGCGCTCGACGAGGTCGAGGCGGCGGGAACCCTGCTCCAGATGGGCTTTCAGCGCCGCTTCGACGTCGGTTACCTGGCGGCCCGCCAGGCGCTGCGGGACGGCCGTCTGGGGCGGCTGCACACGATCCGGGCGATCACCTCGGACCCCGCTCCCCCGCCGCCGGAGTTCCTGCCGCACTCCGGCGGCCTGATCCGGGACTGCCTGGTGCACGACTTCGACGCGGTGCGGTGGCTGACCGACCGTGAGGTCGTGGAGGTCTTCGCGACCGGCGCGAACGGCGGCGCCGCCTTCTTCCGCGAGGCGGGCGACGTGGACACGGCCGCGGCGCTGCTGACCCTGGACGACGGCACCCTGGTCAGCGCGACCGCCACCCGCTACAACGGCGCCGGGTACGACGTGCGCATGGAACTGTCCGGCGAGCGCGACCAATTCGTGGTCGGGCTGGACGACCGCACCCCCTTCACCTCCGCCGAGCCCGGGGGTCCCGTCGGCCCCGCCCGTCCCTGGACCGGCTTCCTGGAGCGCTTCGAGGGCGCGTACCGGGCCGAGCTGGCGGCGTTCGTGGCCGCGGCGCGCGGCGATGCCCCCAACCCCTGCTCGGGCCGGCAGGCCCTGAACGCGCTGCTGGTGGCCGAGGCCTGTGAACTGTCCCGGCTGGAGCACCGCCCGGTGCGACTCGCCGAGATAGCCGACCAGATGGCCAAGCTCAAGCGCTGACCTGCCCGGTCCCTTCACGACCGCCCCCTTCCTCCACCATCGGCCTGCCATAACGGACCGTCACCCGGCCGTCACCCACGTCACTCCGCCGTCACGGACGTCACGCTTACCCATGTCTTCGGTCACAAGCGAGCGACAGGCGCCGTCGTCTGGTAACAGCCTGTCGTTATCGGGGCACAGGCTGAGTGATCAACAGCGGTCGCGCCGCAGTTCTCCCGACGGCTCCGCAGGGCCGTCGCTGCGCCGTCTGCGGGAAGGTTCGAACGATGACCGACCGGAGGCTTTGGTCGTACAAGGAGATCGCCGCCCACATCGGTGTGCAGCCGGACACCGTACGGTCCTATCGCAAGCACGGACACCTGCCGCCCCCCGAACTCGTGGAGGGCGGCAAGCCCTACTGGTCCGCGGACACCATCCGGACCTGGGTGGCGAGCAGACCCGGCAACCGGTCCCGCCGCGAGTGACGTACCCGCCGCGTGCGGTGCCTTTGCCGCGCGCGGCCCGTCAAGGACGTGGCGGGCGTCCGGCGCCCACCGGCTCCCGCTCCTCCCCGGCCCCGGAGGAGCGGGGCCCTTCCATGTCTCCCGTCGCGGCGGGGCCCTGCCCTGCCGGCTCGCCGCCCTCGCTCAGCCCGATCCTGGCGTGCAGCCGCCGCAGCGGACCCGGCGCCCACCAGGTCGCCCGCCCGGTCAGCCGCATCACCGAGGGGACCAGCAGACTTCGCACCACCATCGCGTCCATCAGCACGGCCAGCGCGATGCCCAGCCCCAGCATCTTGGTGTTGGTGACCCGGGAGGTGCCGATCGCCACCATGACGACGGCGAGAATCAGCGCCGCCGCGGTGATGAGCCCGCCCGTGCGCCGCAGTCCGAACTCCACCGCCGCCTGGTGGTCGCCGGTGCGGTCGTACTCCTCCTTGATCCGGGAGAGCAGGAACACCCCGTAGTCCATCGACAGCCCGAAGGCCACGCAGAACATGAGCACCGGCAGCGTGGTCTCGATCTCCCCGGTGACGGTGAAGTCGAGCGGTCCGGAGAGGTGGCCGTCCTGGAACACCCACACCACGGCCCCGAACATCGCGGTGAGGCTGAGCGCGTTGAGCAGCACCGCCTGAACAGGTATCAGCAGGCTCCCGGTGAGCAGGAAGACCAGCAGCAGGGTGACCACGGCGATGATGCCGAGGGCCCACGGCAAACGGTCGGCTATGGACTCCTTGGTGTCCACCAGCACGGCGGCGGTGCCGCCGACCGACGTTCTGAAGCCGGGGCTCTCGGCTCTGATGTCCCGCACCAGGTCCTGGCTGGCGGCGTCCACCGCCTCGCCCTTGGGCAGCACGGTGACGTAGGCCGCGCCGTCGGCGGCACGCGCCGCCTCCGCCGGTCCGGGCTCCCGGACCCGCTCGCCCGCGGCATAGCTGCCCGTCGGGCCGTCCACCCGCAGCACGCCGGGCAGTGCGGAGACCCTGCTGCTGTACTCGGCCAGCCGGGGCCGTTCCAGTCGGCCCTCGGCGAGGATCTCGATCGCCCCGCCGGGCCCGCCGGGGAAGTCCTCCCGGATGTGCTGCTGCACCACATGGGACTCCGCGCCCGCCGGCAGCTGCCGGTCGTCGGCCGTGCCGAACTCCACACGTAGGAAGGGCAGTCCGAGCACCACGAGTCCGGCTGCGGTGGCGACGGCGAAGAGCGGGGCCCGCCGCATCACCAGGCGCGCGGCTCTCCCCCAGCCCGCTCCCGGCGCCGGGCCCACGCCGTCGGTCGCGGCGCGGCGCCTCAGGAGCCGGCGCAGATCCAGCGCGTTGACCCGGTCGCCGAGCAGGACGAGCGAGGCGGGCAGCACGATCAGCGCGGCGGCCGCGGCGATCACCACCACCGCGATGCCCGCGTAGGCGAAGGAGCGCAGGAAGTACTGCGGGAAGACGAGCATCGCGGCCAGGGAGACGGCGACGGTCAGCGCGGAGAAGAGCACCGTCCGGCCGGCGGTGCGCAGCGTGGTGGCCACCGCGGGCAGCGGATCGCCGCCCGCGCTCAGCTCCTCACGGAAGCGGCGCACGATGAACAGGGCGTAGTCGATGGCCAGTCCGAGACCGAGGGCGGTCGTGAGGTTCTGCGCGAACACCGACACGTCGGTGAACTCGGTGAGCCCGCGCAGCACGGCGTTGGTCCCCAGGATGGCGACGATGCCGACGCCGAGGGGGAGCAGCGCCGCGATCGCGCTGCCGAAGACCATGACGAGCAGCACCAGGGTGACAGGCAGGGCGATCAGCTCGGCCCGCAGCAGGTCTTCTTGAATGGTGGTCTGGAGCTCGTGCCGGACGGCGACGGGGCCGCCGATCGACACCTTCACCGGTCCGTGCGTGCCGCGGTATTCCGGTGCGATGCGGTCCAGCACGTCGCCGGCCGCGCCCTCGTCACCCTGGATGCGCGCGGCGATCATCGCCTCGCTCCGGTCGGCGGCGCGAAGGGCGGGAGACCGGGTTTCCCAATAGGAGGTGACGCCCGTGACCGACTTCTCGTGGGAGAGCCGCTCGGCGAGGGCGCGGGCCTCGGCGGCGACGCGTGGCTCGTCGACCGTCGCCCTCCCGCTGTCCACCAGCAGGATCAGGTTGGGCTGGGAGGCCGGGAAGTGCTTCTCCAACGCCTCGGCGGCATACGAGGACTGGGAGGCGGGATCTTCCCAGCCTCCGCTGCCCATGCGGTCCGCGACCCCGCGGCCGGCCGCCACCGCCAGGGCAGTGAAGAGCAGCGCGAGCAACAGGGTCAGCCGGGGCCGCGCGGTGACGGCGCGGGTCCAGCCTCCGATCCCACTCGCGGCCCGCCCCTCGGGCGGGCCGTCCGGATGGCTGACATCGGGCATGCTGGATGTCCCCCCTGGTCACCTAGACTCAGAAACACGAGCGACCGCTCGCGTTTCATCAGAATGCGAGTAACCACTCGCGTTTGTCAATGCCGTTCAGAAAGCTGGGGATGAGCGTGACGACCGACGAGGACACCGCGGCCACGACAGCCAGGCCGCGCCGCAGACAGGCGCGCGGCGAGCGCCGCATACAGCAGCTGCTCGGCGCCGCCGCGGAGGTGTTCTGCCGCTCCGGCTACACCGCGGCGAGCACCAACGCCATCGCCCGCGAGGCCGGAGTCTCCCCCGGCACGCTGTACCAGTACTTCCCGAACAAGGAAGCCATCGCCATCGAGCTGGGCGAGCGCCTGTTCCACCAGATGCGGGAGACCCACGGACAGGTGCTGACGGTGGAGAAGGCCGCGCTCCCGCTCGACGAGATGCTGGACGCCGCCCTCGACCCGATGATCGCGTTCAACTGCCAGAACCCCGCGTTCCTGGCCCTCATCCACAGCTCCGACGTGCCGGGGAAGTTCGTGGAGGAACACGACGCCCTGCACGCCTCGCTGCTCACCCGGGTCGAGGAACTGCTCGCCGCCTACCACCCCGACCTGGACGCGGACCAGCGCACCCGCACGGCCACGATGACCTTCGCCCTGTTCAAGGCGGGACTGGAACTCGTGCTGTCACACGAGGGCGCGGAGCGGCAGGCGTACATCACCGAGCTCAAGGCTTCCCTGTATCGCTACCTGGCCCCCGTGATCGGCACCGAGGGCCGCGCCCTGCCGTCGCGGAATACCCCCTAGGGGTATAGAGTTGCCCGTGTTGGAGCACCGCGGGATCCGTGGACTCCAGCACGTCGCCCCATACCCAGACATACGGGAGAGTGCCATGACCACCGAGGCGGGTTCCGTGACCACCGTGTACCAGATCACCGGCATGACCTGCGGCCACTGCGAGGGCGCGGTCTCCGAGGAGATCTCCACCATCACCGGGGTCGACTCCGTCAAGGCCGTCGCCGCCACCGGGCAGGTCACCGTCGTCTCCGCCGCACCGCTGGACGACGAGGCCGTGCGCGCGGCGGTCGACGAGGCGGGGTACGAACTCGTCGGCCGGGCCTGACGCGCCCTCCACAGAGATTCACCAAGTCCCCATAAGCCGCACAACACCCATACACAAGAGCCTCGATCTTCAGATCGAGGCTCTTGCCCTTTTACGTGCCGATATGGCAAGAGACGCAGATCACATACAACCGAACGTAACCCTTGAGGGGGGTCGGGAGTCTAACTCTGCGGTTGGGCCGTCTTGGGGGACGGTTCCGGCTACGCGTGGCCGGGGCGACGTACCCGGGGAGCTTTGAGCGGCCCTCCCGTACGTACGCGTCCCGGCAGGTCGCGCCCGTGGACCAGCACGGGCCAGTGAACACCCGGCCGGATCCCGTGGGGGGAATCCGAACCGGGAACGGGGAGCGCCCCGCTCCGACCCGTGGGGGGATCGGCAGCGGGGCGCTTCTCTACATGTGTGCGCCCCGCTACGACCCTCCCCCACTACCGCGGGGGCTCAGGGATCGACAGCGGGGCGCTTCTCTACGCGCAGGGCACTGTGTCGCGAAGAGCGCGTCAGCGCTGCTCGACCGGAACGAAGTCGCGCTCGACGACGCCCGTGTAGATCTGGCGCGGGCGGCCGATGCGGGAGCCCGGCTCCTTGATCATCTCGTGCCACTGGGCGATCCAGCCCGGAAGCCGGCCGAGCGCGAACAGCACCGTGAACATCTCCGTCGGGAAGCCCATCGCCCGGTAGATCAGGCCGGTGTAGAAGTCGACGTTCGGGTAGAGCTTGCGCTCCACGAAGTAGTCGTCGGCGAGCGCGTGCTCCTCCAGCTTGAGCGCGATGTCGAGCAGCTCGTCGCTCTTGCCGAGGGCCGAGAGGACATCGTGCGCCGCCGACTTGATGATCTTCGCCCGGGGGTCGAAGTTCTTGTAGACGCGGTGCCCGAAGCCCATGAGCTTCACGCCGTCTTCCTTGTTCTTCACCTTGCGGATGAAGGAGTCGACGTCGCTGCCCTCGGCCTTGATGCGCTCCAGCATCTCCAGCACGCTCTGGTTGGCGCCGCCGTGCAGGGGACCCCACAGGGCGCTGATCCCGGCCGAGATGGACGCGAACATGTTCGCCTGCGAGGAACCGACCAGGCGGACGGTCGAGGTCGAACAGTTCTGCTCGTGGTCGGCGTGCAGAATCAGCAGCTTGTCCAGCGCGCTGACCACGACCGGGTCCAGGTTGTACTCCGCGGCGGGCACCGAGAAGGTCATGCGGAGGAAGTTCTCCACGTACCCCAGGTCGTTGCGCGGGTAGACGATCGGGTGGCCGACCGACTTCTTGTACGCGTACGCCGCGATGGTCGGGAGCTTGGCGAGCAGCCGGACCGTCGACAGGTGGCGCTGCTTCTCGTCGAACGGGTTGTGGCTGTCCTGGTAGAACGTCGACAGGGCGCTGACCACGGAGGACAGCATCGCCATCGGGTGGGCGTCACGCGGGAAGCCGTCGTAGAACCGCTTCACGTCCTCGTGCAGCAGCGTGTGCGTCGTGATCTCTTCGCGGAACGTCGAGAGCTGGTCGACCGTCGGCAGCTCGCCGTTGATCAGCAGGAACGCCGTCTCCAGGAAGGTGCTGCGCTCGGCGAGCTGCTCGATCGGATAGCCGCGGTAGCGCAGAATGCCCTGCTCGCCGTCGAGGTAGGTGATCGCGGATTTATACGCTGCGGTGTTGCCGTATCCCGAGTCCAGGGTCACCAGACCGGTCTGAGCGCGGAGCTTGCTGATATCGAAGCCCTTGTCGCCGACAGTGCTGTCGACCACCGGGTAGGTGTATTCGCCGTCCCCGTACCGCAGTACTACAGAGTTGTCACTCACGTCATCCCTCACCGACGTCTGGTTCTCTTCTTCGAGGTGCCCTGACACCCCCTACCTTCCCCCATTTGGACGATGAACGTGCACTCGGGGTCGGCCGAAGGGCCTATCTGCGGCACTCAGTGCCGCTGTCAAGGCCATCCTGCCCCCTTCGTCACTGTTCGGAAACCCTTCCGACACGGATGCCACCGCCGATCCGGTGATCCAATGCCGTACACCGGCGGCCCGCGGAGACCGTGCGCACCGCCTGGCCGAGCGCCCGCCGGGAGCCGACAAGTACGACGAGGTGCTTTGCCCTGGTCACGGCCGTATACAGCAGATTGCGCTGGAGCATCATCCAGGCGCCGGTGGTCACCGGGATCACCACCGCCGGGTACTCGCTGCCCTGGGAGCGATGGATCGTCACGGCGTAGGCGTGCGCCAGCTCGTCCAGTTCGTCGAAGTCGTACCCGACCTCCTCGTCCTCGTCGGTCAGCACGGTCAGCCGCTGCTCGTCGTTGTCGAGGTCCGTGACGACGCCGACCGTGCCGTTGAAGACGCCGTTCGCACCCTTTTCGTAGTTGTTCCTGATCTGCGTGACCTTGTCCCCTACGCGGAAGATGCGGCCGCCGAAGCGCCGTTCGGGCAGGTCGGGACGGGCGGGGGTGATGGCCTGCTGGAGCAGTCCGTTGAGGGTGCCCGCGCCCGCCGGGCCGCGGTGCATCGGGGCCAGCACCTGGACGTCGCGGCGCGGGTCGAGGCCGAACTTCGCCGGGATCCGGCGGGCCGCCACGTCCACCGTGAGTCGCCCGGCCTCCTCGGTGTCCTCCTCGGCGAAGAGGAAGAAGTCCGCCATGCCCTCGGCGACCGGGAGCACCCCGGAGTTGATGCGGTGGGCGTTGGTGACCACCCCGGACTGCTGAGCCTGCCGGAAGATCCGGGTCAGCCGCACCGCCGGCACCGGTCCGCCCTCCGCCAGCAGGTCCCGCAGCACCTCCCCCGCGCCGACCGACGGGAGCTGGTCCACATCGCCCACCAGCAGCAGGTGCGCACCCGGCGGCACCGCCTTGACCAGCTTGTTGGCGAGCAGCAGATCGAGCATGGACGCCTCGTCCACCACCACCAGATCGGCGTCCAGCGGGCGGTCCCTGTCGTACGCCGCGTCCCCGCCGGGCTTGAGCTCCAGCAGCCGGTGCACGGTGGAGGCGTCCGCTCCGGTCAGCTCGGCGAGCCGCTTGGCGGCCCGCCCGGTGGGGGCCGCCAGCACCACCTTGGCCTTCTTGGCGCGGGCGAGCTCCACCACGGACCGCACCGTGAAGGACTTGCCGCAGCCCGGACCGCCGGTGAGCACCGCGACCTTCTCGGTGAGCGCGAGCTTGACCGCGTCCCGCTGCTCCGGGGCGAGGTCCGCGCCGGTGCGCGCGGCCAGCCAGCTCAGCGCCTTGTCCCAGGCCACGTCCTGGAAGACCGGCATCCGGTCCTCCTCGGTGCGCAGCAGCCGCAGCAGCTGCCCGGCGAGGGAGACCTCGGCACGGTGGAACGGGACGAGGTAGACGGCGGTGACGGGCTCCTCGCCGTCTCCGCCGGGCAGCGTCTCGCGGACCACGCCCTCGGGGTCCTGCGCCAGCTCGCCGAGGCAGTCGATGACCAGCCCGGTGTCGACCTGGAGCAACTTCACCGCGTCCGCGATCAGTTGCTCCTCGGGCAGATAGCAGTGGCCGCTGTCGGTCGACTGGGACAGCGCGTACTGCAAGCCCGCCTTGACCCGGTCGGGGCTGTCATGCGGGATGCCCACCGACTGGGCGATCTTGTCGGCGGTGAGGAACCCGATGCCCCATACGTCGGCCGCCAGCCGGTACGGCTCGTTCCTGACCACCGAGATGGAGGCGTCACCGTACTTCTTGTAGATCCGCACGGCGATGGAGGTGGAGACGCCGACGCCCTGGAGGAAGACCATGACCTCCTTGATCGCCTTCTGCTCCTCCCATGCCGCGCCGATCATCCTGGTGCGCTTGGGGCCGAGGCCGGGAACCTCGACCAGCCGCTGCGGCTCGCGTTCGATGACATCGAGGGTGTCGACGCCGAAGTGCTCGGTGATCCGGTCGGCGATCCGCGGGCCGATGCCCTTGATCAGCCCGGAGCCGAGGTACCGGCGGATGCCCTGGACGGTGGCGGGCAGCACGGTGGTGTAGTTCTCGACGGTGAACTGCCTGCCGTACTGCGGGTGGGAGCCCCAGCGGCCCTCCATGCGCAGCGACTCGCCCGGCTGCGCCCCGAGCAGCGAGCCGACGACGGTCAGCAGGTCGCCGGAGCCGCGGCCGGTGTCGACGCGCGCGACCGTGTAGCCGTTCTCCTCATTGGCGTAGGTGATCCGCTCCAGGACCCCTTCCACCACCGCGAGTTTGAGCATGGTCCGACCGTACCGCCGGGCTCCGACACTCGTCGGGGCCTGTGGACAACCGGCGGCCGTCCACCGCCCGGGCCCGTGGTCGCCACGGACCGCGGCGTCAACAAAGCCGGTAGGCAGAGCCGCTCTTTGCACGGCGGCTCTCTTTGCGCGGTGGCACTCTTTGCGCGGCGGCTCTCGTCAAACATCAGGACTCAAACGTACGTACAGGACGAAAGGACGTGCAGGATGCACGACTACGACCTGCTGGTCGTAGGGTCGGCCAACGCCGATCTGGTGGTCGGTGTCGACCGTCGCCCGGCGGCGGGCGAGACGGTCCTCGGCTCTGATCTGGTGGTCCACCCCGGCGGCAAGGGCGCCAACCAGGCGGTCGCCGCCGCCCGGTTGGGGGCCCGTACGGCGCTGCTCGCGCGGGTCGGCGACGACGCGCACGGCCGGATGCTGCTGGACGCGCAGCGCGCCGCCGGCGTCGACACCGGCGGGGTCCTGGTCGGCGGCGCCCCGACCGGGGTCGCCCTGATCACCGTGGATCCGTCCGGCGACAACAGCATCGTGGTGTCGCCCGGGGCCAACGCCCGGCTGGCGCCGGCGGACGTGCGGGCCGCCGGCAGCCTCCTGGCGGCCGCCCGCGTGGTCTCGCTGCAACTGGAGATCCCGCTGGAGACGGTCGGCGCGGTGGTGCGGACGGTGAGCCCCGGCACGCGGGTGGTGCTCAACCCCTCGCCGCCCGCCCCGCTGCCCTCCGACGTGCTCGCCGCCTGCGATCCACTGGTGGTCAACGAACACGAGGCGCGGGTGCTGCTGGCGGACCACCCGGCGGCCCGGGAGGACGCGCCGGAGGTCTGGGCGTCGGCCCTGCTCGCGCGCGGCCCGCGGTCGGTGGTGGTGACCTTGGGCGCCGCGGGCGCGCTGGTCGCGGACCGGCACGGCACCGTACGGGTGGCCAGCCCGAAGGTCGCGGCCGTGGACACCACCGGGGCGGGCGACGCCTTCACCGGGGCGCTCGCCTATCGGCTGGGGGCGGGCGACGACCTGGAGACCGCGGTGCGGTTCGCGGTGCGCGTGGGCGCGGCGGCGGTGACCCGGCCGGGGGCGCAGGAGTCGTTCCCGGCCGCCGGGGAGGTGCCGGCCCCGTGAGGCGGTCCGGAACGGAAAATTGAATATTTTACCGATTTGCAACGTCTGCCCCGGAAGGGGTGAGCGGACGTTTCGAGGGGCCCGGTCCGATGGACCGGGCCCCCTTCACTCCCCCGTGCTCCCCCCCAAGGCCTCCCGCGAAATCCCCCCGGATCTCCTCGCGGAAGGCCTGATGACGGGTACGACTCACATCGGGCGGGAAGGGTTGCACGGTTTCCCGGAGTTATCGACGCATCGCCTGCTGTCACGCCGACCGCCCCGTTCGCATACGCCTGGTGCCGACCGGAAACCGTCTGTGACCTGGCCTTGGGACCAACAGAGTGCGAACATTTCATCGAGTGGCGAGTTGGCGTCGGCCCTCTCCGGACCGTCCGAGCTCACCGCATCCTGTATCCCGCTGTCAGGCGTCGGGGCAGGCCCCCCGCGCGTCCCCCCTGTTGGCGGCTGGAACGGGAGGATGTTCGATGACAGCGATCGAGGAACGCACCACCCGAACCGTCTCGCTGGACGCCCCCGACGCCCGGCGGTCCGCGTCCGCGGGCGCGAAAGCCGCCCATCTGGCGCGCGCCGCCCACGCCGGACTCCCCGTGCTGCCCGGTTTCGTCATTCCCTACGGCTCCGACAGCGACGCGCCGGCGGTCCATCGGGCGTGGCGCGAGCTGTCCGCGGACGGTGCCCACGCCCTGGTCGTCCGCTCCTCCTCGGCGCACGAGGACACCCAGGACTCGTCCATGGCGGGGCAGTTCACCTCCGTACTGGACGTGCGCGGCTGGGAGGCGTTCCGCGCGGCCGTGAGGACCGTGCTCGGCTCGGCGCGGCGGCCCGGCGGCGACCCGCCCGCCCCCATGGCCGTCCTCGTGCAGCGCATGCTGCCAGCCACCGCGGGCGGAGTGCTCTTCGGCGCCGACCCGGTCGAGGGCCGCGACGACCGGATGCTGGTCAGCGCGGTACGGGGCGGTCCGGACGCCCTGGTCAGCGGCGAGCAGTCCGGCACCGACCACCACCTGACCCGGCACGGCCGGCTGCTGCGCACCGAGCCGCCGGAGCCGGACGCCGACCTGGTGCTGGGGCGCGCCGAGCTGCACAGGCTGGCCCGGCTGGCGCGGCACGCCCGGCAGTTGTTCGGCAGCCCTCAGGACATCGAGTTCGCGTTCGACGGGGACGGGAAGCTGTGGCTGCTCCAGAGCCGCCCGATCACGGCGATGGCCGCCCGTCCGCCGCGCGGGGCGCGGCTGCTGGGTCCGGGGCCGGTCGCCGAGACCCTGCCGGACGCGCTGCAGCCGCTGGAGGAGGACCTGTGGGTGCTCCCGATGTCCCGGGGGCTCGCCGCCGCCCTGGACATCGGCGCGACCGTGCCGCGCCGCAGACTGCGCGCGCTGCCGGTGGTCCGTACGATCGGCGGGCGGGTCGCCGCCGATCTGGAGCTGCTCGGCGCGGTGCCGCCCCGGCACCGGTTCCTGCACCTGGTCAACCCGCTGCCGGGGGCACGAAGGCTCGCGGCGGCCTGGCGGGTCGGCCGGCTGCACTCGGTGCTGCCGCAGCTCGCGCTCGATCTGCTCGCCGACGTCGACCGCAGGCTCGCCGAGACGGGGCCGCCGCGCGAGCTGGACCGGGCCGAGTTGATCGCGCTGCTGCGGTGGGCCCGTGGCGCCCTGGTGGCCCTGCACGCGCAGGAGGCGCTGGCGGGCGCACTGCTGGGCGACGCGCGCGGCGCCACATCCGCCGGGGTCGCGCTCTCCGCGCTCGCCGACGGCCGGGAGCGCGGCCTGACCGACGCGCAGATCATCGCCTCCTCCCCGGTCGTGCTCGCGCTCGCCCCGCCGAGCGTGACCACGCCACCCCGGTTGCCGCGCGACACGTCCTCCGCGACCGGCGGATCCAGCGGTTACGGCGCGGGCGTCGCCTCGCTGCCCGTACGGGAGGCGCTGCGGCTGCGTGTCCGCTGGGTGCAGGAACTCCAGGCGCGGCTGGTACGGGAGACCGCCCGGCGGCTGGCGGCACGGGGCGCGCTGGCCGAACCCGAACGCGTCGCGCTGCTGCGCTGGCCGGAGCTGATCACCGCGCTCCGGCACGGCCCGCTGCCCGGTGACCTCGGCGAGCGGCTGGCCCGTACGGCGAGCGCGCCGCTGCCGGACGCGTTCCGGCTGGCGGACGGCGGCGTGGTCGTGCCCGAGCGGTCCGCACACCACCGGATCGGGGCGGGGCAGGGCGTCTCCGCGGGCAGGGTGACCGGGACCTCATGGGACGGCGGCGGCACGCGGCCACCGGACGCGGTCCTCGTCGTACGGACCCTGGACCCGGCGCTGGCCCCGCTGCTGCCCGCGGTGACCGGTTTGGTGGCACAGACCGGCAGTCCGCTGTCCCATCTGGCGGTGCTGGCCCGCGAGTTCCGGCTGCCTGCCGTGGTCGGTGTCGGCGACGCGGTACGGCGCTTCCCGCCCGGCACCCGGCTCACGCTCGACGGCACCACCGGTGAGGTGTCCGCCGAGTCCGGCAGCGGCTGCCCGGGGGGCCAGGAGCGGGAGGTGGACCGATGAGGCTCCTGATGCGACACCTGGTGTACCTGTTCGGCGGGGCCGCGGCGGTCGGTGCGGCCTCCTATGTGGTGATCTACCTCTATCGCTGGCAGTGGCAGCGGGCCATCCTGTGCGGCGTCCTGCTGCTGATCGTCGAGGTGCTGCTGTTCGGGTTGGCCGTCCTCGGCCGGATCTCCCGGCTGGAGGCACGGATCGACAAGAGCCTGTCCGCCGACCGGCGGCGGGAGGAGGTCCTGGCCCGGCTGCGGCTGGGGGCACCGCCCAGCGGTGGCTGGGGGACGGTCGACGGGCCGGGGTCGCCTCCGGGGACGGCAGGGGCGGTACGCCCCCGCTTCCGGTGGCTGGAGGATCCGGCCGATCCCGGGCTGAACCGCACCCACGTGTTCGTCCCTGTGCTGATGGTGACCGGCGTGCTGCTCTCCGGGCTGGCCTGGGTCGTGCAGAAGGTCGCCGAGTCCACGGTGCGGCCGGCCGCCGACCGGCGGCTGGCCGGGCGGCTGGCGCCGCTCGCCGCGCCTCCTTTGGGGGCGCCGGACGGCGGCGGAGCAGGGCGCGCGGGCGGCAAGGGCACTCCGGACGGTCCAGGCGATCCGGACGGTCCAGGCGATCCGTACGGGCCGGATCTGGAGGACCTCCCACCACTGGGGCGGGGACGCAGCCCCTGGACGGTCGGGGCGATCGCGCTGACCGCGGTCGCCCTGCTGACGGCGGGCGTGATGGGGCTCGCCGATCTCACGCAGACCCGGGCGGAGCGTGCGAGCGACGCGGCCGGGACATCGGTGCTGGTCAAGGTGGTGCTGCGGGACGAGTCCGGGACATCGGACCGGGCGGAGCTCGCCGCCCGCCAGATGTGGGAGCACTGCCGCGGCTCGACCTCCGTACCGCTGCGGCACGCCACACTGGGCGAGCTCGGCGACGGGCTGTACGCGGGGGCCGTCCACCCCGCGCTGACCCCGCACGACACGCTGCGGCTGCACGGATGCCTGGAGGACGCGACCGTGGACGGCGCGCACTTCCAGGTCGTCGGCATCGGCGATATGGACCCGGACGACGGCTGAGGCGGACGGGGACTCGGCGGTAGCAGAGGCGCGGCGACCAGGGAGTTCAGCCGGGGTTCAGGCTGCTTCAGCCAGGTGTCAGGGACCCTGCGGGATGCTTCGAGCAAGCCCCGGGGAAGCGGACCTGAGATGCACGTCACACTCAGAAGTCCGATTTCAGGCTAATATGCCGGTTCTGTGCTGCGAATTTCGTAGCCGCCCTGTCCCCGAGCCCCCGGGTCCCTCACTTCATGGCTGTCCTCACTCCGCTCCCCGCCCGCCCCGCCTCCTCGATCTCCCCCGACGACACCGCCCCCGCTCCCGGCCCCTCCAAGGGCCGCAGGCGCGTCCGCCTGGCGCTGCGCATCCTGGGCTTCACCGCGCTCGGCTACCTGGCGCTGTGGGCCACCGGCACGCTGGGCATCCTGGTGGCCTCGCAGTGGGTGCGCCACGAGACTCCGCCGCCGGCGGTGGCCGCGTCCGTCCAGGGCATGAACCACTTCCAGCCGGTCGACAAGGACCAGAAGCTGTGGCGCGGGTCGGCGCCCTCCCCCGCCGGCTACCGCGAGCTGGCCGACAAGGGCATCACCACGGTCGTGGACCTCCGAGCCGAGGACCTGACCGCCCACCAGCTGGCCGGGCCGGAGCGCGCGGGCCTGAAGCTCGTGCGGATGCCCATCCGCGACGGCCAGACCCCGACTCAGGCGCAGGTCGACCGGTTCCTCGAGGTCGTACGGAACGCGGACGGGCCGGTGTACGTGCACTGCGGCGCGGGCGTGGGCCGTACCGGCTCCATGGCCGCCGCGTACCTGGTCCGTACGGGCGAGCTGACCGGCTCCGAGGCCGTCCGCCGCAACCTCTCCGTCGGCCCGCCGTCGATCGAGCAGATCTATTACGCGCTCAACCTCGACAAGGACAAGGCCGAGCAGCCGCCGCTGCCGGTGGAGGCCGTCAGCCGCCTGGTCGACGCGCCGCGCCGGGTCATGTCGTACTTCTGACGGGTGAACCTCCCGGTCGACCGCCGGCAGCAGCCGGTGCCCGACCCCACCACCGCACTATCGGGCCCGCGTGCTTCACAGCACGTGGGCCCGATAGCGTTCCGCGATCTCCGCCAGCACCTCGGCGCCGTCCCGTGCCCACAGGGCGGGATTGAAGATCTCCACCTCGACCGGCCCGTCGTATCCGGCCGCCGCGACCTGTTCACGGAACCAGCGCAGGTCCACCGATCCGTCGCCGAGCTGGCCCCGGCCGAGCAGGACCCCCTCGGGCAGCGGTGTGACCCAGTCGGCGACCTGGAAGGCTGCAATCCGCAAGCCCGCGCCCGCCCGCGCGATCTGCCGGGCCACCGCGTCGTCCCACCACAGGTGGTACGTGTCCACGACGACGCCCACCCGATCGGAGGGGTACCGCTCGGCGAGGTCGAGGGCCTGGGCCAGGGTGGAGACCACGCAGCGGTCGGCCGCGTACATCGGGTGGAGCGGCTCGATGGCCAGGCGTACGCCGAGCCTGGCCGCGTACGGCCCCAGTTCCCCCAGCGCGTCCGCGACCCGCTCCCGCGCGCCGCGCAGGTCCCGGCTGCCCGCCGGGAGGCCGCCGGAGACCAGCACCAGCGTGTCGGTGCCCAGGGTCGCGGCCTCCTCGATCGCCGCGCGGTTGTCGGCCAGCGCGCGGGCCCGTTCGGCGGGGTCGGAGGCGGTGAGGAAACCGCCCCGGCACAAGCTGGTGACCATCAGGCCCGCCGCGCGTACGAGCCGCTCCGCCGCCTCGACGCCGTACTCCCGCACCGGCCCGCGCCACAGCCCCACCCCCGGCACTCCGGCCCGCGCACAGCCTTCGACCAGTTCCGGCAGCGACCACTGGCGGATCGTCTTCTGATTGATGCTGAGCCTGCCGAGACCGTCCGCGGCAGCGTTCATGTGATACCTCCGCGGACCGCGAGCAGCTTCCTCATCCGGGCCTCGGCGAGCGCCGGGTCCGGGAACAGGCCGAGCCCGTCGGCCAGTTCGTACGCGCGCGCCAGGTGCGGCAGGGACCGCGCCCCCTCAAGGCCGCCGATCATCGTGAAGTGGCCCTGGTGCCCGGCCAGCCAGGCCAGGAACACCACGCCCGTCTTGTAGTACTGGGTGGGGGTCTGGAACAGATGGCGGGACAGGGCCACGGTCGGGTCGAGGAGAGCGCGGAACCCGGCCGTGTCACCGGTGTCCAGGGTCCGTACGGCCTCCGCGGCGAGCGGGCCGAGGGGATCGAAGACGCCGAGCAGGGCGTGGCTGAATCCGCGCCCGTCACCCGCGATGAGTTCCGGATAGTGGAAGTCGTCTCCCGTATAACAGCGCACTCCGTCGGGGAGTCGGCGGCGCAGCCCGATCTCGCGTCCCGCGTCGAGCAATGAGACCTTGATGCCGTCGACCTTGTCGGGGTGCGCTGTGATCACCTCGAGCAGGGTGGCGGTGGCGGCGTCCAGATCGGCGCTGCCCCAGTAGCCGGTGAGCGCCGGATCGAACATCGGCCCCAACCAGTGCAGGACGACCGGTTCCCGGGCCTGCCGCAGCAGCGTGCCGTAGAGCTCCAGGTAGTCCTCCGGACCGCGGGCGACGGCGGCCAGTGCGCGCGACGCCATGATGACGGCGGTCGCGCCTTCGTCCTCCACGAGCGCGAGTTGGGCCTCATACGCCGCCCGGACACCGGCGAGGGCCGCCGCCCGGCCCCCCTCCGGGACGGGCGGCAGCTGGTCGGTGCCGACTCCGCAGACGAGCCGTCCGCCCATGGACCGGGCCTCGGCGGCGGAACGGCGGATCAGCTCGGCCGCGCCCGCCCAGCCCAGGCCCATGCCGCGCTGCGCCGTGTCCATGGCCTCGGCCACCCCCAGGCCGTGCGACCACAGGTGGCGGCGGAACGCGAGGGTGGCGTCCCAGTCGACGGCCGCGGGCCCGTCGGGCCCGGTGTCGGCGAGCGGATCGGCCACCACGTGGGCGGCCGCGTAGACCGTACGGGAGACCGGCGGAGCGCCGCCCTTGATGTGTTCGGCGGGCTCGGTGCGCGGCCGGTACGGGCGCAACCCGCCGCCCGGGGCGGGAAGTCGAAGGGTCACAGCGCCAGCTCCGGTACGTCCAGGCGGCGCCCCTGGGCCGACGAGGCGAGGCCCAGCTCGGCCAGCTGCACCCCGCGGGCGCCCGCCAGCAGGTCCCAGTGCCACGGTTCGTCGAGTGCCACATGCCGCAAGAACGCCTCCCATTGGGCCCGGAAGCCGCCCATGAAGTGCTCGTTGTCCGGGACCTCCTGCCATCCGCCGCGGAGGTCCTCCGCCGTGGGGGCGTCCGGGTCCCACACCGGCCTGGGCGTGGCGGACCGGTGCTGGACCCGGCAGCGGCGCAGGCCCGCGACGGCCGAGCCCTCGGTTCCGTCCACCTGGAACTCGACCAGTTCGTCACGGTGCGGGCGGACCGCCCAGGAGGAGTTGATCTGCGCGACGACACCGTCCGCCAGCTCGAAGATGCCGTACGCCGCGTCGTCGGCGGTGGCCTCGTACGGGTCGCCCGACTCGTCCCATCGGCGCGGGATGTGCGTGGTGACGTGCGCCTGAACGGTCTTCACGGGGCCGAACAGCTCGCGCAGGACGTACTCCCAGTGCGGGAACATGTCGGTGACGATGCCGCCGCCGTCCGCCGCGCGGTAGTTCCACGACGGCCGCTGGGCGGGCTGCCAGTCGCCTTTGAAGACCCAGTAGCCGAACTCGCCGCGCACCGAGAGGATCCGTCCGAAGAACCCGCCGTCCACGAGCCGTTTCAGTTTGCGCAGCCCCGGCAGGAACAGCTTGTCCTGGACGACTCCGTGCCGGATCCCGGCGGCGTCGGCGAGCCGGGCCAGTTCCAGGGCCCCGGCCAGTCCGGAGGCGGTCGGCTTCTCGGTGTAGACGTGCTTGCCCGCCGCGATGGCCTTGGCCACGGACTCCTCGCGGACGGAGGTGACCTGGGCGTCGAAGTAGAGGTCGACGGCCGGGTCGGCGAGGACCGCGTCGAGGTCGGTGGAGACGTCCGCCACCGGGTCGAGCCCGTGCCGCTCGGCGATGGCCCGCAGGGCATGCGCGCGGCGGCCGACGAGCAGCGGCTCCGGCCACAGCACGCGGCCGTCGCCGATGTCGACGCCGCCGCTTTCGCGGATGGCGAGCAGGGATCCGACGAGGTGCTGGTGGTATCCCATGCGGCCGGTCACGCCGTTCATGGCGATGCGCAGTGCGGTGCGTGTCACTGGGGTCCTTTCCTCGGCGGTGGCTCCGTGGCAAGGCGGAGGCGGTGGCTCCGTGGCAAGGCGGACAGAAAGCGCTTTCTGCGGGTGATGACGCTAATGGCTCCGCTCTCGGTGGGACAAGGGTGCGCAGCGGTCGAGACCGCCGGGCGCCCTGCCCGACGAGTTATCCACAGGCTCCCCGTCGCCGCCCGATCCAGTGAGAGCATGGACGCCGTCAGCCCGCGGAGCCGGCAACCCGGAGGTATCCGGCGTGCCGGGGCGGCCGCGCGCGTCCTTCACCGTGCTCACTTCTGGAGGAACACATGGCAGTGACCCTGGCCGATGTGGCGGCACGGGCTCGGGTCTCGGCGGCGACCGTGTCGCGCGTGCTGAGCGGTAACTATCCGGTCGCGGAGGCGACCCGCGCCCGGGTGCTGCGCGCCGTCGACGAGCTGGAGTACGTGGTCAACGGCCCCGCGAGCGCGCTCGCGGCCGCCACGTCCGATCTCGTCGGGGTCCTGGTCAACGACATCGCGGACCCCTTCTTCGGAATCCTGGCCGGCGCGGCCCAGGCGGAGTTGGGCATCGGGGACGGCCGGGCCGGTGAGAAGCTCGCCGTCATCTGCAACACCGGTGGCGCGCCCGAGCGCGAACTGACCTACCTCACCCTCCTCCAGCGTCAGCGCGCCGCCGCCGTCATCCTCACCGGCGGCACGGTGGAGGACGCCGAGCACACCGCCGCGGTGGCCGCCAAGGTCTCCCGGCTGGCGGCGTCCGGCACCCGGGTGGTGCTGTGCGGGCGCCCGCCGATAGCCGACGCGGTGACGCTCGCCTTCGACCACGCGGGCGGCGCCCGGCGGCTGACGGAGCATGTGCTGGCGCTCGGCCACCGGCGGATCGGGTACGTGGCGGGGCCGGCCGGGCGGACCACCACGACCGATCGGCTGGCGGGGCACCGCGCCGCACTGGCCGCCCGGGGGGCGGAGGGCCACGAGGGACCGGCGAACGAGCGGCTGACGGTGCACAGCTCCTACGACCGCTCTTCCGGCTACGACGCCGCCCTGGAACTGCTGCGCCGGGAGCCGGATCTGACGGCGGTCGTCGCCGCGAACGACACCGTCGCGCTGGGGGTGTGCGCGGCGCTGCGCGACCAGGGGCTGCGGATACCGCAGGACGTGTCGGTGGCGGGCTTCGACGATCTGCCGTTCAGCGCGGACGCGGTCCCGGCGCTCACCACGGTGCGGCTGCCGCTCGACCAGACGGGCGCGCGGGCGGGGCGGCTGGCGGTGGGCCGCGAACCGCAGCCGCCGGGCGGGGTCGCGACGATACGCGCCGACCTGATGGTGCGCGACTCCACGGCTCGGCCCCGGCCCGGCGCCGTGTGACCTGGCCGTCGGCCCTCCGTGGCTGCTGCGGCACGGGGGCGTCCGGCCGATGCCGGGTGCGCGGTATGCCGTCTCGCGGCCGGAAAATCGCTCGCGCGACCGGGTGGGGCAGGGAAAGATCGACAGTTCCGATACGAGCGGAGGGTGCCGCGCTGATTACGCATCAGGTCGTTCAGTGGAGCGAGGACGACGAGGCGCGCAGCGCCCGTTGGCGTTCCGAGAGCGGCGCGCCACCCCCGCGGCGGGTGGTGGTGGCCGACGACCGGCTCACCGCCGACGCCGCCTACCGCCTGGTCTCCGAGGGCACCGCGCTGCTGTGGCGCGGTGACTTCCACGGCGCCCGCCAGTTATTGGCCGCCATGGCCAGACGCGCCGACCGGGGGCCGCGCAGACGGCGCGGGGCACGCGGTCGGGCGACGGCGCGGAGGGCACCCGCGGATGCCGTCGGCGTCGGCACGGCCCTCGATGTCGGCACCGCCCTCGACGCCCGCGCCGCCCTCGACACCGGAACGGCCGTCGGCACCGGAACGGCCGTCGATGCCGGCACGGCCGTCGATGCCGCCGGTGACACCGGTGCCGCCGTCCGTGCCCAGGCGTTCCATCTGCACCGCAAGGCGCAGGCAGAGCGCGCCCGCAGGCTGGGGCTGCTCCTCGTACCGCTGGACGCCGGGCACACGGTTCCGCTGCGCCGGGCACCGGACGTGCGCGAGGTCTGCGCCCAGGCGTACGGCCCGTCGGAGGAACCGTCGGTGCTCTCCCTGCGGGAGCTGACCGGGCTCATCGGCGCGTACGAATGGCGCAGGAAGGGTGTCCCGGTGCCCGCACTCGGCGGCGACCGGATCCATCCGCACTACGGCGTCTTCTCCCCGGTGCGCGGCGAGTACGTGGACCTGGTGGCGCGCGCGCCGCTCCCGGCCGACCGGGCCCTGGCGTTCGACATCGGCACCGGGACCGGTGTGCTGGCGGCCGTGCTGGCGCGGCGCGGCATCGGCCGGGTGGTCGCGACGGACCAGGATCCGCGCGCGCTGGGCTGCGCCCGGGAGAATCTGGCCCGCCTGGTGCCGGACGGCCGGGTGGCGGTCGTCGAGGCCGACCTGTTCCCGTCCGGGCGGGCGCCGCTCGTCGTGTGCAATCCGCCGTGGGTGCCCGCCCGTCCCAGTTCTCCGGTGGAGTACGCGGTCTACGACCCCGGCGGCCGGATGCTGAACGGCTTCCTCGACGGGCTGGCCGCGCATCTGACGCCCGGCGGTGAGGGCTGGCTGGTCCTCTCCGACCTCGCCGAGCACATGGGGCTGCGGTCCCGCGCCGAGCTGCTCACGGCGTTCGACCGGGCGGGGCTGACCGTGGTGGACCGTATCGACGTCCGCCCCCGGCATCCGCGCGCGGCGGACCCGGCCGATCCCCTGCACCGGGCACGCGCGGCGGAGGTGACCTCGCTATGGCGGCTGACTCCCCGAGGCGGTCGTTGACCGCCCGGCCCGGGCTGCCTAACGTCCCGTCACATCCGATACGTACCGGATTCCCCCTCCGGCCTGCCCACCGATCCCTTGCGAGGCGCCCGATGAAGCTTGCCTTTTCCACGCTCGGGGTCTCCGGGCTGCCCGTCCCCCAGGTCGCTGCGCTCGCGGCCGAGCACGGCTACCACGGGGTGGAGCTGCGTACGCACCCCGAAGAGCCGGTGCACCCGGGTCTCGACGCGGCCGGGCGGGCGGCCGTGGTGGAGGCGTTCCGGGCGGTCCGGGTGGAGATCGCGACCGTCGCGGGGTATGTGCGCGTGGCCGAGGCGGGCCCGGACGAACCGGTCGTGGCGGGCCTGCGGGAGCTGTCCCGCCTCGCCGCGGACCTCGGCGCACCCTTCGTACGGGTCTTCCCCGGCGGCTCCGGGCAGGCGCCGGCCGAGGCGGACGCGGCGGCGGCACGGCGGCTGGCGGCGGCCGCGCCGTACGCCGCGGGCCTGGGCGTGCGGCTGCTCCTGGAGACCCACGACTCGCACCCCACCGGCGCCGACACGGCTCGCGTCCTGGCGGACGTCCAGGCCGACGGGGTCGGGGCGATCTGGGATCTGATGCACCCGTGGCTCGGCGGTGAGGAACCGGCCGACACCTTCGCCGCGCTCGCCCCGCACCTGGGCTGTGTGCAGGTCAAGGACATCGCGTCGGCGGAGGACACCACTCCACTGCCACTGGGCGACGGGGTGCTGCCGCTCGGCGAGTGCGTGGAGTTGCTCAGCCGGTCCGGGTGGGAGGGGTGGCTGTGCTGGGAGTACGAGAGGCACTGGTATCCGCAGGTGGCGCCGCTGCCGGGGCTGTTGGGGCCGGCGCGGGACCATCTGATGCGGCTGCTCGCGGACGCCGCCTGACCCCGGGCGACCCGACTCCTGACGACCTGACTCGTGACTGCCGGCCCCCGGACGGCCTGTCCGCCGGGAGTCGGAGGCCGGGAAGGCGGATTCCGGGCAGCGAGGTGAGCGCCACGCCGCCGACCAGCAGCGCGGCGGCCACCCAGCGCAGCGGGCTGACCTCCTCGCCCAGCAGCAGGGCCGCCGAGGACATGCCGAAGACCGGGACGAGCAGGGAGAACGGCGCGACGGCGGAGGCGTCATAGGTGCGCAGCAGGAAGCTCCAGGCGCCGAAGCCCAGTACGGTCGCGCCCCACGCGACGTAGAGGATGGTGCCGACGCCGCCCCAGTCGAGCGAGGCGAGCGCCGCGCGGTCGGCGGCCGGGCCCTCGAAGACCAGGGAGAGGCCGAGCAGCGGCAGGACGGGCACCACGCTCACCCACACCATGAAGCGCAGCGCGTCGGGTGGGGCGGCGCGGCGCATGAGGATGTTGGACACGCCCCAGCCGGCCGCGGCGGCGATGGCGAGGACGAAGCCGAGCACCGGGCCCGACGCGCCCTCGTCGACGGCCGCCACGGCGATTCCGGTGAGGGCGACGGCCATGCCGACCAGCCGGACGGGGCCGGGGCGTTCGCCGAGGACGACGGCGGCGAACAGGGCGGTGAAGACGGCCTGGATCTGCAGCACGAGCGAGGA
The DNA here is from genome assembly GCF_030553055.1 of Streptomyces sp. XD-27. NCBI lineage: Bacteria > Bacillati > Actinomycetota > Actinomycetes > Kitasatosporales > Streptomycetaceae > Streptomyces > Streptomyces sp. XD-27. The sequence continues at coordinate 2,568,669 of NZ_CP130713.1, forward strand.
GAGCCCGGCGTGCAGGCCCTGGTGCATGGCGACGAACAGCAGCCCGAACTTGGCGACGCCGAGCGCCAGCCCCACCCCGATGATCCAGCGCCAGGGGACCTGCGGCCGTCCGACGAAGAAGACGGCGGGCAGCGCCGCCGCCAGGAAGCGCAGCGCGCAGAAGAGCAGCGGCGGGAAGTGGTCGAGACCGACCTCGATGACGACGAAGTTGACGCCCCAGACGGCGGCGATGAGGACAGCGAGCAGGAGGTGAGCGGGTCGCATGCGTCGAGCATCCCGGCCATGACCATGAAGGACCAGCGCTGATTACTTCATGATTGGATGCAGCATCGCTACAAGGTCAGGGAGTGGAAGGGGAGGCCGGATGCTGGAGCTCTCACGGCTGCGCGCGCTGCACGCGGTCGCCACGCACGGTTCGATCAGCGCGGCCGCCATCGCGCTCGGCTACACCCCGTCGGCCGTCTCACAGCAGATCGCCAAGCTGGAGCGGGAGACCAGGACCACGCTGCTGGAGCGGCAGGGCAGGGGCGTGGTGCTGACCGACGCGGCGCAGCAGCTGGCAGCGACCGCACAGCAGTTGCTCGTCCTCGTCGAACAGGCCGAGACCGCGCTGGAGGAGCGGCGCGGACTGCCGACGGGCCGGCTGGTGATCGGCGCGTTCGCGTCGGCCGCGCGCGGGCTGATGCCGTCCGTACTGGCCGAACTCACGTGCGCCCACCCGACTCTGGACGCCCGGCTGGTCGAGCTCGACCCGCATGTGACCCCCGACCTGGTGGCGCGCGGGGTGATCGACATGGCGATCACGCACGACTGGGACATCTCCCCGCTGCCCGCGCCGGACGGCGTGGAGCGCGCCGTCATCGGCGACGACCCGTCGGACGTCCTGGTCCCGGCCGGTCATCCGCTGGCCGGACGCGACGTACTGCGCCGCGCCGACCTGGCCGACCAACGGTGGATCTGCCAGCCGCCGGGCTCGGTGTGCCACGACTGGCTGGTCCGTACGCTGCGCGCCTCCGGGCACGAGCCGGATCTGGCGTACCAGGTCGCCGAGTACCAGACGCAGATCGCGCTGGTCGCGGCCGGTCTGGGGATCGCCCTGGTGCCACGGCTCGGCCGGTCGGCCGTGCCGGAGGGAGTGTGCACGATCCCGCTGGAGCCGGCGCCGGTACGGCGACTGTACGCCCTGTGGCGGCCGGGCGCGGCGCGGCGCCCGGCGATCACCGAGGCGGTGCGGGTGCTGCGGGACCACTGGCCGCTGCGCCGCTGACTACTGCAAGACCACTGGCCGCTGCCCCGCTCACTGTTGCGGGAACATTGGCCGCTGCGCCGCTCACTGCTGCAAGACCACTGGTCGCTGCGCCGCCGGCAGGGCGGCTGACGGTGCTTTTGCCGCCGGAGCGGGGCGCCACAGGCTCAGGCTGCGAGGCCCGGTGCGGGATGTCCCGTGGCCCCGCGCCGAACGCGTCCGCGCACAGTTGCACGAACCAGCGGACGCCCGGTACGACCAGCAGCCACCCCAGCACCGCCCAGCCCAGGTGGAGATGGCCGAGCATCCGGCCGACCGCCGCGACGCCGTCGGCGCGCACGGCCCCGTCATCCGTCTCGTACCGCATCCGGCGCAGCCGCTCGGGGTGGGTCTCGGCGGGCACCAGGACCAGCCCGGTCGGCTCGCGGCGCGCGATCCACCGGCCGAAGCCGGTGCACGGGCCGCAGCTCTGCGCGACGTAGAGCCGGGCGGTGGCCGCGCCCGGCCAGGGCCGCGCGCGCGGCACCCAGGCGCGTACCCCGCGGCGGTACTCCGTCCACGCCGCGCCGTACGTCTCGCGCAGCCCGGCGCCCTCGTGCCAGTCGGCGAGCCCGGCACCGTACGCGAAGGCGCTGGCAGCCGCCGCGAGCAGCCGCCAGTCCAGCGCGAGGGCCCCGAGCAGCGCATAGCTGAGCGTGATCGACAGTTGCATGGGATTGCGTACGTAGGCGTACGGGCCGCTGGTGACCAGCCGGACCGGCGGGTCGTACGGCACCGGCGTGCCGCCGCCGCGCTGGACGAACTCGCGTACGGCGACGACACCGAGCAGCAGGGGCACCGCGAGCAGTTGAGCGGCCGTCAGCAGTCCGGTGGTGCCACCGGGCAGTCGGGGCGCGGCGAGGGCCAGCGGCCCGGCGAGCATCAGGGCCCCGCTGAGGAGCACCTGCATGCCGGCGCGTACGGCCAGGTGTCTGCCGCGTACGGTCCAGCGGGCCAGCAGCAGGCCGGGCACCAGCGCCACGGCGACGCCGACCGCCTCGCCCAGCAGCCAGGCGCCGCCGAGCCGGACGACGGGCGCGGCGAGCGGCATCGCGGCGAGGTCGAACCAGGTGAGGGCGGCCACGACGAGCGGCAGCGGCAGCCGGTCGGCGCCGGCGAGGACGGGCAGGGCGCCCCACAGCAGCGCCCAGCCGAGCATCAGGTCGACGGGGAGCCCGGCGGCGGTGCCGCCCTCGGCGTGGAAGGACCACCAGCCGGTGTGCACGGCGAGGAGGTTGAGCGCGGGCAGCCAGACGATCTGCCAGGCGGTGGCGAGGATCGCGGCGGCGAGCGTGCGCCGCGCGGGCGGCCGCAGGGCGGCGGCAGCGGCGGTGGCGAGCAGGGGCACGAACAGCCCGACGGCGCGGACGAGCGCGGGATCGGCGGTCATCGCGCGCCCCCGGAGCACAAGCGCCCACCCACCCGACCGGGTCCGGAGCACAAGCGCGCACCCACCCGACCGGGGCCCCCGCGTCCTTCCGCGGCCGGGTGCGTCCGGGCCGCCCGGCTCATCGCGCGCCCCCGGCGGCCTGCCCGGCCCCGGTCGTCCGTCCGGCCGGCTCCGCCTTGGCCGACTGCGCGAACGTGTCCGACAGGTAGCACGCCGCCTGCTTCATCGCGTAGGACTGGATCGGCCCGAAGTACCAGCCGGGGTCGAACGTGCGGCGGTACCGCAGCCTCCACGTCACCTCGGTACGGCCGTCGAGCGTCTGCCGCCAGCGGACCTCCGCGGAGCGCAGCTCCAGCCAGCGGGCCAGCGTCGTGTCGCGTTCGACGTCGAAGACGACCCGGCCGGGCGCGCGTTCGGCGACGACCAGCCGCATCGAGCGCGGCGTCGGGTGCGCGCCGATGCCCAGCGCCTTGCGCGGGTTGAACGTGATCTCCCGCGTGTCGCCGACGTCGAGCCCATGGCCGGTGGCCCGCTGGGGGCGGGGGAACGGGATGCGCAGGAAGAGCGGTTCGGGCGCGTCGAACCTCGGTGGCGCCGCGAGCGCCCGCTCGTACGCCTCCGGGCTCACCGCGACCGTACGGGTGACGGACACGGCGTTGTCGCGCGGGAGTTCGTACGCCCCGGCGCCCTCCAGGGCGAGGAGGCCGACCAGCGGCACCGTGACGAAGGCGTGGGCTCGGCCGCCTCGGCGCTCGCGGCGTGCGGCGTCCGCGCTGAGCCCGATCGCGGCGGCCATCGCGTAGAACAGCGGCGCGGCCGTCACCAGGCAGATGACGCCCTCGTTGAGCAGCGGCCCCGCGAGGGCCAGACCGATGGTGACGGAGGCCATCGCGGTGCCGGTGACGGTCTGGGGGCGGCAGGCGAGCGCGACGGTCAGCGCGATGACCGCGGGCACCCCGACGTAGAAGAGCGCGGTCTGCTCCAGATGGCCCGCGTGCAGCACCTTGTAGAGCAGCATCGCGGCGAACAGCGCGGTCAGGACGCCGATCAGCCGCCAGCGCGCTCCCGAGATCCGGGGCCGTTCAACCTCTGGCCCGCTCTCCATCGCCCCGTCTTCCACCGCCCCGTGTTCCATCGCCCCGTCCTCCATGGCTGCCCCGCCCTTCTCGTCCATGGCCCACCCTCCTTCATCAGCCGGTTTAACCGACTGACTTAATCACTCGATTAAACCGTATGATGAGGGACGGCGAGAGGACACTCAAAGTGACGGCGGACACCAAGAACGCGAAGGACACCAAGGACCGGCTGATCGAGGCCGCGACGACCGTGCTCAAAGCGCACGGGTACGGAGGCACCAGCGCCCGTACGATCGCCAAGGAGGCCGGAGTCAACTCGGCGCTGGTCTTCTACCACTTCGGCGGCGTCGACCAGCTGCTGCTCGCGGCCCTCGACCGCTCCTCCGCCGAGCGCATGGCCCAGCACAGCGCCACCGTCGCCGAGGTGCGCACCCTCGAGGAGCTGGCCGAGGCCGCCACCCGCATCTACCGCGACGACCTCGACGACGGCCACATCACGCTCTTCTCCGAACTCGTCGCCGCCGCCGTGGCCAAGCCGGAGCTGCGCGAGGAGGTCTCGAAGCGGGTCGAACCCTGGCTGGAGTTCATCGAGTCCACGCTGGAGCGGGTGATCGGCGGCACCCCGCTGGCCCGGCTCACCCCGCCCCGCGACCTGGCGAACGCCGCGATCACCTTCTACCTCGGGGTCAATCTCTTCACGGTGCTGGACGCGGATCGCTCCCGTACCGAATCCGTCTTCGCGATGGTCAAGCGGCTCGCGCCACGGGCCAAGCTGCTGACCATGCGGCTGCCCGGGCGGCGCAACGGGGCGCGGCGCGCCACCGAGTAGGGCCTATATGCCGGGGACCACGGGCCCGTGCCGGGACCATGGGCGCATGCGTCCTCTCGCTCTCGCCGGTCATCAGCTCGTCCTCGCCCGTCATCACCGGCTGATGGCCGCGTTCGGCCGTCGCGGCCGAGCGGTTCCCACCGCGCTGCTGGCCGTCGCGCTGACCGCCCTGCCGACCGCCTGCGTCGGCCAGGGCTCCAGCGCCGGGGCCTCCCCGTCCACCGCCGTCGGCCCCGGCGGGACCGTCCCGGCGGCGACCGCTTCACCGAGCGGACGGATCGACACCGGGCTCGCCTACTTCCACTCCGCCGCGGGCGCGGCGCCGGAGGTACGGGAGGTGATCCGGACCCGCGGTCAGCTCACCGGCTTCGCGGAGCGGTTCGGCCGCCGCGCGCCCGACATCACGGCGGGCGCGAGCGGCACCGACTTCTCCCGTGTCGTCCTGGTCGGCTGGTCGCTGACCACCGGCTGCGCCCATTGGACGTCCGCGACCCTGCGCCGATCGGGTGACACTCTCGAACTGCGCCCGGGCCCGCACGCCACTCCCCCACCCGAGTGCTTCGCACCGTACGGGGCCGTGGCGGTCCTCACCGTGCCCCGCGAACGGATGCCGAAGCACCCTCGTTTCACCCATTGACCCGCCCCTGGTCCACCCGTATCCGTGTCATAGAGCGCTTGCCACCCCCCTTCACGGAAGGAGCGCAAGTGCACCACGCCACCTCCCACACGCCCTCCCGGCGTGCCCTGCTCACCGCGACGGCGGCCGGCGCCGCCGCAGCCCTCGCCGCCGGCGGGCAGTCGGCCGCCCACGCCGCCGGGCGCGCCCCGCATCCCGGCCGCGACCGGTTACGCGCCCTCATCGCCCGGATGACGCTCGAAGAGAAGATCGGGCAGCTCTTCGTGATGCGGGTGTACGGGCACTCGGCCACCGACCCCGACCCCGCCGACGCCGAGTCCAACCGCAAGGAGATGGGCGTGGCGAACGCCACCGAGCTCATCGCCACCTACCACGTCGGCGGCATCATCTACTTCGCCTGGGCGCACAACACCCGCGAGCCGCACCAGATCGCCGCCCTCTCCAACGGCATCCAGCGCGCCGGGCTCACCCGGCCCACCCCTGTCCCGCTGCTGATCTCCACCGACCAGGAGCACGGCATCGTCGCCCGCGTCGGCGCACCCGCCACCCTCTTTCCCGGCGCGATGGCGCTGGGCGCGGGCGGCAGCGCCGCGGATGCCCGCGCGGCGGCCCGTACGGCGGGCCGGGAACTCGCCGCGATGGGCATCCGGCAGAACTACGCGCCGGTCGCCGACGTCAACGTCAATCCGGCCAACCCCGTCATCGGCGTGCGCTCCTTCGGCGCCGATCCTCGGTCGGTCGCCGACCTGGTCGCCGCGCAGGTGAGGGGCTATCAGCGCGGCGGGGTCGCGGCCACCGCCAAGCACTTTCCCGGCCATGGCGACACCGCCGTGGACAGCCATGTCGGGCTGCCGCTGATCACCCACTCGCGGGCCGAGTGGGAGCGGCTGGACGCCCCGCCGTTCAAGGCCGCCATCGCCGCCGGCATCGACGCGATCATGACGGCGCACCTGCTGTTCCCGGCCCTCGACCCGGTCGACGACCCGGCGACCCTGTCCCGGCCCGTCCTCACCGGCGTGCTCCGCGGCGAACTGGGCTTCGACGGCGTCATCGTCACCGACTCCCTCGGCATGGCCGGGGTCCGGGAGAAGTACGGGGACGACCGGGTGCCGGTGCTCGCGGTCAAGGCGGGCGCGGACCAGCTGCTCAACCCGCCGGATCTGCCCGTCGCCTGGCACGGGCTGCGTACGGCGGTGGAGCGCGGCGAGATCAGCGAGGCCCGGCTGGACGAATCGATCCTGCGCATCCTGGAGCTGAAGGCGCGTCGGGGCCTGTTCAGCGCGCCGTACACCAGTGACGAGGCGGTGGACCGCATCGTCGGCACGCGCGCGCATCTGGCCGCCGCCGATCGGATCGCGGACCACACGACGACGCTGATCAGCAACCCGAACGGGCTGCTGCCGCTGTCCTGCCGCGACCGTCGGCGGCTGCTCGTCGCGGGTGTCGACCCGGCCGCGCCCTCGGGCACCGGCGGCCCGCCGACCGCCGTGCTGGCCCGCGCCCTGACCGGGCTGGGGTTCACCGCCGACGCGCTGTCCACGGGGACCGGCGCGCGGCCCGACCCGGCGCGGGACCGGATCGACGCGGCGGTGGCGGCGGCCCGCGGCCGGGACGCGGTGATCGTGCTGACGTACAACGTGAGCGCGGCCTCCAGCCAGCGGACGCTGGTGGCGGAACTCGCCGCGACCGGTGTCCCGGTGGTCCACCTCGCCCTGCGCAATCCGTACGACATCGCCCGGCTGGCGGACAGCGGGGTCACGGCCTCACTGGCTGCGTACGGGTGGACGGACGTGGAGCTGCGCGCCGCCGCCCGGGTCGTCGCGGGGCGGGTCCGGCCGCGCGGCAGGCTGCCGGTGTCCGTCCAGCGCGCGGACGACCCGGCCCGGGTGCTGTACCCGGTCGGCCACGGCCTGACGTACTGACGGGTCCGCGGACCTGCTGACGGGTCCGCGGGCGTACTGACCGGCCCGCGCTGGAAGGCCGATCGCCGGACGGGCTGTACGACGCCCGTCCGGCGATGGCGGAACAACCTCGGCTACGGGCGCAGCAGCGGCTCCCGCTCCAGGTCCCGCCGGTCCAGCTTCGCGTCGTGCTTGGCGAGCGGCTTGGCGGGCTTGTCGCCCTCCAGGACGGCGGCGGGCGCGACGCCGGCCCACTTCAGGATGGCGGCCGTGGCCTTCTCCTTCTCGCCGGCCTTGAGACCGGCGACGTTGGCGCCGTGGTTGCCACCGGGCGCGACGAAGACGTACGAGTCCTCGGCCTTCTTGCCCAGGCGGAACGGTTCAGCGCCCCACGGGTCGTTCTGCCCGTTGACGAACAGCATCCGCTCGGCGTTGTTCCGCACCCAGCGGTCGACGTCCCGCATCGCGGCCGGCTTGAACTTCATCGGGATGTCGCGCGGCACGTAGTTGCGCGGCTGGTAGATCCCGGGGTAGCGCAGCAGGCCGTCCAGGTGCGGCGTCTTGAAGGTGGGCGAACCCAACTGCGTGCCCGCCTGGTAGTAGTACGGCGTGTAGGTCTCCAGGCCCTGGTCGGTGTAGGCCGAGAAGCCGGAGATCTCGTCGATGAAGCGGTACAGCTCGTCGGTGGAGGCGGTCGGCGCGGGAATGTCCCCGCACTCCTTCAACCCGTGGTACTGCCAGAACGCCCAGGCCAGGTCCAGGACGACGTTCTCGTACGCCTTGTCGGCGCTGCCCACGACCTCGAAGGTCTGCTTCTCGCCGTCGGCCCACTTCTGGTAGCGGGCGACGATCTCGTCGCGGCGGACCAGGGCCTCGCGCTGGACGGCGTCGAGCTGGGCGCGGCACTCCTTGGAGCCGACGGTCTTGAAGAACCGGTCGTAGGCCGAGTCCTCCTTGTTCACCACGTCATTGGGCGCGACGTAGGCGACGGTGCCGTCCATGTCGTCCGGGTAGAAGCGGCGGAAGTAGGTGGCCGTCATGCCGCCCTTGCTGCCGCCGGTGGCCAGCCAGTTCTTGCCGTAGATCGGCTTGAGGGCCTGGTAGAGGCGGTGCTGGTCGGTGGCCGCCTGCCAGATGTCGAGCTTGGACCAGTCGGCGGGCTGCGGCCGGGACGGGGTGAAGAAGCGGTACTCCATCGAGAGCTGGTTGCCGTCGATGATCTGCGTCGGCTCGCTGCGCCGCGGGCTGGTGTTGACGTTGTAGCCGGAGGTGAAGAACACCGTCGGCCGGTCGGTGGACTTGTGCAGCAGCGTGATGCGCTGCTGGAAGGTGCCCTTGGACGGGTTCCGGTGGTCAATCGGCTGGGTGTAGTTGAGTACGAGGAAGCGGTAGCCCTGATAGGGCTTCTCCTCCACGAAACTCATCCCCGGTATCGCGAGGATACGGTCCTTGATGTCCGACTCCGCGTTGGTCGCCGCGGTGGCGGATAGGGCACCGTCATGCTCCGCCGCATGGGTGGTGCCGCCGGTGACTCCGACGGTGCCTATGAGCACCGCGGACGTCAGCAGGCATCTGAGCGCCTTGTGCATTCGCCCTCCCCTGGGTTGCAAAGGTCGCCGTGAACCTACCGGCGTACGCCTGGCCCCGCCAGCCCCGATCAGCACACTGGCGAATACGGAGAGTTGTGGCACAACCTCTTTCGTAGCGGACCGTGATGGCGCATGCTGCTGCTATGGACGGATACGAGGAGCATGGGCGAAGTGAACGTACCGAGCGGCTGACGCAGTATCTGACGGAGCTGCGGGAGCGGATCGACCCTGAGTCGCTGGACCTGCTGCTGCGGCTGCTGCGCGAGGTGAGCACCTCGCCGGCGGTGCGCGGCGGGACCTATGAGCTGGGCATGGGGCCGGAGGAGAAGGCGCTGTTCACCCCGGCTCTGCAGGCCGAGTTGCTGGTGCTGTTCGGCTTGCTGACCGCACAGGACGAGCGGGTCGTGGTCGACCTGGGAGACGCCCCGCACGCCAAGGGGATGAAGATGCTGGTGCCTCAGGAACAGGCGGAGGACCCCGAGTTCCTGGAGCGCCACCGGCAGCGGGTGGCGGCCGAGGCGGAGCGCCGGGAGCGGGACCGGCGCGAGGTGGAGGCCATCGCTCGGGCGAGTGGAATGGAAGCCTGAGCGTCACGTTGAGTGACGAAAGCCTTGTGGGCTTGATGGACTCTCACTACTGCGAGCGGGTGCCCCGGCGAGGGCACTACCGCGTGCGGGTGCCCCCGGCGAGCGCCGGGGGCAGGGGCGCGGTCATGCCGCGGCCGGTTCCGTCTCGCCCGTGAACGTGCGCCACAGCTCCGCGTACCGGCCGTCCCGCGCCAGCAGCTCGGCGTGGGTGCCGTCCTCGACAACCCGTCCGCGGTCCAGCACGACCACCCGGTCGGCGCGGGCCGCGGTGGTCAGCCGGTGGGCGACGACCAGGGTGGTGCGGCGGCCCGCCAACCGGTCCGTGGCCTGGTTGACCAGGGCCTCGGTGGCCAGGTCCAGGGCGGCGGTCGCCTCGTCCAGCAGCAGGATGTCGGGGTCGACCAGTTCGGCCCGGGCCAGCGCGATCAACTGGCGCTGGCCGGCGGACAGGTTGCGGCCGCGCTCGGCGACCTCGTGCAGATAGCCGCCGTCCAGGGAGGCCACCATGGCGTGCGCGCCGACCGCCCGCGCGGCCGCCTCGACCTCGGCGTCGGTCGCGTCCGGCCTCCCGTAGGCGATGGCGTCCCGAACGGTCCCGGAGAACAGATACGACTCCTGGGGGACGACGCCGAGCCGGTGCCGGTAGCCGGTGAGGTCGAGGTCGCGCAGGTCGTCGCCGTCCACGCGGACCGCTCCGGAGGTCGGGTCGTAGAACCGGGCGACCAGCTTGACCAGCGTCGACTTGCCCGCGCCGGTCTCGCCGACGAAGGCGACGGTCTGCCCGGCCGGTATGCGCAAGGAGAGCCCGGAGAGCGCGGCGGCCTCCGCCGTGCCCTCGGCGCCGCCGTAGCGGAAGTGCACGTCCTCGAAGGCGACCTCACCGCGCAGCTCGCCCACGCGCAGCGGCTTCTCGGCGGCGGGCGTGGTGGTCTGTTCGCTCAGCAGTTCCTGGATGCGGCGCAGGGAGACGCTGGCCTGCTGGTAACCGTCGAAGACCTGGGAGAGCTGCTGCACAGGGGCGAAGAACAGGTCTATGTAGAGCAGGTACGCCACCAGGGCGCCCGCCGTGAGGGTGCCGTCGCTCACCCGCCCGGCGCCCACGATCAGCACCAGGGCGGCTGCCACGGAGGACAGCAGCTGAACGAACGGGAAGTACACGGATATCAGCCATTGGCCGTGCACACGGGCCTGGCGGTAGCCGTCGCTGCGCTCGGCGAACCGCTCGCGGCCGATGTCCTCGCGGCGGAACGCCTGCACGATCCGCAGCCCGGCGACGCTCTCCTGGAGGTCGGCGTTGACGAGACTGACGCGTTCCCGCGCGAGTTCGTACGCCTTGACGCTCTGCCGCCGGAAGAAGACGGTGCCCACGATGAGCGGGGGCAGGGTCGCGAACACCACCAGCGCCAACTGGACGTCGATGACCAGCAGGGCGACGAGTATGCCGAAGAAGCTGAGCAGGCTGACCACTGCGGTGACCAGACCGGTCTGGAGGAAGGTGGACAGCGCGTCCACGTCGGTGGTCATGCGGGTCATGACCTTGCCGGTCAGCTCGCGCTCGTAGTAGTCGAGGCCGAGGCGCTGGAGCTGCGCGAAGATCTTGACCCGGAGGGAGTACAGCACACGCTCCCCGGTCCGTCCGGTCAGCCGGATCTCCCCGACCTGCGCGGCCCACTGGCCCACGACGACCAGCAGCGCGAGTCCCGCGGCGGCCCAGACGGCGCCGAGCGCGGCGCGCTGCACGCCTTCGTCGATGCCGTGCCTGATCAGCACGGGCAGCAGGAGTCCGGCGAGGGCGTCGATGCCGACGAGCAGCAGGGCGAAGGCGAGCGGGGTGCCGAAGCCGCGCAGCAACCGGCGCAGTCCGTACGCCTTCTCCGGCCGCTCGGCGGCGTCCTCGTCGATGTCGGGGGTGTCTGTGGCAGGCGGCAGGGCCGCGACCTTCGTGAGCAGTTCGGGGGTCGCGGGCATCCCCGCGAGTGCGCCCGCCATGCCGCCGCCCGCGGGCGCGGCAGGGGCCGTCGAGCCCGCCTTGCCGGGCTCCCCGGCCGCCGCGCCGCCGGCTCCTGTGGCGCCGTCGGCCCCGGCCCGGTCCAGCCCGTCGCCGCGCCGCCACAGCTCGGGCGTCACCCCGTCCACGAGCCTGCGGTGGGCGCTGACGGGCTCGCAGTCGAACTCGGCCTCCTCCTCGACGTCGAGCTCGAAGTCGAGATCGAGGTCCAGCTCGCGCACGCCGCCGCCGACCGCGAGCCCGGCCGGGTCGCGTGCCACGCCGCCGAGCTCGTCGGGGTCGGTGAGCAGCCTGCGGTAGAGCGCGCAGCGGTCGCGCAGCTCCTCGTGGGTGCCGATGTCGGCCACCCGTCCGCCGTCGAGGACGGCGATCCGGTCGGCGAGAGCGAGGGTGGAGAGGCGATGGGCTATGAGCAGGGTGGTGCGGCCGGCCATGACGCCGCGCAGCGCCTCGTGGATCTCGTGTTCGACGCGGACGTCCACGGCGGAGGTGGCGTCGTCCAGGACGAGCAGCCGGGGGTCGGTCAGGATGGCGCGGGCCAGGGCGATCCGCTGGCGCTGGCCGCCGGAGAGGGTCAGACCCTGCTCACCGACCCGGGTGTCGTATCCGTCGGGCAGCTCGCTGATGAACCTGTCGGCCTGGGCGGCGCGAGCCGCCGCGCGCACCTGGGCGTCGGTGGCCTCGGGCAGCCCGTAGGCGATGTTGGAGCGGACGGTGTCGGAGAACAGGAAGCTGCTCTCCGGTACGAGGCCGATCGCGGCGCGCAGCGACCGCAGCGTCAGCTCGCGTACGTCGTGGCCGCCGATCCGCACGGCTCCGCCGGTGGCGTCGTAGAAGCGCGGCAGCAGCAGGGACAGCGTGGACTTGCCGCTGCCCGAGGCGCCGACGACGGCGAGCGTCTCGCCGGGGTCGATCCGCAGCGAGACGTCGTCGAGCACCGGGCGCTCGGCCTCGTAGCCGAACGTGACGTGGTCGAACTCCACGGTCGCGGGCGCGTCGGCCGGCAGGTCACGGGCATCCGAGCGCTCGCTGAGTGCCGGTTCGGCGTCGATGAGTTCGAAGACGCGTTCGGCGCCGGCGCGCGCCTGCTGCCCCACGGTCAGCATCATGGTGAGCATCCGCACGGGGCCGACGAGCTGCGCGAGATAGGTCGAGAAGGCGACGAAGGTGCCGAGTGTGACCTGGCCCCGCGTCGCCATCCAGCCGCCGAGCGCCAGCATGGCGACCTGGCCGAGCGCGGGGACGGCCTGGAGGGCCGGGGTGTAGCGGGAGTTGAGCCGCACGGTCCGCAGCCGGGCGGCGAACAGCGTACGGCCCACGGCTCGCAGCTTGCCGGTCTCCTGGCCCTCCTGCCCGAAGCCCTTGACCACGCGGACGCCGGTGACCGCTCCGTCCACGACGCCGGCGACGGCGGCCGCCTGCCCCTGCGCGTACCAGGTAGCGGGAAACAGCCGGATGCGGCTGCGGGAGGCGAGGACCCACAGGGCGGGGGCGACGGCCAGCACCACGACCGTGAGCAGTGGTGACAGCACTGCCATGACGACCAGGGAGATGACGAACAGCAGGACGTTGCCGATCATCATCGGCACCATGAAGAGCAGGCCCTGGATGAGCTGGAGGTCGCTGGTGCCCCGGCCGACCACCTGCCCGGTGCTCAGCTCGTCCTGGCGCCGGCCGTCCAGCCGGGTGATCGCCTCGTACATCTCGGTGCGCAGGTCGTGCTGGACGTCGAGGGCGAGCCGGCCACCGTAGTACCGGCGCACGTAGGTGAGGACGTAGACGGCGACGGCGGCGACGATCAGCAGCGTGGCCCATGGGGCGAGCGACCGCTCCTGGTCGACGATCACATCGTCGATGATCAGCTTCGGCACGAGCGGGACCAGCGCCATGACGGCCATGCCGGCCAGTGAGGCGCCGAGGGAGAGCAGCACGTTGCGCCGGTACCGCCAGCAATACCGGACCAGCCGCCGCACCCAGCCTGGCCCGTCTTCCGCGATCGACGCCCTTGGCACCCCGTGACCTCCCGCTCTTCGGCTGTCCGCCCCCTCGGCGACTCCCACCGGAACGCTGCAACGCACGGGTGTGCGGATTTCATCCATCCGCAACAAAACTCGTTCGATGGTCGGAGATCGGGGCGGAGCGGGACCGTCGAAGGTCGCAGGCAGCCGAGGCGGCCTCGGTCGAAGGTCTGAGGCGGGGAGACAGGGAGGCAGGGACGAAGCGGCTCAGGCCGCGGCGCTGCCCGCCTCCTCGGGGACGGCCGTGATCGCCGCACACCGGGCCGCCAGGTCGTCCAGCGAGAGGCCCAGCGTCGCGGCCAGGGCCGCGACGGTGCCGAAGGCGGGGGCGGGGGCGCGGCCCGTCTCGATCTTGCGGAGGGTCTCGGCGGAGATCCCGGCGACGGCGGCGATCTCGGCCATGGTCCGTTCGCCACGGGCCTGCCGCAGCAGGACGCCGAGGTAGCGGCCGCGTTCGCGTTCCAGCGGGGTGAGAGGGGTGCGCACCATGACCGTGATACTAATACCGGTATAAGAATTGGATCCAGGCGGAGGCCCGGGGAATCGGAGGGGTGCGCCCATGGTGGAGATCAAATCGGACGCGGCACTGGACGCGATGCGGGAGGCGGGCCGGGTGGTGGCCAACGCGCTGGAGGCGGCGCGCGACGCGGCCGCCGTCGGCGTCTCACTGCGCGAGCTGGACGAGGCGGCACGCACCGTGCTGCACGAGGCACGGGCCGACTCGCCGTTCCTCGGCTACCGGCCGCAGTTCGCGCCGACCCCGTTCCCCGCCGTCATCTGCACCTCCGTCAACGACGCGATCGTGCACGGCATCCCGGACGGCTACCGGCTGCGCGACGGCGACCTGCTCAGCGTCGACTGCGGGGCCGTGGTGGACGGCTGGACGGGGGACGCGGCGGTCAGCTTCACGGTCGGCACCCCGCGCCCGGCCGACGAGCGGCTGATCGAGGCCACCCGGCGCGCCCTGGAGGCGGGCATCGCGGCGGCCGTGGTCGGCGCCCGGCTCGGGGACGTGGGCCACGCGATCGGCAGCGTGGGGCGGACGGCCGGATACGGCATCCCGGCCGACTTCGGAGGGCACGGCATCGGGCGCCGCATGCACGAGGACCCGCCCGTCCCCAACGAGGGGCGGCCCGGCCGCGGCTTTCCGCTGCGGCACGGGCTGGTGATCGCGATCGAGCCGATGTTCCTGGCAGGCGGCTCGGACGCCTACGTGACGGACGGCGACGGCTGGACGCTGCGTACCGCGAACGGCGGGCGCGCCGCGCACAGCGAGCACACGGTGGCGATCACGGAGGACGGCCCCCGCGTGCTGACGCTGCCGTAGGGCGTACGAGCCCCGCGTGGGCGCGCAAGAGCGCCGCGCGTAAGACGCATGACCTCGCCGACCCCGGAATAGGCGGCTACCCCAGCAGCTGAGTGAAGCGCGGCAGGTCGATGTTGCCGCCGGAGATCACCACGCCCACGCGGGGCGGCAGCTCCGCGATCCGGCCCGCGAGCAGCGCCGCGAGCCCGGTCGCCCCGCTGGGTTCGACCACGATCTTCAGACAGCTGAACGCGAGGGCCATCGCCGAGCGGATCTCCTCGTCGCTGACGAGCACCACCTCGTCCAGCACCCGCCGGTTGATGGCGAACGACAGCTCCCCAGGGGTCTCCAGCGCCTGCCCGTCGGCGATCGTGCGGGGGACCGGGATCCGGATCCGGTGCCCGGCCTCCAGCGAGCGCTTGTAGTCGTCGCCCGCCTCCGGCTCCACCCCCACCGTACGGATCGCGGGGTCCAGGGCTCGTGCGGCGGTCGCGCAGCCGGCCATCAGCCCGCCGCCGCCGACCGGGGTGACCAGCGCGCCCAGGTCGGCGACCTGCTCCATCAGCTCCAGGCCGACGGTGCCCTGTCCGGCGATGACGTGCGGATGCTCGAAGGGCGGCACGAGGGTCAGCCCGCGGTCGGCGGCCAGCTTCTCGCCGATGGCTGCCCGGTCGCCGGTGTAGCGGTCGTAGGTCACCACCTCCGCGCCGTAGCCGAGGGTCGCGGCGCGCTTGGACGCGGGCGCGTCCTCGGGCATGAGGATGACCGCGGGCGCGCCCAGCAGGCGCGCGGCCAGCGCGACGGCCTGGGCGTGGTTGCCGGAGGAGTACGCGGCCACGCCACGGCGCAGCTCGTCGGCGGAGAGTTGGGCGATGGTGTTGTAGGCGCCGCGGAACTTGAACGCGCCGACGCGCTGGAGGTTCTCGCATTTGAGGAAGACCTCGGCGCCGACCCGTTCGTTCAGGATCCGTGACGTCATCACCGGCGTCCGGTGGGCGACACCGTCGATCCTGGCCGCCGCCGCGCGGATGTCGTCGAATGTCACCTGCTGATGCGCCTGCGTGGTCATACCGACCCGCCCTCCCCTAGTGACGTGTGACTCTTTCGTGAGGTCCGCCCGGCCGGTTCGGCCTGCGCCTGCTTGCGGACGTCCGACAGATACGCGTACGCGGACGCCCGGGAGATGCCGAGCCGGGCGGCCACGCGGGGCACGGCCCGGCGCATCGCGAACACCCCGGTGGCCTCCAGCCGGGCGAACAGGGCGATGCGCTCGGCCCGGTCGAGATCCGCCCACTGCTTGCCCTGGGCGAGCTGGAGGCCGTCCACCGCCGCGTCGACCACGTCGTCCACGTCGTTGCTGAAGGTCGTCGTCGGCACGGCGGCGCCCGCCGCCACGGCCGCGAGGTCGCCGACGCCGACGAGGTCGCCGACCAACTCGTGGACCTGCCGCAGAGCCGTGATGTCGAGATTGACGCAGAAGGCCCCGAAGGCGGTGCCGTCGGACGTGCGCAGCACCACGGTGGAGGACTTGAGCATCCGCCCCGAGGGGGTGCGGGTGACGTAGTTGAGCCGGTCGGGCGCGGCGTCGCCCTGCCGCAGCAGGTCCATGCCGATCTGGCTCATGGCACCGCCGACGGTACGGCCGGTGAGATCGCCCGCGATGACGGCCACCGAGCCTTCCGGCCGCCGGAAGTCGTGCACGACGACCTCGCAGGACCGCCCCAGGGTCGCTGCCAGCCCTTCGGCGACCGGGCGCAGTGCGGCGATGATCAGGTCCGCTTCGCTGCTGCTCACTGGAGAAACGGTACAGCCCTTGGACGATGTGTCCAAGGGCTGTGACGCGGAGAAGGTCAGGCGCGGGCGGCGGCGATCTGGCGGGCCATGATCGTGGTCAGCTCGTACGCCGTGTGCGAGGCCGCGACGGAGGTCATCTCGGCGTGGTCGTAGGCCGGTGCGACCTCGACCAGGTCGGCGGAGACCAGGTTGCAGCCCGCCAGCCCGCGCAGGATCTCCAGCAGCTCGCGGGAGGTGAGACCGCCGGCCTCCGGGGTCCCGGTGCCCGGCGCGTGGGCCGGGTCGAGGACGTCGATGTCGATGGAGATGTACAGCGGGCGGTCGCCTATGCGCTGGCGGAGCTGGTCGGCCACCTCGTCCACACCGCGCCGCATGACGTCGGCGGAGGTGACGATGCCGAAGCCCATCTTCGCGTCGTCGTCCAGATCCTTCTTTCCGTACAGCGGACCACGGGTTCCGACATGCGAAAGAGCGGAGGTGTCGAGGATGCCCTCCTCCACCGCGCGCCGGAACGGCGTGCCATGGGTGTACTCCGCGCCGAAGTAGGTGTCCCACGTGTCCAGGTGCGCGTCGAAGTGCAGCAGTGCGACCGGACCGTGCTTGCGGGCGACCGAGCGGAGGATCGGCAGCGCGATGGTGTGGTCGCCGCCGAGGGTCATCAGGCGGGCGCCGGTGCCCAGCAGGTCGTCGGTGGCCGCCTCGATCGTCTCGACGGCCTCGTTGATGTCGAACGGGTTCGCGGAGATGTCACCGGCGTCGGCGACCTGCGCGAGCGCGAACGGCGAGGCGTCCTGGGCCGGGTTGTACGGGCGCAGCAGCCGCGAGGCCTCACGGATGGCGTTGCCGCCGAAGCGCGCGCCGGGGCGGTAGGAGACCCCGGTGTCGAAGGGCACGCCGACGACGGCGACGTCGGCGGTGCCGCCGACCTGGTCGATGCGCGGCAGCCGGGCGAAGGTCGCGGGCCCGGCGTAGCGCGGGATACGGGACGAGTCGACAGGGCCTACGGGCTCACGGACGTCTGTGCTCATGGCGACTGCTGCCTCTTGGCGGTGCGGGGTCAGGGGATACGGCTATCGAGCGTAGGGACGGCGACGGAATCCGCACATGTACGTTTCCAAAGACCAAGGACGGCTATTTGGACACCACGTCCATTTCCTCGGCGCACGGGAGACAATGGGCCGCATGCCGATACCGAGCTCCGCGCCCAGCCGCCCCGAACTGATCGACCACCTCATCCGCACGCGGATCGCGGGGAACGTCGCCACCCCCCGCGACAACAACCTCTCCCACTACCGCAAGCTGGCCAACGGCGACCGGCACTACTGGCTGGGGCTGGAGCTGGGCGACCGCTGGACCGACGAGCAGGACGTGCTGGCGGTCATGGCGGAGCGCTGCGGCGTGATCGACGATCCGGAGCACCGGGCGGGGCAGGACACCATCGACCCGGAGCTGACGGTCGGCGCCCTGGACCGGATGGCCGCGGAGCTGCGCAAGGCCGCAGAGGCGGGTGCGCGGGTGCTGTTCGCCACCGGGCACCCGGGTGGGCTGCTGGACGTCCACCGCGCCACGGCCGCCGCGCTGCGGGCCGCGGGCTGCGAGATCGTCGAGATCCCCGGCGGTCTCGAGGCGGACGAGGGGTATGTCTTCCAGTTCGCCGACGTGGCGGTGCTGGAGCGCGGTGCGACGCTGTGGCACACCCACTCCCCCGCCCCGATGGCGGCCATCCTGGACGGGCTCGCCCGGGACGGCCGACCGCTGCCGGACCTGGTGGTGGCCGACCACGGCTGGGCGGGCTGCGCCGGACAGCGCGGCATCAAGGCCGTCGGGTACGCGGACTGCAACGACCCGGCGCTGTTCCTGGGCGAGGCGGAGGGCACGCTGGCGGCGGTGGTGCCGCTGGACGACCACGTGACCAACCCGCGGTTCTACGACCCGATGACGGCCTATCTGCTGGACGCGGCGGGGCTCACGGCTCAGTTCTGAGCCGTGCCGCCGGCCTCCGCTTGTGCCGCGGCCCTGGGCCGCGGCACCCGGATCATGCCCTCCTGGACCACCGACACCGCGAGCTGCCCCTCCTGGGTGAAGATCCGCCCCCTGGCGAGGCCGCGGCCGCCCGCCGCGGTCGGGCTCCGCTGGTCGTAGAGCAGCCACTCGTCGGCGCGGAAGGGCCGGTGGAACCACATGGCGTGGTCCAGGCTGGCGCCGACCACGTCGCCGACGGCCCAGCCGCCGCGCCCGTGGGCGAGCAGCACCGAGTCCAGCAGGGTCATGTCGGAGACGTAGGTGGCCAGGCAGGCGTGCATCAGCGGCCGGTCGATATCGCCGTCCAGTTTGCCGTTCACCCGGAACCAAACCTGCGACTTCGCGTCGCGGGGCTGTCCGATGCTGCCGTACGGCGGCGGATCCACGTACCGCAGATCCACGGCGGAACGGACCTGGACCATGCGCCGGACGACCCGCGGATCGGTGAACAGGTGGGCGTAACGCGACACTTGTTCCCGCGCGGTCGGCAGGGTCAGCGGATCGGGGGCCGCCGGCATCGGCTCCTGGTGTTCCAACCCCTCCTCGGACACCTGGAAGGAGGCGGAGAGATGGAACATCGGCTTACCGTGCTGGACGGCGACGACCCTGCGGTTGCTGATGGAGAAGCCGTCGCGGATCCGGTCGACGGTGTAGACGATCGGCGCGCGGGGGTCGCCCGGCCGCAGGAAGTACGAGTGCAGTGAGTGCACCGCGCGGCCGTCCGGGACCGTGCGCCCGGCGGCGGCCAGGGCCTGCGAGGCCACCTGGCCGCCGAAGGCCCGCTCCACCACGGACGGGCGGCTCGCGCCGCGGAAGATGTCCCGGTCGATCTGCTCCAGGTCGAGCAGGTCGACCAGGTCCTGAAGTGCTTCATTCATGGTTCACGGCAGTCCGCGAAGGACGCGCTCCCGGGGAGCGGTGAGCACGGTTCACAGTCCCATCGACTTGGCGATGATGGACCGCATGACCTCGCTGGTGCCGCCGTAGATACGGCTGACGCGGGTGTCCGCGTACAGGCGGGCGATCGGGTACTCCATCATGTAGCCGTAACCGCCGTGCAGCTGGAGGCACTTGTCGATGACGACGGCGGCCCGCTCGGTGGTGAAGAGCTTGGCGGAGGCGGCGTCGGCGGCGGTCAGCTCACCGGCGTCGTGGGCGTCCAGCGCCCGGTCCACCAGCGCCTGCATGGCGTCCACCTCGGACTTGCAGTCGGCGAGCACGAACTTGGTGTTCTGGAAGGACGCCACGCTCTTGCCGAAGACCGTGCGGTCCTGCACATAGCCCTTGGCGAACTCCACGGCCGCGGCGGCCTGGGCGTACGCGCTGACCGCGATGCCGAGGCGCTCCTGCGGCAGGTTGTGGGTGAGGTACTCGAACGCCCTGCCCTCCTCACCCAGCAGGTCCTCCACCGGCACCTTGACGTCGGTGAAGGACAGCTCGGCGGTGTCGGAGGTCTTGAGACCCAGCTTCTCCAGCTTGCGGCCGACCGCGTAGCCCTCGGAGGCGGTGTCGACGACCAGGATGGATATGCCGCCGCGGCGGTCCTCGGGGTGGGCGGGGCGGTGCGGGCGCAGACCAGGACCCGGTCGGCGAGCACACCGCCGGTGATGAAGGTCTTGGCGCCGTTGAGGACGTAGTGCGTGCCGTCCTCGGAGAGCTTGGCGGTGGTCTTCATGCCGGCCAGGTCGGAGCCGGTGCCCGGCTCGGTCATGGCGATGGCGGTCATCATCTCGCCGGTGACGAACGGCGGCAGCCAGCGCCGCTTCTGCTCCTCGGAGGCGTACTTGAGGAGGTACGGCAGGCACAGCGCCGTGTGGACACCGCTGCCGCCGAAGCTCACGCCGGCGCGGGCGGTCTCCTCGGTGATGACGGCGTTGAACTTGAAGCTGGTCTCCCCCGCGCCGCCGTACTCCTCCGGCACCTCGATGCCGAAGACGCCCAGCTCGCCGAGCTTGTTGTAGAACTCGCGGGGCGCCTGCCCGGCCTCGCGCCACTCGTCGTAGTACGGCACGACCTCGGCGGCGATGAAGTCGCGGATGGTCTCGCGGAACGCCTCGTGGTCCTCGTTGAACACCGTTCGACGCATAGTGGCTCCTCGTGGGCGCGACCCGGACAACTCCGCGCCTAAGCGCTTGCTCAGTTGACTCTTGAAAGTTACCCGGGGGTCAGTGAGCTGTCCAGAGAGTCAGCGCCCCGGCCCCGCCCCGTCCGCACCCGAGGCGGCCCCGAACGCGCCGAGGGCGAGCCGGTGCAGCAGCTCGGCGGTGAGGTTGCGGGCCGGGAGCGCGCCGCGGCCGAGGTGCGGGGTGGAGTTGAGCAGGCCGAAGACGGCGTGCACGGCGGCCCTCGCCACGCTCTCGGCGAGCCCCGGGTAGACCTCGCGGACCACCTCGACCCACAGCTCCACATACTGCCGCTGGAGCTGGCGCACCATCTTGCGGTCGCTGTCGCGCAGCCGGTCCAGCTCGCGGTCGTGCAGGGTGATCAGCGGGCGGTCGTCGAGCGCGAAGTCGATGTGGCCCTCGATGAGCGAGTCCAGGACGGCGGCCGCGTCGTGCCCGGCCGCGGCGGCGTCGGCGACCCGGCGCTTGCCGCCCGCCAGCAGTCGGCCGCTGATGCCGACGAGCAGCTCGGCGAGCATGGCGTCCTTGCCTGCGAAGTGGCGGTAGAGGCCGGGCCCGCTGATCCCGACGGCGGCCCCTATCTCGTCCACGCCGACGCCGTGGAACCCGCGCTCGGCGAAGAGCCGGGCGGCCTCCCTGAGGATCTGGTCGCGGCGGGTCGTGGCGGGCGCGTGCGTACTCATGGAATTGATTCTAGACAGCGGCGTTAGCGGCCGTTAACCTGATGGCAACACGTTAACGCTCATTAACACATCGGCCGGATCGGGCAAGGGGGCTCGCGGGCATGGAGCAGGCACCGGTGCTGAGGAGTGGCGCCGACCCGGGATCCGACGTCTGGCGCGCCAACGAGGCCGCGCACCGCGAGCTGTCGGCGCGGCTGCGCGAGAAGCTCGCCGTGGCGCGGCTGGGCGGCGGCGAGAAGGCACGCGCGCGGCACACCGCACGCGGCAAGCTGCTGCCTCGGGACCGGGTGGACACCCTGCTCGACCCCGGATCGCCGTTCCTGGAGCTGGCGCCGCTGGCGGCGGACGGGATGTACGAGGGCCAGGCCCCGGCGGCGGGGGTGATCGCCGGGATCGGGCGGGTCTCGGGGCGCGAGGTGGTGGTCGTCGCCAACGACGCCACCGTCAAGGGCGGCACGTACTACCCGATGACGGTCAAGAAGCATCTGCGCGCTCAGGAGGTGGCCCTGGAGAACCGCCTGCCGTGCGTGTATCTGGTCGACTCCGGTGGCGCCTTCCTGCCCATGCAGGACCAGGTCTTCCCCGACCGGGAGCACTTCGGGCGGATCTTCTACAACCAGGCGCGGATGTCGGGGGCCGGCATCCCGCAGATCGCGGCGGTGCTCGGGTCGTGTACGGCGGGCGGCGCGTACGTCCCGGCGATGAGCGACGAAGCCGTCATCGTGCGCGAGCAGGGCACGATCTTCCTGGGCGGCCCGCCGCTGGTGAAGGCCGCCACGGGTGAGGTCGTCACGGCGGAGGAGCTGGGCGGCGGCGAGGTGCACTCCAAGGTCTCCGGCGTCACCGACCACCTCGCCGAGGACGACGCGCACGCGCTGCGGATCGTCCGCTCCATCGTCTCCACGCTGCCGCCCTCGCTCGCGCAGCGGGGCCGGCTGCCCTGGCCGGTGACGGCCGCCGAAGAGCCCGCCGTCGACCCCGCGGGGTTGTACGGGGCGGTGCCGGTGGACTCCCGCACGCCCTACGACGTGCGGGAGGTCATCGCACGGGTGGTCGACGGCTCGCGCTTCGCCGAGTTCAAGGCCGAGTTCGGGACGACGCTCGTCACAGGCTTCGCAAGGATCCACGGCCACCCGGTCGGGATCGTCGCCAACAACGGCATCCTGTTCTCCGAATCCGCCCAGAAGGGCGCGCACTTCATCGAGCTGTGCGACCAGCGCGGCATTCCGCTGGTCTTCTTGCAGAACATCTCCGGCTTCATGGTGGGCCGTTCCTACGAGGCGGGCGGGATCGCCAAGCACGGCGCCAAGATGGTGACCGCGGTGGCCTGCACCCGGGTGCCGAAGCTGACCGTCGTGGTCGGCGGTTCGTACGGCGCGGGCAACTACTCCATGTGCGGCCGCGCGTATTCGCCGCGCTTCATGTGGATGTGGCCGAACGCGAAGATCTCCGTGATGGGCGGGGAGCAGGCCGCCTCGGTGCTCGCCACGGTCAAGCGCGACCAGTTGGAGGGCCGCGGGGAGAGCTGGAGCGCGGAGGACGAGGAGGCGTTCCGGGCGCCGATCCGCGAGCAGTACGAGACCCAGGGGAACGCGTACTACGCCACGGCGCGGCTGTGGGACGACGGCGTGATCGACCCGCTGGAGACCCGGACGGTGCTGGGCCTGGCGCTCACCGCCTGCGCCAACGCGCCACTGCCCGAGACGGACCCCGCGGCGCCCGGCTTCGGCGTCTTCCGGATGTGACGAGGGGGATGCAGACGATGTTCATGGCAGCTTCGGCGGACACGGTGGACGCGACGGGCGCCGTAGCCCCGGTGGGTGCCGGCGGCGTGCTGGTGGCCAACCGCGGCGAGATCGCGGTCCGGGTGATCCGCACACTGCGGCGGCTCGGCGTCCGTTCGGTGGCCGTCTTCAGTGACGCCGACGCGGACGCCCGGCATGTGCGCGAGGCGGACACCGCCGTCCGCATCGGCCCGGCACCGGCCGCGGAGAGCTATCTGTCCATCGAGCGGCTGCTGGAGGCGGCCCGGGTCTCCGGCGCGCGGGCCGTGCACCCCGGGTACGGCTTCCTCGCCGAGAACGCCGCCTTCGCCCGCGCCTGCGCCGACGCCGGGCTGGCCTTCCTCGGCCCGCCCGCCGCGGCGATCGAGCTGATGGGTGACAAGATCCGCGCCAAGGAGACGGTGAAGGCGGCCGGGGTGCCGGTGGTGCCCGGGTCGTCGGGGAGCGGCCTGACCGACGCGCAGTTGGCGGAGGCCGCCCGCGAGATCGGCATGCCGGTGCTCTTCAAGCCCTCGGCCGGCGGCGGCGGGAAGGGCATGCGGCTGGTGCGGACCGAGGCGCTGCTGGCCGAGGAGATCGCGGCCGCCCGGCGTGAGGCCCGCGGTTCCTTCGGCGACGACACCCTGCTGGTCGAGCGCTGGATCGACCGGCCCCGCCACATCGAGATCCAGGTACTGGCCGACGCCCACGGCAACGTGCTGCACCTGGGCGAGCGCGAGTGCTCGCTCCAGCGACGCCACCAGAAGATCATCGAGGAGGCGCCGAGCCCGCTGCTGGACGCCGCCACCCGCGCCGCGATGGGCGAGGCCGCGGTTCAGGCGGCGCGCTCCTGCGGTTACACGGGCGCGGGCACGGTGGAGTTCATCGTCCCGGGCGACGATCCCTCGGCCTACTACTTCATGGAGATGAACACCCGGCTCCAGGTCGAGCACCCCGTGACGGAGCTGGCCGTGTCCATCGCCGGCCGGGACGAGCTGGACCTGGTGGAGTGGCAGGCCCGGATCGCCGCCGGGGAGCCGCTGCCGTTCGCCCAGGACGACATCTCCTTCACCGGGCACGCCGTGGAGGCCCGCATCTGCGCGGAGACCGCCAGGGTGTCGGGCGACCGGGTGGACTTCCTACCCTCCGCCGGTACGGTGCGCGCCCTCGCCGAGCCGCACGGCGAAGGGGTGCGGGTGGACTCCGGGCTCTGCCAGGGCACCGAGGTCGGCACGCTGTACGACCCGATGCTCGCCAAGGTGATCGCCCACGGCCCCGACCGCGCCACGGCGCTGCGCCGACTGAGCGCCGCTCTCGCCCGGACCACCGTCCTCGGTCTCGACACCAATGTCGGCTTCCTGCGCCGCCTGCTCGCGCACCCCGCCGTCGTCTCCGGCGAGCTGGACACCGGCCTGGTGGACCGCGACGCGACCGCCCTGGTGCCGCTCGGCGTCCCGGACGAGGTGCTGGCGGCGGCGGCCCTGCTGCGGCAGCACGCGCTGGAACCCGGCGCGCCCACCGCACTGGAAGGCGCGGCCGGCTGGGTCGACCCGTTCTCGGTGCCCTCCGGCTGGCGGCTCGGCCGCGAGCCCGCCTGGACCGTGCACCACCTGCGCGTTCCCGGCCACGAGCCGGTCACGGTCCGCGTGCGCGGCAGGGCGCACGACGCGGAGATCCGTATCGAGCGTCCCGACCCGGTCGGCGAGAGCGGGGAGCGCTCCACCGTGCGCGCCCGGCTCCTGGACTCCGGCTCCGGCCGGGTGACCGCCGAGTGGGGCGGCGTCGTCCACCACTTCGTCACCGCGCCCGGCCCGGAGGGCACCTGGCTGGGGCGGGACGGCGACACCTGGCATCTGCTGGACCACGACCCGGTCGAGGCCGCCCTGCACGGCGGCGCGGCAGCGGCCCACGCCGGGACGCTCACCGCGCCCATGCCCGGCACGGTCACCGTCGTCAAGGCGGCCGTGGGCGACGAGGTCACCGCGGGCCAGGGCCTGCTGGTGGTCGAGGCGATGAAGATGGAGCACCTGATCTCCGCCCCGCACGACGGCACGGTCACCGAGCTGGACGTCGCCGCGGGCAGCACGGTCGCCATGGACCAGGTGCTCGCCGTCGTCACCCCGCACGACAGTGAGGAGGGTGAGTGATGTCCCTGCCCGACGGACTGCCCATGGCCGTGCCGGTGGCCGGACTGCCGGCCCGGGTCCGGATCCACGAGGTGGGGCCGCGCGACGGCCTGCAGAACGAGAAGGCGGTCGTCCCCGTCGAGGTGAAGGCCGAGTTCATCCGCAGGCTCGCCGACGCCGGGCTGTCCACCGTCGAAGCGACGAGCCTCGTCCGCCCCGAGTGGGTGCCCCAGCTGGCCGATGCCGAGCAGTTGGTGCCGCTGCTCAAGGACGTGCCCGCCGAGCTGCCGGTCCTGGTGCCCAACCAGCGCGGCCTGGAGCGGGCGATGGCGCTGGGTGTCCGCCGCATCGCCGTGTTCGGCAGTGCGACGGAGACCTTCGCCCGGCGCAACCTCAACCGCTCCGTCGACGAGTCCCTCGCCATGTTCGAGCCGGTCGTGGCCCGCGCCCGCGAGTCGGCGATGTGGGTGCGCGGCTATCTGTCGATGTGCTTCGGCGACCCGTGGGAGGGGCCGGTGCCCGTCCGGCAGGTGGTGGCGGTGGCCAAGCGCCTGATGGACCTCGGCTGCGACGAGTTGAGCCTCGGCGACACCATCGGCGTGGCCACCCCCGGCCATGTGCGGGAGCTGCTCGCCCGGCTGGGCGAGGCGGGCGTGCCCGCCGACCGGCTCGCCGTGCACTTCCACGACACCTACGGCCAGGCTCTCGCCAACACCCTCGCGGCGCTGGAGCACGGCATCACCACCGTCGACGCCTCCGCGGGCGGCCTCGGCGGCTGCCCGTACGCGAAGAGCGCCACCGGGAACCTCGCGACCGAGGACCTGGTGTGGATGCTCGACGGCCTCGGCATCGAGACCGGGGTCGATCTCGGCCGTCTCACCGCCACCAGCGTGTGGATGGCCGGACATCTGGGCCGACCCAGCCCATCCCGCACCGTCCGTGCACTCTCCCAGAAGGAGACCTGAGTCATGTCGCTCGACCACCGGCTGTCCGCCGAGCACGAGGAACTACGCCGTACCGTCGAGGAGTTCGCCCACGACGTCGTGGCGCCGAAGATCGGCGACTTCTACGAGCGGCACGCATTCCCGTATGAGATCGTCCGCGAGATGGGCCGCATGGGGCTCTTCGGGCTGCCGTTCCCCGAGGAGTACGGCGGCATGGGCGGCGACTATCTCGCCCTCGGCATCGCCCTGGAGGAGCTGGCCCGCGTCGACTCCTCGGTCGCCATCACCCTCGAGGCCGGGGTCTCCCTCGGCGCCATGCCGATCTTCCACTTCGGCACCGAGGCCCAGAAGCGGGAGTGGCTGCCCAAGCTCTGCTCCGGTGAGATGCTCGGCGCCTTCGGCCTCACCGAGCCGGAGTGCGGTTCGGACGCCGGCGGCACGAAGACGACCGCCGTGCGGGACGGCGACGAATGGGTCATCAACGGCTCGAAGTGCTTCATCACCAACTCCGGCACCGACATCACCGGCCTGGTCACCGTCACCGCGGTCACCGGTCGCAAGGAGGACGGGGCCCCGCTGATCTCGTCGATCATCGTGCCGTCCGGCACCCCGGGCTTCACGGTCGCGGCGCCCTACTCGAAGGTCGGCTGGAACGCCTCGGACACCCGCGAGCTGGCCTTCTCGGACGTCCGCGTACCGGCCGCGAACCTGCTCGGCGAGGAGGGCCGCGGATACGCCCAGTTCCTGCGCATCCTCGACGAGGGCCGCATCGCCATCGCGGCCCTCGCGACCGGGCTCGCCCAGGGCTGCGTCGACGAGTCGGTGCGGTACGCCAAGGAGCGCCAGGCCTTCGGGCGGCCGATCGGCGCCAACCAGGCCATCCAGTTCAAGCTCGCCGACATGGAGATGAAGGCCCACACCTCGCGCCTCGCCTGGCGCGACGCCGCGTCCCGCCTGGTCGTCGGGGAGTCCTTCAAGAAGGAGGCGGCCCTGGCCAAGCTGTACTCGTCGACGATCGCGGTGGACAACGCCCGCGAGGCCACCCAGATCCACGGCGGCTACGGCTTCATGAACGAGTACCCGGTGGCCCGGATGTGGCGGGACTCCAAGATCCTGGAGATCGGCGAGGGCACGAGCGAGGTGCAGCGGATACTGATCGCCCGCGAGCTGGGCCTGTAGGCGGAGCCGCGGCTACTCCCACAGCACCTGCGGCGAGCGGTAGAAGTCGATGCCCAGGGCATCCCACCGCGGCCCCTGCGCGGCCAGGCGCACGCGGTACGCGTCCCAGTCGTGCGTCGCGGCCGGTGACCAGCCGAGTTCCGCGATGCCCGCGACCCGCGGGAACGCCAGGTACTCGATGTGGTCACTGGTCGAGACGGTCTCCGACCACAGCGGCGCCTCGACGCCGAGGACCGCCGAGGCCGGGGCGCCCTTGAGATACGCGCCCGGGTTCCAGTCGTAGGACTGGCGCACCTCCACGTATCCGGCCCAGTCGAGCCCCAGCGGCGTGTCCTTGGTGTACTTCATGTCGAGATAGGCCCGGTTGCCGGGCGAGAGGATCATCTTCGTCCCGGCCTTGGCCGCGGCCACGACCTCCCGCTCGTCCCCCTTGAGCCCCCAGTACTGCGCGACGGCGCCCTCGGCGGGCCGCGCACCGGTCAGCTGGTGCCAGCCGATCACCGTCTTGCCGTACTTGGCGACGACCGGCTGTACGCGGTCCATGAAGGCCGCGTAGTCCTGGGGGCTGGTGGAGTGGGCCTCGTCGCCGCCGATGTGCAGGTACGGGCCCGGGGTCAGCGCGGCCAGCTCCCGGACGACGTCGTCCACGAAGTCGTACGTCACGTCCTTGGGCACGCACAGCGAGCTGAACCCGACGTTCGTGCCGGTGTAGAGCGGCGGCGCGACGCCGTCGCAGTTCAGCCGCGCGTACGAGGCGAGGGCGGCGTTGGTGTGCCCCGGCATGTCGATCTCGGGCACCACGGTCAGATAGCGGCTCTGGGCGTACCGCACGATCTCGCGGTAGTCGTCCTTGCTGTAGAAGCCGCCGCGGCCGCCGCCGACCTGGGTGCTGCCGCCGTACGTGGCCAGCCGCGGCCAGGAGTCGATGGCGATCCGCCAGCCCTGGTCGTCGGAGAGGTGCAGATGCAGTTTGTTGATCTTGTACAGGGCGAGCTGGTCGATGTAGCGCTTGACCTGCGGCACGGTGAAGAAGTGCCGCGACACGTCGAGCATCGCCCCGCGGTAGGCGAACCTCGGTACGTCGGTGATGGTGCCGCCGGGGACCCGCCAGGGGCCGGACTGGGCGGTGCGGCGCTCCACGGCGGCGGGCAGCAGCTGGCGCAGCGTCTGCACTCCGTGGAAGAGCCCGGCGGGCTGACGGGCGGTGATGGTCACCGCGTCGGCGTCCGCCTCCAGGCGGTAGCCCTCCGCACCCAGGTCTTCGACCTCACGGCCGGTGGTGGCCAGCCGCAGCCGGATGCCGTCCTCGCCCGCCGCGGCGGTGACGGGCAGCGGATAGCCGGTGGAGGGCCGCAGCACCCCTGCCAGGTAGTCGCCCACACCGCGCGCCTGCGCGGTGCCGGGCACGCGGATCGCCGTGCGCCTGGTGAGGGTGTACGGGGTTCCGCCGGGCGTCACGGTGGCGGGCACGGGCACCACCCGCGCCCGGGGATCCGTGTCGTCGGCGGGGACGGCCGGAGCGGCGGCCTCGGCCGTGCCCCCACCGGCTCCGGTGGCGGCGGCTGCGAGCAGCAGGGCACCGAGCAGCCGGATCAGGCGGGAGCGGCGTAGGAGCGGGCGAGAGGGGTGTTTCCGGGCGCTGCGTCGTCTCACGGGCGGTCCCTTCAACGAACTGCGTGCGGGGAAGTCCGGGGGAGATATCCGGATGGGAACAGCGGGCAGGACACGGAAGAGCACGGACGGGGCGGCCGACCATCCCCTTGGGTACCGCGCGGCCCACAAGGGGTCAAGGTGTAGACCACTCCGCGCTCACTTCGCATCCGAATGCGCGTCAGAATTCACTCCATATGCCTGTCAGAATGCACTGCATGGCGGAGATCATCCAAAGCGACGGGACCTGGACCTTCGACGGCGACGCGGTGCGCATCGTGCCCGGCCGCGACAAGGGCGTCCACGCGGCGCGGCAGTCTCTGGGCGAGCTGACCGTCCCGCTGGAGGCGCTGGCGGGGATCGCGTACGAGCCCGGCCGGAAGTCCGGCCGCCTGCGGCTGCGGCTGCGCGAGGGCGCCGATCCGCTGCGCCTGGCCACGGGCGGCAGGCTGCCGGACGGGGCCGACCCGTACCAGCTGAGCGTCGACCCGGACCGCTCCGGGGTCGCCGAGTACTTCGTCGACGAGGTGCGCAACGCGCTGCTGCTGGACGAGGTGCCCACCGGCCCCTGTGACCGCTTCCTGCTGCCCGGCCCCGCCGTGCCGTTGTCGGCGGCGGCGGGCGACGGCATCGCGTCCTTCGACGGTGACCGGATCCGGCTGGAGTGGAACTGGAAGACCGAGGAGTCGAAGAAGTCGGCGGGCCCCCGCACCTTCTCGGTCGCGGACCTCGACGCGGTGGAGTGGCGGCCCGCCGAGGGACTGGAGAACGGCTACCTCCGGTTCCGGCTGGCGAAGTCGACGGCGACGACGCTGACGACGACGGTGCCGAAGCACGACCCGCACGCGATCGAGCTGTACGGCTTCCGCAAGGACCCGCTGATGGCGCTGGTCGCGGCGGCCGTCGTCGCCCGGATGCCGCACCCGGCGGCACCGGCGGACGAGATCGGCGGACCCGTCGCGCCGCAGGTGCCGCCGTCGACCACGAAAGCCTCCGGGGAAGGTGACGCGGATCACGACGCGCTGCTGCGCCGACTGCGAGAGCTGGGGGAGCTGCGGCAGAGCGGGGTGCTCACGGAGGAGGAGTTCACGGCGGCCAAGCAGTCCGTCCTGCGCCGCTTCTAGGCCGGGTTCGCGCCGCTTCCACCCCAGACGGTGCCCGATATCGGGCAGATTTCTTGCGAAACTCTCCGCTTCCCATCAATATCAACGAGTGCTCGAACGCCGTACGCCCTCGTCTCACGACGACCTCGTCGACCACCTGGTGCGCAGCACGTCGCTGAACCGCGGCGAGGCCGCCCGGGTGGTGCTGGACGTGCTGGCGTACTTCGACGAGACGGTCGAGGAGTACGTCCGGCGGCGCCACCGCGAGCTGCAGTCCGGTGGCTGGACGAACACGGACATCTTCGAGCGGATCGCGGCGGAGCTGCCGCACCGCGCCGTGGCACCGCCCGAGCTCTCGCTCCGGCAGCTGCGCCGGATCGTCTACGGCTGAGGCCGGCTCGCCCAGGGCCGGGACCGTCTCGCCCACAACCGAGCACCCACGCAACGACCAGGAGGGGATGAAGAACCATGTGCGGAATCGTCGGATACATCGGCAAGCGCGATGTGGCACCGCTGCTGCTGGAGGGCCTCCAGCGGCTGGAGTACCGGGGCTACGACTCGGCCGGCATCGTGATCACCGGCAAGCCGTCGGGCAAGACCCCGGCGGCGCTGAAGATGGTCAAGGCCAAGGGCCGGGTCCGCGACCTGGAGGCCCGCGTCCCCAAGCGCTTCGCCGGCACCACCGGCATCGCGCACACCCGCTGGGCCACCCACGGCGCGCCGAGCGACGAGAACGCGCACCCGCACATGGACCCCGAGGGCAAGGTCGCCGTCGTCCACAACGGCATCATCGACAACGCCTCCGAGCTGCGGGCGAAGCTCACCGCCGACGGCGTGGAGTTCCTCTCCGAGACCGACACCGAGGTCCTCACCCACCTCATCGCGCGCTCCCAGGCGGAGACGCTGGAGGAGAAGGTCCGCCAGGCGCTGCGGCTGATCGAGGGCACGTACGGCATCGCCGTGCTGCACGCCGACTTCGCGGACCGGATCGTCGTCGCCCGCAACGGCTCCCCCGTGGTGCTCGGCATCGGCGAGAAGGAGATGTTCGTCGCCTCCGACGTCGCCGCGCTGGTCAGCCACACCCGCCAGGTGGTCACCCTGGACGACGGCGAGATGGCCACGCTCAAGGCCGACGACTTCCGTACGTACACCACCGAGGGGTCCCGCACCTCGGCCACGCCGACCACCGTGGAGTGGGAGGCCGAGTCGTACGACATGGGCGGCCACGACACGTACATGCACAAAGAGATCAGCGAGCAGGCGGACGCCGTCGACCGGGTGCTGCGCGGCCGGATCGACGACCGGTTCTCCACCGTCCACCTGGGCGGGCTCAACCTGGACGCCCGCGAGGCACGCACCATCCGCCGGGTCAAGATCCTCGGCTGCGGCACGTCCTACCACGCGGGGCTCATCGGCGCCGGCCTGATCGAGGAGCTGGCCCGCATCCCCGCCGACGCCGAGCCCGCCTCCGAGTTCCGCTACCGCAACCCGGTCGTGGACCCCGACACGCTGTACGTGGCGGTCTCCCAGTCCGGTGAGACGTACGACGTCCTCGCCGCGGTGCAGGAGCTCAAGCGCAAGGGCGCCCGCGTCCTGGGCGTGGTCAACGTGGTCGGCTCCGCGATCGCCCGCGAGACCGACGGCGGCGTGTACGTCCACGCGGGCCCCGAGGTCTGCGTCGTGTCCACCAAGTGCTTCACCAACACGGTGGTCGCCTTCGCCCTGCTGGCCCTGCACCTCGGCCGCATCCGGGACCTGTCGGTGGCGGACGGCAAGCGGCTCATCGCGGGCCTGCGCAAGCTGCCGGAGCAGATCTCCGAGATCATGGCGCTGGAGCCGGAGATCGAGAAGCTCGCGAAGGAATACGCGAACGCGAAGAGCATGATGTTCATCGGCCGGGTGCGCGGCTACCCGGTCGCCCTTGAGGCCTCCTTGAAGCTGAAGGAGATCTCCTACATCCACGCCGAGGCGTACCCGGCCTCGGAGCTCAAGCACGGCCCGCTCGCGCTGATCGAGCCCGCGCTGCCGACGGTCGCGATCGTCCCCGACGACGACCTGCTGGAGAAGAACCGCGCGGCGCTGGAGGAGATCAAGGCCCGCAGCGGCCCGATCCTCGCCGTCGCCCACCAGGAGCAGGAGAAGGCGGACCACACGATCGTGGTACCGAAGAACGAGGTCGAGCTGGACCCGATCCTGATGGGCATTCCGCTGCAACTCCTCGCGTACCACACGGCTCTGACGCTGGGCCGCGACATCGACAAGCCGCGCAACCTGGCCAAGTCCGTCACGGTGGAGTAGTCCGCCGGCCCCGTTGGGGGTTGCTCAGACGACCGCGAGCGTCGACGATCGCGAGCGTCGATCGAGCAACCCCCAACGGGCGCGTGCGCGTCGGGAGATGACGATGCGCGTCAGGGGATGACGATGACCGGGCGCTGCGCGCGGCGCGCCAGCCGGCCCGCGACGGAGCCGAAGAGCCGGCCCACCAGCCCGTGCGTGGAGCCGACCACGATCGCGTCGGCCGCGTACTCCCGGCCGACCTCCTCCAGTTCGTGGCAGATGTCCCCGCCCCGTTCGACCAGGATCCAGGGGACCTCGGAGAGATGGTCCGCACAGGCCAGTTCGAGGCCCAGCACCTCGGTGCGGTGGTCGGGGACGTCCACGAAGACCGGCGGCTCGCAGCCCGCCCACACGGTCGTCGGCAGCCGGTTGGCCACATGAACGATGATCAGGCCGGAGCCGGAGCGCCGGGCCATTCCGATCGCGTAGGCGAGCGCCCGCTCGCTCGACGTGGAGCCGTCGAATCCCACCACGACACCGTGCTGGAACGCCGGATCGCAGGCGTGGCGTGACTCTTCCGCCGCTTCGGGGTGCGCTTGGTGATCAGCGACCCTCTTGCGGTCCGCGGGTTCGGGGAATTCGTGACCGGCCATCGGTGTCTCGGCGAAGGAAATCCTCTTGCGGAGGGATCGGCGTATGGGCTCTGGTTGACGTTGTGGGCGGACTGCTGGTTCTGGCGGCTCGGGGTGGGAACACCTCCCGGACGGAGCCCGGGGAGCGTCGAACGAACAGAATCCGTCCGGGATTCATCTTTCCAAGCCCATACCCCCAAGGGTAAGGCCCCACTCCTCGCCCGCCCAGGGTCCGCCCCAGCGGTAGGGGCGCCCGAGGCGTTCCCCGGAGCATGCCGGAGGGCGGCCCGGAGCGCAATGCCTTCCAGCCGCCCACTGGCGTACGCCGAGCGGCCGCCGACCGGGGATCAGGCGGTCGGCAGGACAGTGGAGGGGCGGCGCTGCCACGGTCCTTGCCGCGACGAGCACGGCCCTCCCCCGCGATCGCCCTTCACCCTCGTCCGCCACCCGAGAGGAGCAGTCCGTGTCCGTACGCGTTCGCTCCGTGTCCGACAGGTGCCGCGCCCGCCTCGACGGTACGTTCGCGGGCGTACGGCGTCGACGCGACGGGCGGCGGCGTGCGCGGCGCTGTGGCGGGCGCACAGGAGCACGGACGGGCGCCCGCGATGCGGGCGGGCGTACGCCGGTCCGCCCCTGATCCGACTCTCTGCTCCCACTACTTTTCAGCCAAGTTTGGGCAGGGCCCCTTTCCTTGGCAAACACCACCCCCACCCGCGCTCCCACCAGCGAGGAAAGGGGTATCGGCCGGGTGCGCCCCCTACGGGGAGAGGGTGCGCTCCATAGGCGCACTTCCCAGCGGGAGCTACGAGTGCAACGCTTCGTGATCGAATGCTTCGCGCCAAGTTGTCATGTCGACTTGGGAGCGGGTGGTGAACTGGTCACGGCCACCACACGCGACACAGTAGATTCGATCTTGGCGATGACCGGCGGGGGAACCGTTCAGGACCGAGGGGAAACGTGCAGGACCGAGAGGACGCGACCACCGAGGGGGGCTTAGTTCCATGAGCCAGGACTCCACAACCGTACCGGAGACCTCGCGTAAGCTCTCCGGGCGCCGACGACGGGAAATCGTCGCGGTGCTGCTCTTCAGCGGCGGCCCTATATTCGAGAGCTCCATCCCGCTCTCCGTCTTCGGTATCGACCGGCAGGACGCGGGCGTACCGCGATACCGATTGCTCGTGTGCGCGGGCGAAGATGTGCCATTGCGAACGACCGGCGGACTGGAACTGACCGCTCCATACGGCCTGGAGGCGCTCTCCCGGGCCGGCACCGTCGTCGTACCGGCGTGGCGCTCGATCACCCAGCCGCCACCGGCCGCCGCGCTGGACGCGCTGCGCCGCGCCCACGAAGAGGGCGCGCGCATCGTCGGACTGTGCACCGGGGCCTTCGTACTGGCCGCGGCGGGCCTGCTCGACGGCCGCCCGGCCACCACACACTGGATGTACGCGCCGACGCTGGCCAAGCGCTACCCGTCGGTGCACGTGGATCCGCGCGAACTGTTCGTGGACGACGGGGACGTACTGACCTCGGCGGGGACCGCCGCCGGGATCGACCTGTGCCTGCACGTCGTACGGACCGACCACGGCGCCGACGCCGCGGGGCCCTGGCCCGCCGTCTCGTCGTACCGCCGCGGCGCAGCGGCGGTCAGGAGCGCTACCTCGACAGATCTTTACCAGAGGAGATCGGCGCCGATCCGCTCGCCGAGGTCGTCGCCTGGGCACTCGAACACCTGCACGAGCAGTTCGACGTCGAGGCCCTGGCCGCTCGCGCCTACATGAGCCGCCGCACCTTCGACCGGCGGTTCCGTTCGCTCACTGGGAGCGCTCCACTCCAGTGGCTGATCACCCAGCGGGTACTCCAGGCCCAGCGGCTCCTGGAGACCTCCGACTACTCGGTCGACGAGGTCGCCGGGCGCTGCGGCTTCCGGTCGCCGGTCGCGCTGCGCGGCCACTTCCGGCGGCAGCTGGGGTCCTCCCCCGCGGCCTACCGGGCGGCGTACCGGGCGCGCAGGCCGCAGGGCACCACGGAGCGCGGCGACCGGCCGGAGCGGCCCGAGGTGGGCGAGCAGCGCACCGCGGACGCCGCGACGGCACTGCGGCGTGCCGCCACGGCGCTGCCGCACCCCGGCCACCCGCAGCACCCGGCGCCGCCGGGACCGGCCGCGGGGCTTGCGGCGGCGGGCCACGGCGGCCCGTCGGCGCACGGCGGCCACGTGCGCCACGACGGGCACGGCGGGCACCTCGGCCACGGGAGCCACACGGCTCACGTCGGGTACGGCGGCCCCGGGCACGGCGGCGCGGGTGCGCCGGAGCCCGGCAAGCCGGAGTCGGACGCGTACGCCGCACGCGTGCCGGAGCAGGCCGCGAACCGGGTCCAGGGCCGTCCGACCCTGCCCGGCCAGCGGGAACGCCCCGTAGGGTGAGACGTATGAACGATCGCATGGTGTGGATCGACTGCGAGATGACCGGGCTCTCGCTGTCCGACGACGCGCTCATCGAGGTGGCCGCGCTGGTCACCGACTCGGAGCTGAACATCCTGGGCGACGGCGTGGACATCGTGATCCGCCCGCCGGCCGGGGCGCTGGCCACCATGCCCGAGGTGGTGCGCGAGATGCACACCGCCTCCGGGCTGCTCGCGGAGCTGGACGGCGGGACCACGCTGGAGGACGCCCAGCAGCGGGTCCTGGCCTACGTCCGCGAGCACGTCCCGGAGCCCGGGAAGGCTCCGCTGTGCGGGAACTCCGTGGGCACGGACCGCGGCTTCCTGCTGCGTGACATGCCGGATGTGGAGAGCTATCTCCACTACCGGATCGTCGACGTCTCCTCGGTCAAGGAGCTCGCCCGCCGCTGGTACCCGCGGGCGTACTTCAACAGTCCGAAGAAGAACGGCAACCACCGCGCCCTCGCCGACATCCGCGAGTCCATCGCCGAGTTGCGGTACTACCGGGAGGCGATCTTCGTGCCGCACCCCGGCCCGGACTCGGACACGGCGAAGGCCATCGCGGCGAAGCATGTCGTGGCCGCCGCGCGCTGAGTGACGCGGCTCGCTCCCGGCACCGGGAAAGCCGGGAGCGAGCACCCCTTCAGACCCTGTACACTTTTTCTCGGCCGGTGCGGAAGAGCACAAAAGCACCGGTCATGGTGGGTATAGCTCAGCTGGTAGAGCACCTGGTTGTGGTCCAGGATGTCGCGGGTTCGAGTCCCGTTACTCACCCTGAAGGACCAAGGGCCGACCTGAGAGATCAGGTCGGCCCTTGGCGTATGCCCCGCCGGCCCGCCCATGCGTCCAGTCGGCATCGCCCGAAGGAGTGAGCGGCGCCGAAGAAGCGCGGCATCGGAGCGGGGGCTACGAGACGATCCGGCGATGAGCGTCCGTCCGCCTGCCCCGTCCACACCGCAGCGGAAGCCGCCCACCTGCGGCACCTGCCGCCGTCCGATGTGGTGGGACACCACCTATCCCTATCCGCCGGGCTGGTACTGCTCCGTGTGCAAGGCCCCGCCCCACCGTGAACGCGGGCCCGGAATCCGGGAGTCGCCGGCCTGACGGCGGCGGAGTCCCGTACGGCCGGGGCCCCGGCCCGCTTTGGCAGGATGAACCGTATGAGCAATGAGCTGCCGCACGTGATCTCCGACATCGCCGAGGCCGAGAAGCAGGCCACCCGGGGCGAGCTGGACCGGCTCGATCTGGGCAAGGCGACCGGCCCCGCCCGGTACGACATCGAATTCACCTACCACCTCGACGGCAAGGGCACCGGCACGATCGCCCGGTTCGGCGCCCAGACACCGGTGCCGATCCCCCAGGTCGGCCAGACGGTGCATCTGCACGGCCACGGCCCTCTGGTCGTCCGCTCGGTCGACATCGGCTACGAGGTCAGCGAGGAGGACGGCGCGCTGTACGTGGCCGCCACCGTCGATGTGACGGTGCCCACCGAGGGCTGACCCGCCGTTCCCCGACCCGGCTCCGGGCCACCGCGGCCGACCCGCGGTGGCCGGGCGGTACAGGGACGCGCCCGGACGCGGCCCCTTACGTGTCGGGCTTCGCGCGCTGATCCGGCCCGTCCTAGCATGAGAGCTACGGGGGCGGACGATAGGAGTCCGTGATGGGCGGGCCCGCGAAAGCCACGCCGATGAACGCGCCGTTCGATCTGGCACCCGCCGTATGGGTGGTGATCGACGGCGAGGGCGCGGTCATCGGCTGGACGTACGCCGCCGAGAGGCTGCTCGGCTACCGGGCCGCGGAGGTGCTGGACCGGCCCGCCGCGATGCTGCTGGCCTCCCCCGACGACGCCGCCAAGGCCGCCGCCATCGCCGAGGAGTGCCGCGCCGGCGCGGTCTGGGCCGGGCTGGTGGCCGCCCGGCACCTGGACGGGAGCCGCGTCGAACTGGGACTGCGGGTCTGCGCGGTCATGGCGGCGGACGGCCGCGAGCAGTGGCTGGTGTCGGCCATCGACCTGGCCAGCACCCCCTCATGGGCGGTCAGCGGCTCCGTACTGGAGGGCTTTCTGACCCGCTCCCCGCTGGGCATGGCCGTACTGAGCCCCGAACTGCGGTACGTCTGGCTCAACGACACCCTGGAGCGCTTCGGCGGAGTGCCGCGCAAGCAGCGGCTGGGGCGGCGGATGACCTCGGCGCTGCCCGGACTCGACACCGCGGCGCTGGAGGCGTTGATCCGCCGCGTCCTCGCCACGGGCGTGCCGGTGATCGACCACGAGTACCAGGGCTGGACAGCGGCGGACCCGCACCGCGAGCACGCCTACTCCACGTCCTTCTTCCGGCTGGAGGACGCCGACGGGCACCCGATGGGCGTGTACTACCTCGTGATGGACGTGACCGACCGCTGGAAGGCGCAGCGCCGGCTCGCGCTCCTCAACGAGGCCGGGGTGCGGATCGGCAGCACCCTGGACGTGGCGCGCACCGCCGAGGAGGTCGCCGCGGTCGCCGTACCGCGCGTCGCGGACTTCGTCACCGTCGACCTGCTGGAGGCGGTGCTGCGCGGGGACGAACCGGCGGTGGGGCCCTCCGGGGTGCACGGGGCGCTGCGCCGGGCCGCGCAGCTCTCGATCCACGAGGGGTGCCCGGAGTCGGTGGTGGCCGTCGGCGACCCGGTCGGCGCGCCCGAGGCGGCCCCGTACGAGCGGTGTGTCGCCGAGGGCCGGTCCATCCGGGAGGTCGTCGATCCGGCACGGCCCAGCCCCACCTGGCTGGCCGAGGACCCGGCGCGCTCGGAGAGCGTGCGCGAGTACGGGATGCACTCGGGGATGTGGGTGCCGCTGCGGGCGCGCGGCACGGTGCTGGGCGTGGTGACGTTCGTGCGCTCGCGGCACCCGGACCCCTTCGAGGACGACGATCAGCTGCTCGCCGAGGAACTGGTCGCGCGGGCGGCGGTGTGCCTGGACAACGCCCGCCGCTACACCCGCGAGCACAACGCGGCGCTCGCCCTCCAGCGCACTCTGCTGCCGCACCGGCTGACCGGCGGTGCCGCGCTGGACGTCGCCACCCGCTATCTGCCGACGGGCGCCCAGGGCGGGGTGGGCGGCGACTGGTTCGACGTCATCCCGCTGTCCGGGGGCCGGGTCGCGCTGGTCGTCGGGGACGTCGTGGGGCACGGCATCACCGCGGCGGCCACCATGGGCCGGCTGCGGACGGCCGTGCACACCCTCGCCGACATGGACCTGTCGCCCGACGAACTCCTCGCCCACCTGGACGATCTGGTCATCCGGCTCACCGAGGAGGAGCACGACGACGCCGTCGCGACCGCCGTGCTGGGCGCCACCTGCCTGTACGCGGTCTACGACCCGGTGACCCGGCGCTGCGCGATGGCCCGGGCCGGGCATCCGGCGCCCGCGATCGTCGACCCCGGCGGGGCCGTCAGCTTCCCCAGCCTGCCCGCGGGGCCGCCGCTGGGGCTGGGGTCGCTGCCGTTCGAGTGCGCCGAGCTGGAACTGTCCGACGGCAGCGTGATCGCCCTCTTCACGAACGGCCTGATCGGCCCCGCCGACGACAACGTGGACCTGCGGCTGCGCCGACTCGGCCGGGCGCTCGCCCAGCCGGAGCTGCCGCTGGAGGAGCTGTGCACGGCGGTGGTCGACTCCATGCTGAGCGGGCCGCCGGACGACGACGTGGCGCTGCTGGTGGCCCGTACGCGCGGGCTGGACGCCCACCAGGTGGCCTCCTGGGACCTGCCGGCCGACCCCGCGGTCGTCAGCAGCGCCCGCGCCATGACCGACCGCCAACTGGCCGAGTGGGGGCTGGACGAGCTGCGCATGACGACCGAACTGGTCGTCAGCGAGCTGGTCACCAACGCCATCCGGCACGCCGTCGGCCCGATCCGCCTCCGGCTGATCCGGCACGAGGTCCTGGTCTGCGAGGTCGCCGACGCGAGCAGCACCTCGCCGCGGCTGCGGCACGCGCGGACGACGGACGAGGGCGGCCGCGGGCTGTTCCTGATCGCCCAGCTGACCCGGCGCTGGGGTACGCGGTACACCCGCGGCGGCAAGATCATCTGGACGGAGCAGGAACTGCCGTCGAGCCCGTCCGCACGGGGCTGAGGCCCGCGGGGCCTCGCAAGGCTGGGCCCGTGGGGTCTCGCTGGGCTGGAGCCCGCATGGGCTCGCTGGGGCTGAGGCCCGCAAGGGCCGGGGCTCACAGGGGCCGAGGTTCACCGGGGCTTACGACGACTCCCGGCGCACCAGCTCCGTCGGCAGGACCAGTTGCGGGCACTCGGACCGCCACCGGCCCGCGCGGCGGGCCGCCCGCCGCGCCTCGATCTGCTCCAGCAGCGCCTTCACCATCGACCGCCCCATCTCCTCGACCGGCTGCCGGACGCTGGTCAGCGGCGGGTCCATGTGCCGGGCCACGGCGGAGTCGTCGAAGCCGACGAGCGCGACGTCGTCGGGGACCCGGCGGCCCGTCTCCCGCAGTACGTGACGGGCCCCGGCGGCCATCACGTCGGAGGCGGCGAAGACCGCGTCCAGGTCGGGCCGCCTGGCCAGCAGCGCGCGCA
Organism: Streptomyces sp. XD-27; assembly: GCF_030553055.1. NCBI lineage: Bacteria > Bacillati > Actinomycetota > Actinomycetes > Kitasatosporales > Streptomycetaceae > Streptomyces > Streptomyces sp. XD-27. Next base: position 2,608,593 of record NZ_CP130713.1, read on the forward strand.
TGGCCCGGCGGCCGCCCTCCTCCGTGAAGTCGGCGACCTCGGTGAGCCGCGGGTCGGGTTCCCGGCCCGCCGCCCGGAGCGCGTCCGCGTATCCGGCCAGCCGGGACTGGGCGACGTGCATGTCGGGCGGCCCGGTGATGGTCGCGACGGCGCGGCGGCCGCGGGCCAGCAGGTGGTCCACGGCGGCCCGCGCCCCGCCGAGGTTGTCCGCGTCCACGTACGCCACGGTCTCCCGCTCGGTGCGGCGGCCGCTCAGCACCGCGGGCATTCCGATGCGTTCCAGCAGGTCGGGCAACGGGTCGTCGGCGTGCACGGACACCAGCAGCACGCCGTCCACGCGGTGCGCCGAGAGGTAGTCGGCCAGCCGCTGCCGCTCCCTGGGGGTGCGGACGAGCGTGAGCAGGAGTTGCAGGTCGGTGTCGGCGAGCGCGGCGCCCACGCCCCGGATGATCTCGGAGAAGTACGGCTCGGCGAAGAGCCGGGTCTCGGGTTCGGGGATGACCAGCGCGACGGCGTCGGCGCGGTCGGCGGCGAGCGCGCGGGCCGCCCGGTTGGGCACATAGCCGAGGTCGGCGACGGCCTGTTCGACGGCGGCGCGGGTGCGGTCGCTGACCTTGGGCGATCCGTTGATCACCCGGGAGACGGTGCCGCGGCCCACCCCCGCGCGGGCGGCCACCTCCTCCAAGGTGGGTCTGCCGCGCCCCGCGCCGCGGCGCCGTGTTCCTGCCATCATCCGCCTCCAGCCGTACAGGTGCGTGCCAATTCAACCGCAGTGCGGTTCCGGCAAGTTGTCGCGTGGGTTCCCTTGACACCCCTGGGGCAAGTGATGAACCTTCAGTTCATCACCAGTGAGAGCGCTCCCACACCCGCCACATGTGCTTATTTTTGCTTGAACCGGCACATAGGACGCAAGGAGAACGCAATGCGGAGGAGTTCCGGCAGGTTCCGACACCGGGCAGTGGTCCTGGCGGCCGTCGCCGCCCTGCTCACCGGCTGCGCCGACGACGGCGGCGGCGACAGCTCCAGCGCCTCGGGCGGCACCGACGCCGCGGGCAGAACCACCATCACCGTGGGGGTCTTCGGCGTCTTCGGCTACAAGCAGGCCGGTCTGTACGACGAGTACATGAAGGAGCACCCCGACATCTACATCAAGGAAACCTCCATCGAGCGGAACGAGAACTACTACCCGCAGCTGCTGACCCACCTCGGCACCGGCAGCGGGCTCGCCGACATCCAGGCCGTCGAGGTCGCCAACATCGCCGAGGTCACCGCCACCCAGGCGGACAAGCTCGTGGACCTGTCGAAGGCCAAGGGGGTACGCAGGGGCGACTTCATTCCTTGGAAGTGGCAGCAGGGCACGACCAAGGACGGGAAGACGGTCGGCCTGGGCACGGACATCGGCCCGATGGCGATCTGCTACCGCAAGGACCTGTTCGCCAAGGCCGGGCTGCCCACCGACCGCGAGCAGGTCGGCCGGCTGTGGGCGGGCGACTGGGGCACGTACCTGGAGACCGGCCGGAAGTACCAGGACAAGGCGCCCGACGGCACCTCCTTCATCGACGCGGCCTCGGGCGTCTACAACGCCGTGATCTCCAGCAGCGCCGAGACCTACTACGACGCGCGGGGGAAGCTGATCTACAAGGACAGCCCGGCCGTCAAGGAGGCCTGGGACCACGCCATGGACGCGGCGACCGGCAAGCTCACCGCCAGGCTCCAGCAGTTCCAGAAGTCCTGGGACCAGGCGCTCGCCAACGGCACGTTCGCCACCGTCTCCTGCCCGCCGTGGATGCTCGGCTACATCAAGGAGAAGGCCGGCCCGAAGGCCGCGGACCAGTGGGACGTGGCCGCCGCGCCGAGGCCCGGCAACTGGGGCGGCTCCTTCCTCACCGTGCCCACCGCCGCCAGGCACAAGGACGAGGCCGCCGAGCTGGCCGCCTGGCTGACCGCCCCCGAGCAGCAGGCCAAACTCTTCGAGAAGCAGGCCAGTTTCCCCAGCGCGCAGGCCGCCTACACGCTGCCGCAGGTCTCCGACGCGCGGCACCCGTACTTCGGTGACGCGCCCACGGGGAAGATCTTCGCCGCCGCCGCGCGCGGGGTGCCCACGCAGATCCTGGGCCCGAAGGACCTGCTGATCAAGCAGAACATCCAGGACGTCGGCATCCTCCAGGTCGAGCAGCAGGGCAAGTCGCCCGAGGCCGGCTGGAAGGCCGCGGTCAAGTCCACCGACAACGCGCTGGACCAGTGACGCCGATGGCCTCCCAGCCGGACACGGCCGCCGCCCCCGCGGCCCCGCCGCCGCCCTCCCTCCCCGCGGCGGGGAAGGGCGGCGGCCCGACGGCGGCGGAGGACCGCCGCAGGGCGCGGCGCAGCCGGCGCTACCGGCGGGACGTGCGCTGGTCCCCGTACGCCTTCGTCGCCCCCTTCTTCGTCCTCTTCGCCGCCTTCGGGCTCTTCCCGCTGCTCTACACCGGCTGGGCGTCGCTGCACCGGGTGGAACTCACCGACCCCACCCACATGGAGTGGGTGGGCCTGCGCAACTACTCCCGGCTGTGGGAGGACGACTTCTTCTGGAACGCGCTGCGGAACACGTTCACCATCGGGGTGATCTCCACCGTCCCGCAGCTGCTGATGGCCCTGGGCATCGCGCACCTGCTCAACTACCGGCTGCGCGGCTCGATGTTCTTCCGGGTCGCGATCCTCACCCCGTACGCCACCTCGGTCGCCGCCGCCACGCTGGTGTTCGTGCTGCTCTTCGGCCGCGACTACGGGATGGTCAACTGGCTGCTCGGCACGGTCGGCATCGACGCGATCGACTGGCAGAACGGCACCTGGACCTCGCGGATCGCGGTGTCCACCATCGTGATCTGGCGCTGGACCGGCTACAACGCGCTGATCTACCTGGCCGCGATGCAGGCGGTGCCGAACGACCTGTACGAGTCGGCTGCCCTGGACGGGGCCTCGCGCTGGCAGCAGTTCATCCACGTCACGATCCCGTCGCTGCGGCCGACGATCCTGTTCACGATCGTCGTCTCGACGATCGGCGCGACCCAGCTGTTCGGCGAGCCTCTGCTGTTCAACGGCAGTACGGGCGCGTCCGGCGGGGCCGATCACCAGTACCAGACGCTCGGTCTGTACCTGTACGAGCAGGGCTGGGTGAACCTGCACCTGGGCCGGGCCTCCGCCATCGCCTGGGCGATGTTCCTGATCCTGCTGCTGATCGCCGCGGTCAACGCAGCTGTCGTCCGTCGTCTCCGTAAGAGCCAGTGAGGGGGAAGCATGTCCGCTCGAAAAGCCGGTGGGCAGCTGCACGGTGGCAAGGTGACCTATGCCGTGCTGATCGTGTTCACCGCGGTGTCGCTGTTCCCGCTGGTGTGGACGGCCGTCGCCGCCTCGCGGGACAACGGGCGGCTGGCCCGGACCCCGCCCCCGTTCTGGTTCGGCAGCAACCTGTTCACGAACCTGGAGACGGCGTGGACGGACGCCAACATGGGCGCCGCGCTGCTGAACACGACCATCGTGGCCGGGACGATCACGGTCGGCACCGTGCTGTTCTCCACGATCGCCGGGTTCGCCTTCGCCAAGCTGCGGTTCCGGGGCCGCAACGTGCTGCTGATGCTCACCATCGGCACGATGATGGTGCCGCCGCAGCTCAGCGTCGTACCGCTGTACATGACCGTCGCGAAGCTGGAGTGGACCGACCAGCTGCACGCCGTCATCCTGCCGACGCTGGTCGGCGCGTTCGGGGTGTTCTTCATGCGGCAGTACCTGTCCCAGGCGCTGCCCACCGAGCTGATCGAGGCCGCGCGGATGGACGGCGCGAGCAGCCTGCGGATCCTGTGGCACGTGGTCTTCCCCGCCGCCCGGCCCGCGATGGCCGTGCTGGGCATGCTCACCTTCGTCCAGGCCTGGAACGACTTCTTCTGGCCCATCATCGCGCTCACCCAGACCGGCAACCCGACCGTGCAGGTGGCGCTGACCGGGCTGGGCCGCGGCTACATCCCCGACCAGTCGGTGATCATGGCGGGCGCGCTGCTGGGCACACTGCCGCTGCTCCTGGCCTTCGTCCTCTTCGGCAAGCAGATCGTCGGGGGGATCATGCAGGGCGCGGTCAAGGGCTGACCCCTGCTTCCTCCCTCTCGTTCCACCCCTCACCTTCCTTTGGGAGCGCTTCCATGACTCTTTCCTTCCCGCCCGGCTTCCTGTGGGGCGCCGCCACCTCCGCGTACCAGGTCGAGGGCGCGGTGCGGGAGGACGGCCGGACGCCGTCGATCTGGGACACCTTCTGCCAGACGCCGGGCAAGGTCCTCGGCGGTGACACCGGCGACATCGCCATCGACCACTACCACCGGTTCCGCGACGACGTGCGGCTGATGGCGGACCTGGGGCTGGGCGCATACCGCTTCTCGGTCGCCTGGCCCCGGGTCCAGCCCACCGGGCGCGGCCCCGCGAACCAGCTCGGACTCGACTTCTATCGCGCCTTGGTGGACGAGCTGCTGGAGCGCTCCATCGAGCCGGTGGTGACCCTCTACCACTGGGACCTGCCCCAGGAACTCACGGGACCCATGAGCGGCTCCGCCGCGGGGGCGGGCGGCTGGCCGGAGCGGGAGACGGCCGAGCGGTTCGCCGACTACGCCCGCATCGTCGGCGAGGCGCTGGGCGACCGCGTCACCTTGTGGACCACTCTGAACGAGCCGTGGTGCAGCGCCTTCCTGGGGTACGGATCCGGGGTGCACGCCCCGGGCCGTACGGATCCGACGGCCGCCCTGCGCGCGGCGCACCACCTCAACCTGGCGCACGGGCTGGGCGCCCAGGCGCTGCGCTCGGTCCTGCCTGCCCGCGCCCAGGTCGGCATCAGCCTCAACCCGGCCGTGGTCAGGGCCCGTACGGACGCGCCGGAGGACCTCGACGCGCGGCGGCGGATCGACGCGCTGGCGAACCGGGTCTTCACCGGGCCGCTGCTGCGCGGCGCGTATCCGGCGGACCTGCTGCGGGACACCGCGGGCCTCACCGACTGGTCCTTCGTCCGGGACGGCGACCTCGCCGCCATCAAACAACCGCTCGACACGCTGGGCGTCAACTACTACACGCCGTCGCTCGTCTCGGCCGCCACGCCGCGGACGGCGGAGCGCAGGGACGGCCACGGGGTCAGCGCGCACTCCCCCTGGCCGGGCGCGGAGGGGGTCGCGTTCCACCAGACCCCGGGCGAGCGGACCGAGATGGGCTGGACGATCGATCCGACGGGCCTGTACGAGCTGCTGATGCGCTACACCGAGGAGGCGCCCGGCGTCGCGCTGCACATCACGGAGAACGGCGCGGCCTTCGACGACAAGCCGGACGGCGACGGCGCGGTCCACGACCCGGAGCGGATCGCCTATCTCCAGGCCCATCTGGCGGCGGCGCACCGGGCGATCGCGGACGGCGCCGATCTGCGCGGCTATTTCCTGTGGTCGCTGATGGACAACTTCGAGTGGGCGTACGGGTACAGCAAGCGGTTCGGCGCGGTGTACGTGGACTACGCGACGCAGGCCCGCGTCCCGAAGTCCAGTGCCACCTGGTACGGGCGGGTGGCCCGCACGGGAGAACTGCCGGTGGCCCAGCAGGCATGAGGGAGGCGGGGCGCGGCGGACCCGGTGGGGGGGTGGTCCGCGCGCCCCGCCGGTGTGGGGGGTTGCCGTGGGGGGTGGTTATGGGGGGTGTGGGGGAGTGTGGGGGGGGTGACAGCCGGGAACGGGGAGCGCGTCAGCGCTTGGCGGCGGCGAACGCCTTGGTGAACGCCAGCTCCTCCTGCTCGATCGAACTGCACGTCGGCGAGGCGGAGTTCTGTGGGCCTCCCGGGCACGCCTTGTCCCGGGTCGCGGACCACATCGACAGCCAGCCCAGGCCCTTGCTCCGCGCGAAGCCCGCCAACTGCGTCGCGTCGTCGACCTTGAAGACCTCGGTGGCGACGTCGTTGACGCCGATCATCGGGGTGACGGCCACGGCCCGCCACGCGGCATCGTCGCTCAGCCCGAGGACGCCCCTGATCTGGGCCTGGGTGGCGGTGGCCGCGTCGATGGCGTACTGGCCCATGTCGCCGTCGAAGGAGGCGCCGTAGTCCATCGCCATGATGTTGACGGCCGATATCGCGACGCCGTTCTTCTTCGCGTTCTCGACCAGGTCGACGCCGTCCTGGGTGAGGCCGGTGGGCATCACCGGGAGGGTGAAGGACACGTCCAGGCCGGGGTGCTTCTTCTGGAGCCGGGCGATGGCCTGGGCGCGGCGGGTGTTGGCGGCCTTGTCCGGCAGTGCCGCGCCCTCGATGTCGAAGTCGGCCTTGGTCAGCTTGTAGGCGTCCACGACCTTGCCGTACGCGGCGGCCAGCTCTTCTACGGAGGAGCAGGCCAGGCCCAGTTCGGAGCCCGCGGCGCCGCCGAAGGAGACCCGTACGTCGCCGCCCGCCGCGCGCAGCGCGCCGATCTGCCGGGCCACGGCGTCGTCGCCGAGGTCGGTGACGCCTCCCCACTTGGGGACGCAGCCGCCGCCGGAGGTGACGAAGGCGAGGTTGTAGGTCTTCACGCCGGTCTTCTCGGCGGTGCCCACCATGTCGAAGGCGGGGTGGAGGGAGGTGTCGATGTACGGGGCGAAGCCCGTGCCGCCCTTGCCGTCCGGCGCGGGGCTGGAGGAGGTCGGCCGCGGCGCGGGCGACGAGGGCTGCGGCGTGGAGGCGGTCGGGCGCGGGGCCGGGTCCTGGTCGACGGAGCACTTGGCGTCGTTGATCCGGCACCCGACCGGGTCGGCGGCCTTCCCGCCCGAGCCTGCTGCCGCGACGAAGCCGACGGTCACGGAGGCACCGGGGGCGATGGCCGCGTTCCAGCTCTCCGGCTTGACGGTGACGGTCCGCCCGTCGACCGTGTGCCTGCCGTTCCACAGGGAGGTCACCTTGGTGCCGGCGGGCAGTTCGAACCGCAGAGTCCAGCCGGACAGTTCCCTGCCGGTGTCGTTGGTGATGACGTACTGGCCCGTGTAACCGCCGGACCAGTCACTGGTCTTGCTGTAGGCCGCGCCGGCCGAGGCGGCCTGCGCCGTCCCGGTGAGCGCGACCGCGGCGCCGCCGATCACGGCCGCGGCGACGAGCGCGCCGATCACCTTGGCTCTGCGGCTCGCCGTGCGCCGGTGGCTGCTGCCCATCGGTTACCTGCCTTCTTGAAAGAGGGGGGTGGGTGGGGGGTGTGGCAGCACGCTAGCGGCCCGGAATCGGGCAATTACCGCTATCGGTACGGGGGCTTCCGTTCTTATGGCTCGCTTAAGGAGCCCATGGGAGCGCTCTAAGGATTCCCGGCTCCGGAGCGGGCGGCGCGCCGGGGGCGGGCCCGCCGCCGTACGCCGCGCGGCGGGGTGCCGCCGGTGAGGGAGAGCCGGACGCGCACTTCCGTACCCCCCAGTACCGACCGTCCGATGCGTACGTCGCCGCCGGTGGACTCCGCGACCCGGCGCACGATGTCCAGGCCGAGGCCGGTCGAGCCGTCGCGGCCGTCGCCGTGGCCGCGGCGCAGGGCGGCGTCCGGGTCGGCGATGCCGGGGCCCGCGTCGGAGACCAGCACGAGCACGCTGTCCTCGCCGTTGTGCACGTCGACGGCGAAGGCGGTGCCCTCGGGGGTGTGCCGGAAGACGTTGCCGAGCATCGCGTCGAGGGCGGCGGCGAGTTCGGCGCGGGCGACGGGTACGCGTACGGTCTGCTCGACACCGGCGGGCCGGACGGTGCGGCCCTCGTCCTCGGCGAGCGCGGACCAGAAGTCCATCCGCTCGCGGACCACCTCGGCGACGTCGCACCCGGCCGACAGCTGGGCCGGCGCCTTGTGTTGGCGGGCGGCGCGGATGATCTGGTCGACCTCGCGTTCCAGTTGGGCGACGGCGGCGCGGGTCTGGTCGGCGGCCGGTCCTTCGCCGAGCGAGGCGGCGTTGAGGCGCAGCACGGTCAGCGGGGTGCGCAGGCGGTGGGAGAGGTCGGCGGCGAGTTCGCGTTCGCCGGCCAGGAGCTGGACGACCTGGTCGGCCATGGAGTTGAACGCGGCGGCGGCGGAGCGCAGTTCGGCGGGGCCTTCCTCGGGGACGCGGACGCCGAGCTTGCCCTCGCCGAGGTCGTGGGCGGCCGCGGCGAGCTGCTCGGCGGGGCGCACCAGCCGGGTGCCGAGCCGGTCGGCGGTCGCTACGGAGCCGACGATGAGCCCGAGGCCGACCCCGCCGAGGATCAGCCAGGAGGTGGTCACGCCGTTGCTGACCGCTCTCTCGGGGACGTACACCTCGACCACGGCGACCTTGCCGGTGCTCAGGGCGGTGGGCTGGAGCAGCGCGTACCCGCCGGGTACGGAGGTCATCGCGGCGCGGCCGAGGCGGCGGGTGGCGGCGATGTCCCGGGGATCGGCGCGGCCTTCGCCGATGCTCCGCGCTCTGGCGGAGCCCGTGCCGTCCGGGGCGGTGGAGTGGTCAGGCGCGCTCGGCCGACCGTCCGGGGCGGTGGAACCATCCGGCGTGGCCGATCGGGTGTCGGGCAGATGCACCGCCATCCGGCCGTCCCCGCCCGCCTGGGTGCTGGCGACGGCCCGCCGCAGCTCGGCGCGGTCGGTGGTGATGGCGAGCGCGGGGCCGATGGCGGCGGCCTGCCGCTCGGCGTCGGCGAACGCCCGGTCGCGCGCCAGCTCCTTGACCACCAGCCCGAGCGGCACCGCGAAGGCCACCACCACCATCGTGGTGACCGCCAGGCAGACCTTGACCAGCGCCCATCTCACGGCCCCGGCTCCGGTTCGGGCACCGGCTCGGCGGGGGGCTCCAGCTTGACCCCCACCCCCCGCAGGGTGTGCAGATAGCGGGGTCGGGCGGCGGTCTCGCCCAGTTTGCGGCGCAGCCAGGACAGATGGACGTCGATGGTCTGGTCGTCGCCGTAGGACTGCCGCCACACCTCCGCGAGGAGCTCCTTGCGCGGTACGACGACACCGGGGCGCTCGGCGAGGAAGGCCAGCAGATCGAACTCACGGCGGGTCAGGTCCAGTGGCGCCCCGTCGAGTTCGGCCTGGCGGCGCAGCGGGTCGATGGCCAGGCCGCCGACGCGCAGCACGCGGGACGGCGGGGAGTCGGCGGCCCCGGAGCGGGCCCGGCGCAGCACGGCGGCCATCCGCGCCGACAGATGCGCGATGGAGAACGGCTTGACGAGATAGTCGTCCGCGCCGTCGTTGAGCAGCCGCACGATCTCGGCCTCGTCGTCGCGCGCGGTCGCGACGATGACGGGCACGTCGGTGATGCCGCGCAGCATCTTCAGCGCCTCCGCCCCGTCGAGATCGGGCAGCCCGAGGTCCAGCACGACCACGTCGAAGCCGTGGTGGGCCACTTCGCGCAGCGCCTCCAGGGCCGTACCGACGCTGCGTACGGTGTGCGACGCCTCCGTCAACTGCCGGATGAGGGCGGACCGCACGAACTGGTCGTCCTCGACGACAAGCACTCTCGCCATGGGCGGCACCGTACGCCATCGGGGTGCTGCGGGCGTGCGGCAGTATGGGGGAGATGCGGCGAGGTCGAGGACTGGTGCACGCCATCGCATGGACGCTGGCGACGGGCGTCGCGGTGGCGTTGTCCTGGTACGGCGTACGGACGGTGCTGACCGGGACGGCGTACGACGCCCCGCGCGCCCTGCCCGTCTCGGCGGATGCCGCGGGCTCGCCGGACGAGCGGATCTCGGCCACGCACCGCCCCAGACCGCCGTCGTCCGAGTCGCCGTCCGAGCCGTCGTCCACCCCCTCCCCGCGGCCGTCGCCGTCCGCGCCGTCGACGCCGTCCGCCGCGCGGCCGAAGGGCGCCGGCGGCGGGCTCAGGAGCTACTCCGTCACCGGCGGCCGGGTGGCGCTCGACCTCGGCCCGTCCTCGGCGGAGCTGGTCTCCGCGACGCCCGACAGCGGCTGGCAGATGCGGGTGTGGACGCAGAGCGCGTGGATCCGGGTGGACTTCACCGCGGGTGACGCGACGGCCTCCGTCTTCGTCACCTGGAACGGGCACCCGCCGACGGTGCAGATCGTCGAGCCGTGAGGGGGCCGCGCGGCTAGTCGAACGCGTCGGGCGGCGGGGCCGGGGACGGCGCGGCCGTCGCGTCGGTGACCGGGGCCGCGCCACCGGTGAAGTCGACCAGGGCGCGGCCGTGTTCGACCCGGGCGGGATGCGGGTCGGAGGCGGCGCGCCGGGTCAGCTCGGCGACCGGGAGCTCCCGGTCCGAGGCGAGCAGGACGGCGTTGCCGAAGCGGCGGCCGCGCAGGACGGCCGGGTCGGCGGTCAGGCAGAGTTCGGGGAAGGCCGTGCGGACGGTCGCGATCTGGGCCCGGAGGTGGGCGAGCGGCGGCCCGTCGGCGATGTTGGCGGCGTACATCCCGCCGGGGCGCAGTGCGCGCCGTACCTCGTCGGCGAACTCGGCGCTGGTCAGATGCGCGGGCGTGCGGGCTCCGCTGAACACGTCGGCGATGACCAGGTCGGCCCAGCCGTCCGGCACCTTGGCGAGCCCGGCCCGCGCGTCAGCGCCCCGCACCCGGATGCGCCAGGTGCGGTCCAGGGGCAGGTGGGCCCGTACGAACTCGACGAGCCTGGCGTCGACTTCGACGATCTGCTGGGTGGAGCGGGGCCGGGTGGCCGCGATGTACCGGGCGAGGGTGAAGGCCCCGCCGCCCAGGTGGACGGCGTGGACCGGACGGCCGGGCGGGGCCGCGAGATCCGCGATGTGCCCGAGCCTGCGCTGGTACTCGAAGTCGAGATACGAGGGATCGTCGAGGTCCACATGCGACTGTGGGGCGCCGTCGAGCAGCAGTGTCCAGCCGTGCGGGCGGTCGCGGTCGGGCAGCAGCTCGGCGCGTCCGCCGTCCACCGGCGCCGTGACCGGCTCGGCGGTGCGGCCACGCTCGGCGGTGCGTGCGCGCGCCGGGGCGCCTTCGCGCTCCGCCGTGCCCCCGCGTCCGCTCTTCCGCCTGCCCTTCGCCACGCGTCCAGTATCGCGCGCGGCGGCGGACGGCGATCATCGGGCGCCCACTGGCAGCGGTCGGCTCACTGGCAGCGGTCGACGGCCTCGATCGTGCGGGCCGCTTCCCCCAGGGCCTCGCGGAGCACCTCGGGGTCGGTCGCGGCGACGATGGCGTCGTCGGGCGGGACGAGCCAGCCGGTGCCGGTCACCGGCGGTTCGGCCACGCCGCCCGCCCCCGTCCCGCCGCCGGCCGCGATCCCGCGTCCGTACGTCTGCGTACAGGCGCTGCCGGGCAGGTCCCAGCGGTCCGCCGTGCCGGGCGGCACCAGGAAGCCGAGCGTGTCGCACGAACCGTCGTGCAGCACCGGGCCGACGCCGACCCCCAGCCGCAGGATGTCCACTGCCTCCAGTCCCTGGCGGGCGGGCACGGTGACCAGGTCGCACCGCTGTCCGGGGCCGCCGTCCGGGAGCGCACTCCGGTCCCTGCCCGGATGACGCGGGTCCGCCGCCCACGAACCACTGCTGGGCAATCCGGCCTTCACCAAGGGAAACGCCTCCTCCGCCGTGCTGGGTCCTTCCTCAAGGTTCAACGCCCGTGCCCGTCAACGGCTACGGCGGAATGCCGCCACAAAGGGTGGCAGTTCATGGCAGATCGCGGGTGAGATATCCCGTTTGTAGCCAAACTGCCGTTACTGAAGGGGATATGGGCGGTACGGTTCGTGTCCGCCGAAACGGCATCACCGTAGGGAGAGGGTCGGCCATGACGCCGTTTCCCGCGTCTTCGTCGTCTTCGTCGACTTCGTGTCCGTCACCGTCGGCCGTGCGTCCGGGAGCACTGCCGCCGGGGTCGATACCGCCGCCGTCGCCGGAGCCCGGGGCACCGTCCGCGACACCCGCGCCCGAGGTGGCCCCGCCCCCGGGGGCGTCGGCCGGGGCTCCGCCGTCCGGGGCGGCAGGCCCTCGGGGGGACACCGCGGAACCGCGCCCCAACGCCGCGTTCCGGCGGCTGCGCGGGCCGCTCTCGGCGGCCGAGTTCGCCGCGGCCGTGCGGCGGGCCGCGCGGGAGATCGGCGAACAGGTCTCGTGTGACGCCCGCTACATCGGCCGGGTCGAGTCCGGGGCCATCCGCTGCCCCAACTACGCCTACGAGCGGGTGTTCCTGCACATGTTCCCCGGCCTGGCGCTGACGGATCTGGGGTTCGTGCCGCGTGAGGCCGTCCGCGGGCACGCCGCGCGCGCGGGTGCGGGTACCGCCGGCGACCAGGGGACGGGCGTACCGCCTCCGAGGGAGCCGGACTCCGCGCCGCGCGGGTCCGGTCCGCGCTCCCCCGGTCCGCGCTCCCCCGTTCCGTCCGCCCGCGACCCGTATCCGGCAGCTCTGCACCCCCATCCGTACCCCCACGGTCCGTATCCGGCCGCGCCGCACCCGCGCGATCCGGAGCCGGTGGGCGCGGAACACCTCGACCCGCCCCCCTCCGCCCCTCACTCACCCGACCCGTACCCCTCTGACCTGTGCAAGGAGAGCGACGTGCTGCGTCGCGCGTTCATCACCGGCGGCCCGGCCGCCATGGCCGCCCCGTCCCGGAGCGCCGGACCGGCCCCCGAGCCCCGCCGCGTCGGGGAGTCCGAGGCGGTCGCCGTGGAGGATGCGGTGCGCCGCATCCGGGTCTTCGACGACCGGTTCGGCGCCGACGGCCTGTACGCGCGCGCCGCCCAGCCGCTGCGCACGGCGTACGCCCTCCTGGACGCGGGCGCCCGCCGCCAGGCGGTCACCGACCGGCTGCACGCGGGCACCGGTGAACTGGCCATCTCCGTCGGCTGGCTGGCACACGACTCCGGGCGCTTCGCCGACGCCCGCTCCCACTACGCGGAGGCGCTGGCCGCCGCCCGCATCGCCGACGACCGGGCGCTGGAGGCGCACGCCTTCTGCAACATCGCGTTCCTCGCGCGCGACGCCGGGTGCCCCCGCGAGGCCGTACGCGCCGCGCAGGCCGGGCAGCAGGCCGCGCGGCACCTCGACTCACCGCGGCTGCTGTCACTGCTGGCGCTGCGCGAGGCGGGCGGCTGGGCCGGGCTCGGGGACCGTACGGCGTGCGAGCACGCGATGCTGCGGGCGCACCGGCTGTTCGACCGCGGCCCGTCGGACGCCGATCCGGAGTGGATGACCTTCTTCGGCGCGGCCGAACTGACCGGCCTGGAGGCCCAGTGCTGGTCGATGCTGGGCGACTGGCAGCGGGCGGCCGGGCACGCGCGGCGCGCGGTGGCGCTCCAGGATCCGCACTTCGCCCGCAACACCGCGCTGTACACGGCCGAGCTGGCGGTCGACCTGGCCGGGGGCGGAGCCGCGGAGGAGGCCGCCGCGGCGGCGAGCCGCACGCTGGAGCTGCTGGACCGGGTGCGGTCCGGCAGGATCAGGGTCATGCTCGACGAGGCGGCCCGCGCCCTGCGGCCGCACTCGGGGAACGCGGCCGTCGCGGCCTTCCTCGCCCGCCATCGGAGCGCTGGGGGCGTCTCCTGGGGGCACCTCCCGGACGGAGTCCGGGGGAGGTAGCGCTGGGAGAGCCCGGTCCGAGGCGTCGGCGGTCCGAAGCGTCGGCGGTCGAGCCGGGCCGGCTCAGGTCAGGTGGCCACTCAGGCCAGGTGGCCGCCGGTTCAGGCCAGGTGGCCGGTGTCGTTCCAGCGCTCGATCGCGGGCTCTCCGTAGGCCCAGCCCAGGATGGACAGGGAGGTCGGGTCGAGCCGCAGCCTGGCCGCGAAGGACGCGTCGAGGCCGAGCCAGCGGGCGGCGAGCGTCCGCAGGATGTGGCCGTGCGCGAAGACCAGCACATCGCGGTCGGCCGAACGCGCCCACTCCACGACCGTGTCGGCCCGCGCCGCGAGCTGCGCCAGCGTCTCCCCCGGCGTCTGCGCCTCGGGGGAGCCCACCGGGACCCCGTCCCGCCAGATGAACCAGCCGGGCCGGATCGCGGTGATCTCGGCCCCGGTCATGCCCTCGTACGCGCCGTAGTCCCACTCCATCAGCGCGTCCCACTCCTGCGCCCGGTCGCCGAAGCCCGCCAGCTCGCAGGTCTCCTTCGCGCGGACCAGCGGGCTCGTACGGACCTCGACGTCCGGCAGGCCCGACCAGGGCGCGCGGTGCAACCGCTCCCCCAGCAGCTTGGCCCCGCGCCGACCCTCGTCCAGCAGCGGGATGTCCGTACGGCCGGTGTGCTTGCCTGCCAGCGACCACTGCGTCTGTCCGTGCCGGGCGAGCAGGATGCGCGGTGCCATGAAAGGGGCCTTTCGCCGGGTTTCGCGAGATATCACGGCAGAGCCGCTCTGCCGCCCTCCCATCATCGCTCACGTGATCGAAGCCTCGCCCCGGGGTGCCCCAGGGTGCCTCGGAAGGCAACCCAAGGTCCGGCGGCCGCGTCTTCCCGCTCACACGCGACTGCGCCACAGGGGAGCCCGCCAGTGCGTGACCGCGCCGGTCTGTGGGCCTATCTCCCGGTTTCGGTCCGCTCTGCCGGACGCTTCAGGGGCCGGTGCGCGAGGCGTTTCGCTTACGCCGTACGGTTTGATGCGCGCCAATCGTGGCCCGCCTGACTTTTTGGAGAGCGTCCGGATGCCCCTCACCGTGCCCCGCACCGGAGCATCGCCGGGCACTCGGCCACGTTGGTGGACCGAGCTGCCGCTGATCGCCGTGGTGTACGCCGTGTACTCGGCCGGTCGGCTGCTGGCCCGTGGCGACGTGTCGACGGCCGTCGACAACGGCCTGGGGATACTCCGGCTGGAGAGAGATCTCCATATCGACTTCGAGACTCCTCTGAACCGGATATTCATCGACCACGCCTGGGTGGGGGTCCCGGCGGACTTCGCGTACGCGTCGCTGCACTACGTGGCCACCCCGGCGGTCCTGGTGTGGCTGTGGAAGCGGCGGCAGGCGAGTTACCGGTTCTTCCGCACCTGGCTGCTGGTCGCGACCCTGATAGGCCTGGTCGGCTTCTCCCTGATGCCGACCTGCCCGCCGCGGCTGCTGGACGACGCCTACGGGTTCGTCGACGGGATGGCGCATTACAGCGAGTACGGCTGGTGGGGCGGCGAGGCGAGCGCGCCGCGCGGGCTCGGCGGTTTCACCAACCAGTTCGCGGCCATGCCGAGCCTCCATGTGGGCTGGGCGCTGTGGTGCGGTGTGGCCCTGTGGGCCCACGGGCGCTCCCTGTGGGCCAAGTTCGCGGCGGTGGTGTACCCGCTGAGCATCCTTCTGATCGTCATGGGGACGGCGAACCACTACTTCATGGACGGGGCGGCCGGGATAGCCACCATGGGGGTCGCCGCGCTGCTGGCCCGGCCCATGATGCGGATGATCGACCGGATCCGCGGCCGCCGAGGCGCCGCGGACACCGCCGAGGCCACGGCCGCACCGGTCGCCGCCGCTGCTGAAGCGGGCGGCACGGCCGTCGCGCGGGTCGCCACCGCCCGGGTCGCCGTCGGCGCCGAAAAGGCCGAGAGCGCCGCGGATGTCAGTGGCGGATGCCAGACTTCGGCGCGTGAACGCGAACGTATCCCTCGACAGCACGGCGGAGGCCGCGGCGGGGAAGCGGACACCGGCGCCGCGGAGCCCGCGGCCGCTGCCGACGGCAGCGCTGCGGCAACAGCTCGCTGAGCTGCGCGGGCCCGCCGTACCGCAGCCGCTGGACGCGCGGGCCCTCGCCGCGCTGGCGGCCAACCCCGGCTGCCGCCGCCGGACCCTGCTGGACGGCGCCGGGATCGACAAGCGCGCGCTGGCCCGGGCCCTGGGCTCCCCCGCGACGTTCGGGCAGTCGCAGTTCGCGCACCAGCGCGGCAACGTCTTCGAGGCGCGCGTCACGGCGGACGGCGGCGCGGAGCTGCTGCGGCTGCTGTACGAGCGGCTGGGCGGCGCGGCCTCCGGGCTGCCCGCCCCCGAGCCGGGCACGGTGCTGTCCCCCGATCTGACGGCGGTGGGTCCGCAGGGGCGTACGGCGCGTACGGCGCTGGCCCTGCGCGAGGCCACGGCCGCCGGGCGATGGGCCCTGCTGGACCACCCGATGGTGAGTCTGGACGTGGCGGGGTCGCCCGCGTTCCTGGAGCCGGACGCGGTGGTGGTGCGGCCCGACGGCACCTGGACCGTCGTGGAGATCAAGTCCTTCCCGTTGATCGACGGGGCGGCGGACCCCGCCAAGGTCGGCGCGGCCGCGCGCCAGGCCGCGGTGTACGTCCTGGCGCTGGAGCGGGTGGCCGAGCGGATCGGCGGCCCGGACCGGGTCCACGCCCACGCGCTGCTGGTCTGCCCCAAGGACTTCTCCAACCTGCCGACGGCGGAACTGGTCGACGTGCGCAAGCAGCGGTCCGTCACCCGGCGCCAGCTGACCCGGCTCACCCGGGTCGAGGAGATCGCCGCCGCGCTGCCCGGAGGCACCACCTTCGATCTGCGCCTGGCGGACGACGGCAGGACGCCCACCCGGCCCGCGGCGGAACTGGCCGCGGCGGTGGACGCGGTCGACGCGGCGTACGCACCGGAGTGCCTGGCCGCGTGCGAGCTGGCGTTCCACTGCCGTCAGCGGGCCCGCGCGGTGGGTTCGGTCGAGGCCCTGGGGCGCGGGGCGCGCGGGGAACTGGGCGGTCTGGCGACGGTGGCGGACGTCCTCGCGGCGGCGCGGTACGAGATCGGCCCGTCTGCCGATCCCGGCGACCCCGCCGTCGAGGCGCTGCGGCGGGCGGCGGTGCTCCGAGCCGAGGCGCTGGCCGGCGCGCCGGCCGCCCGCCCGGCGGCGGGCCACGCGGAGGCGGCGGGCCACGGAGAAACGGCGTGTCGCGGGGAGGCGGCAGGCAGCGGAAAAGCGGCGTGTCGCGGGGAGGCGGCAGGCAGCGGAGAAGCGGCGGGACGCGAGCAGGAGACTGCGCGTCACGGGGAGGCGGCGTGTCGCTGATCACCACGCTGGCCCGGATGGAGGCCGTCAGGGACGGCCGGGCGCGGCCCGCCGCCACCGTGCGGCACCGCCGTCTGTCCGACCGCCCCATGGTCTTCGTACCGCTGACGACCGCCGGTGAGGCGGGCGCGCCGCTCGGGGCGCTGGTGGGCACCGAGCGGGACGCGCCCCGGCTGCTGGTCGTGGCGCAGCCGCGCGACCGGGACCTGCGGTTCGCGTTCCTCGCGGAGCTGGCCGAGGAGATGCTGCCGTACCTGGAGGGGTACGCGGACGACGTCGAGACCGAGGAGCGCAAGGAGACCGATCCGGAGACCGGGAAGAAGGTCCCGGTGGAGGTCGAGCTGTGCGCGGACGCCCCGCAGCTGCTGGTGCCCAGCGGGCCGGGCGTGGAGTTCGTACGGCTGCTGGGCCGCTCGATGCGGTTCCGGCGGACGGCGGAGCAGGATCCGCGGACGCCCTTCCCCGCGCCCCCGCGGGTACCGCTGCTCGGCCGGTGGCTGACGCATTACGGCGAGCGGTCCCGGGTCCCCGGGTCGTCGCTGCTGCTCGCGGTGACCGATCTGCTCGGACGGCACTGGGCGACCGGCCAGAGCGCGCTGGAGGACCAGCATCTGGGGGCCCTGCTCGGCTGGATCGACCCCCCGGAGGGCCTGTCGGGGGCGGAGGCGGCGCTCCGGGCCGAGCTGGAGCGGGACGCGGACGGGCTCCTGACCTGCCCGCCCGCGGGACCGGCCACCGACCCGGAGTTCGACAACGCCCGGCTGGCCCCGGCGATGACGCGGTACGACACGGCGCGCAGCGCCCTGGCCGACGGGGTGCCCGGCGCGGCGGCCCGGCTGCGCGGAGCCGAGGAGGAGCTGCGGGAGCTGGTCGCGGGCCAGCTGCGGCCGACGTGGCAGGCCGTGTGGCGGGCGGTGGATCTGCTGCGGGCCCTCCCCGAGGGGGCGCGGGTCGGCGAGCGCTGGAAGCGCGACCGCTGGTCGTACACCGGCCACCGGGACCGGGTGCGGGCGGGCGAGCCGCCGCAGCCCAAGTGGGACGACGCGGTGACGGCGGCGCGGAAGCTCATGGCGCGGGAGACCGCCCAGGCCCAGCTGGACGCGGACGAGGCGCTGGACGACCCCCTGGTCATGGCGGGGCGGCGGCTGGCCGGGGAGGCTTTCGCCGGGCGGGTCGCCGCGGTGGAGATGGCCTGGTCGGAGGGGAAGTCGCCCAGGCCGCGGCCGCTCGTCACGGTCGTCACCGAGGACCGTCCGCAGCTGGCCGAGGAGGCGAAGCTGTTCCGCGAGCTGCCGGACGGGAAGACGCAGCCCGGGGAGTTCGCCGGGTACGCGTCGGGCGGCGGTGTGGTGGTGCGGCTGACCGGCGGGATGGGGCGGGGCAGAACCCCGGCCCCGGGTTCGGTGCCCGCGGAGGGTGACCAGGTGTGCTGGACGCTGTTCGAGCACGCGCCGCGCGGCGGGCCGGAGCTGCCCGATCCGGAGCGTACGCCGTGGACCCACGGCGGCCCTCCGGCCGCCCCCGGCGAGGACGACGCCGCCACCCGGCCCGACCCCGTGACCGAGGAGGACCATCTGTGAGGGGCACGCCCCCGGCCGCCGAGAGCCGGTCTGCGCGGTCGGCCGCGCCCGACCGCCGTGCCGCCGACGACCCGATCCGGGCCGCGGAGCCGCCCCGGCCCCGGCCCGCGCCGTCCCGGCCCGACGCCCCGCGCGCCGGGCGGCGGGTCCACGCCGAGGCCCCAGGGCGCGGGCCCCGGCCGGTGGCCCACACCACGTCCGGCAGGCGGCGGGACGCCCGCGTCGCAGCAGCGTGGACACCTGTCGGCGCCACGGCCCCAGGGCGCGCGCTCGGGCCGGTGGACCGGACGTCGCCCGCGGAGTGCGTCGCGGCGGCACGAGTGGTCCCGTCGCGGTCGGGACGCGGCTCGGGACACGACTGCCAGGGGGCGTTGTGACCGGCCCCACGACGAAGGACGCGGGTCGCTCGGCGGGGGCCACCGCCTTCGATCCCGCCGCGGCGGCGGCCCGCGCGACCGAGGCGATCCTGCACGAGACGCTGCACGGCGCGCACCGCGGCGTGGTCGTCGACTCCCCGCCCGGCGCGGGCAAGTCGACCCTGGTGGTGCGCGCGGCCCGCGAGCTGGCCGCCGCCGGGCGGCCGCTGATGGTCGTCGCGCAGACCAACGCCCAGGTGGACGACCTGGTGGACCGGCTGGCCAGGGAGGACCCCGAGCTGCCGATCGGGCGGCTGCACAGCAGCGACGCCCATCCGTACGACCCGGTGCTGGACGGGCACCAGCGCGTGGTGAAGTCCGCCAAGGTGTCCGACCTGGCGGGCCTGGACGTCGTGGTCTCGACGGCCGCGAAGTGGGCGCACGTCAGGAACGTCGAGCCGTGGCGGCACGCGATCGTCGACGAGGCGTACCAGATGCGGTCGGATGCGCTGCTCGCCGTCGCGGGGCTGTTCGAGCGGGCGCTGTTCGTCGGCGACCCCGGGCAGCTGGACCCGTTCAGCGTGGTGGGCACCGAGCAGTGGGCGGGGCTGTCGTACGACCCGTCGGCGAGCGCCGTCGCCACCCTGCTCGCGCACAACCCGGGGCTGCCGCAGCACCGGCTGCCCGTGTCGTGGCGGCTTCCCGCGTCCGCGGCGCCCCTGGTGTCGGACGCCTTCTATCCGTACGCGCGGTTCCGCAGCGGCACGGGCCACGGCGACCGGCGGCTCTCGTTCGGCGTGGCCTCGGACGGCTCGGGCCCGGACCGGGTGCTGGACGAGGCCGCGGAGTCCGGCTGGGGGCTGCTGGAGCTGCCCGCGCGCCGTACGCCGCGTACGGACCCGGAGGCGGTACGGGCCGTGGCGCAGGTGGTGCGGCGGATGCTGGACCGGGGTGGGGTGGCGACCAGCGAGCGGTCGCCCGACCCGGTGCCGGTGACGGCGGACCGGATCGCGGTGGGCACCGCGCACCGGGACCAGGCGGCGGCGGTACGGGCGGCGCTGGCCGCGCTGGGCGTCTCCGGGGTCGCCGTCGACACCGCGAACCGGCTCCAGGGCCGGGAATTCGACGTGACGGTGGTGCTGCACCCGCTGTCCGGGCGGCCGGACGCGACGGCGTTCCATCTGGAGACGGGGCGGTTGTGCGTGCTCGCGTCACGGCACCGGCACGCGTGCGTGGTCGTGTGCCGCGCCGGGGTGGCGGAGCTGCTGGACGAGCATCCGTCGACGGAGCCGGTGCAGCTGGGGGTCACGGTGAAGTTCCCCGACGGCTGGGAGGCCCACCACGCGGTCCTCGCCCACCTCACCGAACACCGCGTTCCCTGGCGCCCCTGACCGGCAACGGACCGGAACACCGCGTCGCTTGGCGGCCATGAGACGGGGCCGCGCATGCCCGGGTACGGGATACACCGGGCGGGTACGTGCCGGGGCCACTTGCGCTCGGCGGGACAATGGAATGCGGCAGACGATCCGGGAGGTACGTACATGTCCGAGCCGCAGTCGGCTCCCCGCCAACGCACCAGCGCCGACACCCAGCGGCGGCTGAAACCCGCGCCGCTGCTCTTCGAGCCGACGGAAGCCGCGGCCGATCCCGAGCACTTCTTCGACCTGGAGTCGATCGAGGACCCGCGCGAGCTGCTCTCCCGCTCCACGGAGCTGGTGCTGGCGTTCCGCGCGGCGACGGACCGGGCGATGGAGTACCAGGCCATGGCGGCGGCGCAGCTGGCCGATCCGCGCCGCTTCGACCGGCTGCCCACGGCGCTGATCGCGGAGCAGGCGGAGTGGACGGAGGACTACGCCAAGAAGATGGTGGAGTTCGGTCGCGAGCTGATGGGCGACAGCGGCCATCGGGAGTGACGAGGTTCGCGGGAGCGACGAGGGCTCGGCGCCGGCGCGAAAGGCGGCTCATGATCGCAGATCATGAGCCGTTGGCATATTTGTTCGGCGCAAGATACTCCTCCCCGCACGGTCCTGTCCCGGTTTTGTCGGTTCGACGTAACCGGAACGCAACCCGCCACTAGATCTGGTCGGCATGACCACATGGCCTCGGGAATCACAGCAGCACACCGCCGCGCACGTCACCGCCGCCGGAGCCGAATGGCTGGCCTCGGCGAGCCCCTTCCCGCGCAGCGTGCGCGCCCTGTGGGCCGAGCGACCCGGCACCTCGATCGTGCTGCCGTGCGGTGTCACCTTCGACCTGATCAGCGCGCCCGCGCTCTTCGGCCGCCGGATGGTGAACCGGTTATGGGCCGACGGCCCGGGGACCGGCCCGGTGGCGACGCAGCGCGGCCGGGTGCTGATGTTCGCCCGACCCGGCACCGCGCAGCGGCTGCCCGCCCTGCTCCGCTGGGAGGAGTGGGGCGCGGACGCACCGCCGCTGCTGTGCCACGGGACGGGGGACGCGGTGACCGTTCCGCCCCTGCGGCCGGTGGAGCAGACCGATCCGGACGGCCCGCCCCCGGGCCGCTGGCTGGTCGCCCCCGAGGTCCGCGACCCGTGGCTCCCCGGGCCCGACGTGCTGCTGTGGGCCTGCGTACGGGCCGCTCGCGGCGACGCCGGCACCCCCGGCCGCACGTCGCTGACCAGCACACCCGCCGTCTCCCCGCGCTGATCAGGGGGACGGAATTATCGATTTTCGTTCAGCCGGATCGGGGTGCTAAGGTCTCTTACGTCAGCGAGCGCCGCTAGCTCAGTTGGTTAGAGCAGCTGACTCTTAATCAGCGGGTCCGGGGTTCGAGTCCCTGGCGGCGCACAGACGGAAGAAGGCCCTCACTTCGGTGGGGGCCTTCTTCGTGCCCGCCCGCCGGTGCCGATGTCACCCGACGGCCGAGGCCAGCCGGGCCACCGCGTCGTCCGGCCCCGGCATGGCCAGCATCTCGCCGCGGAGCCGCTCCGCGGCCGCGGCGTAGCGCGGCTGCTCCACCAAGGCGAACAGATTGTCGATCAGGTGTGTCTCCGCGGTGGCGGGCCGGGCGGCGGGCGCCGGCCCCGGCGGGCCGGGTGGGCGCCGGGGGCCGCCGCCCGGTGGTATCCACACCCGTGCGACCCCCACGCGCGCCAGCTGTGCGGCGTTGAGCCGCTGCTCGGGACGGGGCGGCACGATCAACTGCGGAACGCCGGTCAGCGCCGCCGTGAGCGCGGCGCCCCCGCTGCC
This sequence comes from Streptomyces sp. XD-27, assembly GCF_030553055.1. Classification (NCBI taxonomy): domain Bacteria; kingdom Bacillati; phylum Actinomycetota; class Actinomycetes; order Kitasatosporales; family Streptomycetaceae; genus Streptomyces; species Streptomyces sp. XD-27. The sequence continues at coordinate 2,630,638 of NZ_CP130713.1, forward strand.
CTGGTGCAGTACGGCACGGCAACCGGGCAGCAGCACGTGCAGCGGCCCCGCGGCGCTCCCCGTCCGGATGATCCGTATCCCGCGCGCCTCGACCTGCCGCACCACCGACCGCACCGGTTCCGGTAGGCCCGCCGGATCGTCCCAGGCCACGCAGACGCGCGGCCCGGCGAACGCCCGGCGGACCACCCCGTCCGACGCGCGGCCGTACGCCGCGCTCCCCGGTGGGCCGCCTGGGTCACGAGGCCGCGCGTCGCCCCGCGTCCCGGCCGGGGAGCCGTCGCGCGAGGCGCCGGAAGCGGTGCCGCGGAGCGGTCCGGGCCTGGTGCCGGGATGCCTGTCGTACCGGCCCGCCATGTGCCGCAGCCGCGCCGCCGTCGCCGGATCCAGGGGCGGCGGGACGAACCGTACGCGCAGTCGGCGTTCCGCGGACGGCAGCGCCATACTCGGCGGGCACGGGTCGAGCCACAGGTCCGGCTCGGTGGCCGGGTCGGCGCCGTACCGCTCCAGCAGGCGGGCGAAGCCCGGCAGCGGGGGTCCGTCGAGGCGGTGGCGGTCCAGCCGGATGATCGCGGCGCTCCCGGAGAGCTGGCTGACGGCGGGCGCGCCCAGCACGGCGGCGGCGACGATGCCCGCGTACGAGCTCGCGTCGTGGACGACGAGATCGGGCTCCCAGCAGCGCGCGAAGGCGACCAGGTCCGGGGCCATCGCCTCGGCCGCGCGCAGCCGTGCGGCGGCTGTCGCCCGGAGCACGGCGTGCTGGGCGCCGGTCAGCGAAGCGGGGTGCAGCGGCCAGTTGTCGGGCCAGACTCCTGGCAAGCCCGGCAGCGCCATCGGCGCCGCCCCGCGCGGCGAGACGGCCGCGAGCTGCGGGCCGACGAGTACGGCGAGCAGTCCGGCGCGGGCGACGGCCTCGGCACACCCCGGCGGCACCGCGACCCGTACCCCGTGCCCCGCCGCGACGAAGGAACGCGCCAGCGGCAGCAGCGGGGCGAGACGGCCGCCGGCGGACCGGGTGGTGAACAGAACGCGCACGAGTCCCCCTTCCGTGCGGATCAGCGGTACGGATCAGCGGTTTGGACCAGCCGCGCGAACCAGCGGTGCGGAACAGCGGTTTGGATCAGCCGCGCGGATCAGCGGCACGAACCAGCGGGTACGGATCAGCGGGCACGACCGGCCGCCTGGACCGCGGTGAGGTGCACGGCGGACTCCGCCGCGCCGGTGGCGGGGGCGGACCGGCGGGCGGCCCGCCAGGCGTCGGCGGTGACCCACCAGGTGACGAAGAGGTAGGCACCGGGCTTGATCAGCGACCTGGTCAGGTCGGCGTGGAGGAATCCCTCGCGGTCGCACAGGTCCGTCATGAACGCGGCGTAGGCGCGGTCGAATTCGCCGAGGTTCATGCCCTCGGCGACCAGCCATTCCACGACGAGCGCGGGAGCCCCCTCGGAGATGTCGTTGTCGCCCGAGCGCAGCACGTTGCGCGACGGATCGACCTCCACCTCGGCCAGCGACCGGAACTCCCGCGCGTGGGCCTGGAACCTCGGGCTGCTGCGGGCGCGCTGGAAGCTCTCCGGATTGCGCCAGCGGCTGAGGTCGACGTACGTGGCGGGGCAGTCGGCGAGCCGCACCGCCTGGTGCGAGTCGAAGCCCGGTTGGGCGCGGAGCCAGGACGCGTGGTGGCCGAAGTGGCGCTCGAACTCCTCGTCCCGGTCGGGGTGATGGAGGGTGAAGGTGGTGACGACGGTGAACAGTCCGGTGGAGTGCCGCAGGGGGCCGGGCATGGCGGTGCCGCCTTCCGTCAGCGGGGCCTGGTCGTCGGGTGCGGTCGAACCACCACGGCTCCGCTCTCCCGCGCGGGGAACGGGGAGCGGAGCCGTGACCGACCCGGCGGGGGAGGGTGTGCCGGGACGTATCAGGGTGGCCCGTCAGGCGGCGAACAGATCCAGCACCGGCCGCCGCCACCCGCCGCCCAGGTCCAGGTCGAGGGCGGGATCGGAGGCGAGGACGGCCTGTTGGAGCTTCCGCAGCCGCGGCGAGGGTTCGAGGCCGAGATCCTCCACCAGACGCGAGCGCAGTCCCTGGTAGACCTCCAGCGCCTGCCACGGGCGTCCCGCGCGGTAGAGCGCCGCCATGCACTGGGCGTGCAGCCCCTCGTGCAGCGGGTGACGGGCCGTCAGCTCGGTCAGCTCGGTCAGCAGCGCCGCATGGCGGCCCAGGCGCAGGTCGGCCTCGATCCGGCGCTCCAGGACGCCGAGCCTGCTCTCCTCGAGCCGGGCCACCTCGATCTCCAGGATGGGGCCGACCCGCACGTCCACCAGGGCGGGGCCGCGCCAGACCGCCAGGGCCTCACTGAACAGCAGGGACGCCTCCCCGTCGTCCCCCGCGTCCAGCGCGTCGTTGCCCGCGGCCACCAGACGGTCGTATTCATGGACGTCCACCGCGCCCGGTTCGGCCTCCAGGAGATATCCCCCGTAGCGGGTGGCCAGGACCGCCTTGGACGCCTGCGGGGCCTGCGGCCCGTACGCGGCGGCCAGCCGGCGGCGGAGCTGGAGGATGTACGTCTGGAGTGTGGTGAGCGCGCTGCGTGGCATATCCGCGCCCCAGATCTCCTCCATCAGAGTGGGAACCGGCAGCATCTGGTTGGCGTAGACGGACAGCAGTGCAAGGATCTGCCGCGGCTTCCCCGCGCTGGGCACGATCGATTGACCGCACGCCTCGACGCTGAGCGGGCCCAACAGCTTGATGTCCATGGATCCGTACCTCCGTCACCCGTCATACATCAGTCGGATGCCCCCTGGCCGCGCTCCGCCATCGAGGCATATACGAGCCTCGCGCGCGGGCGGTGTGCCGGGCCAGTGCCGGATTCCCGATCTCGGCATGAATCCTGGGTGGCGGTCGCCATGACAAGCTCACACCCTGGTGATGAAGGAGTCACTGGTCCGCGGTGCGTTCCTCACCACGGGCATCACCCGGGCTCCTTTGCCACGACCAGTGCGCACTCGAGGAGATGTCCCCCATGAACAGCGCCATCGCGACCCCACCGCCCAGCCGTTCGGCAGGTGAGCAGAACCAGCCGCTCGAGCCGGTCCGTCTCGCCGAAGCCGATCTCGTGATCGAGGACCTTACCGCGGACCCCTGGCCCACCCCGCCGCCCGGCATCTGCATCTGCACCGTCGGCGACCGCTGATGGGGATGCTGCGCTTCGCACCGCACCTGACGGTCGAGCCGGTCCCGGGCGAGGCCGTCTACCTGGTCTCGGAGCGCAGCGTCACGGCCCTGCACGGCGGCTACGCGGCCGCGCTCGCGCCCCTGATCGACGGCACCCGGGACCTGGCCCGGGTGCTGGCCGACGCGGCGCACGCGGTCCCGGCCGAGGAGGGCGCGCGGATCGTCGACCGATTACGCGCGGCGGGCCTGGTGTACGAGAGCGACCGGGCGCCCGGCCCACGGGACGCCTTCTGGTCGCTGGCGTGGGGCGCCCCGGCCGCCGCGTCCACCGGAACCACCGGAACCACCGGAACCACCGGAACAACCAGAACAACCAGAACCACGGCAACCACCAGAACCACCGGAACCACGGCAACCACCGGAACCACGGCCGAAACCGCGGATCAGCCTGCCGCCACCGTCGTCCTCGGCTCCACCGACCCGGCCGACGCGCAACGGGCGCTGCGGGCGGCGGGGCTGCGCCCGGTGCCGAAACCGGACGAGGCCGCCCTGACCATGGTGGTCTGCGACGACTACCTCGACCCCGCCCTGGCCGAGGTCGACACGGAACACCGTACGGCAGGGCGCAGTTGGCTGCCCGTCAAGCCGGTCGGCACCACGATCTGGATCGGGCCCTTCCTCGGCGACGCGGACGGGCCCTGCTGGTCCTGTCTGGCCGAGCGCCTGTGGCGGGGGCGGCGGGCCGAGGCCCACCTGCTCGGGCGGTCGGGGCGATGCGCCCCGGTGCCGCGCCCGCCCGCCGCGCTGAACGCGAGCCGGGCCACGGCGCTCCAGTTGACCGCCGTTCAAGCAGCGGGGTGGCTGGCCGGGCACCGGCACCCCGGCCAGTCCGCGCTGTGGACGCTGGACTGCCTCACCGGCGCCGGGGAACGGCATCCGGTGCGGCGCCGTCCGCAGTGTCCCGCGTGCGGAGATCCGGGGCTGGTCGCGGACCGGGTACGGGCGCCCTTCACGCTGCCGTCAGCACCGTCCGCAGGCCCGGCGCCCTCCCCCGGGCCACCGGCCGATGCGGCGCCCTCCTCCGAGCCGTCCGCCCGCCGTCTGCTGGACACGTACGCCCATCTGATCGATCCGCTCACCGGGCTGGTGTCCGAGATCAGCCGCGATCCGCGCGGTCCCACCTTCCTCAACTGCTTCCACGCGCGCCACCGCCCCGCGCCGGAGCCGCCAGGAACGCCAGGAACGCCGGGAACACCGAAGCCGCCGGGACCGCTGGAAACGCCGGGGCCCGTCAGCCCGGCCGCGCGGCCCGGTCTCGACGGCGTACGGGCCGGGCTGCGCGCCGCAGCCCACGGCAAGGGGGCCACGTCCGTGCAGGCCAGAGCCAGTGCCCTGGCCGAGGCGCTGGAGCACCACAGCGGCCGCTTCGCGGGCGACGAGCCGCGGCGGCGGGCGCGCCTGCGCGACCTGGAGCCGGGCAGCGCGGTCCATCCGGACCTGGTGCAGCTGTACGCCGAGCGGCAGTTCGCCGACCGCGACCGCTGGAACGCGGCCCACGCGCCGCAGCACCAGGTGTGCGATCCGTTCGATCCGGACGCGGAGATCGACTGGACGCCCGTGTGGTCGGTGACCGCCGGACGGCACCGGCTGATGCCCACCGCGCTGCTGTACTACGACGTCCCGCAGCCGCCCGGTCGGCGCTACTGCCTGGCCACGTCCAACGGCGCGGCGGCGGGCGGCGATCCGGCCGACGCCGTCGTGCGGGGCTTCCTGGAGCTGGTGGAGCGGGACGCGGTCGCGCTGTGGTGGTACAACCGCACCCGCCAGCCGGGGCTCGACCTCGACGCCTTCACCGCCCCCGGCGACACCTGGATCGGACGGCTGCGGCAGGTGCACGCCGAGTTGCACCGCGAGGTGTGGGCCCTGGACCTGACCGCCGACCTGGGCGTCCCGGTGGTCGCCGCGCTCTCCCGCCGTACGGACAAGGCGGCGGAGGACATCACCCTCGGGTTCGGCGCGCACTTCGACCGGCGGACCGCGCTGCGCCGGGCGCTGGCCGAGCTCAACCAGATGCTGCCGCCGGTGGTCCACGCGTGCGCCGACGGTTCCGGATACGACACCGCGGACCCCGACGCGCTGCGCTGGTTCCGCACGGCCACCGTGGCCGGGCAGCCCTATCTGGCGCCGGATCCGGCCGGGGCGCCGCCGAGCGGGCGGGGGTCCGGTGGCACGGCGTACGGCGCGGCCTCCGGCGGCCTCGGCGCCGTACGGGGGATCGTGCGCGCGCACGGCCTGGAGCTGCTCGTCCTGGACCAGACGCGCCCTGACGTCGGGCTGCCGGTCGTCAAGGTGTGCGTCCCCGGACTGCGGCCGCACTGGGCGCGGTTCGCGCCCGGACGCCTCTTCGACGTACCCGTGAGGCTGGGCCGCGTCGCCGCTCCCACGGCGTACGAAAGCCTCAACCCCATTCCGTTGTTCATGTGATCCTCAAGCCTCCTTCCGTTCCCACCTCCGCGGCTGTGGAGATCGGATACTCTCGGGCAAGCCACCTCATACGGCACAACCATCCGGAGGATGCGTGCAGGGCAATCCCGTGCCCGATGACGCCGGGCACGCCGCGGAGACACACCAGGACGACCTCGCGCCGCGCATGGCCGTGATCATCACCGCGGTCGTCCTCCTCGGCTACTTCACCGTCGCGGTCACCTACGTCGTCGACGCGCACCCCTCCGCGAAGGCCCTCGACGCGGCCTTGCTGATGCTGACCCTGCTGCCCGCCCTCGCCGTTCTGCTGGCCCTCCAACTCGCCCATTCCTTCCCCGGGCTGGCGCCTCGGCTGAGCGGCGCCCGGCACTGGACCCTGGGGCTCCAGGCACTGCTGACGTTCCTCCCCTTCGCCGTCTTCAAGCACGCCTGGCTGGGCACACCGGGGTTCCTGGCCGGATCGGCGCTGCTGGTGCTGCGGTCCCCGCTGTCCTGGATCGCCTTCGGCGGGATCATGGCGACCACCGATGTGCTGCTGTTCCAGGTGGGCTTCGGGTGGGGCGAGGTGGCGTACACCACCGTGTCCACCGCGCTGACCGGCCTGGTGGTCTTCGGGCTGTCCCGGCTGACCGGTCTGGTCTCCGAGGTCTACCGGTCGCGCGCCGAGCTGGCCCGGCTGGCCATCGCGCAGGAGCGGCTCCGGTTCGCCCGCGACGTCCACGACCTGCTGGGCTACAGCCTCTCCACGATCACGCTCAAGTGCGAGCTGGTACACCGCCTGGTGCCCGAGCAGAACTCCCGCGCGCGGCAGGAGCTGCACGAGATCCTGGAGGCGTCCCGGCAGGCCCTCGCGGACGTGCGGACCGTGGCGCGCGGCTACCGCCGGATGTCCCTGACCGCGGAGGCGGGCACGGCCCAGTCCATGCTCGCGGCGGTCGGCATCCACACCACCACCCGACTGGAGTGCGGGGAGCTGCCGAACCTGGTGGACACGGTGCTGGCGAGCGTGCTGCGCGAGGGGCTGACCAACGTACTGCGGCACAGCAAGGCCCAGCACTGCACGATCGAGGCGCTGCGCGGGGACCGTACGGTGCGGCTGACCCTGGCCAACGACGGTGTGGGCAAGCCGTCCACGATCCTGCGCTGCGACGGTGCCGACGGCGCCGACGGCGGGAGCGGGCTGGGCAACCTCACGGCCCGGATGGAGCACCTGGGCGGGCGGCTGAGCGCGGGGGTGCGCCCCGACGGCTGGTTCGAGCTGACGGCCGAGCTGGATCCCGCCGGGGTGCCGGGGCCCGGCGGCGGGCAGGACCGGGGCGCCGAGGACGAGTACGGACCGGCGGTCACGGCCTGACCGTACGGACCGGCGGTCACGGCCTGACCGCACGCCTCAGGACGCCTGGCCGCCACTCTGAACACCTGGCCTGGCGCCTGACTACGGCCGCTACAGCTGTTACGGCTGCTACGGCTCAGAGCCAGCCGGCCTCGCGGGCGATGCGGATCGCGTCCACCCGGTTGCGGGCGTTCAGCTTGGTCACGACGGAGGTCAGATAGTTCCGCACGGTGCCTGCCGACAGGTAGAGCCGGGCCGCGATCTGCGCCGCGCCCTCGCCCTCGGAGGCGAGCAGCAGCACCTCGCGCTCCCGTGGCGTCAGCGGCTCCGGCTCGTTGTCCAGCGCCGCCAGCACGAGCTGCTGGTCCATCACCCGCTCGCCCCTGGCGACGGCCCTGATCGCCTGGCTGAGCGCGTCGGGGCTGCTGTCCTTGAGCAGGAAGCCGGAGACGCGTGCGGCCAGCGCCCGGCGCAGGTTCCCCGGCCTGCCCAGGCTGGTCAGCATCATGGTGCGGCACTCGGGGACGGCGGTGTGCAGCGCGGCGGCGGCGGTCAGACCGTCCATGCCGGGCAGATCGATGTCGAGTACGGCGACGTCGGGCCGGAGTTCCGTGGCACGCGGCAGGATGTCGGAGCCGTTGGACAGCTCGGCCACCACTTCGATGTCGGGTTCCAGCTCCAGCAGCGCGACGAGCGCCTGCCGCAGCATCCGCATATCCTCAGCGATGAGAACCCTGACCACGTCGCCCCCCGAACGTCACTCTGGTTCGCCGCGCACCGTCTTTCCGGACCGGTCCTTCGGCCTGCGCTCGCGGCGAGGGGCAGTCCGGGAGTCAGCCCCCGAAAGAACCCAGTACCCCCAACCGCCCACCTCCATACGATTATTCCCAAATCTTTTTGACGTCTCCACTGCACCTCCCGTGATTCCGCCACTCGTGAAGAGGGCGCGATAAGCCGCGCCCACCTGGTTGAAGAATGTCCGTTCGACAGAGGCGGGCACGTACGCCTCACGCGCATCCGTGACGCCGGTTCCCGAATTGGCGAAATCCTGCCGCCAATTCTTCCCAGCCACGCCCCGTGAAACGCGTTCTGTCTCCGCTACCCCATACGCAACAGGCCGACGGGGGCCGCTGCCGGGCCGACGGGATAGCCCGCCCGCATGCCCGGGGCGAACTCGGCGTGCAGTGCGCGCACCTCGCCCCGCAGGAACTGCTCGCGCAGCACGGAACCGGCGATCTTGGCGCTTCCGGCGCGGCGCAGCGTTCCCGGGCGTACGAGCAGCACGCCGTCCACCGCGGCCCCGAACTCCGCCGCGATCCGGGCCCGTACCTCCTCGGCGAGCCGGGGCAGCCCGGCCCGCGAGCCACCCGCCGTACGGACCTCCTGCACCACGACCAGATGCCCGGTGCCGGGTCCGGTGCAGAACACCCGGGCGGTGCCCAAGGGGCGTCGGCAGCCGAGCAGCTCGCGCTCGGCGTCCTGGGTGTGCAGCGTCACCCCGCTGGTCAGGAGCGTCTCGTGGAGCCGCCCGGTGAAGCGCACCTCTCCGTTCCGTACGAACCCCAGGTCCCCGGTACGCAGATAGCCGCCCGCGCCCTCCGCGGTGCGGGCGCCGAAGACGTCGGCGGCGTCCGGGGGGTTGCCCCAGTGACCGGAGGCGACGGCCGGGCCGCGGGCCCAGATCTCGCCCTGCTCACCGTCGGGAAGCGTGGCGCGGGTGTGCGGGTCGACCACGCGCAGCTCCGCGCCGGGGACCGGGCCGCGTCCCGCGGTGGCGAGCCACGGCGCGGCCTCGGCGGGGGCGTAGCCGGGGACGAACACGCCGGGGGCCAGGCCGGCCGCCGTACAGCGCCGCGCGAAGGCCGCCATGGTGGCGGCGGAGACCGGCTCGCCGGCGTTCACCGCGGTGCGCAGCCGGGACAGGTCGGGGAGGGTCGCGCCCGGTTCGCCGAGGGCGCGGGCCGCGCATCGGGCGAAGTGGGAGTCGGGGGCGACGGTCTCGGTGACGGCGTGCAGGCTGATGGCCCGCAGCCACTCGACGGGGTCGGGACGGGGCGGCAGGAGGACGGCGGTGGCGCCCAGCCACAGCGGGTGCAGCAGTTGTCCGATGAGGCCGAGGGTGTGGTGCCGGGGCAGCCAGCCGCCGATCCGGGAGGTCCGGCCGGTGCCCAGCATCCGCCGCAGCGCGCACATGATGGCGAGGAGGCTGCCGTGGGTGATGCGCGCGCCGCGCGGGGCGGTGGCGGGCCCGGAGTCGTACGCCAGCAGGGCGAGGGTGTCGGGGGTGGTGCGGGCAGGCTGCCAGGTGACGCGGGGGTCGCGGTGTGCGGACGCCCGGCGGGCGCGACGGGTGTCCGCCGTGGGCGGCAGGCAGTCGACCGCGAGGCAGGTCAGCCGCAGGCGGCCCGCCAGCGTGAGCTGCCGGGAGATCTCGCTGGCGTGCGCGGCCTCGGTCAGCACCAGGTGTACGGCGGCGTCCTTGGCGATGGCGGCGGTGCGCTCGACGGCCGTACGGGAGGGGGTCGGCGCCGGTACGGGGACCGCGACGGCCCCCACGTAGAGGCAGGCGAGCAGGGCCGCGGCGGCGTGCGGCCCGCTGTCCATGGCGATGAGCACCCGTCTGCCGGGGGCGTCGTGGGTCCGGAGCCAGGTCGCCACGGCACGCGCCCGGTGGTCGAGTTCGTGGTGGAGGACCCGTTGGGTGGGGCCGACCGCGGGCTGGTGGATCACCGCCGTGTCACCGGCACTCCGCGTGGCGCGCGCCAGCAGGGTGTCGGCCAGGTTCGCGGTTAGGGGCATCGACTCAACTCCGTGGCGCCTGACGTCCGGAGCCCCAGTGTCACGACGGCGTCTCGCGTGCGACTTGATCACCACTGGATACCGCCCCGTACCCGAGGTGAGGGTGCCGAGCGGAGGCCGGCGACGTCCGCCCTCCGCCTCAGCCCTGCCGCCCGACGGGCACGGCGGCGTGGCGCACCGGGTCAGTGCACCAGGGTCAGTTCATCAGGCCGGGCGCCTGGACGTCGGCGACCGAGAAGCCGGGCATGGCACGGTCCATGGCGAGGGACGAGAGGTCGGACACCGACGGGACGCCGCGGTCCAAGAGCTGGGTGGCCGAGGGGACGTTGCTGAGCGGGTCCCCCTGTCCGGCCTGCGGGAGCTGGCCCTGCTGGAGGGGGAGCCCCGCCTGCGGCAGCGATCCGGTGCTGGGGAGGCTGGGGACGCTCTTCTGGGCGCCGGTGTTGGCGAGTTCCGGCCGCAGCACTCCGGCGAGGGGCCCGACCACCCCCTCGCCGTCGAGACCCGCGCCGAGGGCGGAGGCGGGGCCGGCGCCGGCGACGACTCCGAAGGCGCCGAGGGCGACGGCACCGAGGGACTTCAAGGTTCCCTGCTTCATAAGAAATCTATCCTTGAGACGGGGGAGTTGAGCAGCACTGCAAAATAGCCGCGATTTTGACACCACCGCAAACATCACGAGGGCGGGGAGTTCACCTTCGCGTCTTTTCCGAACGGTTCACCTCAACCGTTTCCAGCGATGTATCCGCTGGTCACCGGCGATGGCGACGCCATGGACGGAACAGCCATTCGAGATCCGGCGCGCCGCACGCCCACCTGATGGCGTCATTGATCGCCGGGAGATGTTCACCGCATGGATTGAATGCGCATCTCATCGCATCGACTGCGGAACGGAGTACGCAGCTCGGGCGATGCCGGAGAGGACGAAACACGTAACCGGGGCGCGCCGCGCGCGCGGCGCGGACGGCACGGACGACGTAATCCGGGTACGGGTACGGGGGCACCCGGCGGCGGCTCGCTACGACTGCTTGCCGCTGGTGATCCGCACGGTCCATACCCCGTCGGCGGTGCGTTCGCGCACCTGGACCCGCAGACCGCCGGGGTCTATGTCGAGGGCCTCCCCGACGCCGAGGGGAGCGTCCGCGAGCTTGGGATAGACCGACTCGCCGTGGCATGCCTCGCTGCCGGGGTGGGCGTCGAGCACCTCTATCGGGCCGTCGCCGGAGGCTATGTCACTGCGCACGCGGTAGACCAGCACGCCTTCGGCGCATATCCCCGCATCGTTACCGAAGGCGCCTCGCGCCTCTATGGCCAGCACCTCGGCCGGGCCGGTACGGATCACGACCAGGCGGGTGCGGAGGTCGGCGCCGGGCGCGCCCCGGGGTGCGGGGGCCCCTATGGGTGCGAGGCTGTGCACGGTGCGCCTGGGGTTGCGCAGGCAGGTGACCTGACGCCCGCGAAGCCAGCCGAGCTTCCATTTGTGCCAGCCGAAGGGGTCGGGGGCCAAGCCGAACTGGCTGCCCATCAGGTCCCAGTCGCCGACCCGGGTGTCCCAGTCGTCGCCGCCGTCGGTGGGTCGGCGATACAGGTCGGGCAGGTCGAAGACATGACCCGTCTCATGGGCGAGGACATGCAGGTCAGGGGGGTGGTTCTCAAAGACCGTGACGAGGCGGCGCAGCGGGGTGCCGTCGGCGTGCAGCGGCTGGTCGAAGTTGACGACCTTGGTCGCGTCGGCGTCGATGCCGGGGGCGTCGGGGTCGGCGACGAGGTAGACGATGTCATAGCGGGCGAAGTCGACGGCGGGGTCGGCGGCGGCGACGGCGTCCCGCAGATAGGCGGTGCGATGGGCGGGGTCCCAGTCACGCTGTATGGCGTACGAGGTGGATTCCTCGGGCATGGCCGTCCACCGCCGCATGGGGTGGACGCGCAGGTCGAACTGCCCGTAGGAGGCGCGCCGGAAGAAGTCGGAGGTGTCCGGGAAGTGGTCGGCGACCAGCTCGTCGGGGGTGGTGTAGGGCTCCGCGTCCGGGAACGACAGGAAGATCATCACCGCGTCGAGGGTCCGGGTGGGGCGCGGATAGCCGGTGTTCCAGGTGTCCAGCCCCTCGGAGTGATGGACGTCCCCGCGGGCCAGGACGCAGGGGCCACCCGGGTCCGCCGCCGCGGCGGGGCCGCTGATGACGGTTGTCGCGATCAGCGCGGTGAGGGAGGTCAGCACGGACCCGGCGCGGCGCGGCCAAGGCGGCCGGGCCACGCGCTCGGGTATCTGCGGACGCTCCACATCGACCTCCCGGAAGGCATCGGGGGCATCTCATTCACGGTGAGTCGGAATGCGGCCGGGCGCCCTGTTCCGTTGACCCGGTCGAGTGAAAGCGGCGGCTTCCGGGTACCTAACTGACGGTCACACTCGGTCATTGACACAGTGGGTCCGTGCAGACTTGAGCAGAAACGGCCAGACACATGATCATGAAGCCAAGGGTCCCGGTCCCGTTGCTGGAACGGCCGGAGTAACAGCCTCTATGATCGCCACACTTCCAGCGGGTATTCCCTATTCGGGTGGCCCTTCGCCGTCCGCCCGACGCCCGGTGTGAGCCATGCAAAGGACCTGTACGAGACGAGCACCACGCGGGAGCGAATGGTGAGCGGATCCCCTGATGACCAGGGCCCCGCGCCCCGCACCACGCCGCCGACGATCACTCAACGTCATGCTGCACCCAGTGTCGACGGCCGCGGGGCGCCGGCTGGTGACTATCGCGCGGCCTTCAACGCCGCCCGCCTCGCCATGGCGGTCGTCGACCAGGACGGGCTGGTGCTCGACGCCAACCCGGCCCTCGGCGAGCTGCTGGGCACCGAACCCGACCGGCTCACGGCCCGCAGCGCCGCCGACCTCGCCGACCTGCGCGACGATCCCCATCTGTGGGCCGAGTACCGGGAGGTGCTGCACGGCGACCGCGCCCGCCTGCGCTGCACCCGCCGGTTGAAGCCCGCCGACGGCCGTGCGCTGTGGGCGGAGGTGACCGTCGAGCCGTTGCCCGCGCCGGTCGCCGACAGCCGCAGTGTGCTGCTGTCGCTGGTCGACATCAGCGACCGGCACGAGTTGCAGGCCCGGCTGCGCCATCTGCAGATGCACGACCCGGTCACCCGGCTGCCCAACCGGAGCCTCTTCTTCGAGCGGCTCGCCGCCGCCCTGGAGGAGGCCGCCTGCACCGACGAGGGCACCGGCCGCATCGGCCTGTGCTATCTGGACCTCGACGGGTTCAAGGCCGTCAACGACACCCTCGGCCACCGGGTGGGCGACCGGCTGCTCGACGCGGTCGCCCAGCGGCTCACCGAGTGCGCCGCGCCCGGGGGCATCTGGTGGCCCGGCTGGGCGGGGACGAGTTCGCGCTGCTGGTCGAGAACTCCCAGGGCACCGAGCAGCTGTGCGACCTGGCCCGCAATGTGCTGACGGCCATCCAGCGGCCGTTCGACGTGGGCGGCCAGCGGCTGTCGGTGTCCGCGAGCATCGGGCTGGTGGAGCGCCCGGCCGCCGAGACCCACGCCACCTGGCTGATGCAGGCCGCGGACACCACGCTGTACTGGGCCAAGGCGGACGGCAAGGCCCGCTGGACGCTGTTCGACCCCGAGCGCAACGCGCACCGCATGACCCGGCAGGCCCTGTCCAGCACCCTGCGCCCCGCCGTCGAGCGCGAGGAGTTCGTCCTCGACTACCAGCCGCTGGTGGGGCTGGTCGACGGCGGCGTGCGGGGCGTGGAGGCGCTGGTGCGCTGGCAGCACCCGCGATTCGGACGACTGTCGCCGAATCGGTTCATCTCACTGGCGGAAGAGAACGGCGCGATCGTTCCGCTGGGCCGCTGGGTGCTGGAGACCGCCTGCCGGCAGGCCCGCCGCTGGCAGCTGGCGCACCCGGCGACCCCGCTGGTGGTCAGCGTCAATGTGGCGGTTCGGCAGGTGTGGGACTCCGACCTGGTCGCGGATGTCGGCGCGATCCTGGCCCGTACCGGGCTGCCGCCCCGGCTGCTCCAGCTGGAGCTGACGGAGTCGGCGGTGATGGGGTCGGCCGGGCGGCCCCTGGAGGCGCTCCAGAAACTCCACGACATGGGCGTCGCCATCGCCATCGACGACTTCGGCACCGGCTACTCCAACCTCGCCTATCTGAGCCGGCTGCCCGTCTCCACGCTCAAGCTCGACGGCTCGTTCGTGCGCGGCTTCCGGGCGGAGGAGCAGCCCAACCCCGCCGACGAGACGATCGTCGAAGCGCTGGTGGAGCTCGCGCACCGGCTGGGGCTGACGGTCACCGCCGAGTGCGTGGAGAGCGCCGAGCAGGCCGAACGGCTGGCGCGGATCGGCTGCGACACCGGCCAGGGGTGGTTCTACTCCCGGCCGGTGCCCGCGGACCGGATCTCCGCGATGATCAGCGGTTACGCGACGGCTGTCGGCGGCTCGTAGCGCGCCGGGAGGCCGTAGGCGTCCGCGATCAGCTCATAGGAGCGCAGCCGGGCGGCCGGGCTGTGCCCGGTCGTCGTGATCTTGATCTCGTCCACGCCGGTCCGCTTGATCAGGGCGTTCAGCCCGTCCCGGACCGCGTCCGGGGTGCCGAACTCCACGTTGGACAGCCAGCTGTCCACGAAGTCGCGCTCGACGGCGTTGAAGTCGTGGGCCTCGGCCTCCTCCGGGGTCGGGATCAGACCGGGGCGGCCCGTCCGCAGCCGGAGCATCGACAGCGCCCCCGTGAGCACCTGCCGGTGGGCCTCCCGCTCGGTCTCGGCGGCGAACGCGGAGACTCCGATGGAGGCGTACGGGCGCGTCAGCACCGCGGAGGGCCGGAAGTGCTCGCGGTACAGGTCCAGCGCGGGGACGGTGTTGGCCGCGGAGAAGTGGTGGGCGAAGGAGAACGGCAGGCCCAGGGTCCCGGCGAGGCGCGCGCTGAACCCGCTGGACCCCAGCAGCCACACCGACGGCCGGTCGGCGGACTGCACCCCGCCGGGCACGGTGCCCTGCACCGGGCCGGGGACCGCGTGGATCCGCGCGTAGCGGTGCCCGTCGGGGAAGTCGTCGTCGAGGAAGCGGATCAGCTCGGAGAGCTGCTGCGGGAAGTCGTCGGCGCCTTCATCGAGGCGGTCCGCGCGGCGCAGGGCGGCGGCGGTCGCCCCGTCCGTACCGGGTGCGCGCCCGAGTCCGAGATCCACCCGCCGGGGCGCGAGCGCCTCCAGGGTGCCGAACTGCTCGGCGATCGCCAGCGGCGCGTGGTTGGGCAGCATCACTCCGCCCGACCCCAGCCGGATGCGGTCGGTGTGAGCGGCGAGGTGGCCGAGGATGACGGCCGGGGAGGAGCTGGCGACCCCGGGCATCGAGTGGTGCTCGGCCACCCAGAAGCGGTGGAAGCCCCGGCTCTCGGCCAGCTTGGCCAGGGCGGTGGTGGTCCGCAGGGCCTCCGCGGCGGTCCGTCCGGCGCCGACGGTCGCCAGGTCGAGCACCGACAGGGGTACGGGTGCGCTGCCGAGGGGCTCGGCCCGGATGATGTCGTGCTGCTGGTCGGCCACGGTGGCCCGCCTCCCTGGTCATGGCGTGTACGGGGCGCACGCCTCTCGGCGTACCGCACGGCCTCAACCGGAGCGCGTCTCCGGTTATTCCCGGACCCGACCGGCCCCGCCCCGGACCCCGCACCGAGCCCCGCCGCGGATCCGCCCCGGACCCCGCACCGAGCCCCGCCCCGGCCCCCGACGGCCTACAGCTCCGACTCGCCCCAGGACGTGACCGCCAGCTCGTCGCCCACCGTCAGCTTGCCGGTCCGCAGCACGGAGAACTTCACGCCGAACGAGACGCCGCCCTGCGCCGCCCGGCGGTAGCGGGCCAGGGAGCGCAGCGGCTCCGGGCCCGCCCGCTCGCCGCGGCTCTGGTCGACCAGGGTGACGGCACAGCGGATGGCGAGCTTGAGGTAGCCCAGTTCGGTGTCGCCGATGCCGACCCGGCGGACCCGGTCCTCCTCGTGCGGCTCGTCCCACCCGTCCACCACGATGTTGGGCCGGAAGCGGTCCATGGGCAGCGCGCTGCCGCCCGCCGCCGCGAGCCGGCGGTTCAGCTCGTCCAGGGTGGCGCGGGAGAGGACGTGCACGGCGCCGCTGTCGGCGTAGGCGGCGGTGCCGGGGTGCAGACCGTCGACCACCCGCTGGTGATCCGGTGGCACCCGGACCAGCCTGCTCGGCGAGCCGAGCACGTCCGACAGCCACGCCGCCACGGCCGGGCCCTGGTCGATGCCCCGGTACGGCGTACGGAACATCTCCACGTCCCGGGGGGCCGACGTCGCGTCGACGGCGACCCGCAGTTCCTCCGCGCCCGGCGCCCGCAGGGTGAGCTGGTCACCGGCCTCGTTCACCTCCGGGCGGATGACGGCGAGCCGCGGGTCGGTCCGCTGGCTGCGGAAGACGCCGCTGTCGTCCACCACCAGGAAGGCGCGGTCATGGGCGAGACCGGCCTCGGTCAGCCGGGCCTCGGTCAGCGAGGTGCCCGCACAGCCCTTGATGGGGTACGTGGCCAGTGCGACGACGCGGGTGACCGGATCGCCCGGACGGTTGGTGCTCGTCATACGGCCAACCTAATGATCGGACCGCGGCGGAGGCGACCATTCCGCCGGGTAGGCCCGCTCACATGAAGCGGGTGGGCACGCTCACACGAAGAGCGTGCCGAGGCCCGGCCGGGTGAGCGGGCGGTCCAGGAGCCGCAGCCCCTCCCACACCGTGACCTGGTTGGCGGTGAGGACCGGTTTGCCCAGCGCCGCCTCGAGGTCGGGCAGCCAGGCCGCCGTGTGCAGGGCGGTGTCCGGCAGCAGGACGGCCTGCGCGTCCGGATGGTCCCCCGCGCGCGCCAGCCCCAGCACGTCCTCGCGCCCCCACGTACCGACCTCCGCCGCCGTGACGACGCCGCTGCCGCGCTCGGCGACGACCTCCGCGCCCGCGGCCTTGAGGAAGGCGGTGAAGTGCCCGGCGACGTCCTGCGGATAGGTCGCGGCGACGGCCAGCCGGGTGACGCCGAGCGCCCGCGCCGCGTGGACGAACGCGAACGACGTGCTCGACGCGGGCAGCCCGGCCGTCACCGCCAGTTCCCGCACCTGCTCGTGCGCGCCGTCCCAACCGAAGACGAAGCTCGCGCTGGTACAGGCCCAGACCACGGCCCGCGCGCCCTGGCGGACCAGGTCCGCCACCCCCGCGGCGAGCCGGTCCGCCGACCCCATCTCCAGCAGCGCGTCCACCCGGTGCGCGTCCTCACCCATGTCGGTGTGGACCAGCGGCAGCCGGACGGCGCCGCCCAGCAGGGCCTCCAGCCGGGGGTAGTCATCCTCGGCCGAGTACCCCGGATACAGGAAACCGACCGCGTCGCGCCCGGCCTCCGCGGCGTACCGGGTCGGCCCGGCCCCGGAATCCGCCGTCATCCCCGACCTCGCTCAGTCGTCATCCGTGACCTCGCTCTGTCGTCATCCGTGACCTCGCTCTCCCGCGGCCGTCCCGCCGCGCCGCGCACCCTCGCTTGATACGTCGTCACACAGGTGGCGGAAGGCCGCCGCCGAGGTCCTCCCCCTCGCGCGCCTCCCCGGGCTCCGGCTCCGCACCGGACGGCGGACCGGCGAGGGCCGCCTCCGGCCCCACGCTTGCCGGCCGCGGCCCCAGGCCCGCGGGGTCCGGCCTCGGTCCCGGCCCCATGCCCGCCGGGCCCGACCGCGCCGCCGGATCCAGCAGCGCCTGGTACGGGCCTATCGCATGCGCGCCGATCACGCGCAGCGCCGCCCACACCGTCACCTGGTTGGCGGACAGCACCGGCATCCGCAGCTCCGCCTCCAGCTGCGGGATCACGTCGTACGTGGGCAGGTTGGTGCAGCTGATGAAGAGCGCGTCCGCCGCGCCCACCACCGCCTGCCGGGCCATGTCGACCACGTCGCGGTACGGCACCTTCCAGATGTGCCGGGTCAGCCCCAGATACGCCCGTCCCGTCACCGTGACACCGGCCTCGCCGAGGTACTCCTCCAGCACGTCGGTCACCGACCTCGTGTACGGCGTGACCACGGCGATCCGCCGCGCGCCGATCTCGCACAGCGCGTCCAGCAGGGCACCGGAGGTGGTCAGCGACGGCACCTCGCCCGCCTGCCGCATCGCCGCGCACATCGCCCGCTCCCCCGCCACGCCGCCGACGAAGCTGCCCGAGGTGCACGCGTACGCCACGACCTCCGGAGCCACCTCGCTCAGCGCACGAACCGCGTTGTCCAGCGTCTCGTGCTCGCTGACCAGCCGGGCCAGGTCCAGACCCACCTCGACCGGCACATACGGCGTACGGGTCAGATGCAGCGACACGTGGTCCGGGACCCAGCGCCACAGCTCGCGGTCCAGTGCGAAGTCGAAGGGTGCGACGACGCCCACGCCGCGCTGCGACTGCGGGCCACCCAGGAAAGAGACGTCCATGTCGAGCCCCAATACGGGACGCCGGGACAGATGCCGTTGTTGACGACGGTAGTTAATGGTCCCTAGCGTGGTCAATCCACACATCTCTGGCAGTCGTCTCCGGCGGTGCCCGACAGCCTTCGGCGACACCCACAAGCACAGCGGACCTCCATGTCGAAACGGTTTCCCCGCCATGTCCGAAAGCACCGTTGTCGTCTTCGGTGACGACCCGCCCGTCCGCCTCGACCGGCTCGCCGGCCGGTCCCGCGTACTCGTCTGCGACGAGAGTTCGCTGCCCGAGCTGCTGCCCGCCGCCGACGCCCTGCTGGTCTGGGACTTCGCCTCCGACGCGGTACGCGCCGCGTGGCCCGGCGACGGACCGCGGCCGGCGTGGGTGCACACCGCGAGCGCCGGCGTGGACCGGCTGATGTGCCCGGAGCTGGCCGCCTCCGACACGGTCGTCACCAACGCGCGCGGCGTCTTCGAGCAGCCGATCGCGGAGTACGTGGCGGGGCTGGTGCTGGCCATGGCGAAGGACTTCCCCGGCAGTTGGGAGCTCCAGCGGCAGCGCCGCTGGCGGCACCGCGAGACCACTCGGCTGGCCGGGACGCGCGCGCTGGTCGTCGGGGCGGGCCCCATCGGACGGGCCATCGGCGGCACGCTCGGCGCGCTCGGCGTCACCGTGCGGCTGGTGGGGCGTACGGCGCGCGCGGGCGTGCACGGCGCACAGGAGCTGCCCGGACTGCTTCCGGACGCCGACTGGGTGGTGTGCGCGGCGCCGCTGACCGAGCGGACGCGCGGGATGTTCGACCGGGAGGCGTTCGGGCGGATGAAGCCCACCGCCCGGTTCGTCAACGTCGGCCGCGGGCCGCTGGTCGTCCAGGCCGATCTGGTGACGGCGCTGGTGGAACGGCGGATCGCGGGCGCCGCGCTGGACGTCTTCGCATCCGAGCCGCTGACGGCGGCCGACCCGCTGTGGGACGTGCCCGGGCTGCTGATCTCGCCGCACATGAGCGGTGACACGGTCGGCTGGCGGGACGACCTGGCCGAGCAGTTCCAGGACAACTACGACCGCTGGGCGGCGGGCGAACCGCTGTTCAACGTGGTCGACAAGCGGCTGGGGTACGTACCGGTGGACGACTGACCGGCCGCGCCGACCGAGGGGGCGCCCGCCGCGGCGCCGGGGCACCCCCGCCGCCCGCCCAAACCCCGCACACCTACGGAGGGCCCGTGAGCGACGCGACGACCGACAGGACAGGCCAGGGGACCGGCAGTGACGCGACCGGCGACAGGACCGATCCCGCCGACCTGACGGCCACCCAGCTCGTGGCCCGGTACGCCTCCCGTGAGCTGTCCCCCGTCGAGGCGACCCGCGCCGTGCTCGCCCGTATCGAGCGGATCCAGCCGAAGGTCAACGCCTTCACCCGGGTGGACGCGGACGGCGCGCTGCGGCAGGCCGCGGCGTCGGCCGAGCGGTGGCGGCGGGGGCGCCCGCCGGGCTGCTCGACGGCGTCCCCGTCACCGTCAAGGACCTGCTGCTCCTGCGCGGCGCCCCGACGCTGCGCGGCTCGCGGACCGTCCGTGCCGACTCCGCCGCGTGGGACGAGGACGCGCCGTCGGTGGCGCGGCTGCGCGAGCACGGCGCGGTGTTCGTGGGGAAGACCACGACCCCGGAATTCGGCTGGAAAGGGGTCACCGACAGCCCGCTGAGCGGGGTGACCGGCAACCCGTACGATCCCACGCGCACCGCGGGCGGCTCCTCGGGCGGCAGCGCCGCGGCGGTCGCGCTGGGCGCCGGGCCGCTGAGCCTGGGAACGGACGGCGGCGGCTCGGTCCGTATCCCCGCGTCCTTTTGCGGGATCTTCGGTTTCAAACCCACCTACGGGCGGGTGCCGCTGTATCCGGCCAGCCCGTTCGGCACCCTCGCGCACGTGGGGCCCATGACCCGGGACGCGGCGGACGCGGCGCTGCTGATGGATGTGATCAGCGGGCCGGACTGGCGGGACTGGTCGCAGCTGCCCCCGCCGGAGAGCGCCTTCCGCACGGCGCTCGCGGACGACACGGCGCGCACGGACGGCACGGCGGGCGCGTCGGGGCTGCGGGTGGCCTACAGCCCGGCGCTCGGCGGCACGGCGCGGGTGCGTCCCGACGTGGCGGCCGCGGTACGGCGCGCGGTCGAGCTGCTGGCGGAGCTGGGCGCGGACGTGGAGGAGATCGACCCCGGCGTGCCGGACCCGGTGGAGGCGTTCCACGTGCTGTGGTTCAGCGGCGCGGCGCGGCTGACGCAGCCGCTGGCGGCGGCCGACCGGGAGCTGCTGGACCCCGGGCTGCGGGAGGTCTGCGCGCAGGGCGCGGCGTTCAGCGCGCTGGACTATCTGGCCGCGGTCGATGAGCGGATGGCGCTGGGCCGGGCGATGGGCCGGTTCCACTCCGCGTACGACCTGCTGGTCACGCCGACGCTGCCGGTCACCGCCTTCGAGGCGGGCGCCGAGGTGCCCGCGGGCTCCGGCCACACCCGGTGGACGGGGTGGACGCCGTTCACCTATCCGTTCAACCTGACCCAGCAGCCCGCCGCGACCGTCCCGTGCGGGGTGGACGGCGACGGGCTGCCGGTCGGGGTGCAACTGGTGGCCGCCCGGCACGCGGACGCACTGGTGCTGCGGGTGGCGCACGCGCTGTACGGGGCGGGGGTGGCCGAGACGGTGCCCCCGCCCGCGCTCTGACGGCCGGGGCCGCACCCCGGCGCGCTACGCCCTCCGGAAGCTCAGCGTCTCGCCCAGGGCCCCCGCCCGCCACAGGTCCTGGCAGGCCGCCGCCATCCGGTCCAGGCCCTCGACGACCGCGCCCCAGACGATGCCCGGCACCCAGCCGGCGTCCCCGTTGATCAGCAGGTTGTTGCGCTCGTAGAACAGCGCGAGGTCGACCACCTGGTGCCGGCCCCGGTGCTTGGCGTCGGACTCGTACCCGTAACTGGCCGTGCCCAGCTGCGTGTCGGAGAAGGTGAAGTAGCACAGGTCGCCGGGGATCGGGGTGATCGTCGGGTTCTCCAGCGGCGGCTCCTGCGGGGCGAACGGCGGCAGCAGGGCGTAGATCTCGTTGCGCGCGTACTTCGCGTGGTAGACGTCGCCGCCCAGCGGCAGCGCGTTCCACACCGCGTCGCAGGTGATCGGCGCCCGGTCGTCCAGCAGGACCGCGGTGCAGCTCACCCCGCGTTTGTCGAGCGAGACCTGAATACGGCGCTGTCGGGCGGCGGTGGCGTGGTCGCTCATCGTCACTCGGCTCTCCTCCGAATCATCGTCCGACGAATCGTCGTCCGAATGGTCGTCTTCCGGAATGTTCCGCCTTATCCGTCTACCCCACCCTGGACGGCCCAGCGGCCGAAAGCGATCTGCATACCTTCACTGAAGTCGGGTAGCCGCGCGCCCATGGCTCCACCACGAGGGACACGAGGGAAAGACACCGGATTGAGAATGATCCGCCGCCGCTCGCTGCTCGCGGGCGGCGCGGCGCTGGGTGCAGTGGGCGCGGCCGGTTGCAGCCGGGTGTCCAGCGCCGACGCCAAGGACGGGGGGAATCTGCTGGAGCGGCTGAGGTCGCAGGGCACGGTACGGCTGGGAATCGCGGGTGAGATTCCCTTCGGTTACATCGACAAGGACGGAAAGTTCACCGGCGAGGCACCGGAGATCGCCAAGGTGGTCTTCAAGCGGCTGGGTGTGCCGCATGTGCAGCCCGTACCGACCGAGTTCGCCTCGCTGATTCCCGGACTGCGCTCGCAGCAGTTCGACGTGGTGTCGGCGGGGATGTACGTCAATCCCGAGCGCTGCCAACAGGTGGTCTTCGCCGATCCCGACTACCGGATGCGGGACGCGTTCATCGTCGCCAAGGGAAATCCGAAGAACCTCCACACCTACGAGGACATCGTCAGGACCGGGGCCAAGATGGCCAGCGGCACGGCCTACGCCGAGATCGGCTACGCGGTCAACGCCGGGGTGAAGGAGAGCGAGATCGCGGTGCTGCCCGACCAGCTGGCCGGGCTGCTGGCGGTGGAGCAGGGGCGGGTCGACGTCTTCGCCGGTACGACGGTGACCGTGCACAACGTGGTCAAGCAGACCGGGAGCCGGAAGGCGGAGGCCACCGAGCCGTTCCAGCCGATGGTGGACGGAAAGCCGGATATCGGCGCCGGCGCGTTCGCGTTCCGTCCCGAGGACACCAATCTGCGGGACGCGTTCAACGGCGAGCTGCGGAAGATGAAGAAGAGCGGGGAACTGCTCCGTATCGTGCGGCCTTTCGGCTTCACCGAGAACGAGATGACGGATCTCACCGCCGAGGAGCTGTGTCAGCCATGACCGCCGGACTGTGGGAGCACTGGCTTCTCCCGGGTATCTGGATCACCGTTCAGCTCACTCTTTACAGTGCCGCATTCGCCACCGTCGTCGCCTTCGGGATCGGTATCGCCCGGACGTCCCGGCGATGGATCGTCCGCTTTCTCGCCGGTTTCTATGTGGAGGTCTTCCGGGGCACCTCGGCACTGGTGCTGATGTTCTGGCTGTTCTTCGTGATGCCGCTGGCATTCGAGTGGCAACTGGTGCCGATGTGGGCCGCGGTGCTGGCCCTCGGGCTGACGTACGGCGCGTACGGTTCCGAGGTCGTGCGCGGCGCCATCGCCGCCGTGGCCCCGGGGCAGCGGGAGGCGGCCATCGCGCTCAGCTTCACGCCCGCGCAGCGGATGCGCCGGGTCATCCTGCCGCAGGCGATCCCCGAGATGATCCCGCCGTTCAACAACCTGCTGATCGAGCTGCTGAAAGGCACGGCTCTGGTCTCGGCGGTGAGCGTCCCGGACATCACCTTCGCGGCACAGCTCTCCCGGCTCGCGACGGGCGACAGCCTGGAGATCTACCTGATCGTCCTCGGCCTGTACTTCGTGCTGGCCTTCGTCCTGACCCGGCTGATGCGGCTGCTGGAGCGGCGGGCGAAGGCGGGTATCGGCCAGGCTCCGGAGAAGAAGGAGCGCATGGGAGTGACGCGCAAGCTCTCGCCCGCGCAGGAGTCCGCCCAGGCCGCCAACGCGGGCCTCCCCGGAGGTGCGGCATGACGTGGGACTGGGACGTCGCCCGGGACTTCCTTCCCGATCTGGGGAAGGGTCTGCTGGTCACGCTCGAGGTGACCGCCCTGGGGTCGGTGCTGTCGTTCGCGCTGGGCCTGGTGTGGGCGCTGGCCTTCCGCTCGCCCGTCCGCTGGGTGCGCTGGCCGGTGGCCGCGGTGGTGGAGTTCGTCCGCAACACCCCGCTGCTGGTGCAGCTGTTCTTCTTCTACTACGTGCTGCCGAACTGGGACATCACGTTCTCCGCGCTGACCACCGGCGTCCTCGCGCTCGGCCTGCACTACTCCACGTACACCGCCGAGGTCTACCGGGCCGGGATCGACGGGGTGCCCAAGGGCAGTGGGAGGCCGCGATCGCGCTGAGCCTCTCCCGCCGCCGTACGTGGTGCGCGGTGATCCTGCCGCAGGCGATCCGCCGCGTCGTACCGGCGCTGGGCAACTACGTCATCTCGATGCTGAAGGACTCGCCCCTGATCGCGCTGATCGGCGTGACCGAGATGCTGCAGAAGGCGCGCGCCGAGAGCGCCGCGTCCTTCCAGTACATCGAGCCGTACACGATGGTCGGCATCGCCTTCATCCTCATCGCCTATCCGGCATCCCTCCTCATGCGAGCTCTGGAGCGTCGCCTTGGCCACTGAAAACGCCACCACGACCGACAACGCCGACAACGCCGACAACGCCGACGGCAACGTGCTCATCCACTTCGACCAGGTGACCAAGCGCTTCGGCGACACCACGGTCCTGGACGACCTGTGCTTCTCGGTGTCGCCGGGGAAGCACGTGACGCTCATCGGGCCCTCCGGGTCCGGGAAGACCACGATCCTGCGGCTGCTGATGACGCTGATCAAGCCGGACCGGGGCACGATCAGCGTGGACGGCCAGTACCTCACCCACGAGGAGAAGGGCGGCAAGCTCGTCCCGGCGGGCGAGAAGCACTCCCGCGAGGTGCGGAAGAAGATCGGCATGGTCTTCCAGCAGTTCAACCTCTTCCCCAACATGCGGGTGCTGCGCAACGTCACCGAGGCCCCCATGCACGTCCTCGGCCTCAGCAAGGACGAGGCGGAGGCGCGGGCGCTGGACCTGCTGGAGCTGGTCGGTCTGGGCCGCAAGTGCAACGACTACCCGACCCGGCTGTCGGGCGGGCAGCAGCAGCGGGTGGCCATCGCCCGCGCGCTGGCGATGCGGCCGCAGGTGCTGCTGCTGGACGAGGTGACCTCGGCGCTGGACCCGGAGCTGGTGGCCGGCGTGCTGGACGTGCTGCGCGACATCGCCCACACGACTGACATCACGATGCTGTGCGTCACCCACGAGATGAACTTCGCGCGGGACATCTCGGACGAGGTTCTGATGTTCGACGGCGGCCGCGTCATCGAGTCCGGCCCGCCGGAAAAGATCTTCAGCGATCCGGAACACGAGCGTACGCGGGAGTTCCTGAGCGCCGTGCTGTAACCGGATCGCCCACCGTCGCATGACGGTGGCATATGCCAGCGGAGCGCGCCCCTGGTTGCGGGCGCGGAAGGAGCTCCCAATATCTTCAACACCCACGCGGGACGACCCGGTTGGCCGCTACCGTGGTAGTCAGCCGGGCCGTTCGGAACCACATCGGCCCGCACGCCGCTGCGATCCAGAGCAACGGCGACGACGCAAGCGGTAGCAACCTCCTAGGGGGAAACCGTGGCGCTCAAACCTGAGCCGACCGCGCCGCTCCACTCGGTGCAGCACGCCCTGCGTGTGATGGAGACCGTCTCCAGACACGGCGGCGGTGTGACCGATGTCCAGATCGCCCGGGAGACCGGGCTGCCCGTCGGGCACCTCGCCCCTCTGCTCCGGATGCTGTGCCGCGAGGGCTACGTGACGCAGGTCGCCGACGGCGCGTACATGGTGGGCGAGGCTCTGGTCCGCCTCGGCGCCGGCGGCCCGGAACGACAGGCCGCGATCGAGCACAAGCTCCAGCAGACCCTCACCGCGCTGCGCGACTCCATCGGGGCCGCGATCTACCTCAGCCGCTACATCGACGGCGAGATCCGGATCACGCAGTACGCGGACGGGCCGCGCACCCCCAAGGTCAACGAGTGGGTGGACTTCAAGTCCGCCGCGCACGCGATGGCGGCGGGCAAGTGCATGCTCACCCAGCTCGACCACAACGGCCGCCGCGACCACCTGTCACGGCACAAGATCGTGCGGCTCACCTCGCACACGACCACCAGCGAGCGGGTGCTGTTCAACAAGCTCGACAGCCACCCCGCCAGCGTGCCGGTCCTCGACCTCCAGGAGTACGCGGTGGGCACGGTCTGCGCCGCCGTGCCGATCACCGCGGGCCAGGCGGTCGGCAGCCTGGCCCTCTCCCTGCCCCTGGCGCACGCCCACCGGCTGCGCCAGGCGGCCCACACCCTGAACCGGGAGGCCGCGCCGGTCCTGCTCTCGCTGGCGATCTAGGTGGTCGCGAGCACGCGCGGGGCGGTCACGAGCACCCGCGGGGACCAGGTAGTATTTACCTCGTCGACAGCCGCTCGAGGCGGCGAAGGTCGGCGGGCGCCGCTAGCTCAGTTGGTTAGAGCAGCTGACTCTTAATCAGCGGGTCCGGGGTTCGAGTCCCTGGCGGCGCACATTTTCCGCAGCGGGCGCTCCTGGTTTTCCAGGGGCGCCCGCTGTCGTATGGGTCACAGGCTCAGGTGGTCCAGGGTGACCACCGGCCGGCCGGCGCCCGACCCGTCCTCGGTACGGAGCGCGACGGCGGCGTGGTAGCCGTCCGGGGCTTCGAGGTCGATCAGCGCCCAGCCCTCCGGGACCCGGCTGCCGCTGGGCGCCAGGCCCTCGGCGAGGCCGACGTGGTGCGTGCCCACCCCGCCCGGCAGCCCGGTGCCGATGCCCTTGAGGTACGCCTCCTTCCGCACCCAGCAGCTCAGGAACGCCTCGTCGCGCAGCGACGCGGGCAGCGCGGCGATGGCGGCCCGCTCGTCCGGATGGAGCTGACCGGTGAGGTCGACGCCGCCGCGCCGGGTCTGGCTCGCCTCGATGTCCGCACCCACGGGCGCGGCGGCCACCGCCACCAGGGCGGCGTCCTCGGCGTGCGACAGGGAGAAGTGCAGCCCCTCGCGCCCCACGACGGCGGGGCGCCCGTGCGGCTTGTCGCAGTCGGGCATCCCGCACCGCTCGCGGGTGAACTCCACCTCCGCCGGTCCGATCCCCAGGTACGCGCCGAGTAGGACGCGCAGGCCCACGTGCGAGGTGAGGTAGCGCTGCTGGTGGAGGTCGCCGCGGAACCGGGCCGCGCGCCGCGCCTCGTCGGCGTCCAGCAGATGACCGGCCGCGGCCGCCGCGGCGGCGGACCGCGGTATCTCCAGCAGCCATACGGCGACTTCGCCCCGGCCGGGCAGCTCATCGGGGCCCGCGGGCAGCGGTGACGCCGGCCCCCACGCTACGGACACCGCGCTGGCGACGCTGTTCAACGGCACGACCGAACCCACCCCTGTGTTCCCCCCCCCGGCGGCTCGCCTCGGCGGCCCCGGCCCCTCGCTCTCCTCAGGTGAGCGTAAAGGGGCGGGGGCGCTGTCGTTCAAGCCCGTACGGGGTCGGCAGGTTGCTGCCAGACGGTGACTTCGGACACGTTCGACTCGGGTGGGGCTACCAATGGGTAGCCGTCGGGCTACGATCACGCGCGTCCGCGCGCTCAACCTTCATGGGGGTCCAGGGACATGGCGACAGAACGGACGGCACGGGCGGAGACGGCGCGCAAACCGCGTTTCTGGTCGGCCGCGGCCTCGGCGGCTGCCCTGCCGGTGGCGCCGGTGTACGGCGCTTTCCTCTCGTACTTCGCCTATCACCCGCCCCGCAAGCCGTACCATCGCACGCCCGCCGACCTGGGCCTGGACAGTACCGATGTGCGGGTGCCGCTGGACGGCGGCGGGCGCCGCGGCCTCCATGTCTGGCTCTGCCCCGGCGACCCCGAGCGGGTGGTGGTGATGGGGCACGGCCTGGGGCTCAGCAAGTCCGCCAGCCTGACACAGGCGCGGCTGCTGAACGAAGCCGGTTACACCGTCGCCCTGTTCGACCACCGCAACCACGGCAGGAGCAGCGGCGACCGCGCCTGCTGGGGCATGAGCGAGCGGCACACCGACGATGTCATCGCCGTGGTCCGCCATATGCGCTCGCTGGAGGAGTACGCCTCGGCGAGGATCGCCGTTTACGGCTTCTCCATCTCCACGTTCCCCTCGCTGTACATGCTGCGGAAGGCGGCGGACTGCCCGGTCGACGCGGTGGTGTTTGACAGCGGGCCCGCGCTCGACCTCCAGCCGCTGTTCCGCAACTTCGTGGCGGCGGGCGGGCTGCCGGTGCCGGGCCCGTTGCGCACCGGTGTGTCCGGCAGGGTGCTGGGCAGGGTGTTCTCCGCGCTCGCCACGGCGATGCTCCAGGTCAGCTGGCCGCCGCCGGTCTCGGGCGCGTACGAGGACACGCCGATGCTCTTCCTGGCCGGTGACGACGACCGGATCATCCCGGCGGCCGGGGTGCGCGCGCTCGCGGAGCGCTACCCGCTGGCCGAGGTGCACGTCCTTGCCGGCGCCGGACATCTGGCGGGCGTGAAGACCGAGCCCGAGACGTATGCCGAGACCGTGCTGGGCTTCCTGCGGCGGACGCTCAAGGGCTGAGCCCGGCAGGGCGGTTGAGAGCGGGTCTGGCCTCCCCCGCCCCCGTGTCCACGGGGGAGACCAGGATCATGGCGCCACGCCATCACACCGCCGTGGGCCGCCCGCCCCATGGTCCTGCACCTCGGCGGCATGCGGTGCGTCCTGTCACGAAGCTGCCAGCGTCCCGGACGGCTCTCGGCCGCCCCAAGCCCTCGCCTCGCTGTTTACTTTCATGCCGCATGACATTGCTACAGTCATAAGCCGCCTGCGGGGCAAGGGTTTCGGGCTGGTTCCATCGGGGGTAGTGCTTATGTTCGCATTGGTGGAGCGTGACGCCGAGATAGCGCGACTTACCCGACTATTCGATGAACCGTTCGACGGTGGAATGCGCATCGGGGTCATCAACGGCGCCGTCGCCTCGGGAAAGACCGAGCTTCTCAACGCGGTGTCACATACCGCCGCGCAGCGGGGTATCCGGCTGCTGAGCGCCGTCGCATCGGCCGCCGAGCAGGAGTTCCCGTATGCCGTCGTGGAGCAGATCCTGGGCGGCGCACAGCTCGACGCCGGTGCGGCCGGGCAGGACACCGGCCCGGCCGGACAGGGCCTGGTCCCCCTCGCCGTCCTCCAGGACGTCCACCGCGCCCTCGCCCGGCTCGCCGCCGACGCCCCCCTGCTGATCACCGTCGACGACGTCCAGTACGCCGACCCCCAGTCCCTGCGCTGCCTCGCCTACGCCGTCCGCCGACTGGGCCCCGACGTGACCGTGCTGGTCACCTGCGGCAGCCGTCCCTGCCTGGACGCCACCGCCCTCGACGAGCTGCTGTACCAGCCGAAGATCTGCCGGGTACGGCTCGGCCCGCTCACCGTCGACGGGGTGGCCCGGCTGCTCGCCGAGGAACTGGGCTCCGAAACCGCCCACCGGCACGCCGCCGCCTGCCACGCCATGACCGGCGGCAACCCCCTGCTGCTGCACGGCCTTGTGGACGACCACCTCGGCCGGCGGGCCGGCCGCCGGGACGCGGAGGCCGACCTCGGCGCACCGGTCCCCGGCGAGCTGTTCCGGCAGGCCGTCCTGGCGTGCGTCCACCGCGGCGGCGCCGCCGGACGGCGCGCCGCCCACGGGATCGCGCTGCTCGGCGACGCCACCTCGCCGTCCCTGCTGAGCGACCTGGTCGACCTGGAGGAGCGGACCGTCCAGCGGGCGGTCACCGCGCTCACCGAGGCCGGGCTCCTGCACGGCGGCCGGTTCCGGCACGACGAGGTCCGGGCCGTCCTGCTGGAGGACCTGCCCGCGCCGGAGCTCGGCCCGCTCCGCCGCCGCGCCGCCGTCCTGCTCCACGAGGAGGGCGCCGACGCCACCGACGTGGCCCTTCAGCTCCTGAGCCACGAGGCCGCCGTGCCGGAGGTGGGTGTCCCCCAGGCCCCCAGGGCCTGGGGGGAGAGTGGGTCAGCCGGGTGCTGCGCGAGGCGGCCCGCCAGGCCCTGGCCGACGACCGGATGGAGTTCGCGGTCAGCTGCCTGCAACTGGCCGAGCGGGCCAGCACCGACGAGCGGGAGCGGCTCGCCCTGCGCGCCGCGCTGGCCCAGGCCATGTGGCGGGTCAAGCCGCTGGCCCAGGCCCGGCAGTTGCAGTCGCTGGCCAAGCCCGCCCGCGACGGCCTGCTGCCTCCCCTGCAGGCCCTCGGCGTCGCCCTCGGGTTGATGTGGACCGGGCGGATGGAGGACGCGGCCGCGGCCATCGAACAGGTCAGCAGGGCCGCTGCCGAGGACCCCGGCTCGGAGGTCGACGACGAGCTGCGGGTCATAGGGCTCACCCTGGCCTCCACCTATCCCGGCGCCCCGGAGCTCAAGAGGTTCCAGGAGCGCTGGTTCCCGCACGACGCCCGCCGCCAGCTGGCCGACCCGGCCGCCGACTCGCCCCGGCTCACCGCGATGCGCGCCCTGCACACCGTGCTCACCATGGGCGCCGACGAGCACGCCGTACGGGCCGCGGAGCGCGTCCTGGAGCACACCCGGCTGGGCAACACGACCGTGTTCACCCTGCGGGCCGCGCTGCTGACCCTCATCTACGCCGACCGGCTGACCACCGCCACCATCTGGTGCGACCGGATCCTCACCGAGTCCGCGCGCCGCGGCACGCCCGCCTGGCTGGCCTGCTTCTACGCCGTACGGGCCGGGATCTCGCTGCGCGTCGGCCGGTTGACCGAGGCGGTGGGCTACGCGGAGCAGGCGCTGGAGGAGCTGCCGGCGCGCGGCTGGGGCCTCGGGATCGGCGTGCCGCTGTCGGTGCTGGTCAGCGCGCACACCGCCATGGGCCGGCACGACGAGGCCGCGGAGCTGCTGTCCCGGCCGGTGCCGGAGCAGCTGTTCCAGACCCGGTACGGACTGCACTATCTGCACGCCCGCGGCAGGCACCAGTTGGCCACCGGCCGGCACCACGCCGCCCTCACGGACTTCCGCGCCTGCGGCGACCAGATGCCCCTGTGGGGCCTGGACTCCCCGGCCGTGGTGCCGTGGCGGCTCGGTGCGGCCGAGGCGTGGCTGGCGCTGGGCGACCAGGAGCAGGCGGCGCGGCTGGCGGACAGCCAGCTGGAGTTGCTCAGCCCCTCGCAGACCCGGGCCCGGGGGGCGGCGCTGCGGCTCGTGGCCGCCACCCGGCCGCTCGCGGAACGGCCCGCCCTGCTCCAGGAGGCCGTCAGGCTGCTCCAGGACAGCGGCAGCTGGTACGGGATGGCGCGGGCGCTGGCCGATCTGGGGGAGGTCCACAAGGAGATGGGGGACCTGCCCAAGAGCCGGCTGATGACCCGGTGGGCCTGGCGGATGGCCGACGGCTGCGGTGCGCAGGAGCTGGCGCGGCGACTGCGGCCGACCCCGGGCCGTACCGCGCCGTCCGAGTCGGCGTCCGCGGCCGGCGGCGGGGCGGACACGGCGGCGTTCGCCACGCTCACCGACGCCGAGCGCCGCGTGGCCTCGCTGGCGGCCGCCGGGCACACCAACCGGGAGATAGCGGCGAAGCTCTACATCACGGTCAGCACGGTGGAGCAGCATCTCACCCGGGTGTACCGCAAGATCAATATAAGTCAGCGGCAGGATCTGCCCGCGAGCCTGGACCGCTACGTCGCCCACACCGCCTGACCCGATGGCCACGGTGTCCGGGCGGCCGCGCCTTCGGGTGCGGATTCGCAAGGGTGGATAGGGGTTGAGGGGCCGGGAGCGGCCTCCCTAGCGTTTCCCTTATGACGTCAGCCACCACGGCTCCGACGACGATGCTCGTGCCGGACTTTCCTTTCTCGTACGACCGTTGGCTGCGCCATCCGGCGGGCCTGGGCAGGCTGCCACCGGGCGTGGCCGGCACCGAAGTGGCGGTCGTCGGCGGGGGAATGGCCGGGCTGACCGCCGCCTATGAGCTGATGCGGCTGGGCCTGCGGCCCGTCGTGTACGAGGCGGAGCAGCTGGGCGGGCGCATGCGCTCGGTCCCTTTTCCCGGGAATCCGGAATACGTGGCCGAGATGGGCGCCATGCGCTTTCCCGTTTCCGCCCGGGCGCTGTTCCATTACATCGGTCTGCTGGGTCTCGGGACGCGCCCGTTCCCCAATCCGCTGGCGCCGAGCACCCCGAGCACGCTGATCGACCTGGAGGGCGTCCGGCACCGGGCCCGTACGCCGGAGCAGCTGCCGGACGTCTACCAGGAGGTGGCGGACGCCTGGGAGAAGGCGCTCCACGAGCGGGCCGAGCTGTCGACGGTCCGGGACGCGATCCGGCGGCGGGACGTGGAGACCCTCAAGGCCGTGTGGAACCGGCTGGTCCGGGACTTCGACGACCAGTCCTTCTACGGCTTCCTCGCCACCTCCCCCACCTTCCAGTCGTTCCGGCACCGGGAGATCTTCGGCCAGGTCGGGTTCGGCACCGGCGGCTGGGACACCGACTTCCCCAACTCGATGCTGGAGATCCTGCGGGTGGTCTTCACCGAGGCGGACGACCACCACCTGGCCATCGTGGGCGGTTCGCAGCAACTGCCGCGCGGCCTGTGGGAGCACCGCCCGGAGGTGCTCGCGCACTGGCCGCGGGGCACGTCCCTGGCGTCCCTGCACGGCGGTGCGGCCCGACCCGCGGTCACCGGGCTGCGCCGGTGCGGCGCGGGCTTCCGGGTCGCGGACGCGGGCGGCGGCAGCGCCACGTACCCGGCGGTGGTCTTCAGCCCGCACGTGTGGACGCTGCTGAACCGGATCGACTGCGACCCCGCGCTGCTGCCCACCGGCCACTGGACCGCGGTGGAGCGCACCCACTACATGGGCGCGTCCAAGCTGTTCGTCCTGGTGGACCGGCCGTTCTGGCGCGACGCCGACCCGGCCACGGGCGCCGACGCGATGAGCATGACGCTGACCGACCGGATGCCGCGCGGGGTGTACCTCTTCGACGACGGCCCGGACCGGCCCGGGGTGATGTGCCTGTCGTACACCTGGAACGACGACTCGCTGAAGTTCGCGACGCTGTCGGCCCGGGAGCGGCTGGAGGTGCTGCTGACCCGGCTGGCCGCGATCTACCCGGACGTCGACATACGGTCGCATCTCATCGACGGGCCGCTGACCGTCACCTGGGAGACCGAGCCGAGGTTCATGGGGGCGTTCAAGTCGAACCTGCCCGGCCAGTACCGGTACCAGCGGCGGCTGTTCACCCAGTTCATGCAGGACGGGATGGCGCCGGGGCAGCGTGGGTTCTTCCTGTGCGGCGACGACGTGTCCTGGACGGCGGGCTTCGCCGAGGGCGCGGTGACGACGGCGTTGAACGCGGTGTGGGGGGTGCTGAACCACCTGGGCGGCGCCACGCACCCGGACAATCCGGGGCCGGGCGACGTGTTCCACGAGATCGCGCCGGTGGAGCTGCCGTACACCTGAGCCGGCCGGCGGGCCGAGGGGGCTGGTGACGCCGTCACCAGCCCCGCATCGCTACTGCCGGGCCAGCTTCTCCAACTGGCGCTTGTCCGGCTTGCCGTTGCGGTTGAGCGGGAAGCTGTCCAGGACGACGACCCGGTTGGGCTGCTCGTAGGCGGGCAGCGCCGCGGCCAGCAGGTCCCGCCAGTGGGCCGCGTCCCGCAGCTGGTCGTCCTCGACGAAGAAGACCAGCTGGGCACCGCGGCGTTCGTCCGGCAGCGGAACGATACGGGTCGAGATGTGCGCCACGGCCGCCTTGCGCTCGATGAGCTCGGGGTAGAGCGTGTAGCCCATGCGGTGCACGGCGAACTTGCGGCCCAGGACGTAGAGGTTGTCGGACGCGTCGAGATAGCCGAGGTCGCCGGTGCGCTGCCAGCCCGAGGGCACCGAGTCGATGCCGCCGTCGTCGGCGAGGTGACCCTCCAGGGCGTCGGGGGTGTCCACCTCGATCTCGCCGGCCTCTCCCGCGGCGACCGGCACTCCGTCCTCGTCGACGACGCGCAGCTTGATGCCGTCCATGGCCCGGCCGCAGGAGACCGGGTTGTCCAGCGTGGCGAAGGCGATGTTGCCCAGTTCGGTACTGCCGTAGGAGTCGAGCAGCGGCAGGCCGAACTCGGCCACGTAGGCGTCGTTCAGGGTTCCGTCCAGCGGGGCCGCCCCGGAGCAGAACATCCGCACCGGCGCCAGGTGGGCCCGCAGGGAGGGCTTGCGGGTGACCAGGTTGAGGATGCTGCGGTAGCTGGCGGGGGTCGCGTCGATGACCGTGGTGCCGGTGCGGCCGGCCATCTGCACGGCCCGGTCCAGCCGTTTGTACGGGGCTATGACCAGCGAGCACCGGGTGAGCCAGGCGATCAGCACCATGGACAGCCCGTACTGGTGGGCGAAGGGCAGCAGCGGCATCAGGACGTCGTCCGGCCGGTGCCCCACCTGGGCGGCGTTGCGCTCCAGGTTCTTGAGGAACTTCCGGCCCGACTTCACGGCCCCCTTGGGGGTGCCGGTGGAGCCGGACGTCCACATGATCAGGCCGTCGGGGCGGGCGCCCCAGGCGTCGAAGCACAGCCGCTGCCCGGTGGCCGGGCGGCCGGCGGCGGGGGCGATCAGCTCGTAGAGGTTGACGGCGCGGGCGTCGTCGTCGATCGGGGCGTCGTCGTCGACGAACGAGAGCGCGGTGTGGGTCCGTTGGGCGATGCGCCGGGTCTCGTCCGCGTGCTCCTGCTGGTCGACCAGCACGATGGAGGCGCCCACGTGCATCAGCGCGAACAGCACGCTGACGTACGCGGCGGAGTTCCCGGCCTTGAGGATGACCCGGTCGCCGGGGTTCACCCCCAGCTCGCGGATCACATCGGCGACGCGCAGGGCGTCCCGTTCGAAGTCGTCGAGGGTCTGCACGGAGTCGACTGCAAAGATCTTCGCGGTCATGGGTCGTGCTCTTTCCTATCCTCAATTGGAGTACGGGTAGCCGGGACCCTTGCCGGCCCCCAGGCTCCCTGGTCTTCGGCGCCGGTTTCCCACTCGGCGTCGACGGTGGACTGGGAGAGCAACTGGTCGTGCACGAGATTGACGACCTCCCTCCGGTTCGAGTCGAGGTAGCAGCCGAGGGAGCCGGGGAACACCTCGAGGTCGAATCGTCCGCTCGTACACCGCCGCCAGGCGCGTACGCCGCGCAGCGGGGTCCTGGGGTCGCGCTCGCCGGTGAGGGCGACGATGCGGCAGTCGAGGGCCGGCGGGCCCAGCGGCCTGTCCCACTGGGCGGTGCGGCCGGAGACGAACAGGGTGAGCAGCGTTGTCGCGGTCTCCCGCTCCAGGCGCATCGCGACCCGGTAGGCGAGGGCGGCCCCGGCGCCGTGGCCGAAGAGGGCCACGGGCCGGTCGGTCCACTCCCCCAGGGCGTCGAAGATGCGGTCGGCCAGCTCCGGGTCCGTGGCGAGGTCGTCGCCTTCCGCGCCGCGGGCCTCGGGCGGGTACTGGATCGCGAGCACCTCGACGGTGGGCAGCAGCAGCTCCGACAGCGAGAGGTAGTACGCGGTGGAGTGCGCCGATTCCGGGAAACAGATCAGCCGGAAGCTGCTCGGGGTCTCCGGTTGCAGAATCCGGATAAGGCCGACATCATCGGGCTTGGCCTGCTTGACCTGACTCAAGGACCACACCCCTGCGGCGGCCGCGGGCGGAACGGGCGGTGCGCGCGGGGCCGGACGACAGCGGGCCCCGCCGCCTCTTCCGGAAAACCGGAAACGGGCGCATTATTCGAAGCGCTCACGCGGTGAGGCTATGAGCCGTTCTCCGGCGGCCACAACCCCTAGTGACCGCTATTCGCGACGGCCGGTTTACACGCCCCCTCATCACCCCTAACCCGGCCCGTCTCCCCCTAATGTGCAGGCGGATCCGGCCTGCGTGTTGATGGTCCGTGCTAGACATGGCGAGCATGTTTTCCGTGTCCCTATGATCCGTGTCCCTATGATCGGCGCACGATCCATATTCGTGTTCCGTCTGATTTAACAGGCATTGATGAACACAACACGCCCCATGGATTTCGCCGTCATCGTCGACGGCCTGGTCAAGCAGTACCCCGGCCGCCCGGTTCCGGCCGTCGACAACCTGAGTTTCACGGTCAACCACGGGGAGGTCTTCGGCTTCCTCGGCCCCAACGGGGCGGGAAAGACCACCACCCTCGGCATTCTCACCACCCGGGTCGCCCCGACCGGCGGACGCGCCTTCGTACAGGGCGTGGACGTGGTGAACAAGCCGGCCGTGGCCCGCCAGTCGTTCGCCGTCGTACCCCAGCGCAACAACCTGGACCGCTCGCTGACGATCCGCCAGAACCTCACCTTCCATGCCGGCTACCACGGCCTGTCGCGGGCGGAGCGCAACCGGCTGGCGGACGAGAGCCTGGAGTGGGTGGGGCTGGCCGACCACGGCAACGCCCGTGCCGACCAGGTCTCCGGCGGCCAGGCGCAGCGGGTGATGATCGCCCGCGCGCTCATGCACCGGCCGCGGGTGCTGTTCCTGGACGAGCCCGCCACCGGACTGGACCCCCAGTCGCAGATCTTCGTACACGAACGGGTCGCGGAGCTGAAGGAGCGGGGCGTCACGGTGGTCATCACCACCCACAACATGGAGGAGGCGGCCCGCCTGTGCGACCGCGTCGGCATCGTGGACCACGGCAAGCTGCTGGCGCTGGACACCCCGCAGGCGCTGATGGACACGCTCAGCGCCACCGCGCTGACGGTGTCGGTGGTGCCGCCGCACGCGGGCATCGACGGGGCACTGGCCGGCTTGCGCGCGCTGAGCTTCGTGGAGCGCGTCGAGGTGCTCCAGCAGGACGACGCGGAGCTGGTGGCCAGCATCCTTGAGGGCGGCGGTCAGGCCGCGGCCCAGGACAACACCGTACGGATGAAGATCTACAGCGAGGCCCTGTCGTCGACGCTGCTGCCCGCCGCCATCAAGGCCCTGACCGGCGCCGGTTGCGAACTCAGGGACCTGAGCGTGAACGAGGCGTCCCTGGAAGACGTCTTCGTCGAGCTGACGGGGAAGGAACTGCGATGACCACCTCCGCACCCGCCAACAAGCCGACCGGGGACGATACGGCCGTCATACCTGTGGTCGGGGGCGAGCCGCCGGGCTCTGGTCCCGGGCCCGGGCCCGGAGCCGGAACCGGGGACCGCCCGTCGCCGGTGGTCGGGATCGTCCAGCCGTCCGGGGGGCAGACCCCGGTGGTGACCGGGCCGCTGTTCGGCGGCGGCCCGGCGGACACGGGAGCCGCGCCGGGCCGGGGAGCCGCGTTGAGCCCTGTCCCGGCGGGCCCCGTGTCGGGCCCCACGCCCGCGTTCGCCTCCGCCCCCGCGCCGATGGAGAGCGCCACCCCCAAGCCGCGTCCACCGGGCGGTGGCGGCCGCCACCGCCGCCGCGCCAACCGGTGGCGGACGTTCTGCTTCATCCTGTGGCGGGACGTCTTCGTGACCGGCCGTGAGATCGCGCCCTTCCTGGGCCAGGTCCTCGTGGAGCCGTTCTTCATCCTCTTCGTCTTCGGCAAGGTGCTCGGCCAACTCGGCTACACCGCGCCCGGCTTCGAGCAGGTGCTGCTGCCCGGTGTGGTGGCGCTCAACAGCTTCCTGGTCGCCCTGCAGAACACCGCGCTTCCACTGGCCATCGACTTCTCCTGGACCAAGGAGATCGAGGACCGGCTGCTGGCCCCGATCCCCACCGCGCTGGTCGCGGTGGAGAAGGCGGTCTTCGGCGCGATCCGCGGCGTCATCGGCTCGCTGATCATGATCCCGATCGGCCTGCTGCTGCTGGACAACGTCTCCTGGCCGCTGAGCAAGATGCCCGCGACGCTGGGCATCGTGGCGCTCGGCGGGATCGTCGGCGGCGCGGTGGGCCTGACGCTGGGCACCCTGGCCCCGGCGCGCCACATCAGCATCGTCTTCGCCATGACGCTGACCCCGATCATGTTCACCGGCGCCACCCAGTTCCCCTGGAAGAGCCTGGAGGACCTGCGCTGGTTCCAGATCATGTGCGCGTTCAACCCGCTGACGTATGTCAGTGAGGCGATGCGCGGTCTGCTGCTGCCGCCGGAGGCGCCCGACTCGATCCCGCTGTGGATCTGCATCTCCGCGATCTCCGCGGCGACGCTGCTCTACGGGTTCATCGGGATCCGGGGCTTCAACCGCAGGGCGCAGGACTGACGCCGCGTCCACCCGAATCGACCGCGGCCACTCGAATCGACCGCGGTCACCAACTCGACGGCAAGGGCAAAGGCACGTAGACCATGACGGCACCGACGGATTCCGCGCAGCCGAAGACGGCCATCGTCTTCCCGGGCATGGGGCCGTCCACCTTCGCCGAGGTGGGCAAGTTCCTGATGCTGGACCCGTTCGCCCGCAAGCGGCTCGCCGAGGCCGACGAGGCGCTCGGGTACTCGGTCTTCGACGCGCTGCGCGCGTCCGAGGACGACTACTCCGAGGCCACCCAGGTCGCCTTCCTGGTCAACTCGATGGCCTCGGCGGACCGGGCCGAGCAGGAGCTGGGTCTGGTCCCCGACCTGTGCGTGGGGCCCAGCTTCGGCCAGAAGGCGGCGGCCGCGTACGTCGGCTCGCTGCCCTTCCCCGACGTGGTGCGGCTGACCGCGGAGCTGGCCCGCTGCGAGCACACGTACTTCACCGAGCAGTACCAGGACGCGGTCACCCACACCGTCGTCCGCACCCCGCGCGGGAAACTGGACGAGATCCTCTCCGAGTTCGACGCGCGGGGCGAGTGGTACGACTTCTCCGGTTATCTGGACGACGGCTTCGTCATGGTCTCGCTGCGCGAGAAGGAGCTGGACGGCCTGAAGCACCGGATCAGCCAGGTCGGCGGCTACTCGATGTACACGATGGTGCCGGCGGTGCACGCGCCCGCGTTCACGGAGCTGCGGCGGCGGGCCGCGGAGGAGATCCTGCCTCGCTACGCCTTCACCGACCCGAAGCTGCCCGTCGTCACCGACCAGGACGGCACGGTCATCACGTCGGCCGACGACCTGCGCACGATGATGCTGGACACGTTCGATCTGCCGATCGACTGGCCGAAGGTGGTGGCGGCGTTGAAGACCGCCGGGGTGGGGAAGCTGTGCGTCACCGGCCCCGACAACCTCTTCCACCGTCTGGACTGCACGAAGCGGAACTTCGAGGTCGTGACGGTGGGCCCGGGCGCCCGCCGCGCCCGGCCCGCCAGGGGCCCGCGGCCGCGGTGACCTGCGCATAGCTGACCAGGCTCGCCGACTCCTGGCCGACGCCGGGCTGCGACCCCGACTGGGGTGTGCAGCCCGGCGTTCGCGGTGTCGGACCAGGGTCAGGGCGCCAGCCAGTCGGTCACCGCGCGGGCGGTGGTCGCCGCGTGGGCCTCCATCATCGTGAAGTGGTTGCCCGGCACGTCCACGGCCGTGTGGGGCAGGTCCCAGTACGCGCGCCAGTCGCCGTCCGCGTCGCCGCGGGTCCAGTCGAAGAGGCGTTCACCGGCCCGTACCAGTAGGGTCGGGCTCTTGATTTCCCGCGGGCGCCACTCGCCGAAGAGGCGGAAGTACGCGCCCATGGCCAGCAAGCGCTGGTCGTCCATCGGTACGTAGCCCTCGGCCCGCTCGTCCATGCCCGTTGTCAGGCCGGGCTGGATCGCGACGGCCGCCTCCGTGTCGTGGGAGTAGATGTCGAGCAGGACGACGGCCTGGGGGAAGACGCCGTCGGACTCCAGGCGGGCGGCGACCTCGTGGGCGAGCATGCCGCCGGAGGAGTGGCCCAGGAGGACGAACGGGGCGCCGTCCGCGTGGCGCACGACCGCCTCGGTCTGGGCCTCGATCGCCGCCTCGGCGTGCGCGGGCAGCTGCTCCCCGGGCTGGAAGCCGGGAGCGGCCAGCGCCCAGACGTCCCGGTGGCCGCGGAACCCGGCGGCGAACCGCGCGTACTGGTGCGGGCCCGAGATCGACAGGATGGAGGGCAGGCAGATCAGCGACGGACGCGTCTCGCCTCGTGAGAGGCGGACCAGGGCCGGGGGGCGGCGGAGTTCCGCGGTACTGGCGAAACTCTCGCGGAACCCGGAGACGTCCATGAGGAGCTTGGTGAACTCCGCCTGCCTGCCCTGCTCGGCCGCCTCCCGCATCATCGCCGCGAACACGGCCGTCGCCGGTTCGGTGTCGGGATGCGTGTTCCGTGCCGTGGCCGCGTCGGGCTCTCCGGCCGTGGTCGCCACGTGTTCCCGCAGGTGCCTCGCGACCAGCGTCGGCGTCGGGTGGTCGAAAAGCAGCGTCGGGGGCAGCCGCAGGCCGGTGGCCGCGTTCAGGCGGTTGCGGAGCTCCACCGCCGTGAGCGAGTCGAAGCCCAGCTCCAGGAAGCCGCGGGTGGTGCCCACGGCGTCCGCCGACGGATAGCCGAGGATCGCCGCCGCCTGGCCGCGCACCAGGTCCAGCAGCAACTGCTCCTGTTCGGCCGGGTCCAGGCCGGACAGTCGGCTTGCCAGTGTTGGGCCGTTGCTCGCGACGTCGCCGGATTGCGACGCGCGCCGCCTCGGTCCCCGTACCGGGCCTACGAGACCGCGGAAGACGGCGGGCAGCGCGCCCGCCGCGGCCTGCTCGCGCAGCGGGGCGGTGTCCAGGTGGAGCGGGATCAGGAGGGCGTCCCCGTTGGCGCCGTCCCCCTCGGCCCCGTCGGCGCCGTGGAAGCCGCCCGCGCCGCACGCCGCGTCGAACAGGTCCAGGCCGTCCCGCGAGGACAGCGGCGCCATCCCGGAGCGCGCCATCCGCAGCACGTCCGCGTCCGCCATGTCGCCGGTCATGGCGCTGCGCTGCTCCCACAGGCCCCAGGCCAGCGACAGGGCGGGCAGGCCCTGGGCGCGGCGGCGCCGGGCGAGGGCGTCCAGGAAGGTGTTGGCCGCCGCGTAGTTGCCCTGTCCCGGCGCGCCGAAGACACCGGCCGCCGAGGAGAACAGGACGAACGCGGACAGGTCCATGTCCCGCGTGAGGTCGTGCAGGTTCTG
Source organism: Streptomyces sp. XD-27 (assembly GCF_030553055.1). Lineage (NCBI taxonomy): Bacteria > Bacillati > Actinomycetota > Actinomycetes > Kitasatosporales > Streptomycetaceae > Streptomyces > Streptomyces sp. XD-27. Next base: position 2,670,998 of record NZ_CP130713.1, read on the forward strand.
CGCCGCGGCCACCTTCGGGCGGAGGACGGTGTCGATCCGGTCCGTCGTCAGGACCGGGAGGAGTCCGTCGTCCAGCACGCCCGCGGTGTGGACCACCGCGGTGAGGGGATGGGCTTCGGGGATCTGCGCCAGCAGCCGGGCCAGTGCCTCCCGGTCGGCGGCGTCGCAGGCCGCGACGGTCACCTCGGCGCCCTCGGCCGTGAGATCGGCGACCAACTCGGTCACACCATCCGCCTGTTGGCCGCGCCTGCTGGTGAGCAGCAGATGCCGTACGCCATGCCGGGCGACCAGGTGCCGGGCCAGCAGCCCACCGAGTACGCCCGTGGCGCCGGTGACCAGGACCGTACCGGTCGGCTCGAAGGGGGACTTCTGGTCCTGGTTCTGCTTCTCCACGCGTACCAGGCGCGGTGCGGACACGTTGCCCCGCCGGACCGCGAGTTGCGGCTCTCGCGTCGCCACCGCCGCCGCCAGGACGCCGTACGAGGGCTCCTCGTCGTCCAGGTCCAGCAGGAGGAAACGGTCCGGGTTCTCCGTCTGGGCCGTGCGCACCAGACCCCATACGGGGGTGTGTGCCAGGTCCGGTACGTCGGCTGCGGCGTCGGTCGCGACGGCCCCCCGGGTGACGAACGCCAGCCGCGCCCCGGAGAACCCGTCCTCTGCGAGCCAGGTCTGGACGGAATCCAGCGCCGCGTGCGCGGCCGAGCGGGCGTCCTCGGCCACATCGCCGGTGCCGTCCTGGGCGCAGGGCAGCAGCACCAGGTCCGGCCGCGGCCTGCCCGAGGCGAGCACACCGGCGAGCGTCTCCAGGTCGTCGTACGCCTCCCAGTCGGCCCCGGCCGCGTCCAGCGCCCGGCCGAGTCCCTGGCTGTCCGCGCCGACCACGGCCCAGCGGCCGGTGGTGTCCGGGCTTACGGGGACAGGGACGGGCACCGGCGTCCATTCCAGCCTGAACAGCGAGTCGTGGTACGCGACCTGGGCCGCCCGCAGCTGTTCGGGCGCGATCCGCCGCAGGGCGAGGTGGTCCACCGACGCGACGGGGCCACCGGTCTCGTCCGCCACTGTCAGGGCGACGGCGTCGGGACCGGCCGGGGCGATCCGCACCCGCAGCGCGGCCGCACCGGCCGCGTGCAGCGTGACGCCGCTCCAGGAGAACGGGAGCCGGATGCCGTCCGCGTCCGGCCCCGGGCCCTCCTCCCCCGGCGTCGTACCGGCACCGTCTCCGCCCGGCGCCGAGCCGAGGAAGTCTCCCCCAGCGCGGCCGCTGGGAGGTGCCCCCAGCGCCACACCGTGCAGGGCCGCGTCCAGCAGGGCCGGGTGCAGCCCGAACAGGGCGGCGTCCGCCCGCTCCCGGCCGTCGAGCGCCAGCTCCGCGAAGACCTCGTCGCCGCGCCGCCAGGCCGCGCGCAGCCCCTGGAACGCCCGGCCGTAGCCGAACCCGCTCGCCGCGAAGCCTTCGTACAGCCCCGCGACGTCGACGGGTCGGGCGTCGGCGGGCGGCCAGGCGGTCAGCGCCTCGGGCCTGCGGTCCGTCGCCTCGGAGACCGCGAGGACGCCGCCGGCGTTACGGCTCCAGCGCTGGTCCGAGCCGCCGCCGTCGCCCTCGGGCGCCTCCGGGCGGGAGTACACCTCCAGTGTCCGGCGGCCGGTGTCGTCGGCCTCGCCCACCGTCAGCCGCAGCTGGACCCCGCCGCGCTCGGGCAGGAGCAGCGGCGCCTCCAGGGTCAGCTCTTCGAGCGCGTCGCAGCCGACCTGGTCGCCCGCCCGGACGGCCAGCTCCACGAAGGCCGTACCGGGCAGCAGGACGGTGCCGGAGACGGCGTGGTCGGCGAGCCAGGGGTGGGTCTGGAGCGAGAGCCGTCCGGTGAGCAGGAAGCCGTCGGAGTCGGGGAGTTCGACGGCGGCGCCGAGCAGCGGGTGCCCCGCGGCGCCGAGGCCCGCGGAGGCGACATCGCCGACGGAGCGCGGGACCTCGATCCAGTACCGCTCGTGCTGGAAGGCGTACGTGGGCAGGTCGACGCGGCGCGCGTCGTCTCCGTACACGGCGTGCCAGTCCACGGCGACACCGCCCGCCCAGGCCTCGCCCAGCGACAGCCAGAAGCGCTCCAGGCCGCCCTCGTCACGGCGGAGCGAGCCGAGCGCGACGGCGTCGCGGCCCGCGGACTCCGCGGTCTCCTGCACGCCCATCGTCAGCACCGGGTGCGCGCTGGACTCGACGAAGACCCCGAAACCCTCATCCAGCAACCGCCGAACAGCCGCTTCCAGTTCGACCGTGCGGCGAAGGTTGGTGAACCAGTACTCCGCGTCCAGCTCCGGGCCCTTGACCCACTCCCCCGTGACGGTCGACAGGAACGGCACGTCCGCCGCCTTCGGACACACCGGGGCCAGGCAGGTCAGCAGTTCCTCACGGAGCAGCTCCACCTGGGCGGAGTGCGAGGCGTAGTCCACGGGAACGCGGCGCGCCCGGACCTCGTCCGCCTCGCACGAGGCCAGCAGCTCGTCGAGGGCCTGCGGCTCGCCGGAGACGACCACCGACGCCGGGCCGTTGACGGCCGCCACCGAGATCCGCTCCTCGCCCCACCGCTCGATCCGCTCCCGCACCTCGGCCACCGGCAGCGCGACCGACACCATCCCGCCCTTGCCCGCCAGCACCCGGCCGATCACCTGACTCCGCAACGCCACCACACGCGCCGCATCCTCAAGCGACAGCACCCCCGCCACACACGCCGCCGCGATCTCGCCCTGGGAGTGGCCCACCACGGCGGCGGGTTCAACGCCCAGCGAACGCCACAACTCAGCAAGCGACACCATCACCGCGAACAGGACCGGCTGGACGACGTCGACGCGCTCCAGCGAGGGAGCGCCCGCCTCGCCGCGCAGCACATCCACCAACGACCAGTCGCAGAACTCCGCCAGTGCGGCGGCGCACTCCTCGATACGGGCGGCGAACACCGGCGAGGCATCCAGCAGCCCCACCGCCATCCCCACCCACTGCGACCCCTGCCCCGGGAACACGAACGCGGTCCTGCCCGCCGTGCCGGTCCCCCCGACCACGTGGGGGAAGGGTTCGCCCTGGGCCAGGGCCGCCAGGCCGCGGCGGAAGTCCTCCGGCTCCGCGCCCACGACGACCGCGCGCTCGTCCAGAGTGCCGCGGGTCGCGGCCAGCGACCAGCCGACGTCGGCCGGGCGCAGGTCCTGATGCGCTTCGATGTGTGCGAGCAGCTTGCGCGCCTGCGCCCGCAGGGCCGTCTCCGTACGGCCGGACAGCACCCACGGCAGGACGCCCGCCGACAGCTCGCCGGTGGGCTCGGGCCGTGCGGCGGGGGGTTGTTCGAGGATCGTGTGCGCGTTGGTGCCGCTGATGCCGAAGGAGGACACGGCGGCGCGGCGCGGGCGCCCCGTCTCCGGCCACTTCCGCGCCTCCGTCAGCAGCGCGACCGCGCCCGCCGCCCAGTCCACGTGCGGCGACGGCTCGTCGACGTGCAGGGTCTGCGGCAGCACCCCGTGCTCGATGGCCTTGACCATCTTGATGATCCCGGCGACACCGGCGGCGGCCTGGGTGTGCCCGAAGTTGGACTTCACCGAGCCCAGCCACAGCGGGTTGTCGTCCGTGTGCTCCTGGCCGTAGGTGGCCAGGAGCGCCTGCGCCTCGATCGGGTCGCCCAGCGTCGTCCCCGTACCGTGCGCCTCGACCACGTCCACGTCGGCGGCGGTCAGCCGGGCGCCGGCCAGGGCCTGCCGGATGACGCGCTGCTGCGACGGGCCGTTCGGGGCCGTCAGGCCGTTGCTGGCGCCGTCCTGGTTGATCGCGGAGCCGCGGACCACCGCGAGCACCGGGTGGCCATTGCGCCGGGCGTCCGACAGCCGCTCCACCAGCAGCATGCCGACGCCCTCGCCCCAGGCCGTCCCGTCGGCGGCAGCGGCGAACGGCTTGCAGCGGCCGTCCGTCGCCAGGCCGCGCTGCTTGCTGAACGCCACGAACGTACCCGGCGTCGCCATGACCGTCACACCGCCGGCCAGCGCCAGCGAGCACTCACCGTTCCGCAGCGCCTGGACGGCCATGTGCAGCGTCACCAGCGACGACGAGCAGGCCGTGTCGACGGTGACCGCCGGGCCCTCCAGCCCGAAGGTGTACGAGACCCGGCCGGAGGCGACGCTGCCGGAGCTGGCCGTGCCCATGTAGCCCTCGAGGCCGTCCGGGTTGCGGTGCAGGAGCGTGCCGTAGTCGTTGTACATGACGCCGGTGTAGACGCCGGTGCGGCTGCCGCGTACGGCGGCGGGGTCGATGCCCGCGCGCTCGAACGCCTCCCAGGTGGTCTCCAGCAGCAGCCGCTGCTGCGGGTCCATGGCCAGCGCCTCACGCGGCGAGATCCCGAAGAAGACGGGGTCGAAGTGGTGGGCGTCGTGGAGGAAGCCGCCGTTGCGGGCGTAGCTGGTGCCCTGCCGGTCCGGATCGTCGTCGTAGAGCCCGTCGATGTCCCAGCCGCGGTCGGTCGGCATGTCGGTGATCGCGTCCCGGCCCTCGGTGACCAGCGTCCACAGGTCCTCGGGGGTGCGGACGCCGCCGGGGTAGCGGCAGCTCATCGCGACGATGGCGATCGGCTCCTCGCTGCCCGCGCTCCCCGCCGGAGCCGGGGTCACGGGTGCGGCGGTGTCGGCCGCGGAGCCGTGGACCTCCTCCCGCAGATGGCGGGCGAGGGCGGCGGGCGTCGGGTAGTCGAAGACCAGCGTCGCGGGGAGCCGGACGCCGGTGGCCGTGCCGAGCCGGTTACGCAACTCCACCGCCGTCAGCGAGTCGAAGCCGACGTCGCTGAACGCGCGCTGTGCCTCGACCGCTTCGGGGCCCGCGTAGCCCAGGACGGCCGCGACCTGGGTGCGGACGAGGTCCAGGACGATACGGTCGGCCTCGCCGGCCGAGACTCCGGCCAGGGCCCGCGCCAGCGAGCCGGTCTCCGCGCCGCCGCTCTGGGCGGCGCGGCGCGGCGGGACGCGGACGAGGCCACGGAACAGCGGAGGGAGCATGCCGCCGCCGGCCTGGGCGCGCAACGCGGCCATGTCCAGTGGCATGGGCACCAGCAGCGCCTCACCGGTACGGGCCGCCGCGTCGAACAGCTCCATCCCCTGCTCGGCGGTGATGGCGGAGACCCCGCCGCGCCGCAGCCGCGCCAGTTCCGCCTCGTCGAGGTCGCCCGCCATACCGCCGGACTCCGCCCAGAGGCCCCACGCCAGCGAACTCGCCGCCAGTCCTTGGGACTTGCGATGCTGGGCGAGGGCGTCCAGGAAGGCGTTGGCCGCCGCGTAGTTGCCCTGCCCGGCGCCGCCGAAGACGCCTGCGGCCGACGAGAACAGCACGAACGCGGACAGGTCCATGCCCTCGGTCAGCTCGTGCAGATGCCACGCCGCGTCCACCTTCGGCCGCAGGACGCGGTCGATGCGCTCCGGGGTCAGCGAGTCGATGACGCCGTCGTCGAGGACACCGGCGGTGTGGACGACGGCGGTCAGCGGGTGCGCGGCGGGGATGGCGGCCAGGGTGGCGGCCAGGGCGTCGCGGTCGGCGACGTCGCAGGCGGCCAGGGTGACCTCGGCGCCCAGCGCGGTCAGGTCGTCGCGCAGCTCGGCCGCACCGGGCGCGTCGGCGCCGCGACGGCTGAGCAGCAACAGATGCCGTACCCCGCGCTCGACGACCAGATGCCGGGCCACCAGGCGGCCGAGCGTGCCCGTCGCGCCCGTGACCAGGACCGTGCCCTCGGGGTCCAGTGTGGGGGCGTGGTGGTCAGGGGCGGCGGCCGCGCGCGCCAGGCGCGGCGTACGGAGCACGCCTTCCCGTACGGTGACCTCCTGCTCCGCGCAGGCCAGCGCGGCGGGCAGGGCCGCGAGCGACGACGCGTGGGCGTCGGTGTCCACGAGCACGATGCGACCGGGGTTTTCTGACTGGGCGGAGCGCACCAGGCCCCGCACGGCCGCGTGCGCGAGCGCGTCCGAGGTCAGGACGGCCAGGCGGGTGTCGTCGCCGAACCGCTCGTCGCCCAGCCACTGCTGGAGCAGGGCGAGGGTGTCCGCGGTGGCCCGGCGGGCGGCCTCCGGTGCCTCCGCGCCGTCTCCGGCGGGCGGGGACACGATCACGAACTCCGGTGCGGGCGTGCCGGATTCCAGCGCCGCGGCGAGCGCCGTCAGGTCGGCGTAGGCGGAAGGCTTGTTCCCCAGCCCCGCCCCTTCCCGCAACCGGGGCTCCGCCCCAGACCCCGAGTTCCCAGGGGCTTCGCCCCCGAACGCCGATGTCAGCCCGAACATGTCGGGACCCACGACCGCCCAGCGACCCGCCGAGGAGACGGGTTCCGGCGTCGGGACCGTCGTCCACTCCACCCGGAACAGCGCGTCGCCGACGCCGCCGCCCCGGGCCGCGCCCAATTGCTCCGGCGCCACCGAGCGCAGCGCCAGACCCGCCACCGACGCCACGGGGGCGCCCGTCACGTCCGCGAGTTCGAGCCGCACGCCGCCGTTGCCGGCGGCGGAGAGCCGGACGCGCAGCGCGTCGGCGCCCACCGAGTGGACGGCCACGCCGTTCCAGGAGAACGGCAGCCGGCCGCCTTCGGCGGGCTCGACCAGGTCGCCCAGGCCGATGCCGTGCAGCACGGCGTCCAGCAGCGCCGGGTGGAGGCTGAACAGCCCGGCCCCGGGTTCGGTGCCTTCGGGGAGCGCGACTTCCGCGTAGATGTCGCCACCGCGCCGCCAGGCGGCCCGCAGGCCCTGGAAGGCGGGCCCGTAGGCGAAGCCCGCCGCTGCCAGCCCCTCGTACAGGCCGTCGGTGCCGATCCGCTCCGCGTCGGCGGGCGGCCAGGCGCTCAGGTCGAACGAGGCCGGGGTGGCGCCCTCCGCGAGCACACCGGTGGCATGCCGCAGCCACGGCTCTCCCCCAGCGCTGCCTCCCCCAGCGCGGCCGCTGGGGTGCCCCCAGGAGGTGCCCCCACCTCGACCGCGCCGTCAGGGCGCGAGTGGAACGCCAGCGAGCGGCGGCCGGTGGCGTCCTGGGCGCCGACGGCGATCTGCACCAGGACCCCGCCCCGCTCGGGCAGGATCAGCGGCGCTTCGAGGGTGAGTTCCTCCAGCAGGTCGCAGCCTGCCCGTTCGCCGGCGCGGACCGCCAGTTCCACGAACGCCGTGCCGGGCAGCAGGACGGAGCCCATGACGGCGTGGTCCGCCAGCCAGGGGTGGGTCTCCAGGGCGAGCCGGCCGGTGAACAGGAACCCTTCGGCGTCGGCGAGGGCCACGGCGGCGCCGAGCAGCGGGTGGTCGGCGGAGCCGAGTCCGGCAGCCGTGACGCCGCCGAAGTCGGTGCCCGCGTCCAGCCAGTAGTGCTCGCGCTGGAAGGCGTAGGTGGGCAATTCGACGCGCTGGGCGCCGGTGCCCGCGTAGTACGCCGCCCAGTCCAGGGCGACGCCCCGGACGTGCAGCCGGGCGAGGCCGGTGGTCAGCGCCTCGGCCTCGGGCCGGTCCTTGCGCAGGACGGGGACGAAGGCCCCGCCCTCACCGGTCACGCACTCCTGCGCCATCGCGGACAGCACTCCGTCCGGCCCCAACTCCACGTACGTCGTCACGCCCTGCGCTTCCAGCGTCCGTACGCCATCGAGGAAGCGGACCGCCTCGCGGACGTGCCGCACCCAGAAGTCGGCGGTGGTGATCTCCTCGGCGGGCACGACGGCGCCGGTCAGGCCGGAGACCACCGGGATCTTCGGCGCGTGGTACGTCAGGCTCTCGGCGACCTTGCGGAACGGCTCCAGCATGCCGTCCATACGGGGCGAGTGGAACGCGTGGCTGACGGCGAGCCGCTTGGTCTTCCGGCCCTCGGACGCGAAGTGCTCGGCGACCTCCAACGCCGCGTCCTCGTCACCGGCGATGACGACGGACGACGGGCCGTTGAGCGCGGCGATGTCCACCCTCTTACCGAGCAGCGGACGGACCTCGTCCTCCGACGCCTGGACGGCGATCATCGCGCCACCGGCCGGGAGTTCCTGCATCAGACGGCCGCGCGCCGCCACCAGCAGGCAGGCGTCCGCCAACGACAGCACGCCCGCCACATGCGCGGCGGCCAGCTCACCGATCGAGTGCCCGGACAGGAAGTCAGGGCGCAGGCCCCATGCCTCCACCAGGCGGAACAGCGCCACCTCGACCGCGAACAGCGCGGGCTGGGTGAACCCGGTCCGGTCCAGCAGCGCCGCGTCGCCGCCGAACAGCACCTCCCTCAGCGGCCGTTCGAGGCGCGGGTCCAGCTCCGCGCACACGGCGTCCAGCGCCTCGGCGAAGACGGGATACGTCTCGCACAGCTCACGGCCCATGCCGAGCCGCTGGCTGCCCTGACCGGTGAACAGGAACGCCACCTTGCCGCGCGTCTCGGCGTCCTGGACCAGCCCGGCGGCCGTCCGGCCCTCGGCCATGGCCGCCAGGCGGTCGAGGAACTCCGCGCGGTCACCGGCGATTACCGCGGCGCGGTTCTCCAGCGCGGTGCGGGTGGTGGCGAGCGAGTAGCCGAGCGATGTCGGGTCCAGCTCGGGGTGGGCGGCCACGTGCGCGCGGAGCCGCTCGGCCTGGGCGCGCAGGGCGTCCTCGCCCTTGCCCGACAGCACCCAGGGCTGCACCGGCAGCGTCCTGTCCACGGTGCCGGGGCCGCGGTCATCCGTGTCGATGTCCTCCGAATCGATGCCCTCCGGCTCGGCGTCCTCCGGCTCCGGGGCCTGCTCGATGATCAGGTGGGCGTTGGTGCCGCTGATGCCGAACGAGGAGACGGCGGCGCGGCGCGGCCGGTTGCCGGTCTCGGGCCACGGCCGGGCCTCGGTCAGCAGCTCGACCGCGCCCGCCGCCCAGTCGACGTGCGGGGTGGGCTCGTCGACGTGCAGCGTCTTGGGGACGGTGCCGTGCTCGATGGCTTTCACCATCTTGATGACGGCGGCGACCCCGGCCGCGGCCTGGGTGTGGCCGATGTTGGACTTCACCGAGCCCAGCAGCAGCGGCCGTTCGGCGGTCCTCTCCTTGCCGTACGTGGCCAGCAGCGCCTGCGCCTCGATCGGGTCGCCCAGCGTCGTGCCCGTACCGTGCGCCTCGACGACGTCGACGTCGGCGGCGGTGAGCCGGGCGCCGGCCAGGGCCTGGCGGATGACGCGCTGCTGGGACGGCCCGTTGGGGGCGGTGAGGCCGTTGCTCGCGCCGTCCTGGTTGATGGCGCCGCCGCGGACGACGGCCAGGACCGGATGGCCGTTGCGGCGGGCGTCGGAGAGCCGCTCCACGAGCAGCATGCCCGCGCCCTCGGACCAGCCGGTGCCGTCGGCGGCGGCCGCGAACGACTTGCAGCGGCCGTCGAAGGACAGCCCGCGCTGGCGGCTGAACTCGGTGAACGTACCCGGCGTCGACATCACCGTGACGCCGCCGGCGAGCGCCAGCGAGCACTCGCCGTTGCGCAGCGCCTGCATGGCCAGGTGCAGGGTGACCAGCGACGACGAGCAGGCCGTGTCGACGGTGACGGCCGGGCCCTCCAGCCCGAAGGTGTACGCGACGCGGCCGGAGGCGATGCTGCTGGAGCCGCCGGTGCCGAGATAGCCCTCGACGCCCGGCGGTACGGCCCGCAGCCGCGAGGCGTAGTCGTGGTACATCACGCCCGCGAAGACGCCGGTGCGGCTGCCGCGCACCGTGGTGGCGTCGATACCGGCGCGCTCGAACACCTCCCAGGTGGTCTCCAGCAGCAGCCGCTGCTGCGGGTCCATGGCCAGCGCCTCGCGCGGGTTGATCCCGAAGAACGCCGGGTCGAACTCGTTGGCGTCGTGCAGGAATCCGCCCTGGCGGACGTAGCTGGTGCCCTGGCCGTCCGGGTCGTCACTGAAGAGCCGTTCGATGTCCCAGCCGCGGTCCGTGGGGAACGCGGAGATCGCGTCGCCGCCCTCGGACACGAGCCGCCACAGGTCCTCGGGCGAGCCGACCCCGCCGGGGTAGCGGCAGCTCATGCCGATGATCGCGATCGGCTCCCGGTCCTCCGACTCCACCTCGTGCAGGCGGCGCCGGGTCTCGTGCAGGTCGGCGGTGACCCGCTTGAGAAAGTAGCGGAGCTTTTCCTCATTCATTGGTGCGTTCCCCACGGTCTTGTCCGGCACGTCAGGAGATCCCGAATTCCTTGCCGATGAAGTCGAAGAGGTCGTCGTCCGTGGCCGATGCGATCTCGTCGGCGACATCCGCGGCGTCTTCCGGTCCTTGGTTGGCATGGTTGTCATGGCATTGGGCGAGCAGGGCCTGTAGGCGCGCGGCGATCCTGCCCCGGTCCTCGTCGTCCGGATCGGCGGCCGTCAGCTGGGCCTCCAGCCGGTCGAGTTCGGCGAGCAGTCCGGTCACGGCGGCCGCGGCGTCCGGGGCGAGCTCGTCCGCCAGGAACCGCACCAGCACGGCCGGTGTCGGGTAGTCGAAGACGAGCGTGGCCGGGAGCCGGACGCCGGTGGCCGCGCCGAGCCGGTTGCGCAGCTCGACCGCCGTCAGCGAGTCGAAGCCGACCTCGCTGAACGAGCGGGCCGGGTCGACCGCTTCGGGCCCGGGGTAGCCGAGTACGGCCGCGACCTGCGCGCAGACCAGCTCCCGCAGCACGTCGTCCCGCTCGGTGGCGGCGAGTCCGGCCAGCCGGTCCGCCAGCGCGCCCGCGCCGGCGGCGGCCGCCGCGGCGGACTCGGCGGCCCGGCGCACCGGGACCCGCACCAGGCCGCGGAAGAGCGCCGGGAGCATGCCGCTGCCGGCCTGGGCGCGCAGGGCGGCCAGGTCCAGCGGCAGCGGAACGAGCAGCGGCTCACCGGCGCGGACGGCGGCGTCGAACAGCTCGACGCCCCGCTCGGCGGTGATGGGGACGACGCCGCCGCGCCGGATCCGGCCGATCTCCGCCTCGTCCAGCTCACCGCCCATGCCGCCCTCGGCCCACAGGCCCCAGGCGAGGGAGGTGGCGGTCAGGCCGTGTTCCGTACGGTGCTGCGCCAGCGCGTCCAGGAACGCGTTGGCGGCGGCGTAGTTGCCCTGGCCCGGGCCGCCGAAGACGCCGGCGGCGGAGGAGAAGAGCACGAACGCCGACAGGTCCAGGTGGCGCGTCAGCTCGTGGAGGTGCCAGGCGGCGTCCACCTTCGGCCGCAGGACGCGGTCGATGCGCTCCGGGGTCAGTGCGTCGATGACGCCGTCGTCCAGCACGCCGGCCGTGTGGACCACGCCGGTCAGCGGGCGGTCGGCCGGAATGGCGGCCAGGACGGCGGCCAGCGCGTCCCGGTCGGCGACATCGCACGCCGCCCACGACACGTCGGCGCCCGCCGCGGTCAGTTCGGCGGCCAGTTCCCCGGCGCCGGGCGCGTCGCCGCCGCGGCGGCTCACCAGCAGCAGGTGCCGCACCCCGTGCTCGGCCACGAGGCGCCGGGCCACCAGACCGCCCAGCGCGCCGCTCGCGCCGGTGACCAGCACGGTGCCGTCGGCGGTGAAGACGGGCGTGGGCGTGCCGTTGGGCGTGGAAGCGGGCGTGGGCGTGCCGTCTGCCATGGAGGCGGATGCCGCCGCACCGCTGGCCGTGGAAGCGGGCACGGCCGTGGGGGCGGGCGCGGCCGTGCCGCCGTCCACCGCGGCCCGGGCCAGCCGGGGCACGAGGACCACGCCGTCGCGGACGGCCGCCCACGGCTCCCCGGCCGCCAGGGCGGCGGCCACCGCGTCCAGCGGTTCGCTCCGGTGGTCGATGTCCACCGTGACGACGCGGTCCGGGTGCTCCGCCTGCGCGGAGCGCACCAGGCCCAGCGCGGCAGCGTCCGGCAGGGACGTCACGGGGTCGCCGGGACCGGTGCTCACCGCGCCGGAGGTGAGGACGACCAGTCGGGCGTCGCCGAACCGGTCGTCGGCCAGCCAGCGCTGGAGCAGGGCGAGCGTGTCGGCGGTGGCCCGATGGGCCGCGTCCGGCACCGCCGCGCCGCCCACGGCGGACGGGGCCACGAGCACGTATTCCGGTGCCGGCGCGCCGGACGCCAGCGCCTCGGCCAGCGCCGCCAGGTCGGCGTAGGCAGAAGGCTTGTTCCCCAGCCCCGCCCCTTCCCGCAGCTGGGGCTCCGCCCCAGACCCCAGGGGGCCGGCGGGCGAAGCCGCCTGCCGGGCGGCGGAGCCGCGTGGCGACGCCACGACCGCCCAGCGGCCGGACGGGACCGTGTTCGGCGTCGGCACCGGCGCCCACTCCACCCGGAACAGCGCGTCGTCGACGCCACCGCCCCGGGCCGCGCCCAGTTGTTCCGGGGCCACCGTGCGCAGCGCCAGGCTCTCGACGGAGGCGACGGGCGCGCCGGAGGCGTCCGCGAGGTCGAGCCGCACGCTGCCGTTGCCGGTGGGCGAGAGCCGTACGCGCACGGCGGCGGCGCCCACCGCGTGGAGCGACACGCCGCTCCACGAGAACGGCAGCCGTCCCCCGCCGTCCGCGCTCTCCTCGGCTGCGGCCAGTCCGAGGGCGTGCAGCGCGGCGTCCAGGAGGGCCGGGTGCAGGCCGAATGCCTTGGCGTCGGCCGCGGCGCCGTCGGGCAGCCGGACGTCCGCGTACGCCTCGTCGCCGCGCCGCCAGGCGGCGGTCAGCCCCTGGAAGACGGGCCCGTAGTCGAAGCCCGCCGCGGCCAGCCCCTCGTAGAGGCCGTCGACACCGATCGGCTCGGCGTCGGCGGGCGGCCAGGCGCTCAGGTCGAACGGGGCCGCTGCCGCGCCCTCGACCAGCGCGCCGGTCGCGTGCCGCAGCCACGGCTCGTCGGCCGGGGCCTGCTCGGCGCGGGAGTGCAGGGTCAGCGCCCGGCGCCCGGTGGCGTCGGGCCCGGCGAGGGCGAGCCGCAGCTGGACGCCGCCCCGCTCGGGCAGGATCAGCGGTGCCTCCAGCGTCAGTTCGTCCAGCCGGTCGCAGCCGGCCTGCTCACCGGCGCGCAGCGCCAGCTCCACGAACGCGGTGCCGGGCAGCAGCACGGTGCCCATGACCGCGTGGTCGGCCAGCCAGAGGTGGGTCTGGAGGGACAGTCGGCCGGAGAAGACGAGCCCGTCGGTGCCGGGCAGTTCCAGTGCGGCGCCGAGCAGCGGGTGCCCGGCCGCGTGCAGGCCGATCGCGGCCGCGTCGCCGCCGACCGGACCGGCGTCCAGCCAGAACTCCTGGCGCTGGAACGGGTACGTGGGCAGGTCGACCCGGCGCGCCCGGCGTCCTTCGTAGTACGCGGCCCAGTCCGGGGACGCGCCCCGCACATGCGCCCCGGCCAGCGCGGACAGCAGGGTCTCGGGCTCGGGGCGGCCGCCGCGCAGCACGGGCAGGAAGGCCGCGCCCTCTCCGGTCACGCACTCCTGCGCCATGGCGGACAGCACACCGTCCGGACCCAACTCGACGTACGTGGTGACGCCCTGCGCTTCCAGCGCCCGTACGCCATCGAGGAAGCGGACCGTCTCGCGGACGTGCCGGACCCAGAAGTCGGCTGTGGTGATCTCCTCGGCGGAGACGACGGCGCCGGTCAGACCGGACACGATCGGGAACTTCGGCGCGGCGTACGTCAGCCCGCGCGCCACCTCGCGGAAGGCGTCGAGCATGCCGTCCATGTGCGGGGAGTGGAACGCGTGGCCGACGGTCAGCCGCTTGGTCTTGCGGCCGTCGGCCTCGAAGCGCGCGGCGATCTCCAGGGCCGCGTCCTCGTCGCCCGCGATGACGACGGACGACGGGCCGTTGAGCGCGGCGATGTCCACCCTCTTACCGAGCAGCGGACGGACCTCGTCCTCCGACGCCTGGACGGCGATCATCGCGCCACCGGCCGGGAGTTCCTGCATGAGGCGGCCGCGCGCCGCCACCAGCGCGCACGCGTCGTCCAGGGACAGCACCCCGGCGACATGCGCGGCGGCCAGCTCGCCGACGGAGTGCCCGGACAGGAAGTCAGGGCGCAGGCCCCAGGCTTCCACCAGGCGGAACAGCGCCACCTCGACCGCGAACAGCGCGGGCTGGGTGAAGCCGGTCCGGTCCAGCAGCGCCGCGTCGCCGCCGAACAGCACCTCCCTCAGGGGCCGTTCGAGGTGCCGGTCCAGCTCCGCGCAGACCGCGTCGAGCGCCTCGGCGAAGACGGGATACGTCTCGTACAGCTCACGGCCCATGCCGAGCCGCTGGCTGCCCTGGCCGGTGAACAGGAAAGCGGTCCTGCCCTCGGTGACCGAGCCCTGGGTCAGCGCGGCCGTCTCGCGGCCCTCGGCCAGGGCGTCGAGACCGGCGACGAAGCCGTCCCGGTCCCGGGCGACGAGCACCGCGCGGTGCTCGAACAGCGCGCGCGTGGCCGCCAGCGACCAGCCGACGTCCGCCGGCGACGGCGCCGGTTCGGCGGCGTCGAGGTGGGCGCGGAGCCGGGCGCCCTGGGCGCGCAGGGCCTCCGGGGTCCGGGCGGACAGCACCCACGGCAGCGGGCCGGACGCGCCGGAAGAGTCGGCGGACTCCCCCGGTGCCTCCGCCGCGACGCCCGGCGCCCGTTCGGTCGAGCCCTGTTCGCCCGGGGCCTGTTCGGCCGGGGCCCGTTCGGTCGAGCCCTGTTCGATCGGGGCCTGTTCGCCCGGGGCCTGTTCGCCCGGGGCCTGTTCGATGATGGCGTGCGCGTTGGTGCCGCTCATGCCGAACGAGGAGACGCCGGCGCGGCGGGCCCGGCCGGTCTCCGGCCAGGGCCGGGCCTCGGCCAGCAGTTCCACGGCGCCCGCCGACCAGTCGACATGCGACGACGGCGCGTCCACGTGCAGGGACCGCGGCAGCAGCCCGTGCCGCATGGCCAGCACCATCTTGATGACGCCCGCGACACCGGCCGCGGCCTGGGTGTGGCCGAAGTTGGACTTGATGGAACCCAGCCACAGCGGCCGGTCCTCCGGGCGTTCCCTGCCGTACGTGGCCAGCAGCGCCTGCGCCTCGATCGGGTCGCCGAGCGTCGTGCCCGTGCCGTGGCCCTCCACCGCGTCCACATCGATGGACGTGAGGCCCGCGTTGGCCAGCGCCTGGCGGATGACGCGCTGCTGGGCCGGGCCGTTGGGCGCGGTCAGGCCATTGCTGGCGCCGTCCTGGTTGACGGCTGTGCCGCGTACGAGAGCGAGCACCTGGTGTCCGTTCCTGCGGGCGTCCGAGAGCCGCTCCACCAGGAGCATGCCAACGCCCTCGCCCCACGCGGTGCCGTCTGCCGCCTCGGCGAACGGCTTGCAGCGGCCGTTGGCGGCCAGCCCCCGCTGGCGGCTGAACTCCGTGAACACGTCCGGGGTGGTGATGATCGTGACACCGCCGGCCAGGGCGAGCGAGCACTCGCCGTTGCGCAGGGCCTGGGCGGCCAGGTGGAGCGCGACCAGCGACGACGAGCAGGCGGTGTCGACGGTGACCGCCGGGCCCTCGAAGCCGAAGGTGTACGACACCCGGCCGGAGGCGATGCTGCTGGAGCCGCCGGTGCCCAGGTACCCCTCGACGCCGTCGGGGACGGTGTGCAGCCGCGACACGTAGTCGTTGTGCATCTGTCCGACGAACACGCCGACCGGCTTGCCGCGCAGTCCCGCCGGGTCGATCCCGGCCCGCTCGAACGCCTCCCAGGACGTCTCCAGCAGCAGCCGCTGCTGCGGGTCCATGGCCAGCGCCTCGCGCGGGTTGATGCCGAAGAACGCCGGGTCGAAGTGGTGGGCGTCGTAGACGAAGCCGCCTTCGCGGGCGTACGAGGTGCCGGGCCGGTCCGGGTCCGGGTCGTACAGCGCCTCGACGTCCCAGCCGCGTTCGGCGGGCAGGTGCGCGATGCCGTCGCGGCCCTCGGCGA
Source organism: Streptomyces sp. XD-27 (assembly GCF_030553055.1). NCBI lineage: Bacteria > Bacillati > Actinomycetota > Actinomycetes > Kitasatosporales > Streptomycetaceae > Streptomyces > Streptomyces sp. XD-27. The sequence continues at coordinate 2,686,804 of NZ_CP130713.1, forward strand.
GCAGCCGCCACAGGGCCTCGGGGGTGTCCGCGCCGCCGGGGAACCGGCAGCTCATGGCGACGATCGCGATCGGGTCCTCGTCGGCGCCCTGGGTGGCGCCCGCCGCCTCCGCCGGGAGTTCCGCCGCCTGGGAGCCGAGGAGTTCGTCGCGCAGGTATCCGGCCAGCGCCGTGGGCGTCGGGTAGTCGAAGACCAGGGTGGCGGGCAGCCGCAGCCCGGCGGCGGCGCCGAGCCGGTTGCGGAACTCCACCGCGGTCAGCGAGTCGAAGCCGAGGTCCTTGAAGGCCCGGCCCGCCTCGACCGCGTCGGGCGAGGCGTGTCCGAGCACGACGGCCACCTGGGTGCGGACCAGCTCCAGCAGGGTCTGGTCGCGTTCGGCCGCGGGCAGCCGCAGCAGCCGGTCCAGCAGCGACGACGCGTCGGCGGCGGGCCCCGCCCCGGCGGTGCGGCGGGCGGGAACGCGCACCAGGCCGCGCAGCAGCGCGGGCACCATCGACGCGTCCGCCCCGCGCAGCGGCGCCAGGTCCAGCCGCATGGGCACCAGCAACGGGTCGCCCATCCGGTGGGCGAGATCGAACAGGTCCAGGCCCTCCGCGGAGGACAGTCCGAGCACGCCCGAGCGGCTCATCCGGGCCGTGTCGGTGCTGTCCAGCTCGCCGGTCATGCCGCTGGCCTCGGCCCACAGGCCCCAGGCGAGCGAGGTGGCGGGCAGGCCGCGGGCGTGCCGGTGCCGGGCCAGGGCGTCCAGGAAGGAGTTGGCCGCCGCGTAGTTGGCTTGCCCGGCGCCGCCGAAGGTGCCGGCGGCGGAGGAGAACAGCACGAACGACGCCAGGTCGAGGCCCTGGGTGAGCTCGTGCAGGTTGACGGCCGCGTCCACCTTGGGGCGCAGTACGCGGGCCAGGCGCTCCGGCGTCAGGGCGCCGACGACGCCGTCGTCCAGCACACCGGCGGTGTGCACGACGGCGGTGAGCGGGTGGTCGGCCGGGATCGCGGCCAGGGCGGCGGCCAGCGCCTCCCGGTCGGCCGCGTCACAGGCCGCGATGGTCACCTCGGCGCCCAGCGCGGTCAGTTCGTCGCGCAGCTCGGCCGCGCCGGGGGCGTCCGGGCCGCGCCGGCTGGTCAGCAGCAGATGCCGGGCGCCGCGCACGGTCACCGCGTGCCGGGCGACCAGCCCGCCGAGGGTGCCGGTGCCGCCGGTGATGAGGACCGTGCCGTCGGGGTTCCACTCGGCGGGCACGGTGAGGACGACCTTGCCGACGTGCCGGGCCTGGCTCAGGTGGCGGAAGGCGTCGGGGCCTGCCGCAGGTCCCACGCGGTGATCGGCGGCGGGGTCAGCGCGCCGCGCGCGAACAGCTCCAGCAGTTCGCGCAGCATCTCCTGGATCCGGTCCAGGCCCGCCTCGGTGAGGTCGAACGCCTGGTAGGAGACGCCGGGGTACTGGGCGGCGACCTCCTCCGGCGCCCGGACGTCGGTCTTGCCCATCTCGACGAACCGGCCGCCGCGCGGCAGCAGCCGCAGGGAGGCGTCCACGAACTCGCGGGCGAGGGAGTCCAGGACGACATCGACGCCGCGCCCGCCGCTGGCCGCGCGGAACGTCTCCTCGAAGGCCAGGTCGCGGGAGGAGGCGATCCGGTCGTCGGGCAGGCCGAGCCCGCGCAGGGTGTCCCACTTGCCGGGGCTGGCCGTGGCGTACACGTCCACGCCCCAGTGGCGGGCCAGTTGGACGGCGGCCATGCCGACACCGCCGGCGGCGGCGTGCACCAGCAGCGCCTCGCCGCCCTGGAGCCCTGCCAGGTCGCGCAGCGCGTAGTACGCCGTCATGAAGACGATCGGCACCGACGCCGCCTCGGCGTACGTCCAGCCGTCGGGCATGGGGACGATCATGCGGCGGTCGGCGACCACCAGCGGCCCGAACCCGCCGGGCAGCATGCCCATGACGCGGTCGCCGGGCGCCAGGTCGGTGACCCCGGGGCCGACCTCCAGGACGACACCGGCGCCCTCGCTGCCCATCAGCCCGGCATCGCCGGGGTACATGCCCAGCGCGTTGAGGACGTCGCGGAAGTTCAGCCCGGCGGCCCGGACCGCGACCCGCACCTGCCCGGCCTCCAGCGGCGCGGCGGCCTCCGGGCACGGCACCAGGGTCAGGTTCTCCAGCGTGCCCTTGTCCTCGATGTCCAGGCGCCAGGCCGGGTCGCCCGCGGGCGGCACGAGGGGTCCGGCGGGCGGCACCAGGGGTCCGGCGGCGGGGACGCGGGCCAGCCGGGGCGCGTGGACGGCGCCACGGCGCACCGCGCACTGCGGCTCCCCGGAGGCGAGCGCGGCGGCCAGCGTCTCGTACGAGCCCTGGTCCCCGTCGAGGTCGGCGAGGACCAGCCGGTCAGGGTTCTCCGACTGCGCCGAGCGCACCAGGCCCCACACGGGGGCGTGCGCCAGGTCGTGGATGCCGGCGTCGGCCTGGGTGGCGACGGCGCCGTGGGTGACGAGCACGAGCCGGGAGGCGGAGAACCGGTCGTCGGCCAGCCACGCCTGGACCAGTGCCAGCGACTCCGTCACGGCGGCGTGGATCGCTCCGGCCACCGCGTCGCCGTCCGTCGTGCCCTGGCGGAAGGCCAGGACGTACGGGGGCGGCTCGGCGCCCGCGTTCACGGCGGCGCCGAGTGCGGCCAGGTCGGCGTACGCGGTGGTCACGGCGGCGGAGGTCAGCGCGGCGGGCGCGTCGCCCAGCACCGCCCACCCCCCGGCCTCGGCGGTCCCGGACACCGGAACGGTGGCCCAGTCCACCCGGAACAGCGACTCATGGTGCGTGGCGGCGGGCCCGCTGAGCTGTCCGGCCGAGACCGGGCGCAGCGCCAGGTGCTCGACCCGGGCCACCGGCGCGCCGGTGCCGTCGGCGAGCTCCAGCGCCACGCCGTCGGCCCCGGCCGGGGCGAGCCGGACCCGCAGCGCCCCGGCGCCGACCGCGTACAGGGACACGCCGCTCCAGGAGAACGGCAGGCGGCCCTGCTCGTCCCCGCCCTCGCGGGCGAAGCTGCCGTGCAGCGCGGCGTCCAGCAGCGCCGGGTGCAGGCCGAACTGCCCGGCCTCGGCGGTGCGGTCCTCCGGCAGCTCGACCTCGGCGAACACCTCGTCGCCGCGCAGCCACGCGGCCCGCAGGCCCTGGAACACCGGCCCGTAGGCGAAACCGCCGTGCGCCAGGTGCTCGTACAGGCCCGTCACGTCGGCGGGTTCGGCGCCCGGCGGCGGCCACTCGGTCAGGTCGAAGGCGGGCCGCGGGCCCCCGGCGGCGAGCACACCACTGGCGTGCCGGATCCAGGGCGTCCCCTCGGGCGCGTCCTCCGCCCGCGAGTACAGGGCCACGGTGCGGAGCCCGGATCCCTCGGCAGACCCGACGACGACCTGGAGCTGTACGGCGCCCTGCTCGGCCAGGACGAGCGGGGCCTCGATGGTCAGCTCTTCGAGGTGGTCGCAGCCGACCTGGTCCCCGGCGCGGATCGCCAGCTCCACGAAGGCGGTACCGGGCAGCAGGACGGTGTCCATGACGGCGTGGTCGGCCAGCCAGGGGTGGGTGTCGAGCGAGAGCCGCCCGGTGAGCAGGAAGCCGTCGGAGTCCGCGAGCGGCAGGGCGGCACCGAGCAGCGGGTGGTCGGCCGGGCCGAGCCCCGCCGACACCACGTCGCCGACCCAGCCCGCGGGCGTCTGAAGCCAGTAACGGCGGCGCTGGAAGGCGTAGGTGGGCAGCTCGACGCGCTGGGCGCCGGTCCCGGCGAAGTACGCCGTCCAGTCCACGGGCACGCCACGAACGTGCGCGCGAGCGAGGGCGGCGGTCGCCGTCTCGGCCTCGGCCCGGTCCTTGCGCAGCACGGGTACGAAGGCGGCGTCCTCGCCGGTCACGCACTCCTGCGCCATTGCGGACAGGACCCCGTCCGGGCCGAGTTCGACGTACGTGGTGACGCCCTGCGCTTCGAGCGTACGTACGCCATCCAGGAAGCGGACCGCCTCGCGGACGTGCCGGACCCAGAAGTCGGCGGTGGTGATCTCCTCGGCGGACACCACGGCGCCGGTGAGGTTGGAGACGATGGGGATACGAGGAGCCTCGTACGACAGCCCTTCCGCGACCTCCCGGAACGCCTCCACCATCCCGTCCATACGGGGCGAGTGGAACGCGTGGCTGACGGCCAGCCGCTTGGTCTTCCGGCCGTCAGCCTCGAACCGCGCCGCGATCTCCAGCGCCGCATCCTCGTCACCCGCGATGACGACCGACGTCGGGCCGTTGAGCGCGGCGATGCTCACCCGATCGGAGAGCAGAGGCAGTACCTCGTCCTCCGACGCCTGGAGCGCGATCATCGCGCCACCGACGGGCAGCTCCTGCATCAGACGGCCACGCGCCGCCACCAGCGCGCACGCGTCCGACAGCGACAGCACACCCGCCACATGCGCGGCGGCCAGCTCGCCGATCGAGTGTCCGGACAGGAAGTCGGCCCGCAGGCCCCACGCCTCGACCAGCCGGAACAGCGCCACCTCGACCGCGAACAACGCGGGCTGCGTGTACACCGTCTGATCCAGCAGCCCGGCATCCTCACCAAACAGGACATCCTTCAACGGCCGTTCGAGATGCCCGTCCAGCTCCGCGCAGACCGCGTCCAGCGCCGCCGCGAAGACGGGGTAGGCGTCATACAGCTCACGGCCCATCCCCAGCCGCTGACTCCCCTGACCGGTGAACAGAAACGCCACCTTGCCGTCCGCCACCGAGTCCTCGACCAGGCCCGGGGCGGGCTCCCTGGCAGCCAGTGCCGTCAGGCCCGCGATGAGCGCGTCCCGGTCCTCGCCGGTGACCGCCGCGCGGTGGTCCAGTGCGGTGCGCGTCGTGGCCAGCGCGTAGGCGATGTCGGTGACGTCCTGCTCGGGCCGGTCCGCCAGGTGGGACCGCAGTCGCTCGGCTTGGGCGCGCAGGGCGTCGGCGCTCTTGCCGGACAGGGTCCACGGCAGTGTCCCGGCCGTACGGGGCGCGGCGTCGGGCCCTTCGACGGGGGCCGGTGCGGGTTCCGGGGCCTGTTCGATGATGGTGTGCGCGTTGGTGCCGCTCACGCCGAACGAGGAGACGGCGGCCCGGCGCGCACGGCCGGTCTCCGGCCACTGCCGCGCCTCCGTGAGCAGCGACACCGCGCCCGAGGACCATGCGACGTGCGGGGACGGCTCGTCGACGTGCAGCGTCTGCGGCAGGACGCCGTGCCGCATGGCCAGCACCATCTTGATGATGCCCGCGACACCGGCGGCGGCCTGGGTGTGGCCGATGTTGGACTTCACCGAGCCGAGCCACAGCGGCTGGTCGGCGGTCTTCTCCTTGCCGTACGTGGCCAGCAGCGCCTGCGCCTCGATCGGGTCACCCAAGGTCGTGCCCGTGCCGTGCGCCTCCACCGCGTCCACATCGGTGGCGGTCAGGCCCGCGTTGGCCAGGGCCTGGCGGATGACGCGCTGCTGGGACGGGCCGTTCGGGGCGGTCAGGCCGTTGCTGGCCCCGTCCTGGTTGACGGCGGTGCCTCGGACGAGGGCCAGCACCTGGTGGCCGTTCCGCCGCGCGTCCGACAGCCGCTCCACGAGCAGCATGCCGACGCCCTCGCTCCACCCCGTGCCGTCGGCCGCGGCCGCGAAGGACTTGCAGCGCCCGCTGGTGGACAGGCCGCCCTGGCGGCTGAAGTCCACGAAGGTGTCCGGGGTGGCCATGACGGTGACGCCGCCGGCCAGGGCCATGGTGCATTCGCCGTTGCGCAGCGCCTGCGCCGCCAGGTGCAGCGCGACCAGCGACGACGAGCACGCCGTGTCGATGGTCACGGCAGGGCCTTCGAGCCCGAAGGTGTAGGCGATACGGCCGGAGGCCACGCTGCCCGCCGTGCCCGTGCCCAGATAGCCCTCCAGGCCCTCGGGCAGGGCGGCGAGCCGGGACAGGTAGTCGTGGTACATGACGCCCGCGAAGACGCCGGTCCTGCTGCCGCGTACGGTCGCCGGATCGATCCCGGCGCGCTCGAAGACCTCCCAGGACGCCTCCAGCAGCAGCCGCTGGTGCGGGTCCATGGCGAGGGCTTCGCGCGGGTTGATCCCGAAGAAGTCCGGGTCGAACTCGCCCGCGTCGTACAGGAAGCCGCCCTGGCTGGTGGTGCTGGTGCCCGCCTGGGCGGGGTCGTCGCCGTGGAGGGCGTCCAGCGGCCAGCCGCGGTCGGTCGGGAAGTCGCCGATGGCGTCCACGGCGCCCATGACGAGCTGCCACAGCTCCTCGGGGCTGGTGACGCCGCCCGGGTAGCGGCAGCTCATGCCGACGATGGCGATCGGCTCATCGTCGACAGCGGCGACCGTGGTGACCGGGGCGGTGGCGGCGTCGTCGGCCTGGTCGCCGAGGATCTCGGTGCGCAGGAAGCCCGCGAGGGCGGTGGGCGTCGGGTAGTCGAAGACCAGGGTGGCCGGGAGCCGTACGCCGGTGACGGCGCCGAGCCGGTTGCGCAGTTCGACGGCCGTGAGGGAGTCGAAGCCCAGTTCCTTGAAGGCGCGCGCCGCGCCGACGGCCTCCGGGCCCGCGTAGCCGAGCACGGCGGCGACCTGGGCGCAGACGATCTCCAGCAGCAGCCGGTCGCGTTCGGCGGCGGCCAGGCCGAGGAGGCGTTCCGCGAGGCCGCCGGCGGGTGCGGCACCGGCCGCCGCCACGGCGCGGCGGCCCGGGACGCGCACCAGTCCGCGCAGCAGCGCGGGCACCATGCTCGCGTCCGCCTGCCGCAGCGGCGCCAGGTCCAGGTGCATCGGTACGAAGGCGGGGTCCCCGACGGCGAGCGCGGTGTCCAGCAGGGCCAGGCCCTCGGCGGAGGAGAGAGCGGCGACTCCGGCGCGGGTGATGCGCTGGATGTCGGTGTCGGCCAGGTCGGCGGTCATGCCGCTGCGCTCGGCCCATAGGCCCCAGGCGAGCGCGGTGGCCGGGAGGCCCTGCGCGGCGCGGCGCTGGGCGAGCGCGTCGAGGAAGGCGTTGGCGGCGGCGTAGTTGGCCTGCCCGGGTCCGCCGAGGGTGCCCGCGGCGGCGGAGAACAGCACGAAGGCGGACAGGTCGCTGTCCTGGGTGAGGTCGTGCAGGTTCAGCGCCGCGTCGACCTTGGGGGGCAGGACGCGGTCGATGCGCTCCGGGGTCAGCGAGTCGATGACGCCGTCGTCGAGGACACCGGCCGTGTGGACGACGGCGGTCAGCGGATGCTCCGCCGGGACGGCGGCCAGGACGGCGGCCAGCGCCTCGCGGTCGGCGACGTCGCAGGCCGCGAGGGTGGCTTCGGCGCCCAGCGCGGTCAGGTCGTCGCGCAGCTCGGCCGCGCCGGGCGCGTCGGCGCCGCGGCGGCTGAGCAGCAGCAGATGCCGTACACCGTGCTCGGCGACCAGATGCCGGGCCACCAGGCCGCCGAGCGTGCCGGTCGCACCGGTGACCAGGACCGTGCCCTCGGGGTCGAGAGACGGGAGGGCGTGAGCGGGGTCGGCGGCCACCCGGGCCAGTCGCGGTACGACGACCGTTCCGGCGCGTACGGCCAGTTGCGGTTCTCCGGCGGCGAGCGCGGCGGGCAGGGCCCGGTACGACGCTTCCTCGCCGTCCACGTCGAGCAGGACGAAGCGGTCGGGGTTCTCCGACTCGGCGGAGCGCAGCAGGCCCCACAGTGGGGCATGGACCAGGTCCGCGACGTCGGCGTCGGCGCCCGTGGCGACGGCCCCGCGGGTGGCGATGACGAGGCGGGAGCCGGAGAAGCGGTCGTCGGCGAGCCAGCGCTGTATGAGTCCCAGGGCACGGTGGAGCGCGTCCCGGACGGCGGCGGGCAGGTCGGCCCGGTCCGCGGCCGCGGCCGCGGCTGCGGCTGCGGCGTGTGCGGGGGCGGCGGCGCGGGCCACGTCCGCGGTGTCCGCAGGGGCGGCGCCGGCCGTGGCGTACGCGCGGTCGGGCGATTCCGCGAGGCCAGGCGCGCCCGCGCGGTTGGGGGCGTCCGCGGCGGGGGCGCCCGCGAAGGCAGACGTGCCCGCGGGGTCGGTGGCGCCCGCGGGGTCGGTGGCGCCCGGCGTCTCCGCCGGGTCCGCCGTGTCCTGGGGGCACCTCCCAGCAGCCGCGCTGGGGGAGAAGAACGGCACCACGACCGCCCCCGGCAGCGGCGCCCCGGCGGCCACCGCCTCGCCCAGCGCGGTCAGGTCGGCGTACGTCGCGGCGGTCGGCAGTGCGACGGCCAGGTCCGGCGCGGTGTCGCCGATGACGGCCCACTGGCCCGCCGTGACCGTCGTCGTCGCCGGGGTCGGCGCGGCGGTCCACTCGACCCGGAACAGCGCGTCGTGGAAGGTGTCGCGGGCGGCGTGCACCTGCTCCGGGGAGACCGGGCGCAGCAGCAGCCCGTCCATTGAGGCGACCGGAGCGCCTGACTCGTCGGTGACGAGGACGGCGACCGTGTCCTGACCGGCGGGTGACAGCCGGACCCGCAGGGCGGTGGCGCCGACGGCGTGCAGGCTGACGCCGCGCCAGGAGAACGGCAGGCGGCCGTGCTCGGTGTCCTCCAGCAGGTCGCCGATGCCGACGGCGTGCAGGGCGGCGTCCAGCAGCGCCGGGTGCAGGCCGAAGCGTCCGGCCTCCTCGCGGGCGCTCGCGGGCAGCCGTACCTCGGCGTACACGTCCGTGCCGTGCTGCCAGGCCGCGGTCAGGCCCTGGAACACCGGCCCGTAGGCGAAGCCGGACCCGGCGAGGACGTCGTACAGGCCGTCGACGGGGACCTCGGTGGCGCCGGGCGGCGGCCAGGCGCCGCCAAGGTCCGCCTGGGGCGCACGGGCCCCGGCGGCGAGCACACCCGTGGCGTGGCGGGTCCATTCGCCCTCGCCCCAGCTGCCGTCGGCGGCGTCCTCCAGGCGGGAGTGCAGGGTCAGGGTGCGGCGGCCGGTGGCGTCCGGCGCTCCGACGGCCACCTGGAGCTGCACGCCGCCGGTCGGGGGCAGCACCAGCGGCGCTTCGAGGGTGAGTTCTTCCAGCATGTCGCAGCCGACGTGGTCCCCGGCGCGGACGGCCAGCTCCACGAAGGCGGTGCCGGGCAGCAGGACGGTGTCCATCACCGCGTGGTCGGCGAGCCAGGGGTGGGTGTGCAGCGAGAGGCGGCCGGTGAACAGGAATCCGGCGGCGTCGGCCAGCGAGACGGCGGCCCCCAGCAGCGGGTGGTCGGCGGAGCCGAGCCCGGCGGAGGTGACGTCGCCGGTCCACGGGCCGGGCGGCTCGGGCCAGTACAGCTCGCGCTGGAAGGCGTACGTGGGCAGCTCGACGCGGCGGCCGCCACTGCCGTCGAGGACGGCGCCCCAGTCGACGCGGGCGCCGTGGACGTGGGCGTGGGCCAGCGCCGTGGCCAGCGCGGTGGGCTCGGGGCGGTCGCCGCGCAGGACGGGCGCGAACACGGCGCCGTCGGTGGCGACGCAGTCCTGGGCCATGGCGGACAGCACGCCGTCCGGGCCGAGTTCGAGGTACGTGGTGACGCCGTACTCGGCGAGGCGGCGGGCGCCGTCGAGGAAGCGGACCGTCTGGCGGACGTGCCGCACCCAGTAGTCGGGCGAGCAGAGGTCGGCGGCGGCGACGGAGTCGCCGGTGAGGGTGGAGACGATCGGGATGACCGGCGGGTGGTAGGCGACTCCCTCGGCGACCTGGCGGAACGCGTCGAGCATGCCGTCCATGTGCGGGGAGTGGAACGCGTGGCTGACCGTCAGCCGCTTGGTCTTGCGGCCCTGGGCCGCGAACGACGCGGCGATCTCCAGTGCCGCGTCCTCGTCACCGGCGATGACGACCGACGTCGGCCCGTTGATCGCGGCGATGCCCACCCCGTCGGTGAGCAGGGGCAGCACCTCCGCCTCCGACGCCTGGAGCGCGATCATCGCGCCGTCGGCGGGGAGTTCGTCCATCAGCCGGCCGCGGGCGGTCACCAGCGTGCAGGCGTCTTCCAGGGACAGCACCCCGGCGACGTGGGCCGCGGCCAGTTCGCCGATGGAGTGGCCGATCAGGAAGTCGGGCCGGACGCCCCAGCTCTCCAGCAGCCGGAAGAGCGCCACCTCGAGGGCGAAGAGGGCGGGCTGGGTGTAGCCGGTGCGGTCCAGCAGCTCGGCCTCGGCCGAGCCGGGCCCGGCGGACATCACCTCGCGCAGCGGCCGCGGCAGGTGCGGGTCGAGCGCGGCGCACACCTCGTCCAGGGCGCGCGCGAAGACGGGCACGGCCGCGTACAGCTCACGCCCCATGCCGGGGCGCTGGCTGCCCTGGCCGGAGAACAGGAACGCGGTCTTGCCGTCGCGGACTTCGCCTCGTACCAGGCCCGGTACGAGGTCGGTGGCAGCGTCCTCGTCGGCAAGTGCCGCCAGAGCGCTCAGCAGTTCCTCGCGCGGGGTGTCGCCGGTGAGGACCACGGCCCGGTGGTCGAGGGCGGAGCGGGTGGTGGCCAGGGAGTGGGCGAGGTCGACCGGGCGCGGCTCCGGGTGGCCGGTCACATGTGCGGCCAGCCGCTGGGCCTGCGCGCGCAGGGCCTGGGGGCTCTGCGCGGATATCACCATGGGCAGCAGCCCGCCCAGCCCTGACCAGCCGTGATCGTCGGCCGCGGCCTCGGGGGCGGCCTCGGGGGCGGCCTCGGCTGGGGCCTGCTCGATGACGGTGTGCGCGTTGGTGCCGCTGACGCCGAAGGAGGAGACACCCGCGCGGCGCGGCCGGCCGGTCTCCGGCCACGGCCGGGCCTCGGTCAGCAGCTCGACGGCGCCCGCCGTCCAGTCGACGTCGGACGACGGGGCGTCGACGTGCAGGGTCTGCGGCAGGACGCCGTGTTCGATGGCCTTGACCATCTTGATGATCCCGGCGACGCCTGCGGCGGCCTGGGTGTGCCCGACGTTGGACTTGATCGAGCCCAGCCACAGCGGCCGCCCGTCGGGCCGGTTCTGCCCGTAGGTGGCCAGCAGGGCCTGGGCCTCGATGGGGTCGCCGAGGCTGGTGCCGGTGCCGTGCGCCTCGACGGCGTCGACCTGGGCGGGGGTCAGCCGGGCGTCGGTGAGCGCTTGGCGGATGACGCGCTGCTGGGACGGGCCGTTGGGCGCGGTCAGGCCGTTGCTGGCGCCGTCCTGGTTGATGGCGGAGCCGCGCACGATGGCCAGCACCGGGTGCCCGTTCGCGCGGGCGTCGGAGAGCCGCTCGACGAGCAGCATGCCGACGCCCTCGCCCCAGCCGGTGCCGTCGGCGCCGTCGGCGAAGGCTTTGCAGCGCCCGTCGGGGGCCAGGCCGCGCTGGCGGCTGAAGTTGACGAACGCGCGCGGGCTGTTCATCACGGTGACGCCGCCGGTCAGGGCCAGCGAGCACTCGCCGTTGCGCAGCGCCTGCACGGCCAGGTGCAGGGCGACCAGCGACGCCGAGCAGGCGGTGTCGACGGTGAGCGCCGGGCCCTCCAGGCCGAAGGTGTAGGAGATCCGGCCGGAGATGACGCTGGCCGCGTTGCCGGTGAGCAGGTACTGCTCGACGCCCTGGGGCAGGCGGTGCATCAGCTCCGGGTAGTCCTGGCCGTTGGTGCCGATGAACACCCCGGCCTTGCTGCCCCGCAGTGTGGCCGGGTCGATCCCGGCCCGTTCGAAGACCTCCCAGGAGGTCTCCAGCAGCAGCCGCTGCTGCGGGTCCATGCCGAGGGTTTCGCGCGGGCTGATCCCGAAGAACGCGGCGTCGAACCGGCCCGCGTCCGCCAGGAACCCGCCCTTGTCGGTGTAGCTGGTGCCCTGCTGGTCGGGGTCGCTGTCGAACAGCGCCTCGACGTCCCAGCCGCGGTCGGTGGGGAAGTCCCCGATGGCGTCGCGGCCGCCCGCCACGAGCTCCCACAGGTCCTCCGGAGACGCGACGCCTCCGGGGAACCGGCAGCTCATGCCGACGATCGCGATCGGTTCAGGATCCCGCGACTCGGCCTCGCGGAGCCGCTGCCGCGTCTGGTGCAGATCGGCCGTTACCCGCTTGAGGTAGTCGAGGATCTTGTCCTGATCCGCCATTGGAGTCTCACCCATGCTTGTCGTCACACACCTTGCCCGCGGATCGGAGGATCCTCAGATTCCGAGTTCTTTCTCGATGAAGTCGAAGACCTCATCCGCCGTTGCCTCTTGCAGCTGCTCCGTCACCTCGGCGGCGCCGTCGCCGGTCGCCGCGCGGGGCTCGTTCCAGGTCGCCAGGAGTGCCTGGAGCCGGGCCGCGATCTCCGCCCGCCGCTCGCCGTCCTCGCCCGCCGGGTCCAGCACCGACAGCGCGGATTCGAGCTTGTCGAGCTCCGCGATGCCCGGCGCCGCCGCCGCGCCGCCGTCCTCGACCAGCTGCGACCGCAGGAACGCGGCGAGGGCCGCCGGAGTCGGGTGGTCGAAGACCAGCGTGGCGGGGAGCTTCCGCCCGGTGGCGGCGCCCAACCGGTTGCGCAGCTCCAGGGCGATGAGCGAGTCGAAGCCCAGTTCCTTGAACGCCCGCTGGGCGCCGACCTCGTCGGTGGTGGTGTGGCCCAGCGCGGCGGCCGCGTGGGAGCGCACCAGTTCCGTGACGACCAGCAGTTGCTCGGCGGCGGGCATGCCCGCCAGCCGCTGCCGCAGCGCGGACGCGGGGGCCTCGGCCGGGCCGGGCTCGCCGCCGCCCGCCGCCTCGGTCATCCGCCGTACCGCGGGCAGGTCGCCGATGAACGGGCTGGGGCGGACCGCCGTGTAGCCGTGGACGAACCGCTCCCACTGGATGTCGGCGACGGCGACGGCCACGTCGTCGTGGTCCAGGGCCTGCTGGAGGGCGACGATCGCGGCGGCCGGGGCCATGGCGGGCACGCCGCCGCGGTCCAGCCGCTCCCCGATGGCGCCGCCCGCGGCGAGTCCGGTGTCGCCCCAGCGGCCCCAGGCCACGGAGGTGGCGGGCAGCCCGTCGGCGCGCCGCTGCTCGGCCAGGGCGTCGAGGTAGGCGTTGGCCGCCGCGTAGTTGCCCTGCCCGGCGTCGCCGAGGGTGCCCGCGACGCCGGAGAACAGCACGAACGCGGACAGGTCCCGGCCCTGGGTGAGTTCGTGCAGGTGGCGGGCGGCGTCGGCCTTCGGTCCGAGTACGGTCGCGAACCGGTCGGGCGTCAGCGCGTCCAGGACGCCGTCGTCGAGCACACCGGCCGCGTGGACGACGGCCGTCAGCGGCCGGTCGGCGGGGACGGCGTCGAGCAGCGCCGCGACGGCCTCGCGGTCGGCCACGTCGCACACGGCGATCGTCACCTCGGCGCCCAGCGCGGTCAGTTCGTCGCGCAGCTCGGCGGCGCCGGGGGCTTCGAGCCCGCGGCGGCTGGTCAGCAGCAGATGCCGCGCGCCGCCGCGGGCCAGCCAGCGGGCCACGTGCGCGCCGAGCGCGCCCGTACCGCCGGTGACCAACGCGGTGCCGTCCGGCCGCCAGGACCGTACGGCGGGTGCGCCGGCGAGCGGGGCGTGTGCCAGCCTGCGGACGAAGACGCCGGAAGCGCGCACGGCGAGCTGGTCCTCGCCGTCGGCGGCGGTGAGCACCCCGGCCAGCCGGGACAGCGCCCGCTCGTCGGCGGCGGCCGGGAGGTCGACCAGGCCGCCCCAGCGCTCGGGGTGCTCCAGGGCCGCGGTCCGGCCCAGGCCCCACACCGGCGCCTGCGCGGGGTCGGCCAGCCGGTCCGAGCGGCTGACGGAGACGGCGCCGCGGGTGGCACACCACAGCGGGGCGTCCACGTCGGCGTCGCCGAGGGCCTGCACGAGGGCGGCGGTACCGGCGAGCCCGGCGTGCACCCCGTCGGGGCCGGGCTCCTGGGCGAGCGCCAGCAGGGACAGCACCCCGGTGACGGCGGCGGATCCGGCACCGTCCCGTGCGGGGGCGGCCTCGCGTCCGTCGCGGGAGGTCGCGTACTCACCGAGCTCCGCCGCCTCCGCGCCCGTGCCGTTCCCGGCGCCCACAGTGCTCGCGGCGTTCCCGGTGTTCCTGATGCTCCCGGCGTTCCCGGCGAGCTCCGCGCGCAGCCGCGCGGTCAGGGCCGCGCGGTCCACGGCGTCGGCGTCCACGGCGTCGACGTCCACGACGAGCCGCCGTACGGCGGCGCCGCGTTCGGCGAGCATGCGGGCGGCGCCGGCGGCCCAGGCGCCGTCGGCCTCCGTACGCGGTACGACGAGCAACCACGTGCCGGAGAGCCGTCCGGGCTGCCCCTCGGGCCGGGGCTGCCAGGTGACGCGGTAGCGCCAGCCGTCGACGGTGGACTGCTCGCGGGCCTGCTTGCGCCAGGAGGACAGCGCGGGCAGGACGGCGCCGAGCGAGTCCAGCCCGTCGGGGTCGGCGAACTCCAGGGTTCCGGCCAGGGTTTCCAGGTCCTCGCGCTCGACGGCCTTCCAGAAGCGGGCGTCGACGTCGTCGGCGCGCTGCGCCGGGACGGTGGTCTCGACGGCGGGGGCCTGCGGCCACAGGTGCTGGTGCTGGAAGGCGTACGTGGGCAGGTCGACGCGGCGCGCGTCGTCGCCGTACACGGCCCGCCAGTCCACGGCCACACCACGCGTCCACGCCTCGCCCAGCGACAGCCAGAAGCGCTCCAGGCCGCCCTCGTCTCGGCGCAGCGAACCGAGCACGGCGACAGCGCGATCCGCGTCCTCGGCCGTCTCCTGCACGCCCATCGTCAGCACCGGATGCGCACTGGACTCGATGAAGACCCCGAAGCCCTCGTCCAGCAACCGCCGGACAGCCGATTCCAGTTCGACCGTGCGCCGCAGGTTGGTGAACCAGTACTCCGCGTCCAGCTCCGGGCCCGTCACCCACTCCCCCGTGACGGTCGACAGGAACGGCACCTGGGGCGCCTGCGGCCGGATCGGCGCCAGGCAGGCCAGGAGCTCCTCGCGGAGCAGCTCCACCTGCGCCGAGTGCGAGGCGTAGTCGACGGGGACACGGCGCGCCCGGACCTCGTCGGCCTCGCAGGAGGCCAGGAACTCGTCCAGTGCGGCGGGCTCGCCGGAGACGACAACGGAGGACGGGCCGTTGACCGCCGCCACCGAGATCCGCTCCTCCCCCCACCGCTCGATCCGCTCCCGCACCCGCGCGACCGGCAGCGCCACCGACACCATGCCGCCCAGACCGGCCAGCTCGCGGCCGATCACCTGGCTGCGCAGCGCCACGACCCGGGCCGCGTCCGGCAGGGACAGCGCCCCGGCGACGCACGCGGCGGCGATCTCGCCCTGGGAGTGGCCCACCACGGCCGACGGCTCGACGCCCACGGAGCGCCACAGCTCGGCCAGCGACACCATCACCGCGAACAGCACCGGCTGGACGACGTCCACCCGCTCCAGCGACGGCGCACCCTCGACCCCCCGCAGCACATCCACCAACGACCAGTCGGTGAACTCCGCGAGCGCGGCGGCGCACTCATCGATCCGGGCAGAGAACACTGGCGAAGCATCCAACAGGCCCACGGCCATGCCTACCCATTGCGACCCCTGTCCCGGGAACAGGAACGCCCCCTTGCCCCCGATACCGGACCCCTGTACGAGGCCGGGCAGGGCCTGTCCGCGGGCCAGGGCGTCCAGGCCGCGCACGAAGTCGGGGCGGTCGGTGCCCACCAGGACGGCGCGCTCCTCCAGCGTGCTCCGGGTGGTGGCCAGCGACCAGCCGACGTCGACCGGGCGCGGCGCCGGTTCGGCCTCCAGGTGAGCCAGCAGCTTCCGCGCCTGGTCCCGCAGGCCCGCCTCCGTGCGGCCGGAGAGCACCCACGGCAGGGGGTGGCCGGGACCGGGGTGATCGGGGCTGGGGTGACCGGGGCCGAGGTGATCGAGGCCGGGGTGATCGGGGCTGCCTCCGGGGTCTTGCCGGAGGGCTCTTCGGCGGGTGCCTGCTCCAGGATGGCGTGCGCGTTGGTGCCGCTGAAGCCGAAGGAGGAGACGGCGCCGCGGCGCGGGCGGTCGGCGTCCGGCCACGGCGTGGCCTCGGTCACCAGCGACACCGCGCCCGCCGACCAGTCGACGTGCGGGGTCGGTTCGGCGATGTGCAGGGACTCCGGTACGACGCCGTGCCGCATGGCCAGGACCAGCTTCATCACGCCCGCGACGCCGGCGGCCGCCTGGGCGTGCCCGATGTTGGACTTGACGGAGCCGAGCAGCACGGGCCGGTCCGCGGGCCGGTCCTGGCCGTAGGTGGCCAGCAGCGCCTGCGCCTCGATCGGGTCGCCGAGCGTCGTGCCCGTGCCGTGCGCCTCGACCACGTCCACGTCCGCGTACGACAGCCGGGCGTTGGCGAGCGCCTGCCGGATGACGCGCTGCTGGGACGGGCCGTTCGGGGCGGTCAGGCCGTTGCTGGCGCCGTCCTGGTTGATGGCGGTGCCGCGGACGACGGCCAGCACCGGGTGGCCGTTGCGCCGGGCGTCGGAGAGCCGCTCGACGAGCAGCATGCCGACGCCCTCGGCCGGGCTGAAGCCGTCGGCGTCCGACGAGAACGCCTTGCTCCGGCCGTCGGAGGCCAGTCCGCGCTGGCGGCTGAACTCGATGAACGTGCCCGGCGTCGCCATGACGGTGACCCCGCCCGCCAGGGCCACGGCGCACTCGCCGTTCCGCAGCGCCTGCACGGCCAGGTGCAGCGCCACGAGGGAGGCGGAGCAGGCCGTGTCGACGGTGACCGCCGGGCCCTCCAGGCCGAAGGTGTAGGAGAGCCGGCCGGAGACGACGCTGGCGGCGCTACCGGTGGCCAGGTGCCCCTCGTAGCCGCCGTCGGTGGTGTTCCGCATGAGGAGGGAGTAGTCGGAGCCGTTGGTGCCGACGAAGACCCCGGCCTGGCTGCCGCGCAGGGACACCGGGTCGATGCCGGCCCGCTCGAACGCCTCCCACGAGGTCTCCAGCAGCAGCCGCTGCTGCGGGTCCATCGCCATGGCCTCGCGCGGCGAGATCCCGAAGAAGCCGGGGTCGAACTCGGCGGCGCCGGTGAGGAATCCACCCTCCCGGGTGTAGCTGGTGCCCTGTGCGTCCGGGTCCGGGTTGTACAGGGATGCCACGTCCCAGCCGCGGTCGGCGGGGAACTCCGACAGCGCGTCGCCGCCGGAGGCGAGCAGCTGCCACAGTTCCTCGGGGGTGCGGACGCCGCCGGGGAAGCGGCAGCTCATGGCCACGATGGCGATGGGCTCGCCGGCGTCCGCCTGGGCCGCTGGGACGGGGAGCGGGGCGGCGCTCGCCGCATGCTGCCCGCCGGACGACTCCGTCCGCAGGTGCCTGGCGAGGGCCGTCGGGGTCGGGTAGTCGAAGATCAGCGTGGGCGGCAGCTTGAGTCCGGTGGCCGCGCCGAGCCGGTTGCGCAGTTCGACGGCGGTCAGGGAGTCGAAGCCCAGCTCCTTGAAGGCCCGGCCCGCCTCGACGGCCTCGGGTCCGGCGTACCCGAGGACAGCCGCGACCGCGCCGCGCACCAGGTCCAGCAGCAGCCGCTCCTGCTCGGGCTCGGGCAGCCCGCCGAGCTGCTGCGCCAGGGCGGCGGCGCCGCCCGCCGCGTCCTCGTCGGCGGCCCCGCTCATGTCCTTGATGACGTCCCGGGCCTCGGGCAGGTCGTGCAGCAACGGCCGGGAGCGGCCGGAGGTGAAGGCCAGGACGAAGCGCTTCCACTCCATGTCGACGACGGTCAGGGCGGTCTCGTCGCGGTCCAGGGCGTGCTGGAGCGCGGTGACGGCCGACGCCGGGGCCATCTCGATGACACCGTGGCGGCGCATCCGGTCGCCGACCGCCCCCTCGGCCATGCCGCCCTCGCCCCACGGACCCCAGGCGAGGGAGGTGGCGGGCAGCCCGGCGGCGCGCCGGTACTCGGCGAAGGCATCGAGGAAGGCGTTGCCCGGCGCGTAGTTGCCCTGGCCGGGCGCGCCGAAGGTGGCGGCGAAGGAGGAGAACAGCACGAACGCGGACAGGTCCCGGTCCTTGGTGAGTTCGTGCAGGTGGAGCGTGGCGTCGACCTTGACCTTCAGCACCCGGTCGACCTGCTCCGGCGTCAGCGCCTCGATGACCCCGTCGTCCAGGACGGCGGCGGTGTGCACGACGGCGGTCAGCGGGTGCTCGGCCGGTACGGACGCCAGCAGCGCGGCGAGCGCGTCGCGGTCGGCGACGTCGCAGGCGGCGACGGACACCTCGGCGCCCAGGGCGACGAGTTCGTCGCGCAGCTCGGCGGCTCCGGGGGCGTCCGGACCGCGGCGGCTGGTGAGGACGAGGTGCCGGGCGCCGTTACGGGCCAGCCAGCGGGCCGCGTGCGCGCCGAGCGCGCCCGTACCGCCGGTGACGAGAACGGTGCCGTCGGGCCGCCACGACCGTACGGCGGGGGTCTCGGCCAGCGGGGCGCGCAGCAGGCGGCGGGCGAACAGCCCGGCGGGCCGGATGGCGATCTGATCCTCGTCGTCGATGCCCGCCACTACGGTCACGAGGCGCGTGAACGCGCGGTCGTCGGGCTCCGGGTGGGCAAGGGCCGGGAGATCGATCAGACCGCCCCAGCGCTCTCCGTGTTCCAGGGCGGCCACCCGGCCGAGGCCCCACACCAGCGCCTGTGCCGGGGAGTCCAGCGGGTCGGCGCGGCCGACCGAGACGGCGCCCTGGGTGGCGGACCACAGCGGGGCGGTGACCTCGGCGTCGCCGAGGGCCTGGATGAGTGCGAGCTGGGCGGCGACGCCGGAGGGGACGGAGGAGTGCACGGGGTGCGGGCGTTCCTCCAGGGCGAGCAGGGAGAGGACACCGGTCACGGAGCCGGTGTCCGCCAGCTCGGCACGGAGTCGGTCGGTCAGCGCCGTACGGTCCGACGCCTCGGTGTCCACACTGATCTGCCGTACGGTGGCGCCGCGTTCGGCGAGCACACGAACCGTACCGGTGGTCCAAGGACCGTCGACCTCGGACTGTGGCACCACGACGAGCCAGGTGCCGGAGAGCCGCGCGGACTGTCCATCGGAGAGCGGCTTCCACGTCACGCGGTAGCGCCACCCGTCGACGGTGGACTGCTCGCGGGCCTGCTTGCGCCACGAGGACAGCGCGGGGAGGAAGGAGCTGAGGGGCTGGTCGCCGTCGACGTCCACGTCACTGGCGAGTGCCTGCCAGTCCTCGCGCTCGACGGCCTCCCAGAAGCGGGCTTCCAGGGGGTCGGCGGCGGCGACTTCGGCGGTCTCGGGGGTGCCTGCTTCGAGCCAGTAGTGCTCGTGCTGGAAGGCGTAGGTCGGCAGGTCGATCCTGTCGGCGCCGGTCTCCGCGTAGGCGGCGTTCCAGTCGACGGCCACGCCGCGCGTCCACGCCTCGCCCAGCGACAGCCAGAAGCGTTCCAGCCCACCCTCGTCGCGCCGGAGCGAGCCGAGCGCGGCGGCCTCGTGGCCCGCGTCCTCGGCCGTCTCCTGCACCGCCATGGTCAGCACCGGGTGGGCGCTGGACTCGATGAAGACGCCGAAGCCGTCGTCCAGCAACCGCCGGACGGCGCCTTCGAGTTCGACGGTGCGGCGGAGGTTGGTGAACCAGTATTCCGCATCCAGCTCCGGGCCCTTGACCCACTCGCCCGTGACGGTGGACAGGAACGGCACGTCCGCCGCCTTCGGACACACCGGGGCCAGGCAGGCCAGGAGTTCGTCGCGGAGCAGCTCCACCTGGGCGGAGTGCGAGGCGTAATCCACGGGAACGCGGCGGGCCCGGACCGCATCCGCCTCGCACGAGGCCAGCAGCTCGTCCAACGCGTCCGGTTCACCGGAGACAACCACCGACGCCGGCCCGTTGACGGCCGCCACCGAGATCCGCTCCTCGCCCCAGGCGGCGATCCGCTCGCGGACCTGGGCCACCGGCAGCGCGACCGACACCATCCCGCCCTTGCCCGCCAGCACCCGACCGATCACCTGACTCCGCAAGGCGACCACACGCGCCGCGTCCTCAAGCGACAGCACCCCCGCCACGCAGGCGGCCGCGATCTCGCCCTGGGAGTGGCCCACCACGGCGGCGGGTTCAACGCCCAGCGAACGCCACAGCTCCGCGAGGGAGACCATCACCGCGAACAGCACCGGCTGGACGACGTCGACACGCTCCAGCGACGGCGCCCCCTCGACTCCCCGCAGCACATCCACCAACGACCAGTCGCAGAACTCCGCCAGTGCGGCGCCGCACTCCTCGATACGGGCGGCGAACACCGGCGAGGCATCCAACAGCCCCACCGCCATCCCCACCCACTGCGACCCCTGCCCCGGGAACACGAATGCCGTCTGACCGGCAGTGACAGTTCCCTGCACGACGCCTGCGGCCATCGCACCGTCCGCCAGCGCGCCCAGCCCCGCCACCAGTTCGTCACGGTCGTGCCCGACCACCACCGCACGGTGGTCCAGCGCTGCGCGCGTCGTGGCGAGTGACAGGCCCACGTCCAGTGGCCGCGGCTCCGGCTCGGCCGTCGCGTACGCCAACAGCCGTTCGGCCTGCGCCCGCAGCGCCGCCGCGCTCTTGCCGGACAGCGCCCACGGCAGTACGCCCAGTTCGCGAGGCGCCGCTGGAGCGGCCTCGGCCGCGTTCTCCTCCTCCTCGGGCTCTCCCCCAGCGCTGCCGCTGGGAGGTGCCCCCACGGGAGCCTGTTCAAGGATGGTGTGGGCGTTGGTGCCGCTGAACCCGAACGACGACACCGCCGCACGGCGCGGACGCCCCGTCTCCGGCCACGGCGTGGTCTCGGTCAGCAGCGACACGGCGCCCGCGGACCAGTCCACGTGCGGCGTCGGCTCGTCCACGTGCAGGGTCTGCGGCAGCACGCCGTGCTCGATGGCCTTGACCATCTTGATGATTCCGGCCACCCCTGCCGCCGCCTGGGTGTGGCCGATGTTGGACTTGATCGAGCCGAGGAGCAGCGGCCGGTCCTCGGGACGGTCCTGGCCGTACGTGGCGAGCAGGGCCTGGGCCTCGATCGGGTCGCCCAGCGTCGTCCCCGTACCGTGCGCCTCCACCGCGTCCACGTCGTCGGCGGAGAGCCGCCCGTTGGTGAGGGCCTGGTGGATGACGCGCTGCTGAGAGGGGCCGTTGGGGGCGGTGAGCCCGTTGCTGGCGCCGTCCTGGTTGATGGCACTGCCCCGGACGACCGCCAGCACCGGGTGGCCGTTGCGGCGGGCGTCCGACAGCCGCTCCACCAGCAGCATGCCGACGCCCTCGCCCCAGCCGGTGCCGTCGGCGGCGGCCGCGAACGGCTTGCAGCGCCCGTCGGCGGCGAGCCCGCGCTGACGGCTGAACTCGGTGAAGGTGGACGGGGTCGCCATGACGGTGACGCCGCCGGCCAGCGCCAGCGAGCACTCGCCGTTCCGCAGCGCCTGCACGGCCATGTGCAGCGTCACCAGCGACGACGAGCAGGCCGTGTCGACGGTGACCGCCGGGCCTTCGAGGCCGAAGGTGTACGAGACCCGGCCGGAAGCGATGCTGCCGGAGCTGCCGGTGCCGAGGAAGCCCTCGACGCCCTCGGGTACGGAGTCCAGCCGCGAGGTGTAGTCGTGGTACATCACGCCCGCGAAGACGCCGGTCCGGTGGCCGCGCAGCGACGTGGGGTCGATGCCCGCCCGCTCGAACGCTTCCCAGGACGTCTCCAGCAGCAGCCGCTGCTGCGGGTCCATGGCCAGCGCCTCGCGCGGCGAGATCCCGAAGAGGGCGGGGTCGAAGGCGCCCGCGTCGTAGAGGAACCCGCCCTCGCTGACGTAGCTGGCGCCCGCCTGGTCGGGGTCGG
Organism: Streptomyces sp. XD-27; assembly: GCF_030553055.1. Classification (NCBI taxonomy): domain Bacteria; kingdom Bacillati; phylum Actinomycetota; class Actinomycetes; order Kitasatosporales; family Streptomycetaceae; genus Streptomyces; species Streptomyces sp. XD-27. Next base: position 2,708,507 of record NZ_CP130713.1, read on the forward strand.
CGTCGTAGAGCGTCTCGATGTCCCAGCCGCGGTCGGTCGGGAAGCCGGAGATGGCGTCCCGGCCGTCGAGCACGAGCCGCCACAGGTCCTCGGGAGTGCGGACGCCGCCGGGGTAGCGGCAGCTCATCGCGACGATGGCGATGGGCTCCTGGTGCCGCTCCTCGACCTCGCGCAGCCGTCGGCGGGCCTGACGCAGATCGGCGGTCGCCCGCTTGAGGTAGTCGCGCAGCTTGTCCTCGTTGTTCACCATTGCGTCGTCGGCTCCTTGCGAATTCCTGCGGAAGAGGCGGAAGGGGAGGTCGTGCTCATCTGGTCGGTGCGCTCCCGTTCAGGAGGAGCCGAGCTCGTCGTCGAGCAGGTCGAAGAGTTCGTCGTCGGTCGCCGATGCGAGGTCTTCGTCGTCGCCGGCACCCTCGGTCGGCGTCGCGTCCTGGGCGTCGTTCCACTTCGCCATGAGGGCTTGCAGGCGCATCGTGATCCGCGACCGGGTGACGCTGTCGTCGCCGGCCGTGGCCGTGGCCAGGGCGGCTTCGAGACGGTCGAGTTCGCTGAAGACGGACGGACCGCCGCCGTGCGCGTCGTGCGGCAGCGCCGCGCGCAGGTGGTCGGCCAGGGCGCCGGGAGTCGGATAGTCGAAGATCAGTGTGGCGGGCAGCCGGAGTCCGGTGGCCGCGCCCAGCCGGTTGCGGAGTTCGACCGCCGTGAGCGAGTCGAAGCCCAGTTCCTTGAAGGCCGCGCCGGGTTCGACGGCCGCCGCCCCGCTGTGCCCCAGGACGGTGGCCACCTGCGCGCAGACCAGGTTGAGCAGGTAGCGGTCGCGCTCGGCCGGGGACAGGCCCGCGAGCCGCTCGGCGAGGCTCGCCGCCTCGTCGCGGCCCGTACCGCCGCCCGTACCGCGGCCCGTGCCCTGGTTATTGGCGGCCGCGGCGCGGCGCGCCGGGGTACGGATCAGCCCCCGCAGCAGCGGTGGCACGACGGCGCCGGGCGCGGCGGCCTGTGCGCGTAGGGCGGCGATGTCCAGCGCGGCGGGGATCAGCAGCGCCCGATCGGTGAGGCTCGCCACGTCGAAGAGCGCCAGGCCCTGGGCGGTGCTGAGCGCGGCCATGCTGCCGCGGTTGATGCGCTGCCGGTCGGTGTCACCGAGGGTGGCGGCCATGCCGCCCTCATCGTCGTCCCACAGGCCCCAGGCCAGCGATACGGCGGGCAGGCCCTGGGCCCGGCGGTGCTGGGCGAGCGCGTCGAGGAAGGTGTTCGCCGCCGCGTAGTTGGCCTGCCCCGGGTTGCCGAAGACACCGGCCGCGGAGGAGAACAGCACGAACGCGGACAGGTCCAGGCCCTGGGTGAGCTCGTGCAGGTGCCACGCCGCGTCGGCCTTCGGCCGCAGGACCGCCGCCAGCCGCTCCGGGGTCAGGGCGTCGATGACGCCGTCGTCCAGCACTCCGGCCGAGTGGATCACGGCGGTCAGCGGGTGCGCTGCCGGCACGGCGGCCAGCAGCGCGACGAGCGCGTCACGGTCGGCGACGTCGCAGGCGGCGACGGTCACCTGGGCGCCGAGGGCCGTGAGTTCGTCGCGCAGGGCGGCGGCGCCGGGGGTGTCCGGGCCGCGGCGGCTGGTCAGCAGCAGATGCCGCGCGCCGCGCTCGACCACCAGGTGCCGGGCCAGCAGCCCGCCGAGGGTGCCGGAGGCGCCGGTGATGAGCACGGTGCCGTTGGGGTCGAGGGCGGGGAGGGGGGTGGGGGCGGGGGCGAGGGACGGCACCCGTGCCAGGCGGGGCGCGTAGACCTCGCCCGCGCGGACGGCCAGTTGCGGCTCGTCGTCGGAGGCCAGCGCCGAGGCGAGCACCCGCAGGGAACTCTCCGCCCCGTCGACGTCCACGAGCATGAAGCGGCCGGGGTGTTCGGCCTGCGCGGAGCGCACCAGGCCCCACGCGGCGGCGTGCGCCAGATCGTCCACGGACTCGGCGGCGTCAACGGCCGCCGCCCCGCACGTGAGCAGCACCAGTCGCGACTCGGCGAACCGCTCGTCGGCGATCCACTCCCGGACGACGGTCAGCACCCGGCTGGTGGCAGCGTGCACGGCCGCGGGGGTGTGGGCAGACGCGGTCAGGTCCGGTACGCACAGCAGAAGGACCAACTCCGGCGCCACGCCGTACGTGTCCACCTCCTCGGCGAGCGCGGCCAGGTCCGCGTACGTCTCGGCCTCGACACCCGCGTCCGACAGGACGTCCGCCACCTTGAGGTCACCGCCGCCACCGAGGACGGCCCACGTGCCGGAGTCGGCCGGGAGTGCCGGCGCCGTGGCGGGGGCGGGCAGGGGCAGCGCGGCCCAGTCGAGAGCGAACAGCGCCTCGTGGTGCCCGCCGCGCGCGACGGTGAACTGGTCGGCGTCGACCGGCCGGAGCGCGAGCGAGCCGACCGAGGCGACCGGTGTACCGGCCTCGTCGGCGACCGCCAGCGACACCGCGCCCTGCCCGGCCGGGGAGACCCGCACCCGCAGCGCGCCCGCGCCGACCGCGTGCAGTCGCACCCCGTCCCACGCGAACGGCAGCCGGGCCCGCCCGGCGGCCTCGTCCTCGGCCGCGAAGAAGCCTCCCCCAGCGCGGCCTCCCCCGGACTCCGTCCGGGAGGTGCCCCCAGGAGGTGCCCCCAGGCCGACCGCGTGCAGCGCGGCGTCCAGGAGCGCGGGATGCAGCCCGTAGGACCGGGCGTCGGCCCGCTGCCCGTCGCCGAGCGCGACCTCCGCGTACACGTCGTCGCCGTGCCGCCAGGCGGCCCGCAGGCCCTGGAACTCCGGCCCATAGCTGAGCCCAAGGGCGGCGAGGCCGTCATAGAGACCGTCGACGTCGACCGGCTCGGCACCGGCCGGGGGCCAGACCTCCAGACCGACGGGGGACGTGGCCGCGGCGGCGGCCCCGGCGACGCCGGGATCGGCGAGCACACCGGCCGCGTGCCGGGTCCATTGCATGTCCGCGGTGTCGTCCGCGGGCCCGGCATGCCGGTCGGGCCGGTCGGGCCGGGAGTAGACGGTCAGCTCGCGCCGTCCGGACGCGTCGGGCGCGTCGACCGAGACCCGCAGTTGGACGCCGCCGCGCTCCGGAAGGATGAGCGGCGCTTCGAGGGTCAGTTCCTCCAGCACGTCGCAGCCGACCTGTTCACCGGCGCGGATCGCCAGCTCCACGAACGCGGTGCCGGGCAGCAGCACGGTGTCCATGACGGCGTGGTCGGCCAGCCAGGGGTGGCTCTGCAGGGACAGCCGCCCGGTGAACAGGACCCCGTCCGAGTCCGGCAGGTCCACCGCCGCGCCCAGCAGCGGGTGGTCCGTGGCACCGAGCCCGGCCGAGACCACGTCGCCGACGGCTCCGGCGGGGGCCTCCAACCAGTAGCGGCGGCGCTGGAAGGCATACGTGGGCAGTTCGGCCAGGTCGACGCGCTGGGCGCCGGTCCCGGCGAAGTACGCCGCCCAGTCCACACCGGCGCCCCGGACGTGGGCCTGCGCGAGGGCGGCGGTCAGCGTCTCGGCCTCGGGACGTCCGGCACGGAGCGCCGGTACAAAGGCGGCATCCTCGCCGGTCACGCACTCCTGCGCCATCGCGGACAGGACACCGTCCGGGCCGAGTTCGACGAAGGTGGTGACGCCCTGCGCTTCGAGCGTGCGGACGCCGTCAAGGAAACGCACGGCCTCGCGGACATGCCGCACCCAGAAATCGGCGGTCGCGATCTCCTCGGCGGACACCACGCCACCGGTCAGACCCGACGCAATCGGAATGCGCGGCGCCTCATACGACAGGCCCTCCGCGACCTCCCGAAACGCCTCCAGCATCGGGTCCATACGGGGCGAATGGAACGCATGGCTGACAGCAAGCCGCTTCGTCTTACGGCCCTGAGCCTCGAAGGACCCCGCGATCCCCAGCGCCACGTCCTCGTCACCAGCGATGACGACCGACGTCGGGCCGTTGAGCGCGGCGATGCTCACGCGCTCGGTGAGCAGAGGCAGTACCTCGTCCTCCGACGCCTGGAGCCCGATCATCGCGCCACCGGCAGGCAGCTCCTGCATCAGACGACCGCGGGCCGCCACCAGCGCGCACGCGTCCGACAGCGACAGCACCCCGGCGACATGCGCGGCCACCAGCTCACCGATCGAGTGCCCGGACAGGAAGTCGGCCCGCAGGCCCCACGCCTCTACCAGACGGAACAACGCCACCTCAACCGCGAACAACGCGGGTTGCGTGTACACCGTCTGATCCAGCAGCCCGGCATCCTCACCGAACAGGACATCCTTCAACGGCCGCTCGAGATGCCCGTCCAGCTCCGCACACACCGCGTCCAGCGCCGCCGCGAACACCGGATACGCCGCGTACAGCTCGCGGCCCATCCCCAGCCGCTGACTCCCCTGCCCCGTGAACAGGAACGCCACCTTGCCGTCCGCCACCGAGCCCTCGACCAGGCCCGGAGCGGACTCCCCGGCAGCCAGCGCCGTCAGGCCGCTCGCGAACCCGTCCCGCTCCCCCGCGATCAGCACCGCGCGGTGGTCCAGCGACGCACGTGTGGTCGCCAGCGAGTAGCCGAGGTCGGACAACGCGATCTCTGGACGGTCGTCCAGGTACGTGTGCAGTCGGGCGGCCTGGGCGCGCAGCGCGTCAGTGGTCTTCGCCGACAGCGGCCACGCCGTCACGAGCCGCACGACGGCTGCCACATCGCGAGAGGCGGGGCCGTCCGTTTCTGTGGCCTCCGGGGCCTCCGGGGCCTGTTCGATGATGGTGTGGGCGTTGGTGCCGCTGAATCCGAACGACGACACGGCCGCACGACGCGGACGCCCCGTCTCCGGCCACGCCACCGACTCCCTCAGCAGCTCAACCTCACCCGCCGACCAGTCGATGTGCGGCGAGGGCTCATCGGCATGCAGCGTCCGCGGCAGCACTCCATGCCGCATCGCCATGACCATCTTGATGATGCCGCCGACACCGGCCGCGGCCTGCGTGTGACCGACATTCGACTTGAAGGAGCCCAGCCACAGCGGCCGACCCTCCGGCCGCTCCTGGCCGTACGTCGTCAGCAGCGCCTGCGCCTCGATCGGGTCACCGAGCGTCGTCCCCGTACCGTGCGCCTCCACCACGTCCACATCGGTGGCCGTCAGGCCCGCATTGGCCAGCGCCTGCCGAATCACCCGCTGCTGCGACGGACCATTCGGCGCCGTCAGACCGTTACTGGCACCGTCCTGATTGATCGCGCTGCCCCGCACCACGGCGAGAACCGGGTGCCCGTTCCTGCGCGCGTCCGACAGCCGCTCCACCAGCAGCATGCCCGCACCCTCGGACCAACCCGTACCATCCGCGCCCGCCGAGAACGCCTTGCACCGACCATCAGCCGCCAACCCACGCTGACGACTGAACTCCACAAACGCCGCCGGAGTCGCCATCACCGTCACACCACCAGCAAGCGCCAACTCACACTCACCACTACGCAGCGCCTGCACCGCCATATGCAACGCCACCAACGACGACGAACACGCCGTATCCACCGTCACCGCCGGACCCTCAAGCCCAAACGTGTACGACAAACGCCCCGAGATCACACTCGCCGCATTCCCCGTCCCGACGAATCCCTCGACACCTTCCGGCAGTGTCGGCAGCGAGGAGGCGTAGTCGTGGTACATCACGCCTGCGAAGACACCGGTCCGGCTCCCACGCAGCGCCACCGGATCGATCCCCGCCCGCTCGAACGCCTCCCACGACGTCTCCAACAGCAACCGCTGCTGCGGATCCATCGCAAGAGCCTCACGCGGCGAAATCCCGAAGAAAGACGCGTCGAAGAAGCCCGCGTCGTCCACGAACCCGCCTTCGCGGGTGTACGAGGTTCCGGGGTGTTCGGGGTCCTCGTGGTACAGCGATGCCAGGTCCCAACCACGATCCGCCGGGAACGGCGAAATCGCATCCCGGCCCTCCACCACCAGCCGCCACAAATCCTCCGGCGACGCCACACCACCCGGATAACGACACCCCAGACCCACAATCGCGATCGGCTCATCGTCCACAGACCGCACGACCACCGGCCCGGCAGCCTCAGCCACCGACCCCACCATCTCCGACCGCAAGAACTCCGCCAGCACCACCGGCGTCGGATAGTCGAAAACCAACGTCGCGGGCAGCCGCAGCTCACACGCCCCGCCCACCAGATTCCGCAGCTCCACCGCCGTCAGCGAGTCGAAACCCAACTCACGGAACGAGTGGTGCGGCTGCACCGATTCGGCGGAGTCGTGGCCGAGGACAGCGGCGACCTGGGTACGGACCAGCTCCAGCAGGACAGCGAGCTGCTCCTCCTCGCCGAGCCCGGTGAGCCGCCGCGCTAGCGCACCGCCGGCGGCCGCGTCCTCCGCCGTACGACGCCCCGGTACGCGGACGAGGCCGCGCAGCAGCGGTGCGACCGCGCCGGAGGCGTCTGCCTGTGCCCGTACGGCCGCGAGATCCATACGCAGCGGGATCAGCAGCGCTTCGTCCGTACGGCCGGCGGCGTCGAACAGTTCCAGGCCCTCGGTCGCGGTGAGGGCGGCGACACCGCCACGCCCCATCCGGGACACGTCGGCCTCGCCCAACTCGCCGGCCATACCGTCACCGTCACCGCCGTCAGCGGCCCACAGGCCCCAGGCAAGGGAGGTGGCCGCCAAGCCGTGGCCCCGGCGGTGCTGCGCCAGGGCGTCCAGGAAGGTGTTGGCGGCGGCGTAGTTGCCCTGGCCCGCGTTGCCGAAGACCCCTGCGGCGGAGGAGAACAGGACGAAGGCAGAGAGGTTCAGGCCCTGCGTCAGCTCGTGCAGATGCCAGGCGGCGTCGACCTTCGGGCGCAAGACGGTGGCGAGCCGTTCGGGGGTGAGGGAGCCGATGACGCCGTCGTCCAGCACACCGGCGGTGTGGATGACGCCGGTCACCGGGTGCTCGGCCGGGACGGCGGCCAAGACACCGGCAAGGGCGTCCCGGTCGGCCACGTCACACGCGGCCCACGACACCTCCGCGCCCATCGCGGCGAGTTCGGTGGTGAGGTGGGCGGCCCCGGGTGCCTCGGCGCCCCGGCGGCTGACCAGCAGCAGATGCCGTACGCCGTGCTCGGCGACCAGATGCCGCGTGAACAGGCGGCCCAGCGTGCCACTGGCGCCGGTCACCAGCACCGTGCCACCGGCAGCGAAGCCGTAGTCCATGGAAGCCTCTGCCGCGAAACCCTCTGCCACGGAAGTCTCTGTCGCGGAAGTCTCTGTCGCGGCCCCAGCTGCCATCCGCGCCAGACGCGGCGCCGTCAGGAGACCGCCTCGGACGGCCACCTGCGGCTCCCCCGAGGCCAGCGCGGCGCGAAGCGCCGCCAACGAGGCCTCGTCATCGGGCTCGACGTCCACCAGGGCGAAGCGCCCCGGGTTCTCCGCTTGCGCGGAGCGCACCAGCCCCCATACAGCGGCACCGGCCAGGTCGTTGACCGGCTCACCCGTCCGCGTGGACACGGCGCCCGAGGTCACCAGGACCAGTCGGGAGTCGGTCAACCGTTCATCGGCCAGCCAGTCCTGAACGAGTGCCAGCGTCTCGGCCGTCGCCTGGTGCACCTCGTCCGCACCGGCACCAGCGGCGGGAGCGAGAGCGACGAGGACATCGTCCGGCGCCCCGCCGTCGCCGGAGGTGATCGCCTCGCCCAGCGCCGCCAGGTCCGTGTAGACCGCCGCATCGGAGCCGATCCCGGCCAGCCCGAAGACTCCCCCAGCGCTGCCGCTGGGAGGTGCCCCCAAACCGAGGACCGCGCGGCGGGCGTTGTCCGTGGTAGCACCCGAGTCGGCGGCGATCTCGGCCCAGTCGACGCGGAACAGCGACTCCTGCCGTCCACCGCCCCGAGCATCGTCGATCTGCGCGGCCGACACCGGCCGCAACACCAACGAATCCACCGACAGCACCGCACGACCGGACCCATCGGCCACCGCCAGCGCCACCGCACCATCCGAACCCGCCGCCGACAACCGCACCCGCAACACCGACGCACCCACCGCATGCAGCGACACACCAGCCCACGAGAACGGCAACCGAGCACCCTCGCCGCCCCCGACCAAGCCACCCAGCCCCACCGCATGCAACGCCGAATCCAACAACGCCGGATGCAGACCGAACCGGCCCGCATCGGCCGCCTCGGGCAGCGCCAGTTCCGCGAACACCTCGCCCCCGCGCCGCCACGCGGCCCGAAGCCCCTGGAAGACAGGCCCGTAGGCGAGTCCGAGGTCCGCCAGCCCCTCGTACAGGCCGTCGACGCCGACCGGCTCGGCACCCGCCGGGGGCCACGCCGCCAGGTCGAAGTCGGCGACCGGAGAGCCAGAAGCCAGCACGCCGGAGGCGTGTCGCGACCAGACGGCTTCTGCGGCAGCGTCGTCCACCCGCGCGTACACCTCGAACGAGCGCCGCCCGGATCCGTCCGGCGCGCCCACCGACAGCTGGAGCTGCACGCCGCCCACCTCGGGAAGCACCAACGGCGCCTCCAGCGTGAGCTCTTCGAGCCGGTCGCAGCCGACCTGATCACCGGCGCGGATCGCCAACTCCACGAAGGCCGTACCGGGCAGCAGGACGGAGCCCATGACGGCGTGGTCCGCCAGCCAGGGCTGCGACTGCACCGACAGGCGACCGGTCAGCAGCAGCCCCTCACCACCGGCGAGCGGCACCGCCGCGCCGACCAGCGGGTGGTCCACGGCCGCCAGCCCCAACCCGGCCGTGCCACTCGCGCCGACGGCGGCGAACTCCGGCCAGTAGCGGCGGCGCTGGAAGGCGTACGTGGGCAGTTCGGTCAGGTCGACGCGCTGGGCGCCGGTCCCGGCGAAGTACGCCGTCCAGTCCACGGGCACGCCACGGACGTGCGCGCGAGCGAGGGCGGCGGTCGCCGTCTCGGCCTCGGCCCGGTCCTTGCGCAGCACGGGTACGAAGGCGGCGTCCTCGCCGGTCACGCACTCCTGCGCCATTGCGGACAGGACCCCGTCCGGGCCGAGTTCGACGTACGTGGTGACGCCCTGCGCTTCGAGCGTGCGAACGCCATCGAGGAAACGGACCGCCTCGCGGACATGCCGCACCCAGAAATCGGCGGTCGCGATCTCCTCGGCGGAGACCACGGCGCCGGTGAGGTTGGAGACGATGGGGGTACGAGGAGCCTCGTACGACAGCCCCTCCGCGACCTCCCGGAACGCCTCCACCATCCCGTCCATACGGGGCGAGTGGAACGCGTGGCTGACGGCCAGCCGCTTCGTCTTACGGCCGTCAGCCTCGAACCGCGCGGCGATCTCCAGCGCCGCATCCTCGTCACCGGCGATGACGACTGACGTCGGGCCGTTGAGGGCGGCGATGCTCACGCGCTCGGTCAGCAGCGGAAGGACCTCGTCCTCCGACGCCTGGAGGGCGATCATCGCGCCACCGGCAGGTAGCTCCTGCATCAGACGCCCACGGGCAGCAACCAATGTGCAGGCGTCTTCGAGAGACAGCACACCCGCCACATGCGCGGCCGCCAGCTCACCGATCGAATGACCCGACAGGAAGTCCGGCGTCAGACCCCACGCCTCCACCACACGGAACAACGCCACCTCGACCGCGAACAGCGCAGGCTGCGTGTATCCCGTCTGATCCAGCAGCCCGGCATCCTCGCCGAACAGGACATCCTTCAACGGCCGCTCGAGATGCCCATCCAGCTCCGCGCAGACCGCGTCCAGCGCCTCGGCGAAGACGGGGTAGGCGTCATACAGCTCACGGCCCATCCCCAGCCGCTGGCTGCCCTGCCCCGTGAACAGGAACGCCACCTTGCCCGCCGCAACCGTGTCCGTGACGACACCAGCCGCGCCGCGCCCCTCCGCCAGCGCAGCCAACCCGGCCAGCAGAGCATCCCGGTCACCGCCCACCACCGCCGCGCGGTGCTCCAGAGCGGTACGCGCCGTCGCGAGTGAGTAGCCGAGGTCGCCCAGGGCGACGTCCCCGTTCTCGCCGACGTGGGCGAGGAGCCGTGCGGCCTGCGCACGCAGCGCGTCGGCGGTCTTCGCCGACAGCAGCCACGGCGTCACGCGGAGCGCGGGAGACAAGGGAGAGGCGGGAGCAACCGCGTCATCCGAGGTCTCCGCCCGGTGGTCAGCCGGGGCCTGTTCGATGATGGTGTGGGCGTTGGTGCCGCTGAATCCGAACGACGACACCGCCGCACGACGCGGACGCCCCGTCTCCGGCCACGCCACCGACTCCCTCAGCAGCTCAACCTCACCCGCCGACCAGTCCACATGCGGCGACGGCTCCCCCACATGCAACGTCTTCGGCAGCACCCCATGCCGCATCGCCATGACCATCTTGATGATCCCGGCGACCCCGGCGGCAGCCTGCGTGTGGCCCACGTTCGACTTGATGGAACCGAGCAGCAGCGGCGAGCCCTCCGGCCGCTCCTGACCGTACGTCGCCAGCAGCGCCTGCGCCTCGATCGGATCACCCAACGTCGTACCCGTACCGTGCGCCTCCACCACGTCCACATCAGCCACCGACAACCCGGCACTCGCCAGCGCCTGCCGAATCACCCGCTGCTGCGACGGACCATTCGGCGCCGTCAGCCCATTACTGGCGCCGTCCTGATTGATGGCGCTGCCGCGCACCACCGCCAACACCGGATGCCCGTTCCTCCGCGCGTCCGACAGCCGCTCCACCAGCAACATGCCCGCACCCTCGGACCACCCCGTACCATCCGCACCCGCCGCGAACGCCTTGCACCGACCATCAGCCGCCAACCCACGCTGACGACTGAACTCCACAAACGCCGCCGGAGTCGCCATCACCGTCACACCACCGGCAAGCGCCAACTCACACTCACCACTACGCAGCGCCTGCACCGCCATATGCAACGCCACCAACGACGACGAACACGCCGTATCCACCGTCACCGCCGGACCCTCAAGCCCAAACGTGTACGACAAACGCCCCGAGATCACACTCGCCGCATTCCCCGTCCCGAGGAACCCTTCGACTCCCTCGGGCACCCGCTCCAGCAGCGAGGCGTAGTCGTGGTACATGACGCCCGCGAAGACACCGGTCCGGCTCCCACGCAGCGCCACCGGATCGATCCCCGCGCGCTCGAACGCCTCCCACGACGTCTCCAACAGCAACCGCTGCTGCGGATCCATCGCAAGAGCCTCACGCGGCGAAATCCCGAAGAATCCCGGGTCGAAATGACTCGCCTCGTCGACGAATCCCCCCTCACGGGCGTACGAGGTTCCGGGATGTTCGGGGTCCTCGTGATACAGCGATTCCAGGTCCCAGCCACGGTCGGTCGGGAACGGCGAAATCGCATCCCGGCCCTCCATCACCAGCCGCCACAAATCCTCCGGCGACGCCACACCACCCGGATAACGACACCCCACACCCACAATCGCGATCGGCTCGTCATCCACACGCGCCCGGAGCACCACCGGCCCGGCAGCCCCAGCCACCGACCCCACCATCTCCGACCGCAAGAACTCCGCCAGCACCACCGGCGTCGGATAGTCGAAAACCAACGTCGCGGGCAGCCGCAATTCACACGCCCCACCCACCAGATTCCGCAGCTCCACCGCCGTCAGCGAGTCGAAACCCAACTCACGGAAGGACCGTTCGGCTTCGACCGCGGTCGGATCGGCGTATCCGAGCACGGCCGCGACCTGGGTACGGACCAGCTCCAGCAGGATGTCGAGCTGTTCGGCCTCTCTGCGCCCGGCCAACCGCCGCGCCAGCGCACCGCCGGCGGCCGCCGCGCCCTGCGCAGTACGGCGTACGGGCACCCGGACCAGTCCGCTCAGCAGCGGGGACAGCGTGCCGGAACCCGCCTGACCGCGCAGTGCGGCCACGTCCAGGCGCATCGGCACGAGGAGCGCCTCGCCCGTGCCCCTCGCCGCGTCGAACAGTTCCAGGCCCTCGGCCTGGGTCAGTGCCGCGACGCCACCCCGGCTCATCCGGGACACATCGGCCTCGCCCAGCCCAGCGGCCATACCGTCACCGTCGCCATCGGCCCACAAGCCCCACGCCAACGACGTGCCCGCCAGACCACGCGCCACCCGGTACTGCGCCAACGCGTCCACGTAGGCGTTCGCCGCCGCGTAATTGGCCTGCCCCGCGTTACCGAACACACCGGCAGCCGACGAGAACAACACGAAGGCCGACAGGTCCATGCCCTCGGTCAGCTCGTGCAGATGCCACGCCGCGTCCACCTTCGGCCGCAACACCGCGGCAAGCCGGTCCGGCGACAGCGAACCGATCACGCCGTCGTCCAGCACACCGGCCGTGTGCACCACACCCGTCAGCGGATACGCGGCAGGTACCCCGGCCAACACCCCGGCCAGCGCGTCGCGGTCGGCCGCGTCACACGCCGCCCACGACACCTCGGCGCCCAGAGCCGACAGCTCGGCCGAGAGTTCCGCCGCCCCGGGCGCCTCCGCGCCCCGGCGGCTGACCAGCAGCAGACGCCGTACGCCGCGCTCCGCGACCAGGTGCCGCGCGAACAGGCCGCCCAACTGCCCGCTCGCGCCCGTCACCAGCACCGTGCCGCCGGCGTCCAGCGCGGGCGCCTCGTACCCGGAGTCCGGCACGGCGCGCACCAGACGCGGCGCCCGCACCGCACCGCCGCGTACGGCAACCTGCGGCTCACCCGAGGACAGGGCGACGGACAGCGCGTTCAGCGACGCCTCGTGATCGGCGTCCGCATCGGCGTCGCCCTCCACGTCCACCAGCACGAAACGGCCGGGGTTCTCAGCCTGTGCCGAACGCACCAGGCCCCACACCGCCGCACCGGCCAGATCATCGACCGACTCACCCGCACGCGCGGCCACCGCGCCCGACGTCACCACAACCAGGCGCGCATCAGACAAGCGCTCATCCGCCAGCCAGGCCTGCACCAGCCCCAACGCCTCAACCGTCGCCCGATGCACCGCATCCGGATCCGCACCCGCGTCGCCAGGCGTGACGAACACGAACCCGGGCGTCTCGGCATCGTCGACGGCCAGCTCGTCGGACAGCTCCGCGAGGTCCGCGTACGCGAGGGTGTCGGCGCCCGCGGCGCGGGCCCCGAGACCGCCGGACCCGAGGACGGCCCAGCGTCGGGCCTGAGCGGGGCCGGTGGGAGCGGCGGCCTGTAGGTCGGTCCAGTCCAGGCGGTACAGGGATTCCTGCCGTCCACCACCGCGCGCGCCGTCGATCTGCGCGGCCGACACCGGCCGCAACACCAACGAATCCACCGACAGCACCGCACGACCGGACCCATCGGCCACCGCCAGCGCCACCGCACCATCCGAACCCGCCGCCGACAACCGCACCCGCAGCACCGACGCACCCACCGCATGCAGCGACACACCAGCCCACGAGAACGGCAACCGAGCACCCTCGCCGCCCCCGACCAGACCACCCAACCCCACCGCATGCAACGCCGAATCCAACAACGCCGGATGCAAACCGAAAGCCGTGGCCTCCGACCGCGCCTCCTCCGGCAGCGCCAGCTCCGCGAACACCTCGCCCCCAAGCCGCCACGCGGACGTCAGCCCCCGGAAGACGGGGCCGTAGGCGAGTCCGGCCTCGGCCAGGGCCTCGTACAGGCCCTCAACCGGCAGCGCCTCCGCACCCGCCGGAGGCCACACACTCAGATCAACATCAGCGGCCGCCGCACCGGACGCCAGCACACCCGAGGCATGCCGCACCCACGGCTCCTCCCCCACCACGTCCTCGAACCGCGAATACACCGACAGCGGACGACGGCCCGACGCATCCTGCGCCCCCACCGACAGCTGAAGCTGAACCCCACCCACCTCGGGAAGCACCAGCGGCGCCTCCAGCGTCAACTCCTCCAGCAGATCACAACCGACCTGGTCACCGGCCCGCACCGCCAACTCCACCAACGCCGTACCCGGCAACAACACCGAACCCATCACCACGTGATCGGCCAGCCACGGGTGCGAGTCGAGCCCGACCCGACCTGTGAGAAGCAGCCCCTCACCGTCGGCCAGCGCGACGGCGGCACCCACCAGGGGGTGATCGACCGACGTCTGGCCCACCCCCGCCGTGCCGGTCAGGCCGTACGTCGACACTTCCGGCCAGTAGCGCTCACGCTGGAAGGCATACGTCGGCAGCGCGACCGAGGCCGCCCCCGTACCGGCGAAGTAGGCGTCCCAGTCCACCGCCGCGCCACGCACATGCGCCCGCGCGAGAGCGATGGTCAGCGTGTCCGCCTCCGCGCGGCCGTCACGGAGAACGGGGACGAAGACGGCGGGGTCTCCGGCCAGGCACTCCTGACCCATCGCGGACAGCACCCCGTCCGGCCCCAGCTCCACGTACGTCGTGACGCCCTGCGCCTCCAACGCCCGTACTCCATCCAGGAAACGGACGGCCTCGCGGACGTGCCGCACCCAGAAGTCGGCAGTCGTGATCTCCTCGGCGGCCACCACGCCACCGGTCAGGTTCGACACGATCGGAATGCGCGGGGCCTCGTAGGAAAGGCCCTCCGCAACCTTCCGGAACGCGCCCACCATCCCGTCGATACGCGGCGAATGAAACGCATGGCTCACGGTCAGCCGCTTCGTCTTACGCCCCTGCGCCTCAAACGACGCGGCGATCTCCAGCGCCACATCCTCGTCGCCCGCGATGACGACCGACGCCGGACCGTTCACGGCGGCGATACTCACCCGGTCGGAAAGCAGCGGCAGCACCTCGTCCTCAGATGCCTGGACCGCGATCATCGCGCCACCAGCAGGCAGCTCCTGCATCAGACGCCCACGGGCAGCAACCAATGTGCAGGCGTCTTCGAGAGACAGCACACCCGCCACATGCGCCGCCGCCAGCTCGCCGATCGAGTGCCCGGACAGGAAGTCCGCCCGCAGACCCCAGGCTTCCACCAGACGGAACAACGCCACCTCGACGGCAAACAACGCAGGCTGCGTGTACACCGTCTGATCCAGCAGTCCAGCATCCTCACCGAACAACACGCCACGCAGCGGCCGCTCCAAGTGCCGGTCCAGCTCCGCGCACACCGTGTCCAGCGCCTCCGCGAACACCGGATACGCCTCGTAAAGCTCACGGCCCATCCCCAGCCGCTGACTCCCCTGTCCCGTGAACAGGAACGCCACCTTGCCCGCCGCAACCGTGTCCGTGACGACACCAGACGCACCGCGCCCCTCCGCCAGCGCAGCCAACCCCGCCAGCAGACCGTCCCGGTCACCGCCCACCACCGCCGCGCGGTGGTCGAAGCGTGCCCGGCCCGTCGCGAGCGAGTAGCCGAGGTCGCCCAGGGCGATGTCCGCGTTCTCGCCGACGTGGACGAGGAGCCGTGCAGCCTGCGCACGCAGCGCGTCGGCGGTCTTCGCCGACAGCAGCCACGGCGTCACGGGGGACGCGGAAGATACGGGAGACGTGGGAGACACGGGAGACGTGGGAGACACGGGAGCAGCCGCGTCACCCGAGGTCTCCGCCCGGGTGGCAGCCGGCGCCTGCTCGATGATCGTGTGGGCATTGGTGCCGCTGATGCCGAAGGACGACACGCCCGCGCGGCGCGGGTGGCCGGTCTCCGGCCACGCCACCGACTCCGTCAGCAGCTCAACGTCACCCGCCGACCAGTCCACATGCGGCGACGGCTCCCCCACATGCAACGTCTTCGGCAGCACCCCATGCCGCATCGCCATGACCATCTTGATGATCCCGGCGACCCCGGCCGCCGCCTGGGTGTGGCCCATGTTCGACTTGATGGAACCGAGCAGCAGCGGCGAGCCCTCCGGCCGCTCCTGACCGTACGTCGCCAGCAGCGCCTGCGCCTCGATCGGATCACCCAACGTCGTACCCGTACCGTGCGCCTCCACCACGTCCACATCAGCCACCGACAACCCGGCACTCGCCAGCGCCTGCCGAATCACCCGCTGCTGCGACGGACCATTCGGCGCCGTCAACCCATTACTGGCACCGTCCTGATTGACCGCGCTGCCGCGCACCACCGCCAACACCGGATGCCCGTTCCTCCGCGCGTCCGACAGCCGCTCCACCAGCAACATGCCCGCACCCTCGGACCACCCCGTACCATCCGCGCCCGCCGAGAACGCCTTGCAGCGGCCGTCGGCGGACAGACCGCCCTGGCGGCTGAATCCGATGAACGTGCCGGGGGTGGCCATCACCGTCACACCGCCCGCCAGGGCGAGCGTGCAATCGCCCTGCCGCAGCGCCTGGATCGCCCAGTGCAGCGCGACCAGCGACGACGAGCACGCCGTGTCCACCGTCACCGCCGGGCCTTCGAGGCCGAAGGTGTACGCCACCCGGCCGGAGGCGATGCTGCCGGTGCTGCCCGAACCGAGCGCGCCTTCACCGCCGCCGTCCGGGGCCCGCTCCACGAGGGAGGCGTAGTCGTGGTACATCACGCCCGCGAAGACACCGGTCCTGCTGCCGCGCAGTGTGGCCGGGTCGATGCCCGCGCGCTCGAACGCCTCCCAGGAGATCTCCAGGAGCAGCCGCTGCTGCGGATCGGTGGCCAGCGCCTCGCGCGGGGAGATGCCGAAGAACGTGGGGTCGAAGTCGGCGGCGTCGTGCAGGAAGCCGCCTTCGCGGGTGTACGAGGTGCCGGGGTGCTCCGGGTCCGGGTGGTACAGCGCGTCCAGGTCCCAGCCGCGGTCGTCGGGGAATCCGGAGATCGCGTCCTCGCCCCCCGCCAGGAGCCGCCACAGCTCCTCGGGGGTCCGGACCCCGCCCGGGAACCGGCAGCTCATCGCGACGATGGCGATCGGCTCCTCGTCGGCCGCGGCTCGGACGCCGGGGCGCGGCGCGACCAGGTCCACCTGGGCGCCGCCGCCCACGAGTTCACCCCTGAGGTGCTCGGCGAGGACGAGGGACGTCGGATAGTCGAAGACCAGGGTGGCGGGCAGCCGCAGTCCGGTGGCCGCGTTCACGCGGTTGCGGAGCTCGACGGCCGTGAGGGAGTCGAAGCCCAGCTCCTTGAAGGCCCGGTCCGCCTCGACGGCGTCCGCCGAGTCATGGCCGAGGACGGCGGCGACCTGGGTACGGACCAGTTCCAGCAGGACGTCCAGCCGTTCGGTCTCGCCGAGTCCGGCGAGCCGCCGGACCAGCGAACCGGTGGCGGCGGCCCCGTCCGTGCCCTCCGCCGTACGCCGTCCCGACACGCGGATCAGCCCGCGCATCAGCGGGGCGACGGCCCCGGAGCGGCGTGCCTGGGCCCGTACCGCGGCCAGGTCCATGCGCACGGGGACCAGCAGCGCCTCGCCGACCCGCTCGGCGGCGTCGAACAGCTCGACGCCTTCTTCGGCGGTCAGCGCGGTGATCCCGCCGCGGTTCATCCGGCTCACGTCGGCGTCGTCCAGCACACCGGCCATACCGCCGGACGCGGCCCACAGGCCCCACGCCAGCGACGTACCCGCCAGCCCCTGGGCCGCCCGGTGCTGGGCGAGGGCGTCCAGGAAGGCGTTGGCCGCCGCGTAATTGGCCTGGCCCGCGCCGCCGAAGACGCCGGCGGCCGACGAGAACAGCACGAAGGCCGACAGGTCCAGGCCCTCGGTCAGCTCGTGCAGATGCCACGCCGCGTCCACCTTCGGCCGCAACACCGCGGCAAGCCGGTCCGGCGTCAGCGAACCGATCACGCCGTCGTCCAGCACACCGGCCGTGTGCACCACACCCGTCAGCGGATGCTCGGACGGGATCGCCGCGAGCGCCTCCGCCAGCGCGTCGCGGTCAGCCACATCGCACGCTGCCCAGGCCACCTCGGCGCCCAACGCGGAAAGCTCAGCGGCCAACTCCACCGCGCCCGGCGCCTCCGCGCCCCGGCGGCTGACCAGCAGCAGACGCCGTACGCCGCGCTCCGCGACCAGGTGCCGCGCGAACAGGCCGCCCAACTGCCCGCTCGCGCCGGTCACCAGCACCGTGCCGTCCGGGTCCCACGCGGCCGCCGTGGCACTGTCGGTCATGGACGGCACCCGCGCCAGACGCGGCGCGCGCAGCACACCGCCACGTACGGCGACCTGGGGTTCTTCGGCCGCCAAGGCGGCAGGCAGCGCCGCAAGCGACGCCTCGTCGTCGGCCACGTCGACCAGGGCGAAGCGGCCCGAGTTCTCGGACTGGGCGGAGCGCACCAGGCCCCAGACGGCCGCGTGCACCAGGTCCCGCACCGGCTCATCAGTTCCAGCCGCCACCGCGCCCGAGGTCAGCAGGACCAGGCGGGCGTCGGCGAAGCGCTCATCGGCCAGCCACTGCTGGAGCAGGGCCAACACCTCGGCAGTGGCCGCGTGCACCGCCCCCGGGCCGTCTGCCTCCGTTGCCTCCGTTCCGGTCTCCGTGAGCTGGACGAGCACCTCGTCCGGCATTGCGGTACCGGAGTCGACGGCCGTGATCAGCGCGGCCAGGTCCGGGTACGTCTCGGCACGGTCCCCGGCCAGGGCCGCGGCCAGGTTCGGGCGGCCGGAGCCCACCAGGGCGGACCGCACCAGCGCCGTTCCCGAGGCGGGCTCGGCTTGCATCTCCGTCCAGTCCAGGCGGAACAGCGACTCCTGCCGTCCACCCCGCGCCCCGTCGATCTGCTCGACCGACACCGGCCGCAGGACGAGCGAGTCCACCGACAGCACCGCACGGCCGGCCCCATCGGCCGCCGCCAGCGCCACCGCACCATCCGAACCCGCCGCCGACAACCGCACCCGCAGCACCGACGCACCCACCGCATGCAGCGACACACCAGCCCACGAGAACGGCAACCGAGCACCCTCGCCGCCCCCGACCAGACCACCCAACCCCACCGCATGCAACGCCGAATCCAGCAACGCCGGATGCAAACCGAAAGCCGTAGCCTCCGACCGCGCCTCCTCCGGCAGCGCCAGTTCGGCGAAGACCTCGTCCCCGCACCGCCACGCGGACGTCAACCCCCGGAAGACGGGGCCGTACGCGAGTCCGGCCTCGGCCAGGACCTCGTACAGACCCTCAACCGGCAGCGCCTCCGCACCCGCCGGAGGCCACACGCTCAGATCAACATCAGCGGCCGCCGCACCGGACGCCAGCACACCCGAGGCATGCCGCACCCACGGCTCCTCCCCCACCACGTCCTCGAACCGCGAATACACCGACAGCACACGACGGCCCGACGCATCCGGCGCCCCCACCGACAGCTGAAGCTGAACCCCACCCACCTCGGGAAGCACCAGCGGCGCCTCCAGCGTCAACTCCTCCAGCAGATCACAACCGACCTGGTCACCGGCCCGCACCGCCAACTCCACCAACGCCGTACCCGGCAACAGCACCGAGCCCGCGACTGTGTGATCGGCCAGCCACGGGTGGGTGTCGAGGGCCAGGCGGCCGGTGTAGAGGAAGCCGTCGGTGTCGGCGAGGGCCACCGCGGCGCCCAGCAGCGGATGGTCCGCGGCGCCGAGCCCGGCGGAGGTGACGTCGCCCGTCAGGTATCCGGCGTCGAGCCAGTAGGTCTCGCGCTGGAAGGGGTAGAGCGGAAGGTCGGTACGGGTCGCGTCCGTCCCGGCGAACACCGCGTTCCAGTCGGGGGAGACACCATGGACATGGGCCTCGGCCAGGGCCGCGGCCAGGCTCCGTATCTCCGGGCGGCCGGCCCGCAGCAGGGGCACGAACGTCCCGTCGCTCTCGGGCAGGCAGTCCTGCGCCATGGCGGTGAGGACGCCGTCCGGACCCAGCTCCACGTACGTGGTGACGTTCTTCGCGGCCAGCGTCCGTACGCCGTCGAGGAAGCGGACGGCCTCGCGGACGTGCCGCACCCAGAAGTCGGGGGTCGTGATCTCCTCGGCGGCCACCACGCCACCGGTCAGACCCGACACGATCGGGATCTTCGGCGCCTCATATGACAGGCCCTCCGCGACCGCACGGAACGCCTCCACCATCCCGTCCATACGCGGCGAATGGAACGCATGGCTGACAGCAAGCCGCTTCGTCTTACGGCCCTCGGCCTCAAAACGCGTCGCGATCTCCAGTGCCACGTCCTCGTCACCCGCGATGACCACCGACACCGGACCGTTGACAGCGGCGATGCTCACCCGGTCGGAAAGCAGCGGCAGCACCTCCGCCTCCGACGCCTGAACCGCGACCATCGCGCCACCGACAGGCAGCTCCTGCATCAGCCGGCCACGCGCCGCCACCAGCACACACGCGTCAGACAGCGACAGCACACCCGCCACATGCGCAGCCGCCAACTCACCGATCGAATGACCCGACAGGAAGTCCGCCCGCAGCCCCCACGCCTCGACCAGCCGGAACAGCGCCACCTCGACGGCAAACAGCGCAGGCTGCGTGTACCCCGTCTGATCCAGCAGCCCGGCATCCTCGCCGAACAGGACGTCCTTCAACGGCCGCTCGAGATGCCCGTCCAGCTCCGCGCACACCGCGTCCAGCGCCTCCGCGAAGACCGGATACGCCTCGTACAGCTCACGGCCCATCCCCAGCCGCTGACTGCCCTGCCCCGTGAACAGGAACGCCACCTTGCCGCTGGTGGCCTTGCCGTGGCGGAGCCCGGTGGCGGGCTCCTCGCGGCTCAGTGCGTCCAGGCCCCGCAGGAGGCCGTCGCGGTCGTCCGTCACCAGGGCGGCGCGGTGCTCGAAGGCGGCGCGGCCGGTGGCGAGGGAGTAGGCGAGATCGGTGAGGGGCAGGTCGGGGTCGTTCTCCACGTGCGCGCGGAGGCGTTCGGCCTGGGCGCGCAGTGCCGTGGGGGTCTTGGCGGAGAGCGTCCACAGGGGCAGCGCGGCGGCGGGCGCCGGGGCGTCCTCCTCGGTGGGCTGGGGCGCCTCGTCCGGGGCCTGCTCGATGATCGTGTGGGCGTTGGTGCCGCTGATGCCGAACGAGGAGACGGCGGCGCGGCGCGGCTGGCCGGTCTCGGGCCACGGCCGGGCCTCGGTCAGCAGTTCGACGGCGCCGGCCGTCCAGTCGACGGCGGGGGTGGGCGCGTCGACGTGCAGGGTCTTGGGCAGCACGCCGTACCGCATCGCCATGACCATCTTGATGATCCCGGCGACGCCCGCGGCGGCCTGCGTGTGGCCGAGGTTGGACTTGACGGAGCCGAGCCACAGCGGCGGCTGCTCGGCGGTCCGGTGGCGTCCGTAGGTGGCGAGCAGGGCCTGGGCCTCGATCGGGTCGCCCAGCGTGGTGCCGGTGCCGTGCGCCTCGACGGCGTCGATCTGGCCCGCCGAGAGCCGGGCCCCGGCCAGCGCCTGGCGGATGACGCGCTGCTGCGACGGGCCGTTGGGGGCGGTGAGGCCGCTGCTGGCGCCGTCCTGGTTGATGGCGCTACCGCGTACGAGGGCGAGTACCCGGTGGCCGTTGGCGCGGGCGTCGGACAGCCGCTCCAGCAGGAGCATGCCGGCGCCCTCACCCCAGCCGGTGCCGTCGGCGGCGGCGGCGAAGGACTTGCAGCGGCCGTCGATGGCGAGTCCGCGGTGGCGGCTGAACTCGGTGAACGTCCCCGGAGTGGACATGACCGTGACGCCGCCCGCCAGGGCGAGCGTGCACTCACCCCGGCGCAGGGCCTGGGCGGCGAGGTGCAGGGCGACCAGGGACGACGAGCAGGCCGTGTCGATGGTGACGGCGGGGCCTTCGAGCCCGAAGGTGTAGGCGACGCGGCCGGAGGCGATGCTGCCGGAGCTGCCGTTGCCGAGGAAGCCTTCGACGTCTTCGGGTACGGAGAACAGGCGCGAGGCGTAGTCGTGGTACATCACGCCCGCGAAGACCCCGGTGCGGCTGCCGCGCAGCGTGTCGGGGTCGATGCCCGCCCGCTCGAACGCCTCCCAGGAGGTCTCCAGGAGCAGCCGCTGCTGGGGGTCCATGGCGAGGGCCTCGCGCGGCGGGATGCCGAAGAAGGCGGCGTCGAAGTCGGCGGCGTCGTGGAGGAAGCCGCCCTCGCGGACGTAGGCGTCGTGGCCGCTCTCCGGGTCGGGCTCGAAGAGGACGTCGGTGCCCCAGCCGCGGTTCGCGGGGTAGGGCGTGGCCGCGTCGCCGCCGCGGGCGACGAGGTCCCACAGCTCCTCGGGGGTGCTGACGCCGCCCGGGTAGCGGCAGCTCATCGCGACGATGGCGATGGGCTCCTGCTCGCGGTCCTCGACCTCGCGCAGCCGCCGCCGTGCCTCGCGCAGGTCGGCCGTGGCCCGCTTGAGGTACTCCAGGTACTTCTCCTCGTTCGCCATTTACGCCATCCCCCCGGTGTGAAGAGTCCAGAAGCCCATGTGGAGCGGGTCGCCCGTGCGGAGCGGGTCGCTTGTGCGGAGCGGGTCGCTCATGCGGAGCGGGTGCAACGGGTCAGGAGAGCCCGAGCTCGTCGTCGAGAAGACTGAAGATCTCGTCTGCTGTGGCGTCCTGGATTTCGCGGTCGTCGGCGGCGCTGTCCGTTGCACTGTGCGTTTCATTCCACTTCGACAGGAGATCCCGCAGGCGGGTGGTGATTCCGGGGCGTTCGGCGTCGTCGGGGGCGATCGCGGCGAGGATCGCCTCGAGCTTGTCGAGTTCCGCGTGGACGGGCGGGTGGGCGGCGGCGGTGTCCGTGACGAGTTCTTCGCGCAGATGCCCGGCCAGTGCGGTGGGGGTCGGGTAGTCGAAGATCAGCGTGACGGGCAGCCGCAGCCCGGCGGCGGCGCCGAGCCGGTTGCGCAGGTCCACGGCGGTGAGGGAGTCGAAGCCGAGGTCGAGGAAGCCGCGGGTGGCGTCGACGTCGTCCGGCGTGCCGTGGCCGAGGACGGCCGCGACGTGGGTGAGGACCAGGTCGAGCAGTTCGCGGTCGCGTTCGGCCGCCGGCAGCGCGGCCAGCCGCTCGGCGAGCGCGCCCGGCCCGGCCGCTGCCGCCGCTCCGTTGGCCGTGCCGCCCGGCTCGGCGGTGGCGCGCCGGATCGGGGTGCGGACCAGGCCGCGCAGCAGCGGCGGCAGCAGTCCGGCGGCGGCCTGGCCGCGCAGCGCGTTCGCGTCGAGCGCGATGGGGACCAGTACGGCGTCGTCGAGGGTCCCGGACAGGTCGAACAGGGCCAGGCCCTCGTCCTGTGGCAGGGCCGCGTAGCCGCCCCGGGAGATCCGGGTCCGGTCGGACGCGTCGAGGCCGCCCGCCATGCCGCCGTCCGCCGCCCACAGGCCCCAGGCCAGGGAGGTGGCCGGGAGGCCGTGCGCGGCGCGGTGCTGGGCGAGGGCGTCGAGGAAGGTGTTGGCGGCGGCGTAGTTGCCCTGTCCGGCGCTGCCGAAGACCCCGGCGGCGGAGGAGAAGAGCACGAACGCGGACAGGTCGAGCTCGCGGGTCAGCTCGTGGAGGTGCCAGGCGGCGTCGACCTTGGGGCGCAGCACCGCGTCCACGCGCTCCGGGGTGAGGGAGCCGATGACGCCGTCGTCCAGTACGCCCGCGATGTGCACGACGGCGGTGAGCGGGTGCGCGGCGGGGATGGCGGCCAGGGTGGCGGCCAGGGCGTCGCGGTCGGCGGCGTCGCAGGCCGCCCAGGTGACCTCGGCGCCCAAGGCGCGGAGCTCGGCGCCGAGTTCGGCGGCTCCGGGGGCCTGGTCGCCGCGCCGACCGGTCAGCAGCAGGTGCCGGGCGCCGTGTTCGGTGACCAGGTGGCGGGCGAACAGGCTGCCGAGGGTGCCGCTCGCGCCGGTGACCAGGACGGTGCCGCGGTCGGCGCCGAGGCGGCGGCCGGGTGCGGCGGTGGTGGACCCGTTGGGGGCGGACCCGTTGGGGCAGCTCCGGTGGGGGCGGCTCCGGTGGGCACGGTGGGGACGGCTCCGGCGGAGTCGGCCCCGACCGGGGTGGCGACCCGTGCCAGGCGGAGGGCGTGGACGGCCCCAGCGCGCAGGGCGAGTTGCGGTTCTTCGGTGGCCAGCGCGGCGGGCAGGGCGCGGTCGGAGGCGTCGCTCCCGTCGGTGTCGATCAGGACGAACCGTCCGGGGTTCTCCGACTGCGCCGACCGGACCAGGCCCCACACGGTGGTGTGGACCAGGTCGGTGACGTCCTCTCCGGGCCGGGCCGCGACCGCGCCCCGGGTGGCGAAGACCAGCGGCGTGTCGGCGAAGCGGGTATCGGCCAGCCAGCGTTGCACCAGGTCGAGGGCTTGCCGGGCGGCCGCCCTGGCGGCGTCGGCCGACCGTTCCGTACCGGCCGGGGCGGTGAGGGGCACGTACACCAGCTCCGGCGCGGTGCCGTCCGCGTCCGCGGCGGCGGCGAGCGCGGCCAGGTCCGGGTAGGTGTCGAGGGGCTCGCCCGCGACGGTGAACGTCCCGTCGCCGCCGAGGGCCACCCAGTGCTCGCCCTGGGGGTACCTCCTGGGGGCACCTCCCAGCGGCCGCGCTGGGGGACAGGTCTGGGGGCGGGATCCGTCGGCGGACGGCACCGGCAGCGCGCTCCACTCGGGGCGGAACAGCGACTCCTGGCGCGTTCCGCGGGAGGCGTCGAGTTGCTCGGCGTCGAGCGGGCGCAGCACGAGACCGCCGACGGTGGCGACCGCGGCGCCCGTGCCGTCGGCCAGGTCCAGCGTGACGCCGCCGTTTCCGGCGGGCCGGACCCGCACGCGCAACGCGGCGGCGCCCTGTGCGTACAGCCGGACACCGGTCCAGGCGAACGGCAGCCGTGCGGCGGTACGGCCCGCGTCGGCCACGTCCGTGCCCACGCGGGTACGGCCCGTACGACCCTCGTCGGCGGCCACGTCCGTGCCCGCGTGGGTACGGCCTGCGCCGGCAGACGTGCGGACGCCCGTGGTCGTGCCCCCGGAGTCCGCATCGGCGCCGGAGTCCGCATCGGCGCCGGTGCCCGCGTCCGTCCCGTTGGCCGCGTCAGCGACCCCCGCGTCAGCGGCCTCCGTATCCACACCAAGGCCGATCGTGTGCAGCGCGGCGTCCAGGAGGGCCGGGTGTACGCCGAACGCGGCGGCCGCGGTCTCGTAGCCCTCGGGCAGCCGGACGTCCGCGTACAGCTCGTCGCCGTGCCGCCAGGCGGCCGTCAGCCCCTGGAAGACGGGGCCGTAGCCGAGTCCGGCGGCGGCCGCGTGCTCGTAGAAGGCGGCGACGTCCACGGGTTCGGCGCCGGCCGGGGGCCATTCGGTCAGGTCGGCCGACTTCGACGGCTTCGACGGCTCCGACGGCTCCGACGGCTCCGACGGCTCCGACGGTGGCAACGAAGGCTCCGGTGCGGTCCCGGCCGGTTGCCCCCCGCGCGTCAGGAATCCCGTGGCGTGCCGGGTCCACGGCTCTCCCCCAGCGCGGCCTCCCCCAGACTCCTCCCCCGGCGCGGCCGCTGGGAGGTGCCCCCAGGAGGTACCCCCAGGAGGCGCCCCCACGCCGTGGGCGGCCGCGTCCTCCGGGCGCGAGTGCAGGGTCAGGGCGCGTCGTCCGGTGTCATCGGCGGCGGCGAGCCCCAGGCGCAGTTGGACCGCGCCGGTCGCGGGCAGCACCAGCGGGGCCTGGAGGGTCAGTTCCTCCACGGTGTCGCAGCCGACCTCGGTGGCCGCGCGCAGCGCCAGATCGACGAAGGCCGTGCCGGGCAGCAGGACGGTGTCCATGACGGCGTGGTCGGCGAGCCAGGGGTGGCTCTGGAGGGACAGCCGGCCGGTGAAGACGTAGCCGCCGGTGTCGGGGAGTTCGACGGCCGCGCCGAGCAGCGGGTGGCCGGTGAGCTCCAGGCCCGTGGCGGCGACGTCCTCGGCGGACACGCCGACGTCGAGCCAGTAGCGGCGGCGCTGGAACGGGTACGTGGGCAGTTCCACCCGGCGCGCGCCGCGCCCGGCGTAGTAGGCGGTCCAGTCCACGGCCACGCCGCGGACGTGCGCCTGGGCCAGGGCCGTGGCCAGCGTCCGGGTCTCGGGGCGGCCGCCGCGCAGGACGGGGACGAACACCGCGTCGGTCCCCGCCGCGTCAACGCCTTCGCCGGAATCGGCGGTCACGCAGTCCTCACCCATCGCGGACAGCACGCCGTCCGGGCCGAGTTCGACGAACGTGGTCACACCGGCCTCGCGCAGGGTGCGGACGCCGTCGAGGAAGCGGACCGCCTCCCGGACGTGCCGGACCCAGAACTCGGGCATCCCGATCTCGTCGGCGGAGACGACGGTTCCGGTCAGGTGGGACACGATCGGGATCCGCGGGGCCTGGTACGTCAGCGTCTCGGCGAGCTTCCGGAAGTCCGCGAGCATGGGGTCCATGTGCGGGGAGTGGAAGGCGTGGCCGACGGTGAGCCGCTTGGTCTTCCGGCCCTCGGACGCGAAGTGCTCGGCGACCTCCAACGCCGCGTCCTCGTCACCGGCGATGACGACGGACGACGGGCCGTTGAGCGCGGCGATGTCCACCCTCTTACCGAGCAGCGGACGGACCTCGTTCTCCGACGCCTGGACGGCGATCATCGCGCCACCGGCGGGCAACTGCTGCATCAGACGGCCGCGCGCCGCCACCAGCGCGCAGGCATCCGCCAACGACAGCACGCCCGCCACATGCGCGGCGGCCAGCTCACCGATCGAGTGCCCGGCGACGTAGTCCGGGGTCAGACCCCACGCCGTCAGAAGGCGGAACAGCGCCACCTCAGTCGCGAACAGCGCGGGCTGGGTGTACGCCGTCTGATCCAGCAGCGCCGCGTCGTCACCGAACAGCACATCGCGCAGCGGCCGTTCGAGGTGCGGGTCCATGGCCGCGCACACCGCGTCCAGGGCCTCGGTGAACACCGGGAACGTCTCGTACAGTTCGCGTCCCGCATCCAGCCGCTGGCTGCCCTGCCCGGTGAACAGGAAAGCCGTCTTGCCTTCGGCGGCGGTGCCGCGCAGCGTGTGCGCGGGGCTCTCCCCGCGGGCCAGCGCGTCCAGAGCGCGTAGCAGTTCCTCGCGGTCACCGGCGACCACGGCGGCGCGCTGCTCCAGCGCGGCACGGGTGGTGGCGAGCGCGTACCCGAGGTCGGTCAGGTCCAGGGCCGGGTCGGCGGCGATACGGGAGCGCAAACGCTGGGCCTGGGCGCGCAGCCCGTCCTCGCCGCGCGCGGAGAGCAGGACCGGTACGGCCGGGATCGCGGGCAGTTCGGCGGGGCCGGTGGCGGCGGGGCTGATGGCGGCGGAGTCGTCGGCGGCGGCGGGCGGCTCCTCGATGATGGCGTGGGCGTTGGTGCCGCTGATGCCGAACGAGGAGACACCCGCGCGCCGCGCGCGGTCGGTCCGCGGCCATGCCCGTTCCTCGGTCAGCAGCGACACCGCGCCCGCGGACCACTCCACGTGCGGGGAGGGCGCGTCGACGTGCAGGGTCCTGGGCAGCACGCCGTGCCGCATCGCCAGCACCATCTTGATGACGCCCGCGACGCCGGAGGCGGCCTGCGTGTGGCCGAGGTTGGACTTGACCGAGCCGAGCCACAGAGGCTGCCCCGCCGGACGCTCCTGGCCGTACGTGGCCAGCAGCGCCTGCGCCTCGATGGGGTCGCCCAGGACGGTGCCGGTGCCGTGCGCCTCGACCGCGTCCACCTGGTCGCCGCTCAGCCGGGCGTTGGCGAGCGCCTGCCGGATGACGCGCTGCTGGGACGGGCCGTTGGGGGCCGTGAGCCCGTTGCTGGCGCCGTCCTGGTTGACGGCGGAGCCGCGCACGAGGGCCAGCACCTGGTGCCCGTTCCTGCGGGCGTCGGACAGCCGTTCCAGCAGCAGCATGCCCGCGCCCTCGCCCCAGCCGGTGCCGTCGGCGGCGGCGGCGAACGACTTGCAGCGCCCGTCGCGGGCCAGCCCGCGCTGGCGGCTGAACTCGATGAACGTACCCGGGGTGAACATCACCGTGACGCCGCCGGCCAGCGCCAGCGCGCACTCGCCGTTCCGCAGCGCCTGCGCGGCGAGGTGCAGGGCGACGAGGGACGAGGAGCAGGCCGTGTCGACGGTGACGGCCGGGCCCTCCAGCCCGAAGGTGTAGGCGACGCGGCCGGAGACGACGCTGCTGGAGCTGCCGGTGCCGAGGTAGCCCTCGACCTCCTCCGGCACGGCGCGGAGCCGCGACCCGTAGTCGTGGTACATGACGCCCGCGAAGACGCCGGTCTGCGTGCCGCGCACGGACAGCGGGTCGATGCCCGCCCGTTCGAACGCCTCCCAGGACGTCTCCAGCAGCAGGCGCTGCTGCGGATCCATGGCGAGAGCCTCGCGAGGCGAGATCCCGAAGAACGCCGGGTCGAAGTCGGCGGCGTCGTGCACGAAGCCGCCCTCGCGGGCGTAGGAGGTGCCCTGGGTCTCGGGGTCCGGGTCGTACAGGGCGTCCAGGTCCCAGCCGCGGTTGTCCGGGAACGGGGAGATGCCGTCCTGGCCCGCGGCGAGCATCCGCCACAGGTCCTCGGGGGTACGGACGCCGCCGGGGTAGCGGCAGCTCATCGCGACGATGGCGATCGGCTCGTTGTCCTTGACCGCGGAGGCCACTGGTACGGGCGCGGCGTCCGCGGCCGCGGTGCCGAGCAGTTCGGTGCGCAGGTGGCGGGCGAGGACGGCCGGGTCCGGGTAGTCGAAGACGAGCGTGGCAGGCAGCCGCAGCCCGGTCACCGCGTTGAGGTGGTTACGGAGTTCGACAGCCGTGAGGGAGTCGAAGCCCAGCTCCTTGAACGCCCGCCCGGAACCGATGGTCTCCGGACCCGCGTAACCGAGCACCGTCGCCACCTGCGTACGGACCAACTCCAACAGCGTCCGCTCCTGCTCGGCCACCGACAGCCCCTGAAGCCGCTGCACCAGACCCGACTCGCCGGCCACCGCCGCCTCGACGGCGCGCCGCACCGGAACCCGCACCAGACCCCGCAGCAACGGCGAGACCGCACCAGCGGACGCCAGCGCCCGCAGCGCCGCGACGTCCACCCGCATCGGCACCAGCGACGGCCGGCCCACGCGGAGGGCGGTGTCGAGCAGGGCGAGCCCCTCCGCCACGGGCAGCGGGGGCACACCGGCCCGCCGCATACGGGCGATGTCGGCCTCGTCGAGGCTGTCGCCCATACCGCCACCGGCCCACAGCCCCCACGCCAGCGCGGTCGCGGGCAGGCCACGGGCCGCGCGGTGGGCGGCCAGCGCGTCCAGGAAGACGTTGGCGGCGGCGTAGTTGCCCTGCCCCGGGCCACCGAAGACACCCGAGGAGGAGGAGAACAGGACGAAGGCGGAGAGGTCCAGCTCCTGTGTCAGC
The DNA here is from genome assembly GCF_030553055.1 of Streptomyces sp. XD-27. Taxonomy (NCBI): domain Bacteria; kingdom Bacillati; phylum Actinomycetota; class Actinomycetes; order Kitasatosporales; family Streptomycetaceae; genus Streptomyces; species Streptomyces sp. XD-27. The sequence continues at coordinate 2,737,597 of NZ_CP130713.1, forward strand.
TCGTGCAGGTTCCACGCCGCGTCCACCTTCGGACGCATCACATGGGCGAGCCGCTCGGGCGTCAGCGAACCGATGACACCGTCGTCCAACACACCGGCCGTGTGGAACACGGCGGTCAGCGGGTGGTCGGCGGGGACCGCCGCCAGCGTCTCCGCGAGCGCGCCGCGATCGGCCACATCACAGGCAGCCCAGCGCACGTCGGCACCCGACTCGGCGAGTTCAGCGGCCAGTTCGGACGCACCCGGAGCCCGCTCCCCGCGTCGGCTGACCAGCAGCAGACGCCGTACGCCGTACTCGGCCACCAAGTGGCGAGCCACCAGCCCGCCGAGGGAGCCCGATGCCCCGGTGACGAGCACCGTGCCGTCGACCTCCGGCCGCCAGACGCGCTCGCTCGCGGAATCGGTCTCCGACTCGCCGACGGGCACCCGTGCCAGCCGTGGCGTACGCAGCGCACCCGCGCGCACCGCGAGTTGCGGCTCTCCGGAGGCCACGGCGGCGGGCAGCGCGCGCAGCGAGTCCTCGTGGCCGTCGACATCGATCAGGACGAACCGGCCCGGGTTCTCCGACTGCGCCGAGCGCAGCAGACCCCACACGGCCGCGGCCGCGAGGTCCGCCACCGGCTCGCCGGCCTCGGTGGCCACAGCCCCCGAGGTGAGCACGGCCAGCGTCGCGTCGGAGACCCGCTCATCGGACAGCCAGCCCTGCACCAGCGCGAGCGCGTCGGCGGCGACCCGGTGCGCGGCATCGGCCACGCCTTCGCCGCTCTCCACCACAGGGGACGCGAAGACGACCTCGGGCGCCGGGGCACCGGAGGCGACCGCCTCGGCCAGCTCCGCCAGGTCCGCGTACACCGCCGCGTCGGAACCCGCCCCCGCGAGACCGATGGCGTCGGCCCCCAGGACGGCCCAGCGGCCGCCGTCCCGCCCGCCGCTGTGCTCGGACGTACCAGCGGGAAGCTCCGGCCACTCCATGTGGAACAGCGACTCGTGGTGCGTCGTACGGGCGGTCCGCAGTTGCTCGGCCGAGACCGGGCGCAGCCCCAGCGACTCCACGGCCGCGACCGGCGCGCCCGTACCGTCCGCGATCTCCAGCCGGACCGCGTCCGCGCCCGCCGACGTCAGGCGGACCCGCAGTGCCGACGCGCCGCTCGCGTGCAGCGACACCCCGGTCCAGGCGAACGGCAACCGGCCCGCGTCGTCGGTGGTGCCGAGGCCTCCGAGCCCGATGGCGTGCAGTGCGGCGTCCAGCAGCGCGGGGTGCAGCCCGAACCGGGCCGCGTCCTCCTCGGCGTCCTTGGGCAGCCGTACCTCGGCGAAGATCTCGCCGTCCCGCCGCCACGCCGCGCGCAGGCCCTGGAACGCGGGCCCGTAGGCGAAGCCGATGTCCAGAAGGCCCGCGTAGCGGTCGCCGAGTTCCACCTCGGTCGCGCCGGCGGGAGGCCACGCGCTGAGGTCGAACGACGCCCGCGGTCGCGCGTCAGCGACCAGGACACCACTGGCGTGGCGGATCCACGGCTCCTCGACGGGCAAGCCCTCCAACCGGGAGTGCAACGTCAACAGCCGCCGACCCGACCCATCGGCCGCACCGACCGCCAACCGCAACTGGACACCGCCCCGCTCCGGCAGCACCAGCGGAGCCTCCAGCGTCAACTCCTCCAGCAGATCACAACCGACCTGGTCCCCCGCCCGAACCGCCAACTCCACAAACGCCGTCCCCGGCAGCAGAACACTGCCCAAGATGGTGTGATCGGCGAGCCACGGGTGCGTCGACAGCGCGAGGCGGCCGGTGAACAGCACGATGTCCGCGTCGGGCAGTTCGGCACTGGCGCCGAGCAGCGGATGCTCGGTCTCGCCCAAGCCCACGGCGGTGACGTCGCCGAGGAAGAGCGAGGACACCTTGGGCCAGTAGCGGTCGTGTTGGAAGGCGTATGTCGGCAGCTCGACCTGCCGGGCACCCGTCCCCGCGAAATACGCGTCCCAGTCCACCGCCACACCGCGTACATGCACACGAGCGACGGCAGCGGTCAGCGCCTCGGCCTCCGGCCTGCCCTTCCGCAGCACGGGCACGAAGACAGCAGCATCGCCGGACACGCACTCCTGCCCCATCGCGGACAGAACTCCATCCGGGCCGAGTTCGACGTACGTCGTGACACCCTGCGCTTCCAGAGCCCGGATGCCGTCGAGGAAGCGGACGGCCTCACGGACGTGCCGCACCCAGAAGTCGGCGGTCGCGATCTCCTCGGCGGCCACCACGCCACCGGTCAGACCCGAAACGATCGGGATGCGCGGGGCCTCGTACGACAGGCCCTCCGCGACCTCCCGGAACGCCTCCACCATCCCATCCATACGCGGCGAGTGGAACGCGTGGCTGACGCCGAGCCGCTTCGTCTTACGGCCGTCGGCCTCGAACCGCGCCGCGATCGCCAGCGCCACCTCTTCGTCACCCGCGATGACGACCGACGCCGGACCGTTGATCGCGGCGATGCTCACCCGGCCGGAGAGCAGCGGCAGCACCTCGTCCTCCGACGCCTGGACCGCGACCATCGCCCCACCGGCCGGGAGTTCCTGCATCAGACGCCCACGGGCGGCAACCAGCACACAGGCATCTTCAAGAGACAGCACCCCGGCCACATGCGCGGCCGCCAGCTCACCGATCGAGTGCCCGGACAGGAAGTCCGCCCTCAGCCCCCACGCCTCCACCAGACGGAACAGCGCCACCTCGACCGCGAACAGCGCAGGCTGCGTGTACCCCGTCTGATCCAACAACCCCGCGTCGTCCCCGAACAGCACGTCCCGCAGCGGCCGTTCCAGGTGCCCGTCCAGATGCGCGCACACCGCGTCCAGCGCGTCCGCGAACACCGGATACGTCTCGTACAGCTCGCGGCCCATGCCGAGCCGCTGGCTGCCCTGCCCCGTGAACAGGAACGCCACCTTGCCCGCCACAGCCGTGTCCGTGACCAGACCAGCCGAGCCACGCCCCTCCGCCAGCGCCGCCAACCCCGCCAGCAGACCCTCCCGGTCCCCAGCGGACACCACCGCCGCGCGCTCCTCGAAAGCCGTACGGCGGGTGGCGAGGGAGAACGCCGCGTCGACGGGGGCGAGTTCGGGGTGGTCGGTGAGGTACGTGTGCAGCTGGCGTGCCTGATCGCGCAGGGCCTGGTCCGTCTTGCCGGACAGGACCCAGGGGAGCGTGCCGGTCCGGGGTGCCGTGACCGACGTTCCGACGACGGAATCGTCCTCGGGCGCCTGCTCGATGATGGTGTGCGCGTTGGTGCCGCTGATGCCGAACGACGAGACGGCGGCCCGACGCGGGCGGCAGCCGGTCTCCGGCCACTCCCGCGCCTCCGTCAGCAGCGCGATCTCCCCCGCGGACCAGTCCACATGCGGCGTCGGCTCGTCTACATGCAGCGTCTGGGGCAGCAGCCCGTGCTGGATCGCCAGCACCATCTTCATCACACCCGCGACACCCGCCGCGGCCTGCGTGTGCCCGAAGTTGGACTTGATGGAGCCGAGCAGCAGCGGCGAGCCCTCCGGCCGCTCCTGGCCGTACGTGGCCAGCAGCGCCTGCGCCTCGATCGGATCGCCCAGCTTCGTCCCCGTACCGTGCGCCTCCACCGCATCCACATCGCTCGCCGACAACCCGGCACTCGCCAGCGCCTGCCGAATCACCCGCTGCTGCGACGGACCATTCGGCGCCGTCAACCCATTACTGGCACCGTCCTGGTTGACGGCGCTACCGCGCACGACCGCCAGCACCGGATGCCCGTTCCTGCGCGCGTCCGACAGCCGCTCCACCAGCAGCATGCCCACGCCCTCACCCCAGCCCGTACCATCCGCACCCGCCGCGAACGCCTTGACCCGACCATCGGCCGCCAACCCGCGCTGACGGCTGAAGTCGATGAACGACGACGGGGTGGACATGACCGTGACGCCACCGGCCAGCGCCAGCGAGCACTCGCCCTGCCGCAGCGCCTGGATCGCCCAATGCAGAGCGACCAGCGACGACGAGCACGCCGTGTCGACGGTGACCGCCGGGCCCTCCAGTCCGAGTGCGTACGCGACCCGGCCGGACAGCACGCTGGCGGCGTTGCCGGTGCCGAGGAAGCCTTCCGCGCCGTCCGGGGCGGCCAGGATGACCGGCAGGTAGTCCTGGCCGTTGGTGCCCGCGAAGACGCCGACCTGCCGACCGCGCAGCGTCACCGGGTCGATGCCCGCCCGCTCGATGGCCTCCCACGACGTCTCCAGCAGCAGCCGCTGCTGCGGGTCCATCGCGAGGGCCTCGCGCGGCGAGATGCCGAAGAACGCCGGGTCGAAGTCGGCCGCGTCGGCGACGAAGCCGCCCTCGCGGACGTACGTCGTGTTCTCGGCGGCCGACTCCGGGTCGTACAGGTTCTCGATGTCCCAGCCGCGGTCGGCGGGGAAGCCGGTCACCGCGTCCTGCCCGGACGCCAGCAGCCGCCACAGCTCCTCGGGGGTACGGACGCCGCCCGGGAACCGGCAGCTCATCGCCACGATCGCGATGGGGTCCTCGGCCACCACCGCCGTGACGGCGGGACCGGTGACGGCGGCCTGTTCGCCGAGCAGTTCGGTGAGGAGGTGGCCGGCGAGGGCGAGCGGGGTCGGGTAGTCGAAGACGAGGGTGGCGGGGAGTTTGAGGCCGGTGAGCGAGCCCAGCAGGTTGCGGATCTCCACCGCGGTGAGGGAGTCGAAGCCAAGGTCCCGGAAGGCGCGGGCGGGCTCGACGGAGGCGGGCCCGGGGTAGCCGAGGACGACGGCGACCTGGGTGCGGACGAAGTCCACGGCGAGCTGCTCGCGCTCCTCCGCGGTCGCGGCAGCGGTGAGCCGGCGCGCCAGCGAACCGTCGTCGGAGCCGGTGCCGGAGCCGGTACCGGTGGTTCCGTTGGTCGCCGCCGCCTGCTCCACGGCGCGTACGGCCTCGGGCAGGTCGGCGACGAGCAGATTGGGGCGGATGGCGGTGAGGCCAGGGGCGAACCGGTCCCAGTCGATGTCGACGACGAGCGAGAACCTCTCGTCGCGGCTCAGTGCCGTATGCAGGGCGGCGAGGGCCAGGTCGGGGGCGAGCGCGGGCAGCCCGGAGTGCCGGAGCCGTTCGGCGACGAGTCCGTCGGCGGCCATGCCGCCTTCGGCCCAGGCGCCCCAGGCGATGGACGTGGCGGGCAGGCCGTCCGCCCGGCGGGCTTCCGCGAGCGCGTCCAGATAGGCGTTGGCGGCCGTGTAGTTGGCCTGGCCCGCGGCACCGAACGTGCCCGCCATGGAGGAGAAGAGCACGAAGGCGGTCAGGTCGAGGTCGCGCGTCAGCTCGTGCAGGTGCCGTGCCGTTTCGGCTTTGGCGCGCAGTACGGCGGCGAACCGCCGCGGGGTCTGGGCATCCAGGACGCCGTCGTCCAGCACCCCGGCCGCGTGGACGACGGTGGTCAGGGGTGGGTCTGCCGGGACGGCGGCCAGCAGGTCGGCGAGCGCGGCGCGGTCGGCGGTGTCGCAGGCGGCGATGGTCACCTGGGCGCCCAGCGCGGTGAGTTCGTCGCGCAGCTCGGCCGCGCCCGGCGCGTCTTGGCCCCGGCGGCTGGTCAGCAGCAGGTGCTCGGCGCCGTTGCGGGCGAGCCAGCGGGCCACGTGGGCGCCGAGGGCACCGGTGCCGCCGGTGACGAGCGCGGTGCCGCGCGTCCTCCATGACGTGTCGGCGGCGGGTCCGGCGGCGCTGTCGGCGTGCGGGGCGCGGCTGAGGCGCCGTACGAAGACGCCGTTCGGGCGGATGGCGAGGTGGTCCTCGTCGCCGGGGTCGGCGAGGACGTCGGCGAGCCGCCCCAGGGCGCGGTCGTCCGTGGCCGCGGGGAGGTCGATCAGGCCGCCCCAGCGGTCGGGGTGTTCGTGGGCGGCGGTCCGGCCGAGGCCCCACAGCTGAGCCTGGACGGGGCTGGTGAGCCGGTCGGAGCGGCCGGTGGAGACGGCACCGCGGGTGGCGGCCCACAGCCGCGCGTCCACGCCCGCGTCGCCGAGCGCCTGGAGGAGGGCGAGGGTGGCCGCGAGCCCGGCGGGCAGCGCGGGGTGGCCGGGGTGGGGGCGCTCGTCCAGCCCGAGGAGGGACAGGACGCCGTCGACGGACACGATGTCGCCGTCGGCCGACGCGCCATCGGTCGGCACCCCGTCGGCCGGAGCCTGGTTCGGTGCGGTGGACAGCGCGGCACGCACCTGTTCGGCTATCGCGGCCCGGTCCGCGCCCGCGGTGTCCACCTCGATCTGCCGGACCTGGACGCCCCGTTCGGTGAGCAGGCGGACGGCAGCCGCCGCCCAGAGGCTGTCGCCCCCGTCCGGGGCGACCACCAGCCACGTCCCCGTCAGCCGCCCCCGCCCGGTCTCCGTGAGCGGCTTCCAGGTGACGCGGTAGCGCCAGCCGTCGACGGTGCTCCGGTCGTGGCTCTGCCTGCGCCAGGCGGACAGGGCGGGCAGGACGGCGCTGAGCGGCTGGTCGCCGTCGAGGCCGAGGGTGTCGACCAGGGCCGCGAGGTCCTCGCTGTGGACGACCTCCCAGAAGCGGGCGTCGGCCGTGTCGAGCGCGGTGACGGGCGCGGTGGCCGCGTCGTCCCCGTAGGAGAAGGGGTTCGACGGCCAGTAGCGCTGCCGCTGGAAGGCATAGGTGGGCAGGGCGACGCGGCGGGCCCCGGTGCCCGAGTAGTACGTGTGCCAGTCGACGGCGGCGCCGCGTACGTGGGCCTGGGCGAGTGCCTGGGTCAGGGTGCGGGCCTCGGGGCGGTCGGCGCGCAGGGCCGGTACGAACGCGTGGGTCCGCGCCTTGGCGCTGGTGAGGCAGTCCTGGGCCATGGCGGACAGCACTCCGCCGGGGCCCAGTTCGACGTACGTCGTCACGCCGTGGTCGTCGAGCCAGCGGACGCCGTCGAGGAAGCGCACGGCCTGGCGGACGTGCCGCACCCAGAAGTCGGGGCTGGTGATCTCGTCGGCGGAGACCAGCGTGCCGGTGAGGTTGGAGACGATCGGGATCGTCGGCGGCTGGTACGTCAGCTTCTGCGCGACCTGGCGGAAGGCGTCGAGCATGCCGTCCATGTGCGGGGAGTGGAACGCGTGGCTCACCGTCAGCCGCTTCGTCTTGCGGCCGTCGGCCTCGAAGCGCGCCGCGATCTCCAGCGCCGCGTGCTCGTCGCCCGCGATGACGACCGACACCGGGCCGTTGACCGCGGCGATCCCGACCCGGTCGGTCAGCAGCGGCAGCACCTCCGCCTCCGACGCCTGCACGGCGATCATCGCGCCGCCGGCGGGGAGTTGCTGCATCAGCTGGCTGCGGGCCGCGACCAGGGCGCAGGCGTGGGTGAGCGACAGCACCCCGGCGACGTGCGCGGCCGCCAGTTCGCCGATCGAGTGCCCGGACAGGAAGTCGGGCTTCAGGCCCCAGGACTCCACCAGCCGGAACAGCGCCACCTCGACGGCGAACAGCGCGGGCTGGGTGTATCCCGTCTGGTCCAGCAGCGCCGCGTCGTCGCCGAACAGCACCTCCTTGAGAGGCTTGTCCAGGAAGCGGTCGAGCTGGGCGCAGACGTCGTCCAGCGCCTGGGTGAACGCCGGGTACGTCTCGTACAGTTCGCGGCCCATGCCGAGCCGCTGGCTGCCCTGGCCGGTGAAGAGGAACGCGACCTTGCCCTCGGCGGCCAGGCCCTCGGTCAGGGCGGGGTGCCGCTGCCCGTCGGCCAGCGCGGCCAGGCCCGCCAGGAGTTCGTCGCGGTCGCTCGCGGCCACGGCGGCGCGCCGGTCCAGCGCGGCGCGGGTGACGGCCTGCGCGTAGCCGACGTCGGTCAGGCCCAGGTCCGGGTGGGCGGCGAGGTGCGCGCGGAGCTGCCCGGCCTGGGCGCGCAGCGCGTCCAGGTTCTTGCCGGAGAGGACGACGGGCGTCAGCGGCAGCGCCGTCGCGGTGCGCGCCACGGCCGTCGCGGTGCGGGCCACGGTCGTCCCGGTGCGCGCTACGGCGGGCTCGGCGGAGTCCGCGGTCGGCTCGGCGTGGCCCTCCACCGTCTCGGCGTGGCCCTCGGCCGCGTCGGCGGGGTCCGTCTCCGCGTCGTCCGTACCCGTTCCGGGGGTGGGGGCCTGCTCGATGATCGTGTGCGCGTTGGTGCCGCTCATGCCGAACGACGAGACGGCGGCGCGGCGCGGCGCGCCGGTCTCCGGCCACGCCCGCGCCCGCGTCAGGAGCTCGACGTCGCCCGCCGTCCAGTCGACGTGCGGGGTGGGCTCGGTGAGGTGGAGGGTCTTGGGCAGCACGCCGTGCTGGAGCGCCATGACCATCTTGATGACGCCGCCGACACCGGCGCCCGCCTGGGCGTGGCCGATGTTGGACTTGACCGAGCCGATGAGGAGCGGGCGGCCCGCCGGGCGGTCCTGGCCGTAGGTGGCGAGCAGCGCCTGCGCCTCGATCGGGTCGCCGAGCGCGGTGCCGGTGCCGTGCGCCTCGATGGCGTCGACCTGGTCCGGGGTGAGCCGGGCGTTGGCCAGTGCCTGGAGGATGACGCGCTGCTGGGACGGGCCGTTGGGGGAGGTGAGGCCGTTGCTGGCGCCGTCCTGGTTGACGGCGGAGCCGCGGATGACGGCGAGCACCGGGTGGCCCAGGCGCTGGGCGTCCGAGAGCCGCTCGACGAGCAGCATGCCGACGCCCTCGCCCAGGCAGAAGCCGTCGGCCTCGGGAGCGAAGGGCTTGGAGCGGCCGTCGCGGGCCAGTCCGCGCATCTTGCTGTAGTCGACGAAGACCCCGGGGGCGCACATGAGGGTCGCGCCGCCGGCCAGCGCCTGTGCGCACTCGCCGTTGCGCAGCGCCTGGACGGCCAGGTGGAGCGCCACCAGGGAGGAGGAGCAGGCGGTGTCGACGGAGACGGCGGGGCCTTCGAGGCCGAAGGTGTACGACAGCCGGCCGGAGGCGACGCTGGCGGCGTTGCCGGTGCCGAAGTAGCCCTCGAAGTTCTCGGTGGAGCTGAGGATGGCGGTCAGGTAGTCGTGGTTGCTGGTGCCGACGAAGACGCCGATCTGCTTGCCGCGCACCGCGGTCGGGTCGATGCCGGCCCGTTCGAACGCCTCCCAGGAGGTCTCCAGCAGCATGCGCTGCTGCGGGTCCATGCCGAGGGCTTCGCGGGGGCTGATGCCGAAGACGGACGGGTCGAAGTCGGCGATGCCGTCGACGAAGCCGCCCTCGTGCACGTAGCTGGTGCCGGGGTGGTCCGGGTCCGGGTGGTACATCGTCTCGACGTCCCAGCCGCGGTCGACGGGGAAGTCGCCGACGGCGTCGACGCCTTCGCTGACGATCCGCCACAGGTCCTCGGGAGAACGCACCCCGCCGGGATAACGGCAGCCGATTCCCACGATGGCGATGGGGTCGTGGTTCTTCGCCTCCGCCTCGCGCAGGCGGCGGCGCGTCTGATGCAGATCCGCCGTTACCAGCTTGAGGTAGTCCCGCAGCGTCTCTTCATTCGCCATTTAAACGCAACCCATTTACGGCAGACCGGCATCGAAAAATAACCAGAATCAGTCGAGTTCTCGGCGAGAGGCTATGGTCGGGCTAACCGCCCCGACAACCCCTGACTGCCCCCTACCAACCCCTGAGGTAGTTCCAGGGCGGTAAGGGGCAGCCGAAATACCATGCACCGTCAGGGAAGTGCAGGAAATCCTGTCATGGAATTCCTGTCAAGCCCTTCCGAGTCCCTTGTTGATAAACGCGAAAAGCTCTTCGTCGCTGGCCGACTGAAGCGGGTCGGGGTCTTCTCCGGCGGGGGTCGGCGACGGCAGCGGTCCGTCGTCCGCATACTCGGCGTACGAGGCGTACGAGGCGCACTCGGCGTCGTCCGCGTCGCCCGCCTCGTTCCACTTCGCCAGCAGGGACTGGAGCCGCATGGTGATCCGGGCCCGGGCGACGCCGTCCGGGTCGCTCGCCGCCAGCGCGGCCTCCAACCGGTCGAGTTCCTCGAGGACCGGGGCGCCGGTGGCCGCCGCGTCGGGCACGACCTCGGCCCGCAGATACGCGGCCACCGCCGCCGGCGTCGGATGGTCGAAGATCAACGTGGGCGGCAGCCTCAGCCCGCTGGCGGCGCCCAGCCGGTTGCGGAGCTCCACCGCCGTGAGCGAGTCGAATCCCAGCTCCTTGAAGGCGCGGCCCGCCTCGATCGCCTCGGCGCCGGAGTGCCCCAGCACCGCCGCGACCGCCCCGCGCACCAGATCCAGCAGCACCCGTTCCCGCTCGGTGTCCGGCAGGCCCGCGAGCTGCTGGGCGAGCGCCACGCCGCCCGCCGCCTCCTCGGCCGCGGCCGCCCGCGCCTCCGCGACCACCTGGCGGGCCTCGGGCAGCCCGTCCAGCAGCGGGCGCGGCCGGTCGGCCGTGTAGGCGAGGGTGAACCGCCGCCAGTCCATGTCGATGACGGTCAGCGCCGTCTCGTCCCGGTCCAGCGCGTGCTGGAGCGCGGTGAGGGCCGACTCGGGCGCCATCTCGTTGATGCCGTGGCGGCGCATACGGTCCCCCACTGCCCCGTTCACGGTGCTGCCGTCGCCCCACGGGCCCCAGGCGAGGGTGGTGGCGGGCAGCCCGTCGGCGCGCCGCTGCTCGGCGAGGGCGTGCAGGAAGGCGCTGCCGGGCGCCTGGTTGCCCTGTCCCGGCGCGCCGAAGACCGCCGAGAAGTGCGAGAACAGCACGAACGCGGACAGGTCCAGGTCCCGGGTGAGCTCGTGCAGGTGGCGGGTGGCGTCGGCCTTCACCCGCAGCACCCGGTCCACCTGCTCCGGTGTCAGCCCCTCGATCACCCCGTCCTCGACCACCGCTGCGGCGTGCACCACGGCCGTCAGCGGATGCTCGGCGGGGATGCCGGCCAGCAGCCCGGCCACCGCGTCCCGGTCACCCAGGTCGCACGCGGCCACGGTGACCTGCGCGCCCAGCCCGGACAGTTCGGCGGCGAGTTCGGCCGCGCCGGGGGCGTCCGGGCCGCGGCGGCTGGTCAGCAGCAGACGCTGCGCGCCGTTGCGGGCGAGCCAGCGGGCGACGTGCGCGCCGAGCGTGCCCGTACCGCCGGTGACCAGTACGGTGCCGTCCGGCTGCCAGGACCGCACGGCGGGGGTCTCGGCCAGCGGGGCGCGCACCAGCCGCGGACCGTACACACCGGCGTCGCGGATCGCGATCTGGTCGCCGTCGGCGTCGCCGCCGTCGCCACCGTCCGAGGCGAGGACCCCGGCCAGCCGGTCGAGGGCCCGCTCGTCCAGCATCCCGGGCAGGTCCACCAGTCCGCCCCAGCGCTCCAGGTGCTCCAGCGCGGCCACCCGGCCCAGCCCCCACACCAGCGCCTGGACGGGCGAGTCCAGCCGGTCCGACCGGCCGGTGGAGACGGCGCCCTGGGTCACGCACCACAGCGGCGCGTCGACCTCGGCGTCGCCCAGCGCCTGAATCAGCGCGAGCTGGGCGGCGACGCCGGAGGGTACGGAGGAGTGCACCGGGTGCGGCCGCTCGTCCAGCGCGAGCAGGGACAGCACGCCGCCGATGACGGGCTCGTCGGCGCCGGTTTCCGCCAGCTCAGCACGGAGTCGGCCGGTCAGCGCCGTACGGTCCGGCGCCTCGGTGTCCACGACGATCTGCCGTACGGTGGCGCCGCGTTCGGCAAGCGCATCCGCCACAGCAGTCGCCTGCTCTCCCCAGCGCGGCCGCTGGGAGGTGCCCCCGCGGCGCCGGGGACCACGACCAGCCAGGTGCCGGACAGCTGGGCGGTGGGCTCGTCGGGCAGCGGCTGCCACGTCAGGCGGTAGCGCCAGCCGTCGACGGTGGACTGCTCGCGGGCCTGCTTGCGCCACGAGGACAGCGCGGGCAGCACGGCGCTGAACGGCTGGTCGGCGTCGACCGCCAGCTCCTCCGCCAGCGCCTGCCAGTCCTCGCGCTCCACGGCCGCCCAGAAGCGGGCGTCGACGGGGTCCGTACCGTTGGGCCCGGCAGCACGCGCGGGAGCGGCCTCGGGCCAGAAGCGCTGGTGCTGGAAGGCGTACGTGGGCAGGTCGACGCGGTCGGCGTCGTCGCCGTACACGGCCCGCCAGTCCACGGCCACGCCGCGCGTCCACGCCTCGCCGAGCGACAGCCAGAAGCGCTCCAGACCGCCCTCGTCACGGCGCAGCGAACCGAACGCCGCCACCTCACGCCCCGCGTCCTCGGCCGTCTCCTGCACGCCCATCGTCAGCACCGGATGCGCACTGGACTCGACGAAGACCCCGAAGCCCTCGTCCAGCAACCGCCGGACAGCCGATTCCAGTTCGACCGTGCGCCGCAGGTTGGTGAACCAGTACTCCGCGTCCAGCTCCGGGCCCGTCACCCACTCCCCCATAACGGTCGACAGGAACGGCACCTCGGCCGCCCGCGGCCGTACGGGCGCGAGGAGGCCCAGCAGTTCGTCGCGGAGCAGCTCCACCTGGGCGGAATGGGAGGCGTAGTCCACGGGAACGCGGCGGGCCCGCACCTCATCCGCCTCGCACGAGGCCAACAGCTCATCGAGGGCCTGCGGCTCGCCGGAGACGACCACCGACGACGGGCCGTTGACGGCCGCCACCGAGATCCGCTCCTCGCCCCAGGCGGCGATCCGCTCCCGCACCTCGGCCACCGGCAGCGCGACCGACACCATCCCGCCCCTGCCCGCCAGCACCCGACCAATCACCTGACTCCGCAACGCCACCACCCGCGCCGCATCCTCAAGCGACAGCACCCCCGCCACACACGCCGCGGCGATCTCACCCTGCGAGTGGCCCACCACGGCCGACGGCGCCACACCCACCGAACGCCACAACTCAGCCAGCGACACCATCACCGCGAACAACACCGGCTGGACCACGTCCACCCGATCCAACGACGGCGCACCCTCGACGCCCCGCAGCACATCCACCAACGACCAGTCGCAGAACTCCGCGAGCGCGGCGGCGCACTCATCGATCCGGGCGGCGAACACCGGCGAGGCATCCAGCAGCCCCACCGCCATCCCCACCCACTGCGACCCCTGCCCCGGGAACACGAACACCGTCTGACCGGCGGCGGCCGAGCCCTGCACCACACCCGCCGCCATGGCGCCATCAGCGAGCGCCTGGAGGCCGCCCAGCAGCGCGTCCCGGCCCTCGCCGACGACCACCGCGCGGCGCTCCAGGGCGGACCGGGTGACGGCGAGGGAGTAGCCCACGTCCACCGGGTCGGCCGGGCGTGCCCCGGCGTCGGCCGCCCGCAGCCGGTCCAGCAGCTTCGCGGCCTGGGCGCGCAGCGCCGCCTCGCTCTTGCCGGAGAGCACCCACGGCAGCGCGCCCGGCTGCTGCCGCTCCGACTCGTCGGTGTCAGCGGCAGGCTCCTCCGCCGGGGCGTGCTCCGCCGGTGCCTGCTCGATGATGGCGTGCGCGTTCGTACCGCTGAACCCGAAGGAGGACACGCCCGCGCGGCGCGGGCGGCCCGCCTCCGGCCAGGCCGTGGTGTCCCGTACGAGGGCGACGGAGCCTGCGGCCCAGTCGATGTGCGGGGACGGTTCGGCGATGTGCAGGGACGGCGGAAGGACGCCGTGCCGCATGGCAAGCACCATCTTCATCACGCCCGCGATGCCCGCGGCGCCCTGGGTGTGGCCGATGTTGGACTTCACCGAGCCGAGCAGCAGCGGCCGGTCCGCCGGGCGGTCCTGGCCGTACGTGGCCAGCAGCGCCTGCGCCTCGATCGGGTCGCCCAGCGCGGTGCCGGTGCCGTGCGCCTCGACGACGTCCACGTCCGCGGGGGAGAGCCGGGCGTTGGCGAGAGCGCCGCGGATGACGCGCTGCTGGGAGGGGCCGTTCGGGGCGGTCAGGCCGTTGCTGGCGCCGTCCTGGTTGATGGCGCTGCCCCGGACGACGGCGAGGACCTGGTGGCCGTGTCGACGCGCGTCCGACAGCCGTTCCAGCAGCAGGACGCCGATGCCCTCTGCGGGGCCGAACCCGTCGGCGTCCGACGAGAACGCCTTGCAGCGGCCGTCCTCGGACAGCCCGCGCTGGCGGCTGAACTCGATGAACAGGCCGGGTGTCGACATCACGTGGACGCCGCCGGCAAGCGCCAGCGAGCACTCGCCGAGCCGCAGCGCCTGGACGGCCAGGTGGAGGGCGACCAGCGACGCCGAGCAGGCGGTGTCGACGGTGACCGCCGGGCCTTCGAGGCCGAAGGCGTACGACACGCGGCCGGACAGCACGCTGGCGGCGTTGCCGGTGCTCAGGTGCCCGCCGAAGTCCTCCTCGGCGTCCAGCGCCACCGACAGGTAGTCGGAGGCGTTGATGCCCGCGAAGACGCCGGTGCGGCTGCCGCGCAGCGTGTGCGGGTCGATGCCCGCCCGCTCGAACGCCTCCCACGACGTCTCCAGCAGCAGCCGCTGCTGCGGGTCCATCGCCATCGCCTCGCGCGGCGAGATCCCGAAGAACGCCGGATCGAACTCGGTGGCGTCGCTGAGGAATCCGCCCCGGCGGGTGTAGGTGGTGTTCGGGGTGTCGGGGTCCGCGTCGAACAGGTTCCCCAGGTCCCATCCCCGGTCGGCCGGGAATTCCGTCAGGGCGTCGCCACCGGCGGCGAGCAGCCGCCACAGCTCCTCGGGGGTGCGGATACCGCCGGGGAAGCGGCAGCTCATCGCCACGATGGCGATCGGCTCGCGCGCCTGGTCCTCGATTTCCTCCAGGCGGCGGTAAGCCTCGTCGAGATCTGTGGTGACCTTCTTCAGATATTCGCGGAGCTTTGCTTCGTTCGCCATGGGCGTTTTCCTATCGGAATGTTCGTGGTTCGTCGGGGTGGTCGTCGGCCGGAGATGGGCTAGCCCTTGCCGAACCTCTTGTCGATGAAGTCGAAGAGTTCGTCGTCGCTGGCTTCTTCGAGCGCGGGTCCGTCCGCGCCGTCCGACCCGTGCCTGGCCTCGTTCCACCTCGTCAGCAGCGACTGCAGGCGTACGGCGATCCGGGCGTGGGCCGCGTCGTCCTCCGCCATCGCCGCGAGGTGTTCGGGCGCCAGCACGGACAGGGTGTTCTCCAGCCGCTCCAGCTCCTCCAGTACGGAGCTCCCGGTGTCCGCCGTCTCCGGCGCCACCTCCAGCCGCAGGTGCCGCGCGAGCGCCGCGGGCGTCGGGTAGTCGTAGACGAGGGTGGCGGAGAGCCGCAGGCCGGTGGACGCGCCCAGCCGGTTCCGCAGTTCGACGGCGGTGAGGGAGTCGAAGCCCAGCTCCTTGAACGCCTGCTCGGCGCCCACCTGGTCCTTCGACGCGTAGCCGAGGACGGCCGCCACCTGCCGGCGCACCAGGTCCAGGACGGTCCGCTCCCGCTCGGCCTCCGGCAGCCGTGCCAGCCGCTGGGCGAGCGTCTCGGCGCCGGTCCCGGCCTCGGTTCCGGTCCCGGTGCCGACGGTCCGGCCGCGCTCGGCGGCCCGGCGGACGGGGGTCCGTACGAGGCCGCGGAAGAGCGGCAGCAGGTCGCCGGCCGCGGCGGCGGAGCGCAGCGTCGGCAGGTTCAGCCGTACGGGTACGAACACGGCCTCGCCGGTCCCGGCAGCGGTGCCGCCGGTACCGGGCAGCGCCGCGCCGGACAGCGCCGGATCGGGCATCGCCTGGCCGGACAGCGCCGCGTCGAACAGGGCCAGGCCCTCCGCTGCGGACAGCGGCAGCACGCCGCCGCGGGCCACCCGGTCCAGGTCGGCCTCGCCGAGCCGGCCCGCCATGCCCCGTTCCTCGGCCCACATGCCCCAGACCAGGGAGGTGGCGGGCAGCCCGTGGGCGCGGCGGTGCCGGGCGAGGGCGTCGAGGAAGACGTTGGCCGCCGAGTAGCCGCCCTGTCCGGGACTGCCCAGGGTGCCCGCCGCCGCCGAGAAGAGCACGAAGGCGCTCAGGTCGAGGTCGCGGGTCAACTCGTGCAGGGCGAGCGCCGCGTCGACCTTCGGCCGCAGCACGCGGTCCACCCGCTCCGGGGTCAGCAGGTCGATGACTCCGTCGTCCAGGACGCCCGCGGTGTGCACCACGGCCGTCAGCGGACGCGTCGCCGGTACGCCGTCCAGCAGCGCGGCGAGCGCCGCGCGGTCGGCGGCGTCACACGCGGCCGCGGTGACCTGGGCGCCCAGGTCGCGCAGCTCGGCGGTCAGTTCGGCCATGCCGTCGGCGGCGGGGCCACGCCTGCTGACGAGCAGCAGATGGCGGGCACCGTACGCGGTGACCAGGTGCCGGGCGAACAGCCTGCCCAGGCCACCGGCGGCTCCGGTGATCAGGACGGTGCCCTCGGGGTCGATCGGGGCCCGGGCGGACCCGGCCAGGGCGGTGTCGGCCAGCGCCTTGCCGCCCGTCGCCGGGGCCGTGCCATGCGGAGCCAGGGCCGTGCCGTCCGGGACCGTGACCCGCGCCAGGCGCGGGACGTACACCTCGCCGTCTCGCAGGGCCAGTTCGGGTTCTCCGGTCGCCAGGGCGGCCGGGAGGTACGGAACGGACGCCTCGCCGTCGATGTCGAGGAGCAGGAACTGCCCGGGGTTCTCGGCCTGCGCCGAGCGGAGCAGGCCCCACAGCGGCGCGTGCACCAGGTCGGCGACCTCGGCGTCCCCGGCCGCGGCGGCCGCGCCGCGGGTGACGAGGACGAGCCGGGCGCCGCCCGTGTGGCCACGGCCGCCGTCGAGCCAGTTCTGGAGGATGCCCAGGAGGCGGTGCGTGGCGCGGTGCACGCGCTCGGCGAGGTCGCCGCCCGTGTCGCCGTCCTCGGGAAGGAACGGCACCAGTACGGTCCGCCGCGCCGCGCGGCCCGCGCCTGTCACCTCGGAGTCGGCCCCGGCCTCTGCCTCGGTCAGCGACGCGAGGTCGTCGTACGCCTCGGCGCGGTACCCGGCCGCCTCCAGCGCGACGCTCAGCTTGAGTTCTCCGCCGCCGATGACGGCGAAGCCGTCCTCGGCGTCCGGCCCGTTCGCGGGCACCGGCAGCCGCGTCCACTCGACGCGGTACAGCGACTCGTGGCGCTGGGCGTCCGGGGCGGAGAACCGTGCGAGGTCGAGCGGCTGGGTGACGAGGGAGTCGACCGACGCGACGAGCGCGCCCGTCTCGTCGGCGACGGTCACGGACACGGCACCACCGTGCACACCGGCCGCCGGGCCACCGTCCGCACCGTCCGCCGGGCTATGGTCCGCACCGTCCGCACCCGCCGCCGGTACCGGCGCCGTCGCCGGTGCCAGCCGTACGCGCACAGCGTCGGCGCCGACCGCGTGCAGCACCACCCCGTGCCACGCCAGCGGCACCCGGCCGGGCTCCGCTCCGTCGGCCAGGGCCAGCGGCTGCAACGCGGCGTCCAGCAGTGCCGGGTGCAGCGCGTAGCGCGCGGCGTCCGGCTGCCGCTCCTCGGGCAGCCGCACCTCGGCGTAGATCTCGTCACCGAGGGACCAGGCGCGCCGCACGCCCTGGAAGGCGGGGCCGTACAGCAGTCCGGCCCCCGCCATGCGGTCGTGGAGTTCCTCGACCGCGACGGGCTCGGCACCGGCGGGCGGCCACACCGACAGGTCGGGCAGCCCGGCGGGCGCGATGGCGGGACCGGCGGCCAGGACGCCGACGGCGTGCCGGGTCCACGGCTGGTCCGGCGTCCCGCCGCCGTCTCCGGCGTCCCGCGCGGTCCGTTCAGCTGGTCCGGTCGGTCCCGTCCGTTCGGCTGGTCCGGTCGGTCCGGTCCTTTCGGCCGGTCCGGTCCGTTCAGTCCGTTCGGCCGGTCCAGTAGATCCGGTCCGTTCGGGACGGGAGTGCACGGTCAGGGCACGGCGGCCCGACTCCTCCGGCTCTCCGACCGAGACCCGCAGCTGGACCCCGCCGCGCTCCGGCAGGACCAGCGGCTCTTCGAGCGTCAGCGACTCAAGCACGCCGCAACCGGCCTGGTCACCGGCGCGGACCGCCAGCTCCACGAAGGCGGTCGCGGGCAGCGGCACCACCTCGGCCACCGCGTGGTCCGCCAACCAGCCGTGCGACTGGAGCGCGAGGCGGCCGGTGAAGAGCAGCCCGTCGGAGTCCGGCAGGTCCACCGCCGCACCGAGCAGCGGGTGACCGGCGGCGCCGAGACCCATCGACGCGACCTCGTCCAGGTGCAGCTGGGCGTCGACCCAGTACCGCCGGTGCTGGAAGGCGTACGTCGGCAGGGCCACGCGCCGCGCTCCGGTCCGAGCGAAGAACGCGGCCCAGTCCGGGGCATGCCCGCGGACGTGCAGCCGGGCGACGGCGGCGGTCAGGGTCTCGGCCTCCGGCCTGCCCTTGCGCAGCGCGGCCGTGCACTCCGCCGCGCCGGGCTCGTTCAGGCAGTCCTGGGCGGCGGCGGTGAGGACGCCGTCGGGGCCGAGTTCGAGGTAGGTGGTGACGCCGTGGGCTTCGAGGGTCCGTACGCCGTCGAGGAAGCGGACGGCCTCCCGAACGTGCCGCACCCAGAAGTCGGCATGCGTGACCTCTTCGGCGGAGACCAGATCGCCGGTGAGGTGGGAGACGATCGGGATGCGCGGGGCCTCGTACGACAGACCCTCCGCGACCTCCCGGAACGCCTCCAGCATCGGGTCCATGTGCGGCGAGTGGAACGCGTGGCTGACGGCGAGCCGCTTCGTCTTACGACCATCGGCCTCGAAGCGCGCCGCAATCGCCAGCGCCACGTCTTCGTCACCGGCGATGACGACCGACGTCGGGCCGTTGAGGGCGGCGATGCTCACCCGCTCGGTCAGCAGCGGCAGCACCTCGTCCTCCGACGCCTGGAGCGCGATCATCGCGCCACCGACGGGCAGCTCCTGCATCAGACGCCCGCGAGCCGCGACCAACGTGCAGGCGTCTTCCAGCGACAGCACCCCGGCGACATGCGCGGCGGCCAACTCACCGATCGAGTGCCCGGACACGAAGTCCGGCGTCAGACCCCAGGCCTCCACCAGACGGAACAGCGCCACCTCGACCGCGAACAACGCGGGCTGCGTGTACACCGTCTGATCCAGCAGCCCGGCGTCGTCCCCGAACAACACGTCGCGCAGCGGCCGTTCGAGGTGGGCATCCAGGTGGCGGCAGACCTCGTCCAGCGCGTCGGCGAACGCCGGATCCGCCTCGTACAGCTCACGACCCATGCCGGGCCGTTGGCTGCCCTGCCCGGTGAACAGAAACGCCAGCTTGCCGTTCGTCACCGAGCCCGCGACCAGGCCCGGCGCTTCCGACTCGCCGCGCGCCAGCGCCTCCAGGCCGCGCAGGAGCCCCGCCCGGTCACCCGCCGCGACGACGGCCCGGTGGTCCAGGGGCGTACGGGTCGTCGCCAGCGAGTACGCCACGTCCATGGCACTCAGAGTGGCGCCGGTGCCATTGCCGGCGCCGGTGTCATTGCCAGAGCCGGTGCCGGTGCCGGTGCCGACGTGGGCCAGGAGCCGCTCGGCCTGGCCGCGCAGAGCGGCCTCGGTCTTGCCCGAGAGCACCCACGGCACGGCGGGCAGCTCCGCCGCCGGAACCGGGTCCAGCGGCGGCTCTCCGAGGTCCGGGGCCGGGGCCTGCTCCAGCACGGTGTGGGCGTTGGTGCCGCTGATGCCGAAGGCCGACACGGCGGCCCGGCGCGGACGACCGGTCTCCGGCCACTCCCGCGCCTCCGTCAGCAGCGCGATCTCCCCCGCCGACCAATCCACATGCGGCGACGGCTCATCCACGTGCAGCGTCCGCGGCAGCACACCGTGCTCCAACGCCAACACCATCTTCATCACACCCGCGACACCAGCCGCGGCCTGCGTGTGCCCGATGTTCGACTTGATGGAACCGAGCAGTAGCGGCCGATCCGCCGAGCGGTCCTGGCCGTAGGTCGCCAGCAGCGCCTGCGCCTCGATCGGGTCACCCAACGTCGTACCCGTACCGTGCGCCTCCACCGCGTCCACATCCGCGGCCGACAGCCCGGCGCCCGCCAGCGCCTGCCGGATGACGCGCTGCTGCGCCGGGCCGTTGGGCGCGGTCAGACCGTTGCTCGCACCGTCCTGGTTGATCGCGGAGCCGCGCACGAGAGCGAGCACCGGGTGGCCGTTGCGCCGGGCATCGGACAGCCGCTCGACGAGCAGCATGCCCACACCCTCACCCCAGCCCGTGCCATCCGCACCCGCCGCGAACGCCTTGACCCGGCCGTCGGCCGCCAGCCCGCGCTGACGGCTGAAGTCGACGAACGAGCCCGGGGTGGACATGACGGTCACACCGCCGGCCAGGGCCAGCGAGCACTCACCGTTGCGCAGCGCCTGGACGGCCATGTGCAGGGTGACCAGCGAGGAGGAGCAGGCGGTGTCGACCGTGACGGCCGGGCCTTCGAGACCCAGCGCGTACGAGACGCGGCCCGACATCACGCTGGCCGCGTTGCCGACGCCCATGAACCCGTCGCCACCGTCCTGCGAGTGGAGGACCAGGGACATGTAGTCCTGGCCGTTGGTGCCCGCGAAGACGCCGACGCGGCGACCGCGCAGGGTGGCCGGGTCGATGCCCGCCCGCTCGATGGCCTCCCACGACGTCTCCAGGAGCAGCCGCTGCTGCGGATCCATGGCGAGCGCCTCACGCGGCGAGATCCCGAAGAAGGCGGCGTCGAAGTCGGCGGCGTCGTGCAGGAAGCCGCCCTCGCGGACGTACGTGGTGTTCTCGCCCTCGGACTCCGGGTCGTACAGCGCCTCGGTGTCCCAGCCTCGGTCGGCGGGGAAGCCGGTCACCGCGTCCTGCCCGGACGCCAGCAGCCGCCACAGTTCCTCGGGGTACGGACCCCGCCCGGGAACCGGCAGCTCATCGCCACGATCGCGATCGGGTCGTCCGCCACGGCGGGGGCCACGGCCGGGGCAGCGACAGCTCCTTCCTGTTCCTCCGCGTCCTGCTCTGTCTCGCCCAGGAGTTCTGTCCGGAGGTACGCGGCGAGCGCCGTCGACGTCGGGTAGTCGTAGACCAGGGTGGGCGGCAGCCGCAGGCCCATGAGGGTGTTCAGCCGGTTGCGCAGTTCCACGGCGGTCAGCGAGTCGAAGCCCAGTTCCTTGAACGCACGGCTCTCCTCGACCGCCGCCGCGTCGGCGTGCCCCAGCACGTCCGCCACGGCGGACCGCACCAGTTCCAGCAGCGTCCGCTCGCGCTCCGCGGCCGACTGTCCGGCGAGCCGCTCGGCCAGCGAGGACCGGTCCGCGTCGTCGCCTGCCGCCGCCCTATCGGAGGCGGCGTCCGCGCCGCTCTCCAGCGCCTTACGGGCCTCCGGGAGGTCCGCGAGCAGCGGGCTCGGGCGCGATGCCGTGAAGCCGGGAGCGAACCGCGCCCAGTCGATGTCCGCGACCGTGACGGTCGTCTCGTCCAGGTTCAGCGCCCGGTGCAGCGCGGCGATCGCCGGCTCCGCCGCCATCGGCGGCACCCCGGCACGCCGCATCCGCTGCTCAAGCGCCTCGTCCGCGGCCATGCCACCCTCGGCCCACGGACCCCAGGCGACCGACGTCGCCACGAGCCCGTCCGCACGGCGCCGCTCGGCCAACGCGTCCAAATAGGCATTGGCAGCGGCATAGTTGGCCTGACCCGCCGCGCCCATGGACCCGGCGATCGACGAGAACAAGACGAAGGCGGACAGGTTGAAGCCCAGGTCGCGCGTCAGCGCGTCGAGATGCGCGGCGGCCTCGGCCTTCGCCCGCAGCACGGTGTCGAACCGCTCGGGCGTGAGCGCGTCCAGCACACCGTCGTCGAGCACACCGGCCACATGGAAGACCGCCGTCAAGGGGAACTCCGCCGGAAGCCCGGACAGCAGCCCCGCCAGCGCCCCCCGGTCGGCCGCATCGCACGCCGCCACCGTCACCCGCGCACCCGACGCGGCCAACTCCTCACACAACTCCGCCGCACCCGGCGCCTCAAGACCACGACGGCTCGTCAGCACCACATGCTCGGCACCATGACGGACCAGCCAACGGGCCACCTGCGCACCCAGCGCACCCGTACCACCCGTGACCAGCACGGAACCCGGCCCCGGACGCCAGACGCGCCCATCGGCCGACGGCACCGAAGCCCGCGACAGACGCCGCCCGAAGACACCGGAGGAGCGGACCGCGACCTGGTCCTCACCGCCACCACCCGCCAGCACGGTCACCAACCGGGACAACGCCCGGTCATCCACAGCCTCGGGAAGGTCGACCAAACCGCCCCAGGACCCGGGGAGTTCGAGGGCGGCGACCCGGCCCAGACCCCACACCCGCGCCTGCACCGGATCCACCGCCGTGTCGGAGCGACCCACCGACACCGCACCCCGCGTGGCCACCCACAACGGCGCGCTGATCCCGGCATCACCCAACGCCTGCGTCAGCGCCACCGTACGCAGCAAGGCTCCGCCGAAGGCGACGAACGAAAGCACACCCGCCACGGCACCATCCGCACCGTCCGCGACAGCCACCGTACGCAGCAGCCCGGCCACATCCGCACGGTCCTCGGCCCCGACCTCGACCCGCACCACCTCGGCACCCCGCGCGGACAGCACCCGCTCCACGCCCCCGTACCACTCCTCAGCAACTCCGCCAGCGGGCACGACAACCAGCCAACGCCCGGACAGCACCCCCACGGACCGATCACCCACCGGCCTCCACGTCACGTGGTAGCGCCAGCCGTCGACGGTGGCGCGCTCGCGCTGCTGCCGCCGCCACGACGACAGCATGGGCAGCACCTCGCCCAGCGAGGAGAGTTCGTCGGCGCCCTCGGTCTCCAGGGTCCCGGCGAGGCCCTCCAGGTCCTCGCGCTCCACGGCCTCCCAGAACCGGGCGTCGACCACGTCCGCATCCGAGGTGGTGACACCGCCGGCACCGCTCTCCCGGAGCTGGTCCTCGGCGATCTCCACCCAGTAGCGCTGCCGCTGGAACGCGTACGTCGGCAGTTCCACGCGCCGCGCGCCGGTCCCGGCGAAGAACGCGGCCCAGTCCAGGGCGACGCCGCGGGTGTGCAGGCGGGCGAGTGCGCCGGTCAGCGCTTCCGCCTCGGGACGTCCCTTGCGCAGTACGGGGGTGAAGGCCGCGCCGTCGCCGGTCACGCACTCCTGCGCCATCGCGGACAGGACACCGTCCGGGCCGAGTTCGACGTACGTGGTGACGCCCTGCGCTTCCAGCGTCCGCACGCCGTCAAGGAAACGGACCGCCTCGCGAGCGTGCCGCACCCAGAAATCGGCGGTCGCGATCTCCTCGGCGGACACCACGCCACCAGTCAGGCCCGACACGATCGGAATGCGCGGCGCCTCGTACGACAGCCCCTCCGCGACCTCCCGGAACGCCTCCACCATCCCGTCCATACGCGGCGAATGGAACGCATGGCTCACGGTCAGCCGCTTCGTCTTACGGCCCTGCGCCTCAAACGACCCGGCGATCTCCAGCGCCACATCCTCGTCACCCGCGATGACGACCGACGCCGGACCGTTGAGCGCGGCAATGCTCACGCGCTCGGTCAGCAGAGGCAGCACCTCGTCTTCCGACGCCTGGAGCGCGATCATCGCGCCACCGGCGGGCAGTTCCTGCATCAGACGACCGCGCGCGGCCACCAGCGTGCAGGCGTCCGCCAGGGACAGCACCCCGGCGACATGCGCGGCGGCCAGCTCGCCGATCGAGTGCCCGGACAGGAAGTCCGCCCGCAGCCCCCACGCCTCCACCAGACGGAACAACGCCACCTCGACCGCGAACAACGCGGGCTGCGTATACCCCGTCTGATCCAGCAGCCCAGCATCCTCCCCGAACAGCACGCCACGCAACGGCCGCTCAACGTGCCGGTCCAGCTCCGCACACACCGCGTCCAGCGCCTCCGCGAACAGCGGGTACGCCGCGTACAACTCGCGCCCCATCCCCAGGCGCTGGCTCCCCTGCCCCGTGAACAGGAACGCCACCTTGCCCTCGGCGGTCGCGCCCTCGATCAGACCGGGGGCGGACTCTCCCCGTACCAGGGCGTCCAGGCCGCGCAGCAGTCCGTCACGGTCGTCGGCGACCACCACGGCGCGGCGCTCCAGCGCCGCCCTGCCGGTCGCCAGCGAGTACGCCACGTCCGTGGCGTCCAGGTCGGTGCCGGTCCCGGTGCCGGTCCCGGTCCCGGTGCCAGTGCCGGTGCCGAGGTGGGCTCGGAGCCGCTCGGCCTGGCCGCGCAGTGCGGCCTCGGTCTTGCCCGACAGCATCCACGGCAGCAGGGGCGGCCGGGGCGACGTACGGGCGTCCGAGTCACGCTCACGCTCCTCCACGGCCGGGGGCTGCTCGATGATGGTGTGCGCGTTGGTGCCGCTCACACCGAACGACGAGACGGCGGCCCGGCGCGGGCGGCCGCCGGTCTCCGGCCACTCCCGCGCCTCCGTCAGCAGCGCGATCTCGCCCGCCGACCAGTCCACGTGCGGCGTCGGCTCGTCCACGTGCAGCGTCTGCGGCAGCACGCCGTGCCGCATGGCCATCACCATCTTGATGATGCCCGCGACGCCGGCGGCGGCCTGCGTGTGGCCGATGTTGGACTTCAGCGAGCCGAGCCACAGCGGCTGCCCCGCCGGGCGGTCCTGACCGTAGGTGGCGAGCAGCGCCTGCGCCTCGATCGGGTCACCCAGCGTCGTACCCGTACCGTGCGCCTCCACCACGTCCACGTCGCCCGCCGACAATCCGCCACTGGCCAGCGCCTGCCGGATGACGCGCTGCTGGGCCGGGCCGTTGGGCGCGGTCAGCCCATTACTGGCCCCGTCCTGGTTGACCGCCGAGCCCCGCACGACCGCCAGCACCGGATGCCCGTTCCTGCGCGCGTCCGACAGTCGCTCCACCAGCAGCATGCCCGTACCCTCGGACCACCCCGTACCGTCGGCGGCGGCCGCGAACGACTTGCAGCGGCCATCGCCGGACAGGCCGCCCTGGCGGCTGAAGTCCACGAAGGTGTCCGGGGTGGCCATCACCGTCACACCGCCGGCGAGCGCCAGCGAGCACTCGCCATTCCGCAGCGCCTGCGCCGCCAGATGCAGCGCGACCAGCGACGACGAACACGCCGTGTCGATCGTGACCGCCGGACCTTCCAACCCGAAGGTGTACGCGATCCGGCCGGAGGCCACACTGCCCGCCGTGCCCGTGCCCAGATAGCCCTCCAGGCCCTCGGGGACGGCCGGCAGCCGGGAGATGTAGTCGTGGTACATGACGCCCGCGAAGACGCCGGTCTTGCTGCCGCGTACGGTCGCCGGGTCGATACCCGCCCGCTCGAACGCCTCCCACGACGTCTCCAGCAGCAACCGCTGCTGCGGGTCCATCGCCATGGCCTCGCGCGGGTTGATGCCGAAGAAGTCCGGGTCGAAGTCGGCGGCGTCGTAGAGGAAGCCGCCCTCGATGGTCGTGCTGGTGCCCGCCTGGGCGGGATCGTCGCCGTGCAGCGCGTCCAGGTCCCAGCCGCGGTCGGTCGGGAAACCGGAGACGGCGTCCACCGCACCCGTCACGAGCTGCCACAGCTCCTCGGGGCTGGTGACGCCGCCCGGGTAGCGGCAGCTCATGCCGACAATGGCGATCGGATCATCGTCAGCCACAGCGACCGTGGCCACGGAGGCGAGGTCCGCGGAACGATCCCCCACCAGCTCGGTGCGCAGGTGGCGGGCGAGGACGATCGGGTCCGGGTAGTCGAAGACGAGCGTGGCAGGCAGCCGCAGCCCGGTCACCGCGTTGAGGTGGTTACGGAGTTCGACAGCGGTGAGGGAGTCGAAGCCCAGCTCCTTGAACGCCCGCCCGGAACCGATGGTCTCCGGACCCGCGTAACCGAGCACCGTCGCCACCTGCGTACGGACCAACTCCAACAGCGTCCGCTCCTGCTCGGCCACCGACAGCCCCTGGAGCCGCTGCACCAGACCGGACTCACCAGTCACCGCCGCCTCGACGGCGCGCCGCACCGGGACCCGCACCAGACCCCGCAGCAACGGCGAGACCGCACCGGTCGACGCCTGCGTACGCAGCACGCCGAGGTCCAGGCGCATCGGCACCAGCGACGCGGCTCCCATCGGGAGCGCGGTGTCGAAGAGCCGCAGTCCTTCCGCCACGGGCAGCGGGGGCACACCGGCCCGCCGCATACGGGCGATGTCGGCCTCGTCGAGGCTGTCGCCCATACCGCCACCGGCCCACAGCCCCCACGCCAGCGCGGTCGCGGGCAGGCCACGGGCCGCGCGGTGGGCGGCCAGCGCGTCCAGGAAGACGTTGGCAGCGGCGTAGTTGCCCTGACCAGGCCCACCGAAGACACCGGCGGCCGAAGAGAACAGCACGAAGGCCGACAGGTCCAGCTCCTGCGTCAGCTCGTGCAGGTTCCACGCCGCGTCCACCTTCGGACGCATCACATGCGCGAGGCGCTCGGGCGTCAGCGAGCCGATGACGCCGTCGTCCAACACACCGGCGGTGTGGACGACGCCGGTCAGCGGGTGGTCGGCCGGGATCGCCGCCAGCACGGCGGCCAGTGCCTCCCGGTCCGCCACGTCGCAGGCGGCCCAGCGCACTTCGGCGCCGGACTCGGCCAGTTCGGCGGCCAGTTCGGCCGCGCCCGGTGCCTGCTCGCCGCGTCGGCTGACCAGCAGCAGACGCCGTACGCCGTGCTCGGCCACCAGGTGGCGGGCGAACAGACCGCCCAGCGAGCCGCTGGCGCCCGTGACCAGCACCGTGCCCTCGGGGTGCCAGACCGGGGCGGCAGCATCCGCGTCGCCGGTGTCGGCCGCGGACTGGGCGCGGACGAGGCGCGGCGTCCTGAGGGCGCCCTCCCGTACCGCGATCTCCTGCTCTCCCGAGGCCAGAGCCGCAGGCAGCGCGCGCAGCGGTTCCTCATGGTCGTCGACGTCGACGAGGACGAACCGGCCGGGGTTCTCCGACTGCGCCGAGCGCAGCAGACCCCACACGGCCGCGGCCGCCGGATCGGCCACCGGCTCGCCCGCCCCGGTGGCCACAGCCCCCGAGGTCAGCACGGCCAGCGTCACGTCCGCGAAGCGCTCATCGGACAGCCAGTCCTGCACCAGCGCGAGCGCGTCGGCGGTGAGACGGTGCGCGGCGGCGGCCACACCCTCGTTGCCGCCACCACGCCCCGACAGCGATACGAAGACGACCTCCGGCACCGGGGCACCCGACGCGACCGACTCCGCCAGCGCCGCGAGGTCCGCGTACACCGCCGCCTCGGCACCGGCGGCAGCCGTCAGTCCAAGCTGATCGGCGCCCAGAACGGCCCAACGGCCGCCCCCGCTCCCCCGCTCGACCGCGCCCGCCAACTCGGTCCACTCCACCTGGAACAGCGACTCGTGGTGCGTCGTACGGGCGGTCCGCAGCTGCTCGGCCGAGACCGGGCGCAGGACCAGCGACTCCACAGCCGCGACCGGCGCGCCCGTGCCGTCCGCGATCTCCAGCCGCACTCCGTCGGTTCCCACGGGTGCCAGACGGACGCGCAGGGCGGCGGCGCCGCTCGCGTGCAGCGACACCCCTGTCCAGGCGAACGGCAGCCGTCCCTGGTCCTCCGTACCGCCGAGTCCCCCGAGTCCGAGCGCGTGCAGCGCGGCGTCCAGCAGCGCGGGGTGCAGCCCGAACCGGCCCGCCTCCTCCGACGCGGTCTCCGGCAGCACTACTTCGGCGAACACCTCGCCATCGCGCTGCCATGCCTTGCGCAGGCCCTGGAACACGGGCCCGTACGCGAAGCCGATGTCCAGCAGGTGGTCGTACCGCTCGTGGACCTCCACCTCCGTCGCACCGGCGGGAGGCCACGCGCTGAGGTCGAACGACGCCCGCGGTCGCGCGTCAGCGACCAGGGCACCGCTGGCGTGGCGCGTCCACGGCTCCTCGGCGGGCAGGTCCTCCAGCCGGGAGTGGAGCGTGAGCGGCCTACGCCCGGACTCGTCAGCCGCACCGACCGCCAACCGCAACTGGACACCGCCCCGCTCCGGCAGCACCAGCGGAGCCTCCAGCGTCAACTCCTCCAGCAGATCACAACCAACCTGGTCCCCCGCCCGGACCGCCAACTCCACGAACGCCGTCCCCGGCAACAGGACACTGCCCAAGATGGTGTGATCGGCGAGCCACGGGTGCGTCGAGAGCGCCAGACGGCCGGTGAACAGCAGACCGTCCGCGTCGGGCAGTTCGGCACTGGCTCCCAGCAGCGGGTGCGCGGCCTCGCCCAGACCCATGGCGGTGACGTCACCGAGCGACAGCCACGACACGTTCGGCCAGTAACGCTGCCGCTGGAAGGCGTACGTCGGCAGCTCGACCCGCCGGGCGCCCATCCCCGCGAAGTACGCGTCCCAGTCCACCGCCACACCGCGCACATGCGCACGGGCGACGGCGGTATTCAGCGCCTCGGCCTCCGGCCTGCCCTTCCGAAGGACAGGTACGAAGACAGCGGAATCGCCGGACACGCACTCCTGCCCCATCGCGGACAGGACCCCATCCGGGCCGAGTTCGACGTACGTCGTGACACCCTGCGCTTCGAGCGTGAGGATGCCGTCGAGGAAGCGGACCGCCTCCCGGACGTGCCGGACCCAGAAGTCGGCGGAGGTGATCTCCTCGGTGGAGACCACGCCACCGGTCAGATTCGACACGATCGGAATGCGCGGAGCCGCGTACGACAGCCCCTCCGCGACCGTACGGAACGCCTCCACCATCCCGTCCATGCATGGGGAATGGAACGCGTGACTGACCGTGAGCCGCTTGGTCTTCCGGCCCTGTGCCTCAAAGCGCGCCGCGATCTCCAGCGCCACGTCCTCGTCACCGGCGATGACGACCGAGGTGGGCCCATTGACGGCGGCGATGCTCACCCGCTCGGTCAGCAGCGGCACTACCTCGTCCTCGGACGCCTGCACCGCGATCATCACGCCACCGACGGGCAGTTCCTGCATCAGACGCCCACGAGCCGCTACCAACGTGCACGCGTCTTCCAACGACAGCACACCCGCCACATGCGCAGCCGCCAGCTCACCGATCGAGTGCCCGGACAGGAAGTCCGCCCTCAGCCCCCACGCCTCCACCAGACGGAACAGCGCCACCTCGACCGCGAACAGCGCAGGCTGCGTGTACCCCGTCTGATCCAACAACCCCGCGTCGTCCCCGAACAGCACGTCCCGCAGCGGCCGTTCCAGGTGCCCGTCCAGATGCGCGCACACCGCGTCCAGCGCCTCAACGAACACCGGATACGTCTCGTACAGCTCACGGCCCATGCCGAGCCGCTGACTGCCCTGCCCCGTGAACAGGAACGCCACCTTGCCCGCCACGACCGTGTCCGTGACGACACCAGCCGCACCACGGCCCTCCGCCAACGCAGCCAATCCCGCCAGCAGACCGTCCCGGTCACCGCCCACCACCGCCGCGCGCTCCTCGAAGGACGCGCGGCCGACGGCCAGCGAGTACCCGACGTCGGTCAGGGCGGCGTCCGGCGCGGTGGCCAGGTGGGTGCGGAGCCGGTCGGCCTGTGCGCGCAGCCCGTCCGGACTCTTGGCCGACAGGATCACCGGCAGGGCCGCCGGCGGCATCGAGCCGGTGTCCGTGTCCGCCGCCGCGTCCTCCTGCCCGACAGCCGGTGCCTGCTCGATGATGGCGTGGGCGTTGGTGCCGCTGAAGCCGAACGAGGAGATGCCCGCGCGGCGCGGCCGCCCGGTCTCCGGCCACGCCACCGGTTCGGTGAGCAGGGCGACCTGGCCCGCCGACCAGTCCACATGCGGCGTCGGCTCGTCGACGTGCAGCGTCCGCGGCAGCAGCCCGTGCTGGATCGCCAGCACCATCTTCATCACACCCGCGACACCCGCCGCGGCCTGCGTATGCCCGATGTTGGTCTTGATGGAGCCCAGCCACAACGGCCGGTCGCCGTCCCGCTCCTGGCCGTACGTGGCCAGCAGCGCCTGCGCCTCGATCGGGTCACCCAGCTTCGTACCCGTACCGTGCGCCTCCACCACGTCCACATCGCCCGCCGACAACCCAGCACTCGCCAGCGCCTGCCGAATCACCCGCTGCTGCGACGGACCATTCGGCGCCGTCAACCCATTACTGGCCCCGTCCTGGTTGACGGCGCTACCGCGCACGACCGCCAGCACCGGATGCCCGTTCCTGCGCGCGTCCGACAGCCGCTCCACCAGCAGCATGCCCACGCCCTCACCCCAGCCCGTACCATCCGCACCCGCCGCGAACGCCTTGACCCGACCATCGGCCGCCAACCCGCGCTGACGGCTGAAGTCGACGAAGATGCCTGGGGTGGACATCACGGTCACACCGCCGGCCAGCGCCAGCGAGCACTCGCCGTTGCGCAGCGCCTGGATGGCCCAGTGCAGGGCGACCAGCGACGACGAGCACGCCGTGTCCACCGTCACCGCCGGGCCCTCCAGGCCGAAGGTGTACGCCAGGCGGCCGGAGACCACGCTGGCCGCGTTGCCCGTGCCCATGTGGCCCTCAAGTCCCTCGGGTGCGTTCAGCAGCAGGGAGAGGTAGTCCTGGCCGTTGGTGCCGACGAACACGCCGGCCTGGCTGCCGCGCAGGGTGGCGGGGTCGATGCCCGCCCGTTCGAACGCCTCCCACGACGTCTCCAGCAGCAGCCGCTGCTGCGGATCCATCGCGAGGGCCTCGCGCGGCGAGATGCCGAAGAACGCCGGGTCGAAGTCGGCCGCGGCGTCCAGGAAGCCGCCCTCGCGGGCGTACGAGGTGCCCTCGACGTCCGGGTCCGGGTGGTACAGCCGCTCCACATCCCAGCCGCGGTCCGCGGGCATGCCCGCGATCGTGTCCTCTCCGGACACGAGCAGCCGCCACAGTTCCTCGGGCGTCTGCACCCCGCCGGGGAAGCGACAGCTCATCGCCACGATCGCGATGGGGTCCTCGGCCACCACCGCCGTGACGGCGGGACCGGTGACGGCGGCCTGCTCGCCGAGCAGTTCGGTGAAGAGGTGGCCTGCGAGGGCGACCGGGTTCGGGTAGTCATAGATGAGCGTGGTCGGGAGCCGCAGCTCGGTCGCGGCGTTGAGGCCGTTGCGCAGTTCGACGGCGGTCAGCGAGTCGAAGCCGATCTCCCTGAACGCCCGGTCCTCCGCGACGTCCGCCACGTCCACGTGGCCGAGGACGTCCGCGACGTGCGTGCGGACGAGGTCGAGCAGCGCGGTCCTGCGCTCCGCCTCGGAGGGCAGGGAGATGAGACGCCGGGTCAGTGCGGAGGCCGTCTCGGCGGCCCCGGCGTCAGGTCCGTGGCCGTGCCCGGCCGCGTCCCGCGCGGCGTCCGCGCGACGCGTCGCGGCGCGCCGTACCTCGGCCAGGTCCGCCAGCAGGGGACTCGGCCGTACGGCGGTGAAGCCGGGGGCGAACCGCGCCCAGTCGACGTCCGCGACCGTGACGGTCGTCTCGTCCAGGTCCAGCGCCCGCTGGAGCGCGCCCAACGCGAGCCCGGCGTCCATGGGCGGCAACCCGGCACGCCGCATCCGCTGCTCAAGCACCTCGTCGGCGGCCATGCCACCCTCGGCCCACGGCCCCCAGGCGACCGACGTCGCCGGAAGCCCATCCGCCCGGCGCCGCTCGGCGAGCGCGTCCAGGAACGCGTTCGCCGCCGCGTAGTTGGCCTGCCCGGCCGCGCCGACCGTGCCGCTGATCGAGGAGAAGAGCACGAACGCGGACAGGTCGCAGCCCAGCTCACGCGTCAGCGCGTCCAGGTTGGCCGCGGCCCCGGCCTTCGCCCGCAAGACGGTGTCGAACCGCTCAGGCGTGAGCCCGTCCAACACACCGTCGTCCAGCACACCCGCCGCGTGGAAGACCGCCGTCAACGGGAACTCCGCCGGAAGCCCGGACAACAACCCCGCCAGCGCCTCCCGGTCGGCCGCGTCACACGCCGCCACCGTCACCCGCGCACCCGACGCAGCCAACTCCTCACACAACTCCGCCGCACCCGGCGCCTCAAGACCACGGCGACTGGCCAGCACCACATGCTCGGCGCCGTTGTCGACCAGCCAGCGGGCCACCTGCGCGCCCAGCGCGCCCGTGCCTCCGGTCACCAGGACCGAGCCACGCGGCCGCCACGCCTCGGACTCCGCCACGGCTCCCGCGGCGGCGCGGGCCAGCCGGCGGCCGAGGACACCAGCGGGGCGGACCGCTATCTGGTCCTCGTCCCCCGCTCCGGCCAGTACCGTCGCCAGCCGCGCCAGGGTCCGGTCGTCCACCGTCCCGGGGAGGTCGACCAGACCGCCCCAGCGCTCGGGGAGTTCGAGGGCCGCGACCCGGCCCAGACCCCACACCCGCGCCCGCACCGGATCCGCAGCCGCGTCCGAGCGGCCCACGGACACCGCGCCCCGCGTGGCCACCCACAACGGCGCGTCCACTCCGGCATCACCCAGCGCCTGCACCAAGACGGCCGTGCGCGACAGCCCGGCGGCGCCGACCGCGTCGTCCGAGTCGTCTGCGCCATTCGAGTCATACGCGCCGTCCGCGTCGTCGACGGCGAGCAGCGAGAACACGCCCGCCACCGCCCCATCGGCGATCGCGGTACGCAGCAGCTCGGCCACAGCCGCCCGGTCCTCGGCGCCGATCTCGACCCGCCGGACCTCGGCACCGCGCGCGGACAGCGTCCGTACGGCCCCGGCCGCCCACTCCTCGACCGCACCGCCCTCGGGGACGGCCACCAGCCAGACCCCGGAGAGCCGCGCCGTGCCGCGCAGGGCCAGCGGCTTCCACGTCACGCGGTAGCGCCAGCCGTCGACCCCGTCGGCCACGAGGTCCCGTACCGGCTCCTCCGGCCAGTAGCGGCGGCGCTGGAAGGCGTACGTGGGCAGCTCGACGCGCTGGGCGCCGGTCCCGGCGAAGTACGCCGCCCAGTCCACACCGGCGCCCCGGACGTGGGCCTGCGCGAGGGCGGCGGTGAGGGTCTCGGCCTCGGCGCGTCCCTTGCGCAGGACGGGGGCGAAGGCCGCGCCGTCGCCGGTCACGCACTCCTGCGCCATCGCGGACAGCACGCCGTCCGGGCCGAGTTCGACGAAGGTCGTCACACCCTGGGCTTCGAGCGTACGGACGCCGTCGAGGAAACGCACGGCCTCGCGGA
Organism: Streptomyces sp. XD-27; assembly: GCF_030553055.1. Classification (NCBI taxonomy): domain Bacteria; kingdom Bacillati; phylum Actinomycetota; class Actinomycetes; order Kitasatosporales; family Streptomycetaceae; genus Streptomyces; species Streptomyces sp. XD-27. The sequence goes on from NZ_CP130713.1 coordinate 2,770,583, forward strand.
CGTGCCGGACCCAGAAGTCGGCGGTGGTGATCTCCTCGGCGGACACCACGGCGCCGGTGAGGTTGGAGACGATGGGGATACGAGGAGCCTCGTACGACAGCCCTTCCGCGACCTCCCGGAACGCCTCCACCATCCCGTCCATACGGGGCGAGTGGAACGCGTGGCTGACGGCCAGCCGCTTGGTCTTCCGGCCGTCAGCCTCGAACCGCGCCGCGATCTCCAGCGCCGCATCCTCGTCACCCGCGATGACGACCGACGTCGGGCCGTTGAGCGCGGCGATGCTCACCCGATCGGAGAGCAGAGGCAGTACCTCGTCCTCCGACGCCTGGAGCGCGATCATCGCGCCACCGACGGGCAGCTCCTGCATCAGACGGCCACGCGCCGCCACCAGCGCGCACGCGTCCGACAGCGACAGCACACCCGCCACATGCGCGGCCACCAGCTCGCCGATCGAGTGCCCGGACAGGAAGTCCGCCCGCAGCCCCCACGCCTCGACCAGCCGGAACAGCGCCACCTCAACCGCGAACAACGCGGGCTGCGTGTACCCCGTCTGATCCAGCAGCCCGGCATCCTCCCCGAACAGGACGTCCTTCAACGGACGTTCGAGATGCCCGTCCAGCTCCGCACACACCGCGTCCAGCGCCTCCGCGAACACCGGATACGCCTCGTACAGCTCACGGCCCATACCGAGCCGCTGGCTGCCCTGCCCCGTGAACAGGAACGCCGTCTCGCCGCCGGTCACCGAGCCCCGCACGAGGCCCTGTGCCGTCGCCTCTCCCGCCGCCAGGGCAGCCAGGCCCCGGAGCAGGTCTTCCCGGTCGCCTGCGGCCAGCACGGCGCGCTGGTCGAGAGCGGCGCGGCCCGTGGCCAATGTGTAGGCGACGTCGGTGAGTTCGACTACGGGTTCTGCCGCCACCCGCGCGTGCAGCCGTTCCGCCTGCGCCCGGAGCGCGTCCGCGCCCTTCGCCGACAGCACGTACGGCAGCACCGGCGGCAGTGGGGAGGATGCCTTGGCGGGCGGCTGCCGCAGCTCCTCCGTCGCCTCGGCAGCGGGCGCCTGCTCGATGATGGTGTGCGCGTTCGTGCCGCTGATGCCGAACGAGGACACACCGGCCCGGCGCGGACGACCGCCGGTCTCCGGCCACTCCCGCGCCTCCGTCAGCAGCGCGATCTCCCCCGCCGACCAGTCCACGTGCGGCGTCGGCTCGTCCACGTGCAGCGTCCGCGGCAGCACGCCGTGGCGGATCGCCATGACCATCTTGATGATGCCCGCGACACCGGCCGCGGCCTGGGAGTGGCCGATGTTGGACTTCACCGAACCCAGCCACAGCGGCTGGTCCTCGGGCCGGTTCTGGCCATACGTGGCCAGGAGCGCCTGCGCCTCGATCGGGTCGCCGAGCGTCGTGCCCGTGCCGTGCGCCTCCACCACGTCCACGTCGCCCGCCGACAGCCCGCCACTGGCCAGCGCCTGCCGGATGACGCGCTGCTGGGCCGGGCCGTTGGGCGCGGTCAGACCGTTGCTCGCACCGTCCTGGTTGACGGCGGAGCCGCGTACGACGGCCAGCACCGGGTGGCCGTTGCGGCGGGCGTCCGACAGCCGCTCCACCAGCAGCATGCCGACGCCCTCACCCCAGCCGGTGCCGTCCGCCGCCGCCGCGAACGGCTTGCAGCGGCCGTCGGCGGCGAGCCCGCGCTGGCGGCTGAACTCGGTGAAGGTGCCGGGTGTCGACATGACGGTGACACCACCCGCCAGCGCCATCGAGCACTCGCCGTTCCGCAGCGCCTGGATGGCCCAGTGCAGCGCCACGAGCGAGGACGAGCACGCGGTGTCCACCGTCACCGCCGGGCCTTCGAGGCCGAAGGCGTAGGCGATCCGCCCGGACATGACGCTGCCCGCGTTGCCGGTCATGACGTGCCCGGCGACCTCGGCCCCGGCCTCTTCGAGGCCCGCGTCGTAGCCGCTGTGGGCGGCGCCCACGAACACCCCGGCGCGGCTGCCGCGCAGCGTGTCCGCGTCGATGCCCGCGCGCTCGAACAGCTCCCAGGAGGTCTCCAGCAGCAGGCGCTGCTGCGGGTCCATGGCGAGGGCCTCGCGCGGCGAGATGCCGAAGAACGCCGCGTCGAAGCGGTCCGCGTCGTGCAGGAAGCCGCCGGTGCGGGCGTAGTCGGCGTCGGCCGGATCCGTGGCCGCGCCGTCACCGGCGGCCTGGCTCTCCCGGCGCTCCCGGCTCTCCCGGCTCTCGCGACTCTCTCGGCCCTCCCGACTCTCTCGGCCCTCCCGACTCTCTCGGTTCTCCCAGCTCTCCCAGCCGCGGTTCACCGGGAAGCCGGAGACCGCGTCCGTGCCGGTGGCGACGAGCTGCCACAGGTCCTCGGGCGTGTGCACGTCGCCGGGGTAGCGGCAGCTCATCGCGACGATCGCGATGGGGTCCGCGGCGTCGACGACCACGCTGCCCGCGGCCGCGGCGTCCTGCTCGGCGTCCCGGTCGGCCTCCTCGCCGAGGAGCGCGGCGCGCAGGTGGTCCGCGAGGGCGGCGGGGTTCGGGTGGTCGTAGACGATCGTCGTGGGCAGGCGCAGCCCGGTGGCGGTGGCCAGCCGGTTGCGGAACTCGACGGCGGTCAGCGAGTCGAAGCCCAGCTCCTTGAAGGCCCGGCCCGGCTCGACGGTGTCCCGGGAGGCGTGTCCCAGCGCCGCCGCGACCTGGGTGCGGACCAGGTCGAGCAGCGCGCGCCGGCGCTCCGGCGCGGAGAGTCCGAGCAGCCGCTGGGCCAGGGACGAGCCCGCCGCGGCCCGGTCGTCGGCGGTGGCGCGCCGCCGCGTCGTGCGGATGAGGACGCGCAGCAGGGCGGGGACCGGGTCCGTGCCGATGGCGGTGCGCATCGCCGGCAGGTCCAGGCGGGCGGGGACCAACGCGGCGCGACCGGTGCCGCGGGCGGCGTCGACCAGCGCCGCGTCGAACAGCGCCATGCCCTCGTCGTCGGCGAGCGCGCCCATGCCGTGCCGTGCCATGCGCGCCAGGTCGGCGTCCCGCAGGCCGCCGGTGATGCCGCTGGCCTCGGCCCACAGGCCCCAGGCCAGGGAGGTGGCGGGGAGCCCGTGGGCGTGCCGGTGCTGGGCGAGCGCGTCGAGGAAGACGTTGGCCGCCGCGTAGTTGGCCTGGCCCGCGTTGCCGAATGTGCCGGCGACGGCCGAGAACAGGACGAACGCCGACAGGTCGAGGTCGCGGGTCAGCTCGTGCAGGTGCCACGCGGCGTCGAGCTTGGGCCGCAGGACGCGGTCGAGCGCGTCGGCGGTCAGAGCCGCCACCGTGCCGTCGTCCAGTACGCCGGCGGTGTGGACGACGGCGGTGAGCGGGTGCTCGGCGGGGACGGCGGCCAGGGTCGCGGCCAGGGCGCCGCGGTCGGCGGCATCGCATGCGGCGAACGTGACCTCGGCCCCCTGCGCACCGAGTTCGGCGGCGAGTTCGGCGGCTCCGGGGGTCTGGTCGCCGCGACGACTGGTGAGCAACAGGTGGCGTACGCCGTGCTCGGCGACAAGATGCCGCGCGACGACCCGGCCCAGGGTGCCGGTGCCGCCGGTGATGAGGACGGTGCCGCGGGGGTCGAACTCGGGGAGGCGACCGGCGCCACCGGGCTCATCGGCGGCATCATCCTGGGCGGCCACACCGGTGGCCAGGCCGGACTCGGCGGCGGTAGTGGGCCCGTTGGGCCCACTCGCCGCCTCGCCGCGCGCCGAGTCGTGCGCCGGGGCGCGGACCAAGCGCGGTGCCAGCGTGCGGCCCGCGCGCAGTGCCAGTTCCGGTTCTCCCTCGGCGTGGCCGAGTGCCGCCAGCGCCAGGGCGCCGGGCAGGGCGGCGGCCGACGCGGCGTCTGCGTCGACGTCGATCAGGGCGAAGCGGCCCGGGTTCTCGGTCTCGGCCGTGCGCAGCAGGCCCCACAGGGCGGCGTGTGCGAGGTCGGTGACGTCGTCATCGGGTGCGGCCGCGACCGCGCCGCGGGTCACCGCGGCCAGTCGGGCGCCCGCCAAGCGCTCGTCGGTCGTCCAGTTCCGCACCAGGTCCAGGGCGCGGTGCGCCGCCTGGTGTGCGGCTTCGACGAGCTCTTCGGGGGCGTACGGCGCGTACGGGGCGGCAAACGTGGCGAGGACGAGGTCCGGCGCGGCGATGTCTCCCGCGTCGACGGCCGCGCCCAGAGCCGCCAGGTCCGGGTAGGAGGCGGTGGCGAGACCGGCCTGGGCCAGTGCCTCGGCCAGGCCGAAGGGGTCCTCGCCCAGGACGACCGTCCCCATGTCGGCGGACGGCCCGGCCTCGGCCGCGCGCGGTGCCACCCAGTCGAGGTGGTAGAGGTGCTGCCGGTACGCGCCGCCCTGGTCGGCGCCGAAGGCGCCCGACGCGCCCGACGCGCCCTCCGGCAGCGGGCGCAGGCTCAGGCTGTCGACGGTGCCCACCGGCATACCGGTGGCGTCGGCGAGCGTCAGGGACAGCGTGCCGTCTCCGGCGGGGGCGATCCGCACACGGAGCGCGGCGGCGCCCACCGCGTGCAGGGACACGCCCTGCCACACCTCGGGCAGCCGGGCGCCGTCACAGCCGTACGCCGGGTGCAGCGCGGCGTCCAGCAGCGCCGGGTGCAGGGCGAAGCGGCCCGCGCCCGGCTCGGTGTCCTCGGGCAGCCGTACCTCGCCGAACAGTTCGGCGCCGCGCCGCCAGGCGGCCGCGAGGCCCTGGAACACCGGTCCGTGCCGGAGCCCGGCCGCGGCGAGTTCCGCGTAGAGCCCGTCGGTGCCGACCGGTTCGGCGCCGGGCGGCGGCCACTCGGCCAGTTCGGACGACGGCTGCCGCGCCCCGGTGGCAAGGACGCCGACAGCGTGCCGGGTCCACGGCGCCTCGGGGGCATCCTCGGTACGGGAGGAGACGGTGACCGGGCGGCGCCCGGCGTCGTCCGGCGCCCCGACCTCCAGTTGGATCCGCACCCCGCCCCGCGCGGGGAGCACCAGCGGGGCCTCCAGGGCCAGTTCGTCCAGGTGGTCGCAGCCGACCTGGTCGCCCGCGCGGATCGCCAGCTCCACGAAGGCCGTACCCGGCAGCAGCACCGACCCCATGACGGTGTGGTCGGCGAGCCACGGGTGAGTGTCGAGGCCGAGCCGCCCGGTGAACAGGAAGCCGTCGGTCACGGCGAGCGGCACGGCCGCACCCAGCAGCGGGTGGTCCGCCGCTTCCAGGCCCACGGACGTCACATCGCCGACCCGGGCTCCCGGCTCCAGCCAGAACCGCTGGTGCTGGAAGGCGTACGTCGGCAACTCGACGCGGCGCGCGCCGGTCCCGGCGAAGAACCGCTCCCAGTCCAGCGCCACGCCGCGGACGTGCGCGTGAGCGAGGGCGGTGGTCAGGGCCTGGGCCTCCGGCCTGCCCTTGCGCAGGACGGGCACGAACGCGGCACCCTCACCGGCGACGCACTCCTGCGCCATCGCGGACAGCACCCCGTCCGGCCCCAACTCGATGAAGGTGGTGACCTTCTGTGCTTCGAGCGTGCGGACGGCGTCGAGGAAGCGGACGGACTCACGGACGTGCCGCACCCAGAAGCCGGCGGTCGTGATCTCCTCGGCGGCCACCACGCCACCGGTCAGACCCGACACGATCGGGATCTTCGGCGCCTCATACGACAGGCCCTCCGCGACCGCACGGAACGCCTCCACCATCCCGTCCATACGCGGCGAATGGAACGCATGGCTGACAGCAAGCCGCTTCGTCTTACGGCCCTGAGCCTCCAAGGACCCCGCGATCGCCAGCGCCACGTCCTCGTCGCCCGCGATGACCACCGACGTCGGACCGTTGACGGCGGCGATGCTCACCCGGTCGGAAAGCAGCGGCAACACCTCCGCCTCCGACGCCTGAACCGCGACCATCGCGCCACCGGCAGGCAGCTCCTGCATCAGCCGGCCACGCGCCGCCACCAGCACACACGCATCCGACAGCGACAACACACCCGCCACATGCGCGGCCGCCAACTCACCGATCGAATGCCCGGACAGGAAGTCCGCCCGCAGCCCCCACGCCTCGACCAGCCGGAACAACGCCACCTCGACCGCGAACAACGCGGGCTGTGTGTACCCCGTCTGATCCAGCAGTCCGCCGTCCTCCCCAAACAGCACATCGCGCAACGGCCGCTCAAGGTGGGCGTCCAGCTCCGCGCACACCGCGTCCAGCGCCTCCGCGAACACCGGATACGCCGCGTACAGCTCACGGCCCATCCCCAGCCGCTGACTTCCCTGGCCCGTGAAGAGGAAGGCGAGCTTGCCGGTCACCGGCGAGCCCTGGACCAGGCCGGGTGCGGTGGTTTCCTCGGCCAGGGCGTCCAGCCCGGCCAGGAAGCCGCCCTCGTCGCCCGCGATGAGGACCGCCCGGTGGTCGAACGCGGCGCGGGTGGTGGCCAGCGAGTATCCGATGTCGGCGATGCCGGGGGCACCCGGTCCGGCCTCGGTGGCGCGCAGGAAGTCCCGCAGCCGCGCGGCCTGGGCGCGGGCGGCCGCGCCGCCGCGCCCGGACAGCACCCACGGCAGGACGGGCGGCAGGGCGGCGGAGGCAGCGGCGGACGTGCCGGTCGCGGCGCCGGACGTATCGGTCGCGGCGCCGGACGTGTCAGTCGCGGCGCCGGACGCGGGCTGCGCCGTGGCCGGTTCAGCCTCGGGCGCCTGCTCGATGACGGTGTGCACGTTGGTGCCGCTGACGCCGAACGACGACACACCGGCCCGGCGCGGCCGGCCGGTCTCCGGCCACGGCCGGGCCTCGGTCAGCAGCGACACCTCGCCCGCCGCCCAGTCGACGTGCGGGGTCGGCTCGTCCACGTGCAGCGTCCGCGGCAGCACGCCGTGGCGCATGGCCATGACCATCTTGATGACGCCCGCGACGCCTGCGACGTTCTGGGTGTGGCCGATGTTCGACTTGAGGGAGCCCAGCCACAGGGGCTGCCCTTGCGGGCGGTCCTGGCCGTACGTGGCCAGCAGCGCCTGGGCCTCGATCGGGTCGCCGAGCGTCGTGCCGGTGCCGTGCGCCTCGACCGCGTCCACGTCGGCGGCGGACAGCCGGGCGTTCTCCAGGGCCTGGCGGATGACGCGCTGCTGGGCGGGGCCGTTGGGGGCGGTCAGGCCGTTGCTGGCACCGTCCTGGTTGACGGCCGAGCCGCGGACGACGGCCAGCACCTGATGGCCGTTGCGGCGCGCGTCCGACAAACGCTCCACGAGCAGTACACCGACGCCCTCGGACCAGCCGGTGCCGTCGGCGGCGGCCGCGAAGGACTTGCAGCGGCCGTCGGCGGACAGCCCGCGCTGGCGGCTGAACTCCACGAAGACGTCCGGGGACGACAGTACGGTCACACCGGCGGCGAGGGCGAGCGAGCACTCGCCGTGCCGCAGCGCCTGGACCGCCATGTGGAGGGCGACCGAGGAGGACGAGCAGGCCGTGTCGATGGTGGCCGCCGGGCCTTCGAGGCCGAAGGCGTAACTGAGCCGTCCGGAGACGACGCTGGAGGCGGTGCCGGTGAGCAGGTGGCCCTCGACGCCCTCCGGCAGGTCGTACTCGCCCGCCCCGTACGCCTGGGCGGAGGCGCCGACGAACACGCCCGCGCGGGAGCCGCGTATCGACGCCGGGTCGATCCCGGCCCGCTCGAACGCCTCCCAGGAGGTCTCCAGCAGCAGCCGCTGCTGCGGATCCATCGCGAGGGCCTCGCGCGGCGAGATGCCGAAGAAGTCCGGGTCGAACCGGTCGGCGTCGTGCAGGAAGCCGCCGCCGCGGGCGTAGAAGGTGCCCGCGTGCTCCGGGTCGGGGTCGTACAGCGACGCGATGTCCCAGCCCCGGTCGTCCGGGAAGCCGGAGACGGCGTCCTGGCCGCCCGCGACGAGCTGCCACAGCTCCTCGGGGGAGCGCACGCCGCCGGGGAACCGGCAGCTCATGCCGATGATGGCGATCGGTTCCCGGGACGCCTCGGTGAGCTGCTGGTTCTGCCGCCGCAGCCGGTCGGTCTCCTTCAGCGAGGCCCGCAGCGCTTCAACGAGTTTGTCGTTGGGGTTGTCATGTGTGTACGTACTCCGCTTTGGGCCTGGTCAGGAATGAGTGCCGTCGTGGCTGTCGGGACCGCCGAGGCTGTCGAGGCTGTCGAGGTCGAGCGCCATGTCGATGAGGTGCTGGACGTCCATCGAGTCGATGGATTCGGCGCCGTCGCCGGGGCTCGTATCGAGGGTCGTACCGGGGGTTGTGCCGGAGGTTGTGCCGGGGGGCGCCGCCTCCGGGTCGGCCAGTCGGAGGAGTGACTCCAGCAGCCCGGCCTCCCGGATCCGGTTCATCGGGATGGCCGCCAGCGTCCGCCGCAGCGCGGCGTCCTGGGGATCCGTGTCCACGTCGACGAGGCCGCCGGTGTGGGCGCCCGTTCCGGCGCCGGCCGGGACCAGTCCGCGCAGCAGATGCTCGGCGAGCGCCTGCGGCGTCGGGTAGTCGAAGACGAGGCTCGCCGGGAGCCGCAGGCCGGTGGCCGCGCCGAGCCGGGTGCGCAGCTCGACCGCGGTCAGCGAGTCGAAGCCCAGCTCCCGGAAGGCGCGCCCGGCCTCGACGTCGTCGGCGGAGGCGTGGCCGAGGGCGGCCGACACATGGGTGCGGACCACCTCCAGCACGGCGTCCCGCCGGTCCGCCTCGCCGAGCCCGGCCAGCCGGTCGCGGAGCGTCGGCCCCGCTTCGGCCGCCGCCGGGTCCGCCGCCGGGTCCGCTGTGCCGCCGGTGCCGGTGCCGTGCAGGGCCGTACGCACCTGCGGCAGGTCGTCGATCAGCGGGCGGGGCCGGGCGGCGGTGAACGCCGGGGCGAACCGCCCCCAGTCGACGTCGACCACGGTCACGGCCGTCTCCCGGCGGGTCAGCGCCTGCTGGAAGGCGACCATGTTCAGCTCCGGCGCCATGGGCGGCAGACCGCGGCGGCTGAGCTGCTCCCCGGCGTCGCCTTCGGCGGCCATGCCGCCGTCGGCCCACGGGCCCCAGGCCACGGAGGTGGCGGTCAGGCCGCGGGCCCGGCGCCGCTCGGCCAGCGCGTCGAGGAACGCGTTGGCCGCCGCGTACGCGCCCTGGCCGCCGCTGCCCCACACCCCGGCGATGGAGGAGAAGAGCACGAAGGCGTCGAGGGGCGGGCGTTGGTCGTCCGGGACGCTCGCGGCGGCGGCCTCGGGCCCGTTCGCGGCCCCCGCCGCCGTACCGGCCGCGTCCCCGTCCCGGCCGCCGAAGATGGCGTCGAGGTGGATCGCCCCGGCGGTCTTGGCCGCCACGACGCGGGCGAAGTCCGGCAGTTCGGTGGCGGTGCCGGGGGCCTGGGAGACACCGGCCGCGTGCACCACGGCCCGTACCGGGGTGCCGTCCGCCGCCAGCTTGTCCACGAGGGTCTCCAGCGCGGTGCGGTCCGCCACGTCGCACGCCTCGACGGTCACGGCGGCGCCGGACGCGGAGAGTTCCGCGACGAGCTCGGCCGTGCCCGGGGCGTCGGGGCCCCGGCGGCTGAGCAGGACCAGCCGCTCCGCTCCGTTACGGGCCAGCCAGCGGGCGACATGCCGCCCCAGCGCGCCGGTGCCGCCCGTGACCAGGACGGTGCCGCGCGGCGTCCATGCCTGCGCGGGCTCTGTGGAAGGCGGGGCGGCGGGCTGCGCCAGGCGCCGTACGAAGAGTCCGGCGGCGCGGATCGCCACCTGGTCCTCCGCGTCTCCGGCGCCGGCCGCGGCCCCGGATCCGAGGCCGGGGCCGGATCCGAGACCGGGGCCGGAGCCGATGCCGGCACGGCCTCCGCCTCCGCCGCCTGCGAGTACGCCCGCCAGCCGGTCCAGCGCACGTTCGTCCAACGTCTGCGGGAGATCGATCAGTCCGCCCAGCGTTCGGGCCGGTCCAGCGCGACGACCCGGCCCAGGCCCCAGATCTGGGCCTGGGAGACGCTCTCCAGCCGGTCGGCGCCGCCGACGGCGACCGCGCCCTGCGTGACGCACCACAGGCGCGCGTCCGACGCCTCGCCGCGTACGCGTACCTCGTCCAGCGCCTCGGCCAACGCGGCGGTCAGCGCCAGGCCGACCGGCACCGCCGGGTGCTCCGGGTGCGGCCGCTCGTCCAGCGCGAGCAGCGACAGCACACCGGCGACGGGGCCACTCGCCGACGCAGCGGCGAGCCGCGCGCCGATCGTCGCCGGACGCGTGTCGTCCGCGTCCAGCTCGACCCGGGCCACCCGCGCGCCGCGCCCGGCCAGGTCGTCGATGACGGCGCCGACCCGGGCGTCGTCCGCGTGGCTCGCGGGGACGACCGCCAGCCATGTCCCGGACGGGTTACGGGACGCCGACGCGCCCCGCGCCCCCGGCCGCGGCTTCCACACCACGTGGTAGCGGCACGCGTCCGCGGCGGACAGCTCCTGCTGCCTGCGCCGCCACGACGACAGGGCGGGCAGCACCGCGCTCAGCGGCTCGTCGCCTTCGACCAGCAACTCGGCGGTGAGGGAGGCCAGGTCCTCACGCTCCACGGCCTCCCAGAAGCGGGCGTCGACCGCGCTGACGCTGCCGTCGGCGGACGCAGCGGCCCCGGCTCCGGCTCCGGCTCCGGCTCCGGTGTCCGCGTCGGGCCAGTAACGCCGGTGCTGGAAGGGATACGTGGGCAGGTCGACCCGCCGCGCACCGGCCCCGGCGAAGAACGCGGCCCAGTCCACACCCGCACTCCGGACATGGACCTGGGCGAGGGCGGCGGTGACGGTCTCGGCGTCGGGACGGCCACCGCGCAGTACGGGGACGAAGGCCGCGCCGTCGCCGGTGACGCACTCCTGCGCCATCGCGGACAGGACACCATCCGGGCCGAGCTCGACATACGTGGTGACGCCCTGCGCTTCGAGCGTGCGGACGCCATCAAGGAAACGGACCGCCTCGCGGACATGCCGCACCCAGAAATCGGCGGTCGCGATCTCCTCGGCGGCCACCACGCCACCGGTCAGAGCCGACACGATCGGAATGCGCGGCGCCTCGTACGACAGGCCCTCCGCGACCTCCCGGAACGCCTCCACCATCCCGTCCATACGCGGCGAATGGAACGCGTGGCTCACGGTCAGCCGCTTCGTCTTACGGCCCTGGGCCTCGAAGCGCGCCGCGATCTCCAGCGCCACGTCCTCGTCACCGGCGATGACGACGGAGGTGGGCCCGTTGACGGCGGCGATGCTCACCCGGTCAGTGAGCACCGGCAGGACCTCGTCCTCCGACGCCTGGAGCGCGATCATCGCGCCACCGGCCGGGAGTTCCTGCATCAGCCGACCGCGCGCGGCCACCAGCGTGCAGGCATCTTCCAAAGACAACACACCCGCCACATGCGCAGCCGCCAACTCACCGATCGAATGACCCGACAGGAAATCGGCCCGCAGACCCCACGCCTCCACCAGACGGAACAACGCCACCTCAACCGCGAACAACGCAGGCTGCGTGTACACCGTCTGATCCAACAGCCCGGCATCCTCCCCGAACAGCACACCACTCAACGGCCGCTCAACATGCCCATCCAGCTCCGCACACACCGCATCCAGCGCCTCCGCGAACACCGGATACGCCTCGTACAACTCACGGCCCATCCCCAGCCGCTGGCTCCCCTGCCCCGTGAACAGGAACGCGGTGCGGCCCTCGGCTGGCGCGCCCTGGGTCACGTGCGGCGTCGGCTCTCCTGCCGCCAGCGCCGTGAGGCCCCGCAGCAGACCGTCCCGGTCCCCCGCGGCCACGACGGCGCGGTGGTCGAGAACAGCGCGACCGGTGGCCAACGCGTATGCCACATCGGCGAGTTCGAGGGCCGGGTCCGCCGCCAGGTGCGCACGCAGCCGCTCCGCCTGCGCGCGCAGCGCCTCCGTACCCTTCGCGGACAGCACGTACGGGAGCACCGGTGGCGGCGGTGAGACGGCCTCGGCGGACGGCAGCCGCGGTTCCTCCGCTGCCGGAGCCTCCTCGATGATCGCGTGGGAGTTGGTGCCGCTGTAGCCGAACGAGGAGATGCCCGCGCGGCGCGGCTGTCCGGTCTCCGGCCACGGACGGGCCTCGGTCAGCAGCTCGATCTCGCCCGCCGACCAGTCCACGTGCGGGGTCGGCTCGGTGACGTGCAGCGTCCGCGGCAGCATGCCATGCCGCATGGCCATCACCATCTTGATGATTCCGGCGACGCCCGCCACGGCCTGGGTGTGCCCGATGTTGGACTTGACCGAGCCGAGCCACAGCGGCCGTCCCTCGGGCCGGTCCTGGCCATACGTGGCGAGGAGCGCCTGCGCCTCGATCGGGTCGCCCAAGGACGTCCCCGTACCGTGTGCCTCCACGGCGTCCACCTCGGCGGCCGACAGACCGGCGTTCGCCAGTGCCTGCCGGATGACGCGCTGCTGCGCCGGGCCGTTGGGCGCGGTCAGGCCGTTGCTGGCGCCGTCCTGGTTGACGGCGGTGCCGCGGACGACGGCCAGCACCGGATGTCCGTTGCGCCGGGCGTCCGACAGCCGCTCCACCAGCAGGACGCCGACGCCCTCGGACCAGATGGTGCCGTCCGCGTCTCCGGAGAACGCCTTGATCCGGCCGTCGGCGGCCAGTCCGCGCTGACGGCTGAACTCGGTGAAGGCGCCCGGGGTCGACATGACGGTGACACCGCCCGCCAGCGCCATCGTGCACTCGCCCTGCCGCAGCGCCTGGATCGCCAGGTGCAGGGCCACCACGGACGACGAGCACGCGGTGTCGACGGTGACCGCCGGGCCCTCCAGCCCGAACGTGTACGCCAGGCGGCCCGAGGCCACGCTCGCCGCGTTGCCGGTGCCCAGGTGGCCCTCAAGGCCCTGCGGTTCGTTGACCCACAGGGTCAGGTAGTCCTGGTCGTTGGAGCCGATGTACACCCCGGTCTTGCTGCCGCGCAGCGTCGCCGGGTCGATGCCCGCCCGCTCGAACGCCTCCCACGACGTCTCCAGCAGCAGCCGCTGCTGCGGATCCATGGCGAGGGCCTCGCGCGGCGAGACGCCGAAGAACGCCGCGTCGAAGTCGGCGACGTCGTGCAGGAAGCCGCCCTCGCGGATGGAGCTGCTGCCTTCGAGGTCCGGGTCGTCGCTGTAGAGGGTGGCGAGATCCCAGCCGCGGTCGACGGGGAACGCCGAGATGCCGTCCCCGCAGTCGGCCAGCAGCCGCCACAGGTCCTCCGGCGACCGTACGCCGCCCGGGAGGCGACAGCTCATGGCCACGATGGCGATGGGGTCGTCGGCCCGGTCGGCGGCGCCGGTCGCCCGCGCCCGCTCGGAGGCGGCGGCGCCGGTCGCCCACGCCCGGTCGGAGGCGGAGGCGGAGGCGGTCGACGTGTCCGTGTCGCCGAGGATCTCCGTTCGCAGATGGCCGGCCAGTGCGGCCGAGGTCGGGTAGTCGAAGACGAGGGTGGCGGGCAGCCGCAGTCCGGTGACGTCACGCAGGAGGTTGCGGAGTTCGACGGCGGTGAGCGAGTCGAAGCCCAGCTCCTTGAACGCCCGGCCTTCCTCGACCGCCTGCGGGCCCGCGTGGCCGAGCACCGCCGCGACCTGGGTGCGGACCAGGTCCAGCAGCAGCCGGTCCTGTTCGGCCGCGGTCAGCCCGGCGAGCCGCCGCGCCAGACCGGCGGCTCCCGCGGCCGTGGCGGGGTCGGTCGCGACCGTTCGCCGTACCGTCCCCCGGACCAGTCCGCGCAGCAGCGGCGAGACCGTCCCGGCCGCCGCCCGCGCCCGCAGGGCCGCGGTGTCGACGCGCAGCGGGGCGAGCGCCGGCTCTCCCCCAGCGCGGCCGCTGGGAGGTGCCCCCAGGGTGAGCGCCGTGTCGAGCAGCGCCAGGCCCTCCGCCGGGGACAGCGGCGGCAGGCCGGCCCGCCGCATGCGGCTGACGTCGGCCTCGTTCAGACCGCCGGCCATGCCGGACCCGGCCCACAGGCCCCACGCCAGCGCGGTCGCCGGCAGGCCACGGGCGGCGCGGTGGGCGGCCAGCGCGTCGAGGAACGCGTTGGCCGCCGCGTAGTTGCCCTGCCCGGGGCTGCCGAACACGCCCGAGGAGGACGAGAAGAGCACGAACGCGGACAGCTCCAGGTCCCGCGTCAGCTCGTGGAGGTGCCAGGCCGCGTCGACCTTGGGCCGCAGTACGCGGGTGACGCGCTCCGGCGTCAGCGAGCCGATGACGCCGTCGTCGAGGACGCCCGCGGTGTGGACGACGGCGGTGAGCGGGTGCGCGGCCGGCACGGCGGCCAGGGTCGCGGCCAGGGCGTCCCGGTCCGCCGCGTCGCAGGCCGCCCAGCGCACCTCGGCGCCGTACTCGGCCAGTTCGGCGGCCAGCGCGGCCGCGCCGGGGGCCTCGGCGCCGCGCCGGCTGACCAGCAGCAGGTGCCGCGCGCCGTGCTCGGTGACCAGGTGCCGGGCGACCAGTCCGCCCAGCGTGCCGCTCGCGCCGGTGATCAGCACCGTGCCGTCGGTGTCGAGCAAGGCCGCGGCGGGTGCGCGGTCCGCCGCCACGGGGACGCGGGCCAGCCGCGGCGTCCGTACGGCACCCGCGCGTACGACCAGTTGCTCCTCGCCCGTCGCGAGCGCGGCCGGGAGCGCCGCGCGCGACGCGGGCTCGCCGTCGAGATCCAGCAGGACGAGACGCTCCGGGTGCTCGGCCTGCGCCGAACGCAGCAGACCCCACACGGCGGCCTGCGCCAGGTCGGGTGCCGGATCAGGTGCCGGGTCGGATGCCGGGTCGGCCGGGGTCGCGGCGACCGCGCCCGAGGTCACCAGCACCAGCCGGGCGGCGCCGAACCGCTCGTCGGCCAGCCATGCCTGGGCCAGGCCCAGCGCCTCGACCGTGGCCTGCCGCACCGCGTCGGGGGTGTCGCCGCCGCCCTGCCGGCCGGGGGTGACGAGGACGTACTCGGGCACTGGTGCGCCCGCGTCCACGGCCTCGGCCAGCTCGGCCAGATCCGCGTACGCCGCCAGATCCGCGTACGGCGCCGCATCCGAGCCCGCACCCGCACCCGCACCCGCACCCGCACCCGAGCCCAAGTAGTCCGAGCCCGCGAGACCGAACACATCAGGCCCCAGAACCGCCCAACGGCCGCGCCGGGTCGCGTCGTCGGCCACCGCGGCGGGCTCGGTCCACTCCAGACGGAACAGCGACTCGTGGTATGCCGCTCCCGCGGCCCGGACCTGGTCCTCCGAGACGGGGCGCAGCACGAGCGACTCCACGGCGGCGACCGGCGCGCCGCCCGCGTCGGCGAGGTCCAGCCGCACGCCGTCCACGCCCGTCGGCGCCAGCCTGGCCCGAAGGGCCGGGGCACCGTCGGCGTACAGCGACACCCCGTTGAAGGCGAACGGCAGCCGCCCCTGGCCTTCGGTGCCGCCCAGGCCCCCGAGGCCCAGCGCGTGCAGCGCGGAGTCCAGGAGTGCCGGATGCAGCCCGAACTCCCGTGCGTCCGCAGTCGCGTCGGCCGGGAGCCGAACCTCTACGAAGACCTCGTCCCCGCGCCGCCAGGCGGCCGTGAGCCCCTGGAACACCGGGCCGTAGGCCATGCCGAGGGCGCCGAGTTCCGCGTACAGGTCGTCGACCGGGACCGGCCGCGCCCCGTTCGGCGGCCACTCGGCGAGCGAGAACGAGGGCCGCGGGGCGCCCGTGGCCAGCACGCCGGTGGCGTGCCGCGTCCACGACTCCTCTGCCGGGGCGTCGGCCGGGCAGGACAGCACGGTGAAGGAACGCCGTCCGTCGCCCTCCGGCGGCCCCACCGCGACCTGGAGCCGGACGGCACCGCGCTCGGACAGCACCAGCGGGGCCTCCAGGGCCAGTTCGTCCAGGTGGTCGCAGCCGACCTGGTCACCGGCGCGGATCGCCAGCTCCACGAAGGCCGTACCCGGCAGCAGCACCGACCCCATGACGGTGTGGTCGGCGAGCCACGGGTGGGTGTCGAGGCCGAGCCGCCCGGTGAGCAGGAAGCCGTCGGTGTCGGCGAGCGGGACGGCCGCGCCCAGCAGCGGGTGCCCGGCGGCTTCCAGACCCGCGGTGGCCACGTCGCCGGTCGGCGCACCGGGCTCCAGCCAGAACCGCTGGTGCTGGAAGGCGTACGTGGGCAGATCGACCGCCCGGACGTCCAGTCCCGCGAAGAACCGCTGCCAGTCCGGTGCCGCACCGCGCACGTGCGCGTGCGCGAGGGCGGTGGTCAGCGTCTCGGCTTCGGGGCGGCCGGGGCGGAGGACGGGTGCGAAGGCGGCGTCCTCGCCGGTGACGCACTCCTGCGCCATCGCGGACAGCACGCCGTCCGGGCCGAGTTCGACGTACGTGGTGACGCCCTGCGCTTCCAGCGTCCGCACGCCGTCGAGGAAACGGACGGCCTCGCGGGCGTGCCGCACCCAGAAGCCGGCGGTGGCGATCTCCTCGGCGGAGACCGGCTCGCCGGTCACGTTCGACACGATCGGGATGCGCGGGGCCTCATACGACAGCCTCTCGGCCACCGCGCGGAACGCGTCCACCATGCCGTCCATTCGGGGCGAGTGGAACGCGTGGCTGACGGTCAGCCGCTTCGTCTTGCGGCCGTCGGACTCGAAGCGCGCCGCGATCTCCAGCGCCACGTCCTCGTCACCGGCGATGACGACCGACGTCGGGCCGTTGAGGGCGGCGATGCTCACCCGGTCCGTGAGCAGCGGCAGGATCTCGTCCTCGGCGGCCTGGATCGCGATCATCGCGCCACCGGCAGGCAGCTCCTGCATCAGACGACCGCGAGCGGCCACCAGCGTGCAGGCGTCCGCCAGGGACAGCACCCCGGCGACATGCGCGGCGGCCAGCTCACCGATCGAGTGCCCGGACAGGAAGTCCGGCGTCAGACCCCATGACTCCAGCAGCCGGAACAGCGCCACCTCGACCGCGAACAACGCGGGCTGCGTGTACACCGTCTGATCCAGCAGTCCGGCATCGTCCCCGAACAGCACGTCGCGCAACGGCCGTTCGAGATGCCCGTCCAGCTCCGCGCACACCGCGTCCAGCGCCGCCGCGAACACCGGATACGCCTCGTACAGCTCACGCCCCATCCCCAGCCGCTGACTCCCCTGCCCCGTGAACAGGAAGGCGAGTTTCCCGGTCGCCGGGGAGCCCAGCACCAGGCCCCGCGCCGCCGTCTCTCCCGCCGCCAGCGCGGCGAGCCCCCGCAGCAGGCTCTCCCGGTCCCCGGCGGTCAGCACCGCGCGCGCTTCGAAGGCCGCGCGGCCGGTGGCCAAGGAGTAGGCGACATCGGCGAGTTCCCTGCCGGGGTCCGCCGTCATGTGCGCGTGCAGTCGCTCCGCCTGTGCCCGCAGCGCCTCCGTGCCCCTCGCCGACAGCACGTACGGCAGCACCGGCGGCAGCGGCGGGGCGGCCTCGGCGGACGGCTGCGGCGGCTCCTCCGTCGCGGGGGCCTGTTCGAGGATGGTGTGGGCGTTGGTGCCGCTGACGCCGAAGGCGGAGATGCCGACGCGGCGCGGCTGGCCGGTCTCCGGCCACGGCCGGGCCTCGGTGAGCAGCGACACCTCGCCCGCCGTCCAGTCGACGTTCGGGGTGGGCTCGTCCACGTGCAGGGTCTTGGGCAGGACGCCGTGGCGCATGGCCATGACCATCTTGATGACGCCCGCGACGCCGGCGGCGGCCTGCGTGTGGCCGAGGTTGGACTTCAGCGAGCCGAGCCACAGCGGCTGCCCGGCCGGACGCTCCTGGCCGTAGGTGGCCAGCAGCGCCTGGGCCTCGATCGGGTCGCCCAGGGTCGTGCCCGTACCGTGCGCCTCCACGACGTCGACCTCGGCGGCGGACAGCCGGGCGTTCTCCAGGGCCTGGCGGATGACGCGCTGCTGCGACGGGCCGTTCGGCGCGGTCAGGCCGTTGCTGGCGCCGTCCTGGTTGACGGCCGAGCCGCGGACGACGGCCAGCACCTGGTGGCCGTTGCGGCGCGCGTCCGAGAGCCGCTCCACGAGCAGCACGCCGACGCCCTCGCTCCACCCCGTGCCGTCGGCGGCGGCCGCGAAGGACTTGCAGCGGCCGTCGGGGGCGAGCCCGCGCTGGCGGCTGAACTCCACGAAGACGTCGGGGTTGGGCATGACGGTGACGCCGCCGACGAGCGCGAGCGAGCACTCGCGCCGGCGCAGGGCCTGGGCGGCCCAGTGCAGGGCGACCAGGGACGAGGAGCAGGCGGTGTCGATGGTGGCCGCCGGGCCTTCGAGGCCCAGGGTGTAGGCGATCCGGCCGGACAGGACGCTGGTGGCGCCGCCGGTGAGGAGGAGCCCCTCCAGTCCTTCGGGCGCGCCGTGGAGGTCGTTGCCGTAGCCCATGGCGGCGGCGCCGACGAAGACGCCGGTACGGCTGCCGTGGACGGCGGCCGGGTCGATGCCGGCCCGTTCGAAGACCTCCCAGGAGGTCTCCAGCAGCAGCCGCTGCTGCGGGTCCATGGCGAGGGCCTCGCGCGGCGAGATGCCGAAGAACGCCGGGTCGAAGTCGGCGGCGCCGTCGAGGAATCCGCCGCCGCTGTTGTAGAACGTGCCCTTGCGGTCGGGGTCCGGGTCGGCCAGCGCGGCGATGTTCCAGCCGCGGTCGGCCGGGAATCCGGAAATGGCGTCGCCGCCGCCGTCCACGAGCCGCCACAGGTCCTCGGGGACCGCACGCCACCGGGGAAGCGGCAGCTCATCGCGACGATCGCGATCGGCTCCTGCGCCTCCGCCTCCACCTCGGTCAGGCGGCGGCGGGTCCGGCGCAGCTCCGTGGTCATCCACTTCAGGTTGTCGAGAAGCTTCGCTTCGTTCGCGCTGGTCACTTCAGGACCTTCCGAATTCATTGCTGATGATGTCGAAGATGTCCTCGGCCGAGGCGGCTTCGAGGTCGCTCTCGTCGTCGCCGCCTGCGGCCTCGGCGGCACGCGCCTCGTCTTCGGCGGCTCGCCATGTGCGCAGCAGCGCTTCGAGCCGGGCGGTGACCTTCGCGCGTTCCGCGGTGTCGGCTGGGGCGTTCGCGAGGGCGAACTCGAGCTTGTCGATCTCGGCGAGTGCCGGGAGTTCCGGCGCCGTCGCCCCGCCCGTGAGGTCGGCGCGCAGGTGGGCGGCGAGCGCGGCGGGCGTGGGGTAGTCGAAGACGAGGGTGGCGGGGAGCCGCCGTCCGGTGGCCGTGCCGAGCCGGTTGCGGAGTTCGACGGCGGTGAGGGAGTCGAAGCCCAGTTCCTTGAAGGCGCGGCCCGGCTCGACGGCCGTGGTGTCGTCGTGTCCGAGGACGGCGGCGACGTGCGCGGTGACCAGGTCCAGGAGGAGGCGGTCGGCTTCTTCGCCGGTCAGCCCCGTCAGCCGCTCCTCCAGGGACGCCGCGGCGACGCCGTCGGCCTGCTCTGCGGGTTCGGCCGCCAGGGCACCGCGTACCTCGGGCAGGTCGGCGATGAGCGGGCGCGGGCGGGCGGCGGTGAAGGCGGGTACGAAGCGCTCCCAGTCGACGTCGGCGACGGTCAGGGTCGTCTCGTCGCGGTCCAGGGCCTGCTGGAGGGCGGCGATCGCCTGCCGCGGTGCCATGACCGGCAGGCCGCGGCGGCGCAGCTGCTCGGCGGCTTCGTCGTCGGCGACGAGTCCGCCGTCCGCCCACGGGCCCCAGGCCACGGAGGTGGCGGTCAGGCCGCGGGCCCGGCGCTGCTCCGCGAGCGCGTCGAGGTGCGCGTTGGCCGCCGCGTACGCGCCCTGGCCGCCGCTGCCCCACACTCCGGCGATGGAGGAGAACAGCACGAACGCGTCCAGCTCGGTGTCGCCGAGCAGGGCGTCCAGGTGGGCGGCGCCCGCGACCTTGGCGGCCACGACGTCGGCGACCTCGGCCGGTCCGGTCTCGGCGAGCGGCGCGAACTGCCCGGCGCCCGCGGTGTGGACGACGGCGGTGAGCGGGTGCGGGTGCGGATGCCCGGTGGCCTCGGGGCCGATCCGGTCCAGCAGTGCGGCCACGGCGTCCCGGTCGGTGACGTCGCACGCGGCGACGGTGACCTGGGCTCCGAGCGCGGTGAGTTCGGCCGTCAGCTCCGGCGCGCCGGGAGCCTGGTCGCCTCGGCGGCTGGCCAGCACCAGGTGCTGGGCACCGCCCGCCGCCAGCCAGCGCGCGACGTGCGCACCCAGCGCACCGGTGCCGCCGGTGACCAGGACGGTGCCACGCGGCGCCCACCGGCCGTCGCCCCCGGCCGACGCCGGGGCGGACTCGGCACGAGCGATACGGCGGGCCAGGACGCCGGCGGCACGGATCGCGAGCTGGTCCTCGGCGCCGTCGCTGGGGGCAGCGGGTCCGACGGGCGAGCCGGGGCCGGCGGGTCCGGCGGGTACGCCGGAACCAGCGGGTTCGGCGGGCACGCCGGGCACGCCAGGACCAGCGGGTTCGGCGGGTACGCCGGGACCAGCGGATTCGGCGGGGCAGCCATACTCGACGGGGCCACCGCCTCCGCCCGGCACGCCAGGACCAGCGGGTCCGACGGGCACGCCGGAACCAGCGGATTCGGCGGGGCAGCCATACTCGACGGGGCCACCGCCTCCGCCCGGCACGCCAGGACCAGCGGGTCCGACGGGCACGCCGGAACCAGCGGATTCGGCGGGGCAGCCATACTCGACGGGGCCACCGCCTCCGCCGGGCACGCCAGGCACGCCAGGACCAGCGGGTCCGGCGGGGCGGCCGGACTCGCCAGGTCGGCCGGACCCGCCAGGTCGGCTGGGCTCTCCCGATCCACCGCGTCCGGCGGGCACGCCGGATCCACCGGGCGCGCCGAGTCCGCCGGGCGCGCGGAGTCCGCCGAGGACGGCGGCCAGCCGGTCGGCCGCCCGCTCGTCGAGCGTGGCGGGCAGGTCGACCAACCCGCCCCAGCGCTCGGGGTGTTCGAGGGAGACGACCCGGCCGAGCCCCCATACCTGCGCCTGCGCGGCACTGCCCGGCCGCTCCGACGCGGCGGTGGACACCGCGCCCTCCGTGACGCACCACAGCGGGGCGGTCAGGTCCGCGTCGCCGAGGGCCTGCACGAGGGCGCCGGTGAGCAGCAGCCCGGCGGGCACCGCGGGGTACGCGGGATGCGGCCGCTCGTCCAGGGCGAGGAAGGACAGCACACCACGGACGGGGCCGCTGGCGGAGCCATTCACGGGGTGGCCGTCGGCGCCGCGCGCGGAGCCGTTCGCGCTACCACCCGCGCGGTGGCTCTCGCCGCCGCCCACCGGGCGGTCCTCGGCGCCGCGCGCGGAGCCACCGACGCGGTCGCCATCGGCACCGTACGCAGGGCCGCCCACGGGGCCACCCGCGCGGTAGCCGTCAGCGCCAACCACACTGGCGTCCCCGCGCGCGGCGCCGAAGGCGCCCCCGCGGCAGCCGCCCGCAGCCGGGCGGCGAGCGCCTCTCGGTCGAGGCCGAGAGCGCCCTCGGCCGGTTCGACGAGACGGATGTCGGCGCCCCGCGCCGACAGCGCGTCCAGGGCCTGGCGTACGCGGGTGTCGTCCGCGTACCCGGCGGGTACGACGGCCGCCCACGTGCCGGTGACGTCCGCGGACCGCGGCTCCTCCAGCGGCTTCCAGGTGACGCGGTAGCGCCAGCCGTCGACGGCGGTCCGCTCGCGCTGCGCGCGGCGCCATGCGGCCAGGACGGGCAGCAGGGCGCTGACCGGCTGGTCCGCGTCGATCGCCAGGGCGCCGGTGAACGCGGCCAGGTCGTCGCTCTCGACGGCCTCCCAGAACCGTGCGTCGACCGGGTCCTGGGCGGTGGCCGTCGCGTCCCGGGTCTGCCGGGCGGCGGCTTCGAGCCAGTAGCGGCGGCGCTGGAACGCGTACGTCGGCAGGTCCACGCGCCGCGCGCCGGTCCCGGCGTGCAGCGCCGCCCAGTCCACGGCGAGGCCCCGGGTGTGCAGCCGGGCGAGGGCGGCGGTCAGCGCCTCGGTCTCGGGCCGCCCGGCACGCAGTACGGGGACGAAGTCGGCGCCCTCGCCGGTGACGTGGCCCGGCAGGCCCTCGCCGGTGGCGTGGCCCGACATGCCCTCGCCGGTTGCGTGGCCCGGCATGCCCTCGCCGGTTGCGTGGCCCGGCATGCCCTCGCCGGTTACGCGCTCCTGCATGCCTCCGCCGGTGGCACCCTCCCGCGTGCCCCCGCCGGTGGTCAGGCACTCCTGCGCCATCGCGGACAGCACGCCGTCCGGGCCCAGTTCGACGTACGTGGTGACGCCCTGGGCCTCCAGTGCCCGCACGCCGTCCAGGAAGCGCACGGCCTCGCGGACGTGCCGTACCCAGTAGTCGGCCTGGCTCATCTCGTCGGTGACCGGCCGCCCGGTGACGGTGGAGACGAGCGGGATCCGCGGCTCGTGGTAGGTGAGGCTCTCGGCGACCTTGCGGAAGTCGCCCAGCATCGGGTCCATGCGCGGGGAGTGGAACGCGTGGCTGACGGTCAGCCGCTTGGTCTTGCGGCCGCGCAGCGTGAACGTGGCGGCGATGTCGAAGGCCGCGTTCTCGTCGCCCGCGATGACGACCGACGTCGGGCCGTTGACGGCGGCGATGCCGACGCGGTCGGTGAGCCGCGGCAGGACCTCCTCCTCGGTCGCCTGGAGCGCGATCATCACGCCACCGGCGGGCAGTTCCTGCATCAGGCGGCCGCGGGCGGCGACCAGCGTGCAGGCGTCGGCCAGGGACAGCACCCCGGCGACGTGCGCGGCGGCCAGCTCGCCGATGGAGTGGCCCGCCAGCAGGTCGGCCCGCAGCCCGGCGGCCTCGGCCAGCCGGTACAGCGCGACCTCGACCGCGAACAGCGCGGGCTGGGTGTACGCCGTCTGGTCGAGCAGCGCGGCGTCCTCGCCGAACAGCACCTCGTACAGCGGGCGGCCGAGGTGCCGGTCCAGTTCGGCCGCCACCGCGTCCAGCTCCCGGGCGAACACCGCGCTCGACTCGTACAGTTCACGGCCCATGCCGAGCCGCTGGCTGCCCTGCCCGGTGAACAGGAACGCCGTCCGGCCCTCGGCGGGCACACCCTCGATCACGTGGGCCGCGGGCTCTCCGCCCGCCAGGGCGGCCAGGCCCGCCAGCAGCCGGTCGCGGCCGGTGCCGACGACGACCGCGCGGCGCTCCAGCGCGGTACGGGTGGTGGCGAGCGAGTACGCCACGTCCAGCGGGTCCAGGCCCGGTTCGGCGGCCAGCCGCTCCCGCAGCCGCTCGGCCTGGGCCCGCAGCGCGCCCTCGGTCCTGCCGGACAGCGGCCAGGCGAGGACGTCGGAACGGAGCAGGGGGAGCGCGGGCGCGGCTCCGTCCGCTGCGGGCTCGGCGCCGTCCGCTGCGGGAGCGGGCTCCGGGGCCTGCTCCAGCACGGTGTGGGCGTTGGTGCCGCTGAAGCCGAACGCGGAGACGCCGGCCCGGCGCGGGCGGCCGGTCTCCGGCCACTCCCGCGCCTCCGTCAGCAACTCGACGTCACCCGCCGA
The DNA here is from genome assembly GCF_030553055.1 of Streptomyces sp. XD-27. NCBI lineage: Bacteria > Bacillati > Actinomycetota > Actinomycetes > Kitasatosporales > Streptomycetaceae > Streptomyces > Streptomyces sp. XD-27. The sequence continues at coordinate 2,794,015 of NZ_CP130713.1, forward strand.
CCAGTCGACGTGCGGCGTGGGCGTGTCGATGTGGAGGGACGGCGGCAGCACGCCGTGCCGCATGGCCAGCACCATCTTGATCACGCCCGCGACACCGGCGGCGGCCTGGGTGTGGCCGATGTTGGACTTGATGGAACCGAGCAGTAGCGGCCGGTCCGCCGGGCGGTCCTGACCGTAGGTCGCCAGCAGCGCCTGCGCCTCGATCGGGTCACCCAACGTCGTACCCGTACCATGCGCCTCCACCGCGTCCACGTCCGTGGCTGAGAGCCCGGCGCCCGCCAAGGCCTGGCGGATGACTCGCTGCTGGGCGGGCCCGTTGGGGGCGGTCAGACCGTTGCTCGCACCGTCCTGGTTGATCGCGGAGCCCCGCACGACCGCCAGCACCGGGTGGCCGTTGCGCCGGGCATCGGACAGCCGCTCGACGAGCAGCATGCCCACGCCCTCACCCCAGCCCGTGCCGTCGGCCGCCTCGGCGAACGCCTTGCAGCGCCCGTCGGGGGCCAGCCCGCGCTGGCGGCTGAACTCGATGTACGCGCCCGGGCTGGACATCACCGTCACGCCGCCCGCGAGCGCCAGCGTGCAGTCGCCCTGCCGCAGCGCCTGCACCGCCATGTGCAGGGCCACCAGCGACGAGGAGCACGCCGTGTCGACGGTGATCGCGGGCCCCTCCAACCCGAACGTGTACGACAACCGGCCGGAGACGACGCTGGCCGCGTTGCCCGTGCCCAGGTAGCCCTCGACGCCCTCGGGAAGGTCGCGCAGCGCGGCGTCGTAGTCCTGCCCGTTGGTGCCGACGAAGACCCCGGCGGAGGTACCGCGCAGGGTGGCCGGGTCGATGCCCGCCCGCTCGATGGCCTCCCACGACGTCTCCAGCAGCAGCCGCTGCTGCGGGTCCATGGCGAGCGCCTCACGCGGCGAGATCCCGAAGAAGGCGGCGTCGAACTGGCCCGCGTCGTAGAGGAACCCGCCCTCGCGGGCGTAGAACGTGCCCTGCTTGTCCGGGTCCGGGTCGTACAGCGCGTCCAGGTCCCAGCCGCGGTCCGCCGGGAACTGCGCGATCGCGTCCCCGCCCGCGGTGAGCAGTTGCCACAGCTCCTCGGGGGTACGGACCCCGCCGGGGAAGCGGCAGCTCATCGCGACGATCGCGACCGGGTCGTCCGCTGGGGCAGTCGGGACGCGGGCGGGGACGGGGACGGGGGCGGCGGAGCCGGAAGCAGCCGCCGCCCGCTCGCCGAGGAGTTCGGTCCGCAGATAGCCCGCCAGCTCCGCCGCGGTCGGGTAGTCGAAGACCAGGGTCGCGGGCAGGGTGACGCCGCTGGCGGCGCCGAGCCGGTTGCGCAGTTCGACGGCGGTGAGGGAGTCGAAGCCCAGCTCCTTGAACGCCCGCTCGGCGCCCACCGCCGCCGAGCCGTCGTGCCCGAGGACGGCGGCCACATGGGTACGGACCAGATCCAGCAGAGCGCGGTCCTGCTCGGCCTCGGACAGCCCGGCCAGGCGCTCGGGCAGCGAGGAACCGGATGCGGCACCGGTCGTCTGTACGGTGCCGCTCTCCAGCGCCGCACGGGCCTCCGGGAGGTCGGCGAGCAACCGGCCCTGCCGTACGGCGGTGAAGTCGGGCGCGAACCGTGCCCAGTCGACGTCCGCGACCGTGACGGCCGTGTCGTCCAGGTCCAGCGCCCGCTGGAGCGCGCCCAACGCGAGCCCGGCGTCCATCGGCGGCAACCCGGCACGCCGCATCCGCTGCTCAAGCACCTCGTCCGCGGCCATGCCGCCCTCGGCCCACGGACCCCAGGCGACCGACGTCGCCGGAAGCCCATCCGCCCGGCGCCGCTCGGCGAGCGCGTCCAGGAACGCGTTCGCCGCCGCGTAGTTGGCCTGCCCGGCCGCGCCGACCGTGCCGCTGATCGAGGAGAAGAGCACGAACGCGGACAGGTCGAGGCCCAGCTCACGCGTCAGCGCGTCCAGGTTGGCCGCGGCCTCGGCCTTCGCCCGCAGCACGGTGTCGAACCGCTCAGGCGTGAGCGCGTCCAACACACCGTCGTCCAGCACACCGGCCACATGGAAGACCGCCGTCAACGGCGCCTCGGCGGGCAGCCCGGCCAGCACTGCGGCCAGAGCCTCCCGGTCGGCCGCGTCACACGCCGCCACCGTCACCCGGGCACCCGAGGCGGCCAGCTCCTCGCACAACTCCGCCGCACCCGGCGCCTCAAGACCACGGCGGCTCGTCAGCACCACATGCTCAGCCCCGTTACGGACCAGCCAGCGGGCCACCTGCGCACCCAGCGCACCCGTACCACCCGTGACCAGCACGGACCCGGGACCCGGACGCCAGACGCGCCCATCGGCCGACGGCACCGAAGCCCGCGACAGACGCCGCCCGAAGACACCGGAGGAGCGGACCGCGACCTGGTCCTCACCACCACCCGCCAGCACACCAGCCAGCCGGGACAGCGCCCGGTCGTCCACCACCTCGGGAAGGTCCACCAGACCACCCCAACGCTCGGGCAGTTCGAGGGCGGCGACCCGGCCCAGACCCCACACCCGCGCCTGCACCGGATCCACCGCCGTGTCGGAGCGACCCACCGACACCGCACCCCGCGTGGCCACCCACAACGGCGCGCTGATCCCGGCATCACCCAACGCCTGCGTCAGCGCCACCGTACGCGGCAGCCCTGCCGCCCCCGCGACGGACAGCAGCGAAAACACACCCGCCACAGCACCATCCGCACCGTCCGCGACAGCCACCGTACGCAGCAGCCCGGCCACATCCGCACGGTCCTCGGCCCCGACCTCGACCCGCACCACCTCGACACCCCGCGCGGACAGCACCCGCTCCACGCCCCCGTACCACTCCTCAGCGGCTCCGTCAGCGGGCACGACAACCAGCCAGCGCCCGGACAGCACCCCCACAGACCGATCACCCACCGGCCTCCACGTCACGCGGTAGCGCCAACCGTCGACAGTGGCGCGCTCGCGCTGCTGCCGCCGCCACGACGACAGCGCCGGAAGCAGCGCCTCGGCGGCGCCCAGCACCCCGCCGCCGTCTCCGTCGCCATCACCGTCACCGTCACCGCCGCCGAGCTCCAGCGTGGCCGCGAGCGAGGCGAGATCCTGGCGCTCCACGGCCTCCCAGAAGCGGGCGTCGACCGCGTCCACCGCCACGGCGGCGGAGGTCCGCGCGGCGGCGGCCGGGAGTTCCAGCCAGTACCGCTGCCTCTGGAAGGCATACGTCGGCAACTCGACGCGGCGCGCACCAGCCCCGGCGAAGTACCGCGCCCAGTCCAGCTCGATCCCGCGCACGTGCACGGCGGCCAGCGCTGCCGTCAGGGTCTCGGCCTCGGGGCGGCCCGCGCGCAGGGCGGCGACGAAGTCCGCGCCGCCGTCGGTCAGGCACTCCTGGCCCAGCGCGGAGAGCACGCCGTCCGGGCCGAGCTCCACGAACGTCCTGACGCCCTTGGCCGCCAGCGCCCGTATGCCGTCGACGAAGCGGACGGCTTCGCGGACGTGCCGCACCCAGAAATCGGGGGAGGCGATCTCCTCGGCGGAGACCAGCTCACCCGTCAGGTTCGACACGATCGGGATACGCGGCGCCTCGTACGACAGCCCCTCCGCGACCTCCCGGAACGCGTCCACCATCCCGTCCATACGGGGCGAGTGGAACGCGTGGCTGACGGCCAGCCGCTTCGTCTTACGGCCCTCGGCCTCGAAGCGCGTCGCGATCTCCAGCGCCACGTCCTCGTCACCGGCGATCACGACCGACGTCGGGCCGTTGATCGCCGCGACACTCACCCGGTCCGAGAGCAGCGGCAGGATCTCCTCCTCGGACGCCTGGAGCGCGATCATCGCGCCACCGGCCGGGAGTTCCTGCATCAGCCGACCGCGCGCGGCCACCAGCGTGCAGGCGTCTTCCAGAGACAGCACGCCCGCCACATGCGCGGCCGCCAGCTCACCGATCGAGTGCCCGGACAGCACATCCGGCGTCAGGCCCCAGGCCTCGACCAGCCGGAACAGCGCCACCTCGACCGCGAACAGCGCGGGCTGCGTGTACGCCGTCTGGTCCAGCAGCTCCGCGTCGTCCCCGAACAGCACGCCACGCAGCGGCCGCTCAAGGTGGGCGTCCAACTCCGCGCACACCGCGTCCAGCGCCTCTGCGAAGACGGGGTACGCCGCGTACAGCTCACGGCCCATCCCCAGCCGCTGGCTGCCCTGCCCCGTGAACAGGAACGCCATCTTGCCGCCGGTCACCGAGCCCCGCACGAGGCCGGTCGCCGCCGCCTCACCCGCCGCGAGCGCCGCAAGGCCGCGCAGCAGGTCGTCCCGGTCCCGGCCCACCAGCACGGCGCGGTTGTCGAAGGCCGCGCGGCCGACGGCCAGGGAGTAGCCGACGTCGATCGGGGCAGTGTCCGGTTCGGCGGTCAGGTGGTCGCGGAGCCGGCGGGCCTGGTCGCGCAGCGCGTCCTGGCCCACCGCCGACAGCGGCCAGGCAAGCACCGGGGGCCGCGCCGTCGCGGACCGCTCCGGCTCCGCCGCCTCGGCAGCGGGCGCCTGCTCGATGATGGTGTGCGCGTTGGTGCCGCTGATGCCGAACGAGGACACACCGGCCCGGCGCGGACGACCGCCGGTCTCCGGCCACTCCCGCGCCTCCGTCAGTAGCGACACAGCGCCGTCCGACCAGTCCACGTTCGGCGACGGCTCGTCCACGTGCAGCGTCCGCGGGAGCACGCCGTACCGCATCGCCATCACCATCTTGATGACGCCCGCGACACCGGCCGCGGCCTGCGTGTGCCCGATGTTCGACTTGATGGAGCCCAGCCACAGCGGCTGGTCGGCGGTCTTCTCCTTGCCGTACGTGGCCAGCAGCGCCTGCGCCTCGATCGGGTCACCCAGCGTGGTCCCCGTACCGTGCGCCTCCACCACGTCCACGTCGGCCGCCGACAGCCCGCCGACGGCCAGCGCCTGGCGGATGACGCGCTGCTGGGCCGGGCCGTTGGGCGCGGTCAGGCCGTTGCTCGCGCCGTCCTGGTTGACGGCGGAGCCGCGGACGACCGCCAGGACCGGATGGCCGTTGCGGCGGGCGTCGGAGAGCCGCTCCACGAGCAGCATGCCCGCGCCCTCGGACCAGCCGGTGCCGTCGGCGGCGGCCGCGAACGACTTGCAGCGGCCGTCGGTGGACAGGCCCCGCTGGCGGCTGAAGTCGATGAACGTCTCGGGTGTCGCCATGACCGCCACACCTCCGGCGAGCGCCAGCGTGCACTCGCCGTTGCGCAGCGCCTGGATCGCCCAGTGCAGCGCGACCAGCGACGACGAGCAGGCCGTGTCGACGGTGACGGCCGGGCCCTCCAGGCCGAAGGTGTACGCGACCCGGCCGGAGGCGATGCTGCCCGCGTTGCCGGTGCCGATGTAGCCCTCGACTCCGTGGGGGATGTCGCCGAGGCCGGTGACGTAGTCGTGGTACATCACACCGGCGAACACGCCGGTCCTGCTACCGCGCAGCGTCGCCGGGTCGATGCCCGCCCGCTCGAACGCCTCCCACGACGTCTCCAGCAGCAGCCGCTGCTGCGGGTCCATCGCGAGGGCCTCGCGCGGCGAGATCCCGAAGAACGCGGGGTCGAAGTCGGCGGCGTCGTGCAGGAATCCGCCTTCCCGGGTGTAGCTGGTGCCGGGGTGGTCGGGATCCGGGTGGTACAGGGCGTCCAAGTCCCAGCCGCGGTCGGCGGGGAATCCGGAGATGCCGTCGCCGCCGCCGGCGACGAGCCGCCACAGCTCCTCGGGGTACGGACCCCACCGGGGAAGCGGCAGCTCATGCCGACGATCACGATCGGGTCGTCGCCGGGCGCGGTGGAGGTACTCGGTACGGCGGCGGTCGCCGCGGTCGCCGCGGCCTCCTCGGCACCGACCAGTTCGTCGCGCAGGTGGGCGGCCAGGGCGGCGGGGCTCGGGTAGTCGAAGACGAGCGTGGCCGGAAGTCGCAGCCCGGTGACCGCCTTGAGGTCGTTGCGCAGCTCGACCGCCGTGAGCGAGTCGAAGCCCAGCTCCTTGAAGGCCCGGCCCGCCTCGACGGCCTCCGGCCCGGCGTAGCCGAGCACGGCGGCGACCCGCCCGCACACCAACTCCAGGAGCGCACCGTCCCGTTCGGCGGGGGCGAGGGCGGCGAGCCGCTGGGCGAGCGAGGACCCGTCGGCGGCGCCGGGAGCGGTGGCCGCCCGCCGGACGGGGGCGCGGACCAGCCCGCGGAGCAGCGCGGGGACGGTGCCGGTCGCCGCGGCCTCGGCGCGCAGTCCGGCGTAGTCCAGCCGCATGGGGAACAGCACGGCGCCGCCGTGGGCGGCATCGCCGGCGTCGGCGGTGTCCGCAGCGTCAGTGGTGTCCCCGGAGTCAGCGGTGTCGGTGGTGTCCCCGGGCTCCGCGGCGTACGTGGAGTGCGTGCCGTACGAGGCGGCGTACGCGGCGTACTCGGCGTACACGGCGTCGAAGAGCGCCAGCCCCTCCTCCGACGCCATCGGCGCGACACCGCCGCGCGAGATGCGCCGCAGGTCGACGTCGTCCAGGTGGCCGGTCATGCCGCTGGCCTCGGCCCACAGGCCCCACGCCAGCGCGGTCGCCGGGAGCCCCTGGGCGGTCCGCCGCTGGGCCAGGGCCTCGAGGAAGGCGTTGGCGGCCGCGTAGCTGGCCTGGCCCGGCGCGCCGAACGCGGCGGCGGCGCCGGAGAACAGCACGAACGCGGACAGGTCGCTGTCCTGGGTGAGTTCGTGGAGGTTCAGCGCGGCGTCGACCTTGGGGCGCAGGACGTGCGCCACCCGTTCCGGCGTCAGCGACCCGATCACGCCGTCGTCCAGCACGCCGGCGGTGTGCACCACGGCGGTCAGCGGGTGCGCGGCCGGCACGTCGGCGAGGACGTCGGCGAGCGCCGCCCGGTCGGCCACGTCGCAGGCGGCCCAGGTCACGGCCGCGCCCGCCGTCGCGAGCTCGGCCCCGAGCTCCTCGGCGCCGTCGGCGTCGGCGCCCCGGCGGCTCACCAGCAGCAGGTGCCGGGCGCCGTAGGCGGAGACCAGATGGCGGGCGAAGAGCCGGCCGAGGGTTCCGGTGGCGCCGGTGACCAGCACCGTGCCGCACGGGTCGATCGACGGCACGGCACCGCTGCGGCCCGCGGCGCGCTGGCCGGTGCCGGAGTGCGTGCCGGAGCCGGGGCCGGGACCCGTGCCGGAGCCGGAGTCCGTACCGGTGCCGGGGCTCGCGCCCGTGCCCGTGCCCGTGCCACCGCCGGTGGCAGGGGCCGACCCAGTGCCAGAGCCCGTCCTGGGCCCGGTGCTGCCGCCGACTACGCCGACGCCGGGACCGGTCGGGGCGACGGGCACCCGTACCAGCCGCGGCGCGAGCACCACCCCGTCGCGCAGCGCCAGCTCCGGTTCTCCCCCGGCGTGTCCGGCACCCGCCCCCAGGGCGAGCGCGGCGGGCACCGCCTCGTACGTCGGCCGTTCGCCGTCCAGGTCGAGCAGCAGCAGCCGCCCGGGGTTCTCCGACTGCGCGGAACGGAACAGGCCGCGGGCGGCGGCCTGCGGCAGGTCCGCCACGCCCGCCCCGGGCGCCGTCTCCACCGCGTCCCGCGTCACCAGCACCAGGCGAGACTCGGCGAACCGCTCGTCGACCAGCCAGGACTGGAGCAGCTCCAGCGTCCGCAGGGTGGCGGCGTGCGCCTCGGCGGCGGTGGCGGCTTCGCCACCCGCGCCACCCGCGCCACCCGCACCGCCCGCCACGTCGACGAGCACGGTGTGCGGGACGGGCGCGCCCGCGTCGACCGCCGTACGCAGTACCGCCAGGTCGCGGTACGCGTCGATCCGTACGCCCGCCCCGAACGCCTCCGCGAACCCCGCCTCGTACGCGGAGAGTTCGGCGGCTCCGGCGCCCAGGACCGCCCAGTTCCCCGGGGCGGCGGCCGGGCCCGTGCCGGTGGCGGGCACCGGCACGGCCGTCCAGTCCAGCCGGAACAGGGACTCGTGGAGCCCGCCGCGCGCGGCCCGCACCTGGTCGGCCGAAGCCGCGCGCAGCGCCACGGAGTCGACCGTGGCGACCGCCCGGCCGGTGCCGTCGGCGACCAGCAGCGACACGGTGTGCTCCGCCTGCTCGGTCAGCCGGACCCGCAGGGTGGCGGCACCGGCCGCCAGCAGCCGTACCCCGTGCCACGCGAACGGCAGCAACGCGCCATCGGCGAGGGCGGCTCGGCGGTCCGGGCTATCGAGCCCGATGACGTGCAGACAGGCGTCCAGCAGGGCGGGGTGCAGCCCGAACCGGGCCGCCTCCGCGTCCGCCGCCTGCCCGTGCTCGGCGGACAGCGCGCCCTCGGGGAGGGCGACCTCGGCGTACAGGTCGGCCCCGAGCCGCCAGGCGCCCTTGAGGCCCTGGAAGACCGGACCGTAGCCCAGGCCCGCCTCGGCCAGCTCGGCGTAGAGCCCGTCGACCGGGATCCGCGTGGCGCCCTGCGGCGGCCATACGGCGAGGTCGCCGGGGGCGCCGCCGTCCGTGGCCGCGGCGGTCGCGAGCACACCGGTGGCATGCCGCGTCCACGGCTCGGTCGGCGGCGCGTCCTGCCGGCGCGAGTGGAGGCTGAACGTGCGGCGGCCGTCCGAGTCGGGCCCGTCCAGGGCCAGTTGGATCTGCACCCCGGTCCGCTCCGGCAGCACCAGCGGCGCCTCCAGCGTCAGCTCGTCGACCAGCTCGCAGCCGACCTGGGCGCCGGCGTGCAGCGCGAGTTCGACATAGGCCGTGCCGGGCAGCAGCACGGTGTCCATGACGGCGTGGTCGGCGAGCCACGGGTGCGTACGGGTCGCCAGCAGCCCGGTGAACAGGAAGCCGTCGGCGTCCGCGAGGGCCACCGCGGCGCCCAGCAGGGGGTGGTCGGCGCCGCCCAGGCCGACCGAGGCCGGGTCGCCCGCGGCCAGTGCGGCGGCGCTGGGCCAGTACCGCCGGTGCTGGAAGGCGTAGGTGGGCAGCCCGGCCGGGTCGACGCGGCCCGCACCGGTGACCGCGTAGTACGCCGCCCAGTCCGGGGACAGGCCGCGGACGTGCAGCCGGGCGATGGCGCCGGTCAGGGTCTCGGCCTCCGGCCTGCCCTTGCGCAGCGCCGGGGCGAACGCGGCGTCCTCGCCGGTGGCGCAGTCCTGGGCGGCGGCGGTGAGGACGCCGTCGGGGCCGAGTTCGAGGTAGGTGGTGACGCCGTGGGCTTCGAGGGTCCGTACGCCGTCGAGGAAGCGGACGGCCTCCCGAACGTGCCGGACCCAGAAGTCGGGCGTCGTGATCTCGTCGGCGGAGACCACATCACCGGTCAGGTTCGACACGATCGGGATGCTCGGAGCCTCGTACGTCAGGCCCTCCGCGACCTGGCGGAAGGCCGCGAGCATCGGGTCCATGTGCGGCGAGTGGAACGCGTGGCTGACAGCCAGCCGCTTCGTCTTACGACCGTCGGCCTCGAACCGCGCCGCGATCGCCAGCGCCACGTCTTCGTCACCGGCGAGGACGACGGAGGTCGGGCCGTTGAGGGCGGCGATACTCACGCGGTCGGTGAGCAGAGGCAGTACCTCGTCCTCGGCGGCCTGGAGGGCGATCATCGCGCCACCGGCGGGCAGTTGCTGCATCAGGCGCCCGCGCGCGGCAACCAGCGTGCAGGCGTCCTCGAGCGAGAGCACCCCGGCGGCATGCGCGGCGGTCAGCTCGCCGATCGAGTGCCCGGACAGGAAGTCCGGCGTCAGGCCCCACGCCTCGACCAAGCGGAACAGCGCCACCTCTACCGCGAACAACGCGGGCTGCGTGTACGCCGTCTGGTCCAGCAGCGCGGCGTCCTCGCCGAACAGCACGTCCTTGAGGGGCAGGTCCAGCAGCCGGTCGAAGTACGCGCACGCCGCGTCCAGCGCGTCGGCGAAGACCGGGTACGTCTCGTACAGTTCGCGGCCCATGCCGAGCCGCTGGCTGCCCTGCCCGGTGAACAGGAACGCCAGCTTGCCCTCGGTGGCCGTGCCCTCGGTCAGACCCGCCGTCGCCCTCCCGTCAGCCAGCGCCGCCAGCGCCCGCAACAGGCCGTCCCGGCCGTCCGCGGTCAGCACCGCGCGCCGCTCCAGGGCGGCCCGGCCGGTGGCGAGGGAGTGCGCGAGGCCCAGCGGATCCAGCTCCGGCCGCGCCTCGACGTAGGCGCGCAGCCGCGCGGCCTGCTCCGCCAGCGCCTCGGCGGATTTGGCGGACAGGACGTACGGAAGGGCGGCGGGCGCCCGGTGGGTACGGGTCGGCGTCGCCGGGGCCTCGACAGCGGGGGCCTGCTCGATGATGGTGTGGGCGTTGGTGCCGCTGATGCCGAAGGCCGACACGGCGGCCCGGCGCGGACGGTCGCCGGTCTCCGGCCACTCCCGCGCCTCCGTCAGCAGCGCGATCTCCCCCGCCGACCAGTCCACATGCGGCGACGGCTCATCCACGTGCAGCGTCCGCGGCAGCACACCGTGCTCCAACGCCAACACCATCTTCATCACACCGGCGACACCTGCGGCGGCCTGGGTGTGCCCGATGTTCGACTTGATGGAGCCGAGCAGCAGCGGCCGGTCTTCCGAGCGGTCCTGGCCGTAGGTCGCCAGCAGGGCCTGGGCCTCGATCGGATCACCCAGCTTCGTGCCGGTTCCGTGCGCCTCCACCGCGTCCACGTCGGCCGCCGACAGCCCGGCGCCCGCCAGCGCCTGGCGGATGACCCGCTGCTGGGACGGCCCGTTGGGGGCGGTCAGGCCGTTGCTCGCGCCGTCCTGGTTGACGGCGGAGCCGCGTATCAGGGCCAGTACCGGGTGGCCGTGGCGGCGGGCGTCGGACAGCCGCTCCACGAGCAGCATGCCCACGCCCTCACCCCAGCCGGTGCCGTCGGCGGCGGCCGCGAACGCCTTGATGCGACCGTCGGCGGCGAGGCCGCGCTGGCGGCTGAAGTCGATGAAGTTCTCGGGGGTGGACATGACCGTGACGCCGCCCGCGAGGGCCAGCGTGCACTCGCCGTTCCGCAGCGCCTGCACCGCCATGTGCAGGGCCACCAGCGACGACGAGCACGCCGTGTCCACCGTCACCGCCGGGCCCTCCAGCCCGAACGTGTACGAGACACGACCCGACACGACGCTGGCCGCGTTGCCCGTACCCAAGTGCCCCTCAAGGCCCTCGGGCGCCTTCATCACCAGGGACAGGTAGTCCTGACCGTTGGTGCCGACGAACACGCCGGCCTGGCTGCCGCGCAGGGTGGCGGGGTCGATGCCCGCCCGCTCGAACGCCTCCCACGACGTCTCCAACAGCAACCGCTGCTGCGGATCCATCGCGAGCGCCTCACGCGGCGAGATCCCGAAGAACCCCGCGTCGAAGTCGGCCACGTCGTACAGGAACCCGCCCTCACGCGTGTACGACGTCCCCTGCCGCTCCGGATCCGGGTCATACAACGCACCCAGATCCCAACCACGGTCGGACGGGAACCCCGCCACGGCATCCCCACCGGCCGACAGCAACTGCCAGAGCTCCTCGGGCGAACGCACCCCGCCCGGGAACCGGCAGCTCATCGCCACGATCGCGACCGGATCATCTCCCCCAGCGCGGCCGCTGGGAGGTGCCCCCACAGCCGCCGTGGCCCCGGGGAGGGTGGCCTCGGCGCTTCGCGAGCCCAACAGTTCGACGCGCAGGTGCTCCGCGAGAGCCGAAGCCGTCGGATAGTCGTAGACGAGCGTGGCCGACAACCGCAGCCCACTCGCCGCACCCAACCGGTTCCGCAACTCGACAGCAGTCAAGGAGTCGAAGCCCAGCTCCTTGAACGCCCGCCCAGGCTCGACCGCGTCCACGCCGCCATGCCCCAGCACCGCCGCCACCTGCGCACGCACCAGCTCCAGCAGGGTACGACGGGCCTCGGCCTCACTCAGTCCTGCCAGCCGCTCGGCAAGGGCCCCGGTGCCGGGCGTCAGGGCGGTACGAGGGGGGCCATCGGCTCCGGTGACGGCCGACGCCCGCCGTGCCGCCGCCAGTTCGGCGAGGATTGCGCTCGGCCGCACCGCCGTGAACTCCGGCAGGAAGCGGTCCCAGTCGATGTCGGCGACCGTCAGCGCGGTCTCGTCCAGATCGAGAGCCTGCTGGAGCGCCCGGAGCGCCGGCTCGGGTGCCATGGGCGGCACTCCGTCGCGGCGCATCCGCTGCTCCAGCGCCTCGTCGGCGGCCATGCCGGTCCCGGCCCACGGGCCCCACGCGATCGACGTCGCCGGAAGCCCCTCCGCCCGCCGCCGCTCCGCCAACGCGTCCAGGAACGCATTACCCGCCGCGTAGTTGCCCTGACCGGCCGCACCCACCGAACCGGCGAAGGAGGAGAAGAGCACGAACGCGGACAGGTCGAGGTCGCGGGTCAGCTCGTGCAGGTTCTGGGCGGACGCGGCCTTCGCCCGCAGCACCCGCTCCACCCGCTCGGCATCCAAGGCGTCCAGCACACCGTCGTCCAGCACACCGGCCGCGTGCACCACCGCCGTCAGCGGCAACTCCGCCGAAAGCCCGGCCAGCAGACCGGCCAGCGCCTCCCGATCGGCGACGTCACAGGCCGCCACGGTGACCTGGGCGCCCGACGCGGCGAGTTCGTCGCGCAGCTCCTGCGCGCCCGGCGCCTCCAGGCCACGACGGCTGGTCAGGACGACATGCTCGGCACCCTGGCCGATCAGCCAACGGGCCACATGCGCACCCAGCGCGCCCGTACCACCCGTCACCAACACCGACCCGGCCCCGGGCCGCCAGCCACGACCGCCGCCCGACGGTGCCGACGCCCGCACCAGCCGACGCCCGAACACCCCCGACGAACGGACCGCCACCTGGTCCTCGCCACCGCCACTGCCGCCCGCCAGCACACCCGCCAGCCGCGACAGCCCACGCTCATCGACCGTCTCGGGGAGGTCGACCAGACCACCCCAGCGCTCCGGCAGTTCGAGGGCCGCGACCCGGCCCAAGCCCCACACCTGCGCCTGCACCGGGCTGACGGACGCGTCCGAGCGACCCACCGAGACCGCGCCCCGCGTGGCCACCCACAACGGCGCGTCCACCCCGGCGTCACCCAGCGCCTGCACGAGCGTGGCCGTACGCAGCAGCCCGGCGGCGCCGTCCGCGTCCTCGACGGCGAGGAGCGAGAAGACACCCGCGACGGGCCGGTCGGCCGCCGCGGCACGCAGCAGCGCGGCCACACCCGCCCGGTCCTCCGCGTCGACCTCGACCGGCCGGACCTCGGCGCCGCGCGTGGACAGCGCCCGCACGGCCCCGGCGGCCCATTCCTCGGCCGCACCACTGGCCGGTACGGCGACGAGCCAGGTCCCGGACGGCGCACCGCCGCCGGACCGGTCCACGGCTACCGGCTGCCACGTCACGCGGTAGCGCCAGCCGTCCACCGTCGCGCGCTCCGCCTGCTGCCGCCGCCACGACGACAACGCGGGCAGCGCGTCCCCCAGCGACAGCCCCGGATCCACCGCCAACTCCGCCGCGAGCACATCCACATCCCCGCGCTCCACGACCTCCCAGAACCGCTCGTCGACGGCGCTGTGCGGCGCGGTCCCCGAGGAGGCCGGGGCGGCCTCCAGCCAGAACCGCTCGCGCTGGAAGGGGTACGTAGGCAGCGCGGTCGGCGCGATCCGACGTGCGCCGGTGTCCGCGAAGTACGCCGTCCAGTCCGGGGACAGCCCGCGCACGTGCAGCCGGGCGACGGCTTCGGCCAACGCCTCGGCCTCGGGACGGCCCTTGCGGAGAGCGGGGGCGAAGGCCGCCCCGTCGCCGGTCACGCACTCCTGCGCCAACGCGGACAGCACCCCGTCGGGACCCAACTCCAGGAACGTCGTGACGCCCTGGCCTTCGAGGGTCCGTACGCCGTCGAGGAAGCGGACGGACTCACGGACGTGCCGCACCCAGAAGTCGGCGGTCGCGATCTCCTCAGCGGCCACCACGGAACCGGTCAGACCCGACACGATCGGGATACGCGGGGCCTCGTACGACAGGCCCTCCGCGACCTCCCGGAACGCCTCCACCATCCCATCCATACGCGGCGAGTGGAACGCGTGGCTGACGCCGAGCCGCTTCGTCTTACGGCCGTCGGCCTCGAAGCGCGCCGCAATCGCCAGTGCCGCATCCTCGTCACCCGCGATGACGACCGACGTCGGGCCGTTGAGCGCGGCGATACTCACGCGCTCGGTGAGCAGCGGCAGTACCTCGTCCTCCGACGCCTGGAGCGCGATCATCGCGCCACCGTCAGGCAGCTCCTGCATCAGACGGCCGCGAGCCGCGACCAACGTGCAGGCGTCTTCCAGCGACAGCACCCCGGCGACATGCGCGGCGGCCAGCTCACCGATCGAATGCCCGGACAGGAAGTCCGCCCGCAGCCCCCACGCCTCCACCAGACGGAACAACGCCACCTCGACCGCGAACAACGCAGGCTGCGTGTACACCGTCTGATCCAACAACCCCGCGTCGTCCCCGAACAGCACGTCCCGCAGCGGCCGGTCCAGGTGCCCGTCCAGATGCGCGCACACCGCGTCCAGCGCCTCAACGAACACCGGATACGTCTCGTACAGCTCACGGCCCATGCCGAGCCGCTGACTGCCCTGCCCCGTGAACAGGAACGCCACCTTGCCCTCGGTGACGGTTCCCACCGCCAGCCCGGCGGCGTCCCGGTCGGCCGCGAACGCCTCCAGGCCCTCGACGAGCCCCGTGCGGTCGACGGCGACGATCGCGGCGCGGTCGTCCAGCGAGGCGCGGCCGGTGGCGAGCGCCTGCGCGACATCGGGCCCGCTCAGCTCGGGGTGCGCGCGCAGGTGGGCGGCGAGCCGCGCGGCCTGGGCGCGCAGCGCCGTCCCGCCCTGGGCGGACAGGACGTACGGCAGGGCGGCGGGCGCCGCGCGGTCGGCGGTGGTCGGCGCCGCCGCCAGGAGGTCGTCGACGGGCGCCTGCTCGATGATGGTGTGCGCGTTGGTGCCGCTGAGTCCGAACGAGGAGACACCGGCCCGGCGCGGATGACCGCCGGTCTCCGGCCACTCGCGCGCCTCCGTCAGCAGCGCGACGTCGCCCGCAGACCAGTCGACGTGCGGTGACGGCTCGTCGACGTGCAGCGTCCGCGGCAGCAGCCCGTGCTCCATCGCCAGCACCATTTTGATGACGCCCGCGACACCGGCGGCGGCCTGCGTGTGCCCGATGTTGGACTTGACCGATCCCAGCCACAGCGGCCGGTCCTCGGGCCGGTCCTGGCCGTACGTGGCCAGCAGCGCCTGCGCCTCGATCGGGTCACCCAGCGTCGTACCCGTACCGTGCGCCTCCACCGCGTCCACATCCGCGGCCGAGAGCCCGGCGCCCGCCAGCGCCTGGCGGATGACCCGCTGCTGGGACGGCCCGTTGGGGGCGGTCAGCCCATTGCTCGCGCCGTCCTGATTCAGCGCGCTGCCGCGGACGAGGGCGAGCACCGGGTGGCCGTTCCTCCGCGCGTCCGACAGCCGCTCCACGAGCAGCATGCCGACGCCCTCGCCCCAGCCCGTGCCGTCCGCACCCGCCGCGAACGCCTTGACCCGGCCGTCCGCCGCCAGCCCCCGCTGACGGCTGAAGTCCACGAACGGCTCCGGCGTGGACATGACCGTGACGCCGCCCGCGAGGGCCAGCGTGCACTCGCCGTTCCGCAGGGCCTGCACCGCCATGTGCAGGGCCACCAGCGACGACGAGCACGCCGTGTCCACCGTCACCGCCGGGCCCTCCAGCCCGAACGTGTACGAGACGCGACCCGAGACGACGCTGGCCGCGTTGCCCGTACCAAGGTGCCCCTCAAGGCCCTCGGGCGGGGTGGCGGCCAGCGCGGCGTAGTCCTGGCCGTTCGTCCCCGCGAAGACCCCGGTCTTGCTGCCGCGCAGCGTCGCCGGGTCGATGCCCGCCCGCTCGAACGCCTCCCACGACGTCTCCAGCAGCAGCCGCTGCTGCGGATCCATCGCGAGCGCCTCACGCGGCGAGATACCAAAGAACGCCGCGTCGAAGTCGGCCACGTCGTACAGGAACCCGCCCTCACGCGTGTACGACGTCCCCTGCCGCTCCGGATCCGGGTCATACAACGCACCCAGATCCCAACCACGGTCGGACGGGAACCCCGCCACCGCGTCCCCACCGGCCGACAGCAACTGCCAAAGCTCCTCCGGCGAACGCACCCCACCCGGGAACCGGCAGCTCATCGCCACAATCGCGACCGGATCCTCGTCGATCGCGACCGATCCCGACGCCGGGCCGGAGACCACCGCGTCCGCGCCCAGCAGCTCGGCGCGCAGATGCTCCGCGAGAGCCGAAGCCGTCGGATAGTCGTAGACGAGCGTGGCCGACAACCGCAGCCCACTCGCCGCACCCAACCGGTTCCGCAACTCGACAGCGGTCAGCGAGTCGAAGCCCAGCTCCTTGAACGCCCGCCCAGGCTCGACCGCGTCGGCACCGCCGTGCCCCAGCACCGCCGCCACCTGCGTACGCACCAGGTCGAGAAGGGTACGACGGCGCTCGGCCTCGCTCAGCCCTGCCAGCCGCTCGGCAAGGGAGGACGCGGCGTCGGCGTCGGTGACGACGCGGGGGCCGTCCGCGGCGTTCGCGTCCCGGCCCACCTCGGGCAGCTCGGCGAGCAGCGGACTCGGCCGGACCGCGGTGAGGGTCCGGGTGAAGCGGTGCCAGTCGATGTCGGCGACCGTCACCGTGGTCTCGTCCAGGTCGAGAGCCCGCTGGAGGGCGGTGATGGCGAGCTCGGGCGCCATCGGCGGCATGCCCTCGCGGCGCATCCGCTGCTCCAGCGCCTCGTCGGCGGCCATGCCGGTCCCGGCCCACGGGCCCCACGCGATCGACGTCGCCGGAAGCCCCTCCGCCCGCCGCCGCTCCGCCAACGCGTCCAAGAAGGTGTTCGCGGCGGCGTAGTTGGCCTGCCCGGCCGCACCCACCGAACCGCTGATCGACGAGAACAGGACGAACGCGGACAGGTCGCGGCCACGGGTCAGGTCGTGGAGGTTCTGGGCGGACGCGGCCTTCGCCCGCAGCACCCGTTCCACCCGCTCGGCGTCCAACGCGTCCAGGACGCCATCGTCCAGCACGCCCGCCGTGTGGAAGACCGCCGTCAACGGCGCCTCCGCGGGCAGCCCCGCCAGCAGCCCGGCCAGCGCTTCCCGGTCGGCCACATCGCACGCCGTGATGGTCACCCGCGCGCCGAGCCCCGCGAGTTCGTCGCGCAGTTCGGCGGCGCCCGGCGCCTCCAGGCCCCGGCGGCTGGTCAGGACGACGTTCTCGGCACCGTGACGCACCAGCCAACGGGCCACCTGCGCACCCAGCGCGCCCGTACCGCCTGTGACCAGCACAGACCCGGGGCCCGGCCACCAACCGCGACCACCGGCCGGCGACGATCCGGAAGCGCGCACCAGACGGCGCCCGAAGAGCCCCGTCGGACGGACCGCCACCTGATCCTCACCACTGCCACTGCCACTGCCACCCGCCAGCACACCGGCCAGCCGGGACAGCGCACGGTCGTCCAGCACCTCGGGCAGATCGACCAAGCCGCCCCAGCGCTCGGGGAGTTCCAGCGCCGCGACCCGGCCCAGACCCCACACCTGCGCCTGCACCGGATCCACCGCACCATCGGAACGGCCCACCGACACGGCGCCCCGCGTGGCCACCCACAACGGCGCGTCCACACCGGCATCACCCAGCGCCTGCACCAGCGCCAGGGTCTCCAACAGCCCACCGGCACCCTCGGCGGCCGGCAGGGAGAGCACTCCCGCCACGGCATCGTCGGCGACCGCCGTACGCAGCCGCTCGGCGACACCGGCCCGGTCCTCGCCCAGCTCGACGCGCCGGACCTCGGCGCCCCGCGCGGACAGCGCCCGTACCACGTCCGCGGCCCGCTCCTCCGCCGTGCTGCCCTGCGGGGCGGCCACCAGCCACAGCCCGGTGAGGCGCGCCGCGGCGTCCAGGGCCAGCGGCTTCCACGTCGCCCGGTAGCGCCAGCCGTCCACCGTCGAGCGGTCCGCCTGCTGCCGCCGCCACGACGACAACGCGGGCAGCGCGTCACCCAACGGAAGCCCCGGATCCACCGCCAACTCTGCGGCGAGCGCGTCGACGTCCCCGCGCTCCACGGCCTCCCAGAACCGCTCGTCGACCGGGTCCGCGGCACTCTGCGCGGCGGTGGCGGCAGGCGTGTCCAGCCAGTACCGCTCGCGCTGGAACGCGTACGTGGGCAGGTCGACCGTCCGCGCTCCCGTACCGGCGTAGGCCGCGGCCCAGTTCACCTTCCTGCCCCGGACGTACGCCTGCGCCACGGCCCGGATCAGGGTCTCGGGCTCCGGGCGGGCGGCGCGCAGCGTGGGCGCGAGGACGGCGCCGTCGGCGTCGGGCAGGCAGTCCTCGGCCATGGCGGTCAGTACGCCGTCGGGGCCGAGTTCCAGGAAGGTCGTGGCACCCCGGTCGGCGAGGGCGCGTATGCCGTCGTGGAACCGCACGGCTTCCCGTACGTGCCGGACCCAGTACTCGGGCGAGCACAGTTCCTCGACGGAGGCCGGGCGGCCGGTGACGGTGGACACGACGGGGATGCGCGGGGGCGCGTACTCCAGGACCTGGGCGACGCGCCGGAACTCGTCGAGCATGCCGTCCATGTGCGGCGAGTGGAAGGCGTGGCTCACCGTGAGCCGCTTCGTCTTGCGGCCCAGGTCCTCGAAGTGGCCCGCGATCCGCTG
Organism: Streptomyces sp. XD-27; assembly: GCF_030553055.1. NCBI lineage: Bacteria > Bacillati > Actinomycetota > Actinomycetes > Kitasatosporales > Streptomycetaceae > Streptomyces > Streptomyces sp. XD-27. The sequence goes on from NZ_CP130713.1 coordinate 2,812,752, forward strand.
TACGGCGTCCTCGTCGCCGGAGACGACGACGGAGGCGGGCCCGTTCACCGCCGCGATGCCCACCCGGTCGGTGAGCAGCGGCAGGACCTCGTCCTCGGTCGCCTGCACGGCCGCCATGGCGCCGCCGGCGGGGAGTTCCTGCATGAGGCGGCCGCGTGCCGCGACCAGGGCGGCCGCGTCCTCCAGGGTGAACACGCCCGCCACGTGGGCGGCGGCGAGTTCGCCGATGGAGTGCCCGGCGAGCAGGTCGGGGCGCAGGCCCCAGGACTCGACCAGGCGGTACAGGGCCACCTCGACGGCGAACAGCGCGGGCTGGGTGTACGCCGTCCGGTCCAGCAGCGCGGCGTCGGGTGAGCCCGCTTCGGCGAAGACGACGTCCCGCAGCGGGACGTCGAGCTGCTCCTCCAGGTGCCAGCAGGCGTCGTCCAGCGCGTCGGCGAAGACGGGGTACGTGTCATACAGCTCGCGGCCCATGCCGAGCCGCTGGCTGCCCTGGCCGGTGAACAGGAACGCGAGCTTTCCGGCGGCTGGCGCGCCGCGTACGGCGGCGGGGGTGTCACGACCCTCGGCGAGGGTCCGCAAGTTCTCCAGGGCGGTGGCGCGGTCGGTGGCGAGGAGGACGGCGCGCTGCTCGAAGGTGGCGCGGGTGGTGGCGAGGGAGTGGCCGATGTCGGCGAGGGCGAGGTGCGGCTGGGCGTCGAGCCGGGCGCGCAACCGGCCCGCCTGGGCGTGCAGTGCCTCGGCCGACTTCGCCGAGAGCACCCACGGGAGGATGGCAGGCGCGGCGTCGCCGGGGGCCTGGCCGGTGGCGTCCGCGACGTCGGCGGCGGCCCGGCCGGTGGTGTCCGCGGCGGGCGCGGCGATGGCCGCCGGGTCGCCCTGGTCGGCGGCGTCCGGCCGGGGCTCGGGCGCGGCCACGGGGGTGGGCGGCTGCTCGATGATGGCGTGGGCGTTGGTGCCGCTCATGCCGAAGGAGGAGACGGCGGCGCGCCGGACCCGCCCCGCGGCGGGCCACTCGCGTGCCTCGGTGAGTAGTTCGACGGCGCCTGCCGACCAGTCGACGTGCGGCGACGGCTGGTCGACGTGGAGCGTGCGCGGCAGCACGCCGTGGCGCATCGCCATGACCATCTTGATGACGCCGCCGACACCGGCGGCGGACTGGGTGTGGCCGATGTTCGACTTGAGCGAGCCGAGCCGGAGCGGGCGGTCCTCGGGGCGGTTCTGGCCGTAGGTGGCCAGCAGGGCCTGCGCCTCGATGGGGTCGCCGAGCGTCGTGCCCGTACCGTGCGCCTCGACGGCGTCGACGTCGGCGGCGGTCAGCCGGGCGTTGGCCAGGGCCTGGCGGATGACGCGCTGCTGGGCGGGGCCGCTGGGGGCGGTGAGGCCGTTGCTGGCGCCGTCCTGGTTGATGGCGGTGCCGCGGATGACGGCCAGCACCTGGTGGCCGTTGGCTTGCGCGTCGGCCAGCCGCTCGACCAGCAGCATGCCGACGCCTTCGCCCCACGCGGTGCCGTCGGCGGCGGCCGCGAACGGCTTGCAGCGGCCGTCCGGGGCGAGCCCGCGCTGGCGGCTGAAGGCGATGAACGAGCCGGGGTTGGCCATGACGGCGACGCCGCCGGCCAGGGCGAGGGGGCATTCGCCGTTGCGCAGTGCCTGGACGGCCAGGTGGAGCGCGACCAGCGACGAGGAGCAGGCCGTGTCGACGGTGACGGTGGGGCCCTCGAAGCCGAAGGTGTAGGCGATCCGGCCGGAGGCGACGCTGGCGGCGTTGCCGGTGACCAGGTAGCCCTCCAGGCCCGCCTCGGCCTCGTGCAGGCGGGGGCCGTAGTCCTGGGTCTCGGCGCCGACGAACACTCCGGCCTGGCCGCCGCGCAGTGCCGTGGGGTCGATCCCGGCGCGTTCGAACGCCTCCCAGGAGGTCTCCAGCAGCAGCCGCTGCTGCGGGTCCATGGCGAGGGCCTCGCGCGGCGAGATACCGAAGAACGCCGGGTCGAACTGGTCGGCGTCGTGCAGGAATCCGCCGGCGCGGGTGTAGCTGCTGCCCGGGGTGTCGGGGTCGGGGTCGTACAGCCCGGCGAGGTCCCAGCCGCGGCTGGTGGGGAATGCGGAAATGGCGTCCCGCTCGTCCGCGACGAGATTCCACAGGTCTTCGGGGAATGGACGCCACCGGGGAATCGGCAGCTCATTCCGATAATGGCAACAGGCTCATCGCCGGCAAAGGAAGCGGTGACGACCCGCCCGGTGTCCGCCTCGGACTCCCCCAGCAGCGCGGCGCGCAGGTGGGTGACGAGGTCGTGCGGGGTGGGGTGGTCGAAGGCGAGGGTGACGGGCAGCCGCAGCCCGGTGGCGGCGGTCAGCCGGGCGTGCAGGTCGACGGCGGCGAGCGAGTCGAAGCCCAGGTCCAGGAAGGAGCGGTGGGGTTCGAGGAGCTCGGGCGCGTTGTCCCGCAGGGCGGCCCGGACGAGGACGGCGACCCAGTCCCACAGCGTTTCGGTGCGCTCGGTCTCGGGCAGCTCCGCGAGCCGCTGCTGCCACGACGCCACCGGCGTGTGCTCGGGCGTGAAATCCTCGGACTCACTCATCATCGCGCCCCATTACCCCCGCAGACATAATCCAAGACCGTTGCCAGCCTTACACAGGGCAGGAACCCGAGAAACCCCTTCAAACCCCCTATGCACCCCTATTTTTCTATCGGGGCACACAATTCATCGGAGATTATCCAGGGTGCCCGAGAATTCCGCGCCAGACAAGGAATTCCTTTCCCCTGGACATAATTAGAGGTGGAGGGGCGGCCTTGCGGTCCGCCCCTCCACCTCTCGGGGGATGCGCCAGTTGGTCTTGTGGGTCAGCCGCGGTCCGGCGCCCGTTCGATGAACGGGGCGAGCAGCTGGGGTACGGCGCCTTCGGCGAGCATCAGCCCTTCGGTGACGGGCACGTCGCGGACCTTGTAGACGCCGTCGCCGGCGGCCGTGGTGGCGCCGAGGGTGAGCAGTCCGGCCCGGCGTTGGAAGGGGGCCCGGGAGATCTTCCAGCCGATGATGCCGTCGCGCTGCAGGGCGACGGTGCGGCGGGCGAACGTCCCCGAGCTCGCCACCAGGTAGCGGCCGCGCAGGCCGTGGCCGAGGGCCCGGTAGGCGTCGTAGGCGAAGGCCAGCAGCAGCGGCAGCAGGACGGCGGCGGTGATCCAGCCCGCGGTGACGAGCGTGGGGCCGAGCCACAGGCCGAGGCCGACGGGTACGGCGGCGATGAGGGCCGTGGCGGTGACCGCGCGGCTGATCCGGCGGCGCAGGGCTGCCCTGGGGTGCGCGGTCAGGCCGGCCCGTTCGGTGAGGGCCGGGTGGTCCACGAGCACGTCGGCGGCGACCCGGCGGGCCTCGTCGCGGGGGGTGGGCGGGGTCAGGACGCGGCGCCTGCGGTTGTCCTCCTGATTGCCCAGGCCGCTGGCCACGGCGTGCAGTTTGGCGCCCTTGGCCCAGCGCAGCGGGATCGGTTCGATCAGTTCGACGCCGCGCAGCCGACGTGCCTCGATGCTGACGGAGCGGGTGACGAGCAGTCCGCGGCGGATCCGGAACATGCCGCCTTCGGCGCGCTCCAGCCGGTAGCCGGACCAGCTCTCGATGAAGGCGCCGGTGGAACCGGCGATCCCGAGGACCACGACGACGGCGGCGGCCACCAGGAGTCCGTACCACAGGGGTACGGAGCCGAAGCGGTGCTCCAGGTCCTTGACGACGCCGAGTTCGAGGGGGTCGACCTTCATCTCGCGCAGCGTGCGGTAGAGGCTGCCGGCGACCACGAAGACGCCGCCGACGCCCCAGACGCTCAGCGGGCCGTACCGCAGCCAGGACCAGTCGAGTTCGCTGATCGGGCCGTCCTGCCGGACCGGTGCCGCGCCGCGGCCCGCGTCGCGCCGCTCGATGATCTGGCGGCGCAGCTCGACGGCGTCGGTCGTGCGGATGCCTTCGAGGGCGAGGGCGCGGCCGCCGGCGGCGGACTGCTCGCCGGTGCCGATCCGGAGGGTGGTGAGCCCGAAGAGGCGGTGCAGGGGGTTGGCGGTGAGGTCGACGCTGCGGATCCGGTCGAGGGGGATCGACCGCTCGCTGCGGAAGAAGCGGCCGGAGTGGAGTTCGACCCGGTCGTCGGTGACCCGGTAGCGGGTGGTGGCCAGCCGCATCAGGCCGATGCCGCTGACGACGAGGAAGGTGAGGAACAGCGAGCCGAGGGTGATCAGGACCTGGAGGTTGGTCTCGCCGCCGCCGAGCGCGAGGCTGAGCGCGAACAGGGCCGCGGGCGAGGCGAGGATGCTCAGGTTGACCAGGACGAGCCGGCCGCTGAGCCGCCCCCATTCGGGCTGCGCCGCGTGGGCCCGCCGCCGGACCGCGGTCTCGGGGGTCACGTCGCGTCTCCCGGTGTGGCCTGGGTGAACCGGGTCAGGTGCGCCACGAGATCGTCGGCGACCCGGTGGTCGAGGCCCTTGATCTTCACCGCGCCGGCGGCGGAGGCGGTGGTCACGGTGACGCCGGAGAGCCCGAACATCTGCTGGAGCGGCCCGCGCAGGGTGTCCACCGTCTGGATGCGGGACAGCGGTACGACGCGCCACTGCTGCCACAGCCAGCCGGAGGCGGCGTAGACCGCCTGGTCGGTGGCCTCCCAGCGGTGGACCCGGTAGCGCCAGGCCGGCATGACGGCCATGTAGAGCAGGCCGGGAACGGCGGAGATGAGCGTGGCCCAGGCGAAGAACGCGCGGGTGGGCGGGATGGAGAGGGACAGGATCCCGAAGGTGAGCGGCAGGGGCAGGGCGAACAGCGCCGACTGCAGGGTCCACCAGCCGATCGCGCGGCTGCCGACCCGGTGGCGAGGCGGCCGGAGCCTCACGTTCCCGTTGTGTTCCACTGCTTCACCCTCGCTCTTGCGTCTCACGCTGTTGACTGCCCGCTGACGCCAGGTCAGCTCACCGGGCCGGTGCCGCCGACGGGCTGCCCGGCGCCCGGCAGCGGGGCCTGCGCCGCCGCGGCCCGCACCTTGCGCATCTTGGTCAGCAGGACGGCGGTACGGGTCAGCACCATGGCCAGCGACATGAAGACGAAGGCGTTGGCGTAGGCGTCCTCGCCGCTGATCTTGTTCTCGATGGAGAAGCGGATGAGGTCAGCGGTGAACCAGTGCTCGGCCCCGTAGGCGAAGACGATGCGCCCGCAGGAGAGCACCACCCACACCAGCGCGTAGCCGATGCCGCCGACGGTGTAGATCTCGCCGGACTCGTGCCGGTAGGCGGGGAGCAGCGTACCGGCGATCAATCCGCAGATCACCCCCACCCCGACCCCTACGAGCTGGAGCGACAGATCGTTCCCCTGGGTGGGGAAGGAGTGCACGAAGATCGCGATCACGACGGCGACCGCGATCACCGAGCGCACCATGCGCATCGTGGTGATGCGGCGGTGCCCGATGTCGGTGGCCAGGATGATGATCAGAATCGTGCCGCTGGCGACGAGTGCGGACATGAACTGGCTCATATGACGACTCCCGGCCGTACTGGGTTGTTCGCGTGCTGTTCGCGTGCTGCGTTGCACTTCAATGTGGTGTCTCCACGCTAGGCCGGTGACCGGCGTCGCCGGGACGACTGAACGGTGGGTTCCCCGTGTCAACCGACCGGTGGACACGGCGGACACGCGTGGTAGGACTGGTGGCGTGCTCAATCACCCTCAGGGGGACGTGCCGGAGGCCGGCGCGTACTACGGCCCCGAGTCGGGAACCCGCTGGTTCGGCCTGTGGGACGGCTTCTTCGCCGTCTCGTATCTCGTCACCGCCGTCTTACTGTTCATCTCCGGCGGCGAGCAGGTGTACCACTCCGTCGGCATCGGCGCGCTGACCCTGATCGTGCCCTGGTACGCGGCCCTCGGCCGGGGGCTGATGATCAGCGACACGACGGGGCCGCGGAACCTGGTCTTCGCCGCGGGCCTGCTGGTGCTGTTCGCCGGGACCACCGCGTTCAACCTGGCGGGCGCCTTCGCCCTGTTCGCCATCGTCCCCATGCTCATCATGAGCCTGCCGATGCGTACGGCCGTCGTGCTGGTGACGGTGGCCAACTTCTGGCCGGTGGCCGTGGCGTGGCTGCACGGCGGCAGCCTGGGCATGGACGCGCTGACCATCCTGCCCATCGCCCTGCTGAGCATCGGCCTGTCGGTCCTGCTCGGCATGTGGATCAAGCGGGTGGTACGGCAGAGCAAGGAGCGCGGCCGGTTGATCGAGCAGCTGCGGCAGAGCCGGGAGCGGGTGGCCAGGCTCTCCCACGAGGCCGGCATCGCCGCCGAGCGCGAGCGGCTGGCCCGGGAGATCCACGACACCCTCGCCCAGGGCCTGACCAGCATCATCTCCCTCGTACAGGCCGCCGAGTCGGAGGTCGGCAGCGCCCCGGAGCTGGCCCGTACCCATCTCGCCCTGGCCGGGCGGGTGGCCAAGGAGTCCCTGGCCGAGGCGCGCGACTTCGTCGCCGCCCTCACCCCGCCCGCGCTGCGCGGCAGCTCTCTGGTGCAGGCGGTGCGCCGGCAGGCGGAGGGCCTGGTCGCCGAGACCGGACTGGACGTCAGGTGCTCGGTCCAGGGCGAGGAGAAGCCCCTGCCGATGGCGGTCAGCGTGGTGCTGCTGCGCGCGGTGCAGGAGGCCATCGCCAACGTACGCAAGCACGCCACCCGGGCCCGGGTGGTCGACGTGGTGGTGGCGTACGACGAGGACACCGTCCGGGTGCTGATCAGCGACGACGGCCAGGGCTTCGCCGCGGACGAGCGGCAGGAGGGGTACGGTCTGCGCGGCATGCAGGCGCGCGTGGAGGAGATCAGCGGGGCGGCGACCGTCACCAGCCGACCGGGCGCGGGCACCACCGTCGAGGTGGCGGTGCCCCTGGAGACGCCGACGACCGAGGCCATCAGCGGGTGAGGAACATGTCCCAAGGAAAGCCGATCGCGGTCCTGCTGGCCGACGACCATCCGGTGGTGCGCGAGGGCCTGAGCGCGATGCTGGAGTCCGCCGACGGCATCACGGTCGTCGGCCAGGCGGGCTCCGGCGAGGAGGCCGTCGTCCAGGCCGCCGCGCTGCGGCCGGACATCGTGCTGCTGGACCTGCGGATGGGCGGCATGGACGGCGTCGCCGCCACCGGCCACATCCTGCGCCGGTCGCCGTCCACCAAGGTCGTCATCGTCACCACGTACGAGGACGACGCCGACATCCTGCGCGCGGTGGAGGCCGGTGCGGCGGGCTATCTCCTCAAGGGCAGTTCGCGGCAGGAGCTGATCGACGCGGTGCACACGGCGGCCCGCGGCGAGACCGTCCTCACCCCCTCACTGGCCGGGAAGCTGTTCCGGCCGCGGACGGTGGAGCCCGCGCCGCTGTCCGGGCGCGAGTGCCAGGTGCTCCGGCTGGTCAGCCAGGGCCTGACCAACGCGGAGATCGGCGCGAAGCTGTTCATCAGCGAGGCCACCGTGAAGACCCACCTGCTGCGCGCGTACCGGAAACTCGGGGTCTCCGACCGCACGGCCGCGGTGATGGCGGCGCTGGAGCACGGCCTGCTGACGCCCTGACCGACTACTGACGCCCTGCCCGACCCACCCGAGCCGCCATTTCGGACATACGGCGATCAGTCGGGTTCGGGCCGGTGCGCGCGGGCGGGCGGCGCCGCACCGTTGACCGGATTCGTCCGAACTCCCTCACGACGGACGGTCCGCCCGCGGCGACACGAGAACGATTCCGACCGCTTCCGCTCTCCTTTCGATCGCATCCGCGCAGCCCGGCCACGGAATTTGTTATTCCGTCCCGAGACCCGGAAACTCCGCACCGCATTCGAGTCAGCGGAGAACCGGCGGTTTCGCGCACTTGCCGAGGGCACCGCGCATACGGGAATCGAACCAATTGAACAGCCGACTTTCCCGGCGCGCCGATGCCCGGAATCCGCCTACCTTTTCGGCTGCAACCGCCGCTACGTTCTCGTGCCAGGCAACGGGGCAAGCGCCCCGAGCAGTTGCCCACCCATTTCCCTCAGCGAAGGAAGAGGAGAACGTGGCGACATTCAAGAGAACCGCCGTCGCACTGTCCGCAACCGCCCTGCTCGGCTGCGGCCTGCTGGCCGGCACCCCCGCGACCGCCGCCGACACGGCCGACGGGGACGTCTCGTACACGTTCCAGAACATCGGAACCGACCGGAACCTCGACGCCACCGGCAACAGCTCCGTCCTGTCGTGGACCCCGGACCAGTCCGGCACGCAGGACTTCCACCTGCGCACCGGGGAGCGGCAGGGCTACCAGATCGAGAGCACGTTCCTCCCCGGCAAGTGCGCCACTGCAAAGGGCATCGGGAAGGAGGTGAAGCTCGAAAAGTGCAACACCAGCGTCCAGGCGCAGTACTGGAACTACACCGTCTCGGAGGACGGTGACACCTTCCAGAGCCGCAAGTACCCGCGCGGCTGCGTCCAGGACAACGGCAACTTCACCGCGGTGTCGCTGATGCGCTGCACCGGTGCCGAGAACCAGATGTGGATGGCGCTGACCAAGTAGCCGCGAGCCGGTGGCATCCCCGTAGCGCCACCGCGGCGGGAACTCATCCGCTGTCCCCGACCGTCCCCGGCTTCGATGGGCCCGGCAGACCTCTGCCGGGCCCATCACGCGCCCGGGCGGTCCGCCGGTGCTCACGCCCCGCGAGTCCAAGTATCTTGCGGTGCATGGGAATGGCTGACTATCTTGCACCGCATGACAAAGGAGTCCGCGGCAGCCGCTGGTGACCAACGGCGCAGCCAACTCCTGCGCGGGGTACTCGACCTGTGCCTGCTGTCGCTCATCGCCGAACGGCCGCGGTACGGCTTCGAGTTCGTCGAGGCACTCACCGGCAAAGGGCTGGACCTGGTAGGCGAGGGCAGCATCTACCCGCTGCTCTCCCGGATGGAACGGGCCGGGCTCGTCTCCTCGTTCCGCGCGCCGTCCGCCAGCGGCGGTGCCCCGCGCAAGTACTACCGCCTGACCGACGCGGGACGCGCCGAAATGACCAGCGGCCGGGCCGTTTGGCACACCTTCGCCGGGCAAGTGAGCCGGATCCTGACCGACACCGAATCCACGGGGGACACAGCATCATGACCAACGAGGAGACCCTCGCGATCTGCCGCAGCAACTGGGAGTACCGGGGGATCGACGACGCGTCGGTGCGGGACATGGTCAACGAACTCTCCGCGCACCTGGAGGACGCGCAGGCGGCGGGCCGTACGGCACGGGACGTCGTCGGCGACGACGTCCCGGCGTTCGCCGCGTCATGGGCGCGGGCACGCACTCCGTTCCCCCGCCGAGCGCTGCGTATGGCGTCGCTGACCTGCTTCGTGCTCGGCTGCATGCTCCTCCTGCTCGGCCATCTGCTCCACTGGACCACCCGGCTCTCCGTGAACGCCGACAACGTCGCCCTCTACGCCGCTGCCGCGACCGTGACCGTCGTCTTGGAACTGCGGCGTGGCAGCCTCGGCCTGGGCAGAACCCACGTCGTCTTCCTGGCCGCCGGCCTGCCCGCGGCGTTCCTGACCTGGTGGCTGGTCGGAGACGCCGTGCTGTGCACCCTGCCACTGTGGGTCACGCCGGTGCTGCTGCTCCCGGGGCTGCCGTATGCCGTCGCGGACGCACGGGCCAGGAAGAGCGCCGTGCCGAGCGCGTAAACGGCGCCCGAGCGGTCAGGCGATCCCGGTGAGCGCGCTGTCGGCCAGCTTCGCCGGCAGGTCGCGGCGCCGCTTGACCTTCAGCTTGCGGTAGATGCGGGTGAGGTGCTGCTCCACCGTGCTGACGGTGACGAAAAGCTTGGAGGCTATCTCCCGGTTGGTGTTGCCGTGCGCGGCCAGCAGGGCGACCCGCGCCTCCGCCTCGGTCAGCACCTCCATCTCCCGCTGCGGGTCCGCCTCGCGGCCCGGCTGTGCCGGGGCCACCAGGTCGCCCGTTTCGGCGTGGCTGGGGATCAGCTGCCGGCACAGCGGCTCGGCGCCGCACGCCTTGGCCACGTGCCATGCCTTGCGGACGAGCATCCGGGCCCGGTTGAAGTCCCCCAAAGACCGGTATCCGCGCCCCAACTCACCCAGAGCAATGGCCAGTTGGAGCCGGTCGTCACCCGCTTCGAGGATCTCGACGGCCTCCTTGAGCGCGGGGAGGCGGCGCTTGAGGTCGTCCGTGCGGGCCAGGGCCAGCAGCAGCGCGCCGCGCAGCCGCGGGCGGTCGGAGCCGCGCCGAAGTTGGTCGTCGGCCAGCGCCCTGGCCCGCTGCGGCTCGCCGAGCGCGAGCCACGCCTCCGCCGCGTCCAGCCGCCACGGGACCAGCTCGGGGGCGTCCAGCCGCCACGCCTCCATCAGCTCACCGCAGGCGGTGAAGTCGCCCAGGGCGGCGTGGTAGCGGCCGGTGGCCAGGTGGCAGCGGCCGCGGGCGCGCAGGTAGTGCAGTCCGGGCAGGGTCTGGAAGAGCGCGTCGGGGATGGGCTGTTCCAGCAGGGCCATGGCCTCGTCGTACCGGCCCATGCCCGTCTCGGCCTGGATCAGGGTGGCCAGCGGCAGGCCGATGCCGATCCCCCAGCCCTGCACGCTGATCCGCGCCATGGCCGAGCGCGCCTGGTGGGCGGCGACCGGCAGGTCGCCCTGGCGCAGGGCGATCTCGGCCCGTACCGCGGAGAGCAGGGCCTGCCAGGTCGGCACCCGGCGTGCCGCGCACTCGCCCAGCAGCCGCTCGCACCAGGACAGGGCCAGGTCCAGCCGGTCGGCGTAGACCAGGGCCAGCAGGGCGAAGACCAGGGGCTGGAGGGCGCCGTCGCTCAGGTGGTAGCGCTGCAGGACGCGTTCGGCCTCGATCTCCGCGCGGCCGCCGCAGCCGCCGCCGAGCGCGGCGGTGAGCGTGGCGGCGGACTGGGCGTACGCCTCCCCCGCCAGGTCCCTCGGCCCGATGAACGCGGTGGGGGCGCCGCCGGCGGTGGGGATACGGTCGCGCAGCGGCGGGCTGAGCATCGTCAGCCACTGGCCGGCGGCGGCGACGGCCGCGCCGGGCAGCGGGTCGGCGGCGGCGTGCCGGCCACGGGGCACGGTACGGGTGATCTCGTCGATGGCGTCGGCGGCCGTCTCCAGCCGCCCCGACCACGCCAGGTACGCGACGGTCATGGCAAGGTCGCGCGGGGCGACCTGGCCGTTCGCGGCCGCGGTGGCCAGCTGCGGCAGGTGGCCGTCGGCGCCGGCCGGGCCGAGCCGCCAGGCGACGCTGACCATACGGGTCTTGAGTTCGGCCCGCAGCGGGCCCTCCGCGCAGGCGTCGTAGGCGAGTTCCAGGCAGCGCAGGGCGAAGTCGAGGTCCTCTTCGACCAGGGCGTACTCGGCGGCCTCGCGCAGGATGGGCACGGTCCAGCGCTCGGCCTCCTGCCGGGCGGCGACCAGGTGCCGGCCGACCTCGAGGGCGGCCGCGCCGTCGCCGTGCAGCAGTTCGGCGGCGCGGCGGTGGAGTTCGGAGAGGACCGGTGCGGGGACGGCGTCGAGGACGGCGGCGCGAGCCGCGGTGTCGCGGAAGCCCGCCCCGTCGAGGATGGCGCACTGCTGGAGATCCTGCAGGCCCTGTTCGACGGTGCCGACTCCCGTGTCGAGCAGTCGGCCGAGGAGGTGCGGGGAGCCCGCGTCGCCGAGCACGGCCACGCCCCGGGCGATCGTCAGGACGTCGGGCTCGCCCCGGTGCAGGCAGTCGAGTACGGCCTGTTCGAAGGTCTCGCCGGGCGCCGGGCGCTGCCGGGACTCCCCGCACTCGCCGCCGGTCCGCCAGTCCTCCAGCAGAGCCCGCAGCAGCAGGGGGCTGCCGCCCGTGACGCGGTGGCACTCGGGCGCCAGCCGGGCCGCGACGGCGGCGGAGACATGGCCGGACAGCATCTCGGCGGTGCCGGACTCGGTGAGCAGGTGCAGCCGCAGCCGGGCGCAGTTGGGCTGGCGCAGCAGTTCGGCGTGGAAGGCGAGCTGGTCCTGGCGGAGCCGGGTCGACTCGGTGAGCACGACCAGGGCCTTGGCCTGGCGGACCCGGCGGGCCAGGTGCAGCAGGAACTGGAGGGAGTGCTCGTCGCCGCAGTGCACGTCGTCGACGGCGAGGACGAGGGTGCGCTCCTCGGCCAGCCGCAGCAGCACCGACGACACGTCGGACATCATGCGCATGCGCCCCGGGGCGGTGGCGCGCAGGTCGTGGTCGTCCAGGAGGCGGGCCGCCTCCGCGCGGGTGGCGGGGGGTATGGCAGCGTTGTCGAAGAGCTTCTTGAGCAGGCCGAACGGCAGCTCACGCTCGGCTCGGGAACCGGTGACCTCCAGCAGCAGCGCGCCGGATTCGATGGCGTGTCCGCTGAAGGTGTCGAGCAGGTCGGTTTTCCCGCTGGCCACGGCGCCGCTGACGAGGGCGAGCTTTCCCCGGCCCTGTTGCGCGCAGCGCAGCATTTCGCGCAGCGCGGCCACGTGGTTCTCCCGCTCGGAAACGGTCGCGGGCGAAGAGGTTGACAGGGTCGCAGGCAAAGACGTTCATCCCCCGAGAAAGAGAAAGCGGGGCCCGATGCCTGATGGTCGATTCAGGCGTCGGGCATGCCGCCTTGATTGCTTCGGTGGTCTGTCGTGAGCGGTCGGGACTATCGGGCGCCGGGGGCCGACATTCCGTCGGCCACGAGCTTCAGAATCTTTTCCTGGTGGTTGGCCAAAAAGAAGTGGCCGCCGGGGAACACCTGGAGGTCGAAGGCCCCGGTGGTGTGCTCACGCCATGCCCCGGCCTCGTCGAGGCTCGTGCGGGGGTCCGCGTCGCCGGTGAGGACGGTGACGGGGGCGCGGACGGTGGCGCCGGGCTCGGAGCGGTAGGTCTCGATGGCGGTGTAGTCGCCGCGGACGGCCGGGAGCACCATGCGCAGGATCTCCTCGTTGCCGAGGACCTGCGCGTCGGTGCCGCTGAGGAGCTTCATGTCCGCCACGATCCCGTCGTCGTCCCGGGTGTGCACGTTTTCGTCCCGGTAACAGGACGGCGCCCGGCGGCCGGAGGCGAAGAGGGCGACCGCGCTGAACGCCGGGTCCTGTTCCAGACGGCGGATCACCTCGAAGGCGATGGCCGCGCCCATGCTGTGCCCGAAGAACGCGGTGGGCAGGTCCAGCCAGGGCTTGATCTCCGCGGCGATGACGTCCGCGTATTCGTGGATGTTCTCGATCCGCGGGTCCATGTGCCGGTCCTGCCGCCCCGGGTACTGCACCGAAAGGACGTCGATCGCCGGAGAAAGCTCCCGGGACATCGGGAAATAGAACGGCGCGGAACCGCCCGCGTGCGGCAGGCAGACCAGCCGGAGCCGACTCTCCTCGGACGGGTGGAATCGGCGCACCCACGTGCTGCTCTCTCGCTGCTCACCCATGATGCCGACGGCCATTCCTTAGGTTTCTCGTATGGGCACTGTCCTGCTCGCGTGGTCAGACATCTGGAGCACGACGTTCCTGACAAGAGTCATGTCTAGCATGGCACTTGACGTAGGGGGTACCCCTACGTTTAGAAAGCCACCCCGAGGGCAGGGAAGGGGCGCCTCCTTGGAACCTTCACATGCTCGATTTCGTCGACTCGGCCTCGAACAATTGGTCGTCAAAGATTAAATTTTCGATATTCATGACCATGGTAGGCCCCCGGAAACCCTGCGCATTCCGGGGGTTACTGGTGGTTCAGGTCGAAGCTCAGTCCTTGATCTCGCAGATGACGGCGCCGGAGGTGAGGGAGGCGCCGACTTCGGCGGTCAGGCCCTTGATGGTGCCCGCGCGGTGGGCATTGAGGGGCTGTTCCATCTTCATCGCTTCCAGGACGACGACGAGGTCGCCTTCTGCGACCTGCTGGCCTTCCTCGACCGCGACCTTCACGATCGTGCCCTGCATCGGGGAGGCCAACGCGTCTCCGGACACGGCCGAGCCGGTCTTCTTCGCCGCCTTCCGCTTCGGCTTACGCGCACCCCCACCACCGCCGGCGCCGACCGTGGCCACGCCCAGGGAGGCGGGGAGGGAGACCTCCAGACGCTTGCCGCCGACCTCGACGACGACCGTCTCACGACCCGCCTCGTCCTCCGCCTCGGCATCCACAGCAGAAGCAAACGGCTTGATCTCGTTGACGAACTCCGTCTCGATCCACCGCGTGTGGACCGTGAACGGATCAGCGGTGAACGCCGGGTCGGTGACGACGGCCTGGTGGAACGGGATCGCCGTCGCCATGCCCTCCACGCGGAACTCCGCCAGGGCGCGGGCCGCCCGCTGCAGTGCCTGCTCGCGGGTGGCGCCGGTGACGATCAGCTTCGCCAGGAGGGAGTCCCACGCCGGGCCGATCACACTCCCGGACTCCACACCCGCGTCCAGCCGCACACCCGGACCCGACGGCGGGGCGAAGGCCGTCACCGTGCCGGGGGCGGGCAGGAAACCCCGGCCCGGGTCCTCACCGTTGATACGGAACTCGAAACTGTGCCCCCGCACCACCGGATCGCCATAGCCCAGTTCCTCACCATCGGCGATGCGGAACATCTCGCGGACCAGGTCGATGCCGGTGACCTCTTCGGTGACCGGGTGCTCGACCTGCAGGCGGGTGTTGACCTCGAGGAAGGAGATCGTGCCGTCCGCGCCGACGAGGAACTCCACGGTGCCCGCACCCACATACCCGGCCTCCTTGAGGATGGCCTTCGACGCGGCATACAGCTCGGCGTTCTGCTCCACGGACAGGAACGGGGCCGGGGCCTCCTCCACCAGCTTTTGATGCCGGCGCTGGAGGGAGCAGTCACGGGTGGAGACCACCACCACGTTGCCGTGACTGTCGGCCAGGCACTGGGTCTCCACATGGCGGGGCTTGTCCAGATACCGCTCGACGAAGCACTCGCCCCGGCCGAACGCCGCAACGGCCTCGCGGACGGCGGAGTCGTACAGCTCGGGGACCTCTTCCAGGGTGCGGGCGACCTTCAACCCGCGCCCGCCGCCACCGAACGCCGCCTTGATCGCGATCGGCAGACCATGCTCCTCCGCGAACGCCACCACCTCCTGCGCACCGGAGACCGGGTCGGGGGTGCCCGCGACCAGCGGGGCACCGGCACGCTGCGCGATATGACGAGCAGCGACCTTGTCACCCAGATCCCGGATCGCCTGCGGCGGCGGACCGATCCAGATCAGACCCGCATCCAGCACCGCCTGCGCGAACTCCGCGTTCTCCGACAGGAACCCATACCCGGGATGGACCGCGTCCGCCCCCGCGTCCTTCGCCGCCGAGAGGACCTTGCCCATGTCCAGATAGCTGGTGGCCGGGGTGTCACCACCCAGCGCGTAGGCCTCATCAGCCGCGCGCACATGCACAGCGTCCCGATCCGGATCGGCGTACACGGCAACGCTCGCGATCCCGGCATCCCGGCACGCCCGGGCAACGCGGACAGCGATTTCGCCACGATTGGCGATGAGCACCTTACGCATGCGCTCTCTTCCCTTTTCCCGAAGAACCGCCCTTCGCGGGCGGTCAGTTGCTCGAAATTACCCCAGACTCCGCTTGAGGAAATCCAGGACGACGTTCGCATACGACTCAGGGTCGGTCTCCAGGCCGAGCAGGTGCTCGGCGCGCGGCAGCACATGGGTCTCGGCCTGCGGAAAGCGCTCGGCGAGCGCGTCCACGGACGACGGCGGTACGACGGCGTCCCGCTCCCCCGACATGAACAGCAGCGGCACCTGGGCGAGCGTGCCGGTCACCGGCGGCGGCCACTGGGCGCCGGTCATCGCCGTGCCCAGCGCGGACAGCACCCCGGTCACCACCTCCCGGGAGGGCCCGGTGCGCAGCGGTCCCGGCATCGGCAGCAGGTCCGCCTCCAGGAACTTGCGGAACAGCGGCGGCACATCGTGCCCCGGCCCGCTGTCGCAGACCAGCGCGTCCACCGAGAACCCCTTGTGGGTGAGCGCCCAGAGCGAGCTGAACCCGGAGAAGGAGAAGCCGTAGACGGCGACGCGGGCGGCCCCGTAGCCGCGCGCCCCGCGCAGGTGGGCGACGACCGCGGTGAGGTCGCTGGCGAAGCGGTCGGCGAGGCCGAGACACGAGGGGTCCTGGCTGCTGGCCCCGTGGTTGCGGTGGTCGAACAGGCAGACCGTGTAGCCCGCGTCGTGCAGGAACTTGGCGTGCCCCAGGCTGCGTGACTTGTCGGTGCCCATGCTGTGGCCGAGGACCACCACCCGGTCCTCGGCCCCGGGACACAGCCAGGCGTGGACGTACTTGCCGGCGCGGAAGGGGATCCTCAGCTCGGTGCCGGGCAGTCCGTAGTCGCGCGGGTGGGCGAGCCGCCGCCCCTTGCGGCGGGGGTGGAACGCGAGGTATGCCAGTGCCGCTCCGTACAGGGGCGCTATCGGCAGGGCCGCCGTCGACAGCACCCGGCTCCTGAGCGTGGTACGCCTGGCCGGTTCCGACTCGGGCATCTGCGTCCTCCGTGAGGTGAAGGGCGTACGGGCAGGCGTGTCCAACCCGTCGGCGGTCCCCCCGGACAGCGTCGTCCGGGGATGGGGAGACCGGAGTCCGGGGGCGGAGCCCCGGGTCCACCGGACACGGCCCGAGCGGCGGGCGCGGGGTCAGCCGCAGCCCCCTTCGTGGCCCTGGTCACCGGACCGGGCCGCCACGAAGTCCGCTCCGGGCCGGGACGGCCCGGCCGACGGGGGTGCCGGCGCACGCCGCCCGCCGCGGGCGCGTACCGCCGCCACGAACGCCGGCAGTCGGTCCACGCCCCAGAACTTGTCGTAACCATACGTGAAAAAGGGGACACCAAAGGCGCCGTCGCGGGCGATCGCGAGGAGCGCGGGCAGTCCCTCCCGCTCCCGCAACTCCTCGTCGTCGGCGGCGCCGGTCATCCTCGCGACCGGCAGGGCGAGGTCTTCGGCGATCTGTGCCACGGTCTCCCGGGCGCAAATGTCGCGACCCTCCAGCCAGCGCGCCCGGTAGACGCGCTCGATGTACTCCGGGCCCCTGCCCTCGGCCAGCGCGACGAAATACGCCAGATGCGGGACCTCCCACAGCGGGTTGTCGTCGACCGGCCAGGTGACCGGAAGGCCTCGGTCCCGGGTCAGCCGCCGCACGTCCTGGAGGATGTACAGGTGCTTCTCCCGGGACATGGCGGCGTAGGGGAAGTGCCCGCCCGCTTCGCTGACGCGGCGTTCGTTCCGCTCGTCGGGCTCCCACCAGGGGCGCCACTCCACCGCCCGAGCCACGTCCGGATGGTGGACCGTCAGGTCGTGGTGGGCGAGCCAGGAGTACGGACTACGGAAGTTGAAATAGAAACGGGGCACTTTGGTGCGTCTGCCGGCCACGGCCGCCTCCCTCAGCTGACGGTCAGATGACGATGCCGCCGTCGACCTGGAACACCGCGCCGGTGACGTAGTCGGCGCGGACCAGGTACGCGACCATGTCGGCGACCTCTTCCGGGCGGCCGAAGCGGCGCAGCGGAATGCTCTTCTCCGCCTGTTTCCTGACCCCGTCGGACAGGCCGGCCGTCATGTCCGTCTCGATGAAGCCCGGTGCGACGACGTTGGCCCGGATGTTGTAGCGGCCGACCTCCTTGGCGAGGGACTTGGTGAAGCCGATGATCCCGGCCTTGGACGCGGCGTAGTTGGTCTGCGTCGCGTTGCCGTGGACCCCGGCCACCGAGGAGACGGTGACGACGCAGCCGGACTTGCGCTTCATCATCTCGAAGACCACGGACCGGCAGACGTGGTACGTGCCGTCGAGGTTGACGTCGAGGACCTCGTGCCACTCCTCGTCCCGCATCAGCACCAGCGGGTTGTCGCGGGTGATCCCGGCGCAGACCACGGCGACGTCGATGTCCCCCAACTGCTCCTGGGTGAAGGCGACCAGCTCGCGTACCGAGTCGGCGTCGGAGACGTCGGCCTGGCGGCCGACCACCCGGCCGGCGCCCAGCTCGGCCGCCTCCTTCTCCAGCGCGCGGGCGGCGTCCGGGTCGGCCCGGTAGCAGAACGCCACGTCGAAGCCGTCCTGGGCCAGCCGCAGCACGGTGGCGCGGCCGATGCCGCGCGAACCGCCGGAGACCAGCGCGACCCGCCTGGTGGTGTCGGACATTTACTCGCTCTTCCCTTCCGTTACTTCCGCGGCTCGCCCGGGGCGGGTTCGGCCCCGGTGAGCTCCGACGCCGGGCGCATGGCCATCGTGGCGCGCTCGATCCGCAGGACGACCTCGCCGCCGACGACGCTCTCTCCTTCGAAGATGACGGCGTCGCCGACCGCACGGCTGAGCCGTACCCGGTGCTCCACGACGTCGCCGGGCCACACGGGGCGGACGAACTCCGCGTCGGAGAGGCCGGCGAAGAGCATCACCTGGCCGCCGAGCACGTCCGGGTTGGGCTTCTCGCACGTCACCAGGACACCGGCCGCCTGGCACCAGGACTCGACCAGCAGCACCGACGGGTACGCGTACGCGGCGTCGGGCGCCTCGTCGGCGAGCTCGGCGTACCAGGGCTCGTTGGCGGTGACGGCCTTCCATGCGGTCACCCGCTCGTTCGGCACCAGTTCGGTCACCCGGTCCACGAGCAGCATGGGATGGCGGTGCGGCACCAGCCGCTTGATGCCGGCGACGGTGAGCGGGGTCATCGGTCCTCCCGGGGTGCGAAGCGCAGCCTGACCTGGGCGGACCGGCCGCGTTCGGTGGACACGGCGGCCCGGCACCGCCAGGCGTCGCCGTCCTCCGCCCGCGCCCAGGTGAGTTCGGTGGTGAGGGTGTCGCCGGGGAGGACCGGGCTGAGGAAGCGGGTGCTCTCGATCGCCGCCAGGGTCCAGCGGTCGCCCGGCTCCGGCAGGGTGGCCAGGGCGCTGAGCCGGGCGTACTCGATGACGCAGACGCCGGGGAAGATCGGGAATCCGGGGTAGTGCCCGGCGAAGACCCGCTCCGCCGGATCGACGAGCACGACGGTCCTCGCGGGCCCGCCGGTGGCGCCCGGGTCGGTGACCTCGGGCGTGCCGTCGACGGGCCCGCAGCCGCGCGCGGGCATGGTCACCGCCCCTGCTTCGCCAGCTTCGCGGCGATCAGGTCGTGGGCCGCGCGCAGGCAGGTGATCTTCTTCAGCTCACGCTCGCCCAGCTTGATGGAGTACTTCTTCTCCAGCTCGACCATGACCTCCAGGGCCATGAGGGAGTCGACGCCCAGGTCGTCGACGAAGTGGGCGTCTTCGGTGACCTCCTCCTCTTCCACGTCGAGCACGTCGGCGATGAGGGTGCGCAGCTCGTCGAGGTCGAGGGTGGCGGCGGTGTCGGACACGGTGTCTCCTTCTGTCGCGGTTCTCGTGCGGTGGGGTGGGGTGGGGTCTGTCTGCCGCCGGGCCGTCAGCGGGTCCGCAGCAGGGCGGCGCCGACGACGCCGTCCCGGTCGACCGAGGTGACCAGGGCGAGGCTGCCGGGCTCGGCGCCGCCGCGCTCGCAGAGGGCGAGCACGGCGGCGACCTGGAACGCCGCCGACGCGGCGTGGGTGTCCCCGATGGCGTCGGCGGTCGCGATCCGCCGCGGCCGGTGCTCCCCCAGCACGTCGGCCAGCGCGCCCTGTTCAGCCTGTCCTTCGGCGCCCGGTGGCCGGGCGTCGGCGACCGCCCACACGTCGCCGGGGGCCGTGCCCGTACGGTCCAGCAGGCGCCGTAGGACGTCGGCGAGGGCGGCGCGGGCCTGGCCGGGGCCGGGCGCGAAGCCGAACTCCAGGCCCGCGACCTCGGCCAGCCCGGTCCGGCCGTGCGCCGCGGCGGTCCCGGCGGGCTCCAGCAGCCATACGGCCGCCCCCTCGCCGAGCACCGCGGGGTCCTCGCCCACGCCCCGGGCGTGCCAGTCCAGCCAGGCGCGGGCGGCGGAGAACTCCTCGACCGCGCCGCACAGCACCGTGTCCGCGCGGCCGGCCCGCCGCAGGCGCAGCGCGTACCGCAGGGCGAGCAGCCCGGTGGCGCGGCCGCCGGCGATGGTGGTGTTGGGACCCTTGAGCCGGTGCCAGATGGCGGACTGCCCGGCGGCGCAGTTCATGACGGTGTTGGGGAACCGGGCCGGGTCGACGAAGAACGGCTTCTCGCCGACCAGGGAGTCGCGGGTGAAGTCCATGATGCTCTGGGCGCTGCCGGTGCTGGTGCCCAGCGCCAGTCCGGTGTCCTCGCCGACCCCGGCGAGCCGGGCGGGCTCCCCGTCGGCGGGGTGGTCGGTGAGCAGGTCGCGCAGCGCGGTGACGGCGAGCCCGGTGGCCCGGTCCATGGAGCGGGTGCCCTTGCGGCCCAGGGTCTCCCGGAGGGAGAAGTCCGGGACCAGGCAGCCGTACGGGTGGGGCACGGCCCAGGTCGCGGGGTCCAGCGGCACCCGGGTGGCGCGGCCCGAGGCCAGTCCGGCGGCGAAGTCGTCCCTGGTCGGGCCCCAGGGCGACACGGCGGCCCAGGCGGTGATCAGCGGGGCGCCCGCGGTGGTGGCGGAAACCATGGTCGCGTGCGCTCCTCAGCCGGTCAGGATCTCGCCGCCGTCGACGCCGATCACGTTGCCGGTGATCCACGAGGACTCGGTGCGGGACAGCAGGACGACGGCCTCGGCGACGTCCTCGGGGCGGGTGAGCCGCCGGTGCGGGTTGGTGTCCGCGGCGTACGCGATGAGCCGCTCGCTCTCCGGGATGCGCTCCAGCGACGGGGTGACGGTGACCCCGGCGCGCAGCGCGTTGACCGCGATCCCGGTGGGGGCGAGTTCCAGGGCGAGCTGGCGTACGTGGGACTCCAGGGCGCACTTGGCGGCGGAGACCGCGCCGTAGTTGGCGGTCACCTTGACGTCGCCCGCGCTGGTCATCGCGTAGATCTTGGCGCCTTTGCGGAGCAGGCCGGCGCCGAACAGGTCCTGTGTCCAGTACACGAGCGAGTGGGCCATGACGTCGAGGGTCATGGTCATCTGACGGGAGGTCAGCCCGGGGGTGTCGTCGGCGGGCAGGAACGGCACCAGGGTGCCGAAAGCCAGCGAGTGCATGAGGATCCTGACGCCCTTCTCCCCGGTCAGCTCGGCGATCCGCGGCACGAGTTCGTCGCGGGTGCGGGGGGAGGCGGCGTTGGCGTTGAAGAAGTGGGCCTGTACGCCGCCGGAGCGGATCTCCTCCTGGGCGACGGCGGCCTTCTCCTGGCCTTCGGCGGTGTCGAAGTGCACGCCGACGACGTTGACTCCCGCGCGTCCCAGCTCGCGGGCGGTCGCCAGTCCCATTCCGCTGGAGGCGCCCAGGATCAGGGCCCAGGAGCCTTCCAGAGAGGCGATCATCGGTAACCTCCGTGGATGCTGCGCCCTTTAGGGCGGAGGGGAAACGGACTCCTGCGGAGGAGAGCAAGGAGCGGGGCTTCGCCGTCAAGGCGAAGGACCGTGCTCTGACCCGCAGGTTTGGTCTTTAGCTGTGGTCGCATTAGCTTGTGAGCGTGACCATGACGTGCGTGAAGCGGGCGTATCGGTACCGCTTCTATCCGACCGATGCGCAGGCGGCAGAGCTGTCGCGCACGTTCGGATGCGTACGCAAGGTCTACAACATGGCGCTCGCCGCCCGCACGGAGGCGTGGGCGCGGCAGGAGCGGGTCAACTACAACGCCACCTCCGCAATGCTGACGGCGTGGAAGAAGACCGAGGAACTGGCCTACCTCAACGAGGTCTCCTCGGTCCCGCTCCAGCAGGCCTTGCGTCACCTCCAAGTGGCGTTTACCAACTTCTTCGGCAAGCGGGCGAAGTATCCGCGTTTCAAGTCGCGGAAGAAGTCGAGGAAGTCCGCCGAGTACACCACGTCCGCGTTCCGCTTCCGTGACGGCAGGCTGACCCTTGCCAAGATGACGGACCCGCTGGACATCGTGTGGTCCCGGTCTCTCCCCGAGGGTGCGAAGCCTTCCACGGTGACCGTGTCCCAGGACAGTGCGGGCCGCTGGTTCGTCTCGATGCTGTGCGAGGACCCCGGCATCAAACCACTCCCAGCCACGGATGCAGCGGTCGGTATTGACGTGGGCCTGGACCATCTCCTGACGCTCTCCACTGGAGAGAAGATCGCCAACCCCCGGCACGAGCGGCGCGACCGGGCTCGCCTTGCCCTGGCCCAGCGCCGCCTCGCGAAGAAGGACAAGGGTTCGGCGAACCGGGCCAAGGCGCGGCGCAAGGTCGCCAAGATCCATGCCCGCATCGCCGACCGGCGGCGCGACGCGTTGCACAAACTGACCACTCGGCTCGTGCGTGAGAACCAAACGCTCGTAATCGAGGACCTGACCGTGCGCAACATGGTCAAGAACCGGACCCTGGCCCGCGCCATCTCGGACGCGTCCTGGTCGGAGTTCCGGGGCATGCTGGAGTACAAGGCCGCCTGGTACGGGCGGGAAGTGATCGCGGTGGACCGCTTCTTCCCCTCCTCCAAGCTGTGCTCCCACTGCGGCACCTTGGCTGACAAGTTGCCGCTCCACGTCCGCACTTGGACGTGCGACTGCGGCACGACCCACGACCGGGACGTGAACGCGGCGAAGAACCTTCTGGCTGCCGGACGGGCAGTGTCGGCCTGTGGAGCCGGTGTAAGACCTCAACGGAGAACTCCGGGCGGGCAGTCGGCAACGAAGCAGGAAACCCACGGGGCGACCCGTGGAGTCTCCCGCCTTTAGGCGAGAGAACGTCAACGTTCTGCTCTCCTCATCTTGTGGTCGGTGTCGCGCTCGGTGTCCGGGCCGCCCGGGGTGACCAGGCAGACCGCGACGTTGCCCTCGGCCGCCGCGGTGACGACGGCGGACGGGCGGCGCTCAGCGGCTTCTCCGCCCGCGCGCAGCGCGGCGGCCACGCGCAGCACCGGTTCCAGGCAGCCCGCGCGCGCGGGGACGTGGGTCGTGCCGTCGCCGAGCGCGGTGGCGACGGCCCGGCCGACGGGTGAGTCGTCGAGGACGGCGGTGGCGGCCAGGCCGGTGTCGAGGCCGTGGCCGAGCTCCTTGAGGGCGCTGTCGAGCAGCTCCCGCGCGAGCGCCGGGTCGTGGGCGGCCCGCGGCGGCAGGAAGAACGAGCGCGCCGCGACCCGGCCGTACGCCGTGCCGCCCCGGGCCGCGACCGCGGCGGCCGGCTCCAGCACCAGGGCCACGGCCCCCGCCTCGGACGCCGCCGCGCCCGGCGCGGTGGGCGGCAGCGCCTCCTCGGTGGCCCCGGCCAGCAGCCAGTCGGCGCGGCCCAGCGCCACGCAGCGCTGCCCGGTGCGCAGCGCGTCGAAGCCCGCGACGCGCGGGCCGACGAGAGTGATGTTGAAGCCTTTGAGGGCGTACTCGGTGGCCGGTCTGCTGCCGAAGAGGTTGATGGAGAAGTACGGCGCGAGGGCCGGGCTCAGGTCCGCCGCGCTGGTCTGGAGCACCGTACGGTCCATGCGGTCGTGGAGCGCCTCGGCCGCGCTGTTGGTGCCCACGGCGGCGCCGCGCAGCTCGGGGTCCACGGCTTCCAGGCTGTCCTGGCCTGCCGATTCGAGGGCGCGCTTGGCGGCGGCGAGGAAGTACTGGGTGGCGGTGGGCAGGTACTTGTAGCCGCGTCGGCCCAGGGCGGTGCGGTAGTCGAAGCCCTCCGCGTCGACGACGCCGACGCCGGTGACCACCAGGTCGCGGTCAGCGCTCACAGGGTGGCCTCTTTCAGTACGAGGGACACGTTGTTGCCGCCGAAGGCGTAGGCGTTGACCAGGCCGTAGGGGCCGGTCGGCGCGGTGGGCCCGGTCGGCAGGCGCACGGCGCAGTCGGGGTCCCGCTCGCCCAGCGGCACGTTCGGCGGGACCGACCCGCGGTGCAGGATGAGCGCCGCCGTCGCGACGGCGAGCGCGGCCGCGGCCCCGCCGGTGTGGCCCAGCAGCGCCTTGAGGCTGTAGACGGGGGTGTCGCGGGCGGCGGCACCGAGCACGGTGTTGAGCACCCGGCTCTCGACGGTGTCGTTCAGCTCGGTGCCGGTGCCGTGCGGCACCACGAACCCGATGCCGCCGCCGTCGTCCGGTGCGCCCGCCTCGCGCAGCGCCTGCCGCATGGCCCGTTCGATCTGCTCGCCGCCGGGCTCGGGCGCTGTGGTGTGGTACGCGTCGCAGCTCCAGCCGGTGCCCGCCAGCGTGGCGTACGCCTTGGTGGCGCCCCGCTCGCGGGCGTGCGCGGCGGACTCCAGGACCAGCACCGCGGCGCCCTCGCCGAACATGGTGCCCTGGCGCGCGGCGTCGAAGGGGCGGCAACGCTCGGGGTCGATCGCGCCGAGCCGGTTGAAGCAGGCGAGCGCGACCCGGGAGTACGCCTCGGAGCCGCCTGCGACGACCACGTCGGCCTCGCCGCAGCGGATGAGGTCGGCGGCCAGGGAGAGCCCGAAGCCGCCGGCCGCGCAGGCGTTGCTGACGCTGACGTTGGCACCCTGGGCGCCGAGCAGGCCGCCGACCACGGAGGACACCGCGAAGGTGGGCGTCCAGCGGTCGCCCTCGGCGGCGCCGGCCGAGCGCCACTGGTCGTGCAGCCCGGAGTCGCCCATGGCGGTGGCGATGGCCACCGCCACCCGCCGCGGATCGGTGTCCCCCGGCAGGGTCAGCCCCGCGTCGGCGACCGCCTGGCGGGCCGCCTCCAGGGCGAACTGGGAGGCGCGCCCGAGCAGCAGGCCGTCCTGCTCCCGCGGGCCGGCGGGCAGGTCGGCCTCCGGCACCATGTAGAGCAGCGGGTGGTCCATGCGCGCGTCCGGGTCGGGCACCCGCCCGGGCGCGCTGCGGGCCGCGTTCATGCCCTCCCAGTACGTGTCGGCGCCGGAGCCCAGGCAGGAGAGCACGCCCAGTCCGGTGACCAGTACGTCGTCCATCAGGCGTCGACCGGCTTCCCGTCGAGGGCGTCCAGGACCTTCTGGTCGAAGGGCACCAGGCGCCAGTCCCGGCGGTCGGCGATCTCCGCGTAGCCGTGCGTGATGGTGCCGGTCTGCACCAGGTGGAACGAGCCGTTCCGGATGACGTAGTTGTCCATGCGGGAGGTGTACGTGAGGTCCTTGAAGACCTCCTCCACGGTGTAGACCGTGTACAGGTCCTCCTCCATCAGCGCCTCGTCGACGACGCGGACCTGGGAGCGCGGGACGACGGGGATCCAGCGCCGCTCGTCCAGCAGGGTCTTGATGGAGATGCCGCGGGCCGCGACGAAGCGGTCCTTGGCCTCCTCCATCAGCCGCAGGTAGCCCGACAGTTGGAGGCGCTCGGTGAAGTGGCAGTAGGGGTAGGAGACGGTCCACTTCCAGGCGTGGGCGTTGCGGCCGCGCGTGAGCGCCGCGAGCACCGCCTCCTCGTCGCCGCCCGCCGCCAGCGCCGCGGTGGCGGCCGCGGCGGACTCCGGGGCCGGGTCGGCGACCGGCGGCAGGTCGGCGCCGAGCCGCTCGACCGCGAACGGCCGGAGGTCGGCCGGGACCTCGGCGGCCGCCGGCAGGTAGGTGTCGACGCGCAGCGCCAGGCGGACCGTGGAGGTGACGGCCTTCACGGTCGCGCCGTCGCGGTCGACGCGGAGGGTCACCTTGAAGGTGAGCGCCTGCTCCTCGCCCTTCTCGCCGTTCTCGCCCTTCTCGCGCTTTCCGCGCTTTCCGCGCTTTCCGCGCACCGGCTCCACGGTGGCCTCGGCCTCGTCGTCCAGGTGCAGGGCGTGCAGGATGCGGGTGTCCAGGCGTACGAAGTCGACGCCCAGGCCGTGCTCCTCGTACAGCTGCCGGGCGGAGAGCCCGGACTCCTTGAGATGGATCAGGACGGCTTCCTCGACGAGGTAGTTGACGTGCTTGAAGCCGATCCAGGTGCAGATGTTGACGCCCTCGTAGCGGGGCCGCATGCGCACCACGGTGGCATCGCTGAGCAGGGACTTGGTGAGCGTCGGCGCGACGGCGGCAGTCATCAGTCGTACTCCATGGCGGGAAGGTCGGCGGAATCTGCGGAGGGGCCGCGGCCCGGTGCGGGCCGGGCGGGGCTGAGGGTGCGGAGGAAGCCGTTGACCGCGTCCGCGAACTCGGCCGCGCGCTCCACCATCGTGAAGTGGCCGACGTCCGGCAGGATCCGGGCCGTGGCGTCGGGCAGCGCCCCTGCCAGCGTCCGGGCGTCGCGGGGGAAGGCCGCGATGTCCGTCTCGCCGCCGAGGATCAGGAACGGCAGGAGCAGCCGCTCGACCGGCAGCCGCGGGGTGTCGAGGTACGTGTCGAAGAACCGCATCCAGCCGTAGGGCCCGATCCGGTCCCGGAGCACGCGGGCCATCTCCTCCTGGACGGCCGGGGCCAGCCGGCCGCGGGAACTGACCCGCAGCCCGTCGGCGATGACGTCCTGGAAGCGGTTGAGGTAGTACGCGATCGCGTCCCAGTCGAAGTGCTCCTGCCGGGGGCGGTAGAACGGGGAGACCAGCACGGCGCCGCGCGGGACACCGCTGTCCGCCGGGTCCCGCCGGCTCAGCCAGGCCAGCGCCGCGTTGCCGCCGAAGGAGTGGCCGATCACGACGTCGGGGGCGTGGGGCAGTCGGGCGACGGCCTGCTCCACCCAGTCCTCGACAGGGCGGTCGGCCCAGCCGCGGACGCCGTAGCCGCGCCAGGGCAGTTCGGCCGTCCACAGCTCGCAGACCGGGTCGGCGCGCTCGGCGAAGGGCTCCCAGACGGCGGCGCTGCCGGCCAGCCCGTGCAGGAGCAGGACCCGCAGCGGGATGCCTTCGGTCCGGGCGGCGCGGGCGCGGCGTACCACCACGGGCTGTGCGGGCTCGGTGTCCACGACGCTCACGACGCTCCGTACGGATGGAGCCAGAGTCCGGCGACGCCGTCGGCGGCGTCGTCTCCGGCGGTGATCAGGGCCCGGCCGCGGGCGCCGCGGGCTTCCGCCGCGGTCATCCAGGCGGTCGCGGCGGCGCACTGCAGGACGCCGAGGGCGCCGGAGGACCGGCCGAAGGCGCGGCTGACGTCGTGCCGGGGGACGGTGTCGGGCACGGGCGCGGGGCCGGTGGCGCGGCCGGTTTCGGGTACGGGCCCGTCTCCGGGCGCCGGTCCAACTCCAGGGGCAGGACCGCCCCCGGACACGCGGTCGCCCCCGCCCACCCGGCCGCCGCCCGCCGACTCGTACCGTTCCGGCGTGAACCAGATCCCGGGGCTCTCGCCACCGCCGCCGCCCTCGGCGAGCAGGGCGTCGACGCAGGCGCGCAGGCCCGCTCGGCGCTCGTAGGCGCCCAGTACGGCGGCCGGGACGGCGCCGCGCTCGCGGGCGGCGCCGGCGCTCTCCAGGACCAGCGCGACCGCGCCGTCCAGGAGTTCGTCCGCACCGTGGCCGGTCAGCTCCTGGACGATGTCGTTGCGGGTCTCGACGCCGATGACGAGGGCATGGCGGATCCGGCCCGCCGCGACCAGGTTGGCGCCCCAGTGCACCGCGTCCAGGCCGGACGCGGGCCCGTTGCACAGCAGGGTGTTGGGTCCACGCAGCCCGAAGCGGATGGCGACGGTCGAGGCGACGACGTTGCCGGAGGCGTTGGGCAGGTCCATCGGGCTGATGGCGGTGACGCCCTGCTCGCCGATGGCGGCGGCGGTCCGGCACACCGTGTCGAGGTTGCCGAGGTTGGAGCTGGCGACGACGCCGACGGTGCCGCCGGGTACGGCCAACTCCTCGCCGTCCGCGGGGATCAGCCCCGCGTCCCGCAGTCCGCCGACCGCGGCGCACAGCGCCAGCCGGGTCGCGCGGTCCTTGTAGCGGTGGCCGCGGCGGCCGATGACGGCGGTGGTGTCGTACGTGTCGGTGCCGACCGGGGTGGCGCGCAGCAGCTCCGCGGGGTGCGCGGCGCCGGGCAGGGCGAGCCCGACGCCGGTGACGACGATCTCCGGGGCGCTCCTGACGGCGGTCGCCTCGGCGCTCCCGACAGCAGCCCCCGCGGCGCTCAACGCCCCGTCCTCTCCACGATGGCGACCGCGTTGACGCCGCCGAAGCCGAACGCGTCGATCTGCGCGACGCCGATGTCCGCGCCCTCGACCCGGCCGGTGGCGAACCGGAATCCGGCGGCCTCGTCGACCGGGTCGGTCAGGCCCACGGTGGGCGGCACCCGGCCCGAGTCCATGGCCCGCAGGGCGACGATCAGGCTGACCAGCCCGGCGCTGCCGGAGGTGTGTCCGGTCATGGACTTGATGGCGGTCATCAGCGGGGCGGTGACGTCCGCGCCGAAGACCTCGGCGATGGCGGTGGCCTCGGCCTCGTCGTTCAGCAGCGTGCCGGTGCCGTGCAGCAGCACCAGGTCGATGTCCCCGGGCTTGACGCCCGCCTGGCGCTGGGCGTCGCGGACCGCTTCGGCGATCCCCTCGGGGTCGGGGGCGGTGACGTGGCGCGCGTCGCAGTTCATGCTGACGGCGCGCAGTCTGCCCAGGGCGCCCCGGGCCGCCCCGGGCGTCTCGCGGCGCAGCACCACGGCGGCCGCCCCGTCGCCCATCAGCACGCCGCGGCGGTCGCGGTCGAAGGGCTGGACGCGCTCGGGCGGGTCCATGTGCACGCGGTCCAGCAGCCCGTACATGCTCTCGGTGAGCGTGTCGACGCCCGCCGCGATCACGCGTTCCTCGGCGCCGGAGGCGATCAGGTCGGAGGCCATGGCGAGGGCGTACAGGGACGCGGAGCAGGCGCCGGAGAAGGTGTAGGTGCGGGCGGCGCCGAACCGTTCCCGCAGGGCGGTGCCGAAGTGCAGCCGGTCGAGGCCGAAGTCGGCGCCGTCGCGGTGGGCGAGTTCGATCGAGCGCAGTTCGCGCAGGCCGGTTCCGATCAGGATCGGTACGTCGCTGAGGTCGTCGCCGAGGCCGGCCTGGGCGGCGGCCTGTTCGACGGCGCGCAGCAGCCAGGCGGTGGCGCGGCCGGGGATGTCGCCGTCGCCGGGCCGGTCGTCGATCTCGTAGGCGTTGCGGGTCCGGTACCGGGTGCGGTCGAAGCCGCGCAGTCCGGCCAGCCCGGTGGTGCCCGCGCACAGCGCGTCGAAGATCTCGTCGACGCCGTCGCCGACGCTCACCACGGCACCGGCGCCGGTGATCAGCCGGCTCATGCGGTCGCCCTCGCGGGCTCCGGCTCGTAACGGCCGAAGACGACGACGGCGTTGTTGCCGCCGAAGGCCAGGCCGTTGTTCTGGACGACTTTCAGGTCCGCGTCGACGGCGTGGTTCGGTACGCAGTCCAGGCCGCACTCCGGGTCGGTGCGGACGTGGTTGACGGTGGGCGGGATGAAGCCCTCGCTGAGCGCCAGCGCGCAGCCGATGGAGGCCAGCGCGCTGGCGGCGCCCATGCTGTGGCCGAGCATCGACTTGAGGGAGACGGTGCGCGGCGGGGCCTGGTCGCCGAAGACCTGGCGGATCGCACCGGCCTCGGTGACGTCGTTGGCCTTGGTGCCGGTGCCGTGGGCGGAGATGAAGTCGACCTCGGCGGGCGCGACGCCGGCGTCGTCCAGGGCCAGCCGCATGCAGCGGGCGACGCTGTCCTGGTGGGGGGCGACGGGGTGGGAGGCGTCGCAGTTCAGTCCGTAGCCGAGGACCTCGGCGTAGATCCGGGCGCCGCGGGCGAGGGCGGACTCCAGCGACTCCATGAGCAGCACGCCCGCGCCCTCGCCGGTGAGGATGCCCTTGCGGTCGGCGTCGAAGGGCTGGCAGCGCTCGGGGGCGATGGTGCCCAGCCGGTAGAAGCCGGTGAAGGTCTTGCGGCACAGGGCGTCGGCGCCGCCGCACAGGGCGTACGCCACGTCCCCGGCGCGGATCGCGTCGAGCCCGTACCCGATGGCGTAGTTGCCGGCCGCGCACGCGGTGGGCAGGGTGACCGCCTCGACCCGGCGCAGGCCGAACTCCTGGGCGATCGCGGCCGAGAGCCGGCCCGCGGGGACCCGGCGGGCGACGACGGGGTCCATCTGCTCGGGACCCTGCCGTACGGAGACCTCGGTGAGGTGGTCGAGGTCGCGCGACTCGCCGTCGGTGGTGCCGATGGAGACGAGGCAGGCGGAGTCCCGCAGCTCCTGGTCGCAGAGTCCGGCGTCGGCCACCGCCATGCGTGCGGCCGCGACCGAGAACTGGCTCGCGCGGCCGAGGGTGCGGACATCGAGGTGCTGAATCCACCGGTCGGGATCGAAATCCGCGATCTCGCATCCGATGGCGTGCTCGAAGCCTTCGGTGTCGAATGCGGTGATGGGTTTCGCGGCGGATTTACCGGCCCGCAGTCCGATAAGGAAGTCCGCGGTGCCCACGCCGATGCCGGACACCGTTCCGAGTCCCGTGATCACGACTCTGCGGGGCGTCGTCTCTCGCATGGCTGCCCTGTCTCCTGGGAGTGCGGCCGGTCGCCGATTACCAGCCGGCCGCTTCGGCGACGACCTCGTAGACTCCCCTGAGGTTGACCATACGTCCCAGTTCAGACTGATTGATCACGACATTGAACTCCTTCTCCAGCGCCGCCAGGATTTCGATGGCGCGGAGCGAGTCGGCGTCGTGCTCCTCCTTGAAGAGGCTGGTGTCCGTGACCTCATCGGCCTCGATCTCAAGGATGTCTATGACGATTTCCCTGATGATTTCCTGGCGCTCTTCGACGATGGCGGTCATATGCCGCGCACCTCCATACTTTCGTCATGAACCAAGCGGGGGGAGTCTCCGACGAACGGCCATGACGCTAGGCGGCGGGCAATGGCCGCTACAAGGTGTGAGTCCACTACCTGTCACGCCCCTTGACGGGGTCACGGAGCGTTGACTCAGAGTGTCAGGGACCTGCATGGAAGTGATGCGGCTCACTCACGGCTCACTCGCGAACCCGCTCACGACTCACTCGCGAACTCACCCACTCGCGAACCCGCTCACGACTCACTCGCGAACTCACCCACTCGCGAACCCGCTCACGGCCCACTCGCGAACTCACCCACTCGCGAGTTCATTCACGAACTCACTCGCCGTCCGGCTCCATCAGGCCGCTGTGTACGGCGCGTACGCCGGCCTGGAACCGCGATTCCACCTTGAGGTCACGCATGATGTCGGCGACGTATCGGCGGTAGGTGCGCACGGAAAGGCCCAGTTTCCGGGCGGCGGCGTCGTCCTTGTACCCGTTGGCCATGAGCGTGAGCACTTCCCGCAATACGCGGCCGCGGGCGCCGCCCTCGAAGGACAGGGGCCGGGTGGGACGCTGGGCGGTGGCCCACACGCCGTCGAGCAGGTGGTGCAGCATGTCGGCGACGGTGGAGTTCTGGATCATCGAGGCCGGTGAGGCCTGGGAGCCGCTCGGCTCGCCCGAGGTGGCGTCGGGCACCATGACGGCGGCGGCGTCGACGACGACGAGTTCCCGGCGGACCGCCCGGGAGACCCGTACCTCTGCTTCCTGGCGTAACGCGCCGACGGTACGGGCCCACAGCGCGCCGCGGATCACCGGCGGCGGGCAGAGCATCCGGGTGCGCACGCCCTTGGCCGCGAGGTGCGTCAGCGTCTGCGCGATGAGCTTGCCGTGGGCTTCCGAGGCGATCTCGGGCAGGCTCCACACGACGTCCCGCTCGGCCCGCAGCACCAGCCGGGCCACCCAGCCCGCGACCGCCTCGCCGTCCACCGGCAGGTCCGCGGCCACGGAGGCGAGGGTGCTGCGGCGGTGGTGGTGGACCGCGGACTCCAGCAGCACCAGGGCCTGGCCGAGGGCGGCTTCGAGGTTGTCGACGGGATCCTGGCCGACCGGCGCACCCGATCCCTCACCGTTGGGCCTGGAATCACCTGGTTGCATTCCGAAATGGCTCAAAGGGCACCCCCCGTTGCCTTTGCAGAACAGCGATCAGCCCCCGCCAACGCCAATGCACCATAACCAGCACGCGTGCTTGCAGGCAAGGAAGATCAGAATCTTCGGGGCAGTTCGCGACAGGCCGGGACGTTTCCATGAAGTCGCCCCCGCTCCCCTGACTGGCGGTAACTTCTCGTTGCGCCAGCAAGCCATCACTTGTCGTACGACACGGACCGCACCGCCCGTGGTCCCCGAAAGGCGCTGCACACATGGCCGCTCAGCACACCGCGCCCTCCTCCGCCGACACTCCCGCCGATTCCTCCGGGTCCCCCACCGGCCGCCAATGGCTCGCGCTTTCGGTGCTGGTTCTGGCGCAACTGGCCGTTTGGCTGGATAACACCGTCCTCAACGTGGCGCTGAAAACCCTCGCCGATCCGGACGAGGGGCTCGGCGCCAGCCCCAACCAGCTTCAGTGGAGCATCAGTTCCTACACGCTGGTCTTCGCGGTGCTGCTGTTCACCGGCGGCGTGCTCGCCGACCGCTACGGCCACCGCACCCTGCTGCTCACCGGCATGCTCGGCTTCGGCGCCGCCTCGGCGTGGGCCGCCTACGCCGGTTCCGCGACCGAACTCATCGTCGCGCGCGGGGCGATGGGGGTCGGCAGCGCCCTGATCATGCCCGCCACCCTGGCCCTGATAGCCCAGGTCTTCGACGAACGGCACCGCGCCACCGCCATCGCCATCTGGTCCGGCTCCAGCGGGCTGGCCATCGCCACGGGGCCGATGCTCGGCGGCGCGCTGCTCGACCACTTCTGGTGGGGCTCGGTCTTCCTGGTCAACGTCCCCATCGTCGTCCTCTGCCTGGCCGGATCGCTGGCCTTCCTGCCCGGGACCGCCGCCAAGGTCCGGCAGAAGTTCGACCCGCTGGGCGTCCTGCTGTCCACCGCCGGCCTGTTCGCCATCGTCTGGGGCATCATCGAGGGCGGCCACCGCAACGACTGGACCGATCCGGCCATCCTCATATCCCTGTCCGGCGGAGCACTGCTGATAGCCGTCTTCGTCATCGTGGAACTCCGCGTCCCCAACCCCAGCTTCGACGTACGGCTGTTCCGCAACACCCGCTTCACCGGCGCCAGCGTCGCCGTCATGCTCGTCTTCTTCGGCCTCAACGGCTGCATGTACTACACGACGTTCTATCTCCAGGGCGTCCACGACCAGTCCCCCCTCACCTGCGGACTCACCCTCGCCCCCATAGCCGCCGGCGTCCTGCTGGGCGCCCCGTTCTCGGCCGTACTCGTCAAGCGGTTCGGTATCCGTCCCGTCGTCACCACCGCCATGCTCATCGCCGCCACCGGCTTCTGCGGCTACGTCTTCCTCGACGAGCACAGCGGACTCCCGCTCTTCTGGCTCTTCGTGGTCCTGCAGGGCCTCGGCATGGGCGCCGCCGTCGCCCCCACCACCGAGGCCATCATGTCCGTCCTCCCCGCCGACCGCACCGGCGCGGGCTCCGCCGTCAACAACTCCCTGCGCCAGGTCGGCGGCGTCCTCGGCGTGGCCGTCCTGGGCTCCGTCCTCACCACCGTCTACCGCGACAAGATCACCCCGAAGCTGACCGACCTCCCCCCGCAGGCCGCCGACACGGCCCGCGAATCCGCCGAGTCCACCCGCCTCGTCGCCCACCACCAGGGCCTGCCCCGCCTGTCCGCCTTCGCCGACTCCGCGTTCATCGACGCCATGCACGTCGCGGCGGTCGTGGGCTCGGCCGTCTCGGCGGCGGGCGCGGCGATCATCTGGACCACGTACCGCCGGCATGGGACCGACGGACACGACGCGGCCCGCGACTAGGGTGCCCCGCGACCGCCGTCACGACGGCTGCGGCGTGTCGTACTCGGACCTGGTGATCGCGCGGACCCGGACCGGTCGCCCGCAGGCGGGATCCACCAGCTCGCGCTCCAAGCGCATCCCCAGTTTGCCCATGATGCGCTCGGAGGCCCCGTGACCGATCTGGGCGATACTCACGATCTTCTCCAGCCCGCGATCGTGGAATCCGAAGCGCACCGCGGCGGAGGCGGCCTCGCTTGCCAGCCCTCTGCCCCAGAAGGCCCGCCCCAGCCGCCACCCCACCTCGACCGCCGGCAGCACCTCGGGCAGGAAGTGGGGCACTGACAAGCCGGTGAATCCGGCCAGCCGGCCGGTTGCCCGGATCTCCACCGCGAACAACCCGAAGCCCTCCGCCTCCCATTCCCGCTCCATCGCCTCGACGCCGGCACGGGTCTGCTCCTCATCCCGGGTCGAGCCGTCCCCGATCCAGCGCATCACTTCGGGGTCGGCGTTGATGGCCGTCAGCGGCGCGATGTCTTCGTCTCGCCAGCGCCGCAGCAGCAGGCGGGGCGTCTGAACCATGACCATTCGGCCATAGTCACGCAAGGCTAGGCAGCACACCAGCCCTGCTTTTGCCTGCTGCAGTGTGCCTCCAGGCGTACGCTCATGGCATGGGTGCCAACGTTGGGGAGCGGCTCCGGGAGATCCGTAAGCGCCGGGGCCTGACACAGCGTGAACTGGCCAGCGAGTCGGGCGTCTCTTTGTCCCTGATCCGCAAGTTGGAGCAGGGAGAGCGTGAGGACACGCGGCTGGAAACCGTGCGCCGGCTGGCGTCGGCTCTGCACGTGCCGACCACTCACCTCATGGCCTTGTCTCGTGACGAGAATGGGGACAGCAGTGCGGATGACCAGTGGGAACCTGTACGCCGTGCACTCCTGACGCCCGTATCGGCTGACGGCTTGGACGAGCCACCGACCGCAGCGGGGCTGCGCCAGGCACTGGACTCCGCGTTGCCGCTGTTCTCCGGTGACCGCTTCGCCGAATTGAGTGTGATCCTTCCTCCGCTCCTGCGAGACGCAGACGCCCTGGCACAGAACGATCTCGAGGGGCGGAGCGTCCGCGCACGGATCTTGCAGCTCAGTGGCTGGCTGTTGACCCAGACACGCCAGTTCGAGGCGGCGCAGGTCGCCCTTGACCGCTCTCTCGATGCGCCCACCGACCGTCTGCACAGCGCGACGACGGTGAGCACCATGTGCTGGCTCCTGCTCCGGCGTGGCCGACTCACCGAGGCCCGCGACCTGGCCACTCGTTGGGCCGACGAAGTCGAGCCCCGTCTCTCCCGCGCCACACCTGCGGAGCTGAGCGCATGGGGCTGGTTGCTGCTGCGCATGTCCGCTGCCGCCGTACGGGACAACCTCCCCGGCGAGGCGGAGGACGCCATCCGGCTGGCGCACTCCGCCGCAGTCGCCATGGGACGGGAGTACGCGCCGGAAGGCGACTTCCTCAGAGCATTCGGCCCCGTGACGGTGGCTCTCAAGCGAACCGAGAACGCGATGGTCGTCGACCGCCCCGACCTCGTGCTCAAGCTGGCAGCCAAGGTCCCTACAGAGGGCCTTCGCCCCACATCGAACAACCGCAATCGACACCTCTTGGACGTGGCCAACGCCCACACCCGCACCCGTCAATATGCGGAGGCTGTCGACGTACTGTCAGGCATCCGTGCCACCGCGCCCCAGTGGCTTCCCAACCAGCGCTACGCCCGGGACATCGTGAGCACGATCATCGCCCGACGCCGGACCCTCACACCCGAGATGCGCATCCTCGCCGACGCGGTTGGCGTGCCGATGTGACCCTGTGTGGCACTTCTTGACGATCATCAACTGAACTGCCATTGCTGCTGGTTGGCGATAATCCGTAGTGTCATTTGCATGGCAGACAGTGGACCACCGGTTACAGGAACCGCCGCCCACGATGTGAAGCGCGACCGTGTGGG
The DNA here is from genome assembly GCF_030553055.1 of Streptomyces sp. XD-27. Classification (NCBI taxonomy): domain Bacteria; kingdom Bacillati; phylum Actinomycetota; class Actinomycetes; order Kitasatosporales; family Streptomycetaceae; genus Streptomyces; species Streptomyces sp. XD-27. The sequence goes on from NZ_CP130713.1 coordinate 2,848,265, forward strand.
ATTGGCTATCGATCAGGAAGCATCGCGCAAGCCCCGCCACATATTTCGCTTCGCCGACCACGTGATCCGGCACGCGGCTGAGGGTGGAATCATCTACGAGGCGTTCTGCGTCGCGTATGAATGTGGTGCCGAATCAGGTCCGCAGGACGAACAGAACGCAGCGCAGGACTGGGCACTGCGGCACAGTGGCCGCACGGGGCACGATCTCTTCCGACGCGTCGTAACCGATCACGCACACGTGACCCGCGTCGAATAGCCCCCGGCCAGCTGCCCCACGTAAGCCACCACGGATCTACCTTCGCCCGTCTCGCCTCAGCAGAGAGTGGGCACCGCGACCCTCCGCAAGTACGCGGAGTCCCAACCAATGTACCTAGAGAGGAGGTAGAAGCCATGAACGTCGACAAACTGTTCACCGGTGACCTGATCACTGGCGTTCCGAGCATGGACGCGGCGCTGCTCGACAAGATGCCGGGCGGCGGCGACAACAACGGTGATCACTGCTCCAAGTGATCCATGCTGTGCGGCGGGGTGGGGCCGACTCCGGGACTCACTCCGCCGCTCCCATGGAGAGGTATTCGCATGCTTTCTTTGCGTATCCGTCTGGAAGATCTAAAATCCGCCAATTGGCGGTGGAGCACTGACCAATGGACCAATGGAGCGAGTTGGATCAAGCCCGTTGCATCGTCCGTGCTCACACGCACACTGGTCAACAACCACGGCCACCGCTGCACCGTCACCGTGGAGGAGCGCAAGGCCGGAGAGCGGGATTTCACTACGGTTGCCATGGAGCAGGGACGAGTCCGCCTCTCCGCAGGAGTGTTCGGCACGGCACCTCTGTACCTCATGGCAGTCGGGGACGAGCTGCACGGGGCTTGGGACCTTGCCCAATTGCGCCCGTATCTGCGGACTGGCCGGGTCGTGCCGCGTACAGTCGCCCGAATCCTGACCAGACAGCACCGTTACACCACGGACACCCTGTTTGAAGGGGTGTACCGACTCACAGAGCGTGCAACGGCCGTATTCACGGCCTCGGGTCTGACCGTGCGCTACCCCGAACCCGCCGAGCACGTACTGGAGCCCCGCACTCTGCGCCTCGGCGTGGATCCGGTGGATGTGTTCAGCTCGCTCCTGTCCGAAGCAGTCCGCGAAACTCCCACAGCTACGGAGTGCGTGGGCATCGAACTCTCAGGCGGAGCCGACTCAGGCAACGTCGCGCTATCCGTGAGAGCGGCCCGCTGCAACCGGGTATACAGCTTCGGACTGGTCATGAGCGGCAGCATGGGTGCTCAACAGCGCGAGCGGCGAAGGCGGTTCGTAGACCATTGCGGCTTCCGCGATACGGCCATTCCTGCCATGCAACATCCGCCGTTCGTGCCAGGAGGAGTGCGAGCCCTCGGGAAGCCGCACGACCCCGCAGGGGCCTTCTACCAAGAGGCTTTCGACGTACTGCGCGCCCAGGCAGCCGCACGGGGCTGTGACGTCATCTTCACGGGCAACGGCGGCGACGAGATCAACGCACACCATTCGAGGACGAGCGCCGAACTTCCCATGACGGAACCGGTTCCGTGGCTTGGCAGTAAAGCCAAACAAGCACTCGCTGACGTGGATGAGCAGCTGGCACCGATTCCGGTACTCCCCATACCGGCACTCATGGCGTTCGGGCTCCACAACCCCGGATTCCTCCGTGTCGGCGTCTGGCCCGTGAGCCCCCTCGTACACCCCCGCATCGTGCGGTTCATGGAACAGTTGCCGCACGAGCACAAGCGCGGAAAGGCGATGTTCCGTGAGCGGCTACGGCGTGCGGGACTGCCCGAGTCGGTCGCCTCACCGGCCGAGCCGGAAAACTTCCTGGAGGTTATGGAAACGGGGTTGCGCACGTTCGGGCTGCCCACCCTGGACAGCATGCTGCGGGAGTCTCTGTTGGGTGATCTCGGCTACGTTGACCCCAAAGCGCTTGCCCAAGCCCGGGAGGACGCCGAACGCACACCCGTTGTGCCCGATCTGCTGTGCGACGTGCTCGCTCTGGAAGTCGGGTTGCGGGCCCTCACATGACCAGCCTCCTTGCGGAAGTCAACACATGCAGGAAACGAACATCTTCTACCGGAACCCCGCGATGTACGACGAGGTGCAGTCGGACAGTGGCAGCGCCGAGGTGTGCCAGGCCCTAATCGAACTGCACCACCCGGGAGCGTCCACGCTGGTGGACTTCGGCTGCGGGACCGGTCGGGATCTGGAGATCCTTGCGAAACGCTTCGAGTGTGTCGGGGTGGATCTTCAGCCGGGCCTGGTCGACTACGCACGTCGAGTGCGCCCCGGAGTCGACATCCGAGCCGGTGACATGCGCATGGTCCGGCTCCGGCGACGCATGGATGTCGTGACGTGCCTCGGTAACTCTCTGGGCTACGTGCAGGACAATGACGAGATCAGCGCGGTTTTCGACACATTCGCCGCGCATGCACGGGCCGGGGCGCTCCTCGTGCTGTGCTCGCCAGTGTCGCCGATCACCGGCCCCGAGCCGACCAGTGCCGTTGTCGAAACTTCGGACGGACCCGCGTTGGTGACCATCCGCTATGCGTGGGACCTGCGGACGCAGATCAACACGATGTACAGGCGTTGGATGCTCCCATCCGGTGACGAGGTTCATGACGAGATCCGGCGGCGAGTGCTGTTTCCGCGTGAGCTGGAGCGCTACGCGTCCGGCGCGGGGTTCGAGGTGGTGGACATGGTGGGCGAGTCCTGGGGTGGGCTCGTCGGTCCGACCGCGTACACGATGGCTCGGTACGCGCCCTGAATCCCCCATGCGCCCCGCGCGATCGGCCGGGGCAGACCCCGGTGAAGATCTTGCCTCGCCGAGCGGCCCGGCATAGCCTCCGGACACAACATCGTGTATTCGGAAGGCAGTTCGCATGCGCACAGCGGTGATCACCGCAGCGGGCCAGGTCGACTTACGTGACATACCCGTGCCGGACGTGGGGGACGACGAGGTGCTCGTGCGGGTCGCCGCGTGTGGGTTGTGCACCATGGAAGGCAACCTCTACGCGGGTCGCATGCCGGTCTACCCCACCGCCGCGGGCCATGAGGTCGCCGGCTGGGTGGAGCGGGTCGGGGCGCGGGCCGGTGAGTTGGAGGACGTGCCGGGCGTCGGGGAGCTGGTCGCCGTCGATCTGCTCACGCGCTGCGGGGCCTGCCGCGGCTGCCGTGGTGGCGGGTCCGCCGTCTGCGCCTCGCCGCAGGGCGGGATGCGGGCCGACGGGGCGATCACCATGGGGGCGGGGCTGGCCGAGTACGTCCGGGTTCCCGCCGCGCAGGTGTGGTCCGTAGGGGACATCGCGCCCGAACTGGCTGCCATGGGCGAGCCGCTGGCCTGCGTCGTGCACTCGCTGCGCCGCGGCGGGTTCCAGGCGGGCGACCGGGTCACCGTCATCGGTGCGGGATACATGGGCCATCTGCACCTCGCCCTGGCCCGCCACTTCCAGGCCCGCTCCGTGGTCGTCGTGGAGCGGGACGAGCAGCGGCGGGTGGACATCCTGGCGGCCGGGCCGGATGCGGCGGTCGCACCCGACCGGCTCGCCGACGTGCCCCGCGCGGACGTCGTCTTCGTGACCATCGCCTCCCGGGAGTCGATCGCCACCGCGCTGGAAGCCGTCGCGGACGGCGGGCGGATCGTGTTGTTCGGCGGCTCCCCCGACGGGCCGCCGGCCGAGCTGCCCGGTTACGAGGTGCACCGGCGTCAGCTGACCGTCACCGGCTCGTACAGCCAGGAGCCCGCGGACTGGCGTACGGCGGCCGAGCTGCTGCGCGGCGGGGCACTCACCGCGCGCCTGGAGCCGCTGGTCTCCGCCCGCTATCCCCTCGACGACGTCGAGCAGGCGCTCCGGCAGACCGCGGAGACGCCCGTCTACCGCGTCGTCGTCACGCCGTGACCGTTCTCAGGGTCGTTGCGCCGTGACCATTCCCGAAGAAGGTGTCCCCGAAGTGGTCCACGTGTCCCCAGGGCAGCAGTCCGGCCTGCGCGTCGGCGTACAGCTCCACCCCCAGCACACCGACATCGGCCCCCTGCGCGCCGCGTGGCGGGAGGCCGACGCGCTGGGCCTGGACTCGATCTGGACCTGGGACCACTTCCTGCCGCACACCGGCGACCCGGCGGGCCGCCACTTCGAGTGCTGGTCGCTGCTGTCCGCGATGGCGGTCGAGACCCGGCACGCGGCGATCGGCTCGCTCGTGAGCTGTACGGCGTTCCGCAACCCGCACGTGCTCGCCGACATGGCCCGCACCGTCGACCAGCTCAGCGGCGGGCGGCTGGTGCTGGGGCTCGGCGCCGGCTGGTTCGAGGCCGAGCACACCGCGTACGGGCTGCCCTTCCCCGGACCGCGTGCGCGCCTGGACGCCTTCGAGGCGTCGGTGAGGGCGGTCAAGGAGCGGCTCGGCGCGCTCAACCCCGGACCGGCCGGGCCGCTGCCGCTGCTGATCGGCGGCGCCGGGCGGAAGCGCACCCTGGAGCTGGTGGCGCGGGAGGCGGACTGGTGGAACTGGTACGGCTGGGCCTCGGCCGACCCGGTCGCGGAGTTCCGTGAGCTGAGCGGCGTACTGGACCGCTGGTGCGAGCGCGTCGGCCGCGACCCGGCCGCCGTCGCCCGCACCGTGATGGTCAACCCGGACCAACTGCCGCTGGTGGAGGGCTTCGCGGCGGCCGGCGCGGTGCACGTCGTGCTGTCCCTGCCCACGCCGTACGACCTGCGGCAGGCCGAGGAGTTGATGAAGATCCGGGACGGGCTGGCGGGTTGACCGCGCAGCCCGCCGCGGCCGGGGCGGCGCCCGAGCGGGTCGGGCGGCGCTTCGTCGTCCTGATGGCCTGCCTGGCGCTGTCCAGTCTCGGCAACGGCCTGTGCTTCCCCTTCACCTCCATCTACATCAGTCAGTTGCTGGGGCTGGGCTCGGGCGGCACGGGCGGCTACTTCATCGCGATGGCCGCCGCCAGCTTCGCGGCCGCGCTGCTGGGCGGCCCGCTGGCCGACCGAGCCGGGCCGCACAAGGTGGCGGCGCTGGGCGGCACCGCGCTCGGCGTCGGCTACGCCATGCTGGCGCCCGCCCACGGCGCCCCGCTGGTGCTGGCCTCGGGCGCCTGCGTCGGCGTCGGCTTCGGACTGTTCTACGCGGCGGTCGTCGGGGTCGTCGACGCCGCCGTGCCGGAGCGGCTGCGCCGTACCGCGTTCACGGTCCGGCACATCGTCAACAACGTCGGCATCGGGGCGGGTTCGGTGCTCGCCGGGCTCGCGCTGCACGGGGCGGACACCCCGACCGCGACGCTGCGCTGGCTGTACGTCGCCAACGCCGCCGCCGCGCTGCCGCTGGTCGCCGTGGTCTGGGCGGTACGGCCCCGGGGTGGGCGGAACGTGGTTCCGCGGGCCGCCGACGGGGGCGGGGACAGTCCCACGTACCGCACGCTGCTGCGGTCCGGTCCGATGGCGCTGCTCGTCCTCGCCCAGGCCCTGTTCGCCATCGTCGGCTTCACGCAGATCGAGGCCACCGTGCCGCTGCTGATGCACGACCGGATGGCGGTGACACTGGGCTGGGTGAGCGCGGTGGTGGCCGCCAACTCCTTCGCGCTGGTGGCGCTCCAGCCGCTGGCGCGGCGCTGGTTCGAGCGGCTGCCGGAGACCGTGTCCCTGGCGGTGGGACCGGTGCTGTGGGCGGCGGCCTTCGGCTGCGGGCTGCTGGCGGCGGTGCTCGGCGACGGCGGCGACGGCAGCGGTGGCAGCGACAACGGTGGCGGCCCGGCCGTGCGGTACGGGTTGCTGCTGGCGTTCGCGGTGCTCTTCGCGGCGGGCGAGCTGACGTACTCCTCCGCCTACTACCCGCTGCTGCTGCGCTGGTCCGGCGAGGCGGCCGTGGGCCGGGCGAGCGCGCTGGCCTCGCTGGCCTGGAACCTGGGGACGGCCTCCGGCCCGCCGCTCGGGCTGTTCGTCATCGGGCACACGCCGGCGGCGGGCAGCTGGCTGGCGCTCGCCGCCGGAGCGGGCGCGGCCTTCGCGGTGGCCGCCGCGCTGCACCGCCGGGCCGCCGCCCACGTGGAGTAGCACGCCGTGTCGCGCCATGCCCTCCGCCCGGTCCTGCGCATAACTGGTGTGGGGTCGATCGCACGCCCCGACCGTCTCCTTCTCCAGGTCCCCACGTCTCCAGCAGTCGAGGAGGACTCATGACCGGCCCGAGATCCCCCCTGCCCCCGATGCACCGGACGCCCCAGCGCCCGCTCGGGCCGCCCCGGCGGGAGCGGCTGCCCACCGGCGTCCCCGTATGGGTGGTGACCCGGTACGCCGACGTCCGCCACGTGTTGACCGACCACCGGATCGGCCGGGCGCCGATGTTCGCTCCCGACGCCCCTCCCCTGGCCGCCTCCCCGAGCATCCTGGACGACCCGGAGTCGCTGCTCAACCTCGACGGCGAGGAGCACCGCCGACTGCGCCGGACGGTGCAGCGGGCGTTCACCCCGCGGGCTGTCGCCCGCTGGCGCCCGTGGGTCGCCTCGGTGGTCGAGGACCTGCTGGACGAGCTGGTGCGCCGAGGGCCGCCGGCCGACCTGATCGGGGCCTACGTCGAACCACTGCCCAGTACGGTCATCAGCCGGCTCATGGCTCTGGACCGACACGACCTCGCCGCCATGTCCCGTTGGAGCGGCATGGCGCTCTCCCGCGGCGCCTACACCCCCGAAGAGGTACGGGACGGGCTGGCCGAGTTCGGGGCCTTCATGGCCGGGCTGCTCGCCGCCCGCCGCGCCGACCCGGGTGACGACCTCGTCAGCGGCCTGGTGGCCGCGGCGGACGAAGGGAGTGAGGGGAGTGCGGGGGACGACGAGGGTGCGGGAGGCCGGGGTGGCCCGGACGGCGGCATCGGCGAGTCCCAACTCGTCTCCCGGCCCGCGTGCTGGTGGTGGCCGGGATGGAGACGACCCAGGTGGCGCTGGGCAACAGCGTCGTCTATCTGCTCGACGAGGCCCCCGAGGCGTGGCGGCGGCTCGGCGAGGCCGGGACGGAGGACGAGGCGGGAGCCGCGCCGCTGGTGGAGCAGCTGCTGCGGTTCATTCCCCGCGCGGACGTCACCACGGGCGGCGGGATCCTCCGCCGGGCAACGGCGGAGGTCGAGGTCGGCGGCGTCACCGTGGCCGCGGGCGACGTGCTGTCCGTGGACATCCTGGCGGCCGGCAGGGACCCGGAGGTGTTCGCCCCGGATCTCTGCGCCGGCACCGACGGGCTCTTCCGTCCCCTTCCCGCCCAGAGCCTCACCTTCGGCGCGGGCCCGCACCACTGCCTGGGCGCCTGGCTGGCCCGGATGACGATGGAGCTCGCGCTGCACCGGCTCGCCCGCCGGCTGCCTCGGCTGCGCCTGGCCGGGCCGGTGGACGCGGTCGAATGGCGTCAGGGCATGCGGACCCGCAGCCCGCTGCGGCTGGAGGTCGCCTGGTGAGCACGGAAGACCACGGGGAGCCGGTCGTCCCCACGGACAACCCCAGTGAGCCGGTCGCCCCAACGGACGACGCCGGTGAGCCGGTCGTCCCCGCCGAAGACCCCGGTGAGCTGGTCGTCCGCGTCGACCGCGGGCGCTGTGTCAGCAGCGGCCAGTGCGTCCTCACGGCGCCGGACCAGATGGAACTCGGCGCGGACAGCCAGGCCCGCCCCCGCACGCCCACGGCCGCGGCGGACGCGCGAGCCCGCCTCGCCGAGGCGGCGGAGCTGTGCCCGACGGAAGCGATCACCGTACGGCTGGCCCGTACCGGCGAGCTGATCGCCCCGGCGGAACCGGCCGAACCGGCGGGACCGGCCGAACCATCGGGACCAGCGGGACCGGCGGAACCGGCAGAACCGGCGGCCGGACGGCCTGACGGGTAGCTCTCCCCGTTACCGAGACGAGCCGCCGAGCCGGGTCTCCAGGCCGTCGAGGACCCGCTCCAGCCCGTACGCGAAACGGCCCTCGCGCGTGCGCTCCGTCCGCGTGCCCCGCTGCGCGGCGTACACCTTCCGCAGGCGCGGGTGGTCCCGCACCGCCTCCTCCGCGGCCGACCGCAACGTCTCGGTCCACTCCTGCTCGTCCTGGCCGCTGCGGGCCAGCGTCGTCAGCCATGCGGCCTCGCTGGTGGCGATGCCGATGACGAACGCGGCGAGCGTGTTCATGGCGTGGTCGGCCTCGTCCAGCGAGAAGCCCGCCGCTTCGAACAGGGCGAGCATGTCCTCGGTCAACCGCATCATGTTCGGCCCGAGGTGGGCCAGGCCCACCCCGCCGAGCACGGACCCCACCCACGGGTGCCGGAGGATGCCCGACCGCATGCTGTGGGCGCACTCGCGCGCGGCCGCCCGCCACTGCGCCGGGTCGCCGGGGGCCGGGGCCGCCATCTCGCCGTAGACCTCGTCCACGACCAGCTCGATCAGCTCGTCCTTGTTGGCCACGTGCGAGTACATCGAGGTGGCGCCGGCGTTCAGGCTGGTGCCCAGGCGCCGCATGCTCAGGGCGTCGATGCCCTCGGTGTCGAGCAGCCGCAGGGCCTCGGCCACGATCTGCTGCCGGCTCAGCGCCGGCTGCTCCCGCCGCCTGCGACGCCGACGGGTCCACACCGACGTGATCGGCTGCTCGTCGGCCTCCATACGGCCTCCCTCTCTCGCCGATCAGGATAACGCCCTGGCGCACGCCGTACGAGATTGCGCACACCGTGCGGTATGTCCGTACGGCGTTCGGCCGCCCGCGGGTGCTGGGCGCGGCCGCGCCGGCCCTCCTCCTCATGCGCGACCGCGCCGCCGCGAGAGAGTCCGCGGGTCAGGACTTGGGCAGGTAGTCCGCGTCGTAGCCGTCCTCGGGCCGGACCTGCTTGTCCAGCAGCCCCTGGTCGTACATGAAGTCGGCCATCTGCCCCCAGGCCTGCGGGTCGATGTAGCCCAGCTCGCCGTGGTCGTTGCGCATCAGCGGCTCGGTGGCCTTGAGCACGGCGAGGGCGTTCTTCCTGTTCGACTCCTTCTTGAGGACCGGAACGTACTTCTGGCTCAGCTTCACCGCTTCTTCGGGGTGGTCGATCACGTACTGCATTCCGCGCAGCGAGGCGTCCACGAATTTCGCGATGTCGTCGCCCCGCTTGTCGAGGGTGCTCTTCTTGGCGCCGAGCGACGGGCCGACGAGGGCCTCACCGCCGTTCTCCGAGGAGAGCCCGATGGCGCGGACCGGGGTCCCGGTCTCCTCGAACGTCACGGCGTCGTTGTTCACGTATCCCATGACGCCGTCGACGTGTCCGCCCTTCAACGCGGCCTGCTGGGTGAACTGGATGTACTTCACCTTCGCGTCCTTGTCGGAGAGTCCCCCCTCCTTGAGCAGGGCGAGCAATCCGAAATACGTCTCGCCGAAGGGCCCGGGCGTGCCGATCGTGCGGCCCTTGAGGTCTTCGGGCTTGCGGATGTCGGAGTCCTCCGGCACCAGCAGGGCCACCGGGTACTTGTGGTAGATCGTGGCGATGTCCACGACCGGGACATTCTGGGAGCGGGCCTGGAGCATCTCGTCTCCACCCGCGTAGACCACGTCTTCTTTACCGCCTTGCAGCGCGCCGAACAGCTGCTCTCCGGGGCCATGGTGGCGGAGGGTCACCTTGATCCCGGCGTCCTCGTAGAACCCCTTCTCCTTGGCCACGTAGAAAGGCGAGAACTGGATGTTGGGCGTGTACGTCAGGCCCATGGTGATGGTGTCGCCGCTCTTGCCCCCGTCCTTCCCCGGCTCCTCGGCGCACGAGGTCATCGTGGCGACCGCCGTCACCGCGAGCAGAGCCGCTCCTATGGCGTGACGTCTACGCACCGGTCGCTTGGCCGTGCCCAGCGTGGAAGACACGTACTTCTCCTTTGGAAGGGTGGAAAGGACGGAAGGGTGCACAAGCTTGTCAGGTCAGGAATCGGTTATCGCTGAACGAGCCGCTCGACCAGGCGGATCGCGCCGTACAGGCCGACGGCGAGCAGGGAGAGCATCAGCATCGTGCTGAACATGCCGACGGTGTCGAGGGAGTCGCGCTGCATGGTCAGCAGCATGCCCAGGCCCTCGCCGCCCATGACGAACTCGCCGACGACGGCGCCGGTGATGGACAGGGTGAGGCCGTTGCGGACACCGGCGAGAATGCTCGGCAGGGCGAGCGGGAACTCGATGTACCGCAGCATTCCCCACCAGCCCACGCCGTCCACCCGCGCGGCGCCCAGCACCTCCGGGTCCAGGGAGCGCAGCCCGAGCACGGTGTTGACGAGAATGGGGAAGAAGACCAGCAGCGCGCACAGGATCGCGATCGGCGTCAGTCCGTATCCGAACCAGAGGGCGAGCATCGGGGCGAGGGCCACCGCGGGGACGGCCTGGGAAGCCGCCAGATAAGGCTGGAGCGCGGCGGCGGCGATATCGCTGCGGGCGATGAGATAGCCGAGCGGAAGCGCCACCGCTATACCCAGGGCGCCGCCGACCGCCGCTTCCCAGAGGGTTTCGCCGGTGTAGTCGAGCAGCGCGCCGTGGACGAGGTCGTCGGCGAAATAGTCCGCCAGACTCCAGGGCGTGGGCAGGAAGTACGTGGAGACGGCACCGGTGCGGGTGACCACGTCCCACACGGCGAGCAGGACGGCGCCGAGGACGAGCGGCGGCAGCACGGTGCGGGACAGGGACGCCGCGCGCGGCGCCGCCCGCCGACCCGTCGCCTTCCGGACACCGGTCCGGGTTCCCCGGCCGTTCACCCGCGTTCTCCCGGCGCTTCCCCGCACCGCCGTCGCTCCTCGCACCGTCATCCTCAAATCCCCTTGCATTACTGGCGGTTGCCGGGATTACGGCACGCCTGTCTGCAACCTATCGCCCGCCCGCGCCGGTTCACAATGCGGCCCAGGAAAACGGAAATGCGCGGACGCCGAGGCGTTCGGGGCAATTAGCCGCGGCCGGGCAGAATGCCGAGTTCGCTTGCGCGCACCCCGGCCTGGAAGCGGGAGTTGGCCCCCAGCATTTCCAGGATGCCCGTGACGTAGCGGCGATAGGTGCGTACGGAGACGGCCAGGTCGCGGGCCGCGGCCTCGTCGGTCACCCCGTCCCGCAGCCGCTCCAGCACCCGCCGCACCATGTCGGCACGGGCCCGGCTGCCGAAGTCGAACGGCCCGGTGACGGGCACGGCGCCGCCCCAGACGCTGGTGAACAGGGAGAGCAGGGCACGTACCACGGTCGGATCGGTCACCACCGACGTCTGGCGGCCGGCGGCCGAGTCCGTACACGCCAGAGCGCAGCGCCCGTCGGCGATCAGCAGCGTCGGCAGGGGCACCCGGGCCTGGCGCAGCTCGCCGCGCCCGCCCCAGTCGGGCGGCACCTGCGCGCACAGCGCCCGCACCGCGATCCCGGGGGCGAGCCCGGCCACGACCTGGGCCACAGCGGTGTGCACCGGCGCCGTCCGGCCGGTCGCGGCGGGCAGGACGACCTCGACCGTCCGCCGGGCCTGCTCGGCCACCTGCTCGGCGGCGGCCCGGACCGCGGCCTCCTCCACCCCCACCTCGGTGACCGGCGACGCGCGGTTGCGGCGGGCGCGGTGCTCCGCGACGGTGGACTCGATCAGGGCGCGGACCTCCCGCAGGGTCCGGTCGACGGTGTCGGCCGCGGAGGCCGGTCCGCCCCCGCCCGGCAGCGTGCCTTCCTTCATTCCCCCCGCCTTCGTGGCGTCGGTCGTTCCCTACGTCTTCGTGGCGTCGGTGTCGGCACCGGGCGGCTGGTCGGTGCCGGCCCGGCGATGGCCCGAACCGGTCAGTGCCGGCCCGGCAGCAGTCCCAGCTCCACCGCGCGCACCCCGGCCTGGAACCGGGAATGCGCCCCCAGCTCCCGCATGAGCTCGGCGACGTAGCGGCGGTAGGTGCGCAGCGAGACCCGCATCTCGCGCGCCGCGACCTCGTCGGTGTGGCCGGTGCGCAGGCACTCCAGGACGCGTCGCGCGGTCTCCGCCGACAGCCGTCCGCCGAGCTGCGGATACTCCTCCAAGGCCACGGCGTTCGCCCAGGCCCCGGCGAAGAGCAGCTCCATGGCCTGGACGGTCGCCGCGTCCTCGACGAGGGACGCGTGGCGGTCGGCCCGCTGGGCGCCCAGCCGTACGTACGCCGTGCGGCCGTCGATCAACAGCGCTTCCTGGAGGTCGGTGTCGGCCACCCGGATCTCGCATGCCGGGGCGCCGCTCGCCCGGGCGCGGGCCCGGGTGGCGGGCGCCGCGCCGGGCACGCACAGGAGTTTGACGGCGACTCGGTCGCCGTCGGTCCCGGCCGCCGGTCGGCCGAGCGCCGCGAAGAGGGCGTCCTCCTGCTCGCCGCCGACGAGCACGGCGCTGACGCTCTGGGTGGCGCCGCGCACCAGCCGGTCGACGGCCTCCGCGGGCACGGCGCCGACGAGGGCTGACCGGGCGAGTTCGCGGCGGTGGCGGTGGACGGTCGACTCGATCAGATCCCGCGCCGCCAGCAGGGCGCGCTCCACGTAGTCCGGGGTGGCGGCGTACTCCGAGGCGGCGGGCTCCCTCGGACGCGGAATCTCCAGCGGGAGCGCTCCCAAGCCCGCCACCGCACTTCTGTGAACGGGCTCGGACGTCATCGGCAGAGCAACCATGGCTTCCCCTGAGTGGCGCGGCGAACAATTGTCGATGACCGAGGTTTGCTGTGAAAACCCCGGCTGGGGCCAATCCCGCACGCGCCTTCTGGCTCCCCGCCCGAGGAATTCCTTGGCCCCAAAGGGAGACGATCTCCGAGCTCAAACCAAGCCGACCCTAATTCGCACACGGCAACGAAGTCAACGCGGGGCGTGAGGTAAAGAATGAGCAAAGTCGGAGCCTTAGCGCCATGGTGACGCCCGCGAGCAGCCAGGGCGTGGACCATCTGGCAGCAAGTTGCCTACGGGCGGCCCGAGCGACCCTCCACCTGTACGCACCGCACCCGGAGCGCGACGAACGGCGACCCGAAAGTCAAACAGGTGTCCACTTGCTGCCACTGTTGACGCGCGTAGCCCGAACAGCCCGCCGAGGGCGCTTCCGCATAGCATGGACCGCCTACGGTGCCCGGACAGACACCCCGAAGCCACCCAAAGGGAGGGATGCATGACGCCGCCGCGCGGTTCGATCAAGCGCCCCTCCCGGGCGGTGACGCTGCTCCTCGCGCTCATCGCCGGGTTCGTCGCGGGGCTCGCCGCCGATCCGACGCCCGCGGCCGCGGGCCATCGGTACGCGGCCTTCGCGACCGCACACATCGCCACCCCGGTCGGCGCCGGGGCCGACGCGGCCGGAGCCACAGCCGACGTGGCCGGGGACCGGGCCGCGTCAGCCGAGCTCCGAACCGCCATGGCCGAGGCCCGCCGGTCCGACGTGACCGCCGCGTCGCGGCAGCCCGCCCAGTGCGACAGGTTTCCCCACCCCGCCCGCGACGGAACGCAGGCCGCGGTGACCGGAACCCCGCACACCGACCCGCTGCCGCATCCGGCCGCCACCCACGTCGCCGTACCCGCGGGACGCACTCCGCACGCCGTGCCACCCCGCGCGCCGCCGCTCCCGCCGACGGGCTGCGCCGAACTCCTCCCGGTCCTCAGAATCTAGGCCCGCCTCCACCGGCCTCCGCGCCCCGCGCCCGTGCGTCCCACGCCCGCGCGCCCCCGCGCCCGTTCGGCCGGTGTTCCGCATGCCCGGATTCCGTATGACCACATGGAGCACACCACCATGCCCGCACGCGCCACCACCACCCGGCGGCTCGCGGCGATCGGCGCCGCCATCGCCCTCGTCGTCGCCCTCTTCTGCACCATCCTCGCCATCAACGACAGCGGCGGGGACGACGACGGGACGAAGGCGGGCGGCGCCTCCGCGCCCCCGGCCACCGACTCCGCGCAGCAACGCGCCTACGACGAGCTGGCGCGGTCCACCGAGCGGCGCGAGGCGGGCGACCCGCTCGCCCTCGGCCGCAAGGACGCGCCCGTCGTCCTCATCGAGTACGCCGACTACCAGTGCTCGTTCTGCGGCCGCTTCTCCCGCGAGACCAAGCCGGACCTGATCGAGAAGTACGTGGACAGCGGGGTGCTGCGCATCGAGTTCCGCAACTACACCATCTTCGGCGAGGACTCCGAACGGGCCGCGCGCGCCTCGTGGGCCGCCGGGCGGCAGGGCAGGTTCTGGCAGTTCCACGACGAGCTGTACGCCAAGCCCCGCAAGGGCGACGCGCTCTCGGAGGAGAAGCTGACCGAGATGGCGCGCCGCAGCGGCGTCACCGACCTCGACCGCTTCCACGAGGACATGTCGGGCGCGGCCGCGAAGGCGGCGCTCAAGAAGGACCAGGAGGAGGGGTACCGACTGGGCGTGCAGAGCACCCCGTCGTTCCTGGTCAACGGACGGCCGCTGGCCGGGGCGCAGCCGACCGAGGTCTTCTCGTCGGTCATCGACGAGGCCGCCGCGGTGGCCAAGGCCCAGGGCAAGGGCAAGGACGACGACAAGGGCAAGGCGGCGAAGTGACCGACATCGGCTACCTCGCGGCCTTCCTCGGCGGCGCGCTGGCCCTGCTCAGCCCGTGCAGCGCGCTGCTGCTGCCCGCCTTCTTCGCGTACTCCCTCTCCTCACCGGGCCGGCTGCTGGCCCGTACCTCGGTGTTCTACGTGGGGCTCGCCACCACGCTGGTCCCGCTCGGCGTGGCCAGCACCGCCGCCAGCCGGCTCTTCTACGGACACCGGGACACCCTCGTCGCGGTCGGCGGCTGGACGGTGATCGCCATGGGGGCGGCGCAGATCCTGGGCCTCGGCTTCGCGTCGCGGCGCGCGCAGGCGGCCGCGGGCCGGATCACCCCCCGCTCGGCGGCGTCGGCCGCGGCCACCTTCGTACTGGGCTGCGTCTACGGGCTGGCGGGCTTCTGCGCCGGGCCGATCCTGGGCGCGGTGCTGACGGTGACGGCGGTCAGCGGCAGCCCGGTGTACGGGGGGTCGATGCTGGCCGTCTACGCCCTGGGCATGGCGCTGCCGCTGTTCCTGCTGGCGCTGCTGTGGGACCGCTTCGACCTGGGGCGGCGGCGCTGGCTGCGCGGCCGGGAGCTGGGCGTCGGGCGGCTGCGGCTGCACACCACCTCGCTGCTGTCCGGCCTGTTCTTCATCGGCATCGGCACCCTGTTCCTGCTGTACAACGGCATGTCCGCGGTCTCCGGGGTGCTCGACGCCGACCAGGAGTTCCGGCTGGAGCAGTGGGCGCGGCGGGTCGGGGACGCGGTTCCGGACGCCGCCCTGCTCGCCGCGGTCGCGCTGGTGGTGGCGGCCGCGCTGGCCCGGATCGCGCTGCGCGCGCCGAAGGAGCCGAAGGAGCCGAAGGAGCCGAAGGAGTAGCCGTGCGGCCCTGCCCGGCCTGCGGGCCGAGCAGGGCCACGGGGTCCGCGTGCGCTCAGAGCTGTGCGCTCAGAACTGGACGTCCGAGCACGCGTAGAACGCGTTGGCCGTGTCCGCGATCGTCCACACGGCGACGATCACGTGGTGGCCGGATTTGCCGCTGGGCAGCCGCCCGGAGTGGGAGAGGGTGCTCGGCGGCCGCTGGCCGTTGTAGGGGACGGTCAGGAACGGGGTCAGCTCCAGGTTGGCCCGGGTGATCTTCTCGCTGGGGCTGTACCCGTCCTTGGTGATGTAGTAGCGGAAGTCGGTGGTCGCGTGTGCGGCCGTGAACCGCCAGGTGAAGGTCTGCTCCTGACCCGCGGAGACCTTGGTGGTGGGCCACGAGCCGCCCCGCGGATCGTCGAGCTGCGCGAACTCGCTGTTGCCGCCCGAGCAGATCCGGCCGTCGGCGGGTCCGCCGCCCGGGAACCCCTTGGGGCCCTCGACGCTCTGCGGCTCCCATTGGATGGGGCCGCAGTTCTTCACCGTGCCGTTGGCGCACAGCTTCTGGCGGCTGATGGGTGAGTCGGTGTAGCCGTGACCGGAGGCGCTGCCGGCCGTCGCGAGGACGGTGACAGCGGCGAGGCCGACGCCGATGACGGCCGCGCGGATCCTTCTGCGCATGCTTCGCTCCTGGGATACGTGGGGGGCCACGCGGCGGTAGCCGCGTGGTGAAGCGAATCGCCGGCGCCGGCGAGTGCGGTCTAGACCAAGGCAGAGACCACGACGGAGGTTAGACCCCGCATTTGGTCATGTCCATACCAATCACAGAGACTCCAGGGCCACCGCCCCGAGGACGCGGTCGCACCGGTCCCGGCTCCCCTTCACCAGTTCGCCGTTGGGCTGGTCGTTGCCCGCGACCCAGGCGCGGGCCTCCCCCTCGTTCCGGCCGCCCGCGCGCTGCCGCTCCACCAGCCGGGTGTGCCGCACCTCGTCCGGCGCCTCCAGGTACCACAGCCCGCGCATCAGGCGGCGCGCGTCACGCCACCCCGGCTCGTCGCACGCCAGGTAGTTCCCCTCGGTGACCACCAGCCGGGCGCCGGGCGCCACCCGGTGCCGCGCGGCGACCGGCTCGTGCAGCGTCCGGTCGTAATCCGGTACGTAGATCTCCCGCCCCGGCTCCTCGACCACGCGGCGCAGCAGCGCGGCGTACCCCCAGACGTCGAAGCTGGGCGGTGAGCCCTTGCGCGCGGTCAGCCCGAGCCGCTCCAGCTGCGCGTTGGACAGATGGAACCCGTCGAGCGGCAGATAGGCGGCCGCGTCCGGCCCGTACCGCCGCGCCAGCTCGGCGACCAGCGCCCGGGCCAGGGTGGACTTCCCCGCGCCGGGCGGCCCGGCGATCCCCAGCACGCGGCGGCTCGCGCCGCCGCCCAGCGCCCAGGCGTCCGCCGCCACCTCGCCGATCTCCACGTGCTCCACGTGCTCCGCCATCACCGCATCCCTCCTCCGCTCCGGACGGCCGGTTCTACCAGCCGTCCGGGTGGTGCGGAGCATCCTTTTGCGTCGGGTAAGATTTCCTACGTCAGCGAGCGCCGCTAGCTCAGTTGGTTAGAGCAGCTGACTCTTAATCAGCGGGTCCGGGGTTCGAGTCCCTGGCGGCGCACGTCACACCGAGGGCCCCCTCGCCTAGGCGAGGGGGCCCTCGGTCGTACCGACCGCTGGTCACATGGGGAGGTCGCGGTGCACAGTCGCGGAATGGCGCGCGACATCCAGGAGCGGATCAAGAAGCTGATCGTCGACCAGCGGCTGCCCTCCGGCTCCCCCCTGCCGACCGAGACGGAGCTGATGGAGCTCCTCGGCGTCAGCCGCAACTCCGTACGCGAGGCGCTCAAGGCGCTCCAGGCGATGGGCATCGTGGAGATCCGCCACGGGTTCGGCACCTATGTCGGCCCCATGTCGATGGCCCCGATGATCGAGGGGCTGATCTTCCGCACGGTCGCGGGCCACTACCGCGGCGAGGACAGCCTGCTCCAGCTGCTGGAGCTGCGCGAGGCGGTGGAGACCGGGCTGGTCGCGCGGCTGGCCGGGCGGATACCGGAGGAGGACCTCGCCGGCCTCGACGCCGTGGTGGCGCGGATGGAGGAGGAGGCCGCCGCGGGAGCCGTCGGCGCCGACACCGACCGCGCGTTCCACGCCGCGCTCTACCGCCATCTGGACAACCTGCTGCTCAGCGAGGTGCTGGAGGCGTTCTGGGACGCCTTCCACCGGGTCCGTACCGACCTGGTCGACGTCCACCAGGATCCCCGGGTCACCTGCGCGCAGCACCGCGAGATCCTGGCGGCGGTGCGCTCGGGGGACGCCGTACGGGCCGAGCAGGCGGTCCGCGACCACTTCGGGAACATCCGGGCGCGGCTGCGCTCGGCGCACCAGGGCTGATCCGACCGGGGCGCTCGCGCACCGCACCCGGTCCGCCCGTGGCCGGTACGCTCCTCATCTATTCGGGCGGTCTTCAACTATTGAGGCGATCTCCGGCGGGTCGCTCGCCTCCTTGTGCTCCTTGGGACACAGTCGTCCAGCGATATCCATGTGACGACCGTCCTTGGGGAGACGTGCGCAGTGAAGTACCGACCGAGTCGCCGCACTCGCCGTTACGCCATCGGCACAGCCGCCGTGATCGTGCTGGCAGGATTCAATGGCCCGGCCCTGTACCGCTTCGGTACGGAGAAATACCACGAGCACAAGATCAACCAGCCGGAGTACAAGGCTGAGAACGGCCACTGGAAGGTGGTGGACGTTCCCGAGGAGTACCGGATCAACACGATCCACGCCGCGCTGCTGCACACCGGCAAGGTCCTCCTCATCGCCGGCTCCGGGAACGACGCCAAGAACTTCGCGGCCAAGTCGTTCCGGTCGGTGCTATGGGATCCGAAGCGGAACACCTTCAAGAACATTCCGACCCCGAGCGACATGTTCTGTACCGGGCACACCCAGCTGGCGGACGGAAAACTGCTGGTGGCCGGCGGTACCCAGCGCTACGAGAAGCTCGAGGGCGACGTGCAGAAGGCCGGCGGTCTGATGATCGTCCACAACGAGAACCCGGACAAGCCGAAGACGTTCCCGGCCGGCACCCGCTTCACCGGACGGGCGAACGGCAAGTCGTTCGAGTCCAAGGATCCGGTCCTCGTACCGCGGGCGGAGAAGACCACGAACAAGAAGACCGGAAAGGTCACGGTGACGCCCGGCACCACCCGCGTCTACGTCGAGGCGCTGCACAAGGGCGAGAATTACCAGACCGGCACCCAGGACAATTACCGGATCGCCGGCCTCAAGGGCGCTGACGAGCGGAACTACTACGGCATCGCGCAGAAGCTGTCGTTCGACAAGAAGGACTTCCAGGGCATCAAGGATTCCTTCGAATTCGACCCGGTCGCCGAGCGCTACATCAGGGTCGACCCGATGCACGAGGCCCGCTGGTATCCGACGCTCACCACCCTCCCCGACGGCAAGGTCCTCTCGGTCTCCGGGCTCGACGAGATCGGCCAGGTGGTGCCCGGCAAGAACGAGATCTACGACCCGAAGGCGAAGAAGTGGCGCTATCTGAGCAAGCAGCGCTTCTTCCCGACCTATCCCGCGCTGTTCCTCCACGACCGGGGCACGATCTTCTACACCGGCTCCAACGCGGGCTACGGCCCCGACGACCAGGGCCGCACCCCGGCATCTGGGACCTCAAGCGCAACACGTTCGACGTCGTACCGGGCATCAGCGACCCCGGCATCCTGGAGACCTCGATGTCCGTCCTGCTGCCGCCGGCCCAGAAGCGCCGGTACATGGTGCTCGGCGGCGGCGGGGTCGGGGAGAGCTCCAAGTCCACCGCGAGGACCCGGCTCGTCGACCTGCGGGCGAAGCACCCGCGCTTCAAGGACGGGCCGGACCTCTACGCCAAGGCCCGCTATCCCAGCAGCGTGATCCTGCCCGACGACACGGTGCTGACCACGAACGGATCCGGCGACTACCGCGGCCGGGACGCGAGCAACATCCTCAGGGCCGAGATCTACGACCCGCGGACGAACGCCTCGCACGGCGTCGCCGACCCGCTGGTCGGCCGCAACTACCACTCCGGCGCGCTGCTGCTGCCCGACGGCCGGGTGATGACCTTCGGCTCCGACTCGCTGTTCAGCGACAAGGCCAACACCCAACCGGGCGAGTTCGAACAGCAGATCGACATCTACAGTCCGCCCTATCTCTTCCGGGACAGACGGCCGGTGCTCGTCGACCCCGGGCCCAAGGTCGTGAAGCCGGGCGGCAAGGTGACGTACGAGAGCCCCGACACCGGCACGATCAGGCAGGCCCGGCTGATCCGACCCGGCTCCTTCACCCACGTCACGAACGTCGAACAGCGCTCCATCGAGCTGGACATGGCCAAGGCCGACGGCCGGCTGACGGTGCGGATCCCGAAGGACCCGTCGCTGGTGCCGCCGGGCTGGTACATGCTCACCGTGGCGGACGAGACGGGCACGCCCTCCGAGGCGGTCTGGGTCAAGGTGCCGGTGAGCCCGGCCGCCTGACGGCGGCGCGGGTCGTCACCCGTCCGGCGGTCGCGGGGTTCCGCGCCACGGGTTCGGCGTCGCGGGAATTCCGCGGTCACGGGCTCTGCCCGTGGCGGCGTCCTAGCGGCCTTTCCCTGCTTCCTTGCGGGCCTTGGCGTTGTCCCGCTCCTGGGTGTTACGGGCCAGGTCGAGGGCGTAGTCCGCCCACCACCTGCCCGCCGGCGGGCCGCCCTTGCACGTGCCGTCCGACTCCCCCGGGCGCTTGACCCACAGATAGGCGTCGATGAGCTTGTCACCCGTCTTCGTGGTCGGCCGCTCCCCCAGCGCCCGGCCCGCCGGGTTGCACCACACCTCCGGATCCTTCTCGCCGGGCGCCGGCCCGTTGCCGTTGCGGCTGGTGTCGATCACGAACGGCTTGCCGCCGACGAGGGCGGACAGGTCCCGCCCGTAGGCGGTGTTGGCCTCGGTCGTCTGGTAGTTGGAGATGTTCAGGGCGAAGCCGTCCGCCTGGGCGACACCCGCCCGCTTCAGCGGCTCGGCCATCTTGGCCGGGTCGGTGATCCAGGCCGGGTTGCCCGCGTCGAGGTAGACCTTGACGTGCGGCAGCGCCTTGAGCCGCTTCACCGCGGTGGTCAGCAGGTAGAACCGCTCCTCGTGGAACTTCTGCGGCGTACAGCCGTCCACCACGTGCGGCAGCGCGTCCGGCTCCAGCATGATCGTGGCGGCACGGTCACCGATGCCCTTGATCGCCCGGTCGAGCCAGGCCAGGTAGGCGTTGCCGTCGCCCGCGCCGCCCTGGGAGTACTTCTGGCAGTCGCGGTGCGGGATGTTGTACAGCACCAGCAGCGCCTCGCGGTCGGCGGCCGCGGCGCCCGCGGTGATGCCGCGGATCTCGCCCTCGGGGTTGTCGGGCCCGATCCACTCCGCCACGGGGTGGTCGGCGATCGTCGAGATCAGCTTGGCGTCGTCGGTATGGCCGCTCTTGCGGTACGCGGCGACCTGCTTCGCCGCGTTGCCGTCGGGGTTCACCCAGTACGGGACCAGCGACTTCGGCCGCTGCTGCGGTGGCTCCGCCTTGCGGGCGTCCCCATTGGAGGATCCGGAGCATCCCGACAGCACCAGCAGAGCTCCTGCCGCCGCCGCACACACCCCTGCGCGCATGCGCTGGGCGGCGCAACTACCGTACATACACTCACCTTTCGTACAAATAGGATGAGAGGGAACGAATGCATCCTTACACACCGCGCGAGCAGGCGCGGCGCGAACTGAGCCGTATGGGGCGCGTATGGGGGAGGCGTACGAGAGGGCGACCCTCCGGCGGCTCCGGCAGGTTCCCCGGCCACCTCCCTCCGGCGGCTCCGGTAAGTTCCCCGGCTACCCCCCTCCGCCGCGGTCGGCGGCGCCGCCCGAAGCCGAGGCGGCGCCCTTGCGCACGCCCGTCAGATAGGCCGAGACCACGACGTCGGCCGTGCACGTCCCGCGGGTGCGGTCGAACCGGCCGCCGCAGGTGAGGAGCCGGAGCTCGGCGCGGCCCGCCGTCCGCGGCCCGTAGACCCGATCGGCCTCGAAGCGCGCGGCACCGACGACCTCGACCTGCTCGACGGTGAACTCCGCCTCCGAGCCGTCCGCCCGCCCCACCCGCACCTTCTGACCGGGCCTCACGTCGGCGAGCCGGCGGAAGGCGGCCGGCAGCGGGCGCGGCACAGCCGGGCGGGACGGGTCCTCGGCCTGCCCCACCAGCACCGCCACCCCCTTCGCCCCCGGCTGCGGCCCGGCCCGGTACCAGGTGACCTCCCCGGGCCGGTACCGGCCGCCATCCCCCGGCCGGCCGTACGACGGCGGACCGGCCGCGCCCCCCATGCCGGCGCGGGAACCACGCCCGACCACCGGGGCCCGGACCCCCACCGACTCGATGACCACCTGCTGCGGGCGGGCGGCGGTCAGCGGACCACGGGCGGCGGGCAGCCCCGGCGCGGGCGGCCGCCCGGCGGCCGCCGCATCCCCCGTCATCGCCTCCGAACCGCCGGGCGCCCCCCGGCCCCACAGCCACACCCCCAGCAGGAGCACCACCCACGCCACACCCGTGAGCAGCCGGGTGCCACCGGCCCGTACGCGGTCATGGTCGCGCTCGCGGTCGCGCTCGCGGTCGCGCTCGCGGCCACCGCCGCCGTCGCTGCCACCGTCGCCGTCGCCGTCGCCGGACATCACGGTCAGTCCGCGGGCGGCCGCTGCGACCGGGACGCGCGGGCCGCGCGGGCCGCCCGGCGGCGGAGTACCGCGAGCGTCCCGACCCCCAGCGCGGTACCGCCCGCCAGCACCAGTCCGTACGCCTCCGCGGGCCCGAAGGCGTCCGCCCGCGCGCGCTCGGCGGTGGCACCGCCGCCGTCGGCCGCCGCGGACGACGCGGGAGCGCTCAGGGCGCAGGCCGCGACCACGGCGGCCGCGACACAGAGTGTGACGCGAACGAAACGCATAGTGAACCTCCGATACCAGAAGGCTCACTCCGACGGCCACTGTCCGCATCCGCTGCGGCCAGTGGCTGCGCCACGTGGGTGAGGGGTCAGACCAGGTCGACCAGATCCGCGATGGAGTCGACCACCCGGGACGGCCGGAACGGGTGGCGTTCGACCTCGTCGGGCGTGGTCAGCCCGGTCAGCACCAGGAACGTCCGCATGCCTGCCTCAAGCCCGGCCAGCACGTCGGTGTCCATCCGGTCACCGATCATCGCGCTGGTCTCGGAGTGGGCGCCGATCGCGTTGAGCCCGGCGCGCATCATCAACGGGTTCGGCTTGCCGACGAAGTACGGGTCGCGCCCGGTGGCCCGGGTGATCAGCGCGGCGACCGACCCGGTGGCGGGCAGCGGGCCCTGCGGCGAGGGGCCGGTCTCGTCGGGGTTGGTGGCGATGAACCGGGCCCCGTCGTTGATCAGCCGGATCGCCTTGGTGAGGGCTTCGAAGCTGTACGTACGGGTCTCACCGAGCACCACGTAGTCCGGCTCGGCGTCGGTCAACACGTACCCGATGTCGTGCAGGGCGGTGGTGAGGCCCGCCTCCCCGATGACGTACGCGGTGCCACCGGGCCGCTGGTCGTCCAGGAACTGGGCGGTGGCGAGCGCCGAGGTCCAGATGTTCTCCACGGGCACGTCGAGACCCATGCGGGCGAGCCGGGCCTGGAGGTCACGCGGCGTATAGATCGAATTATTGGTGAGTACGAGGAAGGGCCTGCCGTACTCGCGCAGCTTCTTGATGAAGGCGTCCGCGCCGGGCACCGGCACGCCCTCGTGGATCAGCACGCCATCCATGTCCGTGAGCCATGACTCGATCGGCTTGCGCTCTGCCATCTGCCGCACTCCTGCCGCGTGACGCCTGTGCTGGGGACATCGGCGGCACCGCGCGGTGCCGGTCCGATGCCCCACCCTAATCACGCGGCACCGTGAGCCGTCAGCTGCCGGTCGCGGACTTCCATGCGTCGATGTAGTCGTCGAGGTTCTCGTCGATGTCCTTCCAGTCCGGCCGGAAGATCTCGACGCCCTTCATGATCCTGGCGAGCTCGGTGGCGTTCTCGTCCGTCGCCCGGATGTCGGTACGGGCCGTGAAGCCGCCGCCGATCGCGCTGACCTGGCGCTGCGGGCCCTCGCTGAGCATGAAGTCCAGCAGCTTCCTGGCGTTGGCGGTGTGCGGGGCGTTCTTGACCAGTCCGGCGGCGTACGGGAGGGAGAAGGTGGTGGGCGTGCCGTGGGCGCCCCGGGCGGGGAACCAGATGCCGAGGTTCGGCATGGACGTGGACTGGGCGAAGTTCATTTGAACATCGCCGTTGGCGACCAGGATCTCGCCCTTGTCCGTCTTCGGCGCGAGCTTGCTGGTGGAGGAGGACGGGCCGACGTTGTTGGCCTGGAGCTTCTTCAGGTAGTCCATGGCGGGCTTCTCGCCGCCGAAGTCGTGGATCGCCTTGATGACGACGGCGGTGCCGTCACCGGCCACCCCCGGGGTGCTGTACTGGACCTTGTTCCTGAACTTGCCGGCCAGCAGTTCCTCCCAGGTGCGCGGGGCCTCCTTCAATTCCTTCTTGTTGTAGACGAAGCCGAAGAAGTTCTTGACCACGGCCGTCCATCTGCCGTTCTCGTCCTTGTCGGCGGCGGCGACGTGCTCGATGCCCGCGGGCGCGTAGGACTGGAGCAGCCCCTTGCCGTCGGCCTGCTGGATGAACGGCGGGAGGGTCACCAGCACGTCGGCCTGGGTGTTGGACTTCTCGCGGAGGGCGCGCTGCACCATCTCGCCGGAGCCACCCTCCACGTAGTTCACCTTGATGCCGGTCTTCTTCTCGAAGTCCTTGAAGATCCGGTCGTACCAGCCGTCGCCGTTCTCGCCCTTGAGGCCGTCGGCGCTGTAGACGGTGACGGCGTTCTCGTCGTCGGCGGCGGAGCCTGAGCCGCAGGCGGTGAGGGCCGTGGCGAGGAGGAGCGCGCCGCAGGCGGCGGCGAGCGGCTTGAGGTGGGTGCGCATGACGTCGTACTTCTCCTTGGCGAGACGGGGGCTTGGTGATGCGGGGCTCGGCGATACGGGCTCGGCGATACGGGGACCTATCGGTACGAGGCTTTGGTGCGGATGCGGGAGACGGCGAGCAGGACCAGCAGGGTCGTCGCCATCAGCACGACCGCGACGGCGGAGCCGGTGAACAGCGAGCCGCGGTCGGTGGCCGCGAAGATCTGGACGGGCAGCGGTACCCAGTCCGGGGGGTAGAGCATCATCGTGGCGCTCAGCTCGCCCATGGACAGGGCGAAGCACAGTCCGGTGGCGGCGCTCAGCGAGGGCAGCAGCAGCGGCAGCCTGACCCGCCACAGGACGTAGCCGGGCCGGGCGCCCAGGCTCGCCGCGGCCTGCTCGTAGACCGGGTCGAGACGGGCGACGGCGGCCGACACGGACTGGTAGGCGAAGGCGGTCACGAGCACGGCGTGCGCGAGGATCACGATCCAGCGGGTGCCGTTGAGCAGCATCGGCGGCTTGCTGAACGCCACGAGTACGGCCAGGCCCACGACGACCGAGGGCACGGCCACCGGCAGCATGAACAGCGCGTCCAGGATCCGGTGGAACCGGCGCCCGCGCGTGCGCAGCGCGGCGGCGGACAGCGCCGCCCAGGTGCCGGCCGCGAGCGCCAGGACGCTGGCGGTGAGGGCGGTGACCAGGCTGGTGGTGAGCGCCTGGAGGGAGTCGCCGCGCAGCGCGGCGTCGTAGTGGCGGGTGGTCGGGCCGGAGGGGAACGCGCCGCTCCAGTTGGTCGCGAAGGACGCGGCGACGACGACCAGCAGCGGCATGGCGAAGAGCGGGAGGAAGAGCAGGAAGAACACGGTCCAGGCGGCCCAGCGGCCCTTGCGGCTATGCACCAGCACGGCGGCTCACCACCCTGTACAGGCCGTAGAAGCCGACGGAGATCGCGATGTTGACGACGGCGACGACACAGGCCGCGGGGTAGTCGGACTCCAGGATCGCCTCGCTGTAGACGAGCATCGGCAGGGTGGTGACACCTTTGGCGCCGGTGAACAGCACGATGCCGAACTCGTTCAGGCACATGACCAGGACGAGGCTGCCGCCCGCCGCGAGCGCGGGCAGCGCCTCCGGCAGGATCACCTGGCGGACGATCCGCCCCGGCCGCGCCCCGAGCGAGGAGGCGGCCTCCAGTTGCGCGGTGTCGAGCTGCGAGAAAGCGGCGAGCAGCGGGCGCATCACGAACGGCGTGAAGTAGGTGATCTCCGCGAGCAGGACGCCCCAGGGGGTGGTCAGGAACTGGAACGGTCCTTCGGCGGCACCGGTGGCGTCCGTCCAGACCCCGTTCGCCATGCCGACCGTGCCGTAGATGAACAGCAGCGCCAAGGTGATCAGGAAGGACGGGAAGGAGAGGAAGACGTCGATGAACCTGGCGACCGCCTTGCCGCCGGGGAAGGGCACGAAGGCGATGATCAGTGCCAGAACGAACCCGAGGACCAGGCATCCGGCGGTCGCGCCGAGCGCGATCCACACCGTCGTCACCAGCGCCTCACGGAACGCCTCGGAGGCGAAGACCTCGGTGTAGGGGGCGAGGGACGTGCCGCCCTCGTCGGGCTGGACGGACTGCTGGACGACGAGGGCGAGGGGATAGAGGAAGACGAGGGCGAGGAGGGCGATGGGGGGCAGGGCCCAGAGGTAGGCGGGTATCCCTTCGGGCGCCGATACGGTGCGGGAGGCGCGTTCGCGGGACGGGTCGGTCATCGGCTCGGTCATCGACTCAGGCATCGGTCGCACCGCCTCGGTGCGCGTCGGCGGCGCCGGGGCCGCCCGCCGGGAGCAGGTGGGCGTCGCCGGGGGCGAAGTGGAGCGCCACCTTCTCGCCGAGGGCGGGCGGATTGCGCAGCTCCCGGACCTCCGCGGTGACCTCCTGCCCGTCGACCTCGGCCGTCACCCGGTGCGAGGAGCCGCGCCATTGGAGCCCGGTGACCACGCCCCGCAGGGTGTTGTGCCCGGCGCCGCCCTCGCCGAGGGAGACCAGGTGGGGGCGGACGCACAGGGTCGCCGGGGAGCCGGTCGCCGTCCCCGGGCCGCCGGCGCGGACGTGGAGGATGCTTCCGGCCAGCTCTACGGGCACGGTGCCGCCGCCTCCGTCGGGGCCGCCCCTCCGGAGCACCCGCAGCAGGTTCGCGTTGCCGACGAAGGACGCGGTGAACTCGGTGCGCGGGGCGCGGTACAGCTCCTGCGGGGTGCCGACGTCCTGGAGGCGGGCCTTGTCCATCACGGCGATCCGGTCGGCGAGCGTGAGGGCCTCGACCTGGTCGTGGGTGACGTACAGGACGGATACGTCGGGAAGTTCGCGGTGGAGTCGGGCCAGCTCGGTGAGCATGCCGGAGCGCAACTGCGCGTCCAGCGCCGACAGCGGCTCGTCCAGCAGCAGGACGCGCGGCCGGATGGCCAGCGCGCGGGCGATGGCGACGCGCTGCTGCTGACCACCCGACAGCTCGCGCGGGTAGCGCCTGGCGTAGGCCGCCATGCCGGTCATCTCCAGCGCCTCGGCGACCCGCCCGGGGATCTCGCGCCGGGGCGCCTTCCGCGCCCTGAGCCCGAACGCGACGTTCTGCTCGACGCGCAGGTGGGGGAAGAGGGCGTAACTCTGGACGACCATGCCGATGCCGCGCCGGTACGGGGGCAGGTCGGTGACGTCCTCTCCCCCGATCAGCACCCGCCCGGATGCGGGCCGTACGAATCCGGCCACCGCGCGCAGGGCGGTGGTCTTGCCGGAGCCGGAGGGCCCGAGGAGGGCCATGACCTCGCCGGGTTCGACGGTGAGGTCGAGGGCGTCGAGGACGACGGTGCCGTCGTAGGCGACGGAGACCTGATCGAAGCGGATGCCGCCGACCGGACGGGTGCCGGGCCCGCAGACGACGCCTTTCCGGCCGACGACCGGACCGGAGCCCCTGCCACGGCGGGGCGGCGCCGCGGGGGCCGGGCCGGGTGAGTCCGTCATCCCATCAGGGGCAGGCGCCTGCCCCCCGCCGCCCGGCCCGGCGACCTTCCCGGCGCCCCGGGCCCGCACCGGGCCCATGCCCCCGCCGCTGCGGCGCGGCGCACCGGCCGGGGACTCTGCCGTCGCGCCAGGGCCCTCCTGCCGATCGGCGCCCCGGCCGGTGGTGGGGGCGGGCGCGTCGGCCGAGGAGAGGTCAAGGGCGGACTCCCGACTGGTCTCCTGACCAGCCACGCAGCCGGGCTCGCCGGGCTCCCGACCGGCCACGGGGGCGGTCTCGCGACCAGGCTCGGGGGCGGTCACGGCCGGGCCTCCGGTGTCCCGGCGCCCTCCGCCGAAGCCGTCACCGTCGCCGCCGCGGCCCACCCATCCTCCACGCCGACGTCCGCCATGGGCCCGGTCACCGCCGCCGTCGCGCGCTCCCACCGGGCGATCGCGTCGGGCAGTGCCACCACCGACGGCAGCACATGCGTGGCGCCCGCCGCGCGCAGCGCGGGTTCGTCGTGGGCGCCGGTCAGTACGCCCGCGACGAGCCCGGCCCCCGCGCGGCGGCCCGACAGCATGTCGTAGGAGGTGTCGCCCGCGACGGCGATCCCGCGCACGTCGTCGGCCGCCTTCGTGCGCAGCAGCGCGGCCAGCACCATGTCCGGGTACGGGCGGCCGCGGCCGCCCGCGTCGGCCGGGCAGAGGGTCAGGTCGACCAGGCCGCGGTCCCAGCCGAGGGCGGCGAGGATCGCGTCCTGGGTGGTGCGGGCGAAGCCCGTGGTCAGGGCGACGGTGCGGCCGTCGGCCCGGAGCCGTTCGATGGCCTCGCGGGCGCCGGGCACCGGGGCGCAGTGCCCGGCGGCCACCAACTCCCCGTAGGCCTCCTCGAACGCGGCGTTGGCGCGCCGCGCCCGCTCCTCGTCGCCGAACACGTGCCGGAAGACGGAGATCTTGGACTCCCCCATGGTGGCGCGGACGTACTCCAGTTGGGCGGCGTGCTCCGGGGAGCCGGGCGTCACGCCGAGCCGTTCCGCGGCGGCGCCGAAGGCCCGTTCCACCAGGCCGTCGTCGGCGACGGTCGTGCCCGCCATGTCGAGCACCACGAGCCGGATGGCGCCGGTCGGCGTGGCCGCCTGCGCGTTCGTCGGCCCGTTCACCGGCGCGCCCATCGGCCCGTTCACCCGCGCGTCCGTCGACACGTTCGCCGACACGCTCATCGTCCCGTCGGTATCAGTCATCGCCCTCACCAGCCCAGTTCGTCAGCAGTCGTCTCGGCGATCGCCGGAGCGCACGTCATGCCGCGTCCGCCCGGCCCGGTGACCAGCCAGACGCCGTCGCGTACCCGCTGCCGGTGCACGACCTCCGCCGTGTCGACGCACTGCGCGTACACGCCGGCCCATCGGCGGCGGATCCTCGGCATCGGCCGGCCGAGGACGGCCTCGACGACCTCGGCGAGGTGGTCGTAGGGGTCCTCGACGACGTCGAAGCCGAAGGGCTGGTCGTACTCGTGCGTGTCGCCGATGGTCAGCCCGCCGTCCCGGCGCTGGACCATCAGCAGCTGCATCCGGTGCGCGGCGGCGGTGGGGGCCTGCGGCTGCCCCGTGGCGAGGGCGTCCAGCGCCCCGCCCGCGTACGCCGGGTAGTAGCGGAAGCTGTCCGCGTCGGCGACGGAGGTGGTGAGCGGCTCGCCGAGCGGGTCGGTCTGCATCATCTGCAGACGGACGCGGCGCACCGGCAGTTCGGGGACGAGCTCCTTGACGAGTCCGCCGAGCCACGCGCCCGTGCACAGGATGACGGCGTCCCCCGTATGGACGTCTCCGTGGTCGTCCCGGACGGCGTGCTCGCCGACGACCTCGCGCACCTCGCGGCCGCCGAGGAAGGTGTAGCGGCCGGATGCCAGCAGCGCCCGCTTCAGCGCGAGTTGGGCGGTACGGGGCTCGACGGCGGCGTCGCGTTCGCACCACAGGGCAGCGGTGAACTCGCCGCGCAGGGCCGGGTTGAGACGGCGCGCCTCGGCCGCGGTCAGCAGCCGGTAGCCGCGGACGGCCGCGTCGGGGCGGGCGGCGGCGGCCTCGGCGACGGCCAGTTCGTGTGCGTTCCGTACGACGGTGAGCGAGCCGTTCGGCCGGAAGCCGAGCTCCGGCACGCGCGCCCCGATCCCCTCCCACAACTCGCGGGCGCGCAGCGCGGCGGCGAGCTCCGGGCCGTCCGCGCGCCCGCTGACCCAGACCAGGCCGAAGTTGCGCAGGCTCGCCCCGCGCGCCTCGGCCTCGCGCTCGATGTGGACGACCTCGTGGCCGCGTTCGATGGCGTGCCAGGCGTGCATGGACCCCAGCACGCCGGCTCCGACGACTATCACTCTCACGGCGGCAACGCTCCTTGCGTTCGGTGGACCGCGCGGGACCGCGTGGCAACGCCATCGTGAACAGCCGAGCAAGTTTGGCCTAGACCCGTTATTCATTCGTGACACAGAGGGAAACTTCTGGCGCGGGAGCCGAAGATCTACTAACGTCTACGACGAGACGGAACGGTCCGTCGCGTTAGCCGGCGGCGAAGACGAAGGAGTGGGTTTCCCTGACGAACGCCAGGAGTAATGCCAGGAATTGGTTCATCACCGGTGCCTCCCGCGGCTTGGGGCGCGCCTT
This sequence comes from Streptomyces sp. XD-27, assembly GCF_030553055.1. Taxonomy (NCBI): domain Bacteria; kingdom Bacillati; phylum Actinomycetota; class Actinomycetes; order Kitasatosporales; family Streptomycetaceae; genus Streptomyces; species Streptomyces sp. XD-27. The sequence goes on from NZ_CP130713.1 coordinate 2,878,254, forward strand.
CACCGAGGCCGCCCTCGCCGCCGGAGACCGCGTCGTGGCAGCCGCCCGCAACGTCGAACCGCTCGCCGAGCTGGCCGAGAAGTACCCGGACCACCTCGTACGGCTCGCCCTGGACGTCTCCGACCGCCGAGCCGTGTTCGACGCGGTGGAACGGGCGGTGGCGGCCGTCGACCGGCTCGACGTCGTGGTCAACAACGCCGGCGGTCTGCTGTACGGCATGGTGGAGGAGGCCACGGAGGAACAGATCCGCGACCACCTCGACGTCAACTTCTTCGGCGCGGTGTGGGTGGCCCAGGCCGTGGTCCCCCACCTGCGCGCACAGGGCTCGGGCCGCATCCTCCAGGTCACGTCGATGGGCACCGGCGGCGGCATGGCCTCCGTCGGGTTCTACGGGGCGGGCAAGGCGGCCCTCGACTCGGTCAGCGAGGCGCTGGCGATGGAGGTCGAGCAGTTCGGGATCAAGGTCACCATCGTGCAGATGGGCGGCTACGCGACGGAGCTGTTCACGGCCGGCACCACGGCGACCGCGCCCGACCCCGCCTACGAGGCGCTCCGCGCCCGGTTGGCGGAGATGTGGGGCGACGACGCCGGCCCGGAGCCGGCCACGGCGGCGCCCGTCATCATGAAGCTGGCCGAACTGCCGGACCCGCCGCGGCGCCTGATCGTCGGTGGCCGATCGTTCGATCTCGTCCAGGAGATGAGCCGGGCCCGTGACGAGCAGTACCGGGCCTGGGAATCCCTCAGCCGCATGGCACAGGGCTGACGGTCTCCAGGGCTGATGGGCCCAGGACCGCACGTCATCTCACGTCGCGGCCCGGCTCAGGTGCGCCGAGAAGCTGAACCGGTCGCCGCGATAGAGCGAGCGCACCCGCTCCAGCGGACGCCCCTCGCTGTCCCGCGAGGCCCGGTGGATGAGCAGCATCGGCAGCGCGGGCGGAGTCCCGATGAGCAGCGCCTCGCGCGGCGTCGCGAGCACCGTCTCCAGCCGCTCGTCCGCGTCGCCGAAGAACAGGCCGAGCCTGTCGCCGAGGTAGGCGTAGAAGGACGAGTCGGGGTCGAACTCGGTGTCCAGGCGGGGCACCCGCGCCACGCGTACGTACGTGCTCTCCAGGCCCATCCGCTCGTCGTCGGCGAGCAGCACCCGCTCCATGTGCCAGACCGGCTCCCCGGCCTCGGCCCCGATCTCGGCGGCGATGGCGGGCGGGCACGGGAAGCGGTCGAGCCCGATGAGGGTGCGGCCGGGCCGCCGCCCCTGCCGCCGGACGCCCTCGGTGTAGCTGGCCAGCGAGAGCGGCTGCTCCAGCTTGGGCCCCGCGACCACCGTCCCCCGGCCGTGCCGCCGCAGCCGCCCCTCCAGCAGCAGCTCGCGCAGCGCCTGCCGCAGGGTCTCCCGCGACACCTCGAACCGCAGCGCGAGATCCCGCTCGGTGGGCAGCGGCTCCCCCTCGCCCAGCTCGTCGAGGAGCGCGGCGATCTCGGCCTTGGCCGCGTAGTACTTGGGGATACGGCCGTGCTCGGGGATCCCGGCGCGCACGGGCGCGCCGGGCTTCTGGTCGTTCGGATAGTCCACGGGGCGATCCTCGCACCTCGGCGGAGGGGCCCGTGGCCCCGCGAACAACCCCACGGGAATGTGCCGTGAAGGAATGGGATGCGCCCTGTGGGCACGATGTACCGCGAGGCGAGAAATGCGGGAAGCGGATCTATCTGTGGGTCGCGCCTGCTACGCCATGCGGTCGACCGCGTCCTTGGCCTCCTTGAGGCCGGCGCCCGTGACCTCGCGGTAGACCTTGATGGCCTGGACCTTCTTTCCATTCCGCGCGAGCTCGGCGACCCGTCCGAGTTCCGGGTCGTCCTCGCGGAGGCCCAGGGGCGCGAGCCGCCATTCCCCGGAATGGCCGGGCGGGAGCGCCGCATCGGTGATGAGGTCGGCCAACTGCCGGGCCGGCCCGGTGGGGTTGGCCGGGTGGACGAGCTCGGTGCGGTGCACCAGGCGGGCCTCCGCCACCGGAACGGCCGCCCCGCCGAGGGTGGCGGCCAGCGGCAGGGGGAGGGCGGCAAGGCCGTGGCCGGCGGCGGCGAGTGCGGCGAGGCCGTGCAGGTCGGTTCCGCGGTGGCGGATCCGAGGCCGGAAGCCGTCAGCGCGGCACACGGCGCGCAGCCGGTCGAGGGGGATGGCGGTGTCGGGGGCATCGATCCACTGGGCTTGCACCAGGTCGGTCAGGCGCACGGAGCCGCGCAGTGCCAGGGGATGGTCGCGGGGGAAGAGCACGGCCAGGGTCTCCTCGGCTGCGGCGAGGGTGGTCGTGGGCCCCAGGTCGGGCAGCGGCAGCGGGTCGCTGGGGGCGGCCACGCCGTCGACGAGGCCGAGGTCCGCGCGCCCGGTGAGCACATCCTCGATCACCGCGTCCCGGCCGAGCGTGCGTACCTCAAGGTCCAACGGGCGGGCGAGGGCGTGCAGTTGGGCCAGGGCCCGCGCGACGCCGGGGCCGAGAGCGGCGGGCGAACACGCCAGGGTCAGGCGCGTGGAGTGGGCGCGGTGCAGGCGGGCGATGTCGGCGCGGGCGACATCCAGGCGCAGCAGCAGGGCAGGGGCGTGCTCCATCAGCCGTTCCCCTGCCGGTGTGGGAGCCACGGGGCGGCGCTCGACCAGCCGGGTGCCCAGGTCGGCCTCCAGGGCGGCGATGTGCTGGGAGACAGCGGACTGGGTGTAGCCGAGGGCCGAGGCGGCGGCGGAGAACGAGCGGTGGTCGAGGACGGCGACGAAGGTACGGAGCAGATGCGGATCCATGCGCATCAGCATCGCTTATGCGCGATGCAGTGATCATCGTTGGACCTGATGCGGGGCAGGGCCGCAGGATCGTCGCCATGAACCGCACCGCGAACCACACCACGACCCACACCGCACGCATCGCCCTGGTCGGGGACCGCTCGGACGCCGTCCGATCCCATGCCCGCGTCCCCGGCCTGCTCGACGCGCTGCGCGTGCGCGACGGGCTGGATCTGGATGCCTACTGGATCCCCACCGAGGACGCCGACCAGGGCATGGACGGCTTCGACGCGGTCTGGGTCCTGCCCGGCAGCCCCTACCGCAGCGAGGCCGGCGTCCTGGCGGCGATCCGCGCGGCCCGCGAAGGCGGCATCCCCTTCCTGGGCACCTGCGGCGGCTTCCAGCACGCGCTGCTGGAGTACGCCCGCAACGTCTGCGGCATGACGCGCGCCGGCCACGCCGAGAACGACCCGGAAACCGCCGGTGAGGACGCCGTGGTCGTTCCGCTGGCCTGCTCCCTGGTCGGCCACGAAGGCACCGTCAAGGTCGCCCCCGGCTCCCGCGCCGCCCACCTGCTCGGCGCCGACCGTACGCAGGCGCGCTACCACTGCGCCTACGGCCCCAATCCCCACCACCTCGACGTCCTGCGCGACCATGGCCTGGCCTTCACCGGTACCGACGAGTCCGGCGACATCCGCATCGCCGAACTCCCCGCCCACCCCTTCTTCCTGGCCACCCTCTTCCAGCCGGAGCTGGACGGCGACGGCACTCGGGCCCACCCGCTGATCACCGGGCTGGCCGCGGCCGCCGTCGACCACGCCCGCGCCCGATGAACGTCAACGGCGGAGGCGGCGGGCGGCTGTGACCAGGGCGGTTCCGGCCAGGAGGCAGGCCGCGCTGAGCGCCGCCAGCGGCAGCAGGGCGTCTCGACCCCTGCGGTCCGGGCGGCCGGTGTCGGCGAGGGCGGGTGGGCTGCCGGCGAGCGGGTCGCCGCCGGGGGTGGCGGCGGGCGGTCGCGGGTCGGTGGGGGCCTCGGGCACCTTGTCCTTGGCGGCTCCGGTGCCGGCGTCCGCGTCCGCGCTCTCGCTCTCCTCGCCCCGCTCCTTCCTCTGTTCCGTTCCCGGGCCCTCGGTGACGCCGAAGGTGTAGTCGCGGGACTGGCCCACCCAGTCCCCGTCGTCGCCGCGGCGCTGCACCGTGGTGACGTTGGCGGTGACCTCGCCGATCGGGGCGGTCCGGGTGAACCGGGACCGCAGCGTCACGGTGACCGTCCGCCCCGGCGGTACGGCGAAGCCCGGGAAGCCGTCGCCCTCGAAGACCCCCACGTTCTCGTCCTCGTCGGTGCTCTCGAACCGTACGGCGCGCCATCGGCTCGCCTCGACGTCGTAGAACTCGAAGCTGATGTGCTCAGGACGCAGCGCACGGTGCTCGTCGGCCAGCACGACGACGGGATGGATGGCGCGGCACGCGGCGCGGGTGGTGTTGCGCAGCTCCAGGTGCCAGGCGCGCCAGTAGCCGCCGCGCGGGAACTCGGCCGGTCCGTCCCGCAGCTCCGCGCGCAGCGGGAACTCCGTACCGTCGCGGTCCCCGCACACGGGGCGGCAGCCGAGCCGCGGTCGGGGGACGCCGGCGGAGGCGCGGGGGTGGGCCCAGGGGCTGGGACCGGGGCTGGGACTGAGGCCGTGGCGACGGCGGGTACGGGGGCGGCGGGGACGGGGGCGTGGGTGGCGGCTTGTGCGTGGGCCGCCGCCGGGGACGGGGCGAACGGTGACGACGGGAGAGACGCGAGCGCGGCCGCGGCCGCGGCGGCACAGACGGCGGGGGCGCTGGGCAGACGCATGACGAACCTTTGCTGCCGTGCTTTCCGGGCTGACTGCGTTCTTCCCCGCCCGGACGGGGAAGCCCTGGCGTCGTCCGTCGATGCCCTCCGACTGGCGGTCAGGATCCCCCTCGATCAGCCCAGTTTCCGGGGGGCTGGCCCCGGTTTCCGGGGGCCAGCCCCGATTCCGGGGCGGGGACCGGCTGGTTTCTGAGCGGGGACCCGCCCGGTTCCAGGCCCGGAGTCGCCCGGTTCCAGGCCTCAGGGCCCGGCCGGTTCCCTCCCTCGCGGTCTACGCGGTCTTCCCCGCCCCGGCCTGTCCGGCGGGCATCCGGCGGGCGAACAGCGGCGCCAGCACCAGCTGCGCCGCGCCCTCCGCGACCGCGCGCCCGCCCCGACCGGCCACCGCCACCGGTACCGCCGCGCCGCCGCGCCGCGCCGCCTCCTCGTGCAGGGCCTCGCGAACCCCGTGCAGATATGGTCCGGGGTCGGCCAGTACGGTCCGGCCGCCCAGCAGGACGCGGTCGATGTCGAGCAGCCGTACGAGGTTGGCGGCGCCGACGCCGAGCAGCCGCGCCGCCCGCGCGGTGTCGCCGCCCGCGGCCGCCGCCAGGCAGAGCGCCTCGATACAGCCCCGGTTGCCGCAGCCGCAGCGCGGCCCGTCCAGCTGGATCACCTGGTGGCCGAACTCCCCCGCGTCGGTGCGCGCGCCCCGGTACACCGCACCGCCCAGCACCAGCCCGGCGCCGAGGCCCGTCCCGAGATGCAGATACGCGAACGACTCGGCGGCGCCGGGTACGTCGGCCGCGCGCAGGGCGAGGCCGAGCGCGGCGGCGTTGGTGTCCTTGTCGAGGACGACAGGGAGGCCGAGCCGTTCGGCGAGCGCGTCGCGCAACGGGTAGCCGTCCCAGCCGGGGAAGCCGGTGACGCGGCGCAGGACGCCGGAGACGTGGTCGAGCGGGCCGGGAGCGGCGACCCCGACCCCGAGCACGGCGCCGGGCGTACCACCCCCCGCGCCTCTTACTTCCCGGGTGCCCCCCGTGTCCCCTGCTTCCCCCGCCTCCCTGGCGTCCCCTGCGTTCCCCACACCCCCCGCCAGCAGCGCCGCGACCTCCGCCACCGCCGTGTCCAGGACCGCCTCCGCGCCGGCGCCCAGGTCGAGCGGGGTCTCGCGGACGACCAGCGGCTCGCCGGTGAGGTCGGTCCGTACCGCCGTCAGCCGGTCGCGGTCGAGATGGAGGCCCACGGCGCCGCGCGCCCCGCGCACCAGCCGCAGGACCGTGCGCGGCTTGCCGCCGGTGGAGGGGCGGTGGCCGGCCTCGGCGACCAGGCCGTCCGCCCGCAGCCGCGCCGTGATCTTGCTGACGGCCTGCGGGGTGAGGCCGGTGTGCTCGGCGAGCTCCAGTCTGCTCGCCCCCTCCTCGCCCGCGTCGCGGAGCAGGCCGAGGACGAGCGCGGCGTTGTGGCCGCGCAGAACCGTCAGATTGGCGCCGAGGTCGCCGCTGTCACCGCCGTGAAGTTGCCGCACGCCTCCATTGTCCCCGCCGCTTGCGCTTAAGCAACGCTGTTGCCAAAGTGGAGTCCATGGATGGCATCCCTGGCACCCCCCTCCGCCCCGGCACGCCCCTCCGCGTCGGGCTCATCGGCTACGGTCTCGCGGGCTCCGTCTTCCACGCCCCGCTGATCGCGGCCACCGACGGTCTCGTCCTCGACACCGTGGTGACCGGCGACCCCGAGCGGCAGCGACAGGCCCTCGACGAGCACCCGGACGTGCGGTGCGCGGCGTCGTCCGACGCGTTGTGGGATCGGGCCGAGGACCTCGACCTGGTCGTCATCGCCTCCCCCAACCGCACCCACGTCCCCCTCGCCCGTACCGCCCTGGAGGCGGGGCTGCCGGTCGTCGTGGACAAACCGCTGGCCGCGACGGCGGCCGAGGCGGAAGGGCTGGCCGCGCTCGCCGACGACCGCGGGCTGCTGCTGAGCGCCTTCCAGAACCGCCGCTGGGACAACGACTTCCGTACCGTCCGGCGGCTCCTCGCCGACGGCGCCCTGGGCGACGTCCACCGGTTCGAGTCGCGGTTCGAGCGCTGGCGGCCCGTACTCAAGGGCGGCTGGCGGGAGTCCGGCGACCCGGCCGAGGTCGGCGGGCTCCTCTACGACCTCGGCAGCCACCTCGTCGACCAGGCGCTCACCCTGTTCGGCCCGGCGGCTTCCGTCTACGCCGAGGTCGACGTGCGCCGACGGGGCGCCGCGGCCGACGACGACACGTTCATCGCGCTCACACACGCCGGCGGCGTCCGCAGCCACCTGTGGATGAGCGCCACCGCCGCGCAGCTCGGGCCGCGCTTCCGGGTGCTGGGCAGCGAGGCGGCGTACGTGAAGTACGGCCTCGACCCGCAGGAGGCGGCGCTCCGGGCGGGCGCGCGGCCCGGCGGCGACCGCCCGTGGGGCGTGGAGCCGGAGTCCGCGTGGGGCCGCGTGGGCTCCGGGGACGCGGGCGAGCCGGTGGCGACGCTGCCCGGGGACTACCCGGCGTACTACGCAGCCGTCGCCGCCGCGCTGCGCGAGGGCGGCGAACCGCCGGTTACGGCCGCGGAGGCCGCCGCCGCGCTGCGGGTCCTGGAGGCGGCCCGCGCCTCCGCCACGACGGGCCGCACGATCCACCTCGCCCCCTGACCCGGGCCCGGCCCGGCTCCGGCCGCCCGAGGCCGGGGCCCATGGCGTCGGGCCTGGCTCGACCCCGGCCGCCCGAGGCCGGTCCCGTCCCCTGACCACGGCCGCCCGGCCAGGGCCCGGCCCCGGTTCCCCGGCCCGCCCGGCCCCCGCGGGACGGAGGTCCGGCTGCGCCCCTCCAGCAGCCGGGCCTCCACGCCCCTCCCCGCGTACGGCCCGGCGCCCCGCCCTCGACGAGACCGCCCCGCCGAGCCCCCGGCACGGCGGAACCGTCCCCACTGCGCGCACCAGGCCGGGCCCGGCCCGCCACGGGGTGTCCCGTGGGTCTCTCCCCTTCCCCGCCCCTTCCCGTAACCAGGGGGCTCCGCCCCTGGACCCCGGGGCGGACCCCAAGCGGCGGAGCCGCGTCTCGGCGCGGTGTCGCGTGCAGGGGGCTCCGCCCCTGGCCACGGGGTCTGGGGCGGAGCCCCCACGCCACGGAGCCGCAGAGTCAGACACCGCAGGGAAGGGGCCAGGCATGGGCGAAGGGCGCTACTACGCCGGCTTCAGCTCCTGGCGCTGGCGGCCCAGGCCGTCGACCTCCAGTTCCACCACGTCGCCGGCCCGCAGATACGGCTTGGGGTCCGGGTGGCCCATCGCCACCCCCGCCGGGGTGCCCGTGTTGATCACGTCCCCCGGGTACAGCGTCATGAACTGGCTGACGTACCGCACCACCTGGGCCACCGGGAAGATCTGATCGGCCGTCGTACCGTCCTGCCGGAGCTCGCCGTTCACCCACAGCCGCAGCCCCAGCGCCTGCGGGTCCGGGACCTCGTCCGCCGTCACCAGCCACGGGCCGAGCGGGTTGAACGTCTCGCAGTTCTTGCCCTTGTCCCACTGCCCGCCGCGCTCGAGCTGGAACGCCCGCTCCGACACGTCGTGCGCGACCGCGTATCCGGCCACCGCCGCGAGCGCCGCCTCGTCCGAGGCCAGATAGCGCGCCGTGGAGCCGATGACGACCGCCAGCTCCACCTCCCAGTCGGTCCGCTCGCTGCCGCGCGGCACCAGCACCGTGTCGTTCGGGCCGACGACCGTGTCCGGGGCCTTCATGAACAGGATCGGCTCCCGCGGGATCGCGGAACCGGTCTCGGCCGCGTGGTCGTGGTAGTTCAGCCCGATGCACACGATCTTGCCGATACGGGCCACCGGCGGGCCGATCCGCAGCCCTGTCGGGTCCTGTTCCGGCAGGTCACCGGCCTCGGCCGCGGCCCGGATCCGGGCGAGCGCGGCCTCGTCGGCGAGGAGTGCGCCGTCGATGTCCTGGACCAGCCCCGAAAGATCGCGCAGGCTCCCCGACGAGTCCAGCAGCGCCGGGCGCTCCGCCCCCGCCGGTCCGACACGCAGCAGCTTCATCTGACCCAACTCCCGTGGTCGTGGACAACGGTCCAGGGGGACGGCTCCCAGACGTCAAGTTGTTCGATCCTCCAAGAATGAGGTCCACTCCACAAGACCTCGTTCACATACTGGACCGTCACTTGCCGGGCCGCCGTCGCGAAATTTCCTTGACAATTTGGACTAGGCAGACAAAGCAATCGGAGTTACTCTTTTAGTAAGCCTGTGGGGCGAGCGAGGGAGCTTGACCAGGAGATGGCGTTGTGAGGTCTCGTACCTCGGTGACGACCGTCATCGAATGATCAGGCTGAGAGGCCAAAAGGCCGGAAGACCGAAAGGTCGGAAGACCGGATGGCGACCTCCACTACCTGATCCGGACAATGCCGGCGAAGGAAGCCCACCTCGCAGGCGCTGACGTACCCGCGAGGTACCCGAAGCCCAGGTCGATGACCTGGGCTTCTCCGTACGCCCCGCCCCGCCCCGGCGGCCCCGGCCCGTACCGTGGCTCACGCCCCCAGCCCGTGCGCCACCGCGTAGATGCACAGACCCGCCAGCGCGCCGACGACCGTGCCGTTGACCCGGATGAACTGCAGGTCCCGCCCGATGTGGGCCTCGATCTTCCGCGAGGTGTGCTCCGCGTCCCAGCCCTCGACCGTCTCGGTGATCAGCGAGGTGATCTCGTCGCGGTAGGTGGTGACCACATAGACCGCCGCGTCCTCCAGCCAGCCGTCGACCTTGGCCCGCAGCCGCTCGTCCGTCGACATCCGGGCGCCCAGCGACAGGATCGAGGCGCGGACCCGCAGCCTGAGCTCGCTGCGCTCGTCCTCCGCGGCCGCCACGATCATGCTCCGTACGGCGCCCCAGGCCGAGGCGATCAGGTCCTGCACCTCGCCGCGGCCCAGTAGTTCCGACTTGAGCCGCTCCACCCGGGCCCGGGTGTCGGGGTCGGTGCGCAGATCGTCGGCGAAGTCGGCGAGGAAGCGGTCGACCGCACCGCGTGCCGGATGGTCGGGCATGTCCCGTATCTCGGTGACGAAGCGCAGCAGCTCCTTGTAGACGCGCTCGCCGACCTTGCGGTCCACGAACCGCGGCGTCCACCCCGGGGCGCCGCCCGTCACGGCGTCCATCACCGAGTCGCTGTGCAGTACCAGCCAGTCATGGGCCCGTACGCACACCAGGTCCACGACCCGGTGGTGGCCGCCGTCCGCGACGATCTTGTCCAGCATGGTGCCCAGGCCCGGCGCCACCTCCTGCGCGTCCGCGCGGCGGGTGACGGCCTCGCCGACCACGGCCTGGACGTCGGAGTCGCGCAGCACGGTCAGCGCGCCGCGCAGCGCGGTCGCGAGTTCCGCCGTGACCCGGTCCGCGTGCGCGGGCTCGGCGAGCCAGCCGCCCAGCCGGGCGCCGATGCCGACCGCGCGCAGCCGCCGCCGGATCACCTCACCGGACAGGAAGTTCTCGCCGACGAACTCGCCGAGGGCGCCGCCGAACTGGTCCTTCTTCGTCGGGATGATCGCGGTGTGCGGAATGGGCAGGCCCATCGGCCGCCGGAACAGGGCGGTCACGGCGAACCAGTCCGCCAGCGCGCCGACCATCCCGGCCTCGGCGGCGGCCGCCACATAGCCCGCCCAGCCCCCGGCGCCGGCGTTGTCAGCCCAGGTGGCCGCCGCGAACACCAGGGCCACGGCGAGGAGCAGCCCGGTCGCGAAGGCCTTCATGCGGCGCACCCCGCGCCGCCGCTCCTCGTCCGCGGGGCTGTCGGCCGCGAGCCCGCCACCAGGGAGCCCGCCACCGCCACCGGAGACCCCGCCGCCACCGCCCGCGAGCCCGCCACCCGGTCCCGCGAGCCCGCCGCCCGGGAAGCCGCCGTCGGCGGCCGCGTCGCGGGCACCCAGGGGATCCCGCCGCCCAGGGGCCCCATCCGTATTCGTCGGTTCCATCCGCTCCACCCGGTCGCGCCGTCCCCTTCTGCATTGTCCCCACCTGCCCTACTCCCGGAGCGCCGGCGGGGTTCCCGCGTCGTACCGGTCGTGTCACAGGCCCGGCGGCACACCGGCCCCTGCGGCGTCCCGTCACCCCGCTCATGGGATCATGGAGGGCCGATCGGACGGCACCGGCGCCGCCGAACGTGTGTGAGTCCGAACCGCACGTGTCCCGTCCCTCGCGGAGCCCTCGGCCCCGCCTGCCCCAGGAGTCACCCGCACATGAGCGTGCCCCCGATGCCCAGACGCACGGCGTTCGCCGTGCTCGCTGCGCTGACGGCCGTGGTGGTCCTCGTCTCGGTCGCGATATTCCTCTGCGTGGACCGCGGAGCCGACGACGTCGACACCCCCGCGCACCCGGCCCGCGGCTCGGCCGCCCCGGCCTCCGCGGGCACCTGGGTGGGCACCTGGAGCACCTCCGCGGCCGCGGCCGAACCCCGCACCTACGACGGTCTCGCGGACTGGTCGATACGGAACGTCGTGCGCACCAGCATCGGCGGCACCAGCGTCCGCATCCACCTGTCGAACCTGTACAGCGCCCGCCCGCTGACGGTCACCCACGCCTCGGTGGCCCTCGCCGCCGCGCCCAGCAACCCGAGCGCGGCGGTCGGCACCATGCGCCGCCTCACGTTCGGCGAGCGCACCTCGGTGACCATCCCGGCGGGCCAGTCCGTCGTCAGCGACCCGGCGCGGCTGACCGTGCCCGCCGCCGCCGACCTGCTGGTCACCACGTACTCCCCCACCCCCTCCGGTCTGGTCACCTACCACCCGCACGCCCGTCAGACCTCCTACCTGGCCCACGGCGACCACACCGAGGACAGCGACGGGGTGGCCTACACCCAGCAGAGCCCGTACTGGCGGTACGTCACCGCCGTGGACGTGTGGAGCAAGGAGGCCCAGGGCGCGGTCGCCGTCCTCGGCGACTCCATCACCGACGGCATCACCTCCACCGCGGGCGCGAACCGCCGCTGGACGGACTACCTCGCGGGCCGGCTCCGCGACGAGCCCGACGCCCCCCGCTACGGCGTGCTCAACCAGGGCATCAGCGGCAACCGGGTACTCACCGACGGCACCCGGTTCCCGCCCAACAACCCCAGCGGGCTGTCCCGGTTCGAGCGCGACGTCCTGGGGCGTACGGGGGTGAAGGCCGTCGTCATCGAGCTGGGCGTCAACGACATCCTGCGCAACCCGCACGAGACCGACGCCGAGCAGATCACGGCCGGGCTGCGGCGGCTGACCCAGCTGGCCCACCAGCGCGGACTGCGCGTCATCGGCGCCACCTTGACCCCGTTCCACGGCCACCGCGGCTTCACGCCCGCGCTGAACGCCGTACGGGAGCGGGTGAACCAGCAGATAAGGGCCGGGAAGGTCTTCGACGCCGTGGTGGACTTCGACGCGGCGCTGCGCGACCCGGCCGCCCCGCAGCGGCTGCGTCCGGCGTACGACTCCGGCGACCACCTGCACCCGAGCGACGCCGGCTACCGGGCGATGGCGCAGGCACTGGACCTGAAGCAGCTCAAGGGCACGGCCTCCGCCGCGCTTTAGGCCCGTGGCCGAGGCCCGTGGGCAAGGCCCCCGAGGCCCCCGAGGCCGCTGGGCGAAGCCCGCCGAGCCCCTGGGCGAAGCCCCCGAGACCCTGGGCGAGGCCCCTGGTGAACCGCGCTCACACGGGGTGAAGGCGCTCACAGCTCCTTGCGCTGCTGCGCCTTCTCCTCCCTGCGCCGCGCCTTGAGCGCCTTGCGCTCCCCCTTCCGCAGCTTGCGCTGGATCCCCACGCCGCCGCACAGCGCGAGCCCGGTGACCGTCACGCGCGGCGCGCCGGGCTGTCCTTCGCCGACCGCCCGGTGGTCGAACCCGCCTGCCACGCCGACCCCGGTGACGTACACCTCGACCTCCGGTGGCACCGTCACCTGGATCCCGCCCATGACGGCGACGCAGCGGATGACCACGTCGCGGTCCTCGAACCGGGCCTCCCGCAGATCGATCTCACCGCCGCCCATGAAGGCGACGGCGGTGAAGCGCCGCGGCACCACCCAGTGGCCCTTGCGCTCGAATCCGCCGAGCGCGGCGACACCGGTCCTGGAGGTGGGGCGGTGGCCGATCCGGGCGGCCCAGAACGGGTCGGTCCGGGGCTCGGGGACCACGGCCCGGCCGGGCGCGGGGAGGTCCCGTACCAGCGGCGCCAACTCGCCATGCGTACGGGCCCGGTACGCGGCGTCCAACCGTTCCTCGAACTCCTCCATGGTCAGCCGGCCCTCGGCGACGGCGTCCCGCAGGGCGTCGGCGACCCGCTCGCGCTCGGCATCGGAGGCCCGCAGGTCGGGGAGGTCGTCGCTCATGGCCGTCAGCCTAGCGAGCTTCCGCGTACATCTTGGCGATCACGTCCTCGATGTCCGGCTCGCGGAGCGAGAGGTCGACCAGCGGATAGCCGTCGGCCACCGCGGCCACAACGGGCGCCGCGCTGGCGGTGGCCGGGAACGCCAGCCACTGCCGGGGCCCCTCGACCTTCACCGTCCGCGCGCCGGGCACGTCGATGGGCGGCAGCTCGCGCTCCAGGTCCACCACCAGCGTCCGTTCGCTCTCCCCCACCGCGTGCAGCCCCTCCAGCCCGCCGTCGTAGACCAGCCGCCCGTGGTCGATGACCATCACCCGCCGGCACAGCTGCTCGATGTCGGTCAGGTCGTGGGTGGTGAGCAGGACGGTGGTGCCCAGCTCGGCGTTCACCTCGCGCAGGAACACCCGCACCTTCGCCTTGCTGACCACGTCCAGCCCGATGGTGGGCTCGTCCAGGTACAACACCTCGGGGTCGTGCAGCAGGGCGGCGGCGATGTCGCCGCGCATCCGCTGCCCCAGCGAGAGCTGACGCACCGGCACCGCGAGCAGCTCGCCCAGGTCCAGCAGCTCCACGCACCGGTCGAGGTTCTCCCGGAACCGCGCCTCCGGGACCCGGTACATCCGCCGCACCAGCGCGTAGGAGTCGCGCAGCGGCAGGTCCCACCACAGGGTCGTCCGCTGGCCGAAGACCACGCCGATACGGCGCGCGAGCCGGGCGCGGTCCCGTGCCGGGTCGACCCCGGCCACCCGCAGCCGCCCGCCGCTGGGCACCAGAATGCCCGTCAGCATCTTGATGGTGGTGGACTTCCCGGCGCCGTTCGGGCCGATGTAGCCGACCATCTCGCCGCGCGGTACCCGGAAGCTGATGCCGTCCACGGCCCGCACCTCGCGCCGCTCCCGGCGCACCAGGCCCGCCCGGCGCCGTACCGTGAAGACCTTCTCGACCCCGTCGAGTTCGATGAATCCGGCCTCGTCCACGCATCCCGCCTCGTCCACGCCCACCCTCGTCACTCCCTTTCAGCTTCCCGTGCTCCGGTACGTGCGCAGCCCCGCCCGCCACGCCAGCCCGGCCGGCGCGCAACAGGCGACCGCGACCAGCGGCGCGGCGAGGCCGGTCCAGCCCGGGAGCCCGATCGGGTTCGGGCGGTCCAGGATGTACAGCGCGGGCAGCCAGTTGACGAAGGCCAGCGGGACGAGGAAGGTGACCGCCCGCACCAGTTCGCGGGTGAAGACGGTGGGCGGGTACTGGAGCAGGGTGGTCCCGCCGTACGTGAACGAGTTCTGCACCTCGCAGGCGTCGTTGGCCCAGAACTGGAAGGCCGCGCCCGCCACGAAAACCGCCCCGAAGATGGCGGCGCCGCTGAGCACCATCACGGGCAGGAGCAGCAGCCGGTCCCAGGTCCACTCGGCGTCGAGCCGGGGCAGTGACCAGCCGAGCAGCACCAGCCCCTGGATGATCCGCCCCACTCTGCGCAGCGCGAAGCGGTCGGCCGCGACCTGCGCCAGGATCGGCACGGGCCGTACCAGCAGGACGTCCATCGTGCCGTCCCGCACCCGGCGTCCGACCCGGTCCATGCTGCCCAGCGCCAGGTCGGTGAGGCCGAACGCGGTGCTGCTGGTGCCGTAGAGGAAGGTCACTTCGGCCAGCCCGAATCCGCCCAGGCTCTCCACATGGGAGAACATCAAGGCGATCGCCGCGAAGTCGAGCGCGGTGATGGCGATGTTCCCCAACGTCGTGATCACGAAGGAGGTGCGGTACGTCATCGTGGAGCGCACCCACATCCCCACGATCAGGACGTATCCGCGAACACCTTCGTACAGCCGGGAACCCCGGTACGGCCGGGACCCCTCATACGACCGGGGACCTTCGCACGGACGGGAATCAGCCACCTTGGACCACCACCTTCCGGGTCGCCACGGCCTGGAGCGCGCGACCGGCGGCCAGCAGTGCCAGCGCCCAGCCGGCCTGGAAGGCGAACGCCCCCGCCAGGGCCGGGCCGTGGCGTTCGCCCAGCAGCACATCGGCGGGGACCTGGAGGATCGCGGCCCACGGGAGCGCCTCGGCCACCGTGCCGAGCGGTCCGGGGAAGACGTTGAGCGGCAGCGCCATGCCCGAGAAGAACACCGACAGCACCGTGCTGACCAGGTTGAGCCCGGCCCCGTCGAGCAGCCAGAAGGCGCTGAGGGCGACCAGGTAGCGCAGCGCGAAGCTGACCAGGAGGCCGAGCGCCACCGCGCACAGGAAGGACAGCCAGGTCAGCGGCGAGGCGGGCAGGGCGAGTTCGAAGCACAGCGCGCCGAACGCCATCGGCAGCAGACCCCGCCCCAGCAGATGGAAGGCCGCGCGGCCCAGATCCCCGGCCAGCCACCACAGTTGGAGGTCGACGGGCCGGTAGAGGTCGACGGCGATGTCACCGGTCCGGATACGCTCCTGCATCTCCTCCTGGAAGCTGCCGCCCATCAGCGCGGCGGCGGTCAGCAGCGACTGCCCGAGCCAGACGAAGGTCAGCGCCTGATCCCGGTCGTAGCCGCCGAGATGGGGCCGCTGGTCCCACAGCGCGATATAGGTGTAGGCGATGATGAGACCGAAGACGGTGTTGGTGAACACGCCTGCCGCGGTGGCCACCCGGTAGGTCGCGTAACGTCTGAAGCCGCTCACCGCGACGGCCGCGTACAGCCGCATCCGACGGCCCCTCCCTGCTTCCGAACACCGAAGCTCGGGAGCTTATGCGGCGGGCGGAACAGGAGCCAGGGGATTTTCACTCGATAGTGTGAGGAAAATCATCCGTCCAGCCGGTTACAGAGCTGTCACGGGTGCGCGCCACGGCCTCGGCCCGGAACGGATGATGCGACAGTGTTTTATGGGGCGTACCACGCGAATCGCCCGCCACGCCACCATCCCGCCGCGGCGCAACCTTTGACGGCGGACGAGGAGTCTCAGGAGACATGAGCGACGAGCCCCAAAAGCAGGAACCCCCACAGCCGAAGGACGGAAGCAAGACCGCTTCCGCTTCCGCATCCGGCTCCGATTCCGGTTCCACATCCGGTTCCGCTTCCGGCAAGGGTTCCCGCTCCGGTCCCACCTGGGCCCCCCGGGACGACGACAAGGCGGACGGCGCGGCCGCGGGCGGCGAGGAGGACGCGCCCGCCGAGGACCAGCCCGCCAAGCCCGCCACGCCCCCCACGCTCGCGAAGCAGGGCAAGCCGGCCGCGTCCGTCAAGAAGGACCAGCCGGCCAAGTCGGCCACGGGGGCCGGCCGGCCAAGGGGGACAAGGACCCCGACGCCACGGCCGCCCTCCCGGCGGCCGCCACCAGCAGCGGCACGGGCACCGGCCCGGCCGTCGTGGTCCCGGTCCCGGTCGACGCGGCGGACCCGGCCGCCAAGGCCCCCGACGCGGGCGCCAAGGCCCCGGACGCCAAGATCCCGGATGCCAAGATCCCGGACGCCCCGGAGCCGGCGGCGTCCTCGGCGGCGGACGCCAAGGACGCGGGCAAGGCCAAGAAGACCAAGAAGAAGCGGCCGAAGCGCAAGGGCTGGCGCCGGCTGTTCCCGACCTGGCGCATGGTGCTGGGCGGCTTCCTGCTGCTCGTGCTGCTCGTCATGGGCGCCCTGGTCACCGGGTACATGCTCGTCGACATTCCCCCGGCCAACGCGGCGGCCACCGCGCAGAGCAACGTCTACCTGTACTCCGACGGCACCGTGCTGGCCCGCGACGGCAAGGTCAACCGGGAGAAGGTCCAGCTCAGCCAGGTGCCCAAGAACGCCCAGCACGCGGTGCTGGCCGCCGAGGACCGGGACTTCTACTCCGAGTCGGCGATCAACCCGATGGCGATGATCCGGGCCGGCTGGAACACCGCCACCGGCAAGGGCAAGCAGTCCGGCTCCACCATCACCCAGCAGTACGTGAAGAACTACTACCTGGACCAGGAGCAGACGGTCACCCGCAAGGCGAAGGAGTTCTTCATCGCGATCAAGCTGGATCGCGAGGTGAGCAAGGACGACATCCTCGAGGGCTACCTGAACACCAGCTACTTCGGCCGCAACGCCTACGGCATCCAGGCCGCGGCCCAGGCGTACTACAGCAAGGACATCGACGAGATCAGCACCGCCCAGGCGGCGTATCTGGCGACCCTGCTCAACGCCCCCAGCCTCTACGACGTCGTGGCCTACCCGGAGAACAAGGACAAGGCCGTCGCCCGCTGGAACTACGTGCTCGACGGCATGGTGGAGGAAGGCTGGCTGGAGAAGGCCGAGCGGGAGAAGATGACCTTCCCCGCGCCCGGCAAGATCAAGCCGCAGTCGGCCATGTCGGGGCAGCGCGGCTATCTCGTCGAGGCCGTGAAGAACTACCTCATCAGCAACGACATCATCGACGAGCAGACGCTGCGGCGCGGCGGCTACCGGATCACCACCACGATCGACCGGAAGAAGCAGGACGCCTTCGTCGACGCGGTCCAGGACCGGCTGATGAGCAAGCTCAGCAAGGACCGCAAGGTCGACAAGTACGTGCGGGCCGGCGGCGCCTCCATCGACCCGAAGACGGGCAAGGTCGTCGCGCTCTACGGTGGCATCGACTACACCAAGCAGTACGTGAACAACGCCACGCGGCGCGACTACCAGGTCGGCTCCACGTTCAAGCCTCTGGTGTTCACCTCGGCCGTGGAGAACGGCTCCACCACCCAGAGTGGCCAGACGATCACCCCGAACACGGTCTACGACGGCACCACCAAGCGGCCGGTCACCGGCTGGAGCGGCGGCCCGTACGCACCGGAGAACGAGGACGGCCACAACTACGGCCCGATCACGGTCACGCAGGCCACCGACAAGTCCGTCAACTCCGTCTACGCCCAGATGGCCGTGGACGTCGGCCCGGCCAAGGTCAAGGACACCGCCGTCGCGCTCGGCATCCCGCAGGACACCCCGGACCTGAGCCCCTACCCCTCCATCGCGCTCGGTCCCGCGACCGCGAGCGTGCTGGACATGACCGAGGCGTACGCGACGCTCGCCAACCACGGCAAGCACGGCAAGTACACCCTCGTCACGAAGATCACCAAGGACGGCGAGCAGGTCGATCTGCCGGGGCAGGGCGAGGTGAAGCAGGCGGTGCCGCGCGCCGCCGCCGACACCACCACCTCGATCCTGCAGAGCGTGGTCGAGTCCCCCGGCGGCACCGGGTTCGCCGCCCGGGAGGCCGGGCGGCCGGCGGCGGGCAAGACGGGCACCGCGGAGGAGGACAAGGCCGCCTGGTTCGCGGGCTACACCCCCGACCTGGCCACCGTGGTCGCGGTGATGGGCCAGGACTCCAACACGGGTGTGCAGCAGCCGCTGTACGGCGCCACCGGGCTGCCCCGGATCAACGGCGGCGGCTACCCGGCCGAGATCTGGGCCGCGTACACCGCCGACGCGTTGAAGGGGAAGCCGGCGAAGGAGTTCGACCTGGAGCTGGAGGAGGGCGCACAGACCCCGTCGGTGCCGCCGGCCGGAACCCAGCCGCCGGCCAACACGCCCCCGCCGGCCACCGGGGTGCCGCCGACGACGGCCCCGCCGACCACGCCCCCGACCATCCCGCCGACCGTCGTACCGCCGACCGTGCCCCCGACCGAGCCGACCTTCACCCCGCCGCCGGACTTCCCGGCGGGCGGCGGGGTGGGCGGTGACCCCGGCGGCGGCTTCGACGGCGGCACGAACGGCGACCCCGGCGACCCGGGCGGCGGCTTCGACGGCGGCACGACGGGCTAGCGCCAGGCGGGCCATTGGTCCGGGGCCCGCCCCTTGGACCAATGGCCCGACACCGCTGAACGACCCGACGACGCTCACCGGCCCGACGTCACTCGATGGCCGACGTCACTCAATGGCCCGACGTCGTCTTCAGCCCCACGACGGCCACCAGCAGCAGCACCACGAAGAACACGCGCGCGGCGGTGGCCGGCTCCCCGAGCACCAGCATGCCGAGCACCGCCGCGCCGGCCGCGCCGATGCCGACCCACACTCCGTAGGCGGTGCCGATCGGCAGGGTCCTGGCGGCGTACGACAGCAGCAGCATGCTCGCGGCGATGCCCGCGCCGGTGAAGACGCTGGGCCACAGCCGGGTGAACCCGTCGGTGAACTTCATCCCGATCGACCAGCCGACCTCCAGCAGACCGGCGACGATGAGCAGGACCCAGGCCATGGCGGCACCTCCGTGTACAGGGATCTACAGGGGTGCGTCGTCTTGGCATGACCCGGTACGGCGCGTCTCGTCGGGATGTCCTCGACCGTAGCAAGGACACGCAAAGAGGGTGGTGACCGGGGTCACCACCCTCTTTGCGCGCTTCGCTGAAGCCGGTGCGCCGCAGACCGCTACAGATACAGCCCGGTGGAGTCCTCCGACCCCTCCAGCCGCTCGGCCGCGACCGCGTGCAGGTCCCGCTCGCGCATCAGCACGTACGCCACTCCGCGGACCTCGACCTCGGCCCGGTCCTCGGGGTCGTACAGCACCCGGTCGCCCACCTCCACGGTCCGGACGTTCTGCCCCACCGCCACCACCTCGGCCCAGGCCAGCCGCCTGCCGACCGCCGCGGTGGCCGGGATCACGATGCCGCCGGTCGAGCGGCGCTCGCCCTCGGGGATGTCGGTACGGACCAGCACCCGGTCGTGCAGCATCCGGATGGGCAGCTTGTCATGGGAGGTTTTCGCACTCACGCGAAGACCGTACCTGTCCGGGCGGCGCGCCCGCGCCACAGGGCCCGTGCTGCGGCGGCGGTCACCCCCTGCGGCGGCGCGCGGATTTGCCCATCAGACCGACGACCCCGACCACCACGAGCGCGACCGGGACGATGCGCTCCAGGCGCGGCGAGCCGTCCTCCGCGATCACGTGGCCACGCACGGTGGTCGCCACGCGGCGGCAGGCTTCGCAGGCCCGCCCGGCGGTCCGATCCACGGCCGACGCCGCCTTCGCCTTGGCGTCGCCGATGATCGTCTTCGGGTGGATCCGGTGGAGCTTCACCCCGATCTCGTCGAGCGTCACGGCGAGCTCCTGCCGCCTGCTGGCGATGTCCGCCTCGATCTGCGCAGGGGTCCTCGCATCCGACACCGCGCTGCCTCCGTCACAAGTCTGTCGATCCCGATCGGTCCGTGGTGGACAGTCTGTCAGTTCCGTCCTCACCGTGCCCCACAGCACCCCCGTTTGCCCCTCCTGGTTAATGTCGGTAGGTAGCCACCGCGACGGCGCACGACCGCGATCCGACGACGCGCCGTCGCAATCCTCCGAGCACCATCGCCATCCTCCGCACCACGCACCTTCGGAAAGAGAGCCCATGAGCGAGCGACTCCAGCCCGGCGACACCGCCCCGGCCTTCACCCTCCCCGACGCGGACGGCAAGCAGATCTCGCTGGCCGACCACGCCGGCCGCAAGGTGATCATCTACTTCTACCCCGCCGCCCTCACCCCGGGCTGCACCAAGCAGGCCTGCGACTTCACCGACAACCTCGACTTCCTCGCCGGACACGGCTACGACGTCATCGGCATCTCCCCGGACAAGCCGGAGAAGCTGGCGAAGTTCCGCGAGCAGGAGGACCTGAAGGTGACGCTGCTCGGCGACCCCGACAAGGCGGTGCTGGAGGCGTACGGCGCGTTCGGGGAGAAGAAGCTGTACGGCAAGACCGTGACGGGCGTGATCCGCTCGACGGTCATCGTGGACGAGAAGGGCACGGTCGAGCGGGCGCTGTACAACGTCAAGGCGACCGGCCACGTAGCCAAGATCATCAAGGACCTGGGCCTCTGATCCGGCCTTCTCTCTCCATCCCCTTCCCGAGGTCCCGCGCCCGCCGGCGCGGGACCTCGCGCCGTTCGGCGCGTGACCGTCCGGCTGTCGGTTCGTTACTCAGTGCGAGGCTGCGACAGGCGGCCGACAGGGGAGGGACCATGTCTGACCCGTACGAGCGGGGCAAGCTGGCTGCCGCCGTCGCCGAGTCGAAAGGGTGGGCGGATCTGATGCGGCGCCTCGGTGTCAAGGAAAGCGGCGGCCGACGGCGCGTCCTCCAGCGCATGGTGGCCGAGTACGGCCTGGACACCGGACACTTCACGCGGCGAAGCCCATGGCGCGCGTACCCGGACGAGAAGATCGCCGCGGCCGCCGCCTCCTCGACGAGCCTCCGCGAGGTCGCGGCCAAGCTCGGCGCCCGACCTGCCACGGGCACGCTCTCGCACCTCCGGCGCCGGATAGCCGCGGCGGGAATCGACATCAGCCACTTCCCCGGTATGCATCGCTCGCGCCCCGACCTGCCGTTCACCACAGAGGAGCTGGCGACCGCCGCGGCCAAGGCGAGCAGCATGCGCGGGGTGGCGCGCGAACTCGGCGTTCCCGACGACGGCAGGTCCCGCGCAGCGCTCGGGCGCATGCTCCGTGAGCAGCACATCGACACGCGCCACTTCACCTCGTCACGCCTCGCCCTCCCGGACGGCGAGCTACGAGAGGCGATCAGCAAGGCCACCAGCTACGCCGACGTCATGCGCAGGCTGGGGCTCGCCGTGAATGACGCCAATCATCGCCGCGTCCAGCGATGCGCGAGCCAACTCCGCCTCGATACGTCGCACTTCACACGAAAGAGCAGGCGGGCGGCCATGTGCACCCCGCCCAAACGCCCCGCCAACGAGGTCCTCCGGATGCACTCCGACGGATCGCCTCGCGTCAACCGCGAACGGCTCCACCGGGCCCTCCGCGGCATCGGGGTCCCCTATCGGTGCGACTTCTGCGGAAACGGCGGCGAGTGGCGCGGCAAGTCGATCACTCTGCAGATTGATCACGTCAATGGCGACTGGCTCGACAATCGCCCGGAGAACCTGCGCTATCTCTGCCCGAACTGCCACGCGACGACGGATACGTGGTGCCGAAACCGCGGACGACGACGCCAAGCCGGGGCGTAGCGCCCGACTGCGTACCGACGTGGTAGCCAACCGATACGATGTGCGTGCTGACGGCTCGCGGCCGTGGTGGAACTGGCAGTCACGCTGGGTTTAGGTCCCAGTGGGGTAACACCCGTGAGGGTTCGAGTCCCTCCGGCCGCACCGCGCAGAGGCGCGACACCCTGCCGGTGTCGCGCCTCCGGTGTTTCCCGCGCCCCCTGCCCACCCCGGCCCGGCCACCTCCCCAGTACGCCGGAATCGCTGTGGACCCACCCCTCCGCCCAGTAAGTTCGACGCGCGCCAGTCAGCAGCGCGATCCCAGTCCCGTCTGATCCGAGGGGAGAGTCACTGGTGCGCCGGGGTGAGAAGGTCGGCAGGTACCGGCTCACAGAGGGGCCCGTCAACGGAGGCAGAGGCGAGGTCTGGTTCGCCGTCGACGAGGAGTTGGGCCGGCCCGTCGTCCTCAAGCGGGCCTTATATGGGGGAGGCGGGGACGACGGGCAGGCGGCGGCCTTCGACGAGTTGATGGCCGAGGCCCGCGCGCTGGCGAGGTTCAGCCATCCGAACGTCGTCACCCTGTACGGCGCCGAGCGCCAGGTCGAGGGCGGCGACGTCACGCTCTGGCTGGTGATGGAGCACGTGTCCGGCGGGAGCCTGGACGCGCAGGCGCAGCTGCCGCCGAAGCTCGCGGCCCACATAGGGGCGCAGATCGCGCACGCGCTGGCCGCCCTGCACGCCGAAGGCATCGTGCACTGCGACGTCAAGCCGAGCAACATCGTGATCACCGACGACCGGGTGCCCAAGCTGGCCGACTTCGGCGCCGCGTACCGGGTCGACGGCGTCGAGACGATCACGCCCAACGGCCCCGTCAGCCTCACCCCGGCCTACGCATCCCCCGAGGCGTTCCGGGGGCAACCCGAGCGGGCGTCCGACGTGTTCTCCCTCGGGGCCACGGTGTACGCGCTGGTCGCGGGGGAACCGCCGCCGCGCGGCTCCGGGCGCGCGGTCCGGACGGATGCCATGGACCCCGCCGTCGAGCCGCTGCGCGAGGTGCTCACGGCGATGCTCCGGTACGACGCGCGGGCCCGGCCCACCGCCGCCGAGGTCCGCGGATCGCTCACGGCGCTCGCGGGGGCTGCGGACCGGCTGCCGACCGTCCCCCTGGACCAGGCGACCGTGCCGCTCCCGCCACCCCGCCGGGACGCCTCTCAGCACGACCTCCCCCGGACTCCCCCGGCGGGCGAGCTCCCCCGGACTCCCTCGGCGGGCGGGCTCCCCCAGCCGCCATCCGGAGGTGCCCCCAGCGGTGGCCCCAAAGGGTGGCGGCGGATCCCCACCGCCGTCCGGCGGCGCTCTTGGCGCGCGGCCGGGATCGCCGTCGCCGGTACGGCGCTGGTGATCACCAGCGTGCTCATCGCGCCGGGGCTGCTCGGCGCGGGCGGGGGCGGTGGGGCCGAGGACGGGCACGGGGGCTCCGCTTCCCGCCCGGGCGCCCCGGCGCCGGGCGCGGCAGGGGTCTTCGGTGACGATCCCCGTACGGCCGACCCCTGCGCTCTGCTGAAGCCCGCCGCGTTCGAGCGGTTCGGCGAGACGGACCTGGACGAGGACTACGGGAACTTCGACCGGTGTGACGTCGTCCTGCTCAGGGACGGCACCGAGGCCGTGGACGTCCAGGTGGACTTCGACAGCTCGTCTCCGCCGGAGCCGGCCGGTCCGGCGCGGACGGAGGGGAGGGTCAGCGTCGTGGCGGACGAGCCCGAGAGCGACGGCTGCACCCGGCTGCTGTCGGTGGACGGCGTCAGGGACACCGTCGTCAGAATCAGTGCGAACCTGACCGCCGACAGGCGGATGCCCCTGTGCCGGATCGCCGACGCCGCCACCGACGTCGCGGTCGACAGGCTCAACAAGGGCGAACTGGCCAGGCGTTCCCTGCCTTCCGGCTCTCTGGCGAACGAGGACGCCTGCGCGATGCTCGACACCGGCGCCCTCGCCGTCGTGCCCGGCGTCGACGCCCGCGATCCGGACCCGGGATTCGGAGGGTGGAGCTGCGACTGGTTCAGCACCACCAGTGACATCGAGGTGGAGCTGCGGTTCAACCGGCCCGGGTTCTCGGACGCGGACAACAGCCGCGGCACCCGGCTCCACGGGCGCCGGGCCGTCGTCCTGCCGGGCTACGACGGCGAAGGGTCGTGCACCGTGCAGGTGGCCGGCCCCTCCTACACCGGCGGGGGCGGAGCGAGGTCGTTCGAGGCGGTGCAGCTCAGCGTTCGCGGGGCGCGCTCGAAGGACCGGCCGTGCGCCATGGCCACCGACCTCATCCGCTCGGCCGCCGAGGCACTCCCGTGAGCCTGGGACGCGGGATCGGGCCCGCCCGGCCCGGAGCTCGGCCGCCGACCGGAGCTCAGCCGCCGAGCAGTTCGCGGATCACCGGGACCAGCGCCCGGAACGCCTTGCCCCGGTGGCTGATCGCGTTCTTCTCCTCCGGCGTCAGTTCGGCGCAGGTCCGCGACTCGCCGTGCGGCTGGAGGATCGGGTCGTAGCCGAACCCGCCGGAGCCCGCGGGCGTGCGCCGCAGCGTGCCCTCCAGTCGGCCTTCGACGACGCGCTCCCGGCCGTCCGGCAGGGCGAGCGCCGCGGCGCAGGCGAAGTGCGCGGCGCGGTGTTCGTCGTCGATGTCCTGGAGTTGGGCCAGCAGCAGGTCCAGGTTGGCCTTGTCGTCGCCGTGCCGGCCGGCCCAGCGGGCGGAGAAGATCCCGGGTGCGCCGCCCAGTACGGCGACGCACAGTCCGGAGTCGTCGGCGATCGCCGGGAGTCCGGTGGCGCGGGCGAGGGTCCGGGCCTTCAGCGCCGCGTTCTCGGCGAAGGTGACGCCGGTCTCCTTCACGTCGGGGATCTCGGGGTAGGCGTCGGCGCCGACGAGTTCGAGGTCGAGTCCGGCGGCGGCGAGGATCGCGCGCAGCTCGGCGACCTTGTTGGCGTTGCGGGTGGCGAGGATGAGACGGGTCATGGGGCCCGATTATCCGGGACCCCGATCATCCGGGACGCGCGGGCGGCGTCCCGGATCCGGAGGGCGGGGACCTCCCGTGCCGAAGTCCGCCGCCCGCCTTTCTCGAACGTGCCCCCAGAGGTGTGCCCCTCCGAGGGAGCATCAGTCCTAGGTGCAGACGTTGGTCAGCTCGCCTGCCGCGTCCTTGACCGGCGTGAGGTCGGGCTTTTCGCCCTTGTCGATCGACTTCTGCGCGTTGTCCACGGCCTCCTGCAGATCGTCGAGGGCCTTGCTGACATCGGCGTTGTCGGTCTTGTCCTTGAGCTTGTCGATGTCCTTGTCGAGGGTGTCGAGGATCTTGTCGGCCTCGTCGGGGTCGAGAGCGGCCTCGAGTACCACCTTCTGGAGGTCGTCGATGTCGTTGGATATCTCGAGGGCGAGCCGACCGCAGTCGACGGCCTTGCGTACGGAGTCGCCGTCGCAGCCGGTGGTCAGCGTCGCCCCTAAGGCGAGCGTCGCGGCGGCGAGTACGGTGGCGGTGGTGCGGCGATGCGGGCGATGGCGCGCGGTCATCAACGGGTTCCTCCCCATCGGTCTCGGAGGCAGGCGTGCGGTCCGGACCGCACGCCTGCCTCCCTGCCTGCCTATAGGAACGCAAGGAACCCGTTCCTGGTTGATCGGCGTTGATCGGCTCCGCCTGCTGCGGCTACTGCACCGTGGCGAGCGCCTCACGCTGGAGTTCGGCGAGCCGGCCGCAGCCCGCCACGGCCAGGTCCAGCAGTCCGTCGAGCTCCTCGCGGGCGAACGGCTCGCCCTCGGCGGTGCCCTGGACCTCGACGAAGCGGCCGTCGCCGGTGCAGACGACGTTCATGTCGGTCTCGGCGCGCACGTCCTCCTCGTAGCACAGGTCCAGCAGCGGTACGCCGTCGACGATGCCCACGCTGACCGCGGCGACGGTGCCGGTGAGGGGCTGCCGGCCGGCCTTGATGAGCTTCTTGCCCTGGGCCCAGCCGATGGCGTCGGCGAGGGCGACGTAGGCGCCGGTGATGGCCGCGGTGCGGGTGCCGCCGTCGGCCTGGAGGACGTCGCAGTCGAGGACGACGGTGTTCTCGCCGAGGGACTTGAAGTCGATCACGGCGCGCAGCGAGCGGCCGATGAGCCGGGAGATCTCGTGGGTGCGACCGCCGATCTTGCCGCGGACGGACTCGCGGTCGCCGCGGGTGTTGGTGGCGCGCGGCAGCATGGCGTACTCGGCGGTGACCCAGCCCTCGCCGCTGCCCTTGCGCCAGCGCGGCACGCCTTCGGTGACGCTGGCGGTGCACAGCACGCGGGTGCCTCCGAAGGAGATGAGGACGGAGCCCTCGGCGTGCATGCTCCAGCCGCGCTCGATGGTCACCGGGCGGAGCTGTTCGGGGGTACGGCCGTCGATACGAGACATGGGATGAGCCTATCGGCTGCGCGAGGGGCCCCGGGGCGACTGCAGGAGAAGGGCCCCGCTCCGTGCGAGAGCGGGGCCCTTCGGGTGCGTCAGCGCCGCGGGGGCGTGTCGCTCACATCATGTCTTCGATATCGGCGGCGATCGGGTCGGCGTCGGTGCCGATGACGACCTGGACCGCGGTGCCCATCTTCACGACGCCGTGTGCTCCGGCGGCCTTGAGCGCGCCCTCGTCGACCAGATCGGCGTCGTGGACCTCGGTGCGGAGGCGGGTGATGCAGCCCTCGATCTCGACGATGTTGTCGAGACCGCCGAGCCCCGCGACGATCTTCTCAGCCTTGCTGGCCATGGCCCACTCCTGTTGTCTCGACCCTGCGGAGATACCGACGAACGGTTTTCATACGTTAACCACGATCATCGGGTGTCGCTCTCCGAGCAGGGCGTCTCCCGAACCGACGGCCATGTGGTCCAGGCCACATGAAACCATGGAACCGCGGATTCCTTCGACGGATGCCTCCGTGCTACAACAGGTCTACACCACTAGGTGGTGTAGACCAAAAGCGGGCTGTCCCCCTTCGAGTGCCCGCCTCACCAGGAGGAACCCGATGAGTACGGACACCGCGACGGCGGCCCCGGAGAAGAAGAGCCGCGGCTCCAGCGTGATGGCCGTGGCCCAGCGCATCGGCCGCAGCCTGATGCTGCCCATCGCCACCCTGCCCGCCGCGGCGCTCATGGTCCGCCTCGGCCAGGATGACATGCTCGGCAAGGAGAAGCTCCCGGCTTTCCTGAACAAGATCGCCGAGTTCATGGCGGCCGGCGGTGGCGCGCTGCTGGACAACATGCCGTTGCTGTTCGCGGTCGGCATCGCCATCGGGTTCGCCAAGAAGGCGGACGGCTCGACCGCGCTGGCCGCCGTCGTCGGCTACCTCGTCTTCAGCAAGGTACTGGGCACCTTCACCGACGACAATCTGCCGAAGGTCCAGCAGGTCGCGGACGGCAAGATCGTCGAGGTCTCCGCGCCGGTCAACGCCGGTGTCCTCGGCGGCGTCGTGATCGGCATCGTCGTCGCCCTGCTCTACCAGCGCTACCACCGCAAGAAGCTCCCGGACTGGCTGGGCTTCTTCGGCGGCCGCCGCCTGGTCCCGATCCTGGCGGCCTTCGCCGGGCTGTTCATCGGCGTCGTCTTCGGCTACATCTGGCCGGTCCTGGGCTCGGGCCTGCACAACTTCGGTGAGTGGCTGGTCGACTCGGGCGCCGCGGGCGCCGGCATCTTCGGTGTCGCCAACCGCGCGCTGATCCCCGTCGGCATGCATCACCTGCTCAACTCCTTCCCGTGGCTCCAGGCCGGTGACTTCCACGGCAAGCACGGCGACATCGCCCGCTTCCTGGAGGGCGACCCGAACGCCGGCCAGTTCATGACCGGCTTCTTCCCGATCATGATGTTCGCGCTGCCGGCCGCCTGCCTGGCCATCGTGCACTGCGCCCGCCCCGAGCGCCGCAAGGTCGTCGGCGGCATGATGTTCTCCATCGCGCTCACCGCCTTCGTCACCGGCGTGACCGAGCCGATCGAGTTCACCTTCATGTTCATCGCCCCGGTGCTCTACGCGATCCACGCCGTCCTGACCGGTGTCTCGCTGGCGCTGACCTGGGCCCTGGGCATGAAGGACGGCTTCGGCTTCTCGGCCGGCGCCATCGACTTCGTGCTCAACCTCGGCATCGCGACCAAGCCGTGGCTGCTGGTGGTCGTCGGCCTGTGCTTCGCGGTGCTGTACTACGCGATCTTCCGGTTCGCGATCATCAAGTTCAACCTTCCGACGCCGGGCCGCGAGTCCGACGAGGAGATCGCCGAGCAGGAGAAGGCCCAGTACAAGGCCTGATTCCTGCTCCTCGGCAAAGACCGGACGGGCTGGCGATTGCCAGCCCGTCCGGCTTTTGAGGCCCGGGGTCCGGGGCGGAGCCCCGGGAAGGAACAACTACACCTCGTAGACCGCGCCGGCCTTCGCCAGCTCCACCGGGCCGTCGAAGACCTCCTGCGCGTCCCGCTGGTTGAGCTGCGGATCGGTCCACGGCGGGATGTGGGTCAGCAGCAGGGTGCGCACCCCGGCGGCCCGCGCGGCCTCGCCCGCCTGGCGGCCGTTGAGGTGCAGGTCCGGGATGTCCTCCTTGCCGTGCGTGAACGCCGCCTCGCACAGGAACAGATCGGCGCCCGCGGCCAGCTCGTTCAGGGCCTGGCAGGGGCCGGTGTCCCCGGAGTAGACCAGGGTGCGGCCGCCGTGCTCGATCCGGAAGCCGAACGCCTCCACCGGGTGGCGGACCCGGGCGGTGCGCACCGTGAACGGCCCCACGGTGAACGTGCCGGGCGTCAGGGTCCGGAAGTCGAAGACCTCCCCCATGGAGCGCTCGTCCGGCACGTCGTCGTACGCCCGCACCAGCCGGCGCTCGGTACCCTCGGGACCGTAGACCGGGATGGCGTCCGCACGGCCCCCGTCGAACCGGTAGTAGCGGGCCACGAAATAGGCGCACATGTCGATGCAGTGGTCGGGGTGCAGATGCGACAGCACGACGGCGTCGAGGTCGTACAGACCGCAGTGGCGCTGGAGCTCGCCCAGGGCGCCGTTGCCCATGTCGAGCAGCAGCCGGAAACCGTCGGCCTCGACGAGGTAGCTCGAACAGGCCGACTCCGCGGACGGGAACGACCCCGAGCATCCGACGACGGTGAGCTTCATGGAGCAGGAACCTCCTTGGGGGTCCCTGTGCCGAGGGCCAGGGGCGGGATCCGGGGGGTCATGCGGTGCCCACGAGCGTAAGGCGCGAAAGCCCAGGTCGCTCCTCCACGAGCCTGCGTTGTGGCTGGAATCACCAGGACGGCCGGACCCCTGCCCCCAGCCCGCCGAAGCGTCACGAGTGGGCGGCTACGCCCAGAGCTGGCCGTGCAGCGTCTCGATGGCCTCTTCCGTGGTGGCCGCCGTGTAGACACCGGTGGAGAGGTACTTCCAGCCGCCGTCGGCGACGACGAAGACCACGTCGGCCCGCTGCCCCGCCTTGACCGCCTTGCGCGCCACCCCGAGCGCGGCGTGCAGCGCGGCCCCCGTGGAGACGCCCGCGAAGATGCCTTCCTGGGCGAGCAGTTCGCGGGTGCGGGCCACGGCGTCCTCGGAGCCCACCGAGAACCGGGTGGTGAGCACCGACTCGTCGTACAGCTCGGGAACGAAGCCCTCGTCCAGATTGCGCAGGCCGTAGACGACGTCGTCGTAGCGCGGCTCGGCGGCGACGATCTGGATGCCGGGAACATGCTCGCGCAGATAGCGGCCGACGCCCATCAGGGTGCCGGTGGTGCCCAGGCCCGCCACGAAGTGCGTGATGGAGGGGAGGTCGGCGAGGATCTCCGGGCCGGTGGTGGCGTAGTGCGCGCCCGCGTTGTCCGGGTTGCCGTACTGGTAGAGCATCACCCAGTCCGGGTGCTCGGCGGCCAGCTCCTTGGCCACCCGGACCGCCGTGTTGGAGCCGCCCGCCGCGGGCGAGGAGATGATCTCCGCGCCCCACATGGCGAGCAGCTGGCGGCGCTCCTCGCTGGTGTTCTCCGGCATGACGCACACGATGCGGTAGCCCTTGAGCTTGGCCGCCATGGCGAGCGAGATGCCGGTGTTCCCGCTGGTCGGCTCCAGGATGGTGCTGCCGGGAGCCAACCGGCCGTCCTTCTCGGCCTGTTCGATCATGTGGAGCGCGGGGCGGTCCTTGACCGAGCCGGTGGGGTTGCGGTCCTCCAGCTTCGCCCAGACCGACACCTCGGAGGAGGGGGAGAGCCGGGGCAGCCGGACGAGCGGCGTGTTGCCGACCGCGGCCAGCGGGCTGTCGTAGCGCATGTCAGCGCGCTCCTCCGGCCACGGCCGGGAGGATCGTGACGCTGTCGCCGTCGGTGAGCTTGGTGGTCAGCCCGTCGAGGAAGCGCACGTCCTCGTCGTTGAGGTAGACGTTCACGAAACGGCGCAGCTTGCCGGCGTCGATCAGCCGCTCCTGGATGCCCTGGTGTCGCGTCTCGAGGTCGGCGAAGAGCTCGCCGAGCGTGCCGCCGCTGCCCTCGACGGCCTTCTTGCCGTCGGTGTAGGTGCGGAGGATGGTCGGGATGCGGACCTCGATGGCCATGGAGAGGCTCCTGTCGATACTGAAGGCGGGGGCTGCTGTCGGCGGGCCCGACCGGCGGCGGACGGTGCGGCGGGGCCGCTCGTCCTGGACAACCATGCGGGCATCGTATCGATTCCCGGACCGGGCCCCGGAACTCTGTCCCAGGACCCGGACAGAAAGCGACCACCTAGCGAGACGCGGCCCCGTCCTCGTACGCCGCGACGACCTGGACCTCTTCCTCGGTGACCTCGCCGTCCACGATGCGGAACGAACGGAACTGCACCGGGCCCTCGTCGTTCCCGCACTCGGCCGTGGAGACCAGGACGTAGTGCGCGCCGGGCTCGTTGGCGTAGGAGATGTCGGTGCGGGAGGGGTACGCCTCGGTGGCGGTGTGGGAGTGGTAGATGACGACGGGCTCCTCGTCCCGGTCGTCCATCTCCCGGTAGAGCTTGAGCAGGTCGGTCGAGTCGAACTCGTAGAACGTGGGCGAACGGGCCGCGTTGAGCATGGGGATGAAGCGCTCGGGGCGCCCGCTGCCCGCCGGTCCCGCGACCACGCCGCACGCCTCGTCGGGGTGGTCGGCGCGGGCGTGCTTGACGATCTCGTCGTGCAGGGCCTCGGTGATGGTCAGCATGGCCACAGAATAGGCAGGCGGGCCCCGGATACGAGATCCGGAGCCCGCCTGTTGAGACGCTGCGGTGAGACGCGGGGCCTGGTCGGCCGCGGGCCCACCTGGCCGCGGGGCCTACTTGGCCGCGGGTGCCTTCTCCGCCTCGGCCTGCGCCGCCGCCGCGATCTGCGGGTTGCGGCTCTTGAGGACGAACCAGCCGACGGCCAGGGCCACGGCCCAGCCCGCGCCGACGTACAGGGACACCCGGGCGTCCTTGTCGTAGGCGATCATGCCGGTGACGAAGATCAGGAAGAGCAGCGCGACCCAGCTGAAGGCGGCGCCGCCCGGGGCCGGGAACGAGGAGCCCGGCAGCCGGCCCGCGACCACCGCGCGGCGGTAGCGGATGTGGCTGACCAGGATCATCATCCAGGTCCAGATGCCAGCGGCCGTGGCGACCGAGACGACGTACTCGAACGCCTTGTCCGGGACGACGTAGTTCAGGACCACGCCGATGCCCATCAGGATGACGGAGAGCGTGATGCCGATGGCCGGGGTCTTGCGGGCGTTGAGCTTGCCGAAGACACCGGGCGCCTCGTTGTTGGCGGCCAGGTCGCGCAGCATGCGGCCGGTGGAGTACATGCCGGAGTTGCAGGACGACAGGGCCGCGGTGAGGACCACGAAGTTCACGATGCCGGCCGCGAACGGGATGCCGATCTTGTCGAAGGCATGCACGAAGGGGCTCTCGCCGTCGGTGAACTCGGTCCACTTGACCACGGCCAGCAGCACGGCGAGCGCGCCGACGTAGAAGATGATGATGCGCCACGGCAGGGTGTTGATCGCCTTGGGGAGCGTCTTCTCCGGGTTCTCGGACTCGCCGGCGGTGACGCCGACCAGCTCGACGGCCAGGTAGGCGAACATCACGCCCTGCAGGGTCATCAGGCTGTCGCCGATGCCGTTGGGGAAGATGCCGCCGTGCGACCAGAGGTTGGACGGCGTGGCGGTGTCACCGGCGTCGGAGAAGCCGAGGGTGAGCACGCCCAGACCGATGACGATCATGCCGATGATCGCGGTGACCTTGACCATCGAGAACCAGAACTCGACCTCGCCGAAGATCTTCACCGAGATCAGGTTGACGCCGAACAGCACCACCAGGAAGACCAGGGCGCTGACCCATTGCGGGATCTCGGGGAACCAGAAGTGGACGTAGATGGCCGCCGCGGTGAGCTCCGCCATGCCGGTGACGACCCACATGAGCCAGTAGGTCCAGCCGGTGACGTACCCGAAGAACGGGCCGAGGAACTCGCGGGCGTACTCCGCGAAGGAGCCCGAACACGGGCGGTAGAGGAGCAGCTCGCCGAGCGCTCGCATGATGAAGAAGATGATGACGCCCGCGAGGGCGTACATCAGGATGATGCTCGGGCCCGCCTTGGCGATGTTCGCCCCGGCTCCCATGAAGAGGCCGACGCCGATGGCGCCGCCGATGGCGATCATCTGGACCTGGCGGCTGCCCAGTCCCCGCTCGTAACCCTCTTCGGGTGTGGTACCCGCGGCCTCATTGCCGTCGTGATGTTCTGCGACCCGCACTGAGGTCATGGATTGGACGCCTTTCTCCATACCGACCCGGCCTCTGCGGCTCGGATCGGGTCCCGATCCCCCCGGATGTTCGATGGAGTGCTACCGGCGGTCTGCCGGTTGGAGCGTCCCGCGGACAGGGGTGGCGTCCACGGGTTGGTCGTGAAGATTTATCACGGCCGCAACAGTGATCCGTCGAGGCGATTGTGGGCGGCACCACAGAAAGAACCGGACAAACTGCGCTCAGGGTGCGAAATAAGGCGTACGCGGTAATCCGATCGTTATTCGGAATTGAGCACCCTCTGAGCGAACAGGCTCGAGAGATGTCCGAAAAGGACGGCTATCGACGTATCTGCGTCACGTCATGAGCGTCTCTACGAGTGACTCCTGGAGTCCCCCCAGCCAGAAGTACGCCAGCACCATCGGCTTGCGCGGATCGGAGTCCGGCAGCCGCAGCAGCTCGCCGCCGTCCTCGTCGTCCGTCACCTCCAGCCGGGTGCCGATCGTCAGCCGCAGGTCGTTGAGCGCGCCCAGCCAGCGCGTGCACTCGCCCGGGTCCAGCTCCAGCACCGCGGAGTCCGCGGCCGGACCGGAGGCGGCGGCGTCGGAGCCGAGCGCGTCCAGCGCGCGCACCACGGCCAGGGCGTCCTCGCGCTTGCGGGTCCGCAGGTCGGTCTCGGTATAGCGGCGGAACTCGGACGAGGCGGCCCGCGCCTCGACCTCCTCCTCCGCGCTCAGCTCGCGGTCCGGCCCCCCGTAGGCGTCCGGGAACAGCCGGGCGAGCGCCGGATCGGCGGGCGGTTCGCTGGGGCCCTCGGCGAAGAGCGCGGCGAGCGGGTCGCCGCCGGCCGCCGGCTCGTCGCCCGGCCCGATCAGCTCCAGCATCTGCACGGCGAGGCTGCGCAGGATGGAGATCTCGACCTGGTCGAGGGCGACGGCCGCCCCGCCGCCGGGCCGCGGTTCAAAGGTCCCCGACATCAGCGCTCCTGCTGGAGGGTGGCCCACAGGCCGTACCCGTGCATGGCCTGCACGTCGCGTTCCATCTCCTCGCGGCTGCCGCTGGAGACGATCGCGCGGCCCTTGTGGTGGACGTCCAGCATCAGTCGGTGCGCCTTGTCCTTCGGGTAGCCGAAGTAGCTCTGGAAGACATAGGTGACGTAGCTCATGAGGTTCACCGGATCGTTGTGGACCACCGTGACCCAGGGGACGTCGGGCTCCGGCACCGCCGAAGGCGCCTCGCTCGTCTCGGTACGTTCGATCTCCGCCGGTGCGACACTCACGGGTTCCATGCTGCCACCCGGAGTGGACCGGCGCACAAAGGCCCCCGCTACGGCGAGGCCCGTCGTGGCGCGGCGCCGGACGGCACCCCGGGCTCGCCACCTTAGAAATCGTCACTCTGACGAAATTGGGTTAGCATCATGCCCATGAACACTGCGGACTTGGGGCTGCCGGTGGCCGTGCCGTCGACAGCGCTGTTCACCGACCGGTACGAGCTGACGATGCTGCAGGCCGCGCTGCGGGCGGGCACCGCCGACCGGGCCTGCGTCTTCGAGGTCTTCACCCGCCGACTGCCCGACGGCCGCCGCTACGGCGTCGTCGCGGGCACCGGGCGGGTCCTGGACGCCGTCGAGAACTTCCGCTTCGACAGCGGCGTCCTGGACTTCCTCGCCGAGCAGCGGATCGTCGACGAGCCGACGCTGGCCTGGCTCGCCGACTACCGCTTCCGCGGCGACATCTGGGGCTACCCGGAGGGCGAGGTCTACTTCCCCGGCTCCCCCGTCATGCGCGTCGAGGGCACGTTCGCCGAGGCCGTGCTGCTGGAGACGGTGCTCCTGTCGATCCTCAACCACGACTCGGCCGTGGCCGCCGCCGCGTCCCGGATGTCCGTGGCCGCCGGCGACCGGCCGCTGATCGAGATGGGCGCCCGCCGCACCCACGAGCTGTCCGCCGTGGCCGCCGCCCGCGCCGCGTACGTCGGCGGCTTCACCACCACCACCGCCCTGGCCGCCGGGTTCCGCTACAGCATCCCGACCATGGGCACCAGCGCGCACTCCTTCACCCTGCTGCACGACAACGAGCGGGACGCCTTCACCGCCCAGGTCGACTCGCTCGGCAGCGGCACCACCCTGCTGCTGGACACCTACGACGTCGCCGAGGCGGTCCGTACCGCCGTCGAGGTGGCCGGGCCCGGCCTGGGCGCGGTCCGCATCGACTCCGGCGACCTGCTGCTGCTCGCCCACCGGGTGCGGCAGCAGCTGGACGATCTGGGCGCCAAGGAGACCAAGATCGTCGTGACCAGCGACCTCGACGAGTACGCGATCGCCTCGCTGGCCGCCGCGCCGGTGGACGCGTACGGGGTCGGCACCCAGCTCGTCACCGGCAGCGGCCACCCGACCTGCTCCATGGTCTACAAACTGGTCGCCCGGGCCGACAGCGACGACCCGGCCGCCCCGCTGCGGCCGGTCGCGAAGAAGTCGATGGGCGGCAAGAGCTCCGTCGGCGGCCGCAAGTGGGCGGCGCGGCGGCTGGACGCGGACGGGGTGGCCGACGCGGAGGTGGTCGGCTCCGGCGCGATCCCGGCGGAGCTGGCGGACCGGCAGCTCCAGGTGCCGCTGATACGGGGCGGCGAGACCGTTGCCCGCGAGCCCCTGGACGCGGCGCGCGCCCGGCACGCGGCGGCCCGGGCGGGACTGCCACTGTCGGCCACGCAGCTGTCGCGCGGCGAGCCGGTGCTGCCGACGGAGTTCGTCTGAGACGTCGCGGCGCCCGGCGACCGGGGAAAGGGAGGTCCCCGGTCGCTTCGCCGGGCTCGATCGTGGGGGGGCGCCCCGGAGGGGGCTGCGCGCCCCGGGCCGCCCCCGCGCGACTCCCCTGCGACTCCAATGCGACTCCAGTGCGACTCCCGTACGGCTCCCCTACCACTCCCGTAATCACCGCCAAGTGGATACCCTCGGTTACATCCGCCGCAGATCACCGTCCGCCAAGGGCCGGGCCGCGCCCCGGCACCTCCCGTCTCCAGCCGGAAGGCACGCGCCATGCACCGCGCACTGATCGTCGTCGACGTACAGAACGACTTCTGTGAGGGCGGCAGCCTCGCGGTCGCGGGCGGCTCGGACGTCGCCGCCGCCATCACCGACCTGATCGGGGAGTCCACCGCCGGCTACCGGCATGTCGTCGCGACCCGCGACCACCACATCGACCCCGGCGACCACTTCTCCGACCACCCGGACTACGTCACCAGCTGGCCCGTGCACTGTGTGGCCGGCACCGAGGGCAGCGGCTTCCACCCGAACCTCGCCCCGGTGATCGCGTCCGGCGCGATCGAGGCGGTCTTCGACAAGGGCGCGCACGCGGCGGCGTACAGCGGCTTCGAGGGCACCGACGAGAACGGCACCCCGCTGGCGGAGTGGCTGCGCGAGCGGGACGTGACCGAGGTGGACGTGGTCGGCATCGCCACCGACCACTGCGTACGGGCGACGGCCCTGGACGCGCGCAGCGAGGGCTTCCGGACGCAGGTGCTGCTGGACCTGACGGCGGGGGTGGCGCCGGAGACGACGCAGCGGGCGCTGGAGGAGCTGCGGGCGGCGGGCGTGGAGCTGACCGGCAAACCGGTCGTCTGAGCCACCCGCACCCGGCCCTGCCGGTTCGCCTCCGGGTCGCCCCCGCCCCGCCGGTACGCCGCCGAGCCACCCCTCACCCGGCCCTGCCGGTACGCCTTCGCGTCCTGGCAGGGGTGAAGGCGCAGGTCAGGCCGTGAGCGGGCGGACAGGGGCGCGGAGCAGGGCGGCGATGGGGTGCCACAGCTCGCCGCCGCACTCCGGTGCCGTACGCCACACCAGCCCGTCCGGATGGTGCAGCACCGCCGTCACCTCGTCCGGCGTCGGCGGCTTCATGTTGCCGCGCAGGTAGACCGCGCCCAGCCCCAGGTTGCGCAGCCTGGTCAGGGCGCGCTGCCGGTTGACCGCGTGCACCAGCACCCGGACCTGCGGGACCGCCGCACCCCGGCCGCCGCCCGCGCCGCCCAGCGGCGGGCGCGGGAGCGAGAGTGCGACGACCACGCTCCCGCCTGGAAGCTTGGTGAATCCGCCGTCGGCCATGCGTTCATCTCCCCCGTGAGATGTCGTGTCAATAAGAAGGTCGTAGCTGCATCTAAACGCGAACGGCCGCCGCCCGCTAGAGGGCGACGGCCGGTAACGCTGTGACCTGCGACGACGAGGTCTACTTCACAGAGGGGGCCACCTGGACGGTCATCGAGGAGCCGTCGAGGGCCTCCTTGAGGATCGCGATCTTGGTGTTGGTGTCAGTGATCTTGACACCACCGGTCGGGTTCGTGTCGTACCAGTAGACGCCCTTGCGGTCGTCGAAGACCGACGTACCCTTCTTCGACTTGATCTTCGTGGGGACGCCCTTGTTGTGCACGGTGTAGCCGTCCGTGCGGAAGCGGCTGAACGGGGAGTCGTACGCCTGGAAGCGGTTGCGCATCAGCGTGCCGTCCGCCCACTTCTCCGGCTTGGCGTGCGCGTCGACCGGCAGGATCAGGCCGCTGCCCGGGTGCACGCCGACGTTGTTGTCCGGCTGCGAGGTGTCCCACTTCCAGATCAGCAGGCCGTTCTGGTACGGGAAGTGCTCGACCCAGTTCGGCTTGGTGTCGGACCAACCGAAGTTGTACGGGCCGACCTTGAGGGTCTTGTCGTACGACACGTACTGCCGGTTCTCGGCGATGTAGTACTGCGCGTACTCCTTGGTGAAGGAGGCGCCGATGCGCGTGTAGCCCTTCACCGCCCAGCCGTTGTCGTCGCCCTCGGCGCCGTCGGTGAACAGCGCCTTGCCGTCAGCCGTCACGCTGATCGCGTCGGCCGCGAAGCCCTTGCCGCTCGTGCCGCCGTCGGTCTGGTAGCGGAAGCGGACGTCGATCTTCTTGCCCGCGTAGGCGTCCAGCGGGTACGAGAGCTTCTTGTACGCGCCGGAGACACCGGTCAGGGCGGGCTTGTCGCCACCGTCGCGCGGAATGGCCTTGCCGTCCGCGGTGCCGTCCACCGGCGTCCAGTTGGCGCCGCCGTCGGTGGAGACCTCCGCGTAGAGGTAGTCGTAGTTCTCCTCGATGTCCCACCAGCCCTGGAGGTCCAGCGAGGCCTTGGCCTTGCCCGTCAGGTCGACGGTGCGGGCGAGGGTGTTCTTGAGGTCGTCGCCCTGGCCGCTCCACCACTGCTTGGTGCCCTCGGCCGGCTTGACGACCTCGGTGGTGACGGGCTTCGCGGGCAGCTCGACGACCAGCGCCTGCTTCCGCTTGGTGTTGTACTCGGCGACGCCCAGCTTGTGCGTGGACTTCTTCCCGGCCTTCGCCCGGTCGTAGTTGAGCCAGCCGAGCTGGAGCTTGTCCCAGGCGTTCATGTCGCCGGGCAGGTCGCCGATGGAGTCCTTGCCGCGGCCGAGCCACGAACCGGAGGACATCAGCGACCAGTAGGCGACCGACGACTCGCCCTTGCCGGTGGTGTCGTACTCGTCGGGGAGGCCCAGGTCGTGGCCGTACTCGTGGGCGAAGACGCCGAGCCCGCCGTTCTCCGGCTGCATGGTGTAGTCGCCGACCCAGATGCCGGTCTCGCCGATCTGGGTGCCGCCGGCCTTGTTCTCGCCCGGCCCGGTCTTGCCCGCGTCGCTGCCGTACGCGTACCAGCGGTGCGCCCACAGGGCGGTCTCACCCTGCGCGCCGCCGCCCGCGGACTCGTCCTCGCCCGCGTGCACGATCTGGAAGTGGTCGATGTAGCCGTCCGGCTCGTTGAAGTTGCCGTCGCCGTCGTGGTCGTAGCGGTCCCACTGGTCGTACTTCGCCAGGTCCGCCTTGATCTGGGCGTCGGTGCGGCCGGCGGCCTTCTGGTCCTTGGCCCACTGGTTGACGCCGTCGCGGATCAGGTCCCAGGCGTTGCTGCAGTTGTGGTCGCCGCAGTAGTTGGAGCCGTAACGGCCCTCGTTCGCGTCGACCTTCACCCAGTCGGAGACCTCGCCGTCGACCGAGTAGCGGCCCGAGGACTGCTTCTCGTAGTACTTCTTCAGGGACTGCTTGCCCTTCTCCTTGGAGAAGTACAGGTCCTGGAAGTGCTTGCGGTTGAAGTCCTTCTGCCAGGCGGTGCTGTTGTCGGTGGCGCGGTCGGGTTCGGCGATGGTGTTGTGCGCCGGACCCGGCGTGCCGCCGTACTTCTTCACCGGCGGCTTCGGCCCGTCCGGGCCGTCCGGGTCGTGCATCGTCGTGTCGTCGACCTTGTCGCCGAACTCCACGAGGATGGTGAAGATCTTGTCCGTCTTCTCCCGGGCGAGCTCGACGTACTTGCCCTTGCCGAGCTTGACGACCTCCGAGCCGCCGCGCCGCTCGGTGTCGGCGTCGCCGGATATGACCTGCTGGAGGGCGGCCTCGCGGCGCGCCTCCTGCTCCTTGCTGTACGGCCCCGTCAGATCGTGGTCGACGTCGCTCCGCGCGGGCGCCGGGTCATGGCGCTCCGCACGCGGCGCAGCCGGTTGATCGTCGGCCTGTGCCATGCCACTGGTCAGGGCGACCGCGCCGATAGCGGCGATCACCGTGGCGATGGCGGCCGATCTGACGGCCCTCCGTTGGCTGTTCAAAACATGCCTCCCCTGTCAAACCTGGGCCGTATTTGACAGGAGTGGCGACAGAAAAGACAGATCTTGACATGAACAGACAACGGCAGTACGTTAACCGATCCTTGGCACCCGCATAGCGATCATGCGGACGCGGGGATACCGGTCGACGAAGCCGACGGGCGGATACCGCTGAGCGGAACGAGCGCGCTTGTCTCACGGGTTGAAACCGGACGTGACTCCGTGCGCCCCCTGTGCACCGGTCGCGCGGGGCCGTGGCGAGGCGCGCGCTTACCCGCCGTCCCGGTCGGGCATGCAGGACCTTAGACGCTCGTCCGCCGATGCCTTGAGGACGGATCCCGCCATGCCGCGTCCGACTCGCGCCCAGTTCGCCTACGGTTCGGCCACCGTCATCCTGTCGACCCTCGCCATGCTGCTGCTGTCGCAGTCGCGTTCGGGCCTGGGCGTCGCCGTCGTCGCCGTGGCCGCACTGGCGCTGGGCCTGCTGGTCGCGGTCACCGCGCCACTGCCGGGCGCGCGCCGCCGTGCGGTCGGCGTGCGGTCCCGCTGTCCCGTGGCCTCCGGCGGCCCGGCGGCCCGGCAGGTCGATGAGTGCCAGGTGGATGAGCGCCGGGCGGACGAGCCCCGGGTGGACGAACACTCACTGCACGGCTGACCCTCACCGCACGGCTGACACCACCACGGTCTTGGCCGCCTTGTCGTGCAGGCTCTGCGCGAACGGCTTGTCCCACAGCTGCCACAGCGAGCTGATCAGCCAGAACACCCAGCCGATCACCACCGGCGAAAGGATCCCCGGCAGGGCGTACACCGCCGCGCGCACCCACCCCTGGCCACCCGGCACATCGCCGTCCGCGAGCATCGCGACCCGGATCCGCAGCGCCTTCTTGCCCAGCGTCTGCCCATCGCGCGCCAGCATGGCGCCCTCGTACGCGAAGTACAGCAGGAACGTGAGCACCGCGGAGAGCAGCACCTTGGGAGTGTCCTGCTTGTTCGGGTGGTCCATGGTGTATTCAAGGGCGCCGGTCCCCGCCAGCATCAGCACCCAGAGGACACCGAGGACGAGTGTGTCGATCAGCCGCGCCCAGTAGCGCTGACTCCACGTGGCCAGCGGCGGCATGCCGGGCAGCGGCACCGGCGGACCGTACGGGGGCGCCGGGTCCGGCGAGGAGGGCGGCGGCGGGAACGACGGAGGGGGCTGGTCGGCGCTCATGGCCCCGATTACACCAGCCGCCCAGCGCGCGCGGGTAGTTACTCGGCGGACACCACGACCGTCGTCGCCGCCTTGTCGTGGATGCACTGCCGGTACGGCCGGTCCCACGTGCACCACAGGACGTTGATCAGCCAGAAGACGAAGCCGCAGATGGGCACGACCTCCGGCAGCGCGTAGACGGCCGCCCGCAGCCAGCCCGGCTGGCCGGCGGGGATCGAGCCGTCGCGCAGCATCGCGACCCGGATCCTCATCAGCCGCTTGCCGACGGTCTGGCCGCTGTTGGTGAGCATCATCCCCTCGTAGAAGAAGTAGACGAGGACGGTGACCATGGAGACGGCGGTCGCCTCGCTGTTGTCGTTGACCGGGTCGAAGCCGCCCAGCAGCACGGCCATGACGAGGGAGACCGGGATGCCGATGATCAACGCGTCGATGATGCGGGCGAGCAGCCTGCGGGGCAGGGAGGCGAGCGGGGGCATGCCCGCGAGCCGCGGGTCGGGCTCGCCGTAGGGACCACCGCCGTAGGGACCGCCGCCGTAGGGGCCACCACCGTAGGGCGGGCCGCCGCCGTACGGGCCCTCGCCGTAGGGCGGACCGCCGCCGTACGGACCGCCGCCGGGGGCGGCCCCCCGGGCGGGACACCGCCGCCCGGGGGCGGACCGTCGCTCGGGGGCGGACCGCCGCCATAGGGGCCGCCGCCGCCCTCCCCCGGCGGGGGATCGGACGGCGGCCTCTTCGCGAAC
This sequence comes from Streptomyces sp. XD-27, assembly GCF_030553055.1. NCBI lineage: Bacteria > Bacillati > Actinomycetota > Actinomycetes > Kitasatosporales > Streptomycetaceae > Streptomyces > Streptomyces sp. XD-27. The sequence continues at coordinate 2,919,373 of NZ_CP130713.1, forward strand.
GGGTCGTCCTCGGGCGGCGGCTCGGTGCTCATGGCCCGAGTCGAACCCGGCGCGCGCTCCGCCGCATCCGGCACGTGCCGTTCGGGCTACCGCGGCGGCCTGTCCGGGGGTACGGGCTACGCCCGGTCGGCCGTCGTGGCGACGAAGGTGCGGGCCGCCTTGTCGTGCCAGCACTGGCGCCAGGGGCGGTCGAACAGGCACCACAGCACGTTGACGAACCCGATCACCAGGACCCCGAGCACGCCGTAGACCAGCCAGCGGCGCAGTGCGGCGCCGAACGACGGGGTGTCGTGGTCCTCGATGTCCAGCGTCCGCAGCCCGCACAGCTTCTTGCCCAGGGTGCGGCCCCATTTGGCGGTCGGCAGCGCCTCGTAGACCACACCCGCCAGCATCAGGACGCCGAGCAGGATGCCGAGGTACGCGCCGGTGGTGCCGTCCAGCAGATAGACCGTCACGGTCTCGCCGGTCCGCTTGGCTTCGTCGATCTTCCCGTCGATGTGGTCCGTCGCCTTGCCCCACAACGGGACGGCGGCCGCGCCGACCGCGGCGAGCAGGACGATGGTGTCGATCAGCCGCGCGAGGAAGCGGCGGCCGAGCGGTGCGGGCCGCCCCGGGGCCTGGGCGGCCCGCAGGAACGGGTTGTCCACCGGCGGCTTCCACGGGATGACGGCATCGGGGCCCGGCGCGGGCGCGGATGCGGATGCGGGCGCCGGTGCGTTGGGGCCGGCCCCGGGAGCGGCGGCACCTGGCGCGGCCCCGGGCCCCGGAGCACCGCCCGGGCCCGGCTGCTGCGGGAACCGCTGCGCCTGCTGCTGCGCCCAGCCCGGCGGGCCGGGCGGGCTCTGCGGGACGGCCGCGGCGGGTGCGGGTCCACCGGGTACGGGCCCGCCCTGCGCGGGGACGCCCGGGTGCTGCCCGGCGCCGGCCGGTGGCGGGGAGGCGGGCGGCGTGGCGGTGCCGCCGTCCTCGCCGCGCGCACCGGATCCGCCTGGGGGCACCTCCTGGGGGTACCGCCCGGGGGCACCGCCCAGCGGCCGCGCTGGGGGAGGAGTCTGGGGGAGGTCACGCTGGGCGCGGAACGTCAGGGTCCCCTCGTCGCGGGCCGGTGCGCCACCTTGGGCCAGTGCGGACGGCGCGGACGCGGAGTCGGGGGTGCCCGCACCGGACGCGCCACCGCTGTCGGGCCGGGTGGCGCGCATCGTCAGGGTGCCGTCGGATCCGGGCGCTGCCGGGCCCTGCCCCGCGGCCGGGCCGCCGGGGCCGGTGCCGGACGCGGCGGCCGGGCGGCCGTCGGACGGTCCTCCCTCAGCGCCGCCTCCCCCGGCGTCTGTCCGAGAGGTACCGCCGGGAGCCGCCCCCGCCTGCGCGGGGATCGGGCCGGTGGGCGGCAGTGCGGGGGCGTTGCCGGAGCCGTCCGCGCGCCCCGGCTCGCCGCCCGTACGCGCGCCCGGTACGGGGGCGCCGGAGACGCCCAGCCGGGGGTCGCGTGCCGCCGGCGCTCCGCCGCCCGGAGCCGCGGCGCCGCCGGGCCCGCCCGCGCCCCAGGAGACGCGGCGGCCCGGTTCGGCACCGAACCCGGACTGGCGGGACGCGTCCGCCTGCCAGGCGGAGGCGGGTTCGGGCCGCGAGCCGGACGACCACTGGGGGTCGTGCTCGTCGGCGGGCCGCGGTGTCACGGCATCGGCGTCCCGCTCCGCCCGGGCCTCGGATACGGCGCCGCCACCGCTCCCGCTCGCCGGAGGCGTGTCGAGGAACACCGGCCCGGTCTCGTCCGGCAGGGCGCCCGTGATCTGGGTCTGCGCGGAGGCGTGCTCGGCGTCCGGCCGGTCCGCCGTGGTGATGCCCGGCGGCGGCGTGGGCATGGCTTCGCCCTCGGCCGGCGCGGGCCGACTGGTACCGGGGACCCATGCGGCGCCGTTCCAGTAGCGGATATAGCCGGGGATCGACGGATCTGGATAGAACCCTGGAATCGAGCTGCCGTCCGCGGATCCTGAGGTAGGGGCGCTCATGATCTCCGATGTCCCGTGTCTGCTGTGCTGTCGGTGGGGCGTATGCAGTCTGCCGCACAAGCGCGAGGCGGTGTATATCGCTCCACCGCCTCTCTCTACCAGACGGGCCCGCGGCAGGGGCCCCGACCGCGTCCGGCACCACTCTCACGTGCGAGCCGAAAAAACTTCGGACGGATCGCGGAAAGTCGCGTAATGAGACCGGGGAAGTGCGCTCTCTCCGGGTGCGGGCCCGCGGACCGGGGGTCAACCGGGGGCTCCGCGACGCGAGAAGCAGGGCAGGGCAGGGCAGAGCTGAGCAGAGCGAAAGAGGGCGCACTGATGAGGACCGTGGTGGAGCGAGAGCTGGAGATGAACCTGGTGCTGTCGCCGGAGCGCAGCATCCCCGTGCCGGCCAGGCTGGCCTACCTGGCGCACGACCCGTACGCCGTGCACATCACCTTCCACGTCGGCTCGGACGTGCCGGTGCACTGGACCTTCGCCCGCGAGCTGCTGGTGGAGGGGGTGTTCCGGGCGACCGGCGAGGGGGACGTCCGGGTCTGGCCGACGCGGCTGGGCGGGCGCGGCATCGTGGTGATGGCGCTGAGTTCGCCGGATGGTGACGCGCTGCTGGAGGCGCCGGCGTCGACGGTCTCGGCGTGGCTGGAGCGCACGCTGCGGGCGGTGCCCCCGGGTTCCGAGGGCGAGCGGCTCGACGTGGACGAGGCGCTGACCGCGCTGCTGTCGCCGACGCCGGGGGACGATGTGTGGCTGCGCCGCCCGTGGCCGTCGGACGGGTCGCCGTCCGCGGAGGGCGGGGCGTGAGGCGGTGCGACGAGGGGCGCGGGGGGTGACCCGCGGGCGTACGGGTCACCGTCCGCGTCAAACAGGACATCACCCACATCAGACGGGCCACCACCCGCGTCAGACGAGGCATCACCCGCGTCAGAACAGCTTGCCCGGATTCAGCAGACCGAGCGGGTCGAAGACCTGCTTGATGCCGCGCTGCAACTCCACTCCGACCGGGCCGAGTTCGCGGGCGAGCCACTCCTTCTTGAGGACGCCGACGCCGTGTTCGCCGGTGATGGTGCCGCCCAGCCCGAGGCCGAGCGCCATGATCTCGTCGAAGGACGCGCGGGCGCGGCGGGTCTCGTCGGGGTCGGCCGCGTCGAAGCAGACCGTCGGATGGGTGTTGCCGTCCCCGGCGTGCGCCACGACCCCGATGGTGAGGTCGTACTTACGGGCGATGGCGGCGGTGCCGTCGATCATCTCGGCGAGCCGGGAGCGCGGCACACACACGTCGTCGATCATCGTCGTGGACTTCACGGCCTCCAGCGCGGTGAGCGTGGCCCGCCGCGCCTGGAGCAGCAGGTCGGACTCGGCGGCGTCCTCGGCGGGGACGACCTCGGTGGCGCCCGCGGCCGTGCACAGTTCGCCGAGGGCGGCGAGGTCGGCGGCGGGGTCGGGGGTGTCAAAGGCGGCCAGCAGCAGCGCCTCGGTGGTCTCCGGCAGCCCCATGTGCGTCATGTCGTTGACGGCGCGCACGCAGGTGCGGTCCATGAGCTCCAGCAGCGCCGGGGTGTGTCCGCGCTCCATGATCCGGCATACGGCGTCGCAGGCGGCGGCGGTCGAGGGGAACTCGGCGGCGAGCACGAGCTGCTCCGGCGGGGCGGGCCGCAGGGCGAGAACGGCGCGGACGATGACGCCAAGGCTGCCCTCGGAGCCGACGAACAGCCGGGTGAGGTCGTAGCCCGCGACGCCCTTGGCGGTGCGGCGGCCGGTGGTCAGCAGGCGGCCGTCGGCGAGGACGACGTCGAGGCCGAGCACGTACTCGGCGGTGACCCCGTACTTCACGCAGCACAGGCCGCCCGAGGCGGTGCCGATGTTGCCGCCGATGGTGCACTGCTCCCAGCTGGAGGGGTCCGGGGGGTAGTACAGGCCCCGCTCCATGACGGCACGGGAGAGCACGGCGTTGACGACGCCGGGTTCGACGACCGCGATCCGGTCGACGGGGTTGATCTCCAGGATGCGGTCCATCTTGACCAGGGAGAGCACGATGCAGCCGTCGGAGGCGTTGGCGGCTCCCGACAGGCCGGTCCTGGCGCCCTGCGGGACGACGGGCACGCGCAGCGCGGTCGCGGTGCGCATGACGTGCTGCACGTGTTCGACGGTGCGCGGCAGTACGACGACGGCGGGCGCGCCCGCCGCGCAGAAGCCGGCCATGTCGTTGGCGTAACTGCCCGTGATGTCGGGATCGGTCAGCACGGCCTCTTCGGGGAGGCCCTTGCGCAGCAGGTCGGCCAGGTCCGTCATGGCTCCAGACTCGCACCCGCGGGGGGTCGGCGAAAGATCACCGCCCCGAACGGCGCACAGGGATGAGCCGTGCGCCGTTCGGGGCGGATCGGGTCGGGAACGGGAAGGTTCCCGGGGGTTACAGGTTTCCGCGCTTCTCCTGCTCGCGCTCGATCGCCTCGAACAGCGCCTTGAAGTTGCCCTTGCCGAAGCCGAGCGAGCCGTGCCGCTCGATCATCTCGAAGAAGACCGTCGGCCGGTCCTGCACCGGCTTGGTGAAGATCTGGAGCAGGTAGCCGTCCTCGTCGCGGTCGGCGAGGATCTTCAGCTCGCGCAGCTCGTCCAGTGGGACGCGGGTCTCGCCGACCCACTCGCCGAGGGTGTCGTAGTACGAGTCGGGGACGTCCAGGAACTGGACGCCGGCGGCCCGCATGGCGCGGACGGTCGCCACGATGTCGTTGGTGTTCAGCGCGATGTGCTGGACGCCGGGGCCGCCGTAGAACTCCAGGTACTCGTCGATCTGCGACTTCTTCTTGGCGATGGCCGGCTCGTTGAGCGGGAACTTCACCTTCCGCGTGCCGTCCGCGACGACCTTGGACATGAGCGCGGAGTACTCGGTGGCGATGTCGTCGCCGACGAACTCCTTCATGTTCGTGAAGCCCATGACCTTGTTGTAGAAGGCCACCCACTCGTCCATCTTGCCGAGCTCGACGTTGCCGACGCAGTGGTCGATGGCCTGGAAGCGGCGCGGGCCCGGCTCCACGATCGGGTCGGCGGCGACGAACCCCGGCAGGTACGGGCCGTCGTAGCCGGAGCGCTCGACCAGGGTGTGCCGGGTCTGGCCGTACGTGGCGAGGGCGGCGAGGACGACGGTGCCGTGCTCGTCCTTGACCTCGTGCGGCTCCTCCAGCCCGGTGGCGCCGTGCTCGACCGCGTACGCGTACGCGGCGCGGACGTCCGGCACCTCGATGGCCAGGTCCACCACGCCGTCGCCGTGGTCGGCCACATGCTGGGCGAGGAAGCGGCCACGCTCGGTGGTGGCCTTGATGACGGAGGTGAGCACGAAGCGGGCGGCGCCCGACTCCAGGACGTAGGACGCCGTCTCGCGGCTGCCGTTCTCCGGTCCGGAGTACGCGACGAGCTTCATGCCGAAGGCCGTGGCGTAGTAGTGCGCGGCCTGCTTGGCGTTGCCGACGGCGAAGACGACCGCGTCCATCCCCTTCACCGGGAAGGGGTCGGCCTGCCGAGCGGTGTGCGGGGTGTGATCGATGGTCTCAGTCATGGCCGCAGGTTCCCTCCGATCCACAAGGTGCGCAATAGTTGTGGTTTTCGTTAGGCATTCTGTACATGGTTACCGGCGTTTCACCGGCCTCTCTGTACATGATGACCATCACCAACGACAGCGGAGGGTAAAGCCGTGGGGATCGATTCTCTGGACGCACGCCTGATCACCCTGCTCGCGGAGGAGCCCCGGATAGGCGTCCTGGAGGCATCGCGGCGACTCGGCGTCGCGCGCGGGACGGCACAGGCGCGGCTGGACCGGCTCCAGGCCAACGGGGTGATCCGCGGCTTCGGGCCGGACGTGGACCCGGCGGCGCTGGGGTATCCGGTCATGGCGTTCGCGACGCTGGAGATCAAGCAGGGCCAGGGCGGCGACGTACGGGCCCATCTGGCGACCGTCCCCGAGGTGCTGGAACTGCACACCACGACCGGCCACGGCGACATGCTCTGCCGCCTGGTCGCCCGCTCGAACGCGGATCTGCAGCGGGTGATCGACCGGGTGGTGGGCTTCGAGGGAATCGTCCGGGCCTCGACGGCGATCATGATGGAGAACCCGGTGCCGCTGCGGATCATTCCGCTGGTGCAGCAGGCGGCGGACGACTGAGTCCAAAGCAAAGATTCCATTGCAAAGAACCTGTTGCAACGGAGTCTTTGCATGCGTACGGTGGAACCGTGCCCGAGAACCCGGCGACACCGCCGCCCCATGACGTCCGCGCTCTCGACCCGCGCTCCCTGCGCGCGCTCGCCCACCCGCTGCGTATCCGCCTACTGGGGCCCTGCGGGAGTACGGCCCGGCCACCGCGTCCCAACTGGCCCAGCGACTGGATGAGTCCAGCGGCGCCACCAGCTACCACCTGCGGCAGCTGGCCGCGTACGACTTCGTCGTGGAGGACCCCGACCGGGGCACGGCACGCGAGCGCTGGTGGAAGGCCGCCCAGCAGGGCACCAGCACCGACGCCGCACAGTTCGCGCGCCACCCCGACCCGGAGGTGCGCGGGGCGCTGAGTGCCTTCCTGCACGAAGTCGCCGTCATCCACGCCCAGGAGCTGTCCACCGCGCTCGGCACGATGCACGAGTGGTCGCGCGAGTGGCAGAAGGTCTGGGACATCAGCGACGTCTCGCTGCGGCTGACGCCGGAGCTCACCGGAGAGCTGGCCGACGAGCTGCACGCCGTCATCGAGCGCTATCGCGCCCGTACGGATGTGGACGAGATGCGGGCGGAGCCGGTCCGGGTCCATCTGCACGCGTTCCCGCGCCCCACACACCCCGACGAACCGTCCGACGGAGGCTGAGATGCACAGCGACATACACCTGCGGCTGCACCACCTGCGAGCGGAGCAGCTCCACCAGGAGGCCCGCGCCGTACGCTCCGTACGTGCCGCCGCCGGAACGCGTCCGCGGCCGGTTCGCCCTCCGCACCCGCCCGGGCTGCTGCGCCGGCGGGTGGGCTGGGGACTGGTGGAGCTGGGGCTGCGGCTGGTCACCCCGCGACCGGGCGTACCGGGTCAGTTGGGGGCCTAGCAGCCGCACCCTCTGGGGACTAGCAGCTGGGGACGTTCTTGCCCGAGGCCAGGGCCCGGAGCGAGGAGACCGCGTCGTTCAGCTTGGTGACCGGGATCAGCTGGAGCCCCTTCGGCAGGCCCTCCTCCGCCTCCGAGCACTCCCCCTTGGGCACCAGGAAGACGGTCGCGCCGTCGCGCTTCGCGGCCAGCGTCTTGAGCGGGACGCCGCCCACCCGGCCGACCGTGCCGTCGGGCTCGATGGTGCCGGTGCCGGCGATGACCCGGCCGCCGGTCAGGTCGCCGCCGCGGCCGTCCCCGTCCAGCTTGTCGATGATCCCGAGCGAGAACAGCAGCCCGGCGCTCGGGCCGCCCACGTCCGCGAGCCGCAGCGAGACGTCGATGTCCTCGTCCGACCGGCGCAGATAGCGCAGGGCGGCGCGGGTCGCGTCGTCCTGCGACTCCTTCATCTCCTCGACGTTGTGCTTCTCGATCTCCTCGGTCGTGTCGCCGACCGGGTAGACGGCCTCGCGGGGCATGACCGCCCGGTCGGTGTCGAACCAGCCGTCGATCACGTCGCCGAGCCGTACGGTGGCGTCCGGGCCGGTCGCCACGATCGTGGTCATCCGCAGCTGGCCGCTGGTCTTGCGGGTTGCGGCACCGGAGATGGTGATCACCGGCCTGCCCTTGTCGGCGCCGAGGACGTTCACCGTGCTGCCGGGCTGGGCGACCGCGAACGGCAGGGGCACGAAGGCGGCGACCGCGAGCAGGGACGCGACGAGGACGGCGCAGATCGCGAGGGTCCGGGCACGGCGGGAGACTGCGGGCATGGGGCGACCTTAGTTCAACCGGGCGCGGCGCCGGACTTCGGTCCTCGGTTGCCAGGCAGGCGAGGGCTCGCCGCGGTCCGGTCCGGGCGGTCGGCGGCACGGGCCCGGGACAGGCCCGGTCCCCTCAGCGGAGGGCGTCGGCGACCTCTCGGGCCGCGTCCACCACGCGCGGGCCGACCCGCTCCGGTACCGCGTCCGCCAGCATGACCACGCCCACGCTGCCCTCTATGCCGGTCACCCCGACCAGCGGGGCGGCCGCGCCGCTCGCGCCCGCCTCCAGTTCGCCGTGGGTCAGCGCGTAGCCGGGGTCGTCGACGCCGCCCGTCCGCGCGGCGAGGATCGCCCGGCCCGCCGCGCCCCGGTCCAGCGGATGCCGGAACCCGGCCCGGTAGGCCACGTGGTAGTCGGTCCAGGTCGGCTCGACGACCGCGACCGCCAGAGCCTCGGTGCCGTCGACCAGGGTGAGGTGCGCGGTGGCGCCGATGTCCTCGGCGAGGGCGCGCAGCGCGGGCAGCGCGGCCTCCCGTACGAGGGGATGCACCTGGCGGCCCAGCTGCAGGACCCCGAGCCCGACGCGGGCGCGGCCGCCTATGTCGCGGCGTACGAGCGCGTGTTGCTCCAGGGTGGCCAGCAGGCGGTAGACCACGGTCCGGTTGACGCCGAGCTTGGTGGACAGCTCGGTCACGGTCAGTCCGTGGTCGGTGTCGGCCAGCAGCTTAAGGACGCGCAGGCCCCGGTCGAGCGTCTGGGAGGTCTCCGCGGTCACGACGCCCCCTCTCCGTGTGAGGGCGGCTCCACCGCGATGCTCCATCGGTCCCGGCGACGGCGCGCGGAAGAGGCCGCCGGTCGCGGGCACGCACCGGCTGCGCTCCGCGGCGGCGCTGCCACGGGGCGTGTGCGTAGCGGAAAAGTAGCGAGCGAGTCCGCTCAGCGGAAGAGTCCGTCCAGAATCCGAGCGGAGTTGGCACCCTGTGCCAGGCGGAGGCGCCGGTTCTACGGGGGATTGCGGCGCATCGTCCCGCCGTGGGGATGACGGGCATGACAGCTTGGTGAAAAGCGCCGAAGGGGGTTGCGGGCCGCGGCCGCACCGTGCCGGGCGATCGCACCGCGCGTGGGGACACCCCTGGGGGCGCCTCTGGGGCACCCCCGGACAGGGTCTGGGTGAGGCCTCGCTGGGGAAGGGGTTCGGGGGAGGTAGTCGGCGGAGTCACCGCATCCGCGTCGCCCACTCCCGCACCTTCTTGATCCGCTCCCGGATCTGCCCGGCCGTCGCCTCCGCGCTCGGCGGTCCGCCGCACACCCGCCGCAGCTCGGTGTGGATCACGCCGTGCGGCTTGCCGCTCTGGTGGACGTACGCCCCACCAGGCTGTTGAGTTCCTTGCGCAGCTCCAGCAGCTCCTTGTGGGTGACCACCGGCCGCCGCTCCGCCGGGAGTTCGAGCAGGTCGGCCTCGGTGTCCGGCTTCTTGCGGCTGTGCGCGATCTGCCGGGCCTGCCGCTTCTGGAGCAGCAGCTGCACCTGGTCGGGTTCGAGCAGGCCGGGGATGCCGAGGTAGTCCTGCTCCTCCTCGCTGCCCGGGTGGGCCTGCATGCCGAACTCGGCGCCGTCGAAGAGCACCCGGTCGAAGACGGCGTCGGACTGCAGCGCCTCGAAGGGCAGCATGTCCTGCTCGCCGGTGTCCTCGTCCTGCTGCTTGTTCGCCTCGTCCATCTCCTTCTCGGACTCGGCGTACGGGTCCTCCTCCTCGCCGTCCTTCTTCGGCTTGTCCAGGACGTGGTCGCGCTCGACCTCCATCTCGTTGGCGAAGCCGAGCAGCATGGGGATGGTCGGGAGGAAGACGGACGCGGTCTCGCCGCGCCGCCTGGACCGTACGAAGCGGCCGACGGCCTGCGCGAAGAACAGCGGGGTGGAGATGGTGGTGGCGTAGACCCCGACCGCCAGCCGCGGCACGTCCACGCCTTCCGACACCATGCGGACCGCGACCATCCAGCGGTCGTCGTTGTGGCTGAAGTCCTCGATGCGCTGGGAGGCGCCGGAGTCGTCGGACAGCACGACGGTCGCCTTGGTGCCGGTGATCTCGCGGATCAGCTTGGCGTACGCGCGGGCGGAGTCCTGGTCGGTGGCGATGACGAGAGCGCCCGCGTCGGGGATGGCCTTGCGCACCTCGGTGAGCCGCTGGTCGGCGGCGCGCAGCACGTTCGGCATCCAGTCGCCACGCGGGTCGAGCGCGGTGCGCCACGCCTGGGAGACCGCGTCCTTGGTCATCGGCTCGCCGAGCCGGGCCTCCAGCTCGTCGCCCGCCTTGGTGCGCCAGCGCATGTTGCCGCTGTAGGAGAGGAAGATCACCGGGCGGACGACGCCGTCGCCGAGGGCGTTGCCGTATCCGTAGGTGTAGTCGGCGGCCGACCGCCGGATGCCGTCGTTGCCCTCCTCGTAGGTGACGAAGGGGATCGGGTTGGTGTCGGAGCGGAACGGGGTACCGGTGAGCGCCAGCCGCCGGGTCGCCGGCTCGAACGCCTCCAGGCACGCCTCGCCCCACGACTTGGAGTCGCCGGCGTGGTGGATCTCGTCGAGGATGACGAGCGTCTTGCGCTGCTCGCAGCGGTTGCGGTGCAGCATGGGGCGGACGCCGACGCCCGCGTAGGTCACGGCGACCCCGTGGTACTCGCGCCCCAGCGGGCCGGCGCTGTACTCCGGGTCCAGCTTGATCCCGACCCTGGCCGCCGCCTCCGCCCACTGCTTCTTCAGGTGCTCGGTGGGCGCGACGACGGTCACCTGCTGCACGACGTGGTGGTGCAGCAGCCAGGAGGCGAGCGTCAGCGCGAAGGTGGTCTTACCGGCGCCGGGCGTCGCGACGGCGAGGAAGTCGCGCGGCTGCTCCTGGATGTACTTCTCCATCGCGCCCTGCTGCCAGGCACGCAGCTTGCTGGCGGTGCCCCAAGGGGCGCGGCCGGGGAAGGCGGGAGAGAGGTGGTGGCTGGAGGGGGAGGCGGTAGTAGTCACGGTCTCCGTCGGGCGGTCGGCTGGCGGGATCGGCAACCGCGTCAGCCTACCGGGGCCGGTGGGGGCGCCTTGGGGAACGGGGTGGGTCCCCCGAGGGTGGGATTCAACTCACACCGGGCCGTACGGCGTATCGCCCCGTGGTCCTTAGGCAAGCCGCCGCGACAGTTCCCGGCTCTGCTCGGCCACACGCTCGGCGATGGAGTCGAAGACGGCCTGCCGCTCGTCCGCGACGCGCTCCAGCACGATGCGGCGCCCGGCCTCGGCCGGGGAGCACGCCCACATATCGGCCAGGTTGCGCAGGGCGGCGGCCTCGTCGTCGGTGAGACGAAGCGTGATCTCGGGCACGGAGCGGACTCTAGGGCACGTCGGCGGAGCTGCGGGCTTCTTCCGACCTGCCCCTTCCCGTCTGCGTCCAAGGACGCCGCTCAGCCTGGCCAGGGCCACAGCTTCAAGAGACGGCTTCCACCGCATCAGTCGTCGAGCAGCCGCCATGCGGTGAGGGCGAGCTGGGCGCGCATCAGTCCGGTGGGTTCGGTGAGGTCGGTGCCCAGGGTCTTCGCGATCTGTTCGAGTCGGCGGGCGACGCTGCTGTGGTGCAGGTGGAGGAGGTCGGCGGCCCGGCGTAGGGAGCCGGTGGCGCAGTAGGCGTCCAGGGTCGCCAGGTCTTCCGGGTTGCCTGCGATGCGGGCGATCGCGGCCACGTCGGTGTTGTCGCGCGCGGTGTCCTGGGGTACCTGTGCGAGCAGCGCCAGCGCCCCCAGGTCGTCGTGGTGGAGCACCGGTCGGCGTGGGGTGGTGAAGCGGAGGGCGGTGCGGGCTTCGCGCCAGGACCGGTCGGGGCTTTCCGCGGAGCCGATGCCCGCGCGTACGCCTGCCGGAAACCGGGTCCGGTCCACGGTGGTGGCCAGGATGACGCCCACGTCGGCGAGTGGCGCCGCCTTCACCGGGCGGGCCGGGCAGAGCAGGCCGCCGACCCGGTCGAGCGGAAGCCGCGACCGTACGGCGACGACGTGGACCGGCAGGTCGGCGGCGAAACCCAGCAGCCGCAAGGCCCGTGCCCGGGCCGCCTCGTCGCTGTCGGTGCTGATCGCCAGTTCGACGAGGGCGGGGTCGGCCATGGTGGTGCGGGCCGGGCCGTACCGCTCGGCGACGGCCGCGGCGGCGATGGCGAGCCGGTCGAGGAGCGCTTCGTCGAGGGGATTCGGCGGGCCGGGGCGTTCCAGCCACACCGTGCCGATCTCCTCCTCGTCGAGGGTGATCGGCATCGTCGTGGACGGGGGCGACGGCGGCGCGGACTTCTCCCTGCCGTCGGGCGAGACGCGGATCGTCCGCCCCGTGCCGTGGAGCCGGATCCCGGCCACGCACTCGGCCAGGCACGCCGAGGCCCGGGCGAGCGCCGGGAGATCCACCCGCCGGCGCATCAGCGTGTCGTAGAACATGACGACGCGGATCGCGCCTTCGGCTTGGGAATCCAGGTGCGACAGCCGTACGGCCAGGGCCTCCATGGCAGGAGGATAGGGCCTCCATGGCAGGAGGACGGGCGCCGTTCGGTGCGTGATCCGGGCGCGAGCTCCGACAGTTGGCGGATGATCCCGGGGCGGCCGACCGTGAGGATGGTCTCCATGGATCCCGAACTCGAAGCGTTCATCCCCCTGTTCCCCCGCGCCAACCTGACCGACCCCGCCGCCGACCGCAAGAGCTTCGCCGAGTTGGCCGCCGCGGTGCCGCCACCGGACACCACGGGCATGGAGGTCGAGGACCGCACCGTGCCCGCCGACCCGGAGGTGCCGGTACGGATCTACCGCCCGCACCAGGCGCGGGGCGGCGCCATCGTCTGGCTGCACGGCGGCGGATTCGTCATGGGCGATGTGGACACCGAGCACCCGTGGGCCACCCGGATCGCGGACGCCTCGAACACGGTGGTGATCTCCGTGGGCTACCGCCTTGCCCCCGAGCACCCGTTTCCGGCCGCCCTCGACGACGCCTACGCCGTACTGACCTGGACGGCCGAGCACGCGGCCGAACTCGGCATCGACCCGCAGCGGATCGCGGTCGCAGGGCACAGTGCGGGCGGCGGGCTCGCGGCCGCGGTGGCGTTGCGGGCGCGTGACCAGCAGGGGCCACCGATCCGCTTCCAGTTGCTCAACCAGCCCGGTCTCGACGACCGGCAGGAGACGTGGTCGGCGCGGAACTTCACCGACACGCCCTGGATGAACCGCGACAAGATCACCGCATCGTGGCGGCACTACCTGGGCTCCCGGCCCGCCACGCCGTACGCCGCCCCGGCGCGGGCCACCGACCTGTCCGGCCTGCCACCCGCCCACATCGCCACCGCGGAACTCTGCCCGAACCGCGACGAGAACATCGACTACGCGCAGCGCCTGCTGCAGGCGGGCGTGTCGGTCGAGTTGCACCAGTGGCCCGGCACCTTCCACGGCTCGCAGGCGATCCTGTCCGCCGAGGTCTCACAACGGCAGCTCGCCGAACTCGGCGCCGTGCTGCACCGCGCCCTGGCCGAGTGAGGTGGCCACCGCTGCCGTGAAACGCGCGGGGCCCGGCCACGTGGGCCGGGTCCCGTCCCCTCATACGAGATCCTCCCCAGAGCGGCCTCCCCCGGACTCCTCCCCCCAGCGCGGCCGCTGGGCGGTGCCCCCAGGAAATGCCCCCCGGCGGAGCGTCAGGTGGTGAGCAGTACGCCGCCGTAGCTCACCCCGGCGACCACCACCCACGCGCACAGCCCCAGCGCGGCCACGCGCCCGCCGGTACGCGCCAGCGAGGGCAGGTGCACCGCGCTGCCCAGCCCGAACAGGGCCGCGGCGAGCAGCAGTTCCTGTGCCGTTCCGGCCGCGTCGAGCGCACCGGAGGTCAGGACGTCCGTACTGCGCACGGCGACCGCCGCCAGGAAGCCGACGACGAACAGCGGTACGAGCGGGGGGCGGCGGGCCGCGCCGTGCGCCTGCGCACCGGCTGCCTCCGCGCCGCCGGACGCGGTGTCGCCCTTGCCGGCTGCCCCCGCGCCGCCGGATGCGGTGTCGCGGGCCGCCGCTCGGCGGGCCCGTACCGAGAGCGCGACCGCGGCCACCAGCGGCGCCAGCAGCGCCACCCGCATGAGCTTGACCAGCACCGCGTCGCTCAGCGCGCCCTCGCCCGCGGTCTGCGCGGTCGCCACGACCTGGCCCACGTCGTGCACGCTCGCCCCGGCCCAGCGGCCGAACTGCCCGTCGTCCAACCCCAGCGGATGCTGGAGCAGCGGCAGTACGGCGATGGCGAGGGTGCCGCACAGCGTCACCAGCGCGACCGACGTGGCCACGTCCCGCTCCTCGCTGTCCCGTACCTCGCTGACCGCGCCGATCGCGGACGCGCCGCAGATCGCGTAACCGGTGGCGATCAGCACCGGCTGGTCGCCGCGCAGCCCCATCCGGCGGCCGAGCCACCAGGTGCCGCAGAAGGTGGCCGCGACGACGCCGAACACCATCGCCACGGTCGCCCAGCCGAGTCCGAGCACGTCGTCCAGGCTGAGCTTGAGGCCGAGCAGGACGATGCCGAGCCGCATCAGCCGCTTGCCCGCGAGGGAGAGGCCCGGGCGGCCCGTTCCGCGGATCAGGCCGCGGGCGCCGGGCAGGTGCGCGGCGGTGATGCCGAGGACGACGGCCACGGTGAGCATCGGCACGCCGGGCACCAGCCGGTGGACGCCCCACGCGGCGGCCACGCCGAGGACGGCGAAGCCGAGCCCGGGGAGCGGACCCGCGGCCTTCCCGCGCGCCGGCGCGCCGCCCGACGCCGCCGCCTTGCCGGGTGCGGCGTCGCCGGGCGGCGGCCCGACCGTGCCCGGTGCCGCCTCGCCGGACGGCAGCCCGGCCGTGCCCGATGCCGCCTCGCCGGGTGGCCGACCAGCCGTCCCCGATGCCCCGTCGCCGGGCGGCCGACCGGCCGTCCCCGATGCCGCCTCGCCCGGTGGCGCGGCCTCCGCCGGGTCCGCCTCGGCGCGCGGCGCGGGGGGCTTCCCCAGTGCGGTCCGCCCGTGTGCCGACGTGTCGGGTATGCCCGTGGCCGTCACCGCTCGTCGTCCGGGCACTCGTACACCCGCCGCACGCTGGAGCCCAGCCGCGTGATGTCCGCGCCGTAGATGTGGATCGAGATGGCCTTGCCGTCACAGGCGTTCCACACCCGGTGGATGTCGCCGGGGGGCGCGAACGCGCTCACCGAGCCGCACGGGTTCACCACGTCCCCGGTCGGCTCCAGGCGGGCGCGGCCGCCGTCGGCGACGAGCCGGTAGCGGGTCTCGCTCTCCTGGCCCTCGTGGACTCCGGCCACGCCCCACGAGACGTGGTCGTGGATGGACGTCCGCTGCCCCGGCAGCCAGACCAGCGCGACGATGGAGAAGCTCCCGTCGTGCTCGGCGTGCAGGATGTGCTGCCGGTAGCACTCGGGGTCGCCGACCCGCTGCTCCTCGGTGAGCAGGTCGGGGGCGCAGAGGTGGGGGGCCAGCCGCTCGCCGACCTGATACGCGGTCAGGTCCGGGGGCAGGCCCAGGTCGACGGCCGCGCGCACCTCGGTCACGAGCGCGTCGAGCCGGGCGGTCGTACGGGGGGCTCGGAATGCGGTCGGGGTGGTCGGAGTGGTCATACCGGCAGCGTCCTGCCACCCGATCCATCACGTCCAACGACAGTTTCTTCGCCGAACCCCTACGGTCGCTTATGGATGTGCGCGAATGCGCCCCCGACGGCGTACGGGGCGCGCCCGCCGT
This sequence comes from Streptomyces sp. XD-27, assembly GCF_030553055.1. Classification (NCBI taxonomy): domain Bacteria; kingdom Bacillati; phylum Actinomycetota; class Actinomycetes; order Kitasatosporales; family Streptomycetaceae; genus Streptomyces; species Streptomyces sp. XD-27. The sequence goes on from NZ_CP130713.1 coordinate 2,935,010, forward strand.
ACGTCAGCAGCCCATCCGGTTTTCGGCCACTGCCTTGAGCTGCTCCAGCACCAGCGCCGTCGCCGGGATGCGCAGGTGCTCCCGCAGCACGTACGCCGAGACCTGGCGCCGGGAGGCGGGGTCCAGCGCGCGCCCGGTGACCTTGCGGTGGCACAGGAACGACAGCACCAGGCCCGGCATCATGGCCACGCCCAGCCCCTCCGCGACCAGGCTCTGGACGACCAGGTTGTCATCGGTGGTGAAGGCGATGTCCGGCGCGAAGCCCTGCTCCGCGCACTCGTGCAGGAAGTTGGCGCGGCAGCGCAGGCAGCCCGCGATCCAGCGCTCCTCGGCGAGGTCGGCGAGCTTGACGGCGCGCCGCCGGGCGAGCGGGTGCCCGGTCGGCAGCAGCACCGTGAGCTGGTCCTCCAGCAGCGGGATCTCCGCGACCTCCTCGGGCACGTCCTCGTACAGGCCGGGGTAGGTGAAGGCCAGGGTGATGTCGCACTCGCCGCGCACCAGCCGCCCCAGCGACTCCGGCGGCTCGTCCTCCAGCAACTCCACCCGGATCCCCGGATGCCCGGCCGCGAGCCGGCCCAGGGTCTCCGGGACGAGGGTGGCAGTGGCGCTGGGGAATGCGCAGAGCCGGACCCGGCCGGCCCGCAGCCGGGTGATCGCGTTCATCTGCTGCTGCGCGGTGGAGATGCTCTCCAGGATGACCCCGGCGTGCCGGGCCAGCGCCTCGCCCGCCTCGGTGAGCCGCATCGTCCGCCCGACGCGGGTGAACAGCGGGGTGCCCACGGAGCGTTCGAGCGCCTTCATCTGCTGGGTGATGGCGGGCTGGGTGTAGCCGAGCGAGCGGGCGGCCGCCGAGTAGGAACCGGCCTGCACCACCGCGTGGAAGGTCTTGATGTGCCGGGAGTCGAACACCATCGAATCATAAGCAGAATTTGGGGTACCGAAACAGCGGCCCGTGCCCGGCTTCTGGGTGACACCCGCACCATGAACGCCGCGTGTCAGTCCCATGGCGGGCCGCGCGAGGTCATTGCGGGCTCCGGGAGCCCGCCCTAGTGTCGACTTCGAGAGCACGACGATCCGTACGACGGATCCCGGCCGTGTGCCCGAGTGGCTCAGGGGCTCGCCTGCAAAGCGAGTTACGCTGGTTCGATTCCAGTCACGGCCTCCAACAGCATGCGATCCATGGCCTCCAAAGACCATACGGTCATGGAAATGCGATCGATCCGATCGGCAGAAAAGAAATCCGCCGTCCGATGGACGCGGTTCGCCCGACACCGTGAGCGGTCATCTCATTCGATGCAACGACTGGCGCGCCGACACCAGTTGACGCGAGGTGTGAGCGATTCTTCTCCTAGGGTGGTCACCATGTGGCGTTTTGATCCCCCACCCGCTGGGAGAAGACTTGCAGTTTGTTGTCCGGGGTACCCGTCTGCCGCTGTCGACCGGCCAGAGTGAAATCTGGTTCAGCCAGCAAATCGACCCCGAAAGCCCGCTGTTCCGGATCGGCGAGTATCTGGAAATTCACGGTCCGATTGAGCCGCGGATATTCGAGAAGGCACTGCGGCAGGCCGTCGCGGAGGCCGAGCCGTTCCATGCGCGCTTCGGTGCGGACGGCGGTGTGCCCTGGCAGGTCGTCGAGCCCGTACGGGACTGGGCGCTGCCGGTGCTCGACGTCAGCGGCGAGCACGGCGCGGACGGCACCGGCGGCAGGGACGGCACCGACCGCACCGACGGCACCGGCGACGAGGACGGGCCGCGCGCGGCCGCCGAGCGGTGGATGTACGCCGACCTGCGGCGCCCGATGGACCTGGAGCGGGAGCCGCTGTTCAGCTACGCCCTGTTCAAGCTCGGCCCGGAGCGGTTCGCCTGGTACCAGGGCTACCACCACATCGTGACGGACGCGTCGGGCGGCGCCCTGGTCGCCCGGCGGGTGGCCGAGCTGTACAGCGCCGCCGTCGCTGGCCGGTCCTGCCCGCCTGCCGTGTTCGGCCCGCTGGAGCTGCTGCTGCAACGCGACGCGGAATACCGGGAATCGAGGGACTTCACCACCGACCGGGATTACTGGACCGAACACTTCGCCGATTACCCGGAGCCGCCCCGGCTGGCCGGTCAGCCGGGCACGCTATTCACCAGCAGCATTCGGCAGACCGCGTATCTCAGCGAGGCCGAAGCAGTTCAATTACGCGCCGCGTCGCGGCAGTGCGGCACGCACTGGTCCGCCATGATGATGGCCGTCACGGCCGCCTATCTGCACCGCATGACCGGCAAGCCGGATATCGTGCTCAGCCTGCCGGTGGCGGCCCGTACGGACGCCGCGCTGCGCGATGTCCCGGGAATGGCCGCCAATATCCTGCCGCTGCGCGTTCCGGTGCGTCCGGGCACGCGGGTGCGGGAACTCGTGCGGCACGTCTCCAAGGAGGTCCGCGGAGCACTGCGCCACCAGCGCTACCGCCGCATCGACCTGTCCCGGGACCTGCGGCTGGCGGACGGTGGGCGCGGGCTGCTGGGCCCGCACATCAACATCATGTCCTTCGGCTACGACTTCGACTTCGCCGGGCATCCGGTCACCGCGCACAACCTCTCCAACGGGCTGGTCGAGGACCTGTCGATCATGGCGTACGACCGATCCGACGGCACCGGCATCCGGATCGACCACAACGCCAACGCCGACCTGTACAGCGACGCCGAACTCGCCACCCACCAGCGGCGCTACCTGCACCTGCTGCGCGCCTTCACCGGCCCCGCGGGCCCGGACCGCACCGTCGGCGGCATCGACCTGCTCGGCGACGAGGAGCGCGCCCGCGTCCTCGGCGGCTGGCGCGGCGGCCCCGACACCGCGCCGGAGCCGGACGCCACGCTGCCGGACCTGTTCGCCGCGCAGGCGGCCCGCACCCCGGGCGCCGTCGCGGTCGTGGACACCTCCCGCTCGCTCACCTACGCCCAGCTGAACGAGGCCGCCAACCGGCTGGCCCACCGGCTGATCGCGCACGGCGCGGGCCCGGAGCGGTTCGTCGCGCTGGCCTTGCCCCGCAACGCCGACCTCCTCGTCGCCGTCCTCGCCGTCCTCAAGTCCGGCGCCGGATACCTGCCGCTGGACCCCGAGTACCCGCCCGACCGCACGGCGCTGATGCTCACCGAGACCGCGGTGCCGCTCGTCGTCACCACCCGCGCCATCGCCGCGACCCTGCCGGACACCGCCGCCGAGCCGCTGCCGCTGGACGACCCCGACACCGTCCGGGACCTCGCCGCGCGGCCCGCGACCGACCCTGCCGACGCGCAGCGCACCGCCCCGCTGCGGCCCGAGCACCCCGCGTACGTCATCTACACCTCCGGCTCCACCGGCACCCCCAAGGGCGTGGTGAACACCCACCGGAACGTAGGCCGCCTCTTCGCGGGCGCCGCGCGGCAGTTCGGCATCGGCCCGGCCGACACCTTCGCGCTGTTCCACTCGTACACCTTCGACGTCTCCGTCTGGGAGATGTGGGCACCGCTGCTGCACGGCGGCCGGCTCGTCGTCGTCCCCCGCTCCGTCAGCCGCTCCCCCGCCGAGCTGCTGCGGCTGCTGACCGAGCAGCGCGTGACGGTGCTCAACCAGACCCCGTCGGCGCTGGCCAGCCTGCTGGAGGAGTGCGAGCGCGACCCGTCCTCGGCCTCCGGGCTGTGGGTGCGCACCGCGATCCTGGCGGGCGAGGCGGTCTCCACCGCGCTCGTGGACCGCTGGTCGGTCACCGGCCGCGAGCTGATCAACGCCTACGGGCCGACCGAGGCCACCGTGTACGCCACCGTCAGCGGCGGGCTCCGCGCGGGCCGGACCCCGCCGATCGGCCGCCCGGTCGCCGACTCGCTCGTGTACGTGCTGGACAGCGGGCTGCGCCCGGTGCCGCCGGGGACCACCGGTGAGCTGTATCTGGCGGGTCCCGGGCTGGCCCGCGGCTATCTGCGGCGGCCCGGCCTGAGCGCGAGCCGGTTCGTCGCCGACCCGTACGGCCCGCCCGGCAGCCGGATGTACCGCACGGGCGACCTGGTGCGCTGGCGGGCCGACGGGCAACTGGACTTCCTCGGACGGACCGACGACCAGGTCAAGATCCGGGGCTTCCGGGTCGAACCCGGCGAGGTCGAGGCCGTCCTGCTCGGCCACCCCGGCGTCACCCAGGCGGTGGTCGTCGCCCGCGCCGACCACGCCGGGCACCAGACCCTCGTCGCCTACGTCGTCCCCGCGACCGGCAGGGACCACCCGGCGCGAGCCGCGGGACCGCTGGACGCCGGCGAGGTCCGGCGGTGGCTGGGCCAGCGGCTGCCCGACCACATGGTCCCCACCGCCGTCGCCGTCCTCGACGCGCTGCCGCTGACCGGCAGCGGCAAGGTGGACCGGCGCGCGCTGCCCGCCCCCGACCCGGCCTGCGCCGGCACCTCGCGGCCCCGCGCACCCCGCGCGAGAAGGCGCTGTGCGCGCTGTTCGCCGAGGTGCTGGCGGTGCCGTCGGCCGGGGTCGACGACAGCTTCTTCGAGCTGGGCGGACACTCGCTGCTCGCGGCCCAGCTGGTCTCCCGTATCCGCACCGCCCTGGGCGTACCGCTGGAGGTCCGCACGCTGTACTCCGCGCCGACGGTCGCGGGACTGGCGGAGCGGCTGGACCAGGTGTCCGCGCCGCACGCACTGGACACGCTGCTGCCGCTGCGCGCCGAGGGCAGCAGACCGCCGCTGTTCTGCGTCCACCCGGGCGGCGGGCTCGGCTGGCGGTACGCCGGGCTGCTCCCCCACCTGCCCCCGGACCAGCCCGTCCACGCCCTCCAGGCACGCGTGCTCAGCGCGCCCGACGAGGTACTGCCGCACAGCGTGGCGGCGATGGCGGCGGACTACCTCGCCGAGATCCGCGCCGTGCGGCCGAACGGCCCCTACCATCTGCTCGGCTGGTCGCTGGGCGGGCTGGTCGCCCATGCCATGGCCACGCAGCTCCAGCGCGCGGGCGAGGAGGTCGCCTCCCTCACGGTGCTGGACGCCTACCCCGACAACTCCCGTACGTTCGGCCAGATGCCGGAGCTGAGCAAGCGGGAGTGGCTGCGGCTGCTGCTGGACGACACCGTGGGGCACGGCAGCCCGGAGGTGGACGTCCGTGACGCGGACGATCTGGTGGCGGAGCTGAGCCGGGACACCGGGCTGCCGCCGCACCTGCTGGAGGGCGAGGGCAGCTTCCCGCTGCTCGACATCTTCCGCAACGACATCGAGGTGATGCGCAAGCACACCCCGGACCGGTACCGGGGCGACATGCTCCTGTTCACCGCCGAGAACCGGATCCACGGCCACGTCCGGGACCCCGCGCACACGCCCGCCGCCTGGCGGGAGTACGTGGACGGGGAGGTGGCGGTGCACCATGTCCCGGCGCAGCACTTCCACATGCTGCGCACGGAACACGCGGCGCGGATCGGCCCGTTGGTGGCGGCGCGGCTGACCGGGCGCGGTGCCGGGTGACCGCGGGTCCGGGGCGCGAGGCCCCGGGTGATCAGCGGCGGTACTCGGCGCCCACCGCCGCCTGGGGGCGGATCGGCAGGCGGTTGACGGGGCGTCCGGTGGCCGCGCGGACGGCTGCCGCGACGGCCGCCGGGGAGGTCACCACCGGCACCGCGCTGACGGCCTTCGCGCCGAACGGGGCGACGACGTCCCGCTCCTCCACCAGCTTCACGATCCGGATGTCGGGGACGTCGACGGCGGTCGGCAGGGCGTAGCTGGTCAGGTCCGGGTGCCGGACGACCCCGCGCGAGGTGCGCAGGTTCTCGGTGAGCGCCGCGCCGATGCCCTGGGTCACGCCCGCCTCGATCCGGGCGTTGAGCTGGCGCGGGTTGAGCACCCGGCCCACGTCCTGGGCCACCGTCATGTCGACCACCCGGACCAGGCCGAGCTCGATGTCGACGTCCACGACCGCGCGGACCGCGCAGAACGCCATGCCGACGAACGCGTCGCCCTGCCCGGCCTCGTCCAGCGGCTCGGTCGGGTGCGGCCGGCACTGGGCCGTCGCCCACAGCTCCTTGCCCGCGAAGGCCTCGTCCACGGTGGTGCTGAGCACCCCGTCGTACGACGTGATCTTGCCGTCGGCGATGCTCAGCAGCTCGGTGGACATGCCGAACTTGTGGGCCAGCGGCTGGAGCAGCTGGGTGCGGACCATCTTCGCGGCGCGCTCGACCGCGCCGCCCGAGACCCACGTGTGGCGGCCGCGTGCGGCGGGCCCGGCCGGGGGCTGGTCGGTGTCGACGGAGGCGACGTGCACCTCCTCGATGCCGAGGACCTCCTGCACGATCTGCCGGGCGAGGGTGGAGAAGCCCTGGCCGGTCTCCACCGCGGCGCAGATGACGGTGGCCACCGAGCCGCTGACCTTGACTGTGGCGGTGGAGACCTCGTCGGCGCCCTCCGCGCCGAGCATGTGCACCATGCCCAGCGCGTAGCCGACGCCGCGCCGCACCGCGTCCGGGTCGCCCGCGCCCTCGGGGCCGCCGGGCAGCAGCCAGTCCTCGCCCGGTTCGTCCTTGGGCAGGGCGGGCAGCGGCTCGTCCCGTACCGCGCGCAGCAGTTCGGCCACGGGCGCGGGGCAGGTGACGGTCTGTCCGGTGGGCAGCAGGTCGCCGGTGGCCATGGCGTTGCGCATCCGCAGTTCGGCCGGGTCCAGGCCGAGTTTGGCGGCGAGCTTGTCCATCTGGCCCTCGTAGGCGGCGCACACCTGCATCGCGCCCTCGCCGCGCACATGGCCCGACGGCGGGTTGTTGGTGCGTACGGCCCAGCCCTCGATGAACGCGTGCGGGACGACGTACGGGCCGCAGGCGAAGGAGACGGCGGCGGCCAGCGCGTCCGCGGAGGAGTCGGCGTAGGCGCCGGCGTCCAGCAGGATCTGCGCCTCGACCTTGACGAGCTTGCCCTCGGCGTCGGCGTGGTGCCGGTAGCGCAGCAGGGTGGGGTGGCGGTGCGGGTGGGAGAGGAAGGACTCCTCTCGGGTCGCGGCGAGCTTCACGGGGCGGCCGGTCCTGAGCGCGAGCAGCCCCAGCGGCAGCTGCGTCCCGGGGTCCTCGCGGTCGCCCATCGCGCCGGGTACGCCGGTGACGACGACCTTGACCCGGTCCGGCTCCAGCCCGTAGCAGGCGGCGGCCAGGTCGCGGTCGGCGTGCGGGTCGGTGGAGGCGGTGTAGAGCTCCACGCCGCCGTCGGGCCGGGGCACGGCGAGCCCGGCCTCGGCGCCGATGGGCGCCGGGTCCTGGCGCCCGATGCGGTACAGGCCCTCGACGATGACGTCGCCGGTGGCCTCGGGGTCGCCGAAGCTCAGCGGGATGTGCCGGACCAGGTTGCCGTCGGGGTGCAGCGGCTCGGCGGCGAACGCCTGCTCGGGGTCGGTGACCGGCTCCAGCACCTCGTACTCGACGGCGATGGCGGCGGCGGCCAGCCGGGCGGTGTCCGGGTGGTCGGCGGCGACGGCCGCGATCGGCTCGCCGTGGTGCCGGACCAGGTCCTTGGCGAAGACGGGACGGTCGGCGATCCGGCGGCCGTGCGCGGCGTCGCCGGGTACGTCGGCGTGGGTCACCACGGCCCGCACGCCGGGCATCGCGGCGGCCTGGGCGGTGTCGATGGACACGATGCGGGCGTGCGGGTGCGGAGAGCGCAGCACGGCGGCCCACAGCAGCCCCTCGGCCCACAAGTCGGCCGCGTACGGGAAGGTGCCGGACGCCTTGGCCGCGGTGTCCGTGGCGGGCAGGGACACGCCGAGGCCCATCGTGGACGGCGTCGGCGGGGCGGCGGGGGCGCTGGTGGCGGCGGCGATGGCCGTGGCGGCGCCGACGCCATCCGCGATTCCGGTCATGCGATCGACCCTCCCGTGCCGTGGGTGCCGTGGGTGCCGTGGCTGCCGTTGTGGCCGTGGTCGGCGTTGTGGCCGTTGCCGCCGTATGTGCCGCTTCTGCCGTCGTCGCCGTAGGGGCCGCCGAGGCCGAGGTGGCCGCCGTGGGTGTCGTCGCCGCCGAAGCCGCCCTGGCCGCCGTGGGTGTTGTCGGCGCCGGGACCGTGGTGGCCACCGTGGCCGTGGTCGCCGCCGTGGCCGCCATGGCCACCCTGGCCGCCGTACGGGGCCATCTGCTCGTCGTACGGGCCCGACTGCTGCGGGATGCCCGCGGCGGCCGGGTCCGGGGCCGCGGCGGGGTTCGGCGTGTCGGCGTCCGGGCCGGGCTCGGCCGAGGCGGGCCCCGCCTCGGGCTCGGTCGCGGCCTGGGCCGCCGCGTCCCGCTCCGCGATGACGTCACGGACCGCGTCGAGGACGCCCCGGTAGCCGGAGCAGCGGCACAGGTTGCCGCAGATCGCCTTCCGGGTCTCCAACTCGCTCGGGGCGTGGTTGCCTTCGAGCAGGTCGTGCACGGTCATCGCGAGGCCGGGCACGCAGAAGCCGCACTGGACGGCGCCGGACGCGGCCAGCGCGCGCTGGACGTCGGAGGGCTGCCCGTCGGCGGCCGCCAGTCCCTCGACGGTGCGGACCTCGCAGCCCGCGGCGGTGGCGGCGGGCACGAGGCAGGAGGCGACGAGCCGCCCGTCGACCTGCACGGAGCAGGCACCGCACTCACCCTGCGAGCAGCCGTCCTTGGCCCCGGCGAGCCCGAGCCGCTCACGCAGCACGTAGAGCAGCGACTCGCCGATCCAGGCGTCGGTGACGGGCCGGTCGGTGCCGTTGACGGTCAGCACGTAGGAGGCGTGCGGGTGCTCGCTGTGGACGGGCGCGGGTTCGGCGGGGGCGGTGTCCGCGCCGTCGCCGGCGTCGCCCTGCTGGGCGCTCGGGTCCGCGACGGCATCCTGACCGCCGCCGTCGGCCGCGCGGGCGCCGTCCGCGGTGTTCCCCGGCTCGTCCGCGTCCGCGCCGTCGGCGCCGTCGGCGGGAACGCCGGCGTTCGCTGCGGTGTCCTGGCTGACGTCGAGGGCGTCCGCTGAGGGTGTGCCAGTGTCTGCCGCGACGCCTTCGTCGGAGCCGTCGGCCCGACGCGCGCCGCGCGCGGCGGGGGCGGCGGGGGCGGCGGGGGCGGCTTCCCCGGACTCCGTGCGGGAGGGCTGCCCGGAGGCGGCGCCGTCGTCGTACTCGGTCTCGCCGTCGCCCGGGTGGGCACCGGACGCGGTACCAGCGTGCGCCGCTTCCCCAGCCCCCGCCTGGGAGGGAGCCCCGGCGAGGTCCCCGTCCTCGTGCTCGGCCTCACCGTCACCCTGGTGAGCGCCGTCCGCGGGGAACGCCTGCCCGGCAGCACCCGCCGCGCCCCGGCCCCGCGAGCGGCCCGAGCCGCGACCGCCGTCCGCGTAACCGGACCCGCCATCGGTCGCGGCGGCACCGCCCGCGGCAGGCTCGTCCTCGGTCCCGCCCGCGTCAGCCGGGTGGACGCCGTTCTCAGCGGGCACCTGCCCGGACGCGGCCGCGGCACCACGGCCGCGTGGGCCGCGCCCACCGGCAGACCCGCCGGAGCGGGCGCCATCTGCGTGTCCGTAGCCGTCGTCGGCCGCAGCGGCACCGCTCGCCTGAGGCACCTGCCCGGCAGCGTCGGCGGTGGCCGCGCTTCGCGAACCGCGACCGCGCGCGGACCCGCCGGGCGCCGCTCCCCCGGGCCTCGTCCGGGAGGGAGCCCCGGAGGGGGCACCGTCCCCGTACTCCGTCTCGCCGTCGACCGGGGGGGCACCGTCCGCAGGGAACGCCTGCCCGGCGGCATCCGCCGCGTCCCGGCCGCGCGAGCGGCCCGAGCCGCGACCGCGCGCCGGCCCGCCGTCCATGGCGCCCGGATGCGCGGCCGGATGCGCGCCCGGGGCGGCGTGGCCGGTGGCGGCCGCGCCGTCGGGGCCGTCCGTGCCGGGCTCCGTGCGCGCCGGGACGTCGCTGCCGTCCTGTGGTCCGTCGGCGGGCTCGCCGCGCGGGGCGTCCGCGTCCGCGGGGGTGTCCTGGCCGGTGCCCGCACCGGCGCCGCCTGGCGTCGCTCCCCCGGGTGCACGGCGTCGGCGAATCCGTGCACGCCGTCGGCCGGGGTCGCGTGGTCGGTGAGGGCGGTGACGTCCGCGTCGGGGGCGTCACCGTGAGCGCCCGCCGCGTTGGCGGCCCCCGCGTGGGCGGTGGCCGGTCGGCGCGGGCCGGGGACCGTGGGCCGACCCGGGGCCGTGCCATCCGCGGCATACGGGGCCGACGCGCCGGTCGGCGCACCAGCCGCTCCCCGCGCGCCGGGGCGGTCCGGGCGCGCCGTGCCGCCGGTGTGGTCCTGGCCGTCCGTACGGTCCGTGGTCTCCGGTTCGCCCGCTCCGGCGGGCGCGGTGCCGGTGGCGAAGGCGCCGGGGCCCGCCGCCGGGTTCCCCTCCGCCCCGTAACGGGCGTCCGGATAGCCCTCGTCGGCGTAACCCGCGTCGCCCGCGTAGGCGCCGTGCGCCTGGCCGGGGGCGATACGCGGCAGGGCCGCGGTGTGCTGGTCCTCGTACGGGGCGGGGCGGCCGTCCGCCGCGAACCCGCCGTCGTAGCCGTCTCCCTGGCCACCGGCGGGCGCGCCGGTGGTGCCGGGCACGCGGTAGCCGGGCGGCGGGGCGGCCGGGCCGGGGTGCTCGGCGACCACGTATTCGCCGGACTCCTCCGGGCCGTCGTCCCCAGCGGCCGGGATGGACCACTGGCCGGTCTGTGCCGGGCCGCCGCCCGGAGCGGTCCCGAACGGCACCGACCACTGCCCGGTCCGGTGCGGGTCGTGCGCGTCATGTGGATCGCGGGCGTCATGCGGATCGTGCGCGTCGTGGGCATCGTGAGCGGCCCGCGCGTCATGGGCGGCCTGCGCGCCGCGCCGTTCCTGCCCGGCCTTCCGGGACGCGCCGCCGCGCGCGGTGAGCTGGTCGCCCAGCGCGTAACCGGCCGTGCCGCCCTGCGTAGTCCCGTCCGCTGCCGGACCTGTGGCCGCGCCCGTGGCCGGGACGGACCACTGGCCGGTCCCGTCCGTGCCGGGGACGGGCCACTGCCCGGTGGTCGGGGCGCCACCGACCGCGTATTCACCCGTCTCGTCCACGCCGTCGTCGCCGGCTGCCGGGATCGACCACTGCCCCGTCTGTACGGTGCCGCCGTCGGCGGGCATCGGCCACTGCGCGGTCGTGTGCCGCGGTCCGGCGAGGCCGCCGGTCGCGTACTCGCCCGTGTCCGTCCCGTAGTCGACGCCGGTTTCCGTCGCGTACTCGCCGGTGTCCGTCCCGTACTCGCCCGTGTCGTCGGCCGACGCCCGGCCCGCCCCGGGGACGTGCCACGCGCCGGAGGCGGCGTCCGCGGGCATGGTCCAGTGGCCCGTGGCGGCCGGGTCCGCGGTCGGTGCGGACGCCGCCGACGGATCCTGCCCGCCGTACCCCTGGACGTCGCCCTGCCTGCCGTAGGGCTGGCCGGGGAACGGGCCGTGGGCTTGTGCCTGCGCCTGCGCCTGCGCCTGCTGCCATGACACGCCGTGCGCGGGGGTCGCCGACGGCGCCGCGCCGGGGGTCATGGGCGGCGGGGTGTACCCGGTGCCGGGCGCGGCCAGCGGGTCCCAACCGCCGGGACCGGCGGCCGGGTCCATGAGCTCGGGGGGGAGCTGCACGAAGGCCGTGCCCTCCGCGTCGTACTCGGGACCACGCGGGATCGGCTCCCAGCCGCCCCCGGACACGGGCTGCTGCGGCCGCTGTTCGTCACTCACGCGAGTGCCCTCCCCAGTGCTCGGCGGGCCAGGGCTGCCACGGTACGCCTCAGGTGGAGCGCGGCGGGCGGCAGGGTGGCCGGTTCCCCGCCGTCCTGCGGCGGCGCCGGGTCGGGGATGCAGGCCGCGGCGACGTACTCGCCGAAGGCCGTGCACACCTGCGGGTCCAGGCCGCGGTCGCCGTCCCAGTCGATCAGCGAGGCGACCCACGCCTCGGCGTCCAGCGGGCGCAGCGGCATCGGCGCCACCGCGCCCACGGCGCAGCGCACATGGCGCCGGGCCGGGTCGAGGACGACGGCGACGGAGGCGGTCGCGCGGCCGGGGCCGGTGCGCGCGGTGGCCTTCAGGAAGGACTGCGGGGCGTGCAGCAGCGGTACGCGGACGAAGCCGACGAGCTCGCCGGGGCGCAGCATCTCGACACCGGCGAGGAGGTGGCCGACGGGGATCTCGCGGCTCTCGGTGGTCCCGGAGCCTCCGCCGGTGCCGGAGCCCCCGGCGGTCCCGGAGCCTCCCGCGCCCGCCGATCCGCCCCCGGGCGCGCCCGCGCCCCTGGCCCCGGCCGCGCCCTTGGCCCCGCCCTGGGCGCCGCCCTTGGCCCCGCCGGCTCCACCCTTCGGTCCGTAGACGACGAGCACGGCGTCCAGCGCGGCGAGTACGGGCAGCGCGTCACCGGTCGGGGCGGCGCTGACGATGTTGCCGCCGAGCGTGCCCGCGTTGCGGATCTGCGGCGGGCCCGCGGCGCGCGCGGCGGCCGCCAGCGCGGGGATCAGCGCGGCGAAGTCCGGGCGGCCCATCCGGGCGTGGGTCAGACCGGCGCCCAGCAGCGCGTGTCCGTCCTGGTACTGCCAGCCCCTGATCTCGCTGATCCGCCCCAGGCCCACGAGCCCCGCGGGCCGCAGCAGACCGGAGTTGACCGCCGCCATGAGATCGGTTCCGCCCGCGACGGGCACGGCGGCGGGCATGGCGGTGAGCGCCGCCACGGCCTCGTCGAGCGAGCCCGGCAACGTCACCGTGTGCTCCGCCTGCGGTGCGTGCGTGGTCAACCGCTGCCCCTTCCCCGGTTGTCCCGGCCTGTTCCGCCGTACGGTACGTGCTGACGGCCCGGACGTGGCAACTCTGGCACATCTTCGGCGGCCGCCGTCGCGAGGGTCCACGCAGCAGGTATCCGTCCCCGACCAGGACGATGGTCCGCATTGACCCACCTCCGGCGTCACGCACCGATTGCCACATTTCGGGGACCCTTGCGCGGCTTGTCACTTCCCCCGGCGCGGTCTCCCCCGGACTGCGCACAACCGTCCCAAGGCTCCGCACAACCGTCCCAGGGCGGCGCCGCACCGCGAGCGGCTTCCGCGTCCGGCTCACACGATCGGAGGTGATCCGTCGATCGGGCGTCCGAGCACCCCAGGGCGCCGCTGCCAGGGGCGCGGGCCGCCCGGCGGCCGGTAATCGACTCCGAGCGCCTCCAACCGCGCGTAGTGCGCCCCCATGCGCTCCAAGAAGCCGGTGACGTCGCGCGCGGCGGGGCGGGGCAGCGGGGACCACACGGTCTCGGCGAACGCGGCGAGCCGCGGGAAGGTCTGGTAGTCCACGCGCCGCGGGTCCTCCAGCACCTCGGTCCACACGTTGGCCTGCGCTCCGAGCACATGGGCGGCCTGGGCGGCGGTCAGCTCCGGCGGAACCGGCTCGAAGCGGTACACGTCCTCCAGCGTGCGGACGTAGCCGATGGGGACGGGCTCGTCGTCGCCCGGCGCCTGCCGGTGGTCGAAGTAGACGTGTTGCTGCGGGCACATGACGACGTCATGGCCGGATCGCGCCGCCGCGACACCGCCGGAGTAGCCGCGCCAGGACGCCACGGCGGCCCCCTCGGCCAGGCCCCCTTCGAGGATCTCGTCCCACCCGATGAGCCGGCGGCCGCGCTCGGCGAGCCACTGGTCGAAGTGCCGGATGAACCAGCTCTGGAGCTCGTCCTCGTCGGCCAGTCCCAGCTCCTTGATGCGTGCTTGCGCGGCGGGCGAGGCGCGCCACTGCTCCTTGGGGCACTCGTCGCCGCCGATGTGGACGAAGGCGGACGGGAAGAGTCCGAGCACGTCCTCCAGCACCCCCTCGTAGAAGCGGAGGGTGGTGTCAGTGGGGGCGAGTACGTTGGTGGAGACGCCCCAGGTGGTCCACACGTCGAGGGAGGCGGTGTCGATGACGTCGGTGTTGCCCAGCTCCGGGTACGCGGCGATGGCGGCCTGCGAGTGGCCGGGGATGTCGATCTCCGGTACGACGGTGATATGCCGCTCGGCGGCGTACGCGACGATCTCGCGGATGTCGTCCTGGGTGTAGTAACCCCCGTGCGGCCGCTCGTCCCACAGCGGTGAGGCGCGGTGGCCGACCTTGGTCCGCGCCCGCCAGCCGCCCACCTCCGTCAGCCGCGGATAGCGCGTGATCTCGATGCGCCAGCCCTGGTCGTCGGTGAGGTGCAGATGGAGCACGTTGAGCTTGTGCGCGGCGAGCAGGTCGATGGTGCGCAGCACGCCGTCCTTGGGCATGAAGTGCCGTGCGACGTCGAGCAGCAGGCCGCGCCAGCGGAACCGGGGGGCGTCCTCGATGACCACCATGGGCACCGGCCACGCGCGCCGTGGCCGCACGGGCGCCCGCCGGAAGGCGTCGGGTCCGAGGAGTTGCCGGAACGTCTGGGCCGCCCAGAAGAGCCCGGCGGCGCTGCCGCCGTCCACGCGGATGGCGTACCCGTCGATGACGATACGGTAGCCCTCGGGGCCGAGGCGGGCGGCGATCTCAGGCGAGATGTCCAGCACGATCCGGTTGCCGTCGTCGTTGCCGTCTTCGTTGCCCCCCGCGTTGCCCTCCGCCAAGGGCAGCCCGGTGGCGGCCCCGACGGTGGACCGCAGCCAGCGAGCGACACCTTCGGTGCCGGGCCGCGCCTCGATGAGGGTCTCCGCGTCGAGCGGGTGGTGGCCGGGAGCCGGAGGCACCCACGAGACGCTGCGGGGCGCGGGGATGAGGTCCGTATCCGTCATACGGCCATGCTGCCGCGCCCGGCCGCGTCCTGGGCCGCGTACGCGGAAGCGGGCCGCGACTTACGGGGAAGCGGCCTCTCGGCGTACGCGGAGGCGGCCCTCGGCTTACGCGGAAGCGGCCCGGCCGCGACACGGGCCGAGCCGCCTCCACCGCGCGAGATCAGTAGCGCGGGTTCTTCTTGGACTCCGAGCACACGTCACCGACGCGCGTGTTGCGGCGGAACAGGTCGATCTCGATGCCGGCGGACTTGAGCCCGTCCCGGTCCCAGATCGTCGGGGTGTTCCACTTGTCGACGCCGTCGCGGACGTGCAGCCAAGGAGTCGTCGACTTCCTGCCCTTGCCGTCGTACCAGTAGATCCGGATGGCCGGGTGCAGTCCCTCGGCCTTGGTGTCCTTGCCCCGGATGACGATCGAGCGGAACTCGTCCTTGCTCGTCCAGTTCCACGCCGCGGACCCCTTGCCGCCGCTCCCCGAGCAGTCCACCTGGACAGGCGGCGCGGCGGTCGCGGACGCCGGTGCGGCGGCCGCCGGAACGGCGGTTGCCGGAAGGGCGATCGCGGCAGTCGTGAGAGCCGCGGCGGCGAGAGTCATCCCCCGTGTACGCACACCATCTCCTTCATTGGTCACCTTCGTGTTCCGTTGACGTCGGAACTCCGATGTTGATCTTGCGGTCCAGCGAAGGATACCGCCGGGGTAACGGCCTGCTGAGGCAGGTCCGTTCGGGTGCGTACAGGAGAGAGGAAGACGGGGAGGAAGGCGAGCGCCAGGCAGCCGCCGCCAACCCACAGCGCGGTGCGTACGCCGGCCAACTCGCCGATCAGGCCCGCCGCGGCGGAGCCGATGGCGACCGCTCCGGTGAGCATGAAGCGGAAGGTGGCGTTCATGCGGCCCAGCAGCGGATCGGGCGTCAGGCGCTGGCGGAGGCTGACGCCGAGGACGTTGTCGATGCCCATCTTGAAGGTGGCCAGCAGCCATCCGGCACCGGCCAGCCAGAGCCAAAGGCCCTGGTCGATGAGCGGGATGACCAGGGCGGTCGGCCCCACGCACAGACCGGCGAGGCCGAGCGCGCGGCCGTAGCCCAGCCGCCGGGCGACGGGGCGGGCGACCCGTGCGCCGAGGAAGATGCCGACTCCGCCGACCGCCCAGTACAGGCCCAGGACGCCTGCGGACAGGCCGAGCTCGCGGGTGAACAGCACGGGGAGCAGGGTGTTGATGAGCTGTGCGCCGAGATTGGTGAGGGAGGCGGTGAGGGCCAGCGCGCGGAGTTCGCGGTTGCCGAGCACGTGGCGCAGCCCCTCGGCGATCTGGGCCCGGAGCGAGGCGGGCGGCTGCTCGACGGCGGGAGGAGCGTCGGGCACCGGCGTACGGCGGATGCCGGTGAGGCGGAGCGCCGAGGCGAGAGAGAACACCGCCGCGCCGACCATCGCCACCGGCGCCGTGGCCAGTTGGACGATCCCGCCGCCCGCGCCCCGGCCCGCGACGTTGCCCGCGGCCTGGAGGCTCACCACCGCGGCGTTCGCCCGCACCAGCCCCTCGCGGCCGACCAGTCGCGGCAGGAAGCTCTGCGAGCCCACGTCGAAGAACACGGTGGCGCAGCCGCCCAGCAGGGCGACGGCGTACAGCTGGCCGAGGGTGAGCGCGTCCAGCGCCCACGCCACCGGTATCGACGCGAAGAGCACGGCCCGCGCCAGATCCGCGGCGACCAGCACCCGCCGCTGGTGCGCCCGGTCCACCCAGGCCCCGGCGGGCAGGCCGATGAGGAGGAAGGCGGCGGTGCTCAACGTGGCCAGCAGGCCGACCTGGCCGGGACTCGCGTCGAGCGCGGTCACCGCGATCAGCGGGACGGCGACATAGCCGATGTTGGTGCCGAGCTGGCTGAGCGCGGTGGCCGTGAACAGCGTGCGGAAGTCGGCCGTCCGCCACGGATTTTCGGTGGACATGCCCACTACGCTGCCGATCACCCGGCTCCAGGACCAATGATTTAGCCTCGGCTGAATGGTGCACGCGAGACGGGTCGAAGACAGCACGCTGGAGATCGAGTTCTCGGCGGAGGACGTGGCCCGTACGCGCTTCGCCGTCTCCCCGCTGTGGGAGGTCGTGGCCAGCGTCCGGGTGCTGAAAGGCGCCGACCCGCAGGGCATGCACCGCCGGTGGGCGGAGCAGGTGCGCCCGCTCCTCGCGGCGGCGAAGCTGGACCTCACGCCCCTGTCCCGCCTGATCCCCGTGCCCACCACCGGCATTCCCGGGTTCCTGGTGCCCCCGCCCACCACCCCGCAGCCCTCGCTGGAGGTCGAGCTGGCGGCGCTGCGCGCCACGCCGCCCGACCTGCTCCGTACGAAGACACCCGAGGCGCGGGCGGGGGTCGACGCGCTGCGCGAGGACCCGGAACGTGGTCTCGCGCGGCTGGCGGAGCTGATCGCCGCGTACTGGGAGGTGGCGCTGGCCCCGTACTGGCCGCGCCTGCTCACTCTGTACGAGGGCGACATTCTGCACCGGGCCCGGCGCATCGCGGAGGGCGGCGCCCGGCACCTCTTCCACGACCTCGATCCGCAGGTCACATGGGACTCCGGCACGCTCCAACTCACCGACCGCCGCTGCAACCGCGGGGTGCGGCGGCTGACCGGCCAGGGCCTGCTCCTGTGCCCCTCAGCCTTCGTGTGGCCCAGGATCTTCTCCACCCTGGGCAGCCCGGACGCGCAGCCCACGCTCCGCTATCCGCCGCGCGGCGTCGGCACGCTGTGGGAACAGCGCCCCCAGCCGTGCTCCAGCGCCTTGGCCCGCGTACTCGGCCGCACCCGCGCCATCCTCCTGGCCGAACTCGCCGCCCCCGCGACCACGACGGACCTGGCCCGCCGCCTGGCCCTCTCGCCGGGCGGGGTTTCCCAGCACCTGACGGCGCTCCGCGCGGCGGGCCTGGTGAACGCGCACCGGACGGGGCGGGTGGTGCTGTACGCGCGGACGGGCGTGGGCGAGGCACTGGTGGCCGCCGCGGCGGCCTGACGGCCGGGGCGCATGCGGGGTCAGGAGGCCGGGGTCCGCGGCCGGATCCGGCCCAGGTCCTGGTCCGCCAGCTCCGGGCGGGCGGTGAGCTCGTCATGCACCGCCCGCAGCAGCGGGAGCGGGGCGTGGTCGGTGGCCTGGGCGGTGGCCAGGGCGACATCCTTGGCGGCCAGGGCCACCGGGAAGTAGGAGCCGTCGGCGAAGGTACGGGCGACCGCTCCCGCGAGCGGCCCCCTGGCCAGTTCGCCGCGGACCAGGTCCGCGGGCAGCCCGAGGGCCTGTCCCAGCCTGAGCGTCTCCGCCACCAGGGCCACTCCGCCGATCACCGCGTTGATCAGGACCAGTTTCAGGGCGGCCCCGGAGCCGGGCTCGCCGCACTCGGTGACCTCCCCGAGCCGCCCGAGGATCGCGCGTACGGGCCCGGGCAGCGGCCCGCCCGCCAGCACCCACAACTCCCCGGCGGCGGCCCGGTCCACGCTGCCCATCACCGGCGCGTCGGTCAGCGTCACCCCGTCCGGGAGGCGGGCGGCGAGCTCCCGCACGGTGTCCGGGCCCACGGTCGAGGTGTCGACCCAGTGGGTGCCCGGCCGCAGGGCCGGGACCACGGCCTCGGCCACGGCGTACGCGGCGGCCGGGTCGGCGAGCATCGTGATGACGACATCGGCGTCGCCGACGGCCTCGGCGGGGTCGGCGGCGAGCCGGGCACCGGCCGAGACGAGCGGGTCGGCCTTGTGCGCGGTGCGGTTCCAGACGGTCAGCGGGTGTCCGGCGGCGAGCAGGCGACGGGCCATCGGGGCGCCCATGCTGCCGAGGCCGAGAAACGCGATCTTCTCCATGGCCTCGACGCTAGGCGCCCACCATCCATGCGACAAGCGAATGTCTAACATGGCTGCCATGCCTGCTCCGCATAGCTTGTACGAGGTCTTCCTGCGCGTCGCCCAGGACGGCTCCTTCACCGCCGCCGCCCGCACCCTCGGCTACACCCAGTCCGCGGTCTCCCGGCAGATCCAGACGCTGGAGGAGGAGTGGGGCACCGCCCTGTTCGACCGGCTGCCGCGCGGGGTACGGCTGACCGAGGCCGGGCGGGCACTGCTCCCGCACGCCGAGGGCATGCGGGACCGGCTGCGCGCGGCCCGCGCCGAACTGGACGCGCTGCGCACGCTCGACGGCGGCACGCTGCGGATCGGGGCCTTCGCCGCCGCCAACGCGTCGCTGGTCCCGCGCACCATGGCCGCGTTCCGGGACCGGCATCCGGCCGTCACCGTCGTCCACACCGAAGGCCCGACGGCCAAGCACGTGGGCCTGCTCGCGGAGGGCGGCCTCGACCTGGCCCTGTTGAGCACCCCCGCCGGAGTGCCGCTGTCCGGCCCGGAACTGCACCACCTGCTGGACGAGCCCATGTACCTGGCCCTCCCCCGGACCCACCGCTACGCGGACCGCCCGGCCCTGCGCCTGGCCGAACTCGCGGACGAGGACTGGATCGAGGGCACCGTGCGCCCGGAACAGACCCTGCTGGCGCCCGCGCTGGCCTCCGGGTTCCGGCCGCGCGTGGCCTTCCGGGCCAACGACTGGACCGCGAAGCAGGGGTTCGTCGCCGCGGGCCTGGGCATCACCGTGCTGCCCGGCCTGGCGGCCGGGGCGGTCCGCCCCGACATCGCCCTCGTACCCGTCGACCGAGCGGACCTGCCCCATCGGAAGGTGTACGCGGGCACACCCCGCGGGCTCGGCCACTCACCCGCGGTCGGCGCCTTCCTCGCACTGCTCCGGACCACCGCGAAGGAGGCCGGGAACGCCCCGCGGCACTTATTCTAGTTGCATGCGAACAACTAGGCGTGTGCTCGTCGCCGCATTGCCGTTCCTCCTCGCCTGCGCCGTCGCGCTGGCCGTCTTCGCCTCCCTGCGGGGGCGGCTGCCCGACCCGCTGGCGACGCATATCGGCCCGAACGGCCGGGCCGACGGCTTCACCGGGCGCGGGGCGTTCGTCGGGACGACCCTCGCCCTGCTCCTCGGCGGCGGCGTCGTGTTCGGCGCCGTCACGTACCTGGCCCGTTCCGCACCCGCCGCGCAGCGCGTGCTCGCCGCCTGCGGGTGCGCGACGGCGGTGCCGCTGGGCTACCTGCTCACCGCCCTGCTCTTCGCCAACGCGGACAGCGGGGACGCCGGGGCGGTGACGTTCACCGGGTGGCACGTGGCGGCCGCGCTCGGTGCCGCGGCCGCCGCCGGTGCGCTGGGGTGGCTGGCGGCGGGGGCCGTCGCGGACTCCGGACCCGCCGCCGAGGCGCCGGCCGCGCAGGTGGCGCGTCTGGAGCTGGCGGACGGCGAGTTGGCGAGCTGGACGAACACCGTGGGTTCACGCGTGCTCCCCGCCGCCGGGCTTGCCACGGTGGCGCTCGGCGCGGTGATCGCCTTCGCGGTGGGCTGGGGGTCCGGGCTCGCGCTGCTGGTCGTCGGGGCGCTGACGGCGATGCTGACCGGTGCGCGGGTGACCGTGGACCGGCGCGGGATCACCGTCGCGTCCCTGCTGGTTCCGCGACCGCGCCTGACCGTGTCGCTGGAGCGCATCGCGGAAGCCTCGCACCGCGAGGTCAACGCCTTCCGTGACTTCGGCGGTTGGGGCTACCGGATGCGCCGTGGCGCCAGCGGCGTGATACTCCGCTCCGGCGACGCGGTCTCGGCGCGGCTGTCGAACGGCAGCGAGTTCGTCGTCACGGTGGATGACGCGGCCACGGCCGCGGCGTTGCTGAACACCCTCGCGGACCGCGAGCGCGGCGGGCTCGACGAGGGCGGTGGGCGGCTCAACGAGGGCGGTGGGCTCGACGAAGGCGGTGGGCGGCTCGACGAGGGCGGCGGGCTCGACGAGGGCGGCGGGCTCGGCCGCGGGCTGGGGGGCTGAGGTGCTGTTCCGTGTGGATCCCGGTTCCGCGCTCCCGCTGGGCGACCAGATCGCGGCCAACGTGCGGGCGGCCATCGCCGACGGGCTGGTGCACGCCGGGGACCGGCTGCCGCCCGCCCGCCAGGTCGCCGAATCGCTCGGCGTCAACGTCCACACCGTGCTGCGGGGCTACCAGCGGCTCCGCGAGGAAGGACTGATCGAACTGCGCCGCGGCCGGGGTGCCGTCGTCACGGGCGGCCCGTCTCCCGGCCGCGCGCGGCTCGTCGAAGACGCCCGGCGGCTGGTCGCGGACGCCCGTGCGCTGGGCATGTCCGACGAGGACGTGGTGGCCCTCCTGCGGACCTGCCTCTCCGGCTAGCGGCCCCGCAGCGCCCGCCGGTTGACGTCGAGCGATGCCGGATCGTCGTAGTCGACGCGCCGCCGGGCGGCCTGCGCACCGTCAGGCCATCGCCGCCTCCCGCGAGGCTTGGGACGCGACTCTCGCGGAACCGCCCGCCCGCTGACCACGGGAGGACCACTCGGCCACCCCCGCCCCGCACCCCGGCGCAGACGGGCCGTCCGCGCGCGCCGTACGTCCCCCCGTACGCAACCACCCGTGCGCGGCCGCGCGTGAACGCCGACCAGCGGCCGGGTACGGACGGGCCCAAGTCGGCGGCGCGTCAGACGACTTGGGAAACGCGCGCCTCTTGACGCGCCGATCACGGGCCAGTGAAACAGGGGGATGGCATGAGCATCTTGTTCGGAATCGACGCCTTGACGCCGCCGCCGCGGCCGCGCAGACGGCGGCGGCGGGCGCGGCGGTCCCGGCCGCAGGGGGCACCGGCCGGGACGGCCCGTTCGCCGCTGTGCCACATCGCCTATCCGGTGCTGCTCCTGGCGATGGTCTCGGTGTCGGCGGGGAGCATGCGCTACGACTGGGACCCCGCCTGGGTGAACCCGCTCTTCGTCGTCGGCACGATCGGCTACCTCGCGCTGCTGGAGCGCCTGATCCCGTACGAGCGTGCCTGGCAGCCGAGTTCCCGCGAATGGCGCTGGTACGGCGCCTATTTCCTGCTGACCGCGGCCGGCGGCGGCCTGGGGCAGGCCGCCGTGGTGGCGGCCGTCGGCCTGGTGGCGCGGCCGGAGGCGGCGCTCCCGCTGTGGTGGGAGATACCGGCGGCCCTGCTGCTCGCCTCGCTGGCCAACTACCTGGTGCACCGGCTCTCCCACAGCAATCCGTGGCTGTGGCGCCTGCACGGCGTGCACCACGTGCCGGACAAGGTCAACGTCGGCAACAACGGCGTCAACCACATCCTGGACGTCGTCCTCACGCAGGGGTGCGTGCAGCTGTCCCTGGCGCTGGTCGGGTTCTCCGCGGACACCGTGCTCACGGCCGGCCTCTTCGCCGTCGCGCAGGGCTATTTCTGCCACGCCAACATCGACGTGCGCATCGGCGTGCTCAACCACGTCCTCGCCGGACCCGAACAGCACCGGCTGCACCACAGCGTCGACCTCTCCGAGGCCGGTCACTTCGGCGGTGACCTGTCGGTCTGGGACCGCGCCTTCGGGAGCTTCACCTGGCACCCCGACCGCGCGCCGGTCGCGGTCGGACTGCACGACCCCGCGACGTTCCCGGAGACCGGCGCCATCGGCGCCAGCCTCCTGCATCCCTGGCGCGGTTCCGGCAGGGGCCGGGGTTAAGGCTGCCGCGCCCGGCTCCGGCCGGGCGCGGCACCGTCTCCGACGTCAGCGGTTACGACGCCGACCGAGTCAGGTCGTAGAGGGTCGTGCCGTCCACGGTGACCTTCGTGAAGTTCTCCTCGATCCAGGACGAGATCGGGGAGGAGGTGCCGTTGCCGCCACCGGGGCCGCCGCCGGACGCGATGAAGTAGTGGATCTTGCCTTCCTTCACGTACTCCTTGAACTGGGCGAGTGTCGGGGACGGGTCGCTGCCGTTGAAGCCGCCGATGGCCATCACCGGGTCCTCCGTGGCCAGTTGGTAGCCGGCGGCGTTCTGCGAGCCGATGGCCGCGGCGACCCAGGCGTAGTCGCCGGAGTTCCGCTCCAGCTTCGCCTTCACCTCGTCGCTCACCTGCTGGCCGTTGAGCAGACCGCCCATGCCGCCCATGCCGCCTGGGCGGTTGCCCTGCTGGGTGCCGCCCTGCGGACCGCCGTTCGGGGCGCGGTTCGGGGCACCGTTGGGAGCCCCGTTGCCGCCCCCCGGAAACCCGCCCGGACCGCCCGGGCCACCCCCCGGACCGCCACCCGGTCCCCCGCCCGGCCGTCCCCCACCCGGGCCGCCCATGCCGCCCGCCACCGCCGGGCCCGCCGTGACGATCGAGCCGCCGTGCGGGGTGTCGACCGTGTTGACCGTGTACGCGACCGGCCCGGCCAGCGCGGTCGCCAGCCCCAGGCCGGCCGCGGTCAGCGCCGCCGCGCGGCCCGCCTTCGCCGCCGCCAGCAGTCCGGCCGCGGCCACCAGACCGCCGGCCAGCACCGCCTGGCGCAGCCACGGGTGCCAGTCGGCGGCGCGGCCCAGCAGCTCGTACGACCACCACGCGGTGCCCGCGACCGTGGCGGCGAGGAGCACCGACGCCGCGACGCCCGCGTTGCCGCCCTCCGCACGCCGCTCCCACAGCGCCGTCGCGCCCATGCCCACGAGCGCCGCGACATAGGGCGCGAGCGCGATGGTGTAGTACTCGTGGAAGATCCCGGACATGAAGCTGAACGTCACGAGGGTGACCAGCAGCGCGCCGCCCCACACCAGGAACGCCCCGCGCCGCGCGTCCGTACGCTTCGCCCGCCGGGTCAGCCACAGCCCGGCCAGCAGCAGGACGAGTGCGGCGGGCAGCAGCCAGGCGATCTGACCGCCGATGGTGCCGTCGAACAGCCGGGTGATGCCGGTCTCGCCCCATCGGCCGCCGCCCTGGCCGCCGCCACCGCCGCCGCCGCTGCCGGTCTCCTCGCCGTTGAGGCGGCCGAGGCCGTTGTAGCCGAAGGTCAGCTCAAGGAAGCTGTTGTTCTGCGAGCCGCCGATGTACGGGCGCGAGGACTCCGGCCACAGTTCCACGATCGCGACCCACCAGCCGCCGGAGACGACCATCGCCAGGCCGCCCAGCAGCAGTTGCCCGATCCGCCTGCCCAACTTGGGCGGGCCGCACACCGCGTACACGAGCGCGAGCGGCGGCAGGATCAGCCAGGCCTGGAGCGTCTTCGTCAGGAAGCCGAGGCCGAACGCGACGCCCGCCAGCACCAGCCACGTCGTACGGCCGTCCTCCAGGGCGCGCAGCACGAAGGAGGCGGCGGTGACCATGAGCAGGCACAGCAGCGCGTCGGGGTTGTTGAAGCGGAACATCAGCGCCGCGACCGGCGTGACCGCGAGCGTGGCGCCCGCGATCAGCCCGGCGGCCGGGCCGAACCGGCGCCGGACGGCCGCGTACAGCACGGCCACCGTGGCCACGCCCATCAGCGCCTCGGGGACCAGGATCGCCCACGAGCCGAGCCCGAAGATCCGTACCGACAGGGCCATCGGCCACAGCGCGGCCGGAGGCTTGTCGACGGTGATGGAGTTCGCGGCGTCCGACGAGCCGAAGAAGAACGCCTTCCAGCTCTCGCCGCCCGCCTGGACGGCGGCCGAGTAGAACTGGTTCGCGTAGCCGGACGCCCCCAGGCTCCACAGGTAGAGCACGGCGGTGGCGGCCAGCAGCACCCACAGGGCCGGGCGCGCCCAGGCCGGGTCCCGCGCCGGGTCTCTCGGCGGGCGCACGTCCGCGATGTCGTACGTGGTCATCGGGTGATCCTCAGTGGTTGTCATGGGCGGCGGGGCGGTGGGAGGCGGCGCTGCGGGAATGCGTCTCCGCGGGGAAGACCCACGCCCGGAAGAGCAGGAAGCGCAGGACGGTCGCGGCGAGGTTGGCCGCGATCAGGACGGCCAGTTCGGTGCCGTGGCCCGGGGCTCCCCCGGCCGCGTCGAGCGCGGCGAGGGAGCCGCTGGTCAGCGCGAGGCCGATGCCGAACACGACCAGGCCCTGGGCCTGGTGGCGGACGGCGCGGTCGCGGCCACGTACCCCGAAGGTGAGCCTCCGGTTGGCGGCGGTGTTGCCGAGCGCCGACAGCAGCAGCGCCAGCGCGTTGGCGGTCTGCGGGCCCGTACCCGTCCGGAGGAGGGAGTACAGCAGCAGGTAGCACAGGGTGCTCAGGGCGCCGACCACGCAGAAGCCGACCAGTTGGCGGGGCAGTCCGCCCGGCACACCGGACAGGTCGCGGTCCCGCGGGTCGTCGCCGAAGGGACGGCGCAGCCGGTCCAGCGGCAGCGCGCCGGTGACCAGCGCGCGCCCCACCCGCCACACTCCCTTCAGGTCGTCGGTCGCCGTCCTGACGATGTGGACGGCGCTGTTCGGGTCGTCGACCCAGTCGACGGGCACCTCGTGGATGCGCAGCCCGGCCCGCTCGGCGAGCACCAGCATCTCGGTGTCGAAGAACCAGCCGGTGTCCTCGATCATCGGCAGCAGCCGCTCCGCGACGTCCTTCCGGATCGCCTTGAACCCGCACTGCGCGTCGGAGAAGCGGGCGGCGAGCGAGCCGCGCAGGATCAGGTTGTACGCACGCGAGATGAACTCCCGCTTCGGCCCGCGCACGACCCGCGAACCGCGCGACAGCCGAGAGCCGATCGCCAGGTCGGAGTGGCCGGAGATGAGCGGGGCGACCAGCGGCAGCAGCGCGTTCAGGTCGGTCGACAAGTCGACGTCCATGTAGGCGAGGACGGGCGCGTCCGACAGCGACCACACGGTGCGCAGCGCGCGCCCGCGGCCCTTCTGCTCCAGCCGGACTGCCGTGACCTCCGCGACCTGGTCGTCCAGCCGGGCCGCAACCTGGGGGGTGCGGTCCGTGCTCGCGTTGTCCGCGATGGTGATCCGGAAGGGGTACGGGAAGGTGCGCACGAGGTGGTCGTGCAGGCGGCGCACGCACCGTTCGAGGTCGGTTTCCTCGTTGTGGACGGGGATCACGACATCGAGCACCGGCTCGCGCCGGCCGACCCTCACGTGCTCCCGTGCGGGCAGGGTCTGCGGTGGTGTCTCGGGCGGTGCCGCGAGAGGGGTCTGGGTTCGCATGGGCCGAGACTCGGCGGCGGCGCTGTCACGGCCGTGTGGTCAGCCTGTGCCCTGGCTGTGAGTGCGTCGCAGGCAGGTGAGCGGGCAGTTGACCGGGCAGGTGAACAGCGAAGACGGTGCGGCCCGGCACGCTGTCCACGGTCACCTGGCCACCATGCGCCGCCACCACCGCGGCCACGATCGCCAGGCCCAGACCGGTGGACCCGGCGGCCCGCGAGCGGGAGGCGTCGCCGCGGGCGAAGCGCTCGAAGACGTGCGGGAGGAGGTCGGGCGGGATGCCGGGGCCGTCGTCCTGGACCTCCAGCGAGACGTACGGGGTGTACGGGGCCTTCCGCCGTACGCGCGCGGTGACCGTCGTCCCGGGCGGGGTGTGCGTACGGGCGTTGGCGAGGAGGTTGACCAGGACCTGGCGCAGCCGGGCGTCGTCGCCGTACACCGCCGCGGGCTCGTCGGGCAGCTCCAGCCACCACGTGTGGTCGGGCCCGGCGGCCCGCGCGTCGCTGACGGCGTCCACCACCAGGGGCGAGAGGTCGACCTCCGCGCGCGCGAGCGGGCGGCCGGCGTCCAGCCGGGCGAGCAGCAGCAGGTCCTCGACCAGGCCGGTCATCCTGGCCGCCTCGGACTCGACCCGGCCCAGGGCGTACTGAGTCTCCGGGCCGATCTCCTCGCGCCCGCGCCGGGTCAGTTCGGCGTATCCGCGGATGGAGGCGAGCGGCGTACGCAGCTCATGGCTGGCGTCGGCGACGAACTGGCGCACCCGCGTCTCGCTCTCCTGGCGGGCGGCGAGCGCCGAACCGACGTGTCCGAGCATGCGGTTGAGGGCCGAGCCGACCTGCCCGACCTCGGTGCGCGGGTCGGCCTCCGACTCCGGTACGCGCTCGTGGAGGGCCACCTCGCCGCTGTGCAGGGGGAGTTCGGAGACGCGGGCGGCGGTCGCGGCGACCCGGCGCAGGGGGCGCAGTGCGACGGTGACCGTCGCGGCACCCGCGATCGCCGCGGCGACCAGCCCGGCGCCGGCGACGCAGACCTCCACGAGGACCAGGGCGTTGACGGTGTCCTCCACCTCGTACAGCGGATAGGCGAGAAGGAGCCTGCCGTCCTGGCTCGCCTGGGCGCGGTAGCTCCCGAGGCCGGGCAGGTCCAGGGTGTGCACCCCGCCGTCCAGCGGGACCGATCCGAGCGCCTCCCGTTGGGCGCCGGTCAGGTCGTCCAGCTGTTCCGAGGGGTTGAAGGTGGGGCCGGGGGCCGTGTCGTTGAGCTTCCTGGCGTCGGTGATCCCGCCGCCGGGCGACAGGCGGGCGCCGACCGTGTTCACGAGCTGCCCGGGCCGGGCGACGAAGTTCATGTCGCTGCGGTTCGCCCCGTCGCGGTTCGGCCCGCCCTGGGCGCCGACGACGGCCGTCCGCAGGTCGTCGTCCACCTGCCCCTGGAGGTAGGAGTGCAGGGCGATGGCCGTGACCCAGCCGATCACGGCGCAGACGACTCCGATCAGCACGACGGACGAGACGACGAGGCGGGTGCGCAGCGACCAGCGCAGCCGCGCGGCGCGCTTCGCGCGCGGCGGGCGGGGCGGGCGGGCCGGGGGGAGGTGGGCGGGCGGCGCGGCGGCGCCCGGCGCGCTCGCGGGCGGGTGCACCACGCGCCTACTCCCCCGGCTTGATCAGGTACCCGGCTCCGCGCCGGGTGTGGATCATGGGGCTGCGCCCGGCGTCGATCTTCCGGCGCAGGTAGGAGATGTAGAGCTCGACGACGTTGGCCTGGCCGCCGAAGTCGTAACTCCAGACCCGGTCGAGGATCTGCGCCTTGCTGAGCACGCGGCGCGGGTTGCGCATCAGATAGCGCAGCAGCTCGAACTCGGTCGCGGTGAGATGGACCTCCTGGCCGGCCCGCGACACTTCGTGGCTGTCCTCGTCCAGGACCAGGTCGCCGACGGTCAGCAGCGACGCGCCGCGCGCGGCCGCGGCGCCCGAGCGGCGCAGCAGACCGCGCAGCCGGGCCACGACCTCCTCCAGGCTGAACGGCTTGGTGACGTAGTCGTCGCCGCCCGCCGTCAGCCCGGCGATCCGGTCCTCGACGGCGTCTTTCGCGGTGAGGAAGAGCACCGGGATGTCCGGCAGCTCGGCGCGCAGCCGCCCCAGGACGGCCAGTCCGTCCATGTCGGGCAGCATGATGTCCAGGACGACGGCGTCCGGGCGGAAGTCGCGGGCGGTCCGGACGGCCTCGGCTCCGTCGCCCGCGGCGCGGGCGTCCCAGCCCTCGTAGCGCAACGCCATCGACAGCAGGTCGGCCAGTGCCGACTCGTCGTCCACCACCAGGACGCGGACGGGGCTCCCGTCGGGTCGCAGCAGCTCGGAATGCCCACGGGGCGAGGTCGCCTTCATGCTCCTCACCCTCGGGCGGCGACCTGAGAGGCTCCTTTGCCTTGTCTGTGAATCTCCTGAGAATCCCGTGCGACTACGGGAGGTCGCTGTCCCCGCCCAGGTTGGCGATCATGCGACGCAGGACGTTGAGTGCCGCCACGTACTCCTCCGTGGCGATGCCCTGGTGCATCTGCTCGTGCACCCGCGCGTTGCGCTCCCTGGCGCGCAGCCGCCCCGCCTCTCCGGCCTCGGTCAGAGTGAGCGTGAGGGTTCCGCCGTCCTCCGTCATCCATCCGCGCGCGACCAGGTCGTCGAAGACCTCGCCGAAGTCGATGCCGAGGTCGTCGAACCGGACCAGCTTCTCGGCGAGCGCGGGGCGGGTCCACGTACCGGGTGCGCCCGCGACGTGGTTGAGCGTCCACCAGTGCGGCTGGGTCAGCTGCTCCACGGCCAGCTGCGCGCGCAGGCTCCCCACCACGGCCTGGGAGGCCGCGCCGCTCCAGTAGCCGACGGGCTGCGCGGCCAGTTCCTCCTGGGTGTACTCCTTGATGTCCATGCGAAGACCGTAGAAGTTCAACCAAGGTTGAGGTCAAGGTGCGAGAGCGCCGGACGGGCTCGGGGACGCCCGGGAAGCCCGCCCGGCGCGGGCACACTAGGAGCCCGGGACCGCTCCCGCGCTCTTGGCGAAGACGTCCTCCACCGTCAGCGGCTTGTCCGCGGCGGCCGTCCGGGGGCGCGCCTTGGCGGCCGGGCCGAGTTCCCGGGCCGCCTCCGGGTCGCGGGGCGTCTTCAGGGCGCCGTTCTCCACGCCGACGACGCAGCTGCCGGCCGAGGCGCAGCGGTAGACCGGCCCGTCCGGGCCCTCGTACCAGGCGCTGAGGTAGAAGACGTAACTCCCCTTGGGCAGGCCGCCCACGACGTCGGACAGCTCGTCACCGGGGTGCCGGGTGAACTCCACCACGGCCCGCTCGACCCCCGGGTCGCTCGACCGCTCGACCTTGATGGCGACGTTGGACGTGCGGTTCGGCGGCTTGTCCTTCTCGCTGTAGTCCCGGCCCTCCGTGGCCCCCGAGACCGTGCCGAGGACGACGAGGTCCGAACGCGCCGCGACGTCGGTGACGCTCGCGGGCGGTGCGGCCTCGAGCCCGGCGGCGCTCGCGTGCGCCGCCCAGAACCCCGTTTCGCCGCCGGCCTTCGTCTCCTGCTTGGCCTCCTGCGTGTTCGACGAGCAGGCGGCCGCGCCCAGCATGACGGCGGCGGCGGTGGCCACCGCGCCGGCGACCGGAGCGATTCGCGTACGGATACGCATCAGATGCTCTCCCTCTCCGGCTCAGTAGTGACCGTTGATGTGGTTCTTGTCGTGCTTCGAGTAGTACAGGTGGTCCGGCTGGGCCCGCTCGCAGGAGCGGTTGGCGAACGAGTAGTCGCTGTTCTTGCCGGAGAGGTGGTGCAGGCCCACGCTGTGCCCGATCTCGTGGCACCCGACGGCCTTGTAGTTGTCGTGCGGCTTCTTGCGGTTGATGACGATGGCGTGCTGCTCGCACTTGTCCGAGCCCGGCGTGACCCGCTTGACGCAGGTGGTCCAGGCGTAATAGCGGACCTGGTCCCCGGTGGGGTTGAAGGTGCCGACGGTCCACACGTCGACCTTCGGGTCGTACCGGTTGGTCACGCTGGTCGTCATGTCGGTGGGCGCCAGCGCCTTGGTGCGCGCGAACTCGAACGCCGACTTCTGCGCCGACGTCAGGTCCCTGCCGTAGTAGAACGAGTGCGCCTTGTTGTCGGCGACCTTCGGGCCGAAGTTGGTGGCCGATGCCGGCTGCACCGTCGTCAGCGCCAGGCCGACGGCGGCGCCGAGAACGGCAAACGTGCGTATGGGACGTTTCATTGGGTTCTCCCCCGAGATACCTCAGTTCAGGCACAGGGGGACGCACGCCTCGCGTGTCACGATCCCCCGGGCTGAGCGAAGGGTACACAGTCGCGATGTGCGCGGGACCGCGGGCTAGTCCCGGGGGAAGTCCTCACCGGGATAGGCCGGTTCGGGATACGGCACCGCCTCCACCACCGCGCCCGCCGCGGCCAGCCGCGCCTCCACCTGGCCCCAGTCGGGCCAGCCCTCCCGGAACCGGCGCAGGATCCGGGCGCTCGCGACGAGCACCACCTCGCACCCCGGCTCGCCGGCCCACTCCAGCACCCTGGGGAGCGTCGGCTGCGTCACCGAGAAGACGCTGCTGCCGACCGGCTCGTACCCCCGCTCCTCCGCCAGCCGCGCGCATCTGCCCAACTGCGCGTCCCAGTCCTTCTCGAACTGGCAGTAGGCCGTGATCCGGTCGTCGGCCTCATCGACTTCCCGCGCCCCGAAGACCAGATAGGTCACCCGCTTGCCGGCGTCCCCGCTCATGCCGCGAACCCTACTGCCGCCGCCGGGCGCCGGAACACAAGCCGCGCCCGGTCCGCACCCCTGAGGGGTACGGACCGGGCGCGGTACGCGGTCGGTACGCGGTCGTCGCGGTACGCGGTCAACGCCGGGCCGGGAGGCCCGGGCGCGCGCAGGGCTACTTCTTGCCGCCGCCCTTGCCGTCCTTGTCGTTGCCGCCGCCGACGCCCATGCCCTCGAAGATCTCCTTGCACATGGGGCACACGGGATACTTCTTCGGGTCGCGGCCCGGGACCCAGACCTTGCCACAGAGGGCGACGACCGGAGATCCGGAGAGCGCGCTCTCCATGATCTTGTCCTTCTGTACGTAGTGGGCGAAGCGCTCGTGGTCGCCGTCACCGTGCGACACCTGGGGTGTCGGCTCAACGAGGGTCCCCGTACCTGCCCCGCGCTCGGGCTCAAGAGTGCTCATACGGACCAAGGGTACTCACGCCCGCGGTACGCGGGGAGCGACCGCCGCGCCCCGGGTTCAGTTCAGCGACGGGTCGTCCGGGTACGTCGCCACCATCGCCAGGTCGCTGCGCTGGCGGCGCAGGACCGAGCGCCACAGGTGCTCGGGGTCTGGGGAGGAGACGTCGCCGGGCTCGGACTCGACCACGTACCACGCGCCCTCGGACAGCTCCTCCTCCAGCTGGCCCGGGCCCCACCCGGCGTACCCCGCGAAGATCCGCAGGCTGCCGAGCGCCGCGGCCAGGAGTTCCGGTGGGGCCTCCAGGTCCACCAGGCCGATCGCGCCGTAGACGCGCCGCCAGCCCAGCGGCCCGTCGCCCAGGACCGCCGACGCCTGGCCCGCGCGGTCCTCGCGACCGGCCTCACCCGGGACGACGGCCACGCCCAGCGCGGAGTCCATGGACACCGGGCCGCCCTGGAAGACGACTCCGGGTTCGCCGGTCAGCGCCGCCCAGGACTCCAGGATGTCGCCGACTCCCACCGGGGTCGGGCGGTTGAGAACAACCCCGAGCGAGCCCTCCTCGTCATGGTCGAGGAGGAGCACCACCGCGCGGTCGAAGTTCGGGTCCGCCAGCGCGGGGGTCGCGACAAGCAGCCGTCCTGTGAGCGAGGACACCTCGGTCATGGCCACATGATCCCCCATATCCCGCCCCCGCGGGGAGTGGAACCCGGATGAGGCCCGTCAGCGCGGCGGGGGCGTACGACAGCAGCGGCGGCGCACGTCACCGCTCGCCTCCGGCCGCGTACACACCGTATCGAAGGGGAGGTTTCAGGCAACCTGCGGCACCATTTCGGCCATCGGTCCTGGCGGAGGGGGGCTTCGCGGCCATTACCCTTTTCTTCTGCCCCTGCCCATCCCAGGAACGCGAGACCAGATGACCGGCATCGATGACGTACTCCTCGTCCACGGCGGCACCCCGCTGGAAGGCGAGATCCGGGTCCGCGGCGCGAAGAACCTCGTGCCCAAGGCCATGGTCGCCGCGCTGCTCGGCAGCGAGCCGAGCCGGCTGCGCAATGTGCCCGACATCCGCGACGTGCGCGTGGTGCGGGGGCTGCTGCAGCTGCACGGCGTGACCGTACGTCCCGGGGACGAGCCCGGTGAGCTGGTGCTGGACCCCACGCGCGTGGAGAGCGCGAACGTCGCCGACATCGACGCGCACGCGGGCTCCTCCCGGATCCCGATCCTGTTCTGCGGCCCGCTGCTGCACCGCCTCGGCCACGCGTTCATCCCGGGCCTGGGCGGCTGCGACATCGGCGGTCGGCCGATCGACTTCCACTTCGACGTGCTGCGGCAGTTCGGCGCGACGATCGAGAAGCGCGACGACGGCCAGTACCTGGAGGCCCCGCAGCGGCTGCGCGGCTGCAAGATCCGGCTGCCGTACCCGTCCGTCGGCTCCACCGAGCAGGTGCTGCTGACGGCGGTGCTCGCCGAGGGTGTGACGGAACTCTCCAACGCCGCGGTGGAGCCGGAGATCGAGGACCTCATCTGCGTCCTGCAGAAGATGGGCGCGATCATCTCCATGGACACCGACCGGACGATCCGGATCACCGGTGTCGACAAGCTCGGCGGCTACAACCACCGCGCCCTCCCGGACCGCCTGGAGGCGGCCTCCTGGGCCTCGGCCGCGCTGGCGACCGAGGGCAACATCTACGTCCGCGGCGCGCAGCAGCGGTCGATGATGACCTTCCTGAACACCTACCGCAAGGTCGGCGGCGCCTTCGAGATAGACGACGAGGGCATCCGCTTCTTCCACCCGGGCGGCCCCCTGAACGCCATCGCCCTGGAGACCGACGTGCACCCCGGCTTCCAGACCGACTGGCAGCAGCCGCTGGTGGTGGCGCTCACCCAGGCGGCGGGCCTGTCGATCGTCCACGAGACGGTGTACGAGTCGCGGCTGGGCTTCACCTCCGCGCTCAACCAGATGGGCGCGCACATCCAGCTCTACCGCGAGTGCCTGGGCGGCTCGGCCTGCCGCTTCGGCCAGCGGAACTTCCTGCACTCGGCGGTCGTGTCGGGACCGACCAAGCTCCAGGGCGCCGACCTGGTCATCCCCGACCTGCGCGGCGGCTTCTCGTACCTCATCGCGGCACTGGCGGCGCAGGGCACCTCGCGGGTGCACGGCATCGACCTGATCAACCGCGGCTACGAGAACTTCATGAGCAAGCTGGTGGACCTGGGCGCGAAGGTGGAGCTCCCGAACGCCTCGTAAGGCCCGTACAGCGGTTTTGGTCCCGTACGCGCTCCCTGAACACCCAGGGGGCGCGTACGGGCTTCCACGCCCCCGTGCACGCCCGTGGCGGGCCATGTGCGCCGGCCGTGTACGCCAAAGGGCGGTCACCCTCCCGTGGGTGACCGCCCTTCACGCTTCGGGGCTTACTTGCCCTTGGCGGCTTCCTTGAGCTTGGAGCCCGCGGAGACCTTCACGCTGTAGCCGGCCGGGATGTTGATCGGCTCACCGGTCTGCGGGTTGCGCGCGGTGCGAGCGGCACGGTGGGTGCGCTCGAAGGTGAGGAAGCCGGGGATGGTGACCTTCTCGTCGCCCTTGGCGACGATCTCGCCGACGGTCTCGGCGAACGCGGCCAGCACGGCGTCGGCGTCCTTACGCGTCACCTCGGCGCGGTCGGCCAGCGCGGCCACCAACTCACTGCGGTTCATGTTGTACTCCCGTGTTCTTCTTGCCAATGAGGCGTGCCACGCGGCGAAGCCGCATATCGGACACAGCGAAGCCGATGCTGCCAGGTTCTACTGCGGTCCCCGGACCTGGGTCCTCCGTCAGAACCCTCGCGCCCGAAGACGCATCCTGCCCCCACCTGTGGCGGGAAAGCCAATCCGGCGCCCGGGAAGGTCACACGAAGAGCGCCGTGAGGGCGGGTTTTTTCTGCCCGTCACCCTATGGGGACGGCCTCGGGCGCACACCGCGCGACGCGCCGTGCCGACCGGGTACGGGCTCGGCTCCACGGCCGGACCGGGGAGGCATATGCCTCCCCGGCGTGCCCGGACCGGATCGGTACGGAGTCGGCTCAGAGCTCGTTGTTGATCGCGGTGACGGCCTTGGCGGCGTTCCGGACGGCGCCGGCGACCGCGCCGGCCACCTTGTCGTTGAAGACGCTGGGGATGATGTAGTTGGCGTTGAGTTCGTCGTCGTGGACGACGTCGGCCAGGGCTCCGGCGGCGGCGAGCATCATGCCGGTGTCGACGGTGCGTGACTGGGCGTCCAGCAGGCCGCGGAAGACGCCGGGGAAGACCAGCACGTTGTTGATCTGGTTGGGGAAGTCCGAACGGCCGGTGGCGACGACTGCGGCGGTCTGGCGGGCGATGGCCGGGTCGACCTCCGGGTCCGGGTTGGCCAGCGCGAAGACGATCGCGTCGTCCGCCATCCCGGCCACGTCCTCGCCGCCCAGCACGTTGGGTGCCGAGACGCCGATGAAGACGTCCGCGCCGCGCACGGCCTCCTTCAGGGTGCCGGTGACCCGCTCGGGGTTGGTGTTGTCCGCGATCCAGCGCAGTGGGGAGTCGGGGTCGGCGTCGACCAGGTCGGTGCGTCCGGCGTGGACGACGCCGTGGATGTCGGCGACCACCGCGTGGCTGACCCCGGCGGCGATCAGGAGCTTGAGGATCGCGGTACCGGCCGCGCCGGCACCGGACATGACCACGCGGACGTCGCCGATCTTCTTGCCGACCACGCGCAGGGCGTTGGTCAGGGCGGCCAGGACCACGATGGCGGTGCCGTGCTGGTCGTCGTGGAAGACCGGGATGTCCAGCGCCTCGCGCAGGCGGGCCTCGATCTCGAAGCAGCGGGGGGCGGAGATGTCCTCGAGGTTGATGCCCGCGAAGCCGGGTGCGATGGCCTTGACGATGGCGACGATCTCGTCGGAGTCCTGGGTGTCCAGGCACAGCGGCCAGGCGTCGATGCCCGCGAACCGCTTGAACAGCGCCGCCTTGCCCTCCATGACCGGCAGGGCGGCCATGGGGCCGATGTTGCCCAGGCCCAGGACGGCGGAGCCGTCGGTGACCACCGCGACGCTGTTGCGCTTGATCGTCAGCCGGCGGGCGTCCTCGGGGTTCTCCGCGATCGCCTGGCACACCCGCGCAACGCCGGGGGTGTAGACCATGGACAGGTCGTCGCGGTTGCGGATCGGGTGCTTGGAGGACATCTCGATCTTGCCGCCGAGGTGCATCAGGAACGTACGGTCGGAGACCTTGCCGAGCGTGACGCCCTCGATGCCGCGGAGTTTCTCGACGATCTCGTCGGCGTGCGCGGTGGAGGTCGCGGCGATGGTGACGTCGATACGGAGCTTCTCGTGGCCGGAGGCGGTCACGTCCAGGCCGGTGACCGAGCCGCCCGAGGACTCCACCGCGGTGGTGAGCTGGCTGACGGCGGTGCCGCTGGCCGGGACCTCAAGCCGAACGGTCATCGAGTAGGAGACGCTGGGCGCCGTTGCCATGGCCGACTTCCTCTACTTTCCCTGTTCCGAGTGCTGTTCTCAGATGGTCGCACCTACCTGCCGGTACGAGGTAACCAGGGGTTAGTTTCGGAAATAAAGTTTCCACGAAGCGAAAAACGCGGGAGGTCCGCGCCAGGGACTGGCGCGGACCTCCCGCATCACGATGAGTGGCACCGACCCGCCATGCTCGCCTCGCGGCAAGTGGTCGCTCGAAGCGACGAAGGTTGGGCCCGGGGGCTTGGATCGGGCCGGTGCCGTACTCAGGCTAACAAAGGATCGCCGGATGCGATTCCCCGTCGTGGTGGTCCGTCCGGGTCGTCAGTCGCGGAGCGGGTCCGGCACCCCGTCAGTCGCGGAGCAGGTCCGGCACCCCGGCCTCGTCCGGCTCGTCCCGCTCGCCCGAGACGACCGTCAGCCGCTGCGTCGCCCGGGTGAGGGCCACGTACAGCACCCGCAGCCCCGCCGGGGACTCGTCGGCGATCTCGGCGGGCGAGACCACGACCGTCGCGTCGTACTCCAGGCCCTTGGCCTCCAGGCTGCCCAGCGGCACCACCCGGTCGCCCAGCCCGGCCAGCCACCGGCGGGCCTGCTCCCGGCGGCCCATCGCGACGACCACGCCGACGGTGCCGTCCACGTCGTCCAGCAGCCGCTGCGCCTCGGCGCGTACCCGGTCCCCCAGGGCCCCGTCGGCGACCGAGAAGCGCGGCACCAGGCCGGTCGAGCGAACCGCCTCAGGCGAGGTCATCCCGGGCATCGCCAGCGCCAGCACCTTCGCGGCCAGCTCGGCGATCTCGGCCGGGTTGCGGTAGTTGACGGTCAGGGTGAAGCGGCGGCGCGGGCGGTTGCCCAGCGCCTCGGCGCGCGCCTCGGCCGCCTCGTCCGGGTCGGACCAGGAGCTCTGCGCCGGGTCGCCGACGACCGTCCACGTGGCCTGGCGGCCGCGCCGCCCCACCATGCGCCACTGCATCGGCGTCAGGTCCTGCGCCTCGTCGACGATGACGTGCGCGTAGTCCGTACGGGCCTCGTCGCGCAGCCGCTCCAGCCGCTCCTCGCGCGAGCGCCGCCCGCCCTCCAGCCGCTCGGCGTAGGTGGTCAGCTCGTCCAGGCCGGTGAGCTGGTCCAGCGGGTCGGCCTGGCGGCGCTTGGGACGGGCCGGGGCGCCGAGTACGGTGTGCAATTCGTCCAGCAGCGCCACGTCGTGCACCGACAGCGGGCCGTGCCCTTCGGGCCCCAGCCGTCTGAGGGAACGGGCCAGCAGCCGGGTCTCGCGCGGCGTGAGCACCCGGCGGGCCCAGCGCCCCAGCCGCTTCTCGTCGGCCATGACGGCCAGTACGGCGCGCGGGGTCAGCTCGGGCCACCAGGCGGCGAGGAAGTCGGTGAACTCCGTCTCGGTGGAGATGTCCTCGTCGAACGCGGCACGGGCCTCGGCGGCCAGCTCGGGATCCGTATAACGGCGGTCGCCACCGGATCTGCGCCACAGGGCGTCCAGCAGCAGCCGCCGGGCCCGCGGCCGCAGCAGGTTCACCGGCGCGGTGCCGCCCAGCGCCGTCTGGCGGATGCGGTGCAACTCGTCGGCGTCCAGCTCGACGCGCTGCCCGAACGCGACGACGCGCAGCCGGTCGGGCGTACCGCCCGCGGCGCCCCCGTCGGCGGAACCGCCACCACCGGCGGAACCGCCACCACGGGCGGAGCTGCCACCGCCGGGCAGCGTCTCCAGGGCTCCGCGAGCCGCCCTCCGCAGCAGTTTCGCCATGCGTGCCGAGCCCTTGACCCGGGCCACGGCCGGTTCGTCGTACGCCGTCGCCTCGGCGCCGTCCACCAGCGAGCCGACGGCGCGGATCGCGACCTGCCCCTCCTCGCCCAGCGACGGCAGCACGCCCTCGGTGTACGCGACGAGCAGCGGGGTCGGGCTCACCACGAGGATGCCGCCCGCGTACCGCCGCCGGTCCTGGTACAGCAGATACGCGGCGCGGTGCAGCGCGACCGCCGTCTTGCCGGTGCCCGGGCCGCCCTCGACCTCGGTGACGGAGGCGGCGGGCGCGCGGATCACCAGGTCCTGCTCGGCCTGGATGGAGGCGACGATGTCCCGCATGGTGTGGCTGCGGGCCTGGCCGAGCGCGGCCATCAGCGCACCGTCGCCGACGACCGGCAGCGGCGCCCCGTCCAGGGTGGCGGTCAGCTCCGGGCGCAGCAGGTCGTCCTCGACGCCCAGCACCCTGCGCCCCTTGCTGCGGATGACCCGGCGCCGTACGACCCGGCCCGGGGCGACGGGGGTGGAGCGGTAGAAGGGCGCGGCGGCGGGCGCGCGCCAGTCGATGACGAGCGGGGCGTAGTCGGCGTCGAGCACGCCGAGGCGGCCGATGTGCAGCGTCTCGGCGATCTCCGCCCGGTTGTCCCGTACGGCGTCGTCGGCGGGCTCCACGGAGGTGTACGCGCCGTCCGGCCCGCGCTCGCCGTCCTTGCCGAGCAGCAGGTCGATGCGGCCGAAGAGGAAGTCCTCGAACTCGCTGTTCAGCCGGTTGAGATGGACTCCGGCCCGGAACACCTGGGCGTCGCGCTCGGCGAGCGCGCCCGGGGTCCCCACCTGGCCCCGTTTCGCGGCGTCGTCCATCAGGAACTCCGCCTCGTGGATCTTCTCTTCGAGGCGCCGGTACACCCGGTCCAGATGCCTCTGCTCGATCCGGATCTCACGGTCGCGGAGTCCGTCCCCATCCCGCGTCGCCGCCGTCGGTGCGGTGTGCGTGGCGTTCTGCGCAGCCACCAGGCCCCCTTCTCCTGTGCATAGGGCAGCCGTCAACCGTACGCGAACCAGGGCATGTGCGCACCTGTCCGGACGACCTGACCTGAACGTAGTGGCCAGGGAATCGGTCGGGGAAACGCTCAGGGATCGGTCGGAGATCGGTCGGGATCGTCAGAGCTTGACGGTGGCCAGCCGCACGCCGCCGAGCGTACGGACCTCGAACCGGTCGATCTCGTCGCGGTTCAGGGCCGCGCCGCCGTGGGCGTACAGCGGTTTCCTGCTCCACTCGCTGCCGCCGTCCGGCAGGCCGTACCCGGGCGGGGGCACGCTCCAGGTGGTGACCGTCTGCCGCTCGCCGTTCTTGCCGACGGCGACCAGATCGCACCGCTCGGGGCCCCTGACGTTGGCCAGCCGGAGCACGACGTGCGTGCCCCAGGGCTTCTGTTCGAGCGCGACGGTGGCGGACACCTTGGTACGGGGGTCGGTGGCCCCGGTCTTCTCCCCGTGCCGGTACATCTCCTCGGCGAGGCTCTGGACGGACGGATGGCGGTCCGCGCCGGAGGAGTCGGAGGCGGAGGTGAGCGCGGCGGTGGCCAGCGGCCCCGCGATGATCAGCGCGGCGGCCGCGCCGACCAGGTACAGGCGCCGCCTGCGCGACGTACGGCGGCCGGCGGCCGCCTCGGCCAGGAGCCGGTCGAGCATCTCGGGTCCGGGCCGGGCGGTGATCGCCTGAGGGTCGGGCGCGGACGCGGCGAAGTCGGCGAGCAGCGGGGGCAGGCCCATGAGCCCGTCGAGTTCGGCGGCGCAGCGGTCGCACCCGGCGAGGTGCGCCTCGAAGCGGATGGCGTCGGCGTCGTCGAGGATGCCGAGCGCGTAGGCACCGACGTCGGTGTGCGGCGAGTCCGGCGGGCTCGCCGAGTTCGGCGAGTGCGGCGGCTGCCCCTGGTTCGGCGGGTTCGCCGAGTTCCCCGAGTACTCTGCGGGCGGCGTCATGCCGTCACTCCTCGTTCTTCGAGCGAGAGCCTCAGGGAGCGCAGGGCGTAGAAGACGCGGGACCGCACGGTCCCCGCCGGTACCCCCAGCACCTCCGCGGCCTCGCTCACCGTGCGTCCTTTGAAGTACGTCTCGACAAGGGCCTCCCGGTGCGCCTCGGTGAGGTCGCCGAGCGCGTCGGAGATGGTCATCAGGCGCAGCGCGCGGTCGATCTCGTCGGCCGCGGGCAGCAGTTCCAGCGGCGCCGGGTCGACCTCCTGGGGCCTGGCCTGCCGGCTGCGGTGCCCGTCGATCACGATCCGGCGGGCCACGGTCACCAGCCAGGGCCGCACCGAACCGGTCGCCTGCTGCAACTGGCCGGCATTGCGCCAGGCGCGCAGCAGGGTCTCCTGGACCACGTCCTCCGCGCGGTGGCGGTCGCCCGCCACCAGCCGGAGGACGAACGCGAGGAGCGGACCGGCGTGCTCGTGGTAGAGCGCCCGCATCAGCTCGTCGTCGGGCGATGTCCTCTCGGTCACCGTGGCATCCTGGCGCACCCGGCCCTCCTGGGTCGATAGGGCGTTGCCATCGTCGTCGTGGGTACGGATCGGGTACGCGGTCCGTTCAACGGCGAGGCGGGCTTTCTCATGTCCCTCCCCCCGCGCGGGCGAGGGCCTCTCTCCCCCCCCGGCTCGGCCTGCGCCCGGGCGCTCGGCCCGGCGTCAGGCCCGCGGCTCGGCGCTGGCGCGCCTGCGGTGCCGGGCCACCCGTTCGCGGTTGCCGCACACCTCGCTGGAGCACCAGCGTCTGCGCCGCCCGCGCGAGGTGTCCAGGTAGACGAGCGAGCAGGTCTCCCCCTCGCACCGGCGCAGCCGGCCGCGCGCGGCGGGGTCGGTGAGCAGTTCCACGGCGTCCCGCGCGACCTGGGCGAGCAGCGCCCCGCAGTCGGGCGCAGCGGCGAGGGAGCGGACGAGGGCGCCGTCCGCGTCCCGTACGGCGCGCGGGGCGGGTGGGGCCGTGGCGGCGAGGGCGTTGACGCGTTCCAGGTCGGCGCCGGTGGCCTGGCCGTCCACCTCCGTGTGCACGACGCGGTGCAGCAGGTCGCGCGTCGCGCGGAACCGGGCGAGCCAGCCGCCGTCGACCGCGTCCAGCGGAGTCCCGTGGGGCACCAGACCCGCGCCGAACAGCCAGTCCTTGAGCCGCTCGGGCCCGTCGAGATGCTCGACGGGTTCCTCGCTGAGCCGTCCGCCGAGCGTGGCGACCAGATCCAGGCAGATCCGCCCGGTGTCGAACCGCAGCGCGTGGGAGGCCGCCGCCGTCATGCTGCCGTCACCCCTTCGGTACGCGATGCCGGGCGCGTATGTGCCACCGTTCCGTGCCACTACAGGGTGCCCTTGGGGCGCGGGCACGGGAACCCCGTGTCGGCGCCGGGCTGTACGCGGGCGCGCGCCCCCGCCCCGCTTCCCGGCCGCGCCCGGTCGCGGCGCCCCCACTCGGGAGCGGCGCGCCGGTGGCGCCCCCTCGGAGTCGGGGGGCGGGAGGCGCGGGCACGGTCCGGGGGGCGGGAGGCGCGGACCCGGTCCGGGGGGGACAGGAGGCGTGGACCCGGTCCGGGGGCGACGCCCCGGAGCGGGCGAGCCGGGCGCCGCCCGCTGCAGGCAGCGGCAGGCAGCGGCAGGCAGCGGCAGGCAGCGGTCCGGGCAATCCCCCTACGCGTAGTCCGCGTACTTGCTCTCCGCCGCCGGGTCCAGCGCCAGCCGGTACCCGCGCTTGA
Source organism: Streptomyces sp. XD-27 (assembly GCF_030553055.1). Lineage (NCBI taxonomy): Bacteria > Bacillati > Actinomycetota > Actinomycetes > Kitasatosporales > Streptomycetaceae > Streptomyces > Streptomyces sp. XD-27. Next base: position 2,975,871 of record NZ_CP130713.1, read on the forward strand.
CCACCGTCTGGATGAGCTTCGGCGCGCCGAGCGCGCTCCGCAGCCGGGCCATCGCCGTCTCCACGGCGTGCTCGTCGCGCCCCCCGCCGGGCAGCGCGCGCAGCAGGTCGGCGCGCGCGACCACCCAGCCCGGGCGGCGGGCCAGGGTCCGCAGCAGGGCCATCCCCGCCGGGGGCACGGTGCGCAGTTCCCCGTCCACCACGACCGCGTGGCCGCGGATCTCCAGCCGCCGCCCGGCGACGGGCAACGGCCGGACGCGAGCGGGCAGTTCGGCGGTCAGCAGCTGGACGAGGGGGCCGAGCCGGAACCGTTCGGGCTGGCTGGTCGGGATGTCGTGGGCTTCGAGCGGCAGCGCGGTGACGGGGCCGACGCAGGCGGGCAGGACGTCGTGGCGCAGCGCGTCGAGGAGTTCGCCGAGCATGCCGCGCCGCTGGGCCCGGTCCAGCAGGCTGGCGGCGGCGGGCGCGCTGGTGAAGGTGACAGCGTCCAGGGCGCGGGCCACGGTCGCGTCCAGCAGCCGGTCGACGGGGCCGATGTCCTCCGGCGGCATCCAGCGGTACACGGGGACGCCGACGACCTCGGCGCCACCGGCCCGGAGCGCTTCGACGAAGCCGGGCAGCGGTTCGCCGTGCAGTTGGATGGCGACCCGGCGGCCTCTGACGCCGTCCTCCAGCAGCCGGTCCAGCACCTCGGCCATCGACTCGGAGGCGGGCGACCACTCCTCGGTCAGCCCGGCGGCCCGGATCGCACCGCGCACCTTGGGGCCGCGGGCGAGCAGCCGTACGCCGCGCAGCCGTTCCAGCAGCGCGTCGCCCACGCCCCAGCCGTCGGCGGCCTCGATCCAGCCGCGGAAGCCGATGGCGGTGGTGGCGACGACGACGTCGGGGGCGTCGTCGATGAGCTGCTTGGTGGCGGTCAGAAGTTCGGCGTCGTCGGGGAGCGGGACGATACGGAGGGCGGGCGCGTGCAGCACGGCGGCACCGCGCCGCCGCAGCAGGGCGCCGAGCTCGTCGGCGCGGCGGGCGGCCGTGACCCCCACGGTGAACCCGGCGAGCGGCCCGGGCCCGGCGGTGTCACCGGGCCGCGTGCCGAGTCGGCTCTCCGGGGGCGTCCGCCGCCCGGTGTCCGGCTCGGTTCCCAGCTCGGTGTCCTGTTGTCGCGTGTCTTGTCGCGTGTCCTGTCGCGTGTCCTGCTGTCCGTGCATGGTTCTCGTCCCGATCCGCTGTGGTCAGCGCGTCCTGACGGGGTCCGCGTTTCCCGCGGAGATCCTGGGCGGAGTCCGCGACCCTGGTTGGCCTGGTGGAACCCGGGTGGAGTCCGCAATCCTGCCGACGGGGCGTGTCGGACGCGGTTCCGCGCGGTTTCCCCGGTGTTACGGACGTACGGTCCGACCGAGCGGCCGGACCGTACGCCCCCTCCCCCGTGTGGCGGCTCACACGTCCGCGTAGGCGGGCTGCCGGGGCGCCGCGGCGGCTTCGGCGGTGACGTCGGCGACCGGCGGCGCGGCCGGGACCGCGGCCCGCCGCAGGTATACGGCCCAGGTCAGCACCGAGCACACCGCGTAGAAGGCGAGGAAGGAGACGAAGGCGGGGGTGCCGGAGTGGGCGGTGAGGAAGGACTGGCGGAAGGCGAGGTTGATGCCGAGCCCGCCGAGCGCGCCGACCGCGCCGATCAGCCCCATGGCCGCGCCGGACAGCCGCCGCCCGTAGACCGCGGCCTCCTCGCCCGCCATGCCGCGAGCGACGGCCTTGGCCTGGAAGATGGCGGGGATCATCTTGTACGTGGAGCCGTTGCCGAGGCCGGAGAGGACGAACAGCGCGATGAACCCGACCAGGAAGACGGGCAGGGACCGCTCGGCGGAGGCGTAGACGACCACGAGCGTCGCGGCGGCCATCGCGGCGAAGTTGCCGAGGGTGATCCGGGCGCCTCCGTACGCGTCGGCCAGCCGCCCGCCGACCGGCCGGATCAGCGAGCCCAGCAGCGGCCCGATGAAGGTGAGCGAGGCGGCCTGCAGCGGGGTGCGGTCGAACTGGTTCTGCAGGACGAGCCCGAAGGCGAAGCTGTACCCGATGAACGACCCGAAGGTGCCGATGTAGAGGAAGGACATGATCCAGGTGTGCGGGTCCCTGGCCGCGTCCTTCACCGCCCCCGAGTCGTTCCGCACCGGCGCGAGGTTGTCCATGTACAGCGCGGCGAGTACGGCGGCGACGACGATGAGCGGGATGTAGCAGCCGAGCACGATCCGCGGGTGCGCGGCCCCGGCCGTGCCGATGACCAGCAGCCCCACCAGCTGGATCACCGGCACCCCGATGTTCCCGCCGCCCGCGTTGAGCCCGAGGGCCCACCCCTTCTTCCGCAGCGGATAGAACGAGTTGATGTTCGTCATGGACGAGGCGAAGTTGCCCCCGCCGACGCCCGTGAGCGCCGCGACCACCATGAACGTGGTGTACGAGGTCCCCGGCTCCATCACGAACGCGGCGGCGCCGGCGGGCAGGAGCAGCAGCACGGCGCTGACGACCGTCCAGTTCCGGCCGCCGAACCGGGCGACGGCGAAGGTGTACGGCACCCGCAGCACGGCCCCGACCAGGGTGGGCACGGCCACCAGGAAGAACTTCCCGGCCGGGTCGACCCCGTACTCGGGCCCCATGAACAGCACCATCACCGACCACAGGCTCCAGATGGAGAACCCGATGTGCTCGGAGAGGATCGAGAACACCAGATTCCGCCTGGCGACCCGCTCTCCCTCCTCCCGCCAGAACCCCTCGTCCTCCGGATCCCACCGCTCGATCCAGCGTCCCCTCGTGCGTACGGCGGTGATACTCGACCCGGTCATCGCGCCTCCAGAGGGCTGTCGCAGCTCGTTCGTGGGGGGGGTGTCGACGTCCGACGCTAGGAACGGCGCGTTTCCGGGGCTGTGGCGGCAGGTGACACGGACGAAACCTTGCTCTCACGGGGCGGGGGCGGGCGCGGTGAGCCGCCGACCGCACGTACGACACGTGGGGACCGAGACGCGGGGAGGGCGTCCAGCATCACTCGACGATGACGCCTGCCGTATGGTCTGAATGATCTTGGAAGCCACATGGGGGGTGGGGGGATGAGCGTCGTTCTGCCTGATGAGTTGAGCATGGTGCTCAATCTCATCGGCGTGAGTTGGCCGAATGTCGATGAGGACGACTACCGCGACATGGCCGACGCGCTCCGGGATTTCGCGACCGAGATCGATACCGGGCGGGGGATACGCAGACGGCGCTGAACCGGCTCATCTCGACCAACCGCGGCGAGACGACCAATGCCATCAACGCCCATATCGGCAAGCTCAACGGGAAGCATCTGCACAACCTGGCGGAGGCCTCGCGGCTGCTCGCCGGTGGCCTGGACGGGGCCGCGACCCTTGTCGCGGGCGCCAAGATAGCGGCGGTCGGGTATCTGGGTGTTCTGGCGGCCGAGGTCGCCACCGCCCAGGCGACGGCGGTCATCACCCTCGGGCTGTCGGAACTGGCGGCCCTGGGCGGCGTGGCGATCACCCGCACCCTGGTGAAGAAGGCGTTCAAGGAGGCCGCCAAGTTCGCCGCCGAGGAGATTCTGGCCGTCGTCACCGCGCCGGCGTTCGCGGCGCTGGAGAACATGGCGACGGATCTGATCGTCCAGGTCGTCGAGGACGAGGTGGGACTGCGGGACGGCGTCGACCTGAACCAGACCAAGCAGGCCGGCAAGGACGGGCTGCAGCTCGCCAGCGTCGACGGCGGCGGGGGCCTGGTGCTGGCCAGTGTGGGTTCGGGCGGGGGCAGCGGCGATCTGGTCTTCGACGAGCACGAGCACAACACCTTCGCCTCGCGGACCTATGACCATTCCAAGCACTTGGACGAGAAGGGTGGCCCCCACCTCACCCGCAGCCGTGGCCACTTCGGCCGCACCAAGGGCAAGGGCGATCTCGCGCAGACCATCGAGAACGCCGTCGAGAAGGCGATGACCTCGCTCGGTGGGGCCCACGGCAAGCTGAAGAAGCATCTGAACGATGTCGGCGACGGGCTGGTCAAGGCGGGTGGCGGGCACAAGGCCCGCAACGAGAAGGTCCGCGACGACTTCAAGGGCGTCAAGAAACCGGATGTGGACGGCCCGCCGGCCGACGGCAAAGGCGGGGGCGGGGGCGGCGGGAGCAGGTCAACCGCCGGTGGCGGCTCCAAGGGCAACAAGCAGCACGTCAAGCCGGACTCGCTGCGGGATGCGAAGTCCGACCCGCGCCGCAACGGCATCTCCCTGAACAAGAAGACGTGCAAGAACGACCCGGTGGACGTGGCGACCGGCGAGATGACCCTCCAGCAGACCGACCTGTCCCTGCCGGGGGTACTCCCGCTGGTCCTGCGGCGCACCCATCTGTCCGAGTACCGCTTCGGGCACTGGTTCGGCCGCAGCTGGGCCTCCACCCTGGACGAGCGCCTCGAACTCGACACGATGGGCGTGGGGGCGGTCTGGGCTCGCGAGGACGGCTCGATCCTGGTCTACCCCCACCTGCCACGGCCCGGTGGGGAAACGGTTCTCCCCATGGAGGGCCCTCGCCTGCCGCTGGTCCACGGCGGCCATGACGGTCCGGAGACCACCTACCAGGTCATCGACCCGCACACCGGCCTGACCCGCTCCTTCACCGGTAGCCCCTACCGCGAATCCACCGCCTACTGGCTCACCGAAATCCACGACCGCAACAACAACCGCATCGAGTTCGCCCGCCGCGGCGACGGCTCCCCCACCGCCGTCCTCCACGACGGCGGCTACACCGCCCACCTCACCTGCGAGGACGGCCGAATACACGAGCTGGCCCTGCGCACCCCCGACGGCCCGGTCACCGTCATGGCCTACGGCTACGACACCGACGGCAACCTCGACGCGGTCACCAACTCCTCCGGCCTGCCTCTGCGCTTCACCTACGACGCGGATGCGCGCATCACCTCCTGGACCGACCGCAACGACTCCACCTTCCGCTACCTCTACGACACCAGCGGCCGAGTCGTGCGCACCGTCGGCCCCGACGGCTACCTCTCCTCCACCTTCGCCTACGACACCGAGAACCGGATCACCCGCTACACCGACTCCACCGGCGCCACCACCGCCTTCCAACTCAACGAACACCTCCAGGTCATCGCAGAGACCGACCCGGCAGGCCACACCACACTCCAGGAATGGGACCAGTACGACCGCCTGCTCTCCCGCACCGATCCACTGGGCCACACCACCACGTACACCTACGACGGCCACGGCAACCTCACCGGCGTCGCGCACCCGGACGGCACCTCGGCCGCCATCACCTACAACGAGTTGCACCAGCTCGCCTCTGTTACCGGGCCGGACGGCTCCACCTGGCGCCAGGGGTATGACGAGCACGGCAACCCGACCGTCTTCACCCGCCCGGACGGGACCGCGACCCGCCTCACCCACAATGCCCATGGCCACCTCACCGGCGTGGACGACTCCTTGGGCGCGCTGGACCGGCTGCGCTGCGACGGGGCCGGCCTCCCCCTGGCCGTCCGCGGCCCGCTGGGTACCGTCACTCACTACGAGCGCGACGCCTTCGGCCGCCCGACCCGGATCACCGACCCGCACGGCCGCACCACCGAGCTGGAGTGGACCGTCGAGGGCAAGCTCGCCCGCAGGGTCGAGCCGGACGGCTCGCAGCAGTCCTGGACGTACGACGGCGAGGGCAACTGCCTGGTCCACAGGGACGCGATGGGCGGCGAGACGCGCTACGAGTACACCCACTTCGATCTGGTCTCGGCCCGTACCACCCCCGGCGGGGCGCGCCACGAGTTCGCCTATGACACCGAATTGCGCCTCTCCCGTGTCACCAACCCGCAGGGTCTGACCTGGAGCTACGCCTACGGCCAAGCCGGCCGCCTGACGTCCGAGACGGACTTCGACGGCCGTACCCTCTCCTACACCCATGACGCACTCGGCCGGCTGGCCACCCGGACCAACGGAGCCGGCCAGACGGTCCGCTTCGAGCGCGACACTGCGGGCCGCGTGCTCGCCAAGGACGTCGACGGAGCGCTCACCCGCCTCACCTACGACGGCCTCGGCCGCCTCACCGGCGCGGTCGGCCCGGACGCCGAGCTGTCGTATATCCGGGACGACGCGGGCCGCGTCCTGCGGGAGATATGCAACGGCCGCGAGCTGTCCCACGCCTACGACGAGGCGGGCCGCCGCATCCGCCGTACGACTCCCACGGGGGCGGTCAGTTCGTGGACGTACCCCTCGACGGGCCGCGGCGCGCTGCTGGACTCCTCAGGCCACAACGTGGTCTTCGAGTTCGACGAGGCGGGCCGGGAGACCACCCGTCGCATCGGCGAGACGCTGACGATCGACCATACCTACGACACTCTGGGGCGCCTCACCGACCAGCGGGTTCGGGGTACCGGCGACCGAACCGTCCAGCACCGCTCGTACACCTACCGTCCGGACGGCCACCTCACCTCGATCGACGAGCACCTCGGCGGCCGGCGACAGCTCGACCTGACCCGGGAGGGGAGGGTCACGGGTGTCACCGCGGAGAACTGGAGCGAGCGGTACGCCTACGACGAGGCGGGCAACCAGACGGAGGCGACCTGGCCGGAGGACGGCGGCGCCGCCGGCCCCCGTGAGTACGCCGGGACCCGGATCACCCGCGCCGGCTCGGTCCGCTATGAGCACGACGCCCAGGGCCGGGTCGTCCTGCGCCAGAAGCGGCGTGTCTCCCGCAAGCCGGACACCTGGCGCTACGGCTGGGACGCGGAGGACCGCCTGGTGTCGGTCACCACTCCGGACGGCACCCGCTGGCGCTACCTGTACGACCCGCTGGGCCGCCGCATCGCCAAGCAGCGCCTGACGCCGGACGGCGCCGGGGTCGCCGAGCAGGTGGACTTCACCTGGGATGGCGACACCCTGGTCGAGCAGACCAGCCATACCCCTGGCTCGCCGCAGGCCACCGTCCTCACCTGGGACCACGACGGCGTGAAGCCCGTCACCCAGGTGGAGCGCAGGCTCCTGGACCAGTCGGAGATCGATCGTCGCTTCTTCGCGATCGTCACCGACCTGGTCGGCGCCCCGCGGGAGCTCGTGGACGAACAGGGCGAGGTGGCCTGGCGCACCCGCGCCATGCTGTGGGGCACCACGACCTGGAACCGCGACGCGACGGCGTACACCCCGCTCCGCTTCCCGGGCCAGTACTTCGACCCGGAGTCCGGGCTCCACTACAACCGCCACCGCCACTACGACCCGGCCTCCGGCCGCTACGTCTCCCCTGACCCGCTCGGCCTGGTCCCGGCGCCCAACCCGGTCACGTACGTCGAGAACCCGACGAGGTGGATCGACCCGCTGGGTCTGGCGGGCTGCCCGCACCGGGCCAGCGGCGAGCATCCGCACAGTGTGGTTCTGGGCCCGAACAACCCGGGGTCGCCCAACGGCCCCTCGAACAGGCTGGCAAGGTGGCTACGCAACGATCCCAACGACGTGCAACACGACCCGAATCGCCCTCAGGATCCGGGCGCGCACACCTACAACGGCCAGGACTACTCCTATGGCGAGCCGCCTGACTGGATGACGAACGTCGTGGCCGCGGTGAGCGAGCGAGGGACCACCTTGTCGATCACCCTCGACGGCATGCCGAACGAAGCGGGCGACAAACGCAACTGGGACACGCCGGAGAGCATCGTGGAGGCCTTCCACAAGGCCGCCGTTTTCGGGGCTGACTTCAACATGGAGCGCCGCGAGAACTATCCCCCGCCCGGTGTCGGGGGTACCGCCTGGGAGATGAGCCAGGTCGCGTACTACGTGCGCAAATACGAGATCGATACCCTGATGGACGAGCCGGAGGACATGCGCGGCGGACGCCCGTGGGAGTCGATCCGCTGGTACACCCAGGATGAAAACGGGGGATTCAAGGAGATCAAGGTTCCCAAGCCGGACCTCCCCGAGATTCAGCCCCGCCGTGTGCGATGACAAGAGGTGATGGTGCCCCATGACGGGCCAGGAGAATTTCCAGAACGAAGCAGAAATCGTGGCCGCCCAATGGCAGAGCCTCCTTGAGGAGGGAGGGGACCTGGTCGACCCGGCCATGGTCCGTGCCGCGTACGCACAGCCGCGGCTGCGGGAGTTGTACCCCGGAGTCAGCCACGGCGTCCTGTTCTTTCGCCGCGGCACCGGACCGGATGCCGCCCCCGTCGGGGGCTACGTGTACCGCAAGGTCGAAGGCGGCTACTGGGTCCGCGGCCCGGGCGGCAAGGGCACCCTCGGTGATGTTGACACCCTTGAGGAGGCTTTCGCACTGGTCGTGGCCAGCCTCCCCGAGGACTGCAGCCCGGCCATCGACGGCACGGCGGACGGCTTCTGACTCGGGGCAGGAACACTGCGGCGGCCGCGGGCAGCCGCCCGGCACAGCCCCCGAAACCCGAGGTCACCCCTCGCCGGGGAACCAAGACCATTTGTCATATCGTCTGAGCGATCAACAGGGCGGTGAGGGGCGGGAGCCGACGTGGGACTGTCGGAAGAGATAGCGGCGATACGGGCGGGGGACGGCGACCCGGCCGCACTGATCGGGGAGTTCCGGCGTACGGCGGTGCTGGTGCCGGCCCTGGACGACGGCGGCTTGATGACGGCGGCCCGCGGGGGGATCCGCTGGATCTACGCCTTCACCGACGAACCGGCGCTGGTGCGTTTCGCCGAGGGCCGAGGAACCACCGCCGACAACGTCGGCGACGACGGCCTGCCGTACCTGAGCCTCCTGGGCGCACGGCTGCTGGACGAGGTGATCCCGGCGGTGGACGGCCCGACGGGGGTCGCGGTGAACGTGGCGGATCAGGACGGCTCGATGCTGTTCCCGCCGGTGCGGGGGATCGTGCCGGACGCGGTCGCGGTGGACGTGGACGCCGCCATGGACGCGGATGTGGACGTGGATAGCCAGGGGGAGGGCACGCGATGAGCGGCGGCAAGGGCAACGCGGATCTGGCGATCGACCCGGCGTACCTGAAGAAGCTGACCCAGGGAATCAAGGGCGCGATCGGCGAGCTCAGGGAGATCGGCTCGGAGACCGACGCGGTCATGGGAGCTGGATTCGAGGAGCTGTCGCTCACCTCGATGGAGGCCGGCCACAACGGACTCGCCAAGGACTTCGAGAGCTTCGTCGAGCTGTGGGAATGGGGCGTACGCGGGTTGGTCCAGGACGCCAACGATCTGGCGGAGAGGCTGGACCTGGCAGCCGGAGAGCACTGGGAGGAGGAGAAGTACCGCGCGACCACCTTCAAGGTGGCGGCCAACGCGGTGGCGGGCAACCCGCACCTCAGCGAGGAGGAAGTCGCGAACAAGTCCGTGGAGGAACTGTTCTCGGCCGACACCTACAAGCCCGACTACAGCGCGGAGTCCTTCAAGAAGGCCGGGTCGGACATCAAGGAGACCTGGAAGACCACCGCCGACCAGGCCGGCCACAAGACGAAGCTGAGCCTCCCCGCGGATCTGCAGCAGCACTCGGGGGGTGAGCACTGATGGGTCTCCTTGATGACATCAAGGACGGCGCCAGTTCCGTCAAGAACGGCATCGAGGACGGCATCGAGTACGGTGTCGAGAAGGTCGAAGAAGGGGCCGAGTACGCGGCTGAGAAGACCGGCGAAGCGACCGAATACGTCGGCGACAAGGTCGCCGACGGCCTGGAGAAGGTCGGTGCGGACGGCGCCGCCGACTGGGTCCGCGACAAGTCCAGGTCGGCGGCCAACTACCTCGGCGCGGACGTCTCCGAGCTGGAGCTGGGCCAGACCGAGGACCCCAAGAAGCTGGTCTACGGCAGCGTCTCGAAGATCAACTCCACGGCCCGCCATCTGAGGGACTTCCAAAAGGCCTTCGACAAGGTGGGCGACGGCCTTAAGGGCCTGGACTCGGAACACTGGAAGGGCAAGACCGCGAATGCCTTCCGGGAGGAGGTCTCGGTCAAGCCCAAGGCGTGGTACAAGGCCGCCGACGCCTGCGAGAAGGCCGCCAAGGCGCTGGAGTCGTTCGCCAAGACCGTGAAGTGGGCGCAGGGGCAGGCCCAGCAGGCCCTCGAGGCGTACAACAAGGCCCTGAAGGAATCCGCGGCGGCCGTCAAGGCGCACAACGCCAAGATCGATGCCTACAACGAGGCCGTGAAAAAGGGCGAGGACCCCGGCGAGAAGCCAGGCCCGTTCAAGGACCCCGGCAAGGCCAAGGCCGAGGCGGCCCAGGACAAGCTGGACGGGGCCCGCACGCAGCGCAACACCGCCGCGGCGGAGGCCCGTAAGAAGATCAAGGAAGCCCACGACGCGGCGCCGCCCAAGCCGTCACTGCACGAGCGGACCGAAGACCGCAAGCATGGCATCGCCCTGGACGCGGAGCACTTCGCCGGCGGCATCATCAAGGGCACGGCCGGTGTGATCGGCTTCGCCCGGAGCGTGAACCCGACCGACCCGTACAACCTCACGCACCCGGCCGAGTACGCGACCAGCCTGAACAACACCGCGGCCGGCCTGTACACGGCGGCCAGCGACCCGGTCGGCACCGCCAAGAACCTGGCCCACGCCTTCGCCAAGGACCCGAGCGAGGGGTTCGGCCGGGCGATCCCCGAGATCTTCGGGGCGAAGGGGCTGGGCGGCGTGAAGGCGGGGGTGAACGCGGGCAAGGCGGCGCGGCATCTGCCGGGGGCAAAGGGGCCGGGCCGCAAGTCCCATAGTGAACGCCCCAACGAGAACACGGAACCGCCCCAGAGCCGGAAGGAGTGCGGCGACCCGGTCGACGTGGCCACCGGGAAGATGTTCCTGCCCCAGACGGATGTGACGCTTCCTGGGGCACTGCCGCTGGAGTTCAAACGTCAGACAGAGTCCGGCTTCGCAGTGGGCCGCTGGTTCGGCCCTTCCTGGACGAGCACGGTGGACCAGCGGCTGGAGATCGACGCCGAAGGTGTCATCTTCATCAGCGAGGACGGCCTGATCCTGGCGTACCCCCACCCGGCCCCCGGGGTGCCCACCCTCCCCGAGGCGGGCCCACGGTGGCCATTGGAACGGGACGCACACGGCGACTACACCCTGACCGAGCCGGAGACCGGGCGGGTGCGCCACTTCACGGGCCCGCGAGGGGAGGAGAACGGCGGTGACGGAGAGGCGCGCCTGGAGCAGATATCCGACCGTGGCGGCCACCGGATCACCTTCGAGTACGACTCCGTGGGTGCGCCGACCGCCGTTGTCCACAGCGGCGGATACACGCTGAAGCTCACGACGGCGGACCGCCGGATCACCGCTCTCCACCTGGCGGGCGCCGGTGCTGACGGGACAGACCAAGAGCTGGTCCGTTACGGCTACACCGACGGAAGCCTCACGGAGGTCGTCAACTCCAGCGGCTTGCCGATGAGTTTCGAGTACGACGACGAGCGCCGCGTCATCGCCTGGATCGACACCAACGGCTCACGCTACGACTACGTCTACGACAACCTGGACCGGTGCATCGCCCAGGGCGGCGAGGCGGGCCACGTCGCGCTGCGGTTCGACTACAACGGGGCGGCGGAGCACCCCGGGCACCGCGTCACGACGGTCACGACCACAGAAGGCGCGGTCAGCCGCTATGTGGTCAATGAGCGATGCAAGGTCGTCGCCGAAACGGACCCACTAGGCAACACCATCCGCACCGAGTACGACCGCTTCGACCGGGTCGTGTCCCGCACCGACGCCCTGGGGCAGACCACCGGCTACGAATACGACGAGGCCGGTCACCTCACGGCGATCACCAGCCCTGCCGGCAGCCGCTCCACTGCCGAGTACAACGAGCTCGGCCTCCCGGTGGCGCTGACCGGCCCGGACGGCGCCACCTGGTACCAGACGTACGACGAGGCGGGCCGCCGCACGTCGGCGACGGACCCGGCGGGCCACACCACCCACCATGCGTACGACGAGATGGGCCACTTGGCCGCCGTCACCGACGCGCTGGGCGCGACGACCCGAGTCCGCTGCAACAAGGCGGGCCTGCCGGTCGAGATCACGGACCCGCTGGGCGGGACGACCACGTACCACCGGGACGGCTTCGGCCGCCCGACGACGATCGTGGACCCGACGGGCGCGACGACGCGCCTGACGTGGTCGGTGGAGTCCAAGCTGACCAGCCGCACAGCGCCGGACGGCTCGCAGGAGCGGTGGACGTACGACGGCGAGGGCAACTGCGTCACGCACACGGACGCGATCGGCGGCGTCACACGTTACGAATACACGCACTTCGACCTGATGGCGGCCCGCACGGGCCCGGACGGCGTGCGGTACGAGTTCACCCACGACGCGTCGCTGCGCCTGACAGAGGTCGCCAACCCGCAGGGCCTGACGTGGCGGTACGAATACGACGCGGCCAGCCGCCTTCTGGCGGAGAAGGATTTCGACGACCGCAGGGTGGCGTACACGTACGACGTTGCGGGCCGCCTGGCGACCCGAACCAACCCCCTGGGCCAGACGGTCACGTACGAGCGGGACGCGGCGGGCCGCACGGTCAGCAAGGACGCCGACGGCAGGGTCACCACCTTCGCGTACGACGCGGCGGGCCGCCTGATGTCGGCGTCGGGGCCGGACGCGGAGGTGGTGTACCAACGCGACCGCTTGGGCCGGGTGAAGGCCGAGATGGTCGCGGGCCGAGTCCTCACGCACACGTACGACGCGCTGGGCCGCCGCACGCGCCGCGTGACGCCGACCGGCGCGATCAGCACGTACGCGTACGACGCGGCGGGCAACCGCACGACGCTGACGGCGCAGGGCCACACCCTGGCCTCTGACCACGACGCGACGGGCCGCGAAACGATTCGCCGCGTAGGCGACACCCTGACCCTGACGAACACCTGGGACCCGCTGGGCCGCCTCACAGCACAAGAACTGACCGGTGCGTCCGAGGCCAGGATCCAGCACCGGGCATACACGTACCGCGAGGACGGCCACCTCACCGGGATGGCCGACCACCTGAACGGCCCCCGCACTTTCGACCTGGACACGGCGGGACGGGTCACGGCGGTCCACGCAGCAGGCTGGACGGAGACCTACGCCTACGACGAGGCAGGCAACCAGACCCAGGCAGCTTGGCCCGCCGACCACCCGTCCCAGGACGCGACGGGCACCCGCGCCTACACCGGCACCCGCCTCACCCGCGCGGGCAGCTACCGCTACGAACACGACGCCGCGGGCCGCCTCATGCTCCGCCAGAAGACACGCCTGTCGAAGAAACCGGACACCTGGCGCTACGAATGGGACGCCGAGGACCGCCTCCGCCAGGTGACCACCCCGGACGGCACCCGGTGGCGCTATCTATACGACCCCTTCGGCCGCCGAGTGGCGAAGCAGCGCCTGGACGCGGACGACGAGGTGACCGAGGAGGTCACCTTCACCTGGGACGGCCCCACCCTGGTGGAGGAGACCACCACCGCTCCGGGATTGCCGAACCCGGTGACGCTGACGTGGGACCACGCGGGCCTGCGCCCGATAACCCAGTCAGAGCGCATCACCGACGCCACGACGCAACGCGAGATCGACGCCCGCTTCTTCGCGATCGTCACGGACCTGGTGGGCACCCCGACGGAACTCGTAGCCGAGACGGGCGACATCGCCTGGCGCACCCGCAGCACCCTGTGGGGCACCACGACGTGGGCATCGAACAGCACGGCGTACACCCCCCTCCGTTTCCCCGGCCAATACTTCGACCCAGAAACGGGCCTGCACTACAACGTACAGCGCTACTACGATCCAGAATCAGCCCGCTACCTCTCAGCGGATCCGCTTGGCCTCACCCCGGCCCCTAACCCGGCGACCTACGTCCCTAATCCCCACACCTGGGCAGATCCGCTCGGCCTGGCACCGTGCAAGCGATCGCTCATCGGCCGGCTTAAGTCTCTCTTCAGCCGCGAGGACTCGCCATCCCCAACGCCAGGAACACCGAACTCCCAACCGCCACGCATGCTGGAACCGCCAAACCCGGGCATCGACAGCGTCAGCCACCTTTACGGCCCGTACCACAGACTAGGGTCACCCACTCAAACCCCTGAGGTTACCCAGCAGGTCCTTCAATCCGGAGAACTGTGGGGTCGGGCCTCTCGCTGGGGAGGAGACGAGATGGTCCAGGCCCACAACGGACCCATTCCGAGCAGTGCACCACCTGGAAGTTTCGAATTTTACACATCAGTCGAGCCGAAGCCGGCAAGAAACACGCCTCCTGGCTACGTAGCATGGGAGCTAGGAAGCGAAGCAGGCGTGAATAGAGTCAGGAGCGGCGGCGAGGATTTCGCCTCTATCCCTGTCTTCGTCACGGAAACGAGGTAACATGCGCCGGATTGAATCATCCAGCTTCCAAGGGTCACCACAGCGGTACATTGCGCAGCTAGAGGTGACCACGGAGATTGTCCAGTCACTGTGGGGTCGTCCCGACGTGACGCGAGATGACCTCGGAGAGTGGCTAACATTCGCCTTCGCGCTCAGAAGCGGAACGTTGACCGCACTGGTGAGGGAGGTACACAATGCACCTAGCCCCGGCTATATCCTGACGGCAATCGGACGCAAAAACCCGTCCGATATATTGTCGGAATTCCTCGCTCAATCTGGCTTGAGTGCCGCTCGGGTTTCACATAAAGGTTTCGAGTAACACGACGCGCCTTCGAATAGGAATCTGATACATATTCCAAGGCGGCATCGCGCGAACTCGATGGCCACTGATGTCGACCTACGGCAAGAGATTCCATACATGCCGGTCTCGCTAGCGCATGGCACCGATCCTCGTTGCAGCAAAAGGACTTCAGCCACAAGTAGCACAAGACCTCTGAGGGCAGTAGCAAATAAGCGCTCGTTTCCCCCTAAGGCGCGGATGACGAAGTCACCGAAGAGAACACCTTCACCTGGGATGGCCCGACTTCGGTGGAGGAAACCACCACCACTCCGGGATTGCCGAACCCTGTCACGCTGACCTGGGACCACGCAGGCTTGCGCCCGATATCCCAAACAGAACGCATCACTGATGCCACGACCCAACGCGAGATCAACACTCGCTTCTTCGCCATCGTCACAGACCTGGTGGGCACTCCGACGGAGCTGATCGACGAGACGGGCGACATCGCATGGCGCACCCGCAGCACCCTGTGGGGCACCACGACGTGGACGAGGGACAGCACGGCCTACACTCCGCTCCGCTTCCCGGGCCAGCACTTCGACCCGGAATCGGGCCTGCACTACAACGTCCAGCGCTATTACGACCCGAAGACGGCTCGCTATATCTCGGCGGACCCTCTTGGCTTCATGCCTGCCCGCAACCCGGCGACATACGTCGACAATCCGCACACATGGACTGACTCTCTCGGCCTTGCGCCCGACTGCGATGACGACGGACCTACAACAACACACGACGATCTGACGCGTGTGGGACGATGGATGTCACCGGCCGAACATGAGGCAATGGTATCCACAGGAAAAGTACAGGAAGGAAATGGAGGATCAACCTACGTTGCGCACCCAGCAGATCCTGCCGCATACTATCGACAGACTGCGCCTGGAATCGGTACGTCGAATTCGATGTCCCCAGGAGTTCTTTGAGTCCCGGAGGTGAACCGGGGTGGGCTCAAATCCGAAGCCCGAATCACTCACTAGCCGAAAGACTCGCCAAGATCGGCAGACCCGTGCCACCGGTTCCTGACGCATTGAATATAGAATGGCTCCAGACAAAGTGACCGAAGACAGCAACGAAGCCGCCCTTCGCCAGCTGATCATCCGCCGCCGACCGGCCCTCAACAGCCAGCAAGTCGACGTATCAGCGGGAGAAAATCCCGAGAGCGCTGGCAACGACCCCATCATGTGGGTTGATTTCTCCCGAGACCTGCGATGGGGGCGGATTTCTCTTTGGCGCGGAGGAGAAGTAGAGCTAGAGCTAGCAGACCTGGAGACCGGCGAGATCAAGCCACTTCACTTCACCCTGGTGAATCCTGATCGGATAATTCCGATCATCGATCGCCTTACTGCTTGGGTCGGCGCACGGTGACCTGCGACGTGCAGTGCACGCGAATCCCGGCCGGACTCGGAAAAATCCTTGTCAACTCAATCGAGGACGTTAAGGCTCAGCCGGACTTCTCGGCGTTCGTTATCTCGCGCACCGAATTTGAAGAGTTGTGGAGCCAGTGTCCTGGTCGGCGCGATCTCGAGGCAATACAGTCAGCTTCGGCTGGTCCACCTCACCAGGGATAGGACCAGCCGAGCAGGAGTCCGGTCAGCTCGTGGCAAGGATTACCCAGATCGCGAATCCGCAGGCGGCGGACATCGCAACAACGAAAGCCAGTCCCGCGCACTGACCCAGCTCGGCCGCAAAATGCCTGATGGTCCTCAACCACAGGGACGACGCACGTGGCCGCACATGCCCCTCCCCGCATCCCTGCGGCTGGTCAGGAGCGGAGGCGGAGAACGCCGCCGTTACCCCTCCGCTCCACGGCCCGGGGCAGCCTCCCCGCCCAGTTGGGTTGGGGTCGACACGCCAGTGCTTATGTGTCGTCATAAGGAACTGGCAGTGCGTTGGATCGGCCCGTGCGTGGTCGATGGCCCACACCCCGACCGGGCGCGGATCGTTGTCCACCCAGCACTCCTGAAATTCCGATCCGGGAGGACTGGGCGGCATACTTCGATGTCCCCGCCGAGGAGGCCCACAGGCGTGCCTGATCCCGTAGTCCTGCGCATCGTGTCCCTTGAGGCCGCAGCCACCGAGTGGACGGCGGTCTGCGTCGTGCGATGCATCGAGGGAACCGCCACCGTCGGCATGAACTTCCACGTTAAAGAATCACAGGGCGCAGATGGTCGATCCGTTCCGTTGACGCTCACGCGAATCGAGTGGTATGGCAAGCAGGTCGAGCAACTCGACACTGTCCATTCCGGCAGGGTCACGCTAACTGGCACAGGGAGCGAACATCTGCGACCGCAGAACACTCTCACTTCGTTTGATCCCACGAATGATAGGAACTCCACAGGAGGAAGTTGGTGATCGGCTACGCATAAGCGAAGCCCCGGTAAGACAGCATCGCCCCCCCAGATTCGGCCCCTGGCGCTACGAATGGGACGCCGAGGACCGCCTCCGCCAGGTGACCACCCCGGACGGCACGAGGTGGCGCTACCTGTACGACCCGTTCGGCCGCCGCGTGGCGAAGCAGCGCCTGGACGCGGACGAGAAGGTGGGCGAAGAGATCACCTTCACCTGGGACGGCCCCACATTGGTGGAGGAGACCACCACCGCTCCGGGATTGACGCTGACCTGGGACCACGCCGGCCTCCGCCCGATCTCCCAAACGGAACGCATCACCGACGCCACGACGCAACGCGAGATCGACACCCGCTTCTTCGCCATCGTCACGGACCTGGTGGGCGCCCCCACAGAACTGGCCGACGAAACGGGCGACATCGCATGGCGCACCCGCAGCACCCTGTGGGGCACCACGACGTGGGCATCAAACAGCACGGCGTACACCCCACTGCGCTTCCCCGGCCAATACTTCGACCCAGAAACGGGCCTGCACTACAACGTCCAGCGCTACTACGATCCAGAATCAGCCCGCTACCTCTCAGCGGACCCGCAAAAGTTTGTCTCGTGACGCTGTGATCAGTGGCTGAGGGCGAGGTTGTGCATGTGGGCGACGCCGCTGGTGGCCCACCAGACGCCGTCGCCTTTCAGGCGGCAGTCGCGCAGGATCTTCCAGTTCTTCATGCGGGCGAAGGCGTGCTCGACGCGGGCGCGTACCCGCCGGTGGGAGGTGTTGTGCTGTTCCTTCCAGTCGGGCAGCCGGTCCTGCCCGGCCTGGCGACGGTGGGGCATCAGGACGCCGGTGCCCTGGTAGCCGCCGTCGGCGAGGACGGTCGCGGTGCCGCATGCCCCCTTGATGCCGGACTCGGCGAAGGCGGTGCAGTCGTTGCGGTTGCCGGGCAGCGGGCGGCCGACGGCCAGCACCACCCGGGTGTCCGCTTTGATCAGGACCTGGAGGTTCGCCGAGTACCGGTAGTTCTTCGACGAGGCCGACACCGTCCGGTCTCTCGTGGGCACCAGTGTGCCGTCCACGATGAGGATGTGGTGCCGTCCGGGCTTGTGCTTGCCCGGGGCCAGGGCCAGCAGGGGCCCGTGCCGGCCGATCATCCGGCCGACGGCCGCGGGGGAGATCCCGAAGAGCGGGGCGAGCTGGCGCATGGTGAGGTTCGTACGGCAGTACATCGCCACGAGCAGGACCCGGTCCTCCAGGGGCAGTGCCCACGGGCGGCCCGGCCGGTCCGGGTCCAGAGCCCGGCCACCGTTGCGGTGGACAGCCCGCACCAGACGCTGGAACTGACGCGGGCGGAGCCCGGTGAACACCTCTATGAGCTCACGTCGTTGAGCCGTGACAACCTGCACGACTAGCTCAACGCCGCACCCGACCGCGAGTTACGAGACAGGCTTTAGGACTCGAACCGGCACCCAACCCAGCAACCTATGCCCACAATCCCCTGACTTGGACCGACTTCCTTGGTCTGGCGCCAGACTGTCCCGAAGAGGCAGCACCTGGGATCGTTTACCGGGCACTCGCGCCGGGGAAAGATCCGGCGTTGGGGTTGACTGCACGTAATCCTGATGCAGTCGAAGTAACCCCACTGTCGCACGTTGCCAAAAAGAGACAAAGCCCACGGATATCGACAACCAAGCTTCCCGAGATCACCTTCGGTAAGTACAATGAGGGAAATGGGGTCGCCACCATCAACCTAGAAAAGATTCCAGGGGAACAGAAGGCGTATCATTATAGGATATTGGGAATGAAGCATTCGAGTCCGGAAGTACTGGAAGCCCTAGATCTAGCCTGGGACGACGAGTCCGGCTTCCTTGGCCTCCTGAGGGCCGGAAATTTCTCACAATCGCTGGCCGAGGACTACCTGTCGCTTCTCAATTCGATTGAAATCGATGAAGGTGAAGCCTTTCATCAGGATTTCGTCAGACTGATCTGGTTCGCCCCAATCTTCATGGAATGGCAAGTCGAACGCACACGCGAAGCCGGTGCGGACGAGAGAGGGCTTACCAATGCAGTCGACCGCATTCGCGAACGGATCATGGAACTCTTGGGGACTCCATGAATGGCCGTAGGGTGAATTTGAGGGTCGGCAGCATCTCGCTCTCCATTGGAGAATGGTATTAATTCGGTCCGCCTTTTGACTCGCCGCGTCGCGGGTCGGTTGGCAGAGCCTCGTGTGAAGAGATTGACGCCGAGGACCGCCTCCACCAGGTGACGACCCCGGACGGCACACAGTGGCGCTACCTGTGTGACCCGTTCGGCCGCCGAGTGGCGAAACAGCGCCTCAACACGGACGACGAGGTCACCGAACGGAGAGGGGGAGCGGACCGGGCGGTGGTCCAGGCGGGACAGGACCGACGGGTCGAGGCCGTAGATCGCCCGTACCCTTCAAGCAGGCTCGATCGGGCATGAGCGGCGGCCCCGGATACCGGGGCCGCCGCTCGCCCTCGCTGCTAATTAAGAGCTGCGATCAGGATCGCTACAGTACGGGCGTGCAGGTGGGCACCCGGTCGGGCTGTAAACTCCGCGTCCAGCCAGGAAGGCCGGATGCGACTCCTGTAGGCCTGCCCATCAAGGGGCTCCAACTGACTTCGTCGGCCGGCCTTCCGGGGCGCCCCATGACTGCTCATTAAGAGTGGCGACTCGATCGCTTGTACGGACTTGCCGGTGGGTGTCCCTGCTGTCTGATGATCGTTATATCTACAGCCTGGAAGGCTGGATGCGACTTTAGATCGCCTGCCCGTCAAGGGGCTCCCGGAGACTGCGTCGGCCGGCCTTCAGGTCACCCTCGCTAACTGATTAAGAGCTGCGATTCGATCGCTCGTACGGACTTGCTCTGGGGTGGCCTGGCGCTCCCCGTCCGTGATCGACCTGGAGAGACGAGATGACGCAGCGGCCACCACAGGTGTGGGCCGGGATCGATGTAGGAAAGGGACACCACTGGATCACGGTGGTCGACAGCGACGGCGACCCTCTGTGGAACCGCAAGGTAATCAATTCCGAGTCCGACATCCTGGCCGCATTCGGTGAGGCCATGGGCATGTCGGACCACGTGACCTGGGCTCTCGATCTCATTGACGGTCCGGCATCTCTGCTCTTGGGCGTCCTGGCTAACCATGGTCAGAACCCGCGGTACGTCACCGGCTCGAAGTTCGCGGCCTTCAAGAAAAGCTTCAGTGGCCAGGGCAAGACCGACCTGAAGGACTCCTACATCATTGCCGAGTTCGCCCGCTGCCTCCGACGGCAGACAGTCCCTGTGCCGGCGCCCCCCAGGCTCACCAAGGAACTCACGCTCATCCTGGCCCACCGCAACGGCCTCTCAACCGAACGCACCAGGACCATCAACCGCATGAGAGCCCTGCTCACCAGCATCTTCCCGGGGCTGGAACGGTCCTTTGACTTCGCCCAGTCCGCAGGGCCGCTGGTCCTGCTGTCCGGATACCAGACGCCGGCGGCCATCCGGCGCATGGGCGAGAGCAGGTTGACTGCCTGGCTCGCCAAGCGTGGCGTAAGGAAGGCAGCAGCCATCGCAGAGAAGGCCGTAACAGCCGCCAAGGCCCAGGAGTCAGCGGCCAGTGAAGAAGACCTGGCGGCCGAGCTGGTGGCCGAACTCGCCCAAAAAATCACGGAGATGAACAGCCGACTGAAGGAGCTGGAGAAGAAGGTCAAGGAACTTCTCTCCCAGCACCCCCAGGCGCCCATTGTCCTTTCCATGCCCGGCTTCGGCGGAGTTCTCGCGGCCGAACTTCTCGCGGCGATCGGCGACATCTCACGGTTCCCGACCGCTGGGCGGCTCGCTGTCGCGTCAGGGATGGCCCCTGTCTCTCGTGACTCCGGATCGAACACGGGAAACCGTCTGCGCCCGACCCAGTACAGTCGCCCCCTCCAGCGGGCATTCTTCCTGTCGAGTCAGATCGCGTGCGGAACCGTGGGGACGTGGGAGAACGAGATGTACCTACGCAAGTACAAGGGCTACACACACGACAAAGGCCGCCACAAGAAGGCCGTGATCGCGGTCGCCCGCCAGCGAGTCTCCATCCTGTGGGCCATGCTCCGCGACGGCCGGCTCTACGAGAGGGAGTACAACCCCGCGAAAGGGCAGCCGAAGAGGTCCAGGTAGCTTGACTAAACCCATTAAGAGTCTGCGGTGCCCCTTCGCCAGTCTCCGCGGCCAGGGTCCAGTCAGCGGCCCTTGAGTAGTCCACCTGCGGCTCCTCTCCGACACTTGGGACCCGCTGGGCCACCTCACGGAGCAGTGGCTGGGCGGCACACCGGACACCCTCATCACCCACTACACGTACACCCACCGCGAAGACGGTCGCCTGACCGGCCTGGCCGACCACCAGACCGGCCCCCGCACCTTCGACCTGGACAATGCGGGCAGGGTCACGGCGGTTCGTGCGCGGGGCTGGAACGAGACCTACGCCTACGACGAAGCGGGCAACCAGACCCAGGCGACCCGGCCCACCGGCCATCCGCCCCAAGGCGCGGCGGGCGATCGCGCCTACACGGGCACCCGGTGGCGCTACCTGTACGACCCGTTCGGCCGGCGCCACCACACAGGGCGAGATCGACGCCCGCTTCTTCCCGATCGTCACTGACCTGCTGGGCCCCCGACCGAACTGGTCGAAGAGGCAGGCGACATCACCCGGCACACCCGCAACACGAGCGCAGATCGGCACGCAGCCACGCATGGCAAGACCCGCGCCGGTCAGCCGAACGAGCGGCAGCTTGGGCGCCGATGGCTGGGACTCGTCTACCGGACGCATCGTGATCTCCCCGCCGCCGGCGCTGCCCGGCGTTGTCCAGGGAGTGCCGGACGTCGGTCCGCCAGCCCGCTGAGCTGGGTCAACGGTGCAGGCGGCGGTATCCGGCAGCGCCCCTGGGATGACGCTTGCCGTATCGTCTGGACGATCTCGACGGGGTGGCGGGAACCGGACGGTCGGCTCGTGCGTCCATGATCGCTGATCCGTTGTTTTTCGCCGATTCACGGGGGAGTGGGGATGGGCGTCGTTCTGCCCGATGAATTGAGCATGGTGCTCAACTTGATCGGCGTGAGCTGGCCGAACGTCGATGAGCAGGACTACCGCGACATGGCCACCTCACTCCGCGATTTCGCCACCGAGATCGACACCGGTCGTGGTGACACGCAGACGGCGCTGAACCGGCTCATCTCGACCAACCGTGGTGAGACGGCCGACGCCATCAACACCCATGTGAGCAAGCTCAACGGGAAGCATCTGCACAACCTGGCGGAAGGCTCGCGGCTGTTGGCCGGCGGGCTGGACTCGGCCGCGACGCTTGTGGCGTGGGCCAAGGACGCGGCGATCATTCAGTTGGGGATTCTCGCCGCTGAGATCGCCACCGCCCAGGCGACGGCGATCTTCACCCTCGGGCTCTCCGAACTCGCGGCCCTGGGCGGGGTGGCCGTCACCCGCACCGTCGTGAAACGGCTGCTGAAGGAGGCCGCCGAGTACGCCGTCCAGGAGATCATGGCCGTCGTGACCGGCCCGGTCTTCTTGGCCCTGGAGAACATGGCGACCGACCTGATCGTCCAGGTGGTCGAAGACGAGTTGGGGATCCGGGACGGCGTCGACCTCGACCAGACCGCCAAGGCCGGCAAGGACGGACTGCAACTGGCCAGCGTCGACGGAGGCGGGGGCCTGGTGCTGGCCAGCGTCGGCCCGGGCGGGGCCCCGGTGATCTCGCCTTTGACGAGCACGAGCACAACACGTTCGCTTCACGGGTCCACGACCACTCCACGCACCTGCACGAGAAGGGCGGCCACCACCTCTCCCTCAGCCGCAACCACTTCGGCCGCACCAAGGGCAGGGGTGACCTGGCGCAGACCATCGAGACGGCCGTCGAGAAGGCGATGAAGTCGCTCGGCGGCGCCCACGGCAAGCTGAAGACGCACCTGACCGACGTCGGCGACGGTCTGGTCAAGGCCGGCGGCGGCCACAAGCGGCACAACGAGAAAGTCCGCGACGACTTCAAAGGCGTCAAGAAGCCGGACGTGGGTGATGCCCCTGCCGGGGGTAAGGGCGGGGGCGGGGGTAAGCCGTCCAACAGTGGTGGTTCGAAGGGCGGGAAGCAGCACGTCAAGCCGGACTCGCTGCGGGATGCGAAGTCCGACCCGCGCCGCAACGGGATCTCTCTGAACAAAAAGACGTGCAAGAACGACCCGGTGGACGTCGCCACCGGCGAGATGACTCTGCAGCAGACCGACCTGACCCTCCCCGGGGCGCTCCCGCTCGTCCTGCGGCGCACCCACCTGTCCGAGTACCGCTTTGGGCAGTGGTTCGGTCGCAGCTGGGCCTCCACCCTGGACGAGCGCCTCGAACTCGACCCCATGGGCGTGGGCGCGGTCTGGGCACGCGAAGACGGATCACTCCTGACCTACCCGCACCTGCCACGACCCGGCGGCGAAACAGTCCTCCCCTGGAAGGCCCCCGCCTCCCCCTCGTCCACGGCGGTCACGACGGTCCGGAGACCACCTACCAGATCACCGACCCGGACACCGGGGTCACCCGCTCCTTCACCGGGAGTCCCTACCGCGAGTCGGCCGCGTACTGGCTGACCGAGCTCCACGACCGCAACAACAACCGCGTCGAGTTCGCTCGCCGAGGCGACGGCTCCCCACCGCCGTCGTCCACGACGGCGGCTACACCGTCCGGCTCACCACCGAAGACGGCCGCGTACACAAGCTGGCCCTGTGCACTCCCGATGGCACGGTCACCGCCATGGCCTACGGCTACGACGCGGACGGCAACCTCGACGCGGTCACCAACTCCTCCGGCCTCCCGATGCGTTTCACGTACGACGCCGACGGCCGCATCATCTCCTGGACCGACCGCAACGAGTCCACCTTCCGCTACGTCTACGACACCAACGGCCGAGTCGTACGCACCGTCGGCCCCGACGGCTACCTCTCCTCCACCTTCACCTACGACACCCACCCCGAGACCGGCGACCGGGTCACCCGCTACACCGACTCCACCGGCACCACCGTCCTCCACCTCAACGAACACCTCCAGGTCACCGCCGAAACCGACCCCCTCGGCAACACCACGACCCAGGAATGGGACCCCTACGACCGCCTGGTCTCCCGCACCGACCCGCTCGGCCACCTGGCGCGGTACGAGTACGACCAGGCCGGAAACCTCACGGCGGTCACAAGCCCCGACGGCAGCCACTCCACCGCCGAGTACAACAACCTCGGCCTCCCCGTGACCCTGACCGGTCCCGACGGCGCCACCTGGCACCAGACATACGACGACGTGGGTCGCCGCACCTCCGTCACGGACCCGACGGGCAACACCACCCACTACACCTACGACGAGAACGGCCACCTGACAGCCGTCACCGACGCACTGGGCGCCACCACCCGCATCCGCTGCGACACGGCGGGCCTGCCCGTCGAGATCACCGACCCACTGGGCGGAACGACGACCTATCACCGCGACGCGTTCGGCCGCCCCGTCGCGATCACCGATCCGATGGGCGCGACGACGCGGCTGACCTGGTCGGTGGAGGCCAAGCTGACCAGCCGCACGGCGCCGGACGGCTCACAGGAGCAGTGGACGTACGACGGCGAGGGCAACTGCATCGCCCACACGGACGCGGTCGGCGGCGTCACGACCTTCGAATACACCCACTTCGACCTGATGACGGCCCGCACCGATCCGGACGGCGTGCGCTACGAGTTCGCCCACGACGCATCGCTACGCCTGACGGAGGTGGCCAACCCTCAGGGCCTGAGGTGGCGTTACACCTACGACGCCGCCGGCCAGCTCGTGTCCGAGACGGACTTCGACGACCGTCACGTGACCTACGCCTACGACGCGGCGGGGCGTCTCGTGGCCCGCACCAACCCGCTCCGCCAGACGGTGACGTACGAACGCGACGCCGCGGGGCGCACGGTCAGCAAGGACGCCGAGGGCAGCGTCACCACCTTCGTGTACGACGCCGCGGGACGCCTGCTGTCGGCCGCGAGCCCGGACGCCGAGGTGGTCTACCAGCGAGACCGTCTCGGCCGCATCACGTCCGAATCGGTGGCAGGCCGCGAGCTCCGGCACACGTACGACGCACTGGGCCGCCGTACACAGCGCGTGACCCCCACAGGCGCGGTCAGCACCTACGCCTACGACGCGGCGGGCAACCGCAAGACACTGACGTCGTCGGGCCACACAGTCACATCCGCCTACGACGCGGCGGGCCGCGAAACGATCCGGGGCATCGGCGACGCCCTCTCCCTGACCAACACCTGGGACCCGTTGGGCCGTCTCACGGCGCAGACGCTGACGGGCGCGGACGACGCGAGCGTCCAACACCGGTCCTACACCTACCGCGAGGACGGCCACCTCACCGGCCTTGCCGACCAGCTGAGCGGACCACGTACCTTCGGCCTGGACACGGCGGGCCGCGTCACGGCGGTCCACGCGGCGGGCTGGAGTGAGACATACGCCTATGACGAGGCGGGAAACCAGACCCAGGCCGCCTGGCCCGCCGCCCACCCGTCCCAGGACGCGACGGGCGCCCGCGTCTACACGGCCACCCGCCTCACCCGCGCAGGCGCATACCGCTACGAACACGACGCCGCGGGCCGCCTCGTGCTCCGCCAGAAGACCCGCCTGTCGAAGAAGCCGGACACCTGGCACTACGCATGGGACGCCGAGGACCGCCTCCGTCAGGTCACCACCCCGGACGGCAGCCGGTGGCGCTACCTGTACGACCCCTTCGGCCGCCGCGTCGCCAAGCAGCGCCTGGACGCGGACGACAGGGTCGTCGAGGAGGTCACCTTCACCTGGGACGGCCCCACCCTGGTGGAGGAGACCACCACCTCCCCCGGCCTCCCGAACCCGGTCACGCTGACGTGGGACCACGCGGGCGTCCGCCCCGTGGCGCAAACGGAACGCATCACCGACGCCACGACGCGGCAGGAGGTCGACGCCCGCTTCTTCGCGATCGTCACCGACCTGGTCGGTGCGCCGACGGAGCTCGTGGACGAGACGGGCGGCATCGCCTGGCGCACCCGCAGCACGCTGTGGGGCACGACGACGTGGGCGGCAGGCAGCACGGCCTACACACCACTGCGCTTCCCGGGCCAGTACTTCGATCCGGAAACGGGTCTGCACTACAACGTCCAGCGCTACTACGACCCGGAGACGGCCCGCTACCTGTCGGCGGACCCGCTGGGGCTCGCGCCTGCTCGCAACCCGGCGACGTACGTCTCCAACCCCCACATCTGGTACGACTCACTCGGCCTCGCTCCCGAGTGCGAAACCGTGACGGTGTACCGGAAGCAGGACACGGCGTACCCGCAGACCATGCGACTTCACGTCGATGGAGACGGGAACGTCACCCTGACCGGAAGCGGATCCCTCTATGTCAATATGACGGGAGACATCTCTCATTCGCTCACCTTCAAGGGCGATCAACTGATCGCCTTCGAGGTTCCCAAGTCATTCGTGGACGAGATTGCCGCCGACTCCCTTCCCCAGCGCAAGCCGCCCGGCTGGGAAGGGAGTGAACGAGACTGGAACAGAGCGCGTAAGATCGCACCCGACCAGTCCGACGGCCCAGGCCTGTTCGGCCTCCCGGACAACAAGAAGTTCGGAACGAACTACCACCAGATGCTCATGGACGCGATCATTCCCGGATCGGGCCGCATCGTCGATGACTTCTAGCCAAGGCCGAGAACCCATGGAACGCTCTCACCTGGACGCGGAGCTCTCGCGTCTCAAGCACCGCCCTTCAGGGCAGCCCGTCCCGCTGCTGGGCGTGTTCACCGTTGTTCCCGCCGCGAACGGTTTCACCTATGCCGCACGTATCAGGGAACTACTCCTCGCGGCAGTAAGCATTGCCCGGTCTGCCGACTTCGACCAGGACGACGTTTCACCGGACAGCCTTCCCGCCTGGTTCCTCTCGCACAGCACAGGGGAAACGAGCGCGGAAAACGACGATCGGGCCGGCAGTGAGGGCAAAGCCAGCTACGAGCGGAATCGCGGAGAAAGGCCCTGGACCGCCGAGGAGTGGCTTTACTGCTTCGATCCCGACCTGCGGTCCTGGTCCTGGTGGGATGTGACAGCCGACAAAGACGGCCATGTCCGCGTCTGGGTGGACACCAAGGGTGAGGGGCACATTCCCTGCGAAGAGCTCTGGTGGGCCGTTTATGTGGCCGGCGCTTCCGAAGTGCGGACCTTCACGCTGGAGTACGCATCGGCATGGCAGGAACAGCAGAGCCTGTCCGAAGAGAGCTGATGTCGGCCATGGAAGAACCGAAGCGCGGGATTCGCGCGCAGTACACGGACACCACGATCACCGTGTATCAGGCGTACCCTCCGGAGATCGGTCTGCCCGCGGCGCGGCAGGGTCGCTTCCCCGCGATCTGGAAGCGCGACCGGATGACGTGGATCAAGCCGTCGTTCCTGTGGATGATGTACCGCTCCGGCTGGGCCACCGAGGCGGGTCAGGAGACCGTTCTCGCCGTCGAAATCTCCCGCCGGGGTTTCGAGTGGGCGCTGCGACACGCCTGCCTCTCCCACTATGAGCGCGGCCTGCACACCGACCGCTCCGCATGGAAGCGTCAGCTGAGGCAGGCTCCTGCCCGCGTCCAATGGGACCCCGAACGCGACCTGCGGCTGAGGCCGCTGCCGTATCGCTCGCTGCAACTCGGCCTCACCGGCGAAGCCGCACAACGCTACGCAGACGAGTGGATGGTGTCCGTCACCGATGTGACCCCCCTGTCACACGAGATCCACGCACTGGTCCGCGAGGGCGACCTGGCCGCCGCCGCGCGCCGGCTGCCACCGGAACGTCCCTACCCTGGCGAAGACGGCCTGCTGGCCCATCTGGGCGCTTAATCAACGGCCGGTCCAGTGAGCCGCAGGTCCGGCTCCGGGAGCCAGGAGTCCCGCGGCCGATCCAGCCACCGCTCCGACGCCACCAGCCTTCCCGCCGTCGCGTGAAGTGCCTCCAGGGCCGGGTGGCGCAACCCCCTCCTCCACACCATCGAGATCGGCGACAGCGGGACCGGGTCCACGATGGGGCGGAGCACCATGCCAGGGAGTTCGATGAACTCCACGCTGGCCAGGACCGACCAGCGGTGTTTGCGGACGACGCGGATGAACTCCTCCTCGCCGTCGATCTCCGGGAACGGCTCGGCGATGTGGATGCCGCGGCCCGCGAAGAGGCGGGTCGCGAGGTCGGTCCATTCCGCCGTGTGCGGGTTGCCCGCGGCCGCGTAGAGGGTTTCGCCCGCCAGGGCGGCGAGAGGGATTTCCGTGCGGGCCGCCAGGCGGTGGTCGTCCGGGAGCAGGACCGTCATCGGTTCGTAGCGGACCGGGCGGTGGTCCAGGCGGGACAGGGCCGACGGGTCGAGGCCCGCCACCCGGCCGAAGGAGACGTCCAGGCGGCCCGCGAGGATCTCGGCCGCCGCGCCGGTCAGGCCGCTGTGGAAGCGGGCCACCAGTTCCAGGTCGGGAGCCGTCTCGCGGGTGCGGGTGAGGATCCGGTACGCCGTGCCCACCTTCGCGCCGACGTCCACCAGCAGCGGGCGCTCGTCGCGTACGAAGGCCGCCGTCAGGTCGTCGTGGGCCGCCAGGACCCGGCGGGCGTGCGGCAGCAGGCGTTCGCCCGCGGGCGTGAGCGTGACCTGGCGGGTGGTGCGGACGAACAGGTCCGCGCCCAGGTCGCGTTCCAGGCGGCGGATGTCGCGGCTGAGGGCCTGCTGGGCCACGAAGAGGCGGGCCGCGGCCCGGGTGAAGTGGAGCTCCTCGGCGACCACGGTGAACGCGCGGAGGAGGCGCGGGGCTATGTCCTGGGGCACCCCGCCATCCTTCACCCCACCGCGTTGACAACGCCAGCGCGTTAATCGGCGCTGAGCAGGTGTTGGACCCGGGGGTCGGCCCGGCACGACCGTTGTTCCATGATTCTTTTCCTTGCTTCCCGGCCTGTTGTCGCCGCTCCGCCTGTTGTGCGGCCCGCTGCCCCCGTCCGCCGGCGGTCGCTCCTGCGGCCCTACCGGCAGCTCTTCGCCGCGCCCGGCGCGCTCTCCTTCACCCTCGCCGCCCTCGTCGCCCGGCTGCCGGGATCGATGCTCGGTGTCAGCACAGTGTTGATGATCGCCCTGAGCCGCGACTCGTACGCGCTCGCCGGGGCGGTCTCCGCGACCGGCGTCGCGGTGACGGCCGTCTGCTCGCCGCTGCTCGGGCGGCTGGTCGACCGGTACGGGCAGGCGAAGGTGGCCGTTCCCGCCGCCGGGGTGTTCGTCCTGGGGGCGGCGGCGATGCTGCTGTGCGTGCACTACCGGGCGCCCGACTGGGCGCTGTTCCTGTGCGCCGCCGGTTCTTCGGGCGTGCCGGGCATCGGGGCCATGACCCGCGCCCGCTGGGCCGTCATCCACCGGGATGACACCGCCCTCCGGCACACGGCCAACTCCTTCGAGCAGGTCGTCGACGAGGTCTGCTTCATGGTCGGGCCCGCCCTGGCGATGGTGCTGTGCACGGCCGTCTTCCCCGAGGCCGGGCTGCTCACGGGCGCGGTGCTGCTGACCGCGGGCACGCTCGCCTTCGCCGCCCAGCGCGCCACGGAGCCGCCGCCCCACCCGCGGGACGGCTCCGGGCGCGCGGCCTCCCCGCTGCGCGCCGGCGGGGTACGGGTCGTGCTGGCCACCTTCCTGGCCACCGGCGCGGTCTTCGGCTCGATGGAGGTCGCGACGGTCGCCACCGTGGAGTCGTACGGGGACGGCTCGGCGAGCGGCGCGGTGCTGGCCCTCCAGGCCGGCGGGTCCTGCGTGGCCGGGCTGGTCTTCGGCGCGCTGCCGGTGCGCGGGTCGGCGATGGGGCGGTTCGTGGCGGGGGTCGCCGCGATGGCGGTGGCGATGCTGCCGCTGCTCGCGGCGGACGGGCTCGGCCCGCTGGCCGCGCTGCTGTTCGTCGCGGGCATGGCCACCGCCCCCACGATGATCACGGGCATGACGCTCGTTCAGCGGCTGGTACCCACCGGGCAGTTGAACGAGGGCATGACCACCGTGTACACCGGTCTGCTCGTCGGCATCTCGGCGGGGGCGGCGACCGGCGGCTGGGCGGTCGAACAGTTGGGGACAGGCACCGCGTACGCCGCCCCGGCCGCGGCCGCCGCACTCGCCCTGGCCATCGCCCTCACGGGGGCGCTGGTGGGGGCGCGGCGGCCGCGTTGAGCGGGCACGTTCGCCGGCTCAGCGCGTTCAGCAGGCGCCGGCCGCGCTCAGCAGGCTCTCAGCAGAGCACCGGCTTGCGCCACGCGCACTCCAGTTCCTCCGCGCCCGACTCCGCGCCCGATTCCGCGCCCGGCTCCGTGCCGGGAGCCCCGGCCCGGTCCGCGCCACGCTCACCGCGTGGCCGGGCCGGGGCCGTACCGCCAGACCTACCGTCAGCGCCACCGTCCTCGCCCCACGACGCCAGCGTCACCACGATCGCGTCCTCGACGCTCTTGACCGACGCCGCGAGATGGTTGTTGAGGACGATCGCGTACACCAGCTCGCGCCCGTCCGCGTCGGTCACGTACCCGGAGAGCGCCGACGCCCCGGTCAGGGAGCCGGTCTTGGCGCGCGCGTTGCGCTCCGCCGCCGTGCCGCACATGCGGCCGCGCAGCGTGCCGCCGGTGAGCCGGTCCGGGTCGCAGGCCACCGGCAGCGCCGCGTACCAGTCGGCGTACCACGGCTCGTCCCGTACGGACAGCAGCAGCTCGGCGAACGCCCGCGCCGGGACGGTGTTCATCCGCGACAGCCCCGAACCGTCCACCTGGCGCAGCGTGCCGGGGTCGACGCCCAGCCGCTTGAGATAGCCGCCGATCGCGGTGAGGCCCGCGCTCCAGGTGCCCTTGCCCGTCGTCTTGTAGCCGATGGTCTTCGTCAGCACCTCGGCGTGGTTGTTGTTGGACAGCTTCATGAACGGGACGAGGAGCTTCTTGAGGGGCATGGAGCGGTGCGCGGCGAGCCGCTCGGCGTCGGCCGGGGTGGGCAGCCCGAGCCGGGTCGGTCCTTCGATCCGTACGCCGTGGTCGGCGAGCGCGTCGGCGAAGACGGCGGCGGCATAGCCGGTGGGCTCCCAGACGCTCACCCACTCCTTGGCGGTGGCGCCGCCGACCGGGATGCCGCCGGTGACGGTGATCGTGTTGCGGCCGTGCTCCCGCTCGACGGTCAGGGTGCGGCGGCCGCCCTCGGCCAGGGTGGTGGCCCGGTTGTCGATCCGTACGTAGCCGTTCGCGGGGGTGACCTTCACCCTCGGCTTGGCACCCGCGCGGGCGCCGGGAGCCGCCTCGACGATCACGGTGCCCGCGTCGTAGTCGGTGTCGGGTGCGACGGTGAGCGGCGAGATCTGCGCGGAGTAGTACGAGGACTCGTCGTCGGCCGCCCACGAGCGGCCGAGCCGCTGGTTGTCGAACCGGGTGTCGTCGGCGATCAGCCGCCCGGTGATCCGCTTGACGCCGGACCGCGCGAGGTCGGCGGCCAGCCGGTCGTAGTCCTTGGCGAGCATGGTCGGGTCGCCGGTGCCGCGCAGGTAGAGGTCACCGGTGAGGACGGAGCCGCTGCGGCGCCCGTCGGTGAGAACGTCGGTGGTGAAGCGGTAGCCGGGGCCGAGCAGTTCCATGGCGGCGGCGGAGGTCGGCAGCTTGGTGTTGGACGCGGGCATCAGCCGGTCGGCGGGCCGGTGCTCGTAGAGGGTGTCACCGGTGGCGGCGTCGGCCACCACCACGCTCGCCGCCCCGCCCGCCAGGCGGGGATCGGCGAGGACGGCGTCGATGGCCTTCTCGAGGTCGTCACCGGTCCGGCGGAAGGCGTCCGCACCGGCCGGTGAGCTCCAGCTGAGGGTGGCGGCGGCCAGTCCGAGGACCAGCGACAGAATCCAGGCACGGGCGGGCCCGCGCCTCACACTACGCACACGTCTCGTCATGCCATGTGAGGATCCCGCAGGAGGGGCGCGGAGGACAGGGGGCGGGCGGCGACTTCGGAACCGAGCGGCGGGCGACGCCTGTCGGCACCCGCCGGTCCGCTCGGCTCGCCGACCCGCGCCTGCTGTCGTACGGAGCCTTCGCCTCGCCTCAGCGCCTGCCCCGTACGGACCCTCCTCGCCTGCTCCGACGGAACGTCAGTCGCCCGACGACCGCCTCGGAACGTCAGTCGCCCGACGACCGCCTGCGCTTGCGCATCAGGAACACGGCACCGGCGACCAGGACCACGGCGCCGATGCGCGCGGCCATCCACATGCCGGTCGGCCAGCCGCTCTCGTCCCCGCCTTCCTCGTCCCGTGCAGCGCCCTTGGTGACGACGATCTCAGCGGTCTTCTTCACCCGCCCGTGGTGGCTGACGACGGTGACCGGATACGTCCCCGGCTCCAGCCCTCGGCGCACCCTCGCCGGCCCGTAGAAGCGCCTGTGGTCATCGCCGTCGGCCGCCTTGCTGTCGTCGAGCCTCAGCCTCGCGGGGGACTCGAACGCCGGGGAGGTCGCCGTGAGCCGGTGTTCCTCGCCGACGTCCGGGGCGGTGTCGCGCAGGAGCACGTTCACCACACCCCCGGAGGCGACGCGGAAGTCCTTGGCGCGGGGCCGGTCCGGGGACCCGTTCCTCCCGAAGAACCGGAGCGGCCCGACCTCGCCCACGTAATCCCTGTCGCCGGACCGGGCCGCGCGGACCTTCAGCTTGCGCTCGGTGATCCGCTTCCCACCGGGACCGGTGAGCGTCACCGCGTACGTGCCGTCCCGTACGTCAGGCGGCAGGTCCGGCCGCGCCGTGAACAGGCGAGGGTTGTACCAGTCGCGCTCCTCGTCGTGCGTGAGTCGGACGGGCGCGGCGAACGCCTTGGACCGGACGGTGAAGTCCGTGCCGGTCTCGCCCGGGTAGAGGTCGTCGAACTCCAGATACATCCGCTCCCCCGGCCGGGCCTCCTCGTGGAACGCGGACACGTCGAAAACCGGCCGCTGCGACGCGACGACCTTGACCTCGTCCCGGGCCACCTCCCTGCCACCGACCTTGACCACGACCGGATACGTGCCGGGTCCGGCCGTCATCGCGAGCGGCTCCTGTGCCGCGTAGTACGACACCACGACGTCGCCCTCGGTCCCCTCGGAGACCACGTCCTTCTTGTGCACCAGGTGGACCTTGTCGCCAAAGGCCGGCGAGGAGGCCACCACCTTCGCCTGCCCCCGCTCGGGGCTGATGCCCTCCAACCGCAGATCGACGATCTCCCCGGGGCGGGCGTCCATGGCGCCGTTGAGGATCAGGGACACCGACGGGTCCCCCGCATCGGCCGGGCCCGCCCCGTCGGCTGCCGCCGGGCCCGCCGTGACCGCGCAGCCCAGCACCCCACCACACACCGCGGCGGCCCATGCCCGCGTCCAGCCCATCGCTTCCCCCTTCAGCCACACGACCTTCAGTCACACGACGAAGGCCCCGCTGTCGTCTGACAGCGGGGCCTTCGCCTCACATGGGATGACATCCGGGGGCAGGCCCCCGGAATGGTGGAGATGGCGGGAATCGAACCCGCGTCCAACGGTGCAGAACCAGGGCTTCTCCGTGTGCAGTCCGCTGCGATTTTCTCGGCCCCGGAGATCACGCGGACAAGTCTCCGACGGGCTCAGTCACTGTTTGATTTCCTTCCAGGCCCCGTGACCGGGTCTAGAAGTTTAGTCCCCTAGCTGATGCCAGGATCCGGGTCGGGAACAGCCCCGGGCTGACACTTCGCAAGTCGCTACTTAGGCAGCGAGGGCGAAGGAATCGCGCTTGGTGTTGGCGATTATTGGTTGCGACATATGGTTTACGAGATCATTGCCGCTTCCTCGACACGCTTCCCCTGCTTCGACAGCCGCTGTCGAAACCGATCATCCCCATGTTGATTTTTCAAAAGGTGCTCCACACCCGCTCGGGGTGCAGGAGTCATCGTACGGGATCAACGCCGGAGCAGGCCAGCTTATTCCCGCCGGTCGGGCGAACCGCCGGTCGGGCTGAGCGTGCCGCCCGCCCGTCCCGTGCAGCGTCAGGCCCGCTGCCTGCGCCGCGCCGCAGAGATCGCCCGGTCCGCCTCGCGCCGGTCCTGCTTCTCCCGCAGCGTCTGCCGCTTGTCGTACTCCTTCTTGCCCTTGGCGAGCGCGATCTCGGCCTTCGCCCGGCCGTCCTTGAAGTACAGCGACAGCGGCACGATGGTGTGCCCGGTCTCCTGCGTCTTCTGCTCCAGCTTGTCGATCTCCGCACGGTGCAGCAGGAGCTTCCGCTTCCGCCGTGCGGAGTGGTTCGTCCAGGTCCCCTGGCTGTACTCGGGGACGTGCACGTTGTGCAGCCAGGCCTCATGGCCGTCGATCTGCACGAAGCCGTCGACCAGCGACGCGCGACCCTGGCGCAGCGACTTCACCTCGGTGCCGGTGAGCACCAGTCCGCACTCGTACGTGTCCAGAATGTGATAGTCGTGCCGCGCCTTCTTGTTCTGCGCGATGAGTTTGCGACCCGTTTCCTTAGCCATAACGGGGCCATTGTCGCACTAGGACCCGCCTCCGAGGCCACTTAATACCGTACGGGCCCGGTCCTCCGCCTTGCCGCCGTCCGCGCCGTCGACGCGCAGGTCCGGGACGATGCCGGTGCCGTCCACGCCCCGCCCGGACGGGGTCTTGTAGTGGCCCACGGTCAGCTCGGCGACGGAACCGTCCGGCAGCTCGCTGGGCATCTGCACCGAGCCCTTGCCGAAGGTGCGGGAGCCGACGACGACCGCGCGGCCGCGGTCCTGGAGCGCGCCGGTCAGCAGCTCGGCGGCGCTCATGGTGCCGCTGTCGACGAGCACCACCACCGGGGTCCTGGTGTCGCCGCCGGGCGCCGCCTCCAGGACGCGCTGCTCGCCCCGGTCGTCGTAGGTGGCCACCAGGCCGCCGTCGAGGAAGGCGGAGGCGGCGGTGACGGCCTCGGTGACCAGCCCGCCGGAGTTGCCGCGCAGGTCGAGCAGGATGCCGTCGCCCGCGGGGGCCCGGCGTACCGCCGCGCGGACCCGCTCGCCCGTGCCCCTGGTGAAGGACTCGACCCTGACCCGGGTGGTGTCGGGCTCCCGGTCGGTGAGCCGGTCGACGGTCACCGGCTCGGTCGCCAGCCGCGCTCGGCGCAGCGTCTGGCTCCAGCGCCGCTCGCCGCGCTGCAACCCCAGCACCACCGGCGAGCCCGGGATGCCGTCGCGCCCGCCGCGCAGCCAGGAGACGACCTCGGTGACGGGGCGGCCGGTGGCCGAGGCGCCGTCGACGGTACGGATCCGGTCGCCGGGCCGGAGTCCGGCCCGGGCGGCGGGGCTGCCGGGCTGTACGCGGTCCACCGCGATCCGGCCGCCGGACGCGCGCCGGGCGGCCACGCCCACGCCCACGTACGCGCCGTCCAGGTGCCGCCGGAAGCCCTCGTACTCACTGGCGCTGTAGACCGCGCCCCAGCGGTCTCCGCTGCGGCTGACCACGTCCCGGGCGGCGGCGGAGGCCGACTTGCCGTCCTGCTCGGCGGCCACGGCCGCGGCCTCGACCGCGTCCGCGTCGGCCGCCGCGGCCACCGGGCGGGACGGGATCCGGCTCGCGGTCTGGTGGCGGCCTCCGGAGGGGGTGTCGCCCCACGACCCGGCGGCGGCGCCGGTCGCCAGCACGCTCGCGAAGACCAGTGTCAGGGCTGCCGCGCGGCGGGTACGGCGAGGGGGCCCGCCGCCGGAGGCAGGGGGTGGGACGAACAGACACGGGCCCGACATGGCGGTGAGTCTAGGCCACCACCGGGCGCCGCAACGGGTGTTGACCGCACGGCGCCCGGGGCGAAACTCACACCTTGAGGTACTTGCGGAGCGCGAAGAACGCCGCGAGCGCCGGCATCAACAGGCCGATCGCCAGGACCAGCGGCAACTTGGCGAGCACCGCGTCCCAGCCGATGAAGTTGATGACGTCTATGCGCTCCGCCAGCCATCCCTCGACCAGGAACTTCTGCCCGCTGACCAGGAGTACGCAGGCGAAGGCCGCGCCCATCAGGCCCGCGATGGCGGCCTCCATGATGAACGGCATCTGGATGTAGAAGCTGGAGGCGCCGACCAGCCGCATGATCCCGGTCTCCCTGCGGCGGCTGAACGCCGACACGCGCACGGTGTTGACGATCAGCATCAGTGCGACGACGAGCATCAGCGCCATCACCCCGAGCGCGGCGTAGTTCATGCCGTTGAGCAGATTGAACAGGTTCTCCAGGGTGGCCCGCTGGTCCGTGACCTCCTGGACACCCGGACGTGCGGCGAACGCGCTGGAGATGACCCGGAACCGTTCGGGGTCCTTGAGCTTGACCCGGTACGACTCCTGCATCTGGTCCGGGGTGAGGGAGCTGGCCAGCGGGGAGTCGCCAAACTGCTCCTTGTAGTGCTTGTACGCCTCTTCGCTGGTCTCGAACTGGACGGACTCGACGATCTTCATCTTGTCCAGTTCGGCGCGGATCTCCTTCTTCTGCTCCTCGGTGGCCGCGCCCTTCTCACAGTTGGGCGAGGTCTCCTTGTCGTTCTTGTTGCACAGGAAGATCGAGACGTTGACCTTGTCGTACCAGTAGCCCTTCATCGTGCTGACCTGCTCGCGCATCAGCAGCGACCCGCCGAACAGGGCGAGCGAGAGGGCGACGGAGACGATCACCGCGAAGGTCATCGTGAGATTGCGGCGGAGACCGACGCCGATCTCCGACAGGACGAACTGGGCGCGCATGGCGTCCTTTCAGTGCTGGTAGCCGTAGACGCCGCGGGACTGGTCGCGGACGAGACGGCCCTTCTCAAGTTCGATCACGCGCTTGCGCATCTGGTCCACGATCTGCTGGTCGTGGGTGGCCATGACCACCGTGGTCCCGGTCCGGTTGATCCGGTCCAGCAGCTTCATGATCCCGACGGACGTCTGCGGGTCGAGGTTGCCCGTCGGCTCGTCCGCGATCAGCAGCATCGGGCGGTTGACGAACGCCCGCGCGATGGCGACCCGCTGCTGCTCACCGCCGGAGAGCTCGCCGGGCATGCGGGCTTCCTTGCCGCCGAGCCCCACGAGTTCCAGCACCTCGGGAACGGTCTTGCGGATGGCGCCGCGCGGCTTGCCGATCACTTCCAGGGCGAAGGCCACGTTCTCCCCCACCGTCTTGTTGGGGAGCAGCCGGAAGTCCTGGAACACCGTCCCCAACTGGCGGCGCATCTGCGGCACCTTCCAGTTGGAGAGCCGCGCGAGGTCCTTGCCCAGCACATGGACCGCGCCGTGACTGGCGCGTTCCTCGCGGAGGATCAGTCGCAGGAAGGTGGATTTGCCCGACCCCGAGGACCCCACCAGGAAGACGAACTCGCCCTTCTCGATCTCGAGCGAGACATCCCTCAGGGCGGGGTGGTTCTGCTTGGGGTAGGACTTGGAAACGTTGTCGAATCGGATCACTTAAAGCACCACGGTCGACCTGGGTAGGGGTACGGGCTGCCACTGGCGCGGCTCCCGTCGGTGAGCGTGACCATACGCGAACCGCGTGCGGGCGCGCAGTCGTCACTCCCGGTTGGTGCGTTTATTCACGGCGCATCGCGGACAAACCGAGGACAACCGGGGAGAAAACGCCTGCTGACCGGCCTGAGGATGCTACAGCCCCGGTACGGTCCGGGCGCGGAATCGTACGGGGCGCGCCGAACCGGTCGGAAGCTGGCACAGTAGATGGGGGGAACCGCCCCCGAAGGGGGAACCATCCCCGGCCCCAAGGCGTTGACACCGTGTCGATCCAGCGGCAGCGCCGCGCGGGAGGAGGAGTGCGCATGACGTATGACAGGCTCGTCTGCGCCAACTGCGCGAGCCCCGTCAGCGAGGGCCGCTGCCCGGTCTGCCGGGCCAGCAGGGAGCGGCTGCAGCACGAGGGGCTGTTCGCGGGCGTGACCCCGGCGACGCTGGCCGTGCTGCTGTTGGCCCTGGTCGCGGTGGCGCTGTTCGCCCACCAGATCATCTGAACTGCCCGTAACGGATACCGTCCGTAACGAATATTGCCCGCACGATCGTCGCGTCCGCATGCCGTCGTGATGCGTGTCGCCGTGACGCACGCCGTTGTCCCGCCTGGCGTGACGTATACGGCCCCGCGCATACGTCAAGGGCCCGGAGCGCCGTAGCGCTCCGGGCCCTTGTCACTGCCTGTCGCCGGTGGATCAGGCGACGGTGTTGCGGTTGATCAGCCGCGGCATGAGGCGGAAGCCGATGCCGCCCGCGATCATCGTCGCGGCGCCGACCAGCAGGAACGTGGTGCCGGAGGCACCGGTCTCGGCCAGCTCGCCGTCGCCGGTGTGGGCCACCTCTTCCTTGGCCTTGCCCTGCTGCACCGGCTTGCTGCCGATGCTGTCGGTGTCGGTGTTGTCGTCGCCACCGTTGTCACCGCCGGTGCCACCACCGTTACCGCCGTTGTCCGGCGGGGTGGTCGGCGTGCCGGTCGGCGGGTCCGTCGGCTTGCCCGTGGGCGGGTCCGTCGGCTTGTCGGTCGGCGGGTCCGTCGGGTCCGTCGGCGGGTCCGTGGGAACGGTCGGCGGGTCCGTCGGAACCGTCGGCGGGTCCGTCGGGACGGTCGGCGGGTCCGTGGGAACCGTCGGCGGGTCCGTCGGAATGGTCGGCGGGTCCGTCGGGATCGTCGGCGGGTCCGTCGGAATGGTCGGCGGGTCCGTCGGGTCCGTGGGCGGGTCCGTCGGGATCGTCGTCGGGTCGTCGACCGGCGCCTTCAGCCCGACCTCGACACCGCTCTCGTCCGCGTTGGCCTTGACGCCGACACCGCCGACGTTGACATCGATGCCGACGGCCGAGGCCGCGCCGGCGGCGGTGAGCGACGCACCGGCCGCGATCACCGCACCGGCCACGATCCGCACGACGCGCAGCCGCGTCTTGTTGGTCATCTGCCTGCTACCCCCAGTAGCTGTTCTCGTCCATGGAGCAGCGTCCGGGGCAACGGATTCGAGGGGGGTACCGAGTTGCGGCGCCGACGTCGAAGCGCGGCCCGCCTGCCCCCCATCACACGCGCCCCAGTCATACGCATGCCGCGCGTCAGCTTTCCCCGTTCCCCGAGGCCCGTCAAGGGCATTGCGCACGGAATGCCCGTTATACGGGCTCTTGACGGCTCTACGGGTACGCGACTGTGACGAAACAGGTGGTCAGCAGGTTTGGGGAGGTGTCGGGCGGGCTCGCGGACGAGCCCGCGAACAGGCCTACTTCTCCTGCTGCTTGCGCCAGCGGATGCCCGCTTCCAGGAAGCCGTCGATCTCGCCGTCCAGCACGGCCTGCGGGTTGCCGACCTCGAACTCGGTGCGCAGGTCCTTGACCATCTGGTACGGGTGCAGGACGTACGAACGCATCTGGTTGCCCCAGGAGTTGCCGCCGTCGCCCTTGAGCGCGTCCATCTTGGCCTGCTCCTCCTGGCGGCGGCGCTCAAGGAGCTTGGCCTGGAGGACGTTCATGGCGGTGGCCTTGTTCTGGATCTGCGACCGCTCGTTCTGGCAGGAGACCACGATGCCGGTCGGGATGTGGGTCAGCCGCACCGCGGAGTCGGTGGTGTTGACGCCCTGACCGCCCGGGCCGGAGGAGCGGTACACGTCCACCCGCAGCTCGGACTCGTCGATCTCGATGTGGTCGGTCTGCTCCACCACGGGCAGCACCTCGACACCCGCGAAGGACGTCTGACGGCGGCCCTGGTTGTCGAACGGCGAGATGCGCACCAGCCGGTGCGTGCCCTGCTCCACCGAGAGCGTGCCGTACGCGTACGGGGACTGGACGGCGAAGGTGGTCGACTTGATGCCGGCCTCTTCCGCGTACGAGGTCTCGTACACCTCGGTCTTGTACCCGTGCCGCTCGGCCCAGCGCAGGTACATGCGCTGGAGCTGCTCGGCGAAGTCGGCGGCGTCGACGCCACCGGCCTCCGCGCGGATGTTGACCAGGGCCTCACGCGCGTCGTACTCGCCGGACAGGAGGGTGCGCACCTCCATCTCGTCGACGGCCTTGCGCACCGAGTCCAGCTCGGCGAGGGCCTCGGCGCGCGTGTCCTCGTCGCCCTCGGCCTCGGCGAGCTCGAAGAGCACCTCGACGTCGTCGATCCGGCCGCGCAGCTCCTCGGTCCGGCGCAGGTGCCCCTGGAGGTAGGAGAGCTTGCTGGTGATCTTCTGCGCGTTGTCCGGGTCGTCCCACAGGGACGGGGCCGCCGCCTGCTCCTCGAGCACGGCGATGTCGGCCCTCATCTTGTCCAGATCGAGGACCGCCTCGATCGACCCCATGGTGGAGGAGAGGGACTTCAGCTCTTCGGATACATCGACGACTGCCACGCCCCCAGCGTAACGGCTGACGGGGTGATCTTGTCCCGCCCAGTCGGCCGAGCTCTTTCGGGTGCGGTCAGCGGCCCGGTTCGGCCGGCGCGGAGTGTTCCGTTCCGCCCTTGGGGCCGTCCGACCCGCCGTCGTCGCCGAGCGCCAGCCAGCCGCCGATGCCCGCGACGGCGATCAGCGCGGCCGCGAGCCCGAGCCGGACCCGGCGGCGGCGCACCGCGTCGGACACCTGCCGGTTGCGGGCCGAGCCCGCCCGGCGCTGCCCGGCGGCGCGCGGTGCGCGGGCCGTGCCGTGCGCGCCGCCCGCCAGCTCGTCCGGGCCGGGTACCCGCATGCTGGTGTGCGTGTCGCGGTTGGAGTCCGAGACCGCGCCCGGGACCAGGGGCACCGCGCCGCGCCGCCGCTCCCCCGGGCTCGGTCCGGTGGGTGTCCCCAGGGCGCCGCCGGGCCGCGCCGCACCGGTCGCACCGCCCGCGCCGGGGTCGTACGAGCCGTCGTACGGGCCGCCGCGAGGGGCCGGGGACGCGTCCGGAGCCTCGTCCTCCGGTTCGTCGATGTCCAGCGGCGGGATGCCCCGCAGGCCGGGCTGCAGCTCGCGCAGCCGCGCCGCCAGCTCGGAGGCGCGCAGCCGGGAGGCGGGGGCCTTGGCCAGGCACTGGAGCAGGAGCTGCCACAGCTCGTCGGGGATGCCGGGGAGCGGGGCGACGGTCTCGGTGACGTGCCGCCGCAGCACCGCGCCGGGGTGGCCGCCGCCGAACGGGGTGAAGCCCGCCAGCAGCTCGTACAGCACCGTGGCCAGGGCATAGACGTCCACGCTGGCGCGCGGCGGCAGGCCCTCGATGATCTCGGGGGCGAGGTAGTCGGGGGTGCCGATCACCCGGGCGGTGTGCTGCCTGCCCGCCGGCGGTGGCGGCAGGGCCCGGTTGGGCGAGTCGACGAGGCGCGCGATGCCGAAGTCGGTGAGGAGGGCCGGATGGGAGCCGCCGGGGCCGAGCGGTCCCTGCATGTCCAGCAGGACGTTCTCCGGCTTGACGTCGCGGTGCACGATCCCGGCGGAGTGGGCCGCGGCCAGCGCGTCGGCGACGTCCGCGGCGATGGCGACGGCGGCCTCGGGGGCGAGGCGGCGCTCGCGGTCGAGCCGGGAGCGCAGGTCGGTGCCCCGCACCAGGTCCATGACCAGCGCGAGGTCGTTGCCGTCGACGACCAGATCGCGCACGCCGACGACGTTCGGGTGGTCGAGGCCGAGCAGCGCGGCGCGCTCCTGGACGAACCGACCGACGAGCTCCTGGTCGGAGGCGAGGTCCTCGCGCAGAAGCTTGATGGCGACCGGGCCCTCGGGTCCGTCGCCCAGCCACACCGTGCCGGCGCTGCCGCGGCCCAGGACCTGGTTGGCGGTGTACCGGCTGCCGATCTTCCGTGACAAGACTGCTTCGACTCCTCCGACAGGGGCCACGTCGGAGGCAAAACTACGCGGCCGAGGCCCTGTGAGGGCCCCGGCCGGTGACAACTGTCCCCTTCTGGGGTGGAAAACACCCTTCGGATGTCGATAAATCCCCAAAGTCGGTGGCTACGACACCTGGGCCGTCAGCCGCCGGTCCCGGAGAGTCAGCCGCCGACCGAGTCAGCCGCCGGCCTTGGAGAGCAGGTCCTCCACGCGGGAGAGCACGTCGGTGGCCGTGTCCCAGAGGTTCTTGCCGTCCGCGACCCAGTCCTTGACCGGAGTCAGCTCCCAGACCAGGAAGAGACCGACGATCATCAGCACCAGGATGAACAGGCAGCCCTTGAGGCAGCCCAGGCCCGGGATGCGCATCGGGTTGGCGCCGCGCCGGCGCGGCTCGCGGCGCGGTGCGGGCTGCTGCGGCGCCTGCGGCTGCTGCGGGGGCGCGTACGGCTGGTGGTGCTGGGGCGGCGGCGCGTACGGCGCGGGCGCCGGGGCCGGAGCGGGGCGCTGCTGCTGGTACGGCGGCGGCTGCGGCTGGTACTGCTGCTGCGGCGGGTACGGCTGGTACGGCGGCGGCTGCTGGCGCCGCTGCTGCGGGCGCTGCGGCGGCTGCTGCTGGTACGGCTGGGGCTGCGGCTGCTGCTGGCGCCGCTGCGGCCGGCGGCGCAGCGGGTCCTCGCTCGGGTCGAGGTACTGGACCTGGGTCTGGTCGTTGCGGTCCCGGGCCGCGCGCATCTGGTTCTGCCAGGGGTGCGGATCGTCGTCGCCGGAGCCCGAGCCCGAGCCGGGGCCCGGCGGTACGGGCGGCATGACGCGCGTCGGGTCGGCGCCCGGCCCACCATCGGGCCCACCGCCCGGCCCGCCCGTCTGCGGCAGCACGCTGGTCGCCGCGGCGGGGTCGTACGAGGGGGCGTTCGACGGCAGCACCTGGGTCGGGTCCGCGGCGCCCGCCGGACCGGCGTCCGGCACCACGGCGGGCGACGGGTCCGGCGCGAGCAGCGCGCCGACGCCGAGCGCGGCCTCGGCCTGCGCGGCCGAGGCGTGCACGCCGATGCCCTCGGCGACCACGCGCAGCGCACGGGCCAGGTTCTCGGCGCTCGGCCGCTCCTCGGGCCGCTTGCGCAGGCAGCGCTCGATGACCGTCCACAGCGGCTCGGGCACGGTGGTGGGGCGGCGCGGCTCCTCGCTGAGGTGCCGGTGCAGGACTTCGAGGGCGGTGCTGCCCGCGAACGGCGGACGCCCGGTGACCAGCTCGTACAGCAGGATGCCCGCGCCGTAGATGTCGACGGCGGAGGTCTGCGGCCGGCCCTCGGCGGACTCCGGCGCCACGTAGGCCGGGGTACCGACGAACTCGTGGGTCCGGGTCAGCCCCGGGGAGTCGGCGAGGCGCGCGATGCCGAAGTCGGTGAGCATCGGGTGCATCTGCTCGCCCTCGCCGGTGCCCGCGACCAGCACGTTGGCGGGCTTGAGGTCGCGGTGCACGACGCCGTCGGCGTGGCTGGCGGCGAGCGCGTCGGCGATCTGCGCGGTGAGCAGGGCGGCGGCGACGGGCGTGAAGGGCCCGTTGTCGCGCAGGTATTTGTGCAGGTCCGGGCCGTCGACCAGGTCCATGACCAGGGCGAGGAGATCGCCCTCGACGACCAGGTCGCGGGTGCGGACGATGTTGGCGTGGGTGAGCCGGAGGAGCACCGAGCGCTCGCGCAGGAAGCGCATGACGATCTCGGCGTCGTTCGCGAGCTCCTCCTTGAGGACCTTGATCGCGACGGTCTCGCCCGGCTGACCGGTCACGGCGGCCTCGGCGCCCGCCGCCTCCCGCTGGCGGGCCCGCCAGACGGTTCCCGTGGCGCCGCGCCCCAGCGGCTCCTCCAGGAGGTACTTGCTCCCTACCGGCCGCACGTCATGCGCTCCCTGATCGTGGTCATGTCGGGTGATTCCGTGTGATGCGGGTTGCTGTCTCGCTGTAATCGCGGTGTCGCTGCGATGCGGTGTTGCTGTCTCGCTGTGATGCGGTGTCGCTGATTCCGATGCTTCCGACCGGCCGGATCCGGCCGGTCGCCCCACTCTAGTGCCGGTATACGGCACCCGTGGCGGCCCGCTGTCCGGGTGGTGGCCGGGCGGACCCCGCGGGGACTCATGGGAAGACGTGCGATCCGGACAGATGGTTGCTCGGGAAACGGCGGCCATCCGGGCCGCGGGCTGGCACAAGGGGAAACGGCGCGGTCTCAAGCGTCCAATTTCGGCCAGCCGACCGACCAATCAAGATCATGTACCGGTGGTCGCCGGGCGAACTGTCAGTGGCAGGTGCGAGGATGCACGCAGCACGGATGTCGTGACGGAGCGAAGCGGGGGGCGCGCGCCGTGCGCCGTACGACCCGGCCCCGTGCCGGGTACGACGTACGACCTGTACGTGCCGACGCGCCTGAGGTCGGCGGGGGAGACGGCACCCCCTGCCGGTCCCCGGGGCAGAAGGGACCGTTGACGGCTATGCAGATTCGGCTGACCGTCCTCGGGCCGCGCAGCGCCCACCCCGGCCCGCACTCCGGCCCGGTGCCCCGGTCCCGGTCCGGCGGGGGCTCAACCTCCAGCTCGGGCTCGGGCTCCGGTTTTGCTTCGGATTCCGGCGCGGGCTCCGGGCCGGGCGCGGACTCCGGGTCCGGCGCGGGCTCAGGCGCCGGGTCGCGGGAGCAGGGCCGTCCCGGCGCGCCCGGCTGCGCCGTCGACGTCCTCGTGACCGCCCCCGTCGGCACCCCTCTCGCGTCCGTCACCAGCGGCATCACCGCCGCCGCGGCCGCGGCGGGCGCCGACGTCGGTGGCGGTCCCACCGTGCTGTACGCGGGCTCGGTCCGGCTGGACCCGCAGCGCTGCGCGCTCGGTGAGCCGCCGCTGGTGGACGGCGCGGTGCTGTCCCTCAACGCCCCGGCCGACCCC
Organism: Streptomyces sp. XD-27; assembly: GCF_030553055.1. NCBI lineage: Bacteria > Bacillati > Actinomycetota > Actinomycetes > Kitasatosporales > Streptomycetaceae > Streptomyces > Streptomyces sp. XD-27. Next base: position 3,020,581 of record NZ_CP130713.1, read on the forward strand.
GACGCCCACGCCGGCGACCCGGCGGCCGCTGCGGTCGGCGCGCCCGCGCGGCTGGACGTGGTCGCCGGCCCCGACGCCGGCGGTGTCCATCTGCTGCACGGCGGCCAGATCCGCATCGGCCGCTCGGGCGAGGCGGACGTCACCCTGGACGATCCGGACGTGTCCCGGCTGCACTGCGCCGTCACGGTCGCGGAGGACGGCCGGGTCAGCCTCGCCGACCTGGACTCGACAAACGGCACGTCCGTGAACGGAGAGCGGGTCGGCGGCACCCCGATACCGCTGGCTCCGGGCGCCCTGCTGCGCATCGGCGAGTCCGCGCTGCGGCTGCGTGTCCCGGCGACGGAGCCCGTGCCGGGCGGCCTGGCCACGGCCCCGGACGGCGAGGGGCACCTGCGGGTGGGGCCGTACGCCGGGGGTCCGGCCGCACCGGGCACTGGTGGCGCGTACGAGGGTCCGAGCGCTGGCGGTGCGTACGAAGGGCCGTACGGCGCGGTGTCCGCGTACGGAGCGGGTACGGGTACGGCCACGGGCGCGGCGTATGCGCAGGGTGCCGGCTCTGGCCGCACCCCCCACGCCCCGTACGCGTCGGGGCAGCCGGACGCGCGGCACGGCGGCGGTTCCGCCCGGGCGGGGCACGCGGCCGACGGGCGGGGCACACCGCTGCGAGGGACGCCGGTTCCTCCCGACATCACGGCGGCGGCGGACGGGCACCACGCCGCCGCGGGGTACGGAGCCACGACGTCCGGTCACGGCACGGGGCAGCCCGCGTACGGGACGGGACAGGCCGGATACGGGACCCCGGCCGGTTACGGAACGGGGCAGCCCGCGTACGGGACCGGCGAGGCGGGATACGTGCCCGGGCCTGCCTACGGGGCCGATCAGGGCGGAGACGGCGGCGCGATCGCCGGGCCGCCGCCGTCCGGGCATCCGGAGGGCACCGGCCACACCGGTCCCGGCGGCCGCCCCGACCACGCCCCCGCACCGCCGCGCCGCCGCGGCATAGGGGCCTGGGCCCGGCGGCTCGCGGGAGGCCGGGCGACGGACCGGCGCACGGACACGGCGGACGGCCGACTCGCGGACGACGCCGACGCGGCACGGGCCAGGGCCGCCGCCGAGGCTGCCGCGCTGCACCAGCGGTCGCCGGACCTCGCCGACGTCCTGATGACCGTGCTGGGCCCCGGCCCCCGGCTGTGGGAGCGCGGCCCCGGGCACCCGGACACGCTGACCGTACGGCTGGGCGTGGCCGACCGGAGGACGGCCGACGGCATGCCGATCCCGGCCGCCCCGGTCACCGTCGACCTCCGGCAGGACGGGAGTCTGGGTCTGGCCGGACCGCGCGGCCGACTGAGCGGACTTGCCCGTTCCGTCATCGCGCAGCTGGCGGCGCTGCACTCACCCGCCTCGCTGGAGATCGTCCTGATCAGCACGGATCGTGCGCGCGACGTGCGGGAGCGGCTGGCGGAGTGGTCCTGGCTGGGCTGGCTGCCGCAGGTGCACCCGGCCCACGGCCAGGACTGCCGACTGCTGCTCGCGTACGACCGGGAGCAGGCCGCGGCGCGGACCGCGGAGCTGGTCCGGCGGCTGGACGACAGCCGACTCGGCCCCGCGTGGGTGACCGCGCCGCCGGCGGCGGTGGCGGCAGCGGCGGACGACCACGGCGGCCCGTACACGCTGGTGGTCGTGGACGGCGATCCGGGTTCGCCGGCGCTGCGCGACACGCTGGCCCGCCTCGCGGCGGGGGGCGCGGCGGCGGGCGTCCATGTGATCTGCCTGGCCGAGGCGCCCGCGGTGGAGGTGCCCACCCCCTTCCCGGCGGCGTACGGGACGGCGTGCGCGGCGTCCCCGGTCTTCGCGGAGTGCGGTGTCGTCGCCCTGCTCAGCGGCGACGTGGCGACCAGCCTGCACGTGGCCCGCCCGGACCGCGCCGACCGCGCCCCGCACGCGGGCTCGTACGCGTACGAGCAGGGCGGCACGGGCTCCGCCGGGACCGGCGGCCAGGCCGACGCGCAGGGTCGGGGCATCGGCACGGGCACGAACGCGGGCACGCCCGCGGCGGAACACGGCCAGGCGCCCGTCGGCTCCGACGCGGGGGGCGCCGAGGGCGCCGGGGGCGCCGGGTGCTCCGGGTACGGGCGACCGGCGCGGCAGGCTCACGGGGCCGCCCCGCGCGGTGCGGAGGCGCCAGCCGATCCGGCGATCCAGGCCCCACACAGCGGCAGCACACCCGGCAACGCGCCGGGCACCCCGCACCCGCGCCCCAGCGCACCGGCTGGCGGCGGGACCGCCCAACCGACCGCGCATCCGGCGGCCCAGAGCCCGCGCACCACGGACGCCTACGGCCGATCCGGCGCCCCATCCCCGCGCCCCGGCACATCGGCGGCAGGTGGGACCGCCCACCCCGGACCCGCACAACCGGCGCACCACAACCCAGGCACCACCCCCGGCGGCCACGAAACCGACGTCCACGGCCGGCCCGGCCCCGCGCACCCGCACCCCCACGCATCCACCGCAAGCGGGACGACTCGCCCCGGACCCGCACAACCAGCCCCGCACAGTCCACACGCCACCCCCGGCGGCCGAGGGACCGACGCCCACAGCCAGCCCGGCCCCGCGCACCCGCAACCCCACGCATCCACCGCAAGCGGGACGACTCGCCCCGGACCCGCACAACCAGCCCCGCACAGTCCACACGCCACCCCCGGCGGCCGAGGGACCGACGCCCACAGCCAGCCCGGCCCCGCGCACCCGCAACCCCACGCATCCACCGCAAGCGGAATACATCGCCCTGGGCCCGCGCAACCGGCGCACCACAACCCAGGCACCACCCCCGGCGGCCACGGGACCAACGCGTACGGCCAGGCCGCCGGCACCCCGTACCCGCGCCCCACCGCGTCGACCGAGCGCGCGACCGCCCACCCCGGGGCCGCCTCGCCGGCGGGCGCCGCTCCCGGCGGCCGCGGGAGCGGCAGCGACATGAGCGACGCGTACGGCCAGACCGGCGACGCGTCCGGCACCTCGTCCGCACCGCCACGCCCCGGCGCGACCGGCCCCGTCGAGCCGACCGGCCAAGACACCCCCGCCGCCCCCCGCGCCCCGCTCGGGGGCGGCGACATCGCCCGTGCCCCCTCCCCGAACGGCACCCCACCCGGCGGGCACACGGACCCGTACGCCACCGCATACGAGCAGCGCGGCGGCGCACCCGCCGCCCCGGCCGCAATGGCGCACCCGCACCACGGCGCGTACAGCGCCCCGGCCGGACCGCCGCGCCCGCGCACCGGCGACACACACGACGCCTCCGCCCGCTTCCGGTACGGCAACGCACCCGGCGCGCACGCCGCCGACGCGTACGGGCAGCCCGTCGGTGCCTCCGGGGCACCGGCCGGACCGGCGCACCCGCGCGCCAGCGCCTCCGGCGGCGGAGGCGATGCCCGCGCCCACGACCCGTACGCCAGCGCGCCGGGCACCGGCGACCACGGCCACGGCCATAGCCCTAGTCCTAGCCACGGCGCCGGACGCGCGACCGTGCCGGCGAGCCGGGACCCACGCGTCGGCGACGGAGTCGGCGCAGTGGCCGGATCGGCGCAGCCGTACGCCGACCCGCGGCGCGCCGCCCCCGGCGGCTCCGGCGAACGCGGCGAACCCGGCGGCCCCAACGAGCCGCGAGTCGGCGGAACGACCACGAGCGGCACCGGCACCATGCACCTCACCGGTGCCGCGGGCGGATCGCCGCGGCCGCGCGGAAGTGCGTACGGCGACCGTTCCGTGCCCGTACCCGTACCCGTACCCGTCGCGGGCGGCACAGCCGTCATCGTGGACGCGGTGTCGCCGGCGTGGGCCGAGCGGTTCGCCCGCGCGCTGGCGCCGCTGCGGCCTGCCGGTGTCCCGCCGACCGGCGGCGGCGCCGGGCGGTCCGCCGCCGCGCTGCCCGACTCCGCCCGGCTGCTGGACGAGCTGGGCCTGGCTCGCGCCACACCGGCCTCGCTGCTGGCACGGTGGGCCGCCGCCGCTGACGAGGTGCCCGCCGGCGGCCGGACCCTGGCCGTCCTGGGTGCCGGCGCGGACGGACCCATCACCGTCGATCTCGCCGCCGACGGGCCGCATCTGCTGATCGACGGCGCCCCCGGCACCGGCAAGACGGAGCTTCTGCGTTCGGTGGCCGCCTCGCTCGCGGCCGCCGAACGGCCGGACCGGCTCGGGCTGGTCCTGGTCGACGGCGGCGGCACCGAGCGCGGTGCGGGGCTGCGGGTCTGCACGGAACTGCCGCACGTCTCCACGTATCTGGCCGCCTCGGACCCGCTGCGGATGCGCGCGTTCGCGCAGGCGCTCACCTCGGAACTCAAGCGCCGCGCCGAACTCCTCGGCCAACTGGACTTCGTCGCCTGGCACGCGCGGCAGGCCGCGGAGCCTCGCGTGATCGCCCCCCGGCAGCCCGCCGACGTCCGTTCCGCGCCCGGGGCGGCGAACGGCGGCGACAGCGAGGGCAGTACCGACCCCCACCACGCCCAAGCTCAGGCCCACGGAGGCGGCAAAGACACCGCTGCCGCCGACGCCGGCAACGCCTTCGCCCCCGGCGGCGCCACGCGGGACGTCGAATCCGCCCCCAGCGCCACGCTCAAGCTGCGTACACAGAAGCCGCAGGGTGGCGGCGACGCGGCCGCACAAGCCACGCACGACGCACACGCCGCGCAGGCCGCGCTGCCCCGGCTCGTCGTCCTCGTGGACGACTTCGACGCCCTCGTGGCCCCCGCCCTCGGGAGCCCCGGCCGCCCTGCGGCCGGATCCGTCGTGCGCGCCCTGGAGGCCGTCGCCCGGGACGGGGCCCGGCTCGGGGTGCATCTGATCGCGGCGTCCGGCCGTCCCGACCGTACGGCGGACACCGCGGCGGTGGAACGCGCCGGGCTCTGGATCACCCTGGAGCCGACAACGCGGCACACCACCCCGGACCCGGCCACCGGCGCGGGTGGTCCGGCCGGTGCAGCTGGTGCAGCCGGTGCAACTGGTGCAGCCGGTGCAACTGGTGCAGCCGGCAAGGGGAGCAGTCCGGCGTCACACGTGCCACCGGGACCGGGTGAGCCCGCCCCGGGCCGTGGCCGTCTGCGCCGGCCCGACGACCACGCCGTCATCCCCTTCCAGGCGGGGCGCGTCACGGGCCGTATCCCGCGTACGGCGACGCAGCGGCCGACCGTCGTACCGCTGGACTGGGAGCGGCAGGGAGATCCGCCGACCCGGCGCCCGCTGCGCGAACTCGGCAACGGGCCCACCGACCTGGCCCTGCTCGCCAGCGCGTTGCAGCGCGCCGCGCAGTCCGCCGAGGCGCCGACCGTCCCCGCGCTGGTGTGACCCGGCCCACCACCCACGCCCACCGCCCACCGCCCTCGCTCACCGTTCACCGCCCACGCCCACCGTTCACGCCGCCACCCGCGCCGACCCGGCCCGCATCCGCAGCCATGACGTCGCATCACATCCAGGTCACAATCCCCGAGTTGACCTTGATCACGGTATTGCGGCGCCCGATGACCGGGCGTAGGACTGTGCGAACGGGACCTGGCCGCGCGTGGGGACGGCCGTCACGGGAAGGACAACGGGGATGCGCACACGGCTTCGTACGAAGCGCGCCGCACGCCGGGCAGTGGGGCTGTTATCCGTCGCCGCGCTCACCCTCACCGCCGCCGGATGCGGCAGTGACGACGGGGCCGGCAGCACCGGCAGCCCGCCGCCAACCACCGTCGAACTGCCCTCGCTGAAAGGGCAGAAACTCCAGGTCACCGCCGTGTGGACGGGCTCCGAGCAGGAGAACTTCACCAAGGTGCTGGACGAGTTCGAGAAGCGCACCGGCGCCGACGTGGCCTTCGTCCCCAGCGGCGACGACATGTCCGCCTTCGTCGGCTCGAAGATCGCGGGCGGCGACCCGCCGGACGTCGCGATGCTCCAGCAGGTCGGGGTCCTGCGGGAGTTCGCCGACAAGGGCTGGGCCAAGCCCGTCGGCGCGGACACCAGAGCGCAGCTCGCCAAGAACTTCTCCCAGGGCTGGCAGGACCTCGGCGCCCACAAGGGCAAGCAGTACGGCGTGTACTTCAAGGTCAGCAACAAGTCCCTGGTCTGGTACAACACCTCCGCCTTCGCATACGCGGGAGCCAAGGAGCCCAGAACCTGGCGGGACTTCCTCGCCCAGGCACAGCTGCTCTCCGACTCCGGCACCGACCCGGTGTCCGTCGGCGGCGCGGACGGCTGGACGCTCACCGACTGGTTCGAGAACGTCTACCTCTCCCTCGCGGGCCCCGAGAAGTACGACCAGCTCGCCCAGCACAAGATCAAGTGGACGGACCCGTCGGTGACGGAGGCGCTCACCACGCTCGCCGAGCTGTGGGGCGGCAAGGGGCTGCTGGCGGGCGGCAGGGACGGCGCGCTGCGGACCGCGTTCCCGGACTCGGTCACCAAGGCCTTCGGCAACGCCGCCGAGCCCGAGGCCGGGATGGTCTTCGAGGGCGACTTCGTCGCGGGCAACATCGCCGACGCGGGCGCGGACCTCGGTACGCAGGCGAAGGTGTTCCCCTTCCCGGCCGTCGGGGACAAGGCGCCGGTGGTCACCGGCGGGGACGTCGCCGTGGCGCTCAAGGACAGCAGGGCGGCGCAGGCGCTGCTGACGTTCCTCGCCTCGCCCGACGCCGCCCACATCTGGGCCCAGGCCGGGGGTTTCATCTCGGCGAACCGGTCCCTGGACGTGGACGCCTACCCCAACGCCCCGTTGCGCGGCATCGCCAAGGCGTTGATCGCGGCGGGCGACGACTTCCGTTTCGACATGTCCGACCAGGCCCCTGCGTCCTTCGGCGGCAAGCCTGCGCAGGGCGAGTGGAAGGCGCTCCAGGACTTCCTGAAGAACCCGAAGGACGTGGCGGGCACACAGCGCCAGTTGGAAGCCGACGCCGCCAAGGCGTACCAGAACTGATCAGGAACCGGCCGGAACCGACCCAGGAAACCGATCACGACATCACGCGACCGGGAGACCCTCATCATGTCGACCGTGACAGCGGGCGGCGCGGCCGCACCTGGCTCGCCGCCGCCCGCCAAGGGACGCAAGCCCCCGCGGGGCGCGGGCGGAGAACCATCATGGGCACCCCGCCGTGGGTGGCGGCGCTGTTCCTGCTGCCCGCGCTGGCGCTGCTCGGCGCGCTCGTCGTCTACCCCATCGGCTACTCGGTCTGGCGCAGCCTCTTCGACGCGTCGGGCGACGGCTTCGTCGGGATGGACAACTACCGGGAGGTGTTCTCGGACGACGCCATCCTGACCGCCGTCAAGAACAACGTCATCTGGGTGCTGGTCGCCCCGTCGGTGGCCACCGCGCTGGGCCTGATCTTCGCCGTGCTGACCGAGCGGGTCCGCTGGGGTACGGCGTTCAAGCTGGTCGTCTTCATGCCGATGGCGATCTCGATGCTGGCGGCGGGCATCATCTTCCGGCTGGTGTACGAGCAGGACCCGGACCGGGGCGTGGCCAACGCGATGTGGACGACCGTGCACGACACGTTCGCCGACCGGCCGCCGTTTCCCGGGGCGCATCCGCGTGCCGACGCCGGTCTGACGGCGGACCGGGACGGTTCGTACAGCGTGCCGGCGGCTGCCCGCGCGGGCAGCCCGCAACTGGTTCCGCTGGTCGGGGCCAAGCGCGGCGACGTGTCCGGGGCGGCCGAGGCCCAGGCGGCGCGGCCGGAGCCGGGGAAGGTCACCGGCACGGTGTGGTTCGACTTCACCCGGGGCGGCGGCGGGCGGCACGGCGCGCTGGACAAGGGCGAGAAGGCGCTCGCCGACGTGAAAATCGAGGCGGTCAGGGACGGCACGGTCGTCGCCTCGACGACGACCCGCGCCGACGGCACGTACACCCTGCCCGCGAAGGCCGAGGGGGCCCGGCTGCGGCTGCCCGCCGCGAACTTCGACGAGCCGTACAACGGGGTCGACTGGCTGGGCCCGTCGCTGGTCACCCCGGCCATCATCGGCAGCTACGTATGGATGTGGGCGGGCTTCGCGATGGTGCTGATCGCGGCCGGTCTGGCGAGCGTGCCGCGGGAGCTGCTGGAGGCCGCGCGGGTGGACGGGGCCAACGAGTGGCAGGTCTTCCGCCGGGTGACGGTGCCGCTGCTGGCGCCGGTGCTGGCGGTCGTCGTCGTCACGCTGATGATCAACGTACTGAAGATCTTCGACCTCGTGTACATCATCGCGCCCGGCACCACCCAGGACGACGCGAACGTGCTGGCGCTCCAGCTGTACCAGTCGTCGTTCGGCACGGACGTCAACCAGGGCGTCGGCAGTGCGATCTCGGTGTTCCTGCTGGTGCTCGTGCTGCCGGTGATGTTCTTCAATATCCGCCGGATCCGAAGGGAGAGCCGCCGATGACCAGTGCGGACACGGCCGCGCCCGCGGCCCGCACCGACACGGCCGTACGGGCGAAGCGGTCGCTCGCCGCGCGGATCGCGGCACGCGCGGGCGGCGGGGCGATGCGGGTCTTCCTCGTCGTGGTCGCGTTGCTGTGGCTGACCCCGACGATGGGGCTGCTGCTCTCCTCGCTGCGCGATCCGGCCGACGTGGACCTCTCCGGCTGGTGGCAGGTCTTCGGGGATCCCGGCCAGCTCACCTTCGACGGCTACGACGACCTGCTGAGCAACGAGAAGATCACCGACTCGCTGTGGACCACGGCGGCGATCACGGTGCCGGCGACAGTGCTGGTGGTGCTGATCGGCGCGCTGGCGGGGTACGCGTTCGCGTGGATGGACTTCCCCGGGCGCGACTGGTGGTTCCTGCTGGTCGTCGGGCTGCTGGTGGTGCCGGTGCAGGTAGCGCTGATCCCCGTCGCCAAGCTCTTCGGCGAGATCGGCGTCTTCGAGACGACGACGGGCGTGGTGCTGTTCCACACCGCCTTCGGCCTGCCGTTCGCGATCTTCCTGCTGCGGAACTTCTTCGCGGAGATCCCGCGCGAGCTGCTGGAGGCGGCGCGGCTGGACGGCGCGGGCGAGCTGCGGCTGTTCTTCCGCGTCGTCCTGCCCCTGGGCGGCCCGGCCATCGCCTCGCTCGGCATCTTCCAGTTCCTGTGGGTGTGGAACGACATGCTGGTCGCACTGATCTTCGCGGACAGCGGCAACCCGCCGATCACGGTGGCGCTCCAGCAGCAGGTGCGGCAGTTCGGCAACAACATCGACATCCTCGGGCCGGGCGCGTTCGTGTCGATGGTGGTGCCGTTGGCGGTCTTCTTCGCCTTCCAGCGGCAGTTCGTGTCGGGGGTGATGGCGGGGGCGGTCAAGTAGCGGCGCGCTGGTCCGAACGGGGCATCTTCCCCGGCGATCACCACCCAGATGCCACCATTTCGGCGTTGATCAGATGATAGTGGGACAACCTGCTCGATCGTTGCCGACCCCTGGGATCCGCCGTGCCCCGGTTCAGCGTCATCGTCCCCGTCTTCAAGGTCCAGGCGTACCTGCACGACTGCCTGCGCTCGGTGCTGACCCAGGACTTCACCGACGTCGAGCTGATCGCCGTCGACGACCGGTCACCCGACGCGTGCGGCGCGATCATCGACGAGGCGGCAGCCCAGGACCCGCGGGTGCGGGCCGTACACCTGCCGGAGAACGTCGGCCTCGGGCAGGCGCGCAACACGGGTCTGCGCCACGCCACCGGCGACTACGTGCTCTTCCTGGACAGCGACGACGTCCTGGCCCCCGGCGCGCTGCGCGCCATCGCCGAGCGGCTGTCGGCGACCGGCGATCCCGAGGTGCTGGTCTACGACTACGCGCGGCTGTACTGGACCGGCACCACCGTCCGGAACATCCGCTCGGGGCTGCTCGCCCCCTCCGCCGAAACGGCCTCCGACGTCTTCGCGCTCGCCGACCGGCCCGAGCTGCTGCGCCTGCTGATGGTCGTCTGGAACAAGGCCTACCGCCGCGACTTCCTGACCCGCGAAGGCTTCGCCTTCCCGTCCGGACTCTACGAGGACACACCCTGGACCTTCCCCGTGCTGCTGACCGCCCGCACCCTCACCACCCTGGACCGGGTCTGCGTGCACTACCGGCAGCGGCGGCGCGGCTCCCTCCTCAGTACCGCCAGCCGCGGGCACTTCGACGTCTTCGACCAGTACGACCGGGTGTTCGCGTTCCTCGACAGCCGCCCGGAGCTGGCCCGCTGGCGCCCGGCGGTGTTCCAGCGGATGCTCGACCACCTGGCCGCGATCTACGCCTGCCCGGGGCGGCTGCCCCGCGGCACCCGCCCCGAGTTCGCCCGCCGTACCCGCGACCACCACCGCCGCCACCACCCCGGCGGCGCCGACGGCCCGCCCATGCCGCCCCGCATCAGGCTGCGCTCGCTGCTGCTGCGGCTCGGCGCGTGCCGCGCGTTCGGCGCCCTGCGGCGCGTACGCCAGGCCTGGCACCGGGCGGTCGAGATGCGCGGCGCCGCCTACCGCGTGCTGCGCGCGGCGGCGCTGCGCGCCCACTACCGGCTCCAGCGGCTGCGCCCCCTCGACCCGGACCTGGCCGTCTTCGCCGCCTACTGGCACCGCGGTTACGCCTGCCATCCCGCCGCCATCGAGGCCAAGGTCCGCGAGCTGGCCCCGTGGGTGCGCACCGCGTGGATCACCACCCCGAGTACGCGCACACCGTGCCGATGGGAGTGACCCGGCTGTACCCCGGCTCGCCCGCGTACTGGACGGCCCTGGCCCGCGCCACGTATCTGGTCAACAACGTCAACTTCACCGACCGGCTGCGCAAGCGGCGCGGCCAGATCCACCTCCAGACCCACCACGGCACCCCGCTCAAGCACATGGGCCTGGACCTTCAGGACCGCCCGGCGGCCGCCCGCGGCATGGACTTCGACCGGCTGCTGGAGCGCGTGGACCGGTGGGACCTCAGCCTCTCGGCCAACCGGCACTCCACCCTCACCTGGGAGCGGGTCTATCCGTCGGGCTACACCTCGCTCGAGCTCGGCTCGCCGCGCAACGACGTCTTCCTCACGGCCACCGCCGAGGACGTACAGCGCGTCCGCGCGGAGCTGGGCCTCGCGCCCGAGGTCACCGCGATCCTGTACGCCCCCACGCACCGCGACTACCAGCGCGGCTTCACCCCGCGGCTCGATCTGGCCCGGCTCGCCCACGCGCTCGGACCCGGCTACGTCCTCCTCGCCCGCGCCCACTACTTCCACCCGGACGCGCTGGCCGGGCCCTCCCGCGACGGGCGCGTCATCGACGTCTCGGCGCACCCGCGCGTCGAGGACCTGTGCCTGGCCGCCGACCTGCTGCTGACGGACTATTCGTCGATCATGTTCGACTACGCCGTCCTCGACCGGCCCATCGTCATCCACGCCGACGACTGGGACGCCTACCGCGCCGCCCGCGGCGTCTACCTCGACCTGCCCGCCCGCCCGCCGGGACCGGTCTCCCGCACCGAGGACGAGCTGATCGACCTGCTCACCACCGGCGCCTGGTACGGCCCGCACGCCGACGGGCTGCGCGCCGCGTTCCGCGCCCGGTTCTGCCCGTACGACGACGGGCGGGCCGCCGAGCGCGTCGTACGGCGGGTCTTCCTCGGCGAGGACCCCGCCCTGCTGCCGCCCGTCGTCCCGCCGGCGGACCGGCGCCCGGCCCCCGCCCCGTCCGCCTGCCGCTGGCCGGAGGCCGGGGCCCCGCGGCTCACGGTCGCGGCGCGGACGTGAACCCGCCTCGCGGCGCGGACGCGGACCCGCCTCGCCGTGCGGACGCAGACCCGCCTCGCGGCGCGGACGTGAACCCGCCCGTACACACCCGACGTCTGAGGAGCGCCATGCCCAGATTCAGCATCGTCATCGCCGCCTACCGTGTGCAGGGCTATCTGCGAGCGTGCCTGGACTCCGCTCTGAACCAGTCGTTCCGCGACATCGAGGTGGTGGCGGTCGACGACTGCTCACCGGACTTCTGCGGAGCCATCATCGACGAGTACGCGGCCCGCGACAGCCGCGTCGTCACGGTCCACCAGCCGGTCAACTCCGGCCCCGGGCACGCCCGCAACGCCGGCGTGGAGCGGGCCACCGGCGACTACCTGCTCTTCCTCGACGGCGACGACACGCTCGCACCCGGCACCCTCCAGGGGCTCGCGAACCGGCTCCAGCTCACCGAGGACCCCGACATCCTCTACTTCGACCACGTCCGCACCTACTGGACGGGCCGCCGCGACCGCAGCCTCTTCGGCGACCTGCTGGCCTCGGCGGGCACGGACGTGTTCAGCATCCTGGAACGGCCCGAGTTCCTGCGGCTGTTCGCCATGTCGTCCAACCGCGTCTACCACCGGGGCTTCTACACCCGGCACGGCTTCGCGTTCAGCGAGGGCATCTACGAGGACGCGCTGCTGTCGTACATCACGATGCTGACGGCGCGCCGGATCGCCTGCGTGGACCTGGTCGGCCTGGAGTACCGGCAGCGGCGCACCGGCGCCAGCACGCGCAGCCCGGGCGAGGAGCACTTCGCCATCTTCCGGCAGTACGCCCGGTTGTTCGCCTTCCTCGACGGCAACCCGCACCTGGAGCCGCTGCGCCCGGCCCTCTTCGAACGCGCCGTCTCCCACTTCCTGTTCTGCCTCGGCAACCCGGCGCGGGTCGCCAAGCGGGACCGGGCCCGCTACTTCCGGCAGGCCGTCGACTGGTACCAGGACCACCTGCCCGCGCGATTCACCCCGCCCCCGGAGGACAGCGCCCGGTTCAACGCGCTCGCCCGCGGCTACTTCGCCCTGTACCGGGCGCGCGAATTCCCCGTCCGGTACGGCAAGGCGCTCCGCCGCCTCAAGCGCACCGTCCGCCGCCCGCTGGCCGCCCGCGCCAAGCGCCTGCTGTACCAGTTCCATCTGCGGCTGCCGATCGACGAGGACCTGGCCGTCTACTCCGCGTACTGGAACCGCGGCGTCCTGTGCAACCCGGCGGCGATCTACTACAAGGCGCGGGAACTGGCCCCGCACGTGCAGGGGGTGTGGGTGGTACGCCAGTCCGAGGTCGCCAACCTGCCCGAGGACGTGCCGTACGTGGTGCCCGGCACGCGCGCCTACTACCGCGTCGTGGCCCGCGCCAAGTACCTGATCAACAACGTCAACTTCCCCAACGACCTGGTCAAGCGCCCGGGCACGTTCCACGTCCAGACGCTGCACGGCACCCCTTTGAAGTCCATGGGCCTGGACCAGCAGCACTATCCGGCCTCGGGCGGCGGCATGAGCTTCCGCAACCTGCTGCGGCGCGTCGACCGCTGGGACATCGTGCTCTCCTCCAACCAGCACTCCAGCGAGATCTGGGAGCGCGTCTACCCGTCGTCGTACACGCTGCTGGAGACGGGTTACCCGCGCAACGACGTGCTCTTCACGTCCACCACGGACGACGTGGCCCGCATCCGCGCCGAACTGGGCATCCCCCCGCACCGCGCCGCGATCCTCTACGCCCCGACGCTGCGCGACTACGAGCCGGGGTTCACCCCCCGCCTGAACCTCGCCCGGCTGGCCCGAGCCCTCAGCCCCGATTCGGTGCTCCTCGTCCGCGCCCACTACTCGTACGGGATCCGCCCCGAGCTGGCGGAGCTCCAGGAGGCAGGCGTGGTGATCGACGTGTCCCGCCACCCCTCGGTGGAGGAACTCCTCCTGGCCTCCGACGCACTGATCACGGACTACTCGTCGATCATGTTCGACTACGCCATCCTGAACCGCCCCATCGTCATCCACGCCGACGACTGGGACGTCTACCGGGCCACCCGCGGCGTCTACTTCGACCTGCTGTCGGGCAAGCCCGGCGAGACCCCGGGCGCGGTGGCCCGCACCGAGGACGAACTGATCGCCGTCTTCCACGAGGGCCGCTGGAACGACGCCGAGGCCGCCGCGCTGCGCGCCGCGTTCCGGGAGCGCTTCTGCCGGTTCGACGACGGCCGCGCGGCGGAACGGGTGGTACGGGCGCTGATGCCGTGCGAACTCCCGGAGGAGCCGGACGGACCGGAAGGGCCGGACGAGGGGCGGGGCGGCGGCCAGGTCGGCTACCAGGGCGGCCACGAGGGCCAGGGCCAGACACCGTGGGAGACAACGGCTCCGCCGCCCCAGGCCGCCGCCCCGACCCAGGCCCCGCAGCCCCTGAACGGGTGAGCCGGAAGCGGGCAGGGGCAGCGGGCCGATGGCAAGGGAGTGTGCCGCTATTGCGGGGCTTGTCGGGGGCTCAATAGGGCACGAGGTGGTGTGCGTGTGCGCCCTGGCGTGATTCCTCTCTCCTTCCTATCGTCAAGAGCGGCATTGCGCCGCCCGGCCACCGGCCTGTGAATGGCCCTTCGGGTTCCCCCACTGCCTTGCGGCGGCGTCTTGCCGATCCCATGCGCCCCAGTCCGTCATGCGTGCACGCGGTAACGACAGCACCCGGCAACAGCTGAACTGGAGGAGACCATGCCGCAGGACATCGCGCTCGACATCCCCTTCCCCTCGCGTATCAGTTCCGATGCGCCGAGGGCCCGTGCGCTCAATCTGGAATGGCTGACCTCGGAACGGCTGCTGACCAGCCAGGAGAACGTGGACAGGTATCTCAGCTGGAATCTGTCGGACCTGGCGGGCCGGTTCCACCCGGATGCCGTCGGCGACGACCTGGTCCTGGGACTGCAACAGCAGACCTTCTATTTCTTCGTCGACGACCTGTTCGACAGCTACCTGGGGGACGACCCCCACAGTGCCTACTCGTTATGCCACGAGCTGGCGAGCCTGGCTCGGCAGAGGTCCACACGTCCCACGTTCCCGCTGGCGGAGGTCTTTCTCGACCTGTGGGCCCGCAGCTGCGAAGGCATGTCCCATGCCTGGCGGGAACGCGCGGCACGCAACTGGGAGCAGTTCTTCCTGAGTTATGCGGCGGAGGCGGCGAACCGCAGGTCCGGCGCGGTGCTCGGTCTGGAGGTCTACATGAAACTGCGGCGGATCTCGATAGGGGCGCAAGGGGTCCTCGATCTCACGGAGCGCTGCGGCCATTTCGAGGCGCCCGCCGAGGTACACGAGAGTTCCTGCGTCCGGGAAATGCGGGACCTGACCGCCGAGATCGTCATCCTCACCAACGACCTCGCTTCACTGGAAAAGGACGAAGCGAACCAGGAGCCGAACAACACGGTCCTGCTCCTGTCCCTGGAACGCCGGATCTCCAGGGACAAGGCGATCGAGTGCCTTCGGAACATGGTCCGAGAACGGATGGCGCGCTTCGCGGCACAGGCCCGAGCAGCCGAGCAGATATCCGACCTCCTCCCACTCAACCGGCGGCAGCGCCGCGGTGTCGCGCGTTTCATCGCCGCCAACCGGACCGTTATGCGCGGCAACTACGACTGGGGTCGGTTCTCCAGGCGATACGACCGGAGCGGCGTGCGGAACGTCCGCCGCTCCCCGCGGATCGAAGACCGGGTGTCCACCACTCCGTACGACAAGTACACGAGACCACGAGGGAAGACGGTCTCGTGGCAGCCGGACGCGGCGACGAGCGCCACATGATCAGGCTGTGCGACGGAGCGTCAGGACACGCGTGGTGCTGCCGTCGTCCTCGGTGATGTCCCGGGCGCGCTCGAAGCCGATCTTGGCGAGCAGCGCCAGCGAGGGGGTGTTCTGCGCGGCCACGGTGGCGTGGACCTCGGTCAGTCCGAGGGTCTCGAAGCCGTAGGCCGCGATCGCCCCCGCCAGCTCCGTCCCCAACCCGGAGCCCCACGCCTCGGGAGCCAGTGCGTAGACGATCTCGTGGCCGTCGACGGCGTCGGTCCGCTTGATCTCGGCGTGCCCGACGAGCGCACCGTCCCTGCGGACGGCCCAGACATCGAAGAGGTTCCGGGCATAGACCTTCGTGAAGATCCGCCCGAACAGGGCCCGGTCCGCCGCTTCGGAAACGGGGCCGTCGCCCATCCAGCGGGACACGCGCGTGTCCTGGAACAGCGCGACGAAAGCCTCTTCGTCTTCCGGGGTGTACGGCTCCAGAAGGAGGCGGTCGGTACGGAGAGTCGGGGTCGGGACCACGGGCGACGACGCTACCCAGGCCGCACCCGCCCGGCAATCGGCTTTCCGCACCCAGCGTGCATGCTCTCCGGCTGCCGTCCGGCGGGCCATCAACGCGCGTACAGCGTCAGCGTCCCGGCCGCCAGGCACAGTGCGAACACCGGCCGGAACCCCTCGCGTAGCGCCCGTGCCTTCGGGCCCCGCACGCCGCCCGGCTCCGAGAGCACCCATACGCGCGGCTCGCCCGCCAGTCGTGCCGCCAGGTCGCCCCGGGCCGCTTCGCGGCCGTACAGCGTGCCGGAGGAGGGGCCGTCCGCGTCGAGGGCGATGTCGCGCAGGCCCGCGACCTGGTGCGGGTACGCCAGCGCGGCGCGGCGAGCGTACGGCGGGGCGTACAGCACCGCGTCGCCGGGGCGGGTGGCGCGGCCCAGTTCGGCGGCCGCGAGCGCGAGGTCGTCCGCGCGGGCCGCCGGGCCGCGTTCGCGGGCGTGGAGGGGCAGCTGCCAGAGGAACGCGGCGGCGATCGCGACGCAGCCCACCGCCGCCGTCCCCCGCCGCGACGGCAGCGCGGAGGCGATGCGTTCCGCGCCCGCCGCCGCGAGCAGAGGTACACCCGCCAGCGCGAAGAACAGGTAGCGGTCGAGGAACAGGGCCTCGCGCTGGGAGGCGGCGAACAGCGTCACGGGCGGTACGAGCGCGAGCGGAAGCGCGACGGCCGGTACGGACAGCCGGCCGACCGGCCGGGGCGGACGGGCCAGGGCCACCGCCGCCAGCAGCAGATTCACCGTCAGCACCAGGCCACTCGGGCCCGCGAAGCCGTGGAGCAGCGCCCGCGCCTGCGGGAGGCCGGGAACGGGTATCCACGAGACCTGTGCCGCCTGGCCATGGGAGACCAGCAGCAGCGGCAGCAGCGCGGCGAGCGCCGCGCCCGCCGCCGGGGCCCAGCGGCGCCACACCGCGCCGGGTACGCGCGCCGCCAGCAGCGTCGCGGCATGGGCGGCCAGGAGCAGCACCGCGCAGACGTGCGTCAGCGCGGTGAGGGAGGTGACGGCTCCGTACGCGATCCATCGACCCGCGCCGGCCGCATCCCTCGCACCCCTGCCCGCGGCGTCTCCCGTACCCGCGCCGTCTGCCTTACCCGCGCCCTCAGCGACTCCCGCGCCCGCGCCCCCGCACGCCCCCTCCACGTCGCCGCCGTCCCCCACCTCCCGCTCGACCGCGTCGATCAGCAGCCACGTCGCCAAGGCCGCGCCCAGCGCCACCAGGGCGTACGAGCGGCCCTCCTGGGCGTAGTGGCCGACCATCGGCGTCGCCGCGTACAGCAGCCCCGCCCATATGCCCGCCCGGCGGCGGCCCGTCAGCCGGTGGCCCGTCGCGGCGACCAGGCCGGCCGTGCACACGGCGGCCGCCACGGACGGGAGCCGCAGTGCGATCTCGTCGGCGCGGACGGCGAGTACGGCGTGCATCAACACGTAGTAGAGGCCATGGACGGCGTCCACCGTGCCCAGCAGCTCCCACAGCTGCGGCACCGTGCGCCGTGCCGCCACGTACGTCGCCGCCTCGTCACGCCACATCGCGCGTCGGTCGAGTCCCCACAGCCCGAGCGCGAGCATGACACCCATCGGCACCAGGGCGACGACGCCCGCACCGGCCGGGAAGGCCGTGCGCCGCGAAGGAGACCGCATACGCCGATCTTCGGTAGGGGGTGGGTTCCGGGCATGTCAGGCAGCCGGATGGCTCAACCACTCACCCGGTCGGCCGCCGCACCCGCAACGCCCATCGCCTTGGTGCGCCCTGCCCGCCGACTGCCGTACGCCATCGCGCCCCCTCCCCATCGGGACGATTCGCCTATATCACCCTATAGTGAGCAAACACGCGAGCAAGAACGTGAGCACGAACGCGAAGCAAGCACGTGAACAAGCACTGGACGGCCCCCACCTCGTTCCCGACGCGCGTCACACCCGAGGAGCGCCATGCCTCGATTCAGCATCGTCATCGCCGCCTACCGCGTGCAGGGCTACCTCCGCGCCTGCCTGGACTCCGCGCTGACCCAGTCGTTCCACGACATCGAGGTGGTGGCCGTCGACGACCGCTCCCCCGACCACTGCGGCGCCATCATCGACGAGTACGCGGCCCGCGACCCGCGCGTCGTCCCCGTCCACCTGCCCGTCAACTCCGGCCCCGGCCGGGCCCGCAACGCCGGTGTGGAGCGGGCCACCGGCGACTACCTGCTCTTCCTCGACGGCGACGACACCCTCGCCCCCGGCACCCTCCAGGGGCTCGCCGACCGCCTCACCCTCAACGAAGACCCCGACATCCTCTACTTCGACCACGTCCGCACCTACTGGTGGGACCAGGCCGAGCCCAGCCTCTTCGGTGAACTCCTCGCCTCCGCCGGTACCGACGTGTTCTCCGTCCGCGACCGGCCCGAATTCCTGCGGCTCTTCGCGATGTCGTCCAACCGCGTCTACCACCGCGGCTTCTACACCCGGCACGCCTTCGCGTTCAGCGAGGGAATCTACGAAGACGCCCTGCTCTCCTACAAGACCATGCTGACGGCGCGGCGAATAGCCTGCGTCGACCTGGTGGGGCTCGAATACCGGCAGCGGCGGACCGGTGCCAGCACCGGCAGCCCCGGCGAGAAGCATTTCGTCATCTTCGACCAGTACGCGCGGCTCTTCGCCTTCCTCGACGACCAACCGCACCTCGACCCGAAGCACACGCTGCGCCCGCTGCTGTTCGAACGGGCCGTGTCCCACTTCCTCTTCTGCCTCGACCGCCGCACCCGGGTCGCCGCGGCGGACCGGCGCCGCTATTTCCGCCGGGCCGCCGCGTGGTACCGCGCGCACCTGCCCGCGGACTTCACCCCGCCCGCCGACACCAAATGGCGCTTCAACGCGCTCGCGTGCGGCTCCTACGTCCACTACCGGGTACGGGCGCTGTTCGCGCGGTCGGGCGACGCGGCCCGCAAGCTCCGGCGGATCGTCCGGCGGCCCCTGGCCGTGCGGGCCAAGCGGGCGCTGTACAAGCTCCATCTGCGGCGGCCCGTCGACCCGAACCTGGCCGTCTACTCCGCGTACTGGGACCGCGGCGTGCTGTGCAACCCCGCGGCGATCTACCACAAGGCGAAGGAACTGGCGCCGCACATCCGCGGCGTATGGGTGGTCCGCAAGTCCGAACTCGCCTCGCTCCCGGACGGCGTGGAATACGTCGTCCCGGGCACCCGGAAGTTCTATCGGGCGGTGGCCCGCGCCAAATACCTCGTCAACAACGCGAACTTCCCCAACGACGTGGTCAAACGGCCGGGCACCGTCCATCTGCAGACCCTCCACGGGACGCCGCTCAAGTGCATGGGACTCGACCAGCAGCGCCATCCCGCCGCGAGCGGCGGAATGAGTTTCCGCAACCTCCTCAAACGCGTCGACCGCTGGGACTACGTCCTGTCCGCCAACCAGCACTCCAGCGAGGTGTGGGAGCGGGTGTATCCCGGCTCGTACCGGATCCTGGAATACGGATATCCGCGCAACGACGTGTTCTTCTCCGCGCCCCCCGACCGCGTCGCGGAGATCCGCGCCGGCCTGGGAATCCCCGCCGGGCACACCGCGATCCTCTACACCCCCACCATCCGCGACTACCAGAAGGGCTTCACCCCCCGCCTGGACGTGGCGCGCCTCAGCCGCGCCCTGGGCCCGCAGACCGTCCTCCTCGTACGGACCCACTACTCGTACGGCAAACGGGCCGGCCTGGAGCGGATCCAGGAGGCGGGACCGGTGATCGACGTCTCCGCCCACCCGTCCGTGGAAGAGCTCTGCCTGGCCGCCGACGCGCTGATCACCGACTATTCGTCGATCATGTTCGACTACGCGCTGCTCGACCGGCCGATCGTCGTCTACGCCGACGACTGGGAGACCTACCAGGCCACCCGCGGCGTCTACTTCGACCTGCTGTCCGGGCGGCCCGGCGACACCCCGGGCGCCGTCGCCCGCACCGAGGACGAGCTGATCGCCGTCTTCCGGGACGGCCGCTGGCGCGACGCCGAGGCCACCGCCCTGCGCACCGCCTTCCGGGAACGCTTCTGCCGGTTCGACGACGGCCACGCCGCCGAGCGCGTCGTACGGACGCTCATGCTGGCCCCCGACACCGCGCGGCCGACCCGCCCGTCCGCGTCCGCACCGCGGCGCGACGGCCGGGAACGCGACGGCCGAGAACCCGTTGCGCTGTAGCGCTCCGCCAACCCCGCCACGACACCCGCCCCGCCACCGGGCCCGGCCAGGACACAGCCCCACCGGGCCCGGCCAGGACACAACCCCACCGGGCCCGGCCACGACACCGCCGCCACCCGCCACCCGCCACGGCACCGCCGCCGCCACGACACCGGAGGTCCGACGCCCGCCATGCCTGCCGCCCCGCCACCGCCCCGCCGCGCGTCAGCGTGATCATCCCCGCCTACAACGCCATGCCCGAGCTGACCCACTGCGTCACCTCCGCGATGGAGCAGACCCTCGGCCTGGACCGGATCGAGATCATCGCGGTCGACGACGGCTCCACCGACGGCACCGGGGCGGAACTGGACCGGCTCGCCAGCGCCTGCCCCGCACTGCGCGTCGTCCACCAGAAGAACTCCGGGTGCGCGGGCGGCCCCCGCAACACCGGCCTCGACCTGGCCCGCGGCGACTTCGTCTTCTTCCTCGACTCCGACGACTACCTGGGGCCCGACGCGCTGCGCCGCATGGTGGCCATGGCCGACGAGAACGCCACGGACATCGTCCTCGGCAAGATGGTCGGCCTGGGCGGGCGCGCCGTCCCCACGGCCGTCTTCCGGCACAACCAGCCCCGCACCGACATCTTCTCCTCCGCCGCCTACCGGACCCTGGGCTGCTGGAAGCTCTTCCGCCGCGCCCTCATCGAGCGGTTGGGGCTGCGCTTCCCGCCCTACCGCAACTGCGAGGACAAGCCCTTCACCGCCGCCGCCTACCTCAACGCGGACGGCATCTCCGTGGTCGCCGACTACGACTGCTACTACGTCCGCAACCGCGAGAACGGCAACAACCTCACCCGCGTCGCCTCCGACCTCGTCCACCGCATGGACGGCACCCGGCTGTGCTTCGAGACCGTGGCCCGCCACCTCGAACCGGGGCCGCGCCGCGACCGGATCATGCGCCGCCACGTCGAGTGGGAGCTGTGCGGGCCGCTGCGGGCGCTGCTGCCGCGCGAGAGCGAGCAGGACGCGCGGGAGGTCTTCTTCCCCGAGTTCCGGCGCTGGGCGGAGCGCTGGGCGACCGACGGGGTGCGCCGGCTGATCGACGCGCCCGACCGGTTGCTGGTCCATCTGCTGCGCGCCGACCGCTTCGAGGACGTGCTGACCGTCGCCCGGAACGCCAAGGAGGACGCGCGGCGCGGCCACCTGGTCGACAAGGGCCGGGTGTACTGGCTCCACCCGTTCTTCCGCGACCCGGCGGCAGGCGTCCCCGACGTGTGTTTCGACGTCACCGACCGGCTGCCGGTGCACCACGCCCTCGACACCGCGCGGTGGCGCTCCGACGGCGTCCTGCGGCTGACCGGCCACGCCTGCATCGAGCACGTCGCCACCCTCGATCCGCGCACCGAGGTGGTGCTGCGCAAGCGGGACAGCCACCGGCCCGACGTACGGCTGCCGACCGCGCCGCGCACCGCGCCGCCCGACGTGCCCGGCGACGGCATCCACGAGAACGCGGGCTTCGCCGTCGACATCGACCTGGCCACCGCGGACGGCGGCGCCCCGCTGGGCCAGGGGATCTGGGACCTGTTCCTGGACGTGACGGCGCAGGACGTCAGCCGCACCGTCCGGCTCCGGCGGGCCCGTACGGAGGACGACGGGACGCGTACGCCGCCGCCACCGCGGCCCCTGCCGGCGCGCGCGCCCGACGCCGCGCCGACGGTGGGTGCGCCCGACGCCGCGCCGACGGTGGGCGCCCCCGACGCCCCGCCCACCGTCGTGACGCCCTTCTTCACCCCGTACGGCAACTTCTCGCTCGGCGTCGGGGCGCAGGGGCCCACCGAGCACACCGCCCCCTGCCGGGTCACCGACGTCCGCTGGGACCCCGCAGCCCCGGGCACCCTGGTCGTCGCCGGACGGCTGACCGGCGACGCGGCGCGCGGCGGCGGCCGGGCGGCGGAGGGCGGCGGCGCACTGCGGCTGCGCGCCACCGGAGCCAACGGCTCGCGCGCGCCGCACGACCCCCTGGAGGCCCCCGTCCACTACGAGCGGGACGGGAACCGCGACGCGTTCACCGCCCGGCTGCCCGTCAGAGCCCTGCGCCCCGGCCGCTGGACGGTGGTGCTGGTCCTGGGCGACGGGCCGGGCAGCACCGCGGCCGTGCCCCGCCTGGGCGGCCTCCCCGGCACCCACTGGTTCCGCCTCGGCCGCCCGCACTACGCCAAGCCCCTGGTCCGCGGGCCGGAGTCGACGCTGGTGTTCGAGGTGGCCCCGGTCAAGCTGGGCATGGCCCTGCGACGACGGCTGCGACCGCTTCGGGACCGGCCGCGTACGTGACCACGGTCCTTGACCGCGTGCTCAACCGCGGCCTCGACCGCGTCGCCGACACCGGCGGCGCCCGCGATGCCGGATCGTGTCCCCCAGGGCCGCTGGTCGCCGGATGGCCTGGGCATGCCATCGATAACATCAGGCCATTGCCGCGCCACCTTGGGGGACCCGATGCCGCACGCCCATCAGCCCGTCCTGAAGCCGCTGGGGCCGGACGACCCACGGGAGGTCTCCGGCTACCAGTTGCTCGCCAAGATCGGCGAGGGCGGCATGGGCTCGGTCTACCTCACCCGCACCCGAGGCGACCAGCCCGTGGCCCTGAAGCTGATCCGGCGCGGATTCGCCCAGAACCCGGACTTCCGCGCCCGCTTCGAGGCCGAGGTCCAGGCCGCCCGCCGGGTCTCCGGCTACCACATCGTGCCGGTGCTGGACCACAACATGAACGGCGACCAGCCCTGGATCGCCACCTCCTACGTCGCCGGCCTCGCCCTGGACGACGCCATGGCCGCCTTCGGCCCGCTGCCGCTGCCCGCGGCCCTCCAGGTCGTCGGCTGCACCGCCCGGGCCCTGGTGTCGGTCCACGCCGTCTCCGTCATCCACCGCGACCTCAAGCCCAGCAACATCCTGCTCAGCTCCCAGGGCCCGTGGGTCATCGACTTCGGCATCGCCCGCGCCACCGACACCACCCAGCTGACCCGGACCGGCGGCTTCATCGGCACCCCGCAGTACATGTCCCCGGAGCACGCCCTGGGCCGGAAGGTCACCCCGGCCACGGACGTCTTCGCCCTCGGCCTGATCGCCGCCGTCGTGGCGACCGGCCGCCACCCCTACGGCGACGGATCGGGCCTCTCCGTCGCGGCCCAGATCGCCAACACGCAGGTGCAGCCCCCGGACCTGAGCGGCTACCCGGACCAGCTCCGGCCGCTCCTGGAGGTCTGCCTCGCCGCGGACCCGGCCGCCCGCCCCACCCCCGCGGCCCTCGCCGACTGGTGCCAGCAGGTCTCCGGACGGCAGCTGTCCGACTTCACCGGCTGGCTGCCGCCCCAGCTCGCCGGAGAGATCGCCCGCCGGGAACAGGCCGCCCTCCAGCCGCCGCAGCCGCAACCCACGCCCCAACCCCAGCCCCAGGCAGCGCCGCCGACCGCGCCGCCGACCGCGCCGGTGCCCCCAGCCACGTACGTCCCCACCCAGGCGGCGCCCCCTGGCCCCGTAGCACCGGCCTACCAGGCGTACGCCCCCACTCAGGCCGCCGCCCCCGCTCCGCAGCCGCCCGCTGTGCCCGTGCCCGTGCCCGCGCGCCGCAACCGCAAACCGCTCCTGATCGGGGGCGGCGTGGTGGCGCTGGCGGTCGCCGGAGCCGTGATCATGAGCAGCGGAGGCGACGACAAGCCCAGGAACAGCGACCCCAGCACGTACACGGCGAGCGACGTCAAGGACGAAACGGTCTACATGTGGGCCATCCCCGATGAGGGGAGTTCCGTGAACATGGAGACGTTCTACGACCTCGACGCCGACTTCGGCTTCGAGCGGAGCAACGACCGGGACGTGGTCAAAGTGGGCACCGAGGAAATGAACATCGACGGCCACAGGATCATCTTCCGCACCAAGTTCGGCAAGGCGAAGAGCGATTCCGTCAAGGACTGCGCGGCCGCCGCACGCGGCCAGCAGACGCTGCCGGACGTCCTGGAGAAGGAACAGTTGACCGGGGCCAACCCCCTGATCCGCCAGGGCGATGTGCTGTGCACCGTCACGACCGACAAGAACCTCGCCATGCTGAAGATCACCAAGGTCCTCCCGGGCGAGCAGAGAAACCCAGCGGCTGATATCCCGATGTTCGACGCGGAGTGGACGCGCTTCGAGCCGTAGAGCCTTGAGCTCCGCCGTGACAAACGCCCGAGGGGCGGTACGGAAACCCCGTACCGCCCCTCAGCGCCTACCGCCTACGCCCGCGACCGCAGCAGCGTCCGCATCGTCCGCATCGCCACCGACAGGTTCGCCAGGTCGAAGGTCTCCGAGCCCTGGATCTCGTCCAGCGTGGTGCGCGCCCGCTGCAGGATCGCCGCGTTCTGGCCCTCCCACGTCGTGAACCGCTGCTCCGGCGAGGCCGCGCCGTTCCCGGCCGCCAGCACGTCGGCGGTGAGGGCGGCGTGCGCCGCGTACAGGTCCTCGCGGATGGAGGCGCGGGCCATCGACTGCCACCGGTCCGCGCGCGGCAGCTCGATGATGCGGTCCATGAGCTGGGTGATCCGCAGCCGGTCGGCCAGGTCGTAGTAGACCTCGGCGACGGCCAGCGGGTCCTTGTCCGTGCGGTCGGCGATGGCGACCACGTCCAGCGCCGGGAAGACGGAGGAGAAGCCCGCCACCCGGGTCGCCAGCTCGTCCGGCACACCGGCGCCGGTCAGCCCGTCGTGGATCTGCTGGTACCAGTCCAGGTCCGCGCCGCGCAGCAGCTTCGGCAGCTCGCTCCAGACCGTCGCCACGCCGTCGTGGAAGAAGTCGATGGTCTCGGCCAGCTCCAGCGGCTGCGGGCGGTTGTTGAGCAGCCAGCGGGCGCCGCGCTCGACCAGCCGGCGCGAGTGCAGCCGGATACGGGTCTGGACGTCGGCGGCGACGACATTGTCCAGTGCCTCGACGGCGTCCCACACCTCGCCGAGCCCGAAGATGGCGCGGGCGGCGGTGTGGGCACGGACGATCTCCTCGACGGACGCGCCGGTCTCCTCCCGCAGGCGGTGCAGGAAGGTCGAACCACCGGTGTTGACCGTGTCGTTGACCAGCACCGTGGTGACGATCTCGCGGCGCAGCGCGTGGGCGTCGATCTGCTCGCCGAACCGTTCGTTCAGCGCGCTGGGGAAGTACGCGTGCAGCAGGCGCTGGAGGTAGAGGTCGTCGGGCAGGCTGGTGCCGATCAGCTCCTCCGCCACCGTGATCTTGGTGTAGGCGAGCAGCACGGCCAGTTCGGGCTGGGTCAGCCCGCGCCCGGAGGTGAGCCGCTCGCGGATCTGCCGGTCGGTGGGCAGGAACTCCAGCGCGCGGTCCAGGGCTCCGTCGCGCACCAGGCGGCGCATGGACCGCTGGTGGGCGTGGAGCAGGCTGGGGGCCTGGACGACGGCGTTGGCCAGGGCGACGTTCTGGGCGTAGTTGTTGCGCAGCACCAGCGCGCCGACCTCGTCGGTCATCTCCGCGAGCAGCTTGTTGCGCTGCTTGACGGTCATGTCGCCGTCGGTGACGACCGCGTTGAGCAGGATCTTGATGTTCACCTCGTGGTCGGAGGTGTCCACGCCCGCGCTGTTGTCGATCGCGTCGGTGTTGATCCGGCCGCCGGCGATGGCGAACTCGATGCGGCCGAGCTGGGTCAGACCGAGGTTGCCGCCCTCGCCGACGACCTTGACCCGCAGGTCCTGGCCGTCGACCCGGATCGCGTCGTTCGCCTTGTCGCCGACGTCGGCGTGCGTCTCGGTGTGCGCCTTGACGTACGTGCCGATGCCGCCGTTCCACAGCAGGTCGACCGGTGCCTTGAGGATGGCCTTCATCAGCTCGGCCGGGGTCATCTTGGCGCTGCCGCCCTCGATGCCCAGGGCCGCGCGGACCTGCGGGGTGATGGTGATGGACTTGGCGCTGCGCGCGTGGACGCCGCCGCCCGCGGAGAGCAGCGAGGTGTCGTAGTCCGCCCACGAGGAGCGCGGCAGTTCGAACAGGCGGCGGCGCTCGGCGTAGGAGGTCGCCGCGTCCGGGTTCGGGTCGAGGAAGATGTGCCGGTGGTCGAAGGCGGCGACCAGGCGGATGTTCTCGCTCAGCAGCATGCCGTTGCCGAACACGTCACCGGACATGTCACCGACGCCGACGACGGTGAAGTCCTGCGTCTGGGTGTCGTGCCCCAGCTCGCGGAAGTGCCGCTTGACCGACTCCCAGGCGCCGCGGGCGGTGATGCCCATGCCCTTGTGGTCGTATCCGGCGGAGCCGCCGGAGGCGAACGCGTCGCCGAGCCAGAACCCGTACGCCTGGGCGACCTCGTTGGCGATGTCGGAGAAGGTGGCCGTGCCCTTGTCGGCGGCGACGACAAGGTAGGTGTCGTCGCCGTCGTGGCGGACGACGTCCTTCGGAGGCACGACCTGCCCGCCGACCATGTTGTCGGTGATGTCCAGCAGGCCGGAGATGAACGTCTTGTAGCAGGCGACGCCCTCGGCCAGCCACGCGTCGCGGTCCACGGACGGGTCGGGCAGCCGCTTGCCGACGAAGCCGCCCTTGGCGCCCACCGGCACGATGACGGTGTTCTTCACCATCTGCGCCTTGACCAGGCCCAGGATCTCGGTACGGAAGTCCTCGCGCCGGTCGGACCAGCGCAGGCCGCCGCGCGCGACCTTGCCGAAGCGCAGGTGGACGCCCTCGACCCGCGGGGAGTACACCCAGATCTCGTACGCCGGGCGGGGCGCGGGCAGGTCCGGGATGGCCTGCGGGTCCAGCTTGATCGACAGGTAGGAGTGCGGCTCGCCGCCCTTGTTCTTCTGGAAGTGGTTGGTGCGCAGCGTCGCCTTGATGAGCGTGAGGAAGGAGCGCAGGATGCGGTCCTCGTCCAGCGAGGCGACCTGGTCCAGGGCCGCTTCCAGCTCCTCCAGCAGGGCGTCGGTCAGCTCGGTGCCCGCCCGCTGCCGCTCCGGCGACATCCGGGCCTCGAAGAGGGAGACCAGCAGCCGGGTGGTGTGGACGTTGTTGCGGAGGGTGTCCTCCATATACGCCTGGCTGAAAGTCGCCCCTGCCTGCCGCAGGTACTTGGCGTAGGCGCGCAGCACCATCGCCTGCCGCCAGTCGAGGCCGGCTCCCAGCACGAGCTGGTTGAAGTTGTCGTTCTCGGCCTGGCCGGTCCACACGGCGGCGAACGCGTTCTGGAAGCGCTCGCGGGCGTCGTCGGCGAGCGCTTCGCCGTTGGCGCGGGTGGCCGGCAGCCGCAGCCCGAAGTCGTAGATCCAGGCGGTGGTCCGGTCCGAGCAGCGCAGCTCGTACGGGCGCTCGTCGACGACCTCGACGCCGAGCCGGTTCAGGACCGGCAGCACCGCGGAGAGCGAGACCTGCTCGCCCGTACGGAAGATCTTGAAGCGGCGCTCGCCGTGGGCCGCGCCGACCGGCTCGTACAGGCTGAGCGCGAAGTCCCCCTCGCGGCCCGCGGCGGCCAGCCGGTCCAGGTGCTGGAGGTCGGCGACGGCGGCGCGCGGCGAGTGGTCGGCCTTGTAGCCCTCGGGGAAGGCGTTGGCGTAGCGGCGCATCAGCTCCGCCGCGCGCTCCTCGCCGACCTCGGCGCCCAGCGCCTCGGCGAAGCCGTCGGCCCAGGAGCGGGCGGCCTCGACGAGCCGGTGCTCGATGCGCTCGATGTCGGCGTCGGTGAGGTCGGGCAGCTCGGTGCCGGGCTGGACGCGGACGACGAAGTGCAGCCGGGAGAGCACGGACTCGGTGTGCAGAGCGGTGAAGTCGACCGGGGTGCGGCCGTTCAGCTCCTCCAGCAGGATGTCGGTGAGCCGCAGCCGGACGTCGGTGGTGAAGCGGTCGCGCGGCAGGTAGACCAGCGCGGAGTAGTAGCGCCCGTACTCGTCCTGGCGCAGGAACAGCCGCAGCTTGCGGCGCTCCTGGAGGTACAGCACGGAGGTGACGATCGACCGCAGCTGGTCGGCCGGGGTCTGGAACAGCTCGTCGCGCGGGTAGGTCTCCAGGATCTGGAGCAGGTCGCGGCCGTCGTGGCTGTTGGACGAGAAGCCCGTGCCCTCGAGGACCTCCTGGACCTTGCGCCGGATGACGGGCACGCGGCGCACCGACTCGGTGTACGCGGCCGAGGAGAACAGGCCCAGGAAGCGGCGCTCGCCGATCACGTTGCCGTCGGAGTCGAACTTCTTGACGCCGATGTAGTCGAGGTACGAGGGCCGGTGCACGGTGGCGCGGCTGTTGGCCTTGGTGAGGACCAGCAGCTTGTGCTCGCGGGCCTTGGCGCGGGCGTCGGCGGGCAGCCGGCTGAACGACGGGGAGGCGCCGATCCGCGTGTTGGGCGCGTACTCCTGGCCGCCGTGGCCGTCGTGGTGGTGCGGGTCGGAGCGCAGGATGCCGAGCCCGGTGCCGGGGACGACGGCCAGCACGTCCTCCTCGCCACCGCTCTCGGTGGGCGCCTGGATCAGCTCGTACTCGCGGTAGCCCAGGAAGGTGAAGTGGTCGTCGGCCAGCCAGCGCAGCAGCTCGCGGGCCTCGTCCACCTCCTGGTCGCGCAGGTCGCCGGCGATGGGCTCGGAGGGCAGCTCCTCGGCGATACGCAGCGCGGAGTCGCGCATCTTCTCCCAGTCCTCGACGGCCTCACGGACGTCGGAGAGCACGCGCAGCAGGTCGGCGGTGATCTGCTTGAGGTCGCCGCGGTCGGTCTCCCGGTCGATCTCGACGTGGATCCAGGACTCGGTGAGGGCGTCGTGCGGCAGGCCGGCGGCGGCCGCGGCATCGTGCCGGTCGGAGCCGTTGTCGAGGATCTCGATGAGCTTGCCGGTCAGGTCGCGGCGGACGATCACCTGCGGGTGGATCACCACGTGGATGCCGCGGCCCTGGCGGGACAGCTCGTTGGTGACGGAGTCGACCAGGAAGGGCATGTCGTCGGTGACGACCTCGACCACCGAGTGCGGGCAGGTCCACCCGTTCTCCTCGACGGTGGGGGTGTGGACCCGGACGTTCGCGGTGCCCTGGGGGCGGTTTTCCGCCAGCCGGTAGTGGGACAACGCCGCGCCCAGGACGTCGTCCGGGTCGCGTCCGGCGAGGTCTTCGGGGGCGGTGTGCAGGTAGTAGCGCTGGAGGTACGCGGCGCGGGACTCCTCACCCAGGCCGTGCGCGGGCCCCCCGGCGGGGCCGTTCTCAGCGATCCGGGCAGCCCGTGCGAGCAGCTCGGCCTTGGCTTCGTCCAGCTTGGTCTGCATGTCCTCTGGCTCCTGTCGCGCGCCGTTGCGAGACATCGTTGGTGAAGGCCATACCTCGCGACGCGGAATGTCCGCTCTGATACGACGGTATGCCCGAATGGGAGAAGGCAGGGCCGTTCTTGTCCGGAATTGGCCAAGATCCCTGGCGGCACGGATCAGCGGCGGCCCGAGCACGACGATGGCCCGGGCGCAGGGCAGGGGCTTCGTCGCCCCTGGTGGATATCGCGCCGATCACGCCGTAAGGCTATCGCTCTTACCCCCGACGCCGTCATGAGCCGTATGTGTACAAAACCCGGCCCGGAAGTTTGACGGTGCGGACAGTGACGCGAACACCTGATCCCCTCTTCACCCTCTTGGCACTCGGCGCTTGCGGATGCAGGGTGAGCGGGACGGCGAGTAGCGTGGAATCACGTGACGAGGCAGAGGTGGGCAGCATGACGGCTGCGAAGGTCCTGATCGTTACCGGTGACGCGGCGGAGTCACTGGAGGTCTTCTACCCGTACCAGCGGTTGCGCGAGGAGGGGTACGAGGTCCACATCGCCGCCCCGAGCCGCAAGAAGCTGCGCTTCGTCGTGCACGACTTCGAGGAGGGCTTCGACACGTACACCGAGAAGGCAGGGTACACCTGGCCGGCGGATCTCGCCTTCGCGGAAGTCGACCCGGGACAGTACGCCGCCCTCGTGATTCCGGGCGGCCGGGCCCCGAGTACCTGCGCAACGACCCGGAACTGCGCAAGATCCTCAAGGCGTTCTTCGACGCGGACAAGCCGGTCGCCCAGACCTGCCACGGCCCCCTGCTGACGGCGGCCATCGACGGTCTCACGGGGCGCAGGGTGACCGCGTATCCGGCACTGGAGCCGGACATGCAGGCCGCCGGGGCGGGATTCCAGGACAAGGAGGTCGTGGTGGACGGCCCGCTGGTGTCGGCACGGGCGTGGCCGGACAACCCGGCGTGGATGCGCGAGTTCCTGAAGGTCCTGCGGGCCAGTACGAAGGTGGGCTGACAAACACCAAAGACCCCGGCGAGGTGCGCGCCGGACTCGCAGGCTCCGGACGGGATTTCCGGCCCGCCCGGCGCCTGTGTCAGCGCATACGTGATCGCGCCAGGCGATCGGCCTTATACAACCGAGCCGTTGGACGGGCGGGCTCCGGCCATCCGACCCGCCAACTCCGCGGCCTCGGTCAAGGTGTCGACCACCGGCACCCCGGCGGCCTCAAGGCTCGCCCGGCTGTGCGAGCCACCGGTGTAGAGCACGGCGTGAGCGCCCGCGTGCGCGGCGGCTATCGCGTCGTCCGCCGCGTCCCCGATCACCACGACCTGCTCCGGCGGCACGCCCTCCAGCGCCGCGAGATGGCTCACCATCTGCGCGGCCTTGCCGGTGTTGCTTTCACCGATCCGGCCGTCCACCCGCACGAAGTGCTGCTCGATGCCGTGCGTGCGCACCAGCGGAACCAACAGGTCGTGCGGGGCCAGCGAGCACAGGGACTGCGTGAACCCCGCGGCCTGCCAGTCGGCCAGCAGCTGCTTGGCCCCCAGAGCCAGCCCGGCGTTCTCCGCCATGACCCAGTAGTAGCGGTGGAAGGTGGCGTCCATGACCTGCCACTCCTCCTCGGTGGGCAGTCTGCCTATCAGCCGCTCGTAGAACCGCGGCACCGGGACGCAGTACAGCTCCCGGTAGCGCTCCAGCGTGATCGGCGGCAGGCCGATCTCCTCGAAGGAGGCGTTCGTCGCCGCGATGACGGCGTCGATGTCGTGCAGGAGCGTGCCGTTCCAGTCCCAGACAATATGTGCCGCGTTCTTCCCCATGCCCAAGACGGTACCGACCGGGTCTGACAGACGGGACGGCTTGTGGATACGAGGTGGATGCGGGGGTGGATACCGGGGCGGCTCAGCCGATGAGGTTGGGGATCTCCTGCGTGGCGTACCACAGCAGCTCGTGGTCCTCCGCCCCGTCCACGACGAACTGCGCGTCGTCGTCACCGAGGTCGGCGGCGCCCAGCGCCTCGGCGGCCGCGGCGACGTCCGCCTCCGCGTCGCCGGCGTCCACGTGCACCGCGGCGGCCTTGGCCAGCGGCACGGCGGAGGTGATCCGCACCTCGCCGAGCGCGGACTGGTCCAGGCCCCGGTCGGGATCGGCGACCGCCGCCCCCTCGGCGACGTCCACCGCCACGACGACCCGGCGGCGCGGCGCCTGGGGGTCCACGGCGAGGCGGCGCAGCGACGCCTGCGCGGCGCGGCTCAGCGCCGCGTACTCCAGCTCCTCGACGTCGTCGGAGACGTACCACTCGCGCAGCGCGGGCGTCACGGCGTACGCGTCCAGCGGCGCCGGACCCAGCTCGCCCGCCTTGTGCGCCTCGGCGAGCCCGGGGAGAGTCAGGGGGACATAGACGCGCATGGCTGCCGCTTTCGTGAAAGCCCTCTTCGAGCGTGCGGATGGACGGATGTGGAGCCAGCATACGGGCGCGCGTCCCCGCCCGGCGCAGCCGAGCGCCCGGTAGGGGCAGTTGGCCGCGCACTGCCTCACCCCCCTGATAGGGGAAACCTCCCCTGCCGCCCCGGCATGGGGCAGTCCCTCTTGCCGCTGCCGGAAACACCTCGGTAGAAGAGCACACCACCGAAGTTACTCACTGGTATCCACCGGGCCGACGGCCTGGAGTGGGGGGACCGATGATGAACAGGAACGGAAGCACCATCGCGACAGCACACAGGGCACCGGCTGACGCGACGGCACGCCCGGGGACGGGCCGAACCGAGGACGTACCGACGGCAGACCGCGCCCCGAGCTCGCCGGAGGCCGTCCCTGGGGCGGACTCGGCGGCCACGGCGTCCGGCGAGGGCGCCACACCGCCGCGCTGCGGCGCCGAGGCGGTCGACAGCCCGCCGGCCGTGCAGCCCGCGGGCACCGCGCATGGATCGGACCCGGGGCCTCCGCTCGCCGGCGCACAGGCGGCGGCCGCCGCAGATCTCGCGGCTCGCGCCGTCAACCGCGCGGCTCATCCCAACGCGGGAACCGCCGCGGCGACCATCGCGGGCACCGGCGCGGAGACCATCGCGGGCACGACCCCGTCCCGCGCGGCGAGCCGGACCGCGCACCGCGCCGCGCCTCCGCGCGTACCCGCGCAGTCCCGCACGCGCCCCTCGGCCCGCACCGGGCCGCCCGGCCGCCGCGATGCCCGGCGGCCCGGCGGCACCCGGCTGGTGTCGGCGCAGGCGACCGCCGCCGCGCGGCGCCAGGCACGGGAACACCTGCCGCGCTACTGGTTCGCGCACCGGCTGCTGCTCACCCTCAGCGGGCAGCGCCCCGTGCACATCCTGCTGGGCCACGCCCTCCCCGAGGCGTACGACCAGCTGGTGGCCCTCGCGCCGCAGGCTCCTTTACGTACCGTCTCCGACGGGGCGGCGACCGCCCCCTACCTCGAGCGCTGCGGCGAGTACCAGCCGCGGGACGGCGTCATCGAGGCCTTCGCGCGCATCGCCTCCGGCGACCGGCTGCGGGCGTTCGCGTTCCGGCTGGAGCGCGGGCCGGACGACCGCTGGCGCTGCGCGGCCGTGGAGGTGGGCCCGACGCAACACCCCCGCTGATCGACCAGCCCGAAGTCCGAGCCCGAGCCCAAGGCCCGGACAACGGACGGGCCGGGGCACCGCGGCCTGCGCCGCCGTGCCCCGGCCCGTAACCCGTCACCGGTCACGCACTCACTTCTTGCGGCGCCGTCCGCCCTTCGCGGCCGCCTTGCGGCGCTCCGCGCGCGTCAGGCCGTCCGACTCCGACGCACGCGGCGCCGGCGGCTGGTCGCTGGTGGCGAAGTCGCCCTCGACGATGTCGCCCTCGCCGTCCACCTTCGGCGCGGTGAAGTGCAGCTTGTCCGGGCGCTGCGGGGCCTCCAGGCCCTTGGCGCGGATCTCCGGCCGGCCGCCCGCGGCCGCCGGAACCGCGGCCTCCTTGTCCTTCCGCAGCGACGCCTTGTCCTCCGCGTCCTGCACCGGGACCTCCTCGACCTGCTGCTCGACCTGGACCTCCAGGTTGAACAGGTAGCCGACGGACTCCTCCTTGATGCCCTCCATCATGGCGGTGAACATGTCGAAGCCCTCGCGCTGGTACTCGACCAGCGGGTCCTTCTGGGCCATCGCGCGCAGGCCGATGCCCTCCTGGAGGTAGTCCATCTCGTAGAGGTGCTCACGCCACTTGCGGTCCAGCACCGACAGCACCACGCGACGCTCCAGCTCGCGCATGATCTCCGAGCCGAGCTCCTTCTCGCGCGCGTCGTACTGCGCGTGGATGTCCGCCTTGACTTCCTCGGCGATGAACTCGGCGGTGATCCCGGCACGGTCGCCGGCATCCTCCTCCAGTTCCTCGATGGTCACCTGCACCGGGTAGAGCTGCTTGAACGCACCCCACAGGCGGTCCAGGTCCCACTCCTCGGCGAAGCCCTCCACGGTCTCGGCCTGGATGTAGGCGTCGATCGTGTCGTCCATGAAGTGGCGGATCTGCTCGTGCAGGTCCTCGCCCTCCAAGACCCGGCGGCGCTCACCGTAGATGACCTCGCGCTGCCGGTTGAGGACCTCGTCGTACTTCAGGACGTTCTTGCGGGTCTCGAAGTTCTGCTGCTCGACCTGCGACTGGGCGGAGGCGATGGCGCGGGTGACCATCTTGTTCTCGATCGGAACGTCGTCGGGGACGTTGGCCATGGCCATCACGCGCTCGACCATCTGCGCCTTGAACAGCCGCATCAGGTCGTCGCCGAGCGACAGGTAGAACCGGGACTCGCCGGGGTCGCCCTGACGGCCGGAACGACCGCGCAGCTGGTTGTCGATACGCCGCGACTCGTGCCGCTCGGTGCCCAGCACATACAGCCCGCCGAGCTCCTTGACCTCCTCGAACTCGGCCTTGACCGCGGCCTCGGCGCGCTCCAGGGCGGTGGGCAGCGCGGCCGCCCACTCCTCGACGTGCTCCACCGGGTCCAGGCCCTGGCCGCGCAGCTCCCGCTCGGCGATGTCGTCGGGGTTGCCGCCGAGCTTGATGTCCGTACCGCGGCCGGCCATGTTGGTCGCGACCGTGACCGCGCCCTTGCGGCCGGCCTCGGCGACGATGATCGCCTCTCGGTCGTGCTGCTTGGCGTTGAGCACCTCGTGCCGCACCCCGCGCTTGTTGAGCTGCTGGGAGAGGTACTCGGACTTCTCGACGGAGGTGGTGCCGACCAGGACCGGCTGGCCCTTCTCGTGCTTCTCGACGATGTCCTCGACGACGGCGTCGAACTTGGCGACCTCGGTGCGGTAGATCAGGTCGGACTGGTCCATCCGGATCATCGGCCGGTTCGTCGGGATCGGCACGACGCCCAGCTTGTAGATCTGGTGGAACTCGGCCGCCTCGGTCATGGCCGTACCGGTCATGCCGGAGAGCTTGTCGTAGAGGCGGAAGAAGTTCTGGAGGGTGATCGTGGCGAGCGTCTGGTTCTCGTCCTTGATCTCCACCCCTTCCTTCGCCTCGATCGCCTGATGCATGCCCTCGTTGTAGCGGCGGCCGGCGAGGATACGGCCGGTGTGCTCGTCGACGATCATGACTTCGCCGTCGATGACGACGTAGTCCTTGTCCTTCTTGAACAGTTCCTTGGCCTTGATGGCGTTGTTCAGGTAGCCGACGAGCGGGGTGTTGACCGACTCGTAGAGGTTGTCGATGCCCAGCCAGTCCTCGACCTTGCTGACACCGCTCTCGTGGATGCCGACGGTGCGCTTCTTCTCGTCGACCTCGTAGTCCCCGGTCTCCTCCAGGCCCTTCTGCGGGTTGGCGGCCTCGCCCTTGGTCAGCCGGGTGACCAGCTTGGCGAAGTCGCCGTACCACTTGGTCGCCTGGTCGGCCGGGCCGGAGATGATCAGCGGCGTACGGGCCTCGTCGACCAGGATGGAGTCGACCTCGTCGACGATCGCGAAGTTGTGCCCGCGCTGGACCAGTTCGTCCTTCGACCACGCCATGTTGTCGCGCAGGTAGTCGAAGCCGAACTCGTTGTTGGTGCCGTAGGTGATGTCGCACGCGTACTGCTCGCGGCGCTGCGCGGGCGTCATGTTGGCGAGGATGCAGCCGACCTCGAGACCGAGGAACTTGTGCACCCGGCCCATCATCTCGGAGTCGCGCTCGGCCAGGTAGTCGTTCACCGTGATCAGGTGGACGCCCTTGCCGGACAGCGCGTTGAGGTAGGCGGGCAGCGTGCCGACGAGGGTCTTGCCCTCACCGGTCTTCATCTCGGCCACATAACCGAGGTGGAGGGCCGCGCCACCCATCATCTGGACGTCGTAGTGACGCTGGCCGAGGACGCGCTTGGCGGCTTCGCGGACGGTGGCGAACGCCTCGGGCATCAGGTCGTCGAGGCTCTCGCCGTCGGCGTACCGCTCCTTGTACTCGTCCGTGAGGGCGCGCAGCTCGGCGTCGGAGAGGCTCAGGAAGTCCTCTTCGATGGAATTGACCTGGTCCGCGATGCGGTGCAGCTTGCGCAGGATCTTTCCTTCGCCTGCACGCATGAGCTTGTTGAGGACGGACACGTAGGCTGGCTCCTTGCCGGTCGGGCGTGGCACGGTCGGGTGCGCTGGCGCGGCATTATCAAGCGGCGCTGGCCCCGCCGCAACGGCCATCGTAAGACAGGACCCCGCCGCACCGGGAGGTCCGTCCTTACGAAGACCAGGTGTCACCTGTCAGACCCAACGTACGGAGGACGCCCAAGGTGCCCGTGCCGCCCCCGGTGATGCCGCGGGATTTCGCTCGCGCGCCCCTGGCCCCGGGCACCAGACTCGGGCCATGGAGCCCATCACCCTCACCAGCGAGCGCCTGGTCCTGCGCCCCTTCGAGCCCTCCGACGCTCCGGCCGTGTACGCGGCGTGCCAGGACCCCGACATTCCGCGATGGACCAACGTGCCCTCTCCCTACACGCGCGACCACGCGGCGGACTTCGTCGGGCGGATCTGCCCGGACGGCTGGCGGGACGACATGACGTACAACCTCGCGGCGGTCACCAAGGACGGCGGGGCGCTGGTCGGCGCCGTGGGCCTGGTCCGGCTGGCCGACCTGCGCGGCCCGGAGCGGCAGGCCGAGCTGGGCTACTGGACCGCGAAGGAGCACCGCGGCCGCGGCTACACCTCCGAGGCGGGACGGACCCTGGTCGACTGGGCCTTCACGGAGCTGGGCGTGGAGCGCATGGAGTGGTACGCGGAGGCCGGGAACGTGGGCTCCCGGGCGGTCGCGTTGAAGATCGGCTTCCGGATGGAGGGCACGCTGCGGGCGAAGATCCCGTACGAAGGCACGCGGCGGGACGCCTGGACCGGATCGCTCCTGCCCTCGGACTGGGGCCTTCCCTCGGCCGCGCCGTACCTGCCCGGCCCGCAGTCCTGAATCCCTCCTGAATCCCTGACCGCGGCCCCCGGCCGGCACGGCCCGAGGGCGGCCGGGAGCTGTCTGCACAGCATGGGCATCGTGCCTGGTCAGGGCCGATTGTCAGGGGTGACCTCTACGGTGTCCGCATGACGAGTGCTGTCTCCATTGCGGCCCCTGTGCCCGAGGTCAGTCTGTCCGCCGACGAGGCGCGCCGGATCGCGCTGCGTGCCCAAGGTTTCCTGGGCGCACCGGATCGCAGAGGCGGGGTCCGGGGGGTGCTGCGCCACCTGGGCGCGGTGCAGCTGGACACGATCTCCGTGCTGGCCCGCTCCCATGAGCTCGTGCCGTACGCGCGCCTCGGCGCGATCGGCCGCCGGACGGTGGAGGACGCGTACTGGACGCCCGCCGCGGCGGGCGTGTCGGGCTCCCCGACCGGCGCCCCGGCCGGCTTCGAGTACTGGTCGCACGCGGCCTGCATCCTGCCCATCGAGGAGTGGCCGCACTTCGCCTTCCGGCGGCGGGCCTACCGGGCCCGCCCGCACTGGGGTCACGAGCTGGCGGACGGGGCGTACGAGGCGGTCATCAAGCAGCTGCGCGCCCAGGGCCCGCTGACCGCCACGGAACTGGGCGGCGCCAAGAACGGCGGCCCGTGGTGGGACTGGTCGGAGGCGAAGGTCGCCGTCGAGCGGGCGCTGATGCACGGCGAGGTGGTCTGCACCGAGCGCCGTGGCTGGAAGCGGGTGTACGACCTGGCGGAGCGTGCGGTGCCGGGCGCGCTGCTCCACGACGACCTGGACGACGCGGAGTGCCTGCGGCGGCTGGTGCGGCTGGCCGGGCAGTCGCTGGGCGTGGCCACCCGCGCGGACCTGGCCGACTACCACCGTCTCAGGGGCGAGCAGGTGGACAGCGTGATCGCCGACTCGGGGCTGGTGCCGGTGGAGGTGGCGGGCTGGGGGAAGCCCGCCTGGGCCCATCCCGAGGCGCTCGCGGCGGCATCGGTGAACGGCGGCCGGCACCGCACGACGCTGCTGTCCCCCTTCGACTCCCTGATATGGGACCGGGCGCGCACGGAGCGGATCTTCGGCTTCACCCACCGGCTGGAGGCGTACGTCCCCAAGGCCAAGCGGGTGTACGGCTACTTCGCGATGCCGCTGCTGTCCGGCGGCAGGCTGCTGGGCCGGGTCGACCCGGCGAGGGAGGGCGGACGCTGGTGGCGCGTCAGGTGGCGCTGGAGACGCCGAAGGCCGTCGGGCCGATGGCCCGGGCGCTGAGGGAGGCCGCCGAATGGGTGGGCTGCGACGACGTCCGGATCGAGCGGGTGGACCAGCCGGAGCTGGCGGCGCCGCTGGCCGCGGCACTGGGCTAGCCGCGGTACCGGGCAGCGGCGGGACATCCCGGAGGAGTCCGCGTCCGACGGGGGCGAGAATCCCGGAGGAGTTCCGAGTCCGACGGGGTTTCTCGCCGCTTAGCGGATCTCGAGGATCTTCTCCCGCATCGCGTACACCACGGCCTCCATCCGCGAGTGCAGCTGGAGCTTCTCCAGGATGTTGCGCACATGGTTCTTCACCGTGTTCTCGCTGATGAAGAGCTCCTTGGCGATGTCGCGGTTGTTCATTCCGGTCGCGACGAGCTTGAGAACCTCCAGCTCCCGGTCGGTCAGCCGGGGCGCGGGCACCAGTCGGCGCTCGTCCGTGCGCTGGATCATCGACTTGAACTCGGTGAGGAGTTTGGAGGCCATCGAGGGGCTGATCTGGGACTGGCCGTCGGCGACCGCCCGGATGGCGGTGGAGACCTCGTCGGTGGAGATCTCCTTGAGGAGGTAACCCGTGGCGCCCGCCTTGATCGCGTCGTAGAGGTCGGCCTCCTCGTCACTGATCGTCAGCATGATGATCTTGGCGCTGGGTGCCACCTCCTTGATGGAGGTGCACGCCTCGATCCCGCCGCGCTTGGGCATCCGGACGTCCATCAGCACGATGTCGGGCAGCAGGTCGGCCGCCTTGTCCACGGCCTCCGCGCCGTCCGCCGCCTCACCGACGACCTCGATGTCCTCCTCCTGCTTGAGGACGATCTCCAGTCCGCGCCGGAAGAGCGCGTGATCGTCCACCACGAGCACCCGGATCGGCTCCTCACGCGCCCCACCCCTGTCGGCACCGGCCTCGACGCCGCGATCGTGGTCTCCCTCGGATACCGGCCCGAAGCTGTCCGCCATCGTTCCTCCCCCTGAAGGCCATGGCCCTTGCTGCGCGCGCTCTCTGCGCGCGGCTTTGCGCCGTCAACCGGTCGGGTCCCTACGCCGGTTGCGCGCTCGGTCATGATTTCATGCCCGGGCGGTGGGGTGGTGCCGCAAGGACGGCACACTGGTGCCCCGGGGGCGCACAGTCACCCCGGGGCACCACCGTGACATCACATCGCGCGGCCCGGCGCCGGACCGGTCAGCCGCCGAGCGAGCCGCCCGCCCCTCCGGCTTCCTCTCCCACGAACGCCTCGGGCTCCAGGTGGATCACGCCGTAGTCGTAGGCGTGCCGCCGGTAGACCACACTCGGCTGCTTGGTGTCGGAGTCGACGAACAGATAGAAGTCATGTCCGACCAGCTCCATCTCGTAGAGCGCCTGGCCCAGCGTCATCGGCGCCGCGGCGTGCGTCTTCTCGCGCACGACCAGCGGCCCTTCTCCCTTGACCTCCAGGGGGCCCATCCGGGTGGTCGGCACGCCCTCGACCGTGCGCTGCGCGGCGATCTCCCCGGTGCCGTTGATACGGGCGGCCTCGGGGACCGCGATGGCCACGTCACTGGCCGGGATCCTGCCGTTGCCACGACGTGTGTGGCGCTTGTCGTGCTGCTTTCGCATGCGCGCCTCCAGCTTGCTCGCTGCCAGGTCCAGCGCTGCGTACGGATCTGCGGCCGCGGCTTCCGCCCGGATCACCGGCCCACGGGACCGCAGGGTGATCTCGACTCGGTCGGAGCGGTCCGACTGCCGGGGGTTGTGTTCCTTGGACACCTCGACGTCCAGGCTGATCACCTTGCCGTCGAGCTTCTGGATTTTCTCCAGCTTCAGCTTTTCCGCCACGTGCTTCCGGAACCGCTCGGGCACCTCTGTTTTGCGGCCTTTGACGACGATGTCCACGCAGAACTCCGTTCCCGGGTCGCTCCACGGCGAGCGCGGAGCGCGTCCCTTGCTGCACTAGGCTCCGAGGTTTCCCGGAGCCACCGGCTTGGCGGCTTTCACCCCTTCCTCCCCCATGAACAAGATCGCCACCCACCTCTGCCACTGTCCGAAAGGAGCAGCACAATTTGCCACCAAGCGGCTATCCGAGGCATAGCGCCTGCCATCCCTCACAACCGAACATAGCCCTCCTACGCGGAAGTCGGCACCCCTTACCCGCCCGTACCTCCAGTCGAGTGTTCGGTTTCCCCCACTACCTGCAACGATCTATGTTCTATTTGAGTTCCGGTTCATTTCGAACGCAACCGGTGGTGCGGCGACCACGGCGGCACCCGCGACCGGACCCCCGGCGTCCGTGACCGCACGCGCCGCCTCCGCCAGCGATGCCCCGGTCGTCATCAGGTCGTCCACCAGGACCACCGGCCCCGCCGCCAGCAGCGCCCCGGCACCCGCCGCCACGCCCAAGGCCCCGCGGAGATTCGCCCTGCGCTGCCGCGCGTCCAGCCCGGACTGATCCCGCACCCCCCGGTGCTGCCGCAGCACCGGCAGCACCCTGGCCGGCACTCCACGGCGCCGCAGCGCGCCCGCCGCGGCGCAGGCGATGCGGCGGACCGGATCGT
Organism: Streptomyces sp. XD-27; assembly: GCF_030553055.1. Lineage (NCBI taxonomy): Bacteria > Bacillati > Actinomycetota > Actinomycetes > Kitasatosporales > Streptomycetaceae > Streptomyces > Streptomyces sp. XD-27. Next base: position 3,061,148 of record NZ_CP130713.1, read on the forward strand.
GGCCCCGCGCGGCCACCGCACGCCGCGCGGACGGCACCGGCACGAGCAGCAGCGGCCCGCCGGGACAGCGGCGCGGCCCCGCCGCCTCGCCACCGCCGACGGCAGCCCGTACCGCGCCCGCCAAGGCCGCCCCGAGGGGTTCGGCCAGCCGCAGTCCGCCGCGCTCCTTGTGGGCGAGCAGCACCGCCCGTATCTCGTCCCCGTACGCCCCTGACGCATGAACAGCCGGGAGCCCCGGCGGCACCGGCTCCGGACACACGCGCCGCGCTCCCTGCCCGCACACCGCCGCATGGCACCGCCCGCACAGCGCCGTACGCGGCCGTCCGCACCCGGCGCAGCCGACCGGCAGCACCAGACCGCTGATCTCCTGCCACCACCCCCGCATGGCCACCCCCGCCTGCCGTTCCCCCTGGCGATCACCGCCCCATGGCGATCGTCCCCGCAGGCACCACTGTCCCCCGAGGCGGGAAGAGCCGCCACCCCTGTGGACAACCGCTCGCCGAGCGGGCCGAAGAGTTATCCACAACCCTCATAAGCCCAGGTCAGAGCCGGGTCAGGAGGGACACAGGACGGCCAGAACGGACCAAGGCCGAGGTCGGGTCAAGGCAGGTCAGGGCGGCACTCAGCCCGGGTAGACCGGAGAGGAGCCCTCCCCGGCCACCGTCTTCCAGCTCCCGCTCTGCGGCAGCCTGACGATGCCGTCCATCGACTCGGCGACCAGCGGCCGACCGGGCACCTCCGAGGCGGCCAGCATCTCCACCCGGTTCGGACTGGGCGGCGCCGGCAGGTTCGCGGGCGAGCCGTCCGTCTCCACGTACTGCAACTGCTGCACGCCCTGGGACTCGCGGCCCGCGACCACCAGGCGGCTACCGCCCGCCCACGAGACGGCGTCGACCTCCTCCAGCCTCGGCGCGACCGGACGCAGGCCCTCCACCGACAGCTCCGGCTCGTCGGCGGTACCGCGCCGCTCGACCCGCCCGATCAGCAGCTCCGTATGGCCGTCGCGCTCCACCAGCAGCACGATCCGCATGCCGTCCGCCGAGACACGGAGCATCTCGATCCGCCGCCCGTCCAGCTGCGGGATCCGGACCTCCTCAGGGCCTTCGGTGCTGCGGTGCAGGCGCAGCAGCCGCGGCCGCTCGGGGTCCCGGTCGGCCACCCACAGCCCTCCGAGCCCGTCCCAACTGGGCGCCGACAGCCCGTTCCGCGCGCTCCCCGCCCGGCTGTGGAGCTGGACGTCACCACGCTCCGCGCCGGGTTCCAGCCCCGCGATGTACAGGTTCCGGCCATCGCGGGAGACGCCCGCGGCGAACTGCTCGTCCCGCGCCACCGCTACGGCACCCAGTTGGGCGGTGTCCTCGCCGAACGGCCCCGGCGCGGGAGCCGCCTCCCGGTCCGAGTCCGACAGGCGCATCACGCGGTGCCGCTTGTCGACGAAGTACTGGTGCTCCGCGCGCCCGTTGATGGAGTCCGGGGCATACCGGAGCGCACCGTCACGCGACAGCGAGCACAGCTCCGAACCGTCGGGCCCCTCCAGCCGCACGTTGCTCACGTGCGCCGACGCCTGGTCCTGCACAGTGAACAGCACCTGCGCCGCCATCTGGCGGCAGCCCACCTCACCCGCACCCGACGCCTTCTCGTTGAGCCGGATATCCAGCCCGTTGGATCCGTCGAGGCTGAGCTTCTTCTTGGCGTCGTGCAGCGCCGTGCCGGTCGGGAAGGCCGTACGGACCACCGGGTCGAGCCAGTTGGTCGGGCCGTCGAGCAGGGCCTTCACCGTCCAGGTGATCGGATCTATGCGCTCGCGCACATAGACCGGGTCGGCCACCAGGACGTCCTCGCCGACCCCCGAGGCATCGGCGTCGGGGCCGAGCTGGGCGAAGTAGTACTTGTTGACCGAGTGGTAAATGCGCTGGAAGTCCGACTCGACCATGATCACGCCGGGCGGGAGGCTGTCGATCCGCCACTCCGAACCCGACTTCGCCACATGGATGCGCTTCTTGTACTGCTTCTCCCGCGGCTCGTACGCGTGGTGGGCGTCCACCTCGGCCAGCTGGGTGCCGGACAGCTCAACGGTCACGCCGTCGCCGTCCCGGTCCCCCGTCACCGTGATCTTCGGGGCCTGCGCGAGGACGGTGACGGCCGCGAACGGGTCCCAGTTCTCGGCCGCGCCGCCGGTGAGGTACATCTTCGCGGTGCCGAAGTTCTCCTCGTCGCTCGTGGTCGCCTCCAGGAAGCCGGAGACCAGCTCGGAGGGCTGCTCACCCGCGCCCGGGCGCACGCCGTAGACCCGTACCTGAGAGTCGATCTCGCCGGGCGGGGTGGAGTCCACGCGGCTCACGTCGCCGCTGCTGGGCATCGAGGCGCACCCCGCCAGCACCAGCGCGCCGCAGGTCAGCAGCGCGGGGGCGCCCAGGGAACGGCGGAGGCGGAGACCCCGCGGGCGGCGTTGGCGATCAGCGGCCACGGGTCGGGCCTCCCGATTCGGTCCGGTTCGGCTGCCCGCCACCACGCGCGGGCGACCGGGCATCGTCGCGCGATGCGGCGGACTGGGTGTCGTCGCGCGGCGCGGAGGACGTCCGCGCGTCGTCGCGCGGCGCGGCGGGATCGGTGGGGTCAGCGGGGCCTACCGGGCCAGTGGGGCCTACGGGGCCAGTGGGGTCCGTAGAGGGCTGCGGACGGCCCGGAGGGAGCGCCGGGCGCACCTGGGTGGGCAGGGCCGTCACCCTGCGCCGTCCCGGCCCCTGCGGCAGCCCGGAGGCCCGCAGACCGCGATTGCGGCGCGAGTCCTCCGGCTCCAGGGCGATCGGGGAGGCCCGCAGCGCGTCCCCCGCGGTGCGCGGCAGGGTCAGCCGGAACTGCGAGCCGCCGCCCGGCTCGCCCCACGCCTGGAGCCAGCCCCCGTGCAGCCGCGCGTCCTCCTCGGCGATGGACAGGCCGAGCCCGGTACCGCCGGTCGTCCGGGCCCGCGCCGGGTCGGCCCGCCAGAAGCGGTCGAACACGCGCGTGGCCTCGCCCGGCTTGAGCCCGACACCGTAGTCCCGTACGGCGACGGCGACGGCGCTGTGCGACGCGGCGAGCCGCACCACCACGTCCCGGCCCTCGCCGTGCTCGACGGCGTTGACCACGAGATTGCGCAGGACCCGCTCGACTCGCCGGGCGTCGGCCTCGGCGACCACCGGGTACTCGGCGCCGCGCACGAGTATCCGGCTGCCCTTCCGCTCGGCGAGCGGCTCGGCCCCGTCGACGACCCGGTGGACCACATCGCGCAGATCGATCGAGTCCGCTTCCAGCGCGGCCGCGCCCGCGTCGAAGCGGCTGATCTCCAGCAGGTCCGAGAGCAGCGACTCGAACCGGTCCAGCTGCCCGATCAGCAACTCCGCCGACCGTGCCGTGACGGGGTCGAAGTCGTCGCGGGCCTCGTGGATGACGTCCGCGGCCATCCGCACGGTCGTCAGCGGGGTGCGCAGCTCATGCGACACGTCCGAGACGAAACGGCGCTGCATCCGGGACAGCTCCTCCAACTGCTGGATCTTGCCCTGGAGGTTCTGCCCCATCTTGTTGAAGGCCTCGCCGAGGCGGGCGATGTCGTCCTCTCCGGTGACCTTCATCCGCTCCTGCAGCAGACCGGCGGCCAGCCGCTCGGAGATCCCCGCCGCCATCCGTACGGGCGTGACCACCTGCCGCACCACGACCCAGGCGATGGCGCCGAGCAGCACGACGACGAACACCCCGGCCGTGGCCAGCGTCCCCTTGACCAGGCTCAGGGACTTCTCTTCCTGGGTGAAGGGGAAGACGTAGTACAGCTGGTAGGGCTTGCCGCTGTTGTCGTTGCGCTGCTTGCCGATGACCAGCGCCGGCTCGTCATCGTTGGAGCCGTTGTACACGATCTTGGCGTACTGCTCGTACGTGTCCGTGCCCTCGCCGACCCGTTTCCGCAGGTCCGCGGGCACGCTTTCGGGGCTGATGTCGCCCGAGGCCCGCGGGCCGCGGTGGGCGACGGACGGATCCCCGGGGGATTCGGAGCTGAGCGCCACCACGGAGTACGAGCCCTTGCCGCCGCTGGCCAGCTGGTGCACCAGATCCGTCAGCCACGTCCCGGAGTTCTGCGTGCCCCGGCTTCCCGCGCCGCCCTCGTCCTGGCCGCTTCTGCCGCGAGCGGCGTCGGCCATCTGCTCGGCCACCTCGAACCCGCCCGCGGCCTGGGACTGCGCCGCGTGCCGCTTGGCGTCCAGCAGGCCGTTACGGACCTGGCCGATCACGACGAGGCCGAGCAGCAGCACCACACCCAGCGACATCAGCAGCGTGGTGGCGACCACGCGCAGCTGGATGTTGCGCCGCCACAACCGCGCGGCGGGCACCAGTGGACGGCGTATCCACCGGCCGAACAACCGGATCAGCGGGTGCGCCGGTCCCCCGGTCGCGCCGTCGGGCAGCAGATGGCCGCCGCTCCACAGCCGCCGGAAGAGCGGAATGTCACCCGACGGGTCGACAGGACGACCCGTACGAGTGCCTCCCGCGGCGCTGCCGTCCGGCTTCCCGGACTGCGGAGCGGAGCCGGTCCCGGACATGTCAGCTCGGCCCGGCCTTGTAACCCACGCCGCGCACGGTCACCACGATCTCGGGCCGCTCCGGGTCCTTCTCGACCTTCGAGCGCAGCCGCTGTACGTGCACGTTGACCAGCCGCGTGTCGGCGGCGTGGCGGTAGCCCCACACCTGCTCCAGGAGCACCTCTCGGGTGAACACCTGCCACGGCTTACGGGCCAGCGCGACCAGCAGGTCGAACTCCAGCGGGGTCAGCGCTATCGACTGCCCGTCCCGCTTCACCGAGTGCCCGGCGACATCGATGACCAGGTCGCCGATGGCGAGCTGCTCGGGCGCGGGCTCCTCGGAACGCCGCAGCCGGGCCCTGATCCGGGCCACCAGCTCCTTCGGCTTGAACGGCTTGACGATGTAGTCGTCCGCTCCCGATTCGAGGCCCACCACGACATCGACCGTGTCGCTCTTGGCGGTGAGCATGACGATCGGCACTCCGGACTCGGCCCGGATCAGCCGGCATACCTCGATGCCGTCCCGCCCGGGGAGCATGAGATCGAGCAGCACCAGGTCGGGCTTGGCCTCGCGGAAGGCTGCGAGAGCCTTGTCACCGTCCGAGACGAACGATGGTTCAAAGCCTTCGCCGCGCAGCACGATGCCGAGCATCTCTGCCAGTGCGGTGTCGTCGTCGACGACAAGGACGCGTCCCTTCATATCGACATCATCCCATTTACGCATCCAGTCGATAGACGTCGGTGATCCAGGTCACGATTGGGCCCACGTTGTCCGTCGATGTCCGTCTCTGTCCTGCGCGATCTCGCGCTGTTCATGTCAGCCGTGGATGTCACCTCAGCGGATCTTCTCGCTGCAGGCCCACGGCCCCACTGAGCGGGCAGAGCGTACCCCAGTGCCGTAACCGAGTTCGCAGCCCACCTCCCGTTCCACAGTCGGCTGTACCAAGCTGGTCGGCGTCGTGCGCCGGCCTGGTCGTGCCGGTACTGGCGGCATCCGCCCGCGCAAGCGGGCCGCCGTGAACCCCGACGTGCTGGGCCCGGTTCGAAGCCAGGCCTCCGTGACACGATGGCAGCCGACCGGCCCGCGCCGCACCCGCGGCGGGCAGCGAGAAGGAGTGAAGATGAACGACTCTCCGGGCTGGGCGCCGCCCGGACCGCCCCCTTCCGAGGACCCTGACCGCGATACGCGCGGCACGGGCGAGGGGTCCGACCGGCCCGTGGTCCCGGAACAGCCCGTATGGGGTGCCAAGTGGGCCGAGCGGCAGCCGCCGGCGGGGCGCTGGTCGGCGCCGGGCGGCCCGCCCCCGCCGTTCCCGCGGCCGCCCGGCCCGGTGGACCGGGGAGCCTGGGGAGCCGGCTGGACCCAACCGCCGCCGGTGGCTCGTCCCGGCGTCATCCCGCTGCGGCCGCTCGGCGTCGGCGAGATCCTCGACGGCGCGGTCTCCACGATGCGGGCCCACTGGCGCACCGCCCTCGGCATCTCGCTCGCCGTCGCCGTCGTCACACAGATCCTGGTGACCACCGCCACGGGCCTGTGGTTCCGGGACGTGTCGGGGCTGGACGCCCTCGACGACACCTCGGACCCGACGCTCCGCGAGACGCTGGACGCCATCGGCGGCTCGCTCGCCTCCAATAGCGTCGCCTTGCTGCTGGGCATGCTCGGCACCGTCGTCGCGACCGCCCTGCTGACCGTCGTCACCAGCCGGGCCGTCCTGGGGCGTCCGGTGACCACCGCGGAGGCCTGGCACAGCGCCCGGCCCCAGCTGGCCCGGCTGTGCGGACTGCTCTTCCTGCTGCCACTGATCGTCGTCGGCGTCGCCGCGGCGGGCGTCGCTCCTGGAGTCCTGCTCGCCTTGGCGGGGGCGGAGAGCGGCGGGGCCGCCCTCGCGCTCCTGGGCGGGCTGGCGGCCTTCGGCGCCGCCATCTGGCTGTGGATCCGCTTCAGTCTGGCCGCACCCGCGCTGATGCTGGAGAAGGCCTCGGTGACCGCCGCCCTGCGTCGCTCGGCGAAGCTGGTGCGCGGCGCCTGGTGGCGTGTCTTCGGTATACAGCTCCTCGCGCTCCTGATCGTCCTCGTGGTCGAGGCGATCGTCGAGATCCCGACCAGCATGGTCGCCATGGTCATCGGCGGGGACAGCGCGTCGGACTGGCTGTCCGGTGAGACCGCCACGGTCGGCTGGACGTTCCTAGTCGTGATCGGCATCGGCGGGGTCATCGGCGCCACGGTCACTCTTCCGATCACAGCGGGCATCACTGCCCTTCTGTACATGGACCAGAGGATTCGCCGCGAGGCACTCGACCTCGAACTGGCCCGCGCCGCCGGCGTAGACGGCAACAGCAGCGCAGACAACCCCTCCGCGCCCGCCGTCGACACCGCCCCCGGCGACTGACCGCCTCCGACTGAAATACCTCCGCATACGTCCGCGGTGGCCCGCTCATTGCAGGCCACCGCGGACGACGCACTGGTGACGGGACGGCACCTGCCCACTGACGGCCGCCCGCGGCGCCCCCACGGCTCCTGGTCACCGCAGAAGAGCGGCTGACGGAGCAACAGCAGACGTCCGTGCCCGGGAACTTCGAAGGACCGGAAGTGCGGATGCCCCAACCCTCGCCTGACGGGAAGTCCGTTTGGGAGTGGAGGAGGGAACGCAAAAAGGCCCTGGTGGGGAACCGAAGTTCCCCACCAGGGCCTCTAAAAATTGTTCGGCGGCGTCCTACTCTCCCACAGGGTCCCCCCTGCAGTACCATCGGCGCTGAAAGGCTTAGCTTCCGGGTTCGGAATGTAACCGGGCGTTTCCCTAACGCAATAACCACCGAAACACTATGAAGATGACACAACCGGAACCCCAACAGGGGCTCAAAACGGTTCGCAACTTCAGAACCAACACAGTGGACGCGAGCAACTGAGGACAAGCCCTCGGCCTATTAGTACCAGTCAACTCCACCGGTTACCCGGCTTCCATATCTGGCCTATCAACCCAGTCGTCTACTGGGAGCCTTACCCTCTCAAGGAGGTGGGAATACTCATCTCGAAGCAGGCTTCCCGCTTAGATGCTTTCAGCGGTTATCCCTCCCGAACGTAGCCAACCAGCCATGCCCTTGGCAGAACAACTGGCACACCAGAGGTTCGTCCGTCCCGGTCCTCTCGTACTAGGGACAGCCCTTCTCAATATTCCTACGCGCACAGCGGATAGGGACCGAACTGTCTCACGACGTTCTAAACCCAGCTCGCGTACCGCTTTAATGGGCGAACAGCCCAACCCTTGGGACCGACTCCAGCCCCAGGATGCGACGAGCCGACATCGAGGTGCCAAACCATCCCGTCGATATGGACTCTTGGGGAAGATCAGCCTGTTATCCCCGGGGTACCTTTTATCCGTTGAGCGACGGCGCTTCCACAAGCCACCGCCGGATCACTAGTCCCGACTTTCGTCCCTGCTCGACCCGTCGGTCTCACAGTCAAGCTCCCTTGTGCACTTACACTCAACACCTGATTGCCAACCAGGCTGAGGGAACCTTTGGGCGCCTCCGTTACCCTTTAGGAGGCAACCGCCCCAGTTAAACTACCCACCAGACACTGTCCCTGATCCGGATCACGGACCCAGGTTAGACATCCAGCACGACCAGAGTGGTATTTCAACGACGACTCCACACACACTGGCGTGCATGCTTCACAGTCTCCCACCTATCCTACACAAGCCGAACCGAACACCAATATCAAGCTATAGTAAAGGTCCCGGGGTCTTTCCGTCCTGCTGCGCGAAACGAGCATCTTTACTCGTAATGCAATTTCACCGGGCCTATGGTTGAGACAGTCGAGAAGTCGTTACGCCATTCGTGCAGGTCGGAACTTACCCGACAAGGAATTTCGCTACCTTAGGATGGTTATAGTTACCACCGCCGTTTACTGGCGCTTAAGTTCTCAGCTTCGCCCCACCGAAATGGAGCTAACCGGTCCCCTTAACGTTCCAGCACCGGGCAGGCGTCAGTCCGTATACATCGCCTTACGGCTTCGCACGGACCTGTGTTTTTAGTAAACAGTCGCTTCTCGCTGGTCTCTGCGGCCACCCCCAGCTCAGAGTGCAAGACTCATCACCGGAAATGGCCCCCCTTCTCCCGAAGTTACGGGGGCATTTTGCCGAGTTCCTTAACCATAGTTCACCCGAACGCCTCGGTATTCTCTACCTGACCACCTGAGTCGGTTTAGGGTACGGGCCGCCATGAAACTCGCTAGAGGCTTTTCTCGACAGCATAGGATCATCCACTTCACCACAATCGGCTCGGCATCAGGTCTCACCCTGTGTGAGAGACGGATTTGCCTATCTCTCGGGCTACACCCTTACCCCGGGACAACCACCGCCCGGGCTGGACTACCTTCCTGCGTCACCCCATCACTCACCTACTACAAGTCTGGTCCGTCGGCTCCACCACTCCCCATCACTCCGAAGAGATCAAAGGCGGCTTCACGGACTTAGCATCGCCTGATTCGATGTTTGGCGCTTCAAAGCGGGTACCGGAATATCAACCGGTTGTCCATCGACTACGCCTGTCGGCCTCGCCTTAGGTCCCGACTTACCCTGGGCAGATCAGCTTGACCCAGGAACCCTTAGTCAATCGGCGCAAACGTTTCTCACGTTTGTATCGCTACTCATGCCTGCATTCTCACTCGTGAACCGTCCACAACTACCTTCCGGCGCTGCTTCACCCGGCACACGACGCTCCCCTACCCATCACAGTCCCCGTTGGGGGTATGTACTGCAATGACACGACTTCGGCGGTACGCTTGAGCCCCGCTACATTGTCGGCGCGGAATCACTTGACCAGTGAGCTATTACGCACTCTTTCAAGGGTGGCTGCTTCTAAGCCAACCTCCTGGTTGTCTCTGCGACTCCACATCCTTTCCCACTTAGCGTACGCTTAGGGGCCTTAGTCGATGCTCTGGGCTGTTTCCCTCTCGACCATGGAGCTTATCCCCCACAGTCTCACTGCCGCGCTCTCACTTACCGGCATTCGGAGTTTGGCTAAGGTCAGTAACCCGGTAGGGCCCATCGCCTATCCAGTGCTCTACCTCCGGCAAGAAACACACGACGCTGCACCTAAATGCATTTCGGGGAGAACCAGCTATCACGGAGTTTGATTGGCCTTTCACCCCTAACCACAGGTCATCCCCCAGGTTTTCAACCCTGGTGGGTTCGGTCCTCCACGAAGTCTTACCTCCGCTTCAACCTGCCCATGGCTAGATCACTCCGCTTCGGGTCTTGAGCGCGCTACTAAACCGCCCTATTCGGACTCGCTTTCGCTACGGCTTCCCCACACGGGTTAACCTCGCAACACACCGCAAACTCGCAGGCTCATTCTTCAAAAGGCACGCAGTCACGACGCAAGGACAAGTCCTTGCGCGACGCTCCCACGGCTTGTAGGCACACGGTTTCAGGTACTATTTCACTCCGCTCCCGCGGTACTTTTCACCATTCCCTCACGGTACTATCCGCTATCGGTCACCAGGGAATATTTAGGCTTAGCGGGTGGTCCCGCCAGATTCACACGGGATTTCTCGGGCCCCGTGCTACTTGGGTGTCGCACAAGCAAGCCGCTAATGTTTCAGCTACGGGGGTCTTACCCTCTACGCCGGGCCTTTCGCATGCCCTTCGCCTACATCAACGGTTTCTGACTCACCCAACAGCCGGCAGACTGCTGAAGTGCGATCCCACAACCCCGCATGCGCAACCCCTGCCGGGTATCACACACATACGGTTTAGCCTCATCCAGTTTCGCTCGCCACTACTCCCGGAATCACGGTTGTTTTCTCTTCCTGCGGGTACTGAGATGTTTCACTTCCCCGCGTTCCCTCCACACTGCCTATGTGTTCAGCAGCGGGTGACAGCCCATGACGACTGCCGGGTTTCCCCATTCGGACACCCCCGGATCAAAGCTCGGTTGACAGCTCCCCGGGGCCTATCGCGGCCTCCCACGTCCTTCATCGGTTCCTGGTGCCAAGGCATCCACCGTGCGCCCTTAAAAACTTGGCCACAGATGCTCGCGTCCACTGTGCAGTTCTCAAGCAACGACCCGTCCCCCGTCACCCCCACACCAACGTGCAGAGTTCACCGAGGCCGGCATCGCAAAGGGACGAGCAACGCTCGCACCCTCAGACACCCAACAGCGTGCCCGACACCCCCAGCGTTCCGTCCTGTGTTCCACGCCGAAGCAGTACTAACAGTCACAACAACCGAGTGTGCCGAGTAGTCAACGTTCCACCCATGAGCTAACCGTGCGAGACATTCGCTCGCAGTCGGCCATGTGCTCCTTAGAAAGGAGGTGATCCAGCCGCACCTTCCGGTACGGCTACCTTGTTACGACTTCGTCCCAATCGCCAGTCCCACCTTCGACGACTCCCTCCCACAAGGGGTTGGGCCACCGGCTTCGGGTGTTACCGACTTTCGTGACGTGACGGGCGGTGTGTACAAGGCCCGGGAACGTATTCACCGCAGCAATGCTGATCTGCGATTACTAGCGACTCCGACTTCATGGGGTCGAGTTGCAGACCCCAATCCGAACTGAGACCGGCTTTTTGAGATTCGCTCCACCTCACGGTATCGCAGCTCATTGTACCGGCCATTGTAGCACGTGTGCAGCCCAAGACATAAGGGGCATGATGACTTGACGTCGTCCCCACCTTCCTCCGAGTTGACCCCGGCAGTCTCCTGTGAGTCCCCATCACCCCGAAAGGCATGCTGGCAACACAGAACAAGGGTTGCGCTCGTTGCGGGACTTAACCCAACATCTCACGACACGAGCTGACGACAGCCATGCACCACCTGTACACCGACCACAAGGGGGCGACCATCTCTGGCCGTTTCCGGTGTATGTCAAGCCTTGGTAAGGTTCTTCGCGTTGCGTCGAATTAAGCCACATGCTCCGCCGCTTGTGCGGGCCCCCGTCAATTCCTTTGAGTTTTAGCCTTGCGGCCGTACTCCCCAGGCGGGGAACTTAATGCGTTAGCTGCGGCACGGACAACGTGGAATGTCGCCCACACCTAGTTCCCAACGTTTACGGCGTGGACTACCAGGGTATCTAATCCTGTTCGCTCCCCACGCTTTCGCTCCTCAGCGTCAGTATCGGCCCAGAGATCCGCCTTCGCCACCGGTGTTCCTCCTGATATCTGCGCATTTCACCGCTACACCAGGAATTCCGATCTCCCCTACCGAACTCTAGCCTGCCCGTATCGAATGCAGACCCGGGGTTAAGCCCCGGGCTTTCACATCCGACGCAACAAGCCGCCTACGAGCTCTTTACGCCCAATAATTCCGGACAACGCTCGCGCCCTACGTATTACCGCGGCTGCTGGCACGTAGTTAGCCGGCGCTTCTTCTGCAGGTACCGTCACTCTCGCTTCTTCCCTGCTGAAAGAGGTTTACAACCCGAAGGCCGTCATCCCTCACGCGGCGTCGCTGCATCAGGCTTTCGCCCATTGTGCAATATTCCCCACTGCTGCCTCCCGTAGGAGTCTGGGCCGTGTCTCAGTCCCAGTGTGGCCGGTCGCCCTCTCAGGCCGGCTACCCGTCGTCGCCTTGGTAGGCCATCACCCCACCAACAAGCTGATAGGCCGCGGGCTCATCCTGCACCGCCGGAGCTTTCCACCACCATGAGATGCCTCAAGTGGTCGTATCCGGTATTAGACCCCGTTTCCAGGGCTTGTCCCAGAGTGCAGGGCAGATTGCCCACGTGTTACTCACCCGTTCGCCACTAATCCCCCACCGAAGCGGGTTCATCGTTCGACTTGCATGTGTTAAGCACGCCGCCAGCGTTCGTCCTGAGCCAGGATCAAACTCTCCGTGAATGTTTTCCCGTAATCGGGATGCACACTCGCGTTGAGCGGAACCATCGGGAGGAATAATCCCGACAGTTCACAGCGTCCTCGCTGTGTTTTGTTTCTTCAAAGGAACCTCGTCCCAGACCATCAGGCCCGGAGACGGGGTATCAACATATCTGGCGTTGACTTTTGGCACGCTGTTGAGTTCTCAAGGAACGGACGCTTCCTTCGGCTTCCCTTTCGGGCTTCCTCCGGGCGCTTCCCTTCGGTCTTGCGTTTCCAACCTTACCAGATCCGTTTTCCGTTCCGTTTCCGGTCGGAATTTCATTTCCGGTGGCCGTTGGAGGGCCTTTGCCTTTCGGCTTTCTCGACTTTATCAGAATCGCTCCGGCCGATCTAATCGGCTTCGCTTTCCCAACTGATTCGAAGATGCCTCGCCGGGAACGTCGTTCCTGGGCGGAGCGCTGTAGACACTAGCCGTTGCGACGGGACCTGTCCAGTTCCTCGCAACCGTTTGAATCTACCTCCCCAGTCTACCTGTGTCAACAGGTTTCGGGGGCGAAGAGCAGACTAGCAGGTCAGCCGGGGTCGACGCACATCCTGCGTCTCAGAAGGCCGAGGGCGGGACGTCGAGGTCTTCGAGTTCGATACCGGGCGCGGACAGGACCACGTCGCCGGCGAGGTGAACGCTGTACTGCTCCCCCGTGTCCAGCTCGCTGACCTGGTATTCCTCCACCATCAGCGGGCCGCTGTCAGTGGGATGTGGTGTCCTGGCGAGCAGGGACCAGGACTGGTCAAGGGTGCGGGGTGCCAGTACCGGGGCAGTGAAGGCGACGAGGCGGACACGGGTAGCGGGGGCGCCGGGTTCCAGCCGCAGCAGGCGGGATGTCGCGATGAGGAAGGCCGGAGAGGCGCCGGTGAAGGCGTGGGCGGGGACGTTGCCCTCGGTGGCGTGTTCGCCGGTCGGGTCGGTGCGGACCCAGGTGACCCCGTCGAGTGCGGCGCCGCGGACCTGCCAGCCCCCGGCGTGGAGCTCGAGGCGGATGGGGCGGCCGAGCTCGTCGAGGGTGAGGTCGACGGAGCCGACGGGGGTGTCGTGCGGGACGGCGGGGCCGCCGGCTCCCGCGCCGGGGGGAGTGGCGGGAGAGGGGGCGGTGAGCTGGGAGACGTAGCGCCAGCCGGAGGGGCCGATGGCGCAGTGGAAGTGCTCTTCTCCGAGGGAGGTGTGATCGTGCGGGTCGTGGAGCGAGTAGCGGCCGCGGGGCATGGTGGGGTCCTTGACGGTACAGACGGGACAGGCCCCCGCTGGTGGGGCGGGGGCCTGATACCGGCTGCTCATCGCGCCTGACGTGCGCCGTCGGGCGTCGGGCGTCGAGGCGCGGTGGGCTCAGTAGCGGTAGTGCTCGGACTTGTACGGGCCCTCGACCGGGACGCCGATGTAGGCGGCCTGCTCCGGGCGGAGCGTGGTCAGCTTGACGCCGAGCGCGTCCAGGTGGAGGCGGGCGACCTTCTCGTCCAGGTGCTTCGGCAGCACGTAGACATCGGTCGGGTACGCCTCGGGCTTGGTGAAGAGCTCGATCTGGGCGATGGTCTGGTTCGCGAACGAGTTGGACATCACGAACGACGGGTGGCCGGTGGCGTTGCCCAGGTTCAGCAGGCGGCCCTCGGACAGGACGATGATCGCCTTGCCGTCGGGGAAGGTCCAGGTGTGGACCTGCGGCTTGACCTCGTCCTTCACGATGCCCGGGATGGCGGCGAGGCCGGCCATGTCGATCTCGTTGTCGAAGTGGCCGATGTTCCCGACGATGGCCTGGTGCTTCATCTTGGCCATGTCGGCGGCCATGATGACGTCCTTGTTGCCGGTGGTCGTGATGAAGATGTCGGCGGTCTCGACCACGTCCTGGAGGGTGGCGACCTGGTAGCCGTCCATCGCCGCCTGGAGGGCGCAGATCGGGTCGATCTCGGTGACGATGACGCGGGCGCCCTGGCCGCGGAGGGACTCCGCGCAGCCCTTGCCCACGTCGCCGTAGCCGCAGATGACCGCGACCTTGCCGCCGATGAGGACGTCGGTGGCGCGGTTGATGCCGTCCACCAGGGAGTGCCGGCAGCCGTACTTGTTGTCGAACTTCGACTTGGTGACGGCGTCGTTGACGTTGATCGCCGGGAAGAGCAGCGAGCCGTCGCGGTGCATCTCGTAGAGACGGTGCACGCCGGTCGTGGTCTCCTCGGTCACGCCGCGGACCTCGGAGGCGAGACGCGTCCACTTCTGGGGGCTCTCGGCGAGGGTGCGGTTGAGGAGCTCCAGGATGACGCGGTGCTCGTCGTTCTCGGCGGTCTCGACCGCCGGGGCGGCGCCGTCCTTCTCGTACTCGACGCCCTTGTGGACGAGCAGGGTGGCGTCACCGCCGTCGTCCAGGATCATGTTCGGGCCACCGGTCTCGGTGCCCGGCCAGGTCAGCGCCTGCTCGGTGCACCACCAGTACTCCTCCAGGGTCTCGCCCTTCCAGGCGAAGACCGGGACGCCCTGCGGGTCGTCCGGCGTACCGTTCGGGCCGACCGCGATGGCGGCCGCCGCGTGGTCCTGGGTGGAGAAGATGTTGCAGGAGGCCCAGCGCACCTGCGCGCCGAGCGCGACCAGCGTCTCGATGAGGACGGCGGTCTGGACGGTCATGTGCAGCGAGCCGGTGACCCGGGCGCCCGCGAGCGGCTGCGCGTCGGCGTACTCGCGGCGGATCGCCATCAGGCCGGGCATCTCGTGCTCGGCGAGGGTGATCTCCTTGCGGCCGAAGGCGGCCAGGGAAAGGTCGGCGACCTTGAAGTCCTGGCCGGTGGCGGCGGTGGTCATGGGGTTGTCCTCCATGGTCATCGGGTTCGAGCGAGAGTGGTCTCGGCTGGGCATGCGAAAACCTGACCCGTTCGCCCGTCGTGTGGCTCGTCGACGTACGGGGCGTACAAGCCGTCCTGCGGACGTACAGGTACGCACGCGCGACGCGTGCGGGTCGCTTTCGCAGGCGCAGTCCGTCGGAGGCCCTCTCTCCCTCGGCCGGTCCATGAACGGACCGCCCGACCGCCATCAGCAGCGACGTCTGGCTCTGGTCACGAATCTACACCGGTCGGTCTGGTGAACCCCAGCCCGTGGGACGTTGTTCGGCCGGGATGCGGCGCCGAGCGCCGCGGTGCTGCAGGATGCCGCCTAGCGCCGGGGCGGACGTCGCAGCCCGGCGCCTGTTGAGGCGTAAGGAGAACGACGTGACCAGTCCGGCCGATCCCCCTGCGAGCGCGGGGACCAGCAGGTCAGGCTTGAAGTTGGTGGCGGTGACGGCCTGCCCTACGGGCATCGCCCATACGTATATGGCCGCGGAGAAGCTGGCCCAGGCGGCGGAGTCGCTCGGCCACAGCATCAAGGTGGAGACGCAAGGCTCGATCGGGGCTGAGAACGTCTTGTCTGACAACGATGTCAGATGCGCTGACGCCGTGATTGTCGCCGCCGACAAGGACGTCGACAGGAGCCGGTTCGTCGGGAAGCGGGTGCTCGTGGTGGGCGTCGCCGAAGGTGTTCACCATCCGGACCGGCTCATCGAGCGGGCGCGCAGCGCGCCGGTGTACGAGGGTGAGGACGCGGGGCCGAGTGGGGGCGGTGCCGAGCGGGGCGGCCGTGCGCGGATCGGCGGGCTGGGCGGGCGTGCGGGGGATGGTGGCGGTGGGCAGCGCGGCGCCACCTACAAGGCGCTGATGAACGGTGTCTCGTACATGATCCCGTTCGTGGTGGTCGGCGGACTGCTGATCGCGGTCTCGCTGGCGCTCGGCGGCCACACGACGTCCGAGGGCATCGTCATCCCCGAGGACTCGGTGTGGAAGAGCGTCAACGACATCGGGGCCGTCGGCTTCGCGCTCATGATCCCGATCCTGTCCGGCTATATCGCGTACGCGATCGCGGACCGGCCGGCGCTCGTACCGGGCATGGTCGGCGGCTGGATAGCGGCGCACGGCGAGCTGTACGACAGCGAGGCGGGCGCGGGCTTCATCGGCGCGATCGTGACCGGCTTCCTGGCCGGCTATCTGGTGCTGTGGATCAAGAAGGCCAGGGTTCCCCGGTTCGTCCAGCCGATCATGCCGATCATCGTGATCCCGATCGTGGCGACGACGGCGCTGGGCCTGTTCTTCGTGTATGTGATCGGCGAGCCGATCTCGTGGCTCTTCGAGCACCTCACCGACTGGTTGGGCGGGCTGACGGGGACGAGCGCGGCGCTGCTCGGCATCGTCCTCGGGTTGATGATCGCGTTCGACATGGGGGGACCGGTCAACAAGACCGCGTTCCTCTTCGGGGCGGGGCTCGTCTCCAAGAACCCCGAGGTGATGGGGATGTGCGCGGCGGCGATTCCGGTTCCGCCGCTGGGGCAGGGGCTGGCGACGCTGATCCGGCGCAGGTTCTTCGACGAGCAGGAGCGGGAGACGGGGCTGGCCGCGCTGTTCATGGGCTTCTTCGGGATCACCGAGGGGGCGATTCCGTTCGCGGCCGCGCGTCCGGCCCGGGTCATCCCGGCGAACATGCTCGGTGGGGCGGCCGCGGGGGCCGTGGCGGGTATCGCGGCTGTCGAGGACAGCGTGCCGCACGGCGGGCCGATCGTCGCGCTGCTGGGCGCGGTCGGCGGCGTGCCGATGTTCTTCGTCGCGGTGGCGGCCGGTACGGGGGTGACGGCCGTGACGACGGTCGCGCTGATGTCGTGGGGGCGGCGGGATGCGGTGGGGGCCGAGACGCCTGTGCAGGGGGACACGCTTGTGCAGGGGGACACGCCTGTGCGTGCGGACACGCCTGTACAGGCCGACACGCATGTGCATGCGGACGCCCCGGCGGCGCGGCGGGCGGAGAGTGCGGTCGGTGAGTCGGCCGGTGAGGTGCTGTGCGGTCATCTCAGCGCACGGACCGTCAAGGAGGAGTTGGCTGCCGAGGACAAGGACTCCGCCATACGTGAGATGGCCGAGCTCCTGGCCGCGGACGGCAAGGTCGCGGATGTCGAGGAGCTGGTCCGGGTCGCGTTCGCGCGCGAGGAGCAGGGCAGCACCGGGCTCGGCGAGGAGATCGCCATTCCGCACGCGAAGACGGACGCGGTGACCGCGCCGGTCGTCGGGTTCGCGCGGTCCGCCGAGGGCATCGAGTGGGGTTCGCTGGACGGCACGAAGGCGCGGCTCATCTTCATGATCGCGGTTCCGGAGGCCGCGGCGGGTGACGAGCACCTGCGGATTCTGGCGTTGCTGTCGCGGAAGCTGATGGATGACGGGTTCCGGGAGCGGCTGCGGGGGGCGGCGGGGGTGCCGGAGATCTTGGGGGTGTTGGGAGAGATTCGGTAGGGGTGCCGGTACGCGTGCGGGTGCTGGTGCTGGTGCCGGTGTCTTCCCCTGGCGGCAGCCGGTCTTGGTAGCGGCCGGCCGCAGAACGGCAGAAGGCCCCGAGCGTGGCCGGTGGTCCGGTCCCGCTCGGGGCCCTCTGGTGTCCGCCGCCTGCGGTCAGGCGTCAGGTCGTGGAGGCGGGCGGGGACGCCGGGGCGGCCTCGGCGCTGAAGATGTCCGGCTCCAGGTAGATCACCCGCGCGATCGGCACCGCCTCGCGGATGCGGGCCTCGGCCTCGTCGATCGCCCGGGCCACCATCTCCGCCGTGTGGTCGTGCGCCACCGCGATCTTCGCGGCGACGAGCAGTTCCTCCGGTCCCAGGTGGAGCGTGCGCATGTGGATGAGGCCGGTGACGGTCTCGCCGTCCACCATCGCCTCGCGGATCTTCGCGACCTGGTCGACATCGGCCGCCTCGCCCAGCAGCAGGGACTTCGTCTCCGCCGCGAGCACCAGGGCGATCAGTACGAGCAGCACGCCGATGCACATCGTGCCGATGCCGTCCCACACGCCGTCCCCGGTCAGCAGCGCCAGGCCGACGCCGCCGAGAGCGAGGATCAGGCCGACCAGGGCGCCCAGGTCCTCCAGGAGGACGACCGGCAGCTCGGGCGCCTTCGCGCGGCGTACGAACTGGGTCCAGGTGAGGCCACCGCGGATCTCGTTGGACTCCTTGATGGCTGTGCGGAAGGAGAAGCTCTCGGCGATGATCGCGAAGACGAGGACGCCGACCGGCCAGTACCAGTCGTCGATCTCGTGCGGGTGCTTGATCTTCTCGTAGCCCTCGTACAGCGCGAAGACGCCGCCGATGGTGAACAGGACGATGGAGACGAGGAAGCCGTAGATGTAGCGCTCGCGGCCGTAGCCGAAGGGGTGCTCCTTCGTCGCCTCCTTCTGCGCCTTCTTGCCGCCGAGGAGGAGCAGCGCCTGGTTGCCCGAGTCGGCGACCGAGTGCACGCCCTCGGCGAGCATCGACGACGAGCCGCTGAACGCGAAGGCCACGAACTTGCCCACCGCGATGGCCAGATTGGCGCCTAGTGCGGCAACGATCGCCTTGGTTCCGCCTGATGCACTCATATGTGCCGGATATCCCTTCCGCCTCTTACAGCTCGCGCGGCTCACGCGGCTCGCGGCAGCTGTGCCGCCGGCTTTGCCGCCGCTTTACCGCTTCACGGCGGGACATTGTTGCAGCCTCGGTGCGGGGGTCGGCGTCACAGGGCCACGGTGGCCCGGAAGAGCGTGCCGTCACCGGCCGCCTCGACCTGCTCGCCCGCCGGGACGTACGCCGATTCGCCGCGCGCGAGGGTGAGCTCGCCGGGGACGTGCGTCGTACGCACGCGCACCGTCCCCGACGTGCACAGCAGGATCTGCGGGGCGCCGGACGGCAGCGGGTGTCCGGCCGCGCCCGCGACCAGGACGTAACGGGAGATCCGGAACTCGTCGATCGGCGTGGCGTACAGTTCCTCGCCGTCCGCGTCGGCCTCGGGTCGCAGCACGGCGGGGACGCCGGGTTCGAAGCGGACGACGCGGAGGAGTTCGGGGACGTCGACGTGTTTCGGGGTCAGCCC
Source organism: Streptomyces sp. XD-27 (assembly GCF_030553055.1). Taxonomy (NCBI): domain Bacteria; kingdom Bacillati; phylum Actinomycetota; class Actinomycetes; order Kitasatosporales; family Streptomycetaceae; genus Streptomyces; species Streptomyces sp. XD-27. Next base: position 3,080,462 of record NZ_CP130713.1, read on the forward strand.
GCAGCGCAGCACGTTGTCGGAGTTGGCCATGATCTCCACGCCGAGGCCGTCGATGTAGGCGTGCGGCACGCCCGCTCCGAGGTAGAGCGCCTCGCCGGGCTGGAGGCGTACGTGGTTGAGCAGCATGGCGGCGATGACGCCGGGGTCGCCGGGGAAGTGCCGGGCGAGCGAGGCGTAGGCGGCGTAGGCGTCGGCGTACGGACCGCCGAGCGCGCTGAGCCGCTCCGCGGCGTGCGCCGCCTCCTCCACCGTCTCGGCCATCGCGTCGTGGTCGGCGGTGAGGACGGCGGTGAGGAGTTCGCGCAGCGCGTCCGACTCGGGGTGGGCGTGCAGGATGTCGACGTACGGCTTGAGCGAGTCGACGTCGAGGGCGGCCAGCAGCTCGGCGGTCTCGTCCGGGTCGCGGAATCCGCACAGGCCGGTGAAGGGCGTGAGGGCGCAGATCAGTTCCGGCTTGTGGTTGGCGTCCTTGTAGTTGCGGTGCGGCGCGTCGACGGGCACGCCGCGCGCCTCCTCGTCCGCGTAACCCGCGGCGGCCTGGGCGAGATCGGGGTGCACCTGGAGGGAGAGGGGGGAGGCCGCCGCGAGCACCTTGAACAGGAACGGCAGCCGCGGTCCGAAACGCCGCACCGCCTCCGGGCCGAGTTCCCCTTCGGGGTCGGCCGCGATCACGTCGCTGAGCGCGACCGGGCCCGCACCGCGGTCGACGCGGGAGGGCGCGCCCGGGTGTGCGCCCATCCACAGCTCTGCCTGCGGCTCGCCGGTCGGCCGGATGCCGAGGAGTTCGGGGATGGCGGTGGTGGAGCCCCAGGCGTAGGGGCGCACGGTGTTCGCGAGGCGGTCCATGACGTGTGGGTTCCTGACTCTTACGGGCTCTTGCGGCGTGCTCGTGGGGCGTGCGCGGGGGCGCTTGAGTGCTTGTTACGGGGATCAGGTACGTGCTCAGTACGGGGATCAGGTGCGTGCTCGGTACGGGGGCTCGGGTGCGTGCTCGGTACGGGGGCTCGGGTGCGTGCTCGGTACGGGGCTCGGGTCCCCTACCGGCGACGTACCCGGGGTGCGGAGGCGGCCGACGGACGGACCGGCCGCGCCCTCCCTCTCGTGATCCCTATGATCCCTCTGGCGAGGCGAGCGACAGGTAAACGGCGGCGAAATCCGCGATGGCGAGGAGTTCAGCGGCGGCTTCCAGCGGACTGCCTTCGGCGGGTTCCAGCTCGCTGACGGGCGTGTCGTGGGCGAGCGCGAGCTCGCGGGCGGTCGGCGCGGCGGAGAACTCCGTCACCGGCTGGTCGCGGAAGAGGACGACCCGGGCGTGCAGGGCCTCCGGCTCCTCGACGCGGTCCCGGAAGAAGTCCTCGGGGTTGGCTCCGCCCGCGAACGCCCCGGTCAGCAGCATGCCGTGCGCGGCCAGCGCCCCGGGCAGCTCGGCGACCAGTGCCGGGCGCCCGGCCAGGGCGGCGAGCAGCCCCGCGCAGCGGCGCCCGGCGGCGCCCGCGACCAACCCCTCCGTCCAGATCAGGGGCAGCGCGCCGGCGAGCTCGGCGGCGAGCGTCTTGGCCGGGTTGCTGTAGGTGGCGATGGCCGGGCCGCACCGTTCGGCGACCCGGTCCAGGCGGTCGGCGACCTGCTCCAGAGCGGAGGGCGGCGCGGCGACCAGGCCGATGCGGTCGACCAGGACCAGCAGCGGGGTGAGCAGCGCCCACAGGGTGCCGGGGAGGGCGGGCCCGGTCGTCTCACCGGGCGCGGTGCCCAGGGGGTCCTCCGCGTGGCCGGTGCCGTGGTGGAGGGTGTGGGGCGGGTGGGGGCCGCCGGGCGGTGGCTCGGGGCCGGCTCCGGGGGCGGTTTCGGGGGCGGTTTCGGGGGCGGTTTCGGGGGCGGGCTCTGGGCCGGTTTGGGAGCCGGTTTCGGGGCCGGTTCGGGTGCTCGGACCGGTGCCGGTGCCGCCGGGCCAGCCGGGGCCCCGCGGGTCGAGGGCGCCTGCGACGGGTTCGGCGGAGGCGGCCGCCGCCTCGTCGTCGTACGGTGCGGTCGCGTACGTCGTGGTGTACGGCGACACGGCCAGCGGGACCGCCAGGCCGCGCGCCTGCCCCACGGCCTCCGCCAGCGGCGAGCGGGCCGGGGCCACCGCCACGATGTTGCAGCCTCGGCGGTACGCCTGCTCGACGAGCAGCGGAAGCCCGGGTTCCGTACCGTCCGGTGTCGCGATCAGCAGCAGGTCCATCGGCCCGGCCCAGCCCGGCAGCGTCCAGCGCAGCGCGCCGGGCGCGGGGGCCACGCCCGTGGGGGCGATCAGGCTGACGGGGCAGCTGCCGCCGGTGAGCGCCGCGAGCAGATCGGCGGTGCAGCTCCCGGCGGCGCCGGGCCCGGCGACGTGGACGGCACGTGGTCGGCCGTCCGGCTGGAGGCCCGGGATCCCGGCCTCCGCGGCGTGCCGGGCGGCGGCACGGACCCGGGCTCCTGATTCGGCGGCTCCGCGCAGGAGCCCGCGCGTGTCGGCGCGGGCGAGGGCGTCGGGGGCGTCGAGGAGGGATTCGTCAAGCATCGTGCTTCGGCCTCCGATCGCCGTGGCTCGGCTTTCCGATGTCCGATCGCGGGGGCTGGTGCCGCCGGGGGCTGCCGGGGCGGGGCGGGCCCCGGCGGGAGGTTCCGGCGGGTGCGTTCCGGCGGGTGCGTTCTGGCTGGTGCGTCCGGCGGTCTGTACCGGCTGGCGCATATCCGCTGGTCGCATCCGGTCGGTGCGTATCCGGCTGGTGCGCATGCGGCCGACGGTCGGCGTCCGGCAGGTTCGCCGCGGCTGCTTCGCGTCCGGCCGGTCCGCGTCCGGCCGTTTGCGTGCGGGCCGGTTACGGAGGCCGCCGGAACGCGTCGGCGGTCAGGCCGGGCGGCGGGCCTCGTCCACGAGCAGTACGGGGATCCCGTCCCGCACCGGGTAGGCGAGGCCGCAGCCCTGGCCGGTGCACACCAGCTCGGAGGTCTCCTCCGCCTCCGGCGCCGGCTCCTCACGCAGCGGGGCGTGGCACGCCGGGCAGGCGAGGATCTGCAGAAGACCGGCTTCGAGCGGCATCGGCGCTGTTCCCTTCGGGAGTGGTTTCGGCGTCGTCAGCGTACCGCTGAGGCGGGTGGGGCGCGGCCCGACCGGGGCATACGGGCCGGTGGCGCGGGGACGGGCGCGTGGGGGTGTTCCCCCAGCCCCGCCCCTTCCCGTAGCCGGGGCTGCGCCCCCGGCCCCCGGCCCCCCGGTGGACCCGAGGTGCCCGAGGGGCGGGGCAAAGCTCGAGGCCGGGCGCCGGGCCCGGAGGCGCGTTCCCCGTGAAGGTTTCCCGGCGGCCCCGAGGTCCGGGGGCGGAGCCCCGGGCCCAGAGGGCTGCCGGCGCGGGGACCGGCCAGCGCCGAGGGGCCGTCAGGGCCAAGGGCGGCCGAGCCCCCGGTCGAAGGCGGTCCCCCGGCGCGCGTGTCAGGCGCGGACGATGGCCAGGACCTCGTCTCGGATCTTGGTTACCGTCTGCGCGTCGCGGGCCTCCACGTTCAGGCGCAGCAGCGGTTCCGTGTTGGAGGCGCGGAGATTGAACCACCAGTCGGGGGTGGTCACCGTCAGGCCGTCCAGGTCGTCCAGGTCGGCGTCGGGGCGGTCGGCGTACGCGGACCTCACCGCCGCCGCCCGGCCGGCCTGGTCCTCGACCGTGCTGTTGATCTCGCCGGAGGCGGCGTAGCGGTCGTACTGCGCCACCAGGCGGGAAAGGGGTCCCTCCTGGCCGCCCAGCGCCGCCAGGACGTGGAGGGCCGCGAGCATGCCGGTGTCGGCGTTCCAGAAGTCGCGGAAGTAGTAGTGGGCGGAGTGCTCGCCGCCGAAGATCGCGCCCGTACGGGCCATCTCCGCCTTGATGAACGAGTGGCCCACGCGCGTGCGGACCGGCTTGCCGCCCTGCTCCTTGACCACCTCGGGGACCGACCACGAGGTGATGCAGTTGTGGATGACCGTGCCGCCGGGGTGCTTGGCCAGTTCGCGGGCGGCGACCAGCGCGGTGATCGCGGACGGGGACACGGGCTCGCCGCGCTCGTCGACGACGAAGCAGCGGTCGGCGTCGCCGTCGAACGCCAGGCCCAGGTCCGCGCCGGTCTCACGGACACGGGCCTGGAGGTCGACGAGGTTCGCCGGGTCGAGCGGGTTCGCCTCGTGGTTGGGGAAGGTGCCGTCGAGCTCGAAGTACATCGGCACCAGCTCGAGCGGCAGGCCCTCGAAGACGGTGGGGACGGTGTGGCCGCCCATGCCGTTGCCCGCGTCCACGACGACCTTCAGCGGCCGGATGGCGGTGAGGTCGACCAGCTTCCGCAGGTGGGCCGCGTAGTCGGCCAGGACGTCGCGCCGGGTGATCTCGCCGGGGGTGGCGGCGGGCGCCGGTGTGCCGGTGGTGGACCACTCCTCCACCAGGGCGCGGATCTCGGCGAGCCCGGTGTCCTGGCCCACGGGGGCGGCGCCGGCCCGGCACATCTTGATGCCGTTGTACTGGGCCGGGTTGTGGCTGGCGGTGAACATCGCGCCGGGCAGGTCCAGCTGGCCGCTGGCGAAGTAGAGCTGGTCGGTGGAGCACAGGCCGATCTCGGTCACATCGACGCCGAGGGTGGCGGCGCCGCGTGCGAAGGCCCGCGAGAGACCGGGGGACGAGGGGCGCATGTCATGGCCCACGACGATCGCCGCCGCGCCCGTGACCCGCGCGAACGCGGCACCGAAGAGTTCGGCGAGTGGCTCGTCCCACTGGTCCGGGACCACTCCCCGCACGTCGTACGCCTTCACGATCTGCGACAAGTCGGGCACAGCCCACCCCTTCTGGAGGTTCTCGAGGTCACCTGGAGAGGTCTCCACGGTCACCCAAACCTACCCGCAGGGGCTGTGCCGGAACTGTGCGGCCGACGTGCGCCACGCCAGTGGCCGACGCGTGCCGCGCCGCTGCCCAGGAGTCGGGGCCGCTCAGGAGGGGCCGCTCAGGAGTCGGGGCCGCCGCTCAGGAGTCGGGTGAGCGCAGCACCCGCAGATGGCCGCGGCGTAGGCCCTCCACCGGGTCGCCCTCCCGGCCGCCCGGGCCGGGGCCCCCGGGGCCGCCTCCGGCCGCGCGCTCCTGCGGGCGGGCGGCTTCCCGTACGGCGTTGGCAAGGGCTTCCAGGTCGTCGCCGCTGGGCCGGGCCGGGCCGCTGTCCACGGCAAGGCGTACGACCTCCCAGCCGCGCGGCGCGGTCAGCCGCTCCGAGTGCTCGGAGCACAGGTCGTAGCAGTGGGGCTCGGCGTAGGTGGCGAGCGGTCCGAGGACGGCGGTCGAATCCGCGTAGACGTACGTCAGCGTCGCGACGGCGGGGCGGCCGCACGCGGTGCGCGAACAGCGACGTACAGGGCTCACGACGTTGGACGGTACCGCACTCTTGAGCGGGCCGCGACGACTCCCCACCAGCTCACTCCGCCGTGTCGTCCCGGTTCGCCCGTCCCATCCCGTACGTGAACATCGCGTCTGACCTGCGCCGAGCCTCCGCGCGACCGACGAGGGCGCGGACCGGGGCGCGGGCGGGGCGCCCGGGCGGAGGCCCGGAGCGCCATCGGCGCCGACCCCGGAGACGGCTGTTTTTGCACCTCACGATGGCTGGAATGCTCATGACGGGACCTGGCGCCCGGTGTGCCACGGGGTGGCCGAATAAGCGCATCCTGGCGGGGCCCCGAGGGCTACTCTCGTGAGTGATGACCAGGCCCGTACCACCCCATTCGTCCGAACCGCGCCCGCGCCGCCGCGACCGGCACGGGCGCGGCATGCGCGGCCCCGTCGCGCCACCGCAGGTGCCCCTGTCGGTGAGCCGTGCGGAGTCCTTCGTCGACCTGGTGCACGACTCGGTGGAGCGGCTGGAGCGACGGTGGCCGCAGCTCGCCGCGGTGGAGTTCCGGGTCGTCGACGTGCCGACGACGGGCGGTGACGGGCTGGGCCCGGACGGCGGCGGGCTGCTGTGGGACGGGGGCTCGGTGCCGCTGGGCCGGTTCGTCGCGGCCCGGGGTGACACCCCGGACCAGATCGTGGTCTACCGGCGGCCGGTCGAGATCCGCGCCAAGAACCGGGACGAGCGCGCGCTGCTCATCCACGAGGTGGTCGTGGAGCAGGTCGCCGAACTGCTGGGGCTCGCCCCGGAGTCGGTGGATCCGCGGTACGGGCAGGAGTAGGCCGTCGTGCGGCGGGATGGGCGGGCCGTGCGCTGACCGCCTGATCCGCCGCGGCCCCACGACCGCGCTCACGGCCCGCTTGCCGACCGCGCCGACGGCTCGCCTGCCCGCGGCTCACCTGTTGAGCAGCGACAGGTCCTGTTCCGCCTCCGGGACCTCCACCGTCCCGCCGTCGTCCGGGATCGTCTGGACCGTGAACATCGGGACGCCGTCCCGGGGCAGTGCCAGCGTCCGCGCCGCGTGCACCGGCCCGCCCGAGATCCGTTCGACGGTCACCGCGTACGCGCCCTTGCCCCCCTTGGGGACCGGCGGGCTGATCTCCTTCGTCGTTCCGCCGTTGACGGTGTACTCCTCGCTCACGGCGCTGCCGCCGCCGGTCCCGGCCGAGGACGTGACCCGTACCTTCGCGGTCTCGCCGGGTGCCACCAGGGAGAGCGTGGTGCCCTTCGCGCGGTTGTCCGCGACGGTGCCGCGCTCCTCGATCGGGCCGGTGGCCGGGATGTACGCCGTCTCCTGCTTGCTCCCCTTGCCGCGGGTGACGCGCAGCGCGGCCACCACCGCGGCCTTCGGGCCGCCGCCCTCGGCGCTGAGGACCAGCGAGCCGGCCTCCCCCTTGGTGACGTCGCCCAGGTCCATCGCGGCCGTCATCTTGCTCTTGACGTGCAGTGTCGCGTTTCCGGCGGGGGTGATCGTGCCGGAGGCCCCGGCCAGCCGCACCGTGAGGTCGGCGTCGTCGTCCCCGGTGGCGAAGGCGACCAGGCGCACCGCCGTGGCGTCCTTCGGAATGCCGGGGAGGACGACGGTCGGCGCCGGGTCGGCGGAGGCGGGCAGCCAGTCGCCGCCGAGGTTGGTGTCGGCCGCCTGCACCATGGCGCCGACCCGGCCGGATCGGGCCGCGACATGCAGCGTCAGGTTGATCTCCGGGCGGCTGGAGAGGGTGGAGAGCAGCACCGGGACGGTGGTGTGCGGCGGCACCGCGATCGCCTCGCCGGCCTGCGCCTCGTCCACCCGGCCCTCGGGGCCGTACAGCTCCAGGTCCACCTCGGCGGCGGTGTCGTCCGGGTTGGTCAGGTGGACGTAGTCCTGCCGGTCGGCGGCGGTGCTGGCGGCCGGGAACCAGAACTCCGTGTCGGGGGCCGTGCAGGACGCGCCCTGCAGGCCGCGTCCGATGCCGGCGTCCACGACGGTGGTCTGCTGCACGGTCCAGCCGGGGGCCAGGCGGCCGTCGGCGGTGCCGGTGAGGGCGGGGGCGTCGCCGCCGTCCGCCGTGGCGGCGACCGGGACTCCGGGCTCCTTCAGCGGGACGACCGGGTCGCCGCCCGGGCCGCCCCGCCGCTCGCCGTCCTTGCCGTCCTTGCCGTCCTTCTCGTCCTTTCCGGCGGCCAGGTCGTCCTGGGCCCCGTTTGCGGCGGGCAGGAGCTGGGCGGTGCTCTTGTCGGCCGACTGCGCCGTGCCCTTCGCCTCGTTCGCGTCCTTCCGCGCCGGAGTGAACGCGGTGTACGTCGTCTCGCCGACGTCCGAGGACGTGGGCGCCGGGCACACCAGGCTGGAGCGCTCCACGGGCAGCCGCGCGGCCGTGGCCGCGGAGGTGTCCGTCTGCTCCAACGGCTCGGTGAGGGTCGCGACGCCGGTGACCGCGGCGAGCGCCGCGGCGGCGGCGATCAGGGACAGGGTGGTGCGGTTCATCGCTGCTGCTCGCTCCCGTCGCGGTGGTTCCCTGACTCGCCCCCGCCGTCGAAGGGCGGGTCGCTGTCCGGGGGTAACCGCCGTAGCCGGCGGCCGGGTCGGGGTACGGGGCGGCCTGGTACGGCGCTTGCGCCGGGTAGCCGCCGTCACCGTAGCCGCCCTCGCCGTATCCGCCGTCCTCGTATCGGCCTTCCGCGTATCCGCCGGCGGCGTACTGCCCGTACTGGCCCTCGCCGTACGGGGCTTGGGCGTACCCGCCGTCGGCGTACGTGCCGTCGGCGTACGGGGCCGCTCCGCTCTGGTCGCCCTGGTACGCGTCGTAGTCGGCGGGCGGGTACGGCTGCGCCTGCCACTCCCCGTACGGCGCCGACTGCGCCGGCTGCTGCGGGAAGCCGTCGTACGCCTCGTACGGCGCGGCCCCGGTCTGGTCCACCGGCACCGGCGGGTCCATGGGCATCGGCGGGTCCATGGGCGGCTTGGGCGGGAGCGGGGGCAGGGGCGGGCTCGCCGCCCGGCCACCGTCGCCCTCGGGCACCGCACCACCGGACGGGGCGCCTGACGCATCGCCCACCGGGATACCCGGCCCGGCACTCGGAGCGGCACTCGGAGCGGCGCCCGACGTGCCATGGGCCGTGCCGCCGCCCGGCGTCGCCTCCCCCGCCTGGGCCGCCTCCGCGGTCTGCGCCGCCTCGGCCGCGGCGCGCAGCCGCCTGGCCCGGCGCCCCTCGCCGTCCGCCGCCTGCGCGGGGATCGCCGCGGCGGCCACGGGCGCCTCCGCCCCCGGCAGGTCGTCGTCGATGTCCCGGCGGCGGCCCGGCAGCGCCAGCACCAGCAGGACGACCGCGAGCAGGCCCTGGGTCCAGACCCACGCGGTGTGGGTGAGCGGGGTCTCGTAGGTGAGGTCGAGCCGTCCGCCGGACGCCGGGAGTTCGAAGCCCTGGGCCCAGCCGTCGACCTTGGTCGCCTTCAGTGCCTTGCCGTCGAGCGTGGCCTGCCAGCCGGGCGCGGCGCGGTCGGCGATCCGCAGCACCCGGCCGTCGGGTCCCGACGGGATGTCGGTGTGCGCCTCGACGGGGCCGGAGCCCACCGGCACCGGGGCGGCCGCGGCGCCGGCACCCGTGCCCGTACCGCGCTCGCCCGGGACGATGGACACGCGCGAGACCTGCTGGTCGACGCGCCACAGCGTGCCGTCCTGCTGACTGAGCCGGGTCAGGCCAGGCGTCTGGTCCAGCACCCGGGCGACCTCGCGCGGGGCGCCGTCCCGGGCCTGGATGTAGCGGACGGCGTAGCCGCCGAGCTGGCTGGTCTGGTCGGCGCCGGAGCCCGCGATGAGGTTGGCCACGATGCCGTCGAGCCGGGGGTCGCTGCCCGCCTCGGCGGCGAGTTCGGCGTCGCCCAGGCGGGCGCCGGAGCCGCGTACGAGGACGTAGTCGGTGTGCGCCCGGTCGCCGTCCAGCACCAGGGTGCGGGCCTGGTCGCGGGTGGTGGCCTCCTCGGCGACGAACGCCGGGACCTGCACCGGGTCGCGGCGCTCCATCGGGCCGTCCGCCCCGTTCGCCATCCATCCGAGGGCGGCGAGCAGCGGGGCGACGGCCGCGGCGGCCGCGATCAGCAGCGCGGTGGGCTGCCGCCAGCCGAAGCTCCGTGCGGCGACCCGCTCGCGGGCGCCCTCGGCGCCGACCACGGCGGCGCTCAGCAGGGCCAGTCCGTAGACGAGGGTCGCGGGCCCGGCCCAGCCGACGCGGTTGGTGAGGGCCGCGAACAGCAGTCCGGCCAGCGCCACCACCCAGGCCGCGCGGACCGCCGTCTGCCGCTCGCCGCGCAGCAGGGCGCCCAGGGCGGCCAGCACGAAACCGAGGAGCAGCAGCGAGCCGCCACCGCCCGGGCCGCCGGGGCTCAGCGCCAGCAGGTCCAGGGCGGACGCCGCCCCGACCGTGCCGCCGAGCCCGGCCTCGTCGAAGAAGCGGCCGGGGTGGGCGAGCAGGGACAGCGACCACGGGGCGAGGATCAGCAGCGGGGTGCCGACGACGGCCAGGAAGCGCAGCCCGTAGGCGGTCAGGTGCGCGGTGCGGGTGCGGAAGAAGGACAGGCCGAGTCCGCCGAGGCCGAGCGCCACCGCGAGCGGCCAGACCACGGGGGTGAAGGACGTGGTGAAGGTCAGCAGCAGCGCGTACGCCCAGGCCGCGCGCCAGCTCGGGGTGCCCTTGGCGAGCGTCAGCCCGCTGGCCGCGACGGCGGCGCGCGCCATCAGCGGCAGCAGGACGGCCAGGACGGCGGTGCCCAGCCGGCCGTCGGCGAGCGCCCCGGTGGCGGCGGGCAGGAACGCGTACGCGACCGCGCCCCAGGCGCGCAGCAGCCGGGACTCCACCAGCGGGCGGGAGGCGAAGTACGCGGCGATGCCCGCCAGCGGCACGGAGCAGACGAGCAGCAGGGTGAGGGTGAAGCCCATGCTGCCCAGGAAGACCGTGGCCAGCCCGGCCAGCACGGCCAGGTACGGCGGCGCGGTCTGGGTGCCGCCGGTGCCCACCGGGTGCCACCCGTCGGTGTAGCGGGCCCACAGGTCGGTCACGTCGGCGGGTGCGGGCAGCAGGGCGCCGCCGGCCAGCGCGCCGCCGCCGATCAGGGCGCGGCAGGCGACGAACGAGACCAGCAGCAGGACGGCGAAGAGCACCGGTCCCGGCTTGCGGGCGATGGCCTTGAGCCGGGCGAACTGCTCGACCTCGAGGAAGTCGGCGTCGTCGCCGCCGGGGCCGGACTCGACGGCGCCATGCCGTCCGGCGGCGGAGAGTTCGGGTTCGGAGCGGCCGCCGACGCTGCCGGCGACCTGCTCGACGGTGGCGCGTACGGTGGCGCCCGGCGGCGGGAAGAGCGGCCGCAGCTCGGCCGCCTCCACCTGCGGTTTTCCGCGCCGTCTGCGGGCGGCGAGGATCTTCTCGGGGCGCAGCAGGGTGCCGAAGAGCCCGGCGATCTCGTCCAGCGCCTGCCCCGGCACCTTGCCGACGAGGTAGGCGAGGGTGCGCAGCAGGGTGCTCAGGATGATCCGCAGCAGGACGTACGGGAGCAGCGGGCCGCGGGTGTTGGCGAGCAGGGTGTAGACGGCGCCGGCCTTGTCGACGCGGTGGGGGTTCGCTACCGAGCGGCCCACGCAGTCGATGGGGCGGCGCTCGCGGGCGGACGCCTCGGCGTGCCGCAGGACGGCGTCGGGCGCGACGAGGACCTGGTGGCCCGCGGCCTGGGCGCGCCAGCACAGGTCGACGTCGTCGCGCATCAGGGGCAGGCGCTGGTCGAAGCCGCCGAGCTGGTCCCATACGTCGCGCCGGATGAGCATCCCGGCGCTGGAGACGGAGAGCACCTGGCGGACCTGGTCGTGCTGTCCCTGGTCCTGTTCGCGGCGCTCCAGGCCGGTCCAGCGGCGGCCGCTGCGGGCGATGCTGACGCCCGTTTCGAGGAGCTGCCGGCGGTCGTACCAGCCGCGCAGTTTGGGGCCGATGATCGCGGCGCGGGGGCTGGCGTCGGCGACCCGCAGGAGTTCGGCGAGCGCGTCGGGGGCCGGCGCGCAGTCGTCGTGCAGCAGCCACAGCCACTGGACGGGTTCGCCGTGCGGGAGCTCCGGCATGTCGTAGGTGTCGTCGCGCCAGGTGCGGGTGGCGGGGTCCCAGCTGCTGGGGCGCTTGAGGTACGGCAGCTGGTCGGGGCCGAGGACGGGGGCGGTGCGGACGGCCTCCTCCACGGCGGTGCCGAAGCCGCTGCGGCGGGCGAGGTGAGCCACGCGGTCGGGGCCGAGGGCGTCGGCGAGCAGCCGCGCGGAGTCGTCGGCGCTGCCGGTGTCGGCGGCGACGGCGCTCTGTACGGGGCGGTCCTGGCCGACCAGGCCGGCCAGCGCGTCGGGCAGCCAGCGGGCTCCGTCGTGGGCGACGAGCACGGCGGTCACGACGTGGCGCGGGAACTCGGGCGCCTGGTCGGGGGCGGACGCGGCGCCGGGAGCGGGTGCGGGTGCGGCGGCCGGGTAGGGGGCTGCAGGTTGGCTGTGCACGGACATCGAGCTACGGGCCCTCCGCCGGGTACGGGGGGCGGTCCCCCTCAAGACTGCGGTGCTGGACTGCGGTGGACGCGCGTGGTGCGGGACGCCCGCGCGCTGCTGGGGTCCCCCACACTAACGGCTGCGTACCCAGCGGTCCGCCTCAACGGCTCGTACACAGCGGTCCGCCTCCCTGCGCGCCGGGCGCGGGAGGCGGATCGTGCGGTATAGGGCGAGCTGTGACGAGCTGTGTGGATCTGTCGGACGGTGGTGCCGGCCGGGGGCCGGTTCGTCGCGGACCGCGGCCCACCTCAGACGGCGGCCTTCTTCAGGCGGCGGCGCTCACGCTCCGACAGGCCGCCCCAGATACCGAAGCGTTCGTCGTTGGCGAGGGCGTACTCAAGGCATTCGGAACGGACTTCGCAGGCGAGACAGACTTTTTTTCGCCTCACGCGTAGAACCGCCCTTTTCCGGGAAGAACGACTCGGGATCGGTCTGGGCGCACAGTGCGCGCTCCTGCCAACCGAGCTCTTCATCCGCCTCTTCGACCAGCAGTTGCTGGAACAACTCGGTCATGTGCGCCCCTCGTCTGTTTTTACGTCCCCGCGCCGCCGCCGAAGGAGGCACCTCCCGGCGGTGGCCGGGGAAGAGTCCCAGGTGAACGACACGAGTGAAATTACAAGTGCGCCGATCCGGGCCAGTCAAGCCGAGATCTGCTATTGAGCCCCTTATTCACTCTGCGGAACCAAGGGTATGCGGAAAGTGTTCAAATACGCATAAAGCCGACACTCTCCAGCGGCCGCCCCGCACGGCGCCTCCTCCGGGGAAGGACGCCATGGACCGCGATCCCGTTGCAGTCGGCGGACGGTTGTTGCGCCACCTCTCCGGCCACGCCGCTGCACAAACCTTTCTCCGTCCCCTGTAACCGGATGAGGTGAAACATTGGCGGCAAAACGGTCGCCAGGTTGACAGCGGCTCCCTATACCCGTTCTCCTAGGCGTCATGCCAGTGACCCACGCGCCTCAGCCGACCCGTACCCACGGGTTCCGCTGCGCTGTGCAGGCTCGCTGTCGCTGTTCCAGCTGTTGATGCCCCAGAGCTCCAGCTTTTCTCCGTGCTCCATCCCCGCGTGACCCCTCTCCGCGTGCTCCGTGGCCGCGCCGCCCAGCACTCCCCGCTTGTCTGCCGAGGAACCCCCGCACATGAACAGCGACGTCCAGATCGCCGGTGACCCGCTCGCCATCCCGCATCTGCTGCCGCCCGTACCCGCCCACCCGACCACCGTCTCCGCCTTCGCGGGGCTCGCCCGGTCCATCGCCGCCGACCGCGCCGGCTGGGAGCACCTCGTCCAGTACGACGCCACCAGCCGCTGGTACCACCGGCTGCGCACGGTTCCCCAAGCTCTCGGCTCCGCTCGAGCAGGGGAGACCCCAATCGGCTACGAGGTCTGGCTGCTGAGCTGGGTGCCGGGCCAGAGCACGGGGGCGCACGACCACGGCGCGTCCTCCGGCGTGCTGACCGTGCTCCAGGGCGAGCTCACCGAGCGCGCCGGGACCGCTCCCGCCGGGACCGCTCCCGCCGACCCCGCGCTGCCGGCGCAGCGCACCCTGGCCGCCGGCGCCCAGCGGGTCTTCGCGCCCGGGTACGTCCACGACATCGCCAACGACTCCCTCGAACCGGCGGTCAGTCTCCACATCTACTTCCCCGGCCTGACCGACATGCCGATGCATCACACCCAGGTGGCCGAGTCCGCCCCGACGACCCTGGGCACCGTCCGCGGCTGACAGACTGTCCGCCATGCGCATTGTGGTTCTGGCAGGCGGTATCGGCGGCGCCCGATTCCTGCGCGGTCTGAAGGCGGCGGCTCCGGACGCCGACATCACCGTGATCGGGAACACCGGCGATGACATCCACCTCTTCGGGCTCAAGGTCTGCCCCGATCTCGACACCGTGATGTACACGCTCGGCGGCGGCATCCACGAGGAGCAGGGGTGGGGCCGCGCCGACGAGTCCTTCGCGGTCAAGGAGGAACTGGCGGCCTACGGGGTCGGCCCCGACTGGTTCGGGCTCGGCGACCGGGACTTCGCCACCCACATCGTCCGTACGCAGATGCTCGCCGCGGGCTACCCGCTCAGCGCCGTCACCGAGGCGCTGTGCGCGCGGTGGCAGCCGGGCGTGCGGCTGCTGCCCATGTCCGACGACCGCGTCGAGACGCACGTACTCATCGACGCCCCGGACAGCGAGGGCGGCCGCAAGGCCGTGCACTTCCAGGAGTACTGGGTGCGGCTGCGCGCGTCGGTCCCCGCCCACGCCGTGATCCCCGTCGGCGCCGAGCAGGCCAAGCCCGCGCCGGGTGTGCTGGAGGCCATCGCCGCGGCCGACGTCGTCCTCTTCCCGCCGTCCAACCCCGTCGTCAGCGTGGGCACGATCCTGGCCGTGCCGGGTGTCCGGGAGGCCATCGCCGACGCGGGCGTCCCTGTCGTCGGGCTCTCCCCCATCGTCGGCGACGCGCCCGTGCGCGGCATGGCCGACAAGGTCCTGGCCGCGGTCGGCGTCGAGTCCACGGCGGCCGCCGTGGCCCGGCACTACGGCTCGGGGCTGCTCGACGGCTGGCTGGTCGACACGGTCGACGCCGGGACGGTGGCGGACATCGAGGCCGCGGGCATCCGCTGCCGGGCCGTACCGCTGATGATGACCGACGTCGAGGCCACCGCGCGGATGGCCGCCGAGGCGCTGGCGCTGGCCGAGGAGGTCCGGGCGTGACGCAGAACCCGACCCGGGATCCGGCTCCGACGCCGGCTCCCGCCCCGCGCCCCCCCGCGGTCCCCTCGTACCGGGTCTGGGCGCTGCCGGGGATGCCTGAGGTACGGGACGGGGACGACCTGGCCAAGCTCATCGCGGGCGCCGCCACCGCCGAGGGCCTCCCGGGACTCGCCGACGGCGACGTGGTGATCGTCACCTCCAAGATCGTCAGCAAGGCCGAGGGCCGGATCGTCGAGGCGGAGGACCGCGAGGCCGCCATCGACGCCGAGACGGTGCGGGTGGTGGCCCGGCGCGGGACGCTGCGGATCGTCGAGTCCCGGCACGGCTTCGTCATGGCCGCCGCAGGCGTCGACGCCTCCAACACCGCCGCCGGGACCGTACTGCTGCTCCCCGAGGACCCGGACGCCTCCGCGCGGCGGATCCGCGAAGGGCTGCGCGAGGCCCTCGGCGTGGACGTCGGGGTCGTGGTCACCGACACCTTCGGGCGGCCGTGGCGCAAGGGCCTGACCGATGTCGCGATCGGCGCGGCGGGGGTGCGGGTCCTGGACGACCTGCGCGGCGGCACCGACGCCTACGGGAATCCGCTGCACGCCACCGTCGTCGCCACCGCCGACGAACTGGCCGCCGCCGGCGACCTGGTGAAGGGCAAGACCGCCGGGCTGCCGGTCGCGGTCGTGCGCGGGCTGCCGCAGGTCATGGAGGACGGGGCGGGCACCTGGGACGGCCAGGGCGCGCGGGCGCTGGCGCGCGGCGCGGCCGAGGACATCTTCCGGCTGGGCACCTCCGAGGCGGTACGGGAAGCGGTCACCCAGCGGCGCACGGTCCGGGAGTTCACGGACGAGCCGGTGGACGGGGCCGCCGTGCGGCGGGCCGTCGCGGCGGCGGTGACCGCGCCCGCACCCCACCACACGACGCCGTGGCGGTTCGTCCTGCTGGAGTCGGCGCAGGCGCGGACCCGGCTGCTCGACGCGATGCGGGACGCGTGGATCGCGGATCTGCGGGGCGACGGGTTCGGCGAGGAGAGCATCGCCAAGCGGGTGCGGCGCGGGGACGTGCTGCGGAACGCGCCGTATCTCGTGGTGCCGTGCCTGGTGATGGACGGCTCGCACACGTACCCGGACGCGCGGCGCAGCGCGGCGGAGCGCGAGATGTTCGTCGTGGCGGCGGGCGCCGGGGTGCAGAACCTGCTGGTCGCGCTGGCCGGTGAGGACCTGGGGTCGGCGTGGGTGTCCTCGACGATGTTCTGCCGCGACGTGGTCCGCGAGGTGCTGGAGCTGCCCGGGGACTGGGACCCGATGGGCGCGGTGGCGGTCGGCCACGCGGCGGCCCCGCCACGGCCGCGTCCGGCGCGGGCGGCTGACGCGTTCGTCGAGGTGCGGTAGCCGGATTCGTGCGGGGCTCGGGCTCGGCCCCGGGCCCGCGTGCGGCGATGCCCCCGGTGCGAACACCGGGGGCATCGCCGACCCACCGCGTACCCCGCGAGGCGGATCCCGATCAGGGCGAAGTCACGAGCCCACTCGTCAAGAGATGGATCACCCGCCCGCGTCACTCCGGGATTCCGTGGCGCGCAGCTCGGCCAGACGGCGTTCGTAGAGGGGGCCCGACGCGTAGGCGGCGTGGGCGGGGGCCGGAGCAACCTGTTCGATCATGTGCTGTGCCGCTGCCTTGAGAGCCGCTGCCCAGACGAGTGCGTGTTGTCGCGCGCCCCGCCCGCATTCCTGCGGCTCCCCGGGGAGGCACAGCGGGAGGTCCGGACCGATCTTGTTTGCTGCGTGCCGCACGTAACCGGCGATGAGGGCCCACTGTTCCTCGGACCGATGGTCCGCCTCAGCCCCCTCGTCTCCCATCCATGCGCCGAAGTCCTCGCCGTGGTCCACGGTGACCTTCCTTCCTCAGCGGCTCATGTGAGTTCGCCGATCGTAGTGGGATCCGACACACTGTCCGCTTCCTCTGGATCGCAGTGCCCCACGGAGGGAACACACGGGCCGCACGGACCACACATGGGGAGAAACTGCGGAGGCGTGCACGCCTGGGCTCCCTTGCCGTGTACGGCCGTGATGTCGGCGAGTACCTGGTGCATGCGGACACTGCCCCAGATCTGAGCCATGGACGTGGTCCGCGCGTTACCGATGGTGAGGAACCGGCCGAGCACGCACGGCCAGACGTCCCCGTTCGGGCCGATGGCGCACTTCTCGTGCGCGCAGTGCCCGCACAGGTCCCTGATCGTGGGCGCCGCTCCCTTGCTCGCCCTTCCGAAGGCGCGCGTCCGGTCGCCTCCGACCTGTCCTACCCCCAGGGTCGTGAGGTCGTTGGCTGCCTCGTGGACACGCTGTCCTCGGTGCACTGCGATGACACCGCCCCGGAGCGGGATGTTCAGGCTCAGTGCCTTCTCGATGTTCGCCCGGGTGCGTCGGTGGGAGCCCCGCAGGTTCGTGACCTTGTCGTGGTCCTGCGGGTCGTCGGAGTAGTACGACGTGGCCAGCTTGACGCCGCAGCGCGTGAACGTGTCCCACAGCAGGGGCCGAATGTAGGTGAGGTTGGAGAACACCTCAATGCCCAGCCCCGCCTCGTGCGCATGGGAGATGAGTTCCGACAGGTGCGGGAAGAGGGTCGGCTCTCCCCCGATGAACTGGACATCACGCGTGCCCAGGTCCGCCAGCTGGTCGATCGTTCGCTTCCAGTCGGGCACGGTCATGGTCCCGTGCGTCCCCTTGGGAGACGAGTCGGCGTAGCAGTGATGGCAGGACTCGTTGCAGAATCCGGTCACCTCCAGCCACGCGAACCGGAGTTCCCCGGGGTTGGCACGCGTGCGTAACCTGTGATTGCTCATGGTGATCCTCTCTCTTCTCTCTGGGAGCCATGGGTGGTTGGCCGGGTGGGGAAGAGGCCACTTCCTCACCCGGCGCACGAGGCCGCCGATCAACGGCGGGGCATGAACGCTGGGCCCTGCTGGATGGAGTACCGGCAGTCCGGGGCGAAGTCGGGGATGGGCTTGCCGTCCAGCGCGTAACAGAGCGCGGCGTGCAACTGCTCGGCCTCCGTGGTGGTCATCACCAGCTCCGCGAGGCCGACCACCTCCCCGTCCTGAGTGATCGACAACGGCAGCGCCACGTGGTCGTCCTTCTCGCGGCGGAGCGGATGGCCCGGGCGTCGGCAAATACGCCAGTCGGTCATGACGCCTGCCCCTCCTCGCCGCTCGAGGCGTCCGGCATGGCCAGCCGCATCCCTCGGCTCTCAGCGACACGCAGCGCGTCGGTCAGAGCCTCGGTCAGCCGGTTCGCTAGGAATCGCAGCTCGCCGGGGCCTGCCTTCCGGTCTTCAACCATGGCCCGCGCGTGCCGGACCATCTCGGTGCCCATGCGGAGCTGTACCGCCTCCATCTCGTCGGCGAGCCGCCACAGGTGGCTGTCACGTCCGCCGTCCGTGACGAGGTACGCGGGCTGCCCGGCCGGACCGGCCCACGGCAGCAGTCGGGGGTTCGTGCTCACCGGGCCTCCGCCTTCACGCCGTGGGTACAACGGGGGCTGACGGCGACGCCGTGCACGGCGAGGACGCGTGCGATGTACGCGTCGCGGACGGGCTGGGCCGTCGAGGCAGGCACGGGCGGAAGGGCAGCCGTGGGTGTGTCCTGCCAGCGGATGGTGGGCGAGAGGCGGGCGGTTCGGTGGCGGCTGGGCGCGAGCGGTAACCGCCGCAGCAGCCACTCCACGAATTGGGCGATAGAGTTCGCCATGTTGACGCTCCTTAGCAGCGTTGACCACGCCCCGGGGCCATGCAGCGGCCGCCGGGGTCTTTCAGGTACTTCAGCGCGGGCTACCGGTCGGCGAAGGCGCGGCAGGCTTCGAAGCGTCCTTCGAGCGCCTTCTGGTTACGGTCACGTGCCGGTCGTAGATGAACGCCACTACGGGCAAACCGGGTTGAGGCATGATGGTCCCCCTGGTCACGTTCAGCACCCGTTTCGATGCGCTGCGCACACTGGAATAGTCCAGCAGTCGACTAGTCCAGTCAAGTCCCGGGGAAGCAAAAACCCCCGCCAAAGGGCGGGGGTCTGTGGAGAGTTGACCGTAGATCAGACGTTCATCTGATACTCCGTAGTGCGCGCCCAGTGCCCGGCCGGACTGATCCCCACCTCATAGGTCAGCGGCTTGCCCTCGGCGTCGTAGGCGATGTGACGGGTCTCGGAGACAGCCTGCGGGCCATCAAGCTGGAGCAGCCGCAGCTCCTCCTCCGTCGCCAGGCGGGCCGTCCACACGTCGCGCCCGGTGTGCGGCTTCCGGCCGGTCTCCATCTCCACGTATCGCGTGGTGCCCTGACGGATGCGCTCACGCTGGAGCAGGCGGGGCGCAGCCGCGGCCACCTCTGCGGAGAAGTACGAATACGACGTGGCGATGGGCCTCTCGCCCTCGTACGTGACACGGTGGCGCCGCACGACCTCTGCGCCTGGCTCCACGCCCAGAGCGGAGGCCACGTCCTCGGAAGCGGGTACCCACTCGGCAGACAGGATGTCGGCGTGCTCACCGGCGGTGTAGATGAAGCCGGTCTTCACGGAGGTGTCGTACCGCTCTCCAGCAGTTCGCGCGAGCGGGATACGGACCTTCACCGTTGAGCCTGTTCCCTGCTTCGTCTCGATCAGATCCTCCCGGCGGAGGACATCGAGAGCCCTGACGACCGTAGCGCGGGCGACACTCCAACGATCCTGGAGCTCTCGTTCGGACTCCACGGTGTCGCCGGGCTTCAACTCGCCCCGGACGATGCGACCTCGGATGTCGGCCGCGATCTGCTCGTACTTCGGAAGTGCCATGCTCGATAGCTCCTCGACTACTGGACTGATCCAGTAGTCATGCTGTCGGCGCCCACTCGGCGGGTCAAGCCCGTGATGCGCATAGATAGCCCCGGTTGACGTGGCTCACATGGCGCTGAGCAAGGTGAACGGTGCGGAGCACCCCCAAGGCTCCGGCATCTAGGCTCGTAGGAGACGTTCCCGTCAGAGAGGCCCACCGTGGACGACTCCCCGCTCACCCGCGCCGCCGTGCGCGGCGGCCGGGTCGTCGTGCCCCCCGCGCGGGGAGTCGACACGGGACGCGCGCGGCGCTGGGTGCCGGGCGGGGCGCTCGATGTCGGGCTCACGCTCGGGCCGCTGCGGCGTGGGCCCGGGGATCCGGCGTTCCGGGTCGGTGAGGACGGGGCCGTGTGGCGGGCCAGTCGGACGCCTGCCGGGGCCGGCACGCTGCGCATCGCTGTCGACGGGGACGGGGTCGTCGCCGACGCGTGGGGGCCGGGCGCGGAGTGGTTGCTGGAGCGGGTTCCGGCGCTGTTGGGGGCCGGGGATGATCCCTCCGGGTTCGTGCCGCGGCACCGGCTGGTGCACGAGGCCCACCGGCGGCACCCCGGGCTCCGGCTCTGCCGTACCGGGCTCGTGCTGGAGTCGCTGATCCCGTCGGTGCTGGAGCAGAAGGTGACCAGCGACGAGGCGTACCGGGCCTGGCGGCTGCTGCTCCAGCGGTTCGGGGAGCCCGCGCCGGGGCCCGAGCCGTCCGGGCGGCTGCGGGTCATGCCCGATGCGCGTACGTGGGCGCTGATTCCCTCGTGGGAGTGGCACAAGGCAGGCGTCGACGGCAAGCGCGCCGCGACCATCCTGCGCGCGGTACGGGCCGCCCGGCGGCTGGAGGAGGCCGCGGCCATGGAGCCTGACGACGCCGCCGCCCGCCTCCAGCTCATCCCCGGCATCGGGCCCTGGACCGCCGCCGAGACCCTGCAACGCAGCAACGGCTGCCCTGACGCGGTCACCGTCGGTGATCTGCATCTGCCACGGATCGTGGGTTACGCACTCACCGGGCAGCGCGGCGTGGACGACGACGGGATGCTGGAGCTGCTCGCGCCGTACGCCGGGCAGCGGCACCGGGCCACGCGGCTGATCCTGCTGTCCGGCCGCGTCCCGCCGCGCCGCGCGCCCCGGTTCTCCGTACGCGACTTCCGCGCGATGTAGTGCCGTCCGGGCGACCGGGGAGAGCCGACGCAAGCCCGCCGCGGGGCCGAATCAGCGCCCGGTAGCCAGGGCCCGCGGGCTCAGAGAGCGCCCCGTAGCCGGGCCCGGGGCGGAGGCCCGAAGAGCGGCTACTGGTCCGACGAGAAGCGCACCGCGCCCGCCGGGATCGACGCGTCGCACCACACCCGTACGCCGTCGCGCAGTTCGTTGTCCGGGCCCACCAGCGCGCCGTCGCCGACCACCGCGCCGTCCAGCACCGTACGGGCACCGATCCGGGCGCCCGCGCCGACCAGGGAGTCGCGTACCTGCGCGCCCTCCTCCACGACCGCGCCGGCCAGCACCGTGCTGCCCTCGATCCGGGCGCCCGAGCCGACCTTCGCGTGCGGGCCGATGACGGTGCCGCCGGTCAGCTTCGCGTCGCGCGCGACCGTGGCGCTGGACAGGACCAGCCGGTCGCCGCAGCGGCCGGGCACCGCCGGGGACGGGGCGCGGCCCAGGACCAGGTCGGCGGAGCCGCGGACGAACGCCTGCGGGGTGCCCAGGTCCAGCCAGTACGTGGAGTCGACCAGGCCCTGGAGGTGTCTGCCTGCGGCGAGGAGGCCGGGGAAGGTCTCGCGTTCGACGGAGACCGGGCGGTCGGCCGGGATGGTGTCGATGACGGACCGGGTGAAGACGTAGGCGCCCGCGTTGATCTGGTCGGTGACGATCTCCTCGGGCGTCTGGGGCTTCTCCAGGAAGGCGGTCACGCGGCCCGTCGGGTCGGTGGGGACCAGCCCGTACGCGCGCGGGTCGGTGACCCGCGTCAGGTGGAGGGAGACGTCGGCGCCGCTGGTGCGGTGGGTGTCGACCAGGGCGGGGATGTCGAGGCCGGTGAGGATGTCGCCGTTGAAGATCAGGACCGGGTCGTCGGGTCCGGAGCGCAGCCGGGAGGCGACGTTGCGGATCGCGCCGCCGGTGCCCAGCGGCGCGGTCTCGGTGACGTACTCCAGGTGCAGCCCGAGGGCGGAGCCGTCGCCGAAGTGGGGTTCGAAGACCTCCGCGAGGTAGGACGTGGCGAGGACGACGTGCTCCACGCCGGCGGCGCGGATCCGCGCCAGCTGGTGGGTGAGGAACGGGACGCCCGCCGCCGGGACCATCGGTTTGGGGGTGTGCACCGTCATCGGGCGCAGCCGGGTGCCTTTGCCGCCGACCAGGAGGATCGCTTCTGGCGCGTTCGACGCACTTGCCACGTCTTGGTCTCTGCTTCCTGCTGGGGCTCGCCGGGTCGGCGGCCAGTGTATGCAGCCGTCCACCGGGGTCGGGTCAGCGCCCCTGGAGGTCGGCGGCGTTGTTGCGGGCGCTGCCGAGCCTGCTGTACAGCGCGGCGCCGGGGCATTCGGTGACGAAGCCGTCCCGGTGCCCGGAGATCACCTTGAGCTGGACCCGGGCGCCCTTGCGGTACTTGTTGCTGCCGCCGGAGACCAGGGTGGTGGTGCCCTGCGGGTCGGCCCCGAACAGGCCGAGCTTCCAGGCCGTCAGTCGGGCGATGGCCGAGATGGCGGCCTTGGACGGGGCGGTGGAGGTGTAGCTGCCCAGCACGGCGATGCCCATGGTGTTGCTGTTGAAGCCCATGGTGTGCGCGCCCATGACGGCCTTGGTCACTCCCCCGGCCCGGCCCTCGTAGATGTTTCCGCACTTGTCGACGGCGAAGTTGTAGCCGAAGTCGCGCCAGCCGCTGCTCTTGACGTGGTAGCGGTAGATGCCGCGCAGCATGGCGGGGGCCTGGGAGCAGGCGTAGCCGTTGCCGGTGGCGCTGTGGTGGATGAACGCGGCCTTGACCTTCTTGGTGTAGACGTAGCCGCGCTCCCGCAGGCTCTCGTCGGCGCGCCAGCCCGCGCGGGTGATGATGCGCGGCCGCGGGGCCGCGAAGGGGCGGGCGGAGGTCCGTTCCGCGGGCTCCTCCGGAAGGATGTGGGAGGGGTCGATCTCCGGTTCGGCCGCGCCTTCGGTGCTCTGGTCCTTGTCGGGCGTCGGGTCCTGGCCGGAGCCGGAGCCGGAGCTGTCGTCGGGCGGGAGGGCCGGTACGTCGCCGAAGATGGCGTCCGGCTCCGGGTCGCGAACCCGCGAGTCGTCGGCGTCCGCCTCCGGGTCGACGGCCCGCGGGTCGGTGGCGGCCTCGGGGCTCGTGGCGCCCGCCGGGCTGGTCGCGGCCGCCGGGCCGGTGACGGCCGCACGTCCGGCGGCGCGCGCCTGGGTGCCAGATCCCGCCTGGGTGTCGGCGCCCGCCTGAGTCCCGGTGCCCGCCCGGTCCGTGGCGCCCACCCGGTCCGTGGCGCCCACCCGGTCCGTGGCCGGTTCCCCGCCCGGGTCGACGAGTTCCAGCCGCAGCCCGGCCGGGAGCGGTCCGGCGGCGCGCTGGGGGCTGACCCGCACCTGCACCCCGTCCGAGGCGCCGACCCACAGGGGCGCGGTGGCGCCGCGGGTCCGACCCCCGCCCCGCTCGGGCGAGCCGAGGTCGGGGGCGTCGTCGGAGTGCGCCTGGAGCTGCTGCCACGCGGACCACCGGCCGGTGGCGGAGGAGCGGGTACGGACCTGTACCTGGCCGTGCAGCTCCCTACCCGCGTCGCGCCAGACGACCCCGACGAGGGAGAACGGCCGTACGTCACGGGCCGCGAGCCCCTGGGGCGCGGTGCCCGCCGCGGCCTCGGGGGCCGCGCGGTCGGAGTTGCCGCCAAGCGCGGTCAGCGGCAGCGACTGGGTGCTGCCGGGCAGTTCGGCCCCCGCGGGGGCGGCCGCCGGGGCGCTCGCGGGGGCCGCCCCGGCGAGCGCCGTGAGCGGGATGACGAGGGCGGTCGTACAGGCGACGCCGATCGAGGATGCCAGGAATGCACGCATGTAGTGCATCGTGGACATCACGTCACAACTCTGTCTATTTATAACGATTGTCGCCGGTCCCGCCGATCAGGTGGCCCGGTCGTCCCCATGCCGCACCGCGAGGACCGCCGCCGCGTACCCTGACGGCGATGAACGCCACCGACCGCACCCCCGCCGACCTGCTGCGATCCGCCCTCGCCGCGGATCCCGGCCGTCCGCTTGTCACCTTCTACGACGACGCCACCGGCGAACGCGTGGAACTGTCCGTGGCCACCTTCGCCAATTGGGTGGCGAAGACCGCCAACCTGCTCCAGGGCGACCTGGCCGCCGAGCCCGGCGACCGGCTGGCGCTGCTGCTGCCCGCGCACTGGCAGACCGCGGTCTGGCTGCTGGCCTGTTCCGCCACCGGCGTCGTCGCGGAGCCGGGCGGCGACCCGGCGGCGGCCGATCTCGTGGTGAGCGGGCCGGAGACGCTGGACGCGGCGCGCGCCTGCTCCGGGGAGCGGGTGGCCCTGGCGCTGCGCCCGCTGGGCGGGCGGTTCCCGCAGCCGCCGGAGGGCTTCGTCGACTACGCGGTGGAGGTGCCGGGGCAGGGCGACCGGTTCACCCCGTACGCCCCGGTGGACCCGGACGCGACCGCACTCGCGCTGGACGGCCTGGAGCTGACCGGGGCGCAGGTCGTGGAGCGGGCACGGGCCGACGCGGACGCGCGGGGGCTCGGCGCCGGTTCGCGGCTGCTGTCCGGCCTGCCGTACGACGGCTGGGACGGGCTGTCCGCCGGGCTGTTCGCGCCTCTGGCCGCGGGTGGCTCGGTGGTGCTGTGCCGCAACCTCGACCGGCTGGGCGAGGACGGGCTGGCCAAGCGGCGGGAGGACGAGCGGGTCACCGCCGTCGCCCTGTGACGTCCGGGCGCCGGGCGCCCCGTGAGGCCCCGGCGCCGACCGCCGCCGCACGCTGATCGCCACCGCGCACTGATCGTCATTGCGCACCGAATTGCGCACCGATCGTCACCGCATGCCGATCGCCTCCCGTACAACGCCGCCACGTACAACCTTGTACCGCGTTCGTCCGTCTGCTCCTTAAACCGGCGAGCCCTGCACGGCTCCCGGCCCTCGACCGAGGGCTGCGGGGCCGACGGGCGGGAGGACGGACGCGGACGTGACGACTGACAGCCCTGACCCGGTGGCGCCCCCGGCCCCCTCGGGCCCCTCGGCACCGCCGGCACCGCGGCGCCGCCGCCGCTGGCCGCGCTGGGTGGCGCTGGGCACCGCGGTGCTGGTGCTGTCCGCCGCCGGAGTCGGCTGGTGGCTGTACGAGCGGCTCGACCGCAACATCACCACCGACACCCGCACCGCGCGGCAACTGGAGCGGCACGCGGCCGAGCGCCCGGTGGCCGTGGTGCGCGACGCGCGGAACATCCTGCTGATCGGCTCCGACACCCGCGGCGGCGCGGGCAACGGCAAGTACGGCCGGGACTCCGGCACCCAGCGCTCGGACACCACCATCCTGCTGCACCTGGCCGCCGACCGGCGCAGCGCGACCGCCGTCAGCGTCCCGCGCGATCTGATGGTGGACATCCCCGCCTGCGAGTCGGCGGACGGAGCCTCGCACGCCGCCCGGTTCGCCCAGTTCAACTGGGCCTTCGAGACCGGCGGCGCGGCCTGCACGATCCGTACGGTCGAGAAGCTGACCGGCATCCGCGTCGACCACCACATGATCGTCGACTTCCGCGGCTTCACGAGGATGGTGGACGCGGTGGGCGGCGTCGAGCTGTGCCTGAAGGAGCCCGTCGACGACGCCGAGGCCCATCTGCGGCTGCCCGCGGGCCGGCAGACCCTGGACGGCGAGGACGCCCTCGGCTACGTACGGGCCCGGTACAGCATCGGCGACGGCAGCGACACCGCGCGGATCGGCCGCCAGCAGGAGTTCCTGGGCGCGCTGGTGAAGAAGGTGAGCGGCAACGGCGTGCTGCTCAACCCGCGGCGGCTGTACCCGGTGCTCGACGCGGCGACGTCCTCGCTGACCACCGACCCCGGCCTCGGATCGCTGCGCAAGCTGTACGGTCTGGTCAGCGAGGTGCGGGAGATCCCGGAGGACCGGTTCCGCTTCCTGACCGTGCCGCGCCGGCCGTACACGCAGGACGCCAACCGCGACGAGCTGGTGCGGCCGGACGCGGACCGGCTCTTCCGGCAGCTGCGACTGGATGAACCCGTACCGGCGCCCGAAACGGCGGCCACGCGGGTCGACGACACCGCGGGCAACCGGACACCGAGTCATGTCGGCACCCGCGCGATGGACACCAAGTGCGGGTAAAGCGGGGCAAAAGCGAGCATCGGTCTACCGTGCGGATCTCGAAAAGATCTCGAAAGGATTGGGCAGATTGCCCAGTTGTAGGGGAGTGGAATTTGTCACCGACGTCGCTTGACGCTGAACTGGGCGGATAGTGTGAGCGCTCCGGTGCGCAAGACCTGGCCGATCGCGCACCAATGAACGACTGACCTGGCGCCTTGAGGGGGAGGCGCCGCGTGGCACCGACGGAGGACACAGGCGACCGTGGACGCGCAAGGCCATGGGCGAGCGGGTGACATCGATCCCGCCGATCAGTGGGTGTTCGACCCGAACACCGGCAGCTATGAGCTGCGGCTGGACCCCGCTGGGGACCCGGCGCCCGCCTCCGGGAATCAGGACGCCGGGAGACCGGCCGGCACCGGCCGGCGGCGTGCCCGCGCACCCGAGCACACCCGGGTGCCCGAGCCGCGCGGCGGTCGCCGCCGGGCGGCCGGAAAAAGCCCCTCCGAGGACGCCGGCGGGCCGAGCGGACCGGGTGGACCCGGCGGGCCCGGTGGGCCGCCCGGCCGGGCCGGGCGCCGCAAGCCCAAGCCGAAGAGGTCCAAGAAGCGGAAGATCCTTTACTGGACCGGCGGTGTCCTGGCCTTCCTGCTGGTCGGCACCTCCGTCGCGGCATACCTGATCTACCTGCACCTCAACGGCAACATCACCACGGTCGATGTCGGCGAGAAGAACCCCGCGGTCATCGACGGCCCCGTCAACATCCTGGTCATCGGCACCGACAAGCGCGACGGCAAGGGCAACAAGGGCTACGGCGACGAGGGCAGCGTGGGCCACGCCGACACCACGATCCTCTTCCATGTCTCCGAGGACCGCTCCAACGCCACCGCGCTGTCCATCCCGCGCGACATGATCACCGATATCCCGGAGTGCGAGACCAAGCAGCCGGACGGGACGAAGAAGGTCATCCCCGGCAGCACGGGCGTCCGCTTCAACACCAGCCTGGGCCAGTCCGGTCGCGACCCCGGCTGCACCTGGCGGACGGTGGAGAAGATCACCGGCCTGAACATCAGTCACTTTATGATGGCCGACTTCAACGCGGTCAAGACGATCTCCTCGGCGGTCGGCGGCGTCGACGTGTGCGTGAAGCGCGACATCGACGACCCCAAGTCGCACCTGAAGCTCAGCAAGGGGAAGCACACGATCGAGGGCGAGGAGGCGCTGGCGTTCGTCC
The DNA here is from genome assembly GCF_030553055.1 of Streptomyces sp. XD-27. Classification (NCBI taxonomy): domain Bacteria; kingdom Bacillati; phylum Actinomycetota; class Actinomycetes; order Kitasatosporales; family Streptomycetaceae; genus Streptomyces; species Streptomyces sp. XD-27. Next base: position 3,107,484 of record NZ_CP130713.1, read on the forward strand.
GGACCCGGCACGCCGTCGGCTACGGCAGCGACCTCGACCGGATCCAGATGCAGCAGCAGTTCCTCAGCGCGATGATGCGCAAGGTGAAGTCCGGCGGCACGCTCACCAGTCCGAAGAAGCTGTGGAAGCTGTCCAACGCCGCGACCAAGGCGCTCACCGTGGACCCCGGCATAGGCAGTATCGGTAAGCTCAAGGACCTGGCGCAGGACCTGAGCCAGGTCGACCTCAAGCACGTCACGTTCACCACCGTCCCGGTGGTGGACAACACCGACGGCGCCACCGTGCTGCTGAACAAGGAGAAGGCCGAGCCGCTGTTCTCCATGGTCAGGGACGACGTGTCGCTGACCGAGGTGAAGAAGCAGCAGAAGGCGCAGAAGGCCAAGGAGGCCGCCCGCCTCAAGGGAACCAAGGCCGATCCGGCCGACGTCCGAGTGAGGGTACTGAACGGTAGCGGTCAGTTCGGCGCCGCCCAGGACACGGTCGAATGGATGCAGAACGACGAAGGCATGATCCGCTCCAGCAACGGCGGTAACGCACCGTCGGAGTTGAAGAAGACGACGCTGGAGTACGCGCCCAACCAGGCCGACCAGGCTCGCCGGTTGGCCGCCAGCATGGGCCTGCCGGGCTCCGCACTGAAGGAAGGCACCAAGGACGCCGACCCCATGGCCGAGATGACGCTGACGCTCGGCGGGGACTTCAAGGGCGCGGGCACGCCCATCACCGCGCCGCGCAAGGCGCCGAAGGACATCCAGCGGGTCAACGGCGACGACAAGCTCTGCGCCGGCTGACAAGGCGACCAACGCGACGACGACGCGACGAGCACCGGCCGGAGCACGACAGCCCATCGGGCCGGACAGGGCGCACCGCACTCGATAACGGGGGAGGCCCGATGGGGCAGGAGAGCAGGCTGCACGGGCAGGGCCGTCGTCGGCGGACGCCCGTGGCCCAGGAGGCGGGCCCGTCCGGCGCCGGGGCGGGCTCGGACGGGTACGAGGAGCCGCCCGGCGGCGGCTCCGGCGAGCCCGTCCGCCGCCCGGTCGACGGCGGTCCCGGCCCGGACCGCACGGCCGTGCCCGGACCGCGCACCGGTGGCTCGGGCCCCGGTGGCCGCCGCCGGCGCCGCGGCCCGCGCAAGCAGCGCAGCAAGGGCGTACGAATACTCAAGTGGACCGCGCTGAGCCTGGCGGTCCTGATCCTGGCCGCGGCCGGTGCGGGCTATCTCTACTACCAGCACCTGAACGGCAACATCAGGAAAGAGGACCGCAACCTCGGCGACAGCGACCTGGAGAGGAGCGCGCCGAACGCGGACGGCCAGCGGCCGCTGAACATCCTGCTGCTGGGTTCCGACAGCCGTAACTCCAAGGACAACGTGAAGCTCGGCGGCGCCCGCCACATGCAGGGCGACGCCCCGCGCGCCGACGTCCAGATGCTGCTGCACGTCTCGGCCGACCGCAGCAACATGTCGGTGATCAGCATTCCGCGCGACACCCGCGTGAAGATCCCCAAGTGCACGGCGAAGGACGGCACGGTCTACCCGGAGACCACGTCCCAGACCATCAACAACAGCATGCAGAACGGCGGTCCGGGCTGCACGGTCGCCGCCTGGCAGGAGCTGACCGGCATCTACATCGACCACTTCATGAAGATCGAGTTCTCCGGCGTGGTGGACATGGCCGACGCCGTCGGCGGCGTCCCGGTCTGCGTCAAGGACAACGTCTACGACAAGGACTCCGGTCTGCGCATGGAGAAGGGCGACCACGAGGTGAAGGGCGAGCAGGCCCTGCAGTGGCTGCGCACCCGGCACGGCTTCGAGGACGGCAGCGACATCGGCCGGGCCAAGGCCCAGCACATGTACATGAGCGCGATGGTCCGCCAGTTGAAGTCGGGCACCAAGCTGACCGACCCGGGCAAGCTGATGGACCTGGCGGAGGCGGCGACCAAGGCGCTCACCGTCGACCCCGGCCTCGGCACCGTCAAGAAGCTCTACGACCTGGGCAACGACCTCAAGCGGGTGCCAACCAAGCGGATCACCATGACCACCATGCCGTGGATTCCCGACCCGCAGGACGACGACCACGTGATCCCCAAGCCGGGCGACGCCGACAAGGTCTTCTCGCTGGTGCGCGACGACATCGCGCTGGACGGCAAGGACAAGAAGAAGCCGAAGAGCACCAAGGCGGCCACGCCCAAGCCGTCGGCGCCCAAGGACGAGATCGCGGTGACGGTGCAGAACGGCACCGGCACCACCGCGCTGGGCCCGGTGCCCCAGCGCGCGCGGACCATCGCCGACACGCTGGTGCAGAACGGCTTCGCGAAGGCCACCGCCGACACCACGCCCACGTCGCAGGCGGACACGACGGTCACGTATCCGAAGGCGGAACTCCAGGGTGACGCGCTGGCGGTGGCCAAGGCGCTGGGGCTGCCCGCGAGCGCGGTGCGCATGTCCACCTCGGTCACGCAGGTGACCCTGGTCGTGGGCGCGGACTGGCGCGAGGGCACGGCCTATCCGAAGCCCGCGGACGGCGGCGGCGACGCGTCGAAGGACGACGGCAAGGCGCCGAGCATGTCGGAGGCGCTCAACGGCGACGACAAGGACGCCTGCATGAAGGTCAACCCGCTCAACCGGTTCTGACGGTCAGGCCGTAGGCGGTTCTGACGGTCAGGCTGTACGACGGCGAACGCCGGACCGGCCCCCTGGGGCTGGTCCGGCGTTCGCCGTCGTGCGCGTGGGTCAGCGCGTCACGACCGCCTCCCGGCGGCTCGCGATGACCTTCTTCGCCAGTGAGCGCGGGCTGGTCAGGAAGCCCCAGCCCCACGACATGTGCATCGTCGCCAGGGCCACCGGGATCCGGAGCCGGGCCTTCAACGGCAGCCCCTTGCCCGCCGGAACCGAGCCCGCTGCGATCGCCGCCAGGTAGCCCGCCGGGACGGCGAAGCCCCAGGGCGTGAGCGCGGCACCGACCACCACTCCGGCGGCGATGGCGCAGACCGCGGTCGGCGGCGCCAGGTAGCGCAGGTTGATCGAGCCCTGGTGGTAGCGGGCGACGACATGCCGCCAGCGGCCGTAGTCCTTGTACTGCTTGGCCAGCGCCTTCACGCTGGGCCGCGGCCGGTAGGAGACCTTCAGCTCCGGCGAGAACCAGATCAGGCCGCCCGCCTCGCGGATCCGGAAGTTCAGCTCCCAGTCCTGGGCGCGGATGAACTCCTCGTTGTAGCCGCCCTGCTGCTCCAGCGCCTCGCGCCGGAAGACGCCCAGGTACACGGTCTCCGCCGGGGCCGCCTCGCCACCGGTGTGGAAGGCGGCGTTGCCGACGCCGATCTTGGAGGTCATGGCGGCGGCGACCGCGTGCTCCCAGTCGTTCTCGCCCTCGGCGTGCATGATCCCGCCGACGTTCTGGGCGCCGGTCTCCTCCAGCAGCCGCACGGCGGTGGCGATGTAGTTCGGCGAGAGCATGCCGTGGCCGTCGACGCGGACCACGATCGGGTGCCGGGACGCCTTGATCGCGGCGTTCAGCGCGGCGGGGGTGCGGCCGGTGGGGTTGGGCACGGTGTGCACCCGTGGGTCCTCCCGCACCAGCTCGGCGGCGATCTCGTCGGTCCGGTCCGTGGACGGGCCGAGCGCGATCACCACTTCCATCTCGCCGGCGTACTCCTGCGCCAGGATGTGCCGCACGGAATTGCGCAGGTGGCGTTCCTCATTGAGCACCGGCATGATCACGGAGACGGCCGGAGGCTGCTGCTCAGACATCGTTCCTCGGGGGTACGGCCCCGTGGCGGCAGCCGCGTCGCGGCAGCGCCCCCGGGTGACTGCAAGTATCGAGGCCACGTTACCGCTAATGGGGGACACCGCATCGCCCCGGGCGAGTGGCAGCGGCGGTACGGGCGGCGTGGAGCGCCTCGGGTGCTCATCGTATGGGCCTACGGTCGCTGGGCGCCGCCGTCCCATTCGCACCCACTCACCCCGTTTCGCCCCTCCCCTCGTCTCGCCCCTCCCCCCTTGCCTCGTCCCTCTCCTCGTCGCGGAGGTCTTGTCACGTGACCGGTCCCGCCCGTTCCCCGCGCCCCGACCCGGCCCGCCGCCCCCGCTGGGGCCGGCGGCTGGGCATCGGGGCCGCCGTCCTGGTCCTGGCCGCCGGCGGCATCGGGCACGCCCTGGTCACCGGGCTGGAGTCGAACATCCAGCGCGTCGACGCCTTCGAAGGGCTCAACGACCGCCCCAAGGGCAGTGACGGGATGAACGTCCTGCTCGTGGGCACCGACGGCCGCGACAAGATCAGCCCGGCGGACCGGAGGCGCTACCAGCTGGGCGGCGCCCCCTGCCACTGCACCGACACGATGATGCTGGTGCATCTGTCCGGGGACCGGGAGCGGGCCAGCGTGGTGAGCCTGCCGCGCGACTCCTACGCCCGGATCCCGGCGTACACCGACCGCAGGACCGGCGAACGGCACCCCGCGCACCCGCAGAAGATCAACGCCGCGTACGCCGAGGGCGGCCCCAGCCTGACCGTGCGTACCGTCGAGCACATGACCGGGGTGCACGTCGACCACTACGTGGAGCTGGACTTCACCAGCTTCATCAGGACGGTCGACGTGGTGGGCGGCGTGGACGTCTGCACCCGGCGGCCGCTGCGGGACTCGTACACCGGTCTCGACCTGGCGGCGGGCAAGCACACCCTGGACGGCGGCCAGGCACTCCAGTACGTACGGTCCCGGCATCTCGACGGCAACGCCGACCTGAGCCGGATGGGCCGCCAGCAGCGGTTCCTGGCCGCGCTGCTGCGCAAGGCCACGGACAGCGGGGTGCTGCTGAACCCGGTGAAGTTCAACAAGGTCGCCACCACCATGCTGGGCTCCGTCCGCGCCGACCGCGGCTTCGGGACGCTTGAGCTGGTGGCCCTCGGCCGCGCCATGCGGGGCTTCACCCCCTCCTCCTCGGAGTTCGCCTCGGTGCCGATCCGGGACGCCGCCCACCACGTGCCGGGGGTCGGCTCCACGGTGCGCTGGGACAAGGCCGGGGCCGCCCGGCTGTTCAAGGCCATCCGCCAGGACCGGCCGCTGGCCGTGCGGCGCCCGGCCCGCAAGGACGGCTCACCCGCCGCGGTGGAGGTGGCCCCGTCCCGGATCCGGGTCGAGGTGGTCGACGGGACCCCGGACCGGGATCTGGGCACCGAGGTCGAGCGGCAGCTGCGCCGATACGGGTTCGCCACCACCGGCTCGGCCGTGGCGGCGCCCACGCCCGTGCGGCGCACGGTGATCTCGTACGACCCGGGCTGGGACCGCTCGGCGCGCTCGCTGCTGGCCGCGCTGCCCGGGGCGAAGCTGCGGGCGGCGCCCGGGCAGGGACCGGTGCTGCGGGTGACGCTCGGCACGGACCACCGGGGCGTGCACCCGGTGCGGGCCCAGCGGCCGGGCCGCGGCGGCAGCGGCTACGGGGCGGTCACCGGCGACAAGGTCGACTGCGGCTGAAGCCGTCCCTGCCGAGCCGGGGCGCCGGCAGGACGGCGTCCACAGGCCCCTGCCGCCGTTCGGCACGCGCCGCCGTGTTCGCCCGTCACGCACTTCCGAACACCCGTTCCATACCCTGCCGCGTCCCCTCTCCGTACCCCCTGCGCACCCCTGCCGTACCCCCTGTCGGCACCCCCGTCCGGCGGTCGACCGACCACCCGGAGTAGCTCCGCCACAACGCTCTGACCAGGCACTTTGTCACCCTCTTGGCGGCTCGGCCGGGTTATCCACAGGCCGACGGGATTGCTGGACGGTGGCGGGCGGGCTCGCTAGCTTGGCCGGGTCACCAAGCACCGAGGGCGCGGCTCCCTCGCACCTCCTCGTCTGCGCTGGAAGGTCCGATGCTGCATCAGGCGTGTCCCCCGCCCCGCCGAGCGTTCACTTCGCGCGGGGCGCAACTGGCCCACCCTCGACTGCCCTGGCTCCAGAGATCCTTCAACACGGCGTTCCGCCCCTTCGCGCCCCGCCTGTGGCCGCTCGACGCGGAGCGACTCAAGAGCGGGGCCCGGGCCGGGACGGGGCTAGTGGACTTCGGGGACGAGGCCCCGCTGGACGAGCCGCTGGCCGTCCTGTGCGAGTCGCTGAACCACGAGCTGCGCCTGAGCCCCAACGGCCGCTTCGTCCTCCAGAGCCAGCTGGCCGGAAGCCTGGCCAACCGGCTGCGACTGGTGGACCTCATGGCCCGCCGCCCGGAGGTCTTCCGGGCCCCGGTCGCCCGGCCGCTGTTCGTCGCCGGGATACCGCGCACCGGCACCACCTTCGTCCAGAAGCTGCTGAGCCAGGACCCGCACTGGCGGACGCTGCCGCTGTGGGAGACCCGCCATCCGCTCCCGGACGGCGACCTGACCGCGCCGCCGCCCGACCCGGACCCGCGGATCGACCGCAGCCGCAGGGAGCTGCGCATGGTCCACCGGCTGCTGCCCGAGCAGGCCGCGATGCACGAGCTGGTGCACGACGAGCCCGAGGAGGAGTATCCGCTCCTGGCCGGCGGGCACTGCTCGTCGATGTACGAGAACGCGGTGCTCGTCCCGGCGTACACCCGGTGGTTCACCGGCGCCGACCACCGCGGCGGCTACCGGCTCTTCCGCCGCTATCTGCAGTTCATGCAGTGGAGCCGCCCGCAGGGCGAGCGGTGGGCGCTGAAGACCCCAGGCCACCTGGAGATGCTCGTCCCGCTCCTGGACACCTTCGAGGACGCCACCGTGGTGCACACCCACCGCGACCCGGTGACCTCCGTGGTCTCCCTCAGCAACATGCTCAGCTACGACGCGCGCACCTACTTCGACCACCCGGACCCGCACCTGATCGGCCGGTGCGCCGCGGACTTCACCGAGCGCCTGCTGCGTGCCGCGATCCGCGACCGCAAGGTCGCCGGCGACCGCCTGGTGGACGTCTTCTTCCGCGAGCTGATCTCCGACCCGGTCCGCGAGCTGCGCCGGGTGTACGAGGTGGCGGACCGCGAGCTGGACGCCGGCACCGAACGGGCGATGCGCGGCTTCGCCGAGGCGCAGGGGCGCCGGGCGGGCCGCCACCGCTACGCGGCCGAGGACTTCGCGCTGAGCGTGCCGGAGCTGCGCGAGCGCTTCGCGTTCTACTACGACTTCTTCGACCTGACGCCGGAGAAGTCCTGACCGCTCGCGCGTCTGCCCAGGCGGGCCATGGTCCGCCGGACGACGTCCACGATGCGCCGGGCGTGGCGCGGTCGGGCGCGGGACCGCGGTCCGGGCGGCTGGTCGTGCGCGGCACGCGGGGCAGCGTCCGACGCGCTGGTGGGCTTCGGCGCGGCGCCGCCGCAGTCCTGCCGGGTCACCGTTAGTAGGGCACTGTGTCGCACCAGGTCTCCGCCCAGGCGGAGGCGCCGTATGTGTTGGCCGCGCGCACCGTGACGCAGATCTCGTCACCGGAGAACGGACCCTTGATCGTGTAGCTGGTGCTCCCGGTGGAGTAGACCGTGTCGACGTTCTTCTCGGTGAAGTTGCTGCCCTTGTTGGTGTAGTGGATGTCGTATCTGGTCGCTCGGGAGATTGCCGACCAGCTCACCTTGATGGGCATGTCGCACGCGCCGACACAGGAGTTGGTGTACTCAAGCTTGTAGCCCTTCATGGCGGGCGGCGGCGAGCCGGAGGACGAGCCTCCGGAGTCGGATGAACCTCCGTCGTCCGTGGACGAATCTCCGCTGTCCGAGCCCGAAGAGCCGGACCTGCCGCTGTCGGAACCGGTGTCGTCACCGGATGAACTGCCGCCGCCGTCAACACCCGACGACCCGGAACCACGGCTGCTGCTCTCCCGGACGTTCGGCTCATCCGTCGCGTCCGCCTCGCCCTTCCCCTTCTTGCGGTCATCGCCCTTGTCGTCGTCCCCGCCCTTGCCTCCCTTTCCTCCCTTGGAAGGTGAACTGCTGGGCGCGCTCGGCGAGGTGCTGCCACCAGGAGCGGCACTCGCGCTGGTGCCTGGTGACTGGGCACGTGTTCCGTCCCCGCCGCCACCCCGAAGGGCTGAAGCAGGGCGACCGTGCCGCCGCCGACCGTGATGACGACGACGATGGGCAGCACGATGAGCGTGCGGCGCCGGCGAGGCTCGCGCTCCCGCTTCGTGGCTGCGACGCCCTGGACGGCCGGGACGACTTCGGGAGGCCCGTCCTTCGGCCGCAGCCCGACGGTCGCCAGGTCCACGGGCTCCTCCCGCAGCGGCGCCGCCTCGGCGTCGAGCAGCCGTGCGGACTGCCGCGCGAGGTGCGCGACGACACCGGCAGGCAGCCAGGCGCCGCGCGCGGTGCGGGGACGCACCCGCTCGGGGTCCTCCAACAGCGCGTCGACGTCCGGCCGTTGATCGACGTCCTTCGCCAGACAGCGGGCGATGAGCGCCCGCAGCGACGCGTCCTCGACACCTGTCAGATCGGGCTCGCCCTCCACGATCTGGAACATCACCGCGTGCTGATTGCTTGCCGCCTGCCCGAACGGCAGTCGCGCGGTCGCCGCATACGTCAGCACGCACCCGAGGGTGAACACGTCGCTCTTGACCCCCGCGCGCTGCCCGAGCACCTGCTCCGGCGACATGAACCCGGGAGACCCGACGACCATCCCCGTACTGGTCAACAGGGACTCGACGGACGTTTCCAGCGCCCGCGCGATCCCGAAGTCGATGACCTTCGTGCCGTCCACGGTGAGCATCACGTTGGACGGCTTCAGATCGCGGTGCACGATCCCGGCGCCGTGAATGTCCTTGAGCGCCTTCAGCAGCCCGTCGGCGAGGGCGTGCAGGGACGCGGCCGGCAACGGCCCGTACTGTCGCACGACTTGATCAAGCGAGAGACCGGGAACGTACCCCGTGGCGACCCACGGCGGTTCATCGTCCGGACCCGCGTCGAGCACCGGCGCCGTGTGCCGCTCCCCGACCCTCCGCGCCGCCTTGATCTCCCGCCGGAACCGCGCCCTGAACTGCTCGTCGGACACGTGCTCTTCGTGCACCACCTTCACGGCTACGGTCCGACCGCTGTCCGACCGCGCGAGGAACACCCGCCCCATGCCGCCGGCGCCAAGCCGCCCAAGCAGCAGATACGGGCCAATGCGCGCCGGGTCGCTCACCGCGAGCGGCTTGATACCCCCATCGACATAGTTATCCCGCTCATCGGGTCCGTCCCCGTTCGTGCCGCTCATGATGGTGTGACTCCCCCGGCCCTCTGCGCCTGATCAACGGCGTAACTCGGATGAGAATAGACGTTGTTGACGCACGTGGTGAGCGCGTCACGCGAGCGGGACGCCGTGGGGTGTGTGGACTCGGGTCCTGTTTTCCGCGCGGCGCAGGACGGCGGCGACGAGCCCCAGGCCGGTCCCACGGCCTCCTCGGGCACCCCGGGCTGGACCCCTGGTGCGGGAGGGCGACCGGTACCACCCCGACCCCCGCGACGGCTGCCCCGTAACCGGGTACCGCGGCACGGACCGCGTATCGCGGCATCGGGCGCGCCTGTGGATGACGGGTCTGTCAGTCCTCGATGCCCTCGGCGGCGCGCTTGGCGCGGAGCTCCATGATCGCGCGACGGCGGGCGAGCCGGTGCGTGCGGCGGATCTGGGCCTCCTGGAAGCGCCGCTTGTCCCGCTCGGTCTCCGGGATCACCGGCGGCACCGGCCGGGGCTTGCCCTCGGCGTCGACGGCGGCGAAGACCAGGTAGGCGCTGCCGACCTGGGTGGGGGGCGTGGACTCGTTCCAGCGCTCGGCGAGCACCCGGACGCCAACCTCCATGGAGGACCGTCCGACCCAGTTGACCTGCGCTTTCACATGAACGAGGTCGCCGACGTGGACGGGCTCCAGGAAGGCCATCTCGTCCATGGAGGCGGTGACCGCCGGTCCGCCCGAGTGCCGTCCGGCGACCGCGCCCGCCGCGTCGTCCACGAGTTTCATGATCACGCCGCCGTGGACCGTGCCGAGGAGGTTGGTGTCACTCGCGGTCATGATGTGGCTGAGCGTGGTGCGGGACGCCGACGTGGGCTTCCCCGGCAGGGGCTCAGGGGCGGGCTGCTCGATCATGCGTCCACTGTATGCGTGCCGGGATCCGCGGCGAGCACCGCGCCGGGGCGGGTGTCCACGCGAGTCCCGGGTCAGACCTTCTTGACCACGCTCGACTTGAGCTGCATGGAGCCGAACCCGTCGATCTTGCAGTCGATGTCGTGGCCGTCCACGCCGTCGACGAGGCGGATGTTGCGCACCTTGGTGCCGGCCTTGATTCCGGTCGGGCTGCCCTTGACCTTCAGGCTCTTGACCACCGTCACGGTGTCGCCGTCGGCGAGTACGTTGCCGACCGAGTCCCTGATCACGCCGCCCTCGGTGTCGCCCGCGGGTTCGGCGGACGCCGGCGTCCACTCATGGCCGCATTCCGGGCAGATCAGGAGCGCACCCATCTCGTAGGTGTACGCACTGGAGCATTCGGGGCACGACGGCAGGTTCTCGGTCACCCAGGGAGTGTATGTGAGCGGTACGGGGCCCCGGGCGGCTCGTACCGCCGCCGCGCAAATGCCGCACAACCGACACCATTGCATCAGCTCTGCAACAGCCCCGATCCGATCCGGCACCCGGCCTGTAAGGCCCTTGGAGGGACCGGGCACACTCCTCCCATGAACGATTGGCCCGAGGGGCGGACCAGCGACGGCAGGGAGAGCTACGGGCGCGGCAGCCACGGCGCGCAGCCGGAGGGCGCCCGCGCCATGCCGCAGGTGCGGCGCGGCGGCATGCCGGGCCCGCAGCGGCAGCCCGCGGAGCCGCCGCTGCCGCCCGAGCTGTCGCCGCGCGGCCCGGTACCGCAGCAGCGCTACCAGTCGCCCGAGGGCGCGGCCGGTGCCGACGGCTACGACCCGTACGACGACGGCTACAACACCGGCCAGGTCTACGGGCACGGCAGCCCGAACGGTCCCGGCGGCGCCGGTCCGGACCAGGGCCGGGGCGGCGGCCCCGGCGGCCCGCGCCCGCCCCGGCAGGCGCCCGGCCGTCCGAAGAACTGGAAGAAGCGCATCACCATCGGCGTGGCGTCCGTCCTGGCGCTGCTGCTGGTGGACGGCATCGTCACGTACTTCTGGGCCGACTCCAAGCTGCGCCGCGAGGTCGACCTGAGCAAGGTCGAGGACCGCCCGTCCGGCGGCTCGGGCACCAATTACCTGATCGTGGGTTCGGACAGCCGCGAGGGCCTGTCCGACGAGGACAAGAAGAAGCTGCACACGGGCTCCGCCACCGGCCGCCGCACGGACTCGATGATCCTGCTGCACGTCGGTGACAACGGGAACACCATGATCAGCCTGCCGCGCGACTCGTGGGTGACGATCCCGCCGTTCACCGGCTCGGAGTCCGGCAAGCGGTTCAGCGGCGGCCCGAACAAGCTGAACGCGTCCTTCTCCTCCGACGGCCCCGGGCTGCTGGTCCGTACGGTCGAGTACAACACGGGCCTGCGGATCGACCACTACGCGGAGATCGGCTTCGACGGCTTCGCGAAGATCGTGGACGCGGTCGGCGGCGTGGAGATCGACATCCCGCAGGACATGAAGGAGAAGCACGCCGGGACGAACTTCAAGAAGGGCAAGCAGACGCTGGACGGCCGCGAGGCGCTCGCCTTCGTCCGGCAGCGCTACGGCCTGGCGGGCGGCGACCTGGACCGCGCGAAGAACCAGCAGAAGTTCCTGTCCGCGCTGGCCAACAAGGCCGCGACGCCGAGCACGATCATCAACCCGTTCAAGCTCTACCCGACCATGGGCGCCGGTCTGGACAACCTGATCGTCGACAAGGACATGAGCCTGTGGGACCTGAAGGAGATGTTCTTCGCGATGAAGGGCGTCTCCGGCGGCGACGGCAAGCAGATGAACATGCCGGTCGCGAACCCGGGCTACTCCACACCCAAGGGCAGCGCCGTGCTGTGGGACAAGGCCAAGGTCAAGCAGCTGGTCGAGCAGCTCAAGAACGACGAGAAGGTCACGGTCACCGGCAGCTGACCGAACGCGAGGCGCCGGACGGGCTGAGCCCGTCCGGCGCCTTTCGCGTTCTCGGAACCTCGGTTACGGGAGGTTGCGGGCCATGACGATGCGCTGGACCTGGTTGGTGCCCTCGTAGATCTGCGTGATCTTCGCGTCCCGCATCATCCGCTCCACCGGATAGTCACGGGTGTAGCCGTAGCCACCGAGGAGCTGGACCGCGTCCGTGGTGACCTCCATCGCCACATCCGACGCGAAGCACTTCGCCGCCGCGCCCTGGAACGTCAGATCCGCATCCCCACGCTCCGACTTCGCCGCCGCCGCATACGTCAGCTGACGAGCCGCCTCGATCTTCATCGCCATGTCGGCGAGCATGAACTGGATCCCCTGGAAGTCCGCGATCGCCTTCCCGAACTGCTTCCGCTCCCGCACATAGCCCTTCGCGTAGTCCAGCGCACCCTGCGCGATCCCCAGCGCCTGCGCCGCGATCGTGATCCGGGTGTGGTCGAGGGTCTTCATCGCCGTGGCGAAGCCGGTGCCCTCCGCGCCGATCATGCGGTCGGCGGGGATACGGACGTTGTCGAGGTAGACCTCGCGGGTCGGGGAGCCCTTGATGCCCAGCTTCTTCTCCGGCGCCCCGAAGGACACCCCCTCGTCGCCCTTCTCCACCACGAACGCGCTGATGCCCTTGCTGCGCTTCTCCGGGTCGGTGACCGCCATCACCGTGTAGAACTCGCTCACACCCGCGTTGGTGATCCACCGCTTCACACCGTTGAGGACGTAGTGGTCGCCGTCGCGTACCGCGCGGGTCTTCATCCCCGCCGCGTCCGAACCCGCGTCCGGCTCCGACAGGCAGTACGAGAACATCGCATCACCCTTGGCCAGCGGCCCCAGGTACTTCGCCTTCAGCTCCTCCGAACCCGACAGGATCACCGGAAGCGACCCCAGCTTGTTCACCGCCGGGATCAGCGACGAGGACGCGCACACCCGCGCGACCTCCTCGATCACGATCACCGTCGCCAGCGCGTCCGCCCCCGCACCCCCGTACGACTCCGGCACATGCACCGCATGCAGATCATTGGCCACCAACGCGTCCAACGCCTCCTGCGGGAACCGCGCCTCCTCATCCACCGCCGCCGCGAACGGCGCGATCTTCGCCTCGGCGAGCCCACGCACCGACTCCCGGAGCATCTCGTGCTCCTCCAACGGCCGGTACAGGTCGAAGTCCGCGGATCCCGCCAAGGTCCTCACTCCTCTGAGTGCTAACTACCGTTAAGTAACAGAATTCTATGGGCGTGATTCGGCCGGGTACAGGTGAGCTTGCCGACAGCGCCCACCGAGCCCGCCGACGGCCCCGACTATGCTCAGGTGCGCATCTGCCCGCCGCCCCGTCCGCCCATACCTGCTGTTGGAGCCCCGCATGGCCCTCAAGATCACCGTGATCGGCACCGGATACCTCGGCGCCACGCACGCCGCGGCCATGGCCGAGCTCGGCTTCGAGGTGCTGGGGATGGACGTCGTCCCGGAGAAGATCGCGATGCTCGCGGCGGGCCGGGTGCCGATGTACGAGCCGGGGCTGGAGGAGCTGCTGCACCGGCACGTGGCGGGCATCGAGGGCTCGACCGGCAGGCTGCGCTTCACCACCTCCTACGAGGAGGTGGGCGAGTTCGGCGACGTCCACTTCGTCTGCGTGAACACTCCGCAGAAGCACGGCGAGTACGCGTGCGACATGAGCTTCGTGGACAGCGCCTTCGAGTCGCTCGCCCCGCATCTGCGCCGCCCGGCGCTGGTGGTGGGCAAGTCGACCGTGCCGGTGGGCAGCGCGGCCCGGCTCGCCGCCCGGCTGGCGGAGCTGGCGCCGGTGGGCGGGGACGCCGAGCTGGCCTGGAACCCGGAGTTCCTGCGCGAGGGGTTCGCCGTGCAGGACACCCTGCACCCGGACCGGATCGTCGTGGGCGTCACCAGCGACCGCGCGGAGAAGCTGCTGCGTGAGGTGTACGCCACACCGGTCGGGGAGGGCTCGCCGTTCGTCGTCACCGACTTCCCGACCGCCGAGCTGGTCAAGACCGCCGCCAACTCCTTCCTGGCCACCAAGATCTCGTTCATCAACGCGATGGCGGAGATCTGCGAGGCGTCCGACGGCGATGTCGTGAAGCTCGCCGAGGCCATCGGGCACGACGACCGGATCGGGCGGAAGTTCCTGCGCGCCGGGATCGGCTTCGGCGGCGGCTGCCTGCCCAAGGACCTGAGGGCCTTCATGGCGCGCGCCGGCGAGCTGGGCGCGAGCCAGGCGCTGACCTTCCTCCGCGAGATCGACTCGATCAACATGCGGCGCCGCGGCCACATGGTGGAGCTGGCCCGCGACGCCGTGGGCGGCAGCTTCCTCGGCAAGCGGGTCGCGGTGCTCGGCGCGACGTTCAAGCCGGACTCCGACGACGTACGGGACTCCCCCGCGCTCAACGTCGCCGGGCAGATCCACCTCCAGGGCGGCCAGGTGACCGTCTTCGACCCCAAGGGCATGGACAACGCGCGCGCCGTCTTCCCGACCCTCGCCTACGCGCCGAACGCGCCGGAGGCGGTGCGCGGCGCCCACGCGGTGCTGCACCTGACCGAGTGGGCGGAGTTCCGCGAGCTGGACCCGGCCCAGCTGGGCGAGGTCGTCGCGGAACGGCGCATCCTGGACGGGCGCAACGCCCTGGACCCGGCGCGGTGGCGCGACGCGGGCTGGGACTTCCGGGCGATGGGTCGCCCGCACGCCTGATCCGGAACCGCCGATCCCTGTGATCCGGGACCGCCGATCCCGATGATCCGGAACTGCCTGTTCCGTGCCGCCGGTACCTGGCGCCGGGGCCGCCGCGTCAGCCGTCGAGCTCGTCGATCGTGGCGATCGACGGGCTCCTGGTGGCGCGCAGCTCGCGGGCGGTGTCCTCGGCGGCGCGCAGCGTGCGGACCGCGTTCTGCCAGGTGAGCTTCGCCAGGTCGGCGGTGGACCACTTGCGGGCCAGGAGCTCGGCGACGAGGTTCGGGTAGCCCGCCACGTCGGCCAGGTCGGCCGGGGTGAAGGCGGTGCCGTCGAAGTCGCCGCCGATGCCGATGTGGTCGACGCCCGCGACCTCGCGCATGTGGTCGAGGTGGTCGGCGACGGTGGCGGCGGTCGCGAGGGGGCGCGGGGCGGTCTCCTCGAAGGCCCGGTGCACGGCCATGGCCTCGGCGGTGGTGTCGAGCGGGTGGAACCCGTGGGCGCGCATGTTCTCGTCGGCGGCCTTCGTCCAGGCGATGGCCTCGGGCAGGATGAACTTCGGTACGAAAGTCGCCATCGCGATGCCGCCGTTGGCGGGCAGCGCCGCCAGGACGTCGTCCGGGACGTTGCGCGGGTGGTCGCAGACGGCGCGGGCCGAGGAGTGCGAGAAGACCACGGGCGCGGCGGACACCCGCAGGGCGTCCCGCATGGTGTCGGCCGAGACGTGCGAGAGGTCGACCAGCATGCCGAGCCGGTTCATCTCCCGTACGACCTCCTCGCCGAAGCGGGTCAGGCCGTTCGCCTCGGGCTCGTCGGTGGCCGAGTCCGCCCAGGGGACGTTGTCGTTGTGGGTGAGCGTCATATAGCGGACGCCCAGGTCGTACAGGGCGCGGAGGGTGGCCAGCGAGCAGTTGATGCTGTGGCCGCCCTCGGCGCCCATGAGGGACGCGATCCGGCCCTCCGCCCGCGCCGCCTCCATGTCGTCGGCGGTGAACGCGAGCCGCAGGTCTTCGGGGTAGCGGTCGGCCAACCGCCGTACCACGTCGATCTGTTCGAGGGTGGCGCTGACGGCGGTGTCGCCACTGAAGTCCGAGCGGACGAAGACCGACCAGAACTGCGCGCCGACGCCGCCCGCCCGCAGCCGGGGGATGTCGGTGTGCAGGTGCGCGCGCTGGTCGGTGGCGAGGTCGCGGCGGCCGAGGTCGTATCGGACCTGCGCGCGCAGTGCCCAGGGGAGGTCGTTGTGGCCGTCGACGACCGGGTGGACGGCCAGCAGTTCGCGCGCCTGTGCGAGGAGGTCGGTCATGATCCCATCCTCGTACGGCCCGCGCCCGAAGTCACGCCTCGGTCGCCCCGGTCACGCCCCGGCCGGCCCGTGTCACGGCGTCGGCGAGGCCACAGGGCGCGGCGGGGGTCACTTGTTGAAGCCGAAGCGCGCCGCGCCCTCCACCTTCGCGCGCAGCCGCTTGCCCTTCTCGGTGGCCTGTTCGTTCAGCTCGACCTGGAAGTGCCGCATGCGCTCCAGCAGTTCGGGGTCGTGCGCGGCGAGCATCCGGGCGGCCAGCAGCCCGGCGTTGCGGGCGCCGCCGACGGAGACCGTGGCGACGGGCACGCCCGCGGGCATCTGCACGATCGACAGCAGCGAGTCCATGCCGTCGAGGTACTTGAGCGGGACCGGGACGCCGATGACCGGCAGCGGGGTGACGGAGGCGAGCATGCCCGGCAGGTGGGCGGCGCCGCCCGCGCCCGCGATGATCGCCTTCAGGCCGCGGGAGGCGGCGTTCTCGCCGTAGGCGACCATCTCGTGCGGCATCCGGTGCGCCGAGACCACATCGACCTCGTACGGGATCTCGAACTCGTCGAGGGCCTTGGCCGCGGCCTCCATGACGGGCCAGTCGGAGTCGGAGCCCATGACGATGCCGACGACGGGGCCGGTGGCAGTGCTGGTCATTCGGTGATGGTCCCTCGGAGGTAGTCGGCGGCGTGCCGGGCGCGAGCGATGACGTCGGCCAGCTCGTCGCCGTAGGTGTTGACATGGCCGACCTTACGGCCCGGCTTCACGTCCTTGCCATACATGTGGATCTTCAACCCCGGGTCGCGGGCCATGCAGTGCAGGTACGCCGGGTACATGTCCGGGTAGTCGCCGCCCAGCACGTTCACCATGACGGTCCACTTCGCGCGCGGGCGCGGGTCGCCCAGCGGCAGGTCGAGGACGGCGCGCACATGGTTGGCGAACTGCGAGGTGATCGCGCCGTCCTGGGTCCAGTGGCCGGAGTTGTGCGGGCGCATCGCCAGCTCGTTGACCAGGATCCGGCCGTCGCGGGTCTCGAACAGCTCGACGGCGAGGTGGCCCACGACGTCCAGTTCCTCGGCGACCCGCAGCGCCAGCCGCTGGGCCTGGG
Organism: Streptomyces sp. XD-27; assembly: GCF_030553055.1. Lineage (NCBI taxonomy): Bacteria > Bacillati > Actinomycetota > Actinomycetes > Kitasatosporales > Streptomycetaceae > Streptomyces > Streptomyces sp. XD-27. The sequence continues at coordinate 3,124,580 of NZ_CP130713.1, forward strand.
CGGACAGCTCGGCGGAGAGCTCGGGGGCGGGGGCGATCACGGTGTCGCAGACGCCGTCGGTCTGGATGGACTCCACGACGGGGTAGGCGACGGCCTGGCCGTGCGGGGACCGTACGACGTTGGCCGCCAGCTCGCGCGCGAAGTCGACCTTCTCCTCGGCGAGGACGGGCACCCCGGCGCGGAACGGCTCGGCGGCCGCCGCCTCGTCCCGGACCACCCAGACGCCCTTGCCGTCGTAGCCGCCGCGAACGGTCTTGAGGACGACCGGGTAGCCCTCGCCCTCCTCGGCGAAGCGGGTGACGTCGGCCGGGTCGGCCACGATCCGGTGCCGTGGGCACGGGACGCCGATCTCGTCGAGCCTGGCGCGCATGACGCCCTTGTCCTGGGCATGACGCAGGGCCTCGATGCCGGGGCGGATGACGACGCCTTCCGCTTCGAGCGTCCGCAGATGCTCGGCCGGGACATGTTCGTGATCGAAGGTGACCACGTCACAGCCTTGTGCGAAAGCACGAAGGGTTTCCAGGTCGCGGTAGTCGCCGATGACGACGTCGTTCACCACCTGGGCCGCAGAGTCCTGCGGGGTGTCGCTGAGCAGTTTGAACCTGATGCCGAGCGGGATGCCTGCCTCGTGGGTCATACGGGCGAGCTGGCCACCGCCGACCATGCCGACTACCGGAAATGTCACGCACCCAGGGTAAACGCCCGCAGGGCTGACCCCGACGACTTGGAGGATCACCCGAATAGGGGAAGGAGCGCGCCGGGCCCGGCCCGGCACCCAATTGCCGACACCTGTGGGCGGCGGCCTGAGCGGGCTGGTTAGCATGAATCGTTGTCAACGCCGATCGGACGGGGCTGAACGATCACCATGAGTGAACGGCGCACACTGCGCACGCAGGTGGAGCAACTCGCCCGCGAGATCGCGAAATTCGGTGCGGTCGGCGGCGTCGGCGTCTTCGTCAACCTCGGCGTCTTCAACCTGGTACGGCACCACACCGACCTGCCCGTCGTCAGGGCCAGCATCATCGCGACGGTGGTCGCGATCGCCTTCAACTACGTGGGCTTCCGCTACTTCGCCTACCGGGACCGCGACAAGAGCCGCCGCACCAGGGAGCTCACGCTCTTCCTGCTGTTCAGCGCGGTCGGCCTGGTGATCGAGAACGGCGTGCTCTACACGGCGACGTACGGCTTCGACATGGACACGTCGTTGCAGAGCAACGTGTTCAAGTTCGTCGGCATCGGCATCGCCACGCTCTTCCGCTTCTGGTCGTACCGGACGTGGGTGTTCCGTGCGCTGCCCGCGCGGGAGGCCGTGGAGGCCGCGGAGTCCATCCTCGCCGAGGACCAGGCGCAGCGCGTCAAGAAGTAGCCGCCCCCGGGCCTCCGCGACTCAGACGCCTTCAGACGCTTCAGACGCCCTCCGTCGCCTGATGCTCGGCCTCGCGGCTCAAGAAGAGCGCGAAGATCGGCGGCCGTTGCTGGAGCAGCTCCAGTCGGCCGCCGTCCGCCTCCGCCAGGTCGCGGGCGACCGCGAGCCCCAGGCCGGTGGAGTTCTGGCCGCTGACCGTCCGCTCGAAGACCCGGGCGCCCAGGTCCGGCGGCACCCCCGGCCCCTCGTCGGTGACCTCGACCACCGCCTGGTTCCCGGTGACCCGGGTACGGATGGCGACCGTACCGTCACCGTGCATCAGCGAGTTCTCGATCAGCGTGGCGAGCACCTGGGCGACCGCCCCCGGTGTGCCGACCGCCCGCAGCCCCTGCTTGCCGGAGCGCACGATGGCCCGGCCCTCGCTGCGCACCGCCGGCCGCCACTCCTCGATCTGCTGCTTGACGACCTCGTCCACGTCGAACGCGATGGCGGAGCCGGTGCGCGGGTCGCGGGAGTTGGTCAGCAGCCGCTGCACCACGTCCGTGAGCCGCTCGACCTGGCCCAGCGCGATCGTCGCCTCCTCCTTGACCGTCGCCAGGTCGTCGGTGACCGTGATCTCCTCCAACCGCATGGACAGCGCGGTCAGGGGCGTCCGCAGCTGATGGGAGGCGTCGGCCGCCAGCCGCCGTTCGGCCGTCAGCATCCGCGCGATCCGCTCCGCGCTGCTGTCCAGTACGTCGGCGACCCGGTCCAGCTCGGGCACCCCGTAGCGGCGGTGGCGCGGCCGCGGGTCGCCGGAGCCCAGCCGCTCGGCGGTCTCGGCCAGGTCGGTGAGCGGGGCGGAGAGCCGATGCGCCTGCCGTACGGCCAGCAGGACGGCGGCGATCACGGCCAGCAGCGCCACCCCGAGGATGATCGTCAGGGTGCGGCCGACCTCCTTGCTGACCGTCGAGCGGTCCGCCTCGACCAGCACGGTCTCGTGGTGGTCGCCCACCTTCGCGGCGGAGATGACGCTGCCGCTGGGGCGCTTGCCGACCTCGACCGGGTCCCGGCCGGGGATCTTGATCCGCGCGTAGCGTCCGCTGCCGACCTGCTCGCGCAGCACTTCAGGGGTGATGCGCTCGCCGCCGATGAGCCGGCTGTCGACGATGCTCACCAGCCGCACCGCGTCGGAGTCCACGCTCTCCTGGGCGCTGTTCTCGATGGTGCGGGTCTCCACGATCACCAGGGAGACGCCGAAGACGGCGATGACGACGAGCACCACGGCGAGCGTGGAGTTGATCAGACGACGGCGCATGTCCCTACCGTGTCAGCTCGGATCAGCTTTTCTCGAACCGGAAACCGACGCCACGCACCGTGGCGATGTAGCGGGGGTTGGCGGCGTCGTCGCCGAGCTTCTTGCGCAGCCAGGAGATGTGCATGTCGAGGGTCTTGGTGGAGGACCACCAGGTGGTGTCCCAGACCTCGCGCATCAGCTGGTCGCGGGTGACGACCCGGCCCGCGTCCCGCACCAGCACCCGCAGCAGGTCGAACTCCTTGGCGGTGAGCTGGAGCTCCTCCTCCCCCATCCAGGCCCGGTGCGACTCGACGTCGATCCGCACCCCGTGGGTGGCGGGGGCCTGCGCCTGCTGCTCGCCGGCGCCGCGCCGCAGCAGGGCCCGTACGCGGGCGAGGAGTTCGGCGAGGCGGAAGGGCTTGGTGACGTAGTCGTCGGCGCCGGCGTCCAGTCCGACGACGGTGTCGACCTCGTCGGCCCGGGCGGTCAGCACCAGGACCGGGAAGCCGTGCCCCTCGGTGCGCAGCCGACGGCACACTTCCAGCCCGTCCATACCCGGCAGACCCAGATCGAGGACGAGCAGATCGACGCCCCCTTGCAACCCGGCGTCCAGCGCGCTGGGGCCGTCCTCCCGCACCTCTACCTCGTATCCCTCGCGGCGCAGCGCGCGTGCGAGCGGCTCCGAGATGGACGCGTCATCCTCGGCGAGCAGTACACGGGTCATGGGAGTGATGGTAGTCCGACGGGGTATGCGATCGGGGCGGGACGGCGGCACCGCCCGCCGTGACCAGCCCTGACACGGTCGAACCACGGGTCGGCGAACGGCCGGCGAACGCATGATCTTAGGCTGGTGAGAAGTTGCGCCTCACACTCGTGACTTTTCTCTCATCCAGCCCAATCTCCGCCAGGACGTGGCTTATCGTGACGGGACGTCTGTAGCACGACCTTGAGGACCTTTGGCCGCACGACGCGGCCGAGGGTCTTCTTTGTGCCCGGCTGGAACCCCCAGTCGCCGACACAGCGAACCCCCCTCACCGAAGGAATCACCATGGCGTCCAGCCTGACGAAGGACGCCGCGGACCCGGGAAACCCCACGGTCGGCGGCAAGACCTTCTTCGGCCACCCCCGCGGACTGGCCACTCTCTTCATGACCGAGATGTGGGAGCGCTTCAGCTACTACGGCATGCGCGCCCTGCTCGTCCTGTACCTGCTCTCTGGTGGGCCCGACGCAGGCAAGGACAGCCAGGGCGGCGGCCTGGGGATGGACGAGGCAGGCGCCACGGCCATCTACTCGGTCTATGTCGCCCTGGTGTACCTGCTCGCCATGCCCGGCGGCTGGATCGGCGACCGGGTCTGGGGGCCGCGCAAGACGGTCACCGTCGCGGCGAGCATCATCATGGCCGGCCACCTGTGCCTGGCCGTGCCCGGCGAGGCGATGTTCTTCGTCGGCCTGGCGCTGGTGGCGCTCGGCTCCGGTCTGCTGAAGGCCAACATCTCCACGATGGTCGGCCACCTCTACGACGGCCCGGACGACCCGCGTCGCGACGGCGGGTTCACCGTCTTCTACATGGGCATCAACATCGGTGCCTTCGCCGCCCCGCTGGTCATCGGCACCGTCGGTGAGGAATACAACTGGCACCTGGGCTTCGCGCTCGCCGCGGTGGGCATGGCGATCGGTCTGATCTCGTTCCTGATCGGCACCCGCCACCTGTCGCCGCGCTCCAGCGTCGTGCCGACCCCGCTGACGGTCGAGGAGCGCAACTCCTGGCTGCGCAAGGGCCTGACCTGGCTCGCCATCGCCGCGGTCTTCTACACGATCGTCGTGGCGTCCGGCCACTGGACGCTGAACTGGGCGCTGATCCCGATCACCGTCGCGGGTCTGATCATCCCGGCCGGCGTGCTCTTCCGCATCAAGCGGGACAAGGAGCTCTCGGCGGTCGAGCAGCGCAAGATGAACGGCTACATCTGGTTCTTCGTCGCCGCGGCCGTCTTCTGGATGATCTTCGACCAGGGCGGCTCGACGATGTCCACCTTCGCCGAGAACAAGACCACGGACGACGTCTTCGGCATCCACTTCTCCACCACCTGGTTCCAGTCGGTGAACCCGCTGTGGGTGATGGCGCTCGCTCCGGTCTTCTCCTGGATGTGGCTGTCCCTGGCCCGGCGCAACCGCGAGCCCAACACCACGGTGAAGTTCGCCATGGCGCTGGTCCTCATCGGCGCCTCGTTCTTCATCTTCGTGATCCCGATGGGCATCGCCGAGAAGGGCCCGGTCACCCCGGCCTGGCTGATCTCGATCTACATGGTCCAGACCATCGGTGAGCTGTGCCTCTCCCCGGTCGGCCTCTCGGTGACGACCAAGATGGCCCCGGCGAAGTACGCCAGCCAGATGATGGGCGTGTGGTTCCTGGCCGTCACCGCCGGTGACTGCACCACGGGCCTGCTGTCCATCGCGGAGGTCGACCTGAGCGGTCGGGGCATCATCGCGCTGCAGGCCGGGCTGGCGGTGCTGGCCGGCATCGCGGTGTGGTTGTACCGCAAGCGGATCGCCGAGCTGGCGGACGCGAGCTGACGGACGGCGGGGGCCGGGTGACCGGCTGACCGGCTGACTTACGGGAAGGGCCCGGCGCGGGGTACGCGCCGGGCCCTTCGTGTGCGTGGGGCCTTCGTGTGCGTGGGGCCTTCGCGGGGCGTGGGCCGCCGCGCCTTCACCCGTACGGCCCCGTACAGGATGCGGGGCGGGCGACCGGCCCGCACGCTGTGGCCGTGACGCCCCTACGTCGTCGCGTACGGCTCGGCCGTGGAGTGGCCCGCCTCGCCCTGTGCGGGGCGCTGCTGCTGGGCTGCTGCGCGGCCCTGCCGCCCGCGGCGACGGCCGGCCGCCCCGCGGGTGCGGCCGTGGAGACCTACGCCTACGGGGCCCACGCCCGGCAGGCGCTCACCGTCCACCGGCCGCCGGGCGGGACGCCGGGGCCGGGCCTGATGATCGTGCACGGCGGCTACTGGGCGTACGACACGGACTGGAGCGGCTGGGCCCGTACGTTCGCCGCCCGGGGCTTCACCGTCTTCGACGTCGACTACCGCCTGAACTCCGACGCGCGCTGGCCCGCCCAGCGGGACGACGTGCTGGCGGCGCTGGGCTGGGTCCGGCGCAACGCGGCACGGCTCGCGCTGACCGGGGACCGGCTGGTGCTGCTCGGCTCCTCGGCAGGCGGGCAGATCGCCACGAACATCGGCGCTTACGGGGCGGGTGGAACGCGGGTCGCCGGGGTGATCGCGCTGTCCCCGGTGGCATCCCCGTACCAGGCGTGGCTGGACGGCGGCAGGGCGGAAGCGGCCCCCGAGCAGCGGAGGCTGCGCCACGAGGCCGCGCGGCTGGCCGGCTGCGAGCCGGTACGGGCCGAGGGGGCCTGCCGGAGGGTGTGGCGGGACATGGCGGCGCGCGGCCACGCCTCGGGAGCCGACGACGCGCCGATGTACCTGCTGCACTCGGCGGCCGACTTCGTGCCCGCCGGGCACGCGTGGGACCTCGCTGCGGCGGAGCGGTCGGCGGGGATGGCGGCGGCGGACGTCACGGTCGCGGTGGTCCCGGGCGGTGCGCACGGGGCGGGCCTGCTGAAGGTGCCGGGGATTCCGGCGCGGGTGGCGGATTGGGCGCGGGCGCGGATGGGTTAGGTCGCATTGCCTTCTGGCCTCCCTCTACGCACGCAGGGCGTAGGGGGAGGCCAGAGGAGACGACCACCCGGTGCCGGGCTCAGCGGCCGCGCGAGGCACGCCGCCACGGCGTGGCCGTCAGCAGGCCCCCGCCGATGAGGGCGACCGTGCCGCCGATCAGGCCGAACGCCAGGAGCCCGCCGTGGTCGCCCGCGCCGGTCTCGGCGAGGCCCCCGCCGCTGGTGCCGGACGTGGCGCCGGAGCCGGACGTACCGCCGGTCCCGCCGCTCGTCCCGCCCGTGCTCCCGCCGCTCGTCCCGCCGGTGCCACCCGTGCTGGCTCCGCCCGCGACGCCGCCCGGCTGGCCCGTGGTGTCCAGCTCCAGCGAGGCACCGGGGTCCTTGACGGGGGTGCAGGTGGTGGTCGTACCGAGCGCCTTGACGGTCAGGACGCCGGGGCTGAGGGTCGACTTGCCGCTGGCGCCCGGCTTGTACGTCCCCGTGAGGTCCGGGATCGCGATCGGGTCGCCGGACTTGATCGGGTCCTTGTTGACCGGGCCCTCGACCGCGACGGAGCCCTTGTCCGCGCCGCCGACCGCCACGGCCATCGACGGCTTGACCGAGCCCGCGGGGATGTCGGCCGGGCTGTCCATGACGGACTTGCCGAACTTCACGGTCAGGTCGAACGCCCCGCTCTTCTCCTTGGCGTCGATCCGGACCGGGGAGACCGCGCGCTTGTCGCCGATGGGCGTCTTGCACAGGTAGTCGACGTCGATCTCCTTTCCGGTGTGGGTACCGCCGCCGGGATCGCCACCGCCGGTCGTACTGCCGCCCGTGGTCCCGCCGGTGGTGCCACCGGTGGTCCCGCCCGTCGTCCCTCCGGTGGTGCCACCCGTCGTACCGCCGGTGGTTCCGCCCGTGGTCCCGCCGCTCGTCCCGCCGGTGCTGCCGCCCGTCGTACCGCCGTCGGCCGTCACCTTGATGGTGGCGGCGGGCTTCACCGTCTCCTTGGGCGAACACTTGGTGTCGGTGGAGACCGGCTTGCTGACGTTGATGTTGTAGAAGCCGGGCGTCAGCGTGACCTCCCCGGCCGCCGTCAGCTTCACCTTGGCCTTCATGTCCGACAGCGGCATCGGGCTGTTCTTGGGGACCGGCGGGTTCTGCCGCGGGCCTTCGAGCCGCAGCTCGCCGGTCTGGGCGCCGCCCAGCGTGATCGTGCCGGTCGGTTTGACCGTGTCCTTCTCCAGATCCAGGATGTCCGGGTTCTTGGACGCCGCCGCGACCGTCTTCCACACCACCTCGACCTCGTCCCCCACCTTGGCCGTGGCCGGGGCCTGGATGTCCACCTTGGTGGTGCCCTGGATCGGTGGCAGGCCGGAAATGGGGGGCGGCAGGCACTCGGTCTCGTACGCGACCTCGGCGGCCCGCGCGGCACCCGCGCCCATCAGCACACCCGCGCCACCGAGCAGCAGCGCGACGGCCGCCGCACCCGCTCTCCGTTCCGTACTCACGTGACTCACGTCGTCCCCTTCCGGGTCGTTCGGTCATCGGACGGTGCGGACTGCCTGGTTTCTGGTGGTGCCGGTGGTGCCGGTGGTGCCAGGGGTGCCGGTGGTGCGTCGGGCGTCGTACGCGCTGACCCGGCCGCCGTACGCGGCCGCACGCGGTCCACCACCGCCATCCCGATCCGGAAGACCGCCGCCGGGACCACCACGCACAGCAGCACCCAGAAGAGCGTCACGCCCCAGGGCCGACCGACCGACCAGGGCTGCTCGACCAGCGTCTTCTTGCCGTAGCGCAGCGAGATCCGGTAGTCGCCGTGCGCCCCGGCCGACAGCTCGACGTCGAGCTTGACCTGCACCTTCCTGCCCGCCGGGATGGTCCCCCGCCATCGCTGGTCCGCCCATTCGGGAGCCAGGACGCCGTGCGAGACACCGATCTGGAAGAGCGGGTTCCGCGCGGGGGACGAGCCGAGGTTGCCGACCGTGACGACGAGCTTCCGGCGCGGCGGCGCCCCGAACCAGGTGAGCGGCCCGCTCGACCCGTCGAGCCGCGCGGACAGCACGCTCAGCCGCTCCCCGCCGCTGTCCTCCGGCAGCGGCGCCACCGGGTGCCCGGCGACCTTGAACGGGGCGTCGGCGCTCGTCGGCTCGCCGGTGGCGGTGGCCACGTGGACGACGCACGGACAGGGCTTGGGGGGATCGGCGACCGGCAGCCTCCGGGAGAAGGAGCCGTCGGCGTCGGTGGTGACGGCGCGGCCGTGGGCGTTGGCACAGGAGTTGGTGCCGCCGATCATGTTCTGGCCGCAGATCAGCAGGGTGAGCAGGGCGCCGGGCCGCCATCCGCTGCCCCGTACGGTAACCGTCCCGCCCGCGCCCGCCTCGGGTACGGAGACCTCGGCGGTCGGCCCTTCGTCGGCACGCGCGGAGGACACGGTCGTCGACTCGTCGGCATGCGCGGAGGACCCGGCCACCGACTCGTCGGCACGCGCAGAGGACGCCGCCGTCGACTCGTCGGCACGCGCAGAGGACGCCGCCGTCGACTCGTCGGCACGCGCAGGGGACGCGGGCACCGCCAGCAGCGCAGGCAGCGCGAGGGCCAGGGCCACCGCCGCCGACACCGCCCGCCACGGTCCGGCTCTCCGGCCGGCCCGCGGCCCGGCCGGACAACCAGGCCCGCGCCCGCCGCCGCGCGCCCCGCCCCACCCCCAGGTCGCCCAGGTCGCCCACCCTCGGCCGCGCCCGCCGCACCCTTCGTGTCCGCCGTACCCGCCCCGCCCGCCACGCCCGCCACGCCCGCTGCCCCGGCTGCTCACGTCCGCGCTCCTGACCTTCCCCGTCGTCGTAGTCGTCCGTACGCGGCGCCCGCGCCCACCACCGCAAGGACGAGCGCGCCCGCGGCGGACGCGACCGCCCAACCGGGAGCGGCCCGGTACGAGGCGGTCGCGCTGTCGCGGGCACCGCCCGCCGCCGTCACCGTGAGCCGCACCTCCACCGCGTCGAGGTTCGGCGCGCCCGCCCAGTCCTCGGTGAGGCCGGTACGCCGTCCCGGCGGCAGGGCGACGGGGAGCAGCCGGGCGCGGCGGCGCAGCACCTCCCCGAACAGCCCGTCCGCGCGGACCGCGAGCCGGGGCCGCAGGACGGTGTTGCCGCGGTTGACCAGCGTGTAGTGGATGGACGCGCCGCCGCCCGCGCGGGCCACGACCTTCAGGTCCTCGACGGAGAGCGCCGCCAGGGGCGTACCGGCCACCCGCAGCCGCACCCGGACCGTCGCCGTCCGGCCGCCGCCCTGCGCGGCGATCGCACCGGACTGGTCGCCGGGCGGGGTGTCCAGGGGAACGGTCACGGTGAAGGGGACCTCCGCGCGGGTGCGCGGCGGCACCGTCACCTCGCGCTCGGCGAACGCCAGCCATCGCGCCGGTGCGCCGGTGCCGCGCAGCAGGACCGTACGAGCCCGGCCGCCGGGGTTGCTGACCGACAGCCTGTCCTTGAGCACGGCTCCGGGGCGCCCCTCCAGATGCACGTAACCCCGGCCGTCGCCCGAGGGCGCCAAGGACCAGTCCCGGGGCGCGGCCGCGGCCGGTTGCGGAGCGGCCGACGGCACCGGTGACAGGTTCGGGGACGGGCTTGGGGACGGGCTTGGGGCCAGGCTTGGGGCCAGGCTCGGGGACGCGAGCAGCACCGTGGCCACGGTGCCGGCCGCGCGGATGACGAGTGCCACGCGGTACGTCCCGTCAGCGCGCGGGCCGGTGGCGGCGGCTGAGCCACAGCGTCCCGGCCGCCCCGACGAGCAGCACCGTGCCACCGAGCGTGCCCAGCGCGACCGCCGAGTCAGCCGGTCCCGTCTGCGGCAGCCCACCGCCGCCCGTGGCACCCGAGCCACCGGAGGCGCCGGAATCAGCCGAGCCACCGGAGGCGCCCGGGCCCGAGCCGCCCGCCCCCTTCACCTCCAGCGTCAGCGACGGACCGGGGGGCTTCTTCGGCGTACAGGTCGTCGTCGTACCCAGCGCCTTGATCGTCAGAGTCGAGGCGGTGAACGTCACCTTGCCGCTCTTCTTGGGGGTGTACGTACCCGACAAGTCGCTGATCTTGATGGGCGTGTTGGCGGGGATGGCCTCGGCGTTGGCGGGGCCCGACACCGCGACCGTGCCTCTCTCCGCACCGCCCAGACTGATCAGCGCGCTCGGCTTCATCGCGCCCTTGCCGAGCTCCACCGGGCTCGAAGAGACGCCCTTCTTAAAGGACATGGTGAGCTTGTACGACCCGCCGCTCGGCACGCTCGAGATGTCGATGGGCGAGACGGCGCCCTTCTCACCGATGGGGGTCTTGCACTGGTAGTCCACGTCAACCGTGTCGGCGTGCGCGGCCGGGGCGGCGGCGAGGAGCACCACCGCCCCGGTCGCGGCGGCGGCGAGTGCGCGGCGTGCAGAGTGGGACACCTCGGATCCCCTCCCGTTACTGACGACACATCAGATTTGACGGTGACCGTACGCCGGGGACCTTGACAGGGGAAGACACACAACACGCCGGATCGGCGCGGGAATGGCGGAGGGGAACGGAACGGAAAGGGGGGCGGTACGGAGTCAGAACACCCCGGCGTCAGGACGGGCCGGCGCCGGATGGGCCGGCTCAGAGCGGCCCGGCGTCAGGACGGGCCCGGCGTCAGGACGGGCCGGCCAGCTCCGCCCAGACCGTCTTGCCCCTGCCGTCGGCGCTCCGTACGACGCCCCAGTCGAGGCAGAGCCGCTGCACGATGAACATGCCGTGCCCGCCGGGGCGGCCGGCGCGGTGCGGGTTGCGGGGCGCGGGCGTACCGGAGCCGTGGTCGACGACCTCCAGGCGCAGCACCTTGCCGTGGCAGCCGACCCGGAGCTCCTCCGGGCCGTCCGCGTGCAGGCACGCGTTGGTGACCAGCTCGGAGACGACCAGCAGGACGTCCTCGGCGGCGGCGCGCTGATCGGCGGTCGCGGCGGGCAGCCAGCCCCAGTCCCGCAGCGCCTGGCGGGCGAAGTCGCGGGCGCGCGGCACCGCGCCGCTGGCGTCGGTCAGCTGGAGCCTGCGGACCTGGCCGGCCTGCGGCGCGACCGGCCTGGCGGCAGCGCCATCCGACTCCGGGCCACGCTCGCCCGGTGGGTACGGCCGGGTGGTGCTCATCAGCGCTTCACCTCACCGATTCACCGATTCAAAGACATTCAGGGACAAGGAACATCTGACGCGTATCAACAGATTCAGCTGTCTCCTGCCCGGCCAAAGCGTGAGAACACCCACTTCTTCGGTCTGGGTCATGTGACGGAGGCAACGCGTGCGCCCAGTCACATCTCAGTCGGCGGACAGCGCCGCGTCGAGAGTGTCATGCACGGTGAAAACGGCTTCGGCTCCCGTGATCTCGAACACCCGGGCCACTACGGGCCGCATCCCGGCCAGATGCACGCCGCCACCCTCGGCCTCCGCCTTCAGGCGGGCCCCGAGCAGGACATTGAGGCCGGTGGAATCGCAGAAATCGAGCCGTGAGCAGTCGACGACCAGGCGCACCAGCCCGTCCTCGACGCTCTTCTCCAGCGGTTCGCGCAGCAGCTCGGCGGTGTGGTGATCGAGCTCACCCACCGGGGTCACGACCGCGCTCGCTCCGTGGTGCCGAACCTCGACCTGGAGCCGGCCTTTGCTTGTGCTGCCGACCATCCCGCGGTCCATGTGCGCACCTCTTCTGGCGTCTCGTGGCTTTCGATCGCGCGCTTCGAACATTACGCCTTCCGTACGCCGTGCGGTAGCCGAACAATTCACATCCATCACCAAATACGGACATCTGGCACTTGCCACGTCGCACGCGAACCCGGTAGGCGTAGTAGAGACACATCCGACCACGGCCGGCTTTGGAGGCGCCGCTCACCGCAGGAAAGACGTCATGGCTTCGGCAGCCATATGCCGAGAATGATGGAGGAGACACCCATGTCACCCCAGCTCGACGAAGCCCGCTCCTATCCCCAGGACACCGGATCGTCGACCCCCTCGCACGAGGAACCCACCCTGTCCGGGCGCCCCGAGCTGTTCGAGGACCTGCCCGAGATCCCGCCCTTCGAAGAGGTGGGCCCGGTGGATGCGAGGGCCCTGTCCAAAACACTCTTCGAGCGGCTGGAGTCGCTGGAGGAGGGGACGCACGAATACGCGTACGTCCGCAACACCCTGGTCGAACTCAATCTGGCGCTGGTGAAGTTCGCCGCGTCCCGGTTCCGCTCCCGCAGCGAGCCGATGGAGGACATCGTCCAGGTCGGCACCATCGGCCTGATCAAGGCCATCGACCGCTTCGAACTGAGCCGAGGCGTCGAGTTCCCCACCTTCGCGATGCCGACCATCGTCGGCGAGATCAAGCGGTTCTTCCGCGACACCAGTTGGTCCGTGCGGGTACCCAGGCGGCTGCAGGAGCTGCGGCTGGACCTGGCCAAGGCCGGTGACGAGCTGGCCCAGCGGCTGGACCGCGCGCCGACCGTCGGCGAACTGTCCGAGCGCCTCGGCATCACCCGCGACGAGGTGGTGGAGGGCATGGCCGCGAGCAACGCGTACACCGCGAGCTCGCTGGACGCCCAGCCCGAGGAGGACGAGACCGAGGGCGCGCTGGCGGACCGTATCGGTTACGAGGACCACGGCCTGGAGGGCATCGAGTACGTCGAGTCCCTCAAGCCGCTGATCGCTGAGCTACCGTCACGCGACCGCAGGATCCTCTCGCTTCGGTTCGTGGCGAACATGACCCAGTCGGAGATCGGTGAGGAGCTGGGCATTTCGCAGATGCATGTCTCCCGGCTGCTCTCCCGCACGCTCGGACGGCTCCGCAAGGGGCTGATGGTCGAGGAGTAGTCGCTGCTCGGTCGCTGCTGTTCGCTGCCGTGGCAGACGTGTAAGGGCCCGCCCCGGGTGTTCTGGGACGGGCCCTTATCCGTATGTGCCGCCGCTATTCGGCCAGTTCGCCGTCCTTCCAGACGGCGGAGGCCAGCGGGACGCCGGGGCGGTAGGCGAGGTGGACGTGGGAGGGGGCGTCGAGGAGGGTGAGGTCGGCGCGGGCGCCCGGGGTGATCCGGCCGACGTCGGTGCGGCGCAGGGCCGCGGCACCGCCCGCCGTGGCCGCCCACACCGCCTCGTCCGGGGTCATCCCCATGTCGCGGACGGCCAGGGCGATGCAGAACGGCATGGAACTGGTGAAGGACGAGCCGGGGTTGCAGTCGGGCGAGAGCGCGACGGTGGCGCCCGCGTCCAGCAGGCGGCGCGCGTCGGGGTACGGGGAGCGGGTGGAGAACTCGGCGCCGGGCAGCAGCGTGGCGACCGTGTCGCCGTTCGCCAGGGCGTCGACGTCGGCGTCGGAGAGATGCGTGCAGTGGTCGGCGGAGGCGGCGCCGAGTTCGACGGCGAGCTGGACGCCGGGGCCCTGGGAGAGCTGGTTGGCGTGGACCCGCGGGGTCAGGCCGCGGGCCGCGCCCGCCGTGAGGACCGTGCGGGCCTGGTCGCCGTCGAAGGCGCCCTGTTCGCAGAAGACGTCGATCCAACGGGCGTACGGGGCGCAGGCATCGAGCATCGGGCCGGTGACCAGCTCGACGTAGGCGTCCGGGCGGTCGGCGAACTCGGGCGCGACGATGTGCGCGCCGAGGAAGGTGACCTCGTCGGTGTGGGCGGCGGCGATCTCCAGGGCGCGGGCCTCGTCCTCGACGGTGAGGCCGTAGCCGGACTTGATCTCGATGGTGGTGGTGCCCTGGCGGCGCGCCTCGGCGACGTACCGGCCGACGCCCGCGTGCAGGGTGTTGCGGGAGGCGGCGCGGGTGGCGGCGACGGTCGTGCGGATGCCGCCCGCGCTGTACGGGAGGCCCGACATGCGGGCGTTGAACTCCTCGGTGCGGTCGCCCGCGAAGACCAGGTGGGAGTGGGAGTCGACGAAGCCGGGGAGCACGGTCCGGCCCGCCGCGTCGACCCGGTTGTCAGTACTGGGTGCTTTGCTTGACGGACCGACCCAGGCGATGCGGCCGCCGTCGATGACGACCGCGGCGTCCTGGATCAGACCGAGGGGGCCTTCACCGAGGGAGGGGTCGTTGGTGACGAGTCCGGCGATGTGGGTGATGGCGGTCGTCTGCGTGGGCGCGGGGCCGGTGGGCGCGGCGGGCGCGGCCAGGGGGGTGTGCGTGTGCGGATGGGGCTGGGGGGTCATCGCGGGGGTGCTCTCCTTGTTCGGCCGGGCCTGCCGCGCGCCGGTCAACCGCGCAGCGCGTCGATGGTCTCGGACAGGGCTTTCGGGACATCCGGCACAAGCTGATGGCGGCCGTCGCGCACGATGTGGCGGCCACCGACCACCGTGTGCCGCACATCGGCGCCGGTCGCCGCGAATACGGCCGTCTCGGCGCCCAGCCGGGGCGGCGGGCCCGCGGTGCGTACCGAGCTCAGCGTGATGGTGGTGAAGTCGGCGAGGGCGCCGGTCTCCAGCCGCCCGGCGGCGTCCCAGCCGAGCGCGGCGTGCCCGTCGGCGGTGGCGGCGCGCAGCAGCTGGGTCGCCGTCCAGTGGCCGCGCGTGCGGGTCCGCAGACGCTCGTCGAGTTCCATGGCGCGGGCCTCTTCAAACAGGTCGATGACCGCGTGGCTGTCGCTGCCCAGGCTCAGCGGGCTGCCGGCGGCCTGCACCCGGACGGCCGGGCCTATGCCGTCGGCCAGGTCGCGCTCGGTGGTCGGGCACATGCACACACCGGTGCCGCTGCCGCCCAGGAGCTCGATGTCCTCCGCGGTGAGGTGGGTGGCGTGGACGGCGGTGGTACGGGGGCCGAGCACCCCGTGGTCGGCCAGGAGGCGCGTCGGGGTGCGGCCGTGCGCGGCGAGGCACGCCTCGTTCTCCGCGGTCTGCTCGGAGAGGTGGACGTGCAGCGGGGCGCCCCGGTCGGCGGCCCACCGGGCGACGGTGGACAGCTGGGCCGCGGGCACGGCGCGCACGGAGTGGATGGCCGCGCCGATCCGGGCGTGCGGGCGGTCGGCGAGCGCGGCGGCGCGCTCCGCCCAGCGGTCCGCGGTGCCGTCGCTGAAGCGGAGCTGGGGGACGGTGGGCGGTCGGCCGAAGCCGGCGGAGAGGTAGGCGGTGTCGAGGAGGGTGATGCGGATGCCGGCCTCGGCGGCGGCCTCGATCAGGGCCTCGCCCATGGCGTTGGGGTCGTCGTAGCGGATGCCACCGGGGGCGTGGTGGACGTAGTGGAACTCGCCGACGCAGGTGATGCCCGCCAGGGCCATCTCGGCGTACACCGCGCGGGCCAGGAAGAAGTAGTTCTCGGGGGTGAGCCGGTCGGCGACCGCGTACATCACCTCGCGCCAGGTCCAGAACGAGTCCGGCGCCCGCCCGCCGCCGTCGGGTGCCGTCCCGCCGGTGGCCGCCGCGTCTGCGGTCGCCACGCCTGTCGTCGCCCCGCCTGTAGCCGTCCCGCCCCCTGCCCGCGAGGGGGCGCCGACGCCGGTGAGGGCCTGGGCGGCATCGGCCTGGACGGTGCCGCGCAGGGCCCGGTGGAAGGCGTGCGAGTGGGCGTTGGCCAGGCCGGGGACGGTGAGGCCGGGGAGGCTGACGGCGCCGGTGGGCGGGGCGGCCACCCCGGTCTGCACGGCCGCGATGCGGCCGTCGGCGCCGGTCTCGACGACCACGCCGGCCTCGACACGGCTCAGGCCGCCGGGCTCGGCGTGGCCGGGGCCGCGGTCGGCGCCGCCCGGGCCGGGCGGGGCGACCGCGGCCCCGGCCCCGCCCGCCCGGGAGGGGCCGAGGAGGGCGTGCTCCAACCAGTAGGTCTGCGGTGTCAGCGACACGCGAGGCCCTCCAGTACGTCGGCGAGTGCGGTCACCCCGGCGAGGCAGTCGTCCTCGGCCGCCGTCTCGGCGGGCGAGTGCGAGACGCCCGTGGGGTTCCGTACGAACAGCATGGCAGTGGGCACGGAACCGGACAGGATTCCGGCGTCGTGTCCCGCGCCGGTGGGCAGCACGGGGACGTCGCCCAGCAGGCCGGAGAGCCGGTCGCGCAGGGCGTGCCCGAACTCGACCACGGGAGTGAACGACTCCCGGGTGACGGTCACGTCCACGCCGTCGCGCTCGCCGCGCTCGGCCGCCGCCCGTTCGATCTCGGCGACGACGGCGTCCAGGGTCTCCTGGTCGGCGGCGCGGGAATCCAGCCAGCCGCGGACCAGGGAGGGGATGGCGTTGACGCCGTTCGGTTCGACGCTGACCTTGCCGAAGGTCGCCAGGGCGCCGGCGAGCCGGGCCTTCTTGCGCGCGGCGAGCACGGTGTTGGCGTAGGTCAGCATCGGGTCGCGGCGGTCCTCCAGGCGGGTGGTGCCCGCGTGGTTGGCCTCACCGTGGAAATCGAACCGCCAGCGGCCGTGCGGCCAGATGGCGGAGGCGATACCGACCGGGTCGCCGGACAGGTCGAGGGCCCGGCCCTGCTCCACGTGGAGCTCGACGAACGCGCCGATGCGGGCGAGCCGTTCGGGGTCGGGGCCGATGGCCTCGGGGTCGTACCCGGCGCGCTCCATCGCCTGGGGAAGGCTGGTCCCGTCGGCGTCCCGCAGCCGGTGGGCGGCCTCGACGGTCAGCTGCCCGGCGGCGAGCCGGGAGCCGACGCAGGCCAGGCCGAAGCGGGCGCCTTCCTCGTCGCCGAAGTTGACGACGGCCAGCGGCCGGGTCGGCCGGGCCTGGCGGGCGCGGAGTTCGTCGAGCGCGGCGAAGGACGACACGACGCCGAGGGGGCCGTCGAAGGCACCGCCGTCCGGGACGGAGTCCAGGTGCGAGCCGGTGACGACGGCGTCCCCGGCGGCGGGGTCACCGAGCCAGGCCCACTGGTTGCCGTTGCGGTCGACCTCGTAGGCGAGCCCGCGGGCTTCGGCGTGCGCCTTGAACCACTCGCGGCAGTCGGCGTCGGCCGCCGTCCACGCGTACCGGCGGTACCCCCCGCTTTCCGGGCTCCGCCCGATGGGCAGCAGGTCGGCCCACATCTCGTGGAAGGACGGTGGGACAGACTCCTCGGTCACGAATCGTCACCCTCGCGCATGGGGATGCGGACGCCTCGCTCGTCCGCGACGGACTCCGCGATGTCGTACCCGGCATCGACATGCCGGATCACGCCCATCCCCGGGTCGTTCGTCAGCACGCGGCGGATCTTCTCGCCCCCCAGCTTCGTCCCGTCCGCGACCGTGACCTGCCCCGCGTGGATGGAGCGGCCCATGCCCACACCGCCGCCGTGGTGGAGGGAGACCCACGACGCGCCGGAGGCGACGTTGACCATGGCGTTGAGCAGCGGCCAGTCGGCGATCGCGTCGGAGCCGTCGAGCATCGCCTCGGTCTCCCGGTACGGGGACGCCACGGAGCCGCAGTCGAGGTGGTCGCGGCCGATGGCCAGCGGGGCGGCCAGCTCGCCGCTCGCCACCATGTCGTTGAAGCGCTCGCCCGCGCGGTCCCGCTCCCCGTAGCCGAGCCAGCAGATGCGGGCGGGCAGGCCCTGGAAGTGCACCCGCTCCCCCGCCAGCTTGATCCAGCGGGCCAGGGACTCGTTCTCCGGGAAGAGGTCGAGGATCGCGCGGTCGGTCTTCGCGATGTCCTGCGGGTCGCCGGAGAGGGCCGCCCAGCGGAACGGGCCCTTGCCCTCGCAGAACAGCGGCCGGATGTAGGCGGGGACGAAACCGGGGAAGGCGAAGGCGCGCTCGTAGCCCGCGAGCTTGGCCTCGCCGCGGATGGAGTTGCCGTAGTCGAAGACCTCGGCACCGGCGTCCATGAACCCGACCATCGCCGCCACATGGCGGGCCATGGACTCGCGGGCCCGCTGGGTGAAATCGGCCGGCTTCTCGGCCGCGTACGAGGCCATGTCCTCGAAGGCCATGCCGAGCGGCAGGTAGGACAGCGGGTCGTGGGCGCTGGTCTGGTCCGTCACGATGTCGATCGGCGCGCCCATCGCGAGCAGCTGCGGGACGAGGTCGGCGGCGTTGCCGAGGACGCCGATGGACAGCGGGCGGCGGGCGTCGCGCGCCTCGACGGCCAGCCGCAGGGCGTGGTCCAGCGAGTCCGCCCGCACGTCCAGGTAGCGGTGCTCGATACGGCGCTCGATGGCGCGCGGGTCGCAGTCGATGCAGATCGCCACGCCGTCGTTCATGGTGACCGCGAGCGGCTGGGCGCCGCCCATGCCGCCGAGGCCGGCGGTCAGGGTGATGGTCCCGGCCAGGGTGCCGTTGAACTTCTTCGCGGCGACGGCGGCGAAGGTCTCGTACGTGCCCTGGAGGATGCCCTGGGTGCCGATGTAGATCCACGAGCCCGCGGTCATCTGGCCGTACATGGTCAGGCCCAGCTGCTCCAGACGGCGGAACTCCTCCCAGTTGGCCCAGTCGCCGACGAGGTTGGAGTTGGCGATGAGCACGCGCGGCGCCCACTCGTGGGTCTGCATCACGCCGACCGGACGACCCGACTGGACGAGCATCGTCTCGTCCTGCTTGAGGGTCTTCAGGGTGCGCACCATCGCGTCGAAGGAGCGCCAGTCCCGGGCCGCCTTGCCGGTGCCGCCGTAGACGACGAGCTTGTCGGGGTGCTCGGCGACCTCCGGGTCGAGGTTGTTCTGCAGCATCCGCAGGGCGGCTTCCTGCTGCCACCCCTGAGTGCTCAGCTCCGTACCGCGCGGCGCCCGCACGGGTCGCGGTCCTGACATGGGACGTGCCTCCCTGCTGATTCGACTGATTCGACCTGGATCAAGTTATTCACATCTTGTCGCTCGTGAATACCTCTAGTCAACAGGGCCGGAACGGGCGCGCCGGAACGGGTTCGGGTGGTTGTCTGGGGTCATGACCACCGATCCGCAGTGGGAACCGGCGGGGGCAGTTGTACGGCCGGAGGCGGCCGGGGCAGCCGACGCGGCGGGGAGCCTCGCCGCGGCCGCGCGGCGCGAGCGCGCCATCCGCGCCGCCGTGGCGCACGGGCTGATCGGGCCCGACCGGCCGGTCATCGGCCTGCTGGACGTCACGGGCATCCGGGCCGCCGCGGGCGCCCTGCGCACCGCGTTCGCCGAGGTCACCGCGCCCGGCAGCGCCGTACTGCACGCGTTCGCCGTCAAGGCCGCCGCCCTCGTCCCGGTCCTCCGACTCCTCGCGGACGAGGGGCTGGGCTGCGAGGTCGCGAGCCCGGGGGAGCTGGCGCTGGCCCGCGCGGCGGGGGTGGGCGCGGACCGCATCGTGCTGGACTCACCCGCCAAGACCCCCGGCGAACTCGCCGAGGCCCTCGCGCTCGGCATCGCCGTCAACGCCGACAACCCCCAGGAGCTGGCCCGGCTCGACGCGCTGGTCGCCACCGCCCCGGGCCACGTGCCCCGCTCCCCGATCGGCCTCCGTGTCAATCCGCAGCTCGGCGGCGGGGCCATCGACGCCATGAGCACCGCCACCGCGACCTCGAAGTTCGGGGTCGGGGTACGCGACGAAGGAGCGCGGGACTGGGTCGTGCGCGCCTTCGCCGACCGGCCGTGGCTGACCCGGCTGCACGCCCACGTCGGCTCCCAGGGGTGTTCGCTGGAGCTGATGGCCGCGGGGGTACGGGCCACGTACGAGCTGGCGGAGGAGATCAACCGGGCGGTCGGCCGCCGCCAGGTCGACACCCTCGACATCGGCGGCGGACTCCCCGTCAACTTCGCCTCGGACGAGGTGACCCCGGCCTACCGCGACTACGCCCGCGCCCTGCGCGCCGCCGTCCCCGGGCTCTTCGACGGCCGCTACGCCCTGGTGACGGAGTTCGGCCGCTCCCTGGTCGCCAAGTCCGGCACGGTGCTGGCCCGCGTGGAGTACGCCAAGTCGGCGGGCGGCCGCGCGATCGCGATCACACACGCGGGCGCCCAACTGGCCGTACGGACGGTGTTCGCCCCGGAGTCCTGGCCGCTGCGGGTGGCGGCGTACGACGCCGAGGGCCGCCCGAAGCCGCCGGCCACGGAGACCGTGCAGGACATCGCGGGCCCGTGCTGCTTCGCGGGCGACCTGATCGCGGTCGGCCGCCGACTCCCCCGGCTGGCGGCGGGCGACCTGGCAGCCCTGCTGGACACGGGCGCGTACTACTTCTCGCACCACTTCTCGTACAACAGCCTGCCGCGCCCGGGGGTCTACGGCTTCGCCACGGCGGATGACGGGAGCGTGCGCTTCGCGACGGTGCGCAGCCCGCAGACGGTGGAGGAGATCGTGGCGGAGAGCGCGGGCGCGCACGCGGGCGCGCTGACGGGGCTGGGCGGAGGGACCTGAGGGCCCTCAGGGCAGGAGGGTGAAGGACCCGACGTGGTTCGGCTGGACGGCCGAGAAGTGCCGGTGATCGATGGTGGCGATCTCGGTCAGGCGAAGCCGCTCCGCGACGGCGACAACGGAGGCGTCCACCGTGCCGAGGGGAAAGTCGGCGTACTTGCGGATGAGTTCGGCGATGCGGACGTAGTCCTGCACTTCGAGATCGACCGCCCCTAGCTGGCCGCCAGCGATGAGATCAACGAAGATGCCTTCGTGCTCCGGGCCCAAACGGCGCTCGATCAACCACGCGGTCTCGGCCACGACGGGAGCGGGCACGAGTAGTCGCCCCCGCCAGGCTGCAACGAAGTCCCAACACCGCCGGTGATCGTCATCGCCGTCGTCAGCGATCGCGTAGAGGACGCCCGTGTCCAGTAAGAGGCTCCTCATCGACCCTCGTCGCTCCACTCCTGGATCAGTTCACGGTGCCTGCGCGCGGTGTCGGAGTGGCCGGATCTGCCCATGCCAACGAAGGCTGCGAAGCCCGGACGCTCCATCACCGGTGGCAGCTCGTCCTCCTCCGTGAAGTCGGCGAGCTCCGGATCCGCGTCCGCGATCGCACGCAGGTGCCGGAGCTTCGCCGGCGAAAGCTTGTCCAGCAGGTGGCGAAGGTGGTCGTAGTCCTCGGCAGCGGTCATGCGTCCGAGCGTAGCCCGCGGGGCCAGACAGGAGCCTTCCCTCTAGGAAGGTTGCCCCATACGGGTGACGCTCCGTGGTCACTCCGCGAACAGCCCCCGCGCCGCCGCCTTCGCGTCGAACTCCTCCAGGCGCGCCTGCGCGTCCGGCAGCGCGTCGCACATCGCCTCCAGCAGGACCCGCCCCAGCAGCATCGGCGCGCACGCCGTGTCGAAGGCCAGGCCCGTGCCGACCGCGGCGGGCAGCAGCAGGTCGCTGTGCCGGGCCACCGGGGCGAAGGCGCTGTCGGCGACCGTCACCACGGTCAGGCCCGCGCCCTTGGCGTACTCCAGCGCCTCGACCACCTCGCGCGGGTGGCGCGGGAGCGCGAAGCAGAGCAGGGCCGTGGCACCCGCGTGGAGTGCCGCGTCGACGCGGTCGGCCAGCAGGGTGCCACCCTCGTCCAGCAACCGGACGTCGGGGTGCACCTTGCGCGCGAAGTACGTGAACCCGCTCGCCTGGGCCGTCGCCGCGCGCAGGCCCAGGACGGGCAGCGGCCGGGACGCGGCGAGGAGCCGTCCGGCCCGGACCACGGGAGCGGGGTCGGCCAGCAACGCGGCCAGATGGCGCAGGTTGTCGATCTCCGCGTGCACCGCCTGCTGGTACTCGTTGTACGCACCACCTGGGGCGGGCGAGGCGGGCGTGACGTCCCGCAGGTGCTTGCGCAGCGCGGGGTAGCCGTCGAAGCCGAGGGCGACCGCGAACCGGGTCACGGAGGGCTGGCTGACACCCGCCAGCTCCGCGAGTTCGACGCTGGACAGGAACGGCGCGTCCGCCGCGCGCCGCACCATGCAGTGCGCGATGCGCCGCTGCGTCGGGGTGAGCCGGTGCCCCTCGAACAGCTTCTGGAGGCGTGCGGCGCTGTCCGCGGCGGCAGTCGGCTCGTACTCCGTACCCATGGCGTCCTCCTGCCCCAGCGTGCCCCGCCCCGGCGCGGATATTCACGCACCCGGGGCCGTGCATGACTATATGCGGAAGCCACGAGGGCGCGGTGCGGGAACGGCGGGGCACGCGCGTGGGCGCCCGGCTATAGACCGGCGGTCCGCCGGGGGACGCTGGGGCCGACGGTCCGCGGGCGGGTGCCGGAGTCGACGGTCTGCGGGGCGCCGGAGACGGCGGTCCGCTGGCGGGCGCCGGGGGCGGCTGTCCGCTGGCGGGCGCTGAGGCCGGGCGGCCGCGCGCAGACGCCGACGCGGCTCAGTGCCCGCAGACGCTCTCCTCCGCCCGGCCGTACGCCTCGTTCGCGAGCCGCACCGCCGCGGCCAGCCCCAGTTCCGGTTCCGCCTTGCGCAGCGCCCGGACCACCGAGACCTGGTCGGTCTGCTCGTCGACGCCCGACCCGGCCAGCGCGCGCCGCACCCAGCGCACCCGCAGTTCGGCCTCCGTCAGCGCGGCCTGCTCGTTGACGAGGGCGACCGCGCGCTCCAGGCCCGGGCGCTCGACCTCGTCGGCGGTGGCCAGCGCCCGCCTCAGGACATGGCCCAGCTCCTCCGCGTCACGCAGCACCAGCACATTGAGGCCCTGGTTACCGAAGCCGAGCATGCCACTCCTTGTCGCCCGCACATGGGGATCCCCACCATCCGGAGATCCGGTCTCGCGCACCGTATGCCCGTCCGCACCTCCCGGGCATCAGCCGCCAGACCGTTTCCGCACCCCTCCCATGGGTGGGGGCGTCCTATGGGCGGGGGCGGGAGCGGGGAGGAAGCGTGGACCCCGCACGTCAGAGCGGCGGCAGCAGCTTCTTCTGCGGCTTGCCCATCGCGTTGCGCGGCAGCTCCGCAAGGAAGCGGACCTTGCGCGGCCGCTTGTGTACGGAAAGCTGCCCGGCCACGAAGTCGGTCAGCTCCCGCTCCGTCACCCCGTCGGCGACCACGTACGCCACGATCTCCTGGCCCAGGTCCTCGTGCGGGGCGCCGACGACCGCCGCCTCGCGCACCGCCGGGTGGTCCAGCAGCGCGTTCTCCACCTCGCCCGCGCCGATCCGGTAGCCACCGGACTTGATCATGTCGATCGAGGCGCGGCCGACGATCCGGTGCGAACCGTCGTCCTCGATCGCGGCGATGTCGCCGGTGCGGAACCAGCCGTCGGCGGTGTACGCCCCGGCGGTCGCTTCCGGCCGGTTCAGATACCCGTCGAAGAGCGTCGGCCCGGACACCTCCAACTCGCCGATGTCGGCGCCATCCTCGGCCACCACCCGCGTCCGCACCCCGGAGAGCGGGGTGCCCACGTAGCCGGGCCGCCGCTCGCCGTCCGCGCGCGCGGAGACGGTGATCAGGGTCTCCGTCATGCCGTACCGCTCCACCGGGCGCTGCCCGGTCAGCCGCGCGAGGTCGCGGAAGACCGGCGCGGGCAGCGGGGCGCTGCCCGAGACCAGCAGCCGGGCCCCGCTGAGCTCCCGCGCGGCGGTCTGGTCCCGTACCACCCGGCCCCACACCGTCGGTACGCCGAAGTACAGGCTGCCGCCCGCCGCCGCGTACGCCTCCGGCGTCGGCCGGCCGGTGTGCACCAGGCGGCTGCCGGTGCGCAGCGCGCCCAGGACGCCGAGCACCAGGCCGTGCACATGGAACAGCGGCAGCCCGTGGACGAGGGTGTCCTCCGCCGTCCACGCCCACGCGTCGGCGAGCGCGTCCAGGCCGGCGGCGACCGCCTGGCGGGAGATCAACGCACCCTTGGGCGCGCCGGTGGTACCGGAGGTGTAGAGGATGAGCGCGGTGGACGCGGGCTCGGGCTCGGCCTCCGTCCATGTGCCGCGCTCTCGCAGGTCCACGAGCACGGTCTCGACCCCCGCGCCCGTCTCGGCCCCCGCGCCGGTCCCGAGCCCGGCGCCGGTCCCGAAAACCCCGGCGCCGGTCGTGGCGGCACCGCCGGTGGCGGCGGGCGCGCCCGGTCCGTCCAGCAGCAAGGCCGCGCCCGAGTCGCGCAGGATGTGGTCGCGCTCGACGGGTCCGGAGTCCGGCGGTACGGGGACGACCGGCACCCCGGCCAGCAGCCCGGCCACGACCGCGGTCACGGTCTCCAGCGTGGGCGTCGCCCGCACCGCGACCACCGGCGCCCCCGCGATCCGGGCCGCGACAGCGCCCGCCGCGCCCAGCAGGTCCTCGCGGGAACAGGCGCGGCCCGCGACCGAGATCGCATCGGGGCGGTCGCCGCCGGGCTCCGTGAGGGACGTCAGCAAGGGTGCGGCCACGGACTGCTCCTTCGACAGGGGGCTTTTCCCCCAGGGTCGGTTGGGGGGCTGGCCCTACTTACATCGGCACTGCCGCGACCGTACCGTCAAGAGCATGGACGCCCGCGATCCCGAGCTGAGAAATGAACTCGACACCGCCCTCCAGACCCGCAAGGAGCTGGGCGCGGAGTACGAGTCGGAGCTGGTCGAATCCTTCCTGGAGAAGGTCGAGCAGCGGTTCAACGACACCGCCGACCGCCATGTGCGCCGGCAACTCGCCGAGCAGCAGATGGCTGCCGCGCGCGGCGCCCGGCCGCCGGGCGGGGGCCCGGCGGGCTGGGTGAGGGGATGGGCGTGGGCGAGCGCTTCGGCTTCGTGGCGGTGTCCTTGGTCCTGGCGATACCGCTGTCGGCGATAGCCGCGACCCAGGCGGACTTGGCGGGGCTGCTGGTCGCCTGGGCCGGGATCTTCGGGGTGAACGCGGTCCACGCGACGGGCGGCTTCGCCTGGCTCCGCCGGCACCGCGACCCCGACCTCGGCCCCGAGCACCGGGACGACGTCGGCAACCCCGGTTCGCGAAGGGAGAAAGAGAAGAAATAGGGGGACCGCCGCACCCCGGCTGTGAGCACCGAGGGCGGGACGACGGCGGTCCCCCCACTGGGACGCGGGCCGGGTCAGGGCCGAGCTGCCACGTCCGGGCGACCATGGAGGTCCGGGAGCCGCTCCGGAGGTCCGTGTCGCCGCACTTGGGGTGTCGGTGTCGTCCTTGCCGACGCCCCTTACTGTGCCGGACCTGTGTTAAGCGCGTGCTGCGGGCGCGTGACGCGTGCGTACACCTTGTGGGACATCCGCGCCCACGCCCGTCAACCGCACGTCAGCCGACGGCTCGTCACCATGGCCGACGGCTCGTCACCGTGACCGCCGACTGACGGCCACTCACGCCGACTTCGGGCTCGTGGCCAGGTACGCCAGCAGGTCCTGCCGGCTGACCACGCCCTTCGGCTTGCCCTCCACCAGCACGATGGCCGCGTCCGCCCCGGCACCGCTCAGCGCCGCCATCAGGTCCTCGACCGGCTCGCCCGAGCCGACCTGCGGCAGCGGCGGGCTCATGTGCTTCTCCAGCGGGTCGTTGAGGGAGGCGCGCTGGGTGAACAGGGCGTCCAGCAGCTCCCGTTCGACGACCGACCCGACGACCTCGGCGGCCATCACGTCAGGGTGCCCGGCGCCCGGCTTGACGATCGGCATCTGGGAGACGCCGTACTCGCGCAGCACCTCGATCGCCTCGCCGACGGTCTCCTCGGGGTGCATGTGGACCAGGGACGGCAGTCCGCCCTCCTTGCCCTCCAGCACGTCGCCGACGCGGACCGCCGGACCGGCCTCCTCGAGGAAGCCGTAGTCGGCCATCCAGTCGTCGTTGAAGATCTTCGACAGGTAGCCGCGGCCGCTGTCGGGGAGCAGCACGACCACGACGTCGTCCGGGCCGAGGCCCTCGGCCACCCGCAGCGCGGCGACGACCGCCATGCCGCAGGAGCCGCCGACCAGCAGGCCCTCCTCCTTGGCCAGCCGCCGGGTCATCTGGAAGGCGTCCTTGTCGGAGACGGCGACGATCTCGTCCGCGACGGTCTGGTCGTAGGCGGTGGGCCAGAAGTCCTCGCCGACGCCCTCGATCAGGTACGGGCGCCCGGAGCCGCCGGAGTAGACCGAGCCCTCCGGGTCGGCGCCGATGACCTTGACCCGGCCGTCACTGGCGTCCTTCAGATAGCGGCCGGTGCCGCTGATGGTGCCGCCGGTGCCGACGCCCGCGACGAAGTGGGTGATCTTCCCCTCCGTCTGCTCCCAAAGTTCGGGGCCGGTTGTCTCATAATGCGAACGCGGGTTGTTCGGGTTGCTGTACTGGTCGGGCTTCCAGGCCCCCGGCGTCTCCCGCACCAGGCGGTCGGAGACGTTGTAATACGAGTCGGGGTGCTCGGGATCCACGGCCGTCGGGCAGACCACGACCTCGGCGCCGTACGCCCGCAGCACGTTGATCTTGTCCGTGGAAACCTTGTCCGGGCAGACGAAGATGCACTTGTAGCCCTTGCGCTGGGCGACCATGGCCAACCCCACGCCCGTGTTGCCCGACGTCGGCTCGACGATGGTGCCGCCAGGCTTGAGCTCTCCGGAACGCTCGGCCGCCTCGATCATCCGCACGGCGATCCGGTCCTTCACGGACCCGCCGGGGTTGAAGTACTCGACCTTGGCGAGCACCGTCGCCTGGATGCCTTCCGTAACGTTGTTGAGCTTCACCAGCGGGGTATTGCCGACCAGCTCAATCATCGATTCGTAGTACTGCACGCCCTACTCCAGTGTCAGCGGGATCTCCGCGGTCAAAGGGGCGGCCGCCGTCGCGGGGCCCGTGCTGCCAGCCTAAACGGCCGCCGACGCCCGACCGGCGCGTTGCACACCAGCGCGGGCGGGGCAAGAAGGTGTGAGGAGCCTGGTGCGTTCGGGAGGTGGATACGTCCCATGTCTTGGTCGAGGGCGAGGGTGGCCCGGCGGATCGCCGCCGCGGCGGCCTACGGCGGTGGTGGGATCGGGGTGCTGGGCGGGATGGCCGTCGGGCTGTTACTGACCGAGGTGTCGCTCGCGAAGCGGGTCATCGGCGAATCGGAGGAGACGCCGCCGTGCGCCGACGGGCGGTACGGCTTCGCCCTGGCACTCCGCAACGGGCGCAGTCCGCTGCGGCTGGCGTTCCTCGGCGACTCCACGGCGGCGGGCCAGGGCGTGCACCGGCCCAGCCAGACCCCCGGCGCGCTGCTGGCCTCCGGGCTCGCGGCGGTCGCCGAATGCCCGGTCGACCTGCGGAACGTGGCGACTCCGGGCGCCCGGTCCGAGGATCTGGACCGGCAGGTGGGCCTGATCCTGGGGGCGATGGAGACGGCGCAGGACGCGG
The DNA here is from genome assembly GCF_030553055.1 of Streptomyces sp. XD-27. Taxonomy (NCBI): domain Bacteria; kingdom Bacillati; phylum Actinomycetota; class Actinomycetes; order Kitasatosporales; family Streptomycetaceae; genus Streptomyces; species Streptomyces sp. XD-27. The sequence goes on from NZ_CP130713.1 coordinate 3,151,929, forward strand.
CGGCGCAGAACGCGGCGGCGGACGCCACGGCAGAGGCCGCGGTGGAGGCTGCCGCCGAGGAGGAGGCGGCGCTCGTCGAGCAGCCGCCCACCGAGCCGCCGCCCCGTCCCGACGTCTGCGTGATCATGATCGGCGCCAACGACGTCACCCATCGGGTGCCGCCCGCCAGGTCCGTCCGCCTGCTGTCCGCCGCGGTCCGCAGACTGCGGGACGCCGGCTGCGAGGTGGTCGTCGGCACCTGTCCCGACCTGGGCACCATCGAGCCCGTCTACCAGCCGCTGCGCTGGATCGCCCGCCGCCTCAGCCGCCAGCTGGCCGCCGCGCAGACGATCGCGGTGGTCGAACAGGGCGGGCGTACGGTGTCGCTGGGCGACCTGCTCGGGCCGGAGTTCGCGAAGAACCCGCGGGAGCTGTTCGGGCCCGACAACTACCACCCGTCGGCGGAGGGGTACGCGACGGCCGCGATGGCGATCCTGCCGACCCTGTGCGGTGCGCTCGGGCTCTGGCCGGAGGAGACCCTGGAGCCCGCCCGCCAGGAGGACGTCATGCCGGTGGCCCGCGCGGCGGCGGAGGCGGCGGCCGAGGGAGGCGCGGAGGTCACGGCGACCCGCGGCCCGTGGGCCCTGCTGAGGCGCCGCAGGCGCCTGCCGACCGAAGCGGGTGCGGTGCCCCACTCCCCGCGGAACCGTCCCTGCCCAACTGACCCGCCGGTCCGTGGCGCCTGCGGCGGACCTTCCCCGACCCGGCGAGGCACCGCCGGCCCGCCGCGGGCGCCGCTGAGCGTACGCTTAGAAAAGAGTTCCGCATCACAGCCCACAAACCGTGACCCCCGCCATACGTACGGGTAACTTCCCTTCCGTCCAGCCTTCTCCCCTCCTGGAGCCGTGATGCCCGAAGCCGTGATCGTCTCTGCCGCCCGCTCGCCCATCGGTCGCGCCTTCAAGGGGTCCCTCAAGGACCTGCGCCCGGACGACCTGACCGCGGAGATCATCCAGGCCGCGCTCGCCAAGGTGCCCGAGCTGGACCCGCGCGAGATCGACGACCTCATGCTGGGCTGCGGTCTGCCGGGCGGCGAGCAGGGGCACAACCTGGGCCGCATCGTCGCCGTGCAGATGGGCATGGACCACCTGCCGGGCTGCACCATCACCCGCTACTGCTCCTCCTCCCTCCAGACCTCCCGGATGGCGCTGCACGCCATCAAGGCGGGCGAGGGCGACGTCTTCATCTCCGCGGGCGTCGAGATGGTCTCGCGGAGCGTCAAGGGCAGCTCGGACGGGCTGCCGGACACCCACAACCCGCTGTTCGCCGACGCCGAGGCCCGCACCGCCGCGCGCGCCGAGCAGGAGGGCACCGACTGGCACGACCCGCGCGAGGACGGGCTGATCCCGGACGCGTACATCGCGATGGGCCAGACCGCCGAGAACCTGGCGCGGCTCAAGGGCATCACCCGCCAGGAGATGGACGAGTTCGGCGTCCGGTCCCAGAACCTGGCCGAGGAGGCCATCAAGAAGGGCTTCTGGGAGCGCGAGATCACCCCCGTGACCACGCCCGACGGCACGGTCGTGGCGAAGGACGACGGTCCGCGCGCGGGCACCACGCTGGAGGGCGTGCAGGGGCTCAAGCCCGTGTTCCGCCCCGACGGCCTGGTCACCGCGGGCAACTGCTGCCCGCTCAACGACGGCGCCGCGGCCCTGGTCATCATGTCCGACACCAAGGCGCGCGAGCTGGGCGTCACGCCGCTGGCACGCATCGTGTCCACCGGAGTCTCCGGCCTCTCCCCGGAGATCATGGGGTACGGCCCGGTGGAGGCCAGCAAGCAGGCGCTCGCCCGCGCCGGGCTGACCATCGGCGACATCGACCTGGTCGAGATCAACGAGGCGTTCGCCGCGCAGGTCATCCCGTCCTACCGCGACCTGGGCATCGATCTGGACAAGCTGAACGTCAACGGCGGCGCCATCGCCGTCGGCCACCCCTTCGGCATGACCGGCGCCCGCATCACCGGCACGCTGATCAACTCCCTCCAGTTCCACGACAAGCAGTTCGGCCTGGAGACCATGTGCGTCGGCGGTGGCCAGGGCATGGCGATGGTCATCGAGCGGCTGAGCTGAGCCGCAGCGGACGCGAGGCGGAACGCGACCTGAGCTGAGGCCGGGGCCGGGGTTTCGGCCACCGCACCGGTTGTGACCGAATCTCCCCCAGGATGTGACCTAACTCCTGGGGGAGTAGCGTTTTCGCAGGTCAGAGGCGTAACGACCGCATGTGGGGGACCAAATGCCCGCCCCTTTGGTGACGTTATGCACTGACAAGCCTCTGCGGCGCGGGCCAAGCTGAGGTAGGAATCGGGGATCAACCGCAATCGGGAGTACGTCAGTGAGCGCCATGACTCTTGCCCTCCTGCTGGCCGCGTCCGCCGCCACGGCCATCGGCGCCGCCGCCATGCACACCGCTCGCGGCCTCCGCCGGGAGATCGCCGACCTGCGTACCGAGCTCGCGGAGTCCGCCGCCGCGCACACGCGCGGCGTCGCGTCGGTGCCCATGGCGCGTACCACCCCCGCCGCCGAGATACGCGCCGCCGTGGCCGACGCCCTCGCCGAGGAGCGGGAGCGCGAGCTGGCCGAGGCCCGCGCGTTCTGGGCCGCGCAGGAGGCCCGCGACGTCAGCGCGGCGGCCGGCGCTTCCGACGCCTCCTCGCTGCTGGGCGGGGTGGCCGGCCTCGGCGACGACCTGCTGGACGCCCCCCAGGCCGAGCCCCAGATCTACGTGCCCCGGCAGGCGGACTTCGCCGGGTTCGAGCCGCTGTTCGGCCCGGAGCCGCTGGACGCGGCCGAGGAGCTGGAGCTGGACGCGGACGTCGTGGAGTCCCCCGAACTCGCCGCCGCCCGCCGCCGCCACCCCTCGCACCCCGACTTCAACCCGTCGCCGGGCATCAGCGACCACGACCGCACCGTGCACCGGCTCGCCGAGCTGTCCGACGCCGGCACCCCGCTCGCCGACGTCCGGCCCGGTCCGCTCGGCACCCTGGACGTCTACGTCTTCGCCGACGGCACCACCATCTGCATGACGCCGGGCCACCGGGAGACCTCCGACCGGCTCGCCACGGCACTGCGCGAGGGCGTCGCCCCCGTGCTGCTCGGCAGCTCCGGCGTCTCCGGGGCGTACGCGCTGACCTTCGCCTGCGGCGAGGAGAACGTGTACGTCCTCGCGGACCGCGTCATCGCCTCGCTGTAGGACATCGCGCCGCTGTTGGGCAGCACGCCGCTGTTGGCAGCACGCCGCTGGAGGACACGGCGCTCGCAGGACTCGGGCCCCCGGCGCCGGAGCCTCCGTCAGGGGGCGATCTTCGCCGCCGCCTCCGCGACCCGGTCCACCGCCCGCGCCAGCAGCCCCTCGCCTTCGGCCGCGTCCCGGAGCGCTTCGGCCAGATCGTGCCCGGCCACGGCCACCTGGTCCCCCACCGCGAAGAGCCCCGCGTCCGGCACCGTACGCGGGGTGCGGCCCGGCTCCTCGATCTCCTGCGCCCACTGGGCCAACTCCCGTGCCAGCGCCAGCGCTTCGGCCGCGCCGCCCCGTTGCAGCGCGGACTGCGGCAGGGTACGGAGCCGGTCGGCCAGCCGGTCGACAGCGGTCAGCAAGGGCGTCACATCGTTCACGCCGTGAGCCTATGCGTCGCCAACGGCCTGTTGCCAACGCGCCAACAGTCAGGCACGGTGAGCTGAAGACGAGCCCACTGGGCCGAAGTGGAACAGCGACTGGACACGCCGGAGGCGCCGATGTCCCACGTCTTCTCCGAAGAAACCCACCGGAACCTGCTCTCCCGAATCCCCGCATGCACCGGCCGTGAAGTCGCCGACTGGCTGCGGACGGTGGACGAGGGACCCGCCCTCTTCCGCTTCGAGGAGAAGGTCAGCTGGCTGCGCGGCGCGCACCAGCTCGCGTACGGCCACGCCAAGGCGATCATCCACGAGCACGACCTGCGCCGGGCGGCGCGCAAGCTGCTGTAGCGGCTGCGGCACGGCGGTCAGCCGACATGCGGCCGTGAGCCGACATGACGAAGGGCCCGCGGCAGTCGCCGCGGGCCCTTCGCTGCCGGCTGTCGCCGCCGCCGATCACAGCTCCCGCAGGATCGCGATCAGGCGCAGCATCTCCAGGTAGATCCAGACGAGCGAGAGCGTCAGGCCGAAGGCGGCCATCCACGACTCCTCGCGCGGGGCGCCGTACCGCACGCCGTCCTCGATCTGCTTGAAGTCCATCGCCAGGAAGGCCGCGCCGAGCAGCACGCCGACGATGCCGAAGACGACGCCGAGGCCACCGCTGCGGAAGCCGAGGCCGTCACCGCCACCGATGGCCGCGAACAGGAGGTTGACGGCCATCAGCAGCACGAAGCCGATCGCGGCCGCCATCACGAAGCGCATGAACCGCTGGTCGACCCGGATCAGCCGGGTCTTGTACGCCACCAGGACGCCGACGGAGACCGCCATCGTGCCGAGCACGGCCTGCATCGGGATGCCGGACCAGCGCTCGTTGAAGGCCTGGCTGATGACGCCGAGGAAGACGCCCTCGAAGAGCGCGTACGCCAGGATCAGCGCCGGCGAGGCCTTCTGCCGGAAGGACTGGACGAAGCCGAGCACCATCGCGACGAGCGCGGCGGCGAAGCCCGCGCCCATGGGGAGCTGGGCGGCCCACGCCGCCGCGGCGGCGACGATCACAGTGCCCAGGGTGATGCCCGTCCGCATGACGACGTCGTCCATCGTCATCCGGCCGGTCTGCAGCGGTGCGACCGGCGGTGCGCCGTACATCTGCTGCATCTGCTCGGGTGTCAGGTTGTGCTGGTCACCGAGCGCGTACGGGTTGGTCGGCGGCTGGGTCTGCGCGTACGGGTTGCCCTGGACAGCGGCGGGGCCCCCGGCCTGCGGCGCCGCGCCGAAACCGGCAGAGCCGCCGTCGCGGCCGAACCCCCGTCGCGAGAAGACCGGGTTGCTGCTCCTCATCCTCACTCCTCCGTGGCCGCCCTGCGCGACCTTGGGACAAGGGTAATGGCACAGCAAAGGATGCACCCTAGTGCCTGGGCAGGATCTTTGGAGGAACCTTGCCACGCTGCCCGGCGGGTCCCGAGGCGGCGACCGGAACGGTGGGCGACGAGGCGCGCACGGAGCGTGCGCACATGAGACCTGGAGGTGCCCGGAGCCGGACTTGAACCGGCACGGCCCGAAGGCCAGCGAGGTTTAAGCTCGCCGTGTCTGCATTCCACCATCCGGGCTGGGCTCTCGATCGAGCCGCGAACACGGCCCTCTCCGAAGAGAGCAGAGACGAGACTATCCGGGGAGAAGTCCCCGAACAGCGGAACGACGGACCGTGGTTGTCTTATTTTATTGGCAACTGAGGGCTCATCAGCAGGGCTGCAGAGCCTATGGCATATGCCAAGGGCCTGTAGGGCCTGGTCACCGCTTGCGGTGCGGCCATAACAACGAATGACGAGGAGTCGAGGGCTTCGTCAGAGTGGCCGAATACCGCCGACCAGATGACCAAGTCCCGCCAACGGGGTGACGCGGGCACACACGTGCCTCTCCTACCTGAGGAGGACCCCCCTCCCCCGCGGTACTTCCCAAGTCCACCCCAGGACGGGAGCACGGGCTGATCCCCCGGGCGGCTCGGGCAAGGACGATGGAAGAAGTCGCCGCGCGCCCGCGTGAGGCGCTTTCGACACGTCTGGCACTTCCGATCCGAGGAGCTGTTTCCGTGACCACCTTCCCCGCCGGCGTCGAGACCGGCCCCCGCACCAGTGCGGCGGCCGCAGCCGCCAAGGACCTGACCAAGGTCTACGGACAGGGCGAGACCCAGGTGGTCGCCCTGGATTCGGTCTCCGTCGAGTTCCGGCAGGCCGAGTTCACCGCCATCATGGGGCCCTCCGGCTCCGGCAAGTCGACCCTCATGCACTGCATGGCCGGCCTGGACACCATCTCCCGGGGATCGGCGCGTATCGGCACCACGGAGCTGACCTCGCTCAAGGACAAGAAGCTCACCCAGCTGCGGCGCGACAAGATCGGCTTCATCTTCCAGGCGTTCAACCTGCTGCCCACGCTGAACGCGCTGGAGAACATCACGCTGCCGATGGACATCGCGGGCCGCAAGGCCGACCAGGCGTGGCTGGATCAGGTCGTCGCCACGGTCGGTCTCGCCGGCCGCCTCAAGCACCGGCCGAACCAGCTCTCCGGCGGTCAGCAGCAGCGCGTCGCCGTGGCCCGCGCGCTGGCCGGCAAGCCCGAGATCATCTTCGCCGACGAACCGACGGGCAACCTCGACTCCCGCTCCGGCGCCGAGGTGCTCGGCTTCCTCCGCAATTCCGTGCGCGAGCTGGGCCAGACGGTCGTCATGGTCACCCACGACCCCGTCGCCGCGTCCTACGCCGACCGGGTCGTCTTCCTCGCCGACGGCCGCATCGTCGACGAGCTGCGTGAGCCCACCGCCGACGCGGTGCTCGACCGCATGAAGCGCTTCGACGCCAAGGGACGGGTCAGCTGAGCCGACGCCGCATCACCACAGCGCCCGACCACCGGCCCTCTCCACAGGACTGACCTGACCCATGTTCCGTACCGCCTTGCGCAATGTGCTCGCGCACAAGGCCAGGCTGCTGATGACGATGCTCGCCGTGCTTCTGGGCGTGGCCTTCGTCGCGGGCACCCTGGTCTTCACCAACACCGTCTCCGACGCCTATCAGAAGAGCTCTGAAAAGGGCTACTCCACCGTCGACGTCGCCATCCGGCCCGACGCCGACTCGGACGACGACCGTCCCGGCGCCGCGCCCCGGCTGAGCCAGGGGCTGCTGGACAAGGCCACCAAGCTGGACGGCGCCGCCTCCGCCACCGGCCTGGTCTCCGGCTACACCGCCGTGGCCGACAAGGACGGCGACCTGCTGGGCAACGGCTTCGCCAACACCGGCGGCAACTACTTCCCCGGCACCGACGGCAAGGACTCCCGCTACACCCTCAAGGACGGCCGCGCGCCCAAGGCCGCCGGCGAGGTCGCGCTGGACTCCAAGACCGCCAAGAAGGGCCACTACAAGGTCGGCGACACCGTGCGGGTCTCCGCCGACGGCCCCGTCCGCAGCGAGAAGCTGGTCGGCGTCTTCACCACCGACGACGGCAACGTCGCGGCCGGCGGCAGCCTCGCGCTGTTCGACACCGCCACCGCGCAGAAGCTGTTCGCCAAGCCCGGCCAGTTCGACGAGATCCACCTGGCGGCCAAGCCCGGCACCTCCCAGGCCGAGCTGAAGGCCGCGGCGGACAAGATCCTGCCCAAGGAGTCCGAGGCGGTCACCGGAGAGAAGCTCTCCGACGACCAGGCCAAGGAGATCGAGAGCAGCATGAGCGTGATGCGGACCGGCATGCTCTGGTTCGCCGGTGTCGCGCTGTTCGTCGGCATCTTCATCATCGCCAACACCTTCACCATGCTGGTCGCCCAGCGCACCAAGGAGCTGGCCCTGCTGCGCGCGGTCGGCGCCAGCCGCCGCCAGGTGACCCGCTCGGTGCTGATCGAGGCCGCCTTCGTCGGCACGGTCGCGGGCGCCGCCGGCCTGGCCGCCGGCATCGGCATCGGCGCGGGCCTGCGCTCGCTGCTGAACTCCACCGCCGCAACCGTTCCGGACGGTCCGCTGGTCGTCGGCGCGAACACGGTGATCACCTCGATGATCGTCGGCATCGTGGTCACCATGCTCGCCGCCTGGCTGCCGGGCCGCCGCGCCGCGAAGATCCCGCCGGTCGCCGCGATGAGCAGCGTGCACGCCGTCGCGACCACCCGCAGCCTGGTGGTGCGGAACTCCATCGGCGCCGTCTTCACCGGCATCGGCATCGCGGCCGTCGTCGCGGGCACCACCATGGACGACGGCAAGGCCGCGATGGGCATCGGTGCCGTCGCCGTCCTGATCGGCGTCATCGTGCTCACCCCGTTGCTGTCCCGGCCGCTGATCGCCGCCGTCGGGCCGGTGCTGAGGCTCTTCGGGATGTCCGGCAAGCTGGCCCGGCAGAACGCGGTGCGCAACCCGCGCCGCACCGCCGCCACCGCCTCCGCGCTGATGATCGGCCTCACGCTGATCACCGGTATGACGGTGATCGCGGGCAGCCTGCAGAAGAGCATCGACAAGATGGCCGCCGACTCCTTCGAGGCCGACTACTTCGTGAAGATGGGCGACGGCGTCGTGCTGCTCTCGCCGGACGTCGAGAAGACCCTGAGCGGCCTGGACGACGTCACCGCCTCCAGCGCGCTGCGCCAGGCGCCGGTCCGCGTCGCCGACAGCAACAAGACGGTGTCGGGCGTCAACGGCAAGGACATCGCCAAGCTGATCGACATCCCGTTCAGCGCGGGCTCCTTCTCCTCGGTCAACGGCAACAAGGTCGTCGTGGACGAGGACACGGCCGAGGACCGCGGCTGGAAGGTCGGCTCGTCGTTCCCGATGACCTTCGAAGACGGCAAGAAGGCCACGCTGACCGTGGCCGGCCTCTACGAGGGCAACATGATGATCAACGGTATCCAGATGGATATCGGGACCCTCACCCCCCACATGGAGACGGTCGCCGACGCGCTCGTCATGGTCAAGACCAAGGACGGCGCCACCGACGCCACCAAGGCCGACCTGGAGAAGGCGCTCGGCGACAACCCGGCCATCAAGGTGCAGGACAAGGAGGACGTCTCCAACGAGATCGCCTCGATGTTCACCCTGATGCTGAACATCCTCTACGGGCTGCTCGGCATGGCCGTGATCGTCGCGGTGCTCGGCGTCATCAATACCCTGGCGATGTCGGTCTTCGAGCGGTCCCAGGAGATCGGGATGCTGCGCGCCATCGGCTTCGACCGCCGCAGCGTCAAGCGGATGGTGCGCCTCGAAGCGGTGGTGATCTCACTCTTCGGCGGTGTGCTCGGCGTCGGCCTCGGACTGTTCTTCGGCTGGGCGGCCGGTGAGCTGATGGCCGCCGGGATATCCACCTACACGCTGGTCCTGCCCTGGGACCGGGTGGTGGTCTTCCTGCTGATCGCCGGGCTGGTCGGCGTGCTGGCGGCCCTGTGGCCCGCGCGCCGGGCGGCCAAGATGAACATGCTGGCGGCCATCAAGTCGTCGTAGGCGGCACAGCTGCCAGGGCTCCGGGCCCGCGCCCCACGGCGCGGGCCCGGAGCCCTTTTGTGTCACCCGCTCCACTCCCTGGCCCGCAGCGGCATCCCCGACGCGCCCGAGTCCGGCGTACGGACCGCGAGCACCTGGTTGACCCCGATCCGGTTGCGCTCGAAGGACACCGCGGAGGCCGCCATGTAGAGCCGCCAGACCCGGGCCCGGCCCGGGGACGTGGCGCGCACGGCCGCCGCCCAGTTCGCCTCCAGGTTGGCGACCCAGCGGCGCAGCGTCAGCGCGTAGTGCTCGCGGATCGCCTCCACGTCCCGTACCTCGAAGCCCGCCTCCTCCAGCTGGGCGACGGTGCGCCCGACGGGGGCCAGCTCGCCGTCGGGGAAGACGTACCGGTCGATGAACGCGTCGACCCGGTACGCCTCCTCGTCCGGTTCCGGGCGCCGGCCGATCTGGTGGTTGAGCAGCCGCCCGCCGGGGACGAGCAGCCGGTGCAGGACGGCGGCGTACTCGGCGTAGCGTGCCGTGCCCACGTGTTCGGCCATGCCGATGGAGGAGACCGCGTCGAACGGGCCGTCGGTGACCAGCCGGTAGTCCTGTACGCGGATCTCGACCCGGTCGGCGAGGCCCGCCTCCGCGACGCGCTTGCGGGCGTACGCCGCCTGCTCCTCGGAGAGGGTGATGCCGACCGCCCGTACGCCGTACTCGCGGGCGGCGTGCAGCACCATCGAACCCCAGCCGCAGCCGACGTCCAGCAGCCGCCGGCCGGGCTGGAGCGCCAGCTTGCGGCAGATCAGGTCGAGCTTGGCGTGCTGGGCCGCCTCCAGGGTGGGGGTGCCGTCGGCGTCGTCCCAGTACGCGCACGAGTAGACCATCGAGGGTCCCAGCACCAGCTCGTAGAAGGCGTTACCGACGTCGTAGTGATGCCGGATGGCCTCTTTGTCGCGGCGCAGGGTGTGCAGGGGGCCGCGCCGCACCGGGGCTTCCTCGCGTGGCGGCGGGGGCGGCAGGCCGGGGCCCGCGAGGGTGAGCAGCGAGCGGGCGGCGGCGCGCAGCCGGGGGTCACCCAGCGCGTGCAGGGCGGCGAGTGCCGCCCTGCCGCGGCGGGCGGCGGTGGGGCGCTCCCACAGCAGCCCGGCCAGCAGGTCCAGCGCCTGGTACAGATCGCCGTCGATGTCGAGGTCGCCGGCCACCCAGGCCCGGGCCAGGCCCAGTTCGCCCGGCCGCCACAGCAGCCGGTGCAGGGCGCGGCGACGGCGCAGGACCAGGGTGGGCACGGTGGGCGTGTCGCCGCCGGACGCGGTGGGCGGCCCGGCTTCGCTGCCGTCCCAGGCGCGGATGCGGACCGGGAGCGGGGCTCCCAGCACCTCCTCGGCGAGCGCGGTGAGCCGTCGGGCGGCGTCGGCCATGTCGCACACCTCCGTGAGGGTGAGTCAGAAAGGACCACCTCTCACGGTAGCCGGGGGCAGGACCGGCATGGGGGAGCCCGAACACGCCGAAGGGCGTCCGCCCCACGGATTGGCGGACGCCCTCGGCGTCGTACGTGCGGCCCGGCTGCTGCCGCCGGACCTGCGATCAGCCGGCCTTGGCCTGCTCGACCTTCGTCTCGGCCTTCTTGGCCGCCGCGGCGGAGACCGGAGCCGCCGCCTCGTAGAACTCCTCGCGGGGGTTCTCGATGGCTCCCAGGGAGACGACCTCGCGCTTGAGGAACATGCCCAGGGTCCAGTCGGCCAGCACGCGGATCTTGCGGTTGAAGGTCGGCATCGCCATGCCGTGGTAGCCACGGTGCATGTACCAGGCGAGGCGGCCCTTGAGCTTGATCTTCGTCTTGCCGAAGACCAGCATCGCGACGCCCTTGTGCAGACCGAGGCCCGCGACCGCGCCCTTGTTGGCGTGCTTGTACTCGCGCTGCGGGAAGCCCCGCATGCCCGAGATGACGTTGTCGCCGAGGACCTTGGACTGGCGCAGCGCGTGCTGGGCGTTCGGCGGGCACCAGGCGCCCTCGCCGACGGCCAGGTCCGGGACCTGGGCGTTGTCGCCGGCGGCCCAGATGTAGTCGGTGCCCTGCACCTGGAGGGTGGGGGCGGTGTCGACGTGGCCGCGCGGGCCCAGCGGGAGGCCGAAGCGGGCGAGCGCCGGGTTCGGCTTGACGCCGGCCGTCCACACGATGGTGCTGGAGTCGACCTCCAGGCCGTTCTTGAGAACGACGTGGCCGTCGACGCAGGACTCCATGGAGGTCTTGAGGTAGACCTCGATGCCGCGCTTCTGCAGGTGCTCCAGGCCCCACTGGCCGAGCTTCGGGCCGACCTCGGGGAGGATCTTGTCCGCGGCGTCGACGAGCACGAAGCGCATGTCCTCGCGCTTGACGTTCGTGTAGTACTTGCACGCGTCGCGCGCCATGTCCTCGACCTCGCCGATGGTCTCCGCACCGGCGAAGCCACCGCCGACGAAGACGAAGGTCAGCGCCTTGCGGCGGACCTCCTCGTCGGTGGTCGAGTCGGCCTTGTCGAGCTGCTCGAGCACGTGGTTCCGCAGCCCGATGGCCTCCTCGATGCCCTTCATGCCGATGCCGTTCTCGGCCAGGCCGGGGATCGGGAAGGTACGGGAGACCGCGCCGAGCGCGATGACCAGGTAGTCGAAGGGCAGCTCGTACGCCTCGCCGACGAGCGGCTGGACGACGGCGACCTTGCGGTCCTGGTCGATGGTGGTGACGCGGCCGGTGAGGACCTCCGCCTTGGGGAGCACGCGTCGCAGCGGGACCACGACGTGGCGCGGGGAGATGCTGCCGGCAGCAGCTTCGGGGAGGAAGGGCTGGTACGTCATGTACGAGCGCGGGTCGACGACCGTGACGGTCGCCTCGCCGTACCGCATCTTCTTCAGAATGCGGCGCGCCGCGTACAGGCCTACGTACCCACCGCCTACAACGAGGATCCTGGGACGCTCCGTGGTGCTCATGATTCGAGTATCCAGCACCCGTTGGAGGGGTGCTCGTGAGCCCCTTCACAAGCACGTCGGGGGCATCTGCTACACTCCGCCGCCACCGTGACCCACGCCATAGCCGCCCGGGGGAACCAGAACGCCCCGGGAGACGTTAGCCACCCCTACTGAACAGGGATTGGACCCCGCGAGGCGGCTGAACCACCCCTTCCGCACGGCTCAGCGCCACCCCCCGGAACTCCTCCGTCCGATCGCCAACGACCCCCCATGGCGCCCGAAAGTGAGCGGAAAGGGGCCCGACGGGGGCAGGATGCGACCGCCGGGCCCTCTTTTTCATGTGAAGGATTTCACGAACCTTTTCTCGGGCGAGCCGCCAGGCGGTGCCGCCGGGCCCGCCCAGGCCCCGCCGCGCGCCTCTCCGACCCCTCCAGGACTCCGGGGCACTCAGGGTCGCTCATGCTCAGCAGGCCCTTCGGCCGGGAAGAGGATCATGGTGAGGAGGCGGCGCGTGCGCTCGGGCGAGGGCTTGTTACCCATCCTGGAGCGGATGGCGGAGCGTACCTCTTCGGCCAGCTCGGCCATCTCGTCGCCGCTGAGCCAGAGCGAGAACTGCGGGTAGGACACCGCATCGGCGACCGGGTCGGTGTCGTCGCGGTCGAGGTAGAGGTTGAACTCGGCCAACAGGGATCCCACCACCGCTGTGAATCCGCGCCGGTGATCTTCCGGCGTCATTGCCGCGACCGCGTCCTCGTCCAGCACCGCGCGCTTCTGATGCAGCCGGTAGCGGCGCTCGACGGCGCCGCGCACCCGCTGCTCGCTCTCCACGTCGAGGAGGCCGCCGTCGACGAGCAGTCCGACGTGCCGGTACACGGTGGTCTTGGGGACGTCGGGCATGCGCGTGCACAACTGGGACGTCGTCAGTGTCCGCCCGTAGAGGGCTTGCACGATGCGTAGCCGCAGGGGGTGCAGGAGCAGGTCTGCCGTATCCATCACCCCATTGTTCCCACAACTGGTACCATTTCCAAAGTTGGGAACGGTTGGCACTGATGCACCTCTCCGAAGGAGTCTTCGATGCGGCAGCACACGGACAGGCCTCACGGCGGAACCACTGCCGATGTCTTACCGCCCGTGGGGCACCTGTACGGCGACGGCCGGCGCCTCTTCCTGCACCGCTCAGGCAGCGGTGGCCCGGCCGTGGTGTTCCTGCCCGGCGGGGGCATGGTCGGCCTTGACTACCTCAACATCCATGACGCGGCTGCGGAATTCACCACGTCCGTGCTCTACGACCGCGCCGGAACAGGCTGGAGCGACCAGGTGCCGCTGCCGCGCACCGGAGCCGAGGTCACCGACGAACTACGTCGCCTCCTGCACGCTGCCGGCGTTCCGACCCCGTATGTACTGGTCGGGCACTCCCTGGGCGGGGCCTACGCCCGCCACTACGCGCAGCGCTTCCCCGACGATGTCGCCGGGCTGCTCCTGATGGAACCCGCCCATGAGGACTGGGACGCCCACATGCCGGACCCGCGGCTCATGGTGGAGGTGGAGGATCCCCACGCGGCGGCAGGCGAAGGAACGCCCGAGCCGGGCGAAGAACTCCTCCAGCAGATTCGCGATCTGTTCACACAGATGCTGGCGGGGTGGCCCGCCCCGATCCGCGAACGGCTCGTCGACCTCCACCTCGACCCCGTACGGGGCTGCACGGGCCCACGAGAGAAGAACTTCCGCACGCTCTACGGCGAACTCCGCCGCGCCGGAGACACCCCCGACGTGCCGACGATCGTGCTCACCGCCATGGCGCTCGACCCCATGATGTCGTGGTTCATGCCGGAACAACTGGAGCGGCAGATGAACGAGGGCAAACGTGCCCTCTACGAGGCACTGGCCGCATCCGTTCCCCACGGCGAGAACCGCGTGCTCGACGACGCCGGACACAGCTGGCTGCACGTGCAACGCCCGGACGCCGTGCTCCAGGCGATCCGGGACCTGCTCGATCGAGCGGACAAGTGACGACAGCCGCAACCCGGCAGGCTGCGTGTACACGATGACGCGTACACTATCTGCATGGCTGAGAGCACTGTGACCGTACGGGAAGCCCGTGCGCACCTCGCGGACCACATCAATCGCGCCGAACAGGGCACACCTACGGTGATCACCCGCAACGGGGTCCCGGTGGCGGCCGTGGTTCCGATCGCGGACTTCGACGCGTTGGAAGAGGCGGCCGATGTGTTGCTGGCCCGGGAGGCGGAGGCGGTCCTGGCCGAGGGCGGCCCGACCGTGACGATGGCCGAGTTGCTGGCAGATCTGTTCACCGAGCGCGCCGAAGACGCGGCGTGAAGTACGCATTCCGGTTCACCACTGCGGCACAGCGGCAGCTTCGAGCCATCGACCGGCCTGCCGCTATGCGCATCCTGGCCGCGCTGACCACGCTCGGCGACGATCCGTACCGCGAGGACGCCGACGTCAAGAAGCTCGCCGGCCCCTCGGGCCTCTATCGGCTCCGGGTCGGCACCTACCGGGTCGCCTACCAGGTCGAGGACGGCGAGCTCATCATCCTTGTCGTCAAGGTCGGCGACCGGCGCGACGTCTACCGCAACATCTGAGAAGCAGGGGCCCGGAGCCCGAAGGCTCCGGGCCTCCCTACCCGGAGGTCACTCGTCGCCGAGTGCGGTGGTCAGCCCTTGGGGGCTTCCACGATCTCGCCGGTCGGCGCCTTGGCGTTGACCGGCGTACCGAACTCGGTCCACACGATGCGCGCGGAGCCGCCCTTGTACGGGCCCTCCTGCATCACCATGTAGGGCGTGCCCGTGGTCGCGACGTTGTACGTGCCCTTCTTGCCCTGGTTCTCGATGACGAGCGGGATGACGGGCTGTCCCTCGACCTTCGTGGCCGCACCCTTGGTCATCTTGACGGAGGCCGTGTCCGGCTTGGTGAACTGACTGGTGTGGCAGTAGCTGGACAGGGCCTTCATGATGGGGTTGCTTTCCGAGCCGTGCATCCACTTGCCGGCGGGGACGGTGCTGCCGTTCTGCTTGGCCCAGTTGGCGAAGCGGGAGTCCACCTTGCCCCAGATGTCGTCGCCCTTGCGGATGATCTCGAACTTGCCGTGGTCCAGCAGGTCGACCTTGCCGACGCAGTCGGTGGCGGAGACCAGGAGATCGGTCTTGGCGTCCGAGCGCGTCTGCCGCTCATGGACCGAGCCCGCGTCGGCGTTCGCCTTCTTGCCCTTGTTGTAGATGTCGGCGGCGGAGAGCTTCTCGACGCCGTTCGGCTTGGCGTCCGCGCCGGCGGGACTCTGCGACGACTTGCCGCCGCCCGCCGGATCGTCGGCGGTCTCGTCGCCGTTGCAGGCCGTCAGCGGCAGCAGGATCGCGGCGCAGGCGAGCGCGGCGGCGGCGCGACGGACGGACCGGGCGGAGGTGTGCTTCATTGGGGACCCCATGATGAGCGGTTGTGCTGAATGACGTGCACCATTCAAACGGTCGCCCGAGACACTTTGATCACGGGCGTGTCCGGGGTTGATCACAGGGGTGCCGGGGCGGACGGCGTCAAGGGCGGACATGTCAGTGTTCGCTGACACCGATCCACGAGGCAGGGGCCTGCCGCCGGGATCCCGGCGGCAGGCCCCCGTGAGGTCCCGTGGTGGTTCCGAGGTGCTGGTCAGACCCTCGGGGAGTCCGGCAGGGCCCAGGTCACGGCGCCCTTGCCGTCATCAGCCACGTCCCACTTGAGCGTGGCGTCCATCGTGTACTTCCCCTGCCGATCAGAGGTGTACGGGATGTACTCGCTGTGGGAGCCGGAGCTCTTCTCGTTGATGGAGCCGGCCAGGCTCGCGTTGCTGTAGATGCGGTTCCCGCCGGCCCACTCGACGCGCGAGTTGAGCTTGAAGCTGTTGAACCGCTTGTTGCCGAACCAGTCGGCACCGCCGTCCCAGCTCACCACCGTCCTGGCGTTGAACTGGCCGTCGTGGCCGTTCGCGATGCAGTTCTTGGCCTTCACGGTCACGTCGGGCTTGCCCGGCAGGGCGATGGTGCGGCTGACCGTCTTGGAGCAGTGCCACTTCCACCCGGAGGCCTGCGCGGAGGTGCCGGCGGCGCCGAGCAGCAGGCCGGCAGTCATGGCCACGACAGCCGACGTGGCTGCTGCTGCGCGAATACCGATCTTCAAGGTGCTTCCCCCATACATATGTGCTGACCCGCCGGCCGATGCGTCGGCGGGTCAGGCGATCCTAGGAGGGCGCTCGCGGGCGTGGTCACCCGGGGGCGGACCGGGGCAGCGCCCAGGGGGCGCATTTCCGGCTACATCAGCGCAGGTCAGGACTCTTTCCGAGGCTCCTCGGACTGCTCTGCCGCCGCGTACGCGAGGCCGTCGAGGATGTCGTGCTCGCTCACGACGACCTCCTGGGCTCCGGTCCGTTCCATGATCTTCAGCAGGACGAACGCCCCGGCGGCGATCACGTCGACCCGGCCCGGGTGCAGCACGGGGATCGCCGCGCGTTCGGCGTGGGTCGAGGTCAGCAGGCGGGTGGTGACCTCGCGGACCTGGGCCAGGGGGATCCTGGAGTGGTGGATCGCGGTGGAGTCGTACTCCTTGAGACCCAGCGCGATGGCGGCGACGGTGGTGACCGAGCCCGCCAGACCCACCAGGGTACGGGCCCGGGTCAGCGGGACCGTCCGCTCGGCGAGGTCGAGGGCCGCGGTGATGTCCGCCTCCATGGCGGCGATCTGAGCGGGCGTCGGGGGATCGGTGACCTGGCCGTCGACCACCAGATGGCGTTCGGTCATCCGTACGCAGCCGATGTCCACGCTGCGAGCCGCCTGGACGTGGGTGTCGCCGACGACGAACTCCGTGGAGCCGCCGCCCAGGTCCACCACGAGATACGGCGGCTCGACGTGGCCCACCCGTCGCCCGCCACCACCCTCAATAGAAGGGCGCTCCGCGCCCCCTCCGACTCCGGCGGCCAGTTCCCTGGTGGCGCCGGCGAAGGAGAACTCCGCCTCCTGGTCGCCGCTGATCACCTCGGGCGCCACGCCCAGGATGTCCACGACGCCGCGGACGAAGTCGGCGCGGTTCTCGGCGTCCCGGGAGGCCGAGGTGGCAGCGAAACGGACGCTGGTGGCGCCCAGGTCCTTGATGACGGCCTCGTACTCGCGGCAGGCTTCGAAGGTCCGCTCCAGCGCCTCCGGGGCCAGCCGGCCGGTACGGTCCACGCCCTGGCCCAGCCGGACGATCCGCATGCGGCGGTCGAGCTCGTGCAGCTCGCCGGTCGACGGGTCGATGTCGGCGACGAGGAGGCGGATGGAGTTCGTGCCGCAGTCCACGGCGGCCACGCGCTTCACTCCTCGCCCTCCCCGGTCCCCGGCGCCTCCGCGCAGGGGGTGACGCACGGGCCCTTGCGCCACCACTCCGGCAGCATCGCGATGGCCTCGTCGCCCAGCGGGTTCACGCCGGGGCCGGCGGCCAGGGAGTGGCCGACCAGGACGTGCAGGCACTTCACCCGGTCCGGCATGCCGCCCGCGCTGGGGAAGCCCTCCAGCACCTCGATGGCGTCGCGCCGGGCGATGTAGTCCTCGTGGGCGGCGCGGTAGGCGGCGGCCAGCTCGGGGTCCGTGCCGAGCCGCTCCGTCATCTCCTTCATCACGCCCTCGGCCTCCAGGGTGCCGATGGCGGACGCGGCGCGCGGGCAGGTCAGGTAGTACAGCGTCGGGAAGGGCGTGCCGTCCTCCAGACGGGGCGCCGTCTCGACGACGTCGGGGTTGCCGCACGGGCACCGGTGCGCGATGGCGCGCAGGCCGCGCGGCGGGCGGCCGAGCTGCTCCTTGAAGGCGGCGATGTCCGCGTCGGTGGGCGGGGTGGGCTCCGTCTGCGGAGGGGGCGTGTCCATGAGTGGCGGATTCTCTTCGGTGTGGGTGGTGGAATGGGGCTGCCGGGCGGGCCCCGGGAGCTGCTGTGGTGGCCTGAGGCGGGGCGGGTCAGTGGCGGGCGGACGCGTCCGCCGTGTCCACGCCGTCCCACAGGTTGCGGTACCACGGGCGGTTCGCGGCCGCGCTGTGGTCGGAGATGCGGTCGTCGTCCTGCGCGTCGCCGGCCACGCTGAAACCCGTCTCCCCCGGCCGTACGTAGTGCAGCCGCTCGCGCGCCAGCCGTTCGATGTACGCGGGGTCCTGCAGCCGCGCCTTCTCCTCGCGCAGCCGCTTCTCGTCGTCGCGCGCCTGCTGGGCCTGGCGCCGCTGATCGGCGATCTCCGCGCGCTGGGAGATGTACTGGCGCATCGGATAGGCCAGCGCGATGACCAGGGAGCAGACGACCAGGGCCAGCATCGCCGCGCGGCCGGTGAGGCGGTTGCGGCGGCCGCGCGCACGGTAGACGCGGGCCGCGGCCTGCTCGCCGAGCGTCTTGAGCCTGGTCGCGGTGGAGAACCGGTCCCGGTCCCCGGCCATGTCCGCCTCCCCTGCCTGCGTGACTACGTGCGTACGTCCCCGCCCACGGTACGGGACCGGGAACGGGGACGTACGTACGCCGGGCTGATCAGCCCATTGAACCGGGCTGGTCAGCCCCTGAGCCGGGCTTGGTCAGCCGCTGGTCCGGGCTTGGTCAGCCCTTGAACCGCGGGAAGGCCGAGCGGCCCGCGTACACCGCGGCGTCGTCGAGGATCTCCTCGATGCGCAGCAGCTGGTTGTACTTGGCGACGCGCTCGGAGCGGGCCGGGGCGCCGGTCTTGATCTGGCCGCAGTTGGTGGCGACGGCCAGGTCGGCGATGGTGACGTCCTCGGTCTCGCCGGAGCGGTGGGACATCATGCACTTGAAGCCGCTGCGCTGGGCCAGCTCGACGGCGTCCAGGGTCTCGGTCAGCGAGCCGATCTGGTTGACCTTGACCAGCAGGGCGTTCGCGGCGCCCTCCTCGATGCCGCGGCCCAGGCGCTCCGGGTTGGTGACGAACAGGTCGTCGCCGACGAGCTGGACCTTGTCGCCGAGCTTGGCGGTGATGGTCTTCCAGCCGTCCCAGTCGTCCTCGAACAGCGGGTCCTCGATGGAGACCAGCGGGTACGCGGCGACGAGCTCCTCGTAGTACGAGGTCATGTCGGCGGCGGTGCGCTCCTGGCCCTCGAAGACGTACACGCCGTCCTTGTAGAACTCGGAGGCGGCGACGTCCAGCGCCAGCGCGATGTCCTGACCCGGGGTGTAGCCGGCCTTCTGGATGGCCTCGAGGATGAGGTCCAGGGCGTCGCGGTTGGAGTCGAGGTTCGGCGCGAAGCCGCCCTCGTCGCCCAGGCCGGTGGACAGGCCGCGCTCCTTCAGCACCGCCTTGAGGGTGTGGTACACCTCGGTGCCCCAGCGCAGGGCCTCGGAGAAGGACTCCGCGCCGATCGGCGCGATCATGAACTCCTGGATGTCCACGTTGGAGTCGGCGTGCGAGCCGCCGTTGAGGATGTTCATCATCGGGACCGGCAGCAGGTGGGCGTTGGGGCCGCCCAGGTACCGGAAGAGCGGGAGGTCGGACGCCTCGGAGGCGGCGTGCGCGACGGCGAGGGAGACGCCCAGGATGGCGTTGGCGCCGAGCGAGGACTTGTCCGGGGTGGCGTCCAGGTCGAACATCGCCTGGTCGATCAGGCGCTGCTCGGTGGCGTCGTAGCCGACCAGCTCCGGGCCGATCTGCTCGATGACGGCGAGGACGGCCTTCTCGACACCCTTGCCGCCGTAGCGGTTCTTGTCACCGTCACGCAGCTCAAGCGCCTCGAAGGCGCCGGTCGAGGCGCCGGACGGCACGGCAGCACGGCCGGTGCTGCCGTCGTCGAGGCCGACCTCGACCTCGACCGTGGGGTTGCCTCGCGAGTCGAGGATCTCGCGAGCTACGACGACGTCGATGGACGGCACGAGGATCTCCTTCGTGTGGGTCTGCGTCTGCAGCATGAGCCTAACGGCAGCGGCGGGCTGCCCCCGCCCGACGCCCGGCCCGCGAGACGGCAGAGCCCCCGGACGGGCTGTACGTGTCGATATGCCAGCCCGTCCGGCTCCCGCGGGCCGTGGTCCGGGGGCGAAGGCCCGCCGGAGAGCTCGGGTCAGCTCAGGTGCAGGCGCTGACCGGGGTAGATCAGGTCGGCGTCGGCGACGACGTCGTCGTTCAGCTCGTGGAGCTTGTGCCAGCCGCCCTCGACGTGCCGGGCCTCGGCGATCTTGGAGAGGGTGTCGCCGGCCTTCACCGTGTACTCGCCGTCGCCCTTGGGCACGGCGCGCTCGTGGGAGCGGGTGGTGGGCGCCGGCTGGGCCTGGCGCTCGGTGTGTCGCGGGGCCTGCTGCTGGGGCTGCGCCTTCGGCTGGGTCTGGGTCCGCGGCTTCGGCTGGGCCTTGGGCGTGCTCTGCTGCTGCGACGGGGTGGTGGCCGAGGAGCCGCCCTCGTAACCGCCGGAGGTCAGGTTCTTGCCGCAGACCGGCCAGGCGCCCTTGCCCTGCCCGGCCAGGACCTTCTCGGCTATCTGGATCTGCTGGTCCTTGCTGGCCTGGTCGGCGGTCGGGGCGAACGCGGTGCCGCCGTACGCGGCCCAGGTCGAGGCCGAGAACTGCAGGCCGCCGTAGTAGCCGTTGCCGGTGTTGATCGACCAGTTGCCGCCGGACTCGCACTGCGCGACCTGGTCCCACTGCTGGGTGGTCGCGGCGGAGGCCTGGGTGGCGGCGATCAGCGGAGCGGCGACCGCGGCGCCGGTGACACCGGCGAGGGTGGCGATGCGAGCGGCCTTGGAGGGACGACGATGCTTGCCCTTGGACTTGAGCATGGTTGGTTCGTTTCCTCACCGACGCCTGCGAGGTGAGCTGTCGGGTTCGGGCGTGTGAGTGGCCCGGCCGGATGCGCTGCCGCGCATCCGGCTTCACCCCTAGCCGGCGGACCGGCGCACAATCCTGGGTCCCCCGCTCCTGCCTTCGGCGCTTGCGCGTCGACAACCCCCCGACCGTTGGCAGGACTCGGCGTGTCGGTCGGCGGTGCCCGCGGTGGCGAGCGGTGACGACGGTAAGCACAGCTCCCGGGTGAGCTCAAACCCCAACATCCGTGGAAACTCAGCCGTGTTTGCGCCCAGGGAACCACTATCTCCGCAGGTCAGACGTGACCTGTTAAGGCCGGATAAGGCGGACACACCCGTCAATGCGAAGAGACTCATGTCTCATTTTCGGCACGGCGGGCGAGATGCCCCGAACTAGCGTTCGCCGCCGTCCAGGACAAGGCGCTGACCTGGGTGGATGAGGTCCGGGTCGGTGCCCACGAGGCTCTCGTTGGCCTCGTAGAGCGCGGGCCAGCCCCCGGGGACGTCATGCTCGGCCGCGATGGCCGACAGGCTGTCACCGGAGCGCACCGTGTAGCGCTTCGGGCCGTCGCCCGCGGGGTTCGCGCCGCGGTCGCGGTCACCGCGCGAGGCGTGCCGCCCGCCGCGCCGCTCGCCGTCGTCGGCGCGGTCGTCCGGGGCGCCGCGGTGCCTGCCGCTGCCGGGCTCCGGCGTACGTCCGGCGTCCGGGGACGGGGCCTTGCCGTCGCCCTTGCTCTCGTCCCCGCCGTCACCCTTGCCGTCGTCCGTACGGCCGTCCGCGGGGTCTTCCGACGGCTTGGGCGCGGAGTCGGAGTCCCGCTCCGGGTCCTTGCCGTCCGCACGGTCCGTGGAGCCCTTCCCGTCCTCGTCGGCCTTGTCGCCCTTCTCACCGTCAGCGTCCTTGTCGCCCTTGCCGTCCTCGGGCGCCTTGCCGTCTGCGTCGCCATCCGTACGGTCGCGGTCCGCATCCGACGTGTCGTCGGAGCCGGAGTCGGAATCGGGCTTCTCGGTGGACGTGTCCTCGTCGGCGGGCTTCGTCGAGTCGGCGTCGCCGCCGTCCGGCTCCTCCGCCCCGGATCTGGGCGGCTCGGTGCTGCCGGGGTTCACCTCGGGCGCGTCGCCCCCGTCCTTGAGCCCGGCGTTCAGCGCGCAACCGGGCCAGGCCTGCGGCCCGCGGTCGGCCAGGATCGACTCGGCGACCGATATCTGCTGCGAGCGGCTGGCGAGATCGGGGCGCGGGGCGTAGGACGTGCCGCCGTAGCTCTTCCACATGTCGAGGGTGAGCTGGAGGCCGCCGTAGAAGCCGTTGCCCGCGTTGGCGCTCCACATGCCGCCGCTCTCGCATTCGGCGACCCGGTCCCACGTGGCCGTGTCGGCGGCGTGTGCGCCGGTGGCTCCCAGGAGGGGAAGCGCGATGCTCGCGCCGGTCACCCCCGCCGCGACGACGATGGCCGGAGCCTGACGGGGGCGGCGGTGCCTACCGTTCCCGGAGCGCATGCGGTTACCTCTCGTAGTGGCGGCTGAGTTGAGGCTGAAAGATAATCCGGCCGCCCACGAGTCACAAGCCGATGTAGCGGAGGTCACGCCCCGATCACGGTGCTGATCGTCCGTCAACTTCCTTCTGGGGTGAAGGTTACGGGGAGTGTGCGCAGCCCTCTCATAATGAGCCCGCCGCGCCAGCGCAAATCGGACGGATCGCCGTCGAGCGCAAGGTCCGGGAGGCGGCGCAGCAGGGTGGCGAGGGCGGTCCGCGCCTCCAGCCGGGCCAGCGGCGCGCCGAGGCAGTAGTGGATGCCGTGGCCGTAGCCGAGGTGCTGGTTGTCGGCGCGCGCCAGGTCCAGGATGTCCGGCCGTTCGAAGCGCTCGGGATCGCGGTCGGCGGCGGCCAGGACGACCAGGACGGGGTCGCCTTCGGCGATGCGCTGCCCGCCGAGGGTCAGCGGCTCGGTGGCGAACCGCCAGGTGGCGATCTCCACGGGGCCGTCGTAGCGCAGCAACTCCTCGACCGCGGTGGCGAGCAGGGCCTCGTCGCCGTCGGCCAGCGCGGCCTGGAAGCGCTTGCGCTGCGCCGGGTGGCGCAGCAGGGCGTAGGTGCCGTTGCCGATGAGGTTGACCGTGGTCTCGAAACCGGCGAACAGGAGGATGAAGGCCATGGCCGCGGCCTCGTTCTCGGTGAGGTGCTCGCCGTGGTCGCTGGCCCGGATCAGCCCGGAGATCAGGTCGTCGGCCCCGTCCTGGCGCAGCGACTCCCGCTTGCGGTGGATCAGTTCGGCCAGGTACGTCCGCATCTTCTTCACCGACCGGGCGACGCCGCCGCGCGGCCCGCCGCCGTGCCGGATCATCATCCCCGCCCAGTCGCGGAAGTCGTCCTGGTCCTCGGGCGGTACGCCCAGCATGTCGCAGATGGCATAGATGGGCAGTGGGAAGGCGAACTCGTGGATGAGGTCGGCCTCGCCGCGCGCCGCGAAACCGTCGATGAGCCGGTCGGTCAGGTCCTGGACGCGCGGGGCGAACTCCGCCACACGGCGCGGCGTGAACGCCTTCGACACCAGCCGCCGCAGCCGGGTGTGGTCCGGCGGATCGATGTTGAGCAGATGCGTCATGAGGCCCGCGCTGCGCTCGCCCGGGATGCCGACCTTCCCCTTGCCGTGGGCGTTCTCGCTGTGGTGGACGGGGTTCTTCGACAGCCGGGTGTCGGCGAGCGCCTGCCGCGCGTCGGCGTACCGCGTCACCAGCCAGGCCTCGACCCCGCTGGGCAGGGCGGTCCGGTGCACGGGGGCGTGCTCGCGCAGCCAGGCGTACGCCGGGTAGGGGTCGGTGGCGAACTCCCAGGTGAACAGGGGCGGCGGGGCGGGCACGGGGCAGAGCCGGTCAGGTACGGGGGAAAGCTGGTCAGGCACGTCGCGACCGTATCGCGTGGGCCGAGCCGCCCCTCCGGCCGACCGCCGCCCGTAGGCCGCAGCTCCGGCCGACCGTCGCCCGTGGGCCACAGCTCCGGCACGCCTTCACGCGCGGGCCGCAGCTCCGGCCGGCCGTCGCCCGTGGGCCGCAGCTCCGGCCGACCTTCACACGTGGGCCTCCTTCACATGTGGGCCTCGCCTCGGACCGGTCTTCATCCCCGGCCGCCGCTCAGCGGCAGCCGGTCGTCGCGGCGACAACAGGCCGCGGTGGTGGCGGGCCGTGGCGGCGGGCCGTGGCGGCCCGGTCAGCCGGTGCCCCACGAGCCGCTGCGTCCCGACGTCCACTTCGGCGGCGGCTCGTCGGTGTCCGACGGCTGGCTGCCGAAGTTCCCGAACTCGTACGGCATGTGCCGCACACCGTCGTGCGGGACCTCCATCGGCTTGCGGCGCTGCGTCTTCACCTCGGTCGGATGCGAGTCCTGATGCCCGGGCCCGTGGTCCGGCGACGTCAGCCGACCGCTCTCGTACTCCGGCTCCGTCTCCCAGGCGCCGGAGCGCGGCTGCGGCTCCTGAGAGGGCGGGAGCTCCTTGTTCCTCACCCTGATGCCGAGCCACACGGCCAGGATGAGGCCGACGACGATGCCGATCCCCGCGACGAGCGGGCCGATGCCGACCAGATGGTCTCGGGCCGCGAGCGGAACAGTGCTGTATGTGCCCATATGTTCTTCATACCCCTATTGGGGCCCTCGCGCGAGGGTTGACCGAGGTCAGACCGCGGACTCCCCCGCCGGCCCAGCGGACTCCCCCGCCGGCCCGGCGGCCTCCACCGCGGCCTCCGCGGCGCGGATCGCGTCCCGGTAGGTCCGGGCCGCCGCCCGCAGCGCCGTCTCCGGCTCCACCCCCTCCGCCTCGGCCCGCACCGCGAGGGCCAGCAGCTCGTAGCCCGGTCCCTGACCTGCGGGGACCGGCACCTGGAGTCCGGCGGTACGCGCCCGGGAGGCCAGCTTGGCGGCCAGCGCGAGGGCGGGCTGCCCGAGCGGCACCCCGTCGGTGACCGAGGTGCGCTGCTTCTCGATCGCCTTCGTACGCAGCCAGTGCGCCTTGACCTCGTCGGCGGTCTCGGCGGTCTCCTCGCCGAAGACATGCGGGTGGCGGTGGATGAGCTTGTCCACGATGCCGCCCGCCACGTCGTCGATGGAGAACGGCTCGTCCGGGTCGTCCTGCGCGATCCGGGCGTGGAAGACGACCTGGAGCAGCACGTCGCCGAGCTCCTCGCGGAGCGCCTCGCGATCGCCCGCCTCTATGGCCTCGACGAGTTCGTACGCCTCCTCGATGCCGTACTTCACCAGCTCGGCGTTGGTGCGCTCGCCGCTCCAGGGGCATTCGGCGCGAATCCGGTCCATGACCTGGACGAGGTCGAGCAGGCGCGCGCCGGGCAGGTCGTAGGAGCCGGGCAGCAGCTCCAGGTCGGGCATCTGCTCACGACCGGAGCCGGCCATCCGGGCCAGGCCGTCGGTGAGCGCGGACTCGCCGTCCGCCGAGGAGATCACGACGGCCGTGCGGCCGCCGTCGGCGCAGAACTCCACCAGTTCACGGGCGGCGGGTTCGGCCCGTTCGACCTCGATGCCCGCCTCCCGCAGATACGGCAGCTGGGGGTGGTCGAGGTCGGCGCACAGGACGCGGTCGGCGGCGCGCAGCGCCTGCCAGGCGGGCCAGGACAGCAGGCCGGGCGCGACGCGGTGGCTGGTGGTGAGCAGGACCAGGCGGCCGGGGCCGCTGAGGCGGGGAACGTTCACGCTTCGAACGTAGCGCAGCGCCGTCCCCGACCCGCCCCGCGCACCCTCGCGCCGCGGCTCCGACCCCGTCGCCGACACCCGTCAGTTCGCATATGCAAATTCGCCGTGCGGCCCCGACTACTGACGCGTAACCCTTCCATTGTGATGTGACGTGTGAAATTTTACCTCTGGACACCTCCCACACGTGTCCATGTCAACAACACCCCCCATCTCGTTCTCACCCCCCACGGGAGAGCAACAACACGGGAGAGCAACCATGCGATTGCCTTCGGCACGCAAAAAGGCGAGGTCGCTCGCGGCCCTCGCGCTGGCGCTCGGCGTCAGCGGCGGTCTGATCGCCGCCCAAGGGCACGCCACCCCGCCCAAGGACTCCGGCCGACCCGGCACCCCCATATCCGCCGGGCCGTCCGCCGACGGACCGGGCCCCCTGGCCCAGCTGGGCGCCGTCCCGGACGCCGGCGGCCACGGGCACGATCACGGGCACGTGGACGCGCGGGCGCCGAAGCCCGCCGACCGCCCCCCGTTGACCGTCTCCAACGACGCCCAGCGGGTCGACTACAACCTGCACAGCAAGCCCACCCCGCGCAAGCGCCCCTCCATGCGGCAGCAGAAGTCGGCGCGCGCCGCCGCTGCCGAGTGCAACGTCAGCGACTTCACCTCGAACACCGGCAGTGCCCTGGTCGAGAAGATCAAGGGTGCGACCACCGAGTGCATCAACACCCTGTTCAGCCTGACCGGTTCCGACGCCCGCGGCGCGTTCCGCGAGGAGCAGATGGTCACGGTCGCCGACGCCCTGCGCGAAGGGTCCGCCTCCTACCCCGGTGACGGCTCCACCGGCATGCCGCAGATCGTGCTGTTCCTGCGCGCCGGGTACTACGTCGCGTGGAACCACCAGGACGACGTCGGCGAGTACGGACCCGAGCTGCGCAGCGCCATCCAGGGCGGGCTCGACGCCTTCTTCGAGTCGGAGCACTCGCACGACGTGACCGACGCCAACGGCGAGACGCTCGCCGAGGCCGTCACCCTGATCGACAGCGCGTCGGAGAACGCCCGCTACCTGCCGATCGTCAAGCGGATGCTGGAGGGCTACGACAGCAGCTACGACAGCTCCTACTGGATGGTCACCGCGGTCAACAACGCCTACAGCGTGCTCTTCCGCGGCCACCAGATGCCGGAGTTCGTGACCGCGGTGGAGGGCGACCCGACCGTCCTCACCACGCTGTCCGACTTCGCCCTCAACCACCTCGACCTGCTCGGCGGCAAGCAGAGCTACCTTGCCTCCAACGCCGGGCGTGAGCTGGCCCGGTTCCTGCGCCACGACTCCCTGCGCGACAAGGTCCGGCCCATGGCCAAGGAGCTGCTCGGCAAGAGCAGCATCACCGGGCGCACGGCCCCGCTGTGGGTCGGCATCGCCGAGATGACCGAGGAGTACGACAAGGACAACTGCGAGGACTACGGCACCTGCAACCTCAAGGAACGCCTGATCAAGGAGGTCCTGCCGGTCCAGCACGACTGCGGCGACGGCATCACCGTCCGGGCGCAGGAGATCACCGGCGCCCAGCTGGACGAGGCCTGCGACAGCCTCAAGAACCAGAACGAGTTCTTCCACAACATCGCCCGCGACAGCGGACCGGTGGAAGGCGACCTCAACGACACCATCGAGGTGACCGCCTTCGACTCCAGCACCGACTACAAGACGTACGCCGGGATCATCTACGGCATCGACACCAACAACGGCGGCATGTACCTGGAGGGCGACCCGACCGCCGAGGACAACCAGCCCCGGTTCATCGCCTACGAGGCGGAGTGGCTGAAGCCGAAGTTCGCGATCTGGAACCTCAACCACGAGTACACCCACTACCTCGACGGCCGGTTCGACATGTACGGCGACTTCGAGGCGGGTGTCACCACGCCCACCGTGTGGTGGATCGAGGGCTTCGCCGAGTACGTGTCGTACACCTACCGCAAGGAGAACTACGACAAGGCGATCGAGGAGGCCGGCAAGCACACCTACAAGCTCAGCGAGCTGTGGAACACCACCTACGAGAACTCCAACACCACGCGGACCTACCAGTGGGGCTACCTCGCGGTGCGCTTCATGCTGGAGAAGCACCGCTCCGAGGTGGACACCGTGCTCGGCTCCTACCGCACGGGTGACTGGGAAGGCGCCCGGAGGTATCTGACCGAGTCCATCGGCGACCGCTACGACAGCGAGTTCGACAGCTGGCTGACCGAATGCGCGGAGGGCGCCTGCAAGGCCGCCTGATCCGACGTCCGACGGGAAGGGGCGCCGGGCCTGTGGCCCGGCGCCCCTCACGTCTTCCCCTCGTCCTACGCCTCCGTGGCGGCGTGCAGCCACGGCTCCTGGACGAGCCGGGCCGTGCCCTGCGTGTCGTCCCACGAGCCGTACCGCGGGTTGACGTCGATGCGCAGCGCCTTCGAGGTGGCCGCGAAGGTCTCGTTGACCTTCCGCGGGCCGAGCTTCCGCAGCAGCTCGTCGCGGGTCAGGTCCATCCGGACCTGGTCATCGATCTGGCCGGGCGCGATGCCCTGCTGGAGGTACAGGGCGCGGACCCGGGCCGGCCCGCCCTCGTGCTCCGCGGCGTCCTTGAGGGCCTTCTGCACCTGGCGCCGCGTGACGTGGACGCCGTTGTCCGCGCCCGCGCGCTCGATCACCCGGTACTGGATCATCCGGATCAGCGTGTCCTTGCTCAGCCGCCCGGAGTTGGCGACGAGCTGGTCGGCCTGCGGGGACTCGCGCTGCGCGTCCCGTACCGTCCGCACCTGGGCCTGGAGCTGCGCGACGGAGATCCGCTCGCCGTCCACGACCGCCGCGGCACCGGGGTGTGCGTCACTGCCGCAGGCGGTGAGCAGGGGGGTCGCGAGCAGCAGCGCGGAAGCGGCGGAGACGGACAGTGCGGTGCGGCTTCGGAACATTCGTTGGCCTCCCGGCAGAGATCGTGCGGCGGTGCACGGACCTGGCGTTGATCGATGGTAGGGAGTCGGCGGCCGGGTAGCCACCGCTTCGACAAACGATTCGCCAGGGCTCGGGTAGCGCGCGGTCAGCCGACCGGAAGCCTCGACCGCCCCTGCAACCATTCGCCCGGTTTCCCGTATCTTTTCGCACTGACGCCCGCATCGACCTGACGCCCGCACCGCCGCCCGCACGACATTTCGAGGACCTTGCATGGACATGGCCGCCACAGCACCGTCCGGCACATCGGCCCCGGACGCGCCGGCGGAGCCGGCGTCCTCCCGTCTGCGTGACCGGGCGGCCGCGCTGCGCCGACCAGGGGCGGACCCGTACTGGCTGGCCGCCGTGCTCTTCGCCGCGTACGCCGCGCTGTCGGTCTCCCGGCACCGCCGCATGGAGGCCATGTCCTGGGACCTGGGCATCTTCGAGCAGGCGATACGCGCCTACTCGCGCTTCCAGGCCCCGATCGCCGACCTCAAGGGGCCCGGCGCGAACATACTCGGCGACCACTTCAGCCCCGTCACGGCGCTGCTCGGCCCGCTCTACCGGATCTTCCCCGGGCCGATCACCCTGCTCGTCGCCCAGGCCGCCCTGTTCGCCCTCTCCGCCGTCCCCGTCACCCGGGCCGCCGCCCACCTCCTCGGGCGCGGCCGGGGACTGCTGATCGGCATCGCGTACGGGCTGTCCTGGGGCGTCCAGCGCGCCGTCGACTTCGACTTCCACGAGATCTGCTTCGCCGTCCCGCTGCTGGCGTTCGCCCTCGAAGCGGTCGTCCGGGAACGCTGGTACGCGGCGATGCTGTGGGCCGCCCCGCTGGTCTTCGTCAAGGAGGACATGGGCGCCACGGTGGCCGCCATCGGCGCCGTCATACTGATCCGCACCTGGCGGCGGCGCGAGACCCGGGTGCCACTGGCGGCCATCGCGCTGACCGCCTTCGGGCTGATCGCCTCGGCGCTGGCGCTCGGCCTGGTCATCCCCGGCTTCAACGGCGACGGCGACTACGCCTACTGGCAGAAGGTCGACGGCGCCGACTCCGACGGCACCATCCCGTTCGACACCGCGCTGCGCACCCTGGCCTGGATCCTGCTGCCCACCACCGGGCTGCTCGCGCTGCGCTCCCCACTGCTGCTGGCCGCCGTGCCGACCATCGGCTGGCGCTTCGTCTCGCACGAGGAGTTCTACTGGGGCACCGACTGGCACTACAACGCCGTGCTGATGCCCGTCGTCTTCCTCGCCCTCGTCGACGCCCTGCACCGCTCCCGCAGCAGCCGCCGCGGTTGGCTGCGCTCCTACAGCGGCCAGCTCCCCACCGCCGTGGCCGCCGCGGCCCTCGCCCTGACCAGCTCGCTTCCGCTGTACTCGCTGACGGTGCCGGACACGTACCGCAAGCCCGCCCGCGTCGCCGCCGCCGAACGGCTGCTGGCACGGATCCCCGACGGGGCGACGGTCGAGGCGAACGTGGGGCCGATAAGCCGGCTCACCAGCCGCACGCGGGTGTTCTGGGTCGGCGACACCCGGGGAGTGGTGCCGCACTACATCGCGTTGCAGGAAGACGGCCCGCGGACCGCGCGCCACATGATCGACTACGCGCGCCAGCTCCACCCCGACGCGGACTACCGCTTCGTCGGCACCGCCGGGAACGTGTACGTCCTCGAACTGACCACGGACTGACGGGCTGAGGCGGGGGCCCGCCCACCGGAGCAGGCCCCCGCACCGGCCTACGTGGCGAGGTAGGCGCGGAGGATCGCCTGGCTCACCGTGTTGCCCTGCTTGTCCACCGCCTTCGCCTTGAACGAGACGCTCTTGCCCGCGGCCGGGTTCTTCACCGTCACCTTGCCGCCGGTGACGGTCAGCTTCTTCCAGTGCGCGCCGTCGTCATAGCTGACGTGGACGGTCAGCGACTTCAGGTTGCGGCCCGCGGCCGCGCCCCGCACGGCGACCGGGACGGCGACCGTCGCGCCCGCCTTGGCCGTGCTGTCGGCGGCCAGCCGCGGGGTGAAGCGGACCACCGAGGCGGGCAGCCCGGTCCTGCCCGCGACCCGCTGGGAGGAGAACGTCCAGGCGGCGGTGACCTTGGTGGACACCTTGGCGGTCTTGGTGCCGCGGGTGACCGACGTGGTGAGCCGGTAGTCGGCGCGGCCCGCCGGCACCGTGAACACGGCGCCGCCGCTCAGCGGATCGTCGCTGGTGCCCACCTTCTCACCGTCGCGGTACAGCGTGGTGACCGCCTTGTCGTACGCGGACCAGCCGTCGTGCCCGCTGCCGTCGGCGAACAGCGGCAGCTCGCCGCTGATCTCGTTCCCCTCGCGGAAGACGCCCTGGCCCGAGCCGAGCGCGGGCCCGAACACGCCGACGTTGAACCGCAGGGCGTACGCGCTGCCGGGCCGGTAGGCCCGCTCCCTGACCGTGTACGTGGAGTCGGTCTCGCCCTGCGTCCCGACCTGGTCGAAGGAGAGGCGCCACGTCACGCCGCCGCCGTTGACGAAGAGCCTGCTGGTGTGCGGCAGCTTGCGCTCGAAGGAGACGGCCGCGCCGCCGCCGCTGCCGGTCTCCGGGTACGCCGCCAGGTAGCCGGTCTTGCCGGGGGCCGGCGCGCCCAGCTCCGCGGTGACCTCGGCCAGGTCGCGGCTCTTCGCGTGCCGGACGAAGCCCGTGGCCAGCCTGGTGACCTTGCCACCGTACGCCAGGTGGTACTCGGGCCCGTTGCCGCGCTTGAAGCTGTTCGTCACCTGCTGGGTCAGCTCGCCGGGGGCGGACGCCGGCCCGAGGTGGGCGGTGCGGAAGTTCTTGTACGAGTCCAGCCACCAGCCGTATCCGGTGGTGTCGCCCCCGGTGCGGACGGTCATGTCGATGGTGGCGAACTCCGAGGTGGCCCGGGCGTCGGGCACGGTGATCTCGACGGGCTTGGCGGTGCGCGCGTCGACCGTCACCGTCGTGTTCCTGGTGAGGTCGAGCCTGGGCTGGTTGATCCAGTCCGCGCCCTTGAACTCCTCGCCGCCGGAGACCAGCACGGAGCCGCTGAGGACGTACCGCCCCTTGGGGATCCGGACCTTCGCCGCCCCGGTGGTCCCGTCGAACGTCTCGTACCGGCCCTCGGCGAGGCCGCTGACGCCCTGGACCGTGCTCTGGAAGAACTTCGCGGGCCTGCCGTCGCGCCCCAGGTGCCGGAGGGTCAGGTCGTACGACTCGACCTCGCGCTCCACCGCGGCGGCCGTGCGGACGGACTGCCCGCCGCCGGTCGCCGTGACGTACGCGCTGTACGCGCCGTCCAGGGCGCCGCCGAGCCGGGTGTCGGTGGTGACGGACGTGGCCGCGGTGCCGTTCGCCGGGACCGTGAGCCGCTTGTCCTTGAGGGTGAAGAAGCCGCCGGGCGCGGGCTTTCCGTCCGGTCCGGTGGCGGTGACGGCCAGGTCGAGAGTGACCGGCTCGTTCCCGAGGTTGCGGTACGTCAGCTCCTTGGACACCGGCTTGTCGTCGGCGTGCGGCCACGCCTGCGTGCCGAAGGAGAGCGAGACCTGGTCGGCGACGACCGACTGCTTGATCGCCGTGCGCAGGTCGATCCGGCCCGAGCCCTGCTGGAAGGCGCTGTAGCCCTTGCCGGGGGTCGTCGAGCCGGTCAGCGCGGCCTTGATCCGGTCGCCGGGCCAGTCGGGGTGCTGCTGGGCGAGGAGGGCGGCGGCGCCCGCGGTGTGCGGGGCGGCCATGGAGGTGCCGGAGATGGCCACATAGCCGTCGGCGACCGGGGTGCCCTCACCCGCGATGACGCTGCCGGGCGCGGCCGCGGCGCCGATGTCCACGCCGGGCGCGGTCACGTCGGGCTTGACCGCGCCGTCGCCGACGCGCGGGCCGGTGCTGGAGAAGTCGGCGAGCTTGTCCTTCTTGTCGACCGCGCCGACGGTGAGCGCCGCCCGCGCGCTGCCGGGCGAGCCGATCGTGCCCGCGCCGGGGCCGTCGTTGCCCGCCGAGATGACGAACAGGGTGCCGGTCCGGGCCGAGAGCGTGTCGACCGCGGCCTCCAGCGGGTCGTCGCCGGGGCTGTCGGGGCCGCCGAGGCTGAGGTTGACGACGTCGGCCTTCTCGGCCGCCGCCCACTCCATGCCCGCGAGGATGCCGGAGTCGCCGCCGGAGCCGCTGTCGTCCAGGACCTTGCCGTCGAGGATCTTCGCGCCGGGCGCGACGCCCTTGTACTTCCCGCCGGACTTCGCTCCCGTACCGGCGGCGATGGAGGCGACGTGGGTGCCGTGGCCGAAGCGGTCCTTGGCGTCGGCGGCGTCGGAGAAGTTCTTCTCGGCGATCTCCTGGCGGGCCAGGTCCGGGTGGGTCTGGTCGACGCCGGTGTCCAGGACGGCGATCTTGACGCCCTTGCCGTCGTACCCGGCCCGCCATGCCTCCGGCGCCCCGATCTGCGGCACGCTCTTGTCCAGATCGGCCGTGCGAATGCCGTCCAGCCACACCGCGGCGATGCCGGACGCGGCCGTACGGAACGGGCCGCCGCCGCCCGTCGGCCCGTCGGTGAGCGCGTCCCAGGCCGCGGCGGCGTCCTGGCGCGGGGTGGTGACCGCGTCGGCGTTCAGCGTGCGGAACGTACGGCGCACCTCGGTGCCCCCGGCGGCGCGCAGCGCGGACCTGGCGGCGGGCCGGTCGCCCTGGTACGTGACGATCAGCCGCAGCCCGTCGCGCTGCCGCGCGAGGTAGTCGGGCCGGGTGAGTGTGGTGAGGTCGAACAGCCGCTGGTCGAGGCGGCCCTGGCTGACGAGCCGCTGGGCGTCGAGGGGCACCGCGTAGGTGTGCCCGTCGGCCTTCCGGATCTGGATGGGGATGTCTTCGCGTCCCTCGGCCCGCTTCAGGGCGGTGGGGCGGCCCGCGGTGTCGACCGCGATCCGGTCGCCCGTCAGGAGGGTGACCCACTGTGCGGCGGCGCCCCGCGTGCCGTCGGCGGCCGGGGCGCCGCCCCGGTCCTGGGCCGCCGCTGCCGGCGCGGTGGTCAGTCCCGCCGTCATCGCTGTGGCCGCGGCCGCGGCCACGGTGGCGACCCATAACGCCTGTGCTGTTTTACGCAACTTCCCCCCAAGTGAGGACAGTTCACGAAAGGGGCTGCCATCAGCCCCCGCATGCGGAGTATGCAGGGGGTGGTGCGGGCGTTCAACGGGGCGTCGAGAAGGGCCGGTTGGGGCGGGAGAGGAAACGCGCCGAGGGACTGGTCGGGGCGGAGGGGGAAACGCGCCGGGCGGCGGTCGGCTGCTTCTTCGCTGCCGACCGCCGCCCGGCGGTGAGGGGTGCGGAGGTGCTGGGGTCTGCTCCGCGCGGGGTCAGGAGCCGGTCGCGCTCCCCGCGACCCACTGGCTCCAGCTCATGTTCCAGCCGTTGAGGCCGTTCTCGGGCTTGATGGTCGCGTCGTCGGAGTTCTTCACCCAGACCACGTCACCGATCTGCGAGTTGTTGAAGAACCAGGCGCCGTCCTGGTTCGCGTCGCCCGCGCCCTTGGCGTCGTTCAGGCCCACGCAGCCGTGGCTGGTGTTGACCGACCCGAAGATCGAGTCGGCACCCCAGTAGTTGCCGTGGATGAAGGTGCCCGAGGTGGACAGCCGCATGGCGTGCGGCACGTCCTTGATGTCGTACTCGCCCTTGCCGTCCTTGCCGGTGAAGCCGACGGTCGAGCCGTCCATCCGGGTCTCCTTGAACTTCTCGGAGATCACCATCTGGCCGTTGTACGTCGGGTTCTCCGCGCTGCCCGCGGAGATCGGGATGGTCTTGATGGTCTTGCCGTCGCGGACGACCGTCATGGTCTTGGTCTTGACGTCGACCGTGCTGACCTGCGAGTGGCCTATCTTGAAGGTGACCGTCTTCTCCTGGACGCCCGTGACGCCGTTGGACGCCTCGACGCCGTCCAGGTCCAGCTTCAGCGTGACGGTGGAGCCGGCCTTCCAGAACTCCTGCGGCCGGAAGTCCAGGCGGGTCGGGCTGAACCAGTGGCCGACGACCTGCTGGTTGCTGCTGGAGCTGACGGTGATGTGCGACTGCACGTCCTTCTTGTTGGTCACCGCCTTGTCGAAGTTGATCGACACGGGCATGCCGACGCCGACCGTGGCGCCGTCCTCCGGCGTGAAGTTCCCGATGAAGCTGTTGGCCGGGGAGACCGTGGTGAAGGACGAGTGCTCGGTGGCCTTGCGGCCCTCGGCGTCCTTCGCCACAGCGGTGATCTTGTACTGGGTGGAGCGCTCCAGCTGACCGGCCGGCTTCCAGCTGGTGCCGTCGGCGGACATGGAGCCGTTGACCACGGCGCCGGTGGCGGCGGTCATGGTGACGTCGGTGAGCTTGCCGCCACTGACGGTGACCTTCGCGTCGTTGTTGATGCCGGCGTTGGTGGCGCCGTTCTTCGGCGTGATCTTTATTCGGGCGTCCGAGGCGTCCTTGGCCGCCGCCTCGTCGACCTGGGACGACTTGTCCTTGCCGGTGCCCTTGCCGCCACCGTCGCCCTTGTCGTCCCCGCCACACGCCGCGAGGGTCAGCACGCCACTGAGCAGGGCGGCCACGGCCACCATGCCCTTACGGCGCTTACCGTCCGTCATCACTGGTCTCTCCATTGCTGCTGGACCCCAAAAACCCCGAACCGGCGCACTCTTCGTACAAGCACTCCGGCCGTCCATGAAGAACGCCCGCGTATTCGGGACGGTTCCCCGATCAGTAAAACTGTGGGCGACGCCACTTAGCAAAAGCACCGGTCAGACGCGGCGCCCGACGGGCGCGCGAGGCGGCGCGCGCCCGTCGCGCGGCACGCCGGCAGGCAGCCGATCGGACCAGCCGAACAGCCGACCCATCGGACGATCGGACGCGTCGGCCATGCCCCGGACGGCTCAGACGTCGTCGTCCATGCCTCAACGACTCAGAGGTCGTCATCCATGTCCCAGTCGTCCGCGTCCGGATCGTAGGCCACCCCCTCACTCGTCCACGACGCCTTCGCCAGCTCGACCCCCGGCACCCCCTCGACCAGGCTGACCGGATCGATGAGATGCGCCAGGGCCTCCGCCTCGTCGTCACGTACCGCGTCCCGCGCGTAACCGCGCTCCTCGTCGGGCATGAAGTCGTCACCGTCGATGTGGTCGATGGCGGCCCGTGTCAGCGCGCCGGAGTCGGAGACCTCCAGCATGAGGTCGACCCGGATCCGGACATACCGTGATGTTTGCGTAGTGCTCATGCAACGGAGCGTAAGGCGGTGGGGGTCTCGCTTCCGCGCGACCCGCAGTTGTCACTACGATCGGACGCACGAGGCCAATTCGCCGCAGCCTCAAGGGGGATGCATTCCGTTGACCGCACGCCGA
Organism: Streptomyces sp. XD-27; assembly: GCF_030553055.1. Classification (NCBI taxonomy): domain Bacteria; kingdom Bacillati; phylum Actinomycetota; class Actinomycetes; order Kitasatosporales; family Streptomycetaceae; genus Streptomyces; species Streptomyces sp. XD-27. The sequence continues at coordinate 3,187,756 of NZ_CP130713.1, forward strand.
CCGCTGCTGACCGCCGCTGCCGCCGGCTCGATGCTGTGCGCCCTGTGGTTCGTACCGTCCGCGAACGCGACCGCCGAGCGGGACGCGCGGCCCCCGGCCGGTCAGACCCAGGTCGAGGCCCAGGCACCTGCTGAGACCTCGGACGAGCTGAACCTGGCCGACTCCGGCAGCATCGACGTCACCCCGTACCTCTTCGGCGGCACGGCGTTCCTGGGACTCGGCGTGGCCATGGTGGCCGCTTCCGTGCGCCGGTCGCGCACGGAAGCGTACGGGGGCCGCGCGCTGTAGCCGCGCCCGCGACGGCGGAGGGGGTCCGGGCTGCCCGGTGCCCCCACCGCACCGCGGGGTCAGGCGAGCGGACCGGTGACCGTCTCCGCCGCCGCGACCAGCCCTCCGGAGCGCACGAACGCGTCCGCCGCCGCCAGATCCGGCGCCAGGTAGCGGTCCCCGCCCGGCCCCTCGACGCCCGCGGCACGCACCGCGGCGAGCACCGCCCGGGTGGCGGGCGCGGGCGTGAGCCCCGTACGCAGCTCGACCGCGCGGGTCGCGGCGACCAGCTCGACGGCGATGACCCGGGTCAGGTTGTCCACCGCGGTACGCAGCTTGCGGGCGGCCGACCAGCCCATGGAGACGTGGTCCTCCTGCATGGCGGAGGACGGGATCGAGTCCACCGAGGCGGGCACGGCGAGCCGCTTCAACTCGCTGACCAGCGCGGCCTGCGTGTACTGCGCGATCATCAGCCCGGAGTCGACGCCCGCGTCGGCGGCGAGGAACGGCGGCAGGCCGTGCGAGCGGTTCTTGTCCAGCAGCCGGTCGGTGCGGCGCTCGGCGATGGAGGCGAGGTCGGCGGCGGCGATGGCGAGGAAGTCCAGCGCGTAGGCGACCGGGGCGCCGTGGAAGTTCCCGTTGGACTCCACGCGGCCGTCGGGGAGGACCACCGGGTTGTCGACGGCGGCGGCCAGCTCGCGGTCGGCGACCAGGCGGGCGTGCGCGAGGGTGTCCCGGCCCGCGCCCGCGACCTGCGGGGCGCAGCGGATGGAGTACGCGTCCTGGACCCGCGGCGCGTCGTCCTGGTGGTGCCCGGTGAGCCCGGAGTCCGCCAGCACCCGCAGCATGTTGTCGGCGCTGGCGGCCTGGCCGGGGTGCGGCCGGATGGCGTGCAGCTCGGGCGCGAGGACCTTGTCCGTGCCGAGCAGGGCCTCCAGGGACAGCGCGGCGGTGATGTCGGCGCTGGTGAACAGCCGCGCCAGGTCGGCGCAGGCCATGACCAGCATGCCGAGCATGCCGTCGGTGCCGTTGAGCAGCGCCAGCCCTTCCTTCTCGCGCAGCTCCACGGGTGCGATCCCGTGCTCGGCGAGCAGCTCGGCGGCGGGCCGTACGACGCCGTCGGGGCCCTCCGCGTCGCCCTCCCCCAGCAGCGCGAGGGCGCAGTGGGACAGCGGGGCGAGGTCGCCGGAGCAGCCGAGCGAACCGTACTCGTGGACGACCGGGGTGATCCCGGCGTTGAGCAGCGCGGCCATGGTCTCGACCACGACGGGCCGCACACCGGTCCGCCCGGAGGCGAGCGTCTTGAGCCGCAGGAACATCAGCGCCCGCACCACCTCGCGCTCCACGCGCGGCCCCATCCCGGCCGCGTGCGACCGCACGATGTTGCGCTGGAGCTGCGCGCGCAGGTCGGGGCTGATGTGCCGGACGGCGAGCGCGCCGAAGCCCGTGGAGACGCCGTAGACCGGGTCGGGCTTGGCGGCCAGGTCGTCGATGACCTGCCGCGCCGCGGCGACGGCGGCGAGGGCCTCCGTGGCCGGCTCGACGCGGGCGGCGCCGCGCGCGACGGCGATGACATCGTCGGCGGTCGTCCCGGACGACCCCACCACCACAGTGTGCATATCCATATTCAGGCACCCTAGAGACTGAATCGCGACCTGTCACCACCCGAGTCCGGCTGTTTGCCGAGGCCGTCGGGGTGCGGGGGGGCCGGCGGCGGCCCCCGCCGGGACGGGGGTGGGGGCCCGGCCGGGGCGGACAGAGGGCCCGACCCGGCGAGGCCGGCGTTCCCGGCTCGGGCCCGGGCGGGGCCGGCACCTGGCCCGGGGTCCGGGGCGCGGCCCCGGCGAGACGAACGGCGGCACGGCGCTACGCTCCCTCGCCGGGAGGCGACGCGCGGCCGCGGAAGCGGCGGCGTTCGGCCGGCGGCGCCTGCGGCGGGGAGTCCGCCAGGCGCACCACCGGGTCGTCCGGCCCACCGTCCCGGCCCGCCACCACCGGCTTCTCCGAACGGGCCGCCTTCGCGCGGTACTGGGCCGCGTCCGCCAGCCGGAACAGCCGCCGCGCGCTGCGCACCGGCCCGATCGGGTCGCCCGTCGACGCGACCCCGCACGCGACGCCCTCCCCCATCTCCAGCTCCGCCGCCCTGCGGCACAGCTCGTCCGCCACCCGTACGACCTCGTCCGCCGAGGGGCCCACCTCCAGCAGGCAGAACTCGTCGCCGCCCAGCCGCGCCGCCAGCGCGCCCGGCAGCATCGCCCCGCACAGGGACAGCACCGTGCCGAAGCGCTCCAGGAGCCGGTCGCCCACCGCGTGCCCCAACGTGTCGTTGACCCTCTTCAACCCGTTCAGGTCGCACACCACCAGGCTCACGACCGTGCCGTCGCGGCGGTGCGCCTCCAGCGCCTCGTCCAGCCGTATGTCCACCGCCCGCCGGTTGGCCAGCCCGGTCAGGGGGTCGGTGAACGCCAGCCGGCGCGCCTCCTCCAGCCGCTCCGTCTGGGCGATCCCCGCGGCCGTCACCGCCGCCAGCACCGTCGCGAAGTCCGCGTCACCGCGGTCGAACAGCGGCTCCCCCACCGCCCGCGCCACGTACAGCTCGCCCCACGCCCGCCCGCGCAGCACGATCGGGGCGACCACGCAGCTGCTTCGCCCGCGCCGCCGCAGCGCTGCCACGCGCTGGTGGCAGTACGCCCCGTACGACCCGGCGCACGGGTCCTCCCCGGGCTCGGCACCGGGGGGCTCGGCCACCTCCACCCAGGCGTGCGGCTCGCCGCCCCGCGCCCACTGCTCGTGCAGGAACTCGGTGATCTCCGGGAACTCGTGCACCGGATACCACTCGTTCTCGGGGAACTCCTCCTCCCCCGGGGCCAGCGCGCCCACGTTGGCCAGCACCCGCAGCCGCCCCAGCTCGCGCTCCCAGACCGACACGGCCGCGAAGCTCCCGCCCAGCGCGCCGCAGGCGCGGGCCGCCGCGGACCGCACCGCCTCCGGCAGCGTGTGCGCGGCCGCCATGGCCTGCGCCAGCGCCACCACGGCCGTCATCCGCTCGCCGCCCTGGCCCGTACCGCCGCCTGCCGCTTCGCCCGTCACCGCGCCTCGCATTCCCTCGCCGCGCGCACACCGCGCGCCGCGCCATCCAGCGTAGGAACGTTTGACGGATTCCGCCCTCCTCGATCGACGCTCTCCGGCCTCCGACCTCGGCGGGGAGGCCGCGGCTTGCCGTACCGCCCCGTCGGCAGGCGTAGCGGCGGGTCGGGGTCGGCTGCGATGATCCGGTCAACGATCGTTAACACCGGCGGCACCGGGAGGGCGCACCATGACGGAACAGCGGTTCGGCGAGTGGGTCGGCGTACGGCGGCACGGGCACGTGGCCGAGCTGGTGCTCGACCGGCCCAAGGCCATGAACGCCGTCTCCACCGAGATGGCCAGGTGCATCGGGGCCGCGTGCACCGCGCTCGCCGGGGACCCCGGCGCGAGGGTCGTGGTGCTCACCTCCACCCATGAGCGGGCCTTCTGCGTGGGCGCCGACCTCAAGGAGCGGAACTCTCTTACGGACGCCGAGCTCGGCCGCCAGCGCCCGCTGGCCCGTGCCGCGTACACCGGGGTGCTGGAGCTGCCGATGCCCACCATCGCGGCCGTGCACGGCTACGCCCTGGGCGGCGGCTTCGAGCTGGCCCTGTCCTGCGACGTGATCGTGGCCGACCCGACGGCCGTGGTGGGGTTGCCGGAGGTGTCCGTGGGAGTGATCCCCGGCGGCGGCGGTACGCAGCTGCTGCCGCGCCGGGTGGGAGCCGCGCGGGCCGCCGAGCTGATCTTCACGGCGCGCCGGGTGGCCGCCGGGGAGGCGCGTGAGCTGGGGCTGGTGGACCAGCTGGCCGCCGAGGGCCAGGACCGCGAGGAGGCGCTGGCGCTGGCCGCCCGGATCGCCGCGAACTCACCGGTCGGACTGCGCGCCGCCAAGAAGGCGCTGCGGCTGGGCCACGGGCTGGACCTGCGGACCGGGCTGGAGGTGGAGGACGCGGCATGGCGGTCGGTGGCCTTCTCCGGGGACCGGGCGGAGGGCGTCGCGGCCTTCAACGAGAAGCGGACCCCGGAGTGGCCGGGCGAATAGCGTCCCGCGCGGCCCCGCACCGGCGCGGGGCCGACGCCGCGCGGCCGCCGACCTCCCGCTACGCCTTGTTCGCCGACGTCCCGCCACGCCCTCCGCCCCACCGGCGGTCAGCCGCCGGACGGCGTGAGGGGACGTGGCGGGTGCCCCCGCAGCGCGGCGAACACGCCCCGGAAGACGTCAGCCCCGCCGCGTCAGCAGCCACGGCTCCACGACGCCCAGCCCTCGCACCGGCCGCTGCCACATCGGCTGGAGCGCGAACCGGTACACCGGCGGTTCCTCGCCCCGCTTCTCCGCCTCCGCGGCCGCCTCCGCCGCCTCCGCCTCGGATTCCGGCGCCTCCCCGGTCCGCGCCAGCTCCTCCGCGAGCGCCCCGTCCACCAGCACCGCGTCCTTCGGCGCTATCGACGTCAGCCGGCTCGCCAGGTTCACCGTCGTACCGAAGACATCGCCCATCCGGGTCGTCACCGTCCCGAACGCGATCCCCACCCGCAGCTCCGGCATCGTCTGGTCGTGCGCCATGGTCTCGATGAGCCGTACGCCGATCTCCGCCGCCGTGCCCGCGTCGTCCGCCGAGTACAGCACCTCGTCGCCGAGCGTCTTGATCAGCCGTCCGCCGTGCGCGGCGACCAGGTCGGCGGCCGTCGTCTCGAACGCCTCGACCAGCTCGCCGAGCTCCTCCTCCTCAAGGCGCCGGGTCAGCCGGGTGAAGCCGACCAGGTCCGCGAAGCCGACCGCCAGCCGCCGGTCGACCATCTCCGCGTCGTCCTGGGCCTGCACCACGCGGCCCGTCGCCGCCGCCAGCTGCCGCCGGTAGACGTAGACGAGGAACTCCTCCAGCTCCGGGAGCAGCAGCTCGACCAGCGGGTAGGCGATCTCGGTCCGGGTGAGCCCGGGTTCCTGGGGTTCAGTGAGCCCTTCCAGGAAGGAGTCGATCTGCCAGTCGGCCAGCCGCGCCGTCGTCTGCCCGGTGGACCGCGCGACCTGAATGGCCATCGGTTCGCTCAGCAACCCGGCCTCCACCAGGCCGGAGAGCCGCCGCAGCGCCAGGACGTCCGCCTCGGTGAGCGCCTTGGCCTGCCCGATGTCGGCGAAGCCCATGGCGTGCCAGAAGCGGGTGGCCAGCTCGACGGAGACGCCCGCGCTGCGGGCAGCCTGGAAGGGGGTGTAGCGCCGCTCGGCGCCAAGGATCAGCTGTTCGAGCCGGAGCGCGATCGAGTCGTCCTCGTCGTCGTCGTCGTCCGCGTCCACGTCCGTGTCCTGGTCCTTGCCATGGGCACGGGGATCCGGACCGGCATCCCCGCCGGCACCCGCACCCCCGCCGACGTCCACACCGGCAACCGCACCCGCGCCGACGCCCACGTCGGCCCCCGCGTCCACCTCCGGCGCAGAACCCTCCGCCTCCGGCGCAGAAGGCTGCGCGGAGCCCTCCGCACCGGCCGAGCCGGACGCGCCGGACCCCGTGTCGTCGACGGTCACCGCCCGCCCCCTGTCCGATCCTGGCGCACTGCTTTCCGCTTCCCTCTCCGGTGATGGTCCCGGTTACGGATTCGCCCGCGGCCGCCCCGAGCTGGACGGACCGCCTCAACGATACGTCAGGTGTGCCCTAGCTCACTCTTCCTCGGAAGCGGCGCGCAGATGCACGATGTCGCCCGCCGCGACCACTCCCTGCACCCCGCCCGCCATCGAGAGCACCAGCCGCCCGTCGCCGTCCACCGCGACCGCCTCCCCGACCGCCGACCGGCCGCCGGGCAGCTCCGCACGGACCCGCCGCCCGAGCGTCGCGCACCCCGCCGCGTACGCCTCCTGGAGCCCGCTGGCCGCCGGGTCGCCGTCCGCGGCGCGCCACTTCCCGTACCACTGCTCGATCGACCGCAGGAGGGCGCGCAGCAGCGGGTCGCGGTCGACCGTGACCGCGCCCGCGAGCGCCAGCGAGCCCGCGGCGGGCACCGGTAGCTCCTCGTCACGCAGCGAGACGTTCAGCCCGATGCCGACCACGACCGCGTCACCGGTCCGCTCGGCCAGGATGCCGCCGGACTTGCGCTCCTCCCCGGCCACCGTCAGCAGCAGGTCGTTGGGCCATTTCAGCGCCGTGTCCACTCCGGCGGTGCGGGCCAGCGCGGCGGCGGTGGCGACCCCGGCGAGCAGCGGCAGCCAGCCCCAGCGGGCCTCGGGCACCCGTTCCCCGGGCCGGAACAGCATCGAGAGGAACAGCCCCGAGCGGGCCGGGGCGGTCCACGTCCGGTCCAGCCGCCCGCGTCCGGCGGTCTGCTCCTCGGCCACCAGGACCGCGCCCTCCGGTGCGCCCCCCTGCGCCCGGGCCACGAGATCGGTGTTGGTGGAGCCGGTGGACGGCACGACCTCCACCGAGGTCCACAGCCCGTCGGGCCGCACGAGCGCCCGGCGCAGCGCCTCGGCGTTCAGCGGCGGCCGGTCCAGGTCGTTCCATCTGCTGCCATGGGTGTCAGAAGGGCTCATACGGGCCAGCCTAGGGTCAGGAGGTGTGGCCAACGACGCAGTGCCACACCGCAGTCCCGCCGATACGCTACGAGCCGGTAGCCGAGGTGACCGACCCGGAAAACCCCGTGAACCCCCCGTGAACGCCCCCTGACCACCCCGCCCCGAGGACGAGCAGGAGCCGCATCCCGATGTCCGAGCCGGAGATCGCCCCCGACAGCCACGACCGCCACACCACCGCGGGGAAGCTCGCGGATCTGCAGCGCCGTACCGAAGAAGCCGTCCACGCCGGGTCCGCGCGGGCCGTGGAGAAGCAGCACGCCAAGGGCAAGCTGACCGCGCGGGAGCGGATCGACCTGCTGCTGGACGAGGGCTCGTTCACTGAACTGGACGAGTTCGCGCGGCACCGTTCCACGAACTTCGGCATCGACAAGAACCGCCCGTACGGAGACGGTGTGGTCACCGGCTACGGCACGGTCGACGGCCGCCCGGTCGCCGTCTATTCGCAGGACTTCACCATCTTCGGCGGCTCGCTCGGCGAGGTCTACGGCGAGAAGATCGTCAAGGTGATGGACTTCGCGCTGAAGACCGGCTGTCCGGTCATCGGCATCAACGACGGCGGCGGCGCCCGCATCCAGGAGGGCGTGGTGGCGCTCGGCCTCTTCGCCGAGATCTTCCGCCGGAACGTCCACGCGTCGGGGGTGATCCCGCAGATCAGCCTGATCGTCGGCCCGTGCGCGGGCGGCGCGGTCTACTCCCCGGCGATCACCGACTTCACCGTGATGGTCGACCAGACCTCGCACATGTTCATCACCGGGCCGGACGTGATCAAGACGGTGACCGGCGAGGACGTGGGCTTCGAGGCCCTGGGCGGCGCCCGTACGCACAACACCACCTCCGGTGTCGCGCACTACATGGGCGGCGACGAGAAGGACGCCATCGACTACGTCAAGGCGCTGCTGTCCTACCTGCCCTCCAACAACCTCTCCGAGCCGCCCGCCTTCCCCGAGCAGGCCGACCTGGCGGTCACGGACGAGGACCGGGAGCTGGACACCCTCATCCCGGACTCCGCCAACCAGCCGTACGACATGCACAAGGCCATCGAGCACGTGCTGGACGACGGCGAGTTCCTGGAGACCCAGCCGCTGTTCGCGCCGAACATCATCACCGGCTTCGGGCGTGTCGAGGGCCACCCGGTCGGCATCGTCGCCAACCAGCCGATGCAGTTCGCGGGCTGCCTGGACATCGACGCCTCCGAGAAGGCCGCGCGCTTCGTCCGCACCTGCGACGCCTTCAACGTGCCCGTCCTGACGTTCGTGGACGTCCCCGGCTTCCTGCCCGGCACGGACCAGGAGTACAACGGCATCATCCGGCGCGGCGCCAAGCTGATCTACGCGTACGCGGAGGCCACGGTCCCGCTGATCACGGTGATCACCCGGAAGGCGTTCGGCGGCGCGTACGACGTGATGGGCTCCAAGCACCTGGGCGCGGACCTGAACGTGGCGTGGCCGACCGCCCAGATCGCGGTCATGGGCGCGCAGGGCGCGGTGAACATCCTGCACCGCCGGACCATCGCCGCCGCCGAGGACCAGGACGCCACCCGCGCCGAGCTGATCGCCGACTACGAGGACACCCTCCTCAACCCGTACATCGCGGCCGAGCGCGGCTACGTCGACGCGGTGATCATGCCGTCCGAGACCCGCCGCCACATCGTGCGGGGCTTGCGCGCGCTGCGGAACAAGCGCGAGTCCCTGCCGCCGAAGAAGCACGGCAACATCCCCCTCTAGAAAGGGTTGTTTCCATGATCAAGGTCGTCCGTGGCAACCCCACCCCCGAGGAGCTGGCCGCCGCCCTCGCGGTGGTTCAAGCGCGCGCGGCAGCCGCCGCTGCCGCCGCGCCGGGGCAGGTCATACCCGACGAGTGGGCGGACCCGGCCCGCACCATCCCGAGCGGCCGGGTGCCGCACCCGGGCCCCAAGGCGTGGCGCACCAGCTTCTGGCCTGCCTGATCCGGCGTCATAGTGCTTCCGTGCCGTGGCGCCTGAGTACGCGTACTCAGGCGCCACGGCCGTCCGCGGAGCAGTATCGTCCGCATGCTGTGGTCCGACCCGCCCGATGAGCCGCCCGAGGAGTTGCGCCAGGTCCAGGAGAGGCTCCGGCGCGCGGGCGCGGTGATGGCCGTCGCGGTCCTGATCACCCTGCTGATCCTCAGCACGGGATGATCACGAGCACGGGATGATCTTGGGCACACAAGGGCAACCCCTCCGGCGGTTCGCGCCTCTTCCTTAGAAGAGGTACGACCGCCGGGCACAGGGGAGAGCCGCCGACCGATGAACAGACCGATACGCCACATCGCCGTCTTCAGCGGTCTGCTGATCCTGGCACTGCTGCTGCAGACCACCTGGCTCCAGTTCAAGCGCACCGACGAGCTGGCCAACCACGAGAAGAACACCCGCGTGAAGATCGCGGCGTACGCCCACCCGCGCGGCAACATCATCGTGGGCGGCCAGCCGATCACCGGCTCGGTGGAGACCGACAGCACGTACTACAAGTACAAGCGCACGTTCAAGGACGGCGCGATGTACGCCCCGATCACCGGCTACTCCTCCCAGACCTACGGCGCCACCCACCTGGAAGCGCTCAACAACAAGCTGCTCAGCGGCACCGACGACCGGCTCTTCCTCCAGAACACCCTCGACCTGTTCACCGGCGACGACCGGCGCGGCGGCGACGTCGTGACCACCATCGACCCGAAGGCGCAGAAGGCCGCGTACCAGGGACTGGGCGACAGGACCGGCGCGGTGGTCGCCATCGACCCGAGCACCGGCAGGATCCTCGCGCTCGCCTCCACCCCGTCCTACGACCCGTCCGTCTTCGCCGGCTCCACGAAGAAGGACGGCGAGGCCTGGGACCGGCTCCAGAAGGACAAGCGCAAGCCGATGGACAACCGCGCGCTCAAGCTGACCTACGCGCCCGGCTCCACCTTCAAGGTCATCACCGCCGCCGCGGCGCTGGAGCACGGGCTGTACCAGGACATCAACGCGCCGACGAAGTCCCCGGACCCGTGGACCATGCCGGAGACCAGGGTGCCGCTGCCGAACCAGGACAAGTCCGCGCCCTGCGAGAACGCCTCCCTCAACGTCGCCATGCAGCACTCCTGCAACAACGTCTACGGCAAGGTCAGCGTCGACCTCGGCAAGGAGAAGATGCGCCAGACGGCCGAGAAGTTCGGCTTCAACGACCCCAAGGTCGACACGCCCACCCGCGCCGTCGAGAGCGTCTTCCCGGCCGAGATGGACCGGCCCCAGACCGCGATGTCCGGCATCGGCCAGTCCAGCGTCCGCGCCACCCCGCTGCAGATCGCGATGATGACCGCCGCCATCGCCAACGACGGCAAGCTGATGAAGCCGTACATGGTCGACTCGCTGCGCGACCCCGACCTGGACACGCTGGAGAAGTTCGAGCCGAAGGAGATGTCCCAGGCGGTCTCCGAGGACACCGCGAAGAAGGTCCAGCAGATGATGGAGGACACCGCCGAGAAGGGCACCGGCCGCCCCGGCCGGATCTCCGGTGTCACCGTCGGCGCCAAGACCGGCACCGCCCAGCGCGGCGTGAACAACAACCTCCCGCCGCTGGCGTGGTTCATCTCCTACGCCAAGCAGGGCGACGGCTCCCCGGTCGCGGTCGCGGTGATGATCGACCCCGACGACAGCATCCCGCGCGACCAGATCTCCGGCGGCGGGCTGGCGGGCCCCATCGCCAAGAAGGTCATGCAGGCGGTCCTCAAGAAGTGAGCCCGTTCCTCAGGAAGTGAGCCGTTACGCTGGGCCGCATGGCTGAACCCCGCACCGTCGTCCTCGCCTCCGCCTCCCCCGCCCGACTGGGCCTGCTGCGGCAGGCGGGGCTCGCCCCCGAGGTGATCGTCAGCGGTGTCGACGAGGACGCCCTCGACGCCGACTCGCCCGCCGAGCTGGCGCTGGTGCTCGCCGAGGCCAAGGCCGCCGCGGTGGCGGCCCAGCCCGCGGTGGCGGGCGCGCTGGTCATCGGCTGCGACTCGGTGCTGGAGCTGGATGGCCAGGCGCTCGGCAAGCCCGTCGACGAGGAGGACGCCACCGCCCGCTGGAAGGCGATGCGCGGCCGCTCCGGGGTGCTGCGCACCGGCCACTGCGTGATCGACACGGCGAGCGGGCGGCGGTCCTCCGCGACGGCCTCCACCACGGTCCGCTTCGGCGAGCCGACCGACGCCGAGATCGCGGCGTACGTGGCCAGCGGCGAACCGCTCCACGTGGCGGGCGCGTTCACCCTCGACGGCCGGTCGGCACCGTTCATCGACGGCATCGACGGCGACCACGGCAACGTGATCGGCCTGTCGCTGCCGCTGCTGCGCCGCCTGCTGGCCGAGCTGGACGTGTCCATCACGGACCTGTGGGCGCCCGAGGCCTGAGCCGGCCCGCGCCCGGGTCAGGCGGGTTCGGGGTCCGGGTCACCGGCGGGGTCCGGGGCGCCCCGGTCCGCAATCCCGCCGGAGGCGTCGTCGTACGCCATCAGCGTCAGCACGATCAGCCCCAGCACCACCATCAGCCCCGCGAACGCCGCCCAGCCCACCAGACCGACCGTCAGCGCGCCGAGCAGCCCGTGCACCACCGCGCAGACGATGAGCAGGATGCGGGCGAACCGGCCGGGGCCGCGGTCGCGGACCGCCGCGCGCAGCAGCACCAGCCCGCAGAACAGCAGATAGAGGCCGAAGACGCCGCCCATGACCCAGGTGCCGACGGACATCGCGTCGGGGTCCATGCCTCCCATGGACATGTCCTGACGGTCGACCACCAGCCCGAGGATCCAGTTGAGCAGGGCGATGCCGACCGCTTCCACGATCAGTACCACTGCCGCCGCCGCGGCCACCGGCCTGCGCGCCGTAGCACCCACCCCGCCCACCCCTTCCCCTGCCTGACTCCGGGCCGTTACCCCGAGTACGTTCGACAGCGGCACGCTACTAACGGGTAAGCCCGTGGACAAGGGGTCTGCGGCGGCTGACTGCGGCTCGCGACCGCGCGGCAAAGTTTCCGCCACCTGTTCGTAGGAATCCCACAAAGAAACGCGGTCCGCCGCTGCTCGCCGCGGCGGAGACCTTGGCCACACCACGAGCCCGCCGGTGACCCCGAAAACCGGGCGTACCGTGGAGCGACAGAGGATTTCCCAGGCCGCCCGGAGGCTCCTTCACGCTCCGTGTGGTCAAGCTCACCCCCGGAGTCTCCTCGGCGCGGAGTGTCGCCAGTACCTAAACTCGGCTTGTTTCAAGGAGGGAGCCATCGTGCGCAAGGTGCTCATCGCCAATCGTGGCGAAATCGCTGTCCGCGTTGCCCGGGCGTGCCGGGATGCCGGGATCGCGAGCGTTGCCGTGTACGCCGATCCGGATCGGGACGCTGTGCATGTGCGCGCGGCTGATGAGGCCTACGCGCTGGGTGGTGACACCCCGGCCACCAGCTATCTGGACATGGGCAAGGTCCTCTCGGCGGCGAAGGACGCGGGGGCGGACGCGGTCCATCCCGGGTATGGGTTCCTGTCGGAGAACGCGGAGTTCGCGCAGGCGGTGCTGGATGCGGGTCTGATCTGGATCGGTCCGCCGCCGCAGGCGATCCGGGATCTGGGTGACAAGGTCGCTGCTCGTCATATCGCGCAGCGTGCCGGTGCCCCGCTGGTCGCGGGCACCCCCGACCCGGTCTCCGGTGCGCAGGAGGTGGTGGCGTTCGCGGAGGAGCATGGTCTGCCGATCGCGATCAAGGCGGCGTTCGGTGGCGGCGGGCGCGGGTTGAAGGTCGCCCGCACCCTGGAAGAGGTCCCCGAGCTGTACGACTCCGCCGTCCGCGAGGCCGTTGCGGCGTTCGGCCGGGGCGAGTGCTTCGTCGAGCGGTATCTGGACAAGCCCCGCCATGTGGAGACCCAGTGCCTGGCCGACAGTCACGGCAACGTGGTGGTGGTCTCCACCCGTGACTGCTCCCTCCAGCGCCGGCATCAAAAGCTGGTGGAGGAGGCCCCGGCCCCGTTCCTGTCCGTGGAGCAGAACGCCGAGCTGTATGCCGCGTCGAAGGCCATCCTCAAGGAGGCCGGGTATGTGGGTGCGGGCACCGTGGAGTTCCTCGTCGGCGCGGACGGCACGATCTCCTTCCTCGAGGTCAACACCCGCCTGCAGGTCGAGCACCCGGTCACCGAAGAGGTCACCGGCATCGACCTGGTCCGCGAGATGTTCCGCATCGCCGATGGTGAGGAACTGGGCTATGGCGATCCGGTGGTGCGGGGGCACAGTTTCGAGTTCCGTATCAACGGTGAGGACCCGGGCCGGGGTTTCCTGCCCGCCCCCGGCACGGTGACGGCCTTCGCCCCGCCGTCGGGTCCGGGTGTGCGGCTGGACGCGGGTGTGGAGTCCGGGAGTGTGATCGGCCCGGCGTGGGACTCCCTCCTGGCGAAGCTGATCGTCACCGGCGCCACCCGCGAGCAGGCACTGCAGCGGGCGGCCCGCGCCCTGGCGGAGTTCCGCGTGGAGGGCATGGCGACGGCGATCCCGTTCCACCAGGCCGTCGTCACCGACCCGGCGTTCACCGCTGATCCGTTCACGGTCCACACGCGGTGGATCGAGACGGAGTTCGTCAACGAGATCAAGCCGTTTGCTTCTGCTGTGGATGCCGAGGCGGAGGACGAGGCGGGTCGTGAGACGGTCGTCGTCGAGGTCGGCGGCAAGCGTCTGGAGGTCTCCCTCCCCGCCTCCCTGGGCGTGGCCACGGTCGGCGCCGGCGGTGGTGGGGGTGCGCGTAAGCCGAAGCGGAAGGCGGCGAAGAAGACCGGCTCGGCCGTGTCCGGAGACGCGTTGGCCTCCCCGATGCAGGGCACGATCGTGAAGGTCGCGGTCGAGGAAGGCCAGCAGGTCGCAGAAGGCGACCTCGTCGTCGTCCTGGAAGCGATGAAGATGGAACAGCCCCTCAACGCCCACCGCGCGGGCACCATCAAGGGCCTGACCGCCGAAGTCGGCGCCTCCCTCACCTCCGGCGCCGTCATCTGCGAGATCAAGGACTGAACCCCGAGTACGGACGCCGAGTACGACGAACGGAGCCCCCGGCCGCCACCGCGGCCGGGGGCTCCGTTCGTCGTGGGTCAGGGGCCGCCGCTCAGTCCCTCCCGTCGGCCACGTCCTCCGGGAACGTCAACTGCCGTCCCATCCACTCCAGGGACGCGGGGAGTTCCCGCCGCCACGTGCGGAAGTTGTGGCTCCCCCGGTCCAGGACGATCGACTCGGCGCGCATCGGCGGCTTGACGGCGTCCAGGAACTCGCGCGCCTGCGGGTAGTTCTTCTCGCCCTCGCGGCTGGTGGCCACCAATACGGACACCTGCGGCGCCGGAAGGTGCTTCAGCCGCCACATCAGGTCGTGTTCGCGCATCCGGCGGAGCCGGGCCTCGCCGCTGCCGAAGAGGTTCCCGGTCGTGGGGTCGTTCGTGACGCGGTAGTCGGGCGACAGCGCGGCCGCCGCCGTGTACGTGTCGGGGTGACGCATGGTCAGCTGGAGCGCACAGCTGCCGCCGGAGGAGTACCCGAGCGCGCCCCACGCGCTCGGGTCCTGCCCCACGCGGTAGTGCCCCTTGAGCGCCTCGGGCAGGTCCTTCTGGAAGAAGGTCTCCGCCTGGGGGCCGCCGGGGACGTCCACGCACTGGGTGTCGCGCGGCGGGGCGATGGTGGGTCGGATCATCACGATGACGCTGGGCGGCAGCTTCCCCTCGCCGATCAGCTTCCCCGCGGTCTGCGGCACGCGCAGGTGCTGCGCGAGCAGGAACGATCCGCCGGGGTAGCCGCTGATGGCGACGATGACGGGGAACCGCTGCCGGTTGTACTGGCGCTGGAAGTACTGCGGCGGCAGGTAGACGTACGCCGGGGTCGCCCGCTGGCTGCGGCGCCCGAGGATCCGGACCGACTCGACCTTGCCGACCCGGTCCGGCGACCCCTTGGGCAGCCCGTGGACCTTGTCCAGCTTCTCCGGACCAGCGGACTGCACCAACCCGCCGGACGGGTCGCCCGGGCTCCCGTCGTCGCCCCCCTCCCCCCACTTCGACAGGGCGGCGGGCGCGGTGTCGTCGTTGCCGAGCAGCTCGTCCCAGGTGCCGTAGAACTGGAAGTTCGCGTTGACCGCGAGGGCGAAAGAGGTGACGATCGCCACCTGGGTGACGGCGATGGAGCCGAGTCTCCCGAGTACCGCGGGTATCGTCCGCCCGGCGAAACGCGGCCACAGCCAGACCGTGAGCCCCACGCTGAGGACGGCGACCGCGATCACCGTGTAGAGCAGCGAGCGGCTGGTCAGTTCCATCATGTCCTTCGTCTCCACTCTCGTCCCGCGCGCCCCCCGAGCCACGCCGACATGAGGGATGCCGGTTGCGCGGCACGGCGTTGCCGGGGTCGGAAGGGCTTCGCGAACTGTTCGCCGTCCCGCATCCGCCGTTCGCCTGGAGGTCACCACCCGGCCACCGTCCCCGGACGCGGCCGTCCAGGGGGTGGCATGCTGGCCGGAGAGCCCACTGGCAGCCCGAGGAAGGAAGGACCGGCGATGGCGACCGAGGCGGCGCAGACGCCAGCACGGCCCATGCGCGCGGACGCGCGTCGCAACTACGAACGGCTGCTGGCCGAGGCCCGCACGGCCTTCGCCGAGCACGGCACCGACGCCTCACTGGAGGACATCGCGCGCCGGGCGGGCGTCGGCATCGGCACCCTCTACCGCCACTTCCCCCATCGCACCGCGCTGATGGGGGCCGTGTTCTACGGCGAGCTGGACGCGCTCATGGCGCGCTCGCGGGAGCTGGCACAGGCGCCGCAGCCGTGCCGCGCGCTGGTGGACTGGCTGCGGGCCGTCATCGACCACGCCAGTACGTACCGGGGGCTGTCGCAGGCGTTCCTCTCCGCGTCCGCCGGGGAGAGCGCGGAGCTGTCCCGGTGCAGCGAGCCGCTGCGGGAGGCGGGTGGCGCGCTGCTGGCCCGCGCGCAGCAGGCCGGATCGGTGCGGGCGGATGTCGAGATCACCGATCTGATGCAGCTGACGAACGCGATCGCGCTGGCGGTGGAGCAGTCCCCGGACGACCCGGACCTGGCCGACCGCCTGCTGACCCTGACCCTCACGGGCCTCAAGCCCCGCTAAGGCCGCCCGCCGCGAGGCGTCACGGCCGCCCGCCGCGCGGCGACACCGCCACCCGTGCCCCGTCGGCGATCGGCACCGCCCCGTTGCGCAGCTGCGATCCGCCGCCCGGCCCCTGCGGGTGACCGCGGCGCGGCCCCGGCAGCGGCATGCCGTCCTCGGCACCGCGCCCGGAGGAGTGCTGGCCGGGCTGGCCGGGAGCGAGCCGCGCGGCCTGCCGTCCGGGCGCCTGGCCCGGCCCCGCAGCACCCGAACCCGTACCCGCACCCGCGTTCGTCTCACCGCCACCAGGCGGTCCCCCGGCGCCCGGTCCGGACGCCGCGCCCGGCCCGGCCACCGCGATCTGCACCCCTGGTCGGCGAGGGCCTGGAGCTCGGTCGCGGCACGCTCCTCGTGCGCGGGCGGCTCGTCGGTCACCAGCCGGGTGATCACGTCGGTGGGCACCGTCTGGAACATGGTGTCGGTGCCGAGCTTGGTGTGGTCGGCCAGGACCACCACCTCCGCCGCGGCCTGCACCAGCGCCCGGTCCACGCTCGCCGACAGCATGTTGGACGTGGACAGCCCGCGCTCGGCGGTCAGTCCGCTGCCCGAGAGGAAGGCGCGGGAGACCCGCAGCCCTTGCAGGGACTGCTCGGCTCCGCTGCCGACCAGCGCGTAGTTCGAGCCGCGCAGGGTGCCGCCGGTCATCACGACCTCGACCCGGTTGGCGTGCGCCAGCGCCTGCGCGACGAGCAGGGAGTTGGTGACCACGGTGAGGCCCGGGACGCGGGCGAGCCTGCGGGCCAGCTCCTGCGTCGTCGTCCCGGCGCCGACCACGACGGCCTCGCCCTCCTCGACGAGACCGGCCGCGAGGTCGGCGATGGCCGTCTTCTCCGCGGTCGCTAGGTGGGATTTCTGCGGGAAGCCGGACTCCCTGGTGAATCCGCCCGGCAGGACGGCACCGCCGTGCCGGCGGTCCAGCAGCCCTTCTGCCTCCAGCGCCCGCACGTCCCGCCGTACGGTCACTTCTGAGGTCTGGACGACGCGGGCGAGCTCGCGGAGCGACACCGCTCCGTTCGCGCGCACCATTTCAAGGATCAATTGGCGACGTTCTGCAGCGAACACGAAACTGACAGTAACGCCAACGACCGTCTTGTTTCAGCGGCTTGCACCAAATATCGGAAGTTGATCAGCTGCGACGCCGCGAGATGGTATAGGCGATTCCGCTCAGGCTCCGTGGAGCCTCGCAGCGGATTCCGGCTCAGACCTCGCGCTGCGTCTTCCTCGTGTGCAACTGCCGCGCCACCTCGGCGATGGAGCCGGACAGCGACGGGTAGACCGTGAAGGCGTTGGCGATCTGCTCGACGGTCAGGTTGTTGTCGACCGCGATCGAGATGGGGTGGATCAGCTCGCTCGCGCGCGGCGCGACCACGACACCGCCGACCACGATCCCCGTACCCGGGCGGCAGAAGATCTTCACGAAGCCGTCCCGGATGCCCTGCATCTTGGCGCGCGGGTTGCGCAGCAGCGGCAGCTTCACCACCCGGGCGTCGATCTTGCCCGCGTCCACGTCCGCCTGGGAGTAGCCGACGGTGGCGATCTCCGGGTCGGTGAACACGTTCGCCGAGACCGTCTTGAGGTCCAGCGGCGCGACCGCGTCGCCGAGGAAGTGGTACATCGCGATCCGGCCCTGCATCGCCGCCACCGACGCCAGCGCGAAGACGCCGGTGCAGTCGCCCGCCGCGTACACGCCGGGCGCGCTGGTGCGCGAGACCTTGTCGGTCCAGATGTGCCCGGACTCGTGCAGCCGGACGCCCGCCTCCTCCAGGCCGATGTCCGCGGTGTTGGGGATGGAGCCGACGGCCATCAGGCAGTGCGTACCGGTGATGACCCGGCCGTCCGCCAGCGTCACCTCCACCCGGTCGCCGACCCGCTTGGCGGCCTGCGCCCGGGACCGCGCCATGACGTTCATCCCGCGCCGCCGGAAGACGTCCTCCAGCACCGCGGCCGCGTCCGGGTCCTCGCCCGGCAGCACCCGGTCGCGGCTGGAGACCAGCGTCACCTTGGAGCCGAGCGCCTGGTACGCGCCCGCGAACTCGGCGCCGGTGACACCCGAGCCGACCACGATCAGCTCTTCGGGCAGCTCGTCCAGGTCGTAGACCTGCGTCCAGTTCAGGATCCGCTCGCCGTCCGGCAGCGCGTCCGGGATCTCCCGCGGGTGCGCGCCGGTGGCGATCAGTACCGCGTCCGCGGTGAGCGTCTCCTCCGTACCGTCGGCGGCCCGCACGATCACCTGGCGGGATCCGTCCGGCGCCTGGCCGGGGGCGAGCCGGCCGCGGCCGCGCGTGACCCGGGCGCCCGCCCGGGTCACGGAGGCGGTGATGTCGTGCGACTGGGCGAGCGCGAGGCGTTTCACGCGGCGGTTGACCTTGCCCAGGTCGACGCCGACGACGCGGGCCGCCTGCTCCAGCGGCGGGGTGTCATCGGCGACGATGATCCCCAACTCCTCGTACGAAGAGTCGAAGGTCGTCATGACCTCGGCGGTGGCGATCAACGTCTTCGACGGCACGCAGTCGGTCAGCACCGACGCCCCGCCCAGACCGTCGCAGTCGACGACGGTCACCTCCGCGCCGAGCTGGGCGGCCACCAGTGCCGCCTCATAGCCGCCGGGTCCGCCACCGATGATCACGATCCGAGTCACGTGTTCCATTGTCCCGCACCCATCAAAACCACTCCGCCCGGGGCTCTCGGCAGCGGCTCCCCCGCGCGCACCCGCCCGTATTCCATCCGTATGTCGTATGAATCTCTCTACGAGACTGCCACCTCAGAGGCCATTGCGCCGCACTCCCGTACCCTCGAAGTCATGTCGCTCTACGCCGCGTACGCCGGCAACCTCGACGCGCGGCTGATGACCCGCCGCGCACCGCACTCTCCGCTGCGCGGCACCGGATGGCTCTCCGGCTGGCGGCTGACCTTCGGCGGCGAGCAGATGGGCTGGGAGGGGGCCCTGGCCACCATCGTGGAGGCCCCCCGGTCGCAGGTCTTCGTCGCGCTCTACGACATCGCGCCCATGGACGAGGAGTCCATGGACCGGTGGGAGGGCGTGGGCCTCGACATATACCGCCGCATGCGGGTCCGCGTACACACCCTCGACGGCGACGAGGCGGCGTGGGTGTACGTCCTCAACGGCTACGAGGGCGGGCTGCCCTCGGCCCGCTACCTCGGGGAGATCGCGGACGCGGCGGAGTCGGCGGGCGCGCCGCACGACTACGTGATGGAACTGCGCAAGCGGCCGTGCTGAACGGCTCCCCCGGGGCCCGCCGCACGGCTCACCCTGACCTGCGCTGACCTGCGCCGGTCTGCCCCGCCCCGCTGAACGGCTTCACACGCGGAACGCAACGGTCGGAACATCCGAACACACCGGCCCGAAGCCTGTCGGAACACAACGATCCGAACACCGTGACAAGGAATGTCTACGCGCGTAGGCCATGAGCGGTTACCCTCGTCCGCGTGAACGCATCTGTTACTTCGGACATCCAGGGCGACCCGTACGCCGCCGCCGACGCCGCTGCCGCGCGACTGCGTGAGCTCACCGGTGCCGAGACCCACGATGTGGCCCTCGTCATGGGCTCCGGTTGGGTCCCCGCCACGGACGCTCTCGGCACGCCGGAGCACGAGTTCCCGGTCACCGAACTGCCGGGCTTCCCGCCGCCGGCCGTCGCGGGCCACGCGGGCACGATCCGCTCGTACAAGATCAACGACAAGCGCGTCCTGGTCTTCCTCGGCCGCACCCACTACTACGAGGGCCGTGGTGTGGCCGCCGTCGCGCACGGCGTCCGCAGCGCCGCCGCCGCGGGCTGCAAGACCATCGTGCTGACCAACGGCTGCGGCGGCCTGCGCGAGGGCATGCGACCCGGCCAGCCGGTGCTGATCAGCGACCACATCAACATGACCGCCACCTCGCCGATCGTCGGCGCGAACTTCGTCGACCTCACCGACCTGTACTCGCAGCGGCTGCGCACGCTGTGCAAGGAGGTCGACCCGTCGCTGGAGGAGGGCGTCTACCTCCAGTTCCCCGGCCCGCACTACGAGACCCCGGCGGAGATCCACATGGCCCGCACCCTGGGTGCGGACCTGGTCGGCATGTCCACGACGCTGGAGGCCATCGCGGCCCGCGAGGCGGGCGCCGAGGTGCTGGGCATCTCGCTGGTCACGAACCTGGCCGCGGGCATGACCGGCGAGCCCCTCAACCACGAGGAAGTTCTCCAGGCCGGCCGCGACTCCGCTGCCCGGATGGGCACCCTGCTGGCGCAGATCCTGGACCGGCTCTAGGCCTCCCGGCGGAGCACCGTATGAGGCGGGGCACCGTATTGCTCGTGTACGCGGGCGTCCGCGGCCGGTGGCCGGGGCGCCCGCGTCCGTGCGTGGGTCGGGGCTTCCCCGCAGGGGCAACCCCGGTTCCGGGTACCTGTACGCCCGTATCCATCGGCACCGCCGCGACATGATCGACCCGACACCACCACCCGACCGACCCTCCGGAGGAGCACCCGTGGAGTCCGCAGAGTCCGCACTCATCGCCCGCGCCCGCGCCTGGCTGGCCGAGGACCCCGACCCCGACACCCGCGCCGAGCTCGCCAAGCTGCTCGACGCCGCGGACGTGGACGAGATCGGCGCCCGGTTCTCCGGCACCCTCCAGTTCGGCACCGCCGGACTCCGCGGTGAGCTGGGCGCGGGCCCCATGCGAATGAACCGCTCCGTCGTGATCCGCGCCGCCGCGGGCCTCGCCGCGTACCTGAACGCCCAGGGCCACACCGGCGGCCTCGTGGTCATCGGCTACGACGCCCGCTACAAGAGCGCCGACTTCGCCCGCGACACCGCCGCCGTGATGACCGGCGCCGGGCTGCGGGCCGCGCTGCTCCCCGGCCCGCTGCCCACCCCCGTCCTCGCCTTCGCCATCCGGCACCTGGGCGCGGTCGCGGGCGTCGAGGTCACCGCGAGCCACAACCCGCCGCGCGACAACGGCTACAAGGTCTACCTCGGCGACGGCTCCCAGATCGTGCCGCCCGCCGACGGCGAGATCGCGGCCGAGATCGCGGCCGTCGCCTCGCTGGACGACGTGCCGCGCCCGGCGGACGGCTGGGAGACGCTCGGCGACGAGGCGCTGGCCGCGTATCTGGCCCGTACGGACGCGGTCCTCACGGCCGGCTCGCCGCGCGCGGTGTCCGTCGTCTACACGCCGATGCACGGCGTCGGCCGGACCACCCTGACGGCCGCGTTCGAACGGGCCGGCTTCCCCGCGCCGACCGTGGTGGCCGAGCAGGCCGACCCGGACCCGGACTTCCCCACCGTCGCCTTCCCCAACCCGGAGGAGCCGGGCGCCATGGACCTGGCGTTCGCCACGGCGCGCGCGGCGGCGGACGCGGGTGACGGTCCGGACATCGTCATCGCCAACGACCCGGACGCCGACCGCTGCGCCGTGGCGGTCCCGGACCCGGCGGGCGAGTCCGGCTGGCGGATGCTGCGCGGCGACGAGGTCGGCGCGCTGCTGGCCACGCATCTGGCCCGCAAGGGGGCCCGCGGCACGTTCGCGACGACGATCGTCTCGTCCTCGCTGCTGTCCCGGATCGCGGCCGCCGCCGGCGCGCCGTACGAGGAGACGCTGACCGGTTTCAAGTGGCTGGCGCGCGTCGACGGGCTCGCCTACGCCTACGAGGAGGCGCTCGGCTACTGCGTCGACCCGGCCGGGGTCCGCGACAAGGACGGCGTCACCGCCGCGCTGCTCGTGGCCGAGCTGGCCGCCACGCTCAAGGCGGAGGGCCGGACGCTGACCGACCTGCTGGACGAGATCGCGCTGGAGCACGGCCTGCACGCGACCGACCAGCTCTCCGTCCGGGTCGAGGACCTGTCGCTGATCGGGGCCGCGATGGCGCGCCTGCGCGAGCAGCCGCCGACCGAGCTGGCCGGGCTCGCGGTCGCCTCCGCCGACGACCTGACGCAGGGTACGGAGACGCTGCCGCCGACGGACGGCCTGCGCTACCGGCTCTCCGGTACGAGTACGGGTGCGGACGGCGTGCGGTCCGCCCGCGTCGTGGTCCGCCCGAGCGGCACCGAGCCGAAGCTGAAGTGCTACCTGGAGGTCGTGGTCGACGCCCCCTCGGCCGAGGCCCTGGAGTCGGCCCGTACGACGGCCGACCGCGTCCTGGCCGCGCTCAAGACCGACCTGGCGGCGGCCGCGGGCATCTGACCGGCGGCCGGTAACCCACCGGCACAGGCACAGCCATCGGGGCTCCGCTCCGGACCGACGGGTCCGGAGCGGAGCCCCGATGCCGTGAGGGCCGAGCGAAGCTCACCGCACACGCCGCACGGCCACCGCACACGCCGCACGGCGGCGGCCCGGCCACGCCCACGGAAGAGTGCACCTCGTACTGCACGTGCAGCAACTCCCCGGCGCGGCGGCTTCCGTCGCCCCGCACGCTGGACCTCCAGGCCCCCGCCACAGGAGTTGCTGCCGTGCTCCCCTACGCATCCCCTGAGACCTCGGCCGCGCAGGGCGTTCCCGCCGCTGCGCCACCCGGCCCCGCACCGGCCGCCGGGACGCTCCGGCGGTTCCACCGCGAGCTGCGCCGGGCCGGGCCCGCGCTGCTCGGTTACGCGGCCGTACGGCTGTTGGGCATCGTCGTCCTCGCGCGCTGGGCGCACGCCAAGGGCCACGGGCTGTGGCCGCAGCTCGCGCACCAGTGGGACTCCCGGTGGTACCTGGGGATAGCCGACCACGGCTACGACCGCGCCCTGACCGGCGCCCGCGACAGCTGCGACCTGGCGTTCTTCCCGCTCTACCCGGTGCTGGTCAAGGCCGTCGCCGGCGTCACGCCCGGCTCCCGCGCCACGATCGGGCTCCTGCTGTCCCTCGCCGCGTCGGTGGTGGCGGCATGGGGGATATTCGCGGTCGGCGACCGGGTGCACGGGCGCCGGGTGGGGATACTCCTCGCCGTGCTGTGGGGCGCGACGCCGGTCGCCCTCGTCCAGTCGATGGGCTACACCGAGTCCCTGTTCACCGCGCTGACGGCGTGGTCGCTGTGGGCGGTGCTGACCGGCCGGTGGATATGGGCCGGGTCGCTGTCACTGCTGGCCGGGCTCACCCGGCCCACGGGCGTGGCGGTGGCGGCGGCGGTGCTGGTCAGCGCGGCAGCGGCGCTGTGGGCGCGGCGGCACGCGGATCCGGGCGCGGCGCCGGACCGGCCACGGGCACCGGACCGGCCAGGGGCCCCGGACCGGCCGGGCGTCCGGCCGGGGGGCTGGCCGTACGACACCGGCGGGACCCGCCTCCGCATCGTTCTGGGCGCGGCCCTCGCCCCCCTCGGCTGGCTCGGCTACCTCGCGTGGGTGGGCCACCGGCTCGGCCGCTGGGACGGCTACTTCGCGGTCCAGAAGACCTGGACCAACGAACTCGACTGGGGCATACGCACCCTGCGGGACATGCGCAGCAATCTCGTCTACCAGTCCCGCCCCGAACTGTTCCTGGTCGTGGTCTCGGTGACACTCATGGCCGCCGTGGTCCTCTACGCCGTGTGCGTGGCCGACCGCCAGCCGCTGCCGCTGCTGGTGTTCACCGGGGTGCTGCTGCTGATCGTGCTGGGCAGCGGCGGCGTGTACTTCCCGCGGGCCCGGTTTCTGCTGCCGGCCTTCCCGCTCCTGCTGCCCATCGCGGTCGCGGTCGCGGGGGCCACCCGCCGTACGAAGGTGCTGGTGCTGGGCGGAGCGGCGCTGTCGTCGGCGTACTTCGGCGCGTACATGGTGCTGGTCTGGCCCAGCGCGCCATGACGAACAGGCCCACGAAGGACGGGTCCACGAGGGACCAGGAGCCGAGCCCGTACGCCGCCGCCGACTCAGACTCGGACTCAGCCCACTGACTCGGACTCAGCCCACCAGGAACAGCACGATCATCAGCACCGCCCCCGCCACCGACGGCGCGATGACCTCGAACGCCCAGCGCACCTCCGGCTCGCCCTGCGCGGTCTCCCGCGAGGCGTTGTCCTCGGCCAGCTCCCGCAGGTCGTCGATGATCTGGTCCGCAGGGGCCCGCAGCTCGGGGTCCCCGCCTCGCGTGTGCGCGGAGGTGCGCCCGAACGGGTCCTCGGCCGCCGCCCGCGACTGCTGCCGGGCGGCCCGCTTGCGCTGGCGGATCGAGACGGGGACGGCCCAGAGCTGGTACGTGGCACCGCCCGCCAGCACCTCGCTGCTGTACCCGGCCCGTACGCCCTCGACCGAGGCCCAGGGCAGCGTGATCGTACGGAAAGGATTCCGCACCCGGAGCCGGTCGGCGCCCGCGAACACGGCGGGCCGCAGCGTGAACGCCACCACCAGCGGCACCAGGCACAGCAGCCCGGCCAGCGCCAGCCACGGCGTGCGCCCCTCCCCCCGGAGCAGCGCGTCCCCGCCGAGCCACGCCCCGAGCGCGAGCAGCAGCACACCGCCCGCGATCCCGCCGGAGGAGCGGAAGACGCGGTCGGCGTACGGCGTCTCCTCGGGCGGCTCGGGCCGGCGGGGAGCGGAGGAGGAGTGATCGTCGTCCGGGCTCGTCATGGGCCCGATTCTGCCCGACACCCCACGGTGCGGACGTTGCAGTACGGCATCGACTGCGCCCGCGCCGCGCGGTCGCCCGCGTGCGGCCGATCAGTCCTCGCGGGCCCGGTCCACCAGCTCGTTGGCATCCTGTTCAAGCTGATCCGGACTGCCCATGGCGATCGCGATGGGCTGCATCCCTTGCGTGTTCGCGCTCTGCCACTCGTTGGCCAGTTCCAGCTGTCTCTCCCTGGACTGCTGACTCACCCACTGCCGGTTCCGCGAGGACAGGGCGTTCAAGAACACCGACAGCGGATCCGCCGCGTACAGATCACTCATCGCGTTCCTCTCTGCGGGGTGAATTCAACCCGGTACGGGGGCGAGAAGGGGAAGCCGGGGAAAGAGATCCCCCGGGACAGAAGCCACGTACCGCCCCACGCCCCCATTGCACTCATACGGCCTCAAAGGCGCCTGTCCAGCGCCCTCCCGCGCGCCCCGCCCCCAAACGGACCCTGAAAGGGCCACCCCCACCGGCCCCCTGAGAAGACCCGCCGCCGGCCCCTGAAAAGACCGCCGCCGGCACACATCGGCACCGCCGCAAGGAGCACGACCATGAGCCGCACCCTCCCCCTCCTCCTGACCCTGGCGTGCACGACGGCCACGGGCCTGCTCACCACCCCGCCCCCCGCCTCGGCCGCCGCGCCCCGCAACCCCGTCGTGTTCGTCCACGGCTACCAGGGCTCGGCCAACGACATGGCGACGATCCGCCAGACCTTCCTCGACGCCGGTTACCGCCCCGGCGACCTCTACGCGCTCGACTACCCCGACACCCAGACCAACGAGACCACCGCACGGCAGGTGGCCACACTCGTGAACACCGCCCTGGCCGACACCGGCCGGCCCAAGGCCGACCTGATCGGCTACTCGATGGGCAGCCTCAGCGCCCGCTACTACCTCAAGAACCTGGGCGGCACCGGCAAGATCGCCCACTTCGCCAGCATCGCGGGCGTCAACCACGGCACCGTCACGGCCTATCTGTGCGGAGCGGTCACCACCGATCCGGCCTGCCCGCAGATGGCACCGACGTCGGCGTTCCTGACACAGCTCAACGCGGACGACGAAACCCCGGGCGAGACGACCAAGTACGCCACGTGGGCGTCGCGCTGCGACACCGTGGTCATCCCCATCACCTCGGCCCGCCTGGACGGCGCCGCCAACCACTGGACCAGGAACTGCCCGGACCACACCGGCACCCTCAGGGACCCAGCGGTCCAGGCCGAGGTGGTCGCGCTGTTCCGTTCCTGACGCGGTGGCCACGGCGCCGAGCATCCCCTTGCGAGGATCGCCCGCCCGGTGACATGTCTCCGGACGGATGGCTGTCGTGTGCGGTGAAGACGAATGCCGCACCATCACCGTCCAGGCCGATGGTCAGTGATGCGTCCAGGGCCTTGGCCAAGCGTGTGAGCAGAGGCAGGGTCGGCACGGAGTCGCCGCCCTCGATGTTGGAGATCTGCGACTGAGTCATCTCGGCGCGCCGGGCCAGCTCGGTCTGCGACAGGCCGAGTTCCGTACGCCGATCGTAGACCGCCTGGCCGAGTGCGAATCCATATCCTGCCTCGACGTAGGCCGGGGACTCCTCGACTGCCTCACCCAGGAGCTTCTTCGTCCTGCGGATCTTCCACTGCGAGTGGTTCACTGCCCTCCTCGTCCGACTCAGCCACCCCGGCAGTCCCGGCAGCGCCCCGGCGCGGCCGCACGAAAAGCCCGATCACAGCCATCGCAGTTCTGTAGCGGCACGACAGGCGGCGCGGACGGCTTGGAGCGCGGGCCGACGTCCGGTACGGGCTGCGGCGGCAGCAGCTCGCGCAGCCGGTGGCCGATGAGCCCGGCCGGGCGGGCGGTCAGCCGGTCCGGCAGCGCGGTCGTCAGCGCCTCGACGATCTCGCCCGGCCAGGCGCCACGTGCGAACCACGCGTCTACGGCGGGCGCCAGCCGGGCGATGTCCCGCCCGGACAACGCCAACCGCGCGTCCCGCCGCCGCAGAGCGGCGAGTACGCCGACGGCCTGCGGGCTGGGAGCGGCGACCGGCTCGGGCGCGGGCCGGGGCTGGGGCGCAGACTCAGCCCCCCACTGGGGTACGGGCCGGGGTACGGACCGGGACTCAGGTTCACGTCGTGGCGGCGGTACGGCGGCGACGGCGGCCCGGACCGCCGCCCGCGCACGGGTGCCCGAGCCCGGCTGGTCGTACACGAACGTCCGCGTGACCAGCGTCCCGCGCTCACCCCGCTCGACCCGCCGCTCCAGCCACCCCTCCGCCTCCAGTTCGCGCAGCGCGCGGCGGATGACGATGTCGCCTTCGGTGAAGTGGGCGCATAAGGCTTTGGCGGTGATGGACGCCCCGTCGGGCAGCGACAGGATGTACGCGGCGACGCCGACGGTGACCGCGCTACCGCTGCGCTGGGCAAGGCGGTTGGCGAGGATGGTGAAGTTCTCGGTATGGCGGTGGCGTACGTGGACGACGCCACCGCAGGGCGCGCTGGGCGCGCTAGGCTGCGCGATAGCCATCGGGAAGGGCCTACTTCCTGATCGGTCAGGCCCTCGTCCGGGATTGCCGTCCCGGCGGGGGCCGAATGCTGTGTGCGGTTGTTGCTGCCGAGCGTGGAGCGCGAGCGCGGCTCGCGTCAAGCCCAACTCACCTGTACGGGTGACGGGTTGGGTGGGGTGGGGAGGAAGTTCCTCTACCAGAGCCTTTAAAAGACCACCCGGCCCACCGGAACCCGGCTGACCGGGCCCCGGTGCGACCTGCGGCGCTGCTGCTGTTACGACTGCTGCGCGGCGAACTCCACGAAGGCGGCCCACTCCTCCGGAGTGAAGGTGAGGGTGGGGCCGGAGCGGTCCTTGGAGTCGCGGACGTGCACGACACCGGGACAGGCGGCGACCTCGACGCAGGCTTCGCCCTCACCGCCGCTGTAACTGGACTTGCGCCACTCGACGGCGACTTCGACGCAGGCTTCGTCCTCACCGCCGCTGTAACTGGACTTGAACCACGCGAGTTCGGTTCTCATCGCTCTCCCGCCAGAATGCGTTCGATCAGTGCCGCTGACGCCTCGGGGTCGAGGGCCTGCGATCGGATCGTGCCATACCGGTGGCTGAGGACGCTGACGTCCTCCGGCTCCGAGACGAAGAAGCTGCCTCGCTGGCCCGCGACGTAGCCCATGGTGCGGTGCTCCGGGGTCTCCAGCAGGACGAACGGCCCGTCCGTTCCCGCGTTGGTCTCGCGGGAGTTCGGCATGACCTGGAGGTGAAGGTGGGGCAGTTGGGCGAGTTTCAGCAGGTGCCGCAACTGCCCCTCCCACACCGACCGGCCGCCTGTCCGCTTCAGCAACACGGCCTCCTCCAGCACGAAGGCCAGCCGCGGCGCGGGCTTGCTGCGGTGCAGCAGCTTCTGGCTCTCCATCCGGCGCTGCACGGCGCGTTCGATCTCGTCGTCCTCCAGGCAGGGAACCTGCGACCGGAATACGGCACGCGCGTACTCCTCGGTCTGCAACAGTCCGTGCAGAAAGTGCGTGCAATAGACGAGCAGCGCCAGCGCCTCCTGCTGGAGGTCGGCGTACTCCTGCGCCCACTCAGGCCGCTCCCCGATCTGCTTCGCGGCCTCGATGAGCAACCCCATCGCACCCAACGCCGCATCCACCGCCACCACATACGGCGGCTTCGGTGGTCGCTCGCCGCGCTCCACCATCGCGATCATCGATTCCGAGTACGGAATCCGTTTCTCCAGGTCCTTCATGGTCCAGTTCAGCCGCTCGCGCAGCATCCTGTGCTGGGCCCCGAAGATCTTCAGGCTGACGGGTGGGGTCTTCTTACGGGTCACGGCACGCCCCCTCGCTGACGCCGGTCGTATCACGGCACACCGATCGCACGACCGTCACGCAGCGTCGCACGATCACGCCGATCCTGTGACCAGGCTAGACCTAACGCGACACGCTGGGACCCATGTCAAGGAAGCCCGATCAGCCAATCAACCCGCCCTCGATCCAGGATCAGTTGAGGCCCGGCCTCCGCTTGCTGCCCTGGAACTCACCCGAGGGCAAACCCTGTTACGTCGCCCCCGCGCCCGACGGCGCCGACGGCTTCGTCTCGGACATGGCCGACACCGTGGAGGAGATCCAGCTCCGCATCGGCGAGGAGCTGCTGCTGCACACCCGCAAGATGCTGGACGACCCCTGCATCCCGCACCGCGAGTTCCGCTACGTCTCCGTACGCCTCTCGGAGGCCCTCCGCGACGCCGTCCGCATCGCCCACAGCCGCGGCGCCCGCCTGGAGACCCGGCTCTTGGACAGCCGATGACGCCACGCGCGATTCCCCGCACGATCGCGTCTTCGCCGATACTGTGTGAACACGGGGCGTCGATTACGCGCCCCCTCCACCCCGTCTCGTTCAACAGGGGAGGCCCCAATGAGCGCCGAGCACCCGGAGCCCGCCAGCGCACCCGGCGAAGGCCCAATCGTCGAGGTGACACTCCCCTTGCACCAGGGCACTCTCGATGTGATCCAGGCATGGCTGGAACGCCCCAAGGGCACCAGCCTAACCGTCGGTGAACTGGCTTACGCCATTGAGCAAGCCGTGGCGGAGCACGCGCGCGAGCGTCGTCTCAGCGAGATCATCGCCGAGTCCAGAGTGGTACACGGGGAGCCCACGGCCGAGGAGGTCGCCGCGTTCGATGCGGCGTTCCAGCGAGCCGACGAGAAGTGGCGTGCCTCCCAGGAGGCCGGGAACAAGGGGAACGACGAAGAGTGGCACGCTCCGCTGGCAAGCTGACAGAGGACGCGCTCGTCCTGGACAGCGAAGGGCTGTCGAAGCTTGCCCTAAATGAACGCACCGTCGCCACACGAGTCGATCTTGCGAAGCGTCGCCGCATGCGCGTGGCTGTCAGCGGGATGACCTTGATCGAGGTCCACCACGAGAAGATCAACAGGAAGAGGTTCGACTGGACGGTCTCGGGCCTTGAGATCGTCTACCCGACGGAGAAGATCATCCGCCACGCCATGGCGCTGCTCGCGGCCACGGGGTTACATGGCCACAAGTACGCGATTGACGCTGTGGTAGCGGCGACAGTCCTGAGCTTCTCGGGCCGCCGCATGATCCTTACGTCAGACGCGGACGACATGGAGAAGCTCTGCGGCGATGTCGTCGAAATCGTCACCACCTGACCACGACTCAGGGCGGGCCGAGAGCGACTCGCCGCCGGTCGCCCTCCTGCGAGACCTCGCCGGCGTGCTCGGCCGCACACCGGAGGCACTCACCCAGGAATGGCGCGCCGGGGACTTGACCATCCCTCCTGCACCGCTCGGCGAGGACCCCCGCGTACGCGACTGGGGACTGTTCGACGGACCGGCCGACCTGTCCGCCACACGGACGAACACCCCACCGAGTCAGGGAGCCGGAGATTGCCCGCTCAGTGAAGCCCCTCCGGACTGATCGCTGTCGTGTGCGGTGAAGACGAATGCCGCAGCGACACCCTCCAGGCCGATGGTCAGCGATGCGTTCAGAGCCGTGGCCAAGCGGGTGAGCAGGGGCAGCGTCGGCACGGAGTCGCCGCGAGCGCCGCCGGGGCGTGACCGCCGCCACATCCCGCGGACCCCCGTCAAGGGGATGACAGGAAGCTACGCGCGTAGATATGCTCACCTGGTGACCATGCCCACCACAGTTCCCGCATACGGCAAAGACGCCGCGGAGCGACTGTCGTCGATGGCGGACGTGACCGCCTCCGACGCCACGCTGCGCCGCTTCCTGCACGGCCTGCCTGGCGTCGACGCGGTCGGCCTCCAGGCCCGGGCCGCGACTCTCGGCACCCGCTCGATCAAGACCACGGCGAAGGCGTACGCCATCGACCTCGCCATCACCATGATCGACCTGACGACCCTGGAAGGCGCGGACACCCCCGGCAAGGTCCGGGCGCTGTGCGCCAAGGGCGTCCATCCCGACCCCACCGACCGCACGGTCCCCAAGGTGGCCGCGATCTGCGTCTACCCCGACATGGTGGCCACCGCCAAGGAGGCCCTCGCCGGGTCCGGTGTCCATGTGGCCTCCGTCGCGACCGCCTTCCCGGCGGGGCGCGCCGCGCTGCCGGTCAAGCTGGCCGACACGCGTGACGCCGTCGCGGCGGGCGCCGACGAGATCGACATGGTGATCGACCGGGGGGCCTTCCTCTCCGGGCGGTACATGTCCGTCTTCGAGGAGATCAAGGCCGTGAAGGAGGCGTGCCGCCGCCCGGACGGGTCGGCCGCGCACCTGAAGGTGATCTTCGAGACCGGCGAGCTCCAGACCTACGACAACGTCCGCCGCGTCTCGTGGCTGTCGATGCTCGCGGGCGCCGACTTCATCAAGACCTCGACCGGCAAGGTGGCCGTCAACGCCACCCCGCCCGTCACCCTGCTGATGCTGGAGGCCGTGCGCGACTTCCACGCCTTGACCGGGGTGCAGGTCGGCGTGAAGCCCGCGGGCGGTATCCGTACCACCAAGGACGCCATCAAGTACCTGGTGATGGTCAACGAGACCGCCGGGGACCTCTGGATGACCCCGGACTGGTTCCGCTTCGGCGCCTCCAGCCTCCTCAACGACCTGCTCATGCAGCGCCAGAAGCTGAGCACCGGCCGCTACTCCGGTCCCGACTACGTGACGGTGGACTGATCCGATCATGAACGCATTCAGTTACGCACCGGCGCCCGAGTCGCGCGAGGTCGTCGACATCGCTCCGGCGTACGGGCTCTTCATCGACGGCGAGTTCGCCGAGGCGGCCGACGGCAAGGTCTTCAAGACCGTCTCCCCCGCCTCCGAGGAGGTGCTGTCGCAGGTCGCACAGGGCAGCGCCGAGGACGTGGACCGCGCGGTCAAGGCCGCCCGCAAGGCCTTCGAGAAGTGGTCCGCGCTGCCGGGCTCCGAGCGGGCCAAGTACCTGTTCCGGATCGCCCGGATCATCCAGGAGCGCTCGCGCGAGCTGGCGGTGCTGGAGTCGCTGGACAACGGCAAGCCGATCCGCGAGTCGCGCGACTTCGACCTGCCGACCGTCGCCGCGCACTTCTTCTACTACGCGGGCTGGGCCGACAAGCTGGAGCACGCGGGCTACGGGGCCGACCCGAAGCCGCTGGGCGTGGCCGGGCAGGTCATCCCGTGGAACTTCCCGCTGCTGATGCTGGCGTGGAAGGTCGCCCCGGCGCTGGCCTGCGGTAATACGGTCGTGCTGAAGCCTGCCGAGACCACGCCGCTCTCCGCGCTGTTCTTCGCCGACATCTGCCGCCAGGCCGGGCTGCCCAAGGGCGTCGTCAACATCGTCACCGGCGACGGTGCGACCGGCGCCGAGCTGGTCGCGCACCCGGGCATCGACAAGGTCGCCTTCACCGGCTCCACCGAGGTCGGCAAGGCCATCGCGCGGACCGTCGCGGGCACGCACAAGAAGCTCACCCTCGAACTGGGCGGCAAGGCCGCGAACATCGTCTTCGACGACGCCCCCATCGACCAGGCCGTCGAGGGCATCGTCAGCGGCATCTTCTTCAACCAGGGCCACGTCTGCTGCGCGGGCTCCCGGCTGCTGGTGCAGGAGTCGGTCGCCGACGAGCTGATGGAGGCGCTCAAGCGGCGGATGTCGACGCTCCGTATCGGTGACCCCCTGGACAAGAACACGGACATCGGGGCGATCAATTCCGCGGAGCAGCTGGCGCGGATCCGGTCGCTGGCCGAGGCGGGCGAGGCGGAGGGCGCCGAGCGCTGGGCCCCGGCCTGCGAACTGCCGGACACCGGGTACTGGTTCGCGCCGACGCTGTTCACCGGCGTCACCCAGGCGCACCGCATCGCACGCGAGGAGATCTTCGGCCCGGTGCTGTCGGTGCTGACCTTCCGTACCCCGGCCGAGGCCGTGGAGAAGGCCAACAACACGCCGTACGGCCTGTCGGCGGGCATCTGGACGGAGAAGGGCTCGCGCATCCTGTGGATGGCGGACCAGCTCCGGGCCGGTGTGGTGTGGGCCAACACGTTCAACAAGTTCGACCCGGCCTCGCCGTTCGGCGGCTACAAGGAGTCGGGCTTCGGCCGCGAGGGCGGCCGTCACGGTCTGGAGGCCTACCTCAATGTCTGAGCGGCTGAACGTTCTCAAGACCTACAAGCTGTTCGTCGGGGGCAAGTTCCCCCGGTCCGAGAGCGGGCGGGTGTACGCGGTGACCGACTCCAAGGACAGGTGGCTGGCGAACGCCCCGCTGTCGTCGCGCAAGGACGCCCGGGACGCGGTCGTCGCGGCCCGCAAGGCGTTCGGCGGCTGGTCGGCCGCCACCGCCTACAACCGCGGCCAGATCCTCTACCGCGTCGCGGAGATGCTGGAGGGCCGCCGCGAGCAGTTCACCGCGGAGGTCGCGGACGCCGAGGGGCTGTCGAAGTCGAAGGCGGCCGCGCAGGTCGACGCGGCCATCGACCGCTGGGTCTGGTACGCGGGCTGGTCCGACAAGGTCGCCCAGATCGCGGGCTCCGCGAACCCGGTGGCCGGGCCGTACTTCAACCTCTCCACGCCCGAGCCGACCGGCGTGGTGGCGGTCCTGGCCCCGCAGGAGTCCTCCTTCCTCGGCCTGGTCTCCGTCCTGGCCCCGGTGATCGTCACCGGCAACACGGCCGTCGTGGTGACCAGCGAGAAGTCCCCGCTGCCCGCCCTCTCCCTGGGTGAGGTGCTCGCGACCTCCGACGTGCCCGGCGGCGTGGTCAACATCCTGTCCGGCCGGACCGCGGAGCTGTCGGGGCCGCTGGCCGCGCACCAGGACGTCAACGCGATCGACCTGGCCGGCGCGTACGGGGAGCTGCACGGCGAGCTGGCCACGGCGCTGGAGACGGCGGCCGCGGACAACCTCAAGCGCGTGCTCCGTCCACAGGCTGTGGACTGGTCGGCGGCCCCGGGCACCGACCGGATGCTGGCCTTCCTGGAGACCAAGACGGTCTGGCACCCGATCGGGATCTGACCCCGGTTCCGACCGGGCACAGGCGGTCCTCGTCCTTCCCCCGGACTTCGTCCGGGGGTGCCCCCAACGCCGGGTTCCGTCCGATCCGGGCGCACGCCGGGTCCCGTCCGACCCTGGCGCGGGGCCGAGGTACCGAGCGGCGGCTCCCGCACCGGCTCACGCCGGGCGGGAGCCGCCGTCGTATACGCCCGCCGGGTACGCCGTCATCCGCGCCGTACGTGCGGGCGAGGTCAACCCGGCAACGCGCCGTACCTCCAGGCGGAGTCAGCCCGGCAGCGCGTCGGTCGCCGGGCGGGTCGCCGGGATCTCACCGATCTTGGCGCCGCTCGACAGCGGCGCGGTGACCGACTTGGTGCCCGCCGGCTTGAAGTCGGCGATCTTCGTCTCGACCGAGTTGTTCAGCGGGTCGACAGGCGTCCTGGCCCACGGGTTGGCCTGCAGGTTCTTCAGCGTGCCGAGGGCGTTGATCAGCGGGGCCGGCGCGGTGATGCCCCGACCCTTGACCATCTTCGAGTTGAGCAGCGGCACCGCGGAGGTGACGTTGACCGCGTCGGGCGTCGAGCCGGACGTGGCCGCGGCCTCCGACGCGCCGCTCCCGACCAGGGCCGCACCGGCGGCCGAGACGGCCAGTGTGGCCCTGAACAGGGCGCGCGAGCGGAGACGCTGCGGAGTGCGTGTGTGACGTGCGGAAGAGGCCATGGCCACCTGCCAGTAGGTCGTTTACGTAATGGATCGACTGCGCAGCGTAGTTGAGCGAGGCGGGAACCGACACTCTCAGGACCCGGAGGGTCCCCCAGGCGGACTAATGCCGCACACTGGTGTCCCGTGACCTCCCATCCCGTTCCCGCCCGCGTCATCCTGCTGTCCGGTCCGTCCGGCTCCGGCAAGTCGTCGCTCGCCGCCCGTACGGGGCTGCCCGTCCTGAACCTCGACGACTTCTACAAGGACGGCGACGACCCCACGCTGCCGCAGCTGCCGGGCGGCGGGGGCGCCGACTGGGACTCGCCGCTTTCGTGGGACGCGGACGGCGCGCTGGCGGCCATCTCGGAGCTGTGCAGCACGGCACGGGCGAAGGTGCCGGTCTACTCCATCGCCGCCAACGGGCGGGTCGGCGAGGACTTCCTCGACATCGGCCGCACCCCGCTGTTCATCGCGGAGGGCATCTTCGCCGCGGACATCATCGAGGCGTGCCGGGAACTGGGCGTGCTGGCCGACGCGCTGTGCCTGTGCGGTCGGCCGTCCACCACGTTCCGGCGAAGGCTCCTGCGCGACCTGCGGGAGGGCCGCAAGTCGGTGCCGTATCTGCTGCGCCGCGGCTGGCGGCTGCTGCGCGCCGAACGCGGCGTGGTGGCCCGGCAGACGGCGCTCGGCGCCTACGCGTGCGGCAAGGCGGAGGCGATGGGGCGGATCGCGTCGGCGGCCGCGGGGCAGCGCCGCGAGCCGGTCCGCGGCTGAGCTCTCTTTTTTCCGGGGGCTTCACCCCCGAACCCGCAAAGAAGCAGGGCCGGACAGACTCCCCGGCTGTCCGGCCCCACTATCCCCCGTGCTCTCCCCCGTGTTCCCCCGTATCCCCCGTTTTCCCCCGTACCTTCGCTCCCCGGTCAGGCGACCAGTTCGCCGAAGGACTCTTCCTCGTCCCGGCCGAAGCTGAGGACGTCGTCCTCGCGCAGCCGGCGCAGCGAGCGCCAGATGCTGCTTTTGACCGTTCCGACACTGATGTTGAGAATGTCCGCGATCTCCGGGTCTGTCCGGCCCTCGTAGTAGCGCAGGACGAGCATCGTGCGCTGCGTCTCGGGCAGCCGGGCCAGGGCCTGCCAGAGCACGGCGCGCAGCTCGGTGCCGCGCATCGCGTCCTGGTCCCCGACGGTCTCCGGCAGTTCCTCGGTCGGGTACTCGTTGAGCTTGCGCCGACGCCAGGCACTGATGTGCAGGTTGGTCATCGTGCGCCGCAGGTAGCCGCCGACCGCCGCCTTGTCGCTGATCCGGTGCCAGGCCCGGTACGTCGAGAACAGCGCGCTCTGCAGCAGGTCCTCGGCCTCGAACCGGTCACCGGTCAGGTGGTAGGCGGTGGCGTACAGGGAGGCGCGGCGCTCCTGGACGTACGCGGTGAACGCCGCTTCGGCGTCCCCCGTGCACGTCGCGGCGTGCCGCTCCCCCGATACCTCCCCGTACGAGCTTCCCCCGTTGCCCCCCTTGGCCCCCGCCAGGCTCCCGTCAATGGCCACCATGTACGGCGGCCGCTGACGTCCGGTGCCGCGAGCGCACCCCCGCCCGCTCACGACACCGGACTTCTCCGTGCTCCGACCGGCGTCGTGGCGGCGCGTGCGAATGACTGCGCTGGTTTTCGTGCTGTGCAGTGTGCTCATCTCGCGCCCCCCGTCGGTGGAGCCTGCTTGTTTCCGCTGGCTTCCGGGCCGTCGTCCTCCCGGTGCAGAAAACTTTGCCGGGCCAGTTTCATGGCGGTGTCCTCCGTCTGTCACAGGGCTGTCACAGGCGGAGGTGGTGTGTGGACGGCGTGGGGGCACACCGGAGGAGCTCGGGGCAGGTCGAACTGGAGCCCCCCTGTAGTCCAGAATGACCAACGTGCCTTTCCTGTTGCTGATCGAGGACGACGACGCCATCCGCACGGCCCTCGAGCTCTCCCTGACCCGCCAGGGCCACCGTGTGGCCACGGCGGCGACGGGCGAGGATGGTCTGCAGCTGCTGCGCGAACAGCGGCCGGACCTGATCGTGCTGGATGTGATGCTGCCCGGCATCGACGGCTTCGAGGTGTGCCGCCGCATCCGGCGCACCGACCAGCTGCCGATCATCCTGCTCACCGCGCGCAGCGACGACATCGACGTCGTGGTGGGCCTGGAGTCGGGCGCCGACGACTATGTGGTCAAGCCGGTGCAGGGCCGGGTGCTGGACGCCCGGATCCGCGCCGTGCTGCGCCGCGGCGAGCGGGAGGCCAACGACTCCGCGGCGTTCGGCAGCCTGGTGATCGACCGCTCCGCGATGACCGTCACCAAGAACGGGGAGGACCTCCAGCTCACGCCGACCGAGCTGCGACTCCTCCTGGAGCTCAGCCGCCGCCCCGGGCAGGCCCTGTCCCGGCAGCAGCTGTTGCGGCTGGTGTGGGAGCACGACTATCTGGGCGACTCCCGGCTGGTGGACGCCTGCGTCCAGCGGCTGCGCGCCAAGGTGGAGGACGTGCCGTCCTCGCCGACACTGATCCGTACGGTGCGCGGCGTCGGCTACCGGCTGGACACCCCGCAATGACGACGAACCCGGCCGGCGCGGCGGCCCGCCACCTGGGCGGGGAAGGCAACCGTTGAGCGCCGAGAACGAAGAACCCGGCCGCACCCGCGGCTGGGCGGCGGGCCTGCTGCGCTGGCTGAGTCTGCGGCTGCGGCTGATGCTCGTCTTCGCGCTGGTGGCGCTGGTCGCCGCGGTGTCCGCCTCCGGCATCGCGTACTGGCTCAACCGCGACGCCGTGCTGACCCGTACCCAGGACGCGGCGCTGGACGAGTTCCACAAGTCGCTGAAGGACACCACCGGGGCGCTGCCGCGGGTGCCCTCGTGCCCGGACCTCCAGGGCGCCGCGCACCGCATGGCCGACAACACGCAGAAGTACCACGTCCTGCTGCTCTCCCCGACGCAGGGGCCCGGGACCTGCCCGGCGGCCTCCGCCCCGGAGCTGTTCACGCTGGACGTGGTGCCCAAGACGCTGCGGACCGCGGTGAACGAGAAGCGCGCGGTCGACGGCGCCAACAGCGCCCCGTACCACCTGTACTGGCAGCGGATCACCAAGGACGACACGCCGTACCTGGTGGCCGGCGCCAAGGTGATCGGCGGCGGCCCGACCGCGTACATGCTCAAGTCGCTGGAGCCCGAACGGCAGGACCTGAACTCGCTGGCCTGGTCGCTGGGGATCGCCACCGCGCTGGCGCTGATCGGCTCCGCGCTGCTGGCGCAGGCAGCCGCGGCCACGGTGCTGCGGCCGGTGCACCGGCTGGCCGAGGCCGCCCAGCGGTGGGGCGACGGCAAGCTGGAGACCCGGCTGGAGGTCTCCGGCTCCGACGAGCTGGCCAATCTGTCCCGGATATTCAACCGGACCGCGGAGCGGCTGGAGAAGCGGGTCGAGGAGCTGAGCGCGCGGGAGGCGTCCAGCCGCCGCTTCGTCGCCGACATGTCGCACGAGCTGCGCACCCCGCTGACCGCCATCACCGCCGTCACGGAGGTGCTGGAGGAGGAGGCCGACGCGCTCGACCCGATGATCGCCCCCGCGGTGCAGCTGGTGGTCAGCGAGACCCGGCGGCTGAACGACCTGGTGGAGAACCTGATGGAGGTGACCCGCTTCGACGCGGGCACCGCCCGGCTGGTGCTGGACGACGTCGACGTGGCGGACCAGGTCACGGCCTGCATCGACGCGCGGGCCTGGCTGGACGCGGTGGAACTGGACGCCGAACGCGGGATCATGGCCCGGCTGGACCCGCGGCGGCTGGACGTCATCCTCGCCAACCTCATCGGGAACGCGCTCAAGCACGGCGGCTCGCCGGTACGGGTCTCGGTGCGCACCGGGGAGGACGAGCTGCTGATCAAGGTGCGGGACCACGGCCCCGGCATCCCGGAGGACGTG
This sequence comes from Streptomyces sp. XD-27, assembly GCF_030553055.1. Taxonomy (NCBI): domain Bacteria; kingdom Bacillati; phylum Actinomycetota; class Actinomycetes; order Kitasatosporales; family Streptomycetaceae; genus Streptomyces; species Streptomyces sp. XD-27. The sequence goes on from NZ_CP130713.1 coordinate 3,225,915, forward strand.
CTGCCGCACGTCTTCGACCGCTTCTACAAGGCGAGCGCGTCCCGGCCCCGCTCGGAGGGCAGCGGGCTCGGGCTGTCGATCGCCCTGGAGAACGCGCACATCCACGGCGGTGAGATCACGGCCGCGAACTCGCCCGACGGCGGCGCGGTCTTCACCCTGCGGCTGCCGCGCGGCTCCTCACCGGCCGTCGGCAACGGGGACACCGACCCCGGGGACGCGGGCGACGACGACGGCAAGGAGGACCCGCGATGAGCCTTCGGCGGCGGCGACCTGCCGCGACCGGCATGGCGCTGGGGGCGCTGGCCCTGCTGCTCGCCGGGTGCGGCATCCGCGGGACGTCGGTGCCCGTCGACGCCGGGGCGGCACCCTCCCGGGTGTCGTGCGAGACCCCGGCCGAGGACCGCTCCACGCACCAGGCGGGGGCCGTCCCCGTGACGGTGTTCCTGGTGTGCGCCTCGCAGCTGCACACCGTGCAGCGCAGCTCCCGCAACGCCGACGCGTACGCGGCCGACGAGCCCCTGCGGGCCGCCCGCGACCTGCTCGAACAGCTCCAGGAGCAGCCGTCGGCAGCGGAGGCGGAGGCGGGGTTCGACACCCAGGTGCGGGAGGACCTCGAGGTGTCGGGGCCCGCCGAGGGCGACCCGGCCCGCACCCTGCGGCTGAGCCTGCCGCCCGCCGACCTGCCGGCGGCGGCGCTGGCGCAGGTGGTGTGCACGTTCGCGGGCTCGGCGGCGTCCGGCGGGCAGCACGAGGTGCTGCTGAGCGGGCCCGACCGCGAGGAACCGGTGCAGCGCTACGAGTGCAGCGCGCACCTGCGGGACCACCCGGAGAAGGCGTTCGTCTCCGGCATGCCGGTCGGCTGAGCCCGCGCTCCGCGGGCGGACCCGTCGGTAACCGGGTTCTGACCAGCGTGCTGGATACGGAACCGAGGGCCCCGCGGCGCGCGTCTGGATGGGCGTGCAGGGTCATGGTTCCGGCCGTACGGCCGCATTGCGCTTCCGCGCCGCGGGGTTCGCCCTCCTCCTCGCGCACCTCGCGTTCGTGTGCTGGCTGACCCTGCGCCCGCTCACCGCGCCGTGGGTGTCGGCATCGACGCTGGAGCCGCTGGCCTCGATCCGCGCCGACCTGGCGCTCGGGCCGTGGCAGGCGACCCGCAGCATCGGCGGCGCACTGCTGCTGCTGACCCCGCTGGGCGTGCTGCTGCCGCTGGCCGGGGGCCGGGCGGACGCCGGTACGGTCACCTCGATGGCGCGCACCGTGTTCACCGGCGCGATGACGTCGCTGGCGCTGGAGTTGGCGCGGAGCTGGACCACCGGCCAGATGATCAACGCGGACGCGGTGCTGCTCAACACGGTCGGGGTGGCGGTGGCGCACCTGACGGTGGTCCCGGCCGTACGGGCCCGGCTCCGCCGCCGAGCCGAGCACACGCGCCGTCGAACTCCCCCAGGCTCTGTCCGGGGGAGTTCGGCGTCCGGGGTCCGCGGCGGAGCCGCGGCTACTCCGACTTCTCCGGCTTCTTCTCCGGCGTCTCCGGCCTCTCCGGCTTCTTCTCCGGGGCCTCGGACTTCTTCGGCGGCTCGGGCTTCTTCTCCGGGCTCCCGGACTTCTCCGGCGTCCCGGACTTCCCCGGGCTCCCGGACTTCCCCGGCTGCGCGGGCTTCCTGAGCTTCTCCAGCTTCGCGAGCTGCCGTTCGACGACGTGCTCGGGCACCTTGAAGCCCTTGCCGTAGTCCCTGAGGTCGAAGCCCGCGAACAGGGCGACGGTCCGGTCCGAGCGCACTGCCACGAAGTTCATCACGATCTTGTCGCCCTGGGACGTGGCCGCCATGCTGTAGGCGACCGCGTCGTCACCAAAGGACGGCGCCTTCTCCGCATGGACCTTGGTGTACCGGGTCGTGGCCTTCTTGAGGGTGGCCTCGAAGCCCGAACGGCAGTCGGCGAGGGCCGCCTCGATGTCGCCGATGAGGCTCTTGGCGCGCTTGGCGGAGTACGAGCTGAGGCTGACCGAGACGCCCTTCGCAGGGTCGGCGGTCTTGTTGACGCCGCGGGCGACGGTGTCCTTCGCGTCCGGGCTCGGCTTGTCGCCGGTGGCGTGGGCGAGCGGCCGGCACTCGGGCCTGTCGGCCTCCGGCTGCCCGCTGGACCAGTTGTCGGCCTTGCCGGCGGTGACCGTGTAGCCGGTGAGGTCCTTCGTGACCAGGGCGTACGGCTCCAGTGGGGACCGGCCCTTGGCGTCGTCCCCGTCAGAGCCGCCGCAGGCGGTGGTGAGCCCGAGGGCCGACAGGGTCACCAGTGCCGCCAGGGCCGCTCTGCGCGGCCCGCTCATCCGCTTGTCCGTGTCCATGAACAACTCTGTTCACCCTGTCGATCGTCGCCGTACCGCGCCGGACCGCGCCGCGCGCCGTACCGACCTGCGATGTTGACATATGGCAGGTGGGCCGCACACCCGGTCGCGGGTGTGGGACCCACCACGTGGTCACCGTGTCCGGGGCTGCTCAAAGCCCGAGGGGGCCGCCGGGTCCGGCCGGGAGATTGAAGCCGGTGACCGACACGACCTTGTTGAGGCTGGGCGCGAGACCGCCCAGCAGTCCCCGGTTCACCTGCGCCTGCGACTGCTGGAGCGGGCCCGACGCCTTGTCCATCAGCGGGCCGGGGGCCGCCTTCTGCATCACCGTGCCGACGGCCTGGTTGGTGGCGGCGGGCGAGAGCGCTCCGGTCGCGGGCCGGGTGACGTCACCGGCGCCGAGCGCGGAGGCCGAACCGGACCCGGCGGCGACCGCCGCGGCACCGAGCGCAAGCACACCGAGGCTCTTGATGGTTCCCTGCTTCATATGAATTCTGTCCTTGATAGGGATCTTGAGCGGCATCGCACAAATTGCCAGGCTTTTGTCCCCGTCGCAAACATCGAAACGGCCGGGAGTTTCCTCCCGGCCGTTTTTTCTTTTTAACGGCAATCAGCCCTGCTCAGGGGCAGATCCGCTGGTCATCGGGGATGCCGCGGCCGTCTGCCGGAACAGCCATTCGGACTTCAGCTCGGCATATCCGGGCTTGATGACGTCATTGATCATGGCCAGACGTTCGCCGAATGGAATGAATGCGGATTTCATCGCATTGACGGTGAACCACTGCATGTCGTCGAGCGTGTAGGCGAACGTCGAGACCAGGTGCTCGAATTCCTGGCTCATGCTCGTGCCGCTCATCAGCCGGTTGTCGGTATTCACCGTGATCCGGAAGTGCAGCCGGCGCAGCAGGCCGATGGGGTGTTCGGCGTACGAAGTGGCCGCGCCCGTCTGGAGGTTGGAGGTGGGGCACATCTCCAGCGGGATGCGCTTGTCGCGGACGTAGTTCGCCAGCCGGCCCAGCCGGACCGTGCCGTCCTCGGCGACCTCGATGTCGTCGATGATGCGGACGCCGTGGCCGAGCCGGTCGGCGCCGCACCACTGGAGCGCCTGCCAGATGGACGGCAGGCCGAACGCCTCGCCCGCGTGGATGGTGAAGTGGTTGTTCTCCCGCTTGAGGTACTCGAACGCGTCCAGGTGGCGGGTGGGTGGGAAGCCCGCCTCGGCGCCCGCGATGTCGAAGCCGACGACGCCCAGGTCGCGGTAGCGGTTGGCCAGTTCGGCGATCTCCAGGGCGCGGGCGGCGTGCCGCATGGCGGTGAGCAGCGCGCCCACCCGGATGCGGTGGCCGTTCGCCTTGGCCCGCCGCTCGCCCTCGCGGAAGCCCTCGTTGACCGCCTCGACCACCTGCTCCAGGGTCAGGCCGGCCTCCAGGTGCTGCTCGGGGGCGTATCGCACCTCGGCGTAGACGACCCCGTCCGCGGCGAGGTCCTCGGCACACTCGGCGGCGACCCGCACCAGGGCTTCACGGGTCTGCATGACGGCGCAGGTGTGCGAGAAGGTCTCGAGGTAGCGCTCCAGCGATCCGGAGTCGGCGGCCTCGCGGAACCAGACGCCGAGCTTCTCCGGGTCGGTCTCCGGCAGGGCGTCGTAGCCGACCGCGCGAGCCAGGTCGACGATCGTGCCGGGGCGGAGCCCGCCGTCGAGGTGGTCGTGGAGCAGCACCTTGGGGGCGCGGCGGATCTGTTCCGGGGTGGGGCGTTCCGTGGGGAGTTCGATGTTCTCGCTCGTCATCTCCGCACCATAGCCCCTACGCGCGTAGATCGCTCGTGAACGATACGCAACAGTGACCACAACGCGGGGTGGAGTACACCCGTGTGTCTGCCATCGTGTCGCCATGGGTCAGCAAACGTTGCCGGAACGGGAAGCCCGACTGGGACGTCCGATGGGCGCGGCGGCCGGTGGCCGCACCACGCACGGCGTGGTGCTGGTGCTGCCGGGCGGGGCCGCCGAGGGGACCCGGCGGGGCTCCTGGCTGGCCGCGATGAGCGCGCGCCCGCTGGCGCGCGAGCTCGTCAGGGCGGGCGCCGCCGACGGGCTGACCGCCCATGTCGTCCGCTACCGCTACCAGGGCTGGAACGGTTCGGCGGCGCACCCGGTGGTGGACGCGGGCTGGGCGGCCGACGAGGTCGTACGGCGCTACGGCGACATTCCGGTGTGCCTGGCGGGCCGCGGCATCGGCGCCCGCGCCGCGCTGCGCGCCGCGGGACACCCGGCCGTCGCCTCCGTGTTGGCGCTGGCGCCGTGGATCCCCGAGCGGGAGGCGGTCCTGGACCCCGACCCGGTCAAGCAGCTGGTCGGCCGGCAGGTGCTCATCGTGCACGGCACGGACGACGAACGGACCACCCCCGACCTGTCCTACCGGTTCGCGGAGCGGGCGAAGAAGGCCAACCGGGACGTGTGTCGGTTCGAGGTGCACACCGAGGACCACTCCTTCGGGGCGCGGATGCGGGAAGTGCTGGCCCTGTCCACCGACTTCGCCCTCGGCTCCCTCTTCGGGCACGGCTTCTCGCGCCCGCTCACCGACGCGCTGGCGGCGCCGCCGCCGCTGGGCCTGCGGATGCCCCTGGCGGCGGGCTTCGGCCGTACGAACCGCTGACCGGTCGGCGGACCGGAGGACCGTCGGTCAGGCCAGCAGGCGGCCCCGTTGGGCCAGCAGAAAGCGCTTGAACGCGGCCACCGGGGGCGTGTCCGGGTGGCCCTCCAGCCACGCCACGCCGATCTCCCGGACCGCGCGCGGCGCGGTGACGGTGAGCTCGGCGACGCCCGGCCGCGGCACCGCCGGGGGCGGCAGGAGGGCGACGCCGAGACCGGCGGCGACCAGGCCGCGCAGGGTCTCCGCCTCCTCGCCCTCGAAGGCGACCCGCGGGGTGAACCCGGCCTCCGCGCACAGCGCGTCGGTGATCCGGCGCAGCCCGAAGCCCGGCTCCAGGGTGACGAACAGTTCGGCCGACGCCTCGGCCAGCCGCACGCGCTTGCGCCGGGCGAGCCGGTGGTCGTCGGGGACGACCAGCCGCAGCCGCTGCTCGTCCAGCCGGCGGGCGACCAGGTCGGGGGCGTCCGGGACCGGCGAGGTCAGGCACAGGTCCAGCTCCCCGGCGCGCAGCCGGTCGATCATCGCCTCGCCGTAGTTCTGGACGAGTTGGAAGCGGACGCGGGGGTGCTCGACGCGGAAGGCGCGGATCAGTCCGGGTACGGTCTCGGTGCCGAGGGTGTGCAGGAAGCCGAAGGCGACCTTGCCGCCCGCCGGGTCGGCGTCGGCCCGCACCGATTCGGCGGCGCGCTCCACCTCCGCCAGCGCGCGCTCGGTGGAGAGCAGGAAGGTGCGGCCCGCCGGGGTGAGCGCGACCGCGCGGCCGCGCCGGGCGAACAGCGCGACGCCCAGGTCCTGTTCGAGCCGGGCCATGGCGCGGCTGAGGGTGGACTGCGGTACGCCGAGTTCCTGCGCGGCGCGCGTGACGTGCTCGTGGCGGGCGACGGCGGCGAACTGCGCCAGGCGCGGCGCCAGCTCGGCCGCCCACGATCCGTGCTCGGCGTCGACTGTCACCGCGGTGTCTTTTTCGTTGCGGACGCGTGACACCGACCGCGCTGACCTCTGCTCATGCTGCACAGCATCGATTATGGACGTTCTGTGCATTGGACGCATGAGACGGACCGTACATACATTCGTGGCATGCCTCCTGCTGATACCGGGGCGTCCACCGTCATCCGTGTGGGCGCCTCTCCCTCGCCGTCCCTTTCCACCGACTCCGCCGCCGGCTCCGACGAGCGGCTGCGCCCGGGCGGCCCCGGCTACCGCCGGATGAGCTTCGCCCTCTTCGCCGCCGGAGTCGCCACCTTCGCGCTGCTGTACAGCACCCAGGCCCTGCTGCCCGCGATCTCCGCCGACCTCGGGGTGTCGCCGGACCAGGCCAGCTGGACCGTCTCCGCCGCGACGGGCGCGCTCGCGCTGGCGGTGCTGCCGCTGAGCGTGCTGTCCGACCGGTTCGGCCGCCGGGCGATGATGACCGCCTCGCTGTGCGGCGCGGCGCTGATGTCGCTGCTGATCCCGTTCGCGCCCGACCTCGGCTGGCTGATCGGGCTGCGCGCGGTGCAGGGCGTGGCGCTGGCCGGACTGCCGGCCGCGGCGATGGCGTACCTGGCGGAGGAGGTGCGCCCGAAGGCGCTGATCGGCGCGATCGGCCTCTTTGTCGCGGGCAACAGCATCGGCGGCATGTCGGGCCGGATCGTCACCGGCTGGGTGGCGCAGGCGTGGGGCTGGCGGGCGGCGCTGGGCGCGGTGGCCGCCCTGGCCGTGGCCTCGGTCGTGGTCTTCCGGCTGCTGATCCCCAAGGCGCGGCACTTCCGGCCGAGTCCGCTGAGCCCGCGCGCGGTGGCCCGTACCGTCGCCGGGCACCTGTCGGATCCGCTGCTGTGCCGGCTGTACGCGATCGGCGCGCTGTTCATGACCGTGTTCGGTGCGGTGTACACGGTGATCGGCTACCGGCTGGCGGGCGAGCCGTTCCACCTGCCGCAGGGCGTGGTCGGCTCCGTCTTCCTGGTCTACCTGGTGGGTACGGCGTCCTCGGCGGCGGCCGGGCAGCTGGTCGGCCGGCTGGGGCGGCGCGGCGCGCTGTACCTGGCGGTGGGCACCACGGCCACCGGTCTGCTGCTGACGCTGACCGACTCGCTGGGCGCGGTGCTGCTCGGCCTCGTCCTGATCACCGCGGGCTTCTTCGCGGGCCACGCGGTGGCGTCGTCGTCGGTGAGCCGGGCGGCCACCACGGGCCGCGCCCAGGCGTCGGCGCTCTACCAGACCGCGTACTACCTGGGCAGCAGCGCGGGCGGGGCGCTGGGCGCCGTCGCCTTCAACGCGGCCGGCTGGGAGGGCACCGTGGTGCTGGGGCTGTCGGCGATGGTCGGCGCGGCGGGCATCACGCTGTACGCGACGCGCAAGGCGCTCGTGGCGCGGCGCGCCCCGGCGGCGGCCCGCTGACCGCGCGGGCGCCCGGCGCCGGTACGGCCGCGGCCCGCTCCCCGCATCGGTGGGGGGCGGGCCGTCGCCATGTCGCACGGACGCGCCCGTGGTGTCAGTACGCGAACTGCATGTACTCCGGGGTCTCGGGCAGCGGCGTGAAGCCCGCCTTCGCGTAGATCGGCTGGGCGCCATCCGTGGAGAGCAGGATCCGCCGGAGCCCGTACGGGGCCAGGCAGTCGCGGGCCGCCGCCGCCAGGGCGCCGCCGATGCCGTTCCCTCGGTGGCCGCGGGAGACGTAGACATCGCACAGCCAACCGAAGGTGGCCAGGTCGGTGACGACGCGCGCATAGCCGACCTGGGTGCCCTCGGCGTCGTAGACGCCGAGGTTCAGGGAGGTCTCCATGGCGCGTTCGACGGTCTCCAGGCTGCGGCCGGTGGCCCAGTAGGTGTCGGTGGACAGCCACTGGTGCACCTGGGCGAGGTCGAGCCGGTCCCGCTCGGTCGAGATCTCGTACGGTCCGGGCAGACTGACGGCCACAACAGGCCAGTTGATGGTCATGACTGACGATATCCGCTCAGGAAACGGCCGATGCGGCCGATGCCCGCCTCCAGGTCGTCGGCGTAGGGCAGCGTGAGGATGCGGAAGTGGTCGGGGCGGGGCCAGTTGAAGCCGGTGCCCTGGACCACCTGGATCTTCTCGCGCAGCAGCAGGTCCAGGACGAACTTCTCGTCGTCGTGGATCGGGTACACCTTCGGGTCGAGCCGCGGGAACGCGTACAGCGCGCCCCGGGGCTTCACGCACGAGACGCCCGGGATCTCGTTGAGCTTCTCCCAGGCCCGGTCGCGCTGTTCGTGCAGCCGGCCGCCCGGCAGGACCAGGTCCTCGATGCTCTGCCGCCCGCCGAGCGCGGCCTGGATGGCGTACTGCGCCGGGGCGTTGGCGCACAGCCGCATGGAGGCGAGCATCGTCAGGCCCTCCAGGTAGTTGCGGGCGTGCTGCTTCGGGCCGCTGACCACGACCCAGCCGGAGCGGAATCCGGCGACCCGGTACGCCTTCGACAGGCCGCTGAACGTCAGGCAGACCAGGTCCGGGGCGAGGACGGCGGTGTGGTGGTGGACCGCGCCGTCGTAGAGGATCTTGTCGTAGATCTCGTCGGAGAAGACCATCAGGTGGTGGCGGCGGGCGAGGTCGAGGATCCCGTCGAGGATCTCGCGCGGATAGACCGCCCCGGTGGGGTTGTTGGGGTTGATGATCACGACGGCCTTGGTCCGGTCGGTGATCTTCGACGCCATGTCGTCGAGGTCGGGGTACCAGTCGGCGGACTCGTCGCACACGTAGTGCACGGGCTTGCCGCCCGCGAGCGTGGTGACCGCGGTCCACAGCGGGAAGTCGGGCGCCGGGATGAGGATCTCGTCGCCGTCCTCCACCAGCGCCTGCACGGCCATGGAGACCAGCTCGGAGACTCCGTTGCCCAGGAAGACGTCGTCGACGCCGACGTCGGCCAGGCCGCGCTGCTGGTAGTGCTGGGCCACGGCGCGGCGGGCGGGGAGGATGCCGCGCGAGTCGGTGTAGCCGTGCGCCCGCGGCAGCATCCGGATCATGTCCTGGAGGATCTCCTCCGGGGCCTCGAACCCGAAGAGCGCGGGGTTGCCGGTGTTCAGGCGCAGCACGCTGTGCCCGGCCTCCTCCAGGGCGTCGGCGTGCTCGATCACCGGCCCGCGGATCTCGTAGCAGACCTCGCTGAGCTTGCTCGACTGCCGGAACTCCATGCGCTGGCTCTCCCGTCCTCCCGCACGTCGCCCGATGACGACGACCTACTTGGTTCTACCAAGTCGCCACTTGGAAAGTCCAACCACATGTCTAGACTGGGGCGCATGCCACGCCGAAGCTATGCCCAGTACTGCGCGATCGCGCGGGCCCTCGACACCGTCGGTGACCGGTGGACGCTGCTGATCGCGCGGGAACTGCTGGCGGGACCCCGCAGATACACCGACCTGCACGCCGATCTGCCGGGCGTCAGCACGGACATGCTCGCCTCGCGCCTCAAGGACCTGGAGCGCGACGGCATCCTCACCCGCCGCCGGCTCTCCCCGCCCGCGTCGGCCTCGGTCTACGAACTCACCCCACGCGGCCGCGCCCTGCTGCCGGTCCTGAGCGCCCTGGCCGACTGGGGCGCGGACGGTCTCGCCGAACGCCGCCCGACGGACGCGGTCCGGGCGCACTGGTTCGCGGTGCCGCTGATGCTGCGGCTGCGGGCGCCGCTGGCGACGCGGGCGGGGGTGGTGGAGGTGCGGCTGCCCGAGGGCGTCTTCCACCTCCGCTTCGCCGCGGACACGGAGCCGACGTACGGGGACGGGCCCGCCGAACGCGCGGACGCCGCACTGGCGTTGGACGGCGAGGTGTGCGCGGAGCTGGCGCGGGACGCGATGACGGTGGCGGAGGCGGTGGCTTCCGGAGCGGTCCGGGTATCCGGCGAAGGAGCTGTGGCGGACACGCTGCGGGGCGATGGCGCGTGACGGCACGCAGCCGCCGCCCCGGCGTGTGACGGCACGCGCCGCCGCCCTGGCGCGTGACGGTACGCGCCGCCGCCCTGGCGCGTGCCGGCACACCGCACAGGGCGCGCCCTCTCCGTCAGGAGGGCCGCGCCGCGCTGATCAGGCGGCGGGTGGGGCGACCAGGGTGTCGGGCTGGTTCGCGCGGCGCAGGGAGTCGGCGACGAATCCGGCGGCCTTCAGCTCCTCGACCAGGTCGCGGAGGAAGCAGACGGTCTCGGGCCGCCGGGTCCTGGTCGTGCCCACCGCCTGCCGGATCTGCATGAACCGGCCCTCGATCAGCCGGACTTCGGGATGCGCCGCGGCGAACTCCGTCATCGGCTGCCTGATGCCGGCCGCGACCTCCAGGCCCTCGGCGCGGAACGCGCCGACTCCTTCCTCGCCGCGCACGACGGTCGCGTGCCGGAGCGTGCGGGAGAGGTAGAGGTCGTACGCCGAGCCGCGCTTCACGCCGATCCGCACGCCCGCGCGGTCGACGTCGGCGACCGTGGTGAGGGCCGAGTCGTGGGGCACGGCGTACACGCCCTCGATCACGACGTACGGGGCGGTGAAGGCGACCTCGGCCTCGCGTGCGGGCTCGATGGCCAGGAAGCACACGTCGGCCCGGCCCGCCGCCATGGCCTCGTACGACTTCCGGGCGGCGTCGAAGCAGACCAGCTCCACCGGCACGTCCAGCCGCGCGCCGACCTCACGCGCGATGTCGACCGTCACGCCGGTCGGCGCCTGCGGCGTGCCCTGGGCCAGCACCGGATTCCCCAGATTGATCGAGGCCCGCAGTACGCCGTTCGGCGCCAGGTCCTCGGCGACGGCAGCAGCAGTCGTGATCCCCATGGGCGGAGTGTAGGACACGCTGCCGGGCCCCGTTCGGGGGCGTGCCCTAGGGGGCTTGTGGGGGTAAACCCCCATCCACATCCGCCAGTTGGCAGGATGCCGCGGGCGCGGAAGCCGGGCGAGGCTGGTCCGTATGACGAAGTCCAAGCGAAACGCCGCTCTGCTCGCCGCCTCCACCGCCGTCCTCGGCCTCACCGCACCGCTCACCGCCACGGCGTCGACCGTCGGGCCTCCGCACGCGCCCACGTCCCTCGACTGGGCGAAGTGCGAGGGGCGCGGGCTCGACCCGCGGCAGGAGTGCGCGACCGTCGAGGTGCCGATGGACTACGCCGACCCCGGCGGCAAGAAGATCAGCATCGCCGTCTCCCGTATCCCCAGCGAGAAGCCGGAGGCGCGGCGCGGCGTGCTGCTCCTGATCCCGGGCGGACCCGGCGGGTCCGGTCTCGACGCCCCTTCCGGAAAGGGGCAGAAGCTGCCGCAGGACGTGCGGGACGCCTATGACCTGGTCGGTTTCGATCCCCGGGGGTTAGGCCGCTCCACCCCCGTCACCTGCGGCCTTGAGCACCGCGACCTCGCCGTATCGGGGCTGCGGCCCTGGCCCGCCCCCGACGGATCCATCACGGAGAACTTCGCCGCCGCGCAGCGGACGTCGGACGCCTGCGCGCGCAACGGCGGTGAGCTGATCCGCCACATCAGCACGGCCAACGAGGCCCGCGACATCGACCGCGTCCGGGCGGCGCTCGGCGAACGGAAGCTGTCCGCGTGGGCCACCTCGTACGGCACGTACGTCGGCGCCGTCTACGGCCAGCTCTTCCCGCACCGCACGGACCGCGTCGTGCTGGACAGCAATGACAACCCCGACCACACGCGCGTCTCCCGCGCCTGGATCGCCGCGCACGAGGCCGGCGTCGAGGACACCTTCCCCGACTTCGCCGCGTGGGCGTCGAAGCCCGGCAACCCGGACCGGGTGGCCGAGACGGCGGCCGAGGTACGCCCGCTGTTCCTGCGTCTCGCCGCGCGGCTGGACCGCGAGCCGATCCCCTGGCCCGGCGCCAACCCGGCGGAGCTGAACGGCAACGTGCTGCGCCATACGCTGCTCAACAGCCTCTACGCGCCCGGCGACTACCCCGAGCTGGCCAAGCTGATCCTGGCCGCCCGGAAGGGGACCGTGCCGCCCGCGCCCCCGGCGCCGCCCGAGTCGGTGCTGCAGAACTCCGTGGCGGTCGGCTCCGCGACCATCTGCAACGACATCGCGTGGCCGACGTCGCCCGCCGCGTACGAGAAGGACGTGGCCGAGAGCCGGGCCAGGTATCCGCTGACCGCCGGGATGCCGAGGAACGCGATGCTCTGCGCCGCCTGGCCGTACCCGCCGAAGGAGGCTCCCGTACGGATCACCGACCGCGGCCCGTCCAACGTCCTGCTCATACAGAACGAACGCGACCCGGGCAGCCCGCTGAGCGGCGCTCTGAAGCTGCGCGAGGCCCTGGGCCGGCGCGCGACCATGGTGACCGTGGACGCCAGTGGCCACGACTCCTACCTGGCCAACGGCAACGCGTGCGGCGACCGGACCGTCTCCCGCTATCTGGCGACGGGGGAACGGCCCGGCCGCGACATCTACTGCCGCTAGGCGATCGGAAGCCGTGTCAGGCGATGCGGTCCAGCACGATCGGGTTCGGGGTGAACTCCGTGCCCGGGGCGGCGATCTCGACGGCGCCGTCCAGGGCCGCGAGGGCGTAGTCGTACTTCTCCGGGGTGTCGGTGTGCAGCGTCAGCAGGGGCTGGCCTGCGGTCACCGTGTCGCCCGGCTTCGCGTGCAGTTCGATGCCCGCGCCCGCCTGCACCGGGTCCTCCTTGCGGGCCCGGCCCGCGCCCAGGCGCCAGGCGGCGACGCCCACCGCGTACGCGTCCATCGCGGTGAGGACGCCCGTCGCGTCGGCCGTGATCACGTGCTGTTCGCGGGCGACCGGCAGCGGGGCGTCCGGGTCGCCGCCCTGGGCGGCGATCATGCGGCGCCAGTGGTCCATCGCGGAGCCGTCGGCGAGGGCGTCGGCCGGGTCCTTGCCCGTCACGCCCGCGGCGGCCAGCATCTCGCGGGCCAGGGCCACGGTCAGGTCCACGACGTCCGCCGGGCCGCCGCCCGCCAGCACCTCGACCGACTCGCGGACCTCGAGGGCGTTGCCGGCGGTGAGGCCGAGCGGGGTGGACATGTCGGTGAGCAGGGCGACCGTCCTGACGCCGTGGTCGGTGCCGAGGCCCACCATCGTCGTCGCCAGCTCGCGGGCCGACTCGATGTCCTTCATGAAGGCGCCGGAGCCGACCTTCACGTCCAGCACCAGGGCGCCCGTGCCCTCGGCGATCTTCTTGGACATGATCGAGGAGGCGATCAGCGGGATGGACTCGACGGTGCCGGTGACATCGCGCAGCGCGTACAGCTTCTTGTCGGCCGGGGCGAGGCCGTCGCCCGCCGCGCAGATGACCGCGCCGACGTCCCGGAGGACGTTCAGCATCTCGTCGTTGGAGAGGAGCGCGCGCCAGCCTCGGATGGACTCCAGCTTGTCGAGGGTGCCGCCGGTGTGGCCGAGGCCCCGGCCGGAGAGCTGGGGAACGGCCGCGCCGCAGGCGGCGACGAGCGGGGCCAGCGGGAGGGTGATCTTGTCGCCCACGCCGCCGGTGGAGTGTTTGTCGGCGGTCCGGCGGGGGAGGGAGGAGAAGTCCATCCGCTCGCCGCTCGCGATCATCGCGGCGGTCCAGCGGGCGATCTCCGCCCGGTCCATGCCGTTGAGGAAGATCGCCATCGCGAGCGCGGACATCTGCTCGTCCGCGACCTCGCCGCGTGTGTAGGCGTCGATGATCCAGTCGATCTGGCCGTCGGTGAGGCGGCCGCCGTCGCGCTTGGCGCGGATGACGGAGATGGCGTCCATGGTGCGGGCAGCCTTTCTGATCGCGCGTATGACGCGCAGCCCTTCTGATCGCGCGTTCGACGCAAGGTTCTTACGGGGAGGGTGACGCGTGTAGACCCTAACGCTGGAGGTCGTTCGGGCCGAAAGCGTCCGGCAGCAGTTCGGCCAGCGGGCGGATGCCGGAGGCCGTGTCGACCAGGAGCTCGGGGCCGCCGTGCTCCCACAGCAGTTGGCGGCAGCGGCCGCACGGCATCAGCACGGCGCCGTGCCGGTCGACGCAGACGAACGCGGTGAGGCGGCCGCCGCCGGTGGCGAACAGCTCGGAGATCAGACCGCATTCGGCGCACAGCGCGACCCCGTACGCCGCGTTCTCCACGTTGCAGCCGCTGACGACGCGGCCGTCGTCGACGAGGGCCGCGGCGCCCACCGGGAAGCCGGAGTACGGGGCGTAGGCCCGGGACATCGCGTCCCGGGCCTCCGCGTGCAGCGCCTCCCAGTCGGGGGCGGTGCTCATGTCGCTCACTTGCCCTGTCCCTTGCGGTAGGGCCTGCCGATCGCCTTGGGCATCCGCAGCCGTTGCGCGGCCAGGGCCATGACGAGCAGCGTCACCAGGTACGGGGTGGCGCTGACCAGCTCGTTCGGCACGGTGTCGGTGAACGCGTACCAGACGACCAGCACCGCGGCGACGCCGGCGTTCACCGCGGCCGCGACCATGGCCTTGCGGTAGACCTTCCAGGCGGCGAAGAGCGCGAGGCCGATCGCGGCCAGGAGCAGCAGGGCGTGGACGGTCGGGCCGCCGTTGCGCAGCTGGAGCGCGTCGGTGTAGCCGAACAGGCCCGCGCCCATGGCCAGGCCGCCGGGGCGCCAGTTGCCGAAGAGCATGGCGGCGAGGCCGATGAAGCCGCGGCCGCCGGTCTGGCCCTCGTTGTAGATGTGCGAGCGGACCATGGCGAGGAAGACGCCGCCGAGACCGGCCAGCGCGCCGGAAGTGACCACGGCCGCGTACTTGTACAGGTACACGTTGACGCCGAGGGACTCGGCGGCCGTCGGGTTCTCACCGCAGGACCGCAGCCGCAGGCCGAACGAGGTCTTCCACAGGACGAAGAACGTGCCGACGAAGAGCGCGATGGCGACGAGCGTCAGGGCCGAGATGTCGGTGACCAGGCCGCCGAGGAGACCTGCGACGTCGGAGACGAAGAACCAGTGGTGCTTCTCGACGTCGGCGAGCCAGTCGGACAGGCCCGGCACCGTGAAGTCCTGGATGTCGTCGACCTTCGGCGACTGCCTGGGGCTGCCGCCCTCCGCCTCCAGCGGCCCGAACCAGCGCTTGGCCAGGTAGCTGGTGGCGCCGAGCGCCAGGATGTTGATCGCGACACCGGAGATGATGTGGTCGACGCCGAAGGTGACGGTGGCGATGGCGTGCACCAGGCCGCCGACCGCGCCGCCGAGGACGCCCGCCAGGACGCCGACCCAGGGGCTGGTCTGGTAGCCCGCCCAGGCACCGAAGAAGGTGCCGAGGATCATCATGCCTTCGAGGCCGATGTTGACCACGCCGGCCCGCTCGGCCCACAGGCCGCCGAGGCCCGCGAGTCCGATCGGGACCGCCATGGACAGAGCGGCGGCGACCTGCCCGGAGGAGGTGATGCTGTAGAACGCGTTCTGGTCCTTGGCCGAGACCAGTGCGCTCACCACCGACAGCAGGACCAGGGCGCCCGCGACGAGCAGCAGCACCTTGGCGAACGTCAGCCGGCGCGGCGCCTCGGGCCGTACCGAGGTGGCGGACTTGGGAGTGGTAGCCGTGGCACTCATGCTGCCACCTCCTTCTTCTTGGCCTGGGCGGCGAGTTCCGCGCCGACGCGCTGCTGCTGGCGCTTGAGCGCGAAGCGGCGCACCAGTTCGTAGGCGATGACGACGCACAGGACGATCACGCCCTGCATCACGCCGACGATCTCCTTGTCGTAGCCCTCGAACTCGAGCTTGCCCGCGCCGCGCTCCAGGAAGGTCCACAGCGCGGCGGCCAGCGCGATGCCGACGGGGTTGTTGCGGCCGAGCAGCGCGATGGCGATGCCGGTGAAGCCGACGCCGGTGGGGAAGTCGGCGGTGAACTGGTGGGTGTCGTTCAGCACGGTCGGCATGCCGACCAGGCCGGCCACCGCGCCGGAGAGCACCATGCTGGTGATGATCATGCGCTTGACGTCGACGCCGCTGGCGCGGGCGGCGGACTCGGAGCGGCCCACCGCGCGCAGGTCGAAGCCGAAGCGGGTACGGGCCAGCAGGAACCAGTAGCCCAGGCCCGCCAGGGCCGCCACGACGATGAAGCCCCAGATCGGGTCGAGGCCGGGGCCCGCCGGGATGGTGAAGAAGTGGCTGGACTCCGGCAGCGGCTCGGTGGAGACGACGCCGGACTCCTTGTCGAGGACCGCGAGGCGGCCGTCGACCAGCAGGTAGCCGATCAGCGTGGTCGCCAGGAAGTTCAGCATGATCGTGCTGATCACCTCGCTGACGCCGCGGTAGACCTTGAGCAGGCCGGCGATGGAGGCCCACATCGCGCCGACCAGCATCGCGACGAGGATGATCAGCGGGATCTGGACGAACCCGGGCAGCGACAGGGCGCCGCCGACGACGGCCGCGAGGAACGCGGCGAGCCGGTACTGGCCGTCCACGCCGATGTTGAACAGGTTCATCCGGAAGCCGACGGCCACCGCGAGGCCCGCGAGGAAGTACCCCGTGCCCTTGTTGAGGATGTAGACCTGGCTGTCGGACTTGGAGCCGTACTCGAACATGATGCTGAACGCGTTGAACGGCTCCTTGCCGGTCGCCGCCAGCACCAGTGCGGTCAGCAGGAACGCCGCGACCAGGGCCAGCAGCGGCGCCGCGATCGCCAGGACCACGCGCTCCTTGTCGATCCTGCGCAGGATCGACTGCGAGGAGCCCGTCGGGGCCTGCGTCTTCTCGGTGGTCTTCATCGGTCCTCTCCCCCGGCGCCCTGACCTTCGTCGGTGGGGGTCTCGTGGTGCTCCAGATGGCCGGACGCGGCGCCGGTCATGGCCGAGCCCAGCTCCTCCGGGGTGATCGTGGCGGGGTCGGCGTCGGCGACGAGCCGGCCGCGGTACATCACGCGCAGGGTGTCGGACAGGCCGATCAGCTCGTCCAGGTCCGCGGAGATGAGCAGGACGGCGAGTCCCTCGTGGCGGGCCTCGCGGATCTGGTCCCAGATCTGGGCCTGCGCGCCGACGTCCACGCCGCGGGTCGGGTGGGCGGCGATCAGCAGCTTGGGCTGGTGGCTCATCTCCCGGCCGAAGATCAGCTTCTGCTGGTTGCCACCGGACAGCGAGGCCGCGGTGACCTCGATGCCGGGCGTACGGACGTCGTAGTCGCGCACGATCCGCTCGGTGTCGCGCCGGGCGGCGGCCGGGTCCAGCAGGCCGCCCTTGCTGTTGGGCTTCTCGGTGACGTGCCCCAGGATGCGGTTCTCCCACAGCGGGGCCTCCAGCAGCAGGCCGTGCCGGTGGCGGTCCTCGGGGATGTACCCGATGCCGTCCTCCCGCCGCTTGCGGGTGGGCGCGTGGCTGATGTCGGCGCCGTCGAGGGTGACGGTGCCGTGGTCGGCGTCGCGCATGCCCATGATGGCCTCGACGAGCTCGGCCTGGCCGTTGCCCTCGACGCCGGCGATGCCCAGCACCTCGCCCTTGTGGATGGTGAAGCTGATCCGGTCCAGGACCGCGCGCTCCACCCCGTCCACGTCCTGCGCCATCAGGTGCAGCCCGTCGACGGTGAGCATGGGGACGTCGGTGACGGTGGACTCGCGGGCCTCCGGCGAGGGCAGCTCGCTGCCGACCATCAGCTCGGCGAGCTGCTTGGGGGTGGTCTCGGCGGGGACGACCGACGCCACGGTGGTGCCGCGCCGGATGACGGTGATGTCGTCGGCGACCGACAGCACCTCGCCCAGCTTGTGGGAGATGAAGATGACGGTCAGGCCCTCGGACTTCAGCTCGCGCAGGTTGTCGAAGAGCGCGTCGACCTCCTGCGGGACGAGCACGGCGGTCGGCTCGTCGAGGATCAGGGTGCGGGCGCCGCGGTAGAGGACCTTGAGGATCTCCACGCGCTGCCGGTCGGCGACGCCGAGGTCCTCCACGAGGGCGTCGGGGCGCACCCCGAGGCCGTACGCGTCGGAGAGCTCCTTGATCTTGGCGCGGGCGCCGGACCCGATGCCGTACAGCTTCTCCGCGCCGAGGACGACGTTCTCCAGCACGGTGAGGTTGTCGGCCAGCATGAAGTGCTGGTGCACCATGCCGACGCCGCGGGCGATGGCGTCCGCCGGGGAGTGCAGCTCCACCTGGGTGCCGTCGATCGCGATGGTGCCCTCGTCGGGACGCTGCATCCCGTAGAGGATCTTCATCAGGGTCGACTTGCCCGCGCCGTTCTCGCCGCAGAGGGCGTGGACGGTCCCGCGGCGCACGGTGAGGTTGATGTCGTGGTTGGCGACGACTCCGGGGAACCGCTTGGTGATTCCGTGGAGCTCTACGGCGACGTCTCCCGAGACGTCGGCAGGTGGCTCGCCCGGGACGGGCTTGGCGGCTTTGATGGCGCACTCCTGTGGGGTGGGACAGCGGCGGAAAGATCGCGTTAGGGGGCGCGGCGCGCGATGGACCTGGCGGACGGTGCGTCATCCCCCAGGTCCATCGAACACGCTGTGGTGAGCTGCGGCCGGTGATCGGGCCGTGCTCGGCGGGCCGGGATCAGCCCTTGTAGGTGTCGACCACCTTGATCTTGCCGTCGATGATCTTCTTCTTGGCGTCTTCCAGCTTCGGCTTGATGTCGTCGAGGAAGCCGCCGGAGTAGGACAGGCCCACGCCGTCGGTCTTCAGCGAGAACCGCTGGGCGCCCTCGAGCGGCTTCTTGTCCTTGAGGACGCTCTTGATGAAGTCGTAGACGGCGACGTCGACGTTCTTCACGGCCGAGGTGAGGATCGAGTGCTTGTAGGCGGACAGGCTCGGGTCCAGGTACTGGTCGCTGTCGACGCCGATGGACCAGGTGCCCTTCTTCTTGCCGGTCGCCTCGATGGCGCCGGCGCCGGAGCCGCCGGCCGCCGAGTAGATCACGTCGATGTTGTTGGAGAGCATGCCGTCGGCGATGTCCTTGCCGCGGTCGGGCTGGCCGAAGCCGGACGCGTTCGGTGCGACCCACTGGACGTCCACGGTCGCCTTGGGCTTGGTGTCCTTGACGCCCTGCGCGAAGCCGCCGGCGAACTTCTTCAGCAGCGGCGCGCTGGAGTCACCGCCGATGAAGCCGACCTTGTCGGTCTTGGACTTCAGCGCGGCGGCGACACCCGCCAGGTACGAGCTCTCGTTCTCGGTGAAGACCAGGCTGGTGACGTTCGGGGCATCGACGACGGAGTCGATGATCGCGAAGTCGGTGTCCTTGAACGCGTCTTCCTTGGAGATCTTGGTCACCGCGGCGTTGTACTTGAACCCGACGGCGATCACCGGGTTGTAACCGGCCGCCGCCAGGTCCTTGAGCTTCTGGTAGCGGTCGGCGTCGGTGTCGGTCTCCTTGGCCGTGAGGTCCTTGCCCGCGACCTTGAATTCCTTCTTGGCCTTGTCGAAGCCCTTGGCGGCGGAGTCGTTGAACGAGTGGTCGCCGCGGCCGCCGACGTCATAGGCGAGGCCGATGCCCTTGTCCTTGCCGCCCTCTTCGGAGCTGCTGCCACAGGCGGTGAGCGAGAAAGCGAGAGTCGCGGTGGCGATGCCCGCGACGGTGATCGTGGATACCCGGCGCACGAGGGGTCCCCTTCGGCTCGAAAGCGCCTCCTTTGGCGCTGGTTTCGCCGCATCGTAACGCGCGTAGATGTCAGATAAAGGGGTGCTTCGAAGCCGTTATCGGATCGTCGCGAACCTGGCTTGGCCGCCACGTCTACAGAAAGTGTCGATCATGTAAAAGTGGGTGTCCGGACCGATTTTCGGCCACCGGAAGCGACCATTCCTGCTACGGAACGTGACGGTCGAGCATCGCCGCGGCCGTGAAGAGCTCCACACCGACCTGGATGGCCCCCTCGTCCACATCGAAGTCCCCGCGGTGCAGGTCGCGCCGCGTGGTGTCACCCGGCCGCCGGACCCCGAGGCGGGCCATCGCGCCGGGCACATGTTCCAGATACCAGGAGAAGTCCTCGCCACCAAGGCTCTGCTCCGTGTCCTCCACGGAATCCCCCCATGGCGCAGCACCATCGCCCGGCGCAGCAGCTCGGTGGAGGACGGCTCGTTCACCACCGGCGGCACGCCGCGGACGTAGGTGATCTCGGACTTGGCGCCGTGCAGGGAGGCGATCTCGTCGATCGCGGCGTGCACCAGGTCCGGGGCCTCCCGCCAGGCCGGCAGGTCCAGGCAGCGGACCGTCCCGGAGAGCTCGGCGCGCTCGGGGATGACGTTGCAGATGTGGCCGGTCGCCAGCCGCCCCCAGGTCACCGCGAGCCCCGAGCGGGCGTCGACGCGCCGGGCGAGCAGCGCGGGCACCTCGGTGGCCACCTTGGCGGCGGCGGTCACCAGGTCGGTGGTCAGGTGCGGGCGCGCGGTGTGTCCGCCCGCCCCGTTCAGCGCGACCTCCAGCCGGTCGCAGGCCGAGGTGATCGCCCCCGTCCGCAGCCCGATCCGGCCCACGTCCACCTTGGGGTCGCAGTGCACCGCCAGGATCCGGCCGACGCCGTCCAGCACGCCCGCCTCGACCACCTCGGCCGCGCCGCCGGGCAGCACCTCCTCGGCGGGCTGGAACAGCAGCCGTACGGGATGCGGGAGCCGTCCCGCGCGATGCATTTCGGCCAGGACCAGACCGGCGCCGAGGACGACGGTGGTGTGCACGTCGTGGCCGCAGGCGTGCGCCCGGTCCGGGACGGTCGAGCGGTACGGCACGTCCTTGGTGTCCGGGATGGGCAGCCCGTCGATGTCCGCGCGCAGCGCCAGCATGGGCCGCGCGGCGGCGGGGCCTTCCGTGGGGCCGACGTCGCAAACCAGTCCGGTGCCGGTGGGCAGCACCCGGGGGCTGAGCCCGGCCTGCTCCAGCCGGGCCTTGATCGCCGCGGTGGTACGGAACTCGCAGTTGCCCAGCTCCGGGTACCGGTGCAACTCACGGCGGAACGCGATGAGTTCCTCCCGCAGCGCCTCGGAAAGCGTGCCGGCAGGCTCCGCGTCGACGGGGGTCACGGCGTCGGCGGAGGCGACGGCGGTCACGGCGTCAGCGGCGGCCGCGGCGTCGACCGTGGCGACAGCGGCGGCGGCTTCGACGGCGGTGACGGCCTCGGGACTCGTCGCAGGGGACATCACGTGGTTCACCCGATGAAGCGTATGCCGATCCACGCGGCGCCTGGGGTGCGATCAATGAAATTTCAGCCCCATAGGGGACGGAAACCCGGCCTGTTCGCGCATGATCTGCCTTGTCAGGGGTATACCGCGTCTTTTTCGGGGGCTGAGGTGAGCTGGGCGACTTCTCAGAGTGTGGACGCGTGGACGACTCAGGGCGTGGACGGACCTCAGGATCCGGACGGTCAGGGCGTGGACGGTGCCGACTTCAGGCGGTGCACGTCGCGGGCCGTACCGGTGACACCGGAGAGGAAGCCCTGGGCGCGCGGTGAGGCGTCGCGCGTCAGCCAGGCCGGATCCACGTCGCAGACCGCCACCCGCACGCCGGTGCCCGCGAGCGCGAGCGGCAGCGTGTGGACCACCGTCGACGGGAAGCTGAGGATCGTGCGCCCTATGGGGCCGCGGCGGGCGATCAGCTCCAGGGGCAGATCGGGCCGTACGACCTCCAGCCCGATCTCCGCGCTCACCCGGTGCAGCTTGTCCGCGCTCTCACGGCGGTGCGCGAAATAGCGGGTGGCGCCGTGCGTCCTGGCGAGCTCGGCGACCGCCTCCAGATAGCGGTCCAGGTCCACCACACCGGTCTCGACCAGGGACGTACCGACCAGGTCGGTGCCCTGGGTGAGGCGCGGCGGGCCGAACCGGGCGCGGGTCCAGGCGAAGGAGTTCGGGGTGACGGTGACGCCCGGCGGCGGCTCGACGGGCATCGAACTGAACACCTCGACCCGGCGGTCCCCGCCGGGGGTGAGCCGACGGCGCGCTGTAGCGGATACGGGCGCGAAGACGACGTCACGCGCCCCTCGGCCGCTGCCGCGCCGGTGCCAGCGCACGAGGCGCTCGCCGCGCGCCAGCTGGGAGATGAACTCCATCGTGGCCGTGCCGTCGTCGACGACGACCAGGTCGCGGGCGCGGGTGAGGGTCAGCAGGAGCTGCACGTAGCGGGAGAACGGATCGCCGATGACGATCCGGTCGGCGCGCCGCAACGGGCCGGAGAGCCCGCCGACGGTACGGAACGGCGCGCCCGCCCCGCCGCGCGCCTCCTCCCAGCGCACGGTGACGCCCTCGTCGCGGGCGAGTTCCGCCATCCGGCGGAGCTGGCCGCGGGTCATGGGGTCGTGCGGGGAGAGCACGACGATGGTGAGGCTCGAGACGGCCGCGCCGAGCACGGGGGCACCGCTGGTGCCGGTGGCGGTGGCGTCCCCGCCATCCCCGCCGCCCGTGTCGTCCGCGCCGTCCGCGGGAGGCTGTTCGGGCCCCTGGCCCGGGACCGCCCCGGGGTCCGGGGTGGCCCCCGGGGCCGGGGCGGCCCCGGGCCCGGCGGGGGCCGGCCCCGGCGCGGGCGGCGGGTCCGGGTCCGCCGCCCGCAGGGCGTCCGTGTAGGCCCACTCCAGGACGTTCAGCAACTGGACCGGACTCTCCACGAAGGCGAGGGTCTCGGGCCGACGTGCCGCGTCGCGCGGCAGGGGCCGAACGCGGCGCGCAGGGGTACGCGCCGCGTCCGGGGACGCTGGGCCGCTCGGCGGCCCGGCCGGTGTCGTCTCCACCAGTGACCTGTCAGTCCTGTCCAGTTCCGGTCCCGTTGTGTCCAGTGCCGTGTCGTCCCGTCAGACCGCGGCCGGCTCGCGGTCGCCCGCCTGGGCGACGACGCCCGCGACGCGGCGCAGCTTCTTCATCGGGCCGAGCTCGCTCTCGTAGACCTTCTTCACACCATCCCCCAACGACTCCTCCACGACGCGGATGTCGCGGACCAGGCGCTGCAGGCCCTGCGGCTCGACGGACGCGGCCTGGTCCGAGCCCCACATCGCGCGGTCCAGGGTGATGTGGCGCTCGACGAAGACGGCGCCGAGGGCGACGGCGGCCAGCGTGGTCTGCAGACCGGTCTCGTGGCCGGAGTAGCCGATCGGCACGTTCGGGTACTCGGCCTGCAGGGTGTTGATCACGCGCAGGTTCAGTTCCTCGGCCTTGGCCGGGTACGTCGAGGTGGCGTGGCACAGCAGGATGTTCTCGCTGCCGAGCACCTCCACCGCGTGGCGGATCTGCTTCGGGGTGGACATGCCGGTCGACAGGATGATCGTGCGGCCGGTGGCGCGCAGCGCGCGCAGCAGCTCGTCGTCGGTCAGCGAGGCGGAGGCGACCTTGTGGGCCGGGAGGTCGAACTTCTCCAGGAAGGCGACGGCCTCGGTGTCCCACGGGGAGGCGAACCAGTCGATGCCGCGCTTCTTGCAGTGCTCGTCGATGGCGCGGTACTCGTCCTCGCCGAACTCCACCCGGTGGCGGTAGTCGATGTACGTCATCCGGCCCCACGGCGTGTCGCGCTCGATGTCCCACTGGTCGCGCGGGGTGCAGATCTCCGGGGTGCGCTTCTGGAACTTGACCGCGTCGCAGCCGGCGTCGGCGGCCACGTCGATCAGCTTGAACGCGTTCTCCAGGTCGCCGTTGTGGTTGATGCCGATCTCACCGGTGACGTAGACGGGCCGGCCGGGGCCGGCGATCTTCTGGCCGAGGGTGCGGAGGCGGATGTTGGAGCTCACGTGAAACCTTTCGGGAGGTCCCGGCCGTTGGTGCGGCCGGGGCGGAACAGAGTCGATTGGGCTGCGCTGCGGCGCCTGGTGTGTGCGCGGTTCTGAGGTGCGCGCCGTTACTTGAGGGGGTGACGGTGAAGGCGCCCCGGACGTCGGGTCAGGGCCCCTGACGTCGGGTCAGGACAGGTCCTTTCCGAGGAGCCACGCGGCGATCTCGCGGATCGCCCCGTGCCCTCCTGGTGTGGAGGTCACCGCTCGGGCGGCACCGCGCACCACGTCGTGCGCCGTGGCCACCGCCACCGGCCAACCGACCACGTCGAAGCACGACAAGTCGTTGACGTCGTTTCCGACATAGAGCACGCGCTCGGGGCGATGCCCTGCTCCTCGCACCACTGCTTCAGTGCGAGATCCTTGCGGTCGATGCCGTGCAGCACGGGGATGCCGAGCTTGCGCGCACGCGCGGCGACGACCGGGTTCTGCTCCGTGGACAGGATCAGCAGCGCCAGCCCCGCGCGGCGCAGCGCGGCGATGCCGAGTCCGTCGCCGCGGTGCACGGCGACCAGTTCCCGTCCGTCGGAGTCGATCAGCACCCTGTCGTCGGTCTGGGTGCCGTCGAAGTCGATGACCACCGCGTCGATGTCGTCGCGGGTGGGGAGGCTGCCGGGGCGCGGGGCGTCCAGCAGCGGTGCGAGGGCGCGGGCGCGCGCCAGGTCGTGCGGATCGTCGATCTCCAGCACGCGGGCGGCGTCGGTGCGCACCAGGGCGGTACGGCCGAAGAAGCGGTGCTTCTCGGTACGGAAGCCGTCGACGCGCATGGCGTACGCGGCGCCGGTCTCCAGCAGGTCCTGGGGGCGGTCCTGGCGGCGGGGGCGGAAGGACTTGTCGTGGTTGACGCCGTAGCCGCCTTCGGCGGCAGGGGGCACGACGGGGGGCCCGGCGACGGCGGAGGCCGGGGAGGCGCCGATGGCGTCCTCGCCGGTGCCGACGGGGCCGGTGGCCGCGCCGGTGGCACCGGTGCCGGTGTTCTGTGCCGCCCCGGCGGATCCGTCCGCGACGCCCGTCGAGCCGGCCCCGGCGCGCCGCGCCGCCGCCGGTACGGCTCCCGCCGGAGCCGTCGACCGCGCGCTCGGGACACCGCCGGAAGCCGTGCCCGGCGCGGGCGTCACCGGGTACGCCGTCGTGCCGTACGCGGCGAAGCCGCCGTCGTCCGCCGCGTCGCGCCAGACGAAGCCGTGGAAGGGGGCCACGGTCAGCGCGCTGTCGGCCCCGTCCTCCAGCACCGCCGCCGCGACGCCGTCCACGTCCTCCCGGACGATGAACGGGCTGGTGCACTGCACCAGCAGCACGACCTCGGCGGTGGTCCGGTGCCTGCTCTCGAACGCGTCCAGCGCGTGCAGGACGGCGGCCTCGCTGGTGGCCGTGTCGCCCGCGATGTCGGTGGGGCGCTGGATGACCTCGGCGCCCGCGCCCCGCGCGGCGGCGGCGATCCCCGCGTCGTCGGTCGAGACGATCACGTCCGTCACCAGGCGGCTCGCGCGGCACTCGCGGACGGCGCGGGCGACCAGCGGCACACCCCCCACGGAGGCGAGGTTCTTGGCGGGCACGCCCTTGGATCCGCCGCGGGCGGGGATCACGGCGACGACGCGCCGCTCGGGGACGGTCGGCATTGCGGCTCCTTCGAGGCCGTCGGGGCGGCTCACAGCGCCTCCCCGGTACGGCCGGTGACGGGGGCGACACGCGGAACGCCGGGGCGGTGTTCGCCTGGGCGGTGTCCGCCGCGCGCGCCTTCCTGCTGGGTGTGACGGCTGCTCGCGGCGCCGCCCAGGCGGCGGATGATGAGTGCCACGCGCCGCACGCCGTGGCGGTACGCGCCGCGCGCGCCCTGCCGCCAGGGCTGCGGGGAGTGCGAGGGCTGTCGCGGCTGGCGGAGCCGCCAGGCGCGTCGGGGCTGGGCGAGCTCAACGCGCTGGGCGGACTGGTCGGGCCGGGCGGGCCGGGGCTCAGCGCGCTGGCCGGGCTGAGCGGGCTGGGCGAACTGGCCGAGCTGCCCCAGCCACTCGTACGGCCCGTACCCGCCCGGCTGCCCGGGATGTCCGCGCCACCCGGCGCCGCGGCCGGTCACAGCTCCCCCATCCGGCGGATGACGGGCGCCACGCGCTGCACGCCGTGGCGGTACGCGCCGCGCGCCGCCTCCCGCATCGTGTTGCGGACGACGCGCCGCAGTCCGCTGGGCGCGGCGTCCCCGGTGGGCGCGCCGGGCCGCGGGGTGCCGTCGGGCTGGAAGCCGTACCGGCCGAGGATGCGCGGCAGATAGCCGGGCGCGGTGGTCGGCGTGTAGTACGGGGCCGGCGGCGGCAGCTCGGCGGCGGCGGCCAGCTCGGCGACCCGCTCGCGCGCCGCGTCGAAGGCGGTCCCGTAGCTCCCACCGGCGCACACGCCCTGCCGGGCGACCCACTCCGGGTCGGGCTTCGGCAGGTGGCCCGCGTCGAGCTCGTCCCAGGAGGCCAGGCAGCCGGAGCCCAGGAAGTGGTGGTTGCCGAGCACCTCGCGGATGCCCAGGTCGGTGAGGACGGCGGTCGGGATGCCGCGGTGCAGCGACTCCAGGGCCGCGGTCGAACTGACCGTCACCAGCAGGTCGGCGGTGTCCAGGACCTCGCCCATGTTGCCGTAGGAGAGGCGGAAGTTGGGCGGGGCGCCGCCCTCGATCCTGGC
The DNA here is from genome assembly GCF_030553055.1 of Streptomyces sp. XD-27. Taxonomy (NCBI): domain Bacteria; kingdom Bacillati; phylum Actinomycetota; class Actinomycetes; order Kitasatosporales; family Streptomycetaceae; genus Streptomyces; species Streptomyces sp. XD-27. The sequence goes on from NZ_CP130713.1 coordinate 3,252,135, forward strand.
CGCCAGCTTCTGGTACGGCAGTTCCTCGATGTGCGTGGTGTGCTCGCCGGGCCTGCTGCGCAGCTTCATCAGCACCTCGCGGTCGGGGTGCTTGCGGGCGTGTTCCACGGCGCGGCGCAGCAGGTACGTACGGTCGGCGCGGTTGTCGGGGACGGACGGCTGGACGGCGAAGACGACGGTGCCGCCCGGATACGTACGGCTCTTGCGCGCCTCCGGGGCGTACGGTGCGCCGCCGAGGAAGGGCAGGGCGCACTCCACGACGCTGCCGGGGTCGGCGCCGACGCCGCGGTAGACCGCGCGGAACCGGTCGGCGTCGTAGGCGGAGTTCGCCAGCACGACATCGGCGCCGTGCCGCAGCAGCAGGCCGTCGGCGAGCTTCTCGTAGACGACGCCGACGTAGCCGGTGACGACGACGGGGCGGCGGGCCGCCGCGGCATCCGCGGCGGGTGCCTGCCAGGCCCGCGCCAGTCCGTGCAGCATCGCCTGCACGGCCCCGCCGACGCACGACAGTACGATCACGTCGTACGACGAACGGCTGACGGCCTGTACGAACTCCGCGCCCGTGACCTCGCGCAGCGACTGCGCCCGCACTCCCACCTCGGCGAGCTGACGCACCGTCGGCGTCGCCCGGCCGCGCAGCAGGAAGCCGTCCAGCCGGGTGTCGTCCTGATCATCCGACGAAACCAGGCGGTGCGCGGTGAGCGCGCCCCACTTCCACCGGGTGTCGGAGTCGGCGAGCACTGCTGCGCGCAAGGGGGAATTCGTACGAGTGGGCACGTCGCCGACGGTAGGAAGCGATTCCGATTCTCCGCCCAACGCAGGTGCAACAAACGGTTAACAGCACGTCGACGCTTGGCGAAGCGGCAGGCCGGAGCGTCGGGTTAACCATTCTGACGTTCTTCGTTCACCTTCAGGTACACCACAGGTCAAGACGAATGCCAGACGGCGACCTACCGTCACCCGAGTGGTTAAGCTCTCCGTCATCGTGCCGTTCTACAACGTGCAGACCTATGCCCCTGACACCCTGCGAAGTCTGCGTGCGAACGCACGCGACGACTTCGAATTCATTCTCGTGGACGACTGCTCGGCCGACGAAACGCCGGAGATCCTGGAGCGCGCCGAGCGCGAGCTGCCGGGGGCGGTCCTGGTGCGGCACGAGAGGAACGGCGGGCTCGCCACCGCGCGCAACACCGGACTGGACGCGGCGAGCGGCGAGTACCTCACGTTCCTCGACGGCGACGACTGGCTCGCGCCGGGCTACTACGAGCAACTCCTCGAGGTGATCGAGGACTTGGGCGTGGACTTCGTCCGTACGGACCACGTCCAGTGCACCGCCCGCGCGCGCACGATCCACCGGGTGCCGGTGGGCCGCCGCGGCGTGGTGATGAACCCGCGCGACGCCATCCTCCCCGCCGACCGCTCGACGTCCGTCGACTACGCCTACGCCTGGGCGGGCATGTACCACCGCCGGCTGGCGGACGACGGCCTGCTGCATTTCACGCACGGCCTGCGCACCGCCGAGGACCGGCCGTGGATCTGGCGGCTGCACCGCGAGGCGCGCAGCTTCGCGGTGGTCGGGCTGCTGGGCGTGTTCTACCGGCGCGGCGTCGCCTCTTCGCTCACCCAGATCGGCGACGTACGGCAACTCGACTTCATCCGCGCATTCGATCAGGTTATCGAGGAAACCGCCCGGGATCAGGAGGCGGATAAACTCCTTCCGAAAGCCGTCCGAACATATTGCGCCATCATCTCGCACCATCTGGGCAATATCGAAAGATTCGAACCCGCGGTCGCCCGCAAGCTGCGCACCATGAGCGCGGCGGCGATGAAGCGCATGCCGCAGGACATACTGAAAGACGCGCTGAACTCCATGGACTACGAGCGTGCCGCACGGCTCAGGCGGCTCCGCCGCAGGCCCGTGGCCGGAGAGGTGGCGGCCTGATGCCCGCGCGCGGCGCACGCAAGCGCACCCAGATCTTCTTCGCCTCCACCCTCTACGGCGCCGCCACCCTGGCCGCCGCGCTGGACGCGGACCTCTTCGAGCCGGCCGACCGCAGACTGCTGCTGATCAGCAACAACGCCGCGACGCCGGAGACCACTCCGGCGCTGGACGAGATGCCGGGCTTCGATCGGCTGCGGGACCGGTTCGACGGGCTGCTGTCGTGGAACGAAACGATCCGCCCGTTCCACCCGGGCGGCTGGTCGCCGCGCGCCAACGACGTCCCGCTGTGGGAGCGGCACCTGCGGCTGCTGTGGGGGCTGGGCGACGACACGGTCGAACTGGCCGTGGAGTCCATCCAGGTGGCCCCGGCGCTCTCCCTCGCCAAGCTCTTCCCCGACTCCCCGCTCGACGTCTACGCCGACGGGCTGATGAGCTACGGCCCGACCCGCAACAAGCTCGACCCGCTGGTCGGCACCCGTATCCGGCGGCTGCTCCATCTGGACCTGGTGCCGGGGCTCAAGCCGCTGCTGCTCACCGAGTTCGGCGTCGAGGCGGAGATCATCCCCACCGACGCCTTCGCCAAGACGCTCGCCGAACTGTCCCACGCGGCCCCGCAGACGCCGGAGCTGGACGCGCTGGGCGCGGCGGCCGAGCGGCCGGTCCTGCTGCTGGGCCAGTACCTGTCCGCGCTGGACATCCTCACCCCCGAGGAAGAGGAGCGGCTGCACGTCCGCATGCTGCGCGGCGCGTACGCGCTCGGCCACCGCAACATCGTCTTCAAGCCGCACCCCACCGCCCCCGCCCGCTGGTCGCGGATGCTGGAGAAGGAGGCCGGGGAGCTGGGCGCCGAGCTGACCGTGCTGGACGCGCCGGTCCTGGCCGAGGTGCTCTACCAGCGGCTGCGCCCGACGCTGGTGGTCGGCTGCTTCTCCACCGCGCTGCTCACCGCGACCGCGTTCTACGGCCTGCCCGCCGCCCGGATCGGCACCGAGGTGCTGCTGGAGCGGCTGACCCCGTATCAGAACAGCAACCGGGTGCCCGTCACGATCGTCGACGCGCTGCTGCCGGACCTGGAGGACCGCGCGGCGGTCACCGGCTGGACGCCCACGGACGGCGAGCGCACGGCGCGCGAGGCGGACCTGACCGGCCTGGTCACGGCGGTCGGCTTCGCGATGCAGGCGCAGATCTACCCGACCCTGCGGCCCGCCGCCGAGCGCTATCTCAGCAGGCGCCTCGACGCGAACACCTGGCGCTACTTCAAGCGGCGCCGGCTGACCGCGCTGGCCCTGCCGGGCGCGGTCCCCTCCCAGCTGTCGTTCGTCTCCCGCAACGAGACGGTCCGCCGCGTCGCCCGCCGCGCCCGCGCCGTCCAGCGCAAGATCAAGAAGAAGACCACCCAGTGACAGCTCCCAGCAACACACTCCCGACACCCCGCCCGGGAGTGACCGAAACGCCGGAACAGACGGAGATACGGCAGGGGGCGCGCGGCTCCAAGAGCGCGCCCCTGCCCGGCCCGCCGCCCGGCTCCGCGCCCTGGACGGGCTGCGCCTGCTCGCCGCCCTCATGGTCGCCGCCTACCACTACGGCGGCCGCGGCGGCGAGATCTCCCACGCGTGGGGCAGCTCGCCGCGCGACCAGTTCCCCACCGCCTCCGGCTACTTCGCGTACGGCTGCCTGGGCGTCCAGATCTTCTTCGTCATCAGCGGCTTCGTGATCTGCATGAGCGGGTGGGGGCGGCCGCTGCGCGGCTTCTTCGCCTCCCGCGTCTCCCGCCTCCTCCCCGCCTACTGGGCGGCGATCCTCCTGGTCACCGCCGTCTTCGCGCTCCCCTGGGTCACGTACAAGACGGTCTCCGCGAGCGACACGCTCCTGAACCTCACGATGATTCAGCAGCCGCTGGGCGCGGACCGGGTGCTCGGGGTCTGCTGGACCCTCTGGGCGGAACTCCGCTTCTACGCGCTCTTCGCGCTCTTCGTGGTGCTGCCGGGCGCCAGCCGCCACCGGGTGGTGCTGTTCTGCGCCGTGTGGACCCTGGCCGCGGCCCTGGCGGACGCCACCGACGAATCGTTTCTTCAGACCGTCCTGATGCCCGAGTACGCCCCGTACTTCATCGGCGGCATCGGCCTGTACCTGATCCACCGCTTCGGCCACGACGCGCTGGCCTGGGGCATCGTGGGCCTGAGCTTCCTGGTCGGCCAGCACTACGCGGTCGCCGGGCTCTGGCACCCCTCCGGCGCGGGCTCCTTCTCCCACCGCAGCCAGCTCGGCATCATCGCCGTGGTGGCGTTCGGCTACCTGGCGGTGGCCCTGGTCGCGTGCGGCAGGCTCCAGTGGGCGAACTGGCGCTGGCTGTCGGTCGCGGGCGCGCTGACGTACCCGTTCTACCTGGTCCACGAGCACCTGGGCTGGGTGGCGGTCGAGGCCCTCCACCGCCATCTGGGCATCCCGTCGTACGCGACGTTCGCGCTGACCATCGCGCTGATGCTGCTGCTGGCGTGGCTGCTGTACCGGTTCGTCGAGCAGCGGCTCACCCCCCTGCTGAAACGGGCGCTCGCGCCGGCACGCTGAGCTCAGGCCCGCCGGGCCGACGGCAGCAGGGTCGCCTCGATGCCCGCGATGATCGCGCGCAGCCCCTCCTCGAAGCGCTCCTCGTAGTCCAGGAACAGGTCCGCGCCCGCCGCCGCGGCCAGCGGGTAGTCCGCGCCGATGCGTTCCGCCCGCTGGTCGACGTCGTACCCGGGGGTGACGCGTTCGCCGGGCGCGGACCGGACCGCCTGCTCCTCGGTCACGAAGCCGAGGGTGAAGGTGTACGCGATGAAGGACGCGCGCGCGGCGGCGCTCGGGGTGAAGCCCGCGTCGACCAGGACGCGCAGGTGGGTCTCCATCGCGGCGGCGTGGCCGGTGTCGGTGAACCGGGTGCCGCCGAAGACCTTGGCGCCGTCGCGATACCGCAGCAGGGCGTCGCGCAGGCCGCGCTGGGTCCGGGCGAGCTGTTCCTGCCAGGTGGCGGCGGGGGCCATGGGGGTGCGGGTCATCTCGCGGTAGACGGCGGTGGCCATCTCGTCCAGCAGTTCGCCCTTGTTCTTGAAGTGCCAGTAGAGCGCGGGCGCCTGGACGTTCAGCTCCTTGGCGATGCGGCGCAGGGTGAGCCCGTCCAGCCCCACCTCGTTGAGCAGCCGCAGCGCGGTGTCCACCACCAGGGCGCGGTCCAGTCGCGTCGTCGCCATGGGGTCATTGTCCCTGCTCCACGCAGCACGCTTGACAACTTAACGGCGTTAAGCGCACCCTCGTCGGCATGGAACTTAACAGCGTTAAGGAGGCGGGGATGCCGGCCGAAGAAGCATCGATCGAGGTACTGGTCGTCGGCGCCGGGCCCGCGGGACTCACCCTCGCCGTCGATCTGGCCCGGCGCGGCATACGGGCCCTGGTGGTCGAGCGCGGCGCCGAGCTGTTCCCCGGCTCGCGGGGCAAGGGGCTCCAGCCGCGCACCCAGGAGGTCTTCGACGACCTCGGCGTCATCGGGGCGGTGCGGGCGGCGGGGGGCCCGTACCCGCCGATGATGGACTGGGACGGCGACCGGCGGCTGGGCGCGTTCCAGATGATCGACAGCGTCGAGCCGACGCCGGGCGCCCCGTACCACGAGGTGTGGATGCTCCCGCAGTGGCGCACCTCGCGCATCCTCTACGAGCGGCTGCTGGAGCTGGGCGGCGGCGTCCGGTTCGGCACCGAGCTGACCGGCTTCGCGCAGGACGCGGACGGGGTCGAGGCCCGACTGCGGCACGCGGACGGGGTCGAGGCCCGACTGCGGCACGCGGACGGGTCGACCACGACCGTAGGCGCCCGCTACCTCGTGGCGGCCGACGGCGGCCGGAGCACCGTCCGCGCCGCCCTGGGCATCGGCATGACCGGGGAGACCGTCGACCCGCGCCCCATGCTGGTCGCCGACGTCCGGATCGACGGGATCGACGCCGACCACTGGCACGTGTGGCAGCAGGCCCCGGGCGGCGGCATCGCGCTGTGCCCGCTCGCCGGAACCGACCACTTCCAGGTGGTCGCGGGCTACGAAGACACCGACGCCGTACCCGACACCTCACCCGAGGCCGTACGCCGACTGGTCGCGGACCGCACCCCGCTGACCGCAGCCGACGTCCGCGAGGTCCTGTGGGCCTCCACCTTCCGGACGCGTGCGGCGATGGCGGACCGGTTCCGCGAGGGCCGGGTCTTCCTCGTCGGGGACGCGGCGCATGTGCACTCCCCGGCGGGCGGCCAGGGCCTGAACACCAGCGTGCAGGACGCGTACAACCTGGGCTGGAAGCTCGCCCACGTGCTGCGCCACGGGGCCGACCCCGCACTGCTGGACTCCTACGAGGAGGAGCGGCTGCCGGTCGCCGCCGGGGTGCTGGGGATCAGCACCCGCATCCACCGGGCGGCCATGGCGGGCGACGCGGAGGGGCAGCAGCGCACCGCCGAGGTCCACCAGTTGGGGCTGTCCTACCGGGGCGGACCGCTCGCGGCGGAGCTGCGGCACGCGCTCCCGCAGGGCGCGCTGCGCGCGGGCGACCGCGCCCCCGACGCCCCGTGCGCCCTGCCGGACCTCACCCCGCACCGCCTGTTCGACGCCTTCCGCGGCCCTCATTTCACGCTGCTGGCGCTGGGCGGCTGCGAACCGCCGCCGTACGAGGGGGATCTGCTGCGGACGTACGCGGTCGGCGGCCCGGCCCCCGACCTGCTGGACACGGCGGGCCACATACGCGGCGGCTACGCCGAGCGCGGCCTGTTCCTGATCCGCCCCGACGGGTACGTGGCACTGGCCGCACCGGCCACCCCGGACGGGACGCGCGCCCTGGCCGACCACCTCAGGCGCTACGGGGTCCTGGACCGGGCAGGAGCAGGGGCGACCGACGCGTACAACCCTCGGCGCTCGGCGGAGGTCTGACCGGAGGTCAGCTTCACGATCAGCAAGGAGCGACCGCATCGCATGAGACACAGACACACGCTGGGTGCCGCCGCGGCCACCGCCCTCGCGGCGACGCTGCTCGCGCCTCTCCACGCCCAGGCCGCCCAGGCCGCCCAGGCCACTGCGCACACCGCCGCCGCCCGGTACGCCGATGACTTCAACGGCGACGGCTACCGCGATCTGGCGTTCGGTACGCCGTTCGGCATCCATGGCGGCCGGTCGACCGCCGGCCATGTCGGCGTCGCCTACGGATCGGCCCAGGGCCCGGGCAACAACCCCCTGCCCATCGGCCAGGAGAGTCCCGGCGTGCCCGGAACCGCCGAGGAAGAGGACCAGTTCGGCCAGACGTTCACCAGCGGCGACCTCGACTCCGACGGCTATGCCGACCTGGCCGTGAGCGCCCCATACGAGGACGTGGGAGGGACCCGGGACCGGGGGACGGTCACCATCCTGTGGGGAGGCAACCTCGGTCTGCGCGGCGGCGCGAACATCCCGGACAAGGCACCGGCGCTGGACGGCTACTTCGGACAGCAGATGGCCGCCGCCGACTTCACCGGCGACGGGACGTGCGACCTGGCCGTACTCCAGGACCGGACCGTGCGCCTGTACAAGGGGCCGTTCACCCGCGACGGAAAGCCGAAGGCCGTGCTCGCCAAGCGGCTCGCCCACGAAGCCCGGAAGCTGGTGGCCGGGAAGGTCAACAGGACCGCCGCGGCGGACCTGGTCCTGGTGGGCGAGGGCAGGACCGAGGTCCTCCTCGGCACGGACAGGGGCTTCGCCACCTCGCGCACGACCATGGCAGGCGGGCGGGAGGCGGCCATCGGCGACTTCGACAAGGACGGATACGGCGACATCGCCGTATCCGACGGGTGGGCCGACCTCGGCCGGATCCGTGCCGCAGGCCGGGTGACGGTCGCCTACGGCAGCCCGCAGGGCATCAGCCCCACCCGGCGGGCCGTCACCTTCACCCAGAACACCAGCGGCGTTCCCGGCGGGGCGGAGGCGGACGACCGCTTCGGCTCCGACGTATCGGCGGGCGATGTGAACGGTGACGGCCACGCCGACCTGGTCGTCGGCGCGGCGGAAGAGGACAACACCGGCGGCGCCGCCTTCCTCAAGGGCTCGCCCCGGGGGCTGACGGGCCAGGGGGCCCGCTGGATCGCCCAGGGCGCCGGGGGCGTACCGAACCGCTCCGGCGACACGTTCGGCGAATCCGTGCGGGTGATGGACACCAACCGGGACGGCAAGGCCGACATCGCCATCGGCGACCCCAGCGTCTACGGCTGGGAGGGGATCGCCTGGTCGATTCCCGGCCGTTCCACCGGTCCGGACGGGCAGAACTCCACGGTGATCTACGCTCCCGGCTCCCTCGGCGACCGGCACATCTCCGTGCAGTTCGGCGGCTACCTGCCCGACTGAGGCCGCCGGTGGCGGCCGCGCTCACCCGGAGAGCACGGCGAGCGCCTGCTCGATGAGGGCGGCGGGCCGGGCGGTGACGTCCAGCGCGGTGCCGCTCTCGTCGGGCTGGAGCGGTTCGAGGGTGGCGAGCTGCGAGTCCAGCAGCCTGCCGGTCATGAAGTGGCCCTGACGGGCCGCCATCCGCTCGGCGATCAGCGCGGGGTCGCCGGTGAGGTGGAGGAAGAACAGGCCGGGGGCCGCCGCGCGCAGTCGGTCCCGGTAGACGCGCTTGAGCGCGGAGCAGCTGACCACTCCGCCGCCGGCCAGGTGCCGACGGGCCCAGTCGCCGATGGCGTCGAGCCAGGGCGCGCGGTCGGCGTCGTCGAGCGGAACGCCGGCGGTCATCTTGGCGATGCCGGCCGGGGAGTGGAAGTCGTCGGCCTCGGCGTACGGGACACCGAGCGCGGCCGCCAGCAGCGCGCCGACCGTGGACTTGCCCGTGCCGGACACGCCCATGACCACGACGAGCTTCGGGGGATGCCCTGGGATGCCCGCAGCCCTGCGGTCCTCGGCCTCCAGCTGCGCCATGACGTCCTCATGGGCCATCGCCGGTCCGGTCGGGGCGGCCTCACGGGCCCGGGCTTCCGCGATGTCGGCTGCGTCCATGGCACGCACAGTACGCGCGCCGCGGGGCGCATGGCCCCATCACCCCGCGGCCGTCCCCGCCGTCACCGTCGGCGGCCACCGCTCGTGCCAGCGCTGGTCCGCCTCCAGTTGCGCGGCCAGCGAGAGCAGCGTCGGCTCGCTGTTGGCCGGGCCCAGGAGTTGGGCGCCCAGGGGGAGGCCGCCGTCGGTCAGGGCCGCGGGGACGTTCACGCCCGGCCAGCCCAGGACGTTCCACGGCCAGGCGTAGGGGCACGCCGCGATCATCGCGCGGTCCGTGGCCCAGCCGGACAGCCGGGCCATGGTGCCGATGCGCGGCGGGGGCACGGCCGTGGTCGGGGTCAGCACGACGTCGTACCGGCGGAACAGCTCGCCCACCCTCCGGCGCAGCGGGAGTTCGGCGGCGCGGGCCAGCCGCAGCGGTCTGCCGCCCAGGAGCCGGCCGGTGCGGGCGGCGGTGCGGGTGCGGGCGTCGAGCAGCGCCGGGTCGGGGACGCGGTCGGCCCAGTCCCGCAGCCCGGCCGTGGCCCGCGGCACGAAGGCCAGGCCCACCTGCCCGTAGCGCGGATCGGCCTCCGACACCTCGTGGCCGAGGGCCGCCAGCCGGTCCGCGAGGCGTACGACGGCGGCGCGCACGGTCGGGTCGAGGCGGTGCGGCAGGCCCGTGAACGCGGGCTTGAAGGACAGGGCGACGCGCAGCCGCCCCGGGTCGCGGCCGACCGCGGACAGGACGTCCACGGCGGGCGGGCGGTGCACGTCCTCCGGCCGGTTGCCGGCGGCCGCGTGCAGCAGCAGCGCGGCGTCCGCGACCGTACGCGCCAGGGTGCCGTGGCAGGTGATGCCGTTGAACGACTCGGCGTCCGGCCAGGTCGAGATCCGGCCGCGCTGCGGCTTGACGCCCACCAGATGGGTCCAGGCGGCGGGGATGCGGACCGAGCCCGCGCCGTCGGAGCCGAGGGCCGCGGGCACGAGCGCGGCCGCGACGGCGGCCGCGGCGCCGCCGGAGGAGCCGCCGGGGGTGTGGCCAAGGTGCCACGGGTTGCGGGTGTCGCCGAACGCGGACCCCTCGGTGAACGGCCACTGGCCCAGCTCCGGGGTGTTCGTCTTGCCGACGATCACCGCCCCGGCGGCGCGCAGCCGCCGCACCGCCTCCCCGTCCGCCGTCTTGACCGGGAAGTCACCCGGGCAGCCGAAGGCGGTCGGCTCCCCCGCCACGTCCGTGTCGTCCTTGACCGCGACCGGTACGCCCAACAACGGCAACCGCTCGCCCGCGGCCAGCCGCCGGTCCGCCTCCTCGGCCTCCGCGAGCGCGGCCTCGGCCCGTATCCGGCGGAAGGCGTTGAGCGTGGCCCGGGTCGCGGCGATCCGCCGGAGCGACTCGGCCACCAGGTCGACGGAGGACACCTCGCCCTCGGCGAGCGCGCGGGCCTGTCCGGTCAGGCCCCGGGTCATGACGGCGGTCACGTACGCCTCCTCGGCCGTGGGTGGGGGCGGCGCCCATCGCACAACCACCCCTCGAACAAACGGTAGTGCGCATGGGGTTGGCCGCGCAGCAGCACGGCGCCTACGCACCTTTTTGTCAGTACTTGATCATCCGGACCGCCGCGGGGACGCTGGAGCAAGACCCGCAAGGAACAGGAGTTCGAATGCACGCGAGCACGTCCGCCCCGGCACCCGTCACCGTCCTCGGCCTGGGCGCCATGGGCCAGTCACTGGCGGCCGCCTTCCTCGCCGGCGGCCACCCCACGACGGTGTGGAACCGCTCCGCCGGCAAGGACGAGGAACTGGTCGCCAAGGGCGCCCGGCGCGCCGCGACCGCCGCCGAGGCCGTCGCCGCCGGCCCGCTGACGGTCGTCTGCATGACGGACTACGACGCCTCCCAGGCGGTCCTGGAGCCCCTCGCCGACACCCTGCGCGGCCGGACGCTGGTCAACCTGACCTCCGACACCCCGCAGCGGGCGCGGGAAGCCGCGCGGTGGGCGGCCGAAGCGGGCATCGACTACGTGGACGGCTCCATCATGGTGCCGACCCCGGTGATCGGCCTGCCCGAGGCCCTGATCCTCTTCAGCGGCGGGCAGTCCGCGTTCGAGACGCACGAGCCGACCCTCCGGGCGCTCGCGGGCAACCTGCCCTTCCTCGGCACGGAACCCGGCCTGTCCGCGGTCTACGACCTGGCGATGCTGAACGTCTTCTACTCCACGTACGGGGGCTGCTGCGCTCCTTCGCCATGGCGGCCGCGGAAGGCGTGACGGCCACCGCCTTCGCCCCGTTCGCGCTGGAGATCGGCAAGATCATGCCGCCGATCATCGAGGGGATCGCCACCGACATCGACGCCCGGACCTACCCGGGCGAGCAGGCCAACCTCGCGATGATGGCGGCCGGTGTGGAGCACGTCCTCCACGCGGGCCGGGCGAAGGGCATCGACATGACCGGACTGGAGGCCGTCAAGGCGAGCGCCGACCGGGCCCTGGCCGAGGGCCGCGGAGCGGAGGGGTTCACCAGCATCTTCGAGGTGATGCGCACGGGCCGGTAGGCCCGCGGGCACGGGGTTCACCCCGGCCCCGTCTACCCACCGCCGAGGTCGCGGGCCAGTCGCTCGGCGGACTCGCGGGTGAAGCCGCCGCTGATCTGCACCTCGCCGCCGGTGATGGCGGTGGCGACCGACGGCGCGGAGAGCAGCTCGTTCCCGCGGACGACGGCGAGCCGGTTGGCCGGGGGCGTCCGGCCGGCCAGTCGGCCGGTGAGGTCGGCGAAGCGCTTGGCGTCGCCGCTGGTCAGCTTGATCTTCACGGTCCAGCCGCTGCCGTTCTCCGCGTCGTACGACGCCTCGGACGACAGCGTGCCGGTGACCCGCATGCCGTCGGCGCCGCCGTCCCCGGAGGCGACGGTGAGGCAGCTCCCGGATGCCTCATCGGTGAAGGACGTGGCCGACTCGGCCGCGCAGGCGCCGGGCCGCTCCTGTGCCACCGCCACGAATCGCAGCGGCCCGCCCCGCACCGGACGCGGCGTGCTCGGCGCCGGGCCGGAGCCCGTGGCGTCCGGCTGTCCCTGCCCCTGTCCCGGCCTCTTGCCGCCCAGGAGGCCGTCGTCCTCGTCATCGTCACCGCCGCATCCGGCGGTCAAGACCCCGCCAGCACCACCACCGCCGCCACCGCGGCGCTACCCGACCTGCTCCCGCGCATCGGCCCCGTCCCCCCTCGACTCGTCCTAGAAAGCATCCGCCGGAACGTACGTACCCCACACCTCCCGCAGCGCACCGCACACCTCGCCCACCGTGGCGCGCGCCGCCAGCGCGGCCTTCATCGGGTACATGACGTTCACGCTCGCGGCATCGGCCGCCGCGGCCTCCCACAGCGCCGACAGCGCCGCGTCCACCGCCGCCCCGTCCCGTTCGTCCCGCAGCCGCGCCAGCCGCGCCACCTGCCGCGCCTCGATGGCGGGGTCGACCCGCAGCGGCTCGTACGGCTGCTCCTCGACGAGCTGGAAGCGGTTGACGCCGACCACGACGCGCTCATGGCTGTCCATCTGGCGCGCGATCCGGTACGCGTTCCGCTCGATCTCGCTCTTCTGGAAGCCCTGCTCGATGGCGGCCACCGCGCCCCCCATGCCCTCGACCTCCTCCATCAGCTCCACGGCGGCACCCTCCAGGTCGTCGGTCATCGACTCGACGGCGTAACTGCCCGCGAACGGGTCCACGGTCTCCGTCACGTCCGTCTCGTTCGCCAGGACCTGCTGGGTGCGCAGCGCCAGCCGGGCGGCGGTCTCGGTCGGCAGGGCGATGGCCTCGTCGAAGGAGTTGGTGTGCAGCGACTGGGTGCCGCCGAGCACGGCGGCCAGCGCCTGGACGGTGACGCGTACGAGATTGACCTCGGGCTGCTGGGCGGTGAGCTGGACCCCCGCGGTCTGGGTGTGGCAGCGCAGCATCTGCGACCGGGGGTTGCGGGCCCCGAAGTCCTCGCGCATGACGCGGGCCCAGATGCGGCGGGCGGCACGGAACTTGGCGACCTCCTCCAGCAGGGTGGTGCGGGCGACGAAGAAGAACGACAGCCGGGGCGCGAAGTCGTCCACGTCCATGCCCGCCGAGATGGCCGTGCGGACGTACTCGACGCCGTCGGCGAGGGTGAAGGCGATCTCCTGCGCGGGCGAGGCGCCCGCCTCCGCCATGTGGTAGCCGGAGATGGAGATGGTGTTCCACTTCGGCATCTCGGCCTTGCAGTAGCGGAAGATGTCGGCGGTCAGCCGCAGCGAGGGGCCCGGCGGGAAGATGTAGGTACCGCGCGCGATGTACTCCTTGAGGATGTCGTTCTGCAGCGTGCCGGTGAGCTGGGCGGGGGCCACACCCTGCTCCTCGGCGACGAGTTGGTAGAGCAGGAGCAGCAGCGCGGCGGGCGCGTTGATCGTCATCGACGTGGAGACCTCGTCCAGCGGGATCCCGTGGAACAGCAGCCGCATGTCGTCGAGGGAGTCGACGGCCACGCCGACCTTGCCGACCTCGCCGTGGGCGAGCGGGGCGTCGGAGTCGTGGCCCATCTGGGTGGGCAGGTCGAAGGCGACGGACAGGCCGGTGGTGCCGTGGTCGATCAGCTGCCGGTAGCGGGCGTTGGACTCGTCGGCGGTGCCGAAGCCCGCGTACTGCCGGATGGTCCACGGCCGCCCCGTGTACATCGACGGGTACACGCCGCGGGTGTACGGGTACGCGCCGGGCGCGCCCAGCCGCTGTGCCGGGTCCCACCCGGCGAGCGCCTCCGGTCCGTACACCGGCTCGATGGGGAGTCCCGACTCCGTCTCGCGGGCCATGGTTCACGCCTCCCGGTCCGTCGCCGGCCGGTCGCCGGCGCAACGATCACGTTCGGTCGAGTCAATCGCGTCCCACACGTTCATCGTGCCATTCGGTTCGGTCGACACGGAAAGCTTTGCCGCTCTTGTCGGATGTTCACCCCCTGAGGGGCGCGGGCATCAGAGGATGTGCGGGGAGAGTCATGCACCGGGAGGGGAAGCTGATGATCCGGATACGGTCATCCGTCATCCGTGTCGCGACGGCGGTCGCGGCGGCGGCCGCGCTGACCGCGGGCTGCGGGGTGGGAGCGGGAGTCACCGGCGGCAGGGCCGCGGACGGGGGGAACCACACGCGGCAGGAGGCGGACGGCGCCGGGGGCGGCGGCGCGGCGGGCGGCTCCGCCGCGGAGGCCGCGCAGCGGAAGGCGGAGCTCGCCGCCGACCAGGAGGTGGCGCTGGAGACCGCGCCGAGCGAGGGCGCGCGCAGCGCCAACGCGACGGGGGTGCCGCCCGGCACGCTCAAGGGCAGGTCCGGCACGGTGGCGGGCGCCGTCGCCGCGGCGCAGCCCGGGGTCCAGTCGCTCGGCTCGACGGGCACGAAGGTCCGCGAACTCCAGGCGCGGCTGCTCCAGTTGGGGCTGTTCAAGCTCAATCCGACCGGGTACTTCGGCCCGATCACGCAGGCGTCGGTGCTGGCCTTCCAGCGCGCGCACGCCCTTCCCACCACCGGCAACGCGGGCCCGCTGACGTGGAAGGCCCTGAAGGCCAGGACCAAGGCACCGACCCGCGACCAGCTGTACCCGGTGACCACGCGCCCGGTCGCCAAGCCGGACAAGCGCTGCCTGACCGGCCGGGTGCTGTGCATCAGCAAACAGAGCCGCACCCTGACGTGGATGGTCGACGGCACGGTCCGCAGCGCGATGGACGTGCGGTTCGGCGCGCAGTACACCCCGACCCGCGAGGGTTCGTTCACGGTGTTCTGGAAGAGCCGGGACCACGTCTCGTCGATCTACCACACGCCCATGCCGTACGCGATGTTCTTCAGCGGCGGCCAGGCCGTGCACTACTCGTCGGACTTCGCCGCCCGCGGCTACAACGGGGCGTCCCACGGATGCGTGAACGTGCGGGACAAGGCGAAGCTCGCCACGCTCTTCGGCCAGGTGCGCACCGGCGACCGGGTCGTCGTCTACCGGTAGGGCGCATCGACCGGGCCGGACTCGTTCGGCTGGGGCTGGAGGGGATGAAGTGGGGCGCGGGTGGGGCCGGGGGAACGTGCCCCACCCGCGCCAGGTTGCGCGGTGCCGTAGGTACGGGGGGAACCCCGGCTCCCGCGCGGCCGATGACCAGTCGGCCTTGTTTCTTACAGCGTCACCGCCGCAAAAAACGTCACACCTGTGTTTCTCCGGTGCCCGGAGCCGTCGGGGAAGCCGCGGTCGCCGGTGCGGTGGCGGGGGCGGTGGGGGTGGGAACGGGCGTGGCGGTGGAGTCAGAAGGCGGAGGAGGGCTTCCGTTTCCGCCGCCCTTTCCTCCGCCGTTCTCGCCGCCACCGCCACCGTTGGAGCCGCCGCCGCTGGAGCCGCCGCCGGAGCCGCCACCACCGGAACCGCCGCCGGAGCCGCCCGAACCGCCGCCGCTCCCGGAGCCACCGCCCGAGCCGTCGGAACCGCCGGAGCCACCGGAGCCGTCCGAGCCACCGCCGGAACCACCGGAACCGCCGGAGCCGCCGCCGGTCTCCCCCGCGTTCTTGACGACACGCTCGCAGTAGGAGCGGACCGCCGCCGCGCCGCCCGCCGTGTTCTCCAGCTTCTTCAGCAGCGTCGGCTCGATCTCGGCCCCCTGCCCCGCCACGTACTGGCGGCAGACTCTGAGCACCCACTTCGTCTTGTCCGGCACCGGCGTCGATCCGGTTCCGGTGTCCGGGCCCTCCGTGCGGCCGTCCTCGTCGCCGTCCCCGGGGGTCCCGCTCGCGACCGTGCCGGGGCGCTCGTCCCCGTCGCCGTCGCGGTCACCGGGTCCCTTGGTGCGGCCGTCCGGGCCGGTCGCGCCCGGCGACGGCGTGACCGAGCCGCCGGAGACCTCGGGCCTGACCGAGGCGCCGCCGGCCGTCGCCCCGGCGGACGCCGTCGTCGCGGGCCGCCGCTCGTCGCTCTCGCCGAAGGGCGTCGGCAGGACGCCCACCCCGGCCGCGACGGCCATGCCACCGAAGGCGCAGCCCGCCAGGGCCACGACCATGCCCGCGCGCAGCGGTCGGCGCAGCCGCGAGGGGTGGTCGGCGCCGAGGCGGCCCAGTCGCGGGCCGAAGGCCCGTATCCCCGCCACCTCACTCGAACGCACCGTTCCGGTGGCCCGTGCGGCGCGGAAAGCGGCCACGGCCGCCTCCTCGCCGGGCAGCGGCTCCGCGCGTAGCGCGGGCGGTTCGGCGAGCGCCTTCAACGCGGCGGCCAACCGCTCCGCTTCGGCGTGCGACCGCTCGTCCCGGTCCGGCGTGGTCTGGCGCGCATCGACCTGCTCACCGCGCAGCAACCGCTCCACGGCATCGTTGTCCAACCAGTCGTAGCGGTGGTCGTCGGCCATCACATGTCCTTCTGCGTACGCGCGCGCGAATCCGTCACACCGGCCGACTTCGCCGCTCCGCGCCGGGTCTCCCGTTGCGCGGGTACGCCGTCGAGCACCGCCGGGTCGCCGTCCGCGGCCGGGCCGAGCAGATCCGCGAGGCGGCGCAGGCCCCGGTGTGCGGCGGTGCGCACCGCTCCGGGCCGCTTTCCGAGCACGTCGGCGGCGCTCTTCGCGTCGAGCCCGAGGACCACCCGCAGCACCACGGCCTCGGCCTGGTCCTGCGGCAGCTGGGCGATGAAGCCCAGCGTCCGGTCGGTGCCCAGCGCCTCCAGCGCCTCGCCGGCGGTGTCCGCGTCGGCGGGGCGGCCCTCCAGTTCGGTCTCGTCGCCGCCGATGGCCGGGCGGCGGCCCCGCATCCGGATGTGGTCGAGGGCGCGGTTGCGCGCGATCCGCGCGGCCCAGCCCCGGAACCGGTCGGCGTCGCCGGTGAAGCGGCCCAGGTCCCGGGCGATCTGCAGCCACGCCTCGGAGGCGATGTCCTCCGCGTCGGACTCGCCGACGAGTGTCCGTACGTATCCGAGCAGGCGCGGGTGCACGGACCGGTACACGGTCCGGAACGCCGTCTCGTCCCCGTTCTGCGCCGCGCGCACCGCGGCGGTCAGTTCCGCGTCGTCCCCCTGCACGCCCTCTTCCCGCTCCACTCGGAGAAACCCACGCCCCGCGATGCCGACGCGGCTGCCGATGCCAATGCCGTAGTCAGCCGTGGCCGCCTCCCATCAGTAGCCGGCGGGGCCGGGGCCGGGGGGCGGCGGATACGCGCCGGGCTGGGAGCCCGGCTGGCCGTACGGCGCGGGGCCGGGCTGGCCGTAGGGCGCGGCACCGGGTTGGCCGTAGGGCGCGGCACCGGGCTGGCCGTAGGGCGCGGCACCGGGCTGGCCGTACGGGCTCGCCGCGCCGTACGGATTCGGCGCCCCGTACGGCGCGGGGCCGCCCTGCGGCGGGAGGGAGGCGCGCTGCTCCTGCATGGCCGTGAGCCGGCGGACGAGGAGGATGGCCAGCACCGCCGCGGCGACCATGACGCCCAAGGCGATGACGTTGGAGAACATCGCGTTGTGCGCCTCCTTGAGCACGTCGTCGTCGCCGAAGAGGTTGTCCTCGACCTTCTCGTGGGCGTTGGAGTACCAGCCGAAGGTCACTCCGAACAGGTTGACGCCCCCGATCCAGCAGACCCACCACGCGTTGAGCAGACCGGTGGGGGCCTGCTGCGGGCCGTGCGGGGAGCTGGCGCGCCAGATGTCGTTGGCGATCTGCTTGGGGAACCAGAGGCTGACCACCGGGGTGAACCAGGAGCCCGCGGCCCAGCCGGTGCTCAGCCGGTGCTGTCCGGGCGCGAAGACCTCGGCGTTGCGGCGCATCCGGTGGAACCACATCGGCCAGGCGATCGCCGGGCCGATCCAGGCCAGCATCGACAGCAGGAGCATCGCCCCGAAGGTGTCGTCCGCGTCGTCGGCCTCCGCCATGGTCACGGGCTCGCCGTCCATCGCGTCACCGGCCAGCGACCACTGGTGGAACCGCGCGATGAGCGCTCCGAGGAAGGCGAGAGCCACGATGCCGAGCAGCACCTGGAGCGTGGTGGACAGCCCGCGCCGCAGGTCGGCCCCGGCGGCGGGCATGCCCATCGCGGGAGCCGGGTACGGGGCGGGGCCCGCGGGCGGCGCCGGGGCCTGCGACAGCTGCTGCTGGTACGTGCCGCACGCGGCGCACCGCCCGTCCGGCCCGACGGCGGCAGCCCGGCAGTTCCCACACGGATACATTCTTCGAGTCCCCCAGAGGCGTGGCCGGCTCCGGACCACGCAAGGAAAATGACCAACACACCGCACGACGGCGCGGACCTGCACGTTACGGGCAGGGGCCCAGTCAAGTCCAGAGCGGAAGCGGGCGCCCGGGTGTGACGAAATCCCGGCGTGCGACGCTGTAAGTGATGCGGGTCGGTGAGCGGCCCGCCCCTGGACGACGGTCGGGGCCTCTCCTGTGGGGGGTGGCGGCCCCGGCCGTCCCTTTTTCTCCGCCCTTCCTCCGCCCTTTCCGGGCGGTCTCCGCGCCGCCGCGCCCGTGGTTCCGCCGGGCCCGCTAGTCCACGCGCCCCGCCAGTACCGTGAAGTCCTGCCAGCTCAGAGCCGGTTTCCGCGGGTCCCACAGCCGCTGGGCGACGGCCCGTAGCGGCAGCCGGATGCCGGCGGCCACCTGCTCCTGGGTCTGCGCGTTCGCCCGGTCGCACCAGACGGCGAGCCTGCCGCCGAGCACCCGGTCAGGACCGGTGGGCAGCCCGCCGGGGACCGGCCGGGTGCCGCGCAGTACCTCCGGGGACCACTCCTCGTAAATACGTTCACCTGTCGGGTAGCGGAACTGGTTCGGCTCACCGAGTACGTAATAGAGGTACTCGTCGTTGAGGTTGACCATCTTCCAGCCCTCGGCC
This sequence comes from Streptomyces sp. XD-27, assembly GCF_030553055.1. NCBI lineage: Bacteria > Bacillati > Actinomycetota > Actinomycetes > Kitasatosporales > Streptomycetaceae > Streptomyces > Streptomyces sp. XD-27. Next base: position 3,270,903 of record NZ_CP130713.1, read on the forward strand.
AGGTACTGCGCGGGCGGGCGGGCGCCGATCTCCCTTCCGGTCCAGTACTCGACCTGGAAGGCGCGGTCGGGGGCGACGACGCCGCCGGGGAAGAAGCCGTCGTTCCATGCCTTGGGGGTCTTGCCGAGGCCCCGCACCAGCCTCGCCCGGTCGTTGAGCCAGTCCGTCGCCAGGTCCTGGACCCGGGCCCGGCCGCCGAGGTCGCGGCGGGCCGCCGCGGCGAGCCGCGGGTAGGACGCCTCGGGGTCGCGGGCCGTCAGCGCGAGGTACTCGTCGCCGCCCAGGTGCCAGTACGGGCCGGGGAAGAGCGGGGTGAACTCGCGCAGCAGATCGTCCACGATGCGGGCGGCGGCGGGGTTCGCGATGTCGACGGAGCCGGTGACGGGCGTCCCGGAGGCGCGGCGCAGCTGGAGGTCGGGGTGAGCGCGCAGCACCGCGCCCAGGTGGCCGGGCGAGTCGAGTTCCGGGATGACCGTGATGTGCAGAGCGCCGGCGAGCCGGACGATCCGCCGCACCTGGTCCTTGGTGAGGTGGCGCTCGGAGACGATCTCGGGGTGGGTGTCGCTCTGGATGCGGAACCCCTGGTCGTCGGAGAAGTGCAGGGCGAGCTGGTTGAGCTTGAGGTCGGCCATCTCCCGCAGCCGGGCCTCGATCCACGCGGGGGTGAAGTACTTGCGGGCGATGTCGAGGTGCAGGCCGCGCTGCGGGCGCTCGGGCCGGTCCCGGATCTCGCCGTCGGGGAGGCCGCCGGTGGAGCGGACGGCCTGGAGCAGGGTGCGGGTGCCGTAGAAGACGCCCGCGTCGGCGGCGCCGGTGATCCGGACGCGGCCGTCGTGGACGGCGAGGGTGTAGGCCTCCGGGCCGCCGGTGTGCCCGGAGGCGACGGCGAGCTCCACGTCGCCGCGGCGGGGCGGGCCGTCGCCGGTGGACAGCCGCAGTTCGCCGGCGAGCAGCCGGGCCTCGTCGGCGAGCGGTCCCTCGGGGTCGGCGACGACGCGGCTGCCGCCGCCGGGCCGCCAGCCGGGCCCGGAGCGGGTGTCGGCGGTCCGTACGGCGGGGATGGTGCGCGGCGGCGGCACCGGATGGCTCGTCGGGGACGGGGTGGCGGAGGGCGAGGGCGAGCGAGGGGCCGAGGACGGGGCGGTGGTCCGGGGGCGGCTGGGGCTCGGCTTCGACCGGCCGTCCCCGTCGCCGCACCCGGCCAGGGTCATGAGGGGCGCGACGATGGCGGCGACGGTCACGACGGCAGCGGCCCGGATCGGCGTGGGCCGGGACATGCGCGGCACCCTCATGGAAGAAACCTCCTCATTACGCCCGAAAGTACGGGCGTAGCCGGACTCTCGCATTCCGCGCACCGCCGCGGTCCGGGCGCGCCCACGCCAAGATCCACGCCAAGATCCATGCCAGGGGCCGTCAAGGAGTCGTCCACCACGCCGGGGAGAGCCCTCCCGTCCGGGTGAATTGCGCGGATCCACCGGACAGAGCCGGACATACCCCGTTACGGTTACGTCGCTCCCGTCCCACCGAAGCCCTCCCGTCCCGCGCGCCCGAGGAGCCCACGCTGTCCAGCGACACTCCCGCCCCGACCTCGCCGGCCCGGCGCGTCAGACGGCGACAGCCCCGCGCCACCGTCCCGGCCGCCACCGTCCCCGTCCCCGCCGCTGCGGTCTCCGCCGCCGCGGGCGCCACCGCCGCCGCCCTCTCCGCGGCCACCGGGCCGCGCACCTCCCGGCCCCGGAGCCTGGACCGCTTCAACACGGCGCCCGCCGGGGCCGCCGAGGCCGCGCTGCTCGCCTGCTGCGGCAGCCGCGGCTGGGCCCGGCGGATCGCGGCGCACCGCCCGTACCCGGACCTGGAGTCCCTGCTGGCCGCGGGCGACGAGGCGAGCTACGACCTGACGGCCGCGGATCTCGCCGAGGCGCTCGCCGCGGAGGCGCGCGGACCGCGCCACCCGTACGCCGCACCCCGCCCCGCGGGCTGATCTCACCGGCCGCCCGCACCGCGCTGACCGCGGCGCACGCGGAGTACGAGCGAAAATTCGGGCATGTGTTCGTCATCTGCCTCGACGGCGTCCGCCCGGACGAGGCGCTCGACGCGGAGCTGGCGGCGATCCGCATGCGACTGGGTCACGACGAGGAAACGGAAACCGCGGTCTGCGCGGACGAACTACGCCGTATGGCCCGCGGCCGCCTCACACACCTCGCCGGAATCTGCCGGTAGATACCCGTTCGTCCCTGTGCGATAGCCCGTACGTGCCTGTTTGATCACACCGCTCGACCCCGAGCGAAGGAACCGACAACACGTCGCTACGATGGCCAGGGCCGGTGGACCGTACCCGGCCGGGCCCGACCGACAGCGAAGCCGGCAGGCCCCGATCCCCGCTCCCGGAGGGTTTTCCGTGCCGGCTGGAACGCTTTACCGCGGCCGGGAAGGCATGTGGTCCTGGGTGGCTCACCGAGTCACCGGCGTCCTCATTTTCTTCTTCCTGTTCGTGCACGTGCTCGACACCTCGCTCGTCCGCGTGTCGCCAGAGGCGTACGACGACGTCGTCGCCACGTACAAGAACCCCATCGTCAACCTGATGGAGTACGGCCTCGTCGCCGCCATCCTCTTCCACGCGCTCAACGGTCTGCGGGTCATCGCCGTCGACTTCTGGTCCAAGGGCCCGAAGTACCAGCGGCAGATGCTGTGGACCGTCGTCGGCGTCTGGGTGGCGCTGATGGCCGGCGCCTTCTACCCGATCCTTCAGCACACGCTGCGCGACTGGTTCGGGAGCTGACGATGTCCACTGAGACGACTTCGACCGCGAGCGACGTGAACGACGTGAACACCGACGTCAGCCTGTACGACGTGGACAACCCGGCGCCGGTCATCGAGCCGCCGCGGGCCCGCAGCAAGAAGACGCCGAAGGCGACCCGTACCAACTTCGAGATGTACGGCTGGCTGTTCATGCGGCTGTCCGGCATCCTGCTCGTCGTCCTGGTCCTGGGCCACCTGCTGATCCAGCTGGTCCTCGACGGCGGCGTCAGCAAGATCGGCTTCGCCTTCGTGGCCGGCCGCTGGGCCTCGCCGTTCTGGCAGACCTGGGACCTGCTCATGCTCTGGCTCGCCACGCTGCACGGCGCGAACGGTCTGCGCACGGTCATCAACGACTACGCGGAGCGGGACAACACCCGCCTGTGGCTGAAGGGGCTGCTCTACACCGCCGCCACCTTCACCATCCTGCTGGGCACGCTGGTGATCTTCACCTTCGACCCGAACATCCGCTAGACGTCGGGACACGAGGGACAGAGGAACTCATGAAGATCCACAAGTACGACACCGTCATCGTCGGCGCCGGCGGCGCCGGGATGCGCGCCGCCATCGAGGCGACGCAGCGCAGCCGCACCGCCGTCCTGACGAAGCTGTACCCGACCCGCTCCCACACCGGCGCCGCGCAGGGCGGCATGGCCGCCGCCCTCGCGAACGTCGAGGAGGACAACTGGGAGTGGCACACCTTCGACACGGTCAAGGGCGGTGACTACCTGGTCGACCAGGACGCCGCGGAGATCCTGGCGAAGGAGGCCATCGACTCGGTCCTGGACCTGGAGAAGATGGGCCTGCCGTTCAACCGGACCCCGGACGGCACCATCGACCAGCGCCGCTTCGGCGGCCACAGCCGCAACCACGGCGAGGCGCCGGTCCGCCGGTCCTGCTACGCCGCGGACCGCACCGGCCACATGATCCTCCAGACGCTGTACCAGAACTGCGTCAAGGAGGGCGTGGAGTTCTTCAACGAGTTCTACGTCCTGGACCAGCTGATCACCGAGGTCGACGGGGTCAAGAAGTCGGCGGGCGTCGTCGCGTACGAACTCGCCACCGGCGAGATCCACGTCTTCCAGGCGAAGGCCGTCATCTACGCCTCCGGCGGCTGCGGCAAGTTCTTCAAGGTGACGTCGAACGCGCACACGCTGACGGGCGACGGCCAGGCTGCGGTGTACCGCCGCGGGCTGCCGCTGGAGGACATGGAGTTCTTCCAGTTCCACCCGACCGGCATCTGGCGCATGGGCATCCTCCTGACCGAGGGCGCCCGCGGCGAGGGCGGCATCCTCCGCAACAAGGACGGCGAGCGCTTCATGGAGAAGTACGCGCCCGTCATGAAGGACCTCGCCTCGCGTGACGTCGTCTCGCGCTCGATCTACACCGAGATCCGCGAGGGCCGCGGCTGCGGCCCCGAGGGCGACCACGTCTACCTGGACCTGACCCACCTGCCGCCGGAGCAGCTGGACGCCAAGCTGCCGGACATCACCGAGTTCGCGCGGACGTACCTGGGCATCGAGCCGTACACCGACCCGATCCCGATCCAGCCGACCGCGCACTACGCCATGGGCGGCATCCCGACCAACGTCGAGGGCGAGGTCCTGGCGGACAACACCACCGTCGTCCCCGGCCTGTACGCCGCCGGCGAGGTGGCCTGCGTCTCCGTCCACGGCGCCAACCGCCTGGGCACGAACTCGCTGCTGGACATCAACGTCTTCGGGCGCCGCGCCGGCATCGCCGCCGCCGAGTACTCGGCGAAGGCCGACTACGTGGACCTGCCCGAGGACCCGGCGTCCCTGGTCGTCGAGCAGGTCGAGCGGCTGCGCGAGTCCACCGGCAACGAGCGGGTCGCCGAGCTCCGCAAGGAGCTGCAGGAGACCATGGACGCCAACGTCATGGTGTTCCGCACCGAGCAGACGATCAAGACAGCCGTCGAGAAGATCGCCGAGCTCCGCGCGCGCTACAAGAACGTGGCGATCCAGGACAAGGGCAAGCGCTTCAACACCGACCTGCTGGAGGCCATCGAGCTGGGCAACCTGCTCGACCTGGCCGAGGTCATGGCCGTCTCCGCGCTGGCCCGCAAGGAGTCGCGCGGCGGTCACTACCGCGAGGACTTCCCGAACCGCGACGACGTCAACTTCATGCGCCACACCATGGCGTACCGCGAGGTGGGCGACGACGGCTCCGAGTCGGTCCGGCTCGACTACAAGCCGGTCGTCCAGACCCGCTACCAGCCGATGGAGCGTAAGTACTGATGGCTACCCCGACCCTGGACAAGGCGGAGACCGCGGCCGACGCCTCGCCGTACATCACCGTCACCTTCCGGATCCGCCGGTTCAACCCGGAGGTCTCGGACGAGGCGATCTGGCAGGACTTCCCGATCGAGATCGACCCCAAGGAGCGGGTCCTCGACGGCCTCCACAAGATCAAGTGGGACCTGGACGGCTCGCTGACCTTCCGGCGGTCCTGCGCGCACGGCATCTGCGGCTCCGACGCGATGCGGATCAACGGCCGCAACCGGCTGGCGTGCAAGACCCTGATCAAGGACATCACCAGCCCGGACAAGAACGGCGCGTTCAAGCCGATCACGGTCGAGCCCATCAAGGGCCTCACGGTCCTGAAGGACCTGGTCGTGGACATGGAGCCGTTCTTCCAGGCGTACCGCGACGTGATGCCCTTCCTGATCACCACGGGCAACGAGCCGACGCGCGAGCGGCGCCAGTCCGCGGCCGACCGCGAGCGGTTCGACGACACCACCAAGTGCATCCTGTGCGCCGCGTGCACGTCCTCGTGCCCGGTGTTCTGGAACGACGGCCAGTACTTCGGCCCGGCGGCGATCGTCAACGCGCACCGCTTCATCTTCGACTCGCGTGACGAGGGCGGTGAGCAGCGGCTGGAGATCCTGAACGACAAGGACGGCGTCTGGCGCTGCCGCACCACCTTCAACTGCACCGAGGCGTGCCCGCGCGGCATCGAGATCACCAAGGCGATCCAGGAGGTCAAGCGCGCGCTGATCACGCGACGCTTCTGACCGGGTTCCGCCTGCGCGGGCCACGCGGCGGTAGCCGCATATCGATGCAGAACGACAGGGCCCCGGCTCCCCCATGGGAGCCGGGGCCCTGTTCGGCTGCCTGGTCGACTGTCAGGACGCTCCGTCGCGCCAGGCGTCGAGGACGGCCTGGACGGCACGTGAGACCTGGTTCTGCTCAGAGCGGTCGGCCCACACGTGAGCGTCATGCTCGGTGAGCTTCACCGTCTCGTCGGTTGTGGTGACGGCGGCGGTGAAGTTGAACTGGCGGGTCTTGCGGCCGCTGCCGGAGCGGTAGTCGAAGTGGCCCAGGTAGTCACCCACAGCGGCGACCGTCAGGCCGGTCTCCTCGGCGACCTCCCGCCGCAGCGCGTCGACGAGGTCTTCGCCGTTCTCGACGCCGCCGGAAGGCAGTTCCCACAGCCCGCCGAGATAGTCGCCGGCGGCTCGGTGGAGCAGCAGCACCTTCCCGTCCGGGTCGGCGATGACGGCGCCGACGACGGTCTTCTCGACGCCCTCACGTTCAGCCGTGTGGGTGAGGTCTTCGAGGAGTTCGTTGGTGACGGAAGACGGACTCACAGCAGATCCTTCGCGTGGGCAGCGGCTTTGGCGATGGCCGCGGTGTAGGCGTCGGCGAGGCGGACGTCGTCCTCCCCGTGCCACACCGGCAGCTTGAGGGTGGTGGCGTGCACGTGTTCGGCGACCGGGAACTCCCCGGCTACGGGCCCTTGGAAGCCAGCGTAGCCAGGCAGCAGGGCCCCGGGGCGCCGGAACAACGGATGGGTGCCCAGCGGGCAGGTCGCCCCTGGCAGGTCCGCCTCCACAGCGCCCTCGGCGTGTACGGCATCGAGGAACCGTCGGATCGGCAGTCCACCGAGCTCGGCCGACTCGTACCGCAAAGGCAGCGCGTACCAGGCCGGCCGGGCCGAGGCGGGCACGTACGGCGGATAGACGCCAGGCACGTCGTCCAGGGCCTCGCACATCCGGGCCGCGATGGCCAGGCGCCCTGCCAGGTAGCCGTCCAGGCGGGGCAGTTGGGCGCGGGCGAAGGCGGCGGCGAGCGGGTGGATGCGCAGTTTCAGTCCCATGCCGGTGACCGCGAACCGCGCGAGTGGGTGGTCGGCGGGGATCTCGCGGCGGCATCGCTTGTTGTACTGACCGTGCAGCAGCACCCGGTAGTACAGCTCACTGTCGTCGGTGGCGACGAACCCGCCTTCGCCGGCGGAGAGCGGCTTGGGCCCGTTGAGGCTGAACGCCGCGGCGGTGCCGAACGAACCCGTGCGTCGGCTGTTCCACGTGGCGCCGTGTGAGTGGGAGCCGTCTTCGAGCAGCATCAGGCCGTGCTCGTCGGCGAAGGACGCCAGGGCGTCCATGTCCTCGGGCAGGCCCCACAGGTGGACGGCGACCACGGCCTGCGTCCGGGCGGTGATACGTCGGGCGGCATCGCTGAGGTCGAGCTGCCCGCGGCTGTCGACGTCGGCCAGCACGGGATGAGCACCGAGGTGGAAGAGCGGTGTGGCCGTGGCGTGGAAGGTGAGCGCAGGCACGATCACCTCATCCCCTGGGCCGATCCCGGCCGCGGCGTACATCGAGTGCAGTGCGGCGGTCCCCGTGCAGGTGGTCACGATGTGCCGAACTCCGAGGTAGGAGGCGAGCGCGTCCTCCAGGTCGGCGACAACGCCGGAGCGGTCCGGGATCGAGACGGCCGCCTCCAGTTGCGCGGCGACCGCCTCACGGTCGGTCTCCGCGATCGGCGGCCAGGCAAAGTGCGGTCCCGGGACGCTGATGGCGGGTTCGCCGCCAAGCAGAGCGAGCGGGGAGTCGTTCACGCCAGGTACTCCTTCGGGTCGGCGGGGCGGGCGGTGGCCTGCGAGGCGTAGGCGGCGGCCAGGAACGCGGCGTGCGGCAGGTGCTCGGCGGGGCCGGAGGGGTTGGGGCGCGTACCGTCCAGAACACGGCAGAAGTAGTCGATCTGTGTGGCGGCCGCGCACGGCCAGGCCGGTTCGCGCACGAGCGACTCGAGCACCTGCCCGGCCGAGTCGAGGCGTCGCACCATGCCGCGCTCGACGACCACGGCTCCGTGCGGGCCCGTAATGGCCAGGCGCTCGGTCTTCGGTCCCGCCGAGCGGGAGACCAACAGCGAGCCGTACAGTCCCGCGTCGTAGGCCAGGTGCACCAGGGCGGTGTCCTCGGCGTCGTAGTCCGCGCCCGGCGCGGCGGCGGCCGAGGTATCCGCCAGGACCCGGTCGGGCAGGCCGAGGTACCAGATCAGCAGGTCGATCAGGTGGTAGCCCATGTCGGCCAGGCATCCGCCACCGGCGAGCTCGGCCCGGCCGCGCCAGCCGGCGGCCGGGTCGGGGCAGTGGAAGGTGTACCGGCCCTCGACCAGGTACGGGCTGCCGATGTGCTCCAGCAGATCGACGGCGGCGGCGTAGAGGGGGTGGAAGCGCCGCTGGACGGTGACCATCAGTTCGATTCCTGTCTTCCCGCACAGCGCGGCCAGCTCGACGGCCTCGTGGGCGTCGGTGGCGAACGGCTTCTCCTTCATCACGTGCACCCCTGCCTCGGCGCACGCCTCGATGACCGCCCGTCCGGCGTGATGCGGCACCGCGGCGACGACGAAATCCGGCCGTGCCTCCTTCAGTAGGCGCGTCAGATCGGTGAAGCCCGGCACTCGCCACTGATCGGCCTGCGTGGCCGCGCGCCGCGGGTCCACGTCGCACACGGCGACGAGCTCCGCGAGCCGACAGTCGGCCAGAGCGGGAAGGTGGTCTTTCTGCGCCTGGCCGCCGAGTCCCACCACGGCGGCCCTCTTGGGCATGCTCATCGCTCACACCTCTTCCGAATGCGAGCGGTGGCCCGCCGACTGCAGGCCACCTGCCCTTCGAGGACACCGCGTCTGAGGCTGGATCGGGAGGCCCACTGGCGGGGCATGCAAAGCCGTTTGCATCTGATGCAAAGGCCCTGCCCCGGCCCGGCGCGCACCGCTACGGTGAGGGGTGGCGCGCCTCTCGGCTACAGGCGGGGACGATATGGATGCGGTCAGAGCTCGGGCGGTGCCCGCGGGCGCAGATCCCGGCGAGCTGGTCCGCCGTATACGCAGGGAGCGCGGACTGACCCTGGCCCAACTCGGTGGGCTGACCGGCTACTCCGCGGCCCAGGTCTCCCGGTACGAACGAGGCATCTCGCCACTGACGGACGTGGTGGTGCTGCGTCGCTTCGCCGACGCGCTCGCCATCCCGCCCCACAGGCTCGGTCTCACTCCTGAGCCAGAGGTCCGACATGGGCAGGTGATCGGGCCAACCATCGCCTACCCCAGCCTTCCCGCCCCTAGGGTGGCGGGTACGACTCTTCGGGAGGGCGGTGAGGATCCAGTGCGGCGCAGGCAGTTGCTGGCGAACCTCGCGGTCACGGCCGCCGCCGCGTCCGGCGCCTCCATCCTGCCAACCGGCAGTCCGCCGGTGAACGGAGCCGCGCTCGGCGAGCTGCTCGTCGGCCGCGTACGGGACGCGATGCTCGGCCTGCACACCGGCGTCACCGTCCCACCCACCTCAGCGCTTCACGCTGACATGTCCCGCGCTCTCACGGACTTCCACACCTGCCGCTACGGCAGTCTCGCCGTGCGCCTGCCCCGGCTGATCTGCGCGGCGCATGCACGCGTGGCCGGCGGCGACGGTGCGGAAAACGGTACGTTGCTGGCTCAGAGCTACCTGCTGGCCACGCGCATGCTGATCAAGCTCGACGAGCAGCAGTTGGGCTGGATGGCCGCCGACCGCGCACGCCAGACCGCCGAGGCCGTCGGCGATCCGCTCCTGGTCGCCGACGCAGCCCGCCAGCTCGCTGTCCTCGCGCGCAAGGCGGACTGGCACGACCAGTCGATGTCCATCGCCCTGAGTGCCGCCGACCACCCCAGCCTGCGCAGTGGCGTACCAGCCCACACGGCCGCGCGCGGGCTGCTGATCCAGTCCGCGGCCTACACCGCCGCCCGGGCCGGCGACGCCGCCGGGATGCGGGAGCTGACCGACGAGGCAGCCGCCATGGCGACGGAGCTCGGAGGCAGCACCTTGCTGCGGGACCACGGCGGCGGCTTCAGCCCCACCACCATTCAGCTCCACCGGGTCTCCGCCGAGAACTCCGCCGGCGACCCCTCCGCCGCTCTCGCCGCCGCACAGGCCGTGGTACCGCAGAGCCTGCCCAGCACCGAGCGCCGAGCCCGCTACTACACCGACATCGCCGCCGCGTTCGGACGGTGGGGCCGCCGTGCCGAGTGCATCCGCGCCCTCCTGGCCGCCGAGCACCACGCCCCCGAGGAGACCCACGCCCGCCCGGCCGTCAAGTCCCTGGTCTCAGGGCTGCTGGTCTCCGGACGCACCACCACCGAACTCCGCGGACTCGCCGCCCGCGTCGGCGCCCTTCACACGTAACGTCAGATATGGTCCAGCTTCCACAGGCGCCACATGCCGGTGCCGTCCGACAGGTACTCCGTGCCGGCGATGTCGTTGGTGCTGAGGATGTGGTCCTTCTGCTGCCAGATCGGGATCATCGGCACGTCCTCGGCGACGATCTTCTGGATGGCGCGGAAGTCCCCGACCGCGCGGGAACGTTCATCCTCGCGCTGGGTGGCGAGGATCAGGTTGTTGATCTGCTTGCTCTGGTAGCCGTTGTAGAAGACGGGTTCGGGGCCGACCAGCGGGGTGGTGAAGGTGTCCGGGTCGGGGAAGTCCGCGATCCAGCTGATGAGGTAGGCGTCGAACTCGCCCTTGGGGAAGGCGTTGGTGAAGCCGTCCCAGTCGCGCCGGTCTATCGTCACCTCGAACAGCCCGGTGTCCTCCAACTGGCGGCGTACGGCGACCGTCTCCGCCTCGCTGGAGGTGCCGCGCGCCACGCCGAGCGTGAAGCGGACCGGCGTCGTGATCCCGGCCTCCTGGAGGAGGGCGCGGGCCCGGTCGGCGTCGGGCTTGGGGTAGGCGTCGAAGAACGGGGTCTTGTGGCCGCTCATGCCCTGCGGGATCAGCGAGTACAGCGGGTCCACGGTGCGGCTGTACACGTCGCGGACGATCTGCTCGCGGTCGATGATCGAGGCGATGGCGCGGCGCACCGCCTTCTCCTTCATCGGCGAGTGGCCGCGCAGGTCGAACACCAGGGAGCGGGTGGTCGCCGCCGAGATCTCCATGGATCGCAGTTCCGGGTCGGCCGGGTTGAGGTCGGCCAGTTCCTTCGGCGGCAGGCCGCCGCCGACCACGTCGATGTCCCTGCGCTGCCAGGCCCCGCTCAGGGCCGCGGCGGAGTCGAAGTAGCGGACGGTGACGGACCTGCCGGTGCCGGCGGCGCCGTGGTATTCGCCGTTGGGCTTGAGCACCGCCTTCTCGCCGTCCTTGTACTCCTTGAGGACGTACGGGCCGGATCCCGAGACCTTGTTGTCCGTGCGCAGCTTGTCGGCCGGGTAGAACTCGCGGTCCACGATGGACCCGGCGCCGCTGGCGATCTTGTACGGGAAGGTGGCGTCCGGGCTGCGCAGTTCGAAGACGACCTTCCGGTCCCCTTCTGCGCGTACGGATTTGAGGGTGCTCAGCAGCGGCTTGGGCCCCTGCTTGTCGCCGATGTCGATGATGCGGCGGAAGGAGAACTCCACGTCCTGCGCCGTCATGGTGCGGCCGCCTGAGAAGTGCAGGTCGGGGCGGAGTTCGCAGACGTACTTGAGCAACTCGCCGCCTTCGAAGCCGCAGGAGGAGGCCGCGTCCGGGACCGGCTCGCTGTCGCCGGAGGTGAAGGTCAGCAGCGACTGGTAGAGGTTGCTGTACAGCGCCCAGGAGCCGCCGTCGTACGCGCCGGCGGGGTCCAGTGCGGTGACCGTCTCCGTCGTCCCGATCCGGATCGCCTTGCCGTCCTCGTCCGATGAGGACACCAGCCGGAAGCCGCCCACCCCTGCGGCCGCCAGGACCAGACAACCGACCGCTACCCGTACTCCTACCTTGCGCATCCTGCGCCCCCTCCAGCGCTGAGGCGGACGTACGTATGCATGCGCACATCCATCCCACGGTGGTTCAGCAGCCAACCACATGGAACATGCGTACGTCAGCAACTGCCGTGCATCGTTTGCAACTTGTGTCCCTGGGCGTAACAAGCCGTCCGGCGCGACGCCGAGCCGGGGTGGTAAAGCGGTAACGACGGGAACGACGGGAGGGGGTGGTACGGACGGGTGGTCAGGCCCGGGTGGCGGCCAGCTCGACCACGGTGACGTCCGGCGGCGCCCCGACCCGCACCGGCGGCCCCCAGGCGCCCGCGCCGCGTGTGACGTACAGCTGGGTGTCGCCGTACCGCTCCAGCCCGGCGACGGTCGGATTGGCCAGCTCGGCTATGTAGTTGCCGGGCCACAGCTGGCCGCCGTGCGTGTGCCCGGACAGTTGGAGGTCCACGCCGTGCCTGACGGACTCGTGGATCACCACCGGCTGGTGGGCGAGCAGCACGGACGCCCGGCCGGGGTCGCGGTCGCCGAGCGCCCTGGCGTGGTCGGGGCCCTGGCCGTCCCGCTCGCCGGCGATGTCGTTGACCCCGGCGAGATCGAAGCCCGGCAGCTCGGCGCGGGCGTTCTCCAGTGGCCGCAGGCCGAGTTCGCGGACGTGGTCGATCCACTGGCGGGCGCCGGAGAAGTACTCGTGGTTGCCGGTGACGAAGTACGCCCCGTGGCGGGCGCGCAGCTCGCGCAGCGGCTCGGCGGCGGGGCCGAGGTCCTCGACGCTGCCGTCGACCAGGTCGCCGACGACCGCGATGAGGTCGGGCCCGGTGCGGTTGATGGTGTCGACGATCCGGCGGGTGTGGGCGCGGCCGAGGATCGGCCCGAGGTGGATGTCGCTGACGACGGCGATCCGGAAGCCGTGCGCCTGCCGGGGCAGCCGCGCGAGCGGCACGGTGATCCGCTTGAGCCGGGGCCCGCTGAGGACGGTGTACGCGCCGTACCCGACGGTCCCCGCGGCGACGGCGCCCGCGCCGAGCGCGACGGCCCGCGACACGAACAACCGCCGCGAGGCCGCGGGGTGGGCCTTCGGACCCGGCTCAGTGTCCGGCTCGGGCTCGGCGTCCGGTTCCGGGTCGGCCTTTGGCCCGGGCTCGGGCTTCGGTCCGGGGTCCGCCTCGGGTTCGGGCTCGGCGTGCGGCCCGGGCTCGGCCTTCGGTCCGGGGTCCGCCTTGGGTTCGGGCTCGGCCTTCGGTCCGGGCTCGGGCTTCGGTCCGGGCTCGGCCTTCGGTCCAGGGTTCCCTCCGGCCGTCGGCGGGTCCGCAGGCCGCGGCTCGGCGCCGGAGCGGTCCGCGCGGGCCGACGGCAGGAAACGCAGCAGCAGGGGCCGTACCGCCTCACCCACCAGCAGCGCCAGCGTCAGATAGAGGACCAGCGCCAGCCACAGGTACCCCGGCCAGGCCAGCACCCGCTGGACCGCGAACGGCGCGCCCGCGCGCCCGCTGACCAGCGCGGCGACGCTGACGAGCGGCAGGAGGACGGCGGCCGCCGTGCCCGCGCGGCGGGCCCGGCCGCCGGGGGCGGTGGTGTCGTGCACCAGCCGCCGCCACAGGTACCAGTGCACCCCGGCCAGCAGGCCGACCACCGCCAGCGCGATGAGCACGAAGACCGCGACCACGTCGTCCCTTCCCCCGCCTTCCCCCGCCGTCCCCCGTGACGTCCTACGGGAGGTTCCCCGTTAGGCCCTACGAGTGCCCCACGAGGCTCCACGAGGCTCCAGAGGTTCTACGAGTCAGGACTCGGCATCGTTCCGGCGCAGGGCCCGCAGTCCGCGCAACCCGATCACGCCGATACCCGTCCCCAAGAGAAACGAGGTGATCGCAAGCAGCAGATGCACCCAGAAGTACGCGGTGGGGTCGCCGGAGTCGTCGAAGGCCAGGCCACTGCCGTCTTTCCATAGATTTTTGACGAAAGTGGACCAAATGACCCAACTCCATGCCCCGAAGGCGAGCAGGAACCAGGACACGGGGCGGCTGAGCTTCATGGGTTCCAGTATGGGCTCCGCGCGGCGCGTTCCCCCTCGTGGGTCCGGTTCGACCGTGCCGCCCGTCACCACTCGATCGCGCAGCGGTACGTTCACCTCCGTGTCCAGGACTTCCGCCGCCTCCGCCGCGGCCATGACCGTTGCCGTGTCCCTGCTGCTCGCCACCGCGCCCGCCGCCCTTGCCACCGGAGCGCAGAAGGACAAGCCGCGCGAGCCCGAGCCGCCCGCGCGGATGTCGACGGTGGGGGTGAGCGGCTCGGCCGGCCCGGGACGCAGGTGTCCCTGAAGGCGGGCGCCCCCGCCCTGCCGAAGAAGCTGTCCGCGCGGTCGTGGCTGGTGGCGGACGCGGAGTCCGGCGAGGTGCTGGCCGCGCACAACGCGCACTGGCGGCTGGCTCCGGCCAGCACGATGAAGATGCTCTTCGCGGACACGGTGCTGCCGAGGTTCCCCAAGACGGCGCAGCACAAGGTGCTGCCCTCGGACCTGGAGGGCATGGGCGAGGGCAGCAGCCTGGTCGGCATCAAGGAGAACTACACGTACACGGCGCACGACCTGTGGCTGGGCGTCTTCCTGCGCTCCGGCAACGACGCGGTGCACGTGCTGTCCGCGATGAACGGCGGCGTGGACAAGACCGTCCGGGACATGCAGCGCCACGCCGAGGAACTGAACGCGCTGGACACACATGTGGTCACCCCCGACGGCTACGACGAGAAGGGGCAGGTCAGCAGCGCGTACGACCTGACGCTCTTCGCCCGCTCCGGGCTTCAGAAGAAGGACTTCCGGGAGTACTGCTCGACGCCGACGGCGAAGTTCCCCGGCGAGTTCAAGAAGCCGGAGAAGGGCGACAAGGGCAAGCCGGGCAAGCGGCAGCGCGAGTACTTCGCGATCCAGAACACCAACCGGCTGCTGACCGGTTCGGGGGTGCCGTTCTACAAGGGCATCGCGGGGGTGAAGAACGGCTCCACCACCGAGGCGGGCAACACCTTCACCGGGGTCGCGCAGCGCGGCGACCGGGTGCTGCTGGTCACCGTCATGAACCCGCGCGACGAGCAGCTGTACGGGGTCTACAAGGAGACCGCGCAGCTCTTCGACTGGGGCTTCAAGGCGGCCGGTTCGGTCGATCCGGTCGGCACGCTGGTCAAGCCGGGCAAGCTCACCGGGGACGGCGGCACGTCGGGGACCGACGACAGCAAGCCGGGCGACGGCAAGGGGCAGGCGCAGGCCTCGGCGGGCTCGGGCGACGGGTCCGGTGGCGGCGGCAAGTGGACGGCGGTGGGGCTCACAGCGGGTTCGGTGGCGGCGTTGGGCGCGGTGGCGTTCCTGGTGCGTCGCCGCTGGCCGCTTCCGCAGCCGGCGCGTCGGGGCGGCCGGGGCCGCGGCTGACGCTGCCGTCGGCCGCGTCGGCATCGCTTTCAGGGGCGGCGTCGGCGGTAGCGGCAGGGCCGTCGGCGTCAGCGGTCGCGGCAGGGCCGTCGGCGTCAGCTTGGGCGTCAGCGGCCGGGCCCGCGGCGGCACCGGGGGCCGCGTCCTCCTCGGTGCCGCCGGGGGCCGCCTCCTCCTCGGTGCCGCCGGTGGCCGTCCAGGCGGCGCAGTACAGCGTTAGCTTCGCGGTGAGGTTGATCCACAGGAGCAGGGCGATGGGCACACCGAACGCCCCGTACATGCTCTTGGCCGCGACCCCTTGCAGATAGCCGCTGAGCGCCAGCTTCAGCCCCTCGAAGCCGACCGCGCCGATGAGCGCGGCGACGAGGACCTGGCGGCGCGGCGGATGCACGCTGGGCAGCAGCGTCAGCACGTAGCACATGAGGAGGAAGTCGGCGGCGACGGCGGCGGCGAAGGCGGCGAGCCGCAGCAGCCAGCCGCCGACGCCGTTGCCGGAGATGTCCAGTTGGTCCGCCGTCCACCCGATGGCGGTCACGGCGAAGGTGGAGACGGCGAAGGAGCCGACCGCGACCCCGCCGAGGCCCATGAGCACCCCGCCGTCCTTGAGCTTGCGCAGCACCGGGTTGCCGGTCTCGTCGTCCAGTTCCCATACGGCCCGCAGGCACTCGCGGAGCGAGCCGACCCAGCCGATACCGGTGAGGAGGAGCAGCGCGCCCGCGACTGATCCGACGGTGGCCGCGTTGTCCACCAGGCCGCTGAGGTCGAGCTGGCCGGAGATGCCGGGCACCCGCTCGGCGAGCTCCTGTTCCAGCTCGTTCATCCGGCGCTCGCTGAGTACGGCCGCGCCGATCGCCGCCGCGACCGTGACGAGGGGGAAGAGCGCCACGAAGCTGACGAACGTGATCGCGGCCGCCAGCCGGGTCCAGTGGACGCGGTCCAGCGTCTCGTACGCGCGCCAGGCGTGCGTACGCATCAGGCGGGCGGCGAGCGGGCCGATCCACGGCAGCCGGGTCAACCAGTCCATGGTCCAGACCTCACCGGTTCGTCAGTGTTCATGCGTGGTCCTGAACCCGGAACACAAGGTTCCGGGTGCCCCAGAAGCGTAGGCAGGTGGCGAGGGCCATGCCGACTCCGGCCCCGGAGACGGTGTCGGCGCGGGCGGAGGTCAGGCCGAGGCCGTAGTGCGACACGAGCAGGCACAGCAACTGCACGGCGGCGCCGGCGGCGTTGACGGCGCAGAAGACGACGTACCGGCGGGCGCGGCGTACGCCCGGCCGACGCCGGTAGGTCCCGACGGCGTTGCCGAGGTAGGCGACGGTGCACGCGGCGGCGAAGGACAGCGCCTTCGCGGACAGCGGCCCGAACCCGGCGGACCCGCGCAACCAGACGAAGAGGACGACGTCGACGGCGTACGCGGCGCCCCCGGCGAGGGCGAACCCGGCCAGCTCGGGCAACAGGGCGCGGAGGCGGGCGACGGCACCGGCGGGACGAGCGCGCGGCGGCACACGGGGACGGGCGGGGCCGAGGGCATCGCGCGGCGGCGCACCCCTATCAGCGGCACCACGCGGCGGCGCACCCGGATCGGCGGCACCACGCGGCGGTGCACCCGGATCGGCGGCACCGCGCCGCAGGACGCCCCGGCCGACGGCGCCTCGCGGCGGGGCGGCCCGATCGGCCGCATCGCGCGGCCCCCGCGGCGGGCCGCCGACGTCACCGACGTCACCGACGTCGCCGACGTCACCGGGAGCGCCGGGCGCCGTCACAGCCCCGCGACCGCCAGTCCGTACAGTCCCGTCCAGGCCAGCGCGATCACCGCCAGCGGGCGGTCGCGCAGCACCACATCCTCCGGCGCCCCGGCCGTGCCCCGGTCCGCGAACACGGCGTACCGCAGGACGGCGAGGATGAAGGGGATCATGGACAGCTGGCGCCACGGCAGCAGTCCCCCGCCACCGCCGGTGCCGCCCTCCAGACCCTCCAGGCCCCCCACGCCTTCCACGCCCTCCAGCGCCCACAGGCAGTACGCGAGCACGGCCACCCCGGCGGCGAGCTGCCATACGAACCGCAGATAGCCGACGGTGTACTCGCGCAGCAGCGCCCGCGAGGCGCCCGGCGGGCGGCTGTCGCCCGGGCCCGCCGGGCGGGCCATCAGCAGCGCCTCGCTGTACCGCTTGGCAGCCACCATGAACAGCGCGCCGAACCCGGTGGTGATCAGGAACCAGCGCGACAGCGGAATGCCGAGCGCCAGCCCGCCGACGACGGCGCGCATCAGGAAGCCGGTGGTGACGACGGCCAGGTCGACGACGAGGACGTGCTTGAGCGAGACGCAGTAGGCCAGTTGCATGGCGACGTAGGCGGTCAGCAGCCCCGCGGTGGCCGTGTTGCACAGCGCCGCGGCGGTGACGGGGGCGAGGACCGCGAGGAGCGCGCCGACGGCGTACGCGACGGACTCGGGCACCTGCCCGGAGGCGACGGGGCGTCGGCACTTGTCGGGATGCGCGCGGTCCGCCTCGGCGTCGACGGCGTCGTTGACGAGGTAGACGGCGGACGCGGCGGCGGTGAAGAGGGCGAAGACGACGGCGAGCCGGGCCAGGACGGGCCCGGAGCCGAGTTCGCCGGCGGCGGCGGGCGCGGCGACGACGAGCACGTTCTTCACCCACTGGCGCGGCCGCGCGGTACGCAGCAGCCCGGCGGGCAGGGACGCCGCCCTCGCCCGCGCCGTGGCGGCGGCCGACGGGGGCTGGGGCCGGGGCCCCTGCGGCTGGGGCTCTTCGAGCAGCGTGTCCGGGTCGGTCACGGGACCCTCCGGGCACACGGCAGCCGCATGCGGCACGCCCGGGCGCGGCACACGTGCCTGGGGTGCCATGGTCGGGCCCCCTGGCCGGGCCCCGCACACCGCAAGCCGGCTACGCGCCCCAGAAGCGCCGCCGAGGCACAGCCGACGGGGCACAGCCGACGAGGCACGGCCGTCGCGGACCCGCGACACCGGCGGCCGGCGGGCGGCACCTTCCGAACCGCCGCGGCGTCACCCATGACCGCTTCCCCTCCCCTGGAGGGGCCCGCGGGCCCAAGGGGCGGCGAGGCGGGCGGTCAGGGCGCCCAGGAGGGCGCCCGCCGCGATGTCCGTGGGGTAGTGGACGCCCGCCACCAGCCGGGACACGCACATCGCGGCCGCCGCGCCCGGCAGCCATCGCCCGCTCGGCCACCCGGTCGGCCACCCGGTCGGCCGCAGCGCGCCGTACGCGACCACCGCCGCGGCCGAGGAGGCCGCGTGGGAGCTGGGGAAGGAGTGCCGGGCCGCCGTGCGAACGAGGGGCGGGCGGCCGGGGAGGTCCGGGCGGGGCCGCCGTACCACCCGCTTGAGGCCCATGCTCGCCAGGTGCGCCGCGCCGACGAGCACCGTGCCGCGCAACCACGCGGCACGCCGCCCGGCGTCGCCGGTCCTGCCCGCCCGCGCCGCTCCGGTCAGCCCGGCGGCCAGCCACACCGCGCCATGCTCGCCGCACCAGGACAGCGCGCGGACGGCGGCCGCCACCCGCGGATCGCTCCCGCGGTCACGCAACGCGACGAGCAACCGCCGATCGAGCCCGCCACCGGCCGGCGGGCCTTCGAGGCAGCCCGCCGCGAGGCCCCACACCGCCCACGGGAACGGCGACGCCGCCCCCGGCCCCGCGCCGCCGCGCCGCCCCGACCCGTTCCCGGTACGGGGCGCACCGTCCCGACGGGCGCGCGCCGACGCACGCCACGGCGGGCTGACCGCCGCGGGACGGCGCGGCGCGGGGCGCCCGGGGCGCGGCCTCGCCAGCGCCCCGGCAAGCGCCCCCATCAGCACGCCAGGCGGCACCCCCCGCGCATACGTGTCCTTCGGCGGCAGCGGACCCGCCCCCTCTCCTCCGTGGCGCTCTTCCGTCGTGCCCGTCCAGCGCGTCGCGCCCGTCCATCGCGTCGCGCCTCGTCCGCCTCCGACTCTCCCCGGCCGCCGCCGGAGTTCCACGGCAATGTTGTCCGACACTCCGCTAATCACCCTTTTCGGCGAGAAAGGTGCGTATCTCCACACCAGGGACGCAACGGGCGATACCGTCGCGGACATGTCCCTTGTCACCGTCGGCTGGGGCCGCACCGCGCCCACCGCCGCCGCCCGGGTCCTGCGCCCCCGCTCGTACGAAGAGGCCGCCGAGGCGGTGCGGGGCTGCGGTGCGCGCGGGGGCATCGCGCGCGGGCTGGGGCGGGCCTACGGCGACGCCGCGCAGAACGCGGGCGGGGCCGTCCTGGACATGACCGGCCTCGACCGGATCCGGACCGTCGACGCCGAGCACGGCGAGGTGGTCTGCGACGCCGGAGTGAGCCTGCACCACCTGATGGAGGTGCTGCTCCCGCTCGGCTGGTTCGTGCCCGTCACCCCCGGCACCCGCTACGTGACCGTCGGCGGCGCGATCGGCGCGGACATCCACGGCAAGAACCACCACGTCTCCGGCGCCTTCTGCCGCCACGTACGGTCCCTGGAACTGCTCACCGCCGACGGTTCCGTGCGCACCCTCACCCCCGACATGGCCCTGTTCCGGGCCACCGCGGGCGGCATGGGGCTGACCGGCGTCATCCTCTCCGCCACCCTCCGGCTGCTGCCCGTCGAGACCTCCTGGATGTCGGTGGACACCGAGCGTGCCCGCGACCTCGATGACCTGATGGACCGGCTCGCCGCCACCGACCACCACTACCGCTACTCCGTCGCCTGGATCGACCTGCTCGCACGCGGCGCGGCCACCGGCCGGGCCGTCCTCACCCGCGGTGAGCACGCCCCGCTCGACGCGCTGCCCGCCCGCGTCCGCCGGGCCGCGCGGCCGCTGGCGTTCCGCCCCGGCCGACTGCCTCCTCCGCCGCGCGGGCTCCCCGGCCGACTGCTGTCCCGTACCACCGTGGGGGTCTTCAACGAGCTCTGGTACCGCCGGGCGCCCGACCTGCGCACCGGCGAGCTCCAGACCATCCCCGCCTTCTTCCACCCCCTCGACGGCGTGCCGCACTGGAACCGGATCTACGGCCGCGACGGCTTCGTGCAGTACCAGTTCGTCGTCGGCCACGGCCGGGAGGAGACCCTGCGCCGCGTCGTCCAGCGCATCGCGCGCCGCCGCTGGCCGTCCTTCCTGGCCGTGCTGAAGCGGTTCGGCGAGGCCGACCGGGGCTGGCTGTCCTTCCCGTCGGCCGGCTGGACCCTCGCGCTGGACATCCCCGCCCGGCTGCCCGGTCTCGGCCGCTTCCTCGACGCCCTGGACGAGGACGTCGCCGAGGCGGGCGGCCGGATCTACCTGGCCAAGGACGCCCGCGTACGGCCCGAACTGCTCGACGCGATGTATCCGCGGCTGGCCGACTTCCGCAGCCTGCGGCGCGCGGTCGACCCGCACGGGGTCTTCACCTCCGACATGGCCCGCCGCCTGGCCCTGTGAGTCCGCCCCTCCATACGTCCCCGCGAGTCCGCCTCCCTACGCCCCTGTGAGCCCGCCGCCCCTGTGAGCCCTACGCCCCTGTGAATCCGCCTCCGTACACCCCCTATGAGCCGCCTCGTACGCCTCCATGAGTCCGCGTTCCCCCCACATGCCCTGGAGCCCCCATGAAAGACGCCTTCGGCGCCCCGCAGTCCCTGCTCGTTCTCGGCGGCACCTCCGAGATCGCCCTGGCCACCGCCGCCCGCCTGATCACGCGGCGCACCCGCACCGTCTGGCTGGCCGGCCGCCCCTCCCCCGCGCTGGACGCCGCCGCGGCGCGGCTGCGCACCCGGCCCGGCACCGACATCCGGACCGTCCCCTTCGACGCCCTCGATCCCGAGGCGCACGAGCCGACCCTCGGCAAGGTCTTCGCCGAGGGCGACATCGACATGGTGCTGCTGGCCTTCGGAGTGCTGGGCGACCAGGAGCGGGACGAGGACGAGCCGCTCGCCGCCGTCCGGGTCGCCCAGACCAACTACACCGGCGCCGTGTCCGCCGCCCTGGTCTGCGCCCAGGCGATGCGCCGCCAGGGCCACGGCTCGCTGGTGGTGCTGTCCTCCGTGGCCGCCGAACGCGCCCGCCGCTCGAACTTCATCTACGGCTCCAGCAAGGCGGGGCTGGACGCCTTCGCGCACGGCCTGGGCGACGCGCTGCGCGGCAGCGGGGTGCACGTGATGGTGGTACGCCCCGGTTTCGTACGGACGAAGATGACCGCCGGGCTGGCGGAGGCGCCGCTGGCGACCACCCCCGAGGCCGTCGCCGGTGCGATCGAGACGGGCTTGCGGCGGCGCAGCGAGACGGTGTGGGTGCCGGGTCCGCTGCGGCTGGTGATGTCGGCACTGCGGCACATCCCGCGCCCGGTCTTCCGCCGCCTGCCGCTGTGACCGGCCGCTCCCCGGACGGGGTCGGCTCTACAGCGGGCTCTTACAGCGTCGGGCTCTACAGCGTCGGCGCGGGCGGGCGGGAGAGGTGTCCCTGCCGGGGCACGCCCGGCGCCGCGCTCCCCCCGAACGGGAACTCCCGCTCCAGCCGCCAGACCCCGTCCGGTCCCTGCTCGTACAGCGCGAAGCCGCTGATCGTCCAGGACGCCTCGAAGTCCGCCAGTTCCCGCTGCGCCCGGTCCATCGACGCCTCGTCGATGCCGTGCGCCACGGTCACGTGCGGGTGGTACGGGAACTGCAGCTCGCGCTCGCAGGGCCCGGCGCCCGCCCGGACCCGCGCCTGGAGCTCCGTGCACTGGTCGGCGCCCTCCGCGATCGCGACGAAGACGACCGGGGACAGCGGGCGGAAGGTGCCGGTGCCCGACAGCCGCATCGGGAAGGCGCGGCTCGCCGCCGCGACCCCCGCCAGATGCGCCTCGACGGCGGGCAGCGCGGAGACGTCGACCTCGGTGGGCGGCAGCAGGGTGACGTGGGTGGGGATGCCGTGTGCGGCCGGGTCCCCGAAGGCCGCGCGCCGCTTCTGGAGGAAGCTGCCGTACGGCTCCGGGACCGCGATCGAAACGCCGAGGGTTACGGTCCCCACTGCGGTCTCCCTCCTGGCTCTCGCGAGCCCCGGCTGCTGCACCCCGTGTCAGTGTGGCGGCTGCACCGCCCTCGCGGCTACCTACGTCGGTCCCCCGGTGCACGGGCCCATGGTCCCTACACCGGCGCTTGCTCATTCCGTGCTGGGTGATCCCCTACTCAATGGTCCCGTGCCCGGTGCACCCTCGCTTGGTGATCCCGTGCCCGGCGATCAGTGCGCGGGGGGCAGGAATCCCATCCTGTCGTAGGCCAGGGCCAGTGTCCCGCCGGCGACGGCACGGGCCTTCTCGGCGCCCTTGGCCAGGATCTTGTCCAGCGTCTCCGGGTCGTCCAGGTATTCCTGCGTGCGCGACCGGAAGGGCGTTACCCACTCGACCATGACCTCGGCGAGGTCGGTCTTGAGCGCACCGTACCCCTTGCCCTCGTACTTCGCCTCCAGCTCGGCGATGGAGCTGCCGGTGAGGGTGGCGTAGATGGTCAGCAGGTTGCTGATGCCGGGCTTGTTCTCCTCGTCGAACCGGATCTCGGTCCCGGTGTCCGTGACCGCGCTCTTGATCTTCTTCGCGGAGACCTTGGGCTCGTCCAGGAGATTGATGATGCCCTTCGGCGTGGAGGCCGACTTGCTCATCTTGATCGCCGGGTCCTGGAGGTCGTAGATCTTCCCGGTCTCCTTGACGATGTACGGGTTCGGGATGGCGAACGTCTCGCCGAAGCGGCCGTTGAACCGCTCGGCCAGGTCGCGGGTCAGCTCGATGTGCTGGCGCTGGTCCTCGCCGACGGGCACGTGGTCGGCCTGGTACAGCAGGATGTCCGCGACCTGGAGGATCGGGTAGGTGAACAGGCCGACGGTGGTGCGGTCGGCGCCCTGCCGGGCCGACTTGTCCTTGAACTGCGTCATCCGGGATGCCTCGCCGAAGCCGGTGAGGCAGTTCATCAGCCAGCCGAGCTGGGCGTGCTCGGGGACGTGGCTCTGGACGAACAGCGTGCAGCGGTCCGGGTCCAGGCCGGCGGCCAGCAGCTGGGCCGCCGCGACCCTGGTGTTGGCGCGCAGGTCCTTGGGGTCCTGCGGCACGGTGATCGCGTGCAGGTCCACGACCATGTAGAACGCGTCGTGGGTCTCCTGGAGCGCGACGTACTGCCGGATGGCACCGAGGTAATTCCCGAGGTGGAAAGAGCCTGCGGTGGGCTGGATACCGGAGAGCGCACGGGGACGGTCGAGGGCCATGGCACCCATTGTCTCAGGTGCCCGGCAGTCCTCTCACCGCCCCCGTACGTCGGTCGACCAACGCGGTCAGTCGGTCGGCAGGCCCGGCGCAGGGAAGGCCGCCATCAGCTCGGCGACCTCGGCGCGGATCTTGCCGAGGGTCTCCTCGTCGCCGGTCCTGGCCGCGTTCACGCCCCGGTCGATCCACTCCGCCACCGTCGCCATGTGCTCCGTACCCAGGCCGCGCGAGGTCAGCGACGGGGTTCCGATGCGGACACCGGACGGGTCGAACGGCTTGCGGGGGTCGAACGGGACCGTGTTGTAGTTCACGACGATCCCGGCCCGGTCCAGGGCCTTGGCCGCCACCTTGCCCGGCACGTTCTTGGGCGTGAGGTCCATGAGGATCAGGTGGTTGTCGGTGCCGCCCGTCACGAGGTCGAAGCCGCGCGCGAGCAGTTCCGCCGCCAGCGCCCTGGCGTTGGCGACGACGGCGTGCGCGTACGTGCGGAAGGCGGGCTGCGCGGCCTCGTGCAGGGCCACCGCGATGGCCGCTGTGGTCTGGTTGTGCGGGCCGCCCTGGAGACCGGGGAAGACGGCCTTGTCGACGGCCTTGCCCAGGTTCTCCGGCTCACGGGCGAGCAGCATCGCGCCGCGCGGACCGCGCAGCGTCTTGTGAGTGGTCGTGGAGATCACGTCGGCGTGCGGCACCGGGGAGGGGTGCGCGCCGCCCGCCACCAGCCCGGCGATGTGCGCGATGTCCGCGACGAGGACGGCGCCCACCTCGCGGGCGATCTCCCCGAAGGCGGCGAAGTCGATGGTGCGGGGCACCGCCGTGCCACCGCAGAAGATCAGCTTCGGGCGCTCCTTGCGGGCCAGGTCGCGCACCTCGTCGAAGTCGACGACGCCGGTGTCCTGCCGCACGCCGTACTGCACGCCCCGGAACCACTTGCCGGTGGCGGAGACGCCCCAGCCGTGCGTGAGGTGGCCGCCCATCGGCAGCGACATGCCCATCACGGTGTCGCCGGGCTGGGCGAACGCCAGGTAGCAGGCGAGGTTGGCGGGCGAGCCGGAGTACGGCTGGACGTTCGCGTGCCCGGTGCCGAACAGCGCCTTGGCGCGCTCCCGGGCCAGGTTCTCCACCTGGTCGATGACCTGCTGGCCTTCGTAGTAGCGGCGGCCGGGGTAGCCCTCGCTGTACTTGTTCTGCAGCACCGTGCCGCCCGCTTCCAGCACGGCGCTGGAGACGTAGTTCTCGCTGGCGATCAGGCGCAGGGTCGCCGCCTGGAGCTGTTCCTCAGCGCCGACGAGGGCGGCGAGCTCGGGGTCCGCGGCGGACAGGGCGGGGTGGGAGAGGGGCAGGCTCATGCGGTTCCTCCGGGGCGATCGGCTGGTTTCCGGTCGTGTTCCCGGGGTGCCCAGGCGGGCGGCACCTCGTGGTGGTTCGGCCGTCGGCGGCCTCGATGCGCGCCGCTCCCTCGTGGTTCGTTCCACGTTCGCCAGTCACGGCGCGCGCTGCTCATTTTACGGCGCTACCGGCGTAGCCCCGATCCGATACCCGCACACCTGGACGTACTCCGAAAGGACCCTTCGTAAATCGGCCAGGCGGCGATAGAAATGAGGCGCAGCCACCCGCAAGACCGAACGGAGTACACGTTGACGTCTACGGAACGCGCCATCGCCGCCGCCGAGGCCCACAGCGCGCACAACTACCATCCGCTGCCGGTCGTCGTCGCGTCCGCCGAGGGTGCCTGGGTGACCGACGTCGAAGGCCGCCGCTATCTGGACATGCTCGCCGGGTACTCCGCGCTCAACTTCGGGCACCGCAACCGCCGGCTGCTGGATGCCGCGAAGGCCCAGCTGGAGCGGGTCACCCTCACCTCCCGCGCGTTCCACCACGACCGGTTCGCCGACTTCTGCGCCGAGCTGGCGGAGCTGTGCGGCATGGAGATGGTGCTGCCGATGAACACCGGCGCGGAGGCCGTCGAGACGGCGGTGAAAACGGCCCGGAAGTGGGGCTACCGCGTCAAGGGGGTGCCGGACGGCCGCGCCAAGATCGTCGTGGCGGAGAACAACTTCCACGGCCGTACGACGACGATCATCAGTTTCTCCACCGACCCGGAGGCCCGCGCGGACTACGGCCCGTACACCCCGGGCTTCGAGATCGTGCCGTACGGGGACCTGGCGGCGATGGAGGCCGCCGTCGACGAGCACACGGTGGCGGTGCTGCTGGAGCCGATCCAGGGCGAGGCGGGCGTGCTGGTGCCGCCGCCCGGCTATCTGGCGGGCGTGCGCGCGCTGACCCGCGAGCGGAACGTGCTGTTCATCGCGGACGAGATCCAGTCGGGGTTGGGCCGCACCGGCGCCACGTTCGCCTGCGAGCACGAGGGCGTCGTCCCCGACGTGTACGTCCTGGGCAAGGCGCTCGGCGGCGGCGTGGTGCCGGTCTCCGCGGTGGTGTCGTCGCACGAGGTGCTGGGCGTGTTCCGGCCGGGCGAGCACGGTTCGACCTTCGGCGGCAATCCGCTGGCCTGCGCCGTCGCCCTGGAGGTGGTCGCGATGCTGCGGACCGGGGAGTACCAGCAGCGGGCGGCGGAACTGGGCGAGCACCTCCACCGCGAGCTGGGCGTCCTGGTGGGCACCGGAGCGGTCGACGCGGTGCGCGGGCGGGGCCTGTGGGCGGGCGTCGACATCAACCCGGCGCACGGCACGGGCCGCGCGATCTCCGAGAAGCTGATGGAGCGCGGCGTGCTGGTGAAGGACACGCACGGCAGCACGATCCGGATCGCTCCCCCGCTGGTGATCAGCAAGGAGGACCTGGACTGGGGTCTGGACCAGCTGCGGTCGGTGCTGGGCGCGGGCTGAGCCGAGAGTAGAGGGCAGCCCCCGCGCGCGCTGCGCGCCGTGCGGGGGCCGTCCGGTGGCCGTATTGGCCGGTCAGCCCGGCTGCATCTGGGCCTTGACGTGGTTGATGACCTTGGTGAACTCCGCGGTCGGCGAGATGTCCAGGAGTTCGCAGTCCTCGAGTGCCACGGGGATGTGGCCAGGTGCGAAGTAGAAAGCCTGTCCGGCCTCGTAGATCTCCTCGCGGTCCTTGCGCACCATCTTCAGCCGCCCCGAGAACAGGTATCCCCAGTGGGGGCACGTGCACATGTCGCCGGGCAGGCCCTTCACGCCCGGTGTCATGTCCGTGCCCTTGGGGAACTTGATGAACGCGGCGCACATGTCCCCGCCGATGTCCTGCAGCCGCACCTCGACGTCGCCGCTCTCGAACACGACAGGCGCGTCTTTCCGTGTCGTCGCCGTCATGACGTCCTCCATGACCGGACCAGTCTGGTCCCTTATGCCCAGTCTTGCCCCGGCCGGGAGGCGGGTCAAAGGATCACGTGCGGCAGGAAGCGGGCGTACCCGTCGGTCACGAGCCCGGCGGACTCCCGGATGCCGAGCCCGGCCGCCTCGCCCTCGACGACCCACGCGCCCAGCACGACGTGGTTGCTGTCGAAGACAGGGAGCGGATCGAGCGCCTGGTAGCAGCAGGGCTCGTCGCGCGGCTCCTCGGGCGCCCCGGCCGGGTGCACGGTCACCCCGGCCCCCTCCCGTCCGAGGAGCGGCTTGGCGACGTATCCCGTCGTACGGGCCAGCTCGCGGGGCCCGTCGAGGTAGGCGGGCAGCAGGTTGGGGTGGCCGGGGAACAGCTCCCACAGGACGGCCAGCAGCGCCTTGTTGGACAGCAGCATCTTCCAGGCGGGCTCGATCCACAGGGTGGAGCCGGTGCCGCCGCCGTTGTCGAGGGTGTCCAGGACGTGCGGCCCGAACGCGTCGGTGACCAGCCACTCCCACGGGTAGAGCTTGAAGCAGGCCCGGATGAACCCGTAGCCCTCGTCCACGAAGCGGCCCGATATCCGGTCCCAGCCGATGTTCTCCACCGAGATGGCGCGGGCGTCGAGTCCGGCCTGCTCGGCGGTCTCCCGCAGGTACGCCACCGTCATCAGGTCCTCGCCGAGCTCGTCACCGGCGGAGTGCGCGAAGTGCACCGGCGCGCCGGGCGGCAGCAGCGCGGCCTGCCGCTTCCAGGCGTCCACGAGCCGTTCGTGGAGCGAGTTCCACTGGTCGGCGCCGGGGAACCGCTCCTCCATCCAGAACCACTGGGGACTGGCGGCCTCCACCAGCGAGGTGGGGGTGTCGGCGTTGTACTCCAGCAGCTTCGCGGGCCCCGTGCCGTCGTACCGCAGGTCGAACCTGCCGTAGAGGGAGGGGAGTTCGTCCCGCCGCCGCCAGGACTCGGCGACGCGGTCGGCGACCCGCGGATCGGTGATGCCGAGATCGCCGAACCGCTCGTGCTCCACGATGTGCGCGGCGGCGGCCAGGCACATGCGGTGCAGCTCCTCCACGACCTCCTCCAGCGCCTCGACCTCCGGCAGCGAGAACGCGTAGTAGGCGCTCTCGTCCCAGTAGGGCCGCAGGGAGTCGTCGGGGTAGCGGGTGAGGGGGTAGATGAGCCCCTGCGCCTCGACGGTGGCCTGCCAGCCGGGCCGGGGCTCGATGGTGTGCCGGTCCATGGCTTCCTACGCCCCTCAGCCGCCGCCGGACCCGGAGCACCCGAAGCCGCCACGGCTCACCGCGCTCTTGTTGAAGGTGCCGTTGTCGGCGTATCCGGCGCTGCGGTCGGAGTCGTAGTACCACTTGCCGGAGCGGCCCGTGCCGTACGAGGACGACCTGGAGCTCTTGCACTCGCTGGAGTCGAGGATCCGGTAGCCCTTGACGTAGTCGTAACTGTTCGGATCCACACAGCGCTTGTCGGGCTCGGACGACCCGCAGGAGGTCAGCGCCGCCGCCAGCGCGCCCATGCCTCCCAGGATCACGGTGCTGGACCGCAGCCGTCGCCGCGCGGGCGTGTTCCCCATGGTGCTCCCCCGTATGTCGTCGTCCCCGCCACCGAGCGGTGCGCCACGCACGACCTCGGCGCGGCGGGCGGACCGACAGGCTAGCCGGACAGGTGTGCGCCCGGGCGGCGGGGGCGGCGCGGCGGCGGGGCCGGGGCCGAGTGACCAACGACCCGAAGGCTGAGTGACCAACACCCCGAAGACCGAGTCACCGACGGAGGCCGGTCTCCGGGGCGAAGGGCAGCCCGGTCACCAGCGCGCGGCGGCCGACGACGAGTGCCTCGCCGAGGAATCCGACGCCGATGGACAACTGCGTGGACCGGGCCTCCTCATGCATGCCCAGGGAGGTGGCCAGCAGCCCGAACCCGGCCGAGGCCGCCAGGGAGACGACCATGACGAGGAAGGTCCGGCCGGTGTAGCGGTGCCACAGCACTCCTCCCTTGTCGAAGACCTGGATGGTCGCGCCGCGCACCGCGCCCAACCCGAGCCCCAGGGCGGCACCGGCGACCACCCACGCGATGTCGGCGCCGGTCAGCCCCCCGGTCTCCCACAGCGACCAGGCCCCGAGGCCGGTCAGCACGACCGGCGGCGCGAACAGATCGCGGGCGTTGAGCGGTTCGCCCCCCAGCCGTCTGACCACCACGACGACCACCACGACGGCGATGACCGCCACGACCAGCCATGTGTGCATTCCCCGGCCCCCTGTTTATAGCTCGCTCGTGCCAAAAAGAATTTAGCTTGATCGTGCTATAAAGGCAACGTGCCGAAGATCGTCGACCCCGAGGCCCGCCGCCGGGCCGTGGCCGAGGCCGTCTTCCGGGTCAGCGCCCGGGACGGCCTGGAGCACGCGTCCCTGCGCAACGTCGCCGACGAGGCGGGGCTGGCCATCGGGTCGGTCCGCCACTACTTCCGCGACCACGCCGAGCTGATGCTCTTCGCGATGGACGAGCTGGCCCGCCGCGTCGGGACACGCATCCATGCCCACGCCGAGCGCCTGCTGTCCCCCGACTCCGGCATCGACCGCCGCGCCGCCACGGAGGAACTCCTCGGGGAGTTCCTCCCCTTGGACGCGGCACGCCACGAAGAGGCCGTCCTGCTCCTGGCCTTCACGACCGCGGCCCGCACCCGCCCCGAACTGCGCCCCCGCGCACACGAACTGGACGAGAACGCGCGCGCGGTGATCACCCGCGTCCTCCAGGAAGCGCGACGCCTGGGCAGCCTCCCGGAGGGCACCGACATCCCGCTGGAGAGCCTGCGCCTGACGGCCCTCCTCGACGGCCTCACCCTCCAGGCGGTGCTGCGGCCGGACCACATGACCCCGGCTGTGGTGCGGCGGGTGCTGCGCGGCCACCTGGACGCGCTCGCGACGGCTACCGGAGGGCCCTAGGGATCTAAGGGCTCTAAGGCTCTAACGGAGGACGGCGACGGCCCGGTCGAAGGCGGAGTCGCGGTGGCCGGCGAACTCCTCCTCCGTGAAGACGGGTTCGGATATGTGCGGCGGTATGCCGGTCGCGTCGAAGGTCCGGCCGGAGCGGGTGCGGAACACCTCGTTGGGCAGGCCGAACTCCCAGCCGTTCGGCAGGGCGCGGACCATCACGTCCGAGAAGACGCCCTGGGTCGGCTCCCCGATCCGTATGGTCCGGCCGGGGCGGTCCATGAGGGCCTGGGTGAACGTCTCGCCCGCGCTGACCGTCGAGCCGCCGGTCAGAACGGCTATCGGGCCGGTGTAACGGGGGCCCGGCGCGGGGTGGACGGATATGGGCTGGAGCCGGGTGAAGCGGGTCGGGTCGGCGGGGTCGTTGCGGGCCTGCTTGGCGTAGGCCCGGTAGCCACGGTCGGTGAGCCGCTCCGCGATCCGCAGTCCGAGGGCGTCGGATCCGCCGCCGTTGATCCGCAGGTCGATGATCAGGCCCCGCAGCCGGGCGGTGCGCGCGGGGGTGAGGACGGCGTCCAGGGCCCGATCCAGCTCGGCGCGGTTGGCGGCGTAGCTGTTGTGCCGGTCGTGTGTGTAGCCCCCGAAGCCGGAGATACGCAGATAGCCCTGGTCGCCGGGCAGATCGACGTAGCCGATGCGGCCGCGCGCGAACTCCCGGAGCCGGTGGCCTCCGAGGTCCCGCTTCGTGATGTACGACGTGGTCCGCTTGTCCAGGTCCTCGCTCGGGACGACGGTGCCGGGGCGGGCCCGCGCGAAGTAGCCCTTGGGGTGGGCGACGTGGACATGCGCGTCGTTCAGCGGCTTGACCATGTCGCTCAGGACGGCGAACAGCTCGACGTCGGACATCCCGGCGCGGACCTTGGGCCGGTAGCGGTCCCGGACCGCGTGCCAGTCGATCCCCTTGGCGGCGAAGAACGGGTAGTTCTCCTCGAACGTCTGCCAGAAGACGTCGAAGGTCCGCACCGGGTCGGGTGCCGCCGGGGCCGTGCCGCCGCCCCCGGGCCGCCGCGCCTCCGTACAGGTGCGGGGCAGCTCGTCCAGGCGGCGCAGCCCCCGGTCGCCGGGTGAACCGTCGATGTGCAGCCACGCCTGATCCCCGCCCCGGCCCCGGTGCCCGCCGCCACCGGTCCGCAGCCGGTAGACCGTCTTGTCGGCGGCCGTGTACGTGGCCGATCCGCCGCCGTCGCCGGTCTCGGTGCGCCGCGCGGAGCCACCCTCGAGGCAGCTGACGCCGGTGGTCTGGTACTCCCGCAACCGCCCGTTCGAAAGCTCCAGCACGGTGCCGTAGCCGTCCATCCGCCACACGCCGTCCAGGTGCGCGCCGGTGCCACGCGCGGAGTCCTCGGGCAGCGTCATCACCCCGCCCACGACAGCCAGCAGCGCGGCCGCGGTGACAGCCTTGGTGGTCTTGGTGGCCTTAGCGGCCTTGGCGGCGGAACGCCTCGACAGCACGATCAGGTCCCCCTGTGGATCGATTCACATCCTCGGAGCACCATGGTCGTCTTCGCCGCCCGGCCCGGACCATCCCGCTGACTACCGTTTCAGCAGGGGGGATATCCCCCGTACCCCCCTGTCAGCGGCGCCCGCTCCGGCAGCGCCTCACGGCTTGCGCGTTGTTCCAGTAGGCCTGCTCCGGGCGGGTGGACTCGCGCCATACCCGTACAACCGGACATACTTCGCAAGAGTCTCATCTGATAGTGAGACAACTGGCGTGACCGCATGGGATGCGGCCGAACTCCCGCCTGCCTGTCTCTTTCTCTCTCTCCAGGAGATCAGCATGAAGACCGACGCACGCCGGATCCGTCATGTCGCGATGGCCGTGGGCGCGCTGGCACTCACCTCGGTGACGGTCACCGGAGCCGTCTCGCCCGGGGCCGCCGCGGGCGCCTCCACCGCCGGAAGCCCGAGCCCGGTCCGCCAGCAGACGCAGCGGATCGCGACCAGCACCCTCGGGAAGGATCTTCAGGTCACCCTCACCGCCGTGCGCTCCACGAGGGACCAGCTCGCGGCGACGGTCGACCTCGCCACATTCGTCCAGGTCAAGGGGGAGTGGCGGCTCCAGGACAGGACCAGGGTCGGTCAGAAGGACAGCTGGTTCTGGTTCCCGCTGACCGGCTCGCGGGCGGTGTGCGAGTTCTCCACGGCCAGCGCCGCACCGCAGCGCATCAGGGTGAGCCTGCTGGTCACCCCCTCCATCGGGTGCTCACCGGTGCACCGGTTCCATGTGGAGAACGGGAAGATCGTCACCGGCTGACGCGCTCGCGTTCACGCCAGTACGCGGCACAGCGCGTCCAGCGCGCCCGCGAAGGCGTGGTCGGGCGGGGTGCCGTACGCGAAGACCAGCGCGTCCGGCGCCTCGCCCGATGGCCCGCCCTGACCAGCGTGCCCGGCACCCGATGGCTGACCAGCATGCTCGGCACCCGGTGGCCCGCCCTGACCAGCCTGCCTGCCCTGCCCGGTACCCGGCCGCCCGCCCTGACCAGCCCGCCCGCCCTGCCCGATGGCCGGCGGCCCGCCCCGCCATTCCGACCCGTCGCCCAGCGGCCCGTCCGCGTACCGGAACCGTGCCAGCCCCTCCAGCGCCAGGCCCTGCCACGCCGCGCCCCGCACCACCGACCGCTCCGTCCCGGGCGGCAGCCGCAGCACCGCGTGCAGCCCCGCCGCGATCCCGGTGACCTCGATGTGCGGCGCGTGTTCGGCGAGCGCCGCCACCAGTTGGTCGCGGCGGCGCCGGTAGCGCAGCCGCATCCCGCGCACATGGCGGTCGTACGCACCGGAGGCCATGAACTCCGCGAGCGTGAGCTGGTCCAGGCTCCCGGACTGCCACTCCCCCGTGCTCTTGACCGCCCGCACCTCCTCCATGAGCTGCTCCGGCAGCACCATCCAGGCCAGCCGCAGCGCGGGCGCCAGGCTCTTGCTGGCCGTACCCAGATAGACCACCCGCTCCGGGTCGAGTCCCTGGAGCGCCCCGACCGGCTGCCGGTCGTAGCGGAACTCGCCGTCGTAGTCGTCCTCCAGGACCAGCCCGCCCTCGCGCGACGCCCAGTCGACGACGGCCGCGCGCCGGTCCGGATGCAGGGAGACGCCGGTGGGGAACTGGTGCGCCGGAGTGAGCAGGACGGCGCGTACGTCGGGCAGCGACGGCAAGAACTCGGTACGGGCGCCGTGTTCGTCCACCGGAAGCGGTACGGTGCGCAGCCCGGCGCGGGCGAGTACGGCGCGGTGGAAGTCGAGCCCGTACGACTCGATGCCCACCGCGGGGCAGCCGCGCCGCTCCTTGAGGACGCGGCCGAGCAGGGAGAGCCCCTGCATGAACCCGGCGCAGATCACGATGCGCTCGGGGTGGGCCCGCACACCTCGGGCCCGCGCCAGGTACTCGGCCAGCACACGGCGCAGCTCGGGGCGGCCCTGGGCGTCCCCGTAGCCGAAGGCCGCGTGCGGGGCGGCCGTCAGGGCCCGGCGGGCCGCGGCGAGCCAGGCGGCGCGGGGGAACGCGGAGACGTCCGGGGACCCGGCCGTGAGGTCGTAGGTGGGGCGGGGGGCCAGCCCGGCGGGTCGGGGTTCACGCGGCGCGGGCTCCGAGGGCACGACGCGCCGGGCGACGCGGGTGCCGGAGCCCTGGCGGGCGGTGAGCCAGCCCTCGGCGACCAGCTCGCCGTACGCGTCGGCGACGGTGTTGCGGGCGATGCCGAGGTCGGCGGCGAGGGAGCGGGAGGAGGGCAGCCGGGTGCCGGGAGCGAGCCGGCCGGTGCGTACGGCGTCGCGCAGGGCCCGGATGAGCGCGGCCCGTACGCCGGTCGCGCCGCGGCCCGACGCGCCGTCAGCCCGAGACCGGTACGCGGACAGGTCCAGATGCAGATCGGCGCCGAAAGTGGCCCAGGAATCCTCCATGGAAATGGACCATACTCCTGGGCTGATACCGCTCTAGCGTGGTGGTCATGACGACAACCGAGAACACCACCGAGAACACCCGGGTACCCCAGGAGCACAAGGCACGACTGAACATCGCCGGCCGTATTCCCGAGGTCTACAAGGCCATGGTCAGCCTCGACGCGGCGTCCAGCAAGGGCCTGGACCCCGTCCTCGTCGAACTGGTCAAGGTACGCGCCTCGCAGATCAACCACTGCGCCTTCTGCCTCGACATGCACACCAAGGACGCGCGGCACGCGGGCGAGACCGAGGCGCGGCTCTATCTCCTCAACGCCTGGGAGGAGGCGGCCGGTTACTACACCGAGAAGGAGCGCGCCGCACTCGCGCTCACCGAGGCGATCACCGTGCTGACCGACGGCTTCGTGCCGGACGAGGTGTACGAGCGCGCGGCCGCGCACTTCGAGGAGCAGGAGCTGGCCCAGCTCATCGCCATGATCATCACCATCAACGCCTGGAACCGGTTCGCCGTCACCACCCGCGCGGTGCCCGGCGCCTACCAGCCGGGCCAGCACGCGTGAGTGGCGCCGCGGCGCGTGGGGGCGCGGTGCGTGGGGGCGCGGTGAGCGAAGCCTCGGCGAGCGGCGCCCCGCTGCGTGCGGACGCGGCGAGCGGCGCCGCGGCCTTCCGCGCGCTGCACCACGGCCGCACGCCCGGCGACCCCCTGATCCTGCCCGGCCCCTGGGACGCGGCCAGTGCCCGCGTCTTCGCGGACGCGGGATTCGCGGCCCTGGCCACGCCGAGCGCGGGGGTCTCGGCGTCGCTCGGCTACCCGGACGGCGGCGCGACCCCGCCCGACGAGATGTTCGCCGTCATCGCCCGGATCGCGCGCGCGGTGGACATCCCGGTGTCGGCCGACATCGAGGACGGG
The DNA here is from genome assembly GCF_030553055.1 of Streptomyces sp. XD-27. Taxonomy (NCBI): domain Bacteria; kingdom Bacillati; phylum Actinomycetota; class Actinomycetes; order Kitasatosporales; family Streptomycetaceae; genus Streptomyces; species Streptomyces sp. XD-27. The sequence goes on from NZ_CP130713.1 coordinate 3,305,424, forward strand.
TACGGGCTCGCGCCGAAGGAGATCGTCGAACGGCTGCTGGCGGCCGGGGCGGTCGGCTGCAACCTGGAGGACTCCGACGCCGCGTCCAAACACCTCAAGGACCCCCGTCGGCACGCCGACTGGCTGGCCGAGGTACGCGCGGCGGCCGGTGACAGCCTGGTGATCAACGCCCGCGTCGACACGTTCCTGAGCGGCGAGCCGACAGCGGGCGCGGCGATCGAACGCGGCCGCCTGTACGCGGCGGCGGGCGCGGACTGCGTGTACCCGATCGCGGCGCCCCCGGAGCTGCTGCCGGAGCTGGCGGCCGCGATCGGCGCGCCGATCAACGCGCTCGCGGGTGCGGAGGCGGGGCCGGATGCCCCAACGCCGTCGCGCCTGGGCGAGTTGGGGGCGTCGCGCGTGACGTTCGGGGGCGGGCTCCACGGAGCGTCGATGGCGGCGCTGACGACGGCGGCGGAGCGGCTGCGCCGGTCGTAGGCATGGCCGTACGCGGCTCCGCCGGCTACGGGCCTACGGGCCTACGGGCCTACGGGCCTACGGGCCTACGGGCAGGGTTCCAGCCGCGGTCGGCAGGCGCCCTGCCCGGCGGACGGCGGACCCCTCCGATATTGGGATGCGGCACCCGTCGAGGCGGGCCTAGGGTCGACGCCCGTGGAACCGCTCAGTGAGAAACAGATCCGCTCATCCTTCGTGAACTGCACCAAGGGCGAGGCCGCGCGGCTGCGTCTTCCGCAGGACTTCGCCGAACTCCCCTGGGATGACCTGGACTTCCTGGGGTGGGTGGACCCGGGAGCGCCGCTGCGGGCACATCTCGTGCTCCCCCGCGCGCAGGGCCCCCTGGGGATCTCTCTGCGCGTACCCCCCGCGAGCCGCAGCAGCGCGGTGAAGTCCCGTATGTGCGAGATCTGTCTGACGGGTCACGCTGCCTCAGGGGTCGCCTTGCTCGTCGCCCCCCTGGCGGGCGCCCGGGGCCGCGAGGGCAACACGGTCGGTATCTACATCTGCGCGGACCTCGCCTGCCCCCTGTATCTGCGCGGCAAGCGGCAGCCGAAGCTGCGTTCCGGGCTGTACGAGGAGACCCTGACCCTGGACGAGCGCCTCGCCCGCATGTCGGGCAACCTGGACTCCTTCGTGGCCAAGGTCACCGCACGGTAGGCGCCTGCGGCTGCGTCTGTGGTCTGCAGCCTGTCCCACCCGATCGGACCGGGCACAGGATGTCGGGTCCGGGAGGGTGCGGCCTTCCTAACGTGAGGGACGTAAGGGAAGGAGACCGAGGTGCTGGAGCGGCTGAACGAGGCCCTGGAACACATCGAGTCGCATCTCGATCAGCAGATCGAGGTGGCCGAGCTGGCGCGGATCGCGGTGACGTCGGAGTACCACTTCCGCCGGATGTTCTCCGCGCTGGCGGGGATCTCGCTGTCGGAGTACATCCGGCGCAGGCGGCTGACCATCGCGGGCGCCGAGGTGCTCGCCGGAGAGCGGACGCTGCTGGAGATCGCGGTGCGATACGGCTACGGCTCGGGGGAGGCGTTCGCGCGCGCGTTCCGGGCCGTCCACGGTGTGGGCCCGGGCGACGCCCGGCGAACGGGCGCCTCACTGCGCTCCCAGCCTCGGATGTCCTTCCGCCTCATAGTCGAAGGGAGCAGCAGCATGCGATACCGGATCGTGGAGAAGGAGCAGTTCCGTGTGGTCGGCAAGAAGGCCCGCGTCCCCCTCGTGCACGAGGGCATGAACCCGGCGATCGCCGATTTCATCCGGAGCATCGACCAGGAGACGATGCGGCGCATCACCGCGCTGTCCGATCAGGCGCCGGAGGGGATCGTCGGGGTGAGCGACAACCTCGACCCGAGCCGGGCGGAGGGAACGGAACTCGACTACTACCACGGCGTGGTGACCGGAGCCGACCCTGCTCCGGAGGACCTGGACGCGCTCACCGTCCCGGCGGGGACATGGGCCGTCTTCGAGAACTCCGGGCCGTTCCCGCAGGCCCTCCAGTACCTGTGGCGGGACGTGTTCACGCAGTGGTTCCCCTCCAACCCGTACCAGAGCAGGCCGGGACCTGAGATCCTGCGCACCCGGCTGTCGCAGGACGCGGCACAGGCGGACGCGGAGCTGTGGATCCCGGTGGAGCGGACCGCGGACTGAGCAAACGGCGCGGCGGTGTCCCCCCGCGGGGGGAGGGGGACACCGCCGTACCACCGCTACCTCGACCGTGTCTGCATTCGGGGTGGGAATCGACCGCTCAGTCGGCGCGGCCCGTCGCCGCCACCGTCACACCCAGTCCGATCATCGCGAAGCCGCCCGCCCCGCCCACCATCGACAGGCGGCGGTCCGAGCGGGCGAACCACGAACGGGCCGCCGAGGCGCCCAGGCCCCACAGCGTGTCCGTGATCAGGCCGATGGCGACCGGGACCAAGCCCAGCACCATCATCTGGAGGGGGACATGGCCCGCCGAGTGGTCCACGAACTGCGGTAGCACCGCCGCGAAGAAGACGATGCCCTTCGGGTTGGTGACGCCCACGAGAATCCCGTCAAGGATCGTGCGCAGATCACCGCGCCGCTCACCCGCCGTCACCTCCATGTCCGCCGCACGCATCGCCTTGCGGTGCCGGAACGCCTGCACGCCCAGGTAGACGAGATACGCCGCTCCGGCCAGCTTCACGCCCATGAACACCGCCGCCGAGCTCTCCACCAGGGCGCCGAGGCCCCACGCCACAGCGATCACCAAGAGGTACGAGCCGACCAGGTTGCCGAGGACCGTCGCGAGTGCCGTGCGGCGGCCGTGCGCGAGCGCTCTGCCGATCACGAACAGCACGCTCGGCCCCGGAACCACGATCACCAGCAGCGACATCGCCGCGAACGCGAGCATGCTCTCCGTGGACACCATGTGGCCGTCACCTCCTGGATGCTTTTCAGGGGAATACAAACAGGTGGCGGACGGTCCCCTCTAGGGCTCGTCCACATGCCGATATCCGGCCACTCACGGACGCTGTCCCGGCCCCGGCCCCGGCACGCAGGTCGCTGACCAGATAGACCGGAACGAACGGCCTAGCCCTTCTCGCCCATGGCGGTACGGAGCCAGTCGAGGGAGTCCTGCCCGAGGAGCCCGTCCGCGAGGCGCCTCGCGGTCTCGGTCACCAACCGCTCGCGGCTGCTGTCGATCCACCGTTGGGTGTTCGCATAGCCCTGGGCCTTGTACTCGATCCCTTGCAGCAGGCATTCGAGTTTGTCCGCGTCCCGAGCGCATACGGCCTCGGCCGATTCCCTGGCCTCGTACTCCGAGACGACCGCCCGCACGGTCGAGGCGAGAGGCTCCGGCATGCCCACCGTCTGGGCGGCGGTCACCTCCCGTGGGTCGGTACTGGTGGCGTACCTCTTGCCGAGGTGGTTCACGTCTCCCGTACGGCTCTCCTGCGAGTCGTGCCAGACCGCCAGAAGGGCCGCTCGTGCGGGGTCCGCGCCCTCCAGCGTGGCGATGATCGAGGCGATGAGCGAGGTGCGCCACGCATGCTCGGCGACGCTTTCCGGATCGCGCACCCCGGCCATCCACCAGCCGGTGCGCCGTGCATGCTTCAGCGTCCCGGCCTCGAAGAGAAAGCGCGCCACCGCTTGAAGTTCGTCAGTCACCGTCCGTCTCCTGTCGCGGGGGATAGAGGGATGAGAGGGATACGCGTGTACGCGCCATCGCGTCGTAGCGCGGCGTGTCAGGGAACGGAACGAGTTCGCCCGCCCACAGGTAACTCCGCTGGTCGCCCCGCTTGGCAACCCCGCTCACGACTTCGGCGGGCTCCCACGGCCACGCGCCGACCTCACCGCGTCCGTGTACAACTCCGTGGTGAGGTCGCCATCGGCGACGCCGAGTTCTCGCAGCACGCCGCGCACCGCGACAAGCGCGGCCTGCACGTCCCCTTCATGCGCGACGAGGGTTTCCACCTCGATGAACGTCCCGCCGATCTCCGGTACGCGGACCAGCGTGGCGAGCATGCGGCGGCCCAGCGCATCGAACTCGTAGTTCCTGCACCGTTTCTGGAAAGCGATGGCCGGCGCGTATCCGAGGCCGCGCAGCATCGCGTGGACCGCCTCGACGTCCCTCACACGCGTTTCGTGCTCCGGCTTCGAGCCCGAGGCCTCGTCGACCTTGGGGCCCTTGAACGTGAGGAGCGAGTGGGTCTCGTGCGCACCGTGCACGGTCCGCACCCGCAGTTCGCGGTCGGATGCGCCGAGGCTGCCGGACAGATCGTCGTAGTAGGTGTCGTGATACACCTCCGGCCGCCCGGTGGCGCGTTCCTCCAACGCGCGCAGCATGGTCTCCGGTACGCGCACCCGGGCTTTCAGCTCCGCTTCGATCATCTGCCGCGCCTCTCCGCTCGGCGGCTCCCCAGCTCCACGATCACCAACGTGCCCCGGCTGCCCGGCCGGACCGCGTGGGGCGTACCCGCCGGGATCAGATACAGCTCGCCCGATCGCACCGTCACCGGACGGCCCGCTACGGCGAGTTCGAGCCGGCCGTCGAGGACGAGCAGCGCTTCGGGGGCCTCGTGGCTCTCCTCCGCCAGCGGCAGTTCGTCCATCCGCAGCACCTTCACGCAGGCGGAGCCCACCCGTCCGAGGACGAGTGAGCTCCATGCCTGCGGGAGGCCCGCCGCCGTCTCGTTCAGATTGACCGGACTGACCGGACTGACCCGACCACCCACCATGCGTCGCTCCCGCTGACTTTCGACGATCTCAAGGACGTCTTCGACGCTATGTGGCCCCGGCCTCCGGTTGGTCGACCGTTCGGCAAAGGATACGGAGCCCGCCGAGTCCTGCTGCCGATCCTGGTGGCGCGTAGCGCGTAGGGGGAGCTCAGGACGCAGCCGCCCGGCAGTCGCGGCAGCGGCTGTGCTCGGCGGAGCGGAAGGCGCGGTCGCAGCCGGGGCAGTTGCGGAGCGCGACGACCGCCGGTCGGGCCGGTCCCCTCAAGGCCGACGGCACTCCGGGGTGGACGCGCCCGGCGGGCGGGAGAAGTTCGCGGAGGCGGTAGGCGATCAGTCCGGTCGGGCGGCCCTTGAAGCGCTCGGGCAGGCCGGTGACAACCGCGTCGATGATCTCGGTGGGCCAGGCCACGCGCTCCAGCCACAGGTCCACGAGGGGCGCGAGGTGCGCGATCTCACGTGCGGAGAGAGCGAGTCGGGGATCACGGGTGCGCAGAGCGACCAGGACGCCGATGGCGGCGGGGCTGGGCGGCGGGTCCTCGTCCCACTTGGCCGGGTCCAGCGGTACGGGCGCGTGCGGGTCATCAGGGTCTGAGGGTGCGAATGCGGGTGCGGGTGCGGATGCGGGATCGGGTGCGGGATCGGGTGCGGGTGCGGGATCGGGTGCGGGGTTGGGACCTCGTACGGCCTCGGCCACGGCCTCCTCGGGCTCGGGCTCGGGCTCGGGCTCGGGATCGGCAGCAGGGACAGGACCTGTCGTCATCGCGTCCTCGGGCGGTGCTGGGGCGGTAGGCGGGGCCGCACCCACGCGCGGCTTGTCGTAGAGGTAGGTCCTGGTGATCAGCCGACCGTCCGGCCCCCGCTCGACGCGGCGCTCCAGCCACCCCTCGGCCTCCAGCTCGTTGAGCGCGCGGCGGATCCGGATCTCGCCCTCTTCGAAGTGCCTGCACAGGGCCTTGATCGTGATCGATTCGCCGTCGGCGAGGGAGAAAATGTAGAGCGCGACGCCGCCGGTGACCGCGCTTCCGGGGCGCTGGGCGAGGCGGTTGGAGATGATCGTGAACTTGGACTTGTGGCGGTGGCGGATATGGATCACCCCGCCGGCGCGCGTGGGCGCGCTAGGCTGCTGGCTAGCCATCGGGAAGGTCCTGCTTCCTGATCGGTCAGGCCCTCGTTCGGGATTGCAGTCCCGGCCGGGGGCCGTTTCTGTGTGCGGTTGTCGTCGCTGAGCGTAACCCTGCCCGAGCGGCGATTGCACACAACTCACCCGTAAGAGTGAGGGATTGGGATGGGGGGTATTTCTACCGTTCCTCTAAGGGATCGCGCGGCCCACCGGCCCCCGGCCCACACGGACCTGGCCCCGCTCCACCGGCCCCCGGCCGCCCGAGCTCCGGCGCGACCTGCGCGCTTTCGTCGAGGCGAGAAGGCCAGATGCGGCGGACGGCGACACCGGTCTTACGATCCCGGGGGAAATTGAGGTCCGGACGTGCTGGCCTGCCGCGATATAGAGCTCGCTACATGTAGCCAGTGTTTAGAAAGTGGCCCTGGCGTCGAACGCGACGACGTAGGCAGGATCGTGAGTCATGCGTGCAGTTGTGTTCGACATGGATGGGACGCTGCTGGACAGCGTCCCCACGGTGTCCCGCGCGTACGCCGACGCGATTCGCTCGCTCGGCGGCCCGCCGGTCTCGCCGGATGAGGTGGTCGCCAGCTGGCATGTCGGCCACACAGAGCTGGTTCTCGCACACTTCCTCGGCCGTACCTGCGGCCCCGCCGAGGTCGAGCGCTTCCACGCTCACCTGGATCCGGCCGTCGCCGAGCTGCGGCCGTTCCCTGGCATACCGGCCCTGCTCGACGCAGTCGCCGATGCGGGCATGCGGCTGGGCGTATTCACGGCGGCCACCCGGCGAGTGGCTTCGAGCATGCTCGCTGCCGCCGGAATCGACGCTCGATTTGGGGTGGTCATCGCAGGCGACGAAGTCGACAGACCCAAGCCGGCGCCGGACGGGTTGTTGCTGGCGCTGCGGCAGCTCGGGGTTCCGGCCGAGGCAACTGCCTATGTGGGTGATGCTGAAGTGGACCTCGGCTGTGCCGACGCCGCGGGATCGCTGGGAGTGCACGCCAGGTGGGGTGCACGCGCCGGTGTCCGTGCCGGGGCTCACCCGGTCGCGCCGCGTCCGTACGACGTGCTCAGCCTGCTGGTGGCGCCTCGCAGGCGTACGGGCGAGGGCACGGCCCGCCAGGGCGGCTCCGGGACAGTGGCCCGCAGATCGGCAGATCAGTTGAGGCTCGCTAGTGAGGATGGGCAGTTGTGATCACTATTGGTTCGTTGCGCGAGGAGGATCGCGCCGCTTGGGAAGCGCTGGCGCGCGGTTACAAGGCGTTCTACCGCACCACGGTGCCGGACGAGGGCTACGAGCAGACTTGGCAGCGGCTACGGGGCGGCACCGAGTTCCACGGCATCGGCGCCTGGTCGCAAGGGAAGCTGGTCGGCATCGCACACTATTTGTTCCACCCGACGTTCTGGATGGAAGACAGCTGCTACCTCCAGGACCTCTTCGTCGACGAGGCGGCACGCGGCCGAGGCGTGGCACGGATGCTGATCGAGAAGGTGGCCGATGCATCGCGGGAGCAGGGGGCATCCCGCTTCTACTGGACCACTCAGGAGGACAACACCGCCGCCCGCGCACTGTACGACAAGGTAGCGAGCTTCAAGGGGTTCATACGCTACGACTACCCCATGGCTTGCGACCTGGGGGAAATGCTGGCGGGGGCCGGTCGGCAGTGACGTGAGAAGCGCCGTGCGGGTTAGGGGAGTTGTGAAGCTGACCTGGGCCCGCACGGCCTGCTCCCATCCTGCCCTCTCCGGTATCTCCCGCGCACACTTCGGCGAGTTGTTCGCCGAACTCGCCGACCCGTGGGAGGCGGCCCGACAGTCCACGCTGCGCGTGGCGCGGGGTGGTGAACGCAAGCGGGCGGCCGGAGCAGGACGCAAGCCGAAGCTGGTTCTTTACGACAGGCTGCTTCTCACGCTGGTACACCTGCGCCATCAGCTGCCGCACGAGGTCCTGGGTGAACTCTTCGACGTCGACCGCTCAACCGCCTCGGCGGCGATCCGGCAGGTCCGCCCGCTGCTCGCGGCACGCGGCTTCGCGGTGCCCGACCGGCCCGGGGTACGACTGCGGACGCTGGCCGACGTCTTCGCCTACGCCGAGGCCGAGGCCGTCGAACTGCGGCTCGACGGAGCTGAGACGCAGGTCAGGCGCCCACAGACCGACCGCCCCGGACGCCGGGCATTCGTCTCTGGCAAGCGGAAGCAGAACACGATCAAGACCACCACGTTCAGCGACGGACAGGGCCGGATGCTGCTGTCCGGGGTTGTACGGCCCGGCCGGATGCACGATCAGACCGCCGTGCGCACTGAGGGCATCGCCGAGCAGTTCCGGCTCCACCCGTCGGTGAAGTCCCAGGCCGACGCCGGGTATGCCGGGCTGGCCAAAGAGTTCCCCGACCAGGTCACCGCCCCGCCGAAGAAGCCGAAGGACGACGCGTGTGACGGCGACAAGCGGGCCTGGCACGAGGCACGGCGGAGACAGTCCTCCGCCCGGATCTGCATCGAGCACACCAACGCCGAGCTGCGGCAATGGGCGCCCCTGCGACGCTTCACCGGATCCCGTGACACCTACGCCGAGACCCAACTGGCGATCGCCAGCCTGGTCTCCGACCGCTCCGCGCGGCGCCCCACCCGCCGCCGGACCAGCACCGACCTCGTCCTCGTCCGCGACAGAACCTGATCACACCAGCCGAACTGTCAGGCCAGCACGTCCGGACCCCAATTTCCCCCGGGGTCGTTATTGGCGTAGGCCACGACGTCGGCCCTCCCGCCGTAGCCGCGGCGGGACGCTGCGTGTGTCGCCGTCAGCGGAGCGGCAGGATCATGGCGTCGTAGATGGGCGCGTCAGGGAACGGGATGAGTTCGCCAAGCCACTGGTAGCCCCACTCCTCGTACCGGGCGCGCACCCGTGGATGGGCACGCTCGACCAAGAGCGTGGCGCGCTCCTCATTCCGGTCGCCCATCAGCTCATCATGGATCCGCCGGGCTACTCCCGTGCCTCGCGCCTTGTCGGTCACCATCAGTTCGGACAGGGCGAATGTCCGGGCGCCTGTCTCCGTGACGGCGTCGGTGGGGACAGGGGTATGAAGCCCGTCCCACCAGCGGGTGCCGGGCTGGAGCGTGCAACCGTAGGCGAATCCGATCGGCGTGCCCGACGAGTAGCCGATGGCGGCCGCGAAGCCGGGGACCTCCATGTTCCAGCCAAGGCGCTCGTCGAACCTGGGCACGCTGTGGAACTCCTCGCCGAGCCGGTCCACGAACGCTTCGGCGTACACGCTGAGGATGTCGGGCCTGACGTCCGCCAGGTCTGCGGCGGTGCGATGTTCGACCGTCAGGTGCTCCATGTCACGCCTCCATGTCACGCGTCTGTTCCCAGAAGTCCGTTGCCGCATGCGCCTTCTTATGGGCGCCGATCTCGCGACGCAGATCGGTTAGCTTTCCCCGTACCCGTGCGCTTTCCACGTGCCCGCTCATGGCCACCGCGCGAGTAGCCGTGGCGACGGACTCTTCGAGCTCCCCGCTGTCAAGGAGCGTTTTGGCTTGCTGGACTGTGTAATAGAAGCGGTTCCGTTCGAACTGCGGTTCCAGCATGGTGAGTGCGCTGGCAGTGAGTTCGTGGGCACGCTGGTGGTTGCCAAGGGCTTGGTGGGCGGCACCGGCAAGCCCGGACAGCTCGGCGGGAGTGAGGAATGTCAGCCACGCATCCGGTCGTCCGGAGGTCCGGTCGTACGCGGCCTCCGCGCGAGCCAAGGACCGTTCAGCGCGCGAACGCTCGCCCGTGCGCGCGTGGCCGACCGCCTGGCGGCAGTGCAGCAGCGCCATGAGCCATGGATCCCCTTGGCCTGGCGCGTCTCCACCGCGGCCCGCCCGATTCGTACTGCCTCCTGCTCTCGGCCGAGCAATCGGGCCTGCATTGCCAGGTTTGACCAGACCCGGGCCTGCAACGAGCCGTCTCCGGCGAGAATCGCTGCTTGAAGCGCCTCGTTGTACAGGTCACTTGCCGCTCGTTGATGGCCTGCGTCGTAGGCGAACCAGCCTGCCGAAGCGGCCAAGTCACCTGCGGCGGCGTAGAGCTGCCTCTCGACCCGCTCACCGTAGGTGCAGAGGTTGAGGGCTTCATGCACGCGGACCAGTGCCTCTGCGGCAACGGCGTGGAGAGCACCGCCTCCGAGAGCGTGATCGTGTGCGTACAGCGTGGGGACGATGCTGCGGATGCGCGCGGCACCGGTGCTTCCTAAACGGCCGGCCGTGGGGATGGCGTCGATGCCGATCGCGGCCGTCAATCCAGCGGCGATGAACTCTCGGCGTCGCACGGGCTGTGGCTCCTTCGCGGGCGCCTGACGCGCCACGGGAGCAGGAGCGCGTGAGGACTTGCCTCGTGGCACGAACCCCATTGCGTCGGGGCTGCGGCCGAAGATCTCCTGCAAGGGTCGAAGGTAGCGCGCCCACGGCCATTGGACGTCGCCTGCGATCCAACGGCGGACGTGCCGATCGGTGCATGTGGTGCCCTCGCCGAACAGAGCCTCTGCCGTCCGATTGACCTCCTCTGCAAGTTCCTCGTGTGTGAAGCCGAACTCGCTCAGCAGCTCCTCCAGCTTCACGTTGCGCTGCTTCGACATGTCACGGCTCCCTCACGGCGACTCCGAGATCGGAGCACTTCGCGTTCGGTGGATCACAGAAAGTGTCCGGTCGTACGAGAGTAGCTGCCGTGTTTGTGTCCTGATGCCGCTCAGAGCACATCCGGTTTTCTCGAATCATGACGAGCACAGTGGACGTGTGGACACCGCCTGGCGGTATGGACATCCAGGCGTTAAGAGCAGGCCGTTGGTGGGACGCGGTGCGCGTGACCGAGCCGGTCGGGGCGCTGGCCCTGGGCGCGCTCGGCGACGACAGTGGCGCGGTCATCGCGGATCTGTACGGCCGGTCGCTGTACTGGCTGGTGGCGCCGGGAGCCGCCGCGGACTGGCGCCTGCCGCATGTGAGCGTGCTCGGGGCGAAGGCCCACGAGGTGACGTACGTGGGGGTGCCGCCAGCAGGGTGTGTGCGAGGGCCAGGGGTTCACTGGCGCGTGCCGTACGTCCCTGGCCGGTATCTCACCGAGCCGGACCGGCTCCACCGGGCGCTGCTGTCGGCCCTCGCACACGTGCAGGTCTGCCGCGGCTGCGACAAGCCCACGACCGAGCGTGCCCGTCGACGTGGTGCATGGCGGGAGCGGTCCCGGCCACACCGTCTACGCCTGCCCGCCGTGTGCACCGGTGTTCCGTGTGCGGCGCGAGGCGGTGCGGAGCCGGTGAGCACGGCCGACGCCGCCCATGTCGAGGTCCAGCGGCTGACCTTGGACCAAATCCAGGGCTGGTACTGCGCCCTGTGCGGGGCGCGGCTGTTCGCCGACCGGTCCCTTGGGCTCTTCGAGCTCACCTTCGGCCGTACGACAGAGACCGTCGAGCTGTGGGCCTGCGCGCCGTCCTGCGAAGCCGCCCGCCAGGCCAGGGCAAAGCGCCCCTCGTAAACCTCGCGGATCGCCCCACCACAAGACCCCCGCCCCGGCCGCCGCATGTCTTGCCGGACCTGGCGACCAGGGCGGGACGGGCCCCGCAAAAGGAGGCCCTTGGCAGTGCCCGACCGGCGCCCGGAACCCGCCGCGCGCCGACCACACAGCACAGGAGGTTCACGATGCGCCACCAGCGCGACGCGGTCAACCACGACCCGAGGACGACGACGGCCAGGGCGGCGGCCAGTCCGGCGGCTGCGGTGACGGCGACGGATGCGGTCGCCACTGACAGCAGACGGACACAACGGTCCCCGCCCCGGGGGCGGGGACCGCCTGCGATCGAGGATCCGCCATGACACGTACGCCGCACCACCACGCCTACCTCTGGGTCGGCAACGGACGCGCCCTCCTCAAAGACGGGCCCCGACGGCCCGTGCACCCCGAGTTCCGTACCGCCGACGCGCCACCCCTGGAGTGCGCCCACTGGCTCCTCAAACCCGCCACCCGCATCGCGGGGACCTTCGCCCCCGAGCCCGCCGCCGACTGGTACGACGCCCAGATCGCCCAGTACGCCGATGCCGTCACCGGCAGCTACGGGCCTGCCCCCGGACGTGCCGAGATCATCCGCAGCCTCACCGCCGGAAACGACATCGTCGGCGGCTGGTGGCTCACCGGCGGCCGGTTCCTCTCCCTGAACCTCATCGCCTGCCCCCACCGCGTACGACCCGACTACCCCTGCCCGCACCCGCACCGGCACCGGGCGGCCGGAGACGGCGAGTTCGAGAGCCGCGCCGCCGGTTGGGCGGCCGTTCGGTAGAGGGTGCGGCAGAGCGGAAAAGGCGGCAGCGGCGGCCCGTGGTGAGGAAGGCACCACCGGCCGCCGCTGCCGCGGCTTTTCATCTCAGGGGCGTCAGGGGATCCACTTCTTCCAGACCTCCGGGTTCTCCTTCACCCACTTCTCCGCCGCGTCCTCCGGTGCCATCCCGTCCGACGCGATCAGCTCCGAGACCTCGTTCTGGCTCTCCTTCGTCCAGCGGAAGTTCTTCAGGAACTTCGCCGCCTTGCCGCCGTTCTTCGCGAAATCCGCGTTGAGGTGCTTCTGCAGCGGCGTCGTGGGGTAGGCGCAGTCGACCGTCTTGGGATCCTCCGCGCCCTTCTCCGCGCACTCGTCCGTGTACTTCGGCAGCTTCACCTCGACCATCGGCACTTCGTTGAAGAGCCACTGCGGCTCGTACCAGTAGGTGAGGAACGGCTTCTTCTTCTTGGCGAACTGCTTGATCTGGGTGATCTGCGCCGCCTCCGACCCCGCGAAGACCACCTTGTAGTCCAGGTCGAGGTTCTTCACCAGCGCGTTGTCGTTGGTGATGTACGACGGCGAGCCGTCCATGAGCTGGCCCTTGTCGCCGCTCTCGGAGGTGCGGAACTGGTCGGCGTACTTGTTGAGGTTCTTCCAGTCGGTGACGTCGGGGTGCGCGTCGGCGAAGTACTTCGGTACGTACCAGCCGATGTGGCCGGTGACGCCGAGGTCCCCGACGTTCGCGATGGTCTTCTTGTCCTTGACGTACCGCTGTTCCTGCTCCGGGTGGCCCCAGTCCTCCAGCAGGGCGTCCACCCGGCCCTGGCTGAGCGCGTCCCACGCCGGGATCTCGTCGACCTGGACGGTGTCGACGCGGTAGTCCAGCTCGTGTTCGAGCAGGTACTGGGCGACGGCGACGTTGGCCTGCGCGCCGACCCAGGACTGGACGGAGAGCGTGACCGTGTTCGCGCCGTCCACGTTCGCGTACGGCGAGGACTGCTTGGACATGTCGGCCTTGCCGCAGCCGGTGGCGGTGACGGCGAGGAGGGCCGCGGCGGCGGTGGCCGCCGCCGCGGTCATCGTTCTGCGCATGTGCATACGGGCCATGTCAGGCCCCCTTCCGTGAGCGGCGCGCCGTCGGCTGCGTCACCCGGTCGAGCATCAGTCCCAGGCAGACGATCGCGACGCCCGCGACCATGCCGGTGGCCGGGTCGCCCTGGGCCAGGCCGGCGAGGACCTGGTAGCCGAGCGCGCCGGAGCCGACCAGGCTGCCGATGACGACGACGGCGAGGACCAGGACGACGCCCTGGTTGACGGCGAGCAGCAGCGCGGGGCGGGCCAGCGGGAGCTGGACCTGCCACAGCTGCTGGCGCGGCGTGGCGCCGAGGGAGCGCGCGGACTCCAGTGCTGCCGGGTCGACCTGCCGCAGCCCCTGGGTGGTGATGCGGATGACGGCGGGCAGGGCGTAGACGATGGCCGCGGCCGCCGCCGGGGCCCGGCCGACGCCGAACAGGGCGACCACCGGGATCAGGTACACGAACTGCGGCATCGTCTGGAAGACGTCCAGGACGGGGCGGAGCAGCCGTTCCAGGCGGGGGCTGCGGGCCGCCGCGACGCCGATGGCGAAGCCGAGGACGAGGGTGACGGCGAGGGCCGCCAGCACCTGGGAGAGGGTGTCCATGGACGGCTCCCACACGCCGAGCACGCCGATCGCGGCCATGGCGAGGGTGGCGGTCAGGGCGGTGCCCCAGGTGCCGATGAGCCAGGCCAGGGCGGCGACGATCAGCAGCACCGACCACCACGGCAGGGCCAACAGGCCGTCACGCAGCGGGTCGAGGACCCAGCGGACGTAGCGCGAGGCCCAGTCGGCGGTGCCGCCGACGACGGGCACCCCGGAGTACAGGTGGTCGACCATCCACTCCTTGGCGTCGTTGACGGGCTCGACGATGGCGACGGTCCAGCCGCCCGGCCAGGTCAGGGCGTCCATGGCGCGGCCGACGAGGGCCACCGCCGCGGTGCCGGCGGCGGCCGCGGCCCAGGCGGGCCAGCCGCGCAGCAGGCGGGGGCCGGTGGGTTCGGCCCCGGCGCGCTCGCCGGCCGCCGCCGTCGTACGGTCCAGGACGATCGCGAGCAGCACGATCGGGATGCCCGCGGCCAGCGCCTTGCCGACGTCGACGGTGGACAGCGCCTGGTAGACGCGGTCACCCAGACCGCCGCCGCCGATCATCGAGGCGATGACGGCCATGGAGAGCGCCATCATGATCGCCTGGTTGACGCCGAGCAGGATCTCCTTGCGGGCCAGCGGCAGCCGCGCGGACAGCAGCCGCTGCCGCCCGGTGGCGCCGAGCGAGGCCACGGCCTCCAGCACGCCGGCGTCCGCCTGCCGCAGTCCGAGCGCAGTGAGCCGGGCCATCGGCGGAGCCGAGTAGACCACGGTCGCCAGCACCGCGCCGGGCACGCCCATCCCGAAGATCATGACGACCGGCAGGAGGTAGGAGAAGGCGGGCAGCACCTGCATGGTGTCCAGGATCGGCCGCAGCGCCCGGTGCGTACGGTCCGACAGCCCGCCCGCGAGGCCGAGCAGTCCGCCGATGACGACCGAGGCGGTGACGGCGACGACCATCAGCGCCAGCGTCTGCATCGTCGGCACCCACATGCCCAGCAGCCCGCACACGGCGAAGGAGGCCGCGGCGGTGACGGCGACGCGCACCCCCGCGACGCGCCAGGCGAGCAGGGTGGCCGCGGCCGTGGTCCCGGCCCAGCCGAGGGCCAGCAGCACGACGTAGACGGCGCGGACGCAGACGATGATCGCGTTGCTGATGTGGCCGAAGAAGTAGACGAAGAGCGGGTGGGTGTCGCGGTTGTCGATGATCCAGTCGCTGGCGTCGCCGAGCGGCTCGGACAGGTCGACGGTCAGCGCGTCCGGCCACGTACCGCTGGCCCACTTGGCGTGTGCGAGGGGTATGAGTACGGCCGCGAGCAGCGCGAGGACGGCCAGCTTGCCGAGCGCGGGGCGCGCCCGGAAGGCGGCCAGCGGAGAGCCGGCGGCCGGGGCGGGCGCGGCAGCGGCGGCCTGCTTGGCGCCCGGGTCCGCGCCGCTGTCGCGGGTCGGCTCGGGCAGGGTCGGGGTGGTGGCCGTACTCATGCGGTCCTCCCCAGGCCGGGGTGCGCGGCCCGTCGGGGGCCGCCCATGAGCGCGCGGAGTCGTCGCATACGCGCGGCGTGACGCTCAGGGCGCGCGGCCTCCGGACGCGCGGCGCCGCCGCGCGGCGCGACAGCCGTACGCGCCGTGCCGGCGTCGGTGGCGGTCAGCCGTCTGACACGCGCCGCATGGCGGGCCGCCGTCGTGCGGCGGCCGGGGGCGCACCGTTCGTGCCGGTGCCGAAGGGCGGGGGTCACGCGGCCACCTCCTCCCGGGGCAGGCCCGCGACCACGGCGAGCAGGCACTCGTGGTCGACCACCCCCAGGCAGCGGCCGTCCTCGATGACGCAGGCCGCGCTGCCGATGTGGGCGACGGTCTCGATGGCGTCGACGACGGCCGTGTCGGGGGCGAGGGCGCCGGGGTGCTCCTGGCCGCCGCAGTCCCCGGCGCGCATGGCGGTGCGCACCGTCATGACCTGCTCGCGCGGCACGTCGCGGACGAAGTCCCGTACGTAGTCGTCGGCCGGGGAGCCGACGATCTCCTCGGGCGTGCCGAGCTGCACGATCCGGCCGTCGCGCATCAGCGCGATGCGGTCGCCGAGGCGCAGGGCCTCGTTCAGGTCGTGCGTGATGAAGACCATGGTGCGGCCCTCGTCGTGGTGCAGGCGGATGACCTCCTCCTGCATGTCGCGCCGGATCAGCGGGTCGAGGGCGCTGAACGGCTCGTCGAACAGCAGCACTTCGGGGTCGGCGGCGAGCGCGCGGGCCAGGCCGACGCGCTGCTGCTGGCCGCCGGAGAGCTGGCCGGGGCGGCGGTGCTCCAGTCCGGCGAGGCCGACCTTGTCCACCATCTCGGCGGCCTTGGCGCGGCGTTCGGCCTTGGCCACGCCCTGGATCTCCAGGCCGTAGGCGACGTTGTCGAGGACGGTGCGGTGCGGCAGCAGGCCGAAGTGCTGGAAGACCATGGCGGCCCGGTGGCGGCGCAGGTCGCGCAGCCGGTTCTTGTCCATGCCGAGCACGTCCTCGCCGTCGATCTCCAGGCTGCCGGAGGTCGGCTCGATGAGGCGGGTCAGGCAGCGGACGAGGGTGGACTTGCCGGAGCCGGACAGGCCCATGACGACGAAGACCTCACCCTGCCGTACGTCGAAGGAGACGTCCCGGACGGCGGCGGTGCAGCCGGTGCGCTCGCGCAGTTCGGCCGGGGAGAGCTCCGCCTCGGCACTGCCGGGGACGCGGTCCGCCTTGGGACCGAAGACCTTCCACAGGTTGCGGACGGAGAAGACGGGCTCGCCGGCGGCGGCCTCGGTGACAGACGCAGCGGCGGCCTCCGTGGCGGACGCAGCGGCGGCCTCGGTGGCGGACGCGGCGGCGGCCTCGGCGGCGGACGCGGCGGCGGCCTCGGCGGCGGTCTTCGTGGCAGACGCGGCGGCGGCCTTCGTGGCGGACGCGGCGGTGGTCTCGTTCGCGGACGTGGCGGATGCGGCCTTGGGGTCGGCGTTCATCACGCCTCACCTCCTTGGTTGGTGGCTTCGGCGAGCAACTCGGCGGCCTTCTCCCCCACCATCAGCACGCCGATCATCGGGTTGACCGCGGGGATCGTCGGGAAGACGGAGGCGTCGACGACGCGGATCCCGTCCAGGCCCCGGACCTTCAACTCGGGGTCGACCACGGCCATTCGGTCGTCCTCGGCGCCCATCTTGCAGGTGCCCGCCGGGTGGTAGACGGTGTGGTGCGCCTTCCGCAACAGCTCGCTCAGGCGCTCGTCGTCCGTGACGTCCGGGCCGGGGAAGACCTCGCGCTTGAGCCACTTGGCGAACGGCTCGGTCCGCGCGATCTCACGGGCGATCCTGACGCCGTCGACCAGGGTCCGCGCGTCGTAGCCGTCCTCGTCGGTGAAGTAGCGGAAGTCGAGGGCGGGGTGGGCCTCCGGGTCGGCGGAGGTGAGGTAGAGCCGCCCGCGGGCGCGGGACTTGGGGATGTTGGGGGTCATCGACACGCCGTGCTCGGGCCGTTCGTAGCCCAGCCGCTCGGGGTTGTCGGTGAACGGGATCTGGTAGAAGTGGAACATCAGGTCGGGCGCGTCCTGCGCCTCGTCCCGCCGGACGAACAGCGCCGCGTCGGAGTCCATCGCGGAGTTCTCCGGCAGCGGCCCGTTGGTCTCCCACACGATCACCGACTCGGGGTGGTCCTGGAGGTTCTCGCCGACGCCCGGCAGGTCGTGCGCGACCGGGATCCCCAGCTCCTCCAGGTCCTTCCGCGGGCCGATGCCGGAGAGCAGCAGCAGCCGCGGCGAGTCGATCGCGCCGGCGCAGACCAGCACCTCGCGCCGGGCCGAGATCAGCCGCTCCTGGCCGTCCTTGGTCCGGACGTGCACGCCGGTGGCGCGCTTCCCGTCCAGCTCCAGCTTGTACGCCCACGTCTCCAGGAACAGCTCCAGGTTCGGCCGGTCCCCGGCCTCCATGTGCGGGTGGAGGTAGGCGACGGACGCGGAGGAGCGCTTGTTGTTCTCGGGGTGGTAGGCGAGGTCGAGGAAGCCGACGCCCTCGTGGAACGGCTCGTCGTTGAAGCCGATCACCTCGGGGATGTCGAGGGAGGACTTGACCGCGTCGATCCAGTCCTTGGCGATGGCGTTCTGGTCCTTCTCGGCGACCCGCACGATGTTGTTGCGGAGCTTGCCGAAGTACGGCTCCATGGCGGCCGCGCCCCAGCCGGTGGCGCCCTCGGCCTCCCACTCGTCCCAGTCGGAGGGCAGCGGCTTGAAGGCGATCAGGGTGTTGTGGGAGGAGCAGCCGCCGAGCACCTTGGCGCGGCTGTGCAGGATGTGCGAGTTGCCCTGCGGCTGCTCGACCGTCGTGTATCCGTAGTCGAGGTCACCGCCCAGCAGACCCAGCCAGCGGCGCAGGGTGAGGACGTCCTCGCGGTCGATGTCGGACGGGCCGCCCTCGATGACGGCGACCGTGGTGTCCGGGTTCTCGGTGAGCCGGGAGGCGATCACCGAACCCGCGGTGCCGCCGCCGATGACGACGTAGTCGTACTGGGACATGGGGAGGTACTCCTGTCGGTGGTGCAAAGGTGCGTCGCGTAATGGGGTTTGCGTAAGGGGGCTTGCCTAAGGGGGCTTGCGTCAGGGGGACGCGTCGGGCCGGAGGGGGAGCCGGTTCCAGGCTCGGGGGGGCGCCGGGCCGGTCTCCGCTCAGCCCGCGAACCAGCGGACCGGCCGGGGCCGCAGGTTCTCGTAGACGTGCTTGGACTCGCGGTACTCGGCCAGGCCGGTGGGGCCCAGCTCGCGCCCGATGCCGGACTTGCCGAAGCCGCCCCACTCCGCCTGCGGGAGGTAGGGGTGGAAGTCGTTGATCCATACGGTGCCGTGCCGCAGCCGGGCGGCGATCCGGCGGGCGCGGGCGGTGTCGGCGGACCAGACGGCGCCCGCCAGCCCGTACTCGGTGTCGTTGGCCAGCTCGACCGCCTCGTCCTCCGTACGGAAGGTCTCCACGGTCAGGATCGGGCCGAACGTCTCCTCCCGGACGACCCGCATCTCGCGGTGGCAGCCCTCTATGACGGTCGGCTGGTAGAAGTAGCCGGAGGCGGGGCGCTCGGCGGACGGGGCGGGCCGCCGGCCGCCGCAGCGCAGCCGGGCGCCCTCGGCGAGCGCGGAGGCCACGTAGCCCTCCGTCTTCTCCAACTGCGCCGCCGACACCAGCGGGCCGCACTCCACGCCCTTCTCGGTGCCGCGGCCGAGCCGGATCCGCTCGGCGCGGCGGGCGAGCTCGGCCACGAAGCGGTCGGCGACGGACTCCTCGACGATGAGCCGGGAACCGGCCGAGCAGACCTGGCCGCTGTGGATGAAGGCGGCGTTCAGCGCCTGGTCGACGGCGGTGTCGAAGCCCTCGTCGGTGGCACAGGCGTCGGCGAAGACGACGTTGGGGTTCTTGCCGCCCAGCTCCAGGGCGACCTTCTTGACGCTGTCGGCGGCGGCCTTCATCACCTTCGTACCGCTGGCGAGGCCGCCGGTGAAGGAGACCAGGTCCACGTCCGGGTGCTCGGCCAGCCGGGCGCCCACGGGGTCGCCGGCGCCGGTCACCAGGTTGCCGACGCCCGCCGGAAGCCCGGCCTCCACCAGCAGCTTCATCAGCTCGACGGTGGAGAGCGGCGTGACCTCGCTGGGCTTGATCACGAAGGTGTTGCCGGCCGCCAGAGCGGGGGCGATCTTCCAACTGGCCTGGAGCAGCGGGTAGTTCCAGGGCGTGATCATCGCGCACACGCCGACCGGCTCGTGGACGACGACGCTGTGGATGTCGGGGCTGCCCGCGTCCACGACGCGGCCGCCGGACTCGTTGACGACGAGGTCGGCGAAGTAGCGGAAGGCGTCGGTCACGCAGTCGACGTCGGTGCGCCCCTCTTCCAGGGTCTTGCCGGTGTCGCGGCTCTCGACCAGCGCGATCTCCTCGCGGTCGCGCTGGAGCAGCTCGGCGACGCGGCGGAGCAGCGCGGCGCGCTCGGCGACGGGCGTACGGGGCCAGGGGCCGCTGTCGAAGGCGCGGCGCGCGGCGGCCACGGCCGCGTCGGTCTCCTCGGTGCCGCCCTCGGCGACTAGGGCGAGTGTGGTGGCGTCGGCGGGGTCGAGGACCTCCCGCTGCGCGCCGGACGCGGCCGCTCGCCACGCCCCGTCCACATGAATGGTCTCGACTGCCGACACTGGTGCTCTGCCTTCCGGTTCGCGGGCCCTTCGCCCGTCGTTCTTCTCGCTGGTCACACACCAACGACTGGGGTCGCCTAACCGGGAGGTCGATTTGTATGCGTCATTCATGCGGGAATGTGGCCCGCATCACTGGATACGCGACCGGGCGCAGGCAGACTCACCCGCGGAAAGTAAGGTAAAGAGCCAGTAAGTAAGCATTTTTTGATCAAGGGGTAGGGCGTCCGATGACGAAGAAGTACGGGGCGTGGGCCCTGGCCGCGTGTGCGGCCATGGCGATGGGTCTCACCGGCTGCGGCGGTGACGACAAGAAGGACGACAAGCCCACCAAGCCGCCGGCGCCGGCCACCAACGGCGTGGAGAAGCTGACCGGCCCGGAGATCGCCGACAAGGCGAAGAACGAGCTCACGAGCGCTACGTCCATGCGGATCAACGTCAGCGGCAAGGACGAGGGCGCCGCCATGAACATGAACATGATCATGGACACCAAGGGCGACTGCCGCGGCTCGATGACCACGGCCGAGGGCGCGTTCGAGCTCGTCAAGCTCGGCGACAAGGTGTGGATGAAGCCCGACGAGCAGGCCATGAAGTCGATCTTCGGCGACGACAAGGAGGTCCAGAAGCTCCTCCACGGCAAGTGGATGTACGGCACCACCACGGCCGACAAGGACCTCAAGGACATGACCGCCGTGTGCGACCTCAAGGGCCTGCAGGCGAGCGCGGGCGGGAGCAGCGAGTCGAACAAGACCTTCACCAAGGGCGCCGTCACCACGCTGGACGGCCACCAGGTCATCCCGGTCAGCGGCAAGAACCGCTCCGGCGAGCCGATCACGCTCAGCGTCGCGCTGGAGGGCAAGCCCTACCCGGTGAAGATCGTGAAGACCGGGGCCGACGCGTCGACCAGCACGCTGTCGGACTTCGAGAAGCCGGTCGGGACCCAGACCCCGCCGGAGATGGAGACCATCGACATGGACGAGCTGGCGAAGTCGTCCGGCTGACCTGAGGGCCTCCGGGCCCGCACACGCCCGACGGGCGTCCCCACCCCCCACGTCGGAAACGGCACAAGGGCCGTGACCCGGATCAGATCCGGGTCACGGCCCTTCGCTTTGGTACGGCTGTCGAAGCGGTGCGGCTACGGGAGCTGCTACGGCTCCTGGACGGTGCGGCCGTCAGATGAGGCCGAGGCCGCGCACGGCCTCGCGCTCCTCCTCCAGCTCCTTCACCGACGCGTCGATGCGGGCCTGGGAGAAGTCGTTGATCTCCAGGCCCTGGACGATCTCGTACTTGCCGTCCTTGCAGGTGACCGGGAAGGAGGAGATGAGGCCCTGCGGAACGCCGTAGGAGCCGTCCGACGGGATGCCCATCGAGGTCCAGTCGCCCTCGGCGGTGCCGTTCACCCAGGTGTGGACGTGGTCGATGGCGGCGTTGGCGGCGGAGGCGGCCGAGGACGCGCCACGCGCCTCGATGATCGCGGCGCCGCGCTTGGCGACGGTCGGGATGAAGGTGTCGGCCAGCCACTGCTGGTCGCCCACCACCTCGGCGGCGTTCTTGCCCGCGACCTCGGCGTGGAAGATGTCCGGGTACTGCGTCGCGGAGTGGTTGCCCCAGATCGTCAGCTTCTTGATCTCGGAGACCGGGGCGCCGGTCTTCTGCGCGAGCTGCGAGATGGCGCGGTTGTGGTCCAGGCGGGTCATCGCGGTGAAGCGCTCGGCCGGTACGTCCGGCGCGGCGGCCTGCGCGATGAGCGCGTTGGTGTTGGCCGGGTTGCCGACCACCAGGACCTTGATGTCGTCCGCGGCGTGGTCGTTGATGGCCTTGCCCTGCGGCTTGAAGATGCCGCCGTTGGCCTCCAGCAGGTCACCGCGCTCCATGCCCTTGGTGCGCGGGCGGGCGCCGACCAGCAGCGCCACGTTGGCACCGTCGAAGGCCACGTTCGGGTCGTCGGAGATGTCGATGCCGCGCAGCAGCGGGAACGCGCAGTCGTCCAGTTCCATCGCGGTGCCCTCGGCGGCCTTGAGACCCTGTGGGATCTCCAGCAGGCGCAGCTTGACCGGCACGTCCGCGCCGAGAAGGTGACCGGAGGCGATGCGGAAGAGCAGCGCGTAGCCGATCTGGCCGGCGGCGCCGGTGACGGTGACATTAACGGGAGTGCGGGTCATGGCGGTCTCCTGCGCTGTGTTTTCTGATCGATCTCTTGGTGTCGAGATACCGGGCGTCAGGCTATCCGACCCTGACGCACCGGAGCCCCGCCGCCCCTCTGTGTCCCTGCTCACCGCGCCGCGTTCGTACGGGTGCCCGCTCGGGGGCGTATCACGCAGACGGCGGCCGTCTGCTCGCTAGGAGGGGGAGCGCAGACGGCCGCCTGGCGGCACCCGTGGGGGGTCGGGCTGCGCCTGCCCCGAATCCGCCGGCGCATGCCCCCCAATCGGGGGATAGTTTCGGCCAGAACGGTTGACCGGTTCTCCGCCTCCGGCGTCGCGGGTCGGCAGGAAGTCCTGCTCCCCGGACCCCAGAAGCACGGCGTCGCCTCCGGCGATCGCGGCGACGAGCCGCACCCGGTCCGGCAAGGCGGTCGCCAGCATCATCGTGCGGACGACGCCGTCCGTCGCGGGCAGCGTCCGCGCGCTGCCGTGCTCCGACTCGATGAACAAGGACATGGCCTGGGCCTCCTCCTCGGCCTCCATCTCGCCCCACGCGGCGTGGCAGCGCGCGCTGTACCAGATGCGTAACCCCACCTGGCGCACCCTCGCCTGCGTCAGCCGCTTGCGGTCGTCGTGGCAGTCGTATGCGGCGGGGTCGCGGTTCGAACACTCCACTGCCCGGCAGCGCTTGACCTCCTCGGTGCGGTCCCGGTCCCGGTCCCCGAAGGCGGCGGCCGCACCCCCCACGGCGGCGAGCACGCCGACGCCGGCCAGCAGCACGGCCGTCAACCGCCCCCATCGCCGCGCGGGCGCGGGCGCAGGCGCCGGCCCGTCGCCCGGGACGTCCCGCGGTGCCTCTGCAGGCGCCTCGGCAGGTGGCGCCTCGGCCGCCTCGGCAGGCGGTGGCTCGGCAGCGGCGCCCGGTGGCTCCGGCGCCTCCCTGTCCCGCGCCCGCTCCCCTTCGCCGGTGCACGGCTCGTCACGTAGCCACGCCGCGTCCGCCAGTTCCCACAGCACCGTGAGCCGCCGCGGGTCCGCGCCTGCCACCGTGCCCAGCGCGAGCACCGCCTGCCGGGGCGGCATCTTCTGCCCGTTGAGGTACCGCTGCCATGACGACTTGCTGTACGCGGTCTTGTCCGCGAGCGCCACGAGGCTGAGGCCGGTGCGGTCCTTGAGCCGTCGCAGCTGTTCGACCAAGTGCCGTACTTCGGACGGCAGTTCCCCGGACAGTGCTGTCCATCGCGCCACTGTTCCACCCCCGTGTGGCCGCGTGTTTCCCCGTGCACAAGACGGACCACCGTCGCGGAGGGTTCCGCTCCGGTCAGCCGACGTCCCACTCCCGTCCCCGAACGGGCCTGACGCCATGGGCATTCCCGCAGGCCAGAGGGCGGGACGTCCCACAATGTCCCACGCTGCCCGCCGCCGGTGGCCGGCCGGGCGGCGCGACGCGCAGTCTCGGCAGGGCAAGCCGGGCGGCGCACCGCTCGCGCCGCCCGGTCCACGAATCAGGAGGAAGGAAACCCATCGATGAAGACCCGTAAGAGCCTCGCGCTCGCGACAGCCACGGTGGCGCTCGGATCCGGGCTCGCCCTGGCGGCCCCGGCCGCGCAGGCCGCCGAAGCGCCTGCCCGTACCACCGCGGCCACCGCGCCCCAGGGCGATGCCGATGCACGGGCCTGGCACCGGCTCTGGGGACCTCACGACATCAGCCAGGCGGAACTGATCAACGGCAACGGGAAGTGGACCTCCAACCGGTACCGGACGCCCACCTCCACGACCCGCGCGGTCCTGCGGTGCTGGAACACCCGGGAGAAGATGCGGGTGCGCATCTGGGACGTCGCGGACCAGCGGTGGGTCGGCAGCAGTGGCTGGACGTACTGCAACCCCAACCGCTCGATGATCGCCGAGGCGCGCGTGAACGTGAACCACAAGCTGCGCGTCCGCGTCGAGGGTGACCAGGGCGCGCGGGTGACCACGTACTACCGCGGCTGATCACGCACGACGGCGGCCCGTCCTCTCCACGGGGGAGGGGACGGGCCGCCGTCATGCGCGTGGGGCGCGGGTCACCGCACCGTGAAGTGGACCACGTCCTCCAGGAACGGGACCTCCAGCCACGGATCCGGCTGGGCCATCATCGCCAGCATCACGATCGCGAACCCCAGCCCGCCGTAGGTCAGCAGATCGGTGAAGCGCGACCGAACCGCCAGCATGCCGACATCGGGCAGCGTCCAGCGCAGAGCGGCGCCCAGCAGCAGCGAGAGCCCGATGACGATCGTTCCGGCGCGGAACGCGTCGAGGGCGACGATCAGCAGCCCGAGGCCCACCCCGGCCATCACCGTCAGCAGCGGCCACTGCCGTACGGGGGCGGGGGCGTCGCCCGGCGCGGCCCGGCCGCCGCCCTCCGGCCGCGCCGTGTCCCGCGTGATCAGCGGGAAGCGACGCGACTTCCGCGGTTCGGGAGCCGGTTTCCGCGATGCGGCAGCCATCAGGCCCTCCGTCGTCACACCCGCCTCAGCCGACATCGCCGATCCCGGCGGCGCGCTCGGCGGCCTCCACCACGTTGACGAGCAGCTGGGCGCGGGTCATCGGGCCGACGCCGCCGGGGTTCGGCGAGAGCCAGCCCGCGATCTCGGCGACGCCGGGGTGCACGTCACCGACGATCTTGCCGTTGGCGTCGCGCGAGACACCGACGTCCAGGACGGCCGCGCCCGGCTTGACGTCCTCGGGCTTGACCAGGTGCGGCACGCCCGCCGCGGCCACGATGATGTCCGCCCGCCGCAGGTGCGCGGCCAGGTCGCGGGTGCCGGTGTGGCACTGGGTCACGGTCGCGTTCTCGGAACGGCGGGTGAGCAGCAGCGGCATCGGGCGGCCGATCGTGACGCCGCGCCCGACCACCACCACCTCTGCGCCCGCGATCTCCACGCCGTGCTCGCGCAGCAGCGTGACGATGCCGTACGGGGTGCAGGGCAGCGGAGCCGGCTCGCCCAGGACCAGGCGGCCGAGGTTCATCGGGTGCAGGCCGTCCGCGTCCTTGGCGGGGTCCATCAGCTCCAGGACGCGGTTCTCGTCGATGCCCTTGGGCAGCGGCAGCTGGACGATGTACCCGGTGCACTCCGGGTCCTCGTTCAGCTCCCGGACGACCGCCTCGATCTCCTCCTGGGTGGCGGTGGCGGGCAGCTCGCGCTGGATCGAGGCGATGCCGACCTGGGCGCAGTCGCGGTGCTTCCCGGCCACGTACTTCTGGCTGCCGACGTCGTCGCCCACCAGCAGCGTCCCCAGGCCGGGCGTGACGCCCTTCGCCTTCAGGACCTCGACACGGGTGGCGAGGTCGGCTTTGATCGCGGCCGCGGTGGCCTTGCCGTCAAGAATCTGGGCGGTCATAGGTCCATCCTCCCGGATGCCGGGATGTCGGTGTCCATCAGGTCAGTGGAAGAAGTGGCGCGTGCCCGTGAAGTACATCGTCACGCCCGCCGCCTTCGCGGCCTCCACCACCTGCTCGTCACGGACCGATCCGCCCGGCTGCACCACGGCCTTGACGCCCGCGGCCGTCAGCACCTCCAGCCCGTCGGGGAAGGGGAAGAAGGCGTCGGAGGCGGCGTACGAGCCCTGCGCCCGCTCCTCGCCCGCGCGCTGCACCGCCAGCCGGGCCGAGTCGACGCGGTTGACCTGGCCCATGCCCACGCCGACGGTCGCCCCGTCCTTCGCGAGCAGGATCGCGTTGGACTTCACCGCGCGGCAGGCGCGCCAGGCGAACGCCAGCTCGGCCAGCTCGTCGGCGTCCAGCGGCTCGCCCGTGGCCAGGGTCCAGTTGGCCGGGGCGTCGCCGTCCGCCTGGAGCCGGTCCCGGGTCTGGAGCAGCACGCCGCCGTCGATGGGGCGGATCTCCTGCTCCTGGGCGGGGGCGTCCGGGACGCGCAGCACGCGGATGTTCTTCTTGCGGGAGAGCACCTCGACCGCGCCCTCTTCGTAGTACGGCGCGATGATGACCTCGGTGAAGATCTCGGCGACCTGCTCGGCCATTTCCACCGTCACGGGCCGGTTGACGGCGATGACGCCGCCGAAGGCCGACAGCGGGTCGCAGGCGTGCGCCTTGCGGTGGGCCTCGCCGACGTCCGCGCCGACCGCGATGCCGCAGGGGTTGGCGTGCTTGATGATCGCGACGCAGGGCTTGTCGTGGTCGTACGCCGCCCGGCGCGCGGCCTCGGTGTCGACGTAGTTGTTGTACGACATCTCCTTGCCGTGCAGCTGCTCGGCGCCGGCGAGGCCGCACGGGGCGCCCTCGGCGGTGAAGAGGGCGGCGGGCTGGTGCGGGTTCTCGCCGTACCGCAGCACGTTGGAACGCTGGAAGGTGGCGCCCAGGAACTCCGGGAAGCCCGTGGTGTCGTCCTCGTCGGCGCCGTAGCCGACCGCGAACCAGTTCGCCACGGCCACGTCGTACGCCGCGGTGTGCCGGAATGCCTCGGCCGCGAGCCGCTTGCGCGCCGGCAGGTCGAAGCCGCCGTCGGCGACCGCCTTCAGGACGTCCCCGTACCGCTCGGGGTTGACGACGACCGCCACGGACGGGTGGTTCTTGGCGGCGGCGCGGACCATCGACGGGCCGCCGATGTCGATCTGCTCGACGCAGTCGTCGGGGCTCGCGCCGGAGGCGACGGTCTCCCGGAACGGGTAGAGGTTGACGACCACCAGCTCGAACGGCTCGACGCCCAGCTCGGCCAGCTGCGCGCGGTGCGCCTCCAGTCGCTGGTCGGCGAGGATGCCCGCGTGAACGCGCGGGTGCAGGGTCTTGACCCGGCCGTCCAGGCACTCCGGGAAGCCGGTCAGCTCCTCGACCTTGGTGACCGGGACTCCGGCGGCGGCGATCCTCGCCGCGGTCGAGCCGGTCGAGACGAGCTGGACGCCCGCCGCGTGCAGCCCGCGGGCCAGCTCCTCCAGGCCCGTCTTGTCGTAGACGCTGACCAGGGCGCGGCGGATCGGGCGCCGGGTGGCGGACTCGGCGGTGGACTCGGCGTGGGTGGCGGTCACGGGGGTCACGGGATCATTACCTTTCGTCCCTCAATGCGGTAGCTGTTGCGGGCCAGACGCCCTACGACATCGACGAGCAGCGAACGCTCGACTTCCTTGATCCGCTCGTGCAGCGCGGATTCGTCGTCCTCGTCCCGGACCTCGACCACGCCCTGGGCGATGATCGGGCCGGTGTCGACGCCGTCGTCGACGAAGTGGACGGTGCAGCCGGTCACCTTCGCGCCGTACGCGAGCGCGTCGCGTACGCCGTGGGCGCCGGGGAAGCTGGGCAGCAGCGCGGGATGGGTGTTGACGAACCGGCCGCCGAAGCGGGCGAGGAACTCCCGGCCCACGATCTTCATGAACCCGGCCGAGACGACGAGGTCCGGGGCGTACGCGGCGGTCGCCTCCGCGAGCGCGCGATCCCAGGCGGCACGGTCGGCGTGGTCCTTGACCCGGCACACGAACGTGGGGATCCCGGCGCGCTCGGCGCGCTCCAGTCCGGCGATCTTGTCGCGGTCCGCGCCGACGGCGACGATCTGCGCGCCGTACCCGGCGGCACCCTGGTCGGCGATGGCGTCCAACAGCGCCTGCAGGTTCGTGCCCGAGCCGGAGACGAGGACGACGAGGCGGGCCGGAGCCGGGGAGGCCGGAGGTACGGAGGGAGGCGGGGAGGCCACGGCGGGGCTCTTTCTCGCTGACGGTGCGGTTTGTGTGGTCGTACAAGCCGACGCTGGTTTCAATTCCGGGGAACTCTACGAAGCCGCCGACCGTCAGCAACGATACCGGCACTTCACGCGGCCCCCACGGGACGGGGGCGGACGCGAGAGGTAGCGTCTGGGCAGGCAGTCCCACCGGCAGCCGGTGCGGACCGCCGACACGTCAAGGAGCGGTGCGCGGACGCGCGTGATCCCGTACGCCGGTACAGGTGCGTACGCCGGTCCACGCGCGATCGCGTCGCGCCGTCGCGTACGCGCCCCCGTGCCGGATCGCGTGCGGGCATACCGCGCGGCCACCGGACCCCGTACCGTGCCCGGGGGTGCACGACGACGACACGACGTCGACGCCACGACGTGCAGGACGTGCAGGACGACGACACAAGGGGAAGACACACTCCACATGCCGGACCGACGCCGCCGCGCGGCTCACTCCCCCACACCGACCCCCGACCTCGCCGGGGGTGTGGCGATGAGGCGCGCCAGCACGCCGCCCGCAGCGCTGCTGCGGGAGCGGCAGTCGCCGTCCTCCTCCGCCCCGCGGGGCGGCCAGGACGAGCACAACCCGTTCGCCCCGCCGCCCGAGGGCGCCCCGGACCAGCCCTGGCAGCCACGCCACCCGGCGGGCGGCCGCGAGGGCGCGGCCCCGGGAGCCGACGGCGGCGGACAGGGAGACGGACACGGGGGTGGCAACGGGCACGGCCCCGGGAGCGACGGCTCCGGCGGCCAGGACCCGCAGCAGCCGCAACCGCCGCAGCAGCCGCCGACCTGGGGCAGCCAGTGGAGCAGCCGCCAGCCCGGACGGCAGAGCGGCGGCTTCGGCAACGGCGGCTGGGGCGGCTCCGGTGGGTCCGGCGGCTCCGGTGGGCCGGGCGGCAGCCGTCCCCCCGGCCCGAACGGCCGGCGCGGCTCCGGCGGACTGCGCTGGGACCCGAAGGACCCGGCCCAGCGGCGGGCCCGTTATGCCCTGCTGGCCGGTATGTGGGCGTTCTTCTTCGCGCTGTTCAGCCTGCCGGAGATCGCGCTGCTGCTGGGCGCGCTGGCCACGTACTGGGGCATCAGCTCCCTGCGCGCCAAGCCGCGGCGCGCCGCGCAGCCGGGCGGAGCCGCCGTGGACGCCCCGCCACCCGCCCCCGACGCGGCCCGCGCCGCGCTCCCGGCCCCCGCAGCGGCTCGAAGCCGCAGGCGACGGCGGCGATCAGCGGCCTGGTGACGGGCGGCATCGCGCTCGCGATCGTGGCGGCGACGTTCAGCTCCCAACTGATCTACAGCGACTACTACTCGTGCGTGGACGACGCGCTGACGCAGAAGTCGCGCCAGGCGTGCGAGGACATCCTGCCGAAGCACCTCCGCCCGCTGCTGAGCGCGGACGACTGACCCGACGCGGGTCCACCGGGCCGTACCGCGCCTGCCCGGATGGCCCCCGGGCGCAGCCGATCCTCAACTGCCGACCGGGTGGTGGCACCGATGTGCGGCTCCGCCGCGTGGGGCCTGGGGCGGAGCACCAGTTCGGGAAGGTGGGGGTCCCCCCACGCCCTCAAGGGCGTAGGGGGAGGGACGGGCAACAGAGACCGGCAGCGCGGCGTCACGGGAACCGGTCCTCGTCGGTGAACGGTTCCACGAACACCGGGGCCCTGGTCGGCTCCGGCGGACCCGCGTCGCGCGCGTCGTCCGCCGGTGGCCGCAAGCGGACCTCGTCCCGCCGGTACAGGCGCCGGCGGCGTCCGGCGGGCGCGGCGCCGCCGCCCGTCGGCCCGCCACTGGCAGGGGGCCCGGCGGGCGCAAGGGCCGCGGTCCGGGGCTCGGCGGCTGCCGAGCCGGCGGGCGCCGGAGCCGAGCCCGGATCGCTCGCGGAACCCGGGACACCGGCGGAGCCGGCCATGTCCGCCGCCCCCGTGCCCGCCCCCGCGCCCGCCTCCGTACGCCGCCCGAGCGTGATCAGCCGCGCGCAGCTGTCCCACACGCGCCCCCGCCCGCGCCTCTGACCCGACGCCCGCCCCTGACCCGACGCGCGCCGCTCCCGCGCGCGCGCCGACGCGGCGCGCATGCTCAGCCACCAACGCACCAACAGCGCGCCCGGGATCCCGATCAACGCCGTCCAACCCGCCGCCACGGGCCCCACCGCCCACCAGCTCGGGCCGAAGTCCGCCAGCCGCCCGGTGCCCACGGGGCCGCTCGCGAGGCCGGCGAGGAAGGCCATGGCGACACCGCAGCCCGCCGCGGCCAGGACCGCCGTCAGCGCCGTACGCCGCAGGCTCCACGCCCCCCGCCCCGCCGCCCCACCGCCCTGGCCGCCGCTTCGGTGGCCGTTGTGCGGACGAGGACGACCGCTCCTCGTATGGCCGCTGCCGCGGTGGCTGTCCTGGGCGACGAAGACCGCCACCGAGACCCCTGCCGCGATCGGCACCAGCCCCGCGAGCAGGCCGTGCAGCGTCCCGTCCGCGGCGTTCGCGCCGGGCAGCGCGGCGAGCAGCGGGAAGTTCGGCGGGGCCGGATGGTCCGTCACGGCGAGCGGGGCGAACGCGCTGCCCGCGCCCACGGTGAACCCCGGCCCCAGCCCGTACGCCGTACCCCAGACCACGGCGTTCGGCAGCAGCGTCACGCTGAGCAGCAGCACCGCGAAGCGGCCCGACCAGTCGTGGGTGAGCTGCGCGAACGCCCCGCTCATCGGCCCCACATGGCACACCATCGACAGCGCGGTCAGCAGCGCGCCGCCCGCCACCGCCGCGAGCGTCGCGCCCGCCGCGGCGCGGGCGGCGGCGAGCAGGCAGGTGCGCGGCAGCCAGGCGGGGGGCCGCCACGCGGCGACCTGGTCGCCGCCGGGGACGCGGACCAGCGCACCGCGCACGGCGGTGGGCAGCAGCCCGTACGGACGGCCGCACCCGGCCCACGCGCCCACCGCCGCGACGGCGAACGTGACCACGGGCAGCCGCAGCAGCGCGCCGAACGGCTCGACGTGCACCGGGCCCTCCGCCCCGTAGACCACCGCCGCCAACCCGACCACCAGATATCCGGCGGACACCCAGAGGATGGCGCGGCGCGGCACGAGCGGCGGTGTCGACAGGGCGAGTTCGGCGGGGGGCGAGGGGGTGGTTCCGGGGACGGCGACCGGCTCGGGCGGTTCGAGGGCGTGCCGGGCGGCCCGGTAGAGCAGCCAGCACGGCAGGGCGCTGAGCAGCAGCGGCGTCAGGCCGATGGGCGCCGGGTCGCCGGACAGCGTCTCCGTACGGACGAGTTCGGCGCCGTGGGCGAGCAGCCACAGGTCGGCGGCGAGGTGGAGCGCGCCGCTGAATCCGCTGTCGGGGTACGGCGAGGCGATCCACAGCAGGAGCACGGCGACGGCGAGCACGCCGAGGCCGAGCCCCGCGGCCACGGCCCCGCAGAAGAAGGCCTGGCCGACGGCGCTCGAATCACGGGCCGCCACGGGGAGGCCGGGCGAGGACAGCGACGGGCTGTGGTCGGTCGTCCGGGTCACGTGGTCATGCTGCCAAGAACATCCGTTTCATCCCCGCAGCGGGCGAATAATCGCCGTGTCGCCGAATATGTAGCTATGCGTATTTTTGTACGGGTTGGCGGGTCGGCCGGGGGACGCTGGATACGAGCCGGGGAGCACGGGATATGACGCGCGCCGGCAGACCCGGTGGGCGGCCGGACGGACGTGGTCCCCACGCGGGTTCGAGGACGGCGGCACGGAGGCGACCGGGGCGGCCGCCCGCTGGTGCCGCACGCGCCCCGTCCCCCTCCTCGCCCCCGTCCCCGCCCCCGCCCTCGTCTCCCTCTCCGTCGCCGGATGACGAGGACACGATCCCTCTGCCGGTGATCAGCGAACCGGCCGACATGGAGCCACGGACCACCCGGTCAGCCGAAACCGAAGCGGCGGTCATCGGGCCCTTGGCCGAACAGACCGCGGCCGCCGAGGAGGCGCGCCCTCAGACGGCGCAGGCGGCGGCGCGCGAAGGGCCGACCGGCTCAGCCGCCGCCCCGAGCCCCGGGACCGATGTCGCCCCCAGCCCCGGGACCGATGCCGAGGCCGGCACCGCCCGCGCCCGTGCTGCCCCGGCCGGGCCCGCCGAGGCGTTCGACGCGCTCTACGCCCGCCACGCCGCGGCGCTGACCCACCAGACGTACCTGCTCACGGGCTCTGCGACCGCCGCCCGGCGCGCGGTCGAGTGCGCCTTCCGACGGGCCTGGCAGCACTGGCCGGAGGTGGCCGTCGACGGCGACCCGGCGGGCTGGATACGGGCCGCCGCGTACGAGTACGCGCTGTCCCCGTGGCGGCCACGGCACCGGCGCGACGCGCCGGCACGGCAGCCGCTGTTCGACGCGCTGCTGTGCCTGCCCCGCTCCTACCGCCGCGCGCTGCTCCTCTACGACGGCGTGGGCCTCGGCCTCCCCGAGACCGCCGCCGAGTCCGAGGCGACCACGCGCGCCACCGCGAACCGGCTGACGCACGCGTACGACGTACTCGCCGAGCGGCTGCCGGAGCTACGGGAGGCGGCGCCCGCTGGAGGCTCCCAGCGGCCGCGCTGGGGAGGAGTCCGATCGTGCGTGAGCGGCTGGCCGAGTTGGCGGATCCCCCGCCGATGCGTACGCGGGAGGCGCGGGCCGTACGGCTGGCGGGCGAGCGTGCCGCGCGGCGGTGGACGCGGGCGGCGCTCGGGCTCACGGCCGCGCTCGCGGCGGGAACATGGCTGGCGACGGCGATCACGCCCGACGCCGGCGAACCCGCGTCGGAGCCGCCACCCCCTACGCCGACGGCACCGACCGCGCCCCCCAACCCCCCGCACGCGGAGCAGCACCCTCTCCCCCGCCCGACCCCCTGACCGGTCCCGACGGCAGAGCCCGTGCGCCGACCCGACCGCCCCCCACCGTGGTGCGGCCGGACCGGCGGTGCCCTTTCCCACCGACGGCCCGCACACAGGCTCGTACGCCAAAGGGGCGTGGCCCGCACCTGTCGGTGCGGGCCACGCCCTTACCCTCGTGACGGCATACAGCCGAAAGCTCAGCCGGCGAGCGCCGCCCGCGCCAGACGCGCGGTCTCGGACGGCGTCTTGCCGACCTTCACGCCCGCGGCCTCCAGGGCCTCCTTCTTCGCCTGGGCCGTGCCGGAGGAGCCGGAGACGATGGCGCCGGCGTGGCCCATGGTCTTGCCCTCGGGCGCGGTGAAGCCCGCGACGTAGCCGACGACCGGCTTGGTCACGTTCTTGGCGATGAAGTCCGCGGCCCGCTCCTCGGCGTCGCCGCCGATCTCGCCGATCATCACGATCAGCTCGGTGTCGGGGTCGGCCTCGAACGCGGCCAGGGCGTCGATGTGGGTGGTGCCGATGATCGGGTCACCGCCGATGCCGACGCACGACGAGAAGCCGATGTCGCGCAGCTCGTACATCATCTGGTAGGTCAGCGTGCCGGACTTGGACACGAGACCGATGCGGCCGGGCTTGGTGATGTCGGCCGGGATGATGCCCGCGTTGGACTGGCCCGGCGTGATCAGACCCGGGCAGTTCGGGCCGATGATGCGGGTCTTGCTGCCCTTGGCCTGGGCGTGCGCCCAGAACGCGGCGGTGTCGTGGACCGCGATGCCCTCGGTGATCACGACGGCCAGCGGGATCTCGGCGTCGATCGCCTCGATGACCGCGTCCTTGGTGAACTTCTCCGGGACGAAGATGACCGTGACGTCCGCACCGGTCTTCTCGATGGCCTCGGCCACGGTGCCGAACACCGGGACCTCGTTGCCGTCGAAGTCGACGGAGGTGCCGGCCTTGCGCGGGTTCACACCGCCGACGATGTTCGTGCCAGAGGCGAGCATCCGGCGGGTGTGCTTCTGACCCTCGGAGCCGGTCATGCCCTGGACGATGACCTTGGATTCCTTGGTGAGGAAGATAGCCATGGTGTTGGTGTCCTCGTCCTTCTTACTTCGCAGCCAGCTCGGCGGCGCGCTCGGCGGCGCCGTCCATGGTGTCCACCTGCTGCACCAGCGGGTGGTTCGCGTCGGTCAGGATCTTGCGGCCCAGCTCGGCGTTGTTGCCGTCGAGGCGCACGACCAGCGGCTTGCTGACGTCCTCGCCCTTGGACTTGAGCAGCTCCAGGGCCTGCACGATGCCGTTGGCGACCGCGTCGCAGGCGGTGATGCCACCGAAGACGTTGACGAAGACGGACTTGACGTCCGGGTCGCCGAGGATGATCTCGAGGCCGTTGGCCATCACCTCGGCGGAGGCGCCACCGCCGATGTCGAGGAAGTTGGCGGGCTTGACGTTGCCGTGCGCCTCACCGGCGTACGCGACGACGTCGAGGGTGCTCATGACGAGACCCGCGCCGTTGCCGATGATGCCGACCTCGCCGTCGAGCTTGACGTAGTTCAGGCCCTTGGCCTTGGCCGCGGCCTCCAGCGGGTTGGCGGACGCCTTGTCCTCCAGCTCGGCGAAGTCCGGGTGGCGGAACTCGGCGTTCGCGTCCAGGGAGACCTTGCCGTCGAGGGCGAGGACGTCACCGGAGGCGACCTTGGCCAGCGGGTTGACCTCGACGAGGAGCGCGTCCTCGGCGATGAAGGTCTTCCACAGGGTCACCAGGACCTCGGCGACCTTCTCGGCGACGTCGGCCGGGAACTTGGCCTGGGCGACGATCTCGCGGGCCTTCTCGATCGAGACGCCCTCGATGGCGTCGACCGGGACCTTCGCGAGCTTCTCGGGCGTCGTCGCCGCGACTTCCTCGATGTCCATGCCGCCCGCGACCGAGGCCATGGCCAGGAAGGTGCGGTTGGTGCGGTCGAGGAGGTACGAGACGTAGTACTCCTCGACGATCTCCGGAGCGGTCTCGGCGATCATCACCTTGTGGACCGTGTGGCCCTTGATGTCCATGCCGAGGATGTCCGTCGCGCGGGCGACGGCCTCGTCCGGGGTGGCGGCCAGCTTCACGCCGCCGGCCTTGCCTCGGCCACCGACCTTCACCTGGGCCTTGACGACCGACTTGCCGCCCAAGCGCTCAGTCGCCGCGCGCGCCGCCTCAGGCGTGTCGATGACTTCACCGGCCAGCACCGGTACACCGTGCTTGGCGAAGAGGTCCCTCGCCTGGTACTCGAACAGGTCCACGCGCGTCCGTCCCTTTTCCCTGAATTCGCGGTTCGTTGTCTGCGCGGGCGTGCCGCGGTGGCAGCGTGAGGACGCGATCTTTTACGAGGGCGGCACACGTGCGCCGGGTACGCGGCATGTCCGTCTGGCAGGTTATCCCCGCCGGAGGTGGGTCCCTAAATCACAGGTCACACTCGCGCGGTGATTACAGTCACAGAGCCCGGCGGGGCCACCGGCACCGGGAACTGAGGTCGCGGGCATGCGACGGCCGGGCAACCCTGTCCCCAAACAGGGCTGCCCGGCCGGTGTCGCGGGCGCCGTTCGGCCGTACCGCCGTACGACCGAATGGCGGAGGGGGCGCTGCGGGCTCGTGCCCTACGGCCCCGGGGGTGCCTCCCCAAGGGGAGTCACCTCAGAGGGATCAGAGAGATCAGACGCCCAGGCCGCCGGTGGCGGGCAGGGTCGGGAGCTCGGCCGGAACGGTCGGCAGCTCGGCCGGAACGGTGGGCAGGTCCGCCGGGACGGCCGGGACGGTCGGCAGGTCAGCCGGGACGGTCGGCAGCGCGGTCGGGACAGCCGGAACGGTCGGCAGCTCGGCCGGGACGGCGGGCACCTCAGCCGGGACAGCCGGGACGGTCGGCAGGTCAGCCGGGACGGTCGGCAGCGCGGTCGGGACGGCCGGGACGGTGGGCAGCTCGGCCGGGACGGCGGGCACGCTCGGGACGGCCGGCACGCTCGGGACGGTGCCCGGCAGGCCCGGCAGCACCGGCAGCGCCGGGATGTTGGCGGCGTCGGTCAGGTCGGCGGGCAGGGCCGGGACGCCCGGGGTGCCCGGCACGGCCCGCTGGACACCGGCGGTGGCGTCGGCGGCGGTGGCCTGCGCGTCGGCGACGACGACGGTGACCAGGTCCTGGGCGAACGGGGCGGCGTCGGCGGCCACGCCGTTCGCCAGGGTCTGCGCGTCGGCGGTCACGCCGGTGGCCAGGGTCTGGGCCTTGCCGACCGCACCGGTGGCGAAGACCTGCACGCCGCCGACGGTCCGCTGGGCGAACGGC
The DNA here is from genome assembly GCF_030553055.1 of Streptomyces sp. XD-27. NCBI lineage: Bacteria > Bacillati > Actinomycetota > Actinomycetes > Kitasatosporales > Streptomycetaceae > Streptomyces > Streptomyces sp. XD-27. Next base: position 3,341,333 of record NZ_CP130713.1, read on the forward strand.
ACGGTGCGGCCGGTCACGTGGCCGGCCAGCTCGCCGACGTTGCCGACCGCCTGCTCGGCCACCGGCAGCACCTGGACGACGACGCGGTGCGCGAGGGGCGGCAGCACGTCGGTGGCGGTCTGGTCGACGGTCGGCCGGGCCTCGGCGATGACCTGCCTGGCGGCGCCGGTCAGCTCCTCGGGGCGGACGCCCGCGCCGGACAGGGCGGACAGCAGGTTGTCGGCGGAGCCGGGGGTGGCGGGCAGCTCGGCCGGGAGCTGCGGAACGGCGGGCGCGGCCGGGACCGACGGGACGGCGGGCGCGCCCGGCAGGGAGCCGAGGACCGGGATGTTGGGAACGACGCCGGGGACCTCGCCGGTGGGCAGGTCCAGGTCGGCACCCTTGGCCGTCTTCTTGGCCGTCTTCTCGGCCTGCTTGCCGGTCTTCTTGACCGTCTTCACAGCCTTGTTCACGTCGGCGTTCTTCGCCTGGCCCGTGACGCCGTCGAGCGCGCCGAGACCGTCGACACCGTCGAGCGCGTCGGCGCCGCCCAGGCCGTCGATCGCGCCGGTGGCGCCGGAGACGTCCGGCAGGCCGCCGCCCACGGTGCCGTCGACCGTGTCGGTCGCCTTCGCCTTCGCGCCGTCCACGGCGCCCTTCACGGTGTCGGTCGCGCCGGTCGCCCCGGAGAGGTCGGGGGCGGGCAGGGCGCCCTTGGCCGTGTCGGTGGCACCGGTCACCGAGCTGGTGACGCTGTCGGTGGAGGGGACGGCCGGCAGCTCGTCGGCGCTCGCGGCGGCGGTACCCAGGGCCCAGATACCGGTGGCGGTGGCGGCGACGAGGATGGAGCGACGCAGGTTCTTGCGCATGATGAGGGAAGTCCTTCGAATTCAGGAGGATTGGCGAATGGGCAGACCTGTCCACCCCCGCGCGGCAGGTCTCAGCAGACGGGGGAAAGGTCTGCCCTAGCCAGGGAATTCGAGGACTTCGTTGTACCGCTCGCGCGTCGCGGCAGAGCTGCCGGCGCCGACCGCGCCGCGGGCGAGCCCGAAGCGCGTGGTGTCATACGGCGGCAGGGCGGCGTGCTGGTCCCCGCCTCGGGAACCGCTGTTGTCGCCGCTGATCTGGGACGCCGTTCCGCAGGGGGCCTGCGGAAGACGGCCCTGCGTCGGGGCACCGCCGGGAAGGCCGCTGTCGGCGGCGCCGGCGAAGGCAGTGTGGTGGCGCGTGGAGTCGTGGGACGCGCTGTCCGGCGCGTCGGTACGCGCCCAACTGGCCTGCCACACAAGGGATTCGGCGGCATCGGCCGCCGGGCGGCGGTCGCCGTCGGAGGCCCGGTCGCGCTGCTGCGCACGGGCGTCGTCCTGGCGCTGACCGCCGTGCTCGGGCGCGTCGGTGTGCGCGCCGGTGTCCGCGTCGAGCCCGTCGGCGGGCAGCCGTACGGGCAGCGTGTCGGCGGTGTCCCGCACGACGTCGACGACCGGCTCCGCGACCTTCCGCGTCTGCTCCTCGACCGGCTGCGCCGCGGTCCGCAGGGTGCTTCCCGCGGTCTTCACGGTCGTGGCCGACGCCTGCGCGCCGTCCTCGGTCCGCTCCCGCATGGTGTCGGCGGAGCCGGAGTCGAACAGCCGGGACGCGCCCGGCCGCTGCTCGTCCGCGTCGCCGAGTCCGCCCTGCTCCGCCGCGTGCGCGCTGCCGCCGAAGACGGCCGCGAGCACCAGGAAGCCCCCGAGGAAGAGCATCCCCAGCAGCGCCCGCCGCAGCGCCACCGTGCGCGAGGTGCGCACGGCGGCGGATGCTGCGGAAGCGACAGACAAGAGAGGGGCCTTCCCAAAGGATGCGGACAAGAGCACACAGACCAGGTGAGGTCAGAGAGGATCGGTCGGACGGAGAACGACACGTCTCGGCCGGTGGCTTGATCCTTGCATGACCACCGGGGGGCGGCGCAACCCCCCGGTTACCGATGCTCCGCCTTGTCCGGTATCGGCAATTGGCGCTTCTCGATGGCCGCCGCCATCACCTCGGGGAACAGGTCAGGCGTGCAGGCGAAGGCAGGCGCGCCGAGCCCGGCGAGCGCCGCCGCGTGCGCGCGGTCGTACGACGGCGCGCCCTCGTCGGACAGCGCGAGCAGCGTCACGAACTGCACGCCGGACGCCTTCATCGCCGCGACCCGGCTCAGCATCTCGTTCCGTATCCCGCCCTCGTACAGGTCGCTGATGAGGACGACGACGGTGTCGGCGGGCCGGGTGATCCGCGACTGGCAGTACGCCAGCGCCCGGTTGATGTCCGTGCCGCCGCCGAGCTGGGTGCCGAAGAGGACGTCCACCGGGTCCTCGAGCTGGTCGGTCAGGTCCACGACGGCGGTGTCGAAGACGACCAGGCGGGTGGCGAGGGAGCGCATCGAGGCGAGGACGGCGCCGAACACGGACGCGTAGACGACGGAGGCGGCCATCGAGCCGGACTGGTCGATGCACAGGATCACCTCCTTGCGGACGCCGCGTGCGGCCCGCCCGTAGCCGACAAGGCGTTCGGGGATGACGGTGCGGTGCTCGGGGAGGTAGTTCTTGAGGTTGGCCCGGATGGTGCGGTCCCAGTCGATGTCGCGGTGGCGCGGGCGGCTGATGCGCGCGGACCGGTCGAGGGCGCCGGTGAGCGTGGCCCGGGTCCGGGTGGCCAGCCGCTTCTCCAGGTCCGCCACGACCTTGCGGACGACGGCGCGCGCCGTCTCCTTGGTGGTCTCCGGCATCGCCTTGTTGAGCGACAGCAGCGTGCCGACGAGATGGACGTCCGCCTCGACGGCCTCCAGCATCTCGGGCTCCAGCAGCAGGGCGGACAGGCCGAGCCGGTCGATCGCGTCGCGCTGCATGACCTGGACGACGGACGTGGGGAAGTAGCCGCGGATGTCGCCCAGCCAGCGCGCCACCTGAGGCGCGCCGGCGCCGAGCCCGGCCGAGCGCGGGCCGCCCGCCGCGCCCTGGCCGCCGCGGCCGGTGCCGTCCTTGGCGGCCGCGCCGTACAGCGCCTCCAGGGTGCGATCCATGGCGGCGTCGCGGCCGCTCAGCGCGTACCCGGTGCCGTCGGCGCCGGCGCCGGAGCCCGCGTCGCCTTCGCCGCCCAGCACGAGCCGCCAGCGGCGCAGCCGTTCTCGCGCGGCGTCGGTGTCGTTCATGCCGGATGTCGTGGTCGTGCCCTTCGTGCTGTCCGTCCTGCCCGTCATCAGGCCGCCCCTGTCCGTGGGTTCGTGTGGCGGTGGTCGTCGCCGAGCCCCAGCAGCAGGTGGAGCGTGGGGAGTACGGCGACCGCGCGGTCGTGGTCCAGGCCCGGGCCGAACCCGGGGCGGGCGGCTCGGCCGCGGACCGCGCGCCGCCCGGGGCGGCGGGGCCCGCGCCCCGGCGGACCAGTTCGCCCAACGTGCGGCGGATGCCCGCCTCGTACGCGGAGAACGTGCGGCGCAGCAGGGGCAGCACGTCCGTGAACGCGCCGGCGGGCACGCTGGTGAGCCAGCCGTCGAGGAGGGCCAGCAGCCGTTCGTCGTGGACCAGGAGCATGCCGCCGCCCGCTCCCCCTCCGGCGAACCCCTCGATCCACGCGGCGGCTTCGGGCGGCTCGGTGCCCGGCGAGAGCGCGAGCCGCATCAGCCGGGCCGCCTCGCCCTCGGCCAGCCGGCCGTCGTCCAGCAGCAGCCGGGTGGCCCGGCCGCGCAGCAGTCCGGGGACGCTGTCGCGGTCGGCGAGGACGCGGAGCGCGCCGGTCCAGCGAACCCGCAGTCCGTCGTCGGCCAGCAGCCCGATGGCCTGGTGGACGGCCTCCATATGGGTGCGCAGCTCCGCCGCGCCGTCCGCGTCCAGCCCGGCGCAGGCCGGGGGCAGGCCGACGATGACCCGCTCCGCGAGCCCGGTGGCCACCTCGGCCAGCGCCGCCGTGCCGGTGCCGCGCACGTCGCCGTACCGCACGGAGCGGACCAGGGCGGGCAGCGCCTGCGCGAGGTGCCCGACGTCCGCGTCGAGCGCGGCCCGGTCGGCGAGCGCGCGCATCACGACGGGCAGGGCGTCGGTGAGGTCGGCGAGCAGGCAGCGCTCGGCCAGCTCGGTGATCTCGGCGAGCGCCGCCGCCCCCACGGCCTGGCTCTGCGCCTTGGCGGTGGCGGCGGACACCACGGTGGTGCCCCAGACGCCCGCCTCCGCGACCCGTACCGACAACTCCGGCTCCCAGCGCAGCCGCCAGCTCTCCCGGAAGGTGCCGGTGGTGCCGCGCGCCGGGCGGGCGGGGGTGCCCCAGTCGACGCTGAGGAGCCGCAGCCGGTGCAGCAGGCGGCTGCGCGCGGCGTCGTTGTCCTTGCGGAGGTCCAGCTCCAGCTCGCGCTCCGCCGCCTCGGGCTTGAGGCGCAGCGTGCGCTGGGCGCGAGTCAGGTCGCGCTGGAGCGGAACCGCAGGGGCGGAGTCCGGCACCTCGCCGAGGACGTCGCCGACGACGAGCCGGTCCCGTACGAGCGCGAGCGGCACGTCGGAGCCGTCGCACATCACCGCGCGCACCGCGTCGAGGGTCTCGGCGAGCCCGGCGAGCGGACGGCCACGCATGACGGCGAGGGTCTCGGCGAGCCGTACGGCTTCGATGACATGGGCGGAGGAGACGGGGAGGTCCTCGGCGCGGAGGAGGTTGGCGACCTCGGTCAGCCAGCGCTCGATGGGCCGGTCGGGGGCGCGGAAGAGGTGGCCGTACCAGCCGGGTGAGGTGATTCCGGCGCCGTACCCGCTGGCGCGGGAGAGCCGGCGGTGGGTCCACGGCACCCAGCTCAGCTCGGCCTTGACCTTGGGCAGGCCCTTGAGGAGCGCGCGGTCGGCGGTCACGGTGGTCTTCTCGGACAGCGCGGGTACGTGCCAGGCCCCGCAGACGACGGCGACCCCGTCCCCGAACTCCCGCCGCGCCTCCCGCAACCGCAACCGCATGTGCGCCTCGCGCACGGCGTCGTGGGGCTGCCCCCCATGCCCGTACGCGGCCCGCAGAGCACCCATGGCCTCCGCCAGCGCCACGAACGGCGCGAGCGCGGAGCGAATCGCCGCGGAACCGTGCGGTGCGGCGTCCCCAGGCGCGGCGTCCCCAGGCGCGTCTTCCGGCGCGCCGGCACGGTCAGCCCTCGTCGCCGCGCCCGTCGCCCCCGCGCCCGTCGCGGCGTCGCGCTCGGACGGGGCGTCACCCGCCGTGGCGGGTGCGGCCTCCGGGGCGGGGCGCGGGCCGGAGGCGCGGTGTTCGATGACGTCCTCCCACCAGCGCTCCGGGTCGTCGTAGCCGGCGGCCTGGGCGAGTGCGGCGAGCGGGTCGACGCGCGGGTCCGCCGGGCCGACACCGTCCGCCGGGGCGTTCGGGGGCGGCTCCGCGGCCGTGGCGGGGCCCGGCGCGTACGTCCCCGCGCCGTCGGGCGGCGGCTCGGGCCGCCCGGCGCCCTCGTCACCCCGGGCACCGTCGCCAGGTTCGGCGCCGTCGCCGCGGGCGCCCTCGGTGGCGCTGCCGGGACCCTCGCCACGCTCGGCCTTCTCGGCGCCTTCGGCGCCGTTCCGCTCGGCCAGCGCCAGCGACACCGCCGCCGGGAGGTCGATGAACCGGACCGGAACCTCGTGGGTCAGCGCCCACCGCATGGCCACCCATTCCGGCGAGAACTCGGCCAGCGGCCAGAACGCGGCGCGGCCCGGGTCGTCGGCGGCGTGGGCCAGCAGCGCGACCGGCGGGCGCATGCCGTCCTCGGCGGCGAGGCCGATCAGCGCGTCCGCCTCCGGTGGCCCCTCGATGAGCACGGCGCTCGGCCGGCAGGCGTCCAGCGCCGCGCGGACGGCCCGCGCGGAGCCGGGGCCGTGGTGCCGTATGCCCAGCAGCACCGGGCCGCCGCCGGGCCCGCGGGCCGCGTGCGGCGATGGGGTCGTCACGCGCTCACCTCACGGCACGCCCGGTAGAAGTCCTTCCACCCTTCCCGTTCGCGGACGACCGCCTCCAGATACTCCTGCCAGATCACGCGGTCGGCGGCCGGGTCGCGGACCACCGCGCCGAGGATGCCCGCGGCCACGTCCCCGGCGCGCAGCACGCCGTCGCCGAAGTGCGCGGCCAGCGCCAGCCCGCCGGTGACCACGGAGATCGCCTCCGCCGTGGACAGCGTGCCGGAGGGCGACTTGAGCTTCGTACGCCCATCCGCCGTGACGCCGTCCCGCAGCTCCCGGAAGACCGTGACCACCCTGCGGATCTCGTCCACGCCCTCGGGCAGCCGGGGCAGGTCCAGGGAGCGGCCGAGCTGCTCGACGCGCCGCGCGACGATGTCGACCTCCGCCTCGGCGGTCGCGGGCAGTGGCAGCACCACCGTGTTGAACCGGCGGCGCAGCGCGCTGGAGAGCTCGTTGACCCCGCGGTCGCGGTCGTTGGCCGTGGCGATCAGGTTGAAGCCGCGGACGGCCTGCACCTCCTCCCCCAGCTCCGGGATCGGCAGGATCTTCTCGGACAGCACCGTGATCAGGGTGTCCTGTACATCGGCGGGGATACGGGTCAGCTCCTCGACCCGCGCGGTCATGCCCTCCGCCATCGCCCGCATCACCGGGCTGGGCACGAGCGCGTCGCGGCTGGGGCCGTGGGCGAGCAGCTGCGCGTAGTTCCAGCCGTAGCGGATGGCCTCCTCGGGGGTGCCCGCGGTGCCCTGGACCAGCAGCGTCGAGTCGCCGCTGACCGCCGCCGCCAGGTGCTCGGACACCCAGGTCTTGGCCGTGCCGGGGACCCCCAGCAGGAGCAGCGCCCGGTCGGTGGCCAGCGTCGTCACGGCGACCTCGATGATGCGGCGGGGGCCCACGTACTTGGGCGTGATCACAGAGCCGTCGGGCAGGGTGCCGCCGAGCAGATACGTGGCGACGGCCCAGGGCGAGAGCCGCCAGCGGGCGGGGCGCGGTCGGTCGTCAGCCGCGGCGAGCGCCGCGAGTTCGTCGGCGAAGGCGTCTTCCGCGTGCGGGCGCAGGGCCGTCTCCGCCGCCGCGTTCACCGTGTTCGTGGTGTGTGTCGTGGGTCCGGGCGCAGTCGTGGTCACAGTTCCCCCAACTCGTCACTCAGTCCGTTTCCGGATGCGTGTCCCACCCTGCACCAGCCCACTGACAATCCGTCCGGGCCCAACAAACCCGCAGGTCAGGGCGATTGTCAGTGGGTGGCCGTACTGTCGTAGACATGAATCCGCAGGGGGAACGCTGGACGGCGGAACAGGTGCTCTCGCTCGCTCCTGACGCCGCATCACGCAAGGCGGGAAGCAAGCTGGCCGCGGCCGGGCCCTGGTCGGGGACCGGAGCGGCGACCGTGGCGACGGAAGGGCGCGGCGGACAGGCTCTGTGGGGCCTGTGCAAGGGCAGCGGCAGCACGCCCTACCAGACGATCGTCGACCTCGGCGGGCCGGACGGCCCGGGATACACGTGCAGTTGCCCGAGCCGGAAGTTCCCGTGCAAGCACGCGCTGGGCCTGCTTCTGCTGTGGGCGGGCGAGACGGGAGAAGGGGGCGTGCGGGAGGCGGAGGGGCCTCCGGAGTGGGCCGAGCCGTGGCTGAGCGGGCGGCGTGAGCGCGCGGAGCGCCGGGCCACCGAGGCGGCGGACGGTCCTGGCGGGGCCGCCGGTCCGGGCGGAGGCGGCGGTGCGGGAGCCGCCGTTCCGGCCGCGGCCGGGCGGCGGGCCGAACAGCGGGCGCGGCGGATCACCGCGGGCGCCACGGAGCTGGAGCAGCGGCTGGCCGACCTGCTGCGCGGCGGACTGGCCGAGGTCGGCGACAGCCATCCCGACCTGTGGGACGAGACCGCGGCCCGCATGGTCGACGCCCAGGCGCCGGGCCTCGGCGCGCGCGTGCGCGAGCTGGGGGCGGTGCGCGCCTCCGGCCCCGGCTGGCCCGCCCGGCTTCTGGAGGAGTGCGCCCTCACCCATCTGCTCAACCGCGGCTATCTCCATATGGACGCGCTGGCACCGGAGTTGGCGGCGACGACCCGGTCGCGGGTCGGCATCACCATGAACGCCGCGGAGGTGCTGTCCTCCGGCCCGGCCGTGCGGGACCGCTGGCTGGTCCTGGGCCGGCAGGACAGCAGCGACGGCAAGGTCACCACGCGCCGGGTCTGGCTGCGCGGCGAGCGCACGGACCGGATGGCGTTGCTGCTGTCCTTCGGCGCGGCCGGACGGCCGCCCGAACCCGCCCCGCCCACCGGCCTCGTCGTGGACGCGGACCTCGTCTACTACCCCTCCGCCCGCCCGCTGCGGGCGGCGCTCGGCACCCGCCACGGACAACCGTCGCCGCCGTCGGACGCGTCGGCCGTACCGCACGGCGTCGACATCCCCACCGCCCTGGCGGGGTACGGGGCGGCGCTGCGTGACGACCCGTGGCTGGACGCCTGGCCCACCGTCCTGACCGGCGTCACCCCGATACCGGGCCCGGACGGCTGGCAGCTCGCGGACGCCCGGACGGCCTCCGCGCTTCCGGTGGACCCGCGCTGCCTGGCGCGTACGAACCTGTGGCAGCTGACGGCCGTGTCGGGAGGCGGCCCGGTCACGGTCTTCGGCGAGTGCGGCCACCGGGGCTTCGCGCCGCTCACCACGTGGGACCCGCAGCCCGTATCGCTGTGACCGCCACGCCTCCCCGGCGCCAGACGGCCTGTACGGCCTCGTACAGGCCCATACGGACTTGCACGGACTTGCACGGACTCGTACGGAGGATCGACATGACCCGTACCGCCACCGGCCCGACAACCACCGCCCACGCCGCCGAACCGGGATCCGGCTCGGGATCCGGCCCGGGATCCGGACCAGGGTTCGGCACCGAGAGCCCGCCGCAGGGCGGTGCCGGGCCCGTGCCCGGGACCGTCCCGTGGGGCGATCTGGTGGCGGCCGCGCTGCTCGGGACGGAGCGGCGGATGCCGCCGGTGCCCGTTCGGCCCGGACAGGACGCGGCGACCGCGCTGCTGGACGCCGCCGCGCTGAGCACGGTGACGCGGCGCGCCGGGCTGCGGCCCGCCGACGCGTGGGCCCTGCCGGTGCCCGCGCCGGAGGATCCGCGTCCGGCCCTGCCCCGGCCGCCCGCCGACGGCTGGGGTTGCTGCTGGCCGACCGTTCGAGTCCCGGCCAGTCCGGTTCGCGGGCCGCGCCCGACCTGACCGAACTGCTCCCGCAATGGCTCGCCATCGCCAACCAGCACGGCTACGGCGCGCCCGCCGCGCTGCTGCCCGCGCTACTCGACGCGGCCCGTGCCCGGACCGATCTGCGTCCGGAGGCGCTCACCTTCGCCGGACCGCGCGGGCTGTGGCTGGCGCGGCTGAACCCGGACTGGAGGTTCGCGCTGCGCGGCGGCGCGGGGCGCGGCACCGCGGCGGGGGCCGCGCCGCCGGAGTCCGCCGGGCCCGAGGCCGTGGCGAAGCTGTGGCAGGAAGGGCTGTTCGCGGAGCGCGTGGCGCTGCTCACCGCGGTGCGGCACCGCGACCCCGCGGCCGGTCTCGCCCTGCTCGCGAGCACCTGGCCGACGGAGCGCGCGGAGGACCGGCTGATGTTCCTCGACTCGCTGCGCGACGAATTGTCGCCACAGGACGAGCCGTTCCTGGAGCAGGCGCTGTCCGACCGCAGCCGCAACGTACGGGCCACGGCCGCCGAACTCCTGTCCGCGCTGCCCGGTTCCGCGCTGGCGGCGCGGATGGCCGAGCGATCGCGCGCGTACGTGACCCTCGAGCGGGCGGACGGCCGCGGCGCGGCGGCGCGGATCGCCGTCGAGGCCCCGAGCGCGTGCGACAGCGGGATGCAGCGGGACGGCATCGCGGCGAAGCCGCCGTCGGGACGCGGTCAGCGGTCCTGGTGGCTGGGCCAGTTGGTGGAGGCGACCCCGCTGGAGAGCTGGACGGAGTGGTTCGGCGGCCGCACGCCCGAGGAGATCGTGGCACTGCCGGTCGCCGACGGCTGGCAGGCGGACCTGCACGCGGCGTGGTGCCGGGCCGCGGTCCGGCAGGGCGACACGGCCTGGTCGCGGGCACTCCTCGGCGCGGCCTCGGACCCGCCGACCACCCCGGCCGGCTCCGGCGATGCCGTGCTGGCGGTCGCGGCACCCACCGCGTCCTGGCGGGACCCGGCCAAGCTGCTCACCGCGCTGCCGCCGGAGGAACGGGCCGTATGGGTCGCGGAGTTCATCGCCGCGCACGGCTTGTCGGACGCGTTCCGGCTGCTGGGCGTGTGCGCGGTGCCGTGGAGCGAACCGCTGGGCCAGGCCGTGGTGGACGCGCTGGACATCGCGCGGGATGCGGGCAGCTACCCGTGGAGCTTCAGCGGGGTGATGGGGCTGGCCGAGCGCTGTCTGGACCCGGCGCAGGCGGACCGCCTCGAAGTGCTCACCGCGCTGGGCGACGACCCGGAGGACGGCTCGCCGGGGGCGGTGGGGTACTGGTCGGAGACGTTCCAGCGGCTGGTGGCGACGCTGCGGCTGCGCGCCACGATGCGGAGCGAGCTGGAGCTCGCGGACACCACGGACCGGACCGCCCCGTGACGGAGCGGGACCCGGCCCCGCGACCGCCGCGCCCCGGGCCACCATGACGCGCCGCGCCGGGATGCCCCACGGCACCCAACCCGCTCGGGGACAGAGTGGGCCGGGCCCGCCCGGCCGCACCGCCCGCGCGGACACGCCGCCCCCGCGCAGGCACGCCGCCCGCGCAGGCGTCGTGATCAACCGGTCACGGCTTACCGTGCGCGTTCGGGCGGCGGCACCGGCCGCCATGGCCAGGCGCGTCCTACGGCGCAGGGCCGGGTGGGGAAGGAGGCCGCCGGAGGCGTACCCGTACCGCTACGCCGCCACCGGGCGTACGTTCTCCCGGACCCATTCCACGATCGACGTCGTCGTCGCGCCGGGCGTGAAGATCGCGGCGACGCCCTGCTCCTTGAGCGGCGGGATGTCGTCCTCCGGGATGATGCCGCCGCCGAACACCTTGATGTCCTCGGCCTCACGGTCCCGGAGCAGTTCCAGCACCTTGGCGAAGAGCGTCATGTGCGCGCCCGAGAGGATGGACAGCCCGATCGCGTCGGCGTCCTCCTGGATCGCGGTGTCGACGATCTGCTCGGGCGTCTGGTGCAGCCCGGTGTAGATGACCTCCATACCGGCGTCGCGCAGCGCACGCGCGATGACCTTGGCCCCGCGGTCGTGGCCGTCGAGCCCCGGCTTGGCGACCACCACGCGGATCGGCCCAGTCACTCCCATCACTGCCTCCATGCCTCCGTGCACGACAGCCGTCACCGGCCGTAAGCGGTGAACGAACGTTATCTCCAGCTTCCCGTACGCAGCAGTTTCGCGGCGAGTGGGGAGGGGGAAATCACACATGGGACACGTTCACAGCCAGCCGCTCCGGACCTTCCGTCACGGAGGGCTGCCAGGGAGCCGCAGCGGGGAAGCCGTATCGCCGCGTCGAGTCGGCGCGGCGATACGCACCCGCCCCGGCTGCCCGCGAGGGCGCACGGGGACCGAGCCCTCCCCGCGTCGCCGCCGGGAGGTCAGCCATGAGGACCTTGCCCTTCCCCCTCTCCCTCGTGTCGTCGCTGCGCTCCTCCGCCACGCTGATCCGGGCCACCGCCATGGACGCGGCCGTGCTCGCCGGGCACGTGGTCCTCTACCCCACCGGCCTGGCCCAGGAGCGCCCGGTCCCCGCCCCCGTTCCCCGCGCCGACACCAAGGCCGGCACCGCCACCGGCACCGGCACGGGACCCGGCGCCGAGGCCGAGACCGACCCCGGCGGCGTTTCGGCCGCCCCTCCCCGCCTGCCCGGGGCGGGCCGGGGCCAGCGCCCCGTCGTGCTGCTGCACGGGTTCATCGACAACCGCTCCGTCTTCGTCCTGCTGCGCCGCTCGCTGCGCCGACACGGCCGCCACCACGTCGAAGCCCTCAACTACTCGCCGATGACCTGCGACATCCGCGCCGCCGCGGAGCTGCTCGGCGAGCATGTGGAGGGGCTCTGCGCGCGCTCCGGCCACGGCCAGGTGGACCTGGTGGGGCACAGCCTGGGCGGCCTGATCGCCCGCTATTACGTACAGCGCCTGGGCGGCCACAGCCGGGTGGCCACGCTGGTCACCCTCGGCACCCCGCACGGCGGCACCCGCGCCGCTCCCCTGCTGTCGGCGCACCCCCTGGTCCGGCAGATGCGTCCGGACTCCGAGGTGATCGAGGAACTGCGGCGCCCGGCCCCCGGCTGCGCCACCCGGTTCGTGAGCTTCTGGAGCGATGTGGACCAGGTGGTCACGCCGATCGAGATGGCGTGCGTCGACCACCCCGACCTCCGTTCGCGCAACGTCCGGGTGACCGGAATCGGGCACCTCGCCCTGCCCGTGCATCCGGCCGTCGTGCAGGGAGTCCGGATGTCGCTGGAGGAGACCGGGCACGGGGCGGAGCAGGAGACGGCGCAGGATCCGGAAGACGCTTCCGGATCCGCGTCGGTTGCGTAACGACCCGGAAAATTACCGAACAGCAATCGAACGCCCGGCCAAGTTACGCCGCCCAGACAGCCGAAAGGCCACCAAATGCCCTTTCCGGGGCTCCGGAAAACCTGTTGAAGATTGTCGCCGTCGCATACCGCCGGGTACAGTCGCCGCACTGAACCGCCCTGGGGGAGCACCCCCGGACCCCCAGCTCCTACTGCCGAGGCGAAAGAGAAGTTGGTGGTGAACGACCGTCACCCGTCGGGTAACCCGACCCCGACCGTCCCCGCTCCTGACGCCTCCTACACCCAGACTTACGGGGCGTACGACACGCAGCAGGGCGCTCAGCACGCCTATGCCGGGTATGACGGCTACTCCACCGGTACCTTCGACGCCCTCGGCACGGCCTACGGCGAAGGCGATCCTCTCTTCGGCTCCGTGCCGGGCGACCTCTACGGCGACTGCGCCACCGGCTACGACACGGGCCAGTACGCGACCGGGTCGTACGACACCGGCCACTACGACACCTCCGGCCAGTGGGACTTCGGCGCCGCCGCGCAGCAGACCGCCGCGGCGGCCGCGTACGACACGGGCGGCTACGACACCGGCTCCTACGACACCAGCGGTTTCGGCACCGGCGGTTACGACACGGGCGCCTACGACACCACCGGCCTGGACGGCACCGGCACCGGCACGGCATGGGACACCGGCGGCTATCAGCTCTCCGCCGACCTCCCCGGTCCGCACGGCGGCTCCGCGGACGCAACCGGCCAGTGGGACACGAGCGGTCACTGGGACCTCGGCGACGCGTACGACCCCGATGCCGCCGCCGACACCGGCACCCACGACACGACCCAGTGGGGCGGGACCGGGACCTACGACGCCAACGGCGTCGACTCCGGACTGACCCAGACCTGGGACGCCACCGCCTGGGCCACCGGCGACTCCGTCTACGAGCAGCAGCTGACCGCCGACGACGACACTGCCGCCCCCGATGCGGCCGCCGACGTCGACGCGGTGGGCACCGGCGACCGGGACGACGAGCCCGTACTGGTCTCCGCGGCCACCGGAGCGGGCGGCCCCCGCCGCGACGGCGGTTCACGTCGCGACAGCCGCACCCGCCGCCGCACGTCCGCCTCCCGCCCCAAGCGCTCCGCGCTGCTCACCGTCGCCGTGCCCTCCGTCGCCATCATGGGCGTGACGGCCGTCGCCGCGGCCGCCGTCGGCGGCATCGGCGGCGAGGACGGCAAGAAGGACGACTCGACGACCCAGGCCGCGCCCGACCCGGGCTCCGTCAAGCCCTCGGTTGCCAACAGCAAGCTGGACACCCAGCTCGCCGGACTCGCCGACCGCGCCGACGACTTCGCCGACCGCGCCAACCGCACCCAGGAGCGCATCGACCTCAAGGAGCGGCAGGCGGCGGAGCGCAAGCGCAAGGCCGAGGAGGCCGCCCGCAAGGAGCGGCTGCGCCCCAAGTTCGCGCTCCCCGTGGCGCAGCACGGCCTCAGCGCCCAGTACGGTCAAGCGGGCATCAACTGGATGTCCGTGCACACCGGCATCGACTTCCCCGTCAGCTACGGCACGCCGGTGATGGCCGCCACCGACGGGACCGTCCGCACGCAGTGGAACAGCGCGTACGGCAACATGGCGATAGTCACCTCCCCCGACGGCACCGAGACCTGGTACTGCCACCTGAGCAGCACCAAGATCCGGTCCGGTTCCGTGAAGGCCGGGGACGTCATCGCGTACTCGGGCAACTCCGGCAACTCCACCGGCCCGCACCTGCACTTCGAGGTGCGTCCGGGCGCGGGCTCGGCCGTCGACCCGCTGCCGTGGCTGCGCAGTCACGGCCTCGACCCGATGTAGCCCGCTCCCCTGCCCCCTAAGCCCCCAAGACGGGCTTGATGCCAAGCCCGTCCCAGCACCAAGCCCGTCCCAGCGCCAAGCTCGTCCCGGCCAGGACCACGCCAAGCGCGGACAACGCCAAGGGCTTCGCGAGCGCTAGAGCTTCTCCACCGGCGCGTACCGCAGCAGCAGCCGCTTCGGCTTCTCGTCGCCAAAGTCGATCGTGGCCTCCGCCGCGTCGCCGCTGCCCTTCACCGCCATCACCGTGCCGAGACCGAACGAGTCGTGCGTGACCCGGTCGCCGACGGCCAGCGAGACCACCGGGCGGTCCTTGGCCCGCCGGGTCGCGAAACCGCTTGCGGCGCCCGCGCCGCCCCGGGCACGCGAGGCGGAGAGCCCGGACGACAGGCTCGAGGCAAGGCCCGACACCGCGCCCATCGAGGCCGACGGCGCCGACGGCCCCGTCCGCTTCCACTGCACGTACTGGTCGGGGATCTCCTCCAGGAAGCGGGACGGCGGGTTGTACGCGGGCTGCCCCCACGCGCTGCGCATGGTCGAGCGCGTCAGATACAGCCGCTCACGCGCGCGCGTGATGCCGACGTACGCCAGCCGCCGCTCCTCCTCCAGCTCCTTGGCCTGGCCGAGGGCGCGCATGTGCGGGAAGACGCCGTCCTCCATGCCGGTGAGGAAGACGACGGGGAACTCCAGGCCCTTCGCGGTGTGCAGGGTCATCAGGGTGATGACGCCGGTGCCCTCCGCGTCCTCGTCGGGGATCTGGTCGGAGTCGGCGACGAGCGCGACCCGCTCCAGGAACTCCGCGAGCGTGCCCGGCTCCTCCTCGGTCCGCTCCTGCTCGAACTCCAGGGCGACGGCCGCCAGCTCCTGGAGGTTCTCGATACGGGTCTCGTCCTGCGGGTCCGTGGACGCCTGGAGCTCGGCCAGATAGCCCGTGCGCTCCAGCACCGCCTCCAGGATGGTGGCGGGTCCGGCGCCGGACTCCACGATCGTGCGCAGCTCCTCCAGCAGGGCGTTGAAGCGCTTCACCGCGTTCGCCGAGCGGGCCGCCATGCCGTACGCGTCGTCCACCCGGCGCAGCGCCTGCGCGAACGAGATCTTCTCGCGCAGCGCGAGGGCCTCGATCATGGCCTCGGCGCGCTCGCCGATGCCGCGCTTGGGCACGTTCAGGACGCGGCGCAGCGGGACGGTGTCCTCGGGGTTGGCGAGCACCCGCAGATACGCGAGCACGTCCCGGACCTCCTTGCGCTCGTAGAAGCGCACGCCGCCGACGACCTTGTAGGGCAGGCCGACACGGATGAAGATCTCTTCGAAGACACGGGACTGGGCGTTGGTGCGGTAGAAGACGGCGACGTCTCCGGCCTTGGCGTCGCCCGCGTCCGTCAGCCGGTCGATCTCGTCGGCGACGAACTGCGCCTCGTCGTGCTCGGTGTCGGCGACGTAACCGGTGATGGTGGCCCCGGCCCCGGCCTCGGTCCACAGGTTCTTGGGGCGCCGGTTCTCGTTGCGCTCGATGACGGCGTTGGCCGCGCTGAGGATCGTCTGCGTGGAGCGGTAGTTCTGCTCCAGCAGGATGGTGCGCGCGTCCGGGTAGTCCTCCTCGAACTGGAGGATGTTGCGGATGGTGGCGCCGCGGAAGGCGTAGATGGACTGGTCGGCGTCGCCCACCACGCACAGCTCGGCCGGGTCGAAGGTGTCGGTGCCCGTACCGACGAGCTCGCGCACCAGGGTGTACTGCGCGTGG
The DNA here is from genome assembly GCF_030553055.1 of Streptomyces sp. XD-27. Lineage (NCBI taxonomy): Bacteria > Bacillati > Actinomycetota > Actinomycetes > Kitasatosporales > Streptomycetaceae > Streptomyces > Streptomyces sp. XD-27. The sequence continues at coordinate 3,357,342 of NZ_CP130713.1, forward strand.
TTGGTGTCCTGGTACTCGTCGACCAGGACGTGCCGGAAGCGGCGGCGGTAGTGCTCGGCGACGTCCGGGAACGCCTGGAGCAGGTTGACCGTGGTCATGATGAGGTCGTCGAAGTCCAGGGCGTTGGCCTCGCGCAGCCGCGCCTGGTACATCGCGTACGCCTCGGCCAGCGTCTTCTCAAAACCGTCGGCGGCCTGGTCGGCGAAGGTCTCCTCGTCGATGAGCTCGTTCTTGAGGCTGGAGATCTTCGCGCTGAACGACTTGGGCGGAAAGCGCTTGGGGTCCAGGTCCAGATCCCGGCAGACCAGAGCCATCAGCCGCTTGGAGTCGGCGGCGTCGTAGATCGAGAACGAGGACGTGAAGCCCAGCTTCTTCGACTCGCGGCGCAGGATGCGCACGCACGCGCTGTGGAAGGTCATCACCCACATGGCGCCGGCGCGCGGGCCCACCAGCTCCTCGACGCGCTCCTTCATCTCGCCCGCGGCCTTGTTGGTGAAGGTGATCGCGAGGATGGAGCCCGGGTGCACCTTGCGCGCGCCGAGCAGGTGGGCGATGCGGTGGGTGAGGACACGGGTCTTGCCGGATCCGGCGCCCGCGACGATGAGCAGGGGCGCGCCGTGGTGCTCGACGGCGGCCCGCTGCTGCTCGTTCAGCCCCTCCAGCAGCGCGGCGGGGTCCGCGACCGGGCGTGGCGCGCCGTCGCGGTAGTACGGCTCCCTCGGTACGGGCACGTTAAAAGTGTCGCCGAAGAGGTCATGCGGAACCTCCTCCCCGACCGGGGGACCGTCGGGCTGGGGATCCTCGGGCGGCGGCTCCGCGCCGTCGAGGTCCGCCAGGAAGCTGTCATCAAAGAGGCTGCTGCTCATCGCCCACCGAGTCTAGGGCCCGCCACTGACAGCCGACACGACAATGTCACGGAAAGATCTCGGGCAAATCGAACACCAGCCTTCCCAGGGGCCTCACTGGTTGGCTACGGTGCTCGCTCAGGCGGCCCGCTCCCTGTCGGCGACCGAAGCCGGCGCGTGCCGCCACCGCCGAGTCCGGCCCGCCCCTCAGGCGGTTCCGGAGCCGGGGACCCACCCGCACAATCTGGGGTGAATCGGCCCGTACGTCGCACGTACGGCCGTAGGGCAGCCTTCCGTACGCCCGAACCCGACAGCTAACCCGGTAGGCGGTCCACGGAAGGAGTCGCCTCCCTTGGCGTCGCACCGCAAGCCGCGTCCTCGATTGCTCGAGTCGCCCGCCGGCCGCCGCACGGCCGTGGGGGTCACCACCGCCGCACTCGCCTCGGTCACCCTCCTGTCGCAGACCGCGAACGCCGCGCCGCGCGCGCCGAAGCCGACGGTCGAGGAGGTGAAGAAGAAGGTCGACGCCCTCTACCGGCAGGCGGGCACCGCCACGCAGAAGTACAACGCGGCCAAGGAGGCCGCGGGCAAGCGGCGGACCGAGGTGAACCGCCTGCTGGCCGACGCCGCCACCCGCACCGAGAAGATGAACGAGGCCCGGCGCACCCTGGGCGCGTACGCGGCCGCCCAGTACCGGCACGGCGGGATGGACGGCACCGCGACCCTGCTGCTCGCCGACGACCCGCAGGACTTCGTCGACCAGAACCACCTGATGGACCGGCTCACCGGGCGGCAGAAGGACGCGGTCGACGACTTCCGTACGCAGCAGACGGAGCTGGCCCGGCAGCGCGGCAAGGCCACCCGCAGCCTGGCGGAGCTGACCGCGTCGGAGAGCCGGCTCAAGGCCGAGAAGAAGACGATCCAGCAGAAGCTGTCCCAGGCCAGGACGCTGCTGTCCCAGCTGACCGCGGAGGAGAAGGCGCGGCTGGCGGCACTGGAGAAGAAGAAGGAAGCGGAGGCGCGGCGCAAGGCGGCCGAGCTGGCGGAGAAGCAGCGCGAGGAGGCGGAGCGCAGGCGCCAGGAGGAGCAGCGGCCGGACACGGGGACGGGTGACGGTACGGGTACGGGTGACGGGTCGGGGACGACGGACCCGTCAGCGCCCTCCGACTCCACCAAGGCGGCGCAGGCCGTCGCGTTCGCGCGCGCCCAGATAGGCAAGCCGTACGTGTGGGGCGCCACCGGCCCGAACTCCTACGACTGCTCGGGGCTGACCCAGGCGGCGTGGAAGTCGTCCGGGGTGACGCTGCCGCGCACCACGTGGGAGCAGGTGAAGGTCGGCACGCGGGTGTCGACGTCCGAGCTCAAGCCGGGTGACCTGGTCTTCTTCTACGACGACATCAGCCACGTCGGGCTGTACATAGGCGACGGGATGATGGTCCACGCGCCGAAGCCGGGCGACAACGTGAAGATCGCGCCGATCACCGAGATGCCGATCTACGGGAACGTCCGCCCGGCGTGAGCGATCACGTCCACATCACCGCGATGAAGATGTTGGCGGTGGTCAGCAACCCGACCGCACCAATGACGGGGGCGGGCACCTTCTCCTCGTCCCGCTTCACGTAGACCAGGCCGAGGATGACGACGAGCAGCGCCGTCTTCACGCCGATCTTGACGTTGTCGAGGCTGTTGCCGTCGGCCTGGTTGAGCCCCACGAGCGCGATGCCCGTCACCAGCATCGTGAGCGCGCCGTGCAGCATCGCGGGCGACATCCGGGCGTCGCCCGCGCCTATCAGCTTCATCTGGGCGAGGAAGCCGCCGAGCAGCGCGGCGATGCCGATGATGTGCAGGCCGACGACGGCGTGCAGAGTTGCGTCCATGGCCTCGGAGCGTAGCCCGCCCGGTCCGCCACCCTGACGGCCGGGCCGACGGCCGCACCCATGGCCGCCCCGACGGCCGGGCCGGTTCGGCTATAGCACCGTCGGCGCCCGGCCGGGGGCGGATCACCGCTTCGGTCATCCGCGTGCCCGAACGTTCCAGCACTCCGTGGGCCGACCGGTCAGCGGCGGTCCGCTATCCACCGATATCGCTCATTCCCGGCCTTCGCCGTGTCCTGGGCCGACGGCCGGGTCTAGCTTTCCCTGCACCCGGGAAGCGTCGGAAGCGCTCGGGAAGCACTCGGGAAGCGCTCGGAAGGAAGTGACCCACCGCCGTGGCCTCGCACCGGAAGCCCAGGCAGCGTCCGTTCGCCGGCGGTACCGTCCGCCGGGCCGCGACCATCGCCCTGGCGGGCGCCGCCACCGCCGCCACGGCCCTCGACGGCACCGGGCACGCGGCGCCCGGGCTCACTCCGGCCGAGGTGAAGGCGCGGGTCGACCGCTACCACCGGCAGGCCGAGGAGGTCACCGAGCGCTACAACGGCGCGCGGGCGGACGCCGAGGCGGCGCGTACGGCGTACGAGGAACTGCAGGACGAGGCCGCCCGCAAGACGGCCCGCCTCAACGCGTCCCGTAACGCACTCGGCTCGTACGCCACCGCGCAGTACCGTTCCGGCGCCGTCGCCCCGGACCTCCAACTCGCCCTGTCCTCCTCCCCCGAGGACTACCTGGACCGCGCCTCGCTCGCCGACCGCGCGGGCAGCCGCCAGGGCGCGGCCGTGGCCCGGCTGATGCGGCAGATAAGGGGCCTGAAGCAGGTGCGCGCGGAGGCGAGCGGCAGGCTGCGCGAGCTGAACCGCTCCCGCGAAGCGCTGGCCCGGCACAAGAGGACGGTCGAGGAGAAGCTCGACGCCGCGGAGGAGTTGCTGGACCGGCTGACGGCGAAGCAGCGGGCGAGGGCCCTCGCCGAGCCCGGCGGCGGCACCGCCGTCGACGGCGGCAGCGGCGCGGCCGACGGGGACGGCCGCGGAGGGCACCGGCCGCACGCCGACCGGGGGACGGCCAGGGGGACCCGCGCCCCCGCCGCTCCCCCGACGGGCCGAGCGGCGCTGGCGGTGTCGTACGCGTACGGGGCGCTCGGCAAGCCGTATGTCTGGGGTGCGACCGGGCCCTCCGGCTACGACTGCTCGGGGCTCACCCAGGCGGCGTGGCGGGCGGCGGGGGTGGGCCTGCCCCGGACCACGTACACCCAGATCAACACGGGCGCGCGCGTCCCGCGATCCGAACTCGCCCCGGGCGACCTGGTGTTCTTCTACTCGGGTGTGAGCCATGTGGGCCTGTACGTCGGCGGCGGCAAGATGATCCACGCCCCGCGACCGGGCGCGCCGGTGCGGATCGCGTCCATCGACGAGATGCCGTTCGCGGGCGCGGCACGCCCGACATGATGCGGAATGGTGCAATCCGTTTCGACCGTGAAGAGCGGCCTGATCAAGTACAGCGACGCGTACACGCTGATTGCTGATTACTGATTGCCGATCAGCGCACGAATGAGGGGTGTGGCCTACGAGGCCACACCCCTCAGCACATTGGCCGAAATCGCAGGTAAGCGCCCATAACGGTTTTGTTGCACGACTTTCACCTCTGTAGCCTGGCTGATGATCAACAGCAAGGGGCGCCCTCGGGAAGCCCCCCCCACCTTGCCGTTTAAGGATTTCTGCATGCGCAAGTACGCCCGCGTCGGCATCCTCGCCGCCTCTTCTCTGGTCACCGCGGTGGCCCTGACCGCCCCCGCCTCCGCCGCCACCCCGTCGGCCGCCGGCTCCTCGGCCTCGGCCGTCGCGCGCGGCACCTCCGGCCCTACCTGTACCGAGCTCTCCAACGGGTCGCTGTGCGTCGCCATCAAGGACCACAGCGTCGTACACCTCACGTACTCGAAGTTCCGCGGCGGCAAGGTCACCGTCAAGTTCGGGTTCAGGAAGGGCAACTGGACCAAGTGGAGCGAGGGCTTCAACATGGGTGTGGGTGCGAAGGTCTACCAGTTCAAGAACCAGGACCTCGGCTGCAGCCCCATCGTCGGCATCCTGTCGGCCGCCGATGGGGGCACCTTCGAGACCCCGCCCCTGACCCCTCCGGGCTGCTGATCCCTCTTGCCGATCAGTGAGTGACGCGGGGTGTGGCCCCACACGGGCCACACCCCTCAGCGCATTCGCCCCATCTCCATTTCGGAGCCGGAATGCGTCAGGCCCGGCAGGAGCCAGTCCGTGAACGGGTCGAAGAGGACCAGGACGGCGAGGGCCAGGAAGACGGCGCCCACGGCGGTGGCGACGTACGGGCCCCGGCCCCACAGCTTCTCGATGAAGATCACCGCCGCCACCCCGGCCATCGCCGCGATGTTCATGACCCCCAGCGGAACCAGGATCAGCATCAGCCCCCAGCAGCAGCCGACGCAGAAGAGCCCGTGGTGGACGCCGACCCGGAAGTCGCGGGCCCAGGGCCGGAAACCGGCGTAGCGGACCAGTTGCCCCATGGGGCTGCGGCAGTGGCGGAGGCAGATGTCCTTCAACGGGCCGAGTTGCTGCAGCCCGGCCAGCGCGAACGCTCCCGCGCCGATCCAGCGCCCCGCGCCGGGGTGCTCGTCGACCAGGTCGCCGGTCGCGCCGAGCGCCGCGTAGACCAGCAGGCCGAACAGGCCCCAGACCAGCAGGTAGCCGCCCATGAACTGGGCGATACGGGCCGCGCGCGCCGCACCCGCGGACCGGCGGCGGATGCCCCGTACCCACGTGATCGCCACCGGCGCCACGGACGGCAGCATCATGGCGGCCATCATCACCAGCCACAGCGCCAGGAACAGGGGCAGCCCCATCCCCATCGTCCCCGGCTCGACCCCCATGTCGCGCGCCTGCGCCACGGTCACCAGCCAGGCGAGCAGCGCGAGCAGCGCCATCAGTGTCCAGGCGTACGCCAGCGCCCGCGCGGGAAGCAGGCTCCCGTTCCGCAGGGGCGTCGAGGTGCCGGGCCCGCCGCTCCGGAGCATGCCCCCAGGACATCACATATCGGGACGGGAGTCCTGGCTGCGGCGGGGGCGCGGGGTGCACGATGGAAGGGAGAGCCCGCGGGCGTTGGAGTCGCGAGGAGGTGCCGTGATGACCGAATCCGCGCCGACCATCCCGAAGTGGCACGTCACCGGGGACTGGTTCGACACCTGTAAATGCAATATCCCGTGCCCCTGCTCGTTCGCCCAGCCACCCACCTTCGGCGACTGCGACGGCGTCCTGGCCTGGCACATCCGTGAGGGCACCTACGGCGACGTACGGCTGGACGGCCTCAACGTGCTGATGCTCGCGTCCTTCGTCGGGAACGTCTGGGCCGAGCACTCCGACGCGTACGCGGCCGTCTTCCTGGACGAGCGCGCCGACGACGCGCAGCGCGAAGCCCTCCAGATGATCTTCGGCGGCGAGGCCGGAAGCTGGCCCACCGAGATGGTCACCATGTTCGGGCCGGAGATGCGGGGCATGGACACGGCCCCGATCGAATTCAGCGTCGACGAGGACCTGGGCTCCTGGAGCGCCCGCATCCCCGGCCGCGTGGAGGCCCGGGCGGAGGCCCTGACCGGTCCGACGACGCCGGAGGGCGCACGGGTCCAGGTGCACAACCTGCCGGGTTCGGAGACGGGCCCGGGCCACGTCGCGACCTGGGGCCGCTCGACGGCCGACCGGGCTGACGCGTTCGGCTTCACCTGGAGCCGGGAGGGCCAGTCCAGCAAGCACATCCCGTTCGACTGGGCGGGGCCGGACGGCGGCTGAATCCGCCGCCGGTCAGGGCCATTCCGGCGCGGGGTCCTCGTCGAGGAGGGGCCGGATGGCGCCCAGTACGGCGCCGATGCACACGTCGCGCAGTTCGGCGCGGGTGCAGGTCTCCTTGGTGAGCCAGTCCAGGCACAGCACCTGGACGAAGACCAGCCAGCTCTTCAGGACGCCCGACACGGCCTCCCGGGTGCCGTCGTCGGCGAGCGGGAGCACGCCGAGCAGCCGCTCGCGCAGGGCGTCGAGCTCGTCGGCGATGATCGTCTGGACCAGGCGGTCGCCGGTCAGCACCCGGTTCGCCGCCAGGACGGTGTTGCGGTTCTCCGCGAAGTACTCGATATGGGCGTCCAGGCCCTCGACGAGCTGCTCGACCAGGGTGTCGGCGGGATCGAGCCGGGTCTTGGCGAGCAGTTGCTCGGCGACCTGCTGGTAGAGGGCCGCGAAGAGGTCGCGCTTGCTCGGGAAGTACCGGTAGAGCAGCGCGCGCGAGACCCCGGCCCGCTCGGCGACGTCCTCCATCAGCACCTCGTCGTACGGATGCGCGGCGAAGAGCCGCGCGGCGACGCCGAGGAGCTGGGCGCGGCGTTCGTCGGGGCTGAGTCGCTGACGCGGAGGCACGGACCCATGCTACTTGCTACTTGACACACGTCTACTAGCCGGGCGTAGCTTGGTGGAAGCGCACTTGGTGGACGCGTGTCTACTAGCGGAGGGGTGGTGGCCGGTCATGGCCAGGGTCAAGGTGCTCCGAGGGCTCGTACGGGCGATGGGGTACGCCTGCGTGGCGATCGGGCTCTTCCACGTGGCTCTCGGCAACGCCTCGATCCCGGGCGCGGGCTCGGCCGGCCCGACGGTCGACAGCCTTGGGCGGTTCTTCGGCGCGATCTTCGCCGGTTACGGCCTCGGCTGGCTCTGGGCGGCCCGGCAGTCGCCGATCCCCGCGACGGCGGTGCGGTGGCTGGCCGGGGTCTTCCTGCTGGGTGCGCTCGGGCGGCTGCTGTCGCTCGCCGCGCACGGGTGGCCGCACTGGTTCCAGGTGGTGCTGGCAGTCGTCGAACTGGTGCTGTCGCCGCTGTTCTTCTGGCTGGCGGACGCCGATGAGGCCCGTCAGGCCGACGAGAAGGCGACCGGGGTTCGACCTACGCCTACATCCACGCCCACGCCTACGCCTGGCCCGTCTCGAAGCGGCTGATCTTGTCGCCGGACACGACGAACGTCCAACGGGTGCGCATCCCGCCCCACGTGTCGTTGCGGTAGTCCGCCAGCAGCGTGCGGCCGCCGTCCGACTCCTCGACCACGTCCATGCGGCCGTTGGCGGAGAAGATCTCCCGGTCGACCCACCCCGCCAGATCACGGTCGGATCCGTCGTCGGACATCGTCGCGTCCGGGGTCAGCAGCGCGAAGAACGCCGCACTGTCGCCGGCGTTGAGCGCCTGGACGAAGGCGCGGACCTGCGGGTCCGTCAGGTTGTCGGGGCTGATGGGCATGGGGAGGGCTCCTCGTTCCGCGCTTGGCCGGCACACGCCACCGTTCGCCAGCACACGCCACTGTTCGCCGGCACACGTCACTGTCCACTTATCACCGCCGCCGCCCCTTTCCGTGGATCCGGGTGGGACCGGATGCCGGGACGCACCCGGAAGGCTCAGCGCGGTATATGCTGCGGCGAATTTTCGAACTCAGGGGCGGGAACGCAATACATGTACGACATGCACCATTTCAGCAGAGCAGGCAGAGCCGTGGCGGGCGCGGTGGCCGCGGCGGCCATGCTCGGTGCGCTCACCGGCTGCTCGACGTCGGGCGACGGCGACAAGGGCAAGGCCACCGGCAAGGACAAGGTCGCGGGCAAGGGAACCGACAAGGACAGCGGCGGCGGCCACGGCGGCACGAAGTCCACCGCCTCGTCCGGCAGGCAGCTCGGCGGCAAGGGATCTGCCTGCGTGCTGCCCGTGACGTTCGACGTGGCGAAGTCCTGGAAGCCGAAGGCCGTCGAACCGATCCCGGCGGGTAAGGACGATCACGGCTTCAACGAGCTTCTTCATCAGGGCGGGGTCCAGATGGTGTGCGAGATCGACGCCAAGCCCGCTGGACACATCGGCTTCCTCCAGGTGTGGACCGGGCCGAAGTCGGCCGCCGACGACAAGCCACGCGCGGTGCTGGAGCGGTATCTGGCCGAGGAGAGCGACGACGTACGAAAGACGACCTACCGCGACATCGAGGTCGGCGACGACGGCGTGGCCGCCGTCGAGGTCGTCTACTCCCTCTACAGCAAGCTGATGGAGGAGTCCCGGCAGGTGAGCGCCCTGGCCGTGGCGACGCCCCAGGGACCGGTCCTGCTGCGCCTCGGCGGACTGGACACCGAGGAGCACAAGGACATGCTGCCCGCGCTGGAGTTGGCGAAGGAGTCCATGACGCTGTCCGCCGCGGGCTGAGGCGCCCCCGGGCACGGGGCCGGGCCGCCCCCGTGCCCCGCGCCCGGTGCCCGGCGCCAGAGGTCCGGAAGTCCAGAAGTCCGGAAGTCCGGAAGTCCGGAAGTCCGGAAGTCCGGCGAGTCCACCGGCGGTTCCGGGCGCCGCCTGATCGCCGGTGGCGTCGGCAGCGGCTATGCGTACGCGGCCTCGGGCGCAGCGTCGCGGATCAGACCGGTCAGCGGGCCGTGGGTGCGCCAGCCCAGGGACTCGTACAGTGCCCGCCCCTCGGTCGTCGCGCCGAGCACCGCCGTCGAGGAGCCCGCGTCGACGGCGGCGTTCGCCAGCGTCCGCATGACCAGGCTGCCGAGTCCCTTGCGGCGGTGGGCCGGGGAGGTCTCGACCTGGTCGACGACGGCCGTGCGCCCGGGGCCGGGCACGGCGACCTGGCCGCGGGCGGCGAACGCGCCGTCGTCGGTCAGAACGACCACCCGGGTGACGCCGCCCCGCCCCCAGGTGCGCACCCGGTATCCGGCGGGAGCCTCGGCCGCGGTCGGGCGCAGCGGCGCGGACATCACGAAGCCGTCGCTGTCGAAGCGCCAGCCGGGGGCCACCCACGGCGCGACGGTCTGCGGCGGCAGGAAGAACTTGATCCAGGTGTTGGGGGCGGTGACCGTCTCGGTGAGCTTGCGTATCAGCGGCTCGTCGGCATCGGTCAGTACGTGCCGGGTCACCTGCCCGGTCAGCCCCACCTCGAAGGTGAAGCCCCACGGCTCCACCACCGGTGGCGCGGCTCCACGCGAGACGACCCAGCCCTCCACCCATGAACGGACGAGCTCCGCGTCCATGTGCATCCACCCCCGTGTAATAGACGAATGTCGTGTCGGCATATTACATCGGATGGTCGCTCCGGGGCGGGCCGCGGACGGCGGCACTCAGGCGGCGACGCGCTCCGCGAAGCCGCCGGCCCGGGTGACGATGACGCGGTCGAGCCGGTAGTAGGGCACGGCGAGCAGCGGCGAGTCCCGCACCCCTTCCAGCAAGCGGTTCCAGTCCTCCAGGTCCGTCGTCCGCACGACGGCGACATCGGTCGGCGACGCGCTGAAGGCGTCGGCGTCGTACCACTCCAGCGTGCTGACCGGCGCGTGGCGGGCGAGCAGCGGAGCCACGTGCTCGGCGAGGGCGGCGTCCCGCTCGGCGCGGGTCAGCGCGAGCCAGGCCGGGGCCACCGTGAGGTGCAGGAAGACGGTCCACGCGGTTTCTGTACCAAGTGCTTCATCCATGGCGGCGATCATTCATGAACCATCCGCTACAGTCAACAGATGGCTCGACCCGTCGATGAACACAAGCGCGCGGAGCTGCTCGCCGCGGTGGTGGGGTACCTGGAGACGTACGGCATCGCGGGCCTGTCCCTGCGGGCCGTCGCCGCCGAACTCGGCACGAGTTCGCGGATGCTCGTCTACTACTTCGGTACGAAGGAGAACATGCTGGCGCAGGCCCTGGACGCCTCGCGGCCGGATGTGGCGGGGTTGTTGGGACGGGCGGCGTCCGGGGCTGCGTTGCGGGAGACGCTGCTGGCGCTGTGGCACGACGTGACCGCGGGCCAACAGCGGCGGAGTGCCCCGCTCATGCTGCAGGTGATGGCGCTGGCGGGCGTCCCGGACAGCCCGTACCGCGCGTTCGCCCAGCGGGAGGTCGACGGCTGGGTCGAGCCGCTGGCCACGGCGTTCGCGCGCATCGGGCACGCGCCCGACGACGCGCGGGCGCGGGCCACCGCGCTGGTGTCGGGCGCGCGGGGCATTCTGCTGGACCGGCTGGTGACCCGCGACGACGAGCGGACGGACGCGGCGGTGCGGACGCTCGTCGACGCGTTGGCTTCCTCGCCGCGTTGACGGCGCCGCTGCCGCGTTGACAGCGCCGCCACCTTGACCGCCTCGCCGCTTTGGCGGCGCCGCCGTCTTGACCGCCCCGCCGCGTTGGCGGTGCCGCCGTCTTGGCCCCTCACCGTGTTGGCCACCCCGCCGCGTTGGCGCGGCGCCGCCTCAGACCAGTCGTCGGGCCGTCGCCCACCGCGTCAGTTCGTGGCGGTTGCTCAGCTGGAGCTTGCGCAGTACCGCCGAGACATGGCTCTCGACCGTCTTCACCGAGATGAACAGCTGCTTGGCGATCTCCTTGTACGCGTACCCGCGGGCGATCAGCCGCAGCACCTCGCGTTCCCGCTGCGTGAGGCGGTCGAGGTCCTCGTCGACCGGCGGGGCGTCGGTGGAGGCGAACGCGTCCAGGACGAAGCCCGCGAGGCGCGGGGAGAAGACCGCGTCGCCGTCCGCCACGCGGAAGATCGCGTCCACCAGATCCGTACCGGTGATGGTCTTGGTGACATAGCCGCGCGCGCCGCCGCGGATGACGCCGATGACGTCCTCGGCGGCGTCGGAGACCGACAGCGCCAGGAAGCGCACCGGGCGGTCCGGGGCGCCTATCAGGGCCGCGCTGCGGCGCAGCACCTCCACGCCGCCGCCGCCCGGCAGGTGGACGTCCAGCAGGACGACCTCGGGGCGGGTCGCGTTGATCACGGTCACGGCCTGGTCGACGTCGGCCGCCTCGCCGACCACTTCCACGCCCGTCACGTCCGTGTGGCCGATCTCGGCCTGGACCCCCGTGCGGAACATGCGGTGGTCGTCGACGAGGACGACCCTCACCCGGCGCGCGGCACCGGCTTCGGAGGGCGCCGCTCCTGACGGTGCTGACGGGGCCGCTCCCGACGGTGCCGAGGGCGCCGCTCCGGAGACCGTCTCGCCCGCCGCCGGCCCGTTCCCACCGGGCCCGTTCCCACCGGGGCCGTTCCCGCCGGGGACGTTCCCGCCGGGGCCGTTCCCGCCGGGGCCGTTCCCCGCAGGCCCGTTTCCTGTCGTCCGTCCGTTCCCGGCAGGCTCGCTCCCTGTCGGCCGTCCGTCCGCCGCAGGCCCGTTCCCCGTCGTCCGTCCGTTCCCCGTCATCCCGCCGCCCTCTCCATCTCCAGCTCCACTTCCGTGCCCCCGTCCGGCGCCGACCGCAGTCGGGCCGTGCCGCCGTTGCGCTGCATCCGGCCGATGATCGACTCGCGTACGCCCATCCGGTCGTCCGGCACGGCGTCCAGGTCGAAGCCCGGGCCCCGGTCCCGTACCGCGATGAAGACCGTATGGCCCTCGACCTCCGCGTACACCTGCACGGGCCCGCCCTCGCCACCGTACTTCGCGGCGTTGACCATCGCCTCGCGCGCGGCCTGGAGCTGGGCGGTCAGCTTCTCGTCGAGCGGGCAGTCGCCGACGACCACGACCTCGATCGGGACGCCGTGGTGGTCCTCGACCTCCGCCGCCGTGCGGCGCACCGCCTCCGCCAAGGTGTCCGGCGCCTCCCCCTCGTCCTTGCCGGTGCCCTCCGGCCTGTACAGCCAGGCGCGCAACTCCCGCTCCTGGGCACGGGCCAGCCGCGCCACCTCGCGGGAGTCGTCGGCGCTGCGCTGGATGAGGGTGAGGGTGTGCAGCACGGAGTCGTGGACGTGGGCGGCGACCTCGGCGCGCTCCTGGGCGCGGATGCGCATCAGCCGCTCCTCGGACAGGTCCTGCATCATCCGCACCAGGTACGGTCCCGCCAGCAGCGCCACGCCGACGATGACGGCGAGGGCGGCCTGGAGCACCGCGCCCAGGTGCTCGGCCGCGCCCTGGACGACGACGATGCCGGTCACGCCCACCCCGGTCAGGACCACCCCCGCCGCGCTGCGCGCGATGGGCAGCACGCGCTTGCGGCGGCTCAGCTCCATCCACTGGGCGCGCCGGGCGTTGTCCGCCTGCCGCCAGACCAGGGCGACGCCCGCGCCGACCAGCAGCAGCGGCCAGATGTAGGTGTTGGCGCGGCCGAGCTGGAAGGAGTCCACGAAGATGCCCATGCCGACGAGCAGCGCGAGCAGCGCGAGGACCTGCCCCTTGTCGGGCTTGTGGGCGAAGAGCCGGCGCTTGCCGTCGGGGCCGGGCGCGGTGAGGGACGGGGCCGGGCGCTCGGTGTCCACGCCGCCGACGCCGAGCGGTACGACGAACCAGAACAGCGCGTACACCAGCGCGCCGAAGCCCTCGGCCATGACCATCGCCACGAAGACGACGCGCACCCACAGCACCGGCAGGCCCAGATGCCCGGCGAGCCCGCGCGCGACGCCGCCGAGCATCCGGCCCTCGGCGCTGCGGTACAGCTTGCGCGGGGGCGGCTCGGCGTGGTCGGGAGGCACCGGGTGGTGCGGCCCGGCGGTCGGGGCGGTGGCGGCCATGTCCCCGATGGTCACATGATCAGCGGCATACGGGCATCAGGGTCACCCCTGACCGGACCCGGACGCGGGCTGGGAACCGGGCCGCTCGGCGTCCCCCGGGAGGCCGAGCCCGTCCCTGACCTTGTCGAAGATCGGGCTGTAGCGATCCCACTCCTCCTTGGGCGCGGAGAGGTACAGGGCGTACTCGCGCTCGCCCTCGCGGCCCCAGCCGAGGTCGATGGCGTACCAGTCGCGTGTCTTGCCCCGCCAGCTCATCTCCCACACGGCCGCCGTCTGGCCGCGGAAGGCGGTCTTCTGCATCCGCTCGCGCCTGTATTGGTCGACACCGTCCGAGTTCCTGAACTGCTCCTCCACATCCTTGAAGTGCCCCAAGGGGTCAGGACTCGCATAGTCCAGGACGTTGAACCGGATGCCGACCATGCCGGTGGGGTCGACGTACCGGACCTCCCGGGTCCCCTTCACCTGACGGCTCCAGTTGTTGGGCACGGGGAGCGAGACGTCGAACTGCTTCTCGTACTGAAGGTGATACCCCGCCGGGATGGGCGGGGGCGTGTGGACCGCGCCCGGGGTCGGGGTGTCCGTCGCGCCGGGGTCCTTCGTCCCCTCCGCGCGCGTCCCGGATCCGCCGCTGTCGCCCGCGTACTGCTGGTACGCCCAGTAGCCGCCTCCGGCGACCAGGACCATCGCCATCGCGGCCAGCAGGGTCTTACGGGTGGGGCTGCCGCCGGCGCGTACCGTGCCCGGGGAGTATGTCCGGGACGCGTCGTCCCGCGGCGCGGGCGTGATGTCCGATACGGGGGTGGCGTCCCACGTGGGCTCGGGCGCCGGCTCCCGCCCGGTGTCCGCACCCGTGCGCGCCTCCGTGCCCGTGCCCGTGCCCGTGCCCGTGCCCGGACCCGGACCCGGACCCGTACCCCCGTCCGCGGGCAGCCCCCGCGTACCGGTCGTACCCGCCGTACCTGTCGTACCTGTCGTACCCGTCGTGAACGACAAGCCGATCAGCATCTCCGGCTCCGTCGCCGCCTCCGCCGACGGAGCCCGCAGCGCGCGCTCCACCTCCCCCGCCGACGGCCGCTCGTCCGGGTCCTTGGCCAGCAGGGCCTCGATGAGGCCCGTCAGCGGACCGGCCTTGCGCATCGGCTCCAGCGGGTCCATGGCGATCGCGTACGCCGTCTCCATCGCCGTGTCGCGGCGGAACGGGGCACGCCCCTCCAGCGCCTGATACAGCGTCGCGCCCAGCGCCCACAGGTCCGAGGCAGGGCCGGGCTTGCGGCCCCTGACGCGCTCCGGCGCGATGTAGTCGATGGAGCCGACCACCTCGCCGGTCTTGGTCAGCGTGGACGTCCCCGTCGCCATGGCGATGCCGAAGTCGGTGAGCACCACCCGGCCGCCCCAGGGGCCTTCGGCCTGCGCGCTGTCGCCCCGCCCCAGCAGCACGTTGCCGGGCTTGACGTCGCGGTGCAGGACCCCGGCCGCGTGCGCCGCGCGCAGCGCCGCCACCATGCCGCGGCCGATCCGGGCCGCCTCGGCCGGGGAGACGGTGCCGTTCTCCTTGAGCAGCGCGCCCAGCGTGGTGGACGGCACGTATTCCATGACGATGCACGGCAGCCCGCCGTCGTCCACGACGTCGTGCACGACGACCACATTGGGGTGCGTGATCCGGGCGGCGCTGCGCGCCTCGCGCCGGGTGCGCTCGTGGAGGGTGGCCAGTTCGTCGTCGGAGACGTGGATGGATATGTGCAGTTGTTTGACCGCGACCTGACGGCCGAGCAGTTCATCCTCGGCGCGCCACACCGTGCCCATGCCACCGCGGCCGATCCGCTCGATCAACCGGTACCGTCCGGCGACCAGCCGCCCCTCGTCCGACACCGTGCACCCCTCTGCCTGCCCCGCCAGCCTTGCCGACCCCACATGCGTTCGAAGCGACACGATAGCCGCCGCCGCCCCCGGATCGATCTCAGGGAAGGTTCGGGGCGGGTCCGGGAGAGGTCCGGGAGAGGTCCAGGGGAGATCCGGGGAAGATCCGGGGCAGGCCCGAGGAAGGTCCGGGGAACGTCCGGGGTCGGGCCGGATGCGGCCCGGCCCAGCCACTTGCCACCATGGGCGGATGACCGATGCACACCGCGTGGCGGACGCGCACGACGGCGGCGGTGCCCCGCCCGGGGGCTCGGACGGGAACCCGCCCGGCGGGTCGGACCGGACCCCGCCGGGAGGCTCCGCCGCCCCTCCGCCCGCCGCGCCCTCCCCTGCACCCGCGCCCGCGTCCGCGCCGCTGCGGCGCAGCCGGGAGCACAAGGTGATCGGCGGGGTGTGCGGCGGGCTCGGCCGGTACTGCGACATGGACCCCGTGATCTTCCGTGTGGTGCTGTCCGTGCTGGCCGTGGCGGGCGGCGTCGGCCTGATCGTGTACGGGTTCTGCTGGCTGCTGGTCCCCCTGCTCGGCGAGGACGAGAACGAGGGGCGGCGGCTGCTGTCCGGGCGGGTCGAGGGGACCGCGCTGACCGCCGTGTTGTGCGCGCTGGTCGGCTGCGGGCTGTTCCTGTCGATGCTCAACAAGGGCGGCGTCATCGCCTTCTCGGTGATGCTGTCGCTGGCCACCGTCGGCGCCGCGTACTGGTCGCTGCACCGGCACGAGCCGGAGCACGCGGCAGGCGAGGCGGACGCGGCGGCGGCGCAGGCGGCGGCCGGCGGCGGCACCGTCCCCCAGACGGCGACCGCCACCAAGCACGCCGGCAAGCCCGCCGCCAAGGGCTACGGGGCCGCGCCCCCCGAGACGCAGGCCCCGCCCACGCTGGGCGGCCCCTCGTGGTGGCGCGACCCGATCGTCAAGGACGGGACCACCGGGCATGTCGGCACCGGCTACCTGTGGGGGCCCGACGACGGCCCGGACGAGGCGTACGAGACCTCGGGGGCGCCCCCCGCGGGCTGTTTCCGCCCGGTCGGCGGGTACGGCGGCGGGCAGGTCGGCGAACGGGGCGGTGCGCGCGGCGGCGAGCCCCCGTCGATCAGCGGCTGGACGCTGCTGACCGCCCTGGCCGCGGCGGCCGTCGGCACCGCCGTGTCCTGGTCCGAGCAGCCGCTCGGCACCAGCCTGGAGATCGGCCTGGCCTGCGCGCTCGCCGTCTTCGCGGCCGGGATCGCCGTCAGCAGCCGGTACGGGCGGACGGGGGCGGGCATGCTCGTCGCGGCGGTGCTGACCAGCGTGCTGCTGGCGGGCGCGGCGGCGCTGCCGAAGTCGGTGACGACGGACTGGCGGCGCGAGACCTGGCGGCCGCCGAACGCGGCGGCGGTGCACGACACCTACGAGTTGGGAACGGGCGTCGGCACGCTGAAGCTCACCGGTGTGACGCCGGGGAAGGACCGGACGGTGCGGACCCGGGCGGAGGTCGGGGCGGGCCGGCTGGCCGTGACCGTCCCGGACGACGTACGGGTGAGGATGCGCATCGAGGTGGGCCTCGGCGACGTCCAGTTGCCGGGGGACACGAGCGACGATGTCGACATCGAGCCGGCGGAGGAGCGGACCGTGACGCTGGAGCCCACGGGCGGCCGCGACCCGCGCGGCACGCTGGAGCTGGAGCTGGAGGTCGGAGTCGGCCAGGTGCAGGTGATCCGCGGATGAGGCGCCACCCGTTCGAACCCGGCAAGCTCGTCGTCGGCCTGGTGCTCTTGGGCGTCGCCGTCGTGTACGGCGTGGACGCGGCCGGTGAGTGGGACGTCCCGCCGTTCGCCCCGCTGGTCGCGATCCCGGCGGGGCTGGCGTTGGCGGCGCTGGTCTCGATACTGGCGTACGCGCTGCGGCGGGCGCGGGCGCGCCGGTCCCGGTAGCGCGCTGCGGCGTGGGACCGCCGGTCCCGGCAGCGCGTGAGACCGCCGGTGTGGGGAGTGCGCGTGGGACCGCCTGGTCCGGGTGTCGTCTCGCGTCGGCCGTGACGGCGGGCCGCCGCCGGGGCCACCGGTCCCGTAGCGCGTGGGGCCGCAGGTCCCGTAGCGCGCGTGGGACCGCCGGTGCGGCTGTCACCTCGCGTCGGCCCGTGACGGCGGCGCGGTGGCGCCGCGGATCCGGGCAGCGCTCGTAAGCGGCACGAGGCCGCCGAGGCAGCCCCGGGTCAGGCCGACGTGCGGTGGCCACCGCGGCGGCCACCGCGGCGGCCCGGCAGCCCGCCCCCGTACCGGACGCCGCGTCTGCGCAGCTCCACGTCGACCGAGGCGACCCCCGCCCCCGCCAGGATCAACGGCAGCCACGCCATCAGATACGCCAGGTCGTTGCCGTAGTAGTACGGCTCGGTCTGCCAGCTGACCGTCAGCCACAGGCTCAGCGAGATCAGCGCGCCGCCGAGGGCCGCCACCCGCGCCATGACGCCGAAGAGCGTGCCGAGGCCGACGGCGATCTCACCGCACGCGATCGCGTAGCCGAAGCTCTCCGGGCTCTTCAGCGCCAGGTCGACCAGCCACGGCACCGCCGAGCCGTCGCGCACCGAGCGCATCAGCTCGCCGATCGACCTCGGGCCGCTGTCGGCCATGAACCCCGAGGTGGTGAGCTTGTCGAGGCCCGCGTAGACGAAGGTCACCCCGAGGAAGACGCGCAGCGGGACGAGCGCGTACCGGGACGCCGCCGCCCGCAGACCGCCGTCCGCTCCGGAGCCATCCGGGCCGCCGCCGGGGCCGCCGGTGCCATCCGGGCCGCCACCCGGGCCGCCGGTGCCATCCGGGCCGCCGCCCGAGCCGCCGGTTCCACCCGTCCCGCCCGTCCCACCCGTCCCATCCCTACGGTTCGCGTGTGCCATCGTGCCCTCCGCCTCTGCGTCGCGCCCCCACTCCTTCATACGGGCGCCCGCCGCGAGGCGTTCAGTCGAGGACGTCGATCGGGTAGCGGTTGGTCTCCGCGCCCGACGCGGTGATGACCTGGACGTCCACCCGGCCCGGCTCCACATCCACCGGGACCGGCACGGTCAGCACGGTGTCCGTGGGGTTGGTGAAGCCCCCGGCGACCGGTACGAGCGGCACGTGGACGTGCACCGGGCCGATCCGGACGACCGTGCGGGCCAGCCGCTCGGCGTCCTGCGCGCCGGCCGGCACGAAGCCGCTGCCGCGGATCTCGATGTCGTCGCCGGTGCGGATCGGCGAGTCGAGGTCGCCCGCCTCCCGCGCCCGTACGACCGACAGGACCGTGGGTCGGCCGCCGTCGGCGTACTTCCCGCCCAGGTACGTCGCCGCCGACACCGCCACCAGCAGGGCCAGCCCCCACGGCAGCTCGGGCAGCCGCTGCGGCGCACGGGCCAGGGTGACGCACGCGAAGACGACGGCCGCCCCGTTCAGCAGGACGTACTGCGTGGCGGCGAAACCGGCCCGGCCCGCGTCGTCGGTGAGCAGGTCGGCAGGCCGTGGGCGGTCGGCGCGGACCTTCTGGGCGCGCCGGTCGCGGACCCGGTTGGCCACCACCACGCGGGCCAGGACGGCGACCGCGCAGCTCAGCGCGAGGACGGTCAGCAGGGCGGCGGAGTCGGCGAGCGCGAGGCCGCCGGGGCTCCGGCCGCCCGCCCGCTGCAGCGCGAGGAGCAGCACCGCGTACCCGGCGAGCAGCACCCAGCCGGCGGCGACCGCCCGTGAGGTGGACAGCCGGTTGTCCTCCCCGACGAGGACGGCGAGCAGCCCGCCGCGCGCCCGGTGCAGCCAGGCGGCCAGCGTCAGCGGCACGGCGATGCAGAGCGCGGCGAACAGCCCGGCCGTACGGGCCGCCGACCAGCCGTCCGCGGCCAGCGCGGTGATCAGCTGGGTCAGCAGCAGCACCCCGGCCGCGCCCCACACCGCGACGACCGCCCGCCGCCACACCTGCCCGAACCAGGCGTCGCTCGCGGCGCGGCCGCGCTCGGCGACCTCGTGCGCGGCCTGTGTCAGTTCGTCCGAGACCCACTGGCGGGACGCCGAGGCGGAGTGCGCGAGGGCGGCGGGCAGGCCCCGGCCCGTCGCCAGCCGGTCGCGCAGCGCGTCGAGCGCGGCGACCGCCCTCCGGTGCGCGTCGCGGGCGCTGTGCGGGCAGAGGCAGTCGGCGCCGTGCGGATCGTTCTTCGGACGGGGGCGTGCGGCGGGGTACGGGGGGCACGCCGGGTCCCCCTCGCGCCCCGGCACGTACGTACCGCCCGTCGTGGCGTCCTGCGCCTGGTCCACGGCCACGGGGCTCACTCCCAACTGTCAAACATCAAGAGGGAATTGTGCCGTACGAATCGATGGCCCCGGGCCGGTGATCCGGGTCCGGTGCGGACGCTGCCTCGTGACCTGCACCGCACCGGGTCACGGCCGCCGCACGTGCGGGTGAATGACGGGACCCGCGCGGTTGACGCGCGGACGTCCCTCGAACGGCCTGGCCCCTACGCCCTACAGGTTGTCGATCTCGGTGAGGTCAATGTCGATGTCGAAGGGGGCAGTCAGCTTGAGGTGGTCGCGGTAGATGCCGGTGGGGACATAGCTGCGGGTAGCGGTCTCCAGCTCGAATACGTAGACAACCGGGCGTTCGTCCGCGCTGTTCATCTCCACCCTCCAGAAATGCGGGATGCCTGCCTCCGCGTACAGCTGCGGCTTGCGCTTGCGGTCCCGCTCCTCCGAGTCGGGAGAGACGACCTCCACCACGAGCACGACGTCCGCCGCCGGGTAGTGGTTGTCATCCAGGCTGGTCGCCGCATCGGCGCGGATCACGGAGAGGTCCGGTTCGGGCGCCTGACGCGGATCGACGACCACGACCATCTCCCGCCGTACCCTCAGCTCGTCGGGGAGGCTCCGGCGAAGACCCGCTTCCAGGAGGCAGTTGGCAGTCGTGTGGAAGAGGCTCTGCCGACTGCGGAAGACGAAGCTGCCATCGATCAGTTGGGTGTGCGGTGGAAGCCCCGCCAGGGTCAACAGATCCGTGGCCGTGAAACCTTCGCACGGAGGCCGCGGCCAGTCGGGGAACTTCTCGTGTACGTCCACAGCGCCATCGTTGCCGCGCCGCAGCCCGCGAGCGGCGAAAACCCCGCGCCGCCCCTCCAGCGGGTGAAGGGGCGGCGCGGGGTTGACCTCAAGGGAGCCGGAGACGGACTACTCCCACTCGATCGTGCCCGGAGGCTTGCTCGTGATGTCCAGGACCACGCGGTTGACCTCGTCCACCTCGTTCGTGATGCGGGTCGAGATCCGCGACAGCACGTCGTACGGCAGGCGCGACCAGTCCGCCGTCATCGCGTCCTCGGAGGACACCGGGCGCAGCACGATCGGGTGGCCGTAGGTACGGCCGTCGCCCTGGACGCCGACGCTGCGGACGTCCGCGAGCAGGACCACCGGGCACTGCCAGATCTCGCGGTCCAGGCCCGCCGCCGTCAGCTCCTCGCGGGCGATGGCGTCGGCCTCGCGCAGCAGGTCCAGGCGCTCCTTGGTGACCTCGCCGACGATGCGGATGCCCAGGCCGGGGCCGGGGAAGGGCTGGCGCTGGACGATCTCCTCCGGCAGGCCCAGCTCCTGGCCGACCATCCGGACCTCGTCCTTGAACAGCTTGCGCAGCGGCTCGACCAGCTGGAACTCGAGGTCCTCGGGGAGGCCGCCGACGTTGTGGTGGGACTTGATGTTCGCGGTGCCGGTGCCGCCGCCGGACTCGACCACGTCCGGGTAGAGCGTGCCCTGTACCAGGAACTCCACCGGCTCGCCGTGCGCGCCCGCCTCGGCGACGATCTCCGCCTGGGCCTGCTCGAAGACCCGGATGAACTCCCGGCCGATGATCTTCCGCTTCTCCTCGGGTCGGAGACCCCCTTGAGCGCGGTGAGGAAGCGCTCCTGCGCGTCGACGACCTTCAGCTGCACGCCGGTGGCGGCGACGAAGTCCTTCTCGACCTGCTCGGTCTCGTCCTTGCGCATCAGGCCGTGGTCGACGTACACGCAGGTCAGCTGGGAGCCGATGGCCTTCTGGACCAGTGCCGCGGCGACCGCGGAGTCCACGCCGCCGGACAGGCCGCAGATGGCGCGCTTGGTGCCGACCTGCTCGCGGATGGCGGCGACCTGCTCCTCGATCACGTTCCCGGTGGTCCAGGACGGCTCGATCCCAGCGCCTCGGTAAAGGAAGTGCTCCAGGACCTGCTGGCCATAGGTGGAGTGCATCACCTCGGGGTGGTGCTGCACGCCGTAGAGCTTCTTCTCGTCGTTCTCGAAGGCCGCGACCGGCACCAGGTCGGTGGAGGCGGTCACCGTGAAGCCCTCGGGGGCGGCGGAGCAGGCGTCGCCGTGCGACATCCACACCGTCTGCTCGGCCGGGGTGCCCTCGAAGAGGGTCGAGCCGGTCTTGGAGACGGCCAGCGGGGTACGGCCGTACTCGCGGGCACCGGTGTTGTCGACGGTGCCGCCGAGCGTCACCGCCATGAGCTGGAAGCCGTAGCACATGCCGAAGACCGGGACCCCGGCCTCGAACAGGCTGCGGTCGACGCTGGGCGCGCCGTCCGCGTACACCGACGACGGACCGCCGGAAAGGATGATCGCCGCGGGCTTCTTGGCGAGCATCTCGGCCACCGGCATGGTGGACGGCACGATCTCGCTGTAGACCCGGGCCTCACGGACGCGGCGGGCGATGAGCTGGGCGTATTGCGCGCCGAAGTCGACAACCAGGACGGTGTCGGGGGCGGCAGCAGGGGACGCTGAGGGCACTTCGGCGGCCTTCCGGCGGGGTTGCATTAAGGGTTGGACTTTCCATACTAACGGGCTCATACTGTGCCCCATGTCCAAGCAGCTGACCTGCGTCTTTACCTATGGCACCGGCCCGTCCGGCTGCCATGGTCATGCTGCTTGAGCAACTGCGAGCACGCGACTTCCCAGGCGCCCCGGGCCACACAGGCCCGGGGCGCTGGTCGTTCTCCCGGTCTGTGCACCGGCTCCGGGGCCACGACCCAGGAGAGACCGACATGAGCACCGACACGAGCACCGACGTGAGCACTGCCACCACTCCCGACACCGGCGCGCGCACCGACGAGGCGGCCGCCGCGATCAACGGCGCGCGCCTGCGGATCGACGACCTGGACGCCCGGATCATCGGGCTCGTCCAGGAGCGGATCGCCGTCTCGGAGGTGATCCAGCGCGAGCGCATCGCCTCCGGCGGACGCCGGCTCAGCCTCTCCCGCGAGATGGAGGTGCTGGGCCACTACAGCGACCAGCTGGGCAGGCCCGGCACCGCGCTGGCGATGACGCTGCTGGAGCTGTGCCGCGGCAGGATCTGACCGCTCCGGGGCCTGACCGATCCGAGCGGGGACGGAGGGCCACCCCCGGCCACACCGCAGGGCCCGTCACCCATACGGCGCGTGACCAGGTCGTCAAACGCCTCGTTGGTCCCGGTGTCCGCGCCAGCCAGGAGCGGACCACCACATCCACGCGTGGCTAGATTCGCCGGAGCGATGAGACGTGGCCCCTGCGGTGATTCAGGCGGTGCGCGTCGTGGGACCTCGCTTCGGCGCGGTGACCGGTCAGCAGGGGACAGCAGCCCGGTCATCACCCTAAGGACGGTCGGTCCCGGGGACGCCTGGGACCGACCGACCGTATCCGGTCGAAACGGTTGCGTCGGATGTGACGTATCCACCACGATGCACAGCAGAACGAGACCCGTTCGGCCCACTGTCGGCAGGTGTCGGCGGGGGCGACTCCGCACCGTGCCCGCTTCCCGCTTCCCGCTTCCCTCTTTCCGGCAGCACCACCCGGACTCCGCACCCGCTCGTGGCCCGCGTCGATACCCGCGCACTCGAACCATCCTGCGGCGCGCTCGAACGAGCCGTACCGCGCACTCGGACCAGCGGCGCAACCCCCCGGCGCCGCCCTCAGCACCGGCGCTGCCCTGACGCTGGTGCTGACCGCCGAGGGCCCCGTGGACGCCTGCCCCTCGCGGGCGCCCCGGGGCCCTTGTGCCTGCGTGCCGTGGCGCCTGCCGCGGCCGACGCGACGCACCCCGGCAAAGGGTGCGCTCTCTCGACGGCCCGTTGACCGCCCCGGCAGCCGGCTCCGATGCGTCGGATCACTTCACACTGTGACCTTTCTGTGGGCAACCTATGTCCGGGCACGACTGGTCATGTACGTGTAAACGTCGGGTCATCCCGCGCCCACCGCGACGGTCTCCCCCCACGACCGCTGCTGCCCACCAGCAGCGCGTACGGACCCAGAAGAGGTCTTCATGAAGCTTCGCCGCGCACTGGCGACCACGGCGGCGACGGCCGCCCTCGCCCCCGCCGCGCTTCTCGCCGCCCCGGTCGCGCATGCCGAGACGCCGACCCCCACGCCGCCCCCGTCCGCCACCGCCACTCCGGCGCCGACCCCACCCGGCCCGACGCCCACGGCACCGCATCCGACGGCCCCGTCGACCGAGGACCCCGGCCCTGCCCCCGGACCCACCACCTCCGCCCCCACAGCACCGGCCCCCACCCCCACCACGCCGGGCCCGACGGACACGGCGAGCGCGCCGGGCCCCACACCGACTCCCCCGGCCACTGCGCCCACTCCTCCCCCGCCATCCTCCGAGGGCCCGATCTCCGGGTGCGGGAACGACGAGTACCACGAGGACCCGGACCTCGCCACGACCCTGGTCGGCCTGCCGTCGAAGGTCGTCGCGGGCAGCGGCTTCCACACCTTCGCGTACGAGGTCAGGAACGGCTCCGGCCGCTCCTACGAGCGCGTGGACTACGGCGTCCTCGCGGGCACCGTCCACGCGAACCACCCTGACGGGACCGAGGAGTTCCTGACCCTGCAGTTCAAGGACCCGCGTACCGGTGCCTGGCACGACGTACAGGACACCTACATGACCTTCACCGGCGTGCCCCCGCACGCGACCGTCCGGCTGGACCTCCGCCTGAGCGTCTCCGCCCGGGCCCCGGAGGGGTTCGGCTACGCCATCACCGTGGGCGCGTATGTGGACGACGAGGGCAACTGCGTCTACTCCACCGGCGAGTACTACGAGTTCGACGTGCTGCGGGCGGGCCGGAGGGCGGGCGAGGTCCCGCCAGCCAAGCCCAAGCCGCACCCGCAAGGCGGAAACCGCCCCTTCCCGGTCCCGCACCCCAACCCGGCCCCCGCCCCCCAAGGCGGCCTCGCCGAGACCGGCACCTCCTCGCCCCTGCCGGCGATCGCCATCATCGGCGGAGTGGCGATGGCAGCGGGCACGGGAGCGGTGCTGACGGTCCGCCGCGCCCGCCGCCGCACGCCGTAACGCCCCACCGCCCCCAGCGCTACCGCCTGGACCTCGTCCCGGCCGGCACACCACCCGGCCGGTCCACGGTCACCTTCCGGCCCGTGCCGCTGCGCATGCTGAGGCGGCGCCGTGCATGGAGCGGCTCAGCTCACCATCCGGTGAGCGTGCAGCCGGCCGGGACCCAGCCCTTGGTCCCCCGGTAGTCCAGGTACGTCCACAGGTTCTTCTCCCAGCCGCACAGGTCGTACGACTGCCCCTTTTCGTCGCCGCATTTCGCCTGCTTGGCGAGCCCGCCCTTCGGGAAGAGACCCCGCGCCGTCGAGTTGAGCCTCTTCGACGCGCGGATCTTGACGCTCTCCTTCGCCTTGAGCGTCATGCCCTTGTCGCACGCACCGCCCTTCGCCGCGGTCGTGGGAGCCTTCGCAGGCGTGAGGGACCCGGCCGAGGCCGCCCCCGTGGTGAACAGTGTTGCCCCCGTCATCGCCGCCACAGCCAGCAGCGAAGCCAACTTGCGCATATACATTCCCCGTTCGTGCAAGCGGGCGCCTTGCGCGCCCGCGGTCGCGCGGAGTCTAGCCACCGGGATGCCCACACGGGCATGGGGGTTGTCCAGCGACGGAAGGGGCGGCCGCCCGGCCTGTGGCGGGCGCCCGCCGCTTCCGAATCAAGCCAATCGCCGCGTGCGCCCTTGACGGCTCCGAGAGCCTCCGGAAACGTCACCGCAAGGAACCGCAACCGGCTTGATCCGGGAGGGGATCGTGGACCTACAGTTCATCGGGATCGACCCGACGACATCGGGCAACGGCTCACCGACGGTGTGGGTGGATGAGGAAACAGCCGACCTGGTCCTCCAGGGCATCAAGGCCGAGGAAGCACTGAAAGCACTGGTCAGCAGTACGGAGTGGGCAGTCGGGCACGAGACGGGCATCCCCGATCACGAGACGGTGATCCGCCTTCCGGCCCGTATGGTGCCGATCTTGAGGGAGGCGTGCGATGTCGCGGAGCGACGTGCCGGAGTTCGATGAGCTGCTGAAGAACGCTCGACACACGGCCGTCCACCTGGAGATGCGGGACAACTACGGCGTCGGCGACGAGGCCGCAGGGTTCCAGCACTTCAAGCGAACCGGGGACGCCGACCAGAACCCGGACTCGGCGTTCTGGGTACCGTGGACATCGCTGGTGCGTGAGGCGGTGGGACGCAGTGTGGTGATGCGCCGGGCCCGGATCGTCTCCGAGCCGGTGACCGACTACATCCGGTACGAACACGCCCTGACCCCCGTCAACCTCACCGTCGGCGAACGGGTCCGCTGGCTCCCGCGTCGCCAGGCGTCGGAGATCGCCCTCCCCGGCAACGACTTCTGGGTCTTCGATGGCCGCCTGGTGCAGTTCAACCATTTCACCGGTGATGGGGACTGGGCCGATCCGAAGTATTCGATGTCCGAGGACCCCGCCGTGGTCAAGCTCTGCGTCTCCGCTTTCGAGGCAGTGTGGGAGCAAGCTGTCGACCACGAGAAGTTCACGGTCTGACTCCGAAGCGCATTCATGCCCGCCTCCCCTTCGTCCAGCGCCCAGACGGCCCGTGAAGCACTCGCGGTGCGCTTGAAGCATCTCCGCGTTGACGCCGGCCTCACCGGGAAGGAACTCTCCGCCCGGTGCGGCTGGCACCCTGCCAAGACGACCCGCATTCAGAAGGGCGAGGCAGCACCGTCGGATGCGGACATCCGGGCCTGGTGCACGGCATGCGGGGCGGACAGCCAGGCAGACGACCTGATCGCCACGGCCCGCGCGGTCGACTCGATGTATGTGGAGTGGCGCAGGCTCCAGCGCAACGGGATGCGCCAGATTCAGGAGAGCGTGTACGCGCTCAACGAACAGTCCTCACACCAGCGGGTGTACGTCTCCAACGTCATGCCGGGCTTTTTCCAGACTCCGGCGTATGCGTCCGCGCTCATGGAGTCGATCACCGACTTCCACGGCACCCCCAACGACGTCACCGAGGCCGTCGCGGCTCGGGTCGCTCGCAGCCGCTTCCTCTACGAGGGCGGCCACCGCTACGCGGTCATCATGGAGGAGGCCGTCCTCCGGTACCGCATCGGCGACCGGGAGACGATGGACGGTCAGCTCCGGCATCTACTCACCGTCATGCGCCTACCATCAGTCTCCCTCGGCGTCATTCCCTTCGGCACCGAGCGCACCGTCTGGCCATTGGAGGCGTTCTACCTCTTCGACGGAAGCCGCGTTGTCGTCGAAACGCTGACGGCGGAGGTCAACGTCGTCCAACCGCGCGAACTTGCCGACTACGCACGTGCCTTCGACAAGCTGTCGAAGATGGCCGTGTTCGGCGACCGTGCCCGCGCGCACATCACGTCCGCGGTCGACGCCCTCGGGTGAATCCGCGCAATATTCCGCAACTTCATTGAGGATGCTCTGGCGTTCTCTCTACCGTCGTTGACGTCGCAGGGCGGGCCCGAAAACCCCTGGCGCCATCCGCAGCACCACTCGAACTGATCGAGAGGAGCACCATCATGAGCACCCCCTTCAGCCCGGAGCGCGACGAGTTGGGCCGGTTCTTCACCATCACCGGGCAGCGGTTCCGCGAAGGCGAGACGAGCCCGCTGGAGATGTTCTCCGGAGCCATCGACGCCGAGTGGCACCGGATGCTCGGGGGCCCGGGGTACGGCGATTTCTGCACCGAGACCGCCGGCATGGTGATCGGCCACGCGCCCATGAAGGGTCTGGGTGAAATCTCCTGGGTCCGCGCCTACGAGAACATGTTCGGCCCCCTGCCCGAAGTCTGGTTCACCGGTGCGGACGGCCAGGTCGACGAAGAGACTCTGGCCCAGTACCGGAAGACCGGTACCGTGGTTTCCGAGTGGGACTGCGGCCCCACCACCGGTGATGGCGACGACCTCGTGCCCACGCCGCGGAAGGCCACCACGCGGTGATCACCGCACACACTGACGGAGCGCTCCGGCTGACCGCTGGGGCGCTCCGCCTCGTTGAGGGACGCACGACCAGCCCGAAGACCGCGGACATCGAGCCGTACGTGGAAGCGGTCTCCGACCACTGCCCCTACCTCGCTCCTTCGGTGGAGCGTGACTTGACCGGCTGGACCGTGTACGAGGCGGCAGGGGATCCCGATGACGTCGAAGCCGAGGTATTCCACGCCGGGGTACAGGCTGCCGAGTGGGTGCGGCCTCTCGCGACGCGACGGCACGGCGTGCTCGTCTGCGAGAACATCGTCATCCTCGGCGGGCACGAAGGGCTGCTGACGTGGCCGCACTGGGTTCTCAAGAACCTGTATGGGCCAGTGGGGCTGATGTTCGGCAAGTTCCGCGCGGGCGAACAGCGCGTCAGCCGGGACGGTCGCGGTATCCCGGAACCACCGCTCTCGTTCCTGCCTGTGCGGGTGGCGATACGTCCGCGCGATCCCCGGTTTCTGGCGGCGACACCGGACCTAGCCGCCACCGTGGCTGTCGCAGTAGATGACGGGCGCGATGTGTTCGAGGATTTCCCGAAGGACTGGAAGGCAGTACGTGCATGGGCGAAGGGACTCCTGGCATGACAGCACCCCCGCGTGAGGCGATGGGCCTTCTGACCGAACGGTTCGGCTCCCCCGTCACCGCGGATCTCCTCAGCGACCGCCGCGGCTCGCGGACCTGGAAGGTAGTCACCCCAGCCGTGCCCCTGGCGGTGAAGGCCAACGTTCCCGGACAGGACAGGGCACGGGACAAGGCCGCGGAGCTGGAACAGGAAGATCAGCACTTGCTCCACCTCACCAAGGTCAGTGCCGTCGAACCGTCGTACCGGGTCGACGCCGGGCCATGGGAGGGCGGCCAGTGGCTCGCCGTCCGGTGGCTCGACGGCGTCCCGCTGTGGCACGCGCTGGCCCTGGCGCGCGGCCCTGAAGGAAACCGGCCCTCCGTGCGGCCGTGGCTCCTCGCCATCGCCCGCTCCTGGGCGCAGCGCCTCGCAGGCCTGCACGCCGCCGGGTGGGCACACGCCGACGTACAGCCCACCAACACCCTTGTCGATGCGGAGACCGTCCACCTGATCGACTACGCCCTCGCGTGTGGGCCCGCGGAAGGCCGGCGCGTGCCGTACCGGGGTGCCCTCACCCACACCACCGCCCCCGAAGTCGCCGACGCCGTCCTGTCCACGAGCGCGGACACCCATATCCAGGCCCGCCCCGAAGCCGATGTGTGGGGCCTTGGCGCCTCGCTGTTCTGGTGCTGGACCGGACAGCGACCCGTCGCGTACGAGGACACCGTGGACCGCATGGCGAAGCTCCAGGCCATCGCCCGGGGGCGCACTGTCCCTCTCGACAATGTCCGACCGTGGGCCTTCCCCGCGTTCGAGCGCATCATCACGGCGTGCATGGCCACTGCCCCTGACCAGCGCCCTTCCACCGCTCAGGTGGCTGCCGGGCTCACCGAGGCAGACCAGTGATCACGATCCGGGACCTCACCATGGACGACGCACCCGCCGTCCAGCGCATCTACAGCGGCGCCTCGGTCCGGTTCACCCATGACCGCCCCTTCACCGCTCAAGAGGCCCGCGCGCGAGTCGCCAAAGCCCTCGAAGTGGCCCGCCAAATTCCCCGGCCGCGATGGGATTTCGGCATTGTGGCGGGGAGAGACGTGGTCGGCGTCACGGCCCTTCGCCTCCGTCAGCCAGGACTCGGCACCTTGAGTTACATCCTGCGCGAGGACACGTGGGGTAAGGGCTACGCCACCGAAGCGGCCAAGCAGGTTGTTGAGTTCGCCTTCACCACTGCCGACCTGGAGAGGCTGGAAGCCAAGCACCACCCTGAGAATCCCGCCTCCGGCCGCGTCTTGGCCAAGGCGGGATTCCAATGCGTCCGCACATCCAACCTTCATGCCATCGACGGCGTGATGGTGCCGTACCCCGTCTACGAACTGCGTCGTTCGTGACGTCACGGCTCCGGCGTGCGGGAAGTGTCAGGTCAGGTGGTCGAACTCCCCCGCCTTGACGCCGAGCACGAGCGCCCGGAACTCGTCGCGGCTCGTGGTCACGACGGTGGCGGGTTCATCGCTTTCCCGCATGAGGATGCCGTCAGCGGTCGCGGCCAGTTCGATGCATTGGCCGCCGTCCCCTCCGCTGGAGAAGGACGACTTCTTCCAATGGATTTCGGTGTTCTTCACAGCGGCTCACAGTTCCCGCGCAGCGGCGCGCATCAGCTTCTTCGAATCGCCGGCACTGAGCGAAATCTTTTCAACGTGCTCGATGAGCGCGCGGTACTTGCCGAGCTGAGCGTCGGCATCCAGAAACGCGCCATCGAAGGCATTGTCCACCTGGACTGTATCCAGCTGGGGGACGGGTCCGCCCGCGTACGTAAGAGACTGGATCGACGACGTGATCCCCTCGGCCTCGAACGGGATGAGCCGGATGGACGCCGTCGGCCAGTCTGCGGCCTCGCAGAGGAACTCGATCTGCGCGCGCATGACGCTACGGCTTCCGTATCGCATGTGCAGCGCCGACTCGTGCAGGAAGACTTCAAGGTCTGTCGGAGACGACCGCTCAAGGATGCGGCGCCGCGCCATCCGGTGCCGGACGGCCGCGTCGACTGCCGCTGCCGGTCGCTGGGTGATGGCGCGGTCGAATACCGCGCGAGCGTAATCCTCGGTCTGGAGCAGCCCCGGGACGATGAGCAGCTCGATGACGCGCACATAGCGCGCATGGTGCTCCAGTTCCGCCAGGTCGAGGGCGCTGGCCGTCAGGATGTCGCGGAACTCCTTCCACCACCCCGTGCTGCGCTCGTCCGCCATGGCGGCCAGCGCATCGATGTAGGCGGTGTCCCGCGCGGAGTAGTGCGAGGCCAGGTGCCGGACCCGCTCTCCGCTGACGCCATGCCGACCCGACTCGATGTGGCTGACCCGTGGGCGCTCCCAGCCCAGCGACGCGGCGGCCTCCGCGCTGGACATGCCCGCCGCTTCCCGAAGCTTCCGCAACTCCGCACCCAACCGCGCCTGACGTGCGGTGGGTTGGTCGCGTGCAGGCATCTGGTCCCTCTCAATCTGGCGTGGCGGCTCGCCATCCCCACTCTGCCATGGTCACCCTTCCGAGCGTAACGAGCGACTCACTGTTGCGTCGGCTCACTAGTGAGTCCTACGGTCGGTCTCGCACGCGCAGCACGCACCAACAGGCCCCGCACCAACGCGGAAGGAAGCCCATGACCAGCTTGCGCAATCGCCACCCCTACGCCGTCGGCGACACCGTCTACGACACGCGTCAGAAGCGCCGAGGCGTCATCTCCACCCGGCCCGAGCCCGGCCGGTGGATCTGGCTCACGGACCCCGACAACCCCCAAGACCTCGAAAACGGCACCTGGCACACGCTGTTCGGCGACATCCGCCCCGTCGAACAGCCCGGCCACCTCAGCGGAGGTCAGCCGTGATCACGAACACCGCAGCCGCGCTTCTGCTTCTCCTCGCCGCCGCCGGGATGTGTCGCCGCGAGCCCACCGGCAGGCATCGTGCGCGGCGGGGCGCGCGGCCTGTGCCGCGCTGGGGGCCTTACGCGGCAGCGTCACCGTCGACCGGCTGCTCGCCGTCGTGTGGAGCGTCGGGACCTGCGCCGTCCTCTGTCTGCTCGGTTTACTGATCGTCGCGTGAACGGGAAGGGCCCGGGATCTTCGGGATCGGTACGAACGGCAGGCGCAGCGCGCCGAAGGCGGTCTCCGGGACCGCCGGGTTGCGCGGGGCCACCGGGGCCACGCGCCGGTACGGCTCGCCGGGGGTCGGGCGCGGGTCCGTCTCGCCTCTGTTCGGCCACAGGGACATCGCCCGCTCCGCCTGGGCCGTGATCGTCAGGGACGGGTTGACGCCGAGGTTCGCCGAGACCGCGGCGCCGTCGACCACCGAGATGCCCGGGTGGCCGTACAGCCGGTGGTACGGGTCGATGACACCGTGGTCCGGGTCCTCGCCGATCGGGCAGCCGCCCAGGAAGTGGGCGGTCAGCGGGGTGCCCATCAGTTCGCCGACGTTGCTGCCCGCGAAGCCGTTGATCGATTCGGCGAGCAGCCGGGCCGCCTCCGCGCCCTCGGGGATGTGGTCGGGGTTGGGGTCCCATGACCCTGGCGGGCCGTGAGCAGGCCCTTGCCCACGCCCTTCGGCTTGCGGTACGTGATCAGCGAGTTGTCGTGCGTCTGCATGACCAGGCCGATGATGGTGCGTTCCGACCAGCGTCGGTTGGAGAACGAGCGCAGCGACAGGATCGGGTGGCGGGCGTTGGCGGCCAGGAACCGGAGCCAGCGCGGCAGCCTGCCGCCGTGCGGGATCTGGAGGACGGACAGCGCGCCCATCGCGTTGGAGCCCTTGCCGTAGCGGACCGGCTCGATGTGCGTCGTGTCGTTCGGGTGGATCGACGACGTGATCGCCACGCCCTGGGTGAAGTCCGCCCGCTCACCGCCCGTCGCCTTGCGGTAGCGGCGGGGCGTGGTCTGCGCACCCACCAGCGCCTCGGAGTTGGTACGGGTCAGCTCGCCCAGCCGCGCCGAGATCCCCGGCAGCAGGCCCTTGTCCCGCATGGTGTGCAGCAGCGTCTGCGTACCGTACGTCCCCGCGGCGATCACCACCTGGCGGGCGCGGAACGTCCGGCGGCGGCCCTTGCGGCGCTGGCCGGTGGGGACCGTGACGACACGATGGCCGCCGTCCCCGTCCTCGGTGATCGCCACCGCCGTCGTCATCGGGTGGACCTCGGCACCCGCCTGCTCGGCCAGGTAGAGGTAGTTCTCGTTCAGCGTGTTCTTCGCACCGTGCCGGCAGCCCGTCATGCACTCGCCGCACTCGGTGCACGCCTTGCGGGACGGGCCCGCCCCGCCGAAGTACGGGTCGGGGACCTCCTCGCCGGGCCTCGCCCGTACGCCCGCGCCCTCCCCGGCGCCCTCCCCGGCGTCCTGGCCGTCGCCGAAGAAGACCCCGACCGGCGCCATGTGGAAGGAGTCGGCCACGCCCATCTTCTCCGCCGCCGCCTTGAGATGGACGTCGGAGGGCGTCATGGTCGGGTTGAGGCGTACGCCGAGCATCCGCCGCGCCTGCGCGTAGTACGGCCTCAGCTCCTCCTGCCAGTCGGTGATGTGGCCCCACTGCGGGTCCTGGAAGAACGGTGCGGGCGGTACGTACAGGGTGTTGGCGTAGTTCAGCGAACCGCCGCCGACCCCGGCGCCCGCCAGCACCATCACCTTGCCCAGGACGTGGATGCGCTGGATGCCGTAGAGGCCGAGCGCCGGGGCCCACAGGTAGTCGCGCAGGTGCCAGGAGTTCCTGGGCAGGGTGTCGCGGGTGAAACGGCGGCCCGCCTCGAGGACGCCCACCCGGTAGCCCTTCTCGGTCAGGCGGAGGGCGGACACGGAACCGCCGAAGCCGGAGCCGATGACGAGGACGTCGTAGTCGTATCCGTCCTCCCCGGCCTCCGACCGGTCCCGGTCCTGGGCGTGCTTGTCCCGTGCCACTGGTACCTCCGTACGAACGTGCCGGTCAACGTCGGCCTCAGGGTCAGCGCAGGCGGAGTGCCTTCATCGCGCGCAGGCTGCGGGTCATGAACGCGGCGTACTTCTCGTCGGTCAGGCCGAACGACGGCGCCAGCGGCAGCAGCCGCTGGTGGGCGACGGTCTGCGCCTCGGTGAACTTGAGGATGCCCTCCGAGCCGTGCCGGCGGCCGAGACCGGAGTCGCCCATGCCGCCCATCGGGGCGCGCACGCTGGCGTAGGCGGCGGCGAAGGACTCGTTGACGTTGACCGTGCCGGTGCGCAGCCGGGCCGCGACGGCGCGGCCGCGGCGGCCGTCCTTGGTCCAGACACTGGCGTTGAGACCGTACGGGGTCGCGTTGGCCAGCTCGACGGCCTCGTCCTCGTCGCCGAACCGGTAGAGCGAGACCACCGGGCCGAAGGTCTCCTCGGTGCACACGGCCATCGGCGCCTCGACGCCGTCGAGGATGGTCGGCTCGTAGAACAGCGGGCCGATGTCGGGCCGGGCGCGGCCGCCCGCGACCACCGTGGCGCCCTTGGCGACAGCCTCCTCGACATGGCGGGTGACGGTCTCCAGCTGGCGTGCGGAGACCAGCGATCCCATCTCCGCGCCGTACGCGAGGGCCGTGCCGAGCCTCAGCGCCCGGGTGCGGGCGGCGAAGCGGCGGAGGAAGTCGTCGGCGACCGACTCGTGCACGTACAGCCGCTCGATGGAGATGCACAGCTGGCCGGCGGAGGAGAAGCAGCCGCGGACCGCGCCCTCGGCGGCCTTGTCGAGGTCGGCGTCGCGCAGCACCAGCATGGCGTTCTTGCCGCCGAGTTCGAGGGAGCAGCCGACCAGCCGGGCGGCGGCCGACTGGGCGACCTCGCGGCCGGTGCGGGTGGAGCCGGTGAAGGAGACGTAGTCGGCGCCGGCGACGACGGCCGGGCCGACGACCGGTCCTTCGCCGATGACGACCTGCCACACCTCGGCGGGCAGCCCGGCCTCGATCATCAGCTGACGGGCCCACAGCGCGGTCAGCGCGGTCTGGGTGTCGGGCTTCATCACGACGGCGTTGCCCGAGACGAAGGCGGGGATGGCGTCCCCGATGGACAGCTCCAGCGGGTAGTTCCACGGCACGATCTGGCCGACGACGCCGCGCGGCCGGCGGAGCTCAGTGACCTTGGTGAGGACCGGTACGACGCCGACGTGGGCCTTGGGCCGCAGATACTCCGGGGCCTTGCGGCCGTAGTGGCGGGCCGCGACCGCGACGGCCTGGATCTCCTCGTGGGCGTGCAGCCGGGTCTTGCCGGTCTCCAGCTGCACGATGTCCAGGATCTCCGACTGGCGGCCGAGCAGGAGGTCGTGGAAGCGCAGCAGGACGGCGGCGCGGCGGCGGACGGGCAGCGCGGCCCATGCCCGCTGCGCCTCGCGGGCGCGGGCGAAGGCGGTGGCCACGTCCTCGGGGGTGGACTCGGGCAGGTCGGCGAGCTTCTCCCCGGTGAACGGGGAGTGGTTGGCGGTGCTGCCACTGCCGACGACACCGCGGGTGAGCCGGGCGACCAGGTCGGGGGTGACGACGTCGGCGGCGGTGCGGGTGCCGGGGGCGGCGACCGGGTTGCCGTCGGCGGGCGTGGCGTCAGCGGTGCCGTCGGCGGGTGCGGTGGTGGCGCTGTCCTGCGAGTCCGTCATGCGGGGGAGCGTATGACGGGGCGGACCGTTTGGGTACCCGCCGGTAACCAATTTTACGGATCCGCGCCAGCGGTTGCTGGCGCGGATCGCGGACCTCGCAGGTCAGAGCTCGTCTTCGTCGATCTTCAGGTTCTTCACGACATCATCGAACAGCTGATCGCCGACCTCGCGGGCATCGCCCTCGGCGGGCATCGTGACCGTCAGCCCCCAGACCGTCTTGTCCTTGTTGATGTAGATGTGGTCGCGGTGAGCATGGCGGGGGGTGTCCTCGGCATCACCGCTGTCCCGGTATGTGGTGGTCAGGTCGCGCGCTTCCTTGCCCTGCTGGCTCGACTTCTCCGGCTTGCCCGGCTCGGCGTCGTTCATGCCGGAGTCGCTGCCGCCGTAGTACCTGACAAGGGTCTTGACCGCGCCGTCGAGCGACGTCGCGTAGGGGCCCTCGTCGTCTTCCGCCGACCGCCACAGGGAGATGGTGAAGACACCGCTGGGATCACGGAACTCGACCTCGGTGTAGCCGTCGCTGTCATCCTCGTCCTTGGCCTCGCGCCGGTAGTCCTCCGGTACGGCCAGCGACGCCGACAGCAGCTCCGGGTCCTCGCGGACCGTCCAGCCCTCGGGCAGCTCGGGGTCCTTCGCGAACGGGTTCACCAGCGTCAGCACCAGCGCCGCCGCCACCGCCAGCACGCCCGCGCCGAGCCCCGCCTGCGCCTTGCGGTTCTTGTGCAGGATCGGCGGGACGAAGCGGCTGCCGCCGGTGGTCGCGGGGCGGCCGGGGCACCCGGGGTCGCGGCCAGGAGCGTCGCCGCGGGCTGCGGCGGGTTCGCCACCGACTCCAGCACCTGGCGCGCCTCGGCCGCCGACGGCCGCGCCGCCGGGTCCTTGCGCAGCAGTTGCATGACGAGGGTGCCCAGCGCGCCGGAGCCGCGCGCGGGCATCTGCGGCTCGGCCGACAGGATCGCCTGGAGCGTGGCGGGGGTGTGCGAGCGGCGGAACGGCGACATGCCCTCGACCGTCGCGTACAGCACCACGCCCAGCGACCACAGGTCGGACTCCGGGCCGGGGCGCTGGCCC
Organism: Streptomyces sp. XD-27; assembly: GCF_030553055.1. Taxonomy (NCBI): domain Bacteria; kingdom Bacillati; phylum Actinomycetota; class Actinomycetes; order Kitasatosporales; family Streptomycetaceae; genus Streptomyces; species Streptomyces sp. XD-27. The sequence goes on from NZ_CP130713.1 coordinate 3,392,963, forward strand.
AGCACCCGCTCCGGCGCGATGAACTCCGGCGAGCCGACGAACGCGCCGGTCTCGGTCAGCCCCTGCTCGCCCTCGACCTGCGCGATCCCGAAATCGGTGAGCACGACACGGTCGTTGCGGCCCAGCAGCACGTTGTCCGGCTTGACGTCGCGGTGCAGCACCCCGGCCTCGTGGGCCGCGGTCAGCGCGCCGAGCACGGCCAGGCCGATCCGGGCCGCCTCGCGCGGGTCGAGCGTGCCCTCGGTGAGCCGGTCGCCGAGCGAGTGCCCGTGCACCAGCTCCATCACGATCCACGGGCGGCCGTCCTCGACCACCACGTCGTGCACGGTGACCACCGACGGGTGGTCGATCCGGGCCGCCGCGCGCGCCTCGCGCTGCATGCGCTGGTGGACGGTGTGGCGGTCGCGCTCCGGCAGGTGGTCGGGGACGCGCGGCTCCTTGACCGCGACCTCCCGGTCGACGACCTGGTCATGGGCCTTCCATACGGTGCCCATGCCGCCGTGCCCGAGGCGGGAGACGAGCCGGTAGCGGCCACCGACCAGCCGCCCGGAGCCGGAGTCCTGCGTTCCCGGCTGCTGCGCGGGGTATCCCGGGTGTCCGGACTGTCCTGCGGGTGCCTGTCGCCCCGCGGGTGCGGGCTGTCCCGCGGATGCCGGCTGGGCGGCCATCTGCGTCGGCTCGTAGGCGCCCTGCGGCGGAACCGGTGGTGCCGCGTCGCCGGGCACCCCGTACCCGTCGGGCGCCTGCGGCGGCTGGAGCCCGTAGCTGGTGGGCTCGTCCGCCCGTCCCCCAAGGTTCGTCATGGCCTCATCATTACCTGTCGCGGTGCGTCGTTCGCCAATCGAGCCAGTCGGTCGAGCCAGTCGGTCGAGTCAGCCGGTCGACTCAGTTGCTCCAGCCGGGCCGGGAGTACGTCTGCACGGCTATGTCGAAATACCGCTTTCCCTGGCTCTTCTGCTTCACGGGAGCGGAGACCCAGACATCGTGCATCTGGTTCCCCTGGTCCCAGCTGAGTTCGAACGTCTGCCGGTCGCCGCCGTCGTCGGCGGCGCCGTTCCAGACGAAGGCCCACAGCGCGGCGGGGACCCCGTGGTGCTCGGTCTCGATGACCTGGCCCGCGCGGTAACCCGGGTAGTTCTGCGGACCCTCGGCGTCGGCATCCCGCGTGGTCCCGAGCGGGCCCTTGGGGTTCTTCGGCTGGGCGTGGATGCCGATCCGGAACTCCCTGCCCGGCGAGTAGTAGTAGACGCGCGGCCCCTCGACCGAGCGGCTGAAGTCGTTGGGTACGGCCACCTGGAAGCCGAGCGGGTCGGTCTTCAGGGTGTAGCCGCTCGGGAGCTTCGTCCGCCGGGTCGGCTTCGCCTTGGTGGTCGGCCCGCCCGACGGCGAGGCCGGTGACGTGTGGGTGCTCTTCCCGCTCGTCCGCGCGCCCGGCCCGCCGAGGTCGGACGCGTCGTCGCCGCGGTCCATGAGCAGCGTGGCGATCCCGGCGCCCGCGCCCACCAGGACGACGACGGCGACGGCGCTGAGCAGGGCGGCACGGGTGCGGGAGGGCCGCTTCCCGGCGCGCCCCGGCGCCGGGCCCGGGGCGGGGGCCGACGCCGCCCCGGGGCCGGGCACGGCGCCCGGAGCCGGCGACGACGGCAGGTCGAAGCGCGGCGGGGTGCCGCCGTACGCCGCATCGGCGACGTCCGACCGCGGCGCGGCCGAGGACGGGTCCGAGGCGGCATGCGACGAGCCCGACGCGGCATGCGACGGGGCCGAAGCCCCGGACGACGGGCCCGGCGCGAAGGGCTGCGGAGGCGAGCCCGGCACAAGGGGCTGCGGAGGCGCGGACGCGAACGGCTGCGGAGGCGTGGGCGCGACGGGCTGAGGCGGCGTGTCCGGGACGCTGTACTGCGTCGGGGTGTAGTGGACCGGCATCTCAGGGGTGTCCCCGGTGCTCTGGTACGCCCGCAGCAGCCGCTCCGTCGCGTCCGCGTCCAGCCGCCGCTCCCAGTCCCGCTCCAACAGCCCCTGGACGACGGGCAGCAGCGGACCGGCGGCCGCGGGCGGGCGGATCTCGTCGAAGGCCACGGCGTGCAGCACACCGGCCAGCGAGTCGCGGTGGAACGGGGACTCCCCGCTGACCAGCGCGCACAGCAGCACGCCCAGCGACCACAGGTCGGACTCGGGGCCGGTGCGGCGGCCCGCCATCCGCTCGGGCGCGGTGTACTCGGGCGAGCCGACGAAGGACCCGGTGTCGGTGATCGTCGTGACGCCGGAGACCTGCGCGATGCCGAAGTCGGTGAGCACCACCCGGCCGGTGCCCGCCTCCATCAGCACGTTGGCGGGCTTGATGTCCCGGTGCAGCACTCCGCAGGCGTGCGCCACCCGCAGCGCGTCCAGCAGCGCGATCACGATCCGTGCGGCCTCCCGCGGCCCCACCGGGCCCTGGGCGGCCAGCCGGTCGGCCAGCGACTGCCCGTCGACCAGCTCCATGACGATCCACGGACGGCCGTCCTGCTCCACGACGTCGTGCAGGACGATCACATTGGGATGCTTGAGCTGCGCGAGCGTACGGGCCTCGCGCAGGGTGCGCTCCCGCCGCAGCTGCGCGTCCAGCCCGGACAGCCCCTCGTCCGCCTGATGCAGCTCCTTGACCGCGACCTCGCGGCCCAGCAGGTCGTCGACGGCCCGCCACACCGTGCCCATGCCGCCTCTGCCGAGCCGCGACACCAGCCGGTAGCGTCCCGCGAGCAGCGGGCCGTTCTCGCCCCCGTACGTACTCATGGCCATCATCTTGCCGCAAGTGAAAACGATCACCGGACGGGAGCCGGGCTGTCCCACGGGGCGCGGCGGCGACATTCCCGAAGATGTCAGACCTTGCGATGTCAGACCTTGGCCATACGCTCCTGCTCCATGAGCTCGCCGACGCCGCACCTCGCCCCCGACCAGCGCCGTGCCCGCCTCGCCCGGCGGCACCTGCTCGCCCCGGACCGGCGGGCCGCGACCGTCGAGGAGGTGGCCGACGCCCTGGCCGGGTTGCACGCCACCGATCCCGCGACCGTCTATCTGGCCGCGTGCGCACGGCTCGCGGCGCCCGACGCCGGGGCCGTGGACCGGGCGTTGTACGAGGACGTGTCCCTGGTGAAGCTGCTGAGCATGCGGCGCACCCTGTTCGCGGTGACGGCGGGCTTCGCCCCGTACGTCGGCGCCTCCACCGCCCGCGCCATCGCCGTCAAGGAGCGGACCACGGCGCTCAAGCACCTGCGCGAGGGCGTGGACGACGCGGCGGAGGCCTGGGACGAGCGGCGGCTGGTCGCCACGGAGGTGGCGGTGCTGGCGGCGCTGGCCGAGCGCGGGCAGGCGACGACCGCCGAGCTGGCGAAGGACGTACCGGCGCTGCGCGAGCAGATCACGATGGCGCGCGGCAAGCCGTACGAGTCCAAGCAGAGCGTCGGCACCCGGCTGCTGCGGCTGCTCGCCTCGGACGGCCACGTCCGGCGCTGCCGCCCGCGCGGCGGCTGGACCAGCAGCCTGTACCCCTGGGCGCTCGTCCCGGCGCTGCCCGACGTGCCGGTGCGGGAGGCCAAGGCGGAGGTGGCCCGGCGCTGGCTGGCCGCTTACGGACCGGCGACCGAGGCGGACCTGAAGTGGTGGACCGGCTGGACGCTCACCGACGCCCGCAAGGCGCTGGCCGACATCGGCGCGGAGGGCGTGACCCTCGACGAAGGGCCCGGCTTCGTCGTCCCCGGCGACACCGAGCCGGTCCCGGATGCGGAGCCGTGGGCGGCGCTGCTGCCGGGCCTGGACCCGACGGCCATGGGCTGGCGGGGGCGCGACTGGTATCTGGACCCCGAGCACGTCCCCGCCCTCTTCGACCGCGCCGGGAACGTCGGCCCCACGGTGTGGTGGTGCGGCCGCGTCATCGGCGGCTGGGCGCAGCGCGCGGACGGCGAGTTGGTGTGGCGGCTGCTGGCGGACGCGGGCCGGGAGGCGACGACCGCCGTCGAGGCGGAGGCGGAGCGGCTGCGCGGCTGGCTCGGGGAGGTGCGGGTCACGCCCCGGTTCCGTACGCCGCTGGAGCGGGAGCTGTCCGCATAGCCGGGCCGAGCGGCGCACGGGCTTCCCGCAACGCCGGGTTCGCCGCAACGCGGACTCTCCCGCAACGCCGGTTCGCCGCAACGCGGGATCTCGCATGACGTGGGATCTCCCGCAACGCGGGTTCGCCCACGACGCAGGCTCTCCCCCGACGCGAAAACCCCCGCCGGTGGGCGGGGGTTTCCGGTGGGGGGTGGGTACGAGCCCGGTCAGCCCTTGGCCTTCCAGGTGCGGGAGTCCCTCAGCAGCTTGCGCAGCGCCGGGTCCAGCACCGCCTTCGTGTTGTCCGTCGCCCTGGCGGTGACGGTGTGCTCCCGGCCGTCCGCCGGCACGCCGAGCGACCTGGGCGTGATCGCCACCTTGCCCTTGGCGGCGACGGCCTCCTTGCCGTCCACGTACCACCGCAGCGTGGCGGTGTCCGGGACGTCGACCGTGAGGCGCGTGGTCCGGCCGAGCAGGGTCTTCGCGGGGGTGGCACTGCTGACCACGCTCGCGTGGCGGTAGAAGCCCGCGATCATCGCCTCACGGCCGGGCAGGTTGAACTCCCTGCCCAGGGTCCGCATGATCGAGTTGTCGGTGGGGCGGTTGAGGCCCTTGGGGTAGTAGCCGCCGCCCTCGTACGCGCCGACCGTGCCGCCGTCCGGCGAGGTCTGGTCCAGCCAGCGGTACCACTTCTTCTGCTGCGCCCTGAGCTCGTCGGCGCTGAGCGTGCTGGTGTTGATGTCCGCGGTCTCCGGGCCCGAGTACGTGCCGTACTCCGGGTAGAAGTACTCGTCGGCGAGCTTGCCGAGCGAGTGGCCGGTCTCGTGGACCGCGACCTGGTCGGAGTCGGGATGGTCGGAGGAGGCCGTGGCCACCCCGTCGTAACCGGGCTTGGACACCACGTCGTTGTAGCCCGCGCCACCGTACTTGGCGGAGTTCGACAGCACGATGACCAGGTCGGCGGCGGGCGCCTTGACCGCGTACGACTCCACCTTGGCGGTGTCCACGCACAGCAGCCGCTCCAGGCCGTCGCACCAGAAGTACGACTTGAGGGCGGTGTCCTTGACGACGTCCTTGCCCGGGTCGCCGGAGACCCCGGACTCCCGGGAGACGGCGTCCACGGTCCAGACGTTGAACAGGTCCTTGTACGAGGCGTACGGCTCGACCTCGGAGATCTCCGACCACTTGGCGCGGACGTCGGCGTGGAAGTCCTCCTGCTGGTCGGCGGTGTAGCCGTCGCCGACGAAGACGACGTCGACCTTGTCGGCGGTCGGGCCCTTGTCGACGACCGAGGACACCTCGCCGTCACCGGCGGCCTGGGCGGGGGCCAGCGCGCGGTCGGAGCGGGTGAGTCGGTCGGGGGTCTTGGCGGGCACCTCGGTGTGGCGGGGGTGGCCGCCGGGGCCGGTGAAGTACTCGACCTCCACCTGCGGTTCGGCCCGGTCGGCCGAGGCGGAGGAGGGGGACGCGTCCGTGTCGGTCGCGGTGGCGGTGGCCGTCAGGGCGGCGGCCAGCACGACGCCGGCCAGGGCGGCGGCACGTACGGGGATGCGTATGCGTCTGCGGTGGGGGGTGGGCACGATGGACTCCCGAAGTCGGCTGCGTAAGCAGCGAGTTAAGCGGGGTTACGCCGATGGTTTAACGTGCGCTCAACTTAGGGCGTCGTCGCGGCGCCCGGCAATGGTGGTGCGGAAGGGAATCCGGAAGCGGGTGATTTTTCCTTCGCACGCGGGTTACGGCGCGCCAACCCCGCCCCACGGGTCACACGCGCCTGATACGGGTCACGCGTGCCTGATACGGCTCACGTGTGCCTCATACGGCTCACGCGTCGCGCACCAGGCTCAGCAGCCGGTCCAGGACCCGGCGGCCCCCGGCGCGCACCCCGTCGTGCTCGAACTCGTCCGTCACCCAGGTGCGCAGGCCCCGGACGGCGCGGGCGGTGCGCAGCGAGTGGGCCGTGTCCACGAACAGGTCGTCGTGGTAGATCGCGGCGGCCACGGGCACGTTGTTGCGGGCCAGCCGCTCCGCGTCGTACAGAGGCCCCCATCCGGTGCGCTCGGCGAGGAGTTCGGCGGTGCGGCGCAGCGGGCGCAGCGCCGCGTGGGTCTCCAGCATCCAGGGGTGCACGCTCTCGCCGGTGAACAGCACCGGGTCCGGCCCGTCGAGGGCGCGCGCCGGGTCGAACGCCGGGAACTCGGCGCGGACGCGGTGGGCCGACCAGGCGGTGGCCCGCCCGTCCTGGGCGTAGATGGACTCGTGGAGCAGGGTGTACAGCGGGCTGCCGGCGCGCGAGAGCACCCCGGCGACCTGCTCGGTGAAGGCGTCGCTCAGCCGCGGCCCGCCGGGGGTGGGCGTGAAGGCGTCCTCCAGCAGGTAGTGCAGCCGGTGCGAGCCGTCGCCGGAGCCGAGCAGGATACCGAGCTGCTGAAACGATTCGGCGGTGAGTCGCGACCCGTCCGGCAGCACCTCCTCGTGCTCGGCGAGGTGTGCCACGATCCGCCGCGCCGCGTCCGCATCACCCGGATAACGACCGTAATGCGCCAGCGTCTTGCGTTCCATACGGGGGTACGCCGCGCGGTAGACGGCGTCGGCGTCCGCGTCGAGTCCGGGCAGGCCGCCGGTGATCAGCGCGGCCGCGAGCCCCTCCGGGGCGTGGCTGAGGTAGCTGACGGCGCAGAAGCCGCCGAAGCTCTGGCCGAGCACGGTCCACGGCGCGCCGCCGGTCAGTCGCCGCCGGATCAGCTCGCAGTCGGCCACGATCGCGTCGGCGCGGAAGTGCGCGAGGTAGTCCGCCTGCTGCTCGGGGGTGCCGCGCAGCGGCAGCGTCTGCCGGTCGGCCGGGGTCGAGCGGCCGGTGCCGCGCTGGTCCAGCAGCAGGACGCGGTACTCGTCCAGCGCCCGGTCCAGCCAGCCCGAGCGGCCGACGGGCCGGTCGGCGCCGAAGCCCGGCCCGCCCTGGAGGTAGAGCAGCCAGGGCAGCTCGGGCCGGGCCCGTCCGTCGGCACCGGTCTTGTCCGTGGCGACGACTTCCCGCGCGTACAGCCTGATCCGCTCGCCGTCCGGGGCCTTATGGTCGAGTGGTACGTCGAAATGGTGGTCGGTGAGGACGAGTCCTGGCTGACGGACGGTGGTCGAGGGGTGCGAACCGGGAACCATCGCCTGCGGCATCTTCAAATCCTCACGTAAATGGAGTTGACTCGCTGCTTAACCTACCGCTGGGAGAACGGGGGGAACATGGCGTACATCGCGGATGCCGGTGCCGGGGACGTGCGGAGCGAGGGGTCGGAGGCGATAGGCCGGCGGGTGTTCCGGATGCGCACCCGCAAGGGCCTCACCCAGCGGCAGCTCGCCGAGCCCGCCTACACCGCGGCGTACATCTCCACCCTGGAGGCGGGCAGGGTGCGCCCCTCGGAGGCGGCGCTGCGCCACCTCGCCGTACGGCTGGGCATCAGTTACGAGGAGCTGGCCACCGGCCGCTCGCCGCGCGAGGCCACCGAGCTGCGGGCCGGGCTGACCGACGCCCGCAGCGCCCTGAGCACCGGCGCGGCCGAGGCCGCCGCAGAGCGGTTCGCCGCGCTGCGCGCCGAGGCGGAGCGGCTGGAGCTGCCCGCGGAGCAGGCGGCCGCGCTGCTCGGGCTCGGCGACTGCGCCCTGGAGACCGGGGAACTGGCCCGCGCCCGCGACCACTTCCAGGCCGCGGAGGCGCTGCTGGCCGACGAGCCGCTGCCGCAGCGCGTGCCGGCGGTGCGCGGCCGCGCCCTGGCCCATCTGCTCGCCGGTGAGCTGCGGTACTCCTGCTATCTGCTGGAGCGCACCATCGACGAGCTCAACGCCTCCGGGCTGCACGACCCGGACGCCCTGCTGCTGCTCTACACCGCCTCGATCGCCCCGTACATGGACATGGGGGCGCACGCCCGCGCCGCGCACGCCGCCGAACTGGCCCTCGCCCTGGCGCCGCGCGTCGAGAACCCGGAGCTGATCGCCGGGATGCACCGGGGCGTGGCCCGCACGCTCATCGCCGAGGGGCGCATCGCCGACGCGGACGCCTCGCTCGCCAAGGCCCAGGAGCTGTACCAGCAGCTGCGGATACGGACCGATCTGGCGCACTGCCACTGGATGCGCGGATACGTGCACGCGCAGGACGGCGACCTGGAACGGGCGGAGAGCGAACTGCGCACGGCCCGCGACATGCTGGCGTCCAAGCGGGCCGCGCTGTTCACCGTGCAGGTGGAGGTGGAGCTGGCGGACGTGCTGCGCAGGCGGGGACGGCCGGCGGAGGCGGAGGCGCTGCTGCTGCCGCTGCTGACTCCGGCTGAGGCATACGGGGGCGGCGGCGCGGCGGACGGTGCGGCGGGCGGTGGTACGGCGGGCGGTGAGCCGGGCGGCGGTGCGGCGGGCGGCGGGCTGTCCGCCGAGCGCGGCGCCGTGCACGCGGGCGGCGCGCACCGGCTGCTCGGGCTGATCGCCGAGGAGCGCGGCGACACCGAGGCCGCCGAAGAGCACTACTGCGCCGCGCTGTCCCTGCTGGAGCGCACCGGGGCGGCGGGGGACCTGGCCGACCTGTGCCGGCTGCTGGGCGATCTGCTGCGCCGCGAGGGGCGCGTGGAGGCGGCGATGGACGCGTACCGCACGGGCCTGGGGCACCGGGCGGCGCCGGGCACCACGACACTGGGCCCGGCGCCGACCGAGCCGCCGCTGTAGGCGGCCGTACCGACGGCTGTCCACGGCCGTGTCGGCGGCGACGTTGGGTCGGTCCTGTCCGGTTGGTCGGGCCGGACAGGACCGATAAATCGCGGCGCCGAAGGTCCCCTCCTCCGCGGCGTCGCGACGGTTCCGCCGCCGGCCGGTCTCTCCCCCCGCGGGAGGCCGGTCAGCGGCTGGTCTCGTACGGCGCGAGGAGCGTGCTCCAGCCTCGCCGCAAGTCGTCGTACTCGTCCTCGCACAGTTCGGCGCGTTCCTTGGTCAGCCGCTCGCCGTCCACGAGGGAGCGGTGCCGGTCCGGCGCCGAACCGTACACGTAGCAGTAGTAGTTGGCCGCGCGGGCGGCGTCCGGGAGGTGCTCGTCCGCGAAGTCGATGTCGGCCGGGTCGGTCTGCCCGGCGTACAGCAGGTAGTTGTCGGCGGCGGCCAGCACCGCGGCGCGGCCCGCCTTGCCCTGGGGGATCAGGTGGTACGCGGCGAACTGGTCGGCCACGTCCTCCTCACGCCCGACGAACGGCAGGTCGAGCCGGTCGATCAGGGCGTGCGCGACCTCGTGGTAGAGGGTCTCGGTGACCACCCCGGCGGTCTTGTCCGCGATCTTGCCGTCGATCGCTGCGGAGTCGGCTTCCGCGTCGGCCGTACCGCTCTCGTCCGCCGCGTCCGCCGCATCGTCCTCGAACAGCTCGCGGACCTCGTCGACGAACTCGTAGCAGAGCTCGACGCGGCGCTCCTCGGGGTCGTACGCGACATCGGAGTTCCCGCAGGTCCGACCCTGGATGCCGATCTTCTCCCGCAGCTTCAGCCGCTTGTTGAGCTGCTCGGCGACCCCTTCCGGGAGCCGCCGCTGCCGCAGGAAGTCGCGCGCCCAGGCATGGTCGTCGCTCTTGGCGGGCTGGTACGACGTCCACAGGCCGCCGCGTGTGGGGGGCGCGGCGGCCTGTGACGCTGTGCTGCACCCCGCTATCAGCCCCGTGACGGCACCTGTGGCCGTCAGGGCGGCCACGGTGCGCAGGTGAGCGCGGTGGCACAAGGTGGTGCGGGCGGGAGTCCGGTCGGTCCCCGCGGGGTGGTGCAGCATGAAGAGCACTCTGCCGTGTCCATGGCGGCGGCGAAATCCACCGCTGGTCTCTGCTTACCCCCGCCGATCGGAGGGGGTGATCCCGCCCACTGGACGGAGCTGAGCCCTCCACTTCTCCGAATCGTTGCGGCACTCTTGGAACGACCGTTGGCCAAAACCCATCCACGCAGTCAGCGTGGTCAGCGGGGAAGGAAGAGGGAGCAGCTGGTGATTCGTGTCGCTGTGGTGGACGACGAGCAGCTCGTCAGGTCCGGGCTCCGGCTGATCCTCGGAACGGCCCCGGACATCGAGGTGGTCGCCGACTGCTCCGGCGGCGAGGCGGTCGACACGGTGGTGCGCGCCGGCGCCGACGTCGTCCTGCTGGACATCCGGATGCCGGACGTGGACGGCCTGACCGTGCTGCGCCGGCTGCAGGAGACGCCGCGCCCGCCGGCCGTGGCGATGCTCACGACGTTCGACGCGCAGGAGTACCTGGCCGCCGCGCTGCGCGAGGGGGCCGCCGGGTTCCTGCTCAAGGACACCGAGCCCGAGCAGCTGGTGCGGGCGGTGCGGACCCTCGCCGAGGGCGGCAGCGTCCTGGACCCGGGCGTCACCCGGGCCGTGATCGGCGGCTTCCTCGCGGCGGAGGCCGAGGCGACCGCCGCCGCCGCGGTACGGGCGCTGACCCCGCGCGAGCGGGAGGTGCTGGCACTGCTCGGCGAGGGCCTGGCCAACCCGCAGATAGCGGACCGGATGGGGCTCGCCGCCAGCACGGTGAAGGACCACGTGCGGGCCGTGCTCGGCAAGCTCGGCGGCCTCAACCGCGTCCAGGCGGCCATCGTCGCCGACCGCGCCGGCCTGGTCGCGGGGCTGCCGCAGGCGGGCGGCGGCGCGCGGTGAACACCTGGAAGGCCCTGTGGGCGCGGCCCTGGGCCCGCCTGATCGTCCCCGTCCTCCTGGCCACCGCCGACGCGTTCCTGGTCAACGGCGTGACCTTCGGCCTCGCGCTGAACGTCTCCCTGATCGCGGCCGGGGCGCTGCTGCTGCGCACCCGCTTCCCCCTGACCGTCTTCCTCGCGACGCTCCCGGGGATCCTCATCGGCTACGTGTGGTTCGCGCCCATGATCGCGATCTACACGGTCGCGGTCCGCAGGGACGACAGGCGGCTCCTCACGGCGTGCGTGCCGCTGCTGGCCGCCGCGCACTTCATCCCCTGGCCGGTCTCCGACTTCGAGCCGACGGCGTACCGCGAGAACACCCTCACCCTCATCGACGCCTTCGTGACCTCCATAGGCCCCATCGCGCTCGGCCTGCTGGTGCGCACCCGCCGCGAGCTCGCGGCCCGCCTCGACGAGCTGACCCGCAGCCGCCGGCACGCGGACCGGCTGCTCGCCGAGCAGGTCGTGGGCACCGAGCGGGCCCGGCTGGCCCGGGAGATGCACGACGTCGTCGCGCACCAGGTGAGCCTGATCAGCCTCCAGGCGGGGGCCGTGCAGATCAGTACCGCCGACCCCCGGGCGCGCGAGGGGGCGCGGACCATCCGCGACCTGTCCGTCCGCACCCTGGAGGAGCTGCGCCACATGGTCGGCATCCTGCGGACCGCGGGCGGCGACGCGGAGGACCTCACCCCGCAGCCGCGGCTGGCCGATCTGCCGCGCCTGCTGGAGGTGAGCGCGCTGGAGGTGGAGTACGAGGCGGACTACGCCGAGCGGCCCACCGGGCGGACGGGACGGCCCGAGGCGGTGGAACGGGCGGCCTTCCGGACCGTGCAGGAGGCCCTGACCAACGTCCGCAAGCACGCCCCGGGCGCCCTCGTACGGGTGCGGGTCAGCGACCGGGACCCGGCCTGCGACCGGCTGCGGGTGGAGGTGCGCAACGGCCCCCGGGACGCGGGCGCGCCCGCCCCGGAGCTGCCGGGCGGCGGACACGGGCTGGTGGGGCTGCGGGAGCGCGCCCGGCTGCTGGGCGGCACCTTCGACGCGTACCGGACGGACGACGGCGGGTTCGTGGTCAGGGCGGAGTTCCCGCAGCACGCGTGACCGGCCGCGCGGCGCGCCCGCCGGCGTACCGCGTCCGCGCGGAGCCGCAGCTGATCCGCGTGGAGCCGCAGCTGTTCTGCGCGGAGCCGCAGCTGAAACGTTTACCCGGCCGAGGTGACGGAAGAAACGATTAGGCGGCGGTGGCCGTCGTCGCGGCGGCCAGGTCCGGGTACACCTCGAAGAGCCTGCGCACGCCGAGCGCCGCGAGGACCCGGTTCACGTGCGAGCCCGACCCGTCAGGCGCGTCCTGCGGCGGCAGGATCAGCCGCAGCTGCCCGGAACAGGAGCGCATCAGCCGCCGGGCGGCTATGAGCACCCCCACCCCGCTGGAGTCGCAGAACCGGACCTCGGAGAGGTCGAGAACCACGGCGTGACGGCCCTCGGCGACGGCGTCGTGCACATGCTGCCGGACCGCCGGCGAGGTCACCAGGTCCATCTCGCCGGATACCCGCAGCACGACCCAGTCCCCCCGCTCGGCCTGCATCACCTTCAACGTCACGCGTCGATGCCCTTCCCTCGCCCGCCGAATCGCACGTCGGCCCGCCGCCAACCGGAATCAGCTGTTCCCGGTGCGGCTGCCCGCCCTCTCCCCTGTGAAACACGCCCCCGTGAAACACGCCCCCGTGAAACCTGCCCGACACGACCCTAAGCCCCGCCCCAGCGTCCCGCCGAGGGATTCCTGCGTAAAGTGACGGGCCCAATACCATCCGCAGCGCCACGATCGGGGCACATTGCCCGGAACGTGCGGATGAAGTCAGTCGTTCGCACTACATTCGATGCGAGTCCGGGCACAGTTGCTGGAGACTGCCGCACTTCCGACCACAGGGATGGGGGCCGTATGGCGCACGACGCATCTCCCCGCTGGGACCGCAAGATGCAGCAGCGCCTGGCGCGGGGCGAGGCCGCCGCGCTCGGCGAGCTGTACGACCGCTTCGCGTCGCTCGTCCACCACCTGGCCTTCCGCATCCTGGACGACGAGCAGGCGGCTGACCGCGTCACCCGCGAGGTCTTCGGCTACATCTGGGAGAACCCGGACGCCTACGACCCCAAGCACGGCTCACTGCGCTCCTGGGTCGCCACGCTCAGCCACCGCCAGGCGGTCCACCGGCTCCGGGAGAGCGAGGCCGCGTCGATAGCGGAAGGCGACCGGGCCACGGAGGAGGAGGTGGAGGCGAAGATCCGCGACGCCTCGGCCGCCGCCCGGGCCGACTACATCGTCACCTCCATGCCCGCCCCGCTGCGCGCCGCCCTCGAACTGGCCTACTTCCACCGCCGCGACTACCGCCAGGCGGCGGCCACGCTCGGCGTCACGGAGGACGAGGCCCGCCGCCGCCTCCGGCTCGGCCTCCAGCTGCTGTCCACGGCGAACGCGCACAGCCCGCATACGGCGTCCCCGCCCGGCTACGGACGGGCGCTGTGAGCGGCGCGCGCGAGAAGGAGGAGGCACCGTGAGCGGGCCGGGCGGACCGGACCGCTTCGAGGGCTTCGACCACGACGAGTTCGAGGACGACAGCGGCGACGGCTGCGGCCATGGGGACGGCACCGGCCGGGCGGACGACGGTACGAGGCGTGGGGACGGCGTGGGCCGGGCGGACGACGGTACGGGCCGGGCGGACGGCACCGGCGACGAGCGCGACCGTGACCGCGGCGGTGCGGGAGGCGGTGCAGGCGGCGGCGAAGCGGGCAGCGGTGCGGGAGGGCCGGGAGGCCCGGCGGGTGGCTCGCGCTCGGAAGGCGCCGGTCCACCGCTGATACCGCCACCCCGCCCACCCGCCGAGGACGGCACCGACTGGCAGGGCCCCGGTGGCGCGACACAACGAGGCGGCACACCACGCGCCCGTGTCGAACCGCCCGAGCCGAGCGGAGCCGCGGAACCCGGCAAGCCGTCCGACCCCGACCGGCCGTCCGACCCCGGCAAGCCGTCCGACCCGAACCAGACGTCCGGGCCCGGCGAACCGCCGACCGGCCACCGCCGCCCCACCACCCCGCGGACGCCCCCGGTGCCCGCCGGGCGGCGGCCGTCGCCGACCGGACGGGCGCGGCCTCCGACGGCCTCGCCGACGCACACGGTCCTGAAGTCGCTGCTCGGTGCCTGGGCCCTCGCCGCGTGCTCCGGCGAGGAGACCGCGGCCGTCGAGGCGCACCTCAACGACTGCGTACCGTGCGCGGAGGAGGCGCTGCGGCTGCGCGACGCGGTCGGGCTGCTGCACCACGAGGACAGCCTGGATCTCGACCCGCGGCTGCGCACCCGGGTCCTCACGGGCTGCCTGGACCGCCGTCCGGCCCGGATCCCGGTTCCCGAGTGGGCGTCCGCCTACGACGCCGAGGCGGCCCGGCTGGACGCGCTGCTGCGGGACATGGGCGGCGCGGAGTGGCGCGCCCCGGTCCGCCTCAAGTGGTTCGACGGCAAGCGACTGGTCGGCCGCGACACCACCGTCCACGGGGTCATGGGGCATCTGATGGCCGTGGACGGCCTCCTCGCGGCCTCCCTCGGGCTGCCCGACCCGCTCGGCGCCGGCGCGCCGGCGTCCCCGGAGCGGCGTACGGAGGCGTTCTGGCGCGCGGAGCCCACCGACCCGGAAGGCCCTCACGCCGAGCCGGGCGCCGGACCGGACCGCGGTTCGGGCGCCGGTCCGGGCGACGGCCCGGGCGACGGCGTTCGCGGCGGCTCCCAGGGGCACGGCATCTTCGGGCGCGGCATCGCGGCCGGGGTGCCCAGTGCGTACCGTTCCGGCGCGCCGCCCGGAACCCTCCGCGAGGCGTGGCGCGAGCAGGCTCACTCCCTGGTGCGCACCGTCTCCTTCGCGGGCCGCGGCACCGCCGACCTCCCCGTGCCGTACGACGGCTCAAGCCTGCCGGTGCACGACGCCTTCCTGGACCGCGCCTTCGCCTGCTGGGTGCACGCGGGAGACATCGCGGACGCCGTCGACTACCCGTACAAGCCGCCGTCGGCCACGCATCTGCACCACATGATCGACCTGTGCGCGCGGCTGCTGCCCGACGCCCTCGCCAAGCGCCGCCGCGACGGGCTCGCGGGGCCGCCCCGGAGGCTGGGTGCCGCGGGCGCCCTGGGGCGCTCCCTCCGCCTGGAGATCGAGGGCAGCGGCGGCGGCCACTGGTTCATCGCGCTGGACTCGCCCGGCGCGCTGGCCGGGCCGGACGGGGAGGTGGCGCACATCGCCCTGGACCGGGACGCGTTCTACCAGCTGGCCGCCGGGCACGTGCCGCCGCTGGACGCGGCGGCGGGCCAGGTCGGGGACCCCGAGGCGATCCGCGACGTGCTCTTCGCGACGGCGTCCCTGTCCCGGCTCTAGTACGGGCCGAGCCGGAGCGCGGGGCCGGGCGGTGCCCCGGTCGACGGCGGGCCGAGCGGCGCCCCGGTCAGGAGAAGATCACCGTGCGGTTGCCGTTGAGCAGGACCCGCCGCTCGCTGTGCCACTTCACCGCCCGCGCCAGCGCCTGGCACTCCACGTCGCGGCCGACCGCCACCAGCTGGTCCGGGGTGACCTCGTGGCCCACCCGCTCGACCTCCTGCTCGATGATCGGCCCCTCGTCGAGGTCCGCCGTCACGTAGTGGGCGGTGGCGCCGATCAGCTTCACGCCGCGCGCGTGCGCCTGGTGGTACGGCTTGGCGCCCTTGAAGCTGGGCAGGAAGGAGTGGTGGATGTTGATGATCCGCCCGGACAGCTCCCTGCACAGCGCGTCGGAGAGCACCTGCATGTAGCGGGCGAGCACCACCAGCTCCACGCCTTCGGCGCGCACCAGCTCCAGCAGCCGCGCCTCGGCCTCGGGCTTGGTGTCCTTGGTCACCGGGATGTGGTGGAACGGCACCCCGTAGGAGCCCACCAGCTCCTCGAAGTCGGTGTGGTTCGACACGACCGCGGCGATCTCGACCGGCAGCGCGCCGATCCGGGCCCGGAAGAGCAGATCGTTGAGGCAGTGCCCGAACTTGGACACCATCAGCACGATCCGCATCTTCTCGTCGGCCCGGTGGATCTGCCAGTCCATCTGGAAGGACTCACCGACGGCGGCAAAGCTGGCCCGCAGGCTCTCCACCCGCACCGGCGCCTCCGCCGTGAAGTGCACCCGCATGAAGAACAGGCCCGTGTCGCGGTCGCCGAACTGCTGGCTGTCCACGATGTTGCAGCCGGTCATGAAGAGGTAACTCGACACGGCGTGCACGATGCCCTGCTTGTCGGGGCAGGACAGCGTGAGGATGTACTGGTCGGGGGCGGCAGGTCGCGACTCGCTCATAGCCCAATAGCGTCGCACACCGGCGAGGGCCCTCGGACCCGGCCGACCGCCTCAGGCGGTCGCCATCCCTCGGACCCCCGGTCCCTCAGATCCCGCCGGTCATCATCGCGAGGACGTGCAGCGGGTACGGCGGCACGTCCGGGTTCTCGCCGTCGTTCGCCGCGAGCCGCACATGGGCGTCCCGCGCCGCCCGCACGGCCTCCGGCCACCCGTGGTGCTCCAGATAGGCCGAGACCGGCGCGTCCGCGCCCACCTGGTGCATGATCCGCAGCACGCGCAGCACGGCGACGTCGACCAGCGCGGCCTCCTGGGAGTCGCGGAAGATCGTCCCGACGTACTTCTCGGCGGACCAGTTGTCCAGCCAGGTGTCCTCGACCAGCCGGTAGACGGCGTCGGTGACGTCTCCGTATCCGTCCTGGCCCGCGAGCCAGCACTCCTGTTGGAAGACGGGGTCGGAGAGCATGTGCAGCGCCGATCGCACGTTGCTGCGCCAGCGCCACCACGGCATGTCATTGAGCGGCATGGCGCCCATGGTGGTCGAGCGGCGGCCGCGACGGGAAGAGTTCTCCGAACCTTGCACGGTGCCCGATCGTACGTTCTTCACACTCCGGCCGGGAGTGACCCCCGCAATTCACCTTCATGACACCATCCGTTGATCTGACGGAACGCACACGTTCCGGGGGGACCGCCAGGCTCCCGCCATGACCGGAAGGCGACGCCCCTCCTCTCGTCCGTTCCGCACCGCCGTCCTGGCCACGTGCACGGCGGTCAGCGCGTCCCTGCTCACCGGCTGCGGTGCGGTCCCCTTCGCCGCCGGGGATTCCGAGAGCGCCCCGATCGTCGTGATGACCTGGGCCCCGGAAGGCACCGGAGCGACCAACATGCCCGGCATGCCCGCCATGGCGCAGGCGTACGCGCGCTGGGTCAACGACAGCGGCGGCATCCACGGCCGCGAGCTCAAGGTCCTCACCTGCAACGAACGCAACGACACGGTGTACGCCGCCCGCTGCGCGCGAGAGGCGGCCGACGCCAAGGCCGTCGCGGTCGTCGGCTCCTACAGCCAGTACGGCCGCTCCGTCATGTCGCCGCTGGAGGTCGCGGGCATCCCCTACATCGGCGGGTACGGGGTCTCCGCGCAGGAGTTCAACAGCCCGATCTCGTACCCCGTCAACGGCGGCCAGGCCTCGCTGCTGGCGGGCAACGGGCGCCAGCTCGCCTCCGTCTGCAAGCGCGTCTCCCTCGTCCGCCCCGACACCATCGCGGGCGACGAGCTGCCGAAGCTCTTCGACGCGGGGCTGGCGGACGGCGAGCGCGGCCCCGCCACCGACGTCCGGGCCCCCGAGGACGCCTCCGACTACACCCGGCAGGTGCAGCGCGCCCTGGACGGGGTCGGGGCGGACCCGCACCGGTACGGCACCGCCCAGTACGGCACCGAGCTCGACCGGTCGGCGTGCGTCACCGCCGCGCTCGGCAAGCGGACGAACACCTTCTTCGACTCCTTCCGCCGCGTCCAGGAGGACAAGCCCAGGGTGCGGATCGCCTCCGTCCTGGGCAGCGTCCGGCAATCCCTGGTGGACAGCACCGGCGGCAGCGAGAGCGCGCTGGAGGGCGCGTACGCCACCGGCTGGTATCCGGCGGCGGACGATGCGCGGTGGGGCCCCATGTACCGCGTCATCAACCGGTACGCCTTCGACGACAACCGCATCGACGCGGCCGACCCCGGCACGCAGACGACCTGGATCGCCTACACCGCGCTGCGGTCCGTCCTGAAGTCGCTCGACAAGGACGACATCAGCGCCCGCTCGGTCCGCAAGGCGCTCAACCGCGGCCACGAGGTCGACACCGGCGGCCTGACGCCCCCGCTGCGCTGGCGCTTCACCGACCTGCTGGCGGTCCCCGGCTACCCCCGGATCGTGAACGCCAACGTCACGTACCAGGTGGTACGCGACGGTCGGCTGGTGGCGGTCCGCGACGGCTTCGTCGACGTCACGAAGACGCTGGAAGACCACACGGGCGAGGGCTGACGCGGCGCGCTTCCGGCCCGGAGGGCCGGGATCGGGGTACGGGGACCGGGGCCGGGCTGCCGGGGGACCAGGGTCCGGGGCCCTGGCGGGCCCCGGACCGGGTGGCGTCAGAGCTGCTCCGGCCTGCGCTCGGTCAGGCCGTACCGCTTCGCGATCGGGTTCCACAGCGCCGCGGCCTTCCGCTTCGCCGTGGTCGCCTGCCTGCTCGCTGTCTCGGCGGCGACCGTCTGGCCCGTGTTGCGCGCCCTGCCCTTGTGGCAGCCCTTCTTCCCGCCGACCTGGTCCGCCCACGCCGCGTAATGGTTGTCCGCCGACGCCGACGACTTCCACGCCGTGTTCAGCGCCTGGGTCAGCTGGGCGTGGTTGGGCAGCTTGTCCACGGAGATCCCGGCCAGCCGGGTCACCAGGGCGTTGCGCTGGCCCGCGGCGGCCCGCAGATCCGTGGCGGCCTTGGTCAGGTCCTTGCAGACCCTGATGTTCCCGACCGACCTGATGACCGACGCGCGGCTGTTGCCGCTGTCCGCGAGCAGCGTGTCCAGCGCCTTCGCCTGCTCCTTGACCGGGTCCGCGGTCGGCGACGCACTGGCCTCCGCGCTCTCGCCGGGCGTCGCGCTCGCGCCGGTCTTCTTCGTGTCGCCGTCGCCCTCGTCGTCCCCGCCGAGGCTGAGCGCGGCGCCCGCCGCCAGCCCGGCGACGGCGCAGGCCGCGACGACGATGCCGATCAGCGCGCCGCGGGAGACGCCGCGGCGCCGGGGCGAAGCGGCGTCGTCACCGTACGGGCTCGCGGCGTTCGCGCCGTAACCGGCGGGCGGCTCCATACGGTCGTCGAACACCGGCAGCTGCTGGGTGGAGTCGGCCGGTTCGGCACCGGGCCCCGGGCGGCGCCGTCGGCCCGGAACAGGCCGTCGAACTCCGCGGGCGGCTGCCGGTCCTCCGGGCGGCCGGGGCGGATCGCGTACGGGCCGCCGGGCGGCCGGGGCGGCTGGTGCCCGCCGCCGGGCCCGCCGGCCGCCGGGATCGGGCCGGGCAGGACCTGCGTCTCCTCGGCCGCGCCGGGGCGGCGCCCTGCTGCTGCGGCGGCGGACCGGCCTGGGCGGCGGCGGCCTGAGCGGCGGCCTCCTGCGGGCGGATCCTGCGCAGTACGGTCGTGGATTCCGCGGGCGACTCGGCGTGCCGACCGCGCGGGGCGCGCTCGGGTGGCAGCGGGGTGGAGCCGGTCTGCGGTGCGCCCGTGGCGGCCGGGACGGGGGCTCCCTCGGGGGCAGCGGCACGGCCCCGGCCCGGGGTATACCGGCCGGGGGTATGAGCTGGGTCGCCTCGGCGTCGGACGCGGGGGCGCTCGCGGACGGGGGCGGGGTGTCGGCGGTGACAGGGCGCAGCACGGTGGTCTCCTCGCCGGGCCGCGGCGCGGGAGGCACCTGCCGCTGCGGCGGCTGCGGTTCGAGCCGCGGCAACGGCCGACTCACCTGCCCCGGCTGATCGGCCGGGCCCGCGTATCC
This sequence comes from Streptomyces sp. XD-27, assembly GCF_030553055.1. Classification (NCBI taxonomy): domain Bacteria; kingdom Bacillati; phylum Actinomycetota; class Actinomycetes; order Kitasatosporales; family Streptomycetaceae; genus Streptomyces; species Streptomyces sp. XD-27. The sequence goes on from NZ_CP130713.1 coordinate 3,412,602, forward strand.
GCCTTGGCCCGGCTGACTGGCCTGGCCGGCGTATCCGCCTTGCCCCGGCTGGCCGCCGTGGACCGGTGCGCCCGGCTGCTGGTGCGGCGGCAGTGACCGGCCCTGCTGCTGCCCGTACGGAGCGGGCGGTTGGGGCTGCGGCGCCTGCCCGTATGACTGCGCGCCCGGCTGCTGGGGCTGCCCCTGCTGGCCGTACGGGGACTCGGACTGCTGGCCGTACGGCGCGGGCTGGTCCCCGTACGACGACGCGGGTTCCTGTCCGTACTGCCCGGGCTGCTGCCCGTACGCGGACTGCCCGTGCGTCTGCTGCCCGTACGCCGCCTGTCCGTAGTCCGGCTGCGGTGCGTAGCCCGATGACTGCTGCGGGGCGGGAGCAGACGGCTGCTCCTGCCCCTGCGGGCCCCAGGGCGCACCCCACGGCTGGCCACCGGCCGGAGCCGCCTGCTGCTGCTCCGGGGCCCACTGGTCGCCGTGAGCGGGCAGCACGACGCCCTCATGCGCGGGCGGGACCGCAGGAGGCTGCGGCTCATTTCCCTGTCCGCTCTGCGTCACCGGGACTCCTATGGCTAATGCGGAACTTACGGAATCGTCGGCTCACGCTACCGGGTCCCCGCCCCGCGCAGCGCTGGGGTGACCGCTCTGCCCCATTCCCTCCCTCCCCTGCCGCAGCCAGGCCGAGAACCCGGCGGAGGCGTGACAGCGGGCGCCCGGAAGCGCCGCCCCGAGGCGAAGCTCACACCGCACGACCAGGCGCGGCCGCGCCGCACGCGCTGCCCCTGCCCACGCGCCGGTGGGGCCCTTTCCACGCCCCTCGCGCGTGGAAAGGGCCCCACCGGACAACCACGACGCCCACCGACAGCCCACAGCCCCCGCCGGGAGGCGACTACGCCGCGTAGACCTCCAAGCGCGCCCCGAACTCCCGCACCACCGGCTCGTCCCGGAACGGCTCCAGCCGCTGCCGGAAGTCGTCCAGGTACTCCGCGCCGCGGTTCGAGCGCAACTGGCCCAGCAGGTCCACCGCACGCGTCCCGGCGTGACACGCCTGCTCCACGTCCCGCTGCTGGACATGCGCCGTGGCCAGCAGCAGCAGGCCGATCGCCCGCCGCCGCGCCCGGCCCTCCGCGAGCCCGTCCAGCGCCTCCTGCGCGCGGCGCCGCGCGGGCTCGGGCTGCCCCAGGTCGCGGTGGCAGTGGGCCAGCTCGTCGGCCAGGTACGCGTGGTCGAAGTGGCGGATCCACGGCGGATCGTCGCCGGAGTCCGCGGCGGCCTCGGCCCGTTCCAGCGCGGCCAGCGCCCGGCCCGCCGCGATCTGGCACGCGCGCGCGTCGCCCATCAGCGCGTGGCCGCGCGCCTCCGCCGCCAGGAACATCGCCTCCGCGCGCGGTGTCACATGCCCGCGCGCGCCCTCCTGCGCGGCCTTGGCCAACTGCGCGATCTCCCGCGGGTTACCCAGTTGGGCGGCGAGGTGGCTCATGCTGGCGGCCAGCACATAGCCGCCGTACCCGCGGTCCCCGGCGGCCTGGGCCAGCCGCAGCGCCTGGATGTAGTAGCGCTGCGCGAGACCCGCCTGGCCGGTGTCGACCGCCATGTATCCGGCCAGCTCGGTCAACCGGGCGACGGCGGCGAAGAGTTCACGGCCGACCGACTCCCGGTACGAACCGGCGAGCAGACCGGAGACCACACTGTTCAGATAGTGGACGACGACCGGCCGCACATGCCCGCTTCCGTACCGGTGGTCCAACTCCACGATGGCCTCGGTGGTGGCCTGGACCGCCGCCACGTCCGACAGCCCCACCCGCGCCCCCGCCGACCGCGCGACCTGCGCGTCCGGGCCGGTGATCAGCCAGTCGCGGCTCGGCTCCACCAGCGCGGAGGCCGCCACCGTCGTCCCGCTGAGGAAGTCGCGGCGGCCGACGTCGCTGCGCCACAGCTCGCAGACCTGCTCGATGGCGCCCAGCACGGTGGGCGAGAACTGCATGCCCACCCCCGAGGCGAGGTTCTTGCCGTTGGCCATCCCGATCTCGTCGATCGTGACCGTACGGCCGAGTTTGCGGCCGAGCGCCTCGGCGATGATGCCCGGGGCGCGCCCGCGGGGCTGCTGACCGCGCAGCCAGCGGGCCACCGAGGTCTTGTCGTAGCGCAGATCGAGGCCGTGCTCGGCCCCGCACATGTTCACGCGGCGTGCGAGACCGGCGTTGGAGCAGCCGGCTTCCTGAATGAGCGCCTGCAGCCTTTCGTTCGGCTGCCGCGCCACAAGCGGCCTAGCGGCCATGGCTCTACCCCCTGCGACTGCGGTGCGTTCGGGATGAACGCCGTCCCTGGTGATCACTGCCCAGCGGAAACTGCCCAGCGGAAATGCGGAGAATGCAGGACTTGCCCGCATTCACCCGCAGCGTGCACGCGGTTCGTCCGGCGCCATGCGTACGGGTTCGACCCGCGCCGTACAGGCGAGTTCGACCCGCACCGTGCACACGGGTCCGCCCCGCGCCGTACATACGGGTTGGACCCGTGCCGTACAGACGAGTTCGGCCCGTGCCGTACATACGGGTTCGCCCCGTATCGCGCATGCCGCCCAGGACGGGGGAGCCCCAAGGCCGCCGAGGGTTCGCAGCACGGCCGGAGGACAACTGGACTCCCGTCACGCGATGTGGCTACCCGCTCACGCCGCCGCAGCTGCCCGCGCGCCCCCGAAGATGCACCCGTGCGCCCCGTGTGACCTGACGATGCTCCCCGCCCGACTCGCCCCGCGACCGTAACCCTTGCTGGCACGGCGAGTTGAGTTGAACGTGGAAGAGAGCATCGACGTCACCCGAACTCCGCAGATCCCCAAGCAGCGCGGCGACCTGCTGCTCGACGCCGCGGCGCGCTACGCCGAGGAACGGCACTGGGACGTGTCCCCCGGCACCTGGCTGGAACCCGGGGCGGGCATGGAGCGCTGCTCCTGCGGGGCCGCCGACTGCCCGTCCCCCGGCGCGCACCCCGCCCGCGACGACTGGGCGGCCCAGGCGACGGGCAGCGCGGTCGTGGCCCGCCGGATCTGGGGCAAGACCCCCCGCGCGTCGATCCTGCTGCCCACCGGCCGCTCCTTCGACGCCCTCGACGTCCCCGAGACGGCGGGCTTCCTGGCACTGGCGCGCATGGAGCGGATGAACATCGAGCTCGGGCCGATCACCTGCACTCCGGACCGCCGGATGCACTTCTTCGTGCTGCCGGGCGCCGCGGTGAAGGTCCCCGACATGGTGCGCAAGCTCGGCTGGGCGCCGGCCTCGGTCGACCTGGTGCCACACGGCGAAGGCGACTACGTGCTGGCGCCGCCGACCCGGGTCGGTTCCCGCGGCTCCGTCCAGTGGGCCCGCCGCCCGACCGTCAGCAACCGCTGGCTGCCGGACGCAGAGGAGCTGGTCAGCGCGCTGGCGTACGCGTGCGGCCGCGAGTCGGCGGCGTCCCGCGGCCGCTGACGCCCTCACTCCCCGCACGTATGGTGGGCGGCGACGGGGGCGCGACCGGCCCCCGGTCGCGCACGTCGAAAGGCACCACTGGTGACAGCGAACACGGGGATGGAACACGAGTCCGCGGTCCGGATATCCGGGCTGTGGAAGCGATACGGAGAGCAGGTCGCCGTCGCGGGCGTCGATCTCGCGCTGCCCGCCGGCCGGTTCATCGGCCTGGTCGGGCCCAACGGCGCGGGCAAGACCACCACCCTCTCCATGGTCACCGGTCTGCTCCGGCCCGATTCCGGCACCGTGGAGATCGCCGGTCACGACGTGTGGCGCGATCCGGTCGCGGTCAAGGCCCGGATCGGCGTCCTCCCCGAGGGCCTGCGCCTGTTCGAGCGGCTCTCCGGGCGCGAGCTTCTCGCCTACACCGGGCGGCTGCGCGGCCTGCCGGGCGACGAGGTCGACAAGCGCGCCACCCAGCTGCTGGACGTCCTGGACCTGTCGGCCGCCCAGCACAAGCTGGTGGTGGACTACTCGACCGGCATGCGCAAGAAGATCGGCCTGGCGGCCGCCCTGCTGCACAACCCCGAAGTCCTCTTCCTGGACGAGCCGTTCGAGGGCGTCGACCCGGTGTCCGCGCAGACCATCCGCGGCGTTCTGGAGCGGTACACCGGCTCCGGGGCCACCGTCGTCTTCTCCAGCCATGTGATGGAGCTGGTGGAGTCCCTGTGCGACTGGGTGGCGGTGATGGCCGCCGGGCGCATCCGCGCGCACGGGCCGCTGGCCGAGGTACGCGGCGACGCGCCGTCCCTCCAGGACGCCTTCCTGTCCCTGGTCGGCGCGGGAGACCTCGGCGCCGGCCACGACCTCGACTGGCTCGGCGGCGGCGCCCGATGAGCACGTCCTCCCCCACCTCCATATCCGACGCCCCGGACCCGGCCGCCGCGTCCTTCTCGGGCGTACCGGTCTCCGTCACCGTCCCCGTCTTCGTACGGTTGAAGCTGGCGCTGCTGCACAACGGACTGCGGCAGAACGGCCGCCGCCGGGCCGCGTACATCACCTCGATCGTGCTGACGGCCCTGTTCACCGCCCTCCAGCTGCTCGGCCTGATCGCGCTGCGCGGCCATGACCACGCGACCGCGCTCGTCACCACCGCCATAGCCGTCCTGGCGCTCGGCTGGGCCGTCATGCCGCTGTTCTTCTCCGCCGGCGACGAGACCCTCGACCCGAGCCGACTGGTGATGCTGCCGCTGCGGCCGGGCCCGCTCATGGTCGCCCTGCTGCTCTCCTCGCTGATCGGCGTCGGCCCGCTGTTCACCCTGACCATGGCCATCGGCTCGGTCGTCGCCGTCGCGCACGGCGGCGCCGCCGCGGCCGCCGGCGCGCTCGCCGTCGTCCTCGTCCTGCTGGTGTGCGTGGCCCTGGCCCGCGCCGTCGCCACCGCCAACCTGCGCCTGCTGACCAGCCGCAAGGGGCGCGACCTGGCGCTGCTCAGCGGCCTGATCATCGCCGTCGGCTTCCAGTTCGTGAACCTCGGCATGCAGAAGCTGTCCGGCGAGAACGGGCTCTCCACGCTCGAACCGGCCGCCGACGTGCTGCGCTGGGTGCCGCCCGCCGCCGCGATCGACGCCGTGTGGGGTATCGGCGACGGCGCGTACGGCACGGCGCTGGGCCAACTCGCCCTGACCGCCGCCGCGCTGGTGCTGCTGCTGGTCTGGTGGCACCGCAGCCTCACCCGGCTCATGACCGCCGCGGACTCCTCCACCCTCCAGGCCGCCGAACCGGCACAGGGCGCGGGTGCGCGCGCGGGTGCGGCTACGGCCGCGGGCGCCGGTACGGGGGCGCGCGGCCTTGCCCGGCTGCTGCCCGCGGGCCGTACGGGCACGGTCATGGAGCGGACCTTCCGCTACGCCTGGCGCGATCCGAAGACGAAGACCGGCTGGGCCACTGCGCTGGTCGCCGGGCTCCTGCTCCCGGTCGTCTACGCCCTCCAGGGCAGCGGGGACATCTACGGGGCGTGCTGGGCGTGCGGGCTGCTGGGCATGCAGATGTACAACCAGTTCGGCCAGGACACCTCAGCGTTCTGGATGGTGGCGCAGACGATCACGGGACCGCGCGACGCCTACCTCGAACTGCGCGGCCGGGCCCTGGCGCTGGTGCTGGTGGGCGTGCCGTACGTCACCGCGGTGGTGGCCCTCGCGGCGGCCTTGCTCGACGGGTGGGCGGAGTTCCCCGAGGCACTCGGCATGACGTATGCCCTGCTCGGCGCCATGCTGGCCACCGGAGCCCTGTCCTCCGCCCTCTACCCGTACACCATCCCGCAGGACAGCGGCTTCAAGAACGTCCACCCGTCGCAGGCCTCCATGGGCACGCTGAGCATCTTCGGCGGCATGCTGCTGGGCGCGGTCCTGTGCCTCCCGGTGGTCGGCGTCACCATCTGGCTGCACGTGGCGGGCGCACACGGCCTGCTGTGGCTGGTCCTGCCGCTGGGGCTGGCGTACGGCGCGGGGCTGACGGTGGCGGGACTGCGCCTGGCGGCGCCGAAGGTGGCCGAGAGGCTGCCGGAGATCCTGACGGCGGTCAGCAAGTAGGCGGCCGGTGCGGCGCGATACCCAGGTAGGCGGCCGGTGCGGCGCGATACCCAGGTAGACGGCCGGCGCGGCGCGATACCCAGGTAGACGGCCGGCGCGGCGCGATGCCTAGGTGGGCGGCCGGCGCGGCGGGCGCCACACACGTACTGCCGTCGGCGGCGGCATGCACAGGTTGGGGGAGGAGCACAAGGTCGCCCGGCGCGCGGGGGCGGGCACCCCGCGCGCCGCACACTCCTCCCCCACCCACAGGGGTGGTTACCGTCTGATTCCGGGTGGACACAGTCACTTGCGTACGGATGTGCCGCAAAGGGCCCATCCGGCACCACCGCCAAGGAGAGATCGCATGCGCCGCATCCTCACCGCCTGCGCCACCGTCGCCGCGGCCGGAATGCTCATGCTCACCGGAGCCGCGCCATCGCACGCGGCCCAGGCCCACCACGCCGCCCCCGCCGGCTGTATCGACTTCAGCTTCGCGGCCTCTGTGGTCACGGGCCTCGCCGAGGCCTCGCTGATCGTCGAGGGCGCCGGCTGCGAGAGCCTCGTGATCGACGCCTCGGCCACGGGGGAAGCCGTCCGGGTGGACGGGGTGGGCCTCGTCGTCGGGTGACCGGAGCACCCACCACCCGAGGGGCCGGGTCAGGCGCGCCCACCGCCGACCGCGGCCCTTCGCCATACGCGGACCTCGGTACGTACGCGGACGGTGCATGCGGGCCGCGATGCGTACGCCGCGGTGCCCGCCGGCCGCAAGGCGTACGCGGGCGGTGCGTGCGAGCCGGGACGCGTACGCGGGCGGTGCGTGCGAGCCGCGAAGCGTACGCGGGCTACGAGAGACACGAGGGCGTGGCGAGCGTGAACCACACCCCCTTGCCCTCCCGCCCACCCACCCCGAGCGGCGCACCCGGGCTGGTCCCCCACGCGTCGGCCAGCCCATCCACCAGCCGCAACCCACGCCCGCTCTCGCGCTCCACGCACGTCGGCCGCAGCACGGGCTCGTCGCGGTTGCCGTCGTAGACGGTGATCCGCACTTCGCCGACCTCCACGGCGAGCCAGAGGAGCGACCCGAGCCCCGGGGCGTGCAGATACGCGTTGGTGGCGACTTCGGATGTACATAAGGCCGCGACGGGCGCCACATCCTCCAACCGCAGTCGCCGCAAGGCGGATTGGACGAAGTCGCGTGCGATGCGGGGCGAGGTTTCGAGGGGCGGGCAGTAGAGCGTGTACGAGTGTGGTCGATCCATGCGGTGACTTCTCTCGTGAGGGACGAGTCTGCCGCGCCGGTGGCATCGCCAAAGCAGCACACGGCAGTTGGACAGCGAGACGCTGCCGCTACGCCACGTGTGGCGCGCACCACAGATAGTAGGGTTCAAGATGACTCCGGAATAACCTTGAACAGGAACCTCCCCCGAACGAAGTGGACCGTGGGAAGCTGTGGCGTCACACTCGGTAGGACCTGAGGGAAGGAAGCCATGCCGCCGAGGAGCACCCCAACGGCACGTCAGGAGCGCCTTGGTACGGAGCTGCGCAAGATGCGCGAGGCTGCGGCCGTAAGCGCCCGCGATGCGGCAAAGCTGCTCGGAGTCGACCCGGCGAAGATCAGCCACATCGAAGCAGGCCGCGTGGGCGTCAGCGAGGAACGCCTACGGCGCCTCGCGGCCTTCTACCAGTGCGGCGACGAGGCGCTCATCGACGCGCTGGCGGCCATGACGTACGAGCAGCGAGGGCAGGGCTGGTGGGAGGACTACCGGGGGATCCTGCCCGCTCCGCTACGGGACTTGGCGGAGATGGAGCACCACGCCACGTTTCTCCGGACGATCCAGATCACGCACTTCCCCGGGACGTTCCAGACCGAGGACTACGCACGCACGGTCTTCACCTATGCGTTCCCGCCGCTTCCGCAAGCGGACATGGAGGCGCGGCTCGCGCATCGGATGGAACGCCAGAAGATCCTGCACCGCGATGAGCCACCGCCGTTCGATGCGCTCATCCACGAGACAGCACTGCGTATGCGGTTCGGCGGCCGGAAGGTGACACGCGCCCAGCTTGAACACCTCCAGAAGCTGAGCGAGCACCCGAACATCACCGTGCGAGTCATCCCCTTCGAGGTCGAAGACCCGATCGGCTCCGGTCATGCTATGCACTACACGGGCGGCCCCGTGCCGCAGCTCGACACAGTGCAGATCGACACCGCGCTCGGCATGGACTTCCTGCACGCCGAATCGCGCCTCAAGCGATGCCGCATGCTCTTCGAAGCGGTGAAGGGCGCGGCCCTCAGCAAGTCCGCGTCGCGAGACCTCATCCACTCAGTCATCAGAGAACTGTGAAAGGCCCGTCGATGTCCACACGGCCGGACTGGCAGAAGTCCTCTTTCTCGCACGCCGATGGCGAATGCGTGGAACTGGCCATCACCGGAACCGCGGTCGCCCTCCGCGAAAGCGACGCCCCCGACGTCGTCATCGCCACAACCCCCCGCGCAATAGGCGCCCTCATACGCGCCACAAAGGCGGGCCGATTCGGTGCTCCCTCGTGACGGACATGAGCGGGAATGACACCGTGTACGTCGGCAACGCGGGACACGACGCCGCCCTCGACCGCGGGTGGCTGCTCGGGCATTTCAAGGAAGCCGGCGATCCCCGGCACAGCCAGGACGTGGAGATCAAGTGGGGCGTCCATCCCCGCGGGGACGAGCGGAAGCGGTGGGTCACCGGCGAGGAACGCACCGCTCTGCTCGTGTTGATCAGCGGGAGGTTCCGCGTCGAACTCCCCGGCCGCAGCGTCCTCCTGGCCGAACAGGGTGACTACGTCGTGTGGGGCAAGGGCGTCGACCATTCCTGGTACGCGGAGGAGGAGTCCGTCGTCCTGACGGTCCGCTGGCCGTCCGTACCCGGCTACGACGCCTCCGGCCCGGCCGCTCAGTCCAGGTAGCGGCCGTAGACCCAGCCGCGCGTCCCCTTCGAGATCCCCGACTTCGTCGTCTTCTGGATCTCGCCGTACGACCAGCTGCGGTCGAAGCCGTCAGGGCCGCTGCCGGCCCAGGTGCGGCAGAAGTAGCGGAACGAATCCCCCTTGTAGAGCGTGCCGCGCGTCTCGTACCGCTTTCCCGGGCCCTTGCGCAATTGCGCGCCATTCGTGTTGATCTTGAAACTCACGTCGAATGAGTCGTAACGACATGCAGACATGCCCACGGCGGCCGCGTTCGGGGCCATGGTGAAACCACCAGCCAGCGTCAGTGCCGTCGTGAGCGTCAATATCGAGGCTTTTGTTTTAACCTTCACGCGATCTCCCCCGCGCTGTGTTGTATCAGCCTGATCAGAGCCTAAGGTCCGACCTTAACACCGCTGGACTTCCTCGCCCCCGGGAAGTCCGAATGCCGGGAGCAGATCCGTGTACCGGATCTCGGTGAATGCCGTGACCGCCTTCTCACGGTCCGCTGTCAGGCCGGCCTCAGCCACCCAGGCTGCTTGTCCGGCCTGGTGCGACAGTTGTCGCACCAGGCCGGACAACGCGGAACGCGGAGCGTGCTCAGCGGTTGATCGTCTGGACTTCCCCGACCGTGACCGTGGTGGTCGTCCCGAAGGTGCCGTCGGGCAGCCTGTCGCCCGTGCCACCGCTGCCCTTCCAGGAGATCTCCCAGGTCAGGGTGGCCTTGAGCTGGAACGATCCGCCGCCGGTGGTGGACCGCAGGTAGTTCACGCCGCACGGCGGGTCCTGCTTGCCCTTGCCTTCGGTGTACGGGGTGCCGATGCTGCCGTCCTCGCTGATGGGGCAGTCCCCGGACGCGGGGAAAACCTCGGCGTCCTTGGTGCCCGGTTCGATGTGGAGGCTCTTCGGCTTGGCGGTGGTCTCGGCCCACAGGTCCTTACCCAGCGAGGCCTTGACGGTCACGGGCGTGAACTTCGCCTTGTCCAGCCAGATCCACGTCGGCAGGTTGACCGTCTGCTTGCCTGACGGGTTCATTGTGACCTTGGTGTCAGGGACGCGGATCTCGTCGTAGGCGTAGCCGGCGAGGATTTCGGGGGTGAGCGTTTCCGCCTTCGGCTTCTCACCGTTAAGTGCGAAGAACATGATCTCCTGGCAGGAATCCCACTCAACTTCGTCCTTGCGGTTGGGGTTGATCACGCCCCGATACCACTTGCCTTTGCCCTCTTGTGAGACAGCGTAATCCCCGTACTTGTTGTACTCGGACTTCTTCTCCATGAACCGCTCGAAGTTGACCCGCCCCCAGCTGACCGAGGGCGTTACGGGGATGGATCCGTTGTACGGGTCGATCTTCTCGACGGCGGCCTTGAGCTGCTTCGGGGTGGCCACCGGCTCGTACCAGCAGACCGGTGGCGTCCAGTTGCTGTTGGTGGGCGCGAGCCGAGTGTTGCCGCCGGATCCGCCGCCGGACCGGGTGATGGTCACCTTGGTCGCGGTAGCCGACAGGGTGGTTCCATCCGCCTCGCCCCGGGTCCCACCACCGCCGATGTCCGCGAAGGCCGGTGTACCGCAGGCCGCTATGACGGCCACCGCGAGCGTGACCGTGACGGCGAATCGACGTCCGTTGATCATGGCTGGCACTTCCCCCTCTGCGATACCAGCGAGGTGGTCTGCCAGATTCCCTCACTGTTCTTCACAACGCCCGTCACATAGAGCACATAGCTCTTCGATGAGGGCTCAGTGCGGTCGATCTTGTCCGTCTTGATGTCCTTCGAGAACGCCTTGCTCTCATCGGTGCAGTATCGGAGTGTCGCGACATCATCGGACGTGAACTTGATGCGCGGATCGTAGTAGCGCAGCGTCCCGGTCAGGGTGTCGCCGTTCTTCTTGAACCCGGTGACCCATTCCCGGGCGCTCGCGAGCGCTGGGCCAATGTTGTAGAACCCCACCTCAGGTGCCTCAGGGTCCTGCTTGAAGATAGCCGAGTTCACCGCCAGTGCCTGGTACTTGCCGTCCAGCAGTACGGCGTTCTCCTTCGGGTCGTCCGACGTCCAGCCCTCGAAGACCGTTGTGAAGCCCTTCTCACCCTTCAGCTTCGGGCGCTTGGACGCCATGGGGTCGGATTCGGGGGACTTGGACGGGGACGGCGACTTGATGCCGCCCCCCTCTGCACCCTCGATCTTGTCTGACTTCTTGCCGTCGCTGCCGCCGCCGCACGCGGTCAGCAGCAGGGCCGCGCTCGCGGCCAGTGCGGCGGCAGTGAGGAGGGGGCGGCGGGCCACGGGCAACTCCTGGAGGGAGAGGGGTTTTCAGACAAGAGAGACGCTACCTCCGTCGTGCCCGGTTCCGCTGTGGCCTTCACCATGTCATGGCCGCAACATCGGCGCCGGAGCGGCGGGCGTCCAGGTCCGCACGGGCCCGCCGATGTGCGTGCCGCGTGCGGAATCGGTCAGTTCGCCGCTGCTGCCTGCGGGCCGCGCCACGAGGGCAGGAGTTCGTCCAGCAGGGCTTCCGTGCGGGGCGGGAGGCCGCGGGCGCCGCCGTTCAGTTCGTGGTTGCGGGCCACCAGGCCGTCCGCCGTGGACCGCAGCAGGTCCGCGTCGCCCGTGGCGTGGGCCGCGCGCAGCAGCTCGTTCCACAGGCGCTCGTCGGCCGGGGCGGTGGTCAGGGCGGTGGTCAGGACCTCCATGGCGCGGGCCGGGGCGGATGCCTCCTGGTGGTGGGCGGCCAGCGCCAGCGCCACGTCCGCGACCAGCAGCGGCAGTTGGGCGTCGATGATCTCGTGGGTGAGCCAGGCGTATCGGCCCGCCGGGCGGTCGGCCAGCAGCGGGCCGCGGGCCAGGGCCAGGGCGTCGGTGAGCAGCCGCTCCCGGAGCTGGGCGCGCCGGGTGCCCCGACCCTGGGTCGCCTCGTAGTGCAGGGTCCGCAGCACGTCCAGGTCGGAGACCACGGACGGGGCCAGGGTGAGCCGGCCCGTCTCGTCCGTACGCAGGCGCGGCGCGCCGTCCGGGTCGGTGCCGAGCCAGCCGCGCAGCCGGTCGATCAGCGCGTCCCTGACGTCCTCGGTGGCGCCGCGCGGCCACAGGCCCGAGGCGAGCACGCGCGGGTGCACGCCCTCGCGGTGCAGCAGGAGCAGCGCCAGGGCCTCGTGCAGCAGCGGGCTGCGCTCGTCCTCGGGCGTCTCCAGGCCCATGACCTCGTACGGGCCGACCAGGCGGGCGTACACCGCGGGGCGGCCTCGCTCGGTGATGTCCACCATGAACGGCGGGCGGGTGCCGGGCGCGCCGTCCGGGTCGGGCGTGGCGTCGGAGTCGGCCGCGGCGAACAGTTCCACGACGGCGCGGTGCTGGGCGGCGGGCAGCAGCTGAGCCGTCAGTTCCAGGCCGAGCAGCGGGGCGCGCAGCCGCCCGTCCGCGGTGATCTCCAGGGCCCAGGTGGCACCGGGCAGTTCGGCGCGCGACGTGCCGATCAGGTAGCCGATGCCCAGCCGACCGGAATCGGCGGCCAGTTCGGCGAGGGCCTCCGCCTGCGCGCCGGTGGGCTCGTCGGCGAGCAGCACCAGGTGCGGCGCGTGCTGGGTGTGCTCGGAACGGCCGGTGCGGCCGGTGAGCACCGAGTCATGTCCTGCCGCGCCGAGCGCCCCGCGCCGCTGCCGGGTCTCCGCCTGCATGGTCTCCACGAGCGCGGCGACGTTGTCCACATGCCGGACGCGGGTGGGGGCGAGCGCGCCGAGCTCCTGGCCGAAGCCGACGAGCGTGATGGTGAGCCGGTCGGACCAACCGTTGGTGGCCAGCTCGGCGGCGAGGGACGCCATGACGGCCGTACGGTCCGCCTCGGCGCCACTGAGCGAGACGATGCCGGGCACAGCCTCCAGGTTGAGCAGCAGCCGGGCGTCGTCCAGGGTGCCGAGGCTGGCCAGGCCCGGGTACGGGGCGGCGGCGCCGTCCTCCGGGCGCGGCCGGATGTCGCCGCGCGAGACCCGCCAGAACGTCTGGTCCTGGCCCAGCTGCCACGGCGCGGGCGGTTCGCCCGCGGGTGCGGCGAGCTGGAGGTGGATCTCACCGGTGGCGAGCCAGGCGGCGTAGACCACCGGCAGCTCGCGACCGGCCTCGGCGAGCTTGGCGGACAGCCCGCGCAGGGCGTTGTCGAGGTCCCGTACGGCCGCGGGGTCGGCGCCGACCAGCAGCGCGTCCTGTGCGTTGGCGGCCACGCCGGTGGGGGTGAAGTCGATCCCGCTGCCCAGGCCCACGGCGGACAGCGCGGCCTGCCACAGCGTGGCGCGGCGGCGGCGCCCGAGCGCGGCGAGCAGCCCGGCCGCCAGCAGCGGCGCGCCGATGAGCGCCTCGGGGAGCCCGAACTCGTCGCCGGAGTCGGCGGCCACGGCCGTCTCACCTGGCTGCCCGGACTGGCCGGGCTGCTGCTCGCCCGGCTGCGGAAGCGGCTGCTCCTGCACCGGCGGCTTGGTGTGGATGTCGCCGACCGGGTCGGCCTGGCCCGGCCCGGGCTGCTCGACACCGCCGCCCTGCTCCTCGTGCCCGTGCGGGCTGTTGCGGTCGTACTCCTGGATCTGCTCGCGCACCTGGCGCGGGACCTCCGGCGCCTCCTCCGGCATCTCGACCAGGTCGCCGCCGTGCGCGTCGGCGGGCATCTCCATGATCCAGCCCGGCCGGATCAGGCTGGCCTGGGAGAGCTTCGAACCGTCCGGCTGGAGCCGGTCCTTGTTGAGCTCGTAGATCTCCTTGTAACGAAGGCCGTCGTCCAGGTGGCGCTCGGCGATCTCCCACAGGGTGTCGTGATGGCGGCCCTCGGGCGGCTGGATGCGGTAGAACTTCGTGTTCTTCTCGGCCTTGGCCCCCTTGCCCGCCCGCTCCCCGCCGCCGGTGGGGTCCACCGCCCGCGGGCCCTGGGCGTGGTGGTCCACGTCCGCCTTCCCCCCGCCCGGCGTCTGCTCGGCGGCGGCGACCGTGCCCCGGTGGTTGGCGTCGTAGGCGTTGCCCAGTTGGGACAGTCCGGGGGCGAGGCTGGCGGCGCTAGCCCCGACCAGCAGCAGGGCCGCGACCAGCTGGCGCGCCAGCAGCTGGCTCGGGCCGGCGCCCGGGATCCGGGACGGCATGCCGACACCGGACAGTTCGGCCTTGCCCTCGACCAGGACACAGGCGGTGAACTGGGCCCAGGCCAGCCAGACGACGACCGTGAGCACCTTGATGAAGACCGTGGCCGTGATCGGCTCCCGGACGGTGTCCAGGGACGGCATCTCGTGCGGCAGCGGCCAGCCGACGAAGTACGCGAGCGAGCCGGGCACCCCGACGAGCAGCACGGCCAGCGCGATGAACGCGAGGAACGCCTTGACGAAATCGCCGAACGTGCGCTGCGGGTTGTGGGGCAGCGGCCTCGGCTGTGGCCCCGAGGACGGGGCGTTTCGTGCGGTGCGTGCTGTGCGCGCCATGGCGGGACTTCCTATGCCTTCGGTGGTCGCCGGGGGTGCGACAGATGCTGGTAGGACAAGAGTAGTCAGGGGCACTGACAGCCGGTACGGCCGAGCCGATCCGCCGACCGGTCGTCAGCTGGTCCGCTAGCCGGTCAGCGACTCGGCCTTCGCGGTGCCGCTCACCGTGATGGAGCCGCTGTAGAACAGGCCGGTCAGCACCGGTTTGTACGTGAGCGTGATCTCGACCTCGACCGCTTGGGCGCTGGCACTGGTGCACCGGGCGGACGTGACGCCGTCTCCGGCCTCGCGGGCGAAGGTGCGGACCCTTTCGTCGCAGTTCTGGTAGAGGATGTACGCGTGCTCGCCCTTGCTGCGGCGCAGTTCCTCGATGTCCAGGTCCTGCGCCGCGTACCGGGCCGCCTGCTCCGCCAGATCGGCCGCGCGTTCGCGCTGCGAGATGGACATCCCGCCGTCCACGACGAACGCGGCCACCGCGAGGAACAGGACGGCGAAGACGATGACGGCGGCCGAGCCCGAACCGCGGTCCCCGCGCAGCCCCTGCCGCCGCTCCCGGCCGCCCCCGCGCAGCCGCTGCCGCCACTCCCGGCCGTCTCCGCGCAGCCGCTGCCGCCACTCCTCGACGCGCCTTCCGGCCGTCTTCCTGCCGCTCATGTCGCCCTCTTGTGCGGGTCGATGGGTGACACGGCCCGGCCCTTGACCGTGCTGCCGATGCCCAGGCCCAACATGTCCAGTCCGCGGACCTCGCAGCTCACCTCGACCTTGAAGAAGCCGCCCGGCTGGAAGTCCGTGCCGGTGAACCGCACCGTGACCGCGCCCTTGCAGACGTCGCCGAGATCCGCCTCGGCCGCCTTGCGCGCCTCGCTCATCGCGACGGCGTAGGTGTGCTGGATGGAACCCGCGCGCGCGGCGTCCCGGGCCGCCCCGTCGACCGCGCCCCGCCCGTCCACCAGTTGCCCGAAAGCGACCAGGACCAGGATGAACAGGATCATCACCGGCGCGAGGATGACCACCTCGATGGTGGACAGGCCCGCGTCCGCCGGCCGTCTGAGGCGGCCGGCCCACCGGCGCTTGAGCCGATTCCGAGCCGCCGCCGTCGTCGCCACCGTCGCCGACGCCTTCGTCACCGCCTTCGTCGCCGCACACGGCGTTCCACGGCTCATCCGAAGTCCTCGACGAAGCGCTCGACCGGGCCCTGCGACCGCGCGTGCACAGTGAAGTTCAAGCCCGGGAAGACGGTCGGCACCTTGGCCTCGACCTGCACGCCCACCGTGTTCTGCTCCGGCCGCACCGTCTTCACGTCCGGTCCGATCAGCAACTGGGGCCCAAGTTGGCGGATGTACGTACGGGCCTTGGCCTCCGCCTCGCCGCGCCAGCCGCCCGGATTCTCGTCCGCCGTCGCGCGCGCCTTGCGGGCGCCCGCCTGGGCCGCGGCCTGGGCCACGTGGTCGGCGAAGAAGTACAGCGCGAACTGCACCGTGGCGAAGATGAGGAAGAAGAGCACCGGCGTGAGCAGCACGAACTCGATCGCGGTCATGCCACTGTCGCTGGTGCGGCCCGCGCTGGTCCGGCCCGCGCTGGTCCGGCCCGCGCCCGTACGGCCCGCGCTCGTGCGCCGTACGCCGCCGTCCGCGCCCACGACCGCGCCGCCGTCGCCGCGGGCGGCGTCCAGCCTGCGGCGTACGGCGCGGTGCAGGGCACCCGTTCGTCTCATGCGCTCAGCTCAGTCCAAGGGTCGACGGTCAGCGGTCAGTGCGGCACAGCGTCCGTGTGGTGCGGCACGGCGTCAGCGCGGTGCCGCGAGGCGTCAGCGCGGTGCGGCACGGCATCAGCACGGTGCGACAGGGCGTCGGACGACGTCAGCACGTCTTCTCGGCGTTGGCGCCCTTGATGCAGTCGCCGACCTTGTTCGCGCCGTCGCTCAGCGCCGAGTTGATGATCGCGGCGACCACACCGACGATCGCGACCACGACCGCCGAGATGATCACCCACTCGACCGCGGAGGCGCCGCGGTCCAGCTCGCCCGAGCGCGCCCGGTCGATCCGGCCGCGCAGGAAGGTGACCAGGAAGTCCACGGCCGGCAGGCCGGTCATCCGAGATCCGAAGTTCATGGTGGTGTCCTCTCAAACAGGTGGGGGAAGAAGTGGTGGGGTGGTCAGACCTGGAACACGCGCATCGCCGCGGGGAAGATGAGGAAGACCAGGAACCCCGCGCACAGCAGCAGCTGCGCTACCAGCATTGACTGCGACTTCTCTCCCGCACTCCCCTCGATCTCTGCCAGCTCCCGGTGCCGCATCGTTTCGGCCCGCGAGGCGAGCGACTCACGCACCTTGGCGCCGTCGTCCGCGACCAGTGCCAGCGAGGCAGAAAGGTCCTTAAGTTCCTCGACGCCAAGTTCCTCGCCAAGGTTCCCGAGTGCCTGCCACTGGCTGATCCCCGTGATACGGGCGTCCGCCAGCGTGTTGCGCACCCGGCGCAGCGCCCAGCCGTCGCTGATCTCGGCGGCCGCCATCAGCGCCTCCGGCAGGCCGCGGCCGCCCGCGAGGTTCATCGACACCAGGTCCAGATACGCGCCGATCACCCGCCGCAGGTCACGCCGCTTGTCCGCCGCGTCCCGCTTGACCTCCAGGTCCGGGAGCATGAAGAACAGGCCCGCGAAGAACAGCGCCAGCCACAGCGGGATCACCGGACTGCTGCCGAAACCCAGCGTCCATACGATCGCGAAGATGAACGGGCCGAAGAACAGCCCCGCGGCGGCCAGCAGCACCTTCGTCGCCAGGAACGCCTCCCAACTGCGCTCCAGCACGTTCAGGTCGGCCCGCAGCGACCGCTGCTCCCAGCCCTGCTGCAGATAGAAGTCGGCCACGCGCGCGCCGACCCGGGAGCGCAGCGAGTCGAGCCGGCCCTCGTCACCCGCCGGCTGCCGGTCCGCGGCCGCGTGCGCCGAGCCGCGCGCCCGCAGCGCGTCGATCTGCGCGACCCGCGCGACCGCGCCCCGCTTACGGGGCATCAGCGCCCGTACGAGCACGTAGACACCGAGTCCGAAGACGGCACCGATCAGCACCGGCGCGGTCAGACTGCTGTTCATCGCGGCGTCACCTCCCCCTCACGCGATCCGGGACCGTACGCGGCCGGTCCGCCGCCACGGCCGCCGCCCGGCGCACCCGCCGGTCCGCCGCCCGCGGCCGGTCCTGCATAGCCGTGCGGCGCCGCCTGCGCCCCGGCCGCCTCCTGCCCCGGCCCCTGCCCCGACCGGGGCCGTACGAACTGCACGGCGGGCTCGTCCCGGGTCAGGAAGCGGTCCGGGGTCTCGATGCTGGACAGCTTGCGCAGCCACCAGAAGCCGAGCCCGAACAGCCCGCAGACGCAGGCCAGTACGAGCTGCCCGACCGCCGTGCCGTACGGCTTCACGAAGTCCCGGTTGAAGATCGACAGGCCCAGCACGAACAGCACCGACACCGCGATGACGATCTGCACGCTGCGCCGGGTGCTGGCGCGCTGCGCCATGACCCGCTGCCGCATGTCGACCTCCTCACGCGCCGACTTGGCCAGGGCGCCCAGCACCTCGCGCAGACCGGGGCCGCGCAGCCGCGCGTTGAGGATCAGTGCCGCGACGATGATGTCGGCCGAGGCGTCGTCGATCTCGTCGGCCAGGTGCTGCAGCGCGTCGGGCAGCGGCGTACGCGCGCGCAGCCGGTCCACCAGGGCGTCCAGGTGCGGACGCAGGGCCGGGGCCGCGGCCCGCGCCGACGCCGGGATGGCCTGCTCCAGGCCGACCGCGCCCGCGATGGTGTCGCGCAGCGACTCGGTCCAGGCGGCCAGCGCCTCGACGCGCCGCATCGCGGCCCGCTCCTCGGCGGCGCCGCCGAACAGCCGGTCCCAGAAGAAGACCAGGACGGCGCTGGCGGCGCCCATGACCGCCCATCGGGTCAGCAGCAGGACGACCAGGCCGACGCCGACGGCGAGCGAGCCGCGCCGGCTGACGAACCGGGCGAGTTCGGCGGACCGTTCGCTCGCCTTGGCCTTCTCGTGCGCCGGCTTCGCGGGCAGGCCGCGGAGGGCGACGACGAGCAGCGCGATGCCGCCGCCGACGACGACGCCGGACAGCAGCGCGTAGAGCACCGGCAGCGAGAGAAAGCCGCCCATCGAGGAAATGCCGTTCATGCCCTCACCCCCAGGTCCCGGTCGGGCGGTAGCCGTACGCCGTCAGCTCGTCGATGCAGGAGATGGGCGCGTGCGGGACGACCCGGCCGTCGGCCGTCTCCGCGAACACCTCGCTCGACAGGACGCGGCCGTCCACGCCGTTGACCTCCCGTACGGAGGTGACCATGCGCTGGAGCCGACCGCCCTGCAGATAGCTGTTCCGGCGTTCGATGAAGACGACGAAATTGACCGCGCCCGCCACGAGCATCTGGCTGGCCTCGATGGGCAGCCGCTCACTGGCCTGGAGCGCGTACGTGGAAATACGGTTGAACACTTCGCTGGAACTGTTCGCGTGAATCGTGGACAGCGAACCGTCATTGCCCTGCGACATGGCGTTGAGCATCGTCACGATCTCGTCACCGAGAACCTCACCGACGATGACGCGGGAGGGGTTCATACGCAGCGAACGGCGCACGAGCTCGGCCATGGATATCGAGCCCAGCCCCTCGGAATTGGGCAGCCGCTCCTCAAAGGCGACGACGTTCGGGTGCAGGTCGGGGAACTGGTCGAGTCCGAGCTCCAACGCCCGCTCCACGGTGATCAGACGCTCAGTGGGCGGAATCTCGTTCGCGAGCGCGCGCAGCAGCGTCGTCTTGCCGGCGTTCGTGGCCCCCGCGATCATGATGTTCTTACGGGCCCGTACGGCGCACGCGAGGAAGTTCCCCAGCTCCGGGGTGAGCGTCCCGTTCCCCACCAGGTCGGCCATGAACACCTTGCCGAGGCGCGCCCGGCGGATGGATAGGGCGGGCCGCCGGGTCACGTCCATCACGGCGGAGAGCCGGGACCCGTCGGGAAGCCGCAGGTCGAGCTGCGGATTGGCGGAGTCGAACGGACGGGAGGACAGCCCGGAGTACGCGCCGAGGACCTGGATGAGCTCGACCAGCTCCTCGTCGGTCTCGGCGACCGGCTCGCCCTGCACCTCGCGGCCGTCGGAGTAGCCCACGAAGACCTGGTCGCAGCCGTTGATGTCGATGTTCTCGACATCGGGGTCGTCCAGCAGCGGCTGGAGCCGGCCGACGCCGAAGAGCGCGGCGTGCACCGCGGCGGCGTATTGCTCCTCGGTCTCCGCGTCCGGCGGCGTACGCCCGAAGTTGATCTCCGTACGGGCGTAGTCCTCCAGGATCTGGGCGATCACCGCGCGCGCGTACTGCCGCTCGTCCTCGGTGGACATCGGTGCCGCGCCCGACGCCTGGTCCACCCGCCGCTGCTCGGCGATGCGGTCGCCCGCGTCCTGCCGGAACCGCTTGACCAGCTGGTGGTCGACCGTGCTCATCGGTACGCCCCCGGCCCGCCGGGCTGCGCCCACGCGGCACCGTAGTTCTGATGCAGGTCACCGACGACCTTGCGGGCCGAACGGATCAGCAGCGACTTGTCCAGGCGGCCGCGCCGACGCCCGTTCAGCTGGGCGGCGCCGGCGGGGTCGTGGGCGATGACCCCGACCACCCGCGCGCCGCACTGCGCGGCCACGAGCATGTCGTTGACCTGCCCGGCCAGCTTGGCGCCCGTCCCGGAGTCGGCGATCAGCAGCACGCCGATGAGCGGCGTGCCCAGCTGCGCGGCCCCGCGGTGCGCGCCGTGCAGCTTGGCCGAAAGCGCCCCGGCACGGTCCCGGACGCGGGCCAGGTTCTCCGGCTCCGAGCGGGCCACCAGCAGCACCAGCGACGCCTGCGGGAACATGTCCACGACCACGGAGTCCGCGCCGACGCGCCCGCAGTCCGCGATGACGTCGGCGGGGCCGTGCGCGGACTGGGCGAGTCCGGCGAAGGCGTGCCCGAGGGTCGGCCACAGCCCGGTCAGCCCGGCCGACTGCTCCGACGTCCCCAGCCCGACCAGCACCTCGAGGCCGCCGGACATCGGCTGCGCGTGGTCCCACAGCTGCTCGGCGGCCAGCCCGCGCCGCGCGGTGGCGGCGACGGACAGCATGCCCGTGTTGGGGTCCAACGGCCCACCGTGCGCCGCGACACCGCGGTACACCAGGTCCCCGCCGGCCGGATCCGCCTCGGCCAGCAGCGCACGCCGCGGCCAGACAGCGGAGATCGCGACGGCGGTCGTGGTGACGCCGGGCGAACCCTTGTCGGCGGCGAGAGCGATAAGCGCCATGTTCTTACGTGTCCTCGTATCCCTCTGACGGTGCCTGCGACGGTGCCGGTGACGGCATCCGCGGTACGGCCGCTCGGCCGCCGCGTACGTGGTACGGAGCGGCTGCCCGGCTGCCGCGTACGTGGTACGGAGCTGCCGCCCGGCTGCCGCGTACGTGGTACGGAGCTGCCGCCCGGCTGCCGCGTACGTGGTACGGGGTCACTCGCCGGCCGCGGGGACCTTGACGATGGCCACCTCGCCGGCGGCCGCGGCCTGCACCAGGGTGGCGGCCTGGCTCTTGTCCACGAGCAGGGAGACGGGGAGATCGGTGCTGCCGATGTCACCGCTGTTGCCGTCACCGACGTCCTGCACCCTGGCCGTCGGCGCGAGCATGGTGTCGGCGCCGCCACCGGATCCGCCCGAGGCGCCGGAGGACCCGGCGGAGCCGTTCGAACCGCCCTTGTTGTCGGCGTCGCTCACCCGGAAGGCGGTGACGGTGTCCCCCTGCGCCAGGTCCTTGGGGTACTGCCCGGCCTTGAGGGAGAGGCCCACGAGCACCTTGCCGTCGGGCAGGCCCTTGGAGTCCTCGGTCAGCATCGGACCGACGAGGAGCGAACCCGCCACGATGTCCTTGGTGGCACGGTATTTCGCGATGGCGTCCCGCTGATCCCATTTCACATAGTCGATGCCGGAATCCTCGGCGACGAGAACGGATTCCATCGCGGAATCGGGGATCTTCTTCCCGGCCGTCACGTCCTGCGTGATCTTCACGACCTCGATACGGTCGCCGGCCCGCAGCACGAGCACGGTCGCGCCCAGCGCGCCGACGAGGATCAGCAGCACCGCCAACGCGGCCAGTGCAGGCTTGCGCTCACGGGGCGCGGACGGCAACCGCTCCCCGACCCCTTGAGCCGGCGCCGAGCTCCCCCTGCCGTGCGCCGCCCCCGTGCGCTCCTGGATCTTCACGCCAACGCTCCCGCAAGTAATGTCCGAATTCAGGGATTTACCCCGCTACAGCCCCGCCGCAGCCCCACTCGCGCGACTCACGCGACTCACGTGCCCGATGCACGCCCCTGCGCTCTTAGGTCGCCGAACCGAGGACTGTCAAGTCATCGCACCGTATCAGGGGCACATAAACGCCTCAAGGCGCGCGGGTTCCAGCCATGCTCCGCCAGGGGCTCGACCCCCCGCCTCCACTTATCCACAGGCGTTGATGCCGTCCGACGCCTGTCAGCCATCCGTGCCATCATCGATGGACTTTGCTTATCGGACACCCAATCGGACGCCCATAGGAGATAGGGAAGTTGAAAACGCACACACGCACGATGGCGAGCCTGGCAGCACTCCTGACCGCCGCATCACTGGCCCTGACGGCGTGCGGCGGTGACTCGAAGTCCGACGGCAAGGACAAGATCGACGGCGCGAAGAACACTCCGACGGCGGCGGCACCGACCACGACGGCGCCGGGGGACGGGATCAAGCGGCCGGAGATCAAGCTTCCGGGTGACGTGAAGAACGTCTTCGAGCCCAAGCAGACCGGGGACCCGAAGCAGGACGCGGTGCTGGCCGACAACGAGCGTGCCATCAACTCCATCGACGAAGCCATCACTAAGGGCAAGGGTGACCACCTCGGCCTCAAGTTCTATTCAAAGGGCAGCGCCCTGGTTGAGGCTACGCGATACATCCAGAGCTTCTACGCTGCCGACACGACCTTCGTCGGCGTTACTCGCTACTACGACCGTAAGGTCACCTTCGTCAAGGATGGGGCAGCGGTCGTCACTTATTGTGGCGACGAAAGCAAGGCGTACAGCAAAGACCGCAAGACGAAGAAGGTGACGAAAGCATCGCCTTCCCCCAGCGATTACACCTTCTACAGCGAACGCATGGAGAAGAACAAGTTGGGCGTGTGGCAGTCGTCCAACGTCATCTCAGAGGAGGCTTCCAAGAAGTGCCAGCCTTGATCAGTTCGCCGCCGCGCAAGGCCACAGTCGTCGCCTTGTCCTTGGCCGTAGCAGTGATTCCGTCGACTGCTGTCGCAGGCGGCAAGGCTCCTGGCGGCCACCGGGGAAGTGGCAAAGGGACCGCGAATGGACCTTCGGTAGCGGCCGAGGTACAGGTGTCCGGCGTGAAGAAGACCGTCAATGGAAATCCAGGATCCGGCAAGTCCGGCGCCCTGACCCCCAAGGACACCAACTGGACGCCTCCCGCCTGCTGGTACGAGCCGAAGTTCTCCCCCAAGGAAGTCAAGTCCTTGATCGAAGGCTTGGAGAAGTCCAAGTTTCCGTTCAACATCGGCCCCATCATGAGTAAGGCGTACAAGGCCCTCTTCCAGACGGACAAGTACGAGGACTACAACATGGCCAAGCAAGGCAAGGGCATGTTCTGGACCTCGGTGATCAACCCGGCCCGCAAGGACGACCCCGAGGCGATGTCCTGCGACAAGCCGCCCTTCTGGGTCGATGAAGGGCAAACGCCCGACGAACCTCTCGCCGTCTCGCCCGAGATCCTCGCCCAGTACGCGTACGACGAGCTCCCGGTGCCCGACACCGACATCACCATGAGCCCCGACGGCAAGCAGACCGTCAACGTCGACACCTGGGTCTGGCTCGACAAGGCCAGGTTCAAGCCGGTCTCCGTCACCGCCAGCCTCCCCGATACCGGGCTCTCCGCGACCACCACCGCCAAGCCCGTCTCCCTCACCCTGGAACCCGGCACCAAGGACGCTGAGGTGCACCCCGCCTCCGGCTCCTGCCCGATCAACCAGAAGGACGGCAGCATCGGCACGCCGTACTCCGAGGACAAGGAAGGCCAGACGCCGCCCTGCGGGGTCACCTATCTCCGCTCCACCGCCAACTCCGGACCGCACAAGCTCAAGGCGACGCTCACCTGGGAGATCTCCTGGACGAGCACCACCGGCGAGGGCGGCAAGCTCCCCAGCGGCAGCTTCGGCACAACCACGGACATCACCGTCCAGGAAGTCCAGTCCATCAACCGCTGAGTCCGCGAGGCCACCGGCACCAGCACCGGCACCCTGGACGGCAGAGCCGAACCGACCGAACCGAGAAGCAGAGATGACCTCCGGCACAGGAACACCAGCATCGGACACCGACCCGGTACCGACCCGTACCCCACCGCGCCCCCAGGCATCGCGCCGCTGGCCCGCGACCCTGGGTGTCGCGCTGCTGACCCCGATCGCCCTCATCGGGTGCTCTTGGCTCGCAGTAAGCGACGGCACGGTCAAGATGATGACGGGCGTGTTCCTCGGCCTGGTGGTCCTTGTCACCGCCTGGGTGATGTGCGGTTCGGGCCCGGGAGCGCTGGTGGCCGCCAGCGGCTTCGCCTTCATGCTCTGCATCGGCTGGACCCTGAACGACTACGTTCTGTACCACTGGGGAGTGGAACACCGCGCGGTCATCATCAAGGTCGAGAAGACACACAGCCGCAGCACTGACAAATGGTATTGCACCGCCATCCGGTCGGATCACGGCAGGCGCGTAACCTACGAGTTCGGCGAGACGTCTGGCTGCGAAGGCCACTTCAAGCCATTCCGAAGCGTCATCGTCGTAGAAGACCCGACGGGCTGGCTCAGCCCCTCCCTCAGCACCGGCCTCTCCAAGCCGGGCACTCCAGAGGTCGCGGCGTGCGCCGGATCAGCCGCCGCAATGGAGGGATTCATCCTCTACGGCAGACTCCGGCGCCGCCGCATTCCTTGATCGGCCGCTCGATCTCCTCACCCAGAAAGCAGGAGCACCATGATGAAGCCGAAGGAGCAAAGCAGGGCAATACAGCTCGTCGGCCATCCGTCGGCCACCGGTGACTGGTGCAGAATCGAGACCATCCCACGACCCCCGAAGGATGTGCATGCCGCGGCGGGCAGGGGACGTCTGCGGCCCGGCTTCATGCCGCCGATGCAGTTGCTTTCCTACATCCTGGCGGCACCCTTCGTCCTCGGCTTCTTCGCCATCGCCCTCGTCTTCGAGGCCATCCCGGAACTCGTCCTCCGATATCTCTTCTCCACAGAGAAGCGCCGCGAAGAGGATCGCCAGCACGGATGAAGGAGGAACGTCGTGCGGCGGATATCAAAGAGCACCGGTTGGACGAGGTCTTCGACGGCGACTGGAGCGCGGCAGCCGGTCAGCTCCTCCTGCGCTGGTACAGCGATTCCCGCCACCACACCCGACTCGCCCTGCTGGCCCCCGGCCGTATCGTCCTGGCCGCGCCCCGGAAGCGCGTGTGGCGGAAGCCTGCCAGAAAGATGGAGATCGTCGCTGAGCTCCCGGGTGATCAGGCGACCATCGAGGACCCATTGAACGGCAGGTGGGAGCTCAGGAAGTTCCGCATCCGGTTCCGCGACGGCTCCTGGCTGGTCCTCACCGCCCAAACCGACATATCAGAGATTGATGTGGTTCTCCGCACGCACTCGCCCGAAGAAGACCTGCCCATACACTTCTGACGCACCGAGTGACGACTTGTCATCGGCGACACGGCAATGAGGGCGGCCCGGACCCATTGAAGGGGAACAGTCGTGAGCACCTTTCGAACAATGCCCCACAAGAGGCGGTGGGCTGTCGTTGCGGCAGCGACTGTAGCGCTTGTCGGAGCTTCCGGCATCTATCTCACCACCCGGCCCCAAGATGCGGATCCGCTCTCCGCCGAGTTCGTCCTCGGCGGTGGAACAGCCACCTCCGGTGCCGGAAGCCGGGTGGAGATCAAGGGCACCTTCTCTGCCCTGGCCGTGGATCGGCACGACCGCGTCTCGCTCTTCACCTACGACGGCGAACGCACCATCATGTGGCAGCAAGCAAAGTCCGGACAGGCAAAGAGGGTTCCTATACGAGGCATGGGCCCGGAGGACGCAGAACAGGCAGCCGTCACCCCGGACGGATCCGTCTATCTGGCTACCGGCGACCTATGGAAGGTGCGCTCTGATGGCCGCGCTGAGAAGATCGTCGACACCTCCAAGTGTGGAAAGTCCACACCACGCGCTACGAAGCTAGCCGACTTCTGCATGGATGAGGTCACAGGAGTCGCCGTGGCCGACGACGGAACGATCTACATCGGCGATCGCGACCGCTACAGTGCGGCCAACTTCGTCCATGCTATCCAGCATGACCGCATTTCACTTGTCGCAGGACGCGAAGCCATCGGAAGCGAGTCCCGTAGGCCGGACAATCCCGCCGTACGCCGCGGCTACGATCCGACCAAGGGGACGAAGGCAACGGACGTGCTGGTGACAGATCCTCTGGACGCAGGCCTCGTGGCAACGAGCGATAAGGACGTCTACTGGAAGACGGGGCCGAGTATCGTCCGAATCAACCAGGACGGCACTCTGTCCCCGATCGTCGCCGGCCGCGACCCGAAGAAGATCTCCGACTACGACCCTTACGAAGACTTGGGCAAGCCTTTCACGACCACGGGAAGAGCCGTGGACAGCGCAGTCGAGACGTTGGCGGGACGCTCTCATCGAGGAGACCTCGTCGCAGCACCGGGAGGCGGGCCCCTCTACTACGCTGCCGGGCCAGGAGTGTCTGGGCCCGCGCACGACGGGCCCTTCCGCTGGGGCGGCGATCGCTCCACCTCTCAACAGCAGATCCTCGACAAGGCACAGGCGAACACCGAGGCCGAGGAGCGAAAAGTCGTCTACCGCGTGGCGGGCGGCAACGTCACGGCGGTTACGGGCGGAGTGAACGCCATCACCGCTTCCCGTTCCTACCTGTACCTCGCGATCGAATCCAACGTCACTGGTCCGGTGGACTCTGCGAAGAACTGGCAGACCGCCGTACTCAGGATTCACATGCCCGAGCAGTGACCGCTCATCCCGTCTTGTCTTTTTCTTCGGTCTGGCCAGGCCAATCCCAAGAGTTGCGGCCATCCGCAAAGGGCTCGTAGATCTTGTGCACAACGGCCGGATCCTGAAGCCACTCACTATATGCCGTACGCTGCGTAGGCGTCATAGATTCCTTGATCGATCCATCTCGGTTCAAGAAGTTCCGGTCAGGGTCTCCCTTGATGTACGTGCCCGGGTCTCCGCTGTACACCTTTTCCGTGCCGTCGACCTGACGTACGGTCACTTCTGGAATCACATGGCGGTCAAATCCAGAGCCATTTCTGCCCTGACCTCCTGCCAGCAAGTCATTGGCCTGCCTCTGGTAGGAAGCTTGCCAACTGGTGTCGATCGTGGCCTTCTCGACTTCCTTTATCTGGCGATTCAACTCAGCGGGCGCATCCTTCTCGTCTACATGGAATCCTTCTTTGATCCAGCCTGTGAGGATACCCGATCCCATAGTGTAGGCAATACCGATGGCGGCGCCCTTCATTCCGGCCATGCCCGCTCCCGCAGTTCCTCCCATGGCCACTGTAGTGGCATGGTCAATGAGACCGTCACGGTACGCATTAGTCTCCGCTATCCACTTATCCCGATCCATTTCGAGTTCGCCACTCGCGGTCCGCATATTTTCGAAGTAGAACTGCATCATCAAGCCCTTCCGAGAGGACAGATAACGCATTGAATCGGGCGTACTGCGGTCCCGATCGACGTTGTTCTCCTGGTGGGCAATCTTTTTCTCGTACCCTTGGAATAGAGCTCCCAGGACTCCTGCAGCCTGTGGGTCACGGCCAGCCTCGACCATGAACTCTCCCCACAGCTCTCGGGAAATCTCCAGACCTCCCCTCCTTCCATCTTGCGCCTTAAAGAAGGTTCTTTCGTCCCAATCCTTTCCGCCCTTCCAGAGATCACCCCCAGCCGGCGATGTAATGCCATATTCGACATCCTTCCAGTAGGCCGTCATAATGCTTGCATAGAGCTCACCGGTACCGTCGATGGGGTGGAGGCCCTTGAGGCTTCCCTTTCGATGCTTATAGTTCTCGTAAATAAGCCAGGCCGCATTCTTCTCGGCCAGTCTGGGATGTGCCCTCTTCAAGGTAACCGAGCCGGCGGACAACACGCTGAAGAACGCCTTCTCGCGCTGGGAAGGCCAGTTCTCTCCAGTGTTGTAGAGCCCGTGCTGGACCACCTCATGATTGTGGTCCGTCCACTCGCCGGCCGCCTCGGGGTTCTTCGAGATGGCGTCGAGCAACTGAGTGTAGCCGTCCTTGCTCCACTCCCCCGGAGCGTTGCTGTCACCTTCCATCCATCGATTCTCGTCAGTCCTGCGATCCTTGTCGTAGACGCGGTCTCCCAGCGCGACGAGGAAATCCTTGCCGTGTTTCCCGCCCTTCAGGAAGGGCGTCAGCCGGTCGGGGCGAAACCCGTCGTATTCATCTATCGAAAATTTATCGAACCACTTATCCCAAGCTTGCTGCCTGGCTTTCGTTGATTTCCCTTCAAAAGCAACCTGCGTGTAGGTTCCAAACGTATCGGCGATTACCTTGCGATCTTTTTCGCGCTGCTCCGGGTCGTCCTCGTAGTGATCGTTCATCCGGTCGCCCATCTGCAGCGACAGCAGGTTCAGCCACTCAGGCCCCAGGCGGTCGTAGAAGGCCTTCACATAGTCCCCGTCAGCCCGATACTCGTTCAATCGGGCGAACATCTCAGGGGTGATGTCGCCGCCGCTCTCCAACTTCTCCCGGAACTCGTCACCGAGTTTCTTCCCGTTACGTTGCGACTGCGCCGTCTGTCCGACGAGCTTCTCGTCGATCTGCACCATGCCTTTGCGCCCCGGGTACTTCTTGTCCGCGGCGATGGCCAGATGGTGACGGCGTTGCAGCATGGGTAGCTGGTCATCTGCCCAGCCGGCGATGGCGAGCAATCCGACCAATTCCTTGGTGTCGATCCCGTACCGGGTGAAGCTCGCCTTGATCGAGGTAGCGCTCGCCCTGAGCCGGTCTTTGTCCTTCTTGAATGAAGCGATTGTGGTTTCAAGGAGCTCGGGGTCGATTCCAGAGAAACCGCTACCTGCACTCTTACCCATATGAGATCTCCCCGTGACGTTTTCTGCGATTCGTCGAGCAAGTTCCGTGATCAGTAACCGCGCAGGTCGAGCTGAATCAGTTTGGCGTCGGCGATGGGAACCTTCTCGGGAGTTTCATCGATCTTGGCCTGTACCGCCGGGATCAGCTTCTCAAGCAGCTGCACCATGTGCGTGCGTCGCGCGGCGATGTCCGAATGCCATTTGTCGGCTGTTTTGCCGACCCATGCCTTATCTTCCTCCGCCTTCCCTTCTCCGACCCGCTTGGCAGTCGTCTTCAGGAGCTCCTTGAGGTCTTTCAGCTCCTCCTGGAGGTTCTGCTTCAACCTCACAAGGTGTGTTCGGTATGGGTTGTCGACCTTGGGTACTTCATCGGACTTGCCGTTCTCGCCCATCGAGCCCTCCCCTCCTCTGCGCCGTATTAGCAGAGCACATGTAGGGGCCGCAGACCAGAGAATTCGCAAACTTGATACTCAGACCGCAGGAAGTCCGTAGAATCTGTCCGAGTGTGTAACTAGCAGCCGTCGGCCTACCGAAGTGACGTGCCACTCTCCGTCGTCGTGCACTCCGTCATTGAAGGTCCAGCGGAGCTTGCCGTTCTCGGCGTCGAAAGCGTAGATCCCGCCGGAATCGAAGAAGGTGGCTCCGTAGACCGAGTCACCGGCCCTCACGAACTCCATCGGCGCCGGGCGTTGACCGAGGTCGTCCGCTTTCCACAGCTTCTTGCCGCGCCCCGCGTCGACGGCCCACACACCGCCGTTCTGGACCGAGGCGTAGATCGTGCTGCCGACCAGCGTGAGCGGCGAGTTGAACGGGTTCTTGTGCTCGCTGGGGAGCGCCCAGCGCTGGTGGCCCTTCTTCAAGTCAAAGGCCCGTATCGACGCACCGCTGATGATGACCTTGTCACGGTGGACCATCGGCCGCCATGCGGTGTTGTCGCCCACCGGCTTGGTCCACAGCTGCTCTCCGTCTGAGGCTCTGCGCACCGTGAGGTTATAGAGATCGTCCGTGTACACCACGTGCCGGCCATCGCTCGTCGCCTGGACCTCCCAAACACCGGAGCCCTCGCTGCGCGGCTTGCGCCACACCACCTCACGGCTCTTGATGTCAACCGCCGCGATCACTGTTGGTGTCTTCGTGGGGTCTTCGGTGAGGACGTTGGCGATGACGTAGACGCGCTTGTCATCGGCCGCGACCGGCCACGGCTGGTCGTACTTTCCACCCAGCCGGCTCCGCCACGCCTCCTTGCCCGTGGCCGGGTCGATCCCGATGAAGTCCCCGTCGTACTTGGGACTCCGGAAGAACAGCAAGTTGTTGCTGAGGATCAACTCGGCGCCTGGCCCTGCAACGTTCGGCTCCGCCCACTTGCGTTGACCGGTGACGACATCGTGCGCGATCAGCGGATCGCCACTGATCACCATGAGATTGCCGATCACCATGGGGCGAACCCCGTAATTGAGGCTCAGTGGCTTCGCGCGCTCGTCCCACAGGGCTTTGGGACTGGTACCGGCCGGCGGAGTGGTGAAGTCCGCCTCGGAGAGCACCTTGGTGTCGTCTTTGGAGGGCCGGGACTTGTCCTCCGCATCGCTGCCCCGCGTCACCGCCCACGCGACCGCCCCACCAGCCGCAAGCACGCCCGCACCGGCGCCGAGCGCGAGGAACCTGCGCCGTGAAGGAGCGGACGACACCGGTGAGGACGGCGTCTGCGCCAATGGCTTGCGAGAAGGCGCCGTGGCGGTCGCCTGGTCGAGGACGGTCGGCGTACGCAGTGGCTCCTCGCCCATTCGCAGCGGACTGTCGAGGTCCAGGACCGCCGCGGCGTGCCGGGCGATCGTGGATGCGACCGGTCCCGGGAGCCAGTTGTGCAGCGCCGTCTCAATCCCACCCGGCGCGAGTTCTGAGACCAGGAACTCGGGGCGGGCCGTTCCTCGGGGTTCTTGGCGAGGCATGCTCCCACGAGGGGACGCAGCGGCTCAGGCACCCCCGATAGTTCGGCTTCTCCGTGGACGACCTGATACAGCAGCCCCGCCGCCGAGCCGTGGCCGAACGGCTGCTGTGCAGTGGCCGCGTACGCCATCACGACGCCCAGCGAGAACACGTCGCCCTGCGGCCCGGCCACCTGGCCACTCGCCTGCTCCGGCGGGATGAATCCGGGCGAGCCGACCACCACTCCGGTACTGGTCATCCGCGCCCCGTCGACTGCGCGCGCAATCCCGAAGTCGATGACCCGCGGGCCGTCGGCAGCCAGCAACACATTCGACGGTTTGAGATCTCGATGGACCAGGCCGGCGCCGTGGATGACCGAGAGAGCGGAGGCCAGTCCCGCGCCCAGCGCGCGTACGGACTCCTCGGGAAGTGCCCCGTGCTCGGCGATGACGTCGTCGAGGGACGGGCCGAGCACGTAAGCGGTCGCCAGCCACGGCAGATCCGCCTCGGTGTCAGCGTCCACCACGGGGGCGGTGTACGCCCCCGACACGGCACGCACGATGTCTACCTCGAGCCGGAAGCGGCTCCGGAACTCCACGTCCTCGGCCAGTTCCGGCCGTACGACCTTGACCGCGACGGTACGCCCACTGGGCGACCGGGCCAGGTAGACGCGTCCCATACCGCCGGCACCCAGACGCGCAAGCAGCCGGTAGGGACCCACAACGTGGGGATCCTCCACCTGCAACGGCCGCACCCCGAAACCACCCCATCCCTCGCGTGCACTGTCGTCACACCCGGGCCATGAGCCTACTGCGGACTGCCGTGGCTCCAGGGCGCCGGATCCTCCCCGGGCCCCTTTGTCGCATACACGAACGCGGCAGCTGTCGCAGTTCCCACGCTCCCGGCCCAGGTGCTCGCTGACAGCTCAAACCGCTAGGCTCGGCGCTCGCCATGGTGCCCGCCGTGGCACGAGGAGGAATGAACCTGCTCGCGGGGCA
The DNA here is from genome assembly GCF_030553055.1 of Streptomyces sp. XD-27. NCBI lineage: Bacteria > Bacillati > Actinomycetota > Actinomycetes > Kitasatosporales > Streptomycetaceae > Streptomyces > Streptomyces sp. XD-27. The sequence continues at coordinate 3,444,105 of NZ_CP130713.1, forward strand.
GGCAGAGGGGGAGGAGCGACGGTGGTGTTCGGTCGACGCAGGACAGAGCAGGAGCCACCAGTGCCCGCAGTCGACTGGGCAACCGTGCGGAAGTTCTCCATCGGCAGCATTGAACGACCTGCCACGAAGCAGCGGAAGAGCCCCGTTTTCGGGCGCTGGGCCATCCGGGTCCCCAAGGGCGGTGGCAATTCCCAAGTGTTTGCGCCCTGCGCCTACTTCGCGCCCGGCTCCCACCCGCCCCTTGACTACAGCACTCGCAATCGGGGTCGGAACATCGCCCGACTGTACGAAGACAGCGAAGGCGAGCGACTGCTGTGCTTCGTCGATGAGGCCGTGGAGTCGAACGGTGAACGTCACCACCAGGTACGGGACGGGCAGGGTGAAGTGATCGGCACACTCCGTCGGGTGCCGCCGACGAAGCGGCTGCTCCGGCACACGTGGCGAATCGACCAGCCCGGCCACCCTGAGATCGCGGGACGCCACGAGTGGGCATCGACGGAGGACGCCAAGGAGTTCGCGGCCCTCGCGGCCGAGAAGGTCGTCATCGGGTTCTTGGACTCGCTGGCCAACATCGGTGGGGAAGGCGGGGACCAGCCTTCCAAGGGACGCCCACTGATCTGGAAGGCAGACGACGAACTCGTCATGACCTCCGAAGCCAGCAAGAACATCCGTATCCGGGCGGATTGGCTGGACCGACGCCTCGCCTTCGCCTTCGCCATGCTGGGTGACCGCTGACCCACAACCAAGGCTGGAACAGCGGGGCAGCTCACCATGCTGCCCCGCCTAGTACGGCGATGTGATCAGCCGCTCGCGGGCGTGGCTGCCGCTCCGTTCTCGGCAGTGTCATCACCCTGCTCCGTCTGGAGCTCACCTACCACCGCGTCAGTGCGCTGGCGGAGCGCGCGGATCCGGTCCACCGTCTTCACGTCAAGACTTCCCGGGTCGGCGGACAGCACCGGCACGCCCTTCGCCTGAGCAGTGGCCACCAGGCTGTACGCCACATCCATCTGCTGTGCGAGAAGCGCGGTGGAAAAGAGGTTGGCGCGCAACGCCTTCTCTCTGCCGAGCATGCCGCGGTAGGTGATCTCGCAGGCGACGTTCATGCTCTCCAGCCGCTGATCGCTTGCCTGCTCCAGTGCGGCGAGTGCGACGGTCGCCAGACCCTCGACAACCTTTGTCACGGCCCATTTGCGTCCCGGAATCGGGGGCAACATCCCGCGAATTCGGTCGATCTCGGCGTCAAGCGCCTCGGTCGTCATCGCGCTGAAGGCGTCGTGCAGTTGCAGCCGCACAACCTTCTCCCAGGGGATGTCCTCGCCGTCGAAGCCGACCGACTCCGGGCCGAACCGCAGCGCACCGATCCCGTCCAGCGAGCGCAGAGCCTTCGCGGTCACCCCGGGAACCCTAGGATGGCTGCAGACCAGGGCGCCGAGGGAGAATTCCCACTGCTCGTGGGCCGGTGCGGCAGGAGCGGGCAAGGCACCCAGGACACGGCGCACCCATTCACCGGACGCGTCAAGCCCTGAACGGCCCGCGCCTGCAGCCGCGCTCGTGATGTTCTTGCCCGCCTCGGTGGCGGCCGATGTGAGAACCTCGCCGAAGCCGCGAAGACGGCCCCGTACCTCCATGATGATCGCTTCATCCCTCTCGTTCAATCTGCTGACAGTAATCGGCCCATTGCCCCGCCGGACCGTTGGCGCGTCTAATCCCCGCCCTTGTCCTTCTCCTTGTCCGCCTCTTCCTTCGCAACCTTGGCACGTATCCGAGTCATCTCGTCCTTCGCGTGCTGGAGCGCTTCTCTGATCTCCTTGCTACGTGCGGCCCATTCTTTTCGGAACCGCTCCCCAGCAGGGCCACGCCAGTTCTTGTTCGCCGCGTACCTATTGACGGCGCCAAGCGTCCTTTCCAGCTCATCCGCGTACTTCTTCAGATTGCGGATGTCGTTGTCACAATCGGAAAGTCTGCTCATACCCAGAACCCCTCAACCGCATCTATTACGACTGTTCAGGAAGCTTCAGCAGGCCGGCGATCTTACGGCCCAAGGTCTTCGCACCGACGGCCTGCGCGAGAATACCCTTCGGTGAATTAGGTTCGTCGACGGTTACAGTCCACAGGTCACGATCAGTAGCGTAAGTCAGCACGAGAGCGCCGTCGGAGTCAGCGAGTACCATCAACCGGCCGATCACCAAGGAGTTGTCGATCACCTTCTGCAGCGGCTGGCCCACATTATCGCTGTCCAGGGCATTCGGATCGAGTTTCTGAGTCCGCCCGTCTCGGTCGGCGATACCGAACGGGTCGACCAGTGCCTGAATAAGCTGGGCGGCGTCTTCGGAAGAATTGGTGAGCGAGAAGAGATGGAGGCCACCAGTGGTCACCCGCTCGACCATGAAGAGCTCCGCCGAGTGGATGTAGACGAGGGCATACGCTGTGCCGGCGCTGGTGGTCAACTCCGCCGCCAGCGCCCGCTCCGCGCTGCGGCGCAGATTGAGTACAAGAGCGGCTTCTTCAGTCATCCGAATGTCTACGGGCGTCCGTACATCGGGATCATTCTCGGAGCCGTCGGCCTCCTGCTGACGCATCAAGTCGTAGAGTTCTTCGACATTGGTGAGCTCGATGAGCCCCCGCGAGACCAGAGAGCGCAGGGCCGTGGACATTGCCATGGCCCGTTCTTTCGCAGTCAACCGAGACATGTGCGGGGAGGGGACCAGTCCCTCCTCCCCCTCCTGCGTCATCGGGTCGATAACAGCGAGCTCTTCATCTGTAAGACGGAGGATCGCGCGGTTCCCCCCACCGGCATCGGCCAAGCCTTGAGCCAGCTTCCTGCGCGCCTCAGCGAGATCCTCAGCAGAATCGACTGCTTCACTTTCCATCTGGGCCACCAAGATACTAGACCTTTCGATACTCGTTATAAAATGCCGCACACCTTCACCAGGCGAAGATAATTCAGGCATTTATACGCACCGGCAGATTTTCACTGTTTCCGGCGTCAAACTTCCGCATTACCTTCAGGCACGTATGGATATCGCTCGGCATATCAGCTGCAGTGAGCACCAGCCAAGAGCCGTCGAAGAAACGAATCCGGAACTTTCCGGTATCCCCTTCGCCGTGCAGCGGATCCTCGATCACCGCCTGCTCGCCGGTCATTTCAGCCACGATGCGCATCTTCTTCACAGCACCTGTGACGACTCGCTTGGGAGGTGCCGCGATGACGATCCGTCCGGGCGCGAGGAGCACCAGCCGCTTGGGGTGAGAAGATTGCCCATACCAGTGCAAGAGCAACTGTCCAGCCGCAGCGTTCCAGTCCCCATCAAAGACCTCGTTGAGCCTATGGGAGGCGACGGCAGATTCTTCCCGGTTCTGCTCTTGTTCCAGTGCGCGTGCCGCCTCTCTGCGCTTCCCTGCACGAAAGGGGTAGGTGAGCCCGTAGAGGATGACCTCCAAAACGACTTCCACAGCCGCGAAGAATCCGAAGAACAACAGGATTGGCGAGACCAAGATGTATCCGAGGACTCCGCCAGGGCCGATGAAACCCGGCTTGAGCGGCCCTTTTCCTGCCTGTTCATGAATACCCTCTGGAGGCTTCGGAATGGCGCCGATCTCACACCATTCACCAGCTGCCAACCGACCCCCAAGCAGCTCTTCCGCTCTACGCTTGTGAGCACTTTTCAGCATGACTCAAACCTTCACATTTCGGTACGCCAGCTGACCCGCCAGATATTTTTGCCACCTACGGTCACCCGATGCCGAATAGCTTTTTCGCTGGACCCGGAATTCGCTTACTCACCTCGTTTTTCGCCCAATCCTTTGCCCCCTCAACCTTATCCTTACCCCAGTTATATCCATCTTCGACTTTATCCTTGCTCCAGTTATACCCGTCTTCGGCTTTGTCCTTACTCCAGTTGTACGCCGTTTTCGCTCCCGATTTGATATCATCTCCCCATTTATCCCAAGCCCAGCTCCCCAAGAAATAGGCTCCGGCTGCACCCAAAGCAATCCAGCCAACAACAGGAATTACGGAAGCGGCAGCCGCGGCGCCTCCCCACATTCCATACATCACGGCACCAGAACCAGCCACCTGCACAAGCCCCATGAACCGATCCGCAGTACCATAGAGCCCGTCATGACTGGGGAAGACAAGCTCCTTGAGCCCTGTAACAAAAGACAGAGGCACGAACGCCTTGTCGAGAAAACCTTTACCTGGTGCCTTGTTCAGCCACTTGAGCCACTTAGCCTTGCTCAACCATGACATCAAACCCCAGGGCTTCGTGTAAATTTTTCGAGCTTCATCGAACTTGTCGAGAGCCTTTAGATAGTCCCCCCTGAACACCTCGCTGAGATCAAGCAATGACTTCGCCGTCCGTACACCCTTTGCCTCCTCCCAAACGGTCTTCATCCTCCTATATGCAGCTATCCCCTTACCAATGGACATCCCCTTCGCGAGAGCCAATGCATCCTTCCTCAATTGAGGGTCTTGGAGCTTCTCGGCGCCAGCGATCAAATCTTTCTTGATCTGCTCCTTGTTCTTCTCCGCCCATTCCCAGGTCTTCACCACGCCCAAATATGCCGCCATCATGACGACATATTCAGGATCGGCCCCCAAGATACCGAGCCGGTGCCGAATGTCCTTGCTCTGCCCCGACCCCCATGTGGTTTGTGCGGGGAACCTCGAAAGCTTCCCGGGAGATCCTCCCCATTTGGCCACGATGCCTCGGACAAGCTCACCTTGAACGGTGAGTGCGGTACCCGTTACGTCAAGGGACGCGGCGAGGCTCCGTACCTCCGTCGTCTCCATTCCCTTAATGGCCATGCCTCTCCCCGTGTGGTCTCGAATCGTTCCCGGTATTGCATTGGGCCCATGGCCGACGACCCGCGCCCCAGGTGCGTGGCGCAACGTCACCCGCCACTCTGACGAGGCGTGGTCACCGGCCATCAGCACAGTGGTGGCAGCCTCAACACAACATCTATCGCTGTGTGGTGGGTATAGGAAGCCAGACGCTACCTCTCGTAGGCCCGGTTCCGGCATCCCCTCCAACCAAGCGATGGTCTCACTCAGCACGATGCGGCTGCAATCACGTATGACGATCCTGACAAAGACGGCAAACCGGTGTGCCCGAGGATGGCCAAGTCCACTGCGGGGGCCGCCATTCAGCACCGTTCGGGCGCGCACTCAGCTGGGATCCTGTGTAACGTCTCCGCTACCATCCCGTCCCGACTCTGAAACCAACAGCACCGGCCTGTTTCACGAGTTCCCTCGAATGCATTTCCGTCAAATGCATACCAAAATGGGCTATTTGCCAGCCTTCCTTCTGGCTAGATGACAGAACCGTTGCCGACTACCCAGGAGGAACCGGGGCGAGTCCGACAGGGCAGTGCCGCCAGCCGCTCTCCCAGGGTTGCCCCTCCTTGGGTTAACGCACCCGGTCCTCATATGCTGAGTTGATTCAGCTGACGCTAGACTGCGTCACCGGTCGCAGTAGTTGACCGCATCTCATAGCGGATGACGGGTACTGCGAGATTGGGATAACGTCGAAGAGGTGACGGATCGTCCGTCCACCTCTGATGCACGGGGAGGCGCATATGGGCTTCAAGGGCGCGGACACCGAACTGCTCCGGGGGCTCTCCGGAACGTTCAAGACCCAGCACACGAACCTGAGCCAGTTGATCACGGCCATCAACAACGGCACGAAGAACAGCGATTCCTTCTGGAAGGGCGGCCGTGCGAACAACTTCCGCGACCAGTGGGACCAGCTGAAGCCGCAGCTGGACAAGTTCCTGGTGTCGCTTGACGGTGCGCGCAAGGAGACCGACGCGGCCGCTCGGGACAACGACACCGCGAACGACTGACGCTGCCTCTGCGCTGCGCAGCACTCTCAGCTGGGGCCGGGCGACCACGAAAGGTCGCCCGGCCCCAGCCACTTTTGTGCCTACCTTGTTTCCGGCCTCAGTCTGGGAATACCGCTTGCACCTGCATGGGCTCGCCACCGTGTACGAAGAGACCACGTCCGGTCGGGCCACCGCCGATACTCGAAGGCAGGCGGAGGTTGAACACCTCACCGTCCGATGAACCACGCGGCGACAGGAGGAATCCGGTCCGGGAACGGCGTGCTTCCACCGCGAAGCCGCGGTATTGAGAGGAAAGTGTGTCAACGGCACCGGCGGCGATCAGACCGACGCCGCCATCCATACCACGCCGGATCACTCCTTCCAACGGCTCGTCGATTGGCGTGTCATAGAGCAGTTCGGCGTCGTCGATCACAACGACATAGTTGCCCTTGGCTTTCTCGGTGAGCTCTTCTAGATCACCGTCTGTGCTATCCGCGCCGAGCATGCCGAGCACGCCTGGTGCACTCTCCAGGTCGCGCAGGGGAGAACGCCGGGGAGTGATGAGAATGAGTTCGGTGCCCTGCCGCAGAAGCGAGTGGGCGGCTGTCAATAGCGTGCTCGACCGCCCGGACTTCGGCGGGCCAGCGATGACAAAGCCCGGCCCGGACTCCTCCAAGTCCACTCCGATGGGCTGCAGTTCGTCCCCGCCGACGGCGACCATCGCCCACAGGGGGGATGGCGCCTGGAAGTCCGGCTGCAGTTCCATGGCCTCGGTGACAGTGATCCGTGCAGGCAGGTTGTCGACCCGCATCGGCCTCTGATTGGGTTCCGGACGCGCATGCACACGAGCGGCTTCCCTGCCGATCGCCTGCAGGGCCGCTACCTGCGCCTGTCCGGAAGGATCCTCGGCGAGCAACGCGATCTGGCTCTCCTGCACGCCGTGGTCGGTCGCCCGCAGAGCGCGTCCCGGGGACATGTTCTTGGGGACGTCCCGCGCGTTGAGACCGGCGTAGGAGTAGTCGGCCGGATCAGCCAGGCGCAGCACGAGACGGTCCGCGAACGACGTGGACACCTGACCGCTGAAGCCACTGCGGTCGGATGTCATGACCACCTTGACTCCGACGGCAGCACCTTCTCGGAAGATGCGTGACGCGGCATCGATCAGCCGACCGTATTCGTAGTTCTCGAATGCGTCCTTGAAGGCGTCCCAACCGTCCAGCAGCAGAACCATCCACGGGAAGCGCTCCGATGGAGCGGCCGCGGCTCGTTGTTCTGCCGCACTGGAGGCACCCTGCTCGGCGAGAAGTGTCTGTCGATGGGTGACCTCACCCAGCAGCCGCGTCAGCAGCCGGCTGACGCGCTCAGCTTGGTCTCGCGTGACGATCGCTCCGCAGTGCGGCAGCGCGGTGAGGGGCAGCAGTGCGTTTGCGCCGCAGTCGATGCCGTAGATGTGGACATCGCTGGGCGAGTTCTCCCGCGCGAGGGAGCCCGCTATGGTCCGCAGAGCCGTGGACCGGCCGGACCGTGGTCCGCCCGCGATGAGCAGGTGCTCGCCATCCGCGAGGTCGACCGCCAGTGGGGCACGCGACTGGAGGGCAGGCAGGTCGGTGATGCCGAAGGGCGCGGGACGTACCGTGTCGGCGCCCGGAGCGGCCGGCCGCCGCGGCGGCACGTCCGCCAAGGTGACGTGCTCCGGGATCGGGGGCAGCCACGGGCTACGCGGCGTAGGGAAGGCCAGTTGCTCGGATCCCGCGCGAACCGCGTCCACTAGGACGGCGAGGTCGGTCACCATCGTGCCGTCGTCGCCGTCGCCCTGAGCTGCCTTGGGCAGCGGGCGGGCATACGCGTTCCAGTTCAGGTCGTGCAGAACGGTCTGTGGCGCCGAACCGAGGGCAGGACGGCGGCCACCGATACGAGCCGACTGGACGCCGACGAGCGACTGCGATCCAGATCGCACATAGCAGCGACCGGGTGTCGACTTCGCGATGGCTGCGGACTCCGGCGCGTCGATGACGTCTCGGGACTCGTCGACGTCGGTGACCCGGAGCGCGATGCGCAGGTTGGTGTTGGCCCGGATGTCGGCACTGACTACGCCTGCGGGGCGCTGAGTGGCCAGCATGAGGTGGACGCCCAGCGATCGACCACGCCGTGCGATGTCCACGAGGCCCGCGATGAAGTCGGGAAGTTCGGCGACCAGTGATGCGAACTCGTCAATGATGAGGACGAGCCGCGGCATGGGCTCCAGTGCCGGGCGGAGCTTCCTGGCATCGTTGTAGTCCTCGATGTCCTTGGTGGCCGCGTCGAAGAGGATCTCCTCCCGGCGCTTCAGCTCCGCCGCGAGCGAGGCGAGGGCTCGCTCTGTGAGGTGCGCGTCCAGGTCGCTGACCATGCCGACGGTGTGCGGCAGCCGCGCACAGTCTTGGAAGGCGCTGCCGCCCTTGTAGTCGATCAGAACGAAGTTGAGAGCGTCCGGTGTGTTGGCGACGGCGAGCGAAGCGATGATCGTCTGGAGCAGCTCCGACTTACCGGCGCCGGTGGTACCCGCGATGAGCGCGTGGGGGCCGTCCCGCCGGATGTCCAGGGCGAAGGGGCCGTCCGCGGAGATGCCGATCGCCGCACTCGTGGTGGAACCGCCCCGCTGCCAGATCGCGGCGATGTCGCCACCGGTGGGGTCCGGCATCCCGAGGAGGTTAAGCAGCCGCGCCGCGGTGGGCAGCGCGCTGTCGGCGTCGTCGCGGCTCACGTCTCGTACGGGAGCGAGTGCCCGAGCCACACGCTCGCACCAGGACACCGAGACCTGGTCGGCGAGCACATCGCCGGCGGCTTCGAACCCTCCGCCTCGGAGGTGCACTGTGCTCGGGGTATCCGGAGTCCAGCAGACAGCGGTGCTGCACTCCTCGGGAAGGACGCGCTCGTCCTCGTCCACACAGATCGCATAGATGCCGTGGCGTGGCCCCTCTTGAAGAAGTTGAGGGACGCCAGGCACCCGACGGAGCAGACGCGCGCCGTCCAGCACGATGAGGATGGAGGGATCCGGCCGGAGGCTCTTCATGGATCGTGCCGAGTCCGCGACTGCCTGCCGTCGGTTCAGCTCGTTGAGGACTTCGTTCACTCGCCGGGAGATCGTCTCCGGGTCCGTGCCGATGAGCGCGACGCACTCCTGTCCCTGCTGGGGTGAGGTGTGCGGCAGCCAGTGCGTCCACTGCCAGTTGGCGGCGGCATCTCCTACAGAGGAAAGCACCACCATGGAAAGGTCACGCGGGCTGTGCAGCAGGGCTGCCTGGGCCGCAAGCCAGCGGGCGGTGGCAGCGGCCCGTCGGCGATCACCCGCGACACCGACAACCCCCAGCTTCGCGAAGGGCAAGATCACGGGAACGTTGCTCAGAAGCGGCGGCTCGGGAGGATCGACGTCGACAGGTCCACCGCTTGCGTACCGCAGCTCGATGTCAGCCGGAAGCGCACCAAAGCCGACCCGCAATTGCATGGCATCCGTGTCCGTGAGCCTCCGTTCCCACAACCGACGGCGCGGTCCGGTGGCGAAGAGGAGCAGCTGGGCGGGATCCGGGAACTGCAGGCGCCGGTTGTGCTGATCGATCTGGCCGAGGCGGACGACTTCGGCTTCCTGAGCAGCCTTCTTCTCCTTGTACTCCTTCACTGCGACGCGATGCCGCTTCTTTCCATGCCGGGCATCGCTGGCCCACTGCCCCAAAATCATCAGGGGAGACATGAGACAGAAGAGCAGCATGTAGACCTGTTTGGTGAAGAAGTACATCGCCACGCCGAAGACCAACGGGAGCAACATGGAGATGAGCTGGAACCGCGCGCCCTCCCCCTTGACGGGCTCTACGGGTACGACCAGCCGGGGGCGCTGCTGAGGTGACATCAGCCGAGGGGGGCGGTTGTAGGCGAGACCGCCCTCCCCGGTGGGAGACAGGTGTGCGTCAGGTTGGGTGGGGGTGTCGAGGGTGAAGAGAGAGTCACCTACGCGAAGCAGGCCGCCGAGCGGCCACTCCTGGCTGTTCTCCAGAGGCTGGTCATCCAGGGTCGCCGGCACGTTGTGCTGCGGGGCGACCTCCACTCGGCCTTGGGCGTCGATGGTCATCCGGACGGCCACTTCGGCCAATGCGGGATCCCCCACCGACACCGTGCAGGAAGGCCCTGATCCGATGGTGCTCGCGCCGATGGACAGCCGCGCGACGCGCCCGGCCCCCGGGCCGCCGCAGACGCGCACCTCATACCTGCCGCTCGGTTCGCTGTGGGCCAGAAGCGGCCCGATGGCATCGTCGACAGAAACCCGCATACCATCACGCAGCACGGACTTGGCGGGCATGGTGGGGTCGCAACGCCATCCGTCGGCCCAGAGATCGGCGCCCCCGGCGGGTGCCTGACCGGGACGTGCGAGAGAGAGTAGAGCCCTGGCAGCGGGCGTCTGCTTGACCTGCGCGAAGGGGCTGTTCGATGACCGCAGGCTCAGCGCCTCCGCGACATCGGCGACGGACGCACCGTCGTCGAAGTCGATCACGGCGTCCTGGGCCTCGGCCCCCTCCCGGGCCAACGTGACCAGCACTCGCATTGGGATGCGCCTCTCCCTTTGATCTCGCACCTGCCCTGATGCAACGCACCGGGCCATCGAGGCTATCCCGTGGCTGGATCCGCGGAGAAGAGGGGTTGGCCAGCCGCTATTCCGTCTTCTCTTCGTAGAGGAGTACCGGCATCCCGGGAGCAAATGCCTGGACCGACAACACAAGGCGTCCGGGGTCGATGCGCCAAAGGTTTATGGCCCGGCTGGCCAGGAAGAGCTCGTGTTCGACGTGCGGTGCCAGACGGGCCGTCTGTTGTGGCCCAAGGTTCCGGTTGGGTCCGGGAAGGGGCGGCGCACCGGGTCGGCGCCTGACGCCCACATAGCTCATCGGGGAGAGCCCGGCCGTTTCGTGCTGCCACAACACCACAGCTTCGATGTCCTGCCACGGCACGAAGGCGGTCTGGCTCTTGTAACGGGCAGGCGCTCCGCCCAGGGTGACGCCCGTTTCATCGACGCGGAAGGCGACGAGCCGTTTCCAACCGGCGCCGCCGAGAAGCTGGAATGGCGACCGGGTGAAGTACTCCTCGTACACCGGATGATTGACATCACTCATAAGACTCACACTACTCACGCGAAAGGCGCGCCGCCGGTGCCCCCTGCCGCAGGCGGGGCCTGACGCCGGGGCGGGCCGTGCTCGCGTCGGTGCGCGACCGCGACTACGCGGGCACCGCCGTCGCGAGGAAGGACTCCACCGCGCGGCGCCAGCCCTCCGGTTGGTCGTAGTGGAGGAGGTGGCCGGCGTCGGGGACCTCCGCGTACTCCCCGCGGGGAGGACCCGGACCATCTCCTGGGCCTCGGCGCGGCCCAGTTCGCCGTCCAGGCCGCGGATGACCAGGGTGGGGCAGGTGACCTGGGCCAGCTCTTCCCAGTGGGCGTCGTGGACCCAGGTCTCACGGGACGTCAGCATCTGGCGGCGGGAGAAGGCCGGGCGCCAGCCGTCGGAGCGCTCGGTCATGACCTCGGCGTAGAACTCGCCGCGGGAGGGGTTGGGGCGCTCCAGGCAGGGATCGTCCTCGCCGAACCATTTGCGGACGTCGGCGAGCGTGGCGAAGGGCAGCGGCCAGGAGGCGAACCACTCCGCCCACTCGCGCTGGGAGGCGGCGCCCAGGGCGGAGGCGCGCATGTCGCTGATCACCAGGGCCCGGACGAGGCCGGGGCGGCGGGCGGCGAGCTGCCAGGCGGTGAGGGCGCCCATCGAGTGGCCGATGAGGATGGCCGGGGCGAGCCCGAGCTGGACGACGGCGGACTCGGCGTCGGCCACGTACGCCTCGCGGGTGTACGGCCCTTCGGGTGGTTTCTCGCTGCGGCCGTGGCCGCGCTGGTCCAGGGCGACCGCGCGGTGCCGGGCGGCGAGCCAGCGGGCCGTCCCGGCCCAGTGGGCCGCGCGGCCCATCAGCCCATGGAGCAGCAGCACTCCGGGGTCCGGCCGCCCCGTGTCATCACCCGCCCCGGTCTTGGGCGGGTCGGTGAACTCCCAGGCAGCAAGCCGCACACCGCCGGCTCCGGTGACGTCGATACGCCGCGCCATGTGTCCTGGCACCCCCATTCCGGTCTCATCGAGCCCTGTACACCTCAGGCTATCGAACGACTATTCGAACACGGGGTTTTGTCGCCCAACACCCCTCGTTCGAGTGACGGCTCTTCAGGAATGTTCGCCTCCGCATAGGGGAGACAGCTAACGGGAGGCGGACGGCTCGGGGAAGGGAGTCCGCCGGAGGCGACCTTGAGAGCTCGGGGCTTCGGGTCGCCACCGCCTCCGGCGGCAGGGCGCGCAGCGCGGGTCCGGTCGCCGGAGGTGCCAAAGGGGAGAACCGGGGGGACATGGGGAGGCGAGGCCCCGGCGACACAGCGCGCCGGGGCCTTGTTGTTGTCCGGGGGGTGTTTTCCGCGGGGGTGTGCCCCGGGGTGGTGTTGCCCCGGGGCGGTGTCGTCCGGCGTCAGTGCCGTGTCATGCGTCAGCGCCGTGCCATGCGTCAGCGCGTGTCATGCGTCCCCGCGTGTCATGCGTCAGCGCTTCGCCACGAACACGTGCGACGCGATCTCCGTCTCCAGCTCCGCGGCCTCGCCGCCGCTGCCCACCAGCACGCCGCCCGCCGACTCCGTCACGCTGACGACCGAGCCCGGCTGCACACCGGCCCGGCGCAGCGTGTACATCAGCTGCGCGTCCGTCTGGATCGGCTCGCCGATCCGGCGCACGACCACGGTCTTGCCCTCGGCGCCCGGGTCCAGCTCGGTGAGGCTCACCATGCTCTCGTCCAGGAACGGGTCCGCCTCGGCCTTCTCACCCAGCTCCTCCAGGCCGGGGATCGGGTTCCCGTACGGCGACTCGGTCGGGTGGCGCAGCAGCTCCAGCACGCGGCGCTCCACCGCCTCGCTCATCACGTGCTCCCAGCGGCAGGCCTCGGCGTGCACCTGCTCCCACTCCAGCCCGATGACGTCGACCAGCAGGCACTCGGCGAGGCGGTGCTTGCGCATCACGCGGGTGGCCAGCCGCCGGCCCTCGTCCGTCAGCTCCAGGTGCCGGTCACCGGCCACCTGGACCAGCCCGTCTCGCTCCATGCGCGCCACTGTCTGGCTGACCGTCGGGCCGCTCTGGTCGAGCCGCTCGGCGATACGGGCGCGCATGGGGACCACACCTTCCTCTTCGAGTTCGAGGATGGTGCGGAGATACATCTCCGTGGTGTCGATCAGTCCGGACATGCGTGCCCCTCAGATGTGTCGTGCGGTGGCCCTGTCCTCAATTCTGACGCATCCCACTGACAAGAGGGCTCCGTCGGGCCCCATCGGCCCACGTCGGCCCTGCGCACGCCCACGCGCGTCGGCCCGCACGGTGAACTCCGTATTGACAGAGCGCTGGTCCAGACCGCAACGTGATCCGCGCCACCAGCGTACGTACCCCACGGAAAGGCCCCGGCCGGGATGAGCGAGAGCACGTTGAGCGGGCGGTACTTCGACGCCGCGATCGGCCTGCTGCGGCGGGTACGGGACGAGGAAGCCGACGCCATCGCTACCGCGGGCGCCCTGGTCGCGGACACCGTCGCCGCAGGTGGGCGGCTTTTCGTCTTCGGCGCCGGCCACTCCTCACTGCCCGCGCAGGACGTCGTCTACCGGGCGGGCGGCCTCGCCCTGGTGAACCTGCTGCCCGTACCCGGCGTGACCGGCGTCGACGTCGTTCCCGCCACCCTCGGCAGCGCGCTGGAGCGGGTCGACGGGCTCGCCGCCGCCGTCCTGGACACGTCCCCCGCGCGCGCGGGCGATCTGCTGATCGTGATCTCACTCTCCGGACGCAACGCCCTGCCCGTGGAAATGGCGCAGAACGCGCGGGCACTCGGCCTGAAAGTGATCGGCGTGACCTCGGTCGTCTACGCCTCCGGCACCGCGTCCCGGCACGCCTCGGGCACGTTCCTCAAGGACCACTGCGATCTGGTCCTCGACAGCAAGATCCCCATCGGGGACGCGGAACTGACCGCCGAGGGGGTGGGTGCCCCCTTCGGGCCGGCGTCCACGGTCGTCACCAGCGCCCTGATGCAGGCCGTCATGGCCACGGCCGCGGGCGAGCTCGCCGACCGCGGCATCGAACCGCCGCTGCTGCGGTCGGGGAACGTGGACGGCGGGCACGAGTGGAACGGGCGCGTCATGAGCGAGTACGCGGATCGGATCTTCTTCCGGCACTAGCTGAGAGACCGGCGGTCAGCCCGGGTGTCGGGCCGCGTCCAGTTGCCGGGCCAGGTCCAGCGCCGCCGCCACCCGCACCGACACGTCCTCCGCGTACACCGCGTCCGCCCGGTCGAACGGGCGGCGGCTCGGGCCGCGCAGGAAGGTCGCCACGCCCAGCGTGCGGCCCCGGCTGCGCAGCACCGCACACAGCCCGTGCACCGTCCCCTCCGGCCACTTCCGGGCCTGCGCCCACTGCGCGGCGGCCGCGCCGTCCAGCCGCGCCGAGGTGGCGCGCACCGAACCGCAGCGCTCGGCCGCCTGGAGCGCCGGATGGCCGTCCATGTACGGCACGGGAATGCCGCCCCAGAACACCGGCCGGCAGGGGCACGGCCCCAGGTCCGACGCCCCGGTCGGCGTCGCCGCGGCCCGTACGAGGCGGATCGCCGCGGGCGGCGGCAGGTGTCCGGCGTACGGCGCCGGTGCGGGCACGGGCGTGGATGCGGGCGGGGGTGCGGGCGTGGCCGGGGGTGCGGGCGTGGCCGGGGGTGCGGGCGGGGGTGTCGGTGAGGGTCCGGCTGCGGATGAGGGTCCGGGTCCAGGTCCGGGTCCGGCTTCCGGGTACTGCGGGAGCGGTCCGGGCGGCCCTTCCGGTGCGTACGAGTGGCCCTCCGCCGATTCCGGTCCCTCCGAGGTGCACGGGGCTTCCGGTGGCCTCGAAGGCCACGGTCCGTGCGGGCGGGCGTGGGGCGTACCCGAGTGGTGGGGCGTACCCGAGTGTGGGTGTGGGTGCGTATGGAGCCGGGTCGGCTCCAGAACCAGGTCGATCAGCGCGTGGTCCGCGAAGCCCGCGAGTGCGAATTCCAGCTGCACGGTGGCCGCCTCCACCGGGTCCTCGCACTCCGCCGCCGCCCGGGCCGCCCGGTGCAGCTGGCTGCTGCGGAACCGCATCCGCGAGCTCTCCTGTTCCGCCAGCTTGGCCTCGGTAACGTCCAGGAACATCCAGGCCACGCCGAGCGGGGCCGGCTCCTCCGCGAGCGGGGAGGCCAGCCGCAGGAAGCCGCTGCGCCAGCATCGGCGCTCGCCGCCGCCGTCATCGCCTCCGGTCGTCCCGTGTCCGGACGTCCCGTGTCCGGTCGCCCCGTCTCCGGACGTCCCGACGGCAGGGGGCCGCCCCGGGCGCCGCACGGGCTCCGGTCCGGCCGCGGGCCCGCCGGTCCCCCTCTCGCCGCCGCCCCGCAGCGTCACCCACAGCTCCGCGGGGGCCGGCGGCGTGCCCTCGGCCAGCACATGTTCCAGCGCGCTCTCCAGCTCCTCGACGCCCTGGCTGAGCACGTCCCCCAGCGGACGGCCCAGGAGTGTCGCGCGGCCGGCGCGCAGCGCGTGCGCCGCCTGTGCGTTGACCACCGCCGGGCGCAGGTCGGCGTCGACCACGATCACGCCCCACGCCGCGTCGTCCAGCAGCGCCTCGCTCAGCGCGATGGCCCGCTCCAGGTCGATCTGGCTGTGCACCTCGCTGAAGGCGCAGTAGACCCCGGCGGGCGGGCCGTCCGCGGGCCGCACGGCGCTGCACTGCGTACGGACCAGGACCCGGCCGCCTTCCTTGGCCAGCAGCGGGAACTCGTGCACCTGGCGGCCGGGCCCCGCCATGACGGCCGTCAGCCGCGCCTCCACCTCGCGGGCGTCCGCGTCGCGCACCGCCCAGCCCCGCAGCCCGCGCCTGCCGACGGCCTCCGCCGCCGACCAGCCGAGGATGCGCTCGGCCTCGCGGTTCCAGTGGGTGACCGTGCCGTCCGCGTCGAACGCGCAGAGCGCCGCGTCCATGCCGTCCAGCAGCGCCGCGAGCAGGTGGGAGTCACCGGGTTCGGCCTCGCTGTCACCGTCGGGCACGGCGGACGCCGGGCGGGCGGGTTCGGAGCGGTGCGAAGCGGTCACCAGAGACCCCCTGCTGTACGCGGCTGCCTGAGCTGCACATGCGGGTGCTGCCGCACATGCCGCGCGCTATTGAACTCGAACGTGACACGGGCCACATCACGTTCGGCGAAATCGTTGCCGGGGCGAAGAGACGGCGAAGAGATCCAGCCATCGGAAAAAGGGGTTGTGGCGGTGCGGGGCCGTTCTTAAGGTGGCCGTACACGAGAAGGGAGGTGGTTCGGCACATGTATGGAAACCGGACGCGTGAGGTGGCTGCGGGCTAGCGGCCCTCAGCACCGTGTGCGGTGCCGGCGGACGCCGGCCCAATCCCAAGCAGTCACCCGACCCGCGGGCTCGCCGGTACGTCCGGCCGGTTCCCTCCCCGGAGGGATACAAGCCCGCGGGTCGTCTGCGTCTTCCGATGGATGCGGTGGGTCCGCGCGGTCCGCGTCGCCGCCTTCCGGCCCGCGACGCCCCGTACGGCGTACGTCCGGACGCCCGGACGCCCGGACGCCCCGTACGGCGTACGCCCCCTACGGGCAGAGGCGTTCCACGCGCCAGGACGCCGTGCCCTCCCCCGGGCCGCCCGCCTCGCGTACGTAGCGCAGGCGGTCGTGGAGGCGGTTCTCCCGGCCCTGCCAGAACTCCACCTCTTCGGGCACCACCCGGAACCCGCCCCACTCCGGCGGCACCGGCACCTGCTCCTGCGGGTAGCGCGCCGCCAGCTCCGCGTACCGCCGGTCCAGCTCCTCGCGGGAGCCGATCACCGTGGACTGCGCGCTGGCCCACGCGCCCAGCTGCGAGCCGTGCGGCCGGGTGCGGAAGTACGCCGCCGTCTCGTCCCGCCCCGTGCGCTCCGCGACCCCGTTCACGATCACCTGGCGGGCCAGCGGGTGCCACGGGAAGAGCAGCGAGACCTGCGGGTTCGCGGCCAGGTCGCGGCCCTTGCGGGAGCCGTAGTTCGTAAAGAAGACGAAGCCGTGCTCGTCGTAGGACTTCAGCAGCACCGTGCGCGTGCTGGGCCGCCCCTGCGGGTCCGCCGTGGAGACGACCATCGCGTTGGGCTCGGGCAGCCCGCTCTCCACGGCCTGGATGAACCAGCGGGCGAACTGCTCGTACGGGCTCTCCGCGAGGTCCGTCTCGGCCAGCCCCTCCGAGCGGTACGCCTTGCGCATCGCGGCAGGGTCGATCGTCAGTCCGGCGAACGGGTCGTGCGAGTCGATCGGTTCGTCTTGAGGCACGCGCTTATCTTGCAGCATCGCCCGCGCGGGTCGGGGATGATCTCACCGGCTACCGCCGGTTTCCCCTGCGCCTGCCCGGTTTCACCTGCGCCTGCCCGGCTTCATCGGCTTCTGCTTGTGCCCCGCAACCACCTCGGATAACCCTCCCGCCGCAAATGGCCCCGTGTGCCGCTTGTCACGCTTCCCGTCACGTCCCCGACCCCGCAGAATCTTTGCTGGCCCGCTGTGGCCTGAAGGACACCGGCCGCTATCGTGTCCGCCCCGAATGCCTCGGCCCACCGGACCGCGAGTCGCCCGAGGCGACCGCGTAGCCGCTGTCGACCGTCGACCCCACCATGTCGACCACATCATGAGGAGCCGCCTGATGTCCGACTTCGTGCCTGGACTCGAAGGAGTGATCGCGTTCGAGACGGAGATCGCCGAACCCGACAAGGAGGGCGGCGCGCTCCGCTACCGCGGCGTCGACATCGAGGACCTCGTGGGCCATGTGTCCTTCGGGAACGTGTGGGGCCTGCTGGTCGACGGCGCGTTCAACCCCGGCCTGCCGCCCGCCGAGCCGTTCCCCATCCCGGTGCACTCCGGCGACATCCGGGTCGACGTGCAGTCGGCGCTGGCCATGCTCGCGCCCGTATGGGGCCTGAAACCGCTGCTGGACATCGACGTGGAGCAGGCCCGCGACGACCTGGCGCGGGCCGCCGTCATGGCGCTGTCCTACGTCGCCCAGTCGGCGCGCGGCCAGGGGCTGCCGATGGTGCCGCAGAAGGAGATCGACAAGGCGGAGACCGTCGTGGAGCGCTTCATGCGGCGCTGGCGCGGCGAGCCCGACCCCAAGCACGTGGCCGCCGTCGACGCCTACTGGACCTCGGCCGCCGAGCACGGCATGAACGCCTCCACGTTCACCGCCCGCGTGATCGCCTCGACCGGCGCGGACGTCGCCGCGGCGCTCTCGGGCGCGGTCGGCGCCATGTCCGGACCGCTGCACGGCGGCGCGCCGTCCCGCGTCCTCGGCATGATCGAGGAGATCGAGCGCACCGGGGACGCCGTCGCGTACGTCAAGCAGGCCCTGGACCGGGGCGAGCGGCTGATGGGCTTCGGCCACCGCGTCTACCGCGCCGAGGACCCGCGCGCGCGGGTGCTGCGCCGCACCGCCCGCGAGCTGGGCGCGCCGCGCTTCGAGATCGCCGAGGCGCTGGAGAACGCCGCGCTGGAGGAGCTGCACAACCGGCGGCCGGACCGGGTGTTGGCCACCAACGTCGAGTTCTGGGCCGCCATCGTGCTGGACTTCGCCGAGGTCCCGGCGCACATGTTCACGTCGATGTTCACGTGTGCCCGTACGGCCGGGTGGAGCGCGCACATCCTGGAGCAGAAGCGGACGGGGCGGCTGGTGCGGCCGTCGGCGCGGTATGTGGGGCCGGGTGTGCGTGCTCCGCGGGAGATCGAGGGGTACGAGGACATCGCCGGCTGAGGGCATCCCCGGGCCCTCAGGCGGACGGATCGGATCCGGCCAGCGCGGCGTCCACGATGCGCGCCCACTGGTCCACGATCCGGTCGCGGCGCGCCGCGTCGTCGGTGAGCAGGTTCGCCAGCCCCAGGCCGCGACCCATGTCCAGCAGCCCCTGCACGGTCTCGCGCACCCCCGGCACGCTCTCGTCCGCGCCCAGCAGCCGCACCGCCGTACGGTGCGTCTCCCGGCCGACCCTGGACTCCAGGTCGATGACGCGCCGACCGAGCTGCTCCTCGTTCGAGGCCGCCACCCACAGCTGGAGGGCGGCCCGGAACAGCGGGCCGGTGTAGAGGTCGACCAGCTCCTCCACGATCGTCCGGGTACGGGCGATCGATCCGGCCGGCGGCAGGTCGTGGGCGAGCGCCCGCAACGCCGCCGACCGCTGCTCGGCGACGTGCTCCACCGCCGCCGTGAAGAGGTCCTCGCGGGTGGGGAAGTGGTGCTGTGCCGCGCCGCGCGACACCCCGGCCCGCTCCGCGACCACGGTCACCGTGGATCCGGCCCAGCCGTGCTCGGCCAGGCACTCCACGGCGGCGGACAGCAGACGTCGGCGGGTGGCCCGGCTGCGGTCCTGCTTGGGGGCGCGCTCCTGGTGGGGGATGCGGCCCGGGGCGGGGTCCTGGCCGGGGGCACGGTCCTGGCCGGGGACGGCAGCGGCGTGTCCGGCCCCCGCGTGTCCGGCCCCGGCGTGTCCGATCCCGGCGTGTCCGGCCCCCGCGTGGTCGGTCCCGGCGTGGCCAGTCCCGGCCTGTCCGGTCCCGGCCTGTCCGGTCCCGGCGGCACGGTCGTCGGCCGGGGTCACAACACCCATGCGGGATCCCGTCGTTCGAGGAAGGCGGTCACGCCCTCGCGCGCGTCGGCCGACCCGAACAGCCGCAGCGACTCGTCGGCGAGCCGCGCCCCGTCGCGGGCGAAGGCATCCCGCACCCTAGCCGTGAGCAGTTCCTTCGTCGCCGCCAGGGCGCTCGGCGCCGACCGGCGCAGACCGTCGAGTACGGGCGCGAGCGCCTCGTCCACGTCGCCGTTCGCCTCCGCGACCCGCGTCACCAGCCCCATACGGGCGGCCTCCGCCGCGTCGAAGCGCTCGCCCGTGAGGCAGTAGCGGGCGGCGGCGCGCGGGTCGAGCCGTGGGAGCAGCGGCAGCGAGATGACGGCCGGGGCCACCCCGATGCGTACCTCCGTGAAGGCGAAGTCCGCGGTCCGCGACGCCACCGCGATGTCGCAGGCGCCGACCAGACCGAGCCCACCGGCCCGCACGCGCCCTTCGATCCGGGCGACCACCGGCTTCGGCAGGGTGACGATCCGCCGCAGCAGGTCGACGAAGGTCTGCGGCTCGGGTGGCTGCCTGAGGTCGGCGCCCGCGCTGAACGTGGTGCCGGTGTGGGTGAGGACGATCGCCCGTACGTCCCCGTCCTCGCCGCAGGCCAGCAGCTCCTCACCCAAGTGGCCGACCAGCGGCGCCGACAGGGCGTTGCGGTTGTGCGGGGAGTCGAGTGCGAGGGTGACGACCCCGCGCTCGTCCCGCCGCCTGACCATCCTCATGTGTCCTCCATCGGGTGACTCCGGCCGGGGTTCGTGGCGGCGGTCAGTACGACTTGGGCAGCCCCAACGTCTGGTGTGAGACGAAGTTCAGGATCATCTCGCGGCTCACCGGCGCGATCCGCGCCACCCGCGCCGCCGTGATCAGCGAGGCCAGGCCGAACTCGGTGGTCAGGCCGTTGCCGCCGAGGGTGTGCACCGCCTGGTCCACGGCCTTCACGGCGGCCTCCCCCGCGGCGTACTTCGCCATGTTCGCCGCCTCGCCCGCGCCCATGTCGTCGCCCGCGTCGTACAGCCGCGCCGCCTTCTCCGTCATCAACCGGGCCAGTTCCAGCTCGATGTGCGCCTGCGCGAGGGGGTGGGCGACGGCCTGGTGGGCGCCGATCGGCTCCTTCCACACGGTGCGGGTACGGGCGTACTCGACGGCCTGGCCGAGCGCGTACCGGCCCATGCCGATCGCGAACGCGGCCGTCATGATCCGCTCCGGGTTGAGCCCCGCGAAGAGCTGGAGCAGCCCCGCGTCCTCGTCGCCGACCAGCGCGTCGGCGGGCAGCCGTACGTCGTCCAGCACCAGCTCGAACTGCTTCTCCGGGGCCTCCACCTCCATGGGGATGCGGCGGTGGGAGAAGCCGGGGGCGTCGCGGGGGACGGCGAACAGGCAGGGCTTGAGCCTGCCGGTGCGGGCGTCCTCCGTGCGGCCGACGATGAGCGTCGCGTCGGCGACGTCCACCCCGGAGATGAAGACCTTGCGGCCGGTGAGCAGCCAGTCCTCGCCGTCGCGGCGGGCGGTGGTGGTGATGCGGTGCGCGTTGGAACCGGCGTCCGGCTCGGTGATGCCGAAGGCCATACGGAGGCTGCCGTCCGCGAGGCCGGGGAGCCACCGCCGCTTCTGCGCCTCCGTGCCGAAGCGGGAGATGACGGTGCCGCAGATGGCGGGCGAGACGACGAGGAGGAGCAGCGGGCAGCCGGCGGCGCCCAGTTCCTCCAGGACGATGGAGAGCTCGGCGATGCCGCCGCCTCCGCCGCCGTACGCCTCGGGCAGGTTGACGCCGAGATAGCCGAGCTTGCCCGCCTCGGCCCACAGCTCGTCGGGGTGCTTGCCGTCGCGGACGACGGCGGTGAAGTACGCGCGGCCGTAGCGCTTACCGAGCGCGGCGACGGCCTCGCGCAGCGCCTTGTGCTCCGGGTTCTCGATGGTGGTGCTGGTCATCCGGGGACTCCCTCCCTCTCGGTTGCAGGTTGTGCGACTACGGGTTGTGCGACTACGGGTTCGACGACCGCCAGGAGCGTGCCGACCTCGACCTGGCGGCCGGGTACGACGTGGAGCGCGGTGAGGATGCCGGCGGCCGGCGCGGTGATCTTGTGCTCCATCTTCATGGCCTCCAGCCACAGCAGCGGCCGGCCCTGCTCGACCGGGTCGCCTTCGGCGAGGCCGTCGGCCACCCGTACGACCGTGCCGGGCATGGGCGCCAGCAGGGAGCCTGGGGCGGCGGCCGACCCGGGGTCGGGGAAGCGCGGCAGCGCGGTGAGGATGTGGGCGCCGGTGGGGGTGTCGACGTGGACGCGGTCGCCGTAGGCGGTGACCGCGTAGGCGCGGACGACGCCCGCCGCCTCCAGCGTCACGCGGTCGCGGGTCGCCTCGATCACGCGGACATCGGGGAGATCGGAGAGATCGGGGAGACCAGGGTGGCCGACTGCGGCCAGGCCGTGCCGCGTGCGGTGGTAGCGGATCTCGTGGACGGTGCCGTCGGGTTCGCTCCGGTACGTCTTGGACTGCGGCTGGGAGGGGACGTTGCGCCAGCCACCGAGGCGGCGGGCGAGACGGGCGCCGGGGCCGGGCGTGGCGTCCGCCAGGGCGGCGGCGAGGGCCGCGAGCCGGGAGTCCGGGGCCGTGGCGCTGACCAGGTCAGGCAGGTGCCGGTCGTAGAAACCGGTGTCGTGGCGGGCCTGGACGAACTCCGGGTGGCGCAGCGACCGTACGAGCAGGTCCCGGTTGGTGACCGGGCCGTGGATCCGGGCCTGCTCCAGCGCGCGGGCGAGGCGGCGCACGGCTTCGGCGCGGGTCGGCGCCCAAGCGATGACCTTGGCCAGCATCGGGTCGTAGTACGGACCGACCTCGTCGCCGTCGCCGTATCCCGCGTCGATCCGGAGCCCGGGGCGGCCCGTGGCCGGGTCGGCACCACCCCGGCCCGTGGTCGCGTCAGCACCACCCCGGCCCGTGGCCTGGTCGGCGCCCCCCACCTCCAGCCGGTGCAGCACGCCCGTCTGCGGGCGCCAGTCCGCCGCCGGGTCCTCCGCATACAGCCGGGCCTCCACCGCGTGGCCGCCGGGCTCCGGCGGGGCGTCCGGCAGCTTCTCGCCCTCGGCGATGCGCAGTTGCCAGGCGACCAGGTCCAGGCCGTGGACCGCCTCGGTCACCGGGTGCTCGACCTGGAGCCGGGTGTTCATCTCCAGGAAGTGGGCCCGCTCCCGGCCTCCTGGGACTGGCTGGCCCCCGGGCACTGGCTGGCCCCCGGGGCACGGGGCGGAGCCCCCGCGCGCGGCGGAAGCCGCGTCCGGTCCGTGGCCGAGGTGTGGGGGCGCGGCGGCCCCCGCCACCAGGAACTCCACCGTGCCCGCGCCCTCGTACCCCACCGCCCGTGCCGCCGCCACCGCGTCGCGGCACAGCGTCTGCCGCAGTTCGTCGCTCAGCCCCGGCGCCGGGGCCTCCTCGATGACCTTCTGGTGGCGGCGCTGGAGCGAGCAGTCGCGCGTGCCGAGCGCCCAGACCGTGCCGTACGCGTCCGCGAGGACCTGCACCTCCACATGGCGGCCGCCCTCGATGTACGGCTCGACGAACACCTCGCCGTCCCCGAACGCGCTCGCCGCCTCCGCCCGCGCCGCCGCCAACGCCCCGTCGAGCTCGCCCAGTTCGCGTACGACGCGCATCCCGCGACCGCCGCCGCCCGCCGCCGCCTTCACCAGGACCGGCAGGTCGTCCTCGGTGACGGCGGCGGCGGTGAGGGGCGCGATCCCCATCAGCTCCTTGGCGCGGGTCTTGGACGCCATCGCCTCGATCGCGCCCGGCGGCGGGCCGACCCACAGCAGCCCGGCGTCCCGCACGGCCCGCGCGAACTCCGCGTTCTCGGAGAGGAAGCCGTACCCGGGGTGGACGGCGTCGGCCCCGGCGGCGAGGGCGGCGCGGACGATCAGATCGCCGCGCAGATACGTGTCGGCGGGCGCGCTGCCCGGCAGGCGTACGGCCGCGTCGGCCTCGCGGACGTGCGGCGCGCCCGCGTCCGGGTCGGCGTACACCGCGACCGTCGCGATGCCGAGTTCCCGGCACGTACGGAAGACGCGGCGGGCGATCTCGCCGCGGTTGGCGACAAGCAGGGAGTTGATCATTTTCGCCTCACATCCGGGATCGCCGGGGACACTTCGCCTCACATCCGGAAGACGCCGAAGCCGCCGCGCGCGCCCTCGACCGGGGCCGTATGGATGGCGGACAGGCACAGGCCGAGGACGGTCCGGGTGTCGCGGGGGTCGATGACCCCGTCGTCGTAGAGCCGCCCGGACAGGAACAGCGGCAGCGACTCGGCTTCGATCTGCTGCTCGACCATGGCGCGCAGCGCGGCGTCCGCGTCCTCGTCGTACGGCTGCCCCTTGGCGGCGGCGGAGGCGCGGGCGACGATGGACAGCACCCCGGCGAGCTGCTGCGGGCCCATGACGGCCGACTTGGCGCTGGGCCAGGCGAACAGGAAGCGGGGGTCGTAGGCGCGGCCGCACATGCCGTAGTGACCGGCTCCGTACGAGGCGCCCATCAGCACGCTCAGATGCGGGACCCGCGAGTTCGACACCGCGTTGATCATCATCGCGCCGTGCTTGATGATGCCGCCCTGCTCGTAGTCGCGGCCGACCATGTAGCCGGTGGTGTTGTGCAGGAAGAGCAGCGGGATGTCGCGCTGGTTGGCGAGCTGGATGAACTGGGCGGCCTTCTGGGACTCGGCGCTGAACAGCACGCCCTGGGCGTTGGCGAGGACGCCGACCGGGTAGCCGTGGAGCTCCGCCCAGCCGGTCGTCAGGCTCGGGCCGTACAGCGGCTTGAACTCGTCGAAGTCGGACCCGTCGACGATCCGGGCGATGACCTCGCGCGGATCGAAGGGGACCTTGAGGTCGGCGGGGACGATGCCCAGGAGCTCGTCCTCGTCGTACTTCGGCGGCTGGGCGGGGGCCGGTTCGGAGTGGGCCTTGCGCCAGTTGAGCCGGGCGACGACCCGGCGGGCCTGGCGCAGCGCGTCGGGCTCGTCCACGGCGAAGTGGTCGGCGAGGCCCGAGACGCGGGCGTGCATCCCGGCGCCGCCGAGGGACTCGTCGTCGCTCTCCTCGCCGGTGGCCATCTTCACCAGGGGCGGCCCGCCGAGGAAGACCTTGGACCGCTCCTTGACCATGATCACGTGGTCGGACATGCCGGGGATGTACGCGCCTCCGGCGGTGGAGTTGCCGAAGACGACGGCGACGGTGGGGATGCCCGCGGCGGAGAGCCGGGTGAGGTCCCGGAACAGCGCCCCGCCGGGGATGAAGATCTCCTTCTGGCTGGGGAGGTCGGCGCCGCCGGACTCGACGAGGCTGACGACGGGGAGGCGGTTGGCGCGGGCGATCTCGTTGGCCCGCAGGGCCTTCTTGAGCGTCCAGGGGTTGCTCGCGCCGCCGCGTACGGTCGGGTCGTTGGCGGTGACCAGGCATTCGACGCCTTCGACGACGCCGATGCCGGTGACGAGGGAGGCGCCCACCGGGTGGTCGCTGCCCCATGCGGCCAGCGGGGACAGCTCCAGGAACGGGGTGTCGGGGTCCAGGAGGAGCTCGATCCGCTCGCGGGCGAGCAGCTTGCCGCGCTCGCGGTGGCGCGCCACGTACTTCTCGCCGCCTCCGCCGAGCGCCTTGGCGTGCTCGGCCTCGATGCCGGCGAGCGCGGCGAGCATGGCGGCGCGGTCGCGGGCGTAGTCCGGGCTCGCGGGGTCGAGCGCGGAGCTGAGGACGGTCATGGCGTCTCCTCATGCGTATGGCTCACAACAGGACCTCCGGTATGTCCAGGTGGCGGGAGCGCAGCCACTCCCCCACCGCCTTGGCCTGCGGGTCGAAGCGGGCCTGTGCGGCGACGCCTTCGCCGAGCAGCCCGTCGACGGTGAAATTGAGCGCGCGCAGATTCGGCAGGACGTGCCGTACGACGGGGAACGGGGCGGTCTCCGGGAGCAGTTCACGGAACCGGTCGACGGTGAGGGCGTGGGCCAGCCAGCGCCAGGCGTCGTCGGTACGGGCCCATACGCCGACGTTGGCCGAACCGCCCTTGTCCCCGCTGCGGGCCCCGGCGACCAGGCCGAGGGGGGCGCGGCGGACCGGCCCGGCGGGCAAGGGCTCGGGCAGCGGCGGGGCGTCGGCCTCGACGAGGGCACGGGTGGCGGGCGGCGGGGGAACCGCGATCCGCTGTCCGTCCGGCAGTACGGCGGTGTGCGGCACGCTCGCCGCGTCGACGTACACCGCGTCGAACACGCCGTACGGGGTGCCGTCGCCGGGCGGGGCGGTCAGGTGGAAGCCCGGGTAGCCCGCGAGGGCCAGCTCGACGGCGGCGGCGCCGACGGCCCGGCCCACCACCGCGGGATCGCGGTCGCGGACGACCAGCCGCAGCAGCGCGCTCGCCTCCGCCTGGACGTCCGCGTCGGCGCGGTCCGTACGGGCCAGGGTCCAGCGCGCCTCGGCCGGGCGGCGCGGGGTGAGCGCGCGCTCCATCTGCTCGCGTACGAGGGCGGCCTTGGCGTCGATGTCGAGGCCGGTGAGGACGAAGACGACCTCGTTGCGCCAGCCGCCGAGCCGGGTGAGGCCGACTTTCGTACGCGGCGGCGGGGCCTCGCCGCGTACGCCGTCGACCCGTACCCGGTCCGCGCCGTCCTGGGTCAGCGTCGCGGTGTCGAGCCGGGCGGTGACGTCGGGGCCGGGATAGCGCGCGCCCGCCGTCTCGTACAGGAGCTGGGCGGTGACGGTGCCGACCGTGACCGCGCCGCCGGTGCCGGGGTGCTTGGTGATGACGGCGTGGCCGTCGGCGTGGAGTTCGGCGAGCGGGAAGCCGGGGCGGGTCACGTCGTGCTCGCGGAAGAAGGCGTAGTTCCCGCCGGTGGCCTGGGTGCCGCATTCGAGGACGTGCCCGGCGACGACGGCTCCGGCGAGGGCGTCCCAGGCGTCGGGCGCCCAGCCGAAGTGGGCGGCGGCGGGGCCGGTGACGAGCGCGGCGTCGGTGACCCGGCCGGTGACGACGATGTCGGCCCCGGCCCGCAGACACCGGGCGATACCGGCACCGCCGAGGTAGGCGTTGACGGTGAGCGGGTCCGCGCCGCGGGAGGCCGCCGTGCCGGTGAGCGGGTCCGGGCCGTGGGGAGACGCCCTGCCGGTGAGCGGGTCCGCGCCGCCCCAGCCCTCGGCCTGGGCGCGGGCGCGCAGGTCGTCGCCCTCGACGTGGGCGACCCGCACGGCGATGCCGAGCCGGTCGGCCAGCTCCCGCACGGCGTCGGCGAGCCCGGCCGGATTGAGGCCACCGGCGTTGGTGACGATCCGTACGCCGCGCTCGGCGGCGAGCCCCAGGGTCTGTTCGAGCTGGCGCAGAAAGGTCTTCGCGTAGCCGCGGGCCGGGTCCTTCGCGCGGTCCCTGCCGAGGATGAGCAGGGTCAGTTCGGCGAGGTAGTCGCCGGTGAGCACGTCGAGGGGCCCGCCGGTGAGCATCTCCCGTACGGCGTCGAAGCGGTCGCCGTAGAAGCCGGAGGCGTTGCCGATCCGGAGCGGCGGGGGCGGAGGCGGCGGGGCCGCGGAAGCGGGCGAGGACGCGGAGGCGGGGGCGGGGGCGGAGGCGGACGCGGTCATATGGCACCCCGTTCCTCACCGGCAGCCCGACCCGTACCGGTCCGCCGGGCCCGCCCCGCCCCCGGCGGTCCCGCGAAGGCCTGGGCGATGTCCAACCAGCGGTCGGCGTCCGCCCCCTCGGCCCGTACGGCGACGTTGTCGCGGTGCGCGCGCTGCGTCACCAGCAGGCAGAAGTCGAGAGCAGGGCCGGTGACCAGCTGCGCCGCGTCCTCAGGCCCGTACGCCCACACCGTGCCGTCGGGCGCGGTCAGTTCGACGCGGAACTCCTCGGCCGGCGGCTCCAGGCCGCGCACCGCGTACGCGTAGTCCCGCGCCCGAACCCCGATCCGGGCCACGTGCCGCAGCCGCGCCGTCGGCTCGCGCCGCACGCCGAGCGCGTCGGCGACGTCCTGGCCGTGCGCCCAGGTCTCCATCAGCCGGGCGGTGGCCATGGACAGGACACTCATCGGCGGCCCGTACCAGGGCAGCCGGGTACGGGGCGGCTGGGCGCCGAGCACCCGCAGCAGCCGGGCGCGGCCCGCGCGCCACCGGCGCAGGAGTTCGGCGGGCGGCAGCACCGCCCCGGCCGCCGCGCCCTCGTCCACGAACGTCCCCGGCGCGGCGGCGGCGCGCTCGGCCTCCCGCGCGAACCCGGCCGGGTCGGTGGCGGCTTGGACCGCGCGTTCGTCGGTCCAGGTCAGGTGGGCGATCTGATGGGCGATCGTCCAGCCGGGGGCGGGCGTCGCCAGGGCCCAGGCGCCGTCATCGAGCGCGGCGACCAAGGCGTCCAGCTCCTCCGCTTCGGCGGCCAGATCGCCGAGTACGACTGCCGGTTCGGGCACGGTGCGCTCCCCTCGTCGGGGGCAGAGCCTGGCAGTCGACCTGAAAACAATCAAGCATGATTGCATGATTTTCAGTCAGCAAAAGTCAACCTGACGCCACGCCAGATCCATCGTCATGCCGGAATAATCCCTTATAAGGTGATTCCCATCTGTCGCTCTTTTCCCATGGAAAGGGACCTGCACCATGCGCTTCCGCAATGTCGTGACCGTCTCCGCCACGGCGCTCGCGCTCGGCCTGTCGCTGTCGGGCTCGGCCACCGCCGCCGACGGCGAGTTCATCTACAGCTACACGGCCGAGGACGGCACCGAGCGCCACGCGCTGCTGGTGGACCCGCCCTCAGGCGAGTGCATCAACCTGCCGGAGGTCCAAGGCGCGGATATGGATCCGGCCGACACCCCGCTCAACCGGACCACCACCTCCGTGAAGGTCTACGCCGACCAGGGCTGCCAGGGCACGGCCTACCTCATCCGGCCCAACGGCACGGGCGGCACCCACCGGCTGAAGGTGCGGTCCGTGCAGTTCGTCTAACTGCTCGCCAGCCGTTCGCCGGAACGGCGTGGGCCCCCGGCGTCACGCCGGGGGCCCACACCTATCGGTTCAGCGGATCAGATCAACGGCGGCCGAGCAGCCGCTTGATCTTCTTGCCCTGCTCGGACTCGCTCAGCGTCTTCCACAGCTTGTCGGAGCTGACCGAGGTGTAGACGCCGGGGGCGCCCTGCGCGGCGCAGCCCTCACCGTAGGAGACGATGCCGATCTGGTACGGGGTGGCGCGGCCCGGCACCGTACGGAACAGCGGGCCGCCGCTGTCGCCCTGGCAGGAGTCCTTGCCCTCGACGCCCGCGCAGATGTTCACCTTGGCGTCGTACTCGTTGTAGCTGATCTTGCACTCGTCGTGCGAGACGAGCGGCACCTTCACCTCGCGCAGCCGGTCCGGGAAGTTCGGCATGTCGGTGTCGGTGTTGCCCCAGCCGGTGACCGTGGCCTTGGCTCCGGGCCGGATGAGCGCGTCGGTGCCCTGCGTGGGCAGCTTGATCGGGGCGATGCCCTTGACCGGCTTGTCCAGCATGAGGAACGCCATGTCGTAGGCGGGGTCCTTGGCGTAGCGCGGGTGGACGGTGATGTCGAAGACGTTGCGCACCTGGCCCTGCTTGGAGTCGGAGAGCACGGTGCGGCCGACCGCGACCTGCATGCCCTCCGGCGTCTCGCCGTCCACGCAGTGGGCGGCGGTCATGATCACGTTCGGGTTGATCAGGCTGCCACCGCAGAACTGCCGGTCCAGGGCGCTGCCCTTGCCCTTGCTGAGCAGGGCGGCCATGAACGGGTACTTGTCCTTCGGCGTCTCGGTGCCGCCGATGATGGGCTTGATGATGCGCTGGCCGTCGGGCTTGGCCGGGGTGGAACCGGCGGCGAAGGCGGTGGAGGCGGCGGTGCCCACCAGCGCCAGCGCGGCCCCGACTGCCGCCGTACCGACGGATATGCGCTGGGCGCGGCGGCTGTGCAGAGAAAGTCGCATGGGGGTTGTCTTCCTCGTGGCTGTAGGAGATCCGGGCAGCACGGAATAGCGGCGCGAGGCCGGACGGGGCTGCGGACGGAAACGACGCACGGCACATTAGAAGTGCCTTCGGTCACGCGTCAATGAATCCGGCATGCGTAACTTCTCTGCACGTCCCGGCACTTCCCGGGCATCGCCTGGGCCAATTTCTCAGACGCGAGAACGCGGTTGCGGGTTCATCGACTCCCGGACTTTCTTCGCGCCGAAATAGCGAGCAGGTCCGACCACGTGTGAGATTGACCCAAGGTTTTGGCACCCAAATGACCTACTCAGCGGGTCACTCCAGACCGTAGGCTCGTGATCATGAACGAGGAGACAACCACCGAATCCACGACCACGGCGCCTCTCCAGGCGCTGCTGACCCGCTGCGCGGACGCCGAGACCTGCGCCGACCCGAGCAGTGTGATGACCCTGCTGGGCGAATCGGACGGCGCCGGCGGCGGCTTCACGAGCTACCGGTCCACCTTCGCCGAGGGAGCGGTGGGGGCGCCGGCCCACTTCCACACCAAGGCGACAGAGCTGTTCTTCGTGATCAGCGGATCCCTGCGGGTGCTGGTGGGCGAGGAGGTCACCATCCTGAACGCGGGCGACTTCCTGGCGGTGCCGCCCCACGTCCCGCACGCGTTCGCCGCGGCGCCGGGCGCGGAGGCGGACGTGCTGTTCGTGTTCACCCCGGGCATGGGCCGGTTCGACTACCTGCGTCTGCTCAGCAGGGTGATGCGCGGCGAGGCCGACCCCAAGGAGATCGCCGAGTCCGCGGAACGCTTCGACAACCACTACGTCGACAGCCCCGTCTGGCGTGCCGCCTTGGAGGGCTCCGCGTGATCGACTCCACCACACACGTCCGCGTGGCCCGCCCCTCGCGAGACCTCGCCGCCGCGGAGCGCTTCTACGTCGACGGCCTCGGGCTCGACGTGCAGTGGCGGACCACCGAGCGGATCTCGGGCAAGCACGATCTGCTGATGGTCGGCCCTGCCGGCGGGTCGTGGCACTTCGAGCTGACCCACGACCCCGAGCACCCGCTGGACCCGACCCCGACCGTGGAGGACCTGTTCGTGGTCTACCTGGGCACCCCCGTGGACGAGTCCCTGGTCAACCGCCTGGTCGCCGCCGGCGGAACCCGGGTCCCCGCGCACAACCCGTACTGGGACGAGCACGGGGTGACGATCGCCGACCCGGACGGCTACCGCCTCGTGTTGTGCTCGCGCACGTGGGGCTGAGGACGGTCCGGCGGATCAACAATCGCGCTCTCGAAAATGAGTTGTCCGGGCAGCTGCGATCCCCTCAGGATCTGCCCATGACCACGACCATCGCCTTTCCGCCGCTGACATCCACCGTCCGATCGGTGCGAGTCCAGCAGCAGTTGGGCCGTCCGCGGAGGCCGACGCTCGCGCACTCGTGATCGCCGCCCTGGTCGCGGGCCTCCTCGCCGGCTACGGCATCGCCGTGCCCGTGGGAGCGGTGGGCACGTACCTGGTAGCTCTGACAGCCCGGACCTCTCTGAAGATCGGCGCTTGTGCCGCGCTGGGTGTCGCAACCGCCGACGGCCTCTACGCGTTGATCGCCACACTCGGAGGCTCCGCGCTCATCCCCGCAATCGAACCGATCATGGTTCCCCTGCGATGGGTCTCGGCCTTGGTGCTCATCGCGGTGGCGGCCCGCAGCGGTGTCACGGCGATCAGCCAGTACCGCACTCGGCAGGCGACAACCCGAACCGATGAGGTCCCCCTCACCCCTGCACGGGCCTATATGGGGCTGCTGGGGATCACGATGATGAACCCCATGACCGTGATCTACTTCGCGGCGCTCGTGCTCGGCAGTCAGACCACAGCGGCTCCAGGCCACCTCGAACAGGCCGTGTTCGTCTTCGCGGCCTTCGCGGCGTCCGCCAGCTGGCAGTTGCTTCTCGCCGGCGGCGGAGCGCTGCTCGGCCGAACCTTGACCAGTAGCCGAGGGCGGCTCGTCACCGCCATGGCCTCCAGCGCCCTGATCGCCGTATTCGCCGCTCACCTGCTCATCTCAGCGCCGTGACCAGGAGAACTCCCCGCGCCTGACGGCGGAGACGAACGACGACCAGCCGTCGGCGGAGAAGACGAGCGCCGGGCCGTCGGGGTCCTTGCTGTCGCGGACGGGGACGAGGCCGTGGGCCTGGGTGAGGGCGCGGGAGAACTCCACGCACTCGCCGCCGTCACCGCCGCTGTGCGACGACTTGACCCAGGTGAAGGTGCGGGAGAACTCCACGCACTCGCCGCCTTCTGGACCGCTGTAGGACGACTTGACCCACTTAGCGGCCGTGAGGTCTATCCCATAACTCATGAGGTGTACTCCTCGCGCAAGGTCTTGATGTAGGCGACCGAAGCGTCAGGTGACATCGCGTGCGCCCGCAACCGATCGTAGGTCTCGCGTGCGGAGCTGACCGTCTTCGCGGACTCACTCAGGCGCCCTCCCTGGGGGCCCTCTGTGAACAGCACCGCCGGGGAATCCTCGAACACCAGCAAGGTAAGCGCCGTGCCCGTCGCAGGCGCCCCCGCCGCGAACGGCAGGACCTGAAGCGTGACGTGCGGGGACTCCGCCTGACTGACGAGGTATTCGAGCTGCCCAGCCATGACCTCTGGCCCTCCGACGACAGTACGCAGGCTCGCCTCATGAAGTACCGCCCATAGCAAGGGGGGCGCCTCCTGCTGCATGACCTCGCGTCGCCTCATACGGGCCGCCACCTTGCCCTCGATCACGGCCGCCTCTTCGCGCGGGTGCCCGGCACGGAAGACAGCATGGGCGTACTCCGCAGTTTGCAACATGCCCATGATGAACGTCGTTGAGAAGCCGAGGATCTGGGAAGCCTTGCGCTCCAAGTTGACGTACGGAACGAACCAGCTCGGGTGATCGCCCTCACGGACCCTGCGTCGAAGATCGGCGAACAGCTCACCGGTCCCGAACGCGAGGTCGCACCCCTGGGCGAACTTCTCGCTGGCCAGAAGCTTCCCGTTCTCCACCATGCTCACGTAGCCGTACGTGTAGCCCGTTGCCTTGGCGAGGTGCTCCTGCGTGAGCTTGCGCGCCAGGCGCACCTGCCGGACGTCGCGTCCGAAGCGTTGCAGCGGATTTAAGTATTCCGGCGAGGTCTCCTCGTCCACGGCCATGACCTCCCGTCATGCGAGCGCGGCGGCGCAGCAGCAGGTAGCGACATCAAGCACCACCGCCTTAAGTATCCCAATCCTAGGGGAAGTTGCGTTGTCCTGGTGAGCAGTTGACTACACCCGGTGCCCGCCGGGCCGAGCCACACCAGGAGCACAGATGCCAGACACGACGTCGCCCCCATCGCCGCCAAACGGCCAGCCGCAGAGCGGTGGCCGCGCAGACCTCGCGACCACCGAGGAGCTGTTCGGCAGGCACGCCGACGACCTCGCCGCGCAGATCCGTGACCATCTGGCGCGAGGGGAGAAGGCGAAGTGACCCGCGCGACATACCGCTTCCGTTCCTACACCATCACGCCGGACACCGAGCCCGACGCCGAGCCGCACACGTACGCCATGACGTGCACCGTCTGCGAGGAGATGGGCCACCGCAGCGAGGACGTCGACGACGCGCACGACTGGGTCGTCCGGCATCTCAAGGCAAACCCCGGGCACCTCTCCTACCGCGAGCACATCACCCGCCCCTACCGCGCCGTCCCCGGGGAGTGGCTGTGAGCACGCCGCCGCCCATCATTCCGCCCGTCACCAAGGGCGCCGACTGGATGCTCTGCGCGGAGACCGCCGAAGGCGCGCCGGAAGGGATCTTCGGGGCGCAGTGCCTCCGCTGCGGGGACGAGTGCTGGTGGGACGACGACCGGCGGCCCGTCGACGCGTGGATGATCGACCACACGCGGACCGACCCTGCGCATCACCAGTTCAGGTTCACCGCCGAGCGCTTCTGCCGCGTGGGGCCCGTGCCGCCTCCCCGGCACGGGGCGACGCAGGTGGTGGCGACCGCTCCCACGAGCCGCCTGCCAGCGGGCGTCGCCGCCCACGCGCGGCCGCGCACCCCGCGACGCACCGCGAAGGCCGTCAGGCGCGCCCTGGCCCGCGTCGGGCGCCACGCGGGCCCTCTGTTCCTCGTATTGCTCACCGTCGGGTCCACCGCCCTCGGTGCCCTCTTCGCCGCGGGCCCCGGCCGCTGATAGGCGGCAGCGCTCACGGCGTACGCGGTCGGCTGCGCGGCTGCGTCGGGCGCGGGAAGGTCCTGGACTGCTTGACGCTGCCGAACGCGAAGCTGGACTCGATCGACGCGATGCCCGGGATCGCGTGGATCCGGTCGCGGACCAGCTGCTCGTACGCTTCGAGGCTCTCGATGACGACCCTGAGGAGATAGTCGCTGCTCCCGGCCATCAGGTAGCAGTCCTGGATGTGCTCGATCTCGTCGACGTGCTCCTCGAAGGCGTTGACGGTCTCGGCCGTGTGCCGCTCCAGGCGGACCCGTACGAAGACGGTGATCGGCAGGCCGAAGGCGACCTGGTCCACCATCGCCGTGTAGCCGCGGATGAGGCCCGCCTCCTCCAGCCTCCGCACGCGGCGCAGGCACGGCGAGGGCGACAGCCGGACGCGGTCCGCCAGCTCCTGGTTGGACAGCCGACCGTCCGCCTGCAGCTCGCGGATGATCTGGAGGTCCACGGCGTCCATCGGCACTCACTCCTCGGCTTCTTGGCAGTTTCTGCCCTTAAGGGGCTCAGTGAAGGCAGAAGTAGCAATCGCATGCCCCGGCTATGACTCTAACCTTGCCCCGGGCGCGGCGCCCCGTTCTGCCCGCGCACCGATCCCATGCGTGAGGAGTCTCGTTGGTTGGCACCCGTCGGCGGGTCTCCCCCGCCACCGTGGGCATGCTCGCCCTGTTGCTGACCGTGGCGATCTGGGCGGCCTTCGCGCTCAGCGCGCGGGCTCTGAGCAGTTCCACCCTCCAGCCCGCCGACGCCGGCCTGCTGCGGTTCGGGGTGCCGCTGGTGGTCCTGGCGCCCGCGCTGTGGCGCCGTCGCAGGCAGCTGGCCGCCGTGCGACCGGCCGCCGCGGCCAAGATCATCGGTGGCGCCGGGGTGCCCTTCTTCCTCGCGGCGATGTACGGCGGCGGCCTGACGTCGGCCGCGTTCGTCGGGTCGCTGATCCCGGGGATGGTCCCGTTGTTCGTCTCGGCGCTCATGGTCCGGGCCGGGCGCGGCGTCCCCAAGGGGACGCAGGCGGCCGGGCTCGCCCTGATCGCCGTCGGCGTCCTCGCGCTGGTCTCGCCCTCCACCGTCCCCCTCGACCGGGACGTGCTGGTCGGCTCCGGCGTCCTGCTGCTGGCCAGTGGGCTGTGGGCGCTGTACACCGTCGGTCTGCGCGAGGTCTCGCTCGACCCCGTCGGGTCGATCGGGCTGCTGTGCCTGCCGTCGTTCGCCGTGCTGGCGCTCCTGGTGGTCACCGGGGTGCTGCCGACCAACCTCGGCCACGCGGCGGGCGGCGACATCTTGCTGTTCCTGGTCGTCCAGGGACTGGGCGTCGGGCTGTGCGCCGGGCTGCTGTACGCGTTCGCCATCCGCAGGCTCGGCGCGCAGCGCGCCTCCGTCGTCGGCAGCCTCAGCCCCGTCGCGGCCAGCCTGCTCGCCATCCCGCTGCTCGACGAGTCCCTGACGCTCGCCGTCCTGGTCGGCGTACCCCTGATCACCGCGGGCGTCGTGCTCGCCAACGTGCGCCCGCGCGCCATCGCCCCCACCACCGATATGCCCGACGCCTCGGGTATCTCCAACGCCTCGGGCATCCCCCACGCCTCCGACATCCCCGACGCATCCGGTATCCCCGGCGTACGTCCCCGAACCAAGGTCCCCACCGATGCTTGAGCTGCTCACTCCCCCACCCGCCGACCCGCTGTTCGAGCTGGCCGCCGAGTACGGCGCCGACCCGCGCCCCGAGCGGCTCAACCTCGTCCTCGGCGTCTACCGCGACCCCACGGGCGCCACGCCCGTCATGGCCGCCGTCCGCGAGGCCGAGATACGGCTGGCCGCGCACTCCGCGTCCAAGGAGTACCGGGGCCTGTCGGGCAACCCGGCCTTCAACCGCGCGATGGTGTCGTCGGTCCTGGGCACGGACGACCTCATCGGCCGGGCCACCGCGATACAGACGGTGGCGGGCACCGGGGCGCTGCGCCTGCTGGCCGAGTTCGCCGCGCGGACCCGGCCCGGTACGACCGTGTGGATCAGCGACCCCGCCTACGTCAACCACCGGCCCATCCTCGAGGCCGCCGGTCTGGAGGTGCGGACGTACGCCTACCTCGACGCCGAGGGCCGCGCCGACGAGGCGGGCATGCTGCGGGACCTGGGAGAGGCGCGACGCGGCGACCTCGTCCTGCTCCAGGGGTGCTGCCACAACCCCACCGGCGTCGACCCGTCCGCCGAGACCTGGGACGCGCTGGCGGACCTCGCCGAGCGCCACGGATGGGTGCCC
Source organism: Streptomyces sp. XD-27 (assembly GCF_030553055.1). NCBI lineage: Bacteria > Bacillati > Actinomycetota > Actinomycetes > Kitasatosporales > Streptomycetaceae > Streptomyces > Streptomyces sp. XD-27. The sequence continues at coordinate 3,480,070 of NZ_CP130713.1, forward strand.
TTCATCGACCTCGCGTACCACGGGCTCGGCGACGGCTTCGAGGCCGACCTGCACGCCACGCGCGCGCTGGCCGCACGCGTCCCGGAGCTGCTGATCGCCGTCAGCTGCTCCAAGAACTTCGGCCTCTACAACGACCGCACCGGCTGCGCCATCGTCCTCGGCCCCTCGCGGCACGCGCTGCGGCACGTCGAGACGGCCCTGCAGAACATCGCCCGGACGCTGTACTCCATGCCGCCGGAGCACGGCGCCGCCATCGTCGCCACCGTCCTCGGCGACGATGCCCTGCGGGCCGCCTGGCGGGCCGAGCTGGAGGTGATGCGCGAGCGGATCACGTCCAACCGCGCCGATCTGGTGGCCCGGCTGAGCGCCCTGGGGTGTGGGCGGGAGGCGGAGATCCTGGCGCAGCAGAAGGGCATGTTCTCGACGCTGCCGCTGACGGGGGATCACATGCTCGGGCTGCGGCGTGAGTTCGCGATCTACGGGACCACCTCGGGCCGCATCAACATCGCGGGCATATCGGGGCACCGCATCCCCTACCTCGCCCAGGGCATCGCCGCGGTCCTCGGGGCCGCGGACGCACCGCGCACGGGCCAGCTGACGCCCTCGTAACGGCGCCCCTCAGCCGAGGCGGCGAACGATGCGGGGCGGGGCGGTCAGATACCGCTGGTGTCCAGCTCGATGCCGAACGGCTGAGGAAGCGAAACCGGCTCGCCGAACGGGTGAGGACCGACCTCCGTGGCGTAACCGTCGTGGACAGGATCGGAGAACAGGGTCCACGTCCGGTCCATGCGATCCACCAACAGGTAGAGCGGCACCCCGAACTGCCCATATCGGCGCCGCTTCTTCACGCGGTCGTCCGCGGCGTTGGACTCGGAGGTCACCTCGACCACAAGGATGGCTTCGTCGACCGACAGCGACTTCGCGCCCCGAGCCAGCTCCTCGGGGATGATCGCGATATCGGGGAGGTACCAGTTCTCGGTGCCCGGGAGGTCGAGGTTGCCGGATCCCTTGACACATTTGAGCTGGCGCACTCGGGGGCGAGTCCGTCGCGGATCTTGTCCACGGCGTTCTCGTGGTCCCATGTGGGCGCCATGATCTCGAACTCCCCCTCGATGAGCTGGGCGCGTACGCCACTGTCGTTGAGCTTTTGCACGGCGTACTTGAGCGCGGCCTCCCGGTCAACGGGGAGGTAGCTGCGCTGCCGGGCGTGAGCGGCATTCATGGGCGCGATCTCCGTTTCGGCGGCCTTCGCTGGTTCCGGTGGTGGTGGCGCTACGGTCAGACGACGCTGTCGCCCATCATGGCACGCGCCTGCCGTGCCCACATCGTTCATGAGCGCCGCCCCGGCAGGTGATGCCACCAGGCGTCGCGACGCCGCGGAGCCCCATCGGACACCCCCTGGCCCAGCCCCTCCGCCAGCAGCTCCGCGAGGTGGCGCGCCCGTCGGCCGTCCGCCAGGTGCTCGATCTGCGTACGGCACGAGAAGCCGTCCGCGAGGACCGCCGCGTCGCTCGGCGCGCTCCGTACGGACGGCAGCAGATGCTCCTCCGCGCAGGCCACCGACACCTCGTCATGTCCGCGCTCGAAGCCGAAGTTCCCCGCCAGGCCGCAGCAACCGCCGCTCAACTCCCCCGTCAGGCCCGCTCGCGCACGCAGCCTGCGCTCCGCGGCGTCGCCGAGTACCGCGTGCTGGTGGCAGTGCGTCTGGCCGACGGCCGGGCGGTCCAGGCGCGGCGGCCGCCACCCCGGCGCGTACTCCTCCAGCGTCTGCGCGAAGGTTCGGACGGACGCGGCGAGTCGGGCGGCGCGCGGGTCGTCGGTGCCCAGGAGCTCCGGCAGGTCCGTGCGCAGCGCGGCGGTGCAGCTGGGTTCCAGGCCGACGACCGGGAGGCCCGTGTCCAGCGCCGGGGACATGGTGTCGAGCGTGCGCCGCATGACCTTGCGGGCGCGGTCCAGTTGTCCGGTGGAGACCCAGGTGAGGCCGCAGCACACGGGCTTGGGGGGTAGGACGACCCGTAGGCCCGCGTCCTCCAGTACGGCGACCGCCGCCCGGCCGACCCGCGGGGACAGGTACGTGGTGAAGGTGTCCGGCCACAGGACGACGGCGGGCGCCCCGGTCCGTGCCGGGTAGGGCGCCGCAGCGCGGGTCCGCGCGCGCCACCACCGCGTCAGCGGCTCCCGCGCCAGCTCCGGAAGCGGGCGTTCCGGCGTGAGCCCGGCGATCCGCTTGGCCACGCCCGCCAGCGGGTCCACGCCCGCCGCCGCGTTCACCACCGGGGCCATCCGGGCGGCGGCCGCGGCCCGCAGCCACAGCGGCAGCCAGCCCAGCGCGTAGTGCGCGGCCGGGCGGAGCCGTCCCCGGTAGTAGTGGTGCTGGAACTCGGCCTTGTACGTGGCCATGTCCACCTCCACCGGGCAGTCGCTGCGGCAGCCCTTGCAGGACAGGCACAGGTCGAGGGCCTCCCGTACCTCCTCCGACCGCCAGCCGTCGGTGACCACCTCGCCCGCGAGCATCTCGTGCAGCAGCCGCGCCCGGCCGCGCGTCGAGTGGCGTTCCTCGCCGGTGGCCCGGTACGAGGGGCACATCACGCCGCCGCCGGCCGCCGCCGTCTGCGTACGGCACTTGGCGACGCCCACGCAGCGCCGCACCGCGGCCGCGAAGTCCCCGCCGTCGCGCGGGTAGCCGAACGCCACCTCCACCGGCGTCTTCGGCAGCACCGCGAAGCGCAGGTTCTCGTCCAGCGGGCGGGGGCGGACCAGCACGCCGGGGTTGAGGCCGCCCGCCGGGTCCCACAGGTCCTTGACGTGCTCGAAGAGCCGGACCAGTTCGGGGCCGTACATCCGCGGCAGCAGTTCGGCGCGGGCCAGCCCGTCGCCGTGCTCGCCGGAGAGCGAGCCGCCGTGCGCCACGACCAGGTCCGCGATCTCGCCGGAGAAGGCCCGGAAGCGGGCGACGCCGTCCGGGCTGAGCAGATCGAAGTCGATGCGGACGTGGACGCAGCCGTCGCCGAAGTGCCCGTACGGAACGCCGCGCAGGCCGTGCTCGGACAGCAGCGCCCGGAAGTCCCGCAGATACGCGCCGAGCCGGGCGGGCGGCACGGCGCAGTCCTCCCAGCCGGGCCATGCCTCGCCCCCGTCCGACCGCGTCTCTCCCCCGCGCCTTCCTGCGTGCTGGGCTCCCTGCTGGGCTCCGCCCGCGCGGGACGGACCCCCGGGACCCCCGCCGCCCGGGACCCGGGGCGCCGCGCCACCCGGGATCCGGGTCGCCGTCCCGGCCGCGTCCTCCCGTACCCGCCACAGGGCGCGCTGCCCGGCCGGGTCGGTGACGACCGTGCGGCCCGTCGTGCCGTCGGCGCAGGCCCGCGCCAGTTCCTCCGCCCGAGCGCGCGCCTCGGCCGGGCTGTCGCCGCCGACCTCCACGAACAGCCAGGCGCCGCCGTCCGGCAGGCCCGCGGCCCCGGCGACCAGGTCCGTGACCAGGTCGGCGGCCATGCCCTCGACGGTCAGCGGGCCGTACGGCAGCAGGGTCGACGCCGCGTCGGCGGCGGCGCCCTCGTCGGGGTAGCCGAGCACGGCCAGCGCGCGGGCGGGCGGCGCGTCCACCAGGGTCACGACGGCCTCCGTGAGCACGCCGAGCGTGCCCTCGCTGCCGGTGAACATCCGCGCCACGTCCGCGCCCTTCTCCGGCAGCAGGGCATCGAGGGCGTATCCGGAGATACGGCGCGGCAGCGCGGGGAAGCCGGTGCGCAGCAGCGCCAGGTGACGGTCCGTGAGGGCGCGCAGGCCGTCGCGCAGCCGGGGTGGGAGGCCCTCGAGTCCACGGCCCAGGGCGAGCCGTTCGCCCCCGTACGTGAGGACGTCGAGCGCGCGCACGTTGTCGGCGGTGGTGCCCCAGGCCACCGAGTGGGAGCCGCAGGCGTTGTTGCCGATCATGCCGCCGAGCGTGCAGCGGCTGTGGGTGGACGGGTCGGGTCCGAAGGTCAGGCCGTGGGCGCTCGCCGCCGTCCGCAGCGTGTCGAGGACGACGCCGGGCTGGACGACGGCGGTGCGGGCGGCCGGGTCGAGGGCGATCAGGCGGTTCATGTGCCGGGTGAAATCGAGGACGACGCCGACGCCGGTGGCCTGCCCGGCGATCGACGTACCGCCGCCGCGGGGCACGACGGGTGTGCCGTACTCGCGGCACACGGCCAGGGCCGCCGCGACGTCGTCGGCGTCCCGGGGCGCGACGACGCCGTCCGGCACCCGGCGGTAGTTGGACGCGTCCATGGTCGCCAGCGCCCGGTCGGCGGCGGCGAAGGAGACCTCGCCGCGCACGGCCCGCCGCAGCGCCCGCGCAAGGTCCTGCCGCCGCTCCTCGTGCTGCCCGCCGTGCCGTCCCTCGTGCTGCCCCGCGTGCCGCTCCTCGTTGCTGTCGTCTTTCCTCAGCTGAGCCATGACACCAGCCTGCCCCGCCTGCGCCCCGGCAGCGCTGAGGACGCCGACGCGTCGGTGCGAGCCGACGCGTCAGCGCGAGCCGTCAGTGCAGGTTGTGGTCGCCGCCCACCACCTGGAAGTGCTCCAGCACGTCCTCGGCCGGGTCGTCGATCTGGCCGGTGTTGATCAGCGCGAAGCGCGAACCGTTGTGCGAGTGGTGCGGGGACTCGTCGGCCTGCGCCGTTCCGGCGGGCAGGGCGCAGCCCGCCGCCAGGGCCGCCGCGCCGACCGCCCACCGGGCCAGGATCCGGGACCGCTTGCCGTACATCGTGTTCTCCCTTGCTGTCCGCGTACTCGTTGTCCGCGTACTCGTTGTCCGCGTACTCGTTGTCCGCATACCTCGATCCGGTTATCGATCAGTACGGCAAGAAGTCACGGCAGATCATCGGACGTACGGTGCGGGCGCACCGCTGTTCTCTCCCCCGGACACGGCGTCTCAGCCGCTGGACGCGCGGCCGGACCCCGAGGTGCGGGCGGATAGGCTGCCGCCGTGGCTGAGATCCGGATTCCCGCTGACATCAAGCCCGCCGACGGTCGCTTCGGCTCGGGCCCCTCGAAGGTGCGGACGGAGGCGCTCAGCGCCCTGGCCGCCACCGGCACCTCCCTGCTGGGCACGTCCCACCGCCAGGCCCCGGTCAAGGACCTGGTCGGCAAGGTGCGGGAGGGCGTGAGCTCGCTCTTCTCCCTGCCCGAGGGCTACGAGGTGGTGCTGGGCAACGGCGGCTCCACCGCCTTCTGGGACATCGCGACGCACGGCCTGATCGAGAACAAGTCGCAGCACCTGTCCTTCGGCGAGTTCTCGTCGAAGTTCGCCAAGGCCGCGAAGCTCGCACCGTGGCTGGCCGAGCCCTCCGTCATCTCCTCCGAGCCCGGTACGCATCCGGAGCCGGCCGCCGAGGCGGGCGTGGACGTGTACGCCCTCACCCACAACGAGACCTCGACCGGTGTCGCGGCGCCGGTGCGGCGCGTGGCGGGGGCCGACGAGGGCGCGCTGGTGCTGGTGGACGCCACCTCCGGCGCGGGCGGGCTGCCCGTGGACATCGACGAGACCGACGTCTACTACTTCGCGCCGCAGAAGTCCTTCGCCGCGGACGGCGGCCTGTGGCTGGCGGCCTTCTCGCCCGCCGCCCTGGAGCGCGCGGCCCGGATCCACGCGTCCGGCCGGCACATCCCGGAGTTCTTCTCCCTGCCGACCGCCATCGACAACTCGCGGAAGAACCAGACGTACAACACCCCGGCGCTGGCCACCCTCTTCCTGCTCAACGAGCAGCTGGAGTGGCTCAACGGGCAGGGCGGCCTGGACTGGGCCGTCCGCCGCACGGCGGCCTCCGCCCGCGCCCTGTACGGCTGGGCCGAGGAGTCCAAGTACGCCACGCCGTTCGTCGCCGACGCCGCCAAGCGGTCGCAGGTCGTCGGCACGATCGACTTCGTCGACGACATCGACGCCGCCGCGATCGCCAAGGCGCTGCGCGCCAACGGCATCGTGGACACCGAGCCGTACCGCAAGCTGGGCCGCAACCAGCTGCGCGTCGCGATGTTCCCGGCCGTCGACCCGGCGGACGTCGAGGCGCTGACGGCCTGCGTCGACTACGTCATCGAGCGGCTCTAGTCCGCACCGGTCCCCCACTTCCAACGGCGGGCGGCCGCGCACCACACAGGTGCGCGCCCGCCCTCCGTGCGCATACGGCACGCCGGCTGCCGCGAGTCAGCGGCTCTGGCGCTGGAAGCGGCGCACCGCCAGCGGCAGGAACACCGCCGTGATCACCAGCGGCCAGACGACCGCCATCAGCAGCGCGTGGCCCTCCACCCAACCGCCGCCGCCCGGCTGGGGGTTCCCGAACAGGCCGCGTACCGCGTTGGCCGTCGAGGAGACCGGGTTCCACACGGCGACGGCGCCCAGCCAGTCCGGCATCTTCGACGGCGGGGTGAAGACGCTGGAGATCATCCCGAACGGGAACGCGACCGCGAAGAGGTTGCCCGCGGTCTCCTGATTGGGCACCAGCAGACCGAGGTAGACCCCGACCCAGGTCAGCGCCGAGCGCAGCAGGAGGAGCAGGCCGAAGGCGGCCAGAGCGGCGAGCGGGCCGCGGTCGGGCCGCCAGCCGACGGCCAGGGCGATGGCCGCCAGGACGGCCAGGTCCACGGCCGCGCTGAGGACATCCGCCACGCCGCGTCCGCTGACCACGGCCGACGGTGCCATCGGCAGGGAGCGGAAGCGGTCCATCACGCCCCGCTCCCTGGTGACGGCGACGACCATGGCGGTGCTCATGAAGCCGTTGGCCATCGTCATGGCGAACATGCCGGGCAGGGCGTAGTCCTTGTAGTCGACGTCGGTGCCCTCGGCCACTGTCATGGCGCTGCCGAAGACGTAGACGAAGAGCAGCACCATCACCACCGGAGTGCCCAGTTGCCACGCGATGCCCGAGGGCTGGCGTACGAGGTGGGTGAGTTCGCCGCGGACGACGGTGAGGCAGTCGGCAACCGCCCAGTAGGCGCGGCGCTCGCGGTCCTCGACGCGGTATCCCGGATCCAGTGCGCTGCTCATGCCGTGGTCTCCTTCTCGTACGCGACGGCTTCCTGCTTCTCGTACGCGATGGCTTCCTGCGCGGCGTCGCCGCGCGTGCCCGTGCGGTGGTGGCCGGTCAACCGGAGGAAGACCTCGTCGAGGGTCGGGCGGCGCAGCCCGATGTCCTCCACCGCCACCCCCTCGTCCCGGAGGGTCCGCGCCACCTCGATGAGGGCGTCGACCGGCGCGGCCACGGGCGCCGACACCCGCCGGGCCGCCGCGTCCGGCTCCGGTTCGGCGCCGCCGTCCGCCACCCGCGCCACGGCCCTGACGGCGGTCGGCAGGTCGGCCGCGTCCCGCACGACCACCTGCACCTGATCGCCCCCGACGGCCCGCTTGAGCGCGTGCGGGGTGTCGTCGGCGATCTTCCGGCCGCGTTCGACGACGGCGACCCGGTCCGCGAGCTGGTCGGCCTCGTCCAGGTACTGGGTGGTGAGCAGGACGGTGGTACCGCCCGCGACGAGGGCGCGCACCGCCTCCCACACCTCGTTGCGGCCGCGCGGGTCCAGGCCGGTAGTCGGTTCGTCCAGGAACAGCACCTCGGGCGCGAGGATCATGCTCACCGCGAGGTCCAGCCGCCGCCGCATGCCGCCGCTGAACTCCTTCACGCCCCGGTCGGCGGCCTCCGCCAGCCCGAACCGGTCCAGGAGTTCGGCGGCGCGCCGCCGGGCCGCCCGCTGGTCGAGGTGGTACAGCCGCCCGAACTGCGTCAGGTTCTGGCGGGCGGTCAGCCCCTCGCTGAGCGCGGCGTACTGGCCGGTCAGCCCGATCCTGCGGCGCACCCGGCGGGGCTCGCGCGCCACGTCGAAGCCCGCGACCTCGGCGCGGCCGCCGTCCGGCCGGGCGAGGGTGGACAGGATGCGCACGGCCGTGGTCTTGCCCGCGCCGTTGGGCCCCAGCAGCCCGTACACGGTGCCGCGCGGGACGGCCAGGTCCAGGCCGTCCAGGGCGTTGTGGTCCCCGTACCGCTTGCGCAGCCCTTCGGCGAGGACCGCGGGTCCTGGCGCGCTCTCAAGAGCCCTCACGAGGGCCCCCCTCTCAACTGAGTACAGTGTATGCAGATGCCGAGCAGCGTACACCGTACCCAGTTTTTGTCCAGGGCGATACGATGACCGGGAGATGACCACCGAACACAGCGGCAGCGGAGACGTGTCCCGCAGCCTGGAGCTGCTCTGGGGCATGGCGCAGCGGCCCAGCCGCGGCCCCAAGCCCGGTCTGGCGCTCGACCGCATCGTGGCGACGGCCGTCCGGATCGCCGACGCGGAGGGCCTGGCCGCCGTCTCGATGCGCCGGCTCTCCACCGAACTCGGCGTCGGCACGATGTCGCTGTACCGCTACATCCCCGGCAAGGCCGAACTGCTCGACCTGATGCTGGATCACGTCAACGGCTTCGACGCCCATGACTCCGGCCTCGGCGCCGACGCCCATGACTCCGGCCTCGGCCTCGGCTGGCGCGCCGTGCTGGAACAGGTGGCACGCGGCACCTGGGAGCTGTACGGGCGCCACCCCTGGCTGCTCCACGTCGACCAGGGCCGCCCGATCCTGGGGCCCAACGCCATGGCGGGGCTGGAGTTCGCGCTGCGCGGCCTGGACGGCCTGGGCCTGACCGACCGCGAGATGATCAACGTGCTCGTCGCAGTCGACGGCTATGTCACCGGCACCGCGCGCAGCCACCTCAACTCCGTACTGGCCGAGAAGCGCACCGGCGTCAGCAACGAGGACTTCTGGAACGCGCAGGCACCGGTCCTGGAGAAGGTCATCGCCAGCGGCCGCTTCCCCACCCAGGCGAAGATGAGCATGGACGCCTTCTCGGGGACGGGCGAGGAGGTCTTCGAACTGGGGCTGACCAGCCTGCTGGACGGCTTGGAGAAGTTCATCGAGGCCCACGAGCGGCCGCGGGCTCCGGAGCCCCCGGAGGAGTGACTGACCAGCCCTCCGGGGCGCCGGAGTGACTACCTCCAGAGCCCCGGGTCTCCGGGGCTCCGGGGCGCTGCGGCTCCGAGTCTCCGGAGTGACTAATCGGGCATTGTGTGACTCCATGGAGGTATGACGACTCCGGCACACTCCGAGTCCGGAGCGGGCGCCGAGCACGGCCACGGACAGCACGCCGCCCCCGGCCCGGTCCCGTCCGAGCTCAGCATCTCCCGGTTCACCAAGCAGTGGGCCGTCCTGCTCACCACGTACAAGCGGGACGGCACCCCGGTCGGCACCCCCGTCAACATCGCGGTCGAGGGCGACCACGGCTATTTCCGCACCTACGGCAAGTCGGGCAAGGCAAAGCGGCTGCGCCGCGACCCCGACGTGGAGATCGCGCCGTGCACCGCACGCGGCAAGCCGACCGGGCCCGCGGTGAAGGCCCACACGCACCTTCTCGACCAGGGCGGCGGCGAGGACAGGCACGCGGCCAGGCTGCTGACCCGCAAGCACCCCCTCGTACACGGCGCGCTCGTGCCGCTCGCGCACAAGCTCCAACGCGACCGGACGCTGCACTACGAGGTGCGGCTGGTCACCGAGGACGAGATGGCGGCCGGCGGCCATGTCATGAGCGCGGAGGGCGAGATCCTGGGCGACGAGACCCTGGGCGAGGGGGGCGGGTCAGGGGAGGGCCGTGGCAGCGCGCCCGGCGAGGACGGGGGCGGGCGTTAGCCGCGCGGTGCGCGTCAGCCGCGTCGCCTGCCGCGACCGCCCCGGCTGCCCCGCGCCCCCAGGAGCAGCATCGCCACCAGGCCCACCGCCGCCGCGCCCACCAGGATGTCCCGGCTCCGATCCGCGTCCTCGCCCCCGTCGTCGCTCCCGTCCGCGACCGACGCGCCACCGCCTCCGTCGCCCTTGCCGTCGTCGCCGTTCTGCCGCCCCTTCGCCGCGGCGTCCGGGAGCAGGTCGCCGTCCAGCCGGATCGCCGTGACGCGGCTGCCGCCGCCTTCCGTTCCGTACATCAAGGTGCCGCCGTCCGGGGTGAAGGTGACCGACTCGCCCTGCCGTTGCAGCGGCATGCCCGGCTCGTCGTCCAGCTTCCCGCCCAGGCCCTTCGCGCCCCACCGGTACTCCGCCACCGAGAAGTAGCCGCGCAGCACCAGGCGGCTGGCGTCCGGCGCGAACGCCCCGTCGGTGACCTCCATGTCGAGATCGGCGACCCGCTTGAAGACGTTCACGCCCGACGTCGACAGCGCGGTCGGGGCCTCGTACAGCCCGGGGTCCTCCTGGCTCTTGCTCGCGATGTAGACCCGGCCGGTCTTCGGATGGACCATCAACGCCTCGGCGTTGCGCGGGCCGCCTTGGTACTGGACGGTGAACTGGGTCGCGTCGACCGCCGTGTCCCGCAGCTTCTTCGGCTCCGGGAAGCGATAGATCCACACCTTGGGCCAGGTGCCGCCCTCGTTGTCGCCGATGTCGCCGACGTAGATGTTGCCGTCCGGACCGATGGAGACCCCCTCCACGTCCCGCGGACTGCCGATGCCGCGCAGGGTGACGGTCGCGACCGTGCGCCCGGTCCTGCCGTCCACCGCGTAGACGTAGGGACCGTCCTTGCTGTCGTTGTGCGTCCAGTAGACGCCGGGGTGGGCACGGCTGGCCGCGAGCCCGCTGGACTCGGTGATCCGCTCGTCCTCGATCGTGAACGAGGACGGCTCGTGGTCGTCGGCGGCGGCCGGGGCAGCGGTGACCAAGACACCGGCGACGGCGACGGCTGCCGTGGCCACGGCGGCGGGCAGGGCGGTCAGCGCGGCGGCGCGGAGCGCACGAGACGCGCGGGACGCGCGGGGAAGCGAACGCATGGGGGCAAGCCTGCCATATCCGCACAGCGGAATATTCCCGGGATTAGTTGACCTGATCCCGGGAATATTTGCGGGAAATTAATCGGGCAATGGCGGCATAGTGGATAGCGTCGTTGCGGGAATTCACGGCACCCCTCTACGGTCTCTGCTCATGAGCGACTACAACCAAACCCCTTACGCGCCGGGGGCGCCCGCGGGACATTCCGCCGGGGCGGACGACAAGAAGATGGTGATCATCGCGATCGTCGGCGCGGCGATCGCGCTGATCGGCTCGCTGATCAACTGGTCGGTGACCGACAAGGGCAGCGGCGATATCGGCGGCGTCAAGGGCACCGATGGCGACGGCGTGATCTCGCTGATCACCGCCCTGGCCGCCGCAGCGCTCTTCATCGGCGCCATGGTCGCGAAGAAGCACATACTCCACGCCGTCGGCGCGGTGGTGTCGCTGGTGACGCTGGTCATCGGCGGCATCGCCATGGCCAACCCCGACCGCGTGGTCGTGTCCTACTTCATGGACGAGGGTGCGCCCAACGAGAAGGCAGCCGAGAAGGTCGCCGAGCAGCTCGAGTTCTCCGCGGGCCCGGGCGTCTACATGGTCCTGGTCGGCGCGCTGCTGAGCCTGGTCTGCGGCTTCCTCGCGTTCAAGAAGGCCAACGCCGGCCGCTAATTCCACATTCGGGCGGCATCTGCCCGTTTCCCCGGAATCCGGTGGCTCGCATTCTTAGCCCATTACGCGGGCGAAGAATACGGGCCACCGGATTTCTCCATTCTTCACCGCGCCCACCCATCCCGTTCACATGACGTCAACGGTCCGGCGAGCTTCGCCCTTCGGAGGGATGGCAGAGCAAACCCGCCCGGTAGGCTGGCCTGGTCGGCAAGTATCCCGTCACATGGGAGCACTGATGAGCGTCGCACCTGAGCCCGGCTGGCCTGAGCCCGAGTGGCATCGCCCACCTGTGGGGGGGTACACCGCCGACGACCTGGACCGGCTCCCGAACCTGCCTCCCCACACGGAGCTGATCGACGGGAGCCTCATCCTCGTGAGTCCGCAGACCGCGTTCCACATGCGTGCCATGCGCCTGCTGGAGAACCGCCTCTTGGAGGCGGCTCCGCCCGAGCTGGACGTCGCCCGGGAGATGACGGTCACCCTCGGCCCACGCGACCGGCCGGAACCGGACGTGCTCGTAGTGAAGGGCGAGGCGGAGCCCCGGCAGACCACCTTCCAGCCAGAGGACGTGATCCTCGCGATCGAGGTCGTATCAGCCGAATCCGAAGCACGGGACCGGAATGTCAAGCCCCGCAAGTACGCGGAAGCCGGGATCCGGCACTTCTGGCGCGTAGAGGAGGACAAAGGGCTGCCCGTCGTCTACGTCTTCGAGCTGGAGCCTGCGACGAAGACGTACGTCGTCAGCGGCATTTACCACGAGCAGCTCAAGGTCCCCGTCCCCTTCCCCATCAAGATCGACCTGACCGCGATCAACCGCCGCCAGCCGTGACCCGCAGGGGTGTGCGCGCCCACGCACGCCCCTGCGGCACGTCCTTGGCCGCGTTGGGCGCAGAGCGGGATCCGGCCCGAGCAAGGCAGTCCCGAAACATGCCCCGGCCGACCGAAAGCCCGCGTCAAGCCCCGCGTCCATGCCGCCGGCCGCCCGCGTGCATACTTCACCGATGCGCATCATGTTCGTCGGTGACTCGATGACCATCGGCAGTGCCGGCGACTTCACCTGGCGCTACCGCATGTGGAAGCACCTCAACGCCACCTACGGCGGCCCGTACGCGATCGTCGGTCCGCGCACTGAGGTGTACGACAAGCACGCCGACGCCCCCGTCTCGCACGACTACGGCGACCCGGCCTTTCCCGCCCGCGCCCGTCGCCACCTCGCCGGATGGGGCGAGGGCTGGCTCCACATGGCACCCCTCATAGGGGACGCGATACGCGACCACCGCGCCGACACGCTCCTGATCTCCCTCGGCCTGATCGACCTGGGCTTCTACACCGACGCGGAGCAGACAGCCGCCAACGCGCGCCGCTTCATCGCCGAGGCGCGCACCGCCAACCCCGGCATCCACGCCGTACTGCTCCCGGTCATCCACAACATCCGCGCCGAGTCCGACGCTCCCTTCGCCGCCGACTGCGACCGCTTCAACGAACTCCTCGCCAAGGCGGTCGCCGATCTCGACTCCCCGGCCTCCCCGCTGCTGCTGGCCTCGCGCCCGGCCGCGTACGACATCCACCGCGACACCTACGACGGCACGCACCCCAACGCGAGCGGCGAACGGCGGATAGCGGGCGCCTTCGCCGAGGCGATGCACCAGGCGTGGGGCGTGGGCGGGCCGTACGCGCCCTGAATCGTGAAGCGTGTGTCCGCCGCGCGGTCACCCTGCCCCGGGCGCTTGCTTAGAGCACACTCCAAGGCGTTGGCTGGACGACCATGAAGTACACGCAGCTCGGACGCACCGGACTCAAGGTCAGCCGACTGGTCCTCGGCACCATGAACTTCGGCCCGCAGACGAATGAGGCCGACAGTCACACGATCATGGACGCCGCGCTGGACGCGGGCGTCAACTTCTTCGACACCGCCAACGTGTACGGCTGGGGCGAGGACAAGGGCCGCACCGAGGAGATCCTCGGCTCGTGGTTCGCCAAGGGCGGCGGGCGCCGCGACAAGACCGTGCTGGCCACCAAGGTCTACGGCCACATGGGCGCCGAGGACTATGCGCCCTGGCCCAACGATGACAAGCTCTCCGCGCTCAACATCCGCCGCGCCGTCGAGGCCAGCCTCAAGCGGCTCGGTACGGACTACATCGACCTCTACCAGTTCCACCACGTGGACCGGTCCACGCCGTGGGACGAGATCTGGCAGGCGATCGACGTCCTCGTGACCCAGGGCAAGATCCTCTACGCCGGGTCGTCCAACCACGCGGGCTGGCACATCGCGCAGGCCAACGAGACGGCCCGGCGGCGCGGTTCGTACGGGCTGGTCAGCGAGCAGTGCCTGTACAACCTGGCGGAGCGGCGCGCGGAGATGGAGGTCATCCCGGCCGCCCAGGCCTACGGCCTCGGTGTCATCCCCTGGTCCCCGCTGCACGGCGGGCTGCTCGGCGGCGCGATCCGCAAGGAGCAGCAGGGCGGGGCGGCCCGCACCACGTCCGGGCGGAGCGGCGACGCGCTGCGGGACTCCGCGATCAGGGACAAGGTGCAGCGTTACGAGGACCTGCTCGACAAGCACGGACTGGAGCCCGGCGAGGTGGCGCTGGCGTGGCTGCTGACCCGGCCGGGGGTGACAGGGCCCATCGTGGGGCCGCGCACGGCGGGGCAGCTGGAGTCGGCGCTGCGGGCGGTGGAGCTGGAGCTGAGCGAGGAGCTGCTGGCGGGGCTGGACGAGGTCTTCCCGGGGCCGGGGCCGTCGCCGGAGGCGTTCGCCTGGTGACCGTTCGTTCGCCACAGCGACAGCGACAACGACGGCGTTCGCGGCAACGGTGACGGTGACGTCTCCGCGTCGGCAGGTGACGTCCGCGTCGACATCGGCGTTCGCGTACGGCGGCCGCGCTCCGGCACAAGCTCAGCGGAGGGCGGCCGCCACCGCGACGACGACGATGATGACGGCGAACGCGCCGCGCAAGATCAGTGTTCGGGTCCTCGGGTCCACCCTCGAAGGTTAACCGGGGGCCTCGGCGACGAGCCCAGCGGCCCGGCGGTCACCGCCCAGCGCCCACCGGCTCGGCAGCCCGGCGGTCACCGGCGCCCAGCGACTCGCCGACCCAGCGGTCAGCGGCCGAGCGGCCAGCGCCCGACCGCCTCGTAGCGCGGCTGCGCCCCGGCCACACCCGCCACCGGCGGATGGCTGCGCATCAGGGTCAGCTCACCCGCCGTCCACGGGACACTGGCGAACTCGGCGAGGGCGGCGACGAACGGCCTCATATCCACCTCGGGCCTGCGGCCACGGCTGCGGGCGATGGTCAGGTGCGGGGTGTCGTACGGGCGGTCGTCCTTCATCTCCACCCCGGCCCGCCGCGCCCCGGCCGCCGCCGCGTCGGCGAGCCGCCGCATCGCGGTGCGGTCGCCGTCGGCGCCGACCCACATCACGCGGTGGCCGAACCGTCCGCCGCGCGCCAGGCACAGCTCGTAGGGGGCGTGGCGCTGCGCGGCGCGGGCGAGCCGCTCGTGCAGTTCGGGGAGCAGCTCCTCGGCGACCTCGCCGTAGAACGCCAGCGTGAAGTGCCAGCCCGTCCGGTCGGCCCACCGCAGCTGCTCCGCTCCCGGCATCCGGTGCAGCGGGTCGACGGCGGTGCCGAGCTCGGCGAGGACGTCGTCCGGAGGCAGCACGGCGGCGAACAGTCTCATACGACGAGTCTCCCTCTCCCCCGTGCCGCCGCCCTCTCCCCCCGCGCCGCCGCGCCGTGCGTCACGCCGTGTCACGCCCCCGTCAGGACCCGCTCGCGCGCCTCCGTGGGCTCGGGCGTCTGCCTCGGCACGAACGCGATCACCCGCCGCCCCCGCCGCAGATCCACCCGCAGCCGCAGGCCCCCGATCCGGGCCAGGACCAGCCCGACCGTGCCGGCCGCGAGCGCCGCGACGAGGCCGCCCGCCGCGAAGCCGACGCGGGCGCCGTAGGCGTCGGTGAGCCAGCCGACCAGCGGGCCGCCGAGCGGGGTGCCGCCGAAGAAGACCATCATGTACAGGCTCATCACCCGGCCGCGCATCGCCGGGTCCGTGGCCAGCTGCACGCTGGAGTTCGCCGTGACGTTGAACGTCATCGCGAAGACGCCGATCGGCACCATCAGCGCCGCGAAGATCCAGAACGTCGGGGCGAAGGCCGCCGCCGTCTCCAGCACCCCGAACAGCACCGCCGCGCCGATCAGCAGCCGCAGCGGCGAGTTGGTGCGCCGGGCGGCGAGCAGCGCGCCGGTGACGGAGCCGACCGCCATCAGCGTGTTGAGCAGGCCGTACGTGCCGGGCCCGGCGTGGAAGACGTCGTCGGCGAAGGCGCTCAGCCAGATCGGGAAGTTGAACCCGAAGGTGCCGATGAACCCGACGAGGACGATCGGCCAGAGCAGATCGGGGCGCCCGGCGACGTAAGCCAGGCCCTCGCGCAGCTGGCCCTTGGCGCGCGGCGCGCGCTCGACCTTGTGCAGTTCGCCGGTGCGCATCAGCAGCAGACCGGCCAGCGGGGCGGCGAAGGACAGCCCGTTGAGCAGGAAGGCCCAACCGCTGCCGACGGCGGTGATGAGGACACCGGCGACGGCGGGGCCGACGAGCTTGGCGGACTGGAAGTTCGCCGAGTTGAGACTGACGGCGTTGCGCAGGTCGCGCGGTCCGACCATCTCGACGACGAACGCCTGGCGGGCCGGGTTGTCCACGACCGTGACCATGCCGAGGAGGAAGGCGATGAGGTAGACGTGCCAGACCTGGATCTGCCCGCTGAGGGTGAGGGCGGCCAGCGCCAGTCCGCAGGCGCCCAGCGCGGTCTGGGTGATCAGCAGGAGGCGGCGCTTGGGGTAGCGGTCGGCGATGACTCC
Organism: Streptomyces sp. XD-27; assembly: GCF_030553055.1. Lineage (NCBI taxonomy): Bacteria > Bacillati > Actinomycetota > Actinomycetes > Kitasatosporales > Streptomycetaceae > Streptomyces > Streptomyces sp. XD-27. The sequence continues at coordinate 3,496,402 of NZ_CP130713.1, forward strand.
GCCGTACAGGCCGAACAGCAGCATCGGCAGGAACTGCAGGGCTGTGGTGATGCCGACGGCGGTGGAGGAGCCCGTGAGGCTGAGGACCAGCCAGTCCTGGGTGATCCGGGACATCCAGGTGCCGGTGTTGGACACGACGGCGCCGGTCGCGAAGAGCCGGTAGTTGCGGATCCTGAGTGAACTGAACATTCCGCGCCGGGCGGTGTCCGAGGACCCGGTGGAGTCGGCGGCCGAGCCCCGTATGTCGGAGGAGTCGGCGGCCGAGTCGCCTATGTCAGAGGCGTCGGCTATGTCAGAGGCGTCGGCGCTGCCAGTGGCGTCGGTGCTGCCAGTGGCGTCGGTGCTGTCAGTGGTGTCGGCGGCTTCGCGGGATTCGCGGGAGTCGGCCGCGTCGACCGCTTCGTCGGCGTGGTTGCGGTGGAGTGGATTCGGTGCGGGTGCGGAGTCTGCTCCGGGTCCCGGACTCAAAGGGGTTCGCCTCCTCGCGGCGTGGTCGGTTACAGGTGTGCCAGCTTCTCCAGCACGGGCGCGGCGGCGCGGAGCACCGCTCGTTCGTCGTCGGTGAGTTTCGCGGCCTGCTCGGCCAGCCACGCGTTCCGCTTGCGGCGGCTCTCTTCCAGCATGGCCTCGGCCCGTTCGGTCTGCGAGACGACCTTCTGGCGGCGGTCCTGCGGGTGCGGCTCCAGCCGGACCAGCTCCTTGGCCTCCAGCAGCGCGACGATGCGGGTCATCGAGGGCGGCTGCACGTGCTCCTTGCGGGCCAGCTCACCGGGGGTGGCCGAGCCGCAGCGGGCGAGGGTGCCCAGGACGGACATCTCGGTGGGGCTCAGCGACTCGTCGACGCGCTGGTGCTTGAGCCGCCGCCCCAGCCGCATCACGGCGGAGCGCAGCAGGTCCACGGCGGCCGTGTCGTCGGCGGCCACGGTGGGGGTGGTGTCGCTCAGTTCCCCGGCCGGGGGCAGGGGGCGGGACAGTTCCGGCATAGTCTTTAGAGTAACTCATTACCCGGTCTAATGAAAGCGCGTCCCTATAAGAGCGCGATGCCGCATAGGAGCGCGATGCCGCGCCGCCCGCGCGCCGGAACCACCCGTACGCGGGATCACCCGTACCCAGAATCACCCATACGAGTGAGGACCCTCCGGAAAGTAACGCGATGGCCCAGGAAGCCCCGCGACCCTGGACGTATGGGATCGAAGGCCGGTACGGAATCGACGGTGCTCAGCCTGCGGATAGACACCGAGCTGCTGGACCGGATCCGGCGACACGCCGCGAAACGCGGAATGAGCGTCCAGGACTACGTGGTCCGGACGCTCATCCGCGATGACTTCGACGAGCGCTTCCAGACGTCCGTCGACGAGACCGAGCGGTTCTACGGCGAGGACAGGTAGCCCCTCAGCCCTTCGGCCCCTCGACCCCTCAGTCCCTCAGCTGACGCCGAGCACCTGCTCGATCGGGTCGAGGAGGAAGTAGACGAGGAAGCACAGCCCCACGGCGCCCAGCAGCCACGGGATCTCCCGCGTCCGCCTGGTCGCGACGCGCAGCATGATGAACGACAGCACGCCGATGCCGATGCCGTTGGTGATGCTGTAGGTGAACGGCATGGAGACCAGCGTCAGGAACGCCGGGACCGCGATCGTGGAGTCGCGCCAGTCGATCTCGGTGACGTTCGCCGCCATGATCAGGAAGCCCACGACGATCAGCGCCGGGGTCGCGGCCTGCGACGGGACCACCCTGGCCAGCGGCGTGAAGACCAGCGCGAGCAGGAAGAGCCCACCGGTCACCAGGTTCGCGAGCCCCGTGCGGGCGCCTTCGCCGACGCCCGCCGTGGACTCCACGAAGCAGGTGTTGGCGGACGCCGAGCCGAGCCCGCCGCCCGCGACCGCGATGCCGTCGACCATCAGGATCCGCCCCATGCCGGGCATCTGACCCTTCTCGTCGTCCATCAGTCCGGCCTCCTCGCCGACGCCGATGATGGTGCCCATCGCGTCGAAGAAGCCGGACAGCAGCACGGTGAACACGAACAGGCAGCCGGTGAGGACGCCGACCTCGTCGAAGCCGCCGAACAGGCTGATGTCGCCGATCAGCCCGAAGTCCGGGGTGTCCACGACCTTGTCCGGCACCCGCGGCACGCTCAGCCCCCAGTCCGCGTCCGGGATCGTGGCGATCGTGTTGACGATGATCGCGGTGAAGGCGGTCACGGTGATGCCGATGAGGATCGCGCCGCGCGTCTTGCGGACCACCAGGATGAACGTGAGCGCCAGTCCGAGTACGAAGATCAGCACCGGCCAGCCCTGGAGCCGGCCCTCGATCCCCATGCCCATGGGCACGGTGGTGTGCGCCTTGTCCGGATTGCGGGTCACGAAGCCGGAGTCGACCAGGCCGATGAGGGCGATGAACAGGCCGATGCCGATCGCGATGGCGCGCCGCAGCCCGCCGGGGATCGCGTCCATCACGCGCTGCCGCAGGCCGGAGGCGACCAGGATCATCAGCACCAGGCCCGCGAGGACCACCATGCCCATCGCGTCCGGCCAGCTCATCTTGGGGGCGAGCTGGAGGGCGACGACGGCGTTGATGCCGAGCCCGGCGGCGAGCGCGATCGGAACGTTGCCGATGACGCCCATGAGGATCGTCGTCAGGCCCGCCATCAGGGCGGTGGCGGTGACGAGTTGGCCGTTGTCCAGCTGGTGACCGTACTTGTCCTCACCGGCGCCCAGGATGATCGGGTTGAGCACGATGATGTAGGCCATCGCGAAGAACGTGGCCAGGCCGCCGCGGATCTCCCGGGCCACCGAGGACCCCCGCGCGGAGATCTGGAAGAACCGGTCCAGACCGTTGGTGGACGGTGCCGGTGGCGGCTGCTGGGCGTCGACCGGAGCCGGGGCCGAGGGGGGCATGGGATGACCTCAGTGGTGCGCGTACACAAATAAAAGGGCCCTTGTGGATGTTCATACGAAACCATCCAGTCGGACCCGGGCCGGTTCAGTATGAATGCATAAGGCAAAGATCGCTATCTCCGCGCGTAGAAGCCCGTGCCCCTTAAGCTGTGCCCATGACGAAGTGGACTCCCCGGCACGAGGCGCCGGAGCCCCTGGAGGGCAATGTCGTCGCCACCATCACCGGCGGCACGATCGTGTGGTTCGTCCTCTTCCTCGTCCAGCTCCCCTTCTACGGCTGGTTCGACGACCACGACCACCTGTGGTGGCTGTGGACCTGCCTGGCCGGCGGCGGGCTGGGGCTGATCGGCATCTGGTACGTACGCAAGCGGGACGCGGCCATCCGCCGCGCGCAGGCCGCCGACGGGTAGGGACGGCCGGTTTCCGGGTAGGCACGGCCGTTTCCGGGACAGGGACGGCCGGCCCCGAGGGTAGGCACGGCCCGCTCCGGGGCAGGGGCGCCGGTTCCGGGGGTAGGGACGGCCGTCTCCCCGTACCGTCGAAGACATGGCCGCAACGGCCCGCGAGGCCGCACCCGGTACGCACCCCGGCCTCACCGCCGCCGAGGTGGCGGCCCGCGTCGCCCGCGGCGAGGTCAACGACGTACCCGTCCGCTCCTCCCGCTCCCTCGCCGAGATCATCCGCGCCAACGTCCTCACCCGCTTCAACGCGATCATCGGCGCCCTCTTCCTGATCATCCTCGTCGTCGGACCGATCCAGGACGGGCTCTTCGGGTTCGTCATCGTCGCCAACACCGCGATCGGCATCGTGCAGGAGCTGCGCGCCAAGAAGACCCTCGACAGCCTGGCCGTCATCGGCGAGGCCAGGCCGACCGTCCGCCGCGACGGCGTCGCGACCGAGGTCCCCACGGCCGCCATCGTCCTGGGCGACCTGGTCGAGCTCGGCCCCGGGGACAAGGCCGTGGTCGACGGCCGGGTGGTCGAGGCGGACGGGCTGGAGATCGACGAGTCGCTGCTGACCGGCGAGGCCGACCCCGTCCTCAAGCAGCCCGGCGACCCGGTGATGTCCGGCAGCTTCGTGGTCGCGGGCGGCGGCGCGTTCACCGCCACCAAGGTCGGCCGTGAGGCGTATGCGGCGCAGCTGGCCGAGGAGGCGTCCCGGTTCACCCTGGTCCACTCCGAGCTGCGCAGCGGCATCAACCGGATCCTCAAGTACGTGACGTGGCTGATGGTCCCGGCCGCGACCGGCCTGGTCATCAGCCAGCTCATCGTCGAGGAGGACGACTGGCGCGAGGCGGTGCGGCGGATGGTCGGCGGGATCGTGCCGATGGTCCCCGAGGGGCTGGTGCTGCTCACCTCCATGGCGTTCGCGATCGGGGTCATCCGGCTGGGCCGCAAGCGGTGCCTGGTGCAGGAGCTGCCCGCCATCGAGGGGCTCGCACGGGTCGACGTCGTCTGCCTGGACAAGACGGGCACGCTCACCGAGGGCGGCATGGACGTGACCGAGCTACGGCCGCTCGACGACGAGCTGCGGGACGAGCAGTTGGGGCAGGTGCTGGGCGCCCTGGGCTCGTCCGATCCGCGGCCCAACGCCAGCCTCCAGGCCATCATCGACGCCTATCCGGACGGGAACGACGGCGCGCACGACGACGGACACGATGCCGGCGGGCGCGATGATGAGCGTGATGACGGCAGGCGCGACGACGCGCACCTCGGCGGGCACGAAGGCTGGCGCAGCACCGGCACGCTGCCGTTCTCATCGGCCCGGAAGTACAGCGGCGCCACGCTGCGCGCGCCGGGCGGCCGGCAGCCGGACCCCCGGTCCGCCACCTGGCTGCTGGGCGCGCCGGACGTGCTGCTGCCCGAGGGCGACCCGGTGCTGGCCGGGATCGAGGAGCTGAACGCCCAGGGGCTGCGGGTGCTGCTGCTGGCACGTACGGAGCGGTCGCTGGACGATCCCCGGGTCGCCGACGACGCGCGGGCGGTCGCGCTGGTGGTGCTGGAGCAGCGGCTGCGCCCGGACGCCTCCGACACGCTGCGGTACTTCGCCGACCAGGACGTCGCCGCGAAGGTGATCTCCGGTGACAACGCGGTGTCGGTGGGCGCGGTGGCCGGGAAGCTGGGCCTGCCCGGCGCGGACCGCCCGGTCGACGCGCGCCGGCTGCCCGCCGAGCGGGACGCCATGGCCACGGCGCTGGAGGGCGCGGCGGTCTTCGGCCGGGTCACCCCGCAGCAGAAGCGGGACATGGTCGGCGCGCTCCAGTCGCACGGGCATCACGTCGCGATGACCGGCGACGGGGTCAACGACGTACTGGCGCTCAAGGACGCGGACATCGGGGTCGCGATGGGGACGGGCAGCGAGGCGACCCGCGCGGTGGCGCAGATCGTGCTGCTGAACAACAGCTTCGCGACGCTGCCGTCGGTGGTCGCGGAGGGCCGCCGCGTCATCGGCAACATCGAGCGGGTGGCCAACCTCTTCCTGGTCAAGACGGTCTATTCGGTGCTGCTGGCGCTGCTGGTGGTGTGCTCGCAGGTGCCGTACCCGTTCCTGCCCCGGCATCTGACGCTGCTGTCCACGCTGACCATCGGCGTCCCGGCGTTCTTCCTGGCGCTGGCGCCCAACAAGGAGCGCGCCCGGCCGCGGTTCGTGCGGCGGGTGACGCGGTACTCGGTCCCGGCCGGGCTGATCGCCGGGCTGGCCACGTACGCCGTGTACCTGACGGCACGGGGCCACTACCGGGGCGAGGGCGCTCTGGACGCGGAGACCAGCGCCGCGACGCTGACCCTGTTCCTGATCTCGATGTGGGTGCTGGCGATCATCGCGCGGCCGTACACCTGGTGGCGGGTGGGCCTGGTGCTGAGCATGGCGCTGGGCTTCGCGGCCGTCCTCGCCACGCCGTGGCTCCGGGACGTCTTCGCGCTGCGGCTGGTGGGGACCGAGATGCCCTGGACCGCGGTGGGCGTCGCGGCGGCCGCGGCGGCGCTGCTGGAGGTGGTGTGGCGCTGGATCGCCGCGTGGGACGACCCAGCGCCCTGAGGGCCGCAGTCGCCTGCGCCTTGTGCCCAAGGGAGTTGACCTCCTCTCGCGGCCGCCGAACCGCCAAGTAACCTGAACGCATGACCGGTTACAGCTTCCGCGCGGACGAGATCGACACCAGCAGGCCGCACTCGGCCCGGATGTACGACTACTACCTCGGGGGCAAGACCCACTACGAGATCGACGCGCAGGCCGCCGAGAGCGTGATGGCCGCGTGGCCGGGTGTGCAGCAATGGGCCCGCACCAACCGGGCGTTCATGCACCGCGCCACGCGGTGGCTCGCCGCCGAGGCCGGGATCCGCCAGTTCCTCGACCTCGGCACCGGCATCCCCACCGAGCCGAACCTGCACCAGATCGCGCAGGGCGTGGTCCCTGACGCGCGGATCGTCTATGTCGACCACGACCCGATCGTGCTCACCTACGCGGACGCGCTGCTGAACAGCACCCCCGAGGGCCGCACGGTGTTCCTCCGCGCCGACGTCGCGCAGCCGGAGTCCATCCTCGACTCCGCGGTACTCCGGGACACCCTCGACCTGACCGAGCCGGTCGGGCTCTCCCTCAACGCGCTGATGCACTTCTTCCCCGACGAGGCCAACCCGTACGGCATCGTCCAGCACCTCCTCGACGCCCTCGCCCCCGGCAGCTACCTCGCCCTCAGCCACGGCGTCCCGGACCCCGACTCGCAGGTCCGGGACACCGTCACCGAGCTGTACCGCAGGAGCGGCATGACGGTCGTGGGCCGCACGAAGAACCAGGTGGCCCGCTTTTTCGACGGCCTCGAACTGATCGAGCCGGGCGTGGAGATGGCCCACCGCTGGCGCCCGGCCCCGGACACCGACCCGGCCGAGCTGGCCCGCACGAAGGTGTCGCTGTACGTGGGCGTGGCCCGCAAGCCGTAACGCCTCCCGGGCTCCGGGCCTCCCGGCGCCGGGCCGTGGATACGCGTCAGTCGAACCAGCGGGCCTGCGCCAGTTCCTCCGTGCGGGTCAGGTCCTCCAGCAGTGCCGCCGCCTCGAAGCGGCGGTGCCACTGGCCCGCCGCCCAGGCCAGGCCCGCCGCGACGCCCTCCAGGGTGGCCGCGTGCAGGGCCCCGTCCGGGGTGCGGCGCCAGTCCAGTTCCACGCCCTCGACGACCAGCTCGTCGTGCTCCACGTACGTCTCGGGGGCGCCCGGCAGCAGGATCCGCACCGCGTCCGGGACCTGGCGCGGTTCGCCGTCGGCCGGCACCTCGGAGGCCGCGTACAGCTCGCTCAGGCGCCGCACCTGGAACAGGTCCGCCAGGTCCGCCGCGCGCGTGGGCCGTACGGGCAGCAGGGCGCGGCCCGCCGCCAGCGGGATCAGGTCCGGGGTGTCCGCGACGACGGCCTCGGTCGCGTCGACGACCCGCACCTCGCCGTCGACAACCGCTCGGAGCTCGTCCGGCAGCGTGACCTGCTCCGGGTCGAGGTCCGCCAGCAGGCCGTAGAGGGCGTGCAGTTGGGCGGCCGTGACCTCGCGGTCCGGGTCGGCCAGCCGGGCCAGGAGTTCGGCCGCGCCGCCCGGTTCGGCCAGCAGCGCCGCGGCCGAGGTCCGGACGCCGAGCGCGCGCAGCACCTGCTCGTCCTCAAAGCCGCCGGCGTCCGCCTCCTCGTACAGCCCCTCCAGCAGCGGGTCGCCGCCCGCCGCGCGCAGGCCCGCCGGGCGGCGGCCGTCCAGCACCGGATGGCCGCGCAGCCACCACGCGGTGTACGGCCGCACCGTCTCCGCCGTGCCGTCCGGCAGCAGGATCCGCACCGGCGTGGTCAGGGCGTCGCGCAGCGGGGGCTTGGCGAGCATCGCCAGGGCCCGCGGCCAGGCGTCGTCCGCGACCAGCTCCAGGTCGCGGACGGCGACGATCTCCGTGGCCACGGGGGGTACGGGGCTCTCCGGCAGCCGGTCGAGGACGTCCTCGCACCACACGTCCACCGCGTCCAGCAGGCCCGCGTCGTCGGGCTCGGCGAAGTCGCTCTCGCGGGGCTCCAGTTCGTCCGGGTCGAGGACGACGTCCGTGGCCCGGACGAGAGTGAAGTCGGCCAGCACGCCCACCGCCGTCAGCGGCTGCTCGCCCCACCGCTCGGCCAGCTCCGGGTCGCAGGAGGGGAGTTCGCCCTCGTGGATCACGGCCTCGAAGTCGCTGCCGGGGAAGACGAGCTCGCCCGCCGGGGTCGGCTCGCCGTCCTCGTCGGGGAGCGCCAGTGCCGCCAGCCACGGCTCGTCGCCGGGGGCCAGGCGCGCGTCCCGCGCCAGGCCGAGGACCGTCTCGGCCAGTTCGTAGGTGTCCAGGCCCGCCGTGTCGTCGTCCCCGTCGGCGCCGTCGTACCAGTGCTCGTCCTCGTCGAGGGAGGCCGCGACCGCCGCCCGGACCTGGGGGGTGGTCAACACCGCGCGCGGGGTCGCCGGGGTGGCGCCGAGCTTCTCCAGCAGCGGGTGCGCGGCATCGGGGTGCGCGACTTTGAGGCCGAGGCGGGCGAGGGTGCGATGGCGGGCCGCGATGTCGCCGCCGGGGGGCGTGTCGTCGGCGGTGGTGGCGCTGCCGGGGGCTCCGTGGGCGGGCGCGCCGTCCGCGGGCTTCGCGTACGGGGTGCCTTCGTACGGGGTGTCCTCGTACGCGGCGTCCCTTCCGTACGGGGCCACCTGACCGGCACTCATCAGCTCGCCGCTCTCGCCGGGCAGCGGCAGCAGCACCTGCCGCGGCCCGATCGTCGTACGCCCGTCGGCGAGCGGCACCGGCAGGCCGCTGAGCCGGTCCGGGTCCGTGCCCGCCAGCGAGTCGTACAGCCGCCACCACCACGCGGGCGAGCGGTCCACCCCCGCGAGCCGGTCGATCAGCTCGCCGAGCGGCACCCGCGCCACGTCCAGCGCCCGCAGCTCCGCGCGGCGTTCGAGCCCGGCGGGCAGCAGTCCCGGGAACAGCTCGGCCAGCACCCGCACGGTCTCGGCCCCCGCGCCCTCCACGATCTCCGCGTCCATCGGCCGCAGCGCGTACGGCTCGCCGCCGGGGCCGCCGCCACCGAACGCGACGGAGTCCAGGTCCACGGAGTCGAGGTCCACGACGTCAAGGCGGGAGGCGTCCCACGCCCGGGCGGGCGCCTCCGCGGACGTCTCCTCCGCGGAGGTCTCCTCCGACGCCTCCTCCGCTGCCTTGTCGGGCGCCGCCGCGCTCGGCAGGAAGGGCACCCGCGGCAGCAGCTCCAGGACGCGGCCGCGCAGCCGCGCGTCCAGTTCGCCCCGGCCCAGCGGGCCGGGTACGAGGTCGATCGTCCCGGCGCCGACGGGGTGCCAGCCGCGCAGCAGCGCCGCGTACGCCTCGGCCGCGCGCTCCAGCAGGAAGTCCGTGAGCGGGCCGGGCGCCGCGTGGCGGCGGGTCGGCTCCAGCGGGAAGGACGCGATGAGCAGGGCGGGCAAGCCCAGCGGCTCGTCGGTGGGGGTCGGCGCGTGGACCACGGGCGCCGTGCCGGGGCGTACCGGCGCACCCGCGTCGTCCACCGGCACCGCCCAGGTCACCGACCACGCCGGACGCAGCCGCTCCTCCACCGGGCGGTCCCTGAGCAGTTCGGCGTCCAGTCGGCCGCCCGCCTGCTCGGTGCGCCAGCGGGTGGCGCCGCGCGCGTCCGCGGTGTCCTCGACGACGACGTACGGGCCGTCCTCGCGCCGCCGCAGGGTCCGTACGCCGTCGGGCGTGTCGACCACGACCTCCGTCAGGCCGGGGAGGGTCAGCAGCAGCGCGTCGTCGATCCCGGCCAGCAGCCGCACGGCGACGTCCTCGGCCGCGCCGTCCCGCAGCGGCAGGACGACGACGGTGTCGTACCCCTCGGGAGCGGCGCCCTCGGCGGGCAGCGGCAGTCGCAGCAGCGGCACGTGACCGTCCCGGCGGCGCAGCTCGTCGGCGAGGCCGGGGCCGGCGGCCGCGGCGGCGGTACCGGCCAACTCGCGCGCCTCGGCGAGGGACCAGCGCACGCCTCCGGTACGGCCGACGACGGCGGGCTCGTCGCTGACGGCCAGTACGGCCGCGAAGCCGACGCCGAAGCGGCCGACGGCGTGGCCGCCCGCCTGCTCCTCGTCGCGCTTGGCGGAGGCGCGGAGGGTGGACAGCGACTCGACGCCGTGGGCGTCCAGCGGGGCACCGGTGTTGGCGGCGGCGAGCACGGCGGGGGCGGTGCCGTCGGCGGGGTGCAGGGTGAGCCGCAGCCGGCCGGGGACCCCGGCGCGGGCGGCGGCGTCGGAGGCGTTCTGGGCCAGCTCGACCACGAGCCGGTCGCGGTAGCCGCCGAGCGCCAGGTCCTCCTCGGCGTTGGCGTCCTCCCGGAAGCGGGCGGGCGACGCGGCCCAGGCGTCCAGTACGCCGCGCCGAAGCCGGGCGGTGCCGAACGGGTCCGCGCCCTCGGTCGCGCCTCGCACCATCGCCGTGCTGCTCACGTTCGCCTCCGGGTTCCCCGCGCGGACCGTCCGCGCACACTGCTTGTTGCGAACGTACCGTCAACCCGATCGTGCCCCTGCCCGGCCCCGGGTCTCCACCCGGCCGGCGGGAGGCGTCGTCGACCGGCCGCGGGGAAGGGACGACCGGCGAGACCGGAAGGGGCCGAGGGGCCTAAGGAGCTGCCCAGAAGCCTGGTGCGGGCCAGAAGCCTGGTGCGGCCCAGACGCTAGGAGTGGCCGAGTTCCTCCGCCGGGGCGTCCGGCTCGACCGAACCCCCCGTCCGGTCCGGATGCAGCGCCATCGGCTCCACGACCGTCTCGTCGATCACCGGCGGCGCCGGCCGCGGCGGCTTCGGCATGACCGCCGCCTCCGAGTGCGCCCCGCAGCCGTACGTCAACGACACCACCCGGCCGTCCGCCGGGCTGAACTCGTTCGCGCACACGCCGAACGCCTGCTTCAGCGAGCCGCTGAGCGGCATCAGGAAGCCGCAGGACACGCAGGAGGCGGGGGCGGCCTGTGCCATCGGGGTCTTGGCGCCGTACGCGTCGTCCCAGCGGTCGGCGGCCGTGTGCAGCCCGTAGCGGGACAGCACCCGCGCGCGCCGCATGCCCAGCTCCTCGGCGATGGCCGCGATGCTGCCGCGCGCGGGCGCGGTCGGCTGGGCGGACGGCGGACCGGCCGTCATCTCCGCGTCCTCGACGTCCGCGACGTCCGCGATCTGCGCCATCTCCTCGGAGACCACGGCGTTGGGCGGCGCGACCTCCGCTCCCGTGTAGCCCGGCTCCAGGCGCAGGTCCTCGGCCTCGGTGGGCAGCAGGTCACCCGGGCCCAGGTCGCCGGGGCGCAGCCGCTCGCTCCAGGGCACCCACTCCGGCGCGAGCAGCGCGTCCGGGCCGGGCAGCAGCACGGTCTCGTCGAGGGTGACGACCTTGGCGCGGGAGGCGCGGGCGACGGTCACGGCCCAGCGCCAGCCGCGGTAGCCGGGCTCCTCGCACTCGAACAGGTGTGTGACGACACGGTCGGCGTCGGCGACGGCGGCGACGTGCTCGCCGACCGTCCCGGGGAGTGCGGCTTCCTCGGCCGCCTCGCGGGCGAGATCGACGGCCTCGGCGCACAGGCGGTCCGGGGTACGGCTTCGCATCGCAGCACTCACAAGAATCGATTCTCTCCTACGCCGTCTCACGAGTGCGCCAACCGAGCGGCGGGAGGGCGGACGGAGCGGACCACAGGACCGCGTCGACGTCCGCGCCTGATCGGCCTCGGGCGCGCACCTTGTACTTCCCATTCTGCGGGACAGTGACTCGGCGCGTGGCCAAGAACGACCGCCAGTGGCGCGTTAGGCACGCTACCTTGTCAGCCCAGGTGCCCCTACCCCCGTCCCTACCCACCACGATCACGAATCCGCCTCGGATCACGAATTCGCGTCACGAACCCGGATCAGCGAACCGGGATCACAAACCCGGGTTCACGAATCCGGATCACGAAACTCCCCCGGACTGCCGCGGACCGGCTCACGTCGGTGCCGCCCAAGCGGCACCATGGTCAGATGAGTCGGGTGAGTCGGATTCGGGCAGAGGATCGGACGAAGGACCGGACACAGGGCTGGACCAGCCGAACGATAGGACGGCCGATGGGCCGGAGGGCAAGCCAGAAGATGGGCCAGGGGACCGGCCGGACGACGGGCCAGGCCGCGGGCCGGAGCGAGGGCGCCGGCTCCGGTGGCGCCGCGCCGTCCCCGGACGGCGGCCGCACGCCGTCCCCGGAGCGGAGCCGCACGGCGTCCTCGGACCGGGGCCGCACGGCGTCCACGGACCGGGGCCGCACCGGCTGGATCCGCCGGACCGGCCGCGCCCTGCGGCACCCGTTCGCCGCGACCGGCCGCGGCATCCGCCGCGCCACGCACGCGCACGGCGCGGGCGAGTCCGGCCTGGGCAAGCTCATCGAGTTGCACGCGGTGAACTCGGCGGGCGACATGATGGTCACCATCGCGCTCGCCTCGACGGTCTTCTTCTCCGTGCCGACCGACGAGGCGCGCGGCCGGGTCGCGCTCTACCTCGCCATCACCATGGCGCCGTTCGCGCTGCTGGCGCCGGTCGTCGGCCCGCTCCTGGACCGGCTGCCGCACGGCCGCCGCGCGGCGATGGCCACCGCGATGCTCAGCCGGGCGGTGCTGGCGCTCGGCATGTCGACGGCCGTGGCGGGCGGCGGCCTTGAGCTGTATCCGGCGGCGCTCGGCGTCCTGGTGGCCTCCAAGGCGTACGGGGTCGTGCGGTCGGCGGTCGTCCCCCGGCTGCTGCCGCCCCGCTTCTCCCTGGTCAGGGCCAACTCGCGGGTGACGCTGGCCGGTCTGCTGGCCACCGGCATCGCCGCGCCGGTGGGCGCGGGGCTGCACCAGATCGGGCCGGAGTGGCCGCTGTACGGGGCGTGCGCGGTGTTCGCCGCCGGAACGTTCCTGTCCTTCACGCTCCCCCACAAGGTCGACTCCGCGAAGGGCGAGGCGCGGGTCCAGCTGACCTCCGGCGAGCACCATCTGCACCTGCCGCACCCGGTGCACCGGTCCGCGTCCGGTACGGGCAAGGAGACCAGCAGCGAGACGGCCCCGCCCAAGCCCAAGCGCCCCGGGCTGCGGACGGTCGGCCCGTCCGTGCTGCACGCGCTCCAGGCGTGCGCGTCCCTGAAAGCGCTGTCCGGCTTCCTCACCCTCTTCCTCGCCTTCCTGCTCCGCGAGCATCCGCTGGCGGGGCTGAGTCCCGAGGTGTCCCTGGGCGTGGTCGTGGTGGCGGCCGGCGTCGGCAACGCGCTGGGTACGGCCATCGGAGCGGGGCTCAAGGCGCGCGGCCCGGAGCGCATCATCGTCGTCGTGCTGACCGCGGCGCTGGCCGTGCTGGTGTCGGCCGCCGTCCTGTACTCCACGGTGCTGGTGGCCGCGGTCGCCGCGACGGCCGGCATCTCGCAGGCGCTGGGCAAGCTGTCGCTGGACGCGCTGATCCAGCGGGACATGCCCGAGGTGGTCCGTACGTCGGCGTTCTCCCGCTCCGAGACCACCCTCCAGCTGGCGTGGGTGGCCGGTGGCGCGATCGGCATCATGCTGCCGCTCAACGGCGTCGTGGGCATGGCCGTCGCCGCCGGGCTGATCGCGCTGGGCACCGTGGCCACCGTACGGGGGCTGCTCTCGGCCGCGCGGCGCGGCTCGCCGCACCCCCGCGTGGCGTGACGGGACAGGCCCGATAGCCTGCCCGCATGACCGCTGCGTTGATTTCCCGGGGCAAGGGCCGCCGTGCCGCTATCGCCGCCGGTGCCGTGACCCTGGGGCTCCTCGGCCTCACCGCCTGTGACAAGCCGACCCCGATCACGACGGTAACGGTCGGCTCTCACTCCGAGAGCTCCGAGGCGACGAAGGGCTGCCGCGGAGACAGCAAGGAACTGTCCCAGAAGGACATCCAGACCTGCCTGAACAAGGAGTCCGGCGAGAAGATCTCGGTGGAGCCGGGCCAGAAGGTCCGCATCGGCGTGGACCCGGAGGTCGCCGACTCGGGCTGGGTGGTCATCGCGGCGGGCCCGGTGATGAACGAGCCGGCGAAGAGCACGTACCGCACGTTCGACGGCGAAGAGCTCTTCGCGCAGAAGAACGAGATGGGCCAGCCCATGCCGCCGAAGGACGAGGTCACGATCGCGATCGTGGAACTCGGCAAGGGCAAGGGCAGGAACCAGGGCGTGAAGAACATGTGGCACTTCACGCTCAAGCGGGAGTCCTGACGGACGGTCGTCCGGGGCAGCGCGGTCGGCGACCGCGTCGTCCCTGCGGGGTACGCGGCACCCGCGGGAACGGTGCCGACAGCGCATGGAGCGGCAGGGGTTGGTGATGCGGGCCGTCACGCGGGTACTCGTCGTCACCGCCGTCGCCGCGGAGCGCGACGCGGTCGTCCGTGGTCTGGTCGGCGCGCGGCCGCCCGAAGCCACCTCGACGGGCGGCGTCCCGCTGCCCGGGTACGGGCCGGACGGGCTGGTCCGGGTCGCGTTCACTTCCGCCACGAGCCGCGCCGCCGCACCGGCGCCCACTGATCCCGCTGCCGCACCGGCACCCGCTGCACCGGTCCCTGCTGCACCGGCCCCGGCCCTGCTGGCACCGGCACCCGCCGCGCCGGCCACCGACCTGCTGGCACCCGCCCCGCCGGCACCCGCCGCACCGGTCGCCGGCCTGCTGGCACCCGCCGATCCCGCTGCCGCACCGGCACCTGCTGACCCCGCTGCCGCACCGGCACCCGCCGACCCCGCTGCCGCACGTTTCCGCGGCGTGCGGGTCGACGTGCTGGTTGCCGGGGTCGGGCCCGCGGCCGCCGGGGCCGCGGCCGGGGCCGCGTTGGCCGTCGCCGCCGTTCGGGAGGAGCCGTACGACGTCGTCGTGTCGGCCGGGATCGGCGGCGGGTTCCGCCCCGAGGGTGACGGGACCGGGGCGCGGGTCGGAGGGCTCGTCGTCGCCGACGCCATCGTCGCCGCCGACCTGGGCGCCGAGACGCCCGACGGGTTCGCCCCCGTGACCGAGCTGGGCTTCGGGACCGTGGCCCACCAGCCGCCCGCCGCGCTGGTACGGGCCGTCGCCAGGACCACCGGCGCCGTACGCGGCGCGGTACTGACCGTCTCCACGGTGACCGGCAGCGCCGCGCGGGCGGCCGCGCTGCGGGACCGCCACCCCGGCGCCGCCGCCGAGGCCATGGAGGGCTTCGGCGTGGCCGAGGCCGCCGCCGCGCACGGCGTGCCCGTACTGGAGATCCGCGCCGTCTCCAACCCCGTCGGCCCGCGCGACCGCGCCGCCTGGCGGATCGGCGAGGCGCTGGACGCCCTGCGCCTGGCCTTCGAGCGGCTGGCGTCCCTGCCGCCCGCGTCCACCCTGGAGTCCGCCCTGGAGGACGAGGCCTCACCGCGGACCGGTCCACAGCCCCCTCCGCGGACCGCCCCGGAGGACGGGGCCGCCCCGCCGGGGACCGCTCCGCAGCCCCCTCCGCGACCCGCTCCGGAGGATGGGACCCCACCGCAGCCCGCGACGTCACCAGCCCAGACCCAGGAGGCCGGAAGCCATGGGTGAGCCGCCGCTCAAGATCGCGTATTCGCCGTGCCCCAACGACACCTTCGTCTTCCACGCCTGGGCGCACGGCCAGGTCCCCGGCGCCCCGGCGCTGGACGTCACCTTCGCCGACATCGACGTCACCAACGGCATGGCCGAACGCGGTGAGTTCGACGTCCTCAAGGTTTCCTACGCCGTGCTGCCCTGGGTGCTCGACGAGTACGCGCTGCTGCCCTGCGGCGGCGCCCTCGGGCGGGGCTGCGGGCCGCTGGTCCTCACCCGCGAGCCGGGGGACGCGGCCGGGCTCGCCGGGAAGACCGTCGCCGTCCCCAGCGAGCGCTCGACCGCTTACCTGCTGTTCCGGCTGTGGGCGGCGGACCAGGTGCCGGGGGCATCTCCCAGCGGCCGCGCCGGGGGAGGTGTCGGCGAGGTCGTCGTCCTGCCGTTCCACGAGATCATGCCCGCCGTGCGGGACGGGAAGGTGGACGCCGGGCTCGTCATCCACGAGGCGCGGTTCACCTATCAGGAGTACGGCCTGCACTGCCTCGCCGACATGGGCGAGCACTGGGAGAACACCACCGGGCTGCCGATCCCGCTCGGCGCGATCATCGCCAAGCGCGCGCTGGGCGAGCAGCGGCTGCGCGCCCTGGCGGAGGCGGCCCGTACGTCGGTGCGCATGGCGTGGGACGACCCGCAGGCGTCACGTGCCTACGTGCTGGCGCACGCGCAGGAGATGGACCCGGCCGTCGCCGACCAGCACATCGGGCTGTACGTCAACGAGTTCACTGCCGGTCTCGGCGAGGACGGCTACGCCGCGGTGCGCGGGCTGCTGACCCGTGCCGCGGCCGAGGGGCTGGTGCCGCCCCTCGGCCCGCACGCGCTCGACTTCGCCTAGCCCCCGGACGTCTCCGTCCAGCCTTCGGAGACGTCGTCGGAGACGTCTTCGTCCGGCGTCCGGCCTCGGAGATGTCTTCGTCCGGCGTTCAGAGGCGTCTTCGTCGGGCCCTCAGACGTCCAGCTGGTCCGCCACCGCCCGCAGCATGCCCGCGATCTTGTGGCCGTGCGCCTTGTCCGGGTACCGGCCGCGCTCCAGTTGCTGCGTCACGTTCTCCAGCAGCGTGGTGAGGTCCTGCACGATCGACGCCAGCTCGTCCGGCTTGCGCCGCTGGGCCGCCGCCACCGACGGGGCCGGGTCGAGAAGGTTGACAGAAAGCGCCTGGTCACCGCGTTGGCCGGCGACGACACCGAACTCGACGCGCTGCCCCGGCTTCAGCGAGTCGACGCCGTCCGGAAGCACCGACGAGTGCACGAAAACGTCGCCGCCGTCGTCGCGGGAGAGAAAGCCGAAGCCCTTCTCGCTGTTGAACCACTTGACCTTGCCGGTAGGCACGTCTTGTCCTCGTCCTCGTCACTCGTCGGAATCACGGAAAAACAGCTCTGGATAGCACTAGAGCGGGTCCAGGACCCGCCACCACCAAGGCTAATGGTCCCGAGCCTGGTGACAAGACGTACCCGGGTGGTTCCTGCGCGCTTTCAAAGCCGAACTACCCTGGTCCGGTGAGTGACACACATCGATCCCAGGAGCGCGCGCCGGGCGACGGGCTCGTGCGCACCGGCGCCATCGTGTTCATCGTCGGCGCCGTGGCCACCCTGGCCACCGTCGCACCGCTGCTGCTCGGCGCGGATCCGCTGCCCACGGCGGCCTACCTCGTCAGCATGCTCATGGGCGTCGGGTTCGCGCTGGCGGGCGCGGGGGTGCTGCGGTCCGTGGCCGCGCAGCGCCGCCAGGCACGGGCGTCGCAGGAGCACCCCGCGTAGCGGTCGTCCGCGCATCCGCCCCGCGACGTGCCGTCAGCGCGTCCGTTCCGCGATATGCCGTCAGCGCGTTCGTTCCGCGATATGCCGTCAGCATGTCCGCTGGGCGACGTACTGTTCCAGCCATCCCGGGAACGCCGTCAGATCGGGCAGCACCACGTCGGCCCCGGCCGCCCGAAGTTCCTCGGCACCGCACGGCCCGGTCGGCAGCGCCACCGACAGCGCGCCCGCCGTGCGCGCCCCGCGCACGTCCCCGGTGTGATCGCCGACGTACACCGCCGCCTCGTGCTCCCGCAGCGCCTCCGCCTTGGCCTCCGCCCACAGCCACCCGATGACGGCGTCCGGCTCCATGCCCAGGTGCGCCAGGTGCAGCTTGGCGTTCGGCTCGTGCTTGGCCGTGACGACGATCGCCCGCCCGCCTATCGCCTGGACCGCGGCAACGGCTTCGCGGGCGCCGGGCATGGCGGGGGTGGGGTCGATGGCGTAGCGCGGGTACAGCGACCGGTACAGCTCGCCCGTCTCCTCGATCCGCTCCTCCGGGAACCAGTACGCGAGCTCCTGCTCCAACGGCGGGCCGAGCCGGGTGACGGCCAGATCCGCGTCGATGAACGTGCCCGTCCGCGCCGAGAGCTCCTCGTACGCCGCCTTGATGCCGGGACGTGAGTCGATAAGGGTCATGTCGAGGTCGAAGCCGACCGTCAGGGGAAGCGCAGCCATGCGGGCCATTCTGCCGTGGGGCCGTGGAGCCGCACGGCGCCCGTCGGCCTCCTCTCGCCTGGTGCGGGAGCGAAGATCAGCCATTCTTCGGCAGCGTCCACCCTTCGATACGGTCCGCCCGTCGTGCGGCGTCGTCCGGCTGTGGGGGCGGAACGGTTCGTCAGCCGCGCGGGCGCCGCCGGGACCGCCACACCAGGAACAGCGCCGAGGCGATGGCCGCCGTACGGACGACCACCGGCCACACGTCGCGCATCGCGTCCCCGAGCCCGTCCTCCGGAATCGGATCACCCCACCGTCCGTCCATCCGCCCCCACAGCCAGACGACGCCGCACGACGCGACGAACCCGGGGATGCCCATGACCGCCAGCTTCGCCTCCTGGCGGCTCAGCCGACCGCCGGTGTAGGCGATGAGCCAGCCGCAGGCCAGGACGATCACGTTGCCGATGACGGCGCCGGCGAGGAGCAGAGCGATCGCCACCAGCAGCAGCGGCCCTACCCCTCCCCCAGCGCGGCCGCTGGGAGGTCCCCCAAGCGCCGCGCCCGCGGGCTCCGCCGTCCCTTCCGCGGCCTGCTGCCCGCCCCCGCGGCGGCGGCGCAGGGCGCGGCGCAGCAGTCCGGGCCCCGGCCTGCGGGCACCGGCGTCGGCCGCAGCGTCGCCGTACGCCCCGTCCGACTCCTGTTCGACGCCATCAGCGCTGTCGGCGGCCCCGACGGCTCCGGCGGCTCCGGCGATCTCCTCGTCCTCGTCGGCGTCGTGGTCGCGGCGGTCGGTGCCGTCGTCCTCACCGGGTGGCGGAGCGAGCAGTTCCGGGATCTCGATGCCGCCGGTGAACCCCTCGACGGCCCCGAACGGCGCCTCGCGCCGCGCCGCGAACGGTCCCGGGTCCGTCCGCCACCAGTCGGGGTCCGACTCGCGGGAGCTCAGCTCGTCCTCCCCCGCGAGGTGCGGCGACGAGGCGGCGCGCGAGCGGTCGGCCTCCGGTACGGACGGCGTGGCATCGCCCGCCCGCGGGCCCGGCACCGCCTTGCCGGTCAGACCGCTGCGCTCGGCGAACCCGGCGAGGCGCTCGCGCGCGGTACGGGCGGGTTTGCGGCGAGGCTTGACGGACGGGCCGGGCTCCGGCCAGGTCGATTCCGGCTGGGCCGATCCGGGCCGAACCGACTCCGGCCGGGCCGATCCGGGCCAGACCGACTCCGGCCGAACCGACTCCGGCTGAACCGATTCCGGCTGGGCGGGGACGCCGGGGGTGGTGGCCGCGAACCCGGGCGACGGAGCCGTACGGTCGGCGGACGACGCGCCGCCCTGGCCATCGCGGTCGCCGTGGCCCCGTCCCGGGCCGCTCACGGCGGACGTACCGCCGGAGCCGCCTGCGGAGAACGCGCGTTTGGGTCGATCCGTGACGTACGCACCGCCACCCAGCGCGTCGTCACCGTATCCACCGCTATCGGGCACGCCGCCGCCCCGGGCGTCGTCCGGCGCCGGGTCGGCCCGCACGGCGTCGCCCGCCTTCGCCACGACCTCCGTCGGGGTGCCCAGCTTTCCGAGGATCCGCTTGACCCCCGCCTCGCTCTGCCCGCCCGCACCGGCCCCGGCCCGCCGCTGGTCGATCTCGGCGCGCAGCGTGGCGACGAGCCGCATGCGGTCGCGGGACGGCAACCCCTGCTGCTGGGCCAGGTCGCCGACCCTGCTCAGATAGTCGTATACGAGCCGATCGCTCTCGATCCCCACCAATACCCCTGCGGACGCGCGCCATTGGTGTCCCGCCGTTCCGGAACCGCTCCGACCGTACCGCGCCCGCCGCTTCCCACGGCCGCACGCGGCCCCGGCCGCGCGTGTACGCGACCCCGGCCGCGCGACCCGGCCACCCGCTACTGTGGGTCGAATGACCACCTCGCGGACCTCGGGAACGCCACGGACGCCGGGGAACGGAAACGGCCGGGGCGGCGGCCGAAGCCCCGAGCGCGCCGGCGGCAGCGCGCCGCGCACGCTCGCCGAGGAACTGCGCACCCGCCCGGACGGCGCCCTGGCGGCCCTCCTGCGCGCCCGGCCCGACCTGCTCTCGCCCGTCCCGAACGATCTGACGCAGCTGGCCACCCGGGCCGGTACCCGCGCCTCCGTCATCCGGGCCGTCGAACGCCTCGACCGTTTCACTCTGCAGGCGGCAGAGGCGCTGGCGGTCTCCCCCGATCCGTGTCCGTACGCGACGCTCCTCGCGCTGATGACGGGGGACGCGGACGACGTGAGGAACGCGGACGACGTGGGGGAGGCGGCGACCGCCCCGCTGCCCGCCGCCACCGTCTCCGCGATCGCCGCCGAGTTGCCGCGCGCGGTCGCGATCCTGCGCGCCCAGGCCCTGGTCTGGGGCGGTGACGACCGGCTGCGGCTGATCCGTACGGCACGCGAACTGCTCGCCCCGAGCGCCGGATCGCCGTCCCCGACCGGCCTCGGTCCGACCCTGGCCGAAGCGACGGCGGGCATGTCGCCCGGGCGGCTCCAGGAGACACTGGCCGCCGCCGGGCTCCCGGCGACCCATGATCCGGTGACCGCGGTCGCGGCGCTCACCTCGCTCTTCGAGAACCGGACGCGGATGGCGGCGTTGCTCGCCGAGGCGCCCCCTGGGGCGTTGGCCGTGCTGGCCCGCCTGACCTGGGGGCCGCCGTACGGGGAGGTGTCCGTCAGCTCCCCCACCCCGCCCGTGGAGTGGCTCATGGCGCGCGGCCTGCTGCTGCCGTCCGGCCCCCGCCATGTGGTGCTGCCGCGCGAGGCGGCGCTGCATCTGCGCGCCGGGCGCGCGCACCGTGCGCCGGAGCCGCTCCCGCCGTCGATCACGCCGTCGACCGAACACCGTCCACAGGCTGTGGACGCGGCGGCGGCCGGTCAGGCGCACACGGCGCTGGCCACGGTCGAGGAACTGCTGAAGCGCTGGGAGAGCGGCGGGCCGCTGGTACTGCGCGCGGGCGGGCTGAGCGTCCGCGACCTGAAGCGGACCGCCACCGCCCTGGACGTGACGGAGCCGGAGGCCGCGTTCTGGACCGAACTGGCCTACGCGGCCGGGCTGCTGGCGTCCGACGGCGACGCGGACGAGCGCTTCGCGCCCACCCCCGAGTACGACGACTGGCTGCGCCTGCCCGTCCAGGAGCGCTGGACGGCGCTGGCCACGGCCTGGCTGGCGGCGACCCGCACGGCGGGGCTGGTCGGCCACCGCGACGCGAAGGGCCGCACGCTGTCCGCGCTCGGCCCCGACCTCGATCGTTCCCCGGCCCCCGAGGTCCGGCGCCGCGCCCTGGAGCTCCTGGCCGCCCTGCCGCCGGGCGCCGCAGCCACCCCGGACGCGCTGCTGGCCCGGCTGCGCTGGGAACGGCCGCTGCGCGGGCCGGTCGGCGCGCGTACGGCGACGGGCAGCCGTACCGACCGCACCGGACCCAGCGCCGCGGGACCCACCACGACCGCCGCCACCGCCACCGCCACCGCCACCGCCACGGCCACCGCCACCGCCGCCGCCACGGCCACGGCCACCGTCGAGCGGGCCGGATCCCCCGAGCCCGAGGATCTGCGCTCCCGCCTCGCCCGCTGGGCGCTGACCGAGGCGGAACTGCTGGGCGTCACGGGCCGGGGAGCCCTGTCGTCCCACGGTCGCGCCCTGCTGGGCCCGCTGCGGGACGCCCCGTACGCGTACCCGCACGAACCGGCCCCCGCCACCACCGGCCGAGGCGCGCGCCCCAGCCTCGCGCGGCGCGCCGATGCCCGAGCCGACGCGGGCTCCGAGGCCCAAGCCATAACGGCGGCCGCCGAGGCAGCCGTCCACGCGATGGCGGCGGCGACCGGCATGTCCCCCGCCGAGGCCGCCACGGCGGCGGCGCACGCCGCGCGGCTGCTGGCGCCGCTCCTCCCCGAGCCGCTCGATCACGTCCTCCTCCAGGCCGACCTGACCGCCGTCGCCCCCGGCCCGCTCCAGCGGCCGCTGGCCGAAGCCCTCGGCGTGCTGGCCGAGGTCGAGTCCAAGGGCGGCGCGACGGTCTACCGCTTCACGCCCGGCTCCGTACGCCGCGCGCTCGACGCCGGCCGGTCGGCCGCCGACCTGCACGCCTTCCTCGCCGAGCACTCCCGTACGCCGGTCCCGCAGCCCCTCAGCTACCTCATCGACGACGTGGCCAGGCGCCACGGCCACCTGCGGATCGGCGCCGCCTCCGCCTACCTCCGCTGCGACGACGACGCGCTGCTGGCCGAGATCCTCGCCGACCGCCGCTCCGCACCCCTGCGGCTGCGCCGCCTCGCGCCGACCGTCCTGGCCGCCCAAGCGGCCCCCGACGCCCTGCTGGAGATGCTGCGGGCGATGGGATACGCGCCCGCGGCCGAGTCCGCCGAGGGCGACGTGCTGATCGCGCGCGCCGACGCCCACCGCACCCCGCCGCGTACGGCACCCATCCCCGTCCCCGACGGGCCGCCGGTGCCCGACGACACGCTCCTGGGAGCGGCGGTGCGCGCCATCCGCGCCGGCGACCTGGCCGCGACGGCCCCGCACAAACCGGTCCCCACCCCGTCGCCCGCCACCGCCCCGGCCCGCACCGGGCCCGCCCCGACCTCCGGCGACCTGCCGCGCACCAGCGCCGCCGACACCCTCGCCACCATGCAGGCCGCGGCCCTCACCGGCACCGCCGTATGGATCGGCTACGTCAACGCGGACGGCGCGGCCAGCCAGCGCGTGATCGCCCCGATCCGGGTCGAGGGCGGCTTCGTGACGGCGTACGACCACACGGCCGACGAGGTCCGCACCTACCCACTGCACCGCGTCACCGGCGCCGCCGAACTCGCCGACGAGGCGACCTGACCCATCCCCGCCGCGCCCCCGTTCGCCGCGCCGATGGTGGACACTGGTGATTTGGCCACCCCGACACCCGGCCTCCCCGCACCCCGGCCTCCCGGCCTCCCGGCCTCCCGACGACGGAACGGAAAGGGCACACGCGCGTGAACGGACCCCTCATCGTCCAAGCGATCAGGTCTGATATGCATGCCAGCCCTGGTCTGGGGGGCGGGCTGGTCGGGGCTCCGACCAGCCCCACTGCCTCTTCAGCGACGGAACCGGCCAGGGTGCCCCGCCGATAGGATCACGAGCATGACGACGGCGCATGCGCAGGAAGAACCTGAGGTGATCGAAGACGTCTTCGATGGCCTGGCAACAGGGGTCGAGGTCGAGAGGGACGGCGGGGCTGACGTGGCGATCGTCAAGCCATGGGATCCCGCGCTGATCCGGGTGTCCACCAACCAGTTCTCGCTCCGCAACATCCTGGACATGATCGACGAGGGCTCGCTGGAACTGGCCCCCGACTTCCAGCGCGGCCAGGTATGGAAGATCGAGCAGAAGTCACGTCTCGTCGAGTCGGTGCTGCTACAGATCCCGCTACCCGCGTTTTATTTCGCCGAGGACCGTGACGGCGCGTTCCGGGTCGTCGACGGACTGCAACGACTGTCAACCCTGCACGCTTTTGTGCGGGGAAACGGGCAGGCCTTCCGGCTCAAGGGGCTTGAGTATCTCGGCGAGAACGACAAGAGCTTCACGGATCTCCCCGTGCAATGGCAGCGCCGCATCTACAACACCCAGCTCGTGGTGAACGTCATCGATCCGACGACACCGTCGGACGTCATGTACGACATTTTCAAGCGCATCAACACCGGCGGCACCCCGCTCAATGCGCAGGAGATCCGGCACTGCATGAGCCGGGCACGGAGCCGCGACATCCTCAAGACCATGACGTCCATGGATGAGTTCAACACGGCGACGAACGGCATGGGCGGCCATATCCGTATGAACGACCGTGAGATGGCACTCCGCTTCGCCGCCTTCTGGCTGCTCGGGATGGATGCGTACATGGAACGGCCTGCGATGGATCTGTTCCTGGAGCGTGCGACGGAGTTGCTGGACAACCCGAAGGCGTTGCCCGATGCGCGCGTGATCGATCTGTATGAGGCATTCCGTGCGGCCATGTCCAACGCCCATTTGGTGTTTGAGGAATACACCTTCCGCAAATGGCCGGAAGGCGTGATGTGGCGCAACCCCATCAACCGGGCGCTCTTCGAGACCTGGTCGATCGCGCTCGCCCCATACGATCCGACGGACCTGGAACACCGACGGACGGCCATCGTGTCGGCTGCCCGGGACAGGATGACCAACGACATCCCCTATCTCGACGCCATCACCTCGTCCACCAGCGACCGACGCCGTGTCGAGTACCGTTTCTGGGCAGCGGCCGAGGACGCGAAGGCAGGCGCGTGATCACCGCACTGGGCATCCGCAACTTCAAGTGCTTCTCGGACGCCAAGTTCGATCTGCGCCCGCTGACCGTGCTGACCGGGCTCAACGGGTCGGGCAAGAGCACCGTTGTCCAAGCTCTGCTGCTCGCCCGTCAAGCGGCCCATTCGCCCAGCAGCAGAATGATTCAGCTCAACGGTCCGTACGGGCTGGCTCTGGGCGAGGCGCAGGAACTGCTGCACCCAGCAGCACGGCAGCCCGAGTTCGGCGTACGGCTGCGAACTGACGGAACGGACGCCGACTGGAGCTACCGCTTCGGCATCCCCAGCGAGCGCTCCCTGCACCTCACGGTCGAAGCGTCACCCAGCCAGCCCCCGCCCGCCTTGGACCAGCCGGGAAGTGGCTTCACCTATCTCTGCGCGGAACGCCTCGGCCCCCGCGACCTGCTGTCCGTGTCTGCCGAGCCACCCGACGAGCTCGGGGTCGGCGTACGGGGGGAGCACACGGCACAGGTACTGGCGCTGCGCCAGGAAAGGCTGACCACGCGACGGCTGACGGTACGCGAGCCGCTGCGGCATCCGGACTCCGAAGTGCCGCTTCTGCGCAGCCAGTCCGAAGCATGGGCCTCGCACATCATCCGCCCCATCCAGATCACGGCACAGTGGGCACCAGGGATCGCCGCGAGCACCATCCGTTTCAGGGAGGCGGGTCCGTACGGCGAGGTGATCCGCCCGGCCAACACCGGCTTCGGCGTCTCCTACGCCCTGCCCGTCATCGTCGCGGGGCTGATGACCGAACCCGGCGACATCCTGATCGTGGAGAACCCCGAGGCACATCTCCATCCCGCCGGGCAGTCCCGTCTGGGCCGCTTTCTGGCGCAGGTCGCTGGCAGCGGGGCCCAGGTGATCGTGGAAACCCACAGCGACCACGTTCTCAACGGCGCCCGACTCGGCGTCGCCGAAAAGGGGCCGCTGTCATCGCAAGAGGCGATCGTGCACTACTTCGGCCAGGAGGAGACCGTCCCCATCGAGCTGACCGCGCGCGGCGAACTGACCACCTGGCCAAGCGGCTTCTTCGACCAGATCGAGGACGACCTTGGGAGGCTGGCACGTGCCCGACGTCGAAGGTGAACCATACCGGGCCCCGTCGTACCGGTTGGTTGTCGACGAGACCAGCTTCGACTTCCGCGAGCTAGAGCCGGACCAGCTGACCCGTTTACTGGACATCTTCAACGACACGCTCGGGGAGATCCTCCGCGAACGGCCAGTGGCCGCAGCGGAGTGGTGGCACGAACACGCATGCTTGGACGGCTGCGAGCTGTCCGAGTTCCTCTACGTGCGGGGAGGCCCAGGCGACACGGTCTCTCCGGACGTGCGCCGCCGAACCGCCCTCCTCATGGACCGCTGCCGCACGTGGGACACGGACGAGACCGCGGATGTCCCGGATACGGTGCACTTGGCCGGACAGGTACGAGAGCTCGCCTGGACGCTGGGCTATGCACTACGACGCACGCTGGACGGCCGTACGATGGCCTGCCTCGTCTTTCCGGCCGACAATCCCGTCATGAGCGGATGGCAACCGGTCAGCCTTCCGACAGGCGATATCGAGGCCGAGCTGTACTTCCTGCATACAGCCTACGAGCTCACCGCCTTCTGGCGTGGCTTGTACGAACGCGAGGATGTTCCAGAGCACCTCTTCCCCGTGCTGGCGGCGGATGCCTTCCCAGGTCTTGTCCTCGCGGACACACTGTCTTTCCGGAAGTTCGACGGCACCTACCGGGAGTTGCGTGGCTGGGTGGCCAAGGTCCTGGCCGTGCTGAACGATCACTTCGCGGACGCATTGGAGCGGCACGCCGGACTGCCTGGTCATGTCCAGGCCGAACTGGGCCGCTTCGGAATCGACCTGTCGCCCGAGAGCCCAAACACCCGGGCCAAGGAAAAGGTGATGCGGCAGCGAGATGTGGAGCACGACGGAGAGACTTACCGCTGCGAGTGGCACGCAAAGCAGCACCCGGCACGGAACCGCGTGCACTTCACACTGCCTGAGCAGCGGCTGGGCGGGTGCATTCTCGTCGGAATCTTCGTCGACCACCTGGATACGTGACGTGACGGAGAACGCCCGGACCATGACCTTCGAGTCGAACGGGGTGCCACGGGGATGTGGCACACACTCCGCCCCCACCCCCGGCGCATAGGGCACACTGGATATTTGGCCGGCCGTGCCAGGCCGTGTGCCGAGCATCCAGAAAGGCAGCCACGTGTGAATGGCCCCCTCATCGTCCAGAGCGACAAGACGCTGCTCCTGGAAGTCGACCACGAGCAGGCCGACGCATGCCGCCGCGCCATCGCGCCGTTCGCGGAGCTGGAGCGGGCGCCCGAGCACATCCACACCTACCGGGTGACCCCTCTGGGGCTGTGGAACGCGCGGGCCGCCGGGCATGACGCCGAGCAGGTCGTGGACGCGCTGGTCTCCCACTCCCGGTATCCCGTGCCGCACGCGCTGCTCGTCGACATCGCCGAGACGATGGACCGGTACGGGCGGCTGCGGCTGCTCAAGCACCCCACCCACGGGCTGGTGCTGGAGACCACCGACCGGCCTGTGCTGGAGGAGATCCTGCGGTCCAAGCGGATACAGCCGCTGGTCGGGGCCCGGATCGATCCGGACACCGTCGTCGTCCACCCGTCCGAGCGCGGGCAGATCAAGCAGGTGCTGCTGAAGCTGGGCTGGCCCGCGGAGGACCTGGCCGGTTACGTGGACGGGGAGGCGCACCCCATCGAGCTGCGCGAGGACGGCTGGGCGCTGCGCCCGTACCAGAAGCACGCCGTCGAGGGTTTCTGGCACGGCGGCTCCGGTGTCGTCGTGCTGCCCTGTGGCGCGGGCAAGACGCTGGTCGGCGCGGGCGCGATGGCGACCGCCAAGTCGACCACGCTGATCCTGGTCACCAACACCGTCTCCGCCCGGCAGTGGAAGCACGAGCTGGTCAGGCGGACCTCGCTGACCGAGGACGAGATCGGTGAGTACAGCGGTACGCGCAAGGAGATCCGCCCGGTCACCATCGCCACGTACCAGGTGCTCACGACGAAGCGGAAGGGCGTCTACCCGCACCTGGAGCTGTTCGACTCCCGCGACTGGGGCCTGATCGTCTACGACGAGGTGCACCTGCTGCCCGCGCCGGTCTTCAAGTTCACCGCCGACCTCCAGGCGCGGCGCCGCCTGGGCCTGACCGCGACCCTGGTCCGGGAGGACGGGCGCGAGTCGGACGTGTTCTCGCTGATCGGGCCGAAGCGGTTCGACGCGCCGTGGAAGGAGATCGAGGCGCAGGGCTATATCGCGCCCGCCGACTGCGTGGAGGTCCGCGTCAACCTGACCGGCTCCGAGCGGCTGGCGTACGCGACGGCGGAGACGGAGGAGAAGTACCGCTTCTGCGCCACGACGGCCTCCAAGCGCGAGGTCACCGAGGCGCTGGTGGCCAAGCACCGGGGGCAGCAGACGCTGGTCATCGGTCAGTACATCGACCAGCTGGACGAGCTGGGTGAGCATCTGGACGCTCCTGTCATCAAGGGCGAGACGACGAACGCGCAGCGCGAGAAGCTGTTCGACGCGTTCCGGCAGGGCGAGATCTCGGTCCTGGTGGTGTCGAAGGTCGCCAACTTCTCCATCGACCTGCCCGAGGCCACCGTGGCCATCCAGGTCTCGGGGACGTTCGGCTCCCGCCAGGAGGAGGCACAGCGGCTGGGCCGCGTGCTGCGCCCGAAGGCGGACGGACACCCGGCGATCTTCTATTCGGTGGTCGCGCGGGACACGATCGACCAGGACTTCGCGGCGCATCGGCAGCGGTTCCTGGCCGAGCAGGGGTACGCGTACCGGATCGTGGACGCGAGCGCGCTGCTCGCGGCGGATGAGGACGTCTGACCCTCGGCCCTACCCCATGGCGTTGTAGAGCGGCACAAGCATCGGCAGCCAGATGAGCTGACTGACGACGATGCGCGCCGCGCGGTACTTCACCTTCCACGGCAGCGCCCAGCTCACGACCAGCGGGGCGAAGGAGAGCAGCGCGCAGACACCAAGCATGTTCCGCAGGCTGTGGAACTGCTCCATCGGCTTCGCCATGCAGCCGTCCTGAGGGCACCCATGGGCTTTCAGCCAGTAGAGCCCGATGAAGAAGAGGGCGAGCAGGCCCAGTGACCCCGCCATGATCGTCCCGAGCAGCGGGGCCACCCAGGCGGAGGAGTCCAGCCGCTTCGGGCCCTGCGGCGGAGGCGGCTGCCACGCCCCGTGGTGCGGCCACCCGCTCGGATAGCCGGAGTGCCAGGAGGGGTGCTGGTGCCGAGGTGGGGGCTGCGGACCATTCATGACCGCAGTCAAGCCCGGCGCGGACCCGGTACGAAACGGGCTCCGTACTCAGTCCGTACCCGTACGGCTACTCACTTCGCGCGCCGGACCTCGTCGCCGTACTCGCCGAGCAGGACCACGCTGACCGCCGTCGACGCGAACACCTTCACCGCGCGTATGGCGTTGCCGAGGAAATGGCGGGGATGGGCCTCGGCGTCGGAACGGAAGGCCGTGGCGCCGTGGGCCGGGGTGGGGGAAATGGTTGCTGCGCTCATGTCTTCAAGGATGGATCTCACCCGTTCGGAGCACATCGGCCTGCCGGTGTAATCGCGGGTAAGCGTCCGTACGACTAAAGAGTCATGCCATCCCCTACGGGAGGCTGACGGGGACCCCGAGACGGGCCGGGGTCCGGTGCGCGCCCCCGGATCCCCCGTCGGATCCCCGCCGGATCCCCCGCCGGATCCCCCGCCGAAATTCGTTCGCCCGCCCGCCACCCGCTGGCTAGAATCGCCGCTCTT
Organism: Streptomyces sp. XD-27; assembly: GCF_030553055.1. Classification (NCBI taxonomy): domain Bacteria; kingdom Bacillati; phylum Actinomycetota; class Actinomycetes; order Kitasatosporales; family Streptomycetaceae; genus Streptomyces; species Streptomyces sp. XD-27. The sequence goes on from NZ_CP130713.1 coordinate 3,525,459, forward strand.
GCCCGCCTCCCACCTGGCTCGGTCAGTCCTGCCCGGGGAGAGCCACCGACCGGACGGAAACCGGTCGGCTCGTCTCAGCACCTTCGTCCCGTGGACCCGCCGGAGGCCCCGCCGTGCCCTCGCACGCCCCTGACCAGCAAGATCAGCACGATCAGTCCGACCAGCGCGCGGCGTCCGACGCCCTGGCGCGCGAGCGCGCCCACCTCGCCGCCTCCCGCGCCGCGCTGCGCGCCATGCGCGCGGACGTCGAGGCACTCGACATCACCGATGTCACCGCGAACTGGGTCAACGCGGAGGTCCTCCAGCGCCAGATCGACGAGCGGATCAAGGCGCTCGCCGATCTCGCGCACACCCCGTTGTTCTTCGGGCGCCTGGACTATCTGCACGCCCCGGGCGCGGATCAGGCGGAGGGGGCGGAGGGGGAGCAGTTCTATATCGGGCGGCGGCACGTGCACGACGCCGGCGGCGACCCGATGGTGATCGACTGGCGCGCGCCGGTCTCCCAGCCCTTCTACCAGGCGTCCAAGAAGCAGCCGATGGACATCGCGCTGCGCCGCCGGTTCGGCTACACGGGCGGGGAGTTGACGGCGTACGAGGACGAGCACCTCACCGACCCGGGCGAGGGCGAGCGGACCAGCAGGCTGCTCCAGTCGGAGATCGAGCGCCCGCGCGTCGGCCCGATGCGGGACATCGTGGCGACGATCCAGCCGGAGCAGGACGAGATCGTGCGGGCCGGGGTCGGCGGCACGGTGTGTGTCCAGGGGGCGCCGGGTACCGGGAAGACCGCGGTGGGCCTGCACCGGATCGCGTATCTGCTGTACGCGCACCGGGAGCGGCTGGCCCGCACCGGCACGCTGGTGATCGGGCCGAACCGGTCCTTCCTCCAGTACATCGAGCAGGTGCTGCCCGCCCTGGGCGAGTTGCAGGTCAAGCAGGCCACGGTCGACGACCTGGTGGCGCGCGAGGGCGTCACGGTGCGCGGCGCGGACGACGCCGAGGCGGCCCGGATCAAGGGCGACGCGCGGATGGCGGAGGTGCTGCGGCGGGCGGTGCGGTCGCATGTGGCGATGCCGGTGGAACCGGTGGTCGTGGTGCGCGGCTCACGCCGCTGGCGGGTTCCGGCGTACGAGTTGGAGGAGATGGTCGGCGAGCTGCTCGCCCGCGACATCCGGTACGGAGCGGCCCGTGAGGCGCTGCCGCAGCGGATCGCGCACGCCGTGCTGTCGCGGATGGAGCAGGCGGGCGAGGCACCCGACGACCGGGTGCAGGACGCCGTGGCGCGCAACGCGGCGGTGAAGGCCGCGGTCAAGGAGATCTGGCCGCAGGTCGATCCGGCCAAGCTGGTGCTACGGCTGCTGTCGGACGCGGACTTCCTGGCGGAGCACGCGGAGGGCCTGCTGTCCGCCGACGAGCAGAAGGCGATCGTCTGGGCCAAGCCCGCCCGGAGCGTGAAGTCGGCGAAGTGGTCGGCGGCCGACGCGGTTCTGATCGACGAGGCCGCCGACCTGGTCCAGCGCACGCCGTCGCTGGGCCATGTGGTGCTGGACGAGGCGCAGGATCTGTCGCCGATGCAGTACCGGGCGGTGGGCCGCCGCTGTACGACGGGTTCGGCGACGATCCTCGGCGACCTGGCGCAGGGCACCACGCCGTGGGCCACGGACAGTTGGGAGCAGGCGCTGTCCCATCTGGGCAAGCCGGAGGGCCTGGTCGAGGAGCTGACCCAGGGCTTCCGGGTGCCGCGCGAGGTGATCGCGTACGCGTCGCGGCTGCTGCCCGCCATCGCGCCGGGCCTGCGGGAGGCGACGTCGATCCGCGAGGCGGCGGGCGACTTCTCGGTCCGGGCGGTGGCCGTGGCGGCGCTGGACGCGGAGGTGGTGGCGGCGTGCCGCCGGGCTCTGGCGCACGAGGGCTCGATCGGTCTGATCGCGGCGGACGCGCGGATTCCGGCCCTGGCGGAGGCGCTGGCGGAGGCGGGGCTGCCGTATCTGGCCCCGGGCGAGGAGACGACGGCCGACTCGCGGCTGACGCTGGTCCCGGCGACGCTGGCGAAGGGGCTTGAGTACGACTACGTGGTGCTGGACGAGCCCGCGGCCGTGGTCGACGGCGAACCGGACGAACGGACCGGGCTGCGGCGGCTGTACGTGGCGCTGACGCGGGCGGTGTCGGGGCTGGCGGTGGTGCACGCGGCACCGCTGCCGGAGCGGCTCGCCTAGGAGGCGGCGCCGCCGAGGGGCGTCAGCAGGGCGTCGAGGAGGCCGGGGAACCGGGCGTCGAGGTCGGCGCGGCGCAGCCGCACGTAGCGGTTGCGGCCGGCGACCCGCGTCGAGGTGATCCCGGCCTCGCGCATGACACGCATGTGGTGCGAGACGGTCGACTTGTGGAGCCGTTCGAGGCCGAGTTCGCAGGTGTCGCAGCTGTGTTCCGCGCCGTCGGCGTAGACGGCGAGGAGCTGGAGGCGTACGGGGTCGCCGAGGGCGTGCAGCACCTTGACCAGCTCGATGTCGCCGGTGTCCGGCTGCGGCAACCGCTCATCCACCACGGCGTCCTCCTCTGTCCCTGCCCGTGTCCGCGCCACTGCCCTGCCGGGGAACTGTTTGACGAACTGTTTGACAATCATCCACCAATCTCTATTGTTTGACGAGCGTCCAACAGATTTGCGCTGCCTCGGGAAGGGAACCCGTGCGTCTCCGCCTGCTCCTGCTCGCCCTCGGCACGTTCGCCGTCGGCACCGACACGATGGTCACGGCCGGGATCCTCGGCCTGGTCGCCCGCGACCTGGACGTCTCCGTCCCGGCCGCCGGCCAGATGGTGACGGTCTTCGCCCTGTCCTACGCGCTTCTGGCGCCCGTACTCGCGGCCCTGACCTCCCGCTGGCCGCGCCGCCGCCTGCTGCTCACCGCGCTCACGGTCTTCACGGCGGGCAACGCGCTGAGCGCGCTCGCGCCCACGTATGAACTCCTCCTGGCGACACGGGTCCTGGCCGCGGCCGGGGCGGCGCTCTACACCCCGACCGCCAGCGCCGTCGCCACGGCGATCGTCCCGCCCGAACGCCGCGGCCGGGCACTCGCGACCATCCTCGGCGGCATGACGGTGGCCACCGCGCTCGGCGTCCCGCTGGGCACCTGGCTCGGGCGCGGCGACTGGCGGCTGACCATGTGGCTGGTGGTCGTGCTCGGCGCGGTTGCCTTCGCCGGCCTCGCCCTGCTCCTGCGCGAGCTGCCCGCGCCCGCTGCCGCGCCCAGCCTGCGCGAGAGGCTGACCCCGCTGCGCGACCGCCGCGTCCTGGGCGCCGCCGCCACGACGTTCGTGTACTTCCTCGCCTTCAACTCCGTCTACATCTACCTGGCCACGGCCATGCGTCCGGCGACCGGCGGAGACTCGGGCCGACTGAGCCTGATCCTGCTGGCGTCGGGCATCGCGTCGGTGGCGGGCACGTGGATCGGCGGGCGTGCGGTGGACCGCCTCGGCGTACGGACCGTCCTACTGACCGGAAGCGCCGTAGCGGCGGCGGCCTTCACCTCCCTGCCGTGGGCCGCGCAGTCGATGCCGGGCGCGCTGGTGTACGCGGTACTGGCCCCCATCGCGGGCTGGTCGGTCTCCATCGCCCTCCCCCACCGCCTGGCCTCCCTGGCCCCGGCCAACGCCCCACTCCTCCTCTCCCTCAACAGCAGCGCCCTGTACCTCGGCATGGCCGCGGGCGGCGCCGCGGGCAGCGCCTCCATCGCCCTGCTCGGCGACCGCTGGTTCCCACTGGCGGCGGGAGTCCTGGCGCTGGCGGCGGCGGGGATGGCCGCGGTGACGACGCGCACGCGCCGCGCCGGGGCATCGGCCCCCGGCGCGGAGGCGTCCGGAATTCACGACCGCCCCCAGCCGCCCCGCGTACCGGCGTGAGAGCCGTCAGCGGCGATTGCGCGGATGGTTCCGCGCCGTGCGCTCGTTGCCGTGCTTGTACGCGCCGGTCCAGCGGGCCATCACCAGCTGCGGATCGCCTGCTGCCGCCTCCGCGAGGAACTGCTCCGCGCGAGCGCCGCGCAGCGTCCCGGCGGCACGGCTGTGATGGGTGATGGCAACGGTGCCGTCGGCGCGCTGCGTGTAGGTGAATCCATGGGGTCGGGGCATGGCCGGGATGCTAAGCCGGGCGAACCGGCCACCGGTACCGGATTTCCGCCCGGTGGCGGCGGTCATGACGAATGCCATGCAGCGGGCCAGGTGGGAGGCGCGGCAAGGGCCGCGGCGATGGTCAACGCGTCCGCGCCGCAGTCGGGTTCGTCAGCAGGCCGCGCGCCAGCGCCGCCTGAATCGCCACGAGGCCGCGCACGACCGGAACCGCCGTCGCCAGCAGCACCACGCCTATGCCGGTGTTGAACGCGATGTCGGCCAGCCGGGAATCGACGCCGAACATCAGGTCCAGCAGCCCCGCCTCGTCATCGTCGCGCGGTATCGACCACGACCACGCGCCGTAGAGCAGCTCACCGAGGCCGCCGACCGTCCACGTGAGCGCTATGCAGAAGGACGCGACCCGAAGCGGGAAGGCCACCAGCATGTGGGCCAGATCGCGCCAGGACTGCGGATCGCGCAGCGCGCGCAGCCACGCCGCGGGCCCCGCGCCGCCGTCCCGCGGCCGGTAGGAGTGCGCCGGCAGCGCGCGGCCCGTGGCCGCCTCGACCTGTCTGCGCTCCACTCGGGCGAAGGCGCGCGCGGCGGCCAGGGCCGCGACCAGGATCGGCAGCCCGAGCACGACGGCGAAGCTCGCCGCTCCGGCCGTGAAGCCGGTCACCGCGATCACGAACGCGGCTATGCCCACCGGCAACCCGGCCAGCAGATAGCCCAGTTGGCGGCCGAAACGGCCGACGCGGCCGACGTCACCGGCCCCGTGTGCGGTCGGCTCGTAGGCGCGCGGCGCCATGAGCGGCGGTGTCATCTCGGTCATGGCCCCAACGATCCTCCGCCCCGCGGGCCGTGCCCATCCGGCCAGCCCGCCGATCCGGGGTGGAGCTAGCCCCACCCCTCGGCCGGGACGGGTGCGTCCAACGCCTCGCGCCACTCCCGTACCGCCGCCGCGTCGACCGGGCCCGACCAGCCCGCCGGGCGGCTCGCTCCGCCGATGTGGAAGGCGTCGACCCCGGCCGCGCGCAGCGCGGGCAGGTGGTCCAGGCGGAGGCCGCCGCCCGCCATGATCCGGGGCGCGTAGCCGGGCTCCGGCTCCGGCCGCTCCGCGCCCCGCGCCGCCTCCGCCAGGAGGGTCGGCATCCCGTCGTCCACACCGGCCGCCGAGCCCGCCGTGAGGTACGTGTCCAGGCCCGGCAGGTCCGCGACCTGCTTGCGCAGCGCGTCGCGGGCCGCGGCGCGGTCGATGGCGCGGTGGAACGTCCACCGGCTGTCGCCGCCGTGCGCGCCGGCTCCGATGGCCTCGGTCAGCGCCGTGAGCGCCGCCAGATCCGGCTGCCCGTCGAGGGTCAGGAAGCCGAGGACGAACTCGTCCGCCCCCTCCTCGCGCAGCTCCCGCGCCGCCCCGCACAGCGCGTCGAGGGCCGCGGCGCCACCCGCCGCGAAGCCGTCGGTGGCGCGCAGCATGACGCGCAGCGGGAGGTCCACGGCGGCACGGATCGCCGCGAAGGTCTCGCGGCGCGGGGTGAGGCCGTCGGCGGCCATGTCGGTGACCAGTTCGAGGCGGTCCGCCCCACCGGCCTGCGCCGCGACGGCGTCCTCCGCGTCGAGCGCGATCACCTCGAGAATTGGTCTAGACATGTACCACAGCCTGCCATACTCGCACGCGCACGGGAACACAGCCCCACCTCGGCGAACAACAGCCCCACCTCGGCGAACACCCGAACGGCCGAGGCCGCACAACAAGCCCGCACCGCACAACGAGCCCGCAAAGCCGCACCGGCGGGCCCCCGGCAGCGGAACAATGACTTCATGGCCACGCCCCACCCCCGCCACCCCGCCCACGAGGCGCTCCTCGCCCGCTGGACCGACCTGCTGAACAGCGCCCGCGACGGCGAGCCGGGCCCGGACCCCCGCCCGTACGGCGAGGACCTGCTCACCCGCTGGGCCGAACCCCAGCGGCACTACCACACCACCACGCACCTGCTGGCCGTCCTCGACCGCATCGACATCCTGTCCGCGCACGCCGCCGAACCCGACACCGTCCGCCTCGCCGCCTGGTTCCACGACGCCGTCTACCTCCCCGAACGCTCCACCAACGAGGAGCGCAGCGCCCGCCTCGCCGAGCGCGCCCTCACCGAGGCCGCGCTCCCCGAGCCGCGCGTCCGCGAGGTGAGCCGCCTGGTCCTCCTCACCCTCAGCCACGACCCGGACCCGGGCGACACCAACGGCGAGGCCCTGTGCGACGCGGATCTGGCGGTACTGGCCGGCTCCCCGCAGCAGTACGCCACGTACGCGGCCGCCGTCCGCCAGGAGTACGGCTTCGTACCGCACGACGCCTTCCGCGAGGGCCGCTCGGCGGTGCTGCGACAGCTCCTCGCCCTGCCCCGGATCTTCCGCACCCCGTACGGGCGGCAGCACTGGGAGCGCACCGCCCGCTACAACATCACCACCGAGCTGGAGCTGCTGACGATCTGACAGTTCCCGTTCAGTTCTCGTCCGGTTCTCGTTCTCCGACGGCCCTCAAGACCTGACTCACACCATCACGCGGAATGCCGGCACCACATCCCGCGTTGGCACCTGACATGCCCGTCGCCGTGTACGTCCTTGGTCTGTCCGTCTTCGCCCTCGGCACCTCCGAGTTCATGCTCTCCGGGCTGCTCCAGCCGCTCGCCCGGGACATGGGGGTCTCCATCCCGCAGGCCGGGCTGCTGGTCTCCGCGTTCGCCATCGGCATGGTGGTGGGCGCCCCGCTGCTCGCCGCCGCGACGCTCCGGCTGCCCCGCCGCACGACGCTCATCGCGCTGCTCGGCGTCTTCGGGCTCGGGCAGGTGGCCGGGGCGCTGGCCCCGACGTACGCGGTGCTGTTCGCGTCGCGGGTCGTCAGCGCGCTCGCGTGTGCCGGGTTCTGGGCCGTCGGCGCGGCGGTCGCCGTGTCGCTGGTGCCGCCGACCTCGCGGGCGCGGGCCATGGCGGTGATGGTCGGCGGGCTGAGCATCGCGAACATCGCGGGGGTGCCCGCGGGCGCGCTGCTCGGGCAGCACGCGGGGTGGCGGGCCGCGTTCTGGGCGGTGGCCGCGCTGTCCGTGCTCGGCCTCGTCGGTGTGGCGGCGCTCGTCCCCCGTACGGAGGTACCCACCGGCGAGGACCGGCCGCGGCTCCGGGCCGAGCTGCGGATCTACCGCGACCCGCAGGTGTGGCTCGCGCTGGCCACCACCGCGCTCAACGCCGCGGCCGTCTTCTCGCTCTTCTCCTACCTCGCGCCACTGCTGACCGATGTCGCCGGGCTGGCCGAGAGCTGGGTGCCGACCGTGCTCGCGCTCTTCGGCGTCGGCGCGCTGATCGGTACGGCACTGGGCGGGCGGATCGCCGACGCCCGTCCCTTCGGCACGATGTACGGGGGCATCGCGGCCACCGCCGCCGTGCTGGCCCTCCTCGCCCTGGCCGCGCGCCACGCCGTGCCGGCGGTGGGCCTGTCGCTGCTGCTCGGGGTCGCCGCGTTCACCACGGCGCCCGCGCTCAACGCCCGGATGTTCAACGTCGCCGGTGCCGCGCCCACCCTCGCCGGTGCGACCACCACCTCCGCCTTCAACATCGGCAACACGCTCGGGCCGTGGCTCGGCGGCCTGGTCATCGGGGCGGGCTGGGGTTACCCGGCGGTGGCCTGGACGTCCGCCGCGCTCGCCGCGGCCGCGATCGGCACGACCGCCCTCGCCTCCCGGCTGCACCGGCGCACGGAGGCAGCCACCACCTCCCAGGCGCCGACGGCCACCTCCCAGGCACCGGCGGCCGCTTCCCCGGCGCCGGCGGCGGTCCCCGTGCGGTGACGTACGCGGCCGCGGTAAGGCACACCGTCACCGTGACGTACGCGGTTACGGTCACCTACGCGGCCGCGGCTCAGCCGTGCCCCGGCTCCTCCGGAGACTCGCCGTTCGGCCGCTGGTAGCGCGGCCGCCGCAGGCCCGCCGAGACCAGCTTCCGGACCAGCTCCCTGCTCTCGACCTCCACCGCCCCCGCGCGCACCGCTTCCCCGTACAGCTCGCTCGGTACGTCGTAGTGGTCCCGCTCGAAGCCCCGGCGCGGGGCCCCGATGCGGTCGGCGAAGGCGTGCAGTTCCTCGTACGAGACGTCGCTGACCAGGTGCGACCACATCCGGCCGTGGCCCGGCCAGACGGGAGGGTCGATGTAGCAGACCATCAGCTGTTCACCATCCCGGGTGCGGCGCCCAGCGAGCCGACCCGGGCCACCGCGACCGCCGTTTTCCCGCACACCCAGTGCGGGTCGGGCCCCAGCTCCGGTTCGACGTCCAGCGCGTGCGGGTCGCCGCCTTCCACACACACCGGGCACAGCGGCCAGCGCCCGTACCGCTCCAGCAGGGCGTCCTGAACGTCCTGGGCCACCAGGCCCGCCACATACGCGGCGCCCTCAGGCCACTGCTCGACCCACCACCGGCGGTGCGCTATCGCGTCCTCGACCAGCGAGACGATGTCGGCCTGGGCGACCTGGCCCGCCGCGAGGTCGGCGAGCACCAGGGCCCGCGCCGCGTGCAGTGCCTGTTCCAGCTCCATACAGATCATTGTCACGCGGCTCGGCGGGTTGACGCCCCCCGAAGTCCGAAAATACTTTTCATAGATGGCCAGTCCTCTGAAGGAAACTTTCCCTCAGGCGGGTGCCGCCCCGCCCGCTGCCTCCGCCGCGACCCGCACTGCCGCCGCGACCCCCGCTGCCGCCGCTCCCCCCACGCCACCCGCCGCGCTCGCCGCCAAAGTCCGCACCCTCGCCCCCTCCATGACCCGCTCCATGCAGCGCGTCGCCGAAGCCGTGGCCGGCGATCCGGCCGGGTGCGCCGCACTCACCGTCACCGGCCTGGCCGCGCGCACCGGCACCAGCGAGGCCACGGTGGTCCGCACCGCCCGGCTGCTGGGCTACCCCGGCTACCGCGACCTGCGCCTGGCGCTGGCCGCCCTCGCCGCCCAGCAGGCGGCCGGGCGGGCCCCCGCCGTCACCGCCGACATCGCGGTCGACGACCCGATCGCCGACGTGGTCGCCAAGCTCGCCGAGGAAGAACGGCAGTGCCTCGCCGACACCGCCGCCGTCCTCGACACCGGCCAGCTCGAAGCCGCCGTCACCGCACTCGCCGCCGCTCGCCGGATCGACGTGTACGGCATCGGCGCCTCCCACCTCGTCGGCCAGGACCTCGTACAGAAGCTGCTGCGCATCGGGTTGATCGCGCACGCGCCCGGCGACCCGCACCTGGCGGTCACCAACGCCGTCCAGCTGCGCGCCGGGGACGTGGCCGTCGCCATCACCCACTCCGGCCGCACCACCGACGTCATCGAACCGCTGCGCGTCGCCTTCGAGCACGGCGCCACGACGGTGGCGATCACCGGGCGCCCGGACGGCGAGGTGGCCGCCTACGCGGACCACGTCCTGACCACCTCCACCGCCCGCGAGAGCGAGCTGCGCCCGGCCGCCATGTCCAGCCGGACCAGCCAGCTGCTGGTGGTGGACTGCCTGTTCATCGGGGTCGCGCAACGGACGTACGAGTCCGCGGCCCCCGCCCTGTCCGCCTCCTACGAGGCGCTGGCCCACCGGCACGTCCCCCGTACCCGCCGCTGACCCCCGACAGACAGCACCGGAACGACAGACCGCACCGGACCCGTACCGCCGCTGACACCTTCAACAGCACCGGAGAGAGCCGCCGCGTCATGCCTGCCACCCCCACCCCCACCCCCGACCACCACGACCTGCGCACCCAGCTCGACGCCCTGACCACCGAGGCGTTCCGACCCGAACTGGCCGACATCGACCGCCTGGAGACGGTCGAGATCGCCCGCATCATGAACGCCGAGGACGCGGGCGTGCCCGCCGCCGTCGCCGCCCAGCTGCCGCGGATCGCCGCCGCCATCGACGGCACCGCCGCCCGGATGGCGGACGGCGGACGGCTGCTCTACGCGGGCGCGGGCACCGCGGGGCGGCTCGGCGTCCTCGACGCGAGCGAGTGCCCGCCCACCTTCAACACCACCCCCGGCCAGGTCCAGGGGCTCATCGCGGGCGGCCCCGAGGCCATGGTCACCTCGGTCGAGGGCGCGGAGGACAGCAAGAAGCTGGCCGCCGCCGACCTCGACGCCGTGGCCGTCACCGCGCGCGACACCGTCGTCGGGGTCTCCGCCTCCGGCCGCACGCCGTACGCCGTCGGCGCGGTCGAGCACGCCCGGCGCCGGGGCGCGCTGACCATCGGGCTGTCCTGCAACGCGGGCTCGGCGCTGGCCGCGGCCGCCGACCACGGCATCGAGATCGTCGTCGGGCCCGAGCTGCTCACCGGCTCCACCCGGCTCAAGGCCGGCACGGCCCAGAAGCTCGTCCTCAACATGCTCTCGACCATCACCATGATCCGGCTGGGCAAGACCTACGGGAACCTGATGGTCGACGTACGGGCCTCCAACGACAAGCTGCGGGCCCGCTCCCGGCGGATCGTCCGCCTCGCCACGGGCGCGGACGACAAGATCATCGAGGGCGCCCTCACCGCCACCGACGGCGAGGTCAAACCGGCCATCCTCACGATCCTCGCGGACGTGGACGCCGCGACGGCGAACCGCCTGCTGGCCGACTCCCAGGGCCATCTGCGTGCGGCGCTGGCGGCGGCCGGGGCGGCGGGGACGGCCGCGGACCGCTGAACACCCCAGGCCGCTGCCCCCCTACCCCCATATCGATCACGGTAGGGGATCTTTGGCACCCACGTTTGACACCGATCCTCCGGCTACCCGCTCTTGCCGTTGGCTAGAGGCGTGTCGCGGTGCGGACGAGGTCGGCGACGGCTTTGGATCTGCTGTGTGGTGGCCAGGCGATGACGGTCGTGACAGCCGGTGCGTCCGGCACCGGCACCGTCGCATGATCGTCGCGCAGGTGGGCTCGGAGGGACTCGGGCACGACCGCGCAGGCCCGTCCGAGCGCGATCAGCTGGAACAGCTGGGTGTGGTCGCGCACCTGCGGGCCAGGTCCGTCCGGATAGCCCCCGCCCCGTCGAGGCCAGCGTGGCAGGGGCAGGTCCGTCAGGGTGGTGACCTCGGCTATCGACATATGGGGTCGGTTGGCCAAGGGGTGCCCCGCGGGCAGGACCACGACCTGCTGTTCGGTGTGCAGGTCCTCGGTGTCGAGTCCGGCCGTCGTGTCGAAGGGCCGCTGGAGCAGAGCAACGTCGGCACGCCCGTCGCGCAGCAGCCTTTCCTGCTCGCCGGGCCCGCACAGCATCACCTCGACGGCGACCGCGCCGGGCTCGGCGGCGTAGGCGTCCAGCAGCTTCGACAACAGTTCGCTGGACGCTCCGGCTTTCGTGGCCAGCACCACACCGGGCGGTTCGGCAGCTGCGCGGCGGGTGCGGCGCTCGGCGGCTTCGACCGCGTCGAGTGCGGCCCGGGCCTCCCGCAGAAGCACCGACCCGGCCTCGGTCAAGGCGACTGCGCGAGCAGTGCGGTGCAGCAGAACCACTCCGAGCCGCCGCTCGAGCTGCTGGATCGCCCGCGACAGCGGTGGTTGCGCCATGGCGAGCCGCTGCGCCGCCCGCCCGAAGTGCAACTCCTCCGCGACGGCGACGAAGTATCGTAGCTCCCGCGTCTCCACCGCGTCATCGTATCCGGCGCTCACCACGACCGATATCCGTGCGGTATCACCGCCCACCCAGTCGGTCTTGGACGTCCCACCCGAGTCCGCACCACGCTTGATGACGTGAGTGAACAGACGATCGCGCTGGTGACCGGTGCGAACAAGGGAATCGGATACGAGATCGCGGCGGGCCTGGGCTCCCTCGGCTGGCGAATCGGCGTGGGCGCGCGGGATCAACAGCGCCGCGACACCGCGGTGGAGAAGCTGCGCGCAGCCGGGACCGACGCGTTCGGCGTTCCGCTCGACGTGACAGACGACGCAAGTGTGGCCGCCGCGGCCGAGCTGATTGCCGACCGCGCCGGAGGGCTCGACGTCCTGGTCAACAACGCCGCGATCACCGGCGGTATGCCGCAGACGCCCACCACGGTCGATCCCGCGACCGTACGAGTCGTCGTGGAAACCAACGTGATCGGGGTCATCCGCGTCACCAACGCGATGCTGCCCATGCTGCGCGGCTCGGCATCGCCGCGGATCGTGAACATGTCCAGCAGCGTCGGCTCGCTCATCCTGCAGACCACGCCCGCCATCGACATGGGCCCGATTCCCGCTGCGTACTTGGCGTCCAAGACCTTCCTCAACGCCGTCACCGTCCAATATGCCAAGGAACTGAGCGACACCAACATCCTGATCAACTCCGGCTGTCCCGGCTTCACCGCCACCGACCTCAACGGCTTCCAGGGCGTCCGCACTCCCCACCAGGGCGCGGCGATCGCGATTCACCTCGCGACCCTGCCCGACGACGGACCGACCGGCGGATTCTTCGACGACGGTGGAACAGTGCCCTGGTGACAGGCTCACCGGCCCCTGGTAGTCCAGCGGGCGGGTGGCCGGCCGGCTCTTGTCGCGCGGCGCGTGGGATCACGACGGGGTCCGGGACGACGTGCGGGGCGGCGTTCGTGGACCGCGAGCTGTACGTTCCGCGGTCCTGGGCGGACGACCCGGCCCGGTGCGCCGCGGCCGGCCTGCCCGAGTACTGCTGGCAGACCCGCAGCGCCGGGGCCGGTGCCAAGGGACCGCGCTGGTATCAGTGGGCGTACCTGCACCTGGACGAGAGATCGCGCACCTGCTCGCCGTCGCCGAATGACAAATCTCGAACGTCAGCTGGAGTACTGGACCACGGAAGCGTCCCAGGCCGCTGGACCCCCGGACCACGGAAGCATCCCAGGTCGCAGAAACGCCACTGGGGCGGCATCCTCCACGAGGATGCCGCCCCAGGGCTTGCTCAGGACGTAGACCGACAGATGTCGATCAGAAGTCCATGTCACCGCCCGGCATGCCGCCCGGAGCGGCCGCGGCGGCCTTCTCCGGCTTGTCGGCGATGACGGCCTCGGTGGTGAGGAACAGCGCGGCGATCGACGCGGCGTTCTGCAGCGCGGAGCGGGTCACCTTGGCCGGGTCGATGATGCCCTCGGCGATCATGTCCACGTACTCACCGGTCGCGGCGTTCAGGCCGTGGCCGACAGCGAGGTTGCGGACCTTCTCCACGACGACGCCGCCCTCGAGACCACCGTTGACGGCGATCTGCTTCAGCGGGGCCTCCAGGGCCAGCTTCACGGCGTTGGCACCGGTGGCCTCGTCGCCGTCCAGCTCCAGCTTCTCGAAGACCTGGGACGCCTGGAGCAGGGCCACGCCACCACCGGCGACGATGCCCTCCTCGACGGCGGCCTTGGCGTTGCGCACCGCGTCCTCGATGCGGTGCTTGCGCTCCTTGAGCTCCACCTCGGTGGCGGCGCCGGCCTTGATGACGGCCACGCCGCCGGCCAGCTTCGCGAGGCGCTCCTGGAGCTTCTCGCGGTCGTAGTCCGAGTCGGAGTTCTCGATCTCGGCGCGGATCTGGTTCACGCGGCCCTGCACCTGGTCGGCGTCACCGGCGCCGTCCACGATGGTGGTCTCGTCCTTGGTGACGGTGACCTTGCGGGCGCGGCCGAGCAGGTCGATGCCGGCGCTCTCCAGCTTGAGGCCGACCTCCTCGGAGATCACGGTGCCACCGGTGAGGATGGCGATGTCGCCGAGCATGGCCTTGCGGCGGTCGCCGAAGCCCGGGGCCTTGACGGCGACGGACTTGAAGGTGCCGCGGATCTTGTTGACGACCAGGGTCGCCAGGGCCTCGCCCTCGATGTCCTCGGCGATGATCAGCAGCGGCTTGCCGGACTGCATGACCTTCTCCAGCAGCGGCAGGAGGTCCTTCACGCTGGAGATCTTGGAGTTGACGATCAGGATGTACGGGTCGTCCAGGGACGCCTCCATACGCTCCATGTCCGTCGCGAAGTACGGGGAGATGTAGCCCTTGTCGAAGCGCATGCCCTCGGTGAGCTCCAGCTCGAGACCGAAGGTCTGCGACTCCTCGACGGTGATGACGCCTTCCTTGCCGACCTTGTCCATGGCCTCGGCGATGAGCTCGCCGATCTGGGTGTCGGCGGCGGAGATGGAGGCGGTGGAGGCGATCTGCTCCTTGGTCTCCACGTCCTTGGCCTGCTCCAGCAGGGCGGCGGAGACGGCCTCGACGGCCTTCTCGATACCGCGCTTGAGGGCCATCGGGTTGGCGCCCGCGGCGACGTTGCGGAGGCCCTCCTTGACCAGCGCCTGGGCGAGGACGGTCGCGGTCGTCGTGCCGTCACCGGCGACGTCGTCCGTCTTCTTCGCGACCTCCTTGACCAGCTCGGCGCCGATCTTCTCGTACGGGTCCTCGAGCTCGATCTCCTTGGCGATGGAGACACCATCGTTGGTGATCGTGGGGGCGCCCCACTTCTTCTCGAGGACGACGTTGCGGCCCTTGGGGCCGAGGGTCACCTTGACGGCGTCCGCGAGCTGGTTCATGCCGCGCTCGAGGCCTCGCCGCGCCTCCTCGTCGAACGCGATGATCTTGGCCATAGAAGTGGTCCTCCCAGGACTGGGGTGGATTGCTCCGGACCGCGCTGGCGCCCGCGACGGACGGCCTGCCTGCCCCTGCGGTTCCTTGCCCCGCCGGGCCTGCGGGCCTCACCGACCCGGTCCATAGTTGTCACTCTCACTGCCAGAGTGCTAACGCCAATGATTAGCACTCGCCCCCCGAGAGTGCAAGCCAATCGGGGGCGGACGCCCCGCCCGGGCGACCCGCTCCGGGAACGCGGAAGGGCCCGCGCTCCCCTGGAAGCGCGGGCCCTTCCGTACGCTGACGTCAGCGGTCTGCGTCTCGGCGTTCAGGCCGACAACCGGACCATGTCCGCCTGCGGCCCCTTCTGGCCCTGCGAGATCTCGAACTCAACTCGCTGGCCCTCCTCAAGGGTGCGGTAGCCGTCCATCTGGATCGCGCTGTAGTGGACGAACACATCCGCACCACCGTCGACCGCGATGAAGCCGTACCCCTTCTCCGCGTTGAACCACTTGACGGTGCCCTGAGCCATTCCTAACTCCCCTATTACTGGCCCTTGCACAGGACCGCACTCCGCGGACCCGGGTCAGACCTCACCCCCACGGTCAGTGGGAGGTGTGCGCCGGAACGCGTCGACCGCCGCTGAATGTATCTGTCCCAATGCCCAGCGCAACAGGTCAATCGGACGAGAATTCAGGACGCGGGCGAACGTTGATATGTGGAGAATTCCGGGAGATCCAGGGCAAGTCGGGCCGGACATGACGCACCAACCCGGCAATTCGCGCTCACCATTCGCGCACAACTTGACGAGTTCTCATATGCGATCGGCACGGTGCCGGACGAGGATTCGCGCACAGCGTATCGCGGTTCAGAACGCGGAATCACCCCGTCCGCTTTTATCAGGACGGGGTGATTCCGTATGTGTGCTGTTAAGAGACGCGGCGAACGGTCGTCAGCCTCCGGCGACGGCCGGGATGATGGAGACCCCGGCGCCGTCCGGCGTGGGCGCCTCCAGGCCGCCCTCGAAGCGCACGTCGTCGTCGTTCACGTAGACGTTGACGAAGCGGCGCAGCCTGCCCTGGTCGTCCAGGACGCGGGCGGCGATGCCCGGGTGGCTCTCCTCCAGCGACGCGATGACCTCGGCCAGGTTCGCGCCCTCGGCGGTCACCTCGGCCTGCCCTCCGGTGTACGTGCGGAGGATGGTGGGGATGCGGACGTTGACACTCATGCGGGGCACCTTCGGTGAGAACGGGTTGGCGGCGGACTTCGGGCCGGGCGGACGTCAGGCCAGGCCGGCGGCGCGGAACGCGTCCAGGCTCGGGCGGATCGTCGCCGTCGGGCCGGTGGTCGGGGCCACGGCGTCCAGCGTCTTGAGGCCGTCGCCGGTGTTCAGGACCACGGTGGTCAGCGCCGGGTCGAGCTGACCGGTCTCGATGAGCTTGCGCGTCACGCCGACGGTCACCCCGCCCGCGGTCTCCGCGAAGATGCCCTCCGTGCGGGCCAGCAGCTTGATGGCGTCGACGATCTGCTCGTCGGTCACGTCCTCCACCGCGCCGCCGGTACGGCGCGCGATGTCCAGCACGTACGGGCCGTCCGCCGGGTTGCCGATGGCCAGCGACTTGGCGATCGTGGCGGGCTTGACCGGCCGTACGACGTCATGGCCGTCCTTGAAGGCGCGCGAGACCGGGGAGCAGCCCTCGGCCTGGGCGCCGAAGATCTTGTACGGCTTGTCGGCGACCAGCCCGAGCTGGATCAGCTCCTTGAGGCCCTTGTCGATCTTGGTGAGCTGGGAGCCGGAGGCGATCGGGATGACGATCTGGTCGGGCAGCTCCCAGCCGAGCTGCTCGCAGATCTCGTAGGCCAGGGTCTTGGAGCCCTCGCCGTAGTACGGGCGCAGGTTGACGTTGACGAAGCCCCAGCCCTCGCCGAGCGGGTCGCCGATCAGCTCCGAGCAGAAGCGGTTCACGTCGTCGTACGTGCCCTCGATGCCGACCAGGTCACCGCCGTAGACGGCGGCCATGACGACCTTGCCCGCCTCCAGGTCGTGCGGGATGAACACGCAGGAGCGGAACCCGGCGCGGGCGGCGGCGGCGCCGACGGCGCCGGCCAGGTTGCCGGTGGAGGAGCAGGACAGGGTGGTGAAGCCGAAGGCGCGGGCGGCCTCGACGGCGATGGCCACGACCCGGTCCTTGAAGGAGTGGGTCGGGTTGCCGGAGTCGTCCTTGATGTGCAGGGCTCCGGTGATGCCGAGCTCGCGGGCGAGGTTGTCGGCCTTGACCAGCTTGGTGAAGCCGGGGTTCAGGTTCGGCTTGTCCGCGACGTCCGCGGGGACCGGCAGCAGCGGGGCGTACCGCCAGATGCTGTTCGGCCCGGCCTCGATCCGCTTCCGCAGGTCTTCCGCTTGACTGGGCCCGCCGCTCGGCAGGTCGTAGGCGACTTCGAGCGGCCCGAAACACACCTCGCAGGCGAAGATCGGCCCGAGCGCGAAGCGCTCTCCGCACTCGCGGCAGGACAGGGCGACGGCGGGGCCGAGCGAGACAGGGGTGGCGGTCGAGGCGGTGGAGGTTTCGACGGATTGCACAGCCATGGAGGCGAGGCCCTTTCTCCTCATCTTCCTCGGGGCGAGTTTCGCCACGAGACGGAATTGGCACCTTCCCTAGCCGGGAGCCTCGCCACGGATGTGCGAGACCGGCTGGAGGGTTGCCGGGGCTTCAACGGGCCGTATCCCTCTGCCCCTCTGGATGAGCGGTATGGCGCTGGGTTGACCCAGGCGTTTGTCGGCGGACCGACCCCGGCATGCGAGGGCCGTCCACGTTGTTCAAGACTGTAACCGAAGCCTCGGACGCTTGAGATGGTCGTCCGAAGCGCGAGATGGATCAACGAGGCAGCCGGGCCCGCGGCAGCAGGGCCGGACAGGACAGGGAGTCGTTCACGTGCTGGAAGAGGTGGAGCGCTGGCTGGCCCGGCGGTCCTGGACCGCGGCCGACCGACCGCTCGACCAGCTCCTGGCCGCCAAACGCGCCGGCGGCGGCACGGTCAGCGTCGTGCTGCCCGCGCTCAACGAGGAGGCGACGGTCGGCGCGATCGTCCGCGCCATCCGCGGCGAGCTGATGTCCGAGGCGGTGCCGCTGGTCGACGAGCTGGTCGTGGTCGACTCCGGCTCCACCGACCGTACGTCGCAGGTCGCGGCGGCCGCCGGGGCGCGGGTGATCCACCGGGACGCGATACTCCCCCGGATACCGGCACTGCCCGGCAAGGGCGAGGTGCTGTGGCGGGGGCTGTTCGCCACCGAGGGCGACATCGTCTGCTTCATCGACGCCGACCTCAAGGACTTCTCGGCGGACTTCGTCTCGGGGATCGTCGGCCCGCTGCTCACGGAGCCGGACGTGGACTTCGTCAAGGCGATGTACGAGCGCCCCCTGACGCTGTCCGACGGGAGCGCCGCGCCCGACGGGACCGTGGCGCCCGACGGGAGCGCGGCGTCCGACGGGACCGCATCCGGTCGGACGGCGCCCGGCCAGGGCGGCAGGGTCACCGAGCTCGTGGCCCGGCCGCTGCTGAATCTGCACTGGCCGCAGCTGGCGGGCTTCGTCCAGCCGCTCGGCGGGGAGTACGCGGCCCGCCGCTCCCTCCTGGAGCGGCTGCCCTTCCCGGTCGGGTACGGGGTCGAGCTGGGCCTCCTGGTCGACGCGCTGCACACGGTGGGGCTGGACGCGCTGGCCCAGGTGGACGTGGGCGTCCGCAAGCACCGCCACCAGGACAGCCAGGCCCTGGGCCGGATGGCGGCGGCGATCTACCGCACGGCGCAACTGCGCCTGACCCGCGGCCACATGGCGCGCGGGCCCCTGATGCGGGCGCGGCTGACGCAGTTCGACCGGGGGGAGGGCGGATTCGTGCCGCGTACGTCGGCGGTGGACACGGAGGAGCGGCCGCCGATGCGCGACATCCCGGAGTACGCGAGCCGCCGCGCGGCGTAGCCGGTCCCCTCGCCGGGGCGGGGTTCGCCGGCATGGCTCCCGCCTGCCCCCGGGGGTCCTGTCCGCCGGCCCGTCGTCCGTTCGCCGGGGCGGCCGCGGCCGGAGCGCTCGGTCGGGATACCGCCGGCGGGGGCAAGAGATCCGGCTCACGTTTGCGCGCGACAGCGTAGGGCTAGGCTCGCGACATGGCCCCCGACCGCTCAGGCGCCCAGGTCCTCGTCGCGTCCAACCGCGGCCCGGTCTCCTACGCTCCTCGCGAGGACGGTTCGCTCGCCGCCCGGCGCGGCGGTGGTGGGCTGGTCTCCGGGCTCAGCGCCATCGGCCCCGACGCCGATGCCGTATGGGTCTGCGCGGCCCTCGGCGACGGCGACCGGCAGGCCGTACGGCAGGCGCACGGCGGGCATCTGGACCCCGCCGACACCGGCGGCCGGCGGGTGCGGATGCTGGACATCGCGCCCGACGTCTTCGCGGCCGCGTACAACGACGTCGCGAACTCGGTGCTGTGGTTCGTCCACCACCTCCTCTACCAGACCCCGTTCACCCCCGTCTTCGACGAACGGTTCCGGGCCCACTGGGCGGCGTACGAGACGTACAACACCGCCTTCGCCGACGCACTCGCCCAGGAGGCGGCCGACGGCGCCGCCGTGCTCGTGCAGGACTACCACCTGGCGCTCGTCCCGGGCCTGCTGCGCGAGCGGCGGCCGGACCTGCGGATCGGGCACTTCTCGCACACCCCGTGGGCGCCGCCGGACTACTTCCGGCTGCTGCCCGACGACATCGCGGCGCGGCTGCTGCGCGGCATCCTCGGCGGCGACCGGGCCGCGTTCCTCACCGAGCGCTGGGCGGCTGCGTTCGCCGACTGCTGTTCGGCCGTGCTCGGCGCGGAGGTGGTGCGCGGCGGTCCGGAGCCCGTGGTGCGCGACGCGGGGCACGCCACCCGGCTCGGCGTCCACGGCCTGGGCGCCGACGCGGAGTTCCTGCGGCGGCGGTCGCGGGCGGCGGACGTGGACGAGCGGCTGGCCGGGCTGCGGGAGCAGATCGGGGCGGGGCGCAAGAGCATCGTGCGGGTGGACCGCACCGAGCTGTCCAAGAACATCGTCCGCGGCCTGCTGGCCTACCGGCGCCTACTGGACACCCGCCCCGAGTGGCACGGCCGCGTCGTGCACGTGGCCTTCGCCTACCCCTCGCGGCAGGACCTGGCGATCTACCGCGACTACACCGCGCAGGTGCGGCGGGTCGCCGAGGAGATCAACGCCGCGTACGGGACGGCGGACTGGCGGCCGGTCGTCCTGCACGTGAAGGACGACTTCGCGCGCTCGCTGGCCGCGTACCGGCTGGCGGACGTGGCGCTGGTCAATCCGATCCGGGACGGCATGAACCTGGTCGCCAAGGAGGTCCCGGTCGTCTCGGAGGCGGGCTGCGCGCTGGTGCTGTCCCGGGAGGCGGGCGCGTTCGCGGAGCTGGGCGGGGACGCGCTGGTGGTGAATCCCTACGACGTGGAGGCGACGGCGCGGGCGCTGCACGAGGCGCTGGCGATGCCGGAGGGAGAACGCGCCGAGCGGACGAAGCGGCTCGCGGCGGCGGCCACGGCACTGCCGCCGCAGCAGTGGTTCCTGGCGCAGCTGCGGGCGCTGGACGAGCCGTGAGCACGTCGTCGTACGACGGGGTACGGGCAGCGGGGCGGGGCCGGACGGCGGAGCTGGGTTCGGCGGGTTCGGCTGCGGAGCGGGGTGCGCCGGGTTCGGCTGCGGAGCGGGGCACTGGGCGGGGCCTGGGGCGGGCGGCGGCGCCGAGTCCGGCGGCGGAGCCGGGTTCGGAGCGGGCCACGGCGGTGAGTACGGAGCCGGGTGCGGCCGCGGGCGGGCCGCCGGTGCTGAGGGTGCTGACCTGGAACGTGTGGTGGCTGTTCGGCGCGTGGGAGCGGCGGCGCGAGGCGATCGCGGCCGTGCTGCGCGACGCGCGCCCGGATGTGATCGGCCTCCAGGAGGTGTGGGCGCGCGGCGACGAGAACCTGGCGGAGTGGCTCGCCCGGCGCCTGTCCCGGGACCTGGACGACGAGTGGACCTGGACGTGGGCGTCGTCGAAGGTGCCGGGCCGGTGGCGGAAGCGGATCGCGGACGGGGCCGCGGAGACGGCCGAGGTCGGCAACGCGGTGCTCAGCCGGTGGCCGATCGCGGACCGCGCGGTGCTGACCCTGCCGACGGCGGGCGGCGAGGACGAGGGCCGCCTCGCGCTGTACGCCCGTATCGACGCACCCGGCGCACCGGTGCCGTTCTTCACGGCGCATCTGAACCACGCCGTGCACGAGTCGGCGGTGCGGTGCGCGCAGGTGGCCGCGCTGGCGCGGTTCGTCGCCGACCACCGGGGCGGCACGGACTTCCCGCCGGTGGTGACCGGTGACTTCAACGCGCGGCCGGACTCGGACGAGATCCGGCTGCTCGGCGGCCACCGCACCGCACCCGCCCTGCCGGGCCAGGTGCTGGTGGACGCCTGGGAGTACGCGGACCCGGCGGCACCGGCGGCCACCTGGGACCGCGCGAACCCGCACGTGGCCGAGAGCTTCGAGCCCAGTGCCCGGATCGACTACGTCCACGTCGGCCTGCCCGGCCCGGACGGCCTCGGCCGGGTCCGCGCGGTGCGCCGTGCCGGGGACGCCCCGGTGGCGGGGGTCTGGCCGTCGGACCACGCGGCGGTGGTCGCGGACCTGGCGCCGGCGTAGGTCACGCGCCCCGCCGGTCGTCCGGCTCGGTACGACGTCCGCCTGGCTGAACCGCGTCCGAGCGGATTCCCCTGTCCCGCCCCTTCCCGAAACTGGGGGCTCCGCCGCCAGGCCCCCCAAAGGCGAGCCAGGCACAGGCCCATCAGGGTGCGGCCAGGCAAGGTGGCGGCCCGGCGAGGCACGCGGGTGGCAGGGCTGCGTCAGGCGACGGCGTCCGCGAGGGATGTCACCAGGGCCACCACACCCGCCGGGCCGTCGACGATCAGGTCCGCGCGGTCCGCCAGCGCGGTCACCTCGCTGCTGCCGCTGCACACCAGCACCCCGGGCAGCCCCTCCGACCGGAGCCTCTCCACCGCCGCGAACGCCGCCAGGTCGCCGAGGTCGTCCCCGGCGTACAGCACGGTCTCGGCGCCCGACTCCCGTACGTAGTCGCGCAGCGCGGCGCCCTTGTCCGTGCCCGGCGGGCGCAGCTCCAGCACCATGCGGCCCGGTTCGACGATCAGGCCGTGGCGTTCGGCGAGCCGGTGCAGCGGCTCGCGCAGGGTCTCGAAGGCCGCCTGCGGGTCGGCGGCGCGGCGGGTGTGGACGGCGACGGCGCGGCCGCCCTTGTCCTCGATGAACGCCGCCTCGGTGCCGTGGCTCGCCTCGGCCGAGCTGCCGGGCCCCGCCTCGGCACCGTCCAGCACCGTCAGTGCCTCCAGTACCTCCGGCAGCTCCGCCCGCGCCGCCGCGACCCCCGGATGCGGGGCGGGCGCGGTGACGGAGCCACTGACCGCGTCCCAGCGTTCGACGCCGTAGTGGCCGAGGACGACGAGGTGCTCCAGCCCCGGCACCCCGGCGAAGCCCCCGTACCGCACCGCGACCTCGGCCGGGCGGCCGGTGATCACCGCGAGGGAGAGGAGGCGCGGGGCGAGCCGGGCGAGCGCGGGCACGGCACCGGGGTGCGCGCGGGCCTGCTCGGGGTCGGGGACGATGTCGGCCAGCGTGCCGTCGAAGTCCACGGCGACGACGGCCTTCTCCGGCCGCGCCAGCAGCGCGGCGAGACCGTCGCGGCCGGCGGGGGTGGCAGGGACGGGAAGAGGGTGGCTGCTGCCCATGCGGCGACCCTACCCGCGCGGGAACGGGCAGGTGCGGGTTCGCGCCACACGGAGCGCGGAGGGACGTGCGGCGTCGTACGACGCGGGCGCCGTCCGGTGCGGGCGCCGTGTCGACCGGGGAGGCACGTGCGCCGTACGGAGCGGGCGCCGTGCGGGTGCGGGCGCCGTGCGGGTGCGGGCGCCGTGCGGGTGCGGGCGCCGTGCCGAGCAGGCGCCGTGCGGGGGCGGTCCGTGCCCTTCCCGGCGCCCGTGCAGGACCGCAGCGCTCGTCCGCCGGACGGCCAGGCGCCCTCCCTCACCGTCGCGCGCGGCGTTCCTCCCGGACCCGGCGCAGGCGGTTCACCGTGACCGCGTCGTGCGCCAGTGCGCGCGGGTCGTCGAGGAGGGCGTTCAGGAGCTGGTAGTAGCGGGTCGGGGACATCCCCAGGCGCTCACGTATCGCGCGCTCCTTCGCCCCCGGGCCGGGCCAGCCGCGGCGCTCCATGGCGAGGACGGCCCGGTCCCGGTCGGACAGGCCGTCGTCGCCGCCCGGCTGGGGCGGTTGGTTCGGGGGTGCGGTCACGTTCTCCACCTTGCCACCGGGGCGGCTCCGTTCCCCACCGGGGTGCCCTTCCCCACCGGGGTGCCCTTCCCCACCGGGGCGGGCGGTC
The DNA here is from genome assembly GCF_030553055.1 of Streptomyces sp. XD-27. NCBI lineage: Bacteria > Bacillati > Actinomycetota > Actinomycetes > Kitasatosporales > Streptomycetaceae > Streptomyces > Streptomyces sp. XD-27. The sequence continues at coordinate 3,548,522 of NZ_CP130713.1, forward strand.
CGTTCCCCGACCCCGCCCAGGCCGCAGGGCCGCAGGGCCGCAGGGCCGCAGGGCCGCAGGGCCGCAGGGCCGCAGGGCCGCAGGGCCGCAGGGCCGCAGGGCCGCAGGGCCGCAGGGCCGCAGGGCCGCAGGGCCGCAGGGCCGCAGGGCCGCAGGGCCGGGTTACCGCGCCGAGCTCTCCGCGGCGTCCGCCTCCCGCTGGAGCTCGCCGAGCACGCTCATCGGGTCGCCGCCCTCCGCCACCGTCGCGCCGATGTTCTTCTTCAGCGCCTTGCTGACGCTCGCCCACGACGTCTTGTCCGCGGGGTAGAACTCCGCCCGCTCCATCTGGTCGAGGAACTTCCACAGCCGCTTGAACTCGCGGTCGTCGCGCATCGCCTGGGACGCGGCGGTCGTCACCGGCAGCAGGTCGTAGCGGCTGGCGAAGTCCAGGACGTTCTCTTCGTTGTAGACGTAGTTCAGGAAGCGGCCGATCTCCTCCTGGTGGCCGTTCTGCTTGAACGCCATCATCCAGTCCTCGACGCCCATGGTCGACTTGGGCTTCCCGTCCATGGTGGGCAACGGTGCCGTGTCGTAGTCGATGCCGCGGCCCTCCGCCTGCTTCATCAGCGTGGGGTGGCCGTTGAGCATGCCGACCTCGCCGCGGGTGAAGGCGTCGAAGAGGTCCTGGCGGTTGACCCGGCCGGGGGTCCGGGAGCCGGTGAGACCCTTGGCGACCAGTTCGTCCCGCAGCCACTCGAAGGTCTTGATGTTCTCGGGCGAGTCGAGGACGTAGCTGCCGTTGCTGTCGGTGTAGCCGCCTCCGCCGCTGAGCATCCACAGCATGGTCTCGGCCGGGGCCTCCTCGGGGCCGAGCGGCAGCCCGTACGGGATCTTCACGCCGCTGCTCTTGAGCTTCTCCGCGGCCGCCTGCAGCTCCTCCCACGTGGTGGGGGCCTCGGCGATGCCCGCCTTGGCGAAGAGCTTCTTGTTGTAGAAGAGCAGCCGGGAGCTGGCGACGAACGGCAGGCCGTACAGGACGCGCCGCACCTTGCCCGCCTGCGCGATGGACGGCACGAAGCTCGCCTGGGTGGGGATGGAGAGCAGCTGGTCGGCGCGGTAGAGCTTGCCGGCGGCGGCGTAGTCGGCGTACGCGCCTATCTGCGCCAGGTCGGGGGCGTCGCCCGCCTTGACCATCTCGGCGACCTTCCGGTCGACCTCGGTCCAGCTGTAGACCTTGACATCGATCCTGAGGTCGGGATGCTCGGCCTCGAAGGCGACCGTCACCCGGTCCCAGTACCGCTGGGAGGTGTTGGTGGTGTTGTCGCCGTAGTCGGCCGCGACCAGCTTGAGCGTCGTCTTGCCCGAGCCGGAATCGTTTCCGCAGGCGGTCAGGGCGGGCGTCATCGCCGCCGTGGCGCAACCCGCCGCCGTCAGATTCAGGAACCTCCGCCGCTGCACAGCCGCCAACCGCCCTACGTGTTCGTACGCATCGTGCCTGTAACCGGAGGCTCCTGTTCCGGAGCCTCGATATGAGCTGCGAGTCTCCCCGCAAACCCTCACAAGGTCTACACCATGACGGGTATCACTTCCGCATCGGGCTTCCCCTGCCGCGCGGACGCCTGCTATCCACGTCCCGGGCGGGGCCCCACCCCGGCGCCGGGCCCGCACCAGCTCCCTGCCAACTCCCTTGCCCCGCACCACCGTACGGACCGGCACGCCGGGGCACACCTCGTCGCCAGGAGGCAGTCATATGACCTCGCTCACCGCACAGGAACTGGCCACCCAGCCCGACTGCTGGCGGCGGGCGGCGCGGGCCGCGGCCACGGCGCGCGGACTGCCGCTGCCCGGCGAACGGGTGGCGATCACCGGTTGCGGCACGTCGTGGTTCATGGCCCAGGCGTACGCGGCGCTGCGCGAGGCCGCGGGCCAGGGCGAGACGGACGCGTATCCCGCGTCGGAGTTCCCGGCGGGGCGCTCGTACGACCGGGTGGTGGCGATCACCCGGTCGGGCACCACGACGGAGGTACTGGAGCTGCTGGCCGCGCTGCGCGGCGGACCGGCCCGCCCCGCCACGACCGCGCTCACCGGCGACCCCAAGACGCCGGTCATGGACGCGGCGGACGACGTCGCCGTACTGGACTGGGCGGACGAGACGTCGGTGGTCCAGACGCGCTTCGCGACGACGGCGCTGGCGCTGCTGCGCGCGGGGCTGGAGGCGCACGGGCCGCTGCCGCAGGGCGTGAAGAGCGTGGCGGAGGCGGCGGCGGACGCGGCGGCGGCGGTCGCCGAACCACTGCCGGAGGCGGCGCCGGGCGCGGAGCAGTGGACGTTCCTGGGGCGCGGCTGGACGTACGGGCTGGCGCAGGAGGCGGGCCTGAAGATGCGCGAGGCGGCGGGCGCGTGGACGGAGTCGTACCCGGCGATGGAGTACCGGCACGGGCCGATCTCCATCACGGGCCCGGGGCGGGTGGTGTGGACGTTCGGACCGCTGCCGGAGGGGCTGGCGGGCGACGTGGCACGGACCGGCGGCGTGCTGCTGGCGGACTCCGCGACGCCGGACGGGCTGGACCCGATGGCGGACCTCGTACGGGCGCAGCGGCTGGCGGTCGCGGTGGCGGAGGCCAGGGGCTACGACCCGGACCGACCCCGCAACCTCACGCGGAGCGTGATCCTCGGCGGGTAGGCGGTTCGGGCCGGGGCGGCCGACCACTCGGCGGAGCCGCACGTCGGTGTCGGTGCCTCCGGCCCGCTGGGCACCACGCAGCGCGCCCGCAGATCAGGCGCAGCCGGAACCGGTCCCGCCGCTGTGTGGCGGTACACCCGCGAGTGGACTAGACCTCTTGCGGGCGCGCAGGCGACACTGTCCACGTGGAACACGTCATCGCCCTCGATGTGGGCGGCACCGGCATGAAGGCCGCTCTGGTCGGGGCGGACGGCGCGCTTCTGTACGAGGCGCGGCGGCCCACCGGCCGTGAGCGCGGGCCGGACGCCGTCGTCGCCGGGATTCTGGACTTCGCCGACGACCTGCGCGCGACCGGCGAGCGGCGGTTCGGCCAGTCGGCCGTCGCCGCCGGGGTCGGCGTCCCCGGCGTCATCGACGAGGCCCGCGGCGTGGCCGTCTTCGCGGCGAACCTCGGCTGGCGCGACGTACCGCTGCGCGCCCTGCTGGCCGACCGGCTGGCCGGGGTCCCGGTGGCCCTCGGACACGACGTACGCGTCGGCGGCCTGGCCGAAGGCCGGATCGGCGCGGGCGACGGCGCCGGCCGCTTCCTCTACGTGGCGCTCGGCACCGGCATCGCGGGCGCCATCGGCATCGACGGCCGCATCGAGCCCGGCGCGCACGGCTCCGCCGGCGAGATCGGCCATCTGATCGTCCGGCCCGGCGGCCCCGCCTGCGGCTGCGGGCAGGCCGGGTGCCTGGAGCGGCTGGCCTCCGCGGCCGCCGTCGGCCGCGCCTGGTCCGCGGCCGGCGGCGGCCCGGGCGCCGACGCCGCCGACTGCGCCAAGGCCGTCGACGCGGGCGACCCCCGCGCCCGCGCCGTCTGGCGGGAGGCGGTGGCCGCGCTCGCCGACGGGCTGGTCATGGGCGTCACCCTGCTGGACCCGCGGACGCTCATCATCGGCGGCGGGCTCGCCGAAGCGGGCGAGACGCTGTTCGCGCCGCTGCGCGCGGCGGTCGCCGAGCGGATCACCTTCCAGACACTCCCCGACATCGTCCCGGCGGCCCTCGGGGACACCGCCGGTTGCCTGGGCGCAGGGCTGCTCGCCTGGGATCTTCTCTCCACGGACTCCACGGAGGTATCCGCCTGATGGTGCGACGAACGGTTCTCGCGGGTGCCCGGGTGGTGCTGCCGACCGGCGTGGTCGACGACGGACAGGTCACGGTCGAGGGGCGGCGCATCACCGCCGCCGGGCCGATGCCCGGAGCCGACGGCACGCCGGTCGACGACGGCGGCGGGTCTGCCCGTGCGAGCGCGGGCGGAAACGGGGGCCCCGCGGGCGCGAGCGGTATCGCCGCGGGCCGAAGCGGGGGGGCAGCCGTCCTCGACCTCTCCGGCCACTGGATCGTCCCCGGCTTCGTCGACATGCACGTCCACGGCGGCGGCGGCGCGTCCTTCTCCGCCGGGACCGCCGAGGAGGCGCTCACCGTCGCCCGTACCCACCGGGCCCACGGCACCACCACCATGGTTGCCTCCACCGTCACCGGCGACCTGGACGACCTCGCCCGCCAGGCCGGTGCGCTGTCCGAGCTGGTCGAGGAGGGCGAGCTGGCCGGAATCCACTTCGAGGGGCCGTTCATCTCGCCGCACCGCTGCGGGGCGCACCAGCCGTCGCTGCTGCGGGACCCGGACCCCGCCGACGTACGGAAGCTGGTCGACGCGGCGCGCGGTACCGCGCGGATGATGACGCTCGCGCCCGAGCTCCCCGGCGGTCTCGACTCCGTACGCCTGCTCACCGACCACGGCGTCGTCGCCGCCGTCGGCCACACCGACTCCACGTACGACGCCACCCTGGAGGCGATCGAGGCGGGGGCCACCGTGGCCACCCACCTGTTCAACGCGATGCCCTCGCTGCTGCACCGCGCGCCCGGCCCCATCGCGGCCCTGCTGGAGGACGAGCGGGTCACCGTCGAGCTGATCAACGACGGGACGCATCTGCACCCGGCCGTGCTGGGCCTGGCGTTCCGGCGCGCGGGCGCGGACCGGGTCGCGTTCATCACCGACGCGATGGGCGCGGCCGGGATGAGCGACGGGCGGTACCCGCTCGGCCCCATGACGGTCGAGGTCAGGGACGGGGTCGCGCGGATCAGCGACGGGCCCACGGCGGGCTCGATCGCCGGGTCCACCCTCACCCTGGACCACGCCTTCCAACGGGCCGTCACGCTCGACGGCCTGACGGTGGAGCAGGCCGTACGCGCGCTGTCCGCGACGCCCGCGCGGGTCCTGGGGGTGGACGAGCGCGTGGGCTCCCTGGAGCCGGGCAAGGACGCGGACCTCGTCGTCCTGAACGACGCCTTCGAGGTGGTGGGCGTCATGCGGCACGGCACCTGGCTGGTCGGGCCGCCCGTGCGCTGACCGTCGGCTCGTCCCTTCGGCCGCGTACCGGTGGTGGACGGCCCCCTCTCCGCGAGATAACAGTGGGAGTACGAGGGGTCGCCCGCCGGAGTCCGCGATGGCATGATCGCTGGCGCACAACGGATGAGACGGGAGAGCCGGTCCGGTCACGAGCCAGGGGAGAGGGGACTCCACGGTGATCCTCACGGTCACGCTCAACGCCGCCCTCGACATCACGTACCGCGTGCCCCGGCTCCGGCCGCGCGCCTCCCACCGCGTCACCGAGGTCGTCGAACGGCCCGGCGGCAAGGGCCTCAACGTCGCGCGCGTACTGGCCGCGCTCGGCCACGACACCGTCGTCACCGGGTTCGCCGGGGGCCCGACGGGCGCCGCGCTGCGCGAGGGTCTCGCCGCCTACGGACGCGTCACCGATCCGGCGCACGGACGCGTCACCGACGCGCTGGTGGGCGTGGTCGGTACCACCCGGCGCACCGTGGGGGTCGTGGACGACGCGTCCGGCGACACCACCCAGCTCAACGAGCCGGGCCCGCTGGTCACCACACCTGAGTGGACGGCCTTCACCGGCACGTACGCCAGGTTGCTGCGCGACGCGGCCGCGGTGGCGCTGTGCGGCAGTCTGCCGCCGGGGGTGCCGGTCGGGACGTACGCCCAACTGGTCCGGGAGGCGCGCGCGGCGGGCGTGCCGGTGCTGCTGGACACCAGCGGGGAGGCGCTGCGCCGGGGCATAGCCGCCCGCCCCGACGTCGTGAAGCCCAACGCCGACGAACTGGCGGGGCTCACCGGCTTCGCCGAGCCGCTGCGCGCCACCCGGGACGCCCGGCGGCGGGGCGCGCATGCGGTGGCCGCGTCGCTCGGCGCGGACGGCATGCTCGCGGTGACGGCGGACGGCGCGTGGCGCGCGACGCCGCCCCGCAGGCTCGCCGGCAATCCGACGGGCGCGGGCGACTCGGCGGTCGCCGGCCTGCTGTCCGGGCTGGTCGAGGGCCTGCCCTGGCCGGACCGGCTGGCGCGCGCGGTGGCCCTCTCGGCGGCGACCGTACGGGCCCCCGCGGCGGGCGAGTTCGACCGCGCGACGTACGCGGAACTGCTCCCCCGGATCGAGGTCAGCGAGATACGGTCGGCGGCGTAACCGCGCGCAAGCACCAACGGGCCGACGTCAACGGGCCGGGCTCGGCCCGGGATTGGGGTACGTATGCCGCTCGTCACCACCGGGGAGCTGGTCCGCGCGGCGCGCGCGGCAGGTCACGGGGTCGCCGCGTTCAACGTCATCACCCTGGAGCACGCCGAGGCCATCGCGGCCGGGGCGGAGGCCGCCGGGCTGCCCGCGCTCCTCCAAGTGTCCGAGAACGCCGTGAAGTTCCACGGCGGGCGCCTCGGCCCGCTCGCGGCCGCCATGGCCGCCGTCGCCCGCTCCTCGCGCGCCCCGCTCGCGCTGCACCTCGACCACGTCGAGGACGGCGAGCTGCTGCGGGCCGCGCACCCGGCAGGCTTCGGCTCGGTGATGTTCGACGCGTCGAAGCTGCCGTACGCCGAGAACGTGAAGGCGACGGCGGAGGCGGTGCGTTGGGGGCACGAGCGCGGGATCTGGGTGGAGGCCGAGCTGGGGAGAGTGGGTGGCAAGGACGGTGAGCCCCCGCTGGACGCGCACGCGCCCGGTGTCCGGACCGATCCGGCGGAGGCGGCCGCGTACGTCGCCGACACCGGCGTGGACGCGCTCGCCGTCGCCGTGGGAAGCACCCACGCCATGACCGAGCGCACGGCGGCACTCGACCAGGCTCTGATCGGCCGGCTCCGGGAGGCCGTGCCCGTGCCGCTGGTACTGCACGGCTCGTCCGGCGTCCCGGACGGGGAGATCCGGCGGGCCGTCGCCGCCGGCATGGTGAAGATCAACGTGGGGACGGCCCTGAACACGGCCTTCACCGGCGCGGTGCGGGGCTACCTGACGGACCGCCCGGCGGCGGTGGATCCCCGGAAGTACCTGGCCCCGGCCCGGGACGCGATGGCCCGGACCGTGGCGCACTTCCTGGGGCTGGTTGCGGCCCCGGCTACTTCTTGAGCCAGACCTGGTCGAGGTTGACCGCGCACTTGTCGCCCGCCTCGCAGGAGATCTTCACGGTGTTGGTGCCCGCGTTGAGCTGGACTACGGAGTAGGTGTACGTCCAGCCCTTCTCCCAGTCGCCCTTGGGCCCCTTGGCGAAGTTCTCCATGTTGATCGGCTGGCCGGCCTTCGTCCCGTTGACCGTGAGCGAGAGGCTCTGGTCCTCGCCGGGGACGCCGTAGCCCACGTACAGCTTGTACGAGCCCGCCTTCTCGACGTTGACGCTCCAGGTGGCCGACGCGCCAGGGGCGTTGATGCCCGCGACGTACGTGCCGTCCTTCGCCTTGGCGCCCTTGATGGTGTTCGCGGGCGCCGTGCCGCCGGCCAGCGTGAGCCCGGAGGCGTCCTGGGTCGGCAGCGGCTTGGGCTTCGCCGGGTCGGGCTTCGGCTCCTCGCTCGGCTTGACGCTCGAACCCGCGGTCGGGCGGTCGTTGCCGCCGTCGGCCTCGTCCTTCTTCTTCTCGCTGCTGTTGGTGAGCAGCGCGACCCCTATGCCCGCCACCACGACGGCGACGACCGCGATGGCGGCGATCAGCAGGCCCTTGGTGTTCGGGCCGCGGCCGCCGCCGCTGCCGCCGTGGCCGGCGCCGTGCGGGCCGGGGCGGGGCGGCGGGGGGCGCCGCCGGGGAGGGTCTCGGGGGCCGCGTAGTGGGCGTTCTGCTGGCCGTAGCCCGGCTGGTTGTAGCCCGGCTGGCCGTAGCCCTGGGGGCTGCCCTGGGGGGCGCCCTGCTGCCCGTAGCCATGCTGAGCGTGCTGGGACGGGACCTGCTGGCCGTACGTGCGCTCACCCACCGCCCGTACGTGGTTGTACGAGGTGCGCGGTACGCCCGGCTGGTGCGGGGTGCCGGTGCCGGGGCCGGGGTACCCGTAACCACCGGTGCGGGGGGCGGCCGCCCCTGCCGGGCCCTGCTGGGCCTGACCCGAGGGCTCGCCCTCCTGTCGGTACAGGTAGGCGAAGGGGTCGTCGTTCTCCGGCGTGTCCGAGCCGTTGTTGCCGGCCGTCATCCCTCTCGTCACTCTCCAATGCATATGGCCATCGGCGCTCAGGCGCCGCCGCTTCGCGGACACGCGCCCGCGCGTCTCCGCACACGCGCTCTCCGCACACGCGGCAGGACAGCTCATATCAGGGCCGGGGCGGCTTCGTCAGGGTCCCCGCTGTCCGGATGGACAATATTCATGATCGATTCACCGTCGACGCACCGCCGACCCGGCGCAGCCTACCCCGATCGGGCGAAGGCACGCGGCCCCCGTTACATCATCCAGCCCTGCGGTTGGCCTTGGCCCGGGACCGCTTCTCCACGTACATGCGCTGGTCCGCGGATTGCAGCACCTCGTCGGCCGACATGCCGCAGGCCGCCCAACCGATGCCGAAGCTGGCGCCCACGCGCACCGCCCGGCCCTCGACCCGGATCGGCGGGATGATCGCGTTGCGCAGCCGTACCGCCAGATCCGCCGCGTCGGCCCGGCCGAGGCCGTCGGCGAGGACCACGAACTCGTCGCCGCCGAGCCGGGCGACGGTGTCGCCGTCGCGCACCCCGCCGGAGAGCCGCCGGGCCACCTCTATCAGGACGGCGTCGCCCGTGTGGTGGCCGAACCGGTCGTTGATCGACTTGAAGCCGTCGAGGTCGCAGAAGAGGACCGCCAGCCCCTTGTGGCCGTCGTCGACCTCCTCGTCGGGGGCGGTGGTGTGCACGTGGTGGTCGAAGGGCCCGACGTCGGCGGCCATGGCGCCGGTGGCCCGGTACCCGTCGACCCCGAAGCCGTCCGGACCGAAGCCGTCCGCCCCGAAGCCCTCGGGGCCGTAGCCCTCCGCACCGTAGCCGTCCGGACCGGACGCGGCCGGGCCGTAACCGTCCGAGCCGTAGCCGTCCGGACCGGGCCGGGCCGGGTCCGGTGGCCGCCCCTCCGCCGTGGAGCCGTTGCCCCCGCCGAGCGGGTGACCGTGCCCGGTCGGCGCCGGACGGGGCGGGTGGGCGCAGAGCCGGGAGCTGAGCCGGGCGCGGAGCTCGGCGCTGTTGGGCAGCCCGGTCAGGGCGTCGTGGCTGGCACGGTGCGCGAGCTGGATCTCGTGCCGCTTGCGCTCCTCGATGTCCTCGACGTGGGTGAGCAGGAAGCGCGGCCCGTCGGCGGCGTCGGCGACCACGGAGTTCCGCAGCGAGACCCATACGAACGTGCCGTCGCGGCGCGCGAGCCGCAGCTCGGCGCGGCCGCCCTCGGCGGAGGTCCGCAACAAGGTGGTGAGGTCCTCGGGGTGCACGAGGTCGGAGAACGAGCAGCGGCGCATCACCGAGGCGGGCCGGCCGAGCAGCCGGCACAGCGCGTCGTTGGCGCGCAGCAGGCGGCCGTGCTGGTCGCCGCCCATCTCCGCGATCGCCATGCCGCTGGGCGCGTACTCGAAGGCCTGCCGGAAGCTTTCCTCGCTGGCGCGCAGGGCCTGCTGGTCCCGCTCCAGCCGGACCAGCGCGCGCTGCATGTTTGCGCGCAGTCGGGCGTTGCCGATCGCAATCGCGGCATGGAAGGCGTACATCTGGAGGGCTTCGCGTCCCCACGCGCCGGGGCGGCGGCCGTTGCGCGGTTTGTCGACCGAGATCACCCCGATGAGCTCCCCGCCGGAGGCGCCCGCGGCGTACATCGGGGCGAACAGGCGGTCCATGGGATGCCACTCGTCGGGGAAGCGGGGCGCGGGTCCGGGGGTGTGCCACTGCGGGACGTCGTCGTCGTCCAGGACCCAGCCCTCGGTGTACGGGACGAAGCGCAGGTCGCCCCAGCGGTCCCCCAGCGCAAGCCGGCGCTCCCACGAGCTGCGGGACCCGACCCGGCCCGCCATCAGGGCCTCGGCGCCCGGACTGCCCGCGACGGCGGCGACGACGAGATCACCGTCCGGTCGCACCAGGTTGACGGCCGAGAGCTCATAGCCGAGGCCGGCGATGATGCCGTCGGCGACCGTCTGGAGCGTGTCGGCCAGGCTGCGGGCGGTATTCAGATCGGCGACCACCTGGTGCAGCTGCCGCAGGGTCGCAAGACGGATGTACGGCTCCGACTCGGTCTCCATCGCTCGTTCTCCCCCGAGACCTCGACAGCAACTCCTGGCTTCTTGTCGTCCGATTGCCACGGCCACTGAATCACAGCGAGCTGCCCGGCAGGTACACAGGGTCAACAATTCCCCCCTGCTGTGACTCATGTCACAGTCCGTATCTCGTTGCTGCACAGAGGGTGTGGGAGCGCTCCGACTTTTCCGATTAGCAAATCGTCGACGGGACGGGATGGTCGCCGAGGGTGGCGATCAGCGAAGACGGCGAGGAGGCGGCCGACGGGGGCGGCGGGGACGCGAGTGGCCGCGCGGCGGGATGCGGCCGACGGGGGCGGCGGGGACGCGAGTGGCCGCGCGGCGGGGAAGCGGCCGACGGGGCGGGCGACCTCCGCCCCGGGACCTACGCCCGGCTGGTCCCGGCGCCCGATGCGGCCGCGCACAGGGCCCGGTTAGCGTGCTGGTGTGCTTCAGACGACGCCTTCCACGCCCCAGGAGACCGCTGTGCCCCATGCTGGTGGGGTGAGCGACGACGAGTTCCGGGCCGCGCTGTCGCGGCTGGCCGCGGGCGTGGTGCTGGTCACCGCGCACGACCCGGAGGACGGCCCGCGCGGCGAGGACGTCGGCATGACGGCGACCGCGTTCCTGTCCGTGTCGCTCGACCCGCCGCTGGTGATGGTCAGCCTGCGCAACGAGTCGCGGATGGACGAGCTGCTGGCGCGCCGGCCGCTGTGGGCGGTGTCGATCCTCTCCGAGGAGCAGCGGCAGATCGCCGGGCGCTTCGCCATGAAGGGGCGGATCAGCGACCGGCTGCTGTTCGAGGACACCCGGTACACCCGGGGCGAGGCGGCGGGCGCGCCGCTGATCGACGGGGCGCTGGCGTCGCTGGAGTGCCATACGGAGCAGCGGGTGCCGGCGGGGGACCACACACTCGTCATCGGACGAGTGCTGACGGCGCGGACGTCGGGCACGGAGACCGCCGGGCCGCTGACGTACTTCCGCGGCCGCTACCGCCGGCTGGGCTGACGGCAGCGACCGCGGGCCGTTCCTTTGGAAGCCGCCCCTCTGCGGATGCGGACCTAGCGCTCGCTGAAGCTGAGGATGTCGAACCTCCTGCGGGGGTCCTGCTCGTCCTTGCGGTCCCGGCGGTCCCGGCCATCGGTGCGGGTGCACTTACCGGTGTTGTCGTTCCAGTCCCGCAGGTAATGAAGCAGCCTGAGGTCGAGCAGGTCGAAGCCGTTGATTTTGAGCGGGCTCCCAGGGCGGGTCGCGGTTTGGCCCTGGCCCTGCCCTTGCTCCTTGCCTCGCTCGGGCATTTGGCCCGGCCCGTGGTCTTGTTTCCCACAGTCGACGCGTTTTTCGTCCTCGCTCTCGACCTTGTACACATCCGGGTCCCCCACCGCGGTCGCCACACCGGCCACCGGGGCGAACAGGGCCGCCACCATGAGGCCCACGACAGCCAGGACACGATGCGTCGAAGCGAACATCACGCCACCTCACTCACGAAGAGAAAATTCCGATATGTCGTAGATAACGGAATTTCAGTTGCGATATGTATGAGGCGCTCTGTGCGACCGCGAAACCACCGGAATGCAGCAATTGGGCCCGATCGGGGCCGCATCAGCCCCAGTCGCGCCCGTTGCGCCCGCGCTTGGTCTCGCCGCGCTGCTTCTTCTCCCGCAACCGCCGTTCGTTGATGCCGCGCGGGATCCGGGTCGGGCGGCGCGGCCTGGGCGGCGGAGCGGTCGCCTCCGCCAGGAGCGCGGCGAGCCGGACGGCCGCCGCCTCGCGATTGCGCCACTGCGAGCGGTGCTCGGAGGAGCGCACGGACACGACCCCGTCGACGAGGCGGCCCGCCAGCCGCTCCAGCGCCCGCTCCCGCCACACCGGCGGCAGCGCCTGCGTACGCGCCAGGTCGAACCGGAGCTCGACCTGGCTGTCGCTGGTGTTCACGTGCTGCCCGCCGGGGCCGGAGGAACGCGAGAAACGCCACATGAGCTCGGCCTCCGGCAGGGAGACCGAACCGCGGATGACGTAGGGCCCAGGCATGCCCCCATGGTCCCCCGTCGCACACCCGAACGTCACCCGCATTTCCACACGCCCCCGTGGAACCCGCGGCGCGCGCTTCGCGTTATGGAGGATGACGGTAGCTTCGTGGAGTCACGAAGCCCGACGACTCGAATACGAAAGGGACTCCCCATGGCTGTAAGCCTGTCCAAGGGCGGCAACGTCTCGCTCACCAAGGAGGCACCGGGCCTGACCGCCGTCACGGTCGGCCTCGGCTGGGACGTCCGCACCACCACCGGCACGGACTTCGACCTCGACGCGAGCGCCATCGCCGTCAACCCGAGCGGCAAGGTCTACTCGGACGCGCACTTCGTCTTCTTCAACAACAAGTCCACGCCGGACCAGACGATCGTCCACACCGGCGACAACCTCACCGGCCAGGGCGAGGGCGACGACGAGCAGATCAACGTCAACCTCGCGGGCCTGCCCGCCGACGTCGACAAGATCGTCTTCCCGGTCTCCATCTACGACGCCGAGTCCCGCAGCCAGAACTTCGGCCAGGTCCGGAACGCGTACATCCGCATCCTCAACCAGGCCGGCGGCGCCGAGATCGCCCGCTACGACCTGAGCGAGGACGCCGCCACCGAGACCGCCATGGTCTTCGGCGAGCTGTACCGCAACGGCGCGGACTGGAAGTTCCGCGCGGTCGGCCAGGGCTACGCCGCGGGCCTGGCGGGCATCGCCCAGGACTTCGGCGTCAACGTCTGAGTCCAGGCCGAGCCTGATTGATCAGCACGGCGGCCCCCGACTTCTGTCGGGGGCCGCCGTCGTGTGTGCGTGGCCGGCGCATGGCACCCACGAGGTCACCAACTCGGCCCCGAGGGAGTAACACCCGTGTCACGGCCCCCTCCCGCGCTCCGAACCGGCGACTCCGGCGGCTACCGTACGGTGATCAACTCGATCTCACGTACGACCGCACCGCCGCTCAAGGGAGTCTCCCCTGTCCACCCCACCTCCGCCCCAAGGCGGTTACACCCCCTACGGCCAGCCCCACCAGCCGCAGTACGGCTATCCGCAGCAGGGCGGCTACCCCGGAGCCCCTGCCCCCGCCCCGCAGCCCCCGCCGCGGCGCAGCCGCATCAACCAGCAGACCAAGATCAAGGCCATCGTCTTCACCGTGGCCGCCATCGGCGCCGGCGTCTGGATCTTCACCCACCAGGGCAAGAGCACCGACACCCCCTCCACCCCGGCGGCGCGCGCCAGCGCCAGCGCGAGCCAGGACGCCAACTCGATCGACGTCGGCGAATGCGTGGAGAACCAGGGATCCAACAGCGCTCCCGACCTTGAGGTCGTCCCCTGCGGCGACAGCAGGGCGGAGTACAAGGTCAAGGAGAGCACCGGCGACCAGTGCGCCCCCGGCCAGGCCCGGTACACGGTCACGCGCCGCGGTCACGTTCAGAGCATGCTCTGCTTGTCGCCGACCAGCCGCTGAACACGGCCGAGGCATACGGTTCGGGCCCCCGCACTCGCGGGGGCCCGCCGTCATGTTGGGGGAGCGCTGGGCTTACGCGCCGGGGAACTCGCCGCGCTTGACGGCCGAGACGAACGAGGACCAGCCGTTTCACCGATGACGGCGCGAAACTGCGGCGCGGGACGGCGTCGTAGTATCTCCTGCCTGCTGAGACGCCCGGCAAGTTGCTCCTCCAGCTCTGGTGAGTTCTCCGGTCCATGCGGAGCGGACCACAGCAGCGCCCGCGCATACGCCGGCGTCTGGAGGAGCCCAGGGATGATTCCTGGGACGAAGCGCTCGATGACCGAGGCCTCTGCCTCAAGCTCCACAGCCCGCTTGTACTTGTCGCGGAACAACGAACCGTCCCTGGCAATCTCCCACAACCGCATCAGCAGCGGCGTCGTCCCGTAAAACGTGTCCAGCGCCTCGACCGCCTCCGGGCCGCCCAGGCTCGCGCCCTTCTCCATGTGGTACAGGTGCGTGTGGCCCCACCCGACCTTGTCCGACAGCTCCCTGTAGGACAGCCCGGACTCCTCGCGCAACCGCGCCAGTTCCTCCGCGAACATCACGCGCGGTGATCGCTTGCCCCTTCCCGGGAAGGGCCTCCTTGGCGGCATCGGGCACCTCTTCCATCGCCGGTCACCTGCTGCTCACCGTAGGTGAAGTGCCCCCAAACCAGGTCCAGTTCGCCAAATATCGGACAGAGGTCGCCCCCAAACGAACATTCAACGGTGAAATTCTTGTTACTTGCCTGTCAGAAACCGGCAATCAGTGCCAGTCTCTGGTCGACCCGCTTATGCGCCACTTACGGCACACGCGTGGTCCCGCGTCTCATACGCGGACATCGGCACCACCTTGCACCACCAAACGGCACCACATCGGCATCACTTGTGCAGTTTCGGACCGGCCCCACCCAAGGCCGTCCGCCCCCACGTGGCCGCCACCCAGCGGCCCCCTGCAAGGAGTATCGAGTGAGACGTACCGTTTCCTCTCGTAAGAACGCCCTCCGCGGCGCGGCGCTCGTCGCGTCGGCCGCGATGGTCGTCATCGGCGTGCAGACCGGCTCGGCCAGTGCCAAGGCCGACCGCGAGGTCGGCGCCACGGCCGTGTTGCTCTCGGCCGACCAGCGCGCGAGCGCGATCAAGGACGCGCAGGCCGGAGCGGCCGCGCAGGCCGAGTCCCTCGGGCTCGGTGGCAAGGAGAAGCTCGTCGTCCGGGACGTCGTCAAGGACGCGGACGGCACGGTCCACACGCGCTACGAGCGCACGTACGTCGGGCTCCCGGTCCTCGGCGGCGACCTCGTGGTCCACGAGAAGAAGAACGGCAAGCAGAGTGTGACGAAGGCGGTGCGGGCGCGGATATCCGTGGCCTCCGTCGCCCCGGAGAAGTCCGCGTCCAGCGCGAAGAAGACCGCGCTCAAGGCCGCCGACGCCGAGAAGAACGGCAAGGCCGACGCCGCCGCGCCGCGCAAGGTCGTCTGGGCCGCCTCCGGCAAGCCCGTGCTGGCCTGGGAGACCGTCGTCACCGGGCTGCAGCACGACGGGACGCCGAGCGAGCTGCACGTCGTCACCGACGCCGCCACCGGCAAGCAGCTCTTCGCCGACGAGCGCATCGAGACCGGCACCGGCACCGGCGACTACAGCGGCAACGTCCCGCTGGGCACCACGCAGAGCGGCGGCTCGTACAACCTCACCGACGGCACGCACGGCGGCCACAAGACGTACGACCTGAACCAGGGCACATCCGGCACCGGTTCGCTGTTCACCGACGCCGACGACGTCTGGGGCGGCGGACGGCAGAGCGCCGCGGTGGACGCCCACTACGGGCACGCCACGACCTGGGACTTCTACAAGAACGTGCTGGGCCGCAACGGCATCAAGAACGACGGCAAGGCCGCGTACACCCGGGTCCACTACGGCGACAACTACGTCAACGCCTTCTGGTCCGACAGCTGCTTCTGCATGACCTACGGCGACGGCTCGGGCAACACCAACCCGCTGACCTCGCTGGACGTGGCCGCGCACGAGCTGACCCACGGCGTCACCTCCAACACCGCGGGCCTGCGCTACAGCGGCGAGTCCGGCGGGCTCAACGAGGCGACCTCCGACATCTTCGCCACCGCCACGGAGTTCTACGCCGCCAACTCCGCCGACGCCGGTGACTACCTCATCGGCGAGAAGATCGACATCCGCGGCGACGGCAGCCCGCTGCGCTACCAGGACAAGCCGAGCCGCGACGGCGCGTCGAAGGACTACTGGTACCGGGGCATCGGCCGGGTGGACGTGCACTACTCCTCCGGTCCCGCCAACCACTTCTACTACCTGCTCAGCGAGGGCAGCGGCGCCAAGACCATCAACGGCGTCAGCTACAACAGCCCGACCTACGACGGCTCCACGGTCACCGGCATCGGCCGGGACAAGGCCACCAAGATCTGGTACAAGGCGCTGACCACGTACTTCACCTCGACCACCACCTACGCGGGCGCGCGCACCGGCACGCTCCAGGCGGCGGCCGACCTGTACGGGTCCGGCAGCGCCGAGTACAAGGCGGTCGCGGCCTCCTGGACGGCGATCAACGTCAAGTGACCGCGATGCCACATGACCGCGACCGACGTCATGTGATCCGCTGACGCCCCGCGTGTCAGTGCGGCGGGCCGCACCGGCCACCCCCCGGTGCGGCCCGTTTTCGTCCCCTCCGTTCTCTCCCGCGCCTAGGCTGCTGCCATGACTCAACAGGTGCGTGGCGTCATCGCGTCCGGCAAGGGCGAGCAGGTCAGCGTCGAGACGATCGTCATCCCGGACCCCGGTCCCGGCGAGGCCGTGGTGCAGGTGCAGGCGTGCGGGGTGTGCCACACCGATCTGCACTACCGGGAGGGCGGGATCAACGACGACTTCCCGTTCCTGCTCGGCCACGAGGCCGCGGGCGTCGTGGAGTCGGTCGGCGCCGGGGTCACCGACGTCGCGCCCGGCGACTTCGTCATCCTCAACTGGCGTGCGGTGTGCGGCCAGTGCCGGGCCTGCCGCCGCGGCCGTCCCTGGTACTGCTTCGCCACCCACAACGCGACCCAGCCGATGACGCTCACCGACGGCACGCCGCTCTCCCCCGCCCTGGGCATCGGCGCGTTCGCCGAGAAGACCCTCGTCGCGGCGGGGCAGTGCACGAAGGTGGACCCGGCCGCGTCCCCGGCCGCCGCCGGGCTGCTCGGCTGCGGCGTGATGGCCGGGCTCGGCGCCGCGCTGAACACCGGCGCCGCCGGACGCGGCGACTCCGTTGCCGTCATCGGGTGCGGCGGCGTGGGCTGCGCGGCGGTCGCCGGGGCCCGGCTGGCCGGCGCCGGGAAGATCATCGCGGTGGACCTCGACGACCGGAAGCTGGAGTGGGCGCGCTCGCTCGGCGCCACGCACACGGTCAACGGCCGCGACGCGGATGTGGTGGAGGCGGTACGGGAGCTGACGGACGGGCACGGTGCCGATCTGGTGATCGAGGCGGTGGGCCGCCCGGAGACCTACCGGCAGGCCTTCTACGCACGCGACCTGGCGGGCACCGTCGTCCTGGTCGGCGTGCCCACGCCGGAGATGAAGCTGGAGCTGCCGCTGCTGGACGTCTTCGGGCGCGGCGGCGCGCTCAAGTCGTCCTGGTACGGGGACTGCCTGCCGTCCCGCGACTTCCCGCTGCTGATCGACCTGTACCGGCAGGGGCGGCTGGACCTGGACGCGTTCGTCACCGAGACGATCACGCTGGACGGGATCGAGGAGGCGTTCGCGAAGATGGGGCGGGGTGAGGTGCTGCGATCGGTCGTCGTGATGTGAGGCGGTGCGCGGTACGGCCGGGCAGGCTCCCTCGGCTGCCGGGCGGGCTCCCTCGGCTGCCGGGCGGGCTCCCTTGGCTGCCGAGGTCGCGTCCCCGTGACACCATCGACGGGTGATCGACCTCGGCTACTCCCTCTCCCGGCGCTTCCCGGACCCTCCGCAGACCGACTACCGCACGGCGGACACGCACGCCCTGCGCCACGACCTGTTCTGCGGGGACGTGTATCTCGCGGACGCGGAGAAGGACCGCGAGCTGTCCACAGCCTGGGGATGGGTGCCGGTCCTGGACTTCGCGTGGGCGCTGTGCGACATCGTGGAGCTCCTCGACCGCGACCCGCAGGGCAGCCGCTCCGCACGGCCGCAGTACGCGGAGCTGGACTTCACGGAGTCGACCGACCGGATGCTCTTCGAGCGCCGCTTCGGCTGGGTGGACGTCACCGCCGACTGGGTGCCCGCGGAGGAGCCGCCGCTGACCTTCAACCACGCCGCGCTGCGCCGCGAGGCCCGCGACTTCCTGCATGACCTGGTCGCGGACCTCACGGACATGCACGAGGGGCTGGGCGACAACCCGGTGGTCTGGGACGTGCTGGCGCGGTTCCCGCGCGTGTAGCCCGACCGCCGGGGCTCCGCCCCGGCCCCGGCCCTGCTGTTCAGGCGCCCACCACCCGCACCCCCAGCCACGCCGCGAGCACCGGCGCCAGGTCGAACAGCTGAGTCGGGCTGATCACGGCCCCCGCCAGCCGGTCCACGCCGCGCGCGATATCCAGCTCCGCCACCGCCCGCAGGTCCACCTCCGCCATCCGCGCCCCCGAGAAGTCCGCCCGGCGCAGCGCGCAGCCCACGAACGCGACCCTCTCCAGCCGCGCCCCGCCGAAGTCGGGCTCGACCAGCACGCAGTCCTCGAAGACGACGTCCTTCAAGGTCGCGTCGCGCAGGTTCAGGTAGTCGATCTTGCCGCCGCGCACCACCACCCTCTCCAGCGCCGCGCCGTGCAGTTGCGTCCCGCCCAGCCGCGCGTGCAGCACCTCCACGTCCCGCAGCGTCGCCCCGGACAGGTCGGTGCCCACGCCCCGTATCTCCTCCAGGACGCTGTCCAGGATCCGGGCGCGGCTCAGCACCGTCTCGTCCAGCGCGCAGCGGCGCAGCGCGCAGTCCAGGAACCGGCTGCCCCGCCCGTCCTGCCCGCCCAGGTCCGCGTCCGCGAACTCCACCCCGTCGTAGTCACCCTCCCGCGCCAGCTCCCGGCCGTCGTGGGCCCGTAGCGCGGGGAGCGACAGCACGGGCCGCCGGGGCGCCCGCACCCCGTCCCCGTCCCTGTCCCTGCTCCTGTCCCCGTCCGTACCGTCCTGGCTGCTCCGCCGTGTCATCGTCACCGCCCTTCGCCCCTCCATCGTGACGTGCACCACTGACAACGGCCCGATGTCACATCCGCGGCCCGCCCGTCCGTCGTACCCGCGACAGCGAAAGCGACCACCACTCCACACCTTCGGAAGGGAACGGCAGATGCACCACATCACCGTCATCGGCGGCGGGTTCGCCGGTCTCACCGCGGCCATCAGCAGCGCCGAGGCGGGCGCGCGCGTCACGCTGTACGAGGCCCATCAGTCGCTCGGCGGCCGGGCCCGTACCGCTGACGGCCCGTACCGCACCAACGAGGGGCCGCACGCCCTCTACAACGGCGGCCCGCACTGGCCCTGGCTCAAGAAGCGCGGGCTCATCGGCAAGCTGGCGACGCTGCCGCCGCAGGCGGGCGCCCGGTTCCGGTTCCACCGCGGCGGACGGCTGCGGCGCGTGCCGCCGCTCGGGATGTTCAGGCTGAGGTACGGCGTGGCGCCCGTGGACCGGGACTTCGCCGGCTGGGCGGCCGAGCGGGTCGGCGAGGCGGCGGCGCGCGCGGCGGCCAACTACACCGGCGTCGCGCTCTTCCACCACGACCCCGGGCAGCTGTCGGCAGCCTTCGTACAGGAACGGTTCCGGCGCGCGACCTCGATGCCGCCCGAGGCGCATTACGTGCGCGGCGGCTGGGGCGGGATCATCGACCGGATGGCCGACCGCGCCCGCTCGCTGGGCGTGACGATCGAGACGGCGGCGCGCGTCGACTCGCTCGGCGCGCTGCCCGCCGGGCACGGCCCGGTGATCGTCGCGACCTCGCTGGCCGCCGCCCGCACCCTGCTCGACGATCCGTCGCTGACCGGGGAGAGCGGCCGTACCGCCCTGTTCGACCTGGGGGTGGCGACCCGGCGCGGCGACGCGTTCGTCGTCTCCGACCTGGACGCCCCCGGCTGGATCGAGCGCTTCACCACCCAGGACCGCAGCCTCGCACCGGCCGGGGAGCAGCTGATCCAGGGCCACATCCCGGTCGCACCCGGCGAGAGCCGGGCGGCGGGCATCGCGCGCGCCGAGCACCTGCTGGACCTGGGCTTCCCGGGCTGGCGCGAGCGTACGACCTTCCGGCGCGAGGCACTGTCGACGGGCCGTACGGGCGCGCTGGACTACCCGGGGACCACCTGGCGCGACCGGCCCGCCGTGGTGCGCGGCGACGACGTCTACCTGGCGGGGGATCAGGTCGCCGCGCCCGGGCTGCTCTGCGAGGTGTCGTTCAACAGCGCCCTGGAGGCGTCCGCGCTGGCGCTGGGCGCCCATGCCGCCAACCGCACCCGGACCGCCGGGGTGCCGCGCGTCACACGCGCCGCGTCATAACTCCCCTTGACTTCAACTTAAGTTGAAGTTGGAGGGTGGTCGCATGACGACGACAGCGCGGCCGACCACCCCCGAGATCGGGGTCTTCCTCCCCACGCTCGGCCCCGAGCCCGGAGGGCGGGCCCGCGAGATCAAGGCGGCCGCCCGCCGGGCCGAGGAACTGGGCTTCGAGTCCGTATGGACCGGCGACCACCTGATCGGCCGGACCCAGGTGGTCGACGGCGGCCTCGCCCTAGCCATGGCCGCCGCCGTCACCGAGCGGGTCCGCGTGGGCTTCGGTGTCCTGCACCTGCCGCTCCACCCGCTCCCCCAGGCCGCCCAGAGGATCGCCACCCTCCAGCACCTCTCCGAGGGGCGGCTGCTGCTCGGCGTCGGCTCCGGAGGGGCGGGGCCCCGGTCCCGGTGGCGCGGCGGGGTGCGCGACACGACGGCGTGGCGCGCGGCCGGTCTGTCGTACGAGGACCGTGACGCGCTCTTCGACCGGGCGCTGGAACTGCTCCCGGACCTGCTGGCCGGCGCGCCCGTGCGGCTCGCCGACCGTCCCGGGGAACCGGAGCTGGCCCTCACACCGCCACGGATCGCCGCACCGCCGCTGCTCATCGGCGGCACCTCCGGCCGCGCGCTGCGCCGCGCCGCGGAGCACGGCGCCCACTGGTTCCCCGCGCTCATGCCGCCGCTGCTGCTCGCGGCGGGCCGGGAACTGCTCGCGGAGCTGACGCGGACCGGCGGCCCCCACCCGTCGCCGCCCGGGGTCTCGGTCGCCCTGCCCTTCGGCCTCGGACCGGCCGCGCCACACCGCGAGAAGGTCGCCAAGCTGCTGACCGAGACATACGAAGTACCCGCCGATCAGGCCGACTCCGTCATGATCTCGGGCGAACCCGCCGCGGCCGCCGAGCAGTTGGCCGCGTTCGCCGCCGCGGGAGCCGACCGCATCGTCCTCAGCACCGGGGCCGGCAACTGGCGGCAGCAGTACGAACTGCTCGCCGAGGCCCGCGCACTGCTCTGACGGCGCACCGGCCGCCCGTATCCCCACGACCCGTACTCCGTCACCCGACATCTGGGAGAGAACCGCCATGCACGCCATCCGGCTCCACACCTTCGGTCCCGCCGAGAACCTGGTCTACGAGGAGGTCGCCGACCCCGAGCCCGCGCCCGGCCAGGTCCGGATCGCGGTGGCCGCCGCCGGGGTCCACCTGCTCGACACGACTCTCCGCCAGGGGGACACGGGCGGCGGCCCGCACGCGCTACCGGCGTTGCCCACCATCCCCGGCCGCGAGGTCGCGGGCACCGTCGACGCGCTCGGCGAGGGCGTCGAGCCGCGCTGGCTGGGGCGCCGCGTCGTCGCCCACCTGGGCATGGTGCCCGGCGGCTACGCGGAGAAGGCGGTCGTGGCGGTGGAGAAGCTGCACGAACTCCCCGACGAGGTGGGCGAGGACCAGGCGATCGCCATGATCGGCACCGGCCGCACCACCATGGGGCTGCTGCGCCTGGCCGACCTGGCCGCGGACGATGTGGTGGTGGTGACCGCCGCCGCGGGAGGCATCGGTTCGCTGGTGGTGCAGCACGCCAAGAACCTCGGTGCGACGGTCGTGGGCCTCGCGGGCGGCCCCGCCAAGGTCGCGCGGGTGCGAGAACTGGGCGCGGACGTCGCCGTGGACTACACCGCCGAGGGCTGGGCGGACCAGGCACTGGCCGCACTGGGCGGCGCGAAGGCGACCGTCGTCATGGACTCGGTGGGCGGCGAACTGGCCCGCGGCGCCGTCGCCCTGCTCGGCTCCGGCGGCCGCCACCTGGTGATCAGCTGGTCCTCCGGCAGCCCGCTGGAGCTGACCGAGGAGGAGACCGCCGCCCGCGGCATCGTCTCCCGGTCGCTGTTCGGCGGCCCGGAGTGGCGGAACCTGATCGACACCCCGGAGAAGCTGCGGGCCTTGGAGGACGAGGCCATGGCGGCGGTCGCCTCGGGGCAGCTGGTACCGGCGGTACAGCGCTTCCCGCTGTCGGAGGCGGCCGCGGCGCACCGGGCGCTGGAGACGCGCGGCACGATGGGCAAGGTCGTGCTGACGCCGTGAGCCCCTGACCGGGCCTGCCCGGCCGAGCCTGTCCCGGCCGGGCAGAGCCCTTCGGTGGGAGCCGCCGGGGGTGTCACACCACGATGCGCAGCTCGCGGTCCGTGTTGTTCAGCCGCCTGCCGCCCGTCTCCGTGCACGTCACGATGTCCTCGATGCGCACGCCGAAGCGGCCCGGCAGATAGATGCCCGGCTCGATCGAGAAGCACATCCCCGGTACCAGGGGGAGGTGTTCGCCCTCCACCATGTACGGCGGCTCGTGCGTCGTGACGCCGATGCCGTGCCCGGTCCGGTGGATGAAGTACTCGCCGTACCCCGCCTCGCCGATCACCTTCCGCGCGACCCGGTCGATGTCCTGGCAGGCCGCCCCGGGCCGTACCGCCTCGAACGCCGCCTCCTGGGCCTCGCGCACCACCTCGTGGACCTTCAACTCCTCCTTGGTGGGCTCGCCGACGTGCACCGTACGGGTGGTGTCGGAGCCGTAGCCGTCCTTGAGGCCGCCGAAGTCGAGCACCACCATGTCACCGTCCTCGATGACCCGGTCCCCCGCCTCGTGGTGCGGGTTGGCGCCGTTGGGGCCGGAGCCGACGATGGTGAAGTCGACCTGGCTGTGGCCGTATCCGCGGAGCAGCGCGCTGATGTCGGCGGCGATGTCGCTCTCCCGGCGGCCCGCGAAGCGCACCCCGACGATCTCCTCGAACACGGCGTCGGCCGCCGCTCCGGCCGCCGCCAGCAGTTCCACCTCGTGGGCGTCCTTGACCGCGCGCAGCATCGGCAGCGCCTCGCTGAGCGCGGAGTACGCGGTGTCGGGCAGCGTGCGCTGGAGCCCCAGCAGGTGCATGGCCCACGCCCCGTCGGAGATGCCGAAGCGGCGGCCGGGCGGCAGCAGCCCGGCCAGTGCCTCGTACGGATCGCCGCCGTCCATCCAGCCGCTGACCTCGGTGGCGTCGGCGCCGGGCGCGGCCTCGGCGTCCGGCCGTTCCAGTACGGGCACCAGCAGCCGGGGCGTACGGCCGGGCGCCAGCAGCAGCGCGGTCAGCCGCTCGGTGGCCACGGGCTGGTAGCCGCACAGGTGGGTCAGGTCGGGGCCGGGGGTGATGACGAGCCCGGCGAGCCCGGCGTCGGCGGCCGCTCGGGCGGCGCGGGACATGCGGTCGGCGTAGTCGACGAGGGTCATGGCGCCAGGATCGCGCAACGGCGACCGGCTCGCGATAGGAACCCGGCCCTCCGGCCGCCGGAGGGCCACCCCGCCCTTGGCCGACGCCTGCCGCGCCGCCTTCCCCTTCACCGCCACCACGCCCGCAGCCCGCCCAGCGGCTGCCGCGTCCTCACGGCATGCGGGCCACCACGTCCCGGATCAGAGCCGGCTGTTGCCCCGCCAGATAGAAGTGGCCGCCGTGGAATTCCCTGACGTCGAACCCGCCGGTCGCCACATCGCCCCACGCCCGCATGTCCGTCACGTTCACGAAGCGGTCGCTGTCGCCCACGTAGGCGAAGATCGGGCAGCCCACGGGGACGGGCGGCCGCGGTTCGTACGTCCCGACGATCCGGAAGTCGGCCCGGATCGCGGGGAGCACCAGTTCGCGCAGGTCGGGGTTGTCCAGGATGCTCGCGTCGGTGCCGCCCAAGCCCTGCACATAGGCGATGAGCGCGTCGTCGCCGCCCAGGTACACCTGGTTGGGCACCACCTTGTGCGGGGCCTTCCGGCTGGAGACGAACAGCCCCGCCGGCGCGGTGCCGTGCTCCTTCTCCAGCCGCAGCCCCACCTCGTACGCCAGCGAGGCGCCCATGCTGTGCCCGAAGACCATCAGCGGCACGTCCAGGAACGGCAGGATCTCCCGCGTGACCGCCTCGGCCAGCGGGTCCATGTGCTCGATGCACGGCTCGGAGATCCGGTACAGGCGCCCCGGGTAGCTCGCCACCAGCACCTCGACGTCCGCCCCGAGGGCGTGCCCCCAGGAGTGGAAGAAGCTGGCCGAGCCACCCGCGTGCGGCAGGCACAGCAGCCGGGCGCGGGGCCGGGTGACCGGGTATCTACGGAACCAGGTGCTCTCGGTGCCGACGGTCATCGTCCGCTCGCCTCCTCGCCGGGGGACCGCTGTGGCCCCCTGTGGGACCGCTGTGGCCCCCCTGTGGGACCACTGTGGGTGGAACGAGGACGGAGGCTACGGAGGCCGGCGTCGACGGACGGAGCGGGCCTCGAACCGCGGGACTCCGCAGGGTCTCGATGTTCCTGCTCCGGTCTAACCGGCGGCGGCCCCTCGGGCAAGAGCCACTACAGGAAGCTGCCACCGTACGCCGTCAACCCGCCGCCGTGCTGCTCAGCCGCATTGCCGCGTCGATCACCGCGCTGCCGTAGACCCGGCCCGGGACGGCGGACATCCGCGTCACGGGGCCGGAGATCGACAGCGCCGCCACCACCCGCCCGCCGGGGCCGCGCACCGGGGCGGCCACCGCCGCGATGCCGTGCTCCCGGCCGCCGGTGCTCTGCGCCCAGCCCTGGCGCCGTACCCCGGCGAGGGTGGCCACGGTGAACCGCACGCCGCGCAGCTGTTCGTGCAGCGCCTCCGGCCGCTCCCAGGCGAGCAGCACCTGGGAGACGGGGCCGGCGTTCAGCGGCAGGGAGACGCCGACCGGCACCCGGTCCCGCGCGGACGGGTTGTCGGCCACCGCCACCTCGGCCACGCAGATCCGCATGTCGCCGCGCCGACGGTAGAGCCGGGCGCTGGCGCCGGTCACGTCGCACAGCTCGCGCAGCACCGGTTCGGCCGTCGCCACCAGGTGGTCCCGGCACGCCTCGGCGGCCATCAGGCCCAGCCGGGGGCCGAGGACGAACCGGCCCTGCGCGTCCCGGGCGATCAGCGCCAGCCGCTCCAGCGCGAGGACGAGGCGGTGCACCGTCGGGCGCTTGAGCCCGGTGTCGGCGACCAGCCTCGACAGCGAGGCCGGGCCCGACTCCAGCACTCCGAGCAGGAGCGATGCCTTGTCGAGCACACCGACCCCGCTCCGCACCCGCTCCGGGGTCCGCACCCGCTCAGTGGCCCGCACCCTCTCGGGCGTAGAGGTCGTCATATGAGTGCCTCCTCGTCGTGCCGGCCACTCCCGGCGGACCGGGAGCGCAGGACCGCCGGCGGGAATTCCCTCCAAGCTGCCGCCGATTCAGAATCCTGCGCTCTGTCTAGCGGCCGTTCCCGAACACCCGCAACGGCGCTATCAGGAAGCTGCCAGAAGACGTGGTGACGGGTCCGCCGCATCACGGCCCGGAAGCCCGGCAAGCCCCGTGAGCTGTTCAAGCCCCTTGAGCTGCGCAAGCCCCACGAGCCGCGCAAGCCCCGTGAGCCGTGCACGCACCGCACTCTCTGTACTCCCTGCACGCCACGCACGTCACGCACGTCACGCACGCCCCGCGAACTCCGGGACGCCGTCCGTTCCCCCGTCATCAGCCATTCCCCCCTCGGCCGTCAGCGCCTGGGCTGGGGCACCCGGTGCGCGGGCGTCACCGCCAGCAGCCCCAGCTCCGCCGCCCGAACTCCCGCCTGGAACCTGGAGTGCGCCCCCAGCAGCGTCATGATGTCGGCCACGTAGCGCCGGTAGGTGCGGACCGAGACCGACAGCTGCCGCGCCGCCACCTCGTCGGTGACCCCCAGCCGGAGCCACTCCAGGATCATCCGGACCATCTCTCTGCGGGCCCTGTCGCCCAGGTCGATCCGCTCGCTCACCACCACCGCGTTCTGCCAGATGCCGTCGAACAGCGTCTGGAGCGTCTCGATGACCCCCGGGTCGCGGATCGCCGAGGCGCGGCGGCCGGACGCCGAGTCCGCGCTCACCAGCGCGGCCCGGCCGTCGACGATGAGCGCCGCCAGCAGCGGCATCCGGGCGACCCGCACCTCCGACGGCCGCTCGCCCGCGAGCTGGCGCTGGACGAGGTCCCAGTGGCGGGTGTTGTGTGCGCACAGCAGCCGGATGCGTACGGCGTCGCCGCCGCCGGCCGTGAGCCAGTCGTCCAGTACGGAGTGGAGCACACGGGCGTGCGCCGCCTCCGCGGCGAGGACCACGTCCACCTGGTCCGCCGCTTCGGCGAGCAGCTCCCGGGCGGTCGTGAGGAATTCCTCCTCGCCCGATTCCACCGCGGCCACCCACGCATTCCGCCGGTCGCGGTGTTTGACGACCGTGGATTCTATGAGTGCGCGGACCGCCAGCAGTTCCTGCTCTATGTCGTCCTCGGCGGGCCGGCTTTCGACGCCGGCTTCGACACGCTCGATGCTTTTGACGCCTCTTTGGACAGCGCCGGAACGCCGCCGGGCGCCGATTCCCGATAGCGCGGGATCGCTCAACTTCCTCACCCCGTAACCCCGTAAGCCCGTAAGCCCGTAAATCTGTGAACCCGTACGCCGTGAAATCCATCAAGCCGAACAGGCGGCGACGTCATGTGACGTCGGACAGCAGCCCCAGCTCGACCGCCCGCACCCCCGCCTGGAAACGGGTGTTCGCGCCCACGTCGCGCATGATCGCCGCCACGTGCCGGCGGTAGGTGCGCAACGAGACCTGGACCTGCCGGGCCCCCACGTCGTCGGTGTGCCCGGCGCGCAGCCGCCCCAGGATGAGCCGCACCGACTCGGTCCGCAGCCGCTCGACGAGCTTGAGGTGCTCGGCGAGCGGGATCGCGCCGGCCCAGGCGCCGGCGAACATCAGGTCCAGCGCCCGGACCGAGCCCGGGTCGCCGAAACGCGACGCGTACCGGCCCTCGCGCTCGGGCCCGGTACGGCCGAACGCCAGCCTGCGGTCCATGATGACCAGGCCGCGCAGGTCCACTTCCGCGACCCGTATCTCGTAGCCGAGCGTGCCCTGTCGGGCGGCGGCCAGGAGGCCGAGCGGGGCCAGCACCTCCGGGGAGCAGAGCACCCGGACCGCGATCCCCGCGTGCCCGATGGCGCTGAGCTTCCCCAGCAGCGGGATGATCGGCTTCGCCCGCTCGAAGGTGCCCGGCATGATCACGCTGAGGCTGCGCTCGGCGCGGTCCAGCAGTGCCTCGATCTCCCGGGCGACCGCGGGGCCGTCACTCACCGGCACCATCGGCGATCGCTCGGCGGGTGTACTGCGGTGCATGGAAACAGCGGACTCGATGAGCTCACCGGCCTGCACGAGCGCATGCTCCACACCGTCTGCTCGTGCGTTCGCCTTCGACAGTTCTGCCATGACTCCCCCATGTGGCGCGCGTCCCCATGATCACGCGCCCCGTCGTGCACCTGCACGCAATCGGCCCTTAACTCCTCGGTAAGGATTTTCGGGCCGGTGTCCGCAATGCGACGAGAATGCCCCGCCACAAGCGTTAGACGCGGGAGATTAGTTCGCGTGTCGCAACCCAGTCAACGCACCTGAGATGGTAAAGATCGAGTAAAAACGCCATTCTTCAGTGGCGCACGCGCAATAGAGGGCCACGGCGGCACCGGGATTGTCAGCAAGCTGCACCCCGTACGGGGCACCATCCCTGACGGGACACCCGTCGACCGCGCAGCGCACAGGGGGAACACCTGTCCGTAGCCGAGGCAGTCCCCCATGGCCACTTGTTGACAGCCCGCCCACCCCCCGGACAGCCCGCCGCCCGATCGAGCACGCATCGCCGCCCGATCACGCGCGCGTTTCACGCGCGTTCACGTGCGAACGGCCCCGGACGCGGAGTCCGAGGCCGTTCGAAGCCGTTCAAAGTGGAGCCGACTGTCGGGTTCGAACCGACGACCTTCGCTTGACAAGTGGGGTCGAACCGCTGACGCCTGCTGCTCCGTCAGGCCGTATGGTGCTGTTCTCGCTGATCAGCGCCGCACGGCATGCGGCTCGGTCCGGCTCAGGACGGCTGCTGCTCCGCCGTCCGCTCACGCATCGCTCACGCGCATGAGCCAGGCTTCGGAAACGTGGCTCAGACGCTACCAGGGGGCCGCGCGCCACGGAGGCTTGCGCGATGGAGCCGTCGCGCCGCCTCGGCGCCCCCGGCCGACTCCCCGAAGCCCGTAGGGCGCTTCCTGCGTGAGCCGTCACCGCGCGGAGCAGGCGCAACGGACATGCTCAACGGGGGACTTACACATGCGCATATGTCATGCGCGGGTCATCGCTGCTTCGCGATCCTGCTCGTCGCACTCTCCGGATGCAAGAAGGACCGCCACAACGACGGCGGCGGATCGACCAACGGGGGCCTGATGTCAGGCGGTACGACGAACGGCGGCACGACGAACGGGGCCACCACGGTGCCGGGGCCGCAGGCCACCGGACCGCAGAAGCTCGGTGATGTGGCGGCGACCGACGTCAAGAGCAGCAGCTGCACGTACGACAAGGCGACCAACAAGCTCAGCTGGACCGGCACGGTCACCCACACCGGGGCGAAGGGGACCCAGGGGCGCAAGATCACCTATGGGCTTGAGATCGACTTCGTCGACAGCACGGGCGAAACGATCGGCCACGGCGGCGACATCTTCACCATGCGCCCGGGAGAGAGCGAGGAGCACACCGTGACGAGGGACCCGTATTACCCGATCGAGGGCACCGTGAAGTGCGGGGTCGTCGCGCAGGGGACGGCCTTGAGCGTGCCTCTGGACAGCTACTGACAGCCGGCGAGCCATGAGCGGGACGCCCCGGTCGCCGGGCGCCGTCCTGGACATGACGTCCCGTGGCCACCGCTGCGGTTCGCAGCCGAATACCGCGAGATGTGCGCCGGCCGCGCGTGGTACTCCGGCGACCGCGAGCCCCTCGCCGCTGTCGTTCAGCGGATGCCGCCGGCACGTTCCTCCGCGGCGCTGGACATCCAGACCGGCGGCGGCGAGGTCCTCGCCGGGGTTCCGAAACTCCCGGCCCTGACAGTGGCCACGGAATCCTGGCCACCGAACCTCGCCAAGGCGACCACGCTGCTGCATCCACGCGGAGTGGCGGTCGTCGCCGACGAGGACGAGCCGCCCCTCCCGTTCGCCGACGAAGCCTTCGACCTGGTGGTCAGCCGCCACCCCGTCAACACCTGGTGGGAGGAGATCGCCCGGGTCCTGCAACCCGGCGGCACCTACTTCTCCCAGCAGGTCGGCCCGGCCAGCGTCTTCGAACTCGTCGAGTACTTCCTGGGACCGCAGCCGCCCGAGGTACGACGCAAGCGCCACCCTGACGACGCCCGCGCCACCGCCGAGGCCGCCGGCCTGGAGGTCGTCGACCTGCGCTCGGAGTCCCTGCGCACGGAGTTCTTCGATGTCGGGGCAGTGATCTACTTCCTCCGGAAGGTGATCTGGATGGTCCCGGGATTCACCGTCGACCAGTACCGGGACCGGCTCCGGCAGCTGCACGACCGAATCCAGACCGAAGGCCCCTTCGTCGCGCACACCACACGCTTCCTGATCGAGGCCCGCAAACCCGCCTGAGACAGCCCGCCGAGACAGACCAGCAGACAGGGGCGCCAGGTGACTGGAGCTGGAACTGGAACTGGAGGTCCAACGTGCAGAGCCAGAACGGCCTGGCCAACATCGCCACCGGCGGAAACCTGTGCACCGGGCTGGTCGGCGTCCTGGCCCCTGCCAACAGTTGCGGGTCCTCCTGACAGGCTGCCTACCAGCGGTGGCACCTGCTTCAGGCGAGGACGACTGGCTCGCCGTTCAGCGCCACACCTGCGCGGCGTAGCTCGCTGATCGCGGTGCTGGTGGTGTCGGCGGCAACGCCGGCGGTGTAGTCGAGCAGGACCCGTACCGCGAAGCCCGCTCGTACGCCGTCCAGCGCGGTGGCCTTCACGCAGTGGTCGGTGGCGATGCCGACGACGTCGAGGTCGCTGACGTCGTGGGCACGCAGCCAGTCGGCCAGTGATGTGCCGTCCTCGGTCGAGCCTTCGAAGCCGCTCTTCGAGGCGGAGTAGGCACCCTTGTAGAAGACCTCGTCGACGGCCCCGGAGGCGACGGCAGGCGTGAAGTTCGGATGGAACTCGCTTCCCTCGCTGCCGACGACGCAGTGCTCGGGGAAGGAGTTCTGGAAGTCCGGTTGCTCGGAGAAGTGGGCGCCCGGGTCGATGTGGTGGTCGCGGGTGGCGACGATGTACGCGTAGCTCCCGTCGGCGCGCCGCACCAGGTCGGCGATGGCGACGGCCCTGTCGGCGCCGCCCTTCACCGGAATACTGCCGCCCTCGCAGAAGTCCTTCTGCACATCGACGACGATCAATGCACGGCGCACGGAGAATCCTTTCCCTTGGGTGATGCCCTTGCCGGTATGGTCGCCCCTCCGGCAGCGGGTAGACGCAGCACTCGCCAGTCGCTCACCCGACTGGACATGGACGGGCAGCCCGGTCGTGTCCGGGCTGCCCGCTCAGGCTCCGGATCCCAGGGCCTGCTGGACCGTGAAGCAGATGAATTCGCCAGGCCGGACAGGAGCGACGCCCATGTCGCACTGGGCGAAGCCGGCGTCCTTGGAGTTGTTGCTCGAGTCGCAGGTCACGAAGAAGGCTTCGCTGGGAGTGGCGCCCCGTAGGGCGCCCAGGCGCCACTGGTCCTGGAGGAACGAGGTGACGGCGGCGCGCAGTGAGGACCACAGGCGTTCGTCGTTGGGCTCGAAGACGGCCCAGGTCGTGGACTGCTTGATGGAGTCGGACAGGAAGCACACGAGACGGCGGGCGTTGAGATACTTCCAGTCGCTGTCGTCGGCGGCGAGGGTGCGTGCGCCCCAGACCATGGTGCCGCGGTCGGGGAATACCCGCAGACAGTTCACGCCCTGCTCATTGAGAGGGCCCTGCTCGTCGTCGGTGAGCGGTACCGACGGTCCCGTCACACCCTGGAGCGCTTCGTTGGCGGGGGCCTTGTGGACACCCCGATAGTGGTCCACCCGCGCCCACACGCCCGCGATGTGGCCGCTCGGCGGCACTGTCCGGGGTGTCCCGTCCGCGCCCGGCACCGTCACCCACGGGTAGTACAGCGCTGCGAACTGCTGATGACGCTCGTCTGCCACCAACTCCGGTGCCCTGTCCATAGGGGTGCCCGAGGGGTCGTGGCGGGTGTCCAGGATCGCCACCCGGTTCTGCATCTTGGCGCAGTGGGCGGCGATCTTCTGTGCGCCCTCGGCGAGTTCCTGGTCCGTCGTGGCCATGGATGCCAGGTCGGGGCAGATGACCATCGCCACCTCTGACACCTTCTCCAGACCCCTCAAGCCCGTCTCGTCCGCCGCGTCGCCCTCCAGAGCTGCCACGAACGAGGAGAACCCGTCATCGTCCGTGTGGAGGGGGACGATGTAGCAGGAGGAGCCACCGTTGACGAAGAACCCGCGCACCGCCTCCGATAGTGCCAGGCCCTGCCCGAGGACCGCGTCCTCTCCGTGTCGGACGGGCTCCCCCAGCTCTTCGAACAGGCTGGTGCCCTTCTGGGTCGTCGCGAAGCAGTCGGTGTACTCCTTCCAGCTCCGTACGAGCCTCGGCGCGTAGGAGTCCGGCTCATGTGCCCCGTCCTGGGGTG
The DNA here is from genome assembly GCF_030553055.1 of Streptomyces sp. XD-27. Taxonomy (NCBI): domain Bacteria; kingdom Bacillati; phylum Actinomycetota; class Actinomycetes; order Kitasatosporales; family Streptomycetaceae; genus Streptomyces; species Streptomyces sp. XD-27. The sequence goes on from NZ_CP130713.1 coordinate 3,580,252, forward strand.
TGAAGCCGAGGAAGGCCGCGGTCGACGTCCCCGCAGCCTGCACGGTGCGTAAGCCGCTGCCGATCCCTTGGATGTACACGCCGGGCGCGCGCGGTCCGGACCCCTCCGATGCGTCAGGCATGAGGCTCCTCTGCTTGAGTCGTCGTACGGCCACACCACCTCTCCCCACTCCTTCCTCTCCACATGCCCATCCGTCCCTTCTGTGCACCTGTCGGCCCACATCGGAGAAGAGCATCGAGAAAGCTGTCGAAAGGTCGCCGAAAGGCGTCGGCGTCGGCGTCGGATATCGAGACACGGCCAGCGGCTCCGGCTGGCGAAGGGACCGCTGGGTAAGCGGATGGGAGCTAACTGGGGGTCGTCCATACGCTGGCCCTCCTCCGATGGGCTTGTGCGCCGCAACGGTTGTTGCGTGCTTTATCGCACCCGCTGATTCGCGCCACTTCGCTCCGCCGAGGCGACGGCGGCTGCCCCCCCTGAGCCGCGCACCGCTGGTGGCACAGGACTGCGGTCCCGGATCTCCCTACGCAGGCGCAGAGCCTGATCGCCCACGCCCTCCCCCAGCGTCAGCACCCAGCCCGAACAAGCCGTCCTCATGGTCGACTGTCGGCGGGCGGCTTCAGCGCGGTGGTTGGGTGCGGGGTTGCGGCTCGTGTGCTGGATGCGGGTAATGAGGACGCGGGCCGGTTGGCGGGCGGTGGCCACTCCTCGATCGCCATCACGGCGGACACCTACACGAGCCTGCTGCCCGAGGTGGATCTGGCGATCGCGGAAGCGGCGGCCCGGCTCGTACCCCGCGCACGCGCGGTCGTGCAGGATCCCGCCGCCGAGGGGCAGCCCGAGGCCGACGAGACGGCGGAGTCCGGCCCGGATTCCCTGCCGGATGGTGTTGATCCTTCCAGCGAGATCTCGGGGCCTGGTCCTCCGTCCGCTCACGCACCGCGCACGCAAACGGCCCCGGACGGGGAGTCCGAGGCCGCGTAAAGCGCCTCCCCGGGAAGAAATCCCAGGTCAGCGCGGTGCACACAGAGCCGACTGTCGGGTTCGAACCGACGACCTTCGCTTTACAAGTTCGATCACAGGCAGGGGACGCCCCAAGCTGGGCTGAACCTGACTGGCGCATGAGCGATGGCCTTGGTGCGCTGGGTACTGCCGACGTCCGCCGTCGTTGATGTCATCTGGTGATGTCAGAAACGCTAGTCGCGCAGTACTCTGCAAGCGGCCTTGCGTCGGTCGGTGTGAACTCTTCCCCAGAGCGCCGACCCGTTGTGGAGGGGACCAGCCCGTTCGAGCCGGGCCAGGGAGGGGAGCACGATCAACTGACCGTACCTGTGCAGCCCGCAGGAGGTTCCCAACACGCTTTCCAAGGGTGCTTGTTCCAGGCAGAGGGCTGTACGGGGGTGTTCGGCTGCGTCCATGTCTGTCCGCTGTCTCAGAGCCAGGTATGCCTGAGTCCTCATCCGGACGGGGCTGGACGGAGGTGAATGAGACCAAAAGTGAGACCACGAGTTGGCGTGCGAGGTATGCCAACAAGTTGGCTGTTGCACTACAACACCTCGCACGATCCAACCGGCTGCAAAGGTCCTGAAGCCTCTTCGATCTCTATGTCGTTGAAGTCAGCGGAACAGCTCGGGGACCAGGGTAGACGCGCATAGCGGAGTCAGTTCCCTAGCCACCGCCTGGGAGGAGCGACCTTTCGTAAGACACCCGGGGTTGACCATGGCGCCGGCGGATCCTGCTTCTTGCCGGGGATCTTGGTGAGCTGGGTTTTGCTGTCAGACACGACAGGCCTGAGCGCTTGATGGTCGTCGCTGGTCGTCCTCGGTCACTGTTGAGCGGCTTCGGACGGCCCAGCCATGCACTACATCAACGGCCTCAGCCGACGACAGTCAGCCACGATGGCGAGGACGTCGACCGATCACGCGCGCGTATGCCTCGCTGCACCCCCACCGGCCTCCGCCACGCGGCCAGTACCGTCAAACACAGCACTCCGCGACGGCCGACTCGGTCGGCGTGAGGGCCCGTGTCCCGTGGTCGCCTCGCTGGCCGCTTCCCACCCGAGTCGCAGCCAGGCTCGGTGGACTTGGGCGGTAGGGCAGCAGTCGGAGCCTCTCCAAGCCCGTCCACGACTAGCTACCGCGTCCCCTCCTAGGACTCGCTGACTGGTACGGGACCGGTGGGCCGCATGAGAAGGTGTATGATCCGCCGCTATTGTGGCTGGGTCTCGTACACTGTGATCGCCAGACTAACAGCTACAACGCCGAGAGAAGGAAAGTGGATCGCCCAACTAGCAGCCTTCCGAAAGCTGCACTCCAGGAGCCGATTCCCAACCTATTCGATGGCGTTGAAGCACCGGGCCGTACACGCGGCGGAGCGCTATCGCCGAAACGACCCGCGATCGAAAAAGCGGGACTTGCTGATGTTTTTCCGTACTATGCCGGTTTTTCCTTCGAGTGGGCTTGCAATCAGCTAATCAAGTGGGAAGCATCTGGGATAGTTCTCGATCCGTGGAACGGTAGCGGAACCACGACTCTAGCGGCGCAGCACGTCGGCCTCCCTTCGATCGGAATTGATCGCAATCCGGTCGCCAACGTAGTGGCCCGCTTGCGAGCCGAAGCTGGCACACGCCAAGAGGGATTTAGACGCCCGCGACGCGCTAAGTCACGCAAGATCGAAACTTATGCAAGCGATCCACTCGCCGCCTGGTTCACTCCCGAGACCATTGCCAGGATTCGGGACTGGTACCGGCTAATCATCCGGTCTGACCAGGGTTTTTACAGTGTCGGCCTAGTAGCTCTTTTCAGGGCCGTTCGAACCCTTACAAAAGATTTCGAGGGAAGTAACCCCACGTGGGTTAAACGGGCGAAGGATTCGGCGTCGCTTGTTCAATTGTCCGACCAGGACGTGGATAGTGCTATTGAGCGCGAGATCTCTTTCGTTACCACGCGCACGGTTGAGCATGCAACGCGTACCAGTACCACTGCGCTGATCAACGGAGACTCGGGGCGCTTGCCACTCATGAGTGAGTCTATCGACGTTGTCTTGACATCGCCGCCTTATCTCACTCGCATCGACTACGCCGTTGCTTACACGAGAGAACTGGCAGTTCTCGGCGTTGACATTTCCGCCGACCCTACCTTGCGGTACGAACTCATGGGCACCACCTTGACTCGGTCGTCAGATTCATTGAACTCACATTCTTTGGGTCACGCTGCGAGCCAAATGCTCGGTCAGATTGCACAGCACGACAGCAAGGCTTCATCCGGTTATTACCTCAAGCAAGCCAGACAATATCTGGATGATCTGACGACTGGGATCGATGAACTGAGTCGAGTCTGCAAGTCAGAAGCTACCATGCACCTTGTCGTTCAGGACTCATTCTACAAAGATATACACGTTCCTCTGGCTGGCATCTGTATTGAAGAAGCTGCCATGAGGGGCTGGCGGCTCCTGCACACAGATCGTTTCGAAGTGCGCAGATCGCTCACTAGCGTCAACAAGGCTGCACGTGCATACAAGAAGGGTGAGGTGGAGGAGTCCGTCATCACCCTCAGGAGGGGGTAGCGGTGTCTGAAGAAATCACGTCGCCGGATGAGTTGATCCAGTCTGTAGACAAGAAGATCACCGCCATTAGGACGAAGAGCAACGACTTCTCCTTCAATGAGCTGGCAGACATGTACGAGTCGGAAGAGTTGATTATTGACCCCGAGTTTCAGCGAATGTTTCGCTGGACGGAGGGTGCGCAATCGCGGTTCATCGAGTCGCTGCTCCTCGAATTGCCTGTACCCCCAATCTTTCTCATCGAGCGGGAAGATCGCGTATACGAACTGATCGACGGTTTGCAGCGCATTTCCTCCTTTCTTCATTTCAGAGGGGATCTTCGCGTAGGGGAGGAGGTGCTCGATCCGCTCGTTCTGTCGGACTGTGACATCGTCCCCGAGCTTAACGGTCAGATGTATGACGGCCTTCCTCGAGCGCTTGCAATCAAGCTGAAGCGTAGCTACATCCGAGCGGAAATCCTACGCAAAGAGAGTGACCCGCGCCTTCGCTACTACATGTTCAAAAGGCTCAACACCGGCGGAGAGCAACTCTCGAAGCAAGAAGTGCGCAACGCAACAATCCGCCTCCTCTCGAATAAGTTCAACCAGTTCATCATGGATCTGGCTCGCAATCCCGGCTTCTCTTACTGTGTTGAAACCATCACCGATAAGGCGAGAAATGAGAAGTTCGATCAGGAACTAGTTCTCCGCTTCTTCGCCTTCAAGAATGCCGGTGCTACTTACAAGCATGATGTTGCCGACTTCCTTACCGACTACATGGAGGCTGCCTCGGATCCGTCTGGTCCAGTGCAATTCGATTACACTCGCGAGGGAGGGCTATTCGAGAAAACCTTCGCGATCCTTCAAAAGGTCGGTAAGGCAACCGGCTATGAACAAAAGATCATGGGCACTGTGTCGCGAAATGGTGAGCCGAGATGGCAGTTCTCGGTCTACCACTTTGAAGGCATTGCCTTGGGGCTTCAGAAGGTGCTCAACGACGTTGACCCCGAGAACGAAGAGCACATCGCGGCCCTCGCCGCTGTCGTGAAAAAGGGCAAGTCCGCCCCAGAGTTCTTGCAAGCCACTGGGGGAGGTAAAAACGATCGCATCTCTCTCCAGGTGCGTGTCGGTTACTTCGCTGACCGTTTCGCGGAGGTTCTTGCGTGAACCCCGCTGAAATGCGAGCCCAGCTCGAAGAGGATATGGCATGGCGTTTAGATGAGATTCGCCACTTGGTCAACCACTTGTTGGGTGAAGTGGCTCCCGAAGAGGCATCCGTCTACTCGCTGCGTGCGATTCTGGTGATGCAATATGCCCATCTCGAAGGGTTCACGAGAAACGCTCTTTCTCTATATGTCTCAGCGGTGAATGCGCGCAGCCTCCCGATCAAGGAACTGAAGCCAGAACTCATGGCTGCCGCTTTGGCTGCCGAATTCGATGGCCTCGGGAAATCCGCTAACAGTGGTAATGAGGAAGAGGGTAGGCTTACCAATCGTGCGCGACGACAGATCGCTTTCGTTCGGAAACTGCAGGAATTGATCGACGGCCCTGTTTCCATAGCATCGGAAGTCGCGGTTTCGATGGAAATGAACCTAGGGTCCGACGTGCTTAAACGGGCGCTAGTTTCCCTGGGGATCCCTGTCGAAAAGGTCGAAGGGGATCAATACAGCTCGATTGAGTTCGTCAAGAGGGTGCGTAACGATATCGCCCATGGAAGCCGGAAAGAGAATATTTCGGGCGGAATGTTCAACGCTCATTTGAAGAAGTGCGAGCAGTTCATGAATGGCCTGTCGCGTGTGTTGACTCAGGCCTTGTCGGAGGAGTGGTTCCGCCTCGCGTCATGACGAGGTCGGTGGAGCGGGTTTGGGCGGTGGCCTGCCTGGTCTGGGGTCGGGCATGGTCAGGGGGCCGTACGCTGGTTGGCAACTCGGGCAGGCTTTGGACCTGCCCGCAATTAGCACGAGTGGCCCCCTGGCCTTGCCCGACGCGGGACCCGGACCGGGGAGGTGCCTAAAGCCGTGGAGCCGACCCCCCAGCCGCGACGGTGCTCTTCTCCTCGGCCAAGGTGCTTGCTGCTGGCGCGCGGCCTGGCGGTCGGGCCGGAGCGGGGCGGAGACAGGAGCGGTGGCCCGCGCCGCCGGGCCGCGCGCGCCGCGTTTGCGCGGCGCCTTGAACCCGTAGAGAAGGTTGTAACTCACCTCTTGCGCTTGGCGCGCTCGTGCTCCGCGATGGTGATGATGCGCTCGGCTCCGTCGATCTGGTGGCGGAGCTTGTTGAACACGTCGGTGCGAGCCGACTTGATGAGGTGGTCCGTGGTCGGCTGGGTTCCGGTGACGGTTCCGCTCGGGATCCAGAACGTCTTGTGGCTGCACTCGCGCACGATGTCCTGGCAGGTACGGATGACCCAGTTCATCGCCACGGTGATCTCGTCGCGGTGCAGCTGGTCCAGTTCCCAGCCGTCGTTGGTCTCGGGCTGGGGTGTCATTGGTCCGCCTTCTGGGGTGCGACGAGCTGGGCGGTGACGGTGCGGCCGTGCTTGTTGCCGGTGATGTCCAGGCGGCAGGCCAAGGCCATGACGATGCTTAAGCCGCGGCCGTGAGTGTCGTACGGGTCGGCCTCCGTACTGCGGGGTTCGTCGGGGTGGCCGCCCTCGTCGGTCACGGAGATCGCGACCGTGCGGGGCAGCAGCGACAGCGTGAGCTGGAAGGTCCCGAAGTCGGTCCCGCTCGCGGTGTGGCTGACGGCGTTGCTCCCGAGCTCGCTGACGATCAGCTCGGCATCGTCCGCACAGGGGTGTCCGCTCAAGATCTCCCGGGTCCAGCGGCGAGCCCGCGTCACTTCTTCACGGAAACCTGGGCACATCAGCCCCCAAACTCGCGGGCTACTCATATACTCGTCCATACAAGTTCCTTCATGCTGTAGGGGCGATGGGTCGTGGGTTCGTGCTAGATGAGTCGCACGCCGTCGTGAGCGCGGACGGCCGGCGGGCTGGTGTTGTCGAGCGCGTCCAGGACGCGGATTGCGTACGCCTCGTCGGCGAGTTCGGTGACCTCTTCGCGGGTGGCCCAGCGCAGTGCGCGGGTTTCCTCGCCGGTGGTCGGGGCGCCGTCGATCGCTTCGCAGCGGAAGACCATGGAGACGATCAGGCCGGTCATGTTCTTGTAGACGCCGGTGAGGGTCGCGGGAAGTGCGATCTTGATCCCGGTCTCTTCGAGGACTTCGCGCTGTAGGGCGTCGGGGATGGTTTCCTCGCGTTCGAGCGCGCCGCCGGGCGGCTCCCACTTACCGTTGTCCCGTCGCTTGATCAGCAGCGCTCGGCCCGCGTCGTCGACAATGACTCCGGCGACGCTCACAGAGTGCGGGCGCTCAGTGCTCACGTTCCTCTGCCCTCTCGGCTGGCTAGGCTCTCCACCGTAGCAACACCGGTCAGCCGCTCGTCTAGATACCTAAAGGAGTACGCGCGAATGGCTTCTCTGACCTCTGTCCTGGGTGTATTGGACCCGACGAGCGACCGGGCCGTATTCCGGCAGATCGCCGACGCGCTGCGGGAAGCGATCGACAAGGGGCGCTTCCGGGAAGGCGACAAGCTGCCCTCGGAAACAGAGCTGGTCGACCACTTCGGCGTCTCGCGCATGACCGTCCGGAACTCCCTCTCCCTGCTCCAGCAGGAAGGGCTCGTGGTCTCCGAACACGGCAAGGGTGTCTTCGTCCGGCCCCGGCCCCCGGTCAGGCGGCTCGCCTCGGACCGTTTCGCCCGGCGCCACCGCGAGCAGGGGAAGTCAGCCTTCACGGTGGAGGCCGAAGCCGCGGGCAGCCGTCCGGAGGTCGACGGCCTGGAGGTGAAGGAGGAAGGGCCCTCGCCCGACATCTCCGCTCGCCTCGGTTCGCCCCGCAAGGTCCTCGCCCGGCGGCGCCGGTATCTGCTGGACGGGCGGCCGGTGGAGTTCGCCACCTCCTACCTGCCGCTCGACCTCGCCCGGAACACTCCGATCGCGCAGCCCAACCCCGGCCCCGGCGGCATCTATGCCCGGCTGGAGGAGATAGGGCACCGCCTGGACCACTTCGACGAGGAGATCCGGGCCCGGATGCCCTCCCCCCAAGAGGTGCGGACGCTCCAGCTCGCCTCCGGTGTGCCGGTGATCCATCTCGTCCGGACGGCCTACGACTCCGAGGGGCGTGCGGTCGAGGTCTGCGACACCGTGATGGCCGCTGACGCCTACGTCCTCGCGTACCAACTGCCTGCCAACTGATGTGCGGCCGGGGCGTGATGGCCCCGGAGCCACTTCTCCTGACGCGTACACACGCAGACGCATACTCGTATAGACGAGTGGGCAAGCTGTGTGGCAAGGCGGTCCTCGTTCCCGCGAGTTCGGGTTCGAATCCCCCAACTCATCTAGACAACTAGGTGGGGTCAAGTGCGAGACAAGGAGAAAGTGTTGCGTTCCATCCGCGTTGAGACCTCCGGTGCCACGGTCCTGCTGACCGAGGCGCCGGAGCCGAAGATCAAGGACCGCCAGACCGGCGAGATCGCCAAGGACGCGCAGACCGGTGAGAAGTTGATGAAGCTCGGCGTCGTCTACATCGACGGCGGGGAGTCCTCGCTGCTGCTGGTCACCGTGCCGGAGAGCGGCGTGACGGAGGGGCTGGCCCTCGGCTCGCCCGTCACGCTGATCGGGCTGATCGCCCGGCCGTGGGAGACCGTGTTCAACGGGCAGCAGTGGCACGGAATCACCTTCCGCGCCGACGCCATCGCTCCGGCCGAAATGCCGGTCGGGGCGGGGGTCTGAACCCGATGGCCGACGTGCTGACGTTGATGGAGGTGGGTGGCCGGTCGCCGGAATGGTCGGCGGGGCCGCCTACCTCCGGGCCCGGCATCCGGCCGCGTACTGGTCCACGGTCGGCCTGCCGGTCTCCACGGCGAAGCTGCTGGGCTCGTACGGATCCGTCATGGATGCCTGCGGGCTGACCGTCCCGCCGTCCCGACTGCGGGCCTGGGCGACACACGCGCTCACCCACCGGGAAGTTCGCCCCGTCCCGCCCCGGCGCGGGCTCATACGCCCGACCTCGACCGGGCTGCGTTTCCGGCTGCGGCTGGCACCCGGGCAGGAACCGGCCGACGTCGCGGCCTCGGCCGAACGGCTGCGGCACGCCTGGGGAGTTCACGGCGTTTACGTGGAGGCGGTGAAGCCCGGTGTCGTCGAGCTGCGGCTGATCGGCTTCGACGTACTCAGGAAGGTCCGGCTGCCACGGAAGACCGGTGACGGCTTCCTCAAGGTGCCGGTGGCGCTGAAGGAGGACGCGACACGCTTCGTACGCGACTACCGGACCATCCCGCACCAACTCACCCTGGGAGCGACGCTGTCGGGGAAGTCAATGTTCCTGCGGCACCTGATAGCCGGGCTGGCCCGGCAGCCGGTCGCGCTGGTCGGGATCGACTGCAAGAGGGGAGTGGAGCTGGCGGCGTTCGCTCCCCGGCTGTCGGCACTGGCCACCGACCCCGTGCAGGCGGCTGACCTGCTTCCCACCCTCGTTGAACTGATGGAGGACCGCTACGACTTGATCAAAGCCCGACAGGGCATCCCGCCCAGCACACCGGATGAAGAGATCACCTCTGACATCTGGGGCCTGCCGGAAGACGAACGACCGGTGCCGGTGGTGCTGCTCGTCGACGAGGTCGCCGAGCTGTTCCTCGTCGCCTCACGAAAGGACGAGGAACGGCGGGACGAGATGGTCACCCAGCTCATCCGGCTCGCCCAACTCGGCCGCGCGGCACGCATCTACCTGGAAGTCTGCGGTCAGCGGTTCGGCGCCGAACTGGGCAAGGGCGCAACGATGCTCCGGGCCCAGCTGACCGGCCGCGTCTGGCACCGCGTGAACGACGAAGCCTCCGCCAAGATGGCACTCGGCGACATCGCCCCCCCGAAGCGGTCGGCGCGGCCTGCGCCATCGCTCCCGAACGGCCCGGCCTCGCGGTCGCCGGGGACACCTCCGGCGGCTGGTCCCGCATCCGCACGCCGTATTTGTCGCTTAGCGACGCTGCCGGAGTCTGCCGCGACACCGCGCACCTCGTTCCGGACCTGCCCACGCTGGAGCCGTTCCGTCCGGACGCGCGGGCCGTTCCGGTGAGCGCTCCGACGTCACCGCTCCCGGCCAGCAAGTAGCCCAGCGCATCCCACGGGCGGCGCGACCGCCCCAGCAGCGCAAGCGCAACCCGAACGGGGCCGGGACGATCACCAGGCGCAAGGACGGCCGGTACCAGGCGGCTGTGTACGTGCTCCAGCCGGACGGCACCCGGGCCCGCAAGTTCACGTACGGCAAGACCTGGACCGAGTGCGACAACAAGCGCCGGGAACTGCTCGCCAAGGTCGACGGGGGCATCCCCGTCCCGACCCGTTCCGCGAAGCTCGCCGAGTGGCTGCCGTACTGGCTGGACAACGTGATCAAACCGAACCGGAAGCGGACCACATACAGCAAGTACGCGATGCACATACGGCTGTACCTGGTGCCCACGCTTGGGGCTAAGCGACTGGAATCCCTCGGCCCCCGTCACGTCCGGACGTTCCTCGCCGAGCTGGCACGCAAGACCACGCCCGCCACGGCGAAGGAGGCCCATCGCGTGCTGCGTACGGTCCTCACCGCCGCATGCCGCGAAGAACTCGTCACCCGCAACGTCGCGTCGCTCGTGGAGGCCCCGAAGGTGAACAGCCGCGAGACAACACCGTGGTCTCTGGACGAGACGCTGAGGTTCCTGGAGGAGGCGCGCCGCGACCCGCTGTACGCGGCCTTCGTGCTCGCCATCGCGATGGGGCTGCGGCGCGGGGAGGTGCTGGGGCTGCGGTGGTCGGACGTGGACCTGGACAAGCGGGTGATCCGCGTGGGCAACCAGGTGCAGCGCATCGGCGGTGAGCTGTACCAGGACACCACCAAGACGGGAAAGATCCGGCCCGTGCCGCTCCCCCTCATCTGCCTGGCCGCTCTCCGCTGGCATCGGCTCTGCCTGGCCGGCGCTCCCGCGCCCAACGCGCTCGTCTTCACCACCCGTACCGGCCGCCCGATCGAACCGCGCAATCTCAACCGGTCCTTCTCCCGGCTCACCGCCGCCGCTGGTCTCCGGACGATCCGGCTGCACGACGCCCGGCACGGCTGCGCCACACTGCTCACCGCGGCCGGGGTGGCTCCCCGCGTGCTGATGGAGATCCTTGGCCACAGTCAGATCAGCATGACCATGGACGTGTACACACACGTCGCCCAGGACACCCAGCGGGAAGCCATCAACCACATGGACCGGCTGTTGAAGCGGCGGCCCAACCAAGACTGACCAGCAACTTTCACCCGCGTTGATGTCACCCGAGATGCAGAAGCCCCGGACGAAAGATCGTCCGGGGCTTCTTCCCTGCTCAGGCACAGAGCCGACTGTCGGGTTCGAACCGACGACCTTCGCTTTACAAGAGCGGTGCTCTACCAGCTGAGCTAAGTCGGCGAGTCACCAGCAGTGTACCCATCACCGTGCGCGCCCCGGCCGAAAGCCCCACACCCGCCCGGCGAACTTCACAGCCGTCCGGCTACTGACACCGGGCCCGGCGGCAGGTAGCGTCACCGCAGGTCCACCCGTGGACCCGACAACCCACCTTTACTCGGATCGTCCGGCACGTTCCTGCCGGTGAAGGGACACATCACCATGGCTACGGTCACGTACGACAAAGCCACCCGGATCTACCCGGGCAGCGACAAGCCCGCCGTCGACCAGCTCGACATCGCCATCGAGGACGGCGAGTTCCTCGTCCTCGTCGGCCCCTCCGGCTGCGGCAAGTCCACCTCTCTGCGCATGCTCGCCGGTCTGGAGGACGTCAACGGCGGCGCGATCCGCATCGGCGACCGCGACGTCACCCACCTGCCGCCGAAGGACCGGGACATCGCCATGGTGTTCCAGAACTACGCGCTGTACCCCCACATGACCGTCGCCCAGAACATGGGCTTCGCGCTCAAGATCGCCGGCGTGAACAAGGCCGAGATCCGGCAGAAGGTCGAGGACGCGGCGCGCATCCTGGACCTGACCGAGTACCTGGAGCGCAAGCCGAAGGCGCTCTCCGGCGGCCAGCGCCAGCGGGTCGCGATGGGCCGCGCCATCGTGCGCGAGCCGCAGGTCTTCCTCATGGACGAGCCGCTGTCGAACCTCGACGCCAAGCTCCGTGTCCAGACCCGCACCCAGATCGCCGGCCTCCAGCGGCGGCTGGGGATCACCACCGTGTACGTCACCCACGACCAGGTCGAGGCCATGACCATGGGCGACCGGGTCGCGGTGCTCAAGGACGGGCTGCTCCAGCAGGTCGACTCGCCGCGCAACATGTACGACCGCCCCGCCAACCTCTTCGTCGCGGGCTTCATCGGCTCCCCGGCCATGAACCTGGTCGAGGTGCCGATCACCGACGGCGGCGTGAAGTTCGGCAACAGCGTCGTCCCGGTCTCGCGCGAGGCGCTGTCCGCGGCCGCCGACAAGGGCGACACCACCGTGACCGTCGGCGTCCGGCCCGAGCACTTCGACGTGGTCGAGCGCGGCGGCGGCGAAGCGGCCAAGTCGCTGTCCAAGGAGACCGCGGACGCCCCGGCCGGCGTCGCCGTCACCGTCAACGTCGTCGAGGAACTGGGCGCCGACGGCTACGTCTACGGCACCGCGGAGGTCGGCGGGCTGGTGAAGGACATCGTGGTCCGGGTGGGCGGCCGGCAGGTCCCGGAGAAGGGCGCCGTCCTGCACGTGGTCCCGCGCCCGGGCGAGACCCACGTCTTCTCCACCTCCACCGGCGAGCGCCTCAGCGACTGAGCCCGCGCCGCACGACCGGCTCCGGCGGCGCCGTCCCTCCGCACTCGCGGAAGGGCGGCGCCGCCGTGCTGTGCCGCGCCATGCCATGCCGTCGTGCCGTGCGTGCCGTACCGCCATGCCGCGCCGCCGTGCCACGCCGCCACGCTGTCGACAAATAGCCCGGCACAACGGCCATTTCGGTCCCGTGCGTCAACACGGAAGCACATATTCCGCACTTCCTGTCGCTCAACAGGGTGACTAAATGTCTCCAAATCATCACTCCTCGCTACGATCGCGGGCGTAGTCGCAGTTCCCTCCCCGAACTTCCGCGAGGAACCCCGTGAACACCGCAGCCCGCCGCATCGGCAGAACTCTCGCCTTCGTCCTCCCCGTCGTGCTCGTCCTGTCCGGGACCCTGGCGGTCACCCGCGTCCCCTGGGCGGACCCGCGCGCGGAGTCGCAGTTCCTCACCGCCTCCGCCGACAAGGCGTCCACCCGGGCCCAGCGGCTCGCCCCGCACGAGCAGCTGCGCGACCGGCTCCTCGCCGAACTCCAGGAGAAGAACCCGGGCGTCGCCCTCGGCCACCTCCAGGCGGAGACCAACCGCCGTCCCTCGCTGGCCAAGCACTGCGCCTCGATCGCCCGCGCGCTCGGCCGCGCCGCGGTGGCCAAGTACCACGGCTCCACCCAGCGCGCCCAGTCCTACTCCCGGCCCGTGTGCGACGTCTCGTACGCGTCCGGCGTGCTCCACGCCCGCGACTGACCGCCCGCCGCCCTCCGCGGCGGGCGGGTCGCGCCCGGCCCGACCGGCACCGCCCCTCCCCCGGACTCCTCCTCAGCCCGGCCTCCCCCAGCGCGGCGGCCGGGGGGTGCCCCCAGCAGTGCCCCAGGGGGACCCCCAGCCGCCGCGCCCGCACCGCATAGGGTGCGCACCATGACCGGTGACACCCGCACAGCCCCGCAGCCGCACGCTCAGCCCGTACGCCCCACCCAGGCCGTCGTCCTGGCCGGAGGCCAGGGCTCCCGGCTGCGCCCGTACACGGACGACCGGCCCAAGCCGATGGTCGAGATCCCCGGCACCGGGACGCCGATCATCGGCCACCAGCTCGCCTGGCTGGCCGCCGAAGGCGTCACCGACGCCGTCGTCTCCTGCGGCCACCTCGCCGACGTCCTCCAGGACTGGCTCGGCTCGGCCGACCTCCCGCTGCGGGTGACCACCGTCGTGGAGTCCGAACCGCTCGGGCGCGGCGGCGGCCTCAAATACGCCGCCGCCTCCCTCCCCCATCCGGACCAGCCCTGGTACGCCACCAACGGCGACATCTGGACCCGCTTCTCACTGCGGGACATGGCCGACTTCCACCGCGAGCGCGACGCCGTCGCCACGCTCGCCCTGGCCCGGCCCCGGATTCCGTGGGGCGCCGTGGAGACCGACGAGTTCGGCCACGTCCTGGACTTCATCGAGTCGCCGCCCTCGCCCTACCTGATCAACGCGGGCGTCTACGTCTTCTCCGCGGACTTCACCGCGCTGCTGCCCGACCGCGGGGACCACGAGCGCACCACCTTCCCCCGACTGGCGCGGGAACGCCGCCTGGCGGGCTTCCCGCTGCCGCACGGGGCGTACTGGCGCGCGATCGACACGGCGAAGGACCTCACAGAGGCGGCGAAGGAGCTGGCGGCCCACGCCTGAGCCCGCCCTCAGCCCCGGCCCTGAGCCCCCGCCTGCTTGGGGAGCTCGCCCCGGCCCACGCCTGAGCCCCGCCGCTCCTGCTCGGTGGCTCAGCCCCGGCCCACGCGAACGGGCCCGTACGGAGCGTCCTGGCACTCCGTACGGGCCCGCAGAGGCCGCCGAACCCTCGGTGCCTACCCGAGCAGTCCGCCCAGCGCCCCGCCGCTGTCGGCGCCGCTGTCGCCGGACGAGCCGCCGCCCGTGCCATCGCTGCCGGTGGATCCGCCCGACGCCGGGCCCGACGTCACCGCCGGCGCGTCCGGCTTCCGCTCCGGGGCCTGCTGCCGGGACTGCGCTCCCTGCGTGGCGCCCTGCGTCTGGCTCGGCACGCTGCCGGCCCCGGTGGTCGCCGCCGACTCCCGGGCCGCGCCCGGCCCGGCGGAGGACGACGCCGACGCGGACGGGCGCGCGCTGCGCTCGCGCGCGGACGGCGAACCGCTCGCCCCGGCCGGGCCCGTGGTGTGCCGGTGCCCGCGCTGCCCGGACTTCTTGGGCAGCGGCGAACCGGGCAGGTCGTTGGTCGGCAGATCGCTCGGGCCCGGGGCGTTGACCATGTCGGACGAGCGCACCGCCCCGCCCAGCATCGAGCCGAACAGCAGCGTCAGACCGGACACCACGGCCACCATGACCGAGCCCCGGCGCAGCACCCGCCGCCGCAGCTGCCACAGTTCGACGCGCGGGCCCAGCCGGCGCCATGCCTCGCCCGCCAGCCGCGCGTCCAGCGAGTACACCGGCGCGCCCGCGATGACCAGCGGGCTCCAGGCGGCGAGATAGATGATGTCCGGCGCGTCGTACGCCGGCACGGTCCGCCAGCTCACCGTCACCAGCAGGGCGGCCGACAGCAGCGCGCCGAACGCGGCCGCCACCCGCTGCCACAGCCCCATGACCGTGAGCACGCCGACCAGGACCTGGAGGAACGCCACGGTCAGCCCGGCGCCGACCGGGTGGTTCAGCGCGAAGTCCCGCAGCGGCTCGGCGACCGGCCAGGGGTGCAGCGACTGGAGCCAGGTGACCATCGAGCCGCGCCGGCCGCCGTCGAAGTAGACGGGGTCGGAGAGCTTGCCCATCCCTGCGTAGACCGAGATCAGGCCCAGGAAGACCCGCATGGGCAGCAGCACGACGCCCAGGTTCATCCGGCGGCCCGGGTAGTACGCGTGCCGCACGCTCGACGCACCGGCGGGCGACGCCGCCGCGCCGCCGCGCCGCTGCCGACGGGACGGCTCCGGCCCGGTGAACGCCTCGGAGGCGGCGGACTCGTCGGACCCGTCGGACTCGTCGAACTCCGTGGCCCGCGCGAACCGCCGACCGGCCCCCGGCCGTTCGCCTCGGCCCTCCCGCCCGTCCCCGAACCGGCCTCCGGAGCCGCCCGCGGCACCCGTGCCGTACCCGTCGTACGACTCGTACGCCATGCGGGCGGCGGGCAGCTGGGCGGTCTCGTGCAGCGGGTCGTGCCGGTCCCGCGGGCTGCGCGGGCCCACGACGGTGGCGGCGGGGTCGGCGGGCGGACGGCTGCCGTCCAGGCCCACGCGGGGCAGCACCTGGGTGGCGCCGGACTCCTCCTCCGCCGCGCCCGAGGCCCAGGTACGGCCCGAGTGCCGGACGGCCTGGAGGAGTTGCGCGGCCGGGTCGCCGCCGGGCTCGGTACGTCCGCTCCACACCACGGGTCGGCGGCGGGTCCCGGCCGGCGCGGCGTCCAGCGGCGCCGTGTCCTCCAGCGTGCTGCCCGTGACCGGACTGGCGAGCTGCACACGGAAGCTCGCGTGATTGACGATGACCTGCGCTGGATCACTCGGCACCTTGGCCATGATCAGATGCGGCTCGTCATCGAATCCCGGTGAGCGTCCCCCCGTAGGCGTGCGGGGTTTTCTGGTGTCCACACTCATCTAACCGAGTGACCCGCGCTTAAGACACTGCCTCACCCGTGGCGAAGTGTCCGAGACCCGTCAAACGGCGATCGGGTGTACGACGCGCCGCCGCCCGTGCGACGGCGCGTCCATGGGGTCAGGCGCGGCGGCGCGACGCCTCGTACAGCACCACGCCCGCGGCGACGCCCGCGTTGAGCGACTCCGCGCCGCCCGGCATCGGGATCCGCACCCGCAGGTCGCAGGTCTCGCCGACCAGCCGCGACAGGCCCTTGCCCTCGCTGCCGACCACGACCACCACCGGGCCGTCGAGCACCTCCAGGTCCTGGAGCTCCACCTCGCCGTCGGCGGCCAGGCCGACGACCGTGAGACCGGCCTTCTGGTACGACTCGAGCGCCCGGGTGAGGTTGGTGGCGCGCGCGACCGGCGTGCGGGCCGCGGTGCCCGCCGAGGTCTTCCACGCGCCCGCCGTCATCCCGGCCGCGCGCCGCTCCGGCACGACCACGCCGTGGCCGCCGAACGCGGACACCGAACGCACCACCGCGCCCAGGTTGCGCGGGTCGGTGACGCCGTCGAGGGCGACGATCAGGGGGTCCTCGCCCGCGGTGGCGGCCTCGTCGAGGAGGTCCTCGGGGTGGGCGTAGTCGTACGGCGGCACCTGGAGCACCAGGCCCTGGTGGTTGAGCCCGTTCGTCATCCGGTCCAGCTCCGGGCGCGGCGCCTCCATGAGGTTGATGCCGCCGCGCTCGGCCGCGAGCTGGAGCGCCTCGCGGACCCGCTCGTCGTTGTCGATGAACTGCTGGACGTACAGCGTGTTGGCCGGGACGCCCTCGCGGAGCGCCTCGACCACCGGGTTGCGGCCCACGACCAGCTCGTTGGTGCCCTTGGGGCCGCCGCGCCGGGGGGCCGGGCGGCGGGCCGCCTGCTTGGCCCGGGCGTTCGCGACACGCTGCTTGACGTGTCCCTTGCGCATCTCGGCGGGCGGGGTCGGGCCCTTGCCCTCGAGCGCGCGGCGCCGCTTGCCGCCGCTGCCGACCGTCGCGCCCTTCTTGTTGGCGGTGCGGCGGTTCCTGCGCTGGCTGTTGCCGGCCATGAATGTCACCTATCTCTTCATTGCTCAGCACTGCTCAGCAAACGTACGTACGTGCTACTGGTCAACAGTGTGCCGCCCGGGCGACCGGGCGGCACAAAGAGCGAGGTCAGCGCGAGCCGAGCTCCCAGCGGGGGCCGGCCGGGGTGTCCTCGATGACCAGCCCGGACTGCTGGAGCTGGTCGCGGATGGCGTCGGCGGTGGCGTAGTCCTTGCGGGCGCGGGCGGCCTGCCGCTGGTCCAGGACCAGCCGGACCAGGGAGTCCACCACGCCGTGCAGGTCCTGGCCGCGGTCCTGGGCGCCCGCCCACTGCTCGTCCAGCGGGTCCAGGCCGAGCACGCCGAGCATGGCCCGGACCTCCGCCAGCCGCGCCACCGCCGACTCCTTGTCGTCGGCGGAGAGGGCGGAGTTGCCCTGCCGGACGGTGGTGTGCACGATCGCCAGGGCCTGCGGGACGCCCAGGTCGTCGTCCATCGCCTCGGCGAACGCCGGCGGCACCTCGGCCGCGGGCTCGACCGGCTCGCCCGTCAGCTCGGTGACGCGCTGCATGAAGCCCTCGATCCGCGCGAACGCGGACTCCGCCTCGCGCAGGGCCTCCTCGCTGTACTCGATCATCGAGCGGTAGTGCGGGGTGCCCAGGTAGTAGCGGAGCACGATGGGCCGCCACTGCTTGACCATCTCGGAGACCAGCACCGAGTTGCCGAGCGACTTGGCCATCTTCTCGCCCGCGATCGTGACCCAGGCGTTGTGCACCCAGTAGGCCGCGAAGTCGTCGCCGAAGGCCTTCGCCTGCGCGATCTCGTTCTCGTGGTGCGGGAAGATCAGGTCGATCCCGCCGCCGTGGATGTCGAACGCCCGGCCCAGGTACTTGTGGGCCATCGCCGAGCACTCCAGGTGCCAGCCGGGACGGCCGCGGCCCCACGGGGTCTCCCACGACGGCTCACCCGGCTTCGCCGCCTTCCACATGGCGAAGTCGCGCGGGTCGCGCTTGCCGGTCTCGACGTCCCCCGCCGCCTGGAGGTTCTCCAACGACTGGTTGGACAGCTCCAGATAACCGGGGTACGAGCGCACGTCGAAGTAGACGTTGCCCTCGACGGCGTAGGCGTGGCCGCGCTCCATGAGGCCGCGCATCATCTCGATCATCTCGGGCACGTGCCCGGTGGCCCGCGGCTCGTACGTCGGCCGCAGGCAGCCGAGCGCGTCGTAGCCCGCGTTGAACGCGCCCTCGTTCTCGTACCCGATCGACCACCAGGGGCGGTTCTGGTCGGCGGACTTGGCGATGATCTTGTCGTCGATGTCGGTGACGTTGCGGATGAACGTGACGTCGTAGCCGCGGTAGGCGAACCAGCGGCGCATGATGTCGAAGTTCAGCCCCGACCTGATGTGCCCGATGTGCGGGGCGGCCTGCACGGTCGCGCCACACAGGTAGATCGAGACACAGCCCGGAACGAGCGGAGTGAAGTCACGGATCTGCCGGGCGCTGGTGTCGTACAGGCGAATAGTCACGCATCAAGGGTAGACGGAACACGGCGGTGCCCCGCGACCCCGCGGCGCGGGGTCATCGAAGCGTGACACGACGGGGACCGGTCAGAGTCCCATGCCGGTGATGTGGCTGGGCGTGATCCGCACGACCACGCGCGGCGCGTCGTCCACGGCCGCCGGGTTGAACTCCGCGTACTTCCTGCCCGTGTACTTCTGCGACAGCTCGTCGATCAGCTCCTGGGCGCGTTCCGAGGAGAGCTGCGCCCGGCCGCGGATCTCGGCGTAGGTGTACGGCGCGTCGCACGGCTGCACCACGACCGACACCCGTGGGTCCCGCCGCAGGTTCTGCTCCTTGCGACGCCCCTCGGTGGTGGAGATCAGGACGTCGTCGCCGTCTCGCGTCACCCAGGTCGGCGACGCCTGCGGGCTGCCGTCGGCGTTGAGCGTCACCAGGGTGACGAAGACCGGGGTGTCCAGCAGGGCCTTGACTTCGTCGGAGAGCACGGGTGGTTTCCTTCCGGGGCAAGCCCTCGCGGGGCGCGTACGGTTACGCATGCCGCGCCCCGCCGCCGCCCGACCGCGCCGGCGCCGGTGTTCCACCCGTAGGGCCGCGGAAGTTACGCCGGGAAGACCAGCGCCGTGGCGATCGCCGCCAGCCCCTCGCCGCGGCCGGTCAGGCCCAGCCCGTCCGTCGTCGTGCCGGACACGGCCACCCGCGCGCCGACCGCCTCGGACAGCACGCGCTGCGCCTCGTCCCGCCGCTTGCCGATCTTGGGCCGCACGCCGATCACCTGGATGCCCACGTTGCCGATCTCGAAGCCGGCGGCCCGCACGATACGGGCGGCCTCGGTCAGCAGGGTGACGCCGGACGCGCCGGACCACTCGGGGCGGTCGGTGCCGAAGTGCGCGCCGAGGTCGCCGACGCCCGCGGCGGAGAACAGCGCGTCGCACGCGGCGTGCGCGGCGACGTCGCCATCGGAGTGCCCGGCGAGGCCGTACTCGGCACCGTCCCAGCGCAGCCCGGCGCACCACAGCTCCCGGCCGCGCTCGAAGGCGTGCACGTCCGTGCCGATCCCGACCAGCGGAAGCGGGCCGGTCAGGTGGTTAAAAGCCATCGGTGGCCCTCCGGCGTGCGAGGACGGCCTCGGCGAGGACCAGGTCCAGCGGGCGGGTCACCTTGAACGCCTCCTCGTGGCCGGGCACGACCACGACCTCGACGCCGAGCCGCTCGACCATGCCCGCGTCGTCCGTCGCGCCCTCGCCGTCAAGGGCGATCTTCGCGTGCGCCTCGGCCAGCGTGGCGCGGTCGAAACCCTGCGGGGTCTGCACGGCGCGCAGCAGGGCGCGCTCGGGGGTGCCGGTGACGGGCTCGGGCTCCCCGGCCCGGTCGCCGGTGCGGGGGTCGACCTGCTTGACCGTGTCGGCCAGGGGAAGGCCCGGTACAACGGCGGGCGCGCCTTCCGCAACGGCCGCGACCACCGCGTCCACCGTGTCGACGGGAACGAGGGGGCGGGCGGCGTCGTGCACGAGCACGGTGGTGACGTCGTCCGGGAGCGCGGCCAGGCCGAGCCGGACCGACTCCTGGCGGGTGGCGCCGCCGGGGACGACCTCGATGTCGGTGGCGCCGGACTGCAGGTACTCGTCCAGGAGGTGGCGGACCTCGGTGGCGCCGTCGGCCGGTGCGACCACGACGACGAGCGAGACGGCCCGGGATCCGGCCATCGCCCGTACGGCGTGCACCAGCATCGGGACGCCGCCGAGGGCGCGGAGCGCCTTGGGGGTGCCGGGGCCGAGGCGCACGCCACGGCCGGCCGCGGGAATGACCGCGGCGGTGCGGGAGGGCCGCTCGGGGCGCTCAGCTGCCCCGGAGGCGGACATTGCGTTGGCGTTCAGGTTTGCTTCCTCGGCCGAAATGGGTATGGGCTGGGGGTACCCCCTGGCTCGTGGAGCCTGGGGGAGTGCCGGGCGCGATTGCCCGACCGGCCCCTTCCGTGACGACTGGTCGCGCCAGCTGCCCGGGCCCGGCACACCCAGTACACCAAGGTACGCACAGATGCCGCGGCGCCCGGCGACAGCGGACACGGAACGATCACCATGTCAGGTCGCGGGCACCACGGCATCACTGCTGTGCATCAAGCCACTGCGGGGAATCCAACATCGCATTGGATCCGGAACAGCGTCAGGACGCGAGCACCTCGTCGAGCAGGGCTTCCGCCTTGTCCTCGTTCGTGCTCTCCGCGAGGGCGAGCTCACTCACCAGGATCTGGCGGGCCTTCGCGAGCATGCGCTTCTCACCGGCGGACAGTCCACGCTCACGCTCACGACGCCACAGGTCGCGCACGACCTCGGCGACCTTGATCACGTCGCCGGAGGCGAGCTTCTCAAGATTTGCCTTGTAGCGACGGGACCAGTTCGTCGGCTCTTCCGCGTACGGTGCGCGCAGCACCTCGAAGACCCGGTCCAGCCCGTCCTGGCCGACCACATCGCGCACGCCGACGAACTCCGCATTGTCCGCTGGCACACGAACCGTCAGGTCGCCTTGCGCGACCTTCAGCACCAAGTAGGTCTTGTCCACGCCTTTGATCTGGCGAGTTTCGATGGCCTCGATCAGCGCGGCCCCGTGATGGGGATAGACCACGGTGTCGCCAACCTTGAACGTCATGTGACAGGTACCCCTTCCGTGGCTATCCAGGGTAACACGTGAGCGCCCCGTTCTGAATGGCGTTTTCGCAGGTCAGGGCATATCTCGGGGCTTGACAACAGCAGCCGGGACGTGCTTCGAGGGGGGCGCGGAACCGGGTATTCGCAGGTCGGAGCCGCTGTTCAGGGGCAGTGAAACAGGCACGTTACAGCTTCCGGAACGGCCATGCGGGTGGTTGTACGTCCCGTTTTGCCGGAGTCCGTGGGCGGAACTTCCGCTACTCCGTTCGGTCGCCGGGCGCCGCGACCCGAGCGATTCCCGAATTGATCACGCCATACATGATCATCATCTTGATCAATTCTCCCGGAGCCCTCCGCATTCCTTACCGATAATCCCCGCTCCGGACACCGGCGCGATATTCCGACGTACCGGAGATCGTCTCGGGGCGGGTCGGGTGCGGCGCCGCGCGGGCGGCTCGGTAACCTAAGCCCGCTGATCCAACCTTTACTTCGTCCTAGGAGATGCCGCCGCCGTGAGCAGCGACCTTCGACGCGGCGCCCTCGCCGCCACCGCCCTCGTGCTCTCGATCGCCCCGCTCTCCGCCTGCGGAGCCGGAAACGACGCGCAGACGCTGGAGATCAAGCCGGACAACGCCGCGACGTCGGTCGGCAACATCAAGATCCAGAACGTGGCGGTCGTCACGCAGCCGGACCTGAAGGCGAAGGGGCCGGCCGTGATCACGGCCAAGATCTTCAACAACGGCGACGGCCCGCAGGCGCTCAAGGCCATCACCGTCGGCGACACCAAGGTCAAGCTCTCCCCGGCCAAGGGCACGGGCGAGCTGGTCATCCCGGAGCACGGCGAGCTGACCCTCGGCGGCAAGGGCAACGCCTCGGCGGTCATCGAGAACGGCCGGGAGGCCGCCCGCGACGGCGACGCCCAGTCCGTCGTCTTCGACTTCAACAAGACGGGCGAGGTCGAGCTGAAGGCGTTCGTCGTCCCGGCCACCAGCTACTTCGACAAGTGGGGCCCGGAGAAGCCGCCGGCCCCGAAGCCGACGCAGCCGGCCACGCCGACCACCCCGGCGGGCACGCCCACCGGCACCGCCCCGGCCTCCCCGGGCGGCGAGGCCGGGGACAAGAACCCGGGCAAGCCGAACGGCAGCACCGCGCCGGCCAAGCCGAACGACACGGCGACCACGCCGCCGCAGGGCCAGGGCATCGCCTCCGGCGAGCCCGACCCGAACGGCCACGCCGGGCACTGACACGGCTGGGCACTGACACGGCTGGGCACTGACACAGCTGGGCGCTGACCCACACACGCAGCGGGCGGCCCGCCGGATCGAGTCCGGCGGGCCGCCCGCTGCCGTCGTGCGCCGTCGGCGGTGCCCCCTGTGGCTCTTTACGGCTCGAACTTGTAGCCCAGGCCGCGCACCGTCACCAGGTAGCGCGGCGCGCCCGGGTCCGGTTCGATCTTGGCGCGCAGCCGCTTGACGTGGACGTCCAGCGTCTTGGTGTCGCCGACGTAGTCCGCGCCCCAGACCCGGTCGATCAGCTGCATGCGGGTCAGCACCCGGCCCGCGTTGCGCAGCAGCATCTCCAGCAGGTCGAACTCCTTGAGCGGCAGGTCGACCTTGCCGCCGCCGACGGTGACCACGTGCCGGTCCACGTCCATCCGCACCGGTCCCGCCTCCAGCGCGGCCGGGGCGACCTCCTCCGGCTCGCCGCGGCGGCGCAGCACGGCGCGGATCCGGGCGACCAGCTCGCGCGAGGAGAAGGGCTTGGTCACGTAGTCGTCGGCTCCTATCTCCAGGCCGACGACCTTGTCGATCTCGCTGTCCTTGGCGGTCACCATGATGACCGGGACGTTGGAGCGGCCGCGCAGCTGACGGCAGACCTCCGTCCCGGGCAGGCCCGGCAGCATGAGGTCGAGCAGCACCAGATCGGCACCGTTCCGCTCGAACTCGTCCAGCCCCTCGGGCCCTGTTGTCGCGATCGCGACCTCGAATCCCTCCTTTCGGAGCATGTACGACAACGCGTCGCTGAACGACTCTTCGTCCTCGACGACGAGCACTCGGGTCACGGATGGACCTCCGGGGCAGAGAGTGGATCGTTGGTGAAGGTCTCGTACGCCCGGTCCTGCTCCTCGCCTTCGAGGTCGTCAGGACCGATCAGTGGGCGGCCGCCGCGGCGGAGCTTCCGCTCCGCCTCGGCCCGGTCCCGGACGCTGCCGGCCTCCGGGAGCCGCAGGGTGAAGGTGGAGCCCTGGCCTTCGGCGCTCCACACCGTGACCTCCCCGCCGTGCGAGGCGGCCACGTGCTTGACGATGGCGAGACCGAGGCCGGTCCCGCCGGTCTGCCGCGAGCGCGCGGGATCGACGCGGTAGAACCGCTCGAAGATCCGCTCGCGGTCCTTCTCCGAGATGCCGATCCCCTGGTCGGTGACGGCGATCTCGATCAGGTCGCCACCGGGCGCGTTGACGCGCCGGGCCGCGACGCCCACCCGGGTGCGGGCCGGGCTGTAGTTGACCGCGTTCTCCACGAGGTTGCCCAGGGCGGCGGCCAGCTGGCCGCGGTTCCCCCAGACGTGGAGCTCGGCGGTGCCGCCCGCGGCGATGTTGATCTGCTTGGTGCCCGCCTGGTGGCGGCAGCGGTCCATCGCCTCGGCGACCAGTTCGTCGACCCGGACCGGCTCGGCATCCTCCAGCGGGTCGTCGTTCTGCACCCGGGAGAGGTCGATCAGCTCCTGGACCAGGCTGGTGAGCCGGGTCGCCTCGATCTGCATCCGGCCGGCGAAGCGGGTCACCGCCTCGGGGTCGTCGGAGGCGTCCATGACGGCCTCGGAGAGCAGCGACAGGGCGCCGACCGGGGTCTTGAGCTCATGGCTGACGTTGGCGACGAAGTCGCGGCGCACGGCCTCGATCCGGCGGGCCTCGGTGAGGTCCTCGACCAGCAGCAGGACGAGCCGGGAGCCCAGCGGGGCGACCCGGGCGGAGACCGCCAGCGCGTCGCCGCGGCCGGTGCCGCGCCGCGGCAGGTCCAGTTCGATCTGCCGTATCTCTCCGTCGCGCCGGGTGTCGCGGGCCATGGCCAGCATCGGCTCCACCGCGAGCTTCCCGCCCCGTACCAGGCCCAGGGCGTACGCCGCCGAGCTGGCCTTGACCACCGCGTCCGCCTCGTCGAGCACCACGGCGGACGAGCGCAGCACCGACAGGACGGTGTCCACACCCGGCGGCAGCGCGGCCTCGGTATGCAGCGAGGTACGGGTGGGCTTGGCCTGGTCGCGCTCGCTCCAGCGGAACGCCAGCATGGCGATGACGCCGGTACACACCCCGGCGATCGCAGCCACTGCGGCGACGGCCGCGTCCACGTTCATGCATCCAGGTTATGCACGGATCCAGACCCCTCCACAGCCGCTGACCGGAGCCCTCGAACAGACGTTGCCGAGAGTTCACCAGGGGGTCGGCGCGGGTTCACTCCCCACGGTACGCGTACCGCCGTCGTCCGGTTGGCGTATCCCCTCCGTTCCCCCGCGTACACCGGACCTGCACCATGCCACGATCGTGTGACCAGGATCACTCGTCAGGTCGTAGTGAAAACGTATGTTCCCTAGAGTTCACCGGGGTGATGGTGGGGGTTCACACGGGATGCCGCCGCGCGACGCGTTTCGGCCGGACCTTGGAAGACATCGGCCACACACCCGGGCTCACAAGGAGAGAAGGTCACTGATGCGGGACGCGTACCACGAGGAGCTGGATTCGATCGGCGAGGGCCTGGTCGAGATGGCCCGGCTCGTCGGCTCGGCCATCGGCCGCGCCACCACGGCGATTCTCGACGCTGACCTCAAGCTCGCCGAGAGCGTCATCGCCGCCGACGGAAAGGTCGACGACCTCCAGCGGGACCTGGAGCAGCGCGCCATCGCCCTGCTCGCCCGGCAGCAGCCGGTCGCCACCGACCTGCGGATCGTGGTCACGAGCCTGCGGATGAGCGCGGACCTGGAGCGCTCCGGCGACCTCGCCCAGCACGTCGCCAAGCTGGCCCGGCTGCGCTTCCCCGAGACGGCGGTGCCGCGCGACCTGCACGCCACGATCCTGGAGATGGGCCAGCTCGCGCAGCGGCTGATGGCCAAGGCCGCCGAGGTCATCATCACCAAGGACGTCGACCTGGCGATGCAGCTGGAGCAGGACGACGACGCGATGGACCTGCTGCACCGCGCCCTGTTCCAGCACCTGATGGACGACCGCTGGAAGCACGGCATCGAGACGGCCGTGGACGTGACGCTGCTGGGCCGCTACTACGAGCGGTTCGCCGACCACGCGGTCTCGGTCGCCAAGCGCGTGGTGTACCTGGTGACCGGCGAGCACGCGGACGAGATCGCGGCGGCGGCGGGGGACCCGGCCGAGGGAGCCTGAGCGGTCCGGCCGAAGGGGAGTGAGCGGGTCCGGTCGAAGGGGCCCGAGGGGCCGCTGTTGCGGGGGATGGCGGGACGGGCGGTTTACCTCCACGCGCCGTTGATGCGCCCGTACCCCTGGCGGTCCAATGGGCTATGTCAGGTTCCGACCGACTCAAGGAGGTCACTCCATGACAGGCCCCTCCGTCCCGATCCCGGCCCCGCCCGCCAGCGGCTGCCAGTGCGGCCCAGGCTGCAGTTGCGGCTGCCAGAACGGCGGCTCGTGCCAATGCGGCGGCAGCTGTAGCTGAACCTGAACCGTACGACGTGTACGGAGGGCCCCCGACCGGTATCCGGTCGGGGGCCCTGCCACGTCCGCGGGGAACTCCCCGCGCGGGGCTACTTCTTCTTGCCCTGGTTCTTCACGGCCTCGATGGCGGCGGCCGCGGCCTCCGGGTCGAGGTAGGTGCCGCCCGGGTTCAGCGGCGTGAAGTCGGCGTCCAGCTCGTAGGAGAGCGGGATGCCGGTGGGGATGTTCAGGCCCGCGATGTCGGCGTCGGAGATGCCGTCGAGGTGCTTGACCAGCGCGCGCAGGCTGTTGCCGTGCGCGGCGATCAGGACGGTGCGGCCCGCGAGCAGGTCCGGGACGATGCCGTCGTACCAGTACGGCAGCATGCGGGTGACGACGTCCTTGAGGCACTCGGTGCGCGGCCGCAGCTCCGGCGGGATCGAGGCGTAGCGCGCGTCGTCGCTCTGCGACCACTCGGCGCCGTCCTCCAGCGGGGGCGGCGGGGTGTCGTACGAGCGGCGCCACAGCATGAACTGCTCCTCGCCGAACTCGGCGAGCGTCTGCGCCTTGTCCTTGCCCTGGAGCGCGCCGTAGTGCCGCTCGTTGAGCCG
Organism: Streptomyces sp. XD-27; assembly: GCF_030553055.1. Taxonomy (NCBI): domain Bacteria; kingdom Bacillati; phylum Actinomycetota; class Actinomycetes; order Kitasatosporales; family Streptomycetaceae; genus Streptomyces; species Streptomyces sp. XD-27. The sequence goes on from NZ_CP130713.1 coordinate 3,606,675, forward strand.
CCAGGAGCGGTGGACCGGGATCCAGTGGCGGTCGGCGGCCTCCAGCGCGAGCTGCGCGGTGCGGATCGCGCGCTTCTGGAGGGAGGTGTGGACCACGTCGGGCAGCAGGCCGGCGTCCTTCAGCAGCTCACCGCCGCGGACCGCCTCCTTCTCGCCCTTCTCGTTGAGGTTGACGTCCACCCAGCCGGTGAACAGGTTCTTCGCGTTCCACTCGCTCTCGCCGTGGCGGAGGAGGATCAGCTTGTACGGTGCGTCGGCCATGCCCCTGAGCGTAATAGACGCCGCTGAACCGGAACGACGACGTCCGAACGGCGGTCTCGTTTGACGTGTTCAGTCAAATGACTGGCGGCCGGGGATCATCGAACCGTAAGGTACAGCTGCCGCATGAGCCACTTACATCATGGGGCTTACATCGTCGGGGGATTCGGGGGAACGATGCTGTCGGCTGCGACCGCGAAACGGGCCGTACGAGAGAGCGTCTCGGGGCTGCCACGGGAGTTCTGGTGGCTGTGGACCAGCACGCTGGTCAACCGGCTGGGCGCCTTCGTGGCCACCTTCATGGCGCTGTACCTGACCATGGAGCGCGGCTACTCGGCCACGTACGCGGGCCTGGTCGCCTCCCTGCACGGGCTGGGCGGCGTCGTCGCCGCGCTCGGCGCCGGGGTCATGACCGACCGGCTCGGGCGGCGGCCCACCATGCTCGTCGCCCAGCTCTCGACAGCGGTGTCGGTGGCGGTTCTCGGCTTCATGACGCACCCGGTCGCCATCGCGGCCGTCGCGTTCGCCGTGGGCATGGCCAGCAACGCCTCCCGCCCGGCGGTGCAGGCCATGATGGCCGACATCGTGCGCCCCGAGGACCGGGTCCGCGCCTTCTCGCTCAACTACTGGGCGATCAACCTGGGTTTCGCGTTCTCCTCGACCGGCGCGGGCCTGCTCGCCGAGTACAGCTACCAGGCCGGCTTCCTGATCGAGGCCGCCATGACGCTGGTGTGCGCCCTGGTGGTCTTCGCCAAGCTCCCGGAGTCCCGCCCGGACCGCCCGGCCGGTCCGGGCACGGCCGCCGAACCGGAGATCGGCCTGGGCACCGTGGTGCGGGACCGCCGCTTCATGGCTCTCGTCGGGCTGTCCTTCCTCATCGCGCTGCTCTTCCAGCAGGGGTCGGTGGGCCTGCCGGTGGCCATGGGCGCGGACGGCTTCTCCAGCTCGGACTACGGGCTGGCGATCGCGGCCAACGGCGTACTGATCGTCGCCCTGCAGATTCCCGTCACCCGCTACGTCGAGCACCGCGACCCGCGGCTGCTGCTCACCCTCTCCTCCCTGCTCGTGGGGTACGGCTTCGGGCTGACGGCGTTCGCGGGCTCCCTGGGCGTGTACGCGCTGACGGTGTGCGTGTGGACCCTCGCGGAGATCGTCAACCTGCCGACGCAGATGGGCCTCGTGGTGCGCCTCTCCCCCACCCACGGCCGCGGCCGCTACCAGGGCATGCACACCATGTCCTGGTCCGCGGCCGGGCTCGCGGCCCCGCTGTTGTCGGGCCAGGTCATCGACCGGTTCGGGGCGGGGTGGCTGTGGGGCGGGTGCGCGGTGGTGGGCACGGTCGCGGCGGCGGGGTACTGGGTGCTGATGCGGACCGTGCCGGAGCCCGCGCCGTCGGAGCCGCGGGAGACGGGGTCCGCGGGCCCGGCTCCGGCCGACTCGGTGGAGCGGGTGGCCTAACCGGGCATGCGGCGGTTCGCCCGGCGATGGGCCTCGGTGACGTTCAAGTTGCGGCCGTTCAGCCTGGTTCCGTTGAGCTGGGCCAGGGCCTTCTCCGCCGCCCGGTCGTTCATCTCGACGAACCCGAAGCCCAAAGACCGGCCCGTGTCACGGTCCGAGACGATCTGGACGTCCAGCACTTCACCGACCCTTGCGAAAAGCTCCTGAAGGTCGTCTTCCGTCGTGTCGAACCCCAGGTTGCCGACGTGCAGCTTCTTCGCCATGACCGGCGCTCCCTCACTCTCGACGATGGCCGGACGAATGTCACATGCCAGGGTCAAGGCTCCCAACGTGGTGCACAGCGGACCAGCGGTGTGGGCCGAACCGGTGACCGGCCCGCCGCGGCCTACTTCGTGACGCAGACAACCGAGGCCGCGGTCAGTCCGTCAGATCGCGGGTCAGGTGTTCGAATGCCTCGAGGTTCCGCGTGGACTCGCCGCGTGAGGTGCGCCAGGCGTACTCCTTGCGGATCGCCGTCGCGAAGCCCATCTCCAGGAGCGTGTTGAAGCTGCCCTCCGCGTTCTCCAGGACCGTGCCCAGCAGCCGGTCCAGTTCCTCCGGGGTGACCGCGGACAGCGGCAGACGCCCTACGAGGTAGATGTCGCCGAGCCGGTCGACCGCGTAACTCACGCCGTACAGCTTGGTGTTGCGCTCCAGCAGCCAGCGGTGCACGGCCGCCTCGTTCTCGTCCGGATGCCGGATCACGAAGGCGTTGACGGAGAGGGAGTGCTTGCCGAGCCGCAGCGCGCACGTGGTCGAGAGCTTGCGGACGCCGGGGAGCTTGACGACGTAGGCGCCGTCGGCCGCGCTCTCCCATTCCAGCTCGGCGTCGCGCAGGGTCTGCTCGATGACGGCGGCGGCGCCGGTACCCGTGCCGGTGCCAGTGCCTGCGCTGGTACTCGCACTGGCGCTGGTGCTGCTGGTGTCTGTCGTCGTGTCGGCGTCCGCGTCACCCATGGGCATGGGCTGATCGTAGGCGACGACGCTCGTGCATCGCGGCCTGATAGACGTCCGCCGTCGCCGCGGCGGCCGTGTCCCACCCGAACGACTGCGCGTGCAGGGCCGCGGCGGCACCCATCCGGTCGACAAGCTCGGCGCCTGCCGGCCCGGCGGCGAAACGGCGCAGCACGCGCGCGTAGTCGGCGGGGTCGTGGCCGTCGACCAGGAATCCGGACACGCCGTCCCGCACCGCCACGGGCAGTCCGCCGACCGCCGCCGCGACAACCGGCGTGCCGCATGCCTGCGCCTCGATCGCGACCAGCCCGAAGGACTCGCTGTGGGAGGGCATGACCAGGACGGACGCCGCGCGGTACCAGTCGGCGAGCTGGTCCTGGCCGACGGGCGGGCGGAAGCGTACGACGTCGCTGATACCGAGGCGGGCGGCGAGCTTCTGCAGCCGCTCGGGCTGGGCGAGCCCGGTTCCGCTGGGGCCGCCGACCACCGGTACGACGAGCCGGGAACGGAGCGCGGGCTCCTCGTCCAGCATGATCGCCACGGCGCGCAGCAGGACGTCCGGTGCCTTGAGCGGCTGGATACGGCCCGCGAAGAGCGGGATGAGGGCGTCGACGGGGAGCCCGAGGCGGGCGCGGGCGGCGGCGCGGCCGGCGGCGATCCGGCTCGCGGTGATGTCGGCCGCGGTGATGCGGCGGATGCCGGTGCGGCCTGTGGCGGCGCGGATCGCATCGGCGCGGTCGGTGCCGTCGGTGCGGTCGGTGCCGTAGGTGCCGTGGGTGCGGATCGCGTCCGCGAGGCCCGTGTCGGCACCGTCCGCGCCGTGGCGCCGGCCCGGGACCTCGGGCCCGTACGGGCTGAATCGGTCGAGGTTGACGCCGGGGTGGACGACGGCGACCTTGCCGCGGTCCGCGTCGTAGTGCCGGATCAGCTCGTCGCCCTCTTCGTCGGTGTTGGCGACGAGCCGGTCCGCGGCGCGGACGATCTGCGTCTCGCCGATGACGCGGGCTGCGGGTTCGGGCGTGTCGCCCTCGGCCAGCGCGGCGTTCTTGACCTTGGCCATGGTGTGCATGGCGTGCACGAGCGGGACGCCCCACCGCTCGGCGGCGAGCCAGCCGACGTGGCCGGAGAGCCAGTAGTGGGAGTGGACGAGGTCGTAGTAGCCGGGCCGGTGCCCGGCCCAGGCCCGCATGACGCCGTGGGTGAAGGCGCACAGCTGGGCCGGGAGCTCCTCCTTGGCGAGCCCCTCGTAGGGGCCGGCGTCGATGTGCCGGACCAGGACGCCGGGGGCCAGCTCGACGGCGGGCGGGAGCGTGCCGGTGGTGGCGCGCGTGAAGACCTCGACCTCGATGTTCAGGGCGGCCAGGCGCTTGGCGAGCTCGACGATGTAGACGTTCATCCCGCCGGCGTCGCCGGTACCGGGCTGGTGGAGGGGCGAGGTGTGGACGCTGAGCATGGCGATCCGGCGCGGCCGTCGGCCGGGCCACCGCAGCCGCTGGTGCGGCGGCGCGGCCCCGCTCCCGGGGCCGCGCCCCGGGGTACGGCCTCGCAGGTTGCCGAGCCGGGATATGTACTGGCTCACCGCGCGATCCTCCTTGCCGGGCGCCGGACGGGCGTCTGCTCCAAGGGGTCAACGCCGGAACCGTCGGCTCCCATTTCCGCTTTGCCAAAGCGTGACGTATGCCCTATCGGGCGGGGCCGTGCGGCCTCCCGGGCAGGGGCCGTGGATGTGGGGGTCGGGTCCCACTCCGGACGACGTGGCCTGTCGGCACGGTGGTGGGGCGGTCATCTGTCGGCGCAGTGGTGGGGCGGTCAGGGGTGGCGGGGCTGAGGGCCGCGGGGCGGGTGCGGTGGGCGCTGGGGCTCACGCCCCGTACCCGCTTGAACGCCGCGCTGAAGCCGAACGCGTCCGCGTACCCCACCCGGCGCGCCACCGACGCCACCGTCGCCGCCGGTTCCGCCAGCAGGTCCGCCGCCAGGGCCATCCGCCATTGGGTCAGGTAGGCCAGCGGCGGCTCGCCGACCAGGTCGTGGAAGCGCTTCGCCAGCGTCGTACGGGATACCCCGGCCCGGTCCGCCAGCGACGCCAGCGTCCACGGTGCGCCCGGGGCCTCGTGCAGCGCGCGCAGCGCCGGGCCCACCACCTCGTCGCCGAGCGCGCGGTACCAGCCGGGTGCCTCCGCCTCCGGGCGGGCGAACCAGTCCCGCAGCGTGCACACCAGCAGCCAGTCCAGCAACCGGTCCAGCACGATCTGCTGCCCCGGGCCGCCGGCGCGACCCGGGGCACCCGCCCCGCCCGGCCCACCGGGCGCGCACGGACCGCTCGCGATCAACTGCGTCTCCAGGTAGTCGCGCAACGCCGCGCAGTCGTGGTCGTCCGCCAGCACCAGCACCGGGGGCAGCACCCGCAGCAGCCGCCCCGGGACCTCGCCGCGTACGTGGTACGCCCCCGCCATCAGCACGGTGCGGCCCGCCGCGTGCCCCGCCAGTTCACCGGCCACGTCCCGGCCCGCCCGCTCGCCCGGCCACACGTCCCCGCACCGCACGTCGCGCGGCGTCGCCGCCCCTGAGGCGACGGTGCCGGGGGCGTCGGTGAAGACGAACGGCTCAGGCCCGCGTACGACCGCCGCCTCGCCCACCCGTATCCGTATCCCCCGCGGCGGACGCCCGCTCTCGCCGAAGCCGCTGCCGCTGCCGTCGTCCTCCCGTACGATCCAGCCCTCGCCGCGCAGCGGCACGCACAGCGTCATGGACGCCCCATCGGTGAATCTCAGCGCCCACGGCGGTGCCAGCACCGACCGGCCGAACACCGCGCCGTCGGCGCGCACACCCCTCAGCAGATCGTCGAACGGGTCCATGCGCTCACCCTATGCGGCCGTTCGAACGCACCGTACGAATACACATGCGTGACGTACTCGCGGCCATGTCGCGCCACGCGCCCGCCCAGTTGACTCACTGACATGACGACAGACAGCAAGCACGACAGCGACATCCTGATCCTCGCCGCCACCGGCAAGACCGGCCGCCGGGTGGTGGAGCGGCTGCGCACGCAGGGCGCGGCGGTGCGGGCGGCCTCCCGCTCCAGCGAGGTGACGTTCGACTGGACCGCACCCGCCACCTGGGAACCCGCGCTCGCGGGTGCCACCGCGCTCTACCTCGTCGCGCCGGACGACCCGGACCCGGTGGAGGACTTCGTGCGCCTCGCGGTCGAGTCCGGGGTGCGCCGCATCGTGGCGCTGTCGGGGCGCGGGCTGGACCGGATCGGCGAGGACGTCGGCGCGGGCACGGCCACCTTCTACACGGGCATGGCCGCCGCGGAACGGGCCGTACGCGGATCCGGCGTGGAGTGGACGATCATCCGGCCCAACAACTTCAACCAGAACTTCGACGAGGACATGTGGCGGCAGCCGCTGCGCGACGGCCGGCTCGCCCTGCCGATCGGGGCGACCCCGGAGCCGTTCATCGACGCGGACGACGTGGCGGCGGTGGCGGCGGCGCTGCTGACGCGCGACGGAGACCGGCATCTGGGAGAGGTGTACGAGTTGTCGGGGCCGCGCGGGCTGTCGTTCGGCGAGGCGGTCGGGACGATCGCGCGGGCGGCGGGCCGGGAGATCGCGTACGTGGAGCTGACGCCGGAGGAGTACGAGGCCGAGCTGCTCGCCGAGGGCTACCCGGAGGTGGCGGCGAAGGCGTTCGGCGCGCTGTTCGCCCTCCACCGGACCGGGTACACGGCCGCCCCGGTGGACGGCGTCCAGCGCGTCCTGGGGCGGGCACCGACCGACTTCACGGCGTACGCGGAGCGGGCGGCGGCCGCGGGGGCGTGGACGTGACGCTCGGGCCCGGTCCGGCCTCGCCGACCGCGGGCAACCGGGTGGCGTGACCCCGGGCGGCCGAGCTGTGCCCGGCCCGATCGCGCGGGTGGCCGGGGGTGCGCCTCCGGCCGCTTAGAGTCATACGTATGGCCGCACGTACCCCCTCGCCGACCCGACCCGTCGGATCGGCGACCCGCGGCACCACCAACCCCAACCGTCTGCGCCGCATGGACCGCTGGATCGCCGCCGTCCACGGCGCCGCCCTGCGCCGTGTGGACGCGCCCGTCGCCGTCGACCTCGGGTACGGGGCCGCCCCCTGGACCGCCGTCGAGTTGCTGGACCGGCTGCGGACGGGGGCGCACGGGACGCCCGGCGTCCGCGTCGTCGGCATAGAGATAGACCCCGGCCGCGTCGCCGCGGCCAAGCCGTACGAGCGCGACGGGCTGACCTTCGCGCACGGCGGCTTCGAGGTGCCGCTGCCTTCCGGACACGGCCCCCGCCCCGCCCTCATACGGGCGGCCAACGTGCTGCGGCAGTACGACGAGGACGAGGTCGCCAACGTCTGGCGGCGGCTCTGCGCGCGGCTCCAGCCCGGCGGGCTGCTCGTCGAGGGCACCTGCGACGAGATAGGGCGGCGGCACGCCTGGGTGGCGCTCACCCCGGAAGGCCCGGCCACCGTCACCTTCGCCGCCCGGCTCGGTTCCCTCGACCGCCCTTCCGACCTCGCCGAACGCCTTCCCAAGGCCCTCATCCACCGCAACGTGCCGGGCGAGCCCGTCCACGCGTTCCTGCGCGACTTCGACCGCGCGTGGGCGGCGGCCGCCCCGTACGCGACGCTCAGCGCGCGTCAGCGCTGGGTCCGCGCCTGCGCGGCGCTGCGCGCGGACTGGCCGCTGGCGGACGGGCCGCGGCGGTGGCGGCAGGGCGAGGTCACCGTCGCCTGGGAGGCCCTGGCCCCACGGGCGACGGCGGGCTGACGCGGGCACTCGGCGGGCGCAGTGGGCCGCTCAGCATGCCCCAGTGGCCGCTCAGCGCGCCGCGACCCGCACCGCCGCCCCTTCCGCCAGTGCCCGCAGCGCCCGCTCCGTGCCGGAGCCCCGCTCCGCCGTGTACGTGCACAGCATCTGGCCCTCGTCCGTCGGCAGCAGCAGCACCTCGTACGTCACCCGCAGCTCCCCCACCTCGGGGTGCCGGATGCGCTTCGTGCCGTGGGTGCGCTCGGTGACCGCCTGAGCCTCCCAGTGGCGGCGGAAGTCGTCGCTGCGTTCCAGCAGCTCGCCGACGAGCTGGCACAGCCGCGGGTCCTCCGGGTGGCGCCCGGCCTCGGCGCGCAGGGCCGCGACCGTCTCCTCCGCGAGCTGCTCCCAGTCCGGGTGGAGATCCCTGGCGTCCGGGTGCAGGAAGACCAGCCTGGCCGCGTTGCGCTCGGCCTCGGGCGTCGTGGCCAGGTCGAAGGCGACCCGTCCGGCCAGCCGGTTCCAGGCCAGGATGTCCATCGCCGGGCCGTACACGAACGCCGGAACCGTGTCGTCCAGCGCGTCCAGGAGCTGCCGGACCTGCGGTCGTACCCGCGGCCGCGCCGGGCCCTCGCCCGCGAGCGGCACCGTACAGGCGCGGCAGCCCTCCCCGGCGCCCCCGCCCGCGCCGCCGCTCCCGCCCGGACCCCGGCGGCGTATCTGGGTGATGTTCCGCAGGTACGTGTGCTCGGCGGGCGTCAGCCGCAGCGCCCGCGCGACGGCGTCGAGGACCGAGTCCGAGATCGCGTGGGCGCGGCCCTGTTCGATGCGGGTGTAGTAGTCGACGCTGATCCCGGCGAGCTGGGCGACCTCCTCGCGGCGCAGCCCGCGCACGCGGCGCCGGGTCACTCCCTCGGGCAGCCCTACCGAGCCCGGGTCAAGCGCCGCACGGCGTGATGTCAGAAACGCGTTGATCTCCGGTTCGGAAAACACCATCGGTCCATTATCGCGGCAGGCCGCCGAAGGTGGTTCCGCCGGACCCAGGTTGAAGCGGGCCTGTCGCCGCCCGCCCCCGCGCCCGAGGCTGGAACGCGTGACGCAGACGCGTCCGGGACTCAGTGAACGGGTACGGAGACAGAACCATGCAGCGCAGGATCCTCGGCGGCACCGGCATCTCGGTCAGCGACCACGCGCTCGGCGCGATGATGTTCGGGGCCTGGGCCAACAGCGACCACAACGACGCCGTACGGATCATCCACCGGGCCCTCGACGGCGGCATCAACTTCATCGACACCGCCGACATCTACTCGGGCGGCGAGTCGGAGGTGATCGTCGGCAAGGCGCTCAAGGGCCGCCGCGAGGACGTCGTCCTCGCCACCAAGGCGCGCGAGTCGATGAGCGAGGAGCCCAACCACAGCGGCGGTTCGCGGCGCTGGATCACCCGCGAGATCGAGGCCAGCCTGCGCCGCCTGGACACCGACTACGTCGACCTCTACCAGATCCACCGCCCCGACCCGGACACGGACATCGACGAGACCCTGGGCGTGCTGTCGGATCTGGTGCGGGCCGGAAAGGTCCGCGCGGTCGGCAGCTCGATGTTCCCCGCGGAGCAGATCGTGGAGGCGCAGTGGGTCTCGGATCGGCGCGGCCATGTCCGGTTCCGCTCCGAGCAGCCGCAGTACTCGATCCTGGCGCGCGGCGCGGAGGCGGCGGTGCTGCCGACCGCCCAGAAGTACGGGATGGGGGTGCTGACCTGGGGGCCGCTGGCCGCGGGCTGGCTGTCCGGCCGGTACACCAAGGCATCCGACATCGATCTGGCCGATGGCCGGAGGGCGCTGGAGCGGCAGAAGTTCGACCCCTCGCTGCCGGAGAACGCGCGCAAGCTGGCGGCGGTCGGCGAACTGGCGGAACTCGCGGCGCAGAGCGGGCTCTCGCTGCCGCACCTGGCGACCGCGTTCGTCCGGTCCCACCCGGCCGTCACCTCGGTGATCACCGGTCCGCGTACGTACGAGCAGCTGGAGGACCTGCTGGCCGGGGCGGACACGGTGCTGAGCGGAGACGTACTCGACCGGATCGACGAGATCGTGCGGCCGGGCACCGACCTGAACCGGGCGGACGGCTACTACGAGCCGCCGGCGCTGGCCGAGAAGGCGCTGCGGCGGCGGTAGCCGTGGCGCGGGGCACCGCCGCGTCCCGCGGTCACCGCCCGGGTTCCGCGGTTCCGCCCGGCGCCCGCGGTCACTGCCGCGTCCCGCCCGAGGCGTCGCCGAGCCGGTCGAGCAGCGCGTCGACGAGCAGCCGGTCATGCGCGTAGGTGAGGACGTCACGGGCGGCGGCGGGCGGCAGCCACAGCAGCCGGTCGACCTCCCGGTTGGGGAGGAAGGCGTCGTCGGGGTCCGTCGTCTCGGCAGCCCAGTACCGGACCTCCTTCGGGCGGCCCCGCACCGTGTAGCGGACGGTCGGCAGCGGGGCACCCGGCGTACACCTCATCCCGGTCTCCTCCAGCACCTCCCGCACGGCACCGCGCATCGGGTCCTCGCCCCGTTCGAGCTTGCCTTTCGGGTGGGACCAGTCGTCGTAGCCCGGGCGGTGGACGAGCGCGACCTCCAGCCGCCCGTCGCGCGGCGACCGCCGCCACAGCACGCACCCGGCGGCCCGTACGGGGCGGGCGCCGGGGGCGGGGTCGCCTTGCGAGGGCTGGGCCGCCGAGGCCATGGGGTGCCTCCTCCTGTTCGCGTACCGGATTCCCGATTCCCGATCACGGATCACGAGTTCCGGACCGCACATTACCGATCAAGGGGGCGCGGGCGTCGCGGTGGCAGCAGCGGCGGCGATGCGCTGCCAGACGCAGCCGAAGGCGAAGCGCGCGGCTTCCACCTCGTGCCGCTGGTCGGCGTGGAGCACGCCGAGCGCGTACGCCGTGGCCGGGGCGATGCGCGGGGTCCGGGCGGCGGCGGCCGCGGCGGCGGCCGCCTCCGACGCGTCGCGGTGCCGCTCCAAGGCGCGCGCGGCGGCCAGCAGCCGTACGGACAGCGAGGGTTCGGCCTCTACCGGCCCCGCCCACTCCACGTATGGGCCCTCGTCCAGCACCTCCAGCGCGTACCGCCGCATCCGCACCAGCTGCCGCACCTGGTGCCAGGGCGCGTCCTGCTGCTCGCTGGCGGGCGGGGCGTCGGCGGCCGGGGTGGCGGCGAGGCCGTGCATCAGCGCCTCGGCGTTGTACGGGTGCCCGGCCCGGCCCAGCGGCAGCGCGTCCACGGCCTCGACGAGCCGCCGGTGCGCCAGCTCCGCGAGCGGCGGCAGCACCTGCGCGGCGGGGCGCGCCGCGGTGTCGGGGTCCAGCGGCACATCGGAGGCGAGCAGGGCGACCGCGTCGGCGACGGCGTGGAAGCGCGCGGAACCGAGCGCCTGGAGCGCGGCGGTGTGCGCGCGGGTCCGGGCGAGGGTGAGCTGCCGCTCGAGCAGTGCCCCGGCGCGGGCGGCGCCTACGGTGAGCGCGCCGCCGTGCCCGTCCGACCGCCCCCCGCCCCGCACGCCACCGTCCCGTGTCGCTGCCCCGCCGGTCTCGCCACGCCCGCCGCCCCGGGCGGCACGCGCAGGACGCGACACCCCGGGACCCGCGGCTCCGCCCCCACCGGCCTCCGCCGCTGCCCCGCCGGCCTCGCCACGTCCGCCGCCGCGGGCAGCACCGCCCCCCGCCGAGGCGGTCTCCTGATCGCCAGACGGTCCGGGGACTGCCGCGGCGCCTGCGGTCCGCGGAGCGGGAGAGCCGTCCCCGGCCTCGTCCGGCCAGGCCGTGGGCGCCGCGTCCCCGGAGTTCTCGCCAGAGCTTTCGCCCGCCCATACAGCGGTGGTGTCCGCGTCCGCGTCCGCGTCCGCGCTCAGCGGGCCTCCGTACGGGACCACCGGGTCGGCCGCCGTGAGGGAGACACCGCGCCGGGCACCGCGGCCCGTGGAGCGGGCGCCTGCTGCCGCGCCCGCCGTGTCGGTCGCCGCTCCCGCGGCCGCCGTGGCCGGCCCTTTCAGCCCGTAAGGCTCGTACGGCGCATGCGGCTCGTGCAGCTCATGCGGCTCGTACGGATCATGCGGACCGTACGGCTCCGCGTAAGCGTCCAGCTCACCGCGCGGCGGCGCCACGTACGCGTCCTGGGCCGGGGTCCCCGCCCCCGAGAGCCGGTGCAGGGCCCCGCGCAGGCGGGCGAGGCGGGCCGCGTAGGCGTGTTCGAGGGCGAGCGTGCCCGACAGCCAGACCAGTTCGGCGCGGAGCTGGTCCGCCCAGGCCCGGTCCGTCAGCGGCCGGTACGCGTGCAGCGCGCCGCTGATCCGGCGTGCCGAGCGGCGCAGTTGCCGGGCGGCCTCCGCCGCCTCCGCCACGTCCGACCCGCTCTCGCGTTGCAGCCGCAGGCTGCGCAGGAACTCCCCCGCCTGCGCGTTCAGATAGCGCGCCAGCACCTCGCCCGCCGTAGACGCCGCGGATGCCGTGGACGCAGTGGGTGTCGTGGATGCCGTAGACGCCGTAGACGTCCTGGACATCCCGGATGTCCCGGACGCCGCCGGCACGGCGGGCCCCCTCATGTGCTCCCCCATGTCGTATCCCCCGTCGTGCCCCCGGAGCCGCAGACATCGGCCGGGTGCCGGGTGCCGGGCGCCTGGCCCCCGGCCGCCCCCGTCACCTCGGCCGACGGTCGTCGCAGATCATGTCGTTGAACCACGTCGGCGCCTCCGGGCGTCGATGAGCATCTCCTGTACGTTCCGCAGCGGCTGGCCTTCCGCGTCCACGGCGTGCCGGGTCCATTCGCCGTCCGGGCCGAGGTGCCAGGAGGCGGTGGAGTCGGACATGCCGGTCTCCAGCAGCCTGCTGAGGCTGGCGCGGTGGGCCGGGTCGGCGACCCGCACCAGCGCCTCGATCCGGCGGTCCAGGTTCCGGTGCATCATGTCGGCGCTGCCGAGCCACACCTCCGGCTCGCCACCGTTCCCGAAGGCGAACACCCGCGAATGCTCCAGGAAGCGGCCGAGCACGCTCCGTACCCGGATGTTCTCGGACAGCCCGGGCACGCCCGGCCGCAGCGCGCAGATGCCGCGCACCCAGACGTCCACCGGCACGCCCGCCTGCGACGCGCGGTACAGCGCGTCGACGACGGCCTCGTCGACCATCGAGTTGACCTTGATCCGCACGTACGCGGGCCGCCCGGCGCGCTGGTGGGTGACCTCCTTGGCGATCCGGGAGACCAGCCCGTCCCGCAGCGACTTGGGCGCGACCAGCAGCCGCCGGTAGTTCTCCCGCCGCGAGTAGCCGCTGAGCCGGTTGAACAGGTCGGACAGGTCGGCGCCGACCTGCGGGTCCGCGGTCAGCAGCCCCAGGTCCTCGTACAGCCGGGCCGTCTTGGGGTGGTAGTTGCCGGTGCCCACGTGCGAGTAGCGGCGCAGCGTGTCGCCCTCCTGGCGGACGACCAGGGACAGCTTGCAGTGCGTCTTCAGCCCCACCAGGCCGTAGACGACGTGGCAGCCCGCCTCCTCCAGCTTCCGCGCCCACTTGATGTTGGCCTGCTCGTCGAAGCGCGCCTTGATCTCGACCAGCACCAGCACCTGCTTACCGGACTCGGCGGCGTCGATGAGCGCGTCGACGATCGGCGACTTGCCGGACGTCCGGTACAGCGTCTGCTTGATCGCCAGCACATCCGGGTCGGCCGCGGCCTGCTCAAGGAACGCCTGCACGGAGGTGGAGAACGAGTCGTACGGGTGGTGCAGCAGCACGTCGCGCTCGCGCAGCGCCGCGAAGATGTCGGGCGCGGACGCCGACTCGACCTCGGCCAGATCGCGGTGGGTGCCCGCGATGAACTTCGGGTACTTCAGCTCCGGCCGGTCCAGCGAGGCGATCCCGAACAGCCCGGTCAGGTCCAGCGGGCCGGGCAGCGGGTAGACCTCCGCGTCGGAGATCTTCAGCTCGCGGACCAGCAGGTCCAGCACGTACGGGTCGATGGACTCCTCGACCTCCAGCCGCACCGGGGGCCCGAAGCGGCGCCGCAGCAGCTCCTTCTCCAGCGCCTGGAGCAGGTTCTCCGCGTCGTCCTCCTCGACCTCCAGGTCCTCGTTGCGGGTGACCCGGAACATGTGGTGCGCCAGCACCTCCATGCCGGGGAACAGCTCCTCCAGGTGCGCCGCTATCACGTCCTCCAGCGGCACGTACCGCTGCGGCGACGCCTCCAGGAACCGCGACAGCAGCGGCGGGACCTTCACACGCGCGAAGTGATCGTGTCCGCTGACCGGGTTCCGCACGACGACGGCGAGGTTGAGCGAGAGTCCCGAGATGTACGGGAACGGGTGCGCGGGGTCCACCGCCAGCGGGGTGAGGACCGGGAAGATCTGCTGCCGGAAGAGCGTGAAGAGGCGGGACTGCTCCTTCTCCGTGAGGTCCGGCCAGCGGATCAGGTGGATGCCCTCGTCGGCCAGGGCCGGGGCCACGTCCTGCTGGAAGCAGGCGGCGTGCCGGGCCATGAGCTCGCGGGACCGGGTCCAGATCAGGTCCAGCACCTCGCGCGGCTGGAGCCCGGAGGCGGAACGGGTGGCCACCCCGGTGGCGATCCGCCGCTTGAGACCCGCGACCCGCACCATGAAGAACTCGTCGAGGTTGCTGGCGAAGATCGCGAGGAAGTTGGCCCGCTCCAGCAGCGGCGTCGCCGGGTCCTCGGCCAGCTCCAGCACCCGCTCGTTGAACGCCAGCCAGCTGCGCTCGCGGTCCAGGAACCGGCCCTGCGGCAGCTCCCCCGCGAACGGCCCGACGCCGTCCTCGCTCTGCCCGTCGAGCTCGCCGATCTCGTAGCCGTCCAGATCGGCGTCGAGGTCGGGGTCCAGCCCGCCGACGTGCCGTGCGGCGACGGCGTTGGGCCGGTGCGCCGCGATGGAACCGACCGACGGCTGGTGCGGCGGCTGCGGGGACTGCGGAGGCTGCGAGGGGACGGACGCCTGGCCACTGGGCTGGTTCATGTACTTATTCTTCCGCGTCCCGGGCGTGTCGGGCGCGCCGGAAGACGGCTCCGGGGCGGCTCGGAGCCTCCGGGGCCTGGGCTTGGGCACAGCGGGCTGCATTCAGCGATGCTCGCAACCAAGATTGAATCGCCGGTAACGGAGACATGGCGCGTAGGAAATCGCGGCGCATCCCCAGGGGTCCCGCGGGTCCGCCTCCCGGCGAGGGGCCGTGCGCATGGGTGCCCCTGCGGTGGGCGGTGGGCCCACGGCGTGACATTCCCCAGCCCCGCCCCTTCCCGAAACCGGGGCCCTGCCCCGGACCCCGGTCCTCAAGCGCCGGACAGGCGCAGCGGGCCACCTCAGGGGCCAGTGGTGGCACCGGCGAGAGGGGACGCTCCGGTACGGGCGCCCGTCACCGCGGCCGCGCCGGAGGAGGCCCCGGAGCGGCCCAGGCCCGTAGCGCCCGGCACGGCGGAGACGGGGGCACCCCCGTTCCACGGCCCCTCGCCGGGCGACCGCAGGGAGATGGGGGCACCTCCCAGCGGCCGCGCTGGGGGAAGCTACGTCTCCGTGCGGTACATCAGGTCCACCTCATGCGTCGTGAACCCCAGCCGCTCGTAGACCGTCACCGCGGCCTTGTTGTCCGCGTCCACGTACAGCATCGCGGTCGGCAGCCCCTGGGCCGCCAGGTGCCGCAGGCCGATCGCGGTGAGCGCCTTGCCCAGGCCGCCGCCCTGGGCGTCCGGGCGCACGCCCACCACGTACACCTCGCCGAGCCGCTCCTCCGCGTGCACCTTCGTCCAGTGGAAGCCCACCAGCTCACCGCGCTCACCGCGCTCACCCACCTCCCCCCGCTCCCCGCCGCGCTCCGCCAGGAAGAAGCCCTCCGGGTCGAACCACGGCTCGGCCTTGCGGTCGTCCAGGTCGCGCTGGGTCAGTGAGCCCTGCTCGGGGTGGTGCGCGAAGGCGGCGGCGTTCGCGGCCAGCCACGCCGCGTCGTCCTCGCCCGGCCGGAAGGTCCGTACGGTCACCCCTTCCGGCAGCACCGGCTCGGGGATCTCCGGCAGGCCCGGTCCCAGCGCGGCCGCCGCCGCGGAGCCCGGCAGCGCCAGCGGCCGCCGCATCTGGCGCAGTTCGCGGAAGAGCGCCATGCCCAGCGACTGGGCCAGGTGGCGGGCGGCCGGGTGGCCGCCGTGCGCCCACACCCGCAGCCGCCTGCCCGACTCCCTCAGCAGCGCCGTCCCCAGCGCCCTCCCGTATCCGCGGCCGCGGTGCGCCGGGTGGACGACGAGCTCCGCCGCCGGGGCCTCCACCGGATCGGTGTCCTCCAGCTGGCCGTAGCCGACCAGCTCCCCCAGTTCGTCGCGGAGCAGCAGATGCCGCACCCCGGGCCGCCGCCCGCGCAGTTGCAGCCGCCCCTGCTCCGACACGGCGGGCTGCCCATCGGTGCGCGCGGCCTCCGAGACCAGCTCCAGCACGCGCCGCGCCATGTCGGGGGCCAGCTCGTCGACGACCTCGATCGGACGCCCGCCGACCGTCTCGTTCAGCACGTGATCCATAAGGCCGAGCCTACGACCGACCCGGCCCTGCTGCCCGCATGACCAACGCCTGACCGAACCCATGCCCCCGGGACCGGCCACCACACGCAACCAGCTCGTAACCTCCTCCCCCCTGCCGCGCTACGCGCGTGGACCGTAAGCTTCCGCCGACCCGTACCTGATCTGTACGCAACAGTTCCGCGCATCACAAGGGGAGCAGATGCCAGCCACACCTCAACGCCGACGACCCTCACGCCGGTTGGCCGCCTCGGTGGGGGCCCTCGCCGCCACCGTCGGTGTGCTCGCCTTCGCGATACCCGCCGACGCCGGCACCCCCTCCGACGCCGACACCAGGGCCGCCGCCGAGCGGGCGTACCCCGGCCGCACCGTCGACGTGCAGCTGCTCTCCTTCAACGACCTGCACGGCAACCTCCAGCCGCCGCAGGGCTCCTCCGGCAACATCACCCAGGTCCAGCCGGACGGCACCACCAAGGCCATCCCGGCGGGCGGCGTCGAGTACCTCGCCACCTCGCTGCGCACGGCCCGCCAGGGCCACCCGTACAGCGTCACGGCCGCGGCGGGCGACATGATCGGCGCCAGCCCCCTGCTGTCCGGCCTCTTCCACGACGAGCCGACCATCGAGGCCCTGAACAAGCTCGACCTCGACGTCTCGTCCGTCGGCAACCACGAGTTCGACGAGGGCGCGCGCGAGCTGGCCCGGATGCAGAACGGCGGCTGCCACCCCAAGGACGGCTGTTTCGAGGAGGGCAAGACCTTCTCCGGCGCCGACTTCCCGTACCTGGCGGCCAACGTCGTCGACGAGAAGACCGGCAAGCCCCTCCTCAAGCCCTACACCGTGTGGAAGCACAAGGGCGTGAAGATCGGCTTCATCGGCGTCACCCTCGAAGGGACCCCGGACGTCGTCAACGCCGAGGGCATCAAGGGACTGAAGTTCCGCGACGAGGTCGAGACGATCAACAAGTACGCCAAGGAGCTGCAGCGCAAGGGCGTGAAGTCCGTCGTCGCGCTGATCCACGAGGGCGGCATGCCCGCCTCCGGCGCGTACAACTACAACTGCGACAGCCCCGGCCCGGGCGACGGCATCTCCGGCCCGATCGTCGACATCGCCAAGAAGGTGACCCCGAAGGTCGACGCGCTGGTCACCGGCCACACCCACCAGGCGTACGCGTGCACCATCCCGGACCCGTCCGGCACCCCGCGCACCGTCACCTCCGCCGCCTCCTTCGGCCGCCTCTACACCGACACCACGCTCACCTACGACCGCCGCACCGGCGACATCGTGCGGACCAGCGTGAAGTCGGCCAACCACGTGGTCGACCGCGAGCAGCCGAAGGCCAAGGACATGACCGCGCTCATCGAGCGCTGGGGCAAGCTCGCCGCGCCGATCGCGAACAAGCCGGTCGGCTACATCTCCGCCGACATCCCCGGCCGGGGCGCGACCACGCCCGAGACCCCGCTCGGCGACCTGATCACCGACGCCCAGCTCGAAGCGCTCGCCCCCGCCGACAAGGGCGGAGCCCAGATCGCCCTGATGAACCCGGGCGGCGTCCGCTCCGACTTCGCGTACAAGGCCGCGGGCGGCGAGGGCGACGGCGTCGTCACCTACGGCGAGGCCTTCACGGTCCAGCCGTTCACCAACATGATGACGACCATCGACCTGACGGGCGAGCAGCTGCTGGCCGCGCTGCGGCAGCAGGTCAGCGGCCCGAACCAGGCGGACCCGAAGATCCTCCAGGTGTCGAAGGGCTTCACGTACACCTTGGACCTGACGAAGACCGGTGCCGACCGGATCGTGACGGACTCGGTGAGGCTGAACGGCGAGGCCATCGACCCCAAGAAGACCTACCGCGTCGCGATGAACGAGTTCCTCGCGGGCGGCGGCGACGGCTTCCCCGCCTTCAAGGAAGGCAAGAACAAGCTGGTCGGCGCCTCCGACCTGGAGGTGCTCAACACCTACCTGGGGGCGCACTCCTCGGCGCAGTCCCCGCTGGCCCCGCCGAAGGCGGACCGCATCACCGTGGTGAAGTAGCACCGCTACGGCTTAACGGGGACGGGGTCCGGGGCGTGAGCCCTGGGCCCCGTCCCCATTCAGCGTGTCCCGCCGCCGTCCCGCCCCCGTTCAGCTTCTGCTGAGCGTGCGCGTCACGCCCGCCACCACGGCGGTGGTGAGCATCCAGCCGACGGCGACCATCGCGTACGCCAGCACCTGCCGTCCGTCGCCGGTCCAGTGCCAGGCGCCGCGCTGGCCGAGGCCCCCGATGGGCACCAGCAGATCGAGGGTGTAGACGAACGCGTTGAACGGCGGCCCCTCGCCGGGTTTGTTCGGGGTCGGCGAACCGGCGTGGAAGACGAGCGTGCCGAGAAGAGTCAGCGCGAGCAGCCACACCCCGGCCAGCCAGGGCCGGTACCCGTACCCGACGGTGGCATCGAGCAGCCGGCCCCACACCCGCCCGGCCGGGCCCAGCGTGCGGCGGCGGTGCCGCTGCTTGGCCAGCAGCACCCGGCGCGCCTCGTCGTCGTGGCCGATCTGCCGGTAGTAGGCGGCGAGTTGCTCGTACGGCTGGGGCGAGTAGCCGGGCGACCGGCGGACCCAGGCGAGGCGGCGGGCCAGGTCGTGCCGGGGCGAGGCGGTCGCCTCCGCGAACCGCACCGACCCGTACGTGAGGCCGTCCAGCCGTATCTCGTCGGGCCAGGTGGCGTCGTCGTCCTGTACCCACGTCACCTGGGAGCTGCGCAGATCGAGGGAGCCCGCGGGCGGGGCGGCGAAGCGCAGGTTGAGGTCCTCAACGCGCATCCCTATGCCGACCAGCGCGGCGCCGTCGCCGCCCAGGCGCGCCCCCTCGAAGGACAGCCAGTCCGATACCTGCGCGCTCCGCAGCCGCACGGTCCCCGTCGTCGTGAACCCGTCGGAGCACCGCATGGTCGTGACGGTCACGTTGTCCGCACGGAGCGACAACCCGTCGGTGTCCCCGAGCCGCGCCCCCCTCAGGTTCAGCCCGCCGGAGAGCTGCGCTCCCAGAAGCCGCAGCCCGCCCTCCGTGGTGAGCCCCTTGCCGAAGACCCCGCCGCCCATGACCAACCCGCCCGCGAACACGGCCCACCGGTGGCCGGGGACACGTATCGTCGCGCGGTTGAACTTCAGCTCGCCCGCGAGGTGGGCGTTCATGAGCGACACCCCGGCACCGTCCACGGTGGACCGGTCCAGCTCCAGGTGGCCTTCGACCCGCACCAGCCCGCCGTTGAAGCCGGGGAGTCGACTGTCGACGATCCGGATCGTCCGCGTCGAGGCCCCGTAGAAGCTCGCCTTCTCCTCCAGCCGGCACCACTTGAGCCAGAGCGTGTGGTTGATCTCCGCCCCGGAGAGGTCGAGCCCCCCGGTGATCCGGGCCCCGGCCAGCCGCAGCGAGGCGACGGCACCGGCCGGCGCCGCGTTGGCACCGAGCAGCAACGCGGCGATGACCTCGGCCCGTATCGTCCGCTCCGGCCCCCACCGGTCGCCGCCCACCGGATCGTCGGCCTCGGCCACACCGGTCCGCAGGTCGACCCACCGCCCGGCGGGAAAGGCGTCCCACAACTCCCTTTCGGGCGGCGTCAGCTCGTCGTATGCCAGCATCCGTGCAGCGTAACGACGGACTGCCGGGTCAGCCCTTGGCTTGCCTTCCCGGGCAGGCCAACCGTGTCATCACGGAGGAGCCGCGTCTTGATACGATCCCTCGGCGCGCGAATTCCGCGACTACCGCCGGAACAAGGGAGGTTGATGAATATGGCTCGCCAGACGCTTCGTCAGCATTCCCAAGTCCGGGCCGCGCGCGGGTAGTCCAGCGGCCCGGTCGTCTGAAACGACCAGGAGTGTCGCGTGTCATCTTTCTCTTTGACCGGTACGGATCTGACCACTGACCGCCTCGTCCTGCGGCCGTGGAGCGCCGCCGAGCTCGCCGCCGTCGTCGGTGACGCCCGGCCGGCGCACTGGGCGGAGGACTTCCCCGCCGAGGGAGACCGGGTCATCGCCGGGTTCCTCACCGAGCACCCGGGCGGCCTGGCCGAGTACGGTCACCGGCAGATCATCGAGCGGGCCAGTGGCCTGGTGGTCGGGTCCATCGGGCTGTTCTGGCCGCCCAGTGACGGGGCCATCGAGGTGGGTTACGGCGTCGTCGCATCGCGTCGAGGCCGCGGATACGCCTCGGAGGCCACCCGGGCCATCGTGGAGTTCGCCCTGACCGCGCCGGATGTGCACACGGTGCAGGCCGACGTGGAGTTGTCGAACCCGGCGTCGGTCCGGGTGCTGGAGAAGGCCGGGCTGCGGCGCTGGAGCGACGACGGAACCGTCGCCCGGTTCCGTACGACGGCATCGGATCTGTCGCAGCGGTAGTCCCACGAGGTGGTCCGGCCGGGGAGGTGGACCTTCCCAGCCGGGGCGCCGCACCGTGCGCCGCGTGTGCCGGCCGGGTTCACCTCGGCAGCCGGTCGAGGATCCAGCCGCCCAGTTCCTCGGTCATGGCGGCGTGGTCCCCGTTGTCCGAGGCGCACGCGAACGCGTCCAGTTCGCTCTGGCCCGGCGGCAGGGAGTTCACGTCGATATAGAGGTGGTCCTGCCTGTCGAGGTCCCTGATGGCCGCGGCGCTCACGGTCGGTACGAAGCACACCGAGCGCCAGTCGACCGTCGTCCGGCCGAGCTTGGTCAACTCGTCGGCGAGGATGCCGAAGGAGTCGAGCATGCCGCCCGGGGCGCCGTCGAGTTCGGGGAGCTCGCTGGTCCTCACCGTCGCTGGACGGGCCAGGACGCTGCGCAGTTCGCCGACCGCGACGCCGTCGCCCGCGGCCTGGGTGGACAGCGTGGTACCCCGGAAGACCAGACCGGTGGCCTTGAGCGCCTCCGCGCCGGCGGGGATCCCGTTGCCCGTGCCGTCGGCCCGGCCGTTGGCCACGCCGATCTTGACGGGCCGCACCGGCCACCAGCCGACCTCGCGCAGCGCGGCGAGGAACCTCTTCCGCTCGTCGTGCTCGTTCGGCGGGCTGTCGACCTCCTGGACGTGCCGCCACAGCATCTGGCGGGCGGCGTCGCTGTTGACCTGCCGGGAGAAACCGGACTTCAGGGGCCGGATGTAGTGGGCGAACGCCTGGAGGGCGATGGGCACCCAGGCGCCCCGGTGGGGCGTGTCGTACGAGACGTAGACCGCCGTCTGGTGGTCGATGCGCTCGTGCTCCATTGCGGCCAGGGCGTACCGGGCGACCAGGCCGCCCATCCCGAATCCGCCGACGGCCAGGGGTGTGGTGCCGCGTCGCCGCGCGATCGCCTCCAGGACGGCGGCCCGCACGGCTTCCGCGTTCTCCAGGATCGAGCGGCTGCGCTCGCCGTAGCCGACGAGGACGAGGTCGTGGCCGCGGCGCCGCAGTTCGGTGGCGAAGGGGTACGCGCCCCGCTCCACGGCCTCCCACCAGCTGTTCAGCTCGGACGGGCCGGAGTTGAAGCCGTCGGCCAGGATGACGGGCCGGACCAGGTCGTCGTGTCCGTCGCCGTGGTACACCCACGCGGTGCCGTTGGGCAGCGCCCACTGGTCGTCCGGTCCGGGCGCGGGCTCGGCCGGGGCCGCGGCCTCCGAGGGCCTGACGAACCCGAAGGTGGCGATGGCCTGCTCCGAGACCTGTTCCCGGGCCTGCTCCGGGACCTGCCCCGGGGCCTGTTCCGGGACCTCCGCCGGCTTCTCCGCGGCCTTTTCCGCCGCCTTCTCGCCGTCTTCCTCCGCCCGCGCCGCCCGATCCGCCATGCGGTCCCCTTCCGGCCAACGGCACGCGTCGCGGCCGTTCCCGGGCTGCGGGAACGGCCGCGACACGCTCGCCCCATTACGGCGGTTGCGAGATCCATCCTCACGCGTGAGCGCACTCTGTGACCACCCTCTCGCCGAGAGTCATCACTTCGAGCGGATGTGCACCGCACGGGGTTTGCGCACGGGGTTGTGCCGAGCGGTCAGCGACGGCGGCCTACGGGTTCTGGAACCTCACCTCCGGGTTGGCCCGCGACGGCCCCTCCAGCAGCGGCTGCGGCTCGCCCCGCAGGTGCAGGTCGAAGAAGGCCGCCACGTAGTCGTGGGTGATCTCCGCCGAGCGCCGCCCCGACAGCGGCACCTCGGGGTCGGGCAGGCCGAGTTGCTCGCCGAGGATCGGCAGGTCCGTGAAGGTCATGTGGCCCGACCCGGCGACCGTCAGCCAGCGCTTCCAGCCGTCGAAGCGGGTCCACGCCTCGTCCCAGGTCCGGTCTTTGCCGCCCGGCCGGTGCCACTCGTCGTCGGTGCCCAGCATCATGAACGGGCGGCCGTCCAGCCCGTCCTCGGGGACGGGGGCGACGAACGCGCCGTCCATGTTGACCCCGGCCCGCACCCGCCGGTCCGTCGCCATCGTCTCGGCGGCGCCCGCGCCCCCGATGGAGTGGCCCGCCATGCCGATCCGCTGCCGGTCGATGAGCCCGGCATGCCGCCAGGCGGGGTGGCGGCCGGTCAGCCGGTCGAGGAGGAAGGACACGTCCGCGGCCCGCACCCGGGGGACGCGGGCGCGCACGGCGTCCCCGCCCTCATCCGCCTTCGCGCAGGCCACGCAGGTCAGCACCCGCCCGCCGGGGAAGCGCGTACCGAGCGACTCGTAGGCGTGGTCGACCGCCGCGACCACGTATCCCCTGCTGGCCAGGTCACCGGCGAGATGGGTCAGCGTGGCGCGGTTCATGCCGAAGCCCGGGGAGAGGACCACCAGCGGGAACCTGCCGTGGGTCGGGCGGGCCGCGGTGCGCACCTGGGTGGCGGTCGCGCTCACCGTCTCGGGCGGCACGACCTTGTCCAGATCCCGGCTCTCCAGGAGCAGCCGCGCCTCCTCCGTCGACATGTACGGCGCCGCGCGTCCGGTGCCGGGGCGGGCGGGGAAGTACAGGTCGACCATCAGCTCGCGGGCCTTCGCCTCGGACACCCACGGGTCCGGACGGGACCGGTCGGTCAGGTGGATGGTGTCCCGGCCGACCGCGTACGGGCCGCTGAGCCGCGGCAGTTCAAGGCGTATGTTCTGGTTCGACCGGACGTCCAGGGCGGTGGCCCCCGTGGCCGCGGCGGTCGGGGACGACGCG
Organism: Streptomyces sp. XD-27; assembly: GCF_030553055.1. Classification (NCBI taxonomy): domain Bacteria; kingdom Bacillati; phylum Actinomycetota; class Actinomycetes; order Kitasatosporales; family Streptomycetaceae; genus Streptomyces; species Streptomyces sp. XD-27. Next base: position 3,629,779 of record NZ_CP130713.1, read on the forward strand.
TCGGTGCGCGGTTCCGCCGACGCCGCGCCCGCTGCGGCGAGCGGCAGGGACACGGCGGCGACGAGGGCGGCGGCGAGCGCCGCGCGACGGGTTCTGGTCATGACGCGACGCTAACTTCCGCCCCATATCGACCGCGTCCTACGGAAGTCGGGGATTGGCCCGTGCAGATGCGACTCACGGATCACGGGGTGCCGCGCGACGTCCGCCCTACGGCGTAGGGGGTCCGCCGCCGGGAGCCACCGACGGTGCCCGAAGCGCGGCGGCTGAGCGGCGGCTGAATCCATCGTGCCGTTCACCACCTACTGGCGGTACAACTTGCGTTCGACACGGTCCCGCATGGTGGGATTGACCGATGCGAACCCCCACGCGCATATCAACATCGCCGGTTCCGGACCTCACGCAGCCGCTTCCCCAGGCTCCCGCGGCTGACGAGCTCCCGCCCCGCAACCCGTACGACGAACTCGCCGAGCTCGCCGACCCGTACGACCCCGACGACCCGCTGGGCCTCGGGCTCAAGCCGGACGGGCCCGACGGCGACGCGGACGGCGAAGAGCCCTGGTCGCCGCCCAACCACCGCAAGCGCAAGCGCGGCCGCCGCCGCCCGCTGTCCGGGGTCTCGCTGCTCCTCAAGCTGGTGATCGCCGCCGCCGCGGCCACCGTGATCCTGGTGCTCGCGGACCGCTGCGCCGTGATGTACGCGGAACGGCAGGCGGCCCAGCGGGTGCAGAAGCAGCTCGGGCTGGAGGCCGCGCCCGAGGTGGAGATCAGGGGCTTCCCGTTCCTGACCCAGGTGCTGGACGGGCGGCTGGACCAGGTGGACGTCACCATCCCCGACGTGGCGGCGGACCGGGTCTCGCTGGCGCAGGTACGCGCCAGCGCCCGGGACATCCACATCGCCGGCAGTCTCCCCGACTCCGTCGAGGGCGCCACCATCGACAGCCTCGACGGCGACGTCCTGCTGTCCTTCGACGACATGAACCGCGAACTCGGCGCCTCCCAGGTGCGGTTCACCGGCCATGGCCCCGAATCCGTACTCGCCGCGGGAAAGCTGCCCGTGGCCGGGCAGGAGGTACAGGTGCGGGCCAAGGCGCGCATCATGCGCGACGGCGCACGCGGGATCTCCACCGACATCACGGGCATGCGACTCGACATCCCCGAGGTGGCGACCTACCGGCCGGGCAAGCACGCCGGGCTGCGGCTGCACCGCGAGAGCGCCGAACGGATCGCCCAGGACGCGGGCAAGGCCAAGGCGATGCTTGCGGTCCCGTCGCTGGCGCGGCGGCTCGGCGTGCCGGACCAGGTGGCCCAGGAAGCGCTGCGCAGCGACGCGCGGCTGAACGAGCTCACCAGTTCACCGCGCTTCGTCGAGGCTCTGATGCGGGTGAACCTGGTCGACGCGGTCACCGAGCACCCATGGGTGCTCGAGCGGATCGGCATCGACCCGAAACTGGCGGCGGCCCTGATCCGGCTCCAGCCGCCAGAGCTGTCGGAGCGACTGGCGCTCTCCTTCCAGCTCCCCGAGAAGGCGGGTGACCTGCGGCTGCGGAACATCACCGTCGAGCGCGACGGCATCCGCGCCGACCTGGCCGGCGACCACCTGGACTTCGGCAAGGCGAAGGAATAGGGCGGTCGCCGCCGGTGCTGTGCGGGCTATTTGCGGGTGAACACGTCGCTGGGACTACCGTCGTCCCAGGTGAGCGTGAGCCGCTGCCCGCCCTCGCTGAGCACGGCCTTGCCGGTCGAGGTCTCGCCCCCGACGGTGGCCCTGGTGGTCATGTCGGCGTTGATCGTCCCAGACAGGGATTTGCCGCCGTAGTTCACGGTGAAGGATGTGCCGCTCACGGTCAGGACGACCGCCTTGCCGTTCGGATCACGCGCTATGGAGTACCAGGCGCCCTGCGCGCCGCTCGCCTGGCTGCCGCCTCCGCTCGTCGCCGCGGGCTTGGAGGGCGCGGCAGGCCGAGTCGGCTTCGGCTTCGGCTTGGCGGACGGGGCCCCACCGGTACGGCTCGGGCTCGGGGACTTGGCCCCGCTCGTGCCGCTGGGCATGGGCGACTTGGCGCCGTCCGTAGCGCTCGGGCTGGCGCTGGGCGACGTGGTGTCGGCTCCGCCGCTCGGCCGGCTGCTGCCCGACTCGGACGTGCCCGAAGCCCCCGAGTCCTCGTCGTCGCCGCCGCAACCGGTCAGGGTGAGTGCCAGCACCGCGACAGCGGCAGTGGCGATTGACTGTATTTTTCGCACCGGATTCCTTGTCACAGGTAAAGCCAATTCGCTGTGAGCCTGTCACAGGAAACAAGCCGGAATCCAGGCCAACAAACCTGTTCCATTGGTTAGTTGTGCTGCACTGCGGATCAGAGAGGCGCAGGTCAGAAGGGGTGGGTCAGAAAGGGGCAGCCGACCCCGGCAGCCGGACCCGTGCGACCGTGCCCCCGCCCGGCGCGGGCCGCAGTGCCACCTCGCCGCCCGCCGAGTGGACCGTACGTGCCACGATGGACAGGCCCAGCCCCGAGCCCGGCAGGCTGCGGGCGGACGGGGAACGCCAGAAGCGGTCGAAGACGTGGGGCAGTTCCTCCTCCAGGATGCCGGGGCCGTGGTCCCGGACCGTGAACTCGCCGTCGGCCAGGGCGACCTCGACCGTCCCGCCACGCGGGCTGAACTTCACCGCGTTGTCCAGCAGGTTCACCAGCGCCCGCTCCAGCGCCGCCGGTTCGGCCCGTACGTACCACGGATCCAGCGCGGCGGTGAACGCCACCTCCGCGCCGCGCAGCCGGGCCCGCTCCAGCGCCGCCTCCGCCACCTCGTGCACCGCCACCACCTGCACCGGGCCGCTGCCGGGCGCCGCGTCCGGGCGGGAGAGCTCCTGGAGATCACCGATGAGCGCGGCCAGTTCGGACATCTGGGCGGTGACACTGGCCAGCAGCGCCCTGCGGTCCTCCGGCGGCAGCGCGCGCCCGGTCTCCTCGCTGCGCGCCAGCAGTTCGATGTTGGTACGCAGCGAGGTCAGCGGGGTGCGCAGCTCGTGCCCCGCGTCCGCGATCAACTGCTGCTGCCGGTCGCGGGAGGAGGCGAGCGCCGCCGTCATGGCGTTGAACGAGCGCGACAGGCGGGCGATCTCGTCCTCTCCCTCCGCGGGGATGCGGACCGCCAGGTCCTCGGTGCGGGCCACGTGCTCCACGGCGTCGGTGAGCCGGTCCACCGGTTTCAGGCCGGTCCGGGCGACCCACAGCCCGGCCGTCGCCGAGAGGACGACCCCGCCGCCCGCGACGGTCAGCAGCACCAGGGCGAGGGTGTCCAGCGGCCGGGTGACCTCGGCCAGCGGACGGGACACCGACACGGTCAGGTCACCGGTCCGGCCGTCCGGAAAGGTGACCTGGACGTGCTCGGTACGGACCCGGACCTCCCGGCCGTCCGCGGTGGTGCCGTCGTGCGTGGCGTCGGTGAAGAGCGGGGCGCGGGCCACGTCGACGTCCTCGCGCGTCACCCGTACCCGGTCCGAGCCCGGCGCGACGCAGGGAATGCCGTCTTCGCCGACGACCTGCACATTGGCCGCGCCGGGCCGCAGATCGCGGGAGCCCTGGCTGCCGGTCGTGCAGTCGTAGTCCCGCAGCCGGCCGAGGTCGATCCGCCGTACGTCGTCCCGCAACCGGTCGTCCAGCGCGCTGACGAGCTGGTCGCGGGTGACGAACCAGCAGGCCAGCGCCGAGATCGCGACGGCGAGGGCCACCGCCGCCGCGGTCAGCAGCGCCAGCCGGGAGCGCAGCGGCAGCCGCCGGAACCACCGGATCACGGCGTCCCGTCCCGTCCGGGGCCGGGGGCACTGCCGGGACTCGGGGCGCTGCCGGGGCCGTCCCCGCCGCGCAGGACGTAGCCCACCCCGCGCACGGTGTTCACCAGCCGCGGCTCGCCGCCCAGTTCGGTCTTGCGACGCAGATACATCACGTACACGTCCAGGGAGTTGGACGACGGCTCGAAGTCGAAGCCCCAGACCGCCTTGAGGATCTGCTCGCGGGTGAGCACCTGGCGCGGGTGGGCCAGGAAGAGCTCCAGCAGCGTGAACTCGGTGCGGGTCAGCTCCACCTGCCGCGCGCCCCGCGTCACCTCCCGCGTCGACAGGTCCATTCGCAGATCCGCGAAGGACAGGACGTCGCCGCCGGCCTGGTCCGCCCGACCGGGCACCGCCCCGCCGCCCGCCGCCGTGGCGTACGCGCTGCGGCGCAGCAGCGCGCGGATCCGGGCCAGCAGCTCGTCCAGCTCGAAGGGCTTGACCAGGTAGTCGTCGGCGCCCGAGTCGAGACCGGTGACCCGGTCGCCGACCGTGTCGCGCGCGGTCAGCATCAGGATGGGCACGGTGACGCCGCCGGCGCGCAACCGGCGGGCGGCGGTCAGCCCGTCCATGCGCGGCATCAGCACGTCGAGGACGATCAGCTCGGGGTCGCAGCGGCCGACCTTCTCCAGCGCGTCCAGCCCGTCGACGGCGGTCTCGGTGCGGTAGCCCTCGAAGGCCAGGCTGCGCCGCAGCGCCTCGCGGACGGCCGGTTCGTCGTCGACGATCAGCACGCGGGAGGACTGCTCGGCGGGCTCGACGGTGCTCATCGGATGTCTACCTCGGGGTCCTGACGGGTCGCGCGGTCACCCGTCCAGCGTGCCACGGATGCCCTCAGCTCCCGCCGTCGCGCAGCGCGTCCAGGTCGGCGGTCACCGTGTCGACGGGGATGGCGAAGCCGAGTCCGACGCTGCCCGCGCTGCCGGACGACTGCGCGCCCGAGGGCGAGTACATCGCCGAGTTGATCCCGATGATCTGGCCCTTCATGTTGATCAGGGCGCCGCCGGAGTTGCCCGGGTTGAGCGAGGCGTCGGTCTGGATGGCCTTGTACGTGGTGGTGGAGGAGCCCACGTCGCCGTTGTAGCGGCCGCCGCCGAACTCGAACGGCCACCGGCCGGAGCCGTCTCCCTGCCGGCCCTGGCTCTCGTCGGTGGAGACGGTGACGTCCCGGTCGAGGGCGGAGACGATGCCGCTGGTGACGGTGCCGGTCAGGCCCTCGGGCGAGCCGATGGCCACCACCTGGTCGCCGACCCGCACGCTGTCGGAGTCACCGAGCGTGGCCGCCTTCAGTCCACTGGCCCCCCGCACCTTGATCAGGGCCAGGTCCTTGCCGGGGTCGGTGCCGACGACGGACGCGGTCCTGCTGCTGCCGTCGCTGAACGTCACCGTGACGCTGTCCGCGCCCGCGATGACGTGGTTGTTGGTGATGATCTCGCCGTCGCCGGTGATGATCACGCCGGAGCCGGTGGACGCGCCCTGCCCGGAGCTGGCCTTGATCTCCACGATGCTGGGGCCGACGGCCTGGGCGACGGCGGAGACGCTGCCACCGGTGGTGGCGTTGGCGTTGACCACGGGGGTGGCGGCGCTGCCGCCGGACTTCTCCGTGGCGTGGCCGACCAGCGCGGCCGTCCCGCCGCCGAGCACGGCCGCCGCGATGGCGACGGCGGCGACCAGGGCGACGGGGCCGCGCCTGCGGCCCTGTCGCCGGTGGCCTCCCTCGGCCGCGGGCTGCCCGCCCGGCGGGTCCGGAGGCACCGGCGGCGCGGCGGGGAGGGAGGCGTAAGGGTGCAGGGAGGCGTAAGGGTGCGCGGGGTGGTGCTGCGGGAGGTGCGTGCCGTTGTCCGTCATGGCTTCGACGGTGCGCCACGTTCCTGAGAATCGTCTGAGAGCCCGCTGAGAAGCGCGACAGAGTTCACCGGACCCGCGGACGGGGCGGCGCACGGGCCGCGGCGCACGGGTCAGCGGGGCGCGACCGGCGAGGTCATGCGCAGCCGCAGGAGCGCCGGACCACCAGCGCGGACGGGAACTGCTTGAGCCGCTCCCGGCGCGACCCCGGCACCCGCAGCCCGTCGTCCAGCACCAGGTCCACCGCGGCCCGCGCCATCGCCTCGCGGTCGGAGGCCACGGTGGTCAGCGGCGGATCGGTGAGCGCCGCTTCCTTCACGTCGTCGAAGCCCGCGACGGCCAGCTCCCCCGGCACGTCGATCCGCAGCTCGCGCGCGGCCCGCAGCACGCCGATGGCCTGGTCGTCGGTGGCGCAGATGATGGCGGGCGGACGCTCCGGCCCGGCCAGCAGCTTCAACGCCACCTGGTAGGCGTCGTAACGGTTGTACGGGGCCTGGAACAGCAGGCCCTCGGTGGACTTCCCGGACTCCCGCATGGCCCGCCGCCAGCCCTCGACGTGGTCGGTGACCGGGTCGCCGACGGTCGGGGTGATCTCCGTACCGCCGAGGCAGGCGACGTACGGATGGCCGTGCTCCAGCAGGTGCCGGGTGGCCAGGTGCGCGCCGCCCACGTCGTCCGTGACCACGGCGACGTCCTCGATCGCCTCGGGACGGCGGTGCAGCAGGACGACCCGGGCGTCCCAGGCGTCTATCTCGGCGGCCGCGTGCTCGCTGGGGCCCTGGCTGATCAGGATCAGCCCGGAGACCCGCATCCCGAGGAAGGCGCGCAGATAGTGCACCTCGCGCTCGTCGAGGTAGTCGGAGTTGCCGACCAGCACCATCTTTCCGCGCTCGGCGGCCGCCCGCTCCACGGCGTGCGCCATCTCCGCGAAGAAGGGCTGGCGGGCGTCCGGCACGATCAGGCCTATGAGGTCCGTGCGCCGGCTCGCCATCGCCTGCGCGACGCGGTCCGGCCGGTAACCCAGCTCCTTGATCGCGGCGAGCACGCGCTCGCGCGTGGCCGGGGCGACCGGCCTCGGTCCATTGTTGATGACGTAGCTGACGACCGCGGTCGAGGTCCCCGCCAGCCTTGCCACATCGTCCCGCGTCACCTTGGCCACGCCGGGAAGTCTACGCGGGTCCATCTACCCCTTGGCCGGTCGTGCGGCGGTGACTTCGGCCTCCTCGCGGCGCGCCGCCGGGCCCCGGGCGCCCGCCGCTTCGGTGCGCGCGCCGTCGCCCTCGCCCCGACCCGCCCCGGCCGTCGCCTTGGCCTTCGCCTTGGCCTCCTCGGCGGCCCGCTCCACCTTCTCCGGCACGACGAAGCGATAACCGACGTTTCGCACCGTTCCGATCAGGGATTCGTGCTCCGGGCCGAGCTTGGCGCGCAGCCGTCGCACGTGGACGTCGACGGTCCGGGTGCCGCCGAAGTAGTCGTAGCCCCAGACCTCCTGGAGCAGCTGGGCGCGGGTGAAGACGCGCCCGGGGTGCTGCGCCAGGTACTTCAGCAGCTCGAACTCCTTGAATGTGAGATCGAGCACACGACCCTTGAGCTTGGCGCTGTAGGTCGCCTCGTCCACCGACAGGTCGCCGGTGCGGATCTCCATCGGGCTGTCGTCCATGGTGATCTGCTGGCGGCCCATCGCGAGCCGCAGCCGCGCCTCGACCTCCGCCGGGCCCGCGGTGTCCAGCAGGACGTCGTCGATCCCCCAGTCCGCGGTGACGGCGGCGAGGCCGCCCTCGGTGACCACGAGGATCAGCGGGCAGCCGGGGCCGGTGGAGCGCAGCAGCTGGCACAGGCTGCGCACCTGCGGCAGGTCGCGGCGGCCGTCGATGAGGATGACGTCGGCGCCGGGGGTGTCCACCAGGGCCGGGCCCTCCGCCGGGGCGACGCGCACGCTGTGCAGCAGGAGGCCGAGAGCGGGCAGCACCTCCGTCGACGGCTGGAGTGCGTTGGTCAGCAGAAGCAGTGAGCTCATCGGTCGCCACCTGCCTTGGCCGTGGTCACGGTCGCGGTCTCGCCTGGCTCGCCCATAACGTCGGTTCCTCCTCGGTCCCTGCGAGGGCACTGCTCGTACCGGTGTTCGCTGCGTGCGGCTCCGCGCCCTGGAGCGCGCGTGCACTCAGACGCGCGGAACCCGCCTGAAAGCACAAAAGGACCCGGGGGCTGCGTTGCCCGAGTCCTCTTCGAAGCAGAATAGCCCACATGACGCGCGGATCAGAGGCCGAATCTGCACGTAGTCGTGTTCTGCCGGTCACGTCGCCGGTCACGTCAGGGGTCCTGAGGGTCACGCTGCTGACGGACGACGGGATCCCGATCGACGCGGCGTACGAGACCGCCGGCGGCGCCGAGGGCGACCTGGTCTTCGTGGTCGCGCACGGCTTCACCGGGGCGCTGGAGCGTCCCGCGCTGCGGCGTGCGGCGCTGGCGTTATCCCAGCGTGCGCCCGTGATCACGTTCTCCTTCCGCGGGCATGGCCGCTCCGGTGGCCGCTCCACGGTCGGCGACCGCGAGGTCCTGGACCTGGCCGCGGCGGTGCGCTGGGCACGTCGGCTCGGCCACCGGCGGGTGGTCACGGTCGGCTTCTCGATGGGCGGCTCGGTGGTACTGCGGCATGCCGCGCGCCCCGGGACATCCGTGGGGACGCCGGCCGGGGACGCCACCGCGGGCTCACCCGCCACGGGTACGACCGGCGAAATCCAGCCATACGCGACCGGGGGCGGGGAGGGGCGCACACAGGAGCGTGAAGGGCGCGGGGGGCGCAGGGACGCGCATGCCGACGCGGTGATCGCGGTGAGCGCCCCCGCCCGCTGGTTCTACCGCGGCACCGCGCCCATGCGCCGCCTCCACTGGGCGGTGACGCACCCCGCCGGCCGCCTGGTCTCCCGCTACGGCCTCCGCACGCGGGTCGCCCCGCACCGCTGGAACCCCGTTCCGCTCTCCCCGGTGGCCTCGGTCCCGCTGATCGCCCCGACGCCGCTGCTGATCGTCCACGGCGACGCGGACCCGTACTTCCCGCTGGACCATCCCCGCATGCTGGCGCAGGCCGCCGACCCGTCGTCCACAGAGCTGTGGATCGAGCGCGGCTTCGGCCACGCGGAGAACTCCGCCGGGGAGGACCTGCTGACCCGGATCGCGGCGTGGGCCGCGACCCACGCCTAGGCCGGGGCCGACGTCTCGGCCCCGGGCCCCCGCCCGCGCCGGGCCAGGCCGGTGCCCGGTCCCTGGTCCCGCCCCCGGCCCCGGCCCCGGCCCCGGCTCCGGGGCGCCCCGCTACTCCGTCACCGGGGCCGCGAACTGGGCCTCGTACAGGCGGGCGTACGCGCCCCGTGCCGCCAGCAGTTCCTCGTGCGTGCCCTGTTCCACGATGCGGCCCGCCTCCATCACCAGGATCAGGTCCGCGTCGCGGATCGTGGAGAGCCGGTGGGCGATGACGAAGCTGGTGCGGCCCTTGCGCAGGGACGCCATCGCGTGCTGGATCAGGACCTCCGTGCGGGTGTCCACCGAACTGGTCGCCTCGTCCAGGACGAGGATCGCCGGTTCGGCCAGGAACGCCCGCGCGATGGTGATCAGCTGCTTCTCGCCGACGCTGACGCCTCCGCCCTCCTCGTCCAGGACCGTGTCGTAGCCGTCCGGGAGGGTCCGTACGAAGCGGTCCACATGGGTGGCCTTCGCCGCCGCGATGATGGCCTCCGCCGACGCCCCGTCCGCCCCGTAGGCGATGTTCTCCGCGATCGTGCCGCCGAACAGCCACGTGTCCTGGAGGACCATGCCGACGTTGGAGCGCAGCTCCTCGCGCGGGATCGTGGCGATGTCGACGCCGTCGAGCGTGATCCGGCCGCCACTGACCTCGTAGAACCGCATCAGCAGATTGACCAGGGTGGTCTTCCCCGCGCCCGTCGGGCCGACGATGGCCACCGTCTGGCCCGGCCGCACCGACAGCGACAGGTCCTCGATCAGCGGCTTGTCCGGCTCGTAGCGGAAGGAGACGTTCTCGAACGCGACCCGGCCGCTGACCGGTTCGCGGCGCGGCTCCTCCGCCAGGCCCCTCGACGGCGCCGGGTCCTTCGTCAGGTCCTTCGTCAGGTTCTTCGTCAGGTCCTTCGCCAAGTCCTTCGACGGCTCCGGGTCCGGGCTCTGCTCCTCCGCGTCCAGCAGCTCGAAGACCCGCTCGGCCGACGCCACGCCCGACTGCACCAGGTTGGCCATCGCGGCCACCTGGGTCAGCGGCTGGCTGAACTGGCGCTGGTACTGGACGAACGCCTGCACATCGCCGATCGACAGCGAGCCGGAGGCCACCCGCAGCCCGCCGACCACCGCGACCAGCACGTAGTTGAGGTTGCCGATGAACATCATCGCGGGCTGGATGATCCCGGAGATGAACTGCGCCCGGAAACTCGACGCGTACAGCTGCTCGTTGTGCTCCCGGAAGACCGCCGCGGACTCCCGCTCCCGCCCGAAGACCTTCACCAGCGAGTGGCCGGTGTACATCTCCTCTATATGGGCGTTGAGCTTGCCGGTGGTCTTCCACTGGGCGACGAACTGCGGCTGCGCGCGCTTGCCGACGCGGGCCGCCACGTACACCGACAGCGGCACGGTCAGCAGCGCCACCAGGGCCAGCAGCGGCGAGATCCAGAACATCATCGCCAGGACGCCCACGATGGTCAGCAGCGAGGCGACGACCTGGCTCATGGTCTGCTGGAGCGTCTGCTGGATGTTGTCGATGTCGTTGGTCGCCCGGGACAGCACCTCGCCGCGCGGCTGCTTGTCGAAGTACGACAGCGGCAGCCGGGCCAGCTTCTCCTCGACGTCGCGCCGCATCCGGAACACGGCCCGCTGGACGACGACGGTGTAGATGCGGGCCTGGACCAGGCCGAGGACCGCGGCGCCCACGTAGAGCAGCAGGGCCCACAGCAGCACGGTGCCGACCGCGTCGAAGTCGATGCCCCGGCCCGGCACCACGTCCATCGCGGAGATCATGTCCGCGACGGTGCCGTCGCCGTGCTCGCGCAGCCGCTCGACGGCCTCCGCCTTGGTCTCGTCCGCGGGCAGTTGGCGGCCGACCACGCCCTCGAAGATCAGGTCCGTGGCGTGGCCCAGGAGCCTGGGGCCGAGCACGGTCAGCGCGATACTGAGCACCGCGAAGCCGAGGGCCACCGTCAGCATGGTGCGCTCGGGGCGCATGGTGCCCAGCAGCCGGCGGCCGGAGCCGCGGAAGTCCATGGAGCGCTCGGTGGGCTGGCCGCCCATCCAGCGCGCGGGCCCGGCGGCCGGGGCCGGTCCCCTGCGGGGCGCCGGAACCTTCGCGGTGCCCGCACTCACGCCGCCCCCGCCCCGGCCACCGCCGCTGCCTATACCGTCCCCGCTCCGGCCACCGCCCTTGCCCGTGCCGCCCCCGCTCACGCCGCCTCCTCCTCGCTCAGCTGCGACAGCACGATCTCCCTGTACGTCGCGTTGTCCGCCATCAGTTCGGGATGGGTGCCCGTACCGACCACCCGGCCCTCGTCCAGGACGACGATGCGGTCGGCGTGCCGGATCGTGGCGACCCGCTGGGCGACGATGACGACCGTCGCCTCCCCGGTCTCGTCCGCCAGCGCCGCGCGCAGCCGCGCGTCCGTGGCGTAGTCCAGGGCGGAGAAGGAGTCGTCGAAGAGGTAGATCGCCGGGCGCCCGACGAGCGCGCGGGCGATGGCCAGGCGCTGCCGCTGCCCGCCGGAGACGTTGCCGCCGCCCTGCGCGATGGGCGCCTCCAGGCCCTCCTCCAACTCCGCCACGAAGTCCCGGGCCTGGGCGGTTTCCAGCGCCCGCCACAGCTCCTCGTCGGTGGCGTCGGGTCTGCCGTAGCGCAGGTTGGAGGCGACGGTGCCGGAGAACAGATACGGCTTCTGCGGGACGAGTCCGATCGTCCGGGCCAGCTCCGCCGGGTCGAGCCGCCGCACGTCCACCCCGTCCACCCGTACGCTGCCCGCCGTCGGGTCGAACAACCTCGGCACCAGGCCGAGCAGCGTGGACTTGCCGCTGCCGGTGGAGCCGATGACGGCCGTGGTCTCGCCGGGCCGGGCGATCAGCGAGATGTCGCGCAGCACCGGCTCCTCGGCGCCCGGGTAGCGGAACTCCACGCCGTCCAGCTCCAGCAGACCGCGCCGCCCTCCGGACTCCGCGGCGGTCGGCAGCGGGATCGGGTCGGCGGGCGGCCGCACGCTGGTCTCGGTGTCCAGCACCTCCTGGACGCGCTCGGCGCACACCTCCGCGCGCGGCACCATGATGAACATGAATGTGGCCATCATGACGGCCATCAGGATCTGCATCAGGTACGCGAGGAACGCCGTCAGCGCGCCGATCCGCATGTCCCCGCTGTCGATGCGGTGCCCGGCGAACCAGACGACGGCGGCGCCCGCGATGTTCACCACCAGCATCACCGTCGGGAACATCAGGGCCATCAGCCGCCCGGCGCGCAGCGACACGTCCATGAGCGCGTGGTTGGCCTTGTCGAACCGCTCCCGCTCATGCCGGTCGCGGACGAACGCGCGGATCACGCGGATGCCGGTGATCTGCTCGCGCAGCACCCGGTTGACGGTGTCGATGCGCTCCTGGACGCCCCGGAACAGCGGCCGCATCCGGCGCAGGATCAACCCGATGACGACGCCGAGGACCGGCACGATGACCAGCAGCAGCCCGGACAGCGGCACGTCCTGGTCGAGCGCCATCAGGACGCCGCCGACGCACATGATCGGCGCCGAGGCCATGATGGTGAAGGCCATCAGGCACAGCATCTGCACCTGCTGGATGTCGTTGGTGCTGCGGGTGATCAGCGAGGGCGCGCCGAAGCGGCCCAGCTCGCGGGCGGAGAAGGACTGCACCCGGTCGAAGACCGCGGCGCGGATGTCGCGGCCGAGCGCCATGGCCGTACGGGCTCCGAAATAGACCGCGCCGATGGCGCAGCAGATCTGGAGCAGCGTGACGGCGACCATGACGCCGCCCACCCGGACGATGTAACCGGTGTCCCCCTCCACCACGCCGTTGTCGATGATGTCCGCGTTGAGGGCCGGAAGGTAGAGCGTGGCCAGCGTCTGCACCAGTTGGAGCAGCACGATCAGCGCGATGGGTCGGGTGTAGGGCCCCAGATGTGCCCGTATAAGTCGTACCAGCACACGCGAACCCTATGCGGCGCACCGTGCGGCGTCGCGCGGATTTCCGCACCCCGTCCACCCGTCATCATGGAGGGCGGTAATCCGCCCGGGCCGAGCGCCCGCGCGCGGACCGGAAGGGAAAGGGGTCGCCATGGCGACAAGCGACGAGACGGACCGGACGGGCGGTACGGGGGGCACGGCGGACGTGCCCGTCGGCACGATCCGGTACTGGGCCGCCGCCAAGGCCGCGGCCGGCACCGCCGAGGAGCCGTACGCCGCCGCGACGCTCGCGGAGGCCCTCGACGCGGCCCGGCGGCGGCACACGGCGCGCCCGGAGTTCGCCCGGGTGCTGCTGCGCTGTTCGTTCCTGGTCGACGGGGAAGCCGTCGGCACACGCGACCACGCGACGGTCGCACTGGCCGAGGGCGGCACGGTCGAGGTGCTCCCGCCGTTCGCAGGAGGGTGACCGAAGCGCGATGAGCAACCAGCCGCAGAACCCGGACCCGTACGGGCACGAGCACGGACCGCACGAGCCCCACGAACCGCACGATCCGTACGCGTCGTACGCGCCGTATGAGGGCTACGCCCCGCAGGGCGGGCAGCAGCCCGGTGCCTGGCCCGGCTACGAGGGCCACGAGGGGTACGACGGGCAGCAGGCGTACCAGCAGCAACCGCAGCAGCCGCAGGGCCCCCAGGGGCAGTACGGGCAGCAGCAGGCCGGATACGGGGAGCCGTACCCGGACCCGTACGCGGCCGGGTACCAGGAGCCGTACGGGCAGGCGGGGCAGCAGCCCGGCCAGCAGCAGTACGGGGAGCCGTACGCGGCGCAGCAGCACCAGCCGTACCCGCACGAGCCCTACGGGTCGCAGCAGTACGGGGAACAGCCGTACGGGGAACAGCCGTACGGGCGGCCGGGCGCCGGGGACCAGCAGTACGGGCAGCCGGGGGGCAGCGAGCAGCAGTACGGGCAGCCCGGGGGCGGCGAGCAGCAGTACGGGCAGCCGCAGCCGCGCTGGGACGCGCCCGCGCAGCAGCAGGCCGCGCCCGGCTACCCGGCGGGGGCAGCTGCGTCCGGCTTCGCGGCGCAGACCGGCGGCTACGGCGCGCAGGGGCACCCCGAGCACGCCGCGGCCGGACAGCACGTGCCCGGACACGCGGCGCCCCGGCAGCCCGCGTCCGGCCCCGCCGCGGCGGGTCAGCACGGTTCCGGACATGCCGCGGCCGGACAGCACGCACCCGGACACGGGACGCCCGGACAGCACTCACCCGGACACGCGGCACCCGGGCAACACGCACCTGGGCACGCGGCGCCCGGACAGCACGCCCCCGCGCAGCAGATGCCTGGACACGCGACCGCCGCACAGCACGTGCCCGGACACGCGACCGCCGGACAGCCTGCGGCCGGGCCGCCCGGCCGGCACCCGCAGCGCGCGGCGGCCACCGCGACCCTCACCGAGCCGACGCCGACGTCGGCGCGGGCGGCCGGAGCCGGGGCCTCGGGCGCACCCGCGTCCCAGACCGCCCGGACCCCATCCGTGCCCGCGCCCGCGAGGCCGATGACCGCCGCCCAGCGGGCGCGCGCCGAGGGCCGGTCGCCGATCATCGACCCCGGGATGACGCCCGCGCTGCTCACGGCGGCCATCGCCGGGCTGCTGGCCGCCACCGCGCCGCTGCCCCGTCCCGCGACCGCCGCCGTCGTGGCGCTGCTGCAGGCCGTGACCGCCGCGGGCTGGTTCCGGCTGAACGGCATGTGGCCCGCCCGGCAGGGCATCATGCTCGCCTTCGCGGGCGGCCTGGCCGCCGACGCCGGGCTGCTGGCGACCGACCGTGAGGACGCCCCGACGGTCGTCATCGGCACGCTCGGTGTCTGGCTGCTGCTCGTCCTCGTCCTCCAACTGCGCAACCGCAGTACGCCCGACGAGCGCCTGTACAGCCTCACCGCCACCACCGCCTCGACCGCCGTCACGGTCATCGCGGCCGGTCATCTGGCCGCGGTCGCCGAGTCCTCCGACGCCGTCGTCGTGGGCGGCGCCGCCGTCGCCGCCGCCGCGCTCGCCCGCGCGCTGCCGCTGCCCACCGCCGTGTCGGTGGTCGTCGCCCTGCTCGCGGCCGCGGGCGCCGGGCTGGCGGCCGGGCATCTGACGGACACCGCCACCACGGGCGCCGCCGGGCTGGGCGCGGCGGCCGGGGTGTGCGCGCTGATCGGGCTGCGGGTGGCCGCGTACGACTACCCGTCGCGCTTCGTGCACATGACCGCGGGCGTCGCCCTCCCCCTCGCGGCGGCCGCCCCCGCCGTCTACCTGATCGGCCGAGCGATCGCGTAGGCCGCTGGGCTCCGCCCCCAGGCCACCGGCGACCCGGGGCCCTGGGGGCGGAGCCCGTGGCGCTCATCGGGAACAGCGGGAACCGCAGGCGGGGGAAAGCCGTTCGTTAGGCTCGCAGCGACAGGCAAACGCCTGACCGAGGAGTGGGGGACGAACGTGACCGAGCCGACGCACACCACGAACGCCGCGTACCCGGCGGACCCGCCCTACCCGTCGGCGGCCGCCGACGCGCACCGGCAGCCCGCGTACCAGGAACCGGCGTACCAGGAACCCGCGCATCCGGAACCCGCGCGGCGGGCACCGAGGAGGCGGCGGGGGCGCGGGCTGCGGATCACGCTGATCATCCTCGTGGTCCTCGGTGGCCTGGGCGTCGCGGCCGACCGGTTCGCGGTCGGCTACGCGGAGGACGAGGCCGCCGAGAAGATCAAGAGCCATCAGGGGCTCTCGATCACCCCCGAGGTCTCGATCAAGGGCTTCCCCTTCCTGACCCAGGCGCTGAACAAGGAGCTGGACGAGGTCGAGGTGGGCCTCGACGGGATATCGGCCACCACCGACGACGGGCGCGAGGTCACGATCACCGAGCTGACCGCCACGCTGCACCAGGTGAAGATCTCCAGTGACTTCTCCTCCGCCACCGCCGACCGCGCCTCCGGCCAGGCGCACATCAGCTACGCGGACCTGTCCAAGGCCGCGGGCGACGGCCTCCAGGTGAGCTACGCGGGCAAGGCCGGAGCGGACGCCAACCGGGTCAAGATCACCGGCAGCTACCTGGGCCTCAGCCTGAGCGCGGACGGCACGATCTCCGTGGTGAACGGCGACACGATCCGGCTGCGCATCGGCGCCACCCCGGAAGGCGTACCCGCGCGGCTCGGGGACAGGATCCGGGAGAAGACCGACAAGGACTGGAAGATCGACGACCTGCCGGGCGGGCTGCGGCTGGAGAAGCTGGAGACCACCGAGGACGGCATCGACCTGTCGGTGACGGGCAACTCGGTGAACCTGGCCGGCTGACCGCCAAAACGGTTCAATGTCCAATCACTGAGACGGCCGCGTCCGTACCGCAGATCACCGCCGCGGTACGGGCCGACGGCCTCGCTCCGAGGCGCCCGAAGCAGGCCCCGCGTATCACTATTCAGACGATTACGTCTCATCATCCGACACGCCGGTGACACGCCCGTCCGTCCGTCCCTACCATCGCCCCCATGCAGAGCTCGATTAGCGGTCTCCGTCCGCGGGGACAGGCGGACCTCACAAAGCGGCGGGCAGTCGACCTGTGCCGTGTCGCCGCCATGCTCTGTCGCACCGTCTGACCGGGTGAGCGCCGCCCGCTCCCCCTCCGCCCGAAATGGGCATCCCTTCTCTCGTACAGCGCCACGCGCCTCCCCGCGCCGCGCCGTCCCCGCGTACCCGCACACCCCCGTACCGCCGCAACTGCCCCGGAGGAGAGAACATGAGCCGCAGTGACGTCCTGGTGGACGCCGACTGGGTCGAGGCCCGCATCGACGACCCCAAGGTGGTCATCGTCGAGGTCGACGAGGACACCTCGGCCTACGAGAAGAACCACATCAAGAACGCCGTCCGGATCGACTGGAAGCAGGACCTCCAGGACCCGGTGCGCCGTGACTTCGTCGACCAGGCCGGGTTCGAGAAGCTGCTGTCCGAGAAGGGCATCGCCAACGACCACACGGTCGTCCTGTACGGCGGCAACAACAACTGGTTCGCGTCCTACGCCTACTGGTACTTCAAGCTCTACGGCCACCAGGACGTCAAGCTCCTCGACGGCGGCCGCAAGAAGTGGGAGCTGGACTCGCGCGACCTGGTCGCCGAGGTCCCCACCCGCCCGGCGACGGAGTACAAGGCCAAGGCCCAGGACACCTCGATCCGCGCCTTCCGCGACGACGTCGTGGCCGCGATCGGCTCGCTGAACCTGGTCGACGTGCGCTCCCCCGACGAGTTCTCCGGCAAGCTGCTCGCCCCCGCCCACCTGCCGCAGGAGCAGTCGCAGCGTCCGGGCCACGTGCCGTCCGCCCGGAACATCCCGTGGTCGAAGTCGGCCAACGACGACGGCACGTTCAAGTCCGACGAGGAGCTCAAGGAGCTGTACGAGGGCGAGGGCGTGGACCTGGCGAAGGACACCATCGCCTACTGCCGCATCGGTGAGCGCTCCGCGCACACCTGGTTCGTCCTGCACGAGCTGCTCGGCCAGACCAACGTCAAGAACTACGACGGCTCGTGGACCGAGTACGGCTCGCTCGTCGGCGTGCCGATCGAGCTCGGCGCCAACAACTGACCTCCCCGCCTCCCGGAACGTAAGGAAAGACACCCATGTGTGGAGCAAAGGCCGGCGGCCCCGACGCGTCGACCATCAAGTCCGGTGAGACCACGATCCAGGGCTCGGTGACCCGCGACGGCCAGCCCGTCACCGGTTACGTGCGCCTGCTGGACAGCACCGGCGAGTTCACCGCCGAGGTCCCCACCTCGGCGACGGGCCAGTTCCGCTTCTACGCCGCCGAGGGCACCTGGACGCTGCGCGCCCTGGTGCCGGGCGCGACCGCGGACCGCACCGTTATCGCCCAGAAGGGCGGACTGGCGGAGGTCGCCATCGCCGTCTGAGCCGCAACCCGGCTCACGGGCCGAGAGCCGCATCCCTGGGTTGGACGCCCTCTGCGGGATGCGGCTCTCGGTCGTTGCGGGCGCGGTTACGGGGAGCGGCCTTCGGTCGTACGCTGAAAGCGTGTACGCGCGACGGCGCCGTGCTTACTTCGTCCTGATGGGCGCGTGTCTGACGCTGTTCATCACGGCGTGGGCCGTCGTGCGCCTGTGGTCCGTGCCGGTGGCGGTCGCGATGTGCGTCGTCGCCATGGCCATCCCGCCGTTCGCCGCGATCATCGCGAACCGCAGAGGGCCGGACGACCGGTGGTGGGACGAGACGGGCGACCGGCAGTCGGACGAGTGGTGGCGCGAGCTGGACCGCCGGAGCTGAGTCGCGGGCGAAGCCCGGTACGGCGCTCGGTACCCGCAGACGGCGCTCGGTACCCGTAGACGCTCAGTACACGAGCGCCTGCACGCCGTCCGGCATGATCTCGCTGACGAAGACCTGCATCCCCGCGATCCGCGCGCCCTTGATGAGGTCCTTCTCCTCGATCCCGCGCCGGGCCGCGCACTGCGAACACACCGTGATCGTCCCGCCGCCCACCAGGATGCCGTCGATCAGATCCGGCAGCGGCGCCGCGTGCGGCAGCTCGAACTCCGCCGCCCGCCCCGGCAGGGCGAACCACGTCGACTCCCCGGTCAGATACAGCGAGACCTCGACCCCGCTGGCCGCGGCCACCGCCGCCGCCGTGAACCCCTGCGAGCACCGCTCCGGCGCGTCCGCGCCCGCGGTCACCTTGATCACCAGCTTCTTGGCCATGGCCCCAGCCTAGGTGAGGCGGCATCGCGGACTAGACTGGCGGCGATCCGTAATACCTCACTCCGTCCGAGGAGCGCGCTCGTGCTTGAGGCAGTCTTCACCACCCTGATGATCCTGGTCGCGGTAGGCACGCTCGGCTTCGTCGGGCTGACCTGGAAGAAGCTGTACCAGGGCCAGCGCTGACCGCTCCCTTCCGCTCACTAGCAGAACGCCTGATTCCATGATCGAGATCCCGTCCGACCTCCACCCGGACCTCGTGCCCCTCGCCTTCCTCCTCGGCAACTGGACGGGTGCGGGCGTCGCCGACTTCCCGGGCTCGAAGAAGTGCAACTTCGGGCAGGAAGTGACCTTCAGCCACGACGGCCGGGACTTCCTGGAGTACGTCTCGCGCAGCTGGGTGCTGGACGCGGAGGGCAAGCAGGTCGAGCCGCTGGAGACCGAGTCCGGCTACTGGCGGATCGACAAGGACCGCAAGGTCGAGATCGTGATGATCCGCGACCAGGGCGTCGTCGAGGTCTGGTACGGCGAGCTGGCGGCGCAGAAGCCCCAGATCGACCTGGTCACCGACGCCGTCGCGCGCACCGCCGCCTCCGGCCCGTACTCCGGCGGCAAGCGGCTGTACGGCTACGTCAAGGGGGACCTGATGTGGGTCGGCGAGAAGGCCACCCCCGAGGTGCCGCTGCGCCCCTACATGTCGGCGCACCTGAAGAAGTCCGTCACGCCCGAGCAGGTCGCGGCCTGGGCCAAGGACCTGGGTGACCTGCCGGACGACGGCATCGCCTTCTTCCGCTGACCTTCGGCTCTTCTGCTTCACGTCTTCTGCTTCACACCCGCCCCCGCGGGGGAAGTCCGGTCGAAGTCCGGCGCTGACCCGCAACAGTAGGCGGCCCCAGTGGGTCGCAAGCCTGATCACCCGCGGCGGCGGCAGCTCCTGACAACTCGCCGTGGACTGCGAGGGGACCGCCACCGGCATCGAGTGCCCGGGCCGCGCCTCCTTTCTCCGTACGGACGCGGCCCGAGGTGAAAGCGACCCGCCCGTGGCGAGCCCCACCGACACCGCGGACCCGCGCCCACGGACCGTCGACGCGGACCCGCGCGCACAGGCCGCCTCGGACCCGCGCCCACGCGCCGGCGCGCCCCGCCGGGTCCCGTTGCCGCCGCTGGTCGGCGCGCTCACCGCCGCGCTCGTGGTCTCCCTCGTCTGCGGCGTGGGCCTCGGCGCCGCCGGGCTGTCCTGGTCCGAGGTGCTGCGCATGCTGCGCGCCGGGCTGACCGGGGGCACCATCGGCCGGGACGAACTCTCCGCGTACACCATCGTGTGGGAGCTGCGCTTCCCGCGCGCCGTCCTGGCCGCCGTCGTCGGGGCCGGGCTCGCGGCCATCGGCGTGGCGGTCCAGGCGATGGTGCGCAACGCGCTCGCCGACCCGTTCGTGCTGGGCATCTCCTCGGGCGCGGCGATCGGCGCCAACGCCGTGCTGCTCTTCGGCGCCCTCGCGAGCCTGGGTGTCTGGGCGCTGTCGCTGTCCGCGTTCGTCTCGGCGCTGGCGTCGATGGCCCTGGTGTACGCGGCGGCCCGCACGCCGCAGGGGCTGACCCCGCTGCGCCTGGTGCTGACCGGTTCGGCCATGTACTACGGCTTCTCGGCGATCACCACGCTGATGGTCTTCTCCGCCGACCGGGGCGATGCCGCCCGCTCCGCGATGATGTGGCTGCTCGGCAGCCTGAGCGGCGCGAGCTGGGCGGCGGTGCCGATCGCGGCCGCCGCGGTGGCCGCGGCCCTGGGCTATCTCGCGCTCTCCGCCGGCCGTCTCAACGCGCTCGCCATGGGCGACGAGACCGCCACCGCGCTCGGCGTGGACGCGGCCCGGCTGCGGACCGAGCTGTTCGTGGTGACCGCCGCCGTCACCGGCGCGGTGGTCGCGGTCAGCGGCGCGATCGGGTTCGTCGGGCTGATGGTGCCGCATCTGGCGCGGATGCTGGTCGGCGCCGACCACCGCCGGGTACTGGCCGTCGCGCCGCTGCTCGGCGCGGTGCTGCTGGTGTGGGTGGACATCCTGTCCCGGGTGCTGCTGCCGCCGATCGAACTGCCCCTCGGGGTCATCACGGCCGTCATCGGGGTGCCCTGCTTCGTCCTGCTGATGCGCCGCCGCGGCTACAGCTTCGGAGGCGCGTGATGCGGGTCGACATCGAGGGCCTGAGCGTGGAGGTCGCGGGCGCGCGGCTCGTCGACGACATCGCGCTGCGGGCCGGGACCGGGCAGCTGGTCGGGCTCGTCGGCCCCAACGGCAGCGGCAAGTCCACCCTGCTGCGCTGCGTCTACCGGGCGCTGCGCCCCACCGCGGGCACGGTCCGGCTCGACGGTGAGGACCTGTACGCGCTCACCGCACGGGAGGGCGCGCGGCGGCTGGCCGCGCTGCCGCAGGAGTCGGCGAGCGAGTTCGACTTCACCGTCGCCGAGGTGGTCGCCATGGGCCGGCTGCCGCACCAGCGCGCCGCCGGGCGGGTCACCGATGCCGACCGGGAGGCGTGCGCGGCCGCGCTGGCGCGGGTGGGCGCGGACCGGCTCGCCGACCGCGGCTTCCTGTCCCTGTCCGGCGGCGAGAAGCAGCGGGTGCTGATCGCCCGCGCGCTGGCGCAGGAGCCGCGGGTGCTCGTCCTGGACGAGCCGACGAACCACCTGGACATCGCCCAGCAGCTGGAGGTGCTGGCGCTGGTGAAGGACAGCAGGCTCACCGTGCTGACCGCGCTGCACGACCTGAACCTCGCCGCCGTCCACTGCGACGTGCTGTACGTGATCGCGCGCGGCCGGATCGTCGCCTCCGGCGCCCCCCACGACGTGCTCACCCCCGAGCTGCTGGCCGAGGTCTTCGGCGTCCGTGCGCACCGCGTACCGCACCCCGAGACCGGTGCCGTGCAGTTGCTCTTCGACCTCCTCCCCGCCCTTCCCTCTCCCCGCTCTTCGTAAGGACGGCTCATGCGCCTGACGCCCATCGCCCTCGTGCTCGCCCTCGGCCTCGGCCTGACCGGGTGCGGCGCCCATGTGGCGGACGACGCCGCGGACGACGACGCCCGCGGCGGCAGGCCGTCCGGCCACTACCCGGTGACCGTCGAGAACTGCGGGCGGAAGGTCACGTACGACAAGGCGCCCCGGCGCGTGGTCACCAACGACGTGGGCATCACGGAGATCATGTTCGCCCTCGGGCTGGAGGACCGCATGGCCGGTTTCGTGATGCCCGACGACAAGGGCGACCTGGACGCCGTGCCGTGGAAGGACTCCTACGGCAAGGTGCCGTGGCTGTCGAAGAAGGAGATCACCAAGGAGCTCGCCCTCGACGCCGACGCCGACCTGGTCTTCGCGGGCTGGAACTACGGCTTCAACGAGGCCACCGGCGTCACCCCCGCCGCGCTGAAGAAGCTCGGCATCGGCTCGTACGTCCTGACCGAGTCCTGCCGCAACGGCCAGGGCTCGGCGCGCGGGGTGATGCCGCCGCTGGAGGCCCTGTACGCCGACCTGGCCACCCTGGGGAAGATCTTCGACGTCGAGGACCGGGCCGCCGCGCTGGTGCGGGACTTCAAGCAGCAGGTCGCCGACGCCCGGGCCAAGGCCCCGAAGGGCGACCACCGCCCCACCGTCTTCCTCTACGACGACGGCCGGGACCGGCCGTTCACCTCGGGCCGCTACGCCGGGCCGCACGACATCATCACCAAGGCGGGCGGCGACCACGTCATGAAGGACCTCGAGGACTCGTGGACGACCGTCGGCTGGGAGACCGTCGTCGAACGCGACCCCGAGGTCATCGTGATCAACGACTACGGGGACACCAGCGCCGCCCGGAAGCGGGACTTCCTGCTGTCCTACGGCCCGCTGCGGAACGTCTCGGCGGTCAAGCACCGGCGGATCTACGTCATGGACTACGCCGACCTGGTCGAAAGCCCCCGCAACCCGGCGGCGATCGTCGCCCTGGCCGCGTATCTGCGCGGAATCGAGACCTCCCGCGGCCGGTGACGGCTTCTACACTGGGCCCGTGGCGACCACCGACTGGAAGACCGACCTTCGAGAGCGCGGCTACCGCCTGACCCCGCAGCGCCAGCTCGTGCTGGAGGCTGTCGACCACCTTGAGCACGCCACCCCGGACGACATCCTCACCGAGGTACGGCGCACGGCGAGCGGGATCAACATCTCCACCGTCTACCGGACGCTGGAGCTGCTGGAGGAGCTGGGGCTGGTCAGCCACGCCCATCTCGGGCACGGCGCGCCGACCTACCACCTCGCCGACCGGCACCACCACATCCACCTGGTGTGCCGGGACTGCACGGAGGTGATCGAGGCCGACCTGTCGGTGGCCGAGGCGTTCACCGCGAAGCTGCGCGAGGACTTCGGCTTCGACACCGACATGAAGCACTTCGCGATCTTCGGCCGGTGCGCCGGATGCGGTGCGGGCGAGGGTCGGGGCGAGGCCGAGGGAGCGCGGGGCGACTCCCCGGAACGGCGGGGCAACTCCCCTGAGGGCGCGGCCGGGTCGTCGTAGGCTTGGCGCATGAAGAGCCCTTTGCTGTCGCTGCCCGGCGCCGTCCCCGGCGAGGGCCCCGACGAAGGCGTCGCCGCGCACTACGGCGACCTGTTCCGTGAGCAGCGCTCGCTCGCCGACGGGACCGGCCTGGTGGACCTCTCCCACCGCGGCGTGGTCACCGTCAGCGGTGCCGACCGGCTGAGCTGGCTGCACCTGCTGCTCACCCAGCACGTCAGCGAGTTGCCGCCGGGACAGGCCACCGAGGCGCTGATCCTCTCCGCCCACGGCCACATCGAGCACGTCCTCTACCTCGTCGACGACGGCGAGACGACCTGGGCGCACGTGGAGCCGGGCACCCAGGAGGCGCTGATCGCCTATCTGGAGAGCATGAAGTTCTTCTACCGCGTGGAGATAGCCGACGCGACGGAGCGTTACGCGGTCGTGCACCTCCCCGCGGGCAGCATCACCGCCGCCCCGGAGGGCGTGGTGGTCCGCGAGACGGCGTACGGCCGGGACCTGTTCCTGCCGCGCGAGTCGCTGGAGTCCTTCGCCGCGGAGCACGGTCCTGCGGTCGGGGTGCTGGCGTACGAGGCGCTGCGCGTGGAGGCGCACCGGCCGCGGCTGGGGCTGGAGACCGACCATCGGACGATCCCGCACGAGCTGGGCTGGATCGGCACGGCCGTCCATCTCCAGAAGGGCTGCTACCGCGGCCAGGAGACCGTCGCCCGGGTGCAGAACCTGGGCAAGCCGCCGCGCCGCCTGGTCTTCCTGCACCTGGACGGCAGCGAGGTGAAGCTGCCGGGGCACGGGGCGCCGGTACGGCTGGCGCGGGACGGCGAGGACGGCCGGCAGCTCGGGTTCGTCACCACGTCGGCCCGCCACCACGAGCTGGGCCCGATCGCGCTGGCGCTGGTGAAGCGGAACGTCCCCGTGGACGCGGAGCTGATCGTGGACGGCACGGCGGCGGCACAGGAGGTCGTGGTGGAGCCGTAGGGCCCCACCGGGACCTCAGACCTCGACCAGCACCGTGAACGGGCCGCTGTTCGTGAGCGAGACCTTCATGTCCGCTCCGAACCGGCCCGTCTCCACCGGTGCGCCCAGCTCCCGCAGCCGCGCCACCACCTCGTCGACCAGCGGCTCGGCGACGTCGCCGGGCGCCGCCGCGTTCCAGGTGGGGCGGCGGCCCTTGCGGGCGTCGCCGTAGAGCGTGAACTGGCTGATGACCAGGAGCGGGGCGCCCAGGTCCGAGCAGGACTTCTCGCCCTCCAGCACCCGCAGCGACCACAGTTTGCGGGCCAGCTGGGCCGCCTTGGCCGGGGTGTCGTCGTGGGTCACCCCGACCAGCACGCACAGGCCCTCGCCGACGATCTCGCCGACCGTCTCCCCGTCCACGACGACGCTCGCGCCGTCGACTCTCTGTACCACAGCTCGCATACGGTCCATCATGCCGTGCGTCCATCCGGGGCCGATCGGCGCACACGCACTGCAAGCCATAGGCCCGCGATGGCACGATGCGTGCACGCAGTGCGCGATGTGGACGGCGCGGCCGGGGCCGCGTACCGAAGGGGACGGAAACGCATGAGCACACCCACCACCGGGCAGGCACCCGGACCCGTACCGACCTGCACCCTGGAGCGCGGCACCGCCGTGCGGACCGGCGCGCCCGCCGGACCGCGGGCGGGCGTACCGCGGCTGGTCGAGCTGCGGCTGGCCGAGCTGCGGGCGCTGCGCCGCGGCTCGCAGCGCGAGGAGGCTGACCTGTCCTATCTGCGGCGGCTGCTCCAGGGCAGGATCGACATCCTCCGCGCCGAGCTGGGGCACCGTTCGGCGCCCGGAAGGTCGGTGGTCGACCTGTTGCCGCAGATCCTGGCCGACGAGCCGTCGCGGCACCGCAGCTCGGCCCGGCACGTGACGCTCGGCACGCCGCACGCCGAGGAGTACCGGCGATTGGCCGAATCGGTGCTCGCCGAGGTGGAGCTGTCGGACCTGCGGGCCCGTACGGACGAGGAGCTGCACGGCGCGATGGGCCGGCTGATGGCCTACGAGCAGCAGGTCTCGCGGCGGCGGCAGGAGCTCCAGCACACCGCGGACGATTGCAGCGCCGAGATCGCGCGCAGGTACCGTGAGGGGGAAGCCCAAGTAGATGATCTGCTCTCGTAATCTTCCGAAAAGCCGTCCGAACCCGCCGGTGGCGGCGGGCCGGACGTAACGGACGCGGCGGGGCAGATCTCGCACCACCCCTGGAAGGCCGACCATGACCTCCTCCACCATCGCCACCCCGGTCCTGGCCGAAGTCGTCCGCTCCGGCTTCGTCGAAGGCCGCCACCGGGGGTCCCTGGTGGTCCTGGCGGCGGACGGCGGCGTCGAACTGGCGCTGGGCGATCCGGCCGCGGCGGTCTTCCCCCGGTCCAGCAACAAGCCGATGCAGGCGGCGGCGGTGCTGCGGGCCGGGCTCGACCTCTCTGGTGAGCGGCTGGCCATGGCCGCCGCGAGCCACTCCGGAGAATCGTTTCACCTCGACCTCGTACGGCAGATGCTCGCCGAGTACGAGCTGTCCGCCGACCACCTCCGGACCCCGCCGGACCTGCCGCTGGACCCGGCCGAGGCGGAGGCGTACCTGGCCGCGGGCCGGGTACGGGACCGGATCGCCATGAACTGCTCCGGCAAGCACACCGCGATGCTCGCGGCCTGCGCCGCCAACGGCTGGCCGCTGGAGACCTATCTGGACCCCGGCCACCCCCTCCAGCTGCTGGTCCGCGACGTCGTGGAGGAGGCGACCGGCGAGCGCGTGGCCCACGTTGGCACCGACGGCTGCGGGGCGCCGCTGATGGCCCTGTCCCTGACCGGCCTGGCGCGCGCCTTCCGGTCGTTCGTGCTGGCCGAGCCAGGGACGGAGGCGCGGCGGGTGGCGGACGCGATGCGCGCGCATCCCGAGTACGTGGCGGGCACCCGGCGCCCCGACACCTGGCTGATGCGCGAGCTGCCGGGGGCGCTGGCGAAGATGGGCGCGGAGGCGGTGCAGGCGGTGGCGCTGCCGGACGGCCGGGCGCTGGCGTTCAAGGTCGACGACGGGGCGTCGCGGGCGCTGGGGCCGGTGCTGGCACGGGCCCTGGAGCTGCTGGGCGTCTCCTCGCCGGTGGTCGCCCGGATCGGCGAGGTGCCGCTGTTCGGCGGCGGGGAGCGCGTCGGCGAGATCCGCGCGGCGTTCTGACGCCCCAGGTCCCGGGAACCCTGGGAGCCCCGGGAGCACCGGAAAAACCGCGTGCGTCCCGCCCTGGCCGCCGCCTAGCGTGATCCCATGGCTCTCGACATCCGCACCATCGACGCGTCCGACGACTCCGAAGTGAGCGCCTGGATCCTGGCGCTTCAGACCGGCTTCCTGCGGCCGCCGACGGTGCCGAAGGAGGAGGTCGAGATCCGGCGCGGGGGCATGTACCCGGGCCGCGTGCAGGGGGCCTTCGACAGCGACGCGGGGCGCTGGGTGGCCACCTTCCGGAGCTTCCCGCAGCAGCTGACGGCGGTCGGCGGGGCATCGGTGCCCGCCGACGCCATCAGCAACGTCACTGTCTCGCCCACCCACCGGCGGCGCGGTCTGCTCAGCCGCATGATGGACCGCGACCTGCGGGCCGCCAAGGAGCGCGGGGACGCGGTCGCCACCCTCGTCGCGGCCGAGTATCCGATCTACGGGCGGTTCGGCTTCGGCCCGGCCACCTGGACCACCGAGTGGCAGGTCGACGTACCGCGCGCCGGGCTCGACCCGCGGCACGCCGGGCCCGTCGACGGCGGCCGGATCGACCTCGTGGACGGCGCGGCGGTGCGAGAGCTGGGACCCGTCCTCCATGAGCGGCTGCGGGCGGTCCAGCACGGCGTGATCGACCGCCCCGAGCGCGGGTGGCGGCAGTCCACCGGCGAGACGCCGATGCCGGGACACCCCTGGAAGGAGCCGTTCCACGCCGTCTACCGCTCCCCCGAGGGCACGGTGGACGGGCTGGTCACGTACACCGCCGACGACGTGTGGGAGGCGAAGCTCCCGCAGAACACCGCGACCGTGCTGGACCTGATCGCCGTCTCCCCCGCCGCCGAGCGCGCCCTGTGGCACTACCTGTTGTCCGTCGACTGGATCACCACGGTCAAGAGCGGCTGCCGGGCCCCGGACGACCTGTTGCCGCTGCTGCTGCCGGACCCGCGCGCCGCCCGCGTCACCGCGCACGCCGACTTCCTGTGGATACGCCCGCTGGACGTGCCCCGGCTGCTGGAGACCCGTACGTACCCGGTCGCGGACGCGCTCGTGCTGGAGTTCGCCGACCGCGCGGGGCTGGCCGAGGGCCGGTTCCTGCTGGAGGCGGGGCCGGACGGGGCCACCTGCACGCCGACCACCCGTACCGCCGATCTGATCATGGACATCGGCGAGTTGGGCACGCTGTGGCTGGGCGACGAGTCGGCGGTGCGGCTGGCCGCGCTGGGCCGGGTCGGGGAGGAGCGGCAGGGGGCCGCCGCGCGGGCGGACGCGCTGCTGCGGACCTCGCGCCGCCCGTGGTGCCCGGACATCTTCTGACGGCGACGCGGCCGCGGCGGCAGCCCGTCTGCCGCACGCGTCCGTACCGGGTTCCGCGTCCGCCCGCCGCGCGCGTCAGGACTTGAGCATCCGGTGCGGGCCCGCGCCCTGCTCGCCGTACCGGTCGTACGGGTTCGCCAGCGCGCACTTGGAGATGGACAGGCAGCCGCAGCCGATGCACTCCGTGAGGTTGTCGCGGATGTTCTCCAACTGCTCGATGCGCTCGTTGAGGTCCTTGCGCCAGCACTCGGAGATCCGCGCCCAGTCGTCCTTGGTCAGCACGTGGTCGTCGGGGAAGAGCGAGAGGACCTCCCGGATCTGTGCCAGCGGCATCCCGACCCGCTGCGAGGCCCGCACGAACGCGACCCGGCGCAGCGTGTGGCGCGTGTAGCGGCGCTGGTTGCCGGTGGTGCGGCGGCTGTGGATGAGGCCCTCGCGCTCGTAGAAGCGCAGCGCGGAGGCGGGTACGCCGCTGCGCCGGGAGAGCTCGCCGACCGTGAGTTCCTGGGTTTTCCACGTGAGTTGGGACATGGCGCTGAGCCTAGCTTGACTTCAACCTTTGTTTAAGTCAGAGGCTCTCCGCATGGACATCAACACCACTTCCACCACTGCCCCCATCCGCCTCGCCGTCGTCGTCGGCAGCACCCGCGAGGGCCGCTTCGCGCCGACGGTCGCGAACTGGTTCGCCGATCTGGCCCGCGAGCGCGACGACATGACCGTCGACCTCGTCGACCTCGCGGAGACCGAACTCCCCGCCCGGCTCAGCAAGTCGCCCGGCCCCGAGGCGACCGCCGCCCTGGCCGCCGTCACCCCGCGCCTGGACGCCGCCGACGCGTTCGCCGTCGTCACCCCCGAGTACAACCACAGCTACCCGGCGGGCCTGAAGAACGCCATCGACTGGCACTACACGCAGTGGCAGGCCAAGCCCGTCGGCTTCGTCTCCTACGGCGGGATGGCCGGCGGCCTGCGCGCGGTGGAGCATCTGCGCCCGGTCTTCGCCGAACTGCACGCCGTCACGGTCCGGGACACCGTCAGCTTCCACAACGTCGGGGACCGCTTCGGGCCGGACGGCCGCCCGGTCGACGACGGCGCCGACAAGGCCGCCGCCGCCATGCTCGACCAGATCGTCTGGTGGGCGCGGGCCCTGCGCGAGGCGCGCGCGGTCCGCCCGTACGGCGCCTGAACCGGCCCGTATGCTCCGGCACATGGTGAGAGTCGAGCGGCTTCGGGCCGACCACGCGGCGCCCCTGCTGGCCTTCGAGCGGGAGAACCGCGCGTACTTCGCGCGTTCCATACCGGACCGGGGGGACGCGTACTTCGCGGAGTTCGACGCCCGCCACCGGGCCCTGCTCGCGGAGCAGGACGCCGGTGTGATCCACTTCCACGTCGTCATGGACGAGGCCGGGGAGCTGATCGGCCGGGCCAACCTCGTGGACGTCGCGGAGGGCGCCGCCGAACTCGGCTACCGGATCGCCGAGCGCGCCGCCGGCCGGGGCGTCGCGACGGCCGCGGTCCGGGAGATGTGCCGGCTGGCCGCCGCGTCGTACGGGCTGTCGGCGCTGACGGCGGCCACCACCCGCGACAATCCGGCGTCGATGGCGGTGCTCGCACGCACCGGCTTCACCGCGGTCGGGGACATCCGGCTCGACGGTCGGCCCGGTGTCCGGTACGAGCGGCGACTCGTCGCGTAGCGCCTGAGCGCCATCAGGCTGAGGGCCATCAGCCCGTACGGCGCCGGAACAGCGCCCCGGACAGCGCGACCCCGATCAGCGCAAGGCCGCCGCACCACGCCAGCGCGAGGGTCGCGCTGTCGCCGACGGGCCGGTCGAGCAGCAGCGCGCGCAGGGACTCGATGACCGGGGTGACGGGCTGGTGGTCGGCGAAACCGTGCAGCCAGTCCGGCATCGTCTCGATCGGCACGAACGCGCTGCTCGGGTAGGGCAGGAACATCATCAGGAAGGTGAAGCCGCCCGCCGCCTCGGGTGTCCTGGCGATCAGCCCGAAGGCCGCGGAGAGCCACGAGATCGCGAGGATGAACATCAGCAGGACGCCGCCCGCCGCCGGCCAGGCGGCGGGCGAGGCGTCCGGCCGGAAGCCGATGAGGAAGGCGACCCCGAGGACCAGGACGGTGGAGACGGCGTTGCGGATGACGCTGGAGACGACGTGTCCGGTGAGGATCGCCGTGCCGCCGACGTCCATGGACCGGAACCGGTCGATGACGCCGCCGGACATGTCCTGGCTGACGCTGACGGCGGTGGTGGCCGAGCCGTAGCCCGCGCACAGCAGCAGCACGCCGGGCACCACGTAGGTGACGTAGTCCGTGCCCGTCTCGATGGCGCCGCCGAAGAAGTAGACGAAGACGAGCATCAGCATGACGGGCAGCATGAGCGCGGTGAGCAGGGCGTCGAGGTTGCGCCTGCTGAGCCGGACGCTCCGGCCGATCATGGTCATGGCGTCAGACATGGAGGTCCTCCTTTGACGAAGACGAAGCGGGAGAAGCGGGAGACGGTGCGGTGGCGGCGGTCCCGGTGAGGGCCAGGAAGACGTCGTCGAGGGTGGCGCTGTGCAGCGTGAACCGGTCGAGCGCGCGCCCGCCGGGGTCGACCTCCGCCAGCAGCGCCCGCACGTGGGCGGCGCTCCCGTCGGTCGCCAGCCCCAGCGTCAGCCGCTCGGCGTCGTCCCGTACGGCCCGCAGGCCGAGGTCGCGGGCGGCGCGCGCGTAGTCGGCGGCACTGGCGAAGACCAGGTCCAGACGGTGGCCCGCCACGCTCCGCTTGAGGTCGGCGGCGGTGCCCTCGGCGACCACCCGGCCGCCGTCGACCACCGCGATCCGGTCCGCGAGCTGGTCCGCCTCCTCCAGGTACTGGGTGGTGAGGAAGACCGTGACGCCGTCGCCGACCAGGCCCCTGACGGCCTCCCACATCGCCTGGCGGCTGCGCGGGTCCAGCCCGGTCGTCGGCTCGTCCAGGAAGATGACCTCGGGGCGGACCACCAGCCCCGCGGCGATGTCCAGGCGGCGGCGCATCCCGCCGGAGTACGTGCCCGCCGTCCGGCCGCCGGCGGCCACCAGGTCGAACTGCTCCAGGAGTTCCTCGGCGCGGCGGTGCGCGTCCCGCCGGGACAGCCCGCGCAGACGGCCCATCATGCGCAGGTTCTCCACCCCGGTCTGCATCTCGTCGACCGCCGCGTACTGGCCGGTGAGGCTGATGGCGCGGCGCACGGCGGCGCGCTCCCGTACGACGTCGTGCCCGGCGACCCGGGCGGTGCCGCGGTCCGGCTCGCTGAGCGTGGCCAGGATCCGGACGGTGGTGGTCTTGCCCGCGCCGTTGGGGCCGAGCAGCGCGAAGACGCTGCCGCGCGCCACCCGCAGATCGACTCCGGTCAGGACGCGCACCGCCCCGTAGGACTTGTGCAGGCCGTGCGCCTCGACGGCCGCATCGCGGGCCGGTTCGTGGGCCGCTTCGTGGGTCATGCCCCCGCTCCCCTCACACTCTTCTGCGTATGCCATACGCTTTACTGCGTAAGGTATACACAGAACTAGGATGGGCGGTCAACCGGAATGAGGGCGGAGGCACGCGAGGCCATGGGACACGACAGCGGCACGGGCCTGCCGCCGAGCATCGAAGCGGCCTGGGGCCTGCGCGAACGCCCCACCAAGGGCCCCAAGCGCGGGCTGAGCCTGGACCGGATCGTGGCGGGCGCGGTGCGGGTCGCCGCCGCCGAGGGCCTCCCGGCGGTCTCCATGGGCCGGGTCGCCAAGGAGCTCGGCGTCTCCACGATGTCGCTCTACCGCTATGTGGCCGCCAAGGACGAACTGCTCGCCCTCATGGCCGACGCCGCGTACGGCACGCCCCCGGAGCCGCGGCCGGACCTGGGCTGGCGGCACGAACTGACCCGCTGGGCCCATGAGATGCGCGCCGCGCTGCTCGACCACCCCTGGGCCCTGCGGATCCCGATCAGTGGCCCGCCCATCACCCCGCACCAACTCGCGTGGTTCGAGCGGGCGCTCGCCGCCCTGGCCGGCACCCGCCTCGGCGAGGGCGAGAAGGTCTCCGTGGTGATGCTGGTCAGCGGGCATGTGAAGGCCGACGCGACCCTGTACGCGGAGTTCGGCGCGGCCTTGCGGGCGGCGGACTCCTCCCCGCAGGACTTCATGCGCTCCTACGGCCGCACCCTGTCCCGACTGACGGACGCCGAACGCTTCCCCGCCCTGACCGCGGCCCTCGCCGCGGGCGCCGTCGACAAGCCGGACGGCCCGGACGACGAGTTCGTCTTCGGGCTGGACCGGATCCTCGACGGCATCGAGGTCCTGATGCGCGACCGCGCCTGACGCCCGGGCCGGGCGCGACGTGCGGCGGCGCGACGTGCGGCCGCGCCTGACGCCCGACCGGGCGTGACGTGCGGCCGCGCCTGACGCCCGACCGGGCGTGACGTGCGGCCGCAGCTGAGCCCCGCCGCGCGGTCCCGGACCGCCTGCGCCTCAGCCCAGCTCGTGGCCGGTCGTCGCGTCGACGTGCTCCGGTACGGGGTCGTGCCGGTCGCCCACCGTCGACGTGCCCGACGGCTCGAACAGCAGCAGCGCCGCCCCGTCGGCGGACGACGGCTTGTGCTCCGTACCGCGCGGAACGACGTACACCGACCCGCGCGGCAGGACGACCTCGCGCTCGTCCGGATCCCGCAGGGCGATCGTCAGCTCGCCGTCGAGGACCAGGAAGAACTCGTCGGTGGTGTCGTGGGCGTGCCACAGGTGCTCGCCCGCCACCTTGGCGATCCGTACGTCGTAGTCGTTCACGCGGGTCACGATCCGGGGGCTCCACAGGGCCTCGAAGCTCGCCAGCGCGGTCTGGAGGTCGATCGGTTCGCTGTTCACAGGGCGTTCGCTGTTCATACGGCGATCATGCGCGGTGACGGGACCGCCGCGTGAGTGCTAGGAATCGCATATGCCGCAAGATTCCTCGCAGGCGGGCGCGTGCCGTCCGCCGCACCGGGTGGCCGTGATCGTCGGCGAGGGCTCCAACCCCTTCGAACTGGGCGTGGCCACCGAGATATTCGGGCTGCGCCGCCCCGAGCTGGGCATCCCCTGGTACGACTTCGCCCTCTGCGCCGCCTCCCCGGCGGTCGCCGTGCACGCCGGGTTCTTCACCCTCTCCGGCGTCGCCGGACTCGACGCGGCCGACGCCGCCGACACCGTGATCGTGCCGAACCGCCCCGATCCGCACGTCCCCGCCGACCCGGCGGTACTGGCCGCGATCCGACGCGCGGCGCTGCGCGGTGCCCGGCTGGTGAGCTTCTGCACCGGTGCGTTCACGCTCGCGGCGGCGGGCGTCCTCGACGGGCGGCGGGCCACCACGCACTGGCGCTGGGCGGAGTCCTTCGCCGCCCGCCATCCCGCCGTACGCCTCGAACCGGACGTGCTGTTCGTCGAGGACGGCCAGGTGCTGACGGCGGCGGGCAGCGCGGCAGCGCTCGACCTCAGCCTGCATCTCGTACGCCGCGACCACGGCGCCGAGGCGGCCAACGCGGTCAGCCGCCGACTGGTGTTCGCCGCCCACCGGGACGGCGGGCAGCGGCAGTTCGTCGAGCGCCCCGTCCCCGAGGTCCCGGACGAGTCCCTCGCCCCCGTACTGGACTGGGTACGGGAGCGGCTCGACCGGCCGCTGACGGTGCCGGACCTCGCGGACCGCGCGGCGGTCAGCGCCGCCACGCTGCACCGGCGGTTCCGCGCCCAGTTGGGCACCACCCCGCTGGCGTGGCTCACCGGCGAGCGGGTCGCGCTGGCCTGCCGACTGATGGAACGCGGGGAGCAGCGGCTGGACCGGGTGGCCCGGCTCAGCGGCCTCGGCACGGCGGCGAACCTGCGGACGCAGCTGCGTCGCAGGACGGGGCTGAGCCCGACGGCGTACCGGGCGCGGTTCGGCCCGTGATCCCGCGCGGTCCGTCGCGCACCGCACACCGGGCCCGCACAACCATTCGGTAGCGTCAGACCGTCATCTGTGGTGAATCCACAGGGGAGGGGAAGGCTTTCATGACGCGCTTCCGCATATCCGGAACATCTCGCGTATCCCGCATATCTCGCACGTCCCGTCGTGCCCGTGGCGCGCTGACCGTCGCGCTGGCCGCGGGCTCGCTCGCGCCGCTGCTCACCGTCGCGGCGGCCCAGCCCGCGGGCGCCACCACCGCGCCGGTGAGCTGCACTTCGGCGAGGCCGGGGCTGGCCGACAAGCTCGCCAAGGACATCGACGCGGCGCTGCGCGGACGGTCCGCGACCACCGCCGTCTCGCTGCACGACCGCACCACGAACACGGTGTGCACGCTGCGCGGGGACAAGAAGTACGACTCGGCGAGCGTCGTGAAGGTGACCGTCCTGGCCACGCTGCTGTGGGACGCCAAGAACCAGGGCCGCCTCCTCACCGAGCGCGAGTCCCAGCTCGCCACCAAGATGATCACCGCGTCGGACAACGCCTCGACCAGCGCGCTGTGGAAGCAGCTCGGCATGACCAAGATCAAACGCTTCCTGACGGCGGCCGGGATGACGCAGACCGTGCCGGGCAGCGGCGGCTACTGGGGCCTGACGCAGATCACCGCGCGCGACGAGCAGAAGCTGATGGACCTGCTGACCGCGCGGAACGCGGTCCTCAGCGACAAGTCCCGCGCGTACGTCCTCAAGCTGATGAACAAGGTCGTCTCCTCCCAGCGTTGGGGAACCCCGGCGGGCGCGCCGAGCACCGCGAAGATCCACGTCAAGAACGGCTGGCTGTCGCGCGCCACGCACGGCTGGCGGGTGCACAGCGTCGGCGCGTTCACCGGCGGCGGCCACGACTACACGATCACGGTCCTCACGCACGACAGCCGGACCATGAACGACGGCGTCGCCACGATCCAGGCCGTCTCCCGCGCGATCCACAAGGACCTCGCCCCGACGGTGTCGGTGACGGAGCGCTACACCCCGACCAGCACGCCGCGGGAGGTACTGCCCGCGCTGCCTCCGTCGTAGGGCTCATCCGACGGCGGCCCCGCGCTCGCGGGGCCGCCCGCTCGGGTTCCGCCGTTCGCGTTCCTTCGCTAGGCGTCGAAGTCGTACTCGAGCACGTACGCGGCCGAGTCCAGGATCATCTCGTTGACTTCCACAGCGCGGCCGCCATCCGCGAATGCCGTACGGAAGATGAGGACCACGGGCGTGCCAACGCTGAGGCTGAGCCGGTTCGCCTCCTCCTGGGACGGCATGCGACAGCGGATCTCTTCACGGAAGCGAACCGGCTTCTGGCCCAGTTCCGCCAGCCGTGCGTAGATGCCGCCGGGACCGGTGTCCTCCTGCGTGATCGCCGAGTCGGCCACCAGGTCGGCAGGTAGATAGCTCGTGGCCAGCAGCACCGGCTTGCCTTCGAGGACAAAGCGGCGGCTGCGCACGCACGCCGGTTGGTCAGCCTCGATACCGAGCACGTTGGCGATGGCCGCGGGCGCCGGTGCCTCGGTGACCGTCACCTGATCGACGACCAATTCCCGGCCGCCGGTGTCGGCCGACCAGATGGACTGGCCCTCGCCCCACTGCTCCAGTGCGAGCCGCTCGATGCCTCGTCGCCGCAACGGCTGGAAGTCACGGACGAAGACGCCCGCGCCCCTCCGCGCCTCCGTGATCCCCTCGCTCTGCAGAACGCCGAGCGCCTGCCGTGCGGTCATGCGGGCGACCTCGTACGTGGCCATGAGGTCGTTTTCGCCGGGCAGCCGATCACCTGGGCCGTACTCGCCAGCCCTGATCGCCTCCTTCAGCGCCTCAGCAATGCGCTGGTACTTCGGCTGGCGGCCGTTGCCCTTGGCGGCCATACGCCCTCCTCGCTCTGACTACTGCCCTCGTCGGGCCGGCGCCGCGCCACGGCCCCACCCACCCCATCCCCTTCGGGGCCCGACGGCACGCCGATGCCGCAGCTCGCCCCGCCTGCGGAGCCGGGCTCAGCGCCGCCGTGGCCCACGGGGTTGGTGCTGGCCGTGCACGGGCTGGAGGTGGTGGCCCGATGAACGCGCCGCGGCTGCTGCCCTGGGCCAGCCCGGAGGGCAAACCGTGCCGCCTCGCAGGCGACGGCACCGGCTACGTCTCGCGGCTGGCCGACGACATGGAGGCCGTACAGCTCCGCATGGGCACCGAACTGCTCGGCTACGCCGGAGAGATGCTGGACGACCGCAAGGCCACCGCCGACGAGCTGCGCTTCCTCGGCAACCGCCTGTGCGAGTCCCTGCGCGACGCGCTCCGGGTCGCCGAAAGCCGCGGCGAGCGGGTTCCCGCACCCGACGACGAAGGGCTGGCCCCCTGACCGACCGCTGAGCTGCCGCCACGGGCCGTCCGCCCCTCCCCCAGGGGCGGACGGAAGCCCGTCGCGAGCCCGTCCGTATCGCCTGTCGCCGCCGCGGCGTCAGGGCTGCCGCGCCGCCGCGTCCCGTACTCGCCGTCCCGGTACGAGAACGAGCGCGACCACCGCCGCGACGGCCAGCAACCCGCCCGCGGCGCCCAGCGCCGCACCGTATCCGTCCGCGAGGTCGGGCCGCGGATCGCCGCCGTGCCCGCCCCCGGCGGCCCCGTGCGCACCGGACGCCGTCGCCGCCAGGGTGTCCAGGACCGCCAGGCCGATCGAACCGCCCACCTGGCGTGAGCTGTTGACCAGTCCGGAGGCCATGCCCGCCTCGCGCGGGTCGACGCCCGCCGTGGCCGCCGTGCCCAGCGGTACGAAGCACATCCCGATGCCGGTGCTCGCCACCAGCGACGGGCCGAGGATCGCGCCCGCGAAGCCGGCCTGCGCGGCGAACGCGAGGCCGAACCAGGCGAATCCGGCCGCGCCGACCAGACCGCCGGCCACCATCAGGCCGCGCAGCCCGACCCGGGCGACGGTACGGGAGGCGATCAGCGTCCCGGCCACGATGCCCAGGCAGAACGGCAGGAACGCTACGCCGGCCGCCGCGGTTCCGTAGCCGAGCACCTGGTTCAGGTACAGCGAGGTGAAGTAGAAGGCGGCGAACTGCCCGGAGCACAGCAGCATCATGAACAGGTTGGCGCCGAGGACGGGTCGGCGGGCCAGCAGGCCCAGGCGCAGCAGCGGTTCACGCGCCCGGCGTTCGACGGCCGCGAAGGCGGCGAGGAGCACGGCCGCCGCGCCGAGGGTGAGCACGGTGGTGGCCGAGCCCCACGGCACGCTGTGGGTCCGTACGACGCCGAGCACCAGCACGCCCGCCCCGGCGGTCACCAGCACCGCCCCGGCGAGGTCGAGCCGGGGCGCGGTCCGCTCCCGGCGGTCGGGTGCCAGCCGGGCCGCGAGGACCAGCGCGAACACCACGATCGGCACGTTGACGAGCATGACCGCCCGCCAGCTCAGCCATTCGGTCAGCACTCCGCCCGCCAGCACCCCCACGGCGCCGCCGGCGGCCGCCGTGGCGCCCCACAGCCCCAGCGCCCGGGAGAGCGCGGGCCCCGGCGGGAAACCGGTGGTGAGCAGGGCCAGCGCGACGGGGGTCAGGGCGGCCGCCCCGGCACCCTGGACGGCGCGGGCGGCGATGAGCGCACCGGGCGACTGCACCAGCCCGCCCACCAGACTGGCCAGGCCGAACAGTGTCAGCCCGGTCAGCAGGGTGCGGCGGCGGCCGACGATGTCGCCGAGCCTGCCGCCGAGCATCATCAGCCCGCCGAAGGTGAGCGCGTAGGCGTTGACGACCCAGGTCAGGCCCTCGCCGTCGAAGCCGAGTGCCGTGCGGACGTCGGGTAGCGCGACGTTCACCACGGAGGCGTCGAGCGCGACCATGAACTGCACGGTCAGGACGACGGCGAGCAGCCGCCCGCCGAGGGTCGGCGCGGCGGCGCCCGGCCGGGGCGGCGCGGGGGCCGTCCCGTGCCCGGCCGCCGACGCCACGGGGCTGTCCATGCGAAAACTTCCTCTCTTCGAAAAGCCTGTGCTGTCCGGCGCGTCCTCCGGGTGTCCTGGCCTCAGCCGTCCCGCCGCTTCTCCAGCCGGGTGTCGCGGCGCAGAGTGAGGGACATCAGGTCGCCGGGCCCGTCGAGTTCGACGCGGTGCCAGCGCCCGCGCGGCACGATGTACGCCGTCCCCGGCCCGAGCACCGCCGTCTCCTCGGCGGCGCCGGTGGCCTCATCGGCCCGCAGGATCAGCCGCGCGCCCCCGGCCAGCACGCACACCGCCTCGTCCGCGGCCGGGTGCATCTCCCAGTGGTCCGCGTGCACGTCCTCGTCGGTCTCGACGTGGAAGGCCGCGAGCGTCCAGCCGTCGAGGTCGCCGGACATCCGGCGCTCCTCGGCGCGGACGGTGCCGTCGCCGTAGAGCCGGACCGCGGACGAGAACAGGTCGATGAGCGCCATCGGGGCCTCCGTGAGCGTGCGTGCGGGTGAAGGGCACGTTCACGTACCTCGTACGTAAACGCGTGAGCGCAGTCGAACACGTACGATGTACGCGAGTCAAGGAGGAACCGCCGTGCCCGCACCCCGCAAGTTCACCGAGGAGCAGCTGCGGAACGCCGCGCTGTCACTGGTCGATGAGCAGGGCCTCGCCGCCCTGACCATGCGCAACCTCGCCGCCGCCCTCGGCACGGGGGCCATGACGATCTACAACTACGTGGACGGGCGCGAGGGCCTGGAAGCGCTGCTCGTGGACGCGGTCATGGCCGAGGGCCGGAAGCCGCCGGGCATCCCGTCGGACGACTGGCGCGCGGACGTCCGGGCCCTGGCCGAGGCCCACTGGCGCGCGGTCCGCGCCCACCCGGACGTGATCCCGCTGATCCTCACCCGCCGCACGGTGGACCTGCCGACCCTCGCCACCGCCGAGGACCTGCTGGAGGCCCTGTCCCGCAGCGGCCGCGCGGGCGCCGACCTGCTGGCGGCCTTCCGCATGCTCACGGGTTTCATCATGGGCTTCGCCCAGGCCGAGCTCGCCGGACCACTGTCGATCGCCCCCGACGAGGACGTCGACACGCTCACCCAGCGCGTCCGCGCGCTTCCCCCGGAGCGCTTCCCGCACCTGGTCGAGATCGCCGAGGCCGCGAGCACCAGCACCCCGGAAGCGGAGTTCCGCGCGGGCCTGGACCTCGTCATCGCCGGCCTGGACGGTCAGACGGGCGCGCGCGTCAGCCCGGCACCGTGATCACGCCGGGTAGCCGGCGGCCTGGCCGAGGACGGATTCCGGCCGGTGATCAGGTCGCGGTCGATGGCTCCCGGTCACTCCGTCGCTGGCCACTCCGCCCTCGGTATCTCCGTCCCCGGTAACTCCGTTGCCTGCCCGAGACGCGGCCACGCAGGATGGCGCGCATGGGATGCCATGAGTACGCCGGTCCCGTGGCGCTGCGCGCCATGCAGAGCCTGGGCGCCCGCGTCTTCCCGGTGACGGGCTACCGGCACATCGGCGACCTCGCCTGGAACCACTGCCTGTCCCTCGACCGCGCCGACGCGTGCCCGACGGCGGTCTGGAGCCGCGGGGACCGGACACTGGCCTGGGGCTGGCTGGAGCTTCCGGACCATCTGACGCTCCAGGTCGACCCGGACCACCCGGAACTGACCGACGACGTCCTCACCTGGGCGGAGCGAACGGCACCCGGCCCCCTCACGGTCGACGTCGCCGAGACCGAAGCCGACCTGGCCGCGGCACTGGAGCGGCGTGGCTACGTCCGCGCCTCCGACGGCCCGTATCTGGCGTGCCTCGGCCGTCCGCTCACCGGCCTGCCGGACATGCCGCGCCTGCCGGACGGCTACACCATCCGCGCGCAGCGCGACCCCGCCGACGTGGCGGGCCGGGCGGCAGCGCACCGCGCCGCGTTCGGCTCCACCCGCGTCACCGCCGAACTCCCCCAGCGCGGCCGCTGGGAGGTGCCCCCTGCCCGCATGCGGGACACCTGGCCCTACCGCGCCGAGTTCGACCCCGTCGTGGTCTCACCCGCCGGTGACGTCGCGGCCTACTGCCAGGGCTGGTACGACGAGGTCAACGGCATCGGCGCGTTCGAACCGGTCGGCGCCCACCCCGAGCACCGCCGCCTGGGCCTGGCCCGCGCCGCCTGCGTCGCGGTGCTGCACGCGTTCGCCACCGCCGGCGGCCGGCGGGCCGTCGTCTACGCCCGCGGCGACGCCGGCTATCCCGTGCCCAAGCGGCTCTACGAATCCCTGGGGCTTCACCGCGTACACCCGCACCTACGCCCGGCCCCCGGCCGGATACTGAGGGGGTACGGCCCATCGGCCGTAAGTGTGGTGCCGGATTCGGGACTTGGAGGACGTTATGGGGGACGTTATGGAGGACGTCATGAGTGCCATAGACGCGTACCTGGCTGCCGCGGCGCAAGCCGTGGCGCTGTTGGAGCGGCCGGAAGTCGCCGCGGCGTGGGAGCAGCCCAGCGCGCTGGCGGAGATGACGGTCGGCGGCCTCGCGGGCCACCTCGCCGCTCAGATCTTCAGCGTCGACTCCGCCCTCGCCGAACCCGCGTCCGCGGAGGCGCCGATTCCGCTGCTGGAGAACTTCGCGCGTGCCACGTGGATCGACGCGCCGCTCGACGGTGAGGTCAACGCCGGTATCCGGGCGAAGAGCGAGGGCATCGCGGCCGAGGGGCCGCGGTCGCTGCTGAAGCGCGCCCGCGCGGCACTCGCCGAGCAGCAGACCGAGCTGCCGGGCCTCTCGGGCGGCCGGACCGTGTTCCTCCCGCAGAAGGGTTTCGCGCTGACCTTCGACGACTTCCTCGTCACGCGGTTGCTGGAGCTCGCCGTGCACATCGACGATCTGGCCGTCAGCGTGGGCCTGCCCCCGCAAGAGCTCCCGGACGCCGCCTTCGACCCCGTACTCGTGCTGCTGGCCCGGCTCGCCGCCCGGCGGCACGGCCAGGCGGCGCTGCTGCGGGCGCTGGCCCGGGTGGAGCGGGCGCCGGCGGCGGTCAACGCGATCTGACGCCCTGTCCGGCCTCATCCGCCGCGGCCTCGTCCGCTCCGGCCCCCTCCGCTCCGGCCGCACCCGCCCCCCTCTCATGCGCCCCGCTCCGCACCGGCCCCGTCCGCGTCGGTGGCCGTACGGCCGACGAGGCGCTCGTAGCGCTGCCTGGCGGCCTGCGGGGTACGGAGCCCGAGGCCGAAGGCGATCTCCGGCCAGGTCATGCCGCGGCCCCGCGCCATCTGGAGGAGCCCGGCCTCCAGCTCGTCCATCTCCCCACGAGCCAGTGGCACAAGACTCAAGGCGGCGGTGACATCGGACCGGTCCACCTCCGGCTCA
The DNA here is from genome assembly GCF_030553055.1 of Streptomyces sp. XD-27. NCBI lineage: Bacteria > Bacillati > Actinomycetota > Actinomycetes > Kitasatosporales > Streptomycetaceae > Streptomyces > Streptomyces sp. XD-27. The sequence goes on from NZ_CP130713.1 coordinate 3,670,647, forward strand.
CCGTCCTGGAGTTGCGCGGCCCCACTGAGCAGGAACGACACGAGCCTGATGGCCTCGTGCGGCCCGAGGACGGAGGGATGGACCTGCCGCCGCCGCTGCTCGTCGGTGGCCGCGTGCCGCTCGGCGATCCGGAACAGGGAGGTGTACACGCGCTCCGCCCGGGCCTGGTCCGGGTGCGGGGGCGTGAAGGGGTCGGTGGACCGATCGGGAGTCGAGGCTGCCATGCGACCAGGCTGCCCTGGCACACGACATGGCATCAACTCAATATTGTGAACAATCTGTTCATCCGGCGCCCATCGAATGCATCGGTGCGCCCGTGACGCGCCCGGCCTGCCCGCGACGGCCTCCCTAGCGTGGTGGGAGCGGTCGCCCTGACCGTGTTCCGACAAGATTGGAGGGGATCCACGATGGGTGACGCCAGTGGCGACATGGCGGTCGCGCGGCACCCCGAGGGCACGGAACTGACGCCCGCGGAAGCGGCCCTGGCCGCTGAGCTGGAGCAGACTCCCACGGCCGATGCGGCGGACGAGGCCGTCTGACCATGCGTACGGGCGGGAGGGGTGACCGCACACCGGGGCCCAAGGGCGCGGTGAAGGCGCCCTTCCCGCCCCCGCCCCCGCCCCCACGGAGTCCACGCGGGCCGTCGCGACCTTGGAGGAATCGGCCCGAGGTCTCGGCACGCGGCCGCGCTGGCGTCGCCAGGCGCGCCTCGACAGCGTCCTGTCTGTGTGGGGGTGCGAGCTCGTCGACACGGCAGGCGTGTCCGTGGCGGCCGGTACGGGGAAGGCGCGTGCGGACACCGAGGCGCGGGCCCGGGCGCTCGGCGAAGCCCTGGAGCGCCTGCTGGCCGGGCCGGCCGGCCTCGACCGGGCGGCCGTGCACTTCACCGCCGCCGGCCGGCTGGCCGCCGGTGTGCTGGCCGGCGAGGCGAGCGCCCCGCTGCTGGCACAGCACCCGGACCGGGAGCTCGCCTGCCTCACCTACCGGTCCCTCCACGCGGACGAGGACGAGGATGAGGACGCGAACGAGGTCAGCATCCCCCTGTTCCTCGGTGCTCCTTGGTACGCGGGCCCGGACGGGCAGGCCCATCGGGACGCGCTGGGCGACCGCACCGACTACGGGGCCCTGTCGAGGTACGCCGTCGGTTCGGGATACGGCCTGGGGCCCACACGCACCCGGGCGACCGTCCACGCGCTGCTGGAGACGATCGAGCGGGACGCGTGCTCGCTGCTGACCCTCCGCATGTTCCTCGCCGGCCGACCGCCCGTCGTCCTCGACCCCGCGACCCTGCCCGACGGGCTTGCCGCTCTCCACCGCTGCGCCGAACGCGAGGCATCGGCCCGCGTCCATCTCGTCGACGCCACCGGCGATCTCGGCGTCCCCACCGTCCTGGCCTACAGCCCGCCCTCCCCTCCGAAGCCCTACGTACGCGGCCAGGCCGCCGCTCTCAGCCGGCACGACGCCGTCGCGGGGGCGCTCACCGAGCACCTTGAATCGGCCACCGCCCGCCGCCGCGCACCGGCCCGGCCGGTCCCGCTGACGGTCCTCGAGCCCTACCCGGCGCTGCACCGCTGCGGGCGGTTCGACCTCACCGACGCCCTCCGACAGGCCCGGAGCGCACCGTTCCGCGACCACCCCGCGCCCGACGCGCCCGCGGACCAACTCACCGAGCTCCTCGTCCGCTTGCGCGCCGGAGGATTCACCGCCTACCAACGCCGCATCGCCCGACTCCCCGGCGGCGCCGACGCCGTCCACACCGTCGTACCCGGCCTGGAGCGGTTCTTCGCCGTCGTCAAAGGCGCTCTCATCCTGCCGGGCCCGCGCGGGCGGGCGGTGACCCGTCTCACGTGCGACCACGTCAGCGCCGGGCCAGGTGAACCGGCGGGCGCAGAAAACTGAACAAACGTCCACACCCCCTACTTCCTGACGTATGTTGAACGGGTGAGCTCACCTGACCTGGAGCCCAGACCTCCCTCCACGCTGGCCGACAGAATAGACAGCGTGCTGTCAGTGCTGATCATCATCGGCATCGCCTACGGGTTGTACTGGCTGGCCTCAAGCCTCGCCTCGTCCTACATAGGGTTCTTCACCTAAGGCGCCGTCACGGCGCCGTGCCGACGTAGGCCGCCAGGTGCTCCCCGGTGAGGGTGGAGCGGGCGGCGACGAGGTCGGCGGGTGTGCCCTCGAAGACGATCCGGCCGCCGTCGTGGCCGGCGCCGGGGCCGAGGTCGATGATCCAGTCGGCGTGCGCCATGACCGCCTGGTGGTGCTCGATGACGATGACCGACTTGCCCGCGTCGACGAGCCGGTCGAGCAGGCCGAGCAGCTGCTCCACGTCGGCGAGGTGGAGGCCGGTGGTCGGCTCGTCGAGCACGTAGATGCCGCCCTTCTCGGCCATGTGCGTGGCCAGCTTGAGCCGCTGCCGCTCGCCGCCGGACAGCGTGGTGAGCGGCTGGCCGAGGGTGAGGTAGCCGAGCCCGACGTCGGCGAGCCGGTCGAGGATGCGGTGCGCGGCCGGAGTGCGCGCCTCGCCGGCGCCGAAGAACTCCTCGGCCTCGGTCACCGACATCGCGAGCACCTCGCTGATGTCGCGGCCGCCGAGGTGGTGGTGGAGGACCGACGCCTCGAACCGCTTCCCGTCGCACTCCTCGCAGGTGGTGGCGACGCCGGCCATCATCGCCAGGTCGGTGTAGACGACGCCGGCGCCGTTGCAGTGGGGGCAGGCGCCCTCGGAGTTGGCGCTGAACAGCGCCGGCTTCACGCCGTTGGCCTTCGCGAACGCCTTGCGGATCGGGTCGAGCAGTCCGGTGTACGTCGCCGGGTTGCTCCGTCGCGAGCCGCGGATGGGCGCCTGGTCGACCGACACCACGCCCTCCGAGGCGGGGACGGAGCCGTGGATCAGTGAGCTCTTGCCGGAGCCCGCGACGCCGGTGACGACGCAGAGCACGCCGAGCGGGATGTCGACGTCGACGCCCCGCAGGTTGTGCGCCGTCGCGCCGCGGATCGGGAGCCGGCCGGTGGGCCTCCGCACCGTCTCCTTGAGGGCGGCCCGGTCGTCGAGATGGCGGCCGGTGACGGTGCCGCCGGCCCGCAGACCCTCGACGGTGCCCTCGAAGCAGACGGTGCCGCCCGCCGTACCGGCGCCGGGACCGAGGTCGACGACGTGGTCGGCGATCGCGATCGCCTCCGGCTTGTGCTCCACGACGAGCACCGTGTTGCCCTTGTCCCGCAGCCGCAGCAGCAGGTCGTTCATCCGCTGGATGTCATGGGGGTGGAGGCCGACGGTGGGCTCGTCGAAGACGTAGGTGACGTCGGTGAGCGAGGAGCCGAGGTGGCGGATCATCTTGACGCGCTGCGCCTCGCCGCCCGACAGCGTGCCCGACGGCCGGTCGAGCGAGAGGTAGCCCAGACCGATCTCCGAGAACGAGTCGAGGGTGCGCTGCAGCGCGGTGAGCAGCGGCGCGACCGAAGGCTCGGCGATGCCGCGGACCCACTCGGCCAGGTCGCTGATCTGCATCGCGCAGGCGTCGGCGATGTTGACCTCGCCGATCCGCGACGACCGGGCCGGCTCGCTGAGCCGGGTGCCGTCGCACTCGGGGCACTCGGCGAAGGTGACCGCCCGGTCCACGAACGCCCGGATGTGCGGCTGCATCGCCTCCCGGTCCTTGGAGAGCATCGACTTCTGGAGCTTGGGGATCAGCCCCTCGTAGGTGAGGTTGATGCCGTTGATCTTCACCTTGGTCGGCTCGCGGTAGAGGAAGTCGTGCCGCTCCTTCTTGGTGTACTGGCGGATCGGCTTGTCCGGGTCGAAGAAACCCGACTCGGCGATGACCCGCACCACCCAGCCGCCCCCGGTGTAGGTGGGGATGGTGAACGGGTCCTCGGCGAGCGACTTGGAGTCGTCGTAGAGCTGGGTGAGGTCGATGTCGGAGACCGTGCCCCGGCCTTCGCAGTGCGTGCACATGCCGCCGGTGCGGCTGAAGGTCACCTTCTCTGTCCTGGTCTTGTCGGCACCGCGGTCGACCGTGAACCCACCGCTCGCCGAGACCGAGGCGACATTGAAGGAGAACGCGCCGGGCGGGCCGATGTGCGGCGTGCCGAGCCGGCTGAAGAGGATGCGCAGCATCGCGTTGGCGTCGGTCGCGGTACCGACCGTGGAGCGGGGGTCGGCGCCCATCCGCTGCTGGTCGACGATGATCGCGGTCGTCAGCCCGTCGAGGACGTCGACCTCGGGCCGGGCCAGCGTCGGCATGAAGCCCTGCACGAAGGCGCTGTAGGTCTCGTTGATCAGCCGCTGCGACTCCGCGGCGATGGTGTCGAACACCAGCGAGCTCTTGCCCGAGCCGGAGACGCCGGTGAACACCGTCAGCCGGCGCTTGGGTATCTCGACGCTGACGTCCTTGAGGTTGTTCACGCGCGCGCCGTGCACGCGGATCAACGCGTGGCTGTCGGCGGCGTGCGGCTCAGGCGACTGCGTGTCCGTCTTCGAGGCCGTGCTCATCGTGTCTCCGTCCGTCTTCCTGGGCTGCGCTCGGTCCGCGGGACGAGATCTCCGTGTCGATCCAATGTCGATCTCAGTGGCCGATCTCAGTGCCCGCGAGGCTGATTGAAGCGCAACATGTTGCCGGAGGGATCACGGAAGGCGCAGTCTCGGACGCCGTACGGCTGGTCGACCGGCTCCTGCAGCACCTCGCCGCCCGCGGCGCGGATGCGCTCGAAGGTGGCGTCGACGTCGTCGGTCGAGAAGATGACGCCGCGCAGCAGGCCCTTGGCCAGCAGTTCCGCCATGGCCTGCCGGTCGGCGGGCGAGGCGTTCGGGTCCGCCAGGGGCGGTTCGAGCACGATCTCCACGTCGGGCTGCGACGGCGAGCCGACCGTCACCCAGCGCATTCCCTCGAACCCGACGTCGTTGCGTACCTCCAGTCCGAGCACGTCCCGGTAGAAGGCGAGGGCCTTGTCGTGGTCGTCGACGGCGATGAAGCACGTGGAAAGCTTGATGTCCATGCGCTTTACGCTACGGGCGCGGGGCGGGTCCGGCTTCTCCATTCCTGACCGGTCGCGTGTACATCTTGGCGACGCAGGCCGGGATGGCGGCGCCCTCGTCATGGCGGCGCGCCCGGTACGCGCTCGGGCTCTCGCCCACCAGCTCGGTGAACCGCGAGCTGAACGACCCCAGCGACGTGCACCCGACGGCGAAGCAGACCTCCGTCACCGACAGGTCGCCGCGCCGCAGCAGGGCCTTGGCCCGCTCGATCCTGCGCGTCATCAGGTAGCTGTACGGCGTCTCCCCGAAGGCGGCGCGGAAACTGCGGGAGAAGTGGCCGGACGACATGTGGGCCGCGCGTGCCAGCGCGGGGACGTCGAGCGGCTCCGCGTAGTCGCGGTCCATCAGGTCGCGGGCCCGGCGGAGCCGGACCAGGTCCGCAAGCGTCACCGTCACGGGACCAGCATCGCAGCGGCGGCACGGCCGACATAAGTGCCACTTTTGCAAGCATGCGCTTGCAAAAGTTAGCAGCGATGGGGCAGCATCGTCCTCATGGCATCACTGAACGTCGGCAATCTCGGCGCGTTCCTGCGGGAGCAGCGGCGCACCGCGCAGCTCTCCCTGCGGCAGCTCGCCGACGCCGCAGGGGTGTCCAATCCGTATCTCAGCCAGATCGAGCGTGGCCTGCGGAAGCCGAGCGCCGAGATTCTGCAGCAGCTCGCGAAGGCGCTGCGGATATCCGCCGAGACGCTGTATGTCCAGGCCGGGATCCTCGACGAGCGGGAACGGGACGAGGCGGAGGTGCGCAGCGTGATCCTCGCCGACCCGTCGATCAACGAGCAGCAGAAGCAGGTGCTGCTCCAGATCTACGAATCGTTCCGCAAGGAGAACGGACACCCCGCGAGCGGCGAGCGGCCACCCCCCGCCGACAGGGACAGCAGCGACGCCCCCGACGACACCACCCCACCCTCGAACTGATCCGGGAGGACCATCGCCATGGCCATCGCCGACGACGTACGCAAGACGCTGACCGACCCCACCCCCCTGTACTTCCTCGCGGGCACGGCCGATCTCGCGGCCCAGAAGCTCAAGGAGGTGCCGGCGCTGGTCGAGACGATCCGCGCCGAGGCCCCCGAGCGGCTCGCGGCCGTACGGAACACCGACACGCAGGCGGTGCAGGAGCGCATCTCCCAGCAGGCCCGGGACGCGCAGGACAAGCTGACCGAGCTGATCGGGTCGCTGGACACCGACCTCAAGAAGCTGCGGGAGTCCGCGCAGGAACTCGCGCTCCAGGGCGTGGGGCGGGCCGCCGAGCTCGCCGTCCGGGTGCAGGAGAAGTACGACGAGGTCGCCGAGCACGGCCGCGAGGCCGTGAAGACCTGGCGCGGCGAGGCGGCCGAGGAGATCCAGGAGGCCGGCCGGCGGATCGAGCCGAAGGCCGACGACTCCCAGGGGCCGCGGGGTTCGCAGGACGCGCAGGGTTCGCAGGCTTCGCAGGGCGAGGGCTCGAAGAGCGCGCCCGCGAAGAACGACACCGCCAAGGGCGACGCGTCGAAGGCGAAGTCCGCGGCGGCCGCCGGGTCGCGGACCGGCTCCGGAGCGAACGGAGGCAAGTCCTCCCCCGCCGCCGGGCCCGACGCCACGGACAAGCCGGCGGCCCGCAAGGCTCCCGCCCGCAAGCCCGCCGCGAAGAAGACGGCGGCCAAGCCGGCCGAGTGAGCGCGCGCGGGCCGGACACCAACCGGTGTGTCCGGCCCGCCGTGCGGGGTACGGTGGCGCGCAGGGTACCCGTGACGGATCGAAGGGGTGGTGGGCCGCGTGTTGAGTGCGGGGTTCGGCAGGGCCATGAGCGTGGCCGGCGAGTGGCTGCCGCGGCTGCTGTGCGTGTTCGCCCTGCTGGCACTCCTCGATGCCGCGACCACCCGCGAGGACGCGTTCCGCGCCACCGACAAGCAGACCAAGCGCTTCTGGATGACGGTCCTGGGCGTGGCGGCGCTGGTCACGGCGCTTCCCTCGCTCAGCCTGCTCGGCGGCGGCTGGGCCGCGCTGGCCGGCATCCTCGGCCCGCTGTGGTTCATGTGCGCGCTGGCCTCGCTGGTCGCCACCATCGTCTATTACGTGGACGTGCGCGCCACCCTCAAGCAGATCCGCGGGCGGCGCACCTGGCCCCGGCGGGGGCCCGGCCGCGGGCACGGCCCGTACGGCCCCTTCAACGGCCGCCGCTGAACGCCGGGTCCGACTGACGGGACGTCACGCCCCGCCGCCCGTACGCCCAGAGGCCCCGGACGGCCCAGGTCCACGGACGCCCCAGGTCCCCGGACGCCCCAGCGCGCTCAGCGCGCCCCGCTCAGCCGCGGTCGAGCAGCAGCACCGCCAGATCGTCCGTCAGCTCCCCGCCGTTCAGGGAGCGCACCTCCGTGACCATCGCGTCCAGCAGCGCCTCGCCGCGCAGGCCCTCCGCCATCTGGCGGGAAACGATGTCAACCATGCCGTCCTGCCCCAGGCGCTGCTTGCTGCCCGCCCCGACGCGCCCCTCGATCAGGCCGTCGGTGTACATCATCAGGCTCCAGGCGGGCCCGAGTTCGACCTGGCGGCGCGGCCAGCGCGCGTTCGGGAGCAGGCCGAGCGCCGGTCCGGCGTTGTCCTCGTACGGCAGCACCCGCGGCGGCAGGCCCGCCCGTACCGCCAGCGGCGAGGGGTGGCCCGCCAGGCAGACCCCGGCCCGCCGCCCGTCCGGCGCGATGTCCACCGTGCAGACCGTCGCGAAGATCTCGTCATCGGCCCGTTCGTGCTCCAGCACCTGCTGGAGCGTGCCGAGCAGCTGGTCGCCGCAGAGCCCGGCGAAGGTCAGCGCGCGCCACGCGATCCGCAGCTCGACGCCGAGCGCCGCCTCGTCCGGGCCGTGCCCGCACACGTCGCCGATCATCGCGTGCACGGTGCCGTCCGGGGTGCGGACGGTGTCGTAGAAGTCACCGCCGAGCAGCGCGCGGCTGCGGCCGGGCCGGTAGCGGGCAGCGAACCGCAGGTCCGAGCCCTGGAGCAGCGGGGTGGGCAGCAGTCCGCGCTCCAGCCGGGCGTTCTCCTGGGCGCGCAGCCGGGACTCGGTCAGCTGGCGCTGGGCCAGGTCGGCGCGTTTGCGTTCCACCGCGTAGCGGATGGCGCGGCTGAGCACCCGGCCGTTGAGCTCGTCGCGGAAGAGGTAGTCCTGGGCGCCGACCCGCACCGCCTCGGCGGCGCGCTCCGCGTCGCCCTCGGAGGTGAGCGCGAGGACGGCGTGCGCGGGGGCGAGCCGCAGCACCTGGCGCAGGGCGTCCAGGGCGTCGCCGGAGCCGCGCCCGGGGCCGGGCAGGGCCAGGTCGAGGAGGATGCACTGGACGTCGTCGGTGAGCAGCCGGGTCGCCTCGGTGAGATTGCGGGCCGTACGGATACGGACCCGGTTGCCGTCGGCGTCCAGCAGTTCCGGCACGGAGAGGGAGCCGACCGGGTCGTCCTCGATGACCAGCAGCGTCAGCCCGCCGTCGGACAGGGCGACGGGCCGGGCGTGTGGGGTCGACGCCTCCCGCTGCCGTGGCACGGGTACGGACATGCCTCGCTTCCTTCCCTCCCCCCGAGGGCACAGCGTCCCGCCCACGTGGCGGGCCACCCGTGCTGGCACACACCAACCGGTCGGTTTCGCGGTGTGCACCCGGTCACTGCCTGGCGACCCTAGCGGTAGGGCGCGCCGTAACGGAATGACCTTTGGCAATCAACTTCTGTCATATGCCGAAGCCGTCCGAAAACCTGGCACACATAAGAGGGCGGCGCGATGACGAACATCACGTGCGCAACGGCGCGCGGCCGCTCCTTGTACGGGCCGTACGACTACTTGTCGGGCCGTACGACACCCAGAATCGGCATCGAGCCCGCCCCCGCCAGCGTGATCTGCCGACCGGGCCGCGGCGCGTGCACGATCATGCCGTCGCCCACGTACATCCCGACATGGCTGGCGTCCCCGAAGTAAATGATCAAGTCGCCCGGGCGCATCTCCTCGATCTCCACCCGCGACAACTGCTTCCACTGCTCCTGCGAGGTACGCGGTATCGCGCGGCCGCCCGCCGCCCACGCCTTGAGCGTCAGCCCTGAGCAGTCGTACGTGTCGGGGCCCTCGGCGCCCCACACGTAGTCCTTTCCTATCTGCGCCGTCGCGAAGTTCACCGCCCGCCCGCCCGACGGCGACGCCTTTCCCTTGACGTCGTCGAGAATTCCCGAGCTCAGCCACTTGGACTGCGCCGACCGGGCCTTCTCCTCCTCCAGCTTCCGCAGCCGCTCCAGCTCGTCCTTCTTGAGCTTCGACTCCAGCCTCTCGGCCTTCTTGAGCTTCTCCTTGATCTGCTTGCTGGCAGCCGCCTTCTTCGCCCGGCTCTGGTCCAGGCGCTGCCATTCCCGCGACGCGGAGTCGGCGCTCTGGTCGAGCAGGGCCTGCGTCGCCGCCAGCCGGTTGATCAGCCCGCTGGTGGCGTGCCGCCCCTTGCGCGCGAGGGACACGCCGTCGAGGAACTCCTGCGGGTCGTCGGAGAGGAGCAGCTGGGCCTCGGGCGGCATGGCACCGTTGCGGTACTGCGCGCGGGCCATCGCCCCCGCCTGCTTCTTGAGCTCGGCCATGTCCCCCCTGGCCTTGACCACCTGCCGCGCGATCTTGGTGATCGTCTTCTCCTGGCGGGTCTGCTTGTCGCGCGCGAGGTTGTACGCGTCCGTGGCCGCCTCGGCCTGCCGGTACAGCGCCTCGACCTGCTTGTGGACCTCTTCCAGGCTCGGCCGCCCGTCCCGGGACGGCTCCGGGTCGCCGGGCGCGGCGTACGCCACCTCCGGGACCGCCAGCACGCCGAGCGCGCACACCAGCGCGGTCGCCGTGACGACTCCCGCACCCCTCCCCCTGCCGTCACGCCTCACCGGTCAGCCTCCGCTCTCCCCGCACGCGGGCCCCCGCTTCACTCGCTTCACTCGCCGACGATCGCCTACTGGCGCGTAGGAACGGATGGTGGCACGACACACCGCAAACCGGTAGAGCGGTGCGCGAAGCCGACGCCTCCGCCCGCCCCGCGCAAGGCCACCACCCTGACGGCCGAGGTTCACCCGCCGTTCACTCTTCCCCATCGGCGGCTTCACCTGTCCTGCCTAATTTCGGCCCTACGGAAGCGAGCCGTGCCCTCAATCCGGCCTCGGCACCGCATAGCTGAATCCACAGATCCGCACCATTCCTCTTCTCCCACGCCGTCCCCACCGGCGGCTCCCGGAAGGAACTCCCGAAAAGTGAAGCTTCAGCGCAAGAACCGGCTTCGCGCCATCGCCGCCGGTACTCTCGCCGTCTCCAGCGCCCTCGTCCTCACCGCCTGCGGCTCGGACGACAACAGCAAGACGAACGGCGGAGAGTCGCAGGCCGCCGGCAACATCAAGTGCGAGGGCAAGGGCAACCTGCTCGCCTCCGGCTCCTCCGCCCAGAAGAACGCCATGGACCTGTGGATCCGCAACTACACCGCGGCCTGCGACAGCACCAAGGTCAACTACAAGGCGACCGGCTCCGGCGCCGGCATCCAGGAGTTCCTCCAGGGCAAGACCGCCTTCGCCGGCTCCGACTCGGCGCTCAAGGACGAAGAGGTCGCTTCCTCCAAGAAGGTCTGCAAGGACAGCCAGGCCATCAACATGCCGATGCTCGGCGGCCCGATCGCGGTCGGCTTCAACGTCAACGGCGTGGACAAGCTGACCCTGGACGCCGAGACCCTGGCCAAGATCTTCAACTCGGACATCAAGAACTGGAACGACGAGGCGATCAAGAAGCTGAACCCGGACGCCAAGCTTCCTGACCTCAAGATCCAGGCGTTCCACCGCTCCGACGAGTCCGGCACCACCGACAACTTCACCAAGTACCTCAAGGCCGCCGCCCCGTCGGCGTGGCCGCACGAGCCGGGCAAGGCGTGGGAGGGCGAGGGCGGCCAGTCCGCGGACGGCTCCTCCGGCGTCTCCTCCCAGGTCAAGCAGGTCAACGGCGCGATCTCGTACTTCGAGCTCTCGTACGCCACCTCCGGTTCGCTCAAGACGGTCGACCTGAAGACCGGCGCCGCCGCCCCGGTCCAGGCCACCACGGACAACGCCTCCAAGGCGATCGCCGAGGCCAAGGTCGTCGGCAAGGGCAAGGACCTCGCCCTGGAGCTGGCCTACGACACCAAGGCCGAGGGCGCCTACCCGATCACCCTGGTGACGTACGAGATCGCCTGCGAGAAGGGCAACAGCGCCGACACGCTCGAGGCCACCAAGTCCTTCCTGACCTACCTGTCCAGCGAGGACGGCCAGAAGGTCCTCAAGGAGCGCGGCTACGCCCCGCTGCCCGCCGAGATCGCCACCAAGGTCCGCTCGACCGTGACCAGCCTGTCCTGACCCCGGTACGGCCGGCCCCGCGCCCCGGGGCCGGCCGCCCCCTCATCCGGTGCACCGCCGCGCCAGGAGCCGTGACCGGCTCCGCAGACCGGAGAACCCCATGAGTGACATCCCTGACATAGCATCCCCGGACCCCAGCGGTCCGCCATCGCCCGACGGCGACCACTCCCCGCTCGACGCCTCGTCGCTCGAGAAGTCCCCGCTCGGGAAGCCCCAGCAGAAGAGCACCGGCCGCTTCGGCGACAGGATCTTCGTCGGCCTCTCCCGGGGCGCCGGCATCACCCTGCTGGTGATCATGGCCGCCATCGCCGCCTTCCTGGCCTACCGGGCCAGCGGTGCGCTCTCGGCCAACGAGGGCAACTTCTTCACGACCTTCGAGTGGGAGCCCAACACCGACCCGCCGGTCTTCGGCATCGCGGTCCTGGCGTTCGGCACCATCGTCAGCTCGATCATCGCGATGGCCCTCGCCGTGCCGGTCGCCGTCGCTATCGCGCTGTTCATCACCCACTACGCGCCGCGCCGGCTGTCCGGCCCCATCGCGTACGTGATCGACCTGCTCGCCGCGATCCCCAGCATCGTCTACGGCCTGTGGGGCGCGCTCTTCCTCGTCCCGCACCTCGAGGGCTTCTACAAGTGGCTCGACGACTACCTCGGCTGGACGGGGATCTTCGAGTACCACGACGGCGCGGCCCGCTCGCTGTTCACCGTCGGCATCCTGCTCGCGATCATGATCCTGCCGATCATCACCAGCGTCAGCCGTGAGGTCTTCCGGCAGGTCCCCCGGATGCACGAGGAGGCCGCGCTGGCCCTCGGCGCCACGCGCTGGGAGGTCATCCGGATGTCGGTCCTGCCGTTCGGCCGCTCCGGCGTCATCAGCGCCTCGATGCTCGGCCTCGGCCGCGCGCTCGGCGAGACCATGGCCGTCGCCACCGTGCTCTCCACCAGCTGGGACATCGTCCCCAGCCTGCTCGACGCGGGTGGCGGCACGTTCGCCCAGAACATCGCCAGCAGCTTCAAGGAGGCCTCCGGCGACATGGGCAAGGACGCGCTGATCGCCTCCGGCCTGGTTCTGTTCGTGATCACCCTCGTGGTGAACGGCGCGGCCCGCCTGGTCATCGCGCGCCGCAAGGAGTACTCGGGGGCCAACGCATGAGCAGCAACCTGACCAAGGCCCCGTCGGCCACCAACGGCGGCGCCCCGCGCCCCACCACGCTCAAGCAGCCGCGGCTGCCGCGTTGGGCCCCTGCCGCGTTCGCCGCAGTCTCGGCGCTCGCGGGCGCCGGGATCGGGTTCGGCGCCGGGCTGAACAGCAAGGTCCAGTCGGGCCTGATCGCCGTGCTGATCTTCATCGTCGGCTCGTACCTGGTCGCGGCCAAGGTCGAGGGCCGGCGGCAGGCGAAGGACCGGCTGGCCACCAGCGTGGTGTGGGTGGCGTTCCTGCTCGCGGTGATCCCGCTGGTCTCCCTCCTCTCGGAGACGATCAAGCGCGGCTCCAAGGTGCTCGACGGCTACTTCCTGAGCCACTCGATGGCCGGAATGCTCGACGACCAGCCCGGCGGCGGCGTCTACCACGCGATCATCGGCACGCTGGAGCAGGTCGGCATCGCCACCGCGATCGCCGCCCCGATCGGCCTGCTGACCGCCATCTACCTGGTGGAGTACGGGCGCGGCGCGCTCGCCAAGGCCGTCACGTTCTTCGTCGACGTCATGACCGGCATCCCGTCGATCGTGGCCGGTCTGTTCATCCTCAGCTTCTGGATCCTGTGGCTGGACAACGACTACTCCGGCTTCGCGGGCGCGATGGCGCTGGCGATCCTGATGATGCCGGTCGTCGTCCGCTCCACGGAGGAGATGCTCAAGCTCGTCCCCAACGAGCTGCGCGAGGCGTCGCTGGCGCTCGGCGTGCCGAAGTGGCGCACCATCCTCAAGGTCGTGCTGCCGACCGCGATCGGCGGTATCGCCACCGGTGTGATGCTCGCCATCGCCCGTATCGCGGGTGAGACCGCTCCGATCGTGCTGCTGGTGTTCGGCGAGCGGGTCATCAACAGCAACCCGTTCGACGGCCCGCAGTCCTCACTGCCGTACTACGTCTTCGAGCAGTGGTCCAACGGCAATGACGCGTCCTACGACCGCGCCTGGGCGGCGGCGCTCGTGCTGATCGCCTTCGTCATGATCCTCAACCTGGTGGCCCGCGGCATCGCCCGCTGGAAGGCTCCCAAGACCGGCCGCTGAGCCGCCAAGACCTGATGTGCGACCCCGCTCCACGGGGCGTACACCTGAGAAGAGAAGTGATTTCCATGGCCAAGCGCATCGACGTCAGCGGCCTCACCGCGTACTACGGCAACCACAAGGCCATCGAGGACATCTCGATGACCGTCGAGCCCCGCTCCGTGACGGCCTTCATCGGCCCCTCCGGCTGCGGGAAGTCCACCTTCCTGCGCACCCTCAACCGCATGCACGAGGTCACCCCCGGCGGCCGGGTCGAGGGCAAGGTGATGCTGGACGACGAGAACCTCTACGGCTCCGGGGTCGACCCGGTGGCCGTACGCCGCACCGTCGGCATGGTCTTCCAGCGCCCGAACCCGTTCCCGACCATGTCGATCTTCGACAACGTCGCGGCGGGCCTGCGGCTCAACGGCTCGTACAAGAAGTCCCAGCTCACCGAGGTCGTCGAGAAGTCCCTCAAGGGCGCCAACCTCTGGAACGAGGTCAAGGACCGGCTCAACAAGCCGGGCGCGGGCCTGTCCGGTGGCCAGCAGCAGCGGCTGTGCATCGCGCGGGCGATCGCGGTCGAGCCGCAGGTGCTGCTGATGGACGAGCCGTGCTCGGCGCTCGACCCGATCTCGACCCTCGCCATCGAGGACCTGATCGGCGAGCTCAAGGAGCGCTTCACGATCGTCATCGTGACGCACAACATGCAGCAGGCGGCGCGGGTCTCGGACCGTACGGCGTTCTTCAACCTGGCGGGCGTCGGCCAGCCGGGCAAGCTCATCGAGATCGACGAGACCGAGCGGATCTTCTCCAACCCCTCGGTCCAGGCGACGGAGGACTACATCTCCGGCCGCTTCGGCTGATCGGCCACGGCACTACGGGAGCTGCCTTGCGGCGCTGCATGGCGGTGCCGCCGCAAGGCGAAGGGCCCGCCCCCCTTGAGGGGGGCGGGCCCGTCCGTGCGTCTGAGCCGGGGTCCGGGGCGGAGCCCCGGAGAGGCGGCCGTCAGCCGAAGACCAGATTCACCACGCCATAGCTCGCCGCGGCGACAAGCGCGGCCGCCGGCATCGTAATGAACCAGCCCATGATGATGTTCTTCGCGACGCCCCAGCGCACCGCGTTCACCCGCTTCGTCGCCCCGACGCCCATGATCCCCGAGGTGATCACATGCGTCGTGGAGATCGGCGCGTGGAACATGAACGACGCCGTGTACATCACGGACGCCGCCGTCGTCTCGGCCGCGAAGCCCTGCGGCGGGTCCAGCTCGATGATCCGGCGGCCCAGCGTCCGCATGATGCGCCAGCCGCCCGCGTACGTACCGAGCGACAGCATCAGCGCGCAGACGATCTTGACCCACACCGGGATCGGGTCGCCCGCGTCCTCGACATCGGCGATGACCAGGGCCATCACCACGATGCCCATCGTCTTCTGGGCGTCCTGCAGACCGTGACCGAGCGCCATGCCCGCCGCCGAGACGGTCTGCGCTATCCGGAAGCCGCGCTTGGCCTTGTGCGGGTTGGACTTCCGGAACATCCACATGATCGCGACCATCACCAGATAGCCGAGGATCAGGCCGACGAACGGCGAGACGAACATCGGGATGACGACCTTCTCGATCACCCCGGACCAGATGACGTCGATGCCGCCCGCGAGCGCCGCGCCCACCATGCCGCCGAAGAGGGCGTGCGAGGAGGAGGACGGCAGGCCGAAGTACCAGGTGACCAGGTTCCAGACGATCGCGCCGATCAGCGCCGCGAAGAGGATGCCCATCCCCTTGTCGCCGGTCGGTGTCTCGATCAGGCCCTCGCTGACCGTCTTGGCGACCCCGCTGCCCATGAAGGCACCCGCGAGGTTCATCACCGCGGCCATCGCGAGCGCCGCCCGCGGGGTCAGCGCCCGCGTGGAGACCGAGGTCGCGATGGCGTTCGCGGAATCGTGGAACCCGTTGGTGTACGTGAAGAAGAGCGCGACCCCGATGGTCACGACAAGCGCGAAGGTGTCCACCGGGGGTCAGGACTCCTTGACCGCGATGGTCTCGACGGTGTTCGCCACGTGCTCGAAGGCGTCGGCGGCCTCTTCCAGGACGTCCACGATCTGCTTGAGCTTGAGCACCTCGATGGCGTCGTACTTCCCGTTGAACAGGTGCGCCAGGAGCTTGCGGTGGATCTGGTCGGCCTGGTTCTCCAGCCGGTTGACCTCGATCCAGTACTCCGTGAGGTTCGTCATCGTGCGCAGGTTCGGCATGGCCTCGGCGGTCAGCTCCGCCGCCCGGGCCAGCACCTCGATCTGCTGCTCGACGCCCTTCGGCAGCTCCTCGACCTGGTAGAGGACGACCAGGTCGACGGCCTCCTCCATGAAGTCCATGATGTCGTCGAGCGACGACGCGAGGGCGTAGATGTCCTCGCGGTCGAACGGGGTGATGAAGGAGGAGTTCAGCTGGTGGAAGATCGCGTGTGTCGCGTCGTCCCCCGCGTGCTCCGCGGCCCGCATCCGTTCGGCAATCTCGGCCCGAGCGGAGGAGTCCGCCCCGAGCAGTTCCATCAGGAGCTTGGAGCCGGTGACGATGTTGTCCGCGGACGCGGCGAACATGTCGTAGAAGCTCGTCTCCCTGGGGGTCAGACGAAAGCGCACTGGGGATCCTCGGGGTACAGCGGATTCGGTCTCGTTGATGCTAGGCGCATCATCCGGCCACGGCTAACCGGCGTTCATCCAGTGTCGCCCATCGGGCAACGTGCTCATGACCGGGTCAGGACTCAGTCGGACATATGGGGTACGGTATACCCACCCGGGGTATACCGATCGATCGCGAACAACGGAGGACGCCATGACCACCACGGCAGCCGACAGCGGCACCGCCGGCGGTGACCAGCCGACCGGAGCGCGCGAGGAGCACCACGGACCGCACGGGTACGCCCAGCAGAAGGATCAGCACCTCAAGCGACTGCGCCGCATCGAAGGCCAGATCAGGGGCCTTCAGCGCATGGTCGACGAGGACGTCTACTGCATCGACATACTCACCCAGGTGTCCGCGAGCACCAAGGCACTCCAGTCCTTTGCCCTGCAACTGCTCGAAGAACACCTCCGGCACTGTGTCGCCAGTGCGGCCGTGGAGAGCGCCGCGCACGAGGGCGACGACGCCGGCGAGGGGATCGACGCCAAGGTCGCCGAGGCCACCGCGGCCATCGCCCGCCTGCTGAGGACCTGACCCGGCCCGGCGATCGGCGCCCGGCAGCCGCGGGATCATGGCCGAAACCGATCGCTCCACGCTCCAGGGGTGGTCCCGGCTCCAGGGGTGGTCCCGCGCTCTAGGGGTGGTCCCGCCCGACCGCACCGTCCGCCCGTTCGGCGCCGACGCCGAGGATCTCGTCGATCCGGTCCGGGCTGAGCCGGTCCTCATCCGCGCTCGACGCGGCGATCATCAAGTCACCGTAGAGATCGATCTCGATCAGGGCCACGGAGTCCGGGCCCGAAGAGCCACGACGCGCCACCACGTGCTTCACCTCCCCTTACGAGCACATGCGAGCACTTACGAGCAGCGACTTCCCAGGGTAGGGAGCGGTGCACACGCCGCGCATGGCACGGACGGACCATTTCGCAGGCTCAGGCGGTCCGGCGGCACCAGGGTCACGGTGACCCGACCGTGCCCGTATAGATGTCCGCGGGCTCCGGTAGCCGGACCGTCACCGGAGCCCCGAAGTCGTACAGCTCGGTCGTGGAGGCGACGTCCTGCCGCCCGCCCGACCCGGCCCAGCCGTTGGTCACCGAGAACCGGTGCCGGATCTTCCGCAGCCTCCCCTGCTCGTCGAGGTACGCGTCGAAGGCCACGGCGTGCTCGGTGAACCCCTTGGCCGCCGCCCCCAGCGCCTCCCGCACCCCCGGCGACGCGACCCGCGCCGCCCGCCCGATGTCGGTGAGGCCGCGGTAGTGCCGCACGGCCGTGCCGCGCAGCCGCTCATCGCCGATCACGCTCACATGCCGCGCCGCCCGCAGCAGCTCCGCGGCCGTCAGCGGATCGGTCGCCCCGCCGGTGACCAGGTTCCCGTCCGAGACCCCCGCGGTGTCCACCCGCACCCACTTGTCGGCCGGCACGCCCTCGCCCCGGTTCCGCATGAACAGGGCGCCCGTCGCCAGCAGTTCCGTGACGGGCTCGTGCTCGGCCACCCCCGCCGCGTCCTTCGGCAGCACCACCTTCAGCCGCCCGCGCTGGGCGACGAAGTCGTAACCCCCGTGGCCCCGCACGGCCACCCGGGTCCCGCCCGTGGCCATCTCCACCGTCGTACGGACCCGGGAACTCCCCGACCGCACCAGCACATCGGCCGCGCCGCGCAGCTCGGCCACCGCGTCGCCGGCGGCCTGCCCGGCCACCACCACACGCTCCGACGAGCACCCGGCGCCCGTCACCATCAGCCCGACGGCCAACCCACCCGCCACCGCCGTCGCCACCGCCGTCTCCGCCCGTCTGCCGCCGCTCCCGGCGGAGGCGCCCCCGGACCCCCTTCGGGGGGACCACCCGCGCGCCGCTGCCGCACCCGTGCGTCCGCGCTGCCGGCTCACCATCGGCCCTGACCCCCTGGCCACCCTCGGGCTCACGCTGCTCATGACGTGAGTACTCGCTCCTTCAACGACCCGGCACCGAAGCCCGTCACGGTCCCGGTAGCGTGGTCATGTGCTCGATCCAGGCGCCTCAGACCACCCCGGCCCGCCGCCCGGCCGGCCCAGCGGGCCGCGCGCCCCCGGCCCGCCGCCTCCGCCGGACGGGCCCCACGCCGTCCCGCACGTGGTGACCACCGTGGAGAAGGGCGCCTTCTGCAGCGCCCACTGCTCCTGCGGCTGGAGGGGACCCGCACGCCGGGCGCGCGCCCGCGCGCGCGAGGACGCCGTGGACCATTCCGCCGGCGGCGGTCCGGACACGTAAGGAACCAGGAACCTCCGTTCGCCCTCTGCCTAGAAGAGAGCACAGAGCAACGGAGGCCGCCATGGACAGGCGCACACTGCTGGCCGCGAGCACCGGGATCGCGGCCGGCGCCGCATGGACCGTCGGATGCGACAGCGGGACCGGGAACGCCGCCCCCGGCCGCGGCACCGCCACGTCCGGCGCGTCGATCACCACCCGCGCGGGCAAGCCCGCCGGCGCGGACTGGAACGCGCTCGGCAAGGGCCTCCAGGGCCGCCTGATCCGCCCCGGCGACGCCGACTACGGCACCGCCCGCCAGCTGTACAACACCCGCTTCGACGCGCTGCGCCCCGCCGCCGTCGCGTACGTCGGGAACACCGCCGACATAGCCGAGTGCCTGGCCTTCGCCCGCCGCCACGGCACCCGCGTCGCCATCCGCAACGGCGGCCACAGCTACGCGGGTTGGTCCAGCGGCGACGGGCGCCTCGTCATCGACGTCTCCTCGCTCAAGTCCGTCCGTACCGGCTCCGGCAGCGCCACCATAGGCGCGGGCGCCAAGCTCATCGACGTCTACACCCAGCTCGGCGCCCACGGCGTCACCATCCCGGCCGGCTCCTGCCCCACCGTGGGCGTCTCCGGGCTCACCCTCGGCGGCGGCCACGGCGTCGTCTCCCGGGCGTACGGGCTCACCTCCGACAGCCTCACCGGCGCCAGGATCGTCACCGCCGACGGCAAAACCCTGGACGTCTCCAAGGACCGCGAGTCCGACCTGTTCTGGGCGCTGCGGGGCGCCGGGAACGGCAACTTCGGCGTCGTCACCGAACTGCGCTTCCGCACCCACAAGGCGGCTCCCGGCGTCACCGCGTACCTGACCTGGCCGTGGTCGAAGGCGGCGGCCGTGCTCCGCGCCTGGCAGGAGTGGGGCCCCGCCCAGCCGGACGAGATCTGGTCGTCCCTCCACCTGTCCGCCACGCCCGGCCGCACCCCGCGGATCTCCGTGGCCTGCTTCTCGCTGGGGACGTACGGAGCGCTGCAGAACGCCGTCGACCGGCTCGCCGACCGCGCGGGCGCGCCGGCCACCAGCGTCTCACTGCGCCGCCGTACCTACCTGGACGCGATGCGGATGTACGCGGGCTGCAGCTCGTACTCCACCAGCCAGTCCCACCTGCCGGGCAAGACGCCGGGGCGCACGCCGAACGGCGCGCTCCAGCGCGAGACGTACGCGGCGCGCTCCGACTTCTTCGACCGCTCGCTGAGCACCGCGGGCATCAGGGCGCTGCTGGACCAGCCGGAGCGGTACGGCCGCCGGACCAGCGGCGGCGGGGCGGTCTCCATCGCGCTGACCGCGCTGGGCGGGGCGGTCAACCGGGTCGCGCCGCTGGCCACCGCGTTCGTCCACCGGCGCTCGCGCTTCCTCGCCCAGTACATGGCCTCGTGGCCGGCGAGCGGCTCGGGCGGCGTGCAGACGGCGTGGCTGGACGGCGCGCACACGGCGATGCGGCGGTACGCGTCGGGTGCGGCGTACCAGAACTACACCGACGCGGGCCTCAAGGACTGGCGCAAGGCGTACTACGGCGACGCCGCCGGCCGGCTCACGAAGCTGAAGAAGCAGTACGACCCGAACCGGCTCTTCGACTTCCCGCAGGCGCTGTGACCTTGACCGGAAAACGGCTACGGCCCGCTGCTCCCGGGAGGGGAGCGGCGGGCCGTTCGCTGTGGGCCTGGTGACGGTGTGCGACCTGGTAGCGGAGTGACACGACCGGACGGCCGGTCAGGCGGCGAGGTCCTCGTCCCGCCCGTCGCGGCGCGGCTCGGGCACCGGCGGCGAAGCCGCGGCCTCCCGGCGCGTGCCCGCCCGGCCGCCGTCGGGCCCGGCGCGGACCAGCCAGGCCGCCCGGGAGCCCGCGATCGAGGTCATCAGCGGGGTCAGCAGCATCATGGCGAGCGGTGCGAGGAGCAGGGCGACCGCGGTGCCCAGGGCGAAGCCGCCGATCACGTCCGTCGGGTAGTGCACGCCCATGTAGACGCGGCAGAAGCCTTCGAGGAGCGCGAGCGCGATGGCGCCCACGCCGTACTTCCGGCTGGCCATGAAGACGCCGACGGCCAGCGCCATGGTCAACGTGGCGTGGTCACTGACGAAGGAGTAGTCGTCCTTGCCCGTCACGAGGACGGCGACCGGATGGTCCTTGAAGGGCCGGGGCCGTTCGACGAAGCCACGGATCGGGATGTTGGCCAGCAGGGCGAGCCCTGCGGCGAGCGGCGCCCAGACCAGCCCGGCGACGGCGCTCGGCGCGTCCCTCGGCCGCTTGCGCACGCTCCACCAGGCGCCGAACATCACCAGCGCCAGGCCGAAGACGATGCCGTACTCGCCGACGAACTCCATGACCCGGTTGAACCAGTGCGGGGCGTCCTTGGCGAGTCCGTTGATGTCGTAGAGCAGGCTGACATCGGGGTTCGAGTCGGACTCCCCCCTCAGCTCCGCCAAGGGGGACCCCAGTGCGAGTCCAGCCATATGCCGCGGCCCCTTATCTCTTGCCTGTCGCTACGTGCAGCTGCCGGCCCCCGCTCGATGCTGCTTCCTCACCCCTAGCAAACGCCCTGATCACGCTGTGCGTTCCACGCTCAACCCAAAGATCACCGGGACGTTATCGAAGGGTGACCCATCGTCGCAGCTCAGGCCCGATGCCTTACACAGAGTTCGCGCGGCGCGCCGCATTCGCGCCATCCTGCGTCACCCGCGTCGCGCCGATGTAGTCAGGCGTGTCGATCTTGTCGAAACGGATCACCGCGCCGGTGTAGGGCGCGTTGATCATGTATCCGCCGCCGACGTAGATACCCACATGGTGGATGGAGCGGGGGTCGCCGAGATCGTAGGCGAAGAACACCAGGTCGCCGGGGAGCAGTTCACTCCGCTTCGGGTGCGGCCCGGCGTTCCACTGGTCGTTGGCCACCCGCGGCAGCTCGATGCCCACCGAGTGGTACGCCGCCTTGGTCAGCCCCGAGCAGTCGAACCGCCCGTTCTGCTCCGGGGTGCCGTTGCCGCCCCACAAGTAGGGCGTGCCGAGCTTGTCCTGCGCGAAGTAGATCGCCCCGGCCGCCTGCTGAGACGACGCCACGGGTTGGACCGGCGCCTCGAAGCTCTTGGCGAGCGTGGTGATCCGCTTCACGTAGTTCTGCGTCTCGCGATACGGCGGCACGCCGCGGTACTTGATCACCGCGTACGCGCCCGCGTTGTACGACGCCAGCATGTTGTGCGTGGCATTGCCGGGAACGTCCTTGACGTACCGGGCGAGTGAGCAGTCGTAGGCGGCCGCGGAGGGGATCGCGTCCTCGGGATCCCAGATGTCCCGGTCGCCGTCCTTGTCCCCGTCCACGCCGTGGGTAGCCCATGTGCCGGGGATGAACTGCGCTATCCCCCGGGCGTTGGCGGGACTCTGCGCCTTGGGGTTCCAGCCGCTCTCCTGGTAGAGCTGGGCGGCGAGCAGGGCGGGGTTGATGGCGGGGCAGAGGTTGCCCCAGCGCTGCACGAGGCCCTGATAGGCGGCGGGCACGGCACCCTGGGCGAGCCCGACGGTCCTGCCGGCACCGGACGCCAGGTTTCCGGCCACCATGTAGGTGCCGAGGACGAGCAGCGCCACGAATGAAAGGCACAGCACGACACCGACACTGACGCTCAGCCAGACCTTACGCACCCGTTCATCCTCCCCCATTTGGGGAGTGTACGAACGCACTTTTGCGGGGTGCGGCGCGAATTGGCCGCCGCCGTGGACCGGGCCGACGGTCCTGAGCCCGGAGCCCGCGTAGAGTCCGCCCCGCTGACGGCCGACCGACACCGGCAGCGACACCAGCACCAGCACCAGCACTGAGGAGCGAGACCGATGGAGCTCAACTGGCAGCGGCCCGACCCCCTGGAAGGGGACGACCCGGACGAGCCGTACCTGGAGGTGGCCGCCGGCCCGGACGGCCGCGTCTACATGCGGGAGAGCCGCGACCCGGACAACATCGTCGTCACGACCCAGGCCAAGTGGGAGGCGTTCCTCAAGGGCGTCAAGGCAGGGGAGTTCGACGACTTCGCGGAGGAGCCGCCGCGGGGGACGGAGCACGGGACGGAGCACGGGGGAAGCTGAGGAACGTCGCGCACAGCGGCCGTCCCCAGGAACCGCGAACCGTTGCCCAACGTCACAACTGATGATACACAGAGTGACGATAGGTCGTACGTTCGCTCGCGCGGCGGCCCGCGCGGCGCACGTGGCCTACAACACGTACGAGATCCAGCAAGAAATGCGGCCGTGGCGGCGTGCGGGGGCGGCTTCGTCGGCGAAGATAGAAGCCGACGTGTGCCGCGCGGCAGACGCACACAACCATCCATAAGGGGCGGTGAGTTCACAATGTTTCTGGCAGCCGGCGACAAGGGCGACATCAACCTCATCATCGGCGGAATCGCCCCAAACTGGGGGCCGTTCGGCAGCCTGGGCCAGGAGGCCAGGGTGATGGTCGAGGTCGTGATGGCCGTGTCCATCCTCCTCTGCCTCGGCATCGCGATCTGGGGCGCGGCCAAACAGCGCATCGGCGCGACCGCTCTGCGCGACACGTTCAGCGCCGAGCAGGGCAAGGGGTTGATCGTGGCGGGCCTGACCGGCGTGTTCATCATCGGCTCACTGGGCACGCTGTTCACGATCGTGTACGGGATGGCCATCTAGCCGGGCGCCCCGGCCCCGGGCGAACACCGCCTGGAGCCGGACCTGGCAGGCCGACCCCGGGTGGCCGGGGCGCGAACCGCCGCCGGGCGCCGCGGGGGCGTGCGCCCCCCGTACGCCGGGAACCGGCATCACGCGGACGCACCTGGATGCACCTGAACGCACCGCCAACGCGGGGGCCACCGGGACGCCTACGCGGACCGGAACCCCACGCCACCGGGGCCACAGGTCGGGAACACCCAGGACGACCGCGCGGACCAGAACGCCCACGTACCCGGCGAGGCCACACGAACCGGAACGCCTGGACGCCAGCAATGCCCAGGACACCATCCGGGGCAACCGCGACGACCGGGGCCCGGGCCCGCACTCACCCCACGCCCCACGTACCACTCCCTCTCCTCTACTCCCCCGCCCGCCTCCTCCCTCCCATCCGCTCAGTCCACTTGCTGAGGTTGTGTCAGCCTGATGTGCAATCACCCTGCCGCCCCCGTTCCGCGGCCCGCGCCGCTACCGTCATATGTGGGCGGCATGAGAGCTACACCGGTGTACGACACAGCTGAAGGGGCGTGCAGGCGATGAGTCTCGGCGGCGACGACGGATACGGGGACGGCTACGGCGGTCAGGACCCGGCCCGCACGGGCGGTACGGGCAGAGGCGGCGGCGACGCCCATCTGACCCGTACCCATCTCCCGGAAGGCGACGGAGACGGCTACGGCTCCCCCCGCCGCCCCACCCGCACCAAGCCAAGCCGCAACCTCATCACCGTGGTGAGCGTCGTCGTCATCCTCATCGCGGCCATCGCCTTCGCCAACCGCGGCGGCAACGACGACTCCGACGACACCTCCACCAGCTCTTCCTCCGGCAGTAACGGCGATGGCAACGGGAACGGCCCCAAGGCAGAAGCCACAGCCCCGACGGGCGAACGCCCGGTGAACGGGAAGAACGAGGTCACGGGGATCGCCTCGGGCTTCCCGAGGACGGAACAGGGGGCGCAGAGCGCGGCGGCGAATTACGCGGTGGCGCTGGGGTCCGACGGCATGTTCAAAGCCGATCGCCGCCATGCGATCGTGAACGCCATTTACGCGCCGGAAAGCGCGCCTGGCCGACAGGCCGAGCTGGACAACGCCTTCACCAGCGAGAAGGTTCTCGCAAACGCCGGCCTCGATGCCAAGGGCAATGCTCCGGACGGCATGACCTTCGTATCCCGGGCAAACCCTGTGGGCACGAAGGTGGAGAAGTACGAGAACGGCACGGCTCAAGTCGCCGTCTGGAGCTCAGTCCTTTTTGGGCTCGCCGGGGAGGGCTCGAAGAATCCGGTCACAGAGGCGTGGTACACAGACACATTCGATCTGAAGTGGGTCAGGGGCGACTGGAAGGTCGTCAAGCACGCGCAGAAGAATGGCCCGGCACCCGTCGGCCGTGACCAGGCCGCGTCTTCGGCTAAGGAAATCAGCGACGCTGTCCAAGGGTTCGGAGGGTTCACCTATGCTCGCTAATCGCCGCCGTGCCCTCTGGCTGTCAGGGGCGGTCGTGCTCGCTCAAGGCACAATCGTCCTGCTGGCACCGCACGCCATGGCTGACCCAACACCGACTCGTTCGCCCAGCGAAGACAAATGCGAGGGCCTCGAAGGCCGATACAAGGACCTGTGCGAGGGCGACAGTTCCCCTGGTGGCACACCCGACCCCTCCGCCCCCCTAGACCCCGCCGCCTCCCTAGCCCACAACTGCGCCGAAGCCGCCGCCTGGCTAGTAGGCAAAGTCTCCAAGCTCGTCAAAGAGACCTCCAACGTCGACTTCACCAACGAGTCCTTCCTCCGCCAGTACGCCGTCGTCTTCGCCGCCTCCACCATCCTCACCCTCATCCTCTGGCTCCTCGCCGTCGCCAAGCGAGCCATCCGCGGCGTCCCCTTCGTCCAAGCCTTCACCGAAGCCATCGGCTTCCTCTGGCTGACCGTCCTCGCCTCCGCCTTCACCCCCCTGGTGCTCTACACCGTCGTCTCCGCCACCGACGCCGTCAGCGACGTCATCGCCTCCGGCACCGGCGCCGACAACGCCGCCTTCTTCAACTCCTTCTCGAAGGCCCTCAAGCAGGACGACGACATCGGCGGCGGCCCCATCATGCTGATCGTCGTCTCCCTCGTGACCATCCTGGCCGCCGGCGTCCTGTGCCTGGAGCTCGCCATCCGCGCCGCCCTGCTCTACGTCGGCGCCCTCCTCGGCACCGCCGTCTACGCCGGCCTGGTCGACAAGAACATGTGGCGCCACGTGCGCCGCTGGGTGGGGCTGATGGTCGCCATCATCCTCATCAAGCCGGTCATCGTCATCGTGCTCGCCCTCGCCGGAGCGCTGTCCTCCAACGGCGACGAGCCCGACGCCTTCTCCGCCGTCGTCTCCGGCCTGTCGATCATCATCCTCGCCATCTTCGCCAGCGCGATGATCTACCGCTTCGTGCCCGGCTTCGGCGACGAGATCATCCAGTCCCGCAGCGCCAGTTCCGACCCGGCCTCCCGCCAGGCCGCCGCCATCATCCGCTCGCCCGCCTCCCTCGTGAAGCAGGGCATCAACACCCACAGCGCCCGCGGCACCGGCGGCGAGGGCGGAGGCGGCGCAGGCGCCGCCGGCGGCGCGCCCAAGCCCGCCAACCCCGTCTCCGGCGGTGTGGCCGCCCACAGCACACGTAACGCGCCCGCCGCCCCAGGCGGCTCGGGCGGCGGCGGCAGCGCCAAGCCCGCCACCCCCGCGCCCCGCAACCCGAGCAACCGCTCCAGCACCAGCACCAATCCGGGAGGTGACCGGCGTTGACGATTGAGGCCCAGTCCCACCCCATCGCGCCCCGCCGCACATATCTGATCGGCCGCGCCCGCCCCACCGCGATCGTCGGCAAGAACCGCGAAACCGGCGAGATCGCGCTGATCATCGGGGGCGCCTTCGTCGGCATGATGTGCGGCCTGCTGGTGCCCGTGCTGGCGCTCCGCATCGTCACCCTCGTCGGCTTCCCCACGCTCGCCCTGGCCGCGGTCTACGTCCCGTACAACGGCCGCACCTTCTACAAGTGGTTCGAGATCAACCGCTCGTACAAGCGCATCACCCGCAAGGGCGGCGCCGCCTACCGTTCCGCCGCCGCCGAGGCCGGCACGCGGATCGACGGCCGCGAGATCGAGATCGGCCCGCCCCCCGGCATCGGCCGCATCAGCTGGCTCGCCGCGCCCTTCGGCCCCGACGAGATCGCCGTCCTGCTGCACGCCGACCGCCGCACCGTCACCGCCGCCATCGAGATCGAGGGCCCCGGCGTCGGCCTGCGCGACTCCGAGGACCAGGAGGCCCTCGTCGACCGGTTCGGCACCCTCCTCAAGCACGTGGCCAACGGCGACGGGTTCGTGACCCGACTGCAGATGCTGGCCCGTACCCTCCCCGCCGACCCCGACGCGCACGCCAAGGACGTCGAACGGCGCGGCGACCGCGAGGCCCCCGACTGGCTGAAGGACTCCTACGACCAGCTCCAGTCCATGGTGTCCACCTCCTCCGAACAGCACCGCGCCTACCTCGTGGCCTGCATGCACTACACACGCGACCTCGCCACCGAGGCCCAGGTCATCGCCCGCGCCACCCGGCAGAGCACCGGTGGCCGCAAGATCGACAAGGACGCGGGCCTCGCCGTCGTCATGGCACGCGAGCTGACCGACATCTGCGCCCGCCTCGCCGAGGCCGACATCCGCGTACGGCAGCCCCTCGGCCAGGGCCGCCTGTCGTCCCTCATCCACTCCATGTACGACCCGGACCACCCCATCGACCACATCCAGGCCATGACCCAGCGCAACGCCTGGCCCGCCGAGCTGGACGCGATGGAACCCACCTACCTCCAGGCCAAGACCCGCGAGTCCACCACCCGCGAGCCCTGGTGCCACGCCACCGCGTGGGTGAAGGAGTGGCCCATGACGCCCGTCGGCGTCAACTTCCTGGCCCCCCTGCTCGTCCACACCCCGGATGTGATCCGTACGGTCGCGGTCTGCATGGACCTGGAGCCGACCGAGGTCGCCATCGAACGGATGCTGACCGAGAAGACCAACGACGAGGCCGAAGCCAGCCGCGCCGCCAAGATGAACCGCACCGTCGACCCGCGCGACATCGCCGCGCACGGCCGGCTGGACCAGCGCGGCGAGGACCTGGCCAGCGGCGCCGCGGGCGTCAACCTCGTCGGCTACATCACCGTCTCCTCCCGCTCCCCCGAGGCACTCGCCCGCGACAAGCGCACCATCCGCGCCTCCGCCGGCAAGAGCTACCTGAAACTGGAGTGGTGCGACCGCGAACACCACCGGGCCTTTGTGAACACCTTGCCGTTCGCGACCGGCATCCGCCGCTAGCGCCGCCAGGACCGGACAAGGACATAGGGACGAGAGGGGCTTGGCCGTGGTCGATCCGATGGGCGCCATCACCGACGCCTTCACCAGTTTTGTCTTCGGGAAGGTGGAGACGACCCGGCTGCCGGTCCGTACCTCCACGGGGCAGGCGCAGGCCGTCTACCTGCCCACCGCCGCCCCCGGACTCGGCGACTCCGGCGTGATCATCGGCCGGGAGGTGTATTCGGGGAAGGGCTACATCTACGACCCGTTCCAACTCTACGGTCAGCAACTGCCCGCCCCCCACTGGCTGGTGCTCGGCGAGTCCGGAAACGGCAAATCGGCCCTGGAGAAGACGTACGTCCTGCGCCAGCTGCGCTTCCGCGACCGCCAGGTCGTCGTCCTCGACGCCCAGGGCGAGGACGGCGTGGGCGAATGGAACCTCATCGCCCAGGAGCTGGGCATCACGCCCATCCGCCTGGACCCGATGGCCGCGCTCGACGGCGGGATCCGCCTCAACCCGCTCGACCCGACGATCACCACCACCGGCCAGCTCGCCCTCCTGCGCACCATCATCGAAGTCGCCCTGGGGCACGGCCTCGACGAACGCTCCGGCTTCGCGCTCAAGGTCGCGCACGCCGCCGCGCTGAACCAGTTCGGCTCCGCGGAGAAGAGCGAGACCGACCGGCAGCCGGTGCTCACGGACATCGTCGAGCAGCTGCGCCACCCCAAGCCGGAGTCCGCGGAGTCGATGAACGTCGACCTGGACGACGTACGGGCCTGGGGACTGGACGTCGCCCTGGTTCTGGACCGGCTGGTCGACGGTGACCTGCGCGGCATGTTCGACGGCCCGACGACCGTCGGCATCGACCTCGACGCGCCCCTGATCGTCTTCGACCTGTCGCACATCGACCGCAACTCCATCGCCATGCCGATCCTCATGGCGATCGTCGGCGTCTGGCTGGAGCACACCTGGATCCGGCCCGACCGCAAGAAGCGCATCTTCCTGGTCGAAGAGGCCTGGCACATCATCAACAGCCCCTTCGTCGCCCAGCTCTTCCAGCGACTGCTGAAGTTCGGCCGCCGACTGGGACTGTCCTTCGTCGCCGTCGTCCACCACCTGTCGGACGTGGTCGACGGCGCGGCGGCGAAGGAGGCCGCCGCCATCCTCAAGATGGCATCGACCCGGACCATCTACGCGCAGAAGGCCGACGAGGCACGCGCCACCGGCCGGGTGCTCGGCCTGCCCCGCTGGGCCGTCGAGATCATCCCCACCCTGACCCCCGGCATCGCCGTCTGGGACGTCAACGGCAACGTCCAGGTGGTCAAGCACCTGATCACCGAAGCCGAGCGCCCGCTGGTCTACACCGACCGGGCCATGACCGAGGACGGGCTCGCGCTGGAACTCGCCGCCCGAGCGGAGGCCGAGGCCGAGGAACGGGCCGCCGCCGTGGTGGAGCAGCACCTCGCCGAAGAGGCGGAAGCGGCGTACGGCGGCCCCTCCTACGGAGGGTCGTCGTACGGGTCGACGGTGGCGTGACATGACAGGAGATCCTCGACGAGGGGGGAGCGGAGGCACCGGACGGCCCGGACGAGGCAGCGGAGGCGGCGGCGGCAGCGCGCGGGGCCCCGAGGGCTCGCCGGAACGCGGCATCCCGGACAGCCTGCTCGTCGGCGTCATCGGCTTCCTGGTCGGGGTGACGCTGCTGATGTGGTCGGCGGCCGGCCTGGCAGGGCTGCTCGCCAAGGGCGCCTGGCCGGACAACGTGACCTTCCTCCGTACACCGATAGCGCTGCGCAGCCTCATCTCCGAGCCCCACGACCTGGCCGCGGCCTGGCCGGAGACACCGGCGGACCAGCTCTCCGGGTACGGGCTGTTCTGGGGCCTCTTCATCGGCCAGTTGATGGTCCTCTTCGTCCTGACGGTCTTCGCGATCGGTACGACGGCCCGCTACCGGATCGTGCGGGCCCGCCGCCGCGAGGAGGCCGTCGACCGCCGGGCGGCGGCCAAGGACGCGGCCGTGACCGGTGCTCCGGACGGCGGCGTGACCGGGTACGAGAAGCCCTCCGGCCGGTACGACAGGACCCCGGGCCGGTACGAGACCACCGCCGCGGACGACGAGGACGCCACAGGCGGCCTCGCGGACACCCGCCACGGCACAGGGCCAACGCCCGGTCGGGGGATGGCCAATGGGGCCGCGCCGCCCCCAGGCCCGGTCCCGGCGGCCCCGGCCGCCGGTGTACCCCCACAGCCCGCGAACGGCTCTCCTGCGGCCTCGTACGGGCCATCAGCCGCGTACGGCGGCCAGGCGGAGCCGATGATGGCCCAGGCGCCCGCCGCGCCTCAAGCGGCCGGGCAGCAGCCTCCGCACGCGGCAGGTACCTCCGTCGCGCCGCCGATGGAGGCGCCCACGCCGTCCATGGCACCGGGGACGCCCGACGCGGCGGCACGCGCCGCGTCGTTCCCGTCGCCCGAACCGCCCCTGCCGCGCGTGCTCTACGGCGCCCAGCGCGGCGACGCGGCCGTCCGCACCGTGCTGGACGCCGAGGGGCCGGTCCTGGTCGTGACCAGCGCCCCGGAGGTGTGGTCCGCCACGAAGGACGCGCGGGCCAAGCTCGGCGCCGTGCACGTCTTCGACCCCGCCCACCTTCTCGACACCCCGGCCCGGCTGCGCTGGAATCCCGCGACCGGGTGCGAGGTGCGGGACGTGGCGGCGGCGCGGGCCGCCGCTCTGCTCGCGCCGGTGCGACCCGCGCACGCGCTCGACCGGCCGACCGCCGAGGCGGCCGAGACGCTGATGCGCTGCTGGCTGCACGCCGCGGCCGTCGACGGCCGGCCGTTCCGGCAGGTGCACCGGTGGGCGCAGGGCGGCTCGGCCCACGAGCCGGTCCGTATCCTCCGTACCCACCCGAAGGCGCTCGGCGGCGTTGCGGGCGAGCTGGAGGCCACGCTCACCGCGCATCCCGAACGCCGCGACCTGGCCCGTGAGCTGACGGCGCGTGCCCTCTCTGCGCTGTCCTCGATCCACATCAGGGACGCGTGCAACCCCGGGCGGGCCGATGCGCTCGCGCTGGAGTCATTCATCGCCGAAGGGGGAACGCTTTACCTTGTGGGCGAATCCATCGAGGATCCGCGGGCCCACCCGGGTGCGATGCCCTTGCTCACCGCACTCGCATCAAGCGTGGTCGAGCACGGCCGGCGCATGGCCGAACGGTCATCCTCCGGTCGGCTCGACCCACCAGTCACCCTGGTCCTCGACGATGTCGCCGCGGTCGCCCCGATCCCGGCCCTTCCCGACCTGATCGCGCAGGGCGCGGCCCAGGGGCTGCTGACGCTGGCCCTGATGCGTTCTCAGGAGCAGGCCCGCGCCCGCTGGCCGCACCGCGCGCTCGTCCGCTAGCCCCGGGGCCACCGCGAGCCCCGGCTACCGCGCGCCGCCACCGTCCGGCCGCCGCAGCGCCAACTCGAACTCGGTCCTGGACGGATCCTTGGGAGCGGTCGCCGAGACACCGGTCCGTACGAAGCCGAGCTTGCGGTAGAAGCCTTCGGCGCGGACGTTGTCCTCGTGCACCCAAAGACGCACGCGTTCGATGCGGGGCGCCTCCAGGTCCCAGCTCCATCGGATGGCGGCGTCGAAGAGCTGACGGGCGAGACCTGTGCCCCTGTGCTCGGGTCGCACATAGACGGCGACGAGGTGGGCGGTGTCCAGCCCCCTGTCCGCGCCTTCGGGCTCGCCCTGTCCGCTCGGCTCGACCAGGACGACGACCATCCCGGCCCAGACGCCCTCTTCGGTCTCGCCGATGTACGTCGTCGTATCCGTCCCGGCCGCACTGCGCTCGGCCCGGTCCCGCCATACGTCGTCGGCATAGCGGGAGGCGTTGAGCCGCGTCTCGTGGAACGCGATACGGGCGATGGGGTCGGCGAGCGCGGCGAGCCGCAACTCCTTGGCCTGCTGCCACTCATCGGCCTTGACGGTCCGTATCTGGTAACCCATCAGCTGAGGATACGCAAAAAAACGCCGTGTCTCTCTGAGTTTCCTCAGAGAGACACGGCGTTTCTCACAATTTGTTCGGCGGCGTCCTACTCTCCCACAGGGTCCCCCCTGCAGTACCATCGGCGCTGAAAGGCTTAGCTTCCGGGTTCGGAATGTAACCGGGCGTTTCCCTAACGCAATAACCACCGAAACACTATGAAGATGACACAACCGGAACCCACACAGGGGCTCAAAACGGTTCGCAACTTCAGAACCAACACAGTGGACGCGAGCAACTGAGGACAAGCCCTCGGCCTATTAGTACCAGTCAACTCCACCGGTTACCCGGCTTCCATATCTGGCCTATCAACCCAGTCGTCTACTGGGAGCCTTACCCTCTCAAGGAGGTGGGAATACTCATCTCGAAGCAGGCTTCCCGCTTAGATGCTTTCAGCGGTTATCCCTCCCGAACGTAGCCAACCAGCCATGCCCTTGGCAGAACAACTGGCACACCAGAGGTTCGTCCGTCCCGGTCCTCTCGTACTAGGGACAGCCCTTCTCAATATTCCTACGCGCACAGCGGATAGGGACCGAACTGTCTCACGACGTTCTAAACCCAGCTCGCGTACCGCTTTAATGGGCGAACAGCCCAACCCTTGGGACCGACTCCAGCCCCAGGATGCGACGAGCCGACATCGAGGTGCCAAACCATCCCGTCGATATGGACTCTTGGGGAAGATCAGCCTGTTATCCCCGGGGTACCTTTTATCCGTTGAGCGACGGCGCTTCCACAAGCCACCGCCGGATCACTAGTCCCGACTTTCGTCCCTGCTCGACCCGTCGGTCTCACAGTCAAGCTCCCTTGTGCACTTACACTCAACACCTGATTGCCAACCAGGCTGAGGGAACCTTTGGGCGCCTCCGTTACCCTTTAGGAGGCAACCGCCCCAGTTAAACTACCCACCAGACACTGTCCCTGATCCGGATCACGGACCCAGGTTAGACATCCAGCACGACCAGAGTGGTATTTCAACGACGACTCCACACACACTGGCGTGCATGCTTCACAGTCTCCCACCTATCCTACACAAGCCGAACCGAACACCAATATCAAGCTATAGTAAAGGTCCCGGGGTCTTTCCGTCCTGCTGCGCGAAACGAGCATCTTTACTCGTAATGCAATTTCACCGGGCCTATGGTTGAGACAGTCGAGAAGTCGTTACGCCATTCGTGCAGGTCGGAACTTACCCGACAAGGAATTTCGCTACCTTAGGATGGTTATAGTTACCACCGCCGTTTACTGGCGCTTAAGTTCTCAGCTTCGCCCCACCGAAATGGAGCTAACCGGTCCCCTTAACGTTCCAGCACCGGGCAGGCGTCAGTCCGTATACATCGCCTTACGGCTTCGCACGGACCTGTGTTTTTAGTAAACAGTCGCTTCTCGCTGGTCTCTGCGGCCACCCCCAGCTCAGAGTGCAAGACTCATCACCGGAAATGGCCCCCCTTCTCCCGAAGTTACGGGGGCATTTTGCCGAGTTCCTTAACCATAGTTCACCCGAACGCCTCGGTATTCTCTACCTGACCACCTGAGTCGGTTTAGGGTACGGGCCGCCATGAAACTCGCTAGAGGCTTTTCTCGACAGCATAGGATCATCCACTTCACCACAATCGGCTCGGCATCAGGTCTCACCCTGTGTGAGAGACGGATTTGCCTATCTCTCGGGCTACACCCTTACCCCGGGACAACCACCGCCCGGGCTGGACTACCTTCCTGCGTCACCCCATCACTCACCTACTACAAGTCTGGTCCGTCGGCTCCACCACTCCCCATCACTCCGAAGAGATCAAAGGCGGCTTCACGGACTTAGCATCGCCTGATTCGATGTTTGGCGCTTCAAAGCGGGTACCGGAATATCAACCGGTTGTCCATCGACTACGCCTGTCGGCCTCGCCTTAGGTCCCGACTTACCCTGGGCAGATCAGCTTGACCCAGGAACCCTTAGTCAATCGGCGCAAACGTTTCTCACGTTTGTATCGCTACTCATGCCTGCATTCTCACTCGTGAACCGTCCACAACTACCTTCCGGCGCTGCTTCACCCGGCACACGACGCTCCCCTACCCATCACAGTCCCCGTTGGGGGTATGTACTGCAATGACACGACTTCGGCGGTACGCTTGAGCCCCGCTACATTGTCGGCGCGGAATCACTTGACCAGTGAGCTATTACGCACTCTTTCAAGGGTGGCTGCTTCTAAGCCAACCTCCTGGTTGTCTCTGCGACTCCACATCCTTTCCCACTTAGCGTACGCTTAGGGGCCTTAGTCGATGCTCTGGGCTGTTTCCCTCTCGACCATGGAGCTTATCCCCCACAGTCTCACTGCCGCGCTCTCACTTACCGGCATTCGGAGTTTGGCTAAGGTCAGTAACCCGGTAGGGCCCATCGCCTATCCAGTGCTCTACCTCCGGCAAGAAACACACGACGCTGCACCTAAATGCATTTCGGGGAGAACCAGCTATCACGGAGTTTGATTGGCCTTTCACCCCTAACCACAGGTCATCCCCCAGGTTTTCAACCCTGGTGGGTTCGGTCCTCCACGAAGTCTTACCTCCGCTTCAACCTGCCCATGGCTAGATCACTCCGCTTCGGGTCTTGAGCGCGCTACTAAACCGCCCTATTCGGACTCGCTTTCGCTACGGCTTCCCCACACGGGTTAACCTCGCAACACACCGCAAACTCGCAGGCTCATTCTTCAAAAGGCACGCAGTCACGACGCAAGGACAAGTCCTTGCGCGACGCTCCCACGGCTTGTAGGCACACGGTTTCAGGTACTATTTCACTCCGCTCCCGCGGTACTTTTCACCATTCCCTCACGGTACTATCCGCTATCGGTCACCAGGGAATATTTAGGCTTAGCGGGTGGTCCCGCCAGATTCACACGGGATTTCTCGGGCCCCGTGCTACTTGGGTGATTCTCAAACGAGCCGTACAGATTTCAGCTACGGGGGTCTTACCCTCTACGCCGGGCCTTTCGCATGCCCTTCGCCTATCCATACGGTTTCTGACTCGCCGACCGGCCGGCAGACCGATCAAGAGAACTCCCACGACCCCGCATGCGCAACCCCTGCCGGGTATCACACACATACGGTTTAGCCTCATCCAGTTTCGCTCGCCACTACTCCCGGAATCACGGTTGTTTTCTCTTCCTGCGGGTACTGAGATGTTTCACTTCCCCGCGTTCCCTCCACACTGCCTATGTGTTCAGCAGCGGGTGACAGCCCATGACGACTGCCGGGTTTCCCCATTCGGACACCCCCGGATCAAAGCTCGGTTGACAGCTCCCCGGGGCCTATCGCGGCCTCCCACGTCCTTCATCGGTTCCTGGTGCCAAGGCATCCACCGTGCGCCCTTAAAAACTTGGCCACAGATGCTCGCGTCCACTGTGCAGTTCTCAAGCAACGACCCGTCCCCCGTCACCCCCACACCAACGTGCAGAGTTCACCGAGGCCGGCATCGCAAAGGGACGAGCAACGCTCGCACCCTCAGACACCCAACAGCGTGCCCGACACCCCCAGCGTTCCGTCCTGTGTTCCACGCCGAAGCAGTACTAACAGTCACAACAACCGAGTGTGCCGAGTAGTCAACGTTCCACCCATGAGCTAACCGTGCGAGACATTCGCTCGCAGTCGGCCATGTGCTCCTTAGAAAGGAGGTGATCCAGCCGCACCTTCCGGTACGGCTACCTTGTTACGACTTCGTCCCAATCGCCAGTCCCACCTTCGACGACTCCCTCCCACAAGGGGTTGGGCCACCGGCTTCGGGTGTTACCGACTTTCGTGACGTGACGGGCGGTGTGTACAAGGCCCGGGAACGTATTCACCGCAGCAATGCTGATCTGCGATTACTAGCGACTCCGACTTCATGGGGTCGAGTTGCAGACCCCAATCCGAACTGAGACCGGCTTTTTGAGATTCGCTCCACCTCACGGTATCGCAGCTCATTGTACCGGCCATTGTAGCACGTGTGCAGCCCAAGACATAAGGGGCATGATGACTTGACGTCGTCCCCACCTTCCTCCGAGTTGACCCCGGCAGTCTCCTGTGAGTCCCCATCACCCCGAAAGGCATGCTGGCAACACAGAACAAGGGTTGCGCTCGTTGCGGGACTTAACCCAACATCTCACGACACGAGCTGACGACAGCCATGCACCACCTGTACACCGACCACAAGGGGGCGACCATCTCTGGCCGTTTCCGGTGTATGTCAAGCCTTGGTAAGGTTCTTCGCGTTGCGTCGAATTAAGCCACATGCTCCGCCGCTTGTGCGGGCCCCCGTCAATTCCTTTGAGTTTTAGCCTTGCGGCCGTACTCCCCAGGCGGGGAACTTAATGCGTTAGCTGCGGCACGGACAACGTGGAATGTCGCCCACACCTAGTTCCCAACGTTTACGGCGTGGACTACCAGGGTATCTAATCCTGTTCGCTCCCCACGCTTTCGCTCCTCAGCGTCAGTATCGGCCCAGAGATCCGCCTTCGCCACCGGTGTTCCTCCTGATATCTGCGCATTTCACCGCTACACCAGGAATTCCGATCTCCCCTACCGAACTCTAGCCTGCCCGTATCGAATGCAGACCCGGGGTTAAGCCCCGGGCTTTCACATCCGACGCAACAAGCCGCCTACGAGCTCTTTACGCCCAATAATTCCGGACAACGCTCGCGCCCTACGTATTACCGCGGCTGCTGGCACGTAGTTAGCCGGCGCTTCTTCTGCAGGTACCGTCACTCTCGCTTCTTCCCTGCTGAAAGAGGTTTACAACCCGAAGGCCGTCATCCCTCACGCGGCGTCGCTGCATCAGGCTTTCGCCCATTGTGCAATATTCCCCACTGCTGCCTCCCGTAGGAGTCTGGGCCGTGTCTCAGTCCCAGTGTGGCCGGTCGCCCTCTCAGGCCGGCTACCCGTCGTCGCCTTGGTAGGCCATCACCCCACCAACAAGCTGATAGGCCGCGGGCTCATCCTGCACCGCCGGAGCTTTCCACCACCATGAGATGCCTCAAGTGGTCGTATCCGGTATTAGACCCCGTTTCCAGGGCTTGTCCCAGAGTGCAGGGCAGATTGCCCACGTGTTACTCACCCGTTCGCCACTAATCCCCCACCGAAGCGGGTTCATCGTTCGACTTGCATGTGTTAAGCACGCCGCCAGCGTTCGTCCTGAGCCAGGATCAAACTCTCCGTGAATGTTTTCCCGTAATCGGGATGCACACTCGCGTTGAGCGGAACCATCGGGAGGAATAATCCCGACGATTCACAGCGTCCTCGCTGTGTTTTGTTTCTTCAAAGGAACCTCGTCCCAGACCATCAGGCCCGGAGACGGGGTATCAACATATCTGGCGTTGACTTTTGGCACGCTGTTGAGTTCTCAAGGAACGGACGCTTCCTTCGGCTTCCCTCTCGGGCTTCCTCCGGGCGCTTCCCTTCGGTCTTGCGTTTCCAACCTTACCAGATCCGTTTCGCGTTTCCGCTCTTCGTTTCCGGCCCCCTGTTTGGAGCGGGGCGGCCTTCCTGCTTTCGCTTTCCGGCCTTTCCGACTCTATCAGACCCTTGTTCGTTCCGTTCCCGGCCCGAATTCGTTTCCGATTCCCCGTCGGAGGGGGTTGCGCCTTCCGGCGTGTTCACTACTTTAGCGGGTTTTCCTGGCGACTCATAATCAAGTCATTCGGTCCGAATTTCGGCATGCCGAAATTGATCCCGATCAGGGGCCGTGCAGTAGTGGTTTGCCGCCGGTCGCGGCGCGAGTGGCTGCCGAAGAACCGTTACGGCTCCGTGGCAACTCGGAGAACACTACGGATCCGTTCGACCCGTGTCAACCTCGGTCAGCCGAGGTCGTTGAGGCGGCCACCGGCGTCCGGCTGGGTCTCCTCCACCCGGCGCAGCACGCGCGTCAGCACCTGGCCCAACATCCCGCGCTCCGTGGGGGAGAGGTCCTGGAGGAGCTCCTCCTCGAAGACGGTCGCCATCCGCATCGCCTCGAGCCACTTCTCCCGGCCCTCGTGGGTCAGCTCCACGATGACGCGCACCCTGTTGTGCTCGTCGCGCTCGCGCGTGACCAGTCCGTCGCTCGCCATCCGGTCGATCCGGTGGGTCATCGCCGCCGGCGTGAGCCCGAGCCGCTTGGCGAGTTCGCCCGGGCCCAGGCGGTACGGGGCGCCGGCGAGGACCAGAGCCTTGAGGACCTCCCACTCGGCGTTGCTGATGCCGAGGGTCGCGGTCTGGCGTCCGTACGCCACGTTCATCCGGCGGTTGAGCCGCTGGAGGGCGGAGACGACCTGTTCGACCTGGGGGTCGAGGTCCTGGAACTCGCGCTGGTAGGCCGCGATCTGTTCCTCAAGGCTCGGCTCGGCCGGCGTGGGGGCCGGCTCGGGGGTGTCGGGCATGCCGCGAAGTATGGCACGTAACTCATTGGCGTTGAAGTCCTTCGCCATGTAGTCTTTAGCTTCGAACTTTAGGGTTGAAGTCTTCAGACTTCGACTGTCCGTCCTCTTCTTCTTCGAGCTTGCTTCGACCTAGGTAGGTGAGTGTGACCACCGCGATGGGCGCCGCGCTGCGCCGGATCCAGCTGGGCAACGCGCTGAGCGCGTTCGGCAACGGCTTCACGGTTCCGTTCCTGTTCATCTATGTGGCACAGGTGCGGGATCTTGGTTCGGGCACCGCGGGTGTGGTGCTCGCGACGCTCGCCGTGGCCGCGCTCGTCGTGCTGCCCTTCACCGGTCGCGTGATCGACCGGCGGGGGCCGCTGCCCATCGTCCTCGCGGGTTCCGTCGCGGCCGCCGTGGGCTCCCTCGGGCTCGGGCTGGCGCAGAGCGAACCGCTGGTCATCGCGGCGGCCGGAGTGCTAGGCGCTGGTATAGCGGTGGTGCAGCCCGCGCTGGCCACCATGATCGTCTGGTGTTCGACGACGCAGACGCGGTCGCGGGCCTTCGCGATGCAGTTCTTCCTCAGCAACCTGGGGCTCGGCATAGGCGGCCTCTGCGCCGGGCTGCTGGTCGACACCTCGCACCCGTCGAGCTTCGTCCGGCTCTTCGCGATCGAGTCCGTGATGTTCCTGGTGCTGGGTGCTGCGGTCGCCACCGTACGGCTGCCCAAAGCGCCGAAGGTCGAGGACGCGGTGCCGACCGGGGAACGTGCCGCGTCGGGTTCCCGAGCGCTGCTCGCGGACCGGGCGATGGTGCAGTTGTGCGTGCTGGGCTTCGTGATGTTCTTCGCCTGCTACGGACAGTTCGAGTCCGGCCTGTCCGCGTTCGCTGTCGAGGTCGCCCGGATATCGCCGGCGACGCTCGGTATCGCGCTGGCCGCGAACACGATGGCCATCGTCCTCGCCCAGTTCGTGGTGCTGAAACTGGTCGAGGGGCGGCGGCGGAGCCGGGTCATCGCGCTGGTCGGGCTGATATGGACGGTGGCCTGGCTGGCCGCCGCAGCCTCGGGGCTGGTGCACGGCAGCCACGCCATCGCGACCGCCGCGATCATTTCCACGTACGCGATGTTCGGAATCGGCGAGGCGATGCTGTCGCCCACGATCGCGCCGCTGGTGGCCGATCTCGCTCCGGCCTCCCGTATCGGGCAGTACAACTCGGCGTTCGCCCTGGTGAAGCAGCTGGCACTCGCCGTCGGTCCGGCGGTGGGCGGCGTACTGGCCGGTGCCGGTCTGTACACGCCGTACATCGTGATGCTCGTCGTCTGCTCGCTGGGCATCACCGCGCTCGCCCTCCGGCTCGGCCGTCATCTGACGGCCGCCCAGGACAACCCGCTGCGGGCGGTCCCGGCGCCGCTGCCCGCGCGGCGGACGGCCGCCGACGCGGAGCAGGTGACCGCTGCGGCCTGACGGCTCGCAGTTCCCCGTCGCACCGGGGTAGCGGACCGGCTCCCCTTCGGCTAGCCCGCGGGAAGGGCGAACTCGCACCACACGGCCTTGCCGCCGCCCGGCGTGCGCCGCGAGCCCCACGACGAGGCGATGGTGGCGATGATCGAGATGCCCCGGCCTGCCTCGTCCGCGGGCTCGGCGCGGCGGCGGCGCGGCAGGTGGTCGTCGCCGTCCGTCACCTCGACGATCAGTCGGCGGTCCGTGCGCCGCAGCCGCAGCCGCATGGGCGGGGTGCCGTGTTGGAGGGAGTTGGCGACGAGTTCGCTGGCGGCCAGGACGCCCAGGTCGCGCAGCTCGGTCGGGAAGCGCCAGCTGGCGAGGACGCCGGAGGCGAAGGCACGCGCGCGCGGTGCGGCCTCGACTCCCCCGAGGAGTTCCAGCGCGGCGTTGTGGAACAGCTCGGCGTCGTGCCCCGTGCGTTCCGGGTGCTGCACCACGAGGACGGCCACGTCGTCGTCGTGTTCCTCCGTGATGCCGAGGGCGCGGATGAGGCGGTCGCACATCACCTGGGGCGTGCCGGTCGCACCGGTGAAGGCCCGCTCCAGTTCGGCGACGCCGTCGTCGATGTCCTTGTCGCGCCGCTC
The DNA here is from genome assembly GCF_030553055.1 of Streptomyces sp. XD-27. NCBI lineage: Bacteria > Bacillati > Actinomycetota > Actinomycetes > Kitasatosporales > Streptomycetaceae > Streptomyces > Streptomyces sp. XD-27. The sequence goes on from NZ_CP130713.1 coordinate 3,710,652, forward strand.
CACCAGGCCGTCGGTGTAGAGGACCGCGCTGGAACCGGGGCCGAGCGGCACGGACCCGGAGGTGTGCAGCCAGCCACCGGTCCCCAGGGGTGGCCCGGTGGGTTCGGCGGCCCGCCGGACCGTACCGTCAGGATCGCGGACCAGGATGGGCAGGTGGCCCGCCGAGGCGTACACCAGGCGGCCCTCGTTGGGGTCGTGGACGGCGTAGACGCACGTGGCGATCTGACTGGCGTCGATCTCGGCCGCGAGGCCGTCGAGGAGCTGGAGCACCTCGTGCGGGGGCAGGTCGAGGCGGGCGTAGGCGCGCACGGCGGTGCGCAGCTGGCCCATGACCGCGGCCGCGCGAACGCCGCGGCCCATGACGTCACCGATGACGAGGGCGGTACGGCCCGCGCCGAGGGTGATCACGTCGTACCAGTCGCCGCCCACCGCGGCGTCCTCCCCGCCCGGCCGGTAGGTCGCGGCGATCCGCAGATCGTCCGGCTGCTCCAGCTCTTGGGGCAGGAGGCTGCGCTGAAGGGTGACCGCCGCGTCGCGCTGGCGGCGCTCGCTGGCGCGCAGCCGCTCGGCCGCCTCGACCTGGTCGGTGACGTCGGCTCCGAAGACGAGGACGCCCCGGTGGGTGACAGCGCGCGGTGCGACGGCTTCGGCGTCGGTGCCGCCGTCGGTGCCGGGGCCGCCGTCAGTGCCGGAATCCGTGGCGGTGCCGCTGTCCGCGGCGGACGCCGGCGCCGGCGGTGCCGGGGCCACGGGCGCCGGTGCCGTGACCTCGATCGGCGTGCAGGTGAAGGTGTAGTACCCGTCGCGGTTCCGGCCGCCGGTGCAGACGGTCTCCTGGTTCGGCCCGGCGGGAGCCTGCGCGCCGGCGTCCGCGGTGCCCGTCGGCGCGGTGTCCCGCGGGGACTCGGAGAGGTGCGCGGCCCGCCCTTCCCCGTGGGGGCGGGCACGGTGATTCCCGTCGGAGTGGGCGCCCTGCTGGTGCGCCGCCTCCGTGGCCGCGGCGAAGCCGCCGCTCGGGATCCGGCGGGACTTGACCGTACGCGGTTTGCCGCTGCGCAGCACCTGGTCCATCAGGGGCAGGAGACCCAGCTCGCCGAGCTCGGGGAGCGCCTGCCGGGCCGGGGTGCCGGGTGTGCGGGCGCCGAAGAGGGCCGCGTACGCCTCGTTGACGTACGCGATGCGGTGCTCCGGTCCGTACACGACGGCCACCAGCGCCGGGACCTGCCCGAGGATGTCGTGGACGGTCGTCCCTCCGAGCGTCGGCGCAGGCTGCCCGTGGGCGCCGCCGTCAGCGACCCCGGGCGGTTCCACCGCCGAGCCGGACGCCGACGCCGCCGCGGCCTGGCGCGCGGAGTCGGGGCGCTCGCCCCGAGCCGTCGGCACGGAGCCGCCCGCGGTGCGGTCGGACCGCGCGGCGGCGCGTCGCTGTGTTCCGGGGAGCCGAGCGCTCCAGCGCGTGAAGTTCACTGAGGTTTGCCTCGCGGTGTCGTTTCGGGGCGGCCCGTCGGGGTGGCCGCCCCGCGCCAGCGGCTGCGGTGACGGTCGGCGGCAGTGCTGCGGTCACGTCTGAGGGTGCGGGGGCCGGCCCCAGAGGAATACAGCAAGCGTCCGGATCCTCGCGGTTGTCACTCTTAGCAGGATTGTCACTCTTCGTAGATGCGAGCCCACCCATGGTCACACGCCCAGTGTGACGGACTGGACTGACATCCGTCAGACGTCGGCCACTCGGAGGGAGTTCCCCGCTCCGCCGCGGCGGCCCGAACCTACTCAAACGAGCGTCGTGGGGCTGCCGGAGCCGGTCGGCAGCGGGCGCCCCGGGGGCCGCCGGCGGCCGGGCCGCGGGCGGCGGGGCGCTCAACTCGCCTCGGGGTGGCGCCCCGTCCCCGCCGCGAGTTCGAACTCGGCCCGCGGGTTCTCCAGGGAGCCGAGCGAGACGATCTCACGTTTGAAGAGTCCGGCGAGCGTCCACTCGGCCAGCACCCGCGCCTTGCGGTTGAAGGTCGGCACCCGGCTGAGGTGGTAGACGCGGTGCATGAACCAGGCGGGATAGCCCTTGAACTTCCGGCCGTAGACGTGCGCGACCCCCTTGTGGAGGCCGAGGGAGGCGACGGACCCGGCGTAGCTGTACTTGTACTCCCTCAGCGGCTGCTCACGCAGCGCGGCGAGGATGTTCCCGGCCAGCACCTTGGCCTGGCGGACCGCGTGCTGCGCGTTGGGGGCGCACTCCTTGCCCGGCTCCTGCGCCGTGAGGTCCGGGACGGCGGCGGCGTCCCCGGCGGCCCACGCGTGCTCGACGCCTTCGACGCGCAGCTCGGGGGTGCAGACCAGCCGGCCGCGGCCGTCCCTCGGCAGATCGGTGGCGGCGAGCACGGGGTGCGGCTTGACGCCCGCGGTCCACACCAGGGTGCGGGTGGGGAAGCGGGAGCCGTCGCTCAGCACGGCGATCCGGTCCTCGCACGTCTCCAGGCGGGTTTCGAGGCGTACGTCGATGTTCCGGCCGCGCAGCTCGCGGACCGCGTACCGGCCCATCTCCTCTCCGACCTCGGGGAGGATGCGTCCGGTCGCCTCCACGAGGATCCATTTGAGGTCGTCCGGCGCGATGTTGTGGTAGTAGCGCACGGCGTAGCGGGCCATGTCCTCCAGCTCGGCGAGCGCTTCGACCCCCGCGTATCCGCCACCGACGAAGACGAAGGTGAGCGCGGCGTCGCGGACGTCCGGATCGCGGGTGGAGGAGGCGATGTCGAGCTGCTCCAGCACGTGGTTGCGCAGGCCGATGGCCTCTTCCACGGTCTTGAAGCCGATGCCGTAGTCGGCCAGACCGGGGATCGGGAGGGCGCGGGAGATGGAGCCGGGAGCCAGCACGAGTTCGTCGTAGTGGATCGCGATCGCGCCGGTGCCCTCCTCCTCGGAGGCGAGGGTCTTGATGCTCGCGGTGCGTTTGGCGTGGTCGATCGAGGTGGCCTCGCCGATGACGACCTGGCACTTGGGCAGGACGCGGCGCAGCGGTACGACGACGTGCCGCGGTGAGATGGATCCGGCAGCCGCCTCGGGCAGGAACGGCTGGTAGGTCATGTACGGCTCGGGGTCGACCACGATGACCTGTGCCTCGCCGCGCTTCAGCTGCCGCTGAAGGCGCAGCGCGGTGTACATCCCGACGTAGCCACCGCCGACAACGAGAATGCGCGCAGGTTCCTTCACCCTCCCATGACGCACCTGTGACCGGAGTTTGTCCACAGGCCCGACGAATTGTGTGACCGGAGGCGGTCGCGGGCCGGCGGACCGGTCGTCGGCGGTATGTGGCGAATGCGTGCAGGTCAGCGCCGGGAACCGGGCCGACGGACGAGGGCGCAAAGCGGAGAGATCGGGCTCGTACTCCGATCGGGGGGCGGGATGTGCCGAACTACCCCCTTCTTTCTTGACCTGGGCTCAACTATGTTCGTACTTGGTCGGGGTTGAGACTGCCCGACCAGTCAGGGCGGGGAGTCTCCGGGGGGAGACGCGTCATTACCGGGGGAACACATATGCATATCCAGGGTTCTCATTGGGCCGCTGCTGTCGCTTCGGCGGACGGGACCGGCGGTCGTCATGCTCCGCTGCGCGTGGACGCGCAGCGCAATCTCGAGCACGTTCTACGCGCGGCGCGCGAGGTCTTCGGCGAGCTGGGCTACGGCGCGCCGATGGAGGACGTGGCACGGCGGGCGCGGGTCGGTGTCGGCACCGTGTACCGGCGCTTCCCCAGCAAGGACGTGCTGGTGCGGCGCATAGCCGACGAGGAGACGGCCCGGCTGACCGACCAGGCGCGGGCCGCGCTGGGGCAGGAGGACGAGCCGTGGTCGGCGCTGTCCCGCTTCCTGCGTACGTCCGTGGCGTCCGGTGCCGGGCGGCTGCTGCCGCCGCAGGTGCTGCGGGTCGGCGTCGAGGTGGAGGCGGAGGAGCCCGCTCGGGTGCCGCACCAGCGGCAGCCGGGTTCGAACCAGCCGGAGCTGCGGCTGGTCGAGCAGCGTCCGGCGCCGCGCCAGGAGCGCGACGACGCGGGCGTGGCGGCGCTGCTGGAGGTCGTCGGGCAGCTCGTCGAGCGGGCGAGGGCAGCGGGTGAGCTGCGGGCGGATGTGACGGTCGCGGACGTGCTGCTGGTGATAGCGACGGCGGCGCCTTCGCTCCCGGACGCGGCGCAGCAGGCGGCGGCATCGGCACGGCTGCTGGACATCCTGCTGGACGGGCTACGGTCGCGCCCGTAGGACTGATCGGCTGCTCTCGGCGGAGCTGGTCGGCTGTTGTCGGCGGAGACGGTCGGCTGCTCCCGGCGGAGTTGGCCGGTTGTTCTCGGCAGAGACGGTCGGCCGCCGACTGCGACTCGGCCGGCTCCGTCACCCCCGGCCTGCCTCTGCCTCGTGGACAGGCCGCGGGCAGGCAGGTCTCCGATGGCCGACCTTTCGCCCGTATGGGTGAACGGTAGCGTCGCCGTACGGCAACCCCGCCCCGGAAGAGTGGTTGCGGGTTGTACGGGGTGGCGCCGTGGGGCGGCTGTGGCACTCTTACCCGGTGTTCGAGTGCGTCGGTCGGGTCGGGGGCTTCCGCTATGGGTGGTGTTGACGGGCGAGGAGAGCCGCGCGACCGCAACGAGCGGGACACGGGCGGGCAGGGGACCGAGGCAGCGGAGACGTCCGGGGCCGGAACGAGCGGCGCCGGAACGGGCGGAGCGGACGAGGCCCGGCCCGTCGGCACCGGGGCTCCTGGTGGGGGTGAAGCCGGCAGAGGCGCCCCCTCGCCTCAGGTGCCGGCGCAAGGGGGCCGGCACCGCCGCGTCAAGGGCATGTCCCGGCCGAACCCGAGCGTGCCATCGCAGCGCGACCGCGCCGGCGGGGCCACCGGTGCGGCCGGCGAGGCGGAGGGCGGGACGGCACCGTCGGACGCCGACCTGGTCACGCGGCTGCGCGACGGTGACGACACCGCGTACGAGGAGTTGTACCGCCGTCATGCCGGCTCGGTGCGGCGGTACGCCCGTAGCTGCTGCCGGGACGCCGACACCGCGGACGACCTCACCGCCGAGGTGTTCGCACGGACGCTGCAGGCGGTACGGGGCGGGGCGGGCCCGGATTCGGCGGTCCGCGCCTACCTGCTCACCACCGTGCGACGGGTTGCGGCGACGTGGGGCAGGACGGCCAAGCGGGAGCAGCTCGTCGAGGATTTCGCCGCGTTCGCGTCCGACGCGGCACGGCCCGCGGCCGAGGCCCGCACGCATGACCAGGGCGCGGACGTCAAGGCGATGCACGCCGCCGAGCGGACCCTGGCCGTCAAGGCGTTCCGCAGCCTGCCGGAGCACTACCAGGCGGTGCTGTGGCACACCACGGTCGAGGAGGAGTCGCCGCGTGAGGTGGCACCACTGCTCGGTCTGTCGGACAACGCCACGGCGGTGCTGGCGCACCGGGCCCGGGAGAAGCTCAAGCAGGCGTACCTCCAGGCCCATGTGAGCACCGCCCTGACCGAGGGCGGGGACTGCGCGCGGTACGCCGACCGGCTGGGCGCGTACGCACGCGGCGGTCTGCGGACGCGGGCGGAACTCGGACTGCGCAAGCACCTGGAGAACTGCCCGAAGTGCCGTATGGCGGCCCTGGAGGTCGCCGACGTGAACGCGCGGCTGCGCGCCGTGCTGCCGCTCGCGGTCATCGGCTGGTTCGCGGGCGGCTACGTGCTCAAGGCGGCGGCAGGTGCCGCCGCGGGCGCGGCCGGAGCAGGGGCCGCGGCGGCGGGTCTGAGCGCGGGGGCGACCGCCACGGCGGGCGGCGCTGGAGCTGGAGCTGGAGCTGGAGCTGGAGCTGGAGGCGGAACGAGCGCTGCGGGCGCGGGGGCCGCGGCGGAAGGTCTGGCGGCCCCGGTGAAGGTGGGTATCGCGGCGGGCGTCATCGTCACGGCCGCCGCCACCGCGCTGGCCCTCACCACCGGTGGCGGCGGGCAGCCGAAGCAGGTCGCCGCCAAGCCGTCGGCGTCACCCGCCGTTCCGGCGAAGCCGACGCCGGAGTCCAGCCCGCCGTCGGAGGCGAAGGCCACGCCTGTGCCCGCGGAGGCGAAGCCCAAGCCGCGGACCTCCCCTCCCGCCGCGAAGCCGAGCCCGACCGCGCCCCGGCCGACGCCCACCACGCCCGCGCCGAAGCCCACCACGGCCGCCCCGCGCCCGACTCCCACCCCCACCCCGCCGAAACCGACGTCGAAACCGACGTCGAAGCCGACACCGCAGCCGACGCCGACGTCGCCCCGGCCCACGTCCACTCCCCCGCAGGCCCCGACGGCGTACCAGCTCAACCGCCTGGAGTTCGGCGGTGCGGGCGATGGCACGGAGCCGGAGCTGCGGCAGGGCGAGAGCAGCTGGCTGTGGCAGCGCTGGGGGCTGTCCACAGGCGGCACCCCTTACCCCCACGGTGTGACCGTGCGGGAACCGTCGTCGTTGACGATCGACCTCAACCGCTCCTGTGTCTCCTACAGCGCGTACGTCGGCATCGACGACCTGATGCTGGGGTTCGGCGCCGCGCGCTTCTCCGTCTACGCGGACGGGGTGCGGCTGTGGCGCTCCCCGGTGATCCACGGCGGCGACCCGGCCGTGCCCGTCCAGGTGCCGCTGTCCGGGCGAAAGACGCTCCGGCTGGTGGTCGAACGACACGGTTCGCTGAGCAAGGTGGCTCTGGCGGACTGGGCGCAGTCCGTCATCAATTGCACATAAGCCATCAATCGGCAGTGACCGAAGGGGGCGGCGGAGGCGTGGCGATCGAGTCCAGCAGCGCGACGCACTCGTCGGCGGTCAGTCGCGTGCCCTCGGCGCGCAGTTCCTCGAACGCGCCCTCGCCCAGCGCCTCGCACGCGGCCTTCGCCACGTCCGTGACGTGCTCCTCCAGCGACGGCGTGCGCGGCTGTCCCGCGCGCCATGCCCCGGCCGCGCCCAGCAGCCGGGCGGCCGGGGCGTGGCGCGCGAGCTGGAGGAGGATGTAGGCCGCGGTCTCCGCCTGCAGGGCCAGCAGCCCCTCCGTACTGTGCGACTCGATGCCCGTGCGCAACGCGTCACGGATCTTGCGCAGGCCGCCCGGCGCGTCCCCGCTGTCCGCCGTGATCCGGGCGTCGATGCCGCCGAGCACCGTCCAGAACTGCGGTGGCGGGGTGGCGGCTCTCGCCGCCTCCCGCAGCGCCTCGTCGCACCGTGCCCGCGCGGCGTCGAGGTCGCCGCCGCGCAGTGCGATCGACGCGCGCAGCATGCGGTTGAAGGCCTGTGCGTCCCGCGCGCCGTGGCGCTCGGCTTCGGCCTCGGACTCGTCCAGCAGCCGCACCGCCTCCGGCAGATCGCCGCATTGGAAGGCGAGGTCGGCGAGCCGTGTGATGAGGAACGGGGTCTCGGTGTGGGCGCCGATCTCGCGCGCGAGCCGCAGTGCCTCCTCGTGCGACGCCCGAGCGTCGGCGTAACGGCCGTGCGCCATGGCCATCTCGCCGTTGGCCTCCTCCACCTGCGCGAGTATCCAGCGGTCTCCGACGCGTCGGCTCAGCTCGCGCAGTTCCGGCCAGCCGCGCTCGGCGCGGGCCATGCCGCCGGGCAGGTCGATCTCCAGGTGCGTACGCAGCATCAGCAGGGCGCCGAGCGCCCATTCGTCGCCGTACCGACGGCAGTTGGCGACCGCCTCGTCCAGCATGGGCACCACGCTCGTGTGCCCGTCGATGAGGTATCCGCAGAACGGCCACAGAAGGCCGGGGAAGCGGGCACCGCGCGGGCCGGAGTGACCGGCGTAGGCGGCCCGTATGGCGCGTGCGGCGGCCATGGTTTCGGGGCTCCGCAGCTCCTGTTCGGAACGCTGCTCGGCGATCAGGAAGTAGCGGAGGAGGCGGAGGTCGACCACATCCTCGTGGCGGGAGGAGGGGACGGGATCCGAGACCGGAGCGATGAGCGTCAGCGCTCGCGCCGCCCACGAAGCCCCCTCGTCACGGTAATTGCGCAGCCACCAGAACCACCCCATGTCGAAGACGAGGGCGATCGCGCTGTCCTCGTCCCGGCACTCGATGGCACGGTGCAGCGCCGCGCGGATGTTGTCCAGGTCGGCCTCGACGCGGCGCAGCCACGGAAGCTGCTCCGCCGAGCGCACCAGCGGATCGGCGGTGTGGGCGAACGCCCTGAAGTGCGCGGTGTGGCGGCGGAGCGCGGCGGCGTGGTCCCGGCGGGTGGCCGGGGTCTCGGCGGCACGCTCGTTGACGTACTCATGAATGGTTTCCAGCATGCGGAAACGGACTTCATCATCTCGCCCTTGGGGATGGTCGACCACGAGCAGGGACTTGTCGGCCAGCGCACCGAGCAGATCGAGGACATCCCCCTGCCCGATGCGTACGGACGGCTCCGGCGCGTCGGCGCACCCGTGCCGGACCGGGTCGGCGCCCCCTTGCTGTGCCGCGTCGAGGCGCTCCTGCTGTGCCGCGTCGAGGCGCTCCTGCCGCACCGGATCCGCGCACACCGACTCCGCCGCGTCCAGGGTCCAGCCGCCCGCGAACACCGACGCGCGCCGCAGCAGCGCGCGTTCGCGGTCGTCGAGCAGGTCCCAGGACCAGTCCACGACGGCGCGCAGCGTCTGTTGCCGCGGCAGTACGGTCCTGCTGCCGGTGGTCAGCAGCCGGAAGCGGTCGTCCAGACGGCCCGCGATCTGCCGTGGGGTGAGCAGCCGGAGGCGTGCCGCGGCGAGTTCGATGGCCAGCGGCAGGCCGTCGAGGCGGCGGCAGATCTCGGCGACCGCGGCTTCGGTCGCCGGGTCCCGCGCCGGGTCGAACCCGGGGCGTACGGCAGCGGCGCGCTCGGCGAACAGCTGGTGCGCGGGGGCCGGAAGCAGCGGTTCCACCGGGCGTACGGTCTCGCCGGGCACCCCGAGCGGCTCACGGCTGGTGGCGAGGATGGTGACCCCCGGGCAGGCCGCGAGCAGCGCCTCGGCCAACTGGGCGGCGGCATCGATGACGTGCTCGCAGTTGTCGAGGAGGAGCAGCAGGCGGCGAGGGCCGCAGTACTCAATGAGCCGCGCGGTCGGGTCCGCGGCATCCGCGCCGCTCGTACGGCCTTCGAGCCCCGAGCCGAGAAGGGCCGTCTCACGGCGGCCGAGCGCGCTGAGCACGGTGCCGGGGACGGCGCGCGGATCGTCGAGCGGGGCGAGCTCGGCGGCCCAGACCCCGTCGCGGTGGGCGGCGCCGAGGGTCGCGGCGGTCTCCTCGGAGAGCCGGGTCTTGCCGGAACCACCGGGTCCGGTCAGCGTGACGAGGCGGGCGGAGCTCAGGTCGTCGCGGAGCGCGTCGATCTCGGCCTGGCGGCCGACGAAGCTGGTGAGGCGGGCGCGCAGGTTGCCACGAGCCGGGCGGGCGGCGGAGGCGGGGCCGGGGCGGGCGGCAGAGCCGGGGCTGAGGCGGGCAGCGGAGGCGGGTCCCGGACGGGCGGTGGCGGTGTGCCCTGGAGCCGCGGTGCGGTCCGTGGCCGTAGCCGCGTTCGTGACCGCAGCCGCGTCCGTGGCCGTAGCCGTCCGCGGCCCGCCGCCGTCCAGCAGCAGGCGGTAGAGCCGCTGAAGCTCCGGTCCCGGCTCCGTACCGAGCCTGTCCGCGAGTCCGCGGCGCACGTCCTCGTACGCCGCGAGCGCGTCCGCCGACCGCCCGATCGCACGCAGCGCCTGGATCAGCTGGGCGTGGAACGTTTCGTCAAGCGGGTGGTCGGCGACCAACTCGCGGAGTTCCGGAACCAGGGCGACGGCCTGCCCGCGCGCCAGATCGGCCGCCACCCGCTGGTGCAGGGCGGTCAGCCGCAGCGCCTCGGGCCTTGCGGCCGCCGCCTCCCGGTCCGGCAGGTCGGCGAGCGCCGGTCCACGCCAGAGCCCGAGCGCCGTACGGAGCGTGGCGGCCGCCGTCTCCGGGTCCCCGGCGTCGAGGGCGCGTCCGCCGACGTCCACCAGGCGCTCGAAACGCAGCAGGTCGATGTCGTCGGGGGTGGCGTCGAGGCGGTAGCCGCCGGGTGCGGAGAGCACCGCGTCCCGCCCGAGGGCGCGCCGTAGCCGGCCGACGAGCGCCTGGAGCGCGGCCAGGGCGTCGTGCGGTGGTTCGTCGCCCCAGACCTCGTCGATCAGGACGTCGACGGGGGTCGGGGTGGCGCGTGCGGCGCGCAGCGCGAGCGCGGCGAGAAGCGCGCGGAGCCGGGCTCCGCCGACGGGGAGCGGCTGCCCGTCGGCGGCACGCGCTTCGGTGGGGCCGAGTATCAGATACCGCACGGGAACATGGTCCTTGGGGAAGGGGACGGGGACAGGGAGGGGACGGGGACGGGGAGGGGACGGGGACGGGGAGCAGGCTTCCATGCGCCTGCCGCAACGCGCCTGCTTCGAAGCGCCGCTTCAACGCGCTTCTTTTAAAGAGCCTGCTGCAATGCGTCTGACTCCGCGATTCTCACAGGCTGGGGCGCGGGACCACGCCGCCCGCGACCGCCCGCTGGCGCGGTGCCGCCGTGCCCGTCCAGCATGTTCCGCGCCGGGCCAGCAGGCGGCGCAGCCACAGTTCCGTGGCGACCAGCTCGGCCAGGCCGTCCAGCGGGAGCCGTTCGCCCTCCGCCGCCGCTCGCAGGGCCTTGCGGACGACGCGCGCCTCGACCAGCCCCGCGTCCGCCAGCAGCGGTGCCTCGAAGAGGTCGATGAGGTCGCTCGCGTACGTGCGCAGTCCGGCGCGTACGGCGGCGTTGTGGGCGGCGTGGGACGTGGCGCCCCAGCCGGGTGGCAGGTCGCGGATGCCCGCGCCCGCGAGTACGGCGCGCAGGACCGCGGCGCGCGCCCCCGGTTGCACGCGGAGTGCCTCGGGGAGCGCGCGGCAGGCGCGGACGACCTGGTTGTCCAGAAAGGGCGCGTGCAGTCGCTGGCTGCGTACCTCCGCGGCCTGTTCGAAGACGCGCTGGTCGGCGGCGTAACGGGCAAGCGCGGCATCGGCACGGCGCTCGCCGGGGCGGCGGAGCGCGGCCGGTCGGGCGGCCGCCGCTTCCAGGCGAACCGATACCTCTGCCAGCGCCTCGCCGGTCAGCCACCGCGCGGCGGGCCCGGGGCGGCACCAGGTGAGCGCGGCGAGGGAGGCGGAGACCACACCGGTGGCGCCCGGCCCGGCATCGCCGGCGAAGCGGCGTTCCATCAGGCGGTGTGCGGCGTCCTCCAGACCGTCCTTGTACGGCGTACGGGCCAGTCTGCGGGCGGCGCGGTAGACGGTGAAGGGGACGAAGAAGGAGTGCGCGGACGGCCCGTCGGCACGGGCGAGGGCCGTGGCGGGCCGCAGCAGGTGCCTGCGGCGCCGGTCGAGCAGCAGATCCGCGAGGCGGGCGGGATGCGCGTCGAGCACCTGGCGGGCGCCGTGCCCGATGAAGTGGTCGGCGCTGCCCGCGGCGAGTCTGCGGCGGTGGCGTTCGGCGTGGACGAGGGAGGGGCCGGGCTCGTCGGTGAGCGGTCCGCCGCCGAGGGACGCGTACGGCAGGGCCTCCTCGCCGGCGGCGACCACGACGTGGTGCAGACGGGGGTTCTCCGCGATGCTGCGGGCGCGTTCGAGTTCCGCCTCGCGGGTCCGGCCGCGTACGACCAGGTCGTTGAAGGTGACGACGAGCAGGCGCTCGCCCGCCCCGGTGCCATGGCCGAGCACGGTGCCGGGTACGCCCGGGAGTCCGGCGGCCAGCAGCGCCAGCGTGCCGGAAGCGCTGCCTCCGGACAGATCCGCGCCGACGCCGGGGGCCGGTGCGCCACGGGCCGCCCGCCGCTCCGCCGGGCCCATCCCGGGTACGGGGCCGGGGTCGAGGTGGCCGGTCTCGGGGGCGTGGCGGGGCGCGGTGAGCCTGGCTCGTACGGCGTCGACCAGCGCGTCCCGCACGCCCTCCACCGCCTCCTGCGGGTCGCGTTGGGGCGCGGCGACGGCGAGGGAGGCGATGGGTTCGTAACCGACGATGTCGCGCGCGCCCTCGCGGAGGATCAGCGCGTGGCCCGGCGCCACGCGCCGTACACCCGCATAAGGGGTGCCGTCGCCGACGGCCTCCGGGGAGTCGGGGCAGGCGAGCAGTGCGGCGAGGTGGCTGACGTCGAGCTGCGCCTCGACGAGGTCGGCGAGGGGCAGCGCGGCGGTGGCATAGGCGGTGCCGCCCGCCCAGTCCGTATGGAACACGGGGCGGGCACCGGCGAGATCCCCCACAACGGTGACACGCCGGCCGACCTGGGCGACGGCGGTGTAGCTGCCGGGCCAGGCGCTCAGATGCCGCAGGGCGCCGCCGCGCGCGGCGAACAGGCCGACGCGCAGCTCCTCGTCGGTCGCGCCGCAGCAGCCGAAGACCGCGAGCCGGGTGAAGGGGTCGGTCTGGACGACGCGCACCTCGTCGGGGCGCCAGTCGCCGACGGCCCAGAGCGGATCCGGGTCGGCCCACAGCAGTTGGGCGCCGACCGGCTGTACGCCACCGCCGTCGGCCGTGGCCGGTCCCGAGGCGGCTCTGCTCCACCCCACCAACCACCGCATCGGCGCCTCCACAGGCTGTGGACAACCAAGAACCAGCAGTCATCCTGCGCAGCAATATGCACAGCAAGTCGACGGATTCGGCATCCTGCCGGGCAGCGCTCGGGCAATAACGGGATCACCACGGGCGCGCGCCCTCGCACGCGACCCGAGAGTGCGCGCTACCGCTCCGCCGTGGCCCATGCTGCCACGAGTGGGGCGTACGGGAGCGTGCGCGCGCGAACGACACGTCGGCGGCGGCGCGTTGGCACGGGCGGCCGACGTCGGCATCAGCATCGGTATCGGCATTGCCGTCGGTGTCGGTGCGGGTGTGGGAACGCGGCACCGGAGCCGGCGGCTCCGGGGCTTCCGCGTCGGGCCTCCCCCTCCCCGGCCCGGCGCGGCAGCCCGGCCGTCAGGAGCGGCTTTCAGCCATTTTTCTGACGGGCCTTCCGTGGGCTTGCGGAGGCCCCACATCACAGTCCGGGAGGTGGCGTCCACCTCCCGGACCGTTCCGCCGCCCGCGGGGAATGAGGCGGCGGCATCCCCCAGCCCACCGGCTTTTGCGCCGTGGGCCGACCCACGCAGCACTATGGAAACGCTCACGCGGCGGGCGGGACAGAGCGCACAGACGGGCGCACAGCCACACACACCGGGAGCACACGCCCCGTCCCGCACCCGCGTTCGTACAAGAATCTCGCCATCCGGGACTAGACCTCTTAACGGTCGGGATCCGGCGAACTACGCTGGGTTTACGAATGCCCCGTGCCTATGCCGGGGCGGCCGTCGGCGCTGTTCGAGGGGTGCGCATGTCCAGGGAGCCACGCGGGCCGAACGAGAAGCTCGGCACCGTTCTCGCGCTCGCGGGAATCAGCAATGCCGGGCTCGCGCGCAGAGTCAACGACCTCGGCGCTCAACGCGGCCTGACCCTTCGCTACGACAAGACGTCCGTGGCTCGCTGGGTCTCCAAGGGGATGGTCCCCCAAGGGGCCGCCCCCCATCTGATCGCCGCCGCGATCGGCTCCAAGCTGGGCCGTCCGGTGCCGCTGCACGAGATCGGGCTCGCCGACGCGGACCCCGCCCCCGAGGTCGGCCTCGCCTTCCCGCGCGACATCGGCCAGGCCGTACGGACCGCGACCGAGCTGTACCGCCTGGACCTGGTGGGGCGGCGCGGGGGCGGCGGCATATGGCAGAGCCTCGCCGGTTCCTTCGCGGTGAGCGCTTACGCGACACCCGCCTCACGCTGGCTGATAACCCCCGCGGACACCTCTGTCGCGCGCGAGCCCAAGGAAGCCGACAGCGGCGGCGGATCCGACATCCCTTCCCAGCGCGTCGGGCACAGCGACGTCAGCAAGCTGCGGGAGGCCGCGGAGGACGCGCGCCGCTGGGACTCCAAGTACGGGGGCGGCGACTGGCGTTCCTCGATGGTGCCCGAGTGCCTGCGCGTGGACGCCGCCCCCCTGCTCCTCGGCTCGTACACCGACGAGGTCGGGCGGGCGCTGTTCGGCGCCACCGCCGAACTCACCAGGCTGGCCGGCTGGATGGCCTTCGACACCGGGCAGCAGGAGGCGGCCCAGCGGTACTACATCCAGGCGCTGCGGCTCGCCCGTGCGGCCGCCGACGTGCCGTTGGGCGGGTACGTCCTGGCGTCGATGAGCCTGCAGGCCACCTACCGCGGCTTCGCCGACGAGGGCGTGGACCTGGCGCAGGCCGCGCTGGAGCGCAACCGGGGCCTGGCCACCGCACGCACCATGAGCTTCTTCCGCCTGGTCGAGGCGCGCGCCCAGGCCAAGGCGGGGGACGGACCGGCCTGCGGGGCGGCGCTGAAGGCCGCGGAGGGGTGGCTGGAGCGGTCACGCGTGGGCGATCCGGACCCGTCCTGGCTGGACTTCTACACCCACGAGCGGTTCGCGGCGGATGCCGCCGAGTGCTACCGCGACCTGAAGCTGCCGCGCCAGGTGCGGCGGTTCACCGAGCAGGCGCTGTCGCGGCCGACGGAGGAGTTCGTGCGCTCACACGGGCTGCGGCTGGTGGTGTCGGCCGTCGCGGAGCTGGAATCGGGCAATCTGGACGCGGCGTGCGCGCAGGGCGCGCGGGCGGTGGAGGTGGCGGGGCGCATCTCGTCGGCCCGTACGACGGAGTACGTCCGGGACCTGCTGCACCGCCTGGAGCCGTACGGGCACGAGCCCCGCGTCGCCGAGCTGCGGGAGCGCGCGCGGCCGCTGCTGGTCACCCCGGCCTGAGGAGCAGCGGACCAGCGGACCGCGACCCCCGCGACCCGCGGATCACGCGCCTGAGCATCGCCGCGGGCCCATTGTCAGTGGGGCGCGTCATGATAGTGATCGTCGTGCGAGCGGTTGAGCGTCGGGAGCTGCGGGGAGGTGACGTGACGTGGCGACGTGGGACTGCGATGTGCTGGTGATCGGGGGCGGCATCGTCGGCCTGTCGACGGCGTATGCGATCACGCGGGCCGCGCCGGGCACCCGCGTGATCGTGCTGGAGAAGGAGGCGGGCCCGGCCCGCCACCAGACCGGCCGCAACAGCGGTGTGATCCACAGCGGTATCTACTACCGTCCGGGATCTCTGAAGGCCCGGTTCGCGGTGCAGGGCGCCGCCGAGATGGTGAAGTTCTGCGCGGAGCATGACATCCCGCACGAGGTGACCGGCAAGCTGATCGTCGCGACCGAGCGCGTGGAGCTGCCGCGGCTGCACGCCCTGGTGCAGCGCGGCCGGGAGAACGGGATACCGGTGCGGGAGCTGGGCCCCGCCCAGATCCTGGAGTACGAGCCGCATGTGCGCGGCCTGGCCGCGATCCACGTCGGCTCCACCGGCGTGTGCGACTTCAAGGCGGTGGCGTCGCGGCTGGCCGGGCTGGCGGAGGACGCGGGCGCCTCCGTGCGGTACGGGTCGGAGGTCCGCGCCATCGGGCGCCGCCCGTCGGCGGTCGCGGTCCGCACGGCGGACGGGACGGTGCTGAGAGCGGGGGCACTGGTCAACTGCGCGGGGCTGCACTGCGACCGGATCGCCCGGCTGGCCGGGGACGACCCGGGGATGCGGATCGTCCCCTTCCGCGGGGAGTACTACGAGCTGGCTCCGCCTCGGGCCCCGCTCGTCAGGGGCCTGGTCTATCCGGTGCCCGACCCGGCGTTCCCCTTCCTCGGCGTGCATCTGACGCGCGGCATCGAAGGCGACGTGCACATCGGGCCGAACGCGGTGCCCGCGCTCGCGCGCGAGGGCTACACCTGGCGCACGGCGCGGCCCCGGGAGCTGGCCGAGACCCTGGCGTTCCCCGGCCCGTGGCGGATGGCCCGGGAGCACTGGCGGTACGGCGTGGGCGAGCTGCGCCGCTCGGTGTCCAAGCGCGCCTTCACCGCCGCCGTCCGCCGGCTGCTGCCCGTGGTGACGGCCGACGATCTCATACGGGCCCCGGCGGGCGTCCGCGCGCAGGCGGTGCTGCGGGACGGCACGCTCGTGGACGACTTCCTCTTCGCCGAGTCGCAGCGGGTGGTCCATGTGCTCAACGCGCCGTCCCCGGCCGCGACGGCGTCCCTGCCCATCGGGCGAGAGGTGGCCCGGCGGGCGCTGGCGGCGTTGCGGGGCTGAGGACGGCCGCGGCGGGCGGGCGCTGGACGCCGCGCCCCGTCTCCGTGCCGCCGGCTCCCCGCGTCTCCCCGCGCCCTCCCCACGGCCCCGTAGAATCGACCTACTGTGTCAGAGAACCACGCCGTGCCCGAGAACCACGCCGCCACCCCGAGCGAGCCCGCTGCGGGGAGCCGGACCATCCACGCGCAGCGTGGAGCGTCCGCCCCGCGAGACCGCAGCACCCCGATGTTCCCCGACGGGCCGGTGCCCGATCCGGCCGGTTCGCACCACGAGCGCCGGATCCGCTCGTTCCGCCCCCGGCGCGGGCGCGTCACCCCCGGTCAGGGCGAGGCACTGCGCCGGCTGTGGAACCAGTGGGGCCTGGACATCGACGGCCTGCACCCCATCGACCTGGGCGAGCTCTTCGGCGAGCCCGAGCTGCCCGTCGTGCTGGAGATCGGTTTCGGCATGGGCGAGGCCACGGCCCAGATGGCGGCGGCCGACCCCGGCACGGGCATACTCGCCGCCGACGTCCACACCCCCGGCCAGGGAAACCTGCTGGCCCTCGCCGAGCGGAACAGGCTCTCCAACATCCGGGTGGCGAACGGCGACGCGATCATCCTGTTGCGCGAGATGCTCGCCCCCGCTTCCCTGTCCGGCCTGCGCGTCTACTTCCCCGACCCGTGGCCGAAGAAGCGGCACCACAAGCGCCGTCTGATCCAGCCCGAGTTCGTCGCGCTCGCCGCGACCCGGCTGAAGCCCGGGGCGCTCCTGCACTGCGCCACCGACTGGGAGCCGTACGCGGAGCAGATGCTGGAGGTCCTGACCGCCAGCCCGGACTTCGAGAACACGCAGGCCGACGGCGGGTACGCACCGCGCCCGGACTTCCGTCCGCTGACGAAGTTCGAAGGCCAGGGGCTGGAGAAGGGCCACCGCGTCAACGACCTGCTGTTCCGTCGCCGTACGGCGTGAGGCCGCCCCGGCGCCCCACACCATGCTGCTCCGGCGCCGCACGAGACAAGGCTGCTCCGGCGCCGTACGGCGTGAGGCCGCGGGTCATTGCGGTCGGGGCGGCTGGGCATAATCCCTGAGCCCCCCCCACTCCCCCTTCGTTAGGGTCGTCGAGTGCACGAATCCCCGTCCCAGCCCCCGGTGCCGGGGTGCGAACCGCAGCCGCGTTTCGAGGCCGTACCCGGGCCCGCCCACTGGCGCTACCGACCGCGTCGCGCGCTGTGGGACAACCGGGCGCTGCGGGCCGGGGCGCTCATCCTGCTGCTCGCGCTCTCCGGGCTGGTCATCCTGGCGCTCGTCCGCCAGCAGACCGGGACCAAGGGCTTTCTGGTCGGGCTGGGGCTGGCCGTTCTGCCCGTGCCGCTGATGGTCGCGGCCTTCCGCTGGATGGACCGCGTCGAGCCGAAGCCCTGGCGCAACCTGGTGTTCGCGTTCGCCTGGGGCGCGTGCGCCGCGACGCTCGTCGCCCTGCTCGCCAACGGCCTCGCGACCGAGTGGCTCACGAGGACCGTCGCCGACTCCGGGTCCGGGGACGACGCGGCCGACACCGCGTGGGGCGCCACCTTCGTCGCACCCGTCGTGGAGGAGAGCGCGAAGGCGGCCGCCATACTGCTCCTCTTCCTCTTCCGGCGCCGCGACTTCAACGGGATCGTGGACGGCGTCGTCGTCGCCGGAATCACCGCCACCGGTTTCGCCTTCACCGAGAACATCCTCTATCTGGGCAACGCGTTCGTCGACGATCAGGAGTTGGGGTACTCCGGCGTACGCTCCACCACCGCCGCGACGTTCTTCGTCCGGGCGATCATGTCCCCGTTCGCGCATCCCCTGTTCACGGCCATGACGGGCATAGGCTTCGGCCTCGCCGGCGCGGCCACGCAGCGGCAGCGTGCCCGCCGCGTGCTCCTGCCGGTCGCCGCGCTGCTCGCCGCCATGGTCCTGCACGGCATATGGAACGGGTCGGCCACGCACGGCGGCCTCAGCTTCCTCACCGTCTACGCCCTGCTCATGGTCCCGCTGTTCGGCCTGCTGACCTGGCTCACCATCTGGTCGCGCAACAACGAGCTGCGCACCATCCGCACCCATCTCCCCGCGTACCAGGCCGCGGGCTGGCTCACCCCGCCGGAGCCGGTGGCGCTGTCCTCGCTCCGGGCCCGCGGCATCGCGCGCGATCTCGCGCGCCGCACCCAGGGCGCCGCGGCGGCGCGTGCGGTCGCCGAGTACACGGCCTTCGCCACCTCCCTCGCCTTTCTCCGGCGGCGGGCGTACCGGGGCACAGCGGGCCCGGACTTCACGGCGCGCGAACAGGAGTTGCTGCACCACCTGTGGCAGCGCAAGGAGATCGCGCAGCCGGTGCTGGCGCACGCGGCGCTGTCGGTGCCCGCCCCGCGTGTGCCGCAGCACTGGGGGCCTGCCCCGTACTGGGGGCCCGCACCGTACGGGGGAGCCGCACTGCACTGGGGAGCCGCGCCGTACGGGGGAGTCGCGCCGAACGGCGGAACCGCGCCGTACTGGGGGTCCGCGCCGCGCGTGGGATCCGGAACGTACCCGTATGGGGTCTCCCCTCAGCCTCCGCGAATCGGTCTGTAACCTTTCGCCGCCGCCGGGCGTGCCCATTACAGGAGCGAAAAGCACCGCGCGTGCAGGACGGCGCACGGGGGCAGCGGGGGGCACATGTCAGCATCAGATTTCGATCAGTTCTACGCGGCGACAGCCAAGCGGCTGGTCGCCGCGGTCTACGCCGCGACCGGCGACCTGACCGAGGCCGAGGACGCGGTACAGGAGGCATACGCCCGGGCGTGGCAGCGCTGGGACCGCCTCACCAAGGACGGCGACCCGACGCCATGGGTCCGGACGGTCGCGCTCCGTCTGGCCGTCAGCTCCTGGCGCCGGGCGCGTAACCGCATGCGCGCGCATGTGCGCCACGGCCCACCGGCCGACCTGCCCGATCTGGCCCCTGACCGGGTGGCGCTGGTGCATGCCCTGCGCGGGTTGAAGCCCGACCAGCGCACCGTCGTCGTCCTGCACCACCTGCTCGACCTGCCCATCGAGCAGGTCGCCCGGGAGACCGGAGTCTCGGCAGGCACCGTGCGTACGCGGCTCAGCCGTGCCCGCAAGGCGCTCGGGCCCCATCTCCGCGACGCCGAGGCCCCGGCTCCCAGACTCTGCGCACGCCCACCGAAGGAGGTGCCCACCCATGGTTGATCTGGAAGAGCGTCTGCGTGAGATCGCGCGTGCCGCCGAGCCCTCCATAAGGCTCGCGGGCCCGCAGGCAGCGCGGGCCAGGGGGCACTGCCGCCGCGCCCGCAAGCGGGCGACGATCGCCGCCTCCGCGGTGTTCACCGCGGCCGCGCTCACGATCGGCTCCTGGCAGCTGCTGCCCGGCGACGATCCGGCCCGGACCCTGCCGGCGGGGCCGCCCCCTCGCCGACGGCCACCGCCGACACCCCGCCGACCACCCCGGCGATCCCGTCCGCCGCACTGCTGCCGCCGACCGCGCTGCCGTTCTCGGAGTACGCGCACTGGAAAGCGGTCCGGAGCACCGAGGGAACCGACGCGCCGCTCCTCGACGTCGACGGACGCTGCCGGTTGACCGGCCTCGACGGCGACCGCGCACCGGCGCCCGTCTCCCAACGCACCCGCACCTACGAGGGCCGCAGGGGCGACCAGAAGGCGCGGCACACGATCAGCGTGTACGCGAGCGAGCGAGACGCCATCACGGTGTTCACAGCGCTGGCGAACACGCTCCGCGCACGTTGCGGCGTGAACTGGCCCACCGATCGGGACATTGCGCCGTCCGGCTCGGCGGCAGACCCGCTGATCCACAAGTTCTTCGTCCGGACCTCCCACGCCTCTCCGGAGGACGTCGAGGTGGTGCCGATGCGCTCGGGCACCCGTGTCGCCGTCGTCCAAGTCGCGGGCATAGACGGCTTCGCCCGCGAGTACATCGACGGCGTCGCGGATCACTGTCTTTCGGTATCCCTGTGGCGGACGCAACCTTCTGCCTCGCCTTCACCCTCCCTTTACAAGAACAACCCGGAAGAAGCGGCGCGACGTTGCTGATCCGACGACCCCACGACCATCTCAAGAGGCCCACTGTGCGATCCCACCGTTCCGTACGCCACCTCCACCTCCTCGTGGCGTCGTCCCTCGCCCTGACCGCGCTCGTCGGCTGCCAGTCGGCGTCGGCCGGTGACAAGGACAAGGACGCCGCCGATGCCGGGCCCGTTCGTATCTCGGCGACCCAGGGCAGCGCCGGTCAGCCGCTCGCCCCGGACCACACCATCAAGGTCGAGGCGAAGGGCGGCACGCTGACCAAGGTCGCCGTCACCTCCGACGACGCCGAGGCCGCGCCGGTGACCGGCACCTGGGACAAGGACCGCAAGAGCTGGCACTCCACCCGGACCATGACCCCGGGCGCCACCTACACCATCCAGGCCACCGCGACCAACGCCGCGGGGGAGAACACCAACCACCGGTCCACCTTCCGCGTCCGCCCGGCCCAGCTCGCCAACGGCGTCTCCGTCACCCCGACCAACAACAAGGTCGTCGGAGCCGGCCAGCCCGTCTCCGTCGCCTTCGACCACCCCGTCAAGGACAAGGCGGCGGTCGAGCGGCAGCTCTCCGTCTCCACCAGCCCCAAGACGGAAGGCTCCTGGGGCTGGGTCCGCGACCCCCTCACCGGCATCGAACGCGCCTCCTGGCGTCCCAAGACCTACTGGGCCAAGGGCACCAAGGTCACCTTGAACGCCAAGCTCAGCGGGGTGAACACCGGCGACGGCCGCTACCTCCGCCGCGATGTGACCAGCACGTTCACCATCGGCACGGCGCGTGTCTCCAAGGTCGACCTCAACGCGCACACGATGACGGTCTACGAGGACGGCAAGAAGGTCGGCACCCTTCCCATATCCGGCGGTGAGCCCCGCTACCCCACCTGGAACGGCACGATGGTCGTCCTGGACAAGGCCCCCATGGTCAACATGACCAGCGAATCCGTCGGCATAGCCGACCCCTACAACAAGGACGTCCCCTGGGCCGTGCACCTCACCACCTCCGGCACCTACGCCCACGCCGCACCCTGGAACGAGGGCAAGGGCATCTTCGGCAAGATCAACAAGAGCCATGGCTGTGTCGGCATGACCAACAAGGACGGCAAGTGGTTCTACGACCGCGCGGTCCGCGGCGACATCGTCGAGGTCACCGGCTCGACCCGCCAAACCGTGGCCACGGGCAATGGCTATGGCGAGTGGAACCTGTCGTACGAGGAGTGGCAGAAGCTCAGCGCTCTGGACTGACGAGCGGTCGGCTCATGAAGAGCGCGGTCTCGCCCTCCGACTGCGTGCCGAGGTACAGGGTCGTGTCCAGACCGCACAGAGTGAAGCCCATCCGCTGGTAGGCGTGGATCGCCGGGGCGTTGACGTTGGTGACCTCCAGCCAGGCGGCGCGGGCACCGCGGTCGTGGCCGTAGGCGAAGGCTCGGGCCATCAGGTGGCGGCCGATGCCCTTGCCCCGGTGGGTGGGCGCCACGGTGATCTGGCGGATGACCAGGCGGCGGTTCCAGTCCTCGTAGTCGAGTGCGATGAAGGCGCAGATGCGGTCGCCGTCCACCGCGACCACCGTGTGGTCGACCCGGTCGTCGTCCTCGTCGCCGTCATCGTCCGGGAATTGCTTCGTCAGGGGCGGGTGGACGGGTGCCGGATGGAGGGAGAAGCCGGTCGCGGTCGCCGTGACCTCGTACACGGTGTCCGTGGTGAAGGAGTCGTCCAGCGCCGTGAGTTCGGCGTCGTCGGCGGGGGTCCCTACGCGGTACAGGTACGGGGGCGTCGTCATGGGCGGACCTTCCTGGCGATCGGGCAGCGGCTGGGCGACGGGCTTCCTGCCCCGGACAGACCGGCGGCCCTGGTGTCAAGGGGGGAGAGAGACCAGGGCCGTCGGCGTTCAGGGCGTGGGGGAAGGGGAGGAGGGCACGGGTGGGGCGTGCGGCCTCCGCTACGGGTTCTGGCCGTGCTCGCGCAGCCAGGCCAGCGGGTCGATCGGGGCTCCGCCGCCCGGTCGTACCTCGAGGTGCAGATGCGGTCCGGTCACGTTGCCCGTGGCGCCGACGCGGCCGATCACATCTCCGGTCGACACCGAACCCGAGGTCCGGACCATGGAGGACAGATGGCAGTACCAGACCTCCGTGCCGTCCTCCAGCGTGAGCACGATGCGGTAGCCGTACGACCCCGCCCAGCCGGCCTCGGTGATCGTCCCGCCGTGCACCGCCTTGACCGGGGTGCCGGTCGGGGCCGCGAAGTCCTGGCCCGTGTGGTCGGCCGACCACATGTCGCCCGCCTCGCCGAACGACGAGGTCAGGGTGTACGAGGCGAGGGGGAGGGCATAGGACGCGGCCAGCTTCGCGCGACGCTCGGCCTCGGCCTTGCGGGCGGCCTCCGCCGCCTTGCGCTCGGCCTCCTCCGCGGCCTTCCGCTCGGCCTCCGCCTTGGCGGCCTTCTGCTGCGCGACGTCCTTCGCCTTCTGCTCCGCCGCCGCCTTCGCCGCGGCCGCCGCCTCGGCCCGCGCCGCCGCCTCCCGCTGGGCCTCGTCGGCGGCCGTCTGCTGCTGCTCGGCCTGCTGCATGATGCGGGCGCGGAGCGCCTCGCCCGCGTCCGTGGTGCCGCTGGCCCGGTCCTGGGGGGTGAGCCCGGCCTGGGAGAGTGGAGTGCCGGAACCCCGTGTGCCGGTGCCGGAGGGGTCGCCGTCGGAGATCAGCGGCCCGATGACGGGAAGGTCCTTGGTGTCCGGGAGCGCGTCCTGCACCTCGTCGGCGACATGGGCCAGGTCCGGCATGGATATCGGGGCGTTCGGCCGGTCCTTGGCGGTCGCCATGCCGCCCGCGCCGACCGCCGCGATGACACCGACGCCGAGCACGGCGCCGCTGCGCGCCATGGTCCCGCCGCGCTGCTTGACGACCCGGTGCCTGCCGCGGACCGGGGCGACGGACTCCTCCGTGGGGTTCCACTCCTCCCACGGCTCGCCGTCGTCGGCGGCGCCGGGGGCGAAGACGGCGGTCCCGGAGGGCCCGGCTCCGCCGGAGGTTCCGTACGGTGCCTCGTCGAGGGCAGACCTGTTGGACGCCACCGGGGCGTACTCCTTTCCTTCCTTCTCGCCTACCGGGTTAGCTGACGGGTTCGGAGCAGGAAGGTCTCCTACGGGCCAGGTGCGGCCCGATTCACCCCAAGGTTGGTGGTTCCCCGGTTCCCTTGGTGTTGCTGGTGGTGCAGTGGTGGTGCGTAGGGATTCGGCGACGGCGCACGGTGCCGCCTCTGCGACGGCTGTGACGACCGCGCTGCGTTATCGAACGTTAATAGACCCGGCGACACGATTCCAAGCTGTTCCCCGGAATCCACGAACCTTTGACGCGCGCCAAACGGTCATTTGCGGGCAGGGTGGTGCGAGTTGCCGGTTCCACCGGCGCGCCGCGACGTCGTGTTCCACGTACACGCAAACCTGACACGCCTGATCGTGTGTCAATCGTTATGCCTGAGGGGTCACCTTCGACTACGCGACGTCACGCCCGAGGCGGCCGGCGCGGGGCGGCCCCGTCGAAGACGACGCCTCCGACGATCAGAACGGCCGAAATCCAGCGGGTGAAGCGACGGTTCCGGGCATCACTCGCGTCCGGCGTTCTGAGGATCAGGGCCGGCGCCGCGTCACAGCTCCACGCCGAGGGCCCGGGCCCGCCGGTCCGCCGCCAGCTCGGCCGCGGCCTCGTCGAGATAGACCTCGCACACCAGCCGCCCGTCGCTGGTCAGGTTGTGCTCCAGCTCCCACAGGCTGATCTCGTCCCCGCACGCCAGCAGGAACGCGTGCTCATAGAAGCGGCACCATGTCGCGTCCCGTCCCCCCGAGCGCCGCCGCGGCTTCGGCGCGAGCGCGATGTCGTGGGCGAACGCGGTCGCGAGCAGTTGCTCGACCTCCTCGCCCGGCCGGTCGGAGTTCTCCGCACGGCGCAGCACGCGCCGCGCGTGGTCGGCGGAGTTGTCGGCCACGTACGCGCGGGACATCTCCAGCGGCACCGTGGTGCGCAGCAGTTGCTCGGGCAGCCACACCGGGCCCTTCTCGAACTCCTCCCAGTCCTCCCAGCGGCCGCCGCCGGTGAGCTCGTGCACACGGCGCTCGGCGGTGGTGAGGGCCTCCTCGTCCAGGTACAGCTCGTACAGGAGGCTCCCGTCCCGGGCGGTGTTGTGCTCCAGCTCCCACAGCAGCCCGCTGCTGCCGTCCGGCAGCAGGAAGACGTGCCGGAACGTGCTGTATCCCACCGGTCCTCGCGGCTCGTTGCACTGGCGGCACGACCGCAGTTCGGTCTGGTGCATCAGGGCGTCACGCAGCCGGACGAGCTCCGTTTCGTCGAGCTCGAACGTGTTCTGAGCGCGGGCCAGCAGCCCGTCAAGATGCTCGGTGGGCGGCCCGCCGGCTTCTGCGTGTCCCATGTCTCTACTCCTCCCGGCCATCGACTCGCCGCGCCCCCGAAGCGACATCTCGCGACTTACCGTAGCGGCGTCGACACACCCCGCGTGCGGTGTTTGGCGAAGCCGTGGACCGCAGTTCCCTTTGCCCCCTGCTGCGGCACATGGCCGGGAATCATCACGCTTCGGGCTCGAGAGGCGACAGATCCAGCCACGGGTCAGGGGTCTGGCGCACGCTCCGTCGACGCCCCGGTCGGGCTGCCCTGGCAGGACCTCGCCGTCGCCCGGACCGCGTATCAGCGGGCGCGGCAGCGCGGCATCGGCACGCGCGTCGACCTGCTGTCGTAAGCACTCGTGCGGTAGGGCTTGTTCGGCAGCGCTCGCTTCGGCAGCGCTCGTTTCGGCTGCGCTTCCTCGTTCACACAGCGCGCCGGATCCGCGGAAAGGCCGGGACCGCGGCGATGAACAGCCAGGTGGTGATGGTGAAGGGCCAGGTGAGGGTACGTCCGCCGAAGGGCGTGAAGTAGGCGTTCAGTGCGGCCGTCAGCACGGTGGCGGCGGCCACGGCCACCAAGGCGTAGAGCGCGCTCGGTACCGTCCTCGCCAGGAACAGGGTGCCCAGGGCGATGGCCACCAGCACTCCGTTGTAGCCGTAGACGCCCACCGCGACCGCGCCCGGCGGGGCACCCAGCGCCCAGGCCACGAGCACCGCGACGGCGCTGCCCAGGACGGCGGCCAGACCCGGGCGGAGCCCCGCGACGAACAGCCCGACCAACATGATCGCGCCGACGTACCAGTGGGCCGAGAGGGCGACCTGGGAGATGTTGGTGAAGAACCCGTGCCACAGGTCGGTCCAGGTGTAGTCGGCGCCGGCCGTCGCCATGGCGGGCAGGGCGGCGGGGCTTCCGCCGTGCCAGACCCGGGTGAACGCCGGGGCCCCCATCACCGCCACCCCGCAGACGACGCAGAACGGCGCGGTCAGCGCCGGGAGCCTCCAGGGCGCCAGCAGGTTGGTCAGCGCCGAGTACAGCGGCACGCAGACGACGGCGCCGCCGACGGTCAGCACGTAGGTCGCGGGGTAGTGGCCCAGGAAGACGAACAGGGCCATGCCGGTCAGGCAGCCGCTGAAACCCTGCAGCCCGAGGTCGATGGCGCCCCTGTCGACGCCCAGGGCGTACGCGGTCGCGGTGGCGACCGCGGCGCCGAGCAGGCCGAGGGCGCCCATCCGCCAGTCGCCCACGAAGAGCGCGAGCAGGATGATGGCCCCCGCGCGCGCGTTCGCCTGGAGGCTGAGCTGGGCGAAGCCGCGGACCAGCTGCGTCGTGAGGCGGACCGGGCCGGGCAGACCGGCGGTCTCCGCGGTGTCCGGCGAGGCCGCCTGCCACGTGTCGGGAGTGATCATGGATGCCTCCAGGGCGGCATGGCCGTCTCCACGACCGAGTCCGGCCTCATGACAGGACGTGCGGCGTTGAGGAGGGTGCTGACGTGGGGGCTGACGAGGGGGCTGACGAGGACTCCGACGAGGCATCCGGCGAGAGCGTCGACGACGCGTCGGGAGAGAGCATCGCCGACGTATCGGGCGCGAGCATCGACGACGCGTCGGGCGCGAGCGTCGAGGCCGGCGCCGGCAGGGGCGTCGGCGCCGGCGTCGACGTGCCGGGGTCGAACTGCCATGGCCCGTCGTCCTCGCGCACGGCGACGACGCGCGCGCCCGCCAGGTTTCCTCCTGCCCCCGCGAACCAGCGGGCGTCGCTCGGGTCCCACCACCGGTCTCCGACCCGGATCACCTCGTGGTGCACCACATTCCGCCCGATCCACGCGACGTTGGCCTGCGCCTCGTTCCAACTGACGCGCCAGTGGGCCGGGGCCAGCGGTCCTGTCAGCAGCGCGGCGCGACCGCGCGCGTGGGGGATGCCGTCCCGCTCCAGGAGCGCCGCCGCCACGTCGGCGTGGACCCCGCAGTCGCCGATGAGCCCGTCGTGGAGTGCCAGGTGGCACCAGTACGCGGGCCACTGCACGGGCCCCCACCGGAAGAGCTCGGGGACCGCGGCCAGCCGGGCTCCGATGTCCCCGAACTGTGTGAGCCGGGCGAACACGCCGTGCCTGACCATGTGGCAGCACGCCGCCCCATGACCGGCCACCCGGGACAGGCCGATCCGGTCGAACCGCTCCAGCTCCGCGAGCAGCTCCGTCATGGCCACCCCGCTCCCCGGGCTCGATGACTGCCTCGCTTCCCCGGTCATGGCTGCCCCGCTTCCCCGGTCACGACTGCCCCACTTCCCGCGGTCACGACTCCCGGTTCCCGCGGTCACGACTGCCCCAGTTCCCGCGGCACGGTCCCGCGCCCGAAGTCGTAGGCCATCGACGTGTCGTACGCGCCGCACATGCCGAACGCGAGGTAGTCGCCCTCACGGACGCCCGACAGGTCGAGGCAGACGGACAGCACGTCGTGCTCCATGCAGGACCTGCCCAGAATCCGGTTCCGGCCGGGCGGCAGCGGCACCCAGCGGGACCCGTCGAACCGGACCACGGGGTGTGGATGGAACGGCGCCTCGGGCATGTCGCCCTCGGCCGCGTCGACGACGACGTCGCAGCCGTAGCGGGACTCCCGGCGCACCAGGACCTGGGTGACGACGGCGGCCGACGGCTGCGTGAGGAGCTTGCCCGGCTCCAGCACCAGCAGCGGGTCCCCGTCGTGTACGGCCGAGGGGCCCGCCGCGAGCACGTACTCCAGCGACGTACGCAGCCCCGGCATGTCGTCGACGTGCCACCCGCCGCCGATGTCCAGCACGGCCGGGGCCGCTCCGAGCAGGTCCGCCAGCGGATCCGCGGCGGCCAGTGCCGCGGCGCACTCGCGCTGCCAGCGCGACGTACCCAGGACGCTCTGGGCGTAGTGGAAGTGCAGCCCCCACCGGGCCTCGAGCCGCTCCGCGAGAGCGCCGAGCAGCCGGGCCGTCTCGGCCATGGCGTCGCGTTCGTGCAGCGGGATGCCGAACCGGCTGGCCACGCCGACGGGGGCGACCCGGACCCCGACGACGTCGGCCTCCAGCTTGAAGCCGTCGTCCAGCAGGGCGCTCAGCCCGCGCAGTTCCGCCAGGGAGTCGGCGAAGAAGGCCCAGCAGCGTACGCGGTCGGCGGCGGGCCACCATTTCGCGGGCCCGTTGAGGATCGCCCGTTCGGCCGCCAGGCCGAGGCGGTCGGCGGCTTCGAGCTCGGCCAGGCTGATGGCCTCGGCGACCATGTCGAGCCGCGCGGCCTCCCGCAGCACCTCGGGCTGCGGACACGTCTTCACGCTCTGCGCGAGCAGGAGTCGGCACAGCCCTTCGAGTTCCCGCCGCAGGGCCTGGACCCGTTCGGTGAACAGGGGGACGAGGAACTGTCTGCGCGGCGTGGCCTCGCGCCCGGGAGGTTCGAGCAGGTCCTCGAAGCCACCGGTCTCGTCGGCCACCGCCGCATGGCTTCCGACCGGCTCCTCGGCCACCGCGTCGCCCTCGGAGGGGACCAGACGCCGCTGGCCCAGTGCGGGCATCCCGGAATGGTGGTGCTTGTCCTCCGGATGGGACAGCCCCCCGGCGACCCAGCCGATGGGGGTGATGCCCAGCGCCGGGTTGACCGGGATCTCCTCGACCACCCGGGTGAAACCCGGCACCAGGCGCCTGCCGGAGCCGGGAGCGGCACCCCGGCATCCTGAGGGCGTGAGGGGACCCCCGGCGAGCAGGGCGGCGGGCAGGTTGGCGCCGCACACCGAGGCGCCGTGGATCCAGGCGGGGAGGCGCGGGTTGACCTCCATGAGCGTGAGGTCGCCGTTCCAGGCGCGGATGAGCTCCAGCTCGCCGCCGCCGGTCCACACGGCCTCGGCGACCAGGTCGGCCAGCCGGTCGCGCAGCGGCCCCTCGAGCTCCGCGACTTCGCCGGACCATGTCTTGCCCTCGCCCGTGACCACCGCCTTCGTCATGAAGACCGCGTCGAGGAGCCGGCCGTCGAGCGCGCAGAACGCGATACTGCACTCCTGGCCCGCGACGTGCTGCTCCACATGCCATCCGCCACCCCACGTCCGGCGGACGACGTCGCCCAGGGCCAGCACCTGCCCGGCGGTGTAGGCCCGGTACGCGTCGTAGTGCTGGCCCTTCACCCACACCCCGTGCGGAGCCAGACGGACGAACCGGTCGACAGCGAGCCAGCTGTTGTCGGTCTCGTACGCCGGAGTGCGCAGGCCGAGCCGTCCCGCGGCATCGAGCGGAGGCTTGCGCACCAGGTCCAGCGCCGTCTTCGAAGGGCCCAGGATCCGCTCGTGGGAACCCAGCTCCCTGGCCAGCAGCCGGACTTCAAGATCCAGACACGGGATCAGATACGCGTCCTCGGGCTCCAGAAGCCCGCTGATCTGCTCGGTCCACGTGGCGAGGTGCGCCCGCTTCCACGGCGGAAGGCACACCAGGTCGTCGAGGACGTCGGAGTGCAGCCCCGAACTCTCCGACGAGTAGTCCAAGCCGACGATCCGCAGTCCGGGCCAGGCCAGACGCAGGGAACGGGCCACGCTCAGGCCGGGCGACGGGTTCGGGCCGCTGTGCATGCCGCTGATGAAGACCGTGCCGGCGGCCGGCGCGGGGCCGAAGAGGCCCACCGCCTCCTCCGCCCACGCCTCCTCCGCCCACGGGGCGACTCCCTGCGATGCCTCAGGTCTCTCGACATCCCGGGTCGCGCCCACTGGCTCGCGTCCAGTACGTGCTTGAAGCCCCATGCCGACATCATCAGCAGAGGTCACTCCCCCGCGCACCCGGTGGCATCCGGCAGGGTGAGCGCCCCCTCCGCGATCTTCACCCGCACCCGACGCCGCCCCCGCGCGCCGCCTCCGGACACGGAAGCGCCCCGGCCACTCACCGCGGCCGGGGCGCATATCTGCTGGTCAGAGGCCCTGCGGGACGTCCAACCGAGTGGGTCATCAGGGGCTCGAACCCTGAACCAATGGATTAAAAGTCCACTGCTCTGCCAATTGAGCTAATGACCCCGCACACCGCAGCATAGCCCGGACCGCGGCGAAGGCCCGAGCCAATACCCTCCAGAGGCCGTGTCAGGTGATCGACACCGCTCAACCGGGCGGTCTCCGGGCGGACTTGCCCTCGGCGCACGAAGGCCCGTACGACACACGCCGGTGTCGTACGGGCCCAGGTGTCAGAGCCTGCCGGGATCAGCCGTTGCGCTTCCAGCGCGGCTTGTCGGCGCGGCGGTCGAAGGAGCGGGCGCCGGTGGCGCCGCGGTGGTCGTCCCGGCGGGCCGGGCGGTCGTCGCGGCGGTCCCGGTTGAACGGGCGGTCGTCACGGCGGTCGCGGTTGAACGGGCGGTCGCCGCCACGGTGGTTGTGGTCGCGGAAGCCGGGCTCGCGGCGCTCGAACGAACGGGCCGGACGCTCGTCGCGGCGGTCCCGGTTGAAGCCGCCGCGCTCGCCGTCACGGCGGTCGCGGTTGAAGCCGCCGCGGTCGTCGCCGTCACGACGGTCGCGGTTGAAGCCACCACGGTCGTCGCGGTCACGGTTGAAGCCGCCCCGGTCGTCACGACGGTCACGGTTGAAGCCACCGCGGTCGTCACGGCGGTCCCGGTCACGGTCACGGCCGAAGCCGCGGTCGTCGCGGCGCTCGTACGAGCGGCCGCCGCCGAAGCCGCCGCGCTCGCCGTTCTGGCGGTCGCGGTAGGACGGGCGGTCCCCGCCGCGGTCGCGGTCGCGGCCGAAGCCCCGGTCGCGGTCGCGGTTGAAGCCGCCACGGTCGTCGCGGTCGCGGTTGAAGCCACCGCGGTCGTCACGACGGTCACGGTTGAAGCCACCGCGGTCGTCACGGCGGTCCCGGTCACGGTCACGGCGGTCGAAGTTGCCCCGCTCGTCACGGCGCTCGTGCGCCGGGGCGGTCCGGCGCGGCGCCTCGGCTGCGCCGGCGCCCTCGGCCTCCGACGCCGCGGCCTGCTCCGGCACCACCGGTGCGTCGGCTGCGGCCACCGCGGCGGTGTCGGCGGTCGCCTCACCGGCCGGCTCGGCCGCGGCGGCGCCCGCCTGCGGGTCCTCGCCGCGCTCACGCGCCGCGCGGGCCGCCAGCCGGTCGGCCTCCTCGCGCAGCTCGGTCGCGCGCCGCTGCACCTTGTCCAGCTCACGGGTGAGGTGCTGCACCTCGCGCTCGGCCTGCTTGGCCGAGTTCGCCGCCGACTCCGCCTGCACCTCGGTGAGCGAACGCGCACCGGTGATACGGGCCACGTCCTCGTCGAACGCGCCGGCGCCGCCGACGATGTGGCGCGAGGCGTCCACGCCCGCGTCCTCCATCAGCCGGAAGATCTGCCGCCGCTGGTGCGGCAGGGCCAGCGAGACGACCGTGCCGCTCTGCCCGGCACGGGCGGTGCGGCCGCTGCGGTGCAGGTAGTCCTTGTGGTCGCCGGCCGGGTCCACGTTCAGCACCAGGTCGATGCCGTCGACGTGGATGCCGCGCGCGGCGACGTCGGTGGCGACCAGCGCGTTGACGTAGCCGTCCTTGAAGTCGGCGAGCACGCGGGTACGGGCACCCTGCGTCATGCCGCCGTGCAGCGCGTCCGCCTTCACGCCCGCATCGACGAGCTGCTCGGCGATACGGTCGGCGCCCAGCTGCGTCCGTACGAAGATGATCGTGCGGCCCTTGCGGGCGGCGATGGCGGCCGTGACCGGCGCCTTGTCCTTGGGCTTCACGACGAGGACGTGGTGCGTCATGGTCGTGACGTTGCCCTGGGCGCTGTCGACCTCGTGGCTGACCGGGTTGTTCAGGTAGCGCTTGACCAGCGTGCCGATCTCGTTCTCCATGGTGGCGGAGAAGAGCATGCGCTGGCCGCCCTCGGGCACCTGGTCGAGCAGCTCGGTGACCTCGGGCAGGAAGCCCAGGTCGGACATCTGGTCGGCCTCGTCGAGGACGGCGACCTGGACGTTCTCCAGGGAGCAGGCGCCACGGTTGATGATGTCGCGCAGACGGCCCGGGGTGGCGACGAGGATGTCGACGCCGCGCTCGAGGGCGTAGATCTGGTTGCCCATGGACGTACCGCCGCAGACGACCTTGATCTTCAGTCCGAGCACGTCGCCGTACGGCTGAAGGGCGTCCGCGACCTGCATCGCGAGCTCACGGGTCGGGGTGAGGATGACCGCGCGGGGCTTCTTCTTCTCGGTGTGGCCGCCGGCCAGCTGGGCCAGGGTCGGCAGACCGAAGGAGAGCGTCTTGCCGGAGCCGGTGCGGCCGCGGCCCAGGATGTCCTTGCCGGCCAGGGCGTCCGGGATGGTCGCGGCCTGGATCGGGAAGGGCGTGGTCACACCGTTCTGCGCCAGCTTGCGCACGATCTGCTCGGGGAGCCCGAGGTCGGCGAAGGTGATCTCGGGAGCCTTGTCGGCCTCGGCCTCGGCCGCGGTGGCCTCGTCGGCGGCGTCGACGGTGGCGACGGCCTCAACCGTCTCCTCGGTCGCCTCCGACACCTCCACGGCCTCATCGGCAGCGGGCATGACGGTGTGATCAGTGGAAATGGACATGCGAAATGCGAAACCTTCCGGAGTCTCGGCACGCGCCCAAGCTCCGTGTCGTTTCGCAAACGACCGCCTCAATGCGGTCAGGCCACGGCAAGGTAAGGAACGCGCCACGCGGCGCGCTTCGGTTTGGCGCCGGGCAAATGGGATCAAACGATCTACCACCATACGCACTCGCCCCCACCGAAAGCAAATTCCCCCTGGACGGCCCGCCGCGGATCCGGTAAAGGCCCTGCTCAGCGGCGCCCCGATGGTCGCCGCCCGGCCACCGTGCGCCCGGGCCTCACCTCGCTCCCCCGGACTCCGGCGACGTGCCCGGCTCGGTTCCGCCGCCGCCCGGCGGCTCCGGGGTCGGCGACGGCGACGGCGGCTCGGGGGTGGTCGGCCGCGGCTCGGGGGTGGTCGGCGCCGGGTCCGACGGGTGCGGCGGCCGGGAGGAGGGCGCGGGGCCCGGCGAACCGCCGCCCGGCCCGGAGGGCGTGGCGGGCGGCACGGGCACGTGCGGGCTTCCCGACCGCGACGCGGAGGCAGAGGCCGACGGGGACGCCGAGGGCTTACCGCCCTTCTCCTTGCCCGCCTTCTTCTTCCCGCCCTCCCTCCCGTCCCGCCCCTTGCCGTCGTCGCGGTGCCCGGACTCCGCCGAGCCCGGCAGCCCGCCGCCCGGCTCGACGCCCTCCGCGCGGCCCCGCTGCTCGGTGCCGCCGCGCGAACCCGGCCGCTCGGGGCCGTCGGACACGCTCATGCAGCCCCCAGGGCCACGGCGGCGGCTATGACCGCCGCGACACGCGCCGCGACACGAGGGGCGCGAGGGGACGGAACGGGAAATCCAGGCATGGGCGGGCCACCTCCAGGCCGCAGGGTGCAGACTCCCTGCCCAACTGGCGCCGCCCCGCGCAGGACACGCGATCAGCCGTACCCGAGCGCCGTACCCGAGCGCGTGCGGCCGTCAGCCGTACCCGAGCGCCGCCCCCGAGCGCGTGCAGCCGTCAGCCGTACCCGAGCGCGTGCAGCCGCTCGTCGTCGATGCCGAAGTGGTGGGCGATCTCGTGCACCACGGTCACTTCGGTCTCGGCGACCACGTCCTCGCGTGTCTCGCACATCCGCAGGGTCGGGCCCCGGTAGATGGTGATCCGGTCCGGGAGGACGCCCGCGTACCACTCACCCCGCTCGGTCAGCGGAGTCCCCTCGTACAGCCCGAGCAGCTCGGGGTCGTCCGCGGGCGGCTCCTCCTCCACGAACACGGCGACGTTGTCCATCAGCCGTGTCAGCTCCGCCGGAATCCGGTCGAGCGCCTCGGCGACCAGTTCCTCGAACTCCTCGCGCGTCATCTCCAGCACGCCGCCATTGTCGACCAGGACACGCCCGCCGGGGCAGCCCGGCCACGCAGAGCACCCCGCCCCGGCCCCGCGATCACGCCCCGGCGAACCGTGGAACAGGCGCGGAACAGGCCGAGGAAGAGGCCGAGGAACAGGCCGTTCGCCCAGGCAGCCGTAAACCGTTTTGGCGAACCTCCCCGGCATCCCATATGCTTCTCACGTCCCCGACGGCGCCGAGAGGCGCAAACGGTGGGCCATCAGCCCTCATCGTCTAGTGGCCCAGGACGCCGCCCTTTCAAGGCGGTAGCACGGGTTCGAATCCCGTTGGGGGCACGCAACACCATGTGCGAGACTAGTCCTCGCACAAGCTTGGTCCTGTGGAGCAGTTTGGAGTGCTCGCCACCCTGTCAAGGTGGAGGCCGCGGGTTCAAATCCCGTCAGGACCGCTGCAACCGCGAGGTTGCGTGGCTGGGTAGCTCAGTTGGTACGAGCGTCCGCCTGAAAAGCGGAAGGTCGCCGGTTCGACCCCGGCCCCAGCCACCACACGAAGCCCCTGGCGAGATCACTCGCCGGGGGTTTCTTCGTTGGACCTGGTTGGGCGCCGCAAGCATCCGGAGCACGTTGGGGGCTGGAGTGGACCGGATCGGTACGTACGCCATCGTGCGCAAGCTCGGCGAGGGCGGGATGGGCACGGTCTATCTGGCGCGCTCGCGCGGCGGGCGGTCCGTCGCGGTCAAGGTCGCCAGGCCCGAGCTGGCCTGCCAGCCCCTGTTCCGGGAGCGGTTCCGCGCCGAGGTCGCGGCCGCCCGCAGGGTGGGCGGCTTCCACACCGCCCCGGTCGTCGACGCCGACCCGGACGCCGAGGCCCCCTGGCTCGCCACCGCCTACGTGCCCGGCCCCACCCTGTCCCAGCTGATCACCGCCCAGGGCCCGATGGGGACGCGGCAGCTGCGCCGTCTCGGCGCCGCGCTCGCCGAGGCCCTTCAGGCCGTCCACAGCTGCGGACTCGTCCACCGCGATCTGAAGCCCGGCAACATCATCATGGCCGAGGACGGTCCGAGGGTCCTGGACTTCGGCATCGCCAGGGCAGTGGAGAACACCCCGCTCACGATCACCGGCACGGCCTTCGGCACCCCCGGATTCCTCGCTCCCGAACAGGCCGAGGGCCATCCGGTGGACACCGCCGCGGACGTGTTCGCGCTGGGCGCCGTCCTGGTCGCGGCCGCGGGCGGCAGCGCGTTCGGGGACGGCACGCCGGTCTCGCTGATGTACCGCTCGGTGCACCACCCGCCGGACCTCTCCGCGGTTCCCGATCCGCTGCGGCCGATCGTGGCAGCGTGTCTGGAGAAGGCCCCGGAGCGCAGGCCGAGCACCGGGCAGCTGCTGGACTGGCTCACGGTCGAAGATCCCCGTGTGACGAGCTATCCGGGCTCGGCCGCCACCCCCGGTCGCCCCGGCACGGTCGGCGTCCCGGGCTCGGCCCCCACCCCCCGTCACCCGGGCGCGGCCGGCGTCCCGAGCACGTCGGGCACGGCCGGCGCCCCGGCCCATGCCGGGTCGCCCGCCGCCGCGGCGGGCTACTCGCCCACTGTCGCCGGCGTGCCTGCCGTGCCGCCTCCGCCGCCCCACGCCCCGATCGTCCCGGCGGTCGCGCCCGCGCCGCCCGGTCCGCCGCCGGCAGGGCCGCCGCCGGGCGGTGCGATGCCTGCCGGTGCCGTGCCGGGCGGTGCCGTGCCAGCCGGTGCCGTGCCGGGCGGGCTGGCCGACGATCCGGAGTTCCTCGCCATGGATCGCAAGAACTCCATCGTCGCCGACCGCGACGGCATCGCATTCGACCGCAACGGCAGCACGGCGGAATTCCCCTGGTACGCCATCGACTACGCCGAGCAGACGGCAGACCCTCGCAGGACCACGCTCACGGTGAGCCTGCTGCTGACCGACGACAGCGCCCACATATGCAAGGTCACCGCCCGGAACAGGGACGAGCTGGTCTACTGGAGCGCCCTGCTCGACGCCGTGCTCCGGCGCTTCGCCCCCGGGCTCTGACCGCCCCGCGCCCCGCGCCCGTACCCGCGCCCGTACCCGCACTCGCACCCGCGGATCCACGTTCACCCGCTCACGGATTCACGCTGACGCCGCCGCCCCCGACATACTTCCCCGATTAGTCCGGACAGAAATGGCTCGCCAGCCGTTTCGGCGAAGTGAGATCCTGGATCGCGTATGTCCACAACGCCTGCCCCCACCCTCCCCGCCCTGCTGGAGCGGATCCCCGAGCTGATGCTGCGCGACCAGCAGCGGCTGGGGCGCCGGCTCGACGGCGCGCGCCGGATCCGCAAGCCCGAGGCGCGGACCGCCGTGCTCGCCGAGATCGCCGCCGACGTCGAGCGGGCCGAGCTGCGGGTCGCCGACCGCCGCGCCGCCGTACCCGAGGTCAGCTACCCCGAGGCACTGCCGGTCAGCCAGAAGAAGGACACGATCCGGGACGCGGTCCGCGACCACCAGGTCGTGATCGTCGCCGGAGAGACGGGTTCCGGCAAGACGACGCAGATCCCGAAGATCTGTCTGGAGCTGGGGCGGGGCGTGCGGGGCCTGATCGGCCACACCCAGCCGCGCCGGATCGCCGCCCGTACGGTGGCCGAGCGCGTCGCCGAGGAGCTGCGGACCCCGCTGGGCGAGTCCGTCGGCTGGAAGGTCCGCTTCACCGACCAGGTGAGCTTGGACACCCACATCAAGCTGATGACGGACGGCATCCTGCTCGCCGAGATCCAGACGGACCGCGAGCTGCGCCAGTACGACACGATCATCATCGACGAGGCGCACGAGCGCAGCCTCAACATCGACTTCATCTTGGGCTACCTCGCGCAGCTGCTGCCGCGCAGACCCGACCTGAAGGTCGTCATCACCTCGGCCACGATCGATCCGGAGCGCTTCTCCCGGCACTTCGGCGACGCGCCGATCGTCGAGGTCTCGGGCCGTACGTATCCCGTCGAGGTGCGCTACCGGCCGCTCCTCGAAGAGGGCGGCGACGACGCCGACCGCGACCAGATCACCGCGATCTGCGACGCGGTCGACGAGCTCCAGGCCGAGGGGCCGGGCGACATCCTGGTCTTCCTCTCCGGCGAGCGGGAGATCCGGGACACCGCCGACGCGCTCAACAAGCAGCAGCTGCGGAACACCGAGGTGCTGCCGCTGTACGCGCGGCTCTCGCACGCCGAGCAGCACCGGGTCTTCCAGCGACATACGGGCCGGCGCATCGTGCTGGCGACCAACGTGGCGGAGACGTCGCTGACCGTGCCCGGCATCCGGTACGTCATCGACACCGGCATGGCCCGCATCTCGCGCTACAGCTACCGCACCAAGGTGCAGCGCCTGCCCATCGAGCCGATCAGCCAGGCCAGCGCCAACCAGCGCAAGGGCCGCTGCGGCCGCACCAGCGACGGCATCTGCGTCCGCCTGTACTCCGAGGACGACTTCCTCAGCCGTCCGGAGTTCACCGACGCCGAGATCCTCCGTACGAACCTGGCCTCCGTGATCCTCCAGATGACCGCGGCGGGCCTGGGCGACATCGAGAAGTTCCCCTTCATCGACGCGCCCGACCGGCGCAACATCAAGGACGGCGTGCAGCTCCTGGAGGAGCTGGGGGCCCTGGACGGCACGCAGAAGGATCCGAAGAAGCGGCTCACCCAGACCGGGCGGAAGCTGTCGCAGCTGCCGGTGGACCCCCGGCTGGCCCGGATGGTCCTGGAGGCCGACCGCACCGGCTGTGTGCGCGAGGTGATGGTGATCGCGGCGGCGCTGTCCATCCAGGACCCGCGCGAGCGCCCCTCCGACAAGCAGCAGCAGGCGGACCAGCACCACGCCCGCTTCAAGGACGAGAACTCCGACTTCCTCGCCTTCCTCAATCTCTGGCGGTACGTCCGCGAGCAGCAGAAGGCGCTGTCGTCGTCCGCGTTCCGCCGGATGTGCCGGACCGAGTTCCTGAACTACCTCCGGATACGCGAGTGGCAGGACATCTACAGCCAGCTGCGTACGGTCGCCAGGACGATGGACATCCATCTGAACGAGCAGGACGCGGCGCCCGAGCACGTCCACACGGCGCTGCTGGCGGGGCTCCTCTCCCACGTGGGGCTCAAGAACGCCGGGGGGGAGGGCGGGAAGGAAACAGCCAAGAACGAGTACCTGGGCGCGCGCAGCGCCAAATTCGCGGTCTTCCCCGGCTCGGCGCTGTTCAAGAAGCCGCCGCGCTGGATCATGTCGGCGGAGCTGGTGGAGACCTCCCGGCTGTGGGCGCGGGTCAACGCGCGCATCGAGCCGGAGTGGATCGAGCCGCTGGCCCAGCACCTGGTGAAGCGCACGTACAGCGAACCGCACTGGGAGCAGAAGCAGGCCGCTGTGATGGCGTACGAGCGGGTCACGCTCTACGGCGTGCCGATCGTCGCCCAGCGGAAGGTGAACTACGGCCGGATCGACCCGGAGACCAGCCGGGACCTGTTCATCCGCAACGCGCTGGTGGAGGGCGACTGGCGCACGCACCACCAGTTCTTCCACGACAACCGCAAGCTGCTCGGCGAGGTCGAGGAGTTGGAGCACCGGGCGCGGCGCCGCGACATCCTGGTGGACGACGAGACCCTGTTCGACTTCTACGATCAGCGCGTTCCCGAACACGTCGTCTCGGGCGCGCACTTCGATTCGTGGTGGAAGCACAAGCGCCGCGACGAGCCGGAGTTGCTCAACTTCGAGAAGTCGATGCTCATCAACGAGCGGGCGGAGGGCGTCACCAAGGACGACTATCCGGACTCCTGGCGGCAGGGCAAGCTGAAATTCCGGGTGACGTACCAGTTCGAGCCGGGCGCGGACGCGGACGGTGTGACCGTCCACATTCCGCTCCAGGTGCTCAACCAGGTCTCTCCCGAGGGCTTCGACTGGCAGATCCCGGGGCTGCGCGAGGACCTGGTGACCGAGCTGATCCGGTCGCTGCCCAAGCCGGTGCGGCGGCACTACGTCCCGGCACCCAACTACGCCCAGCGCTTCCTGGACGGCGTCGTGCCCCTGCAGGAGCCGCTGACGGCCGCCCTCGGCCGGGAGCTCCAGCGGATGGTGGGGGTGAGGATCGAGGCGGAGGACTGGGACCCGGCGAAGGTCCCCGACCACCTGAAGATCACCTTCCGGGTCGTGGACGAGCGGCGTCGCAAGATCGCCGAGGACAAGGACCTGGAGGCGCTGCGGCTGAGGCTGAAGCCGAAGACGCGGGCCGCGATCTCCAAGGCGTTCGAGACGTCCAAGGAGGGCACCGGCATCGAGCAGCGCGCCGGGCTGACGGCGTGGACGATCGGCACCCTGCCGCGCACGTTCGAGACCCGGCGGTCCGGCCAGCCGGTCAAGGCGTATCCGGCGCTGGTCGACGAGGGCGCCTCGGTCGCCGTACGGCTCTATGACACCGAGGCCGAGCAGCGGCAGGCCATGTGGCGCGGCACGCGGCGGCTGATCCTGCTCAACCTGCCGTCCAATCCCGCCAAGTTCGCCCAGGACAAGCTGAGCAACAGCGCGAAGCTGGCCCTGGCCCGCAATCCGCACGGCGGCGTCCCGGCGCTCTTCGAGGACTGCGTGGCGGCGGCGGCCGACCGGCTGATCGCGGCGCACGGCGGCCCGGCGTGGGACGAGGAGGCCTTCCGCAAGC
The DNA here is from genome assembly GCF_030553055.1 of Streptomyces sp. XD-27. Classification (NCBI taxonomy): domain Bacteria; kingdom Bacillati; phylum Actinomycetota; class Actinomycetes; order Kitasatosporales; family Streptomycetaceae; genus Streptomyces; species Streptomyces sp. XD-27. The sequence goes on from NZ_CP130713.1 coordinate 3,749,685, forward strand.
TCTTCGACGCCGTACGCGCGGACATCACGGACGCCACGCTGGACACGATCCGCAAGGTGCAGGAGGTGCTGGCCGCCTGGCAGGCGTGCGAGCGCCGGCTGAAGGCCACCACGAGCCCGGTGCTGCTGGCCTCCCTCACGGACGTCAAGGAGCAGCTGGCGGAGCTGGTGAAGCCCGGTTTCGTGACCGCGCACGGAGTGCGCCGGCTGCCCGACCTGATGCGCTACCTGGTGGCCGCGGACCGGCGGCTGCAGCAGCTCCCGGTCAACGCCGAGCGGGACCGCGCGCGGATGGCGAAGGTGCGGGAGATGCGGGACGAGTACGCGTGGCTGCTGGAGCAGCTCCCGCAGGGGCGCCCGGTGCCGCGCGAGGTCCTGGAGATCCGCTGGATGATCGAGGAGCTGCGGGTCAGCTACTTCGCGCACGCGCTCGGCACGGCCTACCCGGTGTCGGACAAGCGCATCGTGAAGGCGATCGACGCGGCGGTGCCGTAGCCGCCGGCGCGGTGGGCCGGGGGTCTGCGGGCGCGAGTTCGACCGCACCCCCTGACCTGCTGTAGAGTCTGTTTCCGCAGCGCACACCGTGCAAAGCGAAGCAAGGTCCTGTGGAGCAGTTTGGAGTGCTCGCCACCCTGTCAAGGTGGAGGCCGCGGGTTCAAATCCCGTCAGGACCGCAAGAAGATGAAGGGCCCGCATCCGACACCGGACGCGGGCCCTTCCGCTGTCCAGCGCGGCATCACGACGAAGCCGCGCCGCGACAGGAAGCCGCGATCGGACAGGGCACATCCCGTCAGGACCGCACGAAGGCGGCGGTCTGTGTCCCATACTGGGCGCGGACCGTTCCGCTGCCCGGCCGACGACGGGATGAGGCCGCGCCCGCGGCCGGAGGCCGCAATCAGAAGCAGTAAATCCCGTCAGGACCGCACGAGATGAAGGCCCGGATCCATCCCAGGATCCGGGCCTTCGTGTGTATTGACTGGGGCAAGTACCGGCGGTACCCAATCAGTGAGTGATGTGGGGGCGCGGGAGGTGCGCGTATGACGACGTCCGCGAGGCATGAGATCCGGGCGCTGCTGCGCGCCCATCTGTCGGCCGCGACGGGGTACCGGCACTCCACCCGTCACTGCCCGGTCTGCCACCGGCTGCTGCGCCTCGCGATGGAGCACGACCCCGCCACCGCTTCCGGGCCGGGCGATGCCACCCCATCGAGCGACACCCCGCCGGAGGACGCTCCGCCGGATGGCGCCCTCGTACCGTAGGTGTGCGCGCGATGACAAGGCGCACGCAATGTGACGGGAGTCACCGAACGGCTTTGTAGAACGGCCGAACTTACCCCCCTCCTACAACGGGTCAATTTAATATGTGCAATTGCACCAGCCTCGAAGGGGCGCCCGGGATGCCTTCGGTGACCCCTCGGGGAGCGCTCTCAACCTCGGCCGCCCAGCCCGAGGCGGGCCCTTGCGGCACCCTCTGACCGGCGCTCTCCAGGGCATAAAAAAGATCGCGCTGGATCCGGCGGAATCCAGCGCGATCGAACGACTTCACCCCGATGTGCGGGCGGCGGGCCTGTTGGGGCAGGCACCTGTCGTGTGGTGCTCAGTGCGGGCGGTCACCAGGCTGGGGGGCCTGGAAAATGCCCGGTAATGCGGTGTTTCAGGCCTCGCTGCGCTGCTGCGGGATGCCCGCGAGAAGCGCACGGACCTCCGCTTCGCGGTAGCGCCGGTGCCCTCCGAGCGTGCGGATGGACGTGAGCTTGCCTGCCTTGGCCCAGCGCGTGACCGTCTTCGGGTCCACGCGGAACATCGTGGCAACCTCAGCCGGGGTCAGCAGCGGCTCGGCATCAGGGGTGCGAGCGGTCATGAGCGGCCTCCTCGGGAGAACCGAACCATCACGGTTCTTTCCTCTAAATTCTGCACCTTGACCCGCGTTGCCCGAAATGGCGGACGCGGGCCGAGTCGGTTATAGGACGAACGGCTTGTCCTCGGCACTACAACTACACCATCTGTCCAGCCCCGTCGGCCAAACCGATGGAATTGCCCTCTCAGGTGTTCAACCTCGGCGGATACCGATGGACCATGTCATAGCGGACAGTCACCCCGTCGTAACGATCAGTCACAACAGGATCAGGGGTCACCAGACCCACCAAGGCGTGCAATACCGAGAAATCCGCCCTTACTTGGACGGAAGGAGGCCCACCTGGACTCCTTGTCCTATTTTGACACGAGGGTAGGGGATACCCGCAAGACCCGAGGTAAGTGGGTTACATCACGCTTGACGTTAAAAGTCCGTATCGGGACCTACGTCCTGAGCGTCCGACATCAAGACGGCGTCAACTCGCGTTCTGCCGTGCCCGCACCGCGCTCCAGCGCTCCGTCAGCCTCTCGTACGCCTGCCCCGCCCGGTCCCCGTCGCCGTCCCGCAGGGCCGCCAGGCCCTCGGCCACGTCCGCCGCGGAGTGATCGCCGTCGAGATCCTCCTCGGGCACCGTGTGCACCAGGCCGCCGTAGTCCAGTTCAACAAGCGAACGCGGATGGAACTCTTCGAGCCACCGTCCTACATCTACCAGGCCGTCGATGAGCGGCCCCTCCCCCAGCGCCTCGCGCAGCACCTTCAGGCCACGCGCCACCCGCCGCCGGGCGTCCACCATCGGCGTCCGATAGCGCAGGACGAGGCCGTCCTCGCCCTTGGTGAATTCGCGCTCCTCGTCCGAGAAGAGGGCGAACCAGCGCACCGGCACATGCCAGGTCGCCGACCGGATCCACGGCCGGGCGTCCGGATTGCGCTCCAGCCAGCGCTCGAAATCGGACAGCGCCTGCCGGCGCACCACCGGCGGCAGCACGGCGTCCAGCAGCGGCGCGGGGAACCGCTCCGACAGTTCCTCCAGGGCCAGCCAGCCCCGCAGCCGGGTCCGCCACGGGCAGACGCAGACGATGCCGTCGACCACCGCCACGAACGCGTCGCCGCTCTCGTGCACCGGAACCGCCACCGGCGGCACCGGCAGCAGGTCCGCCAGCGAGCGCCGCAGCTCCTCCTGGGCTCCGGGCAGGCGCGCGCGCCGGGCGTAGCGCGCCCAGTGGGTGCGTTCCGGCTCCGGGAAGGCCGCCAGCGGCTCGTAGACCCGCAGATACGCCGCGTACGGGACGATCACCGAAGACGCCAAGGCCACGCACGCTCCTTCAAGGCCGATTCCACCGCGGGCAGTTGCCTCCCGGACGCTCGAATCGTCCCACGCCGTCCACACCGTGGAACCGGCGACTCGGCCGCCCGTCCGCGGCCCGAGACCCGCCCCATACCGCCCCGCCAGGGCTTACTCTCTTGGCGACCGGCCCTCCCCCACCCCCAGGAGGGCGCCCACCCGCGACATATGGGAGTCACCACCGTGACTGACGTACGTCTCACCGACGATGCTGATGGCGTGCTGAACACTCTTTTCCGCTCCGACCAGGGCGGCCATGAGCAGGTCGTCCTCTGCCAGGACCGCGAGACGGGCCTGAAGGCCGTCATCGCCATCCACTCCACCGCCCTGGGCCCGGCCCTCGGCGGCACCCGCTTCCACGCGTACGCCTCCGACGAGGAGGCCGTCATGGACGCGCTCAACCTCTCCCGGGGCATGTCGTACAAGAACGCGCTTGCCGGGCTCGACCACGGCGGCGGCAAGGCCGTGATCATCGGCGACCCCGACCAGATCAAGACCGAGGCGCTGCTGCTCGCCTACGGGCGTTTCGTGGCCTCCCTGGGCGGCCGCTACGTCACCGCCTGCGACGTCGGCACGTACGTCGCCGACATGGACGTCGTCGCCCGCGAGTGCCGCTGGACCACCGGCCGCTCACCGGAGAACGGCGGCGCCGGCGACTCCTCCGTCCTCACCGCCTTCGGCGTCTTCCAGGGCATGCGGGCCTCCGCGCAGACCGCCTGGGGCGCGCCCACCCTGCGTGGCCGCCGGGTCGGCATCGCGGGCGTCGGCAAGGTGGGACACATCCTGGTGGAGCACCTGCTGGAGGACGGGGCCGAGGTCGTCGTCACCGACGTACGCGCCGAGTCGGTGGACCGGGTCCGGTCCAGGCATCCGCAGGTGACGGCCGTCGCCGACACCGACGCGCTGATCCGCGCCGACCTGGACGTGTACGCGCCGTGCGCGCTCGGCGGCGCGCTGAACGACGCCACCGTGCCCGCCCTGACCGCCAAGGTGGTGTGCGGCGCGGCCAACAACCAGCTCGCCCACCCGGGTGTGGAGAAGGACCTGGCCGACCGCGGCATCCTCTATGCCCCGGACTACGTCGTGAACTCGGGCGGCGTCATCCAGGTCGCCGACGAGCTGCACGGCTTCGACTTCGACCGGGCCAAGGCCAAGGCGACGAAGATCTTCGACACCACGCTGGCCATATTCGAACGCGCGGTGACGGACGGCGTGCCTCCGGCGGTGGCCGCCGACCGGTTGGCCGAGCAGCGGATGGCCGAAGGCCGCCGTAGGTGACCCGTCCGGCGGGAGGGCTCACGCACCGGCCCGCCGGATCCGTCTGGCCGCCCCGGTAGCTCGACCTGGTTGTTTTCGGCCAGACGGGCAGATGGGTCACCCGTTTGTCGGCGCTCCGACAGGCCGTGAGGGAGAGATCCCTCACGGCCTGTCGGCGGGTCGGCGCTCAGGACACGTTAAAATCGCAGCTGACCAGCGAGGACGGGGCGCCTCGCGGGTTGTGCGACGTGGCACGTCATGCGGGCGACGTACCGTATGGCCACAGAAGCAGGTACCGTTGAAGCCCTACGGACCGGGTTCTCTTTCGAGAGTCCGCTCCGATTCATGAACGTGAACGCGTGTCAAGACTCTGGGGCCGTCGAGCCCCGTCGTTGAGGGGGTCGAGCCATGGGGCGCGGCCGGGCCAAGGCCAAGCAGACGAAGGTCGCCCGCCAGCTGAAGTACAACAGCGGTGGGACGGACCTCTCACGCCTGGCCGAGGAGCTGGGCGCATCGCAATCGAGCCAGCCGCCGAATGGCGAGCCGTTCGAGGACGATGAGCACGACGAGGACCCGTACGCACAGTACGCGGATCTGTACAACAACGACGACGAGGACGAGGACGACGACCAGTCGTCCGGGTCGTCCGCGCACCGCCGTCGCGCCTGAGCGCGCACGCGCAGCCGGCATTCAGCCGCTCGCCGCACCTCCGCCGGTCCGGGGCAACCGCCTCGGACCGGCTTCTGTGCTGCGCTCACGTCGCCGTCCATGTCACGGCTCGCGGCGTCAGCTCGCGTAGTCACCGGTCAGCGCCACCGCTTCGGTGTGGTCACCGTCGCGCTCCAGGACCTCGCCGCAGACCCAGGAGTCGACGCCCCGGTCCGCGAGCGTGGTCAGCGCCACATCCACGGACTCCTGCGGGACGACCGCGATCATGCCCACGCCCATGTTGAGCGTCTTCTCCAGCTCCAGCCGCTCCACCGAGCCGGCCTGGCCGACCAGGTCGAAGATCGCGCCCGGCGTCCAGGTGGACCGGTCGACCGTGGCGTGCAGGTGATCGGGGATGACCCGGGCCAGGTTGTTGGCGAGACCGCCGCCGGTGATGTGCGAGAAGCCGTGCACCTCGGCGGTGCGGGTGAGGGCCAGGCAGTCCAGCGAGTAGATCCGGGTGGGCTCCAGCAGTTCCTCGCCCAGCGTCCGGCCGAGTTCCGGAACCTCGCGGTCCAGCGCCCACCCGGCCCGGTCGAAGAGCACGTGCCGGACGAGTGAGTACCCGTTCGAGTGAAGTCCGGACGACGCCATCGCGATCACCGCGTCACCCGTACGGATACGATCGGCGCCCAGCACCCGGTCGGCCTCGACCACACCGGTGCCCGCGCCCGCCACGTCGAACTCGTCCTCGCCCAGCAGGCCGGGGTGCTCGGCGGTCTCGCCGCCGACCAGCGCGCAGCCCGCCAGCACACAGCCCTCGGCGATGCCCTTCACGATCGCGGCGACCCGCTCCGGGTAGACCTTGCCGACGCAGATGTAGTCCGTCATGAACAGCGGCTCGGCGCCGCAGACGACCAGGTCGTCCACGACCATGCCGACCAGGTCGTGGCCGATGGTGTCGAAGACGCCCATCTTCCGCGCGATGTCCACCTTGGTGCCGACGCCGTCGGTGGCGGACGCCAGCAGCGGCCGCTCGTACCGCTTGAGCGCGGAGGCGTCGAAGAGACCGGCGAAGCCGCCCAGGCCGCCGACGACCTCCGGACGGGTGGCCTTCTTCACCCAGTCCTTCATCAGCTCGACGGCGCGGTCGCCCGCCTCGATGTCGACGCCCGCGCTCGCGTAGCTGGCACCGGCGCCCTCGTGGGGGACACGCTCAGAAGACTCAAGCGACATGGCTGGGAACTTTCGTGTCGTGTGATGACGTTGAGTGTCGTGTGATGACGAAGCGTTACGGACGGCGCAGCGCGTCCGCGGCGTCGGCGCCGCCGGCGAGCTCGGTCTCCAGGAGGTGCTTGCCCAGCAGCTCCGGGTCCGGCAGCTCCATCGGGTACTCGCCGTCGAAGCACGCCCGGCACAGGTTCGGCTTGGCGATCGTGGTCGCCTCGATCATGCCGTCGATGGAGATGTACGCGAGGGAGTCCGCGCCCAGCGACTTGCCGATCTCCTCGACCGACAGACCGTTGGCGATCAGCTCGGCGCGGGTGGCGAAGTCGATACCGAAGAAGCACGGCCACTTGATGGGCGGGGAGGAGATCCGGATGTGGACCTCGGCCGCGCCCGCCTCACGGAGCATCCGCACCAGCGCGCGCTGGGTGTTGCCGCGCACGATCGAGTCGTCCACGACGACCAGCCGCTTGCCGCGGATGACTTCCTTGAGCGGGTTCAGCTTGAGCCGGATGCCCAGCTGCCGGATGGTCTGCGACGGCTGGATGAAGGTCCGGCCCACGTAGGCGTTCTTCACCAGTCCCGAGCCGTACGGGATGCCGCTGGCCTCGGCGTAGCCCACCGCGGCCGGGGTGCCGGACTCGGGGTGGCTATCACCAGGTCGGCGTCGGCGGGCGCCTCGGCGGCCAGCCTGCGGCCCATCTCGACGCGGGAGAGGTAAACGTTCCGCCCGGCGATGTCGGTGTCGGGGCGGGCCAGGTACACGTACTCGAAGACGCAGCCCTTCGGCCTGGCCTCGGCGAACCGGGACGTCCGCATGCCGTTCTCGTCGATGGCGATGAGCTCGCCCGGCTCCACCTCGCGGATGAAGCTCGCGCCGACGATGTCCAGGGCGGCGGTCTCGGAGGCCACCACCCAGCCGCGCTCCAGGCGGCCGAGGACCAGCGGGCGGATGCCCTGCGGGTCGCGGGCGGCGTACAGCGTGTGCTCGTCCATGAAAACGAGGCTGAAAGCGCCCTTGACCCTCGGCAGGATCTGGGCTGCGGATGCCTCGATCGTCAGCGGCTTGCCGTCGTCGTCGACCTGGCCGGCCAGCAGCGCGGTCACCAGGTCGGTGTCGTTGGTCGCCGCCACCTGGGTGGCCCGGCCGTTCTCCCGGGGCAGCTCCGCGACCAGCTCCGCCAGCTCGGCGGTGTTGACCAGGTTGCCGTTGTGGCCGAGCGCGATCGAGCCGTTGGCCGTGGCCCGGAACGTGGGCTGCGCGTTCTCCCACACCGAGGCACCGGTGGTGGAGTAGCGGGCATGGCCGACCGCGATGTGGCCCTGAAGGGATCCGAGAGAGGTCTCGTCGAAGACCTGGGAGACCAGGCCCATGTCCTTGAAGACGAGGATCTGTGAGCCGTTGCTCACTGCGATGCCCGCGGACTCCTGTCCACGGTGCTGCAGCGCGTACAGCCCGAAATAGGTGAGTTTGGCGACCTCTTCACCCGGGGCCCAGACACCGAAGACGCCGCAAGCGTCCTGGGGGCCCTTCTCACCGGGGAGCAGGTCGTGGCTGAGTCGTCCGTCACCACGTGGCACGCCATCGAGTCTAGGCCAGTTCCGCCGCACCTCCGAACGAGGGACGGCCTCGCCGACGCACATCACACCCCTCGGACGCGCCCCGCCAGCGAACTGTCGCCGAGAGGCGGCCCCGGCTGCGGCGAGGATCACATTCCCGCCGGCCTCCCGCGGCCTCCGGGCCCGGCCCGGCGACCGGCCCGCTAGCCGAGCAGCGGCAGGTGCGCGGCGAGGTCGGCGCGCTCGCCGCTCGCCGTCACCGCGGCGTCCTCGACCGCCTCGCCCCACGTCGTACGCCCTGTGGCGAGACGGATCCAGGTCAGCGGGTCGGTCTCGACCACGTTCGGCGGGGTGCCGCGGGTGTGCCGCGGCCCCGCGACGCACTGGACGACGGCGAACGGCGGGATCCGGACCTCCACCGACCCCCCGGGCGCCTTCGCCGCGAGCGCGTCCGCGAGCAGCCGGACGGCAGTGGCCAGGGCCTGGCGGTCGTACGGGATCTCCAGCCCGGTGGCGGCCGCGAGATCATCGGTGTGGACGACCAGCTCCACACAGCGGGTGACGAGCAGCTCGTCCAGCCGCATGGCGCCGACGCGGGCGGACAGCAGCCGGTCGGCGGGCGCGGGCGGCACCAGCTCCTCGTACCGCGCGGCGGCGCGCGCCAGCAGGTCGGCGACCGTGGCATCAGCGGCCGCCGAAGCGCTCGCGGCGACGGCCCGGGTGTCCTCCTCGATCCGCCCGGCGTGCGCGGCCGTGGCGAAGACCCAGTCGGCGGCGGTCACCTCGGCGGCGGGCGGGGCGGGCTGCTCCAGAGTCCGGTTCACGCTCTCCACCGCCATGGACAGGTGCGCGACGAGGTCCGTCACCGTCCAGTCCCCCAGCCGGGTCGGGGCGGCGAGCCGCGCGGCGTCGAGCCCGGCCACGGCGTCCCGTACGTGCTGGAACTGCGCCGCGACGGCCGCGCGCGTCCGGGCGTGGTCGTAGCGGCGGGCACGAGGCTTGCGGGGGGCGCCGGGCATGCGGTTGATCTTACTCAGCGGGTCTGACAGCACGCCGTGGACAGCCACGGGGGCCCGACAGATGATGGAAAAGAGGCTGAATCCGCGAAATTCCCGCGAGAAGGGGGTGCGTTGCCATGGGCGAGCACCCGGACAGTGCTCTGGTACGGCGCGGCTACGACGCCTTCACCAGGGGCGACATGGACACCCTGGCCATGATGATGACGTCGGACTGCGTCCACCACGTGCCCGGCAAAGGCCCGGTGTCCGGCCACCACAAAGGCCGCGACGCCTGCATCGCGCTGTACCGGCGGATGCACGAGGAGACTGGCGGCACGATCCGCGTCGACCTCGAAACCGTGACCGCTGACGGGCGCGGGCACGTCATCTCCGTCCACAAGTTCTACGCGGACCGCAAGGACCGCGGCATGGAGATGCGCGAAGCCCTGTTCTTCACCATCGTCGGCGGCAAGATCAGCGACATCGACGAGTGCTGGGAGGACATCGACGTCGAGGACGCGTTCTGGAGCAACTGACCGCACACGCGGCCCCGGGCCGGACGTACGGCGTACGTCCGGCCCGGGGTATGCGAAGCGGCGCGGCTACCGCCCCGGCCGCGGTGCGTCAGACCAGCAGGCCCGGGATCGTGGCCTCATGGGCTTCCTTGAGCTCGGCCAGCGGAATGCTGAACTCGCCCTGGACCTCGACCTCTTCGCCGTCGATCACGCCGACGCGCGTGGCCGGAAGGCCACGGGCGCCGCACATGTCGTTGAACCGGAGCTCTTCGCTGCGCGGCACCGCGACGATCGCGCGGCCCGCCGACTCCGAGAAGAGGAAGGTGAAGGCGTCCAGACCGTCCGGCACGATCAGGCGCGCGCCCTTCCCGCCCCGCAGGCAGGACTCCACAACGGCCTGGACCAGACCGCCGTCGGACAGGTCGTGCGCCGCGTCGATCATGCCGTCGCGGGACGCGGAGATCAGGATCTCGGCCAGCAGCCGCTCCCGCTCCAGGTCCACGCGCGGCGGCAGACCGCCGAGGTGGTCGTGGACGACCTGGGACCAGGCCGAGCCACCGAACTCCTCACGCGTGTCGCCGAGCAGGTAGAGCAGCTGGCCCTCCTCCCGGAACGCGATCGGGGTGCGGCGGGTGACGTCGTCGATCACACCGAGCACGGCGACGACCGGGGTCGGGTGGATCGCGGTCTCGCCGGTCTGGTTGTACAGCGAGACATTGCCGCCGGTGACCGGGGTGCCGAGCGTCTGGCAGCCGTCGGCCAGGCCGCGGGTGGCCTCGGCGAACTGCCACATGACGGCGGGGTCCTCGGGCGAGCCGAAGTTCAGGCAGTTGGAGATCGCCAGCGGCTTGGCGCCCGACGCGGCGACGTTGCGGTACGACTCGGCCAGCGCCAACTGCGCCCCCGCGTACGGGTCCAGCTTGGCGTAGCGGCCGTTGCCGTCCGTCGCGACCGCGACGCCGAGGTTGGTGCCCTCGTCGACACGGACCATGCCGGAGTCCTCCGGCTGGGCGAGGATCGTGTTGCCCTGGACGAACCGGTCGTACTGGTCGGTGACCCATGCCTTGGACGCCTGGTTCGGGGAGGCGACCAGCTTCAGGACCTGCGCGCGCAGCTCGTCGGCGGTCTGCGGGCGCGGGAGCGCGTTCGCGTCGTCCGCCTGCAGGGCGTCCTGCCACGCGGGGCGGGCGTACGGCCGGTGGTAGACCGGGCCCTCGTGGGCGACGGTGCCGGGCGGCACGTCCACGATCTGCTCGCCGTGCCAGAAGATCTCCAGCCGCTCGCCGTCGGTCACCTCACCGATGACGGTGGCGATGACGTCCCACTTCTCGCAGATCTCCAGGAAGCGGTCGACGTTGCCGGGCTCGACGATCGCGCACATGCGCTCCTGCGACTCGCTCATGAGGATCTCCTCGGGCGAGAGCGTCGCGTCGCGCAGCGGAACGGTGTCCAGCTCGACCCGCATACCGCCGGAGCCGGCGGAGGCCAGCTCGGAGGTGGCGCAGGACAGCCCGGCGCCGCCGAGGTCCTGGATGCCCTCGACGAGGTGCTCCCGGAAGATCTCCAGGGTGCACTCGATGAGGAGCTTCTCCTGGAACGGGTCGCCGACCTGGACCGCGGGGCGCTTGGTGGGCTTGGTGTCGTCGAAGGTCTCCGAGGCCAGCACGGAGACGCCGCCGATGCCGTCGCCGCCGGTGCGTGCCCCGTAGAGGATGACCTTGTTGCCGGCGCCGGACGCCTTGGCGAGGTGGATGTCCTCGTGCTTCATCACGCCCACGCACAGGGCGTTGACCAGCGGGTTGCCCTGGTAGCAGGGGTCGAAGACGACCTCGCCGCCGATGTTGGGCAGGCCCAGGCAGTTGCCGTAGCCGCCGATGCCCGCGACGACGCCGGGCAGCACACGCTTGGTGTCGGGGTGGTCGGCCGCGCCGAAGCGCAGCGGGTCCATCACGGCGACCGGGCGGGCGCCCATGGCGAGGATGTCGCGGACGATGCCGCCGACGCCGGTGGCCGCGCCCTGGTACGGCTCGATGTAGGAGGGGTGGTTGTGCGACTCGACCTTGAAGGTGACCGCGTAGCCCTGGCCGACGTCGACGACACCGGCGTTCTCGCCGATGCCGACGAGCAGGGCGTCGTTCTCGGGGGCCTTCTCGCCGAACTGCTTGAGGTGGACCTTGCTCGACTTGTACGAGCAGTGCTCGGACCACATGACGGAGTACATGGCGAGCTCGGCGCCGGTGGGACGACGCCCGAGGATGTCGCGGATGCGCTCGTACTCGTCCTGCTTGAGACCGAGTTCGGCCCAGGGCTGCTCGACGTCCGGGGTCTCGGCCGCGTGCTTGACCGTGTCCAGGCTCATGTGGTGACCAGCTTCTTGAGGATCGAGGTGAAGAATCCGAGACCGTCGGTGCCGCCGGTGCCGACGAGCGGGTCCACCGCGTGCTCGGGGTGCGGCATCAGCCCCACGACGTTGCCCGCCGCATTGGTGATGCCGGCGATGTCGCGAAGCGAGCCGTTGGGGTTGCCGTATCCATGAGCGGCTTCACCGCGGGCCACGTACCGGAAGACGACCCGGCCCTCGGCCTCCAGCTCGTCCAGGACGCGCTCTTCGGCGACGTACCGGCCGTCGATGTTCTTCAGCGGAATGTTGATCTCCTGCCCGAGTTCGTATGAACTCGTCCAGGCCGTCCCGTTGTTTTCCACCCGCAACTTCTGCTCGCGGCAGATGAAGTGGAGATGGTTGTTCCGAAGCATCGCACCGGGGAGCAGGTGCGTCTCGGTCAGGACCTGGAAGCCATTGCAGATGCCAAGAACGGGCATACCCGCCTTCGCCTGTCCAATGACCGACTCCATGACCGGAGAGAAGCGCGAGATCGCGCCGGCGCGCAGATAGTCCCCATAGGAGAAGCCGCCGGGAAGCACCACGGCGTCGACCTGCTTGAGATCCTTGTCACGGTGCCACAGCGGCACCGCTTCCAGGCCCGCGAGACGGACCGCGCGCTGGGTGTCGCGGTCATCCAACGTGCCGGGGAATGTGACGACTCCGACGCGTGCCGTCACGACTCCACCTTCACGTCGGCGTCCTCCAGCCGGACGACGAAGTCTTCGATGACGGTGTTGGCGAGGAAGGTCTCGGCGATCTCTCGGATGCGGGCGAGGGCGGCCTCGCCGACCGGGCCCTCCACCTCAAGTTCGAAACGCTTGCCCTGACGGACATCGGAGATCCCGTCGAATCCCAGGCGGGGCAGTGCGCGCTGCACCGCCTGGCCCTGCGGGTCGAGGATCTCCGGCTTGAGCATGACGTCGACTACGACGCGTGCCACTGGCACTCCCGGTGTGATGTGGTGCGTAAGGCGGTGGCCTAAGCGTACCCCGCGGGAAAATCTACGCGGGTAGATATAGTGTGTGGCCCGATCACGTTTAAGCATCGGCGGCAAGAAGACGTGCGGAAAGGAGCCGGAAAAACGTAGGGTCCCGATTGCGGCGGGACACGCGGATGAAATTCGCAGGGCTTCACAATGCAATGCCCGCCGCTGTACAAAAGAAAAAGCATTGGCCCCATACACCCTCACACTCGGCATCCATGCACGTCAACGCATCGATGCTGCCGAAAGGACCGATATCCGTGGCGCAGCGCGTAGTGGTCACGCTCTCTGACGACATCGACGGCGGGGAGGCCGAGGAGACGGTCGCCTTCGGACTCGACGGCCGGATGTACGAGATCGACCTCAACTCCGCCAACGCGAAGAAACTGCGCGGCGCCCTCGCCCCGTACGTCGCGGCCGGCCGCAAGCGCTCCCGCTCCGGCAAGGCCTACCACCGCACGGCCGTGGCGCCGGATCCGGCGGCGGTGCGCGCGTGGGCCCGGTCGCGGGGCATGGAGGTGCCGCCGCGCGGCCGCATTCCGAAGAAGGTCTACGAAGCGTTCGACGAGGCGAGCTGAGCCCGGCGACGCGAAATGGACTCAACGGGGCGAACCGCGCCCAACGCGGTGAATTGCACCGCCCGTTCGGCATCGGCTCCGGCCTCCGGAGCCGAGTTGCGCGACGCCCCCGGTGATCCGCTAGAGTCTGGAGCACGCCGAGGGGCGAGGCCGAAAGGCAAAACCCCGAGGAACGCGCGGGTGTAGCTCAGTAGTAGAGCGCCCTCTTTCCAAGAGGGAGGCGCAGTGTGCGATCCCTGTCACCCGCTCTCATCACTTGCCGGATCTTGTTGATGGATCAGGCGAAGTGACGATGCGGGTGTAGCTCAGTAGTAGAGCGCCCCCTTTCCAAGGGGGAGGCGCAGTGTGCGATTCCTGTCACCCGCTCTCCGCCACGTGCCGGACCACCTCGGTGGATCAGGTATGGTGGTTCTCGCGCCGATCGGTGAAAGCTGGTCGGAGGCATGCGGACGTAGCTCAGTTGGTAGAGCGCAACCTTGCCAAGGTTGAGGTCGCGAGTTCGAGCCTCGTCGTCCGCTCTCTGGAGCGAAGGCCCCGGTCCTCAGGACCGGGGCCTTCGTCGTTTCGCGACCCTGATCCCATGGCAGCGGTCCCACGGCGCGGGGTCCCACGGCCGCACGGTCCCTTGGCACCTATTCCGTCGCGGTGGCGGCGAACCCATGACATCTGTCATCTCAAGTGATGACAGGCCGCACTGCCTTCCGGCCCTGGTCGCGGGGAGCCTTGAATCATGGAACACGGCGAGAATGTGATCGAGGCCACGGAGGTGTGGCGCAGGTACGACGGCGGCTTCGCGGCGGTGCGGGGCGTCTCCTTCTCCGTGGCGCGGGGGGAACTGTTCGCCCTGCTCGGGACGAACGGCGCGGGCAAGACCTCCACCGTCGAGCTGCTGGAGGGGCTCGCGCTGCCGGACGAGGGATCAGTGCGGCTGCTGGGACTCGATCCGCACCGGGAGCGCGCACAGGTGCGCCCGCGGATCGGGGTGATGCTTCAGGAAGGCGGCTTCCCTTCGGACCTGACCGCGGCGGAGACGGCACGGATGTGGGCGGGCTGCACCACCGGAGCCCGGCCGGTGACCGACGCACTGGAGGCGGTCGGGCTCGCGGAGCGGCGGGACGTCCGGGTCAAGCAGCTGTCCGGTGGCGAGCGGCGGCGGCTCGACCTGGCGCTGGCGCTGCTGGGTCGGCCCGACGTGTTGTTCCTGGACGAGCCGACGACCGGGCTCGACGCGGAGGGGCGGCGTGAGACCTGGGAACTGGTGCGGTCGTTGCGCGACAGCGGCACGACCGTCCTGCTGACCACCCACTATCTGGAGGAGGCCGAGGAACTGGCCGATCGGCTCGCGATCATGCACGAGGGACGGATAGCCGCGTCCGGCCGCGTTGCCGACGTCGTCGCGCGGTACCCCTCGCGCATCTCCTTCCAGCTGCCGGACTCCTCCGTGCTCGCGGACCTGCCGCCGCTTCCGGAGTGGGGGGTCACGGGCCATGAGATGGCCGGGCAGCAGGTGCGGCTGCTCACAGACGACCTTCAACGGACCGCCACCGGACTGCTGCTGTGGGCGCGGGACGCGGGGGTGGAGCTGGGCGGACTCGACGCTCGGTCGGCCTCGCTGGAAGAGGCGTTCCTGGACATCGCGAAGGAGCTGGAGATGGAGGGGAGCTCACGATGAGCGCGGAGGTAGTCACGGTGCGCGGCATGCGGCGGGCGAGCGGGACCGCGGCCCGGCTGAGGGCACTGGGCCGGGCCGAGCTGACACTGCTGCGGCGGAACAAGGCGGCCATGTTCACCGCGCTGGTGCTGCCCCTGACGTTCACCACGGCCATGAAATCCACCGTCGACGGACTGAACCTCAAGGAGGCGGGGCTCTCCCCGGAAACGGTGCTGCTGCCGGGCACGCTCGGATTCGTGCTGCTCTTCGGCATCTATGCCAACCTCGTGCCGGCGTATGTCGTGCGGCGGGACGAGCTGGTCCTCAAGCGGCTGCGCTGCGGGGAGCTGACCGACCGGGAGATCCTGGCCGGCACGGCACTGCCGTCGCTCGTCATCGCCCTGGTGCAGTGTCTGCTGGTGGCGGCGGGGGCTGCCCTGGTCCTGGACGTCGCGGCTCCTGAGGCACCGCACCTGGCGCTCGCCGGGGTGCTCTGCGGAATGGTGATGCTGGCGGCGCTGGCGGCCGCTACGGCCGGGGTGACCCGGTCCGCGGAGGGCGCCCAACTGAGCGTGATGCCGCTGCTGATGCTCTCGATGGCCGGCTCCGGGCTGGTCTTCCCGCTGGAGGTGCTGCCGGACCGGGTCGCCTCCGTGTGTGAGGTGCTGCCGCTGACGCCCGTGGTCGGGCTGATACGGGCCGGGTGGACCGGCGCCTCGGGCCAGACCCTGGGACAGCTGGTCACGGCGATGGTCTGGACTGGTGTCGCGGTGTTTGCTGTACGGCGGTGGTTCCGCTGGGAGCCGCGTCAGTGAGGGAGAGCCGCGGCAGGACGCTGACGCAGCGCTGATGGGGAGCGTGCGGCACTGGGGCAGGAGAGGGGCGACGGCGTGGCCGGACGGAAATGGCGCAGTAGGAGCAGGCTCGCGCAGGTCGACCTGTACACGCGAGGGACCCTGTACTCGTTCGCCTGGCTGGCTCCCGCCTGCACACTGCTGCTGCTCACCACGCTGCCGGTGCGCACGTCGGGAGCGCCCCTCACGCTGGTCTTGCTGGTCGCCGCGCTGGCCGTCGTGCAGGTCGTGTCCGGTACGGGGCTGATGCGCGGCGGGCTGGACCAGTATCTGAAGACCGGGACGGTCACCCGGCGGCAGGTGGTGACCGGGGCCGCGCTGCTGGCCGGGATGGTCGGATGGGTGCTGGCGCTGGCATCGGTCGGCGGGATAGAGGGCTCGGGGGTGATCGCGTCACTGCTGGCATCCGTCGCCATCCCCTTCCTTGGGGCACATGTCCTGATGGTGCCGGTGCGGACGGCGATGGCCGCACAGGTGGCCATCGCGGTCGTAGCCGGCGCCGGGCTGGCGGCGATCGGCAGCGGCATCCTGACCGCGGTGGGAGCGTCCCTGGTGATGCTGGTCATCGTCGGCTGGGTCGCCTTCACGGTCCGGTGTTCGGCATGGGTGCTGGCGGTGATGTGGGAGCTGGATGCTGCCCGGGGCGTCCAGGCCCGGCTGGCCGTGGCGGAGGAGCGGCTGCGCTTCGGCCGGGACATGCACGACGTTCTGGGCCGCAATCTCGCGGTGATCGCTCTCAAGAGCGAGCTGGCCGTCCAACTGGCGCATCGCGGGTCGGCGGCGGCCGTGGACCAGATGACCGAGGTGCAGCGCCTCGCGCAGGACTCCCAGCGGGAGGTGCGGGATGTGGTGCGCGGCTATCGGGAGGCCGATCTGCACACCGAGTTCGTGGGCGCCCGCTCGGTACTGCGGGCGGCCGGTGTGGACTGCCGGATCGACGACGGCGGCGAGCGGGACGGGGCCGCGGACAGCGCGCCGGGCGGGGCTGTGCTGCCGGGGGCGGTGCAGTCGGCGCTGGCGTGGGTCGTGCGGGAGGGGACGACGAATGTGCTGCGGCACTCAGAGGCCCGGCACTGCACGGTGCGGCTGCGGGTGGGGGACGCGGCGGTGCTGGTGATGGAGAACGACGGTGTGCGCGGCACCGGGGGCAGCGAACCGACCACGGGGAGCGGGGAGAGGGGCGGGGCCCCCGGAGGTGGGGGTGGCTCCGAAGGGGAGCCGGGCAGCGGGCTCAGGGGGCTGCAGGAGCGGCTGGCGGCGGTGGGCGGCACTGTGGGCATCGAGACCCTGTCCGGCGGCGTCTTCCGGCTCACGGCGGAGGTGCCGCTGGTGAACGGGGAATCGCCGGCCGACTCGTCGGCCCGGTTGTCAGGTGGATCGTCGGCCGGGCTGTCGGAGGCGGTCGTCGGGACGGAAGGCGGGGAGCGGTGATGGAGCGGACCGGCACAGCCGGCACAGGGCCTGGGGAGGTGCGGCTGCTGCTCGCGGACGACGAGCATCTGATCCGGGGTGCCCTGGCGGCGCTGTTGGCGCTGGAGGACGACTTGCGGGTGGTCGCCGAGGCCGCGACCGGGCCCGAGGCGCTGGCGATGGCGCGGGCGCACCGGCCTGATGTGGCGGTGCTGGATCTGCAGATGCCGGGCGCGGACGGTGTGGCGGTTGCCACATCGCTGCGGGCCGAGCTGCCCGACTGCCGGATCATGATCGTCACCAGTCATGGCCGCCCTGGCCACCTGAAGCGGGCGCTGGAGGCCGGGGTGCGCGGGTTCGTGCCGAAGACGGTGTCGGCGCAGCGGCTGGCGGAGATCATCCGCGCGGTGCACGGCGGAAGCCGTTACGTGGACCCCGAGTTGGCGGCGGACGCGATAAGCGCCGGGGACTCGCCGCTGTCCGTGCGGGAGGCGGAGTTGCTGGAGCTGGCGGAGGGTGGGGCGCCCGTCGCGGAGATCGCGCAGCGGGCGGCGCTGACGCCGGGAACGGTGCGCAATTACCTCTCGTCGGCCGTGGCGAAGCTGAACGCGGAGAATCGGCATGCGGCCGCGCGCATCGCACGCGAGCAAGGTTGGCTATAGTGGACTCCGCACCGCACGGAAGTGTGGGGCATGCGGACGTAGCTCAGTTGGTAGAGCGCAACCTTGCCAAGGTTGAGGTCGCGAGTTCGAGCCTCGTCGTCCGCTCTCGATTACGAAGGCCCCGGTCATCACGACCGGGGCCTTCGGCGTTCCCGGGGCAGGGCCCTCGGTGTTCCCGAGGGCCCGCGTTCCTAGGACCAGCGGGTGCCGGTGAGGCGCTCGTATGCCTCCAGGTACTTGGCGCGGGTCTGCTCGACGACGTCCGCCGGGAGCAGGGGCGGGGGCAGGGTGCCGTGGCGGTCCCAGCCGGAGGCCGGGGAGGTCAGCCAGTCGCGGACGAACTGCTTGTCGAAGGACGGCTGGGCGCGGCCCGGCTGCCACTGTTCCTCGGGCCAGAAGCGGGAGGAGTCGGGGGTCAGCACCTCGTCGGCGAGGATCAGCTGCTCGCCCTCGTGGCCGAACTCGAACTTGGTGTCGGCGAGGATGATGCCGCGGTCGCGCGCGATGTCCCGGGCCCGGCTGTAGACGGCGAGGGTGAGCTGGCGCAGGTGCGCGGCGGTCTCGGCGCCGACCTGGCGGGCGACCTCCTCGTAGGAGACGTTCTCGTCGTGCTCGCCGACCTCGGCCTTGGTGGCCGGGGTGAAGATCGGGGACGGCAGTTCGGAGCCGTTGACCAGGCCCTCGGGGAGGGCGAGCCCGCAGACGGTGCGGTCCCGCTGGTACTCGACGAGGCCGGAGCCGGTCAGATAGCCGCGGGCCACGCACTCGACCGGGATCATCTTCAGTGATCGGCAGATCATGGTGCGGCCGGCCCAGTCGGCGGGGGCGCCGTCGGGGACCTCGGTCGAGATCACATGGTTGGGGACGAGGTCGGCGAGCTGGTCGAACCACCACAGGGAGAGCCGGGTGAGGACGCGCCCCTTGTCGGGGATCTCGGTGGGCAGCACCCAGTCGTAGGCGGACATCCGGTCGCTGGCGACCATCACGAGGTCGCCGTTCTCGTTCCGGTAGAGGTCGCGCACCTTGCCGGTGTGCAGGTGCTCAAGGCCCGGCACCTCGACCGGTTCGGGCTTCTCTACGAATCCGGACACGGATCCTCCTGGGGGTTTCGACCAAGTGCTGTGATTGTCCCCCACGGCGCGGGGCGCCGGTGACACGGGTCCGCCCTGGTCACTCGCGTTTGCACATGCGGTCCAGCAGGTTCGCGGTGGCGCGCTGGATGCGCTCGTCGACGTGGCCGGGCCGGTCCAGCGCCGGTGACCAGGCGAAAGTGCCGGAGGCGAAGACGAGTGCGCCGCTGGGCGCGCGGTACAGCGAGGTCTCCTGGTGCCGTGCGGCGCCGTCCCCGTCGGCGTACGGCGAGTGGGCGAGGAGGATCCGCCGGGTGTGCTCGGGCAGGTTCGTCCGGGGGAAGTAGCGGTCGGCCTCGCCCGCCACCAGGCCGGGCAGTTCGTCTCCCTCCCCCGCGCCCGTTCCCTCCCACAGCCAGTGGTCGGCGTTGCGGACGACCAGCGGGTGCGGCTCGGGGACCCGTCCCGCGTACTGGATGCCGATCACTTCCTGCTCGGGCTCCGCCGTCTCCCGCCACAGCGCGGAGCGGCCCGGTCCGCGGCGCTTGCGGCAGGTCAGCAGCCGGTCCGGGCCGGCCGGTGAGGGTGCCAGCTCGACCTGCCAGTACATGGTGTTGGCGGACAGGAAGACCAGCGAGGTGCCGGTGTCGCGGGCGAGTTCGACCGTGCGGCGCATGGGAACCGACCAGTACTCGTCGTGGCCGGGGAAGACCAGGGCGCGGTAGCGGGCGGGGTCGATGCGACCGGCGTGCAGATCGCGGGTGTCGGCGTAGGCGAGGTCGTAGCCGTACCGCTCGGCCCAGCGGATGAAGTCGTAGGCGTGGCCCACGTGCAGGGGCAGGCCGGCGCCCGCGTACGGCCGGTCGAAGGAGACCGTGACCGCAGCGTCCTGCTCGCCGAGCAGCCGTCCGTGTTCGTCCCAGGCGTGGTAGAGGCTGGCGCCGGTGTGGCCGTCCTCGGGGTAGAGGTTGTACGCCTGCCAGGTGATGTCCGGGAGGACCAGCAGCAGATCGGCCGGATGGTCGTCGCGGACGGTGAACGGGATGTGGCTGCGGTAGCCGTCGGCGGTGGTCAGCACGGCGACGTAGGCGCCCAGCTGCCAGTACGAGGGGATCTGGAGCCGCCACGAGAGCCACCAGTGGTGGCAGGAGACGGTGCGGTCGGCGGTGAGCGGCGGCGGCTGGACGATGCCGGACAGCCGCGGGCTGGTGGTGATCTTCGCGGCGCCGTCCCCGGCGTAGTGCCCGATGCGGTAGACATCCACGCTGAACTGCTGCGGCGGGTCGACGGTGATGCGGAAGTCGATGGCTTCGCCGGGGGCGACCGCCGGGGTGGAGGTGAAGCCCTTGATCTGCCGGTGGACGTCGTCGGCGGTGCGCGGGCCGGAGACGCCGGGGCGGGGGGTGACGCGGCCGGTGCCCCGGGTCGTGGCGCGTGCGGCGCCGCCGGGGCCGGCGGCCGAGCGGGGCCCGGACACCGGGCCCGCCCCGGGGCCGTCGCCGTAGTCCACGTACCACGGCACGACATGGCCGGTGTCGTCGAAATAGTGCTCGCTTCCGCGCAGCCACGGCAGCGGTCCCTGACCGAAGGGGTCCGTCACCGCATGCGCGAGCGCCCCCGACTCCCAGCGCCGGATGTGCTCCGTCCCCATGCCCGCTCCCCTCCCGTTCTTCCCCTGGCGGCCCACGGCCCGCCCGTCCGCTTCTCGTCGCCCGCTTCCGTTCGGCCGCTCCCCGCTCGTCCCCGTGCAGATCCGCTCACTCTTCTGTCGGGCCGAGTACTGGCGGTCGACTACAAGCACATCACATAACGCACCCAGTCCATCACTGTTCGTCGCGAATTGGCGGGAGTGAACTTTCCCGGACACGGCGCGCAGGACATCCCCCACCACGCCGCGCGCGGCGCGGTGTCCCACGAGAACCTGCGACGCCTTGCGGTGGCCCGCTACGTCTCGCGGCTTTCCGCGGCGTCTCGCGGTCTCACGCCAGGCGCACGGGCTTCTCCGAGCGGACGCCGATCTCCGCCAGCCACGCGCGCAGCGGCCGGGCGTCGCCGTCCTCGACCAGGCTCAGCACCGGTGGCGCCAGGTCCGCCGCGCGGCGGCCGTCGACCAGCAGCACGGGCCCGTCCAGCCAGTCCAGGCCGGGTTCGGCACCCGCGGTGTCCACGGCGGCGCAGCAGACGATGGCGGTGACGTGGTCGGCGAGCAGCTCGCGTCCGGTGCGCGGCGGCTGGAGCGGGAAGAGCGGCATGTACCCGTCGAGCCACGGGTCGGCCATGGCCGGCGTCGCGCTCCGGCCGTGGCTGTCCGCCGGGCAGCCGGGGTCCGGCTCGTCCGCCGCCGCCTGGCTCGCCGCGCGCCGGGCCGCGGTCTCCTCGCGGGCCAGCTCGCCGGTCAGCCGCACGGCCAGCTCCTCCCCGGCGGCCGCTGCGGCGACGGCCGCGTGGGGTGTCGCCGCGCTTCCGCGCGCCGGGGCGGAGAGCCGGTCCATGACGCGGGCGAGGGTGGCCGTACGGACCTCCGGCGCGCCCGATCCGGCCCCGCGCCCGTCATGCCTGAGCGCTTCGCGCCGGAGCCCCTCGGAGGTGATTGCCCCGGAGGTGATGGCCCCGGACGCGATTCCTCCGGACGCGATTCCTCCGGGCGGGATCCCTTCGTGCCGGAGCTCCACGGATCCGAGGTCCACAGGCCCCAGGTCCACAGGCCCGAGGTCCACGCCCCGGAGCTCCTCGGGCAGGAGTGCCGCGGGCCGCCGGCCGGCCTGGTGGTCGCCGCGGCCCTCGCTCCGGAGCGGGGCGCGCTCGCGGCCGGGGGCATCGGGGGCGGGCTCGTCCAGCACGCGCAGCAGTCGCGCGGCCTCCAGCCGCCACTTGCGGTCCACCACCTGCTCCGGATAGTGCTCCCACTCGACCGGGGTCCAGCCCGGCCCCGGCTGGGGCGGGCCGCCGTGGAACAACCGGGCGGCCAGCAGCGAGGTCGCCTCGTCGACGGCCCCCGGCTCCTCCAGCAGGTCGCACGCGGGGCGCTCGCCGAGCCGGGAGGCGAAGCCCTCGGCCAGCCGGTCGCGGCGGGACAGCTCGGTCAGGGCCGAGACGACGCCCGCGTCCAGCTGCGAGGGCCAGCGGCCCATGCGCCAGGCGGGCAGCGCGACCCGGGTCAGCAGCCGGTCCCAGCCCGCGTAGGCCAGCCCCACCTGCTCCTGGGCGACGATCCGCAGGCCGTAGTCCACGTTCTGTGCGCGCTGGGAGGCGGCCGCGGCGACGCCGCGCTCCATCTCGGCCGCGTGGTCCCGGCAACGGCGCAGCAGCAGCCGGGCGACCCAGCCGACGAAGGCGAGGGCGGGACGGCGCAGCAAGCGCCCGAAGACGGCCGCCACGATGCGCCGGGCACGGCCGCCGCCCGCCGCTCCGTCCGTCCCCGCGCCGCGCGTCGGGGGGCCCGCCGGGAGGTCGGCGGCAGCGCCGTACGGCGTGTCTCCGGGGAAGCCCGGTGCCACCGGGCGCGAGCCGGTGCCCTGTGCCGCGACGGCCACCGCCGCGTCCAGGCCCCGCACGAACCGCCGGGCGGCGGCTATGTCGGGGTGCGCGGACGGCCCCGTACCCGCGACGACCGGTGCGAGCAGCGCGCGCAGCTCGGCGACGCGCATCCACCACAGGAAGGGTGAGCCGATCACCAGGACCGGGGCCTGGGGCGCCCGGCCGCGCCCGAAGGCCGTGAGGCCGCGCGTGGCCGCCGCTGCCGCGCCCGCGGCCGCCGGAACGCTCCGGCCCGCCGCCCCGGCCTTCGCGCCCGCCCTGGACCGGCCGTGCGCGCGATGCGTACGGTCCTCCAGCCAGCTGTCGCAGTCAGGGGTCAGCGCTATGGCGGACGGCGCGGGCACCTCCAGGCGGTCGGCGAGGTCGCGGACCAGTCGGTAGAGGTCGGGGGCCGATTCCTCGGGGATCGGCACGGTCGGGCTGAGGGCGGGCCTGGCCCGTACGACCACGGCGGCCACCGCGGCCGCCACCAGCAGCACCACCAGGGCCACGCCGGTCACCGCCCAGCGCACGGCGCTCCACCCCTCGCCGCCGCCGATCCGGCCGGTGGCGCTCGCCACCAGCAGCACCACGGCCGCGGCCGCGGGTAGAAGCGCCACGGCCAGCGCCGTGCCGCGGATCCGCAGCACTGCGAGCGCGCGGGCGCGCGCTGCCTGTGCTCCTGCTTCCGGACCTGCCACGAGTCTGATCACCCCCTACTGCCCTGCTGACGAGTGAGACAGCGGGCGCTTGGCGGCGTTGCTTCGTACTCCCCCACTGTCACACCGGTCCACGCTGTCGCAATGCCGGTGGGCCAGTTGCCGCAGCGCACCTGAGCGGCACATTAGTTGGGGCAACGGCGCCCGTCAGCAGGATGGCCAAGCGCTCACTCGATGGAATGGGATTGGCCGGAGCAGGCAACCATCGGGCCCGCCGACGCGTGCGTCGGCAGGCCCGTCGGATCAGCCGGAGGCTGCCTTCAGCGCGATGTCCGTGCGGTGGTGCGAGCCCGGGAGGGTGATGCGTCCGACGGCCCGGTACGCCCGCTCCCGCGCGGTCGCCAGGTCGGAACCGGTGGCGGTGACGGACAGCACCCGGCCGCCCGCGCTGACCACCTGCCCGGCGGCCTCGTCGCGCTTGGTGCCCGCGTGCAGGACGTACGCCTTGGGCCCGTCCTGCTCGGCCACCTCCTCCAGGCCGGAGATCGGGTCGCCGGTGCGCGGCGTGCCCGGGTAGTTGTGGGAGGCGATGACGACGGTCACCGCGGCGCCGTCGCTCCAGCGCAGCGGCGGCTCGGCGGCCAGGTTGCCGGTCGCGGCGTTGAGCAGCACGCTCGCCAGGGGGGTCTTGAGGCGAGCGAGGACGACCTGGGTCTCCGGGTCGCCGAAGCGGGCGTTGAACTCGATGACGCGCACGCCGCGCGAGGTGATCGCCAGACCGGCGTAGAGCAGGCCGGAGAAGGGCGTGCCGCGGCGGCGCAGTTCGTCGACGGTGGGCTGGAGGACGGTTTCCAGGACCTCGTCGACCAGCCGGGGGTCGGCCCAGGGCAGCGGGGAGTACGCGCCCATGCCGCCGGTGTTCGGGCCCTCGTCGGCGTCGTACGCGCGCTTGAAGTCCTGCGCGGGCTGGAGAGGCAGGACCGTCTCGCCGTCGGTGATGGCGAACAGCGACACCTCGGGGCCGTCCAGGAACTCCTCGATGACGACGCGTTCGCAGGCCAGGGCGTGGGCGCGGGCCTGCTCGACGTCGGACGTCACCACGACGCCCTTGCCGGCGGCGAGGCCGTCGTCCTTGACGACGTAGGGGGCGCCGAAGGCGTCGAGGGCCTCGTCGATCTCCTCCGGGGTGGTGCAGACGTAGGAGCGGGCGGTGGGCACCCCCGCCGACGCCATCACGTCCTTGGCGAACGCCTTGGAGCCTTCCAGCCGCGCGGCCTCCGCGGACGGCCCGAAGGCGGGGATGCCCCGGTCGCGCACCGCGTCCGCGACACCGGCGACGAGGGGGGCCTCCGGGCCGACGACCACGAGGTCCGCCTCCAGGGAGGCGGCGAGGTCGGCGACGGCGGCGCCGTCGACGGCGTCCACGGCGTGCAGGGTGGCCAGCTCGGCGATGCCGGCGTTGCCGGGGGCGCAGTGCAGGGCGGTGACGTCGGGGTCGAGGGACAGGGAGCGGCACAGGGCGTGTTCGCGGGCGCCGCCGCCGATGACGAGGACCTTCACGGGAGGCAGCCTATTGCCTCACCGGCCGGCCGATGGCGTGCGGGCTGCCCGGCGGCCGGTCCGACACCACCGCGTACGGCACGGCCGCGTACGGCGGACCCGCCAGGCGCGCCCGCGTACGGCACGACCGGGGGCGGGAAGCGTGGCGGTGTCCTCTTTCGAGTGAGGGTGGGGACGCCCCTATATCCGATCAGCCACCACTTACGGGCGGAAATATCCCGATCGCGGCGGTGAGGCCAACCGTTCGGCGGTAGGAATGGTGCCTCTCGTCGGAGAACGCAACCGCAGCAGGGAGCGCACGGGTGAGTCAGCCGGAGATGCAGCCCGAGGGGCCCCTGGAGCCGCCTCGGCAGGGACGCGGGAGGAAGCAGGGCGACCTGCTCGGTCGGCCCTTCCCGCTCGGCGACTGGGCCGAACCCGCCGAGCGCCTCGACGAGCTTTTCCGCTGGGCGGAAAACGATGCGCTGCGCGTGGCCGAGTGGTACCTCGCCGACCGGGTCTGGAAGCGGCGGACGGCGTTCGCCCTGCGGGTGGGGACCGGGGTCGCCGCGGTGGCGGGTGGAACCCTCCCGCTGCTGGACCTGAACGGGCTGGTGGCCGAGGGCGCGGGCTGGGGCTGCCTGGCGCTGCTGCTGGCGGTGGCGTGTGTCGCCTGCGATCGGTTCTTCGGGCTGACGTCGGGCTGGATGCGCGACGTGGCGACGGCGCAGGCGGTGCTCCGGCGGCTGGAGGCGCTGCGGTTCGACTGGGCGATGGAGAGCGTACGGGAGGTGCTGGGCCCCGCCGAGGGCACGGCGAGCGAGGCCGCGGACCGCTGTCTCGCCGTGCTGCGCCGGTTCTGCGAGGACGTCTCGGGGCTGGTCCGGGCCGAGACGGTCGGCTGGATGGCGGAGTTCGGGTCGGGTTCCGCGCCGCTGTACGCGCAGGCCCTCACGATGGGCGGGGCCCGCGTGGACGGCGAGGCTCCGGGCGGCCGCTTTCCGCCGCCGCCCGGCACCCGGCCGAACATGCCGCGCCAACGGCCGCCTGGGCCGACGCGTTGAGGACGGTCCGGGGTCGCGTCTCGCCGGTCGCGGCGGCCGGAGTCGTCGTCCTCGGCCGCCGCAGCCGAAGCGGCCGCCGGGTTACCCAGCCGCGTCACCCAGCCGCCAGCCGCCGGTCGCCGGTCGCCGGTCGCCGGTCGCCGTCAGCTGAACACGATCATGGAGCCCTGGCCCAGGCTGCGGGTCGCGGCCGCGTGCAGGCCGAGCCACACATGGCGCTCCCGGGCGAACGGGCTGTGGTCGTGCGGGAGCGGCTGCGCCGCCGGCTCCTCCAGGCCGGTGGGGCGGGCGGGGGGCGCGGGGGCGGCCGGCGGGTTGGCCGGGTCGATGCCGAGCACCGGGGCGACCGCCTGGAGCTCGCGCAGCAGACCGTGGCTGGAGCCCAGCGGCCCGCCCCCGCCATCAGTTCGTCGCTGGTCAGCGGCGCGGCGAAGTCGACGGGGACGTACGCCCCGGCGTGGTCGTAGTGCCACACCAGATGGGACTGCTGGGCCGTGGGCTCGAACATCTCCAGCAACTGCTCGTAGTCCCCGCCGAGTTCGTCCACCGGGGTGACCGCGAGTCCGCACAACTGCAGCAGGTAGGCGCGGCGCAGGAAGTGCAGCGCGTCGTAGTCGAAGCCCGCGACCGGGGCGACGTCCCCGGACAGCCCCGGCATGTAGCCGAAGACGGGTACGGGCGGGAGACCGGCTTCGCCGAGGACCTTGTCGTATTCCGCGATCTCCTCGGCGAACGGGTTGTCGGGGCTGTGGCACAGCACATCGACGAGGGGGACCAGCCAGAGGTCACATGCCACGTGATCTCACTCTCGCTCGGGGGCGGCCGTCGGGTGGAGGTCTGATGGTCGGGCCAGCGTAATGCCCCGCGCACGCTCCGCGAAGGGCGCCGGAGGGCCGGAATTCAGCCGCCGACCGCGCCGTCCGCCGGGCCGTCCACCGGAGTCGGACCGGCGGACGGTCCGGGGCACCCGGCCAGTTCCTCGATGAGCGCGAGCGAGTGCGCGTTGTACGCCGAGATGATCCGTTCCGCCGCGGCCGCGTCGGCGCGCGTGACGGCGTCGGTCAGATCGCCGTGCGCGGACCACAGCCGCCCGGACAGATCCGGTACGCCGCGCAGGTACGGGACGGTGAACACCCAGCACTGCACCCGCACCCGCTGCAGGAAGTCCGAGATATACGGA
The DNA here is from genome assembly GCF_030553055.1 of Streptomyces sp. XD-27. Classification (NCBI taxonomy): domain Bacteria; kingdom Bacillati; phylum Actinomycetota; class Actinomycetes; order Kitasatosporales; family Streptomycetaceae; genus Streptomyces; species Streptomyces sp. XD-27. Next base: position 3,776,633 of record NZ_CP130713.1, read on the forward strand.
TTGCCGACCAGGCCCGTCAGCTCGCGCCAGAACCGCAGGTCGTAGCCGATCAGGATGTCCAGGTCGCCGAGGCGGGCGGCGCGTTCGGCCTCCTCCGCGCGGCGCCGTACGGAGGCCAGGGCCTGCGGCGGGATCGAGGCCAGCACGTGCGCGGCGGAGCGCCGGAACATGCCCTCGACGATCAGCGCCCGCGCCTCGAGCATGGCGCGGAAGTCGTCCAGCGTGAACTCGTGGACGCGGAAGCCCCGGTGCTCCTCGACGTCCAGCAGCCCCTGCGAGCACAGGTCGATGAGGGCTTCGCGGACCGGGGTCGCCGAGACCCCGTACTGGTCGGCCATCTCCTTGACGGTGAACTGCCGGCCGGCCGGGAGCCTGCCCGAGAGCACCTCGTCGCACAGCGCGTCGGCGATCTGCTGACGCAGAGTGCTGCGCTTGACCTGGCTGCTGCCGGGCAGGGGCATCGACGACCGTCTCCTTTGACACTTTCGCGGCCGTCGTCGCGGATGTGCGCGACGGCCCACGCCTCACGATATGCGAGGGCCGTCGCGGGGAGTACGCCGTGGTCTACACCGCGCTACACCTTCACGGTTTCCCCAGATCTGCGGGTCAGGCCGTGTGAGACCTGCGGGTCAGACGGTGTGAGACCTGCGGTCGGGCCGTGTGAGACCCGCGGGTCAGACCGTGTGCGTGTCCGCGGCCGCCAGCGCCTCGTCGAGGATGGCGAGCCCTTCCTTGGCCTCGGTCTCGGTGACGGTGCACGGCGGCACGACGTGCGTGCGGTTCATGTTCACGAACGGCCACAGCCCGCGCTGCTTGCAGGCGGCCGCGAAGTCGGCCATGGGCTGGTTGGCGGGCCCGCTCGCGTTGTACGGGACGAGCGGCTCGCGCGTGGTGCGGTCCTTGACCAGTTCCACCGCCCAGAAGACGCCCAGGCCGCGCACCTCGCCCACCGACGGGTGCCGCTCGGCGAGCTCGCGCAGGCCGGGGCCGATGACCCGCTCGCCGATGTCGGCGGCGTTCTCCACGATCCGCTCCTCCGCCATGGCGTTGATCGTCGCGACGGCGGACGCGCAGGCGAGGGGGTGGCCGGAGTACGTCAGGCCGCCGGGGTACGGGCGCTGGTCGAAGGTGGCCGCGATCTCGGCGGAGATCGCGACGCCGCCCAGCGGGACGTAGCCGGAGTTGACGCCCTTGGCGAAGGTCAGCAGGTCGGGGGTGACGCCCCAGTGGTCGGCGGCGAACCAGCGGCCCGTCCGCCCGAAGCCCGCCATCACCTCGTCCAGGATGAAGACGATGCCGTACCGGTCGCAGATCTCGCGGACCCCGGCCAGGTAGCCGGGGGCGGGACCATGATCCCGGCGGTGCCCGGGACGGTCTCCAGGATGATCGCGGCGATGGTCTGCGGACCCTCGAAGGCGATGGTGTCCTCGAGGTGGCGCAGCGCGCGCTCGCACTCCTGCTCCTCGGTCTCGGCGTGGAACGGCGAGCGGTAGAGGAAAGGCGCCCAGAAGTGGACGACGCCCGCGGAGGCGGTGTCGGAGGGCCAGCGGCGCGGGTCGCCGGTGAGGTTGATCGCGGCGGCGGTGGCGCCGTGGTACGAGCGGTAGGCGGAGAGCACCTTGGTGCGTCCGGTGTGCAGCCGGGCCATGCGGACCGCGTTCTCCACCGCCTCGGCGCCGCCGTTGGTGAAGAAGATCTTGTCGAGGTCGCCGGGGGTGCGCTCGGCGACCAGGCGCGCCGCCTCGGACCGCACGTCCACGGCGAAGCCCGGGGCTATGGTGCACAGCTTCGCGGCCTGCTCCTGGACCGCGGCGACGACCCTCGGGTGCTGGTGGCCGATGTTGGTGTTGACCAGCTGGCAGGAGAAGTCGAGGTAGCGCCTCCCGTCGTAGTCCCAGAAGTACGAGCCCTCGGCGCCCGCGACGGCGAGCGGGTCGATGAGGCCCTGGGCGGACCAGGAGTGGAAGACGTGCGCGCGGTCGGCGGCCTTGACGGCGGCACCGGCGGCCGGGTCGGGGACCTGGGGGGAGACGGTCACGGGTTCGCACCTCGATCACTTGTGGACGGCTCCGCCCAGCGTACGAAGCGGTCGGCGCGGACCGGCACCGCCAACCTGTATGGCTTCGGCCACTTCGCTGGGCAGCGTGTCGGGTCGCCCCTGCCCCGCCCCGCTCCAGCCAATCGACATGGCAATTGACAGCATGCTGCCGAAAAGACAGAATGCTGTCATGATGGAAACGACAGAGCAGCGACAGCGACCGACCGTGCACGTGGCCGTCTACGACACGCTCGCGGACTGGGAGATCGGCTACGCGATCGCGCACCTGCGCGACACCAGCTACCACCGCGCGCCCCGTACCGGCTTCGCCGTCGCGACGGTGGGTCCGACCACCGAGCCGGTGACCACCATGGGCGGGCTGCGCATCGTTCCCGACCTCGCGATCGGCGACCTGCGCCCCCAGGACAGCGCGCTGCTGATCCTGGCCGGAGCCACGGCCTGGGACGCCGGTGACGCCAACGCGCCATTCGCCCGTGCCGCCCGCGCCTTCCTCGACGCGGGCGTCCCGGTCGCGGCGATCTGCGGCGCCACGGCAGGGCTGGCTGCCGAGGGACTGCTGGACGACCGGGACCACACGAGCGCGGCCGCCGGGTATCTGGCCGCCACCGGCTACCAGGGCGGCGACCGGTACCGCGAGGCGGCGGCCGTCACCGACCGGGGGCTGATCACGGCCGGCCCGACCGAACCGATCGCGTTCGCACGGGAGATCCTGGCCCAGCTCGACGTCTTCGAGCCGGAGGTACTCGACGCCTGGTACCGGCTCTTCGCGGCGTCGGACGCGAGCGCGTACGAGGTGCTGGCCGCGGCGGCGCAGCGGTGACGGACAAGCCGCTGAACGAGTCGGACGAGCAGTCCGCGGCGGGGACAGCGGGTGCGTCGGTCCCGGCGCTGCTCAGCCGTACCGCGCTCGGCGTCTTCCGGCTCAACGGCCAGTTCCTGTCCGTGTCGGAGGAGCTGGCCCGGCCCGCCGGGCTCACCGCGGCTCGCTGGCAGGTGCTCGGGGCGGTCCTGAGCGAGCCACTGCCCGTCGCCGCGATCGCCCGGGTCATGGGCATCACCCGGCAGAGCGTGCAGCGCGTTGCCGACCTGCTGGTGGCGGAGGGCCTGGCCGAGTACCGGCCCAACCCGGCCCACCGCCGCGCCAAGTTGCTCGCCCCCACCGAGCAGGGGCGGGAAGCGGTGCGCCGTATCGTCCCCGGGCACCAGGCCCTTGCGGAGCAGCTGTCCGAAGCGCTCGGCGGCGAGGCGGAGTTCCATCGCGTCATGGCCGCCGTGGAGGAGCTGTCCGGAGCACTGGACGCGCTCGCGGAGCGGCGGCAGCCGGACCAGGACGGCGCCGCGGCAGCGGGCTCTGGTCCGCCCTGATGCGCCGCCCTGATACGCGTCGGCGCAGGTCGGACCGGCGACCACCGGGCGGACTGACCCGGCGGGCGGCGGTCGGCGCACAGGGCGGGCTCACCCGCCGGGTGGCCGTGCGCGGAAGGCGGACCGGGCCACCGGGCGGCCTGCGCACAGGGCGGATCACCCGGCGGGCGGCCGGCGTGGAAGGCAGGCCGACCACCGGCCCCCGGGCGAGCCGGGGCCCCGGTTATCCTCCGGCAAGGACTTTCGGGGGACGAGGACATCGGGGGAAGGACACCGCCGTCATGGACAGGCTGGCGCCAGGGGATCCGCGCACGCTCGGTTCGTACCGGCTGCTCGGCCGGCTCGGTGCGGGCGGCATGGGCCGCGTCTACCTCGCCCGTTCCGATCGCGGGCGTACGGTCGCGGTCAAGCTCGTCCACCCGGACCTCGCCGGACAGGAGTCGTTCCGGCACCGGTTCCGGCAGGAGGTGGCCGCGGCGCGCCGGGTCGGCGGCGAGTGGACCGCGCCGGTGCTGGACGCCGACACCGAGGCCGAGGTGCCCTGGGTCGCCACCGGCTATATCGCCGGGCCCTCGCTGCAACGCGTCGCACGGGACTTCGGGCCGCTGCCCGAACGGTCCGTACGCGTGCTCGGCGCCGGTCTCGCCCGCGCGCTCCAGGCCATCCACGGGGCCGGGATCGTGCACCGGGACCTCAAGCCCTCCAACGTCCTGATCACCATCGACGGGCCGCGCGTCATCGACTTCGGCATCGCGCGCGCCCTGGACTCCGTCACCGACGGCGGGCTCACCCGTACCGGAGCGACCGTCGGCTCGCCCGGCTTCATGTCCCCCGAGCAGGTGCGCGGCGACCGCGTCACGCCCGCCAGCGACGTCTTCTGCCTGGGCTCGGTGCTGGCGTACGCGGCCTCCGGGCGGATGCCGTTCGGCGGCGAGTCCAGCGGGGTGCACGCGCTGATGTTCCGCATCGCGCAGGAGCAGCCGGACCTCACGGACGTACCGGAGGGACTGCGTCCGCTCATCTCCGCGTTCCTCGCCAAGGACCCGGCGGACCGGCCCACCCCCGAGGAGGTGGTGGACCGCACCGGAGTCGAGGGGCTGCTGGCGGATCTGCGGGCCACGGAGTCCTGGCTGCCGGGCGGCCTGGTCGCCCAGTTGGGGCGGCACGCGATACGACTGCTGGACGCGGAGGACCCCGACGTGGGCGGCGCGACACCTGCGGGCGGCGCGGCGCCTGCGGGCGGCATGGCGTCCCCCACAGCGATGACGCTGACCGGGTCGGGGCCGCGGCCGGGGACCCCGGTTGCCGCCGGGGACGGATGTCCCCCGGCCGACGCCGCCGACGCCGCCGGCGCCCCGACTCCGGCCGACCCCGCTCCCACGCCCACGCCCGGGCCCACTCCGGCGACTGCCCTCGGTGGACGGCCAGGGCGGTCCAGGGCGCCGCTGGTCATCGCCGCGGTGGTCGCCGCCGCCGCACTGGTCGGAGGCGGCGCCTACTACGTCGTCCAGCACCGGAACGACGCCGGGAACGGCGAGGCGGCGCAGGGTGGCGAAGCGTCATCGACGCCGGACGCCTCAGGTCATGTACCGAAGCGGTTCCTGGGCACATGGAACACCAGCTTCAGGACGCCCCAGGGGCACCAGACCCGACGGATCGTCATCAGCCAGGGACGAACCGGGGCGGACATCGCCACGATCACCGGCGAGGGCATGGACACGCTCGGGCGATACCGCTGCGTCTGGACCGCCGCCCTCACCGCGGAGGGTACGGCGGACGGCCCGCTCAAGCTGGGCCCGTCGGTCGTCACCGTCGCCGAGCCCAGCGGGTCCGCCTGCCAGTCCGGTGCGGCGAGCTATCTGACGATGCAACAAGAAGGCACGTTCCTGCGGGGTTTCATCGACACCGACAGGCAGTCCGGCGAGCAGTCCCTCACCTACTCGCGCGTCAAGTAACGGCCGCCCGCGGGCCGTTGAAACGCTTTGGATACGGAACCGGTAACGGATCGCCCACGTCGCCCCCATCGCTCTTCGCCGCCTCTATTCTCTGGCGAGGGTTGACAGGGGAAGGGGCACGAACGCATGGAAGACCTGGGGGCTGAGGACCCTCGCCGTATCGGCGAGTACCGGCTGCTGCGGCGGCTGGGCGCCGGTGGCATGGGCCGGGTGTTCCTGGCTCATTCGGCACGCGGCCGTACGGTCGCCGTCAAGCTCGTCCAGACGGAACTGGCCCAACAGGCCGAGTTCCGGCGGAGGTTCAAACAGGAGGTCAAGGCCGCCCAACGAGTCGGAGGCGACTGGACCGCCCCCGTGCTCGACGCCGACACCGAGGCCGACACCCCGTGGGTGGCCACGGGCTACATCGCCGGTCCCTCCCTGCACGAGGTCATCGCCGAGGGCCGCCGCCCGCTGCCCGAACGGTCCGTACGCATCCTCGGCAACGGGCTGACCCGCGCGTTACGGGACATCCACGCCGCCGGTCTCGTCCACCGCGACCTCAAGCCCTCCAACGTCCTGATCACCATCGACGGACCGCGCGTCATCGACTTCGGGATCGCCCGCGCGCTGGAGACGGTCACCGACGGCATCCTCACGCGCAGCGGCGCGGTCGTCGGCTCGCCCGGCTTCATGTCCCCGGAGCAGGTGCGCGGCGAGCGGGTCACCCCGGCCAGCGACGTCTTCTGCCTCGGCTCGGTGCTCGCGTTCGCGGGCACCGGACGGCAGCCCTTCGGCACCGCCGACAGCGGCGTGCACGCCGTGATGTACCGCATCGCCCAGGAGGAGCCGGACCTGGAGGGTCTGCCCGAGGGGCTGGAGGGCCTGGTCCGGGACTGTCTGCGCAAGGACGCCGCCGAGCGGCCCACGCTCGCGGAGCTGCTGGAGCGTACGGCCGCGCCCGAGGACGAGGGGACCGCCGCCGAACCGTGGCTGCCGGGCAGCCTCGTCGCCCAGCTCGGCCGGCACGCGGTGGAACTGCTCGACGCGGAGTCGCCCGCGGCCCCGACGGCCCTTGGCGCGCCCGGCCCGATGGCCGCGGGCACGCCCGCCCCGCCTGCCGTACCGCCGCGCGCACATGCGGCGTCCGGGGGGACGGTTCCGCTGCCGCCGACCGTGCCGCCCACGGCGGGCGGCACGCCTCCGCCGCCGTTGTCGGCCCCGGCGACCCCACCGCCGCCCTCGGGCCCGGCACCCTTGCCGCCGTCCTCGGGTCCGGCACCGTTTCCGTCGTCCTCGGGCCCGGGACCGTTTCCGTCGTCCTCGGGTCCGGGACCGTTTCCGTCGTCCTCGGGTCCGGCAGCGTTTCCGGCGTCCTCGGGCCCCGCGGCGCCTCCACGGCCCGCAGGCGCTCCGACGCCCCCGCCGCCATCGGGACCCGCGACGGCTCCGCCACCGGCCTCGGTGGCACCTCCCCCGCCGTCCGGCCCCGTCACCACGGCTCCGGCAGCGTCGGGGCCCGGGGCGCCCCCGTCCTCGTCGGGATCCGCGACGCCTCCGCCACCGGCCGCGCCGCCGCCGCCGACGTCCTTCCCGCTGGCCGCCCCGGCAGGACCGGCCACGCCCCCGGCACCGTCCGGAACGCCGGTGCGCACTCCATCCGGCGCGCCCGCGGCCGCGCCGTCGGCCTCGTCGTCCCCGTCGTCATCCTCGTCGGCGCCTCCGCCGGGTGCCTCGTCCGTACCGCCGGGCGCTGAGCCGTCGAGCACCGAGCCGTCGGCCTCACCCGCGGACCCAGCTCCCGCGGCCGCCGCTCCCGGACCCGCGCCCACGCCTGAGGCGCCCACCCCGGGATCGGCCCCGGCATCGACCCCGGCATCGGCCGCCGCGCCGGCCTCCACGCCTGCGCCTGAGCCTGCGCCTGAGCCTGCGCCGACGCCCGCCACTGCCGGATCCGCGCCCGCGGCAGGGGCGGGAGCGGGCGTCTTCGGGCCGCCGCAGGTCACGTCGTTCGAGACGACCGGGCACACGCCTCCAGGTGGCACCCCGCCCCTGGGCCCCGGCGCGCCCGGTGAACCCGGCGGCCCGTCCCCGGCGCCCCCCAAGCGCGGCAGGCGCAAGCTCGTCATCGTCTCGGCCGCCGTCGCGACGCTGCTGATCGCGGGCGTGGCCACGTTCGCCGTCACCCGTGGCGGCGACGACAAGGACAGCAAGGCGAAGGACCGGGACGGCCGCTCGTCCGCGGAACCCGCCCCCCGGACGCCCAGCGCGGGCAGCTCGCTCAGCCCCTCCGCGTCCGCGCCTCCCTCCGTCTCCGCCTCCGCCTCGGCGACGAAGCCCGTCACCACCGGAGACATCCCGGACGCGTATCTGGGCGCCTGGGAAGGGGAGATCCTGGAGGACGGCACCCCGACCGGCAAGATCCGCCGGATCGTCCTCACCCAGGGCACGATCGGCGCCGAGGTCGCCGACACCCTGACCTCCGCCAGCGACGCGTTCTGCCAGGAGTCGGGGACGCTCAAGTCGGTGGACAGTCTGCTGGTCATCGATTCGGAGGTGACCACCAGCGTTCCCCAGGACGGCTGTTCCGACCTCGGCGAGCAGACCCTCAAGCGACGCGAGGACGGCTCGATGGCCTGGGCCGACTCGGACAGCTCCGCCGAGGCCACGCTCCGCCCGTCGCCCACCGGCGACACCCCGATCCCGGATGACTTCCTGGGCACCTGGCAGGCGACCAACGTGTACGGGCGGGAGGACGCGACCCTCAAGCTCACCATCAGCCAGGGCGCCTACGGCACCGGCGTGGGCAAGACCGAGTGGAACAGCGACAGGGCCCACTGCGAGGGCATCGTGCGCCTCGTCTCCGTCGGCAGCGACCTGACGCTGAGCACGGAGGAGCTCACGAAGTCCGTACCCGTGGACCGCTGCAACGCCGAGAAGTCCCACACGTTCACCGCGTCCGGCGAGAACAAACTGCGCATGGAGTACAAGGACGAGGAATCCGACGAGGTGAAGACGCAGACCTTCACCCGCCTGAACTGACGGCGGCAGGCCGAAGCCCTGCCAGAGCCGCCAAGGGCGGCCAGGGCTAGGGCAGATGGCTGGTGAGCACCGTGCCGTCGTCGAACACCAGGCAGAGCGTCCCGCCGGCGGCCAGAACGATGGGCCGCATCTCGGTCCCTCGGCCGAGACGCGGCCAACCGCGAAAGCGGGCCGCCTTTCCGAGAGGCTGTCCGTTCGCGCGGGAGAAGGCTTGGACGCCGTCGTGGCCGATGACCAGGAAGTGGTCGCCCGCCAGCACGACGGCCCCGTCTCCGACCCCCTTCCGGCCGGTCCAACGGACCTCTCCGGAGCGGGGGTCCACCCCTCTCATGGTCGGTACGTTCACCTCGTCACGGGCGACCTCGACGGCGGGTCCGGCCTCGCCGACCGCGGCCACCGCCACCGGCAGCCGTCGGCGCTCCCCGAGCGTGCGGGCGTCGCGGACCTCCGTGCCTTCTCGCGCCGGAAGCTTGCAGAACAGCTCGTCACCCCGGACGACGAGCGGAGAGCAGGGCGTCGAGTCCCCCGCCTTCTCCCCGTCCGCGATGTCCAAGGCGATGCCGCGGGTCTGGCCCTGGAGGTGCAGCCGGTCGCCGACGAGCTCCAGAGTCTGGGGGAACACCCCCTTGTGGACCTTCTCCCACATCTTGTGTCCGTCCGACGCCCGGTACGCGCGGAAGAGCATGTTGCAGCCGGTGCCTGTGCCGCACGGTCCTTCGTAGCTGACGTAGACGATCCCGTCGGCGGCGGCCGCCCGCGAGGGGTCGAAGCCGGAGGCGCCCGCCCAGTGGGAGACGGGCTCGCCGTCGGAGAGCCGCAGGCCGACGATGCCGTCACCCTCCGCCGCGTACACCACGTCCCCGCCGATGACGGGGAGAAGTCCCTGAGCTGCGGGGCCGTCTCGTCGCGGTACCGCCACTTCCGCTCGCCGCTCGCGACGTCCAGCGCCTCGACTCCGTCGCCGACACCGCAGACCAGCAGGGTCGTGGAGAGCTGGCAGGCCGTCGGCCCGCCCGACAGCTTCCGGTGCCAGGGCGACCAGCCCTTGGGGCGACGGTCGGCGTCGAGAGCGGCGGCCCCCAGCTCGGCGGTCCTGGCGCCGATGTCCGTGCGGCTCGTCGTCACCTGTCCGACGAGGTCGCGCGGTACGGCGGCCTCGGGCTTGCCGGAGTCCTTGGTGCCGTTGTCCCACAGTCCGGGGAGGAACAGCGCACCCGCCAGCACACCGGCGGTGAGCCCCGCCACCGCGCCGACGGCGAGCTGGACCGCCGGCCGCCGACGGCGGCGGTCTCCGCCCTGTTCCGGCGAGCCGTTCCCGCGCTGTTCCGACGAGCGGTCTCCGCGCTGTCCCGGCGAGCCGTTCCCGCGCTGTTCCGGCCCGGCGCCGACCGGTGCCGGGGGAAGACCCCCGACTGCCGGGGGAAGACCGCCCACTGCCGGGGGGAGTCCGCCCACTGCCGGGGGGAGTCCGCCCGTACCGGGGACGTGCGCCGGATACGGCGGTGCCGGCACGCTCTGCCGACGCGCCTCGGCAGCCGCTGCCGCAACCGCCCGCCGGCGCTCGTCGGCCGCCGCGACGGCCTGCCGTACCTCCGTCCCGTACGTGCCGATGAGCCCCAGGACGCCCGGCGGCCACGGGAAGGGGCCGGTCCGGCTCACCGGCGAGGCGCCCGGACCGCGGGCGGTCGCGGCCTCGCCCGGCGTGCCGAGTTCCCGGATCAGCTGGTCGGAGGTCGGCCTCGCGCCGGGGTCCTGGCGCAGGCAGGAGGCGACGACCTCGTGCAACTCGGCGGGAACCCCGGAGAGATCCGCGTAGCCCTGCGCGATGCGGTGGACAACCGCGGCCAGTTCCCCGTCGTCGAACGGCCCGCGCCCGCACGCCGCGAAGCACAGCAGCGCCCCCAGGCAGAAGACATCGGAGGCGGCGGTCACCGCGCGCCCGCCCACCAGGTGCTCCGGGGACATGAAGCCCGGGGAGCCGACGACCAGGCCGGTCGCGGTCACGGCGGTGGCGTCGTATGCCTGGGCGATACCGAAATCGATGACTCTGGGGCCGTCGGCTCCCAGCAGCACGTTGGCGGGCTTCAGGTCGCGGTGCAGGATCCGCGCACCGTGAACGGCGCGCAGCCCGCGGGCCAGGTCCGCCCCCAGGGCCCGGACGGCATCCGGCGGGAGGGGGCCGCAGCGGGCGACCGCCTCGTGCAGCGACGGGCCGACGACGTACTCGGTGGCCAGCCAGGGCACGGCGGCGTCGGGGTCGGCGTCCAGGAGAGCGGCGGTGTACGGGCTGCGCACGGCTCGCGCCGCGTCGACCTCGCGGCGGAAGCGCAGCCGGAAGCCCGGGTCGTCCCCCATCTCCTGACGCATGGTCTTGACGGCGACCAGGCCATCACCGAGCGCATCACCGCCGGGCGCGCCACCACCAGGCGCACCACCACCGGTCGCGCCGCCGCCGAACGCGCCGCCGCCGGGCCGGCTGTCCGGCTGCTGCCGGGCCAGATGGACCGTACCCATGCCCCCCGAGCCCAAGGTGGCCAGCAACTCGTAGCTGCCCACCACGCGGGGCGTTCCGACGTCGAGCGGTCGCAGCACGGCTCCTTCTCCTCCCCCTCAGCCGTTCCGGGGCAGTTCCAGTGACCGCACCGTGCCGTCGTGGTACGCGAGGAACACCAGGCCGCCCACCGAGAGCAGCTCCGGCGCCCAGACAGCCTTCGAGACATCCCTGATGCCGGGGGCGGAGCGGATTCCCGGAGCGCCCGCGACCGGGATACGCGACGCCTTGGCCCCGTCGGGCGGCAGCTCGTACAGCGCGGCGTTGTCCGCGTACAGCGCCGTCCGGCCCGCGAAGACCGGCGACGAGACGGGGGCCGGTGCGCCGTCGGGGGCGCTCGCCACCGGGCCGACGACCCGCTCCTCGCCCATCTGCGTGTGCAGGACGACCTGTTGTCTGGCCATGTCCGTGGTCAGCGCGCCCTCTCCCGCGATCGCTCCGAGGGCTCCGCTGTCCGCGGAGACCCCCGGATAGCGCGGGTCCCGGGGGTTGTCGACGCGGTCGAGGGAACGGGCGTCCAGGACGACGGGGCCCTCCCCCTTCCCCGGGCAGAGCACCTCGCCTCCGCTGAGCTGGGCGCCCAGGCACTGCTCGGGCGGCAGGTCCGAGACCGCCGCCTCGTCCCCGGTCCGGGCGTCGCGGGCCGTCAGCCCGTGCTCGCCCAGGACGTAGACCAGCCCGGTGCCGTACGCCTGGACCGTGAAGGGGATGCGGGACGCCTCGGAGCCGCTGTGCGCAGCGACCTTCCTGGTCCACAGGCGCCTGCCGCTGTCCGCGTCGTAGGCGAGCGCCCGGGTGGAGCCGTCGTTCTCGAAACTGGTGAGGAAGACCCGGCCCTCGGCCGCGACGATCTTCCCTTCCTGGCCGCTGTAGGCGGTCTGGGGCTTGTCCCAGCGCACGGCGCCGTCCTTGACCGCCCGGGCCCGCAGCCGCCCCGACTCGGCGGACAGCACCAGATCCCCCTGGATCACCGGATTGCTGCCGCTGCCGGGGATGTTGAGGGTTCCGCGGGCGCTGTAGGAGGGCTTCTGCCCCGGATCGTCCTGGGGCGCGTGCCACATCCGGGCGCCGTTGGCGGAGTTGACCGCCTGGAGGCTTCCGTCGACGAGACGGCAGACGAGGACACGCGTGTCCAGGGCGCAGTCGACCGGCTTGTCCGCCAGCTTCGCCGACCATTCCCGCCACGTGGGCGGCCGCTGCGAGCTGCCTGCGGCGAAGACGCGGTTGCGGTCCGGCCCGCCGAGCTCGTCCACGTAGGAGGAACCGGAGTCGGCCGCCCCGGGCTTCGTCGCCCCTCCGCTCGCTCCCCCGCCCCCACCATCGCCTTCCGGGCCCGGCTTCAGCGCCCGTATTCCCAAGGCCGCCAGCAGCCCCACGGCGAGCGCGCCCGCGCCGATCACGACCAGCCGCCGGGAGAACCGGCGCCGATCAGGTCCAGGCCCGGCCGCCGCCACCTGCGGAAGCGGATACGGACGGGGCGGAGCACCGTGTACGGTCGGCGCGCTGTGGATCGGCGAGGCACCGGGCATGGTGGGCACCGGCGGCGTCACGGGAACGGCCCCGGCACCCGCGGCGATGAGCTGCTGAAGCTCCCGCTCCCGCTCGGCGATCAGCGCGCGCACCGGCTCGGGCCACGGCGCACTCGGCCGGTCGGCGGCGACGGCCGGGCCGCCGAGCCGCCGCTCCAGCTCCGCCGTGTCCGGCCGCGCGGAGGGGTCCGCGTGCAGGCAGTCGGCGACCACCTCGCGCAACCACCCCGGTACGCGCGACAGGTCGGCCTCGGCCTGCGAGATCCGGTACAGCACCGCCGCCACCGGCCCGTCCCCGAAGACCCCCTCGCCCGTGGCCGCGTAGCAGAGCAGCGAGGCGAGGGAGAAGGCGTCCGAGGCCGCGACGACGTGGCGGCTGCCCGCGACATGCTCCGGCGACATGAATCCGGGCGAGCCGATCATCATTCCGGTGGCCGTCATCGTGCCGGCGCCGAAGGCGCGCGCGATGCCGAAGTCGATGACTTTGGCGTGGTCGGCGGCCAGGAGCACGTTGCCGGGCTTGAGATCACGGTGCAGGATCCGGGCGTGGTGGATGGTCCTGAGGGCCCGTACGAGATCCAGTGCGAGATGCCGCACCGCCTCCGGGGGCAGGGGGCCGCCGACCCGCACCGCCTTGTCGAGCGTGGGGCCGGGCACGTACTCCGTCGCCATCCACGGCGACACGGCGTCCGCGTCCCCACCCAGCAGCCGGGCCGTACAGCGGCTGTCCACGGCCCGCGCGGCTTCGATCTCCCGACGGAAGCGGTTGCGGAAATCGCCGTCTGTACCCAGCTCGGGCCGGATCGTCTTCACCGCCGCCGCCCGCACGGATCCGCCGTAGACGGCCTGCCGCTGGTCGATCCCCAGGAAGACCTCGCCCATGCCGCCGGCTCCGAGGCGGGCGATCAGCTGATACGGCCCTACGACACGAGGCGCGCGGTCCTGCGGCGGGCCGAACACGTCGGCGCCCTCCCCCTGTCACGGCATGCGAGAAAGCTTGATCGTCACATGCTGGCAGTGCTCACGACAAACCGGAATCGGACGCTGTCTTTCCTCTCACCAGACTGAACTTCCGGGTCATGGGGTCGAGCTGCGCCCGGCTTCCGAAGCAGCACACTCCGTAGTACTCAAGCTCCGCCTCCGGACTCGCACCGGTCGTCTCCATCTGCACCTCGGTTCCTCCGTCGACCATCGTGTGTGTGAAGTCGGTGCAGAAGATTCCCTCTTCACGCAGGTTGGAGCGCAGAGTCCGCAGGGCGTTGGAGTTCTTGGCCTGCAAGACGATGACCGGGTGGTGGGAGATCGCCGGGTGTACGCCTCCGTCGGCGTCCACGTAGGTGCGCGGGCGGAGACGGTCCGCCTCGGGCATTCCCATAGCCAGGGCCAGCACCAAGTGCCCGGTGACGTTCAGCATGCGCCCGGGGTCGAGCTTCTTGTTGAGCACGACGACCGTGCGCAGCTCGTGTTCCATGAGATCCCTTCCGGTGATGTCGGCTGTCCTCTCCCGCCTGCGCTCCGTCAGAGGCAGACCGGCAGCAGGAGTCCGCCGGTGAGACGGACGAGTTCCTTGGCGGTGGTGGGGAAGACCGTGTGGGGCGTGCCTGCGGCGGCCCAGACCTGGGGGTAGTCGGTCAGGGCTTCATCGACCACCGCGGGAAGCACCCGAGGATGGGCGACCGGCGCGACGCCTCCGATCGCCTGCCCGGTGGCTTCACGCACCTGCTCCGGAGTGGCGCGGCGGAGCGTGCCGCGTCCCCATCGGGCGGCGAGTGCCGTGGTGTCCACCTTGTGGCGACCGCTGGTGAGGACCAGCACGGGCTCGTCGTCGGAGATGAAGACGAGGCTGTTGGCGATCGCGCCCACGTCGCACCCCAGGGCCGAGGCCGCCTCGGCGGCGGTACGCGCCGATTCCGCCAGCAGGCGCACCTGCCCCGGGACACCGGCCATGGCAAGGGCCCGCGCCACCTGTTCGCTGCGGGCGGGCAGAGACGTGCCGACGCCCTCCGGTGATGCCATGCCGCTCCTTTCCTCGCGCCCCTCGCGTTCCATATACGGAACGTTCTGCATATGGAACAGTAGATCGCGTGGGGCGCCGGATCAACCGGACATCACGCGACGAGAAGAAGAGCGAAGGAACAGCATGAACCTGGCCACCCAAGTGGGCTTGCGCCTGCGGGAGCTGCGCGAGGCGCGGGGCCTGTCCCTGTCCGAGGTGGCACGCAGGTCGAAGATCGGCAAGGGGACGCTGTCCGAGCTGGAGAGCGGACGGCGCAACCCCACGTTGGAAACCCTCTACGCCGTCACGACGGCGCTGAAGGTGCCCCTCAGCACGGCCTTGCACGCCCCCGCTCTCCGCGCCGAAATCTCGGGGCGAGCCGTGGACGCGGTCCTCATCGACCGATTCGAGGACACCACCGCGATCACCGAAACGTACCGGGTCCGCATCCGAGCGGGAGCGGCACAGGAGTCCGCCGCACACACACCCGGCACCACAGAGCACATTGTCATCCTCAGCGGAACTGCCCGCATCGGCGAACTCTCCGCCCCCGTCCTGATCGGCCCCGGCGAGCACGGCAGTTGGCCCGCCGACGTCCCGCACCTGTATCAGGCACCGTCCGAAGACGTCGAGGCTCTGCTGGTGGTCCGCTATCCGCAGTGACCCGAGCCCAGCACGGCGGCCGTCTTCGCCTCCGAAGCACGGTGGCGACCCGGGCTCACCAGGCCGCCGCCCACGCGCGGCGTCAGCGGACGTAGTTCTTCAGGACCTCGGTGTCCAGGGTGATCCCGACGGGGTCCGGGATGGCGACCTGCTCACCGAACGGCGCCTTGTGGATGTCGAGGTAACAGCCCCTCTCGGGGTGGGGATTGGTGTGTACGACGACTGCGCAGGCGTCGCGGTCGATGAGGAGGTAGACGGGGATCCCCGCGGCGGCGTAGGCGGCGGGCTTCTCGTTTCGGTCGCGGCGATCGGTGTCCCTGTCGTACGAGGTGACCTCGACGGTCATCAGTACGCCGTCGGGCTCAGCCCAGTCGCCCTGTCCGGCGAAGTGCGCGACAGGTGCCAGCGAGCCGTCCGGCCGAGCCCGGCCGTTGCGGTACGCCCCGACCTTCAGCCCTTGGCCGGTATGCAGATCGAACTCGGGACGGGCTTGCATGCACTGCCTGAGCAGCCACATGACGATCGTCTCGTGATCCCCATCCGCCGCGCACTTCTCCTCGATGCGCCCGTTGATGAACTCCAACGTGACGGTCTTGGGCGCGGCGGAGGCGATCTGCTCGAAGTCCTCCACCAGCATGTGCGATGTGCGCTCGGCTCTGGCCGTCATACCGCACTCCCTTCCAGGTGAAGGCCAGCGTCGCCCGGCAATCGGCGGTCTGGGCACATTCCGCAGCGGTTCACTCCTGTGAGTGAACCGCTGCGGGCCGAGGCGGGGCGGCCGCCTCGGCCCGGGTGACCGCTAGGCCGTTTCGTTTGGATCACCGGGCAGACCAGAGAAAGATGCCCGCGATGTGTAGTCCGGCCAGGTAGAGGGTCGCGGTCTTCTCGTAGCGGGTGGCGATGCCCCGCCACTGTTTCAAGCGGTTGATGCAGCGTTCGACGGTATTGCGCTGCTTGTATGCCTCGCGGTCGAAGGCGGGCGGCCTGCCGCCCCGGCTGCCGCGCCGCAGGCGGTAGCCGCGTTGATCGGCTGGAACGGGGGTAACCGCCCGGATACTGCGCTTGCGCAGGTGCTCGCGAATCGCGCGGGAGGAATACGCCTTGTCGGCCAGGACCACGTCCGGCCTGGTGCGGGGCCGCCCTCGCCGTCGAGGAACGCGCAGGCGGGCCATTACGTGCGCGAAGGCAGGCGCGTCGCCGGCCTGTCCAGCGGTGAGGACGAAGGCCAGCGGCCGGCAGTGGGCATCGGAGGCGAGGTGGATCTTCGTGGTCAGTCCGCCGCGGGACCGGCCGATGGCGTGATCTGCCGGTTCGCCAACCGGGGCCCCCTTTTGCGGGCCCCGGCCGCGTGCTGGTGCGCGCGCACGATTGTGGAGTCCACCGAGACGGCCCATTTGAGGTCTTCGTCGGCGTCGGCCTGCGCGATCAGCGCAGTAAACACCCGCTCCCACGTGCCGTCGATGGACCACATCCGCAGCCGGTTGTAGACGCCCCGCCAACTGCCGTACTTCTCCGGCAAATGGACCCACTGCGATCCCGTCTGAAACTTCCAGGCGATCGCGTCGATCACCTCTCGGTGGTCCCTCCACCGGCCACCCCTCTTCGGTGTCCGATCTGGGAGTAACGGCTCGATCCGCACCCACTGCGCGTCAGTCAACGGCACACCTGGACCAACGATCAGACGATCTGGAGGGAGCGGCTACGTGCGGCCAGTGCCATCGGCCGGGCCGGCGGACGTCCACCAGGCAATCACTCGGGCGGCCATCGCTTCGGGCCGCAGGCCCAAAGGATCAAGCCCGAAGTGATCCTCCAGCTCGTGCCGCAGGAACTCACCGATCTCCGTCTGGCTGGCGCCACCACGGAGCCGCTGGAGCAAAGGGGCGAGCATGCAGTCGTACTCGTCCTGCACGTCGTCGGCGACGCCGATCGGATCCCACTCATTGAGCAGATGCCGCAGGTCGTTCTCGGTGGATGGGATCCAGGGTTGCATCGCCCCACACTGCCACCCGGAAACGACCGCCATCACTCGCCCCCACCTTGATCCAAACGAAACTCCCTAGCCCCGCACGAGAAGACCGCCACAGTGAAGGCGCGCGTTCGATGGCAGCGGTGGCGGTGGTTTGGTGAGTCGCTGTTCAGAGCGGGTACGTGATTGACCTCTGAACCAGTTGAGCTGAGGAATTACAGAATCCACTTCGGCAATATCCCACTAGAGGTCTTCGATTAAACTGTTCACTCTTCATTGAAAAGGGCGGAGACTCTCGATACCGCTTGATATTTACCCTTGCCAGAGTTGACCTCAGCCCGCTACGGCCGCAGCATGCATTCAACACGCATCTACAGTCGTATAGCTACGGCCGCCAGGGCGGCCGTGGGTGTGGCGATATTGGCGGGCGGCTTCAGCGTGGTCACGGCAGTGCCCGCCAGCGCAGCGCCGAACTCGAAGGTGAACGCATGCCTGGAAGGCGACATCGGCCCCTATGATGTCGTCGGGTCGTGGACGTCCGACCACAAATACCGACTCAAGTGCGGGGACCCGACCAAGGGGCTACTGCACATCGCCGACGGACACGGCGGGGACGGGCACACCGAGAAGTACGGAAAAGAGTTCTTGAAGTGCCTATCCAGGATCGCCACCACGTTCAATGACAAGGACGGGAACACCCCCGGAACGACCCTCCGGACCTACACCAACGACTACGGAACGGCGTCCTTCCTGTTCGACAACAGGTCCAAGGACATCCTTACGGCGTACACCAAGATGGGGAGGAGCCATACTGGCCCCTCCGACGCCAACTGGGCGCGGTGCGCCAGCGATGACGCCGGGATCACCACGGGTTGATCCTGACTCGCCGGGTGCCGAGCCACGTCAATGGAGAGTCCATGTTCTCGGTCACCTTTTCGATGGGGCCCGGTCTGGTGCTGCGGCTGGCCACAGAGACAGCATCCGCGAGCATCTCGGCAACCAACCTGGCCATCGAGCGGGTAGACCCCCTGGCCAGTCTGATCCATGCGGTCTGTTGCCTTGCATCGGGAACTCCCGACGTTTCATGCCGCTGGCCACTCGAGCCCGGTGGGCACTTTATCGACCTCAGTAGAATCACTGAGGAACGCTGCGGAATTGCCGTACACTCTTTCGCCGATCCTGACTGGCTCGCGGGAAAATCATGGCTGCCAGTTCGAGGTGCCTTGGTTTTTGGCGCGGCGGTGCCGACGGATTTGGCAGTTACTGGTTTCATCAAAGCCTTTGTAGACCTCGGTACGGGTCATGCCAAGGACTTTGAGCGGCGATGGCCGTGGGCTTTTCCTGAAACCGAGCTGTCCCGGTTGGTCGATTTTTGGAGTCGAAAGAATAGCTAGACCCGTAGGGGGCTGGTTCTCCGGAAGCAGCCCCCTACGGGGAGTATTCCCCTCCGCGGGAAGTCCGGCGGGGATGCCGACCGCCTAGGCCTCCCCCGCGTGCGCCTTCTGGTTCAGCACGGCGGCCACCTTCGCCGCCGCGTCCTCGCGGAGCATGCCGAGGTCGACGTACGCGCTGCCCTGGTGCGTGACCACCGGCCGGATGGAGCCGTAAGCGGACTCGGGGATGCCGTGCGTGGCGAGGGCGTTCCGAAGCGCGGCGGCGGTCCTGTCGGCGCGGTCCCAACGCTCGCGCCATATATCCATGGGCATCGGCATCAGCAATGCCCTTCCGCGTGCGCTGCGATCTCGACGTTGCAGTCCGTCTCGGCCGAGTAGTCGCCCCGACTTCGCGCTTCGGCTCGCTGGACGGCCAGGGCCGTGCACACGTCGCAGTTGTCGACCGGGGTCGGCCGGACCGGCGGCAACGACAGGCGGGCGGTGCCAGTGCCCGATGTGTTCGGCGTACCGGTTTCCATCACGCCGCCTCCGCGTACGGTGCGGCGGTGGGGTAGCCGTGTCCTGCCCACATCACCGGCGGGGTGTCGTACGCGGGCGGGGGCGCGGTCTCGTGGCGGCACCGCCGTGCGCGCGGGGAGAGCAAGGCGATGACGTGGTCGAGTGTTCGTTTTACGGCACGCCAGGTACCGTGAGCCATGTTGACGCTCCTCTGGGTAAGCGTTGGCCATGCCCCGGGGTGCTGCAACACCGCCGGGGCTTCGCCATGTCCCCACATGGGGACATGGCACCAATATAGGCTCCACGCCAATATGGACGCGACAGCAACGACAGGTTGGCATATGCCAGTTGGCGACCATGCGCGCTTGCACCCCAGACCCCGGGGGGTCCAGGGGGCGAAGCCCCCTGGTTACGGGAAGGGGCGGGTCAGGGGAAAGATCCACCGGACACGTCTTAGGCCAGGCGGTCGAACTCCCCTGCCTTGGCGGCAGCCAGGAACGTACGCAGTCGCTGCGGTGTGACCTCAACGACCACGCCAGGGTCGTCACTCTCCCGCACGAGGACGCAGGCGTCGCACGACGCGAGCTCGACGCAGTTGCCAACCTGGTCGGAGAACGACGACTTACGCCAGTGAGTATCCACTTCCCCACGCTTTCATAGCTCTTGCAGCACTTGCCGTATGAAGTCCCGTGAGTCACTGGCCCCAAGGGCACGCTGCTCCATTCGATCCAGCACCTCACGGTAGTTCGCCAGATGTGTCACCGCATGCAGGAACGTCGTCCCCGTAGGGATGTCGATCTGCACCGTGTCGAGCTGGCGAACCGGACCGCATGCGTAGACGGTCGAGCTTCCCGCATTGGGAAATGCTCCAGCCGCGAACGGCACCACGCGAATCGTTACGTTCTCCCGGTCGGACTGCTTCAGCAGGTGATCAAGCTGAGCCTTCATCATCTGCCTGCCGCCGAACTCCATACGCAGTGATGCCTCGTGCACGAGGAAGGTGCACATGGGCGGCTGGATCCGGTCAAGCACCTCGCGGCGCCTCATCCGAAACGCCAGGACGCGCTCAAGGGCATCGGGCGCCCAAGGCGGCACAGCTTCCTGGAAGACGGTGCGGGCATAGTCCTCGCGTTGCAGGAGTCCCGGCAGGTGCGTGATCTGGACATGCCGCAGCGCGACGGCGTGGTGTTCCAGCTCCGCCAAGTCCA
This sequence comes from Streptomyces sp. XD-27, assembly GCF_030553055.1. Lineage (NCBI taxonomy): Bacteria > Bacillati > Actinomycetota > Actinomycetes > Kitasatosporales > Streptomycetaceae > Streptomyces > Streptomyces sp. XD-27. The sequence continues at coordinate 3,796,838 of NZ_CP130713.1, forward strand.
GCAGAGACGCGACGAGCGTGTCCCGGTACTCATCCCACCAGTTGGTACTGCGCTCCCTGGCCATCTCCGCGAGCGCGTCGACGTACCCCTGGTCGGGACAGGAGTAGTTGGCGGCCCAGATCCGTACCCGGTCCGCGCTGACACCGACCCGAGCGGACTCCACGCTGCTGACGGTGGGCTTGTCCACACGGTGTATCGCCGCGGCCTCCCCCAGCGACATCCCCACCTGCTCGCGCATCCGCCGCAACTCTGTACCGAGCCGCCGCTGCCGCTCCGTCGTCTGCCTCCTCGCCGCCATCAGGCTCCCTCCCTCATGGCGCACCAGCGTAGCCGCGCACAAACGCGCCGTGGTCGGCGAGCGCGATGCTCGCCGACCACGGCAATGGCACGGGGGCCACGGGGGGGGGTGCCCCCGAGGGGGCGACCCCTTACAGGAACGAGTTGATCTCGATCGTCTCGTCGCGGCCCGGGCCCACGCCGATCGCCGAGATCGGCGCGCCGGACATCTCCTCCAGCGCCTTCACGTACGCCTGGGCGTTCTTCGGCAGGTCGGCGAAGGTCTTCGCCTTGCTGATGTCCTCGGACCAGCCCGGCAGCATCTCGTAGATCGGCTTCGCGTGGTGGAAGTCGGTCTGGCTGTAGGGCAGCTCCTCGACCCGCTTGCCGTCGATCTCGTACGCGACGCACACCGGGATCTGCTCCCAGCCGGTCAGCACGTCCAGCTTGGTGAGGAAGAAGTCGGTGAGGCCGTTGACCCGGGTCGCGTAGCGGGCGATGACCGCGTCGAACCAGCCGCAGCGGCGGTCGCGGCCGGTGGTCACGCCGCGCTCGTGGCCGATGGTGCGCAGCTTCTCGCCGTCCTCGTCGAACAGCTCCGTCGGGAACGGACCCGCCCCCACGCGCGTGGTGTACGCCTTGAGGATGCCGATGACGCGGCTGATCTTCGTCGGGCCCACGCCCGCGCCGGTGCAGGCGCCGCCCGCGGTCGGGTTGGAGGAGGTGACGAAGGGGTACGTGCCGTGGTCGACGTCGAGCAGCGTGCCCTGGCCGCCCTCGAAGAGGACGACCTTGCCCTCGTCGATGGCGTTGTTGAGGACCAGGGTGGTGTCGCAGACGTAGCCGCGGATCTTGTCCGCGTAGCCCAGCAGCTCCTCGACGACCTGGTCGGCGGTGATCGCACGACGGTTGTAGAGCTTGGCGAGCACCTGGTTCTTGAAATCGAGGGCCGCCTCCACCTTCTGCTGGAGGATCGACTCGTCGAAGATGTCCTGGACGCGGATGCCGACTCGGTTGATCTTGTCGGCGTACGTCGGGCCGATGCCGCGCCCGGTGGTGCCGATCTTCCGCTTGCCGAGGAAGCGTTCCGTCACCTTGTCGACGGTCGTGTGGTACGGCGTGATCAGATGCGCGTTACCACTGATCAGCAGCTTGGACGTGTCGACGCCGCGCTCGTTGAGTCCGCTCAGCTCGGAGAGCAGGACCGCCGGGTCGACGACGACGCCGTTGCCGATGACCGGGGTGCACCCCGGGGAGAGGATTCCGGAGGGGAGGAGGTGAAGCGCGTACTTCTGGTCACCGACGACGACCGTGTGGCCGGCGTTGTTGCCCCCTGGTAGCGCACCACGTAGTCAACCGAGCCACCGAGCAGGTCAGTGGCCTTCCCCTTGCCCTCGTCACCCCACTGAGCACCGAGCAGCACAAGTGCGGGCACAGGCGTACACCCCTTCCGGGCGGGGCATGTCCAACGTGCGCGGTGGCATGTGCCAGCGCAGAGCCGTCGAACCGGTGCCCCGGATAGACGAAGCCCCTGGCGCAACAGCGACAGGGGCTCTTGCACCGAGAGATTACCTGAGGAAGGACGAAGGTGTCGGCTCCAGACCTCGCCGGAGATTTTCCCGTGGACGTCCGGGAGCGCCCGCTGCTGGTGATCATTGACCCGGCCGCGCGGCAGACGGACGGCGAATCCGTGCGCATCGCGAAAGATGTGCTGTGTGCGGGCGCGCAGGCGAAAATCTGCCTGCCGGACGGGCCGGAGGAGGTCGCGCGGGCGCTCGCCCGCCGGGGCAGTCGGCGGCCCGTCGTGGTGGGGGACGACCGCGCGCTGCTGCATGTGGTGCGGCTGCTGCACCGGCAGCGTGAGCTGGCCGACACGCCGCTGTCCATGGTGCCGGTGGGCACCGCGGCGTCGGTCGGGCTGGCCCGCTCGCTGGGCGTGCCGACCGGGGCGGTCGCGGCGGCGCGGACGGTCCTCGACGGCCGCGAGCGGCGGCTGGACCTGCTGGCCGACGACAGCGACGGAGTGGTGCTGGGCGGGCTGCGGATTCCCTCGGGTGGCGGCGAGCACGGTACGTACGGGGGGTACGAGCCGTATGCGCCGTACGAGACGCATGAGACGCGTGAGGCGCATGAGCCGTGTGGCGAGGCGCGTGCGGCCCATGGGGCCGGTGAGGAAGCGGACGCGGCCGGTGAGGCGTACGGCTCCGTCCGGGGCGAACCGGGCACGGCAGGCGGCCGGGGCGAACCGGGGGCCGCGCCCGGTTCGGGGACTCCCTGCTCTTCGGAGTTCGAGGGGGCTGAGGGATTCGAGCGGGCGGAGGGATCTGGCGGGTCTGGTGGGTCTGGCGGACCTGGCGGGTCTGGTGGGTCTGGTAGGTCTGGCCGTGAGGGATCTACGGAGTCCGATGGGCCTTCGGGGGCCCTGGAGCCCGCGGCGTCCCTGGGATCCGATCGGCACCACCCGTGGTGGACCCCCGCCGCGCGGACAGCGCGAACGGCACTCGCGCTGCTCACCTTGCCGGTGCCCGGCTTGGGCGGCGGCTCGCAGCGCGGGCGCCGGGTCCAGCCGCCCGCGCTGCGGCTGCGGCTGGAGGCGGACGGCGCGCTGCTGGTGGACCTGGACCGGCCGGTGCGGCGGATCTCGGTGTCGGCGCCGGGCGGGGGACTGGCCGAGATCGTCGTCCACGCACATGGTGCGGACACCCCGTTGCACGCCCGCGCCCGCACGGTCACCGTCTCCGGGCCGGACTTCCGCTATCGGGCGGACGCGCTGGTCGGCGGCCCGGTGCGGACCCGTACGTGGACGGTGATGGCGGACGCCTGGCGACTGCTGCTGCCGCACGCGTAGGGCGTGTGACGACCGCAGGCGGGATCCTGTTTTCTTTGTCCACAGGCTGTGGACAAAGAAAACAGGCCCGGTCAGACCTCGACCACCATCTCCCGCAGGCCCCGGATGACGTATCCGGGGTTCCACTCCGGCTCCCGGACCAGCCGCAGATCGGGGGCGTGCCGCAGCAGCGCGCCGAAGGACGCCGTGAGCTCGATCCGGGCCAGCGGCGCGCCCAGGCAGTAGTGGATGCCCGCGCCGAAGCTGAGGTGCGGGTTGTCCTTGCGGCCGAGATCGAGCGTGCCGGGGTCCTCGAACCGGGCCGGGTCGTGGTTGGCCGAGCCGAAGAGCAGCGCGACCTCGCTGCCGCGCGGGATCGCGGTGCCCCCGACCTCGATGTCGTCCAGCACCCACCGTTCGAACATCTGGAGCGGCGTGTCGTAGCGCAGCAGCTCCTCGATCGCCGACGGCAGCAGCCCGTCCGGCTCGGCGCGCAGCCGGGCGAGCTGGTCGGGATGGCGGAAGAGCGTCAGCCAGCCGTTGCCGGTGCTGTTGACGGTCGCCTCGTGCCCGGCGTTCAGCAGCGTCACGCAGGTGGAGACCATCTCCTGCTCGGAGAGCCGGTCCCCCTCGTCGTACGCCGCGATCATCGCGCTGATCAGGTCCTCGCCGGGGTTCTTCCGGCGGGCCGCGATCAGCTCCCGCAGATACGCGGAGAACTCCAGCGAGGCGCGGACCGCACGCGCGGCCGTCTCCTCGCCGGGATTCAGCTCGTACATGCCGCAGATGTCCGCCGACCACGGGCGCAGCTGCCCGCGGTCCGCCTCCGGAATGCCCAGCATCTCGGCGATCACCGCCACCGGCAGCGGCTCGGCGACGGCCGCTATCAGGTCGCCGCCGCCCTCGGCGAGCAGCCCGTCCACCAGCTCGCCCGCCAGCCGCTCGATCGTCGGCGCGAGCCGCTCGACCGTACGCGGGGTGAACGCCTGGGAGACCAGGCGCCGGATACGGGTGTGGTCGGGCGGCTCCAGGTCCAGCAGCCCGTTGTCGTTGAGCGTGTGGAACGGACCGTGCGCGGGCGGGGGCGCGGGCCGGCCGAACTCCTCGTGGGTGAACCGGTGCCGGTACGTACGGCCCAGACGGCGGTCGCGCAGCAGGGCGCTGACGTCGTCGTGATGCGGGATCAGCCATTGGTTGGTGGGCGCGAAGTAGTGGGCGCGGCCGGCCTCGCGCAGACTCGCGTACACGGGGTAGGGGTCGGCGACGAAGGACCGGCTCCATGGGTCGAACCCTGCGACTGTGGTCATGCCGGGAGCGTACGGGAGCGGGGCGTGCGGGAGCCGTAGCGAACGCGTCCCTCAACCCGGGGCTCGGGGCTCTCGGGGCTCGGGGCTCGAAGGCAGATCCTCGCCCCCGGGCCCGGGCCCGGGCGTCAATGGCCGGGCAGACCCGGTCCCGTGACGCGGGCGAGTTCCGCCGCGACCGTGTCGGCGGCGGGCGCGGCCGGGTCGATCAGCGGGAAGTGGCCCGTCTGGGCGAGCAGAGTGAGCCGGACCGGCTGTCCGGACCGCGTCGCGGCGGCCGCGAACGCCTCCGCGACCTGCGGTGGAACGTCGATGTCAGTGGCGCCCTGCACGATGGTGGTGGCGATACCGGTGGGGAGCAGCGCGGCGGGGTCGGCGTGAGGCGACCGTGCCCGCATGTGCTGCGCCCCGCCGAGCAGTTCGTCGACGGCGTCGGAGCACACACGCAGGTCCCGCGCGGTGCGGAAGTCGGCGATGGGGGCCAGCGCGACCACACCGAGAACGGGGGGAGGCGAGGGGAGATGCCAACGCGAGCCGGTCGGCAGTCGATGGCGCGCGGCCGCCCACAGCGCGGCGTGCCCGCCCGCGGAGTGCCCGCAGAGCACGATGCGGTCGGGGTCGGCGCGGCCCGGGATCCGGGTGCGTACGAGCTCGGGCAGCGCGTCCACGGCGGCGGCGATGTCGTCGAACGTCTCCGGCCACCGTCCGGCGGGCGGCGGCACGTCCGGCGCGCTGTCCGCCGCTTCCTGACGGCCCTTCGGGGCGCCGTCGGCCGCCGCCTCGGCGCGTTCCTCGCCGCCGCGCCGGTATTCCACGGACGCGACGGCGAAGCCGCGCCCGGCGAGGAACGCGGCGAGCGGCGACAGATGCCACCGGTCGTAGCGCGCCCGCCAGGCACCGCCGTGGAACAGCACGACGAGCGGCGCGGGTCCGGTGGCCTCGTCAGCGCAGGACACGTCGGGGGCCGGACCGGCGGCCGCCTCGGAGGAGGCCGCCTCGGGACGGGGCAGGTCGGACGGCCCACCGGGCGGGGTGCGGGACATATCCGGCAGCCCGCCGGGCGGGGTGCCGGGCAGATCCGGCGGCTCGGTGAGCCCGGCACCAGGCAGGCCCGCCCGCCCGGCGAGCCCGGCACCAGGCAGGCCCGCGCCCCCGGCGAGCCCAGCACCAGGCAGGCCCGCCCGCCCGGCGGGCCCGGTGCGGGGCAGGTAGAAGTCGACGACCTGGTCCGGGTGTTCGCCGTATGCGGCGGAGACATCCGGGGCGACGTACGCGTGCCCGAAGGCGGACTCCTCCTCGGCGGCGGCCCGCCGCGCGGGGTCGAGGCCGCCGACCGCGTCCGGCCCGCCGGGTCCGCTCGGCCCGCCAGGGCCGCTCGGCAGCGCGCCGTCCACCTGCCCTCGCACCGTCACGTGCTAGGACACCCCCTCGGACGTCCCGGTGCCCTCGCTCAGCACCTCGGCGAGTACCCGGGCCGCGCGCTCGGCGTCGGCGAAGCCCGTATACAGCGGGGTGAAGCCGAAGCGCAGCACGTCGGGGCGGCGGAAGTCGCCCACGACGCCGCGCCGTATGAGCTCGGTCATCACCGCGCCGGCGTCGGAGCAGCGCAGCGATACCTGGCTGCCGCGCTCGCCGTGCGCGGTGGGGGTGACCGAGGCGACCCGGCCCGCGGGGACGTACCGCCCGACGCAGCGCAGGAAGAAGTCGGTCAGGGCCAGGCTCTTCGCGCGGACGTCCTCGATCTCCACGCCGTCCCAGACGTCGAGCGCCGCGTCGAGCGCGAGCAGCGACAGGATGTCGGGGGTGCCGACCCGGCCGCGGGCCGCGCCGTCGGCCGGGGTGAAGTCGGCCTCCATGCCGAACGGGTCGGCGTGCGAGTTCCAGCCGGGCAGCGGGGAGTCGAAGCGGGGCTGGAGGTCCCGGGCCACGTACAGATACGCGGGCGAGCCGGGCCCGCCGTTGAGGTACTTGTACGTGCAGCCGACCGCGAAGTCGACGCCGTGCGCGTCCAGCCCGACCGGCAGCGCGCCCGCGCTGTGGCACAGGTCCCACACCACGCGCGCACCGGCCGCGTGCACGGCGGCCGTGATGCCGGGCAGATCGTGCAGCCGTCCGGTGCGGTAGTCGACGTGGTTGACGAGCGCGACGGCGGTGCGGGGCCCGGCGGCCGACGCGATCTCGCCCGGCGGGACGGGCCGCAGGGTGCAGCCGGTCAGCCGGGCCGCGGACCGCGCGATGTAGCCGTCGGTGGGGAAGGTGGTGGCGTCGACCAGGATCTCGTCCCGGGCGGGCACGTCGCCCGGGACGCCCGGCGGTGTGACGCCGCCGTTCCGGCCATCCACGTCACCCGCGCCGCGCACGGACACCGCGCCGCCCGGGGCAACCGCCCCGCCCGTGGGCCCGGCGCCGTCCTCGCCGCCCGCCTGGGCGATCCGTACCGCCGCCACGACGGCCTTGAAGACGTTCACGCTCGTCGAGTCGCCGACCACGACCTGGCCCGGCGCGGCCCCGATCAGGCGGCCGACGCGGTCGCCGACGCGCTCGGGCGCGGTCCACCAGCCGCTCTCGTCCCAGGACCGGATGCGCAGCTGCCCCCACTCGCGGGTGATCACCTCCTGGAGGCGGGGGGCGACGGAGTGCGGCAGGGCACCCAGCGAGTTGCCGTCGAGGTAGACGGTGTCGCTGTCGAGGGCGAACCGGTCGCGGATCTTGGCGAGTTCGTCTGCGGCATCGAGCCGCGCCGCCTCTGCGGCCAGCTGCTCAGACATGGCTGCGCGCCGTCCACAGCTCGGGGAAGACGTTCTTCGCCGCGCGCTTCTCCAGCCAGGCCACGCCCGCCGAGCCGCCGGTGCCCGTCTTGGCGCCCATCGCCCGCCGGGTCGCGACGAGGTGGTCGTTGCGCCAGCGCCACACCAGCTCGGCGACCTCGGTCAGCTGCTCGCCGAGCCGGACCAGCTCGCTGTCGCCCGCCCCGGCCTCGGCGTAGATCCGCTGCCACACCTCTTCGACCAGCGGATCCGGCTCGTACCGCCGGGTGAGGTCGCGGTCCAGCACGGACTGCGGGATCGCGCGGCCGCGGCGCGCGAGGAAGCCCAGCACCTCGTCGTAGAGGCTGGGCTCGGCGAGTGCCTTCTCCAGCTCCTCGTGGACCCGCGGCGAGCCCCGGTGCGGCACCAGCATGGACGCGGACTTCTCGCCCAGCAGGAACTCCAGCCGCCGGTACATCGCGGACTGGAAGCCGGACCCCTCGCCGAGGGCGGAACGGTAGGCGTTGAACTGCCCGGGCGTGAGATGCGCGAGCGGCTTCCACGAGTCGTTCAGGGACTCCAGCTCATAGCCGGAACGCCGCAGCGCGGCCATCGCGGTCGGCAGGTCGTCCTCGCGCAGCGCCCGCGCCGCGGTCTCCCACTCGTGGACGATGACGGTGAACCACAGCTCCATGACCTGGGTCGTGACCAGAAAGACCATCTCGCCGGGGTCGTCCGACCGGAGGTGCTGGAGATGGGTGAGGACGGACGCCTGCACGTAGTCCTCGTAGGGGGTGGTGCCCTGGAAGTCCAGGTTCGGGGTGTCCGGGTCCGCCTCGTAACCGGGCTGCGGCTGGGCAGCGGCTTGGGCGTGGTACGCGTCGTGATGTTGCGACATCACTGTCTCCTCGGTACAGCGTCCGGGTAGCGGTCCGCTCCTTCCTCATCGGCGATGGAGCCCCGGTCCCCTCAGGACCCGAGATCGCCCGGGTCCTGAGCGCATCATGCGCGGCCCGCGCGCGTACGGCAAGGGCCTGCCTGGTCGGTATCCGCACAGGCAGGCCCGGAAGCCGGACGCGTAGGCGCACGACGCGCCTACGCGGCGTGCCTCAGGAGAGGATGCGCCTCAGGAGAGGATGCGGCCTCAGGAGAGGGTGTCCGCCGCGGTCGGGGAGCTGTCCCTCAGGAAGGTCGTGCAGCGCTCGTACTCCTCCTGCTCGCCGATCGCCTGGGCGGCGCGGGCGAGCGCGTGCAGCGCCCGCAGGAAGCCGCGGTTGGGCTCGTGCTCGAACGGCACCGGGCCGTGCCCCTTCCAGCCGCTGCGGCGCAGCGCGTCCAGGCCGCGGTGGTAGCCGGTGCGGGCGTACGCGTAGGACTCGACGACCCGCCCGGCCTCGAAGGCCTCGTCGGCGAGCTGCGCCCAGGCGAGGGACGAGGCCGGGTACTTCGCGGCGACCTCGGTGGGGGCCGCGCCGGAGGCGAGCAGTTCGCGCGGCTCCGGGTCGTCGGGCAGGTGGGTCGGGGGCGGTCCCCCGAGCAGGTTCTCGTGAATGGCCATGGGACCCAGTCTGCCGGACCGCCCGCCACGGCGGCCGACTCCGTTCGCGCTTACGGGGAGGTGGGGGTCCCCCACGCCCTCAAGGGCGTAGGGGGAGGGCGGGGAGACTACGAGGAGGAGCGGGGCGGGGGAAGATCACCCGGGTGAACCGCCGGCTCCGGCTCGCCCGGGTCCAGCGGGGGCGCGGCCACCGCGCAGTGCGTGTGGCACTCGGCCCGGCAGTGCGGCGGCTCGCCCTCCGCCGCGGGCGCCAGCACATCGGACCGCACCGTCAGCCAGGCGAGCAGCGCGCCCAGCACCAGCAGCACCGCGCACAGCGCCATCGCGCGCCGGAAGGCGTCGTCGAAGCGGTCCGCCGAGCGGTACGCGTCCGGGTCCATGCCCGCCAGCAGCGGCAGCGCCCCGACCGCGAGGAGCCCCGCCGCGCGCGCCGCCGCGTTGTTGATGCCGCTGGCCAGGCCCGCCCGGCCCACGTCCACCGAGGCCAGCACGGTCGCGGTGAGCGGGGCGACCAGCGTGACCATGCCCGCCCCGAGCACGAGCAGCGCGGGCAGCACGTCCCGCCAGTACAGCGCGTCCTCGCCGACGCGCATCATCATCAGCATCCCGGCCGCGCACAGCAGCGGCCCGGCGGTGAGCGGGACGCGCGGGCCGATCCGCTGGCCCAGCTCGCCGGAGCGGGCGGACAGCAGCAGCATCAGCACCGTGGTGGGCAGCAGGGCGGTACCGGCGGCGAGCGCGGAGTATCCCACCACGATCTGGAGCTGGAGCACGACGAGGAAGAAGAAGCCGCCGAACGCCGCGTAGACGCAGAGGGTGACCGCGTTGACCGCGCTGAACTGGCGGGACGTGAAGATCCCGAACGGCAGCATGGGGTCCGGCCGGCGCCGTTCCACCACGGCGAACACGACGGCCAGCAGCAGCCCGCCGACCGCGGAGCCGAGCACGGCGGCCGAGGCGCCCTGCTCCGGCGCCGCGATCAGCGCGTATGTCACCGCGCCGAGCGCCAGCGCGCCCAGCGCCGCGCCCAGCACGTCGAACCGCCCGTGCGCCCGCGGGTCCCGGGACTCCGGTACGTGCCGCAGCGCGACGGGGACGCACAGGGCCGCCAGCGGCACATTGAGCAGGAACACCCAGCGCCAGCCGGGCCCGTCCACCAGCCAGCCGCCGACGAACGGCCCGACGGCCGCGCCGACCCCGCCGAAGCCGGACCACACGCCGACCGCCCGCGCCCGGTCGTCGGGGTGGAAGGTGGACTGGATCAGTGCCAGCGAGCCGGGGGTGAGCAGCGCCCCTCCGATGCCCTGGAACGCGCGCGCGGCCACGAGGACGCCGGCGTTCGGCGCCACCCCGCACAGCAGCGAGGCGACCGCGAACCACACCACGCCGATGACGAAGACCCGCCGCCGCCCGAACCGGTCCCCGAGCGCCCCGCCGAGCAGGATCAGCGCGGCCAGCGTGAGCATGTAGGCGTTCACGGTCCACTGGAGCGCGGCGAGACCGGCGCCCAGATCGGCTCCGATGCGCGGCAGCGCCACGTTGACCACGGTGCTGTCCAGCAGCGCCATGCTCGATCCGAGGACGGTGGTGAACAGCACCCAGCGCCCCACGGGCGTGGCGAGCCGGATGGCACCGGGCGCCGCCGGCGCGGACTCGGTCATGACCCGATCGTCCCCGCCTCGCGGCCGGGCGGCCACCCCGGCGGCGGAACGCCGCGGGCCCGGCACCCCGCATGGGGTACCGGGCCCGCGGCCGGTGCGAAGGCCGGGCGCCGGTGGGCTCCGGCCAGGCGCCTACGTGAGCTCAGGCCCTACTTGAGCTTGGTGCCCGTCGAGCGCAGGTCCGCGCACGCCTTGGTGACGCGCTCGGCCATGCTCTTCTCGGCCAGCTTGCCCCAGCTGCGCGGGTCGTAGGTCTTCTTGTCGCCGACCTCGCCGTCGACCTTCAGCACACCGTCGTAGTTGCGGAACATGTGGTCCGCGATCGGGCGGGTGAAGGCGTACTGGGTGTCGGTGTCGAGGTTCATCTTCACCACGCCGTTCTCCAGCGCGGTGCGGATCTCCTCCTCCGTGGAGCCGGAGCCGCCGTGGAAGACGAAGTCGAACGGGTCGGTCTTGCCGTGCTTGGCGGCGACGCCGTCCTGGAGCTCGCGCAGCAGCTCCGGGCGGAGCACGACGTTGCCCGGCTTGTAGACGCCGTGGACGTTGCCGAAGGAGGCGGCCAGCAGGTAGCGGCCCTTCTCGCCCAGGCCGAGGGCCTCGGCGGTGCGCTCGACGTCGGCGACGGTGGTGTACAGCTCGTCGTTGATCTCGTGCGAGACGCCGTCCTCCTCGCCACCGGTCGGGGTGATCTCGACCTCGAGGATGATCTTCGCCTTCACGGCCTCGGCGAGCAGCTCCTGCGCGATGGCCAGGTTCTCGTCCAGCTTCTCCGCGGAGCCGTCCCACATGTGGGACTGGAACAGCGGGTTCTGGCCGGCGGCCACGCGCTCCTGGGAGATCGCGAGCAGCGGACGGACGTAGCCGTCGAGCTTGTCCTTCGGGCAGTGGTCGGTGTGCAGCGCGATGTTGACCGGGTACTTCTTGGCCACGACGTGCGCGAACTCGGCCAGCGCGACCGCGCCGGACACCATGTCCTTGTCGTACTGGCCGCCCAGGAACTCGGCGCCGCCGGTGGAGATCTGGATGATGCCGTCGCTCTCGGCCTCGGCGAAACCGCGCAGCGCGGCGTGCAGCGTCTGCGTCGAGGTCACGTTGATGGCCGGGTAGGCGAACTTGCCTGCCTTCGCCCGGTCGAGCATCTCGTTGTAGATCTCGGGGGATGCGATGGGCATGTGTCCGCTCCTTGTGATCTGCGGGGTTTTCTTCTGCGCCCTGACCTAGGGGGCGACGTCATCGTCGCGCCTATCCTCGCAGACTCTGTCAATCGCTCCCCACAGCGCCTCGGCCGGTACGCCGAAGGGGTGCGGTGTTTCACGTGAAACACCGCACCCCTTGGGGAAACGCAGGAAAACCGCAGATCAGCCCGGGTCGATCAGCCCGGTGATCGACCCGGTGATCAGCCCAGGTCGAGATCGGCCAGCGTGTACGCCGGCAGGTAGCGGAGCCCGGCCTCGGCGATCGCCGGGGCCGCACCGCGCTCCACGATCGTGGCCACCGCCACCACCTCGGCGCCCGCCTCGCGCGCCGCCTCCACGGCCGTCAGCGGCGAGCCGCCGGTGGTGGAGGTGTCCTCGACGACCAGCACCCGGCGGCCCTTGATGTCCGGGCCCTCGATGCGCCGCTGCATGCCGTGCGTCTTCTGCGCCTTCCGCACGACGAACGCGTCCAGCTTGCGGCCGCGGGCGGCGGCGGCGTGCAGCATCGACGTGGCGACCGGGTCGGCGCCCAGGGTCAGGCCGCCGACCGCGTCGTACTCCAGGTCGGCTGTCGCGTCGAGCATGACCTGGCCGACCAGCGGGGCGGCCTCGGCGTCCAGGGTGATCCGGCGCAGGTCGATGTAGTAATCGGCCTCCAGCCCGGAGGAGAGGGTCACCTTGCCGTGGACCACGGCCTTGTCCTTGATCTGTGCCAGCAGGGCGTCACGCGCATCGCTCATGCGTATGAGACTAGTCGAGCGCGCGCCACCGCCATGTCGTGGAGAGCTCCAGCGGGTCGATGGGGGTGACCAGGCGGGGCAGCGTGTTCAGACCGTTGGGCGGGCCGGACTGCGGCTCGACGCAGACCGCATCCGCCTGCTCGTCGTAGACCACGACCCACTCGCTGCGGCTGGAGATCGTCAGCTCCAGTTGCTTCGGCCAGGTGAGTGTCACCTCGACCCCGTCCGCCATCCCGAAGCAGTCGTCCCACGGGCCGGGCAGCGGGGCGATGCGGCGGCCGGTGGGCAGATGGTCCTCGCCCCGCTCCTCCTGCCAGTCGGCGGTGAAGGACAGCTCCACGTCGGCGCCGCCCTGGCCGAGGTTCCGCAGGAACCACGGGTGCCAGCCCGCCTGGGCCGGGAAGGAGTCGCCGATCGTCTCCACGCTCATCGCCAGCGTGAGACTGTCCGGCGCCAGCTCGAAGACCTGGGTGACGCGGCCGGGGTACGGCCAGGGGTCGGCGAGGTCGTAGGTGAAGGACCCGGCGGTCTCCGTCACATGGGCGGCGCGCCAGGCGGTGTCGCGGCCCGTTCCGTGGATCGCGTGCGGCGGGGCGTTGAGGGGCAGTTGGTGGCGCAAGCCGCCGTTGCGGAACTGGCCCAGCTCGACCCGGCCGCACCACGGCACCATCGGGAACGAGCCGAACTTCGGGCCCTGGCGCAGCAGTTCCGTTCCGCCGATCCGCAGGGAACCGATGCGGCAGCCGTTGTCCGGCAGGACGGTCAGCTCGGCGTCACCGGCGGCCAGCCGCACGCCGTGGGCCTCCGTTGTGTTGTGGGTGGTCACGGCTCCGACCCTATGCGGCCGCGGCGGGCGGAGGTAGGAGGCGAGGCGAGGGCCGGGTGGCCTGGCGCGGCCCGCGTGCCCGCCCGTGCCCCCTCGTGCCTGCGGCCCGCGTGCCCGCCCGTGCCTGCGGCCCGCCTGGCTGCCCGTATTGCACGGTCCGCCGGCGCCTGCCCGCGCCTGCGGCTCGCCCGCCTGTACGTGCCTGCCGTCCGGCTCAGCGGCGGCGGCGCAGTACGCGGCGGCCGACCACGACGGCGGACGCGAGGACGAACGCGGCGGCGGGCGCGGCCCAGCGTAGGGCGACGCCGCCGGGGGCCGTGTCGGGGGCGGGAACGGGGGCGTACCGGCCGCGGGGCGGGGCGTGGTCGACCTCTTCGGTGCTGCGGCCGATCATCGTGCGGCGGGCGTGCGCGGCCTCGGCGGGGGGCTCGCCGTCCAGACCGTCCAGCGGGTCGACGCCGTCGACACCGTCGACCCCGGCCAGATCGCCGACGGCGTCCAGACCGGGGACGTACTCGGCGCCGTCCTCGTCGCCGCCGTGACCCTCGTCGGCGCCAGCACCGTCGTCGGCGCCGTCACCATCGTCGGCGGAGAGCGGGTCGCGGGCGGGCGGGGGCCGCTCGGCGTCGCCGCCGAACTCCGTCGCCGTGTCGCCGCCGTCCGCCGTGACGTCGTCCGGCGCGGTGTCGTCATCCGGCGCGACGTCATCCGGCGCGGTGGCGCGAGCCTCTCCCGCGGGCGGGTTCCCGGCTCCCGGGTCCTCGGCCACCGCCTCGGGCGGGTTCCCGGCCGCTGCGCCCTCGGGGCTGTCGGAGGTGAGCCCGGCCGCCAGGTTCGCGGCGAAGCGGTCCAGCACGCGGCGGGCGACCGCTTCCGCCGTCTCCGTGTCGTACTCCGCCAGGCGGCCCTCGCTCCGCGCGGACGCCGAGCAGGCCAGCCGGGTCCCGCCGTCGGCCGCGGTCGGCACGACGGTGAGCGCGGCCTTCACGCCACCGTCGCCACGCGCCTCCGCAGCCTCCACCTCGGCCTCGAAGACTCCGTCGCGCTCGGCGACGCGGAGCGTCCCGCGATAGGTGATCGTGTGTCCGCCGATACGCAGCCGCAGCCGCCCGGCGATCGGGCCGGCCGAGTCGTCGGCGTCCTGCTGGAGACCGGGGATGCTGCGGGCGATCCGGGCGGGGTCGGCGAGGGCCCGCCGGACGGTGTCGACGGGAAGCGCAACGAACACCTCATGCTCCATGTCCACCGAGCCTACCCACGGTGCACGTCCTCAGCGCCGCTCCCGCACAACTTTCGCGCGCCGCCGTACGCTGCCGCGCCCCGTGCCGTACGCTGCGCCCCCGCCCGGGTCTCCGCCCGCCCCTTGCCGCTCCCGCCCGCCTGTTCACGCGCCCGCGTCCGTGCGCCCGCCAGGAGCGCTGCCACGGTGCCTGCGGTCGGCCAGTCCACCCTCAATCGCCGGTCGGGCTGGGTTCTCCAGCCCGACCGGGGACGGGCCCAGCCCAGGGGACCCCGGCCCGGCCTAACCCGTGTAGCGCGGGTGCGTCAGGGTCGAGGCCGGGGCCCCCGGCGTGCGCCGCTCCGCCGCCCAGCGGGCCGCCCGCCGCAGCACCTTCGCCGTCACGGCGCGCAGAGGGGGCACCCGTGGCGGCAGGTGCAGCCGCGGGTGGCCGCGACCGGCCAGGACGAAGCCCCAGTCCGGCGGGGCGGCGTGCCGTGCGCCGTCCGGCCCGGGGCGCCGTGCGCAGCCCCGTGCGCCGCCGACCGCGTACGGCACGGTCCGCAGGCCCACCGACCGGACCGTCGCGTCGGCCGTCCAGAAGTCCCGCGGCCGGGCGCAGAGCGAACCGGCGTGCACCGTCAGCCGCCCGCCCGGCGCCAGCACGCGCCGTACCAGCCCGTAGAACTCCTGCGAGTACAGCCGGGTGCCCGCGGTGACGCCAGGCTGGGGAAGGTCGGAGACCACCACGTCGAACCGGCCCGTCCCGTTCCGCCCGGCGCGGCCGCGGAGCCAGCCGAAGGCGTCGCCCGTCACGAGCCGGACCCTCGGGTCGTCCAGAGACCGCGCGTTGAGGGCGGACAGCCCGGGATCCGTACGGGCCAGCCGGACCAGCCCCGGGTCGCGTTCCAGCACGGTCACCGACGCGACATCGTCGTACCGCAGCACTTCGCGCGCCGCCAGTCCGTCGCCACCGCCCAGCACCAGCACCCGCCGGTGCGCGCCGGACATCGCGGGGTGGACGAGCGCCTCGTGGTACAGCGCGTCGTCGCGGGCGCTGATCCGCAGCCGGCCGTCGAGGTACAGGCCCAGCGGCTTCCCGCCGGTGAGCACGATCTCCTGTACGTCGGTGCGGACCGCGACCCGTACGTCCGCGCCGTAGACGGCCCGCCGCGCGGCGCTCTCGAACGGGCCGGTCAGCACGGCGCCGACGGCCAGCAGCGAGAGCACCACGACGTTGGCGGCGGCCAGCGTCCAGCGCGCCCGTACGGTCAGCTCGCGCCGGAAGAGCCACAGCACCAGCCCCCCGCCCACGACCACGTTGACCGCGCCCGTCAGCAGGGCGCCGGTCAGCTGGCCGAGCGCGGGCAGCAGCAGGAACGGGAAGGCCAGCCCGCCCACCAGCGCGCCCACGTAGTCGGCCGCGAACAGGTCGGCGACCGCGCAGCCCGCGTCCTGGCGCCGCACCCGTTGGATCAGGGTCATCAGCAGCGGCACCTCGGCGCCGATGAGCACCCCGATGGCGAACGCGAAGCCGATGAGCGCGGTCTCCGACCTCCCGGTCCAGGCGAAGCTCGCGTACAGGGCCATCGCCGAGCCGCCGCCGACGAGCGCGAGGAGCGCCTCGACCGCGGCGAAGCCGAGCGCGGCCCTGCGGCGCAGGGGCTTGGCGAGCAGCGAGCCCAGCCCCATGGCGAAGACCATGACGGCCAGGACCACGGACGCCTGCGTGACCGAATCGCCCGTCAAGTACGAGGCCAGGGCGACCAGTTCGAGCTCGTACACCAGGCCGCAGGCGGCGCAGACGAAGGCGGCGACCAGGACGGAGAAGCGGCCGAGCCCGGCGGCCACGGGGGCCCGCGGCGGCGCCTCCCGCCGCGGCGGCGGGGGCGCTGCGGGAACGGCACACCGGGCGGACTCCCCACCGTAGGGAGGCGAAGAATCGATCACGCAGAAACGCTACGTCACGCCGCACTCACCCCCGGTCACTCACACGGGTGCAATCCGCCTGGTGGCGGGGGTGCGGGATTCCCCTATCCGGTCGCCCCGACCGCCACGGGTCACGTTCAGTCACCGGCCCGGCGCCGTGCAGTCGCCAAGCCCGAGCAGCGTGCAGTCGTCAACCGGCACACGCGGCCGCCGACCGGCAGCGTGAGAGCACGACGAGCACTACAGCGCAGCCGCGGCGCGCACGCCCACGCGCGTGCGCGTCGCGACCAGCCGCCCTTCCTGTGGATAGGCGTGCCAGGTCCGCCATCCCACCTGCCCGTCGCTGCGCTGCGCGAGCAGCGCGGTGAAGGCGTGCGGGTCCCCGGGAAAGGTTCCGGCGAGGCCGTGCGGATGGTCGGCGACCAGTGCCAGCAGTTCCTGGGCGCGTCCGGCGAACGAGCCGCGGGAGAGCGTCTCGACGCGCGCCGCGAACTCGTACTCCCGTTCTCCGACGAGGGTGGAGACCCCTAACGGCAGCGGCGTGCTGCTGCCGGGCATACAGGCCACAGTCTCCGAACAGATGCCGTCCCTGCTGTCGAGAATCACTTGGTGTGAGGCGCCGAGCAGCCTCAACTGCACTTTCACCTGGCCGAATTGGAGACCGAGCGCGGCGAGGGCGGGGAGCGGTTCCCGTCCCAGGCACCAGGCGAGGTCGGCGGCGCGGGTATCGATGTAGGCCGTCTTCAGGGTCGTGAGCATGAATCGGCTCCGCAAGCACGCAGTAGAGAAGGTGGGCCGGGCCAATCTCTGGAGCGGACCAGAGGCGATGGGGGCGCGCCGGCTCGTGCCTACGTTGGGGTCCGTAGGGTCCGGGAATACGGAATCATGAAATGCGCGGCGCCACAGCTGTTTTTACCCACGTTCGCCGGGTTTCCATCCCGTCGGGCGCACGCGCGTTCAACTGTTCAACCACCGCGCGCCCGGCGCACGTTGGCGTACAGGGGGCGCTTCAGAAGCGGCGCGGGGGCGTACGACGGCGGCGGGTCGGTGGGCCTGCCACCGTCCCGCCGCTCATCCCCCCGTTCACCGGAGCCCCGTTCCGCGGATCAGCGGATCAGCTGCCGCCACCGCCACCGCCGCAGCCGCCCCCGCCACCGCCGCCACCGCAGGACGAGCCGCCCCCGCAGGAAGAACTGCTGCCGCAGGACGAGCTGCCGCCGCACGAGGAGCCGCCGTCGCTGCTACCGCCGTCGACCCACCAGCTCCGCGACGACCCCGAGCCGCGGCCCCGGCCGGGCGGCCGGTTCCCCGAGGTGGAGGCGACCGCCATCGCCATCGTGATCATGAACAGCACCAGAACGCCCACCAGAAAGAACACCAGCATCTGTCCTCACTCTCCTTACGTCTCCCCCGAAGCGAGGTCGCGCTCCGTACGTGGAGGGCTGATGCCCCGGCCGAATCCGGCCCAAAGCAGAGTTGAGCAACTCCAGAGGTTGGCCGCAGGATGTCCTGCATGTCCTCCACGGATCGACCGCTGCTCAACCGCCGTCTCGCCGCCTTCGGCACGACGATCTTCGCCGAGATGTCGGCGCTCGCCGTGCGCACCGGCGCCATCAACCTGGGCCAGGGCTTTCCCGACACCGACGGCCCGGAGGAGATCCGGGAGGCCGCGGTGCGCGCGCTGCGCGACGGACGCGGCAACCAGTACCCGCCGGGCCCCGGCGTGCCCGAACTGCGCACCGCCGTCGCCGAGCACCAGCGGCGCTGGTACGGCCTGTCGTACGACCCGGACAGCGAGGTGCTGGTCACCGCGGGCGCGACCGAGGCCATCGCCGCCGCGCTGCTGGCGCTGCTGGAACCGGGTGACGAGGTCGTCGCCCTGGAGCCGTACTACGACTCGTACGCGGCGTGCATCGCCATGGCGGGCGGCACCCGCGTGCCGGTCACACTGCGGCCGGACGCCGCCTCCGGCACGTACCACCTCGACGTGGACGAACTGCGGGCGGCCGTCACCGACCGCACCCGCCTCATCCTCCTCAACACCCCGCACAACCCCACCGGCACCGTGCTCACCCGCGAGGAGCTGGCCGCCGTGGCCGAACTCGCCTGTGAGCGGGACCTGATCGTCGTCACCGACGAGGTCTACGAGCACCTGGTGTTCGGCGCCGGGCACACGCCGCTCGCGACGTTCCCGGGCATGCGGGAGCGGACCGTCACCATCAGCTCGGCGGGCAAGACGTTCTCCTTCACCGGGTGGAAGGTCGGCTGGGTCACCGCCGCTCCGCCGCTGGTCGCGGCGGTGCGCTCCGCGAAGCAGTTCCTGACCTTCGTCTCCTCCGGGCCCTTCCAGTACGCGGTCGCCGAGGCGCTGCGCCTGCCCGACAGCTACTTCGAGGGGCTGCGCGCGGACCTGCTCGCCAAGCGGGATCTGCTGGCCGACGGGCTGCGGGACGCCGGGTTCGGGGTCTTCCGGCCGTCCGGCACGTACTTCATCACCACCGATATCCGGCCACTGGGCGAGAGCGACGGGTTCGCGTTCTGCCGGTCCCTGCCCGAGCGCTGCGGCGTCGTCGCGATCCCGAACGCCGTCTTCTACGACCACCAGGACCAGGGCGCGCCGTTCGTCCGCTTCGCGTTCTGCAAGCGGCAGGACGTCCTGCTCGAGGCCGTGACCCGCCTCAAGGGCCTGGCGGCCGAGTAGGCCGATCGCGGGGCGGCCGATCACCGGGGCGGGCCCGGCGGGGCGCACGGATGCGGCGCGGTTGCCAGCGGGGCTGCGCCGATCGCGTGCAACCGTGCCCCGGACGGGCGCGCGGCCGGGTGCCTCCGCTCGCGGGCGGGGCCGGACGGGCGCAAGGTCGAGGTGCCGAGCCCCCGCCGCATTCCCGGGGGCTCGGCGCCTGACCGCCCGGCGCACGACGCTTCGAGAGGTGCTGCCCCGTGTCCATCCCCCATAGCCCTGCGGGCATGGGAGGTACCCCCCACGCCGCCGGGCCCCTGCAAGCGCCGGAACCGCGCCCCGACCGCCCTGACCGCCCCGTCCGCCCCGCCACCGACGCCGTGCGGGCCGTACGGCGGTCCCTGCGCCGGGCCGCCCCCGCGCTCGCGCTGTACGCCGCGGTCCGGCTCACCGGGATGGTGGCGATGGCGGTCTGGGCCTGGCGGCTCGGCAGGCATCCGCTCACGCTGCTCGGCCACTCCTGGGACGCCATCTGGTACGCGGGCATCGCCCGGCACGGCTACGGCACCTCCTTCCCCTCCCCCGACTGGCCGGGTCTCACCTTCAGCGACCTGGCGTTCTTCCCGCTGCTCCCCGGGCTGGCGCGGGCCGTCGCCCTGGTCACGCCGCTGGGCGCGGTCGGCGCCGGGCTGCTCGTCGCCTGGCTGGCGTCGGGTACCGCCGCGTGGGGGATGTTCGCCGTCGGGGACCGGCTGCATGGCAGGCGCGCGGCGTTCTGCCTGGTGCTGCTGTGGGGGCTGCTGCCGCACGCGATCGTGCAGTCCATGGCGTACACCGAGCCGCTGCTGACCGCGCTCGCGGCCTGGTCGCTGTACGCGGTGCTGACCGGCCGCTGGCTGTGGGCGGGCTCGCTGGCCCTGCTCGCCGGGCTCTGCCGCCCCAACGGGATCGCGGTCGCCGCCGCCGTGTGCTGCTGCGCCGCGGTCGCCGTGTTCGGCCGTACGGAGACGGGCGGGGCGGCGCTCTGCCGTACGGAGGCGGGTGGGACCGCGCGCGCCCGTACAGAGGCGGGCGGGGCCGCGCTCTGCCATACGGAGGCGGGCGGGGCAGCGCCGCGGTGGCGGGTCTGCGCGGGGGCCGCGCTCTCGCCGCTGGGCTGGCTCGGCTACCTCGGCTGGGTGGGGGCCCGGCGCGGCGACCCGCTCGGCTACTTCGCGGTGCAGGCCGACTGGGGTTCGCGGTTCGACCTCGGCCGCGACACCCTGCGCTCCGTACGCCACGTGCTCCTCGGCGACGACGTGCTGGCCGTGTACATGGTGCCCGCGGTCCTCGGCGCCGCCCTGGTCTCGCTGGTCCTGCTCGTGCTGGACCGCCCGCCGCTCGCGCTGCTGGTCTACACCCTCGTCCTGGTGGCCATCACCCTCGGCGGCGGCGGGGCGCACTACTTCGCCTCCAAGCCGCGCTTCCTGCTGCCCGCCTTCCCGCTGCTGCTCCCGGCGGCCCTGGCGATGGCGAGAGCCCGGCAGCGCACCGCCGTCGTGGCGGCCGGCGCGCTCGCCGGGCTCTCCTGCCTCTATGGGACGTACCTGCTGACTGTCGCACCGCTGCCGATGTAGGCGATGGCGCGACCGGCGCGGCCAGGCTCATGGCTGCGGCCAGGCTTCATGGCTTCGGCCAGACTCGTGGCCGCGGCCAAGCTCGTGGCCGCGGCCGGCCGGGCTCATGGCCGCGGCCGGGCTCATAGCCCGGAGCTCAGTTCTCGTCGTCCGGCTTCTCGTCGTCGCCGGACTCGATGTCGGCCTCCAGGCCGAGCTGCTCGACCAGCCACTTGTCGAACTCGATCGACGCCCGCACCCAGCTGACCGTGCTGGAGACGAAGTGCTCCAGGCTGACGCCGGTGCCGATGAGCATCTGCGCCTCACCGATCAGCCGGACGGTGCCGTCGTCGTTGGTGTGGCTGTAGACCTTGGGCCACAGCGTGCGGCGGTTCCAGTCGTCGACGACCTCCAGAAGCTGGTGCTTCGTGTCGATCTCGTGCGGCCGGTCGTAGAACGTACGGACCGAGAAGACCTGCTGGTCCTGCTCGCCGCGGAACATGAAGTACGTACGGAACTGCTCCCACGGCGCGACGAGGTCGTTCTCCTCGTCGACGACGTACTTCAGCTCCATCTGCTCCAGCAGCTGCTTGACCAGGTCCTGGTCCGGAATGACGGGGCCAAGCGGACCGCTCGGCTCCGGCTCTGGCTGGCCCCCGAAGTTCGGAATCGAGGACGGGTCGATGCTCACCGTGGATTTCCCTTCGTATGGATACGGCCATCCTCCCCCACACCCGCCCGGTCGCCGCAACCCCAGACGGGGCCGATCCGCCGAGGGCTGACATGATCCGTCCCCATGGACGACAGACCCGCCAGTTGGGGGAAGTTCTTCCGCGTACTGGTCTACGCCTTTGTGGCGGCATTCGCCCTGGCAGCGGCGTTCGCGGTACCCCTGATGTGGGGCGGAAACCAGTTCCTCGGCGAAGACGGTCCGCACCGCGGCCCGCTCAAGAGCGCGATCCGCTGACGACCCCGGCGTGGCCGCGGCCCCGGGGCACGCCTACGAGACAGTCGTCCACGTGACCTATGAGAGCCGCCACACGGCCCTGGTGCGCCTGGATGCGCTCACCTACTGAGCGGGCCGGGGCGGGGGCCAGGCTCCCGCCCCCGGGCACTGGACGCCTACCGCGCCGGGCCCACCAGCAGGCCGTCGCCCGCTCGGTCCACCCGGACCGTGTCACCGTCGCGGACCTCGCCCGCCAGGATCTCCTTGGCCAGCCGGTCGCCGATCGCCGTCTGCACCAGGCGGCGCAGCGGCCGGGCCCCGTAGGCCGGGTCGTTGCCCTCGTCCGCCAGCCACTCCAGGGCCTCCGGGGTGACGTCGAGCGTGAGCCGCCGCTCGGCCAGGCGCTGGGCGAGGCGCCTGATCTGGAGTTCGGCGATGCGCCCCAGCTCGGTCTTCGACAGGGCGGAGAAGACCACCAGGTCGTCCAGCCGGTTGAGGAACTCCGGCTTGAAGGAGGCCCGGACGACCTCCAGCACCTGCTGCTTCTTCTCCTCCTCGCTGGTCAGGGGCTCGACCAGGTACTGGCTGCCCAGGTTGGAGGTGAGGATCAGGATGGTGTTGCGGAAGTCCACGGTCCGGCCCTGGCCGTCGGTGAG
The DNA here is from genome assembly GCF_030553055.1 of Streptomyces sp. XD-27. NCBI lineage: Bacteria > Bacillati > Actinomycetota > Actinomycetes > Kitasatosporales > Streptomycetaceae > Streptomyces > Streptomyces sp. XD-27. The sequence continues at coordinate 3,818,998 of NZ_CP130713.1, forward strand.
CCGCCCGTCGTCCAGCACCTGGAGCAGGATGTCGAAGACCTCCGGGTGCGCCTTCTCGACCTCGTCCAGCAGCACGACGCTGTACGGGCGGCGGCGCACCGCCTCCGTCAGCTGGCCGCCCTCCTCGTAGCCGACGTAGCCGGGCGGGGCGCCCACCAGCCGGGCCACGCTGTGCTTCTCGCCGTACTCGCTCATGTCGATGCGGACCATCGCCCGCTCGTCGTCGAAGAGGAAGTCCGCGAGCGCCTTGGCCAGCTCGGTCTTGCCGACGCCGGTGGGGCCGAGGAAGAGGAACGAGCCGGTGGGCCGGTCGGGGTCGGCGATCCCGGCGCGGCTGCGGCGTACGGCGTCGGAGACGGCGCGCACCGCCTCGCCCTGCCCGATGAGCCGCTTGCCCAGCTCGTCCTCCATGCGCAGCAGCTTCTGTGTCTCGCCCTCCAGCAGCCGCCCGGCCGGGATGCCGGTCCAGGCCGCGACGACGTCGGCCACGTCGTCCGGGCCGACCTCGTCCTTGACCATGGTCTCCTTCTTGACCTCCTGCTCGGCCTCGGAGGCGGCCTCCAGCTCCCGCTCCAGGCCCGGGATCTCCCCGTACAGCAGCTTGGCGGCGGTGTCGAAGTCGCCGTCGCGCTGGGCGCGCTCCGCCTGCCCGCGCAGGTCGTCCAGGCTCTCCTTGAGCTCACCGACCCGGTTCAGGCCCTGCTTCTCCTTCTCCCAGCGGGCGGTGAGGCCGCGCAGTTCCTCCTCCTTGTCGGCGAGGTCGCGGCGGAGCTTGTCCAGCCGCTGCCGGCTGGCGTCGTCCGACTCGTTCTTCAGCGCCAGCTCCTCCATCTTCAGCCGGTCGACGGCCCGCTGGAGCTCGTCGATCTCGACCGGCGAGGAGTCGATCTCCATGCGCAGCCGGGAGGCGGCCTCGTCCACCAGGTCGATGGCCTTGTCGGGCAGGAAGCGGGAGGTGATGTAGCGGTCGGACAGGGTCGCGGCGGCGACCAGCGCGCCGTCCGCGATCTGCACCTTGTGGTGCGCCTCGTACCGCCCCTTGAGGCCGCGCAGGATCGCGACGGTGTCCTCCACGGTCGGCTCGGCCACCAGCACCTGCTGGAAGCGGCGCTCCAGCGCCGGGTCCTTCTCGATCCGCTCCCGGTACTCGTCCAGGGTCGTCGCGCCGACCATGCGCAGCTCGCCGCGGGCCAGCATGGGCTTGAGCATGTTCCCCGCGTCCATGGCGGAGTCGCCGCCCGCGCCCGCGCCGACCACGGTGTGCAGCTCGTCGATGAAGGTGATGATCTGCCCGTCACTGGCCTTGATCTCGGCGAGGACGGTCTTGAGCCGCTCCTCGAACTCACCACGGTACTTCGCGCCCGCGACCATGGCGCCCAGGTCGAGCGCGACGAGCCGCTTGTCGCGCAGCGACTCGGGCACGTCGCCCTTGACGATGCGCTGCGCGAGCCCCTCGACGACGGCGGTCTTGCCGACGCCGGGCTCGCCGATGAGCACCGGATTGTTCTTGGTGCGCCGCGACAGCACCTGCACCACGCGCCGGATCTCGTGGTCCCGCCCGATGACGGGGTCGAGCTTGCCGTCGCGCGCCGCGGCCGTGAAGTCGGTGCCGAACTTCTCCAGCGCCTTGTACGTGCCCTCCGGGTCCGGGCTGGTCACGCGCTGCGTCCCCCGCCGCTTCTCGAACGCGTCGAGCAGCCGCTTGGCCGAGGCGCCCTGCCGGTCCAGCAGCAGCCCGGCCTGACCGCCCTTCGCCGCGATCCCCATCAGCAGGTGCTCGGTGGACACGTACGCGTCGCCCAGCCTCCGGGCGCGCTCGGCGGCGTCGGCGAGCACGGCCAGCAGCTCGCGGTCGGCCCGCGGCGGCGCCACGGTGGAGCCCTGCACGCTGGGCAGCCCGCCCAGCAGCCGCTCGGTCCCGGACCGTACGGCGGCGGCGTCCGCCTCGACGGCGGCCAGCAGGTCCATCAGGTTCTCGTTGTCCTGCCCCTGGAGCAGGGCGAGCAGCAGGTGCGCGGGGGTCAGGTCCGCGTGTCCGGCGGAGACCGCCCGCTCGTTGGCGGCGCTCAGCGCGGCCTGGCTCTTGTTGGTCAGCTCGGCGTCCACGACTGGCTGCTCCTCCTCGCGCGATCGACAACGGCCTGTCGGCAGCCTGCTCAAGCCAACATACGATAAGTTGAGTCTATTCCACTCAAGGCGCTCGCGACAGGTTGCCTATAGGTTCATCCCATGGCGATCGACTTCCGGAACCCCGACCCTCTGTACCTCGGCTTCTGGCGCGAGCGCCACCTGTGCACGCTCACCACGCTCCGCCCCGACGGCACCCCGCACGTCGTCCCCGTAGGCGTCACCTACGACCCGGAGGCCGGGCTCGCCCGCGTCATCACCAACAAGACCAGCCGCAAGGTCGCCAACGTCCTGGCCGCGGGCCCCGACGGCGCCCCGGTCTCGGTCTGCCAGTGGGCCGACGTCCGCTGGGCCACGCTGGAGGGCCGCGCGGTCATCCGCACGGACGCGGCCCGCGTCGAGGACGCGGTGCGCCGCTACGCCGAACGCTACGAGCGCACCCCCGCCCCGAACCCGGACCGCGTCCTGATCGAGATCGCCCTGACCCGGGCCCTGGGCCGGGTCACGGCTCCTCGCCTCAGGGCTCCTCGTCAATGACCTCCAGATTCACGAACCGCGGCTCACCCTCGCACAGCGACCGGAACTGATCCGCCATGCGCCGCGTCTCGGGCAGCGCGTTGTTGACCATTGCCTGCTCGTACGACGGGAACTCGACGATGTCGACGTAGTGGCGGGGGTGCTCCCGGTCCCGCGTGTGGAACTCGTGCGTCACCGTGCGCCTCCCCTCCGTCGCCATCATCCACTCGTCCATGAGCCGCGACATCTCTTCTTCACGCGTCGTCTCGTACTCGATGACCTGCATGAACTTCATGGCCTAGGCGTCCTCTTCCACGCGGGCGTAGCTCTGGGCCATGACACCGGCGAAGTCGTACAGGACGCACGGCTCGTTGCCGACCACCCAGGCGTCGTGCCCGGCCGGGATGACGAAGACGTCCCCGGGCCCGATCTCGGCCTCGGCGCCGTCGTCCATGCGGATCCGCATCCGGCCCTTGACCACGAACCCGTTGTGGTGGACCTGGCAGCTCTCGGTCTTCGCGATCGGCTTCACCGACTCCGACCACTGCCAGCCGGGCTCGAACGTCCCGACGGCGAAGTCCAGCCCGGTCATGTGCAGCGCGTCGAGGTGTCCTCGGGGAAAGTCGCGCCGCTCATCCGGCTTCTCGATCGTCTTGACTTCCAACATGGCGGTACCTCCTGCCGTACCTCCATGGTGCGCCTGATCGCGGCGGGCAGCGCCGTGATCACGCGTCACCGCGGCCCGCGCCCCAGTCCCACAGCGCCTGGAGCACCGGCCCGAGGTCGCGGCCGCGCGGCGTCAGCTCGTAAGCGACGGTCGGCGGCCGGCCGGGGGTGCGCTCGCGCCGGACCACGCCCGCCGCCGCCGGCTGTGCCAGGCGGTCGGTGAGCACCTTGTCGGAAAGGGCGGGGAGCGCGGCGGCCCGGACGGCCGCTGGCGCTACGCGATCGACAGCCCCTTCGGCGCGGAACGCCCTCCGTCCTCGGCGGACTGACGACGCCCCGCCGGGCGGACCCGGCGGGGCGTCAGGTGCGGCAGCGGCCGCCGGATACGGGGCTCAGGTGCGGTAGGCGTAGTAGGCCGAGTCCGAGTTGGAGGCCACGATGCTCGCCAGCGACTTCCGGTAGGTGTTGACCGAGTGGTAGGTCATGTACGGCATACCGGTCCTGCTGCGGTACGTGGTGACCATGGTGTGGTCCTTGGAGCCGTCCTTGTCGAAGTCCATCTGGAGGATGTCCCCGACCTCCATCTGGTACGCGTTGGAGAGGTTCGTCGCCCGCTTGTGGTGCAGCGTGAACCACGACCACTCGTTGGCCCCGACCCAGGACGTCGACTGGTACGAAGAGCTGTACCACCAGTTGCGGTAGTCCGCGTAGTCACCGGAGTCGTGCTTCCAGCCGCCCGCCTTGAGGGACTGGCTGACGAAGTTGGTGCAGTCCCCGCCGTCGTCGTTGAACTTCCGGTAGGCGGGGTTGTAGTTCCGCCAGTACTTCTCGGCGTAGGTCGCCATGGCCTTGTAGTCGTACGGGGTGGCCCCCGGCGTCCTCGGCTTCCGCTGCGCCGGCCACGACGTGGACGCGGGCTTCGCGCTGGGGATGCCGTCCTCCGCGTCCGGGGCCGCCACCGTGGCGGGCGCGTTGATCGCCCGGGGGCCGTCGTCCGTCGCCCTGATGCCCGTCAGCTCCCACTTCCCGTCCGGCGAAGCGGCGAAGCTCAGCTCGTGGTGGGCCTGGAAACCGGTCGTCGCGGGCTCGTCACCGCGGATCTTCTTGTACGTGAGCGTCGTGGTCTCGGTGACCTGGACCGTCGCGCGTCCGTCCTTGACGCGGGTCTTGTCCACGGTGGTCCGGGTGTCCGCCGCGGTGTACGCCTCGCCCAGCGCGGCGAGCCGCGCCTTGCGGGTCCGCAGCGAGGACACCGCGGTGCCCTCGGCCCGCGCGAGCCCGCCCGACAGGCGGACCTTCGCGTCGCCCAGCGGCGCCAGGCGCCGCACCGGCCGGGTGTCGAGAAGCGCTGCCGTACGGTCGGTCAGGACGGCGTCGGCGATACGGGCGAAGGACTTGGTCGTAGCGCGGTCCGCCACCGCGGCGTCGCCCGAGGTGTTCCCCGCCGCGTTCTTCCCAGCGCTCGCGGCCGAGGCCGAGGCCGGCAGCAGCACAGCCGACAGCGCCACGGTCAGCACCGTCCCAACAGCCGCTCTGAGCACCGTTGTTCTCATTGCATACCCCCACATCGCTTCCGGCCCGGACGGGCCGTACACGGAGCCCTCGCATGAACTCCAGTTTGTGAAGGATACGTGGAGCCCCGCCGCTGTCCAGAGGAAGCGGCGGGGCAGATTCCGCAGGGAGAGCCGGCACTTCGCGATGACCCCCGAACACCGCGACCGCCTGCACTCACCACTCTTCCGCGCGCCCGAACCGCCGTCGTCAGCCGACAGGCCGGATCGGACTCCACATCACGACGGAGCACGGCGCTCCGGCTCATCCCTCGGAGGTACGCGCGCGGCGGGCCGCGAGGCGACCTTCGAGGCCGTCGAGGAGCGCCGAGAGGCCGAGTTCGAAGGTCTTGTCGGGGGCCGCGAGGTACTCGGCGGAGTCCGTCCCGATGCGGCTGCGCAGGCGCGGGAACCGCTCGGCGACCTCAACGGCCTTGGCCATGGTCTGCTGGATCAGCTCTTCCGGGTCGCCGCCGTCGCGACTCAGACGCCGCGTCAACGACGCCGCGGCCGACGCGCCGAGGGCGTTGCCGAGGACGTACGTGAAGACACCGGCCGCCGCCTGGTCCGCCTCCGCGCCGACGAAGCCCGCCTTCTCGTAGACGGCGAGGCTGTGGTCGTCGTGGCGCGACTTGCCGGGCCCGTAGAGGACGTAGGAGCCGAAGGCCTGCACGAGCCACGGGTGGCGGATGAGCATCGCGTGCAGGCCGGTGGCCATCGAGGTGGCGGCCGCGCGCCAGTCGACCGCGTCGAGGTCGGGCAGCTCGATCTCGTTCCACACGTGGTCGCCGACGAGCAGGACGAGGTCGTCCTTGTTCTTGACGTGCCAGTACACGGCGGTGGCGACGGTCCCGAGCCGCTTGCCCAGGGCGCGCATGTTGAGCCCTTCGAGACCTTCCTCGTCGAGGAGTTCGACGGCGGTCCGGACGATCTGTTCCCTGGTCAGCGAGGTGCGCGGCATGCCCCCACGATAAGACACCACCCCGCCGCCCTGCACTAAGTTCAGCCCATCACTTGCACTTAGTTCAATCGTTCCTCTAACGTTCCACTTGAACTTAGTTCAAGTCCATCGAAGGGGAATGAGATGTCGCAGGCAGAGCTGTCGAAGTTCGTGGAGACGACCGCCGCGGAGCTCGGCATACCCGGCGTCGCCGTCGGGGTGTGGGCCGACGGCCAGGAGATCTACGCGTGCCACGGCGTGACGAGCGTCGAGCACCCGCTGCCCGTCGACGAGAACACGCTGTACCAGCTGGCCTCGGTCACCAAGACCTACACGGCGACCGCGCTCATGCGTCTGGTCGCGGACGGGCTGGTCGAACTGGACGCCCCGGTGCGCCGGTACGTTCCCGAGCTCACGCTGACGGACGAGCGGGCCGCCGCGGAGATCACCGTGCTGAACCTGCTCAACCACACCGCGGGCCTGGACTGGGGCGTCATCAACGACACCGGCGACGGGGACGACGCCCTGGCCGGCTATGTGGCGTCGATGGCCGAGCTGGAGCTGATCGCGCCGCCCGGCACCCGGTCCTCGTACAGCCAGGCGGGGTACAACCTGGTGGGGCGGATCCTGGAGAAGGTCACCGGCATGACGTACGAGCGGGCCGTCTCCTCACTCGTCCTGGAACCGCTGGGCCTGTCGGAAAGCCTCTTCGCGCCCAACGACGTCATGACGCGGCGGTTCGCCGTGGGGCACAACCGCGACGAGGACGGCACGCTGTCCGTCGCGCGGCCGTGGACACCCACCACGCGCGGCAACCGACCCGGCGGGGGCCTCGTCTCGTCGGCGGCCGACCAGCTGCGCTGGGCGAGGTTCCACATGGGCGACGGCCGGGCGGAGAGCGGCGTCCGCGTCCTCCCCGCCGACCTCCTGCAGCGGATGAAGGAGCCGACGGTCGCGCTGCGGGGCAGCGCGGAAGGCGACGCCATGGGCATCGGCTGGTTCCTGCGCGACGTGGACGGCGTCCGTACGGTCGGCCACGGCGGTTCGGCGAACGGCAACTTCGCCGAGCTGCTCACCGTGCCCGAACGCGACTTCGCCGTCGTCACCCTGTCCAACGCCGGCCCGAACGGCATCCTCTTCAACCAGGCCGTGGTCCGCTGGGTCCTCCAGACGTATCTCGGGGTCACCGACCAGGACCCGGAGCCGCTGCCGTACGACGAGGTGCGGGCGCGGGCCCAGGAGATCGCCGGGGCCTACGAGATCGACGCCATGACGCTCACGATCGACGCGGACGGGACGGACGGGACGGACGGAACGGGGCTGACGATGGAGGTCGTGATCAAACCGGAGATCCGCGCCGCGGCCGACACCGACCTCCCCCGGACTACGCGCCGTTCACCATCGGCCTGCTGCCCGGCGAGGGGGACGAGTACGTCGTCACGAGCGGCGGCTTGAAGGGCCGGCGCGGCTTCTTCACCCGCGACGAGAGCGGCACGATCGTGGGCGTCGACCTCGGGGGCCGCATGTTCACCCGGCTTCCGTCGACGTCGGAGTAGGGCTACCCCTGAGGCTGCCAGGTGTAGCGGACGTCCGGCTCGCCTTCCTCATTGCGCTGTCCGTCGGTCTGCTCGACCGCGGTGAAGCCGTGCCGCTCGTAGAACCGCCGGGCCGGCCCGTTGACGTGGAACGTCCACAGCCCGAGCCCATGGGGCCGTTGCCGCTTGGCCAGTTCCATGAACCGGTCGCCGACACCGCGGCCGCGCCAGGACGGATCGAGGTAGAGCTGTTCGAGCTCCCCGCCATCGAGCACGAGGAGCCCGATCACCGCGCCCTCGGCGACGGCCACCCAGGTCTCGTACTGGGGCACGACCACGGTGGAAATCCACCCCCGCACCTCGTCGTCGCCGTGCGCGCGGCGCACGGTCGGCAGCGCGGCGGCGAAGGACCGCAGCCACACGTCGGCGATGTCGGCCGCGTCGGAGTCCACCGCACGCCGCAACACGAGCTCAGCACCGTTCATAACGCGCGACTATCGCAGAGCCCTTGGTTGCGGGAAGGGGCGGGGTAGGGGAAACCCACCAGCCCCCAACGGCAGGCCCTAGGCGGAGCGGCGGGTGACCACCTTGATGTTGAACGTGTGGGCACCCAGACCGCCCGCGATGCCCGAGAAGAGCAGGGCGAAGTGCTCCTGTCCGCGTGCGGTGGTGATACCGCCGATGTCCAGCTGGGACGACGGGGGCCAGCCGAGGTCGGTGAGCAGCCGACCGGTGGTCCGTTTGGCTTCGGCGTCGTCGCCGGAGAGGAAGACGGTGCTCGGGCCGTCGAGACCGTCCGGGTCGGTCATCGCGGTGGAGTCCATGGTGCACAGCGTCTTGACGACGGGGGTCAGGGGGAAGGCTTCCTGGATCTGTTCACCCAGGCTGCTGTTGGGGTGCGACAGCTCGGTGAAGTCGTCGGAGAGGCCGACCCCGACATCGATCAGCAGGGTGCCGGCCAGCGCCGGTGCCCCGATGGAGTGCAGCAGTTCCACGGAGACGTCCCCTGGGGTGGCGTTGACCAGTACCTCTGCGTGGGCGGCTGTCTCGCTCAGGCCCGCCACGGGGAGACCGAGGTCTGTCCGTTCCTCAGGCCGACGTGAACCAAGGAGCACGTCGTGCCCTGCGGCGCTCCAACCGTGAGCCAGTGCTCGGGCGACGTTTCCGGTGCCAAGTAGTCCTATACGCATGCTGTGACGCTAACCGTCGCCGGGGCCCGGCGAATCGGACCGCAGACCCGGGTGGACCGGCGCCAAAGACGTAGTCCTGTGGTCTCTCGCCACCCACGCCGTCCCGGCGCCGCGCGGCACCAGCCGCTCAGCTGTCTCCGTCGAACCGGCCGGACTTCGCGGCGCGGAGGAAGGCGGCGAGGGTGGTGGGGGTGGTGGCGAGGACGACGGCGGGGTCGTCGCCCTCGCGGAGCCGTACGAGGCCGTCAGCTGCGCTGAGCTCCACGCAGTTGTTGTCCGGGCCGGTTCCGGAGAACGACGACTTCCGCCAGACCGCAGCCACACGTCGGCGATGTCGGCCGCGTCGGAGTCCACTGCTCGCCGAAACACGAGCTCGGAAGTGCTCACAGCGCGCGACTATCGCAGATGGGCGATCCCGACGCATCCGGATTCGAGATCGCCTCGCGGCCTACGCCCTACGCCCCGCGCTCTGTCCGCGCCGCCATCCAGCCCGCCATCGCCCGTACGCCGAGGCCGATGGCACGCTCGTCCGGGGCGAATTCGGGGAAGTGCGGGTAGCCGGCCGTGACGGGTGCGCCGGGGGCACGGACGCCGAGGAAGGTGTACGTGCCGGGGACGCGGTCCAGGTAGAGGGCGAAGTCCTCGCCGCTGAACGGAGGGAACGCGGCATGGAGCACGGTGACCGCGTCGCGGCCCAGTGTGCGGCGCAGGTGGTTGGCGAGCACGCGGGCGTCGCGCTCCGGACAGACCATGGCCGGGAACGGCTCGGCGGGGAAGCTCACCCCGGCCCCGCGTACGACCTGGCCAGTCGGCGAATGTCCTCGCGTATCTCCGTGTACCGCTCCTGCGGCCAGCAGCGGTAGGACACACTCACCTTGGCCTCCTGTGCCCTGGCCCGGACGACCAGGAACCGGGCCAGCGGCCCGTCGGGCGTCTGGGCGTCGGCAACCATCCGCTCAATGTCCGCGGGCGTCTGCGGCGGTGCCACCGTGGCGAGCGCGCCGATCTCGGCGGCCAGTCGGCGCGCGGCGTCGGGCGCGTCCGGCCCCGGGAGAGTCACCTCCGCCTTGTCCTGGCCCGGCATCCCATAGCCCGGCGTCACGGCGAACTGGCCGACAGGGAACGGCCCGCAGTGCAGGGCGTGGATCTCCTCGACGCCGGTGCGCTCCAGCACGCCCGCGTCGATCAGCGCGCGGGCCCCGGTCAGGCTCTCCTCGGCGGGCTGGAAGAGGAAGACCACTGTTCCACTCAGTTGCCGCCGCAGCCGCGCCAGGACCCGCGCGACGCCGAGGGCCACCGCGGTGTGGACGTCATGCCCGCAGAGGTGAGCCGCCGCCGGACCGCCCCCCACGATGTCCTTGGGCGGCACCGCGTCCATGTCGGCCCGGTACGCGACGGTCCGGCCCGGACGTGAGCCGCGCAGGACGCCGACGACGCCGTGGCCGCCCACCCCGGTGGCGACGGTCAGCCCGGCCGCTCGCAGCTCTCGGGCCACCACACCGGCGGTGCGCCGCTCCTGCCCCGGCATCTCGGGGTGCCGATGGATATCCCGCCGCAGCTCGATCAGCCCGCGCTCCAGCCGCGCCACCTCGGCGTCCACCGCGCCTTGCGCCACCGGCCCTCGCCACCCACCGGCGACGGCCCTCCCCGCCGTTCCCCACACCGTTCCCACACCGACTGCCGCGGCGCCGGCCAGCAGCGTACGGCGCGCGAGCGTGTCCTCCATGGGACGCTTCACCGTTCCCCCTTCGTGGTCGGTCACGTGGCCTTCCGGAGCGCTGGACGGGGACGTCGGCTCGCGGGCACCGCGTGCGGTGCCGTCGCCCCCCCCCGCTGATCGGAAGACCTGTGAGGACAGGATCGCCGCACGCGGATGCCGTTGCCCATCCGGCCAGCCACCGCTTAGGGGTGGAGGTAACCCCCGCCCCCGCGGCTCGCCGTCGAACCGGCCGGCCTTCGCGGCGCGGAGGAAGGCGGCGAGGGTGGCGGGGGTGGTGGTGAGGACGACGGTGGGGTCGTCGCTCTCGCGGAGCCGTACGGAGCCGCCGGCTGCGCCGAGCTCCACGCATTCGTTGTTCTGGAATCCGCCGGAGAACGAGCTCTTCCGCCAGGGCGCTTCCCGTGAGGGCATTTGCATCACAGTTCCTGGACGATGCGGTCGATGAGATCCCGCGATTCCGACGCGGACAGCGCCGTAGCCTCCAGCGTACTGAATACTTCTCGATAGCCGCACAGTTGCCTCTCGTCATCGACGAAGATGCTCCCGTTCACGACGTCGAATTGGGCCGTGTCGAGCTGCCGCACCGGGCCCTCTACGTAGAGCATCGAGAACGCTGCTGAGAAGCGCTCGCGAGCGAAAGGGATCACTTGCAGGTTCACGGCAGGTCGGTGCGACTCACGTAGCAGCAGTTCCAGCTGGCCACGCGCGACCTTGCGGTCCCCCGCCTTGATGCGCAGCGCTGCTTCGTGAACGACCATCCTGATTTCAGGCGGATCCTCTCGGTCGAGAATCTGACGGCGCGCCTGGCGGAAGTCCGACAGAGTGTCGGAGAGCTCGCGGGACACCTCGTACGGCGCGTTGGCGAAGAGGGCACGGCTGTGCTCCTCCGTTTGAAAGAGGCCCGGAACATGCACCATCTGGAACAGCTTGATGGAACGGGCATGGTGTTCCAGCTCCGCGAGATCAAGCAGTGCGGCACCGACCGTGCTCCGGTACTGCTCCCACCAACCGCGCTTCTGCCGCCCCGTCATCGCCGCGAGCGCGTCAACCAACGCCGTGTCCGTCACGCCGTACTGGGCGGCCAGGGCGCGCACGCGCTCGCCACTCACCGCACGACGGCCCGCCTCCAGGTGCGACAGGTCGCCCTGCTTCATATCGGCTACGCGGGCAGCCTGCCCTGCGGGGATGCCCGCACGCTCGCGCAACTTCCTCAGCTCCGCGCCCAACCGCGCTTGTCGCGCAGTGGGGTTGCTTCTCCGCGGCATGGACTTCACTTCCTCCTCAGGGGCTCGCGACGCCACTGTGCCACGGCACGACCCGATCGGGCGAAGAAGCCAAGACGAGGTTGCGGGGAGCCATAAATAGCTCCTACGTTGAGTGTTGCGCCGCTCACACACCGCAGCATGCGCCACGGCTCAAGCGTGCCCACAGGAGGCCCGTATGCCCATGCCCCACACCCAACAGGACGTCGCCCCCTTCGAATACTGCATCCACGTCCCCAACGACCCCCGGGCCGTATCCGTCGCCAGAGCCAGCCTCCACAAGATGCTCCTCGCGCACGGGCTGCCCGAACTCATCGACCGTGCCGAGCTGTTGGCCACCGAATTACTGACCAACGCCATCGTGCACTCCGGCGGCGAGGCCGACATCCGGATCAGCTGGACCGCCGACGAGAAGCTCCGACTCATGGTCTGGGACAACGGCCCCGCACCACTCGTCATCAAGGACCCCGACGACCCCGACGGCGACGGCGAGAGCGGGCGCGGGCTGCTCCTGCTCACGGTGGTCGCCGACACGTGGAGCACGTTCCCGCTCAAGGGCGAGCTGTGGGGCACGGCCGCCAAGGTCGTCTGCTGCGAGATCGGCAGGAAGCCCCGAGGTCTGTGGGCGTTGTGAGGGCGCGGTGCATAAGGCTGCCACTCCTGAGAGTGAACCTCTCCGCTGAACCCACCATCGGCGCCGCGCGCGGCCGACACTGGACCACATCCATTAAGGGGGGCAGCATGACTGCTATGACACACGAGCCGACTCCTACCCCGGAGCAGATCCTCCTGGAGGACTTTCTGGCTCTGGAGACCCCCGAAGGCTTCAAGGCCGAGCTCATCGAGGGGGAAATCGTCGTGTCACCGACGCCCGACGGCGACCACGAGGACCACATCAGCACCATCACCCGACAAGTGCTGCGAAATTCAGCAACAGACATGGATGCCTCGGGTACCAAAGGGCTCCTTCTCCCACGAGGCGGCCTGTGCCCGAAGAACCACGCTATCCCCGATATCACCTTCGCCCCGCGCGACCTGCGCCTCTTTCGAGGAGCGCCGTCCTGGATGCCCTGCGACGGAGTCGCCATGGTGGCCGAAGTGACCAGCAGCAAGCCCGAACGTGATCGCATCGCCAAGCGGCACTGCTACGCACGCGGCGGGATCCCGCTCTACCTGCTGGTGGACCGGGAGGAAGGCATGGTCACGCTGCTCAGCGAGCCCGCGTCCGAGGACTACACCGAGGTCCACTCCGCCGCCTTCGGCAAGACGATCACGCTGCCCGAGCCGTTCGCCTTCGAACTGGACACCGCGGATTTCGTCTGACCTCGGGCAGTCACCCCGCACATCGAAGGGGCCGGGAGAGCATCCGCTCTCCCGGCCCCTTCGATGTCTGACGCAGCCGCTCCGCGGCTCCGCGGCTACTCCGGCCGCTTAGGCCGCCACACCACCAGCGCGCTCGTCTGCTGCACCTGGTCGTACGGGACGAGGTCCCGCCGGTACGACGCGTGCACCTGCGCCTCGCGCTGCTGCATCGCCGCCGCCGCGCCCTCGACCGCCGCGGTCAGTTCCGCGACGCGGGCCTGGAGCGCCGCGACCTGGTTCTCCAGTTCGATGATGCGCTTGATGCCGGCCAGGTTGATGCCCTCCTCCTGCGACAACTGCTGTACCTGGCGGAGCAGTTCGATGTCGCGGGCCGAGTAGCGGCGGCCGCGGCCCGCGGTGCGGTCGGGGGAGACCAGGCCGAGCCGGTCGTACTGCCGCAGGGTCTGCGGGTGCAGGCCCGAGAGCTGTGCCGCCACCGAGATGACGTACACCGGTGTCTCGTCGGTCAGTTGGTACGGATTGCGGGGAGCCCGGCCGCCGCCGCGTCCGCCACCGGCGCCCTGCATTCCGCCTCGCCCGTCCACCACCATGGGTCATGCTCCCTTCGCGGCCTGGAACAGCTCCGCCCGCGGGTCCTGGCCCGCGGTGGCCTCCCGGTACGACTCCAGCGCCTCGCGCGCCTTGTCGTCGAGCTCCTTGGGTACGGCGACCTCCACCGTGACCAGCAGGTCACCGCGGCTGCCGTCCTTGCGCACCGCGCCCTTGCCGCGGGCGCGCATCGTACGGCCGTTGGGCGTGCCCGCGGGCAGCTTGAGCGTGACCGGCGGGCCGCCGAGGGTCGGCACCTTCACCTCGCCGCCGAGCGCGGCCTCCACGAAGGAGACCGGCACGGTGACCGTGAGGTTGTCGTCCTTGCGGCCGAAGACCGGGTGCGGGTCGACGTGGACGACGACATAGAGGTCGCCGGCCGGGCCGCCGGTCTCGCCCGGTGCGCCCTTGCCGCGCAGCCGGATCCGCTGCCCGTCGCTGACGCCCGCGGGGATACGGACCTGCATGGTGCGCGCGGAGCGGGCGCGCCCGCTGCCCTTGCACACGTCGCAGGGGTTCTCGGCGATCAGACCCCGGCCCCGGCAGTCCGCGCACGGGTCGGTGAGCGAGAAGCCCCCGCCCGCGCCCCGGCTGACCTGGCCGGTGCCGACGCAGGTGGGGCAGACCCGCGGCGTGCCGTTCTTGTCGCCCGTGCCCGAACACGTCTTGCACGGGGCCTGGCTGGACATCCGCAGCGGGACGGTGGCCCCCTCCACGGCCTCGGTGAAGCTCAGCGTCACCTCGGACTCGATGTCCTGGCCGCGGCGCGGCTGGGTGCGGGCCGTGCCCCGGCCGCCGAACAGGCCGCCGAAGACGTCGCCGAGCCCGCCGCCGAAGCCGCCCGCGCCACCACCGGGCTGGCCCGCGCCGCCGAAGAGGTCGCCGAGGTCGAAGTTGAAGCTGCCGCCGCCCGGGCCGCCGGGACCGGGGCGGAAGCCGCCGTTCCCGAACAGCGCGCGGGCCTCGTCGTACTCCTTGCGGCGCTTGGCGTCCGCGAGCACGTCGTTGGCCTCGGAGATCTCCTTGAAGCGCTCCTCGGCCTTGGCGTCGCCCTTGTTGGCGTCCGGGTGGAACTCGCGGGCGAGCTTCCGGTACGCCTTCTTGATCTCCGCCTCGGTGGCGTCCTTCGGGACGCCGAGGACCTTGTACAGGTCCTTCTCCAGCACATCCCTGCTCAGGCTCATCCCCGGCGTCCCTCCTTCCTCGTCACCACTGCGTCAGCCCTCTTCCGGGCCACCGCTCTCCTCGTCGGGCGTCTCATCGGACTTGGGCTGGGCCCCCGGCTGGGGCTCGGCCACCGCGACCCGCGCCGGGCGGATCGTACGCTCGCCGATCCGATACCCCGGCTGCAGAATCTGCACGCACGTGGTCTCGGTGACGTCCGGCGCGTAGCTGTGCATCAGCGCCTCGTGCACCAGCGGGTCGAAGGGCTCGCCCTCCTTGCCGAACTGCTGCAGTCCCATCTTGGCGGCGACGGTCTCCAGCGACTCGGCGACCGACTTGAAGCCGCCGACCAGCTCGCCGTGCTCCCGGGCGCGGCCGATGTCGTCGAGCACCGGCAGCAGTTCGGACAGCAGGTTCGCGACGGCGATCTCCTTGACCGTCACCCGGTCCCGCTCCACGCGGCGGCGGTAGTTCTGGTACTCCGCCTGGAGCCGCTGGAGGTCGGCCGTGCGCTCGTTGAGCGCGGTGCGGACCTGGTCCAGCTGCGCCTGGACGCCGACGGTGGACAGCCCGTCCCCGCCCGGGGCCTCCGGGCCGGCCTTGTCGGCCGGCCCGGCGCCCTTGGCCTTGTCGTCAGGGGACTTCGCGGTGGAGGCGTCCCCCTCCTTCTCGGGGGCGGAGGAGGGGACCTCGGGCTGCTCCTCGAAGCCCGGAGTCTCCTCCGTCATGCGGCACCACCCTGCCCGCCGGCGGCCTTCTCGTCGTCGACGATCTCGGCGTCGACGACGTCGTCGTCGGCCTTCGGGGCGGAGCCGTCAGGACCCGGGGCACCGGCGCCGCCCGCGGCCTGCTGGGCCTGGGCGTCGGCGTACAGCGCCTGGCCGAGCTTCTGGCTGACGGCCGCGACCTTCTCGGTGGCGGTGCGGATCTCGGCGGTGTCCTCGCCCGCGAGCTTCTCCTTGAGCTCGCCGACGGCGGTCTCGACCTCGGTCTTCACCTCGGCCGGCACCTTGTCCTCGTTGTCCTTGAGGAACTTCTCCGTCTGGTAGACGAGCTGCTCGGCCTGGTTGCGGGTCTCGGCGGCCTCGCGGCGCTTGTGGTCCTCCTCCGCGTACTGCTCGGCCTCGCGCATCATGCGGTCGATGTCGTCCTTCGGCAGCGCGGAGCCACCGGTGACGGTCATCTTCTGCTCCTTGCCCGTGCCCAGGTCCTTCGCGGCCACGTGCATGATGCCGTTGGCGTCGATGTCGAAGGCGACCTCGATCTGCGGGACGCCGCGCGGGGCCGGCGGCAGACCGGTCAGCTCGAACATGCCGAGCTTCTTGTTGTACGCGGCGATCTCGCGCTCGCCCTGGTAGACCTGGATCTGCACCGACGGCTGGTTGTCCTCGGCCGTGGTGAAGATCTCCGAGCGCTTGGTCGGGATGGTCGTGTTGCGCTCGATCAGCTTGGTCATGATGCCGCCCTTGGTCTCGATACCGAGGGACAGCGGGGTGACGTCGAGCAGCAGGACGTCCTTGACCTCGCCCTTGAGGACACCGGCCTGGAGCGAGGCGCCGATGGCGACGACCTCGTCCGGGTTCACACCCTTGTTGGCCTCCTTGCCGCCGGTCAGCTCCTTGACGAGCTCGGCGACGGCCGGCATGCGGGTGGAGCCGCCGACCAGCACCACGTGGTCGATCTCGGAGAGGCTGATGCCCGCGTCCTTGATCACGTTGTGGAACGGGGTCTTGCAGCGCTCCAGAAGGTCCGCGGTCAGCTGCTGGAACTGGGCGCGGGTGAGCTTCTCGTCCAGGTGCAGCGGGCCCTCGGCGGACGCCGTGATGTACGGCAGGTTGATCGAGGTCTCGGTGGAGGAGGACAGCTCGATCTTGGCCTTCTCGGCGGCCTCGCGGAGGCGCTGGAGGGCCATCTTGTCCTTGGAAAGGTCCACGCCGTGGCCGGCGTGGAACTGCTTGACCAGGTAGTCGACGACGCGCTGGTCCCAGTCGTCACCACCGAGGTGGTTGTCACCGTTGGTGGCCTTCACCTCGACCACGCCGTCGCCGATCTCCAGCAGCGAGACGTCGAAGGTGCCGCCGCCGAGGTCGAAGACGAGGATCGTCTGGTCGTCCTTGTCCAGCCCGTAGGCGAGGGCGGCCGCAGTAGGCTCGTTGACGATACGCAGGACGTTCAGCCCGGCGATCTCACCGGCCTCCTTGGTGGCCTGACGCTCGGAGTCGTTGAAGTACGCAGGAACCGTGATGACCGCGTCCGTGACCTTCTCACCCAGGTACGCCTCGGCGTCCCGCTTCAGCTTCTGCAGGATGAAGGCGCTGATCTGCTGCGGGTTGAAGTCCTTGCCGTCCAGGCCGATCTTCCAGTCGGTGCCCATGTGGCGCTTGACCGAGCGGATCGTCCGGTCGACGTTGGTGACCGCCTGGCGCTTGGCGACCTCGCCGACGAGCACCTCACCGTTCTTCGCGAAGGCCACAACGGACGGCGTGGTCCTGGCGCCCTCGGCGTTGGTGATGACGGTGGGCTCACCGCCTTCGAGCACACTGACGACGGAGTTCGTCGTACCCAGGTCGATGCCGACCGCACGTGCCATTTCGGAATCCTCCAGCTACAGCATTGAGTGGAACAGGCTCAAGCCTGCATGATCAACTTTTTCGTGTCAACAGACATGAGTCGGCCCCGCTCAACTTTTATGTCGAGCTTATGAGCAGCAACGAAGGGAAGCGCCGTGGGCGACAAGGAAGATGGGGAGGTCAGGGCAGCCTGAGCGACACAGATCACCGGCCGGTCGACTGCATGGGTCCGTGAAACCTCGGTAATCTCGGCAGAGACCGGATAAGTTACTGCTTAGTAATCACTCATCATCACCGCTCTCGCAGGTCCGAGGAGCCACCCATGCAACTCGCCGCGATCATTGTGTCGCTGGTCCTCATCGCGATCGGCGTCGCGCTGTTCGGCCGCGCCATCCTGCAGATCTACCGCTTCATGCAGCTCGGCCAGCCCGTCCCCGCCGGCTCCCGGACCAACGACCCCAAGCAGCGCACGATCACGGTGGTCAAGGAGTTCCTCGGCCACACCCGCATGAACAAGTGGGGCATCGTCGGCATCGCGCACTGGTTCGTGGCGGTGGGCTTCTTCTCCCTGCTGCTGACGATCGCCAACGCCATCGGCCAGCTCTTCCAGTCCGACTGGCTGCTGCCGGTCATCGGCGGCTGGCTGCCGTGGGAGATGTTCGTCGAGTTCATGGGCCTGATGACGACGGTGGGCATCGTGACCCTGATCGTCATCCGGCAGCTGAACCGGCCGGGCGGGGCGGGCCGCAAGTCCCGCTTCGCGGGCTCCAACACCGGCCAGGCGTACTTCGTCGAGTCCGTCATCCTCATCGTCGGCATCTCGATCATGACGCTGCACGCCCTGGAGGGCGCCCAGCACCACGTCGACAGCTACGAGCCCGGCTTCTTCGCCTCGTACCCCCTGGTCGCGGCCTTCAAGGGACTGAGCGTCAGCACGCTCCAGAACCTCACCTACCTCTTCGCGATGATCAAGATCGCGACGTCCTTCATCTGGATGATCACGGTCTCCCTCAGGACCGACATGGGTGTCGCCTGGCACCGCTTCCTCGGCTTCCCGAACATCTGGTTCAAGCGCGAGTCCAGCGGCGACGTGGCGCTCGGCGCGCTCCAGCCGATGACCTCCGGCGGCAAGCCGATCGACTTCGAGGACCCGGGCGAGGACGACGTCTTCGGTGTGTCGAAGATCGAGGAGTTCTCCTGGAAGGGCCTGCTCGACTTCTCCACCTGCACCGAGTGCGGCCGCTGCCAGTCGCAGTGCCCGGCCTGGAACACCGGCAAGCCGCTGTCGCCGAAGCTGCTGATCATGGCGCTGCGCGACCACGCGCACGCCAAGGCCCCGTACCTGCTCGCCGGCGGCGGCAAGGACATGGAGGGCACGGAGAAGGCGACCGAGGAGCAGCTCGCCGACGTGCCCGCCGCGGCGCTGGCCGAGGCCGAGCGGCCGCTGATCGGCACCCTCGAAGAGAACGGCGTCATCGACCCGGACGTGCTGTGGTCCTGCACCACCTGCGGCGCCTGCGTCGAGCAGTGCCCGGTCGACATCGAGCACGTCGACCACATCGTCGACATGCGCCGCTACCAGGTGATGATCGAGAGCTCCTTCCCGTCCGAGGCGGGCACGATGCTCAAGAACCTGGAGAAGAAGGGCAACCCCTGGGGCCTGGCCAAGAAGCAGCGCCTGGCGTGGACCAAGGAGGTCGACTTCGAGGTCCCGGTCGTCGGCAAGGACATCGAGGACCTCACCGAGGTCGACTACCTGTACTGGGTCGGCTGCGCCGGGGCCCTGGAGGACCGGGCCAAGAAGACCACCAAGGCCTTCGCGGAGCTGCTGCACATGGCGGGCGTGAAGTTCGCGATCATGGGCGGCGACGAGGCGTGCACCGGTGACTCGGCCCGCCGCCTGGGCAACGAGTTCCTCTTCCAGCAGCTCGGCCAGCAGAACGTCGAGATGCTGAACATGGCGTTCGGTGAGGATGCCGACGAGGGCGTCACGGTCGAGAAGTCGAAGAAGAAGATCGTCGCGACCTGCCCGCACTGCTTCAACACGATCGCCAACGAGTACCCGCAGCTGGGCGGCGAGTACGAGGTCATCCACCACACCCAGCTGCTCCAGCACCTCATCGACGAGGGCAAGCTGATCCCGGTGACCCCGGTCGAGGGGCTCATCACCTACCACGACCCGTGCTACCTGGGCCGCCACAACAAGGTCTACACGCCGCCGCGCGAGATCATCGCCAAGGTGCCGGGCCTGCGGAACGAGGAGATGCACCGCCACAAGGAGCGGGGCTTCTGCTGCGGCGCGGGCGGTGCGCGGATGTGGATGGAGGAGCGGATCGGCAAGCGCATCAACAACGAGCGTGTTGATGAGGCGCTGTCGTTGAATCCGGACATCATTTCGACTGCGTGCCCGTTCTGCCTCGTCATGCTGACCGACTCGGTCAACGCCAAGACAGCATCTAATAGCGGCTCCGCCGCGGGCGACGGCAAGGCCAAGGAGTCGATCCAGGTCGTGGACGTCGCGCAGCTGCTGCTGGAGTCGGTGAAGACCCCGGTGGAGCCGGAGGGCGACGGAGAGACGGCGGAGGAGCCGGCGCCCGAACCGGTGAAGTAACGCCTGTTGGGCTGTAGGTAAGGGGCTGGTGCCATGGGCACCAGCCCCTTACGCGTAGGCCCTTACGTCCGCCCCTTACGCGTACGCGTGCTTGGCGCCCGGCAGCGGCTGCTCCGCCCAGATGATCTTGCCTTCCGGCGTGTACCGGGTGCCCCATCGCTCCGCGTACTGCGAGACCAGGAACAGCCCTCGCCCGCCCTCATCCGTGGTCGCCGCGTACCGCAGATGCGGCGAGGTGCTGCCGGCGTCCGACACCTCGCAGATCAGGGTCCGGTCGTACAGCAGCCGTACCCGGATCGGACCCGCCGCGTGCCGGATGGCGTTGGTGATCAGCTCGCTGAGGATCAGCCCGGTGGTGAACGCGAGCTCCGCCAGCCCCCACCCGGCGAGGGTGCCGGCCACCGCCGCCCGCATGGCCGCGACCTCCGCCGGATCCGACGCCACCTGCCACTGGGCGATCCGCTCGGCCGGAAGCGCCCGCGTACGGGCCACGATCAGAGCGACGTCGTCGCCGGGCCGGTCGGGGAGCAGCTCGCCGAGCACCGCCTGGCACGTCTCCTCCGGGTCGCGACCCACCGGCTCCGCCGACTCCGCGGCCCCCGCCGAGTGCGCGGTCCCCACCGCCCCCGCCGAGGCCGCGGCATCCGGCTCCGCCAGGGACGCGCGCAGCAGCTCCAGGCCCTCGTCGATGTCCCGGTCGCGCTTCTCGACGAGCCCGTCGGTGTACAGCACCAGGCTGCTGCCCTCGGGCAGTTCGAACTCGGCCGTCTCGAAGGGCAGCCCGCCGAGGCCCAGCGGCGGCCCGCTGGGCAGGTCCACGAACTCCACCTTCCCGTCCGGGTGCACCAGCGCGGGCGGCAGATGCCCGGCCCGCGCCATCGTGCAGCGCCGGGACACCGGGTCGTAGATCGCGTACAGGCAGGTCGCACCGGTGACCGCCTTGGCGGAGCCCTCCTGCTCCGCGTCCTCCCGGTCGATCCGGGCGATCAGCTCGTCCAGATGGGACAGCAGTTCGTCCGGCGGCATGTCGAGGGCGGAGAAGTTGTGCACGGCGGTGCGGAGCCGGCCCATGGTCGCGGCGGCGTGCAGGCCGTGGCCGACGACGTCCCCGACGACGAGGGCCACCCGCGCGCCCGGCAGCGGAATGACGTCGAACCAGTCGCCGCCGACGCCCGACTGGGCGGGCAGATAGCGGTAGGCGACGTCGAGCGCGCTCTGCTGGGGCAGCACCCGGGGCAGCAGGCTGCGCTGGAGCGTCACCGCCATGGTGTGCTCGCGCGTGTAGCGGCGGGCGTTGTCGATGCTGACCGCCGCGCGCGCCACCAGTTCCTCGGCCAGCGACAGGTCCTCGTCGTCGAACGGGTCCGGCTTCTGGGACCGCCAGAAGCTCGCCACGCCCAGCACCACACCACGCGCGCGGAGCGGCACGGCGATCATCGAGTGGATGCCGAACGCGACGATCTCGCGGGCCTTGCCGGGGTCCTGCGACTGCCACCCGCCATACGCGGCCAGATCGGGCTCGATGGCCGCCGTGCCGTTGTCGTAGCTCCAGCCCTGCGGGGTGGTCGGTACGAAGTCGATCAGCTTGCCGAGCGGGAAGAGCGGGGCGTCGTCGCGCACACCGCACACGGCCGTACGGCGCAGCGCCGCCCGCTCCTCCGGCTCCTCGCCATGCAGCACGGCGTCGGACAGGTCGACGGTGACGTAGTCGGCGACGCGCCGCACCGCGTACGCGGCCAGCTCCTCGGCCGTGCGCGCCACATCGAGCCCGGTGCCGATCCGCACGCTCGCGTCGTAGAGGGTCTTGAGCCGCTTGCGGGCCAGGTCGACGGAGTCGGACAGCTGCTGGAGCTCGGTGGTGTCGCGCAGGGTGGCGACGCTGCCGGGCGGGCCGCCGTGCCGGTCGGTGGGCCGGTGGCTGACCGACAGCAGCCGGTCCCCCGCGACGTGCACCTCGTCGGTGGTGGCGCGCCCCGAGACCAGCAGCGCGGCGGAGTACGGGGCCAGGCCCAGCTCGGCCACCCGCCGCCCCTCGGCGTCCGGCGGCAGGTCCAGCAGCCGGCGCGCCTCGTCGTTGGCGAGCACCAGCCGGCCGTCGCCGTCGACGATCAGCACCCCTTCGCGCACGGAGTGGAGCACCGCGTCGTGGTGCTCGTACATCCGCGTCATCTCGCCCGGGTCCAGGCCGTGGGTCTGCCGCCGCAGCCGCCTGCTGACCAGCGCGGTCCCGGCGGTGGCCAGCGCGAGCGCGGCGACCGCGGCGCCGATCACCAGCGGCAGCTGGCGGTCGACCACGTCGCCGACCCGCTCGACGGTGATCCCGGCGGCGACCAGGCCGACGACCGTGCCGCGCTCGTCGGTGACCGGGACGACGGCCCGTACGGAGGGGCCGAGGGTGCCGGTGAAGGTCTCCACGACCGTCCGGCCGTGCTCGGCGGGCTCGATCGTGCCCATGAAGCGCCGGCCGATGTGTTCGGGGTTCGGGTGGGTCCAGCGGATGCCCTTCGGCGACATGACGACGACGAAGTCGACACCGGACGCCTCGCGCGCCGCCTCGGCGCGCCCCTGCAGAGCGGCGGTCGGGTCGGTGCCGTGCAGCGCGTCGACCAGCCCCGGGGAGCGCGCGAAGGTGGCGGCGACGGCGAGGGAGCGGTGCCGGGCCTCCTGCGTGCTGTCGTGCCGCGACTGGAGTACGAGGGCGACGACGGCGGCGACGACGACCAGCAGGACGACCGACACCTGGAGGACGAAGACCTGGCCCGCGACGGTCCGCACGCGGCGTCGCACTTCAGGTCCGTGGCCTCGGCTCATCTGTGTGCGGGGGCGCCGACGGCCCGGGCGCACGCGTCCGTCTAACATCCCGCTACGCCGCGGCCGCGTCCCGTCGCGCCATGCGGCCAGGTTCGTGTGGGCGGTCCCGCTCGACCATGACGTTCCCCCGTTCAACGATGTCGTACCGGACATCCGATCCTGGCGGCGAAGTACCCCGGATCACAACAGGATCGGCGATCTCGGCAGCTTCATGCCCGAAGTTCCCCACCCGGACCGTACAGCAGGGCGGCTCAGCGCCACGTAAACCGCCCTTCTCGCACCCAGGGGCGAAATCCAGCCACCGACATACAACCTTCGGCCATCACCATGGGTCTCCTCTTCGCCGACCGCCGCCCTACCCGGCCTGAACCCCCGGCGAACCGCGGCGCTCCGGCACCCCCGTCAACTGTGGATGTCCCCCACGCATCCCCGCATGCCGCAGGAGAACTCCGCGTGCACAAGCACCACCGCATCGCCCTCGCTGCCGCCGCCGTGGCCGCCCTCACCGGCGGGCTGCTCACGGCCGTCGCGGGCCAGGCCGCCGCCGCCCCGACCGGCGTCCAGGGCGACTTCGACCACGACGGATTCCGCGACCTCGCGGTCTCCTCCCCGTACGCGAGCGTCGCCGGACAGGCCCAGGCCGGGCAGATCACGATCCTGTACGGGTCGCAGGACGGCGCCGGGGCCACCCGCCGCGCCACCATCACCCAGAACTCGGCGGGCGTCCCCGGCACCGCCGAGAAGGGCGACTCCTTCGGCGCCACCACCCACGCCGGCGACTTCAACGGCGACGGCTACGCCGACCTCGCCGTCGGCGCGCCCGGCGAGGACGTCGCCGGCGACACCGACGGCGGCACCACCGAGATCATCTGGGGCTCGGCCACCGGCCTGTCCGGCGGCACCACCATCGCCGACCCGGCGCCGCACGACCACGACCGCTTCGGCACGGCCGTCGCCGCGGGCGACTTCGACGGCGACGCGAAGACCGACCTGGTCGTCGGCGACTCCTCCGCCACCCTCCGCCTCTTCAAGGGCGGCATCGCCAAGTCCGGTACGGCGGGCTCCAAGGCGGCCGTCAGCACGCCGATCCTCGGCGGCGGCGACGCGGGCGCGATCAGCCTCACCCCCGGTGACGTGAACGCCGACGGCAGGACGGACCTCGTGGTCAACGGCGTCGAGGGCACCAACTCCGGCGAGTACCTCTACAACGCCAACTACTACCTGCCCGGCACCGCCTCCGGCCTCGGCTCGGGCGACGCGATGAAGCTGCCCGCCGGCGTCATCACCGCCATCGGCGACGTCAACGGCGACGGCTACGGCGACCTGGTCACCGGCCTGCACTGGGACGACACCGTGCCCGGCACCACGAAGGGCGGCAAGGTGACCGTCCGGTACGGCTCGGCGAGCGGCCCGTCCGGCGACACCGCCGCCATCACCCAGGACTCCGGCGCCATCCCCGGCAGCTCGGAGACGGGCGACTCCTTCGGCTGGGAGGTCACGCTCGGGGACGTCAACGGCGACTCCATCCAGGACCTGGCCATCGGCGCCCCCGCCGAGGACCTCGGGAGCGCCACCGAGACCGGCGCCGTCACCGTCGTCTACGGCTCGACCGGCGGCCTGGACACCACCACCGGCGTGCAGTACTTCCAGCAGGACACCGAGGGCGTGCCGGGCTCCAACGAGGGTTACGACCACTTCGGCGGGGAGGTCTTCCTCTCCGACGTCACCGGTGACGGCAAGGCGGATCTGACGATCGGTGCGAACGGCGAGAACGACGGCAACGGCGCGGTCGTCGCGCTCCGTTCGGACGGCACGCGGATCGTCACGGCCGGAGCGCGCTCTTACGCACCGTCAGCGGTCGGCGTGAGCACGGCGGGCTACCCGCAGTTCGGCAGCGTCATCTCGGGCTGACACCACCCGGCACCACCGGTAGCCGGCACCACCGGTAGTCGGCACAACGGTTGGTGCGAACCCCCCAGGGTTCCCCTAAGGGATGTCACAGCTCGGCCGCAATGCCGGGCCTGTTACCGCAGGCCCGGCATAGCGGACCCGGCGACCAGGTACGTTCGAATCGTGGCTGGATTCAGGATGGGACGTGGACGGGACTCCCGCTCCACGCAACAGGGGCCGCAGGGCCAGCCGGGGCACTACCCCGGGCAGCAACCACCGCGAGCGCCGTACGGGCAGCAGACCCCGCCCGGCGCTCCGTACGGCGGACCGCAGGCCCCGCGCGGCGGCGCTCCGTACGGCGGCGGCGGTCAGGCCCCGTACGGCGGCGCACCCCAGGCCCCGCGCGGCGGTCAGGCTCCGTACGGTCGGCAGCAGGGCGGACCGCGGCCTCCGTACGGCGGACAGCCGCAGTGGTCGCCGCAGGACGACGGGCCGGAGTACTTCGACGGCCAGGACGGCCAGGACCCGTACCGCGACGGCCACGACCCGTACCGCGCGCACGGCGCCCCCGGCGGCCACCCCGGCGGTGACCCCGGACAGACCCAGCAGTTCAGCCTGGGCGAGGCGCCCGACTACGACCCGTACGGCCGCCAGGACCCGGGCCCGGGATACGCCCCCGACCCGTACGGCGACGACTACGGCACGGGCGGGCCCGCGGGCCCGCCGCCCGGCCCCCGCCTGCACTGGAAGGACCTGCTGCGCGGCATCGTGCTGCGCCCGGCGGACACCTTCTGGCGGATGCGGGACCACGCGATGTGGGGTCCGGCGCTGATCGTCACGTTCGTCTACGGCCTGCTCGCGGTCTTCGGCTTCGACAAGGCCCGCGAGGACGTGCTGAACGCGTCGATGTCGAACAGCATCCCGGCGATGGCCTGCACCGGTGTGGCGATGGTGCTCGGCGGCCTCGTGCTGGGCGCGGTCACCCACACCCTGGCCCGCCAGCTCGGCGGCGACGGCATGTGGGCGCCGACGATCGGCCTGTCGATGCTGATCATGTCGGTCACGGACGCGCCGCGACTGCTGTTCGCGATGTTCCTGGGCGGCGACAGCCTGTTCGTGCAGGCGCTGGGCTGGGCGACGTGGGTGGCGGCGGGTGCGCTGTTCACCTCGATGGTGAGCAAGTCGCACGACCTGCCGTGGCCGAAGGCGCTGGGGGCGTCGTCGATCCAGCTGATAGGGCTGCTGAGCCTGCTCAAGCTGGGCACGCTGTAGCGGGCGAACGCAGCCGAACGCGAAAGGACCCCGGCGGGAAGCCGGGGTCCTTTCGCGTTATGCGTTTGTGCTCGCTGCCGCTGCCCTTAGGCGCCGCTGCCCCTCAGGCGTCGAGGATCTGCCCCGGGCGCCGGACGACGGGGGGCTCGACGCTCCACGGGAAGTTGATCCAGTCGTCGGTCCGCTTCCACACGTACTCGCACTTCACGAGGGAGTGCGACTTCTCGTAGATCACGGCGCTGCGTACGTCGGCGACGGTGCCGACGCAGAAGTCGTGGACGAGCTTGAGCGTCTTGCCGGTGTCGGCGACGTCGTCGGCGATCAGGACCTTCTTGTCGGAGAAGTCGATCGCATTCGGGACGGGCGCCAGCATGACGGGCATCTCCAGGGTCGTCCCCACGCCCGTGTAGAACTCCACGTTCACCAGGTGGATGTTCTTGCAGTCCAGCGCGTAGGCCAGCCCGCCGGCGACGAAGACACCGCCCCGCGCGATGGACAGCACGATGTCGGGCTCGAACCCGTCGTCGGCGATCGTCTGCGCCAGCTCGCGGATGGCGCCGCCGAAGCGCTCGTAGGTGAGGTTCTCTCGTACGTCACTCATGCCAGTCACACCTGCGTCCGGTGGAATTTCAGAAACGAGCGCGAGGGCGTGGGGCCACGCTGCCCCTGGTACCGGGAGCCGTACCGCGTGGAGCCGTAGGGGTGCTCGGCGGGCGAGGTCAGCTGGAAC
Organism: Streptomyces sp. XD-27; assembly: GCF_030553055.1. Lineage (NCBI taxonomy): Bacteria > Bacillati > Actinomycetota > Actinomycetes > Kitasatosporales > Streptomycetaceae > Streptomyces > Streptomyces sp. XD-27. The sequence continues at coordinate 3,845,463 of NZ_CP130713.1, forward strand.
ATGCACAGCTGCCCGATCTTCATCCCCGGCCACAGCTTGATGGGCAGCGTCGCGACGTTCGACAGCTCCAGGGTGACGTGCCCGGAGAACCCCGGGTCGATGAACCCGGCGGTCGAGTGCGTCAGCAGCCCCAGCCGCCCCAGGCTGGACTTGCCCTCCAGCCGGGAGGCGATGTCGTCGGGCAGGGTGATGACCTCGTAGGTCGAGGCGAGCACGAACTCCCCGGGGTGCAGGATGAACGGCTCATCGCCCTCCGGCTCGACCAGCCGCGTCAGGTCGGCCTGCTCGACGGCGGGGTCGATGTGCGGATAGCGGTGGTTCTCGAACACCCGGAAGAAGCGGTCGAGCCGCACATCGATGCTCGACGGCTGAACCATGTCCGGGTCGTACGGATCGATCCGCACCCGCCCGGCGTCGATCTGGGCGCGGATGTCCTTGTCAGAGAGAAGCACGGGACGAGGATACGCAAACGACGCGGACACCGCGGGCCCGCCCCAACGCGGACACCGCGTCCCGCGCGATTCCCACCGCTTCACCGCGCCCCGATGATCTACGCGGCCACCGCTTTCGATCTACCGCTTCGATCTATCGCTTCTGAAGCTGCACCGGCACCGCATGGCGCAACCGCGCGCACTGCGGACAACGCAGCAGCCGCCCGGGCCCGATCCGATCGGCGCCGAGGTTCTGCATCGGGAACGAAGCGGTGCTGAACACGTGCCCTTCGGCACAACGGACGACGGTGCGCTCCATCGAGTCCCTTCCCCGAGAACGTGAAAGACAAAAGCCACATTAGGGGATGAACAGGCCGCTGTTCCACGCGGCACTCCGACCCCCCACCGTACGCCCAACCCGACCCGCCCGCAGTCACATCGCCACCCGCATCACCACCGTCGACACCCCTCCCTCACCCCCCTCAACAGCACGAAGACCCCGGGCCGATGCGGCTGGGGTCAGGAATGGGGTACAGTGTGCGACGATGCGGCACTGAGAGATCAGCGCCCCGCTTCGCGGGTGTAGTTTAATGGTAGAACATGAGCTTCCCAAGCTCAGAGCGCGAGTTCGATTCTCGTCACCCGCTCCATAGCGAAGGCCCAGGTCAGAGACCTGGGCCTTGTTGGTTATCTAGACCATTTACGGGGCGCGTGCCATTCGCGTGCCATAAGGGACCGATTACCGCGCCGAATGGGGCAGCGCAAGCCCCGATCCAGAGGCGCGCCATCGAGTTGTCTCGAATCGCGAGACGCATTTTGCATGACCTGCGCCACTCTCGGGGTGGGGGTGGTGCATGTGCACGGGTGCGAAGCCCCTCTGAGCCCGCGCAGTCGACACACACACCGCATGTTGGGCGGCATTCACGCTGCCAATGTCGCAGGCGTGAATGAGGTGTTGTGCGTGCCGACGGATTCGGTTGGTGGAACGGTTCGTGGGCGGCGGCACCTTGCCGACGACCGGGGCCTTCGGGCGGGAGCCTGCACAGTTGACGCCTCCGGCGCTGGACCACGTCGACACGGTGCCGGTGTCCCCGGCTAGTGCTGATGCGTTTGCGCACCTGAGCCCTTCGGCGGCCGCGCCTCTCGACATGGCGCTGGTACTGGGCGCCTCTGGTCGGCGGACCGATGGCCGATCCGCGACACAGCCACGGTGTACGAGGTATGCGATGGCCCATCCATGGGCTGAGCTGCGACGATCAAGCCATGTCGCGCGCATTCGAGGAACTGGTGGCCGAGGCCGACGCTGTATCGGTGGAGGGCTGGGACTTCTCCTGGCTCGACGGGCGGGCCAGTGAGGAGCGCCCCTCGTGGGGCTACCAGCGCTCGATGGGAGAGCGGATGGCACGTGCCCGCGCGGCGCTGGACATCCAGACCGGCGGCGGCGAGGTCCTCGCCGGGGTTCCGAAACTCCCGGCCCTGACAGTGGCCACGGAATCCTGGCCGCCGAACCTCGCCGAGGCGACCAGACTGCTGCATCCACGCGGAGTGGCGGTCGTCGCCGACGAGGACGAGCCGCCCCTCCCGTTCGCCGACGAAGCCTTCGACCTGGTGGTCAGCCGCCACCCCGTCAACACCTGGTGGGAGGAGATCGCCCGGGTCCTGCAACCCGGCGGCACCTACTTCTCCCAGCAGGTCGGCCCGGCCAGCGTCTTCGAACTCGTCGAGTACTTCCTGGGACCGCAGCCGCCCGAGGTACGACGCAAGCGCCATCCCGACGACGCCCGCGCCACCGCCGAGGCCGCCGGCCTGGAGGTCGTCGACCTGCGCTCGGAATCCCTGCGCACCGAGTTCTTCGACATCGGCGCGGTGATCTACTTCCTGCGGAAGGTGATCTGGATGGTCCCGGGGTTCACCGTCGACCAGTACCAAGACAGGCTCAGGCATCTGCACGACCACATCCAGGCCGACGGCCCCTTCGTCGCGCACACCACACGCTTCCTGATCGAAGCCCGCAAACCCGCCTGAGAGGAGTACGCGCCGGACAGCGGCCTCGACCGGGGCAACCGGACTGGTGGCCGGTTCCCGACACGGCTCGCCGAGACGGACCAGCAGGCAGGTCAGGGTCCGTACGGGCGTCTCAACGCCTCACAGTGGCCGCCCCCACTCATTCGAGTGATCAGCACATGATCACGTGGTGGCCTGGGTGACATCGCTGCGAGCCTGGCAAGGCTCCGAAATCGGAGCACGCATCGCGTGAACGAAGGGAAACCCGTATGCGCCGCAGTGCCGCCGCAACACTCGGAGCCGCCGCACTTGTCGCTGTGCTCGCTACACCTGCCAGCGCCGATGACCCCTTCGGCCCCAATGTGTACGGTTCTGCGCAAGGGTCCGTGCAAGGTTCCCTGGGGATGGCGGGGGTGCCGGCATCAGGTGACTGGAGCTGGAATTGGAGGTCCAACGTGCAGAGCCAAAACGGCCTGGCCAACATCGCCACCGGCGGAAACCTGTGCACCGGACTGGTCGGCGTCCTGGCCCCCGCCAACAGTTGCGGGCCCTCCTGACAGGCTGCCCTACCAGCGACGGCACCTGCTTCAGGCGAGGACGACTGGCTCGCCGTTCAGCGCCACACCTGCGCGGCGTAGCTCGCTGATCGCGGTGCTGGTGGTGTCGGCGGCAACGCCGGCGGTGTAGTCGAGCAGGACCCGTACCGCGAAGCCCGCTCGTACGCCGTCCAGCGCGGTGGCCTTCACGCAGTGGTCGGTGGCGATGCCGACGACGTCGAGATCGCTGACGTCGCGGGCACGCAGCCAGTCGGCCAGGGACGTGCCGTCCTGGGCCGAGCCCTCGAAACCGCTCTTCGAGGCGGAGTAGGCACCCTTGTAGAAGACCTCGTCGACGGCCCCGGAAGCGACGGCAGGCGCGAAGTCCGGATGGAATTCGCCTCCCTCACCGCCGACGACGCAGTGCGCGGGGAAGGAGTTCTCGAAGTCGGGGTGCTCGGAGAAGTGGGCCCCCGGGTCGACGTGGTGGTCACGGGTGGCGACGATATACGCGTAACCCCCGTCGGCGCGCCGCACCAGGTCGGCGATGGCGACGGCCCTGTCCGCGCCGCCCTTCACCGGAATACTGCCGCCCTCGCAGAAGTCCTTCTGCACATCGACGACGATCAGAGCACGGCGCACAGCTCAATCCTTTCCTTGCAGGAACCCATGCCCGTATGCCTGCCCATCCGCTATGAACGGGCACACCACGGGCCCGTCATTCACCTGACCAGCCCCGGCCCGCACGCGCTCGGTCCTCGCTGTCGCACGAGTTCGACCAGCTCGTCGCCCTTCGGACGATCTGACGGAGCGACTGGTCGGGGCGCGGGGATCAAGGTGATTCGACCGAAAGACAACGCTGCCAAGTGCGGCTGCGCGGCGGCCAGCCGCCAGAGCCAGCAGCAACAAGGAGCCGAGTGGACGGCGCAGCCGCGGAAGGCGCTGGTCAGCCAGGCAGAGCGACACGCGCTGACCAGCACAGCGGGAAGTGATCTTGAGGCGCCCGGGAACGATCAACCGTGCAGCGCCGTATGACGCCAGCTCAACGCATTCCGTCGGTTGGCCCCGGTCAGCGCCAGGACGATCACGGCGACCGTGGACAGCTGTCCCGTCGCATCGAAGGTTGAGCAGTCTCACTGAACGTTGAGCGCCGGTGAGGCTCGTCCACGGCACCCAAAGTTATGGTGTGCATACGGAATGTGATACTGCGTGGGCGACCAGGAAGGACGAGGCAATGGCTGATGCGGCGTCGACGGGAAATGTCTACTTCGTTAGAGCTAGCGAGGAGGTCAAGACACTGTCGTACACGCCCAGCAACGAGAACATGCTTGAGCTCTATGGCCTGTTCAAGCAGGGCATTCTCGGCGACAACGAGACGGACGCGCCGGGAGTGTTCAGCCTCACCGCCAAAGCGAAGTGGAACGCGTGGAAGGAGAAGGCGGGCATGTCACAGGTGGAAGCACAGGCGCAGTACATCGCACTCGTCGAGAAGCTCAAGGCTGCCCAATAGCGTTGCCTAGCGCTCAACGTTCAGTGAGACTGCTCAACCTTCGATGCGACGGGACAGCACCGCCTCGAACCCCCGGATTGCACGGGTTCATTGGACACGACGCCTCCGTGTCGTCAAACGATCGTTTGCCGACAGGCCGGGCCGGCTTGATCCGGCCGCCCGGGTCCACTGTGCTTGACAGCGGACTGTCCGGGCGGGTCGGGCGGTGGGAGGCTGCGGATCGTGTGTGACGAAACGCGGTCGACGGTCGGCCGGGCATCACGGCTCTGCCTGCGCTCGCACCGCAGCTGGCTCCCGTTAGCGGTCATCACCCGGGATCGCGGACACAGCTGCGCGGGATCGACGCCTGGCGGAAGCCACGTTCCTGCAGGTCAGTCAATTCCGTCGGTTGCCCTAGGGGATGACGAGTAGCTTGCCGGTGGTACGCCGAGCCTCCAGATCGCGGTGAGCTTGGGCGACCTCGGCGAGCGGGTAGCGGGCCGTCACGGTGGTCTCAAGCGCCTTGGTGCGCACCAATTCAAGCACGTCGGCGGCGCGCCGGAGCAGCTCGGACCGATCGGCGATGAAGTGCCCGAGGCTTGGCCGGATCAGGGTCAGCGAACCGCCCTGGGCGAGCCGGATGGGGTCGAAGGGCGGCACTGCACCACTCGCGGCGCCGAAGAGCACCAGGTGGCCGCGGGTTCGCAGGCTGGCGAGGCTCGCATCGAAGGTGTCCCTGCCGACGCCGTCGAAGACGACAGGCAGGCCCTGGCCGCCATGGAGCCGCTTCACCTCGGCCGCGAGATCGTCCACTGCAGAGTAGAGGATCACCTCGGCGGCCCCGGCGCGCCGCGCCAGCTGGGCCTTCTCCGGTGTCGAGGTTGTGCCGATCACTCTGCCGCCGAGATGGGTGATGAGCTGGGTCAGCACAAGCCCCATGCCGCCGGCAGCAGCGTGCACGAGCACCGTGTCGCCTGGCTGGACCGGGTAGGCGTCCTTGACGAGGTAGTGCGCCGTCATGCCCTGCAGCAGCACGGCGGCGGCGGCCTCGAAGTCGACGCCGTCGGGCAGGGGCACGAGCCGGGAGGAGTCCACGACGGCCTGCTCTGCATAGGTGCCGGGAATCTCCACCCAGCCGACCCGGTCTCCCACAGCGACGTGGGTGACGCCGGGTCCAACCTCGAGGACCGTGCCCGCGCCCTCAGTGCCCGGGGTGAAGGGCAGCGGGAGGGTGTACCGGCCCTGGCGGTGGTATACGTCGAGGAAGTTGACGCCGGACGCGGCGACCTCCACGACCGCCTGGCCCGGGCCCGGCATCGGTTGATCAATGTCGACCAGTCGCAGCACCTCGGGACCGCCCACTTCGGAAACCTGAATCGCTCGCATGACCCCTCCTGAAACGGCTAACTTCCCTCACCAACTCCGGTCGTGGCGATCCGATTCCCGCTCGCGGTGAGGTGTCGAAGCCGTCTCGTGCCCACGTGGGAGAAGGGTGCCACCGACGGAATGGGCCTGCCCAGGTGACGAAACGCGGTCGACGGTCGGCCGGGCATCACGGCTCTGCCTGCGCTCGCACCGCAGCTGGCTCCCGTTAGCGGTCATCACCCGGGATCGCGGACACAGCTGCGCGGGATCGACGCCTGGCGGAAGCCACGTTCCTGCAGGTCAGTCAATTCCGTCGGTGGCCCTTGTTCATGCACATTGATCCGTGCAGCTCTACGCGTCCTGCTGTCCCGTCGCATCGAAGGTTGAGCAGTCTCACTGAACGTTGAGCGCTAGGCAACGCTATTGGGCAGCCTTGAGCTTCTCGACGAGTGCGATGTACTGCGCCTGTGCTTCCACCTGTGACATGCCCGCCTTCTCCTTCCACGCGTTCCACTTCGCTTTGGCGGTGAGGCTGAACACTCCCGGCGCGTCCGTCTCGTTGTCGCCGAGAATGCCCTGCTTGAACAGGCCATAGAGCTCAAGCATGTTCTCGTTGCTGGGCGTGTACGACAGTGTCTTGACCTCCTCGCTAGCTCTAACGAAGTAGACATTTCCCGTCGACGCCGCATCAGCCATTGCCTCGTCCTTCCTGGTCGCCCACGCAGTATCACATTCCGTATGCACACCATAACTTTGGGTGCCGTGGACGAGCCTCACCGGCGCTCAACGTTCAGTGAGACTGCTCAACCTTCGATGCGACGGGACAACAGCAGGCCGGCCATGGTCGTCACCAACACGAGCAGGCGAACGCTGTTTCGCGGCTCAACCTGCATGTTGTCCCTCCCCGCGCCGCTGGCCTCGCCATACTTCGATGGACACCTCACGAAGGGAAGGGAACCCCTGTGGACTTTCCAGAGATCGATGTCCCAGGCAGCGGCGCGCTCTTCGCCCGCCTGAGCACCTCGCTCGGCGAGATCGTGGTACGTCTCGAAGAAGAGCGCGCTCCGAAGACCGTGAAGAACTTCGTCGGGCTGGCCACCGGCAGGATCGACTGGAAAGACCCTGCCACCGGGGCCTCCATGAAGGGCACGCCCCTCTACGACGGGGTACGGTTCCACCGCGTCATCCCTGGTTTCATGATCCAGTGCGGTGATCCCCTCTCCCGCCATACCGACCAGGCCCTGCGGTGGGGCACCGGTGGGCCGGGTTACAAGTTCACCGACGAGTTTCACCCCGAGCTTCGTCACGACGGATCAGGCGTCTTGTCGATGGCCAACAGCGGGCCGAACAGCAACGGATCCCAGTGGTTCATCACCGACGGACCGACCCCGCATCTGAACGGGAAACACTCCGTCTTCGGCCGGATCGTGCGCGGCCAGGACGTCGTCGCCTGTATCGCCAACGTGGCCACCACCCGCGACCGCCCGAACCAGGACATCATGCTCACCACGGTGCAGTTGTTCCGGGAGTGACCACCCCGCCCGCGCTGGTCCAGGCGAGCATCCGCGCGCCGGGACCAGCGCGGAGCATGGACAGCAGGTCCTGCGCCGCATCAGCGTCGGCGCTCACGCACAGCTACTTTGGGGCTGGTGTCGGAGCTAGGCAGCGTTTGAAATGTTGATCAAAGCGTTGTTGGGCTTCGCTCATGCGCCGCGCTACCGCACCGGCGCGTCGAGCTCAGCCCTGGCTTCCCGGATGAAGCCGTGCTGTGCCGTTTCCAGGGCCTGACTGCGCTCAACGAACATGCGTAGACGCTGAGCGAAATCCGCTGCGGGAAGGCGCATTGTGTTTGCCTTTGCCAGGGCCTCTTCGTGGATGGTGGAGGCCAAGTCGGCCATGCGGTCCGGGCCGGTGATAGTCACCGTCGTGACAGATCGCTGAAGTGCGTCCAGGGCGGCGTTGGTGGGAGCCCACAGTTCCTGGTGGTCGGCATCCTCGTCCCAGTCCGGCCGAGCGCGAGCGGCGACGATCGGGCCGAAGGTAGCCTCGACTTCGCCGCACTGGTCGAGAACGGCCGCGAATGCAGCTTGTCGCTCTTCCCGCAACCGATGCCTGACATCAACGGCTTCTTGATCCCGTACCTGCCGCCGGATTGCCCAGCCTTGGACGAGCGCACCCCCAAGAGCCCCCGTCAGCGTTCCGGCGATCCCCAGCGCAGCAGCCCAGACGGCTGCATCCCCCTGATCCATGCTGCACATCATGCTGCCCACGTCGGCGACCAGGTCAGGGCACCCGCAGATGATGGACGGCGAGACGGTGTCCGACGGGGTTTACAGAGACTGCCTATCAGGGCGAGCTGGACGGTCGCCTCGTAACGGACCGAAGCACCGGGCAACACACCGCAGCGCCGGTCCCGTGAGCCAGGGACACCAGCCCTTCAGCGATCTCACTCTCGCCATTACGCCGAACGCGGTCTCGTGGGCACGACGGCACACAGTCGACGTGCTGCAGCGATGGAGGCTGACGAGCGACACCATCGAGACGGTGCGGCTCCTCGTCTCCGAGCTCACAACCAACGCCATCCGGCATGCCAGGCCCGGGGCAACGACAGCCATCCCCTCGCATACGCCCTCTGGCACCGGAACGATCTCCTTCAGGCTCCACCTGACCAGTTCCAGCGTGTTCGTCTTCGTTACCGATGGCGCCCCCCGCCCACCAATGCGCAGAAAGGCAAACAGCAGCGCCACGGGCGGGCGGGGATTGCTCCTAACCGAAATCATGGCCAGCCGCTGGGGCTACTACCCCTCGCAGACACGTGGCGGGAAGGTCGTCTGGGCGGAGGTCCCCACCCAGCCATCAGCAGCTTCCGGCGCCCGAGACAGCGCATCACGGCCCCATGGGCTAGAGGTCAGCCCCGTGCTGCTCAGGCAGGTCCTGACAGGACTGGACGAGTTGTAGCGAGTCCACCGGCGTGCGGCCTAAGAGATGGGATCTTCGGGTGGCTGAGCATGTGCGGCGTTCCCCGCGGACGTGGAGGCCGTCTGAAGCCATGGAGCCAGGCGAAGGTGCGCTTCGCACCCGGGCGGCATGCGCCGCTGCCAGGCCCCAGCCGACCGGATCGGTCTCGTCTTCCTGGCCGCAAGAATCGCCGTCGGCATCCGAAGCCGATCGGCGCGCTGGCCCATCGCCAAGGGCTGATCAGCCAGAGGGGGCGACTGCAGCGACGGGCTTCGAAGGCTGAACGCGGGAGGAACCCGCGCTCTCCCCTCCTCACAAGGATGCGGAGAGGACGGGTGGTTGACCGCATCGCATGCCGGCTCGGGCCCTTCCCTACGGCTTGCGTGGGGCTCTACGCTCGTCCGGTGTCCGGAAGCTCACAGCCAGGCGTCAGCGCCGTCACCCGGGGGAGACCGTGGACGTCCCGACGTTGATCCTGTTGGGGGCGGCGGGTGGTCTGCTGCGTGGGGCCCTGGACCTGTACACCCGGTTCGTGTCCTGGCAGGCCGATCGCCGCGCCCATCGGCTGAGCGCGGCAGGAACGGTACAGGGGGAAGCCCTCCGGTTCCAGGCGTACTTCGACCCCGCCGTCGACATCGTCGCGGCCGTCGTGCACAGCGCTATGGGCGCCGGGGCCGCGGTGCTGTTCGGCACCACGGGACAGATCAGCGGTGAGTACGCCGCCCTCGTCGTCGGCATATCGGCACCTATGCTGCTCACCCAACTCGGCCGCATTCAGACGGTGAACGAGGTGATGACGGGCGACCGGCAGTCGGCTGGTGCGGTGGAGGCTGCGGCCGCGGAGGCCGGCGCGCCTCCGGATGCCAGGGCCGTGGGCGTGGGGGGCGCGGACGGCTCCGGTGCGGTAGAGGCCCCGGGCGCCGCAGACGCCGTAGCGCCGTCTGCTCCTCCGCCCCGAACGGAGTCCCCGCCCGCGCGCTCGCAGTCCCCCGCGGACCTGGTGCCTCCCGCCGCCCTTGCCGAGTGGCCGCCGTCCACCAGGAGGGCGATGCCTGCGTCCACGCCACCTGCAGGGGTCGCGGACGTTCGCACGCCGGAGCCCGCACCCGGCGAGCTCCCGGCGGACCGAACCCAGCCCCCGGATCCCACGAGCCCCGGGGACGCTCCCTGCCCCCGGACCCGGCCGACGGAAGGGGATCTGGCTTCGACAGTCGAGGCGCGCCACGATGGCGGCATGGGCCGGCGATCGGGGAGGAGGGGCTGTGATCAGTTCTCCACAGCACCTGCTGAGCGAAGACCGCCGGGAGTACGAGCAGATGCTGGACGAGGCATTGCGCGCCGCCCACCGCCCGGAACTGGCCGCCGAGGGCCAACTGCTCAGCCCGGAGCAACTGCGCACCCTTGCGCTGAATGCCACCGCCGTCATCACGGCGGCCGCGGCGGCCGAGTACCAGCACTACGTACGGGTCCGCGAAGAACTCCGTGGTTCGGCGTCCGCGTACTCGTCGATGGGCTCGGTGACCGCCGCCCCTGCCTCGTCTGCCTTCCACCGCTCCGGCAGCCGCGCAGCGGCCACCCGCCACCACGCCCCAGGAGGTCTGGGCCATCGGTTGGGCGCAGCTGTCCTGGGCGCCGGGCAACCGGGCGGCCGCCGCATCAGCGACGGAATCGCTTCGCGCCGCTGGGCCGGGATGTCCTATAGCCGCCGCCTGCGGGCAGCGCTGCTCGGCCTGCACGTACGCCCCGAGGTGCCGACGGCGGCGAGAGCGGCCGGGTTGCGATCACCGCGACCGTCCGAGCAGCCCGCGGCCGTCCGCATGCCCGCTCGCACGCGCACGGCCAGGAGCAAGACACCGGCTGCGGAGACGACCGAGGCCGCCGGAGCCGGTGGACTCGCCGTCTTCGCCGTGCTCGCCCCCACCCTCTCCGGAACCGCCGCCGCGCTCTTCTTCCTCATTGGACTCATCCTCAAGACGTTCGAAGCCGAGCCGGCTCTCGCCCGAGCCTTGATCAACGCCGGGTGGCTCGCCGGAGCCGTGGCTATGGTCACGATCGTCGTCTGCGCGGTCCTCCTGCTGGTCACCGCTGTGCGTAGCCCCGGCCAGCCCCCGGGGAGGCCGCGGACAACCACGCACTGAGAGAGGAAGTGGCACGGGCCAGAGATGCCTGGCGGGAAGCAGTGTTGGAACGCGGCATCAAGCCCTTCCTGCGGGAAGCCCTCGTCGACCCCGCCTCGGCTCCTCCGCGCTGGAACACCTCGTCCGCTCCCACCAGCCGCCTACCGCACCTCGGCTACAACCGCCCAGGCTTCACCACCCCCGACGACAGCCCCGGTCGCGCTCCGGCCCCTCGCCCGAGCTTCACCAGCCCCGACTACACGAGTCCGGACTTCGGAGGCCCGGAACGCCAGTCGGAGTGACACTCCGAAGTCAGACCGTGCCGTCGGAGCGGCGAGCGGCCTATGCCCAGGCAACGAGGGGCGGACGTGGCCCAATCGCCGCATCAAGCTGCCTCGCGACCAGCAGGGCATCTGCTGCTCTCACGGGTTCGCCGGATGCAATCTGCTCCGCCGAGATGACGCCTCGAACGGCGGCAATCACTGGGTCATCCGGTAGTGCGGCGCGAACGGCCTCGATCACGGCATCCAGCACAGGCAGCGCGATACCTTGGACCTCTTGTTCAGGATCTCTCCCGGTCAGCTCTTCAAGCGCCTTGATCAACGCCTCGGTCTTCTGCTTGGCGCCGTAGGGGTACTCCCTGCTCACCAGAGGCTCCTTCTCGCCCTTCGGCCTCCCCCCATCAAGCGTAGGCCCGAGGCGACGTCGCAGCCCGGCTGGCCGAAGAAGACCGGAGAGAACGTGTGAACAAGACGCTGCCGCTCTTGGCACGCTTGCACCAGCAACCCCCTGCTCAGCAGCATCCCGACTGCCTACAACGGCCAGCCTCCTCCCGTGCGGAAGGATCCAGGGGGGGCCGATGCATCCGCACTCGTGCCCTATCCGTGCCCTCCAGAGCGGTAAACACCGGTCAAGAGAGGTGCCAAGAAGCACCACCGATAGCACACCACAGCGATGTTTTCGCAGGTCAAATGGCATCTTGACCCCGCAGACACCGTTGATTCCCAAGCTCAGAGCGCGAGTTCGATTCTCGTCACCCGCTCCATGACGAAGCCCCAGGTCAGCGACCTGGGGCTTCGTCGTTGGCCCGTCGTTTCGAAACCGGCGGGCTTTACCGCGGTGGCGTCACTGAGAGGCCCACCAGGTCGAGGGCGCCGCGGCGGTGTAACCCAGCGACTCGTACAGCGGCCTGCCCAGCTTCGAAGCGGTGAGCGTGACCGGCAGGTCCGCCAGGTGGGCGAGGGAGCCGAGCATGACGGCCCGCCCCACGCCACGCGACCGGAAAGCCGACGAAGTGCCGACCCAGTGATGGCCGCCGACGCCGTCGTCCACGACGCTGACGCCGGCTCCCGCGGGCACGCCGTCGTGCGTGGCGACGAACACGTCCACGCCCGGCTGCTCGATCAGCGCCGTCGGGAACAGCTCGCCGGGGCGGTAGGGCTTGAATCCGGCCAGCTCGAAGCCCTCGATCACGATCCGCTCGGCCGCCTGGAGGTCCTCGGGCCGCCGTACCCGGATCACGTCCAGCATCGGTTCGCCGACGGGCCCGGGCGGGCGCAGCATGACCGGCATCTGCCAGCTGCGCATGCCCAGGTGGCTCAGGTCGGTCGAGCTGAACGGATCCTCGGCGTTCACCGGGCCTGCGGCTCGGCGTACCAGCTCGCTCAACTCGGTCAGTTCGCGCGGGTCGAGGACCGGCTCTTGGATCAGGATCCGCAGGCCGGCGCGCACGTCGCCGTCGACCGCGACGAATCCGCGGCGCCGGATGACCTCATGCCCCCGGCATCGGCCGGTCGCGGTCCACAAGGCGGCGGAGTTACGGGCCTGACGCATCGGCGCCTCGGCCAAGGCTACGGACGTGGGCTGGTCGGCCGACGTAGATCGTGTTGTCATTGCGCCTACGGTACTGCGCAATTGCCCCATCACAGGGGCCAATTCCATGCGAGCTGACTGGGCCACCTGCGCGGCCGGACCACCTGGCGAGCACGAGCGGCTCCATGTTCCGTCTCGATCGTTGCCGCTGCGCCGCGTTCACAAGACCAGGCTGAGGTTCCCGGCGACCGAAGACAGACACGAGCCGTGCCACAACGTGCCAGTAGGGACGGTGAACAGCGGTCAACAGCAGGCACGGGAAGATGGTTGTGAGCCCTGCAGCTGGTGGTCTTTTCCGCAGGCCAGAGGCCGTCTGAGCGCTCAAGTGCTGGGTGATTCCCAAGCTCAGAGCGCGAGTTCGATTCTCGTCACCCGCTCCATAGCGAAGGCCCAGGTCAGCGACCTGGGCCTTGTTTGTTGCGGCGGGACCAGGCCCACAGCTCCACACTGCGGTCGGACGGGCGGCGGCGTAGCATCCGACACAGAGCCCCGAGAGACTCCGGGGAGGCGCGATGGCGTCCCTGCAGGTGAAATCGCGAACCGGCGACCTGGTACTCCTGGACGAATCGGCTGCCGAGCGCTTGGGTGCGGAGCTGCGCGGCGAGCTGCTCCGCCCGGATGATCAGGCATACGACCAGGCGCGCGCAGTCTGGAACGGCCTGATCGACCACCGGCCCGCACTGATCGCCCGCTGCTCCGGAGCAGCCGACGTCGTTCAGGCGGTCACCTTCGCACGCGAGCACGACCTGCTGGTGTCCGTACGAGGAGGCGGGCACAACATCGCGGGCAAAGCGGTGTGCACTGGCGGCCTGATGATCGACCTCTCGCCCATGCGAGGTGTCGCGGTCGATCCGGAGCGCTGCACCGCCCGAGTCGAGGGAGGTGCGACCCTCAAGGAACTGGACCGAGCCACGCAGGCATCGGGCCTGGCCACGACGGCGGGCGTCGTGACGCACACGGGCGTCGCCGGGCTCACTCTGGGCGGCGGCGTCGGCCGGCTGGCCCGGAGGTACGGCCTGGCCTGCGACAATCTGCGGGCCGCGGAGGTCGTCACCGCCGACGGCCGGATGGTGAGGGCAGACGGGTCCGACAACGCCGACCTCTTCTGGGGTCTGCGGGGCGCCGGAGCCAACTTCGGGGTCACGACCTCCTTCGAGTTCCAGCTCCACCGCGTGGGCCCCGAAGTGCTCGGAGGCGTCGTCGTCCACCCCCTGGGGAAGGCGAAGGCCGCCTTGAGGTTCTACGGCGAGTACTCCCTGTCGGCTCCCGACGAGCTGTCGGCCGACGCGATCTTCCTGACTTCGCCCGATGGCGACCCGATGCTCGCCATCTCCGTGTGTTACGTCGGGTCGGTGGAGGAAGGCGAGCGCGTACTGCAGCCACTCCGGCGGTTCGGCCCGCCGCTGGTCGACGAGATCGGCCCGGTCGCGTACACGGAACTACAGGCCGCGGCCGACGCCTTCTTCCCCACCGGCCTCCGCTACTACTGGAAGTCCCATTTCCTGGAGCGGATCGCCGACGACGCCGTGGAGGCCACGGTGGACCACTTCGCCCGCGTCCCGTCCCCCAGGTCCCTCATCGTCTTCCAGCAATACGGTGGTGCCGTCAGCCGCGTCGACCCATCCGCCACGGCCTTCCGCCCCGGAACGCGCAGTACGACAACTTCGCCGCGTCCATCTGGACCGGCCCCGGGGAACTCCAGACACAGAGGCAGTGGGTCCAGCGGTGGTGGGACATCATGAGCCCCTTCTCCCTGGAAGCCGAGTATGCGAACAACCTGGGAGAAGAGGGCGAGGAGCGCGTGCGGGCGGCCTACGGCGGGAACTACGAGCGGCTGGTGTCCCTCAAGAACACGTACGACCCCGCAAACTTCTTCCGCTTGAACGCGAACATCCGGCCGGGCACGCGGTGACACCCAACAGTGCACCGGATACAACGGCTTGACCACGAACCCGGCAAACGCTCCCGGTCGCAGCACCAGCACGTTTCGGATTCGGTCGGGGCTCCGGCCGAACCTGAGACGGTTCAACACCCGTACATCTGCTGCCTTTTCACCACGCATTCGCTGGTGACCCAGTGGCGGTGGGTTCTGCGGACGCCCCGGTTTCAAGGTTCGGGAATTGGCTCCACGTCGATGATGACAGCCCCGTCGCCGCCAGCCCCACCGTCCTCGCCGCTTCCCCCGGAACCACCGGCAGACCCGGCAGAGCCGGGGCCGGCACCACCGAAGAGCCCGCCTGGGCCGCCGGCGCCACCACTGCCGCCGGAGCCGCCGGAGCCCCCGTCGCCACCACTGGCGCCAGCGCCGAAGGCGTCGCCGTCGACGACGATGGCAGTGCCACCGCCCCCGCCGGAGCCGCCACTGCTGCCGCCGGCGCCACCGCCTCCGCCGGACCCGCCCGAACCGCCCGATTGGTTTGACCCCGCACTGCCGGTCGTACCGGAGCCGCCTCCGCCACCGGCGCTACCGTCGTCTCCACCGATCGTGCCGGTGAGGATGCCGACACATTCAACTGATACTTGGCCACCGTCACCGCCGGCCCCGCTGGTACCGCCAGCACCACCACCGCCGCCAGCACCACCGGCACCACCGCCGAGCAGGCCGGAAGAGCCGCCTCTGCCGCCCCCGCCACCTGCCCCGCCGCCCGCCGACCCACCGGCGCTGCCGCCTTGAGCAGAGGCCAAGTCGACCAAGGCGAGGGACACCTCGCTGTCCTCACCATCTTCACCGAGGCCGCCCTGGCCGCCTCCAGTGCCGGAACTGCCGCTGGCTCCGGGGGAGGAGACCGCGCCGCCGCCCCGCCGGGGCCGGCGCCACCGCCGGCCCCTTCGTTGCCGGCGTCCCCGCCTGCCCCTACCACGACGGTCAATATGGTGCCGGGGCGAGCGGGCACATCGGTACATTCCACGAAGCCGCCGGAGCCGCCGCCACCGCCCCCGGCTCCGACGCCACCGCCACCGCCGCCGCCCCCTCCTCCGCCGCCCACCGTTGTAGCGGCGCTGCCGCCGCCACCGCCGCCGCCACCGCCGCCACCGGCGCCGCCCGCGCCGCCGCCCCCGCCAGCCCCTGCACCCCAGAGGCGGATGGTCAGAAGCACCACGGGGGTCTCATCAGGGTCGCCAGGAACCGGGAAGCTGTGTTGGCCAGGGTCCTCGAACTCGAAGTGCTGCTGCGTGCCCTGCGCAGCCGCGCTGTCAGCGACCACCATCGGTGGAAGCAGTCCGCCGACCAGCGCCGCCACACCCGCACCGGCCCGCATTCCCAGGACAGCGCGCCTGTGCAGATGTATCGAATGCCGCACCACGATGTGCCTCCTCGACTAGTACGCGTTTCAGACGAAAGTGAACGTGAGGGGCGTCTGCAGCTCTCTTAAACCGCGAACAACAGGGATTGTGTGCGAGGCGCAACGTGACGCCAATGCCACGAGGGAGGCGGGAAGGAGTGCAGTAGAAAGTGCGGTTCAGACAATGCCACACGAACGGTGCCACCGAGGTAGCTGGGGCGATGGGGCGCACGGCGATCCCTCTGGCGGGGCGGCGGGTCACGGCGGCATTGGCCCGCCTCGCACCACTGCCGCACCAGTAGAGGCGGTCAGCCACGGGCAACCAGGAGTGCAGACGACAGCCTCGGCGGGCCGCAGCTTGCTGCACAACGGGCCGCTGACCTGCGGCGACGCATCGAAAGCCCCTGTGATTCCCAAGCTCAGAGCGCGAGTTCGATTCTCGTCACCCGCTCCATGGTGAAGGCCCAGGTCAGCGACCTGGGCCTTGTTGATTGTCTAGACCTCTTCTGGGCTCCCGCACCACTTGCGCACGGGGCCACCCGCGCATCAGTCCGTACCGTTGCCGGTGACACATGGCAGGGGTGACAGGAGTCGAACCTGCGACATCCGGTTTTGGAGACCGGCGCTCTGGCCTCTGAGCTACACCCCTTCGACGCCGCTCAGCCTGGCATGGCTGGGCACGTGGTTCCACGCATTTTCTTGCTGGGCACGTCTCCTGCCGCCGCCGACAACAGGCCACGTGGCTGCAGATCACAAGGCGCAGGCAAGGAGCATCACCCGGCGGCGGCCCGGGAGCAACCCGGCCCGGGAGCACGCGTCGTCGCCGCTCCCGGGCCGTTGCTGCATGCAGGGCCGTTTCTGTGGGCGCGGCCGGGGTTCGGTTATCCGAACCCCCGATTCGGGTGGGAGCACGATCGATCGGCGGGCCCGCGCTGCCGAGGATGACGTCATGACCTTGTTGATGACGGAACCCGCCGCTCGGGCGGAGGAACTGCACCGCGAGTACGGTCGGGGCGCCGCCGCCGTACACGCGCTGCGAGGGGTGAATCTGGCGTTCGGGCCAGGGACGTTCACCGCGGTGATGGGCCCCTCGGGCTCGGGAAAGACCACGCTGCTGCACTGCCTCGCAGGGATGGACCGGCCCACGCGCGGTGCGGTCTGGTGGGGCGGTACGGAGGTGTCGCGACTGCCCGAGCGGCGGCTCGCGCAACTGCGCCGGAGCCAGGTCGGGTTCGTGTTCCAGGCGTTCAACCTGATGCCGGCGATGACGGTCGCCGAGAACGTCGAACTGCCCGGCCGCCTCGCCGGTGAGCGAGTGGGCCGGGCCGAGGTGCTGGACGCGCTCGCCCGGGTCGGCCTGACCGGCCGCGAGCGGCACCGGCCCGGGCAGCTGTCCGGCGGCCAGCAGCAGCGGGTGGCGATCGCCCGAGCCCTGGTGTCCCGTCCCGCGGTGCTGTTCGCGGACGAGCCCACCGGCGCCCTGGACCGCACCACCGGCCACGAGATCCTGGCGCTGCTGCGCGCCGGCGTGGACCGGGAGGGGCAGACCTGCGTGATGGTCACCCACGACCCGGTGGCCGCGGCGTATGCGGACCGGGTGGTCCTGCTGGCCGACGGCCGGGTGGTCGACGACCTCGACCGGCCCGGGCCGCAGAGCATCACCGACCGGCTCAGCCGGCTGGGCGGGTGAGCCGGCCGTGACGCGTCTCGCGCTCGGACAGATGCGGCAGCGTCCCGCCACCTTCCTCGGCCTGGCGGCCGCGCTCTTCCTGGCCGTTGCCACAATGACGCTGTTCGGCTCGCTGCTGGCCGCGCAACTCGATGCCCCCGCCCGTGCGCGCACCGCTCCGACGGGGCCCGGGCTGACGGTGATCGCGGCCGCGTTCGGCGAAATCGCCGTGCTGGTGGCCTTCTTCGTGGTGGTCAACGCACTGGGCTTCGCCGTCCGGCAGCAGCACCGGGAGCTGGCGCTGCTGCGGACCATCGCCGCCACGCCCCGGCAGGTCCGGCGGCTGGTGCGCCACCAGGTCGTGGCCGTCGTCGTGCTGGTGGCCGTTCCGGGGTCGGTGGCCGGCGCGGTGGCCGCCCGGCGCTTCCTCACCGAGCTGACGCGCCGCGGCATGGCCTCGCCCGCGGTGCGCGTGCCTGCGACGCCCGTACCGATGCTGGTGGCCACGGCGGCGGCCCTGGTCGTGGGTACGGCGGCGGCAGCGGTTGCCGCGCGCCGCATCGCGCGGATCGCGCCGGCCGCCGCCATGGCGGCGAGCTCGACCGAGCACGGCCGCGGCGGCCTCATGCGGGTGCTCGTCGGCGCGGCCGCACTTGTGGGCGGCGGCCTGCTCTGCCGCCTCGCCGCCACCCGGCCTCCGGACGAGGGGGACAAGGCGGGCCAAGCGGCCCTGCTGGCCTCACTGGTCCTACTGATCGCCGTCGCCCTGCTCGGCCCCCTCGCGGCCCGCGGCATGGTCGCCGTCCTGGGCGCACCCGTACGCGCCGTGGCCGGATGCTCGGGCTGGCTCGCCGACGCCAACCTGCGCGGGTACGCGCACCGGCTTTCGGCCGCCGTGGTGCCAGTGGCGCTGCTGGTCGGGCTGTCGGGCACCATGTCGATCATGACGAGCACCGCCGAGAACGCGCTCGGCCGGGCGGCCGACCCCGGACTGACCACCGTGACATCGGACACCGACACCTGGTTGCGGCAGGTCGAACTGGCCTTGCTGGTCTGCTTCGCCGCCGTCTCGACGGTCAACACCCTGGTCGCCCTGACCGCCGACCGACGCCGTGAATTCGCGCTGCTCACCCTGGTGGGCGCGACACGCCGCCGGCTGTTGAGCATGCTGGGTATCGAGGCCGTGCTGACCACCGCGGTGGGCGTGGTGCTCGGTGGGCTCGTGGCCGCGGCTGCCTCCTCGTCGTTCAGCGTGGCGCTGACCGGCTCGGCGGTACCGTCCGTCCCGGCGGCCACCTGCGGCTGGATCGTCGTCGGCGCGGCCGCGCTCACCGTGCCGGGCATCCTCGGCACCGGCGCCCGGGCGGCCTCCGGGCCCGCGACGGAAAGGGTGGGCGGGCAGCGTGGCTGAGCGCGACAGCACGGCCGACCGCGTCGGCGAGCGCGGCGGCCTGCGGCGTTTCGCCGTCCGCGGGGGCGACCTCGCCTTCGACATCGTCGGTCTCCCCCTGACCGTGCTTGGCGGCGGGTACGCGCTGGCGGTGCTGTACGCCGGTGGGCTGCTCTCCCTCACCGTGCTGGGGCTGCCGTTCGTGGTCGCGGCCCTGCGGGGCGCACGGCGGCTGGGCGACCTCCACCGGTGGCTCGTCCACCGACTGCTCGCGGAGCACATCACGGCGCCCGAGCCGCTTCCTCCTGTGGACGGCGTGATCGCCCGAGGACGCGCCGTGCTGACCGATCCGGTGGCCTGGCGGACCCTGCTCTACCTGCTGCTGCGGCTGCCGCTCGGCGTACTCGGCTTCGCCACGGCGGTCGCCCTGCCGCTCGCCTGCGGCTGGCTGATCGGCTACCCGCTCTGGGCCCGACTACTCGAACCGGGCGAACACCCCCTCGGATGGCCCGACCCGGCAGCCGTCCTCCTCGGCCTCGCCCTGCTCGCCACCGTACCCAGCGCGATCCGCGCGCTGAGCTCGCTGAACCGGGGCCTGGCCCGGCTCCTACTGGGCCCCGCCCGCACCCAGCGACGACTGCGCCAACTCGAATCCGCCCGCAGCACTCTGCTCGCCGAGAACACCGACCACCTCCGCCGGCTCGAGCGCGACCTGCACGACGGCACCCAGGCCCAGCTCGTCGCCATCGCCATCACGCTGTCCCTGGCCGACGACGCCCTCGCGGACGACGACCGCCCGGACCTCGCGCGGTTGCGCACCCTCGTCGGCCGGGCCCGTGGCCAGACCGACGACACCATCGCCGAACTGCGCCGACTCACCCAGGGCATCCACCCTGTCGCCCTCGACTCCGGCCTCGGCGAAGCCCTACCGCCCCTCACCGCCGCCTCCCCCGTCCCCGTCGCCATCAGCCTGGACCTCCAGGAACGTCCCGAACCGGCGATCGAACGGGCCGTCTACTTCTGCGTCGCCGAACTGCTCACCAACATCGCCAAGCACAGCGCCGCCAGCGCGGCCGCGCTCGAGGTCACCTCGGCAGCGGGCCGGGTACGGCTCACCGTGCACGACGACGGACGCGGCGGCGCCGTCCTCGGCGCCGGCAGCGGACTGTCCGGCCTGAGCGAACGGCTGGCAGCCGTCGACGGCACCCTGCGGATCACCAGCCCGACCGGCGGACCCACCACCATCACCGCCGAACTCCCCACGCGGCTCTGAGCGCGGCTCAGCCGCCTGCGCCCGCCTCGGACAGGTAGGCGAGCACCGCCTTGACGCGGCGGTTGTCGGCGTCCGACGCCGGCAGGTCGAACTTGCTGAAGACCGCCGCCACGTACTTCTCCACGGCGCGCTCGGACACCACCAACCGCGCCGCGATCGACCGGTTGGAGTGCCCCTGCGCCATCAGCTCCACCACCTCGCGCTCCCGCGGCGTCAGCGCGTCGATCCGGCTCCGCTGCCCGCGCCGCATCAGCCGCGTCACCACCTCGGGATCGAGCGCCGTACCGCCCTCGGCGACCCGGTGCAGCGCCTCCACGAACTCCGACGTCCGGGCGACGCGCTCCTTCAACAGATACCCGACCCCCGCCGCACCGGCCGCCATCAACCGCTCCACCCAAGCCGTCTCGACATGCTGCGAGAACACCAGGACGCCCACCTCCGGCCGGCGCCGCCGGATCTCGACCGAGGCCCGGATGCCCTCGTCCGTGTGCGTGGGCGGCATCCGAACGTCCACCACCGCCACATCCGGCCCCTGCTCCTCGACCGCTGCCAAGAGCTCCCCGGCCGTCCCCGCAGTAGCCACCACCTCACACCCCCGGGCACCCAGCAGCTCCACCATCCCCTCCCGAAGAATGACGGAGTCCTCGGCCAGTACCACACGCAGCTGACGGTCGATCATGCCGTTAATTATCGGCGGAGCCCAAGGACGACGGTGACCGTCTGCCGACTCCGCTCGACCCGCTACCGGACCAGTAGAGGCGGTCAGCCACGGGCAACCGGGGACGCAGACGACGGCCCCGGCTGGCCGCGCTGCCTCCCTGTGCCGGATGAGTGGATCAGCACGTACTGCGGCGGCGCTTGGCGCTTGAGGCCCCGGGTGCCCCGAAGCGGCCCGTATCACCGGATGGGGCGCCGCCCCGTCCGTCGGGACCAGCGCACGGCGATGAAGACCACGTCGACCACCAGCAGCACGATGCCGATGATCAGCAGGTAGCCCAGACCTTCTGCCACCGCGCCGATGATCCCCAGCACGACGGCCACCAGTGCGAGGAACAGGAAGAGAGCCATGATGCGAACGCCTCCTTGGGACTGGGCGCGGGCGGCGGTCAGCGACGTGCGAGTTGCCGTTCGCCGCCCGCTCCCGGCTGGTAGGTCATGTCGTAGTGCCGGAAGACCGCTTCCTCTGCCTCGGCGGGCAGGATGTCGTCCATGCCGACCGAGGGCGCCTTCTTCACCAGCGCCCTGGCGTAGGAGACCTTGAGGTAGTCCGGCCCGAGGATCGCGTCGTCCAGGGGGACGAAGGCCAGGCGGTGACGGGTGGGGAGTCCGGTCCGGACCGTGGCCACGGCCGGTTCGTCGGTGGTGGTGTCCACATAGATCGCTTCGAGCACCCCGATCTTGTGGCCCCTCGGGTCGACGACGTTGTGGTTGCGCCACTCACGGATATCGGCTGCCTGGATCATGGCGTGCCCTCCTGAGCCGTTCACCCAGCCGGTGCGAGCCGTCAACACGGGTAGTCACAGCCCGCCGAGACCGGCAGTGCTTGCCCCTTCCAGGTTATCCGGGAATCTGCGCGTCGCGCGTTCGCGCGGTGGCAGCGACCGTGGTAGTCGACGGGCATGCCGATGAAGCCTTCCAGCGCAGCAGGCCGTCCATCTCTGATCGGACGACTACGCGACGCGATCAGCCATTCACCAGTGGGCCGCGGATGGCGGCGGAGCATCGATCTCGAACTGTGGCAGCGGTCCCTGGGCTTCGCGGCGCTGGGGCTCCTCACGCTGGTGCCGCTCCTGATCATTGTGTCCTCGGGCGATCCGGAGCATGGGCGGGGGTTCGCGCAGTGGCTGGGGGAAGGACTCGGAGTCTCGACGGCTGCCAGGGAAGAGGTCGAGCGGCTGTTCATCCGCCCCAGCCAGGCACTGCGGACCACGACCGTGTTCGGCATTGCCGCCCTCGCCGTCTTCGGTCTGTCCTTCAGTGCGGCGGTGCAGACCGGCTACGAGAAGGTCTGGGATCTGCCGCCGGCTCGCTGGTGGGCCAGGTGGCGGCATGTGGTGTGGCTCGGCGTCCTCACCGGCTACCTCTTCGTCTCCGCGACCACCACACTGCGGCGGGAGTCCCCGGCGGGCGCTTTCGCCGCCGCGCTGAGCGCCGTCGTGTTCTTCTGGTGGTCGCAGCGCCTGCTGCTCGGCGGGCGGGTCGCCTGGCGCGCTCTGTTGCCCGGCGCGGTGGCCACCGTGATCGGACTGCTCGGTCTCAGGGTCTTCTCCCAGGTCGTCTTCTCGCCGTTGATCGCATCCAACGCGGTCTCCTACGGGCCCTTCGGTACCGTGCTGGTCCTCCAGTCCTGGCTGGTCGGCGTCGGGGTCGTCGTCTTCGGCGGTGCGGTGGTCGGCCGTCTGGTCCACGAGGAGATCCCACGCATGGCACGGGCACTGAAAAGGCGAGGATGAGATGCGGCCCCGGGATAGTGACGCCATGTGCCCATCGTGTCCCGCGCGTCGACCTGTTCGACCGGGCCCGCGTCGTTGCCTGGCGGCGGTTCTCGTCGCGGTTGGCTGACGCGCCGGGCGGCTTGGTCAGCAGGGGCACGGGCGTGGAAGGCTGCGGCGGATAGCGTGGGAGGAACGCGTCGAGAGACGCGGGGTGCGGGAAGTCCGGTCGGTGTCGAAGGGGCCCTTGTGCCCGCCCGGCAATGCCCCGGAGGTGCCTCCCATGTGTGCTGCTCCGCGTGAGCGTTCGGTCTTCCTCGGGCTGCTGCCCTGGCCGGAGCGCGTGCAGGTGGCCCGGGCCCTGCGGACGGAGACGGTCGGCGGGCTGGTGCTGCTGGGCGCCGCCGCGGTGGCGCTGGTGTGGGCGAACACCCCGTGGAACGGAAGCTACGAGGCACTGCGCGATCTCCACTTCGGCGTTCCCGCGCTCGGGCTGGATCTGTCGGTGGAGCACTGGAGTGCCGACGGGCTGCTCACCGTCTTCTTCCTGGTCGCCGGGATCGAGCTCAAGCGCGAACTGGTGGTCGGCGGGCTGAGCACCCCGGCCACGGCGGTGCTGCCGGTGGTCGCCGCGGTGTGCGGCATGGCGGTGCCCGCGGCGATCTACCTGGCCACGGTCACGGTCGGCGGCGGGCGTGCCGGGGGGTGGGCGGTGCCGATGGCCACCGACATCGCCTTTGCGCTGGCGGTGCTGGCCGTGCTCAGCACCCACATGCCCACCGCTCTGCGGGCCTTCCTGCTGACCCTGGCGGTCGTCGACGACCTGGGCGCGATCCTGGTCGTGGCGGTGTTCTTCTCCAGCGGTCTGAAGCCGGCCGCCCTCGGGGGTGCCCTCGCCGGGCTGGTGGTGTTCTCCCTGTTGCAGCGGTTCCGGGTGCGCGGCTGGTGGTGGTACGCGCCGCTGGGCGTGGCCATCTGGGCCCTGACGTACAACGGCGGGGTGCACGCCACCGTGTCCGGGGTGGCGATGGGCCTGCTCCTGCGCTGTGCCCGTGACCAGGACGCGGGGGAGGACGCCTCGCCCGGGGAGCGCACCGAGTACCTGCTGCGACCGGTGTCCGCCGGTGTCGCCGTGCCGCTGTTCGCCCTGTTCGCCGCCGGAGTGAGCGTCTCGGCCCCCGTGCTGGGCGCGGTGTTCACCCGCCCGGAGCCGCTGGGCGTGGTACTGGGCCTGGTCGTCGGCAAGACGGTGGGGATCTTCGCCGGAACCTACCTCGCCGCCCGGTTCACCCGGGCCCGGCTCAACCCCGACCTGGCCTGGGCCGATGTCTTCGCCCTCGCAGTGCTGGCCGGTATCGGCTTCACCGTCGCCCTGCTGATCGGTGAGGTGGCCTTCCCCGACCCGGCCGATACCGGGCGCGTCAAGGCCGCCGTCCTGCTCGGCTCACTGCTCGCCGCGGCAATGGCCGCGCTGCTGGTCAAACGCCGTAACCGCATCTACCGCGGGCTGTGGGAGGCGGAGAACCGCGACGAGGACGCCGACGGCATCCCCGACGTCTACAAGCGCGGCACGGGCGGCGGACCCGCGCCCGGCGCCGCGGGTGAGGACTGAGCGCCGGGCGACCACCGGCGCGAGGGACGGTCGGGAGGGCCGTGTGCGAGCGCTCGTGACCGGCCGAAAGGGGGGGGCCATGGGCGGAGCGTCAGGTCGAATCGCCGCGTCGCTCGTCTGTCTGTGTGCGTTCCGCGGGACTCGGGTGTGCGGGATGGGTCCCGGTGTCGATGAGGATCTGCTCGGCTGGGGTGATGTTGTCGGCTCGTACGGCCTGGGCCATCGCGGCGCGTGCCGCGTCGAGCGTCGCCTGCGGAGGCACGACCAGCAGGGAGAAATGATCCGTGTCGCCTCGGGTGATGAGGACGGTGTCGTCACCGACCGGGAAGGAGTCGAGGTGGACGACCCGGTCGTCGATGATCAGTCGCGTCGGCAGTTCCTCCCAGGCACTCGCGTCCAGTCCCACGCGGGTGATCGGGCCGAGATGCCGGCTCAACGCGGTGATCAGATTCGGTAGTTCGGCGGCGATGTCACGGGATCGCGGCCACCACGCGCCATCGAGGATTCCCTCGCGCAGCCGTGTCGTCTCCAGCCTCACAAGTGCTGTCCCGGGCTTCACTGCCTCGTGGATCCCGTCCGGCAGGAGCCTGGGGGGACGCGGGGTGTCGGAGTCGGCCATGGTGAGCTCCCCTCGACGGGGACCGGCATCTTCACTGGATGGCCCGTGGCGGACCCGCCGTGGTCGCCACAGTGAAGGGTTCCAGGGCTTCACCGTACTCCGCATGCCGGCCCGCAGGCTCGTCCGCGAGGCTCAGCGCGGCTCGCATTCCTGCGAAAGCGCTGGTCGCGGAGGCATACGGGCCGTGGGCCGGAGTAGTGTGAAGACACCGGGAGTACGTCGCACACCGGCTCCCTGTGCCGGTGCCGTTCCCGGCGAGCAACAACACCGGGCAGTCGAAGACCGGCCCGGAGGCGGGTTCGCGCCATGACCATGACTACCGAACGCACGATGATCGATGAGCGCGTCTCCTCGCCACCGGCCCGCTTGGCTCTGACGCCCGCGGGCGCGCCTCCAGGGCTTCTGGACGGCGCCTGGTGGCCCCGGTCCCGGGACCTCTTCCGCGAGCTGCCCGCTCTGACAGACAGGCTGGACAGGTGCTGGGGCCGGATCACCCACGTCACGGTGAACCCGACCCACTGGCCGGTGATCCCCCCGAAGGTGCCCGTCACCGGGCACACGGTGCACGTGGGCTGGTTCACGGATGAGCAGGACCCGCACAAGCTGATACTGCTCTCCTACAACGCAGGACGCTGGGACCTCCTGGTGATCCCACCGGAAACCGGCGCGGCCTCCGCCGCCCGGCTGATGTCCGCCGCAACCATCCCCGGCAGCCTCCTCACCGCCAGCAGGCTGATGGACGACGAGGACGCGATCCGCGACGCGGCCGAGGACCGGGGCCGGGAATCGGAGTGGGACACCGAGGGCGGGGCCGCAGGACACCACGACGGGGACCGCGGATGACACCGACGCTTCTCTGGCCGGGGGCGGTGGGTGCGACGCCGAGGCGGCGCGCCCACCGGCACGTCACCGGGGTGCTTCCCACGCCACCTGACTGAATGAGGACACCATGAAACCAGCGGAACCAGTGCCCTCGGCCGGACACGCCGAAGTTCGCATCGTCGCCGCGTCCCCGGAGACGGCACGCCAGGTCGCGGAGGTTCTCCGGCGCTGCTTCGCCTCCACAGAGCAACGCAGCTACCCCGTAGGCCACGACGGCGGAACCCGTCTCCACCTCACCGTTGACACCGCCCACGCCGCCGAGCCCGCCCGCTCCTGGCTGCTGTCCAGCAAGTCGTCGGACGACGACCGAACGCAGCCGGACGAGGTCTGAGGCACCGACCGCAACGGTGCGCGGCGCCGCACCGGACGGCTGGGCAGGGGCGCCCGCCGCCCCGGTTCCACTTCCCGCGCCGATACCAAGCATGAGAGGGCGGCAGCGATGGCAACACTGCGCGAACGCAAGACGTACCGCACCCAGGTCCTTCAGGCCCTGTACGAGGCCACCGAAGGCAACCGCCTACTGGGCGTCGCCGGGGCCCGACTGCGCGATGACCTCGGTATCCACGAAGAGGACCTGGCTGCAGCCTGCACGTATCTGGTGGGTGAGGGCCTGATCGCGGTCGACTGGGCAACCGGCAACACACCCGCGATGGTCACTCTGACACACCAGGGAATTCGGCTTATGGAGGCCGAGGAGGAGGGACGCGGCTGACGCGGCACGGCCCTTGCCAATCAGGGGCAGAAATGCCCAAAAGAGCATTCTGCCGGATATGCGACACAGGCATAACATGGTCAGTGGACCGGTGCACTCTCACGTGCAACCGGCCCGGAAGGGCGGCCCCGGTGTGTATACGCCGGGGCCGTTGCGCACCGTCGGCGGACGGCAGGGAACCAGCGGGGTCCTGGCGAGAGTGTGGCGGCCGAGCAACACCGAAGCCCCACACGAAGCTGCCCAGTGACCCACTCTCGGGAGACCACCGGCTCGGGGGTCAGGCGAAACCAGGCCGGTGAAGTGAAAGGGCACGGCTATGACGGAGGGTGATCGGCAGCCGGGCAGGGACACGGTGGACCGGTCGGAGGGGTTCGGTGAGCGACTGCTGGGGGTCCTGCTGGACCGGGCACACGAGATGCCGCCTCAGCTGGTCGCTCCGCTGATCGCGGAAGAGGTGGCCAGGGTCGGTGGCCGGGACATCTCGATCCTCTTGCAGGACTACGCACAGCTGCTGCTGGTGCCGCTGCCGGGCAGACGGCTGGTCGTCGGCGAGCCCGAGCCGATCGCCGATTCCCCTGCCGGCAGGGCCTTCCTGGAGGCGACCACTGTCGAAGTACCGCAGGCAGACGGTCTCCGCATGTATCTACCGTTGCTGGACGGCAGTGACCAGGTGGGTGTGCTGGCCCTCACTCTGGATACCGTCGATGACGACGACCGGCGCCTGCTGCGCAGGCTCGCCGGTTTGATCGCCGACATGCTGGTCACCAAGCACAGCTATACCGACCAGTTCTTCCTCGCCCGGCGCCGTGAACCCATGAGCGTGGCTGCGGAGATCCAGTGGTCCTTGCTACCGCCGCTGGCGATGTCCGTGCCGCAGGTCTCAGTGGCCGGGATCCTGGAGCCCGCCTACAGCGTCGCGGGGGACAGCTTCGACTACGCGCTCAACGACGACATCCTGCACATGGCCGTGGTTGATGCCATGGGCCACGGCCTCGACGCCGCCACGATGGCCACGGTCGCCATCGGCGCCTACCGGCACTCCAGGCGGGCCGGCATCGGTCTGTCCGAGATCTACGCGTTCATGGATCGGGCCATCGCCGAGCAGTTCGGCCCCGAACACTTCGTGACCGCGCAGATGATGCGCCTGAACATCGCAACGGGCCACCTGCAGTGGGTCAACGCGGGCCACCCCCCACCGATGCTGATCCGCAACCACCAGGTCCTCCGGCGACTGGAGAGCCCGACCACCTTGCCGGTCGGCTTCGGAGGTGAGGAACCCCGGGTCAGCGAGCTGACACTCCATCGTGGCGATCGGGTCCTGTGCTTCACCGACGGCCTCATCGAGGAGCACGAAGCCGGCCAAGAGCAGTTCGGCGAGGAACAGCTCATCCACTGGGTCAACCGCATCGGGCAGAAAGAAAGGGGGGTGCGGGCAGTGGTGCGCGCGCTCTCCCACACGCTGAAGGAGGAACGGGGCGGGAGCACCAGTGACGACGCGACCCTCTTCCTGATCGAGTGGCACGGGGGCGCCGCCGACCACCTCGCCGTCCTGGAATGAGCCGACAGCCGGCTTCCGGCCTTCAGCAAGTGGTGCGGTAGGGGACGTCCGGCAGGTAGGAGCGCCACTCGTCGGGGGTGAGGCCGCCTGCGGCGCGTCGGCAGAGGGTGCGGGCGGCGGGTTCCGGGGCCGTGGTGAAACTCTGGACGGGGGTGTGCCGACCTGCGACGCGCAGGGTGCTGCCGTCGGGGGCGAACGAGAGGGCGAGAACCGGGTCGTCGGGGGCGGTGGGGAGGGCTTGGCCGAGCGGCTGGTTGGAGGTGGTGTCCCACAGACGCACGGTGCCCTTGTCTCCCGCGGTGGCGAGGGTTCTCCCGTCGGGAGAGAAGGCGAGGGCGCTTACCGCTTCTGTGCCGCCCTTGGAGGTTCTCCCCTCGGTGACGGCAAGTTGGGCCATGCGGTGGCGGCCTCTCCCGTCCCAGAGAGTGACTCGGCCTGCCGCATCCCCGGCGGCCAGGAGGCGCCCGTCGGAGCTGAAGGCGACTGCTGTGGTGGATTCGCCGGTGAGGGCTTGGCGGATGACCCGACGGGTGCGCAGGTCGACCAGTCGGCCGATGGTCTTGTCGTTGTCCGTGGAGACGACGAGCGAACGGCCGTCGGGGTGCGCAGCCACGGGGTCGCCGACGTTCCGCAGAGTTCGGACGGTGTGTCGGCGTATACCCCAGATCCTGACATGGTCTTGGTCCATGCCCGCAGCCATCAAGAACTCACCATCCGCGGAGAAGAGAGGTCTTCCCATGTTGTGTTGAAATGCGCGGGGCACCTGGACTCGATCGCGTTTCCGAAGATCCCACACGTACACAGGATTTCCCTCGCTCAATGGGGCGAAGGCGTCGTAAGCCAAGCGTTGGCCATCAGGCCGAAAGGCCAACTCCGGAAACGTGGAGCGGCAGGAACGATCCTTCTCTTCGGCTGTCGGCAGGCAGGGCAGGGCCGGCAACTCTGCCGACAGAGTGCCGCTGTCGGCGTTCAGCAGCTGAAACCGCTTCCTGTTCCGCGCACCGAGCGCAATCGCCAGCTTCCGTCCGTCGGGACTGAACCGCGCCGCCTCTGCGGGAGCAGCGCGCCAGGTTCCGTCGGGCGAGTAGGAGACGCTGCGCACTGCTCCGCCACCCACGTACCGGATCACGTGGTGGTCGGTGTCGATCTGTAGTTGCGACACCTCTTCGTTGGGGATCGGGTAGCGCAGGATGGGGGCCTGGGGCCGGCTGGTGTGCCACAGCAGGATGTCGTCACCGTCCTGCCCGGCCAGGAGTCCGCCGTCGCCGCTCAGCCGCACCTGTGTCAGTCCGGAGTGTTTGACCGACCACCGCGTGCGGCCTGATTCCAGGTCCCATACCTCGGCCCCGTGGTCCGCATCCACCCTCAGCAGACCTCGACCGTCCGGAGTGAACTGCAAGGGCTCCGCGGGACACCCGGCGTTCTTCCGAGCCGGGGACAGGGGCAAGGTGGTCGCCCGGCTTCCTGTGGTGTTCCAGACCATCAGGGGGAGCCCGCCCGAACAGAGTGCTGCATACCGGCCGTCCGGACTGACCGCCGTGTATTCGACGTCCGGTCCGCTTTCGAGGGTTTCCGGTCGTGCTCCCCTGAACAGGAGACGCTGGCGCCGCCAGTCCCACACCTGTACGGAGCGGTCATCCAGCGTCAGCAGGGTTCGCCCGTCGCGACTGAACTTCCCTTCCCCCAAGGTCGAAGGGAACTCTCGCATCCGCGTCCTGCCGTCGGCGGTCTCATAGACGTGGGCGACCTCCGGGCCGTCGATCAGTGCGGTCCGCCCGTCAGCGGTGACGTCGAGCAAGGCGCTTTCCCACGGATCGGATTTCACGGCTCTCAGGGGAGCGAGTTCACGGTGCGTTCGGACGTCCCAGCGGCGTATCCGGTCCTCTTCCGAGTACAGGAGTGTGTGCCCGTCGCCGCTGAGCTGCATCCTTCGAGGGTCGCCGTCGATGTCGTCGGGCAGCGGCATGGCGTCCAGCTCGCGCTGCGAGAGGGCCGCGGCGAGGAGCGCTCCGCGGGTTTCGGGGGTGTGGGCGAGGTTCCAGGCAGCGAGGCTCAGCCGCATGGCGAGTACGGGGTCGGTGGTGCGGAGGCTTGCGGCGACGGTGGCGAGGCGTCGCGCTTCGGCCTGGGCGTGCTGCTGATCGCTGTGGAGCTTCTGCTCCCACGCGACGGTGCCTGCCACCAACACCAGCGCGCAGAGCACGGCCAAGCCCACCGCGGCGCGGCGCGAACGACGCTTGGCCCGGACCGCTTGCGCGTGTTCGGCGTCGCGGGCGGCGCGCCCCGCCTGGAGAAAGGCCGCTTCCAGCGCGTTGAGCACGCTGTGCTCCCGACCGGTGAAGGCTTCGTCGGCCTGGGTGAGTCGGGTGCCGCGGTAGAGGGCACCGGGGTCGCGGTCCAGGTCGTCCCAGGAGGTGGCATCGTGGGTGAGCCGGCGGTGCAGGCGGATGAGGTCGCGTTCCTCGTTGATCCATCCGAGCAGCCGCGGCCAGGCGGTGATCAGTGCCTCATGGGCGAGGAAGACGTGTCCGTCGTCGAGGGTGAGCAGGCGGCTGCGGGCCAGGCGGTCGATGACGGCCTCGATGTCGGCCTCGGCAGCGCCGTCGGTGGTGCCGAACTCCGCGTGCAGTGTGGGGCGGTGGGTGTCTTCGGTGCCGTTGCCGGGGGCGATCAGGCGCAACAGGATACGGCGGGCGAGGGCGGCCTGAGCAGGGGTGAGCTGGTGGTAGGCGCCCTCGGCGGTGCGGGCGATGGCGCCGCGCAGGCCGCCCGCCGCCTCGTACGCCTGCACGGTCAGGGTGCGTCCTCGCCGGCGGCGCCAGGTCTCCATCAGGGCGTGGGACATCAGCGGCAGCGCGCCGGGCTCGTCCGCGACCTCCTCAAGGACCCGGGCGGTCAGCTCGCGTTCAACGGTGAGCCCGCAGGCTCCGGCCGGTCGCACGACGGCCGCCCGCAGTTCGTCCGAGCCCATGGGACCGACCAGGAGCGTTGCGTCGCCGAGTGCGGCGGACAGGGCGTGGTGATCGGCACATCGGCCGAAGAAGTCGGCACGTACGGCAAGAACCACCCGTAGCCGACTGCCGTCGTCCCGGGCGGCGAGCAACCGGTCCAGGAATGCCTCGCGCTCGTCGGGATCGGCGCAGAGGGTGAACAACTCCTCGAACTGGTCCACCAGCAGCCAGGTGTCTGCCGGGCCGTCGGCCGGCGTCAGCCGAGCGGCGTGCCTCATCGGATGTGCGCCGGGGGTGAGCAACCGCACCGCAGCCGGTATCCGCCCCGCCTCCTGATCGGGGCGCCGCAGCCGGGGTACGAGACCGGCACGCAGCAAAGAGGACTTGCCGCTGCCCGACGCACCCACCACGGCGCTGACGCGATGCCGACGGGCCGTCTCCTCCAGCCGCCCCGTCATCGCATCGCGGCCGAAGAACAGCTTCGCGTCCCCCGGCTCGAAGCGCGCCAGTCCCCGATACGGTGGCTCGCCGTCCTCATCGTCGGGGCGCGGCTGCGCCGTGATCTCCTCGTCAGCCTGCTCCCAGCGGTGCCGCCACTCCTCCGTATCGCCCTGGCAGGCGCGCACGTAGGCCAGCAGCACCGGCAGGCTCGGCAGGCGCTCGCCCGCCGCCGCCTGCGACAGCGTCGCCGCCGAGTACCCCGCCCGCCGCGCCATCGCCCGGTAGGCCGGTCTACCGGCCTCGTCGCGGAGCTTGCGCAACGCGTACGCGAAGCGCTGCACCGGACCGTCCAGCGGATCGATGGCCTTCTCCGGACGGCCCACGCGCCGCTCCCTCCCCGCTCTTCTCCCCTGAATGCTTCGCCAGCCTAAGGACCAGGCAACCAGGCCCGCAAACGGCGTCCGGAACGGCAAGAGGACGCAGGACGAATTGATTAGTGCAGCTCAGGTGGGGTGTCAATCAAATCGGTGGCGGGTGAGGTGGGTGACGTCGGGCTGCCCCGCCGAGCCGGTTGAGGCGCCCTGACGCGCCGATGCACGACGCCCAACCGAGGACACGCATGCACATCAGCAGACGAATATCCCTGGCCGCAGCCGGGGCGGGACTGGCCCTGACCACCGCCTTGCTGGCTCCCGCCTCCGCAACGGCGTCGGCACCTGGGACGGGGACGGCGACAGGACTGCGCGTCGGTCCGACCGGCGAGATCCCGAAGCCCAAGGCAGCCGGCCCCGTCGAGCTCAGGAACGAGCGCACCTGCGACACGGTGCGGCCGAAGCTGGAGGGCTACGCCGCGGCGGGCATGGGGAAGGTCACCTGCCTTGAGCAGCAGAAGCCCGCCGCGGTGAAGACGGCGGCGCGGTCGGCTCCGTCGAAGCCGGCGGGGGAAGCGCTCAGCGCCGCGCCGAAGTGCAGCGTCACGATGGGGCAGTGGTACTTCACCCGCTTCGACGCCTGCGGCTCGGTTCAGCTCACGTACACCGTGTTCGACACCAGGACGAAGAAGAAGATCGGCGGGGCGACCTTCACCGCCAAGCAGGAGATCACGCTCGCGGCCAAGAGCGGCGAATGGAAGACCGATGACTCGCTGAAGCTGGACTCGGCGTGGGGCGCGGCCAAGGGGCTGCGCGCGGTGTGGAAGACCGAGTGCGTCGGTGGCGGGGCCTGTGGAGCCGGCACCGCCTGGGGCGGCGCTCAGAAGATCTCCGTGGGCAAGACCCTCCACGGCGGCACCACCCACAAGTGGAAGGCCGGGCAGAACACCCAGGGGTTCACGACGAAGACCACGGTGACCATCACGGGATCCGGCCAGATCCTGCTGCACCCGGCCACCTTCGAGCCGCCGGGGAAGATGACCATCCGCTGCGACAAGATCGCCAGCGGTGCGAGTGTCGGCTGCGTCTTCCCGTCGTTCGCCCCCACGCTGACGCTGCCGCTGAAGAACCGCGGGCACGTCAACGTCGCCTTTTCCATGCAGCACCTCACCGACCACTGGGGCTGGGAGGGCAAGGGCAGCCCGCTGACCCGCGAGATGGACGAGTCGGTCATCAACTCCAATCGCGGCAAGGTCTGCGACTCGGCGTGGAAGGCGGATCCGACGGTCCCCGAGGACAGCTGCGACGAGTTCCCGTTCGCCGCGACGAACCAGAGCGGTGGCCAGTTCGGCCTCAGGGGCAAGGACTGCGCCCAGATCCGCCCCGACACGCCGCAGAACGGGCGGTGGAACGTCACTCCGTTGAACGACGTCACCGGACGGCGTTGCACGATCGGCCACGTCCCCAACAAGGAGAACGGGTCGGTGGGTGGATCCCTGTCGGCCTTCTACCAGAACCAGCGGGTCCTCGACGACGAGAAGTTCTGGCTCGCCGTCCGCTGACCGCACCGTGCTCTGCCGGCCCCGGGACGTCCCGGGGCCGGCAGAGCACGTCGGGCTCACTGCCCCGTGGACGCGCCCAGCCCACCGGTCGTCTTCGCCCTCCCGGCCGGCCGCGGGGCGGAACGCCCACCCACCGGGCCGCCAACCGCTCCCCCCTCGATCACGGGAGTGCCCGGATCGGTCACGGGAGTGCCCGGATCCGGCCCCCGGAACCCGTCCACCCGTGATGGCTCCGGAGTCAGGCCGTCCGCCGGGAGCCTGCCCGTCAACGCCAGCGTGGTCTGCTCCTGCGACACGACCACGCCCGTCACCTCGTGCAGCAGCGCCAGCCCCCGTGCCGCCGAGCGGAGCCGTCCGCGTCGAGGAGGCCGACCCGCCGCATCTGCTCCACAAGCCGGTCCGGATTCGCCCCGCCCCGTGCCGCTCGCTCCTGCGGAGCCGCAGTGTCGAAGCCGGTGATCAGCGCGCCGTCCTGCCAGTATTCGACGCTTTCCGCTCCACCCGCCGTGAAGCAGCAGATCACCTCCGTCCCCCGGGAGGCGCACTCCAGTCGGGCCGAGCCGCTGCCCCAGAGGCTGGCCGGCTCCAGCGAGAAGGCCCAGCCGTCGGCCTCTCCGGCTCGCGCCGCACCCCAGGTCCAGTAGTCCGCCATGCCCGCCCACAGGAACGCGTTCGCCTCGTCCTCGTCCCGCGGCACGAACATCTCGGCGGTGCCGGCCCCCAGGCGCGACATGAGCTCACGGCCGGTCAGGGCCTTGGCCAGGACAAGGCAGTGGGTCTCGTACACGTCGGCGATCCAGACCAGCGGATTCACGTCCGTCATGCCCCTCCTCGGCTGTAGGTGGATCCTCGATGCCATGGTGCTACAGGCTCTACGCCCCGGGGCCGACCAAGCCCGCGTCGTGGGCCATGACAGGACTCGCCAGACCTCGACCTCATCGGCTGGGCGCTCACCGCCCGAGGGCGGTGGCCATACGGGCGTAACGTCCGGGGGTGATGCCCACGAGCCGTTTGAAGTGCCGGGTCAGATGCGACTGGTCGTAGAAGCCGGTCGCGGCCGCCACCTCGCCGGGTGACTGCCCGTCGAGGAACAGCCGTCGGGCGCGGTCGACCCGGCGGGCCATCAGGTACTGGTGCGGGGCGATGCCGAAGGCGCTGCTGAACGCCCGCACCAGGTGCGTGGGGTGGGCATGTACCAGCTTCGCGGCCTCGGCCAGGGACACCCCATGGAGCAGCCGTTCGTCGAGGAGCTCCCGCATGCTGCCGGCTACCCTGCGGTCGGGCGCCGGCGGGCCGGCGGCGAGCCGGGGCCGCAAGTGGCCGCGCAACCGTTCTCCGATCAGGGCGAGACGGCTCTCCGCCTCCAGTTCGTCGCCCCGGCTCGCGAGGGCCGTGTGCAGCTGCCCGACGCGTCGGCGCAGGAGAGGGTCGACCAGGTCGGGGCCATCCACCGCCGGACCGATGAAGCTCTCGTCGAGTTGGCTCAGGTCCAGGTAGAGCACCCGCTTACGGAAGCCCTGCGGGGTGGCGGGTGAGCCGTTGTGCGGCACCTGCGGCGGGAGCAGGGACACCGTGTCGTGCGGGGTGCCGCGCTCGTGGCGGTTCAGGTCATAGCGCACCGCGCCGTCGTCGACGATCAGCAGGGTCCATGCCTCGTGGACGTGCATCGGGTACGCATGCTCGGTGAAGTGGGCGTGGAAGACCTCCACAACACCCGCGATCCGCGGGCGCCACGCGGAAACCTCCTGCCGGGCCACCATGCAAAGAACGTACAAGACAGTGCCGTTGCCCGACCGGCAGCCTCGATGCATGACGACCGAGAACACGCCCGTACGTTTCGACACCAAGATCGCCGTACTGCTGCGCGACGATCTGGAGCCCTGGCAGCGGCTGAACGTGACCGCATTCCTGGTCAGCGGCCTCGGCTCGGAGCTGCCCGAGGTGATCGGCGAACCGTACGCCGACGCCGACGGCACCCCCTACCTGCCGATGTTCCGCCAGCCTGTCCTCGTCTTCGAGGGGGCGAAGGAGACGCTGACCGCCGCGCACGGTCGCGCCCTGTCCCGCTCGCTCCCCCGGTCGGTGTTCACCTCCGATCTCTTCGCCACCGGCAACGACCAGGACAACCGTGCGGCGGTAGCCGCCACGCCGAGGGACCAACTGGATCTGGTGGGTCTCGCTGTGTATGGGCCGCGCAACGCGGTGGACAAAGTGCTCAAGGGGGCCCGGATGCACCCCTGAACGTCGTCGGAAGGCGGGGTTTCAGACCGCGGTCCCGGCCACCGCCTGCCTCCTGGCGCGGGACGTGGGGGATATGGGAGATGCAGGGGATGTGTGGGATATGGGAGATGCGGGGGATGCGGGGGCCGGGGCCCCCGTCTGCTCGTCGGCCCGCGCCACCGCCTCCAGCGCGGTCCGCGCGAAGGCGCGTACTGCGCCGGTGCTGTCGCCGGCGCGCCAGACCAGCCCGTAGCCGACCGGGGCGGCGTCGTCGAAGGGGAGGTAGCGGACGCCGGGGCGGGCGGAGTAGGTGGCGGTGTGTGCGGCGGTGAGGAACGCGCCCTTTCCGGCGGCGACGAGCATCAGTGCCTCCTGCATGTTGGTGACGCCCGGACCGCGCGCGATGGGGCGGCCGCCCGGGGTGTGCGCGGGGACGTGGTACTCCAGCCGGTAATCGGGGATGTCACCGGCGATCGTCAGCAGCACCACCTCGGCCAGGTCTTCGAGCGAGACGCGGCGTCGGGCAGCGAGCGGATGCCCGGAGGCGATGGCCAGCACCCGCTCCTCCGTGAACAGCGCGGGACCCGCGCCCAGGTCCTCCTCGCGCACCGGGAGCTCGGTGAGCTGGACGTCGAACTCGCCCTTGCGCAGCGGCCCGTACGGATCGGACAGCGGCACCTCACAGATCTCGACGTCGAGCTCCGGGTGGCTCGCGCGCAGCGCCTCGGCCGCCCGCAGCACGATCTCCCCGGCCGGCGGGCCGGAGAATCCGATGTGCAGTACCCCGCTGACACCGCGCGCGGCAGCGGCAGCCCTGGCGAGGGCCGCGTCGATCGCGCGATGGTGGGGTTCGAGGTCCTCGCGGAGCTGCCGGCCGAGGCCGGTGAGGGCGACCCGGCGGCTCGTACGGACGAACAGCGGTGCGCCGACGCGGCGTTCGAGCCGCTGCACAAGCTGGCTCACCCGGGCCCGGGACAGCCGCATGCGCTCGGCCGTGCGGCCGAAGTGCAACTCCTCGGCGAGGATCAGGAAGCACTCCAGTTCGTCGCGCTCCATGGACACCCTCCGCTCCCTTGAACGCCGTGAACACCCTGAACGCCCTGAACGCCCTGAACTCCCCGGATCAGTAAGCCTGTCTGAACGAACATTGCGATCTTCGCTGTTGTTCCCCCTCTCCGGCCGACCGAGGGTGAGGGGGCGGGCGACAACCCCGTCAGCCGCCCCCATCCACCCACGTCACCGAGGAACCGAGGGATCGAGAGATGCAGATGAGCGCGAGAAACTGGGGCGTGTTGTTCGTCCTGTGCGGGGCGATCTTCCTGGAGGGCATCGACGTGGCCATGCTCAACGTGGCCCTGCCGTCGATCCGCGCGGACCTCGGCATGTCCACCGGCGAGCTGCAGTGGGTCATGAGCGCGTACGTCCTGGGCTACGGCGGCTTCATGCTGCTCGGCGGCCGCGCGGCCGACCTCTTCGGGCGCCGCCGGATGTTCGTCTTCTGGCTGTTCGTCTTCCTGGTCTTCTCCGGCCTGGGCGGCTTCGCCACCGAGGGCTGGATGCTGCTCGCCGCGCGGTTCGTCACCGGCGTCGCGGCCGCCTTCATGACCCCGGCCGGCCTGTCCATCATCACCACGAGCTTCGCGGAGGGGCCGCAGCGCGACCGGGCCCTGCTCATCTACTCCGGCACCGCGGCCGGCGGGTTCTCCATCGGCCTGGTCGTCGGCGGGCTGCTCACCGCGGCCGACTGGCGCTGGGTGTTCTTCGCCCCGGTCGCGCTGTCCGCCGTCATCCTGGTCGCCGCGCTCGCGCTCCTGCCGAAGTCGCCGCGGGAGAACCGGGCCGGGCAGGGCGTCGACCTGGCGGGCGCGATCACCGTCACCACGGCCATCATGCTGCTCGTCCTGGGGGTCGAGCGCGCCTCGCACGCGGGCCTCGGCCGGACCGTCGCCACGCTGGCCGCCGGCCTTGCCCTCCTCGCCGTCTTCGCCGCCGTCGAGCGCCGCGCCGCCACCCCGCTCGTCCGCCTCGGCATCCTCCGCCGCGGTTCGTTGGTCCGCGCCAACCTCGTCGGGCTGCTCTTCTCCGCCGGCTTCTTCGCCTTCCAGTTCCTGGTGGTGCTCTATCTCCAGGAGCTGCGCGGCTGGTCCACGCTCCAGACGAGCTTCGCGATGATCGTCATCGGCATCGACGCAATCCTGTCGCCCACGCTCACCCCCAGACTCGTGAACCGGTTCGGCAACGCCCGGGTGATCTTCGGCGGGCTGCTGCTGGCGGCGCTCTCGTACGGCCTGTTCCTGCCGGTCGGCGCCGACTGGACGTACCCGATGATGCTGCCGAGCCTGATCGTCCTCGGCCTCGGCTTCTCGCTGGCGTACGGACCGCTCACCATCGTCGCCACGGAGGGCGTGGAGGAGTCGGAGCAGGGCTTGGCCGGCGGCCTGCTCTACACCTCCTTCCAGTTCGGCGCCGCGCTCGGCCTCTCCGCCGCCACCGCGGTCAACGTCGCCGCCACGGATTCGGACAGCCCCGCCGCCCTGCTCGACGGCTACCACGCCGCCCTCGCCGTCCCGCTCACCACCGCCCTGCTCGCCGTCGTCATCGGCGCGTTCGGGCTGCGGGGCGGGGGCCGCGCGGAAGGGGTGGACGGGACAGGCGGCGCGGACCGTACGGAGACCCGCACCGCCATCTGAGGCGCTGCCCTCCGAACGCGACCGCCGACCCGGTCCACTACTGGCGCGGCGGCCCGGACGACCCCCGGTACCACGTGATCCGCATCGACCCCTGGCGCGTCCAGCTCGTCCGCGGCACCGACCTGGGCAGCACAATCTGGCGCCGGGACGGCTGAACGCCGACGCCTCAGCCCGACGCCTTGTCCGGGGCGGCCGGGTTTCCGCCCTCAGCCGGAAGTCCGCCGGCGCAGGCAGCGGTGAGCACACCGGGCTCCGCTCCCGGCTGCTACGCGGAGAACTCGACGGCGATGTCGTACAGGCCCGGGCTTGCGGTGATCGGCGTCTGCAGGTCCTCGCGCGCGGCTCGGGTGCGCTCCTCGAACTCGGTGTCCGCAGTGGCGGCCTCCCACGCCTCTCGGCTTTCCCAGTGGGACACGTTGACGAGCTGGAACCGGGTCTCCGACGAACGGGCCCGGTGCAGCCGGGAGTCGAGAAATCCGGGCTTGGCGCTCATGAGTGCGGCGCGTTGCTCCCACTGGGCGATGAACGCGTCGAGGTGTTCGGCGGCTATTTCGAAGATGTTGATGAACGTGACGGACGAGCCCGGCGCGTTCACCGGCTGGCTCTCCAAGGCCATGGGGAACTCCAAGGTCGGATGGCGCTGCCTGGCCCGCTCGGCGCGGGCCGGGTAGCGGTGGGTCAGGTCCTGCCGCGCAGCGCGGCGAGTTGCAGTATGGCGAACACCGAGACGGGGATGGCCTGCAGGACGGTCCATACCGTGCCGACGGCGTTGGGGTGCCACCAGTCGAGGACGAGGGAGGCGACGCTCGCCGCCACCCACGCGATCCCGATCGCGACGACGAGTCGCACCGATGCGGCGGGCGGACGAGCTCGGCCGGCCAGCACAGCGACGCCCACGCCGATCGTCAGCATCAGGCCGCCGGAGGTGAGTACCACCTTGTCGCCGACCCCGAGCAGCCGGGCGAGGGGGCCGGAGACGAGGAGGTAGACCAGCCCGAACACGATCATTCCGGCCGCGTCCATGGCGAGGATCCGGCGCAGCGGAGCATGAGCCGGCATGGGGGGACTCGTCGGGGCGACGTCCGCGGATGACGGTGTCATTGAGGTCTCCCAGCAGTCGGTGTCACCGATGGGTGCGCGGCGGGATGTTGTAGTTGAGGCGGAAGATGTTCTGGGGGTCGTAGTGGGCCTTCAGCGCGGTCAGCCGGTTGTGG
Organism: Streptomyces sp. XD-27; assembly: GCF_030553055.1. NCBI lineage: Bacteria > Bacillati > Actinomycetota > Actinomycetes > Kitasatosporales > Streptomycetaceae > Streptomyces > Streptomyces sp. XD-27. Next base: position 3,885,115 of record NZ_CP130713.1, read on the forward strand.
TCGTCCGTGGTGTAGGCGGTGCGGGTCCGTTCCTGATCGGCGGCGTCGCCGTGGCCCATGAAGTTGAGGAACCGGCCGCTGGTCCAGGGCTCCAGGTCCTTGAACATGCGCTCCAGGAACGCATGCGCGTCGGTGGCGGAGACGCCGATCAAGGGGGTGAGGACCGCCAGCATGAAGCGTGCGTCGCGATGGCCGACGGCGTTCGGGTGCGCGGGCCGGCGGGCCAGCGCACCGCCCAGGTGGCGCAGCTCCACGATGGCCGGCAGCGCCGCGCCGGGGCCGGTGTGCTCGAGGATCGTACGGACCGTGTCGCCGTCCAGGTCCGCCAGGAAGGCGTTGTCGGCGGCCCACGGCATCGGGACCGGGGGGTCGTCGTGGATGTCGGCGCTCTGCTCGTAGGGCATGTCGCGCAGGTTCTCCAGCAGCCGGCGACCGGCCTGGCGGAGCGGTTCGACCATCCGCTCGCCGGCCTCGGGGGAGCCGGTGAAGGCGATCCGCACGTGGCAGACGTGGCGTCCGCGCATCGGCTCGGGCACCTGGGGGTCGTCCGGGAAGGGGATCAGTGCCGCCGACGAGTTCATCTCATCGGGCACCGTGGCGGTCCACTGCCGGTATGCCTCCAGGATCCCGGGGCTCTGCTCGACGTCGAAGAAGAGCCCGCCGCCGTACAGCCGGGCCACCGGCACCAGGCCGAACTCCATGCCGGTGACGATGCCGAAGTTGTCCCGCCCGCCCAGCAGCGCCCAGTACAGCTCCGGCTCGGCGTCCGGGGTGACGTGGCGCAGCCGCCCGTCGGCGGTCACCACGTCCATGGCCAGCACCCGGTCGGCCGCCCGGCCGTGGCTGCGTCCGAGCAGCGGGAGCCCTCCGCCCAGGGTGTAGGAGACGACGCCCACGTGCGGGGCGGAGCCGTTCAGCGGCGCCAGGCCGTGCCGTGCCGCCTCGGGGATCACCTGCTCGAAGCGGGCGCCGGCTGCGACGTGCGCGCTGCGGGTCTCGGGGTCGACGCGGACAGCGGCCATGCGCCGGGTGGTGACCAGCAGCCCGCCCTCGGCGGCCACCGAGAAGCCGTGCCCGGTGCTCTGTACGGCTACCGGCAAGCCGTGCGCCGCGGCGAAGACGACGGCCGCCGCCACGTCCTCGGCCCGCGCGGCGCCGACGATCACCTCCGGACGGTGCCGCACGGCGAGGTTGAAGCCCGTCCGCTCCTCGTCGAAGCCCTCCTGGCCGGGCAACAGCACGGGCCCCTCGATACGGGTGGCCAGGGTCTCGATGTCGTGACGCTCCACGGTCGTGCTCCTTCGTCGGTGCCAACGGGAGCGATCTTGATGGGCTTATATGACATCTGCCGTCATATTCTGCGCGGGTGAAATTCGACCGCCTGCTCTCGATCGTGCTGCTGCTCCAGCACCGTGACCTGGTCCCGGCCAAGGAGCTCGCCGAGCGCCTGGAGGTGTCGCAGCGCACCATCTACCGCGACGTCGAAGCGCTGTCGGCGGCCGGTGTCCCGGTGTACGCCGAGCGCGGCAAGGACGGCGGCATCGGGCTCCTGAACGGCTTCCGCACCGACGTCACGGGCCTGACCACCGACGAGGCGCGCGCGTTGTTCGTACTGGCCTCGCAGAGCGCTCACTCGGCGCTCGGCCTCGACCACGCCCTCGGCTCCGCGCTGCGCAAGGTGATGGCCGCGCTGCCCGCCCCGCACCGCCCGGCGGCCGAGCTGACCAGCCGCCGCATCCTCGTCGAACCCGACCGCTGGCGTGCCGCACCCCGCCCCGAGGCCGACCTGGAGGCCCTGTACGCCGCGGTCCTCAGCGACCGCCGGCTACGCGTTCGCTACCGCCACAGCGGCCAGACGGCGCTGCGCACCTACACCGTCGATCCGTACGGGCTGGTGGCCAAGGCCGGCACCTGGTACCTGGTCGCCGACCACAGGGGCAAGCCGCGGCTCTTCCGCACCGACCGGCTCTCGCAGGTCAGCGTCATCGAGGCCGAAGCGCACCGCCGGCCCGGCGCAGAGCTGACCCAGGTCTGGCACGACCTGCGCCGCGAGGTGGAAGACCGCAGCGGCGGCGTCACGATCGCCGTCCGGCTGCGCCGGGAGCGGCTGGACATGGTGACCCGCATCGCCGGCGGCTACTTCACCGGGCCACCTGTCCCCGAGGCCGGCACCGACGAGTGGCTGCGGGTGGAGGTCGTCTACCCCGTCGTGGAGGCGGTCCGCCACCTGCTGCAGTTCGGTACCGACGTCCAGGTCGTCGGCCCTTCCGAGGCGCGAGCGGAGATGACCCGCGCCATCGCCGAGTTGGCCGGGCTCTACGGCACTGCCTGAACCACGGCTTCGGGGTTGCCCGACGTGAAGGGCACAGGTCTCTGCGCTGGTCTCGCCGGAGGTCCGTATGGGCCCTCTGACCTGCCCCTGCACCTCGCGTGGTCCGGCCTGTCCCGGTTCGCCACCGAGAACCCGGAGCCGATGGAGAAGATCGCCGCCACCGTGCGCGTCAGCCGTGCTTACGTGCACGCGCTCGCCACGCAGGGCGGCCCAGGTCGAGGACCTGGGCCTTGTTCGTTGTCCGGACAAGTCGCCCCCCCCCGCATAGCGGGGCTTGAACACCTACTGGCTAGGCGAAGGCGAACGCGAGGACGAGCAGCACGGCGAGAACGGCGAACGTCTCCCACCGCATCGCGCGCCTGAGCGTGTCCGTCGACGTGGGCCCGCCGGACCGCGAGGTCGATGATCGACCGTAGGTGGCGTCATCAGATGTGTCGTCGCTCATCCCGCCATGCTAGCCACACCGCGTCGGGGGCCCGACCGCGATCGACAGGGAGCCCCGTTGATCACCGCGGCGATCCGCCTGGCGCCGCTCGGTAGGCGGACCAACATCACCTTTGGCCGTCTAGAGATAACCAGGTACTGTGCAATGCATGGAACCTGACATCGCAGGTAAGCCCGTCGCGGGCAAGGCGGAGAGCCAGCTCCGCAAGGGGGTGCTGGAGTACTGCGTGCTTGCGATCTTGCGGAAGGGGCCGCGCTACGGCGTGGAGCTGCTCGAAACCCTCGGCGCGGTGAACGTCATGGCCACGAGCCAAGGGACCATTTACCCCTTGCTGTCGCGGCTGCGCCGTGACGGACTGGTGGAGACCCGCTGGCAGGAGTCCCCCAGCGGGCCGCCCCGGCGCTACTACGAGCTGACGTCGTCGGGGCACACGGCGCTGAAGGAGTTCACCGCCATCTGGCCGCACTTCCGTGACGCGGTCGACCACTTCATCACCGACTGAGCAGGAGACCACCATGACGATCACCGAGCACCCGCTGGTGCGGGACTACCTGCGCGCCGTGGCGCGGGAGACGGCCGGGCTCAGCGCGGAGCGCCGGAACGAGCTGCTGGCCGACCTGGAGGAGCACATCGCCGTGGCGATCGCGGAGGAGTCCGCCTCCGGCGACGACGACGGGATACGCGCCGTGCTCACCCGCCTCGGCGACCCGCGTACGATCGCGGCCACCGCACTCGGCGACGAGCCCCCCGCTCCGCAGGCGAACCGAGGACGCACCATCGCCACCCTGGTGGTGCTGGCGATGGCAAGCCCCCTTGCGCTCTTCACGCCCGTGCTGGGCGTCCCCGCCCTGATCGGCACGCTCTGGCTGCTGTGGACCGCGCCGCAGTGGCGCCACCGGGACAAGGTGATCGGGACGGCGGCCGCCATCATGCCGCTGCTGTTCTGGGCGGCGCAGTTCGTGGTCGCCGAGGGCTCGCTGCACTTCGGCTTCGGAGCGGCCTTCATCCCGGCCTCCCTGGCCGCCCTGGCGCTCCCGGCCGCCGTCAGCCTGCATCTGCTGCGTGCGGCGAGGCGCCCGGCGTGACGGGGGCCTACCTGCTGCCGATCCGGACGGCCGCGCTGCTCTTCCCCGCGCTGGCGCTCCTGATGTTCGTGCCGACGGCGATCGTGCTGTACCGGCGGCACGGCGTCATGACCCGCTGGCGGGTGCTGTCGGTGTACGGCGGCGTGTACTACGCGTTCACCGCCTTCTGCATGACGGTCGTGCCGCTGCCGAAGCCGTCGGTTGACGTCTGCAAGGCGTATCCGTCCTTCGCCGAGCCCCAGTTCACGCCGGGTGTCGCCTTCTCCGACATCTGGAAGGTGGCACACCACCGCGTCACCCTCGACGCGCTGATCCTGCACAACTCCGCCTTCTGGCAGACCGCGTTCAACCTGATCCTGCTACTGCCGCTGGGGGTGTTCGTACGGATCCACTTCCGGCGCGGCCTCGTCGCCGCGACGGCGGCCGGATTCGCGGGCTCACTGTTCTTCGAGCTGACCCAGTACAGCGGGCTGTGGGGCCTCTACGAGTGCCCGTACCGCCTCTTCGCCGTCGACGACCTCATCGTCAACACGGCGGGCGCCGCACTCGGCTGGGCCATCGCGGGACCCCTGGCCCGCGCGCTCCCCGCCCTGGACACCCTCGACGACCGGGCGCTCGCCGCCGGCAAGGTCCCCTTCGGCCGCCGCCTCGTCGCCCTGCTGCTGGACGTGACCGGTGTCGCGCTGCTGACCCCGTTTGTCGCCGTCATCGGATATTTCCTGCTCGGCGGGGCAACGGTGCTCGGGGCGCCGCCGGTCGCCTTCGTCCTGTGGTTCGTCGTCATTCCGTGGATGACGGGCGCGACTCCGGGCAAGCACGTCCTGCGGCTGCGGCTGGTCACACCGGGAGGTGGGCGGCCGAGCCCTGCCGGGCTCGCGCTGCGCGCCGTGGTGCTGAGTCCTCTCCTGCTGCTCGCGTACCTCGGCGGGGTCGCGGTCGTCGGCATCGCCGCAGGCGCGGTCCTTGTCGGGGGCAGCGCCTCCACCGACCCCTCCATCCTGGCCGAGATCGCGGACCGGGCGAAGGAGGTGGCGTTCAGCCTCGCGGCCGACCCAGTGGCCGGACTCGTCCTGCTGCTGCCCGCGGCGCTCTGCCTGGCCCTGATCGGCGCCTACGTGAGGGCCATCCGCCGCCACCCCCAGGGCCTGGGCCCCCACGAAACCCTCTCCGGCGTCCGCAACCACGCCCTCCCCCACACGCGTGCACGGACCCGACCCGACACGCCCCACCCAGCCGATCCCCACAGTCCCCACGGTTCGACGCAAGTGCTTGCGGCTGGTCAACGGCGGTAGGAAAGAAAAGCCGAGGACAGGTGTCGTCGGATGTCGAGGGCCGGTGTCCTGCCGCCACCTGACCGGCCGTGCCCACCGCCTCAAACGCCCCGCATGACCCGGTCGGAGCGCACCGTGAAGAATGCCGGAGTCTGCGCCCGGCTCGGCGTCAGGCCGCCGACCGGTACTCGGCGACGTCATGCGATGCACCCGTTGAGAGGAAACCTCCGTGGACACATTCCGGACCAGGGACGGACTGGTACGAGGCCGTCGACCGGTCCCCGACGTCGTCGCGGTGCTCGGCATTCCCTACGCCGCCGCGCCGTTCGGCGCCAACCGGTTCCACGGGCCGCGCCCCGCCCAGCCCTGGACGGGTGTCCGGGACTGCGGGAGCTTCGGTCCCATCTCCCCGCAGTCGGCGTGCCTGCCCGGTGCTCCGTCCTGGTCGCCCGGCGACGAGGACGTTCTCACGGTCAACGTCTGGACCCCGGCAGCGCCTGATGACTCACTCCCCGTCCTGGTCTGGATCCATGGCGGTGCCTACACCTTCGGGTCCTCCGCGCAGCCCGACTTCGACGGCACGGCACTGGCCCGCGCCGGGCTGGTCGTGGTCACGTTCAACTACCGTGTCGGTTTCGAGGGCTTCGGCAGCCTTCCCGCCGACGGAGAGACGCCGTACCCGGAGAACCGGGGCCTGCTCGACCAGGTCGCCGCATTGCGGTGGGTACGCGAGAACATCGCCGCTTTCGGCGGCGATCCCGGCAACGTCACCGTGGCCGGGCAGTCCTCAGGGGCGGGTTCGATCGCCTGTCTGATGGTGATGGACCGGGCACGGGGGCTGTTCCGCCGCGCCATCGCCCACAGTGTCGTCAGCCCCTGCTACTCCGTCGAACTCGCAGCGGAGACCACCCGGAGAGTCGCGGCCGCGGCAGGCATCCCCGCCACTGCCGCAGCTCTGGCCTCCGCGTCACCACAGGCGCTGGTGGCCGCCTCCGACAAGGTCGTCGACGACTACCGGCAGGATCCGGACTCGGGAGCGCGCCACTACGACCCCGTCATCTACGGACCGGTCGCCGATGGCGACGTCCTCCCCACGGACCCCCTCACCGGGATCGCCGCGGGCGCCGCACGCGGGGTGGACCTGCTGGTCTGCCACACCACGCGGGAGTTCTGGCTCCTGGACGCCGTCGGCAGCAGCAAGAAGATCACCACTGATGACCAACTGGCCCGCTTCGCCAAGGACTTCGGGCTTCCCGACGACCTGGTGCCCGGCTACCGCGAGCTGATGCCCGACGCACCCGTTCTCGACATCTACCTCACCATCTACGGCGACATGCTCTTCGGGGAGTACAGCAGCCGCCTCGCCGACACACACGCCCAGGCAGGTGGCCGGGCGTTCATGTCCCGCTTCGCCAGGCAGCGCACCGGCCCACAGGGAGAGGTGCACGCCTGGCACTGCGCCGACATACCCTTCGCGTTCGGCACCATCACCGCCCCCAGTGTCGAGTTCCTCATCGGCGGCCCGCCCAGCACATCAGACCACCACCTCTCGCAGAGCATGGTGGCCGCATGGGCCGCCTTCGCCACCAGCGGCGACCCCGGCTGGCAGCCCCTCGGCACGTCCACCGCACCTGCCCACATCTGGGCGACCGAAGACAGCTCCGCCCCGGCGCAGTCCTTCACCGAAGGCCGCCGAGAACTGTGGCGCACGCACACCTACCCGCTGCTGCGCCCCTGAGCGGTCAGGGCGTGAACCACTACGCCGACAGCCCCGTGTGGCCTCCGGCGGCACGGGGCTGAGACGGCCGCTTACGCGGCATCGCCCCCTCCGAGGAATTCGACGATGCTCCGCAAGGGCGCAGCGCGCCGAACCGGTGTTGCGTTTCTCGCCCGTTTCCCGATGACCGCTCGTAATCAAGGCGGCACAATTTCGGGCTCATAGTGCGCTGTTATGGGGATCCAGTAGCTTTCCGTATCGCCGCCGCATCCGCATCCTGTCCCCAACATATTCATCGGCAGGCAACAGAATGTCATGCCCGCATCACTGAGAGCGGGCATTCCCCCACGGAGGCACACCTCTCCCCACGGAGGCGTACCTCTCCCCACGGAGGCACACCATGAGATCCCCACTCGCGTTGCGGCGCCCGCGCGTCGCGGCGTCCGTACTCGTCCTGTCCGCCCTGCTCACCCTGGTCGCCCTGCTCACCCTGGTCATCGCCCCCGCCAACACCGCCCACGGGTCCAACGCAAGCACCTCGGCGTGTGCACTCCAGGGGACGACCGGCTACACCGACGAGGGCCAGCAAACCGACTACAACCGGTTCCAGAAACCGGAAGGCACCAAGCGCGTGGGCGTGATCTACGTGGACTTCCCCGACGCCGTCGGGACCACCACACCCCTCGATCGTTACTACAACCAGATATCCGGCGCCGCCGACTGGATGTGGAAGGCATCCAACGGCAAGGTCTGGCTGGACATGAAAGCCCCATACGGCAACTGGGTGCGCATGCCGAAGAACTCCACCGACTACAACTGGGCGCGCGGGTTCTCCTGGGACACGCACCGGGTCTATCTGAAGGACGCGCTCGCCGGTGCCGCCGACGCAGGCGTCGACCTCTCCGGATACGACATGTTCTACATCGTGCCGACCAGCACCGCGGCCGCGATCACCCACACCCCCACCTGGGTCCAGGACCCCGCCAACCCGACCTGGGTCTGGAACAAGGCGACGAACGCCTGGGTGCTGATCAAGTGGGCGGTGACCTTCGGACAGGACATGTGGCTCTGGGGCTACAAGGTCGCCGACCACGAGACCGGCCACACCTTCGGCCTGCCCGACCTCTACGCCTTCAACGGCGAACAGCACCAGTACGTCGGCGGCTGGGACGTCATGGGCAAGGTGAGCGGCCCGGCCCCGCAGTTCCTCGGCTGGCACACGTGGAAGTTCGGCTGGATCACCGACAGCCAGGTCTCCTGCCTGTCCACGAACGGCACGTACTCCACCAACCTGAACGGGGTGGAATACGGGGGCAGTGGCTACAAGCTGGCGGTGATCAAGACCAGCGCCACCACGGCCTACGTCGCCGAGTCCCGCAAGGCCGCCAACAACGACTCAGGCGCCTGCGCCACCGGCGTACTGATCTACAAGATCGACACCTCGGTCGCCAGCGGCAGTGGGCCGGTCCGCGTGGTGAGCAACCCCAAGGCCGCCGCACCCACCGGGAACTGCAGCGCTTTGGACATGCAGACCTGGAAGCCCGGCCAGACGTTCCAGGATGACACCGCCCGCATCCGGATCCACGTGAACAGCTCCGACGCGTACAACGACACCGTCTGGACCTACAAGTGGTGACCGCGTAGCACGCGATGTCTTCGGGGCCGCCCGCCGGGAGTCGGCGGGCAGCCCCGGCTTCAGCAGCGGGCTGTCGCGCCTGGCGGGTCTCCTGGCGGTGGGCCGGGCCCTTCACGATCTTCGCCACAGGACTGGCGAAACCCTCTATACACCGCCTCTATATCTGCCATGTATACACCCCATGTATAGTGGGCGGGCATGACGGAGACCTACCTGCTGCCGATCCGGACGGCCGCGCTGCTCTTCCCCGCGCTGGCCCTCCTGATGTTCGTGCCGACGGCGATCGTGCTGTACCGGCGGCACGGCGTCATCACGCGCTGGCGGGTCCTGTCGGTGTACGGCGGCGTCTACTACGCACTCACCGCCTTCTGCATGACGATCGTGCCCCTGCCGAAGCCGTCGGTTGACGTCTGCAAGGCGTACCCGAGCTTCGCCGAGCCGCAGTTCACCCCGGGCGTCGCCTTCGCCGACATCTGGAAAGAGGCGCACCACCGCGTCACCCTCGACGCGCTGATCCTCCACAACTCGGCTGTCTGGCAGACCGCGTTCAACCTGGTCCTGCTACTGCCGCTCGGGATGTTCGTACGGATCCACTTCCGGCGGGGCCTCGCCGCCGCGACGACGGCCGGGTTCGCGGGCTCGCTGCTCTTCGAGCTGACCCAGTACAGCGGACTGTGGGGCCTCTACGAGTGCCCGTACCGCCTCTTCGCCGTCGACGACCTCATCGTCAACACGGCGGGCGCCGCACTCGGCTGGGCCATCGCGGGACCCCTGGCCCGCGCGCTCCCCGCCCTGGACACCCTCGACGACCGGGCGCTCGCCGCCGGCAAGGTCCCCTTCGGCCGCCGCCTCGTCGCCCTGCTGCTGGACGTGACGGGCGTCGCGCTGCTGACCCCGGTCGTCGCGGTCGCCCTGCATGTCGTGCTCGGCGCGGCGACGGTGCTGTGGGTGCCGCCGACCGTCTTGGGGCTGTGGTTCGTCGTCATCCCGTGGCGGACGGGCGCGACGCCGGGCAAGCATGTGCTGTTGCTGCGACTGACCACGCCGGACGGCGGGCGGCCGGCCCCCGCCGGGCTCGCACTGCGCGCCCTGGTGCTCAGCCCTCTCCTGGTCCTCGCCTGCCTGGCCGCGGGTGCGGTCGTCGGCACCGCAGCGAGCGCGGTCCTCGCCGGCGGCTCCGCCTCCGCCGCCCGCCCGTCCACGCTGCTCGACGTCGCGCGCCGGGTGAACTATCAGGACGTGGTGTACAGCCTCGCGGCAGACCCGGTGTTCGGGCTCGTCCTGCTGCTGCCCCCGGTCCTCTGCCTGACCCTGGCCGGCGCCTACGTGGGGGCCATCCGCCGCCACCCCCAGGGCCTGGGCCCCCACGAGGTGCTCTCCGGCATCCGGAACCAGGCGCTCCCGCACACCCGAGCACGGAGCCGACCGGACACACCGGCCCCCGCCGATCCACGCGCCTCAACTCCGCTGGCCACGGCCGGCAGCTCCGGCACGGGCAGGTAACCGCCTCCCCTCCCGCTACGAAGAATAGCGACACCGTCGGGCGCGAAGGCCCAGGTCAGAGACCTGGGCCTTGTTGGTCATCCAGCCATCGCAGCCTTCCGGCGCCGTCGGCTCCGGGCAGGTTGTGCCACACCGTCAGGGATGCGGGTCAGCGGTCGGCGTGCAGTTGCTCGGCTGCTTCCCGGTAGGCGTGGGCGGCGCGGGCGAAGTAGTCGAAGAGGACGTCGAGTTGCTCGGGCGAGTATCCGCGGAGGATCTCGCCGATCTTCTGCCGGGCGGGCGCCATGACCCGGTCGAGGTCGGCAGGTTGGGCGATCGGTTCGACGATGACCTTGCGCCGATCGTCGGGGTCGGGCACACGGCGGACATAGCCCGCCTGCTCCAGCCGGTCGATCAGGCGGGTGGTCGGCCCGGTTGTCAGACCGGTGCGCGCACCCAGTTCACCGGGGGTCATCGCCCCGGCCAGCTGCAGGATGTTCAGCGCGTACAGGTCGGTGGCACCGAGGTCGCAGGCTCGGGCGCTCGCGTGGCCGTGCAGCAGCACCGCGCTCAGGTACTGGCGGTAGATCTGGCTCGCATCGGGTCGCATGGCGGGCGTTGACACGGACTCCTCCACTCCCTAATCTCTTCCTCAAGGAAGAGAAATCTTCGACGAAGAAACTTCTTTGACGAAGTTAACATGGAGGGGAACCGTGACCGCCACCAACGCCCTGTCAGCCGACCCGATCGAAACGGCCGAGCCGACCGCCGACGCGGCCCCGCACCGCACGCCGCGCCGACGCCGCACGATCAGGCGTGTTCTGGGCTTCACCGCACTGACGTTCGCCGCGGCCGCCGGCGCCGGATACCTCTGGCTCGACGCCACCGCCGACGTCCACAACCTCGGCCAGGCCGACTGCACCGCACTCACTCCCACCGTCACCGCCACGGCAGCCGGGGCCGCGAACGCCGACGACCACCGGGCCGTCTGCGGCACGCTGCGCTCGCTGACCGACGCATGGGGCCGGGGCGACGCCGACGCGTACGGGGAGCACTTCACCCCGGACGCCACCTACACCACCTATGTCGGCACCCACTACCAGGGGCGGCGCGACATCACCCAGGCCCACCGCGCCCTCTTCGGCGGCTTCCTCGAGGACACCAAGCTGGCCGACTCCTTCCTCGACATCCGCTTCTACGGCCCCGACACCGCCGTGGTCACCAGCCGCGGCGACACCTACACCGGCACGCCCAAGAAGCCCGGCGAGCTGTCCAAGACCCAGACCTACACGCTGATCCGCCAGAACGACCACGACTGGCGCATCGCCGCCTTCCACAACACCAAGCGCAAGCGCGTCATGGAGCGCGTCTCGTTCCTGATCTCCCCCGATACCAGGCCGGAGGCCGAGAAGTGACCACACACAGCCCTGCTGAGACCTCCCGGACGCCGGACGAGACCGCGATCCGTGCCCTGCTGGAGCGCAGTTGCGCCGCCTGGAACCGCGGCGACGGAACCGCCTACGGTGAGCAGTTCACCGCGGACGCCACCGACATCACCTTCGCCGGCACCGTGTACCGCGGTGGGCCGGACATCGGCCGCGCCCACCAGGCCCTGTTCGACGGCTTCCTCAAGGGGACCCGGCTGACCGTCGAGATCGTCGACATCCGGTTCCACGGTCCCGGCACCGCCGTCGTCGTCACCCGTGGCGATGTCCACAAGGGCCGGCCGAAGAAGCTCGGCAAGCTCGCCACCTACACCGTCGTCCGCGAGACGGACGGCCGCTGGCGGATCGCCGCCGTGCAGAAGACCCGGCACAAACGCCTACTGGAGGCCATCTCGTTCAGGCTCCGGCCCGCGACCAGGCCCACCGCCCCGTAAGTCCGGCGCCCGGGTGGCGTCAGAGTGTGAACCGGGTGATGACGGCCCGGTGGTCGGACGGCCAGTTCTCCTTGTCGCCGCCGTGGACCCTCGAGCCGGTGGCGTCCAGCGAGCCGCCCTTGTACAGGATGAAGTCGATGCGGTCCTGGGGCTCGGGCCTGTCGCCGTAGTCGGGGTTGGTGGCGAACTTCGGAGTCCAGGTGTCGCCGGGGGAAGCCGCCTCGTCCGGGTTGACCTCACGGTAGGAGTCCCCGTAACCCCCGTTGGCAAACGCCTTTGTCGCGGGCCACTCCACGACCGAGTCACAGTGCTTCGCCTTGGTCTTCGCGGTCCAGTCCATGTGGGACGGGGTGTTGAGATCACCGGCGATGATCGCCGGTGAGGAACCCGCCCACGTGACGATCGCCTCGGCCTGCTCCTTGCGCTCGGCCTCGTCGGCGTAGATCGTCTCGTAGCTGTCACCGTCGAAACAGGCGTTGTACGGCCCGTACTTCGTGTAGCCCAGGTGGACCGAGTACACCCAGACGCCCTTGATCTTCGCGGCCACCGCCAGCGACGACAGCGAGTCGACCTTCTCGATGGGCTCACTGCTGATGATGTCGACGTCCAGACCGCTCTGTGTGTAGTGCTCCCAACCCAGCTTCTCGGCAAGCTGTTTGGTGACGGCCTTGTCGGTCTCCTGCAGGGCAACCACCCCGGCGCCGGAGGCGTTGATCTCCTGGACGGTCGTGTTGATCCCGTCCGTGACCTGGGAGCCGCCATGCCAGGTGTTGAGGGTCATCACGGTCAGCGTCTCGTCGTCCGCCTCGGCGGGGGTCACCGTGGCGGCGGAGACCGCCGCACTCAGGGCAAGCGCGGCACCAAGGGCCGGTATGACGCGTCGGTTCATCGTGTGAACTCCTTAGTGGGGGGTGCGTCAACTTGCCAGACGGCGGTGGAGCGGCCACGAACGGAGAATGAACAACGCCGCGGGCTTCCCCGAGCCCGCAGGGCGGACGCGAGGGTCCGGCCGCCCGGCGGTTTCGGGGCTCCGGCCGCACGGCGGTTTCGGGGCTTCGCCGCCCGTCGGTCGGGGCTTCGGCTGGTCAGGCCACCCAGTGCGGGCGCTGCGCGTGCGTCGCGTGCAGCGGGACGCCCTCCAGGGCGGCGGCGAGGCGTTCCGCTGCCGTGTCGTACACATGCGCGGGGAGGGTGTACGGGAGGCGCAGGCGGTGTTCGTGGGTGCCCGGGTCCACTCCGAACCGGGCCCCGCCCTCGACGCGGATTCCGTAGCCGAGGGCGCGGTCGGCGAGGGCCGCGGCGCCTGGATGACCGAGGTCGACCCAGAGGCACAGGCCGCCCGGTGGGACGTTCCAGACCCAGTCCGGCAGGTGGCGGTCGAGGGCGACGGCAAGGGCGTCGCGTTGGGTCCGCAGGCGCTCTCTCCGCCGAGGAAGCACGTCGTCAAGGCGGTCCAGCAGCGCAAGGGCCACGAGTTGGTCGAGCACCGAGCCGGCCATGTCCACCGTCATCCGCAGGGCGGCGAGTTCGGTGACGAGCTGGGAGGTGGCCCGCACCCAGCCGACCCGCAGGCCGCCCCAGCAGCTCTTGCTCAGGGAGCCGATGGTGATGACCTGACTGCCCTGGCTGGGGTGGGCGAGTGACGCGAAGGGAGCCGGAGGCGGCACGTCGAGAGCGATGTCGGCGATGGACTCGTCGATCACCAGCCAGGTGTCGGTGCGGTGAGCGACGCGCAGGACGTCCACGCGCTGCTCGTCCGGCATGAGGCTGCCGGTCGGGTTGTGGAAGTCGGGGATCAGATAGGCCAGCCGCGGCGTCGTCTGGCGCAACGTCGACTCGATGAGACCGGTGTCCCAGCCCGCCTCCGTCACGGGCACGGAGGCGATCCGCAGCCGGGCCCTGCGGAGGGCGTCCAGGCCGTTGGTGTACGAGGGGTTCTCGGCCATGACCCGGTCGCCGGGGCCGCCCAGCAGGGCGAGTACGAGGGCAAGCGCGTGCTGCGCGCCGGAGGTGATCAGGATCTGGTCAGGGAGCGTGGGCAGGCCCCGGCGGGTGAAGCGGTCGGCGACGGCGGCGCGCAGGTCGGGCAGACCATACGGGTGGTACCCGGGGGCGGCCGTGTGGCGGGGCAGCAGCGCGGTGGCCTCAGTGAGCGCTTCGGCGACCGCCCCTTCGGGAGCCGCGGGGGAGGCGAGCGCGAGGTCGATGGTGTCCTGTTCGCCGGTCGGGAAGGAGGCGATGCTGGTGGGGCGCTGCCCGTCCGGGAGCGAGGTCCAGGTGCCGGCGCCACGGCGGCTGTGCGCGTAACCGCTCTCCCGCAGCAGGTCGTACGCGGCCGTCACGGTGGCCCGGCTGATGCCGAGCGCCGACGCGAGTGCGCGCTCCGCCGGCAGCCGCATGTGCAGGGCGATCCGGCCGTTCAGCACCAGGGAGCGCACGGCCCGGGCCAGTTCGCGGTAACCGAGCCGGGTATCGGCCGGGCCGGTGATCAACGCGGCGAGCTGCCGCCCGCCCAGAGCGCGGTCCACAGGGTGGACCGGACGCGCGCCTGCCATGCCAATCCCTCTCCATTGGCCCTGCTTGCCTGGCCAATGAGCCTACAGACTCCGGAATGGAGGGGATCGACATGGGAAGAGAGGGGATCGACGTGTGCCGACGCATGACCGATCGCGAGGAGCGTGAGACGCAGCGGCGCCACGAAGAGCGCATCGCGGACCCTCTACCCGTAGGCCCGTGGATCCGGGGCCTGTTCGCGGCCACGGGCCGGTACCTCCGCGGCCGGCATCCGGAACGCGGACGGCACCTCGTGTCGCGGCGGAGCGGGAGGCCCGTATGACGGCGGGGTGCGGACGCGTCGTCGTCGGAGTCAGCGGCTCACTGGCCAGCCTCGCGGCTCTGCGGCGCGGTGTGCTGGAGGCCCGCCGTGACGGCAGGACGCTCATGGCGGTGCTCGCCTGGGAGCCGCCGGAGGGCGAGGCCCTGTACGCGAAGCGGCCCGATCCCTCGTGGGCCAGGATGTGGGAGGACGAGGCCCGGCTGCGGCTGAGCCGGGCGTTCGACGAGGCGCTCGGCGGGGTCCCGGCGGACCTCCGTGTCGTACAGCGTCTGGTCAGAGGGAAGCCCGAGTCGGCCCTGTGCACCATCGCGCACCGCCCGGACGACCTGCTGGTCGTCGGCGCGGCGCGAGGCGGCGGGCTCCGGGCGCGGATCCGGCGGAGCCCGGTGTGTCGGCTCGTCCAGGCCAAGGCGGGCTGCCCCGTGCTGACCGTCCCCGGGCCACACCTGCTGTCGGGCGAGGCCCGGGCGCTGCGCCGCGTGGGGTACCCGGGGTTCATCGCCGAAGCGTGCTGATCAAAGATCAAGACCGACTGCCGCGCCCCCATCACCGACTGCCGCGCCCCCATCGAGGACGGGGGCTCAGCGCGTGCGGCTGCCGCCTCCGGCGAGTCTTTGCGACGGGGTCAGGTTGAGCTGGCCGACGGCCTCGCTCACGTCCTGCGGCCAGAGCCACAGCCGGTAGACCGGCGGGATCCGGAAGTAGTCCTCCGGACCGTGCAGTTCACGGTTGCGCATGTCCACGCAGTACCGGCTCCGCCAGGAGAATTCCTCGCCGGGCTTCAGCGCCGTCTTCTCGACCTTCTTCTTCGTCACGTCGTGGAGCTTTTCGAGGGCCCGGTACTCGTAGGCGAGCAGCGTTTTGGCGTCCTTCCAGATCCCCTTCTTCTCCTTGACCGCCTTGTCGGCGGCCTTGAGGAGGAGGGGGAGGTCGAGTTCGCCGGGGATGGAGGGGTAGATGACGAAGGGTGCGGCCCATCCTTCGGTGACGAGATCGAGGTTGAAGGTCGGCCTCTTCTCCCGTGGCCGGTCGGCCAGTTCCTTCTTCGAGTAGTTCGGCGCGATGTAGGCGAGCAGGCGGTTGCGGTCGTCGAAGGGGGCGTCGGCGGTGCGGATGAAGATGCCGCGCTCCTTGCCGGGCTTCCTGCCCTCGGCCAGCCGCTTCTTGATGTTCTCGGTGTTGAACGCGGCCGCCTTCGTGCCCTGGCGGAACTGCAGACTGCCTGCCTTCCCCGTCTCGATCTTCGGCAGCAGGAATGCGGCGAGGTCATCGGAGATCGGCGCGATGCCCTCCCGTATCCACGCGGCGAGTTGCTTGAACTCCGCGTCGATTCTCCCGGCCGTCTCGGCGGTTTCCGCTGTCGTTTCCGGAGTGTCGATGGACAGCATGCGGACCGGCATCTTGACGTTCGGCGTATCCCCGTCGTGTACGTCCACCAGCGCGCGCGAGCCCAGCGACGGCATGGGGATCCCGGCAGGCGTCCACAGGATCTGTACAGGGTCACTCACAGGCTTCGTCCTTCCCGGCGTACGTCTTTCCGGGCCCCCGTCTCCGGCTCCTACCCAGCGTCACGCCGTGCCCGCGGGGCCGCAACTCCGGGCTCGGTCGGCAAAGGGGTCTCGGCGGCCGCCCGCAGGTCGGGGTCGGGGTCGGGGCCATGACCGACAGTTACAGCCAGCCCTGCCGGCGGGCCGCGCGGACCGCTTCCATGCGGTTGCGGGTGCCCGTCTTCCCGATCGCCGACGACAGGTAGTTGCGCACCGTCGACTCCGACAGATGGAGCTTCGCGGCGATGTCGGCGACCGTCACTCCGTCCACCGCGGCGCCCAGCGCGTCCCGCTCGCGCGCGGTGAGGGGGTTGGGGCCCGCGCTCAGTGCCGCCGCCGCCAGCGCCGGGTCGATCACCGTATCGCCGGCCAGCACCCGGCGGATCGCGTCGGCCAGCTCCTCGACCGGCCCGTCCTTGACGAGGAAGCCCGCCGCCCCCGCCTCCATCGCCCGGCGCAGATAGCCGGGCCGGCCGAACGTCGTCAGGATCAGCACCCGGCAGTCGGGGAGCCGGGCGTGCAGCTCGGCGGCCGCGTCCAGGCCGCTGTGGCCGGGCAGTTCGATGTCCAGCAGCGCCACGTCGGGGCGCGCGGCGAGCGCGGCGTCCACGATCTCGTCGCCCCGGGACACCTGGGCGACCACCTCGATGTCCTCCTCCAGCCCGAGCAGCAGGGCGAGGGCGCCGCGCATCATGCCCTGGTCCTCGGCCAGCAGGACGGTGATCATCCGATGTGCTCCTCTTCGGCGACGGCGGCCCGCTCCCCGACCGGCGGCTCCCCCGCCCCTGGCTCCCCGAACCGCAACTCCTCGGCCCCCGGCTCCCCGACCGGCAACTCGGCCACGACGCGGAAGCCGCGCCGTGCCGCCGGGCCCGATCGCAGCGAGCCGCCCGCCGCCGCGACCCGCTCGGTCAGGCCCTTCAGCCCGCTGCCGGGCGTGCTCGAGCCTACGCCCCGCCCGTCGTCGGTGATCACCAGCCGGGCCTGTTCGGAGTCGCCGGAGACCTCGATCTCGCAGCGGGTGGCGCCGGAGTGCCGTACGACATTGGTGGCGGCCTCCCGGACCACCCAGCTCAGCAGCGCCTCGGTCTGCGGTTCCAGCGGCGGGCCCGACTGCCGTACGACGGGCTCGACTCCGGCCGCGGTGAGCGCCGAGCGCGCCCGGTCCAGCTCGGTGGCGAGGCTCGCCTCGCGGTAGCCGGTGACCGCCTCGCGGATCTCGGTCAGGGCCTGCCGACCGACCGCCTCGATGTCGGAGACCTGCGTGAGCGCGGCGTCCATGTCCCGCGGCGCGAGCCGGCGCGCGGCCTCGGACTTGACCACGATCACCGACAGCGTGTGGCCGAGCAGATCGTGCAGGTCGCGGGAGAACCGGAGCCGCTCCTTCTCGACCGCGGCGCGCGCCAGCTCCTGCCGGGTGGCGCGCAGTTCCCAGACCGTCTCGGAGAGCGCGAAGATCGCGGAGGTCACCATCCCGGAGAGCAGCGTGCCGTACGCGACGGAGATGGCGTCCCAGCCGTCGTACACCCCGGCGGTGATCCCGGCCACGGCGCTCAGCGGCACCATCACCAGAGGGAGCCGACGGCCCCGCAGCACCGACCCGGTGGCCAGGCCCAGCAGCGGGAAGAGCATCGCCCAGTCGTCGCCATATCCGCCCGCGAGAGCGAGGGTGACCGCGCAGAGCGCGACCAGCAGCCAGCGGGTGGCCTCCGCCTCCCGGGCCCGTTTGTCGAAGGCCCGGAACACCACGGCGATGTAGAGGGAGACGAAGACCAGCAGCCCGAGAGCGCCTGCCCAAAGGTGCGGCGTCTCCCCCTGGAAGACGTCGGAGGCCGCGCCCAGGCCCATCAGCAGCCAGGGCAGCATGGCGTAGGGGCTGGGCGGCGCGGGGGCGTCGCGCCGCGCCTTCCGGCACGCGCGCCACTCCGCCCGCCGCGCCTTCCATCCGTCGTTCCCGAGCATCGTCCCCCCGGTCATGCCGTCGTCGCTGCCCGACGGTACGAGATCACGGCGTACGCGCCGAACGCCAGCAGCCAGGCGGCCAGCACCGCGCAGGTGGTGAGGTCGGGTGCGCCGCCGTGCGAGGCGGACCAACCGAGGTCGGCGAAGCGGTTGGTGGGGGTGTACCGCGCCAGGGAGCGCAGCCAGCCGGGGAACTCGCCGACCGGGAACCACAGCCCGCCCAGGACCGCCAGCCCCAGGTTGCAGGCCACGTTGACCACACCCGTCGTCTGGGCCGAGAGCCTGTATCCGTTGCCGATGCCGAGCAGGGTGAAGGGCAGCGAGCCGATCCAGAGCAGCACGGTGAGCAGGATCCACTGCCAGGCCGCCAGCCGCACGCCGTTGACGAGGGCTCCGGCCGCCAGCACCGCGAGGATGGCGGGCAGCACGACGACCGAGCCGGTCGCGGCCCGCCCGGCCACCACCTGGCGGGGGCTCATCGGGGTGATCCGCAGCTGCCGCAGCCAGCCGATCGACTTGTCCTCGGCGACGCCGGTCCCGGTGGACAGGGCGGCACCCAGTGCCCCGTACGCCGCCATGCCGACCATGTCGGCCGTCTTCCACTGCCCGGACTGGTCGCCGACGTTGGTGAAGAGCAGATACATCAGCACGGGCATCCCCATGCCGAGGGGCACGAAGCCCGCGTCGCGCAGCGAGCGGCGGACTTCCAGCTTCACATAGTCCGTGATCATCGGGCGGTCTCCAGTTTCGGGGCGGAGGTCAGGGGGTCCGAGGCGGGGGTCAGGGCGTCCGGGGCAGAGGTCCGGGTGTCCGGGGCGGAAGTCAGGGCGAGGAAGGCGTCGTCGAGCGAGCCGGGTGTCACTTCGAGGCGCCGGAACCCGCCGGTCGAGACGAGGGCGACGACCGTGGCGTCGGAGTCCTCCGTACGCAGCCGGGCGCGGTCCCCGCGGACCTCCACCGAGACGACCCCGGGCAGTCGGGCGAGTCCCTCGGTGGAGCGGCCCTCCAGGTCGAAGGAGACAAGGCTGCCGCCTGCGGCCTGCCTGAGCTGTTCGCCGCCGCCGTCGGCGACGATCCGGCCGCGGTCGATGACGACGATCCGGTCGGCGTGGTCGTCGGCCTCCTCCAGGTAGTGGGTGGAGAACAGCACGGTGTTCCCCCGGCGGGCGTAGGCGCGCATGGAGGCCCAGAAGGCGTGCCGCGCCTCGACGTCGAGGGCGGCGGTCGGCTCGTCCAGGACGATCAGCTCGGGGCCGCCGGCCAAGGCGACGGCGAACCGGACGCGCTGGGCCTGGCCGCCGGAGAGCCGGTCGACGCGGCGGTCGGCGAGGTCGGTGAGCCCGGCGAGCTCCAGGATCTCGGCGACGGGCAGCGGGGCGGGATAGGTGCGGGCAACGAACGCGACGAGCTCGCGGACGGTGACACGGGGGACGGGGCGGCCTTCCTGGAGCATCGCGCCGACCCGGCCGGACCGGACGGCGCGCTCGGGCCGCTCGCCGAACAGCCGCACCCGGCCGCCGTCCGGCTCGCTCAACCCGAGGAGCAGACCGATCGTCGTGGACTTGCCCGCGCCGTTCCGCCCGAGGAGGGCGACGGTCTCACCGCGCCGGATGTCCAGGTCGATCCCGGCCACGGCGCGCACCGCGCCGAAGTCCCTGACCACGCCGGCGAAGTGCACCGCCAGGCCGCTCTCTGCATGCTGTGTCATGCCCCAGACGCTACGGATCCGAGCGCTGACCTCGGCAGATGCGCATGTACGGAGTCAGCGGTGACAAATGTCCCGGCGGACCGCTGCCCTGCCGCGGGGCACCACCGGACGGTCTACTCGCCGGGGCCCATCAGCCCCGACTCGTAGGCCAGGACGACCGCCTGGGTGCGGTTGCTCGCGCCCAGTTTGGTCAGCACGTTGCCGACGTGCGTCTTCACCGTCTCCAGGCTCACTCGCAGCTGCGTGGCGGCCTGCTGGTTGGACAGGCCCTTCGCCATGAGCCGCAGGATCTCGGTCTCGCGCCCGGTGAGCCCGGCGGCCCCACCGGTGAGGGCGTCGCGCCGTACGGGCCGGCCTGCGGCCAGCCTGCGGACGGCGTCCGGGAAGAGTACGGAGTCACCGGTGGCCACCAGCCGGACGGCGTGGGCGATCTGCTGCGACGGCGCCCGCTTGCGGATGAACCCGCTGGCGCCGACGCGCAGGGCGTCATAGACGTGTTCGTCGTTCTCGAAGGTGGTGATCACGATGACCTTCGGCGGATCGGGCAGCGCGGACCGCAGCCGCCGGGTCGCCTCGATGCCGTCCACCCGCGGCATCCGCACATCCATCAGGACGACGTCGGGGCGCAGCCGCTCGACCATGGGAAGCGCGTCGGCGCCGTCGGCGGCCTCGCCGACGACCTCCAGGTCGGGCTTGGCGGACAGCAGGGCTCGCAGCCCGGTACGCGTGAGCTCGTCGTCGTCCACGATGAGGACGGTCACGACGGGATCGAGGGCGGTCCCCACGGGATCGGCGGCCGGGGTCGTCCCGCTGAAGGCGCTCATGGCGCCGACCGTAGCGGTATCCGTGCCGCCAGCCGCCAGTGCGGGCGGCCGCTTTCGTCCGCAGGCCCCGCGGACACCTCGCCGCGCAGCAGCCGCACCCGCTCGGCGATCCCGGTCAGCCCGTGGCCGCCGCGCTCCCTGCCGGTCCTGTCCGTCCTGCCGGTCCTGTCGGTCCTGTCGGTCCTGTCGGTCCATTCCGTCCTGCCGGGACGGGAACGCACGGTGGCGTCGACCGGGTTGACGAGCTCCACCTCCAGCCAGCCGTCCCGCGCGCCGACCCGCAGGCTGATCGCGGCCGTCTCGCCGTGCCGCAACGCGTTGGTCAGGCCCTCCTGGACGATCCGGTACGCCTCCCGCGACACGGTGGCGGGTATCCGCGCGAGGTCTCCGGCGGTCTCGACGCTCAGACCGGCGCCCGCGTGCCGGACCCGCTCCACCAAGGGGCCGAGATCGGCGAGGGTGTGCTGCGGCGTCGTGGGCGACCGCCCTTCCCGCAGGACGCCGAGTACGTGGTCGAGGTCGTCCATCGCGGCGCGGGACGTCTCCTCGATGCTGGTGAGGGCGCGTCGGGCCGTCTCCGGGTCGCTGTCCATCAGCTCGGCCGCGACGGCGGCCTGAATGGTGGACGCCGTCAGGGTGTGCCCTATCGAGTCGTGCAACTCCTGGGCCAGCCGGTTCTTCTGGGCCAGCACAAGCAGTTGCTCCTCCGCGGCGGCCCGCCGCTCGGCGGGCCCATGGCCCAGGAGCACCGGGGCGAGCGGGCGCAGCGCCGCCGCGCCGCCGACGGCGACGTACCCGCCGAGCGCCAGGCATCCGGCGGACACGACCGCCGTCCACAGGCCCCGCCAACCGTGCTCCACCGGAACGGTCCACCCGAACGCCGACACGGAGCCGCCACCGTTCAGCCAGACGCAGGGCAGTATGAGGGCCGCGAAGGCCGACAGGCAGGTCATCGCGGTCACCGCCGCACCGACCGTCATGTGCGCGGCCAGATACACCGACGTACGGAACCGGTTCGCCCAAGGCGACGCGGGCGACTCCAGCGGGGCGGGAAGAGCGGCGCCCAGCAGCCGGTCGGCCGATCGGACGCACCCCCGGCGGGCCGCCCGGGGAAGGCCCATGGCCACGAGCACCGCGCACAGCGCGAGGCCGAATGCCACGACCCGCAGCGCCGCCGGCCACGTCGGTGGCGCCGCGACGAGCGCCACGACCAGCGGCGGCAGGCTCAGGACCGCGCCGAGCAGCGCGTATGTCCAACCCCGGTACGCGGCCCCGCTGAAGAGCGGCCGAATCAGTGTGCTCACGGCCGCACCGTACCTTCGGGCCGCGCGGCGCACCTCCCCCGAAAGAGCCAGCAGGAGATCCCGCGGAATCGCGATGCCGATGTCCCCCGTCGCCGCGATGTGCGGGCACGCCCTCGCCTGCGAATGTCACGCGAACGGAAGCAACTCCGTAGTGACTCAATTCGCCGTCCATGAAAGGCAATCGTGGCCATCGTGAAATTCCCGACCGCGTCCCCATCCGCGTTCCCCACCGCGTCTCCGCCCGCGTCGCGCTCCGAGCCCCCCACATCCTTGGCCGCGAGGATCGGCGCGGCCGCATGGATCGTGGCCACCGCGCAGTTCGTCGTGGTCCAACTGGTCGTGGAGTCCGTCTGGCGTACGCCCTACAGCTGGGCGAGCTACAACATCAGCGATCTGGGCAACGTCCACTGCCAGACATGGGACGTCTCCCGGCCCCGATACGTCTGCTCACCGCTGCACGACGCCATGAACACCTCGTTCGTCGTCCAGGGCGTTCTGCTGCTCGCCGGCGTGCTGCTCACCGGGGCGTGCTGGGGCCGGGGATGGGGCTCGCGAAGCGCCCGCGCTCTCCTCATCGCCACGTC
Source organism: Streptomyces sp. XD-27 (assembly GCF_030553055.1). Classification (NCBI taxonomy): domain Bacteria; kingdom Bacillati; phylum Actinomycetota; class Actinomycetes; order Kitasatosporales; family Streptomycetaceae; genus Streptomyces; species Streptomyces sp. XD-27. The sequence goes on from NZ_CP130713.1 coordinate 3,907,727, forward strand.
CGCGGGATGGGTCCTGGTGGGACTCGTTCCCGCGGACGTCAACGAGGACCTTCACGTCCTGGGCGCGCTGCTCATCATGGGGCTGGGAAACATCGGCCTCGTCTGCGCCGGATTCGCGCCGCGGGCCTCCCTGTTCGGCACACTGCGCCCGACAACCCGCTTCATGGCCGCCACGGCGATGGTGGCGACGCTGCTGTTCTTCGGGCAGGTGGATCCGGGCATCGGACTGGGCGGCATGGAGCGGATCGCGGCCTTCGCGCCGGGGGCGTGGACGCTGGTCATGGCCCTCGCCGTACTCAGGTCCGCGAAGCACGGACGATGACGATTGCGCTGCCACGGGCCCCGTGCCCGGGAGGCCCCGTGCCCGGGAGGCCGAGGGGCCGGGGGCCGGCTCAGGCGTTGGGGCGCTTGCCGTGGTTGGCCTTCTTCTTCTTGCGGGCGCGCCGCTTGTTTCCTCGCGTGGACATGGTGCGCGTCTCCCTTCGCCGGGATTTCTTCGCCGGGATTGCCATGTCATCGCCAGTCTAGGTTCGGCTCGCGGGGTCCGCATGGTGATGGGTGCCGGATTCCGGTACGGGAACCCCCTCCCGTTTTGTCGCTGGCATGCCATACGCTGCGCGGTAGCAGCCGCGCCCCGCGCGTCACCGCGCCCTCGCGGTCACGCCCGGGCGTTGCGCGGCGCTCTCATCTCCCGGCCATCCACCGGGTTTCTTCGTGGGGGTAACAGCACTGTGCGTACGCGCAGCATCTCGACCGCGACAGCGCTTGCGGTCATCTTCAGCTCGGCGGCGCTGACCGTCGCCGCGGCCGGCTCCGCCTCGGCCGCGCCCGTCACCGTCACCGTCGCCTCGCCCGGCGGCATCGTCGCGGACGGCGCCCTGCAGCGGGTCTTCGTCGGCGACCGCTCGGCCGGGAAGATCCTGGCCGCCGACTACACCGGCGCGGTCGTCGACTCGGTGAGCGGCGTCAGCGGGGTCACCGACCTCGCGCTGTCCGACGACGGCGCCACCCTGTACGCGGCCGCGCAGGGCAGCCACGAGGTCGTGGCCCTGGACGCGGCCACGCTCGACATCAAGGCGCGCTACGCCGTCGCCACCGACACCGGCCCGCGCCATGTCGCCTTCGCCGGCGGCAAGGTCTGGTTCACGTACGGCGACCAGTGGGACGGCAACCTGGGCTCGGTCGACCCGGCGGACGGGACCGGCGCGGTGACGCTCACCCGGTTCCCGGAGGACGGGAACTCCGGCGTCTGGGGCCCGGCGCTCCTCGACACCGACCCGTCCGCCCCCGGCCTGCTGGCCGTCGGCGAGACCGGCCTTTCCACGGACTCGATGGCCGTCCTCGACGTCTCCGGCACCGCGCCGCAGATGCTCGCCTGGCACGGCGGCGACTACTCGCTGAACGACGGCATCGGGGACATCGATCTCGTCCCCGGCGCCTCGCAGGTGCTGGTCAACGGCGCCGACCGGGACGCGTACGCGGACGGGAAGTTCGCCAAGGCGGGCGCCTACCCCGCGGGGCAGCGCGCCGACATCGCCGCGAACGGGCTCGTCGCCCAGGCCAACGGCACCAAGGTCGCGGTGTACCGGCCGAACGCCACGCGGCCGGTCCGTACGTACACCGTCGGCACGTCGGGCACGGCCACCGACCTGGCGTGGGCCCCGGACTCCTCACGGATCTTCGCGCTCGTGGGGGCGGACAGCAGCTACACGCTCAAGGCGCTCACCGGCCCGACGCTGAACGTCCCGACCCTGACGGTGAACGCCCCGTCGGCCGCCACGCGCGGCAGGCAGCTCACCGTGAGCGGGAAGCTGTCGGCGACGGTGCCGCTGCCGAGCGGCACCTCGCTCCAGGTCACCCGCACCGACATCGAAAGCCCCGGCGGCAAGGCGCTGGCCCCTGCCGCGGTGAAGGCGGACGGCTCGTACTCCTTCACCGACGCCCCGCCAGCCGGCGGCACGGTCACGTACAAGGTCTCCTACGCGGGCGACGCCGAGCACGCGGCGGCCAGCGCGTCCGACAAGGTCGCCGTCTCCCGTACGGCCGCGACCCTGACCCTGAACAACAACGGCAAGATCTACAACTACAGCGCCGACGTCTCCTTCACCGCGCACCTCGGCTCGACGTACAAGAACCGCACGGTCGAGATCTGGGCGAACCCCTACGGCGGCGACAAGCCCAACAGGCTGGTGAAGACGGGGACGGTCAACTCCCGCGGCAACCTCTCCGCCACGGTGGACATGACGCGGGACACGGTCGTCACCGCGGTCTTCAAGGGCGACGCCCGCACCGCGGCCAGGTCGGTGACGTCCACGGCCCGCGCCAGGGTGAGGATCTCCACCGCCGTCTCCCGGCACTACAAGACGGCCAAGATCGGCTCGACGTCGTACTACTGGTTCCACAAGAGCACCGACCCGCTGCTCACGACGACCATGACCTACTACAAGGACCGCAAGCAGCGCTTCGACGTGCAGGTCTACGCGGGCGGCGCGTGGCACTCGACCGGTTCGCAGTACTTCCCGCTCGGCACGGCCGGGAAGTCGGCCATCCGGCTCGAGGCACCCGGACGCTCCGGCATCAAGGCGCGGATCCGGTCGGTGTACGTCGACGGTTCGTCCGGCGACAACGTGAACACGACGACGTACGGCCCCTGGAAGTACCTGTACTTCTCCAACTAGCCCGCCGCCGCGCCCTCCTGCGCGTGGGGGCGCGAGGGGGCCGAGGGGGCGCGCGTGGGCAGTGGGCGGGCAAAGACGTGTCCATCGAACCTTCAACCGGTCTGTAAAGACGACTGATTCGGGCACTCCCTTGGGGTCGGAATTCGGCCAGGGGAGGCGAAGGTGTCTGACCGGGGTGCGCGGGCAGCCGGGCGGTGTGCCGCGGCTGATGAAAGGGACCCGACGACGTGTGAGGGGCCGCCGTCAGCGGTGACGGTGGTCGATGCCGAGGGGAGGGAGATCACCGGGTGCGTCCGGCACAGCGCGCGGCAGCTCGCGAGCCTGGAGGGCTCGCGGCTGCACCCGATGGCGGCGCTCGGGCCGTGGGCGGTGGATGTCTACTGCCGCGCGGCGGAGTTGCCGCCCTTCGCGTGGCTGGTCGGGCTGTAGGGGGAGACCCGCTGGTCGGGCTGTAGCGGGAGACCCGGAGTGGGGCCGGCCTTGTGCCGGACCCGCTCCGGGTTCGGCGCTCAGCGGTTCTCGATCCGCGTGGCCAGACCGTCGAGCATCGAGGTGAGGCCGAGCTCGAAGACCTCGTCGAGGCGCAGGTCGTAGCCGGTGAGGCCGTCGCCGCCATCTTCGTTTTCGCCTTCGCCGCCTTCGCCTGCGTCTTCGTCTTCGTTGAAAGAGGCGATCACTTTGCTGAACGTCGGGTACGCGCCGGAGGCGACCAGCGCGGCGAAGGCGGCGGACTGCGCATCCATCCACTGGTCCTCCGAGAGTCCCGTGGCGCTCGCGGCCTGGGCCTCCCGTTCCAGGTGGATCGCGGTGCCCTGTACGTAGCTGTAGATCAGGACGTTGATGTCGAGCATGGTCGCCGGATCGAGGCCGTGGCCGTCCAGGGCGCTGAGCATCCACTCGGAGTACGCGATCAGGTGCGGCAGGGCGAGGGGGCGGGTGAGGGGGCCGATGTGGGCGAGCCACGGGTGCGCGCGGTGCACCGCCCAGAGTGAGCGGGCCCCCAGCTCCAGGCGGCTCCGCCAGTCGGCATGGGACGCCGCCGGGTAGGACAGCTCGGCGAACACCGCGTCGGCCATGAGGAACACCAGGTCGTCCTTGCTGTTCACATGGCGGTAGGGGGACATGGCGGCGACCCCCAGCCGCGCGGCGACACCGCGCATGGACAGCGCGGCCAACCCTTCGGAGTCGGCGATGCCGACGGCGGCGCGCACGATGCGCTCCCGGGTCAGCTCGTGGTCGGTCGCGGGTGCGGACGGGTGCGCGGGCAGGTGCGCGTGCGGGTGCGGGTGCGCGGGCTCGGTGGAGGCGCCGGGTGTTCCTGGTCTGCCTTGTCTGCCTTGCGCGTTGGGCACGCTCGGTGTGCCGGTAGGCCGGGCGGCCGCCACCACCGTGCCGACGCGCGGCTGGGCCCGTACGAGCCCTTCCTGCCGCAGGACGGTGAGGACCTTGGTGGCGGTGGCGAGCGCGACGTTCCACTCCTTGGCGATCTGCCGGGTGGACGGGACGCGGTCGCCGGGGGCGAGTTCGCCGCCGGTGATGCGCCGGCGCAGCTCGGCGGCGATGCGCAGGTAGGGCGGAACGAATTTCTCGGCCAAGGGAACGGCCCCCTTCCAGCTGTACTAGGACAGAGAGTAGCAGTGAAGACGCCGCGAGAGCAGGCTCTACAGCCCGTGCTGGGCTAGTACAGCGGCCATTAATGCGCACTTGGCAGGGCTGCGCGTACGGCGTACATTCAGCGCGTACACCGTATCGAAGCATCGAAGGGGAGACCGACCCATGAAGACCGTGCTCGTCTCCGGCGCAAGCGTCGCCGGGCTCACCCTCGCCTACTGGCTGCGCCGCAACGGCTTCGCGCCGACCGTCGTGGAACGGGCCCCCTCCGTGCGCCCGGGCGGCCAGGCGATCGACGTCCGCGGCGCGGCCCTCGACGTCCTCGACCGGACAGGGATCCTGGACGACGCCCGGGGCGTGCGCACCCGGCTGCGCGGCATGGCGATGCTCGACGGCGAGGGCAACGAGCAGTGGCGCTCCACCGAGAAGACCTTCAGCGGCGGACGGCTGGACAGCGCGGACATCGAGCTGCTGCGCGAGGACCTGACCGGGCTGCTGTACGAGCGGGCGCTCGCCGAAGGCGTGGAGTTCCTCTTCGGGGACTCCATCGCCGCGCTCGACGAGGCTCCGCACGGCGCGCACGCGCAGGACGCACAGCACCCACAGCACATACGGGTCGGCTTCGAGCAGAGCAGCACCCGTACGTTCGACCTGGTGGTGGGGGCGGACGGGCTCCACTCCAAGGTGCGGCAGCTGGCGTTCGGCCCGGAGCACGCGTTCATCCGGCACCTCGGCGCGTACCTGACGGTGTTCAGCACCGAGAACTTCCTGGAGCTCGACAACTGGGAGCTCTGGCTCAACGCGGACTCCGTCTCCTACTGCCTCTATCCCGTCCGCGACAACAGCGAGCTGCGGGCGACCCTCGGCTTCACGTCCGAGCCGATCGCCTACGACCACCGCGACACCGAGGCGCAGAAGGCGCTGATGGCCGACCGGCTGGCCCATGTGGGCTGGGAGACGCCGCGGCTGCTCAAGGCCATGCGGGAGGCGCCCGACTTCTACTTCGACGCCATGGCCCAGATCCACATGGACCACTGGTCGCGGGGCCGTGTGGCGCTGGTCGGCGACGCGGGCTACTGCGCCTCTCCGCTCTCCGGCCAGGGCACGAGCCTGGCACTCGTGGGCGCGTACGTCCTGGCCGACGAGCTCGGCAAGGCGGGCGGCGGCGACCACACCGCCGCGTTCGCCCGCTACGAGGCCCGCATGCGGCCGTTCGTCGAGCTGAACCAGGCGCTCGTCGGGGAGAACGCCGGCGGAATGCCCTCCGACGAGTCGATGGACCGGGCGAAGAACGGCATCTCGCTGGACGAGCCGGATTCGGGCGACCGAGCGCCACACCCTGCGACGACGAACTAGAGTCGTCCCATTACTGCTGGTTGGCGGGGCGCCAGGCGGCACACTGGCGGGGGATGGCAGGACGCCGGAGTCGTAGGGGGGCTGGTAGCGCGATGAGTCGTCGCTCCAACGGGTTGATCGGTATCTGGGCCGAGGCCCAGCGCCAGCAGCAGCGGCAACGGGAGGCGCAGCACCGGGCCCGCGTGCAGCAGCAGCGCGAACTGGAGCGGCAGCAGCGGGCCCACGAGCGCGAGCTGGCACGGACCCAGCGCGAGCAGCGGGCCGCGTACCGGCAGCACCGGGAGGCCGACGCGAGGGGCGGACCGAGGAGCTGGAAGCGCGGGTCGCCGCGTTGCAGAGCCTCCTGGCCACCGGCTGCCGCGCCCCCGCGTTCAGCGCGTCGGCGCTCGCCCGCCCCGAGCAGGTCGAGCCGTTCGCCCCCGGCCGACTCGCCGATCCCGTACCGATGCCCGACCCCAACCAGTACCAGGCACAGGGTGGTTGGGGGCTCGGGGCGAACCGGCGGGCACAGGAGGAGGCGCGGGCGCGGTACGAACGCGACTGGCACGCGGCGCAGGCCGCGGAGGCCCAGCGCCGGCAGCAGCTGGCCGCGTACCAGCAGCAGTACGACGACTGGGCGCGGGCGCAGCTGGCGGAGATCCGCCGCCACAACGCGGGCGTCTCCGACATGGCGGCGGCGCTCCGCGACGGGAACCCGGACGCGGCGGTGGAGTACTTCTCCGCGGCCCTGTACTCCTCCGCCGCGTGGCCCGAGGACATGCCGCGGCAGCTGACCGCCGCGTACGACGCCGCCGCCCGCCAACTGGTGATCGACTGGGAGCTGCCAAGGTACGACATCGTCCCGGAGACGAAGTCGGTGCGGTACATGCCCACCGCCGACCAGCTCAAGGAGACGGCCCGGCCCGCCGCGCAGCGCCGGGCGCTGTACCGCGACGTCCTCGCGCAGTGCGTGCTGCTGGCCCTGCGCGACCTGTTCGCGGCGGACGAGTTCGGGGCGCTGGAATCCGTGGCGCTCAACGGCTTCGTGGACGACCACGACCCGGTGACCGGGCGGCGGACGCAGCTCGTCCTGGCCACGGTCATGGTGTCGCGCTCGGCCTTCGACCAGCTGCACCTGGAGCAGGTGAACGCGGTGGACTGCCTGGTCGACGGGCTTCGGGGCCAGCTGTCCGCGCGCCCCGACCAGCGCTCGGCGATCCGCCCCGGCCGGCGGCCCGACGACGTCGGCGACGGCGTCGTGTGCCATGGCGGGGACGAGGAGCCGGACCTGTACCGGATGGATCCGATCGCCTTCGAGGCGCTGGTCGCGGAGCTCTTCCGGGCCATGGGCATGCAGGCGGTCATGACGGAGCGGTCGAACGACGGCGGCGTCGACGTCGACGCGCTGGACCCCGCGCCCATCCGAGGCGGCAAGATCGTCGTCCAGGTCAAGCGCTACCGCAACACGGTGCCGCCCACGGCGGTCCGGGACCTGTACGGAACGGTGCAGGACGCCGGCGCCAACAAGGGCGTCCTGGTCACCACCTCCCGCTTCGGCCCCGGGTCGTACGCCTTCGCCAACGGCAAGCCTCTGGAGCTGGTGTCCGGCGGCGAGCTGGTCGATCTCCTGCACCGCCACGGACTGCGGGGCAGGCTGGGTGACGGTGACGGTGACGGTGACGGCCGGAACGGGGCGGCGCCTCAGGCGTCCCAGGTGCCCCAGGCATCCCAGCCGTCCCCACGCACAGCGCCGCGCGACACGGAGGCGGGCGCGGCCCCCGACGCCGCCTCCACCTCCGACTCCACCTCCGACTACAACGTGTTGGGCATGACGTGGTCGGGCCAGGTGGCCTTGGACGTGTGCGCGCTCGTGTGCCGCGGGCAACGCGTCCTGAGCGACGACCACTTCGTCTTCTTCAACAACCCGCAGTCCCCCGACGGGGCGGTGCGGGCGGTACCCGCCTCCGGCCCGGACAAGGCGGCGCTGCGCGTCGCGTTCGACGCGCTGCCCGGCGGCGCCGACCGGCTCGTCCTCGTCGCGGCGATCGACCCCGTCGCCAACCCCGACGCGGACCTGGCCGGGTTCACCGACGCGGGAATCCGGCTCCTGGACCCGTCGGGCGCCGAGCTCGACCGGCTGCCCGTCTCCGACGGCCGCTCCGGAGAGACCGCCCTGGTCCTCGGCTCGTTCCGGCGGCGTTCCGGCGGCGACTGGAACTTCGTGATCGGCGGCAAGGGGTACACCGGCGGGCTGGAGGCCCTGGTCGAGGAGTACGGCATCGAGGTCGCCTGACCGGGTTACAGTGCGGAGATCGTGCAACGACGACAAGCGGGGGCGGTCATGGCACTGTTCGGGAACGCGCACACCATCGATCCGGGCGCGGCGCAGCGGGACTACGCGCGGCTGCTGGGCACGGACGAGCGGGTGTACGGCGCGTACCAGCTGATACGCGACACCATCCTCCTCACCGACCGCCGGATGGTCCTCATCGACAAGCAGGGGATCACGGGCAGGAAGGTGGAGTACCACTCCATCCCGTACAAGAGCATCTCGCACTTCGCGGTGGAGACCGCCGGCACCTTCGACCTCGACGCGGAGCTCAAGATCTGGATCTCCGGCAGCAGCACCCCGATCGAGAAGACCTTCACCAAGGGCGTCGACATCTACGAAGTCCAGGCGATCCTGACGCAGTTCGTGGCGAGGTAGCCGGACCCGCTCTCGACGCTGTTGACCCTCTCACTGTGTGAGGCGCTCAACTGGGAGACGTCATGTTCACCATAGGAGACTTCGCCAAGCACGGGCGGGTGTCGGTCCGCATGCTGCGCCACTACGACGCCATCGGACTGCTGCGCCCCGCCCGCGTCGACCGGGCCACCGGCTACCGCTACTACGAGGCCGCACAGCTCGCACGGCTCAATCGCGTCATCGCGCTCAAGGACCTGGGTTTCAGCCTGCAACAGGTCGCGTCGATCCTCGACGAGCGCATCGGCGCGGAGGAGTTGCGCGGCATGCTGCGGCTGCGGCACGCGGAACTGGAGACGGCCATGGCCGACGCGGCGGCGCGACTGGCCCAGGTCGCGGCGAGGCTCCGAAGCATCGAGAGCGAGGGATCCATGCCCACTGAGGACATCGTCATCAAGAGCCTCCCGCCGGTACGGCTGGCCGAGCTGACCGGCATCGCCAAGAGTTACGAACCGCAGGACGTCGGGCCGGTCATCGAGCCCCTCTACGACGAGCTGTGCCGCCGTCTGAAGGCTGCCGGAGTCGAGCCCACCGGCCCCGGCATCGCCCGCTACGAGGACGCTCCGGTGGACGGGGCGATCATCGTGCACGCGGGGCTGCCCGTCAGCGCGAAGGCCCGCGAGATCGAGGGCGTACAGATCGTGGAGCTGCCCGGAGTCGAGCGCGCCGCCACCATCGTGCACCGCGGCTCGATGGACGACGTGCTGCCCACCTCGCAGGCGTTGGCTCATTGGATCGACGCCAACGGATACCGGTCCACGGGATACGCGCGCGAGCTCACGCTCGCCTTCTCCGAGGACCACGACCAGTGGGTGACCGAGCTCCAGGAGCCCGTGGCCCCGGTGAGTTGATCGGTCCCGGCGGGGTCGGCCCGGTCGCGGTCGGCCCCGCCGGGGGCCGCGGTCGGGCCCCCGGCACGGTCAGTCGTCGTCGCCCTTGGCGCGCGGGCGCGGTCTGGCGCGTACGTGCATGCGCTCGCCCTGGCGGCCGAAGAGGCTGAGCAGTTCGACAGGGCCTTCGCCGGTGCTGCCGAACCAGTGGGGCAGCCGGGTGTCGAACTCGGCTGCCTCGCCCGCTCCCAGGACCAGGTCGTGGTCGGCCAGGAGCAGCCGCAGCCGCCCGGAGAGGACGTACAGCCACTCGTATCCCTCGTGGGTGCAGGGATCCGGGTTGGTCCTGGTGGGCGGGATGATCATTTTGAAGGTCTGGAGCGGGCCGGGCTGACGGGTCAGCGGGAGCACCGTGTTGCCGTTCACGTTCCTGGGAGTGAGGCGCACGCGGGGGTCGCCGACCTCGGGGGCGCCGACGAGTTCGTCCAGGGGCACCTGGTGGGCCTGGGCGATGGGGAGCAGGAGTTCCAGGCTGGGGCGGCGCTGGCCGGACTCCAGGCGGGACAGGGTGCTCTTCGAGATGCCGGTGGCCTCGGACAGCGCGGCCAGGGTGACGCCCCGCTGGGTACGCAGGCGCCTGAGGCGGGGGCCGACCTCGGTGAGGGCCCGGGCGATGGCGGTGGTGTGCTCCACACCTCCTATTGCACCGCGCCCGTCCCGGAAACGGCAACGGAAATTGCCGTTCGGCCGACGGCGATCGCAGCCTGTGGGCGGAGGTGATCGCCATGAGCGGCATGAGTGAGGCGAACGACACCACTGTGGACAACGCGGTGAGCGACGCCGTATACGACGCGAGCGACGAGGCGTACGACGTGGTCGTGGTCGGCGGAGGCGCCGCCGGGCTGAGCGCCGCGCTGGTGCTCGGCCGGGCCCGCCGCCGGGTGGCGGTCGTGGACACCGGCGCCCCGCGCAACGCCCCGGCCGCGCACATGCACGGCTTCCTGTCCCGGGACGGGATGCCCCCGGCGGACCTGCTGGCGACGGGCCGGGCCGAGGTGGCCGGGTACGGCGTACGGCTGGTCGCGGGCCGCGTGGAGGACATCGCGCACGGCCGCGTGGAGCGCATCGAGCACGGCCGCGTGGAGCACATCGCGAACGGCCGCGTGGAGCACATCGCGAACGGCTTCCTCGTGCGCCTGGCCGGCGGCCCGATGCTCGGGGCCCGCCGGCTGCTGGTGGCCACCGGGCTGCACGATGACGTACCGGACCTTCCCGGGGTGCGCGAGCGTTGGGGCAAGGCCCTGCTGCACTGCCCGTACTGCCACGGCTACGAGGTCCGCGACCAGCCGATCGGGGTGCTGGGCACCGGGCCCGGCGCGGTGCACCACGCGCTGCTGCTGCGCCAGTGGTCGCCCGACGTGGTGTTCTTCCCGCACACCCTCGACCTGGCGGACGACGACCGCGAGCGGCTGTCCGCCCGCGGGGTGCGCGTCGCGGACGGCGTGGTCGAACGGCTGGTGGTGGACGGCGACCGGCTGCGCGGGGTGGCGCTGGCCGGCGGCGGCGTGGTGCGGCGGAGCGCGGTGTTCGTCTTCCCGCGCTTCGTGCCGTACGACGCGCTGCTGACCGGCCTGGGCTGCGAGAAGGCCGACACCGGGTGGGTGGCCACCGACGCCTCGGGCCGCACGAGCGTGCCCGGGGTGTGGGCGGCCGGCAACGTCGCGGACCCGCGGGCGCAGGTGGTCACCGCGGCCGGCATGGGCTCGGCGGCGGCGATCGCGATCAACGCCGACCTGGTGCGGGAGGACGTCGAACGGTCCGTCGAGGCCCACCGCGCGGCGGGCGGCGCCGCCCGCCGCTGAGTGCCCGGCCCTCCCGCACTTGGCCCAGACCTCCCCCACCGGGCCCGGCCCTTCCCCACCGGGCCCGGTCCTCCCCCACCGGGCCCGGTCCTCCCCCACCGGGCCCGGTCCTCCCCCACACCTGTGGAAACCCGCGGAGTTCAGCGCTCCGCGGCCGGGGCGAGGGTGACGGCGGCCGAGAAGATGTCCGTGTCGTCCTGGCGCGCGGTGACGCGTACGCGGGCCCGGCCGTCCGCGGCCGCGGCGAGCGGCTCGGCCAGGATCCAGCAGGGGGCGTCCATTTCCGCGTAGCGGGTGAAGACGATGTCCATGCCGGCGGCGATCGTCGGCCGCGGATCGGCCACCGCCTGCGCCGCCTGGCGCGCGGCCTCGATCAGCAGCATTCCCGGGGCGTGGTCGACGGCGTGGTCGAAGAGGACGGGGTGGGCCGTGTCGGTCCGCAGCTGCCAGCGGTGCGGGCCGTCGGTGGGCGAGAGCACGACGTCCTCGAAGCGGTCGCGACCGAGGGGGCGCGCCGGGGCGGGCGGCGGCAGCGGCAGCGCGCGGGCCATGGCCTCGGCGGCGTCAGCGTAGCGCCCGCGCAGCCGCTCGTAGACGGCCCGGTCCTGGATCGCGAAGCGGGTGCGCGCCGTGCCCAGCCGGACGCCGCCGCGCACGGCTTCGACCTCCAGGGCCACCGAGGCCGCACGGTTCCGGCGGTACGTCACCTCCGGGCAGGTGAGGTGCAGTGTGAGCTCGGCGGGCTCGCCGTCGGCGGCCAGCGCTTCGGGGTCGAGGTCCCAGCGGAAGTCCCGCCAGAGCAGTTGGTGGCCGAAGGGCACCTCGTACGCCCCGTGCGACAGCAGCGGCAGCGTCTGGCGGATCGTTTCGCTCAGCAGCAGCGGGTCGTGCATGCCGTACCGGGTGAGGTAGAAGTCGTGGACTCTCGGCCACCGCGCGGTGACCGTGTAGGCGTCGGGCCCGGTCTGCCCCCAGGTTGTGAGCAGGACCTCCGCCGGGTTTGACTTGTGCGTATAGGCACGCGGCACAGGTACGGATACGGGTGCGGCGACGGGATGTCCCTGAGCGGTGTTCGTAGGCATCACTGTGTTTCCCCCATGGCGTGGTCGTTCGTCTGACGTGGTTGTCCGTTGAACAGCGGCGCTCGGTGCTGCGGTCGTGCGGTCGTTCTGCGGTAGTGCTGCGGTAGTGCTGCGGTAGTGCTGCGGTAGTGCTGCGGTAGTGCTGCGGTGGCGAATAACATAAAGGTCATTCTTTTTGTTTGTCGAGAGTTTGGTGGGAGACGGAATGGTCCGGCAGATCCGTCAGGAGCGAGCGGTGCGGACCCGGGGAGCGCTGCTGCGCGCCGCGGCGGAGGTGTTCGACGACGTCGGGTACTCCGGGGCGAGCGTCGCCAAGATCCTCGAACGGGCCGGCCTGACAGCCGGAGCGATGTACTTCCACTTCGCGTCGAAGGAGGAGCTGGCCCGGGCCGTCATCAACGAGCAGGCGGCCGACCTGAAGATGCCGCAGGGTGACGGCGGCCTCCAGCAGCTGCTCGACATGACCCACTACCTGGCGATCGAGATGCAGACGAACACCCTCTTCCGCGCCGGTGTACGGCTGGCGGTCGAGCAGGGCGAGGCGGGCCTGCAGGACTACGCGATCTACGAGTGGTGGGCCGAGCAGTTCCGCCAGGAGCTGGTCCGCAGCCGTGAGATGGGCCAGCTGAGGCCCGAGGTCGACGAGACGGACTTCGCCAGGGTCCTCGTCGGCGCGTACACGGGGACGCAGATCATGTCGCAGATCGCCACCCGCCGCGCGGACCTGCCGGAGCGCATCGCCACCATGTGGCGCTGTCTGCTGCCCGCGATCGCGCCCGCCGAGGTCATCGCGGGTCTGGAGATCCCCACGGAACAGATCCCCGTGGAGCGGACCTCCGTGAAGCAGAGCACCGTAGAGCAGACCCCTGTGAAGCAGAGCCCCGTGAAGCAGAGCGCCGTGAAGGAGAGCCCCGCGAAGCGGCACGCGTCGGCGGAGGCGGCCAAGTGAAGCCCTTGCGCGTGCTGTTGACGGGGGCGACAGGATTCATCGGCTCGGCGGTGGCCCGGGAGCTGCTGGACCACCAGGCGGCGGGCCGGCATCTGTCCGTGCGCGCCCTCGCCCGGACGTTACCTCAAGGGGCGCGAGAGCAGGGCGCGGAGGGAGGATCGGGCATCGCGTGGACCACCGGGGACCTGTCGGACCGCGCGTCCCTGCGCCAGGCGGTGGAAGGAGTCGACGTACTGATCCACCTGGCCTCGCGCATTTCCGGTAGCGAAGCGCAGTGCGAGGCGGTCAACGTGCACGGCACCGCGGCGCTGGTCGAGGAGGCCGTCGGCGCGGGTGTCGAGCGGATCGTCCAGCTGTCCACCGCCGCGGTCTACGGCGCGGGCCCGCACCGCGGTGTCGACGTCGGCGAGGTCGTGCCCGCCCCGGTCTCGCCGGCCAGCAGAACCCGGCTGGCCGGCGAGGCGCCCGCGCTGGCCGCGGGCGGGCACGTGCTCCGGCCCGGACTGGTCCTGGGCGCCGGGGACCGCTGGGTGGTGCCGGCGCTGTCCGAGCTGGTGGCGCGGGTCCCCGCGCGCTGGGACGGCGGGCGCGGACGGGTGTCGGTCGTGTACGTCGAGGATCTGGCCCGGTTGATCGCCGCCTTGGCGTGCGCGGCGGACGCGCCGCCGCCCGGGGTCTACCACGCGAGCCACCCGGTCCCCGTACGCACCGGCGACCTGTTGGACGAGTTGGCGGCGCTGGGCGTGCTGCCGCCGGTCACCGGGGACCTGCCCTGGGACGCCTGCCTGCGGCGGCTGCGGGAGGTTCCCGGCGCGGTGAGCGAGCGTCAGTTCTCGCTGCTGGCGCAGGACCACTGGTACCGCAGCGAGGAGGTCTGGCGGCTGTCCGGCTGCCCCGCGGGGCCCGGGCCGCTGGCCCGGCTCGGCGAGGCCGCCGCCTGGTACCGGGGCCACCTCGCGGAGCGGAGCGGCGCCGCCCCGGGCGCCGGATCGCGACCGCGGGACCGCGGGTGAGGGCGGCGGCTCCGGCGGTGCCGACTCCATGGCGCTCGCCCGCGCGGCCGCCCCGGCCCCGCCCCCGCCGCACCTCGACGACCTGCCAAAGTGGGCCCGGACGCGGGTCGTCGGGGCTATGCGGCAGGCGTGGACGGGTACGTTCCCCCGTACTGAATTCAGTGCTCGGTCCCGGCCGCCCGGAGGAACCGGCTTCGCGGCGGCCCCCACGGATCGGCCCCGTTTGCCTACCGAGCCTACCGATGCCTACCGATGCCTACCGAGGATGAGGCCGTGGTGAGACAGGTAAGAGCTGCGCAGACCCGGCACGCTCTGCTGATCGCGGCGGCCGGGGAGTTCGACCGCAACGGCTACGCCGGCACCTCCCTCGCGCGCGTCTGCAAGTCCGCCGGCGTGACGATGGGGGCGCTGACCTTCCACTTCCCCACCAAGGGCGAGCTGGCCGACGCGGTACGGGCGGAAGGCGACAGCGCCACCCAGTCGGCGCTGTGGCGGGTGGCCGCGATGCCCGGGCCGGGCCTCCAGTCGCTGGTCGACCTGACCCTGGAGCTGGCGCGCCTGCTGGACTCGGACGTCACCGTGCGCGCGGCCGCACGGCTCGCGCAGGAGCGGCGGGACCCGGTCGAGAGCGGCCACTCGGCATGGGTCCCGATCCTGCGGAGCCTGCTGGCGCGGATGGCGGGGGAGGCCGGCACCGGGTCCGACCTGGAGGACGTCGAGCTGCTGATCACGTACCTGATGGCCGGTGCGGAGGCGTGCGTCCGGACCGGGGTCGCGGAAGGCAGCGTGGAGGAGCATCTCGGCCGCCTGTGGACGCTCCTGGCGTCCACCGGACTGCCCGGCGCCTTCGGGGAGTCCCGCCGCGTCCCGGCCGGCAGCCCCGGCCGGCAGCCCTCCGCTCGAGCACCGCAGGCCTCGGCCCGGACGCCGCAGGCCTCCGTTCGGGCTGCGAAGCCCTCCGTTCGAGCAGCGATCACGTAGGGCTCGGCGCCGGGGCGTCCGGCGCCTGGAATCGGGCGGAGGAGCAGCGGGGGAAGGAGGAGCGGGCACCCCGGTCGAAAACAAAGCGATCGTTCTCTATTCTTTTGATCGTGGCACCGAACACGGCGCCGAGACCAGCGGGAGGGGACTCGCGATGACGACACAGCTGAGGGAACGGGCGACGGCGCGGACTTCGGTCGCCGCCTTCGCCGAGGAGCTGTTCGGGCCGCTGCCCCGCACCGACCAGCGCCGATGGGCCCAGGTCTACGTGCAGGGCCTGCTCACCACACCGGGCAAGAAGACGACGCGCCGGCTGGCGGCCTCCGTGTCCGACTCCCGCACGGCCTCGCAGGCGCTGCACCAGTTCGTCAACGCCAGCCCGTGGGAGTGGGCGCCGATCCGAGCCGAACTGGCCCGCTGGGTCGAGCAGCGCACCGAGCCGCGCGCCTGGACCATCGGACTGGCCGTGGTGCCCAAGCGCGGCGAGCAGTCCTGCGGGGTGCACCGCCGCTTCGTTCCCCAGGCCGGGCGCACCGTCAACTGCCAGGTCGGGATCGGGGCGTTCCTGTCGACGGACACCGAGGACGTGCCCGTCGACTGGCGCCTGCTGCTCCCCGACCGGTGGTACGACGACCCGCAGCTGCGACGGCAGGCCCGGATCCCGGACACGGCGCGCCGGATCCCGCCCGAGGCGCAGGCCCTCGACCTCATCGACAGCCTGGCCACGCGCGGGTCCCTCGCCAAGGTGCCGGTCGTGGCGGATCTGACCGGGTACGCGGACACGGCGGAGATCGTCCGCGGGCTCGTCGCACGGCGGCGGCACTTCGTCGTCGCCCTGCCCGGCACGACGCCGGTCCTTCCCGAGCGGCGGCTGCCGGTCGGAGGGCGCGCGGACGGCCCTGCCGCGAACGGTCTCAGTGCGAACGGTCTCGGTGCGAACAGTCCTGTCGCGAACGGCCCCAGCGCGAGCGGCCCCGGTACGAACGGTCTCGGTACGAACGGCCCCGGCGCGGACAGCGCCGAATCGGCCGCCGCCGTCGCCCCGATACCCGTACAGCGGTTCCTCTCACCGCACCGCGGCCGGCCGGCGCGCACCGCCCTGGTGCGGGCGCGGGGCGGCCGGTCACGGGAGGTGAGCGTGCTGTCGGGGCTGGTACGGCTGCCCGGCGCCCGCCCGGGAGAGGTCCCCGACCAGGCGCTCCGGGTCTTCGCCGAATGGGACCCGGTCGAGCGCGGCTTCGGCCGGATGTGGATCACCAACCTGGTCAACCGGCCCGTGGGCGACATTCTCGCGCTGGCCGATCTGCACAACGGCACCGCCGACACGGTGGAGCGTCTGGAGAGCGACTTCGGGCTCCGCGCTTTCGAGGGCCGGTCGTTTCCCGGCTGGCATCACCACATGACGCTGATCTCCGCCGCGTTCGCCTACAGCATCCTCACCGAGAACACGGACCGGCTCTAGCCGATGGCCTTCCGAAAACCCGGTCGTGGCCGGCCGGTGTGACTGACACGCCGGTGCGGACTGTCTCCGGCACAGGTTCATCAGCCATACTTCCCGCCGTGGAGCAGCGCATAGGTCCGACCATCCCGCCCGTACACGCCGCCGGGACCGATCCGGCGTATGTCCCCGGCATCACGCCCCCAGGGCCCGCCGGGGCGGCAGACGCCGCCCCGGAACAGGAAACCCCGGAACAGGAAGCCCCTGAGCTGGAGGCCCCCGAGCAGGAGCTCCCGGAGCAGGCACCGGAGAGCACGCCGGAGGACGCCGCCGCCGAGGACGCCGCCTCTGACGACGCCGTCATCGCAGAGAAGGCCGAAGAGGGCAAGGCCGAAGAGGGCGCCGAAGAGACGTCGTCCGAGGAAGCGGAAGGAGAGGAAGGAGACGACGCCGACGGGCCCGTCTTCGAGATCTCCGACCACCGCGGGTCGGTCACCGCCGACCGCGCCGGCATCCGGTTCCGGCTCGACAGCGAGAAGGCCGAGTTCGGCTGGGGCGAGATCGGCGCGGTCGAGTTCGACACCTCGCGCTTCGGGCGCCGGTTCGCCGTCACCGTCTACACGACCGATCGGCGCGTGTACAACACCGACGTCGAGGCGTCGGCCAGGGGTCTGCTCAAGGAGTGGACGGCGGAACTCGACGCGGTCCTGGACGCCTACTTCGAGTCGTAGTCGGGGGCTTCGAGCCGTCACCGGGGGCTTCGCGTCGTAACGGGGACTTCACGTCGTAACGGGGACTTCGCGTCGTCACCGGGGCTCGACCCACCCGTCCCGCCGGGCACCCCGCGGATAGATTGTCGATCCGTGGACCGACGCCCGCTCAAACTCATACTCGACGTCCTGCTCATGGTCGTCGGGGCGCTGCTCGGCATCGCGACGAACTACGCGACGAGCGAGGCGGACCACGTGCCGCTGCCCCTGCGGCTGCTGCGCGAGTGGTCCGTGCCCATGGTCGGCGTCGCCCTGCTGCTGCTCATCGGCGGGCAGGTCTGGCTGCACTGCCTCGACCGGCCGGTGCCGGTGCGCCGGGTGTGGGACGCGGCCCAGCCGCCGTACCCCGGGCTGGAGTCCTTCACGGAGGACGACGCGGCGGTCTTCTTCGGCCGGGACCGGGAGACCGCCGCGCTCGTCGCCCGGCTGCACCCCGCCGCCCCGGGCCGGGCGCAGCGGTTCGTGGCCGTGGTCGGCCCTTCGGGCAGCGGCAAGTCGTCGCTCGTACGCGCCGGACTGCTGCCGGCGCTGGCGCGGCGGCGGGGGCGGTGGGCGGTCGCGGAGCCGTTCGCGCCGGGCGTGGACCCGGTCCGCGCGCTGGAGCGGCGGTTGTCCCGACTCCCCGACACCCGGCCCGCGTTGCTGGTGGTCGACCAGCTGGAGGAGCTGTTCACGCTGTCCGGTCCCGAGGAACGGGGAGCGTTCCTGGCGGCCGTACGGGACAGCCTGCGCGCGGACCCGCAGCTGTGGGTCGTGGCGACGCTGCGCTCGGACTTCCTCACCGAGTTCCTGGAGTCCGGCTTCGCCGAGCTGGTGCGCGAGCCGGCGGTGGTCGGCGCGCTGGGCCGGGAGGAGCTCCACGAGGTCATCGAGAAGCCCGCCGAACAGGCCGGGCTGGCCTTCGCGCCGGGCGTCGTGGCCCGCATGGTCGACGACTGCGGAGGCGGCGACGCCCTGCCGCTGCTCGCGTACACCCTCCAGGAGCTGTACCTGCGCGCCGGAGGGGCCGGCGGGACGGTGACCGAGGAGACCTACCGCGCCCTCGGCGGCGTCGCCGGGGCCCTGTCCGACCGGGCCGACCGGATCGCCGCCGAGCTCACGGACGCACCCGTGATCCCCGCGCTGCTGCATTTCGTCACCGTCGACCGCAACGAGCCCACCCGCCGCCGGGTGCACCGGGCCGACCTCACCCCGCAGGAGCGGGAGATCGTGGACGCCTTCGTCGCCGGACGGCTGCTGGCCAGCGACGACGGCGCCTTGGACGTGACCCATGAGGCGCTGTTCCGGCAGTGGGCGCCGCTGCGGCAGGCGGTCGTCGCCCGCGTCGAGGAGCTGCGCCGCCGCACCGAACTGGAACGCTGGGCGCAGGACTGGGAGCACGCGGGGCGGCTGGACGCGTACCTGCTCACCGGGGAGCGGTTGACCGTCGCCCGCCAGTGGATGGCCGAGTCCGCGCAGACGCTCGGCGCGGCGCCGCTGGTCGCGGAACTGGTGGACCGCTCGACGCGGGCGGACCGGGAGACGATGGCGCGTACGGCGGACGGGGTGGCGCTCCGGGTGCTCGAAAGGGCGGAGCGCGAAGCGGAGTTGGCGGTGCATGCCGCGCTCGCGGCCGTGGAGGAGTGCGGGGCGACACCGACGGCCGTGCAGGCGCTGCGGGTGGCGCTGGGTGCGTCGCAACTGCGGATGGTGCTGCGGGGCTTCGAGCGGGCCGTGACCGGGGTGGCGTGGTCGCCGGACGGGGGGCGGCTGGCGGCGTCGAGCGACGACGGGACGGTGCGGGTCTGGGGTCCCGCGCTCGACGCGGAGCCCGTCGTGCTCACCGGCGGGGGCGACTGGATCCTCGGCGTGGCCTGGTCCCCCGACGGGCGCAGGCTCGCCGCGGGGTCGAGGGACGCCACCCTGCGCGTCTGGGACGCCGCGACGTGGGCCGAACTCGCCGTCCTGCACCACGCGGAAGCGGTCGGCGATCGCCAAGAGGGCGTGGGCGGCGTGGCCTGGTCACCGGACGGCAGCCACCTGGCATCAGTGGGCGGCGACTGTGCCGTGCGGATCTGGGATGCCCGTACGTACGCGGAAGTCGCCACGCTGCGCGGGCACGAGCGCATGGTGTGGAGCGTGACGTGGTCCCCCGACGGGAAGCACGTGGCCAGCGCCGGCGAGGACCCCGCGGTACGGGTCTGGGACCCAGCCGCAGGAACCGTGCGCGTGCTCGCCGACCATCAGGGCAACGTCGAGTCCGTCCGCTGGTCACCGGACGGCTGCCTGCTGGCTGTGGCCTCCGGGGACCGTAAGGTCCGGGTCTGGAACACCGCCGACTGGACCGTCGAGCGAACGCTGGAGAGCCTGGACGTCCTCAACTGCCTGTCCTGGTCGCCGGACGGCAAGCGCCTCGCCGCGGGCGACGAACAGCGTGCGGCTCGCGTGTGGAACGTTGAAACCGGCCTGGTCGAGACCTGGCTGGCCGGTCACACCGACACCCTGTACGGCATTTCCTGGTCGCCTCGCGGTAGCGAGGTCGCGACCGCGTCACGGGACCACACCGTGGTCGTCTGGAACGTGGACGCACGGAAGGACGCCCTGTACGGCCACACGGACTCCGTGTGGCAGGCCGCTTGGTCACCCGACGGCGAACGGATCGCGACCGCCTCCCAGGACGGCACGGTCCGGATATGGGACGCCACCAGTGGCCACGCGCTATCCGAACTCCGCTTCCCCGCCGAGGCAGCCGACGCGGCCTGGTCACCTGACGGCCTCCGGCTGGCCGTCGCCCTGCGCGACGGTACGGCCGTCGTGCGGGAGCCCCACGGCGACACCCGTGCCCTCTCGCTGCACGGCCACGACGGGGAGCTCTCGGCTGTCGGCTGGTCGCCCGACGGCGCCCGGATCGTCACCGTCTCACGCGACGCCACCGCCAGGATCTGGGACACCACCACGGGCGCCTGCCTCACCGTCCTTCGCGGCCACGAAGACTGGGTCAGCGGAGCCTCCTGGTCACCCGGCGGCGATCTGCTCGCCACGTCCGGGACGGACGGAACGGTCAGGGTATGGGACCCGGCCGACGGCACACTGATACGGACCGTCCACGGTCACCGGGACTACGCCTGGAAAGTGGACTGGTCGCCGGACGGCCGCCGGATCGCCACCGCTTCCCGGGACCACACCGTCCGGCTTTGGGACCCGTTCAACGGCACTCAGCTCGCCGTCCTCACCGGCCACGAGGACCGGGTCCAGGGCGTCGCCTGGTCCCCCGACGGCACCCGCGTCGCCTCCGTCTCCCGCGACCGGACGGTCCGCCTCTGGGACCCGGGCACCGCCACCCAGGTCGCCGTACTCGGCACCCACACCGACTGGGCGAACGGCGTCTCCTGGGACCCGGACGGCACCCGCCTGGCCACAGCCTCCCGCGACCGCACCGTCCGCATCTGGGAGCTGGCCGAGGCCGACCTCGAAACCCTCCTCCGCCAGGCCCGATCCCGGGTCTTCCGCGACCTGACCGGGGAGGAACGGCGGGCGTTCCTGCTGCCGGAGGGGCGGTGACGCCGACGATGCTGACCATCGTCGCGATCTGACCGTACCGCCAGACCACGTGCCCGGAGACACGGCACGGCCCGGCACACGTCAGGGCGTGCGCAGGTGCCGCACCAGTTGCTCGAACGCGGCCCAGGCCGCGCCTGACGTGCCGTCGCCGAGCGGGTAGTAGAGGCCGGGGCGGGCCGCGGGGCCCAGTTCGGTCGGCTGGGTGGGCAGCGGTGGTCGGCGGGCGTGGGTGGGGCCGATCTCGTGGACGTCCTCGGGGCCCAGGGCGAAGCCCACGGGCACCGCTGGTGGTTCGAAGTGCGCGGGCGCGGTCAGGTCCCGGCGGCCGGAGCGTACTTGGGCGAGCATCGAGACCAGGCGGTGTTCGCGTACGAGACGGTCGGCGAGGGCGGGGAGGTCCTCCAGGGGCGGATCCTCGTCCGGGGCGTAGCCGACGGCCAGGGTCGCGGTCTCCTCCACGCCGCCCGTGGTGCGCGAGACGGTCAGGGTGGCGATGGCGGGCCGGCACCGGGGGTCGCCGACGACGACCGTCCAGGTGGGGTCGGGCGCGCGGTCGCGGGCGACGTCGGTGAGCTGGCGGCGGGACCACGGGAGGGACGCGGGTTCGGCCGTGCCCCAGCCGGCGGGTGGCGCGCCGGTCAGCGTCCGGCACGCCTCCTCCAGCGCACCGGCGAGCACGAGCTGGTCGTCGGCCGGATGGCGGGTGTGGAGGGAGAGCAGGAGCTGGCGCTCGCCGGTGGTCGCGAACTCCTTGAAGCGCTCCGCCACCGGGTTGTCCTGGGCCTCTGAAGCCTCGTCACGGGCCGATGCCTCGTCAGGAGAGGACGCCGCGAGCGGAGAGGACACCCTGTCCGGAGAGAACGCGCCATCGCGCCAGTGCAGTACGGCGCCCGTCAGCCCGTCGTAGTAACCGCCCTCCCCGTCCTGGACCACCCAGCGGGACGGCGGCCTCATGAGCAGTGACCTGGTGGGCTGGGAGAGCCGGGCGTGCGCGGGGGTGACGATCTGCAGTCCGCGGTCGCCGGCGAGCGCTGCGCTCAGGGCGTCGGAGAGCCAGGTGGTCATGGCGATGACGGGCCGGTCCTGGATGACGACCGCGACCCGGTCGGTCAGCACGTCCACGGCGGGCTGCGCGGCGGCCGGGATGGGGGCCGCGGTGACGCCCGCCATGGCGACGGGGGCCCCGATGCCCGCCGCCGGTACCGCCTCCGGCGGCCAGACGGCGCCACCCAGCAGGTGGGCGAGGCGGCCGGCGAAGACCCCGGCGAGCTGTCCGGCCTCCTTGACGGCGGTGGAGGCGCGCGCCTCCATCCACCACACGGGGCCGTCCTGGGCAGGCGCGTCCGGGCCGAGCAGGCGGGCGGCCTCGCCCGGCACCCGTACCAGGATCGGGGCCTCGATCGACACCAGCGGCCGCCCGTGGTCGTCGCAGAGCTGGATGACGGCGTCGTCGGCGGCGTGCTGTACGTGCAGGTCCGGTCCTCCGGCGAGCAGTCCGGCCAGGAGGGTCCAGGTGTCCGGCATCCGCTCGGTGAGGACGATCACGTCCTTGGTCATCGCGTCGTCGCTCGGCTTTCTCCGCTCTCCGGGCCGTTTTCCGGGCCCATCGCGGTCTGGATCAGTCGGTTGGGGTGGCCGCGGCGGATCAGGGTGCCCCGGCCGGGCGGCTGCGCCGAGGCGTACACCCGGGGGAAGAGCTGCCCCTCCGAACGGTCGCCCGTCATGACGAGCGCGGAGGTGCCGCTCTCGCGCAGGGTCGTCAGGAACGGCTCGTACAGCGCGCGGGAGGATCCGGCGACCCGGCGGGCGATGACGAAGTGCAGCCCGATGTCGGGGGCGGACGGCACGTAGGGGAGGAACGGCGTCAGCGGCTGCTGGCCGGCGGTGGTCAGGACGTCGTAGTCGTCGACGAGGATCACGATGCGCGGCCCGGAGCCCCAGCTGCCCGGCGCCGGCGGCAGGGGGTCGGTCGCCTCGTCGGGCATGCGTTTGTCGAGCTCGGCGGTGATGCCGGTGGCCAGCGCCCCGGCGAGCTTGGCGTTGTGGGCGTAGCCGCCCCGGTAGGGCTCGGGCACGACGTCCCTCAGGCCGCGCCGGGGGTCCATGACGCCGAAGACGAGTTCGTCGGCGGAGTACCGCTCGGTGAGCCCCTGGGCGATCAGCCGCAGCAGGTTGGTCTTGCCGCACTCGCTGTCGCCGAGGATCAGCAGGTGCTGGTCGTGGGCGAACAGGTCGAGCGGCACCGGGGCGAGCGCGCTCTGGTCGAGTCCGATGGGCACGCGCCTGGGCTCGGCCGCGATCGAGGGCAGGGAGGCGGCGGGGACGCGGGCGGGCAGGACGCGGACCTGCTGGGCGAGGTCGCCCGGCCAGGCCGCCCGGATCGTCCTGGCGGCCTGCTCGATCGCCGAGCCCAGCTCGGCCGTCTCGGGCAGACCGTCGATACGCGGCAGCGCGACCTGGGCGAAGAGCTTGCCGTCGGTCAGGGCCCGGCCGGTGTCGTCAGGGGTGAGGGTCTGGGCGAGCTTGCGGTCGATGCTGCTGTCGCCGGGGTCGTTGAGCCGCAGCTCCATCTGGGTGCCGAAGGTCGACTGGTGGGCGATGCGTACGTCGTTCCAGCGCAGCATGCCGGCCACGACGTGGATGCCGTACCCGCCACCGCGCTTGAGGAGGTCGCCCACCGCGTCGTCGAGCGCCTCGAAGTCGTCGCGCAGCGCGCCGAATCCGTCGATGAGCAGCACGATCTCGGTGGATGCCAGTTCCGGCACCTTGCCCGCGGCCCGCAGCTCGCGGAGCCGTTCGACGGAGTCGATGCCGTGTTCGCGGAAGATCTCCTCGCGGGCGGCGAGCATGCCGTGCACCTCCTCCACGGTGCGGGCGGCGCGTTCGCGGTCGGCGCGGCCCGCGATCCCGCCGACGTGCGGGAGGTGGGCGAGGGCCTGGAGTCCGCCGCCGACCAGGTCGAGACCGTAGATCCCGACCTCGCGCGGCGTGTGCGTCATCGCCAGGGAGAGGGCGAGGGTGCGCAGCAGGGTGGTCTTGCCGGACTGGGGGCCGCCGATGACGGCCGCGTGCCCGCCGGCGACGGTGAGGTCGAGGATCCACGGTCCCTGCCACTGGCGGGCCGGGTCGTCCAGCAGGCCCAGCGGCACCCGCAGGGTGCCGGTGCGGCGCACGAAACCCATGCCGCGCTCGCCGACGTCGACGGCGCCGCCGACCCGGTCCAGGGTGAGGGCCTCGGGCAGCGGCGGCAGCCAGATCCGGCGCACCGGCGACGCGGCGTCCCGGAGTCGGTCGACCATGACGGACAGGACGGTGGGGCCGGGGTCGCGATGCCGCTTGACCGGCTCGCCGTCGTCCTCGCCCGCTTCGGCGGAGCCGAGGGTGTTGTACGCGGGGTACGGGACTGCCGCCGGACCCTTGTCGTCGGTTTCCCGGCGCGCGGGTCCCCGGTACGGCCCGGAGACGAAGCTCGCCTTGAACCGCTCGTAGGCGCTCGTATCGACCTTGAGGTAGCCGAAGCCCGGCAGCGGCGGCAGATGGAAGGCGTCGGCGGTGTCCAGGACGGTACGGCTCTCGTCGGCGGAGAAGGTGCGCAAGCCCAGCCGGTACGAGAGGTAGGTGTCCAGGCCCTTGAGCCGGCCGCCCTCGATGCGCTGGCTGGACAGCAGCAGATGGACGCCGATGCTCCGGCCGATCCGCCCGATGGACAGGAACAGGTCGATGAAGTCCGGCTTGGCGGTGAGGAGTTCGCCGAACTCGTCGATCACGACGAACAAGTGCGGCAGGGGCGGCAGGTCGGGGCGGGTCTCGCGCAGCGCCGCGTACGTCGCGATGTCCGCGACGTTGCCCGCGTCCTTGAGCACCTGCTGGCGGCGCTTGACTTCCCCGGCGAGGCTGGCGTGCACGCGCTCGATCAGCCCGGCCTGGTTCTCCAGGTTGGTGATCACCCCGGCCACGTGCGGCAGCCCCTCGAAGGGGGCGAAGGTCGCGCCGCCCTTGTAGTCGACCAGGACCAGGGCCAGATCGTCCGGCGGGTGCGTGGCCACCAGCGCGAGGACCAGGGTGCGCAGCAGCTCGCTCTTGCCCGAGCCGGTCGCGCCCACGCACAGGCCGTGCGGCCCCATGCCCAGTTCGGCGGACTCCTTGAGGTCCAGCAGCACCGGCTCGTGCCCGTCGCTGATGCCGATCGGCACGCGCAGGAAGGCGCGTTCACCGCGCGGTTGCCACATCCGGTCGAGGTCGAGCGCGCCCGGGTCCTCGATGCCCAGCAGCTCGGCGAAGTCCACCGGGCCGGACAGCGGCGCGTCGACGAGGGACTCGGCGGAGAGCCGCAGCGGGGCGAGCGTCCGGGCCAGGCCCTCGGCACCGGCGACGGCGATCCGGTCCACCGTTCCGTGCGCGGAGACCGGCTCCGTACCCCGTAGGTCTTCGACCACGACGTGGTCGCCCTCGACGGTGATACGGACCGACACCTGGCCGGGCTCGGCCACCCGCTCCGCCACCAGGTGCAGCACGGTCACCCCCATGTCGGGCAGCGGGACCGCCTCGTCGGGGCGGGCCAGTTCGCGGGCGGCCTGGCCGTAGCAGTCGTCGACGACGAGCAGTCGACTCGCCATCACCAGCGCGTCCCTGCCGGACAGTCCGCGCCGGATCTCCGCCGCGTAGCCGGCGCGCTGCCGCAGGTTGCGGCCGAGCAGCCGGGCGAGCTGCGGCAGGTCGGGGGCGATGCGGCGGGCGGCCACCGGTCCATCGCGCTCCTCGGCGTCGAGGAGGTGCGGCAGCCACTTCACCCACTCCCAGTGCGTCGGGGTGTCGCCGGATGGGGCGTCGCCGGGCGCGGCGAGACCGGACGGGCCGAGGCCGGGCGCGGCGAGCGCGATGGCGACGTCGTCCGGCGCGTGGAACACGGCAGTCTGGACGAGGATCGCCCGCACCACCCGCAGCACGGCCTCCCGCTCGCCGACGACGCTGACGTTGCCGACCCGGTCCAGCGGCACCGTCAGCGGCAGATCCGCGGCCGTCCCGAACCGGCCGATCAGCGCCCGCGCCTCGTTCAGCATGAACCGGTCGGGCGGCGTGAGGACGCTGCTGCCCTGCTGCGAGACGGTCAGGGTGCGCACCGGCATCTCGCCGGTGCCGATCCGCACCCGCAGGAAGTCGGCGTCGGCCCGGCGCCGCTCCCACAGCCGAGCCGGATCCGAGACGATGTCGTACAGCGCCTGCGGCGGCGGATCGAGGACCCGCGCGCCCGCACGGCGCTCCCGCTCGTGCGCCCCGAGCTCCTCGCGCAGCTCCTCCACGTACTCCAGATAGCGCTCGCGCTGGCGGCGGCGCGTGCGCTGGGCCTTGCCGCGCTGTGAGAGCAGCAGCGCGACGGAGCCGACGACGGTGACGACGAGGACGATCGCGCCGATGGCGGCGAACTGGCCACTGCGCAGCACGGTCATCATCACGACCGAGCTCATCACCCCGGCGACAGGCATGAGAGCCATGGCGGCTCCCCCGGCCTTGCCCTCCGGGAGGTTGGGCGGCGGCTCGATGGCGCGGGGCTCCGGAGGGAGGAGGGGGCGGGTGGTGCGCGCGGGCCGGTGGATCAGACGAGTGGTCATCGCGGCTTCCTCATCGTGGCTTCCCCAGGGCGAGGTTGAGGAGTTCGGCACCGAGGTGCCCGGCGGCCATGCGGGTCTCGTGCCCGAGCGCGGCGGTCCGGATCGGACCGCCCGCCGCCAGATGCCGGTCGTAGGGGATCGTCACCACGCGGATTCCGGCCTGGCCCAGATAGGCGGAGGCGGCGCCGGTGTCGAGCGTCATGTCCGGCGACGACATCGTCAGGGCGACCACGGTGCCGGGAAGGAGCCGCGGGCGCGGCACATCGGCCATCCACTCCAGCACCGCCCGCGTACTGGCCACCCCCTCCATGGTCGCGGGCGCCACGAGAACCCGCGCGTGCGAGGCGGCCAGCGCGGTACGGGCCAGGGGGTTCGGCAGCGTCTCACAGTCCACGACGGTGATCCCGAAGTACCGGCGCAGGGCCATCATCACCGCGCGATACGAGGGCAGCTCCAGGCGGGTACCGACCCGCCCCTGGCTGCCGGGCAGCAGCCAGCCACCTTCCGCCACCTGGACGAGATAGCCGGTGACCTCCGCGAACTGCATGGAGGGGTTGATGACCTGGGCCAGGTCGGAGCAGGTCCAGCGAACGGCGGGCGCGGCGAGCCGGATCGGGAGCGTACCGAGCGCGGGATCGGCTTCGAGGACGAGCACCGGGTCCTGCCGGTAGTGCGCGTACGTGAGGTTGAGCAGCGCGGCGACGGTGGTCTTACCGGCGCCCCCGCGGATGCTGGTGACCGCGATCTGCCGACCGGTGGTGACCGGCTGCTGCAACGCCTGGGCGATACGGGTGGCCTCTGCTACGTCACGGGAGGCGGAGGAGAGGAGGAGTTGGCGGAGGGATCGGCGGGTGCGGCGGAGGACGGAGTCGCCGGGCCGGGAGCGGCGGTGGGCGGGGAGGAGGTGGGGGTCGACGGGAGGTACGGGGATGGGGGAGGGGGCGGGGAGCGTGGGGGCGGGGGCAGGTATGGGTTCGGCGGCGGGGGCAGCGGGCTTGGCAGGGGCGGCCGACTCGGAAGGGGTCGCGGCGGAATTGGCACGGTCGGCTGGCTCGGAAGGGGCGGCAGCGGGCTGCCCGGCGCTCACCGACGACGGAACGACGGGCTCGGGAGCGGGCTCGCCATCACCGCCCCGCAACTGGCGGAGCAGGTCACCCTGCCAATCGGTGCCCGCCATGGCACTCCCCTCCCCTCGCATCACCGGTGGTTGCGCGACTATCTGTGCGGTGCGGAATCAGAAGACGTCAAGGAGCCGGCCGTACACACCGAATGCCCCGACGACGAGCGGGAACAGCGCGACGACGCCGACCGCCTCGACAAGGTCCACGACGCGGCGGAGCCGGACCCGTACATGCTCCGGCGGCCGGACGGCCAGCACACCGAGCGGCAACACAGCAGCCATCGCGAGCACGGCCAACGGCGCGTACGGCTCCCCGTCGACGTGGTCGATCCAGAGCACCACCAGCCGTACGAACAGCACAGCGGCCCCCGCGAGCAGCACCACGGCCTCGGCGACGAGCGGGTAGGCCCGGGACCGGGAGAGCAGCACCACGGCGAGTACGACGGTCAGCAGCACGGTCCAAGGCGAGGATTCGGCGACGGCGAGCAGCCCGGCGCCGACAGCGGAGACGGCGGTGACGACGGTGGCCAGCACCAGCCCGCGGTGCGTCGCGGCCAGTGCGGACTCCACCTCATGTCGGCTCACAGAAGTACCGCCGGACCGCCGGTCGTCCAAGGCGGTCAGCCCGGCACCCGACAAGGCGAGCCGCGGCAGCACCCCGAGCGCGACGACGGACACAACGGCAAGGACGCCACCAACAAGACTGAGGTCGCCCTGCACCGCGGCGGCGACTTCCCAGGCCCCCACGGTGCCGACCACCGCACCGGCCCCGACGAGCCCTCCACGCCCCACCGCGGAGAAGACACCGAGCAGCACCAGCATGACGACAAGGGCACCGCCAACCCCGGCAAGCCGCGCGGGCCAGGCCCACTCATGGGCATCGGCGGCGGCCCAGGCCCCGAGCACCCCGAGCGCGCCCCCGCAGACCATCAGGACGGTGCCGAGCTCCCGTTGACGCCGCCGGGCGAGGGGAGCCCCAAGGGCGGAGAGCAGCACGGCAACGGCGAGCAGAGGCACCGCGACGTCGACGGCCCCAAGACTCGCATGCGCCAAGCCCCCCGCACTCACGGCGAGCGCGACACACCCCACGGCGGCGGTCCACTGCCGGGCCCCGGCTCCCCATCGCCATCCCCGCAGATCGAGGTCCTCGGCCACCTCGTCGGTGACGTCGTGCACGACGGGAGCGGCGGGGGTGTCCTCCTCCCGCACGAGCCGCAGCACGGCCCCATCACGAATACCCGAGGAGGCGAGGGAGGCATCCTGCGCCAGCAGGCTTCCATCAGCGGTAACAAGATGCCGAAGCATCGGCCGAGAGGCCGTACGGTCGTCGAGCAGCCGCAGAATGTCAGGGAGAAGGCGCCCGATCGGCTCATCGGCGGGCAACACGAGATCGACCCGCCGCCGGTCCCCGACCAACGTGACCCGGCTCAGCTCCACCCGCTGTGACGCCGCCCCCACACTCAGCACTCGATCGAACCTATCATCGGGAAGTTTCCATCACAGTGGTGGGCACAGTCCGCACCCCAGAGCCCGGCCCCGAGGACCCTCTGTCCCCCAACTTCCCCGAGACGAACGACCATCCGACACATCCGGCACACAACACAGCAGCGACGGCCACCCCGGCGAACGCCTTCCCGAGATTCTCATCGGTGGTCCGCCGACTGCGCTGGGCCCCGTGCAGCAGCGCATCCCGCAACCGCCGACGCCGCACCGACACCGACTCCAGCAGCTGACTGTCGTAATCCTGCGCCGCCATCATCCCCACCCAGCCCGACTATCCGAACGGATCCACTCCGCAGCCAGCTAAAGAGCCCCGCTGGGGCATCAACGCTAGGACGCCACGATCAAGCGGTCCGGTGCCACCCCATCGCGCCCCCAAGTCACAGCAACCTTGCTGGCAACCGCCAGATACTGGTTGTGCTCGACTCCACCATCAAAGCGTGTCCGCCGAGCCATCTTGTCCAGCACAACGACGCGCTCGACTCCTTCGGCACCCATGAACTTATAGCGGACCTCCTGGTCGCTCTCGTATACCTTCTCGACTTCCGCATAGATCGCCACGTTTCACCTCCCCTGGCAGTAGCCCGGCAACGCAGCAAAGAACCCGCACATATCCTTTGTGTGATCGACCTATTGATGCCACTGCAAGGATGTGAACGAGTGACGCCCACATGAGTGGCCAAGAGTTGAACTCGTTCCTTGCCGAGAATTCAGAGTCGACTTGTCAAATCGGGTCCCATTCCATCCTCGTACGCTTCCGGAATCGCGAGCCCCTCTGGCGTGGCGGCACCGAAATAGGTCGGCTCGCCTGGCTCGGGAGAGACACCGAGCAGGTTGGCGAGCTCCTTGAGGGCGGCCGCAAGCCGGGGAGCGTTATGCCGGTAGACGTCGGGATGCGGCCGGCCGGAAAAATCGTACCAGCCCCAAATGTCATGGTGCACGGACAGTTCGGCCGAGAGCCCGACGGGGGCCGGATCCACCGACAGATCCATCAGTCGCGGCTCTTGGCGGGCCCTTCCCGCCTCGTCGAGCCATGTTCCTCTGCCGATGACGCGCACGTCACCGATCTCGGCAGTGGGGAATGCTGTGGGGCGACTGCCGAGCAGCCGCTCCGGAAGACTTGAGTCTCCCAAGGGCGTCGTGAGCTCAAGGCTACTGGTGATACCGGTGGGACCCACATCCAGGACGTACCAGCTGCACTCCAGCTTGAAAGGGGCGAGAAGCTCAAGTCGTGCGAGCGCCTCACTCATCCGCGCCGCTGTCGTTAGAGCTGACTCCAATCCGGGTTCGGCGTACTCATCAAGATCCCAGAACCAGGAACCGCATTCCTGCGGTGCGCGCATCAATGTCGACATGATTGTTCCTTAGGGGAAGATGCGTCCGTTTGGCGGGACAGTGATAGACCCGTCTGTGAAGCGCAGGAGAAATACCCCTCCTGACTTTCGCGCCTGAGACTCGGCCACATTGAACATCTTGGGGGTGAGGCTTCCCATCGGTTGATGTACGTCCAGGATAGCCACTCGGTGACTCATCCCTTCATGTGCCAGTTGCTTTGCAGCCTTCTTAGCAGCGCTGTTGATACCCTCGATCGTGTCGACGTCTTTGAGCTGGTAAGCGTAGTCGATGGAGCCGTCAGGGTGGCGCGTGTAGACATCAAGGTCGAA
This sequence comes from Streptomyces sp. XD-27, assembly GCF_030553055.1. Classification (NCBI taxonomy): domain Bacteria; kingdom Bacillati; phylum Actinomycetota; class Actinomycetes; order Kitasatosporales; family Streptomycetaceae; genus Streptomyces; species Streptomyces sp. XD-27. The sequence continues at coordinate 3,938,452 of NZ_CP130713.1, forward strand.
CGTGGCTGTATCAAGCTCCACTCCGACCCGACCTGCACCTCGAGCCTGCAAGTCCTCGGCAAGCCTTATGGCCATATAGGCAGCGGGAACCATGCCCTTCTGATTCTTGGAGGGCCCCTGCTTGCACATGTCGAGGAGCTTGCCGTAGCCCTCCACCTCACGCAGGTGTCCCCGCGCGATCCTCTCGGCCACCGCCGCTCCGTACGGGTCCTTGCGTAGGGCACGGAGCACGGACGCCTGATCGCGGGCGTCCATTTTGGCCCGCGCGAGTTCAGCAACGACCCCGGCCTCCTGCTCGGGCTCCATACGGCCCGCGTGGGCCTGCGCGGAGTCGTTGATGTCCTTGCTGTACTTCGCCGGATCGATATCAGGAGGTCCGTCCGAAGCGCCCCCATGTGAGGGCAGCTCATTCGCGGGCGTACCGTCCCGGCCATCGACCCCATTGTGAGCGCCATCAGCCCCGCTGTCGCCGCTGCTACCGTGCTGGCCGGTGCGGGTACCGCCCTCCGCCGCACCGGTGGCCCCGTCGTCAGATATTCGTCCCGGAGCCTCATGCTCACGAGAAGGCGGCAGATCGTGCCCGCCCTGCGGCTGAGAATGATTGGCCGCATGCCCCGAAGGCTCGCGGCCGGTCGCCCCTGGCGGATCGCCCGCCTGGTTCGTGGCGTTCAGTTCGTTCCCGCGCCCGCCCACGCCGGCCAGCTCGTGGTCCCTCGCAAGGGAATGGTCCTCGCCCTGGAGCCGCTCAGCGGCAGACGACTCCGTCTTGGGTATCGCGCCCTTCCGGAGGAGCTGACCGTTCTCGTCAAGGAGTGCGCCGTCCGACTTGCGGATGTAGACGAACTCGTGGTCATTGATCGGGACCCGAACCGTCTTGTCCGGCATTTCGACGGCGTTGTCCAAGGCGTGTTGCACACCGGTGGGGTTGGGGCCGTCTGCCTTGATCAGATTGTCCAGATTGCCGAGGATGGTGGAGAGCTTGGGCAGCGGTATCTTCCCCAAGCCCTTGCTGACCCCCTTGAACACATACGTCATCGGGTCGACCAGGCGCCCGCCCTGCCGTATGGCGCTCACCGCCTTGGCGGCCTTACTCGCCGCGTGGGCGGCCTGCCCCGCCTTCGCCGGGGCAGCCGCGATGGTCAGTGCGTTGAAGACCGTGACGCCGACTGCCCGGGACGGGTCCTTCTTCCATGTGTCATACGCCACCACACCCTTGGCGGTCTCCACAGCGACCCGCTTGCTCTCGCGCATCCACTGCGGCAGGTACTTATCAGGAATGACCGCCATCTGTGGAACAACGATGAATGTCGCCAGCTGAGCCAGGCCCTTCCAGGCGGCCCCCGCCTTGTCCCAGCCGTGGACCCCGATAAGGGTGAGGAGCCCGTTGATGGTGCCCCACACGCCATCGACGATGAACCCGTCCCACACCGCGACCTTGAGATTGTGCGGGTGGTACCAGTTGTACTTCCGCTCTACGGGGCTACCCCACGGGGGCTCCTCGTCCTCGTCAGGCATACCCGCGCGCGCCTGGTACGCCTCCGCTTGCTCCTTGAGCGTCTTGCCGCCGTGCAGCATGGCGATTTTGTCGTGGGCCCGCTGCTCGGCCGCTTGGAACGCCGCCACCGCGGCCTCCACGCCCTTGTAGATCGCGTTGTGCTTCTTGACCTTGTCGTCGTCCTTATCCCAGTCGTCGTCGTCCGCCACGCTCGCCATGAACAACGACGCCTGAGTCTGCAGCGACTTCAACTTCTCGACGATCGGCTTGATCTCGATCGCGTAGCTGTCCAGCGCGCTCCAGATCCACTCCAGCTCACCCGCGAAGTCGTCGGCGGTGTCGCGCACCGGCGCAGTGGACGCGAAGAGCTGCTCCGCCTCCGGCGCTTCGTAGAACGCCTTCAAGCCCTGGAAACCGGTGTGAATGCCCGAACCAGTCTTCCGGATCTTGCCCGCGATCGTCTTGAACGCCAGCGCGTCCTTCTCCAACTGCTCCAGATTCCCGGTGAACTGCGGAATCCCCTGGACGTCTATGTGCTTCACGGCTTGAGCACTCCCCCCTCGTCCATCGGTCAGAACTCCAAAAACGGCCGGGCGTTCCGCTGGCTCAGCGCCGCCATCTGGAGGTTCCCCTCGACGTAGTGGGTCGTCGCGTTCGTCGCAGCATTCAGCGACATGCTGGCGCGGCTGGCCATGTACGACAGCGAATCGCCCCGCGCCTCGAAGTACGCGGCCAGCGCCATCGCCACGGGACCCAGTTCCTTGGCGTACGCGTCGCCTGCCGCCTTCATCCCGGTGTTACACGGGTCCCGATGCACATCGTTACCGAGGATGGTGCCTGCCGATGCCGCCGCCCTCTCCACCAGCTTCTTGAGGGTCTCCCCCTCACCCTTGAGCTGACCGGCGATCTCACCGGTCTTGATCAGAACACTCCGCACACCGGGCGGATCTATGTCCCAGTCCTTGTCCTTGCCCATGGTCCCCCCAAGTCGTCCAGTCCAACGCTGATGGCTGGTGCCGAGCTGTCAACCAATGAGAGCCCGGCGGCCAGTCATCAACCGATCGCGTCCACCGCCGCCTTGGCCCGCGCCAGCGTCTGCTGCGCGGTCGCGTCGTTCTTCTCCAGCGTGGTGCGCACCAGCTGAATGATCGACCTCACCTCGGCGGCCGCTTTGTTCCAGCGGACTTCCTTCGCGTGGTACTCCTCCGAGACGCCATCCGCCGCGAAGTCCGCCATCGCGGCCTTCACCGCCCGGTCCCGGTCGTTGAGCACCTGCTCCAGCTGGGCGATGACGACGGCGATGTTGCCCTGCGCCTCGCCGGAGGCACCGGAGTCGTAGCTATTGCGGTCCTGGCTCGCCATGTTCTGGTTCCCCCCTGTCTCAGCGCCCGGAGAACCGGGCAGCGTCGAAGTTCGCCGCGGCCAGAGACGTCTGTGCATTGTCGGCCGACTCCTGGTCACCAGTGCGGAATGCCTTGTCCATCCCCGACTGCCCGCCCAGGATCTGCGAGAGCGCTCCGTTCAATGCTGAAGTAATTTCATCAGCGTTCAACTTAAACGCGTCGAAGGCCCGCTTACCCGCTCCGTTGAAACGCCCCTCCAACGGCTCAGCCGCGGCGACGAGCTGGCGGATCAAGACGCCCAGGTCGTTGCTCGAACCAGCTGTCTGCGTCGTCAAGGACGACAACGCCGTACTGCCCATATCGAACTTCATGCCCCACCCCGCATCAGATCGTTGGCCATGCCACCCTACAGTTTGGCACTGACATGCCAGCAACCGACTTCACGACACGCATAGATGGACTACGAGACCGACCCGTCCGGTTCCCATCGGTCGCCAGGGCGCATACCTCGCCATGTGGCAGCATCGGCGACTGGTTCGGGGTCAGGTGCCCCGGGCCGGATTCAGCTATTGGGGGAAACATGCGCAAGTCGATAGCCGGGATAACTCTGGCCGTGGCGGCTGCGGTCCTGGTCTCGGGGTGCGGGGGCAGCGAGGATGGGGACAAGGACTCCAGCAGGGATACGGGCACCGATTCAGGCAAGGAGAAAACGAGCAAGTCCGCACCGGCCAAGCCGCTGCCGGTCGAATCGACGGTACGGCAGGCAACGTGGACGAGCTCGATCGTGAAAGGCACGGAGTCGCGCGATACAACGCACCAGCTGAAGATCGCGCCCAGGCGGCTCACGCAAGGCACGGCGGCCGATCTGGAACACGTACCGCTGGGCGACGAACTCCAGGGCATGGTCCCGCATTACCTGACCGTCAGCTACACCAACACCGGTTCAGAGCCGCTGATCCATCCGGACCCGGAGGACAACTTCACGATCACCCTCGCGGACGGCACTCCGGGCAAGGTGTTCTCCCTCTCGGAGACAACCCCGCATGCCTCACCCTCGGGTTCGGGCCAACCAAACAATTGCGACGAGTCCGGCGGCGGCGAATCACTCGACGCGGGCGCTACTGCCACCAGGTGCCAGGTCGTGATGCTGCCCAAGGGGCACAAGCCCGCGACCGTCGCCTACTCCGACGAGGCCGGCGGCACTCTCCTGTGGAAGGTGGGGGACGGAAAGGGCGACGGCAAGCTGCTGCCCGCTGGCAAGACCGCCGACTCGGCATGGAAGGACAGCCTCTCCAAGGGCGAAAGTGTCCCCATCCGCGTCACGCCCAAGAGCGTTCGCGCCGGGAGCCTCGCCGACCTGCGTGACTACGACCTGGGTGACGACCGCAAGAATCTCGTGCCGTGGTACGTCACGCTTGAATACCGCAATGTCGGCAAGGAGGAGCTCCTGCCGATGATGGATGATGACGGCGTCGGCGTACGCACCGCCGGCGGCCTCGATGTGCAGTCGGCGAACCTACTCGACCTGTCCTTCTCGGGAGAGGGGGACGGCATCGACGGGTGCCGGGGCCACGCCTCGAAGGACCGTCTGCGGCCGAACTCGGCGTTGTCCCTCTGCACCATCCACCTGATTCCGAAAGGTGACCGCCCCGCGGTGGTCTCGTTCCGTGGAAAGGGCAAGGCGGCACATCCGCTTGTGTGGCGAGCGAGCTGAGGTCTGCGGAGCTGCCAGCGGCTCCGGGCGCATTGCGCGAGCGTCCGGGGCCCGTCATTGCAGCGTATGCGGCGCGCGTTAGATGGCGAGTTCCGTGAGAGTGTCGAAGGCCCCGGCCTTGGCGGCGCGGATGAAAGTGCCAAGGCGGGCGGGGGTGGTACGGAGTGCGGTTCCGGGGTTCTCGCTCTCGCGGAGTCGAACGGTGCGGTCGGGTGCGGTCGCGAGGTTAAGGCAGTTGCTTGCCCCTTGGCAGTAGGAGGACTTCTGCCAGTCCAGTGTGGACATCTTTCCTGCCTTTCAAAGCGAGCGTGCGATTTCACGGATGAAGTCGCGTGACTCCTCCGGCTTAAGGGCGAGCGCTTCCATGCGGTCCAGGACGCTACGGTACGTCTCCAGCTGTGCCGGCGCATCGAGGAATACGGGCCCGTGGATGTGGTCGAGCTGAACGGTGTCGAGCTGCGGAACTGGGCCGATGCTGTAGCCGATCGTCTGTCCTGGCGCGGGGAAAGCTCCTGCCTCGAACGGGAGGGCGTGGATCGTGACGTGGTCGCGTTCACCCATCGCGAGGATGTGGTCGAGTTGCGCCCGCGTGACCGCCCTGCCGCCGAACTGCATGCGTAGGGCCGCTTCGTGGATGATCGCCGTGTATTCGGTCGGGTCTTCCCGGAACAAGACCACTTGGCGCTTGATCCGGTGAGAGATGCGGTGCTCCACCTCGTGCGGCGGAAGCGGGGGTGCGGTCTGCTGAAAGAGCGCGCGTGCGTGGTCGACGGTCTGGAGCAGGCCCGGCAGAGTGGCCGTTTGGACGGTACGCAACTTCACTGCGTTGTGTTCGAATTCGGCCAGGTCCAGGAAGCCGTTGGGGACGACGCCCCGGTACTCCTCCCACCAGTGGTGACGCCTTCGCTCGCCCGTCATGCCGACGAGGGCGTCGATGAGCGCCTCGTCCGCGCAATGGTAAGCACGGGCGAGTGCCCGCACCCGATCGGCGCTGACGCCGAAGCGGCCGGTCTCGATGTTGCTGATTTTCGGGCGCTCGGTGCCCAGCCGGGCGGCGGCTTCTGCTGCGGTCAGGCCAGCGCGCTCGCGCAGCTTCCGCAGCTCGGCGCCTAACCGGATCTGGCGCGCCGTGGGGGCGTTCCTCGGTGGCATGGTCCCTCTTCCGTCGTTCGCTCACAGTGTGCCGTTGTCACCCACACAGGTCGAGTCAGACCAGGTTTCCGGAATCGGTAGCACTTGTCTGCCCGATGCCCCTACCGTGAGTGTCACGTCACTCACTCCACGGAGGCGTCATGAGCCATGACCTGCCCCAAGACTGGGCGTACTCCCTCGAGTTCGCGCACACTCCCCTCGCCCCGCACATCGCCCGGCACACCATCCGCCTCATCCTCGAAGCCCATGGCGCAGCCGAAATCGCCGACACCGCAGAGCTGTTAACGTCCGAGCTCGTCACCAACACCGTTCACCACGCCGAGGGCCCGGCCTCCATGCGCGTCGTGCGCAATGGCGACAAGGGCGTGCGGGTCAGCGTCTACGACACCAACCCGCATCTGCCCACCCTGGACGCCGGCTGCTACGACGACTCCGAGACCGAACACGGGCGCGGCATCGGCCTCGTCGCCGCGTTCGCAGATGACTGGGGCGGGTGCGCGATCGGGCCCGGGATCTTCGGGGGCGGCGGCAAGAGTGTGTGGTTCGAGCTCGGATCGGGGGTCGGCTGATCCGAGCGGTCCGGCCTCGACCGGGCGGCCCGCAGGAACCGTTCTGCTATAGGGTCGGCACCTGTTACGGGATGGGGGACCCGTTGGCCTCTCCCGTCCGCGCAGCGTGTCGCACTGAGGACTGGGCGAGGGAAAGTTCCGATGAACTCTCAGCAGAATTGGCCGGATCCGCCCGCGTCTCCCGGCGGGGCGGCCACGCCTCCGCCGCCCACCGTTCCGCCGACGGCCGCCGGTTCCGCTCCCGCCGCCGCTGCCGTGCCTGACGCGGCGCATGGTGTCTTCTCTCCGCTCGCCCCCGACGACCCGCGTTCGGTCGCCGGCTACCAGATCAGGGCGAAGTTGGGCGCGGGCGGCATGGGCAAGGTGTATCTGTCGTACACGCCCGGCGGGCGGGCCGTCGCGATCAAGGTGATCCGGCCCGACTTCGCCCAGGATCCCGAGTTCCGGCGCCGGTTCACGCAGGAGGTCGAGGCGGCGCAGCGGGTGCAGGGGCTGTTCACCGCGCCGGTGATCGACCGCGACACCGACGGGCCGAACCCCTGGCTGGCCACCGCCTACATCCCGGGGCCCTCGTTGCACGCCGCCGTCGCGGAGTTCGGGCCGCTGCCGGTGCCGACCGTCGTGCTGCTCGTCGCCGGGATGGCCGAGGCGCTCCAGGTGATCCATGGCGCGGGCATCGTCCACCGCGACCTGAAGCCCGCGAACGTGCTGCTCGCGTCCGACGGGCCGCGGGTCATCGACTTCGGCATCGCGCGGGCGGCCGACGCGACGTCACTGACGGCCAGTGGGGTCACCGTCGGCTCGCCCGCGTTCATGGCGCCCGAGCAGGCGTCGGGCACCGGGTGCTCGCCCGCGACCGATGTCTTCGCGCTCGGCCAGGTCGCCGCGTACGCCGCCACCGGAACGCCCCCGTTCGGCGAGGGCACTTCGACCGCCGTTCTGTATCGGATCGTGCACGAGGAGCCCGACCTGTCGCGGGTGCCGCACGAGTTGAGGGAACTGGTCTCCCGCTGTCTGGCCAAGGCCCCGGAAGACCGTCCGGGCATCGCCGAGATCATCGCGATGTGCTCGGCCGCGTCCGCGCAGACCTCGCTGCGCCGGCCCGAGGACTGGGTGCCCGGCGCGGTCGCCGCCGACATCACCCGGCGGACCAACGCCCCGGTTCCGCAGCCCCCGCCGAGTACGGCGCCCGTCGGGCCCACGCCGACCGCCCCGGACATCGCGCCGCCCCCGGCCGGGCACGCGACGCCGCCTGCCGCGGTCCCGTCGACGGCGGTCCCGTTGACGGCAGTCCCGTCGACGGCAGTCCCGTCGACGGCGGCCCAGCCGGGTGCGTTCGGTGCGGCCGGGGGCGCGTTCACCGGCTACCAGCCTGCGCAGGCCCCGCAGCCGGGCCCCGCGCCGTACCCGCCTGCGGCCTCAGCGATGCCGCAGCCCGGAGCCGTCGCCCCGGGCCCGCCGCCCAAGAGGCGCCCGGGACCGATCCTCGCGGGAGCGATCGCCCTCGTCCTGGTCACCGCCGGAGCCACGGCCTTCGCCATGACCCGGTTGAAGGACGACGACACGGCGAATGCCCAGCAGGCCGACGGCGGCGGGCCGAAGGAGAAGGGGGAAGGGAAGGAGCAGAGCCCGGGCGACAAGCCTGCGGATGACGCGAGCGAGTCTCCCGCGCCCACGCCCCAGCCCACCGCCGACACCTACAAGGGCGTCAACCTGCCCGAGGGGTACAGCCTTGAGTTCAGCGATGACCCGGTGCGCCCGATCAGCGGCATCGGCCATGACATCGGGTACTGCACCTATGCCGGCGGGGCCGCTGACCTGTGCACCGACTTCACCCAGACCGTGCTCCTCGACCCCGGCCAGAAGGGCAGCCACGAGGTGTGCTCCAGCGACACCCGCTACGGCACCCGCGTCCCCCTGTCCAAGTTCAGCGCGGGCAGGCAGGTCTGCCTCACGACCCAGGACGGCGTCCTCGCCATGCTCACCATGCGCGGCAAGGCCCCCGCGGGTTCGACCAGCGACTACATCACGCTCGATGTGACCGTCTGGCGGTGACGTGGTGCCGGTGCCGGGTGCCCGAGTCGGCGCCGGAGTCGGAGTCGGAGTCGGAGCCTGCGGCTCAGACGCCTGCGCCGGTGCGGCAGGTGAAGCCCAGCTTGCGCATCGCGCGGGTGACCTCGAAGGCGGTGAAGTCGCGGCGGTCCTGGCGGGTGACCACCGCGCCGACCTGCATGACGGGGTAGCTGCGCCGCCCGATCACGACACACTCGCCCGCGGCGGGCTCAGGCTTGATGCCGCTCATCGCCTGCTCCACCTCGCTTGCGGTGAGATCGAAGGGGTAGCCGGCGATGATGCAGCGCATACGGCCTCACCAGGAGAGAAGGGACGGGAAGAGTCTGACCAGGGTCGCACACGCGGGGTCGTGCGGGAAGCTCTACGCGGGCATCTGAAAATTCTCGGGAAAAAACCCGCACGGCCGAGAAATCTGTGCTACCTTGGATTTTGTTGCAGTTGTGGTACCCATGAACTTAGTGTGCGCCTGACGGGATGTGACCCTCGGGCGCGTTTTGTTTTTCCGGTCTCTCCGGATGGGGTCATTACGGCGACCAGAGATTCGCAGAATTTGCGGATTTCCGTACTGCCCCTATTTAAGGAGATCGACATGGCTACTGGCACCGTGAAGTGGTTCAACGCCGAAAAGGGTTTCGGGTTCATCGAGCAGGACGGCGGCGGCGCCGACGTCTTCGCGCACTACTCGAACATCGCCACCCAGGGCTTCCGCGAGCTGCGGGAAGGCCAGAAGGTGACCTTCGACGTCACGCAGGGCCAGAAGGGCCCGCAGGCCGAGAACATCGTTCCCGCCTGACTCACCCCTGATTCACGCCTTCGGGCTTGATTCACGTGTGATTTTTCGGGAGGCGTCGGCTACGGCGCTCCCCGCAGCAGGGCCCGCACTCCTCAAGAGTGCGGGCCCTGTCCCGTATCCGGCGCCAGGTCCAGCGTGACCCTGGCGCCGCCGGTCGGGGGGTTTTCGTACGTGACGCGGGCACCCAGGACCTGTGCCTGGCCTTCGACGATCGTCAGGCCCAGGCCGATGCCCGTGCCCCGCTCACGCGCGCCCGTACGGAAGCGGCGCGGGCCCTCGGTCAGCAGGTCGGCGGGGAAGCCCGGGCCGTGATCGCGCACGCTCACCGCATGGCCGTCCACCTCCAGGGTCACCGGTGCGGCGCCGTGCCGCCGCGCGTTGCTGATCAGGTTGATCAGGATGCGCTCGACCCGGCGCGGGTCCGTCTCGACAGTCGCGTCCGTACGGACCGTGACGTCGACGTCCCCCCTGACCGTTGCGTCGACGTCCCCGGCGGAGCCGCCGCCGTCGCCGCCCGCCGCTGCCGCCGCCCTGCGCGCCAGCGTGCTCAGCCGCACCGCCTCGCGCTGTGCCTGCTCCACGCCCGGGACGTCCAGGCGAGCCACCTCCAGGACGTCCTCGACCAGGCGGCGCAGTACGTCCACGCCTCCGCTGACCAGTTCGGCCGGGCGGCCCGGGGGCAGGAGACCGACGGCGGTGACCAGGCCGGCCACCGGGGTGCGCAGTTCGTGGGCGATGTCGGCGGTGACGCGGCGTTCGGCCTCCAGGCGGGCGCTCAGGGCGTCGGCCATGGTGTTGACGGCGGCGCCGAGGCGGGCGATCTCGTCCTTGCCCTTGGGCTCGACCCGCGCCGTCAGGTCGCCGTCCGCGATCCGCTGCGCGGTGCGCGCGGACGCGCCGATGCGGCGTCCGGCCGTGGCGGCCACGGCGATGCCCAGCCCGCAGCCGAGTGCGGTGGCCGCCGCGCCGGAGCCGAGCAGCACCTGGTCGAGGTCGGTCAGGGCCCGGGTCTGCTCGGCGTAGGAGCGGCGTACGGCGAGGACGTCGCCGTCGATACGGGCGGCCGCCCACATCACCGGGTCCCGGCCGCCGCCGGGGTGCTGGAGATACGTGGCCCGCACCGGGCGGCGGGTGATCGTCTCGCGCAGGGTGGCCGGCAAGCCCCGTGGATTGACCAGGGCGCCGCTGTCGATCCCGGCCGCGTAGTCGTCCAAGGCGTCCTGGAGCTGGGCGTCGGCCGCGCGGGCCGCGTTCCTCCGCTGGTCCTCGGCGGTGCGGTGGTGCACCAGGAGGCCGATGAGCGTGGCGACGATCGCGGCGGTCCCGGCGATGACCAGGGCAGTCTTGGTGCGTAGTCCCATGGGTCCCGTCCGGTGTTGTCTTCCGGTGTCCTGTCCGGTGTCATGGCCCGGCCCGGTGTTGTGTTCCTGCCCGGTGTCGTGGCCCGGCCCCGGTGTTGTGTTCCTGTCCGGTGTCGTGTCCGGTCCCGTATCCGGTGTGTCGTGGCCCGGTGTCGTGCCCGTGGCGCGTCATGACGCGTCACCGGTGACGCGTCACGTCGCCAGCTTGTAGCCGAAGCCCCTGACCGTCTCGATGCGGTCGCGGCCGATCTTGGCGCGCAGCCGCTGCACGTGGACGTCGACGACGCGCGTGTCGCCGCCCCAGGCGTAGTCCCACACGCGCTCCAGCAGCGTCGTGCGCGAGAGCACCACGCCCGGCTGGGCCGCGAACTCCAGCACCAGCCTGCGTTCGGTGGGGGTCAGGTCGAGCAGTCGGCCGTCCCGGCGGACCTCCATGGAGGCGGTGTCCACGGTGAGGTCGCCGAACCGCAGCGGTGGTTCCTCCTCGGGCGGGCCGCTGCCGGGGAAGTCCGCGGCCCGGCGCAGCGCCGAGCGGATGCGGGCGACCAGTACGGGGATGTCGTACGGCTTGGTGACGTAGTCGTCGGCGCCCGCCTCCAGGCCGAGGACGACGTCCACCGGGTCCGTACGGGCGGAGATCAACAGCACCGGCAGCCGGCTCTCCTCCCGGATGCGGCGCACCAGGCTGACCCCGTCCAGGTGCGGCAGCATGACGTCCAGGACGGCGACGTCGGGGGCCCGGTCCCGGAACAGCGCCAGCCCGGTGAGGCCGTCGGACGCCGTGCGGACCTCGTACCCGTACGTCTCCAGGGAGAGCTGGGTGGCCTCGCGGAGCAGCGGGTCGTCCTCCACCAGCAGCACGTCGGTCATCGCTTGCGGCTCCTCAGGGTTCGGGGACCGGTAGCCGCGCGTCGCGCAGTTCGGCCGCCTGATCGGGTGGGAGGTGGGCGGACCGTACGGTGGCGCGGGTGTAGTACGCCACGTTTTCCCGGTCCTCCAGGCGGCTGAGCTCGACGGTGGCCGGGTAACCGTCCTCGCTGCACTTGGTCGTTGTGCACCACAGGCCGCTCACCCGTCCGGTCGCGACGGCCTTCGCCCGGCCCCAGTTCCGCCAGCTCAGCTGGAAGAGCCCCGTGTGCTCCGTGATGCCGAGGTTCGTGGGGCGGCGCAGCGGGCGGCCGGCGGCGTCGGCGACGTAGACCGGGCGGCCGGCGCCCCGGGTGAGGCTGGGCGCCGGACCCTCGACATGGGGCCGGTCATCGGGGCCGCCGCAGCCCGCCGTGCCCAGGGCCGCCAGCGTCAGCGCCAGCAGGGGCGCGAGGGTGGCCGCGGCCTTGGGTGTGAGGTGCATCGGGACCCTTTCGCTCGAGCGGCACGCGGGCGGCCGCCACACGCCTCAGCGGGTGGCGAGCGGGCGCTTGCCCTTGAGGTCCTCGGAATCGTACGAGCCGGGCTTCCCGGACAGCTTGAGCCGGAAGCTGGAGAAGACCTTCTTCCCCTTGACGGTCTTGGGGTCCGAGAGCGTGACGGTCGCGTTCAGCGGCTTGTCGAGGCACTTGTCCAGGCACCAGGTGCCCGTGACCTTTCCGGTGCCCACGGCCTTCTTCGAGCCCCACTGCTTCCAGTGCACGCCGTGGATCGAGGTGAACTCGGAGAGCACCAGGTTCTTGGGGCTGCGCACGGCCCGGCCCTTGTCCGCGTGCTCCTCGCCGTAGTGGTTGACGACGTACGGGGCCGTGCTGGCACGGGCGACGCTCGCGGTACGGGAGATGTCCTCGGAGGCGGCGCCTGCCGCGTTCTTGTCGCTCTTGCCGCTCTCGCCGCAGGCGGTGGTGAGCAGGCCGAGGGCGGCGACACCGGCCAGGGCGGTCGCCATGGCCGCCGGCCTGGCGCGGCGGGGCGTGGTGGTGCGGGTGCGGGTGCGGACGCGGGTGCGGGTGCGGGTGCGGTTCATAGCCGGGGCTCCGGTTCGATTCGGATCGGTTCGTCGGTTGGTGTCTCAGAAGCTATGAGCGGCGCTTCTCGGTGGCCTGTCAGCCATGTAACGGCCGTTCATCGGCTGCTGTTACGTGATCGACATACCGTGGCCCGCATACGGGATCCCCGACCGCGACGGCGCACCGCGCTCAGGGGCATGCTGGTGGGGTAGAGGTCTCGAAGGCGAGATGAGCGACCATGGACACACCGGCTGCCGTGGCCGTGGTGGGCCCTGACGGGGCGCTCACCAGCTGGAGCTCCGGCGCGCAGCGGCTTCTGCGGTACTCCGCCGCCGAAGTGGTGGGCCTGCCCGCGGCCGGTCTGCTCGCGTCGCCGCTCCCGGACGCCGCCCGCGCGCGGCTGGCCGCCCGCGAGAGCTGGTCCGGTCGGGTGTCGCTGCGCGACCGCGACGGCGGCCCGGTGGAGTGCGCCCTGCGGGCCCGCCCGCTGGTCGACGGCGACGAGCGGACCAGCTGGCTGCTGGAGGCGGCGCTGCACGTCGACGAGCGCACCCTCGACCGCGCCGACGAGCCCGCCGCCGACGACCCCACCGAGGCCCGGCTCCAGAGCTGGGCGTACCTCCAGTCCCCGTTCGCCCAGGGCATCTTCGACACCGACGGCCGGATCCGGCAGATCAACAGCGTCTTCGAGCGGAACGCCGCCGCCTCGACGCGCGAGCTGCGCGGACTCCGACTGGACGAGGCCCTGCACGGGCCGGCCTTCGAAGCGGACCAGGCGCTCATCGACCGGGTCGCGGCGACCGGGCGGGCCGAGTACGTCGAGCGGTTCGTCCACCTCCCGGGCGAGCCGCAGGCCCACGCCTGGGCCATCCACGTCTCACCGCTCAAGGACCCGGCGGGGCTGGTGCACGGCGTCATGCTGTCGTCCCTGGACTTCACCGAGCAGTACAACGCGCGCGAACGGCTGGCCCTGCTCAACGAGGCCAGCAGGCGGATCGGCAGCAGCCTGGACGTCACCCGCAACGCCCAGGAGCTGGCCGACGTGTCCGTCCCCGGGTTCGCCGACTTCATCTCGGTCGACCTGCTGGACGCCGTCCTGCACGGCGACGAACCGGCCCCGATCCCGGCCGCCGGCCCCCTGCGGCTGCGCCGTGCGGCGCTGCGCTCCATCGTCGATCCGGCGGTCGAGACGGGCCAGCTGGCCGACTACCCGGCCAGTTCGCCGCCGACCCGCTGCCTGGTCACCGGCCGGGGCGCGGTCCACCTGGTCAGCGACCCGGAGATCTCGGCCTGGATGACGCAGGACCCCGTCCGCGCCGCCTGGGTGCGTGAGCACTGGCCGCACTCGTTCGTGGTGGTGCCGCTCCAGGCGCGCGGCACCAACCTGGGCGTGGTGATGTTCGCCCGCCTGGACTCGTCCATCGATCCGTACGGTCCCGCGGACCTGGAGATCGCCGAGGAGCTCGCCGGGCGCGCCGCGGTCTGCATCGACAACGCCCGCCGGTACACCCGCGAGCGGCACACCGCGCTCGCCCTGCAGGAGAGCCTGCTGCCGCGCAGCCTTCCCGAGCAGGCGGCCGTCGAGGTGGCCAGCCGCTATCTGCCCGCCGGTTCGCTGGCCGGTGCGGGGGGCGACTGGTTCGACGTCATCCCGCTCTCCGGCGCCCGCGTCGCCCTGGCCGTCGGCGACGTGGTCGGCCACGGCATCCACGCCTCGGCGGCCATGGGACGGCTGCGTACCGCCGTACGCACCCTCGCCGACGTCGACCTTCCGCCCGACGAGCTGCTCTCGCACCTGGACGACCTGGTGATCCGCCTCGGCGCGGAGAGCGGCGGCGAGGCGGACGACACGAGTGGCGGCCTCGGAGGGACCGGCGGGCTCCGGGCGACCGGCGGCCTCGGGGCCGGCGACTTCGGCGGCTCCAGCGACCTCGGCGCCACCTGCCTGTACGCGGTCTACGACCCGATCTCCCGCAGGTGCGCCATGGCCAGCGCCGGCCACCCGCCGCCCGTCCTGGTGACGCCGGACGGCACGGTCGACGTGCTCGACCTGGCACCGGGCCCGCCGCTGGGCCTGGGCGGGCTGCCGTTCGAGGCGTACGAGCTCGATGTGCCCCAGGGCAGCCTGCTGGCGCTCTACACGGACGGCCTGATCGAGGCCCGCCACCGCGACATCGACGACGGCCTGCGCACGCTGTGCAACGCGCTCTCCGACGCCGTCCCTCCCCCGGAGCGGACTCTGGGAGGTGCCCCCACTGCCCCCACTGCCCCCACTGCTCCCACGCTGGAGCGCACCTGCGACACCGTGCTCAAGGCGATGCTGGACACGCGGCCCGCCGACGACGTCGCGCTGCTCGTCGCCCGTACCCAGGCGCTGGACGCCGCGCACGTCGCCGTCTGGGACCTGCCCGCGGACCCCGCGGTGGTCGCCGAGGCGCGCGTCCGGGTCGCCGACCAGCTGCGGGTATGGGGACTGGAGGAGCTCACCTTCGTCACCGAGCTGGTGGCCAGCGAGCTGGTCACCAACGCCATCCGGTACGCCACCCCGCCCATCCAGCTGCGGCTGATCAAGGACCGGTCCCTGGTCTGCGAGGTCTCCGACGCCAGCAGCACCGCGCCGCATCTGCGCCGGGCCCGCACCTTCGACGAGGGCGGGCGGGGTCTGATGCTGGTCGCACAGCTCACCGAGCGCTGGGGCACCCGGCACACCGGCACCGGCAAGACCATCTGGGCCGAGCAGGCCACGGGCCGTGCGGGGCCGCCGCACTGACCGGCGGCGCGTGCCGCACAGATTCTACAAGCGTGTAGATTTCAGTTCGGCGCGACAAACCCGACACACGCGCGACCGAGAGAACCGACGAGGAGATTCACATGGCTCTGTGGGACCGGCTCAAGGATTCGGCCCAGACGATGCAGGCTCAGCTCATGGCGAAGAAGAACGAGTTGAAGAGCGGGGCGTTCCGGGACGCGAGCATGGCGATGTGCGCCCTGGTCGCGGCGGCGGACGGCTCGATCGACCCGTCCGAGCGGCAGCGCGTCGCCCAGCTCATCGCCACCAACGACGTGCTCCAGAACTTCCCGTCGGACGACCTGCACCGCCGCTTCGAGGAGAACGTCAACAAGCTGACCGCGGACTTCGCCCTCGGCAAGGTCAGCGTCATGCAGGAGATCGGCAAGGCGAAGAAGAAGCCCGCCGAGGCACGGGCCGTCATCCAGATCGGCATCGTCATCGGCGGCGCCGACGGCTACTTCGACCCGACCGAGCAGGCCGTGGTCCGCGAGGCGTGCTTCGCGCTGGACATCCCGCCGGCCGAGTTCGACCTCTGAGCGGGGGCGGCGGGCCGCTGTCAGCCGGCCTCGTCCCGCGGCTTCGCCCCCGCCGCGAGCAGCACGGCCGCGGTCTCCGGGTGCGGGCCGCTCATCGCCCAGTCGAGCGGCGAGTGTCCCGTGCCGTGGTCCTCGCGGAGGTTCACGTCGGCGCCGTACGCGATGAGTTCGCGTACGGCGTCGGTGTGCCCCCAGCACGCCGCCCCGCACAGCGGCGTCCCTTGCTCGCCGTGCCCGCTCTCGGTGTCGGGCGGGGCCCCGGCGGCCAGCAGCAGGCGGACGAGGTGCGCCGCGCCGTTCACCGATGCCTGGTAGAGCGGCGTCGTGCCCTCCGGGTCGGGCGTCTCCGGATGGGCGCCGGCTCTGAGGACCGCCGCCACCTGCGCGGCGTCGTCGCGGATCACCGCGAGGACAAGGCGCTTGGACAGCTTCTTCTGCCGTCGCCTGTTCATGTCCGTTCCCCCTCCTGACCGGACGGCCCGGCGACCGCGCGTGCCGCGGGCTCCAGGCGGAGCATCGCCGCCTCGTCCGCGGTGCCCGGCGGGGCCTGGTAGACGACGAGGCGCTGGCCGCCGGTCCGGGCGAGCGTCATGACCTCGTACGTGAGCGTCATCATGCCGACCTTCGGGTGCGCGAAGGTCTTGGAGCCGCCGCCCCGCTCGCCCACGTCGTATCGTGCCCAAATCCGCGCGAAGTCCGGTGAGTTCAGGAGGAGTTCGCCCACGAGGGCCGCCAGCTCGGGCGATTCCGGGTCGGCGCCGCCGACCGCGCGCAGGTGCGCCACCGACTTGGTGACGTTCTCCTCCCAGGGCTGGTAGAGCGTGCGCCCCACGGGGTGCAGGAACAGATAGCGGGTGAGGTTGCGCTGTTCCGGCGGCCAGTCCCACAGGCCGGGCATCAGGCGACGCGCCGCCGGGTTGGCGGCCAGCGCGTGGTTGTAGCGGCTGACCACGTACGCGGGCAGCGGACGCACCGCCTCCAGCATCCGGAGGACGGATTCGCGCACCGTGTGCTCGGTGGTGGGCTGGGGTTGTGTGTAACGCCCCGAGGCCAGTTCGGCGAGGTCGTGCAGGCGCTCGTGGGCGTCTTCGCACAGGCGCAGGGCCCGGCTGAGCGCGTCGACGACGGCGGGTGAGGGATTGGTCTCGCGGCCGCGCTCAAGCCGCGTGTAGTAGTCGACGCTCACACCCGCGAGCGTCGCCAGCTCCTCGCGGCGCAGCCCCGGCGTGCGGCGGATGCCGGCGCCCGCGGGCAGACCCACCTCCTCGGGGGTTATCCGTGCGCGGCGCGCCCGCAGGTACCTGCCCAGCTCAGTGCCCTCTGACATCTGTTCATTGTCGCTCCTGGCCCCCGTGTTCGGGGGGCCGTGCCAGGGCCAGGAACGCGGCGCCCCGGGTGAACCACGGCCTGCCGCCGCGCGGGGCGGCGGCAGAGACTGGTCGACGTTGCGGGCGGCCCGGCCGCCGCGGTCCCAGGGGGCGCATGACGCCGGGCCGCGGACGCGGGGGCAGGTGCCGCCCGCACGGTGTGGGGCGGCCGCGCGCGCAGTTGCCTACGGAGTGGTGCCACCGGCCGGGCGCAGCCCCGCCGACCACCCGTCCCGCGCCACCGCTCGCCCCACCGACCGCCCGTCCCGCGCCGACCGCTCGCCCCGTGCACCGCGCACCGCGCCCCGTGCACCGCGCACCGCCGGCCCGTCCGTCCGGCCCGAACCGCAGGAGGTTCCCGTATGTCGTCCGCCCTTGCCTCACGGCAGCAGCGAAGGTCCGCCGCGCGTGCGGAACACCGTCCCGCGCCGCGGGCGTCGGCGCCGTCCCCGGGCTCCCCCACCTCCCCCGCCTCCCCGGCCTCCTCCTCCGTCGCGCTGATCGCCGCCCTCCTCGGCTTCACCGTCATCACCATCGACGTCTCCGCGGTCAACATCGCGCTGCCCGCCATACGCGCCTCGCTGCACGGCGGCATGTCAGGGCTCCAGTGGGTCGTCGACGCGTACACGTTGATGTTCGCGGCGCTGATGCTCTCCGCCGGGGCCCTCGCCGACCGGGCGGGCGCGCGGCGCGCCTACGCCTGGGGTGTCGCCCTGTTCACCCTCGCCTCGCTCGGCTGCGCCCTCGCCCCCGGCATCGGCCCGCTGATCGCGGCGCGCGCCGTCCAGGGCGGGGCGGCGGCGGTCGTCATGCCCGCCTCGCTCGCGCTGATCCGGCAGGCGTACGACGATCCGCGGCACCGCGCACGCGCCATCGCGCTGTGGACGGTGGGCGGCTCCGCCGCCGTGGCCGCCGGGCCGGTGCTCGGCGGCGTCCTCACCGAGGCCGCGGGCTGGCGCACCGTCTTCCTCCTGAACCTCCCCATCGGGGCCGCGATCCTGGTGCTCCTCGCCCGCACCGCGCCCTCGCCGCGCCGCCCCGCCCCCATCGATCTCGCGGGGCAGACCACCGCCGTCCTCGCCCTCGCCGGTCTCGCGTACGGGGTCATCGAGGGCGGGCACACCGGCTGGACCTCCGCGCCGGTCCTCACCGCGTTCTGCGTCGCGGTCGCCGCCGCGTTCGCGTTCCACGCCGCCGAGAAGCGGCACCGCGCGCCCGTGGTCCCGCTCGGCATGCTGCGGCAGCGGCAGGTCACCGTGCCCCTCGCGGTCGGCTTCGCCGTGAACGCGGGCTTCTACGGCGTCGTGTTCCTGCTCGGCCTCTACTGCCAGCAGCTGCGCGGCATGACGGGCACGGCGGCGGGGCTGATGTTCGTCCCGCTGGCGGTGGTCATCACGTCGATGAACCTCGTGTCCCCGCGGCTGGCGGAACGCGTGGGCCGCCGCGCGGTCATCGTCGCGGGCCAGGCGGTCCTGGCCCTGGCGATGTTCGCCCTGCTCCCGCTGACGGCCCACACCCCGCTCTGGCTGGTGCTGGTGCTGCTCATCCCCACGGGCATGGGCGGCGCGCTGGCCGTCCCCGCGCTCACCGCCCTGCTCATGGACGCGGTCCCCGGCCACCGGGTCGGCACGGCCTCCGGCCTGCTCAACTCCCTCCGCCAGACGGGCGGAGCCCTGGCCGTCGCGCTGTTCGGCGTACTCCTCGCGGGCGGCGGCACGGGCGAGGGCTTCTCCCTCCCCGGCATGCGCGCGGGCCTCGTCGCGACGGGGCTCACGCTGTGCGCGACGACGGCCCTGGCCGCCTGGCTGCTGCCACGGGACCGGCGCAGCGGAGAGGACCAGCGGGACCAGCAGAACCGACCGGACCAGCGGGACCAGCGGAGCTGAGAGGACCAGCGAGGCCGACAGGACCAGCGAGGCCGGCGGGACCGGGCAGGCCGCGCCCCGGCTAGAGCGGGGTCGCGGCCTTGAGGACGGCGAACAGGGCGAACGCGGCGTTCGCCGAGGACAGCGCGGAGACCGCCGTCCCCGCCGCGGCCGTCCACGCGGCCAGGCCCACCGCCGTGAACGCGGGCGGCCAGCCGCGCGCCGGGGGACGGGACCGAGCAGCGCCGCCACCCTGCGCGGCACCGGCCCCGGCGCGGCGAAGCCGAGCAGCGTCGCCGCTGGCGTGCCGTGTGAGACCAGCGCGGCCTTGCCGACGGCCCGCGCCACGACCTTCCGGTCGCCGACCGCGAGCGCCGCCTCCTCGTCCGCCCATCGCTCGGCGCTGTACGCCACCGCGGCGCGCAGCGGAAGCAGCAGCGGGTTCGCCCGCGCCGCCAGCTGGGCCGCCAGTACGTGGCGGTGGTGGCGCGCGGCGAGGTGGGCGCGCTCGTGGGCGAGCAGGGCCTGGCGCTCCCGGGTGTCCAGGCAGGCGAGCATCGCCTCGGAGACCACGATCCGGCCGGGGGCGCGACGCGTACGACCCGTCAGGGCCGTCAGGCCCGTGCGACGCGCGAAGCGCGCACACCGCGTACGGCTCGCGTCCGGCCCGCCGCCGGGCAGGGCGTACGCGTACGCCGTGGTGTCGGGCAGCACCGCGACCGGCGCGTCCGGCAGACCGGTGAGCGCGTCGTGCGCTCGCCGCCGTACCCGCCGGTGCCGCCACAGCAGGGCTCCGCACGCCGCGCCCACGGCGGCGAGGGCCCCGATGGCGGCCTTCCCCGCGACCTCGTCGTACGGCACCGCCGCGCGCACCTCGGGGTCCGACCAGCCGTCCGGCAGCGGGTTGCCGGGCAGCTGCGCCGTGCCGACGACCACGAGCAGCATCAGGCACAGCGTGCTGCACAGCGCCAGCACGGCCCCGAGGGCCGACAGCAGGCGGGTGGCGCTGCGCGGGTGGAGGTGCAGTTCGGCCAGGCGCGCGACCGGCAGCGCCGTTAAGGGCAGGACGAGGGCAGGAAGACGAACACACCCATCGGTCAGGCCTTCGGCTCCGCCGGCGGCTCGGACCGCCCTGACTCCCCCGGCTCCGCCGGGCCCGCGTCGCCGAGCAGGTCCCGCAGGAGCCGCTCGTCGTCGGGCGTCAGGGCCGTGACGAAGCTGGCCAGGACGGCCTCGCGGTCGCCGTGGCCGTCCAGTACCCGGCGCATCCGCAGCGCCGCCAGGCCCGCCTCGTCCGACGCCGCCCGCCACACGAAGGACCGGCCGACCCGCTCGCGGGTCACGGCCTGCTTGGCGTGCAGCCGGGACAGGATGGTCATGACCGTGGTGTAGGCCAGATCCCCCTCGATGCGCTCCTGGACCCAGGCCGCGCCGACCGGGCCGGGAGCCCCCTGGAGCGCCGCCAGCACCTGGGCTTCCAGCTCGCCCTGGCCCCGGCGGCGGGAACGCCTCGGCCAACCGACGCCGCCGGCTCCGTCCTGGTCTGTCACTTGGGCTCCTTCCCCAGCGGTCCATCGTAGAACGGGCCTCGTCATCCGCCCTCCCCTCGCCCGGCCACGCGCCGCACCACCCGCAGCAGGTATCCCTTGCGGTCGAGCGGATCGTGGTCCGTCCGCTCCCGGGTCGGGATCGCGCCGCGCACCGGCTGGTAGCGGTCGAAGGCGCATTCCAGCACGCCCTCGCCGCGCGTCAGGCCCGGCAGCCGCCGCTCCAGCCGGTGCACCGACGCGGCCGGGATCTGCCCCTCCAGCACGCCCTCGGGCACCTCCTCCGACACGCCCTCCGACACGCCCTCCGACACGCCCCCCGGCACGCGTGACGGCGCGCGGACGGCCGGTGACGCCTGCGGAACGGCTCCCAGCCGCGCCAGTACGGGCAGCAGCACCCCGAACGTGTCCGCCGGGGCCTCCAGGTGGAAGCGGTGCATGGGCTCGTACACCCGGGTGCCGGCCTGCCGCAGGGCGCTCATCAGGACCAGCGGCGTCAGCTTGCGGAAGTCGCCGGCGCTGCTCGACCACGTGCTCCAGCCGGACGGAGGGGGCGGCGTGTACGCCGAGTGCGTCAGGGTGACGGTGCAGTCCGTGACCGGCCAGCCGTGGATTCCCTGCCCCAGCGTCCGGTGCACGGTCTCCTCGACCGCCTTCACGAAGGACAACGGCAGCGACCCCAGCTCGATCCCCAGCCGGAACCGGACGCCGGAGCCGGCGGCCGCCGGCTCGACGCGCAGCCCGACCGTGGCGCGGAACGGGTTGTCCTCCCGGCCCATGAATTCCACGGCCGCGCCGGTGCCGACCGGCCGTTCCCGGCAGATCGTCGTCGTCTCGCGGAAGGTGACGTCGACGCCGAAGTCGTCCGCCAGCGTCGCCTGGATGACCTCCTTCTGCACCTCGCCGTAGAGGGACACCGACACCTCCTGCCGGATGTCGTCCTGCCGCAGGTCGATCAGCGGGTCCTGCTCGGCGAGCTGGGCGAGCGCGGCGTGCAGCGCGCCGCGGTCGCAGGCGCGGCGGGGGACGACGACGGTCTCCAGCGTGGGCGGCGCGAAGTGCCGGCGTCGTTCCGTGCCGCCGGGGCCGCTGGGTCCGCTGGGTCCGCTGGGTCCGCCAGGGCCGCTGGGGCCGCTGGGGCTACTGGGGCCGCCGGGGCCGCCAGGCCCGCCGATCGCGCCGACCGCGCCCGTCGCGACACCGGAGGCGTCACCGAGCGTGTCGCCGATCCGGATGCCGTCGAGCCCCCGGAGCGTGCCGATCTGCCCCGCGGAGAGCGACGTGCGCCGCACGGCCGCACCACCGTCGAAGACACCGACCGCGGTGACCTTGCCCTCACGCGCCGCGGCGGCCGCGCCGCGGTCGCGGCCCGCGCCGCCGTCGGCGCCCGCACCGCCGTCCGCACCCCCGCCGTCCGCGCCGAACCGCAGCACGTCCCGGGTCCGTACCGTGCCCGAGCGCAGGCGGACGTAGGCGATCTTCTCCCCGGCGGGCCCGCGTTCGACCTTGAAGACCGTGCCGGACACCGGCCCGTCCGCCGCCTCTCCCGCCGCCGCGGGCAGCAGCTCCCTGATGCCGGCGGTCAGCGCGGCCACGCCCGCGCCCGTGATCGCCGACCCGAAGAACACCGGGTGCACCAGCGCCCGCCCGGTCTGCGCCGCCAGCTCCGCGCGGAGCCGGTCGTACGGAACCGCCGCCTCGTCGTCCACGTACGCGGCCAGGAGCGATTCATCGTGCTCGGCGAGCCGTTCGACCAGCGCGGAGGTGAAGCCGGCGTCGGCGGCGCCGTACGGCTCGACGGCGGCCGCGCGGGTGCCCAGGCCCGTGACGGAACCCATCGGCACGATCGCCGGGGTCAGCTTCCCGGACATGCTCCGCAGCAGGCGGTCGTGGCACGCGCCGCCGCGGTCGATCTTGTTGACGAAGACGAGGGTGGGGATGCGCAGCCGCCGCAGCGTCCGCATCAGCACGCGGGTCTGCGGCTGCACCCCCTCCACGGCGGAGACGACCAGGACGGCACCGTCGAGCACGCTCAGCACCCGCTCCACCTCGGCGATGAAGTCCGGGTGACCGGGGGTGTCGATCAGGTTGACGGTGGCGTCCTCGACGGCGAACGACACGACCGCGGACTTGATCGTGATGCCGCGCCGCCGCTCCAGCGCCAGGGAATCGGTCCGGGTACTGCCGTCGTCGACGCTGCCGATCTCGTCGATGACCCCGGCGGCGTACAGCAGCCGCTCGGTCAGGCTGGTCTTACCGGCGTCGACATGGGCCAGAATCCCGAGGTTCAACGTGCGCACCAAGCGTCATGTCCTTTGAAGAAGTGGGGGTTTCCTTCGGGGCGAACATGAACGCAGTGCGCATGGGCGTCTCCTTTGCCGGTGACCTGTCGTCGGGCAGTGCAGCAGACGACGGCCCGGGGCGACAACCGATTAACCGGGGGACAATCGGTTTAAAACGCTACGCTGGACGTAGCCGGAGGGCGGCTGGAGACGGCGATCAGCACTGTGGAGGTGCGCCATGCCCCGTAGCCACCACTTCCACCTCGACCACGGCGACCACTCGATCACCGTGAACGTCGGACCGGGCCGGACCGGGGCGGTCGAGCTTCTGGTCAACGGCAAGGTCATCGCCTATCAGCGGGAGCACGACGTCGGGACGACCGTGCTGGCCGGCGAGCTGCCGGAGGATCCGGTCCACCCGTTCCGGGTGCTGCTGCACCAGCCGCGCCTCGTCCCGTCAGGTCCCCGGTGCGCCCTGGAGCTGGACGGCGTCGAAACGCCCATGCCTGAGCGAGCCGTCGTGTAACCCCGAATCCTGGCTCCACCGAAATCCTGGATCTGACCGGACCCTGGATCTGACCGGAATCTTGGCTCATTTCCGGATTCCCCACGGCCCCGGGCGGCCCCGACCATCGGCGTATGACGGAAACCGCAGCACCGACGGCCGCCGCCCGTATCAGCGCGGTGGCCGGTGCCGCCGCCCTGCTCCTGTCCCTCTCCGCCGCACCCGCACCCGCCGCACCACCGACCACGCCGCCGACGGCCCCGCGCGGCACGCTGCTGTCCGTGACGCCGCTGGGCCACGCGAGCCGCGCGGACGTGGTGCGGATCGTCTCCGGGGCGGGCGTGGACGCCGCCGCCGCGCGCCACGGCACCGACTCCTACCGGCTGACGTACGCCACCATCACCCCGTTCGGCGCGCCGACCACCGCCTCCGCGCTGCTCGTCCTGCCGGACGGTGGCGGCGACCGGCTCAGCACGGTCTCCGAGACCCACGGCACCATCGCCTACCGCGGCAGCGCGCCCTCCACCGGGGACGACTCCTCGGACATCGGCGCCCTGCTGTACGCCTCCGGTGGCCGGGCCGTGGTCGCGCCGGACTACCTGGGCCTGGGCACCGGGCCCGGCACGCATCCGTACGTGGACACCGCGTCCTCCGTCTCGGCCTCCGTCGACGCCCTGCGCGCGGCCCGTACCGCCGCCGGTGACCGCGGAAGGCGGCTCACCGCGGACGTCTACGCCACCGGGTTCTCCCAGGGCGGCCAGGTCGCCATGGCCCTGGGCCGCGAGCTGGCCCGCGGCGCCGAACCCCGCTTCCGGCTGCGGGCGCTGGCCCCGGTCGCCGGCCCGTACGACATCGAGGGCCAGGAGCTGCCCGCCATCTTCGACGGCCGGGTCAAGGGCCGCTCGGGGGTCTTCTACCTGACGTACTTCCTGGTCGCCCAGAACCGGCTGTGGCCGCTCTATGCCGACCCGCGCGACGCCTTCCGCGCGCCGTACGCGGACCGCGTGGAGGGGCTCTTCGACGGCGAGCACCGCAACAGGGAGATCGTCGAGCAGCTCCCCGGCAGCGTCGAGGAGCTGCTCACCGCGGAGTGGTACGAGCGGCTCCAGCACCCCACCGGCGCGCTCGCGGAGGTACTCCGGCGCAACGACGGCGTCTGCGCGTGGGCTCCCCGGGTGCCGGTCCGCCTGCACACCGCGCGGGGCGACCAGGACGTGCCCATCGGCAACACGGTCAGCTGCGCCAAGACGCTGGCCGAGCGGGGAGCGCACGCCACGGTGCTCTCGTACGGCGACAGCGACCACCACGGCACATACCAGCGGGCAGTGGCGTCCAACGCCCGCTGGTTCGCCCGGCTGGACCAGTTCAGATCCGGTCAGCCGCGATGAGCAGGTAGTGGAAGCTGCCCTCCTTGTACGCGGTCAGGAAGGCCTCCTCGATGCCGGTGGCCACCGAGGACTTCGCGCGCAGCTCCCAGTACGGGATGGTCGCCGAGGTCAGGTCGACGACGTTGATGGGCACGAGGCTGTTGGCCGCCATCGCCTTGAAGTACTCGCTGCGCGGGTGGATGTTGCACGTGTAGTGCTCGTCGATGCGGCTGACGGCCTTCGAGCGCAGGCCGGTGACGTCGTTGGAGCAGCCGGTGACGCACACGTACCGCCCGCCGTACTCCAGCAGCCGCGAGAACTCGGCGTAGAGCTCGAACAGGTCCACGTACATGGTGGTCTCGTTGGTCCAGATGCCCCGGCGGGAGCCGGTGTCGAACGCGGTGTCCAGCATGTTCCGGAAGTGGAACCGCACCTGGTCGGCCACGCCCCGCTGCGCCGCCTGGCTGTTGGCGAAGCCGACCTGGGCCTCGGAGATCGTCACGCCGTCCACCTGGCAGCCGAAGCGGGCGTTGGCCATGATGCTGGTGCCGCCGCGGCCGGAGCCGGCGTCCAGCAGGCGGTGGGCCGGGGCGATGGCGCCGAGGTGGTCGAGGAGGACATCGGCCTGGGCGGTCTCCAGGCGGTGCAGTTCCTCGATGACGCGCTGGTCCCGGGTGTCCTCGGGCCCCTCCAGGACGGACGGGTCGAAGTCGCCGATGCCGTAGTGGTGGTGGTACAGGCCGTCGACCTCGCCGAGCCGCAGGTTGACGGGGTCCTTCTCGGTGTTCCAGTACTCGGCGACGGACTTCTGGTACTCGGTGCGCAGCACGTCGTCCATGGCGGCGATCTCCGTCTGGGTGGTAGGCATGGTGCGAGGACTCCTTGCGTACGGAGGGGGTTCAGGTGATGAGGACGGGCGACCGACCTCGGCTGAGGTCAGGGGGCCGATCCAGCTGGTGTCGGGCAGCCGACCCGGCTGAGGTCGGGCGGCGACTACGGCTGAGGTCAGGTGGCGACTACGGCTGAGGTCAGGTGGTCGGCGCGTAGCGTGCGCTGCCGGCGTGCCATTCGCGGTTGCCGGCCACCCAGAACCACGTCCCGGTCAGGAAGCGGCGCAGCTCCGGTGAGCCGGTGGCGGCGAGCGCGGCGGCCTCGGCCTCGAAGGTGTGCATCAGCTCGTCGTGGATCCGGACACTGCGCTCGACCGCTTCCTCCATCGAGCACTGGTCCTCGGCCGCGATCAGCATGGGCAGGCTGAAGTCCGTGGGGTCTTCCTTGCCCATCGAGTACAGGTCGTTCATGAGCACGGTCGCGGTGCCGGCCAGGTTGAAGGCGCGGCGCACCCGCGGATCGGAGAACTCGGCCATCGGCACCTCGTACCCGGCGATGGCGTCGACCAGCACCATGCACGGGATGAAGCTGTTCTCGTGCCGGTGCATCAGGTACTCCCAGACCGGCGGCCTCAGGCCCTGCGTGTGCCAGTTCGCCTCCTGGTTGTACGCGACGAACATGATGGCCAGCTCGTGGCGGAGCCGGCGCACCTGGGTCGTCGTGGCGTACAGCAGGAGGTTGTCCAGGCAGGAGCGGAGCGCCCGCGCGACCGGGTCGTTCCGCACGACCCGTTCGAGCTGGGGCGCGTACCGCAGCGGGAGCTGGGCCTGGTCGATCACCGAGTGGCAGATCGCGAGGCGCTGGCCGAGCAGTTCGTGGCGGGGCTCCTCCACCTCGCAGTCGACGATGTGGTCGTCGACCGCCCACTCCGACAGCCCGCACTTCGCCGCCGCGAGCAGCCGGTCCGGGTCGTCCGTCTCGGGGTGGGCCAGCATCATCAGGCGCCCGAAGTTGGCCGAACGGACCATGTCGAGCCGGCCAGGGTAGATCCCCACCTCCTCGGCCCACGCCACCAGCCGCTCGTTGACCGCCTCGCCCAGGGCGGGGTCGTCACGGACGGCGGGCGGGCAGTACAGCGCCGGCCGCGACGACGACCGGCTGCCGGCGCCGTCGGAGCTGTCCGTGCTGCCGGAGCCGTTGGTGCCGCCGGGGCTGCCGTGGTTGCCGGGGCTGCCGAGGCTGCCGGAGGAGCGCTCCCTGACCGCGAGGCGGGCGGCGGAGGTGCCCGGCCCCGTGGGCCCGCTGAGCACCGGGAGCCCGGCCGTGGCCGCTTCCGCGGCGGCCTGCTCCGTACGACCGCCGGGGACCGGGGGCTCGACGGCCGGCGACGGGATCAGGGCCCTGGCGGCCGAGGTGCCGAGCCCCGTGGGCCCCGACGGAAGCACCGGCGCGTCCGGTCCCGCCGGCTCCGGACGCGGGGCCGAAGCCGCGTCGGGAGCCGTGTTCGGAGCCGCGTTCGGAGACGCGTCGGGAGCCGTCTCCGCGACTGTTTCCGCGACCGTTTCCGACGGCGGCGCCAGCAGGTCCGGCCTCCCCGGGCGCGCCGGATCGGACAGCAGGGCGCCCACCAGGTCCGCCACCTCGTCGGTGGCCGCGACGGCGGACATCCGAGACAGCAGGGACACCGTCTCAGCCCTCCTTCACTGGCAGCACTGACGGGACTGGCGGCACCGGCGGGTTCTGGTGGCGCTCAGGCACTCGCACCGACCTCGGCGTTCTCGAGGATGCCGATCGCGTCGGGGACGAGGATGGCGGCGGAGTAGTAGGTGCTGACGAGGTAGGAGATGATCGCCTTGTCGTCGATGCCCATGAACCGCACGTTGAGGCCGGGCTCGACCTCGTCCGGGATCCCGGTCTGGTAGAGGCCGATGACGCCCTCGTTCTTCTCCCCGGTACGCATCGCGATGATCGACGAGGTCCCCTTGTCGGAGATCGGGATCTTGCCGCAGGGGAGGATCGGCACGCCCCGCCACGCGGGGATGTGGTGGCCGTCGACGTCGACGCTGTGGAAGTAGATGCCCCGCTTGTTGCACTCCTTGCCGAAGGCCGCGATGGTCCGCGGGTGGGCGAAGAGGTACTGGGTGTTGCGGCGCATGGCGATCAGGTCGTCCAGGTCGTCCGGGGTGGGCGGGCCGGAGCGGGTCGGGATGCGCTGCTCGAAGTCCGTGTTGTTGAGCAGCCCGAACTCGGGGTTGTTGACCAGCTCGCGCTCCTGGCGCTCGCGCAGGGCCTCGATGGTCAGCCGCAACTGCTGCTGGGTCTGGTTCATCGGCTCGTTGTAGAGGTCGGCGACCCGGCTGTGCACCTTCAGCACCGTCTGCGCGACGCTCAACTCGTACTCGCGCGGCTTGAGTTCGTAGTCGGCGAAGGTGACCGGCAGCGTCGGCTCGCCGACGTGGCTGGAGAGGAACTCGATCTCGGCCTCGCCGGACTTGTTCGTCTTCTTGTGGCCGTTGGCGCTGAGCAGTTGGACGTGGGAGCGCAGCGCCGCGTACTGGTCGGCGACCGCCTTGTACGCGGAGTGCGGCAGCGTCAGGATCGTGGTGTGGGTCAGCGCGCGGGCCGTGAACTCCCACTTGCCGCCGGGGTCCTTCATCATCTGGCCGCCGAAGGCGTCGCCGTCGCCCAGCCGGCCCAGGATGGTCTCTGCCTGGTCGTACGCGCCGGTGCCGACCTTCTCCACCTTGCCGTGGGCGATCAGGAAGACGTGGTCGGCCTTCCGGCCCGCCTCCACGATGACCTGGCCCGGCTCGTACTCCTTCTGGACGAACTTCTCGGCCAGCGCGCCCAGCGCGGTGGCGTCGTCGAACCCTTGCAGCAGTGGCAGTTCGGCCAGCTCGGCGGGGATGACGCGGACCTTGGAGCCGTTCTTGTCGAAGGTCACCCGGCCGTCCCCGACGGTGTACGAGAGCCGCCGGTTCACCCGGTAGGCCCCACCGGGCACGTGCACCCACGGCAGCTTGCGCAGCAGCCACCGCGAGCTCTTCGCCTGCATCTGAGGTTCGGACTTGGTCGTGGTCGCCAGGTTCCGCGCCGCCTCGGTGCTGAGACTCAGCCGCGCCTGCTCCTGGTCCTGCGTCTGGGCCTTCCCCGCCGGGGCCGGACGTGTCTCCACTGCCATCGACTGCTTACCTCTCTCCGTTGCGTGCGTTGATCCGCGTGGCTCGTGGTCGGGCCGGGCTTCGAGCCGAGCGACCAGGCGGGATCACGTTCCGTAGAAAGTGGTAACGCATAGTCATCCACAGTCGTGCAAGGCGCGCCTGCCGCGGGACGGCACTCCGCCAAACGCCCTGCCCTGCCGCAGTCGTCGGCGTCAGGAGGCTGGAGGTTGGAGGACCAGACCGGCGGGTGTCGGGCACCCGGCGGGTCTCGGGTCAGCCGGTACGTCCGGAAGTCCCGCGGCGGTACGGGGTGAAGCCCTCCGCCTGGGTCGCCTCGTCCGCGACCCGGACCCCGTAGTGGTAGGCGAGCTTGCCGCCCAGGAATCCGGAGACGCCCAGCACGGCCAGGCTCACGGCGTTCAGCGTGAGCTGTCCCGCCGGCACGCTGCCCGACGGCCCGTCGCTCTGCCGCCACAGGAAGCCGGCCACATAGCCCGCCGTCACCAGCAGGTTCAGCGTCATGTGCAGCAGGCCGACGCGGAACGCGCGGCTGCCGGCCGGGATGACCAGCAGGTCCAGGAAGCCGACCACCGCCGCGACCAGGGCGCCGATCACTCCGATGGCCATCAGCCACATGGCTCCCCGGGACAGGAAGTCGGGGTCGTCCACGATGTGGGAGGCGATGTCGAAGACGAGGCTGCCCACCCAGGCGCCGATCGGCACCGTGACGAGGATCGGGTGGAAGGGATGCCCGTACGGCCCGGCGAGCACGGCGCTGACCGGCCGCTTGGCCTGCGGCGACGGCCCGTCCATGTGACCACCTCCACTGCTCCGCTGGTCTCGTCCCCATGCTGAGGCTCGCCGGGGAGTCCCGCGCGCTGGCGCCCGTGCCCGCGCCATCGGAGCCGCCACGGGAGCCCGCCCCGGGAGCCGGGCGTGGCTAGGCATCGCCGATGCGGACGAGTGCGAGCGTGATGTTGTCGGGGCCGCCCGCGTCGATCGCGGCCTTCCACAGTTCGAACGCCGCGCGGCCGTCGTCGTGCACCCGCAGCAGCTCGCCGAGTGCGTCGTCCGGCACCGGATCGGTCAGGCCGTCGGAGCAGATCAGGTAGCGGTCGCCCACGGAGAGCCCGATCGTCGCCACGTGGGGCGTGACCGCGCTGAAGCCGGGGGTGCCGCCGAGGGTCTGGGTGACGATCGGCGTGGTGCGCTGCCCCGGGGCCAGCGGCGGGTTGTCGTCCACGCTCACCTCGCGGAAGCCGTCCCGTGTCGCGTCGTACACCCTGCTGTCGCCGACGTTGAACGCGAACAGCGACTCCGGCAGGACGACGGCGCCCGCGACCGTGGTGCCCATGGTGACCAGGTCGGGATTGGTGTCGGCGGCCGCGTGGACGGCGCGGTTGCAGACGTTCACGGCGTCGCGTACGGCCTCTTCGGTGTCCAGTGACGGGCCGAGCGAGGCGAGCCGGCGGACGACCAGGGCGCTGGCGACATCACCGGCCGGCTGTCCGCCGAGGCCGTCGGCGACCGCGACGAGGAGCGGCGTGCCGAGGGGGAACAGCAGCGTCTGCGGGTTCTCCGTCACGGTGCCGCACAGGGTCCACGGCCCGACCGCGAGGCTGTCCTCGTTGCGGGCGCGGACCAGCCCGGGGTGGCTCAGTGCGCTGACGGCTACGTACGGCATCGGCGTGCCCACTTCCGCGCGACGGCGGATCCGTTCCTCCACCACCAGTGTGACGCGGCGGCCGTACGATCGGCGCCCGCTGATCCCTTCGCCATTTCCGTCGCGGCCTGTTGCTTCGCCGATCCCTTCGCCCATCGCTTCGCCGGGTTTGCCCGTGTGCCGTACGGGCGGACCATGGAGGGAGGAACCGGCCCCGGCAGCGGGTGGGCAGCCACGTGGACACCGACAGAGCGCTTGCAGCAGAGCTCGAAGAGCTTCAACGGCTTGAAGAGGAGATCGCCTCCGGCGGCGAGGCGCTGGCCCGCGGCGCGTGGGCGAACGCGCGGGCGGCCTTTGAGCGGGCGTTGCACCGCGATGGGGACGCGCGGATGTACGAGGGCGGGGCCCCGCAGCGGTACAAGGGCGGCTCGCGGGCGGGCGCGGCATACGCGCGGGCGTACGAGGGGCTGGGCACGGCGGCGTGGTGGCTCGACGACGCCGCCACGGCGACCGGGGCACGCACGCGGGCCTTCCGGCTCTACCAGGACGCGGGCGACCGCCGCAGCGCGGCCCGCGTGGCCACCGCCCTGGCCATGGACCGGCACGCCGCGGGGGACGACACGGACGCCAGGGGGTGGCTGCGGTGGGCCCGGGGGCTGCTGGAGGGGGTGAGGGCGGATGCCGAGGCCGGGGCGGAGGCCGGGACGGCGTCCCGAGCCGGATCCGCCGCCGAGTCCGGCACCACGTCCGGCGCCGAGCCCGGCACGACATCCGGCACCGCGTCCGGGGCCGAGGCCGGGTGGCTTGCGGTTCGTGAGGCGCAGCTGGCGCTGGCGGCCGACCACGATCCGGAGGCCGCGGTGCGCGCAGCCACCGCGGCCGTGGCGGTCGGCCGGGCCTCGGCCGACCGTGATCTGGAGCTCCTGGGACTGGCCCATCAGGGGCTCGCCATGGTGGGGCAGGGCCATGTCGGGGAGGGGATGCGGCTGGTCGACGGCGCCGCGGCGGCGGCCGTCGCGGGCGAGATCCGGGACCCCGACGCGGCGGCCACCTGCTGCCGCTGTCTCGTGTCCGCCTGCGAGCAGCTCCAGTACTACGAGCGAGCCGCGCGGTCGTGCCGGACCCTGCGGGACCTCGCGGCCCGCTCGCACCATCGGCTGATGCTGTCGATCTGCCGTACGCACGAGGCCGGGGTGCTGTTCTGGCGCGGCCTGTGGCCGGAGGCCGAGGCGGAGCTGGCGACCGCGATACGGGCGCTGGAGGCGACCCGCCCCGCCCGCGCCGCCGAGCCCGTCGTACAGCTGGCGCGCCTCAGGTGCCGGCAGGGCCGGTTCGAGGAGGCGGCGACGCTGCTCGACGGCATCTCCCAGGCGGAGCAGGCGTCCCAGGCGGGCCAAGCGGACCAGACGACCCAGGTGGGCCAGGCGACGCTCCGGGCGGCGCCCGCTGCCGGTCCGCCGCCGCGCGCCCCCGGCGGCATCCCGGCACTGCTGGTCCGCGCGGAACTGGAGCTGGAACGCGGGGACGCGGGAAGGAAGGCGGACGGAACGAGGGACGGAACGGCGGACCGGAAGGCATACGGAGCGGACCGGAACGACCAGAACGCGTACGGAATCGCGGACGGGAGCGCCGCGGCCGCCGCCGACCTCGCCGAGCGGTACCTGCGCGAGCTCGGCCCCACGGCCCGCTTGGAACGCGCCCCCGGGCTGGAACTGCTCGCCCGCGCGAAGGCGGCGACGGGCGACGTACGGGCCGCGGAGGCCGCGGCCACCGAGCTGGCGGCCGTGGCGGCGGACGCGGCGACGGAGCCGATGCGGGCGTCGGCGTGCCTGGCGGCCGGGGCGGTCGCCGCCGCCCTCGGGGACCACGAGAAGGCCGGGCGCCGGTTCGCGGACGCGGTGGACCACTACGGCCGCGGCGGCGTCTTCGAGGCCGCCCGCGCCCGCCTGCGGCTGGCCGACACGCTGGCCGCGCTGGGGCGGGCGCCGGAGGCGGCGGCCGAGGCCCAGGCGGCGTACCGCGCGTTCCACACCCTCGGCGCGGAGCGCGCCGAGGCCGATGCCGCCGCCCTCCTGCGCGGAATCGCGGCGTCCGTGTCGGACCGGACCGACCGTCTCGGCGGTGCCGGTACGCACCTGACACCGCGTGAGGTCGAGATCCTGCGCCTGCTGGCCCGTGGCCTGAGCGACCAGCAGATCGCGGAGGAGCTGTTCCTGAGCCTCCACACCGTCGTACGGCACCTCGACACCATCTACGACAAGCTCGGCGCCGCCGGCAGCGCCGGCAGCGCCGCCCGCGCCAGGGCGGCGGCCTTCGCGCTCACGCACGGCGTGGCCTGATCCGGCCCCGGCTTGCCCCAACTGCTCCGGCTGCCCCGGCTATCGGGCTCTTCCCGCCCCTGGCTCGACGGCGGCAAGGGCTTGCGGCAGGGTGAACGCGTCGGCGTACAGGGCCCGGCCGACGAGGACGCCCTCGACGCCGTGCGGAGCCAGGGCCACGACGGCCCGCAGGTCCTCAAGGGTGGTGACGCCGCCCGCGGCCAGCACCGCCGCGGGCGTACGACCACAGACATCGCGAAAGAGGCCGAGGTTGGGGCCGGACAGGGTGCCTTCCCTGCTCACGTCGGTGACGACGTAACGGGCGCACCCGGCGCGGTCCAGCACGCTCAGGACGTCCCCCAGTTCACCGGAGTCGGCGACAGGCCCGAGCCCGGCCACGCGCAGGCCGCCGCCGGTGCGGCGCACGGGCAGGCTGACGCCGAGCCGTTCGCCGTGCCGGGCGATGGCCGTGGTACACCAGCGGAGATCGGCCAGGGAGCCGCGGCCGAGGTTGAGCCGGGTGCAGCCGGTGCCGAGCGCCCGGGCGAGGGAGTCGTCGTCGACCACTCCGGCACGGCACATCAGCTGCACGTCGATGTCGACGGCGCCGATGACGCGACGGGCCGTGTCGACGTCGAAGCCCCCGCTCCCGTCCTCGGCCATCACCAGGTGCAGCCAGGTGGCGCCCTGTTCCTGGAAGGCGAGGGCGGCCTTGACCGGATCGGTGCGCACCGGCTCCGGCACCTGCCCGTCCTTGACGAGATGCACCACCCTGCCCCCGGCAACGTGGACCGATGGGAACACGGTGAAACCCTCCCGGCGCGCCCGCTTCACAGCCTCCGGCACTCCGTCCCCTCCCGCACGCCTCGTGACCGACTCCGCTTCGCGGGGACCCTAGCCGTCAGGCGAGGATGCCCGCCCCTGATCAGCGATCTCGGCCAGGTGGATGACCAGAACGCCGTCCTTGACGCGCCGCACGCCGCTGGCAGCATTCCGTGCCACCAGCCAACTGGCGGTCGTCCGCAGGGAAGGAGAACCGTGCCACGTGCCCTGGTGACCGGGGGAAGCAGGGGGATCGGCGCCGCGTTCGCCGACCGGCTCGCCGCCAAAGGCTGCGACCTCCTGCTGGTAGGCCGCGACAAGCAGGGCCTGCGCGCCACCGCCACGGCGATGCGCCGGACCCACGGCGTCGCCGCCGACGCCCTCGTCGCCGACCTGGCTCAGGAACAGGACCTGGCCCTGGTGGAGGAACGCGCGGCCGCCGGTGTCGACATCCTGGTCAACAATGCCGGATTCGCTCACCCCGCTCCGTTCCCGCGGGTGCCGGTGGAAGACGAGATCCGCATGCTGCGCGTGCACTGCGAGGCCGTGCTGCGCCTGACCCACGCGGCGCTGCCCGCCATGAACGCCCGCGGCCGCGGCGGCATCATCAACGTCGCCTCCATCTGGGCGCTCTACCCCCGCAGCACGTACGGCGCCTCCAAGGCCTGGATGACGGCCTTCAGTGAGAGCCTGCGCCACGGGAACACCGTCCGGCCCGGTGTCCGCGTCATGGCCCTGTGCCCCGGCTACGTCCGCACCGAACTGCACCAGCGCACGGGCAGGGACATCTCGCGCGTCCCCGGCTTCCTGTGGCTGCCCGCCGCCCAGGTCGCCGACACCGCCCTGCGCGACCTCGCCCGCAACCGGCGCCTCAGCATCCCCGGCACGCCGTACCGGATCCTGGCGGCCCTGGGCGGAATCAGCCCTCGTATCCCCTCCCTGATCCTGACTCACCTCGGCTCCCGTCCCACCCAGCACACCTGAGGCGCCGCCCCACCCATATGGCGGCCTTCGGCCGCGCCCTCCGGTGGGAACCCATGGTGCAGGTCCCCTGAGGAGAGGAGGCGTCCCGTGGCGAAGAACGCCCACGTGCGCCGCAGCGGTGAAGGAAAGGCGTTCTGGATGCTGAACGGCCTTTACGAGGTCAAGGCATCGAGCGATGAGACCAACGGCGAAATGACCGTGATGGAGATGACCATCCCGGAGGGAATGGGCCCGCCGCCCCACATCCACCCCGGGACCGAGAGCGTCTACGTCATCGAGGGGACACTGCGGTACCACATCGGCAACAAGACGGTCGACGGCGGCCCCGGGGACTTCTTCCACATCCCCGAGGGCACATTGGAACGGTTCGAGCCCACCAGCACGACGCGGATCCTGGTCACCTACACGCCGGGCGGCATCGACAAGTTCTTCGAGGAGGCGGGCGAACCCGCCCAACGGCGCGAACTGCCGCCCCAGTCGGACGCGGCACCGGACATCGACCGCCTCATCGAGATCGGCAAACGCCACGGAATCCAGATGCAGCGGATGACCCCCGCCTAGCTCCTGCCGTGGGGCGCTGGTGCGCGCGCCTGGAGGGGCGCACGCACCAGCAACGCGTGCGGGCCGGTTCGCAAGCTCCACACTCACGCACGAGGCGGCCCGACCGGCCCGCCCGTTCTCCGTCGTCGGGCCAAGGCCCGTCCGACGGGTCGGGTCAGGAGAGCCCTCCGGTCTCCCGCAAGTGATCGGTGATCGCATCCCGGCTCCTCATCAACCGCCGGGCAGGCTCCACCAGAACGGAGCCGTCGCGCGACCGCGCGACCTCAGCGAGCAGGCGGTAGACGGGGGCGACCTGATCCTCCAACGACGTGACGAGGTCGAAGGCCCTGCGCGGCCCCACGAGGCGCACCACGGTCCCCTGCCGCCGCACTTGGCCTATGTGGCCATCGACAACCGCCACAACCTCGTGCATGTCGACCTCGCGACCCTCGTCCAGCTGCTCAGCGGTCTGCCGGAGCGTACGTGCGATGTCCGTGGCCGCCTGCAGAAGGTCGGCATACGACTGGAGCGACCTGGCTTCCTGCTCGGCGTGCCGGTCCCGCAAGCGCGGAGGCCACCGGCACTACTTGAGTTGCTATGTCAGCCACGGAGCAGGAGTGTGCCACCCGTGAGCAACGCGCTGCGGTCCCTACTCGACGGGTCACAGCCAGAGTGAATCATCGGGAAGGCCCTCATCGAATCGACCAATGTGTCGTGGCCACGGGGATAGGCTCGCTCGCATGGCTGACTTTCTCCAGGTGTCGACAGCAACGGAGACCCGTGAGCAGGCGGTGGAGCTGGCCCGGTCCGTGGTGATGGCTCGCCTGGCTGCCGGGGCACAGATCGTCGGTCCAGTGGTCTCCGCCTTCTGGCATGAGGGCGAGTTCGGGACCGGTGAGGAGTGGCAACTGCTGCTGAAGACCCGGGCCGACAGGTATCCCGAAGTAGAGGCCCACTTCCTGGCACACCACCCGTGGAAGAACCCGGAGATCTCGGCCGTGCCAATCGTGGCGGGATCGGATGCGTACCTTCGATGGGTGGCTACGACTGTCGAGTCGGTTGCGGCGAAGTGAGCATCAGGTACTGGCCTTCTCCAGGACCTCGGCGACGGCTGGTAGCGCCTGGTACTCGCCGAGCCGCCGCAGTACGGGAGCAAGCCGCTCCCAGGGGCGGGCAGAAGCCACCCCGGCGGAAAGGTCCAATGCGCGCCCCGTGATGGCGGCGGCCTGCTCGATCTCCCCCGCGAAAACGTAGGACTCGGCCAGCCACGACAGGTAGAGGCTCTTGTCTCGTGCGTGGGTGTCGTCGTACTGAGCCAACGCGGTCTCCAGGGCGGGGACAGCACGGAGTGGCCGCCGAAGCTCCGTCCAACACCGGCCGGTCATGATGCGCAGCTCGTTGCGGTCGACCCACGTCACCCAGTCCGGCTGCGGGGTGCCGTCGATCTCAGCGAGCGCGGCCTCCGCGCCGTTGAGGGCGCGCTCTGTCTCAGAGGCGTGGCCCGCGACCGCGTACGCCCACGCAAGCCGCTCGTACAGCAGCGCGCGCACGCCTGGAGCCGCATCGGGACCCGCAATCTCACACGAGCGGGCAGCGATTTCTATCCCGGCTTGCCGATCGCCGTTGACCGTCTGGTAGGCGAGGAAGGCGAGCGCGTTACCTGCGAGCGAGGTATCTCCAGCATCGACCGCGGCCTTGTGGCTGGCCTCGTAAAGCCCGGCTGCGTCTGCATGCCTACCGGCGTCGAACGCGGCCCAGCCAGCTTGCTGCGCTTGCTCGGCCAGTACGGAGAGTAAGGCCCGGCTGGTCTCTTCGGTGCAGGTGGTATCGCGGATCAGAGCCTTCGTGGCCTGGTACTCACCGAGGTAGACCCGGTAGGTGTCCCTGCCTCCGAGTACGTCGTCAAGGCGCCGCAAGCGGGCTGTGCGCTCCCGGAGTCGCTCAGGAAGGTCGCTTCCGACCCGGCGGTGTGCCTGCGGGCGAGTGAGGTCGTGCAACCCCACGGCGAGCCCGGTTCCGGCCGATGCTTTGAAGAACTCCCTGCGCCGCACTTCGTCTCCGTCTCCGTTCGTGGCAGTGGAATGCGCAGGCATGGTGGTGATCCGACCCGGCGGCGAAACCTCCCATTCGCGCGGAGCGAGACCGAGGAGATCGCCAGGGATGCGTAATGCATCGGCAATCCGTGCGATCTTGTCGAATGTGGTCACGCTACCTTGACCACGCGCCAAGGCCCCCACGCGCTCCGGTTTGATGTCGCATTCGGCCGCAATCTTCGAGTAGCTGATCCCGGCCTCGCTACGTGCGAGGAAGAACACCGTGCCGAAATCATGGGTCGCGATCGCGGTTCTCATGTCCGTGCGATCAAGGAGTTCACGCGGGAGCGCCGTGTGCGGCCTGTAAGCGGTCATGAGATGCCTCGTTGCGCATGCTGGTGACAGTGTGTCGCATTGACCTGACAGTCAGCCTACCCATGATGGGGATACCCACGGGCGGGAAGTCAGCAGCTAGACGAGGCAGGACAGTTGGCTTCGATAGACCCCCGCGACCGATGTGCGTCGGTCCGGGGGCGTGGTCAACGCTGCCTTGGAGCGTCAACATGGAAGAGACTATCGCCCGAATCGTTGAGTGGCTGCTGCGGCTGTTACTGCCCGCGCCTGGGCGCCACCGCGCGGCCCACCCTTCGTCCACCACCAGCCTGCAGGGCGCGCCCACGGTCAACCTGCCACCTGCGCCCGCCGCGACGGCGCCTGCCGTGCACGCGGAGGACGTCGCGCTGGTCCGGCCGTACCTCGTCGCACACGAGCGGTGTCAGGAAGCGCGACGTCAGCCCCATCGTCGGCGGACGCTGTGGCTCGCAGTCCATGGCGTCGACGTCGGCACCCGCTGGATTCACGGCGTGAGGGTGGCGGCACGGTGACCGCGCAGCCGCGGCTGCTGCCGTGGCCCGGTCCGGCCGGGCAGCCCGCCTATCTCATCAGTGACGACGGCACCGACAGCCACCTGACGAAGCTCGCCGACGAGATGGAGGCCGTGCAGCTTCGCATGGGCACCGAGATGATCCAGCACGCGCGGATGCTGGTCGATAACCGTAAGGCGGACACCAGAGAACTGCGGTTCCTGGTGAACCGGCTGACCGAGGCGTTGACCGACGCGTTGCGCATCGCCGAGAGCAGAGGCATGCGGCTGGACGCGTTGAGGCCCTCCAGCATCGCTGAACTCCCCGTCTCAACGGCTCCGCAGGGACGGGGCAGCAAGTGCAGCAAACTCCGAAATGAGGAGGAGACCGCACGATGAGTACAGCAGTCCAGACGCGGACCCGTGATCCGCGCGTCATCCTCAACGCGTTAGAACAACGCGTGCCGCACCTGGTCGCGGATGTCGGCGTGGCCGACCTCTGGGAGCGCGAGGTTCGGCTTCTGCTCCGCGACAGTGTGGCGGTCCGCAGCCTCGCCGAACGCATCCTCGGCCAGGGGATCGCCTACCTGATCACCGCCATGGAGAACCCCGGCGTGGACATGGGCGTCGGCTACACCGTGGACATCGGCGTCCATCAGCTCATCCTCGACACACCCGTCTACTTCGCACTGTGCGACGAGTACAACGCAGGGCACTACAAGCACCACGCGCCGCTGGTCGAACGCCGCCGCGACGGCACGGTGATGCGGACCGCCGACCTGTTGCGCAGGAACGGCTTCGACGTCGACGACGAGCTGTGGGAGGTGGACGCCTCGGACTGCTCGCCATGTGACAACAAGGTCCCCGACAGCCACTGAAGCGGCACTAGAGTGCCTGCCCCTGCCCTCCTCCCCGAGGGCCGGGGTTGCCGCCGTATCCCCAACCACCGCACAAGGGACGCCCGTTGCCCGCACGCCACGACATCGACGCCGAACGCGAACTCTGGGACGCCTACGCCGAGAGCACGAAGAAGGACGTGTACGAGTCCGAGCCCGTCTTTCGCTGGACGCAGTACGCCGGGCACGGGCCGGGTCCCGAGTTACTCGGCGAGCCGGGGTCCGTGCTGGAGATCGGATGCGGCACGGGGCGGGCCCTGGCCTACCTCGCGCGGCAGGGGGTCATGGCGACCGGTGTGGATCTCTCACCCGTCATGGTCGCGCGCACGTCCGCACGCTGGGAGTCGACGAGCGCGCGGTTCATCTGTGCCGAGGTACTCGAACACCTCCGCGGCAGCACCGAGACCTATGACGCCATCTACTCGATCTTCGGCGCCGTCTGGTTCACCGACCCGGCCAAGCTGCTCCCCCTGGTCGCGGAGCGGCTGAACCCCGGCGGCGTTCTGGCGTTCTCGCATCCCCCGGCCATCCCCGGGGCGTACGGCCCCCAAGGGATGTACAAGGGCGGGTTCGCGGGCAAGGCCATGTTCACGTACCGCTACAGCCACACACCCCGCAAGTGGGTGAGCCTCCTGCTGCGGGCCGGGTTCGCGGACGCCGACGCGTACGTGCTCGACGCGCCGACGCCCGGGCACATCGGCACGCTGATCGTCCGTGCCGTGGCGAACTGAGACAGCGGTGGAGGCGACGGTCGACGCCGCGGTGGACACGGCGGTGGAGGCGACGGTGGGCTCGGCGGGTCAGGTGAGGGCGGATCGCAGGGCGGTCAGGGCGGCCGCTGTGGCCGGGTCGGACCGGGCCGACTCGTCCAGGGCCGCGGCCAGGGTCTCCTCGTAGGTCGCGCGAGCCTCCTCGTGGCGGGCGCGGCCGGAGTCGTCGAGCACGGTGTAGACGCCGCGCTTGTCGTCGGGGCAGGTGTCGCGGTGCGTGAAGCCGGCCGCGTTCAGGCGGCCGACCAGTCGGGTCACCGAGCTCTGGTTGAGGCCGAGCCTGTCGGCCAGTTCCTGCATGCGCAGCTCGCTGTCCGGCGCTGCCGCGAGGTGCCCGAGCGCCCGGTACTCGGACAGGCCGAGGCCGTGCCGGCGCTGGAGCGCCGTGCCGAGGCGGTGCTCGACGTGTGCGTGCAGGGACAGTACGCGGTTCCACATCTGCGCGTCCTGCGCGCCGGACGGCTGCGCGGCGGGGCCTGCGGGCATCTTCGTCTCTCCCTTGGTTGACACCAGCTTACTTGCACGTACATGCTTCTCCTCGACAGCAGAAACTTGCACGTACATACAATTAAAGCTGACGGAGGAACCACCCATGGCCTGGATCTACCTGCTCATCGCCTCGGTCTTCGAAGTCGTCTTCGCGCTCGCCACCAACGCCACGCACGGCTTCACCGAGCTGTGGCCCTCGCTGCTCACCGCCGCCGCGGCCGCGGGCGGGATCTTCTTCCTGAGTCTCGCCCTGCGGACCCTCGACGTCGGCGTCGGCTACACGGTCTGGACCGGCATCGGCTCCGTCGGAACGGTCATCCTCGGCACCGTGATCTTCAACGAGACGCTCAACGCCTGGAAGGCCCTGGCCTTCGTCCTGATCATCGGCGGCGTCCTCGGCCTCAAGCTCGCCGACAGGCGGCAGACGCAGTCCGCTCAGCCGGCCGCCGGCTGACCCCTCGTCCGCCCCCGCGCTCCTCTGCCCCCGGCACACCCTCTGACCAGCAAAGGAACACCGCCATGACCTGGATCTACCTCGCGATCGCCATCGTCTTCGAGATCGCCTTCGCCCTCGGCACCAACGCCACGAAGGGCTTCACCAAGCTCTGGCCCTCCGTCTTCACGCTGCTCGCCGCGGCAGGCGGCATCTTCACCCTCAGCCTCGCGCTCAAAACCCTCGACGTCGGCGTCGGCTACACCATCTGGACCGGTGCGGGCTCCATAGGCACCGTCGTCCTGGGCTCGGTCGTCTACCGGGAGAAGATCACCCTCCCCAAACTGCTCTCCTTCGCCTCGATCATCGCCGGTGTCATCACGCTCAAGCTCGCCGCCGGGGTCTGACCGAACCTCCGTCAGATCGTGAGCGGCACCGGGTGGATCTCGTCGGCCGGGTGGCCCGTCCGCTCGTGTATCCGCTTTACCGCGTCAGCCGACGGGCCCTCGGACAGGCAGTAGACGGTGCCGGATTCCGGATCGGCCCAGGCGCGCTCGAAGTGGACCTTCTCCTCGCCCTCGATCGCGGCATCGGCCTCGTGGGCCGCCTTGAGCTGGTCCGGCGTGATGCCCTTCATCCCACGGTGTACGTCCATGAACTTCGTCATCGTTCCCGCACCTCCAGGTACGTCCGTCGGCCCGGGGGCCCGCAGGGTCCGGCCCCTCGTGGCCTCTCCCTCCAGCGTCCTCCCGGCGCCGGGAGACCGCCAACGCCCGGCGAGGAGCGTCAGGCCCGCTGGGACCGGAGGTCCGCCAGCAGCTCGGGGCCCGTCCACGTGCGGCCACGCTCCGGGGCGGCTGCCTCCGCCTGCCGTACGAGGGTGACGAGACGGGCGTTGACCGGGGCCGGAAGGCCATGGCGGGCGGCCATCGCGACGATCTCGCCCTGAAGGGTGTCGATCTCCGTGGGGCGGCCGCGCCGCAGGTCCTCCCACATGGAGGAGCGCGCGTGGGCGTCGATTGCGAGGGGCGAGGCCGCCAGACGGCGGAAGAGCGGGTCCGGCAGGCGCAGCAGGCGGGGCATGAGGGGAGCGGGGAGCGCGCCGACGCGGCCCGGGCGGACGCCCTCCGCGCGGAACGCGGCGAGCGCCTCGGCCTGGCACAGCGCCAGGCACGTACGGAACGCCCGCTGCCCCAGCTCCTCGCGCAGCGGCAGGCCGGACAGCGCGTTGACCGCGTTGTTGAGGTTCATCAGCAGTTTGGCGCGCTGGACCGCGGGCATGTCGCGGCAGACCTGGACCCGTAGTCCGGCCCGGCCCAGGGCCCGGACCAGCGCGGCGGCCTCCGGACGGTCCTCGATCATGAGGGCGCCACCGGAGCCCTGGTGGTACCCGACAGGGGTCGCGGCGGGGGGCGTGTCAGAGGGTCCGGCGCCGGTCGCGCGCACCACGTTGTACGGGACCATGCCCGCCAGCACGGTGTGTCCGGGGCCGAGTACGGAGCTGATGATCCGCGGGTTGTGCAGGCCGTTCTGGAAGCTCACCACCACGGTGCCGGGAGTGAGGTGCGCGGCCAGCTCGCGGGCGGCGTCGCGGGTCGCCGGGGACTTGACCGTCACCAGGACGTAGTCGGCTCCGGCCGCGGCCGCGGGCGAACGGGCCGTGCGTACGGCTCCCGGGTCGAGGCGGAGGCTCGGGCGGCCGCCCCCGGTGAGGGTCAGTCCGTGCTCGTCCAGCGCGTCCATGGCCGCCCGGCGGCCGATCAGGGTGACGTCGGCGTACGGAGCGAGACTGCCGCCGAGGTGGCAGCCGATGCTCCCGGCGCCGAGTACGGCGACCTTGAGGCGGGCCGGGGCGCGCTCCGTCATGAGCTGTCCTCCGAGGTGGTGGCGGCCGGGGGCCGGACGCTGCCCAGCCACAGCGTGTCGCGCGCCCGGGTCATGGCGACGAACAGCTGGCTGCGGGCCAGTTCCTCCCGCTCCCGCACCACATCATTCCCTTCCGGGGCCGCATTCCCTTCCGGGGCCGCGTGCGGCGCCCCCGGCAGCGCCGCGTCGTGGCGCGGCAGGAACACATGCTTGAACTCCAGTCCCTTGGCCCGCCGGTAGCTGCCCAGCTTCACCGCGTCGACCGGGTGGCCCTCGTAGTTCTCCAGCGTGCAGACCGGTATCTCCGCCCGGTCCAGCAGCCGGTGGTAGCGCTCGATGTCGCGCCGGGACGGGCACAGCACGGCGGTGTCGCCCCAGCCCCGGCCGGCACCGCCACCGTCGCCTCCGCCTCGTGCGCGCAGCGCGGCCAGCAGCGCCTGGTCGTGGTCGTGCAGGGACCGTTCGGCGACCCGGATCACCCGGCCGTCGTGGTACGTGAGGTCGATGTCGCGGCGGCCCGGCGTGCGGCTGCCGTCGATGTCCTCGAACTGGTCGTCGGCGACGACCTCCAGCGCCGCTTCCAGGATCTCCCTGGCGTTGCGGTAGTTGGTGCGCAGCACCTGGCCGCGGTCGCCGCGGATGTCGATCCCCGCGTCGGAGAGCCGGAAACCGCCCGGATAGACCGCCTGCTGGCCGTCGCCGATCAGCAGCAGGCCGTTGGGTACGTCGCCGACCAGGGCGTGCAGCATCTGCACGCCGACCAGGGTCAGGTCCTGGATCTCGTCCACGACGACGGCGCCGTACGGCGAGAGGTCGGGGCGGGCCCGCGCCTCGTCCCTCGCCAGCAGGAGGACGTCGTTGAAGTCGTGGACGTCCTTCTCCCGGCGGCGGCGCTCGTACTCCTCGTACAGGGCCCACACCGCCTCCCGGTGCGGGCGGCGCAGCACCGTCAGCCTGCGGCGCCTGCGGAGGGCGGCGTAGTCCTCGAAGGCGGTGATGCCGCGTCCCTTGATGACGTAGTCGATCTCGTCGCGCCAGTAGTGCGGGGCCGGTTCGATCTCCGCCAGGCAGCTGCCCCGGCCCGTGTGGATCCAGGCGAGGTTGAACGCGGTCTCGGCCGTCTTGCGATGCAGTCGGGTGCTGACGCCCCGCTCGCGCAGGAACTCTCCCGCCCAGGCGTGCACGCTGCGGAAGTCGACCCGCTCGGCCACCTCGGGGGACATGGCGCGCAGGAACGTGCCCTGCACGCGGGGCAGGTTGTTGGCGAACGTGACGTACAGGACGCGCTTGGTGGTGCGCTGCGCGAGGTAGGCGGCGCGGTGCAGGCCGACCACCGTCTTGCCGGTGCCCGCCGGGCCGCTGATCCGGGCGGGGCCGGACC
Organism: Streptomyces sp. XD-27; assembly: GCF_030553055.1. Lineage (NCBI taxonomy): Bacteria > Bacillati > Actinomycetota > Actinomycetes > Kitasatosporales > Streptomycetaceae > Streptomyces > Streptomyces sp. XD-27. Next base: position 3,982,198 of record NZ_CP130713.1, read on the forward strand.
AGTTGCGCCGTACGAGCGGGATCTGGCCGGCGTCGAGGAAGGTCATCCAGCGCTCGATCGGGCCCTGTCGGGCCGCGTCGACCACCGCGTCACGCAACCCGCCGAGATCGAACAGCGCATCGTCGCCTCCGGCACCGGCAGCGGTAGCGGTACCGGGCGCGGTTTCCCGTGCGGCGCGTACGGACGCTCCAGCGGCGGGCGCGGGACCACCGGCGGGCGCTGGTGCTCCGGTGGCGCCACCGCGCTGGGGGAGGCCGGGGCGAGGGCCGGTGTCGGTACGCGGCTCCGCCGCATGGCTCGCCGGGTCCCCCTGGCCCGGCCCCAAGGGGCTGCCCGGCGGCACCGAGATGGAGCCGCCGCCGCGCGGCGGAGCCGCGCCCGCCTCGACCGTGGAACCGTCGACCGCACCGGCCGCGGCCGCGAAGCCCTCGACCGCACCGACCACCCCGACCGTGGAACCCTCGGCCGCGTCAGCCTCCACCGCGGAGTCCTCGTACGCCGTGAAGACCGTCTCCAGATGCCCCGCGACGAGCCCGACCGCCGCCGCGCCGATCCTGGCCCGCTGGGCCGCGAGCGCCGCGCCCACCTCGTACTCCCCCACCAGCCGGACCCGGCCCAGCGTGGTGTGGAGCCGTCGGCCGGTGAAGGCCATCACCGGGTGTACGGCTACGGGTGACAGGCCCAGTTCCTCGACGGCCCGCTCCGTCGTCCGGGTCACCGCCAGCAGCTTGTCGACCTCCCCGTGCCGGTCCTCGCCGCCCGCGTACAGCCGGCCGCTCGTGGTCTCCGGGGCCGAGCGCCAGTTCTTGACGTCGATGACGAAGACCCCGCCCGGTCCGACCAGCAGCATGTCCACGTTGGCCGAGCACGTCCCCGGCCAGCGCCGGTCCACCAGCAGCCGCCAGCCGCGCTGGACGAGCACGAGCAGCTGGGCGGCGATGCGCTGTTCCCCCTTGCTCGCCGCCTCCCACCGCCAGGCCCGCTGCCGGGCCGCCAACCACTGCTCGCGCAGCTCACGTTCCTGCCGCCGCGCCTCCGCCGCCCTGCGCCCCGCCGACCCACCCGCCGTCATCAAAGCCCCCTCGTACGCGGAGTGATGATCGTAAGACGCAACGCGACGCCCGGGACAGTGCGTCGAACCGGACGGCACGGGTCGCGGGTACGGCACAGGTCGCGGGTACGGCGCGGTGGCGATGACTTCCACCTCGTCGGGCAGTCCTACTCCCACAGGTCACATCGCCCAGGAGTCAGGCACGTCGCATCGCCCAGGAGTCAGGAGCAGACCGCGCATGGCAGCCGCAGCCCCACCCGCAGGCACCCCGCCCGGGTCGCCACACCCCACCGTGCTGGTCGTCCCCGCCCCCGTCCACCGGGACGACGTCGCCGTGCTGTGCGCGCGCCTGCGTGCCCTGCTCCGTGACGGTGCCCCGGAGGCCGCCGCGTGCCCGCCCGTGGTGATCTGCGACGTCCGCGCCCTCACCCGGCCCGACGCCGTCGCCCTCGACGCGCTGGCCCGGTTGCGGCTCACCGCCGGGCGGTACGGGCGGGGGATGGCGCTCCGCCGGGCCGGGCCCGCGCTGCGCGCGCTGATCGCGCTGGCCGGGTTCGACGACGTACTCCCCCTGCTGGACGAGCCCGAACCGCCGGACGAACCCGAGCGGCCAGACGAACCCGAGCCGCCAGACGAACCCGAGCCGCCAGACGAGCGCGCGCCGGCGGCGGGCGCCGCGAAACGGTCGCCGCCCGGTGGCCCGCTACGGGTCGAGTCGCGCCGGGAGGCCGAAGAGCGGGAACAGCCGCTCGGTGTCCAGGAAGGCGTTGAGCCCGGTGATCCGGGTCCCTGACACCTCCACGACCTGCAACGCCCACGGCTCGTGACCGGAACCCGTCGCGCTGGGGCGGTACTGGCCGAACGCCGGGGTGCCGTTCGCCACCACCGGCACCAGCCGCGAGCCCCGGCAGCCGATCCCGGTGCCCAGCATCCACGCGCGTATGTCCGCGTGGCCGCGCAGCCACAGCTCGTACGGCGGCATGGACAGCGTCGCGTCCTCCCGCAGCAGCGAGGTGAGCGCGTCCAGGTCGTACGCCTCGAAGGCGGCCACGTAACGCGCCAGCAGGTCGCGCTGCTCCTCGTCCATGGCCGGGGCCAGGGCGGTGTCGGCGATCTCGCGGGCGGCGAGCGCCGCACGCGCGCGCTGGAGGGCGCTGTTGACCGACGCGACCGTGGTGCCGAGCAGCTCCGCGACCTCGCTCGCCTTCCAGGCCAGCACCTCGCGCAGGATCAGCACCGCGCGCTGCCGGGGCGCCAGGTGCTGCAAGGCCGCCACGAACGCCAGCCGGATGCTCTCCCGCGCCACCGCCAGGTCGGCCGGATCGCCGTTCTCCGGCAGCACCCGGCCGTCCGGGACCGGGGAGATCCAGGTGGCCTCGGGCAGGGCGTCGGGCAGCGGCGCGCTCGCGCTCACCGGGGACGCCAGGTCCATCGGCCGGGCCCTGCGCAGCCTGCCGTTGAGCATGTCCAGGCAGACGTTGGTCGCGATGCGGTAGAGCCAGGAGCGCAGCGCCGCCCGCCCCTCGAACTTCCCTATGCCGCGCCAGGCGCGCACCAGGGTCTCCTGGACGGCGTCCTCGGCCTCGAAGGCCGAGCCCAGCATCCGGTAGCAGTACCCGGTCAGTTCCGCGCGGTGCCGCTCCAGCGACGCCTCCACGTCCCGCGCGCTGCCGTCGTCCGTGGCCGTTTCCGTAGCCGTGAGATCGCTCATCGAGGAACCCTCCCCTTCGTTCCTCAGCCTAGGACGGACCACTGACATCGCCACCGGACGGGAAATCCGGGGAACTCGTCATCGCGAGGGCGATGAGTTTCGCGAACTCCTGCGGTCTACGCATACGAGCAGTCCGGACACACAGAGATGAGGCACCCCATGAGCACCAAGATCTTCGTCAACCTGCCGGTGAAGGACCTCGACAAGTCCATCGGCTTCTTCGAGCAGCTCGGCTACTCGTTCAACCCCCAGTTCACCGACGAGAAGGGCGCCTGCATGGTGATCAGCGACGACATCTACGCGATGCTGCTGGTCGAGCCGTTCTTCAAGTCGTTCACGGACAAGGAGATCGTCGACACCTCGAAGGGCGCGGAGGCCATCGTGGCGCTCGGCGTCGAGAGCCGGGAGCGGGTGGACGAGCTGGCCGACAAGGCGCTCGCCGCCGGTGGGAAGCCGTCGAAGGAGCCCATGGACGAGGGCTTCATGTACGGCCGGAGCTTCCAGGACCTGGACGGCCACCTCTGGGAGGTCTTCTGGATGGACCCCTCGGCCGTCGAGGGCGAGGGCAAGGAGTAGCACCGGGAACGGCAAGCGACCTACGGCAGGCGACCACGAAACACCGGAACCACACGTAACACTGGAACCATGTGCCGAAGTATCAAGACGCTCCGGCCGCCCGCGATGCCCGAGGTCTCCGACGCGGACATCAGGGCGGCCGCGTTGCAGTACGTACGCAAGGTGTCCGGCTTCCACGCGCCCGCCGCCCACAACAGGGCCGTTTTCGAGGAGGCCGTGGACGCCGTCGCCGCCGCGACCCGCGAGCTCCTCGGCGGTCTGGAGGTACGCGGCGCGAAGGGCCGACCGCGGCAGGCGGCGGTCGGCCCCGGGCAGGATGCGGGCGCGGGCTCAGGTGTGCAGTGACCGGACCTGGTCCGCCTGCGGGCCCCGCTCGCCCTGCGCCACCTCGAACTCGACCCGCTGGTTCTCGTCCAAACTGCGGTAGCCGGTAGCCGAAATCGCGCTGTAGTGCACGAACACGTCCGGCCCACCGCCGTCGACCGCGATGAAGCCGTAGCCCTTCTCGCTGTTGAACCACTTCACGGTGCCCTGCGCCATCTTGCCTCTCCTTACAGGTCGTACCAGGGGCGGACCAACTGCGAGGTGCGCCACCTGTAGGAGTACCGTCCCGTTCGCGCGGCGGCCGTCACCGTCACCCGGACGACGGCGTGTCCACCCCGCGCGCGCGAGCTGCGGCGGCGTCCGGGCCGGGTGACGATGAGGGCATGCTGCTGGCCGACGTCGCCCGGACCTCCGAGGAGGTCGCGGCCACGTCCGCCCGTACGGAGAAGGTGGCCGCGCTCGCCCGGCTGTTCTCCCGGACGCCGCCCGACGAGGCCCCGGTGGTGATCACATATCTGGCGGGCAGGCTGCCGCAGCGCCGTACCGGCGTGGGCTGGAGCGCACTGCGCGACCGACCGCCACCCGCCCCGGAGCCCCGCCTGGAGGTACGGGAGGTCGACGCGGCGCTGGAGGGGATCGCGGCCGTCGCGGGCAAGGGGGCGGCGGCGCGGCGCAAGGAGCAGCTCGGCGCGCTGATGTCCGCCGCCACCGAGGCGGAGCAGTCCTTCCTGCTGCGGCTGATCGGCGGGGAGCTGCGGCAAGGCGCGCTGGACGCGCTCGCCGCCGAGGGGCTGGCCGCCGCGGTGGGCGCGGACCCCGGCGACGTACGCCGCGCCGTGATGCTGGGAGGGTCGCTCGGCGCGGTCGCGCGGGCGCTGCTCGCGGAGGGTACGGCGGCGCTGGACCGGTTCCGGCTGGAGGTGGGGCGGCCGGTGCTGCCGATGCTCGCCCAGAGCGCGAAGGACCTGGACGAGGCGCTGGACCGGCTCGGCCCGTGCGCGGTCGAGGAGAAGCTGGACGGCATCCGCGTGCAGGTGCACCGCGACGGCGCGGACGTGCGGATCTACACCCGCGCCCTCGACGAGATCACCGCGCGGCTGCCGGAGGTGGTCGCGGCGGCGCGGGAGCTGGCGGTGGACCGGGCCGTGCTGGACGGCGAGGTGATCGCCCTGGACGCGGCGGGGCGGCCCCGGCCGTTCCAGGAGGTCGCCGGGCGGGTCGGCTCCCGGCTCGATGTAGCGGGCGCGCGGGAGACGCTGCCGCTGTCCCCGGTCTTCTTCGACCTGCTCTCCGTGGACGGCCGGGACCTGCTGGCGCTGCCGACCCGGGAGCGGCACGCCGAGCTGGCACGGGTGGCCCCCGAGCACCGGCGGGTACGGCGGCTGGTGGTGGCGGACCCGGCCGACGAGGCGACCCGGCGCGCGGCACGGGAGTTCCAGCGGGCGGTGCTGGAGCGCGGCCACGAGGGGGTCATGGCCAAGGCCCTGGACGCCCCGTACAGCGCGGGGCGGCGCGGGGCGTCCTGGCTCAAGGTGAAGCCGGTGCTCACGCTCGACCTGGTGGTGCTGGCCGCCGAGTGGGGGCACGGGCGCCGCACCGGGAAGCTGTCCAACCTGCACCTGGGCGCACGGCGGGCGGACGGCACGTATCTCATGCTCGGCAAGACGTTCAAGGGGCTGACGGACGCCATGCTGGAGTGGCAGACCGCGGCGCTGCGCCGGATCGCGGTCAGCGACGACGGGTGGGTGGTGCGGGTGCGGCCCGAGCTGGTGGTGGAGGTGGCGTTCGACGGGTTGCAGCGGTCGACGCGGTACCCGGCGGGGGTGACGCTGCGGTTCGCGCGGGTGGTGCGGTACCGGGAGGACAAGGCGGCGGCGGAGGCGGACACGGTGGAGACGGTGCTGGCGCTGCGCGGCGCGGGGCTGTGACCGGCGCCCCGCGCCGGCGTCACACCCCGGGCGGGCCCGTCCCCTGGAGTCGTTCCAGGTCCGACGGCCGCACCTGGATCGCCAGGAGCGCGATCAGCGCCGCCACCACCGTGAAGATCGCGGCCGCCACGAACGCGGAGGACACCCCCGCCGTCAGCACCTCGTCCCCCCAGTGCCCCGGCAGCTGACCGGTGCGCCGGAACAGCAGCCGCTCGCGCGGGGTCGCCCGCACCATGAACTCCGGCACGAGGTCCTCCGCCTTGTTGCGGCTGGCCGTGGAGAACACCGTCACCAGGATGGAGAGCCCCAGCGAGCCGCCCACCTGCTGCGTGGCGTTGAGCAGGCCGGACGCCGCGCCCGCCTCGCGCGGTGCGACCCCGGAGACCGCCATCAGCGTCAGCGACACGAACTGCAGCCCCATGCCGAGGCTGAACACCAGCATCGGCCCGAGGACGCTCCCGGCGTACGTGCTGTGGATGTCGGTCAGCGTCAGCCAGGCCAGCCCGGTCGCCGAGAGGATCGCCCCCGTGACCATGAACGGCTTCGGCCCGTACCGGGGCAGCAGTTGGGAGGCCAGCCCCGCGCCCACCGCGATGACCGCGCTGACCGGCAGGAAGGCCAGGCCCGCCTGGATCGGGCTGAAGTCCAGGACGTTCTGGACGAAGAGGGTGAGGAAGAAGAACATCCCGAAGATCGCGGCGGCCAGGCTCAGCATCATCCCGTACGTGCCGGCCCGGTTGCGGTCGGCGAACATCCTCAGCGGGGTGATGGGCTGGGTGGAGCGCCGCTCGATGGCGAGGAACGCCGCGAGCAGCGCGACCGCCGCGCCGAACGCGGCCAGCGTCCAGCCGTCGCGCCAGCCGTCCTGCGCGGCGCGGATGAAGCCGTAGACCAGGGCGACCATGCCGAGCGTGGAGGTGAGGGCGCCGGCGAGGTCGAAGTGGCCCGCGTGGCGCTCGGATTCCCGGATGACCCGCAGGGTGGCGAACGCGATCAGCACGCCGATGGGGACGTTCACGAAGAAGATCCAGCGCCAGTCGAGCCACTCCACGAGGATGCCGCCCGCCAGCAGTCCGATGGCGCCGCCGCCCGCCGAGACGGCGGCGAACACCCCGAAGGCCCGGTTGCGCTCCGGGCCTTCGTCGAAGGTCGTGGTGATCAGTGCCAGCGAGGTGGGGGAGGCGATGGCGCCGCCGGCTCCTTGCAGGGCGCGGGCGGCCAGCAGTTGGCCGGAGTTCTGGGCGAGCCCGCCGAGCAGGGAGGCGAAGACGAACAGCAGCACGCCGAAGACGAACATCCGGCGGCGGCCCAGGATGTCGCCGGTCCGGCCGCCGAGCAGCAGCAGTCCGCCGAAGGTGAGGGTGTAGGCGTTGACCACCCAGGACAGGCTGGTCGTGGAGAAGTCCAGCGCCCGTTGGATCTGCGGGAGCGCGATGTTCACGATCGTGATGTCCAGGACGACCATGAGCTGGCAGGACGCGATGACGGCGAGCGCGATGCCCTTGCCGTGGTGTGTCGCTTCCTCGACGGTGCCCGTCTCCGATACCGGGCGGGGAGTCGCCATGGTGGGTCCCGGTGTCAGCGTCGGTGAACGGTGGCGTTCACCACTGGTGGCGTTACTGGTGGCGTCCACCCTTGTCGAAATTTTCGAACGCCACTTTCGAACGTAGACCCGGGGTTACCAGCCGGCCACTCGATCTTGCACGCGCGCCAGCCGGTACGCCGCCAGATCGCGGACCGAGATCATCGGGAGGAGGCGGCTGGCCGCCAGGCGGCTCAGGTCGTCGTAGCGCGCCGTGCCCCAGTCCGGCGTGACGATCTCGCACATGGCGGTGGTGCCGGACAGCCCCGCGAGCCGGGACAGGTCGACGGCCGCCTCGGTGTGCCCGTCGCGCTGGAGCACACCGCCGGGCTCGGCGCGTACGGGGAAGACGTGCCCGGGACGGCCGAGGTCCTCCGGCGCGGTGGCGGGGTCGGCGAGCGCCTGGATGGTACGGGCACGCTCCCGGGCCGGGACACCGGTGGTGGCGGACGCCTTGAAATCCACGGAGACGGTGAACGCGGTCTCGTGCAGCCCCGAGTTGTCCGCGACCATCTGCGGCAGCCGCAGCGCGGCGGCGCGCTCGTCGGGCAGGGCCACGCAGACGACGCCCGAGGTGTGGTCCAGCATCTGTTTCAGCGCGTCCTCGTGGGTGTACTCGGCGGCGAGCATCAGATCGCCGTGGTTCCCCCGGGACTCGTCGCCGAAGACGATCACGAAGCCGCCGTCGGCGAACACCTCGATCGCCTGCTCCACCGCCATGAGTCGTTCGATCGCGACGGTCTGTTCGGTCACGATCAAGCAGTCTGGCATACCGCCGGGCTCGGCGAAGGGTTAACTCGTATAAAAATCAACTTACTTGGTGCGGACCCCGTGCGCCCCCGGGGTCCGGAGCGGGCCCGGCGCGCCTCCGAGGGAGAATCGACCCGTACGCCGCGCCCGCCGCCCACCGAGAGGCCGAAACGTGGAACCGTCCGTCGCGGAGCGGCGGGGCACCGAGCCGCTGCCCAAGCCCCCGGCCCGCTTCATGGCGCTCGCGCCGTACGTGCGGCTGCCGCGCCCGCGGGGACGGCGGATCGCCGCCTGGTGCGCCATCCCCCCGCTCGCCACGGCCAGCGTCGTGCTGGGCTGCCGGGCGGCCGACACGGACGGCATCACCCCGGTCCCGCAACTCCTGGCCTTCCTGCCGTGGCTGCTGGTCCCCGTGCTGCTCGCGCTGCTCCTGGCCGTGGCCGCCCGGTGGGCCGCCGGCTGCGTCTGGGCCCTGGTGGCGGCCGCGGCCACCGGCTGGTTCACCCAGCCCTACGACGGCCCGGCCGGGCCCGAGCCGAGCGGCCCGGTGGTGGCCCGGCTGCGCGTGCTGAGCGCCAACCTGGAGTACGGCGGGGCCACGGACGGCCTGCTGAGCACGCTGCGCCGGGAGCGCCCGGACCTGGTGTCGGTGCAGGAGTGCGACGTCCGATGCGCGGCGGCGCTCGACAGCCCCGCCGTACGCGCGAGCTATCCGTACCGGAACGTCGTCACCGGCGCCCCGGCCGAAGGCTCGGCGATCCTCAGCCGCCACCCGCTCCGGAACGAGGAGGGGATCGACGCCACGCTGGCCATGCCGCGCTCGGTGGCCACGGTCCACGGGCAGCGCGTCCACATCCAGGTCGCCCACCCCATGCCGCCGGAGCCGGGCGGGGTGGACCTGTGGCGCGCCGAGCTGGGCCGGTTGCGCGCCTACGCGGCCGGGCGCGGCGGCGAGGCCACGATGGTGGCGGGCGACTTCAACGCCACCCAGGACCACGCGGCGTTCCGCTCCGTGCTGGACACGGGGCTGCGGGACAGCGCGCGGGCGACAGGTGCGTCGCGTACGCCGTCGTGGCCGAGCCTGACCGCCCCGGTGCTGGGCGCGCAGATCGACCACGTACTGGTCAGCGACACGCTGCGGCCGCGTGCCGCCCGGTTCCTGGACCTGGCGCACACCGACCACCGGGCGCTGCTGGTCGACCTCGACCTGTACGCGGCGCCGTAGCCACGCGCTGAAGGGCGGTGCCCGCGGCCAGGACGGTCAGCTCTCGCTCGGATCGTAGGAGTTGGCCAGCTCGAACGGGTCCGGCTCCAGTCCCGCCGTCGGCCACCGCTGCTCGCGGCGCCAGCGGGCGCCCTCCGCCGCCAGCGCGTCCCACAGCATGTTGAGCGGGTGGGCGCTGTCGTAGTGGTCGCGCTCGCCGCGCCGGGTGAACGCGCCCAGCAGCACCTCCAGCCTCGGCCCGGTGTCGTTGACCAGTTCCACCGAGCGCAGCCCGCTGCCGTACGCGAACCGGGGATCCACCGCCACCGACGTGCCGCCCGCGCCGGGCGCCGGCAGCTGGGGGTACCTCCTGGGGGCACCGCCCAGCGGCCGCGCTGGGGGAGTCAGGCCTGGGGGAGGATGACCGCCCGCCGCGTCCGCGACCCCCTTCGTCACCAGCATGCAGCCCTGGAGCAGCCCGGAGCGCAGCAGCTCGAAGCCGTAGTTCATGGTGTCGATCTCGGCGGCGATGTTGAGCCGGTTGCGGTAGTCGGCGCCGAACCAGGTGTGCAGGGCGCCCGACATCAGGCCGCTGGTGGACACCACCAGGGGCAGGTAGCGCAGTTCGCTGGTCTCCACGGTGGGGCCCGGCAGCTGCCCGGGGGGCAGGTTCGTCAGCAGGGAGACGCCGCTGCGCCGCCACTCCATCACGTCGAAGGCGTCCAGCTCGTTGTCGCCGCCGGGGCGGGTCACCACGCTGCCGCAGACCAGGTCGACCTCCTTGGCGCGCAGCTTGGCCAGGACGTCACGGGTCCGTACGTGCCCGACCTTCAACTCGACGCCGCGCTCCCGGAAGTCCTCGGCGACCCGCTCCCCGGCGTCGGCGAGATAGGGGAGCGTGAAACGCGTGGTGCCCACCATCAGCGTCCGGCCCAGCCGGCGGCGCGACTCGTGCACCCCGTCCAGCCAGTTGCCGAGCGTGCCCCGCGCCAGCTCGACCAGTGACCGCCCGGTGCCGGTGAACAGCACGTCCTTGCCGCGCCCCTGTTTGAGCACGAGCGGTTCGCCGCACAGCTCGCGGAAGTTGCGGTTCATCGTGTCGAGCTGCTTCTGCACGCTCGACTGCTCGCGGCCCAGGACCCGGGCGGCGCCCAGCGCCGTACCGGTCTCGTGTACGACGATGAGCGTACGGAGCTGGTCCATCGTGGTGTCCAGCAGCGCGAGCGGACTCTGCAACAGGCTGTCGCGCGCGCTCGCCGGGTTGGGTGGGACGGGAGTCGGCATACCTTTCCCTCTCACCTTCCAACTCTGCGGGAATAGGGAGCCATTGAGTTTAGCCCCGGCTCGTACCCGCAGATCCGCAATATCCGGAACGTAATATTCAACGGGCTGTCAGGATGGTGAAGGCCAGTCAGCCGAACCCTCGAACAGGAAACCCCGTAGCCCCATGCGTGTACGTACCGCGGTCATCGCCTCCACCGCGCTGCCGATCCTTCTCAGCGGCTGTTCCGCCGACGGCGGCGGCACCGGACGGAAGAAGGAATCCCTGCACCAGGTCACCTACGAAGCGGCCGGATCGCAGGTGTTCGACGTGAATTACGACACCGGCGCCGAGGACGCGGACGGAATGGCGAAGGACCGGGCCGTGAAGGGCCTCAAGGGCAAATGGTCCACGACCGTCGAGGCCACCGCGGACGAACTCCTGGCCCTCACGGTCAACGGAGTGGGCGAGGCCGCCCCGGCCCACGCGGTCGGATGCGCCGTGTCCGTGGACGGAATCCTCATGGAAAAACACGCCACGAAACCGGAGGAATCGGCCGTGGTCCAGTGCGTCGCCGATGTCCCCAAAGCGCTGGAGAAGGCGGCCGAGAGGGCGGGCGGCACCGCGGGCGGCAAACCGGGCGAAAGACCGGACGGGCAGCGGCCGACCTTCCTGCCGCCGTTCCTGGCGCCGATGTCCCCGGACATACGAAAGGCCGCATGAACGGCCCATAACGCCCCAGCACGTCGACCCCCACAGATCGACGTGCTGGGACACCCCCTGTTATTCCCCCGCTATTTCCCCCATTTCCTCATTTCCCCCGTAGCCCCCCTCGGGCCGTTATCGGCGTAATCGGTGCTGTCGACGCTGTCGACGCTGTCGACGCATCGCGTCAGACGCCGATGTCGCCCCCGTCGCGGCGCCACACACTGACGACCGACGGCCGCACGATCTTGCCCGGACCGTCCGGCCAGGTCGACGCCGGCTTCTCGACGCTGGCCCCGTCCACCTCGCCCGGGTGCTGCACCGCGACCAGCACGCGCCGGTCCTGCACGATCGGCCCGCAGGTCTCGGCACCCGTCGGCACGGTCAGGAACTGCCGCACCTCGCCACGCCGCTCACCGCGGGTCGCCACCCCGAACAGGCCGTCGTGGCTGCCGAGCTGGTTGCCGTCGGTGGAGATCCACAGGTTGCCGTGCGAGTCGAAGGCGACATTGTCCGGGCAGGAGATGGGGCTGACCTGCTCCTTCGGGAAACCCGCGAAGTAGGTGGCCGGGTCGTTCGGGTCGCCGGCGACCAGGAACAGCCGCCAGGCGAACCGGTCCGAGGCCGGGTCGTTCCAGCGCTCGGCCAGCTCCAGGATCTGGCCGTGCTTGTTGGCGTTGCGCGGGTTGGCCTCGTCGGCCGCCGCCTTGCCCGCCGCGCCGCGGTCCTTGTTGTTGGTCAGCGCCAGGTACACCCGGCCGGTGCGCGGGCTCGGCTCGATGTCCTCGGGGCGGTCCATCTTCGTCGCGCCCACCTTGTCGGCGGCGATCCGCGTGAAGACGTAGACCTCCTCGGCGGTCATGCCCTCGACGAAGGACTTGTCGCCGCTGGCCAGCGGGATCCACTCGCCGCTGCCGTCGAACTCGCCGTCGTTCGGAAGCTTGCCGGTGCCGTCGATCTCGGTCGCCGGGCTGTCACCGGTGAGCTTGGCGACGTACAGCGTGCCCTCGTCCAGCAGGGTGAGGTTGTGCTCGCGGGCGGCCCGGCTGGTGCCGCGCATCATGCGCTTGCTGGAGACGAACTTGTAGAAGTACTCGAAGCGCGAGTCGTCGCCGGAGTAGACCACCGGGCGCCCGTCCTCGGTCAGCCGCGGCTGCGCGCCCTCGTGCTTGAACCGGCCGAGGTGGGTGCGCTTGCGGGGCGCAGAGGTCGGGTCGTACGGGTCGAGCTCGACGACCCAGCCGAAGCGGTGCGGCTCGTGCGGCTCCTGGGAGACGTCGAAGCGCTTGTCGAAACGCTCCCACTTGCGCTCGCTGGCGCCGCCCTTGATGTCGTAGCGCTTCAGGCGCGCGGCGTGGGTGGGGTCGGTGACCTTCTCGGCGTTGCCGAAGTACTGGTCGACGTTCTCCTCGCCGTGCAGCGTCGTGCCCCACGGGGTCGTGCCGCCGGAGCAGTTGTTGAGCGTGCCCAGCACCTTGGTGCCGGTCGGGTCGGCGGAGGTGCGCAGCAGCTCGCTGCCGGCCGCCGGACCGGTGACCTTGAACGGCGTCGTCGCGGTGACCCGGCGGTTGAGGTGGTGGCGGGTGACGGCGGTCAGCTTGCCGGTCTCGTCCTCCTCCTGCACCACGACCACGGACAGGCCGTGCGCGGCCCAGGCGATCTCGACCTGCTCGCGGGTGGGGTTCTCCGGGTCGTAGGCCCTGAACATCAGGACCTCGTCGGTGTACTCGTGGTTGGACACGAGCACCTGACGGCCCGGCTCGCGCCGCAGCGGGAGCAGGGAGAGGAAGTCGTTGTTGTAACCGAACTGCCCGGCCTGCGCCTTGGCCGACTGGTTGTCCGGGTCGAAGGCGGGCGCGCCGCGCAGGATCGGTTCGCCCCAGCGGAGGACCACGTTCTGCCCGTAGCCCTCGGGGATGACGACGGCGTCCGTGGTGTTGGGCGCGACCGGGGTGAACCGCAGGCCGCGCGCCGCCCGTCGGGCGCGGGCGGTCTCGCCCTCCAGCGCCACCGGCACGGCGGCCTCCGCCTGCGGACCCTGCCCGAGCACGGCCGCACCGGCCGCGGCGCCCACGGTCACGACGGCACCGGCGCGCAGCATGGTGCGGCGCGACAGCGCGCTGGCTATGACGTCGCCGACGTACTCGTTGTCGCTGGTGTTGGACGCCTCGTGGAAGCAGGCGTTGCCGCAGCGGAAGCGGCAGGTCATGGCGGAACGCCCGCCGTGTTGCGAGCTGAGCAGCGGCAGGAGCTTGCGCACGTTTTCTCCTCCGAGAGATGTCCCGTGTCGGGTCCCGTGATGGGTCCCGTATGGGCCTGGTCTGGGTCCCGTATGGGTGGTACCGGCGCGCCCCGCGCCGACATGACGTCGGAATCAATCCGGCGCCGAAGCTATGGGCGGAGAACCGCGCGGCGGCGACCGCCGCGTGAACCGGGAGTGAACGCCGGGAAACCGAAAGCGATGCGCCGCGGACGGACGGCGCGGCGCGCGGTGCGCGAGCGGCGCGGAAGACCGCCCCGAACCCGGCGAACCCCGCCCCGCGAGCCCGCTAGCCTTTCCGCACGCGCGCCACGTTCGCCACGCGCGCATCACCGACACACGTGAGAGGTTCTCCCATGGGCATACGGGACCTGCTGCGCAATGTTTTCGGCCGCTCCCGATCGAAGCGGGACGAAACAGCCGTGTCGGATACGGAGGTTATGGCAGGGCGGGCGGAGTCGACGGAGCGCGAGGAGCCGACGTCGGCGACGGCGACGACGTCGACGTCTGCGTCTGCGTCTGGGTCTGCGCCTGCACCGTCGTCGGCGTCGCGTTCGGCGCGGCACGAGGAGTCGGCGGCGACGTCGCGGTCGGCGCCGAAGGAGGAGCCGACGCCGCCGGCCGGGGAGCGCGAGGCCACGCCGAAGGCGGCCGACGCGGGGGCGTCCGCCGCTGCCGGGACGGCCGACGCGGAGACGACAACCAGCGCAGGACCGGCGGACGCCGGGACGACGGACGCGGGTACGGCGGACGCGGGTACGGCGGCCACTGCCGGAACGGTCGGCACGAGGGCGGAGACCGCGATCGGGACCCTCGACGCGGGCACGACGGCCGCGACCGGGACGGCCGACGCGGGCACGTTGGCCTCGGCCGGGACGGCCGACGCGGGACCGTACGACGGCAGTCGGCCAGGCGACATGGACGGCGGCAGTCCGACGGGCGACGCCGTGCGGCCGGAACGGGCCGCAGGCCCGGTCGACGAGCCGGTCGACGAGCCGGACGGCCCCACCCTGGACGACCCGGCCTTCACCAAGCCGCTCAAGACGCTGGACGAGCTGCTGGAATCCCCGGCCCCGGCCGAGGCGAACGCCCCGTCGGAGCACCCGGAGCCGGCACCCGCCACGGCGGCGACCACGGCCGGAACCGTCCCACCAGCCCGGGAACCGGAACCGGAGGCCGCCGCGGAGACGCCCGAACCGACGGAGCGCGGCGAAGCGCGGCCGGAGCCCGGCGAGTCGGCGACCCCGGCTGTCACGGATCCCGAGGCAAGGCCCGCCGCCGAGGCGGAGCCTGAGGGCGAGCCGACGACCACGGAGTCGGCGACGGCCGAGGGCGCCGCGTCCGAGCGCAAGCCGGAGGCGGCCGCCGAGACGCGGCCCGCCGAAGCGGCGGAGCCGACCACGTCGACTGATCCCGCCGAAGTCCGGACGGGACTCGGCGAGTCGGCAGACCTGGCCACTGCGGACTCCCCGGCGGAGCCCGCGAGCGAGCCGGCGGCGGAGACGGCCGAGGCCGTGGAGGTTGTACCGGACGCCGCCGATCCGGCGGATGCGCCCACCGAGGATGTCCTGGCCCAGCCGGAGGCGGAATCCGAGGCCGCCGACGGGGCGAACTCCGGCGAGACCACCGCGACCGGCGACGAGGCCCGGCTGGAGCCCACCACCGAAGACCGGCCGGAGACCGCCGCGGTCTCCGAGGCCGGTCCGGGAGTCACCCCTGAGCCCAAGGCCGCGGCCCCGGCCGCGGACGGTGGCGCCGCCGCCGAGCCCGCGGCGGAACCCACCACCGCGACCCAGCCCGCCCCGGAGGCGACTCCCGCGCCGGAAACGGCCGGCGAGCCCGAGCCCGCACCGACAGCCTCGCCCGAGAGGGCGCCCGCCCCGGCCCCCGCGCCGGAAGCGGCCGGCGAGCCCGAGCCCGCACCGGCAACCGCGCCGGAAGCGGCGCCCACCCCGGTACCCGCGCCGGAGGCGGCCCCGGCGGCCGAGCCCAAGGCGACCGAGGCGTCGTCGGACCCGGCGGCTGCCCCCTCGCTGCGGAAGGTCGAGACCCACGCGCCCGCGCTCGTCAGTCTCTACAAGGCCGCCGCGGACACCCTCGGCAAGCACGGCCTCGCCGGGCAGCGGGCGGCCGTGTACCTCGTCCTCGACCGCTCCGGGTCGATGCGCCGCTACTACAAGGACGGCACCGTCCAGCACCTCGCCGAGCAGGCGCTCGCCCTCTCCGCGAACCTCGACGACGACGGCACGGTCCCGGTCGTCTTCTTCTCCACCGACGTCGACGGCACGGCCGACCTCGACCTCACCAACCACAGCGGCCGCATCGCGGAACTCCACGCCTCCCTCGGGCACATGGGCCGTACGAACTACCACTGGGCAATCGCCGCCGTGGTCGAGCACTACAAGAAGTCCGGCACCGAGGACCCCGCGTTCGTGATCTTCCAGACCGACGGCGCGCCCACCAGCAAGCCCGCGGCCGAGAAGGCGCTGTGCGAGGCGGCGGGGCTGCCGATCTTCTGGCAGTTCGTCGGCTTCGGCGACCCGGACGCGAAGGGCTTCGACTTCCTGCGCAAGCTGGACGACCTGGCCGTACCGGAGAAGCGCGTGATCGACAACGCGGGCTTCTTCCACGCCGGTCCGGAGCCGCGCGAGGTGGCGGACGCCGAGCTGTACCGGGAGCTGATGGCGGAGTTCCCCGAGTGGCTGCGGGAGGCCCGCAACGCCGGGATCGTCAAGGACTGACGGACTGACGGATCAGGACGGGATCGTCCGGGCTGACGAACCAGCCCGGCGGAGGGGTGCCGCGCACAGTGCGGCACCCCTCCGCCGTTCCCGGCCCAAGTCGTAAAACGCGTCGCCGCTGGCCCGCGCCGCTCGGATACGATATGGGCGGCTCGCAGAGCAAACCCGCAGAGCGAGCGACGTCACGCACCGTATCGAACTGGGAGCAGCCTGTAATGGCTCGACACCTCATCACCAGCGCCCTTCCCTACATCAACGGGATCAAGCACCTGGGCAACATGGTGGGGTCCATGCTCCCGGCCGACGTCTACGCCCGCTATATGCGCCAGCGCGGGCACGACGTCCTCTACATCTGCGCGACCGACGAGCACGGCACCCCCGCCGAGCTGGCCGCCAAGGAAGCCGGGCTGCCGGTCGAGCAGTACTGCGCCGAGCAGCACGACGCGCAGAAGGCGATCTACGAGGGCTTCAGCCTGGCCTTCGACCACTTCGGCCGCAGTTCCTCGCCGGAGAACGTGGAGATCACCCAGACCATCGCGCGCGAGCTGAAGGCCAACGGCTTCATCGAGGAGCGGGCGATCCGCCAGGTCTACTCGGTGGCCGACGGCCGCTTCCTGCCCGACCGCTACATCGAGGGCACCTGCCCGCACTGCGGCTACGAGCGGGCCCGCGGCGACCAGTGCGAGAACTGCACCCGCACCCTGGACCCCACGGACCTGGTGAACCCCCGCTCGGCCATCAGCGGCAGCACCGAGCTGGAGGTGCGCGAGACCAAGCACCTGTTCCTGCTCCAGTCCAAGCTGGCCCACGAGGTCGAGGCATGGGTGGAGGAGCACGGCAAGGACTGGCCGACGCTGTCGTACTCCATCGCCCGCAAGTGGCTCAGCGAGGGCCTCCAGGACCGCGCGATCACCCGCGACCTGGACTGGGGGGTGCCGGTCCCGGCCGACACGTGGCCGGAGCTGGCCGCCGAGGGCAAGGTCTTCTACGTCTGGTTCGACGCGCCGCTCGAGTACGTCGGCGCCACCAAGGAGTGGGCCGGTGCCGCCGCCGACGGCGAGGTGCGGGACTGGAAGTCCTGGTGGTACGACGCGGACGCCACGGTCCGGTACACCCAGTTCATGGGCAAGGACAACGTCCCCTTCCACACCGTGATGTTCCCGGCGACGCTGCTGGGCACCCGCGACAAGTGGAAGAAGGTCGACTACGTCAAGTCCTTCAACTGGCTCAACTACTACGGCGGAAAGTTCTCCACGTCCCAGAAGCGCGGCGTCTTCACGGACGCCGCCCTGGAGCTGCTGCCCGCCGACTACTGGCGCTACTTCCTGGTGTCGAACTCCCCGGAGTCCGACGACGTCTCCTTCACCTGGGAGCACTTCGCCGCGACCGTCAACAAGGACCTCGCCGACACCCTCGGCAACTTCGTCAACCGCGTGCTGTCCTTCTCGCGCAAGCGCTTCGGCGACGAGGTGCCCGCGGGCAAGGAGGCCGGCGAGGCGGAGGCGAAGCTGGGCGAGGAGATCGCCCGCCTGCTCGCGGAGTACGAGGGCCACATGGACGCCCTCCAGTTCCGCAAGGCCGCGGCCTCGCTGCGCGCCCTGTGGAGCGCGGGCAACGCCTACCTGGAGGAGAAGGCGCCCTGGCTGGAGATCAAGACCGACCAGGACGGCGCGGCGCTGACCCTGCGGACCGCGATGA
Organism: Streptomyces sp. XD-27; assembly: GCF_030553055.1. Taxonomy (NCBI): domain Bacteria; kingdom Bacillati; phylum Actinomycetota; class Actinomycetes; order Kitasatosporales; family Streptomycetaceae; genus Streptomyces; species Streptomyces sp. XD-27. The sequence continues at coordinate 3,999,989 of NZ_CP130713.1, forward strand.
ACCTGATCCACCTGTACGCGGTGGTCTCCGAGCCGTTCATCCCGACGTCGGCGGCGGCCATGCGGTCGGCGTTCGCGCTGACCGGCGACACGGCGGCCTGGGTCTCCCAGGAGCAGGCCAAGTCCCTGGCCTCGGTCCCGGCGGGCACGGCCTTCACGGTCCCGCCGGTCCTCTTCGCAAAGATCACGGAGGAGGACCTGGAGGGCTACCGGGAGCGCTTCGGCGGCACGGAGGAGCCGACGGCGTAACCGGCAGGTTCGCATCGCACAGAGCCACCATGCATGCAATACTGCATGCATGGTGGCTCTGCAGATTCGTGACGTACCCGAAGACCTCCGTGACCGCCTGTCCGCCATAGCGAGAGAACGCGGCCAGTCCCTCCAGGCCTACCTCCTGGACGTCGTGAGCGATGAGGTCCGCCGCCGTGACAACCTGGCCGTCCTGGAGCGGTTCTCCGGCAGGCGGTACGGCACCACGCTCACCGAGAACGACGTCCTGGGTGTGCTGCGGAGCGAGCGCGCGGCCCGCGATTCCGCGCTCGGCGTGCCGGGAGATGACGCGTGATCGTCGTGGACGCCTCCGTCTTCGCGTTCTCCTTGCTCGACGAAGGCGGCACGGGTGACCGATGCAGGACCGCGCTCGCCGCGGACGACCGCTGGATCGCACCGCAGCACTGGACCATCGAAGTGATGTCGGTGATCCGGGGAAACCTCCTGGGCGGCAAGATCTCCCGCCCGCAGGCGGATGACGCGGTGGCGGCGCTGGCCCAGCTTGACCCGGTCGTCCCGCTCACTCGCGTGCTGATCCCTCGGATCTGGCAGCTCCGCGGCAACCTCACCGCCTACGACGCCGCCTACGTGGCCGCCGCCGAGGCGTACGAATGCCCCCTACTCACCACCGACGCCCGTCTGTCTCGTGCTTCCGGTGTTCGCTGCGCGGTGGAAGTGCTCAGCTGACGCCCGTCGACCTCGTTGAGCCGTCGGCAAGGGATCGTTTACCCCCCTCACCGACCCTGTGTACTCCGCGAACCACAGGGAAAACGAGGAACCCACGTGCCCGCAAGACGCGTCACGGTGACGGTCCACGGCCCCGACCCGCTCTCGCGGGCCGGGGTCGTCCGTCATCTCCAGAGGGAACCCACCGTCGAACTCATCGACCGGCCGCGGCCGTTCGGCGGTGAGCCGCTCGGGGCGGTGGCCGTCATGCTCGCCGAGCGGCTGGACGCCAGGGCCGGGGCGGAGCTGCGGCGGCTGGTGCGCGGTGGGGCGCAGCCCGTGGTGCTGGTGGCCGGGGAGCTGCGGGAGGCGGACCTGATGGTGGTGGTGGAGTACGGCGTACGGGCCGTGCTCTGGCAGCACCGGACGACGCCCCGGCGGCTGCTGCGCGCCGTGCACCGGGTGGCGCGGGGGGACCGCTCGGCGCCGTACGCGGTGGACCGGGAGCTCGGCGACCTCCCCGGCCCGGGTGCGGACCCGTACGCCCCTTCCTGACCCGTGACACATCGCACATGGCCGGAAGTAAACGGCGGACCCCGTCCCTCCGTCTTTCTGTCCGTCCATCCGTTCGCCCACCGGCGCTTCCGCCGAAAGTGAGCTGTGTCCATGGTGAGCAAGAAGTCGGTGGTCCGCCGGACGGCATCCACCGCCGCCGTACTGGCGGTCGCGGCCGTGACGCTGGCGCTGACGCTGGGGGGCTGTTCGTCGATGGACACCACCTCGCCGAAGAGCGCCCGGGATGACGCCGGTTCCGAGGCTGACGGCAAGTTCGGCTCCGTCGACTGCCGCAAGGCCAAGTGCATAGCGCTCACCTTCGACGCCGGGCCCGGCGAGGACACCCCGCAGCTGCTGGACACGTTGAAGAAGGAGAAGGTGCCCGCGACCTTCTTCCTGCTCGGCAAGAACCACGTCCTCAAGTACCCCGACGTCGTACGCCGCATCGCGCGCGAGGGGCACGAGGTGGCCAACCACACCTGGACGCACCAGGTGCTGACGGATCTCGACGCCGACGAGATACGCGAGGAGCTGGGCCGCACCCAGGACGCCATCAAGAAGATCACCGGCCGCAAGCCCGTCCTGATGCGCCCGCCCCAGGGCCGCGTCGACGACGAGGTCACCAAGGTCAGCAAGGAACTCGGGCTCTCCCAGGTCCTGTGGAGCGTCACCGCCAAGGACTACAAGACCACCGACTCCGAGCTGATCAAGAAGCGGGTGCTCGACCAGGCGGGCCAGGACGGGATCATCCTGCTGCACGACATCTACGCCGGCACGGTGCCCGCCGTCCCCGGGATCATCGCCGAGCTGAAGAAGCGCGGGTACACCTTCGTGACGGTGCCGCAGTTGCTCGCCCCGGCCGAGCCGAAGCCGGGCGAGGTCTACCGGCCGTAATCGGCCATCCGCCGCGTCAGCGGGCCAGGTACCGCGCGTCGCCCATCACCACGACCGGGTGCCGGTCCGGGTCCAGCGTCCGCAGCAGCCGTTCCATGTGCTGTAGCGAGAGGCTGACGCAGCCGTGCGTGGGACCGTCGTGGTCCACGTGGATCCAGATGCCGCCGCCCTTCTTCGCGCCCAGCGGCCGGGTCCAGTCCAGCGGTGAGGTGCCGGCGACGCGGTTGTAGTTGATGGCGATCACATAGTCGAAGGCCCCGGCCAGCGGCTCGCCCTCGAAGTCGACGCCGGTGGCGATGAAGCCGGCCGAGTGGTCGTACGGCAGCTTCGTACCGGGATCGGGGCGCAGCCCGCCCGCGTCGGTGAGGCCGAAGACGCCCCTCGGCGAGCGCAGATCGCCCAGGCGGTGGTGGTCGGTCCAGCCGCGCAGCGCGTTGTGGGCGGGCCAGGCGGGGCCGGCCTGCCAGCCCGCCGCGGTGCGCTCGTACAGCACGACGGTGGACCGGGAGGAGTGGCGGCCCGCGCCGGTCACCACCACCACCTGGCGCGCGTCGCGGGGCACGCGGGCCCGGGTCCGCGGGCCGAGGCCCGGCAGCTCCGCCGGGAGCCGGCCGGGGCGGGTCAGGGCGAGGTCCGGGCGGGGGCGCGGCCCCGCGGCGGCCGGGGCCCCACCGGGGCCGGTGGCGTGGGCCCTGCCCGGCCGGTCGTCCGGGGCCTTGCCGTCACCGGAGGCCCGGGCCCGACCCGGCCCGGCTACCGGAGCCTTGCCGTCGCCCGCCCGCCGCGCCTCGCCCTCACCCGCGCCCGGCGTGTCCGGCGTCTCCCGCGGGCTCGCGTAACCGACCAGCACGCCCATGAACAGCAGCGCCGCGGCCGCCAGGACGCGGAACCTCAGGGGTCGGCGAGCGGGCATCAGGCGGTCCTCCCGGACGGATGTCGAGCGGTGTCGGAGGGGGGCGGAGCGGTGTCGGAGGGGGGCAGGGTCTGACTCCACTCTCAGCCTGGCGGCTGTCGCACGCCCGCCGCGACACGGCAAAGGACCCCGGCCCAACCGGGCCGGGGTCCTCCGAACGCGTGTCCGACCGCTACCGCGGTCCGACGGCTACTTCTCCGCCTGCTTGATCTGCACCGGCTTGCGCAGCGACAGGTGCAGTTCCTTCCAGCGCGCCTCGTCGACCTCGCTCGGGGCGCCCATCAGCAGGTCCTGCGCGTTGCCGTTGAGCGGGAACGCGATCGTCTCGCGGATGTTCGGCTCGTCGGCCAGCAGCATCACGATGCGGTCGACGCCCGGCGCGATGCCGCCGTGCGGCGGGGCGCCGAACTTGAACGCGCGCAGCATGCCGCCGAACTCGCTCTCGACCTCTTCCTTCGAGTAGCCCGCGATGCCGAACGCCTTGTACATGATGTCCGGCTCGTGGTTCCGGATCGCGCCGGAGGACAGCTCGACGCCGTTGCAGACGATGTCGTACTGCCAGGCCAGGATGTCCAGCGGGTCCTGGGTCTCCAGCGCCTCCAGGCCGCCCTGCGGCATGGAGAACGGGTTGTGCGAGAACTCGATCTGGCCGGTGTCCTCGTTCTTCTCGAACATCGGGAAGTCGACGATCCAGCAGAAGCGGAAGACGTTCTCCTCGAAGTGGCCGGCGCGCTTGGCGGCCTCGACGCGCACCGCGCCCATGATCTTGGAGACCTCGTCGAACTCGCCGGCGCCGAAGAAGACCGCGCCGCCCGGCTTGAGGCCCAGCGCCTCGGTGAGCGCCGCCACGTCGTCCTCGGTGAGGAACTTGGCGATCGGGCCGGTCAGCGCGCCGTCGTCGCCGACGCGGACCCAGGCCAGGCCCTTCGCGCCGTGCTCGACCGCGAACTCACCCATCTGGTCGAAGAACTTGCGCGGCTGGTCGGCGGTGTCCGGCACGGCCAGGGCGCGCACGTGCTTGTCGGCGAACGCCTTGAAGCCCGAGCCCGCGAAGACGTCCGAGACGTCCACCAGCTCCAGCTTGGCGCGCAGGTCCGGCTTGTCGGAGCCGTACTTCACCATCGCCTCGCGGAACGGGATGCGCGGGAACGGCGAGGTGACGTGGCGGCCGCCGCCGAACTCCTCGAAGAGGTCGGTCATGACCTTCTCGATGACCTGGAAGACGTCCTCCTGCTCGACGAAGGACATCTCCATGTCGAGCTGGTAGAACTCGCCCGGCGAGCGGTCGGCGCGGGCGTCCTCGTCGCGGAAGCACGGCGCGATCTGGAAGTAGCGGTCGAAGCCCGCGATCATCAGCAGCTGCTTGAACTGCTGCGGGGCCTGCGGCAGCGCGTAGAACTTGCCGGGGTGCAGCCGCGACGGCACGAGGAAGTCGCGGGCGCCCTCGGGCGAGGTCGCGGACAGGATCGGGGTGGCCAGCTCGTGGAAGCCGAGCGCGGTCATCTCGCGGCGGAGCGCGGCGATGACCTGGGAGCGCAGGATGATGTTGCGGTGCATGCGCTCGCGGCGCAGGTCCAGGAAGCGGTACTCCAGGCGCCGCTCCTCGTTGACGCCGTCGTCCGTGTTGATCGTGAACGGGATCTGGTCGGCGGCGCCCAGCACCTCGACCTCGGCGACCTCGACCTCGATCTCGCCGGTGGGCAGGTCGGGGTTGACGTTGTCGGCGCCCCGGCTGACGACCCTGCCGTCGATCCGGACGACGGTCTCCTTGGTGAGGTGGCTCAGCGCCTCGTTGGCGGGGGTGCCGGGACGGGCGACGAGCTGGACCAGACCGTAGTGGTCGCGGAGATCGATGAAGAGGATGCCGCCCAGATCACGCCGATTGTGCAGCCAGCCGGAGAGGCGCACGTCGGTGTCGACGTCAGCGGCGCGGAGCTCGCCGCAGGTGTGGGACCGGTACCGATGCATCGTTCATCCAAGTCGTCTGGTCGGAGGGCGGTGGACACCCGCTGGGTGCGTGGGCACCCGCTGGAGCTGGAGAGGCGGGATACACGCTGTAGGCCACCCGCAAGGGTACCGGCGTCCCGCCTCTCACTGGTAAGGCTGTGGCAAATGCTCATAAGGTAGTGCAATGCGCACCGAGGACGTCCTGGCCGCCGTCGCCACCGGCCTGTGGCGCTGGGACGGTGCCTCGGAGTGCGTCACCCTCGACGCCGAGGCCGCCCGGCTGATCGGGCTGCCCGCCGAGCCGACCGTACTGGGCGAGTCGGCCATCCGCGCCCGTTTCCACCCGGTGGACTGGGTCGGGGTCCAGGCCGTCGCCGAGCTCGCGATAGCCGAGGGCACCCTGGCGGAGGCCCGGCTGCGGGTGGTGGACGGGCGCGGCACCGTGCTGCGGACCATACGCACCCGGTGCCGGCTGACGACCACCGCGGCCGGCGACCAGCAGCTCGTCGGCACCTTCCAGGAGGTCGCGGGGCCGCAACCGGGCGCCGGGGCGGCCCGGCCCGGCACCGGGGCCGGCCGGCCCGGCGGCGAGACCTGGGCGGGCACCGACGAGTGGCGGCGCGGCCGGGAGGCGTTCCTGCTGGACGCGGGCCGGGCGCTCGCCGAGGCGGTCTCGACCACCGAGGTGCTGCGGGTGGTCTCCGGCCTGTCCATGCCGGGCTTCGAGCCGTCGGGGATGGCCGTCCTGGGCGCCGACGGCGACCGGATCACGATCATCGGGCACCACGGGCACCGGCCGGAGGACGAGAAGCCGTTCCTGGACCTGAGGGTGGACGGCGACCATCCGCCCGCCGAGGTGATCCGTACCGGGCGGGCGGTCTATCTGCCGACCCCGGAGGAGTACCGGCGGCGCTTCCCGGCCGCCTTCCGGCTCACCGAGCGGTTCAAGCGCCGCTCCTGGGCCTTTCTGCCGCTGACCGTCGCGGGCCACACCATGGGCGCCTGGATGGCGGCGTTCAACCATCCGGTGGCGTTCAGCCCGGACGAGCGCTCGGTGCTCGGCACGGTCGCCCGGATGCTCGCCCAGGCGCTGTCCCGCGCCCACCTGCACGACACGGAGCGCGCGCTGTCCGACGGGCTCCAGCGCACCATGCTGCCCGCCGCCAAGCCCGACATACCCGGGCTCTCGGTGGCCGCGCGCTATGTGCCGACCGGCGGCGGGCTCCAGGTGGGCGGCGACTGGTACGACGTGATCGACCTGCCGTCGGGGCGTACGGCCCTGGTCATCGGCGACGTACAGGGCCACGACGTGCGGGCGGCCGGGCTGATGGGCCAGCTGCGGATCGCGCTGCGCGCGTACGCCGCCGAGGGCCACCACCCGGACGCCGTGCTCTCCCGGGCCTCCCGCTTCCTGGCCGGCCTGGTCGACGGGTCGGGGCAGCAGGCGGCGGGCGCGTACGACGCCCCGGACGCGTACGCCCCGCACGCCTACGCCCCGGACAGGTACGGCCCGGACGCCTACGACCCGCGCTTCGCGACCTGCCTGTACGCCGAGGTGGACCCGGTGGCGGGGACCCTCGACATCGCCCGCGCGGGCCACTGCGACCCGGCGGTACGGCTCGCCGACGGCACGCTGATGACGCGGCCCACCGCGGGCGGGCTGCCGCTGGGGATCGACCCCGACGCCGACTATCCGACGACGCGGATCGTGCTCGACCCGGGCGAGACGCTGCTGCTGTGCACCGACGGCCTGATCGAGACCGGCGGGCACGACCTGGACAGCGGCTGGGCGCGGATCCGCGAGGTCTGCGAGGCGCACCCGGCCGACAGCCCCGGCGGCCTGGAGGGCCTGGCCGACGCCCTGGTCCAGGCCGTGCACGGCCCCGCCTCCCACCACACCACCGGCCCGCTCGCCGACCGCCGCGAGGACGACATCGCGCTGCTGCTGATCAGCCGGGACGCGGAGGTGTGCGTCGTGGGGGCGCGGTCGGCGCCGCTGCGGCGTACGGCGATGACGGTCGCCCAGGCCCAGCCGGAGCGGATCGCCGACGGCCGCGAGCAGGTGCGCCAGCTCCTCCACGACTGGCTGGACCCCGACCAGGTCGAGTCGGCCGTGCTGCTGGTCTCCGAGCTGATCACCAACGTCCTGGTGCACACCGACGGCGACGCGCTGATGCTCGCCGAGATCAGCGGCAAGCGCGGCGCGCGCCGCTTCCGCCTGGACGTGGCGGACGACAGCGACGAACTCCCCCACCGCCGCCGGCCCGGCGAACTGGCCTCCTCGGGCCGCGGCCTGTGGCTGCTGGAGATGCTCGCCGACACGTGGGGCGTGGACCCGCGGGGCACGGGCAAGTGCATCTGGTTCGAGTTGCGGGAGGGCTCGCGGTCGGCCTAGCCCCGGGCGGGGGCCGGCCCGGGGCCGGGGCCAGCCCGGGGCCGGGGCCAGCCCGGGGCCGTCGTCAGCCGGGGCCGTCGTCAGCCGGGGCACCCTGGCCCGCAGCACTCGCCTCGTACATCGAGCGCAGCTCGGACAGCACCCCGAAGGCCGCCGCGGCCAGCGGGACGGCCAGCAGCATGCCGAGGATGCCGGCGACACTGGCACCGGCGGTGATCGTGATCATGACGAGCGCGGGGTGCATCTGCACCGTCCGGCTCTGCACCACCGGCTGGAGCACATGCCCCTCGATCACCTGCACCGCCAGCACCACCCCCAGCGTCCACGCGGCGATGTCGAGACCGCCGTCGGCCAGCGCCACGAGCACCGCGACGGTCCCGGAGAGGAACGCTCCCAGGTACGGGATGTACGCGCCGACGAAGACGAGCGCGGCCAGCCCCGCCGCGCCCGGCACGCCCAGGACCAGCAGCCCGATCCCGATGAGCACGGCGTCGATGAGCGCGATGATCGTCGTACCGCGCATGAAGCCCTCGACGGCCGCGAAGGCGCGGCGGCCCATGGCCTCCAGGTGGTGGCCGCGCCCGGTCGGGGCGAGGGAGTGGAGCACGGCGGCCGCCTTGTACGAGTCGCGCAGGAAGAAGAAGGTCAGGAACAGCGCCAGCACCGAGATGGCGATCATCTCGCCGAGGATGCTGATGCCCTGCAACACGCCCAGGGCCGCCGTCCCGCCGAACCTGCTGCCCAGCTCCTTGACGTTGGAGGCGATGTCGTCGACGGAGCTGCCCGCCGTACCGAAGTGGTCGGACAGCTTCCGCGCCGCGTCCTTGATCGCGGCGAGGATCTCGTCGCCGGTGTCGATCAGCGCGGTGACCACGATGTATCCGGCGCCGCCGACGACGGCGACCAGGGCGAGGCAGGTCAGCCCGGCGGCCAGCGAGCGGTGCACGCGCATCCGCACCAGCCGCCGGTGCAGCGGGCCGAGCAGCGCGGTGCCCAGCAGGGCGAGCAGGACGGGCGTCACGGCCGCCTTCACCTGCGCGCAGAGCCAGACCCCGACGCCGCCGACACCGGCGACGAGCAGCACCACGACGCACCAGGCCGCCAGCCGGCGGGCCCCGTCCGGCAGGAGCCGACGGTTCGGCGTCTGGTCGGCGCCCGTCTGATCGGTGCCGGTCTGATCGGTGCCCACACAGCTCACCCCACCACGCGCCCACCGGGCCTGCGCGCCCGGCGCCCCCGACGGGGTGACTCTCCGTCAGCCGACTGTCTGGGGGCGCCCCGGGCGGTGAGCCTTGGGGTGTCGCCGGGCGGGCCTTGGGGTGGCCCCGGCCGGTGAGCCTTGGGGTGTCGCCGGGCGGGCCTTGGGGTGGCCCCGGCCGGTGAGCCTTGGGGTGGCCCCGGCCGGTTACTCCGCGTCGGCGGGGATCGTGCCGAGGCGCCCGGCCTGGAAGTCCTCGAAGGCCTGCGCCAGCTCGGCATGCGTGTTCATGACGAACGGTCCGTAGTGCATCATCGGCTCGCGGATCGGCCGCCCGCCGAGCAGCACGACCTCGAAGTTCGGGCTGCGCGACTCCTGGCCCTCGTCGGCCCGTACGGTCAGCGCGTCGCCCGCTCCGAAGACCACCGTCTGACCCGTCCGGAAGGGCCGCCCCTCCGCGCCCGCGGTGCCCCGGCCGGCCAGCGCGTACGCCAGGCCGTTGAAGTCCGCGCGCCACGGGAGCGTCACTTCCGCGCCGGGGTTCACGGACACGTGCAGCATCGTGATCGGCGTGTGCGTGACGCCCGGTCCCCGGTGGCCGTCGATCTCACCCGCGATCAGCCGCAGCAGCGCGCCGCCGTCGGCCGACGTCAGCAGCTTGACCCGGCCGCCGCCGATGTCCTGGTAGCGCGGCGGCATCATCTTGTCCTTCTTCGGCAGGTTCACCCACAGCTGGAGGCCGTGGAAGAGCCCGCCGCTGACCACCAGGGACTCCGGCGGCGCCTCGATGTGCAGCAGTCCGGAGCCCGCGGTCATCCACTGGGTGTCGCCGCCGTTGATCGTGCCGCCGCCCCCGTGCGAGTCGCGGTGCACGAAGGTGCCGTCGATGAGGTACGTGACGGTCTCGAACCCGCGATGCGGGTGCCACGGGGTGCCCTTGGCCTCGCCCGGCGCGTACTCCACCTCGCCCATCTGATCCATCATGATGAACGGGTCGAGGTGCTGGTAGTCGATTCCGGCGAACGCCCGCCGCACCGGAAAGCCCTCGCCTTCGAAGCCGCCGGGAGCGGTGGCGACCCCCAGCACCGGGCGCTGCCGGGCCCCCTCGGGCGCCGCGACGCGGGGCAGCGTCAGCGGATTGTCAATGGTCACTGCTGGCATGACGGCCTCCTCGGTCGTTCAGGATTCAACTTAGTTGAACGGTGAACCACCCGCAAGAGGGCCTTATTCCGCCACTCACCCTTGACGGACCGCGCCGTCGGCGCGCATGATGAACATGCGTTCATGAACGCATGTTCATGAACGCATGTTCATTACCGTGCGACCGGAGAGGAAGGGTTCGATGAGCCGCATCGTCAACACCCAGCAGGCCGAGGCATGGAACGGATACGAGGGCGAGCACTGGGCCGCCCACGACGACCGCTACGACGCCGTGAACAGCGGATTCAACGACGTCCTGCTCGACGCCGCCGCCCTCGGCGAGCGGGACCGGGTGCTCGACATCGGCTGCGGAAACGGCCAGCTGACCCGGCTGGCCGCCCGCCGCGCCCCGCTCGGGCAGGCCCTCGGGGTCGACCTGTCGGCTCCCATGCTCGCCACGGCGCGGGCCCGCGCGGCCGAGGAGGGCGTGCCCAACGTGGCCTTCGCGCAGGACGACGTCCAGGTCCGCGCCTTCCCGGACGGCGGGTTCGACGCGGCCGTCAGCCGGTTCGGGGTGATGTTCTTCGCCGATCCCGTGGCCGCGTTCACCAACGTCGCCCGCGCGCTGCGCCCCGGCGGGCGGCTGGCGTTCCTGTGCCTGACGGCACTCGACGGCACCGACCTGGGGACCGTCCTGGACGCGATGAGCGCCCACGTGCCGCGGCCCACCGGACCGGACGGCACCGGCCCGACCTCGTTCGCGGACCCCGCCCGCGTCCGCACCGTCCTCGCCGCCGCCGGTTTCGCGGACGTCCGGTGCACCCGCGTCGAAGCCGACCAGATCTGGGGGCGGGACGTGGCGGACGCGGCCGCGTTCCTCGGCGACTGGGGACCGGTCGCCCACCACCTGCGGCAGGCCGGGCCGGACGCCGCGGCCCGGGCCCGGCAGGCGCTCGCCGACGCCCTGCGGCCCTACGCCCACCCCGACGCCGTCCGGACGCGCGGCACGGCGTGGCTGGTCACGGCCGGGCGCCCGACGGGCGGTGAGCAGCCACGCCACTACGATGCGGGGTGATGTCCCCCAGAAAAGCCGCGGTGCTGCGCTACAGCGGCGGCGACCACGACCTGCGACACCACCTGATCGCCACCGCCGAGCGCCTGATCGCCGAGCGCGGGGGCCTCGGGCTGACGGTGCGCGCGATCGCCCGCGAGGCCGGGGTCGCCGACGGAGTGCTGTACAACCACTTCGCCGACAAGGAAGAACTGCTGGCTCACGCGCTGCGCGCCCACGTGCGGACCGTGGAGGCGGGCCTCGGCGGCCTGCCCGAGCCCGGCAGCGGCACCGTCGAGGCCAACCTGCGCGCGCACATCGGCTACGGCCTCGCCCTGCACCGGGGCATCCTGCCCGCCTTCGCCGGACTGCTGGCTCATCCCAAGGTGCTCGCCGGTTTCGCCGGCCTGGCCGAGCCCGGCGGCGACTGGCGCGACCGACTGACCGGCTACCTGCGCGCGGAACGCGACCTGGGGCGGCTCGCCCCCGGCGCCCGAGTGGAGTCGGCGGCGGCGATGATCGTCGGCGTCTGCCACGAGACGGTCCTGTCGCTGCTGTTCCAGGGAGCCGGAACGCCGACGGCACCGCCACTCGGCCCGGAGGCCGTCGACGACCTGGTCACCGCCGTACTCGACGGCATCGGCCGCACCGGCGACCGCGCCGGCTGACCGCTCTCCGTACGACGACCACGCCCCGTACGGGCGACCACTACCCGTACGGCGACCGCTATCCGTACATCCGGCGCATCACGAACTCGACCATCTGCTCCACGGCCTTCGCGTCGAAGACCATCCGGTGGTCGCCCTCCATGTCCAGGACGAAGCCGTACCCGGTGGGCAGCAGGTCGATCACCTCGGCGCCGGTGATCACGAAGTACTTCGACTCCTTGCCCGCGTAGGACCGCAGCTCCTTGAGCGAGGTGAACATCGGGATCACCGGCTGCTGGGTGTTGTGCAGCGCCAGGAAGCCCGGGTTCTCCCCGCGCGGGCAGTAGACCTTGGAGGTCGCGAAGATCTGCTGGAAGTCCTCGGCCGCCATCGAGCCGGTGGTGAAGGCGCGCACCGCGTCGGCCAGCGAGGGCGGCGACGGTTCGGGGTACAGCGGCTGCTCACCGTAGCCGCCGCCCGGCGTCTGCGGCTGCTGCGGCGGTGGCGGCGGAGCCGCGTAACCCTGTCCCGCGCCCGCGTTCTGGTCGTAGCCGTACATGCCCAGAAGCGTACTGATTGACGTGCTCCCTGGTCTAAAGGCCAGGGATTCCTGCCACGATCGGCTGACCGCCTCGGTGACTTCCTGCTTCAACGCGCTGTGCCGGGACTCTCGCCCTGGTCATACCCGCGCTCTGCGAGGCGTTTAGCGTCTCCGCCCGTCCGGCGGCGACGATGCGACGTCCTTCGAAGAGGACGTTGCGTGCTGCGTTGTGATCGCGGTCATGCTCGGTACCGCACTCGCCACACGCCCACCGGCGCACGCGGAGGGGCTTGGGACCGTCCCGGTGCCCGCAGGCCGAGCACACCTGGGAGGACGGCAACGCCCGGTCCACCTTGGCGAAGGTCCGGCCGTGCTTGGCAGCCTTGTACTGCCGAGATCTATCCCGGTATCGGTCCCCACCTCGGGAAGGATCTCGGGCTCGCTGTCGACGACGAACGACGCCCAGTACCGGTCAGCGGCATCCCTCGTGATCGTGACGCTCGTGGGCGTCGCTGGCAACATGCGAGACCAGCGCACGCGCAGGTCTCCGACCTTGGCCACATACAACCGTCCGTTGCCGCGCAGGCTGAAGCCGTTGGCGGTGAGCCGGATCGACTGCCGCCGGTCCTTACGGGACTTGAACCGGGGCGGAGCGATCTTCGGTCCCTTGCGCTTTCCCGTCACGGAGGCGAAGAAGTTCCGGTAGGCGGTGTGCAGGTCCCAGCCCGTCGTTGAAGAACACGCGGGCGCACCCGAACGCCTGGGCCAGCGCACGGCGCTGGGCAGGCTCGGGGTACACACGGAACCCATACCGGAGCCGCATATCCATGCAGCCTGGGCGCATAGATATACATTGTCCAGGATCTCAACGCAAGCTCGGTCACAGTTCACCGGTTGAGGGTTGCCTCTTATTACCCACGGGTAGCATCATGGTGATTACCGATTGGATTGTCTAAGAGGTCCCTCCTCCCGAGCCTTACGGAGCCGTCGCCATGGGGCACTACAAGTCGAATCTCCGCGACATCGAGTTCAACCTCTTCGAGGTGCTCGGCCGCGACAAGCTGTACGGCACCGGCCCGTTCGCCGAGATGGACGTCGAGACCGCCAAGAGCATCCTTGAGGAGATCGCCCGCCTCGCGGAGAACGACCTCGCCGAGTCCTACGCCGACGCCGACCGCAACCCGCCGGTCTTCGACCCGGAGACCAACACCGCCCCGATCCCGGCCTCGTTCAAGAAGAGCTACCAGGCCTTCATGGACTCCGAGTACTGGCGTCTGGGCCTGCCCGAGGAGATCGGCGGCACCACCTCGCCGCGCTCCCTGATCTGGGCCTACGCGGAGCTGCTGCTCGGCTCCAACCCGGCGATCTGGATGTACTCCTCGGGCCCGGCGTTCGCCGGCATCCTCTTCGAGGAGGGCAACGACGCGCAGAAGAAGATCGCCCAGGTCGCCGTCGAGAAGCAGTGGGGCTCCACCATGGTCCTCACCGAGCCGGACGCCGGCTCGGACGTGGGCGCAGGCCGCACCAAGGCCATCCAGCAGGAGGACGGCTCCTGGCACATCGAGGGCGTGAAGCGCTTCATCACCTCGGGTGAGCACGACATGTCGGAGAACATCCTCCACTACGTGCTGGCCCGTCCCGAGGGCCACGGCCCGGGCACCAAGGGTCTCTCCCTCTTCCTGGTGCCGAAGTTCCACTTCGACTGGGAGACCGGCGAGCTGGGCGAGCGCAACGGCGTCTACGCCACCAACGTCGAGCACAAGATGGGCCTCAAGGCGTCCAACACCTGCGAGATGACCTTCGGCGACAAGCACCCCGCCAAGGGCTGGCTGATCGGCGACAAGCACGACGGCATCCGCCAGATGTTCCGCATCATCGAGTTCGCCCGCATGATGGTCGGCACGAAGGCGATCTCCACCCTGTCGACGGGCTACCTCAACGCCCTCGAGTACGCCAAGGAGCGCGTCCAGGGCTCCGACCTGTCGCAGTTCATGGACAAGACCGCGCCCAAGGTCACCATCACCCACCACCCGGACGTGCGCCGCTCCCTGATGACGCAGAAGGCGTACGCGGAGGGCATGCGCGCCCTGGTGCTGTACACCGCCTCGGTCCAGGACGCGATCGCCGTCAAGGAGGCCGCGGGCGAGGACGCCAAGGCGCTGGAGGGCCTCAACGACCTGCTGCTGCCCATCGTCAAGGGCTACGGCTCGGAGAAGGCGTACGAGCAGCTGGCCCAGTCGCTGCAGACCTTCGGCGGCTCCGGCTACCTCCAGGAGTACCCGGTCGAGCAGTACATCCGGGACGCCAAGATCGACACCCTTTACGAGGGCACCACCGCCATCCAGGGCCAGGACTTCTTCTTCCGGAAGATCGTCCGCGACCAGGGCCAGGCGCTGACCATCCTGTCCGAGGAGATCAAGAAGTTCCTGGCCGAGGCACACGGCGGCGAGGAGCTGGCCGACGCCCGCGACGCGCTGGCCCGTGGCGCGGTCGACCTGGAAGCGATCGTCGGCGCCATGCTGACCGACCTCGCCGCCACCGAGAAGGACGTCAAGTCCATCTACAAGGTCGGCCTGAACACCACCCGCCTGCTGCTGGCCTCCGGTGACGTGGTCGTCGCCTACCTGCTCCTCAAGGGCGCCGCGATCGCCGCCGAGAAGCTCGCCGACGCCTCCGCCAAGGACAAGGCGTTCTACGCGGGCAAGATCGCGGCGGCGAAGTTCTTCGCCAAGGAGATCCTGCCGGGCCTCTCGGTGCAGCGCACGCTGGCCGAGTCCGTCGACCAGTCCCTGATGGAGCTGGACGAGGCCGCGTTCTAGTCACCGCCGTCCGCGCGACCACCGCGCCGGGGCCGCCTCCTCACCCAGGAGGCGGCCCCGGCCGCGTAAGCGGGGCCCGCGCATCAGGGCCGGAAGGACGGCCGCTCCTTATCCTGAAAGCTATGAGCTCTCCGTACCGCTTCGACCGCGGCCACACCGACGACCTGCTCTCCTTCCTCGCCGCCAGTCCGTCCCCGTACCACGCCGTGGCCAACGCCGCGGCGCGGCTGGAGAAGGCCGGTTTCCGGCAGGTCGAGGAGACCGACGAATGGGACGGCGGCACGGGCGGCCGGTACGTCCTGCGGGGCGGGGCGATCATCGCCTGGTACGTGCCCGAGGGCGCGACCCCGTCCACTCCGTACCGGATTGTCGGTGCTCACACCGACTCTCCCAATCTGCGCGTCAAGCCGATTCCCGACACCGCCGCGCACGGCTGGCGGCAGATCGCCGTCGAGGTGTACGGCGGCCCGCTGCTGAACACCTGGCTCGACCGCGACCTGGGCCTGTCCGGCCGCCTCTCGCTGCGTGACGGCGGCAGCCGCCTGGTCTCCGTCGACCGCCCGCTGCTGCGCGTGCCGCAGCTCGCCATCCACCTCGACCGGTCCGTCACCGCCGAGGGCCTCAAGCTCGACAAGCAGCGCCACATGACGCCCATCTGGGGCCTGGGCGAGCCGGACGAGGGCGACCTGATCCGCTTCCTCGCCGAGGAGAGCGGGCTGGACGCCGCGGACGTCACCGGCTGGGACCTGATGGTGCACAGCGTCGAGCCGCCCGCGTACCTGGGCCGGGACCGCGAGCTGGTCGCCGGGCCCCGGATGGACAACCTGCTGTCCGTACACGCCGGTACGGCGGCGCTGGCCGCCGTCTCCGCCCGCGACAGCCTGCCGTTCATCCCCGTCCTCGCCGCCTTCGACCACGAGGAGAACGGCAGCCAGTCCGACACCGGCGCCGACGGGCCGCTGCTCGGCAACGTGCTGGAGCGCTCGGTGTTCGCCCGCGGCGGCGCGTACGAGGACCGGGCGCGCGCGTTCGCCGGGACCGTCTGCCTCTCCTCCGACACCGGCCACGCCGTCCACCCCAACTACGCGGAACGGCACGAGCCCGGCCACCATCCGCTGCCCAACGCCGGCCCGATCCTCAAGGTCAACGTCAACCAGCGGTACGCCACCGACGGTGCGGGGCGCGCGGTGTTCGCCGCCGCCTGCGAGCGCGCCGGGGTGCCGTGGCAGACCTTCGTCTCGAACAACGCCATGCCCTGCGGCACGACCATCGGACCGATCACCGCCGCCCGGCACGGCATCGCCACCGTCGACATCGGTGCCGCGATCCTGTCCATGCACTCCGCCCGCGAGCTGTGCGGCGCGGAAGACCCGCACCTGCTCGCCACCGCGCTGGCCTCCTTCCTGGAGGGTTGATGTGGAGTTCGCACTGCTGGGCCCGGTCACCGTCGCCACCGGGCGGGGAGAGCTGCCGCTGGGCCCGCCCAAGCGGCGCAGCGTCCTGGCCATGCTGCTGCTGCAGCCCAACACGACGCTCTCCGTCGAGCAGTTGACCGCCTCCCTGTGGGAGGACGAGCCGCCCGCGCACGCCCGCACGGTCATCCAGGGGCATGTGTCCAAGCTGCGCGCCGCCCTCTCCGAGGGCGGCGCGGCGGAGTACGGCGTCGAACTGACCACGCACGGCTCGGCGTATCTGCTGCGGCTGCCCGAATCGCTGGTGGACGCGCACCGGTTCGGTGAACTGGCGGCGCTGGCCCGCCCCGAGACCGCCCCCGAGGACGCGGTCGGGCTGCTGCGCGAGGCGCTGTCCCTGTGGCGCGGCCCGGCGCTGACCGGCACCGTCTCCACCCCGCCGTTCGCCGCCGCGGCGCACGCGCTGGAGGAGCGGCGGCTCGCGGCCGTCACCGCGCTGGCGACCGCGTACGGAACCCTGGGCGAACACGACCGCGCGGCGGCGGCGCTGTCCCCGCAGGCCGTCGCGCACCCGCTGCGCGAGGGCCTGGTCGCGGCGCTGATGCTCGCGCTGTACCGGGCGGGGCGGCAGTCCGACGCGATCGAGTGGTACCACCGCACGCGCCGGATGCTCGCCGACGAACTGGGCGTCGACCCGGGCGAGCGCCTGCGCGACGCGTACGAGCACATCCTGGCGGGCGACCGGGTCGGGCGGCGAGGCGCGGCCGTGCCGCGCGCCCGTACCGGTCCCCGGCCGGGTACGGCTGACGGCGCCGGCGCCCGCGCCGCGGTCCGGGGCGCGCACGCGGCGGCCGCGGACGCGGCGGGCGCCGGTGTTGCCGGTGGTCCGGGTGCCGCTGGTGCTGCCGGGGCAGGCGGGGGGACCGGACCGGGCCCGCACGGGGCAGATGGCCACCGGGGTCGGGCCCATGGGCCCGACATCGGCGCGCAGGCCGCGGCCGAGCACCGGGGCGACTTCGGCACACAAACCACGGCGGAGCACCGGGTCGACGTCGGCGCGCAAGCCACCGCGGAGCACGAGGTCGAGGTCGGGGCGCAGATGCTGCCGCGGGCGCCCGCCGGGTTCTTCGGGCGAGGGGCGGAACTGGAGCGATTGACGCGGTTCGCGCTGCCCGGGGCCGTCACCGACAGCGCCGTCGTCCTGGTCACCGGCCCCGCCGGCGTCGGCAAGACCGCCCTCGCCGTGCGCTGGGCGCACGCGCACGCCCGCGCGTTCCCGCACGGTCGGCTCTTCGCCGACCTCCGCGGCTTCAGCGCGGGCCAGGAGGCCGAACCCGCCCAGGTGCTGCGGGACTTCCTGCTCGCGCTGGGCGTCGAGGCGGCCCGTATCCCGGAGTCGGTGGACGCCGCCGCCGCGCTGTACCGGTCGCTGTCGGCGCGCCGCGCCCTGCTGGTCGTACTGGACAACGCCCGCAGTTCCGCTCAGGTCCGGCCGCTGCTCCCGGTCGGTCCGCACTGCGTGACACTCGTGACCAGCCGCAGCAGGCTGGACGGGCTGGTCGCCACCGATTCGGCCCGTGCGGTGCCGCTGCGCGCGCTCGGCCCCGATGACGGAGTGGCGCTGCTGGGTGCCGTACTGGGGCCGGACCGGGTCGCCGAAGACCCCGTCGCCGCACAGGAGTTGGTCGGGTTGTGCAACGGTCTGCCGCTTGCGCTGCGGGCCGCGGCGGCGCAGCTCACCGCCCGCCCCCGCTGGCGGCTGGCCCGGCTGGCGGCGGCGCTGCGCGACGAACGCCGCCGGCTCGCGCTGCTGTCCGCGGAGGACACCGGCGTGGCGGCGGCGCTGCGCGCGTCCGTGGCACGGTTGTCGGCGGACGACGCGCGGCTGCTGGCCACCCTGGGCAGCAGCTTCGCCCGGGAGGTGGACGTGTCCGCGGTCGCCGAGATAGCCGGGTCGGATCCGGAGCTGACCCGGGACGGCCTGGGACGGCTCGCGGAGATGCACCTGATCGACGAAGAGGCCACCGACCGCTATGTGATGAGCGATCTGGTCAAGCTCTTCGCGCAGGACGAGGAGAAGGAGAACGGCCGTTAGGGCGAGGGGACGCTAGGCCGTTAGTGGGACGTTAGCGGGACGGCAACGGTACGGCAGCGGCGTGGGGGAAGCTCATATCCGTACCGAGGAACAGCACTCGCTTCCGGGGGGAATCCGCCATGAATGCCACCGCCGCCGACACCCGCCGCTCCCGCGTCCTGTGGAGTGCCGTCGCGCTGGCCGCCGCGGCCACGCTCACCCTCACTGCCTGCGGCTCCGACGAGGACGGGGTGAAGACGACGGGCACGGGGTCGTCGACCACGTCGGCCGCCTCGGGCAAGCAGGTGGACGAGGCGGCGTCCGACGGCGCGGGGACGGGCTCCAGCGGCGGGACCGGCTCCGGCGGGACGGCCGGCACCGGCGGCGCCAAGGAGCAGAACGCCTCCGACGGCAGCAAGCAGCCGGAGGCCGACGGCAAGACGGCGACCTGCACCACCGCCCAGGTGTCGCTCAAGGTCAGCGAGGCCAAGCGGCCGGTCAACCACCTGGTGCTCCAGGCCACCAACACCTCGAAGAGCGCCTGCAACGCCTACGGCTTCCCGTTCCTCGGGTTCAACGGCGACCAGGCCACCATGAGCGTCTTCGAGGACAGCAAGCCGCAGGCCGTCACGACCCTGGCGCCGGGCCGGACCGCCTACGCGGGCATCGCCTACGCCTCGGCGAGCGGCGAGGGCGACAACCCGCGCAAGGCCGCCAAGCTGCGGGTGTCCTTCGCGGGACCGAGCCAGGGCGGCAGCGTCGGCGGCACCGCGGAGCTGTCGCTGCCGCGCGCCCTGACGGTGGACGACTCCGCCAGCGTCACGTACTGGCAGAGCGACCTGAACGACGCCCTCACGTTCTGACCCGCCTCACATACGGATCCGTTTCCGCCCGTTGCCCCCCCTACAGGCGGAGCGGATCGGACGGGCCGTTCCCGGTCACATCAGGGACCCGAAAGGGGCTGACCGGGAACGGCCCGTCGTCATGCCGTCGCCTCGTCCATCCCGGCCAGCACCAGCGGCAGCCGGTCCGCGCCCCCCTCGGCGATCCGCACCGGAACGCCCCAGTCCTGCTGGTGCACATGGCACGCCGGGTACTCGTTTTCTGGATCGTCGTCGCAGGACGCGGCCATCGCGGAGACGTGCAGCACGCCCTCGGTGATGCCGTCGGCCAGGACCAGTTCGCGGCTGAGGTCCGTGCCCGGCCCCGCGCCGTCGGCGAGCAGTTCGGGCGGGGTGGAGCTGACCAGCAGCCGGGTGGAGGGTCCGTAGCGCGTGTCGAGTTTCTGGCCCGCGGGCGCCTGGAAGACCACGTCCAGCCGGAGCGCGCCGGGTGCGACCTCGGTGGCCGCCCGCTGCGTACGGTGGGCCACCGCCTCGACCCGGACCGCCTCCTCGGGCAGCCGCAGCCGGGTCAGCCGGTGCCGCGCGGACTCGACGACGACGATGTCGCCGTCGGCGAGCACCGCCCCGGAGGGCTCCCGCAGGTCCGTGGCCAACGTGCTGACCTCGTCGGTCGCCGGGTCGTAGCGGCGCAGCGCGTGGTTGTACGTGTCGGTGACGGCGACGGAGCCGTCGGGCAGGGCGGTGACGCCCAGCGGGTGCTGGAACAGCGCCTCGGCGGCCGGTCCGTCCCGGTGCCCGAAGTCGAACAGGCCGGTGCCGACCGCCGTGCGGACCGCGAAGCCGTCGGCGCGGTCGGGGTCGCGCTCGACCCACCGCAGCGCCGAGGTCTCGGAGTCGGCGATCCACAGCCGGTCCGCGGTGGCGGCCAGCCCGGACGGCTGCGCGAACCACGCCTCGGCCGCGGGCCCGTCGACCAGGCCCTCGTTGGTGGTGCCGGCGGCCGCCTCGACGGTCCCGGTCTCCGGGTCGTACGTCCACAGCTGGTGGACGCCCGCCATGGCGATCCACAGCCGGTCCGCGAACCACGCGACGTCCCAGGGCGAGGACAGGTCCACCTCGCGGGCGGGCCCGGACGTCGGCGAGCCCTGCCACCACTGGGAGCCCGTCCCGGCCAGGGTGGTGGTCCTCCCCGTCTCCGGGTCGAAGCGGCGCAGGGCGTGGTTGACGGTGTCGGCGACCGCCACCGTCCCGTCCGGCAGCAGTGCCAGCCCCTGCGGCTCCTGGAACCGGGCCCGGCGCGGGTCGCCGTCCGTCAGCCCGCGGTCGCCCTGCCCGATCCTGCGCAGCACTGTCTCCCCGTCGGCGGCCAGCTCCACGAGCTGGTGCCGCGTGGTGTCGGACACCAGGTAGGTGCCTGCGGGCAGGCGCAGCGCCTTGCCGGGGAAGCGCAGATCGGTGGCGACCGGCTCCGGCGGCACATACGGACCGTCGCCGCGCCGCAGGGTGCCCTTGGCGGCGTGCTCGGTCTCCAGTTCCTCCACCAGCGCGGCGATGGCGTGCGCGTGGCCCTCGCCGGCGTGCTGGGCGACGACGTACCCCTCGGGATCGATGACGACGAGGGTCGGCCAGGCCCGTACCGCGTACTGCTTCCAGGTCGCCAGCTCCGGGTCGTCCAGGACGGGGTGGTGCACCTCGTACCGCTCGACGGCGTCGACCACGGCCTGGTGCTCGGCCTCGTGCACGAACTTCGGCGAGTGCACGCCCACGATCACCACGGTGTCGCGGTGCTTCTCCTCCAGCTCCCGCAGCTCGTCCAGGACGTGCAGGCAGTTCACACAGCAGAACGTCCAGAAGTCGAGGATGACGATGCGGCCCCGCAGGTCGGCGAGGGTGAGGTCGTTGCCGCCGGTGTTGAGCCAGCCGCCCTTGCCGATCAGCTCGGGAGCGCGGACGCGTGCACGTGTTGCCATGCCGATATCAAACATCACGGGGGCGGCGGCGCATTCCCGGACGCCGCGCGTTTCCGGACCGGGGCGGTACCGGGGACGTCCTGGGCCGTACCGAGGCCGTCGTCCTGGGGCCGTGCCGGGGCCCGTCAGGTGGCCTGTCCGCGCGTGGCCTACCGGCGCGGCGTGGGCAGGCCCAGGAGTCGGTCCTTCAGGGCCGGGAACTCCTCGCGGGTCTTGGCCACCCGCGCCAGGTCCAGTTCGACGTCGAGCACCTGCTCGTCCGGCCCCGCCTCGGCGAGCACCTCGCCCCACGGGTCGACGACGATGCTGTGTCCGGCCTGCTCCACCCCGGCGTGCGTACCCGCGGTGCCGCAGGCCAGGACGTACGCCTGGTTCTCCACCGCGCGGGCGCGGGCCAGCAGGGTCCAGTGCTCGCGCCGCCGGGCGGGCCAGCCCGCCGGGATCACCAGCAGCTGCGCGCCCGCGTCCACCAGCAGCCGGAACAGCTCGGGGAAGCGCAGGTCGTAGCAGGTGGCCAGGCCGATCGTGGTGTCCGGGAGGACGGCGGTGGCGATCTCCTCGCCCGCGCCCATCATGACGGCCTCGCCCTTGTCGAAGCCGAAGCGGTGGATCTTGCGGTACGTACGGGCCAGTTCGCCGTCCGGGGAGAACAGCAGCGAGGTGTTGAACAGCGGCCCCTCCCTCTCAGCGGAGCCGCTGGCGGACGCCGCCCGCTCCACGATGGACCCCGCGTGCAGCCACACCCCGGCGTCGCGCGCGGCCGCCGACATGGCCTTCGCCGTCGGGCCGTCCAGCGGCTCGGCCTCGGTGGCGAACGACTCGTACGCGAACGCGCCCACCGGCCACAGTTCGGGCAGGACGACCAGATCGGCTCCGGCCTGTGCACGGACGAGCGCGGCCGCCCGCGCCCGGCGGTTTTCCACCGACTCGTCCGGGTCCACACCGATCTGGATCAAGGAGGCGCGCACACTACCACCGCTCTCAGCTATCGAGCCGTCAATCGGGGCCTACGATCAGTTGCGAAAGCACTGCCGGGGTACTCCCGCGCAGCGTAACTTAAACGCCAGACAGCCAGACAGCACCCAGCCCGCGTATCAACCGCCCGAGGGGTCCCGTGACCGTCCATCCCAGCCTTCAGACCTCCATCGACGCCTGGACCCACTCCATCGAGGCGATATCCGCGTTGGTCACCCCACTCGTCGAGGGCGAGTGGAACCGGGCCACCGAGTGCCCAGGCTGGTCGGTGCGCGACATCGTCTCCCATGTCATCGGCCTGGAGTGCGAGATGCTGGGCGATCCGCGTCCGATCCACTCGCTGCCGCGCGATCTGTTCCACGTCAAGGACGAGCTCTCCCGCTACATGGAGGTGCAGGTCGACGTGCGGCGCTGCCACACCGCGCCGGAGATGACGTCCGAACTGGAGTACACGATCATCCGCCGGTCCCGGCAGCTGCGGAACGAGAAGCGGCAGCCGGACACGGTGATCCGCACCGTGCTGGGCGGCCAGGAGATGCCTCTCGAACGGGCCCTGAAGCTGCGGGCGTTCGACGTGTGGGTGCACGAGCAGGATCTGCGCCGGGCCCTGGGGCAGCCCGGCAACCTGGACTCGCCGGGTGGCCACATCGCCCGGGACGTGCTGCTCGCGGGGCTGCCGTCGGTGGTCGGCGAGCGGGCGGGCGCGCCCGCGGGCTCGGCGGTCGTCGTCGACGTGAACGGGCCGCTGGAGTTCATGCGTACGGTCCGGGTGGACGCCGAGGGCAAGACGACGGTCGACGGCAGCGTCTCGCTGGGCCCGGCCGTGACGCTCGCGCTGGACTGGGAGACGTATCTGCGGCTGGCCTGCGGGCGGGTACGGCCGGAGGCCGTGGCGGAGCGGGTCAAGATCGAGGGTGATCAGGAGCTGGCGCGCGCGATCCTGGCGGACTTCGCGGTGACGCCGTAGCACGGTGACGCCGTAGCACGGTGACGCCTTAGCGGGGTGACGCCGTAGCGCGGACGCGGTGTTTCACGTGAAACACCGTCGGCGGAGCGCCCTGCCGCGTGACATCGCGGAACAGGGCGCGGACACGCCGAGCCATACGTCAGACGTTGGCGCCCCGGGCCGCCACAGCCCACCGGTCGACCACCACGCCGCCCCTGGTCACCAGGAGCTCATCGGCCAGATTCACCGCCGTACACACGTGGTTGGGCGCGACGGCCAGGAGCGAGCCGGGCCGCGGCGGCACGGTGCCGGGCTCCACCGTGACGACGGCGTGGTGCTCGGACAGCGAGGTGACAACTGCGCCGGGCAGCTCCGGAAGGAGACCGTGGCCGGGCACGTGCGACGAGGTGTCCGTACCGAGGATCTTGCTGCCCGCGTCGAGGACGAAGCGGTCGGGGGCCGGCACGCTGACCACCGTGGCGGCGGCCGCCAGGGCGACGTCCTGAACGGTGCAGCTGCCCAGCGCGACCTGGGTCGCGTCGTTGAAGACGTAGACCCCGGGCCGCAGTTCGTTGACCACACCGGCCCGCGCCGTACCCGCGGTGGGGGTGGAGCCGCCGCTGATCACGGGAGCCGCCAGACCGATGCCCTCGATGGCGCGGGCCGCGTCACCCAGCGCGCGCTCCTCGTCGCGGGCCGCGGACTCCCGGGCCTCGGGCCCGTACCCGTGGCCAGGGAAGGTGAAGACGCCCCGCACCAGCAGTCCCGCATCGGTGGCCGCCCGTGCCACGGCCGCCGCACGGTCGGGGGCCACGCCCGTGCGGTGGTGGCCGCTGTCGATCTCGATCAGGACCTGGAGCGGCCGCGCGCCATCGCGCACAGCGCGCCCCAACTGGGCCGCGCCCTCGGCCGAGTCCACCCCCACGCTCAGCGTGACCCGCTCGGCCAGGCTCCGCAGCCGCCGCGCCTTGGCATCGTCCACCCAGAGCGGGTAGGCGATGAAGAGGTCCTCGACCCCCGCGTCCGCGAAGATCTCGGCCTCGCCGAGGGTCGCGACGCTGAGCCCCGTCGCCCCCGCGCGGAGCTGCAACTCCGCCAGACGCGGGCTCTTGTGGGTCTTCGCGTGCGGCCGCAGCGCGAAGCCGTGGGCGCGGGCCCGGTCGGCCATCCTGGCGATGTTGCGCTCCAGGATGTCCGCGTCCACTACCAGCGCCGGTGTGCTCACGCCCGCGGGCGGCCGAATCGTCACGTCATCGCTCCTGGAACTCGGTCATCAGTACGGGCACATAATGGGGGATACAGGCCGCCACGTCACGATCCGTCCACATGGTGACGCCGGCCTGGCCATCCCGTACGGGGCCGTCAGACCGGCACATGCACCGCCTCCACGCGGCTGGCCACCACCCGCTCCCGCTCGCGCCGGTGCGCCCGGCCCCACAGGCGCAGGATCTGGCTCAGGCCCAGCGCCTGGAGGACGAAGACGGAGGAGAAGGCGATCCGGTAGTCGTCGCCCGTGGCGTCGAGGAGGAGGCCGACGGCCAGCAGCGTCATCATGGAGGCCGTGAAACCGCCCATGTTGACGATGCCCGAGGCGGTGCCGAGCCGCTCCGGCGGGTTCGCGGGCCGCGCGAAGTCGAAGCCGATCATGGAGGCAGGGCCGCAGGCCCCGAGCACGACGCACAGCGCGATCAGCACCAGGCGCGGGGCGTGCTCCCCCGGCCAGGCCAGGACACCGCCCCACAGCAGCGCGGTGGCGGCGACCGTGCCGAGGGCCAGCGGGGCCCGGGCGGCGTGGTGCCGGGCGATGATCTGCCCGTAGACCAGGCCGACCGCCATGTTCGACAGCACGATGAGGGTCAGCAGCTCGCTGGCCACGGCCCGGTCCAGCCCCTGCGCCTGGACCAGGAACGGCATCCCCCACAGCAGCAGGAAGACCATCGCCGGGAACTGGGTGGTGAAGTGCACCCACATCCCCAGCCGGGTGCCGGGCTCGCGCCAGGCCGCGGCGATCTGCCGCCGTACGAAGCCCTTGTCGGCGTGCGCGGCCGGCGGCGGCTCGTACCCCTCTGGGTGGTCGCGCAGGAACAGCAGCGCCAGGACCAGCACCAGCACGCCGCCGAGGGCGCTGCCCGCGAAGGTCGGGGTCCAGCCGAAGCGGTGCAGCAGCTGGGCCAGCACCAGCGTCGAGATCAGGTTGCCCGCCATGCCGAAGAGCGCGGCGGTCTGCGCGATCAGCGGACCGCGGCGGGCCGGGAACCAGCGCGCGCCCAGCCGCAGCACGCTGATGAACGTCATCGCGTCGCCGCAGCCGAGCAGGGCGCGGGAGGCGAGCGCCATGCCGTAGGAGTGGGACAGCGCGAAGCCCAACTGCCCGGTCGTGTACAGCACGATGCCCATGACGAGCACCTTGCGGGTGCCGAGCCGGTCGACCAGCAGGCCGACGGGTATCTGCATCCCGGCGTACACCAGCAGCTGGAGTATGGAGAAGGTGGACAGCGCCGAGGCGCCGACGTCGAACCGGTCCGCGGCGTCCAGCCCCGCCACGCCCAGACTCGTGCGGTACGTGATCGCCACGAAGTAGATCGAGACACCCAGGCCCCAGACGGCCATCGCACGCCGACCACCGGGCGGGTCCCCCGGCAGCGCGGGGCCGCCGCCGGTGCGGCTCGCCCCGGAGGAGACGCTCATCGCGCCTCGCCCCGCGCCAGGTTCTTCACCCAGCTGACGTGCCGGTGTACGACGGCGGCGGCCGCGTCCGCGTCACCGCCGCGCAGCGCCCGCAGGATCTCCCCGTGTTCGGCGATGTTCTTGGCGATGCGGTCCGGGTGCGCGTGCATCACGGCCACGCCCATGCGCAACTGCCGGTCGCGCAGCTGGTCGTAGAGCCGGGAGAGGATCTGGTTGCCCGCGTGCCGCACGATCTCGGCGTGGAAGCACCGGTCGCTGACCGCCACCGCCGCGAGATCCCCGGCCGCCGCCTCCCGCTCCTGCCGCTCCAGCAGCTCCTCGAGCCGGGCGAGCAACGACGGGGGCGCGGGCACGGCCTTGCGGGCGGCGTGCTCCTCCACCAGCAGGCGCGTCTCGACCACGTCGGCGATCTCCTGCGCGGACACCGGCAGGACCAGCGCGCCCTTCTTCGGATAGAGCTTGATCAGCCCTTCCACCTCAAGCCGGAGCAACGCCTCCCGCACCGGCGTCCGCGACACCCCGACGGCTTCGGCGAGATCCCCCTCGGTGAGCAGCGTCCCACCCTCGTAGCTCCGGTCGAGAACCCCCTGCTTGACGTGCGCGTAGACCCGCTCGGCGGCGGGGGGTTGCTTGGCGGGAGCGGAGGCTGGGGCGGCGGCGGAGGGCATGCGCACAGCATAGATACAACACGTATACGCGCACAGGGCCCGTCCACGATCCGGACCGGCAGGTGGGCAGGCTCAGGCCACCGGCACACCCGCGGCCGCGAGCCGCCGGATCACCTGCCGGTAGGCGGGCGCGCAGCGGTCGACGTCCGCGCGCCCCATCCACTCGACTTCCGCGATCTCGCGCCCGGGAACCGGGTCGGCGTCCTCCGGCCCGCCGGTGAAGCACCGCATCCGCAGCGGGCGGCCGTTCTGCCCGTGGGCGACGTCATGGACGGTGAACGCCTCGGTCAGCGCGTCGGCGTCCACCACGACTCCCAGTTCCTCGGCCAGTTCGCGGGCCAGCGCCTGCGGCGCGGTCTCGCCCGCCTCGTACTTCCCGCCGGGCAGATAGAAGACCTCCCTGCCCTTGGTCCGTACGTTCAGCACCCGCCCGTCCCGTACGCACAGCCAGGCCACGGATTCCAGCGGCGCGGGCCGGCACAGCGCAACAAGCTCGTGTCCGGTCTCCTCGTCCATCCGCCGCCCGCGCTCCACGAACCCCATGCGCTCGTAGAACCGGCGGGCGCGGAGGTTCCGCTCGAAGACCTCCAGCGTCATCTCGCCGTGCAAGGTGACGGCGTGCTCCACCAGATCCCGCCCGACCCCGGTCCCCTGCGCCTCCGGCGCGACGAACAGCCCACCGATCTCGGCCTCCAGCAGCCCGAGCAGCCCGACGACGGCGCCCTCCGCGGACTCGGCGACCCAGTTGTCGGCGTGCACGAGATACACCTCCCGGATCTTGCGGGCCCGGGTGCCCTCGCCCTCCCCGCCGATGAACGGGTGCGCGGCCTTCGAGGCCCGCGACCACAGATCGACCACGGCTTCCTCGTCGGCCGGCCGGTAGGGGCGAATGATCGTTTCCGAGCTCATCCGACCGACCGTAGGCAGCGCGGAGGGCCCGCGCAAACGCCTTTACAGGGCCCGTCACCTGTCCCGCCCGCCCCGGCTGCGGCGCCGGGCGCGCCCGCTTACGCTCGCCCCGAGGGGGCGCCCGCATCCGCGTAGACCACGCCGAGACAGCCGAGACACCGGAGAACCGCGCATGCCTGACATATCACCGCCAAGGCTCTCCCGGAACCGCACCGCCCTCGCCCACAAGGCCCGCTACGCGCTGCGGCACCCCCAGCGGATCCCCGCCCATCTGCGGCGGTCGGTGCGGGACGCATGGCTGCGGGCCCGCCACCGCGACCACGTCGCGTATTACCGGGCCGTCATGGCCTCGGATACGGCGCGGAGCGCCGACACGGCGGTGGGGAGCGGGTCGGCGGAGCGGTGGCTGGCGCTCGGCCGGATGCAGTTCGACTACCTCACCGAGCACGGGCTCACCCCGCGGGACCGCATGCTGGAGATCGGCTGCGGCAATCTCCGGGCGGGCTGGCGGTTCATCGACTACCTGGAGCCCGGCCACTACTACGGGATCGACATATCCCCCGACATCCTGGTCCAGGCCCACAGGACGCTCGTCCGCCGCGGTCTGCAGGACAAGCTGCCGCATCTGGCGCTCACCACCGATCTGACGCTGGACTTCCTGCCCAGCGCTCGCTTCACCGTCGTCCACGCACACAGCGTCTTCTCGCACTCCCCACTGCACGTCATCGAGGAGTGCCTGGCCCACGTCGGCCGGGTCCTGGCGCCCGGCGGGTTCTTCGACTTCACCTTCGACCGCACCGAGGGCAAGGAGCACCACGTGCTCCGCGAGGACTTCTATTACCGCACCGAGACCCTGCTGGAGCTGGCGCGCCGCCATGGGCTCGCCGCCCGCTTCATGGAGGACTGGGAGCGGCGGCCGCACGGGCAGTCCAAGATCCGGGTCACGCACGCGTGACGGCGGCCCCAAGGGCCGATGTCGGATCAGCAGGCGTCGAGCGGTAGCTCCAGCATCCCCGACTTCCTCGCCTGGGCCGCTCACCGAGACCTGCGTGACCGCCGCGCAGAGCTGAGGGGGCCGGGAGCAAGCGCTCCCGGCCCCTCACCGTGCCGTACAGGCGACAACTACGCCCAGGTGATCAGTTTCTTCGGGTTCTCCAGGACCGCCGCGACGTCCGCCAGCACCTTCGAGCCCAGTTCGCCGTCGACCAGGCGGTGGTCGAAGGACAGGGCCAGGGTCGTCACCTGGCGCGGCTTGACCTTGCCCTTGTGGACCCACGGCTGGAGCTTGACCGCGCCGAAGGCGAGGATCGCCGACTCTCCGGGGTTCAGGATCGGGGTGCCGGTGTCGACGCCGAAGACGCCGACGTTGGTGATGGTGACCGTGCCGCCGGACATCGCCGCCGGGCTGGTCTTGCCCTCGCGGGCCGTGGCGACGAGGTCGCCCAGCTCCGCCGCCAGTTCGGGGAGGGTCTTCCGCCCGGCATCCTTGATGTTCGGGACGATCAGGCCTCGCGGGGTGGCCGCCGCGATGCCCAGGTTGACGAAGTCCTTGTAGACGATCTCCTGGTTGGCCTCGTCCCAGGTCGCGTTGATGTCCGGGTTGCGCCGGATGGCGACCAGCAGGGCCTTGGCGACCAGCAGCAGCGGGTTGACCCGCAGGCCCACCATGTCCGGGTCCTGCTTGAGGTCCTGGACCAGCTTCATCGTCCGGGTCACGTCGACCGTGACGAACTCCGTCACATGGGGCGCGGTGAAGGCGCTCGCCACCATCGCCTGCGCGGTGGCCTTCCGTACGCCCTTGACCGGCACCCGGCGCTCACGGTCCGCGCCGACAGCGGCCGGAGCAGGGACGGGAGCGGCCTCGGGCTCAGGGGCCACGGCCGCCGCGGCCGGGGCCGCCGCCGCGTGCACGTCCTCGCGGGTGATGGTCCCGTCCGGGCCGGTCGGGGTCACCGTCGCCAGGTCGATGCCCAGGTCCTTGGCGAGCTTGCGCACCGGCGGCTTCGCCAGCGGGCGCACGCCGATCGGTGCGGTGGTGAAGGTGCCGGTGGGTGCGGGAGCCACGGGCGCGGGCGCAGGGGCCGGGGCTGCGCCGTGTCCGTTCAACTCACTCTGTATCGCGGCCGCCGCCCGCCGCTCCTCCGGGGCTCCCCTGCCGGGCACCGGCTTGCGCGGGCGCCGCTTCGTCGACGACGGGGCCGCGCCGTAGCCGACGAGGACCGCCTGGCGGCCCTGCGGCTCCTCGTCCGCCTCCTCCGCCGGCGTCTCGGGAGCGGCGGGCGCGGCCTCGGCGGCCGGCGCCGCCGGGCCCGCGCCCGGCTGGGTGTCCACCGAGATGATCACCGTGCCGACGTCGACCGTGGTGCCCTCGCCGAAGCGCAGCTCGTGCACCACGCCGTCGAACGGGATCGGCAGCTCGACGGCGGCCTTGGCCGTCTCGACCTCGCACACCACCTGGCCGTCGGTCACCGTGTCGCCCGGCGCCACGTACCACTTGAGGATCTCCGCCTCGGTGAGCCCCTCGCCCACGTCGGGCATCTTGAACTCGCGGAAGCGCTGATCGGTTCCAGTCATGGTCACGACTCTCCTCAAGCCCCTCAGTACGCCAGCGCGCGATCGACGGCGTCGAGTACCCGGTCCAGTCCCGGAAGGTACTCGTCCTCCAACCGGGACGGCGGGTACGGGGCGTGGAAGCCGCCAACCCGCAGCACCGGGGCCTCCAGGTGGTAGAAGCACCGCTCGGTGATCCGGGCGGCCAGCTCCGACCCCATGCCCATGAAGACCGGCGCCTCGTGCACCACCACCAGCCTGCCCGTCTTCTCCACCGACCGCTGGACGGTGTCGAAGTCGATCGGCGACATCGACCGCAGGTCGACGACCTCGACCGACTTGCCCTCCTCGGCGGCGACCGCGGCGGCGTCCATGCAGACCTTCACCATCGGCCCGTAGCCCGCGAGCGTGAGGTCGGTGCCCTCGCGGACCACCCGGGCCACGTGCAGCGGGCCGGGGATGGCGGAGGTGTCCAGCTCGGACTTGTCGTGGTAGCGGCGCTTCGGCTCGAAATAGATGACCGGGTCGTCGCTGGCGATGGCCTGCTGCATCATCCAGTAGGCATCGGAGGCGTTCGCCGGGGAGACGATCTTCAGGCCCGCGACGTGCGCGAACAGCGCCTCGGGGGACTCGCTGTGGTGCTCGACCGCGCCGATGCCGCCGCCGTAGGGGATGCGGATGACGACCGGCATCTTGACCTTGCCCAGCGAACGGGCGTGCATCTTGGCCAGCTGGGTGACGATCTGGTCGTACGCGGGGAAGACGAAGCCGTCGAACTGGATCTCCACCACCGGGCGGTAGCCGCGCAGGGCGAGGCCGATCGCGGTGCCGACGATGCCGGACTCGGCGAGCGGGGTGTCGATGACCCGGTCCTCGCCGAAGTCCTTCTGGAGGCCGTCGGTGACGCGGAAGACGCCGCCGAGCTTGCCGACGTCCTCGCCCATGATCAGGACCTTGGGGTCGTTCTCCAGCGCGGTGCGCAGGGACGCGTTGATCGCCTTGGAGAGCGACATCTTCTGGGTGGCCATGTCAGTTGCCCTCCTCGGACGCGGAATCGGTCACGAACGACGCCTGGTACGCGGCGAACTCGGCGCGCTCCTCGTCGACCAGCGCGTGGCCGTCCGCGTAGATGTGGTCGAAGAGCGACATCTTCTCGGGATCAGGCATCGCCCGCACCGCGTCGCGCACCCGCTTGGCGAGCGCGTCGCTCTCCGCCTCCAGCTCGGTGAAGAACGCCTCGTCGGCGAGGCCCTCGGCGGTGAGGTAGGTGCGCAGCCGCAGGATCGGGTCGCGCGCCTCCCACAGCTCCTGCTCCTCGGAGCTGCGGTAGCGCGTGGGGTCGTCGGAGGTGGTGTGCGCGCCCATGCGGTACGTGAACGCCTCCACCAGGGTCGGGCCCTGGCCGGTGCGGGCCCGCTCCAGCGCGTCCCGGGTGACGGCCAGGCAGGCGAGGACGTCGTTGCCGTCCACCCGCACGCCCGGGAAGCCGAAGCCCGCGGCGCGCTGGTAGAGCGGCACCCGGGTCTGCTTCTCGGTCGGCTCGGAGATGGCCCACTGGTTGTTCTGGCAGAAGAAGACGACCGGCGCGTTGTAGACGGCGGCGAAGGTGAACGCCTCGTTGACGTCGCCCTGGCTGGAGGCGCCGTCACCGAAATAGGCGATGACCGCGGAATCCGCGCCGTCCTTGGCCACGCCCATCGCGTATCCGGTGGCGTGCAGCGTCTGCGACCCGATGACGATCGTGTACAGGTGGAAATTGTTGGAGTTCGGGTCCCACCCGCCGTGGTTCACGCCGCGGAACATGCCCAGCAGATTGGTCGGGTCGACGTCGCGGCACCAGGCGACCCCGTGCTCGCGGTAGGTCGGAAAGACGTAGTCGTCGTCGCGCAGGGCCCGGCCGGAGCCGATCTGGGCGGCCTCCTGGCCCAGCAGCGAGGCCCACAGGCCCAGCTCGCCCTGGCGCTGGAGCGTCGTGGCCTCGGCGTCGAAGCGGCGGGTCAGCACCATGTCCCGGTACAGGCCGCGCAGTTCTTCGGGGGTCAGGTCGATGGAGTAGTCCGGGTGCTCGACCCGCTTGCCCTCCGGCGTCAGCAGTTGCACGAGCTGAGGCTCATCCGCCGGGCGTTGCTTAGCGCTGCTGCGCTTGGTGCTGCTGCGGCGTGGCTTGCGCGCGGCAGTGCTGTCCACGGTCACGTGTGCTCCTCCGTCTGTCCGGCCCCCGGGGTCCACCGACGGGCCAGTGCGGCTCGCCTGGCGGCGATGGCGCACGGGGTGGTGTGCGCCGAGGGCCGGCCAGGCGTGACAGGTAGTCCCGGCGGATGCCTGCAAAAAGCACGTTACCCAGTGGGTCACATCTCTGCGAAACCCTTCCTGACCTGCAATTTTGCTTGGATATCCAAGTAAATCGCGAGGGATCGGGAGCTTTCACTGGTCAGAGCCCCGCAGGCCCGCGGAACAGGCGCACGGTATCCCGCAGGGCAAGAGCAAGGGAAGACTTTGTGTGTGAGACTGGATCCCGTGCCCGAAGAAGGAAAAATCACGGTATTTCTCCTTGACGACCACGAAGTCGTCCGGCGTGGCGTGCACGATCTTCTCGCCGCGGAGCCGGGAATCGAGGTGGTCGGCGAGGCGGGGACGGCCGCGGAGGCGCTCACCCGGATTCCGGCCGTACGCCCCGATGT
The DNA here is from genome assembly GCF_030553055.1 of Streptomyces sp. XD-27. Taxonomy (NCBI): domain Bacteria; kingdom Bacillati; phylum Actinomycetota; class Actinomycetes; order Kitasatosporales; family Streptomycetaceae; genus Streptomyces; species Streptomyces sp. XD-27. Next base: position 4,032,742 of record NZ_CP130713.1, read on the forward strand.
CGCCGTTCTCGATGTCCGCATGCCGGACGGCAGCGGCGTCGAGGTGTGCCGTGAGGTCCGGTCGCGGGACGAGGCCATCCGGTGCCTGATGCTCACGTCCTTCGCCGACGACGAGGCACTGTTCGACGCGATCATGGCGGGCGCGTCGGGTTACGTCCTCAAGGCGATCCGCGGCAGCGAGCTGCTGGCCGCGATCCGGGACGTGGCGGCGGGCCGGTCGCTGCTGGACCCGGTGGCCACGGCGCGGGTACTGGAGCGGCTCCGGGAGGGCTCGGGGCCCCGGACCGACGACCGGCTGGCGGACCTCACCGAGCAGGAGCGCCGGATCCTCGACCTCATCGGGGAGGGGCTCACCAACCGGGCGATCGGCGAGCGGCTGCACCTCGCGGAGAAGACGATCAAGAACTACGTCTCCAGCCTGCTGTCCAAACTCGGCATGCAGCGGCGCTCGCAGGCGGCGGCGTACGTGGCCCGACTCCAGGCGTCCGGACCGGGCACGCAGGACTGAGCCGGGCCGAGGGCTGAGCCGGACCCGGCGGGCAGGACTGAGCGGCGCCGGGCCGAGGGCCGAGCCGTCCGGCCCGGGCGACGCCGCGGCCGGGCGGGACCTAAGCCCCGCGCCCCCGGGCCCGCCGCCCCTATATGCGCCGTCGGCGCAAGGGCAAGGTGGAGCCATGCCCACCGACAAGCACCGCGACCCCCGCGCCCTGGACCTGCTCCGCCGTACCCGCTACGGCCGGATCTCGGTGAGCATCGGCGCACTCCCCTTCGTGACCGTGGCCCGGCACACCGTCAGCGGCGCCGACGTCCTGCTGCGCCTGCACCGCGGCCACGGCTACCACCGGGCGTGCGACGGGAATGTCGTCGCCTACGGGGTCGACACCGCGGGCAGCGAAGGCCCGGCGGGCACCGAGGGCCCCGCGGGCGGCGGCCCCGCGGGCTTGGCCGGCGGCGGCCCCGCGGGCGGCGACACCCCCTCGGGCGGCCATAGCGGCCATGGTGGCCCCTCCGGCACGCCGGCGGCCGACGAGTTCTGGTCCGTGCAGTGCGTCGGCACCGCCCGCGCCGTACACCCGGAACCCGATGAGCTCAGGCGCCTGGGGCCGGTCCCCCGGCTCGCCGACGACGCCCCGTACGACCCGGTGTATCTGCGTCTGCGACCACGGTTCGTAACCGTCCATCACATCGCAGGTATCGCCGCGTCGCAAGCTGAGCACTCTCCGTGACGCGCGTCATTTAACATCTGTCGCGTGCCGCGCTCACCTGTCCCCCTCGCCGAGACCTCCCCTCCCGACGGGACGACACTGCACACGCTGCTGCGGCGCTACGACATCCCCGGCGAGCCGCTCTCGTGCGAGCCGCTCGCCCAGGGCCTGCTCAACCGCGGCTACCGGCTCGCCACCACCCGCGGCCGCTACTTCCTCAAGCACCACCTCGACGGCGACCGGGCCGCCATCGCCCGCCAGCACCGGGTGACGCTGCGGCTGGACGCCCTCGGGCTGCCGGTCGCGCCGCCCGTCGCCGACACGGACGGCCGCACGGTCACCGTCATCGACGGCCGCTGCTGGGCGCTGCACCCGTGGATCGACGGACAGCACCGCGACGGCGGCGAACTGACGCGGATTCAGTCCGCGCGGCTGGGCGCCCTGCTGGGGCTGGTGCACACCTGCCTGGAGGAGGTCATCGACCCACGAACGCCCGCGCCCCGGGCGCCGCACGCCCCGGACGAGGCCGGCGCCGACCCCGCGCACACCTTCGCCCTCATCGACCGGCTGCTGGCACTCGCCCGCGCCCGCCGCGGCCATGACGCGTTCGACGAGCTGGCCGTGCACCGGCTGGTGGAGCGGCGGGAGTTGCTGGAACGACACGCGCACCGCCGCCCGGCGGCCGCCGCCGTCCCCGCCACCGGCTGGGTCCACGGCGACTTCCACCCCTTGAACCTGCTCTACCGGGATGCGGAACCCGCCGCGATCGTGGACTGGGACCGGCTGGGGGTGCAGCCGCGCGCGGAGGAGGCGGTACGGGCCGCCGCCATCTTCTTCGTCCGGCCCGGCGGCACGCTGGAGCTGGCCAAGGTGCGCGCCTACGCGCGCGCGTACCGCCGCACCACGGGCGCCGGACCCGCCGAACTGGCCGCCGCCGCCCACCGGGTGTGGTGGGAACGGCTCAACGACTTCTGGATGCTGCGCTGGCGCTACCAGCTGGGGGACCGGCGGGCGGACCACCAGTTCCCGGCGGCCGCGGCGCTCGCGGTGTGGTGGACGCGGGAGTACGACGCCGTCCGCGAGGCATTCGCGAACTGACCAGCGGCCGCGAGGCATTCACGAACTGACCAGCGGCCGCGAGTCGTTCGCGGGCTGACCGGCGCTCAGCCCGCGCAGAGAGCAGCCGTCAGGAGCCCTCTCCGCCGTCGCCGCCGGCCGACACCCCGCCGATGTCCGCGGGGTCGCCGGTCGGCGGCTCACCAGTCGACGGGTCGCCCGTAGGCGGCTCACCGGTCGGCGGCTCACCAGTTGACGGGTCGCCCGTAGGCGGAGTGGTCGGCGGATCGCTCGGCGAGACCGTCGAGTCGTCCGTCGGACCCGTGCTCGGGGTGGACGTCGGGTAGCTCGGCTGCTCGCTCGGCGTCCAGCCGCCCGTGCTGCCGCCCGTACCGCCCGGCTGCTCGGTCTGCGTCGGCACCTCGGTCGGCTTCTTCGTCGGCTCCTTGGTGCTGCTGCGCGTCGTGGTCTGCTTCGGCTCGTCCCTGCCGGTGCCCTTGTCCTTGCCGTCGAGGTCCAGCGCGAACGCGACGCCCGCCGCGATGGCGATCACCGCCAGCACGACCAGCAGCACGACCTTCCCACGACCGCGGCGGCCGCCCCCGCCGCGCCCGGACCCGTCGTCGTACCCGTCATAGCCGTCGTAGCCGCTGTAGCCGCCGTCGTCCCCGTAGTGGCCGGGCACGGCCGGCTGCTGCGAGGTGTCCCCGCCCTGACCGGGGTGGGGCAGGGCGGTGGTGCCGGGCAGGCCCATCGCCGCGGTGGAGCCGCCCAGGTGCTGGGGGATCGGCCCGGTGTTCCACGTACCGGTGTGGCCACCGGTCTCCTGGAGCATCTGCAGCGCGTACTGCACCAGGCCGCGCATCTCCTCCGCGCTCTGGAACCGGTCGTCCGGGTCCTTGGCGAGCGCGCGCATCACCAGTCCGTCCAGCTCCGGCGGCACCGCGCCGTCGGAGATCTCCGACGGCGGCACCGGCACGTCCTGGACGTGCTGGTAGACCACCGACAGCGGGGTCTCGCCGACGAACGGCGGGCGCAGCGCCAGCAGTTCGTACAGCAGGCAGCCGGTGGCGTACAGGTCCGAGCGGTGGTCCACGGCCTTGCCGAGGGCCTGCTCGGGGGAGAGGTACTGGGGCGTGCCCATGACCATGCCGGTCTGGGTCATGGTGGTGGACGAGGCGCCGTGCAGGGCGCGCGCGATACCGAAGTCCATGACCTTCACCGCGCCGCTGTTGGTGATGATCACGTTGGCCGGCTTGATGTCGCGGTGCACGATCCCGTGCTGGTGGCTGTAGGCCAGCGCCTCCAGCACCCCGGAGACGATGATCAGCGCCTGCTCCGGCGGCGGCGCGTCGGCGTTGATCAGCAGGTCGCGGATGGTCCGGCCCTGGACCAGCTCCATCACGATGTACGGGACGGTGTGCTGGCCGCCCGCGGCGGAGCCGCCGTGCGCGACCGTGTCCTCGCCCGAGTCGTAGACGGCCACGACGGCATGGTGGTTGAGCCCGGCGACCGACTGCGCCTCGCGCGTGAACCGGGCCTTGGAGACCGGGTCCTCGGCCAGGTCGGCGCGGAGTAGCTTCACCGCGACCGTACGGCCCAGTCGGACGTCCTCGGCGGCGAAGACCTCGGCCATGCCGCCGCGGCCGAGCCGGTGGGTCAGGCGGTAGCGGCCGTCGCCGACCAACCCGCCATTGCCCCAGATCTCTGGTGAATCAGGCATTCCGCTTCCGCCCACGGCGCTCCCAGCATCAGGTTCGGAGGGCCCTTGGGCGCTCTGGGTCTGTGCCATCGGTCCTCGCCGTCGTGATCTGTCCGCTCGCGCGGGCGTATACGGTGCTCCGGCTCTTCACGCTACAGGCTCCGCGCCGCACTCCGGTCCGGGATGGACCGGTCATCAAACCCGTTATGGGGGAAGCGACGCAAATCACGTGACGGCTTCTTGCGCATCCGGTCACGGATCGGGCACGCGGCTTGACGTGTCCGTGGCCTGCGGCAGACTTGGCGAAGATATACGGGAACAGCGAGATCAAGACACGGCGATCACCACGATCACGGTCAGCGACTCATCTGAGACGATTGCAAGACGATCAGAGCGCGGATCCATGCGTCAGGGCAGTGCGCCGAGGGGGAAGTAAAACAATGAGCCAGCACGGCGCACAAGGCCGCTTCGCGGGCCAGTCGATCGGCGGCGGCCGGTACCAGCTCCAGGATCTGCTCGGTGAGGGCGGCATGGCGTCGGTGCACCTCGCCTACGACACCGCGCTGGACCGCCAGGTCGCCATCAAGACCCTGCACACCGAGCTGGGACGCGAGCAGTCCTTCCGGGAGCGCTTCCGGCGCGAGGCGCAGGCCGTGGCCAAGCTCTCGCACACCAACATCGTCTCGGTCTTCGACACCGGCGAGGACGAGATCAACGGCTCCCTGATGCCGTACATCATCATGGAGTACGTCGAGGGCCAGCCGCTGCGCTCGGCGCTGGACGCCGACGTCCAGCAGTACGGGGCGATGCCCACCAACAAGGCCCTGAAGATCACCGGCGATGTGCTCGCGGCTCTCGAGGTCAGCCACGAGATGGGCCTGGTCCACCGCGACATCAAGCCCGGCAACGTGATGATGACCAAGCGCGGTGTGGTCAAGGTCATGGACTTCGGCATCGCGCGCGCCATGCAGTCCGGCGTCACGTCGATGACGCAGACCGGCATGGTCGTGGGCACTCCGCAGTACCTCTCGCCCGAGCAGGCGCTGGGGCGCGGCGTGGACGCGCGCAGCGACCTGTACTCGGTCGGCATCATGCTCTTCGAGCTGCTGACCGGACGGCTGCCCTTCGACGCGGACTCGCCGCTGGCCATCGCGTACGCGCACGTGCAGGAGGAGCCGGTCGCGCCCTCCACCATCAACCAGTCCATACCGCCCGCGGTGGACGCGCTGGTGGCGCGCGCGCTGAAGAAGAACCCCAACGAGCGCTTCCCCACCGCCGAGGCCATGCGCGACGAGTGCGAGCGGGTCGGCCGTACCGGCCAGACCGGCGCCTCGCCGATCATCATCACCGGCGGGCCGCCGGCGCGCAGCGGCGCGGGCGTGGGCTCGGCGGTCTTCCCGCCGCTGGACACTCCGGCTCCGGGCGTGCAGGGCGTGCAGACGCCGTACCAGCCGCAGCCGGGCCCCGGCCAGTACCAGGGCGGCTTCGGGCCGTCCACCCCGCCGTCGGGGCCCACCCACCAGCAGCCGTTCGCGGCGTCGGCACCGGCCTCGACCCCGGCCCCCCAGGCGCCCACCGTGTCGTACCCGGGCGGGCCCTCCACCCCGCCGCCGTACAACGCCGCGCCGACCCCGGCCGCTTCCGGCGGCGGAGGCAACGGGGCAGTGGCAACGGCAACAAGAAGGTGATCATCGGCTCGGCGGTGGTCGCGGCGCTGGCGGTGCTCGGCGTGGTGCTCGTCATCGCGCTCAGCGGCGGCAGCGGCAAGGACGACGAGGCGGACGACAAGCCGACGCCGACCGCGAGCACCCTCCCGTCCGGCTTCAACGACGGCTCGGACATCAAGGGCAAGGTGGTCGACCCCGAGAAGTGCACGGACGCCGACACGATGTCCACCGACACGAGCGCCTACTACCTGCCGAACTTCCAGTTCATGTCCGCCGAGTCCGTGAAGAAGTGCATCACGGACGCGGGCTGGAAGTACAAGGTCGAAGAGAAGGACGAGGCGGTCTGGGGCAAGGGCGCGGTGCTCGACTACTCCCCCAAGGGCACCTACGACGACCGGTTCACGCCGTCCACGAACAACGTGATCACGCTGACCGTCTCCACGGGCATCCCGGAGTAGGCGCGAAGGCTTCGACCGACGGTCGCTGGCCGGTGATCGCTGGTCGGCGGTCGCTGGTCGGCGGTCGCTGGTCGGCGGTCGCTGGCCGGTGATCGTTGTCCGTGCCCGCTGCCAGCCCTGACGTCCTTCGGCGGGAGCGGGCGCCGGGGCGCGCGGGCTGCCGCTCATCGCGGCCCGTCGCCATGCGCGGCTGAACCGGGGTCCGGGGACGAAGCCCCGGACCCCGTTCTGTCAGAGGTACGGGCCGGAACTCTGTCAGAGGTACGGGCCGGAACGCGCACCACCGTGGTGCGGCCCGTGCTCGTCGTCCTCACCGCCCGCGATCCCCGCGGGCAGCGCACGGCGCATCTGCTCCAGCTGCGCGCGGGCCGCCATCTGCTGGGCGAACAGGGCCGTCTGGATCCCGTGGAACAGGCCTTCAAGCCAGCCGACCAGCTGTGCCTGGGCGATCCGCAGCTCCGCCTCGGTCGGCACGGCCTCGTCGGTGAAGGGCAGCGAGAGCCGCTCCAGCTCCTCGATGAGCTCCGGCGCCAGGCCGTCCTCCAGTTCCTTGACCGAACTGGAGTGGATCTCCTTCAGCCGGACCCGGCTGGCCTCGTCGAGAGGCGCCGCCCTGACCTCCTCCAGCAGCTGCTTGATCATGCTGCCGATCCGCATGACCTTCGCGGGCTGCTCGACCATGTCCGTCACGGGAACCTCGCGGGACTCGTCGTCACTGCTGCCGTCGCCTGCACCGGCGCTGCCGAGGGCCATGCCGTCCGGGCCGACGACCAGGACGTGCGGGCTCTCCTGCGACCGTTCGTTCATCGGCTGGTTCATGTGGCCATTCTCTCGCACCTGTGGTTCGGGTCGATGATGCCCCCGCTCCCAGCTGATCCACCGCTTTTCGGCCGATGCCGACGCGCTCGGCACACCGCCGGAACGTGCGGCCGGGCGGGTGCGCGGGGCGGCCGCGGGCGATGGCGACGCTCCCCGGCGATGAGCTGCTCGAGGGCGGGACCTGCTCGAGGGCGAGCGGCCGGGCCACGTCGTCCCAGGGTGGCCGGTTTCGGCGCCCGCGCCTTGACCCGAGCGGATATGCCGTCAGCGGCGCCTGAGCCGCAGTCCGAAGTACGCGAGCCCCAGCCCCGCGAGAGCCATCCCGGTGCCGAGCGGCAGCACCCGCATCGCGCGACCGGCGGCCGGCCCGTCGGCCTGCCGCCGCCGACCGGCAGCGGGGCCGGTGGCGGGGTCGCCGGCGGCCTCGGCGGCGTGCCCGGCGGCGTACGGCGGCGGGTCCGCGGGCACCGCGGCGGCGGGCGACGTGGCGGCGGCCGACGTGGCGGCAGGAGGGGCGACGGAAGTGGCGTCCGGCGGGGCCGAGGCGCGGACACTGCCGTCCTGCCGGTCCTCGTCGGCCCTGGGCGGGAAGCCGGGAGGCGTCGAACGGCCAGGGTGGGTACGGCCTTGGCCGGGACGGTTGCCCGCGAGGTCACCAGGGTCGTCGGCCGCGGCGAGGGCGGCCGATACGGGGAGCGAGAGAACGGCGGCCAGCAGGCCGACCGCCAACCGTCGCGAACCATGCGCTGCCGCCACGCCGTCATCCTCCCGTGCCCGAAGCTCCGCCAGGTGACGGGTACAGGGTCACACGAGTGAAGGCGCACGGCATCCCGGGAACAGCTCGCCGGACGGGGACCAGGCCCCACGAAGCCGACCGGCGGGACCAGGCCGAGCACGCCGATCGGGCCGACCAAGGCGGGCAGGGAGGGCAGGGAGGCGGAGGGCAGGCGGGGCGACCAGGGAGGGCAGGCCCACCAGGCCGACTAGGCCGTCAGCAGCACCTTGCCCACATGCGTGCCCGCGTCGAGCACCCGGTGTCCCTCCGCCGCCTCGCGCAGCGGAAGCGTACGGTCCACGACCGGCCGGACCCGCCCCGTCTCGATCAGCGGCCAGACATGTTCCCGTACCGCCGCGACGATCGTCGCCTTCTCGGCCAGCGGCCGCGCACGCAGCGAGGTGGCCGTGACGGCGGCGCGCTTGGCCAGCAGCGTGCCCAGGTTCAACTCGCCCTTGACGCCGCCTTGCAGGCCGATGATCGCCAGCCTGCCGTTGACGGCGAGGGCCTGGACGTTCCGGTCGAGGTACTTCGCTCCGATGATGTCGAGGATGACGTCCGTGCCTGCGCCCGCCGTGGCCTCGCGGATCTCCTCCACGAAGTCCTGCTCGCGGTAGTTGACGAGGATGTCGGCACCGAGCTTGCGGCACTCGGCGAGCTTGTCCGCGCTGCCCGCCGTCACCGCCACCCGCGCCCCGACCGCCTTCGCCAGCTGGATGGCCAGGGTTCCGATGCCGCTGGCACCGCCGTGCACCAACAGCGTCTCACCAGGCCGAAGATGGGCCACGAGGAACACGTTCGACCACACGGTGCAGGCGACCTCGGGCAGCGCGGCGGCCGTGACGAGGTCGATGCCCGCCGGGACGGGAAGCAACTGCCCCACGGGTACGGCGACCTTCTCGGCGTAGCCGCCGCCGGCCAGCAGCGCGCACACCTCGTCGCCGACAGCCCAGCCCGTGACTCCCGGGCCGAGCGCGGCGATCCGGCCCGAGCACTCCAGTCCGGGGTACGGGGAGGCGCCGGGCGGCGGATCGTAGAAGCCCTGACGCTGCAGCAGGTCGGCACGGTTGACGGCGCTGGCCGCGACGTCGACCAGGACCTCTCCCTCACCGGGCACGGGATCGGGGACCTCCGCCCAGACGAGGGCTTCGGGGCCGCCGGGTTCGGGGATGGTGATCGCATGCATGGCCGCGAGGCTACTCCTGATGCCGTCCCGCCGGTCCTCCACCCACAGGCCCCGACCGCCGCGACGCCCGGACGGCGGTCCTCGCCGTCGGACGACGGCCACCGCGTGCTCCTGCCACCGCGTGCTCCCGCCACCGCGGCAGCGGCCCGAGGCGGCGCTACGGCATGCCAGGGGCCGCGGTGGAGGGCGCGGCCGGGGGCACCGACGCCGCCCAGGGCAGAGGGAGTACCTCGGTCCGGGCACCGCGCTCCGCCCCGCCGGGCGGGATCACGGCGAGCCCGTCGGCGACCGCGATACCGCGCAGCATCGCCGGACCGTGGAAGCGCAACGGGGTCGCCACGCCGCTGCGACAGCAGACGGGTACGAGCCGGGTGTCCCGCGGATGCCCGGGAACAGCCGCGGTGAGCCGAGCGGTCGCGGGCGGGGGCGCCGTCGCGGCGGTAACGGGCAGGCGCGCCGTCCCGGCGGTAACGGGCAGGCGCGCCGTCCCGGCGGTATCGGGCGGGGGCGCCGTCCCGGCGGTATCGGCCCCCGTCCTGAGCCCGGCCTCCTTCACGGCGTTCGGGCCCCCCGTACCGAATCCGGCCTCCGCCACCGCGTTCCCGTAACCCGCCCCCGTACCGGCCCCCGTCCCCGTCCCGGCCCCCGTCGCGGTCGCCGCCGCCGCGGCAGCGCTCTCGGTCGCAGACGCGGCCTCCGTCGGAGGAACGCCCGTCTGCGCGCGCGTGGCCGGAAGGGCAGCCGAGGGGCGGCCCGAGAGCGTACGCAGCAGCGGTTCGGCCAGCGTCAGCAGCCCGGAGACGGCCGCCAGCGGATTCCCGGGCAGCCCGACCACGTGCTTGCCCGGCGCGATCCGGGCCAGCAGCATCGGGTGCCCTGGCCGGACGGCGACGCCGTCGACCAGCAGCTCGGCGCCGAACCGCCGCAGCATCGGATGCACATGGTCGACCGGCCCGGACGCGGTTCCTCCGGTGGTGACGACGACGTCGGCGGTCGAGGCGTCAACGGCGGCGTACAACGCCCCGACCTCGTCGGGAACATGATGTGTCGCCAGGACCTCAGCGCCCAGGGCCGCCAGCCACGGCCCGAGCATCGGCCCCAGGGCATCCCTGATCAGGCCGTCCCGGGGGAGTCCCTCGGTCAGCAGCTCATCACCGAGGACCAGGACTTCCACCCGCGGGCGGGCCACCGTCACCAGCTCGTCGTAACCCGCGGCCGCGGCCAGGCCCAGGACAGCGGCGGTCACCAGCGTCCCGGCGGGCAGCAACTCGTCCCCGACGCGGCACTCCTGGCCCCGCGGCCGGATGTCCTGCCCGTGCACCACCGGGTGCCCGGCGACAGCCCGCAGCAAGGCCGCCGCACCCGCACCGGGGCCCTCGGGCGCGCTGGAACTCTCGTCCGTGAGCGTGCCGTGCTCGCTGCGCACGACGGCCGTGGCTCCCGCGGGAACGCGGGCACCGGTCGCGATACGCACCGCGTAGCCGTCGGGCAACGGGGCGGACGGGGCCTGACCAGCGAGGATGCCTCGCCCTTGATCGGGCACCCGCCATGGGCCGGGGCCGGCCACAGCCCAGCCGTCCATGGCGGAGGTGTCGAAGGAGGGCAGGTCGGTCAGAGCGGTGAGGGGAGCGGCGAGCACGTGCCCGAGCGCACCACCGAGCGGCCGTACGGCGGAGCTCAGCGGCGCCGCGGCATGGGCCGCGACGGCACGTGCCTCTGCCCAGGCGATCCCTTCCCGATGGCCTACGGCCCCACCGCCGGAGCGACCCGAACCCGCCCCCGACCCCGGACCCGAACCCGCACCCGACCCCGAACCCGCCCCCGGACCCGAACCGGCCCCGGAACCAACCCCGGGATCCGGACCGCGGTCGGAACCAGCCCCGGAACCAGCACCGGAACGCGAACCCGGCCGCTCATGCCGCTCGTCCCGCTCCTCCCACGGGTCCCAGTCGGCGCGTGCGTCGGACGGCGTACGGGAAGACGCACCGGACCGGTCGTCACCGGCAACCGCGCCGCGCCCGTGATTGGCGAGCGCCAGCGCCTGCTCGACCTCGCGGTCCACGTCCCGCTCCTGTTCCCGCGCCTGCTCCCGCTCCCGCTCCCGACCGGTCATCCCGCGGACTGTCCCGGTGTCCCGGTCTCGTCGGCCCACCGGGCGGCCAGCGCGACGGCCTTGCGGGTCGCCTCGGCCAGCTCTTCGGGGCCGCCACCCCGCTGCGCGGCGGCATAGCCGACGAGGAAGGTGGTCAGCGGCGCGGCAGGGCGGGCGACCCCGTGGGCCGCGTCCCGAGCCAGGTCGAGAAGTGCGGCCGTGTCGACGTCGAGGTCGATGCCGAGTTCCGCCTTGACTGCGGAGATCCATTCATCCAGCACGTGTCCATGCTCCCTGATGCGCGCGCGGGCCGCGCTGAGGTCCTCCCAGGTGTCGCAGTCGAACGAGGCGCTGGGGTGGTGGAGGCGGCCGATCGACAGTTCGGTGGTCAGGAGCCGCAGCGGCAGGCCGCCGAGCCGGCCGTGCTCGGTGGCGAGCAGCGCCAGCTCGCGGCGCAGGGGTTCGGCGCGGTACGCGGCCACCAGCGGCTGCTCTCGGCCCGAGGCGTCCGTGAGCAGCACGCCCTCCGTTCCGCCCTCGGCGAGCCCGGCCCGCAACGCTCCGACGGTGTCCGCCGTGAGAAACGGCAGATCCGCCGAGAGCACCAGCACGACCGGGGCGGTCACCTCGCGCAGCCCGGCGTCGAGCGCGGCCAGCGGACCACCACCGGGGGGTTCCTCACGCACCCAGTGCACGGGCCGTACGGTGGGGCGGCGCGGGCCGACGACAACGGTCCGCCGGGCGTCGGCGCACGCGCTCAGCACCCGGTCCAGCAGTGCTCGCCCACCCACGCTCAGGCCGGGCTTGTCGGCACCGTCCAGCCGCCGCGCCGCACCCCCGGCGAGGACCACCGCGTCGTATCCACCCGCGCTCATCCCACGAGTATGGCCGCATCCCGGCGCCACCCTCTCCCGGCGCCACCCCGTCCCTGCGCCACCCCGTCCCGGTGTACGCCGTCTTCCTGCCACCGACGCCCTGCCGGACCCGACCCGCCGCGCGGTCCCAGGAGGAGGTCAGACGGACCGCAGCAGTACCGCCGGATGCTCGACGCAGTCGGCCACGTACCGCAGGAACCCTCCGGCGGTCCCCCGTCGCACACCCGGTGGTCGAAGGTGAACGACAGTTGCACCACCTTCCGTATCGCCAGCTCTCCCTCGTGCACCCACGGCTTGGGCGCGATCCGGCCGACGCCGAGCATCGCAGCCTCGGGGTGGTTGATGATCGGCGTCGACCCGTCGACTCCGAAGACGCCGTAGTTGTTCAGCGTGAAGGTGCCGCCCGTCAGCTCGGCGGGGGTCAGTCGGCCCGCCCGCGCCGCCTCCGTCAGGCGCGCCATCTCCGCGCCCAGCCCCTCGGCACTGCGCGTGTGCGCGTCCCGTACGACGGGGACGACCAGCCCCCGCTCGGTCTGTGCCGCGAAGCCCAGGTGGACGGCGGGCAGCCGGACGATCTCCCGGGCCTCGGTGTCCACGGTCGCGTTGAGCTCGGGGAACCTGGCCAGTCCGGCCGTGCAGATCCGTGCCAGCAGGGCGAGCAGGGAGATCGCGGGGCCGCCGGCCGCGTTCATCGCGGCGCGGGCCGCGAGGAGTTCGGTGGCGTCGGCGTCCACCCAGCAGGTGGCGTCCGGGATCTCGGTCCGGCTGCGGCTGAGCTTGTCCGCGACCGCCCCGCGCAGCCCCCGCAGCGGTATGCGCTCCACTCCCGTCGGCAGCCCGGTCGGCACACCGGCACCCGCCGCCGCCATGCCCGTTCCGATCCCGGCACCCGGCGCCGCAGCGCCCGCACCGACCCCTGCACCCACCTCCGCAGCGCCCGCCCCGGACCCGGCACCCGCCGGCACGCCCGCACGCTCGCCGACGGACACCCCCGCGCCGGTGACCGCTGCCGCGCCGTCCGCGCCCGCCCGTACGGCGCGCTCCACATCGGCCCGCAGGATCAGTCCGTCGGGGCCGCTACCGGGCACCGTCCGCAGGTCCAGCCCATGCTCCCGCGCAAGTCGCCGGACCAGCGGGGAGATCACCGGCACCGGTGCGTCGGGGGCGATCGCCGCCTCCACGCGCTCCGCCGCCATCGCACCACCGCCCACCGCGCCCGCGGCCCGGGAACCCCGCACCACACCGCTCACCGCCGGGCCGCCGCCCACCGGCCGTACCCGGCGTCTGCGGGCAGCCGGTGCTCCGGTGCCGTAGCCGACCAGCACATTGCCCGAGCTCTCATCGGCACCGGTGTCCGCCGCGCCGCCCGCACCGCCCGCGGCGCCCTCCGCGGAGGGGACGGCCACGGTCAGCAGGGGCGCCCCCACGGGCAGTTCGGTGCCCTCCTCGCCGAAGCGGGCGGTCACCACGCCCCCGTACGGGCACGGCACCTCCACCATCGCCTTGGCGGTCTCGACCTCGACCACCAACTGGTCGACGGCGACCACCTCGCCCACGTCCACCAGCCAGCGCACGATCAGCGCCTCGGTGAGGCCCTCGCCCAGATCGGGCAGCGTGAACTCGCGTACCACCGGCATCAGTCCCCGCTCCCCTCGGTCCACTTGGACTCCCACTGGAGCCGGGCGACGGCGTCGAGCACCCGGTCCACCCCGGGCAGATGGTGCCGCTCCAGCATCGGCGGCGGGTACGGGATGTCGAACCCGGCGACCCTGAGCACCGGCGCCTCCAGGTGGTGGAAGCAGCGCTCGGTGATCCGTGCGGCGATCTCTCCTCCCGGGCCGCCGAACCCGGTCGACTCGTGCACCACGATCGCCCGGCCGGTCCTGCGCACCGACGCGCAGACCGTCTCGTCGTCGAACGGCACCAGGGAGCGCAGGTCGACCACCTCGAGGTCCCAGCCCTCGGCACGGGCCGCCTCGGCCGCCTCCAGGCACACGGGCACCGACGGTCCGTACGAGACGAGCGTCGCGGCTCCCCCGGCGCCCGAGGAGTGCCGCCGCACCACCGCGCGACCTATGGGCGCGACCTCCTCCGGCCGGTCCGCCGACCAGTCCGCCTTCGACCAGTACAGCCGCTTGGGTTCGAGGAAGACCACCGGGTCGTCCGAGGCGATGGCCGCGCGCAGCAGCCCGTAGGCGTCGGCGACGGTCGCCGGGGCGACGACGTGCAGGCCGGGCGTGGCCATGTAGTACGCCTCGGAGGAGTCGCTGTGGTGCTCGACCCCGCCGATCCCGCCGCCGTACGGCACGCGCACGGTCAGCGGCATCGGCAGCGCGCCGCGCGTGCGGTTCCGCATCCGCGAGACATGGCTGATGAGCTGCTCGAACGCGGGATAGGCGAAGGCGTCGAACTGCATCTCGACCACCGGTCGCAGGCCGTACATCGCCATGCCGACGGCGGTGCCGAGGATGCCCGCCTCCGCCAGCGGCGTGTCCGTGCACCGGTCGTCGCCGAACTCCTTGGCCAGGCCGTCGGTGATCCGGAAGACGCCGCCGAGCGTGCCCACGTCCTCTCCGAGGACGTGCACCGACGGGTCCTCCGCCATGGCGTCGCGCAGCGCGCGGCCCAGCGCCTGCGCCATGGTGGCAGGCTTCCGGGCGGTCTCGACCGTCGCGGTGGTCATCGCTCCCCCTCCTGCTCCTGCGATTCGGCGTCGAGCTCGGCGCGCAGCTGTGCCGCCTGCTCCCGCAACTGGCTGGTCTTCTCGGCGTAGACATGCTCGAACAACTGCATCGGGTCCAGCACCGGCTCCTGGTTCATGCCGTCCCGGAGCCGTGCTGCCATGGCCTCGGCCGCCTGACGGGCGGCCTCTATGCCGTCGTCGTCGATGAGAGCGCGTCCTGTCAGCTCGGCTTCCACCAGGTCGATCGGGTCGTGGGCGCGCCACGCGGCCAGCTCCGCTTCGGACCGGTAGCGGGTCGCGTCGTCGGCGTTGGTGTGCGCCTCCACCCGGTAGGTGACGGCCTCCACCAGCGTCGGCCCGCCGCCCTCGCGGGCCCGGCGGACGGCCTCGGACAGCACCTGGTGGACCGCCACCGCGTCGTTGCCGTCGACGAGCCTGCCGGGCATGCCGTATCCGACGGCCTTGTGGGCCAAGGAGGGGGCCGCCGTCTGCTTGGCGAGCGGCACGGAGATCGCGAACCCGTTGTTCTGGACGAGGAAGACCACCGGTGCCTGCCAGACCGCCGCGAAGTTCAGCGCCTCGTGGAAGTCGCCCTCGCTGGTGCCGCCGTCCCCCACCAGGGCGAGTGCCACCACGTCGTCGCCCTTGAGCCGCGCGGCGTGCGCGAGGCCCACCGCGTGCGGAAGCTGGGTGGCCAGCGGGGTGGACAGCGGGGCCACGCGGTACTCGTGCGGGTCGTAGCCGCTGTGCCAGTCGCCGCGCAGCAGGGTGAGCGCCTGCACCGGGTCCAGTCCGCGGACAACGGCGGCCAGGGTGTCGCGGTAGCTGGGGAAGAGCCAGTCCTGCTCGCGCAGCGCCAGCGCGGCGGCCACCTGGCACGCCTCCTGACCGGTGGAGGAGGGGTAGACGGCCAGTCGTCCCTGCCGGGTGAGCGCGGTCGCCTGCGCGTTGTACCGGCGGCCGCGCACCAGCTCGTCGTACAGCCTGGTCAGCAGCTCGGGGGCGACGTCCGCGGCGGCGGGCGTACCCAGCACGCGGAACGGCTCCGCGTCGGGCAGCAGCGGCTCGGCCTCGACCCGCGGCCGCCAGGCGGGCGGGGGAGTCGGCCGGTACGCACCGGGCTGCTCAAGGACCGTCATGGCGACCTCCTCGTAGGGGGAAGCTGGGCAGGGACCGGGTAGATCCCTCACCTACCGATTGTTCGGTCGTCGGCACATTTTGGCTACAGGCGGCCGCAGCCTGTGGACAAACGGTTTTCCACAGCATGGGATGAAGGCAGAGCGTCCACGAAGGGGAGGCGGGGCGGTATGCAGGACGAACAGATGGCCAACCACGGAGGAAGGCCCCCCGCCCGGCCGCTGGACGGCGTCGACCGCGACATCCTGCGCATGCTCCAGACGGACGGCCGCGCCTCGATACGCTCCGTCGCCGAGCGGGTACACATCTCGCGCGCCAGCGCCTACGCCCGCATCAACCGCCTCGTGGACGACGGGGTGATCCGCGGCTTCTCGGCCCAGGTGGACCAGGAGCGGGCGGGGCAGAGCGCCTCCGCGTACATCACGTTGAAGATCGTGCAGAATTCCTGGCGCACGGTCCGCGAGCAGTTGCGCGCCCTGCCGGGCGCCGCCCATATCGCCCTGGTCAGCGGCGACTTCGATGTGCTGCTGCTGGTGCACACGGCCGACAACCGCTCGCTGCGGGAGCTGGTGCTGACCCGGATCCAGTCGATCCCGGAGGTGCTCAGCAGCCGCACGCTGCTGGTGTTCGAGGAGACGGACCTGGCCACCGGGCCCTGACCCGGCCCGCCGGGTCGGCGCGGCTCAGGTCCGCAGGCCCGCGAACGCCGTACGGACCACGGCCTCGGCGACCTCTTCGCTGCTCGCCGCGCCGCCGCGGCCCGGCCGGTACCACTCCACGATGGAGTTGATCATGCCGAAGAGCAGCCGGGTCGCCAGCCGGACGTCCACGTCCCCGCGCAGATCGCCGTCGGCCGCCGCGTGTTTGAGCAGCTCGGCCACCTCGTGGTCGAACTCGCGCCGCCGCTCCATGGCCCACCGCTCGGTGTCGGTGTTGCCGCGCACCCGCAGCAGCAGCGTGACGTACGGCAGCTCCGCCATCAGCACCTCGGTGGTGCGCCGGGTCACGTACTCCAGCCGGTCGATCGCCCGGCCCTCGCGCGCGGCGGGCTCCTGGAGGATCCCGAACAGGCCGTCGAGGGCGCGGCTTATCGCCCGCCGCAGCAGCTCCTCCTTGCCCTTGACGTGGTGGTAGATGGAGGACTTGGAGATTCCGGCGGCACGGGAGAGATGCTCCATCGAGGTGCCGTCGTAGCCGCGCTCGTTGAACACCTCGACGGCGACCGCGAGCAGCGATTCGGGCGTGTAGGTGTCGCGCTTGGCTGCCATGGTCATGAGGGAACCACATCCTCTGCCGCGTACGCACGGCGGATCATGCCCAGCGACGGGGCGTAGCGGCCGGTCGGGAAACGCTTGTGCAGCTGCGTGAGCAGGTCGAACAGCGTCCCGTGACCCACCTGCTCGCCCCAGGCCAGCGGCCCCTGCGGATAGTTCACGCCGAGGCGCATCGCCGTCTCGACGTCCTCCGGCGAGGCCACGCCCTTGGCGACCGCGTCGGCGGCGAGGTCCACCAGCATCGCGACCGTCCGGGCCACGATCATGCCGGGGACGTCACCGATGACACTGACCTTCTTGCCGAGCGCCTGGAACAGTCCGACCGCGTCGTCGACGAGGGCACGCGGGGTGTCCTCCGCCGCCGAGACGGCGACGCGCGTGGCCGAGCGGTAGTCCAGCGCGAGGTCGAAATAGACGACGTCGTTGTACTCGACGGAGGTCTCGCCGTCGGCCAGGCAGAGCCTGCCGCCGGCCGGGAGATGGATGGCGGGCCGGTCCGCGTCGGTGCGGCGCACCCGGATCCCCGCCTCCTCGATCATCGCGGGCAGCGCCGCCGCCGACCCCTCCAGGGTTCCGCGGATGACGACCGACGCGGGCGGGTCCGCGGGCTCGGCGGTGTGCGGTTCGGGGCGCTGGGCGCCCTCCGCGTAGTCGTACCAGCCGCGGCCGGACTTCCGGCCGAGCAGACCGGCCTCGACCATCCGCCGCTGCGCCAGCGAGGGGACGAATTTCGGATCGTGGAAGAACGACTCCCATACGGATCGCGTGACGGCCTCGTTCACGTCCTGGCCGATGAGGTCGGTGAGCTCGAACGGCCCCATCTTGAAGCCGCCGGACTCGCGCAGAACGGCGTCGATGGTGGCCGGATCGGCCGCCCGCTCCTCGTAGACGCGGAAGGCCTCGGCGTAGAAGGGGCGCGCGACCCGGTTCACGATGAAGCCGGGGGTGTCGGTGCAGCGCACCGGCGACTTGCCCCAGGCCGCGACGGTCCCGTACGCCAGGTCGGCAGCGGCCGCGTCGGTGGTGAAGCCGCTGACCACCTCGACCAGCGGCAGCAGCGGCGCGGGGTTGAAGAAGTGCAGGCCGACGACGCGGCCGGGCACCCGCAGGGCGCCCGCCACGGCGGTGACGGAGAGAGAGGAGGTGTTGGTGGCGAGCAGACACCGTTCGGAGACCACCGACTCCAAGGCGGTGAACAGCTGCTGTTTGGCGCCCAGTTCCTCCAGGATCGCCTCGATGACCAAGGCGGCGTCCGCCAGCCCGGCCAGTTCGCCGACAGGGGTCAGCCGCTCGCGCGCCGCGTCCCGCTCCTCGGCCGGCATGCGCCCCTTGTCGACCAGCCTGTCCAGGCGCGCCATGATCGCGTCGGCGGCGGTCCTGGCCCGGCCCGGAGCCACGTCGTAGAGCCGCACCGGGTGACCGGCGACCAGCGCCACCTGGGCGATTCCCTGCCCCATGGTGCCGGTGCCGACCACGGCGACGGTGCTGTCGTGCGCGATTCCCTGGCTGTCGTCCCGGTCATTCGCAGTCATGCCGCTCATCCTCCCGGACAAGTTGTCCACAGCTTCGACAGGCCCCCTTGCCCCGACCGATCGTTCGGTTAATCTATCCCTGTCACACCCCAGCCGCCCACCCGTCTCTCAGTACCGCCCGAAGTGCCGAGATGCGGCGACCGCCGCGCGGGGACGCCGCCGGCGCCCCTTTCCTGGAGCTCACCGAGGAGTTGGTCAGTCGTGACCGCCGGATTCAGCACAGCGCAGTTGATCGAGAAGCACCGCGCCACACTCGACCAGGCCCTGGACACGATCCGCACCCGCGCGTACTGGTCCCCGCACCCCGAGCATCCCAAGGCGTACGGCGACGGCGGCAGCCTGAGCGCCGCCGACGGCCAGGCCGCCTTCGACGCGCTGCACGGCACCCGCCTCGACCTGGGCCAGCCCGGCACCGACGGCTGGGTGGGCGGCGAAGTCTCGCCGTTCGGCATCGAGTTGGGCGTGGAGTATCCACACCCCGACATCGAGGTGCTGCTCCCCGCGATGCGCGCCGGAATGGCGGCCTGGCGCGATGCCGGGCCCGAGGGCCGGGCCGCGGTCTGCCTGGAGATCCTCGCCCGGATCAGCGCCCGCACCCACGAATTCGCCCAGGCTGTCATGCACACCAGCGGCCAGGCGTTCATGATGGCCTTCCAGGCCGGCGGCCCGCACGCCCAGGACCGCGGTCTGGAGGCGGTCGCGTACGCCTTCGCCGAGCAGACCCGCACCCCGCTGACCGCCGACTGGTCCAAGCCCCAGGGCAAGCGCGACCCGCTGGAGCTGCGCAAGGCGTTCACCGCCGCCCCCCGGGGCATCGCCCTGCTGGTCGGCTGCAACACCTTCCCGACCTGGAACGGCTACCCCGGCCTGTTCGCCTCCCTGGCCACCGGGAACCCCGTGCTGGTCAAGCCGCACCCGCGCGCCGTACTGCCGCTCGCGCTCACCGTGCAGGCGGCCCGCGAGGCGCTGAGCGACGCGGGCTTCGACCCGAACCTGGTCGCCCTCGCCGCCGAGCGGCCCGACGAGGGCCTGGCCAAGACGCTCGCCGTCCACCCCGACATCCGCATCATCGACTACACCGGCTCGACCGCCTTCGGCGACTGGCTGGAGACCAACGCCCGCCAGGCGCAGGTCTTCACCGAGAAGGCCGGGGTCAACACCGTCGTCATCGACTCCACCGACGACTACAAGGGCATGCTGGGGAACCTGGCGTTCTCCCTCTCCCTCTACAGCGGCCAGATGTGCACCACCCCGCAGAACCTGCTCATCCCCCGCGACGGCATCGACACCGACGCCGGCCGCAAGACCTACGACGAGGTGGTGGCCGACCTGGCCACGGCGGTCGACGGGCTGCTGGGCGACGACGCCCGGGCGAACGCCCTGCTGGGCGCCATCGTCAACCCGCAGGTGGGCGAGCGCATCGACGCCGCTGCCTCGCTGGGCGAGGTCGCCCTCGCCTCCCGCCCGGTCGCCAACCCCGACTTCCCCGGCGCCACGGTGCGCACGCCGGTCATCGTCAAGCAGGACGGCGCGCGGAAGCAGTGGGAGGACGCGGACGCCGACGCCGCGTACCTCACCGAGTGCTTCGGACCGGTGTCCTTCGCCGTCGCCGTGGACTCCACCGACGACGCGGTCGCTCTGCTGCGCCGCACGGTCCGGGACAAGGGCGCGATGACGGTCGGGGCGTACACCACCTCGCCCGGCGTGGAGCGGCAGATCGAGGAGGCATGCCTGGAGGAGTGCGCTCAGCTCTCGCTGAACCTCACCGGCGGGGTCTATGTGAACCAGACCGCGGCCTTCTCCGACTTCCACGGCTCCGGCGGCAACCCGGCCGCCAACGCCGCGCTGTGCGACGGGGCGTTCGTGGCGAACCGCTTCCGCATGGTGGAGGTCCGCCGCCCGGCCTGACGCCCGGCCCTCCCGGGCCGGCCCCCTTCCGGCCCGGGAGCCACGGTCAGCGGCGCGGCAGCTGGCCGGTCTGGGCCGGGGGCGGGCCTCCCCAGTGGAAGAGAGCCATGGCCACGCTCGTGGCGAGGTTGTAGCTGGACACCTGGGGTCGCATGGGGAGTGCTACGAGCTTGGTCGCCCGGCTGCGGAGCTCCGGCGAGATCCCGTGGCGCTCGGACCCGAATGCGAGCAGCGCATCATCCGGGAGCACCACGGACCTGATGTCCTCGCCTTCCGGGTCCAGGGCGTACAGCGGCCCGGGCGGGAGATCATCGAGCGACACTCGCTCCACTGCGGTGGCGAAGTGGAGACCGGCACCTGCTCGCACCGCGTTGGGGTGCCATGGATCCATGTCACCCGTGGTGACCACACCCGTGGCTCCGAGACCAGCGGCGAGCCGGACCACGGCACCGACATTCCCGAGATTGCGGGGGTTGTCCAACACGACGACCGGCGACAACCGCGGGAGCCTCGACAGCTCGTCCCGGTTCGCCTGACGGCTGGGCCTGACCGCCACGGCGGCGACCTGCGTGGGGTGAACCCGGGGCAGCAGATCCCGCAAGGCCTGCGCCGGCACCTCGACAACCAGATCGCCCATCAGGTCACTCAGGTCGTCGGCCAAGTCGGCCGCGAGTGCCAGCACGGAGTCTTTGTCGCTCGTCAGCGCCAGCCGCACGTTCGCCCCGAAGCGGAGCGCGTGCTTGAGGGCATGGAAACCGTCAAGCAGCACACCGTCAGGGGCCATCTCGCGCCATTGCTGCACAGCCCTCGCGGCTTCGTCGTCGGTCATCCCCTCAGACTACGGCTCGGGGCTCTCACCAGGGCCTTCGCTCCTGCGGGCGCGCGGAACCCCAGCCGGTCTCGACTTCGTCCGCGCCCAGCGGTGCCCAGCAGCAGTCACAACGCTCCGCTCGGGCCTCCGGCGGCGAACCGCCGTGGCAGAAGGCACTGCCGTACGCGCCGGGCCCGCGCCCCCGCCCAGATCAGGAAGGCCGTCGGGAGGAACACCGCGTCCGCCGAGATCATGGCGAGGGAGAAGAACGGCAGGCCCAGCAGGATCGCGATGCCGACGTGCTCCAGCACCATCAGGGCGATCAGCACGTTCTTTATCTTCCGGTGGAAGACCGTGAACGGGAAGGCCACCTGGATGACGACCGTGCCGTAGGTGAGCACCATCACCACGATGCCGCTCTTCACGAGCAGGTCCGCCAGCGCCGGCCAAGGGGAGAAGTAGTCCAGGTGCAGGGGGTAGTAGAGCGCGGTGCCGTCCTGCCAGCGCGATCCTTGGACCTTGTACCAGCCGGCGGTGGCGTATATCAGGCAGACCTCCGCCATGATCACCAGCAGTGTGCCGTTGTGGATCAGGTGGGCGACCGCGTCCAGGACGGTCCGCGGCTCGCCCGGCGCGTAGCGCCGTACCAGCCACCACAGCGCCTGGACGCACCACAGGCCCCACAGGAAGGCGGCCCAGCCCAGGCCCGGGAGCGGTCCGTTCGCCGTCCAGGCCAGCTGGGAGTCGGTGAACATCTGGAGGGCGGCGAGGGCGAGTCCGGTGCCTGCCCACAGCACGACACCGGTGGCGTCGCGCGGCTGCCCGTCCGCGCCCTGCCGGGCGGCACGGCGCGCGTCGAGGGACCACACCTGTCCGCAGCGGGTCAGCACCAGGTACGTCGACATCAGGTGGATGACATTGTCGCCGCCGTCCCCGAGGAAGACGCTGCGGTTCTGCAGCGACAGCACCCCGATCATGAACAGGACGGACATGGTGCGGGTGCGCCAGCCCAGCATCAAGAGGGCGCTGGAGACGATCGCGAGCGCGTAGACGATCTCGAACCAGACCGTGCTGTCGGACCACACGAGCATCGTGAAGGCGTGGTTGCCGTCGATGAGCTGGCGCGCCATGTCCACGCTGAACGGGCCGTCGGGTCCGTACAGCTGCCGGCGGTGCGGCCACTCGCGCAGCAGGAAGCACAGCCAGGTGAACGCGAACCCTATCCGTATGACAGCGCTCTGGTACGGGCCGAGGGAGGAGCCTGTGACCTGGGCGAACGCGGCCTCGACGCGGCGGCCGAAGCGGGCCCGGGCCGACGGCGCGGGGCGCGGTGGGGCAGCGGGCGGCGCGTACGGGGGAGGCGGTGCCAGGACGGCGGCGGAAGGCGGCACGGGGGGCGTCGGCGGCACCTGCCGCGGCAGCGTGGGCGGGGGCGGCGGGGCGGGCGTGTGCGACGGGCCCGAGCCCGGCTGGGTGTCCGGTGCGGGCTCCGGCTCGTGGCCAGGGGAGGGCGGCGCGGCGGGATGGGTCACCGGCTGGTCCCCTCGGGTATGTCGGCGGCGGTCACGGTCCACCACGGCAGCTGCCGCTGGACCGTCCTCAGGTCGATCTTCTCGTCGCTCCACGGCGGCGGGGCGACGGGTCTGGTCACGGACCGGATCTGCACGCGCAGGACCGTGCCGCCGTCCTCTTCGCCGCCGATGCGGAGCATCACGATCCGCCGCAGGTACTCCCCGAAGAGCTGCCCGCGGCGGCCGATGGGCTGGTCCTGGGAGTCGTGCGAGCCTACGTAGAAGTCCCAGGCGCGGCGCAGTTCGTTCTGCTGGGTGTGGCTGGGCAGGAGGCTGTGGCGGATGGCGTCCCCGTCCCGGGCGGTCAGGTCCTTCCAGTCGGTGGTGGAGACTCCCCCTCCGGTGCGCGGACCTGGGCGCGGACCTGGACGGAGACGTTCTGCTGCAGCGGGTTGGGGGCGAAGAGCTTCCAGTTCTGTTCGAACTCGGGATAGATGTAGTCGTCGATCGTCTCGCCGTGCTGCTTGCTGGCGGTGTTCGGCGGGGCGACGTGCAGGAACACCATGGTGAGGTGCACGGCCACAGCCACCGCGACGGCCGCGGCCGCCAGCGCGATGATCAGCTGTCCGGGCAGCGAGAGCCCGGCGGCGCCGCCCGCCTTCTGCTGTTCCGGCTCCATTCCCGCCCCGATCCCCGTGGTCCTGCCCTGCGCTGCCTCCTGCCGCCGCCGCTGCGCGGCCGCACGGTCCGACGTCCCGTCCCGGCACGGTACCCAGGCGGGCGCACCAGGCACAGATGCCTCGGAGTTATCCACAGGGTTGACACCCTACGTTCCCTCGGCCCACCATTGAACCGAACGATCGGTCGGTTGGTCGGCCGGTCACCCGGCAGCGACGGCGAGGGGGCTGGCATGACCACGATGGCGGCGGACGCGGACGCGTATGAGGCAGTGTTCGACGCCGCACTGGCCGCGGACGAGCGCATCGAGCCACGCGACTGGATGCCGGACTCATACCGCGCCTCACTCGTCCGCCAGATGGCCCAGCACGCGCACTCCGAGATCATCGGCATGCAGCCCGAGGCCAACTGGATCACCCGCGCGCCCTCCCTGCGGCGCAAAGCCATCCTGATGGCCAAGGTGCAGGACGAGGCAGGCCACGGCCTGTACCTGTACAGCGCGGCGGAAACCCTCGGCACCGGCCGCGACGAGCTGCTGGACAAACTCCACTCGGGCCGCCAGAAATATTCGTCGATCTTCAACTACCCCACGCTGACCTGGGCCGACGTCGGCGCCATCGGCTGGCTGGTGGACGGCGCCGCGATCACCAACCAAGTGCCGCTGTGCCGCTGCTCCTACGGCCCTTACGCCCGCGCCATGATCCGCATCTGCAAGGAGGAGTCCTTCCACCAGCGCCAGGGATACGAGCTGCTGCTGGCCCTCAGCAAGGGCACCGCGGAACAGCACGCCATGGCACAGGACGCCGTCGACCGCTGGTGGTGGCCATCGCTGATGATGTTCGGCCCACCGGACGCCGAGTCGGCGCACTCCGCCCAGTCCATGGCATGGAAGATCAAGCGGCACTCCAACGACGAACTGCGCCAGCGCTTCGTCGACATCTGCGTCCCCCAGGCCGAGAGCCTCGGCCTGACCCTCCCCGACCCCGACCTGCGGTGGAACGAGGAACGGGGCCATCACGACTTCGGGGCCATCGACTGGGACGAGTTCCACGAGGTGCTGCGGGGCAACGGCCCGTGCAACGCCGAGCGGCTGTCCCAGCGGCGCCGGGCACACGAAGAAGGCGCCTGGGTGCGCGAAGCGGCCGCGGCCTATGCCGCCAAGCACGGAAAGGCACGGTCATGAGCACGGACACAGGCCGGGGCGACTGGCCGCTGTGGGAGGTGTTCGTCCGCAGCAAGCGCGGACTGAGCCACACCCACGCCGGAAGCCTGCACGCACCGGACGCCGAAATGGCGCTGCGCAACGCCCGCGACCTCTACACCCGCCGTTCCGAAGGCATCTCCATCTGGGTGGTGCCCTCCGCCGCGATCACCGCGTCCTCGCCGGACGAGAAGGACCCGTTCTTCGAGCCGTCCGCGGACAAGCCCTACCGGCACCCGACGTTCTACGAGATCCCCGAGGGGGTGCGGCACCTGTGACCGCCGCACTCGCCCTCGGCGACGACGCGCTCGTGCTCTCCCACCGGCTGGGGGAGTGGGCAGGACACGCCCCTGTCCTGGAAGAGGAGGTGGCCCTCGCCAACATCGCCCTGGACCTGCTCGGCCAGGCGCGGGTCCTGCTGTCCCTGGCCGGAGACGAGGACGAACTCGCCTACCTCCGCGAGGAACGCGCCTTCCGCAACGTCCAGCTCGTCGAACAGCCCAACGGCGACTTCGCCCACACCATCGCCCGCCAGCTGTACTTCTCCACCTACCAGGAGCTGCTGTTCGAACAGCTCGCCGACGGCTCCAGCGCCTTCGCCCCACTCGCCGCCAAGGCGGTCAAGGAAGTCGCCTACCACCGGGACCACGCCGAGAACTGGACACTGCGGCTCGGCGACGGCACCGCCGAGAGCCACCAGCGGATGCGCCGCGGACTGGACGCCCTGTGGCGCTACACCGGCGAACTGTTCGATCCGGTCGAGGGATGCGACGCCGACTGGACCGCCCTGCACGACAACTGGCTGAACCGCATCCGGTCCGTACTGGACCGCGCCACCCTGGCCCTGCCCGAAGGACCGCAGCGCGACGCGTGGACAGCCGGCGGCGGACGCCAGGGCATCCACACCGAGCCGTTCGGCCGGATGCTCGCCGAGATGCAGCACCTGCACCGCAGCCACCCGGGGGCGACATGGTGACCCTCACCCCACTCGAAGCCGAGCTCGCCGAGCTCGCCGGAGCCGTACCCGACCCGGAACTGCCCGTCGTCACCCTCGCCGAGTTGGGCGTGCTGCGCGGACTCCACGTCGTGGCGCCCGGCAGAGTCGAGGTCGAACTGACCCCCACCTACACCGGATGCCCGGCCATCGAGGCCATGACCGCGGACATCGAACGCGTCCTGCACGACCACGGCATACCGCAGGTCGAGGTCCGCACCGTGCTGTCCCCGCCCTGGACCACCGACGCGATCACCGCCGAAGGGCGCAGGAAACTGGCCGAGTCCGGCATCGCACCGCCCCGAGCCGTCGCCGCGGCGGCAGGACCGGTGCCACTGACCCTGGCCATCCGCTGCCCGCACTGCGGCTCCATCGACACCACCCTGCTGAGCCGCTTCTCCTCCACCGCCTGCAAAGCCCTGCGCCGGTGCGAGTCCTGCCGCGAACCCTTCGACCACTTCAAGGAGTTGTGATGGCCAGCGAAGCGCCCACCGCAGGCCACCACGGCGCCTTCCACCCCCTGCGGGTGACAGCGGTGGAACAGCTCACCGACGACTCCGTCGCCCTCACCCTGGCCATACCGGACGAACTGCGCGGCACCTTCCGCCACCTGCCCGGACAGCACATCGCGGTGCGGCGCTTCGTGGACGGCACGGAGATCCGGCGCACGTACTCGATCTGCACCCCCGCGCCGGACACCGCCGCCGGCCCGGAGTCCCTCCAGGTGGGAGTGCGGCTCGTCGACGGCGGAGAGTTCTCCACCTACGCCCTGAAGGAACTCGCCCCCGGCGACACCATCGAGGTGATGGCCCCCGCCGGACGCTTCGTCCTCGAACCGCGGGCCGGGAACTTCGCCGCGATCGTCGGCGGCAGCGGCATCACCCCCGTACTGTCCATCGCCACGACGCTGCTGGAACGCCGCACCGACACCCGCTTCTGCCTCATCCGCAGCGACCGCACCGCCGCCTCGACGATGTTCCTCGACCAGGTTGCCGACCTGAAAGACCGCTGGCCGGACCGGTTCCAGCTGGTCACCGCGCTCTCTCGGGAGGAGCAGCAGGCCGGGCTGGCCTCCGGTCGGCTGGACGAGCAGCGGCTGACCGCGCTGCTGCCCACCCTGCTGCCCGTGCCATCGATAGACGGCTGGTTCCTGTGCGGTCCGTACGGACTGGTCCAAGGCGCGGAGCGGGCGCTGCGCGCCCTCGGCGTCCCCCGCGACCGTGTCCACCAGGAGATCTTCCATGTGGACGACGGCGCCTCACCGGCGCCGGTCAGCGGACCGGCCCCCAGCCGCAGCACGGTGACCGCGACACTGGACGGCCGGTCGGGCAGCTGGCCCGTACAGGACGGGGAATCGCTGCTGGAGACCGTCCTGCGCAACCGCGCCGACGCGCCGTACGCCTGCAAGGGCGGCGTGTGCGGCACCTGCCGGGCGTTCCTGGTCTCCGGCGAGGTGCGGATGGACCGGAACTTCGCACTGGAGCCGGAAGAGGTGGCCGCGGGCTATGTGCTGGCCTGCCAGTCGCACCCGCTCGACGAGGAGGTGGAGCTGGACTTCGACCGCTGACCCGCGCCCCCGGCCGGATGCACCCGATTCCGGCGCGCGCCGACCGTGCCGATCCGTTCCCTTCTCCTAGAACCTGTTCTATCTTGACGAGCCGTCAGGTCATGTGACTCCCCGTCAGACAGTCCGGTGCGTACGGAGGGACGGCGACAGTGGACTTCACCTTCACCGAAGAGCAGCAGGCCGCCATGGAGACGGCACGAGCGGTCTTCTCCGGCACCCAGCCGGACGACGTCCCCAGCCCCGCCCTCACCCCGGGGGCGGTCGCCGACGACATCGACCGCCCGCTCTGGCGGAAACTCGCCGCGGCCGACCTACTCGCCCTCACCCTCGACGAACAGTACGGCGGCGCGGGACTCGACCCCATCGCGCTCTGCCTCGTCCTGCGCGAAGCAGGCCACGTACTCGCCCGCGTACCCCTGCTGGAGAACAGCGCCGCCGCGCTCACCATCCAGACCCACGGCAGCACCGAACTACGCCACGCCGTACTCCCCCGCACCGGGCGCGGCGAACTGATCCTCACCACCGCCGCCAGCGGACGCAGCGGACACGACCCGGCCGAACAGGCCGTCCAGGCACACCACCACCCCAACGGCACCTGGACCCTCGACGGCGTGCAGACCACCGTGCCCTGGGCCCAGCACGCCGACAGGGTGCTGACCCCCGCCCGGACCGAAGCGGGCCACACCGTGCTGGCGCTGATCCCCCGCACCCAGGACGGCGTCACGCTACTGGAGCAGATCTCGACCAACGGCGAGCAGTACGCCGAACTCCGCCTGGACGCCGTGCGGATCAACCACACCGACGTCATCACCGCAGACGGCGCATGGGAACGACTGCGGCACCTGCTCACCACCGGAACCTGCGCGCTCGCCCTCGGCCTCGCCACCCGCGTACTCGCCATGACCAGCGAGTACACCGGAAAACGCGAACAATTCGGCTTCCCGCTGGCCACCTTCCAGGCAGTCGCCGTCCAGGCCGCCGACCGCTACATCGACCAGCAGGCGATGGAAGCCACCCTCTGGCAGGCCGCGTGGCGGCTCACCACCGACCACCAGCCCCCCACCGAACCCCAGGACCCAGAGACCGGGGTAGGCATCCTCCCCGCCGCCGCGGACATCGCCGTCGCCAAGATCTGGGCCGCCGAAGGAGTACGCCGGACCGTGCAGACAGCCCAGCACCTGCACGGCGGCTTCGGCGCGGTCACCGACTACCCGCTGCACCGCTATCACGCCTGGGCCAAACAGCTGGAACTGTCGCTCGGCTCCGCCGCCGCACACGAGGAGGCACTCGGCGACCTACTCGCCGCCCACCCCCTCACCTGACCCCGCCACCCGAGCCGGCCGGCCAGAGCCACTAGAGGACGAAGGCGTCCGCCTCAGCCCGCCCGCTGACCAGCGGACGGCCGGCCGCGTCCCAGGCGAGCATGCCGCCATCGACGTTCACCGCGTCCAGACCCTGTGCGATCAGATACTGCGCCACCTGCGCCGACCGGCCACCGACCCTGCACACCACATGGACACGCCGACCATCGGCGACCGCTTCGGTCAGCTCACCGAACCGGGCGACGACCTGGCCCATGGGGATGTGCAGCGCCCCCTCGGCATGCCCCGCCGCCCACTCGTCGTCCTCCCGAACATCCAGGAGGAAACCGTCGACGGGCACCGCCGCGGCGGCGACCTCGGGAAGCTGGCCAAATCGCATCAGTCGTACCTCTCTCACACACCTGGTCCGGTCTCACACATGATCCGGCCGTAGAACCTGGGCTAACGGAACCTACTGCACAAGCTCCGCAAGCCGGGCTTCCTTCTCGGAGACCTGCGCGAGCAGCTGCTCGGCGATCTCCTCCAGCAACCCGTCCGGGTCCTCCGGCGCCATCTTGATCATCGCGCCTATCGCGCTCGACTCCATCTCGGCGGCCATGGCGGCCAGCAGCTCCTTACGCTCGGCCAGCCACTCCAGCCGCGCGTACAGCTCCTCGCTGCGGCTCGCCCGCCGCTCCGCGGGCCGCGGGCCGGCCGCCCACTCGTCCGCCAGCGCCTGCAACGCTGTCTCGTCCCCGGCCGCGTACGCCGCGTTGACCCGCACGATGAAGTCGCCGCGCCGCGCCCGCTCGTCCTCGGAATCGGCCAGGTCCGGATGCGCACTGCGGGCCAGCTCACGGTAGAGACGCCGGGCCTCCTCGCTCGGCCGCACCCGCGACGGCGGCTGCACCGGCTGCTCGTTGAGCATCGCCGCCCCCTCCGGCGACAGGCCCTCGGAGTCGATCCAGCCGAAGAACAGCTCCTCCACGTCCGGCATCGGCATCACCAGCCCGCGCGCCTCCTGCGCCCGGCGCACGTCTTCCGGGTCCCCGGTGCGTGCCGCGATCGCCTCCGCGATCAGCGCGTCGAGCTCGTCGAGCCGCGAATACACGGGGCCGAGCCGCTGGTGGTGCAGGCGGGAGAAGTTCTCCACCTCGATCCGGAAGGTCTCCACCGCGATCTCGAACTCGATCAGCGCCTGTTCCGCCGCTCGCACCGCCTGCTCCAGCCGCTGCGTGCCCGCCGCCTCCGCTGCCTGCGCGGCCTCGGCCGCTGCCGCGTCCACCTGCGGCTCCGCTCCCGCGGCCGACCGCCCTGCCTGGTGCGCTTCCGGGTTCGTCACCCGCCCAGCCTACGTCCGGCCCACCGCCGCCGAGACATCCCCGCCGCAGGGCACACCCAACCGGGCGGCTCGGCCAGTCCCCCGGCGGCTCCTCGGGGGGAGGGGCCCCTCCCCCCTCCCTCCCCTCCCTCCCCGGCCCCCCTCCGTTGCCTGGTCAGACCCCCGGCTCTGCCGCTATGCGGCCCGTGCGGATCGCCGCGACCAGGTCGGCGTGGTCCGCTTCCGTGCGGTCGGCGTACGCCACGGCGAACGCGGCGACGGCCTCGTCGAGCTCTTCGCTCTTGCCGCAGTAGCCCGCGAGCAGGCGCGGGTCCGCGGTGTGCGTGTGGGCGCGCGCCAGGAGCGCGCCGGTCATCCGGCCGTAGTCGTCCAGCTGGTCGGGGGTCAGTGCCGCCGGGTCCACGCTGCCCTTGCGGTTGCGGAACTGCCGAACCTGGTACGGGCGCCCCTCCACCGTGGTCCACCCCAGCGCCATGTCGCTGACGACCTGCATCCGCTTCTGTCCGAGCACCACGCGCCGGCCCTCATGCTCGACCACCGGCACGTCGAAGCCCGCCTTCGCCACATGGGGCAGCAGTGCGGAGGGCCGGGCCTCCTTGACCTGGAGCACCAAGGGCTCGCCCCGGTGATCCAGGAGCAGCACCACATAGGACCTGGTCCCCACGCTTCCGGTGCCGACCACCCGGAACGCCACGTCTTGTATCGCATAGCGCGCGAGCAACGGCAGCCGGTCTTCGGGGAGCGTCCCGAGATACTCGCCCAGCGACGCGGCGACGGCGGCCGCCTCCTCGTCGGGTATCCGGCGCAGCACCGGTGGGGCGTCGACGAAGCGCCGTCCGCCATCCGCCGTGGGCTCGGTCGACCGGGCCGCGAACCGGGCGCTGGTGTTCCGCCGGGCCTTGTCCGAGACGCGCTCCAGCGTTCCGAGGAGGTCCTTGGCGTCGGCGTGGGAGACCAGTTCCTCGTCGGCGATGGCGTGCCATGCCTCGGCCGCGGGCAGCTTGGCCAGCAGCCTCAGGGTTCGCCGGTAGGCGCCGACCGCGGCGTAGGCCGCCGCCCGGCAGGTGGTCTCGTCCGCGCCGGTCTCCCTGCCCGCCAGGACCAGCGAGGTCGCCAGGCGCTTCACGTCCCATTCCCACGGACCGTGCACGGTCTCGTCGAAGTCGTTGAGGTCGATGACCAGGCCGCCGCGCGCGTCGCCGTACAGCCCGAAGTTGGCGGCGTGCGCGTCGCCGCATATCTGCGTCCCCACGCCTGTGACCGGGGTGGGGGTCAGGTCGTACGCCATGAGTCCGGCCGATCCGCGGAGGAAGGCGAACGGTGTCGCGGCCATCCGGCCGACCCGTATCGGCGTGAGCTCGGGCAGCCGCCCGGCGCTGGACTCCCTGACCGCGGTCACCGCGTCCGGCCGCCCGTCGGCTATGTCCAGCTGGGCGTGCGCGGACCGAGGCGCGCGCTCGCGCAGGGCCTTGCCTTCCCGCTTCGCGCCGCCGTTCCGCTTCCTGGCGAAGCCCTGCACGTGGGGAAGCCGTCGGCTCGTCGGAAGGAACTGCTCCACCGGCCGGGCCACGGCCGCGGATGCCGCCTCGGCCGCCCCGGATGCCGTCTCACCCCCGAATGCCGCCCCGGATGCCGTCTCGGCCCCGAGTGCCGCCCCGGTTACCGCCTCGACCCCCGTTGCCGCCTCGCCCCCGAGTGCCGTCTCACCCCCGGTTGCCGACCCCGATGTCCTCGTGGCCCCGGCGGTATCCGCCGCCCCGTCCCCTGGCGTCCCGGCATCAGTCATCGCGAGCCCCCCGTTTCTCTCCACCCGGCCTCTCCCAAGACCGGGCCGATGTCGACTGCCTCGACGGTACAACCAGGGGCACAAGCCCGTCAGAGCCTGTGGATAACTATCGGTGCAGCGCCCTCGGCTACTCAGCCGCCAGCGAATCTGCCCAGGTCAGCTACGGAACCGATCAGCTACGGAACCGGTCGGGGCAGCCGCCACCGTCCGGGAGGTAGGTCTCCGCCCACCGCGCCAGCTCCCGCAGCGCGGGCTCCATCGCCTTGCCCGCAGCGGTCAGCCGGTAGCCGACCCGTAGCGGGGGCCCATCGTCGACCTCTCGTACGACCAGGCCCACCGCCGCCAGCTCGGCGAGCCGGTCCGACAGCATCCGCTCGCTGATGCCGGGGATCGCCCGCCGGACCTCCGCGAAGTAGGCCCCGCCCTCCATCAGTACCGCGACGACCAGCCCGGTCCACCGCTTCCCGAAGAGCTCGAAGACACGCGTCATGTCGTCGCCGACCTTCTTGCACGCCTGCTCGCCGCGCCCGCCGGGATCCCTCATGCCCTCAGGGTACTACCTTCCCGTGCGGGACTATAAAAAAGTAAGCTACTGTGCTAAACATAGTTACGCACCGAACTACCGAACTCCGGGGTCCTCACGCCGGGGCCCCGCGCACCGATGCCGTTGCCGACGTCCCACCCATCCACGGAGCCACACCATGCCCACGCTGCTGCACATCGACTCGTCCATGCACCCCACCGAGGGCTCTGCCTCCCGCCCCGTCACCAACGCCTTCCGCAAGGAATGGGAGACCCAGCACCCCGACGGCACGGTCATATACCGGGACCTGGCCACCGACCCGCTGCCGCACCTGGACGCCGCCGCCTTCGCGGCGGGATTCGTGAGCCCGGACGAGCGCTCCCCCGAGCAGCGGGCCGCCTTCGCGCTCCGTGACACGCTGGCCGCCGAGCTCGAACAGGCGGACGTGGTCCTGATCGGCGCCCCGATGTACAACTTCACGATCCCGTCCACCCTCAAGGCATGGCTGGACCACGTGATCATCATCGGGCGCACGTCCCTCACAGAGGCTCCCAGCGCCGCCGGCACCCCCACGGTGGTCGTGGCCAGCCGCGGCGGCGGCTACGGTCCGGGCACCCCGCGCGAGAGCTTCGAGTTCGTGACGAACTACCTGGGCAAGACCCTCGACGGCGCGCTCGGCCTCGACGTCGACTTCATCGTTCCGGAGCTGACCATGGCCCGGACGAACCCGGCCATGGCCGACCTCATCGAGCTCGCGGACGCCTCGAAGGCCAAGGCCCACGAGGACGCCGTCAGCAAGGCCAAGGAGCTCGCCGCCCGGTTCACCGCGTAACCCCACACCGCGTCACCTCACCCGGAACCGCGTAACCTCAAGCAGAAAACAGAAACGAGAACGGGCCCCCACTCGTGACATTCGTCACGAACGGAGACCCGTTCTCTCTATGTGCGCGAGGGGGGAGTTGAACCCCCACGCCCTTTCGGGCACTGGAACCTGAATCCAGCGCGTCTGCCTATTCCGCCACCCGCGCATGGGTGTTGTCGTGAGATTCTCTCTCAAGTCACCGGGCGGTTCCGCCCGGCTCGTTTTCGTGAGCGCCTTCCGACATGCAGAACATTAGCACGCTGCGGAGGGTGCCTTCACACCCGTTTCCGTCGCCGGCGGCGGGCGGCGATCAAGGGCGTGCGTCACACCGCACCGAGCACCGGACCGGTCACCGAACCGAGCACCGGACCGAGCATCAGACCGGGCACCGGACCGCGCGCGCGGAGCGGGGAAGGCCCCCGGAGGCCCAGCCCACGGCCGCCCTGCCCCACGCGGGCAGCCCCCGGGCGTCCGAAGACCTCGCCGGTTGCGGGACACTGTCTTGAAGGCGCCTCTACGATCCCTTGTGAGAGGTCACACTGCTCCACAGGGCCAGGAAGGGGAACCACCCGATTTCCCGACGCGTGGATACGATCAGTAAGCAGTATCAGGACGACACTGAGGAAGACTGAGGAAGGAGGTGCCCCGTGGGAGTACTCAAGCGCTTCGAGCAGCGTCTCGAAGGCCTCGTCAACGGCACCTTCGCCAAGGTGTTCAAGTCCGAGGTCCAGCCCGTGGAGATCGCGGGCGCGCTCCAGCGTGAGTGCGACAACAACGCCACCATCTGGAACCGCGACCGGACGGTCGTCCCCAACGACTTCATCGTCGAGCTGAGCGCGCCGGACTACGAGCGCCTCAGCCCGTACTCCGGACAACTCGGCGACGAGCTGTCCGGCATGGTGCGGGACTACGCCAAGCAGCAGCGGTACACGTTCATGGGCGCCATCAAGGTGCACCTGGAGAAGGCCGACGACCTGGACACCGGGCTGTACCGGGTCCGCAGCCGCACGCTGGCCGCCAGCGAGTCGCAGAGTCCGCAGCAGGGCGCGCAGCCCGGGCCGGGCCGCCAGGCGCAGGGGCCGACCCCGCAGTCGCCCTCGCAGCGGTCCGCCGGCGGGCGGTCCGGGCCCGGCTATCCGCCGCAGCCCGCGGGCGCGCCGCCCATGCCCAGTGCCCCGCCCGGCGGCGCCAGGGCCGGTTCGCGTCCGGGCGCGGGAGGTGCCCCGTCCCACGGGCAGACCCGCCGCTGGATCGAGATCAACGGCACCCGCCACCAGATCTCCCGGCCCACGCTCGTGCTGGGCCGCAGCACCGATGCGGACGTCCGTATCGACGACCCCGGGGTGTCCCGCAGGCACTGCGAGATCCGGGTCGGATCACCCTCGACCATCCAGGATCTGGGGTCGACCAACGGCATCGTGGTAGACGGACAGCACACCACGCGCGCTACGCTCCGCGACGGCTCGCGCGTCGTCGTGGGCAGCACCACCATCGTTTACCGGCAAGCCGAAGGGTGAAGCGGGGGCAATGTCAGAGCTGACCCTCACGGTCATGCGGTTGGGTTTCCTCGCCGTACTGTGGCTGTTCGTCATCGTGGCCGTACAGGTCATTCGCAGCGACCTGTTCGGGACCCGCGTGACACAGCGCGGATCCGCGCGCCGGGGCGCCCCCGACCGGCCGCAGCAGGGGCAGCGGCAGGCGTCGGCGCCGCCGCAGCAGCAACGGCAGCAGCAGTCCGGCGGGCGGAGCGGCGGCCGGGGCCGGCGAGGCGCGCCGACCAAGCTGGTCGTCTCCGAGGGCACCCTGGCGGGGACCACGGTCGCGCTCCAGGGACAGACGATCACGCTGGGCCGGGCGCACGACTCGACGATCGTGTTGGACGACGACTATGCCTCCAGCAGGCATGCCAGGATCTACCCGGACCGTGACGGCCAGTGGATCGTCGAGGATCTCGGGTCCACCAACGGCACGTATCTCGACCGGACCCGGCTCACCACGCCGACCCCTGTTCCGCTGGGCGCGCCGATCCGTATCGGCAAAACCGTCATCGAGCTGCGGAAGTAGTACGACCATGACGACCGGAGGGTGGGCAGCGTGGCCGCGAAGGGGCTGTTCCCGGAGCCGACGGGTGAGGTGCGCATGAGTCTGTCGCTGCGTTTCGCCGCCGGATCGCACAAGGGCATGATCCGCGAGGGCAACGAGGACTCCGGCTATGCCGGGCCGCGCCTGCTCGCCGTCGCGGACGGCATGGGCGGCCAGGCCGCCGGTGAGGTCGCGAGCTCCGAGGTGATCTCCAGCCTGGTGCAGCTCGACGACGACGTGCCCGGCTCCGACCTGCTGACCTCTCTCGGCAGCGCCGTGCAGCGCGCCAACGACCAGTTGCGTGTCATGGTCGAGGAGGACGCCCAGCTGGAGGGCATGGGCACGACGCTCACCGCCCTGCTGTGGACCGGCCAGCGGCTCGGTCTGGTCCACGTGGGTGACTCGCGCGCGTATCTGCTGCGGGACGGGGTGCTCACGCAGATCACCCAGGACCACACGTGGGTGCAGCGGCTGGTCGACGAGGGCCGGATCACCGAGGAAGAGGCCACCACCCACCCGCAGCGCTCCCTGCTGATGCGCGCGCTGGGCAGCGGCGACCATGTGGAGCCGGACCTGTCGATCCGCGAGGTGCGGGCCGGGGACCGGTATCTGATCTGCTCGGACGGTCTGTCCGGGGTGGTCAGCCACCAGACGCTGGAGGACACGCTCGCCAGCTACCAGGGCCCGCACGAGACGGTGCAGGAGCTGATCCAGCTCGCGCTGCGCGGCGGCGGCCCGGACAACATCACGTGCATCGTCGCCGACGTGCTGGACGTCGACGACAACGACGCGCTGGCGGCGCAGCTCAGCGACACCCCGGTCATCGTGGGCGCGGTCGCGGAGAACCAGGTGCAGCTGGGTGACGGCGGCGCCGCGCAGACCCCGGCGGGCCGGGCGGCCGAGCTGGGCCGGTCCGTGCCGCAGCAGGGGGACGCTCCGGGGGGCTTCGGGCCGCCCGGGAGCGGGGACCCGTCGCTGGGCGGGCTGCCGGAGGGCGGCTTCGGCGGTTACGTCGACGAGGACTTCACCAAGAAGCCGGCGCGCGGCCGGTGGGCCAAGCGGGGCCTGTACATCGCGCTGAGTCTGGCGGTGCTGGGCGGCGGCCTGTACGGCGGCTACCGGTGGACCCAGGAGCAGTACTACGTGGGCGCCAACGGCGACCACGTGGCGATCTACCAGGGCATCAGCCAGGACCTGGCGTGGATCAGCCTCCACGAGGTCCATGAGGACTACCGCGCCATCGAACTCAAGTACCTGCCGGAGGACCAGCGGAACCGGGTCAAGGAGACCATCGCGTTCAGCAGCCTGAACCAGGCCCAGGCCAGGGCCCACGACCTCGGCACGCTGGCCAGCGCCTGCCGCAAGGTGGAGGAGCGGCAGAAGGCCGAGGAGGAGCGGCGGAAGGCCGAGGACGCCCAGAAGGACCTGAGCAAGGACAAGGGCCAGACGGGCGGCGCGTCCGGCGGCAAGACCGAGCAGAGCACGGCCCCGGGCGGCACCCAGCCGAGCAAGGCCCCGGGCGGCACCGGCGGGACCGACGGCACGGGG
The DNA here is from genome assembly GCF_030553055.1 of Streptomyces sp. XD-27. NCBI lineage: Bacteria > Bacillati > Actinomycetota > Actinomycetes > Kitasatosporales > Streptomycetaceae > Streptomyces > Streptomyces sp. XD-27. Next base: position 4,069,317 of record NZ_CP130713.1, read on the forward strand.
ATGGCGGCGAACGCCGCGCAGGCCGCGCCGACCCCGCCTCCCGCACCGAAGCCCGGCCCCACCCTCACTGAGGAGGAGCAGGAGTTGGCCTCGCAGTGCAGCAGCGCCCAGCAGTGAAGCCGTAGGGGGCCTTCGACTCATGAGCAGTACCACCAACACGACCACGATCAGTACGGTCGGGCCGCCGAGCAGGCGCAACACCGAGCTGGCGATGCTCGCCTTCGCGGTGATCATCCCGGTGTTCGCGTACGCCAACGCGGGTCTCGCGCTCAGTGACGAGCTGCCGTCCGGCCTGCTGAACTACGGCCTGGGGCTGGGTCTCATGGCCGCGGTCGGGCACATCGTGGTGCGCAGGTTCGCGCCGTACGCGGACCCGCTGCTGCTTCCGCTGGCGACGCTGCTCAACGGTCTGGGCCTGGTGCTGATCTGGCGGCTGGACCAGTCCAAGCGGCTGGCGCAGACGGCCCACAACCAGGGGCACGAGTACATCGCCTCCGCGCCGAAGCAGCTGATGTTCTCCGCGATCGGCATCGCGCTGTTCGTCGCCGTGCTGATGCTGCTCAAGGACCACCGCAGGCTCCAGCGCTACACCTACATCTCGATGGTCGGGGCGCTGATCCTGCTGCTCCTGCCGCTCGTGCCGGGCCTGGGCATGAACGTCTTCGGCGCCCGGATCTGGATCAGCGTCGCGGGGTTCTCCATCCAGCCCGGCGAGTTCGCGAAGATCGTCATCGCGGTCTTCTTCGCCGGGTACCTGATGGTCAAGCGCGACGCGCTGGCGCTGGCCAGCCGGCGTTTCATGGGCCTGTACCTGCCGCGCGGCCGCGACCTGGGCCCGATCCTCGTGGTGTGGGCGATGTCCATCCTCATCCTGGTCTTCGAGACCGACCTGGGCACCTCGCTGCTGTTCTTCGGCATGTTCGTCGTCATGCTGTACGTGGCGACCGAGCGCACCAGCTGGATCGTGTTCGGTCTGCTGATGTCCGCGGTGGGCGCGGCGGTCGTCGGCTCGGTCGAGCCGCACGTGAAGCTGCGTGTGAACACGTGGCTGCACCCCTTCGCCGTCTACGACAACCCGCGCCCGAGCTGGGCCAACACCGAGCAGATCGCGCAGGCGATGATGGCGTTCGGCTCCGGCGGCACCGTCGGCACGGGCCTGGGCCAGGGCAACTCCGACCTGATCGGCTTCGCCGCGAACTCCGACTTCATCCTCGCCACGGTCGGCGAGGAGCTGGGCCTGGGCGGCACCATGGCGATCCTGCTGCTCTACGCGTTGATCGTGGAGCGCGGGGTGCGCACGGCGCTGGCGGCCCGCGACCCGTTCGGCAAGCTGCTGGCGTGCGGCATGTCCGCGGCCTTCGCGATCCAGGTGTTCGTGGTCGCCGGCGGCGTCATGGGGCTGATCCCGCTGACGGGTATGACGATGCCGTTCATGGCGAACGGCGGTTCGTCGGTGATCGCGAACTGGGCGCTGGTCGCCGTACTGATCAGGATCAGTGACACCGCCCGCCGCCCGGCCCCGGCGCCCGCTCCGTCCCCAGACGCCGAGATGACCCAGGTGGTCCGACCGTGAACAAGCCCGTCCGCCGTATCGCGATCTTCTGCGGTCTGCTGGTGTTCGCCCTGCTGCTGCGCGACAACTGGCTGCAGTACGTGCAGGCCGAGGAGCTCCAGGACCACAAGAACAACCGCCGGGTGCTGATCGCCCGCTACAGCCAGCCGCGCGGCAACATCTTCGTCGACGGCGGCTCGACGGCGATCACCGGTTCGGTCGAGACCAAGGACAGCGCCGACTTCCAGTACAAGCGCACGTACAAGAACGGCGCGATGTGGGCGCCGGTCACCGGCTACGCCTCCCAGGTCTACGGCGCCAACCAGATCGAGAAGCTGGAAGACGGCATCCTCACCGGCGACGACGACCGGCTGTTCTTCAACCGGACGGTCGACATGTTCACGGGGAAGGAGAAGAAGGGCGGCGACGTCCTCACGACGCTCAACTCCAAGGCGCAGCGGGCCGCCTTCAAGGGGCTGGGCGACAAGAAGGGCGCCGTCGCCGCGATCGACCCGCGCACCGGCAAGATCCTCGCGCTGGCCTCCACGCCGTCGTACGACCCGTCGACCATCGCCGGGCACGACGACGAGAAGGCGTGGACGTCGCTGACCAGCAAGAAGAACACCGACACGCCGATGCTGAACCGGGCGCTGCGGCAGACGTACCCGCCGGGTTCGACGTTCAAGGTCGTCACCGCGGCCGCCGCCCTGGAGTCCGGCAAGTACAGCGGCATCGACGAGAAGACCGACTCGCCGCTGCCGTGGCGGCTGCCGCTGTCCAGCCGGGACCTGAAGAACGAGGGCCCCATCCCCTGCGAGAACGCCACCCTGCGCGAAGCCCTGCGGGTCTCCTGCAACACCGTCTTCGGCAAGCTCGGCGACGATCTCGGCAAGGACAAGATGCGCGAGCAGGCGGAGAAGTTCGGCTTCAACGACCCCGAGATCGACACGCCGGTGCGCGCCGCCGAGAGCGTCTACCCGGAGGAGATGGACCGGCCGTCGAACGCGATGTCCGCGATCGGCCAGTACGACACCCGCGCCACCCCGCTGCAGATGGCCATGGTGGCCGCGGCGATCGCCAACGACGGCAAGCTGATGCAGCCGTACATGGTCGACAAGCTGCGCGCCCCGAACCTGAACGTCATCGAGCAGCACTCGCCGAAGGAGATGGGGCAGGCCGTCTCCTCGGACACCGCCCACAAGCTCCAGGACATGATGGAGACGGTCGTCGCGACCGGCACCGGCCAGAACGCCCAGATCCAGGGCGTCACCGTCGGCGGCAAGACCGGCACCGCCCAGCACGGCGTGGCGAACAGCAAGAACCCGTACGCGTGGTTTATCTCGTACGCGAAGGGTGACGACGGCTCCCCGGTCGCCGTCGCCGTGGTCATCGAGGGTTCGAACACGACGCGTGACGACATCGCGGGTGGCAAGCTGGCCGCGCCCATCGCGAAGGACGTCATGAAGGCGGTACTCGCCAGCGAGAAGAAGTGAGACCGGTCACGCCGTGATACCGATTCCGCACGTCCCTGTACCGGTCGGGTATCAGGTAACGGTCACGGCCGGGGCCCGTACAAGCTGGCGGGTAGCGTATGCCCGAGCAACAGCTGCACATCGCCGGGCCCCACGCCTGGGGGCACCTCCCAGCGGCCGCGCTGGGGGAGGTCGGAATGACGGAAGAGGGCTGGAGTAGCTATGGAAGAGCCGCGTCGCCTCGGCGGCCGGTACGAACTGGGCTCGGTGCTCGGGCGCGGTGGCATGGCGGAGGTCTACCTCGCCCATGACACCCGGCTCGGCCGCACCGTCGCCGTGAAGACGCTGCGGGTGGACCTCGCCCGCGATCCGTCTTTCCAGGCCCGGTTCCGCCGGGAGGCCCAGTCGGCCGCCTCGCTCAACCATCCCGCGATCGTCGCGGTGTACGACACCGGCGAGGACTACGTCGACGGCGTCTCGATCCCGTACATCGTGATGGAGTACGTGGACGGCTCCACCCTTCGTGAGCTGCTGCACTCCGGGAGAAAGCTGCTGCCCGAGCGGTCGCTGGAGATGACCACCGGGATCCTCCAGGCGCTGGAGTACTCGCACCGCAACGGCATCGTCCACCGGGACATCAAGCCGGCGAACGTGATGCTGACCCGCACCGGCCAGGTCAAGGTCATGGACTTCGGCATCGCCCGCGCCATGGGCGAGTCCGGGATGACGATGACGCAGACCGCGGCCGTCATCGGCACCGCGCAGTACCTCTCCCCCGAGCAGGCCAAGGGCGAGTCCGTCGACGCCCGCAGCGACCTGTACTCCACCGGCTGCCTGCTGTACGAGCTGCTGACCGTGCGCCCGCCCTTCGTCGGCGACTCGCCGGTCGCGGTCGCCTACCAGCACGTACGGGAAGAGCCGCAGCCGCCGAGCACGTACGACCCCGAGATCACGCCCGAGATGGACGCCATCGTCCTGCGGGCGCTGGTGAAGGACCCCGAGTACCGCTACCAGTCGGCCGACGAGATGCGCGCCGACATCGAGGCGGCCCTGGAGGGCCAGCCGGTCGCGGCCACGGCGGCGCTGGGCGCCGCGGGCTACGGCGAGGACCAGCCGACGACGATGCTGCGGGCCCAGGACTCGGGCCCGCAGACGTCGATGCTGCCGCCGATGCGCGACGACGACGGCGGCTTCGGCTACGACGAGCGGCCCGACGGCCGCCGCCGCGGCGGCGAGAAGAAGAGCCACACGTCGACGATCCTGCTGGTGCTCGCGGGCATCCTGGTGCTGGTCGGTGCGATCTTCATCGGGAAGTCGGTGTTCGGGGGCGGCAAGGACGACAAGATGGTGACGGTGCCGTCGCTGGAGGGGCAGACGCTGAAGGAAGCGAAGGCCTCGGGCAAGAACGGTGACTTCAAGGTCGTGGAGTCGGGCACAGAGTTCTGCAAGCAGAAGAAGGACACCGTCTGCTCACAGGACCCCGAAGCCGGCGGCGAGATCGAGCGGTACGGCACGGTCACGGTGAAGCTGTCCAAGGGTCCCAAGCCGGCCGAGAAGGTCCAGGTCCCGGACGTGACCACGGAGACCTACGAAACGGCGAAGGCGACGCTGGAGGGCAAGGGCTTCAAGGTCGACAAGAAGCCCGAGGAGTCCGACCAGCCCGCCGGTTCGGTCCTCAGCCAGAATCCGACCGGCGGCGAGACGGTCGCGCGGGGTACGACGGTCACGCTGACCGTCGCCAAGGCGCGGACCCAGGTGGTCGTCCCGTCGGTGATCGGCATGACCCTCGAAGAGGCCACGACCAAGCTCCAGAGCAAGGGCCTGAAGATCGCCTCGGTGGAGGAGGAGAAGCCCGGCGCCGAGGTGGGGAAGATCTTCGAGCAGACCCCGAGGGCGGTAAGGACGCCAACGCCAACGACACGATCAACGTGAAGATCGCGAAGGAGCCCGCGACCCCGGAGAACGTCCAGGTCCCGTCGCTGTCCAGCATGTCGGTCAAGGACGCCAAGAAGGCGCTGCAGGACGCGGGCCTGACCCTCGGCACCATCAACGGGCCGCAGGACGACAACGCAACGGTCATGGCCAGCAACCCGCCTGCGGGTTCCGAGGTGCCCAAGGGCACGGCGGTGACCATCTGGACCATGCCGGGCACGGGCGGCAACGGCAACGGCGGTGACCAGGGTGGTGGCGACGGCGACGGCGGAATATTCGGGTAGCCGCCAAGGCGGACGCACCGACGCATAGCCAGTCACTTCACAGCGAAATCGCCGGACACCAGAGGTGTCCGGCGATTTCCTTATGCATGCCTCAGCAGCGGGTGCCCTGGGCGTCGGCTGAATTTCTCAGCAGCCGCTCAGCGGATCTCTTCCGGCGGGGTGCGGTCCCCGTCGACCTTCTCCGTGCGGACCAGTTCGCCCCACACGATGTACCGGTGCTTCGAGGTGTAGACGGGCGTGCACGTCGACAGCGTGATGTAGCGGCCCGGCTTCTTCTTGCCCGACTCCTTGGGGACCGGGTTGAGGACGTCCACGTTGAACTTCGAGGTCTCGTCGAGCTTGGCGAAGACCTTGTAGACGTACCAGGTGTCGCGGGTCTCGAAGACCATCGGATCGCCGTCGTCGAGCTTGTCGATGTGGTGGAACTTCGCGCCGTGGCCGTCGCGGTGTGCGGCGAGGGTGAAGTTACCCTTCTTGTCCCACGGCATGGCGGACTTGACCGGCTTGGTGTAGAAGCCCGCGACCCCGTCGTTGAGGATCTTGGTCGTGGTGCCGCGCTTGACCAGGATCTCGCCTTCCTTCAGCGCCGGTACGTGGAGGAAGCCGATGCCGTCCTTGGTGTCGAGCTTGCCCGGGCCCTGCGCCCACTGCTTGCGGACCCGGTCGCCCTGCCGCTTCGCCTCGCGGTCGGCGAGCACGTTCGTCCACCAAAGGGAGTACAGGACGAACAGCGCCATGATCACCCCGATGGTGATGAGCAGTTCGCCCAGGACGCTGACGGCGGTGGCGATACGGCCGCGGGCGCGGCGCGGGCGCGGGGCCGGTTCCGGCGCGGACTCGCTGTCCTGTCGTTCGTCCTGCTCGGTCCGTGCCACCGCCGGGTACTCCGTTTCTCGCGCGAGCTCTCGCTCGGCCGACGCTTCTCGCTCAGCCGAGCAGCGCGTCCGGCTTGCCCTCGCTGCGCGGCCGCTCGTCGACCATCTTGCCCCACACGATCATCCGATACGTACTGGTGAACTCGGGCGTGCAGGTGGTGAGGGTGATGTAGCGGCCGGGGGCGGTGAACCCGGACCCGAGCGGCACCGGCCGGATGACGGCGACGTTGGACGGGGACGTCTGCGGCATGATGCTGGTCATCTCGTACGTGAAGAAGGCGCTCTGCGTCTCCACGACGATCTCGTCGCCGGGCTTGAGGCGGTTGATGTAGCGGAACGGCTCGCCATGGGTGTTGCGGTGCCCGGCGACCGCGAAGTTGCCCTTCTTGTCCCAGGGCATCGCGGTCTTGAGCGCGCCCTGCGCGTAGTGGCCGACCATGCCGCGGTCGAGGACCTTGTGCTTGTTGATGCCTTCGGCGACAGGGACCTTCACGTCGAGCTTGGGGATGTACATGATGGCGAACCCCTTGCCGGGCGAGAACGTGCCCGGTGCCCGCTCGTTCCCGCGCTCGGCCCACTGCTTGTGGAGCTTGTCGGTCTCGCGGTTGGCGATCTGCTGGGCCATGACGTTGGTCCACCACAGCTGGTAGGTGACGAAGAGCAGCATCAGCACGCCGAGCGTGATGAACAGCTCGCCGGCGACCCGGCTGACGACGATGCCCGGGCTGTCCTTGCGGGCACGGGCGGCGCGCCTCGCCTCCAGCCGGGTACGGGGCGCCGCCTTGGCGGTGCTGTCGCTGCCTGACGCCGCCGGGGACTTCGGAGGGGCCGCGGGTGCGCGGCGCCCGCGTCTGCCGCCCCGGCGGGCGGCCTCCTGGGCGGCCCTGGCCGCCTTGCGGCGCGCGGCCCGTCCACCCGGCGCGGGTGCCTCCGGTGCAGCCGCCTCGGACCCGGTGCCCCGCGACGGGGTTTCCTGCGATGCGGATTCCTGCGGTTCCGGCGACTCGGGTGGCTGCGGCGCCTCGGGGGCCCGCGGTGACGGCACCTCCCGCGTGGCCTCCGCGGTGCCGGGCGGCAGCCGGCGCAGCGCGACGGTCTCGTCGTCGCGGGGCGGTGGCACCGTCCCCGTCCCCGGCCCCGTCGGCGGCTGGAACTCCTGCGACGGCCGGGACTCCTGCGGCGGCTGCGGTGGGGACTCCTGCGGCGGCCCGGCCCCCGGCTCCGGACCGGAGTCCGGCTCCGGCCGGGACGGCGGCGGCTCCGACCCGGGCTCCGACGCCCCGGGCCCCGGCCGCGCCGGCTGCTGCTGCTGCGGCAGCGGCTGTGCCCACGATGGCGCCTGCGTATATGCCCACGACGGCGGCCGTGACCGCGGCCGCGCGGTCCGCAGCGCCATGGTCTCGTCGTCCCGCACCGACTGTTCGTATCCCACCGGTGTTTCGTACCGCACCGACCGTTCGGGCGGCAGCGGGACACGGCCGTAAGCGGCGCTGTTCGGCGGCTCCTCCACTCCCGAGGCGGCTCCCGAGGCCGTTCCCGGAGCCGCTCCGGACGCCGCGCCGGGCGTCGTTCCCGGCCGCTCCCCCGTCCCCGGAACCGGCGGCGGTGGCGGCAGCGGATCGTTGAGCGGATCATCGAGCCGGTCGACGGCCGCCGCGAGCGCGGCCCGCTCCCCGTAGGCGTCGTACGCCTCGTAGGCCCCGTACGTGCCGTCCGTGCCGTACGTTTCCCGCGCCTCGTACGTCTCGTGCGCGTACGGCGCAGTGTCCTGGGGGTCCGCGCCCTCACGCTCGGGGCGGAGTGCGGTCACTCGACGGCCTTGCCGCCGACCATGCCGACCACTGGCGCCAGCCCCTCCGACCGTCGTATCGCGCCGGTGTCCCCGCACGTCACCAGCCAGTTGGCGAGCATGCGGTGACCCCATTCGGTGAGGACGGACTCGGGGTGGAACTGCACGCCCTCGACCGGGAGTTCCCGGTGGCGCAGCCCCATGATGATGCCGTCGTGCGTACGGGCCGTGACCTCCAGCTCGTCCGGGACGGTGGCGGGTTCGGCGGCCAGCGAGTGGTAGCGGGTCGCGGTGAACGGCGAAGGCAGCCCGGCGAAGACGCCCTTGCCCTCGTGTTCGACCAGCGAGGTCTTGCCGTGCAGCAGCTCGGGGGCGCGGTCCACCACGCCGCCGTACGCGACGGCCATGGACTGCATGCCCAGGCAGACGCCGAAGACCGGTACGCCGGTGGCGGCGCAGTGGCGCACCATGTCGACGCAGACGCCCGCCTCCTCGGGGGTGCCGGGTCCGGGCGACAGCAGGACGCCGTCAAAGCCGTCCTGAGCGTGGCTGAGGGAGACCTCGTCGTTGCGGAGCACCTCGCACTCGGCGCCGAGCTGGTAGAGGTACTGGACGAGGTTGAAGACGAAGCTGTCGTAGTTGTCGACGACGAGGACGCGTGCCTTGCTCACCGGTTGACCGCCCGTCCCTCGTTGACCGTCACGTCGTTGAACGGCAGCAGCGGCTCCGCCCACGGGAACACGTACTGGAAGAGCACATAGACGATCCCGAGCACGAGCATGACCGAGATCAGTGCCCGAATCCACGCGTTGCCCGGCAGATGCCGCCAGATCCAGCCGTACATGCCGTCCCTACTCGCCGATGACCAAGCCGTGCGCGGCACCGGAGACGAGCACCGGAGCGCAGCAACAGAGTAAGGGTCGGAGGGCGGGGCCGGAGGGTCAGCCGGGCAAAGTGTCCGGCTTCCCGAGGGCGGCGGGCGAGGTGCGCTCCAGGTGCGCCCAGACGATCAGCCGGTGGCTGTGCCCCCATTCGGGGTCGCAGGTGGTGAGGGTGAGGTAGCGGCCGGGGCGACGGTAGCCGGACCGCTCGGGGACGGGTGCGATGACGCCGGTGTCGGAGGGCAGGGTCCGGTACGGCTTCGCGTCGACGCGGTACGTGTACCAGGTGGTGCCGTCGGTGAGCACCACCGCGTCTCCGGGGCGCAGCCGGGGGACGTCCTTGAACGGGTCGCCGTAGGTGCGGCGGTGGCCGGCGACCGCGAAGTTGCCGCGGGCCCCGGGAGCGGCGGTGCCGGTGTAGTGGCCGAGGCCCTTCTTGAGGGTGCCGGCGGCGGTGCCCTCGAGGACGGGCTTGGCCCAGTCGCGGCCGAACCGGGGGATGTACATGATCGCGAAGGACTCGCCGGGGCGGCCGGGGCGGGCGCGGGAGCCCGGGCCGGGGTCGGCGCCGTCCGCGTCCGCTCCGGACCCGCTGCCGCCGTCCGCGTCCGCGTCCGGGCCGGTGCCGGTGTCCGTGCCCGCGCCCGGATCCGTGCCGGTCAGGGCGCCGGTCGACCAGCGGTCCTGGAGGCGGTCGATCTCACGGTCCATGGCGGCGTCGGCGCGCACCCCCGTCCAGTACAGGACGTAGACCACGAACAGCACGATCACGGTGCCCAAGGTGAGGCAGATCTCGCTCAGCGTCCTGACGACCGTCCGCACCCTCATCGGCTGCTCCAGCTGCTGGCCGGCGGCCGCCGCGTGCGGCCGCTACTTCACGGGCTGCGCCTGATGCAGGTCCACTGTGCCGGAGTAGCCGGGAAGAGTCACCGTGTCATGCTGCTCGACATCCCAGCCGAGCCCGTAGGCCTCGACGTACCCCTGGTAGTTCTGGATCGCGGGGGACTCGGCGAGCGCGCGGCGCAGCGCGTCCGGGTCGCCGGCGGCGGTCACCTTGTACGGCGGCGAGTAGAGCCGGCCCTGGAGGATCAGGGTGTTGCCGACGCAGCGGACGGCGCTGGTGGAGATCAGCCGCTGGTCCATGACCCGGATGCCCTTGGCGCCGCCCTGCCACAGGGCGTTCACGACGGCCTGGAGGTCCTGCTGGTGGATGACCAGGTCGTTGGGCTGCGGCTCGGGTACGCCGGGGATGCGTGCGGTGGCGTCGGCCGGGGCGTCGGAGAGGGTGACGGTCAGGCCCGCGCCGCGCACGGGGCGGGTCCCGGCGGCCTTCTCCAGGGCGGCGAGGCGGGCGTCCTCCTCCTTGGTGCTGCCGTCGTCGCGGCGGGCGAGCGCGTCGACCTCGGAGCGGACCTTGCCGGTGCTCTCCTCCAGATCGGCGTTCTTGCGGCTGCGCTCCTGGATGAGGTCGGACAGCCGCAGCATGGACTCGTCGCTGCGCAGGTCGGTGCCCTTGGCGGTGTTGAAGCTCATCCAGAAGATGAGCCCGGCGAGGGCGAAGATCGCCAGTGTCAGCAGCCGCATGGGGCGGAAGGACGGGCGCATGGGGCGGAAGAAGGGGCGGCGCGGTGCCGGGGCGTTGGAGTCAGCAGAATTGCTCAACGTACCCTTACTCCTTACGACGCCGCGGAAGCACTACGCTAACGGACGCCGGGGGAAGGAAGTGCTGCCCCTGCGCCGTCCGGCCCCGGCGCAGCCGTCCCTATAGTTTCCGCGCGGTCACGCAGCGCATCGACAGGAGAGTTCCTCGTGCCGAAGTCACGGATCCGCAAGAAGGACGACTACACGCCGCCGCCCGCGAAGCAGGTCACCACCATCAACCTGAACGCGGGCCGCGGCTGGGTCGCCCCGCTGATGCTGGCCATGTTCCTGCTCGGTCTGGTGTGGATCGTGCTGTTCTACGTGACCGATGCGCAGTTGCCGATCGAGGCGATCGGCAACTGGAACATCGTGGTCGGCTTCGGGTTCATCGCCGCGGGGTTCGTGGTTTCCACACAGTGGAAGTAGGCGCTTCCGGCTCCCGTCGGTGAGCGTTCCCCGGCGCCCCTCCCCAGAGGTGTCCACAGAGTTATCCACAGCAGGGGAAAAACTCAGAAGATCTGTGGATAACCTCTGTGGCGTTGACGCCGGTCTGACCGCACCGCACATATGAGAACGGTCGGCCACACCCGTTCTGTCCTGGGGAAACGCCGAACGGGTCGGCCACGCGGGCGTCGGCGGATTTTCTCCACAGGAAGCGCGAACTCGAACACATGCTGTGGACAACATCGGTCCTCAGCGTCGGTCCGCAGCGCTCGGTCCGCAGCGTCGGCCTTCAGCCGAGCTGGGCCGTCCGCACACCCACGAGGACGACGATCGCCAGCAGCGCCAGCGCGTACGTTCCGCGCTGGACGAGGGCGCGGTGCTCCCGCGGCGCGTGCACCAGCCCGTAGGCCACCGCCGTCCCGGTGATCAGACCGCCGATGTGGGCCTGCCAGGCGATGTCGCTCAGGGCGAAGGTGAAGACCAGGTTCAGTCCGAGCAGGACGAGGACCGGCCGCATGTCGTAGTCGAGGCGGCGCATCAGCACCGCCGTGGCGCCCAGCAGACCGAAGATCGCGCCGGAGGCGCCCAGCGAGCCCTGGTTGGGCTCGGAGATCAGGTAGGTCAGCGCGCTGCCGCCGAGGGCGGACAGCAGGTACAGCGCCAGGAAGCGGGCGCGGCCGAGCGCGGCCTCCAGCGGCGGGCCGAGCCACCACAGCGACAGCATGTTGAACGCGATGTGCATCGGCTCTTCATGCAGGAAGGCCGCCGTCAGGAGCCGGTACCAATCGCCTTCGGCCACTCCCTCCAACTGGACGCCGTGCGGCACGCTGGCCTGGCCGATCAGCATCAGATCGTCCAGCAGCCGGTCGCCGTACGCCAAGACCGCGATCCACAGGGCGAGGTTGATCCCCAGCAGGACCTTGGTGATCAACCGCGGGTCGGCGGCCAGCGACGCGCCGGATATGGTGCGCGGCTGCATCGGTGTGCGCCGCGGAGCGCGGACGCCGGGGCCCGCGGCCGGGTCGGACGCGGCGTGCGCGCCGCGCACGCACTCGGGGCACTGGAAACCGACCGAAGCACTGACCATGCACGCGGGACAGATCGGCCGCTCGCAGCGCGTGCAGCTGATGCCGGTCTCCCGGTCCGGGTGCCGGTAGCAGCAGACCGCCTGGTCTTCCATGTCTCCCCTTGCCCTGCCCTGTGTGTTCGCTTGTCCGGCCGAACCGCCCCGCCTGCCCTCAAGACGGACGGGCGGGGCACAGGGTTCCCGTACGGTCCCCCGGAGGCGGTCAGCCTTCGCGCTTCTCCACGACGACGGACTCGATGACGACGTCGTTGACCGGGCGGTCGGTGCGCGGGTTGGTCTGGGCGCCGGCGATCGCGTCGACGACCTTCTTGCCGGCGTCGCTGGTGACCTCGCCGAAGATCGTGTGCTTGCCGGTCAGCCAGGTGGTCGGGGAGACCGTGATGAAGAACTGCGAGCCGTTGGTGCCCGGACCGGCGTTGGCCATGGCCAGCAGGTAGGGCTTGTTGAAGGACAGGTCCGGGTGGATCTCGTCGGCGAACTTGTAGCCGGGGCCGCCGGTGCCGTTGCCCAGCGGGTCACCGCCCTGGATCATGAAGCCGCTGATGACGCGGTGAAAGACCGTGCCGTCGTACAGCCTGTCCGTGGTCTTCTTCCCGGTCTTCGGGTGGACCCACTCACGGGAGCCCTCGGCGAGCTCGACGAAGTTCTTGACCGTCTTCGGGGCGTGGTTCGGCAGGAGCCGGACCTCGATGTCGCCGTGGTTGGTCTTCAGGGTGGCGTAGAGCTGCTCGGCCACGATCTACCTTCCATAGTCTTCACTGACCCTTCCGATCCTCGCATGGACCGGGGCACCAGGAGCAACCGCGGCGGCGGGCGCGGGAGCGGGTCGCGCGGCGGCCACCGCACAGGGGGCCCGTTATGCCCCGTATGCCCGCCCTCACATGCCGCGTGGCGCACCGGCAGGCATGATCTCCAAGTGGGGACAGCCCCGGATCCCGGAGTAGGCCACCGAGGAGGAGGATGCCGTGACCCGCACTGACAGCGTGCGCGCCGCGACCGGCACCGCGAAGGACAGCGTTCTGCACGCCGCGGAGGTGGTGGCGCCGTACGCCGGCACGGCCAAGGAAGCCGCCGCGCACTACGCCCACCATGCCCGCGTCCGGCTGGGGCCCAAGGTCTCCCACGCCGCGCACCGGGCCGGGGCGACGACCGCGGCCTGGTACCACGGCCCCGTGGCCCGCCAGGTCGAACACGCCCGCGGCGCGCTACCGCCGAAGGTCGACGCCGCCGCGACGCGCGCCGCGACCCGTACCCGCAAGGCCGCGCGCCACGCCGCGGACTACACCGCGCCGCGCGTCGAGCACGCGGTCGCCGCGACCCGGGCCGTCGCCCAGCCCGCCCGCGAGGAGGCCATGGCCCGCGGCACGGCGGCCCTCGCCGCCCTGCGCGGCCAGGTGACCGCCGCGGAGATCACCAGGATCGCCAAGCACCGCGCCCGCCGGGCCCGCACCCGGCGGGCGTTCAAGCGGTTCACGGCAGGGGGCCTCCTGGCGGGCGGCGCCTACGCCGCCTGGAAGTGGTGGGACAAGCAGGCGAACCCGGACTGGCTGGTGGAGCCGCCCGCCCCGACGGAACTCGCCGAGGGCCAGCAGCTGACCTCGGTCGACGGCAGCGGTCCGGAAGGCGGCGCCCCGGACGAGCGGTCCGGGCGGGAGTCGCCGGAGCGAAGGGAAAAGGGCGACCAGCCCTGACCGCCGGGCGTTCGGCGGCGTCACGGCGGACGCGGGCGCGGGCGCGGCCGAGCACGGGGCGTATCGGGGCCTCTTCCTGGTCGCGGCGGTGCTCACGGCGCCTGACTGTCACGGCGGTGCTCACGGTGCCGCTGACCGTCACGGCGAGCCTCGGCCGCGCCCGCTACGGGGCAGCGTCCCCTGCCCCGGCTCCGGCGAAGTAGTCGGCACGAGCGTGTGACTTTCGTATATGGCCGTCGCGACCAATGGCCGATGCGGTGTCCGGCCGGGGATCCCTAACGTGGCTGCGTGACTCGTGTGGAATCTACGGCCCTTGCGGCATCGGCCCGCCAGGTGCCGGTGGCCCGCCAAGCGCCAGTGGCTCGCCAGGCATCGGCGACCCGCCAGGCGCCGGTGGCGCGGCTGCGTTCGGCGGCCGGGCGGCTGGCCGACCCGGCCAGGGCGCTCTTCGCGCCCGGGATGTGGCCTGCCCGGCGCATCGTGGGCGAATCGCTGCTGAGCGTGCTGTTCGGGCTGCTGGCGGCGGCTGCCGAGGCCGTCGACGGCGGCCTCGTGCGGATCGTCGCGGTCGGGCTGGCCGCCGGGCTGCTGTCACCGCTGCGCCGGGTGCTGCCCGCGACCGTGCTGCTGGTGATCGCCGTCGGTTCCTCCGCGTTCATGGGCCTCGCCCCGCTGGTCCTCATCGCCGCCTGGTCGGCCGGGCGGCGGATCGACGGGGTCGGCAGGGCGGCCGGCACCTTCGCCCTCGCCTACGTCCTCACCCTCGCGCTGCTCGTCCTACAGGAACTGCCGCACTTCTCGCTGTCGCTCCTGGTCTTCGTCACCTTGTGGCTGCTGGTCGCGATCGTCGTGCCCGGCCTCGCCGGCCGCTATTCGGCGCAGCGCCGCGCGCTGACCGACACGCTCCGGGAGTACAACGCCCAGCTGCTGCGCGAACGCGCGATGGTCGCCGGACAGGCCCGGATACGGGAGCGGCAGCGCATCGCACAGGACATGCACGACAGCCTCGGCCATCAGCTGGCCCTGATCTCCGTGCACACCGGCGCGCTGGAGGTGGACCGCGAGCTGACCGGACGGCAGCGGGAGGCCGTTGGCGTGCTGCGCGAGGCGTCGGTGGCCGCGATGCACGAGCTGCGCGAGGTGGTGGGGCTGCTGCGGGACGGCACGGAGGCCCCCGGCCACGCGGGCTCCTCCCAGGCCCTTGAGGCACTGGGGGAGGAGGAGGCCAAGGCGCCGTCGCGCGGGGTGGCCGGTATCGCGGGCCTGGTGGAGGCGTCCCGGGGCGCGGGCACGGCCGTGGAGCTGCGGAGTTCCGGCGAGCCGCGCCCGCTCGCCCCGACCGCCGACCACGCGGCGTACCGCGTGGCCCAGGAGGGCCTGACCAACGCGCACAAGCACGCCCCGGGCGCCACGATCACCATCGAGCTGCGGTACGAGCCGGACGCGCTGGTCGTGGAGGTCGCCAATGGCCCCGTGCCCGAGGCGGCGGATGCCGGCCGCGGTGCGGTCAGCGGTGGTCAGGGGCTGACCGGGCTCGGCGAGCGGACCCGGCTGATCGGGGGCATGGTGCACGCGGGCCCGACGGCGGACGGCGGCTTCCGGCTGGCGGGCGTGCTGCCGTACACCTCGCCCGAGGGCGGTTTCCCGGACCCGCCGCCCGACGGCGCGGGGGCACCGACGTTCGTTGATCCGGCAGGCGACTTTCGGGAGCAGATACCCGGGGGCTCCCTCGGCGAGGGTGATCCGGTCATCGACTGGAACGGCGTGCCGAAGGAGCTGGCCAAGGCAATGAGCAGGGACAAGAAGCGGAGCGGCATAGCCATCGGCTGCGGGGTGGTGGCACTGATCGGCCTGGTGCTGGTGATCGCGGTGGTCGTCGGGGCGTTCTTGTTCATGGGCGAGACGGACAAGGCCATGATCGAGCCGAAGCAGTACGACGCGGTGAAGGTGGGCCAGACCGAGGCGGAGGTCCGGGACCGGCTGCCCAACGGAGACTCGTTCCTCACCGACGGTCTCGACAAGGGCGCGCCGCCCGAGCCCAAGGGGGCGAAGTGCCTCAGCCTGATGTCCACGGAGATGGGCAGCAGCCTGGACAAGGAGCCGGTCTTCCGGTTCTGCTTCAAGGACGGCAAGCTGATCGAGAAGAAGTCCTTCGAGGTCAAGAGCTGAGGACCCGAGGTCAAGGGCCGGGGAGGCGCGGTCAAGGGCTGGGGGCGCGGTCAGGGGTTGGGGACGACCGGGGCCGTGCTTCAGGGCGGGCGGCTCGATCGGGGATGATGGCGAGGTGCCCGCAGGTATGACCGCTCAAGACCGCGCAGGAGAGTCGTGATCAGGGTTCTCGTCACGGATGACGAGCCGCTCATCCGGGCGGGCATCAAGATGATCCTCTCCTCCGCCGACGACATCGACGTGGTCGCGGAGGCAGCCGACGGCCGTGAGGCGGTCGAGGTGGCTCGGAGCCGGCGCGTGGACGTCGTGCTGCTCGACATCCAGATGCCGGTCATGGACGGGCTGACGGCCCTGGCCGAGCTGCGCCGGACCGTCCCCGACACGCGGGTGCTGATCCTGACGACGTTCGGGGAGCAGCAGAACGTGCTGCGGGCCCTGTCGGAGGGCAGCGCGGGCTTTCTGCTCAAGGACTCGGCGCCCGCGGAGCTCATGCGGGCGGTACGGGCCGCCGCGGCCGGCGACGCGTACCTGTCGCCGGGCGCCACCCGCCATGTCGTGGACTCGCTGGCGTCCGGCCGGACCACGCACCGCGCCGAGCGGGCACGCCGTCGGCTCGAGACGCTGACGGCGCGCGAGGTGGAGGTGCTGGCGCTGCTGGGCGAGGGCCTGTCCAACGCGGACGCCGGTCAGCGGATCCGTATGAGCGAGGCCACGGTCAAGACGTACGTGAGCCGCATCCTGGCCAAACTCGGGTGCGAGAACCGGGTGCAGGCCGCGCTGCTGGCGCGGGACGCAGGTCTGGGCACCTGAGCCCCGGGCACCTGTCCGAAGTGCTTCACCACGTGCGTGAGCTGCGCTGTTCTGGGGAGGCGTAGGGTAGTTGACGACCCGTACGTAGGAGATGAGATGTCACAGGCCCCCTTCGGCGCCCTGGTCGCCGCGCTCGCGGCGCTCGCGACCGCGCTGGGCTTCCTCGCGATCGAGCTGCGCGCAGACGGCTACGAGCAGTACGTCGGATCGGTGAACAACGCCAGCGTCGTGCTGTACGTCGCCGCGATCATGGTCGGGGTGGCGTGGGCCCGTGACCGCCGGCTGCGCTCGGGCTGAGCTTCGGCCGCGACCAATCCTTCGACCACGGCGGCGGCGCCAGGGCATCTGCCCCTGGCGCCGCCGCCGTTCGGTGTCGCCCCTGTTCGTCGGTGGCACCGATGTGCCGGAGCGAGTGCAAGAAGGCCGATCACTCCATGGGCCGGCTGGTGACATAGACGGTGCGGAGGACGACGGCGGCGGAGAGCACCAGGAGGTTGCAGCCCATCAGCCCGTACAGCCCGAGGTCCTCGCCCACGCGCGGCCCGCCGTCCATGCCCAGGAGTCGGAGGCCCGCGAACCCGAGGAAGATCCCGACGAGGGCGTGCACCACCCGCCCGACGAGCTCGCCGACGACCCGCCGGTCGCGGGGATCGGCGAAGAGCCGCACATTGACCCCGAGCCGCCCCTCCTCGAGCGCACCGCCAAGGCGGTCGAGGCGGCGCGGCAGCCGCCGCAGGACAGGCAGCAGCGCGATCAGCTCGTCGCGGGCCGTGTCACGGGCACTCTGCGGTCCCAGCCGGTCGGTGAGCCGGGCTGAGGCGTACGTACGGGACGCCTCCAGCATGTTGAAGCCGGGGGAGAGGCGGACCAGTGTGCCCTCCAGGGTGGCCAGGGCCCGGAACACGGCCGCGATCTCCGGCGGAACCGCCAGCCGGAAGTCGGCCACCAGCCGGAACAGATCGCTGAACATCTCCACGTCGGGCGCGGATCCGTGCCCCAGATGGCGGGCGCTGAACTGCCCGAGCACGCGCAGCAGCCGCTGTTCGTCGACCTCCTCGGGACGGTCGGTGATCTCCAGGAGGGCCTCGCGCAGGGCAAGCGGATCGCCGCGGTCGACGGCGAGGAAGAGACCGCCCATCGCCTCGCGGAGCCCGGCGTCGATCCGGCCGACGGATCCGAAGTCGAGCAGGGCGGCCGTGCCGTCGGGCTGGAGCAGGATGTTGCCGGGGTGCGGATCGGCGTGGAAGACGCCGTCCAGCATGATCTGGTTGAGCAGCGCGGTGAGCAGGGTCTCGGCCAGCTTGGTGCCGTGCCGCTCGTCGTCGGGGACCGCCTTGCCGAGCGAGGTGCCCTCGATGCGGCTCATGACGAGGACGCGCTCCGTGGTGAACTGCCCGTGCAGGACGGGGACGGCGACGCTGGAGTCGCCGCGGGCCTCGGCGGCCCGGCGCACCGCGGTCATGTTGCGAGCCTCGACGCGGAAGTCCAGTTCCTCGCGCAGCGCGACGGCGAAGCCCTGCGCCAGCTCGTTCAGCCCGAGACCACGCCCCCAGGCGGTGCGGTCGCTCAGGGCGGCGGCCAGGCGCGCGACGATGTCCAGGTCGCGCTCCACGAGCTCCGGTATCCCGGGCCGCTGCACCTTGACGATGACCTCGGTGCCGTCATGCAGGACGGCCGCGTGCACCTGCGCGATGGAGGCTGCGGCCAGCGGGACCCGCTCGAACGTGGCGAACAGGTCCCGCACCGGCGCTCCCAGGCTTTCTTGGAGCTGTGTCTCGACTTCGCCCCAGGGCGCGGGCGGCACCTGGTCCTGAAGGAGACTGAGCTCCTCGACATACACCTCGGGCAGCAGGTCCCGCCGGGTCGACATCAGTTGCCCCAGCTTCACGAAGGTGGTCCCGCCGGCCTGCAACGCCTGCCGCAGCTCCCGCGCCAGCAACTCGTGCCGCACCCCGGGCGCGCGCCGCCGCCCTCGCAGATACGGCCCGAGCCCGTGCCGGGTGGCGATGCGCACCACCCCGGAGTACCGCCGCGCCCGCGCGATCCGCCCCCGCACCGACTGCGCCCACCCGAGCGGCCGTACGGTCCCCATGGGCACCACGATGTCCAGCGCGATGAGCACCACCATCGAGGCGAGCATCCCCACCCCGACCATCAAGGACAGCAGCGGCGCGAGCTCCCCCGACTCCTCCAGCCGGGGCCCGAACAGCCCCCCGGACACCGCGAGTCCGCACATCCCCGCAGTCCCGACGCGCACCGCCCCCGCCCGCACCCCCAGCAGCCGCCGCCCCACCACCGCAGGCGCCACCACCACAAGCAAGAAGACGAGCGTCCCGACCAACGCACCGGTGATCCACATGAAGTCATCCAACAGCACGCGTGTGCGAACGCGGTGGGAGGTTATGCCTGTCCCCCCGCACGGTGCCGCTTTGCGTACGACCAGGTCACCGCGGTCATCAGGGCCGGGATGGCGAACAGCGGGGCGAAAACGAAGCCCCAGACGGTCTGTGCCGTACCGCTCGTCATGTACGTCTGGCTCTCGACGGTGAAAGCGACCACGAGTTGCCACAGCGCCACCAGGATCAGGACGCCCGAGGCCGTCCAGGCCAGCGCGGCAAGGGTCCGCGGGCGCAGCGGCCGCCACCGGTCGCTGACGAGCAGCAGCGGAAGCAGAGCGGCCAGTTCGGCAAGGACAGAGAGGCCGACGACGTAGGCGATGCCCCAGCCCGGGATGTCGAAGACGTCGCGCAGCACCTGGTCGCTGTAGCCCACGTAGACGCCGGATGCCATGGCGATGCGCCACAGGCCGGACGGGAGGGCGCACAGAGCGATGGCGTGGGCGGCGCGACGAGCCCAGACAGGCGCGGGTGCGGGGGTGGTGGCGCCTGCCGGGGTGGGGAGGGGCGCGGTCGCTGTCGTCATGACGTCCATGCTGGCCGTAGCCATGACAGCCGCGCATCGTTCGCTACGGCGGACCGTCTCCGCCTCGCGGAGGAGGGCACATCCGCTGAGGGAGGACCTGGGACACGGAGCGCCTGCCCGTACGCCTGTGAGCTCAGACGGTCCGTACGGCCTCGGGCACCAGGGCCTGCTCGCTGCGGGTTCCCGCAGCCCACCGCGCCACCGGCCCCATCGCGTACGACGCCACCAGGAACAGTCCGCCGAGCAGCAGCCAGCCCGTCGCGCCCATCCCCATGAGCAGCCCGGTGAGTATCAGCGGCCCGAGCGTGCGGGCGACCGTGGTGCCGGTGCCGAAGAAGCCCTGGTACTCGCCGACGCGCCCCACCGGTGCCAGATCGAAGCCGAGTTGCCAGGAACCGGCCGACTGGAGCATCTCGGCAGCGACCAGCAGCACCGAGCCGCCGACCAGGGCGGCGACCGCGACCCAGGGCGAACGACCGGCCGAGAACGCGAAGACCCCGCACGTGAGCAGCATGAGTGCGCCGGATCGACGGATGGCACGGGCCGCCGTGGGCAGTCCGGTGACCGAGCCGGCGGCACGGACCTGGAAGAGCATCACGCCACCGGTGTTGAGGATGAACAGCGCGGAGACCAGCCACTCGGGGGCGTCGGTGCGCTCGGTGATCCACAGGGGCAGGCCGAGGCTGAGCAGCGGCATCCGCAGCAGCAGCACGGTGTTGAGGAGCGTCACGACGACGTACGGCCGATCCCGAAGGACTTGGAGTTTCGCGCCCCGGACCAGGGGAACGGGCACGACGGCAGGCAACCGCGACAGCAGGAGCGCGCAGCACAGGAAGCTCAGGGCATCGATCGCGAAGACGGCGAGATAGGCCGACCGGGTCCCCGCGGAGAGCGCGAGCCCGCCGAGTGCGGCGCCCACCGCGAGGCCCCCGTTGAGCGTCGACTGCAGATGGGCCAGCGCACGGGTGCGCTCCTCCTTGGAGACCAGGCCCGCGAGCAGCGCCTGCCGGGCGGCGGCGAGGCCCGACTGCGCGGTGGCGTAGAGGCAGGCAGCCGCGACGAACGGCACGAAGTCCCGTACGACCAGGAAGGACGCGACCGCGGCGGCGGTCGCGAGGGCGAGCAGCACCGATGTGCCGCGTGGGCCACGCCGGTCCGCGATCCGGCCGAGCGGCACCCCGACGACCGAGCCGACCGCCCAGGCCAGGGTGAGGCCGAGACCGATCCTGGCGGGTGCCAGACCGACGACATGCGTGAAATACAGGGCCGAGGTGACGTAGTACGCGCCGTCACCCACGGAATTACTCAACTGGGCGAGAGCAAGCTTGCGTTGGGGACCGGCAGGCGGCAGCAGGGGGGACATGGCTCGAACGGTACACAGGCAGTGGCTCGCTCAGACAGGACAATGAGGGCCTCATTTACTGGGCCACTTCATGCGGCTGCCGGTGGGTGGCGATGCGGGAGATACGGCCGAGCGCATGCCAAGAAATCGGCTTCGTCGGGGAACCGTATGAGCGATGGAGAAACGGGGCATTCCCGCTGGATATCCGTTACGTGGACGAGATGATTCCGACGGACGTGATCTTTACGTTGGGCAACGCAGCCGGCCAGACCTCACGGCCCCACACGAGAGCACAGGCGGCATGTGGCCCAATCGCCCGCTTACCTCCCTGACCTGGAGATACGCATGCCCATCGTCAAGCTCCGCCGCCGCACCGCCGTTCCCGCCATCGCCGCCGCGGCCCTGGCGGCCGCCCTCCTCGCGCCGGCCGCGAGCGCCGTCGCCGCAGGCCCGGCGAAGGCTCCCGCCCCCGCCGCCGCGCGGTCCGAGATCGTCGGCTCGGTCCGCACCGAGAAGCTGATCGACGGCAGCACCGCCAAGATCTACAAGCGGGGCGCCCACCACCACACCCTGAAGATCGTCTCCCAGGGCTACGTGGTGGCGACGCTGGACGCGAACCAGCGGGACACCGGCGTCAACGCCAACGGCATGTTCGTGGTGTTCACCGCCGACGGCGAGGTGCGTTCCTGGACGGGTGGGGAGCAGTACGGGCCGGGGACGTTCAAGCTGGCCGACGGCTCCACCGCCAAGGTGACCAAGGTGGGAGCCCACCACGCCCGCATGCAGATCGTTCACCGAGGGCACGTGATGGCCACGTTGGACGCGAACGGGCGCGACACCGCCGTCAACGCCAACGGCGCGTACATCGTGCTGACCGCCGACGGCACCTTCAGCGTCTGGATCCCCTGACCCGGTCACCGCACAGCCCGGTCACAGGGAAATCAACACAAAAAAGACCCCTCTGCCAGCGTTTCCGCAGGTCAGAGGGGTCTTACGACGTGGAGCCTAGGAGAGTCGAACTCCTGACATCCGCCATGCAAAGACGGCGCTCTACCAACTGAGCTAAGGCCCCGTCGCCGATCAGGATACCCGGTGTCGGGACCCTTTCCCGACCGGGTATCGCTCGTGCGTGCCACCGTCCGTAGGATGCCTCGCGAGATTCGCGGCAGCGAAGCGAAGGGGAGACAGCGAGATGGACGCAGCACAGCAGGACGCCACCGCCCGCGCACGGGAGCTGCAGCGCAGCTGGTACGGGGAGCCGCTGGGGGCGCTGTTCCGCCGCCTCATCGACGACCTCGGCCTCAACCAGGCCCGCCTCGCGTCCGTACTCGGCCTCTCCGCGCCCATGCTCTCGCAGCTCATGAGCGGACAGCGCGCGAAGATCGGAAACCCCGCCGTCGTCCAGCGGGTGCAGGCGCTCCAGGAGCTCTCCAGCCAGGTCGCGGACGGCCGGGTCAGCGCCGCGGAGGCCGCCGAGCGCATGGAGGAGATCAAGAAGACCGCGGGCGGATCCGTGCTCAACACCACGCAGACCACCGCCAGCACCGGCGCGCCGACCGTGCGCCGCGTGGTCCGCGAGATCCAGTCGCTGCTGCGCTCGGTGGCCGCGGCCGGCGACATCATCGACGCCGCGGACTCCCTCGCCGCCACCCACCCCGAACTCGCGGAGTTCCTGCGGGTCTACGGCGCCGGCCGGACCGCCGAGGCGGTCGCCCATTACGAGGCGCACCAGAACTGACACCCGGGCCGCCGGGGCGGGCACCGGGGACTGGTCACTGGGACACGGAACAGGCGCGGGGCGGGACGGAACGGATGGGTGAGGTCTTCGCAGGCCGGTACGAACTGGTGGATCCGATCGGCCGCGGCGGCGTGGGAGCCGTATGGCGCGCCTGGGACCAGCGGCGCCGCCGCTACGTCGCGGCGAAGGTGCTCCAGCAGAGCGACGCGCACACCCTGCTGCGCTTCGTCCGCGAACAGGCGCTGCGCATCGACCACCCGCACGTGCTGGCGCCCGCGAGTTGGGCGGCCGACGACGACAAGGTGCTGTTCACCATGGACCTGGTGGGCGGCGGCTCGTTCGCGCACCTCATCGGGGACTACGGCCCGCTGCCGCCGGTCTACGTGTGCACGCTGCTGGACCAGTTGCTCTCGGGGCTGGCGGCCGTCCACGCGGAGGGCGTGGTGCACCGCGACATCAAGCCCGCGAACATCCTGCTGGAGGCGACCGGCACCGGGCGGCCGCACGTCCGCCTCTCCGACTTCGGCATCGCGCTGACCAAGGGCGAGCCCCGGCTCACCGAGGCCGACTTCGTGATGGGTACGCCCGGCTACTTCGCGCCGGAGCAGATGCAGGGCGCCGAACCCGACTTCCCCGCCGACCTGTTCGCCGTCGGGCTGGTGGCGCTGTACCTGATCAGCGGGCACAAGCCGGACGCCGACGCGATCGTGCGGCGCTTCGAGGAGCACGGCGTGCCGGGGGCGCCCGAGGGCGTGCCCGAGCCGCTGTGGCAGGTGATCGCCAACCTGCTGCAACCCGATCCGGAGGACCGGTTCCGTACGGCGACGGGGGCGCGCAAGGCGCTCGCCTCGGCGGTCGAACTGCTGCCGGAGCCGGATCTGGACGACGAGGTGATCGAGGTCTTCGACCATCTCGGGCCGCTTCCGGCGGGGTTCGGCCCGGACGGGCCGGAGCGCAGGCCGAAACGTTCCCACCGCAAGCCGGCCGCCTCTTCTCCCGCTCCCTCCCCGTTCCCGTCCCCGTCCCCCTCTCCCGGCTCCTCCGAGGCGACGACCGTCGCACCGGTGCCGTCGATGTCGGACACCGGAAGCTTCCATCTCCCGCCGCCGCTGCCGGGCGGGCCGCAGGACGGGGCGGACCCGGCTCCGGACCACCCGGACCCGGACCACCCGGCGGCTCCGGGGCCCGGGCGGCCGGTGGCGGGTCCGCCGATGTCGGCCGGGGCCCCGCCACCGGTGCCGCCGGGGCCGCCCACGGCGACCCCGTCGTTCACTCCGCCGCCCTTCGGCCCGCCCATGCCGCCGACACCGACACCAACACCGACGTCCACGCCCACGCCTTCGCTCACAGGGGCCCACACGCCGCCCGGTTACGGCAGCGCCCCGACACGGCCGTACACCGTTCCGCAGTCCGCTCAGCAGCCTGCTCCGCGCCCCACGGCGCCCGCAGCACCCGCCGCCGCGCGGCGCCCCCGGCCCGGGCCCCCGCGAAGGTGGCCGTTCCCGTGCTGCTGCTCGCGCTGCTGTGCTTCGCCGTGGGGGCGTGGGCCTTCATGGCGTCCGGCTGAGCCGCCGTACTCCGAGCACCGTCCACAGGCCCAGCCCGAGCAGCAGCAGCGTGCCCGTGCCGAACGACGCGTAGGCGACGGCCCGCAGGGTGCCGTCGGGCCCGTCGTCCGTGCCGGAGGCCGCGGCCGGTCCGTCCCCGCGCGGCGCCCCGAGGCCGGCGCCGTCCGGATCCTCCCGGTAGCCCGGCGCGGGCCGCCGCTCGCCCTCGACGGCCACCCGCAGCGTGACCGGCGCGCTGCCCTCGAAGTACGGCGCGGTACCGGCGTTGAGGGTGACCGCCAGGTAGTAGGGACCGGCCACGCTCATCGCCCGGACCCGCGCCTTCGCGCTCTCGTAGCGGTTGCCGTAGGTGACGGGTGCGGTGAGGCCCAGGCGGTCCTCGGCCCTGGCTCCCTTGTACGGCGCGAACGCGCCTCTTTGGACCAGCCCGCGCGCCGGGTTGTACAGCGAGACCCCGAGCGCGTCGCCCACGTACGCGCCCGACCCCGTGCGGCTGCCCGTTCCCGTGCCCGTTCCGCCGCCCGTTCCCGGGCCCGTGGGCGCGCCCGTGCCCCGGTCCTTGTCCACCCCCCGGGTGGCGTCGGGGAGTTCGACGTCGGCGTAGAACTGCTGCCCCCAATCGAGCGGCACACGGTAGAAGCGGGTCTCGCCGGGCTTCATCCGCAGCTTCCACACGCCTGTGGACAGCGCCCGCGCGTCGCTGAACCCGGTGCCGCCGGGCCTCAGTTCACGTGCCGGCCCCTGGGGCATTTCGGACGGACGCGTAGGCAGCCCCTGTGCCGCCGGGCGCGCCGACTCCTCGCCTCTGACGGCGGGTTCGCGTTGGAAACTCAGCTCCAGCGGCCAGCGGTCCCCGCCCGAGAGGCCCTCCGCCGCCTCCCCCGTCCCCTCGTCCGACGCGCCGCCCGATACGCCGGTGCGCTCCACCACGAAGTCGTACGCACCGGCCTCCTGGCAGGTCGCGCGCGGGCCGGTCTCCTTCCGCCGGGAGGCGTATCCGGCGAGCGGGAACGCCACTCCGCGCACCTGGGCCCGCACGTCCGTCCGGTCGCAGACGGCTCCGTCGCCGTCGAGCAGCGAGACCTTGATGCCGTCGGCGCGCGCGGCGGGGTCGGAGCCGGGCGGCGGGACCGCGACCGCCGAGAGGTACGCGGTGGAGTCGGCGTCGAGTTCGACCCGGTAGTGCCGCCGCTGGCCGGGGCCGATGCCGTCCACGTACGTGCCCTTGGGCGCCAGGCGAGGCGCACCGTCCTTGCCGGAGGTGCCGGCGATCTCCGTACCCCGGGGGCGGTACGACGCGACGCCTTCGGATCCGTCGGCGGGCGCGGCCAGCACCGGCCCGGGCGTCCCCGCGAGCACCCCCAGCGCCGCCCCCACCGCGGCGAGGCCGGTCCTGACCTTGCTGCGGTCCCTCATCACGCGTCACCCCTCGTCCGGCCGCCGCCGCACACGCTTTGCCACTGCAATCAATCAGTTCGCGAAAGTGAATCGCCGTGCCGAGTCGCGATTGCCCTGAGCCGCCCGATTCCGCCGGCCAACGTCAACGGGGCCCCGACCGCCATCGCGATCAGGGCCCCGCACAGGACTTGTCGACTCAGACACCCGAACCTGCGGGCACGGAGTCAGTCGCCTCCGTCCACAGATCCTGCTCGGCGCGATCCGCCTGGATCTGGCGGTACACGAGGAGCCCGCCGATGGCGGCCAGTGCGACCAGGAGAAGCTTCTTCACCGCGCGACCTCGTCTCTTCCTTGACGTAGGGGACCTCTGGCGCCCGATGATACACACCGCCCGATATCAATCGGTGACCTATACCCACACCGATACCGAAGCAATCAAGGCCGGGACCTATGCGAAACGCCCGGCCCCTCCGAGGAGGTTCCGGGCGTCTGTGACCTTCCGGTCATACACGGTGCGGGTACCAGGACTTGAACCTGGGGCCTCATCCTTATCAGGGATGCGCTCTAACCGTCTGAGCTATACCCGCGCGTTCGCTGCACCGAAAGATTAGCGCACCAGTGGCCATGTCCCAAAATCGGTCGCCGGCGGGCGCTATTCGTCCTCCGCCAGCGTGACCTCCACGCCGCCCACGAAGCCCGCCGACAGGTTGTAGATGAAGGCGCCCAGCGTGGCGAGGGCGGTCGCCAGCACCACGTTGATCGCCGCGATGACCGAGGTGAAGACCAGCACGCGCGGCAGGGAGAGGAAGGACTCCAGGTCGAAGCCGCTGCCCTCCTTGGACTCGGTCGCCTCGCTGATCGTCCCGCCGACCGTGCTGAACACGCCCATCGCGTCCATGACCGACCACAGCACCGCGACCGCGACGATCGTGCAGATGCCCAGCGCGATGGCCAGCAGGAAGCTGACCTTCATCACCGACCAGGGATCCACCTTCGCCACCCGCAGCCGCGCCTTGCGGGTCCGCGGGACCGTACGGCCCGCGGCGGCCGGGGCCTGCGGGCGAGGGCGGCGGGCGGTGGCCTTGCCCGCCGGCACGGCGGTGCTGCCCGCGCCGGAGGACGTGTCCGCCGCGGGCGGGGTGTACGCCTGCGGCGGGTGGTACGGCTGCGCGGGCTGCGGGCGGGCGGACCGCTCGCCGGGGAGGGGGCCCGCCGGATACGACTCGTAGCCCTGCTGCGCCCCTCGGCCGTCCGTCACGGTCTGCGTCCCCCTCGGGAGTCTGCGGCGAAGCCACGGGCACCACCCTCGATCGTCGGTCCGGCCGCCGGATTTCCTTCGGAATCCGCCGCCCCGCCGCGCTCCGGGGTGCCCGTGGCTCCACTCACTGCCTACTCCTCGGTCTCTTCGGCCGGGGGCGCCATGCCCTCGGCCGGCACCTCGGACTCGGCCGCGTCGGCCGCCTCGGTCCCTTCGACCTCTTCGGCCTCGCTGCCGGCCTCGGCGTTCCGGGCGATGCCCACGACGGCATCGCGCTTGCCCAGGTTGATCAGTTGGACGCCCATGGTGTCACGGCCCGTCTCCCTGACCTCGTTGACCCGCGTACGGATCACACCGCCCCGAGGGTGATGGCGAGGATCTCGTCGCGCTCCTCGACCACCAGCGCGCCCACCAGCGAACCCCGGTCCTCCACGATCTTGGCGGCCTTGATCCCCAGGCCGCCGCGGCCCTGGACGCGGTACTCGTCCACGGGGCTGCGCTTGGCGTATCCACCGTCGGTGGCGGTGAACACGAACGTACCGGGCCGGACGACATTCATCGAGAGGAGTTCGTCCCCCTCGCGGAAACTCATGCCCTTGACGCCCGAGGTCGCGCGCCCCATCGGGCGCAGGGCCTCGTCGGTGGCGGTGAACCGGATCGACTGCGCCTTCTTGCTGATCAGCAGCAGATCGTCCTCGGCCGAGACCAGCTCGGCGCCGATCAGCTCGTCCTCGCCGCCCTCGTCGGTCTCCCGGAGGTTGATGGCGATGACGCCGCCGGAGCGCGGCGAGTCGTAGTCCTTCAGCGGCGTCTTCTTCACCAGGCCCGACTTGGTGGCCAGCACCAGGTACGGCACGGCCTCGTAGTCGCGGATGGCGAGGATCTGGGCGATCTGCTCGTCCGGCTGGAAGGCCAGCAGGTTCGCCACGTGCTGCCCGCGCGCGTCCCGGCCGGCGTCGGGGAGCTCGTACGCCTTGGCCCGGTAGACCCGGCCCTTGTTGGTGAAGAACAGCAGCCAGTGGTGCGTGGTGGAGACGAAGAAGTGGTCGACGATGTCGTCCTCGCGCAGCTTGGTGCCGCGCACGCCCTTGCCGCCGCGCTTCTGCGAGCGGTAGTCGTCGGTCTTCGTCCGCTTCACATAGCCGCCACGCGTGATGGTGACGACGATGTCCTCCTCGGCGATCAGGTCCTCGATGGACATGTCGCCGTCGAAGGGGATCAGCTGGGACCGCCGGTCGTCGCCGAACTTCTCGACGATCGCGGTCAGCTCCTCGCTGATGATCTGCCGCTGCCGCTCGGGCGAGGCGAGGATCGCGTTGTACTCGTTGATCTTCGCCTGGAGCTCGTCGTGCTCCTGGATGATCTTCTGCCGCTCCAGGGCCGCGAGCCTGCGCAGCTGCATCTCCAGGATCGCGTTGGCCTGGATCTCGTCGATGGTCAGCAGGCCCATCAGGCCCTCGCGCGCCACCTCGACCGTGTCGCTGCGCCGGATCAGCGCGATGACCTCGTCGATCGCGTCCAGCGCCTTGAGCAGACCGCGCAGGATGTGCGCCCGCTCCTCGGCCTTGCGCAGCCGGAAGCGGGTCCGGCGGACGATGACCTCGACCTGGTGGGTCACCCAGTTGCGGATGAACGCGTCCAGGGAGAGGGTCCGCGGCACCCCGTCGACCAGCGCCAGCATGTTGGCGCCGAAGTTCGTCTGGAGGTCGGTGTGCTTGTACAGGTTGTTGAGGACGACCTTGGCGACCGCGTCCCGCTTGAGCACGATGACCAGCCGCTGGCCGGTGCGCGAGGACGTCTCGTCGCGGACGTCCGCGATGCCGCCGATCCTGGCGTCCTTCACCAGGTCGGCGATCTTCTGCGCGAGGTTGTCCGGGTTGACCTGGTACGGCAGCTCGGTGACCACCAGGCACTGGCGGCCCTGGATCTCCTCGACCTCGACCACCGCGCGCATCGTGATCGAGCCGCGGCCGGTGCGGTACGCCTCCTCGATGCCCTTGCGGCCCACGACCAGCGCGCCGGTCGGGAAGTCCGGGCCCTTGATCCGGTCGATCAGCGCGTCCAGCAGCTCCTCGGGGGTGGCCTCGGGGTTGGCCAGGAACCACTGGGCGCCCTCGGCGACCTCGCGCAGGTTGTGCGGCGGGATGTTGGTCGCCATGCCGACCGCGATGCCGGCCGAGCCGTTGACCAGCAGATTCGGGATCCGGGACGGCAGGACCGTCGGCTCCTGGTTGCGGCCGTCGTAGTTGTCCTGGAAGTCGACGGTCTCCTCGTCGATGTCCCGGAGCATCTCCATGGCCAGCGGCATCATCTTGCACTCGGTGTACCGCATGGCCGCGGCCGGGTCGTTGCCCGGAGAACCGAAGTTGCCGTTGGAGTCCACCAGCGGCATGCGCATCGACCAGTGCTGCGCCAGCCGCACCAGCGCGTCGTAGATCGAGGAGTCGCCGTGCGGGTGGTACGTACCCATGACGTCGCCCACGACGCGGGCGCACTTGTAGAAGCCCTTCTCCGGGCGGTAGCCGCCGTCGTACATCGCGTACAGCACGCGGCGGTGCACCGGCTTGAGGCCGTCCCGCACGTCCGGCAGCGCGCGGCTCACGATGACGCTCATCGCGTAGTCGAGGTACGAGCGCTGCATCTCCGTCTCGAGACCGACCGTCTCGATGCGGAGACCGGCGCCCTCGGCGGCGGCAGCGGCGGACGCCTCGGCGGGCGTGGGGGCGTCGGACGGCGAAGGGGTGATCTCGTCGGCCATGGCTGGTCAAAATCCTTTCGAAGCGGTGCTGGTGCGGGCCGACTCAGATGTCGAGGAAGCGGACATCCTTGGCGTTGCGCTGGATGAAGGAGCGTCGTGCCTCGACGTCCTCGCCCATCAGCACCGAGAACAGGTCGTCCGCCTGCGCGGCGTCGTCCAGCGTGACCTGGCCCAGGACGCGGTGCTCCACGTCCATCGTCGTCACGCGCAGCTCTTCGGCGTTCATCTCGCCCAGACCCTTGAAGCGCTGGACCGAGTCGTCCCTGATCCGCTTGCCGTTCTCCCGCCCGGCCTGGATCAGCGCGTCGCGCTCGCGGTCGGAGTAGGCGTACTCGAAGTCGTCCCGACCCCACTTGATCTTGTACAGCGGGGGACGGGAGAGGAAGACGTGCCCGGCCTCGACCAGCGGCCGCATGAAGCGGAAGAGGAAGGTCAGCAGCAGGGTGTTGATGTGCTGGCCGTCGACGTCGGCGTCCGCCATCAGGATGATCTTGTGATAGCGGAGCTTGCTGATGTCGAAGTCCTCGTGCACACCGGTGCCGAACGCCGAGATCAGCGCCTGGACCTCGTTGTTCTGGAGGATCTTGTCGACGCGGGCCTTCTCCACGTTGAGGATCTTGCCTCGGATCGGGAGGATCGCCTGGTACTCCGGGTTGCGGCCGGACTTGGCCGAGCCGCCCGCGGAGTCACCCTCGACGATGAAGATCTCGCACTTCGCCGGGTCGTTGGACTGGCAGTCGCTCAGCTTGCCCGGCAGCGACGCGGACTCCAGCAGGCCCTTGCGGCGGGTCAGGTCGCGCGCCTTGCGGGCCGCCACACGGGCGGTCGCGGCCTGGATCGACTTGCGGATGATGTCCGCGGCCTCGTTGGGGTTGCGGTCCAGCCAGTCGTTGAGCTGCTCGCGGACGATCTTCTGAACGAAGGTCTTCGCCTCGGTGTTGCCCAGCTTGGTCTTCGTCTGGCCCTCGAACTGCGGCTCGCCGAGCTTGACCGAGATGATCGCGGTCAGACCCTCGCGGATGTCCTCGCCGGTGAGGTTGTCGTCCTTCTCCCGCAGCAGCTTCTTGTCGCGCGCGTACTGGTTGATCAGCGTCGTCAGCGCGGCGCGGAAGCCCTCCTCATGAGTACCGCCCTCATGGGTGTGGATGGTGTTCGCGAAGCTGTAGACACCCTCGCTGTACTGGGTGTTCCACTGCATCGCGACCTCGAGGGAGAGCATCCGCTCCTTGTCCTCGGCCTCGAAGCCGATGACGGTGGGGTGGACCATCTCGCCCTTGCGCGAGTTCAGGTACTTCACGAAGTCGACGATGCCGCCCTCGTAGAAGTACCGGACCGACAGCGGCTTGCCCTCCTCGTCGACGTGCGCCTCGCGCAGGTCGGTCAGCGAGATGGTCAGGCCCTTGTTGAGGAACGCCATCTCCTGGAAGCGCCGCGACAGCGTCTCGAAGGAGTACTCGGTGGTCTCGAAGATGTCGCCGTCGGCCCAGAAGGTGACCGAGGTGCCGGTCTCGTCGGTGGCCTCGTGCTGGGCGAGCGGGGCGGTCGGGGCGCCGCCCTTGTAGTCCTGCGTCCAGCGGTGGCCGTCAGTCTTGATCTCGACGGCGAGCTTGGTCGACAGCGCGTTCACGACGGAGACACCGACGCCGTGCAGACCGCCGGAGACGGCGTAGCCGCCGCCGCCGAACTTGCCGCCCGCGTGCAGCACGGTGAGCACGACCTCGACGGCCGGCTTCTTCTCGACGGGGTGGATACCCACCGGGATGCCACGGCCGTTGTCGATGACGCGCACGCCGCCGTCGGCGAGGATCGTGACATCGATGGTGTCCGCGTGACCGGCCATCGCCTCGTCGACGGAGTTGTCGACGACCTCTTGCACCAGGTGGTGCAGGCCCCGCTCACCGGTGGAACCGATGTACATGCCGGGGCGCTTGCGGACCGCGTCCAGACCCTCCAGGACGGTGATCGCGCTGGCGTCGTACGACGGCGATGCCATGGCGTCGCCGTCGGTGTCGGACGGGATGTTCTCGTTGAGGTTGCCGGAATCGGCCACGAAGCGCCCTTTCTGGCACAGCACACGCCGGCTCCGGGCAATCGGGAGCGGCTGCGTCGTTCAGTGCTTGTCGACGTGTCCCGCGGAGTGGGGCGGGATTTCCCCTCAGTCTACCGGTAGCGGTGACATGAATGGGGGTTTGCGGGCGCCTGAGTACGCATGTGCCGCCCTGAACCGGCCTCAGCCGACTCCCCATATCTGGGTGAGGGCTCCAAGAGGCTCACACAGGCACTCAGCGCTTCCGACTGTCAACCCGTGGCAACCGAACCCGGGGACCGGGCCGCGACCCCGTGGCAAAACGGCACAACCCGGTGGCAAAACCGCCCGGACCCACCCCGCCCTAGCCGTAGGTGTCGCCCGGACCCGTGCTCCCCGGCGCGCGCAGCGACCCGTAGCGCCGCGCGGGGCCACCCGGCCCCAGCACCTTGATCAGCCGCACCGTGCCCTGGCCCAGATCCTGGTTGAGCCGCGCGACCAGCTGCGGAGCCAGCAGCCGCAGCTGCGTCGCCCAGGCCGTGGAGTCGCAGCGCACCGTCAGCACCCGCGCCTCCTCGTCGTACCGCTGCGGCTCGCAGTGCTGCGCCACCTCCGGGCCCACCATCTGCGGCCACCGGCCCATCACCCCGCCGACCGCGGCCGGCGCCTCCCAGCCGCGCTCGGTGATCAGGCGGTTGATCGCCGCGCCCAGCGGCAGCGGATCGCGCCCGTCGGCACGCGCCCCGGACCGCAGGCCGCCGCGCCGCGCCTGCTTCTTCGCCTGCGCCGCGGCGCCGCGGGCGCGCGCCTGCTCCTTGGCGGCGCGCAGCGCGACCCGCGCCAGGTCCACTCCGGAGGGCTCGGGGCCGCTCGGAGCCGGGGTCCCCGGGGTGCCGCCGTGGGGCGCGCCTCCCTGTGGGAGGCCGGGTTGCCCGGTCATACGCGCGTCACCTCGCCGCCCGCGACCGCGAACCGGGCACCGGCCAGCACCCGCGGTACGTCGTCGTCCACCGCGGCCGTCACCAGCACCTGCTCGCCCGGGGCGACCAGCTCGGCCAGCCGCTCGCGGCGCCGCGCGTCCAGTTCGGCGAAGACGTCGTCCAGGACGAGTACGGGCTCGTTGCCCTCCGCGCGCAGCAGCTCGTAACTGCCCAGGCGCAGCGCCAGCGCGTAACTCCAGGACTCGCCGTGGCTCGCGTACCCCTTCGCGGGCAGCTGCCCCAGCCGTAGCACGAGGTCGTCGCGGTGCGGACCGACCAGCGTGACACCGCGCTCGATCTCCTGCTTGCGGGCCTCGGCGAGCGCGGCGAGCAGCACCTCGTACAGCTCCTCGCGGCCGCGCGCGTCCGCGGTCGCCTCACCGGCCGAGCCGCGGTAGTCGAAGGAGAGCGGGCCGCCGCCCGGCGCCAGCTCCTCGTACGCCTTGTCGGCCAGCGGCTGGAGCGTGGCGATCAGGTCGAGGCGGCGGGCCAGCAGTTCGGCGCCCGCCCGCGCCAGGTGCTGGTCCCAGACGTCGAGCGTGGACAGGTCCATGGACCTGCCACCGTGCCGTCGGGCCATGGCCGCGGACTTCAGCAGGGTGTTGCGCTGCTTGAGCACCCGCTCATAGTCGGAGCGCACCCCGGCCATCCGCGGAGCGCGCGCGGTGATCAGCTCGTCCAGGAACCGGCGGCGCTCCCCGGGGTCGCCCTTGACCAGCGCCAGGTCCTCCGGCGCGAACAGCACGGTCCGCACGATGCCGAGCACGTCGCGCGGCCTGACCTGGGAGGACCTGTTGATCCTGGCCCGGTTCGCGCGGCCCGGGTTGAGCTCCAGCTCGATGAGCTGCTGCCGCTCGCCCTGCACCACCGCCGCCCGTACGACGGCCCGGTCAGCGCCCATCCGCACCAGCGGTGCGTCGGAGGAGACCCGGTGGCTGCCGAGGGTGGCCAGGTAGCCGATCGCCTCGACCAGGTTGGTCTTGCCCTGGCCGTTGGGCCCGACGAACGCGGTGACGCCCGGGTCGAGTGGAACCTCAGCCCGGGCGTACGAGCGGAAGTCGGCGAGCGACAGATGTGAGACGTGCACGGTGACCTCCCCCTGGGGGTACCTCCCAGCGGTAGCTGGGGGACCTCCGGGCTCTGGGCGGTACCCCATCCTCCCCCGGCTGCTGCTGTGGTGCTGGGTGTTGCCGGGTTACTTGTTCTCTACGGCGTGGCCGCCGAACTGGTTGCGCAGCGCGGCGATCATCTTCATCTGCGGGGAGTCGTCCTGGCGGGACGCGAAGCGCGCGAAGAGGGACGCGGTGATCGCGGGCAGCGGGACGGCGTTGTCGATGGCGGCCTCGACCGTCCAGCGGCCCTCGCCGGAGTCGGCCGCGAAGCCGCGCAGCTTGTCCAGGTGCTCGTCGTCGTCCAGGGCGCGCACGGCCAGGTCGAGCAGCCAGGAGCGGATGACCGTGCCCTCCTGCCAGGAGCGGAAGACCTCGCGGACGTCGGTGACGGAGTCCACGGCCTCCAGCAGCTCCCAGCCCTCGGCGAAGGCCTGCATCATCGCGTACTCGATGCCGTTGTGGACCATCTTGGCGAAGTGGCCCGCGCCGACCTTGCCCGCGTGCACGGAGCCGAACTCGCCCTCGGGCTTGAGCGCGTCGAAGATCGGCTGGACCTTGGCGACGTGCTCGGCGTCGCCGCCGTACATGAGCGCGTAGCCGTTCTCCAGGCCCCAGACGCCGCCGGAGACGCCGCAGTCGACGAAGCCGATGCCCTTGGCGGCGAGCTCCTCGGCGTGCTTCTCGTCGTCGGTCCAGCGGGAGTTGCCGCCGTCCACGACCACGTCTCCGGGGGAGAGCAGCTCGCCGAGCTCGTCGATGGTGGACTGGGTCGCCGCGCCCGCGGGGACCATCACCCACACGACCCGCGGGCCCTGCAGCCCGTCCACAAGCTCCTTCAGGCTGTGGACATCGGCGAGGTCCGGGTTCCGGTCGTAACCGATGACGGTGTGGCCTGCGCGGCGGATGCGCTCGCGCATGTTGCCGCCCATCTTGCCGAGGCCGACGAGACCGAGCTCCATCAGTGATCCTTTGACGTCGTCGTTGCGCTGTCGCGCGCTTCGTACTGGGTTACGAGCCTACGCCCGCGCCCCCGCGCACATCCGTGGGCTCAGCCGCTCACTCGCGCCACCGGCCGAGCCGTTCCGCCAGGCCCCGCAGGCCGGCCATGGCGTCAGACTCAGCCCGACAGCCGCACCGGCATGATCAGGTACTTGTACGCGTCGTC
This sequence comes from Streptomyces sp. XD-27, assembly GCF_030553055.1. NCBI lineage: Bacteria > Bacillati > Actinomycetota > Actinomycetes > Kitasatosporales > Streptomycetaceae > Streptomyces > Streptomyces sp. XD-27. Next base: position 4,104,211 of record NZ_CP130713.1, read on the forward strand.
CGCCTCGGCGTCGACCGCCGGGCGACCGCTGAGCAGCGCGGGCTTGGTGGACGTGGTGAACGACAGCTGGGCCACCGGGGCGTCGATCGCGCTGAGGCCGTCCAGCAGGAACGTCGGGTTGAAGGCGATCGAGATGTCGTCGCCTTCGAGCTGCGCGTCCACGCGCTCCACAGCCTGTGCGTCGTCGCTGGAGCCGGCCTCCAGGATCAGCACGCCCTGCTCGAAGCTCAGCCGCACCGGGGTGTTGCGCTCGGCGACCAGCGCCACGCGCTTGACCGCCTCGACGAACGGGGCCGTCTCGATCACCGCGACGGAGTTGAACTCGGTCGGGAAGAGCGTGCGGTACTTGGGCAGGTCGCCCTCCAGCAGCCGCGTGGTGGTGCGCCGTCCGGCGCCCTCGAAGCCGATCAGCCCCTCGCCCGCGCCCGAGCCGGACAGCGCCAGCGAGACGGTGTCACCGCTGGTCAGCGACTTGGCGGTGTCGAGAAGGGTCTTGGCGGGCACCAGCGCGACCGCGGAGATGTCCGGCGTCTCGGGCTTCCACAGGAACTCGCGGACCGCGAAGCGGTAGCGGTCGGTGGAGGCGAGCGTGACGGTGTCGCCCTCGATCTCGATCCGGACGCCGGTGAGCACCGGGAGCGTGTCGTCGCGGCCCGCGGCGATGGCGACCTGGGCGGCGGCCGCGGCGAAGACCTCGCCGGGCACGGTGCCGGTCGCGGTCGGCATCTGGGGCAGGGCCGGGTACTCCTCCACAGGCAGGGTGTGGAGTGTGAACCGCGAGGAGCCGCAGAGCACGGTCACTCGTACACCGTCTGTGGAAATCTCCACCGGCCGGTTGGGGAGGGCGCGGCAGATGTCGGCGAGCAGGCGGCCCGAGACGAGAACGGTGCCCTCCTCGTCGATGTCCGCCTCCACCGACACCCGGGCCGAGACCTCGTAGTCGAAGGACGAGAGGCTCAGCGCGCCCTCCTCCGCCTTCAGCAGCAGGCCCGCGAGAACCGGCACCGGCGGACGGGCCGGAAGGCTGCGGGCCGCCCAGGCCACTGCCTCCGCGAGTACATCGCGCTCCACCCGGATCTTCACCGTAAGCCGCCTCCTGCTGTTGCTGGCTCGCCCTGCTGGCCTTCGTCGTCGGCTGACTGCCGCCTGACCAGTCTGACGCACGCCACGGACAGCCGGTGCGGCTCGGGGTCAAGTCGGGGCCAGAGGCGCGGTGCGGCTCGGAGCCGAGTTGTGCACAGGCCCCGCTTCGAAACGATTTCCTCGCTCTAACTACGTGGTCGTAGTAGTAGGGCTTGTGGAAACCGTGGACAACTGCCTTTTCGCAGGTCAGAGCGGGTTTTTTATCCACCGGCCCTGTGGGTGGCCGCGGTGGATAACCGGGGGTGTCTGTGGATCGCCGGAAGTTCTGCACAGGCCATGCACAGAGGAGCCCTGGTTCTCCCCAGCGCTGTCCCCAGTTTTACCCAGGTTCCCCACAGCCCAACCCGGCATCTTGATGTGACGCCTTTCACTCGTGTCAGCGACGGGGGGTGTCGCGTTGCCGAACAGTGGACAAGGGTGTGGAGAAGCTGTGGGCAACCACGATCTCGCTGTGGGCGGGCGGTGGACAACCGCGCGGGCCCCCTGTGGACGGTCGCGTCGTCCACAGTCTGTGGACAGCCGTTTGCCACAATTCCACAACCCGCTGACCTGGACTGACACTGTTCCACAGCCGCCCCCTGTGGACAGGATCGGGACAACCTCGACTTCCCCAGGGTGTGGACGGTGGACAGTCGTGGATTCTGTGGAGAACTCGCTGCTCAGAGCGGTAATCGAACACCGGCGACGGTGTGTTCGGCGGTCCGTTCCGGGCACGGAGACGGCGAAAGGCGCTCCGGGAGGTTGTCCCGGAGCGCCTTGGGAGGGGGCGCGGCGGCCGCGTCAGCCGTTCTTGATGCGGTTCGTCAGCTCGGTCACCTGGTTGTAGATGGAGCGCCGCTCGGCCATCAGAGCCCGGATCTTGCGGTCGGCGTGCATCACGGTCGTATGGTCGCGGCCGCCGAACTGGGCCCCGATCTTCGGCAGCGACAGGTCGGTCAGCTCACGGCACAGGTACATCGCGATCTGCCGCGCGGTCACCAGCACCCGGCTGCGCGAGGCGCCGCACAGGTCGTCCACGGTGTGCCCGAAGTAGTCGGCCGTCGCCGCCATGATCGCGGTGGCGGTGATCTCGGGCGCGGTGTCCTCGCCGCCGGGGATCAGGTCCTTCAGGACGATCTCGGTGAGGCCGAGGTCCACCGGCTGCCGGTTGAGGCTGGCGAAGGCCGTGACCCGGATCAGCGCCCCCTCCAGCTCGCGGATGTTGCGCGAGATCCGCGACGCGATGAACTCCAGTACCTCCGGCGGCGCGTTGAGCTGCTCCTGCACCGCCTTCTTGCGGAGGATCGCGATCCGGGTCTCCAGCTCGGGCGGCTGGACGTCGGTGATCAGGCCCCACTCGAAGCGGTTGCGCAGCCGGTCCTCCAGGGTGACCAGCTGCTTGGGCGGCCGGTCGGAGGAGAGCACGATCTGCTTGTTGGCGTTGTGGAGGGTGTTGAAGGTGTGGAAGAACTCCTCCTGCGTCGACTCCTTGCTCGCGAGGAACTGGATGTCGTCGACGAGCAGGATGTCCATGTCGCGGTAGCGCTTGCGGAACGCGTCCGCCTTGCCGTCGCGGATGGAGTTGATGAACTCGTTGGTGAACTCCTCGGAGCTCACGTAGCGCACGCGGGTGCCCGGGTAGAGGCTGCGCGCGTAGTGCCCGATGGCGTGCAGCAGGTGCGTCTTGCCCAGGCCGGACTCGCCGTAGATGAACAGCGGGTTGTACGCCTTGGCGGGGGCCTCGGCGACCGCGACCGCGGCGGCGTGCGCGAAGCGGTTGGACGCCCCGATCACGAAGGTGTCGAAGAGGTACTTGGGGTTCAGGCGCGCGGTCGGCTCACCGGGGCCCGAGGCGGGCGCGGGCTGCGCGGCGAGCGGGCCGGGGGCGCCGGTGGGCGCGCTCGGGCCACCGGGCCCGGACGGCCCGCCGTGGCCCTCGGGTCGACCGGGTCCACCGGATCCACCGGGGCTGCGGTGCGCGCCCCCGGGGCCGCCGCGGCCGCCGGGGCCGGGTCCGCCGGGGCTGTTGGCACCGCCGGGGCCCGCGGGCCCGCCGCCGGGACCCGTGCGCGGCCGGTCCCGGTGTTCGGGCAGGTCACGGCGCTGCTGTTCGTATGGGCGCGGCGTGTGCTGGGAGGAGTACGGGTCGCCGCCGTCGGGGAAGCCGCCCAGCCGCTGCTGCTGCCAGCTGTAGTCCTCGCCTGCCCGGGGCCAGGCGCCGGGCTCGGGGCGCGGCCGGTCGTAGTCGGGGTAGGCGGGGCGGGCGGTCGGCAGGTCGTCCGCGGCCCGCGCGCCGTAGCTCTCGTAGCCCTCGCGGCCGCCGTCGTAGGTGTCCCGGCCGCCGTAGCCGTCGCGGGACTCATAGCCGTCGCGGTCGTACGTCTCACGGCCGTCGCGGTCGTCGCGCTCGTACGTGTCGCGCTGGGGGTCCTCGTAGCGCGAGGACGGCTGCGGGCGCTGCGGCGGGGCGGGCGGTTCGCCCGCGGAGTCGTCGACGGTGATCGCGATCCGGATCGGGCGGCCGCACTCGCGGCTGAGCGTCTCGCTGATCAGCGGGGACAGCCGGCCTTCCAGTACGCCCTTGGCGAACTCGTTGGGTACGGCGAGCAGCGCGGTGTCGGCGACCAGGGCCAGCGGCTGGCATCGCTGGATCCAGTGCTCGTCCTTCGCCTCGACACCGTGGCCCCGGCCTTCGCCCAGGAGCTGTTCGAGCACGCGTGGCCACACTGCGGCAAGATCGGCAGGTACGTCAGCCACAGGGCACGCTCTCTCACTCGCTGGGTGGGGGACGCCGACAGGTCCCACGAATGTGTGGTTCTCGGGACGGGCGGGAAGGAATCGGAGCTTGGCCACGGTAGTCAGGCCGAGGTGCGCGGTTCAAGTCGTTGTCCACAGGGTGTGTACAAATGTGCCATGCGATGTCGCCCCGCGTTCTACTGCCCCCGTGGCGGCGGTGCGGGGAGCGGAGTGGGCGCTGCCGGTTTGACCGGATGGCGTAGCCGCGCGTACCGTAACCAGGTCGAGTTGTCGATGGCTGCTGCCGCCTGCCTCCGATGGGCAACGATCACCTGGTGTGGTCATGAAGCGGTGCACTCGGGCGTATTGCGAGCTACTCGTGGGCGCACGGTGACAGCCAGGCGATGTCCCGCCACCACACGATTCATTTCTGGAGCCCCCGAGTGAGCAAGCGCACCTTCCAGCCGAACAACCGCCGCCGCGCTAAGACCCACGGCTTCCGGCTGCGGATGCGCACCCGTGCCGGCCGCGCGATTCTCGCGGCCCGCCGTGGCAAGGGTCGCGCACGCCTGTCCGCCTGATCAAACAGGTCATGTCGTGCTGCCTACCGAGCATCGGCTGAGGCGGCGCGAGGACTTCGCGGCCGCGGTACGCCGAGGACGCAGGGCCGGTCGCCCGCTCCTTGTCGTCCACCTACGTAGCGGTACAACGGACCCGCACGCACCTGGGGAGAGTGCTTCCCCGGTGCGTGCGGGTTTCGTCGTCAGCAAGGCGGTGGGCGGAGCGGTCGTCCGCAACCTGGTGAAGCGGAGGCTGCGCCATCTCGTGCGCGACCGCCTCGATCGGTTGCCCGCGGGTAGCCTGGTGGTCGTGAGGGCGCTGCCCGGTGCGGGTGAAGCGGGCCACGACCAGTTGGCCCGTGACCTGGACACCGCTTTGCAGCGGCTGCTGGGCGGGGCCGCCCCTACCGAAGGCACGGGGAGGGTACCGCGATGAAGTACCCGCTGCTCTGGCTGATCAAGCTGTACCAGTGGACCATCAGTCCCCTGCTGGGGCCCGTCTGCAAGTACTACCCGTCATGCTCGCACTACGGCTACACGGCCATCGACGTGCACGGCGCGGTGAAAGGGACGGCGCTGACCGCCTGGCGCATCCTGCGCTGCAATCCGTGGTCGCTCGGGGGCGTCGACCACGTCCCACCCCGGAAGCGTCCGGTCTGGCATCAGCGGCTGAGGAGCCGCCTCGGTGGGCACCCCGCTGTTCCGCCCGCCGCACAGCCCGACACTCAGCCCAATGCCCAAGGAGTCTGATTCGTGGACACGATCCTCGGTCCTCTTTATGACGTAGTTTCCTGGATCATCGTCCAGTTCCACTCGTTCTACAGCCTGATCTTCGACAAGAACAGTGGCTGGGCGTGGGGTCTGTCCATCGTCTCGCTGGTCGTCCTGATCCGTATCTGCCTGATCCCGCTCTTCGTGAAGCAGATCAAGGCGACGCGGAACATGCAGGCGCTTCAGCCGAAGATGAAGGCGATCCAGGAGCGCTACAAGAACGACCGGCAGCGCCAGCAAGAAGAGATGATGAAGCTCTACAAAGAGACGGGTACCAACCCGCTCGCGAGCTGTCTCCCGATTCTGGCCCAGTCGCCGTTCTTCCTCGCGCTCTACCAGGTCCTCAACAAGGTCTCGAACGGCCACGAAGTCGGCTTCATCGACGGCAACCTGGTGGACAGCGCCCGCCAGGCGCACATCTTCGGCGCCCCGCTGGCCGTGAAGTTCATGTCCAGCGCGGAGAAGGTCCACGACCTCGGTGCCTCGCTGACCGACGTGCGGGTCGTCACGATCACCATGATCGTGCTGATGTCGGCGTCGCAGTTCTTCACGCAGCGCCAGCTGATGACGAAGAACGTCGATCTGACGGCGAAGACGCCGTTCATGCAGCAGCAGAAGATGCTGATGTACATCTTCCCGGTCATGTTCGCCGTCTTCGGCATCAACTTCCCGGTCGGTGTGCTGGTGTACTGGCTGACCACCAACGTGTGGACCATGGGCCAGCAGATGTTCATCATCCGCCGGAACCCCACTCCGGGCAGCGTCGCGTACGAGCAGCGCCAGGAGCGGCTGCGGGCCAAGGGCAAGATCAAGGAGGAGCCCGCCGAGGTCGAGGCGAAGAAGGCCGCGGAGGCGGCGCGTGCCGCCCGGCAGCAGCCCAAGCGCCAGACGAAGGCGAAGCGGCACACCGCCGGTGCCCAGCCGCAGCGGCAGACCGGCGGCGGGCAGCCGCAGGGCCGGTCCCGGGCGCAGACCGGGGGCCCGAAGGCCGCCGGTTCCACCTCGCTGCAGAAGGGCGAGGGAGAGAAGAAGAACGAGGCGCAGGGCGGCAAGCCGGCCGGCGGTTCCTCCGGTAAGGCCAAGTCCGGTGGGCGCAAGGGCCAGCAGCGGCCCAAGCACCCGTCCAAGAAGTAAGAAGGAGTCCATCCGTGACGGAAGGCACCACGCCAGCTGCTGAGGGGAGCGACACCCTGACCCGCCTTGAGCAGGAAGGGGAGATCGCGGCCGACTACCTGGAAGGGCTGCTGGACATCGCGGACCTCGACGGTGACATCGACATGGACGTCGAGGCCGACCGCGCCGCAGTGTCGATCATCAGCGACTCGACCAGCCGTGACCTGCATAAGCTGGTGGGTCGCGACGGTGAGGTGCTGGAGGCTCTCCAGGAGCTGACCCGGCTCGCGGTGCACCGCGAGACCGGTGACCGGAGCCGGCTGATGCTGGACATCGCCGGGTTCCGGGCCCGCAAGCGGGAGGAGCTCACCGAGCTGGGGACCAAGGCCGCGGAAGAGGCCAAGGGCACCGGCGAGCCGGTGAAGCTCAAGCCGATGACGCCCTTCGAGCGGAAGGTCGTGCACGACGCGGTCGCGGCGGTCGGCCTGCGCAGCGAGTCCGAGGGCGAGGAGCCCGAGCGGCGCGTGGTCGTGCTCCCGGCCTGACCCTTGCCGGAGGCCGGGTCGACCCGGCTGTACGGCGTACACGGCCCCGTCTGCTCGCAGGCGGGGCCGTATCTTGTCAGCCTGACATCAGCGTTCAACAGAGTGCTTGGGTAACGGAAGGACGGTCCCCGTGACGGAAGCAGCGGAGCTCCCCCCGGCGCCGGAGGTGGCCCGGGATGTATTCGGTGAGTGCTTCCCTGAGGCCGTTCGGTACGCCGAGCTGCTGGCCGATGTGGGCGTGACCCGCGGTCTGATCGGTCCGCGCGAGGTGCCGCGGCTGTGGGAGCGGCATCTACTGAACTGCGCGGTGCTCTCGGAGGTGGTTCCTGAGGGCGTCACCGTGTGCGACGTGGGCTCGGGTGCCGGGCTGCCGGGCATTCCGCTCGCGCTGACCCGCCCGGATCTGCAGATCACGCTGCTGGAGCCGCTGCTGCGCAGGACGAACTTCCTCCAGGAGGTCGTGGAGCTGCTGGGGCTGGATCATGTCACCGTGGTGCGAGGCCGGGCCGAAGAGGTGCTGGGGAAGTTCCCGCCGGTGCATGTGGTGACGGCGCGGGCCGTCGCTCCGCTGGACCGGCTGGCGGGCTGGGGTGTGCCGCTGCTGCGCCCGTACGGCGAGATGCTGGCCTTGAAGGGCGACACGGCGGAGGAGGAGCTCAAGCAGGCGCGGGCGGCGCTGAGCAAGCTCGGGGTGGTCGAGACGTCCGTGCTGCATGTCGGTGAGGGGATCGTGGACCCGCCGTCCACCGTGGTGCGGGTGGAGGTCGGGGAGAGCCCCGGCGGCGTACGGTTCGCCGCCAAGCGCGCTAAGGCCGCCAGCAAGGGGACCCGTCGGCGGCGCTGAGCTGCGGCGGTGCTCCATACAAGCTGTCAAAACTACGCAATCCGGAGTGTCGAGACGGTGTGATGCGCTCTCGCATGCATCGTGTTTCACGTGAAACGCCGCTCCTTGCTGCACGGAATCATCAGTCGTGGTCGCGCGGCCGCCCTGTCGCGCGACCGGAAGCCCCCTGTACGAGCTACGCGATTGTCCACAGATGTGGATTCCTCCACAGGAGAACGGGCCTCGCTGGTTCACGACCCCGAAAGCATGGCAGGCTCTGTGCATTGCGAGCCTGATGTCGAGGAGAGTGAATCCTTGCGGTCCGACGCCAACATCGCGGGGCCGATGACCGATCCGGTCCCCGGCCCCCGTACCGAACCGGCGGGGGAGGATGTCCACTCCATGCCCCCGCTCGGGCAGGAGGGGCACGGTGAAACCCCGGCCCCCATGGACAACACCCCTGCCGGTCGCCCGGCCCAGCTGGCGGTAGCGGGGATCGGCCGCGCGGGTGAGGGTCTGCCTCGGCCGGATGAGACCCGTGTGATCGTGGTCGCCAACCAGAAGGGCGGGGTCGGGAAGACCACCACCACGGTCAATCTGGCCGCTTCGCTTGCGCTGCACGGCGGCCGGGTGCTGGTCATCGACCTCGACCCGCAGGGCAACGCCTCGACGGCTCTGGGGATCGACCACCACTCCGAGGTCCCGTCGATCTACGACGTCCTGGTCGACAGCAAGCCGCTCTCCGATGTCGTGCAGCCTGTCCCGGACGTGGAGGGGCTCTTCTGCGCCCCGGCCACGATCGATCTGGCCGGTGCCGAGATCGAACTGGTCTCCTTGGTGGCCCGCGAGAGCCGGTTGCAGCGCGCGATCCAGGCGTACGAGCAGCCGCTGGACTACATCCTCATCGACTGCCCGCCGTCGCTGGGGCTGCTGACAGTGAACGCGCTGGTGGCGGGTGCTGAGGTGCTGATCCCGATCCAGTGCGAGTACTACGCCCTGGAGGGCCTCGGCCAGCTGCTACGGAACGTGGATCTGGTGCGGGGGCATCTGAACCCCCAGCTTCATGTCTCGACCATCCTGCTCACCATGTACGACGGCCGCACCCGGCTGGCCTCCCAGGTGGCGGACGAGGTCCGCAGCCACTTCGGCAACGAGGTGCTGAGGACCAGCATTCCCCGCTCTGTCCGTATCTCCGAGGCGCCCAGTTACGGACAGACCGTTCTCACCTACGACCCGGGCTCCAGCGGCGCGCTCTCCTATCTGGAGGCTGCCCGCGAGATGGCACTCCGGGGCGTCGGGGTGCGCTACGACGGCCGGCGCGCGCATGCGGTGGCCGAGATCAATCAGCACAGCATGCAGGAGGGGCTTCAGTGAGCGAGCGACGTAGAGGGCTGGGCCGTGGGCTCGGTGCGCTGATCCCTCCCGCTCCGAAGGCGTCGGACAGCTCCGGGCCGGTGGTGACAGCGGGGAGCGGCTCACCTACCGCGGTGCCGGTGCTGACGCCCGAGCGCGGCGTGGCGGCGGCGAAGGTGACCGCGCTTCCCAGCGCCGGTGTTTCACGTGAAACGGAGTCGCTTCCCCAGGCTCCGGAGGCCCCGCAGCCCTCCGCGGCGCCGGTGGCGGAGGAGGTGGCCGGGGCGCACTTCGCCGAGCTGCCCTTGGACTGCATCACTACGAACCCGCAGCAGCCGCGCGTGGTCTTCGACGAGGACGCCCTTGCCGAGCTGGTCACGTCGATTCAGGAGGTGGGACTCCTCCAGCCGGTCGTCGTACGGCAGTCGGCGCCTGAGCGCTACGAGCTCATCATGGGCGAGCGGCGCTGGCGGGCCTGCCGTGAGGCGGGGCTCGAGAGGATCCCGGCCATCGTCCGGGCCACCGACGATGAGAAGCTGCTCCTCGACGCGCTGCTGGAGAACCTCCACCGCGCCCAGCTCAACCCGCTGGAAGAGGCGGCCGCCTATGACCAGTTGCTGAAGGACTTCAACTGCACGCATGACGAGTTGGCCGACCGGATCGGGCGTTCGCGTCCTCAGGTGTCCAACACTCTGCGGTTGTTGAAGCTCTCCCCTTCGGTGCAGAGCCGGGTGGCCGCGGGGGTGCTCTCGGCGGGCCACGCCCGCGCCCTGCTCTCGGTGGACGACGCCGAGGAGCAGGAGCGGCTGGCAAAGCGGATCGTCGCCGAAGGACTGTCGGTCCGGTCGGTCGAGGAGATCGTCACCCTGATGGGCTCCCGGTCCCCCGGAACCGCGAAGGCCAAGAGCCCGCGTGCCGGTACCCGGGTATCCCCGGCGCTGACCGATCTCGCGTCGCGGCTCTCGGACCGCTTCGAGACGCGGGTGAAGGTGGACCTGGGGCAGAAGAAGGGGAAGATCGTCGTCGAGTTCGCCTCGATAGAGGATCTGGAGCGCATCCTCGGGACGCTGGCGCCGGGTGAAGGCCGGGTGTTGGAGCAGAAGCTGTCCGAGGAAGCCGAGGGCTCGCCCGAATAGGGCACCGATCGTAGAAGACGGGTCGTGTCTTGGGCGTCTCCCAGCCGCGCGCTGGGGGAGGTACCGGAACACGACCCGCTCTCTTTGCCCGATGGCGGTGCCCGCTCAGGTTCCCGCGGATACGATGCGATCAGATAGGCGCACAGGCCGCCGGGCGCGCGGTCGGTGGGAGAAGTGAGGAACTGGCTGCATGGGGCGTCGGCTCGTACCGCTCACGCTGGACAACCTTCCGGACCTCCCGAAGCGGTGCCGCTCCTGTGTCTTCTGGGAGCTCGACCCGGTCAATGGTGAGGCCGCGGTGCGGGCCGGACGGCCCGAGCTGGAGAAGGAAGCCTGGATTTCGGCGGTACTGCTGGAGTGGGGCTCGTGCGGGCGCGTGGTCTATGTGGACGAGGTGCCGGCGGGCTTTGTGCTGTACGCGCCTCCGGCCTATGTACCGCGCTCGATGGCGTTCCCCACCAGCCCCGTGGCCGCGGACGCCGTCCAGCTGATGACGGCGTGGCTCTCCCCCGGCTTCCAGGGGCAGGGGCTGGGCCGGGTGATGGTGCAGACCGTGGCCAAGGACGTCATCCGGCGGGGGTTCAAGGCGATCGAGGCGTTCGGTGACGCCGCGTGGAAGGAACCGGCGTGTGTGCTGCCCGCCGAGCATCTGCTCGCCGTGGGGTTCAAGACCGTACGCCACCACCCCCGGTATCCCAGGCTCCGGCTGGAGCTGCGTACCACGCTCTCCTGGAAGGAGGACGTGGAGCTGGCGCTGGACCGGCTGCTCGGCGCCGTCCAGAAGGAGCCGGTGCTCCGGCCGCTGTGAGCAGCGAATGGGCCCGTCCCCAGCGAGGGGGCGGGCCCGTTTCACGTGAAACAGCGGTGCGCTTCGGCAGATGTGGCTACTTGGCCGACAGGAACTCGTCCAGGTCGCGCTCGATCGCGGCCTTCGGCTTCGCGCCGACGATGGTCTTGACGACATCGCCGCCCTGGTAGACGTTGAGCGTCGGGATCGACATCACACCGTACTTGGCGGCGGTGCCGGGGTTCTGGTCGATGTTGAGCTTGACGATCTCGATCTTGTCGCCATGCTCGGCGGCGATGGCCTCCAGCGACGGGGCGACCTGGCGGCACGGACCGCACCACTCGGCCCAGAAGTCGACCAGCACAGGCTTGTCGCTCTTGAGGACGTCCTCGTCGAAGCTGGCGTCCGTCACGGCCTTCAAAGCCATGGCAATCTCCTTAATCGGTGGGTGCAGGGGGAGGGGTGGGGGTCAGGCGGCGTTCTCGCCGTCGGCCAGCGCGGCCAGGTACCGCTCGGCGTCCAGCGCGGCGGAGCAGCCGGTGCCGGCGGCGGTGACCGCCTGGCGGTAGGTGTGGTCCACGACATCGCCCGCGCCGAACACGCCCGTGAGGCTGGTACGGGTCGAGGGCGCCTCGACCTTCAGGTAGCCCTCGTCGTCCAGGTCCAGCTGTCCCTTGAACAGCTCGGTGCGCGGGTCGTGTCCGATCGCGATGAACAGGCCGGTGACCGGCAGTTCCGAGGTCTCCCCCGTCTTCCGGTTGCGCAGGGTCAGGCCGGAGAGCTTCCCGTCGCCGTGCAGCTCGGTGACCTCGCTGTCCCAGACGAACGAGATCTTCGGGTCGGCGAAGGCCCGCTCCTGCATCGCCTTGCTGGCGCGCAGGGTGTCCCGCCGGTGAACGACGGTGACGGACTTGGCGAAGCGGGAGAGGAAGGTGGCCTCCTCCATCGCGGTGTCACCGCCGCCGATCACCGCGATGTCCTGGTCCTTGAAGAAGAACCCGTCGCAGGTGGCGCACCAGGAGACGCCGCGGCCGGAGAGTTCGTCCTCGCGGGGCAGGCCGAGCTTGCGGTGCTGGGAGCCGGTGGTGACGATCACAGCCTTGGCCCGGTGGATGGTGCCCGCGGAGTCGGTGACGGTCTTGATCTCGTCGGAGAGGTCGACCGCGACCACGTCGTCCGGGATCAGCTCGGCGCCGAAGCGCTCCGCCTGGGCCCGCATGTTGTCCATGAGGTCGGGGCCCATGATGCCGTCGCGGAACCCGGGAAAGTTCTCCACGTCGGTGGTGTTCATGAGCGCACCGCCCGCCGTGACGGAGCCCTCGAAGACAAGAGGCTTGAGGGAGGCGCGGGCCGTGTAAAGCGCGGCCGTGTAGCCCGCGGGCCCGGAACCGATGATGATCACGTTGCGGACGTCGCTCACTGATGTCTTCCTTGTCTTCGCCGGTGACGGGTTGGGGAGGCTCATCCCACCCAACGGATCCTACGGGTCCGGCATTCCCGTCGGCGTCAGCGCCTGGTGGCGCGGTTCAGCGCCGGTCGTAGGTCCGGTTCGCCAGGATCGCGCCGGGAGACGGCGGGTCCGCGGTGGTACAGGCCGCATCGATGACGAACGCGTCGACGCGAGAGGCGTCGGCGGGGTGCGGCAGCACGACGAGATAGGCGGCCGTGCCGTCGTACGTCTCTTCCTGGGCGGCCAGCGGTGCCTCGGAGCGGCCGGTCCCTGCCTGGACGCATGAGGGGACGCGGACGTCGTCGGCGCGCAGCGTGTCGGGGGAGTTCTTGGCGGTGACCTCTCGCGAGGGCTGCTCTGGGTGCCTTCCGCCCTGATGGGTCAGGATCTGGTGGACGCGTGATTCCAGTCCGGCCGCGGAGAGCGAGGCGGACTCCGTCCTGGGGGCGACCGTCGAGTCAGCGTGGACGCCGGTCCTGTCGTCGCCCGGTCCCGAGTCGGATGACTGGATGAGCCAGGTGCCCATACCGAGGACAGCCGCGGCGCACGCGGTGCCGAGGAGCACCTGAGGCCAGCGGCGGGAGCGCCCGCGCCGACCACCGGGGCGTGGCGTGCGGCGGCCGGGGCCGGTGGTGGCGCGGGGACGCCCGGCGGGCCGATCGGCCGGTGCGCCTGCCGCTGCCCTCTCCGTCTCCTCTGAGGGGCGCGATGTTTCACGTGAAACGCCGCCCGATGTGGCCGCCGGGGTTTCACGTGAAACATCGTGGCGGTCCGGGGCGCTGGTGGAGTCCAGGAGGGCCTCGGCGGCGAGCGCGGCATCGATCCGGCCCGCGACATCGTCGGGCATCCGCGCTGGTCCTGGGAGAGTCCCCAGGAGCGAGCGGATCTCGTCCAGCGAGGTGCGGACGTCGGCGCACAGGTCGCACACCTGGAGGTGGCGGCGTAGATCCGCCGTACGGTCCGGGGGCAGCAGGCCGTCGGCGAGTGCGGAGATCTCCGAGACTTCCGGGTGCTCGTCCGTGTCGGTCGTGGATGTCACGCTCGCCCACCTCCGCCCTTCACGGCATCTGCGTCGTTCGGTCCTGCCGCCGGTGGGACGGATGTCCCCTGCGTCCGGTTCCTTCCCCTGCCCGGTGGCTCGCTATCCCTCCCGGTCGGGTGGAGATGGGTGAGCAGGGGCAGTAGCCGAGCCCGGCCCCGCGAGCAGCGGCTCTTGACCGTGCCCGCGGGGACGTCGAGGATCTCGGCCGCTTCGGCGACGGGATAGCCCTGCATGTCGACCAGCACCAGCGCCGCGCGTTGCTCGGCGGGCAGGGTGCCCAGCGCGCTGAGCAGCTCGCGGTGGAGGTCGCTTCGCTCGGCGGGGGCGTCGGCCGATTCGTGGGGTTCGATGAGCTGCTCCAGCCGCTCGGTGTCGGCGACCGGGGAGGTGCGGCGCGAGGCGGCCTTGCGGGCCCGGTCCAGGCACGCGTTGACCGTGATGCGGTGCAGCCAAGTCGTGACGGCGGACTGGCCTCGGAAGGTGTGAGCAGCACGGTAGGCGGACACGAGCGCGTCCTGGACCGCGTCAGCGGCCTCCTCGCGGTCCCCGAGGGTGCGCAGGGCAACGGCCCAGAGCCGATCGCGATGCCGCCGGACGAGCTCTCCGAACGCGTCGGGCTCGCCCTTGACGTGGCACGCGAGGAGCTCGGCGTCGCTCAGGTCGCCGAAAGCGACGGTGTCCAACGTCGAGCCCCTCCCCTGCGCGTGCGGTCCGGCTGAGCCTCCGGCTCAGCCGGTGAACTTCACCTCTGTGATGGCTTGCTTGTAGGGGTTCGGAAAGTCGGCTTCAGGCGGCGAGTACGGCAACGCCGTGAGCCACACGAGGACGTAGCGGGTCTTCACCGTGCCATCGGTTTTGAGGTTGGCTGTCTTCGTCGTCGCCTCCGTGGTGGCGATCTTCTTGAAGGAGCCGACCGGGTCGGTCCCGTTGGCGGAGGGCCTCAGCGAGTCCGTCGCGTACAACGAGATGGTGGTGTTGTTGCCGCCGTAGTAGAGCCCGATGGACGCGGCGCTGATCGTCTGTTCCGAACCCAGGTCGTAGACGATCCCGACGCCCTTCTTGTAGGGAGCGAGCGGCTGGCCTTCGTAATAGCTTCTGGTGCGCCAGACGGTGGAGGCGTCCTCGTCGTAGGTCTTGGGGGCGTTGCCGGGAGCCTGTGGCTTCCTGTCCGGAGCGAACTCGACTGCGTCGACGATCTTGATCGGCTTCGGGGTCCTCTTCGGCTTGTCCTTGTCCTCGTGGCCGGAGCTGTTCGAGTTCCCCGACCCGGACTCCTCCTTCAACAGCGTGTCCGCCAGCTGCCAGCTGCCCAGGCCGAGCGCCGCGATCAGCAGCGCCGAGACGGACCACTTGAGGGCCTTGCCAGTGCGGGTCTGCAGCGGGGGCGGCGGAGGCACGGGCGCGGGGCGGGTCGGGCCGGGGCGTCGGCCGCCGGTCGGAGGCTGGCCGTAGCCGGCCCGGGGGTAGCCGTTGCGCTGGTATGCCTCGGGAGGCGTGAAAGAGGGCTCCGGGGGCCGGATGCGCGGCATGGCCGCGACCGCCTTGGACAACTCCTCAGGCGTGGTGCAGGGCGACTCCTCGCGGGAGGCGGTGGCGCCGGCGTTGACCAGGGCGCGCATGGCGAGGTCCGACAGGCCGCGGTGGACCCCGGCGCGGACCTGGTCGGGGGCGATCAGGCCGACGCCCTTGGGCAGCCCCGGGAGGCCGTAGGCGTCGTTCTCGTACGGCCAGCGCTGGGTGAGTGCCGCGTACAGCAGGGCGCCGATGGCCTCGGTGTCGGTGCGCTGCGGCTGGTCGGCGGAGATCCCCCGCAGCGCGGCCATGACGGCGAGGCCGCGGATGCGGTACTGGCCGGACTCGGTGCGGAGCACGGACCCGGGGTCGATGCGGAGGTGGGCCAGGCCCTCGCGGTGTGCGGCGGCCATGGCCTGCGAGACCTGGCTGACGAGCTGGTACGCCTCGTGGGGTTCCAGCGGGCCGCTCGCCAGGATGGCGGCGAGTTCGGTGGCGTCGGGGAGCCACTCGTGGACGACGTAGACCAGTTCGTTCTCCTCGACGGCGTCGAGGACCTGGACGAACCGGGGGTCGCCGAGCAGTGCCGCGGACCGGGCGGCGGCGAGCACCGGCCGGGCGCGCGGGTGGTCGGCGGGCAGCACATGGATGCCGACGGCTCGGCGGAGCTTCTCGTCGACCGCGCGCCAGCTGCTGAAGCCGTCCAGTCGGGTGACGCACTCTTCGAGGCGGTAGCGTCTGGCGAGTTTGTGGCCGCTGTGCAGCTCCGGGGGGCTCGCCTGGGCCGCGGCGGCGGTTTTGTTCTCCGCGCCCTCGGCGTCAGGGCCCTTGCCGGACTTCTTCTCGGTCCCCGCCCCGTCGGTCATGGCCGTCTCCGCCTCGGCGGCCGACGGCTTCTCACCGTCGTTGTCGGCCACGTCGACGGCAGCCGTGCTCCGTTCCGCCACCGTCGTTCCTGCCTCCCCATCCGTTACCCCTGGTCCACAGCCAAGACAATTGTGCCCACAGTCCGCCGCTATGCACGACACACAGTGGCGGACGAAGGTTGTGCTCAATCACCGGCCGAGACGTCCGCGGACCATACCAACCATGGCGGTCAGCTCTTCGACGCGCATCCGGCTCGCGGCGACGTAGAACACGATCAGGAGTACGGCCCCGCCGCCGGCCAGGGCGGCCATCGAGCCGAGGATGCCGCTGCCCAGGGCACCGGTGATGGCATAGGCGGCGCCACCGGCGAGGAGAGCGGCGGGCAGGCTGGCGCCCACCAGTCGAATGTAGGTGCGCACCACGCGCCGTCCGTCGAGATCGCCGCCGAGCCGCACGCGCAGCCGCTTCCAGGCGACCCCCACGCCCATGGCGTAGGCGAGGCCATAGGAGGCAGCCATACCGGCCACGGCCCAGTGGGAGGGAAGGACGAGGTAGCAGGCCACGGAGGCGCCGGCATTGACGGCGGCCACGATCACCGTGTTGTAGAAGGGGGTGCGGGTGTCCTCGTAGGCGTAGAAGCCACGGAGCACCACGTACTGCACGGAGAAGGGGATCAGGCCGAGGCCGAAGGCCATCAGCATGAAGCCGATGGACTGGGCCGCCCCCGTGCCCGAGGTGCCGAACAGCAGGGTGCACATGGGAATGCCGAGGGCGACGAAGCCGAAGGCCAGGGGGACGATGGCGACCGCCGAGGTCCGAAGCCCCTGGGAGATGTCGTCGCGGACCGCCCCCGCGTCCCCGTCGTGGGCCGCGCGGGAGATCCGGGGCAGCAGGGCGGCCATCACGGAGACGGTGATGATCGCCTGCGGCATGCCCCAGATGAGCTGGGCGCTGGAGTAGGCGAGGAACCCGGTGCCGGGGTGGCCCTCGTTGACGGCATCGGCCCCGGCCGAGGTGGCGAGCCGGGTGACCACGACATTGCCCGCCTGGTTGGCCAGGACGAACAGGACGGTCCACTTGGCGAGCTTGGCGGACTTGCCGAGCCCCTTGCCGCGCCAGTCGAACCGCGGCCGGAACCGGAAGCCCGTCGCCCGCAGGTAGGGGAACATCGCCAGCGCCTGGACGGTGACGCCGAGCAGGGTGCCGATCCCCAGCAGCCGGAGGCCCTCCGCGGTGATCGTCGATTCGTTCATCATGGAGTTGTTGGAGGTGCCGAAGACCCAGATGAACAGGCCGAAGGTGGTGATCACGACGATGTTGTTGAGGACCGGGGTCCACATCATCGCGCCGAAGCGCCCGCGCGCGTTGAGGATCTGCCCCACCACCACGTGCACACCCATGAAGAAGATGGAGGGCAGGCAGTAGCGGGCGAAGGCGACGGCGACCTCCTTGGCGGCCGGGTTGCGTGAGGCCTCGGGGAACAGGCCGCTGACCAGCCAGGGGGCGGCGAAGACCGACAGGACCACGAGCCCGCCGAGGATCACCATGGTGAGGGTGAGCAGCCGGTTGGCGAAAGCCTCGCCGCCGTCATCGTCGTCCTTCATCGCGCGGACGAGCTGGGGGACGAAGACCGAGTTCAGGCCGCCGCCGACGGTGAGGAAATAGACCATCGCCGGCAGCATGTAGGCGACGGAGTAGGCGTCGCCGAGCACGCCCGCGCTGAGCGCCGCGACGAGCATCATCTGGCGGACGAAACCGGTGAGGCGGGAGACCAGGGTGCCCGCGGCCATGAGAGCGCTGGACTGCAGCAGGTTCGCGGCGCGGCCGCCGGAGCGCTTGGGCGCCGGTTCGGACGCGGCCGCTGCCGTTCCCGGGGCCCCGGCCGGTGGGCCGGAGGGCTGGGCCGGCACGTGCTCCGGTCCAGGTGCGGACACGGGTGCCGGGCCCTGCGCCGGCGCGGGCGGGTAGCCCTGTCCCTGCTGGTACTGCCCCGGCTGGTACGGCTGCTGTGCGTACGGCCCCTGGGTCTGCTGCGGCGCGTACGGGTGCCCGCCGTCGCCATAGTGGCCCTGCTCGGGGCGGCGCGGCTCGTACGGCTGCTGGTCGCGGAAGAGGTGCGCGAAGGCGTCCTGCTGTGGTGGGGCGTGGGTGGCCTGGGCGTCCGCCGCATGCCCGACGAGGCCGTCGACGCCTGTGAACCGGGTCCCCGCGTCGTCCCCGTACGGCAGGTTCCGCGAGGGCCCCTCCGGCTCGGGCGCGGGCGTCGGGGCCCACACGCGCGGGTCGGGGTCGTGCGGTGCCGCGGGGGGCTGCTGGTAGGTGGGGCCCTGGTAGGCGTCGGGCGCGGGCGGCGGGTGGGCGGCCCTGTCGTACCGGGCGTCCGTCAGCGGGTCCGCGGCGTACGGATCGTGCTCCTGGTACGGGTACGCGGCGAAGGTGCCCGTACCGTACGGGTCCTGCACGTACGGGTCCTGGATGTACGGGTCGTGCGCGGCGGGGAGCCGGCTGTAGGAGACCTGCCGAGGATCACCCAGATAGGGGTCCTGCTGGTGCGGCTCCGGTGCGTACGGATGCGGCGGCGCGGGGTGCGGTGGCGGGACCGCGCCCGCCGGGTCCTCACCCGGGCCATGGACGCGATCACCGTCATACGGCGAGTTCATCGCTACCCCACCTCATCGTCTGCGGCCGGACCGGCCCCACCAGTGCTCAATGCTCCACTTTCTCACCTGAGCCGGATGGCTCAGCGCTTTGCGAACCGGTGTCCGGGGTCAGGTCACTCGCCTGCCCGGGTACGACGGGGGCCGAGGAAGTCAGCCCGCTCGTCTGTTCGCCCTCGTCCGGGCCGCTTTCCTCACCTTCTGTGACTGTTTCATCCGCTTCGGCGGCTGCGCTGTCGGAGTCGTTGTTGTTCTCGTCACTGTTCGCCGCGCGCTTGCGCTGGATGTAGATCCGTACGCCGGCGAGCACCAGCAGCAGGACGCCGCCCGCGATGACGAGGATGACGGTCGAGGTGGCCTCGGTGACGTTCACCTCGAAGTACGTGGGTTCGCCGTAGGTCTGCCCGTCGGCGGTGACGAGCTGGGCCTTCACCCGGACCCGGCCGTTGGCGTAGGCAGTGGTGCCGAACTTCACGGACTGGCTGTGTCCGCCTTCGACGCTGATCGGCTGCGGGTCGCCGACGGACAGTCGGTTGCCCTGGCTGGACTCCAGCACGAGCCGCAGACCCTTCACGTTCTGCAGGAGGTTGTTCTGCACGGTGACGGGGATCGTGGCGCTGCGCCCGGAGAGCGTGATCTTGGACTTCGGGATGAGCCGGACCTTCTTGGTCAGGTCCGACAGGTAGGTCTCCACAGAGGTGCGGAAGTCACTTGCGCCTCGGTGGTCGCGCCGCCACGACGTGGACAGCTCGCGCGTGATCGCGTTGCTGAACGGGGGCGCCACCCGCTCCTTCACGGTGAGGATCCCGGTGAAGCGGTCGAGGGTGAGCTTGGTCTCCTGCATGTCCTTGAAGGCTTCGGTCGGCAGCTCCTGGTGGCGCAGCGCGCGCGGGTAGGAGCGGCCGGCCGGTACCTGCCGGGTGGCCCCGGGGTCCGGCTTGGCCTTGGCGGCGTCCCCCAGGTTCAGCGGCTGGGACCAGCGTCCGCCCGACAGGCCGCCGAGCGCGTCAGCCATGGCCTGGGCCTGGCTGGCGCTGGGCATGCGCTGCGGGGCGACCACGATGCTCCGCTGCTTGTCCGGCGCTTGCAGGGTCAGCATCTGGGTCTGGGCGAGGAACCGCTGGACCGCCAGGGCATGGCTCTCTGCCCCGGTCAGGTCCCCGGCGAAGGCGGTGGACAGCCGGGCGTCGGAGACGATCGCGGTGTTGCCGCCGCCGATCTGGCGGGCGGCGGTGGGGGTGTACAGGAGGTTGCCGGTCTCCCGGAGGCTGTCGCTGCGGGCGATGACGTTGTGGGCGCCGGCGGAGGTGGCGACATCGACGATGGAGGAGTCGACGGCGCCGTCGGCGGGCCAGGCGAAGTCCGTGCGCGGTTGGACACCGAGGATGGTCTTGACGGTCTTGGCGGACAGCTCCGTGGCCGTTTGGAGGTGGCTCAGGCTGCCGGTGACGTACTTGCCGCGGTGGGCCAGGGAGGCCAGGTCGGGGTCGGCGAACGGCAGGGCCACCACCTGGCGGCCCGCCACCGCGTGTGTGAGGTCGTTCAGCCACTGCTTGGCGGCGGCCTGGCCGTCGCCGGCCGCGGTGTCGCCGTCCTTCGTCTCGACCTGGTAGCCGCTCGCCATGGTGGAGGCTGAGGCCAGCAGGTCAGGGTCGATCACCCAGGTGACGGGGAGATCCTTGCCCAGGGCGACGAGCTGCTGGAGCCGGCCGCCGGGGGCGAGCTCCGCCTTGAGCGAGTCGTCCCGGAAGATCGGCGTCTGCTGCTCGTCGGATTCGGTGCGCGCGGTGAGGTGAGTGGTGGAGACCAGCGGCCACAGGTACGTCAGCTGGGTCTTCTTGGCGGCCGCGGACGGCTGCCAGGGGAGGAAGGTCCGCTCGATGCCCAGCACCTGCTGCCAGGGCCGGGCGGCGGTCTGGCCGGTGAAGGCGACGCCGATCTGATAGGCGCCGGCACCGCCGAGGTGCAGCTGCTTCACCGGGACGGTGAGGGTGAAGTCACGCCGCGAGCCGGGCGCCAGGCGGCTGATCTTCTTCGTGTACTTGGCGTCGATCTCGCGGCCGTCGAGGCCGGGGGTGTAGCCCTTGCGCTTGGCCGCCTCGTCGATCGCCGTACGGCTCGCCATCGGGGGACCGATCCGCAAGGCCACCTGAGCGTCGGTGATCGGGGAGCGGCCGTCGTTGGTGACGCTGCCGGTGATCGTGAGGGTGGCGCTGTCGGTCGGTGCGGTGGGGGTCAGGCGCTTGATGGCGACGTCGACCGTGCGGGAGCCGGTGGCCCGGCTGCCGGCGGGGGCGGCCTGGGCTTCGGAGGCGGCGGGGAGCTGTGCGAGGCCCGCCAGCAGCGGCACGGCGGCGAGCAGCGCCCCTGTGCGCCTCAGCCACCGGCGGGCAGCAGAAGGGGTCCCATGGAACTCTGCCGCCTCGGCCACGCGCTCGCCCGTCCCTTGTCGTCTCGTCGTCAGTGGTCGTCGGAATGTGCGTCCACGCATGGTAACGATGCCCGGCGGAGGGAAGTGCTGCGGAGTGCCTTACAAGATCGCCACGGTGGGTGTGCGGCGGCGGCCGAGCGCCGGACAGGAACCGGGAGGCTTCGGGCCTTGAGGCCACGTACCCTGTTCTGTTGTGCCGAACGCCAACAATGACAGCCCCAACCCGCAGCCGTCCGAACTGAGCCAGGCGCAGCGCCGTGCCGTCAGCGAGCTCCTGCGGGTGTCCCCCGTCGCAGACGATCTTGCCCGCCGATTCCAGGAGGCCGGGTTCCGTCTTGCCCTGGTCGGTGGCTCGGTGCGCGATGCGCTGCTCGGCCGGCTCGGCAACGACCTGGACTTCACCACCGACGCCCGCCCGGAGGACGTGCTCAAGATCGTGCGGCCGTGGGCCGACGCGGTGTGGGAGGTCGGGATCGCCTTCGGCACGGTCGGCTGCCGCAAGAAGGCACCCGGCGACAATACGGTCGTCCAGGACTATCAGATCGAGGTCACGACTTATCGGTCGGAGGCCTACGACCGCACCTCCCGCAAGCCCGAGGTTTCGTACGGCGACTCCATCGAGGACGACCTGGTCCGCCGCGACTTCACCGTCAACGCCATGGCGGTGGCGCTCCCGGAGAAGGAGTTCATCGACCCCCACAACGGGCTGGAGGACCTGGCCGCGCGGGTGCTGCGGACCCCCGGCACGCCGGAGGAGTCGTTCTCCGACGACCCGCTGCGCATGATGCGGGCCGCGCGCTTCGCCGCCCAGCTCGACTTCGAGGTGGCGCCCGAGGTCGTCGCGGCGATGACGTCGATGGCGGACCGGATCGGGATCGTCTCTGCGGAGCGGGTGCGCGACGAGTTCAACAAGCTGCTTCTGGGCGCCCACCCCCGGAAGGGCCTGAAACTGCTGGTGGACACCGGGCTCGCCGCTCATGTGCTGCCGGAGCTGCCCGCGCTGCGGCTGGAGCGCGACGAGCACCACCGGCACAAGGATGTGTACGAGCACTCGCTGACCGTGCTGGAACAGGCCATCGACCTGGAGGACGACGGTCCGGACCTGGTGCTGCGGCTGGCGGCGCTGCTCCACGACATCGGGAAGCCGAAGACGCGTCGCTTCGAGAAGGACGGCCGGGTCTCCTTCCACCACCACGAGGTGGTGGGCGCGAAGCTGACCAAGTTCCGGATGATGAAGCTCAAGTATCCGAACGACTTGGTCAAGGACGTCGCGCAGCTGGTCGAGCTGCATCTGCGCTTCCACGGCTACGGCACGGGTGAGTGGACCGACTCGGCTGTGCGCCGGTACGTACGGGACGCCGGCCCGCTGCTGGACCGGCTGCACAAGCTGACCCGCTCGGACTGCACCACCCGGAACAAGCGCAAGGCGATGGCGCTGTCCCGGGCGTACGACGGGCTCGAGGAGCGCATCGCGCGACTCAAGGAGAAGGAGCAGCTGGACGCGATCCGGCCTGATCTCGACGGCAACGAGATCATGGAGATCCTGGGCGTGGGGCCGGGGCCGCAGGTCGGCAAGGCGTACAAGCACCTGCTGGAGCTGCGGCTGGAGCACGGTCCGATGGAGCGGGATGCGGCGGTCGCCGCGCTCAAGGAGTGGTGGGCGGCGCAGCCGCGGGACTGACGGCTGTCGTGCTGTCCGGGGCGTGTTTCACGTGAAACATCGTGCGGACGGGCGCGGGGCTGCATGCAGGGAGGGCGGTGTTTCACGTGAAACACCGCCCCCATGGCTGTTCGGGTCGGGCTGCTACTTCTTGTTGTTGCCCAGGCAGAGCGTGAACCCGTCGCTGCCTTCCTGCCAGGTGAAGTAGACGACGCTGCCCTGGACGCCCTGGCAGGCAAGCTGGCCGATGCTCGTGCCGTCGACCTTCTTGAGCACCTTGTACTTGGCCTTGGCGTCGGTACAGTCCAGCTTCTCGATCTCGGCCGACTTGCCCATCCCGCCCTTGTTCTGCAGGCAGTCGCCGACGGCCAGCTTCTTGGCTTCTTCTTCGTCGCCCGCGAAGTACGCGCCGATGGCGATGCTGACGCCGGCTATCGGGAGCACGACGTTCCTGAGGATCTTCTTCACGTTGCGGCGGGGCGCCGGCGCGGGTGCCGGCGGGAAGGCCGCGGGCCCGGTCGGGGCGGGGTGCTGCTGCGCGAACGGGTTCTGCCCCTGGGGCGGCGGAGTGGTCACTGACGTCCTTCGAACTGAATCATGAGTGGCTGATTGCCGCCCGTAAGGTATCCGGGCCCAGGAGCGCTGCGGCAGCCAGCCCGCGTGCTGTGGCCTGGATGTGACCATCAGCGGCGGCGGAAACCGGGGGCAACCACAGCAACTGCCGCATAGATGACGGCCACCGTCACCACGAGCACGGCCGACCGGCCGTCAGAAGGCAGCATCAGGGCGGCCACTGCCGCGGCACCGACGAAGGCGCCGTTGAACAGGACGTCGTAGAGGGAGAAGATCCGGCCGCGGAACGCGTCGTCGACGGCGGCCTGGACGGCCGTGTCCGTGGCGATCTTCGCGCCCTGGGTGGCGAGGCCGAGGACGAACGCGGCGACCAGCATCGGTCCGGGCTCGAAGGGCAGTCCGAGGCCGGGTGTGAGGACGGCCGCGGAGGCGCCGCAGGCCACGATCCAGCCGGAGGTGCCGAGCCGGGACACGGCCCACGGGGTGACGACCGCCGCGGCGAAGAAGCCCGCGCTCGAGAAGGCGACCGCGACCCCGAGCAGGGCGAGTCCCTCGGACTCGGTGTCGCTCCACGCGTACCGGCAGAGCATGAGCAGCGTCACCGTCAGGGCACCGTAGTTGAAGCGCATCAGGGTCATCGCTGCCAGGGCGCGGGCGGCGGACGGGCGGTTCCTGAGGTGGCGCAGACCGGCCTGGAGCCCGTGGACGGTGCTGAGCAGGACCGACCGCATCGGCTGGAGTTCGGCGGGCTCCGGGCCCAGCAGGTCGGGCGGCATCCGCAGGGCGGCCAGCCCGGCGCCCAGGTAGACCCCGGCGCTGAGGAGGACGACCAGGGCGTCCGCGGTCATGTCCTGGCCCGGGGTGGCGAAGCGCACGAGGAAGGCGAGACCGCCGCCCGCGGTGGCCGCGAGCGTACCCGCGGTCGGCGACAGAGAGTTGGCCATGACGAGCCGCTCCCGGGTGTCCACCACGCGGGGCAGGGCGGCCGAGAGCCCGGCCAGGATGAACCGGTTGACCGACGTGACGGACAGGGCGGAGGCGTAGAAGAGCCAGTCGGGGACCTGAACGAGGATCAGCACCGCGGTGCCCGCGGCGAGGCCGCCGCGCAGCAGGTTGCCGAAGAGCAGCACCTGACGGCGGCGCCAGCGGTCCAGCAGGACCCCGGTGAAGGGGCCGAGAAGCGAGTACGGGAGCAGCAGTACGGCCATGGCGGAGGCGATGGCCGCGGCGGAGGTCTCCTTCTCCGGCGAGAAGACGACGTAGGTGGCGAGCGCGATCTGGTAGACGCCGTCGGCCAGCTGGGACAGCAGACGGACGGCCAGCAGCCGCCGGAAGTCGCGGAGCCGGAGCAGCACGCGCAGATCACGTACGACGGGCATGGCGCTCAGCCTCACACAAACGGGCAGGTCCCCGGGCGCACGACCCGGGGACCTGTGATCAGCAAGTGCGGAGCGGGCCTTAGCGCTCGACCTCGCCCTTGATGAACTTCTCGACGCTCTCGCGGGCCTCGTCGTCGAAGTACTGCACCGGCGGCGACTTCATGAAGTACGAGGACGCGGAGAGGATCGGGCCACCGATGCCGCGGTCCTTGGCGATCTTCGCGGCGCGCAGGGCGTCGATGATGACACCGGCGGAGTTCGGGGAGTCCCAGACCTCCAGCTTGTACTCCAGGTTCAGCGGAACGTCGCCGAACGCACGGCCCTCCAGGCGGACGTACGCCCACTTGCGGTCGTCCAGCCAGGCCACGTAGTCGGACGGGCCGATGTGGACGTTCTTCTCGCCCAGGTCGCGGTCCGGGATCTGGGAGGTGACGGCCTGCGTCTTGGAGATCTTCTTGGACTCCAGGCGCTCGCGCTCGAGCATGTTCTTGAAGTCCATGTTGCCGCCGACGTTCAGCTGCATGGTGCGGTCCAGGATGACGCCCCGGTCCTCGAACAGCTTGGCCATCACGCGGTGCGTGATGGTGGCGCCGACCTGCGACTTGATGTCGTCACCGACGATCGGCACACCGGCCTCGGTGAACTTGTCCGCCCACTCCTTCGTTCCGGCGATGAAGACCGGCAGCGCGTTGACGAAGGCGACCTTGGCGTCGATGGCGCACTGGGCGTAGAACTTCGCGGCGTCCTCGGACCCCACCGGCAGGTAGCAGACCAGAACGTCGACCTGCTTGTCCTTGAGGACCTGGACGACGTCGACGGGAGCCTCGGCCGACTCCTCGATGGTCTCGCGGTAGTACTTGCCCAGACCGTCGAGGGTGTGGCCGCGCTGCACGGACACACCGGTCGCGGGCACGTCGCAGATCTTGATGGTGTTGTTCTCGCTGGCACCGATGGCGTCCGCGAGGTCGAGGCCGACCTTCTTCGCGTCGACATCGAAAGCGGCCACGAACTCCACGTCACGGACGTGGTAGTCGCCGAACTGCACGTGCATCAGACCCGGCACGCGGCTGTTCGGGTCGGCGTCCTTGTAGTACTCGACGCCCTGCACCAGCGACGCGGCGCAGTTGCCCACGCCGACGACGGCTACGCGAACCGAACCCATTCCGGTTGCTCCCTGTGTGTACTCGATGAAGCTCTGCGGGAATGCAGAGGCTTGCTTGGCGACTCTTACTCGGCGGTGTCATCGGACGGATCCGGCCGGGATCCACCCCGGTGCCGGGGCAGACCGCCCGTCTCTCCTGACCGGTCCTGATCTCCCGGCCAGTGCTCTCTCCCGGCCCTGGGCCCGGGAGACTCCGGCTGTTCGGCGGTGCCACGACGCTGGTCCCGCCCGGCCCGCTCGCTCTCGATCAGCTCGTTGAGCCAGCGGACCTCGCGCTCTACCGACTCCATGCCGTGCCGCTGCAGCTCAAGCGTGTAGTCGTCGAGCCGCTCGCGGGTACGGGCCAGCGAGGCGCGCATCTTCTCCAGGCGCTCCTCCAGACGGCTGCGCCGCCCTTCCAGCACCCGCATCCGGACATCACGCGAGGTCTGCCCGAAGAAGGCGAAGCGGACGCCGAAGAGCTCGTCGTCCCATGCGTCCGGACCGGTGTGGGAGAGCAACTCCTCGAACCGCTCCTTGCCCTCGGCCGTCAGCCGGTAGACGATCTTCGCCCGTCGGCCGGCGAGCGTCGCGGCGAGCGCCTCTTCCGGGGCGCTGCCCGGCTCCTCGATCAACCAGCCGTTGGCGACCAGTGTCTTAAGGCACGGATAGAGGCTCCCGTAGCTGAACGCGCGGAACACCCCCAGCGAGGTGTTCAGCCGTTTGCGCAGCTCATAGCCATGCATAGGGGACTCGCGCAGCAGACCGAGGACGGCGAACTCAAGGATGCCGGAGCGCCTGCTCATTCCCCGCCTCCTCGCCGTTTACGTCCCTTATGCACAACCGATGTATCGACTCGATACATCCAGACGATAGAGCGAGCACTCCTCTGGGACAAGAGGGGCCATGGTGAACGGCGTCACATCGGTGAACCTGGGTGAATCGTTGAAGGATTCGTTGTAGTCAACGTGCCTGATTTGGAGTGAAGACGACGGGTCGGCGAGTTTTGACCGTGCGTAGTCTGTTCGCCATGCAGACCACCGGGAACCGCGCAACACCACCAGAGGTCTGTGTTCTGGATGCCGTGCGTCCGGACGCGGCTCGCGTCCTGGACGCATGCCGGGGGGACCGGAAGCCACCTGCCGCCGTCAGGCGCGAGCGCCTGCCCGAGGAGTAGTCGTTCCATGAGCGAGCACCGTCGCAAGCCGCCGCAGCCGCAGGGCGGCGGACGCGCAGCGGCACGACGCGCCGCGCAGCAGCCGTCCGGCCGCCGTGCAGCGCCACCGAGCAACGCCACCGGTACGGGCGCGGGCCCGCAGGGCGAAGATCGCCCGTACGGTGGCCGGGCCGAGGCCCGCCGCGCCGCCCAGCGCGGCGGCCGCCGCCGGGCGCCTGTGCCCGATGGCTCCGGCTCCCAGGACGCCGGGCACGGCTCCGGCGGCCACGGCGGCGGCGGACGGCGCGGCGGAGGAGCCGGCCGTGGCCGCGGCGCCGGGGGCGGCCGCCCCGGCAAGAAGCGCTTCATCGACTACCCGCGCGCGGGCAAGACCGGGTTCCGGCGCTGGGTGCCGTCGTGGAAGCTCGTCACCGGCACCTTCCTGTTCTTCGTCATGCTGCTGATGGGCGCGCTGGGCATCGGGCTGATGCTGGTGGAGGTGCCCACCGCCCAGGCCGCCTCCAGGGTCCAGAAGAACGTCTACTACTGGGCGGACGGCAAGCAGATGGTCGTCTCCGGCCGCGGTGAGTACAACCGACAGATCGTCCCGCTCACCAAGATCGCCAAATCGATGCAGAACGCGGTGATCGCCGCCGAGAACGAGACCTTCTACGAGGACTCCGGCGTCGACCCGATGGGTATCGCCCGCGCCGTCGTGAACATGGCCAAGGGCGGCCAGACGCAGAGTGGCTCGACCATCACCCAGCAGTTCGTGAAGAACACCTACCTGGGCCAGGAGCAGACGATCTCGCGCAAGGCCAGGGAGCTGCTGATCTCCATCAAGGTCGGCGCCACCAAGGACAAGGACTACATCCTCGCGGGCTACCTCAACACCGCGTACTACGGGCGGGGCGCGTACGGCATCCAGGCCGCGGCCCGCGCGTACTACGACGTCGACGCCGAGAAGCTGAACCCGAGCCAGAGCGCCTTCCTCGCCGCGACCCTGAACGGCCCGAACCTCTACGACCCGGCCGGCGGCTACGGCGCGGCCGCCAGCAAGGACAAGAACAAGGCACGGGCCATGGCGCGCTGGGAGTGGATCCTCAACCGCGAGGTCGAGACCGACCGGCTGGACAGGGCCGACGCCGACATGTGGATCAAGAAGGGCTTCCCGAAGCCCCGGGCGCCCAAGCCCGCCACCAACAAGGCCGGTCAGATCGGCTACCTCACCGACCTCGCCGACAACTACATCATCGCCAACACCAACATCAGCAAGGCGGAGCTCGACAAGGGCGGCTACCAGATCCACACCACCTTCGACCGCAAGAAGGTCGCGAGCCTCCAGCGCGCGGTCGAGAAGGTGACCAAGGAGAACATCAAGCCGAAGCTGCGCCCTGACAAGGACAAGTACGTCCAGTTCGGCGGCGCCTCGGTGGAGCCCAAGACCGGCAAGATCGTCGCCATCTACGGCGGCAAGGACGCGCTGGAGCACTACACCAACAACGCCGACTACACCGGTGTCCAGGTGGGCTCCACCTTCAAGCCGTTCGTCCTGGCCGCGGCGATGACCGACGGCATCCGCAGCAAGAGCGGCCCGGAGGAGCAGCCGCCCTCGATGCGCACCAGGGTCTCGCCCAAGAGCGTCTACGACGGCGACAACAAACTCACGCTGCGCACGTACAAGGGCGACGTCTGGACCGACAAGGACGGCCAGGAGTGGCACCAGCGCAACGACGGTGACGAGAACAGGGGCCCCATCAGCCTGCGCACCGCCATGCAGTTCTCGGTGAACACCCCGTACATCCAGCTGGGCATGGACGTCGGTCTGGACAAGGTGCGGACCGCCGCCCTCCGCGCCGGGCTCAGCAAGGACCAGCTCACCTCGCTGACCCCGACCTTCTCGCTGGGCACCTCGGCGCCGAGCGCCATCCGGCTCGCGGGCGCCTACGCCACCTTCGCCGCCCGGGGCCAGCAGGCCGACCCGTACTCCGTCGAGTCGATCGAGAAGGACGGCGCGGAGGCCTGGAACCACAAGGACCACGCCAAGCTGGAGAACGCCTTCGACACCGACGTGGCGGACAACGTCACCGACGTGCTCAAGACGGTGGTGGAGAAGGGGACCGGTACCTCGGCGCAGATCGACCGCCCGGCGGCGGGCAAGACCGGCACCACCGATGACAACAGGTCGGCCTGGTTCTCCGGCTACACCCCGCAGCTGTCGACGGCGATCGGCATGTGGCGGGTCAACGACAAGGCCGAGAACCAGAAGTTCCTGTCCATGTACGGCGTGGGCGGCAAGCCCACGATCCACGGTGCCTCGTTCCCGGCGGAGATCTGGGCCGACTACATGCGCGAGGCGCTGAAGGGCGAGAAGGCGGAGCCGTTCCCGGTGCCCCAGCCGGTCGGCGACAAGGTCTACGGTGACGGCGCCAGCCCGCCGCCGACGACCACCGAGCCCAGCCGGACCCCGTCCAAGACGCCGTCGAAGACCCCGTCGCAGACGCCGTCCCAGACGCCCTCCACCACCCCGTCGACGGACGAGCCCTGCGACCCGTTCGACCCCTCGTGCGACGACAGCGGTGTGATCGGCGGCGGCAACGGCGGCGAGAACGGCGGCCAGAACGGTGGCCCCGGCGGCGGACCCGGTGGCGGCACCACCGACCCGACCACCGAGCCGCCGTCGGACGACAGCGGTGGGATCTTCGGCGGGCCCTCCGGCACCTGGAGAGAGTGACCGGCCCCGCCCGCACGACACCCGATCGGCCCGCGGCCGCGTGGAGCACCCGCTCCACGCGGCCGCGGCCGCTTTCGCCCTTGCGACGCCCGCGTCCTGCCCGCCACGGCACACGGGCTGCGGGGGTGACTCCCGCTGAGCCGGTGCGGGACGGTACGGCAGGATGGCCGCATGACGAGCGCGCGTGAGGACTCACAGCCGGTACGCCCGACCGCGGAGGACGAGGTCGCCGCGGCCGGCAGCGAGCTGTTCGGCGGGCCCGCGGGGCGCCGCGCACGGCTCGGCACCAGCTGGTGGACGCCGGTGCGGATCATCGCGCTGGTCATGATCGGCATGTTCGCGCTCGGGATGGCGCAGAAGGCGCCCTGCTACGACGGCGGCTGGTTCCAGGGCGCCACCAGCCAGTACACCCACGCCTGCTACTCCGACATCCCGCACCTGTACAACGGCCGTGGCTTCGCCCTCGACGTCGTCCCGTACTTCGAGCGCATCCCGGACAGTGTCTCGGGCGGCATGGAGTACCTGGAGTACCCGGTGCTCACCGGCCTCTTCATGGAGGTCGCCTCCTGGCTCACGCCGCGGCACGGCAGCATCCAGGACCGCGAGCAGGTCTTCTGGATGGTCAACGCGGGCATGCTGATGGCCTGCGCCGCCGTCATCGCCGTCTGCGTCGCGCGTACGCACCGCCGCCGCCCCTGGGACGGGCTGCTCGTCGCCCTCGCCCCGGCCTTCGCGCTCACCGCCACCATCAACTGGGACCTGTTCGCCGTCGCGCTGACGGCCGCCGCGATGCTCATGTGGTCGCGTGGCCGGGCGCTCGCCGCGGGCATCCTCATCGGGCTGGCCACCGCCGCCAAGCTCTACCCGGTGCTGCTGCTCGGCGTCCTGTTCCTGCTGTGCCTGCGGGCGGGGCGGCTGCGGGCCTTCGGCTCCGCCGCGGCCGGCGCGGCGGGTGCGTGGCTGGCGGTGAACCTGCCGGTGATGATCAGCACCAGCGGGGGGCTGCACATCCGCGAGGGATGGCAGAAGTTCTACTCCTTCAGCGAGGAGCGGCCGGTCGACTTCGGCTCGGTCTGGCTGATCATCTCCCAGCGCACCGGTGATCCGCTCACCGACGTCAACACGTACGCCACCGCCCTGATGGTCCTCTCCTGCGCCGGGATCGTGGCGCTCGCGCTGTGCGCGCCGCGCCGCCCGCGCTTCGCGCAACTGGCGTTCCTGGTGGTCGCGGCGTTCATCCTGACCAACAAGGTCTACTCGCCGCAGTACGTGCTGTGGCTGGTGCCGCTGGCGGCGCTGGCCAGGCCCAAGTGGCGTGACTTCCTGATCTGGCAGGCCTGCGAGGTCGTCTACTTCGTCGGGATCTGGATGTACCTGGCCTACACCTCGGGCGAGTCCGCCCACCGGGGGCTTCCGCCGGAGGGGTACCAGCTGGCGATCGCCGTCCACCTGCTGGGCACGCTGTACCTGTGCGCGGTGGTGGTGCGCGACGCGCTGATGCCGCAGCGGGACGTGGTCCGCCGGGACGGCTCGGACGACCCCTCGGGCGGGGTGCTCGATCAGGCGCCGGATGTGTTCGTCCTCGGCGCGGCACGCGACGGGCTGGACGAGCACCGGCAGGACGGTCTGTACGCGCGCCCGCAGGAGGGCCCGTACGCACAGCAGGGCCCGGAGCCGCTCGCCTAGCGTGCGGCTCCGGGCCCTGCCCGCTCAGCGCCTCAGTGGTCGACCAGGCGGTCGAACGTCGTGGTGGTGTGCCGCAGATAGGCGACCAGCTCGTCCCCGACCTGCGGCGCCGGGGCGTCGCTCGGCACGAAGAGCAGCGACACCTGCATGTGCGGGGGCTCGGCGAACCAGCGCTGCTTCCCGGCCCAGACGAACGGGGACAGGTTGCGGTTGAGCGTCGCCAGGCCCGCCCGCGCGACGCCCTTGGCGCGCGGCGTGACGCCGTGCATGGCCTTGGGAGCCTCCAGGCCGACGCCGTGCGACGTACCGCCGGCCACGACCACCAGATAGCCGTCCGAGGCGACCTTCTGCTGGCGGTAGCCGAAGCGGTCGCCCTTGGAGACGCGGGTGACGTCCAGGACGGAGCCCCGGTACTCGGTCGAGTCGTGGTCGCCCAGCCACAGCCGGGTGCCGATCCGCACCCGGAACCGGGTCTGCGGGAACTGCTGCCGCAGGCGCGCCAGTTCGTCCGCCTTCAGGTGGCTGACGTACATCGTGTGCAGCGGGAGCCCGGCCGCGCGCAGCCGGTCCATCCAGCCGATGACCTCCTCCACCGCGTCCAGCCCGTCGGTACGGTCCAGCGGAAGGTGGATGGCGAAGCCCTCGAGACGGACGTTCTCGACGGCCGCGTGCAGCTTGGGCAGTTCGTCCTCGGTGACGCCGTGGCGCTTCATGCTGCTCATGACCTCGACCACCACCCGGGCGCCGGCCAGGCCGTACGCGCCGTCGACCGAGGACACCGACCGGATGACGCGGTCGGGCAGCGGTACGGGCTCCTCGCCGCGCCGGAACGGGGTCAGCACCAGCAGGTCGCCGCTGAAGTAGTCCTTCATCCGGGCGGCCTCGTAGGTGGTGCCGACGGCGAGCATGTCGGTACCGATGCGGGCGGCTTCCTCGGCCAGCCGCTCGTGGCCGAAGCCGTATCCGTTGCCCTTGCAGACCGGGACGATGCCCGGGAACTGCTGGACCACGGACTGCTGATGCGCCCGCCAGCGTGCGGTGTCGACGTAAAGGGTGAGCGCCATGGACGGACCCGGGACCTTTCTCGTGGCTGCGGCGTGATGCTGCGGACTGTCGGGGGCTAACGGACTGTCGGGACGTGCGGGATGCGGGGAGTGTGCCCCGTCAGCGGCGCGACATGTAGATGTCGAGCGCCTTGTGCAGCAGCTTGTTGAGCGGGAAGTCCCACTCGCCGACGTACTCGACGGCCTCGCCGCCGGTGCCGACCTTGAACTGGATGAGGCCGAAGAGGTGGTCGGTCTCGTCGAGGGAGTCGCTGATGCCGCGCAGGTCGTAGACGGAGGCGCCGAGCCCGTAGGCGTCCTGGAGCATCCGCCACTGCATCGCGTTGGACGGCCGGACCTCGCGCTTGTGGTTGGCGGAGGCGCCGTAGGAGTACCAGACGTGCCCGCCGACGACCAGCATGGTCGCCGCGGCGACGGCCTCGCCCTCGTGCAGGGCGAAGTACAGCCGCATGCGGTTGGGGTCCTCGGCGTTGAGGACGTTCCACTGGCGCTGGAAGTAGCTCAGCGGGCGGGGGCGGAACTTGTCCCGCTCGGCGGTGATCTCGTACAGCCGCTGCCACTCGGCGAGGTGCTCGTAGCCGCCCTGGACGACCTGGACGCCCGCCTTCTCGGCCTTCTTGATGTTGCGCCGCCACAGCTGGTTGAAGCCCTTGTGGACCTCCTCCAGCGAGCGGTTCGCCAGCGGTACCTGGAAGACGTAGCGGGGCTGGACGTCACCGAAGCCCGCGCCGCCGTCCTCGCCCTGCTGCCAGCCCATCTTCCGCAGCCGGTCGGAGACCTCGAAGGCGCGGGGCTCGATGTGGGTCGCCTCGACGTCGCGGAGGCGCTTCACATCGGGGTTCTGGATACCGGACTTGATCGCCGCGGCGTCCCAGCGGCGGATCACGACCGGCGGGCCCATCTTCACGGAGAAGGCGCCCTGCTGCTTCAGGTGCGCCAGCATCGGCTGGAGCCACTCCTCCAGGTTGGGCGCGTACCAGTTGATCACCGGGCCCTCGGGCAGATAGGCCAGGTACCGCTTGATCTTGGGCAGCTGCCGGTAGAGGACGAGACCGACGCCGACGAGCTGGCCCGTCTTGTCGAACCAGCCGAGGTTCTCCGAGCGCCACTCCGACTTGACGTCCGCCCATGCCGGGACCTGGCAGTGGCTGGCCGCGGGCAGGCTCTGGATGTACGCCAGATGCTGCTCTCGGCTGATCGTCCTCAGGGTCAGACTCATTGCGGGGCGCTCCTCGGCAGGTTTGTCCCCATGGTCGGGGGTTCCAGCTCTCGCGCCGAAGCCTACTGCGACGAGGAAGCGACCCGTCTGGGCCCACGGGATCAAGCTCCGTGGGCCCGGTCCGGAAAGGCGGCGGGGTCAGCCGAGCACGCCGCCGAAGAGGCCGCCATGGGCCATGCCGAGCCCGAAGCCCGCGGCGGACGCGCCGAGGCCGATGACCAGCACGAACCGTTCACCGATGGTCGCGGAGATCATCTGTCCCCAGGCGCCGACGGCGATGCCGATCAGCCCGGTCCATGAGCTGATCAGGTGCAGACTGTGGAAGAGGGCAGTGATGAACGCGACGACGCCCAGGACCAGCGTCGCGGCGGCGAAGGAGTCCTCGACGGGGTGGGGCTTGCCGTCGGTGTCGAGGAGGGAGAGAAGCCTCCGGCCGATGTGCTGGTCGGTCCGTGCTGCCTGTGCCATGGGGCACCTCCGATGGCCAAGGCGGCGCACTGTAACGCCGCTCACACCCGATGCGTACAGATTGCGGGGGAAGGCGCCCGGATTTCAACCGGACGCGCGTGAGCGGGTACGCTGTACGGTCTGCGCCGGTCTCTGCCCGGAGCGGTGCACGGCCGAATGGCGGTGCGCGGCGGAACGGCTGATCACGCCGGTGCGGAACGCATTACGACCCTCCTGCCACGGAACGACCGTGGCCGCTGAGTCCAAAGGAGGTGGGTTCCACATGCGTCACTACGAGGTGATGGTCATCCTCGACCCCGATCTGGAGGAGCGCGCTGTCTCCCCCCTGATCGAGAACTTCCTTTCCGTGGTCCGCGAGGGCAACGGCAAGGTCGAGAAGGTCGACACCTGGGCCGTCGTCGTCTCGCGTACGAGATCAAGAAGAAGCCCGAGGGCATCTACTCGGTCATCGACCTGCAGGCCGAGCCTGCGGTCGTCAAGGAGCTCGACCGCCAGCTGAACCTGAACGAGTCGGTCCTCCGGACCAAGGTCCTCCGTCCCGAGACCCACTGACCGCGTAAGCGTTCAGCGGTAATCGGGCTGCATCGCAACGAGTAGCAAGCAGCAACCCGCCGAGAGGTTCCCCCAATGGCAGGCGAGACCGTCATCACGGTTGTCGGCAATCTTGTCGACGACCCCGAGCTGCGCTTCACCCCCTCGGGTGCGGCGGTCGCGAAGTTCCGCGTCGCGTCCACCCCCCGCACCTTCGACCGCCAGACGAACGAGTGGAAGGACGGCGAGAGCCTGTTCCTGACCTGCTCGGTGTGGCGGCAGGCGGCGGAGAACGTCGCCGAGTCGCTCCAGCGAGGCATGCGCGTCATCGTGCAGGGCCGGCTGAAGCAGCGGTCCTACGAGGACCGCGAGGGCGTCAAGCGCACGGTCTACGAGCTGGACGTCGACGAGGTCGGCGCCAGCCTGAAGAACGCCACGGCCAAGGTCACCAAGACCAGCGGTCGCGGTGGCCAGGGTGGTTACGGCGGCGGTGGCGGCCAGGGTGGCGGCGGCTGGGGCGGCGGCCCCGGTGGCGGCCAGCAGGGCGGCGGAGCTCCTGCCGACGACCCGTGGGCGACCGGCGGACCGTCGGGCGGCCAGCAGGGCGGCGGCGGTGGCTGGGGCGGCGGCTCCGGCAACTCCGGCGGCTACTCGGACGAGCCGCCCTTCTAGACCCGTACGCCGTTTCACGTGAAACACGGGCTCACGGCCCACGGTTTCTCGGTTTCACGTGAAACATCGCGCACCGGTCCGGAAGGCACAGCACAAACTTCTTGATCACACTGGAGAGAGACAATGGCGAAGCCGCCTGCTCGCAAGCCTAAGAAGAAGGTTTGCGTGTTCTGCAAGGAGAAGATCTCCTACGTCGACTACAAGGACACGAACCTGCTGCGGAAGTTCATCTCCGACCGCGGCAAGATCCGTGCCCGCCGGGTCACCGGCAACTGCACCCAGCACCAGCGTGACGTCGCCACGGCCGTGAAGAACAGCCGTGAGATGGCGCTGCTGCCCTACACCTCCACCGCGCGCTAAGGGAAGGGTGACCACATCATGAAGATCATCCTCACCCACGAGGTCTCCGGCCTCGGTACCGCCGGCGACGTCGTGGACGTCAAGGACGGCTACGCCCGCAACTACCTGGTCCCGCGCGGTTTCGCGATCCGCTGGACCAAGGGTGGCGAGAAGGACGTCGAGCAGATCCGCCGGGGTCGCAAGATCCGCGAGATTGCCACGATCGAGCAGGCCAGCGAGGTCAAGGCTCAGCTCGAGGGCGTCAAGGTCCGCCTGAGCACGCGCGCCGGCGAGGCCGGCCGCCTGTTCGGCTCCGTCACCCAGGCCGACATCGCCGCGGCGATCAAGGCCGCCGGTGGTCCGGACGTGGACAAGCGCCGCATCGAGGTGGCCGCGCCGATCAAGAGCCTGGGCGCGCACCAGGTCTCCGTGCGTCTGCACGCCGACGTTGTCGCCAAGCTCGGCATCGAGGTCGTCGCTGCCTGAGTGCCGCGATCGGTTTAGCCGTGGCAATACGGCATAGCAAGGAGAAGGGCCGCACCCCACAGGGTGCGGCCCTTCTCCTTGCGACGGCTCAGGCCCCTGTTCCCTGGGGCGGCTCACTCCCTGGGGCGGCTCAGGCCCGTACCGCGCCGGTGACGATCCAGCGCCCGGAGCGGGCCCGCAGCCCCAGCGTCGCCATACGGGCAGCCATCATCAGCGCCATCGCGCACCACACGGCGGTCAGACCGCCGCCGAGGGTCGGTATGAGCAGCGCGGCGGGGGCGAAGACGGCGAGAGTCGCGACCATGGCCCAGGCCAGGTAGGGGCCGTCGCCGGCGCCTATGAGGACGCCATCGAGTACGTACACGACGCCGGAGAGGGGCTGCGCCACGGCCACCACCAGCAGCGCGGGCAGCAAGGCGTCTCTGACTGCCGCGTCGGTGGTGAACAGCGGGATGAACAGCGGGCGGGCCGCCACCACGAGCAGTCCGAGCGCCACGCCTGAGGCGATGCCCCATTCGACCATGCGGCGGCAGGCGGCGCGTGCCCCGTCGGAGTCGCCCGCGCCCAGGTAGCGGCCGATGATGGCCTGCCCCGCGATGGCGATGGAGTCCAGAGCGAAGGAGAGCAGGTTCCACAGCGCGAGCGCGATCTGGTGCGCGGCGATGTCGGTGTCGCCGAGCCGTGCCGCGACGGCGGTGGCGATCATCAGGATGGCCCGGAGGGACAGGGTACGGATCAGCAGGGGCGCCCCGGCCTGGGCGCAGGCCCGTATCCCGGCGAGGTCGGGGCGGAGCGAGGCGCCGTGGCGCCTGGCTCCTCGTACGACCACGGTGAGGTAGGCGGCGGCCATGCCGCACTGGGCGATGACCGTGCCCCAGGCGGAGCCGGCGATGCCGAGCCCGGCGCCGTAGACGAGGAGGATGTTCAGCGCGGCGTTGGCGGCGAAGCCGCCGATGGCGACGTACAGCGGGGTGCGGGTGTTCTGCAGGCCGCGCAGTACGCCGGTGGCGGCCAGGACCACGAGCATCGCGGGGATGCCCAGGGCGCTGACGCGCAGATAGGTGACGGCGTGCGGGGCGGCGGTGGCGGAGGCGCCGAAGAGGTCGACGAGCGCGGGGGCGGCCGGGACGGCCAGGCATATCAGCCCGGTGCCGAGGAGCAGGGCGAGCCAGATGCCGTCCATGCCCTGCCGTACGGCGCCGGGGAGGTCGCCCGCGCCGACCCGGCGGGCCACGGCGGCGGTGGTGGCGTAGGCGAGGAAGACGAAGACGTTGACCGCCGTGGTGAGCAGGGCGGCGGCGACGCCGAGACCCGCGAGCTGCGTCGTGCCGAGGTGGCCCACGATCGCGCTGTCGGCCATGACGAAGAGGGGCTCCGCGACCAGGGCGGCGAAGGCGGGCAGGGCGAGTGCGATGATTTCCCGGTCGTGGCGGCGGCGGGTGGCGGTGTCCGGGCGGGCGCTTCGGCGCGTGCTTCCGCCGGTAGCCGGATCGGCGCTCGGGTCGGTACCGGCGCTCGGATCGGTGTCCGGGTCGGTGTCCGGGTCGGTGTTCAGGCCGGTGCTCGGATCGGTGCTTCGGCCTCCTGGCGAACGCCGCTTTCGCGGCGTCGTCTGCGTGCTCGGGGTGCGCGGGGGGCCCTGGGTCATGCGCACCAATCTAATCTTCCACAGGTAAGAGACTCAACTGTCTTGCATCCCTTACATTCCGTGGGGAAAGGCGATCTTCTCTGCACCGTTTGTCGCGATCTTGCGCCGGCCGGGAAAGTTTTTCTTCCCCACAGCCTCTGGACCAAGAAGTCGCAGGTCACAGGCCTGTGTCAGGGGCGGGTGTGCTGTTGTCCACAGTGCTGTCCCCCGTGTCGTGCACAGGATCGGCGGCGTTCTCCACAGGAAGTGGCCCGTCGTCCACATGGCCTGTGGATAACCAGATTGGCGCACGGCCCTTGTGGGCCTACCGTGGTCCGGCGCCCGCCGATCACAACCGGAGCCGAGCGCCCTAGTTGTCAGAGCCGTGCCGTAAGAAGAAGGGGCACCGCGAGGTCCGCGCGGCGGACGGGAGGAGGTGGCGGGGTGACCATGCCCGAGCCCCTGGACGACCCGTGGGCGGACGCCGGCCCCAGCGACCGACTGCCCGCGCCGCGTCCCCGCCGCGGCGAGGGCCGGGCCGAGGGCCGCGGCCGTTTCGACGGCGGCTCGCACGGCGACCGGGGTCGGGACGACGGCGGCAACTGGGAGGGCTCGGGCTTCGAGCGCGTACCCCCGCAGGACCTCGACGCCGAGCAGTCCGTGCTGGGCGGCATGCTGCTGTCCAAGGACGCGATCGCCGACGTGGTCGAGGTCCTTAAGGGCAACGACTTCTACCGTCCCGCCCACGAGACCGTCTACCAGGCAATCCTCGACCTGTACGCCAAGGGCGAGCCGGCCGACCCGATCACGGTCGCCGCCGAGCTCACCAAGCGCGGCGAGATCACGAAGGTGGGCGGCGCCTCCTATCTGCACACCCTGGTCCAGTCCGTGCCGACCGCGGCCAACGCGGAGTACTACGCCGAGATCGTCCATGAGCGGGCGGTGCTGCGCCGCCTGGTCGAGGCGGGCACCCGTATCACGCAGATGGGATACGCGGCGGACGGCGACGTCGACGAGATCGTCAACAACGCGCAGGCGGAGATCTACGCCGTCACCGAGCAGCGCACCAGCGAGGACTATCTGCCGCTCGGCGAGATCATGGAGGGGGCGCTCGACGAGATCGAGGCGATCGGCTCCCGCAGCGGCCAGATGTCCGGCGTGCCCACCGGGTTCTCCGACCTGGACGCCCTGAC
Source organism: Streptomyces sp. XD-27 (assembly GCF_030553055.1). Lineage (NCBI taxonomy): Bacteria > Bacillati > Actinomycetota > Actinomycetes > Kitasatosporales > Streptomycetaceae > Streptomyces > Streptomyces sp. XD-27. The sequence continues at coordinate 4,143,044 of NZ_CP130713.1, forward strand.
GAACGGCCTGCACCCGGGCCAGATGATCGTCATCGCGGCCCGCCCCGCCATGGGTAAGTCGACCCTGGCCCTGGACTTCGCCCGGGCCTGCTCCATCAAGAACAACCTGCCCAGCGTCATCTTCTCGCTGGAGATGGGCCGCAACGAGATCGCGATGCGTCTGCTGTCCGCAGAGGCGCGGGTGGCGCTGCACCATATGCGCTCCGGCAGCATGACCGACGAGGACTGGACCCGGCTGGCGCGCCGGATGCCGGACGTCTCGGCCGCCCCGCTCTACATCGACGACTCGCCGAACCTGTCGATGATGGAGATCCGCGCCAAGTGCCGCCGCCTCAAGCAGCGCAACGACCTGCAGCTCGTCGTCATCGACTACCTCCAGCTCATGCAGTCCGGTGGCGCTCGGCGCCCCGAGAGCCGCCAGCAGGAGGTCTCGGACATGTCGCGTAACCTCAAGCTGCTCGCCAAGGAGCTCGAGGTGCCGGTGATCGCGCTGTCGCAGCTGAACCGCGGCCCCGAGCAGCGCACCGACAAGAAGCCGATGGTCTCGGACCTGCGTGAGTCGGGCTCGATCGAGCAGGACGCCGACATGGTCATCCTGCTGCACCGCGAGGACGCCTATGAGAAGGAGTCACCGCGCGCGGGCGAGGCGGACCTGATCGTCGCCAAGCACCGTAACGGCCCTACGGCGACGATCACGGTGGCCTTCCAGGGGCACTATTCGCGGTTCGTGGACATGGCGCAGACCTGATCGGTGCCGCTACGGGGTGCGGCTGTCCCCAGGGCTCGCCACTCTGGAGCAAGGACCGCCCAGAGCTGCTTGTCGTAGCGCATGCCCTCGTACGGCCATGCCTCGCGCCGCACACCCTCCAGCGTCATGCCGAGCCGCTTGGCCACCGCGGAGCTGCGGTCGTTGTCGGCCCGGCAATGCCACTCGGCCCGATGCAGACCCCGGGATGTGAACGCCCAGTCCAGCAATGCGCCACACGCCTGCGTCACCAGACCGTGGCCCTCGGCGGACGGTTCCAGCCAGCACCCGATCTCGCACGAGCCGAGAGCGGCATGGAAATCGGTGAACATCACGCCGCCGACCAACACTCCATCCCGCCAGATGCCATACAGGCGGCCGCCGTCGCCGACCTGGCGTTCGGCATACCGCTTGAGCGTGGCCTGCGCCCCGTCCACATCGTGGGTGACGAACCCGGCCCCGACCCACGGCCGAATGTGCTCGCGAGCTCGATCCAGATGAGCCGCGAACTCCTCGGCGTGCCAGACCTCCAGCGGGCCGAGGCGAGCACCGTCGCGCAGCGACAGCGAGAACATGAGACCCCCATTCACATAACAACTGTTATGGCAATGTACCGTGGCAGCATGCCACGCACCAAGGGGGATCACGAGGCCCGCCGACGCGACGTCTCCGAAGCGGTCTGGCAGGTCATGGCCACACGCGGCTTCGCCGGCCTTACTCTGCGCGCCGTCGCTGCCGAGCTCGGCGCGACCACCGGCCTGCTCACGCACTACTTCCCCACCAAACGCGCCCTCGTCGCGTACGCCCTCGACCTGCTCGAACAGCGGACCATCGCCCGCCCGCGCCGGCCCGCGGGCAAAGGGCTGATCGCCCTGAGGCACGCGCTGATGGACATCCTGCCGCTGACCCCCGAGGCCGCCGACAGCAACCGAATCTGGGTCTCCTCCTGGGATGCCGCGCTCTCCGACGGCGAACTGAGTGCCGACTACGCCCGCAAGTACGCCGAAAGCCGTGACAAGCTGCGCGACCGGGTGGCCGCAGCCCAGGAACTCGGCGAACTCCTCCCCGGCAATCCCGCGCACATCGCAGCCGGCGCCCAGTCCTTCACCCTCGGCCTGGTGGTCCAGGCCCTGTTCGACCCGGCAGCGTTCGCGCCGCAGCGGCAGGTCGAGCTCCTGGACGACTACCTGGCCACCCTGACCGCCCCACGCTCATCCAACAACGACCACTCGGCCCGATCCTGACGGCGGGGCGACAACGACGCTGTTCATGTACCGCGGGGTACAGCACCGATCACGTCGCGGGCTGAGGCGGGACCGACGAGCGTGGTGACTGCGGCGGAGGCAGCGAGCCGCTCTCACCGGGCACGGACAGGCAGCCCTCGGGCGGGGCCGGGCCATCGCAGTGCCGCATGGCGCGGGGCGAGTCCCTCCAGCCGAATACCGGCCGCCGCAGGCGGTCACATTTCCGTGTCGGGATCCGTCAGTGCAGTGAAAGACGAGATCGACACCGACGCTTGAGGAGAGCAGCCATGCAGTCGCGTATGGAGAACCCGGCCGTGATCATTCCTGAGGCCATGAAGGTTCTGCTGAACCTGTCGAAGGTCACCAGGAAGGGCGGCGTCGCGGAGACGACGCTCCAGTTGATCCAGCTGCGCGTGAGCCAGATCAACGGATGCAGCGTCTGCGTGGACGGGGACGCGCGCAGCGCCGGGAAGGCGGGGGTGAGCGACGAGCAGCGGTTCGCGCTGTCGGCCTGGCGGGACACGCCGTACTTCTCCGACGCCGAACGCGCCGTGCTCGCGCTCGCCGAGGCCGCCACCCGGCTCGCCGACAAGCCGGACCCGGTGCCGGACGCGCTGTGGGACGAGGCCGCCAAGCACTACAGCAAGGAGGAGCTGTCGGCCATCGTCCTCACCATCGGCATGACCAACATGTTCAACCGCATCAACGTCACCACCCGGCAGATCGCGGGCGTGCAGCCCTGGGAGTGAGCAGGAGCGAGCGTGGAGCGGCGCCTGCGCCGGGGCCGGGGCCCCGGGCGGGTTCGGTCCGGCCCACTGCGCCGGGGCCGGGGCGGGTTCGGTCCGGCCCACTGTGGCGGGCCCGGTCGGTCCGGCCGCCGCCGTAGGCGCCAACGCTCGGCAGCACGGCGGAAATTCCGGTCGGACGGTGGCGCGTGGGCGCATATGGTGCGCACATGACGCCTCTTGACGAGTCCGGTGAATTCGCCGACCTGCTGCCCGCCACCCGCCGCGCCCTGCTGCACCGCATCGCCGTCGCCCAGGCCGAGGGCCGTACGCCCTCTCTGGTGGGCGCGGTGGTACGGGACGGGCGGACCGTGTGGACCGGTTCGCGGACCTGTGTGGACGGGCACGGGCCGGACGGCGACACCCAGTACCGCATCGGCTCGCTGACCAAGACGTTCGTGGCCGTGCTGGTGATGCGGCTGCGCGACGAGGGCCTGCTGGACCTCGCCGACCCGCTCGGCAAGCACCTCGGCGACCTCGCGTACCCCGCCGAGGCCCAGGACGCCACCATCGCCCAGCTCCTCTCCCACACCTCCGGTCTGGCCGCCGAGGCGCGCGGTCCCTGGTGGGAGCGGACGCCGGGGGAGTTGCGCCCGGAGCCTGCCGACCTGTTCGGAGAACGCCCCGGGTGCCAGCCGGCGGGCCGCCGGCACCACTACTCCAACCCCGGGTACGCGCTGCTCGGCGCGCTGGTGGAGCGGCTGCGCGGCGCGCCGTGGGGCGAGGTGCTGCGGCGCGAGGTGCTGGTGCCGCTGGGGATGGCCCGTACGTCCCTGGAACCGCACGCTCCGCATGCCGGCGGCTGGGCGGTCCATCCGTACGCGGACGTCCTGCTGCCGGAACCCGCCGTGGACACCGGGCTGATGGGTCCGGCCGGGCAGCTGTGGTCGACCGCCGAGGACCTCGGCCGCTTCGCCACGTTCCTGCTGGACGGCGACGAGCGGGTGCTGGCGGCCGGGACGCTCGCCGAGATGCGCGCGCCCGCCGTCGCGCCGGAAGAGAACGGGGACTGGTCGCTGGGCTACGGGCTCGGCTGCCAGCTGGTCGGCGGGGGCGTGCGGTTCCTGTACGGGCACGTGGGCACCATGCCGGGCTTCATGGCCGCCTTGTGGGTGAGCCCGGCCGACCGGCTCGGTGGGATCGCCCTGGCCAACGCCACGATGGGCCTGCCGATCAGCGCGATCGCGGCCGAGCTGGTGGGCATCGTGGCGGACCGCGAGCCGCGCATCCCTGAGCCGTGGCGGCCGCTGACCAGCGTCGATCCGGCGCTGCTGGCGCTGACCGGCGTCTGGTACTGGGGCGCGACCGCCTTCCATCTGCGGCTGGGCGCCGACCGCGCGCTGGAGCTGGGCCCGGTCGGCGAGCTGGGGCGCGGTGCGCGGTTCCGGGCGGAGGGGGGCGGCACCTGGACCGGTCTCGACGGCTACTACGCGGGCGAGACGCTGCGCGCGGTCACCGGGGAGGACGGGTCGGTCAGCCATCTCGACGTGGGGACGTTCGTTTTCACGCGGCTGCCGTACGAGCCGGGGGACGCCGTCCCGGGCGGTGTCGATCCGGACGGCTGGCGCGGCGTCTGACACGGCGCTCCTTTTGCGCGGCTCCGGCGACTAGAATCGGAACTCCCGACCCGCTTGGATGATGCGGAGCACCCGACCCGGTTGCGGCTGCTCCGCCAAGGAGGCGCGCAGTGACCGAGGAGAACGAGACGCTGCGGGCCGACGCACGGCGCAACCGGGCCCGGGTGCTCGAGGCTGCCCAATCGGCTTTCAGCGCCCAGGGCCTGACGGTGCCTCTGGGCGAGATCGCGCGCCGGGCGGGCGTCGGCGCAGGCACGGTCTACCGTCATTTCCCGTCCAAGGAACTGCTGTTCAGGGCGGTCGTCGAAGGCGGCATTCGGCAATTCACCGAGGAGGCCGTGCGGTTGGCTGACGCGAAGGATGCCGGAGCGGCATTCTTCCTCTTCATTAAGGGAGTTGTGGCACGGGCATCGGACGACAAGGCGCTTCGGGATGTGTTCGCGGCGGCCGCGGAGGAGCCCGTGACGTCAGGGCGCGAGACCACCGCGGGTTTCGCCCAGGCGTTGGAGGTGCTGCTGACGAGGGCTCAGGAAGCAGGCGAGGTACGGCAGGACGCGGATCTGGCGGATGTGCGGGCTCTGTTGGTGGGAGCTCTCGCCATGGAGCGGCACCGGTCGGCCGCCGGAGGTACCGGGCGGGCGGTGGGGATCCTCTGCGACGGGCTGCGGGCCCCGGGGACGGGGCCGGTGGCCGCTCTTCCGGCTCCGAAGGCCACCGTGACGAAACGTCGCGCCGCTGCGGCTGGTCGTAACGGAATGCCCGGTGGCGGGCGTAACGAAATGACGGTCTGGCTGTGTGAGACCTGCGCGGGTCCGCTCTCCCCTGCCCCGACCGGCCGTCCACCGCGGTTCTGCGGTGCCGCGTGCCGCCAGAAGGCGCACCGCAGACGGGCCCGCGGCTCGGCCTGACCCCCGCCGGGTTCAAGAACCGGCATTCAAGAACCGGCATTCAAGAAGCAGAGTTCAAGCAAGAACCGGAGTTCACGAACCGGGACAAGAACCAGGGTTCAAGAAAGCGTGCGCTTGAAGCCGATGTGGGAGGACTCGAAGCCGAGTCGCTCGTAGAAGCGGTGGGCGTCGGTCCGGGTCGCGTCCGAGGTGAGCTGAACCAGCGCGCAGCCCTCGCGGCGCGACGTGTCCACGGCCCACTCGATCAACTGGCTGCCCAGCCCGTTGCCGCGCTCGTCGGCGTGGACCCGGACGGCCTCGATGAGCGACCGGGTGGCGCCGCGCCGGGACAGGCCGGCGATCACGGTGAGCTGGAGCGTGCCGACCGTACGGCCGTCGCGGACCGCGACCACGAGGTGCTGGTTCGGATCGGTCGCCAGCCGGTCGAAGGCGGTGCGGTACGGGGTCAGATCATCCGGGGACTCGCGCCGCGCGCCGAGCGGATCGTCGGCGAGCAGCGCCACGATGGCGGGGATGTCGTCGGGCATGGCGGGGCGTATCTCCAAGTCGCTCATGATCGGGAGCGTAACCGCAGGCCGCGCCGCACCGTCGCCTTACGCGGGGTTCTCCAACGCCTCGACGGCGGCGACCAGCGGTGCCAGCTCCGGCCGCTTCGCCGCCTCCGCCAGCGCTTCGCGCACCGCCGTCTCGTTGGTCGGACGGGCCTCCGCCAGCAGCTTCAGGCCCGCCTCGCTCACGTCGGTGTAGATGCCGCGCCGGTCGGTGGGGCAGATGTACCGGGACAGCAGGCCGCGGTCCTCGAGCCGCCCCACCAGGCGCGTCGTGGCGGACTGGCTGAGGACGACGGCGTCCGCGAGCTGGTGCATCTGGAGGTGCCCGCCGTCGCCGTCGTGCTGATAGCTGAGCACGTCGAGGACGGAGAACTCGCGGACGCTCAGCCCGTGGCCGGCCTGCAGGGCGCGCTCCACGTGCGTCTCGATCCGGCCGTGCAAGGACGACAGGGCGCACCAGCCCCGGGCGAGGGCCGGGGGTTCTTCCCGCTGCGGTCGTCCGGCGTCTTCGGCATGGCCCCTCCTTCGGTCGTGCCACCCCGCGGTGCCGCTCGGAGCCGCCGTGAACGGCGCGGTGCCGTTCGGGGCCGCCGCGAACGGGGCCCGGGGCGCGTCGCCACCCAGGATAGAGCAGCGTGCAATTGCCAGCGCTTGCAACTATCAGGCGTCTGCAAGTATTGTCTACGCATTCAATCTCCCCATGCAATAAATTCGAGGGATACCGACATGCCTCTCGCCCTCCTGGCGCTCGCCATCGGCGCCTTCGGGATCGGCACCACCGAATTCGTGATCATGGGCCTGCTGCCCGAGATCGCGGCCGACTACGACGTCTCCATCCCCCTGGCCGGGTACGCCACCACGCTCTACGCGCTCGGCGTCGTCCTCGGCGCGCCGCTGATGACCGCGCTCGGCACCCGGCTGACCCGCAAGCAGATGCTCCTCCTGCTGATGGGCGTCTTCATCGCGGGCAACGCGCTCACGGCCGCGGCCCCCGCCTTCGGGCTGCTGCTCGCCGGACGGATCGTCGCCGCCTTCACGCACGGCGCGTTCTTCGGCATCGGCGCGATCGTCGCCGCCGACCTGGTCGCGCCCGAGAAGCGGGCCACGGCCATCGCGACCATGTTCACCGGCCTGACCGTCGCCAACGTCGTGGGCGTGCCCGCGGGCACCTGGCTCGGCCAGCAGGTCAGCTGGCGCGCCACCTTCCTGGCCATCTCCGTGCTCGGCGTCGTCGGCCTCGTCGGGGTCGCCCGGCTCGTCCCGGCGCAGCGCGAGCGCGCCGCCGCCCGGCTCGGCCGCGAGCTGGCCGTCTTCCGCAACCCGCAGGTCGGCCTCGCCATGCTGATGACCGTCCTCGGCTTCGGCGGGGTCTTCGCGGCCGTCACCTACCTCGCCTCGATGATGACCGAGGTCACCGGGTTCGCGTCGTCCTCCGTCACCTGGGTGACGGCCGTCTTCGGCCTCGGCATGGTCGGCGGCAACCTGCTCTCCGGACGGCTGGCCGACCGCAATCCGATGCCGATGCTGTACGCCTCGCTCGGCGGACTCGCCGTCACGCTCGGCCTGTTCACCTTCACCGCCCACAACAAGGCCGCCGCGGTCGTGACCATCGCGCTGGTCGGCGCCTTCGGCTTCGCGACCGTGCCGCCGCTGCAGAAGCGCGTCATGGACCAGGCCGCGGCCGCGCCGACCCTCGCCTCCGCGGGCAACATCGCGGCCTTCAACTTCGGTAACGCGCTGGCCGCGTGGCTCGGCGGGATCGTCATCTCGGCCGGACTCGGCTACACGGCGGTGAACTGGGTGGGCGCGCTGATGACCCTCTCGGCGCTCGGCGTCGCGGTCTTCGCGACCCGCCTGGAGCGGCGCACGGCGGTCCAGGTCAGCCCGCCGTCTTCGGTCGGGTCGCCGACTGCCGCGCCCCGGCCGAGCGCAGCCGGCGCCCCCGCCGGGTCGGCCCCCACGGCTTGAGGACGGAGACGGCGGTGATGAACGCGTACACCGCCGTGGCCACCGACGGCGCGACCACCAGGTCCGCGGCGCCCGTCACCGCCTCGCCGGCCGCGAGCCGGTCCACCTCGTCGGCCGCCGCGTCGATTTCGGGGCGGAGCGCGAAGGCCGATGCGGCGGCCGCGGCGAGGGTCAGCCAGAACTTGGCCCACACCCAGCGGTGCCGGGTCAGCCCCCAGGGCGTGCCCAGCGCCAGCACCAGCCCGCTGACCAGCGTCAGCCCCGCGATCGGGAGCAGGAGCCAGTCGGCGAAGATCCGCATCGCGCGATAGGCGGCCGCCGCCGTGTCCGGGGACCGCGTCGCCACTCCCGCGATGCCGAGGGCGAGCAGACTGAGGGAGAGCCCGAGCCAGCCGACCGAGACGGCGACATGGGCGACGAGGAGGGACCTGCGGACGGGACGTTTCAGCTGCATGCCCTCAACGGTCCCGCCGGGCCCGCCCGGCCGCGTCTGACGGCGGGAGTATCCCCGCGTACGCGATATCGAGTACCTCTACGCTCGGCCGCATGACGAGACTGCATCTGTTCGACCTCGACGGCACGCTGATCCACGGTTCGGCGGCCGCTGTCGAGATCTCGCGCCAACTCGGTGTGGAGCGGGAGATCGCCGAGTTGGAGCGGCTTTTCGCGGGCGGTGGGCTGTATCCGAGTCAGTTCGCGATACGGGCGTGCGAGCTGTGGGCGGACCTTACCGACGCGCAGGTGGCGGCCGCGTTCGAGCAGGCTCCGTGGCTGGCGGGCATCCGCGAGGTCTGGGCGGACATCCGCGAGCGCGGGGAGCGGTGCGCGGTGATCTCGCTGTCGCCCGGTTTCTTCGTCGAACGGCTGCTGGACTGGGGCGCGGACGCGGCGCACGGCTCCCGCTGGCCGTCGGTCCCGTTCCGTGAACCGGTGGATCCGGCCGGGATTCTCGACCCGGCCGCGAAGGTACGGATCGCCGACGAACTCTGCGCGACATTCGGGCTGACGCGAGACGACTGCGTGGCGTACGGCGATTCCATGTCGGACGCGGAACTGTTCGCCGCGCTCCCGATGTCCGTGGCGGTCAACGCCGATCACCATGTGCGGGGAATCGCCTCGTTCGCCTATACGGGGAAAGATCTCCGAGAGGCTTACGAATTGGTCGGTAACCGCAGGTAATTACCGGCAATGTCGGGAGTAAGGAAGCCATGGGACTTGGGGCTTGTGTATATCGCGGCGCCGGGTAGGGTCGGGTCCGGTTCCGTGCGCGAGGCTGGCGTGGAGCCGCGTCGGGCCGACCAAGACTAACGGGAACCGGGCTCTCGTTACGTGGACTTCCGGCAATTTGTCCGTTGCGGCCGTAACGGATGGCATGCTGCACGGACACGGCGCGGTAGGGGACCGCACCGATGCCGGGGGAACAGACGGGACCAGAGCGGGGAAACGGGGGCACATTCCACTTCCGGAAGTGCGAAGACCGACAGAAAGATGTTCGAGGCGAGGCAACCATGGACGCTCCGACCCCCACGTCGTCTGCCGAAAGCGGCGACTCAGGCGGAAACAGCGGCGACTGGGGCTGGTTCACCCCGAGCAGGAAGGGTGCCGCCGATCCGGCGGAGGCCCGCCCCCGCACGCCGGATGCCGAAGACACCACCCCCAGCCGCCCGGTGAGCCGGATACGGCCCGTGGGGCAGGCGGCGGACCGCCGCCCGGCCCCGCAGGAACCGAGACCGACCGCGGCCGGAACGGCCGCATCCGCTGCGTCTGCCGCGTCTGCCGCATCCGCTCCGTTTGTCGCATCTGCCCCGCCCGGACCCGACACCTCGCCGATCTCCGCGCTCTACCGCGAGGCGCCGCCGCGCTCGGTCCTGTACCGGGAGGAGCACCAGCGGCCCGCCGAACCGGGGCGCGAACCCGGGCGCGAGCCGGGCGTCGCCCGGAACGTCGCCACTCCGGCACCGGCACCGGCACCGGTGCGTACGGAGCCGGAGCCACCGGCGGCGCCGCGTGCGCCGGAGGACTCGGCGCGTACGGGGGAGGACTCGGCGCGTACGCGGCGGGACCCGGCACCCGCGCCGGTACCGGGGGATTCCTCACCGGCGCCGCAGGCTTCTTCCGCGCAGGCCCCGTCGCAGGCTCCCGCGCCGCAGGCCGCCGTCTTCACCCCGCTGCGGCAGGACCCGCCCGTACGAAGGGATTCCGTACGGCAGGACCCCGAGGTCACGCGTTCCGCTCAGGAGCCGATACGTACGCGGCAGGACCAGCCGGATGGCCAGCCGGACGGTCACGACCGCCAGAAGGGTCACGACCGCCAGGACCGGCAGGACCGGCAGGGCCCCGTCCCCGTCCCCGTCCGCCAGGCGCCCGTGGCGAACGCGTCCGCGTTTGATCCGCAGCCGCAGCCGCAGCCGCAGCCGCAGCCAGAGCCCGATCCGCAGCCAGAACCTCGGCGCGAGCCGGCGCCCTCTCCAGCCCCTTCCCTGGCTCCCGCCCCGGCTCCCGCCCCGGCCTCCGCGCCCAAGCCCGCCGAGAGCGGGTCGCCCGACGCGATACTCATCCGGCGCACCATGGCGGAGATCGAGCCCGTGGCCGACAAGGTCACCTCGTACTTCTACGCGCTGCTGTTCGTCCAGCACCCCGACCTGCGGGCCCTGTTCCCGGCCTCGATGGACACCCAGCGCGACCGGCTGTTCAAGGCGCTGCTCACCGCCGCCAAGCACGTGGACGACGCCGAGACCCTGACCGCGTACCTGGCCAACCTCGGCCGCGGCCACCGCAAGTACGGCACCGTGCCCGATCACTACCCGGCCGTCGGCGAGTGCCTGATCGGCGCGCTCACCCGGTACGCCACCGAGAGCTGGGACGCGGAGACCGAGGCGGCCTGGGTCCGCGCGTACACCGCCATCTCGCAGATCATGATCGACGCGGCCGCCGAGGACGAGCTGCGGGCCCCCGCCTGGTGGCAGGCCGAGGTGGTGTCGCACGAGTCGCGCACCTCCGACATCGCCGTGGTGACCGTCCGCCCGGACCAGCCGTATCCGTTCCTGGCCGGGCAGTACACGAGCGTGGAGACCCCGTGGTGGCCGCGCGTGTGGCGGCACTACTCCTTCGCGTCCGCGCCCCGCGCGGACGGGCTGCTGTCCTTCCACGTCAAGGCCGTACCGGCGGGGTGGGTCTCCAGCGCGCTGGTGCACCGGGCCCGCCCCGGGGACGTCATCCGGCTCGGGCCGCCGGCGGGGTCGATGACCGTCGACCACAGCAGCGACAACGGACTGCTCTGCCTCGGCGGCGGCACCGGCATCGCCCCGATCAAGGCGCTGGTGGAGGACGTCGCCGAGCACGGCCGGACCCGACCCGTCGAGGTCTTCTACGGGGCCCGCAGCGACCATGACCTGTACGACATCGACACCATGCTGGGCCTGGCGCGGTCGCACCCCTGGCTCTCGGTGCGCCCCGTGGTCTCGGACGGGCCGACCAGCGGGCTGAGCGGTCAACTTCCGGACGCCGTGCGCCAATACGGGCCCTGGAGCAGCTACGACGGGTATCTGTCCGGTCCGCCCGGAATGATCCGCAGTGGCGTGGACGCGCTGATGGGCGTGGGCATTCCGCCGCAGCGCATCCGCCACGACTCCATCGAAGAGCTGGTCGCGGCCGGCGACTAGGCAGGACAGGGACTGTGAAAGACCACGAGCGCACGCCGACATGGGCGGTCACGACGGCGAAGGCGCCCGCCACGGCACCGCCAGTGCCTGCCACTCCACCGCCGGCACTCCCCACCGCGCCCCCGGCACCCGCCACTCCACCGCCGGTACCCCCCACCGCGCCGCCGGCACCCGCCACGGCACCGGCGGTACCGCCCGCGAGGGAGGCGGCGCCGTTCGCCACGGTGGCGGCCGGTCACCGCCCGGGAAGCGACGGCGAGCACGTGCTGCAACTGCGGTTCGGCACGGCCGAGCGCGCCGACCGGTTCTACGACGACCAGGTGCTGGACCACCTCAACCCGCGGATGCGGGAGTTCGCGGCGCGACAGGAGATGTTCTTCCTGGCGACCGCGGACCGGCACGGCGAGTGCGACAGTACGTTCCGCGCCGGTCCGCCCGGCTTCGTCCAGGTCTTCGACGCCCGTACGGTCGCGTATCCCGAGTACCGCGGCAACGGCGTGCTCGCGAGCCTCGGCAACATCGAGGAGAACCCCCGTGTGGGCATCCTCATGATCGACTTCTTCCGGGACCGCATCGGCCTGCACCTCAACGGCCGGGCCCGGGTGCTGTCCGACGCGGAGATGCGCGCGGCCCGCCCCGGTCTGCCGGTCGACCCGGTGCCCGGCCGACGCGCCGTGGTGTGGGTGGAGGTGAGCGTGGAGGAGGCGTACATCCACTGCGCCAAGCACATCCCGCATCTGGCGAAGGTGCCGCCGCAGCCACGCGGTGCCGACCGCGAGCGGGACTGGGGCACGGACGATGTCCGGCGCAAGGGCGGGGACTTCTTCGGCGCGGCGGCGGGGGCGGGCGACCGCGCCCCGCGGCGGGCGCCGGCGCGCGGCCGCCATGGTGCCGCGGCGGTGGAGGGAGTCGACCCCGACCAGTGGCGCCGGGAGGCGGAACGGGTGCTGGCCCGGGCGCGGCAGCGGGCGTCGGGGGCGGGCGGGGAGCCGTTCAGCGGTTGGTTCGGCTAGGCCGGGCGGCTGTTCCGGCGACCTCCTCCGTGGCGCTCCTCAGCCGAAGTCCTCCGCGAGCAGTGCCAGCACGCCCTCCAGGTTGGCGTCGAGGTACGCCCGCAGCGATGGCGGCACCATCTCCACCGACGCGATTCCCTTGCGGGTGAAGGGGATCCGTACCACGTCGTACTCCCCGCAGGGCTCGTCCACCTCCGGGCCGTGCCGCCGCGAGAGGTCCATCGAGTCCAGCCGGCAGACGAAGAAGTGCTGCACTTTCACGCCATGGGCGGCGTGGTGGAGGCTGTGCGAGACGGTGTCGACGAAGGCGGGGACGATGTGGCTGACCTTGGCGCCCAGCTCCTCGTCGACCTCGCGGTGCAGCGCGTCGACGACCGTGGCGTCCTCGGGCTCCACGCCGCCGCCCGGCGTGATCCAGTACGGTTCCTCGCCGGGCTTGGTGCGCTTGATCAGGATCATCTCCGGCTCGATGTCGCCGTCCAGCAGGATGGCGCGAGCGGTGCGCTTGACCACAGGTCGTTCGGTCATACGTGACATCTGCCGCACGCGGCGTGGCGTGAAACCATCGCACGCGCCCGTCTCACCAGTCGACCGCAGCGCGCAGCAGCCACTCGTGCGCCCGCGCGAGGTGCGGCAGGGCCAGCGCTCCGGTGCGTACCACCAGGAAGTACGTGCGCAGCGGCGGCACCGGCGGATCCAGCAGCGCGAGGACCCGCCCGGCGTCCAGCGCGTCCGCGCACAGATAGCGGGGCAGTACGCCGAGCCCCGCCCCGGCGGCCACGCAGCCCAGCACCGCGCGAAGGTCGGGGACGACGACGGTCGCCGGGGCGGTCGGCGGCGCGTCGAAGACGGCGGACCAGTACTGGCTGACGAACGGCAGGCTCTCGTGGACGTCCACGACGGGCAGCCCCGTCAGCGCCGGCGCGCCGCGCATCCGCAGGGCGGCCGGGCCGCCGAGCCGGGCGGCCCAGCGCGGCGCCCCGACGAGCACGTGCTCCTCGTCGCACAGCGCGGTGGCCGTCAGCAGCCTGCCGCGCGGCCGGGAGGCGGTGACGGCCAGGTCGTGGTGTCCGGCGGACATGCCCGCGAACAGCTCGTCGGAGCCGCCGAAGACGGTCCGTACGGCCAGCCCCTGGGCGGTCAGCGGGGTGAGCGCGGGCAGGACCCGCTGCGCGAGGAACTCCGGGGGCCCGGCGAGATGCAGGGTGCGCGGCGCGGAGCGGTCGTCGAACCGGGCCTCGGTGATCTCCAGCAGCGCGTCGAGATGCGGGGCGACCTTGTGGGCGAGTTCGTCGCCGACGGTGGTGGGGACGACGCCGCGGGCCTGGCGCAGGAACAGCGGGCGGCCCACCTGCCGCTCCAGGGTGCGGATCTGGGCGGTCACGGCGGGCTGGGAGAGTCCGAGGAGGGCGGCGGCGCGGGTGAAGGACCCGGCCCGGTGCACCGTGACAAACGTGCGCAAGAGGGATAGATCCATCCCGTTCCCCTCGGAACGCCGCGGCGTGGTCGCATGCCAGCCATAAATATGCCGATAGGCCCATGCCCCTACCGTGATTGGACAATGACGCAGAGTCAACTAGCCTTTATCGAACGGTTCCTGGTGCGCCGGAAACCAGGGCGTCTTGAGCCACGAGGGGGGAGGTTCAAGACGCCCACCCGGTCGGCCACGGGCATGTGCCCGCGCCGCATGCCGGAGAGCCGTGCGCCGGGGCGCCGTACGCGCCGGTTCTACGCCCCGTCCCGCGCCGCCCCGTCCCGCGCCGACCCGCCCTGCGCCGCCCCGTCCGCCGCCGCCTCGTCCAGTGCCCGTACGACGTCCGCGATCAGGTCGTCCGGGTCCTCCACACCCACCGAGAAGCGGATGAAGCCGGCCGGAACCGCGTCACCGCCCCACCGGGCCCGCCGCTCCGCCGTGGAGCGCACGCCGCCGAAGCTCGTCGCGTCGTCCACCAGTCGCAGCGCGCCCAGGAAGCGTTCCGCGTGCGCCTGGTCCGGGAGGGCGAAGGACACCACGCAGCCGAACCGGCCGCCGCGCATCTGCGCCGCCGCCGTCGCGTGCGCCGGATCGGTCGGCAGCCCGGGGTGGCGCAGCCCGCTGATCTCGGGGCGTTCGCCCAGCGCCTCGGCCAGCGCCAGCGCGGTGGCGGCCTGCCGGTCGACCCGCAACGGGAGGGTGGCCAGCGAACGGTGCGCCAGCCACGCCTCCATGGGGCCGGGGATCGCGCCGACGGTCTTGCGCCAGGCCCTGATCTCGGCGGCCCGTCGCGGATCGCGGGCGGTGGCGTAGCCGAGCAGGACGTCCCCGTGGCCGGTGAGCGCCTTGGTGCCGCTGGCCACCGCGAAGTCCGCGCCGAGTTCCAGGGGGCGCTGGCCGAGCGGGGTGGCCAGGGTGTTGTCGACGGCGACGAGGGCGCCTTCGGCGTGCGCGGCGGCGGCGAGGCGGCGGATGTCGCACACGTCGAGGCCGGGGTTGGAGGGCGACTCGATCCACAGCAGCCGGGCGCCCGCGACCACTCCGAGCTGGGCGTCCCCGGCGGTGGGCGCCGTGCGCACCTCGACGCCGTACCCCTCCAGCCGGGTCCGGAGCGGGACGAGGAGGTTGTAGCCGTCGTCGGGCAGGACCACCGCGTCGCCCTGGCGGAGCTGGGAGAACAGGACCGCGGAGATGGCGCCCATGCCGGAGGAGAAGACCACGGTCTCGGCGTCCGCGCCGGGGGCTTCCAGCTCGCTGACCGCCCGTTCCAGCAGCGTCCAGGTGGGGTTGGTGTCCCGGCCGTACGTGCCGGGGCCGCCGGCCAGGTCGGCGTCGCCGTGCAGGTGGTAGTGCGCGGCGAAGACGGGGCCGGGCAGGGCGGGCTCGTACGTCCGGGGCTCGGGCAGCCCGGCCCGCACCGCGCGGGTTCCGTCACCGATGGCCATGCGTCCTTCTCCGCTCACTCGCGCCGCTCACTCCCGCTCCGCTCACTCGCGCCGCTCACGCCCGCTCTGCCCGCTCGATCACGCGCTCTCGGCTTCCCTCGCGCCGATCGCCTCGCGGACGGCCGTCAGCAGCCCCTCGCTCGCCGCCTCGACCATCTCCATGCACGCCTGGAAGTCGTCCGGCCCGCCGTAGTACGGGTCCGGTACGTCGAGATCGCCCGCCGCGGCGGCGGCCGGATCGTAGGAGCGCAGCAGCCGCACCTTGGCCGCGTCCCGCGGTGTGGGGGCGAGGCGGCGCAGCTCGCGGAGGTGGCCGCCGTCGAGCGCGATCACCAGGTCGAGCCGGTCGAACCACTCGCGCCGGAAGCCCCGGGCGACATGCGCCTGCTCGTAACCGCGCTCGGTGAGGACGGCGATGGTGCGGTGGTCGGCGCCGTAGCCCTCGTGCCAGCCGCCGGTGCCCGCGCTGTCGATCTCCACCCGGCCGCCGAGCCCGGCCTCCTCGGCGCGGGCACGGAGGACGGACTCGGCCATCGGGGAGCGGCATATGTTGCCGGTGCACACGAAGCAGACACGGTAGGGCGACGGGCTCATGAGCCCATCATCGTCCACGGCCGCGGGATCCCCGGCCGTCCGTCCACGACGTGGGACCCGCGGCCGGTCGGGCGTCGGCCCCTGCCGGTCGCGACCCGCGGGCGGTCAGTCATCGTCGTCGGGCAGGACCACGTTCAGCGCCCAGGACACGACGGCGATGATCAGGCCGCCGACCACCGCGGTGCCGAAGCCCTCGACATGGAAGGTGAGGTCGAACTCGCCGGCCAGCTTGGAGGTCAGCAGCAGCATCAGCGCGTTGATGACCAGCGTGATCAGGCCGAGGGTCAGTACGAACAGCGGCAGCGCCAGCAGCTTCACCACAGGCTTGACGACGACGTTGACCACCCCGAAGAGCAGGGTGACCAGCACCAGCGTCAGTGCCTTGCGGCCTATGTTCCCGGTCAGCGTGACGTCTTTGAGCAACCAGATGGCCACGCCCAGGGCGCCGGCGTTCGCGAGCGTCTTGACTACGAAATTCCTCATGCTGAGATCGTGGCAGACCGGACCGGCCGAGCAAGGGGCAGTGAGCGATGAAGGTGTTCCGACTGGATGAGCTGGAGGCGGAGCGCGCCGCCAACGACGGCGCGTATCTGCAGTTCCTGCGGGAGCGGAACATGTCGGTGGGGCTGTACGCGCTGGACGCGGGCGGCACGGACCCGCAGCGGCCGCACGCCCAGGACGAGGTGTACCTGGTGGTCAGCGGCCGGGCCTCGATCACGGTGGGGATGGAGACGACGCACGTGGCGCGTGGCAGCGTGGTCTATGTGCCGGCCGGGGTCCCGCACAAGTTCCATCACATCAGCGAGGACCTGCGGGTCGTGGTGGTCTTCTCGCCGCCGGAGAGCTGAGGCCTCCGCCGGAAGGCTGAGGTCTCCACCGGAAAGCCGATGCCTCCGCCGGAAAGCCGAGGCCGGTGGCCGCCGACCCGTAGGGGACCGGTCAGGGGAGGACGGGGGACGGGAGAGGGGCTTGGAGCGCCTGCGCGACCTAGCATCGAAAGTGCATGGACAGCACAGTGAAGGGACCGGCGATGGCAGCGAAGAACGTGTTCCAGGGGTTGCCGTGGTGGGTGACGTGGATCGCGATTCCGGTCCTCGTCCTCGCGGTCTTCGGAGGGCTGATCGTCACGGTGCTCGGCTTCGTGGCGTGGCTGGCCTTCCGGCTGCTGCTCCTGGTGGCACTGGTCGGCGGTTTGATCTATGCCGTACGGAAATTCACCTCTTCATCGTCTTCGTCCCGAGGTGACTGGTAATCGTAAGCAGCGCCCCACCTGCGCGTACACCGCGGGAGGGACATCGCGCACCCATCCTCGGCCTGAAGGCATTACTCCGGTTAAAGTGCGAGTCTCCGGCGCCCCCTCCGGCGTCGCCTCGCAAACACACCCCGGGGGTGCCTGTTGGCGACAGAGAAGGCGGGTGCGGTCTCCGAACCCACCCTCATCACGTCGGTGCAGCGTGCGCTGCACCTCCTGGAAGCCGTCGGAAGGCACCCGGGTGGCGCGCCCGCGAAGCAGCTCGCCCGGGCGGCGGGACTGCCGCTGCCCACCGCGTACCACCTGCTCCGCACCCTCACCTATGAGGGGTATCTGAGCCGCGAGGGCGGTGTGTTCGTGCTCGGCGAGGCGGTCGAGCGACTCGGCGGCGCGGGCGCTCGGGCGCGGCAGCGCGCCGAGGTCGGCGCGGCCCTGGCCCGGCTCGGCGACGAGGTGGGGGTCGCCGTGTACTTCTCGGTCTACCGGGAAGGTGAGGTGGAGGTCGTCGCGATCGCGGACAGACCGGAGTCCCCGGCCGTCGAGGAGTGGGCCGACTTCCGGAGCACCGCGCACGCGCACGCCATCGGGCAGTGCCTGCTGGCGCAGCTCGACGAACGGGACCGTGAGGACCACCTGTCCCGGTATCCGGTGCAGGCCCTCACCCCGTACTCGGTACGGAACGCGAGCGATCTGCGGCGGCGGTTGGCCGCCCGAGACCGTTCGCAACCGGTCATCGAACGGCAGGAGTATGTCTTGGGCACGGTCTGCGGCGCGTTTCCGGTCGCGGCAGGGGACACGGCGGCCTCCTTGGCCATTTCCGTACCCGTCGGGGAAGCGGAACGACTCCGTCCTGCAATGGAGTCCCTACGCTCCAGAGTTCCCCACGCCATCAGCTCCCTCTCGTTCTCTATCAGTATCTGAAATCACACTCCTTGTGATCCGCTAGTGCTTGGCGGACCATGTTGTCAAGAGGGCCAGTTGGGTCCGATCCGGCCATTCCCAATCGATTCGGGGCGGCGAACGATGCGAGACATGCGCGACACAGTCCAGGCGGAAGTGACGATGTCCTTCGTGGTCTCCCAGGACCTGTCCTTCCGTATCCCGGTCGAGCTGGCGTACGACAGCGAGGACCCGTACGCCGTGGAAATCACCTTCAACCTGCCCGGGGATGCCCCTGTGACCTGGGCGTTCGCCCGCGAGCTGCTGCTCGACGGGCTCAGCAGGCCCACCGGCGAGGGCGATGTGCACATCACGCCCGTCCCCGGCGGGAACACGTCCGACCTCTTCATCCGGCTGCAGGTCGGCGGCGAACGCGCGCTGTTCCGGGTCGGGGCGGCGCCGCTGGTGGCGTTCCTGGACCGTACGGACCGGCTCGTGCCGTTCGGCGCCGAGCGGGACGCCGTCGATCCGGTGGGTGATCTGGACGCGGTGCTCAATCGTATCCTCGCTCATGACCGTTACGCGGGGTGACGAGGTCGCCCCAACTCCCCCGGCGCACACGGAGGGTGGCAGCTAGCCGCGGGGCTTGGCGCGCCGCCGGCGCCCGCGGCCCGCGGGCGCGGCCTCCGGGTGCCGGCGGTCGGCGGTGACCACCAGCGCCGCCAGCGCGGTGGTCACCGGCACCGAGGCGACCAGCCCGATGCTGCCCACCAGGGTCCGGACGATCTCCTCGGCGATGATCTCGCTGGTCGCCACCGTGCCCACGCCGCTGTCCGCGATCGAGAACAGCAGCAGCAGCGGCAGCGACGCACCCGCGTACGCCAGCACCAGCGTGTTGACCACGGAGGCGATGTGGTCCCGCCCGATGCGCATGGCGGCCGCGTACAGCTTCCGCCAACCCGCCGTCGGGTCCGCGTCCTTGAGCTCCCACACCGCCGAGGTCTGAGTCACCGTCACATCGTCCAGCACACCCAGTGAACCGATGATGATCCCCGCCAGCAGCAGACCCCGGATCTCGATGTCCGGATAGAGGCCGTGCACCAGGCCCGTCTGGTCGTCGGTGTTGCCGGTCAGCGACGCCCAGCTGATGAAGAGCGACCCCAGCAGGCCGATCAGCAGCAGTGACACGAGGGTGCCGAGCACCGCCACCGACGTACGGGCCGTCAGCCCATGGCACAGATAGAGCGCGATCAGCATGATCGCGCTGCCCCCGACCACCGCGACCAGCAGCGGATTGTCGCCCTGCAGGATCGCCGGGAGGATGAACAGCGTCAGCACCCCGAAACTGATCGCCAGCGCCACCAGCGCGAAGACCCCGCGCAGCCGACCGACGGCCACCACGGCGAGCGCGAAGAGGCCCGCCAGCAGCGCCATCGGGAAGCCGCGGTCCACATCGCTGACCGAGTACTGGAGGTTCTTCGGCGCCTTGGGCGCGTAGGCCAGCTTCACCCTCTGGCCCGTGTCGTAGTGGCGGGACGCGTCCGGCCGCACGATCTCCTCGAACGTGCGCCCCTTGTCCTTGCCGGAGGTCACCTCGATGGTCGTCCGCTCGCACGGCTCGTCCGACTGCTTCGGCTGCTGCCCCGGCTCCTCCCCGGGCGCGGGCGGCTGCTGCGGCTGGGCGCCCACATCGGCGCACTTCACCTCCTCGATCTTCACGACCTTGCCCGAGACGGTGTCCTGGTCGAAGCCGAGTCCGCTGCGCTGGCCGCCCTGCCCCTCGGGGGCGCCGCCCGGCCACAGCACGATCAGCCCGGCGACGACGGCGGCGGTGAACGGGATCAGCACCGCCGCGATGACCTTGCGCAGATGCGCCGAGACGGGCGTGGCGGGGCCGTGGGCGTGCGCGTGGGAGTGTCCGTGCGCGTGGCCGTGGGGGCCGGGCGGGTGGCCGCCGGAGGGCTCGTGGGAGTGTGGCTCAGGTGTCGGGGTCACCGACCGATCATCGCAAGACCAGCACGAGACTCAAGCGCAAGACAAGCGCGCCCCTCTGTTCAGCCTGCCGGGGGAACCGTTAGCCTCGTGGCACCTTTGCAATCGCGGGAGCTCGGAGCACCGGGCTGAGAGGGCGCTGATATCCGTACATACGGTACGGAGAACCGCTGCGTCGACCGCTGAACCTGTTACCGGGTAATGCCGGCGTAGGGAGTGGGTCTCATGACCATGCAGGATGCACGCACGCGCGCGATCGGCTGGCACAAGTCGTATGTCACCGGTTCCCGCCCGGACCTGAGGGTGCCGGTCCGGCAGGTGCACCTCACCAACGGCCAGGACGTGACGCTGTACGACACGTCCGGCCCGTACACCGACCCCGCCGTCGAGACGGACGTCCGGCGCGGCCTGGCGCCGCTGCGGGAGAACTGGATCGTCGCCCGGGGCGACACCGAGGAGTACGCCGGGCGCCCCATGCGCCCGGAGGACGACGGGATCAAGCACACCGCGCCGCGCGGGGGCCTGAAGAACCTCGACGCGGTCTTCCCCGGCCGGCCCAGACTGCCCCGCCGGGGCCGGGACGGCGCGGCGGTCACCCAGCTCGCGTATGCCCGGCGCGGCGAGATCACCGCCGAGATGGAGTACGTGGCGCTGCGCGAGAACGTCTCCCCCGAGGTCGTACGCGAGGAGATCGCCGCGGGCCGCGCCGTCCTGCCGGCCAACGTCAACCACCCGGAGATCGAGCCGATGATCATCGGCAAGCGGTTCCTGGTGAAGGTCAACGCCAACATCGGCAACTCCGCGGTGACCTCCTCCATCGAGGAGGAGGTGGAGAAGATGACCTGGGCCACCCGCTGGGGCGCCGACACGGTCATGGACCTCTCCACCGGCCGCAACATCCACACCACCCGCGAGTGGGTGCTGCGCAACTCCCCCGTCCCGATCGGCACGGTCCCCCTCTACCAGGCGCTGGAGAAGGTCGACGGCAAGGCCGAGGAACTGACCTGGGAGATCTACAAGGACACCGTCATCGAGCAGGCCGAACAGGGCGTCGACTACATGACGGTCCACGCGGGCGTACGGCTGCCGTACGTCCCCCTGACCGCCCGCCGCAAGACCGGCATCGTCTCGCGCGGCGGCTCGATCATGGCGGCGTGGTGCCTGGCGCACCACAAGGAGTCGTTCCTGTACGAGAACTTCGAGGAACTCTGCGAGATCCTCGCCGCGTACGACGTGACGTACTCCCTGGGCGACGGGCTGCGCCCGGGCTCCATCGCGGACGCCAACGACGAGGCGCAGTTCGCCGAGCTCAAGACCCTCGGTGAACTGAACAGGATCGCCAAGGCGCATGGCGTCCAGACCATGATCGAGGGCCCGGGGCATGTCCCGATGCACAAGATCAAGGAGAACGTGGACCTCCAGCAGGAGATCTGCGAGGAGGCCCCCTTCTACACGCTGGGCCCGCTGACCACGGACATCGCACCCGCCTACGACCACATCACCTCGGGCATCGGCGCCGCGATGATCGCCTGGTGGGGCACGGCGATGCTCTGCTACGTCACCCCGAAGGAGCACCTGGGCCTGCCCGACCGCGACGACGTCAAGACCGGCGTCATCACCTACAAGATCGCGGCCCACGCGGCGGATCTGGCCAAGGGCCACCCGGGCGCCCAGGAATGGGACGACGCCCTGTCCGACGCCCGCTTCGAGTTCCGCTGGGAGGACCAGTTCAACCTGGCCCTCGACCCGGACACGGCGCGCGAGTACCACGACGAGACGCTGCCGGCGGAGCCGGCGAAGACCGCGCACTTCTGCTCGATGTGCGGTCCGAAGTTCTGCTCGATGAAGATCTCCCAGGACATCCGCCGCCAGCACGGCGAGACGATGGCGGAGTCCGAGATCGAGGCCGGGATGGCGGAGAAGTCACGCGAGTTCGCGGAGTCGGGCAACCGCGTGTACCTGCCCTTGGCGGACTGACCCACTGCGGCGGGCTGCGGCGGCGGAGGCCTGTGGGGGGTCTCCGCCTGTCGCGTGCGGGGCGCCGTAACGGAAGGGACAAGATCACACATGGTGTGATCGACATCCCTAACCTGCCTGACATGGGTGGGATAGATGTGGCCAACGGAGTGGTCGGCGCTGTGCTGGGCATGCTCTTCGCGGTGCTGTTCCAGCAGCCCTTACAGAATGCCTGGTACCGGATGCGCACCCGATCGACCAGCGCGGTGCGCAGCCTGCGGCGCCAGGAAGAGTCCGGCCCCGTGTGGAGAAGCTTCTCCATGGGACCCCTTCACACCTCTGCCCTGATCGTGGAAGGGGACGGTGAGTCGTCCATCCCCGCTGACGCCGTCTACATCCAGGTGCTCGACGAGGAGGTCGAGCTTCCCGCGGACATGGTGGGCTGGCGGGACGAGATCGAGGCGCAGAGTGCGCGTCTGCGGGCCGAGGGCCGGACGCCGCTGTGGAACGGTCCTCGTTACGCGGTCGAATCGTTCGATGTCTCCCGGACCGCCCTCGACGAGCAGCCCGAAGTCCACCTGCGGCTGCGCCCGACGGATTACTACACCTTTCTCGCGGCTCAGCAACTGGACCGCCGACTGCCCGACGGGACAACGCCTCGCACCCGATATCTCGACCCGGACAACCCGCTGCGGGCACCTGCGTTCCTGCACTGCAGTTTCGCCGTGAACGTCGCGGTGGTGACCGCGGACGACATGCTGGTCGTCAGCCAGCGAAGTGACCGGGTCCGTATGGCACCGGGTGTATGGAACTCCTCCGTCAACGAGGGGATGTCACGGCATATCGATTCCTCTGGCAGGAGCGCCCCCGATCTGCACGCGGTAGCCCGGCGGGGCATGCGGGAGGAGTTGTCCATAGAACCGCACGAGTACACGCTGGAACTTCTGGCGTTTGTGCTCGACATTGACAAGCGCCACTGGAGCGCCCACTTCTATGCCCGATTGAAGGACCTGACCCAGGACGGCTTGCAAGCACGCATGAGCAGGGGAGTCGCGGACCGATGGGAACACCAGACCATCGATTACGTGCCTTTCCGCCCCGCGGCCGTGGCCAGGTACATGCTGCGTGCCGATCGCATCCACCGGTGGGCGCCTCTCGCCCCTGCGCTCTTCCACCTCGCGCTGGTGCATGTCTACAGCCGTACACCAGTCGAAAGAGCGGAAGCACAGGCCATTCGACGCTTGTAGACAGCGCGACCGCACGACACGGCAGCGGCCAGCAGGGGCTGTCCTTCCGACAACATGCGGATACACGCCGGGAGATGAGCAATAAAGTCCCCCTGCTATGGTGCGCCGATGGCATCGATCAAGCAGTTCCAAGTCACCTTCGACTGCGCAGAGCCTGCGCGCCTCGCCGGTTTTTGGTGCGAGGTGTTGGGGTACGTCGTACCGCCGATCCCGGAGGGGTTTGCCACGTGGGAGGACTACCATCGTTCGCTGCCGCCTGAGGATCAGGTGACCTACTTCGCATGCAGTGATCCCTCGGGTGTGGGCCCGCGCCTGCTCTTCCAGCGCGTTCCCGAAGGGAAGATCGTCAAGAATCGGGTGCATCTCTGCGTGCGGGCCGGAACCGGACTCGTGGGTGACGAGCGCCTCGCCACACTGGAGGCCGAATGCGCACGACTGGTCGCGCTCGGCGCGGTACACGTGCAAACGCTGCTTGCCGATGACGACAACGAGTCGTGCATCGTGATGCAGGACATCGAGGGCAACGAGTTCTGTCTCGACTGAGCATCCTCCGCGACGGCGAGATCAGGGGGAGCCGTCTCCCTCGGCTTGTAACCCAGGACGTCATGAACAGGCTGTGGGTCGCCGAGCGGCTCATTTCCGTGGAATGGGCTATTCCGGATGGTGGTCCGGGCCGCCGTAGTCCGGGCTGGAGAAGTCCGGACTGCTGAAGCGGGGGCGGGTGGTGGGGGTGTCGCCGTCTTCCGTGCTGAAGCCGGGGCGGCTGTAGCCCAGGTGCGGTGTGCGGCCCGCCGGTTGGGGATGGTGGCCGGGGCTGTAGGAGCGGGCCGGGGTCTCCGCGGGCGGCGGGGCGGCGGCCATCGCTTCGTACAGGAACGGCAGGACGCCGCGCTCCAGCAGCGCCTGCCGCCATGCCTCACGGGCGCGGTCGACCTCCTCGGCCCGGGTCCGGGACGCCGCGCCGCGCGGGGTGGCGCCCCCGTTGCGCAGGGCGGTCAGCAGCAGGCCGATGGCGGCGATGAGGAGCCCCGCGGCGGTCAGGACCGCGAAGAACCAGCCCGCCGTGACCATCGGCTGGGCGATCGACAGGGCCGGGTGCAGCATCCGCAACGCGTACCCGAGGAGGAGGAAGATCGCCGCTGCGGTCCCGGCGAGCAGCGGGGCGAGCACGGTGAGGACGGCCACCAACCCCGCACCGGAGGGGTTCGGCACGGTGGTTCGGTCGGCCGGGTCGCCCGGACCGGTGCCGTCGTCGTCGGCACCGGCGCCGCCGCCTTCGGCCACCGCCGGTGGCGCCACGGCGGGACGGTGCGCGGGGTCGCGCAGTTCGTCTCGTAGGGCGACGAAGTGCTCGTACTCGGCGGCCGCGCACGCCGAGATCGCGGCCGAGGCGTTGAGCGCCATCGTGCGCAGCTGTTCGTTGGTGAGCCGGCGGCCCGCGGCGGTGGAATCCGGTCCGCGGTGCGCGGTACGCAGCGCCTCATCGAGGATCCGCTCGAACTCCGGACGGTCCTCGATCAGCAGATGCGGAGCGCTGTTCATGTGCGTCCCCCGATGCTCCGTAGGGGCCCTGAGGCGCGGCTTTCGCCGGCCGACGGGGCGGAAACGGAGGAGAGCCTGCTACGGATACGCCGATGGTAGAGCCGATGCGGCGCGGGGTGACAGTATGTTTTCCGAATTCACCCCGGCCGGGTGGAACTCCCGGGCGGAGTTCGGGGCGGAACCCTTCGCCGTCCGAACAACGGTCCGCATACCGGCCGGATCAACCCGCCAGGGGTAGTTGGACGACCAGCAGCTTTCCGGCCATGGTCACGCCGCCGTCCATCGCGATGGCGAGATCGTCGGCGTAGACGTGCGGTCCTTCGACGGACGGGGCGCCGCCGTCCTCGCCGTCTTCCGAGCCGACCTCGCCCAGCAGATACGGAATGGGGCTGTGGCCGTGCACGATGCGCTGGCCGCCGTAGGCGTCGAGCAGCTCGCGCACCGCCACCGGGCCGGCGTCCTCGTCGCGGAAGGCGAAGCGCTTGGTGAACTTGCGGAACAGGTCCCAGCACTCGTCGGCGTCGCTGCGCTGCAGGGCCTCCGTCACGGCGTCGTTGACCGCCTCGATGGAGTCGCCGTACTCCAGGTAGGCGGTGGTGTCGGAGTGCACCAGCAGGTAGCCGTCCGCCTCGGTCATCGCGTCGAGCCGGGACATCCACTGGAGGTGGTGGTCCTGGAGCCGCTCCATGTCGGTGCGCTGGCCGCCGTTGAGCAGCCAGGCGGCCTGGAAGGAGGCGGTGCCGGCGCCGGAGTTGACCGGGGTGTCGCCGAACCGCTTGGCGCCGATCAGCAGCAGCTCGTGGTTGCCCATGAGTGCCTTGCAGTAGCCGCCCGCGGCGGCGGCCTGCGCGGACAACTGCATGACGAGGTCGATGACGCCGATGCCGTCCGGGCCGCGGTCGGTGAAGTCGCCGAGGAACCACAGCCGGGTGTTGCCCGCGGCCCAGTCGCCGTTCTCGTCGATGAGCCCTTCGGCGGCCAGCGCCCCGCACGCGGATCGACTTGGCTTGGTGCGTTCCGCTCTCTGGGCATGTCGTGACCACCCCCTTGGCGAAGCCGCTTCGAACAGCTTCGATCCGTTCCACGCGGACGGTGCCCTCGGTGATGTCGGAGAAGCCCTGACCCCGCAGTCGTGCCGTGGGAACGGCGGACCGGCTGACATCGGGCGGCAGGCCCGGAACGGAGTCACGTAAGGGTGCGGACTCTCCGTGGGGCGCGGGAGGGGAATTCCTTGATGGCGGAGCCGCCAGGGACCCGGGGTCTCACGCCCCGGGTCATCGTGTCCGTCGCGGACGATCCGCGCCCTGGTGCCGGGGTCGGACTCGGCGCGGCGGTTCGACGCGGGATCCGGGCGTCGGGCCCTGGGCCGGACGCCGAGCCGTGGGCCGGGCGTCGCTGGAGCGGTCGCCCGACCGCGCGCGGGTACCGCGGTGGGGGGCGCTACTTCCCGGCCTTGCCGGGGCGTTCGCTGATGGACTCCTGGTAGACGTCCGCGTGGGTGCGCGAGTCCTTGATCAGGCCATCGCAGAAGGCGGCGACGTCGTCGCCGATGAGCTCGATGACTCCCTTGCCGGACGCCGCGCCCTGCTCGAAGAAGTCGACGATCCCCGGGAGCAGGGGTCCGTCGATCAGGCCGATGGGGCCGACCTTGAAGAAGTACCGCTGCATTTCCTTGTAGACGATCTCGTAGTCCGGCGGCAGCGCCCGGACCCGTGCCATGTGCGCCCGCCACTCCTTCTTGCCCTCGATGATGTCGTGGATGCCCATGTCAGCCTCCCAGGCGGCCCAGCTTCTTCGCGACGTTCCTGTTCAACTGCTCGCGCCACCGGTCGCGGTAGCTCCGGGCCCCCGCTCCGCCGGTCAGTGCCACGCAGAAGCCTTCGATGTCGTCGCCGAGCACCTCGTCGACGCTCAGCCCGTCCGCCGCCGCTTCTTCGAACAGCCCCAAGGCGCCGTCGAGGATCGGCGTCAGTTTGCGACCGGTGAGGTCCCCGTAGGGGAGGGAGCGCGTCTTGATCTGTTCCCACGCCACCCGGTAGTCGTCCGGCAGTGCCTCGGCCCGGGCTTCGAACGCCTTCCATTCCCTCGTGAGGTCGCTGCCCGTCAGAGTCTCCCAGAAGCTCATCGCCCGCCCTCCTTCAGGTTGTCGATGCGTGATGAGAGGTAGTCCCACTTCGTCCAGAACGCCGCGAATTGTTCGCGCCCCGCGTCGTTGAGCGCGAAGAACTTGCGCGGTGGGCCCTGTCCGGACGGCCGTTTCGTCACCTGGACGAGTCTCTTCCGCTCCAGCCGCATCAAGATGGTGTAGACCGTGCCCTCGACGACGTCGGTGAAGCCGAGTTCGTTCAGTCGACGCGTGATGGCGTACCCGTAGGTCTCCTCGCTGCTGATGATGTGCAGCACGCAGGGGGAGCAGGGCACGGGCGTGCCCGTCCTGGCGGACAGCGGCAGGGGGATGTCGTACGCCGAGGTCGGGCGGCACATCGGCCACCACCGCGGCGTGTGCGTCACGCGGCAGCGGTGGACGTCTGTGACGGACGACTGGCTGGGCGAACGGCGCGTGGGGTCACGTCACCGGGTTGTCCTGCTGCCCGTGTCGACGCGTTCACGATCGCCCGCCGTCCTGACACAGCGGGGTCACCGTGCTGACGCAGCCTCTGAGACGGCGTCTGGCACGGTGACGGTCGCCGGTCACATCGATGCGTGCCCCTTCACCCCTCGGCGGGCTCGCGCTCGGTGATGAGCGCGCTCACCTCGGCCGCCGTCGGGTGGAGGTACAGCTCGCGCAGTGACACCGGGGGCAGCCCGGCCCTGCGCAGCGCGCCGGAGAGCCGTACCGCGAGCAGCGAGTTGCCGCCGCAGACGAAGAAGTCGTCGTCCGGGCCGACGTGTTCGCCGAGGATCTCGCGCATCGCCCGCAGCACCGGGTCGTCCGTCGGCTGCCCGGCCTCGGCGGCCGACTCGGTCCCGGCGGTCTCGGCGGCCGGCTTGAGCCTGCTCACGTCGACCTTTCCGTTGACGGTCAGCGGCAGCTCGGACAGCAGCGTGAACACGGCCGGCACCATGTAGTCCGGCAGGTATCGCGCCGCCCGCCGCCGGATGTCCTCCACGGACACGGCGTCGTGCCTCGGCACCAGGTAGGCCTCCAGGCGGACGTCAGCCGCGTCACCGGTCTCGCCGCCAAGGACCACCGCCGCCGCGGTGACGTTCTGGTCCTCAAGCAGGACCGAGCGGATCTCGCCGAGTTCGATGCGGAAGCCGCGCACCTTGACCTGGCCGTCGATCCGGCCGAGGTGGTCCAGGCGCCCGTCAGGGCGCAGCCTGCCCAGGTCACCGCTGCGGTAGACGCGCTCCCCGGTGACCGGGTCGGACACGAACCGGTCGGCGGTCAGCTCCTCCTGGTTGAGGTAGTGGCTGGCCACGCCCGCGCCGCCGACGTAGATCTCGCCTGGCACCCCGAACGGCTGGACGCGGCCCTCGGCATCCCGCACGGACACCGACCAACCGGGCAGTGCCCGGCCGACCGAACGGGACCCGGCGCCGACGTCCTGCGGCGTGACGGTCTGGCTCGTGACGTGCACGGTGGTCTCCGTGATGCCGAACATGTTGACCACCCGGCACCGGGTGTGCGGGTGCCTGCGGAACCAGTCCTGCAGCAGCCGCACGTCAAGCGGCTCACCGCCGAAGACCACAAGGCGCACCGCGAGGTCGGCGGAGCGCCGCAGGTCGACCTCCTTGAGCATGGCGAACGCGGACGGGGTCTGGTTCAGGACGGTGACCCGGTGCCGCACCAGGAGGTCGTAGAAGTCCTCCGGGTTCCGGGACACGAAGTACGGCACCACGACCAGGTGGCCACCGGTGAGCAGCGCGCCCCAGATCTCCCACACCGAGAAGTCGAAAGCGCTGGAGTGGAACAGCGTCCAGGTGTCCTCAGGACCGAGTCCGAGATCGGTGGTGGTCGCCGCGAGCAGCGCGCCGACGTTGCGGTGGGGCACCGCGACGCCCTTGGGTCGACCGGTGGAGCCGGAGGTGTAGATCACGTAGGCGATGTCGTCCGCGCTGACGCCCGGGTCCGTGATCGGCTCACCGCCGCCCGAGGTCACCTCGCTCGGGTGCACCACGGTCACCCCGTCGACCGCGGGGAACTCCGCCGAGGAGGAGAGCACCAACTGGGCGCCGGAGTCGGTCACCGTGTGGACCAGGCGTTCCGCCGGATAGGCGATGTCCATCGGGACATAGGCGGCACCGGCCTTGAGCACGCCGAGCAGCGCGACCACCAGGTCGGTGGCGCGGTCGAGGCACACCCCGACCCGGTCGCCCGGCGCCACCCCGCGGCCGCGCAGCGCACCGGCGACCGCGTCGGACCGGGCGTCCAACTCGGCGTAGCTCAACGTGTGGTCCGGATCGGACAGGGCGGTGGCGTCCGGCTGGGCGGCGACGACCTTGCGGAACAGTTCGTGGACGGGCGCGACCACCGCGTCGCCCCGGGCCGGGGTGCACCCGGCGGCGATGACGGCGGCGGCTTCCCCGGTGTCCAGCAGCTCGACGTCACCGACCCGGGCGTCGACCGGAGCGTCTGCCAGCGCCGCCACGACGCGGTCGACGTGCCCGGCGAACTGCCCGGCGATCTCCGGGTCCAGGACGCCCTCGTCGTAGTGCAGGACACCGCTCAGGGTGCCGTCCGCGTCGTACTGCCACGCGAGCGTCACCGGAAAGACCGGCGCGAAGAGGGGGCGGTAGACGTCACCGGCGCGGCCCTCGGTCAGCAGGACCCCGACCGCCGGCATGCCGGACGGCGGCTCGCCGCCCGTGGTGCGGGCGTGTGCCGCGCCGTCGAGCAGGTCGGTGACGCGTGTCGTGTCCCCCGCCGGGAGCGCGACCGACACGTGAGTGTCCGCGGCCGACGGGCCCCCGGTGATCAGCGTGAACGCGGCGCGCTCCGTCCTGCCGTAACGGGCGAGGACGACCGCGGCGGCCGCCACGGCCACTGCCGGTGCCGCGCCGCCCGCGACCGCCCTGGCGGTGAGCGCGACGGTGCCGGTCCGGCCCGCCGCTGCCGGGGTGCCGAGGCCCCACGGCAGCTCGGGCGGGCCGTCCTTGAGGCTCGCGTCGGCCGCCGGTTCGGGCAGGGCCACGGGGTGTGCCGGGTCGGTCAGCGCCGTGGCCAGGTGGTCAAGGGCGCGTCGGTCCACGGCCCGGCGGTGTGCCACGAGGACCAGGTCGGCCGCGCCGTCGGCGTAGCCGAGTACGACGGCCCGCGCGATGACCGAGGTGCCGTTGACCGCGCGGCCCGCCTCCCGGGTGCGGCGCTTCTCCGCGACCCTGTCACCCGCGTCGCCGTCCAGCGGCTCGTCGAACATCTGCACGCCGCGCAGGACCGGATGACGCTCCGTCAGGGCGGTCAGGTTCGCGCGCACGGCCGCCGCGTCGGTCCCGGCAGGCAGCCTTCTGATGAGGCTGTGGCAGGCACGGGCCGGTTCGGCGCCGAACTCGGCGCGGGCGAAGAACTGACCGCTCGGGTGATCGGCCGCGGGGACCTCCGCGGCCGCTTCGCTGGAGACGGACACACGCACTCCTTGTTCTGGTAAGGCCGGGAGGGGGTCAGCGAGCGGAGAAGCCGGCGTCCACGGGGATCACCGTTCCGGTGACCTTGCGGGAGTCGTCGCCCGCGAGCCAGATCGCGGCACCCGCGACGTCGGCCGGGTCGACAAGGGAATCAGTCGCCACCGACTCCAGATAGACGGCTTCCTGCTCCTCGTAGCTGATGCCGAGCGCGTCGGCGACGACCGCGGTCATCTGGCCGTCCACGGCCGGGTCGTCCCGCACCGGGCCCGGGCACAGCGCGTTGACCCGGATGTTCAGGGGCGCGTAGTCCAGTGCGGCGGCCTTGGTCAGGCCGACCAACCCGTGCTTGGAGGCGACGTATCCGGCGAAGTGGCGGTAGCCGACGAGACCGGCCGTCGACGCGACGTTGATGATGCTGCCCGACTTCTGGGCGACCATGACCGGCGCGACCGCCGAGATCAGGTGCAGCGGCCCGGAGAGGTTCACATCGAGGACGACCTGCCACTCCTCCTCCGTGAAGTCGTGCGTGGCCTTCCCCGACGGTGCCCCGACTCCCGCGTTGTTGATCAAGGCGTCGATCCGCCCGAACCGGTCCACGGCGGCCTCGACGGCCGCTGTCACGGCGGGCCGCGAGCGCACGTCCGCCGTGGTGACGAGCACGGACACGCCCTGCTTGCGGCACAGCCGCGCGGTCTCCTCCAACTGGGTCGTGGAACCCAGGGCGTAGGGGACTTCAGGAAGGTCACCGCCGATGTCGATCAGAACGACGTCCGCGCCCTCCTCGGCGGCCCGCACGGCGCAGGCCCGGCCTATGCCCCTGGCCGCGCCCGTGATGACGACGGTCTTGTCATGCAGTCCCATGGGTGAGCCTCCTCGCGGACTCGACTCGTCCGGCAGCGATGGTTTCGGAGATCAGCGCGAGCAACGGCCCGGGATCATCATCCGGATACATATGCCCGCCGGGCAGCTCCACCAGGGAGAAGCCGGCGGTGGTCACGTTCTGCCACTCGGCAACCTCGTCACGGGAGACGAACGTGTCGTCCGCGGCGTACACCCCGGTCATCGGGACGTCGAGCAGGGCACCGCCGCTCGGCCGGTAGCTCTCGTCCATCGTGTAGTCGGCACGCAGTGTCGGCATGAAGAGGTCGCGTATCTCCGGTACGTCGTAGCCGGCGTACTGGCGCCCGGTGGTCTCCTCGACGTGCTTGAGGAACGCGTCGTCGGTCAGCTCGGACACGTCACTGACCGGTCCCGCGGACGGCGGGCGCGCCGCGCTGATGAACAGGTGCACCACGTCGTTGGCCCCGGTCTCGATGATGCGCCGGGTGAGTTCGTAGGCGAGCGCCGCGCCGAGGAAGCAGTGCCCGAACAGGGCGACGGGGCCATCGCCCGCCGCCTTGAGCGCGTCCGGGAGCAGCCCGTCCGCCGCGACGTGCACGTCCCGGTACGGCTCATCGTCCAATCGGCGCTCGCGGCCGGGGAGTTGGAGCGGCGTGGCCACCACCCCTGTCAGGCCGTCCATCCCGTTCCACGGGCGGAAGAAGTTCGCTCCGCCCCCGGCGAACGGAAGGCACAGCAACGGCACCCCGTCGCGTCCCGAAGTCGTCGTCTTGGTCACGGCATTGCCTCCAGGCGGGACCCCCGGACGGCTGGGATGTGCCGTCCAAGGCAGATGGATGAGCAGGTGGATGGGCAGAGATAGGGGCAGAAGGATGGTGGGGGATGTCGAACCGTGAGCGCATGCTAGCCAGCGCGACGGCACGCAATGCCTCTTTGGAACCGTCGCCCACGCGGTGCCCGAAGTCGTGTTGCGTCTCGCCGGCGAGACACAACACGACATCGACCACGCCGTGGCCGCACCGGCAAAGCTGCGGCCGGTCCGCTGCCCGGTTCCGCGAACTCCGGCACGTGTTAGCGCCGTTGTGCACGTTCGTCGCCTCCGGCGGAATCGCTCAGGAATGGGAGTAGAAGCCGCGGCCGGACTTCCTTCCGAGCAGCCCGGCCTCCACCATGCGCAGCAGCAGGGTGGGCGGGGCGAACTGCGGTTCGCGGAACTCCCGGTGCAGGGACTCGGCTATCGCCGCGACGACGTCCAGGCCGATCATGTCGCTCAGCCGCAGCGGACCCAAGGGGTGCGAGCAGCCGAGCGTCATGCCCTGGTCGATCACCTCGGCCGTGGCAACGCCGGACTCGACCATCCTAATCGAGCTCAACAGGTAGGGAATGAGCAGCGCGTTGACCACGAAGCCGGACCGGTCCGGTGTGCGGATCGGCGTCTTGCCGAGGGTGACCTCGACGAACTCGGCCATACGCCGCAGGGTGTCCTCATCGGTGAGCAGCGAACCGATCAGCTCGACAAGCGGCAGCACGGGCACGGGGTTGAAGAAGTGCGCGCCGACGACCCGCTCCGGTCTGCCGGTGACCGTGGCCAGGCGCGTGATCGGGATGGACGAGGTGTTCGACGCCAGGATGGCCCGCGGGGACTCGACGACCTTGTCCAGCGTCACGAACAGCTCGGCCTTCGCGTCCTCGTCCTCCCGGATCGCCTCCACCACGAGGTCACGGTCGGACAGGTCGTTGAGGTCGGCGGTGAACACGATGCGCGCAAGGGCGGCATCCCGGTCGGCCTCGGACACCTTGCCGCGGGCCACGGCCCGGTCCAGTGAGCCGACCACCCGCGCGCGCCCGGCGGGCACGGCCGCGGGCCCGGAGACCACGACCACGACGTCAAGGCCGGCCCGGCCGCAGATCTCGGCGATGCCGGACCCCATCGTGCCGCAGCCGACGACGCCCACCCGCTGGATGGCCCCCGGCACTTCGGTGGTCCCGGTCATGCCGGCACCCCCCGCCGCGGCGTGCGGACGCCGATGGACCCGCCGCCGAAACCGGCCGACAGCACCAGGCCGCCGTCCAACGGCGCGGCACCCCGGCCGGCCCGGTCGAGCGCGAACGGCACCGATGCGCTGCCCATGTCGCCGTACTCCACCCGTAGCTCCTCCCGTACGA
This sequence comes from Streptomyces sp. XD-27, assembly GCF_030553055.1. Classification (NCBI taxonomy): domain Bacteria; kingdom Bacillati; phylum Actinomycetota; class Actinomycetes; order Kitasatosporales; family Streptomycetaceae; genus Streptomyces; species Streptomyces sp. XD-27. Next base: position 4,176,449 of record NZ_CP130713.1, read on the forward strand.
AACCGCCGCACTCCACGCTGATCGGGGCCTCCTGGGCGACCCGCGTCGCCAGGTCGGAGGTCTCCTTGGTCATCGTCGGATACCTCCTGGTCAGCCGATGGACCCGGTGACGACCGGGGCCGGGTTCCGCAGCGCGTTGAGCCGGTCCGCGCCGATCCGGTCGCGCAACGCGGGGTCGGTGACCCCGAGCCCGGCGCGCGGGGCCAGGCACAGCACACCGACCTTGCCGGTGTGCTGGTTCCGCTGCACGAGCCGGGTGGCCTCGCCGATCTCCTCGAGCGGGTACGTCGTCGAGAGCGCGGGCATGAGCATGCCCAACTGCACCAGCCGGTTGCACTCCGCCAGCTCCTGCCAGTTGGCCGCATGGCTGCCGATGACCCGCTTGAGGTTCATCCACAGGTAGCGGTTGTCGAACTGGTGCTGGTAGCCGGTGCTCGACCCGCAGGTGACGACCGTGCCGCCCTTGCGCACCACGAACACCGAGATGCCGAAGGTGGCGGCGCCGACGTAGTCGAACACCACGTGCGGGTCCTCGCCCACCTCGGCCCGGATCCGCTTGCCGAGCTGCTTGCCGAGGCTGATGGCCTCGTCCGGGCCCGGGATGTGGTGGCCGAGACCGATGTCGTTGCGGTTGATGACCACGTCGCAGCCGAGGCGGCGCAGCGCGCGTGCCTTCTCCTCCGAGCTGACCACGCCGATCGGGATGCCACCGCCCGCCTTCACCAGTTGCACCGCGTAGGCGCCGAGGCCCCCGGCCGCCCCCCAGATCAGCACGATGTCACCCTGCTTGATGCGCGCGCCGCGGTCGCTGACCAGCATCCGGTAGGCGGTGGCGCCGCACAGCGGCACGGACGCGGCCTCCTCCCAGGTCAGGTGCGTGGGCTTGGGCACGAGCTGGTTGACCCGCACCACCGCGTAGTGGGCCAGGCCGCCGAAGTTGGTCTCGAAGCCCCACACGCGCTGCTCCCTGCCGAGCATCCCGTCGGAGTGCGTCGCGGGCTCCTGGTCGTCCACGTAGGAGGGTGAGACGACCACGTGGTCGCCGACGCGCCAGTGCCGCACGCCCGCGCCGACGCGTACGATCACACCGGCGCCGTCCGAGCCGAGGACGTGCTGCGGCTGGTCGTGCCGGGCGGCGTAGCCGCCCTGGCGGCTGAACCGACGCAGGAAGTCGAAGGTGGGCAGCGGCGCGAACGTCGCCGACCAGACGGTGTTGTAGTTGACGGAGCTGGCCATGACCGCGACCAGCGCCTCGTCCGGCGCCAGTTCCGGCATCGGCACCCGGCCGACCCGGAGCGAGCGGCGCACGTCCTTGTCCGGGGCGTCGCCGAACATACGGGTGTCATCCGCGTGCAGGTATGCGGCCAGGTATTCGCCCGGCACGGCCTCCCGGCTCAGTTCCTCTGGCGAAGCACCCGCGAGCACGGCTTCGGCCAATGCGTCCATCAGGAATTCCTTTGCCCTTGTTGCGGCGCGAGCGCGGTAGCCGCTGCGCGACGGAGTTCGGCTGGGATGGGGCTCTTCCAACGTCTCTCCACCCGGGAGGCCAAGCCGTGGCGAGGCACTCGCGCAGGCCCGTAATCAGGTGCGTGCTCTCTGACCGCCTTGGCGGATGACCGCCTCGGCGGGGAGAATTTCCCTAAACCTGAAGGGGAGATTGGTTAAACCCGAAGGGGAGTAGGCCCGTCCACCGGGCCGCTGCCGGCCATCGTGGCACAGAACCCCAGTGGGATACAGGCCCGGCGGACTAACGGGAGTTCAGCAGTTCGACTTTCCTTGCGGCGCTGGCGGTCACGCTTCTACTGTGGCGTCAGCTTTCAGGGTGGCTGCGGATGGCCGGTGTCCTGTCGACAGGACGGCGCCCTCCCGCGAACCGGTGTCCGGCCCTGGAGACTTCCCGCCCAGAGGCCCCCTTGACGGATTGAGGATGGTGGCTGTGAGCACGAACCCTTTCGACGACGAGAACGGCAGCTTCTACGTCGTGGTCAATGACGAGGAGCAGCACTCCCTGTGGCCGGTGTTCGCCGAGGTACCCGCGGGCTGGCGGGTGGTCTTCGGCGAGGCGGCCAGGGCCGAGTGCCTGGAGTACGTCGAGCGGAACTGGACCGACCTGCGCCCGAGGAGCCTGCGCGAGGCCATGGCGGCGGGCTGAACGCCGGTCGAGCGATCCGTTCAAGCGCAGGCGAACACTCTGGTGGGAGATGAAAGGTGTGGTGACCGTCCAGTGAAGACCGTGAGCCGTTACAAGGCGGGGCCAGTTGGTGGTGAGCTGGCGCAGCGCGATGTGGTGCTGTCCTTCTTGGGGGAACAAGCACAGGTACAGAAGACGGGGATGACCTTCTCGCGGAGCCTGTCGGAGCGGTCCTGGGAACGGATCGGGTCCAGCCTGCGCGAGCTGACGAATTCCTCGGCGTGGTGGCTCGGCGACTGGCTGATCTTCGGCGAGGCCACCTACGGGTGGCGGCGCTACCGGGAGGCGATCGAGAGGACCGGGCTCGACTACCAGACCCTGCGCAATTACGCGTGGGTGGCCCGGCGGTTCGAGCACCACCGCAGGCGGGACGGCCTCAGCTTCGCCCACCACGCCGAAGTGACCCGCTTGTCGCCACCGGAGCAGGACTACTGGCTGCGCAAAGCCGAGCAGCAGAAGTGGTCGCGCAACGAACTCCGCAAGGCGGTCCGCGCCAGCCTGGCCGAGCAGTCCGACACTACCGACCCCCCTGCGAGCAGCGGCGACGAGCAGCAAGAGGCGCCCAAGGCGGCCGAGCCCACGGGCCCTGACATGCCTCGGCAGCCGGTCGCCACGCTCACCATCGAACTGCCCGCCGGCCAACTGGACTCCTACGCGAGAGTGGCCGCCGCGCACGGTCTGCCCATCGACAAGTGGGTGACCCAGGTGCTCGACGCCGCCGACCGGCGCGCCCAGGTGCTCGACGCCGCCGACCGGCGCGCCGCCTAGGGCCTGCCCGATGGGTCGGCGCGGCGTCGCGGCGCGCCGACAGCCCGCCCGACAGGACACCCCCCATCGGAGTCAACTGATGATCCTTCAGGGAAAGCGCGTTTCGCTGCCCCCGACACCCGTCGTCCACCAGCGGTTCGAGGCGCACGCGGCAGCCACCCCCGATGCTGTCGCCGTCGTCTGCGCCGGACAGCGGGTGACGTACGCGGAACTGAACGCACGGGCTAACCGGTTCGCGCACCTCCTCACCGCGCGTGGGCACGGCCGGGGTGCGCGGGTCGGCGTCTGCCTCGACTACTCCGTCGACCTGCTCGTCGCCATCCTCGGCACCCTGAAGGCAGGCGCGGCCTACGTACCGTTCGACCCGGCCTATCCGGCGGCACGCCTGCGGCTGCTCCTCGAGCAGGTCCCCGATCTCGCCCTGATCGTGGCCTCCCCGGCGACGGCAGGACCGATCGAGTCGGCGGCCGTCGAGATCGTCGACCTCGAGCGCCTCGCCGACCACCTGGCGGACCTCCCGGCGACCAACCCCGACACCACGGTCACCGGGGACGACATGTGCTACGCGGTCTTCACCTCCGGGTCGACCGGTACGCCGAAGGTCACCGCGGTGCGGCACGAGGGCTGGTTCAACCTGCTGAACTGGCTGATGCTCGAGTACGGTCTGCACGCCGGGTCGAGCCATCTGGTCGTCAGCGCCTTCGGGTTCGACCTCTCCCAGCGCGCCCTGATGATGCCGCTGTTCTGCGGCGCCACCCAACACCTCATGGCCAGCCGGAACTTCGACGCCGCGATGGCCTACCGCATGGTGACCAAGGACGGCATCCGCGTGCTGCACTGCGCCTCCAGCACGCTGTACCTGCTGGTGGACTGGGAGAGGGCGCTCGGCGGCACGGCGCTCACCAAGCTGGACTACGTGCTCTTCGGCGGCGAGCCGCTGCGCGTCGAACGGATCGCGGACTGGGCCCGGCGCGAAGGCAACACGTGCACCCTGCTGCACCAGTACGGGGTCGCCGAGTGCACGGACGTCGCGACGTCGTACGATCTCGCCGGCTACCGGCCCGGCGAACACGACATCGCACCCGTCGGCACCCCGGCCTACAACACCGACATCCTCATCCTCGACGAGCGGATGCGCGGCGTCGGGGCGGGGGAGTACGGCGAGATCTGCATCTCCGGGCCCAGCGTCGGCGCGGGCTACCTGGGCGGCACCGGCCCCGAATCCGAGCGGTTCACCACGGTCGAGATCGACGGCGCGCCACGCAGGATCTACCGCACCGGCGACCGCGGCCGCGTGAACGAGGCCGGGGAGCTCGTCGTCGCGGGCCGGATGGACGCGCAGGTGAAGGTGCGGGGCATGCGCATCGACCCCACCGACATCGAGCGCGCGCTCGGCAGACTGGCCGGGGTGCGGGAGGCCGCCGTCGTGGTCGGTTACCCGGACTCCGGCGAGGCCGAGCTGGTCGCGTTCGTCGTCCCGGCGGGAGACGGAGTCACCGGAAACGACCTGCGCGCCCGCCTCCTGGAGACGCTGCCGCGCAATATGGTCCCGGCCAGGTTCGTCCGTATTCCGCGGCTTCCGCTGAGCCCGCACGGGAAAGTCGACCGCGCGGCGCTGGTCGATGAATGCAAGAACGAGTACGCCGACGGCATGGCCGAATGACCTCACCGATAACCGAGGGGACTATGATGATCGCCGACAGGGTGCACAGCATCTGGTGCCGGGAACTTCAGCATGACAACATAGCGGTCGACGACAATTTCTTCGCCCTGGGCGGCCAGTCCGTGATCATGGCGAAAATCCAGATGGCTTTCATCGAGGAGTTGGGCGTCGAGGTTCCGGTGGACCAGATGTTCCTCAACCCGACGGTGGCGTCGATCTCCGCGTACATCGAATCCATGGGTGCGGCCACCCCATAACGTAAAGCGCGGTTAATGCCGTGCCGTGAGTTTCTTATCCTTGGCATTTCCGGCGGTGGCCGCGCTGGGCCAGAAATCCACCTGATCAGAGAGGCGCCATGTACGACGTCATTGTCATAGGTGCCCGTTGTGCGGGGTCGCCGGCGGCCATGCTGTTCGCTCAGCGGGGGTATCGAGTCCTGCTCCTGGAGAAAGCGCGGTTCCCCCAGGACACGCTGTCCTCGCACTACATCCACCAGCCGGGGGTGGCACTGCTCGGCCGGTGGGGGCTGCTCGACGAGCTCCGCGCCGCGGGCTGCCGACCGATCGACCACCAGAGCTACGAGGCGCCCGGCGTCCGGCTCGACGGCTTCTCCCTGCCGGTCGACGGCTACCGGACCACGTACGCGCCGCGACGGTACGTGCTCGACCCCATCCTCGCCGGCGGCGCCGTGGCCGCAGGCGTGGACTTCCGCGACGGCTGCGCGGTCACGGACCTCGTGTTCGAGGACGACCGGGTCGTCGGGGTGCGGTACACGACGCCCGGCGGCGCCGAGGCGACGGAGCGGGCCCGCCTGGTCGTCGGCGCGGACGGCATGCGCTCGCTGGTGGCCCGCAAGACCGGCGCGCAGAACGTCATCGAGCACCCGCGCCTGACCTGCACCTACTACAGCTACTGGGCCGGGGTTCCCGCGCACTTCGAGCTGTACGAGCGCCAGGGGCGCTGGATCGGCGTCATCCCCACCAACGACGACCTCACGCTGATCATGACCTACTTCCCGCAGGACGAGTTCTCCGCGGTCCGCACCGCGGTGGAACCCGCCTACCTCGAAGCCGTCCGCACGACGGCGCCCAAGCTGTACGAGCGGATGTCGGCGGGCAGCCGCGCGGAGCAGTTGTACGGCACGGGGCACCAGGAGAACTACTTCCGCAAGGCCTTCGGGCCCGGGTGGGCGCTGCTCGGTGACGCGGTGCACCACAAGGACTCCATCACCGCCCGCGGCATCACCGACGCCTTCATCCAGGCCCAGTCGCTCACCGACCACATCGGCGATGAGCTGCACGACGACGCGGCACTCGACGCGGCGCTGCGAGGCTACGAGGACGACCTGGACGACACCTTCGCCGATGTCTACCAGGGCGCGCTCAACGTGGCCGAGCTCAAGCCGGAGGGCCGGGCCGAGATGCTGCGGAAACTGGCCGGTCACCAGGAGCTCACCGACCGGTACTTCTCGACGCTTTCGGGCGCCTGCTCCATCGACGATTTCTACAACGCCGAGCTCTTGACGCTGCTCGACCAGAGCTGAGTGACGGCTCCCTCCCTGGTGCCCTGGTGTCCTGCCGATTTTGGAGAAGCAATGATCCCGTTGTCGTTCGCGCAGCGTCGGCTGTGGTTCGTGGACCGTTTCGAAGGCCCGTCGCCGACCTACAACGGCGCTTTCGCCCTGCGGCTGACCGGTGAACTGGACGTGGGTGCGCTGCAGTCGGCGCTCCGCGACGTCATCGACCGGCACGAGGCCCTCCGCACGGTGATCGTCGAGGGCGACGACGGCGTCCCGCACCAGCAGGTGCTGCCGTCCGACCGGCAGCCGCTGGACCTGCCGGTCGTCGAGGTCACCAAGGAGGAGGAACCGGCGGCCATCGACGAGGTGGCCACCTCGACCTTCGACCTGGCCACCGACGTGCCGATCCGCGCCAGGCTGCTGCGGTGCGGAGCGGGCGAGCACACCCTGGTCCTGGTGATGCACCACATCGCCGTGGACGGGGAGTCCTTCGGGCCGCTGTTCCGCGATCTCCTCACGGCCTACGCGGCCCGCACCAAGGGCAGGGCCCCGGCGTGGGAGCCGCTCCCGGTGCAGTACGCGGACTACACCCTGTGGCAGCGGGACGTGCTCGGTGACGAGTCCGATCCGCACAGCGTGGCGGCCCGGCAGTTGGAGTACTGGCGGCAGACCCTGGCCGAGCTGCCCCAGCCCCTGGCCGTGCCCACCGACCGGCCGCGCCCGAAGGCGATGAGCCGCCGCGGCGACATGGTCCCCTTCGCCATCGACGCCGACCTGCTCCGGTCCGTGGAGAAGCTGGCCGCGCAGGCGGACACCACGGTGTCCATGGTCATGCACTCCGCCCTCGCGGTCCTGCTGCACCACCTCGGCTGCGGTGACGACGTGCCCATCGGCGCGCCGATCGCGGGCCGCACGGACCGGGAGCTGCGGGACCTCGTCGGCTTCTTCGTCAACACCTGGGTGCTGCGCGTCGACCTCTCCGGGAACCCGACCTTCCGTGAACTGCTGCAGCGGGTGCGGGACCGGGCCCTCGCCGCGTACGACAACCAGGACATGCCGTTCGAGCGCCTGGTGGAGCTGCTGAACCCGGACCGGTCCACCGCCTACAACCCGTTCTTCCAGGTGATGCTCGCCTGGCAGCCGCCCGTGCCGCAGATGGAGTTCCCCGGCCTCGCCGCACAGGCCGAGCGGCTCGAGACCAGGACGGCCAAGTTCGACCTGTTCTTCGACATCATCCCGAACGCGTCGGGCGGGGCGCGCTGCCGTCTGGAGTACGCCACCGACCTGTTCGACCGGGACACGGCCGAGGACATCGCGGCCCGGTTCGTGCGTGTCCTCGGCCGACTCGCGGCCGACGCGGAGGGCCGGATCGGCGGCATCGACACGCTCGGCGCGACCGAGCGTGACCGCATACTCGGCCAGTTCAACGACACGGCCACCGCCGAGTCCGAGCTGACCGTCCCTGAGCTGTTCGAAAGCCAGGTGGCCAGGACGCCGGACGCCCCGGCGATCGTCTGCGACGACCGGACGCTGACCTACCGGGAACTCGACGACCGGGCGAACGGCGTCGCGCGGGAGCTGGTCCGGCGCGGTGCCGGGCCGGAGGACCTGGTGGTCCTCGCCCTGCCGCGCACGGAGGACCTGGTGGTCGGCCTGCTCGGCATCCTCAAGTCCGGTGCCGGGTACCTGCCGATGGACCCGCAGTACCTCGCCGGGCGAGCGGAGAGCGTGCTGTCCGAAGCGGCCCCGCGGTTCGCGGTGACCGACACCGAGACGTGGCGGGAGCTGCCGCACCACGACATGGCGGCCGTCCTCCTCGACGACCGCACGGCCTGGGCCTCGCCCGACGGGCCCCTTGACGGCGCGGTCCGGGTCTCGCCGCCGGCCCCGGACAACCTGGCGTACGTCATGTACACCTCCGGCTCCACGGGCAAGCCGAAGGGCGCCGCGATCACCCACCGCAACGTCGTCAACGGCGTGCGGGAGCTGGTGCGCGTCCTGGACGCGCCGCCCAACTGGCGCATGCTCGCCGGCACTTCGGTCAACTTCGACGTCTCGGTCTTCGAGCTGCTTACCACCCTGTCCACCGGCGGCACGGCCGAAGTCGTGCCGAACGCGCTGACGCTCGCCGAGCGGGGCTCCTGGGACGGCCACGTCATCAGCGCGGTCCCCTCGGTGCTCGGGGAACTGGTCGGCCACCTGGAGAAGGCGACGGACGTGCGCACGGTCGTCTTCGCGGGCGACGTGCTCCCGGCCCGGCTCGTGCGTCAGGTGCGCGAGGCCCTGCCCGGGGCGCGGATCGTGAACTCCTACGGGCAGAGCGAGAGCTTCTACGCCACCACGTTCTCCCTCGCGCCGTCCGATGAGTGGCCGGACAGCGACGTCGCGCCCATCGGCACCCCGCTGGGCAACATGCGGGCCTACGTCCTCGGCCCTGGACTCGCCCCGGTGCCGCAGGGCGCGATCGGTGAGCTGTACGTGGTCGGCACCTGCCTGGGCCGCGGCTACCACGGCCGCCCTGGCCTGACCGCCGAGCGCTACGTGGCGAACCCGTTCGGCCCCGCGGGCGAGCGGATGTACCGCACGGGCGACCTGGCCCGCTGGAACGCCAAGGGTGAGCTCGAATGCCTCGGCCGCAGCGACGGCCAGGTGAAGGTGCGCGGCTTCCGCATCGAAACGGCCGAGGTCGAGGCCGTGTGCGCGCAGCACCCCGGGATCAGCGAGGCGGTGGTGGTCAGCCGCGAGGTGCCCTCGGGCGGGCGGCGGCTCGTCGCGTACGTGGTGCACGTCGGCGAGGGCGCCGTCGGCGACGACGGTGCCGGCGGGATCGGCGACGTGACGGATGTGATGGCCGGTGCCTCGGCCGCCGAGCTGCGCAAGTTCGTCGCGGCACGGCTGCCCGACTACATGGTGCCTTCGGCCTTCGTGACCCTCGGCCGCCTGCCGCTCGGGCCGACCGGCAAGCTGGACCGCTCGGCGCTGCCCGAACCGGAGTTCGTCGGCGAGACCTACCGGGAGCCCGCCACCGAGGCCGAGGCGATCATCACCGCGGCGTACGCGGACGTACTCGGCGTGGACCGGGTCGGCGCCGACGACGACTTCTTCGTCGTGGGCGGGGACAGCCTGCGGTCGATCCAGGTGGTGGCGCGGGCCCGGGCCAGGGGCCTGGACCTCACCACGCGGGAGATCTTCGAGTACCGCACGGCGGCCCGGCTGGCCGAGGCGGCCGCCGCCCGCCCGGACCGCGCGCCCGCGCTGGCGGAGGACGAGGGCGGCGGTGTCGGACCGATGCCGCTGCAGCCCGTCGCGCGGCATGTGTTCGAGCACGGCGGCGTGACGAACCGATTCGCCATGGCGATGGCCCTTGAGCTTCCCGAGGGCATCGACGCGGACGGTCTGGCCGCGACACTGGACGCCGTGCTCGACCGGCACGACCTCCTGCGCGCCCAGTTGGTGCGCGGCGACGAGCCCTCCCTCGTCGTGCGTCCGCAGGGCTCCGTGCGGGCGGCGGACCTGATCCGCCGGGTCGCCTGCGACGGCCGGTGGGACGACGTGCCCCTGCTCGACCTGGCGAAGCGGGAGCTGGACGAGGCGGCCGGGCGGCTCGACCCGGAAGCCGGGACCATGGCGGACTTCGTCTGGTTCGCCGCGGAGCAGGGCGCGGGCCGGCTGTTCGTGGTGCTGCACCACCTGGTGGTGGACGGAGTCTCCTGGCGGATCCTCATGTCGGACTTCGCCGAGGCCTGGCAGCAGGTCAGGTCGGGCCGCACGCCCGAGCTGCCCGCGGTCGGCACGTCGGCCCGCCGCTGGGCGTCGGCCCTTGAGACCGAGGCGCTCGCCCCGGAGCGGGAAGCGGAACTGGCGTTCTGGCGGGACATGCTCGAGACGCCGACCCCCCTGCTCGGCACGCGGGCGCTCGACCCGGCGGTGGACGGGATGGCCACGGTCGACACCGTGCGGGTGCAGCTCTCCGCCGAGGTCACCGAGGCCGTGCTGACCAAGCTTCCCGCGGCCTTCAGGAGCACCGGGACCGATGTGCTGCTGGCCGCGCTCGCCCTGGCGGTGAACCGGTGGCGGGGCACGGACCGCTCGACCCTGGTCCGCCTCGAAGGGCACGGCCGTGAGGAGGACATCGTCCCCGGGGCCGACCTCTCCCGGACCGTCGGCTGGTTCACCAGCATGTACCCGGCCCGGGTCGACGTGGGCGGAGTGGACCTGGCCGACGTGCTGACCGGCGGCCCCGCGGCCGGTCAGGCGATCAAGCTGGTCAAGGAGCAGTTGCGCGCGATCCCGGACAAGGGCGTGGGCTACGGCCTGCTGCGCTATCTGAACCCGGAGACCGCCCCGCAGCTCGCCGACTACCCGGCGCCGCAGATCGGCTTCAACTACCTCGGCCGGATCTCCGACGCCGACGTGCCCGAGCACCTGCGCGGGCACGGGTGGGGACCGGCGGACTGGTCCGCCGAGCTGATCCCGGCGCCCGACGCGGACCTGCCCGCGCTGTCCGCGCTCGAGGTCAACTCGGTCGCCACGGAGACCACCGACGGCACCCGCCTGCAGACCGTCTTCATGTTCCCCACCGGGGTGCTGTCCCGTGAACGGACCGCCGAACTGGCCGAGTTGTGGGTCGAGGTGCTGCGCGGCATGGCCGCGCACGCCGCCCGCCCCGGCATCGGCGGCCTGACGCCATCGGACGCCCCGCTGGTCTCGGTGCGCCAGACGGAGATCGAAGCCTGGGAGCAGCGCTACGGCCGACTGGCCGAGGTGTGGCCGCAGGCCCCGGGCCAGTCCGGGATCCAGTTCCAGGCCGCGATCGCCGACGGTTCGTTCGACGTCTACCACATGCAGTTCGTGCTGAGCCTGTCCGGGCACGTGGACCCGGCGCGCATGCGGGCGGCCGGGCAGGCCCTCCTCGACCGCTATCCCAACCTGGGCTCCGCGTTCCTCACCGCGGTCGACGGCGATCCGGTGCAGGTCGTGGCGGAACACGTGACCCTGCCGTGGCGGCACGTCGACCTGACCGGCCGGAGCGAAGCCGAGCAGGAAGCGGCGCTCGACACGGCACTCGCCGACGACCGGGCCGACCGGCTCGACCCGCACCGGCCGCCGCTGTTCCGCATGGCCCTGCTCACCTACGGGCCGCAGCAGGCGAAACTCATCATCACGGCGCATCACACGGTGTTCGACGGCTGGTCGTCCCCGCTGGTGTTCAAGGACCTGATCGAGCTGTACGCCGGAACCCGCGAGCTTGCTCCGGTCCGCAGCTACGGCGACTACCTGGCCTGGCTGTCCACGCGGGACCGGGAGGAGTCGGCCGCCCGGTGGGCCGCCGAGCTCGCCGGGTTCGACCAGCCGACCCTCGTGGTGCCGAACGCCCCGCTCCAGGAGGCGGCGACCGCCCTCGGGCGGGTCGAGGTGCCCCTGTCCATCGACAAGGGGCGTGAACTCGCCCGGCGCGCCGCGGCACTCGGCGTCACGCTGAACACGCTCGTGCAAGGGGCGTGGGCGATCCTGCTCTCGAAGCTGACGGGGCAGCAGGACGTGGTGTTCGGCGCCGCCGTCAACGGGCGCCCGGCGGATCTCGCCGGTTCGGACGCGATGGTCGGCCTGTTCATCAACACCCTGCCGACCAGGGCCTTCTGCCGACCCGACCAGCGCATGGGTGACGTCATCACCGAGCTCCAGGACCGGCAGACGGCGCTGCTCGACCACCACCACTACGGTCTTGCCGACATCCAGCGAGGCATCGGGCTGCCCGCCCTGTTCGACACGATCGTCGTGTTCGAGAACTACCCGGTCGACCGCGAGGGCATCGTCGACGCGAACCTCGCGGCGGGATTCCAGATCGACTCCATCCGGCCGTTCGCGGGCTCGCACTACGCCCTCACGCTCAACGCCTCTGACCCCTATCTGCGGCTCTCCCTCGACTACCGGAAGAACCTCTACGAGCGCGAAGCGGCCGAGGAGATCGCCGCCCGGTTCGTCCGGGTCCTCGAGCAGGTGCTCGTGGATCCGTCGGTGCCGGTGGGCGCTGTCGAGGTGCTGGGGGAGGAGGAGCGGGACTGGTTGGTGCGCCGGGTCAATGACACGGCGCAGCCGGTGGCGGCGGATACGCTGCCGGGTGCGTTCGAGGCGCAGGTGGAGCGTGATCCTGACCTGGTCGCCTTGATCGGTGAGCAGGAGAGGTTGACGTACGGGGAGTTCAACCGGCGTGCCAACCGGTTGGCGCATTGGCTGGTCGAGCAGGGTGCGGGTCCCGAGCAGCTGGTCGCGGTGCGTATCCCGCGGTCTGTCGATCTGATGGTGGCGATCTACGCGGTCGTCAAGGCGGGCGCGGCGTACGTGCCGATCGACACCGAACTGCCCGAGGACCGGGTGGAGCATGTGCTGGCGGGTGCGAAGCCGCTGCTGGTGCTCGATGAGGAGCTTCCGGACGTGTCCGGGTATCCGGAGGCGAACCCGGAGCGGGTGCTCTCGCCGGACAACGCGGCGTATGTCATCTTCACCTCGGGGTCCACTGGTGGTCCCAAGGGTGTGCAGGTGTCGCACCGGTCGATCATGAACCGGTTGCAGTGGGGCCTGTCGCACTTCGATGTCGGCACCGAGGACCGGGTGCTGCTGAGCACGTCGGCGAGTTTCGATGTGTCGGTGCCGGAGTTGTTCGCGCCATTGCAGGTGGGTGCGGCTGTGGTGATCGCGCGTCCGGACGGGCGGCGGGATCCGTCGTATCTGGCCGAGTTGATCCAGCGGGAGCGGGTGACCGGCGCGGACTTCGTACCGTCCTTGCTTGAGGTGTTCATCACCGAGCCGACAGCGGCTCGGTGCACCAGCCTGCGCTGGATCGAGGTCGCGGGTGAGGCGTTCCCGGCCGCGCTGGCGAACAAGGTCGTCGATGTGCTGCCGGGCTGCGGGGTGCACAACCTCTACGGGCCGACTGAGGCGGCGGTGGAGGTCACGGCGTGGCAGCACGTGCCGGGTGCGGACCGGGTGCCGATCGGCGCGCCGGTGTGGAACACCCAGGTGTATGTGCTGGATGCGGCGCTGCGCCCGGTCGCGCCCGGTGTGGCGGGTGAGCTGTATCTGGCTGGTGCGGGGCTGGCGCGCGGGTATCTGGGTCAGTTGGGTCTGACCGCGAACCGGTTCGTGGCCTGTCCCTACGGGGCGCCGGGCACCCGGATGTATCGCACGGGGGACCTGGTGCGGTGGAACGAAGACGGGCAGGTCGAGTACCTGGGCCGTACCGACTTCCAGGTCAAGATCCGAGGCTTCCGCATCGAACTCAGCGAAGTGGAACAGACCCTGATCGCACACCCGGACATCGACAACGCGGTGGCCGTGGTGCGCCAGGACCGCGCAGGCGACCAGCGCCTGGTGGCCTACGTGGTGCCGGGCGACGGCAAGGCGGACGCCGACGTGGACACCACGGCCCTCCTTGAGCTGGCCCGGGAGGCCCTGCCGGAGTACATGGTCCCCTCGGCGATCGTGCCGCTCGCGGAGCTGCCCATGACCACGAGCGGGAAGCTGGACCGCAAGGCGCTCCCCGCACCCGACCACAGCGAAGACGCGGCCGTCGGGCGAGGGCCGCGCAACCACAACGAAGAAGTGCTCTGCCGACTGTTCGCCGAACTGCTCGGCGTGGAGGAGGTCGGCATCGACATCGACTTCTTCGACCACGGCGGGCACTCGCTGCTGGCCACCCGGCTCATCGGCCGGATCCGCAGCGAACTCAACGTCGACGTGAAGGTCACAACGGTGTTCCGCAACCCGACCGTCTCCCAACTAGCGGAGCGGATCGAGAAGTTGGCCACATCGAAGCGCCCGCAGTTGCGACAGATGAACGTTTAGGAGAAGCGTCGATGATCCCGTTGTCCTTCGCACAGCGTCGGATGTGGTTCCTCCACCGTCTGGAAGGTCCATCCGCGACCTACAACATCCCGTTCGCGCTGCGTCTGGATGGCGCGCTGGACACGGCGACCCTGGCCGCGGCGGTCACGGACGTCGTCACCCGGCACGAGAGCCTGCGCACCCTGGTCGTCGAGAACGCCGACGGCACGCCGGAACAGCGGGTCCTGCCCCCGGAGGAGGTGGTCCCGCAGTTCCACGTGGTCGACGTGGCCGCGGAAGCGGTCGACGAGGCGATGCGCGAGGCCGTGGGCGCGAGCTTCGACCTGGAGACGGAACTCCCCCTGCGCACCACCATCTTCCGCGTCTCCCCACAGGAGCACGTCCTGACGTTCGTGTTCCACCACATCGCCGCGGACGGGGCGTCGATGGGCCCGTTCCTCCGGGACCTGGTGTCGGCGTACACGGCCCGTCACGGCGGGAGCGCACCGCAGTGGGAGCCGCTGCCGGTGCAGTACAAGGACTACACGCTGTGGCAGCGGGAACTGCTGGGTGAGGACGGCGATCGGGAGAGCGTCGCCGCGCCGCAGCTCGCCTACTGGCAGCGCGAGTTGGCCGAGGTGCCGCAGCCGGTGCAGTTGCCGCTGGACCGGCCGCGGCCGACGGTGGCCGGCTACAGCGGCGGCCACGTCGACTTCCTGCTGGAGCCCGATCTGGTCGCCGGGCTCGGGAAGCTGGGCGCCGACCGCGGCGCCACAGTCCCGATGGTGGCCCAGGCCGCGCTGGCGGTGCTGCTGAACAAGCTCGGCGCCGGCGAGGACGTGACGATCGGCAGCCCGATCGAGGGCCGCACCGACGAGGCCCTGGCCGACCTGATCGGGTTCTTCGTCAACACCTGGGTGCTGCGCGCCGACATGTCGAAGAACCCCTCGTTCGGCGGTCTGGTGGAGCAGGTCAGGGACAAGGCGCTCGCCGCGTACGACAACCAGGACGTGCCGTTCGAGCGGCTGGTGGAACTGCTCAACCTGGAGCGGTCCACGTCGTACCAGCCGCTGTTCCAGGTGATGCTGGCCTGGCAGTTCGTGTGGCCGGAGATCGAGATGCCGGACCTAGAGGTCTCCCTCGTCCCCGTGGGCACCGACACCGCGAAGTTCGACCTGTTCTTCAACATCGTTCCGGAGGCCTCAGGACGCGCCTACGGGCGGCTCGAGTACTCGACGGAACTGTTCGACCACACCACGGCCGTCGACATCGTCAACCGGCTCGTGCGCATCCTGGACCAGGCGGCCGCCGACCCGGGTGTGCGTCTCGCGGACATCGGCGTGTTGGCGGAGGAGGAGCGGGACTGGTTGGTGCGCCGGGTCAATGACACGGCGCAGCCGGTGGCGGCGGATACGCTGCCGGGTGCGTTCGAGGCGCAGGTGGAGCGTGATCCTGACCTGGTCGCCTTGATCGGTGAGCAGGAGAGGTTGACGTACGGGGAGTTCAACCGGCGTGCCAACCGGTTGGCGCATTGGCTGGTCGAGCAGGGTGCGGGTCCCGAGCAGCTGGTCGCGGTGCGTATCCCGCGGTCTGTCGATCTGATGGTGGCGATCTACGCGGTCGTCAAGGCGGGCGCGGCGTACGTGCCGATCGACACCGAACTGCCCGAGGACCGGGTGGAGCATGTGCTGGCGGGTGCGAAGCCGCTGCTGGTGCTCGATGAGGAGCTTCCGGACGTGTCCGGGTATCCGGAGGCGAACCCGGAGCGGGTGCTCTCGCCGGACAACGCGGCGTATGTCATCTTCACCTCGGGGTCCACTGGTGGTCCCAAGGGTGTGCAGGTGTC
This sequence comes from Streptomyces sp. XD-27, assembly GCF_030553055.1. Lineage (NCBI taxonomy): Bacteria > Bacillati > Actinomycetota > Actinomycetes > Kitasatosporales > Streptomycetaceae > Streptomyces > Streptomyces sp. XD-27. The sequence continues at coordinate 4,192,260 of NZ_CP130713.1, forward strand.
GCACCGGTCGATCATGAACCGGTTGCAGTGGGGCCTGTCGCACTTCGATGTCGGCACCGAGGACCGGGTGCTGCTGAGCACGTCGGCGAGTTTCGATGTGTCGGTGCCGGAGTTGTTCGCGCCATTGCAGGTGGGTGCGGCTGTGGTGATCGCGCGTCCGGACGGGCGGCGGGATCCGTCGTATCTGGCCGAGTTGATCCAGCGGGAGCGGGTGACCGGCGCGGACTTCGTACCGTCCTTGCTTGAGGTGTTCATCACCGAGCCGACAGCGGCTCGGTGCACCAGCCTGCGCTGGATCGAGGTCGCGGGTGAGGCGTTCCCGGCCGCGCTGGCGAACAAGGTCGTCGATGTGCTGCCGGGCTGCGGGGTGCACAACCTCTACGGGCCGACTGAGGCGGCGGTGGAGGTCACGGCGTGGCAGCACGTGCCGGGTGCGGACCGGGTGCCGATCGGCGCGCCGGTGTGGAACACCCAGGTGTACGTGCTCGACGCGGCGCTGCGCCCGGTCGCCCCGGGAGTGGCGGGCGAGCTGTATCTGGCCGGTACCGGCCTGGCCCGGGGTTACCTCGGGCAGCTCGGCCTGACCGCGAACCGGTTCGTCGCCTGTCCGTTCGGTGAGCCCGGTACGCGGATGTACCGCACCGGCGATGTCGTGCGGTGGAACCGGGACGGCCAGGTCGAGTACATCGGGCGATCCGACTTCCAGGTGAAGATCCGCGGCTTCCGCATCGAGCTGGGCGAGATCGAGAACGTGCTGGCCGCGCATCCCGGCGTGGCACAGGCGACCGTCGTGGTGCGGGAGGAACGCAAGGGCGACAAGCGCCTTGTGGGCTATATCGTGCCCGAGCCGGGTGCCGCGGTGGCGGACGTCGATGACCAGACCGACGAGTGGCGCGAGGTCTACGACGACAGCTACCGGGCCTCCGAGGACCAGGCGTGGGGCGAGGACTTCCAGATGTGGACCTCGTCGTACGACGGCGAGCCGATCCCGCGTGAGCAGATGCAGCAGTGGCGGGACGCGGCCGTGGCCCAGGTGCTGCGGTACGCGCCACGGCGAGTGCTGGACATCGGTGTGGGCTCCGGTCTGCTCCTCGCGAAGATCGTCGGTGAGGTCGAGGAGTACTGGGGCACCGATATCTCGGCCCCGGTGGTGGACCGGGTCCGGGCCCAGGCCGAGCAGGCCGGCTACGGCGACCGGGTCCGGCTGAGCGCCCGAGCAGCAGACGACCTGTCCGGGCTGCCGAGTGGCCGGTTCGACGTCGTGGTGCTCAACTCGGTGGTGCAGTACTTCCCCAGCGCCGAGTACCTGGACAAGGTCCTGTGCGAGGCCATGGAACTGGTCGCGCCCGGTGGCCGGCTCATCGTCGGTGACGTCCGCAACGCCACGACCCTGCGGGTTCTGCTCACCGCGGTACAGCGCGCGGCGCATCCCCACGCCTCGTACGACGAGCTGCGGACGTTGGTGGAGAAGGAACTGCTCGCCGAGCGGGAGCTGGTCATCGCCCCGGAGTGGTTCACCGAGTGGGCGCGCGATCACGCCGCCGGCGCGGACATCCGGTTGAAGGCGGGTCAGGCGCACAACGAACTGACCCGGCACCGCTACGAGGTCGTCCTGCACAAGGCGGCTGCCGACGTGCTCGACGTGTCCGACGTGCCGTCGGTGCCGTGGGGCGGGCAGTTGTCCGCCCTGTCCGACCTGGGCGGTCTTGAGGAGCGGGTGGGGCACGGCCCCGTGCGGGTGAGCGGCATGCCCAACGCGCGGCTGATCGAGGAGGCCACGGTGGCGACCGCGGCGGGTCTTCTCGACCCGGCGCCCCTGCCCGGTCAACCGGTCGACCCGCAGGAACTGCTCCGGTGGGCACGTGAGAACGGCCGGCACGCGGTCCTCACCTGGTCGGGCGAGGACGCGCGCTGCTTCGACGCGGTGCTGCTGCCCGAGCGGCGGACCGGACAGCGCGACGTCACGGGCGCGTTCCTTCCCGGCGCCGTCGGCCGGCGGATGCGGGCGAACGCCCCCGCGCTCGCCAAGTCGATCGGCCCGCTGCTCGCCGAGCTGCCCGAGTACCTGCGCGGGCGCCTTCCGGACTACATGGTGCCCGCCGCGGTCGTGCCGCTGTCGGAGATCCCGCTGACCGCGAGCGGGAAGCTGAACCGACGGATGCTGCCGCCGCCGGACTACGCGCAGGCCTCGACCGGCCGGGCACCGCGCAACCAGAGCGAGGAGACCCTCAGCGCGCTGTTCGCCGAAGTGCTCGGCCTGGAGCGGGTCGGCATCGACGACGACTTCTTCGCCACCGGTGGAGACAGCATCCGCTCCATCCAGGTCGTCGCCCGCGCCAGGTCGCGCGGCCTGACCGTCAGCACACGGGAGATCTTCGAGCACCGCACGGTCGCTCGGCTCGCGGAAGTCGTCGAAGGACGCGAAGGCGCGCTCCCGACCCTGGCCGAGCTGCCCGGTGGCGGCGTCGGCTGGGCACCGCTGCCTCCGATGGCGGCACACGTCCTCGCCCTCGGCGGAGGCATCGACCGGTTCTCCATGTCCGTGATGCTGTCGCTGCCCGACGACATCGACCGTGCGGGACTGGTCGCGACCCTGCAGACCGTCCTCGACCAGCACGACGTGCTGCGCTCCCGGCTCGACCGGGACGAGCCCGGCCTGTGGATCGAGTCGCCGGGCGGCACGGACGCCGACGCACTGCTGCGCGAGGTCACCGACCGCGACGCCGACGCGCACGCCGAGCTGGACGCGGCCGCGGGCCGCCTCGACCCGGACGCGGGCGTCATGGCGCAGTTCGTGTGGTTCACCTCCGACACCGGGGGAGGCAAGCTCCTCATCGTGCTGCACCACCTGGTCGTCGACGGGGTGTCGTGGCGGATCCTGGGACCGGCCCTCCTCTCGGCCTGGCAGCAGGTCAGGGACGGCCGTACCCCGCAACCGGCGGCGGGCACCTCGCTGCGCCGGTGGGCGCACGCCCTGGCCGAGGAGGCCGCCCGTCCGGAGCGGGAAGCGGAACTGCCCCTCTGGCAGGAGATCCTGCGCGGCACCGAGCCCGTGCTCGGCGCGCGGGCCCTGGACCGCACGCGTGACGTCGCGGCCACCGTCGACACGGTGCGCGTCCGCGTCCCGGCAGACGTCACGGAGACCCTGCTGACCACACTCCCCGCCGTGTTCCGCGGCAGGCCCGACGACGGGCTGCTCGCCGGGCTCGCACTGGCCCTCGCCCAATGGCGCCGGACACGGGGCGTGCCCGAATCCTCGACGCTGGTCCGGATGGAAGGACACGGCCGGGAAGAGCACGTGGTGCCCGGCGCGGACCTGTCGCGCACGGTCGGATGGTTCACCTCGCTGTACCCGGTGCGCCTCGACCTGGCCGGCATCGACGTGGCGGACGCCGTCGCGGGCGGCCCGGCCGCGGGCCGGGCGATCAAGGCCGTCAAGGAGCAGGTGCGGGCGGTGCCCGACAACGGCATCGGCTACGGCCTGCTGCGCCACCTCAACCCGCACACCGCCGCCGCCCTCGCCACCGAGCCGGAACCGCAGATCGGGTTCAACTACCTCGGACGGACCTCCGGCGCGGACATCCCCGAAGACCTGAGCGGCCTCGGCTGGGCACCGGACACCTCGCACCAGGATCTGATCGCCGCACCCGACGCCGACATGCCCGTGCTTTCGGCACTGGAGATCAACGCGGTGGCCGCCGACACCGGCGACGGCGACGAGCTGACCGCCTACCTCGCCTTCCCGACCGGTGTGCTCACCCGCGACGAAGTGACCGAGCTCGCCGACCTGTGGGTCAAGGCGCTCACCGCCCTGGCCCAGCACGCCACGGCACCCGAAGCGGGCGGGCTGACCCCCACCGACGCCCCCCTGGTCGACGTGAGCCAGGTGGAGATCGACACCTGGGAGAGCCGGTTCGGCAAGCTGACCGAGATCTGGCCGACGACCCCCACACAGTCCGGGATCCTGTTCCACACGATGCTGGCCGGTGCGTCGTTCGACCCGTACCACATCCAGTTGGTGTTCCAGTTGTCCGGCAAGGTCGACCCGGAGCGGATGCGCCAGGCCGGGCAGGCGCTCCTTGGGCGCTATCCCAACCTCCGTGCGGCGTTCGTCGACCGGGCCGACGGCGACTTCGTCCAGGCGGTGCCCGCCGCGGGAGTGACCCTGCCGTGGCGGTACCTCGACCTGACCGACGTCGGCGCGGCGGAGCGCACCGAGACGTTCGAGCGGTTCCTCACCGAGGACCGGGCCGCCCACTTCGACGTGGACACCCCGCCGCTGCTGCGGCTGGCGCTCGCCGTCCTCGAGCCCGGCCAGGCCGAACTGGTCCTTACCGTCCACCACACGCTGTCCGACGGCTGGTCCACGCCCCTGCTGATGCGGGACCTGCTGCTGCTCTACGCCTCCCACGGCGACCCGGCCGGTCTGCCCGCCACACGCAGCTTCGGCGAGTTCCTCGCCTGGCGCGCGCGGCAGGACCAGGACGAGGCGGCACGGGCGTGGGCGGCCGAGCTCGACGGCGTCGACGAGCCCACCCTGCTCGCCCCGGGATCCGAGGGCGGCGACGGCCTCGACCAGATCGAATTCGCCCTCCCCGACGACGTGTCCGACGAACTCGGCCGCCGCGCCTCCGAGCTGGGCGTCACCGTCAACACCCTCGTGCAGAGCGCCTGGGCGCTGCTGCTCGGCCAGCTCACCGGCCGCCAGGACCTGGTGTTCGGCGCCACGGTCTCCGGGCGCCCGCCCGCGGTGCCCGACGTCGAGACGATGGTCGGCATGTTCATCAACACGCTGCCCGTCCGCGTGCAGTACGCCCCCGGCGACACCCTCGCCGAGGTCGTGACCCGGCTCCAGCACCGACAGGCCGGCCTGATGGAGCACCATCACCACAGCCTCACGCAGATCCAGCAGTCCGTCGGCCTGCCGACGCTCTTCGACACACTGGTCGTGTTCGAGTCCTATCCGGTCGACCGGGAGGGCATCAGCGCCGCCACCGAAGCCGCGGACGGAATCGCCTTCACCGGCCTGCGCCCGACCAACGGCACCCACTACCCGCTGGCCCTGATGGCCGCGGCCGACACGCACCTGGAGTTCCTTCTCCAGTACACGCCCGGCCTCTTCGACCGGGACACGGTGCAGGCGTACGCGGCCCGCTTCGTGCGCATCCTGGAACAGTTGGCGGCCGCACCCGAACTGAAGGTCGCGCAGCTGAATGTCCTGGAGCCGGCCGAACGCGACCGACTCCTCATCGAGCTCAACGACACGGCCGCCCCCACTCCGGACGTCACGATCACCGGGCTCGTCGAGGCACAGGCGGCGCGGACCCCCGACGAGGTCGCCGTGGTCGCAGACGGCGCCTCCCTCACGTACCGGGAGGTGACCGCGCGGGCCGACCGCCTGGCGCGCGAACTGGCCGGACGCGGCGTCGGCCCGGAGTCGGTGGTCGCGGTCTCGCTGCCGCGGTCGGCGGACCTGGTCGTCGCCCTCCTCGCGGTCCTCAAGGCCGGCGGCGCGTACCTTCCGGTCGACCCCAGATACCCCAGCCACCGCCTCGCGGCCATCTTCGACGAGGCACGGCCGCACCTGGTCCTGACCCACTCCGCGACGGTCGCGGTGCTGCCCGGCCACAACGCCCCGGATGTCCTCCTCGACACGCTCGACCTGTCCGCAGACACCACCGGCATCGAACTGCAGCTCCACGCCGAGCAGTTGGCGTACGTGATGTACACCTCCGGCTCCACCGGCAAGCCCAAGGGCGTCGCCATCACCCACGCAGGCGTGGTCAACGGCGTGCTGCGGCTCGCCTCCCGCGTCGGGCTCGAGCCCGGCAAGCGGCTGCTTGCGGGCACGTCGATCAACTTCGACGTCTCGGCGTTCGAGATCTTCACCACCCTCGCCACCGGCGGCGTCGTCGAAGTGGTCCCAGACGTCCTGGTCCTGGGCGAGAAGAAGGGCTGGAGCGGCAGCGTCATCTCCACCGTGCCGTCCGCCTTCGCCGAACTCGTCGACGACATCGCCGACCGCACCAGCGTGGAGACCGTCGTCTTCGCCGGCGAAGCCCTGCCCTCCTCGCTCGTCGACAAGACCCGGAACGCCTTCCCGGGCGTGCGGATCGTCAACGCCTACGGGCAGAGCGAGTCGTTCTACGCCACCACCTTCACCGTCGACGGCGACACGCGGATCCCGACAGGCAACGCGCCCATCGGCACCCCGCTCGGCAACATGCGGACCTACATCCTCGGCCCCGGCCTGACCCCGGTGCCGCCGGGCGCGGTCGGCGAGCTGTACGTCGGCGGGATGGTGGGCCGCGGCTACCACGGCCGCGCCGCGCTGACCGCCGAGCGCTTCGTCGCCGACCCCTTCGGCCCGACCGGCGCGCGCATGTACCGCACCGGTGACCTGGCCCGATGGAACGACGAGGGCCAGCTGGAGTACGTGGGCCGCGGGGACGCGCAGGTCAAGGTGCGCGGCTTCCGCATCGAGCCCGCCGAGGTGGAGGCCGCGCTCACCGCGCATCCCGGCCTCGCACAGGCCGCCGTCATCGCCCGCGACGGGCGCGGCAGCAGCAAGCGACTGGTCGCCTACGTCGTGCCCGCCGCCACCGGCGACGGCACGACCGACGCCGCCTCCGGCCCGGAGACGAAGGAGCTGCACGCCTTCGTCGCGGAACGGCTGCCGGACTTCATGGTGCCGTCCGCCTTCGTGGTCCTCGACCGGCTGCCGCTCGCCCCGAACGGCAAGCTGGACCGGGCCGCGCTGCCCGAGCCGGAGTACACCACGACCGCCTACCGGGCACCTCGCACCGCCCGCGAGGAGACCCTGGCCGGGCTGTTCGCCGAGGTGCTCGGCGCGGACCGGGTCGGCATCGACGACAGCTTCTTCGAGCTCGGCGGGCACTCCCTGCTGGCCACCCGGCTGATCAGCCGCGCCCGCGCCGAGATGGAGATCGAGATACCGATCCGCAAGATCTTCGACCTGCCGACAGTGGCCGCGCTCGCGGCGTGGACGGAGGAATCGGCTGCTCCCCGTCGCCCCGCCCTGCGCAAGATGTTCACAGAGGAGTAAGAGGCGATGATTCCGCTTTCTTTCGCGCAACGCCGCATGTGGGTTCTGCACCAGATGGAGGGCGGGTCGGAGAACTGGAACATGCCGGCGGCCTTTCGGCTGACCGGTTCCCTGGACCTGACCGCCCTCGCCGCAGCGATCCGCGACGTGGTCGACCGGCACGAGATCCTGCGCACCGTCTACGCCACGAACGACGACGGTGAGCTGCACCAGCGCATCCTCCCCACAGCGGAGGCCACGCCGGAGGTGCCGGTCATCGACGTCGCGCCCGAAGACGTGTCGAGCGCGGTCGACGAGGCCATCGCCTACCGCTTCGACCTGGCGGCCGAGATCCCGGTGCGCGTACGCCTGTTCCGCTGCTCACCCGAAGAACACGTACTCGTCCTGGTCATCCACCACATCGCCACCGACGGCAGCTCGGGCGCGCCTCTTGCCCGGGACCTGGCCGCGGCCTACACCGCCCGCAAGGACGGCCGGGCCCCGCAGTGGGAGCCGCTGCCGGTGCAGTACAAGGACTACACGATGTGGCAGCGCGAGGTGCTCGGCGACGTCGCGGACCCGGGCAGCCTCGCCGCGCGGCAGATCGAGTACTGGCGCGGGGAACTGACCGGGGTGCCGCAGCCCCTGAACCTGCCCCTCGACCGCCCGCGGCCCGCGGAGGCGAGCGGGCGCGGCGCCACGGTCGGCCTCGTGGTCGACGCGGAGGTCGTGACAGGCCTGCAGCGGGTGGCCGACGAGCGCGGGGCGACCATGTCGATGGTCCTGCACGCCGGGCTCGCGGCGCTGCTGTGCAAGCTGGGCGGCGGGCAGGACGTGACGATCGGCAGCTCGATCGCCGGGCGGACCGACGAGGCTCTCGCCGACCTGGTCGGGTTCTTCGTCAACACCCAGGTGCTGCGCGTGGACCTCTCCGACGACCCCTCGTTCAGCGATCTGCTCGCCCAGGTGCGGAACAAGGCCCTCGCGGCCTACGAGCACCAGGACGTCCCGTTCGACATGCTGGTCGAGTCGATCAACCCCGTGCGCTCCCCCGCGTACCAGCCGCTCTTCCAGGTGATGCTCGGCCTGCTCAACTACGAGCGGCCGGAGCTGGAACTCCCCGGACTCACCTTGGAGCCCGAGCCGGCCACCACGTCGAACTCCAAGGTCGACCTGTTCTTCAACCTGGTCGCGGACGACTCGGGGACGCTGCGGGGCGACATCCTGTACGCGACCGACCTGTTCGACCGCGAGACCGTCGAGGCCATCGCCACCCGGTTCGCCCGTGTCCTTGAGCAGTTGGCCGCCGACCCGGGCATGCGTGTCGGGGACGTCGACGTACTCCTTACGGGCGAGCGGCAGCGCCTTGTGGTGGAGGTGAACGACACCGCCGAGCCGACCCTGGAGCAAGGCCTGGTCGCGGCGCTGCGCGAGCGGGCACAGGCGACGCCGGAGGCACTCGCCGTCATCGGCGAGGACGAGTCGGTCACCTACCGGGAGCTGGACGCGCGGTCGAACAGGCTGGCGCACTGGCTGGTCGACCGCGGCGTGCGGGCGGAGTCGCGGGTCGCCGTGTGCCTGCCCCGGACGGTGAACCTGGTGGTGGCGCTGCTCGCGGTCCTAAAGGCCGGTGGAGCGGTCGTCCCGATCGATCCGAACCACCCGCGATCCCGTATCGACCGCGTCATCGAGCACGCGGAGCCGGTGCTCGTGCTGGACACCGACGCGCTGGCGGGCGCGGACCCGTCGGGTTACCCGGACGCGGCACCGGAGGTCGTCGTCCGGCCCGAGAACACCCAGTACGTGAGCTACACGTCCCAGTCGGCGGGGAAGCCGGAGGGCGTGGCGGTCCCGCGCGGCGCGGTGGCCAACTACCTGGCCACGGCGGGGCGTCGGCTGCCCCTTTCGGCCACGGACCGGATGCTGTTCGCCACCACCGTGGAGCTCGACGCGGCCAACACCGAGCTGTACCTGCCGCTCATCGCCGGTGCGACCGTGGTGGTGGCGGGCGCGGAGAGCGTCGAGGACCTGCCGGCCGTGGCGGAGCTGATGCGCCGCCACGAGGTCACCGTCGTGCAGGCCACGCCCCACTTCTGGCAGAGCCTGGCGCTGCGCGAGCCGCACGCCGCGAACGGTCTGCGGATCGTCATCGGCGGGGAGGCCGTACCGGCACGCCTGGCCAGGATCCTGGCGAAGCAGGCCGCCGAAGTGATCCACGTGTACGGCCCGGCCGAGACGACGACGTGGTCCACCGACGCCCGCGTGCGGGTGGGAGCGGGGGTGCCGATCGGGTCACCCGCCGGGAACACCCGGGTGTACGTCCTCGACTCGCGCCTGCGCCCGGTCCCGCGCGGAGTGCCGGGTGAGCTGTACATCGCCGGTGCCGGGGTGGCCCGCGGGTACCAGGGCCGACCGGAGCTGACCGCGGAGCGGTTCGTGGCCTGTCCGTTCGGCGCCGCCGACGGCGGCCGCGGCGAGCGGATGTACCGCACCGGAGACCTGGTGCGCTGGGACGGCAACGGCCAGTTGGAGTACGTCGAGCGCACCGACCGCCAGGCACGGGTCCGGGGCTTCCGGGTCGACCTGGCGGAGATCGAGCGCGTGCTGGCCGGACACCCGGGCGTGGCGCGGGCGGCGGTCGTCCAGCGGGAGCACCGGGACGGCGGCCAGCGCATCGTGGGCTACGTGCTGCCCGAGCCCGACGCCGCCGCGGCCGAAGCCGGTGGCCAGGCGCTGCTCGCCCAACTGCCCGCGTACCTGAGCGGGCACCTCCCGCGCCACATGGTGCCCGACACGGTCATACCGCTCGCCGAGTTCCCGCTGACTCCGGACGGAAGGCTCGACCGGGAAGCACTGCCGTCCGAGGACACGAGCACAGCGGCCAGCCGGGAGCCGCGCAACTCCCACGAAGAGAGGATGTGCGCCCTCTTCGCCGAGTTGCTCGAGTGCGAGAGCGTCGGCATCGACGACGACTTCTTCGAACTCGGCGGGCACTCGCTCCTGGCCACCCGGCTCAGCGCCCGCATCCGCAGCGAGTTCAACATCGACATGCCCCTGCGGACGATCATCAAGTACCCCACGGTGGCCGAACTGGCCGCGCTGCTGCTCGTCGCCGCCACCGAGGAACTCTCCGACCCGTTCGGCGTCGTCCTGGAGCTGAACAGCGATCCCGGTACGGGCAAGCTGCCGCTGTGGTTCATGCACGGGGGCGGCGGCCTCGGCTGGGCGTTCTTCAGCTTCGTCCTGCACGCGCAGGACCGCCCGGCCTACGCCCTGCAGTCCCGCGGCTGGGACGGCGTGGAACCGCAGGCGGCATCGGTGGAGGAGATGGTCGAGGACTACGTCGACCAGATGGTGAAGATGCAGCCGGAAGGGCCCTTCCACCTGGTCGGCTGGTCCTACGGCGGGACCGTCGTGCAGGCCGTCGCGGAGGCCGTCGACCGGCGCGGGCGCGAGGTCGCCTTCGTGGCCATCCTGGACTCCCAGCCCGGCGGTGACTACTTCAAGGAGATACACGAGGGCCGGACGGTGGCGGACTACCGCACGGAACTCGAAGAGCACTTCGGCCAGTACTTCGGCACCGAGAACCGGCAGCAGCTCGTGGACAGCATGTCGAGGATCCTCGCCAACAACGCGGCGATCATGTCGAAGTTCCAATCGCCGGTCTACCGCGGTGACGTGCTGTTCTTCAACGCGACGCTGGAGGAGAACTCCTACGCGCACCTGTGGCGGCCCTACGTGCTCGGCTCCATCGAGGTGCACGACGTGCGCGCCGTCCACCACGAACTGCACATGCCAGGCCCCGTGGCCGAAATCATGGAAGTCATCAACCGCAAGCTGGCGGCATGACCGGACAACAATGCAGGAGCACCGGTCCGACGGACCGGCGAAAGGACGAGGGGGGTTGGTCGCGGTGAAGGCATCCGGCGGGCCGACGGAGAACGGGGACCAGACCACGCTGCTGTGCGTGCCGTTCGCGGGAGCGGGAGCTTCGTTCTTCCACCCGTGGCGGGCGTTGGCCGCCGACCGGTGGCGCGTGGTCGCCTTCGAGCTGCCCGGCAGGGAACGGCGGATGCTGGAGACGCCGTACCGCAATGTCGTCGAGGCCGCCAGGAGCGAGGTCGACGGCATTGCCGAGACGCTCGGCGAGGGCGCACGGGTGGTGCTGTTCGGACACAGCCTGGGCGCGGTGCTCGCGTACGAGCTCGTGCACCTGCTGACCAAGCGCGACGTGCACGTCGAGCGCTTGGTCGTCAGCGGTTCACCGGGGCCGTGGACGCAACGGGAGCGGCGCGCCGCGGGGCTCCCCGACGACGAGTTCCTCGCCCGCGTCGAGGAGTTCGCGGGGTTTCGGCACGAGGCCCTCGACCACCCGGAGATGCGCGAGCTGATCCTCCCCGTGCTGCAGGCCGACTGCGAGATGCACGAGAACTACCTGCCCAGCACCGACGAACCGGTGTCGGTGCCGATCTGCTCACTGCGGGGCGACTCCGACGGCCTGGTCACGGCGGAAGAGGCGCGGCAGTGGCGGTCCGCGACCACCAGCGCGTTCAGCTACGCGGAGCTGGCGGGCGATCACATGTACCTGGTCGACCAGGGCCGGGAGGTCCTTGACGTGATCGAGGCCGAGTCCGCCCGGGCCCGCTAACGCCAGGACAGCGGCCGTGTCAGGGGCGTGACAGATTGGTGACAGCCCCGACGAGCACGGTGGGGACATGAGAAGTTCCGCGATCGCAGTCTCTGGACTGCGCAAGGCATATGGCGACAAAGTCGTGCTCGACGGCATCGACTTCGAGGTCCCCGAGGGGTCGGTGTTCTCCATGCTCGGCCCCAACGGGGCGGGCAAGACGACGACGGTGAACATCCTGGCGACGTTGCTGAAGGCCGACGCCGGCACGGTGCGCGTCGCCGGGCACGACGTGGCGACCGCGACCAAGCAGGTGCGCGGCGCCATCGGCGTGACCGGTCAGTTCGCCGCAGTGGACGCCCTGCTGACGGGCCGGGAGAACCTGCGGCTGATGGCCGACCTGAAGCGCGTACCGTCCGGCGAGCAGACGGTCACGCAACTGCTTGAACGGTTCGGCCTGATGGAGTCCGCGGACAAGATGGCGGCGACCTACTCCGGCGGCATGAACCGGAAGCTGGACCTGGCGATGACCCTGGTCGGCAACCCCCAGATCATCTTCCTGGACGAGCCGACCACGGGCCTCGACCCCCGCAGCAGGCGCACCATGTGGGGGATCGTCCGCGATCTGGTCGCAGGCGGCACCACCATCTTCCTCACCACCCAGTACCTGGAGGAGGCCGACGAGCTCGCCGACCGGATCGTGGTCCTCGACGACGGCCGCCTGGTCGCCGAGGGCACCCCCGAGGAACTCAAGCGCCAGGCCCCTGGCACCCACGTCCGGCTCAGGCTCGCCGACCTCGACGACCTCGACACGGCGGCGCGGATCCTGCCCGGCGCCACCAGGGACGACCAGGAACTGACCCTGCGGGTGCCAAGCAACGGCGACGCGAAGTCGCTGCGGGCCCTGCTCGACCGGCTCGACGAGCACGCGGTCAACGCCCTGGAGTTCTCCGTGCACACACCGGACCTCGACGACGTCTTCCTCGCCCTGACCGGGCGCGCGAGCACGAAGGAGGAGGCGAAGTGAGCTCCCTGTCCACGGCGTTGGCCGATTCGTCGATCATGCTGCGCCGCAATCTGAAGCACACCCTGCGGAACCCGATCACGGTGTTCAACGCGCTGCTCATCCCGATCCTGGTCATGCTGATGTTCGTCAAGGTCTTCGGCGGCGCCTTCAGCGTCGGTGACGACTACGTCGACTACGCGACACCGGGGATGCTCGTGATGGGCATCAGCTACGGGCTCGGCGCCACCGCGACGGCCGTGAACGACGACATGACCAAGGGCATCATCAACCGGTTCAAGGCGATGGACGTCTCCCGCGGCGCCGTGCTGACCGGCCAGGTCGTCGTCACCACGCTGCGCTGCATGGTGGCCGACGCCGCCATCATCGGGGTGGCCTTCGCGATGGGATTCAACCCGACCGCGAGCGCCATGGACTGGCTCGGCGTGTTCGGTCTCATCCTGCTGGTCACCGTCGCGACCAGTTGGCTCACCGTCGCGGTGGGGCTGGCCGCGAAGACCGCCGAGTCGGCCGGCCTCGCCGCCGTGCCGCTGATCCTGCTGCCCTTCCTGAGCAGCGCGTTCGTGCCCGCGGAGACGATGGGGGCCGGCGCGCGGCAGTTCGCGGAGTACCAGCCCTTCACCCCGATCATCGAGACGCTGCGCGGGCTGCTGGTGGAGGACGGCCCGTCCAGGGGCGACGCGATCGCGGCCGTCTCCTGGTGCGTCGGGCTCGCCCTCCTCGGCTACATGTGGGCGCTCGCCACGTTCAAGAAGCGAGCGTGACCTCGGCCAACTGACACCAGTTGGCCTCCGCCCCCTCCCGAGCCGCCTCGGCGAACCGCGCGTCGCCGAGGCGGCGGCGCGCGGTCTGCTCGATCCGGGCCACGTCCGGGTGGGAGCGGTCCTGCAGCCCGCGCACCCCCGCGCTCGCCGCGAGCAGCCGCGCGGCCTGCTCGTGCTCGTCGCGGCGCAGCGCCAGATCCGCGACCCCGACGAGCACGTGCGCGATCAACGGCGCGTGTCCCCCCTCGGACGCCGCCTGGTAGGCCGCCGCTCGGTGCGCCCGGGACTCGCCGAGGTCATCGGTGAGGTAGCCGAGCAGGTCGTGGGTCCTCGCCCGAATGATCGCCCGCTCCGCCTCGTCGCCCAGCAGGGCCTTCGCGACGCCGAGTTGCCGGTGGGCCTCCTCGGTCCTGCCGTCCCACCGGGCGAGTTCCGCCTCCGAGAGGGCCAGCTCGGCCAGCGCGTCCGGCCAGGTGACGCGCCGCGCGCTCCGCCGCGCCTCGGCCATGGCGGCCGCGCCGGCGTCCTTGTCGCCAAGCAGCCAGTACATCTGCGCCTGCCGCGACCGCATCCGCATGATGTCCTCCGCGGCACCCACTTCGGTGACGACCTCGATCGCCTGCTCGTAGTGCTCGCACGCGGCGACGAACTCGCCGCGCACGGCGATCCGGTCCGCCAGCTCGGTCAGGGCGAACGAGATCCCGAACCGCTCCCCGAGCGCCCGGAACTCGATGAGCGCCCGCTCCAGATAGGCGTCCGCGTCCCGCCCGTCCCGGCCGAGCATGATCCGCATCTTGCCCAGGTGCAGCCGGGCCATCGCGCGCACCCAGGGGTCCTCGTCGTCGAGCAGCGGCTCGAACGCGGGCAGGAACGCGTCGGGCGCCTGCAGCATGCGCTCCAAGGGGGCGACGAACCCCAGCACCGGATGGCTGCGCCGACTGCGCTGGCTGAACCGGTGCGTCTTGTGAATCCACTCCGCGGCCTGGTGCTCGTCACCGCCAGGACCGGAACTCAGGAACATCGCGATGAGGGCGTACACCATGGCGCGGGCCTCGTCCGTCACCTCGCCGGACGTCCTGGTGGCCGCGGTGAGCAGCTCGATGCCCTCGGTCTTGTGGCCGCTGAGCCACCAGTACCAGCCCGCGCTCGCCGCGAGCCGCATCGCCGCCTGCGCCTCGCCCGCCGCCAGCGCGCCGCGCATGGCCGCACCGATGTTGTCGTGCTCCGTCTCGAGCGTGGCCAGCCAGTCCAGTTGCTCGGCGCGGCGCAGGTGCGGCTCGGCGACCTCGGTCAGCTCGGTGAAGTAGGCCAGGTGTGCGTGGCGCGCCCGGTTTGTCTCCCCCGTCTCGGCGAGCCGGTGCCGGGCGTACTCCTTGATCGTGCCGATCATGCGGTAGCGGGGAGCGCCGCCGCCCTCGGCGAGCAGCAGCGACTTCTCGGTCAGCGCGGTGAGCAGTTCGAGGACCTGCTCGGGCTCGACCGCATCACCCCCGCACACCCGCTCGGCCGCCTCCAGGCTCGCCCCGTCGGAGAACACCGAGAGCCTGCGCAGCACCGTCCGCTCGGCGCCGCTGAGCAGCTCCCAGCTCCAGTCGACCGAGGCGCGCAGCGTCTTGTGGCGCGGCAGCGCGGTCCGGCTGCCACTGGTCAGCAGGCGGAACCGGTTGTCGAGCCGGTTGGCGAGCTGGTCGACGGACATGGTGCGCAGCCGGGCCGCGGCCAGTTCGATCGCCAGGGGAATCCCGTCGAGGACCCGGCAGATCCGCGCCGTGGTCGCCAGCGTGTGCGCGTCGGACCCGAGATCCCGGCGCACCGCCCCGGCCCGGTCCCGCAGCAACCGGACGGCGGGTGAGGCCTGGATCTCCTCCGGGCCCGCGTCGACCGCCGGCACGGCCAGCGGCTTGACCGGCCACAGCGCCTCCCCGGTGATGCCGAGCGGCTCCCGGCTCGTCGCCAGGATCCGCAGCCGCTGGCACTCCCCGAGCATCCGGTGGGCGAACACCGCCGCTGACTCGATGACGTGCTCGCAGTTGTCCAGGATCAGCAGCACATCCCGCTCGCGCATCGCGACGACGAGCCGGTCGATCAGCTCCGCGTTCGGGGCTCCGCCGAGCAGGGAGTCCCGCAGGCCGAGACCGGCGAGCGTGGACTGCGCCACGTCGGCCACGCCGCCGTTCGCGCGGACGGCGGCGAGTTCCACCTGCCGGACCCCGTCCGGCAGGTCGCCGAGCAGCGTGCGCGCGGTCTCCGTGGCCAGCCTGGTCTTCCCCGAGCCGGCCGGACCGATCACGGTGGTGAGCCGGTGCTCGGCGACGAGCGCACGGACCGCGGTGACATCGGCGTCCCTGCCGACGAAGGTGGTCAGCTCCGCGCGCAGGTTGGTCCTCGCGCCCGTTTCCCTGCGCCGCAGGCCCTGCCCCAGCTCACCCCGCAACAGCGCGACGTGCAGCGCCTCCAGCTCGGGGGAGGGGTCGGCGCCCAGCGCGTCGGCCAGGGCCTCCCTCGCGCGCTGGTAGACCAGCAGGGCCTCGCTGTCCCGGCCGGCCGCGACGAGGGCGCGCATCAGCGCGGCGACGAACCGTTCCCGTACCGGGTGCGCGGCCACCAGGTCGGTCAGCTCCGCGACCATCTCCGCACCGCGCCCGAGTGCGATCTCCGCGTCGATCCGCTCTTCCGTGGCGGTCAGGCGCAAGGCCTCGAGGCGGCCGACCGCGGCGTCGAAGTCGGCACTGTCGTGCAGGCCGACGTCCTGCATGGCCGCGCCGCGCCACAGCCCGAGGGCCTCGCCGAGCACCCGCGCCCGTCGGGGACTGTCCTCGGCGTGGGTCCGGCCCGCGGCGACGAGGCGTTCGAACCGCACGGCGTCGACGGCATCGGGCCCCAGTGTCAACCGGTAGCCGTCCGTCTGCCCCTCGATCACCCCGTACGGCAGTGCCTTGCGCAGCCGCGAAACCAGGCGCTGCAGGGCGTTTGTCGCGTCGGAAGGCGGGTGCTCGCCCCAGATCCAGTCGACGAGCGACGCTTTCGGGACCGCGTGGCCCGTTCTGAGGGCGAGGGCTATCAGTAGTCCGCGTAGTCGCGCACCCGGCATGTCGACCAAGGCGCCGTCATCTGTGCGGACTTCAAACTGCCCCAGCATCCCGATCTGCACCCGCTGATTCTGTCATGGTCATTCGACGTCAGTGAACTCGCCGACGCGCTCCGGGGCATGGCGGCAACGCGGCAGGTGAAAGGGCGTCCGCGGCCGTCCCGTCGGCTGTCCCGTCGACGGGACAGCGCCCGCGGACGCACATCGTCCGCTCGCTCTGAGCAGCGCCAGCGCCGAGTCGAACTGGTAGAGTCGCCGATCGACGAGGCTCAAGCCGATTACCGAAGAGACTCAAGCCGATCACGGAGCACCCGGAGAACTCGCGCACCTCGTCTTGTTGATTCGCGTCTCATGACCCGCGGTTCGGAGCGGGAATCCGATGCCGGCCGGGAACTCCCTGCCGGTGCAGAGCACCTCGCGGCTCACATCGAAAAGTCACTTCCACTGGGACAAGCCGGTATTTGTGAAATGGCTCCCTGGCGAGAAAGGAATAACGCGGCAGGGGCATGGCCCATGCGGCTGCGCAGGTGATGTGCTGTCCCGCCGGCGGGACGACGGGTGCCCAGCGAGGCCGCGCTGACATCCCTTGCACCGCGTTTCACCGGCCAATTACGTTGACCTTGCGATGGCCCTCGGTGCACCGTCGGCAACCAATTCCGAGCGATGGACTCGTCTCGCTGGTGGGGGAAGGAGAATGCTGGCAATGGAGGCAGAAGCGCGAGCCGCGACTCCGAGTGTGCCCGTTTCACTCGTACGGGAGATCTCGGCGCTATGGGGGGAATACCTCGACTCTCGCGAAGTCGGGGCGGACGACGACTTCTTCACGATCGGCGGAAATTCGCTGATCGGGATCAAGATCATCGATCGGGTGGCCCAGGACTACGGCGTCGAGCTGTCCGTGCGCGACTTCTACCTGGCACAGACACCGGCCCGGGTCGCCGAGCTCATCGAGCAGGGGAGGGCACAGCCGTGAGGCTGACGCCGGGCCCCGCACGGGACATCGACCTCGACCGCGTCGACCTGTTCGACCTGGACCTCTACTCCTACGGCGATCCGCACCCGATCTGGGACGTGATGCGGGAGAAGGCTCCCCTGCACCACCAAGTCCTCCCGGACGGCCGGGAGTTCTGGTCCGTGACCCGGTACGAGGACGTGTGCCGGGTGCTCGGCGACCACCGGGAGTTCACCTCGGAGCGCGGCACCACGCCCACCCACGTCGGGGTGGACGACCCTGCGGCGGGCGTGCTCCTCACGTCCACCGACCCGCCACGGCACACCGAGGTCCGCAGGCCGATCGGCGCCAAGCTCACCGCGCGGGCGGTGAAGTCCTGGGAGGACTCGATCCGGCGGACGATCGTGCGCTTCCTCGAACCGGCGCTCGACGGTGAGACCTTCGACCTGGCCGAGAAGGCGCTGCTCCTCCCGGCGATGGTCACGGGCCCGCTCCTCGGAATCCCGGAGAAGGACTGGGCGGAACTCGTCCAGCTCACCGCGATGGTGACGGCTCCCTCGGACCCGCACTTCAAGCAGGGCAGCGAGGCCGCGACCCTGGCCATCTCCCACCACGAGCTCCTCACCTACGTCAAGGAGTGGGTCAAGACGCGGCGGGCGGACGGTCGCGAGGACGACAGCCTGCTCCACCACCTCATGAGCGTCCGCCCGGGTGGCGCGCCGCTGACCGACGAGGAGATCGCCCTCGACGGCTACAGCATTCTCCTGGGCGCCAACGTGACGACGCCGCACACGGTCTCGGGCACGGTGCAGGCGCTCATCGAGCGGCCCGAGCAGTTCGCCAAGGCGCAGGCCGACCCGACGCTGGTCCCGAACCTGGTCGAGGAAGGGCTGCGCTGGACATCGGCCGCTTGTAACTTCATGCGGTACGCGGTGGACGACGTCCAGATCGGCGGGGGCACGATCCCGGCCCGTGCGGCGGTCGTCGCGTGGATCGGGTCGGCCAACCGGGACGAGTCCCAGTTCCCCGATCCGCACCAGTTCGACATCACGCGGGACGGCGCCAAGCGCCAGGTCGCGTTCGGGTTCGGGCCGCACTTCTGCATCGGGGCGCCGCTGGCCCGGCTGACCCTGCGCGTCTTCTTCGAGGAACTGCTCCAGCGGTTCGCATCGATCGAGCTCGCCGGCGAACCGCAGCACCTGCGGTCGTACTTCATCGCCGGGATGACCCACCTCCCCATCGTCGCCCAGAAACGACAGACGCCATGACATCCGGCTCCACCACCGCCACGTCGCCGTGGTTCGTCCGGCCGCCGTCCACCGACCACCCCGCCCGGATCTTCTGCTTCCCCTTCTCCGGGTCCGGGGCTTCGGCGTTCAGCGCCTGGCCGGCCGCGATCGACGACGTCGAGGTCTGCCCGGTGCAGTTCCCCGGCCGCGAGAACCGGCTGGCCCACCCCCACTACGGCACCTACGAGGACCTCGCCGACAGCCTGGTCGACCCCCTGGTGCCGCTGCTCGACCGGCCGTTCGCGCTCTTCGGGCACTGCGCGGGCGCGCTGCCCGCGTACGAGACCGTGGTCCGGCTCGCCGAACGGGGCCTGCCCCAGCCGGATTGCTTCTTCGTGTCGGGCCAGCCGGCACCGCACGACGCCTCGCGCGACCGGATGCTCACCATGACCGAGTCCGAACTGCGCTCCGAGTTGGAGTCGTTCATCCGCGGCCGGGGAATGGAGCCGCGGCCGGACATGATCGACATGGGCCTGGCCGTGCTGCTCCGCGATCACGCCGCCGCGCGTGCGTACCGGCGGGAGAAGCCGGTCGCGCTGTCCTGCCCCATCGTCGTACTGCACTGGCGGGACGACCCCGATGTGAGCCTCGACGAGCTCGAGGGGTGGCGCCAGTACTCGGATTCGGTCGACATCCGGGTTGTCGACGGCGGCCACTACGACTTCATGGACGCGCCGGACGAACTGCTGAAGCTGCTGACCTCTTGGCGGTGACGGCAGTGCAGCCCGTAAGAGCCGTACGCCGAGGGAACCGGAAGGAATTCGTATGAGTGGCGCAGCCACCGATATTGCCGTCATCGGGATGTCGTGCCGCTTCCCCGGTGTGCACAACCTGGGGGAGTTCTGGCGCCTGCTGCTCGACGGGAAGTCGACCGTCGGAACGTTTCCCGAGCAGCGGGCGATCGAGGCGAAGTATCCGTCCCACCCGGACGCCGTCACCGTGAACTCGGGGTCGTTCTTCGACTCCGTCGACGGGTTCGACGCGGAGTTCTTCGGTACGGGGCCGGCTGAGGCGGCCGCCATGGACCCCGTGCAGCGGCTGGGGTTGGAGCTCGCCTGGGAGGCCGTCGAAGACGCCCGTGTTCCGGCGACCGCGCTCGCGGGCCGCGAGATCGATGTCGTGGTCGGCGCCGGCCCCTCCGGGTACGAGCTGCTGCGCAAGCTGTCCGGCAGCGACCAGGACGACCACTACGCCGCGCTCGGCTCGAGCGGCGCGTTGATCGCGAACCGGATCTCGAGCCTGTTCGACGTCCGCGGCATGAGTTTCTGCGCGGACTCGGGCCAGTCCTCGTCCCTCGTGTCGTTGGCGCTGGCGTGCGACCGGATACGCGGCGGCGCGGTCGACATGGCGATCGCGGGCGGCGTGCACCTGATCGTCGATCCGGAGGCGGGACTCGGCCTGGCGAATCTGGGCGCCTTGTCGCCCGACGGCCGCTGCTTCCCCTTCGACGAACGGGCCAACGGCTTCATCCGGGGCGAGGGCGGGGCGTTCGTCCTGCTGAAGCGGCTCGACCTCGCCGTCGCCGATGGTGATCACATCTACGCGGTGGTGCGCGGCTGGGGCGTCGGCAGCGGTGGCGCGTCCTCCCGGATACCGGATCCCAGCCCCAGCGGGCAGGCGGCAGCCGTGCTGTCGGCTCTCGAGCGTGCGGCTGTCCCGTTCGACGGTGTCGACTACGTCGAGGCCCACGGCACCGGCACACGACTCGGCGATCCGGCTGAGATATCCGGTCTGCGCGAGGTGTTCCGGGAGACCGGCCGGAGCCGCCCCCTGGTGATCGGCTCGGTGAAGGCGAACGTCGGGCACCTGGAGCCGGCCGCGGGGATCGTCGGCTTCGTGAAGGCAGCGCTCTGCGTGGACCGCGCTCACCTGGTGGCGAATCTGAACTTCCGGTCTCCGAACCCCGCCGTCCCGGACTTCCAGGAGGACTTCGAGGTCCTCCGGTCCGCGCGGCCCTGGCCGAGCACGCCGGGTCGGCCGCGGCGGGCAGGGGTGACGTCGATCGGGATGGGTGGCACCAACGCGCACGTCATCCTCGAACAGGCACCCGAGGGCCGGACGGAACTCCGTCCCGCAGGTGAGGACGCGGGCTCCGCGGGCCGTGCCGGGGTGGTGCCGTGGGTGCTGTCGGCGCGGTCGGAGCCCGCCCTGCGGGAGCAGGCGGCGCGGCTGCGGGAACTCGTGGCCTCGGACACGTCCCTGCCGGCGGCCGACGTCGGGCATTCGCTGGTGTCGACGCGGTCGCTGTTCGAGCACCGGGCGGTGGTCATCGGCGACGGCCGCGAGGAATCGTGGGCCGGTCTTGACGCGGTGGCGACGGGCAGCAGCTCGGCACGGGTGGTGCGTGGGGTGGCCGCGGGGCCCGTGGGCCCGGTCGTCTTCGTGTTCCCCGGCCAGGGCTCGCAGTGGGCGGGCATGGGCAGGAAGCTGTACGCGCAGTCGGAGGTGTTCGCGCGCGGGATCGACGCGTGCGCGCGCGCTCTGGAGCCGTGGGTGGACTGGTCACTGGTGGACGTGGTGACCGGTGCGGAGTCCGCGCCGTCCCTTGAGCGGGGCGACGATGTGGTGCAGCCCGCGCTGTTCGCGATGATGGTGTCCCTGGCAGAGGTGTGGCGGTCCCTTGGAGTGGTCCCCGACGCGGTGGTGGGGCACTCACAGGGAGAGATCGCCGCGGCCTGCGTGGCGGGCGCGATCCCGCTTGAGGACGCGGCGCGCATCGTCGCCCTGCGCAGCCAGGCACTGACCGACCTGGCCGGTCTTGGCGGGCTGAACGCGGTGTCCGCGCCCCTCGCGTGGGTTGAGGAACGGTTGGAGCGGTGGGCCGGGCGGCTCTGCGTGGGCGCGGTCAACGGACCGGGCTCCGTGGTGATCTCCGGGGACCTCGAGGCGCTTGACCAGTTCGCGGCGATGGCGGCCGGAGACGGTGTCCGGGTGCGCCGGGTCAAGATCGAGTACGCCTCGCACTCCCACCACGTCGAACGCATCCGGGACCGGGTGCTCGAGGCCGCCGCCGGGCTTTCCCCGAAGGAGTCGGCGGTGGAGTTCCACTCCACGGTCACCGGGGGGTTGCTCGACACGCGCGCGCTCGACGGCTCGTACTGGTACGACAACCTGCGCTCGACGGTGCGCTTCGGCGAGGTGGTCGAAGGCCTGATGCGGGACCGCGGCGGGGCGTTCGTGGAAGTCAGCCCGCATCCGGTGCTCGCGGTGGCGATGGAGGAGACCGCCGACGCGCTGACGGCATCGCCGGTGGTGACGGGCACCCTGCACAAGGACGACGGAAGCGTGGGCAAGGTCATCACGTCCCTTGCCGAACTGCACGTGCGGGGCGTGTCGGTGAACTGGGAAGAGGTGTTCGCGGCGGACCGGCCGCGCCGGATCGGCCTGCCGACCTACGCGTTCCAGCGGCAGCGGTACTGGCTGACGGCGCCCGAAGACACCGGCACCGCGCCCACGGGCTCCTCCGCGCCCACGGGCTCCGCGGCACCCACGAGCGGACCGGGCGTGCACCGGCCCGCTGCCACCGACACCGGGGCGGCGGACCTGGTGTCGGAAACCTCGGTCCTCGACCTGGTGTGCGCCGAAACGGCCGCGGTGCTGAGCCGGGAGGACACGGATCTGACGGGCGCCGACCTCGCGGCGAGGTCGACCGAGACCTTCAAGGACCTGGGTTTCGACTCCTCGATGGCCGTGCGGCTCCGCAACCGGCTCGCCGCGGCAGCCAGTGTGCGGCTCCCGGCCACCGTCGCGTTCTCCTACCCCACTCCGCAAGCGCTCGGCGGCCACATCTTCTCCCTCCTCAAGCCGGAGACGCCCGCCGACGCCGCCGTCGAGCCGGAGACGCCCGACGTCCCGGAAGCGGCGCGGGGAACGAGGGTGGAAAGCCGGAGTGATGATGAATTGTACGAATTGATCGACCGCGGATACGTGTAGCACCCGTATAGCACCACCCCCGTAGCTCCACCAGCACCACTAGCACCACCCGTTGGTCCAAGCACCACCTGTTCGAGGAGGCCCTGGTGAATGACGTCGACAAGCTCCGGTCTTACTTGCGACGCGCCGTCGACGATGCGCAGGCCCTGCGCGAGCAGGTGCACGACCTGGAGGAGTCCAGGCGCGAGCCCATCGCGATCGTGAGCATGGCCTGCCGCTATCCCGGAGACGTCCGCGCCCCCGAGGACCTGTGGCACCTCGTCAGCGAAGGCGTCGACGCCATCACCGACTTCCCCACCGACCGGGGCTGGGACGCCGAGAAGCTCCTCGATCCCGACCCGGACCGACCCGGCGCCTCCTATGTCACCAAGGGCGGATTCCTCTCCGACGCGGCCGAGTTCGACCCCGCGTTCTTCGGGATCAGCCCGCGTGAGGCGACGGCGATGGACCCGCAGCAGCGGCTGCTCCTCGAGACCTCCTGGGAGGCGTTCGAGCGGGCGGGCATCGACCCGGTCGCGCTGCGCGGCAGCCGGACCGGCGTGTTCGTCGGCGCCATGACCCAGGAGTACGGCCCTCAGTTGCACGACGGCGCCGCCGGGTTCGACGGGTACCTGTTGACCGGCAACACCGCGAGCGTCGCTTCCGGCCGTGTCTCCTACGCCTTCGGGTTCGAGGGTTCGGCGGTGACGGTGGACACCGCCTGCTCCGCGTCGCTGGTGGCCATCCATCTGGCCGCGCAGGCGCTGCGCAACGGCGAGTGCTCGCTGGCCCTGGCGGGCGGCGCCACCGTCATGGCGACGCCGGGGATGTTCGTGGAGTTCAGCCGCCAGCGCGGTCTCGCGGCGGACGGGCGGTGCAAGGCGTTCGCCGAGGCGGCGGACGGCACGGCCTGGGCGGAAGGCGTGGGACTGCTGCTGCTCGAGCGTCTCTCCGACGCGCGGAAGAACGGCCACCAGGTCCTTGCCGTCGTACGCGGCTCGGCCGTCAACCAGGACGGCGCCAGCAACGGCCTCACCGCCCCCAACGGGCTTTCGCAGGAGAGCGTGATACGCCAGGCCCTGGCCGGCGCGGGCCTTTCGGCGCAGGATGTCGACGTCGTCGAGGCCCACGGCACGGGTACGACGCTCGGCGACCCGATCGAGGCGCAGGCGCTGCTTGCCACGTACGGCCAGGACCGGCCGGAGGACCGGCCGCTGTGGCTGGGTTCGCTGAAGTCCAACATCGGCCACAGCCAGGCCGCGGCGGGCGTGGGCGGCGTCATCAAGATGGTCATGGCCATGCGGCACGGGGTGCTGCCCCGCACGCTGCACGTGGACGCGCCGTCCTCGCACGTGGACTGGGCCGCGGGAGCGGTGGAACTCCTCACCGAGAACCGGGCCTGGCCGGGGACCGACCGGCCGCGCCGTGCTGGGGTGTCGTCGTTCGGCGTCAGCGGCACCAACGCGCATCTCATCGTCGAGCAGGCCCCGGAAGGCGGCGACGCCGCCGACGAGGGCGTGCCGGGACCGGTCGTGGTGACGGATGGGACGCTGCCGTGGGCGGTGTCGGCGAAGTCGCAGGACGCGCTGCGGGACCAGGCGCTCCGACTTCTCGACCACCTCGACCGTCACCCGCGGGCGACACCCGCTGAGATCGGCCACGCGCTGGCAGCGGGCCGTTCCGTGTTCGACCACCGGGCCGTGCTGGTGGGCCGCGAACTGGCGGACTACCGGGCCGCGTTGGCGGCGCTGGCCGCAGGTGAGCCCTCTCCGGGCGTGGTCGCCGGTGCGGTGGCCGCCCGGCCTGGGAAGACCGTGTTCGTCTTCCCCGGGCAAGGGGCGCAGTGGGTCGGCATGGGCGTGGAGTTGATGCGTACCTCGCCGGTCTTCGCCGAGCATCTGACGGCGTGTGCGGCGGCGCTTGAGCCGTTCACCGGCTGGAACTTGATCGACGTACTCAGCCAGGCGGAAGGCGCCCCCGGCTTCGACCGGGTGGATGTCGTACAGCCCGCCCTGTGGGCGATGATGATTTCGCTGGCCCGGCTGTGGGAGCACTTGGGCATCACGCCGGATGCGGTGGTGGGTCACTCGCAGGGCGAGATAGCCGCCGCGCATATCGCGGGTGTGCTGTCGCTGGAGGACTCCGCGCGCGTCGTGGCGTTGCGTTCTCAGGCCATCACCGACATCGCGGGCCGGGGCGGGATGGTCTCGCTGCCGCTGCCCGCGGCCGAGGCCTCCGAGCTGATCGGGCGCTGGCAGGGGCGGCTGGCCATCGCCACGGTCAACGGGCCGTCGGCCACCGTCGTCGCCGGTGACGTCGACGCCCTTGAGGAGCTGCTTGCGCACTGCGAGGCCCAGGGCATCCGGGCCCGCCGCATCCCCGTGGACTACGCCTCCCACACCTCGCACGTCGAGGCGCTCCACGACCAGTTGCTGGATGTGCTCGCACCCATCGAGCCCCGGCCCGCCACCGTCGCGTTCTACTCCAGCGTCACGGGACACCTCGGCGGGCCGATGGCCGACACCACGGTGATGGGCGCCCAGTACTGGTACGACAACCTGGCCACCACCGTGGACTTCCAGGCCGCGACCCGTTCCCTCCTTGACGACGGGCACACCCTGTTCATCGAGGCCAGCCCGCACCCGGTCCTGACCCACCCCCTCCAGGAGACCGCCGAGAACCACCCGGTGGGTGACCGGGCCCTGGTCACCGGCACCCTGCGTCGCGACGAGGACTCCTGGCAGCGCGTACTGACCTCCCTGGCGACCGCGCACACCCACACCACCGCCGACTGGGCGGCCTTCTACCCCGCCACCCGGCCCACCCACCTCGACCTCCCGACCTACCCCTTCCAGCACCAGCACTACTGGATGGAGTCGTCCGGGGGCACCGCAGACGCGGTCGCGGCCGGACAGGCGGCGGTCGAACACCCGCTGCTCGGTGCGGCGGTGGAGCTGGCGGGCACGGGCGGCACCGTGCTGACCGGTCGGTTGTCGCTGCAGACGCACGGCTGGCTGGTCGACCACGCGGTCTCCGACACCGTTCTGCTGCCCGGCACGGCCTTCGTCGAGATGGCACTCCGCGCGGGTGACGAGGTGGGCGGCGACCACCTTGAGGAACTTACCCTGCAAGCACCGCTCGTGCTGTCCGCGACCGGCGGCGTCCAGTTGCGGGTGGAGGTCGGCGAGGCCGACGACGCCGACGACGCCGGACGGCGATCCGTGAGCGTCTACTCCCGGCCCGACGGCGAGGGGACGGGTGTGCCCTGGACCTGCCATGCCACGGGCGTGCTCGCCTCCGGCGGTCCGGCGCCGTCCTCGTGGGATCCCAGGGTGTGGCCGCCCGCCGAAGCGGCGCCGGTGGACACCGATGAGCTGTACTCGTCGCTTGCCCTCATCGGGTATCAGTACGGCCCCGCCTTCCAGGGACTGCGGGCGATGTGGAAGCGAGGGCAGGAGGTGTACGCCGAGGTGGCGCTGCCGGAGGAGCGGCTCGCCGACGCGACCGCCTTCGGCATCCACCCCGCGCTGCTTGACGCGGCCCTGCACGCCGGGCTCACCCCGGACGGCCCGGGGACCGGGCGGGGAACGGAGCCGCCGAGGCTGCCGTTCGTGTGGTCCGACGTACGGCTGCACGCGAACGGCGCCACGAACGTGCGGGTGCGGCTGACCCCGGCGGGCCACGACGCCCTGGAGGTGGAGGTCGCCGACACCGAGGGCGCGCTGGTCGCGTCGGTCGGTTCGCTGACGCTGCGGCCCGTCGACCCCGCGAAGCTGGGCGGGGCTCGGGACGTGCGCAACGACGCGCTGTACCGCATGGAATGGGTGAGCCGGTCGGTGCGGGACGCCGCTGGGAACCCGGTCGCCCCGTGGGCACTGGTGGGCGACGACGGACTCGGTCTCGGCACCGTGGTGGACGGTGCGCGGCTGCATCGGTACGCGGACCTGACCGCGCTCAGCGACGCGTTCGAGGAACTCGCCACCACCGACGCCGACTCCCGGCCCGAACTCGTCCTGGCCTGCCATCTGCCCGACGAACACGCCACGTCCGGCGATCCCGCCGCCGCCCGCGCCGAGCTGCTCAAGGCGCTGTCCTTGGTGCGGTCGTGGCTCGCCGACGAGCGGTTCGCCGACACACGCCTTGTGCTGGTCACCCGCGGCGCGGTGGTGACCGGCCACGCGGAGCGGCCGGACCTCGCCTCCGCTCCGGTGTGGGGTCTGCTGCGCACCGCGCAGACGGAGAACCCGGACCGCTTCGTCCTCGTGGACGTCGATGAGGACGAGCGTTCCCTGCGAGCCCTGCCCGTCGCGCTCGCCTGCGGCGAGCCGCAGATGGCGGTGCGCGGGGGAGCGGTCCTGGTGCCACGGCTCGTCCGGGCCGAGACCGACGGCGCGCTGGCACTCCCCCAGGAGCAGGGGGCGTGGCGGCTGGACGCGACCGGCCGCGGAACGCTGGACGAGCTGTCCCTGGTGGCGGCCCCCGACGCGGCGGAGCCGCTGCTGCCGCACCAGATCCGCGTCGCCGTGCGAGCGGCGGGACTGAACGTCCGGGACGTGTCGAGCGCACTCGGCGCCACCCCGGAGTACGGCTCCACCATGGGCATCGAGGGCGCCGGGGTGGTGACCGAGGTCGGCTCGGACCAGACCGGGCTGCGGCCCGGCGACCAGGTGATGGGCCTGCTGCCGGGGGCGTTCGGCCCCGTGGCGGTCACCGATCACCGCCTGGTCGTGCGGATCCCCCACGGCTGGTCGTTCGAGGACGCGGCGTCGGTGCCCATGGCGTTCGGGACGGCGTACCACGGCCTGGTGAACCTGGCGGGGCTGCGGCCGGGCGAGTCCCTGCTCGTGCACGCCGCCGCCGGAGACGTGGGTACGGCCGCGGTCCAACTGGCGCGGCATCTGGGCGCGGAGGTGTTCGGCACGGCGAGCACCAGCGAGCGGGACGCCCTGCGGGCGTACGGGCTCGACGACGAGCACATCGCGTCGTCGCGCACGCCGGAGCTGGCGGAGCGGCTGCTGTCCGCCACCGACGGCCGGGGCGTCGACGTCGTACTGGGCGTCGATGTCGTACCGGGCGGCCAGGACCGGGAGTTCATGGACGCCTCGCTCCGGCTGCTGCCGCCCGGGGGCCGTTTCGTGGCGACGGGCAGGACCGACGTATCCCACTCGCGGGAGACCGACGCCCCCGACCCGATGGAGACGGCCGGGACCCACCCCGGCGTGGAGTACCAGGCGTTCGACCTGATCGAGGTGGCCCTCGCGGAGCCGGAGCGGTTCCAGCAGACGCTCACCGAGATCGTCGCGCTGTTCGAGCGCGGTGCCCTGCGGCACGCGCCGGTGCGGGCCTGGGACATGCGGCGGGCGCCGGAGGCGTTCCGCGCGCTCAGCCAGGCCCAGCACGCCGCAAAGACCGTACTGACCACGCCACCGGTGTGGGACCCCGAAGGCACCGTACTGATCACCGGCGGCACCGGCACGCTGGGCGGGCTGCTCGCCCAGCACCTGGCCACCGAGCACGGGGTGCGGCACCTGCTGCTGGTCAGCCGCCGCGGGCCCGGGGCCGAAGGAGCCGGGGAACTGGTCGAGCGGCTGGCCGGGCTCGGGGCGACGGCCACGGCGGTGGCGTGCGACGTCTCCGACCCCGACGCGCTGTCCGACCTGCTTGAGGCGATACCGGCCGAGCACCCGCTGACCGCGGTCGTGCACACGGCGGGCGTCCTTGACGACGGCCTGGTCTCCGCGCTGACGCCCGAGCGCCTCGACGCGGTGCTGCGGCCCAAGGCGGACGCGGCCTGGCACCTGCACCGGCTCACCCAGGACCGGGATCTTGCGGCGTTCGTCCTGTTCTCCTCAGTGATGGGCGCGCTCGGCGGCGCCGGGCAGGGCAACTACGCGGCGGCGAACGTCTACCTCGACGCGCTGGCCGCGCACCGCCGGGCCCAGGGACTCCCGGCCACGTCGCTCGCCTGGGGCCTGTGGGACCAGCGCAGCGATATGACGGGGGAGCTGGACCGGGCGGACCTGGCGCGGATGACCCGCGTCGGCCTGACGCCTCTCCAGTCACAGGAGGGGCTCGCCCTGTTCGACGCGGCCGTCGCCCGCAACGAACCGACGCTCGTTCCCGCGCGCCTGGACACCGCACGGCTCGCCCAGGGCCAGAACGGTGCGCTGCCCGCGGTGCTCGGCGCCCTGGTGCGCCCCCGCGCCACCCGGCGCACCGCCGCGGCCGGTTCGGCGGGCGGTGCCGTGGGCGGGCAGCGGTTCGCCGGGATGTCCGCGGCCGAGGCGGAGCGCGAGCTGACGGAGATGGTGCGTGCTCACGCCGCGACAGTGCTTGGGCACGCGACCCCGGAGGCGGTCCGGCCGGACAGCACCTTCAAACAACTCGGCTTCGACTCACTGTCCTCGGTCGAGCTCCGCAACCACCTCAACGCCGCCACGGGCCTGCGCCTGTCACCGACAGCCGTCTTCGACTACCCGACGCCGTCCGCGCTGGGCCGCCATCTGCGCGGTGAGCTGCTCGGAGAGGCGGTGTCCGGCGCCGAGCCCGTGGTCGTGGCTGCCGCGCTGGACGAGCCGGTGGCCGTGGTGGGCATCGGCTGCCGACTTCCCGGCGGCGTGGGATCGCCGGAGGAGCTGTGGGAGCTGGTCGCGTCCGGCAGTGAGGCGATCTCCGGATTGCCGACGGATCGCGGCTGGGACGTCGAGGGGCTCTACGACCCCGATCCGGACCGCTCGGGCAAGAGCTACGTCCGCGAGGCGGGCTTCCTCTCCGACCCGGCGGCGTTCGACGCCGGATTCTTCGAGATCAGCCCGCTTGAAGCGACGGCGATGGACCCGCAGCAGCGACTGCTCCTCGAGACCGCCTGGGAGGCGATCGAACGGGCGGGCATCGACCCGACCGCGCTGCGCGGCAGCCGGACCGGCGTCTTCGTCGGCGCCATGACCCAGGAGTACGGCCCGCTGCTCCATGAGTCCGCGGAGGGCCTGGACGGCCTGCTCCTGACCGGCAAGATAGCCAGTGTCATCTCCGGTCGACTGTCCTACTTCCTCGGGCTCGAAGGCCCGGCGATCACCGTCGATACGGCGTGCTCGTCGTCTCTGGTGGCGTTGCACCAGGCGGCGCAGGCGCTGCGTCAGGGCGAGTGCACCCTCGCGGTGGCCGCCGGTGTGTCCGTGATGACCACCCCGGGTGTGTTCACCGAGTTCAGCAGGCAGCGCGGTCTCGCGCCCGACGGGCGGATCAAGGCGTTCGCGGCCGCCGCCGACGGCACGGGCTGGGGCGAGGGCGCGGGTGTCCTCCTCCTGGAACGCCTCTCCGACGCACAGCGCAACGGGCACCCCGTGCTCGCCGTCATCCGCGGCTCGGCCGTCAACCAGGACGGCGCCAGCAACGGCCTGACCGCTCCCAACGGGCCTTCGCAGGAGCGCGTCATCCGGCAGGCCCTGGCCAACGCCCGCCTCACCCCGGACGAGGTCGACGCGGTCGAGGGGCACGGCACGGGTACGACGCTCGGCGACCCGATCGAGGCGCAGGCGCTGCTTGCCACGTACGGCCAGGACCGGCCGGAGGACCGGCCGCTGTGGCTGGGTTCGCTGAAGTCCAACATCGGCCACACCATGGCGGCCTCCGGCGCCGCCAGTGTGATCAAGATGGTCATGGCCCTGCGGCACGGGGTGCTGCCCCGCACGCTGAACGTGGACGCGCCGTCCCCGCACGTGGACTGGACCATGGGCGCGGTGGAGCTGCTGACCGAGGCACAGTCTTGGCCGGAGACGGGACGCCCGCGCCGTGCTGGTGTGTCGTCGTTCGGCATCAGCGGGACCAACGCGCACTTGGTGCTTGAGCAGGCCCCGCAGGGCGGGGGCGCCGCTGGCGCGGATGTGCCGCGTCCGGCGGTGACGGCGGACGGGCCGGAGGCGGCGGACGGGCCGGTGCTGACGGACCGGCCGGTGCCGTGGCTGGTGTCGGGTAAGAGTGCGGCGGCGTTGGGGGCGCAGGCGGGGCGGTTGGCGGGCTTCGTGGCCGCCGGTGCGGACCTGTCGGCGGCTGATGTGGGGTTGTCGCTGGCGGTGTCGCGGTCGGCGTTCGACCACCGGGCGGTGGTGATCGGCCGCGAACTGGCCGACTTCGAGGGCGCGTTGGCGGCGTTGGCGGCGGGTGAGCCTTCTCCGAGTGTGGTCGCTGGTGCGGTGGCTGCTGAGCCGGGCAAGACGGTGTTCGTGTTCCCCGGACAGGGGTCGCAGTGGGTCGGCATGGGCGTGGAGTTGATGCGTACCTCGCCGGTCTTCGCCGAGCATTTGTCGGCGTGTGCGGCGGCGCTTGAGCCGTTCACCGGCTGGAACTTGATCGACGTACTCAGCCAGGCGGAAGGCGCCCCCGGCTTCGACCGGGTGGATGTCGTACAGCCCGCCCTGTGGGCGATGATGATTTCGCTGGCCCGGCTGTGGGAGCACTTGGGCATCACGCCGGATGCGGTGGTGGGTCACTCGCAGGGTGAGATCGCTGCCGCGCATATCGCGGGTGTGCTGTCGCTGGAGGACTCCGCGCGGGTTGTGGCGTTGCGTTCTCAGGCCATCACCGACATCGCTGGCCGGGGCGGGATGGTCTCGCTGCCGCTGCCCGCGGCGGCGGCTGAGGAGCTGATCGGGCGCTGGCAGGGCCGGGTGGTGATCGCCGCGGTGAACGGGCCGTCGGCCACCGTCGTCGCCGGTGACGCCGACGCCCTTGAGGAGCTCCTTGCGCACTGCGAGGCCCAGGACATCCGGGCCCGCCGCATCCCCGTGGACTACGCCTCCCACACCTTCCATGTGGAGGCGCTGCAGGACCAACTCCTTGAGCTGCTGGCACCCGTTGAGCCCCGACCGGCGACGGTGGCGTTCTACTCGACGGTGGCCGGGCACGTGGGCCGGCCGATGGCCGACACCACGGTGATGGGCGCGGCGTACTGGTACGAGAACCTGCGCACCCCCGTGGCGTTCGAGCAGACCATCCGCACCCTCCTTGACGACGGCTTCCGGGCCTTCGTGGAGCCCAGTGCTCACCCAGTGCTGACGTCGGGCCTCATGGGCACCGCGGAGGCCGCCGGGACCGAGGTCGTGGCCGTGGGCTCACTGCGTCGCGACGAGGGGGGCCTGGAGCGGTTCTACGCCTCCGTCGGTGAGGCGTGGGCGCGGGGCGTGGACGTCGACTGGCCGGTGGTGTTCGAGGGCCGGGCGGCACGCGTCGTCGACCTGCCGACCTACGCCTTCCAGCACCAGCGGTACTGGCTCGGGGCCTCCGGAAGCGCGGGGAACGTGATCGCGGCCGGACAGGCGGTGGCCGGATCGGCGGCCGGTTCGGTGGGCGCTGTCGCAGGTGGGCAGCGGTTCGCCGGGATGCCCGTGGCCGAGGCGGAGCGTGAGCTGGCGGAGGTCGTGCGTGCGCACGCCGCGACGGTCCTCGGGCACGCGACCCCGGAGGCGGTCCGGCCGGACAGCAAGTTCAAGGACCTCGGCTTTCAGTCGCTGTCCGCGGTGGAGCTGAGCAACCGTCTGAGCGCGACCATGGGCATGCGCGTGCCGACGACGGCGGTCTTCGACTACCCGACACCGAACGCGTTGGCCCGCCATCTGCGTGGTGAGTTGCTCGGTGAGGCGGTGTCCGGCGCTGAGCCGGTGGTGGTGGCTGCCGCGTTGGACGAGCCGGTGGCCGTGGTGGGCATCGGGTGCCGACTTCCCGGGGGCGTGGGATCGCCGGAGGAGTTGTGGGATCTTGTCGCGTCCGGCAGCGAGGCGATCTCCGGATTGCCGACCACCCGCGGCTGGGACGTCGAGGGGCTGTACGACCCCGATCCGGACCGCTCGGGCAAGAGCTACGTCCGCGAGGGCGGGTTCCTCTCCGACGCGGGCGGGTTCGATGCCGGATTCTTCGGGATCAGCCCGCGTGAGGCGACGGCGATGGACCCGCAGCAGCGGCTGCTCCTCGAGACCTCCTGGGAGGCGTTCGAGCGGGCGGGCATCGACCCGACCGCGCTGCGCGGCAGCCAGACCGGCGTGTTCGTCGGTGCGGTGTCGATGGGCTACGGCCCGCACCTGCACGAGGCCGCCGAGGGGACGGACGGTCTCCTGGTGACCGGCACGATGACCAGTGTGATCTCGGGTCGGCTGGCCTACTTCCTTGGGCTTGAGGGCCCGGCGATCACGGTTGATACGGCCTGTTCGTCGTCTCTGGTGGCGTTGCACCAGGCGGCGCAGGCGCTGCGTCAGGGCGAGTGCACCCTCGCGGTGGCCGCCGGCGTGTCGGTGATAGCGACTCCGGGTGTGTTCACCGAGTTCAGCAGGCAGCGGGGGCTCGCGCCCGACGGGCGGATCAAGGCGTTCGCGGCCGCCGCCGACGGCACGGGCTGGGGCGAGGGCGCGGGTGTCCTCCTCCTGGAACGCCTCTCCGACGCGCGGAAGAACGGCCACGAGGTCCTTGCGGTCGTACGCGGCTCGGCCGTCAACCAGGACGGTGCGAGCAACGGCCTCGCCGCTCCCAACGGGCCTTCGCAGGAGCGCGTCATCCGGCAGGCCCTGGCCAACGCCCGCGTCCAGGCCGACGAGGTCGACGTCGTCGAGGCCCACGGCACGGGTACGACGCTCGGCGACCCGATCGAGGCGCAGGCGCTGCTTGCCACGTACGGCCAGGACCGGCCGGAGGACCGGCCGCTGTGGCTGGGCTCGCTGAAGTCCAACATCGGCCACCTGGGGGCCGCGGCGGGTGTGAGCAGCGTCATCAAGATGGTCATGGCTCTGCGGCACGGAGTGCTGCCCCCCACGCTGAACGTGGACGAGCCGACCCCGCACGTCGACTGGACCACGGGCGCGGTGGAGTTGCTGACCGAGGAGCGGTCCTGGCCGGACACCGGCCGCCCGCGCCGCGCGGGCATCTCCGCCTTCGGTGTCAGCGGCACCAATGTCCATCTCATCGTCGAGCAGGCGCCGGAGATCGAGGGCGCCGCCGACGAGGAGGTGCCGGGTCCTGTGGTGCTGACGGACGGGACGCTGCCGTGGGTCGTGTCGGCGAAGTCGGAGGCCGCGCTGGGGGAGCAGGCGCGTCGCTTGCTCGACCACCTCGACCGTCATCCCCAGGTGACGCCCGCTCAGATTGGGCATGTGCTGGCGGCGGGTCGTTCGCTGTTCGATCACCGCGCCGTGGTGATCGGCCGGGAGCCGGCCGACTTCAGGGGCGGCCTGGCCGCGCTGGCCGCCGGTGAGCCCACCGCCCATGTCGTGACCACAACGGTGGCCGCCGAGCCGGGCAAGACGGTGTTCGTGTTCCCCGGACAGGGGTCGCAGTGGGTCGGCATGGGCGTGGAGTTGATGCGTACCTCGCCGGTCTTCGCCGAGCATTTGTCGGCGTGTGCGGCGGCGCTTGAGCCGTTCACCGGCTGGAACTTGATCGACGTACTCAGCCAGGCGGAAGGCGCCCCCGGCTTCGACCGGGTGGATGTCGTACAGCCCGCCCTGTGGGCGATGATGATTTCGCTGGCCCGGCTGTGGGAGCACTTGGGCATCACGCCGGATGCGGTGGTGGGTCACTCGCAGGGTGAGATCGCTGCCGCGCATATCGCGGGTGTGCTGTCGCTGGAGGACTCCGCGCGCGTCGTGGCGTTGCGTTCTCAGGCCATCACCGACATCGCTGGCCGGGGCGGGATGGTCTCGCTGCCGCTGCCCGCGGCGGCGGCTGAGGAGCTGATCGGGCGCTGGCAGGGCCGGGTGGTGATCGCCGCGGTGAACGGGCCGTCGGCCACCGTCGTCGCCGGTGACGCCGACGCCCTTGAGGAGCTCCTTGCGCACTGCGAGGCCCAGGACATCCGGGCCCGCCGCATCCCCGTGGACTACGCCTCCCACACCCCGCACGTCGAGGCCCTCCACGACCAACTCCTCGAGCTGCTCGCACCCATCGAGCCCCAGCCCGCCACCATCGCGTTCTACTCCAGCGTCACCGCCCACGCCAACGGCCCGATGGCCGACACCACCGTGATGGGCGCGGCGTACTGGTACGAGAACCTGCGCACCACCGTGGCCTTCGAAGCCACCGTCCACGCCCTGCTTGACGACGGGCACACCCTGTTCATCGAGGCCAGCCCGCACCCGGTCCTGACCCACCCCCTCCAGGAGACCGCCGAGAACCACCCGGTGGGCGAGCGGGCCCTGGTCACCGGCACCCTGCGTCGCGACGAGGACTCCTGGCAGCGCGTACTGACCTCCCTGGCGACCGCGCACACCCACACCACCGCCGACTGGGCGGCCTTCTATCCCGCCACCCGGCCCACCCACCTCGACCTGCCCACCTACCCCTTCCAGCACCAGCACTACTGGCTGCTCGACACCACCACCGCCACCGACCCCCACACCCTCGGCCTGCGCGCCACCGAACACGGGCTGCTCGGTGCCGCCGTCGCCCTCGCGGACGGCGACGGCCACCTGTTCACCGGGAGCCTGTCGCTGCGCAGCCACCCCTGGCTGGCCGACCACGCCGTGTACGAAACGCCGCTCGTGCCCGGCACCGCGTTCGTCGAACTCGCCCTCCACATCGGCGAGATCATCGACGCTCCGCACCTGGACGACCTGACGCTCGAAGCGCCTCTGACGCTCCCGGCCGTAGGCGGTTTCCACGTGCAGGTGCGTGTAGCCGCACCCGACGGCGAAGGCCACCGAGCCTTCACCGTTCACTCCCGGCCCGACGACGCCACACCCGACTGGCCGTGGACCCGCCACGCCACCGGCTCCCTCAGCCCCCAGCCGTCCGCCACACCGGACACGGCGCAGTGGGCGGAGCCGACGGCATGGCCGCCGACCGGCGCCACCGTCCTGCCCGCCGACACCCTCTACGACCTCATCGCCGGGTTCGGCTACCACTACGGCCCCACCTTCCAGGGCGTGACCGCCGCCTGGCGCCAGGGCGACACCCTCTACGCCGAGGTCACCCTCCCCACTAACAAGACCGACAACGCCGACACCACCGACGCCGACCAGTACGGCATCCACCCCGCCCTCTTCGACGCCGCACTCCACGCGACCGTCTTCGACCGCTCCGAGCAGGGCTCGGACGAGGTGCCACTGCTGTTCGCCTGGTCGAACGTCCAGTTGCACGCCGTGGGCGCCCGGACACTGCGCGTCCGGATCACCCGTACTGACGCGGGAGCCCTGCACGTCAGGCTCGCCGACCCCGCCGGACGGCCGGTCGCCGAGGTGGAGTCCCTCGGCATGCGGCCGATCACCGCCGAGCAGTTGGCGAAGGCGGTCGCTTCGGGCGCGGACGACCACCTGTTCCGCCTGGACTGGGTCCCCACGCCCGGCGCGGAGGACCTCAAGGCCGACCGGGTGGCGTTCCTGGGCACCGACGCTCCCGCGGCGCTGGTCGAGGCGCTGCCCGAGGGCGTCGCGGTCGCAAGCCACCCGGAGCTGGCGACCCTCCTGGCGGACGACACCGCCGCCCTCCCGGACCTGGTCATCGCCACCGGCCTGCTGGGCCGTTCCGGCCCGGCCGAGGACGTCCCCGGCTCCGCGCGTAAGGCCGTTCAGTACGCCTTGGACACGGTCAAGTCGTGGCTGGCCGAGGAGCGGCTGGCCGACAGCCGACTGGTGTTCGTCACCAGGCGAGCCGTAGCGGTCCACGCCGGGACCGAGTCGCCAAGCCCCGCGGACGCCGCCGTCTGGGGTCTGATCCGTACGGCTCAGACCGAGAACCCGGGCCGTATCACCGTGATCGACCTCGCGGACGCGAACACTGTCTCCGCCGAGTCGTTCCGTGCGGCGCTGGCAGGGGGCGAGCCGCAGGTGGCCCTCCGCGACGGCGATCAGCAGCAGGGCGATCAGCAGCGGTTGTACGTCCCCCGGCTCGCGCGGCAGACCCCGCCCGACGACGCCACCGTGCCGGAGCCCGCCGCGGGCGGCACCGTCCTGATCACCGGCGGCACCGGCACCCTGGGCTCGATGTTCGCCCGCCGCTACGCGATGGCCACGCCGGCTGGTCATCTGCTGCTGACCAGCCGGCGTGGCCTTGACGCTCCGGGTGCACCCGAACTCGCCGCCGAACTGACAGAGTTGGGCGTGGGAGTCACCATCGCCGCGTGTGACATCGCCGACCGCGACGCGCTCGCCGCGCTGCTCGCGGGCATCCCCGACGAACACCCCCTCACCGCCGTCGTGCACAGCGCAGGCGTCCTCGACGACGGCACCGTCACCTCCCTGACGGCGGAGCGCGTCGACCACGTGTTCCGCCCGAAGGTCGACGCCGCCTGGCACCTGCACGAACTCACCCGCGACACGGACCTCGACGAGTTCGTCCTCTTCTCCTCCGTAGCGGGAGTCCTAGGCGCCCCGGGACAGGGCAACTACGCCGCGGCGAACGTCTTCCTCGACGCGCTGGCCCAGCGCCGTCGCGCCGACGGCCTGCCCGCCACCTCGCTGGCCTGGGGCTTCTGGGAACAGCGCAGCGACATGACCGGCCACTTGGACGACGCGGACCTGACCCGCGCCGCCCGCCTCGGCATCAAGCCCATCACGGCGGAGGAGGGTCTCGCGCTGTTCGAGGCCGCCCGCGCCACACGCGGCGCCTGCCCGATCCCCGCCAAGATCGTCCCCAGCCTGCTCCGTCCGCACCTGGAGACCGGCACCGTTCCCGCCGTACTCCAGGGCCTCGTACGGGCACCCGTCCGCAGGGCGAGCGCCGCCACGGCGACCAACACCGCCGACCTCCGCGACCGCCTGGCCCGCCTCTCCCCCGAGGACGCCGAGGACACCCTCGCCACCCTCGTCCGCACCGAGGTCGCCGTCGTCCTCGGCCATGCCACACCCGACACCATCAACCCCACCCAGGCGTTCAAGGACCTGGGCTTCGACTCGCTGACCGCGGTCGAGTTCCGCAACCGCCTCAACGCCGCCACCGGCCTCCGACTCCCCGCCAGCCTCGTCTTCGACCACCCGACCCCGCGCCGCCTGGCCGCCCACCTCCACGCCACTCTCGCCCCGACCGCCCCCGCGCCCGCCGCCGCCCCGGCCACCACGGTCGTCGGCGCCGCCGACGAGCCCATCGCGATCGTGGCCATCGGCTGCCGGTACCCGGGCGGAGTGCGATCCGCGGACGACCTGTGGTCCTTGGTGGCGAGCGAGTCGGACGCCGTCGCGGAGTTCCCGACCACCCGCGGCTGGGACATCGAGAAGCTGTACGACCCCGACCCCGAACGACCGGGCAGGACCTACGTCCGCGAGGGCGGTTTCCTCTACGACGCCGACGGCTTCGACCCCGCCTTCTTCGGCATCAGCCCCCGCGAAGCCCTCGCCATGGACCCCCAGCAGCGCCTCCTCCTCGAGGTCGCCTGGGAAACCATCGAACGCGCGGGCATCGACCCCAACACCCTCCAGGCCACCCCCACCGGCGTCTTCACCGGAGTCATGTACGGCGACTACGGCAGCCGCCTCAGCTCCGTCCCCGAAGACCTGGAGGGCTACCTGCTCAACGGCAGCGCGGGCAGCGTCGCCTCCGGCCGTGTCTCCTACACCTTCGGGTTCGAGGGTTCGGCGGTGACGGTGGACACCGCCTGCTCCTCCTCGCTGGTGGCCATCCACCTGGCCGCGCAGGCGCTGCGCAACGGCGAGTGCTCGCTGGCCCTCGCGGGCGGCGCCACCGTCATGGCGGCGCCCGATGTCTTCATCGAGTTCAGCCGCCAGCGCGGTCTCGCGGCGGACGGGCGGTGCAAGGCGTTCGCCGAGGCTGCGGACGGCGCGGGCTGGGCGGAGGGCGTGGGGCTGCTGCTCCTCGAGCGCCTCTCCGACGCGCGGAAGAACGGCCACCAGGTCCTTGCCGTCGTACGCGGCTCGGCCGTCAACCAGGACGGTGCGAGCAACGGCCTGACCGCTCCCAACGGGCCTTCGCAGGAGCGCGTCATCCGGCAGGCCCTGGCCAACGCCCGGGTCCAGGCGGAGGAGATCGACGTGGTCGAGGCCCACGGGACCGGAACCACCCTCGGTGACCCGATCGAGGCGGGCGCGCTCCTTGCCACCTACGGCCAGGACCGGCCGGAGGACCGGCCGCTGTGGCTGGGTTCGCTGAAGTCCAACATCGGTCACGCCCAGGCCGCGGCGGGCGTGGGCGGCGTCATCAAGATGGTCATGGCCATGCGCCACGGCGTGCTGCCGAAGACGCTGCACGTGGACGCCCCGTCCCCGCACGTGGACTGGGAGTCCGGGGCCGTGGAACTGCTGACCGAGGCACAGCCTTGGCCGGAGACGGGGCGCCCGCGCCGTGCTGGGGTGTCGTCGTTCGGCGTCAGCGGCACGAACGCGCATCTCATCGTCGAGCAGGCCCCGGAGGGCGGCGACGCCGCCGATGAGGGCGTGCCGGGGCCGGTCGTGGTGACGGATGGGACGCTGCCGTGGGCGGTGTCGGCGAAGTCGCAGGACGCGCTGCGGGACCAGGCGCTCCGGCTCCTTGACCACCTGGACCGTCACCCGCAGGTGACGCCCGCTGAGATCGGCCACGCGCTGGCAGCGGGCCGTTCCGTGTTCGACCACCGGGCCGTGCTGGTGGGCCGCGAACTCGCGGACTACCGGGGCGCGTTGGCGGCATTGGCCGCCGGTGAGCCTTCTCCGAGTGTGGTCGCTGGTGCGGTGGCCGCTGAGCCGGGCAAGACGGTGTTCGTGTTCCCCGGACAGGGGTCGCAGTGGGTGGGTATGGGTGTGCAGCTCATGGCCGCCAGCCCCGTCTTTGCTGAGCACTTGTCGGCGTGTGCGGCGGCGCTTGAGCCGTTCACCGGCTGGAACTTGATCGACGTACTCAGCCAGGCGGAAGGCGCCCCCGGCTTCGACCGGGTGGATGTCGTACAGCCCGCCCTGTGGGCGATGATGATTTCGCTGGCCCGGCTGTGGGAGCACTTGGGCATCACGCCGGATGCGGTGGTGGGTCACTCGCAGGGTGAGATCGCTGCCGCGCATATCGCGGGTGTGCTGTCGCTGGAGGACTCCGCGCGGGTTGTGGCGTTGCGTTCTCAGGCCATCACCGACATCGCTGGCCGGGGCGGGATGGTCTCGGTGCCGCTGCCCGCGGTGGCCGCTGAGGAGCTGATCGGGCGCTGGCAGGGCCGGGTGGGGGTGGCCGCGGTGAACGGGCCGTCGGCCACCGTGGTCGCCGGTGACGCGGACGCGCTTGAGGAGCTGCTTGCGCACTGCGAGAGCGAGGGCGTCCGGGCCCGTCGTATCCCGGTTGATTACGCCTCCCACACCTTCCATGTGGAGGCGCTGCAGGACCAACTCCTTGAGCTGCTCGCGCCTGTTGAGCCCCGTCCGGCGACGGTGGCGTTCTACTCGACGGTGGCCGGGCACGTGGGTCAGGCGATGGCCGACACCACGGTGATGGGCGCGGCGTACTGGTACGAGAACCTGCGTACCCCCGTGGCGTTCGAGCAGACCATCCGCGCCCTGCTTGACGACGGGCACACCCTGTTCGTCGAGTCCAGTCCGCACCCGGTCCTGAACCACCCGCTCCAGGAGACCGCCGAAGACCACCCGGTCGGCGAGCGGGCCCTGGTCACCGGCACTCTGCGCCGTGACGAGGACTCCTGGCAGCGCGTGCTGACCTCCCTGGCGACCGCGCACACCCACGCCCCTGTCGACTGGGCGGCCTTCTACCCCGCCAACCGGCCCGCCCACCTCGACCTGCCCACCTACCC
This sequence comes from Streptomyces sp. XD-27, assembly GCF_030553055.1. Classification (NCBI taxonomy): domain Bacteria; kingdom Bacillati; phylum Actinomycetota; class Actinomycetes; order Kitasatosporales; family Streptomycetaceae; genus Streptomyces; species Streptomyces sp. XD-27. The sequence continues at coordinate 4,232,656 of NZ_CP130713.1, forward strand.
CTTCCAGCACCAGAGCTACTGGCTGCTCGACACCGGCAAGGCCGACGCCGACCGTGCGACCAGCGTCTCCGCGGACCCGGTCGAGGCCAAGTTCTGGGACGCGGTCGAGCGGGAGGACCTGGACGCGCTGATCAGCACGCTGGGCCTCGACGGCATGGAAGGTGAGCGCGACGGCGTGAGCACCGCCCTTCCCGCCGTGCTGTCCGCCATGGCGTCGTGGCGGCGCCGCCGCCTGGACCGGTCGGCGCTGGCAAGCTGGCGCTACCGCGCCACGTGGAAGCCGCTGCTCGGCATCGGCACCGGGGCGACACGGGCATGGGAAGGCAGCACCTGGCTGGTGGTCGTCCCCGAGGCGGCGGCCACGGACCCCGCCGTGGAGACGGTGCTCGACGCCCTACGGCAACGCCGTGCCCGGGTGATCCGATGGGACGTCGCGTCGGCCGACCTGCGCAGCCGCACCACGCTCGGCCGACGGCTCGCCGACACGCTCGCGGAGGAGGCCGCCCCGGCCCGCCTCACCGGCGTGCTCTCGCTCGCCGCGCTCGTTGACGACGGCCTCGGCGCCGCGCACGAGCCGGTCTCCGACGGCCTCGCGGGCACCGTCGCCCTGGTGCAGGCGCTGGATGACGCGGGCGTCGAGGGCAGGCTGTGGTTCCTGACCAGCGAGGCGGTGTCCACGGGGGCCGCCGACGCCGTCACCAACCCGCTGCAGGCCCAGATCTGGGGCCTGGGCCGGGTGGTGGCCCTGGAGCGGCCGGAACGCTGGGGCGGACTCGTGGACGTGCCCGCCAAGCTGGAGGGGCGCGCCGCGCACCTGCTGTGCGCGGCCCTCGACGACGCCGTAACCGGAAACCGCGGCGAGGACGAGGTGGCGGTGCGCACCTCCGGAGCGTTCGGCCGCCGCCTCGCGCGGGCACCGCTGGGTGACGTCCCGGCGGAGGACTGGCGCCCACGCGGCACCGTCCTTGTGACGGGCGGCGCGGGCGCCGTCGGAGCCCACACCTGCCGTTGGCTGGCCCGGGCTGGCGCGCCCCACATCCTGCTGGTCGGCAGGCGCGGCAAGGACGCGCCCGGCATCGCGGAACTGGAGGCGGAGCTGACGGAACTCGGCTCGCGCGTCACCGTGGCCGCCGCCGACGTCGCCGACCGGGACGAGCTGCGGAAGCTGCTGGCTTCGATACCGGAGGAGCACCCGCTGACCGCGGTGATCCACAGCGCGGCGGTGCTCGCGGACGGGCTGCTGGAGCAGCTCACGGCGGAGCAGTTGGAACAGGTCCTCAGGCCCAAGGTGGCCGCCGCCACGGTGCTGCACGAGCTCACCGCCGACCTGGACCTGGACGCGTTCGTGCTGTTCTCCTCGGCCGTCGGCAGCATCTGGGGCAGCGGCGGGCAGGGCGGATACGCCGCGGCCAACGCCTTCCTCGACGCGCTGGCCGAGGTGCGGAGGGCGGCCGGGCTGCCCGCGACCTCCGTGGCCTGGGGAGCCTGGGGCGGCGGCATGGTGACCGACGAGGTGACGGAACGCCTGCGCGGGCAAGGACTGCCGCCGATGGCTCCCGAGAAGGCGATGGCGGCCCTCGCCGCCTCACTGGGCAGGGACGAGACACAGGTGATGGTGGCCCAGGTGGAGTGGGCGGACTACGCGCCCGTCTTCACCGCGACCCGCCCCAGCTTCCTCATCGCCGACCTCCCCGAGGTCGCCGTGCCCACCGCGGCGCACCCCGGCGACCCCGGCGCAGAGACGTCGGAAGGCGACCTGATGGCCAAGTTGAAGGGGCTGTCGGGGGGCGAGCTGGACGAGGCCCTGCTGGACACCGTCCGTGCGCACGCCGCGGCGGTCCTCGGCCTGAACGGGCCGGACGCGATCGGCGCCGAGCGGGCGTTCAGCCTGGTCGGATTCGACTCGCTGACGTCCGTGGAGCTACGGAACCGGCTGCGGCGCGTGACCGGGCTGCCCCTGCCCAGCACGCTGCTCTTCGACTATCCGACGCCGGTCGTCGTGGCGGGTTACCTGCGGGAAGAACTGTTCCCCGAGCAGACGGCCGACGCCGGGGCGAACGGTGCGGATCACGCACCGAAGAACGGCGACGCATCGGCGCTGGACGAGATGGATGTGAACGACCTGGTGCGTATGGCGATGGACAACGTGCCCGACGAGACCCGGAGGTCATGATGGCTGAACCGAACGATGCCGTCGTCGAGGCATTGCGAACCTCTCTCAAGGAGAACGAACGCCTGCGCGGCGTGAACGCCGAGCTGTCCGCGGCGGCACACGAGCCCATCGCGATCGTCGGCATGAGCTGCCGCTATCCCGGCGGAGTGCGCTCACCGGAGGACCTGTGGGAGCTGGTCGCCGCCGGGCGGGACGCCATCTCCGGCTTCCCGCGCAACCGCGGCTGGGACGTCGACGGTCTCTACGCGCCCGAGCCGGGCACCCACGGCAAGTCGTACGTACGAGAAGGCGGCTTCCTGTACGACGCGGACGAATTCGACCCGGCCTTCTTCGAGATCAGCCCGCGCGAGGCGATGGCGATCGAACCGCAGCAGCGCCTGCTGCTGCAGTCCTCGTGGGAGGCGATCGAGCGGGCCGGCATCGACCCGACGACGCTGCGCGGCAGCCGCACCGGAGTCTTCGTGGGGATCGCGCGCCAGGAGTACGGGCCGGCGCTGCACGAGTCACCGGAAGCGCTCGAGGGCTACCTGATGATGGGCACCTCGGTCGCGGTCGCCTCCGGGCGCATCTCCTACGTGTGGGGATTCGAAGGACCGGCCGTCACGATCGACACGGCGTGCTCGTCGTCGCTGGTGACGATGCACATGGCCGCGCAGGCGCTGCGCAACGGCGAGTGCTCGCTGGCCCTCGCGGGCGGCGCGACGGTCATGGCGATGCCCGGCGTGTTCATCGAGTTCAGCCGCCAGCGCGGTCTCGCGGCGGACGGGCGGTGCAAGGCGTTCGCCGAGGCGGCGGACGGCACGGCCTGGGGCGAGGGCGTGGGGCTGCTGCTCCTCGAGCGCCTCTCCGACGCGCGGAAGAACGGCCACCAGGTCCTCGCCGTCATACGCGGCTCGGCCGTCAACCAAGACGGCGCTTCCAACGGCCTGACCGCCCCCAACGGCCCCTCCCAGCAACGCGTCATCCGCCAGGCCCTGGCCAACGCGCGGCTGACGGCGGACCAGGTGGACGCCGTCGAGGCGCACGGCACGGGCACCACCCTCGGCGACCCCATCGAAGCGCAGGCGCTCCTCGCCACCTACGGCAAGGACCGGCCCGTTGACCGGCCGCTGTGGCTGGGGTCGGTGAAGTCGAACATCGGCCACCCGCAGTGCGCGGCGGGCGCGGCGGGCGTCATCAAGATGGTCATGGCCATGCGCCACGGCACCCTGCCGAAGACGCTGCACGTGGACGAGCCGACGTCGCATGTGGACTGGTCGGCCGGCGCGGTGGAACTCCTCGCCGACAAGCGGCCGTGGCCGCAGACCGACGACCGGCCCCGGCGGGCCGCGGTGTCGGCGTTCGGCGTGAGCGGCACCAACGCGCACCTGATCCTCGAGCAGGCACCCGAGCAGGAGACCGCGCCCGAGCAGCCGACGGCGCCCGCCACCGTCGATCACGTGCCGGGCGGCACCGCCGGGCTGGTGCCGTGGGTCGTGTCGGCGCGGTCGGAGGACGGCTTGCGGGCCCAGGCGGAGCGACTGCGCGACTTCGCCGCCGCCGACGCGGGCCTGGACATCGCCGACGTCGGCTGGTCGCTGGTGTCGAGCCGGGCGCGGCTTGAGCACCGCGCGGTGGTCATCGGCCGTGACCGGGACGAGTTGCTGAGCGGTCTCGCGTCGTTGAGCGACGGCGCGGAGTCCGCCCGGGTGGCGCGTGGCGTCGCGGGCAGACTCGGCGCTTCCGCCTTCATGTTCCCGGGGCAGGGCGCGGGCTGGGCCGGTGTGGCCCGGCAGATGTACGACGCCTTCCCCGTCTTCGCGCAGAGCCTCGACGAGGTCTGCGCACGCTTCGACACCCACCTGCCCTACGAGCTGAAGCCCCTGCTCCTCGCCGACGCGCTCGCGGAGGACCAGGCCCAGCGAACCGACATCGCACAGCCCGCCCTCTTCGCCCTGCAAGTCAGCCTGTACCGGCTCATGACGCGGTACTGCCCGCGGCCGGACCGCCTGATCGGCCACTCGGTCGGCGAGATCACCGCCGCCCACGTGTCCGGCGCCCTCGACCTGGACGGCGCGACCAGGCTCGTGGCCGCTCGCGGACGGGTCATGCAGACGGTCACCGAGCGGGGCGCCATGCTGGCGGTGCGCGCCTCGCGAGACGAGGTGAGCGCCCTGCTCGGCCCGTACGACCGCATCGGCGTCGCGGCGGTCAACGGTCCGGAGTCGGTGGTGGTCTCGGGCGCCCGCGACGAGGTCCTCGCACTCCGGGACCGGCTCGTCGCCGACGGCACGCAGGCGAAACCACTGAAGGTGGACCACGCCTTCCACTCCCCGCTCATGGACCCGATCCTGGACGAGTTCGCGGCGTCGATCGACGCTCTCCCCGCGGGCGAGACGACGATCCCGGTCGTCTCCACGAGGCTGGGCCGCGAGGCCACGCTGGCGGAGCTGACGTCCGTCGAGCACTGGGTGAACCACGTCCGCGAACCCGTCCGCTTCTTCGACGCGGTGGAGCACGCCCGTGCGGCCGGTGCCCGCGTCTTCCTCGAAGTGGGCCCCGGATCGGCACTCGCGAGCATCACCAAAGAGGCCTTCGCCAGCGAGGGCGTGGACGACGCGGTGGTCCTCTCGGCGTCGCGGCGGGACCGCGAGGCACCGGAGGCCCTCATCGGCGCGCTGGCCCAACTCCACGTCCGGGGCGGGTCCGTGGACTGGGACGCCCTGTTCGGGACACGCCGACGGGTGGATCTTCCGACGTACGCGTTCGAGCGGCAGCGCTACTGGCTGGACCCCTCGGCCGCCGCGGGCGCCGCGGACGTGGCCTCCGCCGGTCTCTCGGCCCCGCAGCACCCGCTGCTCGGTGCCGTGGTGGACCACCCCGGCACCGGCGAGGTGGTGTTCACCGACCGGTGGTCCCTGCACACCCACGACTGGCTGGCCGACCACGCCGTGTTCGGCGCGGTCGTCGTACCGGGAACGGCCTACCTGGACCTGGCGCTCTGGGCGGGCGACTCCGTCGGGTGCGCGGCGATCGAGGAACTCTCCTTGGAAGTTCCCCTGATCCTGCCCGGCACGGGTGACGTGCAGGTGAGGGTCGTCGTCGGCGCGGCGGACGAGACGGGCCACCGCTCCCTGGACGTGTACTCGCGCTCCGGCGACGACGGCCGGACGGTGGGCGGCTGGACCCGGCACGCGACGGGCAGCCTGGCACCGGACGCACCGCGACCGGCCGAGCGGACCGAAGACGCGCGCTCACTCGCCGCATGGCCACCGGCCGGGGCGAAGCAGCTCGCCATCGACGGCTTCTACGACTCCCTCGCGGACACCGGCTTCGACTACGGTCCGACCTTCCGCGGGCTGCGAGAGGTGTGGCAGCACGGCGACGACCTCTACGTCCTTGCCGCACTGCCCACGACCCACGACGTGTCCGCCGACGGGTTCGCGCTGCATCCGGCGCTGATCGACTCGGTGCTCCACGCGGTGGCGGTCGGCGGCGTCCTCGACGTGACCGACGGCCAGGGCTGGATGCCGTTCTCGTGGTCCGGGGTGGACCTGACCGGGCAGTGCGGCCCGAGCGTGCGGGTCCGCATGACCCCGGCGGGCGAAGGCGTCGTGTCCTTGACGATCGCCGACGAACACGGCCGCGACATCGCGCACGTCGCGGCCCTGACGTTCCGACCGGCAGGCCCCGAGCACCTGCGCTCGGCACGAGGCGGGCACCAGCGATCGCTGTACGAACTGCGATGGCTCCCCCTCCAGCGGGGCACACGAGAAACCCACCGCGGACAGTGGGGCGTTCTCGGCGCCCGGGACGGCCTGGCCTCCCGGCTCTCCACGGCGGTGCCGTACGCGTCCCTGGACGACGTCCTCCAAGGCGAGGTCCCCCGGCACGTCGTCCTGTGCCTGGACGACTTCGTCACCGCGGGCACCGACCCGCTCGCCGAGGTCACCGACGCGGACACGCGCGTCCTCGACTGCGTCCAGCGGTTCCTCGCCGAGGAGCGGCTCTCCGGATCCACGCTGGTGGTGCTGACCCGGCTGGCCCTCGACACCGGCGGTGGGGAGAGCGTCGAAAGCCTCCCCGGCGCGTCCGTGTGGGGCCTGATCCGGTCCGCCCAGACAGAACACCCCGGCAGGTTCCGGCTGGTGGACATCGACGACGACGAGACGTCCTGGGCGTGCTTCCCCGACGTGCTCACCCTCGGCGATGAACAACTGGCGCTGCGCGGCGGCACGTACCTCATCCCGCGCATGGCACCGGCCGCACCCGCCGACCACCAGATCGAGCCGCCCCCCACCGGCGCTCACCGCCTCGGCATCCCGGTCAAGGGCACGCTGGAGAACCTGACCTGGGTGCCGTGCCCCGAGGTGCTCGAGCCCCTGACGAGCGGGCAGGTCCGCATCGCCGTGCAGGCCGCCGGGCTCAACTTCCGGGACGTCACGATCGCCCTCGGCCTGGTGGAGCGGACCGCCTTCGGCGCCGGAATCGGCAGTGAAGGAGCCGGAACGGTCCTCGAGGTGGCCGACGACGTCACCGGTCTTGCGCCGGGCGACCGGGTCATGGGCGCGTTCTCCGGCGCCTTCGGGCGCGTGGCCGTGACCGATCAGCGCCTGCTCGTGCCCATCCCCGACCGATGGAGCCACGCCGAAGCGGCATCCGTGCCGAGCGCCTTCCTCACCGCCTACCACGCGCTCTTCCACGTGGTGAAGCTCGAAAAGGGCCAGCGCATCCTCATCCACGCCGCGGCAGGCGGCGTCGGCATGGCCGCCGTCCAACTGGCCAAGCACGTCGGCGCCGAGATCTACGCGACCGCGAGCCCGGCCAAGTGGCCCGCCCTGCGCGCCCTCGGCCTGGACGACGAACACCTGGCGTCGTCGCGGGACCTGGAATTCGAGGACAAGTTCCGCGCCACCTCGGACGGCCGCGGCGTCGATGTCGTCCTGAACTCCCTCGCGCACGGATTCGTCGACGCCTCGCTGAGGCTGCTCCCCAACGGCGGGCACTTCATCGAGATGGGCAAGACCGACATCCGCGCCCCCCAGCAGGTGGCGGCCGACCACCCCGGAGTCGACTACCAGGCCTTCGACCTCTCCGAAGAAGACCTGGACGCGACCCACGAGCGGCTCCGAGCCCTCATGGAACTCTTCGCCGACGGGCGGATCCACCTGAACCCCCTCTCCGTACGGAGCATCCGCGACGCGCGCAAGGCGTTCCGCGACATGAGCCAGGGCCGCCACGTCGGCAAGCTGGTCCTCGAGGTCGGCGACGCCTTCGGCGGCGGCACCGTCCTTGTCACCGGCGGGACCGGGGGAGTGGGCGCGCTGGTGGCACGGCACCTCGTCGCCGAACACGGTGTGCGGAGCCTGGTCCTCGCCAGCCGTAGCGGAACGGCGGCCGACGGGGCTCCCGAGCTGGTCTCGGACCTGGAAGGGGCAGGCGCGACGGTCACGGTCGTGGCCTGCGACGTCGCGGACCGGGCCGCCGTCGCGGACCTGCTCGCGGACCTGCCTCGGCAGCACCCGCTGACGGCGGTCGTGCACGCGGCGGGCACGCTCGCCGACGGCACCGTCGAGTCACTGACCGCCGAGAGCCTCGAACGCGTGCTGCGGGCCAAGGTCGGCGGCGCGGTCAACCTGCACGAGCTGACCCGGGACCACACCCTGTCGGCGTTCATCCAGTTCTCCGCCCTCGCGGGCACGCTCGGCAGCGCGGGACAGGCGAACTACGCCGCGGCGAACACCTTCCTGGACGGTCTCGCGGCACAGCGCAGGGCGTCCGGCCTGGCCGGCACGTCGCTGTGCTGGGGCTGGTGGGAGCAGCGCAGCGGCATGACCGCGGACCTGGACCAAGCCGCCCTCTCCCGGTCCCGGCGCCTCGGCGTCGCCGCGATGCCGACGCCCGAAGCGCTGGCCCTGTTCGACTCGGCCCACGCGATCGGCACACCCGTACTCATCCCGGCCCGGATGGACCTGGCCGCGCTGCGCAACATGACCGGCGACGAACTGCCGCCCCTGCTGCGCGACCTCGTCGACGGCGGCCGTCCACCCCGTGGCCGGACGAGCACCACCGGCGACAGCGGCCCCTCGGCCTGGCCACCCTGCCACAGGACGAGGCGGCGGCAGTTGCCCTCACGTGGGTCCGCGAACAGGCCGCCATCGTGCTCGGACACCCCACCAGCGAGGGCGTCGACGCCGACCAGGCGTTCACCCACCTCGGATTCGACTCGCTGACCGCGGTCGAACTGTGCAACCGCCTGGCTTCCTCGACCGGACTGCGCCTGCCGTCCACGCTCGTCTTCAGCTACCCCACACCCCGCGAGCTGAGCCAGCACATCTGCGGTCTGCTGCGTCCGGCAGCGGACCCGCAGGCGGCCGATGACGCGCGGATCCGAGACGTACTACGGACCGTCTCGATCGAAAGCCTGCGCAACGCGGGCCTATTGGAACGGGTCCTGGCGTGCGCCGACCCGTCTCCCACGGGCACCCACGGACCCGCGCCCGACGCGGCCCCCGACGCGGGCACGGGCGCGGACGAACTGGGGGACCTGGACCTGGAAGCACTGGTCGATCTGGCTCTGGACGAGAGGGACAAGTGACATGAACAACCCGCCGGATCACACGACGCAGGGCTCGGACCGGGTCCAGCGGGCGCTCCGCACACTGCTGGAGGAGCGCGACCGCCTCCGCCAGGAGAACGACGCCCTGAAGGCCGGCCGCGGCGAGCCGATCGCCGTCGTGGCCATGGCCTGCCGCTACCCCGGAGGCGTGTCGTCCCCCGAACAACTGTGGGAGGTGATCCGCGACGGCCGGGACGTCGTGGACGAGCTCCCGCAGGACCGCGGCTGGCGAGACGTGTACGACCCGGACCCCGACACCGTCGGCAGCGCGTACACGCGTCAGGGCGGCTTCCTGACGGACGTGGCCGGTTTCGACACGGACTTCTTCGGCATCAGTCCGCGTGAGGCGCTGGCGATGGACCCCCAGCAGCGGCTGCTCCTCGAGACGTCGTGGGAGGTCTTCGAGCGGGCCGGCATCGTTCCCGCAGGTGTGCGCGGCGCCGACGTCGGTGTCTTCACCGGAATCAGCTCGCCCGAGTACGGGGCCCGCTTCCTGGAGACCAGCGGGCACGACCTGGAGGGCTACCTGCTGTACGGCAGCACCCTGAGCATCGCCTCCGGCCGGGTGGCGTACCAGATGGGATTCACCGGGCCCGCGGTGTCGTTGGACACGGCGTGCTCGTCGTCGCTGGTGGCCCTGCACCTGGCGGTGCAGTCACTGCGTTCGGGCGAGTGCTCGCTCGCGCTGGCCGGCGGGGTCTCGGTGATGTCGACCCCCTCGATCCTCGTGGAGTTCTCCCGGCAGCGCGCGCTGTCGGCCGACGGCCGCTGCAAGGCCTTCGCCGACGGAGCCGACGGGACCGGCTGGGCCGAGGGCGCGGGTGTGCTGCTCCTTGAGCGGTTGTCCGACGCCCGCAGCAACGGCCACCCGGTCCTTGCCGTCCTGCGTGGTTCCGCGGTGAACCAGGACGGCGCCAGCAACGGCCTGACCGCCCCCAACGGCCGCGCCCAGGAGAGGGTGATTCGCAGGGCACTGGCGAACGCGGGCGTCGCGGCCAGCGAGGTGGACGCGGTCGAGGCCCACGGCACCGGAACCGCGCTGGGCGATCCCATCGAGGCCGGTGCGCTCCTTGCCACCTACGGCCAGGACCGGCCGCAGGACCGGCCGCTGTGGCTGGGGTCCGTGAAGTCGAACATGGGTCACGCCCAGGCGGCCTCGGGCGTCGCTGGCGTGATCAAGATGGTGATGGCCCTGCGGCACGGGGTGCTGCCCCGCACGCTGCACGTGGACGCGCCGTCCCCGCACGTGGACTGGGCGTCGGGTGCGGTGGAGCTGCTGACCGAGGCACAGCCCTGGCCGGACGCGGGCCGCCCGCGCCGCGCTGCTGTCTCCTCCTTCGGTATCAGCGGGACCAACGCGCACGTGGTGCTTGAGCAGGCCCCGGAGGGCGGGGACGCCGCTGGCGCGGACGTGCCGGGTCCGGCGGTGGCGGCGGACGGGCCGGTGGCGGCGGATGGGCCGGTGCCGTGGCTGGTGTCGGGTAAGAGTGCGGCGGCGTTGGGGGCGCAGGCGGGGCGGTTGGCGGGCTTCGTGGCCGCCGGTGCGGACCTGTCGGCGGCTGATGTGGGGTTGTCGCTGGCGGTGTCGCGGTCGGCGTTCGACCACCGGGCGGTGGTGATCGGCCGCGAACTGGCCGACTTCGAGGCCGCGTTGGCGGAACTGGCCGTCGGGGAACTGCCGCCGGGCGCGGTGACCGGCGCGGTGACCGCCGAGCCCGGCAAGACCGTGTTCGTCTTCCCCGGCCAGGGATCGCAGTGGCGGGGAATGGCCGTGGAGTTGGCCGACTCCTCACCGGTGTTCGCGGACCGGTTGGCGCAGTGCGCGGACGCCATCGAGGCGCATGTGGACTGGCGCGTGCTCGATGTGCTGCGGGAGGTGGAAGGGGCACCGTCGCTGGAACGGATCGAGGTCGTACAGCCGGTGCTGTTCGCCGTGATGGTGTCGCTGGCGGCGCTGTGGCAGGCCTGCGGGGTGGTACCGGCGGCGGTCGTCGGACACTCGCAAGGGGAGATCGCCGCCGCGTGCGTGTCGGGGGCGCTGTCGCTGGAAGACGCGGCGCGGATCGTCGTGCTGCGGTCGCAGTTGTTCGCGGACGAGCTGGTGGGCCAGGGCGCGGTGGCGTCGGTGGCGCTGTCGCGGGCGGACGTCGAGGCCCGACTGGACGCGTACGGGGACCAGTTGTCGGTCGCGGGGATCAACGGGCCCCGAGCGGTGACCGTCGCCGGTGAGGTCGAGGCCCTGGAGAAGCTCGTCGCGGGCCTGGAAGCGGAAGGCGTGCGGGCCCGAGTGGTACCGGCCACCGTGGCTTCGCACTGCGTTCAGGTGGACCGGCTGCGCGAACGAATCCTCGACCTGCTCGGCTTCGTCGAGCCGCGCGCCGGATCGGTGCCGCTGTACTCCACCGTCACCGGCCAGGTCATGGACGGATCGGAGCTGAATGCCGCGTACTGGTTCGAGAACTGCCGTCGCCCGGTGGCCTTCGAACCGGTGGTGCGGTCGCTGCTCGTCGACGGATTCCGCGTCTTCGTCGAGTCCAGCGCCCACCCCGTGCTGACACTGGGCCTCGTCGACACCGCCGACGACGCCGGGACCGAGGTCGTGGCGGTGGGCACCCTGCGCCGGGGCGAGGGCGGTCTTGAACGGTTCCACGCCTCCCTCGGTGAGGCGTGGACACAAGGCGTGGACGTCGACTGGCCGGTGGTGTTCCAGAGCCGGGCGGCACGCGTCGTCGACCTGCCGACCTACGCCTTCCAGCACCAGCGGTACTGGCTGAACGCCCCCTCGCACCCAGCCGTGACGGTGGAAACACCCCCGACGGAGCTGCCCACCGACGACGACCACCTCGTCCTACTGCCGGACAAGATCGCCGGACTCCCCGACAGCGACGCCGAGGCACTCGTCCTTGACCACGTCCTTAAGAAGGTCGCCGTCGTCCTCGGCCGACCCACCGCCGAGACGCTCGACCCCGACCAGAAGTTCGGGGACATCGGATTCGACTCGATGCTGTCGGTGGAGCTGAGCAAACGCCTGTCCGCGGCGACCGGACTCAAGCTGAGGGCGAACGTGGTGCTGAAGTACCCGACACCAAAACTGATCAGCGTGCACCTCATGTCCTCGATGGCCCGCCGCGATCCGCGGTAGTCGCCCCGAGCTCCGGGGCCCCGCACCTCGCCGTACGTCCCGCCGGCGGGACACCGCAAGGCCGACCGCGGCCCGTCCCGACCCGGCACCCCACTGTCTTGACCGGCTGATCCATGCTCGTGAAGGTGGAGGTGATCTGCGGGTTCCTCCGTTTCCCGGGCCTATTTGTTGAGGGGTTGATCCGTTTGCGTTCATTCGACGCGCCGGCCGCGCACAATGGGATGTGGCTGGCGCAGAAAATGACTCCCGATGCGCTGAACCACGCGATGATCATGTGGGACGTAGACGGTGAGCTGGACCCGGCGGCCATGGAATCCGCGTTCCGACACGTCCTCGGCGAGGCGGAGGTGCTGCGCGTCAACTTCGTCGACGACGGCAACGGGCTGCGCCTCGTACCTCGTGAACTGGGCGACTGGCGCCCCTTCTTCCTGGACCTCAGCGTCGCGGCCGACCCCGAGCAGGCGGCGCGCGAAGCACTCACCGACATGGTGCGCAAGCCCTACGACCTGGAACGGGACCTGCTGTTCCGCCTCGGCGTGGTCACCCTCGCGGCGAACCGCTCCCTCGTAGTGATCACGTACCACCACCTCATATCGGATGGATACGGGGCGGCGGGCCTGCTGTCGCGGCGCCTCGCCGAGGTGTACACGGCGCTCGTGCGCGGTGCCGAGGTACCCGAGCCGCCGCACACCTGGGACGCCGAGTCGTTCGCGGCCCTGGCGGCGGAGTACCGCGCCTCCCCGGCATCCGCCGACGACACGGAGTTCTGGCGGGACTATCTGAAGGACGCGCCCGCGCCCGCGCAGGTCCCGCGCGTCGCCCTGTCCGAGTCGATGGAGTCCGCGCTCCGCGAACCGATGAGCGGCGCCGACCGCTGGTCGGAAGTGGCCGACGCCATCGGCATGGTGAGCCGGACGCTGACCGTCCCGCGCGCCGAGGCGGACGCCTGGACCGAGGCCGCGAAGTCCATGGGCATGTGGATGTCGTCGATGCTGACCGCGGCCGCCGCCGTGTACCTCCGGCACCGCTGCGACCGCCCGGAGTTCCTCCTCTCGCTGGCCGTCGGCAACCGGGTCGGCGCGGCGAGCAGGACACCCGGTCTCGCGGTGAACGTGGTGCCGGTGCGGGTCAGGGTCCCGCTCGGCGCGACCCTCAGCGACATCGCCGACTCGGTGAGCGACGAGACGTACGAGATCTTCGACCACGCCGCCTGCCACTACTCCGAGATCCAGCGCGCCAGCGGAGCCGTCCTCAGCGGCCGCGGCAGCTTCGGCGCCGTCATGAACGTCACCGAATTCGCGGAGCAACTCCACTTCGCCGACAGCCCGGCCCGCTACCTCTGCGCGACCACCGGAACCTTCGACGAACTGTCGATCGCCGTCGGCACCGACGGAAGCCCCGAAAGCGACCTGTGCATCCGGCTCGACGCCCCCGCGGGCCTGTACTCCCGCGCGGAACTGCGCTTCATCGGCGAGGAGCTGATCGCCTACATCCGCGCCGTGACGGCCGCCGACCCGCAGTCGCCCATCGGCGCCCTTGACGTACTCAGCGGCGCCCAGCGGGACCAGGTACTGACGGCACCGAACGACACGGACGCGCCGCTGCCGGGGCTGACCGTTCCCGAACTGTTCGCCCGCCAGGTGCAGCGGACTCCCGACGCCGTCGCCGTGGACTCCGGCGACTCGACGGTCTCGTACCGGGAACTGGACGAGCGGTCGAGCCGCCTGGCCGAGGCGCTGCGACGCCACCACGTCGGACCCGAAACGGTCGTGGCGGTGGCGATGCCCCGATCGGTGGACCTCGCCGTCGCCCTCCTCGGGGTGGCGAAAGCGGGCGGAGCCTACGTTCCCGTCGACCCCGCGTTCCCGGTGGAGCAGATCGAATCGCTGGTCCGTGACTCCTCCTCGCGCGTCCTGCTCACCGACGCGAAGACAGCCGCAGCTCTCCCCGCCGACCTGGCCGCGCCGACGGTCCTGTTCGACGACACCCACTCAGACACCACCGCCGACGGTGACGGTGCGCGGGAGACTCTGGTCCCGCCGCACCAGGACAACCTGCTGGCCGTGACGTACGACAACGAATCCACCGGTGCCGCCACCGGAGCCGCCGTCACACACCGGAACATGGAGCGCTTCGTCCTGGACCGCCACTGGCGGGACAGCACCTCCGACACCGTGCTGTGGCACGCGCCGCTCACCTCCGACGCGCTCGCCATCGAACTGTGGGTGCCGCTCCTGAACGGCGGCCGGGTGGTCGTGGCCCCTCCCGGAGAACTGGACATCGACGCGCTGCCCGCGCTGCGCACCGCACACCAGATCTCCACGGTGTGGCTGCCCGCGGCCCTGTTCTCGTCGATCGCCGCGGAACGCCCCGAGTGCGTCGCCGGGTTCCGCGAGGTGTGGACCGGCGGTGACCGCGTATCCGCGGCCGCGCTGCGACGCGTACGGGAGGCATGCCCCGGGCTGACGATCGTCAACGGCCACGGCCCCACCGAAACGACGGTGTTCGCCACCCGCCACCGCCTGACCGCGGACGAGGCGGCCCACCACGCGAGCGCCCTCGGCCGCCCCATGGACAACACCGCCCTCTACGTGCTGGGGCCGGGCCTCGCGCCCGTACCCGCGGGCGTGACCGGAGAGCTGTACGTCGCCGGTCCCGGCCTGACACGCGGGTACCCCGGACGGCCCGGGCAGACCGCCGAGCGGTTCGTGCCCTGCCCGTTCGGCCCCGACGGCGGGCTCATGTACCGCACCGGACACCGGGTGCGGTGGGCAACTGACGGCCGCCTCGACCACGTGGGCCGGGCCGACTCCCAGGCGGAGATACGCGGTGTCCGCGTCGAAGCAACCGAGGTCGAAGAGACCCTGTCCGAACACCCCGGCCTCGCGCAGTCAGTCGTGGCCGTCGGCACGGACGACTCCGGACAGCAGCGACTCGTGGCCTACGTAGTCCCGGTCGGCGGCCCCGACCTCACGGTCGGCCTCTCCGTCGAGGAACTGCGCCGGTTCGTCGCGGGACGGCTCCCGGAGTACATGGTGCCAACGGCGTTCGTGACCCTGGCACGCCTGCCGATGACGGCCGACGGCAGGGTGGCCAGGACGACGCTGCCGGAACCGACGTTCGACGACGAGCAGTACCGGGCACCGCGCAACCACGTCGAGCGCGTCCTGGCCGAAGCGTTCGCCGACGTCCTCGAAGTGGACCGGGTCGGCATCGACGACGACTTCTTCGACCTCGGAGGCAACTCGCTGCGGGCCATCAGCCTGGTCAGCCAGATCCGGGCGGAGCTGAACCAGGAGGTGTCCATCCGCACGCTGTTCGCGGTGCGCACCGTCGCCGGCCTGTCAGACACCTGGAAGGACCTCGCCCAGTCCAGCAGGCCAACCCTGGGCCGCAGGACCAAGGACGGCGAAGTCCTCTGAGCGGGGCTATGGCCGAAGCGGAGGACCGTGTGGTGGAGATGAGTTCATGACGTCACAGACGCAGGGCAACGGGGGAGGGGACGAGATGGGACACACCGGAACGGACACGGACGTGGTGATCGCGGGCGCCGGGCCGACAGGCATGATGCTCGCCTGCGAGCTGCGCCTTGCGGGCGTCGACGTGGTCGTGGTCGACCGGCTCGCGGAGCGGACCGGCGAGTCGAGAGCCGGAGGCATGCACTCCCGCACGCTGGAGGTCCTGGACCAGCGCGGAGTCCTGGACCGCTTCCTGGCGGTCGGCGAACTGCAAGGAGTGGGCCACTTCTCCGGCCTCCGCCTGGAATTCGACGAGTCCGAGTCCCGCCACCCCTACCCGCTGATGATCCTGCAGTCCGCCATCGAGCGGATCCTCGAAGAGTGGGCCACCGAACTCGGCGTACGCGTGCGCTGGTCGTCCGAGGTGAGCGGAATCCACCAGGACGACTCAAGCGTCGCGGTCGAACTGCGTACGACACAGACGACACAGACGGCACCGGAGACACTGCGCGCCCGCTACCTCGTGGGCTGCGACGGCGGACGCAGCACCGTGCGCAAACTGGCGGGCATCGACTTCCCCGGCACCCCGGCGACGATGACCTCACTGATCGGCGACGTCGAACTCCCCGACCTGCCCGAGGACTACATCTGGGGGCGGCGCCGCCCGGGCGGGGACTACTCGGTGATCGCCTTCGAGCCCGGCTGGTACCGGGTCATCACCACCGAGCACGGCCGCAGCGTGGACCGCGACGAACCCACCACGTTCGAACAGCTCCGGGACTCGCTGATCAGGATCGCGGGCACCGACTACGGCATGCGGAGGCCGCGCTGGGTCTCCCGGTTCAGCGACGCCGCACGACAGGCCGCCAACTACCGGGAAGGCCGCGTGCTGCTCGCGGGCGACGCGGCCCACATCCACTTCCCCGCCGGCGGGCAGGGTCTGAACATGGGAGTGCAGGACGCGGTCAACCTCGGCTGGAAGCTCGCCTCGGTGGTGCGCGGCCAGGCCCCCGAAAGCCTGCTGAACAGCTACCACGCCGAACGCCACCCCGTCGGGGAACGCGTCCTGCACAACACCCGCGCCCAGGCGGCCCTGGCCCGCCCCGGCGCCCACTCGGACGCGCTGCGCGACGTGTTCTCCTCGCTCATCGTGTTCGACGACGTCAACCAGTACCTGCGCGGCATGCTGACGGCACTTGACATCCGCTACCCGACCGACGGCGACCACCTCCTCGCGGGCCGTCGGGTCCCCGACGCCGACCTCAAGGCCCCCGACGGCGCCACCCGCGTCTACGAACTCCTGCACGCCGCCCGCCCCGTACTGCTCGACCTGCGCGGCAGCGCCGAAGTGGCGGCGGCCGCCGAGGGCTGGGCCGACCGCGTCGACCTCGTCGAGGCACGGAGCGAGCACGACCACTGGCTCGTCCCGGCCATCGGCGAGATCCGCGCTCCCGCCGCGCTCCTCATCCGCCCCGACGGCCACGTCGCCTGGGCCGCCAACGACGCGCCCGACGCCTCCGCGCTCCGCACCGCCCTCGCCACCTGGTTCGGCCCGGCCCTACGGGCGTGAGGCACCGCGGCACACCTCAGCGCGGGCGGTGTCGCGGCGCCGCCGCCCGGCGCTGACCACCACACGCCTCCAGCACCCGGAAGCGGAAAGGGAACGACAGAATGACGAGTCCGCTGGAAGAACGGTGGATACGCCACTACCGCGACGACGACACCTGCGGGACGAAACTCGTCTGCTTCCCCCACGCCGGCGGCTGGGCGAGCGCCTATCGCACCTGGCCCCTGGGCCTGCCCCCGGACATCGGCGTGCTCGCCGTCCGCTACCCGGGCCGAGAAGACCGGTACGCCGACCCGTTCCCGCCGGGGCTCGAGGACCTCGCGGACGACATAGCCGACGCGCTCACCGAGTTGACGCGACACCAGTTGGTGCTGTTCGGCCACAGCATGGGCGCCACGGTGGCGCACGAGGTGGCGCTGCGCCTCCAACAGCGGGGGTGCCCGCCAGCCGCCCTGTGCGTGTCCGGCAGACGACCGCCGCACGCGCTGGACGGATCGCGGACATACTTCGACACGGACGAGAAGATCATCACGGAGATCCTGCGCTTCGACCAGAGCCGCGCCCCGGTCTTCGCGGACCCCGACCTGCGAGAACTCGTACTCCCCGCGGTTCGCGCGGACTACCGGATGGTGGACGCCTACCGCGGTGGCCCCCGCCCTCCGCTCGACTGCCCCGTATACGGCTACACCGGTGACAACGACCCCGAAGCGACCCCGAAGCAGATGCGCGGCTGGGCGGACCTGACGCACACCGCCTTCCGGCTCCGCGTGCTGCCCGGCGGCCACTTCTACCTCGTAGCCGAGGAAGCCGCGCTCCTGGCGGACTTGACCGACGTACTGGCCCGCACCAAGCGCCGTACAGAGGCCGCCTCCTGACGCACGACCAACACAGCGGCCGCGCACCGCAGCGCCCTGACTCTGCAAAGTCGTGCTCGATAGCACCAAGATCCTCGATCAGCAGATGCGGAGCGCTGTTCATGTGCGTCCCCCGATGCTCCGTAGGGGCCCTGAGGCGCGGCTTTCGCCGGCCGACGGGGCGGAAACGGAGGAGAGCCTGCTACGGATACGCCGATGGTAGAGCCGATGCGGCGCGGGGTGACAGTATGTTTTCCGAATTCACCCCGGCCGGGTGGAACTCCCGGGCGGAGTTCGGGGCGGAGTTCGGGGCGGAACCCTTCGCCGTCCGAACAACGGTCCGCATACCGGCCGGATCAACCCGCCAGGGGTAGTTGGACGACCAGCAGCTTTCCGGCCATGGTCACGCCGCCGTCCATCGCGATGGCGAGATCGTCGGCGTAGACGTGCGGTCCTTCGACGGACGGGGCGCCGCCGTCCTCGCCGTCTTCCGAGCCGACCTCGCCCAGCAGATACGGAATGGGGCTGTGGCCGTGCACGATGCGCTGCCCGCCGTAGGCGTCGAGCAGCTCGCGCACCGCCACCGGGCCGGCGTCCTCGTCGCGGAAGGCGAAGCGCTTGGTGAACTTGCGGAACAGGTCCCAGCACTCGTCGGCGTCGCTGCGCTGCAGGGCCTCCGTCACGGCGTCGTTGACCGCCTCGATGGAGTCGCCGTACTCCAGGTAGGCGGTGGTGTCGGAGTGCACCAGCAGGTAGCCGTCCGCCTCGGTCATCGCGTCGAGCCGGGACATCCACTGGAGGTGGTGGTCCTGGAGCCGCTCCATGTCGGTGCGCTGGCCGCCGTTGAGCAGCCAGGCGGCCTGGAAGGAGGCGGTGCCGGCGCCGGAGTTGACCGGGGTGTCGCCGAACCGCTTGGCGCCGATCAGCAGCAGCTCGTGGTTGCCCATGAGTGCCTTGCAGTAGCCGCCCGCGGCGGCGGCCTGCGCGGACAACTGCATGACGAGGTCGATGACGCCGATGCCGTCCGGGCCGCGGTCGGTGAAGTCGCCGAGGAACCACAGCCGGGTGTTGCCCGCGGCCCAGTCGCCGTTCTCGTCGATGAGCCCTTCGGCGGCCAGCGCCCCGCGCAGTTCGTCGTGGTAACCGTGGACGTCGCCGACGACGTAGAGCGGGCCGGGGCCGTCGCCCTCGGCTGCCGCGCGCGCCGGATCGGGGACGGGGGTGAGCGCGACGGTCGGCCGGTCCTGCGGCGCGACCAGAGGGCGGTCCACCAAGGTGTGGCCGGGGCCCATGGCCGGCAGGCTGCGCTCGGTCGGGGTGTACTCCGGGATGTTCTGGATGTCCGGCCGCTGGGTGGAGGTGGCCACCGGGCCCGGGTTGGCGTACGGCCGCGGCCGCACGGGCGGAGGCACGGGCGACGAGGCATGGGGAGGCACGGACGCCTGCGAAGGCACGGACGCCTGCGAAGGCGCGGATCCCTGGGGAGGCACGGCCGCCTGGAGGGATACGGACGGCGACGCCTGGGGCGGTACGGACGCCTGGGCGAGGACGGGCGACGGCACCTGGGGAGGCACAGTCGGCGAGGCATGGGCATTGGCGGGCGAGGACGCCGGAACGGGTGCGGGCGACGACGCCGGGCCGGGTACGGGCGACGACGCGTACGCGGGTACGGGCGGTACCGCCGCCGTGGTCCGTGCCGTGGGTCCCTGACCGGCCCCCTGAGTCATCGACCCCTCCACCATCGCGCCGCACGTGCACCCTGTGGACCGTGCCTGGTCGAGGGCGGTCCGCGGTGTCATCCGCCCATCATAGGAATGACCGTCAGGGCTTGTGACGCACCAGGGTGCCGTCAATCGGAATGAGGCTCCACTCCACTAGGGATTTCTCCCGAATTGGTCCGGTAGAGACCCGCCCCAGACTACCGAGCCCGCTCCAGTGGAGCTCCGCTCATTCTCCCGTCGGGCCGCGTGGCGGGCTGATGGTGGTGCGCGGTGAGCGGCGCTGCGAGGAGGTGCGGACCATCAGCTCGGTCGGTATCACCTGCTCGACGGGGCGCCCGGCGTCGTGTCCTTCGATGGCGTCGATCAGCAGCTGGACGACGGCGGTGCCGATCCGGCGCGGCTTGAGGGACAGGGTGGTGATGGGCGGGTCGGTGTTGGCGTACACGGCGGACTCGCTGCAGCACACGAGCAGCAGATCGTCGGGGACGCGCAGACCGTAGCGGCGGGCGGCGGCGAGCAGGTCGGTGCCGTTGGGGTCGAAGAGGCCGTAGACCGCGTCGGGGCGGTCGGGGCGGGCGAGCAGCCGGTCGGCGGCGACCGCCCCGGCGCAGGGGTCGTGGGCCGGGTACTCCTCGTACACCGGGTCCTGGCCGACCCGCTCGCACCAGTTCAGGTACGCGGTGGTGGACAGCCGGGTGTAGGTGTCGGTGGTGGTGCCGGTGAGCAGGCCGATCCGGCGGGCGCCGGCCTCGGCGAGATGGTCGAGCAGGCCGGCGACGGCGGCCTCGTGGTCGTTGTCGACCCAGGCGGTGACCGGGAGCGTGCCGGCCGGGCGGCCGTCGCTGACCACGGGGATGCCCTGGCGGAGCAGCTCGGTGACGACCGGATCCTGGTCGGAGGGGTCGATGACGACGGTGCCGTCGAGGGCGACGTTGGACCACACGTCGTGCCGGGAGGTGGCGGGCAGGATGACCAGGGCGTAACCGCGGGCCAGCGCGGCGGAGGTCGCGGCGCGCGCCATCTCGGCGAAGTACGCGAACTCCGTGAAGGTGAAAGGTTCATCCCCGTACGTGGTCACGGTCAGCCCGATCAGGCCCGACTTGCCGGTGCGGAGCGTGCGGGCCGCGGCGGACGGGCGGTAGCCGAGCCGGTCGGCGACCTCGCGGACATGGCGGCGGGTGGCGTCCGGTAACCGGCCCTTGCCGTTGAGCGCGTCGGAGACAGTCGTGATCGAGACGCCGGCCGCGGCGGCCACGTCCCTGATGCCCGCCCGCCCCAACCGGCGGCCGGTCGACCCGCTCACCTGGTGCTTCCCTGCTGCTGTCATGGCGAGCCGATAGTAGGGCTCCGCCGGTACGGCTGAGGGGTGCCCCGAATGGAGATCGGAAGGCACGATTCTGCAAGGCCGCGCCCCGCTGTTTGCCTTGGAAGGGCAGGTGGCGAAGGGGGCGGCTGGGTCCATCCAGGCCTCTGGCATATCCACGCCTGGTGATTGGTCCAGGTTTCGAAGAGGTCTCAACTCACCTTCATGGGTGATGCGCGCTACGGCGCCCGCCACCGGCGCGCGAAGAAATGGGAGTGCGCCCCCCTCCGGGCCGGGAAGCGGCCGGGCGGCTCAGGGCGGGAAGCGGCCGGGCGGTCCCGCCCCGGTTCCTCCTTACGGTGACCGGGTGAATCCTCCTAAGGTGTGGAGTATTGATGAGCCAGGACGGTCGAGGAGGACCCGCGGTGTCTGACAAGAGCCCCAAGCTGCGTGCTGCGCTGGACGGCATCCCCACCTACAAGCCGGGCAAGCCCGCCGCCGAGGGCGGCCCCGCGGCCTTCAAGCTGTCCTCCAACGAGAACCCCTACCCGCCGCTGCCGGGCGTGCTGGAGAGCGCCACCCGAGCCGCCGCCTCCTTCAACCGCTACCCCGACCTGATGTGCAGCGGTCTGATGGCCGAGCTCTCCGAGCGCTTCGAGGTGCCCGTGACGCATCTGGCCACCGGCACCGGCTCGGTCGGTGTCGCCCAGCAGCTCGTCCAGGCCACCTCGGGCCCCGGCGACGAGGTGATGTACGCGTGGCGGTCCTTCGAGGCGTACCCGATCATCGCCCAGGTCTCGGGCGCCACCTCGGTGCGGGTGCCGCTGACCGACGCCGAGGTCCACGACCTGGACGCGATGGCCGCCGCGATCACCGACCGGACCCGGCTGATCTTCGTCTGCAACCCCAACAACCCCACCGGCACCGTGGTGCGCCGCGCGGAGCTGGAGCGCTTCCTGGACCGGGTGCCCTCGGACGTGCTGGTGGTGCTGGACGAGGCGTACAAGGAGTTCATCCGCGACGAGCAGGTGCCGGACGGCATCGAGCTGTACCGGGACCGGCCGAACGTCTGCGTGCTGCGCACCTTCTCCAAGGCCTACGGCCTGGCCGGGCTGCGGGTCGGCTTCGCCGTGGCCCACGAGCCGGTCGCGGCGGCGCTGCGCAAGACGGCGGTGCCGTTCGGGGTGAGCCAGCTGGCGCAGGACGCGGCGGTCGCCTCGCTGCGCAGCGAGGACGCGCTGCGGGAGCGGGTGGACGCGCTGGTGGCGGAGCGGACCCGGGTCGTCGCGGCGCTCGCCGCGCAGGGCTGGACGGTGCCGGAGACGCAGGCGAACTTCGTGTTCCTGCGGCTGGGGGACCGTACGCAGGACTTCGCCGCGGCGTGCGAGAAGGCGGGCGTGGTCGTCCGCCCGTACGGGGACGAGGGAGTGCGGACGACGATCGGCGAGGTCGAGGCGAACGACATCTTCCTCCGGGCGGCGGAGGAGTTCCGCGCCCAGCTGTAGCGGTGTAGCGGTTTCGGCTCGGACGGCCTGCGGCGTGCAACGCGCCGCAGGCCGTCGCGTATGGGGTACCCCCGGTAGCCCACCCCCGGTGAGGGCAGCCGAAAGCCTGTGCGTCATAATTGCTTGTGAATGTGAATGCATTCACAAGCTCCGCGTTTTGTGGTGCTTTGCGGGGGTGGGGGCACCTGCGGAGGGGTCTGCGGCCGCGGCCGCGGTGACGCACGACGGTAAGGAGAACGACGTGGACCTGGCTCTGGCGCCAGAGACACTGGCGCGCTGGCAGTTCGGCATCACGACCGTCTACCACTTCCTCTTCGTCCCGCTGACCATCAGCCTCGCCGCCTTCACGGCGGGTATGGAGACGGCCTGGGTCCGCACGGGCAAGGAGAAGTACTTCCATGCCACCAAGTTCTGGGGAAAGCTCTTCCTGATCAACATCGCGATGGGGGTGGTCACCGGCATCGTGCAGGAGTTCCAGTTCGGCATGAACTGGTCCGACTACTCCCGCTTCGTCGGTGACGTCTTCGGCGCCCCGCTCGCGATGGAGGCGCTCATCGCCTTCTTCTTCGAGTCCACCTTCATCGGCCTGTGGATCTTCGGCTGGGACAAGCTGCCCAAGAAGCTGCACTGCGCCTGCATCTGGATCGTCGCCGCGGGCACGGTGCTGTCCTCGTACTTCATCCTGGCCGCCAACTCCTGGATGCAGCACCCGGTCGGCTACAGCATCGACAAGGCCACGGGGAAGGCGCAGCTCACCGACATCTGGGCGGTGCTGACCCAGAACACCACCCTGGTCGTGGTCTTCCACACTCTCACCGCCGCCTTCCTCACCGGTGCCGCGTTCGTCGTCGGCATCGCCTCCTTCCATCTGTGGCGCGCCAAGCGCGCCCTGGACAAGGGGGAGGAGCCGAGCGTGAAGCGGAGCAAGCAGATCGGCGCCATGCGCTCCTCGCTGCGGGCCGGTCTGGTCATCGCGGTGATCGCGGGCCTGGGCACCGCCATCAGCGGTGACGAGCTCGGCAAGGTGATGTTCGAGCAGCAGCCCATGAAGATGGCCGCCGCCGAGGCGCTGTGGGACAAGCAGGCGCCCGCGCCGTTCGCGGTCTTCGCCGTCGGCGATGTCGGCGAGGGGCACAACAGCACCGAGCTGGAGATCCCCGGACTGCTCTCCTTCCTCGCGCACAACAACTTCTCCGACGCCGTCCCCGGCATCAACGACCTCGCCGAGCGGGAGGCGGAGCTCTACGGCGGCGAACCCGAGGACTACATCCCCAGCATCTTCATGACCTTCTGGGGCTTCCGGCTGATGATCGGCTTCGGGATGACCTCGTTCGCCGCCGGTGTCATCGGCCTGTGGACCACTCGCCGCAAGCTCTGGCTCGCCCCCGAGTTCCGCACCGGGGCCAACGAGGTGCCCCGGCTGATGCTGACCCGGCGCCGGGAGCTGAACCCGTTCCTGACCCGCTGGGCCTGGCGGCTGGGCATCCTCACCATGGGCTTCCCGCTGATCGCCAACTCCTTCGGCTGGATCTTCACCGAGATGGGCCGTCAGCCATGGGTGGTGTACGGGCTGATGAAGACCGGCGACGCCGTCTCGCCCGGTGTGGGAACCGCCGAAGTGCTGGTCTCCATGGGCGTGTTCACCCTGCTGTACGGCGTGCTCGCGGTGGTCGAGGTGCGGCTGCTGGCCAAGTACGCCAAGGCCGGGCCGGACGTCGACGAGAAGCCGCCCGCGAAGGACCCGCGGCTGCGGATGCCGTCGGACCCGGGCGGCACCGGATCATCCGGATCGACCGGATCAGAGGACGCCGACCGCCCGCTGACCTTCGCGTACTGACGGGGCAGGGAGAGCTCGACATGCACCTTCACGACATCTGGTTCCTGGCGATCGCCGTCCTGTGGATCGGCTACTTCTTCCTCGAGGGATTCGACTTCGGCATCGGGGTGCTGACCAGGCTGCTGGCCAGGGACCGCACCGAGCGCCGCGTACTGATCAACACCATCGGGCCGGTCTGGGACGGGAACGAGGTGTGGCTGCTGACGGCGGTCGGCGCGACCTTCGCCGCCTTCCCCGACTGGTACGCCACCCTCCTCAGCGGCTTCTACCTGCCGCTGCTGGCCATCCTGGTCTGCCTCATCCTGCGCGGCGTCGCTTTCGAGTACCGGCACAAGCGTGACGAGGAGCGCTGGCAGCGCAACTGGGAGCACGCGATCTTCTGGTGCTCGCTGATCCCGGCCTTCCTGTGGGGTGCGGTCTTCGCCGCGATGGTCCGGGGCGTGCCGATCGGCCCCGACAGGAACTACGCCGGGGACGTCGGCGATCTGCTCAGCCCGTACGCGCTGCTGGGCGGGCTCGCCACGCTGGCGCTGTTCACCTTCCACGGCGCGGTGTTCGCCGCGTTGAAGACGGTCGGCGACATCCGGGTACGGGCCCGTCGCCAGGCCGGGCTGCTGGGCCTGGGCGCGGCGGCGCTGCTGGTGGCGTTCCTGGCCTGGACCCAGGCCGACAGCGGCAACGGCCGCAGCCTGGCCGCGCTCGCCGTGGCGGCCGCGGCGCTGGCCGGTGCGCTGGCCATGAACGCCCGGGGCCGGGAGGGCTGGTCCTTCGCGCTGTCCGGCGTCGCCGTCGCGGCGGCGGTCGGCATGCTCTTCCTGGCGCTGTTCCCCGACGTCATGCCGTCCTCGCTGGACCCGCGGTGGAACCTGACGGCCGACAACGCGGCGTCCAGCCCGTACACGTTGAAGATCATGACGTGGGTGGCGCTGGTGATGACGCCGCTCGTCGTGGCCTACCAGGCGTGGACGTACTGGGTGTTCCGCAAGCGGATCGGCGTTCAGCACATACCCGCGGGGCATCAGCCGGTGCCGGTCGGCTCTGCCGTGCGTCAGCCCGCGGCGCGTAAGCCCGTGGTGGACTGAGGGGCGGCGGACCATGCGTCCTGTGGATCCCCGGCTGCTGCGCCACGCCCGTGCCACCCGCGGCTTCCTCGCCGCGTCCGTGGCGCTCGGGCTGGCGGGGGCCGGGCTCGTCGTCGCCCAGGCGACGCTCATCGCCGAGCTGGTCGTCGGGGCGTTCCAGCAGGGCCGGTCGGCTGGGGAACTGGCCTGGCCGCTGGCCCTGCTGGCAGCCGTGGCGCTCGGCCGCGCGCTCGTCTCCTGGCTGACCGAACTGGCCGCCCACCGGACGAGCGCGGCGGTGAAGTCCGCACTGCGCATGCGGCTGTTGGCGCACGCGACGAGGCTGGGGCCGCGACGTTTCACGTGGAACATCGGCGAGTTGACCACACTCGCCACGCGTGGCGTCGACGCGCTCGACGACTATTTCGCCCGCTATCTGCCCCAGTTGGGGCTCGCGGTCGTCGTACCCGTCGCGGTGCTCGCCCGGATCGTGACCGCCGACTGGGTCTCGGCACTGATCATCGCGGCCACGCTGCCGCTGATTCCGCTGTTCATGGTGCTGATCGGCTGGGCGACGCAGAGCCGGATGGACCGGCAGTGGCGGCTGCTGACCCGGTTGTCCGGGCACTTTCTCGACGTGGTCGCCGGACTGCCGACGCTCAAGGTCTTCGGCCGCGCGAAGGCCCAGGCGGCGTCGATCCGTACGATCACCGCCGACTACCGCCGAGCCACCCTGCGCACGCTGCGGCTGGCGTTCCTGTCCTCCTTCGCGCTGGAGCTGCTGGCCACGCTGTCGGTGGCGCTGGTCGCGGTCGGCATCGGCATGCGGCTGGTCCACGGGGAACTGGACCTGGCCACTGGGCTGGTGGTGCTGATCCTGGCGCCGGAGGCGTATCTGCCGCTGCGGCAGGTGGGCGCGCAGTACCACGCGGCGGCGGAGGGCCTGGCGGCGGCGGACGAGGTGTTCGCGGTCCTGGAGCGGGAAGCCCCCGCGGCGGGCGGGCTGGAGGTACGGGTCGGCCACGCGGGTGCGGTCGGGGCGGAGGCAGGGAGCGGCCAGGCGGGTGCGGTCGCGGCGGAGGCGGGGGGCGGCCGCACGGCTGCCGTGTTGGCGTTCGAGGACCTGGTCGTCACGTATCCGGGCCGCACGGAACCGGCGCTCGCGGAGACGTCGTTCGCGGTCCGGCGCGGGGAGACGGTGGCCCTGGTCGGCCCGAGCGGGGTCGGCAAGAGCACGCTGCTCGACGCGGCCCTGGGTTTCGTCACGCCCGCAGGCGGCCGGGTGCTGATCGACGGTACGGACCTGGCGGAGCTGGACGCGGAGAGCTGGCGGCGGCAGGTGGCCTGGGTACCGCAGCGGCCGTACCTGTTCGCCGGGACGATCGCGGACAACGTGCGACTCGCCCGGCCGGACGCGGACGACGCGGCGGTACGGGATGCCCTGCGGGCGGCCGGGGCGCTGGCGTTCGCGGAGGCGCTGCCCGGCGGGATCGACGCGGCGGTCGGCGAGGGCGGGGCGGGCCTGTCGGCCGGTCAGCGCCAGCGGATCGCCCTGGCCCGGGCCTTCCTGGCGGACCGGCCGGTCCTGCTGCTGGACGAGCCGACGGCAAGCCTGGACGGGGAGACGGAGGCGGGCATCGTCGACGCCGTACGGAGGCTGTCGGCGGGCCGCACGGTGCTCCTGGTCGTCCACCGCCCGGCACTGCTGGCGGCCGTGGACCGCGTGGTCCGCCTGGCGCCTTCCGGCCCGGTCACGGTTTCGGGCGGCCGTGCCGGTGGCGCGGGCGCCGCCTCGGCGCTCCCGGGTGCGCCGGATGAGGTCGGGGCGAGCCCGGGCGAGGTCGCGTGCGCGGTGCCGGGTGACCGCAGCCTGCGCGAGGGGGACCATGCGCCGGACACGGGCGCGGCGGTGCCGGGGGACCGGGGCAAGGGCGCGGTGGCGGGGGGTCGTGGCGCGGGCGCGGTGTCAGGTGACCGTGGCCAGGACATGGGCGCGGCGGTGCCGGAGGGTCGGGGGATGGGCGCGGTGGCGGGGGTGTTGGCGGGGTGTCGGCCGCGGCGTGGGCGGTTCGGGCTCGCGCTGCTGCTCGGCGCCCTCGCCCTCGCAAGCGCCGTCGGCCTCATGGCCGTATCCGGCTGGCTGATCTCGCGCGCCTCGCAGCACCCGCCCGTCCTCTATCTCATGGTCGCCGTCACCGCGACCCGCGCCTTCGGTATCGGCCGCGCCGTCTTCCGCTACGCCGAGCGGCTCGTCTCGCACGACGCCGCCCTCCGGGTCCTGGCCGATCTGCGCGTCGCCGTCTACCGGCGGCTGGAACGGCTGGCCCCGGCCGGTCTGCGCGACACCCGGCGCGGCGACCTCCTCTCCCGCCTCGTCGCCGACGTCGACGCGCTCCAGGACCACTTCCTGCGCTGGCTGCTCCCCGTCGGCACGGCGTGCGCCGTCTCGGCCGCGTCCGTCGGCTTCACCACGTGGCTGCTCCCCGAAGCGGGCGCCGTCCTCGCGGCCGGTCTGCTGACCGCCGGGGTCGCCGTTCCGCTGCTGTCCGGCGCGCTCGCGCGCCGCGCCGACCAGCGGCTGGCCCCCGCCCGCGGCGCGCTCGCCACCGAGGTCGTCGATCTGCTGCACGGGACCGCCGAGCTGACGGTCGCCGGTGCTCTGCCGCGCCGCCTCGACTCCGTACGCCGCGTCGACCGCGCGCTCACCCGGATCGCCCGCCGCGCGGCCGCCGCCACCGCCCTCGGCGCCGGATTGTCCGCCCTGACCTGCGGGTTGACCGTGACCGCCGCCGCCTGGCTCGGCGTGCGTGCCGTGGCGGACGGGCGGCTGGGCGGCGTGTGGCTGGCGGTCGTGATCCTGACGCCGCTCGCCGCGTTCGAGGCGGTCGCGGGGCTGCCGCTCGCGGTGCAGTACCGGCAGCGGGTGCGGCGTTCCGCCGAGCGGGTGGCGGAGGTACTGGACGCGCCGCCCCCGGTGACCGAGGGCACGGGCGAGGCCCCCGCCTCGCCGTTCCCCCTCGTCGTACGGGATCTGACCGCCCGGTATCCAGGGCGGACCGCGCCCGCCCTCGACGGGTTCGGCCTGGAGCTGACCGCCGGGCGCCGGGTGGCCGTCGTCGGCGCGTCCGGCGCGGGCAAGTCCACGGTCGCCCAGGTGCTGCTGCGCTTCCTGGACGCCGAGTCCGGTACGTACACGCTCGCGGGCCGGGACGCCGCCGCGCTGGACGGGGACGGCGTCCGGCGGCTGGTGGGGCTGTGCGCCCAGGACGCGCACGTCTTCGACAGCTCGTTGCGCGAGAACCTGCGGCTCGCCCGGCCCGGCGCCGGCGACGGCGACCTGCGGGCGGCGCTGCGGGCCGCTCGCCTGCTGGAGTGGGTGGACGGGCTGCCGGACGGTCTCGACACCGCCGTCGGCGAGTTCGGCGCCCGCCTCTCCGGCGGCCAGCGGCAGCGCCTGGCCCTGGCCCGCGCGCTGCTCGCCGACTTCCCCGTCCTGCTGCTCGACGAACCGGCCGAACACCTCGACCCTGCGACCGCGGACGCCCTGACGGCCGATCTGCTGGCCGCCACGGAGGGGCGCACGACGGTGCTGATCACGCACCGGCTGGCGGGTCTCGCCGGGGCGGTGGACGAGGTGATCGTCCTGGCGGAGGGGCGGACGGTGCAGCGTGGGACGTACGAGGAGGTGACGGCGGCGGACGGGCCGTTCCTGCGGATGCTGGAACGGGAGCGGCTGGTGGAGCGGGAACTGCTGGTGGAGCGGGACCAGCCGGGGGAGCGGGAGCGGGCCGCCGAAGGCGCGGAGGACGTCGCCGAGCGCACGGCGGGCAATCAACAACTTTCCCTGGCAAAAGGTGCTTATTAGGCTCAAGGGCATGGCAGCCACGGCAGGACCAGGACCAGGACCAGGACCAGGACCAGGACCAAGGCCAGGACCACAGGACGACTCCCCCGACGGTTCCCGGGACGACTTCGACGCGGCGACCGAGGCCACCCGCGGCCTGCGCGGTCTCTCCACCGAGCTGACGTCCCGCATCCCGCGCCTGCTGGAGGCGATGCGCACCATCGGCAGCGGCCTCGACGTCCACACCGTTCTGGACCGGATCGCCCGGACGGCCGCCGAGTTCGCCGAGGCCCGCCAGGCCGCCATCGGCGTCTTCGCCGCGACCGGTGACGGCCTGGCCGACCTGAGCACGTACGGCGTGCCCGACGGAGACCGAGCGCGCGTCGCGGAGCTGCTCGCCGACCCGTCCGCCGCCCGCTCCCTCGACCTGACCTCCGCGCCGGAGCGCGACTGCCTGCGCGTACCGATCCGCGTCCAGGGCGAGCACTTCGGGGACCTGTACCTGACCGACAAGCGCGGCGGCGGCGCGTTCGGCGTCTCCGACCTCGGCATGGTGAAGGTGCTGGCGACCGAGGCGGGGATCGCGATCGGCAACGCCCGCCTGTACGACACCACCCGGCAGCGCGAGCGCTGGATCGACGGTTCCGTGGCTGTCACCACCGCGCTGCTGTCCGGCGGCGACGCGGAGGACGCGCTCTCCGTCGTCGCCGAACAGGCGCGCCGCCTGGCCGGTTCGACGGCCGGGATCGTGCTCGTACCGGAGGAGAACGGCGGCCTGGAGATTGTCGCCGCGAACGCCGACGACCCGTCAGGGCTGATCGGTACGGTCGTCTCCGCGCGGTCCCCGATCGTGCCGCAGCTGCTCGCCGGTGAGCCGGTGTTCGTGGACGACTCGGCGACCGACCCGCGGATGACCGCCCCCGTCGCGCAGCGGTACGGGCCCAGCATGATGCTCCCGCTGCGCAGCGGCGACCGCGTGCTCGGCATCCTCGCCACCCCGCGCGCACGCGGCGGCCCGCCGTTCACCGACACCGAGCGGGTGCTGGCCACGCAGTTCGCGGCGCAGGCCGCGCTGGCGCTGGTCCTGGCGGAGGCGCAGCGCGACCGGGAGCGGCTCGCGGTCTACGAGGACCGCGACCGGATCGCGCGCGATCTGCACGACCTCGTCATCCAGCGGCTGTTCGCGACGGGGATGATGCTGGAGAGCGCGCAGCGCCAGGCGGACCGGCCGGAGGTGCGGGAGCAGGTCGGCCGGGCCGTCGACGAACTGGACGCGACGATCCAGGAGGTACGTACGGCGATCTTCGCGTTGCAGCAGGGTCCCGCGGAGGTGCCGTCGGGGCTGCGGACGCGCGTCCTGCGGGAGATCGGCACGGCGGCGGTGCCGCTGGGG
Source organism: Streptomyces sp. XD-27 (assembly GCF_030553055.1). NCBI lineage: Bacteria > Bacillati > Actinomycetota > Actinomycetes > Kitasatosporales > Streptomycetaceae > Streptomyces > Streptomyces sp. XD-27. The sequence goes on from NZ_CP130713.1 coordinate 4,263,112, forward strand.
TTCCAGCCGTCGGTGGTGTTCGTCGGGGCGGTGGACGCGCGGGTCGGCGAGCTGACGGCGAAGAACCTGATCGCGGCGCTGCGCGAGGCCCTGTCGAACGCGTTCCGGCACGCGCGCGCGGACCGTATCGAGGTCACGGTCGACGCGACGGTGACGCTGCCGGACGGCCGGGACGGGGTACGGCTCCGGGTCGCGGACAACGGCGTGGGCATCCCGGCCGGCGGCCGCCGCAGCGGCCTGCGCAACCTCGCCCGGAGAGCCGAGTCCCTGGGCGGCTCCGCCACGTACGGACCGGGCATCGGCCCGGAGGCGGCGGGCACGACGATCACCTGGGAGGCCCCGCTGTAGGGCGCGCCCGGCATGGTGCCCCGGCGAGGGCACCGGGCTCGGGCGGAGCCAGGACACACGGGCGGGGCGGGAGGGTGTACGGCCGCGCACGCGCGGCGCGCGGGCCCGTACACCCGTCGTGGGGACGTTCGCTGCTCCGTTCGGCGTGCCGCACGGCGTGGCTCAGGCAGGCTTCGCCGCGACCGCACGGGGAGCCGGGCCACCATCCCCTTTATGCGACCTCCGTACCGCGGGCGCCGATTCACCGCCCGAGCCGTGTGCTCTCTCACGGTGGTGCTGTGTGTCCTGCCCGCGTGCGATGGCGCCGCCCTCGCGGCGGCCCCGGCGGCGGCCGAGAGCGGCGCGCGCGGTACCCGCGACCGGGCCGCCGACCGCGCCGACCGCGCCGACCGCGCCGACCGCGCCGACCGCGCCGACCGCGCCGACCGGGCCGACCGCGCCGCGCGGGTGAGCGCCGACGTGGCGCGGCTGCACCAGCGGGCCGGTGAGGTCGCGCGGCGGTACGAACGGGAACGCGCCGCCGTTCGCCGCCACCACGCCGAGACCGAACGCGTCGCCCGCGCCCTGCGCCACGAACGCCGCACCACGGAGCGGTTACGGCAGGCGGCCGGGCGCCTGGCCCGCGAGCGCTACCGCTCCGGCGCGCTGCCGTACGCACTGCTGCCGCTGCGCTCGCTCGGCGCCGACGCGCACTCCCGGCTGCGCGGCGACCGTACGCTGGCGCGGCGGCTGACCGAGGCTCAGGCACGCGGCCGCCGGCTGGCCGAACGGGAGCGGGCCGAGGCCGCCCGAACGCGTGAGCTGGCGGCTCGGGCGCGGCGGCTGAACGCCGACGTCCACGAGGTCGAGCGGAAACTGGCGGAGGCGCGGGCCACGCTGCGGCGCGTGGTGTCGCGGGTGGCGCACGACGGGCAGTGCGTCGTTCCCGGCCGCGGGGCGCGCCGGGCGCCCGGCGCGCGGGCCGGACTCCCGGCCGGATCGCCGCTCCCCCGCGCCGAGGCGGGCGGGCCCGAGCCTGACCGCGCCGGTTCCCGAACCGGTACCGGCGGTCCACCGCGAGCCGAGCGCGGGGGGCCGCGCGTCGCGCCCCGTGCGGCGTGGACCCGCCCGGTGGCCGCCTACACGCTGTCCGCCGGGTTCGGCCGCGCCGGAGCGCGATGGGCGCACCGGCACACGGGGCAGGACTTCGCCGTGCCCGTCGGCACCCCGGTACGGGCCGTGGGCTCCGGCGAGGTCGTCTCACTGCGGTGTGGTGGCCCGTACGGGATGAGCGTGCTGCTGAGGCACGCGCGCGGGGCCTATACGCAGTACGCGCATCTGTCGGCCGTGCTCGCCGCGCGCGGGGAGCGGGTCCGGGCGGGGCAGTGGATCGCGCTGTCCGGCGACACCGGCAACTCGACCGGCCCGCATCTGCACTTCGAGGTGCGGCGCGGCCCGAAGTCCGGCTCCGCCGTGGACCCGGTGAGCTGGCTGCGCAGGCGCGCCGTGAGCCTGCCGGCGCGGGTGGACGAGGAGCGGCGGCGGAGCTGACGGACCCCGGCCCCCGGGCCGCTGCCGCCCTCCCGGGGCCGCTGCCCCCCCAGCCGTGCCGCTTCCCGGCGTGCTGCTTCCCGGCTGTGCCGCTCCCCGCTGCGCCGCCCCGTGCCGCTGCCGCTCAGAGTCCCAGGACGCGTTCGATGACGGCGGCCACGCCGTCCTCGTTGTTCGCCGCCGTACGGTGCGTCGTCGCGGCCAGGACCGCCGGGTGCGCGTTGGCCATCGCGTACGACGTGCCCGCCCAGGTCAGCATCTCCAGGTCGTTCGGCATGTCGCCGAACGCCATCACCTCGTCCGGCGCGATACCGCGTTCCGCGCAGGCGCGGGCCAGCGTGCTGGCCTTGCTGACGCCGTGGCCGCTGATCTCCAGCAGGGCGGTCGGGCTGGACCGGGTGAAGGACCCGTAGGCGCCCGCCGCCGCACGGGCCAGCTCCAGGAAGGCGTCGGGGGAGAGCTCCGGGTGGTGCGCCAGCAGCTTGAGGATCGGCTGGTGGCCGTACTCGCCGTCCGCGGAGAGCAGCTTCTCCACCGGGGCGACCAGGCCGACCGGGTCCAGGGAGAAGGGCGGGTAGAGCGGCTCGTAGTGGACGCCGCCGGTCCGCTCGACGGCGTAGGCGACCCCGGGCGCGGCCGTGCGGACCGCCGCCACCACGTCGAGGGCGTCGGCGCGCTCCAGCGGGTACAGGCTGACGACACGGCCGCCGTCGCGCAGGTCGACCACGGCCGCGCCGTTGGCGCAGATGGCCAGGCCGTGGCCGTGCACGTGGTCGCGGACGACGTCCATCCAGCGTTCCGGGCGCCCGGTCACGAAGAAGACCTCGATGCCCGCCCGCTCCGCGGCGGCGAGCGCCGCGACGGTGCGGTCGGAGACCGTCTTGTCGTCGCGCAGCAGGGTGCCGTCGAGGTCGGTGGCGATCAGCCGGGGCACGGCCGGGGCCGCCGTCCTGTCCAGGGACGGGGACGGGGCAGGGGCCGGGGTCTCGGGCCGCTCGGTAACGGGAGGAGTCACGGCAACCATCCTCCCGCATATGCCGAGCATGCGGCGTACGGGTGTACGAAGGCCGCGCGCGTATGAGCCACCGCGCGCCGCCGAGCCCGCCCCCGCGTGGCTGGCCCGCCCCCGCGTGCGGGCCGGGCCCCGCGCCGCGGAGCCCCGCCAGGCGCGCCTGAGCGACCCGGGCGCCTGGGCCCGCCCCGTGCGTGCGGTCAGGCTCGCCCCCGCGCGGCCCGGGCTCGCCCCCGCACGCTTGAGCCACCCGTGCCCGAGACACCCCCGCTCAGCGAGTCGTCGGGTCGGCGTCTTGGGGGCCTGACCAGCGCGCGGCCTCGGGCTTCCGACCGCCACGGCCCGATGTCGTACCCACCCCTTACGCTCGGACCCATGCGACTGAGCACCGTGATCCTTCCCATCCACCGCTGGTCCGAGGGCGGCCGCGAGGTGTGGCAGCGAGCCGAGGAGCTCGGTTTCCACGCCGCGTACACGTACGACCACCTCTCGTGGCGGTCGTTCCGCGACGGGCCGTGGTTCGGGGCCGTGCCGACCCTCACGGCGGCCGCCACGGCGACCTCGCGCATACGCCTGGGCACGCTCGTCACCTCGCCCAACTTCCGGCACCCGGTCACGCTCGCGAAGGAGCTGATATCGCTCGACGACGTCTCGGGCGGGCGGATCACGCTCGGGATCGGCGCGGGCGGGGTCGGCTTCGACGCGACGGCGCTGTTGCGTGAGGGCGAGGAGCCGTGGCGGCCGCGGGAGCGGGCCGACCGGTTCGGGGAGTTCGTAAGCCTGCTCGACCAGCTGCTCACGCAGGACGCGGTGTCGTACGAGGGCACCCACTACGCGGCGCGCGAGGCGCGCAACATCCCCGGCTGCGTGCAGCGGCCGCGGCTGCCGTTCGCCGTCGCCGCGACCGGGCCGCGCGGGCTGCGGCTCGCCGCCCGGTACGGCCAGGCGTGGGTGACCACCGGCGACCCCAAGATCGCCGACACCGGTACCCCGGCCGACTCCGTCGCCGCCATCGGTCGGCAGATCGAGGGGCTGGGCGAGGCGTGCGCGGAGACCGGGCGGGACATGGCCGAGCTGGACAAGATCCTGCTCACCGGCTTCACCCCGGACCGGAACCGGCCGCTGGCGTCCCTGGACGCGTTCGTGGACTTCGCGGGCGCGCACGCGGCGCTCGGCGTCGACGAGATCGTCCTGCACTGGCCGATACCCGACTCCGACTTCGCCGCCGACCTGGCCGTCTTCGAGAAGATCGCCGCGGAGGGCCTGGCACAGCTCGGCGCCGCGTAGAGAGCTGGCACCCGTGCAGAGAACTTATGCCGCATAGAGGGCGGAAGGTGCAGAATCGGGTGTGGAGGTGCTCCCCATGGCACGCACCCGATTCGCCCCCGACCGGGGCCTGACGACCCGCATGGTCAGCACGATGTTCCTGATCGGGCTGCTCTACGTGGTGTTCGTCGGTGCGCTCCTGGCACTGCTGCGCGGCTCCTGGCCGGTGATCCTGCTCCTCGCCGGGGGACTGTTCATCGCCCAGTTCTGGTTCAGCGACCGGATCGCGGCGTTCAGCATGGGGGCGCGGGAGGTCACCCCGGAGCAGGCGCCCGAGCTGCACGGCGCGGTGGACCGGCTGTGCGCGCTGGCCGACATGCCCAAGCCCCGGGTGGCCATCGCCCACACCGATGTGCCGAACGCCTTCGCCACAGGGCGTAACGAGCGCACCGCGCTGGTGTGCGCCACCACCGGGCTGCTGCGGCGGCTGGAGCCGGACGAGCTGGAGGGGGTGCTGGCACACGAGCTGTCGCATGTCGCCCACCGGGACGTCGCGGTGATGACCATCGCCTCGTTCCTGGGCGTGCTGGCCGGGCTGATCACGAGGGTCGCGCTGTGGGGCGGGTTCAGCCGGGGCAGCAGCCGCGACAACAATGCCGCGATCCTGATGCTGCTGATCCCCCTGGTCAGCGCCGTCGTCTACGCGATCAGCTTCCTGCTCACCCGGCTGCTGTCCCGCTACCGCGAGCTGTCCGCCGACCGCACCGGTGCGCTGCTGACCGGTCGGCCCTCCGCGCTCGGCTCCGCGCTCACCAAGGTCACCGGCCAGATGGCCCGGATCCCCACCCGGGACCTGCGGCAGGCCGAGCCGTTCAACGCCTTCTACTTCGCGCCCGCGCTCTCCGGCGAGACCGCGTGGCGGCTGCTGTCCTCCCACCCGACGCTGGAACAGCGCCTGGACCAGCTCGGCCGTATCTCCGCGCAGCTCGGAAGGGGCTGATCAACCGGTGGGTCTCCTGGACGCCATCCTCGGGCGCAGCAAACCGGTCCGGCCCGATCTCGACCAGCTCTTCGCCCTGCCGTCCGCCGCGATCACCCTGCAGGCGGGGGCCGGGTTCACCCCGACCGGGGTGGGGTCGGTGTGCTTCGCGACCGTCGAGGGCGGCGCGTTCGAGCGCCTGCGGCAGGATGTGCGGGCCCTGCTGGACGCCGACACCGAACGCGGCGGGGCGCCGGTGGAGTTCAGCCGCGACTCCTACGGCTACACCTGGCTGCTCACCCGGCAGCCGTCCGACGACTGCGCGGCGCTCGTCAACGATCTGCACGCCGTCAACAGCGCGCTCGAAGAGGCGGGGTTCGGCCCGCAGCTGCTCTGCTCCCTGATGGCCTTCCGGGGCGCTTCCGAAGAGGGAAGCGCCCGTCACCTGGGGCTGGTCTACCTCTACAAGCGCGGCACCTTCTACCCCTTCGCGCCGCTGCCCGACGCCGCGGAGAAACGCGACAACGCCCTGGAGCTCCAGATCAGATCGCTGCTCGCGGACGATCTGCGGATCGAGAAGGACCTGTCCCGCTGGTTCCCGGTCTGGGGCGCGCCGGGCCTCGCCGGTTGATCACGCCGCCAGGCCCGCCTGGTGGATCAGCCGGGGAAGCGGAGGAACTCCGGCGGGACGTGGTCGACCAGCCAGACGCCGTTGGCGCTCACCTGGAAGACGTGCCCGGCGCTCCGCATGGCCGCCGCGTCCACGGACAGCACCACCGCCCTGCCGCGCCGGGCGCCGACGCGGACGGCGGTCTCCCGGTCCGGCGAGAGATGCACCGCGTGCCGGTTCATCGGGCGCAGCCCCTCGGCGCGGATCGCGGCCACGGCACGGGCGACGGTCCCGTGGAAGAGGTACGCGGGCGGCTCGGCCCTCGGCAGGCCGAGGTCGACGGCCACCGTGTGGCCCTGGTTGGCACGGATCCGGCCGCCCTCGACCGCGTACCGCTGCTTGTCGTTGGACGCGACGACCCGGTCCAGTTCGGCCCGGGTGAAGCGGAAGCCGTGCGCTGCCGCCGCCGCGATCAACACGTCGATCTCCACCCAGCCGTGGGCGTCGAGCGTGATCCCGATCCGCTCGGGGTCATGCCGCAGATGCCGCGCCAGGTACTTCGAGATCCTCACATCGCGTCTGTCATCCATCACCTGCCATGGTGCCTCCGCGGCCCGGCTCCCGCACGGGATTATCCGGCTCCCGCACGGGGCTATCCGGCTCCCGCAGGGGATGGTGCCCTGCGGCCAGGGCGTCCATGGTGCGGGCGGCCACCTCGCGGTCGGCGGCGGCGGCGATGAAGCCGGCGGTGCCGTCGGGACCCACCAGGGCCCGCACTGCCCGCACGGTCGCGGCGGGCAGCGGCACCGCCTCGGAGCCGGGGTACGGGCCGGGACCGGCGCCGTCGCCGGACGGGTCGCCGGTGCGCGCGGCGGCCGCGATGGCGGCGAGCCGGTGCCGCACATAGCGGGTCGCCAACGTGCGCATGGCGCGGGCGAGTTCGGCGTCGACCGTCGCCTGCGCCAGCGGGCGCAGCCGCCGCACCAGGGAGGCGGCCTCGGCGGCCTCGGCGTCGCTGGGCGGGTGGTCCAGATAGCGCTCGAAGACGTACTCGGTGGTGAAGTCCAGGAAGCGGGCGGCGATGTGCTCGACCTGGCCCCGCAGTTCGCGCAGGTGGGTGGAGATGGCCAGCAGCGGGACGCCCGCGGAGTGGAGTTCCGCGGCCACCGCCAGTTCCGCGGGGCTGGGCACCAGGAACTCGTCGGGGCGGCCGGGCACCGGTTCCAGCACCCCCAGCTCCACCGCCTCCGTGACCGCCTCGGCCACGTCGGGCGCGCCGCCGAAGCACTCGGCCAGCTCGGCGCGGGTGGTGCGGGCCGTCTCCTCGTCGGACCACGGTCCGGCGGCCTCGGCGACCAGGCCGAGCACCCCGCCCAGCCCGCGGCCGTTGTCCCACGCCTCCAGCAGCTCCTTGATGCTGGCCAGGGTGTAACCGCGGTCCAGCAGTTCGGTGATCTGCCGCAGCCGGGCCAGATGCGCCTCCCCGTACAGGTTCGCCCGGCCGCGCCGCTCCGGCCGCGGCAGCAGCCCCCGGTCCTGGTAGGCGCGGATGGTGCGGACCGTGGCCCCGCTGCGGTGGGCCAGCTCCTCGATGCGGTACTCCGCGCCCGGCCCCTCGGCCCGGGGCTCCCCGGGGGAGGGCCCCGGCACCGGCGCCGGGCGGAGGGCCGACCGGGGTACCGCCGACCGGGGTACCGACTCGGAGGCCGACCGGGGTGCCGGTGGGGACGCCGGTGGCGGTGATGGCGACTGTTCGGACACGCGGGCACTCCTCATGGACGGCCGCGCCGCGGCCCTGGGTCGGGGCGGCGGCGCTCCGGGGATCGTACGACCGTCCGGTTGCGCGGGCACTGCTCTACATCGGCAGGTCGAGCCTGCCCAGCGCGCGCAGGGCCTTGGGGGATATCCGGCCCAGGAAGCGGGCGCCACGCGCCTCCGGGGTGACCGGCACCACCGCCTGGTTGCGCGCGACGGCCCGCAGCACCGCCTCCGCGACCTTCTCCGGCGGGTAGTTGCGCCGTGCGTACAACTGCGAGGTCCTGCTCTGGCGGCGCTTCTGCTCCTCCTCCGGCACCCCGGTGAACCGGGTCGTCGCCGTGATGTTGGTGTTGACGATGCCGGGGCAGATCGCCGAGACGCCTATGCCCTGGCCCGCCAGTTCGGCCCGCAGGCACTCGCTGAGCATCAGCACCGCCGCCTTGGACGTGCTGTAGGCGGGCAGCGCCTTGGACGGCTGGTAGGCGGCCAGCGAAGCGGTGTTGACGATGTGTCCGCCCTCGCCGCGCTCGGCCATCTGGCGGCCGAAGGCCCGGCACCCGTGGATGACGCCCCACAGATTGACGTCGAGCACCTTGCGCCAGTCGTCCGTCGTGGTGTCCATGAACGAACCGGCCATGCCGATACCGGCGTTGTTGACCAGCACGTCCACCACGCCGTACTCCGCGGCGACCTTGGCCGCCAGCTTCTCCATCGCCTGCTCGTCGGAGACGTCCGCGGTCTCCGCCCAGGCCCGCGGCGCGCCGATCAGCCGGGCCAGCTCCGCGGTGCGGGCCGCGCCCTCCGTGTCCCGGTCCACCGCCACCACCCGGGCGCCCGCCTCCGCGAACGCGAACGCCGTGGCCCGGCCGATGCCGCTCGCCGCGCCCGTCACCAGCACGAGCCGGCCGCCGAACCGGTCGGCGTACGGCCCGCCGGCGCCGACCGGCTTCGGCACCTCCCGGCCGCCGTCCTCGACGGAGGCCGCGAACTCGGCGACCCACGCGGAGATCTGGTCGGGCCGGGTGCGCGGCACCCAGTGCTTGGCGGGGATCGTGCGCCGGGTCAGCCGCGGAACCCAGCGGTCCAGGTCGTCATAGAGCCGCTCCGACAGGAACGCGTCGTCCGTCGGCACGACCAGCTGCACGGGGACGTGCGCGAACGCGTCCCGGCGCGGCCGCAGCAGCCGCTCGCGCACGTTGTCCCGGTACAGCCAGGCGCCGTGTGCGGCGTCGTCGGGCAGCGACGCCGCCGGATAGTCGCCGGCCGTCGCCGTCCCCGCCGGGAGCTTCTCGACGCGCTCCAGGATCCTCGGCCAGCGCCTGCCGAGCGGGCCGCGCCAGACCGCCTCGGGCAGGGCGGGGGTGTGCAGTGCGGCCACGTACCAGGACTTGGCGCTCTGGCCGAGCAGCTGGGCCACGCGGCGCGGGGTGGGGCGGGTCATCCGGCGCTTGATCCAGTGCCCGAAGTGGTCCAGGCAGGGCCCCGAGATGGAGGTGAAGGAGGCGATGCGGCCCTCGGTGCGCTTGACGGTGACGAACTCCCACGCCTGCACCGAGCCCCAGTCGTGGCCGACCAGGTGCACCGGCCGGTCCGGGCTGACGGCGTCGGCCACCGCCAGGAAGTCGTCGGTGAGCTTCTCCAGGGTGAAGCCGCCGCGCAGCGGGGACGGCGCGCCGGACCGGCCGCAGCCCCGCACGTCGTAGGCCACGACATGGAAGCGGTCCGCCAGCCGCCGGGCGACCTCGCTCCACACCTCCTTGCTGTCCGGATAGCCGTGCACCAGCAGCACGGTCGGCTGCTTCGGGTCGCCCCACTCGGCGACGCACAGCTCCACTCCGCCCGTCCTGACCCACCGCTCGCTCACGCGGACTCCCCCTTCCAGCGCCGCACGTGCGGCAGATCGTCGTCCAGCCAGAACGCGCTCTCCTCGGGGTCCCGGGAGTCGGTGACCACCAGGATCTCCTCGAACTTCGCGCCCGTGCCCCGGAAACCGAGGTGCGGTTCGACCGCCCACAGCCCCGGCTGCGGCGGGTGGTCGGAGAAGCGGTACGGGCTCCACAGCGGCGACCAGCCCTCGCGGTGGCCGTGCAGCGCGTCGGACACCAGCCCCTTGAGGCTCTGGGCGCCGAACCCGAACAGGTGGGGCGCCCAGCGCCGCTCCTTGACCCGGTCCACCTTGTGCGCGATGACCCCGAACGGATACGCGCGGTGCCGGTTCGCGTACCCCTGGCGCGCCATGAGCCGGTCCACGTCCTGGTAGATCTCGCGCAGCGAGCGCCGCTCCCGCACCTCGCGCAGGATCAGCTCACGGTGTGCCTCCAGGTCGGCGAGCAGCCGGTCGTGCACGGGGTTGAGGCCCAGGCAGCCGCTGTATCCGATGTCCGCCGTGTACCCCTTGAAGATCGGCGCCATGTCGAGGATGAACGGCATCCCCGGCTCCAGCGCCCGGTTCGTGGGGAAGAACTGCAGCGGTATGCGGAAACCGGTGAACGCCGTGCGGTCGCCGAACCACGCGAACGGCAGATGGAACCAGTCCCGCACCCCGCGCTCGCGCAGCCACTCCCGCTGCATCCGCGCCGCCTCGCGCTCCGTCACCCCGGGCCGGAGCCGCGCCGCGACCGCCTCCGCGCACTCGTAGCTGAGGCGCTGCACGTCTTTGAAGCCCCGCAGCTCGTCCCGGACACCGCTCAGCTCGGCGCCCAGCCGCCGGTCCAGCCGGCCCACAGCCGAAGTCATCGCCACCCGCCCGTCTGCCCATGTCTGAGCCCCGCCCGAAGTTGACACTGATGAATGTGACAATCCCCGGAGGCTGAGTCAAGGGTCCCGCAGTACCTGTGGATACTCGCGGTAACACCAACTTTCGTATCGCCCGGACCCCCTGCCCCTACGGGTCGGTCAGACCCAAGGACTATGCGCCGACCGCCGCGATCCAGCCGTCAGGGCTGACGATTGTTGTGGCGCACGCCACTACGGTCGAAGACGTGACAGTGATTTCCACCGAAAGCCTGAGCAAGCGGTACCCCCGCGTCACCGCACTCGACCGGCTCTCCGTCGACATCACACCGGGCGTCACCGGCCTGGTGGGTGCCAACGGCGCCGGCAAGTCCACGCTCATCAAGATCCTGCTCGGCCTCTCCCCGGCCAGCGAGGGCACCGCCCGCGTCCTCGGCCTCGACGTGGCCACCGAGGGCGGCGCCATCCGCGAGCGCGTCGGCTACATGCCCGAGCACGACTGCCTGCCGCCCGATGTCTCGGCGACCGAGTTCGTCGTCCACATGGCGCGGATGTCCGGGCTGCCGCCCGCCGCCGCCCGCGAGCGCACCGCCGACACGCTGCGCCACGTCGGGCTGTACGAGGAGCGCTACCGCCCCATGGGCGGCTACTCCACCGGCATGAAGCAGCGCGTCAAACTCGCCCAGGCCCTCGTCCACGACCCGCAGCTGGTGCTGCTGGACGAGCCGACCAACGGCCTGGACCCCGTCGGCCGGGACGACATGCTCGGCCTGATCCGCCGGGTCCACACCGACTTCGGCATCTCCGTGCTGGTCACCTCCCACCTGCTCGGCGAGCTGGAGCGCACCTGCGACCACGTCGTCGTCATCGACGGCGGCAAGCTGCTGCGCGCCAGCTCCACCAGCGACTTCACCCAGGCCACGGCCTCGCTCGCGGTGGAGGTCACCGACCACGAGGACGCGCTGCGCGAGCGGCTGACCGCGGCCGGGCTCGCGGTGCACGCCGACGGCGTCCTGCTGCTGGTCGACCTCGACGCCGAGCGCGGGGACGCCACGTACGACACCGTCCGCGACGCCGTCGCCGACCTCGGGGTCGGCCTGGTGCGCATGGAACAGCGCCGCCACCGCATCGCCGAGATCTTCCGCGACGGGCCGGGCCAGGAATCCCGGCCCGGCCCGGAACCCCGGCCCGATCAGGAACACGCCACCGCCCACGAGACCGCCGCCCACGCCAAGAAGGGAGCGGCATGAGCACGGAAACCGCCCCGCGCGGCGCCCACATCCACAACATCGGCTACCGCCACTACGACGGCCCGCGCCTCGGCCGCGGCTACGCCCGCCGCTCCCTGTTCTCCCAGAGCCTGCGCGGCGCCTACGGCCTCGGCCGCTCGGCGAAGTCCAAGGTCCTGCCGATGATCCTGTTCGCGGTGATGTGCCTGCCCGCCCTGATCATCGTCGCCGTCGCGGTCTACGGCCACACCAACCGGCTGCCGGTGGAGTACACCCGGTACGCCCTGCTCCTCCAGGCCGTCATCGGCCTCTACATCGCCTCCCAGGCACCCCAGTCCGTCTCCCGCGACCTGCGCTTCAAGACGGTCCCGCTGTACTTCTCCCGCCCCATCAAGACAGCCGACTACGTCGCCGCGAAGTTCGCGGCCATGGCGTCGGCGCTGTTCATCCTCACCGCCGCGCCCCTGCTGATCCTCTACGTGGGCGCCCTGCTGGCCAAGCTCGACTTCGCCGAACAGACGAAGGGCTTCGCGCAAGGACTGGTCTCCGTGGCCCTGCTCTCCCTCCTCTTCACCGGAATCGGCCTGGTCATCGCCGCGCTCACGCCGCGCCGCGGCTTCGGGGTCGCCGCCGTGATCGCCGTACTGACCATCAGCTACGGCGCGGCCAGTGCGATCCAGGGCATCGCGTTCAACCAGGACAACACGGATGCCATCAGCTGGTTCGGCCTGTTCTCGCCGATCACCCTCATCGACGGCGTACAGACCGCGTTCCTCGGCGCGACCTCGTCCTTCCCCGGCCACTACGGCCCCGACGCGGCCACCGGCGCCGTCTACCTCCTTGTCGTCCTCGGCCTGATCGCCGGCTCGTACGGGCTGCTGACGCGCCGCTACCGGAAGGTCGGGCTGTGAGCACCATCGCCATCGACAACGTCTCCCGCTGGTTCGGAAACGTCGTCGCCGTGAACGACGTCAGCATGACCATCGGCCCCGGCGTGACCGGCCTGCTCGGCCCCAACGGAGCCGGGAAGTCCACCCTCATCAACATGATGGGCGGCTTCCTGCCGCCCTCCACCGGCACCGTCACCCTCGACGGCCGCCCCATCTGGCACAACGAGGACGCCTACCGGAGCATCGGGCTGGTGCCCGAGCGCGAGGCGATGTACGACTTCCTCACCGGCCGCGAGTTCGTGCTGGCCAACGCCGAACTCCACGGCTTGGAGCGCCCGGTGGCCGCCGCCAGGAAGGCCCTGGCCACGGTGGAGATGGAAGAGGCCGCCACCCGCAGGATCGACACGTACAGCAAGGGCATGCGGCAGCGCGTCAAGATGGCCTCCGCGCTCGTCCACGACCCGTCCGTGCTGCTTCTGGACGAGCCGTTCAACGGCATGGACCCGCGCCAGCGCATGCAGCTGATGGACCTGCTGCGGCGGATGGGCGCGGAGGGCCGCACCGTGCTGTTCTCGTCCCACATCCTCGAAGAGGTCGAGCAGCTCGCCGCGCACATCGAGGTCGTCGTCGCGGGCCGGCACGCCGCCTCCGGCGACTTCCGCAAGATCCGCCGCCTGATGACCGACCGGCCCCACCGCTACCTCGTACGGTCCAGCGACGACCGGGCGCTGGCCGCTGCCCTCATCGCCGACCCGTCCACCTCCGGCATCGAGGTCGACACCCGCGAAGGCGAACTGCGCGTCCAGGCCGTGGACTTCGCCCGCTTCACCGCACTGCTGCCCAGGGTCGCCCGCGACCACGGCATCCGGCTCCTCACGGTCTCGCCCTCCGACGAGTCCCTGGAGAGCGTCTTCTCCTACCTCGTAGCGGCCTGAAAGGAGTCATCAGCGATGTCCGCGCTCTACCACCCCACCGTCGCCCGGCTCACCTACCGGGCCCTCCTCGGCCGCCGCCGCGCGCTCCTCCTGGCGGCCCTGCCCGCCCTGCTGCTGGTGATCTCCATCGCCGTACGGGCGCTGTCGGGAGCCGACGACGACACCGCCGACGGCATCCTCGGCGGCTTCGCACTGGCCACCATGGTCCCGCTGATCGGCGTCATCGCCGGTACGGGCGCGATCAGCCCCGAGATCGACGACGGATCGGTCGTCTATCTGCTCGCCAAGCCGGTCAAACGCCCCACGATCATCTTCACCAAGCTGATCGTGGCCGTCGCGGTCACCGTCGCCTTCTCCGCCCTCCCGACCCTCCTCGCGGGCTACATCCTCAACGGCAACAGCCAGCAGATCGCGGTCGCCTACGCTCTGGCCGCCGCCGTCGCGTCCGTCGCCTACAGCGCGATTTTCCTGCTGCTGGGCACGGTCACCCGGCACGCGGTCGTCGCGGGCCTGGTCTACGCCCTGGTGTGGGAGTCGGTCTTCGGCAACCTGGTCGCCGGAGCCCGCACCCTCAGCGTCCAGCAGTGGGCCCTCGCGCTCGCCCAGCGGACCGCCGAAGGCGACGTGATCTCCTCCGACGTCGGGCTCCCGGCCGCCGTGGTGCTGCTGAGCGCCGTCACGGTCGCGGCGACGTGGTACGCGGGGCGGCGGCTGCGGTCGCTGACGCTGGCCGGGGAGGAGTGAGCAGGCTCCCCAGGTGCCCCATGGCGTTCCGCCCCCGGACCCTCGTTCCGGGGGCGGCGCCTCAGGTCAGGCGGGCGTCGGCAGCGCCGCCAGGGCCTTGGCGACCACCTCGGGTGCGGCCGTCTGCGGCGACCCCGCGGCGTACGGCGGCTCCGGGTCGTACTGCATCAGCAGCTGGGAGACCTGCGCGACCTCGTCGCCCGCGATCCGGCCGCTCAGCGCCAGGCCCATGTCGATGCCCGCGGAGACCCCGGCCGACGTGACGTACTTGCCGTCGAAGACGTAGCGGTCCTCGACCGGCTCGGCGCCCAGCGCGGCGAGATCCTCCATGAACATCCAGTGCGTCGTGGCCCGGCGCCCCTTCAACAGCCCCGCCGCGGCCAGGATCAACGAGCCGGAGCACACCGAGGTGGTCCAGGTGCTGGTGGTGTCCGCGCGCCGCAGCCACGCCAGCACCTTCGTGTTCGTCTGCTGCGCGGCGCAGAACGGGCTGCCGGGTACGAGCACGATGTCCGGATCCGGCACGTCCTCCAGCGCCGCCTCGGCGACCAGCCGCAGATTCCCGGCGTCGTTGGCCACGGGGCCCGGTCGCTCGGCCACGAACACCGGCTCCCAGCCCGGCAGATGGCCGAGCGACTCGTACGGGCCGATCGCGTCGAGGGCGGTGAAGCGGTCGTAGAGCAGGATGGCGATGCGCATGCTGACGAAACCTTTCGCGTGGTCGGTGGGTGTCGAGCCAGTGGGTGTCGAGCCAGCGGGTATCGAACCGGTGGGTGTCGAGTCAGCGGGTCGAACCAGTGGTGGCGAACGGCGTGCGCCTAATTCGCCACCGGATGGAAGCGGCGCCGGTATTCGGCGGGCGCGGCCCCCAGCCGCCGTATGAACGCCCTGCGCATCGCCTCCGGCGTGCCGTAGCCGCAGGCGCGCGAGATCTCCTCGATGCCGTCGTCGCAGTCCTCCAGCATCCGCCGGGCCGCCTCCAGGCGGACCCGCTCCACGTACTGCCCGGGCGCCATGCCGACCTCGGCCCGGAACGCGCGCGCGAAGTGCCGCGGCGACAGGTTCGCCCGGTCCGCCAACGCGGTGACGGACAGATCCGCCGACGGGTGCTCGGTGATCCACGCCTGGAGGTCGCGCAGCGGGCGGCGCTGCGCGGTCTGGGCGGCCAACTGGGCGCTGAACTGGGTCTGGTTGCCGGGGCGGCGCAGAAAGACGACCAGGTGCCGGGCCACGCGCAACGCGACGTCACGGCCCAGATCCTCCTCGACCAGCGCCAGCGCGAGGTCGATGCCGCTGGTCACCCCGGCGGAGGTGGATATCTGCCCGTCCCGGATGAAGATCGGATCGGGGTCGACCTCCACCTCCGGATACTCCCGGGCGAGCGTCTGGCACGTGGTCCAGTGCGTCGTCACGCGGCGCCCGTCCAGCAGCCCGGCCTCGGCGAGCGCGAAGGCCCCCGTGCAGATCGAGACGACGCGTTCGGCGAGCCCGGCTCGCTCGCGCAGCCACGCCACGAGCCGGGGATCCAGCGTGCGGGTGCCCGCGCCGCCGGGCACGATCAGCGTGTGCGGTATGGGCGCGGCCGCCAGCGAGGAGCCGGGCGTGTCCGCCAGCGAGTAGTCGGGCGTGACGATCAGCCCACTGGAGGTACGCACCGGCTCGCCGTCGACGGTCGCGGTACGGATCCGGTAGGCGTCCGGCACGCCACCGGCTCTGTCCACCGCGTCGAAGACCTCGAGTGGGCCGGTGAAGTCGAGGCTCAGCGTTCCCTCGAAGAGCACGATCAGGATGGTCCGTGGCGACATGAACCCATCGTGGTCGGGGGCGGGTACGGCAGCAATGCCGAATTTCCCACCTTTTCTGCCACGCCGCCCCGGCGCGCGCCGTCAAGCGCACGGACCCATGTGCGGGAGCGTCCGCCCCTGTGCGGGTGATGATTCCGGGCCGGGCGGGCGCCCACCGCGCCGGACGCGGAATGGCTTTCCTGTAGGCCCCGGTCCTCGCCCCCGTCCCCGTCCCCGCCCCCGCTCCTGCCCGCCCTCGTCCCTCCGGGAGAAAGCGTGGCTCTCTGGCTGCTGAACCACCTCAGCACAGCGGCACTGACGGTCCTGGTCGTGGGCGGCGCCGTGACGCTGTCGGTGGCGGGGAGCCTCCTCGTCCGCCGCCGGTTCCCCTCGCTGGTCGCAGGCGAGCACAACGAGATGGTGGGCGTGGTGCTCGGCATGTTCGCCGCGATCTACGGCATCATCCTCGCCTTCGTCATCGTGACCCTGTGGGAGCAGCTGGAGGAGACCCGGACCACGGTCGACACGGAGGCCACCGACGTCTCGCTGATCGTGCGCGACGCGGCCTCGTTCCCGCCCGGACCGCGGGCGCGGATGGACAAGGCCGTCCACGACTACCTGCATGCCGTGGTGGAGAGGCAGTGGCCGCACATGCGGAACGGGACCGCGCGGCACAGCGTCACCGCGGGACAGATAAAGGGGCTGTACACGGCACTGCAGGACTACGAGCCCGCCACCGAGTCGCAGCGGGTCTTCTACGAGCAGGCGAGCACCATGCTCAACGACGTGGCCGCGCAGCGCCGCGACCGGCTGGCGATGGCGCACCGCCAGCTGCCGCCGCTGCTCCAGGTCCTGGTCTTCGGCGGCGCGCTCGTGATCATCCCGCTGACGTTCCTGTACGGCATCCGGAACCGCTCGATGCAGCTGCTGTTCGTCGGATCGGTCGCCGCGCTGATCGGGTTCAGCCTGCTGCTGGTCGTGGTGCTCGACCGCCCGTTCGCGGGCGATGTGCGCGTGAGCCCGGCACCGTACATGGAGGGCTCACTGGCCCGCTTCTGGGAAGGCCCGCGGCCTTAGAACTCCATCTGGCGGATGCGCTCGAGATGCCCGCGCTGTTCATCAACCCAGCCGTCCGGCAGTTCCACGGGCACGGCCATGACCGTGCCGGAGCCTTGAACGTCCTCGACGGTGATCAGGGGAACCGAGAACTGGGTGTTGAACTCGATGTTGATCTCGGGGTTGCGCAGGTCGGTCATCCAGCAGATGCTCCGGCCGACGGCCAAGTCATCCAGGGCCTTCGCCCAGTCGTCGAGGTCTTTCGACGAGAGACAGAGGCTGAGTCGGCCGTTGCAGAAGGTGCTCGAGATGACAACCTCGGCGTCGAGCTCGTCCGGCCCACGCCGACCCAGCACTCTGACCGCAACCCTGTTCTCATGGTCGGCCAAGTGGATCAGCTCCACCGCGTTGCCCTCCCTCACGTGCACCCCTCGAATGAAGATTCCTTCTGAACCTTCTGAACCTTCTGAACCTTCTGAACCATCTGAACCATCATGCAGGAATCGGAGGATTCCCCTGACCAGGCCATTTCGTGACCCACTGGATGCCGGGGACACGGTTACCCATGTTGCGTGAGGAGTTCTTAGTGTTGTGGGCATGATCGATGCCGAGGACGTCCGCAGGATCGCGCTCTCCCTCCCCGAGACGGTGGAGAAGGAGGCGTGGAGCATGCCCACCTTCCGCGTCGCCGGGAAGATGTACATCACGATCCCGGACGACGAGACGTCGTTCGCGGTGCGGTGCCCCAAGCACGAGCGGACGGAGCTGATCGCGGCGGAACCGGAGAAGTTCTGGGTGCCGCCGCACGAGGCCGGTTCCGCGTGGGTACGGGTGCGGCTCGCCGCGCTGGAGGACCTGGACGAGCTGCGCGACATCCTCGTGGACTCCTGGAGGCAGGCGGCGCCGGACCGCCTCCTGGAGCTCTTTCCCGACCCGGGGTGTGCGTAGATGGCGCCGGGCACGCCCCGTACGGCGTGGCAGAGCCCGCCACGGGTCCAGCGGTTGACCGGAAGGCCGTGGAACGGGGAGTGGACGTGGAAGTCCGTCCACGTGGCGACGGCCGTGCTCGTGGTCGAGGTCTTCCTGGCCTTCGTGGTCTACGGATTCGTCGCCCTGACCGAGGAGTCGCCGCAGCGGCAGGACGGTCCGGCCGTGCAACTGATCGCGGCGCCGTTCATGGCCTGCCTCGTGTACCCGGCGGCCCTGCTGTTCTCCATGGCGATCACCCTGCCCACGGCCGCACTGGCGCGCTGGACGGGCCCGCGATGGGGCGGGTCCCGGCCGCCGCGGGGGTGTCGGCGGTGGCGGTGCTCCCGGTGACGTGCCTGCTGTGCGCCGTTTTCGGCGTGCGGGGCTGGCACATCGCCTGGCTGTACGCACTGCTGTGGGCCGGGCTCGGCACCGGAGCCCAGCTCGTCGGGCTCTCCGCGGCGCGCCTCGTCGCGGGCCGGAAACCGGGGCTGACCTGGCGGGTCTACGCGTACGGGGGGCTGGCCATGGTGGTCTGCCTCGCCCTCGGCACGGTGGCCCGCGGCACCGGCATCGTCGAGGACTACCGCCCTCCGCGGGTCTCCCACGACGACCTCGCCGGTACGTGGACCGACGGCGACGGCGGCACGATCCGCCTCGCCGTGGACGGCACGGCGACCGTCCAGGGCATCAAGAGCCGCGACTCCTGGGGCGACCCCGAGGGCGGGCGCTGCGACAGCGCGGGGACGTGGACGTACGACCGGGGCGACGGCCCGTGGGGCCAGACGGTCACCATGGACGTCTGCTGGGCCGATGGGGAATGGACCGTCAGCGGCACGGCGGACCATCCGAAGCTCAACTACCAGTACGGGGACCCGGATTCGCCGGACTGGTACGTGCTGACGCGCCGCTGACCGGCCCAGCCCGCTCCCCAGGCGTCGCCCGGAGCGCGGGTGTCGACGGCGAGGAATCCGGCCTGCGTTGGAGGAGGCCGGTTCCCTCACAGATCGAGACCGGCGAGGGCGCCGCGGAGCGCGGCTCGTACGAGGGCCGGTCCGCTGCTGTCGCGTACGGCGAGGTCGGCGGGTGCGGCGGGGTGGGTGGGGTTGGTGCGCGAGGGCGCGAGGACG
This sequence comes from Streptomyces sp. XD-27, assembly GCF_030553055.1. NCBI lineage: Bacteria > Bacillati > Actinomycetota > Actinomycetes > Kitasatosporales > Streptomycetaceae > Streptomyces > Streptomyces sp. XD-27. Next base: position 4,282,085 of record NZ_CP130713.1, read on the forward strand.
CCCGCGCAGCGGCCGCAGATCCCGGTTCGCTGCCCGCGCGGCAGCGGATCACGGCATTCGGCGCACTCCGCGAGCGGTTCGACGGGCTTGCGGGCTTGGGGAACGGGCGTCGGCGGGCTGTTGCGCAGGCGGTAGGCGAGTAACGCGGCGGGGGCGCGGACCGCCAGTGGCAGATCGCCGGTCAGGATGCGGAAGAGGGCGGCCTCGGCGGCCTCCTGCGCGTCGCGTGGGCCCGGGGACGGGGCGTCAGCCTGGCCTGCCGTCCCGCTGGTGCCGGTGCCGGTGCCCGTGCCGGGTTCCATCGTTCCCGCCGCGTCCTCCAGCCAGCGCGCGGCCAGCGGCGCGAGCCGGGTGGCGTCGGCGGTGCCGAGCCGCAGCCGGGCGTCGCGGTCGCCGAGCCGCGCCAGCAGCGCGGAGGCGCGGGCCGTCAACGCGTCGGACGCGGGAGGCCGGTTGGGGGTGTTCTCCTCGGTGTTCAACCCCTTGGGGTATCCGCCGACGGCCTGTCCGGCCGCCGCACCGACGGTCGGGATCCGGCCCTTCGGGGGAGCATCGGGAGTGCCGGGAGTGCCGGGAACGCCGGGTGCGCCGGGAGCACTCAGCGGGCCGAACGCCGCGTTGATCTCCTCGGCGTTCAGCAGTGGGACGTTCGACACGAGCACGTGGGTCGTCCAGCGGCCGCTGTCCGGACACTGGAGCCGCCGCGTATGGACGAAGCCCTCGTCCTCCAACTGCCGCCGCGCCTTGCGGACGGTGATCCGCCCCTCGGGCATCTTCTCGCCGATGGACTGGAGCGTCTCCCGCGACCCGTCCGGGAGGGACAGCGCCCACTGGAGCAGCCGGACGGCGACGCCGGTCAGGCGGGGATGCCGGATGAGCTCGTTCGGGGTCTGGGAGTAGAAACGGGTGGGAGGGATAGCATGCTTGAGCATCTTCGGGTGGGTGCTTTCCACTCGGCGGTGAAGGCCCTCAGACCGGTGTTGGCGCACCACTGAGGGCCGCCCCTTTACGGGGCGTGATGTCCCGGTCACTCTACCGTCGTTGGCTCGGTGGCATGCTCGCTCGGGTGGAAGGCAACGAGATCACCGGAACCGCGGCGCTGATCGTCAGCAGCCGCGGCGAGTACCTGCTCCATCTGCGCGACAACCTGCCGCACGTGTTCCAGGGCGGCAGATGGGCTCTGCTCGGCGGCGCCCCGGAGCCCGGGGAGTCGCCGGGCGACGCGATCGTCCGCGAGCTGGCCGAGGAAGCCGTCGGTCTCACCGTCACCGGTCTCGAACCGTTCGTGGTCCAGGAGAACACCGGGGCGGACGGCACCACACGGCTCGTCCAGGTCTACACCGGTCGCTGGGACGGAGACCCTGACGAACTCGTCCTCACCGAAGGGGTGATGCTCAGGTGGTTCCCCGCCGACATGATGCCCCGACTGGCCATGTGTCCTGCGACCCAAGAAGTCATCAACGAACACCAGGCCACCGCACTCGCCCGGTGAGCTGGCGTTCCGGCGGGGAGCGGGGGATGGCGGGCGCCCGCGCATCCCCCGCTCGCGGACCGCTAGCGGCGCGTGGTCAGCACGGACGCGGGGCCCGTCCACTGGGAGCCGGTGGGCTCGTGATTGGCCGTGACGTCGATGGTCCGGCCCGAGGCCGAGATGTCCGACCCGTTGTGCGGCTGGGCACCGGCCGGCAGCTTCATGGACACCCACTTGTCGCCGGCGCGGCGGAGCACCGCACTGCTGGTGTCATCCGTCCCCTTCGTCAGGACGACAGGGGCGCCCTGGCTGATCGTGACCGCGCGGAGCCCCGCGGTCCCCTTCGGGAGCGTGACGTTGGTCCACTTCTTGCCGTCGTACTTCAGGGCCAGGCCCTGCCAGGTGCCGTCGGACTGCTTGGCCTCGCCCACGGCCCACACCTGCCCGCCCGGTCCGGCGACGACCGCGGTCAGGCCCGCGCGCTTGGCCGCGAGGTCGGGAGCGGGGACCTTGCTCCAGCGTGTGCCGTCGTAGTGCAGGATCAGCGGCTTCGCGGCGTTCTCGTTGAACGTACCGCCCACTGCCCACACGTCATCGGCGGCGACCGCGGTGACGCTCTCCAGGCTCCAGCCGCCGTTTCCTTCACTGAAGTCCGGGAGTTTCTGTGCCTTCCAGCGGTTGCCGTCCCAGTGCTCCAGCAGCCCTACGCTGCGGGAGTCGTCTTCCGAGGTGCGGACCTGCGTCCAGCCCGCTCCCCAGGCATCGTTGGGCGCGCGAGTGTCGACGGAGAGGAATCCGGCACTCTGGGTGCCCCGGGGCACCGGGGCGATCGCGGACTTCCAGGACGTGCCGTTCCAGCGCTGTGTCACCACACCGCCCGCCTGCTCGGCGTAGTCGCCGCCCAGTATCGCGTTGCGCGGCGAAGAGGCGTCGACGTCGTTGAACCGGACGTCGTAGGACTGGGGCACGGGCGCGGTCTTCACCTGCTTCCAGCCGGTGCTGTTCCGGTCGTCCCGCTCCCACAGGGTGGGTACGAATTCGAAGCTGTCCTCCCCTGTGGGGACGATCCGCCCGCCGGCCACCCACGTGGTGTGCGCGTCGGGCCGGGTCGAGGCGAAGGCCGGGGCGTTGCTCTGCGACACCTTCGACTGGCTCCACCCGGCGGCGCTCGACGAGGTCCCGGACGGCGAGGCCCCGGACGGCGAGTTCTCGGACGGGGCTGAGGTGGCCGCGAACGCCGACGTCGCGCCTGCTGCCACCAAGAGCGCGGCACTGACCGCGATCGCACTGCGGACGCCACGGCTGCTGTGCATTGTTTTCACGTTCTGCCCTTCCTGATGGACGTAAGTCACCTGTAACTGTCCGGAGGAAGAAGCGCGTTCCCGTTCATGTGTGCGGATCGGGCCGTACGCCGTCACGTTCACGGCCTAGGGTGAGGCGGGCCGGGGCAAGGGCGCCCCGGTCCGTGGTTCGAGCGAAGGGGCCGGCGATGTCAGTCGCACTGTTCACCCTGGGCGGGACGATCGCGATGGCGGGCGTCGAGAGAGGCGGTCAGGAGGCGGGCGGGCCCGTTGTCGCGCGGCTGACCGGGGCCGACCTCACCGCCGGCGTCCCCGGACTGGCCGAGCTGGGTACCCCGTTGGAGGTACGGGACGCCCACGCCGTCCCCGGTGCCGGCCTGACGACCGAGCAGGTCCTCACCGTCGTACGGGACGCCTCCCGCGCGGTGGCCGAGGGCGCGACCGGCGTCGTCGTCACCCAGGGCACGGACACGTTGGAAGAGACCGCTTACCTGGTCGACCTCGTATGGCCGCACGAGGAGCCGTTCGTCCTCACAGGCGCCATGCGCAACCCGACGCTCGCGGGTCCGGACGGCCCGGCCAACCTGCTCGCGGCGGCGCGGGTCGCCGCGGCCGCCGAGGCCCGCGGGCTGGGGGCGCTGGTGGTCTTCAACGACGAGATCCACGCGGCGCGCTGGGTCCGTAAGACGCACAGCACGAGTACGGCGACGTTCGCGTCCCCCAACGCCGGTCCGATCGGCCATGTCATCGAGGGCCGGGTACGCGTCCTGGTCCGGCCGCCCCGCCACGAGCCGTTGGCGGTCGCGCCCGGCCTGTCTGCCGTGGCCGACCTGCCTGCCAAGGCCGACGTGCCTGTCACGCCCGGCCTGCCCGTCTCGCCCGGCCTGCCTGCCGTGGCCGCCGTGCCGCCGGACGCGTCGGACGCGTCGGACGCTTCCGAGACACCGTGGCCGCGCGTGGCCCTGTACACGGTCACCCTCGACGACGACGGCGCGCTGCTCGACGGCCTGGCGCACACGCACGCCGGGCTGGTCGTCGCGGGCTTCGGCGTCGGGCACGTGCCGTCGCCGCTGGCGCCGGTCCTCGGCGGCCTGGCCGAGCGCATCCCCGTCGTCCTGGCCTCCCGCTGCGGCAGCGGCTCGGTCCTGCGTGCGACCTACGGCGCGGTCGGCTCGGAGGCGGACCTCCAGCGCCGTGGCCTGATCAACGCCGGTCTCCTCGACCCGTACAAGGCACGGATCCTGCTCCGGCTGCTCCTCGCGAACAGCGCCGGCCGCTCAGCCGTCGCGGCGGCTTTCGCCCGCCACGGCTGAGCGGCCCCAGACCCCAGGAAGCCGTGTCAGCGGAAAGGGAATGCGGTCCCCAGCGGGAGCGGCGCGCCTGACGGCTCAACCCGCACCCCACCGGGAACGCGCGGGCGAACGCTTACTTGTCGTGTTCGTCCTGCTCGTTGTGCTTCTCCTGCTTCTCCTGCTTGCCCTGCTGCGGGCCGAACGGGCCGAGGGGGATGTCGTTCCAGGTGGGGACAGTGATGTTGGGGACGATCCCCGCGCCGCGCTGGCCCTCCTCGGGGCCCTTCGCCTCGTCCATCGGTGCGGCCTCCGGCTGCGGGTTCGCGGCCGGGGTCGCCTCGTGGTGGTGCTCGGGAGCCGGCGCGGGCGCGGCGGCCGGGGTCGACTCGTGAGCCGGGGTCGCCTCGTGAGCCGGGGTCGACTCGTGGGCCGGGGCGTTGGGCGCGGGCGCGGGGGCCGGAGCCGGGGCGGCGGCCTCGTGGGTCTCGGCGGCGGGGGTCGACGGGGCACCAGGCTGTGACGGCTTGGCGACGACGGGCTCGGGGATCCCGACGGGGTTGTCAGGGGACAGCCGGTTGTTGTCGGTGACGGGAGCGGGAGCCGGGGCGGGGGCGGGCAGGATCGTGGCGTCGGCCGTGGCGTTGGACGGGCCGGTGGTGGCGGCCGAGCCGTCGGCGTTGGCGGCGGACATGCCGGTGGTCGCCGTGGTGAGGGGCTGGGTCGCCAGGGTGGCGGTGTCGGTGGGGGTGGCTGGGCGGGTGTCCGCGGCGGCAGGGCCGGCCGCGCCGACGAGGGCTGCCGTGGCGACGGCGAAGCCGGCGAGGACGGTGCGCATACGCAAACGCATTCGAATCTCCAAATCGGGTGAAGGGGCCCGAGATCATCGGGCGCGTCGACACCTCATTGCCCCGGCGAGGCGGGACTGCCAGGGAGATCACTCGAACGCGGGCGCTGATTCACGCGTATGCCATGCATTCTCCCCAGGACGGAGTCCTGGACGACCGCTGTGACCTGCGGCGTCCGCTCAGCCCTGGGGTAAACCCGGATCTTTCGCCCGCTACCGGTCGCGCGACAGCGGGGCTTGTGTTATTAGCGGCCCAGCATCTTCCCGTCGTAGCACCGGCCGAACCTGCTGTACTCGTCGCCGTAGAAGCCGAACGACCCGTGCGAGATCGACGTCTGGCCCGCGGCGGGGGCGTCGCCGCCGTAGGTGAAGGTGACGTGGCAGTCGCGCGGGGCGAACACCCAGTCGCCGTTGATGCAGGCGTGGGTCCCCTTCGGGCCCATGCGCGTGGGCGAGTCGAGGATCGCCCCCTGGTCGTAAAGCTGCTTGCGGTTGTCGCTGTAGCAGGCTCCGATGCCCGGACTGGCGGACGCGGGGGAGACGGCGGCGAACATCGCGCCGCCCGCCGCCACTCCGGTGCCCGTGGCCAGCAGCACGAGACGGGACAAGCGCTTCATCGGCAACCTCTGTCTGCGGGTGGATTCGGCTTGCATCCTCCCCGGTGAGGGGCCGTTCGGTACGGCGCGCGGCCGGCGCCACGCGGAAGACCGGTGGAAGGAGTGGCCGCGGAGGCGCGATGTTGACGGGCGCCGCGCATTCGGTTCCCGGGGTTGTTCGCCAGAGCTGCTCCGGAACAGTTCCGGAGCAGCTCCGAGGCTGCTTCCGCGCTACTTCGGGGCGACCCAGACCTGCCGCTTGTTGGTGTTCGCCGTGTAGAGCTGGATCTTGGTCCCGTTGGCGGTCGAGCCGCCGGTCACGTCGAGCACCTTGCCCGAGGCGACGTGCACGATCTGGCCCTTGGCGTTCACCGACCAGCGCTGTGAAGCCCCGCCGTTGCAGTCGAAGAGGCTGATCTTGTTGCCGTTCGTGCTCGCGTTGCGCGCGTTGTCCAGGCACTTGCCCAGCGCGCGGAACGTGCCGTCCTTGCTCAGGATCCACGACTGCGTCGCCGAGCCGTTGCACGTGTAGAGCTGGATCTGCGTGCCGTTGGCCACCTGCCCGCCCTTGACGTCGAGGCACTTGCCGCCGAGCCCGGTCACCTTCCCCTGCGGCGGCAGCGCCGCGCCGGCCCCTGCGGCGAGGTAGCGCAGCCCCTGCACGTCGAACTGCTGGACGTAGGTGCCCGCGCGCTTGTCGTGATAGCCGCTGTTGGTCTCCGTGCACATGACGGGCTTCTGGCCGGAGTCGCCGCCCTTGACGCAGTCACCGCGTGTCGCGCTGCGATCCGCGTGCGTCAGCCCCATCGTGTGGCCGACCTCATGGCTGATGTGGTTGCGCAGGAACGTCTCACCCCAGGATGGCGAGGGTTTGCCGTCCGCGGTGAAGAACGAGCTGTCGATGTACGCGTGTCCGCTGGTCACGGTGTCCGGTATGGACCGGGAGTGGAAGCCGCAACTCAGGTTCTTGGTCCCCGACCCGTCGTGGACGATCTTCCACGGGCTGCCGTCCGTGGTCGGCACGCACGGGCGCTTCAGCAGGCCGATGACCACGTCGCCCTTGGGCCTGACATAGTCCCAACCCACCGGCTTGGTGTCGACGGTGACGGGCAGGTTCGTGATGCGCCGCAGTTCCGCGGCCGACCTCTGCACATAGCGGGCCAGCCAGTCCGCGGACTTCTGGTCGTAGAACTTGATGGTGTAGCCGGTGGGCAGCAGCTTGGTCGCGCCGGCCGACTTCCACCCTTCGCCGTGGGGCGGCGCCGCCGCGGCCATCTTCCGGATGGACGGCGCCTTCAGCGACATGACCCCGTTCTTGAAGGTCGTCCCGTCGACGTCGGAGGCGCCGAAGTCCCCGGAGTGGACGTCGGAGTCGTCCGCCGCCGCACTCGCCGGTGCCCCTGCCGGGCGCGCGGCCTCCGGTGCCTTGCCGTCGGAGCCGAACGCACTGGAAGTGAGCGGCACGGCGGCGGCGACGGTCGCCGCGGCGCACGCGGCGAGGATGGATATGCGACGCTTGCGCGTCAAACGATGCCTGGCTGTGAATCGCAAGTCCCCGTTGGCCTTTCGCAGAAAGAAGGCGTGTCGACCCCGGCCGCTCGCCAGTTCGGGAGCCCGGGGTCGAAGTGATCTTAGGCGAGAGGAATCCGCGAAAGCTCACTCGGGAAGCCGGCCGGGCTCACTCGGGAAGCCGCCCGGACGCCAGGTACTCCGTCAGCAGCTCACCGGTCCGCCGGGTGGGCGGCCCCTCGCCGACGATGCCCAACTGACGGGCGAGATCGGGGAAGTGGAAGCGGGTGACCGCCTCGCCGGGGCCGAACTCCGCACCGGCCCGGCCGACCGCGTCGCGGCGGAGGCTGTACCGGGCCTGGCGTCGCACGGTTCGCCGGTGCGCCAGCCGGCGCGCCGGACCGGGCCAGCCCTGCCAGTCGGCGGCCAGCCAGCCGCGTTCCAGTGGCGAACCCAGCGCCTGAGCACAGATCCCGCAGGCCGCTGACACCACGAGCAGACCGGCGAGCAGCACGGCCGGCCGGGGCGATGTGCCCGCCCACTGGTCGGTGTACCGGCCGAGCCGGTCGGGCAGCACGGAGACGGCGCTCCAGTGCCGATCGGGCCGCGTACGCCCTGCACACCGCCGTACGGGCGCTGCGCGGAAGGCTGCCCGGGGCCCCGTCGCTGTGGGCGGCGCACATCCACGCCGGGGCCTAGGGCCGGAAATCCGGCGCGGTGCCGTCTTCCGGGGGCCGCTGACCGGCGGACTGACATCCAACGGTTAGCCTGCATCGGTCAGCGTCGCATAGACGTTCGCGCCAGCAGTCGACCACGGGGGACCTCAGCCATGTCCGCACCGCCGCCGCCCTCTCCGCAGCAGCCGAGCGAGCCGCGACAGCGCCCCGTACGCGGGCTCATCACCGCCATCGTGGCCTTGGCCGTCGTCGGCGGCGGGGCTTGGTACGTGGGGAAGGACAACGCCGAATCCGACGGCGGGAAGTCCGAGGCGGAGTCCTTGCAGGCTGCACAGGCCCAGGTGGAAAAGAAATACGACCTGCCGCAGGTCGGCGACTGCGTCAGGTTCCTGGACTCGAGCGAAGACGCGATGACGGCCACGGTCGACTGTGCGTCCGCCGAAGCGGAGTACAAGACAAGCGAGAGGTATACCGGCGCCAACGCGAAGTGCAGGTCGCACTTCGACAACAGCTTTCATCTCGTGGCCGACCGGGGCGTCGACGTCACGGTGTGCTTCACCAAGGTCTGACCATCGGCCTGTGTTTCGGCCGACGCCCCGCCGTGCCTGCTGGCGCGTCCCGTCGGGTTACGGGACGAGATCGGCCAGGCGGTCGACCTGGGTGGGGTCGGTGGACCAGCAGTAGAGCATGACCTCGTCCGCGCCCAGATCCGTGAAGCGGGCGATCGTCTCGCGGACGGCTTCCGGGGTGGTGAGCAGGCTGTCGACCGCCCAGGCCTGCGCGTTGCCGGTGAACGCGTAGTACGCCAACAAGGCGGCGCGCGCCTCGTCCGCCTGCTCGGCGCCGAGCGCGACGTTCGCCTGGGCGACGATGCGGGGACGCCCGGGGCGCCCGGCGCGCTGCCAGGACTCCTCGACCGTACGGAACAGGCCGCCCGCCCACGACGGCGGCGCGGCGGCGAGGAAGCCGTCGCCCCAGCGCGCGATCCGCTCCAGCGCGGCGGGCTTGAACCCGCCGAAGAGGACCTCCGGGCCGCCGGGCCGTGCGGGGCGCGGGCCGATGGGGCCCGCGGCGTCGCTGTAGGGCTCGCCGGACCAGACGCGGCGCATCGTCTCCATCTGCGCGTCGAGCCGGGCGCCGCGCTGCCGCAGTTCGGTGCCGGCGGCCGCGTGGTCGTCCTCGCGCCCGCCGATGCCGAGCCCGAGCACGAACCGCCCGCCGGACATCCGGTCGAGGGTGGCTGCCTGCTTGGCCAGCAGCGCGGTCTCCCGTAGGGGCGCGAGGAGTACCTGCGTCTGGACGCGGATGCGGCTGGTGGCCCCGGCGAGGGCCGCCAGGGTCACCAGGGGCTCGGGGTTGTCGTACACGAGCCGGTCCAGCAGCCCGAGCGTCGAGAACGGACCGGCGTCGGCACGCCGCGCCCAGTCGAACAGCGTGGCGGGGTCACCGATGGGAAGGCCAAGGCCGACATGCATGAGAACTCATCCTTAGGAAGGGCACGACGAATCGCGCGATCACGGATTGCTGATCGCTGTGCCGCCCCTCCTGCACCTCGGTCGCGCGATGGCGTGAGGTGGTGGCTCCCGCACTGCGGCGTTACTTCTGGAGAGCCTTGATCTTTAGAGTGCTTGCACCCTAGCGAACGCGACGAACGCGGTCCACTCCTCGGGGGAGAAGGAGAGGGTGGGGCCGGTCTTGTCCTTGGAGTCGCGGACGTGGACGGTGTGGGGGCAGGTGGCGACCTCTACGCAGGCGCCGCCGTTGTCGCCGCTGTACGTGGACTTGTGCCAGTCCAGGGCCACTTCGATGCACGCGCCGCCCGCGTCGCCGCTGTAGCTGGACTTGAACCATGCGAGTTCGGTGGTGTTCACAGTTCGCCTACCATCCGCTCGATCAACGTGGCGGACTCGCCGAGCGAGAGCGCCTGGGCCCTCAACATGCTAAAGCGTTCGATGAGTTCGCTCACCTGATTGCGATCTTCGATCAGCACCCCGCCCGCTTGGCCCTCGACGTAGGCCAGCCGCTCCCGTTCGGGCGTCTCCAGCAGCGTCCACGCGCCGTTGAAGCCCGCGTGGGCCTCGCGGGCCGTCGGCATCACCTGAATGGAGATGTTTCGCTTCTCGCCTAGCGCCAATAGGCGCTCCAATTGGCCGCGCATGACCTTGCGGCCACCGAGGGGCCTGCGGAGCACCCACTCCTCGATGACGAAGGAGAGGTGGGCTACGGGGACGCGCTCCAGCAAGGCCTGCCGTTCCAGGCGCGCCTCGACGCGCCGGTCGATCTCCTCCTGGCCGAGGATCGGCACGCGGGAGCCGAGCACTGCGCGGGCGTACTCCTTGGTCTGTACGAGGCCGTAGAGCACGAGGCTGTCGTAGGCCCACAGACTGACCACCTCGGCCTCCAACTCCGCGTACGGAAGGAACCACGACGGAAGCCGCTGTTCCCGCTCCAGATGCTTGGCCGCGCTCTTGATCACCCCCTTCGCGTTCAGCAGTGCCTCCGCGCCTTCGACGTACTTCGGGCTCGGCATTCGCCTGCCCTTCTCTACGCTCGCCACCGTCGCTGGCGAGTACTTCACATGCCCGGCAAGTTCTTCGCGGGTGACACCCTGCGCCTCCCGAAGCGCCTTCGCGACCGCGCCGAACATGCGCATGCTTGCTGAGCCTTCGGTACTGCCCTCCATGGCCTGCCCCCTCACTCCGATACAGCCGTTGCGTACCTGCGCCAGTCCTGGTCAGGCTAGGCACGGGCGGCCACATTTGACCGCATGAAGACGCAAACACCACCCGAAGTGGTGCTCCAACTCCGCGCCGACCCGGCCCAGTTCTCCGGGCTCCGGCGCATCATCGGCGCGCACCTGCGCCTGTGGGGCCGGTTCCCGCTCGCCAGCGCGGCGGAGTTGTGCGTGACGGAGCTGCTCAGCAACGTGCACCGGCACGCGGGGTCGCCGGAGTGCGAGCTGTCGCTGCGGCTGCTGGCGGACGGCGTGGAGGTCGCCGTCAGCGACCGCTCGTACGTCCTGCCCCGGGTCACGGGGCTCCCGGCCTGGCGGTCGGAGACCGGGCGCGGGCTGTCCGTGGTGGCCGGGGTCGCGGACAACTGGGGGACGACGCCGACCGCGTCGGGCAAGCGCGTATGGGCGGTGCTCCGGTGATCACGCACCAGCTGATCGGCTCTGTCGCGGCGTGGAGCTGGCTGGAGACGACGGAGGTCGGGACGGCGGCTTTCGTGCTGATGGCGCGGCCGGAGCCGGACGAGCGGATGGCGGCGCTCGCGGACGGGATGGGACTGGTCACCCCGCGCCGGCGGCTGCCGAGTGTGGGGCCGCGCGTCGTGCTGCGCGGGCTGTCGTACGCGGCGGTGCGGGTGGACGGGTGCGACCACGTGATCGGGGTCCTGGTCGGCGAGCGGTGGTCGCGGTTCGTGGCCGGGGGCGGGCCGGTGGTGCTGATGGCCGGGCTGCGGCCGTTGCCGAGGGGCGCGTCCCGCGACGAGGTCGACGCGTACATCGCCGCCGCGACCACCGCCGACCGCATCCGGCTCGGCGTCGCCCACGCCCGGGGCGCCCGGTGACCGTCCCCGTACCACCACGATGCTTGGCGTGACACGGCTGGCGATCCCCGGCCAGATAGTCGAGTTCGAGGGGACCGCCGTCGCTTCAGGAGGCGTTCGATCGGCGTCCTGATCGCGGTCGGTGGGGTTGACGTCGATGTGCAGCCAGAGCTTCCCCGGCTTCGGCTCGTCCCTGCGGCAGACCGTACCGGGCGAGGCGAGCAGGTGGAAAGGGTCTTTGGGTCCTCGCCTCGCCCGGCCGGGCCGCCGGGACGACAGGCCCTAGAGGCCGACGTCCCACCAGCCGCCGTGGCCGTGACCGTGGCCGTGCCCATGGCAGTGGCCGCCGCCGAGGATGCCCCCGCCGCCGTGGCCATGGTGGCCGTGCCCGTGTCCGTGGCAGTCGCCGCCGCCGAGCGGCGCGGCCGCCGACGGCGCCGTGAGCGGTGTCGCCTGCGCGGCACCGGCACCGGCCAGTGGCAGGGCCGCCACGGCGGTGGTGAGCAGGACTGCGGCTGCTGTCCGCTGGAGCTTATTCATGATCGAACTCCTTGATGTCTACGGAAGGAGACATCTCGGACAGTAGGTCGACGGCATCCTTCCGTCGCGCCGAGCGTTACGTCACTGCTCCATTGGAGTGCGTCATCACCGATGCCTGGTAATGACGGATAAACCATGGTGATGCGTCCCGTCCGCCGTACGACGGCGGGACCGTCTACCGGCTGTGGAACTCACGGCGGGGCGCCCGGTAGCCTCGTCCCGATGCTCCTTTGTTCGCAAACGGATTGGCTCACGAGAGTTTTCGCGTAGCGAATACGCCGAGGTGCAGACAAGAATCCGGGAGGGTGCGGCACCGGGAAGTCACCGGGGCCGCACTTTCCTTCTCATGGAGGGGCACCGTGTCTGTTCGTTCGAGGGCCACCGCCGCCCTGGTTCTGCTTTGTGTAGTCACCGGTTGCGCGGGGAGCGCGGATTCCGGGCCGAAGGCGAAGCCTTCGAAGGCGGGCGGGCCGACCGCTCCCGTTCCTCCACCAGGCGAGGAGGCGAAGGCAATCAGTGTGCCACTGGACCGCTACGATCCCTCGCCCGCCGAGATGCAGACGATGAGCGCCGCCAGGGACGTGTTGATCGGGACGTGCATGCGGCGGAAGGGTCTGGAATGGAAGCTGGTTCCGCGAGCATCCGAGGAGGACGCCGCACCGCGTAACCGCCGCCGATACGGGGTCGTCGAGCCCCGTATCGCGGAGGTCTACGGCTATCACCTTCCGGCGGACCGTCCGACGGTCGCGAGGCGCTCGGCGGCCATGGAGGAACGGGAGAAGGGACTCGGCGCAGCCGAGAGGAAGGCGGCATTCGGCTCCGGACAGAAGCTGGGCGGCTGCGCGAAGAAGGCCCAGGAGGTGTTGCTCAAGGACGTCCCCGACGCGGACTTCGGCTTGCTCGACGACACCATCGGCGCGACTTATGAGCAGTCCATGAAGGACCGGGCGGTGGTGCGGGGCTTCCGCGCCTGGAGCGCCTGCATGGCGCGGCAAGGTTATCGCTATGCCGATCCGATGGAGGCCATTACGGACAAGCGGTGGCTCAAAAGCGACCATGTCTCCCGCGAGGAGATACGGCAGGCGCGGGTGGATGTGCGCTGCAAGAAGCAGACGAAGCTGGTGTCGGTCTGGAACGCGGCGGAGAACCGCATCCAGCGCGAGGCGATCAAGGTCAAGCCCGAGGCGTTCAAGCGGCTGGAGCAGGCACAGCGGGAGCGGATGGCAGCCGCGTACCGGGTATTGGGGACGAGTTGAGCGCCGTGTTCGAAACGCCTTTACCCGCGCCTGATTCGGTGTTTTACTCGAGTCGTTGATCTTCTCCTCGGTAAAGAAAGGACAGCTTACATGAAGCGCAAGGTCGTTGGGGCTCTGGGTGCCCTGTCCTTGAGCGCGGTCGCTCTGGTGGGCTCTGGCACGGCTGCGCAGGCTCAGGGGGACGAGGCGGCCTCGACCGGTGACCTCCAGCGGCGCGGCGCCTCCTGCCAGTCGGTCAGCCTGTGTCTCTACGAGCACGACGACTACGAGGGCAAGAGAGTTGTCATCCCTGCCCGAAAGATAGTGACGGATCTCAGGGACCTCGGCTTCGACAACATGGCCAGCTCGATGGCGAACCTGACCCATTACGACGTCACCCTGTATCAGTTCGCCCACTACTCGGGTGTCCGCTACATCGCGAAGAACGGCAGCACGGACGCGGACTTCACCAACAACGATTTCGATAACAAGGCCAGTTCGCTCTACTGGGACAACTGAGACACCCGCTCGTCGTGCCCCGTCTGTAACTATCCGCCAAAGGGTAGTTACAGACGGTCGGGGAGGGGGGTGGGGGCGCGGAATTCCTCGGCATGCGGACGGATACGGCTCGCCGTACCGTCGTGGTAGGCACTCATCTCCGCTGTTTGGAGGCGATATGCCCCGCACGGCGCTTGACCCCCTGTTCACCGCCGTGGACGCGCCCGCCTTCACCGACCGGCACCTGGCGGAGCTCGCCGCCGGGACGCTCGCGGCGGTGCGCGTCCCGGACTTCCTCGACCGGCAGACGTGCGCGTCGGTGCTGGCGGGCCTCGACCGGCTGCCCACCGCCGACTACGACCACGCGCGCGTACCCACCCCGATCCTGCGGTTCGGGCCCGCGCTCAACGACTACCGCGAGCCCGACGGGACGTTGGACGTCGACCGGTATCTGAAGCACGCCGAGGCCGCCGACGACGCGTGGCAGCGGGCGGGAATACGGCCCGATCCGATCGCCGCCTCCCTTGAGCGGCTCGGATCCGCCTGGGGGGTCACCGTCAGCCCTGCCACCATCGGCGGCCGACCGGCCTTCGGTGGCACCCTGCGCGAGATCGACAAGGGCGCGCTGATCCACTACGACTCCGTCAACCGCGAGTTCCCGACCGGGCTCTTCGACCAGCAGGTCGTCGCCCAACTGGCCTTCAACATCTGGGTGCAGGCACCCACCGACGGCAGCGGGGCGACCATGATCTGGCGGCACCGGTGGGAGCCTGGCGACGAGCGGTACCGCGACGCCTACGGCTACCGGTCGGAGGCCGTGGACGGCCACCAGCGGGTGAGACTCGTTCCCGAGACCGGCGACGGGCTGCTGTTCAACCCGGTCCACTTCCACGCGGTCGAACCCTGCCCCGGCCAGCGGCGGATCGCCTTCGCCTTCTTTCTCGCGCTCACCCTCACCGGCCAGTTGATCTCCTGGTCATGACACCGTCTCCGTAAGGGCATATGCCTGCCATGGACGAACTGACCTACGACGACATCAAGGCCGCCACCGACCGGATCGCCGGACACGTCCGCCCGGTCGCCGTGGCCCCGCTCGACACCGGTGAGATCCGTACCGGTCACCGGGGGCCGCGGCACTCTCACGAGTGGGGCGAGCCCACGCCCTGCCACGTCTGGCTGGCGCTGGAATACCTGCAGCACACCGGGTCTTTCAAGGCCCGTGGCGCGCAGAACTTCATCCGCGCCCACCGGGAGGCCGGCGCCCTGCCGGACGTCGGTGTCGCGATCGCCTCGGGCGGCAACGCGGGGCTCGCCTGCGCCTGGGCCGCGCAGCAGCAGAACGTCCGGGCCACGGTCTTCCTGCCCGCCACCGCCCCGCCGGTGAAGGTGGCCCGGCTCCGCGGCTACGGGGTGGACGTGCGGCTGGTCGGCGCCGAGTACGCCGAAGCGGCCGCGGCCTGCGAGGAGTTCGCCGCCACCAGCGGCGCGCTGACCTCGCACGCGTACAACCACCCGCTCATCGCGGCCGGAGCCGGGACGCTGGTGGAGGAGCTCCGCGAACGGATCCCCGACCTGGACACCGTCGTCGTCGCGGTCGGCGGCGGCGGCCTGTTCGCCGGAGTCGCCACCGCCGCCCGGCACCACGGTGTGCGGGTCGTGGCCGTCGAGCCGGAGAACTGCCGAGCGCTGAACGCGGCGCTGGAGGCCGGGACCCTCGTCGACGTCCCCGTCGACTCCGTGGCCGCCGACTCGCTGGGCGCCCGGCGCGCCTCGGCCATGGCCCTGTCCGCGGCGCAGCAGGAGAACGTCGTCTCCGTGCTGGTGTCGGACACCGACATCGTCCAGGCCCGGCAGGCTCTGTGGGACCACCACCGCGTCGCCGTCGAACACGGCGCGGCCACCGCGCTCGCCGCGCTGACCAGCCTGAACAGGGTGTACGTGCCCGTCAGCGGGGAGAAGGTCGCCGTCGTGCTGAGCGGTGCCAACACGGATGTGCGGACGTTGGCGGCTGACGTGTAGCGAACATACGAACGTGCGATCGGATGTTCATTAGAACGTGTGATCACCGCCGGTAACGCTTCCCCCGTGACTCTGGGGGAAGTGATGCTTACGGTGTGCGAGTGAGGGGCTGCAGACCTTCGCCGCGCGACCCGGGCCAGCGGTCAAGTCCCATACCGCGCCGGGGGGATGGTCCCACTCAGCATTCACACGAGGAGTTCTTTCGTGAACGTAGTCACCGACATCGTCGCCGCCGTCGCCTGCTTCCTGGGCTGGCTCATCTGACGAGATTGAGTCCGACGCGAGTCCCCGCGTCGATGTGACGACCCGGCGCCGCCCTCCCGGTCCCACGGAGGGGCGGCGCTGTGTCGTTCCCGGCCCCGGTTCAGGTGAGCTGCGGGAGCAATGTCTCCGCGATGGCGACCTGCGTGTCCTGGAGCTCGTCCTCCCCGTCCTCCACATCCCAAAGGGAGTTCTGGAGTACGCGTGCCAGGGTCCAGCGCATCGCGCGCTGTCGATCCAGCCCGACCACCTCCGTCAGGAGATCGAACCGGCGGCGGACGGCGCGGGCGATGTCGCCGGTGGCGACGATGTCGTCCCAGCGGTTGTCGAGCGCGGGCATGAGGTCGAAGCCGGGGTCGCCCGCCAGCGGCTCGGGGTCGATGGCCAGCCAGGGCTCGCGGCCGGAGCCGGGGAGGGAGGCCAGCACGTTCTCGTAGTGCAGGTCCCAGTGCAGCAGCCGGTCGCCGGGCTCGTCCCGGACCTCCCGTACCGCGGCCGCGCAGGTCTCCAGCAGACGGCGCTCGTCCGGGTCGGCGAGGGCGGGCAGGGCTCGGGGCAGCTCGGTCAGCATCGCGTCGGTGACATCCGCGAGCGTGCGCAGCCCGGCGGGGGCGGGGCGGGCGACGAGGCGGGCCAGCAGCCCGGCGAGCTTGAGCAGGGCCGCCTCCGCGTCGGGTACGGAGGCCAGGGAACGGCGTATGTCCAGCCGCTCCAGCAGCAGCGTGCCGGACGGGGCGTCGTGGTCCAGCAGGCGCACGGCACCGTCGCCCGCCCACTCCCGCAGACCCACCGGCTCGCCCACGCTCTCCTCCGTCACCTGCCGGAATTTCAGGGCGGCCGGGGTGCCGTCCGGGCGCAGGACGGGGAGGACGAGGGCGGCCATCCCGTGCGCGGGGGCGCCGTCCGGGCGCAGGTCCCACCGCTCCAGGAACTCCGCGATCAGCGCCGGCAGCGCGGCGATCCACTCGGGGCCGTCGTCGCGGTCCTCGCAAGAGGCGGCGAATTGCTCGGGGAGGGAGATGTGCGTCATGAAGGGGGAGGCTCCTCGATGATGCCGATGGGGCGACCAATGGGGTGACCCGGCGCGGTGATCTTACGGTCGCGGTCGGGTCCGGTCATCACCGGTGCGGTGTCGTTGGACGGTGCGGTGCCTTGCCGGCGTGGGCGCCAGTGGCTGTGACCACCAAGACGGCCGTCTATCCGCGATCCGAACCTGGTGTGGCAGTGCCGCCTGAGCTCGCTTCGGGTTTCGTGTGGAGGACCTCGCGGACCTGCTCCGTGGCGCGGAGGATGCTCTCGCTGATGAAGTCGCTGAAGCGGGCGATGTTCTCCAGACGGGCGGCGGCCGGGCTGTCGCGGCCGAGGATGCCGACGCCCCGCCGTGCGGTCTCGGCGACCTGGGCGATGCCGCGGGCGCTCTCGATCGTCGACTGGTACCAGACGTCGTCGTCGACGAAGTAGCGCTCGCGGCGGCGTTCGCCGCGTTCCCGGCGGATGAGGCCGTGATCTTCGAGGGCCGCGATCGCTTTGGAGACGGACGCCGGGCTGACCTGGAGGTGCTGGACGAGTTCGGACGCGGTGAGGCTGCCCGTGTCGGCGATGAAGAGGCAGGTCAGCACCCGAGCCGTCATCTTGGGCATGCCCTGTCGCATCAGGAGGGTGGTGAACGCCTCCTCGTACTCGCGCACGGCCTCGGCGTCGCGCCCGTGGCCCTGCGCCGGCGCTCCCTGCCCTCGGGGCGCGGGCTGCCTGCGCCGGTGGGCTCGGCGTTCGGTGGCGCGGTGGGCCAAGTCGGCGCGGTAGGCGGTGGGGCCGCCGTTGCGCATGACCTCACGCGTGATCGTCGAGGTCGGACGATCGAGGCGTCGGGCGATCTCGGCGTAGGGAAGGCTGTCGGCCAGTCCCAGCGCGATCTTCTGGCGGTCCTGCTGGGTGAGCCTGCCTCCCGGCATCGCGATCTCCCTGGTGATCCTTCGTGGCGGTCCCTGATCCCCCACCATAGCGTTCACTTCTCAGTCATTGCAATGAACGGAGGGGTTGTCGTTGCGTTGATTTTAAGGTCGTTGCAACAGTTTCTCCGCATCTACCTGCATAAATGTCGATCCTGTGCAACGAATGTGTTGTCGGATTCTGGAAAGCAACGTAGCGTTTCCGGTGTCAGAAACAGCGAACGACTACGGGAGAGCACGATGCAGAAGTTCGACACCCCCGCCCCGATCTCCGCCGTCCTGAACATCCCCGCCGGACGCGTCCAGTTCATCGCCGCAGACCGCGCCGACACCACCGTCGAGGTCCTGCCCGCCAACCCCTCCAAGAGTCGCGACACCAAGATCGCCAAGCAGACCACCGTCGCCTACGCCGACGGCGTCCTGCGGATCACGGCCCCGACCCCCAACGAACAGCTCTTCGGCCCCTCCGGATCCGTGGAGGTCACCGTCCAGCTGCCCGCCGGCTCCCACATCGAGGCCCAGGCCGGCTGCACCGAGCTCCGCGGCGTCGGGCGCCTCGGCGACGTCGCCTTCGACGGCGCGTACCGCCAGATCAAGATCGACGAGGCCGCGAGCGTCCGCCTCACCGCGACCGACGGCGACGTCGAGGTCGGCCGACTCAACGGCCCCGCGGAGATCAGCACCGCGAGGGGCGACATCCGGATCGCCGAGGCCGTGCGCGGCACGGTCGTGCTCCGCACCCAGTCCGGCAACATCTCGGTCGCCGCCGCCGCGGGCGTCTCGGCCGCCCTGGACGCCGGCACCGGCTACGGTCGCGTCAGCAACGCCCTCAAGAACGATGGCACCGCCGAACTCGACATCCGCGCCACCACCCCCCACGGCGACATCACCGCCCGCAGCCTCTGAAGAGGCCCGAGGCCTAGCCCGTGGTCAGGCTCGATGTCACCGTGTCCGCGAACTCGACCGCCGCCGGGCTCAGCGCGTCCCACTGGCGGACCGCCCAGCCCGCCGCCAGAGGCGGCAGTGACGGGATCGGGATCAGACGCAGGTCGCGGCGGGCGGCGTCGTGCCAGCCGGGGAGGGCGGGCACGACGGCGTGGCCGAGGCCCAGTTCGGCCAGCAGGATCGCGGTGTCCCAGTCCGCGACGCTCGTCGTGGACTCCGGCTCGGTGCCCTGGCGCGTGAGGTGCTGGTCCAGCCGCGCGCGCGAGACAGAGTTCTCCGGGAGGCGGATGTGGCGGATGGCGGCCAGCTCGTCGGGGCCGATCTCGGCGCGGTCCGCGAGCGGGTCCCCCACCCGGACCGCCAGCACCCACGGCAGCGTGGTGACGGGCCGCTGCTCCACGCCCCGCACCGGCGGGCCGATCGTGATCCACGCCAGGTCCACCGTGTTCGCGGCGAGCGCCTCGAAGCACGCGCGGCTGGAGTTCTCCGTCTGGAACTCCAGCCTGACGTCCGGGTGCCGCTCCCGGAACGCCACCACCCCGGCCGACATGAAGTGCCGCACGGTCGTCGCGCCCGTGGTGACCCGCACCGTCCCGCCGTCGCCCTGCCGCATGTCGCGCAGCCGCCGCAGCGCGTGGTCGAGGCCGCCGAGCCCGTCGGCCGCCGCGCGGTGCAGGACCCGGCCGGCCTGGGTCGGTGCGACGCCGCGCGGCTGCCGCTCCAACAGGGCGATGTCCAGCTCCCGTTCGAGCCGCTTGACGCGCTGGCTGATCGCCGACTGGGTGCAGCCGAGATCGCGGGCCACGGCGCTGAGGCTGCCGGATTCGCATACCGCGACGAAGGCGCGGAGGTCGTCGAGCGTCATGAAGTCAAAGGTATAGCTAGGATGTTTGGAAGAAAACCTGAGGGTTGACTTGGGTTTCCGGAGGGGCGACGATCTTCTCAGGGCCCTGGGCGGCAACCCGTCCACGGTGGTCGCGTCACGGCTCCGGACCGTGTGGCCACCTATGGACGGGTGCCGACCCGACCGAGGTTGACACCTGCGCCGACGGCTCGGATCATCCAGGGGAACCGCCCGCTCCGCCCCCAAGGAAGGCGGCCGGTCCTTGCGTCTCTTGCGTCTGCCGCGGCTTGTCCCCGCGCTCCCCACCCTGCCCGCCTTCCCCGTGCTGCTCTGCGCTCTCGTCGGCGTACTCCTCGCCGGTGTCCTCGCCCCCACCCCGCTGGCCCCGGACCCCGGCCCGCGCGGCGGCACCGTCGACGTATGGCTCACCACCACCTCCGGGCCCGGCGGGCGGCACGTCGTCAAGGGGCTGGAGCGGCAGCGGCCGCTGCGGTTCACCGAGCGAGGCGCGGGCCGCCGCGGCGCACCGCCGGGCCGACCCGCCACCCCCGTCACCGTCGACGCGTCCCGGACCTACCAGGAGTTCGCGGGCGGCGGCGCCTCGTTCACCGACACCGCCGCATGGCTGCTGAACAGCAGCGGCGCGCTGAGCGACCGTACGCGCGAGAAGGTGCTGCGGGGGCTCTTCTCCCCGGACGACGGGATCGGGCTGAGCTTCCTGCGCAACCCGATGGGCGCCTCCGACCTCGCCCGCTTCGGCTACACCTACGACGACCTGCCCGCGGGCCGTACCGACCCGGACCTGCGCCGCTTCTCGATCAAGCACGACCTCGCCGACGTCCTGCCGCTGACCCGGCGGGCCCGGGAACTCAACCCGGACCTCACGGTCATGGCCTCCCCCTGGACCGCCCCGGCCTGGATGAAGGACAACAAGCGGCTGGACCAGGGCCATCTGGCCGCGCGCTACTACGGCACGTACGCCCGCTACTTCGTGAAGTACCTCCAGGCGTACCGGGCCCACGGCGTCCCCGTCGCCTACGTCAGCGCGCAGAACGAGCCGACCTGCTGCGGCGGCTACCCCTCCATGCGGTGGAACGGCTCGGGTCTGCACTACTTCACCCAGCGCGAGCTGCTGCCCAGGCTGCGGGCGGCGGGCCTGACGACGAAGGTGCTCGCGCTGGACTGGAACTGGGACCGGTACGACGGCTACGGCGCGCCGGTCGTCGCCGACCCGGCCGTCCGCGCCCACCCCAACTTCGGCGGGATCGCCTGGCACGGCTACTCCGGTGACGTGGCGACCCAGAGCGCCGTCCACGACGCCCACCCCGGCGTGGACGCGTTCGACACCGAGGTCTCCGGCGGGGAGTGGGCCGCCGACCAGCATCGGGCGGACATGCGGGGCATGATCGACGCCACCCGCAACTGGGGGCGCAGCTGGGTCAAGTGGAGCCTGGCCGTCGACCAGGACGGCGGGCCGCACCACGGCGGCTGCGGGAACTGCACGGGGCTGGTCACCGTGCACAACGGCGACCGGCGGCACGGCGAGGCCGACTTCACGGTCGAGTACTACACGATGGGGCATCTGACGAAGTTCGTGCGGCCGGGCGCCCGCCGCATCGCCTCGACCGCCGACGCCGCGGTCCCGAACGTCGCCTGGCGCAACCCGGACGGCTCGCGGGCGCTCATCGCGTACAACGACACCGGCCGCGCGCGGACCGTCGAGGTCGGCGCGGACGGCCGGTCGTTCCGCTACGAACTGCCCGCGGGCGCGTCCGCGACGTTCACCTGGCGCGCGGACTGACCGCCTGCGCACCGACTGTCTGCGCACTGACCGCCTGTGCACCGACTGTCTGCGGAGTGACCGCCTGCGGGCGGCCTGCCTGCGGGTGGTCTGCCTCCGGGCGGTCGTTCCGCGGGGCGGCCGGGCGGGCCGGCTGCGGGCCGCCGCGTACCACGGCCAGGACGAGGACGCCCGCCGCCAGCGCCGTCACGCCCGCGTACAGGCAGATGCGGTCCAGCCCGGCGGCGAACGCGTCGCGCACCACGGACTCCAGCGCGTGCCGGGCGGGGCCGGGCTCGGCGGCGTGCAGCACGGACTGGGCGTGGCCGCCGCTGATCGCCTCCGCGGCCTCCCCCGTGTGGTCGCCCGGCGCCTTGTCCTGCACGACGTCCCGCACGCGCGACGCGAACACCGTGCCCAGCACCGCGATGCCCAGCGCGTAGCCCAGCTGCCGGAAGGTGTTCACCGCGCCGCTGGCCATGCCCGCGCGCTCCGGCGGGGCCGAGCCGAGCGCCGCCTGGACCAGGACCGGCATGGCGCAACCGGTGCCGATGCCGGTCAGGACCAGTCCGGGCGCGAGCGCGGTCCAGTCGGAACCGGAGTCCAGCAGCAGGACGTGCGTGAGCGCGCCCGCGCCCACCAGCAGCAGCCCGCAGCCGACCGTCCGCCCCGGCGCCAGGCGCCCCAGCACCCGTCCGCCGACGGCGCCGACGAGCATCGAGGTCACGCCCAGCGGCAGGCAGGCCAGACCGGCCTGCACCGGGCTGAGGCCGAGGACGGACTGGAACCACAGGCCCGCGTACATGAGGTAGGGGAAGGCCGCGGCCTGGAGCAGCAGGGCGGCGGCCATCAGGACGGCGAACGACGGGCGGCGCAGCAGCCGCAGGTCCAGCAGCGGCTGCCGGGTCCGCCGCTCGGCCAGGACGAACGCCACGAGCGCCACGGCGGAGCCGAGGAGGGCGGTGCGGGCGACCGGGTCGGTCCAGCCCTCCTCGCCGCCCCGGATCAGTCCGTACGTCAGCGCCCCGGCGCAGAGCGTGAAGAGGACGGCGCCCGGCCAGTCGACCCGGGAACCGGGCGCGCCGCGCGACTCCGGGACCGTACGGACGGTGATCCACATCGCGATCGCGGTCAGCGGCAGGTTGACGAGGAAGATCCAGCGCCAGTCGGCGTACTCGGTGAGCAGGCCGCCCAGCACCGGGCCCATGGCCGCGGCGGCGCCGCTGGTGCCGCCCCACACGCCGAACGCGACGGCGC
Source organism: Streptomyces sp. XD-27 (assembly GCF_030553055.1). Classification (NCBI taxonomy): domain Bacteria; kingdom Bacillati; phylum Actinomycetota; class Actinomycetes; order Kitasatosporales; family Streptomycetaceae; genus Streptomyces; species Streptomyces sp. XD-27. The sequence continues at coordinate 4,304,655 of NZ_CP130713.1, forward strand.
GGTCGCGTCCCGCGTACACGGCCATCAGCAGCGGGGTGTTGGTCGCGAACATCGCGGCCGCGCCCGCGCCCTGCACGGCCCGCGCGGCGATCAGGACGTCCGCGTCGGAGGCCAGGCCGCAGGCGAGCGAGGAGAGCGCGAAGACGGCGAGCCCGGCCAGGTACAGGCGGCGGCGGCCGAACAGGTCCGCGGCAGAACCGGCGGCCATCAGCAGCGCCGCCAGCGCCAGCGCGTAGATGTCCATCACCCACTGGAGGGAGGTGAACGAGGCGTCGAGACCGCGGGCGATCTGCGGCAGCGCGGTGTTCACGATCGTGACGTCGACGAGCAGCATGAAGTTGCCGAGGGTGATGGCCGCCAGGGGCCACCATTTGCTCCGCATGGGAACTCCGAACTCCGTGGTAGGGAAAAGGCGTTGCCATACGGTCCGGTCGGGGGCGGAACCATCTCCAGCCAGCCCAAGCCGACGCGGCGGATTCCGACATGGCATTAGCCTGGAGCGGTGAAATCCGACAGGGGCAGGGATGGGAAGGGAGCCGGCGGACGGCCGGGGCCCGCCGCGTACGACGAACTCGACCGGCAGCTCGTGCACGCCCTCCAGCTGGACGGACGCGCCCCGTTCAGCCGGATCGCCGAGGTGCTCGGCGTCTCCGACCAGACCGTGGCGCGTCGCTACACCAGGCTGCGCACCTCCGGCGCCATACGGGTCTTCGGGCTGACCGAACCCGCCCGGCTCGGCGAGGTGGTCTGGCTCGTACGCGTGGAATGCGAGCCGGACGCCGCCGCGTCCGTTGCCGAGGCGCTGGCCCGCCGCCCCGACACCTCCTGGGTCACCCTGCTCTCCGGCGGTACGGAGATCGTCGCCGTGACGCGGGCGGCCGGCGACGAGGACAGCAACGCGCTGTTGCTGCGGGCGCTGCCCCGGACCCGGCAGGTCGTGAGCGTGACGGCGCACTTGCTGCTGCACACCTTCTTCGGGGGCCGCCACGGGCTGGTCAACAAGTCCGGTGCGCTGACCGAGCGGCAGGCCGCGCTGCTGGCCGCGCCCGACCTGGCACCGGGCGCGGCCCCGGCAGGGCCGCTGACCGACCAGGACCGGCGGATGCTGGAGGAGCTGGCGCGGGACGGGCGGGCGCGGCCCGCCGAACTGGCCGCCTCCACCGGCTGGTCGCAGACGACCGTGCGCCGCCGGCTCGCGGAGCTCGCGGCCGACGGCACGCTCTACTTCGACGTGGACTACGACCACCGCGTCTTCGGTCTCGGGATCACGGCCATGCTCTGGCTGTCGGTGGCGCCGCCCGAGCTCGCGGCCACCGGTGAGGCGCTGGCACGCCACCCGGAGGTGGGGTTCGTCTGCGCGACCACCGGTCCGCACAACCTGCTGGCCTGCGTGGTCTGCGCTGATGTGCCCGCGCTGTACACGTATCTGACGACGCGTGTGGCGGCGCTGGGCGCGGTGCGGCAGATGGAGACGTCACCGAGGATCCGCACGGTCAAGGGCCCGGGACCGCTCCAGGTGGGGCCGCATGCACGCCGACCCGGGCGGACGCCGACGTAACAGCGATTCACGTCCTGTTCATGCCAATGGCGTCACGGTTGTTGACGATTGTAATGAACCTGCCGAACCCTGAGGGCGCGCCATCTCGTTCTTGCTCCGCTCCCCCACTGACTTCGGAGGAATCGAATGCGTCGGCTGTCCTCAACCCTCGCCGCGACCGCCGTCACCGCGGCCGCCACCATCGCCCTGGCCGCCCCCGCGCAGGCCGCCCCCGCCGACAAGCCGCAGGTGCTGTCGAGCTGGACCCAGACGAGCGCGGCCAGCTACGACGCGTGGGTCAACGCGCGTAACAACCAGAGCGCTTGGGCGGCGTACGAGTTCGACTGGTCCACGGACTACTGCAGCAGCTCGCCCGACAACCCGTTCGGGTTCCCGTTCCAGACGTCGTGCGCCCGCCACGACTTCGGCTACCGCAACCACAAGGCGGCCGGCACGTTCGACGCCAACAAGTCCCGTATCGACAGCGCCTTCTACGAGGACCTGAAGCGGGTCTGCAACGGCTACAGCGGCGCCAGCAGGACGACCTGCGACAGCACCGCGTGGACGTACTACCAGGCCGTCAAGATCTTCGGCTGACGGGCTCCGTCCGCGGGGTGGGGGGCCGACGCCGAAGGCCGCGCCCCCTACCCCACGCCGATGCCGCGACGCCGCTAGCCCAGCAGCCGTTCCAGGACGACCGCTATGCCGTCCGCCTCGTTCGACGCCGTGACCTCGTCGGCCACGGCCTTGAGGTCCGGGTGGGCGTCCGCCATCGCGACGCCGTGGGCCGCCCAGCCGAACATGGGGATGTCGTTGGGCATGTCGCCAAAGGCGATCGTGTCGGCGGCCGTCAGCCCCAGGCGGCGTGCCGCGAGGGACAGGCCGGTGGCCTTGGTGAGGCCCAGCGGCAGCAGCTCGACTATGTCCGGGCCCGCCATCGTCACGCCGACCAGCCCGCCGGCCACCGCCGTCGCCGCCTCGGCCAGGTCGTCGTCGCTCAGCCGGGGGTGCTGGATGTACAGCTTGTTGAGCGGCGCGGACCAGACGTCGGCGATGTCGGTGAACGGCGTGTACGAGAGCGAGCCCTCCACCGTGCGGTAGCCGGGGCCGATCAGCACCTCGCCGTCGAGGCCGTCGCGGCTCGCGGCGAGGAACACCGGGCCGACCTCCGCCTCGATCTTGGCCAGCGCCAGACCGGCCAGCTGCCGGTCCAGCGTGACGGAGGTGAGCAGCCGGTGCTCGCCCGCGTGGTAGACCTGGCCGCCCTGACCGCACACCGCCAGGCCCTCGTAGCCGAGATCGTCCAGGATGTGCCGGGTCCAGGGGACCGCGCGGCCGGTGACCACGATGTGCGCGGCGCCCGCCGCGCACGCCGCGGCGAGCGCGTCGCGCGTACGCGCCGAGACGGTCCCGTCGGAACGCAGCAGCGTCCCGTCGAGGTCCGTCGCGATGAGCCGGTACGGAAGCGGGGACTCGGCCGGGTCCTGCCCGGCTGCCCTGTGGTGCGGGCGGTCCTGGTCGCTGGCGCGGTGCGGGCGGTCCTGGCCGCTCACGCGGTGCGGGCCTGACGCACCGGCTCCAGGACCTCGCGGCCGCCCAGGAACGGGCGGAGCACCTCGGGCACCCGCACCGAACCGTCGGCCTGCTGGTGGTTCTCCAGGATCGCGACGATGGTCCGGGTGACCGCGCACAGCGTGCCGTTGAGCGTGGCCAGCGGGCGCACCTGCTGCTTGCCGTCCTTGGTCTCGCGCATCCGGATCGACAGCCGCCGGGCCTGGAACTCGGTGGTGTTGGACGTCGAGGTCAGCTCGCGGTACTTGCCCTGGGTCGGGATCCACGCCTCGCAGTCGAACTTGCGGGTCGCCGAGGCGCCCAGGTCACCCGAGGCCAGTTCGACCACGCGGAACGGCAGCTCCAGCGAGGTCAGCCACTGCTTCTCCCACTCCAGCAGCCGCTGGTGCTCGGCCTCGGCGTCCTCCGGGGTGGTGTAGACGAACATCTCCACCTTGTCGAACTGGTGCACCCGGAAGATGCCGCGGGTGTCCTTGCCGTACGACCCGGCCTCGCGGCGGAAGCAGGAGGAGAACCCGGCGTACCGGCGGGGCAGCTCGCCCGCGTCCAGGATCTCGTCCATGTGGTACCCGGCCAGCGGGACCTCGGAGGTGCCGACCAGGAACAGGTCGTCCTTGTCGAGGTGGTAGACGTCCTCGGCGGCCTGGCCGAGGAAGCCGGTGCCCTCCAGGGCCCTCGGCTTGACCAGCGCCGGGGTCAGCATCGGGGTGAAGCCGGCGGCGGTGGCCTGCGCCATCGCGGCGTTGACCAGCGCGAGCTCCAGCAGCGCGCCGACGCCGGTGAGGTAGTAGAAGCGCGAGCCGGAGACCTTGGCGCCGCGCTCGGTGTCGATGGCGCCGAGCAGCTCGCCCAGCTCCAGGTGGTCCTTCGGCTCGAAGCCCTCCGCGGCGAAGTCGCGCGGGGCGCCCAGCTCCTCCAGGACCCGGAAGTCGTCCTCGCCGCCGATCGGCGCGTCCGGGTGGACGAGGTTGCCGAGCTGGAGCAGCAGTCGCTGGGACTCCTCGGCGGCGGCGTCCTGCTCGGCGTCGGCGGCCTTCACGGCCGCGGACAGCTCGCCCGCCCGCTTGAGCAGCTCGGCCTTCTCGTCGCCGGTGGCCTTGGGGATGAGCTTGCCGAGCGACTTCTGCTCGGCGCGCAGCTCGTCGAAGCGGACGCTGGACGACCTGCGCCGCTCGTCGGCGGAGAGCAGTGCGTCGACGAGCGCGACGTCCTCTCCACGGGCGCGCTGGGAGGCGCGCACACGGTCGGGGTCCTCACGGAGCAGGCGAAGGTCAATCACCCCACCAGGTTACCGGTGCGTGGTCCTCAACCTCGACCCGATATTCCCTTGCGTTCCGTTTTGCCCGATTTGGCGGGCGCCGGAAGGGGCGGGAAAGGATGGCGAATTCTCGCCGGTCAAGGAATTCCCGCGCATTCGCCGAAATGGGGCATACGGGTTCACGGTGCTGACGTGTATGCGTGACTTCCTTGCCGATGTGGAGAGTTGGGCCTGCGGTTGTCCACAGGGCTGTGGGGTCTCCCTGTGCTTATCCACAGGCTGTGCGTAGGCTCTGTGGATATCGGAATTGATCATTCTGACTCTGGTCGGCTAGCCCGAAGGTGAGGAGCGTAAACCCGCCTCAGGCACTCTTTCGGGTGGGAATGATTCGGTTTCCCTCGCCCTAAAGGGTTGTCCGGTGAATTTCGGGTGACGGGTGGCGGCGCGGGGAGGTGCGACCGCGGGTCGGGCGGTTTCGGGGATTTGTCGACGATGTCGGGTTGATCTGTCGACTTATCCCCAGCTTGCGCGGAGCCCTGTGGATAACCTTGGAGGCGATCAGGCCCGGCCGTCCTGGCAGCGTGCCAGCCAGTCCGCGGCCGCCACGAACTCCTCGTCGGTGGTGCCGCGCCGCAGCGGGCTCACGTCCGACGGCAGCACGCCCGCCCGCGGGTACGAGCCCAGGAACCGCACCTTCGGGCAGATCCGCTTGAGCCCCATCAGCGCCGAGCCGACCCGGCGGTCGGTGATGTGCCCCTCGCAGTCCACCGAGAAGCAGTACCGGCCCATGCCCTCGCCGGTCGGCCGGGACTCGATCCGCATCAGGTTCACTCCGCGGGCTGCGTACTCCTGGAGCAGCTCCAGCAGCGCGCCCGGGTGGTCGTCGGCGAGCCAGATCACCACCGACGTCTTGTCCGCGCCGGTCCAGGCCGCGGGCCGGGCCGGGCGGCCGACGAGGACGAAGCGGGTCACGGCGTTCTCGGCGTCGTGGATCTCCGATACCAGCGGCTCCAGGCCGTACCGGGCGGCCGCGAACTCGCCCGCGAAGGCGCCGTCGTACCGCCCCTCCTGCACCAGCCGCGCGCCGTCCGCGTTCGACGCCGCCGACTCCCACTGCGCGTCCGGCAGGTGCGCCGCCAGCCAGTTGCGCACCTGCGGCTGGGCGACCGGGTGGCCGGTCACCGTCTTGATGTCCGCCAGCGTGGTGCCGGGGCGGACGAGCAGCGCGAAGGCGATCGGCAGCAGCACCTCGCGGTAGATCATCAGCGGCTCGCCGGTGGCGAGTTCGTCCAGGGTGGCGGTGACCCCGCCCTCCACCGAGTTCTCGATCGGCACGAGCGCGCCGGCGGCGGCTCCGTTGCGTACGGCGTCCAGCGCGGCCGGCACGGAGACCATCGGGACGAGCTCGCGGGTGGCGGCCTCGGGGAGCGTGCGCAGCGCCGCCTCGGTGAAGGTGCCTTCGGGGCCGAGATAGGTGTAGCGACTGGCCGACATCACGGTGGTCTCCCTGTGATCAGACGAGTCGTCCACGATACCCACGGGCGGCGGGGCGCGGGGTGGTCATCCGAGCTGTGGACGCCGCCGGGGACAGGGGTCGGGGGCCGCCATCGAGGGGCCGCCCCCGGGTGCCGCACGACCCGGGCCGCGCCTCCCGGGTCCGCCCCCGGCCCGGCGGGCGGGGCTCCGCCCGTCGAGGCTCGGTCGGCGACGGGCGGTGTCTCAGGGCCGCCAGCCCGCCGGGCGGGCCATCCCCACCAGCAGCAGGACGAGTTCGTCGACGATCTCGTCGAGCGTGGCGTCGACCTGCCCGGCCGTCCAGTCGTGCAGCAGTCCGTTGACGGCGCCGATGAACGCCGTCGCCGCCAGCCGGTAGTCGCGGGGGGCCGCCTCGCCGCGCTCGGCCGCCTCCACCGCCGCCGCGCGGATCAGCTCCACCCAGCGGGCCCGCCGTACCAGCCGCTGCCGCTCCAGGCGCGGGCTGACCCCGACGATCTCCACGAACGCGATGCGGATATGGCGCGGGTCGCTGGTCGCGGCGGAGGCGTACGCCCGGAACACCGCCTGCGCGCGGTGCTCCAGGTCCAGCCCCTCGGACTCGGCGAGGGCGGCGCGGGTGGCCTGTTCCGCCTGGTCGTTGACGAACAGGTGCAGGGTCGCCAGCACCTCCTCCAGGCCGCCGAACTCCTCGTAGAACTGGCGGGTCGAGAGCCCGGCCGCCTCGCACAGCGCGGTCACCGAGGTGGCGCGGTAGCCGGGGGAGTCGCCGAAGAGCCGCAGGCCCGCGTCGAGCAGTCGCTGCCGCCGCTCCGCCCGCCGTTCCTGTGCCGATCTCCCCGCGTACCTGCCGGTGGGTTGCCTGACCGTGCCCGCCACGGGCCCTCCCTCGCTGAGCGCTCCCACGTGGCTCGATTCTGCCCGTGCACGGGCCTTGCCGGGCCGGGCGACCGGTACTTACCGTCGGGTAAGGAAGTCTGAACACGAACCTTTTCACATTGCTCCCTCACAGGAAGCCGGGACAAGGATCATGAGCCGCTTCAGACACATCGCCGTACGGCTGGCCGGGGCCGCGGCCGCCGTACTCGTCCTCACCACCGCGGGAGGCGGTGCCGCGACCGCCGATGCCGCGACCGCCGATGCCGCGACCGGCGATGCCGGGACCGGTAGGGCGGCGTTGCGGGACGTCCTCCTCGTCGGCAACGGCCAGGGCGGGACGGTCAGCTTCATCGACGGCCGCACGTACCGAAACCTCGGCTCCTTCGACGCCGTCCCCGACCTGGAAGAGCGGCTGGCCGGGATGACGATCGTCGAGCGCATCGGATACGAGGCCGTCAACGCCGTCCAGGGCTACCGCAAGCTCGTCGACGACATGGCCCTGTCGCCCGACGGCCGCACCCTGTACGTCTCGCGCGGGGTGCTCTCCGACGCCGTGGCCTTCGACCTCCCGACGGGGAAGATGCTGTGGCGGCACCGGACCGAGGGCTTCAAGGCCGACCACGCCGCCCTGTCGCCCGACGGCACGCGCTTCATCGTCTCCGCCACGACGGCGAGCAAGGCGGAGGTCATCGACACGGCCACCGGCGAGGTGGCCACCACCTTCGCCACCGGCACGTACCCGCACGCCAACGACTACTCGCCGGACGGCACCGTGCTCTACAACTCCAGCATCGGCGTCACCTCGCTGCCGAAGCTGCTCAACGGGGCCAAGGGGAAGAAGCAGGTCGTCGCGGTGGACGCCAGGACGTACAAGCCGCTGAAGACGTACGACTTCGCGTACGGCGTCCGCCCGGCCGTCTTCACCGCCGACAACCGGACCATGTACGCCCAACTGTCGTACCTCAACGGCTTCGTGGAGTACGACCTGGCCACGTCGAAGATCACCCGCACGGTGACCATGCCGTTCAGCGAGAAGGCGGCGAAGCTCGGGCCCGACGCGTATCCACAGAACTCCGCCCACCACGGCATGGCTGCCAACGGCGACGAGAGCAAGCTGTGCGTCGCCGGGACCATCGACGACTACGTGGCGGTCGTCTCCCGGCCCGGCCTGACCACCGACGGATTCGTGCACTACGACACCGACGCGCTGCCCTACTGGACGGCGAGCAGCGCCGACGGCCGCAGGTGCTTCGTCTCCCTCGCCAACCAGGACCGGATCTCGGTGGTGGACTACGCGACCGCCAAGGAGGTCGCCCGCGTACCCGTCGGCGACTTCCCGCAGCGCGAACGGCTCGGGCTCGTCAGCGAGGAGGCGCTGAACGGGCTCGACCCGGCGGCGGGCTGACCGGTTCCCCTCATATCCGTGCGTGGGTCAGCCGGATTCGTATCCGTGCGTGGGCTCAGCCCTCCAGCAGCGGCTGGCCCACGTACGAACCCGGCCGCGCCGCCGGGGGCACCGCGAACAGCCCGCTCGTCTCGTGCCGCAGGAACCGCGACAGGCCGTCCCCCCGGTCCAGCTTCCGCTGCACCGGCACGAAGCCCTTCAACGGATCCGCCTGCCAGGCGATGAACAGCAGCCCCGCGTCCGGCGCGCCGTCGTCCAGGAAGCCGTCGTGGTACGAGAACGGCCGCCGCAGCATCGCCGCGCCCTGGTTGGACTCCGGCGCCGCGACCCGCACATGCGCGTCCCCGGCGATGGCCAGCGCGCCTTCCGGGGTCACCTTGTTGAGGTCGACCGGGGTGGTCTCCGTACCGCCCGACAGCGGCGCCCCGTCCGCCTTGCGGCGCCCGATCACCTTCTCCTGCCGCTCCGGCGACAGATGGTCCCAGGAGTCCAGCAGCATCCGGATGCGCCGTACGACCGCGTACGAGCCGCCCGCCATCCAGGCGGGGGAGCCGTCGCGCGGCACGAACACCCGCCGCGCGAAGTCCGGGTCCGACGGCTTGGGGTTGTTGGTGCCGTCGACCTGGCCCATCAGGTTGCGTGCGGTCATGGGGCGGGCGGTGGCGCCGGGCGTGCGGTTGAAGCCGTTCATCTGCCAGCGCAGCCGCGCCGTCTCCCCGGCGTCGCGCTGGAGCGCGCGCAGCGCGTGGAAGGCGACGAGGGCGTCGTCCGCGCCGATCTGCACCCACAGGTCGCCGTTGCTGCGCTTGGCGTCGAGGGCGTCGGCGGAGAAGTCCGGCAGCGGCGCGAGCGCCTCCGGCAGTTGGTCCGCGAGGCCGGTCCGGCCGAAGAACGACCGGCCGAAGCCGAAGGTGACGGTGAGCGAGGACGGGCCCGCGTCCAGCGCGATTCCGGTGTCCGTGTCGCCCGCCTGCGGCTGCCCCGCCATCAGCCGCCGGGCCGTCGCCGACCAGCGGCGCAGCAGCGCGGCGGCCGCCTTGCGGTCCGCGCCGGGCGCGAGGTCGAAGGCCAGCAGGTGGCCGCGGGCCTGGAGCGGGGTGGTGATGCCGGGTTGGTGGGCGGTGTGCCCGCCGTTTGCGCCTTGGGTGCCGTCGAATGGGATCGAGGTCGAGCCGAGGGCGGTGAGCGGGGTCGGCGCGGCGTCGCGCACCGCCTCGGTGGTGGCGGCACCGGCGCCGCCGCCGACGGCGAGCCCGGCGGCGCCCGCGGCACCGGCGGTGCCGAGCAGCCGGCGCCGGGAGACGCCGGGGGGAGCGGTGGCCTGGGCGGCGGTGCCGGTGCGCGCCTCGGCGGCGTTCGGCGCTGCCTTCGCCTTGGTGCCGGCCGCTTTGCCGTTCGCTGCCTTGCCGTTCGCTGCCTTGGCGTTCGCCGTCTTGGGGTTCGCCGTCTTGGCGCTCGTCGCCTGGGCGCCGGATGACGTCTGCGCGGTCTGCTTGGCCGTCTTCGGCGTGGTCTTCGGTGTGGTCTTCGGCGTCGTCTTGCCTGTTCGCTTGGTCATCAGCCGATCTTCACTGTCTTGACCTCGGTCACCTGGTCGATGTCGGAGGTCCGTACGGTCAGGGAGAGCTGCCATGCGCCCGGCACCGGCAACTGGAAGCGGTCGGCGCCCAGGTGCCCGGTGGACAACTGGGTCAGGGGGACGGCGAGCGGGCCGATGGCCTGCTTCCGCTGCGTCAGCGACAGCTTGATCTCCGCCACGTCCACCGGGCGTCCGGCGGCGTCGGTGAGGTACACGTGCACCTCGTTGTCGCCCTTGCGGGCCGGGTCGAGGGTGATCTCGGCGCTGCCCCGCCCGCTCTTGCTGCCGGTGTCGTACGGGATCTTGACGCTGACGGGCCCGGCGGCGGGCGCCGACGTCCCGGCCGCCGCCTGCTCGGTCTCGGCGCGGCCCGGCTGGGTGCTGGTCAGCACGGTCGTCACGGCCAGCAGGACGACGGCGATGGCCGTCTCGGCGAGCACGGAACGGCGCAGCGCGCTGCGTTCGGGATCGGCGTCGCGCCGCCGCCGGGTCGCGGTCCGGTCCACCGCGGCGCGCTGCCGGGCGAGCTGAGCGGCACGGACGGGGTCGGGGTCCGCGTCGGCACCCGCCGGCCCGGCCGCGCCGGTCGGAGCCGTCGTCTCCGCCGGCCCGGCCGCACTGGTCGTACCTAGCGTCTCCGCCGGTTCCGCCGCGCTGGTCGTAGCCGTCGCCTCTGCCGGTTCCGCCGCGTCGGTCGTAGCCGCCGTCTCCGCCGCCTCGTCACCGTTCCGTGCCGGGTCGGTCAGGCGGCCGGTCCAGCGGCGCGAGACGGCGGCGACCGCGACGAGCGCCGCCACCAGCCCCACCTTCACCAGCAGCCACTTCCCGTACTCCGTACGGGTCAGCGCGTCCCAGCTGCCCACCTGCCGCCACGACTGGTACAGCCCTGTCGCGACCAGGACGAGCACCGCGCCGAACGCCATGCGCGAGAAGCGCCGCACCGCCGCGGCCGGGACCGGTTCGCCCGCGCGCAGCGTCGTCAGCAGCGCGAGCAGGCCGCCCAGCCACACCGCGACCGCCAGCAGGTGCGCCACGTCGACCGGCATGGCCAGCCACGGCTGGATGCCGACCGACGCGTGTTCGGCCATCGCCCAGGTCGCGCCGAGTCCGGCCGCGACGACCGCGCCGCCGATGCCGAGGCCGAAGGCGAGGTCCCGCCGGGCCCGGCGCGCGGCCATGCTCTCCTTCTCGCTCTCCTGCTCGGCGGCGTTCTGGCGCGCGTACGTGCCGAACAGGACGGCCAGGAACACCGCCGCCGCGCCGAGCAGCAGCAGCCGCGACAGCAGGGCCGCGCCCGGTTTGGTGGACAGCACGTCGTCCAGGGCGCCGAGGTCGAGGGCGGCGCCGACGCCGTCCCCGTTCACGTACGGGCCACGCAGCAGCAGTTGCAGCAGGGTGGCGGTGAACAGGGTCACCCAGCCGCCCGCCGCGACCCGGGCCACCGGGCGTGCGGACCGGCACACCCCGGCGAACAGGCAGCCGCCGACGAGGGCGGCGAAGCCCGCGTAGGCGGCGTACCGGGCGATGCCGTACAGCAGGTCGACCGCGGCGTCCGGCTCCGCGGTCGTCGGCACCGACACCGAGGTCTTGGACGGCGCGCCGATGGAGAAGGTGAACGCGCCGCCCACCGGATGGCTGTCCTCCGAGACCGCCTGCCACGCCACCGTGTACGTGCCGTCCGGCAGCCCGGAGCGCAGCGCGACCGACGCCGTGGACGACGCGCCGTCGACATGGCCGGGCCTGCCGGTGTCCACCCGCTTGGCGTGCGGGTCGAGGACCCGTACCGAGTCCTTGGACAGCAGCACGCCCTCGGAGAAGGTGAGGGTCACCCGCTCCGGGGCGTCCGGCAGCACCGAGCCCTGGGCGGGATCGGTCCCGGTGAGCGCGGCGTGCGCGGCGGCGGGTGCGGCGCCGTAGCCCACGGTCCACAGCAGCGCGGCGAGCAGCGTGCCGCAGATCGACAGCAGGCGCAGGCGCAGCCGCAGCCGCCGCCGGGCCGCTACGGACGTTGCGGCGGTCACGGAGGTCATCGGCGTCCGTCCTCAGGCCTTGGGGCGGTACGTCGCGGGCTTGACCGGGACGTCGACCTCGACGGGGCCGGAGGTGGCGAAGTGCAGCGTGAAGCGGACCTTCTCGCCGACCTTCGGCTTGTGCGAGAGCTTCCCCAGCATCAGGTGGCTGCCCCCCGAGGCGAGCGTGAGCCTCCCGCCCGCGGGGACCTTCATCGTGGCCACGTGCCGCATGGCCGTGCCCTCGGTGGCGTGCAGGGTGACGTCGTCGCTCAGCGGGGTCGTGACGGAGGTGAGCTCGTCGGCGGCACCGCCGGTGTTCCGTACGGTCAGGAAGCCGGCGGCCATGTCGGACATGGCGGGCTGGGGGAGGTAGGCGCCGCTGACCGAGAGCTGGGGGGCGCCGGCCTTGGCTTTCTTGTCGCCGCTCTTGCCGCTGCCGTCTTCGCCGCCGCAGGCGGTGAGCGCGAGGGCCAGGGACAGGGCGGTCACGGCGGCGGCAGCGGCCTTCCGGGTGCGCGTCACGGGTTGACCCCCTTGACGATCTTCGGCAGGTCCTTGACGTAGGTCGCCGTGTCGGTGTCCGTCGTGTAGATCCAGCGGCCCTTGTCGTCCTTCGGTGAGAAGCCGACGACCTCGGCGCCGTGGTTGACGGTGATGCTGCCGTCCTTCTCCTTCTTGGGCTTCTCGACGAAGATGCCCACCGACTTGGCGGCGGCCTGGATGGTGTCGAAGTCGCCGGTCAGGCCGACGAAGTCCTTGCCGCCCTGGCCGTCCAGCCAGGAGCGCATCCGCTTGGGGGTGTCCCGGGCCGGGTCGGTGGTCACGAAGACCACCTGGAGCTGCTCGCGCTCCTGCTTGGTCATCTTCTGCTCGGCGATGGCGATGTTGCTCATGACGAGGGAGCAGACGTCGGGGCAGTAGGTGTAGCCGAAGTAGATCAGGGTCGGCTTGCCCTTGGTCCGCTCCAGCAGGTCGTACTCCTTGCCCTCGGTGTCGGTCAGCACCAGGTCGGGCTTGGCCTTGGGGTTGTCGAGGACGATGGCGCCCTTCTCCTTGCTGCCGCCGGACACGTCGGCGACGGCGTCGGAGCCGGTGTCGCCGCTCTTGCCGCTGCCGTCATCGGTGCCGCAGGCGGTGAGGGAGAGCGCGGCCGCGGCGGCGAGGGCCGCGGCCAGGGTCTTGGTGCGCATGGGGTGGTTTCCTCGGGTGGGAACGAAGATCGAAGGGCGTCAGGCGTCAGGCGGCGGAGCGGCGGCGACCGGCGAAGACGCCGAACGCGACGCCCGCGGCGCCGACGACGATGCCGGCGATGCCCAGGACACGGGCCGTGGTGTCGGTGCTGTCACCTGCCCCGGCGGAGGCCTTCCGCTCGCCGTCGCCCGCGGTGTCGCCGTGGCCCCTGCCGGAGGCGCCGGAACCGTGGTGGCCCGCGCCGTCCGCGGGCGCCACGAGGTTCAGGACCGGAGCCGGGTTCTCGGGCTCCGGCGCGCCGTCCTTGGGCTCCTCGATCCAGCGCACGACCTCCTTGTTGTCGTACGTCTGGAGGGCCTTGAAGACCAGCCGGTCGGCGTCCTCGGGCAGCTGGCCGACCGACACGGGGAACTGCTGGAACGTGCCGGGCTCGATGCCGCCGTTCTTGTCGGCGGTCCAGGTGACCTTGCTGACCGCCTCGTTGATCTCCTCGCCGTGCATCTTGATCGGCTTGTCGAGCTTGGACTTGTCGACCTTGACCGTCCAGCCGGGAACCGGCTGCGGCATCACCGAGGCGAGCGGGTGGTCGGTGGGCACGGTGACCTCGAGCTTGACCGTCGAGGCGTTGGGCCGCTCGTTGGGGACCTTGAAGTTGATGACGCTGTAGCCGCCCTTCTCGGCCTCCTTGGGGTTCACGCTGACGTGCGCGAAGGCGGGGGCGGCGGAGAGCAGGACGACGGCACCGGCGGCGATGCCGCCGAGAAGGGGGAGGCGGCGCAGCGGACGCGGACGCATGGCGTTCATGAAAGAGACTCCGGGGAGGACGAGGATCCCCTCGGGGATCCGCACAGGTGGAAGAGGGGTAACGGGGCAGGGCGCTGCCGCGCGTACGACGGCACACGCACCGACCGCGATGGCACGGTGGCGTCACGGCACGCGCGGGTCCCGACGGCACGGCGACGCGACGATGCGACAGTGCGATGGCGCGACGGCGCGGTCACGACGACCCGCCGGTCAGGGATGACCGTCGGCTGCGGCTGCGGCTGCGGCCGGGAAGGGGCGGGGCAGGCGAAGACGCGCTGAAGCCCGGCCGCACCGGCCCGGGGCCGTGTCGCGCAGGGTCAGGCCGCCAGGCCGTACCGCGGCGGACCCCGTCTGATCACGCTGTGCTGGAGCGCCACGGTGCGCGTGGGCCCAGGCTCGTCCCGCCGGTCCGCGCGGGCCGCCCGTACTCCGGTCAGGGGTGCCGCGCCCAGCAGCCCGGTGCGCAGCACGCGCACCAGACGCAGCGCGGCGCGCAGCGCCCGTACGCCCATCCCGGCCGCCGACAGCCGTACCGCGCGCCACAGCGCCACCTCGCCGCGCCGCAGCAGCCACCCGGCGGCCAGCGCCGCGAGCAGGTGCCCCAGCACCATCGAGGGGGAGGGCGGCAGCGTCTCCAGCAGCGAGGGATACGCCTCGTGGGCGGCGTGGCCGGCGGTCCCGGGCCCGACCTGCGCGCCGTGGGCGGCGGGGTCGATCCCGGCGTGGGTGACGATCCGGTGCGCCCGGGTGGCGTCCAGCCGCCCGGGTGCCGAGTCGCACAGCAGCCTGGCGGCGAGGGCGATCACCCGGCCCTCGGAACCGCCTGCGCCGGGCGCCTGCGCCATCGCCGACCCCTGCTGGCCCAGCCCGAACAGGGTGTGCAGGGCGAGCTGCCCCAGGGCCAGCGCGGCGGCGATCCCCGGCAGCGACCGTTCCCGCCCGGCGAGCGCCACGACCACGGCGAACACGCCGAGCCCCCCGGCGGCCAGCGTCCACAGCGGGACGGGCGCGCAGGAGGCGAGCACGTGCCCGCCGGCGGCCAGCGCCACGCACGCGGCGGTGAACACCGCGGCCCGCAGCACCCGAAGCCCCACCCCGGCGCGCACGACCGGCCGCAGGGACACGGGGCTCCCTGAGGTACGGCGACCGGGCGTCGGGTAGGCAGGCATGGCTGCGCCATCATCCCACCGGGTCGCGGGATTCCTTACGGCAGGGGTATAAGGGGCGCGGACGCCAAGATCGACTCAGGTCGGCCTGGGCTCGGGCCAGTCCGGACCGGTCAGACCGGGCTGATCAAGGCCACACCACGCCGGACAAGTCAGACCGGCCTGAACCAGACCACACCGGGCCAGACCAGGCAAGATCGGTCTGGATCAGGCCAGACCGGGCCGGTGCCAGGGCCCGTCGCGCAGGGGGACACCCGGCCGCCGAACGGGACGACGACCGGACGACTACCGGGCGGCCGCCGACGGCCACCCGAACAGCCCCGGAGCCGCCACCCGGATGGCTCTCCCACGCCCCCCGTTCGCCCCACATACACCGCTGGAGAGCCGCCGCGCGTCGGCCGAATGAGCGGAGTCACGTTGAGCACACGCTTAGGGACATCGACCCCCGGCAATACGTATCGATACGTCGAGCAGGTCGGGAGGCTGGAGCATGAGCATCTGGTGGTCTCTCCATCTACGCCGCGAGGCCGCGAGCGTGCCGCTGGCCCGGCGACTGCTCCTCGGCACCATGGAGACGGCCGGGGTGGACCCCGAGATCTCCTACGACCTGTCCATCGCCCTGACCGAAGCCTGCGCCAACGCCGTCGAACACGGGGGCTCGGCGGGCGCGGGCGACGACTACCGCGTCACGGCGTTCATCGACGGCGACACGTGTCGTATCGAGGTGACGGACTCCGGTCCGGGCTTCCCCTACTCCCCACCCCACCTGGCCCCCGGCCGGACCTCCCCCCGCCGCAACCTCCCCACAAGACAGCCCCCGCCCAGGCAGAGCACGGGCGAGGGCTGTTCCTGATCGAGGCCCTGACCGACCACGTCCGCTACCGCAACCGGGTGGGGCGGGCGGGGGCGGTGGTCAGCTTCGACAAGATCCTCAAGTGGAGAGAGGACGCCCTCCTGAAGGCGTCCTGATCGGCGCGATGTCGGTGTGTCCTCGGCGCTCGCGGGCATGGGGGAAAGCCGAGCGCGACCCGTCAGTGAGACCGGCGGGCGTTGAGCCGGACGATCGGGTTGTCGGTCAGGCGCGTGAGCTCGTCGTACCACTCGACGATCTGCACCCAGTCGGTCTCCTCGGTGGTGGGCGCGTCAGCGTGGAGTGCCGCGATGGCGGCCTGGGCCTGGAACTCGCCCAGCTGGTCGCGGGCGAGGGCCGCCTGCAGGATCTCGACGCCCTCGGCGATCAGCTCGGTGTCCCACCGGCCGCGATCCTGCTCGGCGAGCGGCACCAGGCTGCCGTCGGGCGCGGTCCGGGCGGCGCGCCGGGCGTGGTGGAGCAGCATGAGGGCGAGCAGCCCCGCCACCTCGGGGTGGTCGATCGCCGCCGCGAGCTGCCGGGTGAGCCGGATGGCCTCGGCGGCGAGGTCGACGTCGCCGGAGTAGCCCTCGTTGAAGACCAGGTAGAGGACGCGCAGCACGGTGGAGACGTCGCCGGGCTGGTCGAACCTTCCCCGAGCTCCCGCCTTCGCTCGAGCACGGGAGACCCCAACGCCGGAGACGGTGCGCTTGGCCCGGCTGATGCTCCCCCAGCCTCCGGCCGGGGGTACCCCCAGCGCCATGGTCGCCTCGGGCACCAGGTAGGCCTCGGCGATCTGGCGGGCGGCGTCCGCCCGGGTCGCGTCGAGGAACTTGCGCCAGGCCACCGTGACCAGCCAGCCCTTCGGGTCCCGCGGCTGGTCGGCCGGCCAGACGCGGACCGCCTCGACCAGCGCGTCCTGCACGGCGTCCTCGGCCGCCGCGAAGTCGGCTCCGCGGCGGACGAGGATCCCGAGCACGCTCGGCGTGAGGCTCCTCAGCAGGGCCTCGTTCACTTCAGTGGCACTCCGTGATGGTGGGCGGCGCGGCCAGGAACGGGCGCACCTCGAGCCACTCGTGGATCGGCTTCCCGCCCGCCCCAGGGGCGGCCGACAGCTCCCCGGCCAGCTCGATGGCGCGCTCGTAGCTGTCGACGTCGATCACCATCCAGCCCGCGATGAGGTCCTTGGTCTCGGCGAACGGGCCGTCGGTGACCGGCGGGCGACCCTCACCGTCGTAGCGGACCCACGTCCCCTCGGGGGCGAGCGCCTGACCGTCGACGAACTCGCCGGTCCCCTCGAGCCGGGCCGCGAAGTCGCGCATGTACTGCACGTGCGCCGAGATCTCGTCCGGCGTCCACTGGTCCATGGGCACGTCGTTGACCGCAGCCGGGGCGCCGCGGTAGTGCTTGAGCAGCAAGTACTTGGCCATCGTGGTTCTCCTCGGTGCTGGTGCGACCCATTGTGGTCGCGTTCACCTCGGGGACGGAGCCGGTCACGGGTTCTCGACATCGCCGTCCGCATCCTTGGGACGCGCGGACACCGACGTCCGCCGCGCGGTGAGGGCCGAGCGGGGCGGCGGCTCCGGTGCCGCCGCCCCGTTCAGCGCTTCTCAGGCAGGCCCGGTCGGGCGCGCCGTCAGCTGCCGGTCGTGCCCATGGCCTCCACGAGGCTCTTGGGCCTCATGTCGGTCCAGTGCCGCTCGATGTGGTCCAGGCAGTTCTGGCGGGTGTCCTCGGCGAGGGCGACCGTCCAGCCTTCGGGTACCTCGGCGAAGGACGGCCACAGCGAGTACTGCCCCTCGCCGTTGACGAGTACGTGGTACGTGCCGTCGGCGTCGTCGAACGGATTGGTCATTGCTTGCTCAACTCCTTGAAAGAGGGGGGTGGGTCAGGAATCCAACGGGTCCAGGGTGCGGGCCAGCTTCGGGCCGAAGTCGGCCACGGCCTCCTGGCGCATCAGGTGGTGGTGCTGCGCCGGAACGCCATGGGCCTCGATGGCGCCGTCGACGTACGGAGTCCACAGCCGGGCGAGGCCGCCGTCGGCGTCGGGGCGGGGATAGCCTGGGGTGGGGACCTCGGCGGCGAACAGCAGGAGGTCACCGCGGAACCGTCCGGGGATGAACTTCCGCATCAGTTCGACGTCGTTCGCGAAGATGTCCACCAGCGGGATGCCCCCCGACTCGCTCCGCAGGAGGTGGGCGGGCAGCCCGGTCTCCCGCTCCAGCCTCCGCACCAGGTGCTCGACGTCGGCCTCCGCGAGCGGGTTCCCGTCCGCGTCGTGGCTGCCCGCGTCGAGGACCAGGGAGAGCAGCTCCCGGGCGCCGAACTCCGACCGGTCCGCCAAGACGTGTTCGTTGGTCGGGAAGGTGTCGAGGACGGACAGGAAGGCGACCTCCTCGCCCTCATCTTGGAGGAGCGTGGCCACGGCATGGGCCACGGCCCCGCCGAAGGACCATCCCAGCAGGTGGTACGGGCCCGTGGGCTGGACCGTGCGGATCCGCGCCAGGTACTCGGCGGCCATCTCCTCGATGCTGCCCGGCAGCGGGGCCGGGCCGCTCAGCCCGCCCGACTGGAGGGCGTAGACCGGGCGTTCGGGATCCACGTACCGCAGCAGCCCGGCGTACAGCCAGCCCAGACCACCGGCCGGATGGACGCAGAACAGCGGCGGTCGGCTGCCCCGGCGGCGCAGCGGCAGCAGCGCGTCCAGCGCCTGGCCCGCGGCGAACCGGCCGTCCAGGTGCGCCACCAGGTCGGCGACGGTCGGCGCCGCGAACAGCGTCCGGATCTCCAGCTCGACGCCGAGCGTGTCCCGCGCCCGGGAGGTCAGCCGGGCCGCCAGCAGCGAGTGCCCGCCCAGTTCGAAGAAGCTGTCGTCGATGCCGACCGCGGGCAGGCCCAGGACCTCGGCGAACAGCCCGCACAGGGTCTCCTCGCGGGCGTCCCGCGCGGGGCGCGAGGCGGCCGTGGTGGACAGGTCCGGGGCCGGCAGCGCGCGCCGGTCCAGCTTCCCGTTGTCCGTCAGCGGCAGGGCGTCCAGCACCACCGTCGCCGCGGGCACCATGTGGGCCGGCAGCCGCCGGGCCAGGGAGCGCCGCAGCTCGGCCGGGTCCACGGCCGTCGGCGACGTCGGCACCACGTACGCGACCAGGCGCCTCTCACCCGGGCGGTCCTCGCGGGCCAGCACCGCCGCCTGGACGACGCCCGGGTGGTCGGTGAGCGCGGCCTCGATCTCGCCCAGCTCGATCCGGAATCCGCGGATCTTCACCTGGTCGTCCGACCGGCCCACGAACTCCAGCTCGCCGTCGGACGTCCACCGCACCAGGTCACCGGTGCGGTACATGCGGGCGCCCGCGGGCCCGAACGGGTCCGCCACGAACCGGCTCGCGCTCAGCCCCGGCCGGTGCAGATAGCCCCGCGCCATGCCGAGGCCCGCCATGTACAGCTCGCCGACGGTGCCCGGCGGCACCGGGCGCAGCGCCCCGTCCAGCACGTACGCCCGCGTGTTCGGGATCGGGCGGCCGATCGGCGCGGTCGGCAGCCAGCGCGAGACGTCCTCGGGCAGGGTGGCGGCGGTGACCACATGGGTCTCGGTCGGCCCGTAGTGGTTGTGCAGCCGCCGCGCCGGGTGTGCGCCGTGGAACTCTCGTACGCGCGGGCCCGCCGTCAGCGCCTCACCGGCCTGGACGACGTGCCGCAGGGCAGGCAGCGTGTGTCCGGTCACCTCGGCGGCCTCGCACAGCGCCTCGATCACCAGGTCCGGCGCGAAGAGCTCGTTGACCTCGTGCTCGGCCAGCCACGTCACCAGGGTTTCGGGGTTCCGCCGGGTCTCGTTGTCCGGGATCACCAGGGTCTTGCCGAACAGCAGGGCGGACAGCGTCTCCTGCGCGCACACGTCGAAGCTGAGCGCGGCGAACTGCGCCGTCCGCGTTCCCGGTTTCGCCGGGAGGACGGCGTTGTGCCAGGTCAGGAGGTTGCGCAGGGCGGCCTGCGGCATCACCACGCCCTTGGGCGTGCCGGTGGAACCGGAGGTGTAGATGACGTAGGCGGGGTGCCAGGGGGTGAGCTGCGGCCGGTACGGGCCCGATTCCGATCCCGATCCCGAGCCGGAGCCGGAACCCGAGTCGGATTCGGGCCCGGTTGGAGCGTTGTATTCCGCTTCCAGTCCCAGCTCCTCCATGACCAGCTGGGTTATTCGCTCGGGGCGCGGCAGCCCCTCGGCCGTCTCCCGGGTCGTCAGGAGGAGCGCGGGCGCGGCGTCCTGGAGCATGTACGCGATGCGCTCCGCCGGATACTCGGGGTCGACGGGCAGATAGGCGCCGCCGGCCTTGAGGACGGCCAGCACTCCGGTGGCCAGGTCCGCCGACCGCGGCAGCGCCAGCGCCACCAGCGACTCGGGTCCCACCCCGTGCGCCGTCAGATGCCGCGCCAGGCGGCCGGCGCGCGCGTCCAACTCCCGGTACGTCAGGCGCACCTCGCCGCAGATGACCGCCACCGTGTCGGGCGTGGCCCGTGCCTGCCGCTCGAACATCTCCGGCAGCGTGCCCGGCCCGGAGTCGGACGCGAGCTCGGGCCAGTGGCCCGCCGTGTCGTTGAACTCGACGAGGACGCGGTGGCGTTCGCGTTCGCCGAGAACGTCCAGCGCGCCGAGGGCGACCGACGGGTCGGCGGCGGCCTGTTCCAGGATGCGCAGCAGCGCCTCGGCCATCCGCTCGACCGCCGCCCGGTCCAACAGGTCCGGGGCGTACTTGAACTCCAGTTGGAGGGCGTCCGTGCGGAGGTAGGCGATGAGGCTCAGCGGATAGTGCGTGGCGTCCCGGCCGGACGCCGCGACGAGGGTGATGCCGTCGGCGGGCGCCTTCATCGCCGCCGCGTCCAGCGGATAGTTCTCGAAGACGACCAGAGTGTCGAACAGCTCGCCCAGGCCGACCTGCTGGTGGATGTCGGTCAGGCCCAGGTACTGGTGGTCGAGCAGCTGCGTCTGCTCCCGCCGGACCTCCTCGAACAGCTCCTCCAGGGGCCGGGTGAGGTCCGTCCGTATCCGCACGGGGACCGTGTTGATGAACAGACCGACGATGGTCTCGACCCCAGGGATCTCCGGCGGGCGGCCGGCGACCGCGGCGCCGAAGACCACGTCGTCGCGGCCGGTCAGCGAGCCCAGCAGGACGCCCCAGGCGCCCTGGAGCAGGGAGTTCATCGTCAGGCCGCGGGCGCGGGCCCAGCGTTCGAGGGCGCCGGTGTGCCGTGCGGGAAGTTCGACCGCGATCCGCTCGGGCTCGGCCGTCTCGCGCGGTTCCGGCGACCCGGACGACCCCGACGATGCCGTCGCCGGCGCGAGCCGGCACGGTTCCGCGAGGCCCTCCAGCGCCCGCGCCCACGCCGTGCGCGCGACCGTCCGGTCCTGCGTGCTCAGCCAGGCCAGATAGTCGCGGTACGGAGTCACCCGCGGCAGCCCTGCCCCGTCCCCGCCCCCATCCCCGTCGTACAGCCGGAACAGCTCCTGGAGCAGCAGCGGCATCGACCAGCCGTCCAGCACGATGTGATGGTTGCTGATCACGAACCGGTACGCGTCGTCGCCGAGCCGCAGCAGAGCGAACCGGAGCAGCGGCGACCGCGCCAGGTCGTAGCGGCGGGTCCGCTCGTCCTCCGCCAGCCGTGCCGCCTCGGCCTCGCGCTCTCCGTCGGGCAGCGCCCGCAGGTCGGCCTCGCGCCAGGACAGCGCGGCCGCCGCCGGGATCACCTGTACGGGGGCGCCGGAGGCCACCGTCCGGAAGCGGGCCCGCAGGTTCGCGTGCCGGTCCAGCAGGGCCGCGCAGGCCCACCGCAGGGTGTCGGCCGCGATCTCTCCACGCAGGTCCAGCGCGACCTGGGCCGTGTAGACGTCCGGCGCGTCCCGGTCGTACTCGGCGTGGAAGAGCATGCCCTCCTGCAGCGGCGACAGCGGCAGGACGTCCTCGACTCCGGTGGGGGTCTCCGCCTCCAGCTGGTCGATGTCCTCCTGGGCCAGGGAGACCAGGGGCAGGTCGGAGGGGGTCAGCCGACCCGCGTCGGGGCGTTCGGCGTGGCCGGCCACCGCCTTCAGGGCCCGGAACCAGGTCCCGGCCAGCTCCTCGACGGCCTCCCGCGTCAGCAGCCCCTCGGGCCAGGCCCACTGCACCGACAGCCGCGGTCCCTCCGGGGTCTCCTCGGCGATCGCGTTGATCTGGAGGGTGTGGGTGAACGGCGCCCCGGGGTCGTCCCGGTCGCCCAGCGCGTCGCTCTCCGCCGCCACCGTCCAGTGCTGTGCCGTCAGGCCGGTGAGCCGGCCCAGGTAGTTGAAGCCGATCTGCGGGCGGTTCCGCTCCTCCAGGGTCGCCAGCTCGGGCGCCGTGGCCGGGTTCAGATACCGCAGCAGTCCGTACCCGAGGCCGTTGTCCGGCAGCGACCGGAGGTGCTCCTTGACCCGCCTGACGGCCGCGCCCAGCGCCGGGCCACCGGCCAGCGCCTCGTCGAGGTCCAGCCCCTCCAGGTCCAGCCGCACCGGGAACAGGCTGGTGAACCAGCCGACCGTACGGGAGACGTCGACTCCGGCCGGCACCTCCTCGCGGCCGTGCCCCTCCAGGTCGAGCAGGACGGACGACGCCTCCTGGCCCCGCCCGCGGCGCCAGTGGGCGACGGCCACGGCCAGCGCGGTCAGCAGGACGTCGTTGACGCCGGTGCGCAGCGCCGCCGGGACCGACGTCAGCAGCGGCTGGGTGTCCGCGACCGGCAGCTCCAGCGACACGCTGCGGGCCGTGGCCCGCACGTCGCGCGCCGGGTCCGGTAAGCGTTCTCCCACGGGCCCGTCGTCGGGGCGGGGCCGCAGGATGTCCTCCCACAGCGGCAGTTCGCGCTTGCGCTCCGGGTCCTGCGCCGCCTCGGTCAGGCGCCGCGACCACCGCCGGAAGGAGGTGCCGCCCGCCTCCAGCCGTGGCGCGCCCCCGTCGGCGGCGGCCGACCAGGCGGTCGCCAGGTCCGGGATCAGGATCCGCCAGGACACGCCGTCGACCGCCAGGTGGTGGATCGTCAGCAGCAGGCGGCCGGTCTCCCGCGGTCCGGCGTCGAACCACACCACCTGGACCAGGGCGCCCGTCCTCGGCGCCAGCCGTGCGCGGGCCGCCACCGACTCGTCGGCGATCCTCGTACGCAGCGCCTGCTCGTCGAGTCCGGCCGCGTCCACCCGCAGCACGCAGTCCGCGGCGGCCACCGTGCCGGCCGGGGTGGTCTCCAGCGACCAGCCGTCCGCGTCGTCCAGCCGCATCCGCAAGACGTCATGCCGGTCCAGCACCGCCTGCACCGCGGCCAGCAGCCGGTCGTGACCGAGCTCCCCGGGCACCTGGAGCAGCACCGCCTGGTGGAACCCGTCGGACGGGCCGCCGCGGTCACGCAGCCAGTGCATGACCGGCGTCAGCTCCACCGCGCCCACGCCCGCCTCGGTGGACTCGGCCGGCTCCGCCGCGTCGAGCCCGCCCGCGACCTCGGCCAGGGCCGCCACCGTCCGGTGCTGGAACACGTCCCGCGCCGACAGCACCAGCCCGGCGGCCCGGGCCCGGGACACCAGCTGGATCGAGGTGATGCTGTCCCCGCCCAGCTCGAAGAAGCCATCCTCGATGCCGACCCGCTCCAGGCCCAGCACCTCGGCGAAGAGGCCGCACAGCAGCTCCTCCCGCGCCGTCCGCGGGGCGCGTCCGGTCGACAGCGCCCCGAAGTCCGGCGCGGGCAGCGCCCTGCGGTCGAGCTTCCCGTTGACCGTCAGCGGCAGGGCGTCCAGCACCACCACGGCCGCTGGGACCATGTAGTCGGGGAGCCGCAAGCCGAGGAACCGCCGCAGCTCGGCCGGGTCCGCGCCGGTGCCGCGGGCCGTCGGGACGACGTATCCGACGAGCCGCTGCTCGCCCGGACGGTCCTCGCGGGCCACCACCGCGGCCTGGGCCACACCCGGGTGGTCGGTGAGCGCGGCCTCGATCTCGCCCAGCTCGATCCGGAATCCGCGGATCTTGACCTGGTCGTCGACGCGCCCCAGGAACTCCAGCTCACCGTCGGGCGTCCAGCGCACGACGTCGCCGGTGCGGTACATGCGGGAGCCCGCGCCGCCGTACGGGTCGGCCACGAACCGGCTCGCGCTCAGCCCCGGCCGGTTCAGATAGCCGCGCGCCAGGCTGGGCCCCGCCAGATACAGCTCGCCCGCCGTGCCGGGCGGCACGGGGCGCAGCCCCGCGTCCAGGACGTAGGCCAGCGTCTCGGCGACGGGGCGCCCGATCGGCGCGCCCCCGCCCGGCACGAGCGGCTCACTGGCCGTGGCGCACATGGTGGTCTCGGTGGGGCCGTAGCCATTGATCAACCGCAGGCTCTCGGGGGTCCGTTCCACCAGGCCCGGCGGGCACGCCTCGCCGACCAGCTGCACGTCGCGGAGGGCCAGGGGCTCCCCGTCGTAGTCCTCCCAGGCCTCCAGCAGCGCCGCGTACGCGGACGGCGTCTGGCTGAGGACGCACACCTGCTGTTCGGCGAGCAGGGCGAGGAGGTCACGCGGTGAGCGGCTCACCTCCGTCGGTACGACGACGAGAGCGCCGCCGTGCAGCAGTCCGGCCCACATCTCGAAGACCGACAGGTCGAAGGCCTGGGAGGCGCACATCGCCCAGGAGCCGCCCGGGACGAACCCGAACTGGGGGATGTCCTCGGCGAACAGCCGCGCCAGGTTCTCGTGCGCGACCACCACGCCCTTGGGCGCGCCGGTCGATCCCGAGGTGTAGATGACGTACACGGGATGCTGCGGGCGCAGGTCCGCCGTGCGGTCGGCGTCGGTGACCTCCGCGGCCGAGTGCCCGGCCAGCTCGTCGGCGACAGCGGCGCCGTCCACCGCCACGCGTGCCGCCGCGGGGGCGGCCTCGGCGATGGCCGGGGCGGTCGCCTCGGTGGTCAGGGTCACGACCGGTGCGGTGTCCTTGAGGAGGAACGCGATGCGCTCCGCCGGGTACTCCGGGACGACCGGGACGTACGCCGCCCCGGCCTTGAGCACCGCGAGCGCGGCCACGACGAACTCCGCCGAGCGGGGCAGCGCCAGGGCCACGATCCGTTCCGGACCCGCGCCGCGCGCGATCAGGAGGCGGGCGAGGCGGTTCGCCGCCGCCTCCACCTGCCCGTACGACAGCGTCGTCCCGCCGGAGACCACCGCCGCCGCCTCGGGCGTACGGGCCGCCTGCCGGGCGAACCGCTCGTGCAGCGGTAACGCGGCCCGCGCCGCGCCGCCGGCCGCCGCCGGGGTCCGCGCCCCGGCCCATTCGGTGAGGATGCGGTGCCGTTCCTCCGCGCTCAGCAGATCGCTTCCGCCCACCGTCGGGGTGTCCTGCGCGGGGTCCGTGAAGTTCCCGAGCAGGGCCATGTAGCGCCGGCGGTGGGTCGCCAGCTCCTCGGCGGTGTACAGGTCGGAGTTCGCGTTGAAGTCGATGCGGACGCCGGTGCCGTCGGACCGGTCGTAGGCCATGATCGCCAGGTCTTCGACCAGGCCGTTGGAGATGTTGTGCGCGGTGGCCCGATGGCCCGCGAACACCAGGTCGTAATCCATCGACATGATGTTGATATGCGGTCCGACGAAACCCTGGCCGCCGTCGGAGAGTCCGAGGTCTCGGGTGAGGTCCACCCAGCGGTAGCGCTGATGGCGCAGAACCGTGCGCACTTCCCGCGAGACGTGGCGCACCAGGTCGCGCACCGGCATTTCGGGGCGCACGGCCAGCCGAAGCGGCACCAGATTGGCGAGCATTCCCGGTACGCGGCGTAATTCGGCGTCGGTACGGGCCATGACCGGCAGGCCCAGAACGATGTCCCGCTTCCCCGTCATGCGGTGCATATAGGCGGCGGTCACCGCGATCATCAGCGCGGACCAGTGCGTCCCGAACCGCCGTGCGGCGGCCCGCACGTGCGCCGCCTCCTCCTCGGAGAGGTACACCGTCTCCCGGACGACGCTCTTGATGCTGCGGGCCGGCTGCCCGGCCAGGTGCGGCGCTTCCGGGCGATCGGCGAACCGCTCCGTCCAGAACCGCCGGTCGGCCTCCATGTCCTGCGCGCGGTACTCCGCGTCCCGCTCCAGGAGCACCCGCAGGGCGCCGAAGTCGGCTTCGCCGCAGTCCGTGCCCGCGAGCCGCGCCGTGTAGAGCTCGGCCACCCGGCGGGCGACGAGGGACGCGCCCATGGCGTCCGTGATGAGGTGGTGGAAGCCCTGGTACCAGGCGTACCGGTCCTCCGCCAGCCGGAAGAGGGCGAAGGAGAACAGCGGACCGCGCTCCAGGTCCATGGGGCGCAGGAGGTCGGACCGCATCCAGTCCTCCGCGACCGCCCGGGGGTCCGCCTCCCCGCTGACGTCGAACACCGGGAACGCCCAGTCCGCCGACGGCTCGATCACCTGCCACGGCGTGCCGTCCTCCTGGCCGAACCGCGCGTGGTAGGGCTCGGCTTCCATGACGGCCTGCCGCAGAGCCGCCTCGAACGCCACCGGATCGACCGGGCCATGGATTTCCATGTACTCGGCTATTCGGTAGAGCGGACTCTCCGGGGCCATTTGCTGGCCGACCCAGATCTCGTACTGGCCGGTGGTTAACGGAAGGCGGGCGTCACTGGCCCGGGAATCCTGCACTGTGTTTCCCCATGATGTTGCGAGTGAAGGCGCGCGGGGGACTGCGCACGGCCGCCGTTTCGCGGCATGCGGAATCACCGCCGCCGGCGATGTGAATTCAGGCCGGTGGACGGTCGCGCGTGAAGGTTGGTCTTGCCTTCAGAGATCATCTTGGATCACTCGGAAGCTCACCAAACGTGATCGTGAGGGGGCTCACAGGGCGATCCGGGCGTCGATCCGGCGGCCACCGGGAGGCTACTCGGCGGCCACTCGGAGGCCGCCTCGACGCGGTCGCGGGTGCTCGTCTACAGCGTGACGTCTTCGGGCAGTTCGATGCCGAAGTCGTCGTCCAGCACCCGCCGCACCTCCGCGGGGCCGGCCAGTTCCCGCTCCTCGCGCGTACCGTCGGCGCGCGTGGTCACCAGGGCGCGTCCGGTGAGGGCGAGGTGCGCCTCGGGGGTGGTGCGCTGGACGTAGAGGGCCTGCCGGAAGGGGGAGCGGGGGTTCGTCGCCATGTGCCAGTTGATGACCTCGTAGTCACCGGGCTCGAACGGCTCCCGGGTGAAGGCGTATTGATCGGCCCACGCGTCGCCCTCGAACGCCTGGAGCACCCACAGGTGCTCCAGGCCGTGGTGCGGCTCGCGGACCAGGCGGTGCGTCCGCCCGCCGTCGCGGACCTCCGTGCCGGCCTCCAGCGGGACGGCTTCGAGCAGTCCGCCGACGTGGCCGAATCCGACGTCGGCGAGGTACCGCCGCGCCTCGCCCGGCACGTCCACCAGCAGAAGCATGTGCGTACGCGGGCGGACGGCGCCCCGCGCGCCGACGCGGACGCGCGCGGTGAGGCGGGTGACGCCGAAGCCGAGCGCTTCGAGGACGGCGGCGAAGAGGGTGTTGTGCTCGTAGCAGTAGCCGCCGCGGCGGCCGCGGACGAGCTTGGCCTCGAGGTCCGGCAGCGCGAGGGAGGGCGCGGAGCCGAGGACGGCCTGGACGTTCTCGAACGGGATGCCCTGGACGTGCGCCCGATGCACCGACCGCAGCGTCTGCGCGCTCGCCTCGCGCCTGCCCGACCAGCCGACACGCGCCAGATACGCGTCGAGGTCGAGCCGCGGCGGCTCGGCGGAGGGGCGGGCGGGGGTGGTGCCGTCGGTCGTCGGTGCGGTGGTGTCGGTCATGTCCCGACCGTATGCAAGGCAGCCGGCGAGCGCGTCGGGCCGGGGGGCGGGCCGCTTGGTCCGCAGGGCCTAGGACTCAGCGGAGCGGGCGTCTGCCGCCGCGGCGGACGCGGGCGCCGAGCAGGGCCATCGCGACGACGAAGACGCACACGCCGATGACCAGCAGGTAGAGCAGACCGTCCACGACCGCGCCGATCAGGCCGAGCACCATGGCCACCAGGAGCAGCAACAGCACGAGCGTCATGGCGTGGCCTCCCCGGTCAGCGGCGGGCCAGCCGCCGCTCGCCGCCGGCGCCCGCCTGGTACGGCAGTTCGTAGTGCTTGAAGACCGCCGGCTCGTCCTCCGCCGGCAGCACGCCGTCGGTGTCGATCCACGGCGCGTCCTTCACCAGCTGCCTGCTGTAGGGCACCTTCAGATAGCCCGGGCCCACGGTGGCCTCGGCGAGGGGGACGAACACGAGCCGGCGCCGGGTCGGCAGGCCGACCGTCACGGTCGCGAACGAGGGCTGGTCGGTGGCGGTGTCGACATAGATCGACTCCAGCGTGCCGATCTTGTGGCGGCCCTCGTCCACCACGTCGTGGTCGCGCCACTCCCGGATGTCCTCCACCTCGAACACCGCTGCCCTCCAGCCGTCGGCTGTCTCCATCGTCCTCCGGGGGCCGCCGGGCGGCCAGCCGAGCCGACGGGGGGTGCCGGAGTACGCTGGCAGGAACGAGGCATCCCGTCTCGCCGGGGGGTCCTGCGCGGCCGTGCGGATGCGGTCCGCGGTCCGAAGGATGTGAGTCCCGTGGTCACCTTCCTCACCGTGGTCGTGATCCTCGTGGCGATCGTGCTCGGCATGCTCCTGATCCACCGGCTCAACGCCCAGGCGGCCGGCCGGGCGGAGGGCTTCCGCCACCGCTGGCTCGGCGGTCGCTCCGGTGCGCCGAGGCCGGGCCGGCGCCGCCCCCGTATGTGAGGGGAACCGGGCCCCCGAGGCCGTACGTCCACGATCACGGAATCGGCGTACGGACACGCCGACGTACGGACACGGCGAAGGCGGGGCGATGGCGCACCGGTTGCTCTATCTCGTACGGCACGGCGAGTACGTGTCGGACCGGGACGACCCGCTCGACGAGGGCACCCTCACCGAGAACGGCAGGCGCCAGTCCCGGCTGGTCGCGGAGCGGCTGCGGCAGGTGCCGTTCACGGCCGTCCACCACAGCACGGAGCGCAGGGCCGCCCAGACGGCCGCGCTGATCACGGCGGAGCTGCCGGGGGTACCGGTGCACCCGTCGGACCTGCTGCGGGAGTGCATCCCGGCGATCCCGGAACCGGAGGCGGTGACACCGGCGCAGACCGCGTTCTTCGACGGGCTGCCGCCGGAGTCGCTCGACGAGGGGCCGCGGCAGGCGGCCGCGGCCCTCCGGCGCTACGCGGGCCCGGTCACGGACGACGGCGAGGGAGACGGTGACCGGTCCGCCGGGCCCGAGCTCGTCGTCAGCCACGGGAACCTCATCAACTGGTTCGTCTGCCACGCCCTCGGCGGTCCCGCGTCCGGCTGGCTGCGGCTCCTGGACTACCACTGCGCCGTGACGGTCATCCTCTACCGCTCGGACGGCCCGGCGAAGCTCGTCACCTACAACGACGCCTCGCACCTGCCGCCCGAGCTGCGGGGCACCGACTACCCCGTGGACTGGCGCATCTGACGTCTTCTCGGTCCCGGTCGGCGCGGGTGCCGGCCGGCTCAGATCCCGTGCACGGCCGCCACCGTGAACGGACGCTCCGGGGTCCCCGGTCCCATCGGGCCGCCCTTGTCGAACTGCGAACGGACCACCAGGAGCCGTCCGTCCTGGCGGACCAGCGTCGTCGGCGTCTGGAGGGACGGGTCGGTGAGCCGCCGTTCCAGGCGGGCCCTGCCGCCGTCCGGTGAGATCCGCCAGCGGCTGATGGTGTTGCTGCGGTTGTGCGCGGCCCAGAGGGTGCCGTGCCGGAGCTCGAGGCCGTCGGCGTGGGTCAGGTCCGCGCCGTGCAGGGTGACCCTGCGGACCGAGCCCGTGGCGATGCCGAGGCGGTAGAGGTCGCCGCCGGTCATGTCCACGGCCAGCACGTACCGTCCCGCCGGGTCGACGACGAGCCCGTTGAGCGTGAAGGCGTCCGGCTGGTGCGGATCGACCATGCCGCTCAGGTCGAAGCCGTCCCGGAGCCGGGCGCGGCCGCCGTCCGCCACCGCCTGCCGTACCTGCGCGGGCGTCACCCGGTAGACCGTGGCGCGGCGGCTGTCGGTGAGGTACGCGGTGCCGTCCGGGCCGATGGCGACGTCGTTGACCCACGCGCCGTCCGCCACCGGGGCGTCGAAGCGGGCGACGAGGCGGCGGCCGTGTACGTCGTACAGCGAGACGCCCGCCTGGTCGACCACCCACAGCCGGCCGGCCCGGTCCACCTTCAGGCCGCCCGCCGTGGTGCGGCCGTCGGTGCCGGAGGGCAGGAAGATCTCCGCGTCGGTCCGACCCGGAGTGATCCTGTAGACGGCGCCGGTGGTGAACGACGAGACGTACAGCTCGCCGGTGCGCGGATCGGCGCCGATTCCCTCGGGGTAGACCCGGTCGCCGGGCAGGACGTGGGCGGTGGAGACGCGGGCGGCGCAGGCCTGGGCGGCGGGGCGCGGCTCGGGCTGCGCCGCCCGCGCCGCCGGCGCCAGGGCGGCCAGGGCCGCCAGGGCGAGACCTGCGGCGGCGGAGCGGCGGCGGGGACGTCGGGGGACACGAGGCATGGGGTGCTCTCCCTAGCTCTCAAGCTCTCAAGCGATCAGGTGAGCCGTAACGATAGTAAGAACTCTAATCATCGACAAGGTTCATATGTTCGTTAGGGTGGGAATGGCTCAATACGATGCGAAGATGACGATGCCCACCTCCGAACGCCTCGGCTTCTACGTCAAGCGCACCGAGCAGGCCCTCAACGCGACCAAGCACGCCGCGCTGAAGCCGGCCGGGCTGACGGTGCCGCAGTACGCCGCGCTGCTGTGCCTCTCGGAGAACCCCGGGATCTCGGCCGCCGCCCTGGCCCGCGCCTGCGCCGTCACCCCGCCCACCATGAACACGGTGCTCAAGAACCTTCAGGAGCGCGGGCTGGTCGAGCGCACCCCGCACGCCTGGCACGGAAACGTCCTGGAGACCCGCCTCACCGAGCAGGGGCGGACGGTGATGGCGGACGCGGACGCCCGCGCGGTACGCGTCGAACGCGCCCTCGCCGCCGAGTTCAGCGACGAGGAGCGGGACACCCTGCTCGCGCTGCTCGGCCGCTGTGTGGACGTCCTGGAGGCGGTCCGGCCCACCGCCGGCTCCTGACCGGCCTGTCGGTATCTCAGCCCGTCGTCGCCGACGCCCCGCGGTACTCCTGCGGGCTGACCCCGCGTACCCGCTTGAAGGCCGTGCTCAACGCGAACGC
Source organism: Streptomyces sp. XD-27 (assembly GCF_030553055.1). Classification (NCBI taxonomy): domain Bacteria; kingdom Bacillati; phylum Actinomycetota; class Actinomycetes; order Kitasatosporales; family Streptomycetaceae; genus Streptomyces; species Streptomyces sp. XD-27. The sequence continues at coordinate 4,335,622 of NZ_CP130713.1, forward strand.
GCTGCCGTAGCCCACCCGTCGGGCCACGGCCTCCAGCGTGCTGTCCGGCTCGCGCAGCAGATCCGCCGCCAGCGCGAGCCGCCAGCCGGTCAGATAGCCCATCGGCGGCTCGCCGACCAGCTCCGTGAAGCGCCGGGCCAGGGCGGCGCGCGAGACGCCCGCGCGCGCCGCGAGCCCGGCGACCGTCCAGGGGTGTGCCGGGTCGTCGTGCAGCAGCCGCAGCGCCCGGCCCACCACCGGGTCGCCCTGTGCCGCGTACCAGGCCGGAGCCGCCGCTTCCGGGCGCGCGAACCAGGCCCGCAGCGCCGCGATGAGCAGCAGGTCCAGCAGCCGGTCGAGGAAGACCTCCTGACCCGGCCGGTCCCGTGCGATCTCCTCTTCGAGCAGCGCGGTCAGGCCCGAGTCCCAGGCGTCGCGCGGCAGCACCAGCAGCGCGGGCAGCACCCCGAGCAGCCGCCGGCTGATCTCGCCGCCCACCCGGTACGTGCCGATGAGCAGCACCGTCTCTCCCCCAGCGCGGCCTCCCCCGGACTCCGTCCGGGAGGTGCCCCCAGGAGGTGCCCCCACCGGACCGTCCCCCCACGTCCGCACGCCCAGGTCCATCGCCTCGCACAGCTCCGCGCCGTCCGGGGTGGTGGAGCGCCCGTCGGGATGGATCACGGCGCGCGGCGGGGTGGCCGGGTCGTCGGCGAAGCCGTAAGGGTCGGGGCCGCGCATGACCGCGACGTCGCCGGGACCCATCCGCCGCGGCTCGCCGCGCTCCGGAAGGGCCCACGCCGTGCCGCGCGCCACCGTCACCAGGGTCAGCGGCGCCCGGTCCTCGACCCGTATGGACCAGGGCGGATCCATGATCGCCCGGAGCAGGAACGCCCCGCGGGCCCTGGGCCCGTCGAGCAGGCCCGCGAGTACGTCCATGCGCCCAGCCCCCCGTCAACAAAGCGCGCCCGCGGCAGAGCGTCAGCCCCGCCGCGGGCGGCACGGTTCGTCAGTCGGCGTCGGTCAGCCCTTGAGGCGGGCCATCCACGCCTCGATGTCGTCGGCGGTGCGCGGCAGCCCGTCCGACAGGTTCCGGTTGCCGTCCTCCGTGACCAGGATGTCGTCCTCGATGCGGACGCCGATGCCCCGGTACTCCTCCGGCACCGTCACGTCGTCCGCCTGGAAGTACAGGCCCGGCTCGACCGTGAGGCACATGCCCGGCTCCAGGACGCCGTCCGCGTACGTCTCGCGGCGGGCGACCGCGCAGTCGTGCACGTCCAGACCGAGCATGTGGCCCGTACCGTGCAGCGTCCAGCGGCGCTGGAGGCCCAGCTCCAGGACCTTCTCCACGTCGAGGTCGCCGAGCAGGCCCCACTCCACGAGCCGGGTGGCCAGCACGCGCTGCGCCGCCTCGTGGAAGTCGAGGTACCGCGCGCCGGGCCGGACCGCCGCGATGCCGGCCTCCTGCGCCTCGTACACCGCGTCGTAGATCCTGCGCTGGAGCGCGGTGAAGCGGCCGTTGATCGGCAGGGTGCGGGTGACGTCCGCCGTGTAGAGGCTGGTGGTCTCCACGCCCGCGTCCAGCAGCAGCAGCTCGCCGGAGCGGACCGCGCCGTCGTTGCGCACCCAGTGCAGGGTGGTCGCGTGCGGGCCCGCGGCGCAGATGGAGCCGTAGCCGACGTCGTTGCCCTCGACGCGCGCCCGGAGGAAGAACGTTCCTTCGATGTAGCGCTCGGAGGTGGCCTCGGCCCTGTCGAGGACCTTCACGACGTCCTCGAACCCGCGCACGGTGGAGTCGACGGCCGCCTGGAGCTGGCCGATCTCCCACTCGTCCTTGACCAGGCGCAGCTCGCTGAGGAAGCCGCGCAGCTCCTCGTCGCGCTCCGCGGTGACCTTGTCGGTGAGGGCCGCCTCGATCCCGGCGTCGTGGCCGCGCACGGCGCGGACCGGGCCGGTCGCGGCGCGGAGCGCGTCGGCGACCTCGCGCACGTCCTTGCAGGGCATGCCCAGCAGCTGCTCGGCCTCGGCCAGGCTGTGGCGGCGGCCGACCCACAGCTCGCCCTGGCCGTCGAGCCAGAACTCGCCGTTCTCGCGGTTGGAGCGCGGCAGCAGGTAGAGGGTCGCCTCGTGCCCCTCGGCGCCGGTCGGCTCCAGGACGAGCACGCCGTCCTGGGTCTGGTCGCCGGTGAGGTACACGTACTCGGTGGCGGCGCGGAAGCCGTACTCGGTGTCGTTCGAGCGGGTCCGCAGGTTGCCCGCGGGGATCACCAGGCGCTCGCCGGGGAAGCGCGCGGAGAGCGCGGCGCGGCGGCGGGCGGTGTGCGCGGCCTGCTCGATCGGCCGCAGGTCGCGCAGCTCGGTGTCGGCCCAGCCGGTCTTCATGTTCGCGGCGAGCTCGTCGGAGACGCCCGCGTACAGGCCGTTCTTCCGCTGCTTGATGGGCGCCTCGGTCTCCGGGGTCTCCGGGATCTCCGCGGTCGGCTCCTCGGTCACGTCATCCTCCTCGAACTGGACCCGGTCCATCGTAGGTGGCGCAGGCGGGCGACCGTGAGATGTGTGAAGTATCCGGCAATCCACCGCCAGGTCTTGAGGTCCGCGGCGCGGTGTCGCACGCGGGGCCGAGCGGCGAGGCGCCTGACTCAGTCGAACCGGGCGGCGAGCAGGATGACGTCGTCGGTGCGGTCGATGGCGGCGAGCCCGTCGGGCAGCACCGTGCGCAGCACATGGTCCACGAGAGCGTCCGGATCCTGCCGTACGACCCGCGGCGCGCCGGCCGCGGCCGCGTGCAGCCGGGCGAACGCGCGGTCCATCTCGTCTCCGGTGCGGTGCAGCAGCCCGTCGCTGTACAAGAGGAGCGTTTCTCCCGCGGCGGGCTCGATCTCCATGCTCGGGGCCTCCCAGCAGGAGAGCATGCCGAGCGGTGCCGACAGGGAGGTCTCGACGAACTCGGTCCGGTGCTCACCGACGATCAGCGGCGGGCAGTGCCCGGCCCCGGCCAGCACGATCCTGAGGCCGCCGGCCGAGCCCGGGGGCGCCTCGAGGGGCTCGCAGTACGCGAACAGGGCGGTGGCGGTACGGGCCGGCTCGGTGAGGCGGAGCAGCATCTCCAGGTCGGAGAGCACGGCCACCGGGTCCTCGCCCTCCATCACGGCGTACGCGCGCAAGGAAGCCCGCAGGCGCCCCATCGCGGCGACGGCACCGGGGCCGGAACCGGAGACGGAGCCGATGGCGAGGCCCAGCGCGCCCTCGGGCAGGGACAGCGCGTCGTACCAGTCGCCGCCGCCGTCCGGGCCGGTCCGGTGCCGGACGGCGAGGCGGACCCCGGGGACCCGGGGCAGCCGGGCGGGCAGCAGCTCCTGGTGGAGGGTGGCGGCGGCGTCGCGGGCGCGGGTGAGTTCGACCAGCCGGGCGACGTGCTCGGCGGCGTGCCGGCAGTAGAGGCCGAGCAGGTGGCGCTGCCGCTCGAAGGGTTCGGTGGGCTCGTCGTAGAGCCAGACGGCCGCACCGAGGCGGCCGGCGGGCGCGGCGAGCCGGCCGACGGGAGCGCCGCCCTCGTCGGTGGGCTCGCCGAGCGGATCCAGCGGGACGGCGTAACTGGCGGCGTAACCGAGGCGGGTCGCGACCTCGCGGTGCCGGGGGTCGAGACCGGCCTCCCGGGCGAGGTCGGGATGGACGACCTCGGGGCGCGGGGCGTGCGCCTCGGGCAGCCCGTCGAGCAGATGGGCGGCGCTGGCGGTGCCGCGCGGGATCGTCTCGATGTACCCGAGGTCGGCCCGGCCGAGGCCGAGGCCGACGGTGGTGACGGGCCCGAGGCCGTCGGCGGGTTCGAGCGTGACCAGTCCGCGGCGGGCGCCGACGAGGGCGGCTCCGGCGCGGAGGAGTTCGTGGAGGGCGCTGTCCAGGCTGCGGGTGCGCGTCAGCCGTTCGGTGAGTTCGTGGAGCGTGGTGAGGTCGGAGACCCAGCCCGCCAGGCGGTCCAGGACGACGGCGTTGGGCGGGGGCAGCGGCGCGGGGGCGGCGGGGTCGGCAGTGTGCGAGGGGGAGGGGAGCGAGGGATCGATTCCAGCCACTTTCGGCGGATGCGGGACGCTCATGGGGTGCTGCCTCTTCGGCACGTGACCACGCGCCCTACCGACCGGTGCATATCACTCCATAGCATTGCAAACCCCCTGTAGTGCTGCGCCGCTATACGTCTCCAGATGTACACGCACCAGCGACGCGATGTCCAGCATTGTCCCGTTGGGTTTGTTGGTGTCCGTGGGGAATCGAAGTTGGCCGAAAATTGGTTGGAGCGCTCCCCTTTTGCGGTCGACTGGCGTCCTTCGACAGCGCGTCATATCCGCCCTGGTGGGTACGTATTCGGAGAAGGGAAGCGGCAGTTGGAGCCGCCCTGGAACCCCAGGGCCGGAGCCGGCGTCCTAGTCAGTGACGGCCGCGCCCATCCCCGAGTGGCGGGGAGAGCACACAGGAGACGGCAAGCGCCATGCGCACGCCACCCCCCGCCACGTTCCACGCTCGGCCTGCGACGTGATGCGCTGCCTTGTACGCGCGGTGACTAGCGATCAGCGTGGCGTGACGATCCGAACAGTCCAGGGACGCGTCGCGTACTGCCACGTAGTGCCACACAGTGTCATGCGAAAGCCCAGCAATGCCCGTAGTGCCCAGCAATGCCCAGCAATGCGCGGTGTTACAGCGGTGCCCGGTGGGTCGGCAGCGCCCGGCGGTGCGCGGCGGTGCCTGTAATGCGCAGTGCGATGTAGTGCCCTGTAGTGCGATGGATACGGCCCTCGGCGTTCACGGAAAGGACGAGCGCTCATGCGCGAGATCCCCGGAAGGCGACGCAAGTTCTCGTTCATGCGACACGGCGGGAGTCCGGCGCTGCTCCGCGCGGCGCTCACCTGCGCCACCGAGTGGCGGTGGCCCGTGCTCCCCGGAGTGGGGATGCGGACCGGCGCCGGCGGCCGCGCGGGGGAGTGCGGCTGCCCGCACCAGGACTGCGTGGTGCCGGGCGCCCACCCGTTCGACCCCGGGCTGCTCGCGGCGACCACCGACGCCCGCATGATCCGCTGGTGGTGGTCGAACCGCCCGGCCGCGCCGGTCCTGCTCGCGACCGGGGGCCGGGCGCCCTGCGCCGTGAGTCTGCCCGCCGTCGCGGGGGCGCGGGCGCTGGCCGCGTTCGACGCCGCGCGGGTGCGGGTCGGCCCGGTGATCGCGACGCCGACCCGGTGGTCCCTGCTGGTGGCCCCGTACGACCTCGAAGAGCTCGGCGAGCTCCTGCACCGCCAGGACTGGGTGCCCAGCTCGCTGCGGTTCCACGGCGACGGCGGCTATGTGGCGCTGCCGCCGTCCGAGACGGGCGCCGGGCGGGTGCGCTGGGAGCGGGCGCCGCTGCGGCGTGCGCCCGGCCCGTGGCTGCCGCATGTGGCGACGGTGGTGGACGCGCTGGTCGAGGCGAGCGCGAACGCACCGGACGGGGGCAGCAGGCTCGCGTACTGAGGCCGGTCGGTCGGCGGCTGGTCGGTTGGTCGGCCGGTCGGCGGGTCCTGCGGGTCGGCGGGTCGGCGGGTCGTGCGGGTGTCGGCTGTCCCGCGGTTCGTGTGACCGCGGCCCCGCGTACTGAGGCGTGTGCGGAGGCACGCTCTGAGGCGCGGTGCCCGGCGAGCGAACCGGAGCGCAGCTGCTCCGCGGTCCGGAGGCGAGGCGGTCGCTCACTCGTTTGGGCGCAAGCCGCCCGGTGAAACGTCGCCAAACGGGTGCGCGGCCCGCCGTAATGCGGTTTCCTGCCCGCTATGTTGCGGCTCACCGGACAGCGTTCCGCTCCGGCGAGTCGTGGAGGGGCTCATGCACCGTACGTCCCGGTTCCGGTCCCAGGCGCCGCCCCGCATCTCGTCCGAGGCGTCGTCCGAGGCGCCGCTCTGGACGTCTTCGCGGTTGCCGTCGCGGGTGCGGATGTGCGTCCTGCTGGGTGTGGTGCTGCTCGCCGCCTCCTTGCCCCTGGTGGGTGCGGCCGCGGGGTCGGCGGATCGGGAGAACCGTCGTCGCGATCGCGAAGAGCGTCCCCGCGACCGAAAGGATCTTGACAAAGGCGGTCCCCATGTAGCCCCGGACATTGGCCGAGACCTTTCGGCTGGTCCGGACTTTCATCGCCGCGCGGGCTTCACCTCGGCCGCCTGCGGCCCCGAACTCGCTTCACCCGAAGGGGTGGAGGCGCAGACCTGTGTGATGCGCCGGGGCGGCGACACATGGGCGCGTACGTACTACCGCAACGCGACAGACGCGCCCTTGGCGCTCGTTCTCACTTTTATGCGCCCCGACGGCCTGACCCGGCAGGTGCACTGCGCGGTGGCGCCCGACGATGCTCCGGGGGCGTGCGACACGCCCTGGGAACCGGGGATCGGCCGCGTGGCGTCCGCAGTGGTGGGCGCCGGGGCGGTGGCGGAAGTGACCTCGCCCCAGGGGCGGTTGCTGCTTCGCTCGGGGAGCAACCCGCCGCCGGGCATGGAAACGCCCGGTCGCTGGCGACGGGGGATGCACCAGCGACCGGGCTTCTAGAACCGTAACAAGAGATTGGCGGTTAGCAAATTCGATCGCGGAATTCCGGACGCTCAATTCCCTCGGATCGGTGGGGTTGTGAGCAGTGTCACGCCCACGCGCGGCATGCGCGGGCGCGACACCGCCTCCAAGGCGTCCGGCTCGCGACGGCCGGCTGCGGCTGCGACTTCGGAACCGGTGCGACTCGCGACGGGCACGGCACCGGACCGGTGCGGCTCGCCACGGGTACGGCCCGGGGTCCAGCGGCCGCGATCAGCTCAGCGTGATCTGGCGGTTGGTGAGGCCGCCGCGCGACCGGCGCTCCTCCGGCGTCAGCGGCGACTCCACGGCGAGCGCCTCCGCGAGCCGCTCCGCGAACTCGGCGGCCGGCTTCTCCACGTCCTCCGCGCGCATCGCGGTCGGCAGGTCCCACACCGGCACCGTGAGGCCGTGCGCGCGGAAGGAGCCGACGAGGCGGGTGCCCTCGCCCAGCGCGGACGTACCGGCGGCGTGCAGCCGGGCGAGCGCGTCCAGGAGCTTCTCCTCCGGGTGCGCCATGACCCAGCGCAGGTGGTTCTTCTCCGGGGCCTCGCACCAGTACGCGGCCTCGACGCCGGTGAGGCGGGCGGTGGGGGTCGCGGCGGCGTTCGCCCGCTCCAGCGAGGCGGCGACCTCGCCGGTGGCGGCGTCCGCGTCCTCCAGCCAGAACTCGAAGCCCTCGTGGACGGTCGGGGTGAACGGCGCCTCCGGGTCCAGCAGATCCTGCAGCCGCGGCCCGTCCGTGCCCGCGCGGGCCGCGGCGACCGGCGTGCCGGGCTCGGCGGCCAGCGCGCGCTGGAGCGTGTCCGCCAGGTCGCGGCTGAGGTCGCCGGAAGCGGTGTCGTTCTGCAGGCCGAGCAGCACGGCCCCGTTGTCGCGGCGCAGCGCGGGCCAGGCCATCGGCAGGACGGTCGCGAGCGTGACGGACGGGACGCCCTCCGGCAGGCCGCCCTTCAGGTGCAGTTCGGCGGTCGCGGCGGGCACCAGCTCGCGCAGCGCCACCCAGTCGCACTCGCCGGCCAGCCCCTCGAAGGGGCGGTGGACCAGTTCCGTCACGGCGTGTGCGGCGGCCCGGCCGTGGCAGGCCTTGTAGCGGCGGCCGGAACCGCACGGGCAGGGCTCGCGGGCGCCCACGACCGGATAGGCGGCGTCGGCGGCTCCGGCGCTGACCCGTGCTCCTGCGGCCTTCGTCTGGGGGCGGCGCTTCTTGGCCATGGTGTGGCTGTCTCCCGGTCGGTACGGCTCGTGGCGGCTCGTACGGTCCATCAGATCCCGTACGGCAGGTACGGGACGGGAGCCTAGCCCTTTGGCCGAACCTCGTCGGTCAGGTCAGCCCGTCGAGATCCGCGAAACCGAGATCGGGTCCGTGGCCGGGTGCCGGATCGGGCCCGAGGCCGGGTGTCGGATCAGGCCCGTGGCCGGGTGCGCGACGGGAGCCGAGTCCGCTGTCGAGTCCGCCGTGTCCACTGTCGAGTCCGCCGTCGAGCCCCGCATCCTCCAGACCGCAGTCGAGTTCGGCGTCGAGCGCGGCGCCGCCGAAGTCGCCGCCGAGCTTCGCCGCGGAACCCGCTGCGGGATTCGCCCCGGAATGCCCCCTGGAATGCGCCCCGGACCGTGGGCCCGCTGAGAGCGTGACGCGCGTAGCGAACGCGTCGCGCGTGGACAGGACAGCCCACACCGTCACTTCGTCGGCGCTGTCCCGGACCCCCCAGTCCAGGGAGAGCGCGGTGATGATGTTGAGCCCCCGTCCGCCTCGGGCCGTGACGGAAGGAGTGGCCGGAACCGGTCTTGTCGGGCCGCCGCCGTCCGTGACCTCGACGGTGAGACGCGCGCGGTCGTCGACCCGCCAGGCGGCCCGGACGGCCCCGTGGCCGTTGCTCTCGGCGGGGAGCGGGCGGCCGTGCCGGCACGCGTTGCTCAGCAGTTCGGAAAGGATCAGTACGGCATCGTCTGTGACCGCATCGGGTACCCCGGTTCTCCGCAGATCGTCGCGCATCCGGCGCCTTGCCTGACCCACGCCGGCAGGACCGTGGGGAACGGCCATGCTCGACGACGTCGGCACTTCCTGTGCCACCACCAACGCCACCCCCGAGACCTCCTTTGCCCCACGCCACGGGTTGAATGCCCCGCCGTACTGGAGCGGAAACCGGCCACATGGCATCCGGTGACGCACTCGTCGCAATCGAATACGTACCGAACGCGCCGGTGCACTCCTTGTAATGGGCCGTATGAGGGCGCTATCAGCGGCCGAGTTGGGACAGGACCTGTTTGGGGCGGTTGGTGATGATTGCCGTGGCGCCGAGGCGGGTGCAGAGCTCGACATCCTCGGGCTCGTCGACGGTCCAGATGTGCACGCCGTGCCCCGCGCGCTGCCAGCGAGCGACGTACTCGGGGTGGTTCCGCGCGATCCGGATGCTCGGCCCCGCGATGCGCACGCCCGGCGGCAGCGCCCCGTCGCGGTGCCGCGGCAGGACGAACTGCATCAGATAGACGGTCGGGATGGCCGGGGCGGCGGCCTGCACGCGGTGCAGTGAGCGCGCGGAGAAGCTCATCACGCGCACCGCGGACGGCTCGCCCGCGGCCGGAGCGTCCAGGTCGAAACGGCGCAGCAGGGCCAGCAGCCGCTCTTCGACGCGGCCCGCCCAACGGGTCGGATGCTTGGTCTCGATGGCCAGCTCGACGCGGCGGCCCGCGTCGGCGACGAGCTCCAGCAGGCGCTCCAGGGTGAGGACCGAGGTGCTGTCGCGGTGGTCCCGGTCCGGTGCCTCGCGATCGGTGGACTGCCCCTTCCAGGAGCCGAAGTCGAGAGCGGCGAGGTCGGAGAGCTCGAGCGAGGAGACGGCGCCGCGGCCGTTGGAGGTGCGGTTGACGCGCCGGTCGTGGACGCAGACCAGATGCCCGTCGGCGGTCAGCCGTACATCGCATTCGAGGGCGTCGGCGCCGTCCTCGATCGCCTTGCGGTAGGCGGCGAGGGTGTGTTCGGGCGCGTCCTCGGAGGCGCCGCGGTGGGCGACGACGGAGACGGGGGACGGGCCGGGGAGCCGGTCCTGGTCCGGGCGCGCATAAGTCACCGCGTCATGGTGCCACCGCCCGGCCCGGGCCCGCGGAGAGGGGGGTAAGTTGCCCGGTTTGCCCGGCATGATTGGGTGGTTTATCCCGCATACATCGGGAACATGCCGCTTCGTCCGGGATAAGGGTCGGCGGGCCGGGGAGCCGCCCCTCCTTACGGTGGTCTGACGTGCCGTGGGAAAGGCTTGCGGGTGATGCTGCTCGTACGTGTCGTGGGCCGCTGTCCAGAATCTGTCGTGCACCTGAGGAGAAAGCTGTGAGCACCGAGAACCAGGGCCCCGCCGTCCCGTCCACGCCCGGACCGGACGCGGCGACTCAGGCGCCGGACCTCCAGCCCGAGACGGCCTCCGCGACGGGCGCGGAGGCCTCTGCACCCGGTGCGGAGGCCCGCACGACGGGTGCGGGGGAGGCGCCGACCGCGGAGCAGCCGACCGTCGAGGCCCGGCCGGCACCCGTGCCGGCGGCCCAGGCCCAGGCCCCGGCCCCGGCCCCGGCCCCGGCCCCGGCCGCGGCCGCGGCCGCAGGCGCTCCGCCCGCCGCGCCGCCCGAGGCTGTGGGGGCCTCGGGCGGCGCATGGTGGACGGAGGCAGGCGGCACGGGCGGCAGCGGGGAAGCAGCGGGCGCTGGCGGCACGGGCGGCGCGGGCGGTACCGGCGGCGCCGGAGGTGCAGGAACTCCTGGCGGCACGGGAGCCACCAGCGGTACCGGTGGCACGGGAGCGACCAGCGGTACCGGCGGTGCGGGAGCGACCAGCGGTACCGGCGGCATATGGGGCGCCCCGGCCGCGCCCGTCCCCCTTCTCCCCGACGCGCCCCCCGCGCCCCGTAAGCGCTCGGGTGGAGTCGTGGCCGCCGTACTGGCCGCCGTGCTCGTCGCGGGCGGCATCGGCGGCGGTATCGGCTACTGGGCCGCGGACCGGGACGACGCCACCGACTCCACCACCGTCTCCGCCCCAGCCGACCCCAAGGCGGAGAGCAGGGCGCCGGGTTCGGTGTCCGACATCGCGCGCAGGGCGCTGCCCAGCGTCGTGACGATCGAGGCGCAGGGCAGCAGCGGCGAGGGCGGCACCGGCACCGGCTTCGTGTACGACAAGCAGGGCCACATCCTCACCAACAACCACGTGGTGGCCTCGGCCGCCGACACCGGCAGGCTCACGGCGACGTTCTCCGACGGCAAGCGGTACGACGCGGAGGTCGTCGGCCGCGCCGAGGGGTACGACGTCGCGGTGATCAAGCTCAAGAACGCGTCCGGAGCCACGCTGAACCCGCTCCCCCTCGGGGACTCCGACACGGTCTCGGTCGGTGACGCGACGGTGGCGATCGGCGCGCCCTTCGGCCTCTCCGGCACCGTCACCACCGGCATCGTCAGCGCCAAGAACCGCCCGGTGGCCTCCAACGACGGCGGCGCCGGCAATTCCTCGTACATGAGCGCCCTGCAGACCGACGCCTCCATCAACCCCGGCAACTCCGGCGGCCCGCTGCTCAACGCCAACGGCGCCGTCATCGGCATCAACTCGGCGATCCAGTCGGCGGGCCCCGGCGGCGGCTTCGGCGGCGGGGCGCAGCAGTCCGGCAGCATCGGCCTGGGCTTCGCGATCCCGGTCAACCAGGCGAAGAACGTCGCCGAGCAGCTGATCAAGACCGGTACGCCCGTCTACCCCGTCATATCGGCGACCGTGACGATGAAGGACGGCGGCGGGGGCGCCAAGATCGCCCAGACCGCCACCGACGGCACCCCGGCCGTCATCCCCGACGGCCCCGCCGCCAAGGCGGGCCTCAAGCCCGGTGACGTGATCACCAAGCTGGACGACACGGTGATCGACAGCGGCCCGACCCTGATCAGTGAAATCTGGACCCACCGCCCGGGCGACAAGGTCACCCTCACCTACGAGCGCGACGGCAAGCAGCACACGGTCCAGCTGACCTTGGGCCAGCGCGAGGGCGACAGCTGACGCGCTAGGCTGATCCCCGCGATGCCCCGCGGGGCGGTCGCGGGGAGGGTTGCCCGAGCGGCCTAAGGGAACGGTCTTGAAAACCGTCGTGGCAGCGATGTCACCGTGGGTTCAAATCCCACACCCTCCGCCCAGGTCGGCGAACCTGCCGGCCAGAAAGGGGTGTCCCGGTTCCAGGGGCACCCCTTGCACGGATTTGGGCTGCGGTCGTCCGGCGAAGAGGGACGGTGACCCCGATATGGCCACGGCATATGAGCGCATTCGCGACGCTTTGCGCCAGGACATCCGCGGCGGGCGGCCGGCACCCGGCCAGAAGCTGCCTTCGGAGGTGAAGCTCTCCGAGCGGTTCAGGACGAGTGTGCCGACGGTCCAAAGGGCGCTCGCCGAGCTGGAGATCGAAGGGTTGATCGACAAGCGGCACGGTGTGGGGAACTTCGTCCGCGAGCCGCGGCGGCGCGTGCTGCGCGACAACTCGCGGCACCAGTGGGAGAAGGACCGGGCGCGTGAGCCCGAGACGACGCGGCTGGAGACCGGAGCCACGGAACACGACACCGGCCTGACCGCCTCTGACCTGGTCTTCCACGCCGAGTACCGCGAGGCGACGGCCGATGAGGACCTCGCCGCGGCCTTCGACGTGCCGGTGGGCACGAAGCTCCTTCAGCGGACGTACCGCACGCACTCCCGCGAGGAGGACGCCCCCTTCGACGTCGCGCACTCGTACCTGCTCCACGACCTGGTCGCGGCCAACCCCGACCTCCTGGACGCGACGAAGGAGCCGTGGCCGGGCGGCACGCAGAGCCAGCTCTTCACGGTCGGCATCGAGCTGGACCGCGTCGTCGAGCGGCTCACGGCCCGTCCCCCGACGTCCGAGGAGGCCGAGGAGCTCGGCATCCCGAGGGGCGTTTCGGTGATCGTCCTCCGCAAGACGTCGATCGACAGCGGAGGCCGGGTGGTCGAGGTCGCCGACGTGGCATTGCCCGGCGACCGCACCGAACTCGTCTTCACGACGCCCCTGGCCAGGTGGTGACGATGACCAACCTGATCTCCGTCATCACTGCGGTGCACGCGCCCGCCGCCGAGCATCTGCCCTCCGCGTACACGTCGCTGCTGGACCAGGAACTGCCCGACGGCTGGGACTGGCAGTGGGTCATCCAGGAGGACGGCGAGACCGACGCGGTCGCGCCGTACGTGCCCGATGACGCGCGCGTCAGCTTCGGCCAGGGCCGAGCGGGCCGCGCGGCGATGGCCCGCACCATGGCACTGTCCCGGGCCGAAGGCCAGTACGTGAAGGTGCTGGACGCCGACGACATGCTCACCGCGGGCGTACTGGCCCGCGACCTCCACGCGCTGGAGGAGAACCCGGGCATCGGATGGTCGACCTCACGCGTGCTGGACCTCCTGCCGGACGGCTCGACGGTCGGCTTCGACCAGGACCCGTCGCACGGAGTCATCGCGCGCGGCGCCGTGCTGGAGCACTGGAAGGCGCACAACTTCCGAGCTCAGGTCCACCCGGCGACCCTCTTCGTGCGCCGCGACCTGCTCCTGGCCCTCGGCGGCTGGATGGCGCTTCCCGCATCGGAGGACACGGGCCTGCTCCTGGCCCTGAGCGCGGTCAGCCGCGGCTGGTTCAACGCGGAGACGGGCCTGCTCTACCGAAAGTGGCCCGGCCAGGTCACCAGCCAGGCCGCACACGCCCAGGAAGGCGAGCGGGAGGCCCGGTTCGCGGTCGCGGAGGCCAGGGCCCGGGCCTTGGCCGCGCTGGAGAACTGGCGCTACGAAGGGCGCTGACCGCACGGGTTGGGATGCGCCGGTGGAGACACCGGCGCGGGCATTCGCAATTCTTCCAAGCAACCAGGTCTGCACACCCAGAAGGTTGGCCTCCTCGGCCGTAGCTTGCCGCGGCTCCGGCTGTTCGACCGCGTGAGCGACCACCAGCCTGATCTTCGTTCCGGGCGCGTGATTCGGGGCGTATAACTTGAACCGGAATATGTGTCGATGGAAACTGCTCGGCACGGAAGAAGATGATCAGCATGAGGACCCGTGTGGTGGCTGCCATGGCGGCGGCCATCCTGGCGGGCGGCGGGACCATCGTCGCCTGTGGTGGAGGAGGGGAATCGGGAGATAGTGGTTCGGGCGTCACGGAAGCCGATATGAGGGCCTGGCAAGAGGACTTTGTCGAGGACCCGGCGGTTGTGGCGGCGGAGGAGATGCTCGAGGGCGACACCAGTCAGGTGTGCGCCGAGGGCGGGGCCGAGGCGATCCAGGACGTCATTGACGATGCTCCGGATGCACCGTATGCCAATGCCGAACTCGAGAAGGCATTCCGTAGTCTGCGGGACGCGATCAAGGGCGCGTGTGCCCTGGACTCCGGTGACGTTGCCGATGCCTCGGATGCGTTTGCGAAGCTAGGTGATGCAGTGGAACAGTTCGGCGCCTTCGCTGACAAGGTCGACAAGAGATTCCCAGGTTTGAACCTACGTGACGAATTCGATCTCAGCGTGCAGGGCAATGACGGCTCCGGTGCCGCTGAGGAGTTTCCGCTACCGACAGAGGAGTCAATGGACTCGACTTCGGGGGATGGGCGCGACGACGTGACGCTCAAGTCCTGCCGGATCGGTGACCCCTACGGTCTCGGCGACTCGTACGCGATAGCCGACCTGTCGATCAAGAACAGCTCATCCAAGGTCTCGGACTATTCGGTGGAGATCGAAGTCACCGACGCGAAGACCGGAGACCGCAAGGCCACGATGTTCGCCAGCGCGTACAAGGTGGCCTCTGGCCAAACCGTGGACACCGGTAACGGCGATGGTGAGGAGGATACGGAAAGCAACCCCACACAGATCACTGGAACGATCAAGTGCTCAGTGCTCTCCGCGGACCGTACCGAATCCGCCGAGTAGGCAGTTCGGTGCTCCCAAGGAGCCCCGGACCAGCCCCGTCGGCCGCCCCTGCGTGTTCGTTTCGCGTCGCCGGAGCGGCACGTACGTACGAACTGAATCGTCACGCCTCGGGCCCCTTGGCCGCATCGTCGGCGCGCCGGGCCGCTGGGAACGTTCACTCGGAAGCAGCCGCCCTGGGGGTACGCGCCCTGCTGCTCGTGTCGCGCCGGCGGGTCGGGCAGCCCGGATGGGTGGTCTTCCGCGGGCGTGCGCGTGTGGCCGGGTGGGGGTCGGGCGGGAGCGATTACGTTGGGCGGGCCCAGGCAGCATCGCGGCCGGCCCCGACGGGCGTGAGGGTGGCGAGCAGCCGACCCGTTCAGTGAGCTTCGTCGTGGAGGTGCAGGTCGTGGAGGTCGCGGGATGGCACGTCGAGATCGAGTTCTACGAAGACGAGACGCATACCAAGGCGGCGGCCCTGTTGCGGCTTCGGGACGGCACGGAACTGCGGGCGCACGGCCGCGCCACACGCGATACGCGGGACGCCGCGGAGGCCCGCATCGGTGAGGAGCTCGCGGGTGCTCGGGCGCTGTCGGATCTCGCCGAGCAACTGACGGTCAAGGCCAATGCCGAGGTCAAGGAGTTGAAGAAGCAGGTCTGATGTCGGCTTTCGAGCCGGAAGGGGTGCCCGTGAGGTTGCGGGCACCCCTCCTTTTCTGCTCGTGGGAGTGGTCCCGGCACCCGGAGGGCGGCGTGAGGCGCGGGGGGCGGGGCGCGGTTGTGCTGGTGGTTTGAAATCAGTTGCTCATACGTGCGGGGTAATTGGGGCGCGCCGGAGGTTCGCCCGGGGCACCGCGGGCAGTCTGCTCTCGCGACGTCGCAGCACCGAGGCGCCACCCCAGCACCACGGCGCCGGTGCGGCCAACGAGAACTCGGGATGCGGACATGGGACGACAGGACGCGAAAGCTGTGGTGATGCGTTGATCGAATGGGACGGGTGAGGTCAGATGCGACTGCGCGGTGGTGCCCCGGTACCGCCGCGCAGTCGTGCGTGCCGCGGCCTCCTCCCCCTTCCCTTGGGGCGTCGGCCTCTTCTCTCTTCCCTTGACGGGCGCCGAGCATCTGACGGATAGTCAGAAAAGTTGCGGTCGGGAGCGAGCGAGCGGCGATCGGGGTGCCTCGGTGGCGTACGACGACTTCTACGAACGGCTGCGCGCCTACGAAGGCCGTGCCGCCGCCCTCGGCGGCCAGGGCAAGGACCCGGTCAACGAGCCGATGATCAGGCACTGGTGCGAGGCGATGGGGGACACCCACCCCGGCTATCCCGCCGTCGCGCCGCCCACCATGCTCCAGGTGTGGACGATGGGCGGCCTCTCGGGCCATGGCGACGCCCGCTCGGCCGCGTACGACGAGCTGTTGGCGCTGCTCGACGGTGCCGGGTTCACCGCCGTCGTCGCGACCGACTGCGAGCAGGAGTACCTGCGCCCGCTGCGACCCGGCGACCGGATCACCTTCGACGCCGTCATCGAGTCCGTGTCGCCGCGCAAGATCACCAAGCTGGGCGTCGGGCACTTCGTCACCACGCGGATGGAGGTGCGGGCGGCCGGGGAACTCGCCGGAACCCATCGGTTCCGCATCCTCAAGTACGCGCCCGCGGCCGCCCTACCCGGGCCCGCACGCTCAGCAGGGGCGGAGTCGGGGCGGGCGCGGGTGCGGCGCGTGCGGGTGTCGCCGTTCCCCGCCGGCCGCGCCCGGTCGTCAACCGCGACAACGCCGGATTCTGGGACGGCGTCGCCGACCACCGACTGCTCATCCAGCGCTGCACCGGCTGCGGGACGCTTCGGTTCCCCTGGCTCCCCGGCTGCGCCTCCTGCGGGTCGCCGTGCTGGGACACGGTGGCGGCGTCCGGGCGCGGCACGGTGTTCAGCTACGTCGTCATGCACCACCCGCCGTTCCCGGCGTTCGACCCGCCCTACGCCGTGGGCCTGATCGAGCTCGCCGAAGGCGTACGGATGATCAGCGGCATCGTCGGCGTGCTCTGCGCGGAGGTGCAGATAGGGATGAAGGTGGAATTGGAGTTCCGGAGTGTGGAGGAGGGGCTGGAGCTGCCCGTCTTCAGGGAGGTCGCATGACCGCGCGGTCCGGTCCGGGTGCCGGCCCGGGTGCCGGTTCGGATATCGGTTCGGATATCGGTTCGGGCGCCGGTTCGGGTGCCCGCTCGGTCGCGGTCCCGGGCGCCGTATCGGTCGGGTGCGAGCTGGTGCCGCTCGTCGTCCCCGTCACCCGCACCCTCATCGTCGCCGGTGCCCTCGCCTCCCGCGACTACCAGGACGTCCATCACGATGCCGAGGCCGCCCGGGAGAAGGGTTCGCCCGACATCTTCATGAACATCCTCACCACGGGCGGACTGGTCGGCCGGTACGTCACCGACTGGGCCGGGCCCGGCGCCGAGCTGCAGAAGCTGGCCATCCGGCTCGGCGCGCCCAACCACCCCGGCGACACCATGACCCTCACCGGGCGGGTCACCGCCCTCGCGGGCCGGACCGCCGAGGTCGCCGTGACCGGGACCAACCGGCTCGGCGACCACGTCACCGGGACGGCCACCATCCAGCTTCCGGCGTCCGAGCCGCCCGCGCCTTATGGGACCGAGCCGCCCGCGTCGTACAGGACCGAGGCGCCCTCATGAGCCTCCGGCGCGCGGACGCCCTCGGTGGGCGGGCCGCCATCGTCGGCATCGGTGCGACCGAGTTCTCCAAGGACTCCGGCCGCAGCGAGCTGAAACTCGCGGTCGAGGCCGTTCGCGCCGCCCTCGACGACGCCGGGCTCGCCCCCGCCGACGTCGACGGCCTCGTCACCTTCACCATGGACACGAGCCCGGAGATCACCGTCGCCCAGGCATGCGGCATCGGGGAGCTGTCGTTCTTCTCGCGCGTGCACTACGGCGGTGGCGCGGCCTGTGCCACCGTGCAGCAGGCCGCGCTCGCCGTCGCCGCCGGCGTCGCGGACGTCGTCGTCTGCTACCGCGCCTTCAACGAGCGCTCCGGCCGCCGCTTCGGCGCGGGCGTGCGGCACCGCGAACCGTCCGCCGAAGGCGTCGCGCTGGGCTGGGCGCTCCCCTTCGGGCTGCTCACCCCCGCCTCCTGGGTCGCCATGGCCGCCCAGCGCTACCTGCACACGTACGGGCTGACGCCCGAGGCGTTCGGGCACGTCGCGGTCACCGCCCGCCGGCACGCCGCCACCAACCCCGCCGCGTACTTCCACGGCAGGCCGATCAGCCTCGCCGACCATGCCGCCTCGCGCTGGATCGCCGAGCCGCTGCGGCTGCTGGACTGCTGCCAGGAGACCGACGGCGGACAGGCGGTCGTCGTCACCGGCGTCGAACGGGCCCGTACGCTCCGGCGCCCGCCCGCCGTCATCACCGCGGCCGCCCAGGGCGCGGGCCGCGCCCAGGAGCAGATGACCAGCTACTACCGCGACGACCTGACCGGCCTGCCCGAGATGGGCGTCGTCGCCCGGCAGCTGTGGCGGAACAGCGGGCTGGCGCCCGCCGACATCGACGTCGGCATCGTCTACGACCACTTCACGCCGTTCGTGCTGATGCAACTGGAGGAGTTCGGGTTCTGCGGGCCGGGCGAGGGCGCCGGGTTCGTCGCCGCCGACGCGCTGCCGCTCAACACGCATGGCGGGCAGCTGGGAGAGGCGTACCTGCACGGGATGAACGGCATCGCCGAAGCCGTGCGGCAGATCCGCGGTACGGCGGTCAACCAGGTGCCGGGCGCCCGGCGCGCCCTGGTCACCGCCGGCACCGGCGTACCGACCTCCGGGCTGATCCTCGGCGCCGACGGCTGAGACGGCTGAGACGGCTGAGACGGCTGAGACGGCTGAGACGGCTGAGACGGCGGAAAACGGCTGGGCGGGCGCTCGCGCGGACCGCTGGCGCAGACGGCTGAACCGGCCGCGTGTCCTGCGTGTCCGCCCCTCCCGGCCGCCCTTCGCCGCCTTCACTCGCCTGTATGGACCGACAAAAAAGGATCATCCGATATGCGGTCGGCCTGGTAGCGGCACTGTCCTGTCTGGCGGCAGGCGGCGTACCGCCCGAATCGGCCGCGGCCGCCGGAGCCGCCGGAGCCGCCGGAGTCGCCGAGCCCACCGCCGCCGAGCCCGCCGCCGTCGGGCCCGCCCTGCCCGACCCTCGGATCTACGGGGCCGACATCTTCCACGGCTGGGCCCTCGACACCTGCCACACTCCGAGCCTCGCCACCCTGCGCGCGTGGCGCAGCTCCCGCTACCGCGCCGTCGGCGTCTATTACGCCGGCCACGGCCGCGCCTGCCGCGAGCAGCCGCGGCTCACGCGCGCGTGGGCGTACGGCGCGCAGTCCCTCGGCTGGCGGCTGCTGCCGATCTACGTCGGCTCCCAGGCCCCGTGCGTCCGCGGCAAGGCCAAGCGGCACCCCAAGATCGGCGATGAGCCGTGGGAGCAGGGCCGCGCGGAGGGCCGGATCGCCGTGAAGCGCGCGAAGAGGCTCGGCCTGCGCAAGCGCAGCGCGCTCTACCTCGACATCGAGGCGTACAACACGGCCCGTACCCGCTGCGCCCGCACCACCCTCGCCTTCGTCCGCGGCTGGAACCGCGAGGTGCGCTCGCGCGGCTACTTCCCCGGCTTCTACAGCAGCGCCGACTCCGGCGTACGGCACCTGGAGAAGGCCCGTCGATCCGGCGTGCGGGATCTGCCGTCGGTGATGTGGTTCGCGCGCTGGACGAGAAGCCCCGCGCTGTACGGGGAGCCGACTCTGCGCGCTTCGGGCTGGTTCGCGCACCGCCGGATCCATCAGTACTCGGGGAACGTCAGCGAGAAGCACGGGGGCAAGCGGATGCGCATCGACCGGAACATGGTGGACGCGCCCGTGGCGATCCTCCGCTGAGGTCCGGCGTCCTCGGGGTCCGCTGAGGTCCGGCGTCCTCGGGCCCGCCGAGGTCGGCGTCCTCGGGGTCCGACCCTGATCGGCGGGCGGCCGCTCCTCCAACCGTGGGAGGTGGTGCCAGCCCCACCCATCCAACCTGAGGCGGACACAGCTTCGGCACCTCCGGCCGATCCTCGGCGGGGGCTTGCGCTCATAGCGTGGAGGACATGACCACGCCCGTGTGCCCCAGCGCATCCGCCGCCGTGTTCCCGTCGTTCGCCTCCTACGTCCGGGCGCGGGGGCCGGTGCTGCTGCGCACCGCCCGTTCCCTCACCGCCAACGCCTGTGACGCGGAGGATCTGCTCCAGACCGCGCTCACCAAGACCTACCTGGCCTGGGAGCGGATAGAGGACCACAAGGCGCTGGACGGGTACGTCCGCCGGGCGCTGGTGAACACCCGCACCTCGCAGTGGCGCAAGCGCAAGGTCGACGAGTACGTCTGCGACGAGCTGCCGGAGCCGGATCAGGTCCCCGGGCCCGACCCGGCCGAGCAGCAGGTGCTGCGCGACGCGATGTGGCGGGCGGTGCTCCGGCTGCCCGCCCGTCAGCGGGCGATGGTCGTCCTCAGGTATTACGAGGACCTGAGCGAGGCGCAGACGGCCGAGGTGCTCGGGGTGTCCATAGGCACGGTCAAGAGCGCGGTGTCCCGCGCCCTCGGCAAGCTGCGGGAGGACCCTGAGCTGACCCGGGCGGCCTGAGCGGGACCGGACCGGCCCGCGGCATTGACCACACATCGCGGTAGTGACATACCGCCTGGTCGGATGGAGAATCGGCGGCACCTTTACCAGCGCGTAACCGGTACCCCAGGAGGCCCCGGTGCTCAGCACGATGCAGGACGTACCTCTGACCGTCAGCCGCATCCTCCGGCACGGCTCGACCGTGCACCGCGGCGCGTACGTCACGACCTGGACCGGAGCGGCGGGCCAGGCGCCGGCCAAGCGCACCTTCGGCGAGGTCGGGGCCCGGTCCGCGCAGCTGGCGCACGCGCTCCGCGACGAGCTGGGCGTGGTCGGCGATCAGCGGGTGGCCACCCTGATGTGGAACAACTCGGAGCACATGGAGGCCTACCTGGCGATCCCCTCCATGGGAGCCGTCCTGCACACCCTCAACCTGCGGCTGCCCGCCGAGCAGCTCGCCTGGATCGTCAACCACGCGGCGGACCGGGTCGTCATCGTCAACGGCTCGCTGGTGCCGCTGCTCGCCCCGCTGCTGCCGAAGCTCGGCTCCGTCGAGCACGTCGTCGTCGCGGGGCCGGGCGACCGTACGCCGCTGGAGGGCGGCCGTGTCCGCGTGCACGACTACGAGGACCTGATCGCCGGACGGCCGACCACGTTCGACTGGCCGGAGGTCGACGAGCGGGACGCCGCCGCCCTCTGCTACACCTCCGGGACCACCGGCGATCCCAAGGGCGTGGCCTACAGCCACCGCTCCGTCTACCTGCACTCCCTGCAGGTCAACAGCGTCGAGGCGTTCGGGATCGGCTCCCGCGACACCGTCCTGCCGGTCGTGCCGATGTTCCACGTCAACGCGTGGGGCACCCCGTACGCCGCGTTCATGGTGGGCGCGTCGCTGCTGATGCCGGACCGGTTCCTGCAGCCCGCGCCGCTCGCCGAGATGATCGAGAGCGAACGGCCCACCATCGCCGCCGCCGTCCCCACCATCTTCCAGGGGCTGCTCGGCGAACTCGACGCCAAGCGGCGTGACGTGTCGTCCGTGCGCTGCGTGATCATCGGCGGCGCCGCCTGCCCGCCCACCCTGATGAAGGCGTTCGAGGAGCGGCACGGGCTGCGGGTCGTCCACGCGTGGGGCATGACCGAGACCTCGCCGCTGGGCTGCGTCTCGCATCCGCCCGCCGGGGCCGACGAGGAGGAGGCGTGGTCGTACCGCTTCACCCAGGGCCGCTTCCCGGCCTCCGTGGAGGCGCGGCTGGCCTCCCCCGATGGCGGCTTCCTGCCCTGGGACGGGGCGTCGGCCGGTGAGCTGGAGGTACGCGGGCCGTGGATCGCGGGCGCGTACTACGGCGGGGCCGACGGCGAGCCGTTCCGCCCCGAGGACAAGTTCAGCGAGGACGGCTGGCTGCGTACGGGAGACGTCGGCACGATCAGCCCGGACGGCTATCTGACCCTGACCGACCGGGCGAAGGACGTCATCAAGTCGGGCGGTGAGTGGATCTCGTCGGTCGAGTTGGAGAACCAGCTGATGGCGCACCCGGACGTGGCGGAGGCGGCGGTGGTGGCCGTACCGGACGAGAAGTGGGGCGAGCGGCCGCTGGCCACGGTGGTGCTCAGGGAGGGCGCGACCGCGGGGTACGAGGAGCTGAAGGCGTTCCTCGCGGAGCGGGTGGCGCGCTGGCAGCTGCCGGAGCGGTGGGCGCTGATCCCGTCCGTGCCGAAGACGAGCGTGGGGAAGTTCGACAAGAAGGTGATCCGGAGGCAGTACGCGGACGGTGAGCTGGAGGTGACGCGGGTCGACTGAGGCCACGGCGTACGGGCCGGACGGCGGGCCGCGGCCGAGTCTCTACGTGGCTGGACGGCGGGCCGCGGCGGAGTCTCCGCGTGGGACGGTGGGCCGCGGCCGGGTCTCCACGCGGGTCGGCGGGCCGCGGCCGAGTCTCTACGCGGCCGGACGGTGGGCCGCGGCCGCCCAGCCCACCAGCAGCCAGGCCGCCGCGACCGCGCACACCCCGCCCCAGCCCATGTGCTCGTACGCCGGAGCGGCCAGGGCCGAGGCCGCCGCGCCGAACAGGAACGCCGCCACGACGTAAGCGGTGTTGGCGGTCGCGGGCCGGTTCGTGGCGGTCAGGGCCCGGGTCTGGTTGGCGACCTGGCCGGCCACCAGGCCCGCGTGGATGAGGACGGCCGCGGCGCACAGCGCCCACAACTGCCGTTCGCCGAGCCAGAACAGCGGTACGGCCACGGCCGCCGCCGTATAGGCCGAGCCCACGACCCGTGCCGCGCCGAAGCGGTCCACCAGGCTGCCGGAGAGCGGGGCGACGAGGCTCGCGGTGAGCCCGAAGAGACCGAACAGCCCGGCCGTACCCGTCGAGAATCCGTACTCGGGGCCCGTCAGCAGCAGGACCAGCGCCGTCCACAGCGCGCTCCACGCCCCGTACATGCCGCCCTGGCGCAGGCACGCGCGCCGCAGTTCGGGCGAGTCGGCGAGCACCCGCGGCACGCGCGCGATGCCGCGCAGCGGGCTCGCCGCGCCGCGCGGGCGGTTCTCGCCGGGCAGCAGGACGGCGGTCAGCACCCCGACGAGGGCGGTGAGCCCGGCCGCGCCGAGGAAGACCGCGCGCCAGCCGTATGCCTGACCGGCGAGACCGCCCAGCACGCGGGCCGCGACGATGCCGGTGAACAGGCCGGCCACGATCGCGCCGACGTGGCGCCCGCGGCGGTCCGCCGGGGCGCGCTCGGCGACCAGCGGGACCAGCAACTGCGGCACGACCGTGGCGGCGCAGGCGACGAGTACGGCGGCGGCGAGCGCGGGCAGTCCGGGCGCCAGCCCCGCACCGACCAGGCCCACGCCCGCGACGACCGACAGCACACCGACCAGGCGCCGCCGGTCGGCCGTGTCGCCGAGCGGGGCGAACAGCAGCAGCCCGGCGGCGTACCCCACCTGTGCGATCGAGGCGATCCACCCGGCGGCGGACGGGCCGACGCCGAAGTCGCGCGCGATCAGGTCGAGGAGCGGCGCGGCGAGGTAGATGTTGGCGGCCGTCACGGCGGTGCAGAGCGCGACGACGGTGAGGAGGAGGCCGGGGGGCGGTCCGGGGCGGGTTCCGCTTCCGCCCATGGCTGCGCTGGTTACGGGCCCGGGTGCGGATGCGGCGGTGTGGGCCGTGGTGGGTGGCATGGCTGTGGCTGCTCCTGTGGTGGGGAGGCGTGTAGTGCAACTAACTGGTTGGTTGGAAGTGTGGCCGAGAGTCTGACCCGGTGTCAACCAACTAGTTGGTTGTGGCTGTCCTCCCGCTACCCTTGGCCCCATGGCAGCAAGGGACCCCGAGGCGACCAAGGCCCGCATCTTCGCGGCGGCGACCGCCGAGTTCGCCGCGTACGGCATCGCGGGCGCGCGCATCGACCGCATCGCCCGCGAGGCCAAGGCCAACAAGCAGCTCATCTACGCCTACTTCGGCGACAAGGGCGAGCTCTTCGCCCAGGTGCTCCAGAGGGGGTTGCTGGACCTCGCCGCGGCCGTCCCCGTCGACGCCGACGACCCGGACGGCTACGTCGACCGGCTGATGGACTACCACGCCGCGCACCCGGAGCTGCTGCGTCTGCTGCTGTGGGAAGGGCTGGAGTACGGCGCCGCCGACGGCATCCCGCTGGAGGAGCGGCGCCGCGTCCACTACGCGGCCAAGGCCGAGAGCTTCGCCGCTGCCCAGGAGCGCGGCGCCATCCGCTCGTACATCCCGGCGCAGGACCTCGTCTTCATGATCAGCGCGCTGGCGGGCTGGCCCTCGGCCGCGCCGCAGCTGCGCAGGATGCTCGTCGGCGAGACGGAGGCGGACGCGGCACGGCTGCGGGAGTCGGTCCGTACGGCCGCACGCCGGCTCACCGGCTCGGACGGTTCCTGACGGTCATCCGCGTGTACGCGCGTGAGCCTCTGGGGTGCGCCCGCGGGGCCTGCGTGACCGTCATCCGTGTACGCGCGCGTGACCGTCAGTTCGTGCCGATCTTCGCCAGCAGGTCCACGATCCGGGTCTGCACCTCTGCGCTCGTCGAGCGCTCCGCGAGGAACAGCACCGTCTCGCCCGAGCTCAGCCGCGACAACTGCGCGGGGTCGATGTCCGCGGAGGTGTAGACGACCAGCGGTGTGCGGTTGAGCAGTCCGTTGCCGCGCAGCCAGTCGACGATCCCGGCCCGCCGACGGCGTACCTGCATCAGGTCCATGACCACCAGGTTCGGGCGCATCTGCGTGGCGAGCGTCACCGCGTCGGCGTCCGCACCGGCCCGCGCGACCTGCATCCCGCGCCGCTCCAGCGTCGCCGTCAGCGCGTCCGCGATCGCCTCGTGCTCCTCGATCAGCAGGACCCGCGGCGGGTGCTGCTCGCCGTCGCGCGGCGCGAGCGCCTTGAGCAGGACGGCCGGGTCGGCGCCGTACGCCGCGTCCCGCGTCGCGTGCCCCAGACCCGCCGTCACCAGCACCGGAACCTCGGCGGCGACGGCCGCCGCACGGAGCGACTGGAGCGCCGTGCGGGTGATCGGCCCGGTCAGCGGGTCGACGAACAGCGCGGCCGGGTACGCCGCGATCTGCGCGTCGACCTCCTCGCGGGAGTTGACGATCACGGGGCGGTAGCCGCGGTCGCTCAGCGCCTGCTGCGTGGGTACGTCCGGTGCGGGCCAGACCAGCAGTCGGCGCGGGTTGTCCAGCGGCTCCGGGGGCAGCTCGTCGTCCGGCGGCGGCGTGGCCGTACGGTCGTCGACGATCTCTATGGCGCCGTTCGGGCCGTCCAGCGGCTCCGGGCCCTCCGCGCCCTCGTCCGGCGCGCCGATCGCGAACGCTCGGCCGGGAGCGGAGGCGGCGGACGGCCTCGGCAGGTGCGGCTGCGGGGGCTGTCCTTGCGGCAGGGGCTGCGGCTTGGGGCGGCGGTGTCCGGCCGGTTCCACCTCGGCGGACGGGGCGGGCTCCGCCACCGGCTCGGGCCGGGCGGCCAGCTTGCGGCGCCGCCCGGAACCGGGACCGGCCGCTGCGGCGGCCGCGCCGGCGGGCGGGCCGACGGGTGCACTCGGCGTCGCCGGACCCGGGGTGGCGCCCGTGGCCGACGGCGTTCCGGCGGGGGTTCCGGTTCCGGTGTGTGCTTCGGTTCCGGCGTGGGCTGCGGTTCCGGCGGGGGCTCCAGCCCCGGTGTGGGCTCCGGATCCGGCGGGGGCTCCAGCTCCGGCTCCCGTTGCGGCAGGACCGGCAGCGGCTCCAGGACCGGCTGCGACTCCAGGACCGGCTGCGGAGTCAGGCCCGGCAGCGACTCCAGGACCAGCTGTGGCACCAGGACCGGCCGCGGCGCCAGGCCCGGCAGGGGCGCCGCGCCCCGGGGCGGCCATGCCGCTCGGCGAGGTCTGCGTGCCCGGCCGCTGCTGCTCACCGGCCTGGTGCGTGAACGGTACGCCCTGTCCCAGCGTCCGCACACTGATCGCCCGACCGTGCGAGGCATCCGCGTCCTGCACAGCCGCGCGCGGCGGCATCTGCCGGGGCAGGCCGCCCCGGGCGGCGGTTCCGGCCGGGCGCCCGGGGCCCCCAGCGGCCTCGGTGGCCTCCCCGCCATCGGAGGAGCCGGTCATGCCCGTGCCGGAGCCCACGGCCT
Source organism: Streptomyces sp. XD-27 (assembly GCF_030553055.1). Classification (NCBI taxonomy): domain Bacteria; kingdom Bacillati; phylum Actinomycetota; class Actinomycetes; order Kitasatosporales; family Streptomycetaceae; genus Streptomyces; species Streptomyces sp. XD-27. The sequence goes on from NZ_CP130713.1 coordinate 4,361,323, forward strand.
CGGGCAGGGGCTGCCGGGCCGCGTCGTCCGCGAGCGCCCGCCGCGCCCGGCGCCGCCCCGTCGGCTGTTCGCGGACCTCGGGGGACGAGTCGGGCGCGTACGCGCCGTCGGCGCCCTCGGCACCGGTGCCACGAACGGCGGGCAGCGCGGGCATCGCACCCGCGTCCCGCGGCCCCGGCTGCGCGGGCAGCGGTACGCCCTGCGGCCCCCAGCCGCCCGGCTGCGCCGCGTCGCCCTGCGGCGGCACGCTGTCGTCGAACCCGTCGTCGAACCCGGGCCCGGCAGCCGCCCGCCCGCGTCCCACGGCGCGACGTCCGCTCGGCACCTCGTCGGACCACTCGTGCGCACCGCCGGCACCGTCCGGTCCGTGGGGCGTCGCCGGGCCCGGCACGGGGGCGCGGCGACGACCGCCGGGAGGCATGGCGTACGGGTCGTGGGGACCACCCGGCGCGCCACCGGCGGCCGGAACGGGCACCGCGGCCGGAGCCGCGCCGGGTACGCGGCGGTCACCGGGGACGTGCCCCGAGGGCTCGGCGTCGCCGGGCTCCATGTCGTCGTAGGGTCCGGTGTCCAGGCTGCTCTGCGCGGGCAGCAGGCCCGCGGGGCCGAGCTCGGGGGGCAGCGCGGGCGACGGCCGCGGCCCGCGATCAGCGGCCGCGGGGGGCAGCGCGAACGCCGCCCGGCCGCCTGGCGCCTCGGCCGTGGGCCGCGGCTGGGACGGGCCCTGCTGCCGGGCTTCCTGCCGCTCTCGCGCGTCCTGCGGCTGGTCGGCCGGCATCCGCTCCGGGGCCTCGGCGAGCGCCCGGCGCGCACGACGACGTCCCGTACCGGGGCCGGGGGCGGCCGCGGCGGGCAACGCGGGCACGCCGGAGCCCCCGGCGTCGACCACGTCCCCGCCATCGGCGTCGGCACCCGAACCGTTTCCGCCGGAGACCTGCGGGTTGGCACCGTGCATGCCATGACCGTCCGTACCGGGCCCCTGCGGCCCGGCACCGTGGACGCCGCGACCGTCCGTACCGGGCCCCTGCGGGCCGGAGCGGTGCAGACCACGCCTGCCCGTGCCGGGCTCCTGCGGGCCGGACGGCTGCGGGCTGGTTGTGTGAGAGGAGGACGCCTGCGGGCCGGACGCGTGCGGGGCGAGTCCCGGCGCGAGAGAGCTGTTCGCACCAGGCCCGTACGCGTCGCGATCGCGCCCGCCACGTCCGTCCGTCCGCGGCCCGGGCAGGCCGCGCCCGTCCGTGCCGGGACCGACGCCGCCGCGCCCGTCCGTGCCGGGGCCGACGCCGCCGCGTCCGTCGGTACCGGCTCCGGGCACACCGCCGCCGTGCGTCGTGCCGTGCCCGGCCGGGTCGAGTCCGTATGCACCGTGCTCGGCCGGACCCGAGCCGCGCCCGCCGCGCCCGTCTCTGCCGGGGCCCGGCATGCCCTCCGCGCTGGGGCCGTAGGCGTCGCGCCCCTCCGAGCCGCGCCCGTCCGTGCCCTGCCCCGCCGCAGGGGTCGGCCAGCCTTCGGGGCCCGACGTGGCGTCGGCGGCGGCCGGGGGAGGGCGAACGCGGCCCGTCCGGCGGCGGGGGCGCCGCCGGACGCACCCCGCGCACCCTGCGGTCCGCCGTCCTGCTCGGCCGCGGCGCGTCGCGCGCGCCGCCCGGTGGGGGCCGGAACCGGCCCGCCCGGAGCCATTCCCTGCGCGGGGACGAGCCCGTGCCCGGCGGCCGCTCCGCCGCCCGAGCCGGCTACGGAACCGCCGCCCTGCGGGCCCTGGTTGGCCACCGCCCGGTGCGGATCAGCCGCCTCAGGGGCGGGGGGCTGCTCCTCGGATGCGGCGCGGCGTGCCCGGCGCCGACCGGTCGGCTTGGGCAGCGCCGCCTCGTCCAGGGGCCCGGCGCCCTCCGCCGCGCCCTGTGTCCGTCCCGCGTCATCCGCTCCCGGCGCCCGTACCCCCGCGTCCGACGGCACGGCAGCCTGCGGCCCGGAAGTCCCTGCGGTGGAGGCCGCGCCGGAAGGCCCGCCCTCCGCCGTACCGCCATCGACGGCCGCGCCACCGATGGTCGGGCCACCGACGGTCGCGCCACCGATGGTCGGGCCACCGACGGTCGCGCCACCGATGGTCGGGCCACCGACGGTCGCGCCACCGATGGTCGGGCTACCGACGGTCGCGCCACCAATGGCCGGGCCACCGACGGTCGCGCCACCGACCACCGCGCGGCGCGCGCGCCGTCCGGTCGGCGCGCCGCCGCGCCTGGGGTCCGGTCCGGCGCCGTCCGGTCCGGCCCCGGGGCCCGCCATGCCGCGCGCACCGGCGGCCACGTCCTGGCCCGGTCCGTAAGGGGTGCCAGAAGTACCCGTACCGGTGGCCGCACCCGTGCCCGTACTCGTCTCCGGATCCGCCGCCGGCGCCGCGGCCCCGACGACCACCTCACCCGTCCCGTCGGCCCCGGCACCGGGCAGCCCGGCGCCCGCCGCTCCGTCCGTACCACCTGCAGGGGCACCCGCACCCGCACCCGCAGCGGCACCGGCATTCGCACCGGCACCGGCACCCGTACCCGCACCGGCAGCGACACCGCCACCGGCGGCACCCGCGCCCGCCGTCCGGCCGTTCCCCGGCCCGCCGTTCGCCGTACCGTCGTTCGCCGTACCGGCCGCCACGGTCCCCGGCCCATCGGCCGTTCCGATAGCGGGTCCGGTGGCGGCCCCGGTGGCCGCCCCGTCGGCAGCCGCGTCCGCCACCGTGACCGGCACCTCCAGGACGTACGCGCTGCCGCCCATCCCCGGCACCTCGTGCGTCTGCAGCACACCGCCGTGCCGCCGCACGATCCCGCGGACGACCGGCTCGTGCACCGGGTCGCCCCCCGGGTACGGGCCGCGCACCTCGATCCGTACCACCGCACCGCGCTGCGCCGCCGCCACCACGATCGTCGAGTCGCCCGTGGCGCCGCCGACCGCCGCCGCGCCGGTCGCATCGACCCCGGCCACATCGGCGATCAGATGTGCGAGTGCCTGGGCCAGCCGCTCCGGGTCCACCTCGGCCTCGATCGGCGGCGCGTGGACGGCGAACTGCGCCCGGCCCGGGCCGATCAGTTCGACCGCGCCCTCCACACCGGCCGTCACCACGCCGTCCAGCGAGACCTTCCGGCGGACCAGCTCCGCGCCGCCCGCGTCGAGCTGCTGGTAGCTCAGCACGTTGTCCACGAGGGTGGTCATCCGGGTGTACCCGGCGGCCAGGTGGTGCAGGATCTGGTTGGCCTCCGGCCACAGCTGGCCCGCCGGGTCGGACGCCAGCGTGCCCAGCTCGGCGCGCAGTTGCAGCAGCGGCCCGCGCAGCGACTGGCCGAGCACCGCCAGCAGCTGGCTGTTCCGGCCCGCCAGCGCGTCGTACCGCTCGGCGTGCTCCGCCACCAGCGCGTCGTACCGTTCCGTCTGCTCGGCGAGCATGGCGTCGTAGCGCTCGGTCTGTTCGGCGAGCATGCTGTCGTAGCGCTCGGTCTGCTCCGCCACCATGCCGTCGTAGCGTTCCGTCTGCTCCGCCACCATGCCGTCGTAGCGTTCCGTCTGCTCCGCCAGCATCGTGTCGTAGCGCTTGGTCTGCTCCGCCACCATCTCGTCGTACGCGCGCCGGTCGGTGAACGTCATCACCGCGCCCACGAGCTGGTCGCCGTCCCGCACCGGGGCGGTGGTCAGATCGACCGGCACCTGGCTGCCGTCCTTGGCCCACAGCGCCTGCCCGCGCACCCGGTGCTTGCGCCCGGAGCGGAGCGTGTCGGCCAGCGGGGACTCCTCGTACGGGAACGGGGTGCCGTCCGGCCGCGAGTGGTGGATCAGCGGGTGCAGCTCCTTGCCGCCGAGGTCGCTGGCGCGGAAGCCGAGGATCTGCGCGGCCGCCGGGTTGACCAGGACGACCTTGCCCTCGGTGTCCACGCCCACCACACCCTCGGCCGCGGCGCGCAGGATCATCTCGGTCTGGCGCTGGCTGCGGGCGAGTTCGGCCTCGGTGTCGAGCGTGCCGGTCAGGTCGCGGACGACGAGCATCAGCAGTTCGTCGCCGGTGTAGCTGTGGTGGTCCGCGTACGGGGTGCGGCCGTCCTCCAGGTTCGCGCTGGTGACCTCGACCGGGAACTGCACACCGTCCGTACGCCGCGCGATCATCCGGGTCGGCCGGGTACGCCCGTCGTCGCTGTTGTCGGGGCGGCGCATCGAGCCGGGGATGCGCTTGGAGTCGAAGTCGGGGAGCAGATCCAGCAGGCCGCGGCCGACGAGCGCGGTGCCCGGCGTCTCGAACGTCTCCAGGGCGATGTGGTTGGCGTTGACCACCGTGCCGTTGCAGTTGACCAGCAGCAGCGCGTCGGGGAGGGCGTCGAGTATGGCTGCGAGGCGAGCAGCGCCTCGGGATGGCCTGCTGCTCACGACGACGCTTCCTCCCTGGTTACCGCACCTTGCCGACACCCGCGGCGGTGTTGCCGACCGAACGGATCGGCCTGCCGCCCGGCTGGGCCGGCTTGCCGTCCGGCTGGATCGGCCTGCCGTCCGGTACGCCGGGTGCCACCGGTCCGCGGAGTGTCACTGGGAGGGAGTCTAAGGGCAGGGGGTGCGGGAGCGGCGGGGGACGAGAGGGAGGTTCTGCCACGGCCTTGTGCGACTCGCCGCACCCCGGACATGTGGCCTCCGTCACTCACCCGCGGGTGGGAGCAGCGGTGCGAGCCGGTTCCAGCGGGTCACCTCGCAGCCGTCGACCCTGGTGAACTTCGCGTTCACCCGCCGACCGGCCCACGTCCCGGTGATGCGCGCGGTGGCCGGACCGCCGTACTGCATCGTGCACACCCGCTCCTGCGGAATCGGCGCAAAGGGGTCCTTGTTCCACTGCGCGATCTCGTCCAGCCGGGCGCATGCGGCCCGGGCGTCCGGGTGCGTGCCGCCGGTGGGGTGGCAGTGGAGCCGGTACTTCCGCCGGTCGGCGTCCTCGCCGGTGTGGGAGTAGGTGAGGACGAGGCGGTGGGGGGTGGAGACCGAGTGCGGGCGCAGCCGCGCGGACGGCAGGTCGGCGAGCTCGTCGTACCGGAGGGCGTACTGCTCTCCGTACCGCTCCCCGTACCGCTCGGGCAGCGGTACGGGGACGGGCGTGGCCGCCGGTGCCGGAGCGGCGGCCGAGGCGGTGGTGGCGGCAGGGCCGGCGGTGGCAGGGGCGGTGGCGGTGAGGAGGGTCGCGGCCGCGACCGCGACCGTGGTGGTCAGCGATCCGACCGAGGCGACGGCGGAGCCGGTGGCGAGGCGGCGCAGCGACGCGGGGATGGCGGGCATGCCGAGGGGCTGTCTCATGGGCGTACTCCCGGGGTGCGATGCGGGGCATGCGCTGCCCCTGCCTCTCTAACGCGCCTCCGCCGCGCGCGTTGCGCCGGGACAGGTGTTTCAGGGCTTTGCCCTGGTGCCCGGCGGCCTAGTACCGTAGGACGCGATTGGTGACCAGCCGTACGGCTGTGTCATCATCTGCACACGCCACACCGCGCCCGCGCGGGGTGGCCGGTGTACCTGGAGGCGTCGCCTAGTCCGGTCTATGGCGCCGCACTGCTAATGCGGTTTGGGGTTTACCCCCATCGAGGGTTCAAATCCCTCCGCCTCCGCCACCAAGGAGCCCCGGTCGATTCGACCGGGGCTCCTTTGCGTTTGCCCGACGCGTTGGCCGACCGACACAGGGTGGACCGGAGACCGTAGGCGATCTTGGAATGGCGGCGTTTGCCCAGTTCAGGGCGGGTTTGCCTAACGGATTTCGCCTCACGCCGCAGGTCATGTAATGTTGTTCCCGCAACGCCGACCGGCAAGAAAAACCGCCGGGAAGCCAAGCGCTCGTAGCTTAACGGATAGAGCACTTGACTACGGATCAAGAGGTTGCAGGTTCGAATCCTGCCGAGCGCACAGCAGCTGAGAGGCCCCTTCCGATCACCGGAAGGGGCCTCTTGCGTATGCCCTCTTGCCCGCGCGTCACACTTCTTCGTCGCGGTTCGTCAGAGCGTTGACGAGCCGGACGCTGCCGGCTCCCTTCCAAGGAGCTGTTCGATGACTGCCCGCGACTCCACCATGAGCCGGCCAGGGCCCGGGGCGGGTTCTCGGCCCGGGGCCGTCCTGGCCTTTCTGTGCCTGGGCCAGTTCATGGTCTTCCTCGACGTGTCGATCGTGAACCTCGCCCTGCCGTCCATCCAGGACGGCCTCGACATGTCGGACGTCGATCTGAACTACATCGTCACGGCCTACTCGACCGTGCTGGGCGGATTCCTGCTGCTCAGCGGGCGGATCGCGGACTCGTTCGGGCGGCGCAGGATGCTGCAGGCCGGATTTGTGCTGTTCGCTCTGGCGTCGCTGACCTCGGGCCTCGCCTCCAGCGGCGCCATGCTGATCGCGTCGCGGGGCTTCCAGGGGCTGGGCTCCTCGCTCATCGCCCCGGCCGCCCTGTCGATCCTGACGAACACCTTCGCCGAGGGGCCCGAGCGCAACAAGGCCCTGGGCGTCTGGGGCTCGTTGGCCGGGATCGCCTCGATCGCCGGGGTCATTCTGGGCGGGGTGCTCGCCGACGGGCCCGGCTGGGAATGGATCTTCTGGATCAACGTGCCGATCGGCCTGGGAGTCGCGGTGCTGGCGCCGCGCATCCTGCCGGAGAGCAAGGCCGAGGAGCGGCGCGGTCCCTTCGACACGGCAGGGGCGGTGACCCTCACCGGCGCGCTGCTGTTGCTGATCTTCACCCTGGGCGAGAGCACCAATGTGGGGTGGGGGACCTTCCGCACCCTCGGCAGCCTGGCCGGGGTGGCCGTGCTGCTGGCGGTCTTCCTGGTGATCGAGTCGCGGGTCGCCTCCCCGCTGATGCCGCTGCGGGTCTTCCGGCTGCGGACGATGCGCACCGCGAACCTCTCCGCGGTGCTGGTCTTCGGCACCTTCGGCGCGCTGTTCTACTTCGCCAGCCTCTTCATGCAGGACGTCTACGGATACTCGCCGATGAAGGCCGGTTTCGCCTACGTGCCGCTCGCGGTCTCCGTCGCGGTCGGCGCGGGGGTCGCCTCGGGCCTGATCGCCAAGGTGGCGGCGCGGCCGGTGCTGATCGCGGGGCTGGCGCTGACGGTCACCGGGCTGCTGCTGATGTGGCGGGCCCCGGTCGGCGGCAGCTACGCCGTGGACCTGCTGCCCGCCTTCCTGGCCCTGGGACTGGGCTGCGGCATGTGCTTCGTCACGCTGCAGATCGCGGCGTTCGTGGGGATCAGCGAGGAGGAGGCGGGACTGGGCGCCGGGCTCATCAACACCAGCCAGGAGACGGGCGGAGCGCTCGGTATCGCCGTCACGGCCACCATCGCGTACCACGGGATCGACGCCGATCTGGCCGCCGCGGGCGGGGACGTGGGCCTGGTGCGCAAGGCCCAGGAGTCGGCCAACCACGACGCCTTTCTGTCCGCCGCCTGCCTCGGCTTCGCGGCCTTGCTCCTCGCGGTGTTCCTGATGCCGCGCGGAAAGGCGTCGATGACGTCGGCGGGTTCGGCGAGTTCTGCGAGTTCGGTGAGTTCGGAGCGTGACGGGGAGCACGCCACGTCGGAGCCGCTCGGCATCGCTTCTCGCGTTCCGTCGCAGAAGTGAGGTGTCAGGCCACAGGCCCCTTCCGATCGCCGGAAGGGGCCTGTGGTGTGTGCCGTGCATCTGGATCAGGCGTGCTGGTATGCCTTGTTGAGGCGGTGCCTCGCGTCCTGCTCCGCATCCATGGCACGGTTCGCCTCAGCCCGGCTGTGCTCGCGGTACGCCTTCACGTTGTGCTCCCTGGCCTTCTGGGCGCCGTGGTCGGCGGCCGTCAGGAGAGGCATGACGTACTCCGCGCCGTTTCCGTTGCGGCAGACCGCTTTCGCTTCGCGGATTTTCCTGCCGGTCGACTGGTTGTAGTCGGCGGCCCTCAGGTATTTCCGGTTGCCGGTGGCCTCCAGGGCCTTGTCGTTGAGGCCGGAAGCAGCCTTGATCCTCGCGCGGCATTCGGTGGAGGTGTTCGCGGCGTGGGCCGAGGCGACAGGCAGGGTCAAGGCGCCGGCCAGTACCAGCATCGAGACCAACCCCGTTGTCTTACGCATGAGTTCTCCGTTTCTTCGATCAATGGACACGGAGAGGGACTGATGTTTCGTGATCACTGGTTCCCGGGTGTGCGCCGTCAGTCGTTCGCCTTCCAGAACACCGGCTCCTTGTCGTAGTCGCCCGCGTAGATCACCACCGACGGCTTCTCGTCCTTGGGCAGCAGGAACACGGCGCACTGCGTGGCAGTGGCCTTCGGGGCGAAGTCCTCGGGGTCGTCGGCCGGGCAGGGCTTCACGTCGTCGTTGAGGGTGATGGCCTGCTTGCCCTCCTGGCCGCGGCTGTCGCGCAGCCTCGCGGGAACGGTCAACCCGGGGTATTCGAGGTGGCTTTCGCCGATGTTCTTGAAGTCGAACGTGACGTAGTACGGCTGCATCGACCTCTCGGCGGCGTCCAGTTTCACGGCGTCCAGATCGCTCTGCGAGCCCTTCTTCACGCTCTTGGCCGTGACCTCCATCGTGATGCTCCGGTCCGAGCCGCGCTTGTAGGTCAGGGCGGTCGTCTCGCCCAGTGCCAGCGTCTTGCCGGCGTCTCCGTCGACCTTGCGGCTCGCCGAGGGCTTCGGCTTGTTGCTCGGCGTCTCCCCGCCGCCTCCGCCGGTGGCGGTGTCCTCGTTGCAGGCGGTGCCGAGCAGGGCGAAGCCGGTCGTGAAGACGAGTGCCGCGGCTGAACGTCGCATACGCATGGAATGGTCCCCCGGTGTGGTGTCCGAAAGTGGTGTGCGCGATCAGCATGGCCGGGGTCGGATGGCATGGGCATGCATGAAGATCCGTCCGCAGCGAGGCTGAGACGGCGCTGTTGCGGCCGCGCCGTGCCTGAGACCGGGCTGTTGCAAAGTAACTGGTCAGAGGGGGTGCGGCCGCCTGGAAGCGGGGCCGCGGGGCGCGGCTGCGGAATGGATTTCCCATCGGCGGTGCATTGACGTAAGGTTGCGATTACCGACGCGGGGTGGAGCAGCTCGGTAGCTCGCTGGGCTCATAACCCAGAGGTCGCAGGTTCAAATCCTGTCCCCGCTACTCGTCCCGAGGGCCCGGCACCTGAGTGCCGGGCCCTCGGTCGTTCTGCGCGCCCCTCGCCCCGGCGCGATGGTCAGTGACGGGTGCGATGCCGCCGGGGCCGGTTCGTCAGCGCGCCGCGGCGGTCAGCGGCAGCGCCTCGGCCAGCGCGCGCCACTCCCGCAGGGGGATGCCGTTGCGCGGGTCCGAGGTCACCACCTGGATCGCGAGATGGTCCGCGCCCGCTGCCAGGAAGGCGTCCACGATCTCGCCGCGCCGGTCGGAGGCGGAGACCGCACGCAGGGCCGGGGTCCAGACGCCAATGCTGCCGAGGTTCAGGTCAGTTGCCATGGCCCCGATAACCGGAGGGTCTGTCCGGTTATTCCCAGGGTGGGAGATGGCGGGAAAAGGAGATGGCGGGAAAAACGGTGTCCCGAATCCCTCCGCTCCTGTACGGTGTATAACTGACTCACCTGTACAGCGTATAAGGAGCGCGCGTGACGGCGACGACAGCCGAAACCACCTCGTCACCAGAAGGAACCCCGCAGAGACACCCGCAGCGCTGGCTGATTCTCGGCGTCATCTGCCTCGCGCAGCTCACCGTTCTGCTCGACAACACCGTCCTCAACGTCGCGATCCCGTCCCTCACCGAGGAACTGGACGCGTCCTCCGCCGACGTGCAGTGGATGATCAACGCCTACTCGCTCGTCCAGTCGGGCCTGCTGCTCACCGCGGGCAACGCCGCCGACCGCTACGGCCGCAAGAAGCTGTTGGTCGCGGGCCTCGCCCTGTTCGGGCTCGGGTCGCTGGCCGCGGGCCTCGCGCAGTCCTCCGGCCAGTTGATCGCCGCCCGCGCCGGGATGGGCGTCGGCGGCGCGCTGCTGATGACCACCACGCTCGCCGTCGTCGTCCAGATCTTCGACGACACGGAGCGGGTGAAGGCCATCGGCCTGTGGTCCACCGTCAACTCGCTGGGCTTCGCGGCCGGTCCGCTCATCGGCGGGGTCATGCTCGACCACTTCTGGTGGGGCGCGATATTCCTGGTCAACATCCCGGTCGCGGTGCTCGGCCTGGTCGCCGTCATCGCCATGGTGCCGGAGTCCCGCAGCGGCACCGGCGAGCGTCCCGACGTCCTCGGCGCCGTCCTGTCCACCATAGGGATGACCGGTGTGGTCTACGCGATCATCACCGGGCCCGTGCACGGCTGGACGTCGGGGCAGGTGCTGGGCGCTGCCGCCGTCGGGACCGTCGTCCTGGCCGCCTTCGCGGTCTGGGAGCTGCGGATCCCGAACCCGATGCTGGACATGCACTTCTTCCGCAACCAGCGGTTCATCGGGGCCGTCGCGGGCGCGATCCTCGTCGCGTTCGGGATGGGCGGCTCGCTGTACCTGCTCACCCAGCACCTCCAGTTCGTGCTGGGATACGAGCCGCTGGAGGCCGGGCTCCGCACGGCGCCGCTGGCGCTCACCGTCGTCGCCCTCAACCTCACCGGCGTCGGGGCGAAGCTGCTGCCCAAGCTGGGCACCCCCGGCACCATCGCGTCCGGAATGGCCATGGTCTCCGCCGGGCTCGCCGCGATAGCACTCCTCGGCGGTGACGGCTACGGCGGGATGCTGCTCGGGCTGGTCGTGATGGGCGCGGGCATCGCGTTCTCCATGCCGGCCATGGCCAACGCCATCATGAGCGCGATACCGCCCGAGAAGGCGGGCGTGGGCGCCGGGGTCAACGGCACCCTCGCCGAGTTCGGCAACGGCCTGGGCGTGGCCGTCCTCGGCGCCGTCCTCAACTCCCGGTTCGCCGCCCTCATACCCGCCGCCGCCGGTGCCGTCTCGCTGCCCGCTGTCATGGCCGGCGCGGACAACGACGCCGAACGGTCCCGGATCGCGGACGCGTTCGCCTCGGGCGTCGAAACCAGCCAGCTGGTGGGCGCCGTGGCGGTGCTGGCCGGCGGCCTGCTCGCCGCCTTCCTGCTGCGCCGTGCCGAACGGTCCGCTCAGCAGGTCACAGCGGATCAGGGCGCCGGATCGCAATAGCATCGCCTACGCACCACCGGGCCTCGGAGAAGGAGAGCGCCATGGCAACCGGCAGCCGTGTCAGCAGTCCGCGTACCAGTGTCTGGCTCTCCGAGCGCCCGGCCCCGCGGCGCAAGACGGACCAGCAGCCGGACGGGCTCGACCGCGTGAAGATCGTGGCGGCCTCGGTCCGGCTGCTGGACGCCGAGGGGCTGGCGAAGTTCTCGATGCGGCGGCTCGCCGCCGAACTCGGCGTCACCGCCATGTCCGTCTACTGGTACGTGGACACCAAGGACGACCTGCTGGAACTCGCCCTGGACACGGTCATGGGGGAGATCGCCCTGCCGCCGGAGGCGGTCGAGCCCGCGGCGGCGCTCGCGCATCCGTTTCCGGCCGGGCAGCGCGACTGGCGCGAGCAGCTGCGCCAACTGGCCGGGGAGTACCGCAAGCTCATCGTCCGCCACCCGTGGCTGTCGCCGCTGACGGGGGAGTACCTCAACATCGGCCCGAACGCGATGGCCTTCGCGCACGCCGCCATGCGGGTGATGCGGAACAGCGGGCTGCCGGACGACAAGGTGCCCGGCGCGCTGTCGCTCGTCTACCAGTTCGTCTACGGCTACAGCACGATCGAGGGCCGGTTCGGCGCCCGCTGCCGGGCGGCGGGGGTCAGCGAGGACGTCTTCTACCGGCAGGTGATGGACACGATCGCGGGCCGACCGGAGTTCGACGAGAGCCGGGCGATCGCGGAGGCCCGGGGCGGCGACACGGTCGCCGAAATGCGCGCGCGGGACTTCGCCGTCGCGCTGGACTGCGCCATCGCGGGGATCGAGGCCCTGCGGAACGGCTGACGGGCGCCGGCCACGGCGTCGGCCACCGCGCCGGTCAGCCGGGGCGCCGGCGTACGGTGCCGACTACGGCGCCGGCGTGCGGTGCCGACTACGCCGCGGGCAGCCGCGTGCCCTGGACCGCCTGGATGTCCAGCTCCACCCGCAGCGTCGTGCCGATCGCCGCGATGCCCGCCGCGACCACCTGGTTGTAGTGCATCGCGAAGTCCTCCCGCCGCAGTTCGGTGGTGGCGCGGAAGGCGGCCCGTACCCCGCCCCACGGGTCCGGACCCGTACCCAGATAGGCCAGGTCCAGGTCCACCGGCCGCCGGACGCCGTGCATCGACAGCTCGCCGTGCACCGTCCAGCGGTCGGGGCCTGCCGGGGACAGCCGCGTACCCCGGTAATCCAGGAGCGGATGGCGCTCGACGTCCAGGAAGTCCGCCGACCTCAGGTGGCCGTCCCGCATCCCGTTGCCGGTGTCGATGCTCGCCGCCCGGATCTCCGCCTCGACGGTCGACCGCGCCACGTCCTCGGCGATCTCGATCCGGCCGCCGAACTCCGTGAACCGGCCGCGCACGCTGGAGATCCCCAGGTGCTGTGCGACCGCCGCCACCGTCGAGTGCGCCGGATCCAGCGTCCACGGGCCCGGCGGCGGCAGCTCCGCACCGCCCTGCCGCGCCAGCACCACGGTGCCGATCTCGGCCCGGCCGGCCGCGGTGACCAGGGCGGTCGAGGCGGCCGGCGCGTAGCCGACGGCGGTCGCGATCACCGTGTACGGGCCCGGAGCCAGCGGCTCCCCGGTCCGTACGGCACCCTCCTCGTCGGCGTACGCCCGCAGCACCTGTGCGCCCGTCATGTCGGTGACGGTCAGCACCGCGTGCCGCACCGCCCAGCCATCGCGTGTACGGATGCGTGCCCGCAGCCCCGCGCCCGTGGTCGTCGTCATCTCCGCTTCCCGCTCCCGTTTCGTGGTGGTGCATGGTGCGCGTGGCGCACGCCGTGCCGGTCCCGGTGGCGGCGGGCGGGCTGTCCCCTGCCCGTGTGCCCCGCCGCCACCAGGACCCTCTCCGTGGACCGTCCGTGGCCGGATCCGGTCCCGGACCGGGTCCCGGCGCCTCTCCGCTCGACGCGCGCCGGGGCCCGGAGTCGGTGATGCGTCAGTCGCCGGGGTGGGCGAGGTCGACGTCGTGTCCGTCGACCCCGTCCCCGGTGACCGCGAGCGTGTCCGCGACCGGCGGGTAGCCGCTCGCGACGACCGTGTAGTCGCCCGCGTCCAGGTCGGTGAAGGCGTACGCGCCGTCCTCACCGGTGGTGGCGGTCGCCACCACGTTCCCCGTCGCGTCGACCAGCGTGACCCGCGCGTCGGCCAGGGGCCGCCGCTCCGCCCCGGCGCGTATCGTGCCCCGGACCCGCGCGCCGGGCCGCAGCGCGACCCCGATCCGGGTGACGCCCTGGGCGGCGACCTCGACCGGCAGCGCCGCGGGCCGGAAGCCGGGCGCGTTGACGGCGACCGTGTAGGAGCCCGCGACCAGCTCGTCGAACGCGAACTCGCCGCCCTCGCCGGTCGTCCCGGTGGCGAGCACCTCACCGCGCACGTCGGTGACGATGACCACGGCCGCCGCGACCGGCTGCCCGTCGGCGTCGGCGCGTACGGTGCCCGCCAGCCCGCTGGTGCCGGTCAGCGCGAGGTCGTAGGCGAGCGGCTCCCCGCCGACCACGACGGTGGACGCCTGCGGCTGGTGGCCGTCGGCGGCCGCGACGAGGACGTACGAGCCGGGGCCGGGCGCGTCCAGCGCGTACGAGCCGTCGGCGTGCGCCACGGACCGGCCGAGCTGCCGCCCGGAGAGCGAGATCAGGGTGACGGCGGCCCGCGACACGGCGGCGCCCTCGGCGTTCCGTACGAAGCCGTACACACCTTGGCGCGGGTGCTGCTCCCCGGCGTCGCCACCGGTGGAGGCGGTAGCGGCGAGGTGCTGGTCCTGTACGGCGGTCGCGGCGAGGTGCTGGTCCTCTACGGCGGTCGCGGCGGGCGCGGCCACGGCGGTTGCGGTCGGCGCGGCAGCCGCTGCGGATGCGGCGGTCACCGCGGTCGCGGCGGGTGCGGTGGCCATGGCGAACGCTGCGGGTGCGGTGGCCGCGGTCGGCGTGTCCTCCGTCGTGCCCGCCGCCGTGCCGTCGGTCGTGTCATCGGTCGTGCCGTTGGTCGCCGTTCCGGCGGTGCCGCCCGCGTGAGCTCCGGCGCTGCTCCTCAGTGGGACCTCCTTGATGAGCAGGGAGAAGAGGAAGGCCAGCAGCGCGGCGGGCGCGGCGTACAGGAAGACGTCCGCGACGCCGTGCCCGTACGCGCTCTCGATCACTTCGCGCAGCGGCAGCGGCAGCTTGTCCAGGTCCGGGATGGCACCGCCGCCCGTGCCGCCGTGCCCCGCCGCGCCCGCGGCCTTCGGCCCGAGCTCGGCCAGCCCGTCCCGGGTGTAGTGCGTGACCCGGTCGGCGAGCACCGCGCCCAGCGCGGAGACGCCCACCGCACCACCGAGGGAGCGGAAGAAGGTGACGACGGAGCTGGCGGCGCCGAGGTCCTGGGGCGCCACCTGGTTCTGGGTGGCCAGCACCAGGTTCTGCATCATCATGCCGATGCCGAGTCCCAGCAGCGCCATGAAGATCGACAGGCGCCAGTACGGGGTGTCGTACCGCATCGTGCCGAGCAGCCCGAGGCCCGCGGTCAGCAGCGCGCCGCCGGCGACCAGCCACGCCTTCCAGCGGCCGGTCTTGGTGATGACCTGGCCGGAGACGGTCGAGGAGACGAACAGCCCGCCGATCATCGGGATGGTCATGACGCCGGACATGGTCGGAGACTCGCCGCGCGCCAACTGGAAGTACTGGCTGAAGAAGACCGTGCCCGCGAACATCGCGACACCGACGAACAGCGACGCCAGCGACGCCAGGGTGATCGTCTTGTTGCGGAACAGCCGCAGCGGGATGATCGGGTCGCTCGCCCTGGACTCGACGAGGACGAAGACCGCGCCGAGCAGCAGCGCCCCGCCGACCATGGCGTAGGTCTGCCAGGAGATCCAGTCGTAGTCGTCGCCCGCGAGCGTGACCCAGATCAGCAGCAGCGAGACGGCGGCGCTGATGAAGAACGCGCCCGCCCAGTCGACCTTGACCTCCCTCTTCACCACCGGGAGCTTGAGAGTCTTCTGCAGTACGAACAGAGCGATGACGGCGAACGGCACGCCGACGTAGAAGCACCAACGCCAGCCGAGCCAGTCGGTGTCGGTGATGACGCCGCCCAGCAGCGGACCGCCGACGGTCGCCACGGCGAAGGTCGCGCCGAGGTAGCCGCTGTAGCGCCCGCGCTCCCGCGGGGAGATCATCGCGGCCATCACGATCTGGGCCAGGGCGGACAGGCCGCCCACGCCTATGCCCTGGACGACGCGGCAGGCGATGAGCATGCCGGTGCTCTGCGACAGACCGGCGACCACCGAGCCCGCGACGTAGATCACGAGCGCGGCCTGGACCAGCAGCTTCTTGCTGAACAGGTCGGAGAGCTTGCCCCACAGGGGGGTGGCGGCCGTCATCGACAGCAGAGCGGCGGTGACCACCCAGGTGTACGAGGACTGGCTGCCGTGCAGGTCGGCGATGATCTCCGGGAGGGCGTTCGACACGATCGTGGAGGACAGGATCGCCACGAACATGCCCAGCAGCAGCCCGGAGAGCGCCTCCATGATCTGCCGGTGGGTCATCGGCTCGCCAGGACTCGGGGCGTGGCTGTGTCGCCTGGCGTGTGCGGGGTGTCCCGCGGGTCCCCGCACACCGCCGTCCGGTGTGGTCGTTGCCATGAAGTTCCTTTGCGAGTGCTACGTGTCTTACGCGTTCGTGTGCGCGTGCGCGTGCGCGTGCGCGTGTGCGTGCGTCGGGGTGGGGGTGCGGGGCCGCGGCTCGCCGAAGCCCGCCCGGAGTCTGGCCAGCAGCTCGTTGAGCCGGCCGACGTCGTCGTCGGACCAGTCGCTCAGGTGGCTGGCGAGCGCTTCCGTATAGCGCGCCGTGACCTGGGACAGGAGCTCTTCGCCGCCGGCGCTCAGGCGCAGCAGCCGCGACCGCCCGTCCAGCGGGTCCGGCCGCCGGTCGATCCAGCCCCGCGCCTCGACGTGCGCGACATGGCGGCTGGTGACGGACACGTCGATGGTCATCAACTCGGCCAGTTTGCTCATGCGCATCTGGCCGTAGCGGTCGAGCAACATGAGGACCACGGCCGAGGCGGGCGGACAGTCCTGCGGCAGGGCGCGGCTGAGTTCGCGCTTGACGGCGCCGATCGCGCTCAGTTGCCGGGCCAGCTCCTCGTACTTGCTCTGTGCGGCCACGGACACCTCCGAACGGCGATCAGTTGCTTCGGGCAACCGTAAAACAGTTGGTTGCTGAAGGCAAATGAAAGGAGGGTGAGGGGTGGGATCAAGCCAGGGGTGTGCGGGATTCCGGGTGTTCGCTAGGGTCGTGGCCCATGGCGAACAACCCCCACGGCTCCGACGGCAACTACGACCCGGCGGGCAGCACCCAGATGTTCCGCGCCTTCGTGGACGAGGCCGGTCCCCAGCAGACGACAGCCGCCTCCGGCGGCGGCCCCGCATCGGCTTGATCGTCGGTGTCATCGTCGCGATCGCGGCGGTGGCCGGGGTCGCCTGGCTGGCGCTGGGCTAGTCCGCCTCCAGCGGGTCGTGCACCGTCATGGGGCGCCGCCCCGTGACGGTGCCGACGATGTGCACACCCGCCCTCTGCCCCGATCGACCGCCGCGTGATCACTCGGCCGTGAGGAGGGGGTGCGGCGACGTGATTCCCGGTTCCGGCGTGCCCCGGTTGTGGAGTCTCCCCGGTTCCGGCGTCAGTCCCACCGAGCGGAGACATCGCGCGTTTCGACGTGCATCCCCAGTGGCACGCGCCAGGCGTCGACGCACACCGTCCAGGTCTTCTCCTTCTTCTCCCCGGCGGCGATCGGGACCGGCAGCTCCTGCGTCGTCTCGACCGTGCCCCAGTCCGTGCCGAGCCAGCCGATGATGTGCGTGGCGAAGGTGATCGTGCCGGCCTTTACCGGCTTGCCGCCGGTGTTGTGGACGGTGACCGCCACCTTCTCGCACCAGCGTTCGTCGGCGGCCGTGCGCTCGGGTTCGCCGAGGGTGAGGTAGGCCGGGCCGCCGGGAGTCGAGGGCGGGCTCGAGGGCGGGGTGGTCGGGTGCTCCGGGTCCGACGGTGGCGTGCCCGGCGGGGTCGGGCCGGGCCGCGTGGGGTGGTCCCCGCCGGGGGCGTCGCCTCCCGGGGGCTGGTCCCCGGCGCCGGAGGGGCGGGGCGTCGGCGCGCCGGATCCGGTGCCGGCGGGGGATTCCGGGCCCCCGCGCGCATCAGCGTCCGTACCCGCACCGGCATCCGTACGCGGATCGGTGCCGCCGGCCGATGGGCGGGGCGTGCGGCTCGGCGACGGGCCTTCGGAAGGAGCCCGGTCGCCGTCCAGCGGGACGAAGTCGATCCCGCCGCCCGGTGGTACCGGTCCCGTCGGGGCGCGGCCGTCCGCCGGTCCGGCGGCTCCCGCCGCCAGCGTGCCGTCGCCGCCACCCGCGCAGCCGCCCAGCAGCGCGGCGCCCAGGCAGGCCGCGCACAACGCCGCCGCCGGGGAGGAGCGACGAGCGTCGGGGCGACCTCTCGTCCAGCGTGTCAGCTGTCGCATCGGCACAGTGTTGCTGACGGGCCATCAGGTGTACAGGGTCGGCGTCGAAGCGGCTCTCCGCGCGGCTCAATCACACGTGCCGTACGGGCTCGTGCCGCGCGGCGGAGCCGCATATCGACACGGTGAGCCCGTACGGCACGTGAGGATCCGCACGGCAGGGCGGGCAGCCGGCAGCGCCCGCGTCAGTCGGAGATGAGCCCCTCGCGCAGCTGCGCCAGCGTCCGCGTCAGCAGCCGCGAGACATGCATCTGGGAGATCCCGACCTCTTCACCGATTTGCGACTGCGTCATGTTCGCGAAGAACCGCAGCATGATGATCTGCCGCTCGCGCGGGGGGAGTTTGGCGAGCAGCGGCTTGAGCGACTCGCGGTACTCCACGCCCTCCAGCGCGCTGTCCTCGTACCCCAGACGGTCGGCCAGCGAGCCCTCGCCGCCGTCGTCCTCGGGGGAGGGCGAGTCCAGCGAGCTGGCGGTGTAGGCGTTGCCCACGGCGAGGCCGTCGACCACGTCCTCCTCCGACACCCCCAGGGCTGCCGCGAGTTCGGTGACGGTCGGGGAGCGGTCGAGCCGCTGGGAGAGCTCGTCGCTCGCCTTGGTGAGCGCCAGCCGCAGCTCCTGGAGCCGGCGGGGCACCCGCACCGACCAACTGGTGTCGCGGAAGAAGCGCTTGATCTCGCCGACGACGGTCGGCATCGCGAACGTCGGGAACTCCACGCCCCGTTCGCAGTCGAACCGGTCGATCGCCTTGATCAGGCCGATGGTGCCGACTTGGACGATGTCCTCCATCGGCTCGTTCCGGCTGCGGAAGCGGGCAGCCGCGTACCGCACGAGGGGAGGTTGAGTTCGATGAGGGTGTCGCGTACGTACGTACGCTCCGCGCTGTCCCGGTCGAGGGCGGCAAGCCGCAGGAACAGGGTGCGGGAGAGGGTGCGGGTGTCGATGGCGTCGCAGTCGTCAAGCACGTGCGGTGCGTCGTTGGTGAGCACCTTCGAGCTGCCCAGTTCTGCGGACATGCCACCCCCTTGAGGTCGCGGACGGATCCCAGCAGCGCTCTGTGCGTGCGCAGCCTCCCCCTGAATACCGGAGGACGGGCCGCGGCAAACGCGGTTTCTGCAGAATGTCACATGTCGGCAACACGCTGTAGCGCCATATCGACATTCTTACCCGGAAGCTGCGGACTCCGGGTCCCCCGATCCGGTTAGGTCTCGATCCGATTTGCGGACCGGAGCCGGGCGAAGCTCCGGGACAGCAGCCGGGAGACGTGCATCTGCGACACGCCGAGCTCCGCGCTGATCTGGGACTGCGTCAGATTGCTGTAGTAACGGAGCAACAGGATGCGCTGCTCGCGCTCGGGCAGCTGCACCAGCAGGTGCCGTACGAGGTCGCGGTGCTCGACCCCGGCCAGCGCCGGGTCCTCGTAGCCGAGCCGGTCCAGCAGCCCCGGCAGCCCGTCGCCCTCCTGGGCCGCCTCCAGTGACGTGGCGTGGTACGAGCGCCCGGCCTCGATACAGGCGAGCACGTCGTCCTCGGTGAGCTTGAGCCGCTCGGCGATCTCGGCGGTGGTGGGGGAGCGGCCGTGCAGCACCGTCAGGTCCTCGGTGGCGCTGTTCACTTGCACCCACAGCTCGTGCAGTCGGCGCGGTACGTGCACGGTGCGCACGTTGTCGCGGAAGTAGCGCTTGATCTCGCCGACGACGGTCGGCATCGCGAAGGTCGGGAACTGCACGCCCCGGTCCGGGTCGAACCGGTCGATGGCGTTGATCAGGCCGATGGTGCCGACCTGGATGACGTCCTCCATCGGCTCGTTGCGGCTGCGGAAGCGGGCGGCGGCGTAGCGGACGAGCGGCAGGTTGGCCTCGATGAGGGCGTCTCGGACGCGCATGTGCTCGGGCGTGCCGGGTTCGAGGGCGGACAGCTCGGTGAAGAGCACCTGGGTGAGGGCGCGGGCGTCGGCGCCCCGGCTCCGGGGCGTACTGGGCTCCGCCGGCCCGTCGCCGTGTCCCTCCTCGCCGTGCCTGTCCTCGCCGTTCTCGGCCCTCCCGTTCTCGATGCTCCCGTTCTCGATGCTCCCGCTCTCGACTCTGCCGTCCTCGGTCCTCCCGTTCTCGACCCTCCCGTCCTCGGGCGCACCGCTCGCGGCTTCTGGCCCGTTCTCGCTGCTCTCGCTGGGGAAAGGGGTTCTGTGAGCAGTACGGGCCGACACGGTCACGCCACCCCTTCTCGCCTTCTCGGTCCATACACCCGGCAAAAGCGGTCATAGCATCACAAGACATGTGCACTGTGTGCAAGCACCGCATAATGCCGTGTTGGTGGGGTAAAAAGGGCCGACCCCCCGTTCCAGGACGAGGGGTCGGCCCTTTCGGCGCGGCTCAGAATTCGTAGTCGGCGATCACCCAGGTGGCGAATTCCCGCCACTGCCCCGCGGCTTCCTGGTGCGCCGGGTGTTCGATATAGCGCTTCAGCGCGTCGGTGTCCTCGACGGCGGAGTTGATCGCGAAGTCGTAGGCGATCGGCCGGTCGGTGATGTTCCAGGCGCACTCCCACGCCGTGAGCTCCGGGATGATCCCGCCGAGCTTCCGGAACGCCTCGACGCCGGCGACCACGCGCGGCTCGTCGCGCTCCACGCCGTCGTTGAGCTTGAAAAGGACCAGATGGCGAATCACGGGGAAGACCTCCGGCGGGCTATCGGGCCGCAGGTCAGTCGAACAGCGCGGTCACGAAGTCGCCGAAGCTCTCTGCGGCGTCGGATATTCCCTCGAAGCCTACCTGGACCAGGTCGGCGGCCTCCTTAGGGGACTTGATGATGGTGAACAGCGCGAAGACGATGAGCATGTAAGTGACGACCTTCTTCGCCTGTGCCATCTTCGTGCCGCCTCCCCTACGGTCCTTGCCCGATCGCGTGAGTCTATCCACACGTACGGTCGATCCGGGCGGATGATGCGATCATTCTGCCGGTCGGCGTGGCGGCGAGGGCCCGCGGGCCCCTCGCGATCGGCACCGAGGCCGGGAACGGACATCGGGACCGGGTCGTTCTGCCTGAGACCGAACTCGGGACCGAGAACGCGAACGAGAGCAGCGAGGCGACCGTGGCCGTACGTGACGACACCTCCCCCTCGGCCCTGGTGATGCGCCCGCCCGCGGCCCCGCCCCGTGCCGCCGTCCCGCCCCGTGCCGCCGTCCTCTTCCTGCACGGCGGCAGCGCGGACGGCCTGGCGCGGCCCCGGCCGTGGAACCTCCCGGACGCCCGGATGCGCCCGTTCGAACGGGCCGTCGTCCGCGCCACCGCCGGCCACGACGTGGCGACAGGCCGGGTCCGCTACCGCCACCGCGGTTGGAACGGCACCCGCGACGACGCGGCCCGCGACGCGACCCAGGCCCTCGCCGAACTCGGCCGGCGGTTCGGCGACGAGGTCCCCGTGGTCCTGGTCGGCCACTCGATGGGCGGCCGCGCCGCGCTGCGCGCCGCCGCGCACCCGCTCGTACGCGCCGTGGTGGCGCTCGCCCCGTGGTGCCCGGACGGCGAGCCGGTCACCCACCTGGGCGGCCGCCGCCTGGTGCTCCTGCACGGCGACCGGGACCGTACGACCGACCCCCGCGCCTCGGTGGACTTCGCGCTGCGGGCCAGGGGCAGCGGCGCCACGGCGTGCACGCTGCTGCTGCCGGGCGGCGACCACGCGATGCTCCGCCGCGCCGCCGCCTGGCACGCGCTCACCACGGGCACGGTCACCGGCCTGCTGGGCCTGGGACCGCTGCCGCGCGTGGTGGCCGCGGCCCTGTCGCGGGGAGACCGGAACCAGGTCCGGAGCTGAGACCGGAACGCGGAGGACGACGGGGACCGCACCGGGGTCCGGCACCGGGGTCCGGACCCCGGTGCGGAACCGGGGCCGGGAAAGGCGAAGGGCCCCACCCGACCGGGTGGGGCCCTTCGCTTCGCTGGCGGTAGCGGTGGGATTTGAACCCACGGAGGAGTTGCCCCCTCACACGCTTTCGAGGCGTGCTCCTTCGGCCGCTCGGACACGCTACCGAGAGAGAGCTTAGCGGACGGGGGGCCGTGCTCCGAAATCGGTTCCTCGGGGCCGGTTCCTCAGGGTTCCTCAGGGCTTGCGGGAGAGGGTGCGGAAGAAGTCGGTCAGCAGGCCGGCGCACTCGTCGGCCAGCACCCCGTGGATCACCTCGGGGCGGTGGTTGAGCCGCCGGTCCCGTACGACGTCCCACAGCGAGCCCACGGCCCCCGCCTTCTCGTCGACCGCCCCGTACACCACCCGGTCCACGCGGGCCAGCACGCTGGCGCCCGCGCACATGGTGCAGGGCTCCAGCGTCACCACCAGCGTGCAGCCGGTCAGCCGCCACTCGCCGGTGGTCCGGGCCGCCGCGCGCAGCGCGAGGACCTCGGCGTGCGCCGTGGGGTCGCCGGTGGCCTCGCGCTCGTTGCGGCCCCGCCCGAGCACCGTGCCGTCCGGAGCCAGCACGACGGCGCCCACCGGCACGTCGCCCGTCTCCGGCGCGTGGACGGCCTCCGCGAGGGCGAGTCGCATCGGACCGTGCCAGGGATCGCGCACGGGGTCGGGGGCGGGCACGGGGCCGCGTGCCGGGTCCGGGCCGCGTACGGAGTCCGGATCGCGTACGGGGTCGGGGGCCGGGGTCGGCCGGGGAGCGGTCAT
The DNA here is from genome assembly GCF_030553055.1 of Streptomyces sp. XD-27. NCBI lineage: Bacteria > Bacillati > Actinomycetota > Actinomycetes > Kitasatosporales > Streptomycetaceae > Streptomyces > Streptomyces sp. XD-27. The sequence goes on from NZ_CP130713.1 coordinate 4,383,609, forward strand.
GGCACCAGTGTCGCCTTCCGGGGGCGGCGGACGGTCCCCCGCCCCCGGGACGGTCAGCGCACTGCCTCCAGGACGTCCGTGCAGCCCAGCATGTCCGCGAGGGCGGTCAGCGCGTCGCCGTCCAGGGACAGCAGGTCCTTCTCGCCGACCTCGAAGTCGGCCAGCAGGGCGAGGTCGCCCAGCGGCCCGTGCGGAACCGGTTCCTCAGCGGCCGCGTCGGCGTCGTCGGGCTCGGGCTCGCCGTCCTCCGTGCCGTCGAGGTCCAGGCTGTCCAACTCGTCGGTACCGTCCTCGTCCCGGCCGAGCAGCTCGTCGGTGAGCAGTGCGCCGTACGAGCTGCGGGCGGCCGCGGCCGCGTCCGAGACGTAGATGCGCGGGTCGTCCTCGCCCTCCAGGCGGACGATGCCGAACCACGCGTCTTCCTGCTCGATGAGGGCCAGCACCGTGTCGTCGTCGACCGCGGCCTCACGGGCCAGATCGGTCAGGTCTGCCAGGGTCTCCACATCGTCGAGCTCTGTGTCGCTCGCTTGCCACCCGTCTTCGGTGCGCGCGAGCAGTGCGGCGAAGTACACCGTGACTCTCCCACTGGTCATAGGCGTGCCGGGGCGGACAGGGCGATGCCCCGTCCATTCGGAATCGTGGCAGAAACCTCGGCATTGCGAGAGGTCTTCCGCGCTGCGTCGTGCACCAGTCCTAGGAGATGTGGCTCACGGGACGCCGGTTGCGGCCCGGCCTACCCGTTCGCCGGTAACCCGTTCGCTACCACCGGAAGGTCCGCATCCGCATGGCCTGGCGCATCCGCGCGCTGCGGGCGCGGCGCGGCTGGACCCGGTCGCGGAGCTCCTTGGCCTCGTTCAGCTCGCGCAGGAACTGGGCGCGCCGCCGTCGCCGTTCCGCGGCTATCTCGGGCGATTCCTCGCCGAACTCGTCCCGGTCCGCCATCTGTCACACACCACCTCGGTCCGAGGTTTCCGCCCGCCCGCGGCGGTCCGGCCCCGCGGCGGTTCCCCGCGGTGGTCCGGGCCATGGTCCGCGGACAGTCCGGGCGTATGTGCCCACTTTCCCCCGAACCGGTGGTTTGATGCCAGTGCGGCGTCCAATGGTCGGCGGGTGACGGGCGGGCACTCGCGCCCGGAAGCTCGGTTAATGTCGATGCCATGCGGATCCACGTCGTCGACCACCCGCTGGTGGCGCACAAACTCACCACGCTGCGCGACAAGCGCACCGACTCTCCCACCTTCCGGCGTCTCGCCGACGAGCTGGTCACCCTGCTCGCGTACGAGGCGACCCGCGATGTGCGCACCGATCAGGTCGACATCGAGACCCCGGTGACGGCGACGACCGGCGTCCGGCTCTCCCACCCTCGGCCGCTGGTGGTGCCGATCCTGCGGGCCGGTCTCGGCATGCTCGACGGCATGGTGCGGCTGCTGCCGACCGCCGAGGTCGGCTTCCTCGGCATGATCCGCGACGAGGAGACGCTGCAGGCGTCGACGTACGCGACGCGGATGCCGGACGACCTCTCGGGCCGCCAGGTGTACGTGCTGGACCCGATGCTGGCCACCGGCGGCACGCTCGTCGCGGCGATCAACGAGCTGATCTCGCGCGGCGCGGACGACGTCACCGCGCTCTGCCTGCTGGCGGCCCCGGAGGGCGTCGAGGTGATGGAGCGCGAGCTGGCGGGCGCGCCGGTCACGGTGGTGACCGCGGCGGTGGACGAGCGGCTGAACGAGAACGGGTACATCGTCCCCGGCCTCGGCGACGCCGGGGACCGGATGTACGGCGCGGCGGGCTGACCCGGCCGTAGGGCTCCCCGCCGACGCCGAGGGCTGTAGGTCTCCCCGCCGACGCCAAGGGCCGTCGGTCTCCCCGCCGACGCTGGGGAGGCCGGCGACGGCTCGCCGTCCTCGGCAGTGGTCGGCGGCCGATCCTCAGCAGTGGTCGGCGGCCGAGTCCTTCGGGGCGGGCCGGGACAGCGCGACCAGCGCCTGGTCCGCCTCCTTCTTCCTCGCCAGCTCGCGGAAGTCGTCGCCGATGATCAGGTCGACGTCCTCGCCCTCGCGCGCGTCGTGCCGGGTCCGGGCGCCCGGGAGCTGCGTGCCCAGGACGTCGAAGGCGCCCTCGGCCGCCGCGGGGGCGCCCAGCAGCAGCCCTGGCGCCTTGACCTTCTTGTCGTACTCCGCCGGGGCGTTGCCCACTTTCCCGATCTTGAAGCCGCGCTTCTTCAGCGCGTCGGCGGTCTCCTTCGCCAGCCCGGTGCGCTTCGTCGCGTTGTAGACGTTGACGGTGATCTCACCGGGCTTCGGCAGTGCCGCGCCGGGCTTGCCGGGCTTGCCGGGGACGGTCCCGGCCCGGGAGGACGCCGACGCCTTCGCCGCCTTCGAGGGGGTGTCCGCGCCGTCACCGCCGGGCTTGCGGGCGCAGTCGCCCGAGGCGTTCCGGCCGGTCGCGCTCGACTTCGTGCCGCTGTCGCCCGAGAAGACGTCGATGAGCTGCCATGTCCCCCAGCCGACCAGGCCGAGCGCGAGAGTCGCGCCGACGCCGGCCAGCGCGATCTTGTGGTGACCCCGAGGTCGGCGCATGCGCGGATAGCGATTGCCCGTGATGCGGTACTTTCCGCCCATTCCAGGAGGCGTGAGCATGCTCATGAGCGCAGCGTAATGCCGCATGCGCTTCGTGCCTACTAAATGATCAATTGTTCACGCGCGGGCCAACCCGAAAGGGCCAACCCCGAATGGGCCAGCGGCGTGGCGAAGGGTGCCGCGAACGGCGCCGCGAATGGCCTCCCGGCGGTGCCCGGCGGGATCCCGGGCGGCGGGGGCTCAGCCCAGTTCGAGCACGCGCGCGTGCAGCACCTGGCGCTGCTGGAGGGCCGCCCGTACGGCACGGTGCAGCCCGTCCTCCAGGTAGAGGTCGCCCTGCCACTTCACGACGTGGGCGAACAGGTCCCCGTAGAACGTCGAGTCCTCCGCGAGCAGCGTCTCCAGGTCGAGTTGCTGCTTCGTCGTCACGAGCTGGTCAAGGCGTACCGGGCGTGGGGCGACATCCGCCCACTGCCGGGTGCTTTCCCGGCCGTGGTCGGGGTACGGCCGCCCGTTTCCGATGCGCTTGAAGATCACACGGAAAGCCTACCGGTCAAGTGGGTTCCGGCGCAGCCACGGCGCGGGAGTGCGAAGGTGGCAAACACCAGCAAATCGGGAGCGACGCATGAACGAGAGGCCCTCGGCCCGCCGTGACTCCGCGCGACCCGCCGCCGAAGGCGCGGCCGCCGAGGGTGCCGCGAGCGGCGCCGCGGCCGCCGAAGCTCCCGGTGCCGATGGTGTGTCCGATGGTGATGGCGAGCCCGCCGCCGACGCTCCCGGTGGGGCCGCCGCCGACCTCGCCGCGGCCTACGCCTTCCCCGGTCCCGCCCTGGATCTGGGTGCGCTGCTGTGGGGCGGGGCCTGTCTGTGCGATGTCCCGGTCCGGGTCCCGCTGTCGGTTCTGCACCGGCACGGGCTCGTCGCGGGGGCCGGCGGCACCGGCGTCACCCGGACGGTCCAGCTCATGGCCGAGCGGATCTCGGCGCACGGCGTCCCGGTCTTCCTCGCCGACGTGGACGGCGGCCTGACGGGCGTGTCGGTACCCGGCACCGGCGGCGAGGAGATCGAACGGCGCATGGCCGAGGTCGGCGAGGAGTGGACCGCGCTCGGCTATCCGGCCGAGTTCCACGCGCTGGGCGGGCTCGGCACCGGCATCCCGCTGCGCGCCACGGCCACCGCGTTCGGGCCGGTGCTGCTGGCGAGGGCGCTCGGCCTGGACCGCGGCCAGGAGCGGTCGCTGGAACTGGTCTTCCGGCACGCGGACAGCAGGGGCCTGGAGCCGGTCGGCCTCGGCGACCTGCGGGCCCTCGCCGCGTTCCTCGCCTCCGCGGAGGGCGGGACGAGCTCGCCGAGGCCGCTGGGCGTACGGAGGGCCCCGCGGCCGCCGGGCCCGTCGCGGCCGCCGGACTCACCGAGCTCACCGAGCTCACCGGGTTTGCCGAAGCCAGCGGGTTCGCTGAGGCCGCCGGGTTCGCGGCCGCCGGCGGGCTGCCGGCGGCCGCCGCGAGGGCGTTCTTCGGCGCGCCGGAGTTCGACACGAACGCGCTGCTGCGGATCGCGCCGGACGGTCGCGGCGTCATCTCCGTACTGGAGCTGCCCGCCGTCCGGGACGCGCCGCGGCTGTACTCCGCCGCCCTGATGTGGCTGCTGGCCGATCTCTGCCACGCGCTGCCGGAGGCCGGCGGCTTCGACAAGCCCAGGCTCGTCTTCTTCCTCGACGGGGCGCGTCCGCTCTTCGAGGGGGCCTCCGAGGCGTTCCGGGAGTCGGTCGTCCGCACGCTGCGGCTGCTCGAATCGAAGGGCGTGGGCGTGTTCTTCGTGGCGCGCGGCCCGCACGAGGTCCCGGACGAGGTCCTCGGCCGGCTCGGCACCCGGGTGCAGCACGCGCTGCCCGACGACGCCGCGGCGCTCGACGCGGCCGCGCGGGCCTTCCCCCGGTCGGCGTACGACCCGGCGGAACTGCTCGCCGGGCTCGGGACGGGCGAGGCGGTGGTGACGGCACCGAGCGGTCAGCGCGCCCCGGCCCCCGCCGCGACCCCGGCCGCGGCGGTTCGGCTCCGGGCGCCGCAGTCGCTGATGGGACCGGTCGCGGCGGCCGAACTGGAGCGCGCGGTCACCGGCTCGGAGCTGTTCGAACGTTATGCACAGGCTGTGGACCGCGGGACGGCCGCCCGGCACGACCGGAAGGCCGCACGATCCCCGCTCGGCACGGCACCCCGCGGCCGCTGACCGGCCGCTGGCCGGTCGCCGATCCGCGGACGGCCTGCCGCGGTACGCCGTCGGGGCGCCGAACAGCACCGCTGCCCGGCGCCCCGAGGCGGCCGCGTCGGAATCCGGCACGGCCGCGACACGCGGCCGCGTCACCGCGTCACTCCGTCACCGCGTCACTGCGTCACTGCGTCACTCCTCCGTCACCACGTCACTCGGTCGCCGCGCCTCTCCCTCACTCGGTCACGCGGTCGTGGTCATGCCCGTCGTGCAGACCGCCGCCGCTGCCCGCGTCGCCCTCGGTCGGCACGCTCTGCACCGGCTCGGTCAGCGAGCCCAGGTCGTACGCGTACGTCCCCACCGCGTTGGCGATCACATCGATGTTGGTGTCGAAGGCCGACATGTCGATATTGGACAGGTTGTCGCAGGCGGCGTGGTAGCAGGCGTCGTACGCCGCGCCCGCCGTGCCGCCGTACTTCGTGGCCTGCCCGGCCGTCTTGACGCCCTCCGCGCCGGTGAAGGTGCCACCGGACGGGATGCCCGCCGCGATGAACGGCCCGTAGTCCGACCGCCCGGTGAAGTCCGTGCCCTCGTGCGGCGCGCCCCGGCGGTCCAGGAAGTCGTTGATGCCCTTCTCGATCTGCGCCGAGCCCTCGGGGCCGGGGCCCTCGCCCACGCCGTCGGAGTTGTCGCCGTCGTACACGAACTGCCCGTGGTTCGGCGACGCGATCATGTCGAAGTTGAGGTAGAGGGCGATCCGTTCGCGCTGCTCCTTGCTCAGCCCGGCGACGTACGCCTTGGAGCCCAGCAGCCCCAGCTCCTCCGCCGACCACCACGCGAAGCGGATCGTGTGGTCGGGCTTCTTCCGGGTCTTCGCCAGCTCCAGCGCGACCTCCAGCAGGCCGGCCGAGCCCGAGCCGTTGTCGTTGATGCCGGGGCCCGCGGTGACGGAGTCCAGATGGGCGCCGAGCATCACCGTACGGCGGTCGTCGCCGCCGGGAGTCTCGGCGATGACGTTGTTGCTCGTCCGCACCTGCTGGAGCTCGCGGATCTCGAAGCCGACCGTCACCTCGCCGCGCGCCGCCTCCGCCGCCAGCGCCTCGCCGTCCGCCCGCGTGACGCCCCCGGTGGGGATCCGGGCGGCCGCCGCGTCGCCGAGGGTGCCGGACAGCGCGCCGTCGGTGTTGTTGTAGACGATCGCGCCGACCGCGCCCGCGTCGGCCGCCGCGGCCTGCTTGGTGGCGAACGCGCAGCCACCCCGCCTGATCAGGGCGATCTTCCCGGTGAAGGTCCCCGACGCGTAGTCGGACGCCTCGCAGCCGGTGGTCTCGTCGACCGGCACGGCGGCGACGGCGGCCGTGATCCCGCCCACCGGGGTGCTCTTGGTGTACGACATGGCCTTGATCGCGACCTGGCGCGGACTCGGCGCGACGACCGCGAGCTTCTCGGCCAGGGTCTCGATGTACGTGAACTGGAACGGCTCGTACGAGACCCGGTAGCCCGCCTTCTGCAGCACGCCCTTGACGTACTCGGCGGAGGCGGCATGGCCGGGCGAGCCGGCGGCGCGATGGCCGCCCGAGGCGTCCGCGATGGCCTGGAATCTCTCCAGATGGGCTCGGGCGTCGTGGGCCGAGGATCTCTTCACCAACTGGCGGGCGAGGGCCGCGGCCTTGGCCGGGCCACTGCCACCCGGTGCCGATGACGACGCAGACGACGACGGCGACGCGGTCGCGGGGGAGGCGGCGGAGAGCAGCAGCGGCGCGGCGAGCGCCGCGGCCGCCAGGGCGGCTATCGCCCGGCGCGCGGGCGGCAGGGTACGCGGATCCACAGGGGTCGGTCCTCTCAGGCGTAGGGCTGGGACGGGGTCCCGAGTCGCCAGATCCTGCCCCGGTGGCGGCCCGGTGAAGCGCGCGCGGGGTTCACAGGCGGGGGTCAACCGGGCCTGCTCCCGCGCCCCTTCGCCTCTTTCGCCGACCGCTTCGCCTGCTGCTTGTACGCCCGCACCTTGTCCAGCGAGGCGGGCCCGGTGATGTCGGCGACCGAGCGGTAGGAGCCCGCCTCGCCGTACGGGCCGGCGGCCTCCCGCCACCCGCTGGGCCGCACCCCGAACTGCTTGCCCAGCAGCGCGACGAAGATCTGCGCCTTCTGGCGGCCGAAGCCGGGAAGCGCGTTCAGCCGGGCCAGCAACTCCGCCCCGCTGCCCGCGTCGCGCCACACCCCGCTCGCGTCGCCGTCGTAGTGCTCGACCAGGTACTGGCACAGGAGCTGCACCCGCTTGGCCATGGCCCCCGGGTAGCGGTGCACGGCGGGCTTGTCCGACAGCAGCGCCGCGAAGCGCTCGGGGTCGTGGACGGCGATCTCATGGGCGTCCAGATCGTCCCGGCCCATACGTCGCGCGATGGTGTACGGACCGGAGAAAGCCCATTCCATGGGAACCTGCTGGTCGAGGAGCATCCCGGTGAGGAGGGCCAGCGGGCTGCGGCCGAGCAGGGCGTCGGCCTCCGGCTGCTGCGCGAGCCGAACGGTGGTGTTCATGGGCGGTCGGGGCGCGGTGCGCGAGGGCCGCGGCCCGCCCTCCTTTCCCTGCGTCAGTGCCCTTCCCCCACTGCGGTCATTCTGGGCAGGGTGCGCGACGCGCGCCAGTCAGAGGCGCCGGAACGGCAACGGGCGGGCCTCCCCTCTGAGCGGGTGTCAGGCATCCCGTACCCCTCAGCCTCCGTACCCGTCGCCTCCCGAACCCGTCAGGCCTCCCGTACCGCGTAGTCGTCCAGCGACGGCTCCAGCAGAGCGAAGGCGATACGGCCCTGTTCGGCCACCGCGGCCGCTATCACGTCGTCGCTCTGCCCCGCGAGCGTGCGCCGCTGGAGCTCCGCGAAGAGCAGCCGGTGGACGCCGCCGAGCTGGGCGGCCGCCACGCGCGGCACGATGTCGTCCGGGCCCGCGCCCGTCTCGGCGGCGAGCACCTCGGCCAGCGCCCCCTCCCGCTGCTCGTGCAGATCGCGCAGGCGGGCGGTGAGGGTGGGGCTCTCGGCGACCATGCGGGCGAAGACCGGCCCGGAGAACCCGATGACGGGGTCGTGGCGCTCCACGCCGGCGAGGAACGCCCGGCGCAGCGCGGCGAGAGCGGACTCCCCGGGAGCCCGCTCGCCGACCGCGGCCGCCGGGCCCGCGACGAACTCCTCGGAGTGGTCGAGGGCCAGGTCCTCCTTGCGCGGGAAGTAGTTGGTGACGGTCATCTTGGCGACGCGCGAGGCCGCCGCGATGTCGGCGATGGTCGTCGCGTCGAAGCCGCGCTGGAGGAACAGCCGGGTGGCGTGGTCGGAGATGGCCCGCCGGGTCTCGCGCTTCTTCTGCTCCCGCAGGCCTGGGATGTCGCTGCTCATGCCTTCCTCCCTCAAGGTCCCAAGAATTTTGGGTCGGACCTTATTTTAGGTTGACGACGAGGTGGGTCGGTTCTAATGTTAGGTCAGACCTAAGAGATTTTCCGAAGGAGACCGACTTGCGCATCACCTCCTCCGCCATCTGCCTCACCGTCGACGACGTGGCCGCGTCCGTCGCCTTCTTCACCCGGCACTTCGGCTTCCGTACGGAGATGGAGGCGGACGGCTTCGCCTCCCTGGGGCGGGACGACGCCGCGCCGAGCATCGTGCTGATGCGGCGCGGCATCGACGTGCTCCCCGAGAAGATCCGGAACCAGCGCGCCGAGGGCGTCATCGTGGTGTTCACGGTCGACGACCTCGCGGGCGAAGAGGCGCGGCTGCGCGCGGAAGGCGTCGACATCACCATGCCGCTGCGGGAAGAGCCGTGGGGCGAGCGGCTGTTCATGGTGACCGGCCCGAACGACGTGATAGTCGAACTCGTCGAGTGGGTGACGCCGGCGTCCGACGAGGCCGGCAGCCCCGCTTGAGGCCGGTGCCCGCCGAGCCCGGCACCCCCGCTTGACCCTCACCCCACGTCAGGCCTCAGCCTGGGCCCGTCACGAAAGGCGGGACATGAGCTATTCGGTGGGGCAGGTCTCCGGGTTCGCGGGGATCACGGTGCGCGCCCTGCACCATTACGACAGGACCGGGCTGCTGACACCCAGCGAGCGCAGCCCGGCCGGCTATCGGCTCTACAGCGACGCCGACCTCGCGCGGCTCCAGCAGATCCTCTTCTACCGCGAACTGGGCTTCTCCCTCGACGAGATCGGGGCCATCCTCCAGGACCCGCAGGCGAACGCGCTGGATCACCTGCGGGCCCGGCACCGGCTCCTCGTCGAGCAGATCGACAAGCTGCGCAGGCTCGTGGAGGTGGCCGAGCACGCGATGGAGGTCCAGCAGACGGGCGTCGAACTGACCCCGCAGGAACGGTTCGAGGTCTTCGGCGAGATCACCTTCGACCTGAGCTACGCCACCGAAGCGCATCTGAAGTGGCAGGACAGCGAGGGACACCGGCGGTCGATGGCCCGTGCCGCCGCGCACACCAAAGAGGACTGGCGGCAGATCATGGCGGAGGCCGCCGACTGGCGGAAGCGGCTCATCGCCGCGTTCGACGCGGACGAGGCGGCCGACGGCGACCTGGCCACCGGCCTTGCCGAGGAGCATCGCGCGCACGTCAGCCGCTGGTTCACCCCCTGCCCGCCGGAGATGCACCGCCGGATCGCCGACGAGTACGTGGCGGACGCACGGGGGTTCGCCCTGGTGGTCCCCGCCTCCGAGCAGCGCCCGGGGCTGGCCGCGTACCTGCACGCCGCGATCCACGCCAACGCCGACCGCCGCGCTGCGGACTGACGCGTCCCGGCATCGACCAAGGAGTTCTGGCCAGGATGAGGATTCTGATCACGGCCGCCGGATCGCACGGCGACGTCGTTCCGTACACCGGGCTCGGGGTGTGTCTGCGGGAGGCCGGACACGAGGTCGTGCTCGCCACGCACCCGTCCTTCGCGGCGCGGGTGGCGGAGTGCGGGCTGGGCTTCCGGCCGCTGCCCGGGGACCCGCGGACGGACGCGGCCGCGCCGACCGAGCCGCCCGGCCCGGGTGGCGAGGGGACGGGGGCGCCGACGAGGGCCGGTGGGGCGCCGCGTGGCCGGGCGCTGCTCCGGCAGGCGTCCACCGCGATACGGCTCCTCGGCGAGGGCATCGCCGACGCCGCCGACCCCGGTACGGACCTGCTGCTGCTCTCCAACACCACCGCCACGCTCGGCCGCCACGTGGCCGAAGCGATCGGCGCCGACTGCCTCGGTGCGGCCCTGCAACCCACCGCGCCCACCGGGGAGTTCCCGCCCGTGGTCGGGCCGACCCGCTCCCTGGGCCGCTGGGGCAACCGGGCCGCCGGCCGGTTCGCGCTGCGCGTGGTCGACCGGCTGCACCGCGACGCGGTGCGCGACCTGCGGGCCCGGCTCGGCCTGCCCGCGGCGACCGGCGGGGGCGCGGGGGCCTCCACCGCTCGCCGCAGGCGGGCGCGCTCCGGGGCCGGGGCGCCGGTGCCGTACGGGCTCGGCGCGATACTGCACGGGTTCAGCCCGGTCCTGGTGCCGCGCCCCGCGGACTGGGGCGCCGGGCTGGACGTGGTCGGCACCTGGTGGCCGCACCTTCGACCGGAGGCCCGGCTCCCGGAGGTGGTGGAGGACTTCCTCGGCGCCGGACCGCCACCCGTCTTCATCGGTTTCGGCAGCATGGGCGGCGGCGAGGGGGAGCGGTTGAGCGGCATCGCCACCGAGGCGCTGCGCCGGGCCGGGCTGCGCGGGATACTCCAGGCCGGCTGGGCCGGGCTCGCGGCCTGCGGGGACGACGTGCTGACGGTCGGGGACGTGCCGCACGCGCTGCTCTTCCCGCGGGCGGCCGCCGTCGTCCACCACGCGGGCGCGGGCACCACCGCCGCCGCGCTGCGCGCAGGGGTGCCGTCCGTGCCGGTGCCGGTGACGGCGGACCAGCCGTTCTGGGCCCGGCGCGTCGCCGCCCTGGGGGCGGGGACCGAGCCGATCCCGTACCGGGCCCTGACCGCCGACCGGCTGGCGGAGGCGCTCCGGCAGGCGGTCCACGACGGCGCGTACCGCGAACGGGCGGCGTCCGCGGCCCGGCGCATGGCCGCGGAGGACGGCGCGGGACGGGTCGCCGAGGTGATCCGTACGCTGGAGCGCGCGCGGTGACGGCCCCGGCCCGAGCGAGGTGCGGGCCCCGGGCGTGGGCCCCTGGTCAGGGGTCGTGCCCGGGGCCCGCCGGTCAGCGGAAAGGCCGCTGACCATGCCGTCAGCGCTGACCGGCCTTGCTGCCGTGGTTGGCCTTCTTCTTACGGCGGGCCTTCTTCTTACGGGCACGCTTCGACATGGGTGCGGACTCCTCGGGGCCTGCGGGGCGGGGTCGGGGTACGGGGGATCAGGCGGCCTGGCCGGCGAGCTCTTCGGCGAGCTTCACGAGGCGGCGGACGGTGCGCGGTTCGCCTGCGACGGGCGCGGCCGGGGAGAGCGCCGTGCGGTCGTAGTAGGCGCCCGGTTCGAGCTCGGTGGCCGGGTCGCACAGCCGCGCCACACGGGCGGCGCCCTCCGCGGCGGAGTCGCCCTCGTGCCCGTACAGCGAGAGCAGCGCCGTGTCGCAGACGCCCGGGTGCACGCTGACCGCGGTGCCGCCGGAGTCGGCCGGGAGCGCCGCGCGGGCGAAGACCGTGAGGGCGAGCTGCGACTGGGCGTAGGCGGCGAGCCGCGAGTAGCGGCGGCTGCGGTTCGGGTCGGACCAGGCGATGGAGGCGGTCCGGTGCATCGACGACGACACGTTGACCACGCGGCTTCCCGGGCGGGCGGTGAGCGGCCCCGTGAGGCCGCGGGTGAGGACGTATGCCGCGAGGAAGTTGACCTGGAGGGAGAGTTCGACGCCGTCCTCCGTGATCGTGTGGCGCTCGGGGGCCGCGACGGCCGCGTTGTTGACGAGCACGTCGAGTACGGGGTGCGCGGCCGCGACGGCCGCGGCCATGGCCCGTACCTCCGCCAGCCGTGAGAAGTCCGCGACGGCGAGATCCAGCCGCTTCGGGTCGGCCCCCGCCGCGACGAGCCGCTCCACCGCGGCCCCGCCGGACGCGGCGTCCGGGGCGTGCAGGACGACGGTGCAGCCCTGTTCGCTGAGGAGGCGGGCGGTCTCCCACCCGATGCCGGAGGTGGCTCCGGTGACGAGCACGGTCCTGTCGGTGGGCACAGCTGAAGACATGGTCGATTCCTGGAAACGGGCACGGCGGAACGGCCCCCGGCCACGGGGGAGTCCGAGCGTGCGAAACGGTACGGAGGCCGTCCCCGCGGTGAGCGGAGCGGCGGCCGAGTACGGGTACCCGTACGGGGGACGGCGGGCGTCGCGGTGCGCGTACGGGCGGCGAGTGCGACGACCAGCGGCTACGCGCACGCCCACGGGACGCGTACATATGCGAGTACAGACGTCGTACGGGCGCGAGGAGCGCGCCGCGGCCTCGTCAGGTCGTCGTCGGCGCGTCAGCGCGTCGGCGGCCGAACAGTGCGCATCACCGGCGGCACCGTATGAGGTGGCCGGTCGTCGTGGCGCAGACCGCTGTTCATGTCGTCCATCCAAGGCGGAGGGCATCCGGGCTTCAAGGGCACCGGGCCGTCCTTGACGACGCCCTGATGCGACGGCTCCCGCCGTAGGCCGTCACCCGCGCCGCGCGTCAACGGCCCGTCAACGTCGTGTCAACGGTGGACCGCGCGCCGTCAGCGTCGTGTCATGAGGGGTCGGACGCGAAGGTGGTGCGGGCGTAGCCTCACCGGCAGGCCCCGGTCCTCCTCCCCGGGCCGGGCCATCACTTTCCGAGGATCCCGAGGAAAGGATCCTCAAGGAGGATTCCCATGGCAGAAATGCTCTACGGAGACGATCCGGAGCCTTCTGATCGTTTCCCGGCCGGACCGCTGTATGTGCCTGTCCGGTCGGGACCCACGGGGTGCGCGGCCCGCCTGTTCCGCACGCCACTCGGCGGCCGTACAGCCGTCGGCTTCACGACCGAGCGGCGGCTGACCGCCGTTCTCGGCCCGGGACAGGCCTGGATCCGGCTGGCGGAGTCCGCGCTTCGGGCGCTGGCCGAGCCGCTGGGGGTCAGCGCGGTCACGGTGGATCCGCAGTTCGCCGCGCCCCCCGCCGCCCGCGCGTTCGTCCCCGCTCCCGCTCCGGTGCGCGCCGCCGCTCCGCCGCCCGCCGGCTCGGCCGCGCCACCAAAGCCCGAACGCCCCTGGCACGGCTGGGATTCGCCCGCTGCCGGGCCGCCGACGCCGGTCCTCAGCGGGCCGGCGGGGATGCGGATGAGGGGGGCGGCGCGATGACCACCCTGCCGATGGCGCCGGGCACGTCCGGCGCCCCGGGCGCCCCCGGCACCCCCGCCGCGGCCACTCCCGCGCCCCCCGCACCCCCCGCGCCTCCCGGGCACACCACCGCTGACCTGGCCGTCTGGCCCGCCACGACCGCCCGGTTGCCGCACGGCGACCTGGCCGTGGGCGGCGTGTCCCTCGCCGGACTGGCCGACCGCTTCGGTACGCCCACGTACCTGCTGGACGAGGACGAGGTGCGGACCCGGTGCCGCACCTACCGGCACGCCTTTCCGGAGGCGGAGGCCGAAGTCCTCTACGCGGCCAAGGCGTTCCTGAGCCGCGCCATGGCGCACTGGGTGTGCGAGGAGGGCCTGGGCCTCGACGTGTGCTCCGCCGGGGAGTTGGAGCTCGCCGTCACCACGGGGTTCCCGGCCGAGCGGATCGTGCTGCACGGCAACGCCAAGAGCCGCCACGACCTGGACACCGCGCTGCGGCTGGGCGTCGGGCGCATCGTGCTCGACAGCCCGTCGGAGATCGCCCGGCTGGCGGCCGCGGTGCCCGCGGGCAGCCGCCAGAAGGTCATGGTCCGTGTGGTGCCGGGGATCACCGCGGGCGGCCACGCCAAGATCCGGACCGGTACGGAGGGGCAGAAGTTCGGCTTGTCGATCACCGACGGCTCGGCGCAGCACGCCGTCACCCGGATCCTGGACCAGCCGCGGCTGGAACTGACCGGCCTGCACTGCCACTTGGGCTCGCAGATCACCTCGGCCAAGCCCTATCTGTCGGCCGTGCGCCGCATGGTCGGCCTCATGGCCAGGATCCACGAGCAGCACGGTGTCGAGCTGCCCGAACTGGACCTCGGCGGTGGCCACGGCGTCGCCTACCGGCCGGGCGAGGCGTCCCTGGACATCACCGCGCTGGCCCGGCGGCTGCGCGCCGCGCTGGTCGAGAGCTGCGCGGCGGCGGGGCTGGCCGTACCCCGGCTGCTGATCGAGCCGGGCCGCGCCATCGCGGGCCCGGCCGGGGTCGTGCTGTACCGGGTCCTCGCGGTCAAACCGTCCGGCGGGCACACGTTCGTCGCCGTGGACGGCGGAATGAGCGACAATCCGCGGCCCGCGCTCTACGGGGTCCGGTACGCGCCCGCGCTGGTCGGGCGGCACTCGACGGCGCCTCCCGTCACGGCGGACGTGGTCGGCCGGCACTGCGAGGCGGGCGACGTGCTCGCCACCGGGGTCCCGCTGCCCGGCGACGTGCGCCCCGGGGACCTGCTGGCCGTACCCGTCGCGGGCGCGTACCACCTGGCCATGGCCTCCGGCTACAACCTGGTCGGCCGCCCGCCCGTGGTCGCCGTCGCGCGGGGCCACGCCCGGCTGCTGGTACGGCGCGAATCCCTGGACGACATCCGCAGCCGCGACGTCGGCCTGTAGCGCGATCGGCCGTAGCGGCTCCGGTTCCGCCGCATGGCATGGGCTCCGCCCCTGGACCTCCCGGGTCCGGGGGCGGAGCCCACTTTGTCATCTCCCGGGTTCCCGGCGATCCCCGCGAGACCTTGCGTCAGATACCCCTAGGGGTATATCTGACGTGTGGAGATACCCCCACAGGGTATGGTCGAGGAGAGAATCCGAGGAGCAGTGATGACAGCCACGGTGACCGGCACGGCCGAGGTGGAACTCGCCATCGGCGGGATGACCTGCGCTTCGTGTGCCGCCCGCGTCGAGAAGAAGCTCAACCGCATGGACGGGGTCGAGGCCACCGTCAACTACGCGACCGAGAAGGCCAAGGTCACCTACCGCCGCGACCTCGCTGTGGCCGATCTGATCGCCACGGTCGAGGCCACGGGCTACACCGCGACTCCGCCCGCCCCCGCCCCTGCCCGTACGGGGCGCTCCGCGGCCGACGCCGGAACGGCGGCCGAAGCCGGTGAGGCCGAGGGAGCGGACGAGCTGCGGCCGTTGCGGCAGCGCCTGGCCACCGCCGTCGTCCTCGCCGTTCCCGTGGTCGTCCTGGCCATGGTGCCGGCCTGGCAGTTCGAGTACTGGCAGTGGCTGTCCCTGACGCTCGCCGCGCCGGTGGTGACATACGCGGCGTGGCCGTTCCACCGCGCCGCCTTCACCAACGCCCGGCACGGCGCGGCCACCATGGACACGTTGATCTCGCTCGGCACCGGCGCCGCGTTCCTGTGGTCGCTGTGGGCGCTGTTCTTCGGCACCGCCGGGATGCCCGGCATGACCCACGGCTTCGAGCTGACCATCGCCCGCACCGACGGCGCCGGCACGATCTACCTGGAGACGGCCGCCGGGGTGACCGCGTTCATCCTCGCCGGGCGGTACTTCGAGGCCCGTTCCAAGCGCAGGGCGGGCGCGGCCCTCAGGGCGCTGCTGGAGCTGGGCGCCAAGGAGGTCACCGTTCTGCGCGACGGCCGCGAGGAGCTGATCCGTACCGAGGACCTCGCCGTCGGCGACCGGTTCGTGATCCGCCCCGGCGAGAAGATCGCCACCGACGGAGTGGTCGTCGACGGCAGCTCGGCGGTCGACGCGTCGATGCTCACCGGCGAGTCGGTGCCGGTGGAGGTGGCGGTGGGGGACGCGGTCACCGGCGCCACGCTCAACGCGGGCGGACGGCTGGTGGTCGAGGCCACCCGGGTCGGCGCCGACACCCAGCTGGCCCGGATGGCCCAGCTCGTGGCGGACGCCCAGAACGGCAAGGCCGCCGCCCAGCGCCTCGCCGACCGGATCTCCGCCGTCTTCGTCCCCGTGGTCATCGCGCTGGCGCTGGGCACCCTGGGCTTCTGGCTCGGCAGCGGCGCGGGGCTGACGGCCGCGTTCACCGCGGCCGTCGCCGTCCTGATCATCGCGTGCCCCTGCGCCCTGGGCCTGGCGACCCCGACCGCGCTGATGGTCGGCACCGGGCGCGGCGCGCAGCTGGGCATCCTGATCAAGGGCCCGGAGGTGCTGGAGACCACCCGCAGGGTCGACACCGTCGTGCTGGACAAGACCGGCACCGTCACCACCGGCCGGATGACCCTGCTGAAGGTGCACACCGCCGAGGGGGAGGACGAGGCGGAGGTGCTGCGGCTGGCCGGCGCGCTGGAGCACGCCTCCGAGCACCCGATAGCGCGAGCGGTCGCCACCGGGGCCGCGCAGCGGGTGGGCGCCCTGCCCACCCCCGAGGACTTCGCAGGCGTCCCCGGCCTCGGGGTACAGGGCGTGGTCGACGGCCACGCCGTGCTGGTGGGGCGGGAGAAGCTGCTGGCCGACTGGTCGATGGAGCTGCCGCCGGCGCTGGCGCGGGCCAAGGCGGCGGCCGAGGCCGACGGGCGTACGGCCGTCGCGGTGGCCTGGGACGGCCGGGCCCGCGCCGTTCTGGAGGTCGCCGACGCGGTCAAGGACACCAGCGCGGAGGCGGTCCGGCGGCTGCGCGCGCTCGGCCTGACCCCCGTCCTGCTGACCGGCGACAACACCGCGGTCGCCCGCGCGGTCGCCCGCGAGGTCGGCATCGACGAGGTGATCGCCGAGGTCCTGCCGGAGGACAAGGTCGACGTGGTCAAGCGGCTCCAGGCCGAGGGACGGGCCGTGGCCATGGTGGGCGACGGCGTCAACGACGCGGCCGCGCTCGCCCAGGCCGACCTGGGCCTGGCCATGGGCACGGGCACCGACGCGGCCATCGAGGCCGGTGACCTGACCCTCGTCCGCGGTGACCTGCGCGTCGCCGCGGACGCCATCCGGCTCTCCCGCCGCACGCTGGGCACCATCAAGTCGAACCTGTTCTGGGCCTTCGCCTACAACGTCGCCGCCCTGCCGCTGGCCGCGAGCGGCCTGCTCAACCCGATGATCGCCGGAGCGGCCATGGCCTTCTCCTCCGTCTTCGTCGTCGGCAACAGCCTCCGCCTGCGCCGCTTCCGGGCCCTCGGCTGATGCCGGACCGCGGCGGCGTGGGCGAGGAGCGGGTACGTAGGATGCCGGGCATGACACGTCGGCGGCGGCCTGGAGCCCGGCACCGGCCCGGAGGGGCGCGGGCCTGGTTCCTGACGCTGACGCTCGCGGTGCTGACCGGTGTGGCGGCCATGCACGGCCTGGGGCCGACGCCTCCGGTGCCCCGACGGCCACGGCGGCGAGGCCGCACGCCCCGTCGGCGCCGGTCCACACGATGCCGATGCCCGTCGCCTCCTCCGTGCAACAGGCCGAGGGCTGTGCGCATGTGGACGACCGCGGCCACGACGGTGGGCACACGGAGCACGCCGACGCCACGTGCGCGGCAGGCGGTACCAGCACCGGGCCGGTGCTGCCCGCGCTGCCGCCCTCCCCGGTTCCGGCCGTCGCCGACCGGGCCGTGGCCGAGCCGGACGCCGTGGCGGCGGTCGGCGGCCGCGCTCCTCCGTCGTTGAGCGAGCTGCAACTCCTGCGCATTTAGAGGCACCCGCGGTGCCCGGCCCTCCGTAGCGGGGACCGCCGGGCGCCGTCCTCGGCATGCCGATCAGCCTCATCAGCGCGCGTACGTGCCTCAGCGAGCGCCTGCGCGCACCACGCGTACGAACACAGGAGTTGCCCACCATGACCACCACACGCATGACCAACCGTTCCCTGGCCCGCCGGGCGGCGGCCGCCGTCGCCGTGGCCGCGGCGGCCGCGGTACTCGCCGCCTGCGGCGGAAGCGACGACAAGGGCTCGGGCGGCCACTCCGGCCACGGCAAGGACGCCACCCCCTCCGCGACCGCGTCGCAGAGCGCCGGCAAGGACCACAACGCCGCGGACGTCTCTTTCGCGCAAGGGATGATCCCGCACCACCGGCAGGCGGTCGCGATGGCCGACCTGGCGGCCGACCGCGCGTCGTCGCAGCAGGTCAAGGACCTCGCCGTCACGATCAAGAAGGCGCAGGACCCGGAGATCAAGACGATGTCCGGCTGGCTGACCTCATGGGGCGAGCAGACGCCCGCCGAGGGGCACGGCGCCCACCACTCCGGTCACGACATGCCCGGAATGATGGGCGAAGAGGACATGGCCCGGCTGGAGAAGGCGTCCGGCAAGGCGTTCGACACCGCCTTCCTGGAGCTCATGATCGAACACCACGAGGGCGCGGTGACCATGGCCGGTACGGAGCAGGACAAGGGCTCCCACCAGGCGGCCAAGGACATGGCCGAGGACATCGTGGCCTCCCAGAGCGCGGAGATCACCCGGATGAAGAAGCTCCTCGGCAAGGACTGATCCACGCCCCCCGGGCGGCGCCACCACCCCGACGGCGCCGCCCGGCGGCACGGCCGGCGTGGAAGCGCCCAGGGGCACGGCCGACGCGGAAGGGCGAGAGGCCGGGCGCGGGCGTGATGGGACATTCCTCTTCTTGGGACATTCCTCTCCTTTCGGGTACAGAGTGATCAATGCCCTGGACACACCCGATGGAGGAGGCCGGCCATGACACAGGACACCGATGTCGTCGTCATCGGGATGGGCGTGGGGGGTGAGCACGTCGCCGGGCGGTTGGCCGAGGCCGGTCTCGACGTCGTCGGGGTGGAGGCGGAACTGGTCGGCGGGGAGTGCCCGTACTGGGCCTGCGTGCCGAGCAAGATGATGATCCGCGCCGGGAACCTCCTCGCCGAGGCCCGGCGCGTCCCCGGCATGGCCGGGCAGGCCTCCGTCACCCCGGACTTCGCGCCCGTCGCGGCCCGGATCCGCGAGGAGGCGACGGACGGCTGGAGCGACCAGGCGGCCGTGGACCGGTTCACCGGCAAGGGCGGACGGTTCGTGCGCGGCCGCGGGCGGCTGGCCGGGCCCGGCCGGGTCGACGTCGACGGCCAGGTGTTCACCGCCGGGCGCGGCGTCGTCCTCGCCACGGGCAGCCGCCCGCAGATCCCGCCCGTACCGGGCCTGGACCAGGTGCCGTACTGGACCAACCGCGACGCGGTCGCGGCCGAGGAGCCGCCCGGCTCGCTGATCGTCCTCGGCGGCGGCGCCGTCGGCTTGGAGCTGGCCCAGGCCTTCGCGCGCTTCGGTACCCGGGTGACCGTCGTCGAGGCCAGGGACCAGCTGCTGCCCGTGGAGGAGCCCGAGGCCGGGGCGCTGCTCGCGGAGGTGCTCGGCGCGGAGGGCATCGCCGTACGCACACGGGCGCGGGCCACCGCCGTACGTCATGGCGGGGACACCGGGGACACCGGAGGTGCCGGGGTCGTCGGCAACGCCGGGGGCGCCTTCACCCTCACCCTCGACGGGGGCGACCCGATCACCGCCGACCGCCTGCTGGTGGCCACCGGGCGGCGCCCCAACCTGGCCGACCTCGGCCTGGAGACCGTCGGCCTCGACCCGGACGCCCGCGCCCTGTCCGTGGACGGGCAGCTGCGCGCCACCGAGGGCGTGTGGGGGTCGGCGACCTCACCGGGGCCGGCGCGTTCACCCATGTGGCGATGTACCAGGCCGAGATCGCCGTACGCGCCATCCTCGGCGCGCCGGGACCCGGCGCGGACTACCACGCCCTGACGAGGGTCACCTTCACCGATCCCGAGGTCGGCTCCGTCGGACTGACCGAACGTGCGGCCCGCGAGCACGGGATCCGGGTCCGGACGGGCACCGCCCGGGTGCCCTCGTCGGCGCGCGGCTGGATCCACAAGGTGGGGAACGAAGGCCTGATCAAACTGGTCGAGGACGCCGACCAGGGGGTGCTGGTCGGTGCCACGTCCGCCGGACCCGCGGGCGGCGAGGTCCTCTACGGGCTCGCCGTGGCGGTGCAGGCGGAGGTGCCCGTCGACCGGCTCCGTCACATGATCTACGCCTACCCCACCTTCCACCGGGGGTCGAGGACGCGCTCGCCGCCCTGGCCCGCGGCTGACGGCCGCCCGCCCCTCAGCGGACTCGGCGAACCAGCGGACTCAGCGGACGATCTTGACGCCGAAGCGGGCGCCACCCAGGCCGAACTGGATCGCGCTGTGCATGTGGGCGTACATCTCCATGCCCCGGGCGCACACGAGGCCGCCCAGGTCGAGGATGTCGGTCCAGCCGTAGGACTTCAGCAGGTCGGTCGCGACCTGCTTGGCGTCGGCGTCGTCACCGGCGACGAACATCGTGTGGTCGCCGCCGCCGATGGCCTGCGGATCGACGACGGTCTCCTGCTCCTGCGTGACGAAGGCTTTCACCACGCGAGTCTCGGGCAGGGCGCGCTGGATCTGCTCTCCGAGGCTGTCGGTGTCGCACGGGTCGAGCTTCGGCATCACGCCCCACGGCGTGAGCCACGGGTGCTCGACCTCGGGGTTGTAGATGAAGGGGACGGCGTAGTCGATCAGCACCTTCCCCGCCAGCCGGTCGGCGATGGCGGTCAGCGCCCGGACGGCGTTGTGGCCGTCGATGCCGTTGATGACGAGTTCGTCGGCGGCGGCCGCGGCCTCCGCGAAGGTGGCGAGGCGGATGCCGGGGTGCTCGGCGAGCCACTGTCCGTAGGGCGGGTTGCCCATCATGTCGGGCTCGGTGCGGGCGAGGGTGGCCTCGGGGTCGCGGGTGCCGACGATGACGTCGTGGCCGAGCTCGGCGAGCTTGGCGGCGTGCGCGCGGCCACCGCCGCCGGTGCCCAGAACTGCGATCTTCATCTTCGTGACTCCTTGGTGTGGTCCGGAGCGGGACAGGCGCCCCTTCCGCCGATCGATACATTTGTACTGTAAGCGGCTCTCTGGGGATGCGCAATACGGGCATATGTGTCGCATGTGTGGTGTGTCCGCTGGTTGGAGGTGGACATGGCCAAGCGGTACGTCCGTACTACGATGGGCGTCACGACGGAATGGACGCGGACGGAAACCGGAGACCGGAGGCGACGATGGCCGACAAGGCGGCCCCCAAGCGGCGGCGTGATCCCCAGCGGCGGATCGAGGAGATCGCCGCCGCCACCGAGCGCGTCATCGCCGCGCGCGGCATCGAGGGGCTGACCCACCGGGCCGTCGCCGAGGAGGCGGGGGTGCCGCTGGGGGCGACCACGTACCACTTCGCCACCAAGGACGACCTCATCGAGGCGGCCCTGCGGCGCTCCGTCGACCGGTACGGCGCCTATCTGGACGATTGGGTCGCCCAGCGCCCCGGGCTCACCGCCGAGCAGCTCGTGGTCCTGCTCACCGACGTCCTCATGGCCTGCTTCGGGCCGAACCGCGACCAGCACACCGTGGAGCTGGAGCTCTTCCTGGCCGCGCTGCGCCGCCCCGCGCTGCGGCCGATCGCCGACCGCGACATCGAGCTGACGACCAACGCCCTGCTCGGTTACGTCGACCAGGACACCGCCGCGGCCGCCGCCACCGCGATGACGGGCCTGACCCTGCGCGGCCTCGCGGGCAGCCGGCCCCCCACCCGTACCGAGGTGGAGTCCGTCCTGCGGCGCGTCCTCACGCCGAACCCCACCCTGACGCCCGCCCCCACACGCGAGTGACGGGGCGTCAGGCCGCCGTCACGGCAGCGCCAGGCACAGGGCGTCCAGCGCGGCCCCGTAGGCGTGGTCGGGCGGCGTGCCGTAACCGATGACGAGGCCGTCGCGCGGCGGCATGCCGGCCGCCGGGTGCCGGTAGTCGGAGAGCCCGTCGAGGGCGAGGCCCAGGCGGCGCGCCGAGCGCAGGGCCGCCGCCTCGGTCCCCGGCGGAAGCTCCAGGACGGCGTGCAGCCCGGCGGCGATGCCGCTGACCCCGATGTGCGGGGCCCGCTCGGCGAGCGTGGCGACGAGCTGGTCGCGGCGGCGCCGGTAGACCTGGCGCATGCGGCGGAGCTGGCGGTCGTACGCGCCGCAGGCGATGAAGTCGGCCAGCGTCAGCTGCTCCAGGGCGCTCGACCGCAGTTCGCGGACGCCCTTGGCGGCGAGGACGCTGTCGACGAGCGACTCGGGTACGGCCATCCACCCCAGCCGCAGGGCGGGGGAGAGGCTCTTACTGGCCGATCCGAGATAGACGACCCGGTCCGGGTCGAGGCCCTGGACGGCGCCGATCGGCTGCCGGTCGTAGCGGAACTCGCCGTCGTAGTCGTCCTCCAGCAGCAGGCCGCCGCGGGCGCGGGCCCAGTCGACGACCGCCGCCCGGCGCTCGGCGGCCAGCGGCCCGCCGGTCGGGTACTGGTGCGCGGGCGTGAGCAGCACGGAGTCGGCGCCGGTGCCGGGCAGTTCGCCGATCCGCGCGCCGCCGGAGTCGACCGTGAGGGGGACGGTGTCCAGCCCCGCCCCGGCGAGCAGGTCGCGGTGGAAGCCCAGGCCGTACGACTCGACCGCCACCGTGCCGCGCAGGCACGCGCCGAGCAGGCGCAGGGCGTGGGCGAACCCGGCGCAGACGATGATCTGGTCGGCGGTGGCGCGTACGCCGCGGGCTCGTGCGAGGTACTCCGCCAGCGCGGTGCGCAGCTCGTGGCGGCCGCGCGGGTCGCCGACCCCGAACGCCTCGCTCGGCGCGGTGCTCAGCGCGCGCCGCGCGGAGGTGAGCCACGCCGCCCGGGGGAACGCGGACGCGTCGGGCGAACTGGGCATCAGGTCGTGGACGACGCGGCGCGGGGCCGGGGGCCTGCGGCGTACGGGCGTCGGGGCGCCGGGTTCGGCGCGCCGGGCGACGTACGTGCCCGACCCCTGGCGGGCGGTGAGCCAGCCCTCGGCGACCAGCTCCGCGTAGGCCTCGCCGACCGTGTTGCGGGCGATGCCGAGGTCGGCGGCGAAGGACCGGTACGGCGGGAGGCGGACGCCGGGGGACAGTCGGCCGGAGGAGATGGCGTCGCGCAGGGCGCGCATCAGCTGCTCCCTGCGGTTCCCGGCGCCGTCCAACACCAGGTGCAGATCGGCGCCCGCCCCGGAGTCCGCCTCGGGAGCCGTCCGGGCGCCCGCCCCGGAGTCCGCTGACCGCATGCTCTGCTCCTGCCTCGCCCGTTGCCGTATTGCCCCATGGAACCACTGGAGAATTGCACCCTATCCGTGGCGCATTCGGCCCGTAGTGTTCACGACATGACAGCGATTCAGATTCCCCAGCGCATGAACTTCACCGCCGCCGCCCCCAAGGTCTTCAAGGCGGTTCTGACGCTCGACGCGGCCGCCCGTGAAGGGCTCGACCCGGTGCTGGTCGAACTGGTGCAGATCCGCGCGTCCCAGATCAACCGGTGCGCGTACTGCATCGACTACCACACGGGTGACGCCCGCAAGGCAGGCGAGACCGAGGAGCGGATGCATCAGCTCAGCGCCTGGGAGGAGTCCAGCCTCTACAGCGCGAAAGAGCGCGCCGCGCTGGCTCTCACCGAGGCGGTCACCCGGCTGCCCGAGGGCGTGCCGGACCATGTCTACGACGAGGCGGCCCGGCACTTCGAGGAGTCGGAGCTGGCCCACCTCATCGCGCTGATCTTCACGGTCAACGCCTGGAACCGGATGAACGTGACCACGCGGAAGACCCCCGGCACGGCGTAACGCCGCAGCTCTTCGGCGGGTCAGCCCGCTTCGGGGGCCGCGGCCTCCTCCTGGGGGCCGCGGCCTCCTCCTGGGGGGCCGCGATCTCTTCCTGGGAAGCCGCGATCTGCTCCGCCGCCCAGGTCGCCCATTCCCGCTGCATGGTCATGAACCGCAGGCCCCATTCGAGGGTGATGCGGCCGTAGACGGTCAGGCCGGTCCCCTCACCCCACGGGACCGAGTCGTTGATCGCGCGCAGTTCGTCGTGGAACGCGTCGAAGCGGTCGACAAGCGCCCGAAGATGGTCGAGGGCCTGTTCCTCCCGCACGGTCCCGAGGAGGAAGACGCGGAGCAGCATGTCGCTGCGCCGCACGGTCACGGGGTCGGTCTCCAGCAGCCAGTGCCGCAGCTCCTCGCGGCCCGCCTCGGTGACGGCGTACTCCTTGCGGCCGCGCGGGCCCTCGGCGGACACCGACAGCAGACCGGCGTCGGCGAGGCGGGTCAGCTCCCCGTACAGCTGGCTCTGGGTGGCCGGCCACACGTTCGCCAGCGAGGTCTGAAAGGTCTTGAGCAGGTCGTACCCGCTTGCCGGACGCTCGGCCAGCAGTCCCAGTACGGCGTGTCGAAGGCTCATGCCCGACATCCTACCCCCGACATTCCACCTTTGACATGTCACCGATGGAGGTTCTAGGTTTCACCTGTCACAACTGGAATGTCGGAGGTCGAGCAGCATGTCCCAGGTCCGCGGCTTCATCCCCTGGATCGCGTTCGTCGTCATGGCCACCCGCATCGGCTGGGGGTACGGCGCTCTGACCGGCCTCGTGCTGGCGGGCGGGCTGCTCGTCGCGGACCGCAGGGCCGGCCGGGCCTGGGGCGAGTTGGTGATCGAGGTGAGCGGGGTGGGGTTCTTCGCCGTTCTGGGGGGCATGGCGCTCGCCGCCCCCGACTCGCCGCTCAAGGACTACGCCCCCGCGATGTCGCTGGCGTGGCTGGGGGCCACCGCGTGGATATCGCTGGCCATACGCAAGCCGTTCACCCTCGGCATCGCCCGCCGCTCGGCGCCGCCCGAGGTGTGGGGGCTTCCGCTGTTCTACCGGATCAACGCCGTCGTCACCTCGGTGTGGGCCGTCGCGTTCACCCTCAACGCCGCGGCCCTCGCCGTCCTGCTGCACGAGGCCCCGCACGCGACGGCCGCCGTCATCGCCGTCAAGGTCGCGGGCTTCGCCCTCCCGGCGCTGTTCACCGCCCGCTACCCCGCCATCGCCAAGGCCCGCGCCGGCGTCTGAGCCGCGATGCGGCGCGCGGCCCCCAAGTCGCCGTGAAACGACGGCACTCTGGTGTCCTGACTCCCCTCCCCTTACCTTGACGGCATCGAACGGCTTGCCATGTCCTCGTCCGATGAAGTCCGGTGACTTCAGACAAGAGGTGAGTCTTGTTCCTCCGCCGCACACGCCTCGTCGCCCTGCTCCTCGGCCTCCTGGCGGCCATCGCCGCCGGACCCGCGGGGGCGGTACCCGATGCCGCGTCCCGGGCCCCCGGGACGCGGCCGCCCCTCGTCCAGCCGATCGACCCGCAGCAGTGGCGCAACCCGGATGACATGACGTGGGACGAGTACCGCCCGGTCCCCGGCACCGACTGGGCCGACCCCGACGTCAAGCCCACGAAGCGCACGTTCAAAGGTGCCCTGGTACTCCTGGACTACCCCGACGAGGAGTTCTCGGTCACCAAGCAGGCAGGCACCGCCCGGTTCGGCAACCCGCTGCCCAGCGCCGCCGGCATCCCCCGCGACCGAGTGCCCGCCTTCTACCGGGACTTCCTCAACAAGCCCGGTGCGCTCAACCACGGGCACACCATCAACGAGTACTGGATGGAGGACTCCGGCGGCCGCGTCGGGGTCGAGCTGACCGCCTTCGGCGTGTACCGCATGCCGTGGAAGTCCTACCAGTACGGCATCGAGCCCGGCATGAACCCCGGCGCCTGCCCGCGCGGGGACACCTGCGGCAAGGACCTCCGCGCCGACGGCAAGCGCGCCTGGATCGCCGACGTGGGGCCCGGCCGGCCCGCCGACTTCGACTTCGTCTTCTATCTCACCGCCGGCGTGGACGAGTCCTCCGCCTGGCAGGAGTTCGGCCCGATGGCATTCGCGTCGCCGCAGGACGTGCCCGCCGCCTGGGGACCGCCCTCTCCCACCCCGGACGGCGGCAACGCGGCCCGTACCCGCTACGTGCCGTGGACGTCGTGGCAGGCCGCCGCCCGCATCTGGCCCAACGCCGCGAACGGCTCCTCCACCCAGGCGGAGAGCTCCGGCATGGCCACCTTCGCGCACGAACTCAGCCACATCCTCGGCATAGGGGACAACTACAACAACCCGTACGGCACACCGCTGAGCCGGTCCTACACCGGCATCTGGGGCATGCTCTCCCGAGGCTCGTTCAACGGCCCCGGGGGGCCGCACACCCGGTGGCGGATACCCGCCACCGGCGGCGGCTCGATGGGCGCCCAGCACGTTCTGCGGGACAAGATCAAACTTGGCATCGTCGACGAGAAGAACGTCCTCCGCCTCGACCGCGACGCCCTGAAGGACTCCGGCCTCGTCGTCGCCCGCGTCACCGCCCGCTCCGCGCCACCGGGCGAGAAGGGGCTCAGCGGCGTCAACATCACCATGGGCCGCGACCTGTCCCCGACCTGCGACCGCGAGACCGACCCCCTGTGCGACGGCGGCGGCTACGACAACTACACCGTCGAGGTCGTGGACCGCATGGGCATGGACTCGTTCACGCCGGACAGCGGAGTACTGCTCAGCAAGACCAAGAACGCGGACCGGGCCCCGTTCGCCTGGGTGGTCGACGCGCACCCCGAGGACATCGACCTGGTGGACTTCACTCGCCCCGACGGCACCCCGCAGAAGATCACCATCGGCGACTACCGGCAGCTCAGCGACGCGCTCTTCCACGCCGGCGCCGACTCCGGCAGCTCCTACGAGTACGTCGACGAGGCCAACCGCCTGCACTTCTACGTCCTCAACGTGCGCCGCGACGCGTCAGGAGTGCTCTCGTACGACATCGGTGTGAAGTCCCTGGACGGCACGGGACCGCAGGCCCGCGGCGTCGACCTCGGACCGGGCACCGCGCAGGGCGACCCCGGATCCGGCCGGGCCCTGTGCACCTTCGACCTGGCCAACACCGGCCACGCCGCGCCGCGGCCCGCGAACGGCCACCCCGACCCCGTCGCCTCCCACCTCTCCTCCGACATCTACCGGCTCTCCGCGACAGCCTCCGGCCGCGGCTGGTCCGCCTGGCTCCCCAACCGGCTCGCCACCGCCGCCAACGGCGCCTCGGTCGACGTCGACGTCGCCGTGACCGCGAAAGCGAACGCCGACCGCAAGGGCAGGATCACCCTCACCGCACGCTCGGAAAGCGACCCGGCCAAGACCGCGAAGGCCACCTGCTCGCTCACGACGTCGCGATAGCACCCGCAGTGCGCCAAGGGCCCGGCCGCTCGGCGGCCGGGCCCTCTTCCTCGCAATGATCCTGCGGGACTTTGTACGGTTCTGATGGAGCGTCGGGCGCTCAGAGGGAGTCCAGCCAGGCGGTCAGCCGGGCCCCCTGACGGGCCATGATCTCCGGATCCCGCAGCGCGTTGGTCAGCAGCGACATCCCCTGGTACGCGCCCACCAGCGTCAGGGCGAGCTCGTCCGGGTCGGGCAGGCCCATCTCGCGGAACTGGCGTTCCACCCAGTCCAGCAGCAGCCGGATGACGCTGCCCGCCTCCGCGTCGAGCCCGCCCTCCGCGCGCTTGTCCAGTTCCGCGGCGAGTGTCCCGGTGGGGCAGCCGTAGCGGGCCGCGAGCTCACGCTGCCCGACCCAGCCCTGTACGAGGCGCTTGAGGCGCTCCCGCGGGTCCGGCAGCCGGTCCAGCTCGCCGGTGATGATCTCCAACTGGCGGGTGTGCTCGGCGAGCGCCGCCGCGACCAGTTCGTCCTTGGTCTTGAAGTAGTAGTAGACGTTGCCCGTCGGGACGTCGGCGGCGCGCGCGATGTCGGCGATGGTGGTGCGCTCGACGCCCTGCTGGTGCACCACCTGGGCCGCGGCGGCCATCAGGCGCTGCCGCTTGGCTCCGGCGGTCCTGGCTCTCGGATTCTGTGAGTCAGTCACCCGACTGACTATAGGCGCGGGTGTGTGCTACGGTCCTTCTAAGTCAGTCAACTAACTAACAAGTGGGGGATCAGCATGATCGTCGTCACGGGCGCCACGGGCAATGTCGGCCGGACGCTGGTACGGCTGCTGGCCGAGGCAGGCGCGCAGGTGACCGCCGTCGCGCGCCGCGTCACCGCGGCCGACGTCCCGGCGGGCGTGCGCGCGGTCGCCGCCGACCTGGGTGACGTCGAGAGCCTGCGTCCCGCGCTGGAGGGGGCGGAGGCGGTGTTCCTCCTGGTCGCCGGTGAGGACCCGCGGGGGATCGCGGGAGCGGCTGAGGCGGCGGGCGTCCGCAGGCTCGTCCTGCTGTCCAGCCAGGGCGCCGGTACGCGGCCGCACGTCTACGGGCACGCCGGGCGGTTCGAGGCGGCGGTGCGCGAGTCGGGCCTGGAGTGGACCATCCTGCGCTCGGGCGGGCTGGCGTCCAACGCCTTCGCCTGGGCCGAGCCGGTCCGCCTCCACCGCACCGCCGCCGCGCCCTTCGGCGACGTCGGCCTGCCCTTCGTCGACCCGGACGACGTCGCCGCGGTCGGCGCCGCCGTCCTGCGCGAGGACGGGCACGACGGCGCGACCTACACCCTGACCGGACCTGCGGCGACCACGCCGCGCGAGCGCGCGGCGGCCCTCGGCGAGGCGCTGGGCGAGCCCGTCCGCTTCGTGGACCAGACCCGCGAGGAGGCCCACGCGCAGATGGCGCGGTTCATGCCGCTGCCGGTCGTCGAGGGCACGCTGGCGATCCTGGGCGAACCCACGCCGGAGGAGCGGCGCGTCAGCCCCGATGTCGAGCGGGTCCTGGGGCGCGCCCCGCACGCCTTCGGCGAGTGGGCCGCCCGCAACATCGCGGCGTTCCGGTGAGCCGCGGCCTTCGGGCGGAGGCGGCCTTCGGGCGGACGCGGCCTTCGCGTGGGCCATCGAGTGTCGGCCGGCAGGGCTCTGAGGCGCCATCACACGGCGATGGCTAGCCTGGCGACATGGAAGCAATCCTGGTCAGCGCGTGTCTGCGCGGGGTGCCCTGCCGGTTCGACGGGCGCCACCAGGCGTCTTCGGAGATCGAGGAGGCACTGACCGGTCGCGACGTCGTCTCCTTCTGCCCGGAGGTCGCGGGCGGGCTGGCGACACCGCGGCGGCCCGCGGAACTGGTGGGCGGAGACGGGTACGACGTGCTCGACGGGACGGCGCGGGTCGTCGAGGACACCGGGCGCGATGTGACAGCGGAGTTCGTGGACGGAGCGCGACGCGCGCTCGCGGCGGCGCGGCACGGAGGCTGCACGGAGGCGCTGCTGATGCCGCGCAGTCCGTCGTGCGGACGCGGTGCGGTGTACGACGGGTCGTTCGCCGGGCAGCTGGTGCCGGGAGACGGGGTGACGGCAGCACTGCTCGAGCGGAACGGGATCGCCGTGCGTCCCGCGCCCGGGGTGTGAAGCGGACGGCATGTCCGACGGGTCGGCCCCGGTGTCCGCGCGGACACCGGGGCCGATTCTCTTCACAGGATCTGGTCGGCGTCCTCGCCCGTGGAGGGGCACGCCACCGAGATCCCCGGGACGCGCGCGAAGAGCGCCTCGTTGGACTCGCTGTGGTGCTCGACGCCCCGGACTCCGCCGACGGTCGGGATCCGCACCACCAGGCTCGGGCTGACCTGCCCGTTCCACCGGTCGCCGATCCGGGCCGCCTGGGTCACCAGCTGATTCACGGCGGGATAGGTGAACCCGTCGAACTGGATCTCGCAGACGGGCACCAGCCCGCTCATCGTCATGCCGACGGCCTGGCCGACGATGGTGGACTCGGCCAGGAGCGAGTCGCGCACCCGGTCCGCGCCGAAGCGCTCCCTAAGACCCCGGGTCACCCGGAACACGCCGCCCAGGCGCCCGATGTCCTCGCCGAGTAGCAGCACTCTCGGATCCTGTTCGAGCAGGTCGGCGAGGGTCGCGTTGATCGACTCCGCCAGTCGGGCGGACTGCACGGTGCTCATTACGCGTACTCCTTCATCAACCGCTCGCGCAGCTCCCGCACTTCCGCGTCGACGGCGTCGAACCACGCGGCGTCCACCAGGCCCAGGTCCCTCATCCGGTCCGCGTAGGCGGTCACCGGGTCCGCGGCCTTGGTCCGCGCGATGTCGTCGCGGCTGCGGTACACCTCCTGGGCGTCGGAGGTCGAGTGCCCGTGGATGCGCCCCACCTGGATCTCGACGAGATAGGGCGCCGGCTCCCCGCGGACATGGGCGGCGGCCCGGGAGCAGGCCGAGAAGACGGTCTCCGGGTCCTGACCCGCGACCCGGACGGACTCGATCCCGAAACCCCGGGCGCGCTCGGCCAGCGAGGTGCGCATCTGCTCCTCGGCCGGCTTCGAGATGGCCCAGCCGTTGTTCTGGCAGACGAACAGCACGGACGCCGACTCGACGGCGGCGAGGTTCATCGCCTCCGACATGTCGCCCTCGCTGGTGGCGCCGTCGCCTATGTACACGACGACGAAGTCCTCCAGCCCCTGCAGCGCGTGCTCTCGATCGCCTCGACGGAGGGAGATTGACTGAACCCGAATTCGAGCAGGCCGAGCCAGGCGTCAGTGATCGGTCATGGTGGCACAGGAACCCAGTGGGGTACAGGGAATGCCAGCTGGGTACAGGCCCGGCCGGTCGGGATCCTTCGGACCTTGTGACGTCGACGGTCGGGTCCTACCGTGGCGAGTCATGCACTCCGGAGCCGCTGCGGATACCGGGTGTCCTGCCGACAGGACGCAGCCGATTGGCTTTCCGGGGTCGCTGCGTGATGCTGGGTGTCCTGCCGACAGGACGACGCCGATCGGCGAACCCGCACCCGGTGGTGTTCTCGAACCCAGCCCTCCGATTTTCAATCAATTCCCCATCCATTTCCAATCCAGTCACCCCGTGATGGTTAAGGACGGTGCGCAGTTGAGCACGAACCCCTTCGATGACGAGAACGGCCGCTTCTACGTCGTGGTCAACGACGAGGAGCAGCACTCCCTGTGGCCGGCGTTCGCCGAGGTGCCCGCAGGATGGCGAGTGGTCTTCGGCGAGGCGGCCAGGGCCGAGTGCCTGGAGTACGTCGAGCAGAACTGGACCGACCTGCGCCCGAAGAGCCTGCGAGAGGCCATGGCGGCGAACTGAACGCCGGTCGGTCGGCGCCGACCGACGCCACTTTGCCCAGGCGGAGTCCGGCAGGCAGCGGGAAACCGCGGAGTCCATGAGCAGGCTCACCGAAGTGGAATGACCGTGATTGCCGCCCGGCTGCCCGGTCCAGCGATCGCTGTCGCCCAGGCAAGCACGCTGGTTGGGAGATGAAGGCTGTGGCGGGGCGTCCTGTGGGAATCGCGAGGAGTCACAAGGCGGGGCGTGTCCACCGGGATCTAAGCGGTCGACCACGGCCCGCGGAGGGGCCTCGGGGCGGCCGGTGAGCTGGAGGGCTTCGGGATCGCGGGGACGTACACCAGGGTGGCCTCGGGCCGGGTGGCGTACGTGCTGGGTCTGGAGGGCCCGGCGGTGTCGACCGACACCGCGTGCTCGGCGTCGCTGGTCGCCGTCCACCAGGCCGTGCGGTCCCTGCGTTCGGGGGAGTGCACGTTGGCGCCGGCCGGCGGGGTGGCGGCCGACGCGCGGTGCAAGTCGTTCTCCGAAACGGCCGACGGAACCGGCTGGGGCGAGGGCGCGGGCGTGCTGGTCCTCGCGCGGCTGTCGGACGCGCGGCGCAACGGCCGCCGGATCCTGGCGGTGACCCGGGGCTCGGCGATCAACCAGGACGGGGCGTCCAACGGGGGGCGATTCCTTCGCTTCGGGTCTGACAGACCTGCGGTTGCTCTCCGCGGGAGAGGCACGACAAACTCCTGGGCCGTCGCCGGACACCCCAGGGGTGGGCCCCAATCTTGGGCCCTACCTCTGGCGCCCTTTCGGGGCACCCACTGCCACCTGGCTGCCGCCCAGCAGCCAGGACTCTGGCGCCAAGCCGCTCCCCGTACGGCCGAGTCACACGATTGGGTGGGAGATCCGTCAGGGTGGCTCGTTCTTGTCGGCTTGTGGGGGCCGGCGGCTGCGCTGCGGTGTACGTGGCTGTGGGTGGGGACGTGGGGGGAGGCCGAGGAGTGGGACCGCTGGCGCTGGGAACACCAGGGCCCCGGCGGCGCGAGCGCGATCCGTGACCGCGTGCCGGAGCGGGCCGTGGTCTTCCACGCCCGAGGGTTGTTCCTCCCGGGCGGGGAACGCTCGGAGACTGGCGTCCCCGAGCAGTGGTCGGTGCCGGCCTGGGAGTTCGAGACCGACCGCTACACCGACCGCGTCTCGGCTTGGCGCACCGCCCGGCGCACCGGTCTGGGCCAGGAGGTCGAGGCCCAGGTGCGAGGTACGGACAAGGCGGCCGTCGAGGCCGCCTTCGCCGAGGCGTGCGCACAGGCTGTGGACCGTGCCCGGAACCCGGGAAAGTACGGCGACACCGACGACTGGTAGCCGCTTCGAGTGGGGCTCCGACTGACTGGTCGGAGCCCTTCCCTGATTGATCGGGCTCCCTCCGCAACCACGGAACGACGAAGGGTCCGACCGCTCAGCGGTCGGGCCCTTCGTCTGCCCTGACGGGCGGG
The DNA here is from genome assembly GCF_030553055.1 of Streptomyces sp. XD-27. NCBI lineage: Bacteria > Bacillati > Actinomycetota > Actinomycetes > Kitasatosporales > Streptomycetaceae > Streptomyces > Streptomyces sp. XD-27. The sequence continues at coordinate 4,415,804 of NZ_CP130713.1, forward strand.
TGCGGAGGATACGGCGATCTCGGGCATGCGGCGAGGTCACGACGTCAGGGCGGTGGGGGCGTTCCCGAGGGCGGCGGCGAGGAGGGTGCGGAGGTGGTCGGCCTCCGGGATGAGCGTGGCCTCGATCTGGTCGTTGGTGCGGCCGGCCAGGGTGAGTTCCTGGATGCGCCGGAACAGCAGCCGGTCCGCCGCGGCGATCAGGGCGGCGCCGGCCCGGGGCGCGATGGCCGGGTCGGGGTCCGGGGCGGCGGCGGTCAGCGCCGCGGCGAGTGCCTCCTCCCGCAGGTCGTGCAGTTCGCGCAGCCGTGCGGTGAGGGTGGGGCTGTCGGCGACCATGCGGGCGAACGCGGGGCCGGTGAAGCCGACGACGGGGCTGTGTTCCAGCAGGGCGGCGCGGAACGTCCGTCCCAGGGCGGTGAGCGGCTCTTCGCCGGGCCCGCGCTCGGCGACGGTCCGGGCCAGGCCCTCGGTGAACGCCTCGTGGTGGTCGAGGGCCAGGTCTTCCTTGCGGGGGAAGTAGTTGGTCACCGTCTTCTTGGACACGCGGGCCGCGGCGGCGATCTCGGCGATGGTGGTCTGTTCGAAGCCCTGCTCGATGAAGAGCCTGGTGGCGCAGTCGGAGATCAGCTGCCTGGTCTCCTGCTTCTTGGACTCACGGAGCCCCATGTCGGTAGTCATGGAGCAATCTTACCTCCGTCGCAAAATTATGCTTGACGTTCGATGGGTCTCGGCATAAAGTTACGTCCGTTGCAAAGTTCGCCCTAACGAACGGACTGGGATGCGCAAGCTCACCTACTTCATCGGCACCACCATCGACGGCTACATCGCCGCCCCCGACGGCGACTTCGACTTCTTCATGCCGCACGTCACCGAGGACTACCTCCCGCACCTGATCGCCGAGTACGCGGAAACCCTCCCGACCCCGGGCCGCGCCGCCCTCGGCATCCCGGACGCCCCCAACACCCGATTCGACACCGTGCTCATGGGCCGCAACACCTATGCCCCGGGGCTGGCTGCCGGCCTCACCAGCCCGTACGCCCACCTGCGGCAGATCGTCCTCTCCCGCTCGCTCACCACCGGCCCGGACCCGGCCGTCGAGGTCACCGACGAGGACCCGCTCACCCTGGTGCGCAAGCTCAAGCAGGAGGAAGGGCTCGGGATCTGGCTCTGCGGCGGCGCCGATCTGGCCGGTCAACTCCTGCCCGAGATCGACGAGCTGATCGTCAAGCAGTACCCGATCGTGGCCGGCACCGGCATCCCGCTCTTCCGAGCCGACTTCTCGCCGCGCACCTTCAAGCTCACCGACAGCCGCGTGTTCGAGGGCGGCAACGTCGTCCTCACCTACGCCAAGGCGTCCGACTAGAGCCGCACCCGCCCAGGACCCCAGCACGCGATTCACCGCCCGAACCTGCCACGCCCGTACCTGCCAGGAGTTGCCCTGAACGTCACCGCCTCCACCCTGTCGCTCACCGTCGCCGACGTAGACGCCTCGCGTGAGTTCTTCTGCGCCCACCTCGGCTACCAGGTCGCCATGGCCGCCGACGGCTTCGCGTCCCTGACCCGCGGTGATGCCGCCGCCGACATCGTGCTGCTCCGCCACGGCAGTGAGGTGCTCCCGCCCGAGCAGCGCGACCAGCGGGCCACGGGCCTGATCTTCGCGCTCACCGTCACCGGTATCGAGGCCGAGGAGCGGCGCCTGCGCGAGGCCGGTGCCCCGATCACCATGCCGCTGCGCGAAGAGCCCTGGGGCGAGCGGCTGTTCCAGCTGACCGACCCGAACGGCGTCGTCGTCCAGTTCGTCGAATGGGCGGCGCGGGACGAGCCTGCGGCGGACGAGCCCGCGCAGAGTGAGGAGCCCGCGCAGCGTGAGGAGCCCGCCATGCTCGTGATCACCCCCACCGCCGAGAACGTCACCGAGTCCCCGAACGCCCGCATGACCGGTCTGGCCGCCCCCAGCCGGGGCAGCGCGGAACTCAGCACCTGGACCGTCGCGATGGAGGCGGGCCAGACCGGCCCCGAGCACGTCATCAGCCGCGAACAGGTCTGGACGGTGACCGCCGGTGTCCTCGACGTCACCTGCGCCGGCCGCACCGAGAAGATCTCGGCCGGGCAGACCTTCGTACTCCCGCCGGACGTGCTCCGCCAGGTCCACGCCCCGCAGGCGGCCGAGGCCCACGTCGTCATGCGTGCGGACGGTGTGGCCTCCGTGCCCGGCACCGAAGGCACCCGCGTCCTGCCCTGGGCCCGGTAACAGCTCCGGCGCAGCACCGACCCAACCCACCGGAGAACTGCCCCGACCCCACGCAGTCCCTTCCCCGACGGAGACAGCTTGTCCCTGCGCATCACCGCCCTGACCGACCCCGAGGAGACCTCCGTCGGCCGCCGCCTGGCCTGGCTGGCCTCCGGCCCCGACGGCAGTCCCGCCGGGTACGCCTTCCTGCGCCTGTTCACCAGGGCGGGTCAGCGCCACCTCGCCGAACTGGACATTCAGGTCCACCCCGCCGAACGGCGCGCACGGGCGGGCACCCTGCTACTCGACGCGGCCGTCGCCGCCGCCCGCCAGGACGGCCGGAGCACCGTCATCGCCCAGGCCGAGGCCGGATCCCCCGGCGCCGCCTTCCTCACCGCCGGTGGCTTCCGCGCCGCACTGACCCTCACGTACGCCCGGCTGCCGCTGACCGGCGCGGACCTCGCCGCACTCACCGCCCTCGCCGAGAAGCCGCACCCCGGCTACCGGCTGACAGCGTGGGAGGGGACGGTGCCCGACGAACTCGCCGACACGTACGTGGCGTCGCGCCGAGCCATGGACGACATGCCGATGGGCGCCGTCGACTACGGCACGGTGGTCTGGGACCTCGATCGGGTACGGGCGGCGGCGACCGCCATCTCCGCGCGCGGCGACATCCTCCACACCGTGGCGGCCGTCGACCGGTCGGACGGCGCCATCGCCGGCTTCACCGAACTGGTCGTCCCCGGCGACGGGAGCGGCGACGCCCAGCACTACGGCACGGCGGTGCTGCCCGAGCACCGCGGCCGCGGCCTCGCCCGCTGGATGAAGGCCGCCTCGATCGTCCAGGCCCGCGAACGCCACCCCCGCCTCGGCGGCCTGCTGACCGACACCGCCGACAACAACCCGCACATGCGGCGCGTCAACGACGAGCTCGGCTACCTGCCGACGCACACGGCCCACGAGTACCAGCTCGACCTGTAGGCCAAACCTCCCGGCGGTGCTCGCCGCCGCATCACCGACCTAGGAGTTCGCGAAGCGACTGGCCGTGGTCGGCGTGGAGATGGTGCCGACCGGCCCGTCGGTGCGCGCATTGGTGACCGGGAAGACGCCGCCGTCGCCGGGGTGGCGTGCCCCGGCGTGCGGCCGAGTTGGTCGCCGCCTTCCATGACGAGGTCAGCGTGGCGGCCGAGGGGTGTGACGTGCTCCTCGTGCCGGCCGTGGCCGGCGTGAATTCGGTGGCCGAGAAGCTGGGCATCCGTTACGTGTACGCGAGTTACCAGCCGGTCAGCCTGCCGTCGCCGCATCACCCGCCGATGCCGCGGCCGGGGCGGCCGCTCCCGTCGGATGTGACCGACAACCGAGTGCTGTGGGACCGGGACGGCACCGTTCCGCCGGGCGGCCGCCGTCGTGCACCACGGCGGCGCGGGCACGACGACGACGGCCACCTGGGCGGGCGCGCCTCAGGTGGTGGTACCCCAGGGAGGCGACCAGCCGTATTTCGCCGGCCGGGTGGCCGACCTGGGGATCGGCGCGGCGCACGACGGTCCGACTCCGACCTTCGAGTCCCTGTCAGCCGCGCTCAAGACGGCCCTGACCCCCGAGACCCGCGCGCGAGCGACCGCCGTGTCCGGCACCTTCCGCACCGACGGTGCGACGGAGGCCGCGAAGCTGCTGCTCGAGGCCGCCGGCCAGGAAAGGCCATCCAAGTCCGGTGAACCACGCGACCACGGGACCACGCACTCCGCGTGAACCACGCGGCCACACACGTCGAAGGGCCCCACCGCGAACGGTGGGGCCCCTCGACATCGTGCCCGGTGAGGGCAGTGACAGCCGACCGGTTCGGCCGTTCACGCCAGCGCAGTTCCACTGCGACTCGGCCCACACCGGCCGATGGTGGTCTCGCGCTTCACCCCTGCTGCGGGCCAAGGTCCGCAAGCGCGGCTCCCAGCCGACGTGCACCCTCGGTCAGCTCGGCGTGGTCGGCGGTGGCGGCGAACCCGATACGCAGGTGAGCCGCCGGCGGCTCGGTGGCGAAGTAGCGGCTGCCGGCGCTCACGGCGACGCCGCGTTGCCGGGCGGCGCTCGTGAGTACGGTGTCGTCCACGCCGGGCGGCAGGCGAAGCCACAGGTGCAGTCCGCCGGTAGGCAGCGTGGCCAAGGTCGCGCCGGGGATCTCCTGGGTGACCGCGGCGGCCAGCACCGCGCACCGCTCCCGGAGCGCCGTGCCGAGAGACCGGACGTGCCGGTCCCAGGCCGGGGAACTGAGCACTTCCAGGGCGGCCTCCTGGAGCGGGCGGGTGACGAAGAAGTCGTCGACCAGGCGCACCGCCCGCATGCGTTCCATCACCGGTCCGCGGGCCACCAGCGCCCCGATCCGCAGGCTCGGTGCCGCGGGCTTGGTGAGTGAGGTCACGTGGATGACCGTGCCGTCGCGGTCGTCCGCCACCAGCGGCCGCGGCACCGCGCCGCCGTGTCCCAGGTGCCGCGCGAAATCGTCCTCGATCACGAACGCGCCCGAAGCGCGCGCCACATCGAGGATCTGCCCGCGCCGTTCGGGCGCCAGCACGGTGCTGGTCGGATTCTGGAAAGTCGGCTGGCAGTACAGCAGCCGTGCGCCGGTCATCGCGAACGCGTCGGCCAGCAGGTCGGGCCGCACGCCGTCGGCGTCGAGCGGTACCGGCACCGGTCGCAGCCCCGCGGCGCGGGCCGCGGCCAGGGCCCGGGGGTAGCTGGGGGACTCCACCAGGACCGGGCTGCCGGGCCCGGCGATGGCCCGGAACGCGATCGACAGGGCGCTCTGCCCGCCGGCGGTGACCAGTACGTCCTCCGGGGCCACGCTGCCGCCGACGATCTGGGCGAACACGGTGCGCAGCGCCATCAGGCCGCCGGCCGGGGCGCGGTCCCAGGCGTCCGGACGGCGTGCCGCCCGCGCCAGTGCCGCGCTCAGGGCCCGGGTGGGCTGGAGCGAGCGGTGCATATAGCCGCCGTCCATGGTGATCGTCCCGGCCGGTGGCGGTCCGAGTGGGTCGGCGATCAAGTGGGTGTCGACAGCGCGGTCGGTGAGGGCGACCGTCTGCCAGTCGGTGTCGGTGGCTCCGCCACGGAGCCGGGCGCGTTGCGCCACGTACGTCCCACTGCCCGGACGGGTCACCACCGCGCCCTCGGCGGCCAGCGCGGCGATGGCCCGCGCCACGGTCGCAGGGCCCACCCGGTACTCCTTGATCAGCTCTCGGCTGCTCGGCAGCCGGTCGCCGGGCGACAGCCGGGAGAGCAGCGTACGGAGACTGTCGGCCAACTCACCAGAAGTGCTACCGTCGTTCATGTCAGATAACAATAGCGCTACTGGATCTGGTCGGGAAGCACTTCAGCTGGACATCGCCGCTCTGCGGGCCGACACCCCGGGCTGCCGGAACGTCATCCACTTCAACAACGCGGGCTGCGGACTGCTGGCCGCGCCTGTGGTGGACGTGATGGTCGGCCATCTGAACCTTGAGGCGCGGATGGGGGGTTACGAGGCGTCGGCCGCCCGAGCCGCCGAAGTCCGCGAGTTCTACACGGAGATCGCCGCCCTCATCAACACCACGCCTGACAACATCGCCTTCGCGGGCAGCGCCACCCACGCCTATGCCAACGCCCTGTCCTCGATCCCGTTCGAGGCCGACGACGTCATCCTCACCACCCGCGACGACTTCATCTCCAACCAGATCGCCTTCCTGTCCCTGCGCAAGCGATTCGGCGTACGGATCGTCCACGCACCCAACACGCCCGACGGCGGGGTCGATGTGGAGGCGATGGCCGCGCTGATGCGGACCCACCGCCCCCGCCTGGTGTCCGCCACCCATGTCCCCACCAACTCGGGACTGGTCTCGCCGGTCGCCGAAATCGGCCGCCACTGCCGCGAGCTGGACCTGCTCTACCTGGTCGACGCCTGCCAGTCGGTGGGCCAGTTCGTCATCGACGTGGAAGAGATCGGCTGCGACCTCCTCACCGCCACCTGCCGAAAATTCCTCCGCGGCCCGCGCGGCTCCGGATTCCTGTACGTCTCCGATCGCGTCCTGCGCGCGGGCTACGAACCGCTGTTCATCGACATGCACGGCGCCCGCTGGACCGAGCCGGGCAACTACGAGCCCGCCGGGACGGCGGCCCGGTTCGAGGAGTGGGAGTTCCCGTACGCCACGGTGCTCGGCAGCGCCGCCGCGACGCGCTACGCCCGCAAGGTCGGCATCGAGGCCATCGAGCAGCGCACACCGGCGCTCGCGGCGCGGCTGCGCGACCGGCTCGAACCCATTCCGGGGGTCCGCGTGCTCGACCGCGGCCCGCGGCTCGCCGCGCTCGTCACCTTCGGCGTGGAGGGCTGGCAGCCGCAGCCGTTCAAGGAGGCCATGGACGCCCGCAGCATCAACTCGGCGCTCAGCTTCCGCGAGTTCGCTCAGTTCGACTTCGGAGACAAGGACGTCGACTGGTGTCTGCGCCTGTCGCCGCACTACTACAACACCGAGGAGGAGGTGGACCACGTCGCCGACGCGGTCGCCGACCTCGTCCGCCAGGGACAGCGATGACAGCAACGCAGACGCGCGCCACGGAGCCGTACCCGGAAAGCCCGGACAGCCTCTGGCGCAATGGCGACTTCCTCAGATTCTGGCTCGGCGAGACGCTGTCGCTCCTCGGCACCCAGGTCACCAACCTCGCCCTGCCGCTGACCGCGATCATCGCCTTCAACGCCACCGATGAGCAGGTCGGTGTCCTGCGGTTCCTGCAACTCGTCCCCTATCTCGGGCTCGCCCTGATCTTCGGGGTGTGGGTGGACCGGGCCCGGCGGCGGCGGATCATGCTCGGCGCCAACCTCGTGCGGATGATCCTGCTGGCCCTCGTGCCCGTCCTGTACTGGACGGACGCGCTCAGCCTGGTCTCGCTGCTGGTGATCGCCTGCGCCGTCGGTGTCGCCTCGGTGCTGTTCGACGTGAGCTGGATGTCCTACGTGCCCACCCTGGTGCGCGATCCCAGGCACTATGTCGAAGCCGGCGCCAAGATGGGGATGAGCTCATCGGCCGCCGACGTGGCGGGACCCGGGCTCGCCGGTGTCCTGGTCGGCGCCCTGACCGCGCCCGTGGCGCTGATCGTCGACGCGTTCTCCTATCTGGTGTCCCTGGTCTCGCTCCTGCTCATCCGCACCCCCGAGCCCCGTCCCGACCCCCCGGCCGCACGACGGCACGTGCCGACCGAACTCCGGGACGGCCTGCGCTGGGTGCTGAAGAACCCGGTCCTGCGATCGCTGGCGCTCATCGGGTTCTGCTGCAACTTTTCCATGGTCACCGTGTGGACCATGTTCCTGCTGTACGGGACACATGACCTGCACCTCGGCTCGACGGCCCTCGGCGGCATCTTCGCGACCGCCTCCGTGGGCGGACTGATCGGCGCGGCGATCTCCCGGAAGGTCATCCGCCGCTTCCGGCTCGGGCTCGTCTACCTCATCGCCCAGTCGGCCCTTCTCATCGGCCCGATGCTGATCGTCCTGGCCACCGGCCCCCGGCCGGTGATGGTGGGGATGTTCGTCCTCTCCTTCTTCACCACCTACCTCGGACTCGGCGTCGCAGGCGTCATCATCGTCAGCCTGCGCCAGGCCAGCACCCCGCAGTCGATGATGGGCCGGATGACGGCGGTCTTCCGCACCCTGCTGTTCGGCGGCGGCGCACTCGGCGGCCTGTCCGCGGGTCTGCTGTCCGGCCGGATCGGCGCCCAGGACGCGTTGACCGTGGCGGCGATCGGATCCGCCGCCGTGCTGATCGCGCTCGTCCTGTCCCCCGTGAGCCGACTCCGCGGCCTGCCATCGCCACCGGAAGAACCCGTCACGGCGGCAGCGGACGGGCAGGCCGCAGGCTGAGACGGAGGAACGCGAAAGGGCCCCACCGCAAGCGGTGGGGCCCTTTCGACATCGTGCCCGGTGAGGCACTGGCGGAGGATACGAGATTCGAACTCGTGAGGGGTTGCCCCCAACACGCTTTCCAAGCGTGCGCCCTAGGCCACTAGGCGAATCCTCCGCCGCAAACAATACAAGACGCGAAGCAGTGCTCGCGAACCCGCTTCCCGGGGGTGGGTGGGGGTGCTCCAGCACTCCGTTCGATCCGCTAGGGTGGGGGGCAGCCCCTCACGTGGCGCTATCTCACCGAACTCCCCCAGGGCCGGAAGGCAGCAAGGGTAAGTGGGCTCTGGCGGGTGCGTGGGGGCCCTTGCGTTGGTGGGGGCTGGTGGGGGCCGTGCGGTTTCTGTGACAGGAGTCACGTGTCAGTGGGTCCCGATATCGTCGTAGGCGTGTCGTCTCTCGCGCTCTACCGCCGCTACCGCCCCGAGACCTTCGCCGAGGTCATCGGGCAGGAGCATGTCACCACCCCGCTGCAGCAGGCGCTGCGGAACAACCGCGTCAACCACGCCTATCTCTTCAGTGGGCCGCGCGGCTGCGGCAAGACGACCAGCGCGCGGATCCTCGCCCGCTGCCTGAACTGCGAGCAGGGGCCCACGCCGACGCCGTGCGGCGAGTGCCAGTCCTGTCGCGACCTCGCGCGGAACGGGCCGGGCTCGATCGATGTGATCGAGATCGACGCGGCCTCGCACGGCGGTGTGGACGACGCCCGAGAGCTGCGCGAGAAGGCGTTCTTCGGGCCCGCCTCCAGCCGGTACAAGATCTACATCATCGACGAGGCGCACATGGTCACCTCGGCGGGCTTCAACGCCCTGCTGAAGGTGGTCGAGGAGCCGCCGGAGCACCTCAAGTTCATCTTCGCGACCACCGAGCCGGAGAAGGTCATCGGCACCATTCGGTCGCGTACGCATCACTATCCGTTCCGGCTCGTGCCGCCCGGGACGCTGCGCGACTACCTGGGCGAGGTCTGCGGGCAGGAGGCCATCCCGATCGAGGACGGCGTGCTGCCCCTGGTAGTGCGGGCCGGGGCCGGGTCCGTGCGTGACTCGATGTCCGTCATGGACCAGCTGCTCGCGGGCGCCGCGGCGGACGGCGTGACGTATGCCATGGCCACCTCGCTGCTCGGTTATACGGACGGGTCGCTGCTCGACGCCGTCGTGGACGCCTTCGCGGCGGGTGACGGCGCGGCCGCCTTCGAGGTCGTGGACCGGGTCATCGAGGGGGGGAACGACCCGCGGCGGTTCGTCGCGGATCTGCTGGAACGGCTCCGTGACCTGGTGATCCTGGCGGCCGTGCCGGACGCGGCGGAGAAGGGGCTGATCGACGCCCCGGCGGATGTGATCGAGCGCATGCAGGCCCAGGCCGGGGTCTTCGGGGGCGCCGAGCTGAGCCGCGCGGCCGACCTCGTCAACCAGGGGCTGACCGAGATGCGCGGTGCCACCTCGCCGCGCCTGCAACTGGAACTGATCTGCGCGCGGGTGCTGCTGCCCGCGGCGTTCGACGACGAACGATCGGTGCAGGCCCGGCTGGAGCGCCTCGAGCGGGGTGCGTCGATGGCCGGGGTCGCCGGGGCGGCCGGGATGGCCGGTGGTCCCGCAGGCGGACCGGGCGTCGGCGCGGGTGCGGGCGCGCCCGCCATCGGGTACGTCCCGGGGCTCGACGCGCACGTTCCGGTCACCGGCCCCTCCGGACCGGCCGCCGCGCGCGCGGCGATGGCTGCCGCGCCGGGTGGTCCCGGTGCGGGTGCTGGTGGCCCTGGGGTGGCTGGTCCGGAGGGGCCTGGTCCTGGTGGGCCTGGCCATGGGGACGTCGCCGGTGCGGGTGGGGCGCCTGCCGCCGCGCCCGCGCCCGGCGCGTCCGACACGGCGCCCGGGTCCTGGCCCGCCGCCGCCTCGTCCCCCGTACGACAGCCGGCACAGCAGTCCGCGGAGCCCGCGCAGCCCGTACATCCCGGACAGTCCGCGCCCGGCGGTGACGCGGGGCAGCGGCCCGGCGCCTGGCCCGCCGCGGCCGCGCCCGGGCAGGGCGGAGGCGCGGGCGCGCCGTCCCCGGCGGTCCGGGCGGCGGTGCTTCCGGTGACGGGCAGGACACGGCGGCTGGTCGTCGCCCCGGCGGCTGGCCGTCCGCGGCCGCGCCGGGTTCCGGTGCTGCCACGGGTTCCGGTGCTGCCACGGGTTCCGGTGCCGCCGCGGGGGCCGGTTCCAGTGCTGCTGGGGCGCCCGGCCAAGGCGCCGGTCAGCACGGTCCGGGCGGAGGCTCCGGGTACGGGGCCGCAGCCCAGGCGGTGCCTGCTCAGCCCTCGCACGCCGCCGCACAGGGCGCGGCGCAGGTGCGGAACATGTGGCCGGACATCCTGGAGGCCGTCAAGAACCGGCGCCGCTTCACCTGGATCCTGCTGAGCCAGAACGCCTCGGTCGCCGGGTTCGACGGCACCACCCTCCAGCTCGGGTTCTCCAACGCGGGCGCGCGCGACAGCTTCGCCAACGGCGGCAGCGAAGAGGTGCTGCGGCAGGCGCTGAGCGAGCAGTTCAACATCCAGTGGCGGATCGAGTCCGTCGTCGATCCCTCGGGCGGCGCCGGTCAGCCGGGCGGCGGCTCCGGTGGCGCCGGCGCTGCGGGTGGCTTCGGGAGTGCCGGCGGTTACGGCGCCTCGGCCGGTACGGGTGGTTTCGGGGGCTCCGGCGGCTTCGGCGGGGCGGGGGCCGGTTCCGCTTCGGGCTCGGGTTCCGGGTACGGCGTGTCCGGTCACGGTACGGGCCACGGCGCGGACGCGGGCGGCGGCTTCGGCGGCCCCGGCCACGGCGCGTCCGGCTCCGGTGGCGCACCCGGTTCCGGTGGTCCGGGCGGCGGTGGTCCGGGCTCCGGTGGCGGCCTCGGCGGTCCCGCTGGGGCCGGTGGTCCCGGCGGCGCGTCCGCCCCCGCGCGTCAGCCCGCTCCCGCGTCCGCCGGCTCGGCGTCCCCGTCCTCCGCCCCGGCCGGGCCGCCGGCTCCGGGGGCCTCGCAGCCGTACCGGGAGCCGGACCCCGTCCCCGTCGCCCCGGAGGACGACATTCCGGAGGAGGACGATCCGGACCTCGACGAGACCGCGCTGAGCGGCCACGACCTGATCGTGCGCGAGCTCGGCGCGACGGTGATCGAAGAGATCACCAACGAATAGGCCCGACCCCCTTTCCGGTCCGCCCCCTGCCGAGCCCGTGCGGCGCCCGTACCGGGCACGCCCCCGCCCGCGTACCGGGTGCCGCCGCGGCCTCCCGCACCCGTGCCGCGTAGTCCTTCCCCCGGGGTAGCGCGCGGTGCCCGGGGAGCACGTAGGCTCGGGCTATCAAGAACCGAATCCCGTCGACAGCCAGGAGCGCTCCGTGATCCCCGGTGGTGGTCAGCCCAACATGCAGCAGCTGCTTCAGCAGGCACAGAAGATGCAGCAGGACCTTGCCGCGGCCCAGGAGGAGCTGGCCCGGACGCCGGTCGAAGGCTCGTCCGGCGGCGGTCTGGTGAAGGCGACGGTGACCGGAGCCGGTGAGCTGCAGGGTCTGGTCATCGACCCCAAGGCCGTGGACCCTGAGGACACGGAGACCCTCGCCGACCTGATCCTCGCGGCGGTCCGGGACGCCAACCAGTCCGCGCAGGCGCTGCAGCAGCAGAAGCTCGGCCCGCTCGCGCAGGGACTGGGCGGCATGCCGGGCCTGCCGTTCTGATCGCGCACCCACAGACGCACGAGAGAACCGAAGAAGGAGAGAGCGTTCCGTGTACGAAGGCGTGGTCCAGGACCTCATCGACGAACTGGGCAGGCTGCCCGGCGTCGGTCCCAAGAGCGCGCAGCGGATCGCCTTCCACATCCTGCAGGCCGAGCCCGCCGACGTCCGCCGCCTCGCGCACGCGCTGACCGAGGTCAAGGCGAAGGTGCGGTTCTGCTCGGTGTGCGGGAACGTCGCCGAGTCCGAGCAGTGCCGGGTCTGTCTGGACCCGCGCCGCGACCCGGCCGTCATCTGCGTGGTCGAGGAGCCGAAGGACGTCGTCGCGATCGAGCGGACGCGCGAGTTCCGCGGCCGCTACCACGTCCTCGGCGGGGCGATCAGCCCGATCGAGGGTGTCGGCCCGGACGACCTGCGGATCCGCGAGCTGCTCGGCCGGCTCGCCGACGGCACGGTCACCGAGCTGATCCTGGCCACGGACCCCAATCTGGAAGGGGAGGCCACCGCCACCTACCTGGCGCGCATGGTCAAACCCATGGGTCTTAAGGTCACGCGCCTGGCCAGCGGCCTGCCGGTCGGGGGCGACCTGGAGTACGCCGACGAGGTCACCTTGGGGCGGGCCTTCGAAGGGAGAAGACTTCTCGATGTCTGACGCAACGCTGCACGACAGCCACCAGAACCCGGACGACTTCGCGGTCCAGATCTCCGACCAGATCGAGAGCTTCCTCGTCGCCGTCACGGAGGTGGCGAAGGGCGACGAGCCGGACAGCGCCGTCCCCTTCCTGCTGCTGGAGGTCTCGCAGCTGCTGCTGGCGGGCGGCCGGCTGGGCGCGCACGAGGACATCGTTCCGGACGAGCGGTACGAGCCGGACATCGGCCCCGAGCCGGACGTCGACGAGCTGCGTGAGCGCTTCGCCGCCCTGCTGGACCCGGTCGACGTCTACTCGGAGGTCTTCGACCCGTACGTACCGCGCAGCGCGCCCGTCGCCTGCCGGATCTCCGACGATCTCGCCGACATCATCACCGACCTGCGGCACGGCATGGCGCACTACCGCGACGGCCGGATCAGCGAGGCGCTGTGGTGGTGGCAGTTCTCGTACCTGTCGAACTGGGGCCCGACCGCCTCGGCGGCCCTGCGCGCGCTGCAGTCCCTCGTCGCCCACGTCCGTCTCAACACCCCGCTCGACGAGCTGGACGGCCTGGACACGGACACGGGGGCGGACGGCGGCGACGAGGCGCTGGCGGAGGAGGCCGGAAGGGTCATGGTGGCCGAGATCGCCGGGCCGCTGGGGCTGCGTTCCGCCAAGAAATAGCGGTCTTCCGCCAGGGAACAGCGATCTTCCGCCGAGGAGGAGCGGCGTCGCGTCCGGTCGGCGCCCGAGTCCGCTCGCTGTGACCTGGCTTACGTTCCCGTGTGCTGCGCCGCGAAGCGGGCAGGGTGCTGGCTGAGCGGGTGGGGCGATGTACCGGATTCGTCCCGCTGATCACGCTGATCATGGGGTGAGCCAACCATCTCGCTATGTGATATGCGGACGGCGAATGACGCCTGCTCGATAGACTGAGTCGACCGTTTTACTAACAGTTGCGAGGAGCGCACGTGGGCCTTGTCGTGCAGAAGTACGGAGGTTCATCCGTTGCTGATGCCGAAGGCATCAAGCGCGTCGCCAAGCGGATCGTCGAAGCCAAGCAGAACGGCCACCAGGTGGTCGTCGTGGTTTCCGCGATGGGCGACACGACGGACGAGCTGATCGATCTCGCCGAGCAGGTATCGCCGATCCCTGCCGGGCGCGAGTTCGACATGCTGCTGACCGCCGGAGAGCGGATCTCCATGGCGCTGCTGGCGATGGCGATCAAGAACCTCGGTCACGAGGCGCAGTCGTTCACCGGCAGCCAGGCGGGAGTCATCACCGACTCGGTCCACAACAAAGCGCGGATCATCGATGTCACGCCGGGCCGGATCCGGACCGCCCTCGACGAGGGCAACATCGCGATCGTCGCCGGTTTCCAGGGTGTGTCCCAGGACAAGAAGGACATCACCACCCTGGGCCGCGGTGGCTCCGACACCACCGCCGTCGCCCTCGCCGCCGCCCTGGAGGCGGAGGTCTGCGAGATCTACACCGATGTGGACGGCGTGTTCACCGCCGACCCGCGGGTCGTGAAGAAGGCCCGCAAGATCGACTGGATCTCGTCCGAGGACATGCTGGAGCTGGCCAGCTCCGGTTCCAAGGTGCTGCTGCACCGCTGCGTCGAGTACGCACGTCGTTACAACATCCCGATCCACGTCCGTTCGTCCTTCTCCGGACTGCGGGGCACCTGGGTCAGCAACGAGCCGCAAGGGGATCAGAAGGTGGAGCAGGCCATCATCTCCGGTGTCGCCCACGACACCTCCGAGGCGAAGATCACGGTCGTCGGTGTGCCGGACAAGCCGGGCGAGGCCGCGGCCATCTTCCGGGCGATCTCCGACGCGGAGATCAACATCGACATGGTGGTGCAGAACGTCTCGGCCGCCTCGACCGGGCTCACCGACATCTCCTTCACCCTGCCGAAGACCGACGGCCACCGGGCGATGGAGGCGCTGACCAAGACGCAGCCGGACATCGGCTTCGACTCGCTGCGCTACGACGACCAGATCGCGAAGATCTCGCTGGTCGGTGCGGGCATGAAGACCAACCCGGGCGTGACCGCGGCCTTCTTCGAGGCGCTGGCGAACGCCGGGGTGAACATCGAGCTGATCTCGACCTCCGAGATCCGCATCTCGGTGGTCACCCGCGCCGACGACGTCAACGACGCCGTGTGCGCCGTGCACACCGCCTTCGGGCTGGACAGCGACAGCGACGAGGCGGTCGTCTACGGAGGGACCGGACGATGAACGCCGCTGCCGACCGCGCCGACAGGCCGACGCTCGCTGTCGTCGGCGCGACCGGTGCGGTCGGCACCGTCATGCTCGGCATCCTGTCGGAGCATGCGGACATCTGGGGTGAGATCCGGCTGATCGCCTCGGCCCGCTCGGCGGGTCGGAAGCTGACGGTACGGGGCGAACAGGTCGAGGTCGTCGCGCTGAGCGAGGAGGCGTTCGACGGCGTCGACATCGCGATGTTCGACGTTCCCGACGAGGTCTCGGCGCAGTGGGCGCCGATCGCGGCGGCCAAGGGCGCGGTCGTGGTCGACAACTCCGGGGCCTTCCGGATGGATCCGGACGTACCCCTGGTGGTGCCGGAGGTGAACGCGCACGCGGCCCGCGTGCGCCCGCGCGGCATCATCGCCAACCCCAACTGCACGACCCTGTCGATGATCGTCGCGGTGGGCGCCCTGCACGCCGAGTTCGGGCTGACCGAGCTGATCGTCTCCTCGTACCAGGCGGTCTCCGGCGCGGGCAAGGAAGGCATCGACACCCTGCGCGAGCAGCTCGCGAAGGTGGCCGGTACGGAACTGGGCACGCAGCCCGGCGACGTACGGCGGGCGGTCGGCGACACCGGGCCGTTCCCGGGGCCGATGGCACTGAACGTCGTACCGTTCGCGGGCTCGCTCAAGGAGGACGGCTGGTCCTCGGAGGAGCTCAAGGTCCGCAACGAGTCGCGGAAGATCCTGGGGCTGCCGCAGCTGCGGGTCAGCGCGACCTGCGTCCGGGTGCCGGTGATCACGGCGCATTCGCTGGCCGTCCACGCGCGGTTCGAGAACGAGGTCACGGTCGCGGCCGCGCACGAGATCCTGGCGGCGGCGCCGGGCGTGGTCCTGTGCGACAACCCGGCGGACGGCGAGTTCCCCACCCCGGCCGACGTCGTGGGCACCGACCCGACGTGGGTCGGGCGGGTACGGCGCTCGCTTGACGATCCGTGCGCGCTGGAGCTGTTCGTCTGCGGCGACAACCTGCGCAAGGGCGCGGCGCTCAACACCGCGCAGATCGCGGAGGTCGTGGCGGCGGAACTGGCCGCGTCGTAGCGTCCGTATGGCGTCGGTGGTCCGGCATCCAGCGCGCCCGTGCTCTCGGGCTCCCTGTTCGCCATCCGGCACGTTCCCTGTTCGCCACCCGGCACGCTGTGAAGATTCTGTGACCAATACGATGACCCATGTCACTTGAACTAGGTCGATGATCTGTTCGATCATGCGCTCCCCGTCCCACTGCAACCGAGCAGTGGGCGGGGAGCGTCTCTGTCGCCGCCCCTCCGTAGGGCTGTGAGAACGGTGCATAAGGGAAGGGTTGGTGCGCATGGGGGCATGTGACGCGTCGTCGAAAGCGGTGCCTCGCGCGTACAACCCTGGCAGGGGGAAGCGTGTCCAACAGGCGTGGCAGAGGTATTCGGCATCGCAACGGTCCCACGGCACGGCCGCGCGGCACTGCAGCCTTCGCGTCCCCGCACGTCGGGCGGTATGCCGGTGATCGCGCCGTGGTCCACCGCCCGCCCTGCGCAGCTTCCGTCCCAACGCGGGGAAACTGACGACGCGATGGCAGTGGGCACCACAGTCGACCACCTCACCGAGACCTACCGCGCCCACTACCGGTCGCTGCTCGGTCTCGCGGCGCTGCTCCTCGACGACACCGCGTCCTGCGAGGACGTCGTACAGGAGGCGTTCATCCGCGTGCACTCCGCACGCAGGCGGGTCCGCGACCCGGAGAAGACGCTCGCCTATCTGCGGCAGACCGTCGTCAACCTGTCCCGCTCCGCGCTCCGCCGCCGCATCCTCGGGCTCAAGCTGCTGTCCAAGCCGATGCCGGACATGGCGAGCGCGGAGGAAGGCGCCTACGACCAGCTCGAGCGCGACCAACTGATCAAGGCGATGAAGGGACTGCAGCGCCGCCAGCGCGAGGTCCTTGTGCTGCGCTACTTCGCCGACATGACCGAGGCCCAGGTCGCCGAGACCCTCGGGATATCGCTCGGCTCGGTGAAGGCGTACGGCTCGCGCGGCATCGCGGCGCTTCGCGTCGCCATGGAGGCTCCGGCATGAACCACAAGAACCACCGGCCGGGCGCGGAAGATCCCGACCGGCGTCATGACCACGACCACGCCCCGCCGGAGACGGCCGGGCCCGGCACCCCGCCGGAGACGGCCGGGGCCGCGGAACCGGACGACGCCGGTGTACCGGACGACGTCGGTGTACCGGAGACGGCCGCGACCGATGCGGGGGCGGGCGTACCCGACGAGCCGGACGAGCTCGACGAGCTGGCACTGAGGCGGCTGCTGCGGGGGGCGGTCGACGACATCGACCCCTCACCCGACGCGCTGGACCACCTGCGCCGCGCCGTCCCCGCCCGCCGTACCCGCCGCCGCCAGGCTCTGGTCGGCGCCGCCGCGGCCGTGGTGTTCGGCGGTGCCGCCATGCCCGCCCTGGTGCACGTGGCCACCACCGGTAACGCCTCCGACGACCGGCCCGCCAACGCGGCCAGCAGCGAGCGCACCCCGGGTGTGCAGGGCGGAGCACACGGCGAGGGCAGCGACGGCAAGGAGACCGGCAAGCCCTCCCGCCCGGAGGACAGGGAGAAGGGCGACAAGGGCCGACACGACAAGGACAAGGCCGACAAGGACGAGGACCCGAAGGACGACTCCAGCGGTCCCGGCCCCAACCCTTCCGGCACGCTCAGCGCCACCTCGCCCGTGTGCACCCGGGCGCAGCTCGGCGACGGCGGCGCGTCAGCCGGTGCGGCCGACGCCAACGGCCATGTCTACGGCTCCTTCCGTGTCGTGAACGTCTCCTCGGCCGCCTGCACCGTCGACGGCGCGGGCGCGGTCAGCCCCGTCGCCCAGGGCAGCGCCGACGGTACGCGGATCGCGGTCGTCGACCACACGGCGGGCGACGCGGCCGCGCAGCTGCCGGACCCCTCCACCACGACGAACCAGCTCATCCTCCAGCCCGGCCAGGCCTACGAGGTCAAGTTCGCCTGGATCCCGGCGGCGGGCGGCGGAACCACGGGCTGCTCCAGCGCCGGCGCCTCGCCCACCCCCGATCCCACCCCGGACGGCGGCACGGGCGCCCCGCCCCAGGAGGAGCCCGCCACCGGCGGCGAGACCGACACCACCGGCGGTACCGGCGACGGCGGGGGCCAGCCGGACGCCAGCGTGCTGCTGAACTACACGCCGGCCATCGGCGCCCCGGCGACCGCGAGCACGGTCCTCTCCAGCGCCTGCGCCGGAACCGTCTACCGCACGGGACTGCTGGCGGGCTGACCCTTCACCGGCGCGCCGCCCTGGCCGCGCTGCGCGGACCGGCTGCTGCCGGGGGTCCGTACGGCGCCGCCAGGGGCGGCCCGTACCGTGGTGGTGTGTATCGGTTTCTGCTGACGCCCCGCTGGTGGGCGATCAACGTGTTCGCCGTGCTGGCCATCCCGGTGTGCCTCGTCATGGGCAGCTGGCAGCTCAGCCGCTTCGAGGCGCGCGTCGACTCGCACCAGGAGCAGCAGGACCACGCCGCCGACGTGGAGAAGGTCCCGGCCGCGCCGCTGCGCGACCTGCTGCCGGTCAGCAAGGACACCTCCGGCCGGCAGGCGACCGTCACCGGCCGGTACGACCCGGAGCGCCAGTTCCTCGTCCCCGACCGCCGCCTCGACGACCGCAACGGCTTCTACGTGCTCACCCTGCTGCGCACGGACGGCGGTGGCGGCACAGCGGTGCCCGTGGTCCGGGGCTGGCTGCCCGGCGACGCCGACGACAAGGCCCGCCGTGCCGAGGTGCCCGCACCGCCATCGGGTCAGGTGACGGTGACCGGTCCCCTGCAGTCGTCCGAGAACCAGGGCACCGACGGCGTGCACGCGGGCGGCGGCCTGCCGCGCGGCCAGCTGGGCATGATCAGCGCGGCCTCGCTGGTCAATCTGGTGCCGTACGACGTGTACGACGCCTGGATCACCTCCTCCTCGGCGCCCGGGGCCCTCCGCCCGGTGCCCCCGGCTGTGGCCGAAGGCACCGGACTGGACCTCAAGGCGTTCCAGAATCTCGGTTACACCGGTGAGTGGTTCGTCTTCGCGGGCTTTGTCGTCTTCATGTGGTTCCGACTCTTCCGCCGGGAGGCGGAGGCGGCCCGGGACATCGAGCTCGGCATCACGCCCGAGGACCCGGCGCCGGGGGCAGATGACGCTGGGCGAACTCGATCTCCAGCCGGAGCTGCTTGATCCGCTCCTCGACGACGAGCGAGCCGTGCCCGGCGTCGTAGCGGTACACCTCATGGACGGCGCCGCGCCGCTCCAGGCGCTCCACGTAGTTCTCGACCTGGCGTATCGGGCAGCGGGGGTCGTTGACCCCGGCCGAGATGTAGACCGGCGCCCGCACCTGGTCCACGTAGGTCAGCGGAGACGACGCCTCGAACCGCTCCGGCACCTCCTCCGGGGTCCCGCCGAGCAGCGTGCGGTCCATCGCCTTGAGCGCCTCCATCTCGTCGTGGTACGCCGTGACGTAGTCCGCGACCGGCACCGCCGCCAGGCCCACCGCCCACGCGTCGGGCTGCGTGCCGAGGCCGAGCAGGGTCAGATAGCCGCCCCATGACCCGCCGGCGAGCACCAGTCGCGCCGGGTCGGCCAGCCCTGACTCCACGGCCCACTCCCGGACGGCCGCGATGTCCTCCAGCTCGATCAGCCCGACCCGGTGCTTGAGCGCGTCCGTCCACGCCCGGCCGTATCCCGTGGAGCCGCGGTAGTTCACCCGTACCACCGCGAACCCGTGGTCCACCCAGGCCGCCGGTCCCGCCGCGAACGCGTCGCTGTCGTGCCAGGTGGGTCCGCCGTGGATGTCGAAGACCGTGGGGAACGGCCCCTCGCCCTCCGGCTTCTGCACCAGCGCGTGCACCGCGCCGCCCGGCCCCTCGACCCATATGTCCGCCACGGGAACGGAAACCGGCGCCGTGAAGCCCGGAGGGTCGAGCACGGTCCGCCCGCTGGTCGACCGCACCTGCGGCGGCTCGGCGGCGGACGACCACAGGAACTCGATCGCGCCGTCCGGCCGGGCCGTCGCCCCCGATATCGTCCCGGTCGGGGTCTCGATCCGGATCAGCTCGCCCGACGCCAGTTCGTACCGCCACAGTTCGCTGCGCGCCTGGTAGCCGTGCTCCACCAGCAGTGCGGTCCCGTCCGGATACCACTCGGCGCCCACGTCCCCCGGCAGGTCGATCGCCAGCGCCGTCTCCTCGCCCGTCAGCGGGTTCCACACCATCGGCTCCCAGCGGCCGCGCCGCTGGTGGCCGACCAGCAGCCGCGCGTCCCCGGAGACCGGCGCGAAGCCCATCACCGAAAGACCCAGCTCCTCCGTTCCCTGCTCGGTGTCGTCCAGCTCCGCGACCGGGGAGCCGTCGAGGCGGACGACCCGGATCGCCGAGTGCATCGCGTCCCCGTGCTCGGTGTGCTCGATCGCTATCAGGGTGCCGTCGTGCGACAGGTCGCCGACCCCGGCGGACTCCCGGTGCCGGTAGATCTCGCGCGGCTCGCCACCGGCCGGCACGACATGGATCGTCGATCCCTCCTCGTCCGTGGACCGCCCGACGACCGCCGTCCCGTCCCGCCCGAGCGCCAGCCCGGCCGGGTACGAGGCCGCCAGGCCAGGCACGGCCGCCTCGTCCACTCCCGCGCGGCCGCCGTCATCGCCACCGTCCGCGCCGTCCCCGGCCGCCGCGGTGAACGGCTGCCGCATCCACACCCCGAACTCGTCCCCGTCGGTGTCCGAGAACCACCAGATCCACTCTCCGTCCGGCGTCAGCACGCCGCCCGTCGTGCCGTTCGGCCGGTCCGTCACCTGCCGCTGCGCGCCCGTCGCCCGGTCCCACGCGTACAACTCGAACGTGCCCGTCGCGTTCGAGACGAACAGCGCGTGGTCCGGGGCGTCCTCCGCCCAGTCCGGCAGCCCCACACGCGGCGCCCTGAAGCGCTTCTCCCAGTCCGGCATGGACTCTGTGCTCTCAGCCATGCCCCCATTCTGCGCCGACGCGCGCACAACTCGCTGGTGTCGGCCCGTACCTGTGGATAACCTCCCGCACATGCACAGACCTTCGCCCCCCGACGACTGGCGCGACGCCAACCGCGCGATGTGGGACGAGCGCGTTCCGATACACGTCGCCAGCGATTTCTACGATCTCGACGCCTTCCGCCGGGGCGAGGACAGCCTCCGCGACTTCGAGCTCGCCGAGGTGGGCGACGTCAGCGGCCGCACCCTCCTCCACCTCCAGTGCCACTTCGGCCTCGACACCCTCTCCTGGGCCCGGCACGGCGCCGCCCACGTCGTCGGCCTCGACTTCTCCGAACCGGCCGTGGAGACCGCCCGCGAACTGGCCGCCGAACTCGGCCTCGGCCCCGACCGCGCCTCCTTCGTCGCCGCCGACGTCTACGACGCCGCCGAGGCCGTGCCCGACCCCTCGTACGACATCGTCTACACGGGCGGGGGCGCGCTGTGCTGGCTCCCTGACATCGGCCGCTGGGCCGAGACCGCCGCCCACCTCGTGGCCCCCGGCGGCTTCCTCTACCTCGCCGAGTTCCATCCCGTCACCGACGCCCTCGACTACGAGACCGGCTCCCGCGTGGCCCACGACTACTTCAGCCGCGAGCCGTGGATCGACGAGACCCCGGGGACGTACACGGACTTCGACGCGGCGACCGTCAACAACCGCAACGTCCAGTGGCAGCACCCGCTCGGCGACGTCGTCTCCGCGCTCGCCGCTGCCGGGCTGCGCATCGAGTTCCTCCACGAGCACGACATGACGCTCTTCCAGCGCTTCGAGTCGCTGCGCCGGGGCGACGACGGCTACTTCCGGCTGCCCGCCGACCGTCCGCGTGTGCCGTTGATGTACTCCCTGAAGGCCACTCGCCCCTAGCCAGGCGGGCCTCCGGCACGGGATGTGTCAGTGGGGCAGGGCACACTCGGTGCGGAGTCGAGGCGCACACACCGAGCGGAGGATCGATGGGCGACATACGCAGGACCGTCGAGACGTATTGGGCGACGGCCCAGGCACGGGACTGGCACGCTTTCGCGGCCACGCTCGCCGCCGATGTCCGCTACGAGCTGCCGCAGACGCGCGAGCGGGTCACCGGCCGGGAGAACGTCGTCCGCTTCAACGCCGAGTACCCGGGGGAGTGGAGCCTGGAGGTCGAGCGGATCGTCGCCGACGGCGACCAGGCGGTGTCCTGGATCCGCTTCACCATCGGTGAGGAGGAGACCCAGGGCATAGGTTTCTTCACGGCGGCGCCCGACGGGCGCATCCAGACGATCACGGACTTCTGGCCGGAGCCGTACGAGCCTCCGGCCGGCCGTGAGCACCTGGCCGAGCGCTGGTGACCGGCCCCAGCGGCGCCAATTTCCGCCGCTGTCTCCGCCGCTGTCTCCGCCGCTGTCTGCGCCGCGGCGGCTATTTCAACAGCAGGGGCAGCTCGTCGACGCCGTAGACGATGGAGAGCTTCCGGAACGACAACTCGTGCGGCGGGACGGCGAGGCGCATGTGCGGGAAGCGCCGTACAAGGGCGGGAAGTGCCGCGCGCAGTTCCATACGGGCCAGCTCGGCGCCGATGCACCGGTGGATGCCGTGTCCGAACGCGAGGTGGGACGGGCCGGCGCGGTGCGGGTCGAAGCGCTCCATGTCCGGGCCCAGCCCCTCGTCGCGGTTGGCGCCGCTGAGCGAGCAGAGCACCAGGTCGCCGCGCGAGATCGTGGTGCCCGCGATCTCCACGTCCTCCTTGGCGAAGCGCGGGAACGCCACCTGCACGACGGTCAGGTAGCGCAACAGCTCCTCCACGAAGTCGTCCACCACGTCGTCCTCATCGCGCAGCGACGCGAAGTGCTCCGGGTGCTGGAGCAGGACGAGCGTGCCGAGCGCCAGCATGCTCGCGGTGGTCTCCAGGCCCCCGGTCAGCACCCCGTCGGCCAGCCCCGTCAGCTCCTCGTCGTCGATGGCGTCGCCGTGCTCGCGCACGATCATGCCCAGCAACCCGTCGCCCGGGTTCTCGCGCTGCTTCTTGACGATGTCCCGCAGATATGACAGCGAGTCCGATATCGCCCCGAAGGAGGCGCCGGCCCCGCTGAAGAGGTCGAAGCGCGCCGTGCTCAGCCGCTGGAAGTCCTCGCGGTCCTCGTACGGCACCCCGAGCAGCTCGCATATGACGAGGGAGGGGATCGGGAACGCGTACTCCGCCACCAGATCCACCGGCCCGTCCACCGCCGCCATCGCGTCGAGCCGCTCCTCCACCAGCTCGTGGATCCGGGGAGTGAGCCTGCTCAGCCGGCGCATCGTGAACTCCGGGGTCAGCAGGCGCCGCAATCGCGTATGTACCGGTGGATCACTGAAGCCGAGGCCGCCGGGATTCTGCTGCGCCGAGATTCCGGCATTTCCCGCGAGGTTGGCGAAGTCCGTACTGAAGTCCCCCGCCTTGCCGAGCACCGCCTTGCATTCGGCGTATCCCGTCACAAGCCAGCCATTCATGCCAAAAGGCAGGGAAAGCGGGCTGATCGGCTCCTTGGCGCGCCGCGCGGCCAGGGCGGGGACGGGGTTGACGCCCTCGCGCCGCAGCGGCATCAGCGTGGACTCCGGCAGAAACGACATCTTGGACAGGTCCAGGCTGCCGTTCTTTTGGAGTCTTGAAAAATACTTGCGGGTCAGCCAGGAGACGATGTTTGAGCGGAGGTTAGACATGGCGCCATATTGCCTGCCGGGGCATGCCAAAGGAAAAGTGCCCTGAGCAACCGATGGCGGGTTGTAATAGGAGGCATCGGCCCTGGCCGCCGCCCCTGCGGCAGCCGGCTCCGAGGACGGTGTCCAGGGCGGCGTCCGGGAGGGCGGCCAGGAATCGATGTCGTCTTACGTCCACTGCTCCGCGAACGACTTGCCGGGCAGCGGCTTGCCGATGACGGCGAGGGGGACGAAGAAGTTGATCTGCCCGATCGCGATCGTCAGGGTGGCGAGCGCCTTCGCGTCGTAGTGCTCGGACACATGGGCGTACAGCTCGTCGGAGACCCGCTCGCCGTCCGCGGACGGCTGGAGCACGGCTTCCACCAGCGCCAGCGCGGCACGCTCGGCATCGGTGAAGTACGGCGCGTCCCGCCAGGACGCCACGGCGGCGATCCGCTCCTCGGACTCGCCGGCCTTGCGCAGGTTCCCCGAGTGCATGATGGTCAGGTAGGTGTTGCCGACGATCTGGCCGGCGCGCAGGTGGACGAGGCCGATCGTGGTCCGCGGCACCGTCTGGTTGCCGGTGGCCTTGAACAGCGACGCGCTCACCTCCGCGAGTTCGGGGACGAGCTCGGCGGGGTCGGACATCCGCGAACGCAGCGGCTTCTCGGTGGCGGTCGAACGTGCTTCCATGCCGGTCTTCCTTTCGAGATCTTCAGGCTGTCACTGCTATGACGGACCGCGCCGGATGAATGTGACCGGGGGAGCCCGCGACTTCGCCTCGGCGCTTCATCGACGTCTTCCGCCGGACCTTCGGACACACGCCGGGGGCGTACCAGGGCCGCGGGCGCGGCGCCGGGCCGTGATGCGGGGCACACAGACTGGACCTCACCTCAGGTTGAGGTAGCAGGCTGTCGTGCCATGCACCTCACCGACCGCCGCATCGTCATCACCGGCGCCGGCCGCGACTTCGGCCGCGCCCTCGCCCACCACTTCGCCGGCCTCGGCGCCGAAGTCCTCCTTGCCGCCCGCACCCTGGAAGCGGCCGAACGCACCCGCGCCGAAATCCTCGACCGCGGCCACGAGAAGGTCCACGCCTTCGCCTGCGACCTGACCGACCCCGCCGCGATCCGCGCCTTCGCCACGGCGGTCGCCGAACGCACCGACCGCGTCGACGTCCTGATCAACAACGGCGCCCGCTGGCTGGAAGGCCCCGACCTGCTGTCGGCCTCCGACGAGGACGTGGCCGACACCCTCGCCTCGGGCGGCACCGGCACCATCCTGGTCACCAAGAACCTGCTGCCCCTCCTCCTCGCCTCCGACCGCCCCGACGTGGTCACCATGGTGTCCGCCTGCGGCGTGCCCGGCGCTCAGCACCCCAGAGCCCACGAGGCGTACTACGCCGCCAAGCACGCCCAACGCGGCTTCACCGAAGCCCTTTCCCGCCGCCTGCGGCCCCAAGGCGTGCGCGTGATCTCCCTGTTTCCGCCGGACTTCGACAGCGCCCGCGACCCGCTGTCCCCGGAATGGAACGCCACTCCGCGCGGTGCGCACGACCCCCTGGCCGCGCAGTCGGTGATCGACTGCATCACCTTCGCCATTCAGCAGCCGCGCGACTGCTACATCAACGCCTTCCACTTCGAGTCACAGGAGTGACCCGCAGGCGACGGGTCACTCGTACTGGCGGCAGCGGCCGGGGAACACAGCCTGGACGCGTGCCGTGACGAGGCCGAGGGCGGCGCGGGAGGCGGCGGCGTCGGGGTCGGCGTCGGAGCCGAGCTGAAGTGCCAGGCCTTCGACCAGGCCGTGGAGTTCGAGGGCGGCGAGCGCCTGATCGGTCTCGTCACGGACCTCGCCGCACTCCTTGCCGTTCCGGATGGCCGTGGCGAGCATCGAGCGGATGAGTCGGCCGGTCTCGGCGTGGGCGTGGGCGAGGCGTGGATTGTCGACGGTGCGGCCCAGGAAGGCCAGGACGACTCGATGTGCCGATCGGCGGCGCGGGTCCACCGGGAGCCACTGGGCGAGTCCTTCGGTGACCACGTCGCGGATCGGCAGTTGCTGGAGCGTGGCGCGGTCCCGGAGCGCCGAGACCCGGTCGAGGATCTTCTGCACGACGCGCTCGTGGGTGAACAGCAGCATCTCGTCCTTGGTCGGGAAGTAGTGCTGCACGTGGCCGACGGAGACGCCGGCTGTGGCGGCGGTACGCGCCATGGTGACCCGGTCGAGTCCCTGTTCGGTGATCAACTTCTGTACGGCGTCGGCGATCTGGATGCGCCTGGCTTGGTGATCGACGACCTTCGGCATGTCGTCAGGGTAGCTGCCGCCGGACCTTGCGGATCTCTTTAACCATATGTTCGTATGGTAAAAACGGGAGACACGGACCAGGGGGCCGCAGAGATGGCATCGTTAGTGAGGGCGCGAGGGCGCCGATCGCGCACAGGGCTGGGGAAGTTGGTGCGGGCGGTGCTCGCGGCAGGTGCGGTCGCGGGCCTCGCTACACCCGTCGCGGCAGCCGAGGGCACGGGATCGTGGTCCGCGGCGCCGGCGGGTGCGGTGTCGTCCATCACGGCCGCCGACGCGGAGGGCTGGTCGGAGGTGGACGCGTTCGTCCGCGGCCGGCTTGAGGCGACGGACACGCCGGGTGCCGCGTTCGCCGTCATCGAGGACGGCCGCGTCGTGCACCAGCGGGGCTTCGGTGAGGACGGCCGGGGCCGGGCCGTCACGCCGGACACGCCCTTCCTGTGGGGCTCGGTGTCCAAGCCGATCACCGGCCTGGCTGTGATGCAGCTGGTGGAGGCGGGCCGCGTGGACCTCGACGCGCCGGTGCGGACGTACCTGCCCTGGTTCGGGCTCGCCGACCCGGACGTGTCCGGCCGCATCACGGTCCGGCACCTGCTCACCCACACCAGCGGCATCCCCACCTCCGCCTCCGGCGAGATCGGGGACCGCTACGACAACGCTCCGGGCGCCCTCGCCGACGCGGCCCGCGACCTCGCGAAGATCGCTCCGGCCACCGCGCCCGGCGACTCCTTCGCCTACTCCAGCGCCGGATACGCCGTACTCGGCGCGCTGGTCGAGGAGGTCTCGGGACAGCCGTTCGGGACGTACCTGCACGAGAGGGTCCTCGACCCGCTCGGCATGGACCACGCCGTCGCCACCGAACGGGACTTCGAACGCGAGCGGGTGGCGCCCGGTCACCGCTTCGTCTTCGGCTCCCCTGTGCGGTTCGACGCGCCCTACGACACCTCGGGCGTCCCCTTCGGCCATGTGGGCGGCACCCTGCGGGACCTGACCCGGTTCGTCCGCGCCGAACTCGGCGGCGGCCGGCTCGACGGCCGGCGGGTGCTCTCGGCGAAGGGCACGGCCGACACCCAGCGCGGGCACGTCGACAGCAGCGCCGACCGCTACGGCCTCGGCTGGTCGGTCGGCACGCTCAAGGGCACGGGTGAGCGCATGGTCTGGCACGACGGAGCACTGCCCGGCCACCACGCCATGGTCGTCATGCTGCCCGACACCGACCGGGCCGTGATCGTCCTACAGAACGCCTACCACCCGCTGCGGGCCAAGGAGTTCGGCGACGCGGCGTTCGGGGCGGCCCGGATGCTGTCCGGCGTGGCCCCCGGCACCACGTCGGCCGACCCGCTCGCCATCGTCCTGCCGTGGGCCACGGCCGGTCTCGCCGCGGTGCTTCTCCTGTGCGTGGCCGCTCCCGCCCTGCGCTGCCTGCCCGGACGGCGCGCGGCGGCTGGCTCTCGCTCCCGCCGCCGGATCGTGCTGACCACCATCGCGTCGGTCACCGCCGCGCTGACCCTCGCGGCACTCCTGTGGTGGGTACTGCCCTCGGCCCTCGGCGGCTCGATCTCGATGGCGCTGCTGTGGCTGCCCGATGTGGGGTGGGGCGTGGTGGCCGCTGTCGTGCTCGCGTCGGTGCTCGCAGTGGAGCGCGCGGTCCTGGCCGTGGTGGACCTGCGACGCCAGGGCAGCGGCGGGTCAGGCCATGCCGCTGAGCGGGAACCATCCGAAGGCGACGTCGCACTGAGCGGTGCTGCCACTCGGCCTGGCTGACTCCGGGTTATAGGAAGACGGCCACAGTCGGCATCGGCTCCGGCTCCGAGGCCCTGGCTGCTTCAGCGGCGGAGTCGTGCTCCGTGAATGACCCCCAAGGACGGTCGGGGCGAAGCTAGTTCGCGAACGTGAAGATTTGGGCCTCCGTGTGTGGCGCAGACCACTCTCACCCGACACCACGTGTCTGGGAGAAGCCGACCAAGATCTTCTCCCAGATTTCTCCCAAGAGGCCCTCGGAAACGGGTCAGGGGCCCGACCCGCTGAGCGGATCAGGCCCCTGACCTGGTGTTTCACCAGTCGGGGTGGCGGGATTTGAACCCACGACCTCTTCGTCCCGAACGAAGCGCGCTGCCAAGCTGCGCTACACCCCGGTGCAACGAGCTCTACTTTAGCCCACGCGGAGCCAGAGACGAAATCCGGTTTTCGCGCCTGCTTGTGCAGGTCAGATCGGGTCGGCCGGGTCGGTCGGGTCGGTCGGGTGGGGTCGGCCGGATGGGTCAGTCGCGGGGGGTCAGGGTCAGGAGGGTGGCCTCGGGGGGCAGGCGAAGCGGACCGGGGTGTAGCGGTTGGTGCCGCAGCCCGCGGAGACGTGCAGGTAGGAGGTGTGGCCGCCGGCCTGGTGGGTGGAGAGGCCCTTGACCCGCTTCGTGTCGATGTCGCAGTTGGTGACCAGCGCCCCGTAGAAGGGGATGCACAGCTGTCCGCCGTGGGTGTGGCCCGCGAGGATCAGGGGGTAGCGGTCGGCGGTGAAGGCGTCCAGGACGCGCAGGTACGGGGCGTGGACCACGGCCAGGGAGAGGTCCGCGTCCGACTCGGGGCCGCCCGCGACCTCGCCGTATCGGTCGCGCTTGATGTGCGGGTCGTCCAGGCCGGTCAGGGCGATCTCCAGGCCGTCCAGCTTGAGGCGGCCGCGCGTGTTCGACAGGCCGACCCAGCCGGCCGTGTCGAAGGCGTCGCGCAGGTCCTCCCACGGGTTGTGGATCGCGCCGACCGCCGGCGGGTTGCCGTTCAGGCCGTGCCGCCCGGTGGCCTTCTCCATCAGGTACTTGGCCGGGTTGCGGAGCTTGGGGCCGTAGTAGTCGTTCGAGCCGAAGACGTACGCACCGGGGTACTCCATCAGCGGGCCCAGCGCGTCCAGCGTCTCCGGCACGCCGTCCGGATCCGAGAGGTTGTCGCCCGTGTTGATGACGAAGTCGGGGCGCAGCGCGGCGAGGGACTGCAGCCAGCGCTGCTTCTTGCGCTGGCCGCCGACCATATGGATGTCGGAGACCTGGAGAACGCGCAGCGGTCGCATTCCGCGCGGCAGTACGGGCACCGAGACCCGTCGGAGCCGGAAGGAGCGGACTTCGAAACCGGCGGCATAGGCGAGGCCGGCGGCGCCGACCGCCGTGATTCCCAGGGGTACTCCGTATCGCGCGCGCATGCGTCCCATCGTCGCAGACCCCCGCGGTGGACGAAATCTTCGGGTGATTACCGGCCAGGGCTGGCAGACTCATGGCCATGACCACGCTCAAGTCCAAGCTGCACGACGACCTCACCGCGGCGATCAAGGCGCGCGACGAGCTGCGCTCCTCCACTCTCCGGCTCACTCTCACCGCGATCGCGAAGGAGGAGGTCGCGGGCGACGCCGCCCGTGAGCTCTCCGACGCCGAGGTGGAGAAGATCATCGCGCGCGAGGCGAAGAAGCGCCGCGAGGCCGCGGAGGCGTTCGCGCAGGGCGGCCGGGCGGAGCAGGCCGAGCGGGAGCGGGCGGAGGGCGAGCTGCTCGCCGACTACCTGCCGAAGCAGCTGACGGACGACGAGCTGGACGGGCTGGTCGCGGAGGCGGTCGAGGAGGCCAAGGCGGGCGGCGCCGAGGGGCCCAGGGCCATGGGCGCCGTGATGAAGATCGTGAACCCGAAGGTCGCCGGACGCGCGGAGGGCGGTCGGGTCGCCGCCGCGGTCAAGCGCCGACTCGCGGGCTGACGGGCTGAGGCCGGACCGGGCGCCGGGGCCGCTCGGGGCCGGGCCCATCCCTTGCCAGGGCCACGGCCCGTCCCTCGCTCCGGCCCCGCTGCTCGGGGCCGGGCCCTGTGGCGGTGGCCCGGGCCCCAGCCCGACTCGGCTACGCATTGTCCGGGCACGGTCCGGTCCGGGCCTCGTTTCCGGCCTCGGGCCGCCCGGGCTCGGGGATCGCGTCTCGCCTTGCGCCGCACCTTGCGCCGCCGCGCCGGGCGCGCGTCAGCCGCTGGCCGTCGCCCAGGCCCAGTAAGCCGTCGGCCGTCGCCCGGCAGCGTCCGTCACCCGGCCGGGCGCCGGGGCGCAGGGCCCGTCGCCCTCGCCCGCGCCGGGCGCCCGTACTGCGTACGGCGTACACCGTGTCGTGCGAGCGCGCGAAGGCGCGAGGCGCGGGTCCGGCCCGGGTGAGGCCGCAGGCCCTATCGCGGTCTGCGGCCGTGTCCGCCGCCGTTCCCGTTGCCGCCGAGGATGTCGCGCGGGTCCCAGCCGCCGTCCGTGCCGCCGATCAGGTCCGGGGGAATGGTGACGTCCGGCCACGGGTCGCCGTTTCCGCCGCTTCCGTTGCCGCCCGGCTTGTCGTCCCCGCGGCCGTCGCGGGGCGGCTTCTTCTGCGCCGGGTCCTTGATCGGTACGGTCACGAAGCCCGGCGCGGGCTTGCCTTCGAGCGCCCCCGCCATGGCCTCGCGCCAGATCGGGCCGGGCACCTTGCCGCCGAAGACCTTGTCCCACGTGCGTCCGCCGATGCTGATGCCCACCATCCGGCGCTCGTGCCGGGGGTCGCCGACCCACACCGCGCCGGCCAGGTTCGGGGTGTAGCCCACGAACCAGGCGGCGTAGCGCTCGTCGGTGGTGCCGGTCTTGCCCGCGCTCGCCCGGCCGCTGAGCCCCGCCTCCCGGCCGGTGCCGTCCTCGACTACGCCCTTGAGCAGCGTGGTGACGGTGTCGGCCGTCTTCTGCGACATCGCGCGGGAACACTCGGTCTGCGGGACCTTGAGCTCCTTGCCGCCGGGGGCGGTGATCGACTCGATGGCGACCGGGGTGCAGTAGACGCCGCGGTTGGCGAAGGTCGCGTACGCGGTGGCCATCGTCAGCGGGGACATCTCCTGCGTGCCGAGAGCGATCGCCGGGCCCTGGTCCAGCTTCTTGCCGTCGGCCCGCGCCACGCCCATCCGGTCGGCAAGCGTGGTCACCGGGCAGACGCCGATGTCGCTGATGAGCTGCACGTAGTAGGTGTTGACGGACTTGGCCGTCGCTTCCCTCATGCCGTACGGACCGACCTCCGTGGTGTTCTCGTTCGCCACGGAGTCGCTGCCGCTCCACGAGCCGTCGCACGTCCGCACCGGGCTCGGGTACGGCATGCGGTACGGCGACGGGTAGGACTTGTAGGGCTTCACCCCCCGCTCCAGCGCGGCGGCCGCGACGATCGGCTTGAAGGTCGAGCCGGGCTGGTAGCCCACGCCGCCGCCCATGTCCTTGTCCACGGACAGGTTGATCGGGGTCTCGTTCCCCTTGAAGCCGTAGGGCCGCGACTGGCCCATGCCCACGATCCTGCCGGTGCCCGGCTCGACGAGGGTGACGGCGGTGGCCACCTCGTCGCTCGCGTAGACCTTGTCGCGTATCGCCTTCTGCACCGACTTCTGGGCCTTGGGATCCAAGGTCGTACGGATCCTGAGGCCGCCCCGGTTCCAGCGCTTGGCCCGGTCCTCCCGGGTCTTGCCGAACACCGGGTCCTTGAGGAAGACCTCGCGGACGTAGTCGCAGAAGAAGCCCGCGCCGTCCACGGCGGTGATGCACCCGTTCTTGGGCTTGCTGACCTTGAGGCCGAGCGGCTTCTTCTTCGCCTTGTCGGCCTCGGCCTGGGAGATGTTCCTCACGTCCGCCATGCGCTGCAGCACGGTGTTGCGGCGGAGGGTCGCCTCGCGCGGGTCGTTGACCGGGTCGTAGCGGCTGGGTGACTGGACGAGGCCGGCCAGCAGCGCCGCCTCCTCCAGCTTCAGGCCCTCGGCGTGCTTGCTGAAGTAGCGCTGGGAGGCGGCCTCGGCGCCGTACGCCTGCTGCCCGAAGAAGGTGATGTTCAGGTAGTTCTGCAGGATGCGCGGCTTGCCGAGTTCCTTCTCGATCTGGATCGCGTACTTCAGTTCCCTGATCTTGCGGCCGATGGTCTGCCGGGTGGCCTCGCGGACCGCGTCGGCGTCGTCGCCCGCCTCCTCGACGAAGACGTTCTTCACGTACTGCTGGGTGAGTGTGGAGGCGCCCTCGGAGATGCCGCCGCCCTGCGCGTTCTTGTTGAGCGCGCGCAGCACGCCCTTGAGGTCGACAGCCCCGTGCTCGTAGAAGCGCGCGTCCTCGATCGCGACGATCGCCTGGCGCAGATACGGGGAGATCTTCTTCAGCGGCACCTCGGTGCGGTCGCGTGAGTAGACCTTCGCGATCTCGCCGCCCTCGGCGTCGAGGATGGTGGTCCGCTGGCTGAGCGGCGGGGTCTTGAGGTTGGCCGGAATCTCGTCGAACTCCTCGACGGTCCCTTTGGCGGCCAGCCCGAGCGCTCCCACGGCGGGCAGCGCGAGGCCCGCCAGCACGGCGCCGGAGAGCACGCTGACGCCGAGGAACTTCGCGGCCTGCTGTGTGGTGGAGAGGCCCCCGCCCGAGCGCTTCTTACCCATGGCCGAAGCCTACGTGCCGAATCGCCGGACAGGGGGCCACGTGTTCGCATACGCTGTTTCACGCCAGCCACAGATGTGCGACTTCGCTTCACCCTCTTCATCACTCAAGTGAGTGATGAGACTTGCCCGAATTGGTGGGGTGTGGTGCCGAATGCCCCCTGTGGCGCACGTGAGCCATCCCGTTATGTCGGGAATGTCCGTGATGTCGCCAGCTCACTCCGTTGGGTGATCTGCCGCGTACGCATAGTCCGTTCGGGCCATTCAAGATTGGGCCCGCAGGGGCTGTTGCACCCTGCCTGCCTTCCGTAACGTCCTGAACCGGCGACGGTGAATATGCCGTTTGTCGCCGTGGGGGAGCCTCGATTCGGGAGAGGACGGCGCCAGCATGGGCTGGGTAACCGACTGGAGTGCGCAGGCCGCCTGCCGCACTACCGATCCGGATGAACTATTCGTCCAAGGCGCGGCACAGAACAGAGCCAAGGCGGTGTGCACGGGCTGTCCGGTGCGCACCGAGTGCCTGGCCGATGCCTTGGACAACCGCGTCGAATTCGGCGTGTGGGGTGGAATGACCGAGCGCGAGCGGAGGGCGCTGCTGCGCCGCCGGCCGACGGTCACCTCCTGGCGGAGACTGCTGGAGACCGCGCGCAGCGAGTACGAGCGCGGCGCGGGCATCCTGACCGTCGAAGACGAAGAAGAGTTCGGCAGCTTCGCTGCCGCGGGCTAGGGACCGCCGGCTCAACGGGCCAGGGACCGCCGGCTCAACGGGCCAAGGACCGCCGGCTCAACCGGCGCGCTGCTCCTCCAGCTGGACCGCGAGGCGTTCACCGATCGCCCGCAGCCCCGCCAAGTCGTGCACATCGCCCGGGAGTGCGGCCACCTCGGCCACCGGCACCTCGGGGTGCAGAGCCGTGAAGCGGTCACGCGTGCGCTGTTCACGCGCCAGCACCTGCATCCGCTCCGCGTGCAGCCTCAACAGCCCCGCGGCGAGCTGCTCCGCTGACGTGGGGGAGTCGTCGTCGGGAGCGGCGGCCGGATCCGGGTCGGACTCCAGGGCCGTGGCGTTCCGCCCTTCAACCTTCCCGGCGAAGCGATCGACAATGCGGTGTTCGCCAAGATTTTCTACTGCGTCGGCCGTTCGGGTGTCGGCAGCCGTCTCGTGCGCCTCCTCCGCCTCCTCCGCCGGACGATCCGTCAGCATCTCGGCGGCCGCCAGCGCCCGTTCCGCCGAGAGCTGGGCCGCGCCGCTGCCGTGCACCCGGTTCAGCACCAGCCCGGCCAGCGGCATCCGGTCCGCGGACAGCCGCTCGACGAAGTACGCGGCCTCCCGCAAGGCGTCCCGCTCCGGGGCGGCCACCACCAGGAACGCCGTACCGGGCGCCTGAAGCAGCCGGTACGTGTCGTCGGCGCGGGTGCGGAACCCACCGAACATGGTGTCCATCGCGGTGGCGAAGGTCTGCACGTCACGCATCAGCTGACCGCCCAGCAGCTTGCCCAGCACCCCGGTCATCATCGACATGCCGACATTGAGCATCTTCAGCCCCGCCCGGCCGCCGACCTTGGCCGGCGCCGTCAGAAGCCTGATCAGCTTGCCGTCCAGGAACGAGCCGAGCCGTTTCGGCGCGTCGAGGAAGTCCAGCGCCGACCGGCTCGGCGGCGTGTCGACGATGATCAGGTCCCATTCGTCGCGCGCCCGGAGCTGGCCCAGCTTCTCCATGGCCATGTACTCCTGCGTGCCCGCGAAACCGGCCGACAGCGACTGGTAGAAGGGGTTCGCCAGGATGGCGCGGGCCCGCTCGGGTTCCGCGTGCGCCTCGACGATCTCGTCGAAGGTGCGCTTCATGTCGAGCATCATCGCGTGCAGTTCGCCGCCCGCGGCCGTGTCGATGCCGCTCACCCGGCGCGGGGTGTTGTCCAGGGAGCCGATGCCCATCGACTGCGCGAGCCGCCGGGCCGGGTCGATGGTGAGGACGACGACCTTGCGGCCGCGTTCCGCGGCCCGTACGCCGAGCGCCGCGGCCGTCGTCGTCTTGCCGACGCCGCCCGAACCGCAGCACACCACGATGCGGGTCTGCGGATCGTCCAGCAGGGTGTCGGTCTCCAGCCGGGGTGCCGTGTCCATGGTCATGCCGCCCACCTTCTCCCGCACGGCCCGCCCCGCGCGTCCCGCTCATACCGTACGGACACTCCTCCTACCGTACGGACAGCTGCTCACACCGTACGGGCGCCATCCCTCGCATCGGATCCGGCCGCGGCTATTCCGGCCACTGTTTACGGAGGTCGGCCGCGAGCCGGTACAGCCCGGCCAGGTCGACGCCGTCGCTCAACAGCTCCAACTCGTAGTTCGGCAGGCCCGACTGGGCGAGCTGCGCCCGCTGCGCGTGTTCCAGGGCGACCCGCTCCGCGTGCTCGCGCGCCTGCTCCAGCAGCGGGTCGACCAGGCGCTCCGCGAGCCCGCCGCGGCGCGCGCCGCCGAGCCCAGCCCCCGACAGGGCCTTGGCGATGGCCGTGCGCCGTCCGTTCGCGGCGATCTCGACGGCCGCGAGGTCCAGGACCGGTGGCCGGACCATGTTGATGACGACCCCGCCGACCGGCAGGTCCTCGGCGCGCAGCTCGGCGATGCCGTCCGCGGTCTCCTGGACCGGCATCTCCTCCAGCAGCGTCACCAGGTGGACGGCCGTCTGCGGCGACTTGAGAACCCCCATGACCGCCTGGGCCTGATGGTGTATCGGGCCGGTGCGGGCGAGCCCGGCCATCTCGTCGTTGACGTTCAGGAAGCGGGTGATCCGGCCCGTCGGCGGCGCGTCCATGACCACGTAGTCGTAGACGAACCGGCCGTCCCGGCCCTTGCGGCGCACCGCCTCGCACGCCTTCCCGGTCAGCAGGACGTCCTGGAGGCCCGGGGCGATCGTGGTGGCGAAGTCGATCGCGCCCAGCTTCTTCAGCGCGCGTCCGGCCGACCCCAGCTTGTAGAACATGTGGAGGTAGTCGAGCAGCGCGAACTCGGGGTCGATGGCCAGGGCGTGGACCTCGCCGCCCCCCGGCGCGACCGCGATCTTCCGCTCCTCGTACGGCAGCGCCTCCGTCTCGAAGAGCTGCGCGATGCCCTGGCGGCCCTCGACCTCGACCAGGAGGGTGCGCCTGCCCTCGCTCGCGAGAGCCAGCGCGAGTGCGGCGGCGACCGTGGTCTTGCCGGTTCCGCCCTTGCCACTGACGACATGGAACCTGCTCACATGGCGGAGCCTAGCCAGTCGCCGCGAGGAGTACGCACCAGCCCCCAGGAGAGAGGCATTACAGTCAGCACCATGACCAAGTGGGAATACGCGACCGTGCCGCTGCTCGTGCACGCGACCAAGCAGATCCTGGACACCTGGGGCGAGGACGGCTGGGAGCTGGTCCAGGTCGTGCCGGGCCCGAACAACCCCGAGCAGCTGGTGGCCTACCTCAAGCGGGAGAAGCCGTGAGCGCGGTCGAGGAGAAGCTCGCCGAACTCGGGCTGAGCCTGCCGGAGGTCGCGGCGCCGCTCGCCTCGTACGTGCCGGCGGTCCGTACGGGTGCGTACGTGTACACCGCGG
Source organism: Streptomyces sp. XD-27 (assembly GCF_030553055.1). Taxonomy (NCBI): domain Bacteria; kingdom Bacillati; phylum Actinomycetota; class Actinomycetes; order Kitasatosporales; family Streptomycetaceae; genus Streptomyces; species Streptomyces sp. XD-27. The sequence goes on from NZ_CP130713.1 coordinate 4,451,506, forward strand.
GCCAGCTGCCGATGGTCGAGGGCAAGCTGGGCGTGACCGGCAAGGTCGGCGCCGAGGTGACCCCGGAGGAGGCCAAGGAGCTGGCGCGCACGTGCGCGCTGAACGCCCTGGCCGCCCTGAAGTCGGTGGTCGTCGACCTCGACAAGATCGTCCGTGTGGTCAAGGTGGTCGGCTTCGTCGCCTCGGCTCCGGACTTCACCGGGCAGCCGGGCGTGATCAACGGCGCGAGCGAGCTGCTGGGCGAGGTGCTGGGGGCCAAGGGCGTGCACGCGCGGAGCGCGGTGGGCGTCGCGGTGCTGCCGCTGGACGCGCCGGTCGAGGTCGAGTTCCAGTTCGAGGTCGCGGACTGAGGTCGCGGATCGGCGTGCCTGCGGGCGCGCCACCGGAAGGCGCCGGGAGCCGCGGGGAGCCGCGGGGGCAGGTCCCCCTCGAACATCCGCGCGTAACCGCATAGCATCCGGCCATGTCGTCCACGACCCACGGGACCAATGGCCAGTGGTATCCCCCCGAGTGGCCAGACCGCATCCGCGCGCTCGCCGACGGTGAGCTGACCCCGGTCGCGCCGCGCCGGGCGGCCACCGTACTCCTGCTGCGGGACGGGGCCGACGGCCCGGCCGTCTACATGCTGCGCAGACGCGCCTCCATGGCCTTCGCCGGGGGCGCGTACGCGTATCCCGGCGGCTCGGTCGACCCGCGTGACGAGGGCGAAGTGGCCTGGTCCGGGCCCAGCCGGGCCCTGTGGGCGCGGCGGCTGGGCCTCGGCGCCGACGAGACCGCCGCGCAGGCCGTGGTGTGCGCGGCGGTACGGGAGACCTTCGAGGAGGCGGGCGTGCTGCTCGCCGGGCCGACCCCCGGCACGGTCGTCGCCGACACCACGGGGGACGACTGGGAGGCCGACCGCGAGGCGCTCGTCGCCCGGGAGCTGTCGTTCGCCGACTTCCTGGGCCGCCGGGGGCTCGTCCTGCGATCCGACCTCCTCGGAAGCTGGGCGCGCTGGATCACCCCGGAGTTCGAGCCGCGCCGTTACGACACCTGGTTCTTCGTGGCCGCGCTGCCGGAGGGGCAGCGTACGCGCAACGCCTCCACCGAGGCGGACCGTACGGTGTGGATCCGGCCGCGGGACGCGGCGGACGGCTACGACAGGGGCGAGCTGCTGATGATGCCGCCGACGATCTCCACGCTGCGCGAGGTCGCGCCGTACGGCACGGTCGCCGAGGCACTCGGCGCCGCGGCCGGCCGCGATCTGACGCCCGTCCTGGCGCGGGCCGACCTGGTGGGCGGGGAACTGGTGCTGAGCTGGCCCGGCCACGACGAGTTCACCAAGCGCGTCGAGAAGGGTGGCCAGGCCACATGACGTACGCAGCCTCGCTGCCCGGACAGCCGCGCGGCGGCGCCGTCGGCGGCCCCGCCACCGCCCGCGCCGTATGCGTACTCGCGCCCAATCCCTCCGCGATGACGCTGGACGGCACCAACACCTGGATCGTCGCGGAACCCGATTCCGATCTCGCCGTCGTCATCGACCCGGGGCCGCTCGACGAGGGGCATCTGAGGGCAGTCGTCGACACCGCCGAACGCGCGGGCAAACGGGTGGCGCTGACGCTGCTGACCCACGGCCACGCGGACCACGCGGAGGGCGCGGCGCGCTTCGCGGAGCTGACGGGCACCCGGGTACGGGCCCTGGACCCGGCGCTGCGGCTCGGCGACGAGGGCCTGGGTGCGGGTGATGTGATCACGACAGGCGGGCTTGAGCTGCGGGTCGTCCCGACCCCGGGACACACCGCCGACTCACTCTCCTTCCACCTGCCGGCCGATGCCGCCGTCCTCACCGGCGACACGGTGCTGGGGCGCGGTACGACGGTCGTCGCGCACCCGGACGGCCGGCTCGGCGACTACCTCGACTCGCTGCGGCGGCTGCGCTCGCTGACGGTGGACGACGGAGTGGACACGGTCCTGCCGGGCCACGGGCCGGTGCTGAACGACGCGCGCGGCGCGGTGGAGTTCTACCTCGCGCACCGTGCGAACCGGCTGGCACAGGTCGAGACGGCCGTGGAGGACGGCTACCGCACGGCGCCGGAGGTCGTCGCCCACGTCTACGCGGACGTGGACAGGTCGCTGTGGCCCGCGGCGGAGCTGTCGGTGCGCGCGCAGCTGGACTATCTGCGCGAGCATGGCCTGATCTGAGCCGGATCTGCGCGAGGACAGGCTGATCTGAGCCGGATCTGCGCGAGGACAGCCTGGTCTGAGCCGGATCTGCGAGCGCGCGGCCTGATCTGGGCCGGGTGGCCGCCGTGCGGGCCGTGCGGGGCCCTGCGGGCCCGGGCCCGCAGGCGCGCCGGAGACGTGTGAGGGGCCCCGCCGATGGCGGGGCCCCTCATGTGTCAACCGGGTCGGAGACGACCCCGCGTCAGCGCGACCGCTTGGCCAGGCGCTCGACGTCGAGCAGGATCACGGCCCGCGCCTCCAGGCGCAGCCAGCCGCGGCCCGCGAAGTCCGCGAGCGCCTTGTTGACGGTCTCGCGGGAGGCGCCGACCAGCTGGGCCAGCTCCTCCTGGGTCAGGTCGTGCACCACGTGGATGCCCTCCTCCGACTGCACGCCGAAGCGGCGCGACAGGTCGAGCAGCGCGCGGGCCACCCGGCCGGGCACGTCGGAGAAGACCAGGTCGGACATCTGGTCGTTGGTCTTGCGCAGCCGCCGGGCCACGGCGCGCAGCAGCGCGGTGGCCACCTCGGGCCGGGCGTTGAGCCAGGGCTGGAGGTCGCCGTGGCCGAGGCCGAGCAGCTTCACCTCGGTGAGCGCGGTCGCGGTGGCGGTGCGCGGGCCGGGGTCGAAGAGCGACAGCTCGCCGATCAGCTCGCCGGGGCCGAGCACGGCGAGCATGTTCTCGCGGCCGTCGGGAGAGGTGCGGTGCAGCTTCACCTTGCCCTCGGTGACCACGTACAGGCGGTCGCCCGGGTCACCTTCGTGGAAGAGCGCGTCCCCACGCGCGAGGGTGACCTCCCCCATAGAGGCGCGCAGCTCAGCGGCCTGCTCGTCATCGAGCGCCGCGAAAAGCGGGGCGCGCCGCAGAACGTCGTCCACGAGATCTCTCCTTGTCGACATGCACAGGGGACCGTGGTCTCCATGATGCCGGACGGTAAAACAGTGCGATCAATCACAAGTTTGACGCACCGGTGCAAGGGACCGTACGGCAGGGGTCCGATTGGGGGGCCTATTTCGTGCGGCCGGGCCGGATGTCGGTCCCTGGGCTTACGCTGGCCGGGTGTCCAATACGCCGGTGAGAGCACAGGGCAAGGGGGCCGGACGGGTGAGTGGGGCTCGTAATTCTGCTGTGGGCGAACATCTGCCTGGCGCCGCCAAGAAAGCCGTGAAACGGGGCAAATCCACCAAGGCGTCGGAGTCGGTCAAGGCGGCGGAGTCGGCCAAGGCCGTCGGCGCGGGCAGCGGGCCGGGCGCCAAGCCCGAATCCCGGCTCGCCCTCGTTCGCCGGGCCCGCCGGATCAACCGCGAGCTGGCCGAGGTCTACCCGTACGCCCACCCCGAGCTGGACTTCGACAACCCCTTCCAGCTCCTCGTCGCCACCGTGCTGTCCGCGCAGACCACCGATCTGCGCGTCAATCAGACGACCCCCGCGCTGTTCGCCGCCTATCCGACCCCCGAGGACCTGGCCGCCGCCGACCCGGAGGAGCTGGAGCAGCTCATCCGGCCCACCGGATTCTTCCGGGCCAAGGCCAAGTCGCTCCTCGGCCTCTCCGCCGCGCTCCGGGACCGCTTCGACGGTGAGGTTCCGGGCCGTATAGAGGACCTGGTGACGCTGCCGGGCGTCGGCCGCAAGACGGCGAACGTGGTCCTGGGCAACGCGTTCGGCGTCCCGGGCGTCACCGTCGACACCCACTTCGGGCGGCTGGTGCGGCGCTGGAAGTGGACCGAGCAGGAGGACCCGGAGAAGGTCGAGGCGGAGGTCTGCGCGCTCTTCCCGAAGAGCGAGTGGACGATGCTCTCGCACCGGATCATCTTCCACGGCCGCCGCATCTGCCACGCCCGCAAGCCCGCCTGCGGCGCCTGCCCGATCGCACCGCTCTGCCCGGCCTACGGGGAGGGCGAGACCGATCCGGACAAGGCGAGGAAACTGCTCAAGTACGAGATGGGCGGGCAGCCGGGGCAGCGGCTGCGCCCTCCGCCGGACTACCCCGGCAAGCCGGCCGCACCGCTGGGAGCCGCCGAGTGACGAGCACGTTCGGCGGCGGGGTGACCGTCAGCACGCAGGGCCTGCCCGACTGGCTGCTGCCGGTCGCCCGTGCCGCGGAGACTGTCGAGCCCGGACAGCTCAGCCGCTTCCTGCCGCCGCCGCACGGTGGTCGCCAGTCGGCCGTGCTCATCCTCTTCGGAGAGCGGGACCACGGCCCCGAACTGCTGCTGATGGAGCGGTCGGGGTCGCTGCGCTCCCACGCCGGACAGCCGTCCTTCCCCGGCGGGGCGCTAGATCCGGAGGACGGGGATCCGGAAGGCGAGGGGCCGCTGCGGGCGGCGCTGCGCGAGGCGGAGGAGGAGACCGGTCTCGACCCGTCCGGGGTGCAGATCTTCGGCGTGCTGCCCCGCCTCTACATCCCGGTGAGCCGTTTCGTCGTCACCCCGGTGCTGGGCTGGTGGTACCGGCCCAGCCCGGTCGCACCGGTCGACCCGGCCGAGACGGCGCGGGTCTTCACCGTTCCGGTGGCGGACCTGACGGATCCGGCGAACCGGGCCACCGCCCTCCACCCGAGCGGGCACCAGGGCCCCGCGTTCTGCGTCGAGGGGGCACTCGTCTGGGGCTTCACCGCCGGGGTGATCGATCGGATCCTGCACTTCGCGGGCTGGGAGCGGCCCTGGGACCGGGACAGACACGTCCCCCTCGACTGGCGCGCGTGAGAGCGTGGACCCCGTGCTGAGTTCCGCCCGGCGACCATTGCGAGGCAAGTTTCGGTGAACGTGCTGGACATCCTGCTGCTCCTGGCCGCCGTGTGGTTCGCCGTCGTCGGCTACCGCCAGGGCTTCGTGGTCGGCGTGCTGTCGGTGACCGGCTTCCTCGGCGGCGGCCTCGTCGCCGTCTATCTGCTGCCCGTGATCTGGGACTCGGCCAGCGAGGAGGGGTCCGCCCCGGGTACGTTCGGCGCGATCACGGCGGTCGTCCTGGTGATCGTCTGCGCCTCGGTCGGGCAGGCCGCCACCACTCACCTCGGCGGCAAACTGCGTCGGCACATCACCTGGTCCCCTGCCCGCGCCCTGGACGCGACCGGCGGCGCGCTGGTGAACGTCATAGCGATGCTGCTGGTCGCGTGGCTGATCGGGTCCGCGCTGGCCGGGACGTCCCTGCCGACGCTCGGCCGGGAGGTCCGTAACTCCAAGGTGCTGCTCGGGGTCTCCCGGGTGGTCCCCGAGCAGGCCAACACCTGGTTCAGCGACTTCTCCTCCGTGCTCGCGCAGAACGGCTTCCCGCAGGTCTTCTCACCCTTCGCCAACGAACCCATCAGGGCCGTCCCGGCACCGGACCCCGAGCTTGCGCGGAGCCCGGTCGCCGACGTGGCCAAGCGGAGCATCGTGAAGGTCGTCGGCACGGCCTCCGGCTGCGGCAAGGTCCTCGAAGGCACCGGCTTCGTCTTCGCCCCGAACCGGGTGATGACCAACGCCCACGTCGTCGGCGGTGTCGACGAGCCGACCGTGCAGATCGGCGGGGAGGGCAAGCTCTACGACGCGGATGTCGTGCTCTACGACTGGAAGCGCGACATCGCCGTCCTCGACGTGCCGAGGCTGCGTGCGCCCGCGCTCCGGTTCACCGAGGGCGACGCGCACAGCGGGAACGACGCCATCGTCGCGGGCTTCCCGGAGAACGGTGGATTCGATGTCCGATCGGCCCGGGTGCGCGGCCGGATCGACGCCGACGGCCCCGACATCTACCACCGCGGCACGGTCCGCCGCGATGTCTACTCGCTGTACGCGAAGGTTCGCCCGGGCAACTCCGGTGGCCCGCTGCTCACCCCTGAGGGGCGGGTGTACGGCGTGGTCTTCGCCAAGTCCCTGGACGACGCGAACACCGGGTACGCGCTCACCGTGGACGAGGTGCGCGAGGATATCGAGCAGGGCCGTACGGCCGAGAGCAGGGTCGACAGTCAGGGGTGCACGCTGTGAACCGGCTGAGAGTCCGCGCCGCGACCTGCTGAGGGCCCCGTGCCGTGACCGGCTGGTCCGCCGTGACCTGCTGAAACGTCCGCGCCGTGACCGGCCGGAAGGTTCGTGTCAGCGGCTGCGCGGATGGCGCAGGCGCGCCGAGACCCAGCGAGCCCGGCGGCGAATGATCCGCGGAATGCCGATCTGCGGATCATGGTCGAGTTCCTGTCGAAGCGCCGAACCGCGCCGCTCGGACATTCCTCCCGCCACCTCCCCCGGACCCCGGCCGGGAGGTGCCCCCAGGAGGTGCCCCCTCGTGGTGTTGGCGGTGGCGTTGGCGTCGGAGCCGCGGTCGCGTGGTGCGTCACGGTAGTCGTGCGTCCAGCCCATACACCGGACTGTGCCCGGGTCCCGGCGTCCGTAATCGCGGACACGTGCGTCAGTTGGCCTATGCGCCAGGCAATTACCCACGGGTACGGCGACAGGCTGCCGATCCCGCGTCGGCCGTCGCCGACGCCCCCGGCCCGCGGCTAGCGATCGGGTTCGGGGTCCTTCAACCAGTTGATCAGCTCTGTCGAGAACGCGACGGGGTCCTCTTCGTGCGGGAAGTGCCCGAGCCCGTCGAAGAGCCGCCAGCGGTACGGCGCCTCCACGTACTCCCCGGAGCCCGCGGCGCTGCGCGTCCGCATCACCGGGTCGAGTGAACCATGCACATGCAGGGTCGGCACCCGGACCGGCAGCTTCATCCGCCGGTTGAACTGGAAACCATCCGGTCGGGCGAGCGACCGCACCATCCACCGGTACGGCTCGATCGCGCAGTGTGCCGTCGAGGGGATCAGCATCGCTCGCCGGTAGGCGTCCACCGCGTCGTCGTCCGGGGGCACCGGCCCCGACCAGTCCCGGATGAGCCGCCCCACCAGCGCCGCGTCGTCCGCGACCAGTTGGCGCTCGGGGATCCACGGGCGCTGGAAGCCCCAGACGTGGCTGCTCGCCGCGGACTGCCTGACGTCCGCCACCATGGCCGAGCGCCAGCGCCGCGGGTGCGGCGACGAGGCGACGGCGAGCCGCCGGACCAGCTTGGGGCGCATCACCGCGGCGGTCCACGCCAGGTATCCGCCCAGGTCATGGCCGACCAGTGCGGCGTCAGGCTCGCCGAGCGAGCGGATCACGCCGGTGATGTCGAGCGCGAGGTTGGCGGGGTCGTAGCCGCGGGGTGTACGGTCGCTGCCGCCGACCCCGCGCAGATCCATCGCCACCGCCCGGAAACCGGCATCGGCCAGGGCCGTCAGCTGGTGCCGCCACGTCCACCAGAACTGCGGGAACCCGTGCAGCAGCAGCACCAGAGGGCCGTCGCCCGCCTCGGCGATGTGGAAGCGCGCGCCGTTCGCCGCGACATCCCGGTGGGTCCAGGGGCCGTCGAGGCGTACGACCGCGCCGGCGGTATCGGGTGCCGTCATGCAGATGAGCGTGTCACATCGGCGACCGCGACGCCGGTCTCGACGCCGGCGCGCGGATGCGGTTTGACGTTCGACAGTACAGCCGCCGTCTGCTTGGCCGATGCGATCGACTTCTGCGGGGGCTTGACCTTCTTGAACTTGGAGACGGCGGAGAGCCCGAGGGCGATCGCGAGCAGCCAGTAGATGCCGCCGACGATGAGGAAGCACCAGACGAGCCCGAGATCGGTCCACGCGTGGAAGCCGTAAGCCAGGGCGAAGCTGAGCACCGGCAGCGAGAACAGGATCAGCACCCCGGCCACGATGATCGCTCCGCTGCCGATCGCGGCGCGCTTGACGTCCTGCCGGAGCTCGGCCTTGGCCAGCGCGATCTCGTCGTGTACCAGCGCGGACAACTCGCTGGTCGCCGAAGCCACCAGCTGGCCGAGGCTGCGGTTCCCGCCGTCTTCGGCTGCGCTCATCGCCATCTCCCTCTGCTTCGCGTGGACGTCAAGCCTCTCAGATCATGCCGGACCGTCATCACCGGTGTCCCCGGCGGCGGCCACTTCGGCGAGGCGACGGTGTTCGGCCGCCTTCGCTTCGTGGATGAGGGCCATCCTCAGGTGGTACTCCGGGTTTCCCTGCTCGTAGATGTCGGGGATACCGTCCAGGTCCTCGTCCCGGTCCTCCTCGGCGCACAGCCTCTGGTACCTGTTGTTCCGCAGCTTGAGGAGGACGCCCGCGAGCACCGCGGCGAGCAGCGAACCGATCAGCACCGCGGCCTTCACCTCGGCGGCGAGTGCGGGGTCCTCGGGGAAGGCCAGTTCGCCGATGAGCAGCGAGACGGTGAATCCGATGCCCGCGAGCGAGGCCACGGCGAACACATCCGCCCAGGCCAGGTCCTCGTTGAGGGACGCCTTGGTGAACCGGGCCGCCAGCCAGGAGCCGCCGAAGACGCCTATGGTCTTGCCCGCCACCAGGCCGAGGACGACGCCGAGCGTCTCGGGCCGGGTGAAGACGTCCGCCACGGCGTCCCCGGAGATGGAGACCCCGGCGGCGAACAGCGCGAACAGCGGCACGGCGAGGCCGGCCGAGAGCGGTCGCACCTGGTGCTCGATGTGCTCGGCGGGGGAGCGCTCCTCGCCGTCCCGCACGGTGCAGCGCAGCATCAGACCCATGGCGACGCCGGCGACCGTGGCATGTACCCCGCTGGCGTGCATCAGCGCCCAGATGACGACGCCGAGCGGAACGTAGATGTACCAGCCGCGTACGCCCTTGTGGTGCAGCAGCCAGAAGACGGCCAGGCCGGCCACGGACAGGCCGAGCGCGGCGAAATCGATCTCCTGGGTGAAGAAGATCGCGATGATGAGGATGGCGAACAGGTCGTCGACGACGGCGAGGGTGAGCAGGAAGGCCCGGAGCGCGGCGGGGAGCGCCGTGCCGATGACGGCGAGCACGGCGAGGGCGAACGCGATGTCCGTCGCCGTCGGGACCGCCCAGCCCTCCAGACTGCCGCCACCGGTGGTGTTGACGGCGAGGTAGACGAGCGCGGGGGCGGCCATGCCGCAGATCGCGGCGATGACCGGGAGCGCCGCCGCCTTGGGGTCACGCAGTTCGCCCGCGATCAGCTCGCGCTTGAGTTCGATGCCGGCGACGAAGAAGAAGACGGTGAGCAGTCCGTCCTTGGCCCATTCGGCGACGGACAGCCGCAGGTGAAGCGACTCGGGGCCGAAGGAGAAGTCCTTGACGTCGTCGTAGACGTCGTGGAGCGGGGAATTGGCGAAGACCAGAGCGGCGATGGCCGCGAGAAGCAGCAGCACGCCGCCGACCGTCTCCGTACGGAGCGCGTCGGTGACGAACCTGCGCTCCGGGAGGGACTGGCGTCCGAGGAACTTGCGGTCGTTGGGCGCGGCCAAGGCGGCGGACCTCCTGAAGTCGGACGGGCGGATACACGTGTGCTGTGTGCCGACCAGACTTCCCGGCGCGCCTCTGATTCTTGTCGCGATTTTTACGCGTCAGGCACTTACTTTAGCCGGAATGGGTGAAGGGCGCCCCTGTGTCAGCGGACGCCCTTCCTCCGATTGCTGCTCTGACCTGGTATTTCTCCGGTCGTGTGGCCTGGTCAGTCCTCGCTGGGGGTGCTGGGGAGCTTGCTCTGGATCAGCTCCATGACGGAGGAGTCGGTGAGCGTGGTGACATCGCCCAGCGCGCGGTTCTCGGCGACGTCGCGCAGCAGCCGTCGCATGATCTTGCCGGAGCGGGTCTTGGGCAGCTCGGCCACCGGCATGATCCGCTTGGGCTTGGCGATCGGACCGAGCTGCTTGGCGACGTGGGCGCGCAACTCCTCGACCAGGCCGTTCTCCGACGCATTGGGTGCCGCCGTCTCCGTCGCACTGCCGCGCAGGATGACGAAGGCGCAGATGGCCTGGGTGGTCTGCGGGTCGGTCGCGCCGACGACCGCCGCCTCGGCCACCTTCGGGTGCGAGACCAGCGCGGACTCGACCTCGGTGGTGGAGATGTTGTGTCCGGAGACCAGCATGACGTCGTCGACCCGGCCCAGCAGCCAGATGTCGCCGTCGTCGTCCTTCTTGGCGCCGTCGCCCGCGAAGTAGCGGCCGGTGAAGCGCGACCAGTAGGTGTCCAGATAGCGCTGGTCGTCGCCCCAGATCGTGCGGAGCATCGACGGCCACGGCTCGGTGAGGACGAGGTAGCCGCCGGAGCCGTCGGGCACCTCGTTGGCGTCGTCGTCCACGACGGTGGCCGAGATACCCGGGAGCGGGGTCTGCGCCGAACCCGGCTTGGTCGCGGTCACCCCCGGCAGCGGGCTGATCATGATGCCGCCGGTCTCGGTCTGCCACCAGGTGTCGACCACGGGCGTGGTGTCCCCGCCGATGTGCTTGCGGTACCAGATCCATGCCTCGGGGTTGATGGGCTCGCCGACCGAACCGAGGATGCGCAGGCTGCCGAGGTCGAACTTGGCCGGGATGTCGTCGCCCCACTTCATACAGGCGCGGATCGCGGTGGGAGCGGTGTAGAGGATCGTGACGCCGTACTTCTGGACGATCTCCCACCAGCGGCCCTGGTGCGGGGTGTCCGGCGTGCCCTCGTACAGCACCTCGGTCGCGCCGTTGCTCAGCGGGCCGTAGACGATGTACGAGTGGCCGGTGACCCAGCCGACGTCGGCGGTGCACCAGAAGACGTCGGACTCGGGCTTGAGGTCGAAGACCGCGTGGTGGGTGTACGACACCTGGGTGAGGTAGCCGCCCGTGGTGTGCAGGATGCCCTTCGGCTTACCGGTCGTGCCCGAGGTGTAGAGGATGAACAGCGGGTGCTCGGCGTCGAACGCCTCGGGGGTGTGCCGGTCCGGCTGGCGGTCCACCAGGTCGTGCCACCAGACGTCGCGGCCCTCGGTCCACGCGGTGTCCTGGCCGGTGCGGCGGACGACCAGGACGCTGCGTACGTTCTCGGTGCCGGGCCTGGTCAGCGCCTCGTCGACGGCGGGCTTGAGCGCCGACGGCTTGCCGCGGCGGTATCCGCCGTCCGCGGTGATGACCACGCGCGCGTCCGCGTCCTGGATGCGGGTGGCGAGGGCGTCGGCCGAGAAGCCGCCGAAGACGACCGAGTGCGGGGCTCCGATGCGGGCGCAGGCCAGCATGGCGACGATCGTCTCCGGGATCATCGGCATGTAGATGGCGACCCGGTCGCCGCTGTGGACGCCCAGCTCGGTGAGCGCGTTGGCGGCGCGGGAGACCTCGCGCTGCAACTCGGCGTAGGTGATCGAGCGGGTGTCGCCGGGCTCGCCCTCGAAGTGCAGGGCGACACGGTCGCCGAGGCCGTTCTCCACATGGCGGTCGACGCAGTTGTACGCGACGTTCAGCTTGCCGTCGGCGAACCACTTGGCGAACGGCGGATTCGACCAGTCCAGCGTCTCGGTCGGCTCTTCTGTCCAGGTCAGGCGGCGTGCCTGCGTGGCCCAGAAGCCCAGCCGGTCGGCCTTCGCCCGCTCGTACGCCTCCGCGGTGACGTTGGCGTGCCCGGCCAGATCGGCAGGCGGTGCGAAGCGGCGCTCCTCTTTCAAGAGGTTGGCCAGGCTCTCGTTGCTCACGACATCTCCCTTTCCCAGGGTGCCCGTTGTGTCCCGGGTCATAGCTCATCAGCCGGTGGTGGGCCCTGACAAGAGTTCTCGGTAAAAATTGGTTTAGACCTCTTGTGGTCGCTCCTCTCCTTCGCCGACATCATCCCGCCCGCCGCCACCCATCCGGGCGTACCGCCCCCTCAGGGGTGTGCCGCGCCCAGCGCGTCCGGCACCTCCGGCCGCACCGCTGTGAACGTGCCCGACGCCCGGTCCAGGACATAAGCCTGCGCCTCCCCCACGTGGAAGTACATGCCGTGCAGTGCGAGCGAACCCGCGGCCACCCGGCGGGCCACGCACGGGTGGGCCAGCAGGTGGTCGAGCTGCTGCACCACGTTGACGAGCGCCAGCCGCTCGGCGTCGTCGGCGACCGGCCGGTCGGCCAGCGCGATCTCGTCCAGTCCCTGACGTCGGCAGTGCTCCATGCGGGTGAGACTCGGCCGCCCGTGCCGCAGCCAGCGGGCGAGCGGCGTCTGCGCGCCGGGCTCGCCGGGCGAGCCGAGCAGCGCCTGCATCGCACCGCACCCGGAGTGGCCGCACACGGTGATGCTGCCCACCTCCAGCACCTCCACCGCGTACTCGATCGCCGCGGCCACCGAGTCGCAGGCGGCATCGCTGCCGGGTGGCGGCATAAGGTTCCCGACGTTCCGCACCGTGAACAGGTCACCCGGCCCGCTGGAAGTGATCATGCTCGTGACCAGTCGCGAGTCTGCGCAGGTGAGGAAGAGCTGGGTGGGCTGCTGGCCCTCACGGGCCAGCCGCGCCAGCTCGTCCCGCACCAACGGGGCGGTGTTGCGCTGGAACGCGCTCACTCCGCCCAGCAGTTGGCTGCCCCCCGGCGGGGCGGACGCGGCGGGGCGGGTGCAGTGGTGGTTGCGCCAGGGCGTCCAGGGGCGGCACGCATGGGCGCTGGCGGGCTCCGCGATCGGACGGCCGGCGCGCCCGCTGACGGTGACCCACCCCTTGTGCGCGCGATGGGAGTTCGACCACGACTGCAATGCGTCGTACGCGGCATGGTCCATGAAGGATCCGCCCAGCTCCACCACGACGTTCGTGCCCGGCGGCACCTGCGCCAGGGCCCTGGTCAGCCGCGGCACGGCCAGGAAGGTCAACTGACCGTCGACCCGCACCCGGTGGCCGCCCGCCTCCTCGGTCACGGTGATGCGGGTGTGCGTGAGATGGCGAAGCGCCGTGAGGACGGCGACAGCGATGCCAATGGCCACTGCCGTCAGCACTCCGAGCAGGACGACGGCGCCAAGCGTGGCCGCGTACACCGGGAACTCGCGGTGCCGCTGCACATGCTTGATATGGGCGAAGCTCACCATCTTCACCCCGACGACCATCACCAGCGCGGCAAGCGCGGCGAGCGGGATCAGCTCCAGCACCCCTGCCAGGAGTCCGGCGCACAACACCACCCAGATTCCGTGCAGAACGGTGGAACGGCGGCTTCGGGCCCCGGCCCTGACGTTCGCCGAGCCGCGGATCGCCCCGCCTGCCACGGCCAGGCCGCCCAGCAGCCCGGAGACGATGTTGGCGGCACCCTGGCCGGCGAGCTCGCGGTCCAGGCGGGCGGCCGGAGCGCGACGCATGTCCGGCCGACCCGCCTGCAACCGGTCGATGGCGACGGCGGACAGCAGGGACTCCATGCTCGCGACGAGGGTCACCGTGAGCACGGCCGCGATCAGCCCGAGAACCGGCTCGTCCGGCAGTCCGGGGACCGCGTGCAGCCGCCAGGACGGCAGGTCCACGCGCGGTACGGACATCCCTGTGCCGGCGGCGGTGGCGGCGGCCACGGCGGCCAGAGGCGCCGGGACCGCGCGAGCCCGTCGCCCCGCGTCGCCTGGGAGCCGCGGCCAGACGGCGAGCACCCCGACGGTGACCGCGCCGATCAGGAGCGCACTCATATGCGGGTGCTGCAACTCGCCTGGCAGCGCGGCGAGGTTGCTGACCGCCGAGCTGCCGGGTTGCTCACCCAGCAGCACGTGCAACTGGCCGATGGCGATGACGACGCCGATGCCCGCGAGCAGCCCGTGGACGATGGCCGGGCTGATCGCCAGCGCCGCGCGCGCCACTCTCAGTGCCCCGAGCGCGAGTTGCGTCACGCCGGCCAGCACGGTGATCGCGCATGTCGTGCGCCAGCCGTACCGCTGGATCAGTTCGGCGGTCACCACGACAAGGCCGGTGGCCGCCCCGCTCACCTGCAAGGGAGCGCCGCCGAGCAGGCCGGCGACGATCCCGCCCACTGCTGCCGCCACCAGTCCGGCCTGCGCTGGGGCGCCGGTGGCCAGGGCGATGCCGAGCGACAGTGGAATGGAGATCAGAAAGAGGACGATCGAGGCGGAGAGATCCCGGCGCCAGGTGGGCCTGTCGATCCGGGTCAAGAGCTGGAACATACCCGTCTCCTCCGGGGCTGCGCGGCCGCTGACCTGGTCACTTCGGACTGGGCTCGGCCGTGTGTCACGGTGGGTGATGGTTCGGTAACTCTCAAGCGCTGGTAAATGAAGAGTAATGCCGAGTAAAGCCGGCGGGAAGCTTTTTGATCAATCGGTCCACTTGTTCCATCGAACGAGTGAATCCTCTGAAGGTGCAGGGAGAGGGCCGGTGCGCACGCAGGAGACGGAGGGGCGGCGCGGAGGGGCGGCACATGGCAGGGCGCCCGGCCATGCTGATCAGCCGGCCGGGCGCCTTTGTGGTGATCGGTTCCGGTCAGGCCGGCTGAGGGGTGGCCAAGGCTCGTTCGTCGAGGACGAAGGCGGGGTCGACCTGGGCGGCCAGGTCGACGCCCGTCCGCTCGTTGCCCCAACTCGCCGCGTTCTTCAGGTGGAAGTGCACCATCTGGCGGCTGTACCGCTGCCAGTCCCGCTGCGCGTACGACGCGTCCACCGTCTCGTTCAGGGTCCGCAGAGCGCGCCGGTTGGTCTCCTCCAGCCGGTCGAAGGGGAGTGGGCGGCCCTTTTCCATGGCGCGTACCCAGTCGGAGTGGCCCACCGTGACCAGGAGGTCCTCGCCCACCTCTTCGCGCAGGAAGTCGAGGTCGTCTGGGCCCTGCACCTTGTTGCCGACGACGCGCAACGCGACGCCGAAGTCCCGTGCGTACGCCTTGTACTGGCGGTACACGGCGATGCCCTTGCGGGTGGGCTCGGCGACCAGGAAGGTCATGTCGAACCGGGTGAACATGCCGGACGCGAACGAGTCGCTGCCCGCCGTCATGTCGACGACCATGAACTCGCCGCGGCCGTCCACCAGATGGTTGAGGCAGAGCTCGACCGCTCCGACCTTGGAGTGGTAGCAGGCGACGCCCAGGTCGGATTCGGTGAAGGGGCCCGTGGCCATCAGCCGGACCTCTCCGTCGTCCAGGCGCACGGTCCGCGCGCACGCCTCGTACACCGGGTTGTCCTCGGCGATCCGCAGCAGCCGCGACCCGGCGCCCGGCGGGGTGGTCTTGATCATCGTCTCGGCGGAGGCGATACGGGGGTTCGAGCCCCGCAGGTAGTCCTTGATCAGTGGAAGATGGGCGCCCATCGCAGGGAGAGCGGCGGCTTCCGCCTCGTCGAGTCCGAGGGCCGCGCCGAGGTGCTGGTTGATGTCCGCGTCGACGGCGATGACCGGGGCGCGGGTGGCGGCGAGGTGGCGGATGAACAGAGAGGACAGCGTCGTCTTGCCGCTGCCGCCCTTGCCTACGAAAGCGATCTTCATGTTCAGGAAGACTAGTAGGAAGGGGGCGCCGCGGGACGGGGACGCGTGAAGAACACCACTCCAAAGGAGGGTGGGGCCGCCTGGGTGCGTAGTGTCATACCCATGAGTAGTGCGACAGCTGATCCGCTCGCCGCCCTTGGCACTCTGCCCGGCGTGGCCGATGCCGTGGACGCCGTGCGTATGGCGGTGGACCGGGTCTACGGTCACCGGGTCATGCGCCGCCGCAGCAACGAGGTGACCTCCGAGGCCGCGCTGCGCGGCGCGCGCGGTTCGGCGGCCCTGGCGGGGGCTGACTGGGTGCTCGAAGAGGTGCGCCGCCGTACCGATTTCGGGGCGGAGGGCGAGCCGCGGACGGTGGGGGCCGCGCTGCGTCTGACCGCCGAGGCCGGGCAGCTGCTGAGCGTGTGGCGGCAGTCGCCACTGCGGGTGCTGGCGCGACTGCACCTGGTGGCGGCGGGCGGCGCCGAACCGAACGACGCCGTCGGGCGACCGCGGTTGGCGGGCGAATCGGTCGACGAGCCGTTGATCGCGCTGCCGCTGCCGGGCGCGGACGAGGTGGCGGGACGTCTGGACGGTCTGGCGCGGCTGCTGCTGGCCGGTACGTCCGCGCCGGCGCTGGTCAAGGCGGCCGTGGTTCATGGCGAGCTGCTCGCGCTGCGGCCGTTCGGCTCCTGCAACGGGCTGGTCGCCCGGGCCGCGGAGCGCGTCGTGCTGGTCGACAGCGGCCTGGACCCCAAGTCGATCTGCCCGGCGGAGGTCGGTCACGCGGAGCTGGGCCGCGATGCCTATCTGGCCGCGCTCGACGGCTATGTCTCGGGGACCCCCGATGGCGTCGCCGCGTGGATCGTGCACTGCGGGCGGGCGGTCGAACTCGGCGTCCGGGAGAGCACGGCCGTCTGTGAGGCCCTTCAGCGCGGCGCCGCCTGACAACAGGTTGCGGCGGTACCCACCATCTCGGTACCGCCGCTGGCATGTCCGCCGGGTTACCAAGCGTCCTCGAAAGTTGCCCATCAGGTCGGGAACTCAGCCCGTCACCTGGTGCGGCTGGCCCGTAATCGACGGGTCGACGTCGCGTGGGTGCTCGGCTTTCACACTCGGTCCGTGGGGCCTTGGTGCGTTCGAGGGATCCTCCCGGATTCCCCTGGTCTCGCGGGCCGTCAACTCCTTTCTACCTCAGTCATGGGTGAATCGGAAGTGTTCACCGTGGATAGCTGTATTTGGCACTAAATCCGGGCATACGGCGTGCGTCGTCGGTGGGCGTACCAGACGAGCCCCGCGGCCGCGGCGGCGGCCGCCACCGCGGCGCCGGCGACCAGCACGGGGCGCGGCGGCATCGACAGAGACGGCAGGCGCTGCTTGAGCCGGACCGGCCGACTGAACGAGAGGATGGGCCAGCCCCGAGCGGCGGCCTCGCGGCGCAGCGCGCGGTCGGGATTCACCGCGTGCGGGTGGCCGACCGCCTCCAGCATGGGCAGATCGGTGGCGGAGTCGCTGTAGGCGTAGCAGCGATCCAGGTCGTACCCCTCCGACTCGGCCAGCTCGGCGATGGCTTCCGCCTTCGTCGGGCCGTACGCGTAGTACTCCACCTCGCCGGTGAAGACGCCGTCCTCGACGACCATGCGGGTGGCGACCACGCGATCCGCGCCGAGCAGCTCGCCGATCGGCTCCACGACCTCGGCGCCCGAGGTGCTGACGATCACGACGTCACGGCCGGCGGCGTGGTGCTCCTCGATGAGCGAGGCCGCCTCGTCATAGATGATCGGGTCGATGAGGTCGTGCAGGGTCTCGGCGACGATCTCGCGGACCTGCTGGACGTTCCAGCCGCGGCAGAGCGCCGAGAGGTACTCCCGCATCCGTTCCATCTGGTCGTGGTCGGCGCCCCCCGCGAGGAAGACGAACTGGATGTACGCGGTCCGCAGCGCGGCCCTGCGGTTGATCAGTCCGCCTTGGTAGAAGGACTTGCCGAAGGTGAGAGTGCTCGACTTCGCAATGACCGTCTTGTCCAGGTCAAAGAACGCGGCTGCGCGAGGCAAGGAGTGGTTTTCCACGATGCTGAGCATAGGGGCCCACCATTCGGCGTAAGCTGGGGCGCGTGGGTTTGCCTGAGAAGGCTCTCGGGTACACCATGGAAGTCACGGATCGTTCGCGACCGTGCTAACCCGGTCCGACTCCTCCCCCCCGAGTCGGCCGTGGGGACGACCCCCGCTCTCCCCCCGGCGGGGGTCGTCGCATGTCCGGACGCGTTTTCGCGGTTCTCACGCGCTCTCACTCCCTCCATGCGGCCCCGGCGGGCCCGCACAGACAAGATCGTGCGACGTAACTGTGGGTAATCGCCAGAGCGCTCTCCGGAAGTCACCGGTATAGGTGATTGGGATATTCACAACTGATGAGTTGTCCACAGTTTTGAACCAAGATCAGCAAGATTTCCCGGATCACCGCATCGTGATTCCCATCAATGTCGGCGCGCGATGTTCGCAGACGTGAAAGCGCGTCACGAGATGGGGAGGGACCGTGCCGGGATCCATGACGCCCGAACGGCTGTCGGCCGCCGAGGGGCACCAGCCCAGGCCGCTGATCGTCACGGAGGACGAGGAACTTCTCGACGACCTGTTGCGGCTGTGCGCGGCCGCCGGCGCCGAAGCCGAGGTCGCCCACGGCGCGCCCACGCGCAGAGGCAGCTGGGAGGGCGCGCCGCTGATCCTCGTCGGCGACGATTCCGCGCGCCGCCTGCGCGGGCGCGCCCGCAGAACAGGGGTACTGCTCATCGGCAGGGACCTCGACGACCACGGCATCTGGCAGCGGGGCGTGGAGGTCGGCGCGGACCATGTGCTCTTCCTGCCCGATGCCGAGACCTGGTTGGTGGACCGGATCGCCGACGTGGCCGAGGGCGCCGGCCCCCAGGCGGTCACCATCGGCGTCATCGGCGGCCGCGGCGGGGCGGGTGCCAGCACGCTCGCCTGCGCCCTGGCGGTGACCGCCGCCAGGACCGGTCGGCGCACGATGCTCATCGACGGTGATCCGCTCGGCGGCGGCCTCGACGTGCTCCTCGGCGGTGAGCGCGCACAGGGGCTGCGATGGCCGGCGTTCGCGGAGTCGCGTGGCCGCGTGGCCGGGAGCGCGCTGGAGGAAGCGCTGCCCGAACTGCACTCGCTGCGGCTCCTCAGCTGGGACCGCGGGGACTCGGTGATCATCGCGCCGGACGCCATGCGATCGGTCCTGGCGGCGGCCCGGCGCCGGGGCGGTGTCGTGGTGGTGGACCTGCCGCGGCGGGTCGACGAGTCGGTCGCCGAAGCGCTCGCGCAGGTGGATCTCGGACTTCTCGTCGTTCCCGCCGAGGTGCGCGCCGTCGCGGCCGCACACCGGGTGGCGTCGACCGTGGGCATGGTGCTGCGGGACCTGAGGGCGGTGGTGCGCGGCCCCTTCAGCCCGGGGCTGGACGACGAGGAGGTGGCGCGCCTCCTCCGGCTGCCCTTGGCCGGAGAACTGCCCCAGGAGCCCGGGCTCGTGGCCGACCTGGACGACGGCAGTCCCCCGGGCGGCAGCCCCCGAGGCCCGCTGGCCCGCTTCTGCACCGAATTCTGGGCCCGAGCCCTGCCCAGCGAGGGAGGTGTCGTGGCATGAGCCCCATGAGTTCCTCCGGCCCCGCAACGCCCGCCCTGCTGGACGCGGTGCGACTGCGGCTGGCCGCGAGCGGCGCCGAGCCGACGCCCGCCCGTGTGGCGGCGGCCTTACGCGAGGAGGGACGGCTCCTCGGCGACACGGAAGTCCTCGGCGTTGTCACGGCTTTGCGATCAGAACTGGTCGGCACCGGAGCGCTGGAGCCGCTCCTCGCCGCGCCGGACGTCACCGACGTCCTGGTCACCGCGCCTGACCAGGTGTGGGTGGACCGCGGCCGCGGGCTGGAGCGGACAGAGATCCGCTTCGCCGACGCGGCGGCCGTCCGCAGGCTCGCCCAGCGGCTCGCCGCGGTGGCCGGACGGCGGCTGGACGACGCCCGGCCATGGGTGGACGCCCGGCTACCCGACGGGACGCGGCTGCACGCGGTGCTGCCACCCGTCGCCGTCGGCTCGACGTGTCTGTCGCTGCGCGTCGTACGGCCACGCGCCTTCACCCTCGACGAACTCGTCGCGGCCGGGACCGTGCCGCCCGGCGGCGAGCGGCTGCTCACCGACGTACTCGAGGCCCGCCTGTCGTACCTCATCAGCGGCGGGACCGGTTCGGGCAAGACGACCCTCCTGAGCACCCTGCTCGGGCTCGTGGGCGAGGACGAACGGATCGTCCTCGCCGAGGATTCGGCCGAGCTGAGGCCGGACCATCCCCATGTCGTCCGACTGGAGACACGCCCCGCCAACCAGGAGGGCCAAGGCATGGTGACACTGCGGGACCTCGTCCGGCAGGCGCTGCGGATGCGTCCGGACCGGCTCGTCGTCGGAGAGGTCCGCGGGGCCGAGGTCACCGATCTGCTCGCCGCGCTCAACACCGGCCACGAAGGCGGCTGCGGCACTGTGCACGCCAATGCGGCGGCCGACGTGCCGGCCCGCCTGGAGGCGCTCGGCTGCACGGCCGGACTCGACCGGGCCGCTCTGCACAGCCAGCTCGCGGCCGCGCTGTCCGTGGTGATCCACCTCGTACGGGACCGGGGCGGGCGGCGCCGGATCGCAGAGCTGCACGTACTGGACCGCGATCGGGCGGGCTTCGTGACGACGGTCCCGGCCGCCGTCTGGGGCCCTGACGGCTTCGAGAGGGCGTCCGGGTGGCAGCGGCTCCAGCGCCTGTGCGTACGGGGCGGAGGAACGGCATGACGGGCCTTGGAACGGCGCCGGGCGCACTGCCGCTGTACGCCGTGCTGCTGTGCGCGGCAGCCGCGGCCGTCTGGCTGCTCACCGGACAGGACCAGGAACTGCGCAGGACCAGACTGCTGCTCGCCGGCGCCGGCGCGGCCGTCCCCGGATCCGCCCGGCCCCCGTGGCGTACGGCAGATACCGCGGCGGCGCTCTGGGGCCGCTGGCGGCTGAGGTACGGCCGGCGGCTGGGCCGTGAGCTGCTGTGTCTGCCGCTCGGCTGCCTCTTGGCCGCGGTCAGCTCCTCGGCGATCCCGCTGGTCGCCGCGGCCGCCGCCGTGCCCCTGGTCGGGCGCCGGCTGCGCGCGCGGGCTCTTCGCCTGGAGCGGGAGCGGCGAGCCGAGGTCGTGATCGAGCTGTGCGGCGTCGTAGCGGGCGAGTTGCGTGCCGGGCGGCATCCGGGCGAGGCACTGCTGGCAGCCCCCGCGCGCGGCCTGGGAGAGCGCTGGCCGCTGGTGTCCGCCGCAGCCCGCTTCGGGGACGACGTGCCGCAGGCGCTGCGCCTGGCGGCCCGCACACCCGGCTGCGAGGGGCTGACCGGCGTCGCGGCGTGCTGGCAGGTGGCGGTCGACGGCGGCGCCGGACTGGCGGCCGGACTCGACCGGGTCGGAGCGGCGCTGCGCGCCGAGCGCGATCAGCGGGAGCGGCTGCGCGCCCAGTTGGCCGCGCAGCGTGCGGCCGGAGTGGTGCTCTCCGTGCTGCCGGTGTTCGTGCTCCTGCTCGGCACCGTGCTCGGAGCCGATCCGCTGCGGGTCCTGCTGCACACACCGGTCGGCCTTGGGTGCCTGGTGCTGGGCGGACTGCTCCAGTGGGCGGGCCTCGCCTGGACCGCGCGGGTGGTACGGGGAGCGGCGCCCGATGAGACGAAGGGGGAGGGGTGAGCGGCGAGGTTGTCCACAGGCTGGGGGCGGCGTCGGCCGTCGCGACGGCGGTGGCCTGGCTGGCGGCGGTGACCCATCGGGGCCGGCAGCGGCACGTGGCGCGGCGCCGGGTGGCGGCGATCCTGGGCCGGGACAGCGGCCGGCCGACGGCTCCGCACGGCCGATGGCGCCTTCACGACCGGCTTGCCGCACTGCGCAGCTGGCTGCCGCCCGCCGCTGCCATGCTCACCATGATCGTCCTCCTCGCAGGGATCCGCGGGTGCGCGGCAGGCCTTGCCGCGGCGTACGGGGCCAGGAGGTGGCAACGGTGGCGACGGACCCGTACGGAGGCGAAGCCGAGGACGGAGCAGCCCGTGGCGCCGGAACTGCCACTGGCAGCCGATCTGCTGGCCGCATGCCTGGCTGCCGGGGCGAGCCCGAGAGAGGCCGCCGAGGCCGTGGGGAAGTCGCTGAACGGCGAGGTCGGCCGACAGCTGAGTCGGGCGGCCACCGAACTGCGGCTCGGGGGAGCCCCCGCTGAGGCCTGGGGGCGCGTGGGGGCCCTGGCCGGAGGGGACCGGCTCGCGAAGCAACTGGAGCGCGCGGGGACCACCGGTGCTCCCGCGGTGGACGAGGTCTCCCGGCTCGCGGCCGACTGCCGTGCCGCACAGGAGCGGGCCGCCGCCGCGCGGGCCGGGCAGGCCCAGGTGCTGTCGACCGCCCCACTGGGCCTGTGCTTCCTGCCCGCCTTCCTGCTCCTGGGGGTGGTGCCGATGGTGGTCGGCCTCGGCAGCGGGCTGGCGGCCACCGACGCGTGGTGACGCGAAGGACCGGATGGGTGACGCGAACGGACCGAGAGGACGAACGCATACGGGCGGCGGCGAAGGAGGGCGAGCGACGGCAGCGCCGTACGGCAATCGCGGCAACTAAGACATGCGGCAACGAAGACATGTGGCCGCGGCATGAACGAAGACATGACGACACAAGGGGGGATCTGATGGTCAAGCGATGGTGGGCCCGGCGGAGGGACGCCGTAGGGGCGAGCCTGCGAGCGCGGGCCGAGGCGGGGATGTCGACCGCTGAGTACGCGATGGGAACGGTAGCGGCGTGCGCTTTCGCCGCGGTGCTCTACAAGGTGGTGACGAGCGGCGCGGTCAGCGCCGCGCTGAGCTCGGTGATCGAGAGGGCGCTCGATGCGCCGTTCTGAGGTGCGCCGTGCGGACGCCCCGGCCGCCGACGAAGGGTCGGTCACCGCGGAGGCGGCCGTCGCCGCTCCCGTGCTGGTGCTCTTCGCCGCTGCGCTGATCTGGGGCCTGATGGCCGCGTCCGCGCAGATGCGATGCGTGGACGCGGCACGGGCCGGGGCCCGGGCGGCGGCGCGGTCGGAGACGACGGCGGCGGCAGTGGCCGCCGCCCGGTCGGCAGCCCCGGAAGGGGCGAGCATCGTGCTGCGGCGCGAGGGCGGACTGGTGCGGGTCCGGGTGGAGGCGAACGCCGTCGGCCCAGGGCTGCTGGGGGTCCGGCTGCATGGCGAGGCGGTCGCGCTCGCCGAGGACACCCTCGGGGAGGCGGGCAGGTGAGCCTCCGGGAGGACCGCGGCTCGGCGACGGTGTGGGCGGCGGTGGCGGCGACCGCCCTATGCGTGCTCTTCGCGGCGGTGTTCACGATGGGCCAGGTGATGATCGCCCGCCACCGGGCGGGCGCCGCGGCTGACTTGGCGGCGCTCGCCGCGGCGGACCACGCGCTGGAGGGCCCCGCGGTGGCCTGCGGCCACGCCAGGCGAGTGGCCTCGGCCCAAGGGGTACGCGTGGTGCGGTGCGGGGTGCGCGGCGAGATCGCCGACGTGACGGCGCAGGCCCGTGCCGGCCCCTTCACGCCGCGAGTGCGCTCCAGAGCGGGACCGTCGGACACGCCAACGGCACCGGCGGACACGCCAACGGGATCGTCGGGCACGCCCACGGGGCCGTCGGACACGCCAAGGGCGTCCTGGCAGTTACTCCGAGACCGGGGCGGGCGCTCCGGCGAGGAGGGTCGACAGGAGGCGGATGGCGGCCCGCTTGTCGAGAGGGTCGTTGCCATTGCCGCACTTGGGGGACTGGATGCACGACGGGCACCCGGACTCGCACTCGCAGGAAGCGATGGCCTCGCGGGTGGCGGTGAGCCAGCGCTCGGCGGTGTGGAAGGCGCGCTCGGCGAAGCCCGCGCCGCCCGGGTGGCCGTCGTAGACGAAGACGGTGGGCAGCAGGGTGTCGGGGTGCAGCGGCACCGACACACCGCCGATGTCCCACCGGTCGCAGGTGGCGAAGAGCGGCAGCATGCCGATGGAAGCGTGCTCCGCGGCGTGCAGCGCACCGCCCAGGGCCTCAGGGGTGACCCGGGCCCGGTCGAGCTGGTCCTCGGTGACCGTCCACCACACGGCGCGAGTGCGCAGCGTCCGGGGCGGCAGGTCGAGCTTGGACTCGCCCAGCACCTCACCGCTGATCAGCTTTCGGCGGAGGAAGGACACGACCTGGTTGGTGACCTCGACGGAGCCGAAGCACAGCCGCGCCTCGCCCCATGGCACCTCGGTGCCGGTCTCCAGGATGGAGATCGCGGTGGTGTCCCGGGCCGTCGTCGAATACGGGGGATCGGCCGCCGTCACCAGGGCCACCGAATCGTCGAGGTCGAGCCGCTTGACCAGGTACGTGCGGCCCTGGTGCAGATGGACGGCGCCGTCGTGGACGGTGGTGTGCGCGGCGGAGGCGTCCACGGTGCCGAGAAGCCGGCCCGTCGCCTCCTCGACGACCTGCACGGGGCGGCCGCCCGCGCCACGGATGTCGGTGAGGTCGGCGGCGCGCTCGCGGCGGGTCCAGTGCCAGGCGGTGGCACGTCGGCGGAGCAGCCTGCGCTGCTCCAGCTGGGGCATCAGCTCGGCGGCGGCCGGGCCGAACAGCTCGGCGAGTTCCGGTTCGGTCAGCGGCAGCTCGGCGGCGGCCGCGCACAGGTGGGGCGCGAGGACGTACGGGTTGTCCGGGTCGAGCACGGTGGATTCCACCGGCTGGCGGAAGAGGGCGTCCGGATGGTGGACGAGATAGGTGTCCAGCGGATCGTCCCTGGCGACGAGGATCGCGAGCGCCCCCTCGCCCGTGCGGCCCGCCCGCCCGGCCTGCTGCCACAACGAGGCGCGGGTGCCCGGGTAGCCGGTGATGACGACGGCGTCGAGACCGGCGATGTCCATGCCCAGCTCCAGCGCGGTGGTGGCGGCCAGCCCGAGCAGCTCGCCCGAGTGCAGGGCGCGCTCCAGGGCACGCCGCTCCTCCGGCAGATAGCCGCCCCGGTACGCCGCCACACGGGAGGGGAGGGATCGGTCCACCGCGGCCAGGTGCTCCTGGGCGATCAGGGCGATGAGCTCCGCGCCGCGTCGGGAGCGGACGAAGACGACCGTACGGACGCCCTGTATGGCGAGGTCGGTCAGCAGGTCCGCCGACTCGGCGGTGGCGGTGCGGCGGACCGGCGCGCCCCGTTCGCCGTGGAGATCCGTCAGTGGCGGCTCCCAGAGGGCGAAGACCAGCTCGCCGCGCGGCGAGGCGTCCTCGGTGACCTCCACGACCGGCAGGCCGGTCAGCCGGGTCGCGGCGTGGGCGGGCTCGGCGGCGGTGGCGGAGGCGAGGAGGAAGACGGGAGAGGAGCCGTACCGAGCGCAGACGCGGCGCAGCCTGCGCAGCACCTGCGCGACATGCGAACCGAAGACGCCCCGGTAGGTGTGGCACTCGTCGATCACGACATAGCGCAGACTGCGCAGGAAGGAGGACCAGCGGGCGTGGCCCGGGAGGATGCCCAGATGCAGCATGTCCGGGTTGGTCAGCACGTAGTTCGCGTAGCCGCGGATCCACTCGCGCTCTTCGACCGGCGTGTCGCCGTCGTAGACGGCCGCGCGCACCGCCGTGCCGAGCGGGGCGGCCAGCTCGGCCACGGCGCGCCGCTGGTCGGCGGCCAGGGCCTTGGTGGGGGAGAGGTACAGCGCGGTGGCGCCCCGCCCGTTCGGGGCCTCCGACCCGTCCAGCAGGGCACTGAGGACCGGCGCCAGATAGGCGAGGGACTTGCCTGACGCGGTGCCGGTGGCGACCACCACGGATTCGCCGCGCAGTGCGTGACCGGCCGTACGCGCCTGGTGCACCCATGGGCGCTCGATTCCGGCGTGGCGGATCGCGTCGATCACTTCCGGCCGGATCCCGTCGGGCCACTGGGCATGGCTGCCCGCGCGCGGGGGCAAGTGCTCCGTATGAGTGATGCGTGTAGCCCGGTCCGCCCCACCGGCGAGCCGCCCGAGTACGGTCCGGGGTGAGCGGCGTATGCCCGCATGCCGCGGGAGTTGGTTGTGGGCCATCGACACCGAGTGTGTCACTGGTCTGACGGACAATGGGCTCAAGGCGTCGTGCACGCCTGCTGGTAAGTGATTGAATGCCATCGCGGCTGCCGATCCATGGGGGGCGACCGCTCGATGCAAGGTGCTGGAGGATCCGTGGACCTGTCCCTGTCGACCCGGACCGTTGGCGACCGCACGGTCGTCGAGGTCGGTGGCGAGATTGATGTATACACCGCGCCCAAGCTGCGCGAGCAGCTGGTCGAGCTTGTCAACGACGGTAGCTACCACCTGGTCGTCGACATGGAGGGCGTCGACTTCCTCGACTCCACCGGGCTCGGCGTGCTCGTCGGTGGGCTCAAGCGAGTGCGTGCCCATGAGGGCTCCCTGCGCCTGGTCTGCAACCAGGAGCGCATTCTCAAGATCTTCCGTATCACCGGTCTGACCAAGGTGTTCCCGATTCACACCTCGGTCGACGACGCCGTTGCGGCGACCGACTGACCGGTCTCCGCGGGAGGACCGCAGGGGGTCCCGGGTGTTCCTGCCCGGCCCCCCTGAGACGCACGCCCGTACATCCGAGGGGGATGGCATGGCCACCGTCGAACTCCGCTTCAGTGCCCTGCCCGAGCACGTCAGGACCGCGCGCCTGGTCGCGGCGGCCGTGGCGCGCCGGGCCGGGGTGGACGAGGCCGTACTCGACGAGGTCCGGCTCGCCGTCGGCGAGGCGTGCACACGAGCGGTCGGACTGCACCGGAGCAGCGGAGTCTCCGCCCCGGTGCGCGTCGCGCTGATCGAGGAGGAGAAGAAGTTCTCCATCGAGGTCGGCGATGAGGCACCCCGCAGCACCGGCGCCGGGTCGGCCACCGCCGCTGGCCACGGCGCGACCACCGGCGGCCCCGACGAGGCCGCCGCCGAGAGCGACGACGAGATGGGTCTGGCCGTCATCAGCGGGCTGGTCGACGACGTCGAGGTGTCGACGAGCGCGGCAGGCGGAGTCATCCGCATGAGCTGGCCCACCACGCCCGCCCCCGCGCTGTCGTAGCCGTCGTAGCCCGCGCCCTGCCTTAGCGAGCGCGCTCTCGCCGCCGTAGGCATCGCCCACGGCACGCCTGCCACTCACCTTGCCGACGCCGCTCGCCACCCACCTCGCCTACGCCGCCTGCCTGCCTGCGAACCGGCGACCGGCCCGATTCGGCCGATGCCGCCGCCTTCCCCGTGGCCTGTCCTCGCCTGCGCGGGCTGCCGCGCCCGTCCGGCGTGTCGCACCTGTCCGGCGTGTCGCACCCGTCGCGGTGCCGCTCACCGGCACCGTCCCGAACAGGTCCGTTCTTCGTTTTCCGAGATCATTCGATGATCGCTTTATGGATCACTTCGTGATCGTCAGCCGAATAGGCGCTTTCCCTCCTCCGGGGGAATTGCGGAGCCCAAACCTATTGATCTTCGCTGGTGCAGGCGAATTCCCTTTGCGGCACCCTGTTTTGATCAAGTGCGGCTCCCTACAATCCGTCCACATCTTGAGCTCAGGACGCCTGAGCGTGGCGGCTGTTCTGCCGGTCGCAGAACTGCTGCGCGCCCATGTGCCAAACGTCAAGGAGGACGAATGGCGGGGCCTCTCACCCCTCATCAGCTGGACCTACCCCCCACCCTGGCCGCCGCGGAGCTGACCGCCGACAACCGTGTGATCGTGCTGGTGATCGCGGCGGTCGCGGTGGCGGCGCTCGCCGTCGCCATGGTGCTCGTACGACAAGTGCTCGCGGCGGGCGAGGGCACGGACAACATGAAGAAGATCGCCGCGGCGGTGCAGGAAGGCGCCAATGCCTATCTGGCACGGCAGTTGCGTACGCTCGGCGGTTTCGCCGTCGTCGTGTTCTTCCTGCTCATGCTGCTGCCGGCCGACAACTGGTCGCAGCGCGCGGGCCGTTCCGCGTTCTTTTTGATCGGCGCGGGATTCTCGGCGGCCACCGGGTATATCGGGATGTGGCTGGCGGTCCGCAGCAATGTGCGGGTGGCCGCGGCCGCGCGCGCGGCGACCCCGGCGGAAGGCGAGCCGGAGCGCGACCTGACGGCCGTTTCGCACAAGGCCATGAAGATCGCGTTCCGTACGGGCGGCGTGGTCGGCATGTTCACCGTGGGGCTGGGCCTGCTGGGCGCCTCCTGCGTGGTGCTCGTGTACGCCGCCGAGGCCCCAAGGTGCTGGAGGGCTTCGGCCTCGGCGCCGCGCTCATCGCGATGTTCATGCGGGTCGGCGGCGGCATCTTCACCAAGGCGGCCGACGTCGGCGCCGACCTCGTGGGCAAGGTCGAGCAGGGCATCCCGGAGGACGACCCGCGCAACGCCGCGACCATCGCGGACAACGTGGGCGACAACGTCGGCGACTGCGCGGGCATGGCGGCGGACCTCTTCGAGTCCTACGCCGTGACGCTCGTCGCCGCGCTGATCCTCGGCAAGGTGGCCTTCGGCGACGCCGGTCTCGCCTTCCCGCTGATCGTCCCGGCCATCGGCGTCGTCACCGCGATGATCGGCATCTTCGCGGTGGCGCCGCGCCGCACCGACCGCAGCGGGATGACCGCCATCAACCGCGGCTTCTTCATCTCCGCCGTCATCTCGCTGGCCCTGGTGGCGGGTGCGGTCTTCGCGTATCTCCCGTCCTCGTACGCCGACTTGGACGGCGTCACGGATCAGGACATCCTCACCCACGGGGGCGACCCGCGGGTGCTGGCGCTGATCGCGGTCGCCATCGGCATCGTGCTCGCCGCCCTGATCCAGCAGCTCACGGGCTACTTCACCGAGACCAACCGGCGGCCCGTCCGCGACATCGGCAAGACGTCGCTGACCGGCCCCGCCACCGTCATCCTCTCCGGCGTCTCCATCGGCCTGGAGTCCGCGGTCTACTCGGCGGTGCTGATCGGTCTGAGCGTCTACGGCGCCTTCCTGCTCGGCGGCAGCAGCATCATGCTCGCGCTGTTCGCGGTCGCGCTCGCCGGCACCGGCCTGCTCACCACCGTCGGAGTCATCGTCGCCATGGACACCTTCGGCCCGGTCTCCGACAACGCCCAGGGCATCGCCGAGATGTCCGGTGACGTGCAGGGCGCGGGCGCGCAGGTGCTCACCGACCTCGACGCGGTCGGCAACACCACCAAGGCCATCACCAAGGGCATCGCGATCGCCACGGCGGTGCTGGCCGCGGCCGCGCTCTTCGGCTCGTACCGCGACGCCATCGCCGAGGCGGTCGACGACGTGGGCGTCCAGGTCGCCGGGGAGCTGAACCTGAGCCTGGACATCTCCCAGCCGAACAACCTCGTCGGGCTCGTCCTCGGTGCCGCCGTCGTCTTCCTCTTCTCCGGGCTGGCGATCAACGCCGTGTCGCGGTCGGCGGGCGCGGTGGTCTACGAGGTCCGGCGGCAGTTCCGCGAGAAGCCCGGGATCATGGACTACACCGAGAAGCCGGAGTACGGGCGGGTCGTCGACATCTGTACCAAGGACGCGCTGCGCGAGCTGGCCACGCCCGGACTGCTCGCGGTCATGGCGCCGATCACGGTCGGCTTCGCGCTCGGCGTCGGCGCCCTCGGCTCGTTCCTGGCGGGCGCGATCGGCACCGGGACGCTGATGGCGGTCTTCCTCGCGAACTCCGGCGGTGCCTGGGACAACGCGAAGAAGCTGGTGGAGGACGGGCACCATGGCGGCAAGGGCAGTGAGGCCCACGCCGCGACGGTCATCGGCGACACGGTCGGCGACCCGTTCAAGGACACCGCCGGTCCGGCGATCAACCCGTTGCTGAAGGTGATGAACCTGGTGGCGCTCCTGATCGCGCCGGCCGTGGTGAAGTTCTCCTACGGCGACGACGCCAGCCCCGGGCTGCGGGCCGGCATCGCCGTCCTGGCCGTCGTGATCATCGTGAGCGCGGTCTACATCTCCAAGCGGCGCGGAATCGCCGTGGGTGACGAAGGCAACGCCGAGCGGATCGCGAAGCAGGCCGACCCGGCGGTGGTGTCGTAGCCGAGACGGCCCACCGGCCCTTCAACGGACGGGCGGGCAGTGCGGATTGACGCACTGTCCGCCCGTCCGCATGACGAGTTCCCGGACACATCGGGCTTGGTGCAAATGGCTTCATTAGCCGCCGTACGGGACGCTCGCCCGGCGGCCTTCGTCCTTTGGGCGTGTATGTTCCGGGGCCGAGAGCCATGGAAGGGACCAATCCGGTGAACAAGAAGCTCGCGATGGCACTGTCCGGCGGTGCGGCACTCGTACTGGCGCTGACCGGCTGCAGCGATGACGAGGACGAAAGCAAGAAGAAGGCCGATGCCTGGGCCAAGCAGGCCTGTGACGACATGCAGCCGCAGCTGAAGAAGATCGTGGACGCCAACGTCTCGCTCGACAAGGCCAAGCACGAGCCGGACCAGAAGAAGTACCAGAAGGTTGCGCTGACGGCCTTCGGCCAGATCTCGCAGGGGTACAGCGGTCTCTCCAAGGCGATCAAGGACGCCGGCGCGCCGCCGGTCGACGACAGCGAGAAGCTCCAGAAGGACACGATCGCCAAGCTCGACGCCGCCGCAAAGGGGTTCACGGAGCAGCGGACCGCGGTCCAGAAGCTCGACACCTCCGACAAGGGCAAGTTCGCCAAGGGACTCCAGGACATCAGCGCCAACGTGGAGGTGGTCAACAAGTCGGGTGCCGACGCGCTGAAGAAGCTTCAGGTCGGTGACCTCGGTGAGGCGATGGCGCGGCAGCCCGGCTGCCAGAAGACGGTGACGCCGGCGCCGTCCATGTGACCGCCGCGCCGGCTCGTCGCGCCCGCTCGTCGCGTTCGACGCGCCCGCTCGCCGCGTTGAAGGAGTCACGCCGGGCGCGGCGGCGCGGGTGCTGCGCGGATTGTCAGCGCCTGCCCTGACAATGGGTCTGTGAGTACGCACCTGCCCAGCGGCCCGCCGACCGCCGACCCCGCCCGTACCGCCCGCCTCCGAGACGCCCTGCGTTCGGCCGACTTCACCGCCGAGGGCCTGCTCGACCTGCTCGGCGCGCCCGCCTACGCCGCCCTCGCGCGCGGGGAGACGGTCCCCGCCGAGCGCGCCACCCGCGGGGACGGCGCCCTGGAGACGCTGGTGCGGCTGTTCCTGCTGCAGCGCCCCGTGCCGTACGGGCGGGCCCGCGCCGTGCTGCCCGTCGAGGACTGCCTCGCCGACGGCTGGCTGGTGCGGTCCGGCGCCGAAGCGGGCGGCGTCGGCGCCGTACGGTCCGGTGACGCGGAGGCCGGCCCCGTACGGACCGGTGGTACGGCAGCCGGTGCCGTACGGACCGGTGGTGCGGAAGACGCCGTGCGCGCGGTCGTGGACGTGCGGCCGTACGGCGGCCCGGAGGGCCAGGACTGGTGGATCGTCTCGGACCTGGGCTGTGCGGTCGGCGGTGCGGGCGGCATCGGCGGCCACGGCCCCACCGCAGTGGACCGCTCCCAACTGGTCCTGGGCGTCGGCGGAGCGTCCACCACGCTGGCCGGACTGACGGTCCGTACGCCGGTGGGCAAGGCGCTCGACCTCGGCACCGGCTCCGGCATCCAGGCGCTGCACGCAGCCCAGCACGCCACGCACGTGACGGCGACGGACCTCAACCCCCGCGCCCTGCGGTTCGCGCGGCTGACGCTGGCGCTGTCCGGGGCGCCCGAGGCCGATCTGCGCGAGGGCTCCCTCTTCGAGCCGGTCGGCGACGAGACGTACGACCTCATCGTCTCCAACCCGCCCTTCGTGATCTCCCCCGGCGCCCGGCTCGTCTACCGCGACGGGGGCCTGAGCGGCGACGCGCTGTGCCGCACGCTGGTGCAGCAGTCCGCGGCCCACCTCAACGACGGCGGATGGTGCCAGCTGCTCGCCAACTGGCAGCACGTCGAGGGCGAGGACTGGCACGACCGGCTGCGGTCCTGGGTGCCGCGCGGCTGCGACGCGTGGATCGTGCAGCGCGAGGTGCAGGACATCACCCAGTACGCCGAACTGTGGCTGCGCGACGCGGGGGACCATCTCGGCGACCCCGCGCGGTATGCCGAGCGGTACGACGCGTGGCTGGCCGAGTTCGAGGCCCGCAAGACGCGGGCCGTGGGACTTGGCTGGATCACGCTGCGCAAGACCGGCTCCGACCGGCCGTCGATCACCGTGGAGGAGTGGCCGCACCCGGTCGAGCAGCCGCTGGGTCCCGCCGTCGTCGCCCACTTCGAGCGCCAGGAGTATCTGCGGACGCACGACGACGCCGCGCTGCTCGCCGCGCGCTTCCGGCTGGCCGACGAGGTGGTGCAGGAGCAGGTCGGGCTGCCGGGGGCGGAGGACCCGGAGCACGTGGTGCTCCGGCAGAACCGCGGCATGCGGCGGGCGACCAAGGTGGACACGGTCGGCGCGGGCTTCGCGGGCGTCTGCGACGGAACGCTCAGCGCGGGCCGCATCCTGGACGCCATCGCGCAGCTGCTCGGCGAGGACTCGGTGCTGCTCCGCGACCGTACGCCGGAGTCGATCCGGCTCCTGGTCGAGCAGGGGTTCCTGCTTCCGGTGACGGACGAGTAGCCGGGGCTCCGACCACCGGAGCCGGCCCGTGCCGCGCACCGATGTGGCCGGGAGACATGGCCGGGAGATGTGGCCGGGAACCGTCTGGACAGGCCGGACGCGCTTTGTTCACCCGGGGTTCTCGCGGACGCCTTCCCCAGGTGGCATGCTCCCGCGCATGGAGAGCGGACCCGCGATCTTCGCCGGTACGGCGTTCATGCTGTTCGGCCTCGGCCTGGTGCTGTGGACGGCGGTGCGCGTCCGGCTGCGCCGGCCGGTGGCGGAAGGCGCGCATCCGGTTACCGGGCCGCTTCTTTCCCTCCTCATCGGTGCCGCGGCGCTGGGCGGCGGAATCTGGTGCCTCGGCTCCGTGTGACCAGGGCTCCCCACCCCGCGTGACGCGGGTCTCGTGACAGTGGTGTGCCGGTCCGGGCGGCAGACAGGACGCTTGTCGGGTTACCGTTCGAGTGGCGTTGTGGGCTTTTTCCGTTTGACACGGGGGCGGGATGTACCGTCACACTCCGCAGCGTCACCGTAATGACACGGAGCCGTAGAGGTCCCGTTCACCGAGCGTCGACCGGAGAGAAGAGCGAAGTTGTCCCCGACCAGCGAGACCGCGCAGGGCGGCCGCCGACTCGTCATCGTCGAGTCGCCCGCCAAGGCGAAGACGATCAAGGGCTACCTGGGCCCTGGCTACGTCGTCGAGGCGAGCGTCGGGCACATCCGCGACCTGCCGAACGGTGCCGCCGAGGTGCCCGAGAAGTACACCGGCGAGGTGCGCCGCCTCGGCGTGGACGTCGAGCACGACTTCCAGCCGATCTACGTCGTCAACGCCGACAAGAAGAGCCAGGTCAAGAAGCTCAAGGAGCTGCTGGCCGACTCCGACGAGCTCTTCCTCGCCACCGATGAGGACCGCGAGGGCGAGGCCATCGCCTGGCACCTCCAGCAGGTGCTCAAGCCCAAGGTCCCGGTCCGCCGGATGGTCTTCCACGAGATCACCAAGGACGCGATCCGCGAGGCCGTCGCCAACCCGCGCGAGCTGAACCAGCGCCTGGTCGACGCCCAGGAGACCCGCCGGATCCTCGACCGCCTCTACGGCTACGAGGTCTCGCCGGTGCTGTGGAAGAAGGTCATGCCGCGGCTGTCGGCGGGCCGCGTGCAGTCCGTGGCCACCCGGCTCGTCGTCGAGCGGGAGCGCGAGCGCATCGCCTTCCGCTCCGCCGAGTACTGGGACCTGACCGGCACTTTCGCGACGGGCCGGGCGGGCGACAGCAGCGACCCGGGCACCTTCGGCGCGCGCCTGACCAGCGTGGACGGCCGCCGGGTCGCCCAGGGCCGCGACTTCGGCCCGAACGGGCAGCTCAAGACCGACGTGCTGCACCTGGACGAGGCCGCCGCCCGGGCGCTGGCCGCCGCGCTCGCCGACTCGGCCTTCGCCGTCCGCTCGGTCGAGTCCAAGCCGTACCGCCGCTCGCCGTACGCCCCGTTCCGCACGACCACCCTCCAGCAGGAGGCGAGCCGCAAGCTGGGCTTCGGCGCCAAGGCCACCATGCAGGTGGCGCAGAAGCTGTACGAGAACGGCTTCATCACCTACATGCGTACGGACTCCACGACGCTGTCGGAGACCGCCGTCTCCGCCGCCCGTGCGCAGGTCACGCAGCTGTACGGGGCCGACTACCTGCCGGAGAAGCCGCGCACGTACGCCGGGAAGGTCAAGAACGCGCAGGAGGCGCACGAGGCGATCCGGCCCTCCGGCGACCGCTTCCGCACCCCGGCCGAGACCGGCCTCACCGGCGACCAGTTCCGGCTCTACGAGCTGATCTGGAAGCGGACCGTCGCCTCCCAGATGAAGGACGCCGTCGGCAACTCCGTCACCGTCAAGATCGGCGGCCGGGCCTCCGACGGGCGGGACGCCGAGTTCTCCGCCTCCGGCAAGACGATCACCTTCCACGGCTTCATGAAGGCGTACGTCGAAGGCGCCGACGACCCGAACGCCGAGCTGGACGACCGCGAGCGGCGGCTGCCGCAGGTCGCCGAGGGCGACGGGCTCACGGCGCGGGAGATCACCGCCGACGGCCACGCCACCAAGCCCCCGGCCCGCTACACCGAGGCGTCGCTGGTCAAGGAGCTGGAAGAGCGCGAGATCGGCCGCCCGTCGACGTACGCGTCGATCATCGGCACCATCCTCGACCGCGGCTACGTCTTCAAGAAGGGCACCGCGCTGGTCCCGTCCTTCCTGAGCTTCGCCGTGGTCAACCTGCTGGAGAAGCACTTCGGCCGACTGGTCGACTACGACTTCACCGCGAAGATGGAGGACGACCTCGACCGCATCGCGCGCGGCGAGGCCCAGGCCGTGCCGTGGCTGAAGCGCTTCTACTTCGGCGAGGGCGCGGGCGAAGGCGGCGCCGCCGAGGCCGGCAACGGCGACGGCGACCACCTCGGCGGCCTCAAGGAGCTGGTCACCGACCTGGGCGCGATCGACGCCCGCGAGGTCTCCTCCTTCCCCGTCGGGAACGGCATCGTGCTGCGCGTCGGCCGCTACGGCCCGTACATCGAGCGGGGCGAGAAGGACGCGGAGGGCCACCAGCGCGCCGACATCCCCGGTGACCTGGCGCCGGACGAGCTGACGGTCGAGCACGCCGAGGAGCTGCTGGCCAGGCCGAGCGGCGACTTCGAGCTCGGTACGGACCCGAAGACCGGCCACGAGATCATCGCCAAGGACGGCAGGTACGGGCCGTACGTCACCGAGGTGCTGCCCGAGGGCACCCCGAAGACCGGCAAGAACGCCGTCAAGCCGCGGACCGCCTCGCTGTTCAAGTCCATGTCCCTGGAGACCGTGACGCTGCAGGACGCGCTCAAGCTGATGTCGCTGCCGCGCGTCGTGGGTGCGGACGCGGAGGGCGTGGAGATCACCGCGCAGAACGGCCGCTACGGCCCGTATTTGAAGAAGGGCACCGACTCGCGCTCGCTGGAGAGCGAGGAGCAGCTCTTCACGATCACGCTGGACGAGGCGCTCGCGATCTACGCGCAGCCCAAGCAGCGCGGCCGGGCCGCGGCCAAGCCGCCGCTGAAGGAGCTGGGCACCGACCCGGTCAGCGAGCGTCCGGTGGTGGTCAAGGACGGCAGGTTCGGCCCGTACGTCACGGACGGCGAGACCAACGCGACGCTGCGGACCGACGACAGCGTCGAGACGATCACGCCCGAGCGCGGCTACGAGCTGCTGGCGGAGAAGCGCGCCAAGGGCCCGGCGAAGAAGACGGCCAAGAAGACCGCCAAGAAGGCGGTGGCGAAGAAGACGGCCGCGAAGAAGGCCCCGGCGAAGAAGACGGCGGCGAAGAAGACCGCCGCCAAGACGACGACCGCCAAGAAGACGACGGCGAAGAAGGCCGCGGCCAAGACCGCGGCGGCCAAGACGGCCGCGGCGGAGCCGACGCCGGTCAACGGGGAGTAGCTCCCGGCGCCCCGCGTGTCCCGCGGTCGGCAGCGACAGCCGACCGCGGCGCGGCGGGGACCGGAACCCGGTCTTCGGGAGGTGGTGGCGCGCGGGCGCGGCATGCGGTGCGCTCGCGCGCCGCGTCGTACCCCGTGCCGCGTCGTACCCCGTGCCGCGTCGTACCCCGTGCCGCGTCGTACCCCGTGCCGCGTCGTACCCCGTGCCGCGCCGTACCCCGTGCCGCGCCGTACCCGCGTGCGACGCGTGGTCGTGTGCGGCGTGTACTCGCGTACGGCGTGTACTCGCGTACGACGCGTGATCGCGACGTACGGACGTACGCCCGTGGTCGGCGCGCCGCGGAAAACCACCCGTACCGCGGGAATCCACCCCGGCCCGCCTCTTTGTTCGGGCGCGACGCCCGTGGATTGACCCGATCCGGATAGGCTGGCGGGATGACGCGATCCGAGCAGCCAACGGACGTGACCGCCACCTCCGGCGCCCTTGCCGCGGACTCCCGCGAGCGTGCCGTACGGGCCCTGCTGCGCTACCAGCCGCTGCGGCGACTGTGGGGCGCCCAGCTCGTCAGCACCGTCGCGGACGCCCTGGCGGTGCTCGTCCTCCTGCTGCTGTCCCTGCAGGCCGCCGTCGCCGACGGCGCCTTCGGCGGCGGTTACCGCGGTGCGGCCTTCGCCGTCGCCACGCTGCTCGGCGTACGGCTCTTCGCGACCGTGCTGTTCGGCGCGGTGCTGCTCGGCCCGGTCTCCGCGCTCGTCGGGCCCGCCGGCCCGCTCGACCGCCGCTGGACCATGATCGGTGCGGACGGGGTGCGGCTCGCGCTGCTCGTCATCGCACCGCTGTGGATCGACTGGGCCCCGCAGGACGCGCTCGCCTGGCTGTTGATCACGGCCTTCGTCGTCGGCGTCGCCGAGCGGTTCTGGACGGTCGCCAAGGACGACGCGGCTCCGGCGCTGCTCCCGGCCCCGCCCGCCGAGGGCGCCGCCGTCCGGCCGCTGCCGGACCACATGGACGCGCTGCGGCGGCTGTCGCTCCGCACGACGTTCGTGGCACTGCCGATCGCCGCCACGGTGCTGCTGGTCGCCACGCTCTTCGGCAACCTGCTCGGCTCCGGCATCGAGTGGTTCCACGACCACCAGGCGGCGCTCGGCTCGTATGTCGCGGCCGGGCTCTTCGCCGCCGCGGTCTCCCTCCTCGTCTTCCTCGAACTGCCCGGCGCGCAGACGCCCCGCGCGCGCTCCCCGCTGGAGGGGCTGCGCCGTCCGCGGCTCGCCTCCGGTCCCGACAAGGGCCGCACCGGCGCCCTCCCGCACCTGGTGCTGGCCTGCGCGGCGGTCGCCGGGGCCGTCGCGGCGGCGGTCGGCGTCGCCGCGCTCCAGGCCGTGGACCTCGGCGGCGGCCCGGTCGGCTTCTCGCTGCTGGTGCTGGCGCTGACCGGCGGTCCGGTGCTCGGGATCCGTACGGCACCGAAGCTGCTGCCCGGGCTCTCCCGGCGGCGGATGCTCGCGCTGTCCATCGCGCTGACGGGGCTGGCGCTGCTCGTGGCGGGCCTGGTGCACGACGCCACGACGGTGCTTCTGATCATCGCGATCGCCGGAGTGTCCGCGGGCGTCGCGGCGCAGATCGGCCACACCTTGCTGGACCAGGAGACCGAGGAGCCGCGCAGGGTCCGCACCACCGAGCACCTGCACGCCGTGGTCCGCGTCTTCGTCGGGCTCGGCGCGGTCGCGGCGCCGCTGCTGGCCGCCGCCATAGGGCCGCACCGGCTGGTCAACGGCGACTTCGTCTTCGCCCATGGCGGCGCGGCCTTCACGCTGATGCTCGTGGGCGCCCTGCTGCTGCCCGTCGCCGCGCTGATCCTGGGCAAGACCGACGACCGGCAGGGCGTGCCGCTCCGCCGCGACCTGCGCGAGGCGCTGTTCGGCGGCGAACCGGTCGAGGCGTCGGCCGCCACCGGCTTCTTCATCGTCCTGGAGGGCGGCGACGGCGCGGGCAAGTCCACGCAGGTGGAGGCGCTGGCGGAGTGGATCAGGGGCAAGGGCCACGAGGTGGTCGTCACCCGCGAACCGGGCGCGACCGCGATCGGCAAGCGGCTGCGCTCGATCCTGCTGGACGTCTCCAGCGCCGGGATCTCGCACCGCGCGGAGGCCCTGCTGTACGCGGCCGACCGCGCCGAGCACGTCGACTCCGTCGTCCGCCCCGCCCTGGAGCGCGGCGCCGTCGTCATCTCCGACCGCTACATCGACTCCTCGGTGGCCTACCAGGGCGCGGGCCGCGACCTGGCCCCGACCGAGATCGCCCGTATCTCGCGGTGGGCCACGGACGGCCTGGTGCCGAATCTGACGGTCCTGCTCGACGTCTCCCCGGAGACCGCGCGGGAACGGTTCACCGAGGCGCCGGACCGGCTGGAGTCGGAGCCCGCCGAGTTCCACCAGCGGGTACGCGCCGGATTCCTCACCCTCGCCGCCGCCGACCCCGCCCGCTACCTGGTCGTGGACGCGGGCCAGCTGCCGGAGGCCGTGACCGCGGTCGTACGGCACCGGCTCGACCAGATGCTGCCGCTGTCGGAGGCGGAGCTGAAGGCCCTGGAGGAGGCCCGCAAGGCCGCCGAGGAGGAGGCTCGCCGCAAGGCGGCGGAGGAGGCCGCGCGGAAGGCCGAGGAGGAGCGGCTGGAGCGCGAGCGCCAGGAAGCCCTGGCCAAGGCGCGTGCGGAGGAAGAGGAGCGCAAGCGCCGCGAGCTGGAGGAGGCGCGCCGACTGGAGGCCGAGCGCCAGGCCGAGGAGGCCCGCAAGCGAGCCGAGGACGCCGCCCGGCGAGCCGAGGAGGAGCGCCGGCGCATCGAGGCGGAGGACCGGGCGCGGGCCGCCGAGGAGGAGCGGCGCCGCCTTCAGGCCGAGGAGGAGGCCCGGCAGCGGGCCGAGGCGGAGGCGCGCCGCCTGGAGACCCAGCGGCAGGCGGAGGAAGCGCTGCTGCGGGCTGAGGAGGCTCGACAGGCCGAGGAGGCTCGACGGGCTGAGGAGGTTCGACGGGCCGAGGAGACGCGACGGGCTGAGGAGGCTCGACGGGCCGAGGAGAGCCGGCGGGCCGAGGAGAGTCGGCGGGCGGAAGAGCGCCGGCGGGCTGAGGAAGCGGCCGCGGCTGCGGCGGCTGAGGCTGCGGCGGGATCCGCTGCTGCTCCAGCGGCGGGTTCCGCGCCGGTGTCCTCGGAGTCCGCCGGGGTGAACCCGCCCTCCGGAGGGAAGGCGGTGTCCGCGCGGCCCGGTGCCGAGGAGACCGGGTCTGCTCGGTCGGCCCGGTGGGGCCGGTCGGCAGGGGCGGCTGACGAGACGACGGTGGAGACGCCGTCGGTGGGTACCGCGGGGCACGATGCGCGGGGAGCGGCGGGTGCGACGGCTGACGCCACCGAGGCGGCGGACGTGGTGGATGCGGCCGAGACCGCCGAGACCGCCAAGAGGGCCGCGGCGGCCGGGCGGCGGGATCCGCGGATCCCCGCCGACGAGGCGCCGACGGTGGAGACGCCGACGGTCGCGCCGCGGAGCGCATCGGACGCCGAGACGAGGACAGCAGAGTCGGCCGACACAGCCGAGACGGCCGACACGGCCAAGGCGGCTGGCATGGCCAAGACGGCTGGCATGGCCAAGGCGGCTGAGGAAGCGGGCCCTGCCGGTCGCGGCAGCGCGGCGGACACGGCCGACACGACGGAGACCGTCCAGACGCCGCGCGTGGATCCGCGCGCGCTGCGTGGTGACGATGCGGCGGACGGGAGCGGAGCGTCCGGGGCATCCGGTGCGTCTGGCGGACCTGGAGCCGCTGGAGCCGCTGGAGCCGCTGGAGCCGCTGGAGCCGCCGGGGCAGCCGGTGCGGCCGGTGCCGCTGGGGCCGCCGGAGCCACCGGGGCCGCCGATGAGACCGCCGTACTGCCATCCGTAAGCCCGGAGCACGGTGGTGCGTTCGGCAGCGAGCACGCCGCAGGTCGCCCCGACCCGGCGGAGGAGACGACGGTCCTGCCGCCGGTTCGGCCGGGGGAGACCCACGGTGACGTTCGCCCCGGCGGCGATCACGGTGGGCAGGGGTACGACGGTGCTGACGCCGAGGAGACGGCGGTCCTTCCGCAGCCTCCCGCGCCTCCCGCGCCGCCGACGGCTCCTCCGGCCGCGGGCCCTGCCGACGAGACGGCGGTGCTGCCGTCCGTGGGCCCGGACCGGCCCGCCGACCCCGCGGACCGGGTGCCGTCGTGGTTGTTCCGTCGGGAGGACGGAGCCGCCGTCCCGGCGGCAGGGGACCCGGGCAACGAGCGCACTCGTGAGCTGCCCCACGTGGACCCGGCCCAGGCCGCCCAGCCGTACCCGGAGCCCGGACACGCCGAGCCGCAGCCCCGCGGTCGCCAGCGGCGCCGCCCGGAGTGGGCGGAGGAGACCCCGCTGGACGACCTGCCGACGCTGGCCGACGAGCTTCTCGGCCCGTACGACGACGAGGACGGCCCCCACCGCCACCGCTGAGCGGCAGCGGCCTCCGCCCGGCCTCGGGGTTTCCGTCGCCCTGGCCAACCTCCCGGACCCTCCCGGACCCTCCCGGACCGGCTCCGGGGCGCCCTCGAGCCCCCGGTGGGCGGGGCTCGTATGACGCCGCAGGTCGGCGGTGTGGCCGGGCTGCGGAGCCCGGCCACCAGGCGTAACCCGGCCACGCGGAGCCCGGCCTCCACGCGTAATCGGGCCGCGCGGAGCCTCGCCGCCACGGGTAACCCGGCCACGCGGTGCCTGGCTGCCACGCGTAACCCGGCCACCACGCGAAATCGGGCCATGCTGAGCCCGGCTGCCACGCGTAATCGGGCCCACACCGAGCCCGGCCGCCATCCGGTGGAGACCCGCCAGAGGGTCTCCCCTCTCCCACTCAGGGCGCCGGTGCTGGGGCGGCGGCGCCCGGACCGCGCGTCCAGCGCGACCCCTCCCGCGCACGGCCCAGCGCGGGCCCGCCGCGCGGGTGGCCGCACACCGTCCGGCCGGTGTTGTCAGTGCCGTGCCCCACAATGGAGATCCCCGCGGGACGACCGTGCGGGAATGACCGCGAGAACGCCATGCGGGAGGCGACGATGGCCGTGTGGGACGACCTGGTCGGGCAGGACCGGGTGGCTGTCCAGCTCACCGCTGCCGCGCGGGACGCGGACGCGTTGGTCACCGCTGCGGCGACCGCGGCGGCCGAGGGGGCAGGTTCCCGCGAGGGGGCGGGTTCCCGCGCGCCCATCGCCGCGGGCGTTTCCGCGGCCACCGGCACACCAGGTGCGACCACCTCCGGGCCCGACGCACACGCCGCCCCCACCACCGCCCCCACCGCGTCCAAGATGACGCACGCCTGGCTCTTCACCGGCCCGCCCGGCTCCGGGCGGGCCACCGCCGCCCGGGCGTTCGCCGCCGCGCTGCAGTGCGTCAGCCCGGACCGGGCCCTCGGCGGGGTGCCCGGCTGCGGGTTCTGCGACGGCTGCCACACCGCCCTGGTCGGCACGCATGCCGACGTGGAGGTCGTCCGTACCGATCTGCTCAGCATCGGCGTCAAGGAGACCCGGGAGCTGGTGCGCCGCGCCCAACTCTCCCCGGCGGGCGGCCGCTGGCAGGTCATCGTCCTGGAGGACGCCGACCGGCTGACCGAGGGCGCGGCCAACGTCCTGCTGAAGGCCGTCGAAGAGCCCGCGCCCCGCACCGTGTGGCTGCTGTGCGCGCCGTCTCTCGAAGACGTCCTGCCGACGATCCGCTCCCGGTGCCGCCACCTCACGCTCCGTACGCCTCCGGTCGGCGCCGTGGCGGACGTCCTGGTCCGTCGCGACGGCATCGCCGCGGACCTCGCCGCCACTGTCGCCCGCGCCACCCAGGGCCACATAGGACGGGCCCGCCGCCTCGCCACCGACGAGCGGGCACGGTCCCGCCGGGCGGCCGTCCTCAAGCTGCCGTTGCGCGTGGACGACGTGGGGGCTGCCTGAAAGCGGCGCAGGAATTGATCGACGCGGCGTCCGAGGACGCCAAGCAACTCGCGGAAGAGGTCGACACGAAGGAGACCGAGGAACTGCGCGCCGCCCTGGGCGCCGCCGCCGGCCCCGGCGGGCGGCTCCCGCGCGGCACGGCGGGGGCCATGAAGGAGCTCCAGGACC
The DNA here is from genome assembly GCF_030553055.1 of Streptomyces sp. XD-27. Lineage (NCBI taxonomy): Bacteria > Bacillati > Actinomycetota > Actinomycetes > Kitasatosporales > Streptomycetaceae > Streptomyces > Streptomyces sp. XD-27. The sequence continues at coordinate 4,493,057 of NZ_CP130713.1, forward strand.
GGCAGAAGCGCCGCGCGACCCGTACGCAGCGCGACACCCTCGACCTCGCGCTGACCGACCTGACGGGCTTCTACCGTGACGTGCTGGCGCTCCAGCTCGGCTCGGAGGTGGCGATAGCCAACGCCGACGTGCGCGACGCGCTGGAGCGGGTGGCGCGCGAGTCGCGGCCGGAGCGGACACTGCGCCGTATCGAGGCGGTGACCGCGTGCCGCCAGGCTCTGGACAGCAATGTGGCGCCGCTGCTGGCGGTGGAGGCGATGACGATGGCCCTGCGGTCAGGCTGACGCACCACCGGGACCGGGTCTCCCCAACTCATTCCGCTTCCCGCTTCCCGCTTCCCGTTCCCCTCCCGACCGCGTCCCGATGTGCGCGTCCAGGACGGGATCGGGGCGGCCTGTCACCCGTACGGGTGCCTGTCCCCCGTACGGGTGGGTCCGTTTGCACATGGAGCGTAGTTGCCCGGATACGCTCCGCACAGCCGATGCCGCGCAGTGACGGACCGAAGGGCGCCGATCGATGGACATCAGCCGCAGACTCCGCAGCACCGGCACGGTGCTGGCGGCAGCGGCCCTGCTGATTTCGGGGTGCACGTCGGAGGACTCCGGCGACCCCTCGGGCACGAGCCGAGGCGCCGAGGCGGGCCCTCCGGCCGCTCTCAAGCGCTACTACGAGCAGAAGCTGAACTGGCACGCCTGCGAGGCGACCGGCTTCGAATGCGCCACCCTCAGGGCCCCCTGGACTACAACCGGCCCCGGGCCGCCGACGACCTGAAGCTGGCGGTCTCCCGCAAGAAGGCGACGGGGCGCGGCAAGCCGATCGGTTCCCTGCTGGTCAACCCGGGCGGACCGGGCGGCTCCGCCATCGGCTATCTGCACGGTTACGCGGGTGCCAGCTATCCGGCGCCGGTGCGGGCCCGATACGACATGGTGGCCATGGACCCGCGCGGCGTGGCGCGCAGCACCCCCGTGGAGTGCCTCACCGACCGGCAGATGGACGCGTACACCCAGACCGACCAGACCCCGGACAACGGGGCCGAGGTCGACCGGCTGGTCACGGCGTTCAGGGACTTCGCGGGCGGCTGCGAGCGGCGCAGCGGCGAACTCCTCGGCCATGTCTCGACGGTCGAGGCGGCCCGCGACATGGACGTCCTGCGGGCGGCGCTCGGCGACGAGAAGCTGACGTACGTGGGCGCCTCGTACGGCACCTTCCTCGGGGCCACGTACGCCGACCTCTACCCGGCCCGGGTCGGCCGGCTCGTCCTCGACGGCGCGATGGACCCCTCCCTGCCCGCCGAGCGGGTGAACCGCGACCAGACCGCGGGTTTCCAGACGGCGTTCACGGCTTTCGCCGAGGACTGCGCGAAGCAGGAGGACTGCCCCCTGGGCACGGACGGCCCGGCGACCGCCGCTTCCCGTCTCACCGCCTTCTTCGACCGGCTCGACCGCGCGCCGGTGCCGACCGGTGACGGCGGCCGCGACCTCGGGGAAGCGCTGGCCACCACGGGGGTGATCGCCGCGATGTACGACGAGAGCTCCTGGCCCCAGCTCCGCTCGGCCCTGCGAGCCGCCATGAACGGCGACGGCGCCCCCCTCCTCCAGCTCGCCGACCTCTACTACGAGCGGAAGGACGGCAAGTACGCCAACCTCATGTACGCCAACTCCGCCGTCAACTGCCTCGACCTGCCCCCGTCCTTCCGCACCCCCGGCGAGGTGCAGAAGGCCCTCCCCGCCTTCCGCGAGGCATCCCCGGCCTTCGGCGAGGGGCTGGCCTGGGCCTCGTTGAACTGCTCCGCGTGGCCCGTCCGCTCCACCGGCGCCCCGCACGCCCTGCACGCCAAGGGCGCCGCCCCCATCCTGGTCGTCGGCACCACCCGCGACCCGGCCACCCCGTACCGCTGGGCCAAGGCCCTGTCCGCCCAACTCGACTCCGGCACCCTGCTGACGTACGACGGCGACGGCCACACCGCATACGGCCGCGGCAGCGACTGCGTCGACAAGGCGATCAACACCTACCTCCTCGAGGGCACCCCGCCACCCCCAGCCAGCCGCTGCTCCTGACCAGATCCCTCCTGACCTGCACGGACATCCGGCGCGGCGCCCCGTACGGAGCGCCCCCGGAAACTGTGTAGACTTGGCGGCGCTGCGGCTGCCAGTCTGGTCATTCCGCAGCATGCCGCCTTAGCTCAGTTGGCCAGAGCGACGCACTCGTAATGCGTAGGTCAAGGGTTCGATTCCCTTAGGCGGCTCCGAAGAGGCCCAGGTCAGTTACTCACTGACCTGGGCCTTTCGCTTGCTCATCGCGTCTGACGCGTGATCAGCTGCCCCCTCGGTCGGCCTTCCGCGGCTGTGGCGCGTGCGTCGGCCAGTGGAGGGATATCCACGTCAGCGGGGTGTTCATGCGGTTGTGCACCACGTGCTCGCGGTGGCGGGGCAGGACCACGACGTCGCCCGCGGAGAGGGGCTCGGTGTGGGTCTCGTCGTCCGCGGACAGGTCGACGCTGCCCACGCCGTCCAGGATGATCATGACCTTGTCCTGGTCGTCGCGGCCCGGGGTGGAGCTGCCACCCGGGGGCAGGAAGCAGGCCACGGCGCCCAGCGGGGGTTCCTCCTGCTGCCCCGTCCAGGGGATGAGCCGCTGGCATGCCATGCCGGACTCCGTGGACGCGTTCGCTTCTGCGATGCGGAACTTGGTGATCATGAATCCTCGTCGGCTTGATGGTGCGTGTTGCGGGGTTCCTCTGCCGGGCCGCGGCAGCCCGATCCGTGACCGTAGTCGCGCACACGCCCCGGAGCCGTCCACTCGGCGCGATGTCCGCGCATGCTGGCAGGTTGATGCCACGGCGGGCCGGGAGTTCCTGTCATGGCGATGGGCCGCCGCACCCGCGCGAGGTCCGGCACGCGATGTCCGATTCCCGCCAGCGCGCGTCGGCGCGGAGTCGGAGACTGGAGTCGGGAAGAGCGAAGAGATCCGCCACGAGGTCGGTGGCGGCCGTGGGAGGAAACGATCATGACGGTCTATACGACGGTGGACAGCCCGCTGGGCGAGCTGCTGCTCGTGGGGGAGGAGTCGCCGAGCGCGGCGGGCGGGGTCGCGCTGGCCTCGCTGTCGATGCCGGAGCAGAAGGGCGCGGCCGTCGTGCGGGAGGGGTGGCGGCGGGCCCCCGACGCGTTCGCGGAGGTCACGCGGCAGCTGAACGCGTACTTCGACGGCACGCTGACCCGTTTCACCCTCACCTGCACCGAGCAGGGGACCGACTTCCAGCGGAAGGTGTGGGCGGCGCTGGAGGGCGTTCCGTACGGCACCACCACCAGTTACGGGGAGCTCGCCGACCGGGCCGGCATCGCGCGGGCGGCCGTGCGGGCGCTGGGGACCGCGATCGGGGCGAACCCGCTGCTGCTGGTGCGGCCGTGCCACCGGGTGATCGGCGCGGACGGCTCGCTCACCGGCTACGCGGCCGGCCTCGAGCGCAAGCGGCAGCTGCTGGCGCACGAGGGGGCCCGGGCAGTGCCCGCCGGGCGAGCCTGAGGGGGAGGACGAGGGAATGCCCGGCACCCGTAAGGACTGTGCGGAGATCGCCCCCGGTGTCGGTCACGTCCGTGGGGACGCTGCCTCCGGCCCGGCCACGCCCCTGCCGAGACCGTTCCCGGTCTCGACCACGTCCGTACCGAGATCGCCCCCGGCGCCGTCCACCTGTCGCGCTGGCTCGGCCTCGACCAGCAGCGCCGGCTGGTCGAGGCGTGCCGCGGCTGGGCCGCCGGTCCCGTGCCCATGCGGCATACCAGGCTGCCGCGCGGCGGGGTGATGTCCGTGCAGACAGTGTGCGTCGGCTGGCACTGGCAGCCGTACCGCTACAGCCGCACCGCCGACGACGTGAACGGCGGGCGGGTTGCGGCCTTTCCTGGCTGGCTGGCGGAGCTGGGCCGCCGCGCGCTCGCCGACGCGTACGGGGACCCGGCCGCGGGCGAGGCGTACGCCCCCGACACCGCCCTGGTCAACTTCTATGACGGGCAGGCCAGGATGGGCATGCACCAGGACAAGGACGAACGGTCCGCGGCGCCCGTGGTCTCCCTCAGCATCGGCGACACCTGCGTCTTCCGGTTCGGCAACCCCGACAGCCGGGGCAAGCCGTACTCCGACATCGAACTGCGCTCCGGCGACCTGTTCGTCTTCGGCGGACCGGCACGCTTCGCCTACCACGGCGTGCCCAAGGTCCGGCCGGGCACGGGTGGCCCCGCCACCGGCCTCGCGGCCGGTCGCCTCAACATCACCCTGCGGGTCACCGGCCTCAGCGATCCGGCATGACGTCGTTCCGCTAGAGGTCGAACTCCTCCGGCTTGATGCCCACCGCGAAGCACACCTCGCGCACGAGCTCCTGCTCCGTCTTGTCGAAGTCGCCGTCCGCGCCGCCGATCACGATGCCGATCTGGACCACGGCGCGCGCCTCGGTGGGCTTCTTCTGCACCTTGCCGATCGTCTGCATGACGCTGACCTTTCCGAGCGAGAAGTCGGCGGTCAGCTTGCCCAGGTAGTCGTCGAACCGCCGCTGCAGATCGTCGGCGGGAAAGTTCCGCAGCACGTCGTTGCTGGTGATCAGCGAGGCCACCCGCTGCCGCTCCGACGGGTCGACCTGGCCGTCGGCGGCCGCGATGAGGGCGCACATCGCCATGCTCGCGTCCCGGAACGCCCCGCTCGTGAGCTCGTTCTTCTTCGCCTCCAGCTGGGTCTGCATCGTCTGGGCCGAAGCCCTCAGCCGGTCCCACAGAGCCATGCGATGTCTCCTCGTGTACGACGTGAACTAGCGGTGCACACCCAATCAACCGCCGTGACGGGTAAAGAAGTTCCCATAGCGGCACTCAGACCGACAGCGCCTCCAGGTGCAGCGGCAGCACCCGTCCCTCCAGCATCGCGCCAAGACCCTCCACCGCGCACACGTCAGGCTCGTCGGCGACGTGCACCGGCATCCCGGTCGCCTGCCGCAGCAGCGTGTCGAGGCCGGGCAGCATCGCGCTGCCGCCCGCCAGCATGATGCCGCGGTCGGCGAGATCGGCCACGAGATCGGGTGGGCAGCGCCGCAGCACGATGCCGATGGCGTCGATCACCCCCGTCATCGGGCCGTACATGACGGCCCGCAGGCCCTCCGGGTCGATCCGCACCGACCGGTGCGAACCGGTGGCGGCGTCCCGTCCGTGCACCACGGCGGGCGGCCCCGCGTCGGGACCGCCCAGTTCCACGTGGAGCGGGCGGCGCACGTCCGGCCCGGCCAGCACCAGCTCGTGCTCGTTCCGCAGATACTGCATCACCACCCGCTCGATGGTGTCGCCGCCCAGCGGCACCGTCTCGGCGGCCACGATCGCGCCCAGCGACAGCACCGCCACCTGTGTCGTCGTCGCCCCGCAGATCACGATCATCGTGGCCTCGGGCTGTTCCACCGGCAGCCCGCAGCCCACCGCGGCGGCCACCAGCGTGTCCACCAGCTCCACGCGCCGCGCGCCGAGACCGGTGAGGGTCTCGACGGCGGCGGTCTGCGCGAGCGGATGGGCGTCGAAGGGCGTGCAGACGGCGGCGCGCAGCAACGGCTTGCGGCGCCACGCCCGCCGCACCTTGTCCCCCACGAACTGCCGCAGCATGCGCTGCGCCATGGCGATGTCCACCACCGCGCCGCCGGAGATGGGCCGCACCACCACGATGTGGCCGGGCGTACGGCCCGCCATCCGCTCGGCCGGCGAACCGACCGCGATCAGCCCACCCGTACGCATGTTCACCGCGGCGACACTCGGCTCGTCCACGATGCGCCCCGCGCCCTTGAGGTAGACGCGGGTCCGCGCGGCGCCGAGGTCGACGGCGACGGAGCAGCGACGCAGCTGCGCAAGGCTGAGGGTCATGGCGCGTTACTCCTGTGATGGGCGGTCGCGGACCGCCCGCCCGGCGGTCCACCGCCATCGTGTGCGCCATGACGCGGCGGCGCCCGCCAAGCGCCGCCGGTCGGGTGATGGAGCGTCAGCCCCGTGCCTCCGGGCGGGCGCGGAGGGCCGACGCGAGGCCGCCCCGCGTCCGTCACGGCCGCTGCCCCGCCCGCCCGGAAGAGTTGCGCGGGCGGAGACGGGCACCCCCGTCGTCCGTCTCCGCCGTCGCTCATCTCCTGTACGGGAGTGTGGCAGGAGGGTCTGACAACGCCCCGGCGCGCGCCGCGGCCCCGGGTCCGGCGCGCGCCGGGGTCCCGCCCTGCATGGCGGCGGGCGACCAATGTAGAAATGGGATCCATTTTCATATAGCGTGGGTCGCCGTCCTCTGACCCTGCCCCGGCACGTCACTCCGGCACGTCACCCCAGCACGCACGAAAGGCCCGCCCCATGGCAGTCCCCAAGCGCAAGATGTCCCGCAGCAACACCCGCCACCGCCGCGCCCAGTGGAAGGCGAACCCGGCCGCGCTGGTGACCATCACCGTCGAGGGGCGCACCCTGCGGGTCCCGCAGCGCCTGGTGCGCGCCTACGAACGCGGCCTGCTGCGCCCCGAAGGCTGACCGCGGCATGACCACCGGTATGACCACCGGCATGACCACCGGCCAGGCGGTTCGGCGGCCCCGGCTCCCGGTGACGGTACTCTCCGGGTTCCTCGGGGCCGGTAAGACCACGCTCCTCAACCACGTGCTCGGCAACCGCGACGGACTGCGCGTGGCCGTCATCGTCAACGACATGAGCGAGGTCAACATCGACGCCGCGCTCGTGCGCGACGGCGGCGCCGCGCTGTCCCGCACCGAGGAACGGCTCGTGGAGATGACCAACGGGTGCATCTGCTGCACCCTCCGCGACGACCTGCTGGAGGAGGTCGACCGGCTGGCCCGAGAGGGCCGCTTCGACTACCTCCTCATCGAGTCCAGCGGGATCTCCGAGCCCATGCCGGTCGCCGCCACCTTCGCCTTCCCGCGCGACGACGGCGCGACCCTGGGCGACCTGGCCCGGCTGGACACCATGGTCACCGTCGTGGACGCCGCCAATTTCGCACGCGAGCTGGACAGCGGCGACGAGCTGGTGGAACGCGGCCTCGACCAGTACGAGGACGACGAGCGCACGGTCAGCGATCTGCTCATGGACCAGGTCGAGTTCGCCGACGTCATCGTCGTGAACAAGCTCGACCTGGTGGACGACGCCGCGGCGGCCCGCCTCCAGGCGATGCTGACCCGGCTCAACCCGGCCGCCCGGATCGTGCCCGCCCGGCACGGCCGGATCGCCCCGGCCGACATCCTCGGCACCGGCCGCTTCGACCTCGAACGCGCCCAGCAGGCGCCGGGCTGGGTCATGGAGCTCAACGGGGACCACGTGCCGGAGACCGAGGAGTACGGCATCTCCTCCACCGTCTACCGCGCGGACCGCCCCTTCCACCCCGGGCGGTTGTGGGACCTCGTCACCGGCGGCCTGGACAGCGGGGCGTACGGCAGGGTGCTGCGCTCCAAGGGCTTCTTCTGGCTCGCCTCACGCCCCCGCGTGACCGGCCTGTGGTCCCAGGCGGGCGCCGTCGCCCGCTTCGAGCCGTCCGGCGTACGGGAGCCGGGGCCGGGCGCGCAGGGACAGGAGCTGGTCTTCATCGGGACCGGGCTGCGCGCCGCCGAGCTGCGCGCCGCGCTGGACGCGTGCCTGCTCGCCGACGGGGAGCCGACCGGCGATGATCCCTTCCCGGACTGGGACGCGTACGGCGTCGACGACGCCTGCGAGCACGAGCACGGGCCCGCGTAAGGGCACGGGTCCGCGTACGAGCACGGGTCCGCGTACGGGCACGGGTCCGCGTACGGGCACGGGTTCGCGTACGGGCACGGGCCCGCGTACGAGCGCGAGCCCGCGTACGGGCAGGGCCGTGAAGACGCTGCCTGACGCACCTGCAAAGCGCTCGCGTACGCCTCCCATACGCGCGAAAACCGCAGGCCGCCCCCACGGCGGCCTGCGGTGCTTTCGTCTCCCGGCGCTCCGCCGGCGGCGCCGGGAAGCCGGCTACCAGCTCGACTTGGTGACGCCCGGCAGATAGCCGGCGTGCGCCTGCCCGCGCAGGTTGACCCGGGACAGGCCGAAGGCGCGGAAGTAGCCGCGCGGCCGGCCGTCGACGCTGTCCCGGTTGCGCACCCGGGTCGCGCTGGCGTCGCGGGGCTGGCGGTTCAGTTCCCGCTGCGCGGCGATCCGCTCGTCGTCGGAGCTGGCGGGGTCGCGGATGATCTCCTTCAACTCCGCCCGGCGGACGGCGTAGCGGGCGACGACGGCCCGCCGCTGCTCGTTCTTCGCGATCTTGCTCTTCTTCGCCATCAGACACGCTCCCCGCGGGCGCGGATCCGGGCCACGGCCGCCTCGATGCCCAGGGTGTCCACGGTCTTGATGCCCTTGGCGCTCAGGGTCAGCCGGACGTACCGGCCCTCGCTCGGCAGCCAGTAGCGCTTCTTCTGGATGTTGGGGTCGAAGCGGCGCGAAGTGCGCTTGTGGGAATGGGAGATGGAGTTGCCGAAACCGGGCTTGCGGCCGGTCAGCTGGCAGTGGGCGGACAAGGTCAGGACCTCCTCGGCTGAATGAAAATGGAAACCATTTCTGTATAGTAGCTCGTATGGCCCGCAACGAACTACGCCCCGTGATCAAGCTCCGGTCGACCGCCGGCACCGGCTACACGTACGTGACCCGCAAGAACCGCCGGAACGACCCGGACCGCATGGAGCTGCGCAAGTACGACCCCGTCGTCGGCCGCCACGTCACCTTCCGAGAAGAGCGCTGACAAGCGCAGAGGAACGCTGAGGAGCCCTACGCCCATGAAGCCCGGCATCCACCCGCCCTACGGCCCCGTCGTCTTCCGCGACCGGGCCGCCGACTTCGCCTTCCTGACCCGGTCCACGGCCACCAGTGACAAGACGGTGGAGTGGGAGGACGGCAACACCTACCCCGTCATCGACGTCGAGATCTCCTCGGCGAGCCACCCCTTCTACACCGGTACGGCGCGCGTGCTGGACACCGCGGGCCGCGTCGAGCGCTTCGAGCGCCGTTACGGGCGCCACGGCCGGCGCGGGGGCGAAGCGGCCGACAAGGAGACCCGGTGAGCGGCCCGGAGTCGCTGCCGGTCGCCGTGGTCGCCGGGCTGCACGCCGACGCCCGGCGGGCGGTGGTCGACCGGCTGCTGGCGACGGTGCCCGGCAGCGTGGCCCTCCACCACGACCTCGCGTCGGCCGCCGACGGCACGGTGCGCAGGACCGTGCGGGACGCCCGGGAACTGCTGGACGAGGGCGAGGCCCCGCTGGTCAACGACTGCGCGTGCTGCGCCCTGCGTGAGGACCTGGTCCCCGAGCTGATCCGGCTGGCCGGCTCGGGCACCTGCCGGCTGGCCGTCGTCGAGCTGTGGGACTCGGTCGAGCCGCAGGCCATGGCCGAGGTGGTGGCCGCGCACGGCGGCGAGGAACTGCGGCTGGGCGCGGTGCTCACCGCCGTGGACCCGGCGCTGGTGCTGCCGTACCTCTCGTGCGGCGACGATCTGGCCGAAACCGGTCTGGCCGCCGCGACGACCGACCAGCGCACGGTCGCCGACACCTTCGCGCGCCAGCTGGAGTACCCGCCGGTGCTCGTCCTGGCCGAGGCGGGGCCCGCCGAGGGCGCGGAGGCCGCGGACGACGCCGACTTCGCGCTGCTGGCCCAGCTGCACCCCACGGCGCGGCAGGTGCGGGTCGACGCGGCGGAGGAACTGGCCGCCGTGGCGGTGGCGGGCTTCGACGTCGAGGCGGCCGCGTCCCGGCAGCACCCGGCCTGCGCGCTGCTGCCGCAGGCGGCGGACGCCGCGGGGGTCACCACGGTCGTCTGGCACCGGGCCCGTCCGTTCCACCCGGGCCGGCTCTACGCCGCCCTGGAGGACCTGACCTGCGCCGCCGCCCGCAGCCGCGGCCGGTTCTGGCTCGCCGACCGGCCCGACACTCTCCTCTCGTGGGACGCGGCGGGCGGCGCGCTGTGCGTGGAGAGCGCCGGGCCCTGGCTCGCCTCGCTGCCGGACGCGGCCTGGGAGATGGTGCCGCCTATCCGGCGGGTGGCCGCCGCGCTGGACTGGGACGCCGAGCACGGGGACCGCGCCCAACACCTCACCTTCACCTCCCCGGGCCTGGACGGCGACGGGCTGCTGTCGCTGCTGGAGTCCTGTCTGCTGACCGACGCGGAATACGCGGCGGGGCCCGAGGCGTGGCGCGAACTGTCCCGCGCCTTCGACGAACTGCTCAACCCTGTCTCCTGAGCTCCTGAGCTCCTGAGCTCCTGAGGTTCCTGGGCTTCCCGGGCCTCCTGAGTCGTTTCGTTTCACGAGATCCGCATCACATCCCGAACACCCCGAGACACCCCGAGAGAAAGGGAATTCGCCATGCCGCGGAATGCTGCATCCCGGAAAAATTTGAAGCCGCGACCGAACCCGTTGGACGTGGCAGGCGTCACTTATATCGACTACAAGGACACGGATCTGCTGCGGAAGTTCATCTCCGACCGGGGCAAGATCCGGAGTCGGCGGGTCACGCGCGTCACCGTCCAGCAGCAGCGGCAGATCGCGCGTGCGATCAAGAACGCCCGGGAGATGGCACTGTTGCCGTACGGCTCGCGGTGATCAATCCGACACGCCGCGTGCACGTGCATCAGCTCATGCAGTGGCACATGAACGGGGTTATGATCCGGGTCAGTTGACAGCTGCACCAACCACCGGAGAGCCCTGTGCGTCACCACCCGTACAACGGCATGGCGGCATCGGACCTCCATGACGTCGTCTGGCAGAAGAGCCGGCACAGCAACTCGCAGGGCTCCTGTGTCGAATTCGCGAAACTGCCGGGCGGGGATGTCGCCGTTCGGAATTCCCGCTTCCCGGACGGGCCGGCGCTCGTCTACACCCCGGCGGAGATCGAGGCGCTGCTGCTGGGTGCGAAGGACGGGGAGTTCGACCACCTTGTCGGGGGCTGAGCGCCCGCGGGTTGGCCGGGGGTGGGCGTACGGGGGCTCGGCGTCCGGGACCTGGGCGTACGGAGGCTCAGCGTCCGGGACCTGGGCGTACGGGGCGCTCAGCCGCGGGGCAGCCGGAACAGCGCCCAGACCACCTTGCCGCGCAGCGGCCCGGCGAGCGGGTGCCAGCCCCAGCAGTCGCTGAACGACTCCACGAGGTAGAGCCCTCGGCCCGACTCCTCGCAGAAGTCCGCCTCCCCGGCGACCGGGCTCTCCTCGCTGGGGTCCCGTACCGCGCACACCAGGCGGGAGGGGCAGCGCATCAGGTGGAGCCGTACCGCCGCCTCCTGGTCGGCACGCTCGCCGCCCGCCGCCGGCTCCGGCGGGCCGGGCGGCAGCGCGTGCCGCAGGGCGTTGGTGACGAGTTCGGAGACGACCAGGGCCACGTCGTCGAAGAGGTCGGGCAGGCCCCACTGTTCGAGCGTGGCGCCGGTGAAGTGCCGGGCGCCTTTGACCGCTTCGAAGCGGGAGGGGAGCGCGCGGGAGGCGGAGCCGGACATGGCTGAGGGGTCCACGGGCGGGAGTTCCCGCCACAAGGGCTCCAGCATGGTCGAGCCGTTGGTCCCCATGCGAGCACTCCTGCATTTGTGGCCGTGATGATCCTGGCTGGATCTCATACGAGCGTGCATGTGCGCGATGCCCATCGTTCCGAATGCGCGGAGCGGATGCAAGGGCAGATGCACGTGCACGGAGGCGATTTGGTCATTCCTGGCGTCATTCGCACCTGATTCTTCCTACGCACTCTTGTGTACGCATCGCACATGAGTGACGACTTGTGCACAGCGCGGAGCCCGAAAGTGGCAGACTGCGCGGCCGGGGGCGACGGGGGCCGGCCCCCGGAAGGGTGCGTTCCGTACAGGGAGGGTCACGGAAATGACCGCAAGCGAGTCGGGCGGGTCAGTGGTGCGCCGTATTCTCCTGGGCTCTCAGCTCAGGCGGCTGCGCGAGTCGCGCGGCATCACGCGTGAGGCGGCCGGCTATTCGATCCGCGCCTCCGAATCGAAGATCAGCCGCATGGAGTTGGGCAGGGTCAGCTTCAAGGCACGCGACATCGAGGATCTGCTCACCCTGTACGGAGTCCTCGACGAGGCGGAGCGCGCGGCGCTGCTCGGGCTCGCTCGCGAGGCCAACGTCACCGGCTGGTGGCACAGTTACGGCGACGTGCTGCCCGGCTGGTTCCAGACGTACGTCGGGCTGGAGGGCGCCGCGTCGCACATCGCCTGCTACGAGGTGCAGTTCGTGCACGGCCTGCTCCAGACCGAGGGATACGCGCAGGCCGTGGTCACCCGGGGCCAGCCGACCGCCTGCGACTCCGAGGTGGAGCGTCGGGTGGCGCTGCGCCTGGAGCGGCAGAAACTGCTGGTCTCCGAACGGGCCCCGGAGTTCCACGTGATCATCGACGAGGCCGCGCTGCGTCGCCCCTACGGCGGGCCGCAGGTGATGCGGACCCAGCTCCAGCACATCATCGACGTGTCCGAGCAGTCGAATGTGACGCTCCAGGTGATGCCGTTCGAGTTCGGCGGGCACGCGGGCGAGAGCGGGGCCTTCACCATGCTGCGCTTTCCGGAGTCCGACCTGCCCGACGTGGTCTATCTGGAACAGCTCACCAGCGCGCTCTACCTCGACAAACGCGATGAGGTGGCGCAGTACGGGCGGGTGCTGGACCGGCTGAGCGCCGACGGCCTGCCACCCGCGAAGAGCCGGGATCTGCTCCGGCGACTTGCAAACGACATCTGACGGGGCATCCCAACTCAACTAACTCATCAGTACGATGACGGAACATCAGGAGCACACCAGGAGCCCCACGGCACGCGTGGGTGCCATGAGCACCCCGTCCTCCAGATAGGGATCGCATGTCCTACTTCTCCGAGTTGGCGTTTCAGTACATCGACGGCGAATGGCGGCCCGGGACCGGGTCCTGGGACATCGTCGATTTCAATCCGTACAACGGGGAGAAGCTCGCTTCCATTACCGCGGCATCGGCCGACGAGATCGACCAGGCGTACCGCGCCGCCGAGCGCGCCCAGCCCGCATGGGGCGCCACCAATCCCTACACCCGGCGGCTGGTGCTCGAGCGCGCGCTGCGCATCGTCGAGGACCGCGAGGAGGAACTGACGGAGGCGATCGTCGCCGAGGTCGGCGGCACGCTCCTCAAGGCGGCCTTCGAGCTGCATCTGGCCAAGGAGTTCCTGCGGGAGGCGATACAGCTCGCGCTGCGGCCGGAAGGAAGGATTCTCCCGTCGCCCGGCGACGGCAAGGAGAACCGGCTCTACCGGGTGCCGGTCGGGGTCGTCGGGGTGATCAGCCCCTTCAACTTCCCGTTCCTGCTGTCGCTGAAGTCGGTCGCCCCCGCGCTGGCGCTGGGGAACGCGGTGGTCCTCAAGCCGCATCAGAACACCCCGATCTGCGGCGGCGGCCTGGTGGCGAAGGTCCTGGAGGACGCCGGGCTGCCGCCCGGTCTGCTCAACGTCGTGGTGACCGACATCGCCGAGATCGGCGACGCGCTCATCGAACACCCGGTGCCGAAGGTCATCTCCTTCACCGGCTCCGACCGGGTCGGCCGGCATGTCGCGACGGTCGCGGCCTCCCACTTCAAGCGCACCATCCTGGAGCTCGGCGGCAACAGCGCCCTCGTCGTCCTGGACGACGCCGACCTCGACTACGCGGTGGACGCGGCCGTCTTCAGCCGCTTCGTCCACCAGGGCCAGGTCTGCATGGCCGCCAACCGGGTGCTCGTGGACCGCAAGGTCGAGCGGGAGTTCACCGAGAAGTTCGTGGCGAAGGTGCGGTCGCTGACGGTCGGCGACCCCGGCGACCCCGCCACGCACATCGGCCCGCTGATCAACGAGGGGCAGGCCGAGGCCGTCACCTCGCTGGTCGACCAGACCATCGCCGAGGGCGCCACGGCCCTGGTCCACGGGCGGGCCCAGGGCGCCCTGGTCGGGCCGACCGTGCTCACCGGCGTCGCGGAGGACTCCGCGGTGCTGCGGCAGGAGATCTTCGGCCCGGTCGTCCTGCTGATCCCGTTCGACGGCGACGACGAGGCCGTCCGCATCACCAACGCCACGCCGTACGGGCTCAGCGGAGGCGTCCACACCGGCGACATCGAGCGCGGCGTCCGCTTCGGGCAGCGCATCGAGACCGGGATGTTCCACGTCAACGACGGTACGGTCCACGACGAGCCGATCGTGCCGTTCGGCGGCGAGAAGCGCTCGGGACTGGGGCGGCTCAACGGCGAGTCGATGGTGGAGGCCTTCACCACGACGAAGTGGATCTCCATCCAGCACGGGCGCACGCAGTTCCCGTTCTGATCTCTCTCGCTCCGGAGCGGTTGAGGACAGAGAGGTTGAGGGCGAGAGGTTGAGGACAGAGAAGTTGAGGACAGAAGCTGTCCGCAAGGGTACGTAGCGTCGGAGACGTCGAGAGAGCGAACGAACCGGCGCGAAAGGCAGGACCCCCATGCCCACATTGGTGAACCAGGAAGCCCACGGCGACGAGGCGGGCGCCCTCCTGGGATTCCTGGAGGCGCAGCGCGGCGCGATCCGCCGGACGCTGCACGGCCTGACCGACGAGCAGGCGCGGCGGAAGCCCTCCGCGAGCGAACTGTCGCTGGTCGGCGTGGTCAAGCATGTCGCCGAGGCCGAGCAGAGCTGGGTCGAGGACGCCAAGGGCGTGCCGCACGCCATCCCACGGGACCACACCAACTGGCACCTCAGTTTCGAGCTGGAGGAGGGCCGGACCGTCGCCGACGTCCTCGCCTTCTGGGACGGCGTGGCGGTGGAGACGGAGCGGTTCATCCGCTCCCTGCCCGATCTGAACGGGACGTTCCCGCTCCCCAGGGTGCCGTGGTTCCCCGAGGGCAGCGTGCGGTCGATGCGCTTCCTGCTGCTGACGCTGATCCAGGAGATGGCGCGGCACGCGGGCCACGTGGACGTCATCCGCGAGTCGCTGGACGGGAAGACGGCGTTCGTCCTGATCGACGAGACGGGCGCCGAGACGGGCGCCGCGTAGCCGCCTCCCGGCGCGGGGCTGGCCGGGGTCCTGCGGCCCCGTGGCTCCCGTGGCCCCGCGGGGCTCCTCTCCAGGAATGACGGGACCCGTCTAACCTGGGCCGCATCTAACCTGGGCCGCGGCGCAGGTCGGGCGGAATGAGGAGACGATGTCAGCGATCCGGCTGCTGGTGCTGGGCGCGGTCCGCCAGCACGGGCGGGCGCACGGCTACCAGGTCCGCAACGACCTGGAGTTCTGGGGCGCGCACGAGTGGTCGAACGCCAAGCCCGGGTCGATCTACCACGCGCTCAAGCAGATGGCCAAGCAAGGGCTGATGATCGCCCACGACGTCGCGCCGAGTACGGCGGGCGGCCCGCCCCGTACCGAGTACGAGCTAACCGACGCCGGCGAGGCGGAGTTCTTCCACCTGCTGCGGCAGGCGCTGGCGCGCCACGACAACAAGATCGACGAGCTGACGGCCGGGGTCGGCTTCATCGTCGATCTGCCGCGCGCCGAGGCCATCGCGCTGTTGAAGGAGCGGGTCGCCGCGCTGGAGCGGTGGCGGGCCGAGGTGACCCGGCACTGGATGCCGCCGGACGGCGGCCCCGGGGAGTGGGGCCACATCGGCGAGATCATGAAGCTCTGGGTGCACTCCTCCGACAGCGGCGCGGAGTGGACGCGTGGGCTGATCGAACGGCTGGAGGCGGGGGCGTACGTCATGGCGGGGGAGGGCGAGCGCTCGGTGGAGGTGCTGCCGGACGGCGTCCGGAACCCGTTCGCCGACGGCGGGACGCCTCGCTAGTCGGGTTCGAGGCGTACGGGCTTCTTCGAGGTGTGCGGGTGCCTTCGAGGCGTACGCGTCTTCGAGGTGTGCGGGTGTCTTCGAGGATTGCGTGCGTCGGTCTTCCCGCTCGCCGCTCGCCGTACGCCGTATGCCGGTTCCGGCGGCTGGGGCGGCGGGCGGGGCGCCGATGTGACGGGAGTGGCGGCGGTGAACGGGCGGCTACGGACGGGGCGGCGCGGAGCTCGGAGGGCGGCCACGAGTACGTCCCGTACTGTCGCGCAGGCCGCAGCGCCGCCGCCGACTACCGGATACCGTGGCTCATATGGCGATCAACAGAGCGGGAACGGCAGGCGAGCCCGGCTACGCCCTGCTCATCGCCGCCGGGCCCAGTGACAAGCACGGCAAGCAGCGCGTCATGGACGCGACGGCCGCACTGCCCCAACTCGCGGCCGTCGCCCCGGCCGTACTGCTGGGCACCCCGGCCGGGGCGAGCGTGGTCCAGCTCGTGGACCCGGCCGACCCGCAGACCGTGCTGACCCACCTGCGGACCGCGGCGGCCCACTCGGGCCCGGTGCTGGTCTACCTCGCGGGGCAGTTGACCCTGGACGCCAAGCAGCGGATGCCGCACCTGGCACTGGCCCGCACCACGCCCAGGACGGCCCGGTACACCGCGCTGCCCTGGCACTGGATCGCCGCCGAGCTGGGGCGGCGGCCGGCGGGCGGCACGACCCTGATCGCCGACCTGGTGGGCGACGAAACGATCTGGCCGCAGCTGGCCGAGCTGGGCGGCCCGGCGGTGGCGCACCACCTCGCCGCCGGGCTCGCGCTGTACGGAACGATCGCGCCCGTACCGCCCAAGCGGCAGCTCGCGACGCCGCACTACAGCCGGGCGCTCGCCAGCCTGCTGCGGGGCGCGGCGGAACGCCCGCAGCCCGCGCACCTGCACGAGCGGGCGGCCCTGGAGGCGGGCCTGGGAGCGGGCCCGGAACTCCTGCTGGCGGTGGGGCCGATGGGGGAGGGCGCGGGGCTCGGTGGTGTGGAGGCGGTGCCGTCCGATACGCCGTACTTCGGCGCGGGGCCGGAGCCGTCCGATACGCCGTACTCCGGTGCGGCGTTCCCTGGCATGGGGTCGATGCCTGCCGGGGCGGGGTTCGCCGGTGGGGAGGCGGCGCCCGCCGGGGCCGCGGTGCCCCGTGGTGCGGCGTGGCCGCCTTTCCCCGCCCCGCCCCTTTCGGGCGGCATACGGCAGGGCTTGCCCGCCCCCGGGGCGGGCACGGACGCGCCCGTAGCGGACTCGCTGATACCGGGCGGGGCGCCCGCCGTCCCGCCCGCGTCCGCGTCCGCGTCTGAGTCTGCGTTCCCGTCCGCACCTGGCACGGGCACGGGTTCGGCTCCGATGAGCGCCCCGGACGCGACCCCGATCGCGGGGCAGGACCCGGACGCGACCCCGGGTCAGGATCCGGAGCCGGGCCGCGAATCGGGGCTGGACCGGGAGCCGGAGGAGGGCCGCGCACCGGGGCCGGACCGAGAGCCGGACGGGGGCCACGAAACGGTGCCGGGCCGGGAAGCCATACCGGGCCGGGAGCCCGCGCCGGAGCGGGGACCCGCGCCGGACGGGGAAGCTGCGCCGGGCCGGGAGCTCGCGCTTGAGCGGGAATCTGCGCCGGAGCTCGCGCCCACGCAAGCCCCGGTGCCCGGACCTGTTCCCGCGTCCGAGCCGGAACTGGGACCCGAGCCGGTCCCTGCGCCCGCGCTGGACCCTGCGCCCGCGCCGGACCCCGCGATTGTCGGAGACGTCCCGCCCGTTGAAGACGCCCAGTTCGCCGCACCAGCCCCCTCCGCTGTACCGGCGCCTTCCGCCGGGGCTACCCCTTCCCCCGCGCCGGCGCCCTCCGCCGGAGCTGCCCCATCCGCTGTACCGGCGTCCTCCACCGCACCGGCGTCCTCAGCCGCACCAGCCCCCTCCGTCGGAGCCGTCTCCTCTGCTGAGCCCGGCCCCTCCGCCGGGCCCAGTCCCTCCGCTCCGTTCCCGCCTCCGCCGCCCCGGCCGCCTCACCCGCCCCAGCAGCATCTGCCCCCGCAGCCACGGCCGGTCCCGCAGCCGCCGGACGAGCGGCACGCCGCGATCCTCGAAGCCGCGCGTGCCGGGCGGCACAGCGAGGCCGCCGCCATGGCCGCCGCATGGGAGCAGGAGGCGATGCGCGCGTCAGGGCCCAGTTCGCCGGAGACGGTCCACTGGCTGGAGGTACGGGCCGACCTCGCCCGGCTCGCCGACGACCCCGCGCGCGCCTGCGAGTTGTGGATGGCCGCGGCCCGGATCCGGCTCGGCAACCATCAGCATCCCGGTGACCCGGACGTCGAGGGCGCCGTGGACCGCGCCCACCACCAGTGGCAGCAGGTGCAGGACCCGGTGCGGGCCGGTGCGCTGGCCCCGGCGCTGGTCGAACTGCGGACGCGGGTGCCCGGCCGCCGCCCCGGCGCGCTGGCCGCGGCGCGGCGCCGGGCGGAGATCCTCCGGGTCCAGACCCTGCGTACGGGCTGAGCACGCCTTTCCGTCAGCCCGGTGGCCGGACGAGCCCCGAGCCCCGGTGAGGGCGCACCCCACCCGCAGGCGCATCCTCGGGTGCCGGACACGTTCCAGGTGGGGGCGCGTCCTCCGCGCGCCGGACACGCCCCAGGTGGGGGCGCGCCCTCCGCGCGTCATCGGCGAACCTTCCGGGCGCGGCAGCGGCGCCTCTGGTCCTCGGCGCGGCAGCGGCCTCTGGTCCTCCGCGCGGGCCGCGCCTCAGTGATGGAAAGCGGTAGCCGCCGCGCGCGGCCCGTCCGACGGCCGCTCCTGCTGCCGCAGTTCGGGCAGCAGCCGCGTCAGGTCGTCGAGGAGCATGTCGGCCAGGTCCGCCGAGAACCCGTTGCGGCACACCACCCGCAGCACGGACAGGTCCTGCCGGCGCGGCGGGAAGGTGTAGGCCGGCACCAGCCAGCCCGCCTCGCGCAGCCGCCGCGAGACGTCGAAGACGTCGTACGCGTCGACGCCGTCCGCCGTCGTGAAGGCGAACACCGGCAGTTGGTCCCCGCGCGTCAGCAGCCGGAAGTCGCCCAGCGCCGCGATCCGCTCGGCCAGCGAGCACGCCACGTCCCGCGCGGTCTGCTGCACCGCGCGGAAGCCGTCGCGGCCGAGCCGCAGGAACGTGTAGTACTGGGCGGCCACCTGCGCTCCGGGCCGGGAGAAGTTGAGCGCGAAGGTCGGCATGTCGCCGCCGAGGTAGTTCACCCGGAAGACGAGCTCTTCCGGCAGGTCGGCGGCCGTACGCCACAGGGCCCACCCCACCCCGGGTACACCAGCCCGTACTTGTGCCCGGAAGTGTTGATGGACGCGACGCGCGGCAGCCGGAAGTCCCACTCCAGGTCCGGGTCGAGGAACGGCGCCACCATCGCGCCGGACGCGCCGTCGACATGCACGGGTACGTCGAGCCCCGTACGCTCCTGGAGCGCGTCGAGCGCCGCGCACACCGCGGCGACCGGCTCGTAGGACCCGTCGAAGGTGGAGCCCAGGACGGAGACGACGCCGATGGTGTTCTCGTCGCACAGCTCGGCGGCGGCCTGCGGATCGAGGTGGAAGCGCTCGCCGTCCATGGGCACCTGCCGGGCCTCGACCTCCCAGAAGGTGCAGAACTTCTCCCAGCAGACCTGGACGTTCACGCCCATCACGAGATTGGGCCGGGCGGTGGCCGGATAGCGGTCGGTGTTCTTCCGCGCCCAGCGGCGTTTGAGCGCCATTCCCGCGAGCATGCACGCCTCGCTGGACCCGGTGGTGGAGCAGCCGACGACGCTGTCGGGGTCGGGCGCGTGCCACAGGTCGGCGAGCATCGCGACACAGCGCCGCTCCAGTTCGGCGGTGCGCGGGTACTCGTCCTTGTCGATCATGTTCTTGTCGCGGCACTCGGCCATCAGCACGTCCGCCTCCGGCTCCATCCACGTGGTGACGAAGGTGGCGAGGTTCAGCCGTGCGTTGCCGTCGAGCATCAGCTCGTCGTGGACGCAGCGGTACGCCGCCGACGGCGGCATCGGCCCGTCGGGGAGCCGGTGGCGGGGCGGCGGACCGGACAGGCCGCCGACCGGATCGGCCGTGCCGTAGAACGGGTTGACGGACAGATCGCGTGGTCCGGCCGGACCGCCGGCGCCGGCGCCCTTATGGAGTGACATGCCGTGACAATACGGGCATAGTTCCCATGAGGTCCGTGGTGTGCGGCGCTCGTGTCGTCTCCGCCGTCAGCCCGCGCTGCTGAGCGACAGCTTCGCCGCGAAGCCCAGGAACGCCGTACCCGCCGTGGCCGACAGCGCCGCCGTCAGCCGCTTGCGGCGCCGGAAGGTCGCCGCCAGGAACGAGCCGCTGAAGATCAGGATCGTCAGATACGTGAGGCTGAACAGCTCCGCCCAGGCGCCCAGCACCACGAACGACAGCGCCGGATGCGCGTACTCCGGGTCGACGAACTGCACGAAGAACGAGATGAAGAACAGGATCGCCTTGGGGTTCAGCAGGCTGATCACCAGCGCGCGGCGGAACGGGCGCTCCGCCGCCTCCTTGATCCCGGTGGTCAGCGCGCTCTCCTCGCCGTCCGCGGCTCGCCGGGCCGTTCGCGCGCCGTCCCCGGCTTGCTCGGCCGTTCGCGCGCTGTCCCCGGCCCGCTCGGCCGTCCGTGCGCCGCGCCCGCGCCCGCGCCACAGCGCCCACGCCCCGCGCAGCATCCCCACCGCGAGCCACGTCAGATAGCCCGCGCCCGCGAACTTCACCACCGAGAACAGCACCGGGCTCGCCGTCAGCAGCGACGCCACCCCGCCCGCCGACAGCGCCATCAGCACCGCGTCGCCGCACAGCACGGCGCAGGCGGCGCCGTAGGCCGCGCGAGGCCCGCGGCGGGCCGCGACCGACACCACGTACAGCGAGTTCGGCCCCGGCAGCAGGATGATCAGGGCGAGTCCCGCCAGATACGTCGAGAGATCCGTTATCCCCAGCATGCGTCGCAGAATGCCAGCGGCGTGCCGGGCGGCACGGCGATTTCCGCGATGTGGACTTGCACCTCACGCGGCGTGAGGAAGGACGGTGGAGCGCGTACCAGGAAGGGAGCGGACCGGCATGAGCTATTCCGTGGGACAGGTCGCGGACTTCGCGGGCGTCACGGTGCGCACGCTGCACCACTACGACGAGATCGGCCTGCTGCGGCCGGGCGCGCGCAGCGGCGCCGGGCACCGGCGGTACGACGACGCCGATCTGGACCGGCTGCAGCAGATCCTGTTCTACCGGGAGCTCGGCTTTCCGCTCGACGAGGTGGCGGCGCTCCTGGACGACCCGGACGCGGACCCGCAGGAGCACCTGCGGCGCCAGCACGAGCTGCTGACCGCGCGGATCGAGTCGCTCCAGAAGATGGCCGCCGCCGTCGAACACGCCATGGAGGCACGGAAGATGGGCATCAACCTCACGCCGGAGGAGAAGTTCGAGGTCTTCGGCGACCACGACCCCGACCAGTACGCCGAGGAGGTCGAGCGCCGCTGGGGCGACACGGAGGCGTACCGCGAGTCCCAGCGCAGGGCGGCCTCGTACACCAAGGAGGACTGGCTGCGGATCAAGGCGGAGGGCGACGACTGGACCCGCCGGATCGCGGCGCTGATGGAGTCCGGGGCGGAGCCGGAGTCGGAGTCGGCCATGGAGCTGGCGGAGGAGCACCGGCAGCAGATCTGCCGCCACCACTACGCGTGCACGTACGAGATCCACACCGGGCTCGCCGAGATGTTCACGACGGATCCGCGGTTCACCGCCACGTTCGAGGCGGTCCGGCCGGGGCTGGCCGCGTACCTGCGGGAGGCCATCCTGGCGAACGCGGCCCGTCAGATGTGACCGAACCGTCGTCTGTGACGGACCCGTCGTCTGTGACGGACCCGTCGTCTGTGACGGGTCTCTCGACCGCCCGGCCGGCGCCTGACCGGCCGGGCGGTCGGCCTGTCCGGCGGTCATCTGGAACCAAGCGTCCGCACGGGGCGTTGATAGCTTTGGTCGGCACACTGCACTCATGTCCGTCCACTCACCTGCGGCCGGGCCTCGCACAGAGCCTGCACCCCTCGACCCAGGAGCCTGTCACCCGTGACCACTCTCGCGCTCGGACCCAGCTGGCTGGACCCGGACCATCTGATCAACACCTTCGGCCCGCTCGGCGTGATGGCGATCGTCTTCGCGGAGTCCGGGCTGCTCATCGGCTTCTTCCTGCCGGGCGACTCGCTGCTGTTCACCACCGGACTGCTGATCACCACCGGGAAGCTCGACCAGCCGCTGTGGCTGGTCTGCGTCGGTGTGGTGGCAGCGGCGATCATCGGTGACCAGGTGGGGTACCTCTTCGGCCGGAAGGTCGGACCCGCGCTGTTCCGGCGGCCCGACTCCAAGCTCTTCAAGCAGGAGAACGTCGAGAAGGCCCACGAGTTCTTCGAGAAATACGGGCCGAAGTCCCTGGTCCTGGCCCGCTTCGTGCCCATCGTCCGTACGTTCACGCCGATCATCGCGGGCGTGAGCCGGATGAACTACCGCTCCTTCATCACCTTCAACGTGATCGGCGGCACGCTGTGGGGCGCGGGCGTCACCCTGCTCGGCGCCTGGCTCGGCAAGATCGATTTCGTGCACAAGAACATCGAGGCGATGCTCGTCGGCATCGTGCTGCTGTCCGTGATCCCGATCGCGATCGAGTTCCTGCGGGCCCGCAGCCAGGCGAAGAAGGCCGCGGCGGCCGGGGGCCAGATCGCCGCCGGCGGCGCCGCGCCGCAGGCCCCGCAGCCGCCGCAGCCGCCGGCCGGGCGGGGCCGCCACGCCAAGCGCTGACCTCACACCGGGCGGGGCCGCCACGCCAAGCGGTGGCCTCGCGCTCCACGTGACCGCGTCCCGAGACGGGCTTGCCTTGGCCACGGCCGCCATGGATCGTGCATGGTTGCTGTGACACGTGGGAGGCCATTTTCGAGGAGTGAGCGGTGACCGATCGGCAGCGCACTGGTGGAGCATCGGAACCAGAGGCTCCGGAAGACCGCAAGCCGCAGTCGGACGAGGCGCACAGCGCCTTCACACCACCGCTGGGCGTGCCGCTGCCCGCGCCGCCCGAGGACGAGCACCCGACCTCCGAGTTCGCCGTCCCCGAGGGACTGAGCACCGAGCCCACAAACGAGCCCGAGGGCTCGGCGTTTGTCCCGCCGCCCGGAGTCACCACCGGTGGGACCGCGGACAGCGGCGCCATCCCGGTGTTCACGCCCGCGAACGGCATACCGACGGTCAGCCTGATCAAGGAAGCGCCGTGGCAGGACCGCATGCGCACGATGCTGCGCATGCCGATCGGCGAGCGCCCGGCGCCGGAGCGCATCGACCGGTACGGCGACGTGGGCCCCGCCGTCCCGCGCGTCCTCGACCTGACCCTGCGCATCGGCGAGCTGCTGCTGGCGGGCGGGGAGAACGCCGAGGACGTCGAGGCGGCGATGTTCGGCGTGGCGCACGCCTACGGGCTGGCCCGCTACGAGCCCACCGTCACCTTCACCCTGCTGTCGGTGTCGTACCAGCCCTCGCTGGTGGACGACCCGGTGACCATCAGCCGCACGGTGCGGCGCCGGGGCACCGACTACAACCGGCTGGCCGCCGTCTTCCGGCTCGTCCACGACATCACCTCGCAGGACGTGACGCTGGAGGAGGCGTACGGGCGGCTCGCCGAGATCCGCCGCAACCGCCACCCGTACCCCGGCTGGGCGCTCACCGTGGCGGCGGGCGTGCTCGCGGGCGCGGCGAGCATGCTGGTCGGCGGCGACTGGCCGGTGTTCTTCGCGGCGGCGGTCGGCGCCATGCTCGGCGACCGGCTGGCGTGGCTGGCGTCGGGGCGCGGGCTGCCGGAGTTCTACCAGTTCGTGGTGGCCGCGATGCCGCCCGCCGCGATGGGGGTCGCGCTCAGTGTCGCGGACGCCGGGCTCCAGGGGTCCGCGGTGATCACCGGTGGGCTGTTCGCGCTGATCCCCGGGCGGGCGCTGGTCGCGGGCGTCCAGGACGGGCTGACCGGCTACTACATCACCGCCTCCGCCCGGCTGCTGGAGGTCGGCTATCTGATCGTCGGCATCGTCTGCGGCGTGCTGACGGTGCTCTACGGCGGTCTGCAGCTCGGCGCCAAGCTCAATCCCGAGGTGGCGCTGCGCCACGTGGAGCGGCCGGTGGTCCAGACGTTCTCGGCGATGGTGCTCGCGCTGGCGTTCTGCGTACTGCTCCAGCAGGAACGTCACACCGTGCTCTACGCGACGCTCAACGGCGGGGTCGCCTGGGTGACGTACGGGGCGCTGGCCGACACCGCCGGGGTGCCTCCGGTCGCGGCCACGGCGGTCGCGGCGGGCCTCGTCGGCCTCTTCGGGCAGCTGCTGTCCCGATACCGGTATGCGTCCGCGCTGCCGTACGTCACGGCGGCCATCGGGCCGCTGCTGCCCGGTAGCGCCACGTACTTCGGGCTGCTGTCGCTGGCCAAGAACGACATGGACCGGGGGATCGCCCACCTCACACAGGCGGCGGCCCTGGCGCTTGCGATCGCGATCGGGGTGAACCTGGGGGGCGAGGTGGCGCGGCTGGTCATCAAGGCTCCGCGGGCGGCGACCCGGCGCGCGGCCAAGCGCACCCGCGGCTTCTGAGCCTGCTGCCAGCCCACCGTTCCGGCGCCGCCCATACGGGTGGATCTCCACGCGGATCGAACCGCGGATCGGGAACCACGGATCGGAACCGCGGATCGGGAACGACGGCGGGGCGGGGCACCTTCGCGGTGCCCCGCCCCGCCGTCACGCGCTGCGCCGCAGGCTCAGTGGTGGGCGCCGCCCGCCGCCTCCAGGCGCTTGATCGACGCCTCGACCTCGGCCTCGGCCTCGGCGCGGCCGACCCAGTTCGCGCCCTCGACCGACTTGCCCGGCTCCAGGTCCTTGTAGACCTCGAAGAAGTGCTGGATCTCCAGGCGGTCGAACTCGGAAACGTGGTGGATGTCCCGCAGGTGCTCCACCCGCGGGTCGGACGCCGGCACGCACAGCAGCTTGTCGTCGCCGCCCGCCTCGTCGGTCATCCGGAACATGCCGATCGCCCGGCACTTGATCAGGCAGCCCGGGAAGGTCGGCTCGTCAAGGATCACAAGCGCGTCCAGCGGGTCGCCGTCCTCGCCGAGGGTGTTCTCGACGAAGCCGTAGTCCGCGGGGTAACTGGTCGAAGTGAAGAGTCGACGGTCAAGGCGGATACGGCCCGTCTCGTGATCGACCTCGTACTTGTTCCGCGAACCCTTCGGAATCTCGATGGTGACGTCGAACTCCACGGGAGGCTCCTCCATGATCAACACATAGGTCTGGTGATTAAGTGTCCCCCACGCAGGTGTGTGGTGGCGAAAGGGGCTGGTCCTAGGTGCCTGAGGCCAGATCGTGGCAGGTCAGGCGGTGGCGCGACGCCGCCCGGGCGCGGTGGCGCGCAGCCACCCGAGCGCTGGGGGCACCTCCCGGCATGAGCTCGGGGAAGGAGACATGGCGGCTGACGGCGCTGGCCGCCGCGGTCGGGCTCGCGGTCGCGGCCGGCTCCGTGGCCGCGGCCGGGCCGTGGGACTCCGGCCAGCGTACGGCCGAGCGCGCCCGCGCGGCGGCCCAGGAGCGGCGCCCGGGGGGCGCACAGCACGCCGGGCCGGAGCCCGGAGCCGCCGCCCCCGTCCTGGCGGCGCTCGGCGCGCCCACCGGCTCCGGGACCCCGGGGACCGGCGAGGACGCGGTGCCGCCGCCCACCGCGTCCGGCCTGGCCGACGCGCTCGAACCGCTGCTGGACGACCAGGCCCTGGGCCCGGTGCGGACCGCGTCCGTCGTCGACGCGGCCACCGGCCGCCAGGTCTACGGCGCCGGCGCGGGCACCGGGGCCACCCCCGCCTCGGTCATCAAGCTGGCCACCGGGGCCGCGGTGCTGTCCGCGCTCGGCCCGGAGCACCGGCTCAGCACCCGTGTCGCCGACGGCGGCAAGGGGCGCGTCATCCTGGTCGGCGGCGGCGACCCGACGCTCACCGCCCGCGCCGTCCAGGGCGGCGACCACCCCGCCAGCCTGCGCGAGCTCGCCGACGACACGGCCCGCGCGCTCAAGAAGCGCGGCACGCGGCGGGTGTCGCTCGGCTTCGACACCTCGCTGTACTCCGGCACCGTCCAGCACCCGATCGGGCCCAACGAGAACATCTCGCCCGTCACCCCCCTGATGGCCGACGAGGGGCGCCTGGACGAGAGCGACCACGGCCCGGCCCCGCGCAGCGGCGACCCGGCCGCCGACGCGGCCCGTACGTTCGCGGCGATGCTGCGGGACCGGGGTGTCGCGGTCAAGGGCGAGCCGAACGGGGCCAAGGCGGCCAAGGACGCCGACGTACTCGCCACCGTCCGCTCCCAGCCGCTGTCCGCGCTGGTCGAGCGGATGCTGACCACCAGCGACAACGACATCGCCGAGGCGCTCGCCCGGCACACCGCGCTCGCCGCCCACCGGCCCGCGAGCTTCACGGGCGCCGCGCGGGCCGTCACCGACCGGCTGAAGAAGCTCGGCGTGCCGGTCACCGGGGCGAAGATCGCGGACGGCAGCGGCCTGGACCGCGCCGACCGGGTGTCCGCCGGGCTCCTGTCGCAGGTGCTCGTACGGGCCGCCGACGGCGAGCACCCCGAGCTGCGCCCGGTCATCACCGGCCTGCCGGTCGCCGGCTTCACCGGTACGTTGCGCGGCCGGTACGCACAGGACGCGGTGGGGCGCGGCGTGGTGCGCGCCAAGACCGGCACCCTGACGGGCGTCAACACGCTGGCGGGCACGGTCGTGGACGCCGACGGCCGACTGCTGGTGTTCGCGTTCATGACGACGGGGACGACGGACGCGCTGGGTGCCCAGCGGGCCCTGGACCGCCTCGCCTCGGCGGTCGCCAACTGCGGCTGCCGTTAGGGCGCGCCCGGCGCACGTCGGGGCGGGCCGGGGCGCGCCGTGGCGGCGCGCGCGGCGGGAGAGGGCAACCCTGCGCCACCGCGCCCGCGGGGCTCCCGCGGCACGTACCGTGAACCCATGACGAGCATCGGTGGTGCCGAGATGGTCGACTGGAAGCTCGCGGTGGCGACCGCGAGCCGACTCGTGCGGCCCGGGCCGGAGGTGAGCCGGGACGAGGCGCGGGCCGTCGTCGCCGAGCTGCGGCGGCACGCGAAGTCGTCGGAGGAGCACGTCCGCGCCTTCACGCGGATGGCTCCGGTCGGCGCGGCGGCCGACACCCCCGTGCTGGTCGTCGACCGCACCGGCTGGGTCAAGGCCAACGTCGCGGGGTTCCGCGAGCTCCTGCGGCCGCTGCTGGGCAAGATGCAGGAGCGCCGCGGCGGCGTGCCGGGCGGCGCCGTGCTCGGCACGGTCGGCGGCAAGGTGACCGGCGTGGAGCTGGGCATGCTGCTGTCCTTCCTCGCCTCCCGGGTGCTCGGCCAGTACGAGACGTTCGCCCCGCCCACCCGCGAGCTGCCCGCCGCCGGGGCCGGGGGCGGGCGGCTGCTGCTCGTGGCGCCCAACATCGTGCACGTGGAGCGCGAGTTGGACGTGGAGCCGCACGACTTCCGGCTGTGGGTGTGCCTGCACGAGGAGACGCACCGTACGCAGTTCACCGCCGTGCCCTGGCTGCGCGACCACGTCGAGTCGGAGATCCAGGCGTTCCTCGCCGAGACCGACGTGGACCCGGCGACGCTGCTGGAACGGTTCCGCGAGGCCGCCCAGTCGCTGACCGGCAACCGGCCCGAGGGCGAGGAGGAGGGCGGCCGCAGCATCGTGGAGCTGGTGCAGACCCCCGTCCAGCGCGAGATCCTCGGCCGGCTGACCGCTGTGATGTCCCTGCTGGAGGGGCACGCCGACTACGTGATGGACGGGGTCGGCCCGGCGGTCGTGCCGTCGGTGGCGGAGATCCGGGAGAAGTTCCAGAAGCGGCGGGCGAGCGGCGCGGGCCGCCTGGATCTGGCGCTACGCCGGCTGCTGGGGCTGGACGCGAAGCTGCGGCAGTACCGTGATGGAGAGCGGTTCGTGCGGGCCGTCGTGGACCAGGTCGGTATGGACGGTTTCAACCGGGTATGGACCTCGCCGAACACCCTCCCGACCAAGTCGGAGATCAGCAAACCCGCCGAGTGGGTCGCGCGGGTGCACCGTACGGCAGAGTCGTGAGCCCGGCACCCGCCATGGCAGATGAACGCCCTCGGTATCACCCGTCCGAGGGACCGTGGCGGAAGGGTGGGCGTGCGATGCTCGGGTAACAGCTCACTTCTGTCACCATCGACGTACTCAGCGTGACGAAGTGAAGTGTTCATACGCCCCGAGAAGAGCCATACGCCCCGAGGCAGCCCCTCCGAGGCGCCCCCTCGATTGACAGATGGGAAACGGACATGGGTCCCCATCCTGCGGTCGCCGCGATACGCCTGGCGGTCCGCCGCGTGCTCCACGACGTCCTTGTCGACCGCCCCGACGCCGACCGCCCCGACGCGCTCGGCGAGCACTCCGACGTGCTCGTCGGCCCCGGCGGCCCGGTGCTCGGCCACCCCGGCCCGGCGGTCGCCTCCGCCGCGCCGGCCGCCGCGCCCGGCGCCCCGGCGCCCGCCCGCGGCGGGTCCGCCGCGGGGTCCGCCCCGCCGCTGGTCCTCGTCGCCTGCTCCGGCGGCGCCGACTCCATGGCGCTCGCCTCCGCCGTCGCCTTCGAGGCCCCCAAGCTCGGCATCCGCGCCGGCGCCGTCACCGTCGACCACGGCCTCCAGGCCGGGTCCGAGGTGCGCGCCGCCGAGGTCGCGGACCGCCTCCGGGCACTGGGGTTCGACCCCGTCGAGACCGTCGCCGTGACCGTCGGCCGCGCCGGCGGCCCCGAGGCCGCCGCCCGCGACGCCCGCTACCGGGCGCTGGACGCCGCCGCCGAGCGCCACGGTGCCGCCGCCGTGCTGCTCGGGCACACCCGCGACGACCAGGCGGAGACGGTGCTGCTGGGCCTGGCCCGCGGCTCCGGGATCCGCTCCCTGTCCGGGATGCCCGCCATCTCCCAGGGGCCGGGGCCCTACGGCCGCTACCGCCGCCCCTTCCTCCAGCTGGACCGCCAGACCGCCCGCCGCGCGTGCCTGGCCCAGTCCCTGCCCGTCTGGGACGACCCGCACAACACCGATCCCGCCTACACCCGCTCCCGGGTCCGGCACGAGGCCCTGCCGATGCTGGAGAAGGCGCTGGGCAAGGGCGTCGTCGAGGCGCTCGCCCGCACCGCCCAGCTCTCCCGCGACGACGCCGACGCGCTGGACGCCTGGGCGGCCCGCGCCGAGGCCGACGTGCGCGCCGCCGACGCGGACGCCGCCGACGCCGCGGCCGGCATCCAGCTCGACGCCGCCGCCCTGCACGCGCTGCCGCCCGCCGTCCGCCGCCGGGTGCTGCGCCGTACGGCCATCGCCGCGGGCGCACCGGCCGGTTCCCTCTTCGCCCGGCACCTGGAGGAAGTGGACCGGCTGCTGACCGGATGGCGGGGCCAGCGGGCCATCAACCTGCCCGGCCGGGTCGAGGCGCTCAGGCAGGGTGGCAGACTGGTCATCCGGCAGGGCTGACCGCCCGAGCCGACGAGCCGGTTCAGAGACGAAAGTGGCGCGGGTGGACGACAAGGACATGGGTACCGACCTCAAGTCGGTCCTGATCACCAAGGAAGAGATCGACGCGAAGCTGGCCGAGCTGGCCGCGCGGATCGACGAGGAGTACGCGGGCAAGGACCTGCTGATCATCGGAGTCCTCAAGGGCGCCGTGATGGTCATGGCGGACCTGGCCCGGGCCCTGTCCACCCCCGTCACCATGGACTGGATGGCCGTGTCCTCGTACGGGGCGGGCACCCAGTCCTCCGGTGTGGTGCGGATCCTCAAGGACCTGGACACCGACATCAAGGGCCGGCACGTCCTGATCGTCGAGGACATCATCGACTCCGGTCTGACGCTGTCCTGGCTGCTGTCGAACCTGGGTTCGCGGGAGCCGGCCTCTCTGAACGTGTGCACGCTGCTGCGCAAGCCGGAGGCGGCCAAGGTCGCGATCGACGTCAAGTGGGTCGGCTTCGACATTCCGAACGAGTTCGTCGTCGGCTACGGCCTGGACTACGCGGAGAAGTACCGGAACCTGCCCTTCGTCGGGACGCTGGCCCCGCACGTCTACGGCGGCTGACGCCAGGCCGGGTACCGGCGGCCCCGTACCGACCCTGGTACCGGCGGCCGGTACCGTGCGGGAACCTCCCGGGGGTTCCCGCCGTTGGAGCATGGGAGGACGGTTGTGTTGACCGTCCACAGCGGCGTCGAGTGACAATGCTGGGGTACCGTCCGAAGGTCAGTCTTTTTCAGGCCGAGTAAGACACCGCACGCACAGGCAGCCATCGGAAGTGTTCGAACAGGTTGCCGTGCCTCACTGTGGCAGGAGGGACGGGGCGGCTCCGCCCCGTATGGATGGACGTGAAGCGCTACTTCCGTGGGCCAGTCATGTGGATCGTGCTGGCCGTCCTCGCCGTGGTCGTGTTGATGCAGGTCGTCGGCTCGTCCGGCGGCTACAAGTCGGTGGACACCAGCCAGGTCGTCGAGGCGATCGACAAGAACCGGGTCAAGTCGGCCGAGATCACCACTGGCGACGAGCGCAAGATCAAGATCAAGCTCAAGGACGACGCCGAGAAGATCTCGGGCAGCGACAAGCTCCAGGCCACCTACATCGGTGACTACGGGGTGGACATCGCCAAGACCCTCCAGGCCAACGCCGAGAAGGGCCAGCTCCCCGACGGGTACGACGTCTCGGTCTCGAAGCAGAACCCGTTCATCAGCGTCCTGCTCTCGCTCCTGCCGTTCGTGCTGATCGTGGTCGTCTTCCTGTTCCTGATGAACCAGGCGCAGGGCGGCGGCTCCCGGGTGATGAACTTCGGCAAGTCCAAGGCCAAGCTGATCACCAAGGACACGCCGAAGACGACCTTCGCCGACGTGGCCGGGTCGGACGAGGCGGTCGAGGAGCTCCAGGAGATCAAGGAGTTCCTCCAGGAGCCGGCGAAGTTCCAGGCCGTGGGCGCCAAGATCCCCAAGGGTGTGCTGCTGTACGGCCCGCCCGGTACGGGCAAGACGCTGCTCGCCCGCGCCGTCGCGGGTGAGGCGGGCGTGCCGTTCTACTCGATCTCCGGTTCCGACTTCGTCGAGATGTTCGTCGGTGTCGGTGCCTCCCGGGTCCGCGACCTGTTCGAGCAGGCCAAGGCCAACGCCCCGGCGATCGTCTTCGTCGACGAGATCGACGCCGTCGGCCGCCACCGCGGCGCCGGCATGGGCGGCGGCCACGACGAGCGCGAGCAGACGCTGAACCAGCTGCTGGTCGAGATGGACGGCTTTGACGTCAAGGGCGGCGTCATCCTGATCGCCGCCACCAACCGCCCGGACATCCTGGACCCGGCGCTGCTGCGCCCCGGCCGCTTCGACCGGCAGATCGCCGTCGACCGCCCGGACATGCAGGGCCGCCTGGAGATCCTCAAGGTGCACCAGAAGGGCAAGCCGGTCGCCCCGGACGTCGACCTCTCGGCCGTCGCCCGGCGCACCCCCGGCTTCACCGGTGCCGATCTGTCGAACGTGCTGAACGAGGCCGCGCTGCTCACGGCCCGCAGCGACAAGAAGCTGATCGACAACCACTTCCTGGACGAGGCGATCGACCGTGTCGTGGCCGGCCCGCAGAAGCGGACCCGGATCATGAGCGACAAGGAGAAGAAGATCACCGCGTACCACGAGGGCGGTCACGCCCTGGTCGCGGCGGCCTCTCCGAACAGCGACCCGGTGCACAAGGTCACGATCCTCTCCCGCGGCCGGGCCCTGGGCTACACCATGGTCCTGCCGGACGAGGACAAGTACTCGACCACGCGCAACGAGATGCTGGACCAGCTCGCCTACATGATGGGCGGCCGCGCGGCGGAGGAACTGGTCTTCCACGACCCGACCACCGGCGCCTCCAACGACATCGAGAAGGCGACCGCGACCGCCCGCGCCATGGTCACGCAGTACGGCATGACCGAGCGGCTCGGCGCGATCAAGTTCGGCTCCGACAACTCCGAGCCGTTCCTGGGCCGCGAGATGGCGCACCAGCGCGACTACTCCGAAGAGGTCGCCGCGCTGGTCGACGAGGAGGTCAAGAAGCTCATCGAGGCCGCGCACAACGAGGCCTGGGAGATCCTCGTCGAGAACCGCGATGTGCTGGACAACCTGGTCCTGGCGCTGCTGGAGAAGGAGACGCTCAACAAGGAGGAGATCGCCGAGATCTTCGCCCCGATCGTCAAGCGCCCGGCCCGCCCGGCGTGGACCGGCTCCTCGCGGCGTACGCCCTCCACCCGCCCGCCGGTCACCTCGCCGAGGGAGCTGGCGGTGGCCAACGGCACGCAGCCGCAGGCCCCGGCGCTGGCCAAGAGCACGGCCGAGGACACCGCCGCCGTGGAGCGGCCGGAGGAGTCCACCGGCGAGAGCAGCTGACACCGAGCCGTACGGGGCCCCAAGGCCCCGTACGGCCCCGGAATGAATGCCGCGGCACCCAGGTTCTAGCCTGGTGACGCGGCATTCCGCATGTGTAGGCACATGTGCAAGTAAAGGAACGAGGCACTTCCATGACCGATCCCGTGACACTGGACGGCGAAGGCCGCATCGGCGTGTTCGACGAGAAGCGGGCGGAGAACGCGGTCAGGGAGCTGCTCATCGCGGTCGGGGAGGACCCGGACCGCGAGGGCCTGCGGGAGACGCCGGCCCGGGTCGCCCGCGCGTACCAGGAGATCTTCTCGGGCCTGTGGCAGGAGCCGGAGGACGTCCTCACCACGACGTTCGACCTCGGTCACGACGAGATGGTGCTGGTGAAGGACATCGAGGTGTACAGCACCTGCGAGCATCACCTGGTGCCGTTCCAGGGTGTCGCGCACGTCGGATACATCCCGTCGCACGACGGGAAGATCACGGGTCTGTCGAAGCTCGCCCGCCTCGTCGACGTCTACGCGCGGCGGCCCCAGGTCCAGGAGCGGTTGACCACGCAGATCGCCGAGTCGCTGGTGCGGATCCTGGAGCCGCGCGGGGTGATCGTGGTCATCGAGTGCGAGCACATGTGCATGTCGATGCGCGGGATACGCAAGCCGGGCGCCAAGACGATCACCTCGGCGGTGCGGGGCCAGCTGCGTGACCCCGCCTCCCGCTCCGAGGCGATGAGCCTGATCATCGGGCGCTGAGGCCCACCGGTTCCGCCGGCCCCCCGGCGGAACCTTTCGGCAGGGCCCCGGCGTCAGGAGCGCTGCGCCGGAGGCTTGGGGGCCTTGTGCGCCGGGGGCTTGGGTGCCTCAGGGGCCTCGAGCCGGTTGCTCAGCCACTCCAGGCAGCCGGGGATCTCGCGCTTCCAGGTGTTGAAGTTGTGCCCCCCGCTTTCGAGGATCATCGACGAGATGCGGGTGGGCGCACCCTGGCGGTTCAGCTTGATCACCTTGTCGATGAACTTCTCGGTCTTCTTGTGGAGCTTCTCGCCGTGCTTGCTGCTGGTGACCAGCAGCGAGACCGGCGGGGCGGGCTTGTGGTCCAGCCGCCACATCAGGTTGTTCTCCCGCCGGACCTGGGCGCTGCCGCCGAACAGGTCGCCGGTCGTCGCGTCCTTCGGCGCCTCGTACGCGGGCGACAGCCCGACGCCCACGGAGAACGCCTTCGGGTGGCGCATCGGCATCTTCAGCGCGCAGTAGCCGCCGGTCGAGTTGCCCATGACGCCCCAGTTCTGAGCCTTGTCGCCGACCCGGTAGTGGGCGGTGACCGCGTTCCGTACGTCCTGGGTGAAGTAGGTCTCGGTCTGCGGGCCGCCGGGCACGTCCATGCACTCGGTGTCCCGCGGCGGCTTGACGGTGGGCCGCATCATCACCAGCACCATCGGCGGCATCTTGCCGTCCTTGACCAGCTTGTGCGCCGTCTGCGGGTACTTGAGCCCGTACATCAGCGCCTCGGTGGTGCCCGGGTAGCCGGTCAGCACCAGGGCGGCGCGGAACCTGTGGTTCTTGTACTCCTCCTGGAAGTACTCCGGCGGCAGGTAGACGTACGCCTTGCTGGCGATCCGGGACTGCGGGCCCTGGATCGTCACCTTCTCGATCCGCCCGGCCACGGTGGCCTGGTGGCTTCCCGGAACGTTCACCTTCTGGACGCCCTGGACCTGCACCTGCTTGCTCAGCGGTGTGTCATGATCGACCACGACCCCCGGAGTGTCCTCGGTGCCGAGCAGATCCGCCCAGGAGCCGTAGAAGCCGAACGACTGGTTGGCCCAGAGGCCGACCGCGGCGAACAGCGATATCTGGGCCAGGAGCAGAGTTCCTATTCGGCCCAGTACAGCCTGTACGCTGCGGCCCGCGAGCTTCGGCCATAGCCAGATGGTCGCGGCGAACAGCAGCACCGCCACAAGGACGGCGAGCAGCACGGTTTTCGTGGCGGTGAGACCCATCACAGTCTTTCTGTCGGGCGGTCGGTCATCCCCCGTGCCGCGCGATGGAACCCCATGCCCATGAACGCCGTCTTGGAAGGCGCAAATTGTCCAGGTGCCGCGTCCGCGGGACGCAGATCCTCACGACAGGGGCGACGGGAAAGCAAATGTCTGAAATGCAAGATGGCGAAAAGTCCGGGGTGGTTCCTCCGCGGCTGCGGCGCCTGATGCGCGGACCACGTCCGGAGACCATCCCCACGGTCGTCGGCACGGCCTGCATGCTGATCGGGCTGCTCAATGTTGCATCCGGCATTTTCCCACGCTTCCGACACAGCAAGTTCCACACCTTCACCGAGGTGTTGCCCGGAGCGGTGAGCCCGCTGGCCGCCGCCTCCTCCATCGTCGTCGGCCTGCTGCTGCTGATGCTCGCGCACGGGCTGAAGCGGCGTAAGCGGCGTGCCTGGGTGGCCGCGGTGGGGCTGCTGCCGATCGGGGCGACCGCACAGCTGATGTACCGGGACTCGGTCTGCGGCGCGCTGCTGTCGCTCGCGCTGCTGGCGCTGCTGATCTGGCGCCGCGAGGAGTTCTTCGCCCTGCCGGACCCGCGCAGCCGCTGGAAGGCGCTGGCCAGCTTCGTGGTGCTGGGCGGGGTCAGCCTGGGCCTGGGCTGGCTGATCGTCGACGGGCACCCGGACAAGGTCGTCGGCAGCCCCTCGGTCCAGGACCGGCTGGAGCACATCATGTGGGGCCTGTTCGGGTTCGAGGGCCCCGTCGACTACATCGACCGCGTGGACTACACCGTCGGCTACTCGCTCGGCGCCCTCGGCCTGCTGACCGTGGCCACCACCGCCTACCTGGCCTTCCGCCCCGCGAACCCGGTGGCCCGGCTCACCCAGGACGACGAGGACCGGCTGCGGGAGCTGCTCGCCCAGCACGGCGGCCGGGACTCCCTCGGCTACTTCGCGCTCCGGCACGACAAGGCCGTCGTCTTCTCCCCGAGCGGCAAGGCCGCCGTCTGCTACCGCGTCGTCTCCGGCGTGATGCTGGCCAGCGGCGACCCCATCGGCGACGTGGAGGCGTGGCCGGGCGCCATCGAGCGCTTCATGGAGGAGGCCCGCCGGCACTCCTGGACCCCCGCGGTCATGGGGTGCAGCGAGACGGGCGGCCACGTGTGGACCCGCGAGACCGGTCTGGACGCGCTGGAGCTGGGCGACGAGGCGATCGTCGACGTGCCGGACTTCACCCTCACCGGCCGGTCGATGCGCAACGTACGGCAGATGGTCAAGCGCATCGAGCGCAACGGCTACGAGACCCGGGTGCGGCGGGTCCGCGACCTCGACCCGGAGGAGCTGGCGCGCATCCAGCTGGCCGCGAACGCCTGGCGGGACACCGAGACCGAGCGCGGCTTCTCGATGGCCCTGGGCCGGATCGACGCGGACCACGACGGCGACGCGGTGATCGCGACCGCGCACAAGGCCCCGGAGGAGGGCGAGGCGCCGAGCCCGTACGGGGACCTCAAGGCCATGCAGCACTTCGTGCCGTGGGGCAAGGACGGCATATCCCTGGAGCTGATGCGCCGCGACCGCAGCGCCGACCCCGGCATGAACGAGCTGCTGATCGTCGCCTCCCTCCAGGCCGCGGCCGGGCTGGACGTGAAGCGGGTGTCGCTGAACTTCGCGATGTTCCGGTCGGCGCTGGCGCGCGGCGAGAAGCTGGGCGCGGGCCCGGTGCTGCGCGGCTGGCGAGGGCTGCTGGTGTTCCTCTCGCGCTGGTTCCAGATCGAGTCGCTGTACAAGTTCAACGCCAAGTTCCAGCCCCGCTGGGAGCCGCGGTTCGTGGTCTTCCGCAACACCCGCGACCTGCCGCGGATCGGCCTGGCGGCGATGCAGGCCGAGGGCTTCGTCTCGCTGGCGCTGCCGCGCCTGTGGCGCCGGGACAAGCCGACCCCGCCCGGCTCCTGCGCGGAACTGTCGGACGCGCCGGTGCGGCGGCACGAGGTCGAGCGCGTGGCGTAGCCGTAGCGCCTCCCGGCGGGGGTCCGTGGAACGTGCGGGGCCGCGCCCCTTCCCCGGGCTCTTGCTGCCGCGTGGAGGCGCGGAGGGTGCCCGGAAGGGGGCAGCCCCTACGCTGGAGGCATGAGTACGTTGCGTGGTCGTGTCGGGCCGGTCGGTCTGCCCCAGTGGGATCGGTGCGCGGTGATGGGCGTGGTGAACGTCACGCCCGACTCCTTCTCGGACGGCGGCCAGTGGTTCGACCCCGAGCTGGCCGTCAAGCACGGCCTGGACCTGATGGCGGCCGGCGCCGACCTGGTGGACGTGGGCGGTGAGTCCACCCGCCCCGGCGCGACCCGCGTCGACGAGGCCGAGGAGCTGCGCCGGGTGGTCCCGGTGGTCCGCGAGCTGGCCGGAGCGGGCGCCGTCGTCAGCGTCGACACCATGCGCGCCTCGGTCGCCGAGCGCGCGGTGGAGGCCGGCGCGGCCCTGGTCAACGACGTCAGCGGCGGGCGCGCCGACGCCGCGATGGTGCCGGTGGTGGCCGCCGCGGGGGTGCCGTTCGTGGTGATGCACTGGCGCGGCCAGTCGATCGACATGAACAACCGCGCGGTCTACGGAGACGTGGTCGCGGAGGTGCTGGCCGAGCTGCGCGAGAGCGTGGACCGCGCGGTCGCGGGCGGGATCGCCCCGGACCGGATCGTGGTCGACCCCGGGCTGGGCTTCGCCAAGAACGCCGAGCACGACCTGGCGCTGGTGGCGCACCTGGCCGAGCTGCACGCCCTGGGCCGGCCGGTGCTGGTGGCCGCGTCCCGCAAGCGGTTCCTGGGCCGGGTCCTGGCCGGGGACGGCGGCACCCCGCCGCCCGCCCGGCAGCGGGACGCCGCGACCGCGGCGGTCTCGGCGATCGCGGCGCGTGAGGGGGCGTGGGCGGTGCGGGTGCACGAGGTGGCGGCGAGCGCGGACGCGGTGCGGGTGGTCCGCGCCGTCGAGGACGCGGCGGGCGCCCCGGCGGCGCACCGCGGGACGGGCCTTACGTGACGTCGCTGACCGACGCCGAGCAGGTGGAGCGGGCGAA
This sequence comes from Streptomyces sp. XD-27, assembly GCF_030553055.1. Classification (NCBI taxonomy): domain Bacteria; kingdom Bacillati; phylum Actinomycetota; class Actinomycetes; order Kitasatosporales; family Streptomycetaceae; genus Streptomyces; species Streptomyces sp. XD-27. The sequence continues at coordinate 4,530,373 of NZ_CP130713.1, forward strand.
CACCGCGCTCTACGAGGCGATGGAGCGGGGCGACCACGAGGGGCTCAGCCGACTCTGGCTCGACGGGGACGTCTCGTGCGTGCACCCGGGGTGGCCGGTGCTGCGCGGCCGCGGCGAGGTGCTCCGCTCGTACGCCCTGATCATGGCGAACACCGACTACATCCAGTTCTTCCTCACCGATGTCGAGGTGTCGGTGGTCGCGGACACGGCCCTGGTGACGTGTACGGAGAACATCCTCAGCGGCGCTCCCGCCGAGGAGGAGGGCGAGCTGGGGCCGCTGGTGGGGCAGCTGGTCGTGGCGACGAACGTCTTCCGGCGCACGGCGGACGGCTGGAAGCTGTGGTCGCACCACGGCTCGCCGGTGCTGGCCGAGAGCGACGAGGAGTCCGAGGCGTCGGACTGAACGGTTCCGGATACGCGGACCGCCTGCGGGACCGCCGAGTGGCCGGGCGGCACACCCCCGTCAGCGGGATGTGAGATGGGCCACTCGTTCGAGTCGCGTCGGGACCGGGTAGTGAGTGGTTCACGAGGGCGCGGGTAGACGCGGCCCGGGGCGTGCGCGTCCGGCCGTGGAGCCGTGCCCCGGCCCCCGTACGTGAGCGCTGTCGGTGCTCGCAGGTAGATTCGATTGGGTTGTCCCCACCGGAGGACTGGGGATGGGTGGGCGTCGCCGCGAGACGGTGTCGCCCGCGCACCGACGACCAGCAGGAGTGATTCGTGTGGATCGTGTCGCGCTGCGGGGCCTGAGGGCCCGCGGTCACCACGGGGTGTTTCCGCATGAACGCGAGGAAGGCCAGACCTTCGTCGTGGACCTCGTGCTCGGTCTGGACACCCGGCCCGCGGCGGCCGGTGACGACCTCACCAAGACCGTTCACTACGGAGTGGTGGCCGAGGAGGTCGTGGAGGTGGTGCGGGGCGAACCCGTCGACCTGATCGAGACCCTCGCCGAGCGGATCGCCGATCGGTGCCTGAAGCACGAAGCGGTGCGGGAGGTGGAGGTGGTCGTCCACAAGCCGGACGCGCCGATCACCGTGCCCTTCGACGACGTGACCATCACCATCACCCGGAGCAGAACATGATGAGCAGCAGCGACCCGACCGTGCAGCCCGTCCCCGCCTCCGTGGTGGAACAGGTGGACGCGGCCGACGTGACGTTGAGCAACCCGAAACGGGCCGTGATCTCCCTGGGCAGCAGCCTGGGCAACCGGCTGGAGACGCTCCAGGGCGCGGTCGACGCGCTGGAGGACACCCCGGGTGTGCGGGTCAAGGCGGTCTCGCCGGTGTACGAGACGGAGCCGTGGGGCGTCGACCCGGGCTCGCAGCCGTCGTACTTCAACGCGGTGGTGCTGATCAAGACCACCCTGCCGCCGTCCTCCCTGCTGGAGCGCGGGCACGCCATCGAGGAGGCGTACCGGCGGGTGCGGGACGAGCGCTGGGGCCCGCGCACCCTGGACGTGGACATCGTGGCGTACCAGGACGTCGTGCTGGACGACCCGGAGCTCACCCTTCCGCACCCGCGCGCCCATGAGCGCGCCTTCGTCCTCGTGCCGTGGCAGGACGTGGACCCGGAGGCCGAGGTTCCGGGGCGGGGCCCGGTGGCCCGGCTGGTGGAGCAGGTCGGCCGCGGCGGCGTGGAGCCCCGCCCGGACCTGGAACTGCGGCTGCCCGAGTAGGCGTTCCCCCCGGGGACCCCGGTAGTTTCTGGGGCAGGTGGGACCTACGACGTGAACGTGAGGGGCGACAGCTCGGTGAGCCAACTTCGTATCAGGGTGCTGGTCGGGCTGTTCCTCGCGGCCGGGGTGATCTCGTGGGCGGGAGCCCGCCTCTGGGACACGATGGGGACCCTGCCGAGCGTGCCCGTGGCCGCGCCCATCGTGCTGGGGCTGATCGCCGCCGTCCTGGCCGCGACGGCGCTGTCGATGCGGTCCCGCCTGCGGGCGCAGCGCGAGCGCAGGCCGGGCGCCACGGGCGTCAACCCGCTGATGGCGGCCCGCGCGGTGGTCTTCGGCCAGGCCAGCGCGCTGGTGTCGGCGCTGATCTCCGGGATGTACGGCGGGGTGGGCCTCTTCCTCGCCATGAACGAGCTGGACGTCCCGCCCCGCCGCGACCAGGCGATCTACGCGGGCGCCTCGGTGGTGGCGGGTGTGGCGGTGATCGCGGCGGCGCTCTTCCTGGAGCGGGTGTGCCGGTTGCCGGACGACGAGGACGAGGACCGGCTCACCGCCTAGCGGTGTCGCCTTCCGGCGCGGGGCCGGGTGGCCGCGCCCCGGGCCGGGTTACGCGCCCGGGACCGTTTCCAACGTGACCTCCGTGCGGGCGATGTCCTTCGCGTCCGCGCCGATCGAACGGCGCAGCGCCTCGTGCAGCCGGCCCGGGGTGAGGACGCCCACGAAGCGGTCGCCGTCGAGGACGGCGATCCAGCCCGCGTCGTGCTGGAGCATCGTGCTGAACGCCTGCTTCAGCGGGGCGCCGACCGGCAGCCAGGCGTCCATCCGGCGCGCGCGCTCCCGTACCGTGCCCGTCGCCGCCTTTGCGCCGGACGCCAGGGACTCGGCCGACACCCAGCCGTGCAGCCCCTCCGCGTCGTCCAGGACGACCGCCCAGCGGGCGCCGTCCGCCGCGAGCCGGGCGGCGGCCTTCGGCAGTGGGTCGTCGAGGTGGACGACCGGCGGCTGTTCGAGGTCGCCGGGCTCGATGGGGGTGACCGACAGCCGCTTGAGCCCCCGGTCGGCGCCGACGAAGTCGGCCACGTACGGCGTCGCGGGCGCGCCCAGCACCGTCGCCGGGGTGTCGAACTGCTCGATCCGCCCCGCCCCGTAGACCGCGATCCGGTCCCCGAGCCGCACCGCCTCCTCGATGTCGTGCGTGACGAACAGCACCGTCTTGCGCACCTGGGACTGCAGCCGCAGGAACTCCGTCTGGAGGTGTTCGCGGACCACCGGGTCGACCGCGCCGAACGGCTCGTCCATCAGCAGCACCGGCGGGTCGGCGGCGAGCGCGCGGGCCACGCCCACGCGCTGGCGCTGGCCGCCGGAGAGCTGGTCGGGGTAGCGGTCGCCGTAGACGGACGGATCGAGACCGACGAGGTCGAGCAGTTCCGCGGCGCGCTCCCGGCCCTTGCGGCGCGTCCAGCCCAGCAGCGCCGGAACGGTGGCGGTGTTCTCCAGCACGGTCTTGTGCGGGAACAGGCCCACCTGCTGGATCACATAGCCGATCCGGCGCCGGAGGCCGACCGGGTCGACCCGGGAGATGTCCTCGCCGTCCAGCAGGATCTGACCGCTCGTCGGCTCGATCAGCCGGTTGACCATCTTCATCGTGGTGGTCTTGCCGCAGCCCGAGGGTCCGACGAGCGTGACCAGCTCGCCCTCCGCGACCTCGAAGGACAGATCGTCCACGGCGGTCGTGCCGTCGGCGTAGCGCTTGGTGACGTGCTCGAATCGGATCACGGTCCCCATTGTGGCCGCATTCGCGGAGGAGATTGTTGCCGTTGTGTGGCAAGCCGATGAGATGTCGGCGGTCGGGGATAGGGTCGGCGGGAATTGACGGGGAGGTGGGCCGGTGGCGGCGGAGAACTGCCTGATCACCAACGAGTGGGTCTGCGGGGAATATCTGCGGACCCGCGGTGAGGAGCTGACGGACGCCACGCTCCAGCATGTGGGCATTACGCTCGCGGCCGTGGCGATCGGCCTGCTGGTGGCCTTTCCGCTCGCGTTGCTGGCGCGCCGCTGGCGGATCGTGGCGGGCCCGCTGCTCAGTCTGACGACGATTCTGTACACGGTGCCGTCGCTGGCGATGTTCTCGCTGTTGCTGCCCGTATTCGGGCTGTCGGTGGCCGTGGTGGTCACCGGCCTGGTGCTGTATTCGCTGACGATCCTGGTGCGGAACATCCTGGCCGGGCTCGCGGCGGTGCCCGAGGACGCCCGCGAGGCCGCACGCGGGATGGGCTACGGGCCGGTCCGCATGCTGTTCGACGTCGAACTCCCGCTGGCGCTGCCCGCCCTGATGGCGGGTCTGCGGATCACGACCGTGTCCACCGTCTCGCTCACCACGGTCGGCGCGATCATCGGCTACGGCGGGCTCGGCAACCTCATCTACGAGGGCATGCGCAGCTTCTTCAAGGCGCAGGTGCTCACCGCGTCCGTGCTGTGCGTGGTGCTGGCCGTCGCCGCGGACCTGCTGCTGCTCGGCGTACAGCGGCTGCTGACGCCCTGGACGCGGAAGCGGGGGAGGGCCTGATGGGTCTCATCGGCGACACCTGGACCTGGCTGACCACCGGCTCGCACTGGTCCGGCGACGCGGGTGTCTGGCACCGGCTGGGCGAGCACCTCTGGCTGACGTGCGTCTCGCTGGCCGTCGCGTGCGCCGTCGCGCTGCCGCTCGCGGTGCTGCTCGGCCACGTCGGCAAGGGCGGCGCGCTGGCCGTCAACATCTCCAACGCGGGGCGGGCCGTGCCCACCTTCGCCGTGCTGGTCCTGCTGCTGCTCAGCCCGCTGGGGACGCACGGCGACCTGCCGACGATCCTCGCCCTGGTGCTGTTCGCCGTGCCGCCGCTGCTCACCAACGCGTACGTCGGCATGCGCGAGGTGGACCGCGAGGCGGTGGAGGCGGCGCGCGGCATGGGCATGTCCGGCGGCCAGGTGATCCGCCGGGTCGAGCTGCCGCTCGCCTTCCCGCTGCTCATGACGGGCGTACGGACCGCCGCCGTCCAGGTCGTGGCGACCGCGACGCTCGCCGCGCTGCCCGGCGGCGGGGGACTGGGCCGGATCATCACGGCCGGCTTCCGGCTCACCGACACCGCGCAGGTGGTGGCCGGTGCGGTGCTGGTGGCGGCGCTGGCGCTGCTGGTGGAGGGCGCGCTCGTGCTCCTGGAGCGGCTGCTGGACCCGATGCGGCGGCGCGTCGGACGGCCGGCGGCGTCGGTCACGTCGGCTGCGTCGGTCGCGTCGGTTGCCGAGGCCTCGCCCGTGTCCGCCGGAGGGGCCCCGAAGGCCGCGTCCGCCGGAGGGAGCCCGAAGGCGTCCGCCGAAGGGGCCCCCAAGACGCCGGCCACCCTCGAACTCACCGCCGCGGGCGCGGTCACGGCCGTGGCGCTGGTGGCCGTCCTCGCCGCCGGGGGCGGCAGGAGCCTGGAGGAGTCGGGCGGGGGCGACTCCGGGACGCTGGTGATCGGGTCCGCACCCTTCACCGAGTCACGGATCCTCGCCGAGCTGTACGCGCGGGTGCTCGAGGACGCCGGGTACCCGACGTCGATCAAGACCGTCGACGCCCGCGAGCTGTACGAACCGGCCCTGGAGAAGGGCCAGGTGGACGTCGTGCCGGAGTACGCGGCCACCCTCGCGGAGTTCCTCAACGCCAAGCGGCACGGCTCCGACGCCGCGCCGGTCGCCTCACCCGACGTGGGGACCACGATGGCGGCGCTGCGGAAGCTCGCGGAGCCGCGCGGGCTCAAGGTGCTCCCCGCGGGCAAGGCGGTCGACCAGAACGCGTTCGCGGTGAGCGCGGAGTTCGCGGCGAAGCACGGCCTCAAGACGCTGTCGGATCTGGGGAAATCGAAGCAGAAGGTCACGCTGGCGGCGGGCGACGAATGCGCCAAGCGGCCGTTCTGCCAGCCGGGTCTGGAGAAGACGTACGGCATCGACGTCGCCGGTATCGACCCGCTGGACGTCGGCAGTGTGCAGGCGAAGCAGGCGGTCAAGAACGGCAAGGATGAAATGGTCCTGACCGTTACCACCGACGCGACACTCGATCAGTTCGGGCTCGTCCTCCTCGAAGACGACAAGCATCTGCAGAACGCGGACAACGTGCTGCCGGTGGTGAATGCGAAGTCGGCCGGCGCGAAGGGGATCGAGGACGCCCTGAACAAGATCACCAGAGTGCTGACGACCGAGGATCTCACCGAACTCAACAAGAAGGTTGATGCCGAGCGGCTCAAGCCTGTTGATGTCGCCGGGGACTACTTGAAGGAGAAGGGGCTGCTGGAAAGGTAATCTGCGCGAGGGCGCGGAATTTCCTTGGGGGAGTTTGCCGGGGTGGTGCCCCAAACGCCCCACACGCACGGTAAGTTTCAGGCCATGCCACGTGGACGCCATCGCCAATCCCCACCGCTGCACCGGCTGCTTCCCCCGATCTCGGTCGGGGCCGTGGCCATAGCGTCCGCTGCCGGCGCCCTGGTCCTCGGAGAAACAGCGGTGATTCGCGGCCTGGCCGTGGCCGCGAGCGCCGCCGCCGTCGTCGGCGCGTTCCTGATGCGTGGCTGGGACCGTGCCGCGGGCAAGCGCGTCGCCGAGCTGACAAAGGAGAAGACGCGCGCGGAGTGGCGCGCCGAGGAGCGCGCCGCCGAGCTGGAGGCGGACGTGGAGGAGGCGCGCGAGGTGCGCGCGGACCTCAACGCCAAGCTGCGCGCCAAGCGGGCCGAACTGGCCCGGCTCCGCAACGAGCACGCCGACCTGCTGCGCCGGTACGCCACGGCGGAGACGGAGCGCGCCCGCGCGCTGGAGAGCCGCCGGCGGCTGGTGCGGGACGCCGTACCGAACGAACTCCCGGCGCCGAGGCGTGCGACAGCGGGTGAATCCGTGGTGGGCGAGCCCGTGGTGGGTGAGTCCGTGGCGGCTGAGTCGGTGGCGGACGAGTCCGTGGCGGATAAGTCCGTGGTGGCTGAGGACGTGGCGCGTGAGGCGTCTGCCGAGATCCCGGCAGTGGCCCGGCCGCTCGATGCGGAGGCGTTCCGCCGGGCCGCGGCCGCGCTGCGCCGCCTGTCCGGCGAGGAGGCGAGCGGCGGCGAGGACGCGACCGCCGGTGAGGCGACGGCGGGCGATGCGGCGGACGCCGACAGGGCTGACGGCGACACGACCGCCCGGGACACGATCGCCGGCGACGTGACCGACGGCGACACGACCGCGGGCGACGTGACCGACGCCGCGGTGATCGCCGGCGGCGCGGCCGGGAGTGACGCGGCCGAGGGGAACGCCGCTGACAGCGACGCGCGCGTGCACACCCGCAACGTCGCGACCGCCGTCGTCCCCTACTCGGCCGCCCGCCGGGCCATCGCCCGTGTGGAAGGCGGTTTCGACTTCTTCGGTACGCAGAAGTCGGCCCGGCCCACGGCTCCGCAGGAGCCGGACGCCCCGGCGGCGGCCGGGGCCGTCGACGAGGACCTCGCGGACGTCGTCGGCGACGAGGCGCTCGCCGAGCAGGCCAGGCAGGAGGAGGCGGGCGAGGTCATCGACCTGACCGCGCACGACGAGACCGAGCAGATCGACATGGGCGAGCTGCGCAGCGCGATCTCCTGACCGCGTTCGTCCCCTTGCCGATGAGTCGTCGACTACTTGTCGGTTACTTGTCGATGTCGCCGACGACGAAGAACAGCGAACCGAGGATCGCGACCATGTCGGCGACCAGCGTGCCCGGCAGCAGCTCGGTCAGGGCCTGCATGTTGTTGTACGAGGCCGAGCGCAGCTTGAGCCGGTACGGCGTCTTCTCGCCCTTGGAGACGAGGTAGTAGCCGTTGAGGCCCAGGGGGTTCTCGGTCCAGGCGTACGTGTGGCCCTCCGGGGCCTTGAGCACCTTGGGCAGCCTCTGGTTGATCGGGCCCGGCGGCAGTTCCGCCAGCCGGTCCAGGCAGGCGTCCGCCAGGTCCAGCGAGTTGTGGGTCTGCTCCAGCAGGCACTCGAAGCGGGCCAGGCTGTCGCCCTCCTGGCGGACCACGACCTTGAGGGTGTCGGCCAGCTCCCCGTACGCCAGGTACGGCTCGTCCCGCCGCAGGTCGAAGTCGACGCCGGAGGCGCGCGCGATGGGCCCGCTGACCCCGTACGCGTGCACCGCCTCCCGCGACAGCACGCCGACGCCCTTCGTACGGCCCCGGAAGATCTCGTTGCCGAGGATCAGCCGGTCGTACACGTCCATCCGGGACCGCACCTCGGCGACGGCGTGCCGGGCCCGGCCCAGCCACCCGGCCGGGAGGTCCTCCTTGAGGCCGCCGACCCGGTTGAACATGTAGTGCATCCGGCCGCCGGAGACCTCCTCCATCACGTGCTGGAGCTCCTCCCGCTCCTGGAACGCGTGGAAGACGGGGGTGATGCCGCCCAGTTCGAGCGGGTACGAACCCAGGAACATCATGTGGTTGAGCACCCGGTTCAGCTCGGCGAGCAGGGTGCGGGTCCACACGGCCCGCTCGGGCACCTCCATGCCGAGCATCCGCTCGACGGCCATGACGACGCCCAGTTCGTTGGAGAACGCCGACAGCCAGTCGTGGCGGTTGGCGAGCACGATGATCTGGCGGTAGTCGCGCGCCTCGAACAGCTTCTCCGCGCCGCGGTGCATGTAGCCGATGACCGGCTCCGCGTGCTGGATCCGCTCTCCGTCGAGGACGAGGCGGAGGCGCAGCACACCGTGGGTGGAGGGGTGCTGCGGCCCGATGTTCAGCACCATGTCGGTGGTCTCCGCCGCGCCGCCGATGCCGACTGTCGTCTCCGTCATGGCACCAGTGTCTCAGGGGGCCGGCGGGGCGGGGTTTCGGCCTGAGTCTTGGCCGGGGTCGTGGCGGGGGCCTGGCGAAGGCCCTCGTCGGGGTCTTGGTGAAGGCCCTGGCCGGAGTCTTGGTGGAGGCCCTGGCAGAGGTTCCGGCCAAGGTCCCGGCATCCGGTGCCCACCGGCTGGAGCAGCCAGCCGAAGGCGCCCAGGCCCGCCGGATCGGTGAGCTCCGCCGCCGCACCGGCCGCCGCCAGGGCCCGTACGTAGCCGACGGGATCGCGGGAGGCCAGGGCGAGCGGGGGCCGCCGCCCGGTGACGCCGAGCGCGCGGAGCGCGTCCCGCTGGGTGAGCCGGTGCGGAGGGCCGCCGGACGGCCCACCGCCCTCCTCCACCGCCTCGTGGCCCGCCGTCGCACAGGCGTCCAGGGCGACGTGCGCGGTCAGGTCGCAGCTGCCGTCCGGCACCGGCCGTACCTCCCGGCCCTCCCGGAACCCGGTCAGGGTGCCGAAGGGCGGCCGGGTGGCGCGCGTGTGCGCGTAGTCCACGGCGACGGCCAGCCCGGCCCGCAGGCACCGGACGGCCGCCGCCCACGCCTCGTCGCGCGGCCGGCCGATCTCGGCGCGCGCCCCCGGACCCGCGGCCTCGTCCAGCGGCCACCAGCGGGCGAGCCAGTCGGCGTCGGCGCCGTCGACCGGGGGGCCGGGCCGCTCGGTGCCGTCGGGGGCGACGAGGACGTACCGGGGTACGCCGTCGGGGCCCGTCTCGGCGATGTCCACCGGCACGTTGTCGAGCCACTCGTTGGCGAAGAGCAGGCCCTGTACGCCCTCGGGCGGGGCGGCGAGCCATTCCACGCGCGGGTCGAGACCGTCCGGCCGCGCCGCGCGCTCCACGGCGCAGAGCCGCAGCCGGGCGACGAGCCCGGTGGCGGATCCGACGGCGGCAGCCGCGTCCGAGGCGGCGTACGGAGCCGTGCCCGGAACCGCGGCCGTCGCCTCGTCGGGGCCCGAGGCCGTCGCGTCCGGCACCGCCCCCCGAGCCGCGTCCTGGGCTGCCTCGCCGTCCAGGGCCGCGAGGACGCCCGTCAGCAGTTCACCGCGTCCGGCCCCCATGTCCACCAGTGCGAGTTCCGCGGGACGGCCCAGTGCCGTGTCCACCCGGCGCAGCAGCTCGGCGACCGCCTCCGCATAGCGCGGGGAGGCGTGCACGGACGTGCGAAAATGGCCCGCCGGGCCCTCGGGGCGCCGGAAGAAGCCCTCGGGGCCGTACAGCGCGCGCTCGGCCGCCGTACGCCAGCGGAGCCACTCGGGGCCGGAGGATGCGTTCACCACAGTCCAACGCTATGCGGAACGGCATCCACCTTGGGGAGTAGGGCGGGGCCACGGGGAATCGACCGTCTGGCTGACCCGTGCACCTATCCGCCGTGCCTACGCTGGGTGACGTGCAACGGCTCTATGACTTCCTCCGCAGGCACCCGACCGGGGTGGACAGCTTCTGGGCTCTCCTCCTGGTCGGGATGGGCCTGCTGTGGAACATGGAGGACACCGCGGGCCGGGACCCGCAGCTCGCCGCGGTGCCGATCATCCTCGGCCTGGGGCTCGTCGTCGCGCTGCGCCGCCGTGTGCCCGAGAGGATGCTGCTGCTCGCGACCGTCTGCGGGCTGGCCCAGCTCGCCGTGGACGTCGAGACGAACCCCAGCGACTTCGCGCTGCTGGTGATCGTCTACACCAACGCCGCCGACGGCGCCCGCTGGGCCTCGCGCTACGCGCTCGCCGCCGGTCTCCTCGCACCGACCATCAGCAACGCGCGCTGGGAGCGGCAGGACACCGCCTGGCAGTGGTTCGTCGTCACGGCCTTCCTCACGATCCCCTTCGTGCTGGCCTGGGTGCTGGGCGACTCCATACGCACCCGCCGGGCCTACTACGCACAGCTGGAGGAGCGGGCCGCCCGGCTGGAGAAGGAGCGCGAGGAGCGGTCGAAGATGGCGGTGGCGGCCGAGCGCGCGCGGATCGCCCGCGAGCTGCACGACGTCGTCGCGCACAACGTGTCCGTGATGGTGGTGCAGGCCGACGGCGCCGCGTACGTCATGGACGCCGCTCCCGAGCAGGCCAGGCAGGCGCTGGAGACGATCTCCGGCACCGGCCGCCAGGCGCTGGCCGAGATGCGGCGGCTGCTGGGCGTGCTGCGCACGGGCGAGCCCTCCGACAGCACCGACTACGTGCCGCAGCCCGACGTCGAGCAGATAGACGACCTCATCGAGCAGGTGCGCGGCGCGGGCCTGGTGGTCGACTTCCGGGTCGAGGGCAGTCCGCGCCCGCTGCCCAGCGGCGTCGAGCTGACCGCGTACCGCATCGTGCAGGAGGCGCTGACCAACACCCGCAAGCACGGTGGCCCCGACGTGGAGGCGAGCGTCCGGCTGACGTACTTCGACGACGGGCTCGGCCTGCTGGTGGAGGATGACGGGCGCGGCGCGCAGCGCGAGATGTACGAGGACGGCGGGGCGGACGGCCAGGGCCACGGCCTCATCGGCATGCGGGAGCGGGTCGGCATGGTGGGTGGCACGCTGGACGCGGGACCGCGTCCTGGCGGAGGCTTCCGGATCAGCGCGCTGCTCCCGCTCAGGCCGGCCGGCTGACGCAGGCGACGCGACCGAGGAACAGCGCGACGTGGTCAAGGAACAGCGCGACGTGATCAAGGAAGAGGAAGAGGGACCGTGACGATGGCGATCCGCGTCATGCTCGTGGACGACCAGGTGCTGCTGCGCACCGGGTTCCGGATGGTGCTGGCGGCCCAGCCCGACATGGAGGTCGTCGCCGAGGCGGGGGACGGCGCGGAGGCGCTGGAGGTGCTGCGCGGCACGGACGTGGACGTCGTCCTGATGGACGTCCGGATGCCCCGGCTCGACGGGGTGGAGGCCACCCGCCGCATCTGCGAGCGCGAGGACGCGCCGAAGGTGCTGATCCTGACGACCTTCGACCTCGACGAGTACGCGTTCTCCGCGCTCAAGGCCGGGGCCGGCGGGTTCATGCTCAAGGACGTGCCGCCGGGCGAACTGCTCGCCGCGATCCGCGCCGTACACAGCGGTGACGCGGTCGTGGCGCCCAGTACGACGCGTCGGCTGCTGGACCGTTTCGCGCCGATCCTGCCGAGCGGAGGCGGCGGCAGCGTGGGCGGCGCGGCGGGCGGGGTCCCGGCGGAGCTGGGCCGGCTGACCGGGCGGGAGCGCGAGGTGATGCTGCTGGTCGCGCAGGGCCTGTCGAACGGCGAGATCGCGACGCGTCTGGTGCTCTCCGAGGCCACGGTGAAGACGCACGTGGGGCGCATCCTGACGAAGCTGGGGCTGCGCGACCGGGTGCAGGTGGTGGTGCTGGCGTACGAGACGGGTCTGGTGCGGGCGGGAGCGGGGGGCGGCGCGTAGCCGCGTGGGCGGCGGGCGTACGGCTGGGTGCGCGGCGTGGGTCGCGGGCGTACGGCTGGGTGCGCCGCGTTCGCCGCGTAGGCCGCGTGGGCGGCGGGTGTACGGCCTGGGCGCGGTCGCTCGGTGGGCGGCGTCAGCGGTCGGCGGAGGGCCTCAGCGTTCGGCGCGGAGGGCGTCGGCGGTCGGCCGGAGGGCGTCAGCGCAGGACGCCCTCCAGGAAGTCGCTGCCCAGCCTGGCCACCACCGGCAGGTTCAACTGGTGCAGCACGTACCGGCCCCGCCGCCGCGTCGTGATCAGCCCCGCCTTCTTCATCACGGCGATGTGCCGTGACACCTCGGGCGCGCTGATGCCGTGCGCCGAGGCCAGCTCGCCCGTGGTGAACGAGGCACGCGCCAGGTTGCGGCAGATGCGCATCCGCATCGGGTGCGCCAGCGCCTCCATCCGCCGCCCCAGCAGTTCCACCGAGGCCGGGCCCGGCAGCTCCGGCGCGGCGAGCGGGTAGTGGACCACCGGTCGCCAGCGCGGTGCGTGCAGCACCATCAGATGCGGCCAGCCGAACGAGGACGGGACGAAGGTGAGGCCGGGCCCTGCCTCGGGGTCCACCGTGGTGCCGCGGCCGCTGCTCAGTTTGTCGACGATGATGCGGGTGCCCGTCTCGTCCAGCGCCAGCGCGGGCGAGACCTCGGCCAGCGCCTCACGCAGCCCCTTGCGGCGCAGCACCTCCGTCTTGTGCCGGGCGTCGGCGGCCAGTTCCACCCGCACCCGCTGCCAGACGTTCGCGAAGAACGCCTCCTCGCAGTCCTCGAAGAGCCGCCGGATCCAGGCCCGTACCCCCGGCGGGTCCGCCAGCAGCCGCTGCGCGAAGCTCAGCTGCCGCGGCCCGCGCGCGACGGCCCGCTCCAGCGCCTGTTCGCGCGCGGCGGCGTCCACGAGCGGCGACGGGCCGCCCATGCAGTAGCGGCTCGCGCAGGAGATCTCCAGCGCGGCGTTGACGTACAGCTCGTCGTCCAGCCGGTCCAGCATGTCCAGGTCCTCGGCGAGCGTCTCCCCGGGCCGCCCCTCGCCGTACGGGAGCGCCGCGAACGGGCTGGTGATGTCGGAGAACGTCGAGTTCCACAGGAAGTCCGCCTCGTGCAGCCGGTCGGCGAGGTCCTGCTTGAGCGCGGCGGCGGTGGCCGTGCTCCAGCCGTGCAGCCCCGGATGGTGCCCCGGCTCGGCCAGTACGTGCAACGCGGTCATGAGCTCGGACAGGGGCGAGGGGCTGAAGACGATGCGCTCGGGCGGCAGACCGGCGATGTCGAGGACGATGGCCATGGCCATATGGTGCCCGCCGCGCGGACCACGGCTCGTGTCGATTGACGCGGACCGTCAATCGACGTGCCGTGGCGCGGGAACCGGTCGCACGGTGGGGGCATGTCGATCACTCAGCAGCACATGCTCGATGCCTACCGCGCCGCCCTCCATGGCGAACCGATGCCACCCGCCCCGGGCACCGCGGCCGCCTCCCTGCGGCGGGCGGTGGCGCGGCCCGGGACCGACGGCCGCGAGGACGGTCGCTCGGCTGTCCGCCGGAGCCGCGGGGCCGCGCTGCTGCGGGCCTGGCGCGCCGCGTTCGTGCGGGCCCCGCGCCCGCGTACGCACCCCGACGCCTGCCGCTGACCCCGCCCGGCGGCCTCCCCCGACGGCCCTTGCCCGCCTCTCGCCGCTACGCGGGCTTGCCTCTCGCCGCTACGCGGGATACGCGGCCGCCGCCGGGCCCCGCGGCCCAAGCGGCCCCAACAGTCCCAACGACCCCGGCGGCCACGGGGGTGGCACCGCGGCCTGCCGCCGGGCCGCGGCCGGTGCCCGTCGCCCCGGCGGCCAGGGCCCGACACCGGGCCAGGCGCCCGCTTCCTGCCGCGGCCCCGCGGCCCCGCGGCCCCGCTCCCGGCGTCCCGCTTCGGGAGGCGATCCGCGTAGCATGGCGAGGAATCGTCCGGTACCCCTCGCGGACTGGAACGGAAGGCCCACGCCGCGTGAACGCACACCACCACCCCGAGCCGCAGGACCGTCCCGCCCGGCTCACCGTCGGCGTCGTCGGAGCGGGACGGGTCGGCCCCGCGCTGGCCGCGTCGCTCCGGCTCGCCGGGCACCGCCCCGTCGCCGTCTCCGGCGTCTCCGACGCCTCCGTGCGCCGGGCCGCCGCGCTGCTCCCCGACGTGCCGCTGGTCCCGCCCGCCGAGGTCCTCGCCCGCGCCGAGCTTGTGCTGCTCACCGTTCCCGACGACGTGCTGCCGGGGCTGGTCGCCGGGCTCGCCGAGACCGGCGCCGTACGGCCGGGCCAGCTGATCGTGCACACCTCCGGGCGGTACGGCACCGCCGTGCTCGACCCCGCCCTCCGGGCCGGCGCGCTGCCGCTCGCGCTGCACCCCGCGATGACCTTCACCGGCACCGCCGTCGACGTACAGCGGCTCGCGGGCTGCTCCTTCGGCGTCACCGCGCCCGACGAGCTGCGGCTGGCCGCCGAGGCGCTCGTGATCGAGATGGGCGGGGAGCCGGAGTGGATCGCGGAGGCGGCCCGCCCGCTCTACCACGCGGCCCTCGCCATCGGCGCCAACCACCTGGTCACCCTGGTCGCCCAGTCGATGGAGTTGCTGGCCGCCGCCGGCGTCGCCGCCCCCCACCGGATGCTCGGCCCGCTGCTGGGCGCCGCCCTGGACAACGCCCTGCGCAGCGGAGACGCCGCGCTGACCGGGCCGGTCGCCCGCGGTGACGCGGGCACCGTCGCCGCGCACGTCGCCGAGCTGCGCGCCCACGCGCCGCATGCCGTCGCCGGCTACCTCGCCATGGCCCGTACGACCGCGGACCGGGCCCTTGCGCACGGGCTGCTCAAACCGGAACTGGCCGAGGAACTGCTGGGTGTCCTCTCCGACGCGGCAGGCGCGGGAGGCCCGGGAAACGCAGGAGACGCAGGAGACTCAGGAGTGGGAGGGGCCGCATGAGCCCGAAGCTGTGGAATGCGGCCCGGCCGGGCGAGCCGGACGTCGAGCTGTACACGCGTCGCGCGGACCTGGACCGGGCGCTCACGCGGTTCGCCGCGCCGCCCGGGCGGACCGCCGTCGTCATGACCATGGGCGCGCTGCACGAGGGGCACGCCTCGCTGATCCGGGCGGCCCGGGAACGCGTCGGCGCCAAGGGGCTCGTCACCGCCACGGTCTTCGTCAACCCGCTCCAGTTCGGCGCGGGCGAGGACCTCGACCGCTATCCGCGCACGCTGGACGCCGACCTGGCCGTCGCCGCCGAGGCGGGCGCGGACATCGTCTTCGCGCCGTCGGTCGACGAGGTGTACCCCGGCGGGGGAGAGCCGCGCGTGCGGATGTCCGCCGGGCCGATGGGCGAGCGGTACGAGGGCGCCTTCCGCCCCGGCCACTTCGACGGCATGCTGACCGTCGTCGCCAAGCTGCTCCACCTCACCCGCCCCGACCTGGCGTTCTTCGGCGAGAAGGACGCGCAGCAGCTCGCGCTGATCCGCCGTATGGCGCGGGACCTCGACTTCCCGGTCGAGATCGTGGGCGTTCCCACGGTCCGGGAGAGCGACGGCCTGGCCCTGTCCAGCCGCAACCGCTACCTGTCGGGCCCGGAGCGGGCCACCGCGCTCAGCCTGTCCCGGGCGCTGTTCGCCGGCCGGGAAGCGGGCCGACTGGCCGCCCGGGGCGCGGGCGCGGGTCCGTACACGGACCCGGACCTGGACCCGAACGCGGACGCGTTCGTCGCGCCGGCCGACGCGGTGCCCGTGGCATCGCCCGACGCGGTACGGGCCGCGGCCCACGCCGTCCTCGCGGAAGCGGCCCATGCCGAACCCCCGCTGGTCCTGGACTACCTGGGGCTGGTCGACCCCGCGGACTTCACCGAGGTGCCCGGAACGTACGCGGGCGAAGCGGTGCTGGCGGTCGCGGCGAAGGTGGGCGCCACGCGTCTGATCGACAACATCCGCCTGGACTTCCGCGGCACCGGTACGGAGACGGGCCGGCGGGCAGGTACGGAGACGGGCCGTGGGACAGCCCTGCGCGAGGCGGATGCCATGCGGGCGGCAGGTCCGGACGGCGCGGACGCCCTGCCGGAGACGACGACCGAGGCCCGGAGCGCACGATGACGACGACCCCGCGGCCGGGCACCGAACCCGGCACGACCACCGGCACCGGCACTACTCCCGGCACCGGTGCCACTCCCGGCACCGACGGGGCGATACGCAACGACGCCCGGACGTCCACGAGGTCGTCCGGACCCCGGGAGGCCACGGCGGCGGCCGTCCAGGCCCAGGACGGTCCGGTGGCCAAGGCGGCGCATGACGGTCCGACCGCTTCCGTTCCCGCCCAGGCCCGCACGGCCGCGGCGCCCGTCCCGGGCGGACCGGCCGCACACGCGCCCATCCCGCCCGGCCCCGTCCCGTACCTCCCCGCCTCGTACATCCCCGTCCCGGACGGGCCCGCGCTGCACGCACCCGCCCCCGGCTGGAGCGTGCCCGCCGATGTCGTGGTCGTCGGTTCCGGCGTCGCGGGTCTGACCGTCGCGTTGCGTTGCGCCGCCGCCGGGGCGAAGGTCACCGTCGTCACCAAGGCCCGGTTGGACGACGGTTCCACCCGCTGGGCGCAGGGCGGCATAGCGGCCGCCCTCGGTGACGGCGACACCCCCGGCCAGCACCTGGAGGACACCCTCGTCGCGGGTGCCGGGCTCTGCGCCGAGGACGCCGTACGCCTGCTGGTCACCGAGGGGCCCGACGCGGTGCGGCGGCTGATCGCCACCGGCGCCCGGTTCGACACGGACGCGGACAGCGGCGAGATCCTGCTGACCCGCGAAGGCGGCCACCACCGCAGCCGGATCGCGCACGCCGGCGGCGACGCGACCGGCGCGGAGATCTCCCGCGCACTGGTCGAGGCGGTCCGCGCGGCCGGTATCGAGACCATCGAGCACGCCCTCGTCCTCGACCTGCTCAAGGACGCCGACGGGCACGCCGCCGGAGTCACCCTGCACGTCATGGGCGAGGGCGCCCACGACGGGGTGGGCGCGGTCCGCGCCCCGGCGGTCGTCCTGGCCACCGGCGGCATGGGCCAGGTCTTCTCCGCCACCACCAACCCCGCCGTCTCCACCGGCGACGGCGTCGCGCTCGCGCTGCGGGCCGGGGCCGAGGTCAGCGACCTGGAGTTCGTGCAGTTCCACCCGACCGTGCTGTGGCTGGGCCCGGAGGCCGAGGGCCAGCAGCCGCTGGTCTCCGAGGCGGTGCGGGGCGAGGGCGCGTACCTCGTCGACGCCGACGGCGTGCGCTTCATGCAGGGACAGCACGAACTGGCCGAGCTGGCGCCGCGCGACATCGTGGCCAAGGGAATCTTGCGGCGCATGCTGGAGCAGGGCGCCGAGCACATGTACCTGGACGCCCGACACTTCGGCGCGCAGATGTGGGAGCACCGCTTCCCGACCATCCTCGCCGCCTGCCGGGCGAACGGCATCGACCCGGTGACCGAGCCCATCCCCGTGGCGCCCGCCGCGCACTACGCCAGCGGCGGCGTACGGACCGACCTGGACGGGCGTACGACGGTGCCGGGGCTGTACGCGTGCGGGGAGGTCGCCTGCACCGGCGTCCACGGCGCGAACCGGCTGGCCTCCAACTCCCTGCTGGAGGGCCTGGTCTTCGCCGAGCGCATCGCTGACGACATCACGGCGGCCGCACAGCCGCCCACCGGTTCGCGGGGTGCCGCCGCCGCGCCGCGCGCCCTCTCCGGCTCCGGGCTACCCGCCCCTGATCAGGGCGGGCAGGCGGGGCACGCCGCCCCGGCGGCGGGGAGTCGGCCCCCCTCCTCGCCCCCGAGGCCCGCTACACCATCCAGCGCATCATGACCGCCGGCGCCGGCGTGCTCCGTTCCGCCGAGTCGCTCGCCCACGCCGCGGCCGCGCTGGAATCCGTCCACCACGAAGCCGCGGAGCAACTGCGGCGAGACGGCAAGACGGCCGAGCCCGGCGTCGACACCTGGGAGGCCACCAACCTCCTCCTCGTCGCCCGCGTGCTCGTCGCCGCCGCGCTCCGCCGCGAGGAGACCCGCGGCTGCCACTGGCGCGAGGACCGCCCCGACCGGGACGATGCGGCGTGGGCCCGCCACCTCCTGGTCACCCTGCGCCGGGACTGCACGCTCGACGTCCGTACGACCGAATCGCCGGGCTTCCCCCGAACGACCGCCGCCGCCCTTCGACCCGAGACGGAGCCGCACTCGTGAGCACGACCCCCGACCGCGCGCAGCCCCACCGCGAACAGCCAGTCGACCTGCCGCTGCCGCAGATCGGCGTCCCGGGCGATGTCCCTGGCGGTGCCACCGGCTGCGGTGACGCCTGCGGTTGCGCCGGTGCCGACGGCGACGACAACGGCGCGTTCGGTCTCGACCCGATGGAGTGCGGTCTCGACCCCGATCTCGCACAGCTGCTCGCCGACGCCGGTCTGGACCCCGTACAGGTCGAGGACATCGCGCACATGGCCATCGAGGAGGACCTCGACCAGGGCGTGGACGTGACGACCGTCGCGACCGTCCCCGAAGACGCCCGCGCCACCGGCGACTTCACCGCCCGCGAGGCGGGCACGGTCGCCGGGCTGCGGATCGCCGAGGCGATCCTCTCCGTCGTCTGCACCGACGAGTTCGAGGTCGAGCGGCACGTGGCGGACGGCGACCGCGTCGAGCCCGGCCAGAAGCTGCTGTCCGTACGCGCCCGTACCCGCGATCTGCTCACCGGCGAGCGCAGCGCGCTGAACCTGATGTGCCGGCTGTCCGGCATCGCGACCGCCACCCGCGCCTGGGCGGACGCCCTGGAGGGCACCAAGGCCAAGGTCCGCGACACCCGGAAGACCACGCCGGGGCTGCGGGCGCTGGAGAAGTACGCGGTGCGCTGCGGCGGCGGCGTCAACCACCGGATGTCGCTGTCGGACGCCGCGCTCGTCAAGGACAACCACGTGGTCGCGGCGGGCGGCGTGGCGGCGGCGTTCAAGGCGGTGCGCGGCCAGTTCCCCGATCTGCCGATCGAGGTCGAGGTGGACACCCTCGACCAGATCCCGCCGGTGCTCGCCGAGGGCGCGGACCTGATCCTGCTGGACAACTTCACCCCCGAGCAGACCCGGGCGGCCGTCGAACTCGTCGCGGGCCGCGCCATTCTGGAGTCCTCCGGCCGCCTGACGCTCGACAACGCCCGTACGTACGCGGACACCGGCGTGGACTTCCTCGCGGTCGGCGCGCTCACCCACTCCTCGCCGATCCTGGACATCGGGCTGGACCTGCGCGACGACGCGAGCACCGGCGCACGCCGCCCTGGCGACGGCGCGGACACCGTACGCCCCGGCGACGGCGCGGACACCGAGGAGCAGGGCTGATGCTGCTCACCATCGACGTCGGCAACACCCACACCACCCTCGGCCTGTTCGACGGTGACGAGATCGTCGAGCACTGGCGGATCTCCACCGACGCCCGCCGCACCGCCGACGAACTGGCCGTGCTGCTCCAGGGCCTGATGGGCACGCACCCGCTGCTCGGCGACGAACTGGGCGACGGCATCGAGGGCATCGCCATCTGCTCCACGGTCCCGTCCGTGCTCCACGAACTGCGCGAGGTGACCCGCCGCTACTACGGCGACGTGCCGTCCGTGCTGGTCGAGCCGGGCGTGAAGACCGGCGTGCCGATCCTGATGGACAACCCCAAGGAGGTCGGCGCCGACCGCATCATCAACGCGCTCGCCGCCATAGAGCTGTACGACGGCCCATGCGTGGTGGTCGACTTCGGTACGGCGACGACCTTCGACGCGGTGAGCGCGCGCGGCGAGTACGTCGGCGGGGTCATCGCGCCCGGCATCGAGACCTCCGTGGAGGCGCTGGGGGTACGGGCCGCGCAGCTGCGCAAGATCGAGATCGCCCGGCCGCGCAGCGTCATCGGCAAGAACACCGTGGAGGCCATGCAGTCCGGCATCCTGTACGGCTTCGCGGGCCAGGTCGACGGCGTCGTCCGGCGGATGGCGCGCGAGCTGGCGGACGACCCGGACGACGTGACGGTGATCGCGACCGGCGGTCTGGCGCCGATGGTGCTCGGCGAGTCGTCGGTGATCGACGAGCACGAGCCATGGCTGACGCTGATCGGGCTGCGGCTGGTCTACGAGCGGAACGTGTCCCGTAGTTAACGTGTCCCGTAGTTAGGGCGCGCCGCTGCCTCCTCAGGGCGTGGCCGCTGCCTCGGGGCGCCGCTGACTCAGGGCGCGGCCCCCGCCGCCACCGCGCGTTCATCACAGGGCAACCATCCGGCGTGTTCGGCTGTCTTGGGGGTGATGCATTGCGGTTCCGGTACGGGGAGAAGCGTGAAGTCCATGGGGCGCAGGAGAACGGCGACACAGGCGGCGGCCGCGGGGGCGGTGATCGCACTCGGCGCGGCCGCCGGTGCTCCGGCGGCGTTCGCCGACGGCGGAGTCACCGAGGCGTGGGCCGTCATCACCGCCCCGGGCCAGATCAACCTGGCCGGAAGCGGCCCGGTCGCCCCGTACGTGACGTACTCCTTCGCGGACGGCGGCGCCGAGGTGCCGCTGCCGACGAACGCCAAGTTCGTCATCGACGCCGGCGGCCTCAAGGGCGTCGCCACCATCAAGGCCAACCACAAGGACTGCACGGCGTCCGGCGCGGTCGTCACCTGCCTCGACGACGGCGGTCTGCGCGGCCCGTGGGAGGCGTTCACGCTGACGCCCGAGCCCGGTGCGAAGCCGGGGGCGCGCGGCACGATCACGTACGAGGTGACGGCGGACAAGGGGACCGGTGACACGGACTCGTCCACCGTGGTGGTGGGCTCCCCGAAGCTGGTCGCCGGCAAGCTGCCGGACAGCAAGGGCCTGAAGACCGGCGACACGGTCGACCTCCCCATCGCCGTACGGAACGACGGCGACCTGCCCGTCGAGCGCATCGAGCTGCGGCTGACCGGAGTTCCCGGCCTCACCTTCGCGAACAGGCCCAAGAACTGCTGGTTCGACGAGGAATACGACGGCCGCCCGGAGGCCCACTGCATGGTGGACGCCACCGTGGAGCCGGGCGCGTCCGCGAAGCTCGGCAACCCGCTGACCGTCAAGGTCACGGAGAAGGCGCTCGCCACCTGGGTCGACTTCTCGGCCGAGGCCGTGCCCGCGGGCACCAAGGATCCGCTGGGCGGCAAGCGGGGCACCGACGCCCCCCTCGCCTTCGGCCCGTCCGCCGGCGGGGAGTTCGAGACGAAGGCGGAGAGCACGGTCCGCCTCGACGCCGACCACCACGCGGACTTCGCCGCGCGGGGCGGTGTCATCGAGCCGGTGAAGCGGGAGCCCGCGACCGGCGTGCTCCGCTTCGGCCTGGACAACCACGGCCCGGCCGCCGCGTACCGCCGGGACGGCAAGCCGCTGCTGTACGCGGACGTCACGCTGCCCAAGGGCGTTACGGGCGCGTGGAACGAGCTGGACGAGGAGCCGGACGACGACACCAACGGCGCTTGCCTGACATACGTCGCCGAGGGGCGGACCAAGCCGTTCGAGCCGGGCCACAGCCGCTACCTGTGCCCCGAGGCGTCGAACGAGCTGCCGGGCGGGGGCCAGTCGTACGTCCTCGGCGTGAAGATCGCCAAGGGCGCGGACCGGAAGGCCGAGGGCGCCGTCAAGCTGGTGCCGGGCCCGGCGGGCTTCGACCCGCGCGACCCGGACGCGGACAACGACACCGCCGCGATCACCTTCAAGGACGCCCCGGACGACGACTCGGACGGCGCGTCGACGGGCGGCGGGAACGGCAACGGGGACGGGGACGGATCCACGGCCGGCTCGGACGACAACGGCAACGGCGACGGCGACGAAACGGACGCGGACGGCGACTCCGGCGACTCCTCCGACGGGTCGGGCTCCTCGGGGTCCTCCTCGGGCTCGGGAGGCTCCTCGGACTCCACCAGCGGCGGCTCTGACGGCGGCTCGCTGGCGCTCACCGGCGCGGGCGGCATCGGCCTGCTCGCGGGCGGCGCGGCGGCCGCACTGATCGCGGGCGCGGCAGCGGTAGCCACCACCCGCCGTCGCCGCCGCACCTCCACAACCTGACCGCAGCCTCGGGCGCCCCGGACCGCCCACCTCCCGCGCCCCGGGCCACGCCCACATGCCGCGGCCTGGGCCACGCCCACATGCCGCGGGCCGGGGTGCCCGGGGCCCCTCCTGGCCGGGGCGCCCCGGGGTCCCTCTCCGTCCGGGGGGGCACCGGGGACTGCCTTCCGGGAGGGCTCGCCCGGTGGTTCCCTCTCCGTCTGGGGGCGCCGGGGATTGCCTTCCGGGAGGGCTCGCCCGGTGGCTCCCTCTCCGTCCGAGGGGCGCCAGGGATTGCCTCCCGGCAGGGGCCGCCCGGTGGTTCCCTCCCCGCCCCGGGACGCCCGGGAGGGGCACCTCGGGGCGGTGTACGTACGCCGGCGGGGGCGCCCCGACGACCTGGCCGGGCGGGCACCCGCCCTCGCAGCCGCCCCCGGCTCGTGCCGCAGCCCCCGGCCGGATCGCAGGCCGTCCCGCGCCGCACCTGCGCCCGCCACCCGGCTCGCACTGCGCCCGCCACCCGGCTCGCACTGCAGCCGCCCCCGCCCGCGTAGCGTCCGCCCCGACGGCGGGGCGGGCTCCCGCCCCGCCGCAGCTGCCCCGCACCGGCCCCGCCCCGTAGCTCGCGCCGCAGCCGCCCTGCTCGGGTCACACCCGCCCGCTCCCGGGGCCCACGCCGCAGCTGCCCGCCACCTGGCTCGCTTCGCGGACGCCCCTCCCGCCCACGCCGCAGCTGCCCAGGCGGCCGCGGCCGGGCGGGCGCCCCGCGCCGCAGCCGCCCCCCCACCTGGCTCACTTCGCAGCCCCCGTCCGCGCCGCCCCCGCCCGCCGGAGCCCGCCCGCAGCTGCCCGCCACCCCCGCCTTGCGGGGCGTGTCGTCCGGCCCCGTTCACCCGCCTCGGGGGCCGCGTCACCCCCGCCCCGTTCACCCGCCTCGGGGGCCGTGTCGCCCCGCCCCTCCACCCGCATCCGGGGCCGCGTCAGCCCGCCCCGTCACCCACCCGCCGCGCGCGACATGCCACGCCCGACTTTAAGTGCTAAGCGGATTTTGTCCGGTTAGCACTTAAAGTCACCCCATGCCCACACCACATGGACCCCGCGGCGGAATGGCGTTCAGCGCGGACGAGCTGCGAGTGCTCAGACGCGCCCTCGCCATCGCCCTCCAGCCCCCCACCGTTCCCGCGCTGCCCGGCCCCAGCCGGACCGAGGAGGTCCAGGAGTGCCTGCGCCTCGCCCGAGCCGTGGACGCGGCGGTCCGCGAGGGCGGGCGGATGCGCGCCTTTCTCCTCGCCGACCTGGCCCGCTACCGCGCCGCCCTTCCCGGCGCCGCCCCCGGCTACGTCGATCATCTGCGGCGCGCGCTCGCGGCCGGATACCAGCCGTTGCCCGAGGACCTCGCCGCGCTGCGGCGGCTGTGCACCGCCCCGTCCGGTGCCGTCGAGCGGGCGCGGCGCCGCGCGCTGCTGAGCCAGTGCGAGCGGGTCGCCGAGCGGCGGGTGCGGGCCGTACTCGCGGACCGCCTGCCGGGGGTGACGGTGCCGAGCCCGGCGGACCACTCCGATGGGGCGGCGCCGAGCCCGACCGGTCGTCCGGTGGGAGCGCCACCCGCGGTGACCGGCCCCCTCCCGGGCGGCGCCCCGCACCGCGCCCCCGGCGCTCCGGCCGCGCACCCCGCCTTCGGCACCTCCGGCCCGCACCCGGCCCCCGGGACCTCCGGCGCCCCGCACCGCGCCTCCAGTCCCGCCCCGGGCGGCGTCCCGCACCCCGCCCCCGGCGCCCCGGCCGCACGTCCGGCCCCCGGCCTCCCGCACTCGGTCCCCGGCGCCCCGCACCCGGCCGTCGGCGTCCCCGGCTCGCACCGCGCCCCCGGCGCCCCGGCCGCGCACCCCGCCTTCGGCGCCTCCGGCCCGCACCCGGCCCCCGGCGCCCCCGCCCACCGCCGTTCGGCCCCGGCGCCCCGCTCCCGGACCGTTCGCCCGCTCCGCCCCGCGCGCGGCCGACTGCTGGCGCTGCCCGGCGGGCTGGCCGCCGCGCGGGTGCAGGGCGCCACGGAGAAGCCGGAGGAGGCGCCGCGCAGCGACCCCAAGCCCGAGCCGCGCAAGAAGCCGGAGGCGCCCGAGCGCAAGCAGCCGCAGCGCGGGCAGCCCGACCGCAAGCAGCCCCCCGGCCCCGGGCGGCCCGGCCGGGGGGCGCCGAGCCCCGGCAGGCCGGTGCCGACCCCGGCGGAGGTCTTCCCGCCCAAGCGCCGCCCCGCTCCGCCCGCCGGGGCCTGCCTCCCCCGGGGTGGGGGCGGCCCGGCCGCGGACGGGGGTGGCCTGGCCGCCCGCACGGCCTGACCGGCGACCGGCCCGGGGCCTGTCCCGATGCCCGGCCCCGATGCCCGACCCCGGGACCTGTCCCGATGTCCGGCCCCGATGCCCGACCCCGGGACCCGTCCCGATGACCGGCCTCGGGACCCAGCCTCAGAACCCGTCCCGATGACCGGGCCCGGGACACCAGCCCCAGGGCCCGTCCCGATGCCCAGTCCCTGGGCCCGTACCGACGCTCCCCCCCGGGGGCATCCCGACGCTCCCCCCCCGGGCCCGTCCCGACGCCCGGGGTCGGAGTCGGCCCCGTACGGGCGCCCCGTAATCTGGAAAGCCTCACGCAGAAGGAGGCCGCAGGCCATGGATTACGTCTCCGCGCTGGTCCCGCCGATCGTGATGGCGGTGGCCTTCACCGCGCTGATCGTGACGATCGTGAAGAGTCAGGGCGGCCCGAACAAGGCCAAGGAAGACGCCGCCGTGGACAGCGCGCTGGCCCGCGCCGAGGCGGCCCGGCAGTCGCAGGGCGCCGAACAGGCCTGAAGGGCCCCGGCCCCGGCCCGGCCCCAGCCACGACACCGGGCGCCGTCGGGCGCACGGAACAGCACGCGCGAAGCGCGTGAACGCACTTCAAGGGGCGCACACACAGGCGCACAAGCGGGCGTACGGGCCCGGCGATCCACACGCACGCCACCCCGTACGCCCGTTTCGCCGCCGAAATTGAACGGGCATTTGCGACATCTGCCACTATTATTCTCTTGTGCCTCGGCCATTGGGAGACCTCGAAGACGCGGTCATGACGCGGGTGTGGAAGTGGAACCGCCCGGTCACGGTCCGAGAAGTGCTGGAAGATCTTCGGCAGGAACGGTCCATCGCCTACACGACCGTGATGACGGTAATGGACAACCTGCATCAGAAGGGCTGGCTGCGCCGGGAAGAGTCGGGCCGGGCCTATCGATATGAAGCGGTCTCCACTCGCGCCGCCTACTCCGCCGCACTCATGAACGAGGCGTGGTCCGCCAGTGACAACCCCGCGGCGGCGCTCGTCGCGTTCTTCGGGATGATGTCCGAGCAGCAACGGGAAGCTCTCCGGGATGCCATGCGCGTCGTACAACTCGACGAGCCCGGCGAGAGCCCCGGTGAACAGCGCCGCTGACCCCTGACGATAGCGTCCGGCTATGTCCGCTGTATCAAAAGTCGTCACCGTCCGCCGAGCCCGGACCAGCGATGTCCGCGCGGTGCGCCGCCTCATCGACGCCTACGTCGTCGATCGCATCCTCCTCGACAAAGCGACCGTGACGCTTTACGAGGACATCCAGGAGTTCTGGGTCGCCGAGCGGGACACCGATGGCGAGGTGATTGCCTGCGGTGCGCTGCATGTCATGTGGGAAGACCTGGCGGAGGTCCGCACTCTCGCCGTCGACCCCGCCGTCAAGGGCACTGGTGTAGGCCACGCGGTCCTGGACAAGCTCTTGCAGACGGCGCGCTGGCTCGGGGTCCGGCGCATTTTCTGCCTCACCTTCGAAGTCGACTTCTTCGCCAAGCACGGGTTCGTCGAGATCGGAGAGACGCCGGTGGACGGTGATGTCTACAGCGAGCTGCTGCGTTCCTATGACGAGGGTGTCGCCGAGTTCCTCGGTCTCGAACGGGTGAAGCCGAACACCCTTGGCAACAGCCGGATGCTTCTGCAACTGTGATCGCGCGTCCTATGTCCGAATCGCTCCCTATCCCGGACCTCTGGAACAGAGGCTGCCCTCCCGGCTAACTCCTCACACTTCCCCCCGCGGCGGCCCCGAGGGCGTCCGCGGGGATGGGTCGAACCTTCCCGGGGGTTTGTGTTTTTCCGGGAAAAGCGGTTTCCTAATGCCCCGTACTGTATTTACTGGGGGGTGCCCTTGGAGAGCAGGTGTGCCTCCCCCCGGTTTTCTTGAAAGGAATCCCCCGTGGCCCAGAAGGTTCAGGTCCTTCTTGTCGACGACCTTGACGGCGGCGAGGCGGACGAGACGGTGACGTTCGCGCTGGACGGCAAGACCTACGAGATCGACCTCAACACCGCGAACGCCGACAAGCTCCGTGCGGCGCTGGAGCCCTTCACCAAGAGCGGCCGTCGCACCGGTGGCCGTGCCGCGACCGGCCGCAGCCGGGCGCGTGCCGGTGCGGGCAGCAGCCAGGACACCGCGAAGATCCGCGCCTGGGCGAAGGAGAACGGCTACGAGGTCAACGACCGCGGCCGTGTCCCCGCCACCGTGCGCGAGGCATACGAGAAGGCCAACGCCTGACGGCGCTGGGCACCCAGCAAACGGGCGCGGTGGCACTCGGTCGCCGCGACGCCCACCAGCCGTACGAGATCGGGGGCGCCCCCATCGCCCCCGACGCCTTCGCGCCGGCCCTGCCGGAAGCAGGTGGTCGGCAGCGCCGACTCCACGTCGCACCCCGGCTCGGGAGGCCGCACCCAGAAGGCGGCACTCTGTGAGCGGGGCCCCCACGTGCCCGGCGGGACGGGCGCGGCCATCCGGCCGCCCGATCCGAGAGCGGTCAGATCCAGCGGGATGCCGCCCCACTCCAGCCAGTCGAGCAGTCCCGGCAGCTCATCCGCGCTGCCCGCGGCCACCAGTAGCCGCATGCGGCGGCCCTCGACCGCGACCGGGCCGGTCCGCGGCACCCGGCGCAGCACCGCGCACCCCGCGTCGGCCGGCAGCTCCAGCACATCGAAGCGCACCCCCGTGAGCAGCTCGACGGGGGCGCTGCCGGTTGTGGGCCAGCCCAGCTCCCGCGCGTACCACCGCCGTACGGCATCAGTCATGTCCGGAACAACTTCCGGCGCGGCCGCGAGGTTACGCTTCGTACGCGCAGAGATGCGCAGCGTGGTGATAGTGGGGCGCCTGGGGGAGATGAGGGGGCGCAAGGTTGTTCGCTCGTAGCGGAGCGAACCGGTGCGCGCCGCATGGAGTGTCACTCCTTGCGGGTAAGACAGTCCTAGTGGGCGGGGGTGACCCCGCGTGTCGGGTACTCGGCGTTCGCCATCGGCGTACTGATGGCGGGCGTAGATGCCTGGCCTGCGGGAACATCGTCTCGCACCATCGAGTTGGAGCAGTTGTCGGCTGTTCGGGCAGGAGATTCCCCGCGGAAGAGGGGGTGATCCGGACGGGTGTCGGCAGTTGGAATGAGCTGTCCCGTGTTGCGGGACTAGCATGCGGAAGGACAGGGAGGGGATCGTCCCCGATCTTTCTGACCGCTCTGAGGAGCGATTAACGATGTTCGAGAGGTTCACCGACCGCGCGCGGCGGGTTGTCGTCCTGGCTCAGGAAGAAGCCCGGATGCTCAACCACAACTACATCGGCACTGAGCACATCCTCCTGGGTCTCATCCACGAGGGTGAAGGTGTCGCCGCTAAGGCCCTGGAGAGCCTCGGCATTTCGCTTGAGGCGGTCCGCCAGCAGGTGGAGGAGATCATCGGCCAGGGCCAGCAGGCCCCGTCCGGGCACATTCCCTTCACCCCCCGTGCCAAGAAGGTCCTGGAGCTGTCGCTCCGCGAGGCCCTCCAGCTCGGCCACAACTACATCGGTACGGAGCACATCCTGCTCGGCCTGATCCGCGAGGGCGAGGGCGTCGCCGCCCAGGTCCTGGTGAAGCTGGGCGCCGATCTGAACCGGGTCCGGCAGCAGGTCATCCAGCTGCTCTCCGGCTACCAGGGCAAGGAGGCCGCCACCGCCGGCGGTCCGGCCGAGGGCACCCCCTCGACCTCCCTCGTCCTGGACCAGTTCGGCCGCAACCTGACCCAGGCCGCCCGCGAATCCAAGCTCGACCCGGTCATCGGGCGCGAGAAGGAGATCGAGCGGGTCATGCAGGTCCTGTCCCGCCGTACCAAGAACAACCCGGTCCTCATCGGCGAGCCCGGCGTCGGCAAGACGGCGGTCGTCGAAGGACTGGCCCAGGCCATCGTCAAGGGCGAGGTGCCCGAGACCCTCAAGGACAAGCACCTCTACACCCTCGACCTCGGCGCCCTGGTCGCCGGCTCCCGCTACCGCGGTGACTTCGAGGAGCGCCTGAAGAAGGTGCTCAAGGAGATCCGCACCCGCGGCGACATCATCCTGTTCATCGACGAGCTCCACACCCTGGTGGGTGCGGGCGCCGCCGAGGGCGCGATCGACGCCGCCAGCATCCTCAAGCCGATGCTGGCCCGCGGTGAGCTGCAGACCATCGGTGCGACGACGCTCGACGAGTACCGCAAGCACCTGGAGAAGGACGCGGCCCTGGAGCGCCGCTTCCAGCCGATCCAGGTCGCGGAGCCGTCGCTGCCGCACACCATCGAGATCCTCAAGGGCCTGCGCGACCGGTACGAGGCGCACCACCGCGTCTCCATCACCGACTCCGCGCTGGTCGCGGCCGCCACCCTGGCCGACCGGTACATCTCCGACCGCTTCCTGCCGGACAAGGCGATCGACCTGATCGACGAGGCAGGCTCCCGGATGCGCATCCGCCGGATGACCGCGCCGCCGGACCTGCGCGAGTTCGACGAGAAGATCGCCGACGTGCGCCGGGAGAAGGAGTCCGCGATCGACTCGCAGGACTTCGAGATGGCCGCGGGCCTGCGCGACAAGGAGAAGCAGCTCCTCGCCGCGAAGACCAAGCGGGAGAAGGAGTGGAAGGCCGGCGACATGGACGTCGTCGCCGAGGTGGACGAGGAGCTGATCGCCGAGGTCCTGGCCACGGCCACCGGCATCCCGGTCTTCAAGCTCACCGAGGAGGAGTCCAGCCGCCTGCTCCGCATGGAGGACGAGCTCCACAAGCGCGTCATCGGCCAGAAGGACGCCATCAAGGCGCTCTCGCAGGCCATCCGGCGCACGCGTGCGGGTCTGAAGGACCCCAAGCGCCCCGGCGGCTCGTTCATCTTCGCCGGCCCGTCCGGTGTCGGTAAGACCGAGCTGAGCAAGACCCTCGCCGAGTTCCTCTTCGGCGACGAGGACGCGCTCATCTCGCTCGACATGTCGGAGTTCAGCGAGAAGCACACCGTCTCGCGGCTCTTCGGCTCCCCGCCCGGATACGTGGGCTACGAAGAGGGCGGCCAGCTCACCGAGAAGGTGCGCCGCAAGCCGTTCTCCGTCGTCCTCTTCGACGAGGTCGAGAAGGCCCACCCGGACATCTTCAACTCGCTGCTGCAGATCCTGGAGGACGGTCGCCTGACCGACTCCCAGGGCCGGGTCGTGGACTTCAAGAACACGGTCATCATCATGACGACCAACCTCGGCACCCGGGACATCTCCAAGGGCTTCAACCTGGGCTTCGCCGCCCAGGGCGACGTGAAGACCGGCTACGAGCGGATGAAGAACAAGGTCAACGAAGAGCTCAAGCAGCACTTCCGGCCCGAGTTCCTCAACCGTGTCGACGACACCGTCGTCTTCCACCAGCTGTCGCAGGAAGACATCATCCAGATCGTCGACCTGATGATCGCCAAGGTGGACGAGCGGCTCAAGGACCGCGACATGGGCATCGAGCTCAGCGGCGACGCCAAGAAGCTGCTCGCCAAGAAGGGCTACGACCCGGTCCTGGGCGCGCGTCCGCTGCGCCGCACGATCCAGCGCGAGATCGAGGACACGCTGTCGGAGAAGATCCTCTTCGGCGAGCTGCGCCCCGGTCACATCGTGGTCGTGGACACCGAGGGCGAGGGTGAGGAGAAGAAGTTCACCTTCCGCGGTGAGGAGAAGTCGGCACTGCCGGACACGCCGCCGATCGAGTCGGCGACGGGTGGGGCGGGGCCCAACCTGACTAAGGACGCGTAAGCGTCCGGATCGCGTGACGGGGGCGCCCCGGACCGTTCCTTCGGGAAGGGTCCGGGGCGGCTTCGCATTTATGTCCGTCTGCGCACCCTGAGGCGGTCGCCGAAGAGTTCGGCGCCGATGACGTGCAGGGTGTCGTTGGCCCCCGTGTTGATCGTCAGCACGAGATTCGGCAGGTCCGCCAGCGGCGTCACATCCAGCTCCTTATGCCCCTTTCCAGGAAGATGAGGGAGAGCTTGATGAGGGAGGGGAACGCCCGCCGCAGCTTGGTCACGTCGATTCCGTCCGACAGGCCCAGCAGGACAAGGTCGGAGACGCCCGGCAGGGTCTGATCCAGGTCGCGGAAGGCCTGCGGGCAGTTGAGCAGCCGCAGCTGGCGCAAGGCGGGTTGGTCGCGCAGGAAGGCGATGTCGGTGAGGTGGGGATTTCTGTGGAACGCCAGATGGCTGGGGGCGATCGCGGCGAGATGGCGGCGGAGCTCGGCCATCGGGAACGGTCCCTGGACGACGAGGCGGCTCAGCGGACCGATATGCCGCAGCAGAGGCAGTTCCTCACGGCGGCAGACCGTCAGCGACAGAACATCCAGCCGCAGCCGCGCCAGCACTTCGGTCGCGTAGGGTTCCGCCGGGTAGTTCAGCCACCACTGCGCCAGGCATTGGCGCACCCGTTCGCTCTCGCTGTCGGCGAAACGCCGCGCGTACGGGATCGCCTCGCGGCCGCCCAGCCTGCCGATGAGCGTGGCCACCCGCCATGCCGCCGGTTCGTCCAGACCGCCCGGCCCGGGAAGGTGGGGCAGCAGGCCCGGCCCCAGGAACATCAGCCGGCCCAGTGACTCGGAGGACGGGGGCAGCATCGCGCGGATACGGTCGTCCACCGCCTGCCGCACGTCGTCGGCCAGCACCACCGTGTCCAGGGCGCAGCGCGCGGCGAGGATGTGCAGCTTCTCCCGCTTCTCGACTCTCGCCGGGACGGCATCGCCCTGCTCGATGAGGCCCTCGATCAGCTCCCCCAGTTCAGCGGGTCGGCAATGGCCGACGGCCATCAGGATGACGTCCTGCCACTGCTCGTCGCCCGCGTGCCGCAGCAGCTCCTTCAACCCTCCGCTCTCCACCAGGGCCTTGGCGGCCAGGTAGTCCTGAAAGGTGCGGTGGATGAACTGGACGCAGCCGTCGCCGCGTTCATGGAGCAGGCCGCTGCGGTTGAGCAGATGCGTCAGTACAGCGGCGGGGGCGCCCTGGTCCCGTACGCGCGGCATCAGCCGCATCGCCAGCGTCAGTTGGCCCTCTGCCTCGGCCCGGGACAGCTGGGCCTGCCCGCCCCGTACCAGCCATACCGCGATGGTCTGGAGCAGCTGCTGGTGCTCCTCCACGCCCATCCGTATGCCCTCGGGCGTGCAGATCCGGCGCTGGTTGTCCCGGTCGCCCAGCAGCATGGACAGCGTGGCCCGGTACAGCTCCCAGCGGGTCTCCGGCAGCAGGCCGCCCCGGCGGCGGTGCAGGGCGCAGATGACCGCGCAGAGCAGGGGCGTACCGGCGAGCGCTCGCAGTGCCGCGTTGCGGGAGAACTTCTGCTTGAGGTCCTCCTCCAGTTCCGCCAACTCCGACTGGTCGGCGGAACCCAGACGCGCGGCGCGGTGCCAGGCGGCGACGAACGCCTGGATGTCCTGCTCGCGCATGGACAGCAGCTTCAGTTCCTCGAACCGCTCCGAGCGCAGCCAGTCGGCGTCGACCGCCCCGGGCCGCACGGTGACCAGGCACCGGGTCTGCGGGTAGAGGGCGAGCAGCTCCGACAGCCAGGCGTGGGCCTCCGCGCGGTCCGAGGCGGGCACCTCGTCCAGCCCGTCCACCAGGAGAAACGCACGGCCGGAGACCAGTACGCGGCGGGCCCAGCCTTCGGGCGGGTCGTCGGCGAGGACGCCCGCCACGCTCGGCAGCCGCGCGGGCGCGGGGAAGCCGCCGCCCTGCGCGCGCAGAGCGCGCATGGGCACCACGAACGGCACCAGGCCGTCCAGCGCGGCCAGCTCCGGGCCCAGCGTGCCGCAGGCGGTGTGCGCGGCCAGCCACCACACCAAGGTGGTCTTTCCGGCTCCCGCCTCGCCGCGCAGCAGAACCCGGGGCCGGTCGGCCAGGAGGTCATGGACGCGGCCAGGCTGGGTCTGGGGCCAGACCGGGCCTTCTCCGGGCTTCTGCCCGCGAGGCGGCGATTCGGCCTCAAGGGCGAGGTACGCGGTGTCCAGGTCCCACGTGGTGTCACTCGGGCTGAGTGCGTCGACCCCGAAGAGCCGGGTCTTGCCGTAGCGGGCGCGCAGCGCGCGGGCGTACTCCTCCTCGAAGAGGTGGTCGTGCGGGTGGACGTCGGTGACCTCCGACCACTGCGCCAGCAGTTGACCGACTCCCCCCGTGATCAGGTGGTGCGTGCGAGAGCCGACCCCTGGAGGTTTGGCGGAGGAGTACGGCCCGTCGCCGTCCAGCTGGTAGAAGACCGAGGCCACGGGGACGGCCTCCAGCCGCCGGTGCAGCCGCCCGCGCGGGACCTCCTTGACGATGCCGAGCAGCACCGGGCCCGCGAAGACCGGGGCGCCGGACAGCCCCTCGTACGCCGAGCCGCCGTCCTCCGGTTCCGCCACCGCTCCGCGCGCCGTCTCGAAGACCAGGATGTCGCGCAGCGCCCCGGCCAAAGGCAGCACGCTGCCCTCGTACTGGTCGTACTCGATGTGCCCCTGCGCGCCGTAGCGCTGAACGGCGGGAAAGCCGACGATCTCGCAGTGCGGCAGCGGAGCGTGGGTCGCGAGCCTGCCCAGGCGGATCCGGCCGAGCCGGGCCGTATCCGCCGCGCTGAGCAGGGGGTACGCGCTGTACAGCACCGCAGCGTCCAGCCGTTCGTCCAGCCAGGCGACCTTGCACGGCACATCGTCGGCGCGGGACGGATGGGCCACCGACACGGCGCGGCGGCCCGCCACCACATGGGCGCTGGTCATGGCGGTCCGCTCGGTGAGCAGGACACCGCTTCCCTGGCCGTCCGCCGTGAGGACGACGACGGCGCGGTCGGCGGGCCGGAGCGTGGCGCTCACGAGTCACCCGCCCCCGCGCCGCGACCGAAGCGGTCCGTGCCGCCCTGCGTCGGGCTGCGGACGCGCCATGGGCTGCCGGTGCGGGCGTCCCTCGCCTTCAAGGTGAAGGAGACCTTGTGGGCCCGGGTCTCGGACCGCGTGTGGTCGGCGCCCGCGTCCACCACCCACGCCTTCACCCGGCCGCCGCCCTTGGTCTCCTTGCGGAGCTCGACCGTGAACTCCATGCCGATGTCGCCCACTTCGAAGACCACATCCGCGCCCACCGCGCGGGCTGCCGCCTCCAGCAGCTCGTCGCGGACGGCCTGGACGGCGTCGGCGAGTTCGATGTGTTCGTCGTCGTGTCCGTTGCTCACGCCGGGAGTCCCGTCCGCCTCGGTAGCTTGCTGTGGAGGGTGATCTCGATGCCGTCCAGCCGCTCCGAGCCGGTCACGTCCGCGCGCGCGATCGACACCGTCTCCAGATCGGTGAGGGCGGCCAGTGGGGCCAGGTCGATCCGGCCTTCGTCGGGGCTGCTGCGGAACGCCACCCGCAGATGGCGGAGGCGGGGGAAGCATCGCGCGATGGCGTGAACGTCCAGCTCCGGGTGGTAGACGTCGAGTTCGAGCCAGGTGAGGCGCGGGAGCGGGGCCACGGGTAGCTGCGTGCCCGGCAGGGTGAGGCGCAGCTGCTCCAGGGTGGTCAGCCGCTCCAGCCCCCGGGGCAGCCTTCGGGGCGCGGGCGGGGCCCAGTCCAGGCTGTGCAGGGACAACGCGGTCAGTGGCGACAGGTCGGTGACCGCGCCGCACCGGGTGAGGACAAGGGCGCGTAGCCCCTGGACGTGGTCCAGGCAGGCCAGGTCGGAGACGGCGGCGTTCCTGTCCAGCCGCAGATGGGTGAGTGCGCCGGGCGGGAGGTGGTGCTGGATGGTGTCTTCGGTGAAGTCACCGCGCAGCATCAGCATCCGGCAGCCGTCGGCGAGCAGCCGCCGCGCGTGCTCCTCGGTTTCCGCCGCGAAGTACAGGTCGTCCGGCGCGAGGCGGGAGACCACCTCGTCGTAGTAGCGCTGTGTGTCGAAGCGCGCCCAGCTCGACGCGAGTTGGGAGCGCACCGGCAGGAAGGGGTGGCGGACGAACTGCCGCAGGTAGGGGATGGCCGCGTCGGTGGGTACGTGGGTCGCTGCGATCACGCATGCCTCGGCTGCGTAGTCGATCGCTTCGCCCTCGCTCGTGAACGGGCTGTCTGTCCTCGTGAAAGCCGTCACTCTGTCAGGCAACTCAACCAGGGACGGCAGTAGTTCCAGGGCCAGTGGTCCCACCTCGGCCAGCTCGCGGGCCGCTGGGGCGCCAAGCGGCGGGACGACGAAGGCGAGGCGGTCCATGACCGCGTCGCGGACGGTCGGGTCGAGGTCCGGCGCGTGCTCCAGGCAGGCCGCGGCCAGCAGCAGGAGGCGGAGCGACGCGGGTTCACCGGGCCGGGCGCCCCGCTCCAGCAGCCCGTTCAGCAGATCCGCCCGCTCACGAGGCCGGGCGTGCGCCACCGCCATCCGGATCACGTCCTCCCACTGGGTGTTGTGGGAGTTGTTGACCAGCAGCCCGAAGTCCCCGTGCTCCACCGCCGCCTTCGCGCCCAGGTAGTCCTGGAAGGTCCGGTGTACGAACTCCACCGCCCCGGCCGTGGGTTCGCGCAGCACGCCGCTGCGCAGCAGCAGGTGGTCCAGGACCTGCGGCGCGCCGCCGAGCGCCTGGGCGGCGGGTACGTTCGGCAGCGCGTCGGCGACGATCCGTTCCGCCTGCTCGCGGTCCAGCTCGGCCTGGCCGTTGCGGATCAGCCAGTACGCGAGCCGCTGGAGGAGCTGGATCTGCGGCTCCTCGTCCAGTTGCGGGTCCCCGGGCGCGTAGACGTGCCGTTCGGTGTCCCGGCGGGTGAGCAGCATGGACAGCGCGGCGTCGTACAGCGCCTTGCGGCCGGGCGGCAGATAGCCGCGGCGGGACCGGTGCAGGGCGCAGATCAGGCCGCACATCAGGGGGTTGGTGGCGAGCCTGGCCAGGTCCTGCTTGGTGGTGACGGCGGCGAGCAGCGCCTCCTCGTATGCGTCGAGGGCGGCCCGTTCCTCGTCGTCCCGGCAGGTGGTCCGTACGGCGTCGTGCCAGCGGCCGATGAACGCCGTGACCTCGTCGCGGCCCATCGGGGAGAGCGCGAACTCCGTGAAGCCCTGCGCGGCCAGCCAGTCGTCGGCGACGGCGGAGGGGCGCGAGGTGACGAGCCACAGGTTGCCGGGGTAGGCGATGAGCAGGTCGTCCAGCCAGGCGCGGGTGCGCTCCCGGTCGCGGTCGGGGATCTCGTCGATGCCGTCGACGAGCAGGACGCCGCGCCGGGCCGACAGCACGCGGTCGGCCCAGCCGGGCGGCTGGGCGCCGTGCAGCGGGTTGCGGACGGCGGCCAGCAGGCGGTCGGGGGTGGGCAGGCTCTCCTGGCGGGCGATGGTGCGCAGCGGAAGGACGAAGGGTACGCGGCCGATCAGCTGCTCCAGTCCGGGGGCGGGGCGTTGCCCGGCGGTCGCGACCGCCAGCCACTGGACGAGCGTCGTCTTGCCGGAGCCGGCGCCGCCGCGGAGCAGCACCCGGTCGTGGCCGGACAGGGCCTGGTCGGCGGGGCGCGGCGCGGCCTCGGCGGCGGGCTCGGACTCGCCGGCCCGGGGTATCGCCTCCAGGCTCAGATAGGCGGCGTCCAGCGGCCAACTGGTCTCGGCCCGGGGCAGGTCGACGCCGACGATGGAGAGGATGCCGTACTTGTCGGTGACGTACTTGGCGTAGCGGCGCTCGAAGCCGGCGTCCTCGGCGGACTGCGACGGCAGACGGCCGATCAGAACGTCGACTTTCGTGATGAGTTCGTAGAGCTGGTCGCTCTGCGCCACCAGGGTGCGGGCGACGAACGTCGAGCGCTGGGTGAAGAAGTGGAGGATGTGCAGGCAGGCGGTCTCCAGCAGGCGGTCGTAGAGGCCCTCCGCGTCCTCGCTGAGCCTGGTGAGGAGGTAGAAGCGGTTAGGCGGCCCCTGCCCGTGATCGTTCGGTCCCCGGCTGCCTCTGAGCTCCCAGGCCAGCCGCTGCGGCCCCAGCGCTACGGCCTGGACATCCTCCATCTCCAGCTCGCCCAGGCAGAGCAGGGTCTCGGCCAGGAGCTCCGCGACCCTCTCGTCCTCATCCGCGTGGCACGGCCGCTCGCCCGGCCCCGCCGCCGCCACCGCCTGCTCCACCAGCTTGGCCGCCAGCTTCCGCAGGTCCTTCTCCGTAAGAGTCCGCTTCTCCCCTTGAACGAGACCAGGGACGAGATGCGGACCGGCTTGTCGACCAGCCCCGCGCCCGCCCCCTCTCTCACGAACAGTTTCCTGACCAGCGGTGCGACCGCGGTCGATGCCAGACGTGCGCCGATGACTGCCGGATCCACGCCGGACAGGCTACCGCCGGAGCGGGGGCCGTTGGTCCCGAACCGGACATGTGGAAAGTCCCGTCAGAAAGGCGTCGATCTTATGTCCCGGTGACATGCGGCACAGGCCTTTTCCGGTCTACTAGCCGGAATAGGGGGCGGCGAGTGAAAGGGTTCGGGACTTTCGGCCCTGGGTGCCCGGGACTTTGGTCCGGGAGGGGTTCGGGACGGCCTCTCTGATTCTTGTTTGCGCAGGTCAGCGCCGCCACGGGCAGGTGTCTCTCATACCTCAGGAGGACGTCGAATCCGACTATTCGGTGATGTCCCCCGTCGTCAGGAGGTCTTATTTCCCCGACTCTCGCTACGACCTCGGCTAGTAGCAGCGCCTGTTGGCGACCGGGCAATCCCGGGTTACCAAGGAATGGCCATCCCGGCGCGCCGCACCGCGTCTCCGGGATGCATTCATGTTCTGGCGGTCGTCCCGAGAGGCAGTTGTAGATGACGAAGCACACCACGACCCGTACCGCGCGCACGTCGGCCCTGCGAACCCGCGCCGCCGTTGTGGCCGCGGGCCTGGGGGCGTCGGTCGCGCTGGGGGCCGGGGTGGCGCTCGCCGCGGACGCTGACGCTTCCCGGACGACCATGCTGGCGGCCGCCTCGGCGAGCGTCGCCGACGACGTGCGGGCCCAGGCCGACACCCAGGCGCGGGCCGCCGCCAAGGACGCCGCCGCGAAGCGGGCCGCCGCCGACCGGGCCGCGAAGCAGGCCAAGGATCGTGCCGCGGCCAAGAAGAAGGCGTCGCGTGGCGCCCCGCGTCCCGCGGTGCGGAGCACCAGCGACTGGACCTCGCCGCTGCACTCCTACGTGCTCGGCTCGACCTTCGGCCTCGCCGGCGACCGCTGGTCGAACAGCCACAGCGGTCAGGACTTCGTCGTGCCGACCGGTACCTCGGTGAAGGCCGCCCACGGGGGCGTCGTCGTCAAGGCGGGCCCGAACGGCGGCGGTGACGGGCCGGCGTACGGCAACGCGATCGTGATCCGGCACGGTGGCGCCACCTACACCCAGTACGCGCACCTGTCGCAGGTCAAGGTGCACGTCGGCCAGACGGTGGGCAAGGGGCAGGAGATCGGCCTGTCCGGCAGCACCGGCAACTCCACCGGCCCGCACCTGCACTTCGAGGTCCGTACGACGCCGAACTACGGCACGGCGGTCGAGCCGCTGAAGTTCCTGCGCGGCCACGGCGTGGGCATGTGAGCACCGGAGTGCCTCACCGGGACCGGTGAGCCTCCGTAAGCAGATCGAGGGCGACCTCGAGGACGGCCTTGCGCTTGTCCTCGGCGTCGCCCTCGATGTCGTGCAGTGCCATCAGCCCCACGTGCATGGTGAACATCGCGGCCGTGGTGCGGACGTGGTCGGTCAGTGCCGCGTCCGGCGCTCTGAGCAGGTCGGACAGGGTGACCAGCCGCTCCTTGAACGCTCCGCCGATGCTCAGTTCCCGTACGGTCGCCTGGTTCTCCTGCAGGAAGCGGAAGACCGGGGTGGCGTCGGCCAGCGCCTCGCTGTAGCGGCGCAGCAGTTCTTTCTTGGTCTCCAGGGTGCGCGGCTGGGCCTGGCCCCACTCGATCAGCTCGTCCAGCAGCCGCCCGAGGTCCTCGACCACGCTGAGGACGATGTCCTCCTTGGTCTTGAAGTGGTAGTACAGCGCGGCCTTGGTGACCTCCAGCCGCTCGGCGATCTCGCGGAGCGAGGTCTTGTCGTAGCCGCGCTCGGTGAAGAGTTCCAGGGCGACGTCCTGGATGCGCTGGCGGGTGTCCCCCCGGCCTCGGTGCGGCTGCGCGCTGGCCACGATGCCTCCCACTTACTTACTTGACGACCGGCTAGTGGCCGCTCTACCGTCCCCAGTGTACGCAACTAGCCGGTCGGCAAGTAAGTCCGGCGCCGGTGTTGTCGCCCGTACGCGCACCCGGTCACGTCTCAGGGGGAATACCGCATGTCGGATGAACAGCCGCAACAACAGCTGCAACAACAGCCGCGCAACGTGCGCCTGATCATGTTCGCGCTCATGATGGCGATGCTGCTCGCCATGCTGGACAACATGATCATCGGCACCGCGATGCCGACGATCGTCGGGGAACTCGGCGGCCTGGACCACCTCTCCTGGGTCGTCACCGCCTACACCCTCGGCACCGCGGTCTCCACACCGCTGTGGGGCAAGCTCGGCGACATGTTCGGGCGGAAGGGCATCTTCCTCACCTCGATCGTGGTCTTCCTGGCCGGCTCCGCGCTCTCCGGCATGGCGCAGAGCATGGGGCAGCTGATCGGCTTCCGCGCCGTCCAGGGCCTGGGCGCCGGTGGTCTGATGGTCGGCGCGTTCGCGATCATCGGGGAGCTGATCCCGCCCCGCGAGCGCGGCAAGTACCAGGGCATGATGGCCTCCGTCATGGCCGTCGCCACCGTCGGCGGACCGCTGGCCGGCGGCGCCATCACCGACCACCTCGGCTGGCGCTGGAGCTTCTACATCAACCTGCCGCTCGGCGCCGTCGCGCTGGCCATGATCACGACCGTGCTGCACCTGCCCGCTCGCCGCTCCCGCGCCCGTATCGACTACGCGGGCGCCGCCCTGCTGGCCATCGGCATCACCTCGCTGGTCCTCATCACCACCTGGGGCGGCAACGAGTACGCCTGGGGCTCCGCGCAGATCATCGGGCTCGCCGTGCTGGGCGTCGCCGCCCTCGCCGCCTTCGTGGCCGTGGAGCGGCGGGTCGCCGAGCCGGTCCTGCCGCTGCACATCTTCGGCAGCCGCAACTTCTCGCTCATCACCCTGATCGGCTTTCTCACCGGCTTCGTGATGTTCGGCGCGATGACCTTCCTGCCGCTGTTCCAGCAGACCGTGCAGGGCGCCTCCGCCACCAACTCGGGTCTTCTGCTGCTGCCGATGATGCTCGGCCTGACGCTGCTGTCGCTGGTCGCCGGACGCGTCACCACCCGCACCGGCCGCTACAAGATCTTCCCCGTGGCCGGTGGCGCCCTCATCACGGCCGGGCTGCTGCTGCTCGCCCAGATGGACACCGGCACCAGCCGCGTCACGTCCGGCCTCTACATGGCGGTGCTCGGCGCGGGCATGGGCCTGCTGATGCAGGTCACCCTGCTCATCGCGCAGAACAGCGTCGAGATGAAGGACATGGGCGTCGCCAGTTCCGCCGCCACGCTCTTCCGCACGATCGGCAGCTCCTTCGGCGTCGCGCTCTTCGGCGCGATCTTCACCCACCAGGTGCACGACACGATGGTCGGGCGGGCCGGTGAGAAGGCCGCGGACATGACCTCGGGCGGCGCCCAGATGGACCCCGACAGCATCGCCGAGCTGCCGGCCGCGATCAAGGACGCCTACCTGCACGCCGTCTCCGACGGCACCCACCAGGTCTTCCTGTGGGGCACGCTGATCAGCTTGATCGGCTTCGCCGCCGCCTGGTTCATCAAGGAGATCCCGCTGCGCGGCAGCGAGCCGAAGCCGGGCCCTGACGGGCGGGAGGCGAGCCCCGCCGGGCCGGAGGCCGACCAGGACGCGGCCGAGCCCGTCCCGTCGGGGACGGCCGAACGCGCCTGACGGGCCGCCGCCGAGGTCCGGGCACGGGCCTCGGCCCGGTGCGTGGCTGACCGTCTCAGTCCGGTGCGGACCGCAGCTCGGTGCGGGCCTCAGTCCGGTGCGGGCCTCAGCCCGGTGCGTGGCCGACCGTCTCAGTCCGGTGCGGGGCTCAGCCCGGCGCTGGACGGGCGATCGGCCCTCGTCGGCCGCCTCAGTCCGGTACGTGGATCACCGGGAAGCTGCCCGTGTTGGTCGGCGCCGACTCCGGGAGCCACAGCACCGCCACCGCGCCCTCCCGGCCCTCGGCCAGCGGTTCGGCGTTGCGGAAGGTCAGGCGGGCGCCCAGCACGCGCGCCTGACCGGCCGCGATGGTCAGCCCCAGCCCGTGGCCCTTGCCCGCCCGGTCCTTGCTGCCCGTACGGAACCGGCTCGGCCCGTCCTTCAGCAGCGTCTCCGGGAAGCCGGGGCCGTGGTCGCGGACCCGCAGCACCCGGCCCTCCACCGTCACCTCGAACGGCGGCTTGCCGTGCCGGGCGGCGTTGGCCAGCAGGTTGCCCAGGATCCGCTCCAGCCGCCGCGGGTCGGTGCTGACGTGCGCGTCCCGCAGCACCGTCACCGTCGCGTCCGGCGCCGCCACCCGCACCCGGCGCACCACGAACTCCGCCAGGTCGATCTCCTGGAGCTCCGCGCGCTCGGCGAACCCGTCGAGTCGGGCGACCTCCAGCACGTCCTCGACCAGGGTGCGCATCGCCTGCGCCCGGTCCCGTACCAGCTCGGTGGGGCGGCCCGGCGGCAGCAGCTCGGCGGCCGTGAGCAGCCCCGTCACCGGGGTCCGCAGCTCGTGCGCGATGTCCGCGGTGACCCGCCGCTCGGCCTCCAGCCGCTGCTGGAGCGCCTCGGCCATGCCGTCCACCGCGCGCGCCAGATCGTCGGTCTCGTCCCGTACCCGGCCGCCGATCGCCTCCCGGACCCGTACCTCGGAGTCGCCCTCGGCCAGCTTGCGGGCCGCCATGGCGGCCTTGCGCAGCCGCCGCGAGAGCTGGTCGCCGATGAGCACGCCCAGCGCGATGCCGCCGAGCACCACCGACACCGAGCCGATGATCAGCGCCCGGTCCAGGTCCTTGAGCACCTCGAAGCGGTCCTCGAAGCGCTCGTGCACCGACAGCGTCCGGCCGTCGGGCAGCGGGACCGACGCCCACACCTCGGGGGCGCCGGAGCCGGAGTCCTGCAGATAGGTGGCGCGCTGGTCCTTCGCCGTCGCCTTCTTCAGGGCCGTCGGCAGCCGCGCGTCGTTGATCTTGGCACCGAACTGGGCGATGCCCGTCTTCTCGAACGACTTCTGCGCGGCCACCACGCGCTCGTCCATCACGTCGCGGCTCATGTTCAGCATCGAGACCCGGGCGGCGTTGTGCACCACCAGGCTCAGCGCCACGGCGACCAGCGCGCTCACGGCGGCGATGGCGATACTGACCTTCCACCGCAGGCCGGAGCGGAACCACCGCGGGCCGGAGCGGCTCACGCGTCTGCTCATCGCGTTCCTCGCTCCTCGGTCACGGCTTGAGTTTGTAGCCGAAGCCGCGGACCGTCTCGATCCGGTCCTGGCCGATCTTGCCGCGCAGTCGCTGCACATGGACGTCGACGACCCGGGTGTCACCACCCCAGCCGTACTCCCACACCCGCTCCAGCAGCCGGTCGCGGGACAGGACGGTGCCCGGCGCCGCCGAGAACTCCAGCAGCAGCCGCATCTCGGTCGGGGTCAGCGCCACCGTCCTGCCGCCCTTGCGCACCTCCATGC
Source organism: Streptomyces sp. XD-27 (assembly GCF_030553055.1). Lineage (NCBI taxonomy): Bacteria > Bacillati > Actinomycetota > Actinomycetes > Kitasatosporales > Streptomycetaceae > Streptomyces > Streptomyces sp. XD-27. Next base: position 4,572,258 of record NZ_CP130713.1, read on the forward strand.
CCTCCGGGTCGACCTCCAGGTCGCCGAAGCGCAGCACCCCGTCCCCGTCGTCCTCCGGCTCGGCCGCCTGCCCGGCCCCGCCCGGCCCGCTCGCGTGCCCGAAGCGGCGCAGTACGGCCCGGATGCGGGCGACCAGCACCGTCACCTCGAACGGCTTGGTCACGTAGTCGTCGGCGCCGGCCTCCAGGCCGAGCACGACGTCGATGGAGTCGGCCCGCGCCGACAGCATGATCACCGGAACGGTCGACTCGTCGCGGATCCGGCGGCACAGGCTCACCCCGTCCAGGCCCGGCACCATCACATCGAGCAGCGCGATGTCGGGCCGGTGCGCCCGGAACGCCTCGAGGCCGGACAGCCCGTCCGGCGCGGCCGTCACCACGAAGCCGTCCCGCTCCAGAGCGAGCTGGGTGGCTTCGCGGATCACGTCGTCGTCCTCGACGAAGAGGACATGGGTTTCGGCCACCGCCGCTGTCAGCCTTCCGTTCCGTCGCCGACCGTGGGCCGGTCTTCCTCGCCGTCCCCGTTGCTGTTGTAGTCCGTGGTCCACCGCTTGGTCTCTTCGAACCGGTTACGGTCCGCCGACCACTGGTAGACGATCTGCTCCTCGCCGCTGGGAGCGTCCACGGAGGCGTCCGCGGCGTAGAGCTGCTTGTAGACGTGCAGTTCGCCCTTGCCGACGGGGTCCGCGAAGAGCGGCGCCTGCTCCTCGTCCGCGAAGACGTTCTCGTACGTGTCGCCGTGCTTGCGGTAGACGTACGCCCCGATCCCCATGCCGTCACCGCAGGTCAGCACGTTGACCACGATATCGGTCCGCGCGGAGCCGGTCAGCGCGCCGTACGTCCAGTCCACCGGGTACTTGTCGCCCTCGCACGGCTTGAGGCTGTCTTTGAGCTCGGCGTTGACCTTCGGGTCGGCCTTCACCAGCTTCACCAGCTCGACCGCGTTCATCTTCTTGGGGCGCGCGCCGCCGGTCGGCTTCGGCGAGGCCGATGCCTCGGCCGTGGGCTCACTGCCGTAGGAGTCCGGGGCCGAGCCGGAGCCCTTCGCGGTCTGCGCCTGCCCCTCGTTGCGTACCCCGTCGCTGTTGAAGTCGCAGCCGCCCAGCACCAGGCCGCCGGCGGCGACGAGCGCGACGAGGGAACCGCCCGTGAGCAGGGCGGTCTTGCCGGGAACGGCCTGGATCAGGCCGCGCACCGCTCCTGCTTCCGTTCGTCGGACGCGTGCCGTTCGCCGGACATGCGACCGCGGAGGGCGCGCTCGTCCAGGTTGCGGTTCTCCAGCTCCTGCCGGAGCCGGGCCAGCGCACGGTGCAGGGTGCTCTTGACCGTACCGGTGGACATTCCCAGGGCCTCCGCCGTCTCCTCCGTGCTCATCTGCTCCCAGTGTCGCAGCACGACGACACTGCGCTGCTTGGGAGCGAGGACGCCGAGGATGTCCATCAGCAGCGCGCGGTCCGCGTGCTGCTCGGTGCTGTCCTCGACACGGGCGTCGGGCAGCTGCTCCGTCGGCACCTCATCGAGCTTACGGGCCCGCCACCACTCCGTACGAGTGTTGATCATCACCCGGCGCAGATAGGCGTCGGCGAGGGACTTGTCGGCTATGCCGTCCCAGCGGCCGTAGGTGCGCACGAGAGCGGTCTGGAGGAGGTCCTGTGCCTCGATCGGGTCCGGGACCAGTCGGCGCGCACTGCGCAGCAGCGCGTCCTGCCGGTTGCGTACGTACTCCTCGAAGTCCAGCACCTTGCCGCTCATGTCGCAGCCTCCATTCCGCTCGTTCCCCACGTTGTGTGCCGCCGGTCTTCTGCGGCGCGATGAGGAACTTACGGAGGCGCTGTTGCGGCATTGCGTACGGAAGGACTGCGGCCGTCGCACAGCCAGCCATAGATTGTGTAACAGCCGGGGCGGGAGCGAAGGACTGTTCTGGACGGGTGCGGGGACTGTCACAGGCGTGTCACAAACGGGGCCCCGCGGGGCCGGGTCGAGCCGGACGGCGGTGGGCCGACGGTGGCCCGACGGCGGGCCGACGGTCAGGTCAGCGGCAGCCGGTAGCGGCCGCCCGGCAGCGGCTCCACGAGTCCGTCCGCGACCAGCCCGTCCAGCGCGCGGGCCCGCTGCACCGCCTCGTCCCATACCCGGTCCAGTACGGCCTGCGGCACCGGCTCGACCGCCTCGCGCAGCACGGCGAGCAGCTTGCCGCGCACCTGCCGGTCCGTACCGGCGTAGGTCTGGCCGCGGCGCGGCGGCCCGTCGTGCGCCGGGGAACCGGCCCGCCGCCAGGCGCAGTGCCCGGCGATCGGGCAGCGCGCGCAGTCCGGCGTACGGGCCGTGCAGACCAGCGCGCCCAGCTCCATCGTGGCGGCGGCCCAGCGGGCCGCGGTCGACTCGTCGTCGGGGAGCAGGGCGCGGGCCAGTTTCCGTTCGGCGGCGGTGGTGGCGTTCGGCGGGTACTGCCGCCCGCCGACCGCGCGCGCGAAGACCCGGCGGACGTTGGTGTCCAGCACCGCGTGGCGCCTGCCGTACGCGAAGGAGGCCACGGCCGCCGCGGTGTACTCGCCGACGCCCGGCAGCGCGAGCAGCTGGGCGTGGTCGCCCGGTACGTCACCGCCGTGCCGTTCCTGTATGGCGGTGGCAGCGGCGTGCAGCCGCAGCGCGCGCCGCGGATAGCCGAGCCGTCCCCAGGCGCGCACGGCCTCGCCCGGCGGTTCGGCGGCCAGATCGGCGGGCCGCGGCCAGCGGGCCAGCCACTGCTCGTAGACCGGCAGCACCCGGTTGACCGGGGTCTGCTGGAGCATGAACTCGCTCACCATCACCCCCCAGGCGCCCGCCTCGGGACGCCGCCAGGGCAGATCGCGGGCGTGCGCGTCGAACCAGTCGATGACGGGGGCGTGGAGGACGGGACCGGGGGCGTCCGGGCCGGGCACGGCGGGACCGGGCACGTCCGGGCCGGGGGCGGTGGGACCGGGCACATCCGGGCCGGACACGTCCGGGCCGGGTACGTGGGGCACGTCGGGGGCGTCGGATACGTCGGTGGCGGCGGGGCGCGCGGGCGTGGCAGTCATGTCATGAACGATCCTGACACGCGCCCACCCGCCCGGGAAACGTTCGCCTCCGCGTGCCGCGAGCCTCTCTCGTGATCTCGCCTGATCGCCCTGGATCTCTCGTGGGTGATCTCTCCTGGGACCTGACTTTCGGCAGGGGCGGCGGGGCGGCGGCCGCTTGTAGCGTCGTACGTGGTCGGGACCGGGGGCGGTCCTGGTGGGGCGAAGGACGGGATGGGGGACCCGTGGTCGGTATCGGCATCGGTGCTCGGCGTCGGCGCGTGGTGGGCGACGCCCTGCTGTGGGGGCTGCTCGCCGTCCCCGTTCTCTGCGGTGACCAGTTCGGACTCGGCGTACCGCGCCCCTGGTGGCGGACGGCGGCCGGGCTGCTGCTGCTCGCCGTGGCGGTGGCCGGGGCCCGGCGGCACCCGGTGGCGGCGCTCCTGCTGGTCGCGGGCGGGAGCCTGCTCACCTCCCCGGCCCTGTTCACGATCTCGTACGGCCCCGCGCTCTCCGTCGTCGCCTACCTGCTGGGCCGCCGGGCGCCGTCCGCGCGCCCCGCGCTGCTCGCCTTCGGCGCGGTGGCGGCGGCCGGGACCGTCCTGGTCCTCACCCGCCCGCCCCAGGACCCGGTCGTCGCTTGGCTGCTGCTGATCGTCACGCTCCTGTTCGGCGCGGTCTTCCCCTGGCTCGTCGGGCGCCACCGGCGGCAGGACCGCGCGCTGGTGGCGGCGGGCTGGAGCCGCGCCGCGCAGCTGGAGCGCGAGCAGGAGATCGTCGCGGACCGCGTGCGGCTGCGCGAGCGCGCCCGTATCGCCCAGGACATGCACGACTCCCTCGGCCACGACCTGAGCCTGATCGCGCTGCGCGCGGGCGCGCTCCAGGTGGCTCCCGGCCTCGACGAGGCGCACCGCGCGGCGGCGGGGGAACTGCGGGCGGCGGCGTCGGCGGCGACGGAGCGGCTGCGGGAGGTCATCGGCCTGCTGCGGGACGCGGACGCGGCGCCGCTCGCCCCGGCGGGGGAGAGCGTGGCGGCCCTGGTCGGGCGCGCGGCGGAGTCCGGACTTCCGGTGCGACTGGTGGGGGCGGTACGGGTGAGGGGGAGCGGGATCGGGGACGAGGCGGCGGATGGGCGCGGGGCCGGCGGCGGGGTGCCGCCCTTGGCCGAGCGGGCCGCGTATCGGGTCGTCCAGGAGTCCTTGACGAACGCGGCGAAGCACGCGCCGGGGGCGGAGGTGACGGTGACGATCGCTCAGGAGCGGGCGGAGACGGTGGTGACGGTCACGAACGGCCCGCCGCCGCGGATGCGGAAGCCGATGCCAACCCGGACGCCGACCCGGACGCCGGTGCGGATGCCGATGCCGGGTGCCGCTGCGGGGACGACCCCGGTCTCCGCGGCACCGGGCACCGGGCCGGGCGCGGGGGCAGGTGCCGGGCCGGGCATCGAGGCAGGCACCGGGACGGGGCTGCTCGGCCTGCGCGAACGGGTCCGCCTGCTGGGAGGCACGTTCTCGGCAGGACCACACGACGACGGCGGCTTCCGCGTGCTGGCCCGTCTGCCGCACGGCACGGGCCAGGCCGCCGCCCCCATCACGGCCGAGCCGCAGCCCGTGCCGGAACCGCCCGCCGCGCACGCGTACGCGCAGGCCCGCAGGGCCACCCGGCGCGGCCTGGTCGTCTCCCTGTGCGCGGCGGGCGCGTTGGCCGTGCTCGTCGTTGCCGGGGCGTTCGGCTGGTACGCGTACACGCGCACCCACGCGGTGATGGACCCGGACGACTTCGCGGCGCTGCGCATCGGCCGGCCCTACGCCGAGGTCGAGCCCGTACTCCCGGACTTGACCGCCACCGACCCACCTACGGAACGTGCCCCGGCGCCCCCACCCGGGGCGGACTGCCGCTACTACCGCGCGAGTGGCGAACTCTTCGTCAGTGTGGACCACTTCCGGCTGTGCTTCCGGGAAGGGCGTCTGGTGTCGAAGACGGTGGTGCCGGGGGCGGCGGGCGTGCCGTCGGCGCGTACGGAGGAGTAGCGGACCGCCGTCGGAGCGCCGGGCAGGGCGTGTCCGAAGGGGAAGCCCCACCGAACACCCCCCTAACCCACCCGCTCCGCCAGGAAGTCCTCCCAGGTCCGCTCGCCCACGGCGGCCCCCTCGAGAGACAGGTTCTCCCCGGCCCGGTACGCGCGGCCCGCCTTCCCCGGTATCCGCACCGGCATCATCAACCGGCGCTTGCCGCTGGCCCGCAGGTATCCGCGGGTCAGCTCGTCCAGCCCGTACAGCTTCGGCCCGGCCAGGTCGGCCACCAGGCCGGCCGGCTCGCCGAGCGCCAGCTCCACGAGCCGGGCCGCCACCTCGCGCGCGTCCACCGGCTGCCACCGGAGTCCGCCCGGGGCCGGGACCACGGGCAGCTTCGCCATCCCCCGCACCACCTTCAACGTCAGGTCGTGGAACTGGGCGGCACGCAGCGTCGTCCACGGCAGGCCTGAGTCGGCCACGGCCCGCTCCGCGCCCAGCTTGGCTCTGAAGTAGCCCAGCGGGAGCGTGTCCGCCCCGATGACCGAGATGTACACCAGGTGCCGCACCCCGGCTCGCGACGCGGCCCGCACCAGGTTCCGGGTCGCCTCGTCATCGCCCTTGGGGCCGCCCGCGAGATGCAGGACGGTCTCGATGCCGTCCAGCGCGGCTTCGAGCCCCTCGCCCTTGAGCAGGTCACCGGTCACGTACGCGACGCCGTCCGCGGACTCGCGGGCGCGCCGGCTGAGCACCCGCACGTCGCGGCCGGCCGCCCGCAGCAGCGGGACGACGTGGCCCCCCAGCGTGCCGGTGCCGCCCGTGACCAGGATGGGTGACGTCATGACTTCTCCAAACTCGTTCGGCCCGGGAGTGGATCTCCCGGCCGCAGCGGCTACGTTTCGTGGATCTACTGCTATGTCCCGCCGCGCGGAAGGAATGTGACACGTGGACGAGAGCCTCTTGCTCGCAGAGCGTTTCGAGGAGCACCGGCCCCGTCTGAGAGCGGTGGCCTACCGGATGCTCGGCTCGGTGAGCGAGGCCGATGACGCCGTCCAGGACACCTGGTTGCGACTCAGCCGCACCGACGCCGACAGCGTGGAGAACCTCGGCGGGTGGCTGACGACGGTGGTGGGGCGCGTGTGCCTGAACGTGCTGCGCTCGCGCGAGCAGCGCCGCGAGGACCCCCTTGAGCTGCGCATACCCGACCCGGTCATCAGCCATGAGGACGGGATCGACCCCGAGCAGGAAGCGCTGCTGGCCGACTCGGTCGGGCTGGCGCTGCTGGTGGTTCTCGAAACGCTGTCACCGGCCGAACGGCTCGCCTTCGTGCTGCACGACATGTTCGCCGTGCCCTTCGACGAGATCGCCCCGGTGATCGAGAAGTCCACGGCCGCCGCGCGGCAGCTCGCCAGCCGCGCCCGCCGCCGGGTGCAGGGCCAGGCGCCGGCGCCCGATCCTGATCTCGCCCGCCAGCGCGAGGCCGTCGCCGCGTTCTTCGCCGCCGCTCGCGACGGCGACTTCGGCGCTCTCGTCGCCGTGCTCGACCCCGACGTCGTCCTGCGGTCCGACGGTGGGGCCGGCGCCAGTCTCACGGTCGTGCTCAACGGTGCCCGGACCGTCGCCTCGCAAGCGGTCACCTTCGGACAGCTCTCCCCGTTCGTACGGCCGGCGCTGGTCAACGGAGCCGCCGGAGTCGTCGTCGCCACGGACGGACGGCCGCTGTCCGTCATGGCCTTCACCGTCACCGGAGGGAAGATCCTGGCCATCGACGTCCTGGCCGACCCCGAGCGGTTGCGGAAGCTCGACCTCACCGCCCTCGACCTCGCGGAAGGGGACTCCCCCGAGGGGACGGGATGAACGCGGAGACCGTCACCGCGATATGCGCCGTCGTGATCGCTGTCGCGTCGCTGGTCGTCTCGGTCTACCAGACCCACGCGATGCGGCAGCACAACCGCCACTCGGTGCGCCCGATACTCCAGCTGCACCGGGGCTGGCCGGTGGGAGGCAGAGCGGGTCTCCGGCTCACCAACTCCGGCCTCGGCCCCGCGATCGTCGTCGACAGCACGCTGACCGTCGACGGCGAGGTGATCGGCGCCTGGAACGCGCGCGGTGTCGACCACGTCCGCGAGCGGCTGCCGGTGCGCCCGTCCGCCGTGACCTTCCCCCGATCCGGTGAGGGCGAGGTCGGGCGAGGGCCGGGGCGACGGTTCGGGCGCGGTCGTGGAGGTCGCGGGCGTGGCGGTTCTTGAGGTGGGGGCGGATGAGCCGGCACATGGTGCGGATGCGCTGGTCGGCGCGGCCGGATTGCACATGGGGGTAGTCGTCGAGGGCGAGGTTCCAGGTGGCGCATGCTGACTCCAGGTGCCCAACTCGCATCTGCCACTCGGCCTGCATGCCGCGATGATGAACCCTTGTGCGGGGCAGTAGTGGGCCGAGCCCGGGCGTCGCGCGGCTGTTGCCCTGGCCGACGCCGGACGGCAAGCCGTGCTACGTGAATGCCGACGAGCGCGGCGGGCCCGTCTCCCGGCTTGCCGACGAGATGGAGGCCGTCCAACTCGCCATGGGCAGAAGCGTGCTCGGGCATGCGCACGGTCATGCGTTACGTCCGGCACCGGATCCGGCACGAACCGGAGGGCGGCATCACGGCGGAGGCGTACTGCGTCACGGTCGGCTGCGGCGTCGAATCCGGCCCCCAGGGTGACCTGGACGCCGTACAGCTCTGGTGCCTGCGCCACACCGGACGCACCGGCCATGACCTGTTCCGCAGGGTCTGCACCGACCACGCGCGCGTGACCCGCGAGGAATGACCCCCAGGCTCCCGCCCGAGTTCACCACAGTGGAGTGGACCGCCTTCCTCAGCGGTGCCAAGCTGGGGGAGTTCGACCCGGCGGCCTAAAGGGAGCGGCCATGTTCGAGTGCCCCCGGTGCGGCGGCGGCGCGGAGCGCGACCCCGAGCACGAGCGGGTGATCCGCTGCCTCCGGTGTTAACGGACGGGGCCGCGCCCCGTGCCGCTGCCTACGCTGGGGGCATGACCGATCCGCACGGCCTCCACGGCCGCCCCCACGGCGGGCACCCGGCGGCGACGCCATCCGTACGCGTTCTTCTCGCCGACGACGAGGCGGTGATCCGGGCCGGGGTGCGCGCCATCCTCGCCGCCGATCCCGGGATCCAGGTCGTCGCGGAGGCCGTCGACGGGCGGGCGGCGGTGGAGGCGGTGCGCGCGCACCGGCCCGATGTGGCGCTGCTCGACATCCGTATGCCCCGGCTGGACGGGCTCGCCGCGTGCGAGGAGATCGTGCGGGCGGTGCCGGGTACGGCGGTGGCGATGCTCACGACCTTTTCGGAGGACGCGTACATCGCCCGCGCGCTGGGCGGCGGTGCGACCGGGTTCCTGCTCAAGTCCGGGGACCCGTACGAACTCCTCGCGGGCGTACGGGCCGTGGCGGGCGGCGGGGCGTTCCTCTCGCCCGCCGTGGCGCGGCATGTCATCGCCGAACTCGGTGGCGAGCGGCTGGCGCGCGGTGCGGCGGCCCGGGCCCGGATCGACGCGTTGACCGCCCGCGAGCGGGAGGTGCTGGCGCTGGTCGGCGCCGGGCTGTCGAACGCGGAGATCGCACGGCGGCTGCATCTGGTCGAGGGCACGGTCAAGGGGCATGTCAGCGCGGTGCTCGACCGGTTGGCGGTGGGCAACCGGGTACAGGCGGCGATCGTGGCCCACGAGGCGGGGCTGGTCGCGGACCCGGAGGCGGGCACCTGACCGGCCGGCCACGGCCGGTCTTTCCCACCTCACTCCACCCCCACCACCCCGTCCCGGTTCGTCCTCTGTCATCGGACGGGTCGGGTGCTCGGGGCCGCGGGTCCAGGGCCCACCACTCGTGCCGCCACGCCGGGGCGGCGGTGCCGCGCCGTCGTCCGTATACGCGCCACCCGGGCCGCCGCCGGACCGGCGAGCAGTCCCGCGCAGGCCGCCGCGGTTACGGCGCCCAACACCGCCCCCGCCGCCACGTCGTGGGGATAGTGGACGCCGACGTACACCCGTGAGAACGCCAGCAGCGCGGCGAGCGGCAGCGCCAGCGCCGCCGTGCGCCGCCACGCGAACACCGCGCCCACCGCCAGTGCCGCCGCCAGCGTCGCGTGGTTGCTGGGGAAGGACCAGTCGCCCGGTGGCGGGCAGGAGGCGATCGGCGGTGCCGCTCCGGTCACCGCGCGGCAGGGGCGCTCCTCGTCGACGACGGTCTTGAGGGCCTCGCTGCACACATACGCCGCCACCGTCGCCACCGGCACCAGCAGCGCCAGCGCCATGCCGCGCGCGGTGCCGCGCCGGGCCCGCCACCAGGCCGCGGCGGCGACGCCCGCGAGCAGCAGCAGCCCCGCGTCCGTGCCGAGTTCGGCCAGTCGGTGCAGCCAGCCGGGCGAGTCGTGGGCGGCGTCGGTGATGCCGCGGTAGAGATCCGTGCTCATCATGGATCAGGACGGTACGAATCCGTACGCAGTCACCACATCGGGCGTTCGTCAGTGGCCGTATCTGACGAAAGTCAGGGGGCGCGGCCCCGCCGTCCGGTCAGATGATGGGAAAAGTAAGGGGCTTGTGCGGCGGGTACTGGCTGGTGGTGCCTCGGATCTCTCGTAGAGTTTCCGCGTGGGATCTCTGCGCAATCCGATCGGGCCGCTCCCCTCCTCCATCTACTGGCGACGGAGGGCAGTTGCGCTGCTCCTGTTCGTCCTTCTCGCCCTCCTGGCCGTCTGGGCCTTCAGCCTGGGTGGTTCGGGCGGCGGCAAGCACGACGAGAGCAAGGGAACGGGCGGCGACGGAGCCGCGAGCACCATCACCCCCGGGCCTTCGGCGACCACGCCGGTGAACAGCAATCGGCCGGGCGGGCGGGACGAGGCGGACGACGACGAGGACGGCAGCGGTTCGGGCGGCGGTGGCGGCAACGACGGTGCCGCGGGCGGCGGTTCGGGCGGCGGCGGCTCCGGTGCGGACGGCGCCCAGGGCATCGGCTCCGGCGAGGGCGTCGCCGTACCGGCCGACTCGCTGCTGCCGGACTGTAAGCCCGGCGCGGTCGAACTGACCGTGCGCAGCGTGAAGGGCGGCCGCGTGAAGAGCTCCTACGCGGCCGACGAGAAGCCGACGTTCGAGATCATCGTCAAGAACTCCGCGTCCAGCGCCTGCAAGGTGGACTTCGGCCGCGCCTCGGCCTCGCTCACCATCACGGACTCCGAAGACGACCATGTGTGGGCGTCCGACGACTGCCCGAAGGGCAGCGCTGTCGCGCTGATCGAGGTCCCCGGCGAGGGCGAGAGCAAGCGCACGGTGGTGTGGGACCGCGAGCGGAGCGCCGAGGGCTGCGCCACGCCGTCGGGCGGCGCCGCCGCCGGGGCCGGCGAGTACCTCGTCGAGGCGAAGGTCGGCGGACTCGGCGCCGCGCAGGTCTCGTTCACCCTCGAAAAGGACTGACGGCCGCAGACCGACGGTGCGCAGACCGGTAGTGCGAAGACCGGCGGTGCGAAGACCGGCGGTGCGCAGACCGGTGGCCGGAGCGCGCACCGTCCGCTCCGGCCGTCCGTTCATACGCGTACGCGCACCGGTGCCTCCACCGGTACGCGTACCGCTACACGTAGCGTTCGAGAATCGAGGATTCGGCGAGCCGGGAGAGTCCCTCACGCACCGACCGGGCGCGCGCCTCGCCCACCCCGTCGACCGTCTGGAGGTCGTCCACGCTCGCTGCCAGCAGCTTCTGCAGGCCGCCGAAGTGCTCCACCAGCCGCTCGATGATCGCGCCCGGCAGCCGCGGCACCTTGGCCAGCAGCCGGAATCCGCGCGGCGAGACCGCCGAGTCGAGGGTCTCGGGCGAGCCGCTGTAGCCCAGGGCCCGCGCCACGATGGGCAGTTCGAGCAGCTCGGCGTGGCTGAGCCGGTCCAGTTCCGCCAGCGCCTCCGCGACCGTGCGGGTGCGCTTGGCGGTCGGCTCCGGCACGTAGTCGCGGATGACCAGCTCACGCTCGGGCTCCACGCCCGCGATCAACTCGTCCAGCTGGAGGGAGAGGAGGCGGCCGTCGGTGCCCAGCTCGACCACGTACTCGGCGATCTCCGTGGCGATCCGGCGCACCATCTCCAGGCGCTGCGCCACCGCCGTCACGTCCCGGACGGTGACGAGGTCCTCGATCTCGAGCGCGGACAGCGTGCCCGCCACCTCGTCCAGCCGCAGCTTGTACCGCTCCAGCGTCGCCAGCGCCTGGTTGGCGCGGGACAGGATGGCCGCCGACTCCTCCAGGACGCGCCGCTCCCCGTCCACGTAGAGCGCGATCAGCCGCATCGACTGGCTGACGGAGACGACCGGGAACTTGGTCTGGATGGAGACGCGCTGCGCGGTGCGGTGCCGGGTGCCGGTCTCCTCGGTGGGGATGGACGCGTCCGGGACCAGCTGGACGCCCGCCCGCACGATCTTGGTGATGTCCTTGTCGAGGATCAGCGCGCCGTCCAGCTTGCACAGCTCGCGCAGCCGGGTCGCGGAGAACTCGACGTCCAGGACGAAGCCGCCGGTACACAGGGGCTCGACGGTCTTGTCCATGCCCAGGACGATGAGGCCGCCCGTGTTGCCGCGCACGACGCGCTCCAGCCCGTCCCGCAGCGCCGTGCCGGGTGCGACGGCGCTCAGCGAGGCGCGCATCAGGTCATCGGCCTTGCCGGGTGCCGCCCGGTCGCCTGCTGCCACTGCACTCCTCCGTCGCCAGTCTGTCGGTGCCGCGGGCCGTCCCCCGGCCGTCCGGTGGTGCGTACGTACGGGCGAGACCAGGGCAAAGTCTACCGGCGCTCGACCTCCTCCCGTGGGGCCTCCCGGCGTACGCGCCGGGGCAGCACCCGGAGCGCGTCCCCTATGTCCGCCACTTCCTGAACGCGCATCCCCTCCGGGATCCTGCCGGGATCGCCCGGGACCAGCGCGTGCGTGAAGCCCAGCCGGGCCGCCTCCGCCAGCCGCCGCTGCACGCCCGTCACCCGCCTGACCTCGCCCGCCAGCCCGACCTCGCCGATCGCCACCAGGTTCTTGGGCAGCGGGGTGTCGCTGGCGGCGCTGGCCAGCGCGAGGGCCACGGCGAGGTCCGCGGCGGGCTCGGACAGCTTCACGCCGCCGACCGTGGCGCTGTAGATGTCGCGCTTGCCCAGCGCGCTGATCCGGCCGCGCTGCTCCAGCACGGCCAGCATCATCGACACCCGCGAGGTCTCCAGGCCGGAGGTGGTGCGGCGCGGCGAAGGGATCTGCGAGTCGACGGTCAGCGCCTGCACTTCGGCGACCAGCGGGCGGCGGCCCTCCAGCGTCACCGTCAGGCAGGTGCCGGGCACGGCCTCGGCGCGGCGGGTGAGGAAGAGCCCGGAAGGGTCGGCGAGGCCGGTGATGCCCTCGTCGTGCAGCTCGAAGCAGCCGACCTCGTCGGTGGCCCCGTACCGGTTCTTCACGCCGCGCACCAGCCGGAGCCGGGCGTGCCGGTCGCCTTCGAAACTCAGCACGACATCCACCAGGTGCTCCAGCAGGCGCGGGCCCGCGATGGCCCCGTCCTTGGTGACATGGCCGACGAGCAGGGTGGCCATGCCGCGCTCCTTCGACGCCCGGATCAGCGCCCCGGCCACCTCGCGGACCTGCGCCATGCCGCCGGGCGCGCCGTCGATCTCGGGGGAGGCGACGGTCTGTACGGAGTCGAGGACCAGCAGCGACGGCTTGACGGTGTCGAGGTGGCCGAGGACGGCGGACAGGTCGGTCTCGGCGGCGAGGTACAGATGGTCGCTGAGCGCGCCGATGCGGTCGGCGCGCAGCCGCACCTGGCTCGCGGACTCCTCGCCGGTGATGTAGAGCGTGCGGTGGTCGTCGTCGGCGGCCTTGGCGGCGACGTCCAGCAGCAGCGTGGACTTGCCGACGCCCGGCTCGCCCGCCAGCAGCACGACGGCCCCGGGGATCAGCCCGCCGCCCAGCACCCGGTCCAGCTCGGGAACGCCGGTGCCCCGCGCGGTGGCCTGGCGGCCGTCGACCTGGCCGATGGGGAGCGCGGCCGAGGTGACCCGGCCGGGCGCGGTGGTCCGCACGGCGGGCGCGCCGAACTCCTCGACCGTCCCCCACGCCTGGCACTCCGGGCAGCGGCCGAGCCACTTGGCGGTGGTCCAGCCGCACTCGGTGCAGCGGTAGGAGGGCCGGTCCTTGGCGGACGAGCGGGAGGTACGGGCAGCCATGCCGCAACGCTAGCGCCGGGCACTGACAACGGGGGTACGGCCCCCGAACCCGGCCGGCCCGCGCGGTGCGGGGAGGCGCTCCGCCTGGGGCAGGGCGCCCTGTGCGCCGTCGGCACGCGCCGGGGCACGTGCGCCGGGCACATAGCAGGTTGCACGGTCCCCGTCGGATCTTCTGTCCCCCTTTGAGGGAGATGGTCACCCGTAAGGGTTAAACCTGTCCAAGAGTCCCGAGCGCGTCTGCATCATCCGCCTACCGTCACCGAGTGATGAGCACACGGTCAGAGCACCCCACGCACGCCACCGGCGCACACCGGGCGCGACGCCGCGTCTCGGGGCCCCTCTCCAGGGGGCCCTCCATGGAGGTATCTGAGGGGAACGCGCCTCAGGGAAACGGATCTTGGGGAAACGAACCTCCAACGGATGGCCCTCCGGCGGACGGCCCCCCGGCGGACGGCCCCCCAGCGGGCGGACCTGCAGAGGGTCGACCCTCGGAGGGTGAGCCTCCGGGAGCCGAGCCCCAGGGCTGTACCCAGCGCCCTTTGGCGCACTACGAGCCGTATCTGGACGGCCTCTTCACCTACTGCCTGTCCGTTCTGTGCGATCACGACACCGCGACGGCCGCGCTCGGCGACGCGCTCGCCGTCTCCGAGCGGCAGCGTGCGCGCGGCCGCCGCGTCCCGGCGGACAAGGCGCTGGAACGCTCCTGGCTCTACGCCCTCGCCCGCTGGGCCTGCCAGCGCAAGCTCGCCGAACTGACGGGCTGTACGCGGCAGGGGCCGCGCGAGACGGCCTCCGACGCCGCGGCCGCCCAGCGCCGTCGCGAACTCGCCGCGCTGGCCTGGCCGGAGGCCGCCGGCACCACCGCCGAGCAGCGCGAGGCCCTCGAACTGTCCGTACGCCACCGGCTCACACCGCAGGAGGTCGCGGCCGTGATCGGCCGGGAGCGCGACGAGACCCGCGCCCTGCTGGCCAGCGCCGCCTGCGAGGTCGAGCGGACCCGCGCCGCGCTCGCCGTCGTGGAACTCGGGCACTGCCCGGTCGTCGCCCGGCTCGCGGGCGACACGCGGGTGCTGCTGTCCGCCGCGCTCCGCCGGGAACTGGTCCGGCACGTCGACGACTGCCGCGCCTGCCGCCGCCGGGCGGAGCAGGCCACCGCGGGCGGCCCCTGGCCGGGGACGGCCGCCGCGCCCGCCGAACTGCCGGTGCTCGACGCGCCGCGCCCGGCGGTGCACGCCGCGATGCTGCGCGCCCTGCGGGCACGCCCGACCCGCGCGGGCGCGGGACCGCGGTTCGACCGGCTCGGCTTCCCCCTGGCCCCCAAGGACCGCGCCGCGCGCCGGAGCCGGATGCGCAGCCGCGCGATGGCCACCACGGTGGTCGCGACCGTGATCGCGGCACCGGTGCTCGCGCTGTGGGCGGCGTACCGGGGCGCGCCGTTGACCGGCGAGGCCCGCGACGCGGACGCGGTCGCGTCGCGGGAGGACAGCGAGGACGGGCTCGACGGCCGCCGGTACGAGGAGGCGGGCAGCGCCCAGGACGAGAGCCTCGGCCCGTGGCCGCGCGACGGCGCCCCGGGATCCGGCCTGGCGGTCGACGTGATCGGTCCGGACGGCGGGCGGTGGACGGATGCCCGGGGGGACTCGGGAGCCACCCGTGAGGAAGGCGCCGAGCGCCGTAAGGAGCACCGCCGCTCGCGCGGCGAGGAGTCGCGGCCCCCGCGCCCCGGCCGACCCGCGCCGGGGCCGGGTCGGCTGACGGTCGACGCGCAGCCGAGCGGCGACGTGACGGCCATCACGCTCACGGCGTCCGGCGGGTCCCCGGTGCGCTGGTCCGCCACGCCGAGCGCCGGATGGCTCCAGCTGAGCCGGACGGCCGGGGTGCTGCGGCCGGGCGAGTCGGTGACGTTCACGGTGTACGTGGACCACGGGCTGGAGCCGGAGGGCCGCTGGAGCGCCCGGGTGGAGGTGGGACCGTCGGCCGGGATGGTGGTGATCGAGGGCGGCGCGCCTTCCGGCCCGACCCCGGGGCCCACGCCGAGCCCGACGCCCCCGCCGTCCCCGACGCCGAGCGACCCGCCCCCGGCGGAGCCGTCCCCGACCCCGCAGCCCACCACCCGAACCGGCTGACCACTCGGCCGGGCCACGACCGGGCTCGGCGTGCACGCGTGTTCGCCGCCCGACCTTGGTCGTCCGCTGCCCCGTCCCGCTGCCCCGGCTGACCACCCGAGCCGGCTGACCGCTCGGCCGGGGCCACGGCCGGGCTCAGGGGGCCGCCGGCCGGGCTCAGGGGCCGCGTCAGCGGGGCGGGTCGGCGGGGTGGGGGGCCAGGAGGGGGAGCTGCGAGGCCAGGCGGGCCGCGCAGAGCTCGGCCAGCTTCTCGTACCCCTCCTTGCCCATCAGCTCCGTCAGCTCCGGCCGGTACGACACGTACACCGGCTCACCCCCGCCGTGTGCCGACGTCGCCGACGTGCACCACCAGTGCAGGTCGTGGCCCCCGGGGCCCCAGCCGCGCCGGTCGTACTCGCCGATCGTGATCTGGAGCACCCGGGTGTCGTCCGGGCGGTCGATCCAGTCGTACGTCCGCCGGATCGGCAGCTGCCAGCACACGTCCGGCTTGGTCTCCAGCGGCTCGCGGCCGTCCCGCAGCGCCAGGATGTGCAGGGAGCAGCCCGCACCGCCCGCGAACCCGGGCCGGTTCTGGAAGATGCACGAGCCCTCATACCGGCGGGTCTGGCGGTCGCCGTCCTCGTCCGTCTGCGTCCAGCCCGTCTCGCGGCCGACGTCGTGGAACTGCCAGATGTCCGGGGTGAGCCGGGCCACCTCGACCGCCACCCGCTGCTCGTCCTCCTCGTCCGAGAAGTGCGCGCCCAGGGTGCAGCAGCCGTCGGCGGCGCGGCCGGCCTGGATGCCCTGGCAGCCCTGGCCGAAGACGCAGGTCCAGCGGGACGTCAGCCAGGTGAGGTCGCAGCGGAAGACCTGCTCGTCGTCGGCGGGGTCGGGGAACTCGACCCAGGCGCGCGGGAAGTCCAGCCCGACCTCGTCCCGGAGGGCGCCGTTCCCGTTCGCCTGCTTCTTCGCCACTTTGTCCTGCTTGGCCTTTTTCGTCTTCGCCACCCCTCAAGCCTAAGCGGGCGGGGACCCGTGCATGACCGGTCAGCGGGCGCAGTAGCGTGCAGGCATGAGACTCGGAGTCCTCGACGTGGGTTCGAACACCGTCCACCTGCTCGTGGTGGACGCGCACCCGGGCGCGCGTCCCCTGCCCGCCCACTCGCACAAGGCGCAGCTGCGGCTGGCGGAACTGCTCGACGCGGACGGCGCCATCGGGCCCGCCGGCGTGGAGCGGCTGATCTCGGTGATCAAGGACGCGCTGGTGGCGGCCGAGGACAAGGGCGTGGAGGACGTGCTGCCGTTCGCGACCTCCGCCGTCCGCGAGGCGACCAACGCGGACGAGGTGCTGGCGCGCGTCGCCGAGGAGACCGGCGTCTCACTGACCGTGCTCAGCGGCGAGGAGGAGGCGCGGCTCACCTTCCTCGCCGCCCGCCGCTGGCTCGGCTGGTCGGCCGGCCGCCTGCTGGTCCTCGACATCGGCGGCGGCTCGCTGGAGATCGCGTACGGGCTGGACGAGGACCCGGCCCTGGCGGTCTCCCTGCCGCTGGGCGCGGGTCGGCTGACCGCCGGCTGGCTGCCCGGCGACCCGCCCGAGCCGACCGACGTCCGCGCGCTGCGGCGGCACGTCCGCGCCCAGATCGCCCGGATCGTCGGCGACTTCAACCGGCTCGGCCCGCCCGACCACGTCGTCGGCACCTCCAAGACCTTCAAGCAGCTGGCCCGGATCGCGGGCGCGGCGCGCTCCGCCGACGGCCCGTACATCACCCGCAAGCTGTCCTTGCAGGCCATGGAGGAGTGGGTGCCGAAGCTGGCCGTCATGCCGACGGTCCAGCGCGCGGACCTGCCCGGCGTGTCGGAGGGCCGTGCGAGCCAGCTGGTGGCCGGGGCGCTGGTCGCCGAGGGCGCGATGGACCTGTTCGGGGTGGAGGAGCTGGAGGTCTGCCCCTGGGCGCTTCGCGAGGGCGTGATCCTGCGCCGCCTCGACCACCTTCCGACGCCGTGACCGCGTTCGGTTTCTCGGCCGTGTTCTCGACGCCGTAACCGCGTGTCCGGCGGCTTCGTCGTCTCCCCGGCGCCCTGACCGCGTTCCGGCGTCTTGACGATCTCCCGGCCTCTTGACGGGCGGCCGTCTCCCTCCGTTCCGACGGGCGGCCGTACGCTGTCCCTCGTGACAGAGCCAGTGGTGCGCATCCCGGATGCGAAGGTCGCGCTGTCCACGGCCTCGGTCTATCCCGGGTCGACGGCGACGGCCTTCGAGATCGCCGCCCGTCTGGGCTACGACGGGATCGAGGTGATGGTCTGGACGGATCCCGTCAGCCAGGACATCGAGTCACTGCGCCGGCTCTCCGACTACCACCAGGTGCCGATCCTCGCCGTGCACGCGCCCTGCCTGCTGATCACGCAGCGCGTGTGGTCCACCGACCCGTGGGTGAAGCTCCAGCGGGCGAAGGCGGCGGCCGAGAAGCTCGGCGCGAGCACCGTGGTCGTCCATCCGCCGTTCCGCTGGCAGCGCGGGTACGCGCGCGACTTCGTCCGGGGCATCTGGCGGATGAGCGGCGAGACGGATGTCCGGTTCGCGGTCGAGAACATGTACCCGTGGCGGTACCGCGACCGCGAGATGCTCGCGTACGCCCCCGACTGGGACGTCACCAGCGACGACTACCGGCACTTCACGATCGACCTGTCGCACACCGCCACGGCCCGCACCGACGCCCTGAAGATGGTCGACCGCATGGGTGACCGGCTGGGCCATGTCCACCTGGCGGATGGATGCGGCTCCAACAAGGACGAGCACCTCGTGCCCGGGCGCGGCACCCAGCCGTGCGCCGAGGTCCTGGAGCGGCTGGCCGCGACCGGCTTCGACGGCCACGTGGTCGTCGAGGTCAACACCCGCCGCGCGATGTCCGGCGCGGAGCGCGAGG
This sequence comes from Streptomyces sp. XD-27, assembly GCF_030553055.1. NCBI lineage: Bacteria > Bacillati > Actinomycetota > Actinomycetes > Kitasatosporales > Streptomycetaceae > Streptomyces > Streptomyces sp. XD-27. Next base: position 4,590,558 of record NZ_CP130713.1, read on the forward strand.
CGGACCTGGCGGAGGCGTTGGCCTTCACCCGGCTGCACCTCGCCTCGCCGACCAGGGTGCCGCGCTCATGACGGCCGCCGACGACGCCACCGGCCCCGCGCCCGCCGACGACGCCACCGGCCCCGCCCCGCGCCGCCGCGGCCGGCCGGCCCGTACCGCCGCCGACGGCCCCGCCGCGCGGGACCGGATTCTCGACGCCGCCCGGACCGAGTTCGCCGAGCGCGGCTACGACAAGGCGTCGGTGCGCGGCATCGCCAAGGCGGCGGGCGTGGACCCGGCGCTGGTGCACCACTACTTCGGCACCAAGGAGCAGGTCTTCGCCGCCGCCATCGAGCTGAGCTTCGCGCCCGCGATGTCCGTACCGGACGTGGTGGCCGAGGGCAGCCGGGAGGCGGTGGGGGAGCGGATCGCGCGCGCGATGTTCGGGATCTGGGAGAGCCCCGCCACCCGCGCGCCCATGCTGGCCGTCCTGCGCTCGGCGCTGACCAACGAGACCGCCGCCGCCGTCCTGCGCAAGATGATCGAGCGCCGGCTCCTGGAGCGGATGGCCGGCGAGCTGAGCGACCTGAGCGACATCCCGGACCCGAAGTTCCGGGCGCAGTTGGCCTCCGGTCAGCTGCTGGGGATCGCGATGCTGCGGTACGTGATCCGGATGGATCCCATCGCGTCGGCGGAGATCGATGAGATCGTGGCGATGGTCGGTCCGACGATCCAGCGGTACCTGACGGAGAAGTGACCGCCGACGCCGCGTGACGACGAGCGCCGCGTGACGACGAGCGCCGCGTGACGACAGGCGCCGCGTGGTCTCGACAAGCCGCCGCGTTGTCCCGTCATCCGGACTTCCCGTCCAGATCTCGGATGCGCGGCGTACGCTTCGCAGTAGGCAGCAGCCGTATACACGAGGGAGTGGAGCACTGTGCCCGAGCTGAGGTCCCGCACCGTCACTCATGGCCGCAACATGGCGGGCGCCCGCGCCCTTATGCGGGCGTCGGGCGTAGCGAGCGAGGACATCGGCAAGCCGATCGTCGCGGTGGCCAACTCCTTCACCGAGTTCGTGCCCGGGCACACGCACCTGGCGCCGGTCGGCCGGATCGTCTCCGACGCCATCCGCGCCGCGGGCGCGGTGCCGCGCGAGTTCAACACCATCGCCGTCGACGACGGCATCGCGATGGGCCACGGCGGCATGCTCTACAGCCTCCCGTCCCGCGACCTGATCGCCGACTCGGTCGAGTACATGGTCGAGGCGCACTGCGCCGACGCGCTGATCTGCATCTCCAACTGCGACAAGATCACGCCGGGCATGCTGATGGCGGCCATGCGGCTGAACATCCCGGTGGTCTTCGTCTCCGGCGGCCCGATGGAGGCCGGCCAGGCCACCCTCGTCGACGGCACGGTCCGCAAGCTCGACCTGATCAACGCCATCGTCGACTCGGTCAACGAGAACGTCTCGGACGAGGACGTCCTGCGCATCGAGGAGAACGCCTGCCCGACCTGCGGGTCGTGTTCCGGCATGTTCACCGCCAACTCGATGAACTGCCTCACCGAGGCCGTCGGCCTCTCCCTCCCGGGCAACGGCTCGGTGCTCGCCACCCACACCGCCCGCCGCGCGCTGTACGAGAACGCCGGCCGCACGGTCGTGGAGATCACCAAGCGGTACTACGAGGACGGCGACGAGTCCGTCCTGCCGCGCAACATCGCCACCCGCGCCGCCTTCGAGAACGCCATGGCGCTCGACATCGCGATGGGCGGCTCGACCAACACGATCCTGCACCTGCTCGCCGCCGCCCAGGAGGCCGAGCTGGACTACGACCTCACCGACATCGACGCGGTCTCGCGCCGCGTGCCGTGCCTGGCGAAGGTCGCGCCGAACGTGGCCCCCGGCGGCACGTACTACATGGAGGACGTGCACCGCGCCGGCGGCATCCCGGCGATCCTCGGCGAGCTGTACCGCGGCGGACTGCTCAACGAGGACGTGCACACCGTGCACAGCCCCTCCCTCGCCGACTGGCTCAAGACCTGGGACGTGCGCGGCGGTTCGCCGTCCGCCGAGGCCGTCGAGCTGTGGCACGCCGCCCCCGGCTGCGTCCGCTCCGCCACCGCCTTCTCGCAGTCCGAGCGCTGGGAGTCCCTGGACGTGGACGCCGAGGGCGGCTGCATCCGCTCCGTCGAGCACGCCTACTCCAAGGACGGCGGCCTGGCGGTGCTCAGGGGCAACATCGCCGAGGACGGCAGCGTCGTGAAGACGGCGGGCGTCGACGAGTCGATCTGGACGTTCGAGGGCCCGGCCGTCGTCTGCGAGTCGCAGGAGGAGGCCGTCGACAAGATCCTCTCCAAGGTCGTCAAGGAGGGCGACGTCGTCGTCATCCGCTACGAGGGCCCGCGCGGCGGCCCCGGCATGCAGGAGATGCTCTACCCGACGTCCTTCCTCAAGGGCCGCGGCCTGGGCAAGGCCTGCGCGCTGGTGACCGACGGCCGCTTCTCCGGCGGCACATCGGGGCTGTCGATCGGCCACGCCTCCCCCGAGGCGGCCTCCGGCGGCACGATCGCGCTCGTCGAGGACGGCGACCGGATCCGGATCGACATCCCGAACCGCTCGATCGAGCTGCTGGTCGACGACGCCACGCTGGCGGCCCGCCGCGCGGCGCTGGGCGGCGTGTACGCCCCGAAGAACCGCGAACGGAAGGTGTCGGCGGCGCTGCGGGCGTACGCGGCGATGGCGACCAGCGCGGACAAGGGCGCGGTGCGGGACGTGGGCAAGCTGGGCTGACGGCCCGTACAGCCGTGACGGCCGTGACGGCCTCGGCCGCCACGGCCGGGGCCGTCACAGCAGGGAGGCGTCCTTCAGCACGGCGTCGACCTCGTCCCGCCCCTGCTGCGGGGACAGGCCGAGGAGGAAGGCCGAGCGGCTGTCGTCCACCGAGACGACGGTCATGCGGAGATAGAGGGTGCCGCAGTCGGGGTGGGTCACCTTGAGCACCGCCGTGTGCGCGGGCCGGCCGCTGACCGTCGTCGCCTTGGTTTCCTGGGGCGTCGTCTTGCTGTCCGGGCAGAAGTACTCCGCGTTCGACGAGGCCGCGCGCTCCGTCTCGTACCGCAGCCGGGGCTGCGGTATGCCCCCGGTCCGGCCGGCCATGACCGAGGCGCCCTCGCCATGGGAGCCCTTCTTGCCGATCGCCGTGGTGAAGGCGTCGATCAGGTCGCCCTTGTCGCGCTTCCAGCCCTCGGGTATCGCGTAGGAGATCCCGGCCTTCTCGTCCTTCACCCGCGGTCGGGCCGCCGGGGCGGAACTGTCCTCCACCCGCGGCCGGGCAGCCGGCGCGTCGCCGTCCTCGTCGCGCGTCAGCCACCACGCGGTGAGGGCGCCGCCGATCAGCACGAGGACCAACGCGACGACACCGGCCACCACCGCCCGGCGGTTCCGCGGCGGCTCGGGGGAGGGCGGGGCCGGGTACGGATGTCCCGTGGCCGGCGGATACGGCTGCGGATAGCCGGTGTTCGCCGGGTACGGCTGCGGATGGCCGTTGCTCGGCGGGTACCCGGAGGCCTGCGGATACCCGGAGGACTGCGGGTACGCCTGCGGGTACCCGGAGCCGGGCGGATACGGTGTCGGGCCGGCGGGGGGTGGCGTGGTCATGCCCCCATCCTTGCGTGCGCTACCCACCTGCGCCCTGAGTACGTGTACTCAATCCTTCGCCCCGTCACCAGCGCGACGGCGCCCGCTCGTCCACGCTGAACACCGTGCCGTCCGGGGCCGAGCCGAACACCCTGCCGTCCGCCGCGACCGGCGCCGGCAGCGTGCCCGCGAAGCCCTGGCCCGGAGGGCCCGGGCGGGGCGGGGTCTGGCCCAGCAACTCCCCCTCCACCGCGTCCACGGCCAGCAGCCGCCCGTCCGCCGCCGAGAAGTACAGCCGGTCCTCGGCCGCCACCAGCGGCGACGCGTTGCCCACCGAGGTCTCCAGCCGCCAGCGCTGGCCCCAATCGGGGTCCGTACGCCGGGTGTCGACCGCCAGCAGGCCGCCGTCGTCGCACAGCACGTAGGCCATGCCGCCGCTCGTGGCGACGCTCGCGGCGGTCACCGGTGCCTCCAGCGGCACCCGCCGCGCCGTACGGCTCTCCGGGTCGTAGCTCACGATCGCGTCGGTCCGGGTCCGGGTGTCGGTCGAGACCAGATGGAGCACCGTGCCGTCACCGCCCACCGGGGTGAGGTTCCCGTCGAGCCACCGCTCCCAGCGGGGGTGCCGCGCGCCGGGTCGAGCGCCGTGACCAGGGTCCGCGAGCCGTCCCCGGCCACGGTGAACGCGTACGCCGTGCGGCCGGCGGCGTCCGTGTGGAACGCGGGCAGGGCGTGCCCCTTGACGCCGTGCCGCCAGCGCCGCCCGTTCGTGGCCGCGTCGATGGCCGTGACCGTACCGTCCTCGGACACCATCAGCACCGTCTCGCCCGCGCGGTAGATCCGGCCGCCGTACGCCGACACGTCCCGGTTCCAGCGCGTCGTGTGCGTCACCGGATCGAGCCCCCGCAGGCGGGTGCCGTCCGGTGAGAGCACCTGCACCAGGCCGCCGGCGAACACCGGCGGCAGCGGGACGCCGCCGACGGTGCCGTCGGCCCGGCCCCCGTCCGCGGCCGGTCGGGACCAGACGACCCGGCCGTCCGCCGGGTCCAGCCGTGCGGCCTCGACGCCGTTGCCGGTGCAGTACAGCGCGCCGCGCCCGTAGCCGCAGTACGCCGCCCGCGGGCCCGCCCCGCCCGTCCCGCCGGCCCCAGCTGTGCCGTCTGCCCCGGTCATCCCGTCCGCGTCGCCGTCCGCGTCCTGCGTACCGAGGCCGACGTGCCAGGGCCGCGTCGCCGATCCGGCCGCCTGGCGCGGCTGCTCGTGCCGGCCGGACCGATGCAGGAAGTCGAGTCCGCGCAGCGTCCAGACGGTGCCCGCGCCGAGCACCACCGCGAGCACCAGCGCCGCCACCACCCAGGTCCGCACCCCGCGCCGCCCGCGGCGTGGGCTTCCGCCGCGCCGCGGCGAGGACGGTGCGGGGCCGTCGTCCGCGGTCGGCGCGCCCGCCTGGGGCCAGTCCACCACCCGGGCCCCGAGGCCGGGGCCGTCGCCGGTGCCGCCGTCGCCCACGTCGCCCACGTCGTCCAACGCGTCGGCGTCCGCGCCTGGTTCGGCGCCGACCTCGCCCGCGTCCGCCGCCCCCGGGCCGCCGCGCCGCCCCGCGCCCCGCTGCGCCGGCACCCGCGGGGCCGGTCCGCGCGGTGCGGGCGCGTACGGGCCGCGTACCGCGCGCAGCGCCGCCATCAGCGCGTCCGGAGTGGGGCGCGCGGCCGGGTCCTTGGCCAGGCAGCGGCGGATCAGCGGTACGAGCCGGTCCGGCACGCCCGCCAGATCCGCCTCGTCGTGGACCACCTGGTACGCCACGATGTACGGACTCTCCGAGTCGAACGGGCCGCTGCCCGTCGCGGCGTGCACCAGCACCGAGCCCAGCGCGAACACGTCGGCCGCCGGCCCCACCTGACGCGGCCGCTGGAACTGCTCGGGCGCCATGAACGGCGGGGTGCCGATCAGCTTCCCGGTCTCCGTCCGCAGATCGCTGTCGGCCGGCCGCGAGATGCCGAAGTCGATGACCTTCGGCCCGTCCGTGGCCAACAGCACGTTGCTCGGCTTGAGATCGCGGTGCACCACGCCGGCCCGGTGGATGTCGCGCAGCGCCTCCGCGAGCCCGGCCGCCAGTTGAAGCACCTCGTCCGGTTCCAACGGGCCGTTCCGCTTGACGTGTTCGGCCAGGGTGGGGCCGGGGATGTACAGGGTCGCCATCCAGGGCCGGGCACCGTCCGGGTCGGCGTCCACCACGGGCGCGGTGAAGGCCCCGCTGACCCGTCGGGCCGCCGCCACCTCCTGCCGGAACCGGGCCCGGAACTCGGGGTCCACGGCGTGGTCCGCGTGCACGACCTTCACCGCGAGGCGCAGCCCCGAGTCGGAGCGGGCCAGATGGACGACGCCCATGCCGCCGGAGCCGAGGCGCGCTTCCAGCCGGTACTGCCCGGCGTACTCCGGATCTTCCGCTTCCGGGCCCGTTCCCGCGTTGCGCAGCGGCGGCATTCCCCCACCCCCGTGAATTCGGCCGCACTCGCGACGCACGGAGCCTAGTCGATGACACGTGCGAGCCCGGAGAGGCTTGCTAGCCTGCGCATGTCCCGTACATGGCGGGATATCCATGAGGATCGACGGGGGAGGGGCCGCATGGCCACGGAAGACATCGCCATAGGAGCCAGAGAGGACGCCGCCGAGGGGGCGGACGGCACGGTCGGCACGACCGCCGCGCAGGCCGTGACGTATCCGGTCGCCGCCGGCTACCGGGTCAACGTCCGCCGGGGGCCGAGCACGACCAGCCCGCTGATCAAGGTCCTGGCGTACAACGTGCGGGTGCCGATCCGCTGCCAGACCCGCGGGAGAAGGTCAGCGGCCCGTGCGGCACGACCGACATCTGGGACAACATCGCGCCCGGACAGTACGTCTCGGACGCGTACGTGCAGACCGGCAGCGACGGCTTCGTGGCCGTGCGCTGCGGCTGACGGTCACGACTGACGGGCCGTCACCGCAGGGGAGACAGCCCGGCTCGGGGCTTGGACCCTGACGCGGGCTCGGACGTGGACTTGGACGTGGACGGCTTGGGGGCGGGCGTCGTCAGCGCCGGCGAAGGCTCCACGTCCGGGTTCCGCGGATCGACCGTGAAGGCCGTCCCCGTGCTGGTCAGCCCCACGACAGCGTTCCGCGTGAGCGCCACCGGCGGTGGCCCGTACCCGCTGCCGGTGGACGCGCTCAGCGCGGGGCTCTGCCAGAGCTGGTCGCCCGTCCGCAGGTCCAGCGCCAGCAGCCGGCCGCTCGCCGTGCCCAGATAGACCGTCCGCGAGTCCGGGGAGACCACCGGAGGGCCGAGCTGCTCCACGGGGGTCGGCGTGCTCCACACCTCTTCTCCCGTGCCCGGGTCGACCAGGGTGACGCGGCCACTGGGCTGCACGAAGAACAGGCGGTCGCCGACGAGCGTCCCGGTGCCGATCGTGTGCTCGGGCAGCTTGACCTGGCGCCGGCTTCCCGTGCTCGGGTCGATCCGTATGAGCGTGCGGTTGCGCTCCAGGTCGTTCTCGACGAGCGGCAGGACCAGCAGGTCCCCGTCGTGCGACCCCAGCGGCAGCTGCTCGTCCTCGGTCAGGCCCACGACCCGGTGCTGCTCCCCGTCCCGCTTGTCGAACCGCACGAGGACGCTGGAGGTGTCCTCGCTCTCCGCGTCGGAGCAGCCGGCGTAGGGCACGCCCCCGGCCGCCGTGAGCTCGCACAGGTCCCCCTTGCGCAGCGGGCTGGTCCACACGGTCTCCCCGGTCTCGGCGTTCCGCGCGACCACCGCGGAGTCCGCCGGATTGGTGGAGAGCACCAGGTCGCCGACCAGTCGGGAGCCGTCGGAGGTGGTCACGTTGCGCGACCACGCCACCTTGCCGGAGTCCGCGTGCAGGGCCACCACCCGGTGGTACGAGTCGGAGGGGGCGTCGTGCGTGTAGACCAGGCCGCCGCGGACGCCGAACGGGGCGCTGCTGACCATGGGAGGGTCGTCCGGGTCCCGCGGATTGGTCATGACCATGTCCTTGGCGCGCCAGTCGACGTGCCCGTTGAGCGCGTTGATCCGCTGGACCGGCAGCTCGACCCCGCCGCAGAACAGCGTGGTGCCCGCCGCCTTGCATTCGGGGCTCAGATCACTGGCGTTCCAGGAGGTGGGCTTCGCGCCCGCAGCCTTCGGCAGCGGCAGCTGCCAGGACCGCCACCCCTGGGGCATGGTCATGTCCCGTGCCGTGGTCGACGGGCCGTTGCTGGTCCGCACCCCGTCGTTGCCGGAGGCGTAGTAGGCGATGGCCGAGCCGCCGATCCCGAGGCAGAGGGCCGCGGCGCCCGCCGCCAGCAAGGTGCGCCGCCGCCGCTTCCCGGCGGTCGTCGGCTCGTAGTCCGTCACCGTGGGGGCGGTGACCGCCGCGGCGCCCTCGACGCGCGGCGTGCCCTTCTCGGGCAGATCGCGCAGCCGCCGCATGAGCTCGGGGAGCTTCGGGCGGGCGGCGGGGTCCTTGGCCAGGCACTCCGCCACGATCCCGCGCAGCGGCTCCGCGAGCGTCTCCAGCGCGGGCGGCTCATGCACCACCTGGTACGCGGTCATGTACGGGCTGTCCGCGTCGAAGGGCCCGCGCCCGCTGGCCGCGTACACCAGCAGCGCGCCCAGCGAGAAGACGTCGGAGGCCGCGGTCACGTCCCGGGGCCGGCTCAGCTGTTCGGGTGACATGAACGGCGGGGTGCCCATCACCCGGCCGGTCATGGTCAGCGCCTGGTTGTCGCCGGCCCGGGAGATGCCGAAGTCGATGACGCGCGGGCCGTCCTCCGCCATCAGGACGTTCGCCGGCTTGAGGTCGCGGTGCACCACGCCCACCCGGTGGATGTCGTGCAGCGCCTCGGCCAGCCCCAGGGCCAGCCGCCGCAGCTCCGCCGAGTCCAGCGGCCCGCCCTCCGTCAGCCGCTCCGCGAGGGTGGGCCCGGACACGTACAGGGTCGCCATCCACGGCCGCTCGGCGTCCGGATCGGCGTCGACCACGGGCGCGGTGAACGCACCGCTGACCCGCCGGGCGGCCGCCACCTCCTGCCGGAACCGGGTGCGGAACTCGTCGTCGGCCGTGAACTGGGCATGGACGACCTTCACCGCGACCTTCCGGCCGGAGGACGAGCGCGCCAGGTACACCACGCCCATCCCACCGGAGCCGAGCCGGTCCAGCAGCCGGTAGGTACCGATGACCTCCGGATCTCCCGCACTCAGCGGCACGGCCACCCCTTCCCGCGTCCCGTCCTCCTCGGCGCTTGACGCAAATCTCAGCGGATGCCAAGCGTAAGGGGCACCGGAGGCGGATGGCCTGCTGGTCCGGTGACCGGGCAGTAACCTCCCAGGTCACCGCGAGGGAGGGCCGCACACGGGCTACGGGCCGGGGGTGCAGGCCGCGGCGACGGCCAGGCTGTCCTCGTAGACGTGGTGCCGGACGATCAGCCCGTCCTCGACCGTGAGCCGCAGCGCGAACGGCGACCGGAACGTCTTCCCGGTGGCGCGCACGGTCCCGGCCACGTGCCCCGTCAGCACCGCCTCAGGGCCGTCGACGAGGAACGCCTCCAGGGTGACCTCGGCCGCCTCCGGGACGGTGTGGGCGTCCAGGTCCGCCCAGTGGCCCGCGACGTCGGCCCGCGTCGAGCGGGGCCGTATCCACGGGACCGCCGGGTTGGCGGCCACCATCCAGTCGACGCGCTCCGCGTACATCGCGGCGATGAGCTCCGGGTCCCGCCCCGCGACCCGGCTCAGGTACTCCTCCACGGTGGCGCGCGTGGCCGCGCTGACGCTGTCGCCGCCCGGCGTGCCGTTCCTCGGTGCCATGGTCCGCTCCCCTCCGGGGTTCCTCGTTCCCGTACGGAAGAGAGCCTCTCGTGCGGCGCGGAAGCCGTCGATTACCCGCCAGGTAAGGCCGCGGCGGCACCGGAGCCGCCGCGGTGGCGGAGCGGGCGGGACCCGGACCCCGCCGCGCCGGTCCTGGCGCGGTGGGGTCCCGGACGGGGTCACGCCACTATGCGCTCAGGGGCGACCACCGCGTTGTGCCGCTCCGCCCAGCCGGCCAGCGCCATCCCGCACGCGTGGTCCACGTGCCGCAGGCCGTACAGGTCCAGCTCCACCGCGCGGTCGCGCGGCAGCGCCTCCAGCTCGTCCAGCAGCTTCGGCAGCCGCAGGAACGTCGCGTTCCCCAGCACCCGGACCCGCACCGGCCCGTCGCTCTCCAGCCCGGTGACCTCCACGTGCACGTGCGAGGTCTCCCACGCCGACTTGGCCACGGCCATCAGCAGCCCGATCAGCACACCCTCGAACATGTTCGTCACGACGATCGCCCCCGCGGTCACGACGAGCACCACCGCCTCGCCCCGGTGCTCGCGCCACAGCGGCGCCAGGTCCCGCACCGGGATCAGCTTCCAGCCCGCGTGCACCAGCACACCCGCCAGCGCGCACACCGGGATCACGCCCAGCGCCGCCGGGAACAGCACCGCGAAGACCAGCAGCCAGCCCCCGTGCAGCACCCGCGACACCTTGGTCTTGGCGCCCGCCTGCACGTTCGCGGCGCTCCGTACGATCACGGCGGTCATCGGCAGCGCCCCGAGGGCCCCGCACACCGTGTTGCCCGCGCCCTGCGCGATCAGCTCCTTGTCGTAGTCCGTACGCGGCCCGTCGTGCAGCCGGTCCACCGCCGCCGCGCTGAACAGGCTCTCCGCGGACGCGATGAGCGTGAAGGCCACGACGGTCCCCAGGACGCCGATCTCGCCGAGCCGCGCCAGGTCGCCGCCGCCGGGCGGCTGCACGGCGTCCAGCAGGCCCTGGACCTCCACCTTCGCGACCGGCAGGTCCAGCACCGCCACCGCCGCCGTGGCGAGCGCGACCGCCGCCAGCGGGGCGGGCAGCACCCGGGCGGCGGGCCGCCACCGCGGCCACAGCACCAGCACCGCCACCGTCGCGGCGCCGACGGCGGCGGCCCGCAGCCCGTCCCCGGACCCGGCGGTGTCCAGCACGAGCTTCGGGAGGTCGCCGAGCTTGCCGAGCCCGCTGCTGGGCGCCTTGGCGTCGGCGAGCGCGTACAGCTGGCCCGCGATCAGCACCAGGCCGATGCCCGCCAGCATGCCCTGGACGACGGCCACGGAGATCGCCCGGAACCAGCGGCCCAGCCGCAGCAGCCCCATGGCCATCTGGAGCACCCCGGCCGCCAGGACGAGGACGCCCAGCACCCCGAGCCCGTACTCCTCCACGGCCTCGTAGACGAGCACGGTCAGCCCGGCGGCCGGACCGCTGACCTGGAGGCTGCTCCCCGGCATCAGCCCGGCGACCAGCCCGCCGACTATGCCGGTGATCAGCCCGAGCTCGGCGGGTACGCCACTGGCCACGGCGACGCCGACGCACAGCGGTACGGCGACGAGGAAGACGACGAGGGACGCGGTGAAGTCGGCGCGGACGGTCGCGGCCCGGTGGGGCGAGCCACCGGCCGTGCGGAATCGGTCGAAGAAGTTCAGCATGAGGGTTGCCTCCAGCGCGCCGGGCCCCTGGTCTGCGGGAATGCGGCGCATCGCTGCGTGGATGGTGGGCTGCGAAAGGTGATCGTGCGACGAGGACGGAACGCACGAGGAGTACCGGGACCGCTCGGCGTCCTGGACCGCACCCGAGGTGCGAGGCGTACGCGGAGCGCGAGGTACCCGCGCGGTGCGAAGGGCACGCGGCGTACGCGGGGCGCGTGACGGGCGCTCGGCGCACAGGAGCGTGCGCGCGCCGGTGTGACGACGGCGTACGAGGCGTGCGGGTCCGTCAGCAGCGGAAGGTCTGGAGCGCGACCGCCAGCTCACCTGATCTCGACACCGGGACGGTGGTCTGCCGCGCCGCACGCGGCACGACTCCCCGGGCCGGGGAATCCGTGGCGGCCGCGTCGCATCCGCAGACGCAGCTGGGCTTGCCGGAGGGGGCTGGGGCGGTGAGGGGGCCGCGACCGGCCCGGCGGCCCTCGCAGCCCGCGTCCTCGCCGCGCTCGCCCCAGGTGTCCTTGACCACCCGATGCGAGCCGACCGGGTCGGCTTCGCCGACCGGAGCGGCGGCGGAGACGTCCGCGGCGGCCCCGGCGGGAGGCGCGGCCAGCGGTTCGATGGCGAGGAACGCGGCGAACAGGGCGACGACCGCAGTGACCAGCGCGCGGCCGGTCCGCTGGATGGTCGTCATGTCGCCCCCTCCACGCGTCTCGACACCGAACTCCATTTTGTCCAGAGGGTGATGGCGAAGTGCAAGTCGGGACGTAACCAACGCGTGAACATGGAGGCAGTAAAAAGGAATGGTCAAGTCCGAATACTCCGGCGGACGCCGGAGCGACTGATTCCCCCGGATGCGCCGTACCGCTTGCGCGCGGCGGCCCGGCGTGCCGCCGCGCGACCCGTACCGATCCGTGGACGCCCCGGCCCCGCCCCGCCGCCTGATGGGAGGATGAACAGGCGCCGCGCGGCCACGCGAGCGCGACGTACCGCCCCGGATGAGGTGAACGCACCATGACGCAGAAGGTCGCCGTGCTCGGCACGGGAAAGATCGGCGAGGCGCTGCTCAGCGGAATGATCCGCGGCGGCTGGTCCCCGTCCGACCTGCTGGTCACCGCCCGCCGCCCCGAGCGCGCCGCCGAACTGCACGCGCGCTACGGCGTCGAGGCCGTCTCCAACGCCGAGGCCGCCAAGGCCGCCGACACGCTCATCCTCACCGTCAAACCCCAGGACATGGGCGCCCTGCTCGACGAACTCGGCCCGCACGTCCCGCCGGAGCGGCTGGTCATCTCCGGCGCGGCGGGCATCCCGACCACGTTCTTCGAGGAACGGCTGGCCCCGGGCACCCCGGTGGTACGGGTCATGACCAACACCCCCGCACTCGTGGACGAGGCGATGTCCGTCATCTCCGCGGGCAGCCACGCCACGAAGGAGCACCTGGCCCACGCGGAGGAGATCTTCGGCGGGGTCGGCAAGACGCTCCGCGTCCCGGAGTCCCAGCAGGACGCGGCAACCGCGCTCTCCGGCTCCGGCCCGGCGTACTTCTACTTCCTCGTCGAGGCGATGACGGACGCGGGCATCCTGCTCGGGCTGCCGCGCGACAAGGCCCACGACCTGATCGTCCAGGCGGCGATCGGCGCGGCCGTGATGCTGCGGGACAGCGGCGAGCACCCGGTGAAGCTGCGCGAGGCGGTCACGTCCCCGGCGGGCACGACGATCAGCGCCATCCGCGAACTGGAGCGCCACGGGGTACGGGCCGCACTGATCGCCGCACTCGAGGCGGCACGAGACCGCAGCCAGGAACTGGCCTCCGGCCACGCGTAGCCTCCGGCGGCCGAGTGGTTCGCTCCGCGGCACGCCGTTGCCGCTGTGTCAGGGCCTCCGCTGCGGACCCGGGGCCAGGGGGCCAAGCTCCTCATGGCCACGCGTAACGCCGCCGGCGGCGAGTGGTTCGGCTCTGGCGGCTCTGGCGGCTCTGGCGGCTCTGGCACCTCGTGTGCCCGCCCGCCTCGCGTGGCGGGGGCGCCACGACCGCGTAGCCGGCGCGTGTCCAGGGGGGCCATGGCGCCGCAGGCGGCGGGTCCTCCCCCGCACGCGCCCTGCGGGTGTGGGGCCTCCCCCCTGGACCACGGGGGTCCAGGGGGGTCCAGGGGGCGGAGCCCCCTGGTGCGGGAAGGGGCGGGGTAGGGGAGAGACCCACCGGAAACGCCCGCGCCCCCGCGCCCCGAGCCCCCGGGCCCGCGCCCCCAAGGGCAGGCCGGGCGTGCCCGGTGACAGGGAGGGCGGGCGCCCCGGGGCGAGCCCTCCCCGGTGAAGAGGGCGGGCGGGTGGGAAGGGCTACCGGACGGCGGCCGCCGCCAGCAACTCCTCCGTGGTCACCACCCGCGCGAACCCGCCCCCGTGCAGCGACACCGCCGTCGCCCCGGCCAACTCCTCCGCCGTCCGCCGCCACCCGAACGGCCCCTCCAGGTCGAACGTGTGCGTCGCGTCCAGCGGGACGAACACCTCGTACCCCAGGTTGCCGCCCATCCGCGCCGTCGTCTCGACGCACATGTTCGTCTGGATGCCCACCACCACGAACTGCCGCGCCCCCACCGCGTCGAGCCACTCCCGCAGGTCCGGCGCCCCGTAGAACGCCGAGTTCACCGTCTTGGTGACGAGCACCTCCGGCCCGCTCCCCCTGCCCCGCCGCTCCTCCACCGCGTCCTTGAAGTCGTTGCCCTCCTGGCCCGGCCGCAGCGGCGACCCGGGCTTCGGCGAGTCATGCCGTACGAAGGCCACCGGGCGGCCCGTCGCCTGCCACACGTCGATCAGCGCGGCGATGTTCTCCTCGGCCGCCGGGTTGTCCCGCCGCCCCCAGAACGACTCCTCGTCGAAGCCCTTCTGTACGTCCACCACAATCAGCGCCGCGCTCTGCGTCATCTCCATGCCCATGATCCTGCTGCCGGACGGCACCCCGGCACAGTGGCGGCAACGCCGAGGATCGATGAATTCCTGCCGCACCCTCTGGCAGGATGAGCGCCATGCACGACACCTCGCGGCGGAGCCACCGCATCGCCCTCGTAGCCATCCCCGGCATCCGCGCCTTCGACGTCTCCGTCATCACCGAGGTCTGGGGCGTCGACCGCACCGACCGCGGCGTCCCGCCCTTCGAGCTCCGCCGCTGCGCCGCCGACGCCGCCCCCGTCGCACTGCGCGGCGGCCTCACCCTCACCCCGGACCGCGGCCTCGACTGGCTGGTCCGCGCCGACCTCGTGGTCGTCCCCGGCCTGGACGACCACCTGACGCCCGCGCCCGCCCCCGTCCTCCAGGCCCTGCGCCGGGCCCACGCCGCGGGCATCCCCGTGGCCGCGCTGTGCGGTGGCGCGTTCACCCTCGCCCAGGCGGGCCTCCTCGACGGCCGCCGCGCCATCACCCACTGGCGCCTGGTCGACCTGCTGCGTACGCACCACCCCCGGGTCAGCGTCGAACCGGACGCCCTGTTCATCGAGGACGGCGGGGTGTGGACCGCCGCGGGCACGGCGGCCGGCATCGACCTCTGCCTGCACCTGGTCCGTACGACGCACGGCGCCGAGACCGCCGCGACCATCGCCCGCTCCATGGTCACCGCGCCCTTCCGCACCGGCGGCCAGGCGCAGTTCATCGAGCGGCCGACCCCGGCCGCCGACCGGGACGCCGACGCCCTCGCGTCCGTACGCGAGAAGGCCCTGCGCCACCTCAACGAACCGCTCACCGTCGCCGACCTCGCCGGCTGGGCGGGCATGTCCTCCCGCACCTTCGCCCGCCACTTCTCCGCGACCACCGGCACCACCCCGCTGCGCTGGCTCCTGGACCAGCGCCTGGCCGCCGCGCAGAAGCTCCTCGAACGCACCGACCTGGCCATCCCCGAGGTCGCCCGCCGCGCGGGCTTCGGCAGCGAGGTCACCATGCGGCAGCACTTCGCCGCCCGCCTCGCCACCAGCCCGCGCGGCTACCGCGCCGCGTTCGCCGCGCGGTAGCCGGCCGCTGCGCCGGGGGAGGGTGGGCACACCCCGGCCACCGGCCGGCACCCGCCCACGAATCGGCTGGTCCGGCAGTGGGCGCCCACCGCCGTCGGGCGCAGCTCCGATCCGGTCGACCGTCACACCGGCGGCATCAACCCCACCGCGGCATACGCGGCGTCGACCCGCGGCCGGGCCAGCCCGCGCGCCCGCTCCGCCCCGGCGCGCAGCACCTCGTCGACGTACGCCGGGTCCGCGCACAACTCCGCGTGCCGCTCGCGCAGCGGACGGAGCATCTCGACCACGGCCTCGGCGGTGTCCTTCTTCAACGCCCCGTACGAGGTGTACTCCTCGGCCAGCACCTGCGGCCTACCGCCGGTGCACGCGGCGAGTACGTCCAGCAGGTTCGCGACCCCCGGCTGCGCCTCCCGGTCGTACCCGACCTCCCCCGTGCCGCCGCTGTCCGTCACGGCCCGCATCACCTTCTTGCGGATCACGTCCGCCTCGTCCAGCAGATAGACGATCCCGCCGGTGTCGTCGTTCGACTTGCCCATCTTCGACGTGGGGTCGCGCAGATCCATCACCCGCGCCGCCACCTGGGGATGAACGGCCCGGGGAACGGTGAAGACCGGCCCGTACCGCTGGTTGAACCGCACCGCGAGATCCCGGGTCAGCTCCATGTGCTGGGCCTGGTCGTCACCGACGGGCACCTCGTCCGTCCCGTAGGCGAGGATGTCCGCCGCCATGAGCGCCGGATAGGTGAGCAGGGACAGCCGAACGCTGCGGCCCCGCGCCTCTTCCCGAGCGACCTTCTCCTTGTACTGGATCATCCGCCGCATCTCGCCGTCCGACGCCGTGCACTCCATCAGGTACGACAGTCGTGCGTGCTCGGCCACGTGGCTCTGGACGAAGACGGCGCAGCGCCGCGGATCCAGTCCGGCGGCCAGCAGCAGGGTGGCGGTCTGCCGGGTGAGCCGCCGCACCCGGGCGGGGTCGTGCTCCACGGTCAGCGCGTGCATGTCGACGACGCAGAACAGCGCGTCGGCACGGTGCTGGTCCTCCTCGACCCAGCGCCGCATGGCGCCCAGGTAGTTGCCCAGCGTCAGATGCCCGCTGGGCTGGATCCCACTGAAGATCCGCTTGCGCGTCCCCGTCGGCGTCGCCGTTGCCGCAGCCGCTGCCGCCGTGCTCTGGGTCGTCCCTGCCATCGCAGTCTCCCGCTTCCTTCGGTCCAGGGGCCGCCGCTGCGGCGGGCCGGCTGCGAAAGGGGAGAAACGCGAACGGCCGCCGGAGCGGCGGCCGTGTCATCGCATGCGCGTCGTGGGTCGGCCGCCGTCAGGCGGCCCACCACTGCTGGGTGCGCGCATGCTTCGTCATGCCGCCGACCTTACGGCCCGAAGAACCTCGCCGCCACAGGTTTGAAGATCACCGCCACGGGTTTGAAGCCGGTCGGCATGTCATGTAGTGTTCTCCGAGTTGTCACGGAGTCCGCGAGGACGAGGTGGCAGCCACTCGCGCCGCGACCGGCGGCAAACCACTACTGCACGGCCCCTGATCGGGATCAATTTCGGCATGCCGAAATTCGGACCGAATGACTTGATTATGAGTCGCCAGGAAAACCCGCTAAAGTAGTGAACACGCCGGAAGGCGCAACCCCCTCCGACGGGGAATCGGAAACGAATTCGGGCCGGGAACGGAACGAACAAGGGTCTGATAGAGTCGGAAAGGCCGGAAAGCGAAAGCAGGAAGGCCGCCCCGCTCCAAACAGGGGGCCGGAAACGAAGAGCGGAAACGCGAAACGGATCTGGTAAGGTTGGAAACGCAAGACCGAAGGGAAGCGCCCGGAGGAAGCCCGAGAGGGAAGCCGAAGGAAGCGTCCGTTCCTTGAGAACTCAACAGCGTGCCAAAAGTCAACGCCAGATATGTTGATACCCCGTCTCCGGGCCTGATGGTCTGGGACGAGGTTCCTTTGAAGAAACAAAACACAGCGAGGACGCTGTGAACTGTCGGGATTATTCCTCCCGATGGTTCCGCTCAACGCGAGTGTGCATCCCGATTACGGGAAAACATTCACGGAGAGTTTGATCCTGGCTCAGGACGAACGCTGGCGGCGTGCTTAACACATGCAAGTCGAACGATGAACCCGCTTCGGTGGGGGATTAGTGGCGAACGGGTGAGTAACACGTGGGCAATCTGCCCTGCACTCTGGGACAAGCCCTGGAAACGGGGTCTAATACCGGATACGACCACTTGAGGCATCTCATGGTGGTGGAAAGCTCCGGCGGTGCAGGATGAGCCCGCGGCCTATCAGCTTGTTGGTGGGGTGATGGCCTACCAAGGCGACGACGGGTAGCCGGCCTGAGAGGGCGACCGGCCACACTGGGACTGAGACACGGCCCAGACTCCTACGGGAGGCAGCAGTGGGGAATATTGCACAATGGGCGAAAGCCTGATGCAGCGACGCCGCGTGAGGGATGACGGCCTTCGGGTTGTAAACCTCTTTCAGCAGGGAAGAAGCGAGAGTGACGGTACCTGCAGAAGAAGCGCCGGCTAACTACGTGCCAGCAGCCGCGGTAATACGTAGGGCGCGAGCGTTGTCCGGAATTATTGGGCGTAAAGAGCTCGTAGGCGGCTTGTTGCGTCGGATGTGAAAGCCCGGGGCTTAACCCCGGGTCTGCATTCGATACGGGCAGGCTAGAGTTCGGTAGGGGAGATCGGAATTCCTGGTGTAGCGGTGAAATGCGCAGATATCAGGAGGAACACCGGTGGCGAAGGCGGATCTCTGGGCCGATACTGACGCTGAGGAGCGAAAGCGTGGGGAGCGAACAGGATTAGATACCCTGGTAGTCCACGCCGTAAACGTTGGGAACTAGGTGTGGGCGACATTCCACGTTGTCCGTGCCGCAGCTAACGCATTAAGTTCCCCGCCTGGGGAGTACGGCCGCAAGGCTAAAACTCAAAGGAATTGACGGGGGCCCGCACAAGCGGCGGAGCATGTGGCTTAATTCGACGCAACGCGAAGAACCTTACCAAGGCTTGACATACACCGGAAACGGCCAGAGATGGTCGCCCCCTTGTGGTCGGTGTACAGGTGGTGCATGGCTGTCGTCAGCTCGTGTCGTGAGATGTTGGGTTAAGTCCCGCAACGAGCGCAACCCTTGTTCTGTGTTGCCAGCATGCCTTTCGGGGTGATGGGGACTCACAGGAGACTGCCGGGGTCAACTCGGAGGAAGGTGGGGACGACGTCAAGTCATCATGCCCCTTATGTCTTGGGCTGCACACGTGCTACAATGGCCGGTACAATGAGCTGCGATACCGTGAGGTGGAGCGAATCTCAAAAAGCCGGTCTCAGTTCGGATTGGGGTCTGCAACTCGACCCCATGAAGTCGGAGTCGCTAGTAATCGCAGATCAGCATTGCTGCGGTGAATACGTTCCCGGGCCTTGTACACACCGCCCGTCACGTCACGAAAGTCGGTAACACCCGAAGCCGGTGGCCCAACCCCTTGTGGGAGGGAGTCGTCGAAGGTGGGACTGGCGATTGGGACGAAGTCGTAACAAGGTAGCCGTACCGGAAGGTGCGGCTGGATCACCTCCTTTCTAAGGAGCACATGGCCGACTGCGAGCGAATGTCTCGCACGGTTAGCTCATGGGTGGAACGTTGACTACTCGGCACACTCGGTTGTTGTGACTGTTAGTACTGCTTCGGCGTGGAACACAGGACGGAACGCTGGGGGTGTCGGGCACGCTGTTGGGTGTCTGAGGGTGCGAGCGTTGCTCGTCCCTTTGCGATGCCGGCCTCGGTGAACTCTGCACGTTGGTGTGGGGGTGACGGGGGACGGGTCGTTGCTTGAGAACTGCACAGTGGACGCGAGCATCTGTGGCCAAGTTTTTAAGGGCGCACGGTGGATGCCTTGGCACCAGGAACCGATGAAGGACGTGGGAGGCCGCGATAGGCCCCGGGGAGCTGTCAACCGAGCTTTGATCCGGGGGTGTCCGAATGGGGAAACCCGGCAGTCGTCATGGGCTGTCACCCGCTGCTGAACACATAGGCAGTGTGGAGGGAACGCGGGGAAGTGAAACATCTCAGTACCCGCAGGAAGAGAAAACAACCGTGATTCCGGGAGTAGTGGCGAGCGAAACTGGATGAGGCTAAACCGTATGTGTGTGATACCCGGCAGGGGTTGCGCATGCGGGGTCGTGGGAGTTCTCTTGATCGGTCTGCCGGCCGGTCGGCGAGTCAGAAACCGTATGGATAGGCGAAGGGCATGCGAAAGGCCCGGCGTAGAGGGTAAGACCCCCGTAGCTGAAATCTGTACGGCTCGTTTGAGAATCACCCAAGTAGCACGGGGCCCGAGAAATCCCGTGTGAATCTGGCGGGACCACCCGCTAAGCCTAAATATTCCCTGGTGACCGATAGCGGATAGTACCGTGAGGGAATGGTGAAAAGTACCGCGGGAGCGGAGTGAAATAGTACCTGAAACCGTGTGCCTACAAGCCGTGGGAGCGTCGCGCAAGGACTTGTCCTTGCGTCGTGACTGCGTGCCTTTTGAAGAATGAGCCTGCGAGTTTGCGGTGTGTTGCGAGGTTAACCCGTGTGGGGAAGCCGTAGCGAAAGCGAGTCCGAATAGGGCGGTTTAGTAGCGCGCTCAAGACCCGAAGCGGAGTGATCTAGCCATGGGCAGGTTGAAGCGGAGGTAAGACTTCGTGGAGGACCGAACCCACCAGGGTTGAAAACCTGGGGGATGACCTGTGGTTAGGGGTGAAAGGCCAATCAAACTCCGTGATAGCTGGTTCTCCCCGAAATGCATTTAGGTGCAGCGTCGTGTGTTTCTTGCCGGAGGTAGAGCACTGGATAGGCGATGGGCCCTACCGGGTTACTGACCTTAGCCAAACTCCGAATGCCGGTAAGTGAGAGCGCGGCAGTGAGACTGTGGGGGATAAGCTCCATGGTCGAGAGGGAAACAGCCCAGAGCATCGACTAAGGCCCTAAGCGTACGCTAAGTGGGAAAGGATGTGGAGTCGCAGAGACAACCAGGAGGTTGGCTTAGAAGCAGCCACCCTTGAAAGAGTGCGTAATAGCTCACTGGTCAAGTGATTCCGCGCCGACAATGTAGCGGGGCTCAAGCGTACCGCCGAAGTCGTGTCATTGCAGTACATACCCCCAACGGGGACTGTGATGGGTAGGGGAGCGTCGTGTGCCGGGTGAAGCAGCGCCGGAAGGTAGTTGTGGACGGTTCACGAGTGAGAATGCAGGCATGAGTAGCGATACAAACGTGAGAAACGTTTGCGCCGATTGACTAAGGGTTCCTGGGTCAAGCTGATCTGCCCAGGGTAAGTCGGGACCTAAGGCGAGGCCGACAGGCGTAGTCGATGGACAACCGGTTGATATTCCGGTACCCGCTTTGAAGCGCCAAACATCGAATCAGGCGATGCTAAGTCCGTGAAGCCGCCTTTGATCTCTTC
Organism: Streptomyces sp. XD-27; assembly: GCF_030553055.1. Classification (NCBI taxonomy): domain Bacteria; kingdom Bacillati; phylum Actinomycetota; class Actinomycetes; order Kitasatosporales; family Streptomycetaceae; genus Streptomyces; species Streptomyces sp. XD-27. The sequence goes on from NZ_CP130713.1 coordinate 4,611,118, forward strand.
GGAGTGATGGGGAGTGGTGGAGCCGACGGACCAGACTTGTAGTAGGTGAGTGATGGGGTGACGCAGGAAGGTAGTCCAGCCCGGGCGGTGGTTGTCCCGGGGTAAGGGTGTAGCCCGAGAGATAGGCAAATCCGTCTCTCACACAGGGTGAGACCTGATGCCGAGCCGATTGTGGTGAAGTGGATGATCCTATGCTGTCGAGAAAAGCCTCTAGCGAGTTTCATGGCGGCCCGTACCCTAAACCGACTCAGGTGGTCAGGTAGAGAATACCGAGGCGTTCGGGTGAACTATGGTTAAGGAACTCGGCAAAATGCCCCCGTAACTTCGGGAGAAGGGGGGCCATTTCCGGTGATGAGTCTTGCACTCTGAGCTGGGGGTGGCCGCAGAGACCAGCGAGAAGCGACTGTTTACTAAAAACACAGGTCCGTGCGAAGCCGTAAGGCGATGTATACGGACTGACGCCTGCCCGGTGCTGGAACGTTAAGGGGACCGGTTAGCTCCATTTCGGTGGGGCGAAGCTGAGAACTTAAGCGCCAGTAAACGGCGGTGGTAACTATAACCATCCTAAGGTAGCGAAATTCCTTGTCGGGTAAGTTCCGACCTGCACGAATGGCGTAACGACTTCTCGACTGTCTCAACCATAGGCCCGGTGAAATTGCATTACGAGTAAAGATGCTCGTTTCGCGCAGCAGGACGGAAAGACCCCGGGACCTTTACTATAGCTTGATATTGGTGTTCGGTTCGGCTTGTGTAGGATAGGTGGGAGACTGTGAAGCATGCACGCCAGTGTGTGTGGAGTCGTCGTTGAAATACCACTCTGGTCGTGCTGGATGTCTAACCTGGGTCCGTGATCCGGATCAGGGACAGTGTCTGGTGGGTAGTTTAACTGGGGCGGTTGCCTCCTAAAGGGTAACGGAGGCGCCCAAAGGTTCCCTCAGCCTGGTTGGCAATCAGGTGTTGAGTGTAAGTGCACAAGGGAGCTTGACTGTGAGACCGACGGGTCGAGCAGGGACGAAAGTCGGGACTAGTGATCCGGCGGTGGCTTGTGGAAGCGCCGTCGCTCAACGGATAAAAGGTACCCCGGGGATAACAGGCTGATCTTCCCCAAGAGTCCATATCGACGGGATGGTTTGGCACCTCGATGTCGGCTCGTCGCATCCTGGGGCTGGAGTCGGTCCCAAGGGTTGGGCTGTTCGCCCATTAAAGCGGTACGCGAGCTGGGTTTAGAACGTCGTGAGACAGTTCGGTCCCTATCCGCTGTGCGCGTAGGAATATTGAGAAGGGCTGTCCCTAGTACGAGAGGACCGGGACGGACGAACCTCTGGTGTGCCAGTTGTTCTGCCAAGGGCATGGCTGGTTGGCTACGTTCGGGAGGGATAACCGCTGAAAGCATCTAAGCGGGAAGCCTGCTTCGAGATGAGTATTCCCACCTCCTTGAGAGGGTAAGGCTCCCAGTAGACGACTGGGTTGATAGGCCAGATATGGAAGCCGGGTAACCGGTGGAGTTGACTGGTACTAATAGGCCGAGGGCTTGTCCTCAGTTGCTCGCGTCCACTGTGTTGGTTCTGAAGTTGCGAACCGTTTTGAGCCCCTGTGTGGGTTCCGGTTGTGTCATCTTCATAGTGTTTCGGTGGTTATTGCGTTAGGGAAACGCCCGGTTACATTCCGAACCCGGAAGCTAAGCCTTTCAGCGCCGATGGTACTGCAGGGGGGACCCTGTGGGAGAGTAGGACGCCGCCGAACAATTTTTAGAGAAAGCCCTGTTGGGGACTCCGGTCCCCAACAGGGCTTTTCTGCTTTGTAGGGTGGTCGCATGCGCTATGACTTGATCATCTTTGACAATGACGGTGTCCTGGTCGACAGCGAGCCGATCGCCAACCGCGTCCTCGCCGCCTGTCTCACCGAACTCGGCTATCCCACCACCTACGAGGAGTCGATTCGCGACTACATGGGTTCGGCCATGCACCGGATTCACGACCTCGTCCAGGAGCGCTACGGGAAGTCGCTGCCGGCTGACTTCGACGCCACGTACTACGGCCGGGTGTTCGCCGCCTTCCGCAGGGAGTTGCAGCCCGTCGCCGGCGTGGCCGAGGTACTGGAGAAGCTGCGGGCCGACGGGGTTCCGTACTGCCTGGCGTCCTCCGGCAGCCATGAGCGGATCCGAGTCGCCCTGCACAAGACCGGTCTGTACGAACTCTTCGACGAGGAGCGCATCTTCAGCGCGCAGGACGTCGGACGCGGCAAGCCCGCCCCCGACCTGTTCCAGCACGCCGCCCGCACCATGGGAGTCGCCCCCGACCGGTGTGCCGTCGTCGAGGACAGCCCGCTCGGCGTCCAGGCCGCCGTCGCCGCCGAGATGGACGTCTACGGCTTCACCGCGATGACGCCCGCCGCCGAACTCGCCCAGGCCCGCGCCCGCTTCGCCGACATGATGGAGCTGCCGGGGCTCCTCGCCTAGCCCCCCGGCCGCACCCCGCAGCACCCCGTCACACCCTGCCGCACCTCTACCCAACCTCTACCCACAGGTTGTTGAGAGCCGTACGCTCCTCAGCCATGACACGGACGTCGCCAGAGCCGCGGCTGCGGCACGGCCGGGCTGCGGTGGCCGTCAGCTTCTTCGTCCAAGGCACGGTCTTCGCTCTGCTCGTGACGCGGATTCCGGCGCTACAGGACCGGTACGGGGTCTCCGACGCGGCGCTGCCCGTCTTCCTCGCCGCGGTCCCCGTACTCGCCGGGCTGGGCAGCGTCGGCACCGAGTACCTCGTACGGCGGATTCGGCCGAGCACCGTACTGCGCTGGATCCAGCCGGTGGTCGGTCTCGCCCTGCTGGCCGTGGGGTCCGGCAGCACGCTCTGGCAACTCGGCGTCGCCCTCGCCGTGTTCGGGCTGTCCGTCGGCGCCCTCGACGCGTCCATGAACATGCTCGGGGTGAGCCTGCAGCGGGCGTACGGGCGCAGCATCATGCTCGGCTTCCACGCCGCGTACAGCCTGGGCGGGATCGTCGGGGCGTCACTCGCCTGGGTCGGGGCGCACCAGGACCTGTCGCTTGCGGTGCTGTACGCGCCGCTGGTCGCCGTGCTGGTGCCGGTCGCCCTGGCCGCCAGCCGCTGGTACAGGGACGGGTCCGGTCCGAGCGAGGGCGCACCCCGCAGCGGCATGCCCAGCGACCCCCGGCCCGGTGCGATGAAGGGCCTGCTGCCGCTGTGCCTGGTGATGGCGTTCGCGTACATCGGTGACGCGACGGTCTCCAACTGGAGCGCCAAGTACGTGGAGGACGTCCTCCACGGGTCCGAGCAGTTCGCGACCGTCCCGTACAACCTCTACATGGCGACCACGCTGGTCGGGCGGGCCTTCGGCGACCTGGCCGTGCGGCGCGTCGGCGCCGTCACGGTGGTGCGGGCCGGGGCGGTGCTCGCGGCCTGCGGGTTCGCGGTGGTGGCGGTCGCTCCCGGCGCGTGGGCCGGGCTGCTCGGCTTCACACTGCTCGGGTTCGGCCTGTGCGTGATCGTGCCGCAGACCTTCGCCGCCGCCGGGCGGCTGTTCCCGCGGTCCTCCGACGCCGCCGTCGCGCGTCTCAACATCTTCAACTACGTGGGCTTCCTCGTCGGCTCCCCGCTGGTGGGAGCCCTGGGCGAGGCGTGGAGCTACCGGGGCGCGATGCTCGTGCCGATGGTGGTCGTGCTGGCGACGCTGCGGTATTCGCGCTCGTATACGACCGAGCCCGCCCGCTACGGTGGCGGTCATGAGCGGCCGCGCACAGTTGATGTGGGATGAGGCAGTCACCGGCTACGACTTCGGCGCCGGGCACCCGATGGACCCGGTACGGCTCGCGCTGACCATGGGACTGGTCCGGGCGTACGGGCTCGACCGGGCCGCGGAGGTGGTGGCCGCGCCGCCGGCGGGCGAGTCGACGCTGCGGCTGGTGCACCGCGCGGACTACATCGAGGCGGTACGGCGTGTCTCGGCCGATCCGAAGAGCGCGGACGGCTCGTACGGCCTCGGTACCCCGGACGATCCGGCGTTCGCCGGCATGCACGAGGTGTCGGCGCTGATCGCCGGTCAGTCCGTCGGGGCGGCCGAGGCGGTCTGGCGGGGCACGGCCCAGCACGCCGTGAACTTCGCGGGCGGGCTGCACCACGCCATGCCGGGGAGCGCGTCCGGATTCTGCATCTACAACGACGCGTCGCTGGCGGTGGCGCGGCTGCTGGAGCTGGGCGCGCAGCGCGTGGCGTACGTGGACGTGGACGTGCACCACGGCGACGGGGTGCAGGCCGCGTTCTGGGACGACCCGCGGGTGCTGACGATCTCCCTGCACGAGCATCCGCGCACGCTCTTCCCGGCCACCGGCTGGCCCGAGGAGAGCGGCGGCGAGGCGGCCCCGGGCGGGGCGGCGAACGTGGCGCTGCCCGCCGGGACCGGTGACGAGGGGTGGCTGCGGGCCTTCCACGCGGTGGTGCCCGAGCTGCTGGCGGCGTTCCGCCCGCAGGTGCTGGTCACCCAGCACGGCGCGGACACCCACGTCGAGGACCCGCTCGCCCATCTGGCGGTGAGCGTGGACGCGCAGCGGGCGGTCGCGGAGAGCTGCCACGACCTGGCGCACCGGTACGCCGACGGGCGCTGGGTGGCGCTCGGCGGCGGGGGATACGCGGTGGTCGAGGTCGTACCCCGGACGTGGACGCATCTGGTGGCGATCGCGGCGGGCCGGCCGGTGGCGCCGGAGTCCGAGGTGCCGCAGGAGTGGCGGCAGGAGGTGTACCGGCGGACGCGACAGGCCGGGCCGCTGCGGATGACGGACGGGCGGCAGCCGCGGTGGCGGGACTTCGCGGAGTCGGGGTACGACCCGGGGGACCGGCTGGACCAGGCGATTCTGGCGACGCGGCGGGCGGTGTTCCCGCACCACGGACTGCTGCCCTGACGGGGTGGAATCGGCGGACCGGCCGCCGTGACGACGGCGCGTCACGTGGGGGTGCCGCCGTGGCCGCACGGCTCACGGGGTGCGGCCGTTACGCCAACCGTGGGGGAATCGGGCATTCCGCGACGTGTGGGGCGGGTGATCCGCCAGCATCGGTGGGGTGCTGAGTACGGCCGCGCTGCGTGCGCATCTGCTGGCGGCGCGGCTCGCCGGGCCCGTGGCGACGACCCGCGAGCAGAGTCTGCGCCGCTATCGGCTGTTCGCGGCGCGGGACCCCCGCGCGCTGATCGGCATCGAGCCCGAACGTGACTGGTCGTTTATCGAATTACTCCATTTGATGGGCGACCGGTGTGGCGTCTCGGTCGATCCGAGGCTGACGTCCGGCCATGATGTGATCGATCCGGATCGTACGATCGAGGCGCTGGACGCCTTCGCGGGGCGGCTGCGGGCTGCGGCGGTGGCCGCCGCGCCCGTGCTGCTCGGCACCGGGCACCCCCACCGACTCCTGGGGTTCTACGCCTCGTTGGCGGCGGCCCTCTCGGCGGCGGGCTGCTGTGTCCTCACCCCGGCGCAGGGGAGATGTATCGACATAACGACCCGGTTCGGGCTACGTACGCACCGCCTCGCCTACGTACGAGGAGTCGCGCTGGTGCGCGAACCCGGCGTGCGTGCGTCGGCGAGTGAGCCCGGCGCCCACACCCATTCGCCGCTCCCGGTCCGCATCGCCCTGGCCTGTGCGGCGGAGGCCGGCAGCCCGTTGCCCGGACTGGTCATCGGGGACCACGGATGGGTCTGCGGGGCAGGTCAGCTGGGCATTGAGGCCATCGGGCTGGCGGACAGCGACGACCCGGCGCCGTTCGTCGGACAGGCCGAGGGACGGGTCTCCGTAGTCGTTCCGCTCGACGACACAGCGCGGTCCGACTGCTACCGGCCGCTTACTCGCTATGTACTCAATCGGGCATGTCTGTCACAGTAGGCGTGCGATCGCTACTCCTCTTCCTCACTCGCATCACCCGCCCCTAACCTGGGGAAGAGCGCGCATGCGAGCAGGAGTCACCGGAGGGGAAGCCGGTGCCCGACATGTGCGGAAGGTTCAGGTGTGTCATGGCTGCTGACCAGAGGCCTCTGAACGAGGTCGTGTTCCTGACCGTGGCGGAAGTCGCCACGGTGATGCGAGTCTCCAAGATGACCGTGTACCGCCTGGTGCACAGCGGTCATCTGCCGGCAATCCGGGTGGGGAGGTCCTTCCGGGTGCCGGAGCAAGCGGTTCATGATTACCTCCGCGAGAGCTATGTGGGGGTGGAGTCCGCCTGACGGCACCCCTCGGATTACGTCGTTCGCCCGGTGCCGGGTAGGCTGGCCCGATGTAGGTCGTGTGGGCTCGGACGCCCCGCACCGAGTGAATCGAAGTGAGCGAGGGTAGTCGTGGGCTCTGTTATCAAGAAGCGGCGCAAGCGGATGGCCAAGAAGAAGCACCGCAAGCTGCTCAAGCGCACGCGCGTCCAGCGTCGCAACAAGAAGTAAGCGGCACTGAGCACGCCTCGCAGCCCTTCCACCGCACCTGGTGGGAGGGCTGCGGTGTTATACGGCCAATGGTGTGCCGGGTCATCGCGCCGCAACATCCAGCCGATACGGTGATCGACACAGCCCGGTCCGGGATTCGGGCGAGGTCGGAAGGAAGGCGCTGATCTTGGGGAAGGTCGTGCTCGTCACCGGAGTCGCACGTCAACTCGGAGGCCGTTTCGTACGCCGGATCCAGCGGGAACCCGATGTCGACCGGGTGATCGGCGTGGACACCGTCCCGCCCGAGCACCACCTCGGCGGCGCCGACTTCGTCCGGGCCGACATCCGGCAGCCCACGATCGGCAAGCTGCTCGCCGAGACCAGCGTCGACACGGTCGTCCACATGGACGTCAACGGCACCCCGCTCGGCCCGCGCGGCAGCCGCACCACGGTCAAGGAGACCAACGTCATCGGCACCATGCAGCTGCTCGGTGCCTGCCAGAAGTCGCCGTCCGTACGGCGGCTGGTGGTCAAGTCCAGCACCAGCGTGTACGGCTCCGCGCCCCGCGACCCGGCCGTCTTCGGCGAGACCACACCGCCGAAGTCGCTGCCCAGCGGGGGCTTCGCGAAGGACACCGTCGAGGTCGAGGGATACGTCCGCGGCTTCGCCCGCCGCCGCCCCGACGTCGCCGTGTGCGTGCTGCGCTTCGCCAACATCCTCGGGCCCTGCGCGGACTCGCCGCTCGCCGAGTACTTCGCGTTCCCGGTCCTTCCCACCGTCGTCGGCTACGACCCGCGGCTGCAGTTCGTCCACGAGGAGGACGCCATCGAGGTGCTGCGGATCGCCGCCTCCGAGGCGCGCCGCGGCACCCTCAACAGCGGCACCTTCAACATCGCCGGCGACGGGGTGCTGCTGCTCTCCCAGGCCGCCCGGCGGCTGGGCCGCCCCACCCTCCCGCTGCCCTCCCGGCCCTCACCTGGGCCCGTACCGCGCTGCGCTTCGTCGGTATCACCGACTTCTCGCCCGAACAGGTCCGACTGCTCACCCACGGCCGTGTGGTGGCGACCCGGCAGATGCGCGAGACACTAGGTTTCGAACCGAAGTTCAGCACCGCCGACGCCTTCGCGGACTTTGTGCGCGGCCGGGGCCCCGGGCTGCTTCCGCCCGATGCCGTCGCCCGCACCGTCGACCGGCTCGCCTCGGTGCTGCCCGCCGACCGTACCGCCGACCGCGGCCAGAAGTGAGGAGCGTACCCCTATGGCGGATGCCAAGGTCATCCCGTTCGGCGAGGAACCGCGGTCCCGGCGGCGGTCCGGCCTGGCGGCGGGTGGGCGGAGCGGCGGACGGACGCAGAGCCCGCTGAAACCGGTGCCCGCGCAGCGCGACGAGGACGTGCTCGACGGCGCGCCCAGGAGGCCCGGTGCGGAACCGGAGCCCGAGGCGGGCCCCTGCCAGGACGGTTCCGGCGCGCCCGGGGGCGGCTGGGAGCGGAAGCTCGCGCGCGGGCTGAACTTCCTGCGCCGCCGGGTCACCGGCGACTACGAGGTGGACGACTTCGGGTACGACCGCGAGCTGACCGACCACGTCCTGATGTCGCTGCTCCGTCCGGTGTACGAGAAGTACTTCCGGGTCGAGGTGAAGGGCATCGAGAACATCCCGGACGCGGGCGGCGCGCTGGTGGTCGCCAACCACTCCGGCGTGCTGCCGCTCGACGCGCTGATGCTTCAGGTGGCGGTGCACGACCATCACCCCGCCGAACGCCACCTGCGGCTGCTCGCCGCCGATCTGGTCTTCATGCTGCCCGTCATCAACGAACTGGCCCGGAAGGCCGGCCACACGCTGGCGTGCGCCGAGGACGCCCAGCTGCTGCTGGAGCGGGGCGAGGTGGTCGGTGTGATGCCGGAGGGCTTCAAGGGCCTGGGCAAGCCGTTCGCGGAGCGGTACAAGCTCCAGCGCTTCGGGCGCGGCGGCTTCGTGTCGACGGCGCTGCGGGCTGGCGTGCCGATCGTGCCGTGCTCGATCGTGGGGGCCGAGGAGATCTATCCGATGGTCGGGAACGCCAAGACGGTCGCCCGGCTGCTGGGCTTCCCGTACTTCCCGGTCACCCCGACGTTCCCGCTGCTGGGCCCGCTGGGTGCGGTGCCGCTGCCGACGAAGTGGACCATCCAGTTCGGCGAGCCCATCCCGACGGACGGGCATTCGCCGGAGGCGGCGGACGACCCGATGCTGATGTTCAACCTGACGGACCAGGTGCGCGAGACGATCCAGCACACGCTGTACAAGCTGCTGGTGCAGCGCAGGTCGGTGTTCTTCTGACGCCGCGCGGGGACGCGCGCGGAGGACGCACGGGCAACGTGCGCGTGTGACGCATGGGGGACGCACGCTGTGGGCCCGCTGCTCATGAGGAGCGGGCCCACAGCGTCCGTGCTAGCGCGTTTCCTCGCCGCCGAGGCCGAGGTCCGGCAGGAGTCCCGGGAGCAGTGGCGGGATCGTCACATCCGGCTTCGGCTGGGCGCTGCTGTCCCCGACGCCTCCGGCCGACGGCAGTGGCAGACCTGCCTCGCGCGGCGGGTCCAGGAGGCCGTCCGCGCCGGCGATCAGGCCCTGTCTCTCCTCGCCGCCGGACGGGGACGGGCTGGGGCTCTGGGCGGCACCCTGGGGCTGGCCCGCGCTGGCGGGTGGTGCCGACGGCGGGAGCGCGCCGTCGCGGTCCGACGCGCCACTCCGTGCCGTTGCGCTGCCCGACGTGCCGTCGGAGGTGCTCCGCGCCGCGCCGGGGGCCGTCGGCAGCAGCGACCGCAGCGGGCCGACGTTCTCGTCTATGGCGTCGAGGACCGAACTCACCTCGTGGCTCACGTCCGTGAGCTGCACGGGCAGGGCGCTGCGCAGTCGGCTCCAGCTGTCGCGGTGGGACTTGGCGAAGGAGTCCAGTGACTGGATGGGGCCGAGCGAACCGTCGTGTGCGTACGCCTTGTACAGCAGCCGGTGGCCCTCGGCGGCGTCGTGCCGCATGCCGGACAGGGCCTTGCGGACCTCGCCCAGCTCCTCGTGGTCCAACTGCCCGGAGCGGGCGCGCTCCATCAGCCGCCGGGCCTCGCTCATCCGCGTCGACGCCTGGTCGAGATAGATCCGGCCGCGGTCGACGTCGCCGTCCGCCAGGTTCAGCTTGAGGTCTTCCATGCCGCGCTTGAAGCCGTAGAGCGTGTCGCCGGGCAGGGCGTCCGAACTGGCCGCCGCGACCCCGCCGAAGGCCCCCGCGGCCACCCCCACCGTCAGCCCGCCCGCGGCGAGACCTCTGGACCAGCGGGACCGGGGCCGGAATCTGGCGAACGGCTTCGTCCGGCGGGTGCCTTTGCCGTCGCGCTGCTCGGGGACGCGCGACCCGCGTTCGGCGAATGCCGCTTCCATCGCGGCGATCAACTCTGCCCGCTGCGTGGTCCTGACGCCGGGGTCCAACTCCGGTGCCGGCAACTCGCCGAGCCCGTTCGCCAGGGCCAGCAGCCGTGCGCGCTCGGCTTCGTCCGCCGGTGCGCCGGGCCGCCCGGCCGTCGTGTCCTGGAGGTCCTGGTGCTGGTCCTCCAAGGCCTCCAGGGCCTGGGCGAAGGCGTTCGCCCGCCGGTGCGCCGATACCTTCGCGATCACAGGCGGCACCTCCTCTCGTCTTATGGCGCTGGACTCCCCCGGACACCCGGAAGGTTGCACACTCTGGACGTGGCCACTCGATCGAGTGAGTGGCTGCGGGCAGGGCGTGGACCGCAAGGAGCCTGCATTCCGCACAACGAGCGGCGCAGCACAGGGGTTACGCACTCCGGATGAGCGGACCGCGTGACCCGGGGCCGTTCAGCGGGCGTCGTCCGGGAGGAGTCGGGCCAGTGTACGGACGGCCCGGTACTGGAGGGTCTTGATCGCGCCCTCATTCTTGCCCATGACCCGCGCGGTCTCGGCGACCGACAGGCCCTGGAGGAAGCGGAGGGTGACGCACTCCTGCTGCTGGGGGTTGAGCTTGCGGACCGCCTGGAGCAGGGCGGCGTTGGACAGGGACTCCAGGACGGAGTCCTCGGGGCTCCGCTCGACCTCGTTGGCGTCGAGCATCTCCCCGGTGGTGACCTCCAGTCGGAAGCGGCTGGACTTGAAGTGGTCGGCGACGAGGTTGCGGGCGATGGTCACCAGCCAGGCGCCGAAGTCGCGGCCCTGCCAGGTGAAGGTGCCGATCCGGCGCAGGGCGCGCAGAAAGGTCTCGCTCGTGAGGTCCTCGGCCGTGGCCCGGCCGCCCACGCGGTAGTAGATGTAGCGGTAGACGGTGTCGGCGTACTGGTCGTAGAGGCGGCCGAACGCCTCGGCCTCGCCGGACTGGGCGCGCTCGACCAGGTCCATCATCCGGCGGCTGTCGCTGTCGACGGTGGGGCGGCGGGTGGTTGTGGTGGTGACGCGGGCCCGTCTGCCGACCGCCGCGCTGCCGTCCGCCAGGGCGTAACAGGGGCTGGCGGCGCCGACGGGCGCGGGTGCGGCGAGGGCGGGGACGGCGTACGCGGTGGGGACAAGTGCGCGCAGACAGCCGGAGACTGTCGCACGGAGCGTAGCCAGGCCCGAGGTGTCAACCCCGACGTGTGGGTACACGGGACTCCCAGAGGCAGAGCTTCCATCACGTGCAGTGCGGGACCGTTCACCCGTCGTAGGGACGTGTGGGTACCGGTTGCGTCTGAGGAGAATAACGCTTCGTACAGGCGACGCTACACCCAGTTGCTCAAATCATCGTTTCCGCCCGCTCCGTTACCCAATGACGTTCGTTCAAGTACCAAAAATTGAACGGGAATTGATCGAAACGATTCGTGATCTGCCTGGATGCATGGCGTGTTGTGGTAAACCGCCGTTGGCGCGACTGGCATGGCCGTGGCGGGGTATGAAGGAAAGATTGACTGATTCCGCTCAGGGGTGGCGGGACCTCGGTGATGCGGCGTCAACTGATCGCGACGGCGGTCGTCAACTCGACGAACCAGCAGGTCGGCGGCCCGGCGGCGTGGTGAGGCGGCGGGCTGACGGGGGCTGGGGGAACGCGGGGCGCGTCAGCGCCTGCGGCGGTGCACCGCCACGGCGGCCGCCGCGCCGCCCGCCAGCGCGCCCACTCCGGCCGCCGCCGGGATGCCGATCCTGGCCGCTTTCCGGCCCGTACGGTAATCGCGCAGCCGCCACCCTTGCTCACGGGCGTGTCGGCGCAACCGGGCGTCCGGATTGATCGCGTATGGGTGTCCGACGATGGACAGCATCGGGATGTCGTTGGAGGAGTCGCTGTACGCCGCGCAGCGGGACAGATCCAGCCGCTCGGCAGCCGCCAGCGCGCGCACCGCCTCGGCCTTGGCGGGCCCGTGCAGCGGCTCGCCGACGAGCCGGCCGGTGTAGACGCCGCCGACGGACTCCGCGACCGTGCCCAGCGCGCCGGTCAGGCCGAGCCGCCGGGCGATGATCGTCGCCGTCTCGACGGGGGCGGCGGTGACCAGCCAGACCTTCTGCCCGGCGTCGAGGTGGGCCTGGGCCAGGGCGCGGGTGCCCGGCCAGATCCGCTCCGCCATGTACTCGTCGTAGATCTCCTCGCCGATGGACATCAGCTCCGAGACCCGGTGGCCCTTGACGATGGACAGCGCGCTGTTGCGGGCGTCCTCCATGTGGGCCGGGTCCTCGACGCCCGCGAGCCGGAACCAGGTCTGCTGCCAGGCGAACCGCGCGAGCTCGCGCTTTTGGAAGAAATGCCGCTTGTACAGGCCGCGGCCCAGGTGGAAGATCGCGGCGCCCTGCATCACGGTGTTGTCGAGATCGAAGAACGCGGCGGCCCGCGCGTCGCCGACCACCGGGAACTCCGGCTCCTCGGCCGGTCGCACGGCCGCGCTGGGCTCGGCGGGGGCCTCCAGCGCGGACTTGCGCGCCGCCTCCGCCGCGGCTTCGCCCGCCAGCACGCTGCGTGCCGTGGCGGAACGCCTACGGGTCAACCATCCCAGTGCGCCCATGGCGCGAGCATAGCCAGTCTGTTCGGTTGAACCGGAGTCGGCGGGGATGCGGCGGTGTGAACTTTTACGGGCCGTGTACGGGCACTTTGCGGGCCGGGTACGGACGCTTCACGGCCGTGTACGGGCTCGGGCGCCGCTCATGGCGCCACCGCCGGTCGACCGCGTACGGGCCCGCCGTCAGCCGCCGAGCGCCTTGCGCAGCCGCTGCGGGTCCACCCGCCAGAAGTCGTGCTGCTCGCCGTCGACGAGGATCACCGGGATCTGCTCCCAGTACTTCCGGTGCAGTTCCGGGTCCTGGGTGATGTCCTTCTTCTCCCACGCGGCGCCCAGCTCGCCGCAGACCTGCTCGATGACGGTCTGCGCGTCGTCGCACAGGTGGCAGCCCGGCTTGCCGATCAGCGTCACCGTGCTGTCGGCGGGGTTCTTGCGGGCGTTGCGGCGCAGCAGCGGACTCATGGGGACCATTGTCGCCTGCGACGGTGTGTTCGAGAAAACGCTTCCGTTTCGACTACCATCGTGGGCGTTTTGTTGGTGTCCGGGGGCATAGCGGTAAGGGGTGACAGCGCGTGCTCACGTCGGCGCACCCGCGACTTCCTTACTGGCGCGTACGGCGGGAACGGCGCGGCCCGATACCTGGTTCCATGATGAGCGGGAAATCGTGCGTGACACCGGTCACTTTGGTCGGACAAAGCGGACACCATCTTTGTGCACGCGTTCACAAAGACATAGCCTGCTGTCGACGGGGCGGTCTTGGGACGCACGGCCGCCCGCAGCCCCGCTCTACCCGCAGGAGCACCGTGGCAACTGGCCGAACTCACCGACCGGCGACCCGAAGCCGAGGGATTCCCGAGGCCACCGTCGCCCGGCTACCGCTGTATCTGCGCGCATTGACCGCGCTCTCCGAGCGCTCGGTCCCCACGGTCTCCTCCGAGGAGCTCGCGGCCGCCGCCGGGGTCAATTCCGCGAAGCTGCGGAAGGACTTCTCGTACCTCGGCTCCTACGGCACCCGGGGCGTCGGCTACGACGTGGAGTACCTCGTCTACCAGATCTCGCGCGAGCTCGGCCTGACGCAGGACTGGCCCGTGGTGATCGTCGGCATCGGTAACCTCGGCGCGGCCCTGGCCAACTACGGCGGCTTCGCCTCCCGCGGCTTCCGGGTCGCGGCCCTGATCGACGCCGACCCGGCGATGGCGGGCAAGCCCGTCGCGGGCATCGCGGTGCAGCACACCGACGAGCTGGAGAAGATCATCACGGAGAACGGGGTCTCCATCGGCGTCATCGCCACCCCGGCCGGTGCCGCGCAGCAGGTCTGCGACCGGCTCGTGGCCGCCGGAGTCACCTCGATCCTGAACTTCGCGCCGACCGTCCTCACCGTCCCCGACGGCGTGGACGTCCGGAAGGTCGACCTCTCCATCGAGCTGCAGATCCTCGCCTTCCACGAGCAGCGCAAGGCGGGCGAGGGCACCGAGGCCGAGCTGGAGCAGCCGGCGGCGCCCGTCCGCGCCCCCGTGCCCCCGACGGGCGCGGGTACCGAGGGCGGCCGACAGCAGGGGCCGGACGGGGATGTGCCCGCCGTGATGCCGGCATGACTCTCCTCGTCGTCGGACTGAGCCACCGCAGCGCGCCGGTGAGCGTGCTGGAGCGCGCCGCGCTCAGCGCTGACCAGCAGGCCAAGCTGCTCCAGGACACGCTGGCCGCCGAGCCCGCGGCCGAGGCGGCGGTGCTGGCCACCTGCAACCGCATCGAGCTGTACGCCGACGTGGACAAGTTCCACGCCGGTGTCGCCGAGCTGTCCACGCTGCTCGCCCAGCACTCGGGCGTCGGCCTGGACGAGCTCACCCCGTATCTGTACGTGCACTACGAGGACCGCGCCGTCCACCACCTGTTCTCGGTGGCCTGCGGACTGGACTCGATGGTCGTCGGCGAGGGGCAGATCCTCGGCCAGATCAAGGACGCGCTCGCCCTCGGCCAGGAGCTGCACACCGCCGGGCGGCTGCTGAACGACCTGTTCCAGCAGGCCCTGCGGGTGGGCAAGCGGGCGCACAGCGAGACCGGGATCGACAAGGCCGGCCAGTCGCTGGTCACCTTCGGCCTGGAGCAGCTCGCCGCCGGTACGCCGGTCGCGGACTGGGTGGCGGGCAAGCGCGCGCTGGTCATCGGCGCGGGCTCGATGTCGTCCCTCGCCGCGACGACACTCGCGCGTGCGGGTGTGGCAGAACTGGTGATCGCCAACAGGACGTTGGAGCGGGCGGAGCGCCTGGCCGACGCCCTTGCCGGGCGCGGGACCGGAGCGGGTACGGCGGGTATGCCGAGCGGCGCGGGTACCGTCCCGCCCGCGTTCGGTGCCGCGCCGACCGTCACTGCCGCCGGCTCCGACGCGCTGCGCGTGGCCGACGTCATCGGCATCGTGCCCGGCGCCCACACCGATGCCGGCCGGCCCGCGGCTGCCGATCCTGCCGCCGATGCCACCGCTGTCGGAACGGCCGGGGCCGCGTGCCCCGTGCACCCGGCCGACGTCACCGCGGCCCCGCTCGTCGCGCGTGCCGTCTCCATCGACGCCGTGGCCGCCGAGCTGCCGCACGCCGAGATCGTCGTGTCCTGCACCGGCGCGACCGGGCTCGTGCTGACTGTCGAGGACCTGCGGACCGCGTTCGTCCAGCGCGCGGCCTGTCCCGGCGGGCAGGACGCGCAGGTCGCCCTGCTCGACCTCGCCATGCCGCGCGACATCGACGCCGCCGTGCACCGGCTCGACGGCGCCCGGCTGGTCGACATCGAGACCCTCGCCGAGGCGTCCGCCGACGCTCCCATGGCCGCCGACGTCGACCGGGTGCGCGGAATCGTCTCGGCGGAGGTCGCCGCGTTCGCGGCCGCGCAGCGCGCCGCGCACATCACCCCGACCGTGGTCGCCTTGCGCACCATGGCCGCCGACGTCGTCGCCGGCGAGATCGCCCGGCTCGACGGGCGCCTCCCCGACCTGGACGACAAGCAGCGCGCGGAGATCACCCAGACCGTGCGCCGCGTCGTCGACAAGCTCCTGCACGCGCCCACCGTGCGGGTCAAGCAGCTCGCGTCCACCCCCGGCGGCGCCGGGTACGCGGACGCGCTGCGGGAACTCTTCGACCTCGACCCGCAGGCGGTCGCCGCCGTCAGCCGGGCCGATCTGAACGATGTGAATGGAGGGCGGGCATGACCACCGCAGCCTTCCCTGAGGACACCGCGACCACCGCGGCCGCGCCCGAGACCGGCGCGGCGGCCACCGGCGGCACCCCCACCGGCGGCACCCCGCTGCGCCTGGGCACCCGGCGCAGCACACTCGCCATGGCGCAGTCCGGCCAGATCGCCGAGAAGGTGCGCGCGCTGACCGGCCGCCCGGTCGAGCTGGTCGAGATCACCACGTACGGCGACACCTCCCGGGAGGCGCTCGCCCAGATCGGCGGCACCGGAGTCTTCGTCTCCGCGCTCCGCGACGCGCTGCTGCGCGGCGAGATCGACTTCGCCGTGCACTCGCTCAAGGACCTGCCGACCGGCCAGCCCGACGACCTGGCGCTGGCCGCGATCCCGCGCCGCGAGGACCCGCGCGACGCCCTCGTCGCCCGTGACGGGCTGACCTTCGAGCAGCTCGCCGCGGACCCCGCCCGGCCCGCCCGGATAGGCACCGGCTCGCCGCGGCGGATGGCGCAGCTCAACGCCTGGGCCCGGTCGCTCGGCGCCGGGCACCGGATCGAGGCCGTGCCGATCCGGGGCAATGTCGACACCCGTATCGGATACGTGCGGTCCGGAGAACTCGATGCCGTCGTCCTGGCCGCCGCGGGCCTCACCCGCATCGGCCGGATCGACGAGGCCACCGAGGTCCTGGACTCCGCCCATGTTCTGCCCGCCCCCGGCCAGGGGGCCCTGGCAGTCGAGTGTGCCGCGTCCAACGCGGACCTCGCCGCCACGCTCGCCGAGCTCGACGATCCGCACACGCGGCTCGCCGTGACCGCCGAGCGTTCCCTGCTCGCCGCCCTGGAGGCCGGCTGCAGCGCACCCGTGGGGGCGCTGGCCGACTTGCTGGCCGACGGTCAGGCTGTCACCGAAATGCGCCTGCGCGGCGTCGTCGGCACCACCGACGGCACGACGTTGGTGCAGCTGTCCACCACCGGTCCCGTACCCGCGTCGCCCCGCGACGCCGCCGCTCTCGGCCGCGAACTCGCCGCCGAGATGCTCGCGAAGGGTGCGGCCGGTCTTATGGGGGAGCGAGCACATTGAACCCCACCGCCCCTAACCACCCCGGCTGCGGACACGTCACCTTCCTCGGTGCCGGCCCCGGAGACCCCGGACTGCTGACGTTGCGCGCCGTGGAGGCACTCGCCGCCGCGGATGTGCTGATCGCGGATCCGCAAGTGCTCGACGTGGTCCGTGCGCATGTCCGTGCGTCCGTCGCCGCGGATGCCCAGGGCACGCCGCGGCAGACCAGCGCTGACGACACGTCAAGCGCGGCCGGAGTGCCCGTACTCAGGGACACCGCCAATCTTGTCATGACGGCCGCGCGCGGCGGCAAGCGGGTCGTCCGTGCGGTCGCCGGCGACCCCGGCCTGGACGGTGACGCCGCCGAGGAGATGCTCGCCTGCGCCACCGCGGGCATCGCCTTCGAGGTGGTGCCCGGTGTCGCGGCCGCCGTCGGCGTGCCCGCGTACGCCGGTGTGCCGCTGCGGGACGCGCGCGGCGCGGACGTCCGCTTCGTCGACGCCCGTACCGCCGACGACCGCTGCTGGAGCGAGGTCGGTTCCTCGGACGCGACGGCCGTGGTCTCCGCGACCCTGGAGACGGTCGCGGCCGCCGCGGGCGAGCTGGTCGCCGCGGGCCGCAAGCCCGACACCCCGCTCAGCGTGACCGTCGCCGGGACCACGACGCGGCAGCGCACCTGGACCGCGACCCTCGGGACGATCGCCCAGGTGCTCAAGGCCGCCAAGGTGCTGCCGTCGCCGGACGGCGCGCAGCCGGTGATAGCCGTGGTCGGCGAGCGCAGCGCGGCCGAGCGGCGCGACCAGCTCTCCTGGTTCGAGTCCAAGCCGCTGTTCGGCTGGAACGTCCTGGTGCCGCGCACCAAGGAGCAGGCCGCCTCGCTCTCCGACCAACTGCGGTCGTACGGCGCCGTGCCCAGCGAGGTGCCGACCATCGCCGTGGAGCCGCCGCGTACCCCGCAGCAGATGGAGCGCGCGGTCAAGGGGCTGGTCACCGGCCGGTACGAGTGGATCGCCTTCACCTCCGTGAACGCCGTCAAGGCGGTGCGGGAGAAGTTCGAGGAGTACGGCCTGGACGCTCGCGCGTTCGCCGGGATCAAGGTCGCGGCGGTCGGCGAGCAGACCGCCAAGTCGCTGATCGAGTTCGGCGTCAAGCCGGACCTGGTGCCGTCCGGCGAGCAGTCCGCGGCCGGGCTGCTGGAGGACTGGCCGCCGTACGACCCGGTCTTCGACCCGATCGACCGGGTCTTCCTGCCGCGCGCCGACATCGCCACCGAGACCCTGGTGGCGGGCCTGATCGAGCTGGGCTGGGAGGTCGACGACGTCACGGCGTACCGCACCGTGCGCGCCTCGCCGCCGCCGGCCGAGACCCGCGAGGCGATCAAGGGCGGCGGCTTCGACGCCGTGCTGTTCACCTCTTCCTCCACCGTGCGGAACTTGGTCGGCATCGCCGGTAAGCCGCACAATGTCACCGTCATCGCCTGCATCGGCCCGGCCACCGCGAAGACCGCGGAGGAGCACGGCCTGCGGGTGGATGTGCTGTCGCCCGAGCC
This sequence comes from Streptomyces sp. XD-27, assembly GCF_030553055.1. Lineage (NCBI taxonomy): Bacteria > Bacillati > Actinomycetota > Actinomycetes > Kitasatosporales > Streptomycetaceae > Streptomyces > Streptomyces sp. XD-27. The sequence continues at coordinate 4,629,309 of NZ_CP130713.1, forward strand.
CTCGGTGCACAAGCTGGCCGAGGCGCTCGCGGAGTTCGGCGCCGCGCGGCGCGCTGCCGCGATCGAGGCCGGTGACCCGGTCACGCGCCCGAGCGAGCGGCGGCCCGGATCTCGGAGGAGGGCACGGAGTTGAGCGGTACAGCGGCAGGCGGGTCGGTGTCGAGCGGTACGTACGGGCGGTTCCCGGGCGCGAGACCGCGCCGGCTGCGTACGACACCTGCGATGCGGCGCATGGTCGCCGAGACCCGGCTGCACCCGGCCGAGTTGATCCTGCCCGCCTTCGTACGGGAGGGCGTCAGCGAGCCGGTGCCGCTGGCCGCCATGCCGGGCGTCGTCCAGCACACCCGCGACACGCTGCGGAAGGCCGCGGTGGAGGCGGTGGAGGCGGGCGTCGGCGGCATCATGCTGTTCGGTGTGCCGGAGGAGTCGAAGAAGGACGCCGTCGGCACGCCGGGCACCGACCCGAACGGCATCCTCCAGGTGGCCATCCGGGACGTGAAGGCCGAGGTCGGCGACGAGATCGTCATCATGTCCGACCTGTGCCTGGACGAGCACACCGATCACGGCCACTGCGGGGTCCTGGACGCCGACGGCCGGGTCGACAACGACGCCACGCTGGAGCGCTACGCCGAGATGGCGCGGGCGCAGGCCGAGGCGGGCGTCCACGTGGTCGGCCCCAGCGGCATGATGGACGGTCAGGTCGGGGTCATCCGCGAGGCGCTGGACGGCATCGGCCGCCAGGACGTCTCCATCCTGGCCTATACGGTGAAGTACGCCTCCGCCTTCTACGGCCCGTTCCGTGAGGCGGTCGGCTCGTCGCTCCAGGGCGACCGCAAGACGTACCAGCAGGACCCGGCCAACGCCCGCGAGTCGCTGCGCGAACTGGCGCTGGACCTCGCCGAGGGCGCCGACATGGTCATGGTCAAGCCGGCCCTGCCGTACCTGGACATCCTCGCGCGGATCGCGGACGCGGTGGACGTGCCGGTCGCCGCGTACCAGATCTCCGGCGAGTACGCGATGGTCGAGGCCGCGGCCGCCAACGGCTGGATCGAGCGCGACCGGGCGATCATGGAGACGCTGACCTCCATCCGCCGGGCGGGCGCGGGCATGATCCTCACCTACTGGGCGACGGAGGTCGCCCAGCGGCTGCGGCGCGCGGACGCGTAGCACGGGAACGCGGCGCGAAATCACGTGCTCGCGGCGTCGTGATCTCGTTATGTTGAGCTGCCCAAGATCCCTCGGGGGGAGGGCGTTGAACGCCACGGCAGGCGTTCAGCTCCGCAGAGAGAGGTATCACGACCGTGCGCAGACACATCGGAAGGCACATCGGGTGGCGGCGCTCCGTATCGAGGAGCGCCGCCATCGGTCTTCTTGCGGCGACGGGGCTGCTGGGGGGCCTCGCCACCGCTCCGGCTCACGCCGAGCCGCTCGCGGGCACCGCTCCGCGGGCGGCGACGTCGTACTCCTTCACCAGCGCCTCGGGTGACTACATCGGGGGCGGCGGCTCCGGCTCGTACACCGCGCCCGCCGACAAGATCACCGTCAGCGGCACCGTCAAGCGGCTGACCGTCTCCATCCGCAACAGCGACGACACCGACGGGTGGGACATCGATCTGGCCGCGCCGGCGGGTGAGAAGCTGCGGCCCGGCGTCTTCCGCGACGCGGAACGCGCGTCCCTCGCGACCGGGCGCGCGCCGGGGCTGGACGTCTACGGCAACGGGCGCGGCTGCAACGAGGTGTACGGGGAGTTCGCGATCGATCAGATCAAGGCGGACGCCTCGGGCAAGGTGACCGTACTCGACGCCACCTTCACCCAGCACTGCGAGTCGGCGGACGCCCCGCCGCTCACGGGGACCGTGAAGGTGGGCGCCTATCCGCTCTCGTACGCGTACAACAGTGACGCGGGCGACTACATCGGGGGCGGCCGCAGCGGTTCGCACGCCAACTCCACCAGCACCTTCTCACTGAGCGGACTTGCCAACGGCTTCGTCAGGCTCGACGTCTCCGGGAAGCGTGAGCAGTGGCAGGTACGGCTGTCCGCGCCGGGCGACGAGGCGCTGAAGGCGGGCAGGACCTACCAGGCCAACCGCATGGGCGACGACGGCGCGGCGGAGCTGGACGTGACGCACAACAGCCGGGGCTGCAACCGCAGCAACGGCGAGTTCACGGTGAAGAAGCTGGTGACGGACAAGGCCGGGAAGGTGAAGGCGCTGGCGTTGACGTTCGTCCAGCACTGCGAGGGCGGGAAGCCGGCGCTGCGCGGCACGGTCCACTACTACGCCTGACGCGCATCAGCGTATGCGTATCCGCATCCGCTGATGCGCGCGTGACCTGACCCGAGTGCCCCGCCTCATCGTGAGGCGGGGCACTCTTGCGCGTACGGAGGGCGGGCGGGCAGCCGGGCGCAGCGGCGGCAGGCACGGGCCGAGGCCGCCACCAGGCCGTGCGAGGCGGCCGTGAGCACCCCGGCGAGCACGGCCAGCGGCCAGTTCGTGCCGAGCGGTGACGCGGTGGCGAGCGTGAGCGCGGAGAGCGCCATGGCCACGCTGGCGGTGGTGCCGGTCCATGCGACCGCGAGCGGCAGCCGCCGCGGGGTGGGCAGTCGGCGGGCGAGGGCGCCGGTGGCGGCCAGCGTGGCCACCGCGAGCAGCGCGGCGGCGGCCGAGACTCCGACGAGGGCGGCTGTCAACAGATCTGATCCGTGCGCGAGTTGCCCTGCCCCGCCGCGGCCGGTGGCCCAGATCGGGTACCAGCAGGCGATCAGGAAGGGGACGGTGAGGGCGACGGCCCGGGCGGTGTGCTGCGCCTGAGCGATGGTCAGTTCCTGCTGGCAGCTCGGCACGAGCTCCTCTACGGTCCCGAACTCGCGCACCGCCAGGTGGGCGGCCTGTTCGCGGGGCACTCCGTCGTCGGCGTAGGCCGCCACGGTGTCCGCGAGGCCGTCGCGTATCTCCGTGATCATCCGGGCCTTGGTCCGGGCCGGTCCGTGCAGGGCGGCGGTCAGGTCCGCGACGTAGCCGTCGACGGGGTCGTCGACGTGCTCCGCGACGGGGTCCGCGACGTGGTCCGCGACGTCGTTTGTGACGTGGTCCGCGATGAGGGCGGCCTGCCGAGGCGCGGTGGTCGCGCGGTCGGCGCTCATGTGGCGGTCCGGGGCGGTGCGGCGGGGTTGAGGACGGAGCCGATCGCCGCGGTGAACTCGCTCCATGCCGTCCGCTCGGCGGCCAGGTGGCGCCGCCCCGCGTCGGTGAGCTCGTAAGCGCGCCGCCGCCGTTCCCCGACGGACTGCCAGCTGCTGCACAGCAGCCCCAGCCGCTCCAGCCGGTTCAAGGCCGGATAGATCGTGCCCGTGCGCAGCTCCAGCGCGCCGCCGCTGCGGTATTGGACCGCGGCGATGATCGCGTAGCCGTGCAGCGGGCCCGGTTCCAGTACGGCGAGCAGCAACCCGTCCAGGTGTCCTCGCACCGCGTCTGCCCTCATGAGTAGGCAGCCTACCTAAAGTTGGTGTAGGCAGTGTATGTATTGGTAGCCAACGCATCCAGTATTCAGATCTCGGACCGTCTCGGAGGCCCCGCGGTGACCAAGGTGCTGCTGTCCGTCCATATCGTCGCGGCGATCCTGGTGGTCGGGTCGATCACCGTGGCCGCGTCGCTCTTCCCCCGCTATGCGAAGCAGGCGGTGCTCGGCGGGGAGGCCGCGGGAGGCGGGCGGGCCGCCGGGGTCGCCGTGTTCCTGCACCGGATCTGCGGCGCCTACGCCGTCGCCGGTGTCACCGTCCCGGTCTTCGGGATCGCGACCGCCTCCGAGCTCGGTGTCCTCACCGACGCGTGGTTGATCACGTCGCTCGTGCTGACCGTGATAGCCGCGGCGATCCTGGCGCTCACGATCCTGCCCGGCCAGCGGCGCATGCTGGCGCTGACGGGGGAGGGAGACGCGGAGGAGGGGGCCGCGGGGGAGGGGACCGCGGAGGAGGGGACTGTGGCGAAGGAGAAGAGGGTCACGGAGGCCGGGCTGTCGGCCGTGGCGGCCCGGCTGGCCATGTCCACCGGCGTCTTTAACATCCTCTGGACGGTCGTCGTCGTCCTGATGATCTTCCGCCCCGGTTCCACCACGGGCGGATAGGGCGGGCAGGAACGAGACCGCCCCGGCCGCACATCGCTGTGCGGCCGGGGCGGGCCTTCGCGTACGTACGGGTCACCCGGCGTGGGCGACGTCCACGATCAGGCGGTCACCGGACTGGGTCACCCGGAACGGCAGCTTGGCGCGGACGCCGACACCGACCTGGGTCTGGCCCTCGAAGCTCGCCCCGAACTTGGTGTCCTTGAAGGTCTTGTAGCCCTTGATGTCCACGCCCGGCAGCGGCTTCCCGGCCCGGCCCGGGTAGGTCTCCTTGCCGTCGTCGTAACTCGGCGCGTTGACGTAGATCTGGAGGATGGCCCCGCCCTTGACGGGGATCTCCTCGCCGGAGCCGTCCTGGTAGAACTTCTTGACGTAGCCGACGTGGTAGCCGATCTTGCCGCTGGCCCCGCCCTTGATGTCGAAGACCAAACGGTCGAAGCAGTCGTGCTTGCCGGTGCGGATGCTGGTCAGCGAGTCGCCGGCGGCGTCCGTGCGCGACTTCTCGCCCTTGCCCCAGTTCGTCGCGCAGGCCACGGTCCCCTTGGCCGCACCGTCGCCGAGCGTGGCGGCCCCCGCCGTCCCGGCCACCCCCGCGACTCCGGCGCCCGCCAGCGTGATCGCCGCCAGCGTAGTGCCCAACCGTCGCATGAATTACCCCCAGAAAGGATTGTGTGCAGGTACGTGAGGTGAGACGGTCCTTCGCGCGGCGAGGTTGTGCGCCCGTCGGCTTTCGGCCAGCGGCGTGGCGAATTCATCGCGAGGCGCAGGGTGTTGGTCAGCGGGCGGCCGTTGGCGGACACGGGTTGGCGGACACGGTTAGTACGGACGGCAGAGGGAAGTCGAGAAGGCCGGAAGACCGCAGCCGTCGTCGGGGGGAACGCGTGGAACCAGCCGCCATCGCCATCCGCATCGCCTCAAGCGCCGTCATGCCGCTGGTGCGGAAGCTGTTCGTACAGGAGGGGCCCGGAGCCGGGATCGTGGAGCGGGCGGTGCGGATCTCCTCACTGGTCTCGTTCCGCGGGGAGCAGCGGACCTTGAGCGAACGGGACCTGACCGCACTCGCCGGCACGCTCGTCGAGCGGGCGCTGGACTCCGCGGCGCCCGGGGAGCGGCCCGTCGCGGCCGACGAGGTGCGGGCGGTCGCGGAGGCGCTCGCCCGCACGCTGTGTGCGCTCGGGACGATCGATCTGGAGGACGCGCAGGCCGTAGGGCTCGGGCACCAGGCGTTCGCCCGGCGGCTGCGGGCCGCGGCGCCCGGGGCGGAACGCGGACTCTCCGCCGACGGGGCGCGTTTCCACGCGGCCCTGGTGGAGACCGCCTGCCTGCACATCCTGCACTTCTTCACCCAGCGGTCCACCTTCGTCGCCGCGACACTGGTCGCGCAGACCCGCGAGCTGGCGCGGATCCGGGCCCGGGTGGACGAGCTGGTCCGGCGGCACCCGGGGCAGTCGGCCGAGGATGCGTCGTTCGAGGAGCGGTACGCGGCCGACATCGTCACCAGCCACAATCACCTCACCATCTACGGCATCGACCTGGCGCACTCGCCCGACAGCTGGTCGCTGGAGACCGCGTACCTCGGCCTGGAGGCGGAGATCGGGCAACCGCCGACCGAGGGGCAACTGCCGACCCAGGGGCAGCCGCCGACCCAGTCCGTGTCCGTGTCCGGCGGAACGGGCCCCCAGTCCGTGCCCGGCGGGACAGGCCCGCAGCCGGTGCTCCCCGCCGAACAGGCGCTCTCCGGACGGGACCGGGTGCTGCTCCGCGGCGTCGCCGGTTCCGGCAAGACCACCCTCGTACAGTGGCTGGCGGTCGCCGTCGCCCGCGGCGAGCTGCCCAAGGCGCTGGAGACGCTGCGCGGGCGGGTCCCGTTCGTGCTGCCGGTGCGCCGCTTCAGCCGGGGCCACGGCAGCCGCGACGGCTTCCCCGTGTTTCCCGTACCGGAGGAGTTCCTGTCCGCCGTGCGCTATCCGCGTGCCGGCGCCCAGCCGCGCGGCTGGGCCGAGCGGGTGATGGCCCAGGGGCGCGCGCTGCTGCTCGTCGACGGGATCGACGAGGCCCCCGAAGGCGACCGCGAGCGGCTGCGGCGCGAACTGGCCCGCCTGCTCGCGCACTACCCGGGCAATGTGTGGCTGGTGACCTCGCGGCCCTCCGCCGTGCGGGAGAACTGGCTGACCTCGGAGGGCTTCGTGGAGCTGCGGCTGGCCCCGCTCAGCCGCGAGGCGGTCACCGCGTTCATCCAGCGCTGGCACGCGGCGGCCCGCGAGGAGGACGCCACCGACCTGGACCGTATCGACCACTACGAGCAGACCCTGCTCCGCACGGTGCGGATCACCCGGGACCTGGGCCGCCTCGCCACCAATCCGCTGATGTGCGGGCTGATCTGCGCCCTGCACCGGGACCGGCGCGGCTATCTGCCGCGCGGCCGCAAGGCCCTGTACGACGCGGCGCTGTCGATGCTGCTGGAGCGGCGCGACCGCGAGCGCGACATGCACAACACCGACGGCATCGACCTCACCCAGGAGCCCAAGGTCCAGCTGCTGCAGAAGCTCGCGTACTGGATGCTGGTCAACGGCCGCTCCGAGATGGACCGTACGGTCGCGATCGACACCCTCGCCCAGCACCTGCCCGCCATCCCGCACGCCGCGGAACAAGGCGGCCCCGAGGACATCTACCGCCATCTGCTCAACCGCACCGGGCTGCTGCGCGAGCCCACCCCCGGCTCGGTGGACTTCGTGCACCGCACGTTCCAGGACTACCTCAGCGCGCGGGCGGCCGTCGAGCGGCACGACTTCGACTTCCTCATCAACCATGCCCACCAGGACGACTGGGAGGAGGTCGTCCGCATGTCAGTGGCGCTGGCCAGGCCCGACGAGTGCGCGTATCTGCTGGACGGGCTGCTGGCGGCCCGCAAGGGCGTCCGGCCGGTGGAGTCGCGGCACCGCAAGCTGCTGGCGGCCGCCTGCCTGGAGCACGCCACCGAGGTGGACCCGGAGGTCCGGACCCGCGTCCACCGCTACACCCGCGACCTGGTGCGTCCCACCTCGCTGGAGGGGGCGCGGGCGCTCGGCTGGATCGGGGCGATCGTGCTGGAGATGCTGCCCGACCCGGTGGGCGTCCCGGAGGCGGACGCGCACCGGCTCGCGGTCACCGCGACCTCGGTGGCGGACGACCGCGCGATCGACTACCTCACCCGCCTGCGGGACCACCCCTCCTGGGTGGTCCGCAGCACGCTGGCGGGCGCCTGGCGGCGGTACGACACCGACCGCTACGCCGACGAGATCATCGCCCATCTCGACCCGCACGAGCTGGAGTTCCCCGTCTCCAGCCTGGAGGAGCTACACGCGCTGCGCCGCCTCGGCGGGCGGCCGTGTGTGCAGGTCACCGGCGCACTGGGCCCGGCCCAACTGGTCGAGGGCATCGCGTCGGACTCGCTCACATACCTGTGGCTCATGCACGACGTCGGCGAACACATGGCATGGCTCAGCGCCTTCCCGAACCTCGCCACCCTCCAGGTCCCGGCGACGCAGCGGGTGACGGGCGTTCCGGAGGGCGTCCAGGTCATCCGCGGCTGACGACGTGCGTGTGCCGGGCGACTCACCGCCGTGCACCGGGGGCCGAGGCGCGTTGCGCCCCCGTCACCGGCAGCCGGGCTGCTCGCCGAGCCAGGCCGTGGCGGCGCCGAGGGCCCGGCCCCGGTCGGTGCCGACGTCCCGGCGGTCCGCCAGGAACTCCTCGTCGGGGGCGATGGGGCCGTCGTAGACCTTCCCGGTGCGGTCGGCGTCCCTGGTCTCGGTGAGGACGAGGGCGGCGCCGTCGGAGAGCCGGTGGCTGACGTTGCCGGTGGTGCGACCGGCGCTCGGGGTGCCGAAGAACCGGGTCTGCGGGCGTCCATGGAACGCCAGGGCGAGGATCTCGCCCGCACTGGCGGTGTTGTCGTCGATGAGCACGGCGACGGGAGGGTTCTTCCGGGATACGGAAGGAGCGGGCGGGAAGGCGGGGCCATGGCGCAGCCGCCCGTCCTTGACCGTCAGCACACCCCGTTCACCGTCCGCCGCGACGAAGGCGCCGACGTCCCCGTCCCCCAGGACGCGCGCGACGACGGCGAACAACGGCCCCATGTCGCCGCCGGTGCTCGGGCGCAGGTCCACCGCCCAGCCGCAGGCCCCGTCGCGATCGGCGGTGGCCACGGCGGTCCGGCCTTGCCGTACGTATGCGTCGAGGGTGTCCCGCGCGCCCTCTACGCCGGGCAGGGAGAGGTACGCGAACGGACCTCGTCCCAGTCGACCTGGGAGCGGCGCAGGAACTTCTGCTCCATGAGGTCAAGCACGTGGCTGAGGTAGTCACGCGCCTGCGGCGACATGTCCCGGCCCGGCGATCCGCCGTCGCCGCGACCGGAACACCCGGTGCCTACCGCGAGCAGGGCGGCCATCACGAGGGCGGCGGCACGCCACCGGGCCTTCATCGCTCGTCGGCGAGCCGGTCGAAACGGCCTGCTCTGGCGGCGCGTATGAAGCCGCGCAGGGTGCCGGGGGTGATGGCGAGCACGGTGCCGGGGTGCTCGCTTTCGCGGAGGTGGATGGTGTCGTCGGGGGCGGCGGCCACGTTCAGGCAGTTGTTGCCCGTCTGGCAATAGGAGGACTTCTGCCATTCCAGCGTTGGCACGTTGACGCCTTTCATAGGGACTGGACGATGGTCCGGACGAGGTCACGGGACTCTTCGGGCTTCAGCGCCAACGATTCCAGCCGTTCAAGAATGTTGCGGTAGTTGGCGAGCTGGTCCTCGGCATCCAGGAAGCACGGGCCGTGCCACTGGTCCAGCTGAACCGTGTCGAGTTGGGGTACCGGCCCGGCGGCGTAGAGGATCGTCTGCCCCGAGCCAGGGTATTCGCCGGCCTCGAAGGGGATGACGAGCACGGTGATGTTGTCGCGTTCGCTCGCTGCCAAGATGTGCTCGAGCTGGGCGCGGGTGGTCCTTCTGCCGCCGAACCGCATGCGCAGCGCCGCTTCGTGAATGACCGCCGTATACGCGATCGGGGAGTCCCCGAAGAGGACCGCTTGCCGCTTGATGCGATGCGAGACGCGGTGCTCCACCTCGTGGGGAGGCAGCGGCGGCACCATCTGGTCGAAGACCACGCGGGCGTGCGCGGCGGTCTGGAGCAGGCCAGGCAGGCTGGATGTCTGAGCCGTGCGCAACGCCACCGCATGGTGCTCCAGTTCGGTGATGTCGAGCATGGCGGCGGGCAGGATCTCCCGGTACTCCTCCCACCAGCGGCGTTTGCGCCCCGGCGGCATCACGGCAAGAGCTTCGATTAACCCCTGGTCGGTGCACCCGTACATCTCCGCCAGGATGCGCACCCGCGCCGCGCTGATCCCCGCTCGCCCGGTCTCGATGTTGCTGACGCGGGCCTGGTCAGCGCCAAGGCGAGCGCCTGCCTGAGTGGCTGTCATCCCCGCGCGTTCGCGAAGCTTGCGCAGCTCCGCACCCAGGCGCTGTTGGCGGACCGTTGGCGCTGTCCTCATCGGTGCAAGCCCTCTCTTCCTCGTCCACCACAGTCTGCCACTCACCCACAACGGTCTGTTCTTAGATGCATCTTCTGTGTTCGAGTGAATGGATGTACTCGGATGCTCTACGGTGTGTCGCACAGCGCTCACGCATCGGCGTCGGCCCCGCGTGAGTCAACTCCGCCTATCCATCGGAGGCTTCCGTGCTGCTGCCATCGCCCGGCTGGGACTACACGCTCCAACTTCCGCACGACCCCCTCGCCCCGCGCATCGCCCGCCGGGCCCTCCGCCTGATCCTCGAAGAACACGGCGGAACCCGCGAACTCGCCGACACCGCCGAACTTCTGACCTCCGAGCTCGTCACCAACTCCTTCCGCCACACGGAGGGCCCAGCGTCCATGCGGGTACGGCGGGAAGGGGAGCGGGTGCGCGTCAGCGTGTGGGACACCAGCGCCAACTTTCCCGTCCACAAGGATGTGGACGAGGACGCCGAGCAGGGCCGGGGCATCGCCCTGGTGGAGCTGTGCGCCGACGCGTGGGGCGGGCTGGCGATGGACGACGGGTTATTCGGGAGCGGGAAGACGATCTGGTTCGAACTGGACGGGACGTGGCCCGAGGCGTGAGGCCGTCCCCGTCAGGTCGGCCCCTGCCCCGTGCCGTTCGGGGCGGCGTCGCGGGCCGAACCCGGACCGCCCGTTCGGCGTCCCTCAGACCGCCGCCGACCAGGCGGCCTCGGCTGCCGCCACAGCCGCATCCCCGTCCGCCCGCAACCCCGCCGCCCGCAGCGCGCCCGCCAGTGCCGACAGGGTCCGTACGACCGTCTCCAGGCTCGCGTCCGGCCCGTAGTGGTTGACCCGGATCATCTCCTTGGCCAGGGCGCCGCCGCCCGCCACCAGGGGCAGGGAGTCGGCCGCCACCGACGCCGCCACCAGGTCGCGCGCGTCCAGCGCGGCGGGGGCGCGCAGCGTCGTCGCCACCGGGGCGGCGTCGCGGGCCTCGGCGACGTACGGGCGCAGCCGGTCCACACCGCGCGTGCCGCCGTCGGCCAGCGCCAGCGTCCCCGCGCGGGTGGCGGCCGCCGCCGCGCGGTGCCGGGTGATGGCCGCGGCCAGGCCGCCCGTGGCCTCGATACGGTCGATCGACGCCTCCAGCGCCAGCATTTCCAACTGGGCCGGGGCGTGCGGCAGTACGGCCCGGCCGGTGTCGATCCAGCGCTCCTTCCAGTCCAGCAGGGAGAGATAGGAGCGGCGCGGGGCGCGCGGGTTGGCGCGGATACGGTCCCAGGCGCGCTCGCTGACGGACACCGCCGAGACGCCCGCCGGGCCGCCCATGCCCTTCTGCGCGCCGATCACGCACAGGTCCACGCCCCACGCGTCGGTCTCCAGCGGCTCGGCCGCGACCGAGGCGACGGCATCGAGCATGAGGAGGGCGCCGTGCTCGCGCACCACCTCGCCGATCTCCGCGACCGGATTGGTGTTGCCGGTCGCGGCCTCGGCGTGGACGAGGGAGACCAACTCGGTGCCGGGGTGCTCGGCGAGCGCGGCGGCGATGCGCTCGGCGGAGACGGCCGTGTCGTACGGCACCTCGATGTCCACGACCGCGGCGCCGCAGTCCCGCAGCCAGCCGCCGAACGTCTGCCCGTACGGGCCGGTGATCACGTTGAGCGCGGTCGCGCCGGGGCGCGCGGCGCTGCGGATGCAGCCTTCCAGCGGCAGCAGCGCCTCGCCCTGCATGACGATCACGTCGGCGTCGGTGCGCATCACCTCGGCGACCCGCCGTTCGATGGCGGCGAAGCGGTCGGCGGTCAGCGGCGGCTGGTCGAGGAGGAGGGCGCGGGCGTCGGACACGTCGGACACGGTGGCTCACTTCGTACGGTCGGCGGGCGGGCGCCACCGGGCCGGGACGGCCGCCGGGCGCCTCGGCCGAGCGTACAGCGTGCGAAAGCGCACGGCGCGCGAGAGCACCGCACGGGCCGTCGAGGGCCGTCGCGCGCTGTCGGCGCACGCCGGGGGAGCGCGGACCGTACTGCGCGCGGTAGTGCTAACCCCCCTGAGAAGACGGGAGTTGGCGGGATGGGAGTCGGACCGCCGGTCCGGGACGCTGAACACATGCGAATCGACAGCCGCACGGCAGCTCTCGTCTCCACGCCGGTCCTGGCCGCGTCCCTGCTCGCGACCCTCGTCGCGGCGGCCCCGGCCGCCAGTGCCAAGGACGCGCGTACAGCCCCGGCAACCAGTGCCGAGGGAGCGCGTACAGCTCCGGCAGCCAGTGCCGAGGGAGCGCGTACAGTCCCGGCCGCTGCCGCCCGTACACGGACGCCCCACGCAGCCCGTACCGGCGCGGCCCCCGCCACCCCCGGCTGGAAGCGTTGCACCGGGGCGGACCTCGACCCCCGGCAGGAGTGCGCCACGATCTCCGTGCCGCTGGACTACGCCAAGCCGCGCGGCGCGCAGATCACGCTCGCCATATCCCGCGTGCGCAGCGAACGGCCGCAGGCGCGGCGGGGCACGCTGCTGCTGATCCCCGGCGGACCGGGCAGCTCCGGCATCAACAGGCCGTCCACGCTCGGGAAGAAGCTGCCGCGCTCCGTGCGGGACGCGTACGACATCGTGGGATTCGATCCGCGCGGCCTGGGCGGCAGTACACCGATCAGCTGCGGACTGGCCCATGACGACCTGGCCTTGGTCCACCTGCGGCCGTGGCCCGACGCGGACGGCGGTATCGAGCGGAACGTGTCCACAGGCCGCCGGCTCGCCCAGACCTGCGCGCGCAACGGCGGGCCGGTGCTGCGCAGCATCAGCACTGCCAACGAGGCGCGGGACATCGACCGCATCCGACAGGCGCTGGGGGAGCGGAAGCTGTCGGCGTGGGGCGTGTCGTACGGGACGTACGCGGGCGCCGTGTACGCGCAGATGTTCCCGCGCCGCACCGACCGCTGGGTGCTGGACAGCAGCGACGACCCGGACCCGAAGCGGGTGGCACGCGGCTGGCTGGCCAACTACGCCACCGGGGTGGAGGACGCGTTCCCCGACTTCGCGGCATGGGCCGCCGACCCGGGCAACCCGCACCGGCTGGCCGACTCGGCGGACGAGGTCCGGCCGCTGTTCCTGAAGCTCGCGGCCCGGCTGGACCGGGCGCCGATCCCGTGGCCCGGTGCCAACCCCGCCGAGCTCAACGGCAACGTGCTGCGCCAGAGCCTGCTGGACGCTCTGTACTCCACGACGCGCTTCCCTGCCCTGGCCCGACTGATACGCGCGGCCCGGGACGGCTCGCCGCTGCCCGCGCCGAACACCCCGCCGGACGAGGCCCTGCAGTCCTCGGTGGCCGTCTCCGCGGCGACGATATGCAACGACGTGAGCTGGCCGGCCTCGATACCGGACTACGAGCGGGACGTCGCCGAGAGCCGCAGGACCCACCCGCTGACGGCCGGGCTGCCGGCGAACCTGATGCCGTGCGCCTTCTGGCCGTACGCGCCGAAGGAGAAGCCGGTGCGCATCACCCCCGGCGGCCCGTCGAACGTGTTGATGATCCAGAACCGGCGTGACCCGTCCACGCCGCTGGTCGGGGCGCTGAGGATGCGCGAGGCGCTCGGCGGCCGGGCCCGCATGGTGACCGTGGACGCGGTGGGCCACGGCGCGTACCGGGCCAACGGCAACGCGTGCGGGGATGCCGCGGTCACCGACTTCCTGGTCCGCGGGGACCGCCCGGCACGGGACGTCTCCTGCCCCGCGGCGTGACGGTGGCCGGGCGCACACGGCGAAGGCCCCGCCGTCACAGGGGAGCGGCGGGGCCTTCGTAGCCGGGACCGGCCGACCGGGACCGGCCGACCGGGGGTGGTACATCCCGGACGTCCCCGGACCGGCCGGTCGGAGTGCTCAGAGGCGCTCGGGGGTGCGGATGCCCAGCAGGGCCATGCCCTGGTGCAGGGTGCGGGCGGTCACGTCGCACAGGAACAGGCGGTTCTCGACCATCTCGGGGGTCTCGGCCTTCAGGACCGGGCACTGGTCGTAGAAGGTCGTGTACAGCGACGCCAGCTGGTAGAGGTACGCGGCCAGCTTGTGCGGGGCGTACTCCGCTGCGACCTCCCGCAGGGTCTCCGCGAACTGGTCCGCGTGCAGCCCGAGCGCCCGCTCGGCCGGGGCCAGCGCCAGCTCCGGGTGCGCGACGGCGCGCGTGTCGCCCGCCTTGCGCAGGATCGAGCGGATACGGGCGTACGCGTACTGGAGGTAGACGGACGTGTCGCCGTTGAGCGACACCATCTGGTCCAGATCGAACTTGTAGTCACGGGAGGCCGACGTGGAAAGATCCGCGTACTTCACCGCTCCGATGCCGACCTGCGTGCCGCGCTCGGCGATCTCCTCGTCGGTCAGGTCCTGCGCCTTCTCGCGGACGACCGCCGAGGCCCGCTCGATCGCCTCGTCCAGCAGGTCCACCAGCCGGACCGTCTCGCCCTCACGGGTCTTGAACGGCTTGCCGTCCTTACCCAGCACCGTGCCGAAGGCGAGCTGAACGGCATGCACCTCGTCGTTCAGCCAGCCGATCCGGCGGGCGGTCTCGAAGACCATCTTGAAGTGCAGCGACTGGCGGGCGTCCACCACATACAGCAGGGTGTCGGCGCTCAGGCCCTGCACGCGGTCGCGGATGGCGGACAGGTCGGTGGCCGCGTAGCCGTAGCCGCCGTCGGACTTCTGCACGATCAGCGGCACCGGGTTGCCGTCCGGGCCCTTGACGTCGTCGAAGAACACGCACAGCGCGCCCTCCGAGCGCACCGCCACACCGGACTCCTCCAGCAGCCGGCAGGTCTCGGCCAGCATGTCGTTGTAGCCGGACTCGCCGACCACGTCCGGGTCCCGGATCTCCATGTCGAGCTTGTCGAAGACCGAGTAGAAGTAGATCTTCGACTCGTCCACGAACTTCCGCCACAGGGCGAGGGTCTCCTCGTCGCCGGCCTGGAGTTCCACCACGCGGCGGCGGGACCGGTCCCGGAAGTCCATGTCGGAGTCGAACAGGGCACGCGCGGCCTTGTAGAGGCGGTTCAGGTTCGACATCGCCTCCTCGCCGGAGACGGCCGCGTCCTTGTGGTCGAGCTCGTGCGGGTGCTCGATCAGGTACTGGATCAGCATGCCGAACTGGGTGCCCCAGTCGCCGATGTGGTGGCGGCGGATCACCTTCTCGCCCGCGAACTCCAGGATCCGCCCCATGGCGTCGCCGATCACCGCCGACCGCAGGTGGCCGACGTGCATCTCCTTGGCCACGTTCGGCTGGGCGTAGTCGATGACGGTGGTGCCCGGCTGCTCGGCCGGCGCCACGCCGAGCCGCTCGTCCGCGGCCCGCGCGGCGAGGGTCTCGACGATCGCCCGGTCGGCGATGGAGATGTTGAGGAACCCGGGGCCGGAGACCTCGATCCCGGAGATCACGTCACCGGGACCGCCGGCGGGCAGCGCCTCGACGACCTTGGCCGCCAGCTCGCGCGGGTTGCCGCCCAGCTTCTTGGCCAGCGCCAGCATCCCGTTCGCCTGGAAGTCCGCCCGGTCGCTTCGTCGCAGCAGCGGGTCCGCGGAACCGGCCTCCGGCAGGGCAGCCGAGAGGGCGTCCGCGACGCGCTGGTGGACCGAAGCGGCAAGGGAAGGGACCGAGGCCATGGGATGGGTGCCATTCCTTTAGAGGTGCGAAGGGTCAGCCAAGTATCCCACGGCGGGTCCGGCCATTTCTCTGGTAAACCGGCAACCCTGAGCGCGCCCCCTCCGTCTGGGAGAATGGTCGACGCCATGACCGCTAGGAAGGAAGTGCCGAACGTGGCTCAGAGCACCGAGACCGACTGGGTCTCCCGTTTCGCGGACGAGGTCATTGCCGAGGCGGAGCGTCGCGCCCCGGGCAAACCGATCGTCTGCGCCTCGGGCCTCAGCCCGTCCGGCCCGATCCACCTGGGCAACCTCCGCGAGGTCATGACCCCGCACCTGGTCGCCGACGAGATCCGGCGCCGCGGCCACGAGTGCGTCCACATCATCTCGTGGGACGACTACGACCGGTACCGCAAGGTCCCGGCCGGCGTCGACCCGTCCTGGGCCGAGCACATCGGCAAGCCGCTGACCTCGGTCCCGGCCCCGCCCGGCAGCCCGTACGCGAACTGGGCCGAGCACTTCAAGGCGCCCATGATCGAGGCGCTGAGCGAGCTGGGCGTGGAGTTCCACGGCATCAGCCAGACCGAGCAGTACACCTCCGGCGTCTACCGCGAGCAGATCCTGCACGCGATGCGCCACCGCGGGCAGATCGACGCCGTCCTGGACCGCTACCGCACCAAGGACAAGCCCGGCGCGAAGCCCGCGGCCAAGAAGCAGCAGCAGAAGGGCAAGCTGGACGAGGCCGACGCTGCGGCCGCCGAGGCCGCCGCCGAGGGATCCGGCGCGGCCAGCGAGGACGACGGCAGCGCGGGCGGCGCGGGCTACTACCCGTACAAGCCGTACTGCGGCGCCTGCGAGCGGGACCTGACCACGGTCACCGCCTACGACGACGAGACCACCGAGCTGACCTACACCTGCCAGTGCGGGCACACCGAGACCGTCCGCCTCAGCGAGTTCGACCGCGGCAAGCTGGTGTGGAAGGTCGACTGGCCGATGCGCTGGGCGTACGAGGGCGTGGTCTTCGAGCCGTCCGGCGTGGACCACTCCTCGCCCGGCTCCTCCTTCGTCGTCGGCGGCCAGATCGTGAAGGAGGTCTTCGGCGGCGAGCAGCCCATCGGGCCGATGTACGCCTTCGTCGGCATCAGCGGCATGGCCAAGATGTCCAGCTCCAAGGGCGGCGTGCCGACCCCGGCCGACGCGCTGGAGATCATGGAGGCCCCGCTGCTGCGCTGGCTGTACGCGCGCCGCAAGCCCAACCAGTCCTTCAAGATCGCCTTCGACCAGGAGATCCAGCGGCTGTACGACGAGTGGGACGCGCTGGAGCGGAAGATCGCCGACGGGGCCGTCCAGCCCGCCGACGCCGCCGCCTACAGCCGGGCCACCCGCACCGCCGCCGGTGATCTGCCGCGCACCCCGCACCCGCTGCCGTACCGCACGCTCGCCTCGGTCGTGGACATCACCACCGGCCACGACGAGCAGACGCTGCGCATCCTCAGCGACCTCGACCCGGCCAACCCGGTGAAGTCCCTCGACGACACCCGGCCCCGGCTGGACAAGGCCGAGCGCTGGATCACCACCCAGGTCCCGGCCGACCAGCGCACCCGCGTGCGCGAGGAGCCGGACACCGAACTGCTCGGCTCCCTCGGCGACACCGAGCGGGAGTCGCTGCGGCTGCTGCTCGACGGGCTGGACGAGCACTGGTCGCTGGACGGCCTCACCACACTGGTCTACGGCGTGCCGAAGCTCCAGGCGGGACTCGCGGCAGACGCCAAGCCCACCCCGGAGTTGAAGGTCGCCCAGCGGACCTTCTTCGCGCTGCTCTACCAGCTGCTCGTCGGACGTGACACCGGCCCGCGGCTGCCCACCCTGCTCCTGGCGGTGGGTGCCGACCGGGTGCGGCACCTGCTCGGCGCGTAATCGCGACGCGCGCGCACTGAGTCGGGGCCCGTGGCTGCATGCCACGGGCCCCGACTCGTTAGGGGACGGCGTCTCCTGGTGCGTCTCTGGTGCGTCTACGGGATGTGCTCGACGTTCATCTCGCGGTGCCGCTCCCGGCACTCGTCCACCAGCGCCCGCAGCTCGTCGGCGCTCAGCTCGCTGATCCCGTACATCTCCTGCAGCCTCCGGCCGAACTGGTAATGCGAGGGGAACTTGCCGTGCTCTTCGTAATGCCGGCGGAAGGCGGCGTAGTACAGCTCCTCGCGCGGCACGTCGTCGGGGACGCCGAGGTTGCGCACCCGGCCCGGCGACACCGGCACCGTCACCTGCCCGCCGGGGTACGGCGGTTCGGCGGCGTACGGGGTGTTCTGCTGCGGATGTGGATGCGGCTGCTCGTTCCCGTACGTCTCGTCAGGTCGGTAGGCCTCGTCCGGCGCGTACGCCTCGTCCGGCTGGTAGACGGGCAGCGGCACCGACTGCGGTAGCGCCTGCGGCTGCGCGGCGGCGGGCCCTGGCGTCTCGGCGGCGGCCGGGGCGTGGGGGCCCGCCGTCGGCCCGACCGCCGTTGGCGCGTGCGCCACAGGTGCGTCCACCATCGGTGCGTCCACCACCGGTGCGTCCACTACCGGCGCGTACGCCGCCGGTACGTCCGCCACCGGCGCTTCCGCTGCCGGGAGCGCGGGTCGGGTGGGGGCGGGTTCGATGCCCGCGGCGGCCAGTCCCGCCTCGGCGGTCTCGGCCAGCGGCACCCCGTACCGCGCCAGCCGCAGCGGCATCAGCGACTCCACCGGCGCCTTGCGCCGCCACGCGCGCCCGTACCGGGCCCGCAACCGCGCGCGGTAGATCAGCCGGTCCTGCTCGATCTTGATGACCTCGTCGTACGACCGCAGCTCCCACAGCTTCATCCGGCGCCAGAGCCGGAAGGTGGGCACCGGTGCCAGCAGCCAGCGGGCGACGCGGACCGACTCCATGTGCCGGTCCGCGGTGATGTCGGCGATCCGGCCGATCGCGTGCCGCGCCGCCTCCACGGAGACCACGAACAGCACCGGGATCACGGCGTGCATCCCGACCCCGAGCGGGTCGGGCCAGCTGGCCGCGCCGTTGAACGCGATGGTGGCGGCGGTCAGCAGCCAGGCCGTCTGGCGCAGCAGGGGGAACGGGATGCGGAGCCAGGTGAGCAGCAGGTCCAGGGCCAGCAGGACGACGATGCCCGCGTCCACGCCGATGGGGAAGACGTCCGAGAAGCCGCCGAACCCCTTGTCGTGCGCGAGGTCGCGGACGGCGGCGTAGGAGCCGGCGAAGCCGATACCGGCGATCACTATGGCACCGGTGACGACCACGCCGATGAGTATTCGGTGCGTACGTGTCAGCTGCATCGCGGCCACCCGCGATCCCTCCCCGCCCTCGGCAATCGGCAGCGCTCAGCGTCGCATACACGTCAAGGCGGGGCGGCGGGGAGGGGCGGCACGGCGTGTCCGCCCCATGGTCCCCGCTCGGAGCTCCTTGCTCGCGCTACTTGTTCGCGGAGGCGACCGACTCCACGGCCTCCTTGGCGATGTCCTCGGCGCCCTTGAGCAGCTTCTCGGCGTCCGGCGCCTTGGCGTCCTCGTAGCCGGTGCCGTCGTACTCGACGGTGACGACGACGTTGGCGGTGCGCGCCACGACGGTCTGGTTCAGGAACTCGTCGCGGCCCTTCTTGGCCTTCGTGCGGACGGTCGTGGCGGCGTCGCCGATCGCTGCCTCGCCGCGCTTGGCGTCCTTCGCGCCGTCGGCCTTGCCCGCCTTGTCGGCCTGGTCGGAGGCGTAGGCCTCGGCCTGCTTGTCGCCGGTGCCCTGCGAGAGCTCGGAGTCGAAGCGCTTGAAGGAGAGGGTGAGCGAGCGGTACTGGTACCCGTCCAGACCGGTCCACAGGCAGGCGCCCGCGTCGTTCTTGTCGGAGCTGGGGAGGGCCTTGCCCTTCTCGTTCTTCGCCTTGGGAACGAGCTTCTCGATCGTCTTGCCGGACAGGCTCTCGCACGGCTCGGGAAGCTTGCGGAACTTCGCG
The DNA here is from genome assembly GCF_030553055.1 of Streptomyces sp. XD-27. NCBI lineage: Bacteria > Bacillati > Actinomycetota > Actinomycetes > Kitasatosporales > Streptomycetaceae > Streptomyces > Streptomyces sp. XD-27. The sequence continues at coordinate 4,648,532 of NZ_CP130713.1, forward strand.
GGCGCGACCGTCGGCGACGGAGTGGCGGACGGGGAGGCGTCCTTCTTCTTGTCGTCGGAGCCGGAGCCGGAGTCGTTGCATCCGGCGACGAGCATCACCGGTACGGCGGCGCAGGCGAGGACACGGGCGAGTCGCGGGGCTGTTCGGCGCATGGTCTCAAGCTCATTCTCGGTCGCGGGGCGGGGCTGTCCCGCCCTCGTGGCTACAGAGCACGGTACGCGGGCGGCGTGGTCGCCCGTTCGGGTTCCGCGGGGAGACGGGGCCTCACCCGCCGAAGCGTCCGGTCAGCTCCTGGGCCAGGTCCTCGGCGTTTTCCTGGAGTTCGGCGCTGTCGGGGATGTGGGCTTTGTCACTCGACCACTGGTCGTATTCGATGGTGACGATCACGTTGGAGGAGCGGAAGACGATGGTGATGTCGCGGTGCACGCCGGAGTCGGCGGTGGCGAGCTTGTCGTCGAGGAAGGCGTCGTCGGCGAGGTCGTCGAGGAGGCGGGGGGCGGCGGTCTCGGCGTCGTCGCTGCTGCCGCTGTCGCCGCTGCTGTCGCTGTCGTCGCCCTCGGCGCCCGCGTCGCCGCCTGCGTCGTCGGGCTTTCCGGAGTCCGGGTCGTCCGCGCCGGGGTCCTTGTCCTCGCCGGAAGCGGAGTCGGAGCCGGAGCCCCCGCCGGAGCCGGAGTCCCCGCCGGAGCCGGAGTCCCCGCCGGAACCGGCGGACGGCGCGGAGGGCGATCTCTTCCTCTTGGCCGGGTCCTCGCCCTTCCCGGGCGCGTCGGTCTTGCCGGTCTTGTCGTCCTCGTCCTCGTCCCGCTCGCCGTCCGGGCCGGACGACGGGGGCTGCGCGGCGGCCGGGACATGCGCCGCGGCCGCCTTCTTCGCGTACACCGCGAGCGCCCGGTCGTCGTCGCTGACCTGGGGGTCGTACGAGACCACGCGCTCGAAGTCCAGCGTGAGATGGCGACTGCCGGCGGGCGTCTCCAGCTTCCAGCGGCAGCCGACGTTGCGGTCGGTGTCGAAGGTCACCGCGGCCTCGCCCGCGTAGACCTTCTCGGCCTCCTCCTCCGACTCCTCGTCGGCGCCGGGGAGCAGCGTCTTGAGCGTCTTGGGGCTGACGGAGCCGCATGCCTCGGGGAGGTTCCGGTACTTCCCCGGCTCGGCCGTGGCCGTCCGCCCCGCGAGCCCCGGCTTGCCGTCCTGGATGCTGGGCGCCGCGGAGTCGGAGGTGGTGCAGCCGCTGGTCACGGCGGTGAACGCGGCCAGTACGGCCAGTACGGCGACGGCCGGTGCACGGCCCGGTACGCACGCCTTCCGCTGCGCTGGCTCCACGGTCCGCGGCTCCCTTCGGGCGAAAACTGTTTGCCGCCGCACGGCGGGGGGTGAAGACAATGTCTATCGCACGTACTGCCGCATCTGCCGGTCCAGTGTCACGCATCGGGCAGTAAGCCCGACTTTTGCCTTTTGTGTCTTCTACGGGGGAATGAACCAGCCATGTCGTACACCGAGGTGCCCGGCGCACGGGTCCCGATCCGCATGTGGGCCGACCCGGCCACGGTCGAGGGCGTGGCCATGCAGCAGCTCCACAACGTCGCCACGCTGCCGTGGATCAAGGGCCTGGCCGTGATGCCCGACGTCCACTACGGGAAGGGCGCCACGGTCGGCTCGGTGATCGCCATGCACGGCGCGGTCTGCCCGGCGGCGGTCGGCGTCGACATCGGCTGCGGGATGTCGGCCGTCAAGACGTCCCTGACCGCGAACGACCTGCCCGGCGACCTGTCGCGGCTGCGCTCGAAGATCGAGCAGGCCATCCCGGTCGGGCGCGGCATGCACGACGACCCGGTGGACCCGGGCCGGCTGCACGGGTTCCCGACGGCGGGGTGGGACGACTTCTGGGGCGGTTCGGCGGGGTCGCGGAGGCCGTCAGGTTCCGGCAGGAGCGCGCCACGAAGCAGATGGGCTCGCTCGGCTCGGGCAACCACTTCATCGAGGTCTGCCTCGACGAGACGGGCTCCGTCTGGCTGATGCTGCACTCCGGCTCCCGCAACATCGGCAAGGAGCTGGCCGAGTACCACATCGGCCAGGCGCAGAAGCTGCCGCACAACCAGGGCCTGGTCGACCGCGACCTCGCCGTCTTCGTCTCGGACACCCCGCAGATGGCGGCGTACCGCAACGACCTGTTCTGGGCGCAGGAGTACGCGAAGTACAACCGCGCGATCATGATGGGCCTCTTCCAGGACGTCGTGCGGCGGGAGTTCGCCAAGGCCAAGCCGACGTTCGACAACGTCATCTCCTGCCACCACAACTACGTGGCAGAGGAGCGCTACGACGGTCTGGACCTGCTGGTGACCCGCAAGGGCGCGATCCGCGCGGGCAGCGGCGACTACGGCATCATCCCGGGCTCGATGGGCACCGGCTCCTACATCGTGCGCGGCCTGGGGAACGCCGACTCGTTCAACTCGGCCTCGCACGGCGCGGGCCGGAAGATGAGCCGCAACGCCGCGAAGAAGCGCTTCACCACGCGGGACCTGGAGGCCCAGACGCGCGGTGTGGAGTGCCGTAAGGACGCGGGTGTGGTCGACGAGATCCCGGGCGCGTACAAGCCGATCGAGAAGGTCATCGACCAGCAGCGGGACCTCGTCGAGGTCGTCGCGAAGCTCAAGCAGGTCGTCTGCGTGAAGGGCTGATCCCGCCGGGTCGGCGGGTCGGTGGGTGGTCAGGGCCGGGCGGTGTCCCCGTACGGGGGTCGGGGAACCGTCCGGCCGTCGGCTTTCCGTCTTTCCGCCGCTTTCAGGCCGCTTTCCGTCGTGAGGTCAGCTCTCGCGGTGGACCTTGTAGTTGGACGCCTGGGCTCGGGGGCGTACGACCAGGAGGTCGACGTTGACGTGGGAGGGGCGGGTCACCGCCCAGATGATGGTGTCGGCGACGTCCTCGGCCACGAGCGGCTCCGCGACGCCCTGGTAGACCGCGGCCGCCTTCGCCGCGTCGCCCCGGAAGCGGGTCGACGCGAACTCCTCGGTCTTCACCATGCCCGGCGCGATCTCGATCACCCGGACCGGGGAGCCGCACAGCTCCAGCCGGAGCGTCTCGGCGATGACGTGGGCGCCGTGCTTGGCGGCGACGTAGCCGCCCCCGCCCTCGTAGGTGGCCAGACCCGCGGTGGAGGACAGGACGAGGACCGTGCCGTCGCCGGAGGCGGTGAGGGCGGGCAGCAGCGCCTGGGTGACGTTGAGGACGCCCAGGACGTTCACCTCGTACATGGTGCGCCAGTCGGCGGGGTCGGCGGTCGCGACCGTCTCGGCGCCGAGTGCCCCGCCCGCGTTGTTGATCAGGATGTGCACCGGGCCGTAGCGGATGACGTCGGCCGCGAAGGCGTCGACGGCGGCGCGGTCGGTGACGTCCAGGGCGTACGCGGACGCCTCGTGCCCGGCGTCGGTCAGCTCCGCGGCAAGCGCCTGGATGCGGTCCTTGCGTCGCGCGGTGAGGACGACCCGGAAGCCGGCCGCGGCGAGCTGCCGCGCGGTGGCGGCGCCGATGCCGCTGCTCGCACCGGTGATGACGGCGGTACGGGTGGTCATGGGCCCTCCAGCGTGCGACGGGTGGTGCGGCGTTCGAGATCCACACGCAGGATATGACGGCGCGCCCGGGGGCCGGCCGGGAGGCTTCCCGCGGCCTGGCGGGACCCTTCCGCGGCTTGACGGCACGCTTGCCGCGGCCTGGCGGGACGCTTCCGCTGCCGCCGATCGGGGCACTCGGTCGCACAACGCGCGGGGCCGGCATGCCGACGGGGAAGGGTTCTGCTGGGTCTGATATGAGGCGATTTACGTATCGCTCCGCCCACGGCAGAAAGGAAGCCCTATGGCCCCCATGGCCCCCTTGGCCCAGTCGAACCCTCCGCACGCGTCCTCTTCCCGCCGCGCGCTCCGCCGCTGGAGTGCCGGCTGCGCGAGCGTCGCCGCCGCCGCGGCGGCGCTGGTGGCCGGCACCCCGGCGACCGCGTACGCCGCCGGATACATCTCGGTCTACACCGCCGCCCATATCGGCGAGCACAAGGTCGGCGGCAAGGCGATCGCGGCGGAGCTGGAGTACGAGGCGGTCAGGGGCAGGGAGGCCGAAGGGAAGCGCTATGTCTGGGAGGTGGAGGTCCAGCGGCGCGACGGGGTGTGGGAGGCCATCATCGATGCCCACAGCGGCGTCGTGCTGAGCGTGGAGAAGGAGAACGAGGACGAGGAGGACGACCGGCTGGGCACCGGGGCCCAGGTCCCGCAAGGCGCTCGGCCGCAGGCCCCGGCGGGTCAGGTCGCGCAGGGCGGTCGGCTCCAGGCCCCGGCGGGCCAGGTCCCGCAAGGAACCCGGCTCCAAGCCCCCGCGCCGCAGGCTTCCCTGCCCCAGGCGCCCGTGCTCCGGCCGGCCCTGCCGCAGGTGCCCGTGCTCCGGGCCGCCGTATCCCAGGTTTCCGGTACGTAGGCGTCTAGCGCGCAGGCTTCTGCCCTCCGGGATGAGCCGGGGCGGGGGTAGGCCCACCGGCCACGACCTGGTCCCGGCCGCCGCCCTAGTCCCGCGGCGCGTACATGATGACGGCGACCCCCGCCAGGCAGATCAGCGCCCCGGCCACATCGAACCGGTCGGGCCGGTAGCCGTCCGCGACCATGCCCCAGGCCAGCGAACCGGCGACGAACACCCCGCCGTACGCGGCCAGGATCCGCCCGAAGTTCGCGTCCGGCTGGAGCGTGGCGACGAATCCGTACGCACCCAGGGCGACGGCCCCGGCGCCGATCCACGCCCACCCCCGGTGCTCCCGTACGCCCTGCCAGACGAGCCAGGCGCCACCGATCTCCAACAGTGCGGCGAGGACGAACAGGGCGATGGAGCGGGCGACGAGCATGGAAGGAGGGTACGGCGGCGGGGCTGGGGTGGCCGCACGTCCGGCGCCCCGCGCGGAAGGGACGGAGCGGAAGGACGATCATGCCGCCTCAGCCGATGCCGATGCCGTTACCGGAGCCGGAGCCGACGCTGGAGCCGACGCCGACGCTGGAGCCGACGCCCGGCGCGCTCGCCGCGTACTTCGGGCTGGAGCCGCTGCCTCGGGAGGGCGGGCTCTTCCGACGCATGTGGGCGGGGCCCGAGCGGCTCGACGGGCGGCCCGAGGGTTCGGCGATCGTCATGCTGCTGACCACCGAGCCGGGGGACTTCTCCGCCCTGCACCGGCTGCCTAGCGACGAGGTCTGGCACTTCTACCTCGGCGATCCGCTGGAACTGCTGCTCCTGGCACCGGACGGCACCTCCCGTACGGCCGTGCTGGGCCGGGACGTACTGGGCGGGCAGCATGTGCAGTTCACCGTCCCCGCCCGCACGTGGATGGGCGCGCGGGTCGCCGACGGCGGGACGTGGTCGTTCTTCGGCTGCACCATGGCGCCGGGCTTCACCTACGACGGCTACGAGCACGGCGACGCGGCGGAACTGGTCGCGCGCTATCCGCGGGAAGCGGCCCGTATCAAGGAGCTGACCCGCTGATGCCGGACCGTTCCGCACCCGGGGGTTGGTAGGGGCCTCCCGGGCGCCCCACGGCATGCGGCCGGTCCGCCCATGCGATGCTGCGTCCATGGCGAGGACCCCCGCTGACGTTCCGTCCGATGAGGCCCCGGCAGTCTCTGCCGAACCGACATCGGACGCGCGCCCCGCACCGGACGCGTACCCGGCGCTGGCTGCGCACCCCGCACCGGACGCGCACCCGGCACCGGACGCGCACCCCGCACCGAACGGGCACGTCGCCGTGTTCGAGGCCCATCGCCCGCGCCTGTTCGGGCTCGCGTACCGGCTGCTCGGCAGCGCGAGTGAGGCCGAGGACGCCGTACAGGACACGTACCTGCGGTGGGACGCGGCCGACCGGGCTGCCATCCGCATCCCCGCCGCCTGGCTGACGAAGGTCGTCACGAACCTCTGCCTCAACCAGCTCACCTCCGCCCGTGTCCGGCGGGAGTCCTACGTGGGCCCGTGGCTGCCCGAGCCCGTCCTCACCGATCTCGGTTCGGGGCCGCTCGGCCCGCTGGAGACCGCCGAACAGCGCGAATCCGTCTCCATGGCGCTGCTCACGCTCATGGAACGGCTCACGCCGAGCGAGCGGGCGGCCTTCGTCCTGCGCGAGGCGTTCGCGTACAGCCATCGGGAGGTCGCCGAGACCCTGGGTGTCCAGGAGGCGCATGCCCGGCAGTTGCACCGCCGGGCGCGGCAGCACCTCGGCGAGCCGGAGCCGCGACGGCGCTTTCCGGTGGATGGGGCGCAGCGCACCCGGATCGTCCAGCGGTTCTTCGCCGCGGCGCTCGACGGCGACGTGGCAGGGCTGGAGCGGCTGCTGGCCGAGGACGTGGTGGTCTGGGCCGACGGCGCCGGCGAGGTGACGGCGGCGCGGCGGCCGGTCACGGGCCGCGACAAGGTGCTGCGCTACCTGCTCGGCCTGGGGCGGCGGCCGGAGGCGGCCCTCATGGTGACCTCGTTCGTCGAGGTCAACGGCGGCCTCGGGATGGCGTTCAGGGTGGGCGAGGGCGGCCCGCTCGTCGCCGTCATGGCGCCGGAGGTCGTGGAGGCGCAGGTCGTCGCCGTCCACACGATCGTCGCCCCCGGGAAGCTGGCGTTCGCCGCGGCCCAGCTCGCCTGAGCCGCCGTACGCGATGGGCCGTACGCGATAGGCCGTACGCCATGGGCCCTACGTCATGGGCAGCGCGCCATGAGCCGCCCGCCCCGTGTGATCCGCTTCACTCGGCCCCTTGTCACGTATCACCCCGCTGCCCGGTTCAAGCAGGGACCGACTCGAACGGGAGGATCGATGACTCACCACATCCTGGTTCTGGGCGCCGGGTACGCGGGACTGGGCGCGGCCAAGCGGGCCGCGCGGCTGCTCGCCTCCGCCGACGTGCGCGTCACGCTCGTCAATGCCACGGACCGGTTCGTCGAACGGATCCGGCTCCACCAGCTCGCCGCCGGGCAGCCGCTGCCGGATCTGCCGCTGGCCGACCTGCTGGCGGGCACCGGCGTCGACCTGGTCGTGGCCACGGTGACCGCCGTCGACCCGGTGGCTCGTACGGTGCGGATCGAGCGGAGCGACATGCCGCCGTACGACCACCCCGACACCCCGCCGTACGACACCCCGCCGTACGACCTCCCGTACGACACGCTGATCTACGCCCTGGGCAGCGCGGCCCCCACCACCGCGGTGCCCGGCCTCGCCGCCCACGCCCTGTCCGTGGCCACGTACGAGGACGCGGTCCGGCTGCGCGAGCGGCTGGCGGCGCCGGGGGCGGCCGCGGGTTCGCTGACCGTGGTCGGCGGCGGCCTGACCGGGGTCGAGACCGCCGCCGAACTGGCCGAGACCCACCGGGGCCTGCGCGTCCGGCTGGTCACCGACGCCGACCTCGCGCCCGGCGTGTCGGAGCGCGGGCGGCGGCATCTGCGCCGGGGCCTCGACCGGCTGGGCGTCGAGATACGGGAGCACGCCCCGGTCTCGACGGTCACCGAACACGGTCTGGTGCTGGCCGACGGGGCGCGGCTGCCCGCGGACACGGTGGTGTGGGCGGCCGGGTTCCAGGTGCCCCACGTGGCGCGCGAGGCGGGCTTCGCGGTGGACCGGTACGGGCGGATGGCCGTGGACGCCACCCAGCGTTCGACGTCCCACCCGGAGGTCTACGCGGTGGGGGACGCGGCGACCGCACCCGCACCCGGGCCCGCGTCGCGCATGTCCTGCCAGGCCGGGCTGCCGATGGGCGTGCAGGTCGCGGACGCGGTGGCGGCCCGGTTGTCCGGCCGCGACCCCCGGCCGCTGGCGGTGCGCTACGTATCGCAGTGCATCAGCCTGGGGCGCCGCGACGGGCTCGTCCAGTTCGTCCGCGCCGACGACAGCCCGGTGGGGGCGGTCCTCGCCGGCCGCAAGGCGGCGGCCGTCAAGGAGTTCATCTGCCGGTTCACGGTCAGGGTGATCCGCCGCCCCAAGCCGAGCGCGCCCCGGGGCCCGCGCCCCAACCAGGCGCGGACACCAGCGGGCGCCGGGCTGTAACCGGGGGCACCCGGTTCCGGGCAGCAGGTGGCGGACACGGCCGGGGCGCGTCCAACAGGTGGTGCGGTAGGGGACGTCGGGCAGGTAGGAGTGAGTAGGCCGCTGGCTGACAGGGCCGGATCCCGCAAGCGCGGGATCCAGCTCGGCGTCTCGGCTCCGAACCCCGAGAACCCCAGGTCAGGGCCACACCAGGCAGTACGCCTGATGCCCCGCCTCATGCAGCCGATGCGAGAAGTCCTGCCACTCGTGCAGCAGTTGGTAGACGGTGAACGCGTCGCGGGGGCCGCCGCGGTCGGGGACCGTGGACCAGATGAAGGCCGCCGCGCCGACCGCTTCCTCGCCGACGCCGCGCAGCGGGTCGACGACCGTCATCGGCAGCTTGACGACCGCGTAGTCGGGGTGCAGGACGACGAGTTCGAGCGGCGGCACCTTGTGGAGGGGTATGCCCTCTATGCCGGTGAGGACCATGGCGGCCACCGTCTCCGGCTTGATCTTGGTGAACATGCCGCCCATGCCGAGCTCGTCGCCGCCGAGCTCTTCCGGGCGCATCGAGATGGGGACCCGTGCCGCGGTGGCCCCGTCGGGCGCGCCGAAGTACTTGTAGGTCACCCCCATGCGGCCGTCCCTGCTTCCCCTCGTCGCGCTGCCCGCGTCCTCTCGCCGGTGCCGCCCATGGCGTCTGGGGCGACCGGAGTGGGCACCCTCGGGGCCCCGGTCGTCGGTCCCCTCACCCAGTTCGCCACCGCGATGCATATCTCCACCCGACTGCGTGTCCTCGGATGCGCGGCCCCTGCCGCGCGACCCGATCATCGTGTCTGAGACCTCCCCCGCGTACGGACGGTGAAACGCCCGGACGCACGTCCCCGTCAGCCTCTGACACCATGGCTTGCGTGAGCAATCCCTATCCGTACGCAGCACCAGTTTCGCAGACGCTTTTCGACCGTGCGGCCATCGTGACGCCCGGCGGTGTGAACTCCCCCGTGCGCGCGTTCCGCGCCGTGGGCGGTACGCCCCGGTTCATGGTGTCCGGTGAGGGTCCGTACCTCACGGATGCCGACGGCAGGGAGTACGTCGACCTCGTGTGTTCGTGGGGGCCGATGATCCTCGGGCACGCGCATCCCGAGGTGATCGCGGCGGTGCAGGCCGCCGTCTCCCGGGGCACGTCCTTCGGTACGCCGGGGGAGGGCGAGGTCGCGCTCGCCGAGGAGATGGTGGCCCGGATCGAGCCGCTGGAGCAGGTGCGCCTGGTGTCCTCCGGCACCGAGGCGACGATGTCGGCGATCCGGCTGGCGCGCGGCTTCACCGGCCGCGCCAAGGTGATCAAGTTCGCGGGCTGCTACCACGGGCACGTGGACGCCCTGCTGGCCGCGGCCGGCTCCGGGGTGGCGACCTTCGGGCTGCCGGACACCCCGGGGGTCACCGGTGCCCAGGCCGGGGACACCATCGTGCTTCCGTACAACGACCTCGACGCCGTCCATGCCGCCTTCCACGCGCACCCGGGCGAGATCGCCTGCGTGATCACCGAGGCCTCGCCGGGCAACATGGGTGTCGTCCCGCCGCTGCCCGGGTTCAACCAGGGGCTGAAGGACGCCTGCGCGAAGAACGGCGCCCTCTACATCTCCGACGAGGTCATGACCGGGTTCCGGGTCTCCCGGGCCGGGTGGTACGGGATCGACGGCGTCCGCCCCGACCTGATGACCTTCGGCAAGGTCATGGGCGGCGGCTTCCCCGCCGCGGCCTTCGGCGGCCGGGCCGACGTCATGGCGCAGCTGGCGCCCGTCGGGCCCGTCTACCAGGCGGGCACGCTCTCCGGGAACCCGATCGCCACCGCCGCCGGGCTGGCCCAGCTGCGGCTGCTCGACGACGCGGCGTACGCGAAGGTCGACGCGGTCTCCACCGAGATCCGCGGGCTGGTGACCGAGGCGCTGTCCAAGGCGGGCGTGGCGCACCGGCTCCAGGTGGCGGGGAACATGTTCTCCGTCTTCTTCACCGCCGACGAGGTCCGGAACTACGACGACGCGAAGAAGCAGGAGAGCTTCCGGTTCAACGCGTTCTTCCACTCGATGCTCTCCCAGGGGGTCTACCTCCCGCCGTCCGCGTTCGAGTCGTGGTTCGTCTCCACGACGCACGACGAGCGGGCCGTGGAGCGCGTCGCGGCCGCCCTGCCGGACGCGGCGCGGGCCGCCGCCGAAGCCAGTGAATGATGGGTGACATGACAAAGACCGACAGCGACATCACCGTCGTCCATCTCATGCGCCACGGTGAGGTCGAGAACCCGGACGGCGTGCTCTACGGCCGCCGCCCGGGCTACCACCTCTCCGAGCTGGGGCGGCGGATGGCCGACCGGGTCGCCGAGCACCTGGCCGACCGGGACATCCGGTACGTCGTCGCCTCCCCGCTGGAGCGCGCGCAGGAGACGGCGACCCCGATCGCCAAGGCGCACAGCCTGGACCTCGCCGCCGACGAGCGGCTGATCGAGGCCGGCAACGTCTTCGAGGGCAAGACCTTCGGTGTCGGGGACGGCGCGCTCAAGCGCCCGGCGAACTGGAAGTACCTCACCAACCCGTTCCGGCCCTCCTGGGGCGAGCCGTACATCGAGCAGGTCGTACGGATGATGGCGGCGCTCGGCGCGGCACGGGACGCGGCGCGCGGGCACGAGGCGGTCTGCGTCAGCCACCAGCTGCCGATCTGGGTGGTGCGCAGCTTCGCCGAGCGGCGGCGGCTGTGGCACGACCCGCGCAAGCGGCAGTGCACGCTGGCCAGCCTGACCACGTTCACCTTCCGCGGCGACAAGATCGTCTCGGTCGGCTACACCGAGCCGGCCCGTGACCTGGTGCCCGCGCACCTGCTCGCGGGCGCGCAGCCGCGCTGGGGGAAGGGCGCGATCAAGGGGGCCGCCAAGGGCTCCCAGGGCTCGTCGAAGGCCTTCGGCGCGTAGCCCTCCGGCGACGTCGCGCGACCTCGCGTGGGCGTCGCGCGACCTCGCGTAAGACGTCGCGCGACGCTGCGTCGACGGACCCGCGACCCTGCGTCGACGGTTCGGAACTGTTCCGATTTTTCGGGGCCGCGAGCGGAACCCCGGCATTCGTCACCCCCTCTCACTGGGCGTCCAGTGGGGGGCTTTAGGTGCAACGAATGCGATGGGGACCGTTATGCGCGATGTCAGCCGACGGGGAATGCTCGGACTCGGGGTAGGAGCGGCGGCGGCGCTGTCCGTCGCCGGCTGCTCCTCCTCCGGGTCGTCCGGCTCCGGCAAGGACGGGGCCAAGCCGGGTCAGACGACCCAGGCGAAGCCGATCGGCGACGGCTCGACCGAGTACACCGGCAAGCAGCCGAACCAGCCACCCGCGCCGGAGAAGCTGGAGCCGGGCCAGAAGCCGCCCCAGTTCGTGGTCTTCTCCTGGGACGGGGCGGGCGAGATAGGCAACGGCCTCTTCCCGCGGTTCCGCAAGCTCGCCAAGGACCACGACGCCGCGATGACGTTCTTCCTTTCCGGGCTGTACGTGCTGCCCGAGTCGAAGAGGCGGATGTACCGGCCGCCGAACAACGCCGTCGGCGCCTCCGACATCGAGTTCCTCAAGGACAAGAACGTCAAGCTGACGCTGCAGAACGTGCGCGAGGCGTGGCTGGAGGGCCACGAGATAGGCACCCACTTCAACGGCCACTTCTGCGGCGAGGACCGCGCCCTGAACAAGGGCTCGGTGGCGTTCTGGACGCCCGCCCAGTGGGATGACGAGATCGAGCAGGCCATGTCCTTCGTCACCAACTGGAAGACGAACACCGGCTTCACCGACCTCGAACCGCTGCCCTTCGACTACAGCAAGGAACTGGTCGGCGCCCGTACGCCGTGCCTGCTCGGCCAGGACAACCTGCTGCCGACGGCGAAGAAGCGCGGCTGGCGGTACGACGCGAGCTCGAAGGGCGGCCTGCAGATCTGGCCGACCAAGAAGCAGGGTCTGTGGGACTTCCCGCTCCAGATGATCCCGTTCCGCTCCTTCGAGACGCTCTCGATGGACTACAACCTGATGTTCAACCAGTCGAAGAACTCGACCAAGGCTCCGCCGGTCAACTACCCCGCCTGGCGGCAGCAGGCCACCGACGCGTACATCAACGGCTTCAAGCGGGCGTACGAGACCAACCGCGCCCCCCTGTTCATCGGGAACCACTTCGAGCAGTGGAACGGCGGCATCTACATGGACGCCGTCGAGGAGACGATCAAGCGCATCGCCGACGAGAAGGACGTCCGGATGGTCTCCTTCCGGCAGCTGTGCGACTGGCTCGACGCGCAGGACCCGCAGGTCCTCGCCGAGCTGCGCGGATTCGGGGTCGGCCAGAAGCTCACCGGCCGCAGCTGACCTCGCCGGAGGGGGGTGCGGAAGATCCGTAAACCACGCATGCGAAACTTTTCACATGAGTGCCTGCCGCGCCCCCCGGCGCCTCGCGAACCGCCGCCGTGCCACCGTGCCGGCCATCGCGGCCGCGGCCGCCGCGCTGACCCTGTCCGCCTGCGGCTCGGGACTGTCGGGCGGATCTCCCGAGACCAAGTTCGTCCAGGGCAAGGGGGGCGTGGAGACCGTTGCCAAGAGCGACCGGAGCCACGGCCCCAAGCTGGACGGCAAGACGCTCGCCGGGGAGAAGCTCGACGTCTCCTCCTTCAAGGGCAAGATCGTCGTGCTGAACGTCTGGAACTCCACCTGCTCGCCCTGCCGGGCCGAGGCTCCCAACCTCGCCAAGGTCGCCAAGGAGACCAAGCGGGATGTGCAGTTCGTCGGGATCAACACCCGTGAACCCAACCAGGCCAACGCCATCAAGTTCGAGAAGGAATTCTCGGTCGGCTATCCGAGCTTCTACGACCGGATGGGCGAGCTGACCCTGCGCTTCCCCAAGGGCAGCCTCAACCCGCAGGCCATCCCGACCACCATCGTCCTCGACCGCGACGGCAACATCGCGGCCCGCGCGCTGAAGGCGCTGAGCGAGGAGAGCCTGCGCGACATGCTCGATCCGCTGATCGCGGAGAAGTGACCGCCGTGGTCGCTCTCGCCGCCTCCGCCCCCGAGACCGTCGAGTCCGGGGCCCTGCTGCTCGCCATCCCCGTCGCCGCCTTCGGCGGACTGATCTCCTTCTTCTCCCCGTGCGTGCTGCCGCTCGTACCCGGCTACATGAGTTACGTCACCGGCGTCGCCGGTACGGACCTGGCCGAGGCCAAGCGCGGCCGGATGCTCGGCGGGGCCGCCCTCTTCGTCGCCGGGTTCAGCGCGGTCTTCATCTCTCAGGGCGCGCTGTTCGGATGGTTCGGCCAGGATCTGCTCCGGTACCAGGAGACGGCCGGCAAGGTGCTCGGGGTCCTCACCATCGTGATGGGCCTGCTGTTCATGGGGCTGTTCAGCCGGTTCGGACAGCGTGAGTTCCGCTTCCATCTGAAGCCCACCATGGGCCTGGTGGGCGCGCCGGTGCTGGGCGCGCTCTTCGGCATCGGCTGGACGCCGTGCATCGGGCCGACGCTGGCCGCCGTGCAGGGGCTGGCGCTCAGAGAGGCGAGCGCCGGACGCGGTGCCCTGCTGACCACGGCGTACTGTCTGGGGCTGGGGTTGCCGTTCATCGCTGTCGCCCTCGCCTACCGGCGTGCGCTCGGCGCCTTCGGCTGGGTCAAGCGGCACTACGTGTGGGTGATGCGCCTCGGCGGCGGCATGCTCGTGGCGGTCGGCGTGCTGCTCCTCACCGGTGTGTGGGACAGCATGATCGCCGACATGAAGACTTGGACCAACGGCTTCGACCCGGGGATCTGATCGATGACCACCACCGACACGGACGCCGCGGCCAAGGGGGCCGACGCCGAGGGGGCAGACCTGGAGCCCGCCGCCAAGGGGTCCGACGACAGCGACCTCGGCGCCGCCGGGTCGCAGCTGTCCACGGCCCCGGCCGAGGATGCGGGCCGGGCCATCGCCGGCTCCTTCGGCGGGGTCCGGCAGCCCGGCGCGCTCGGGGCCGCGCGGTGGTTCGGCCGGGAGGTCTTCGGCTGGGGGCGGTGGTTCTGGCGCCAGCTGACCTCCATGCGGGTCGCGCTGCTGCTGCTGTTCCTGCTCTCCCTCGCCTCGATCCCCGGCTCGCTGATCCCGCAGACCGGCATCGACCCGCTCAAGGCCGACGACTTCAAGGCGCGGCACGAGACGCTCACGCCGATCTACGAGAAGCTCCAGCTCTTCAACGTCTACAGCTCGGTGTGGTTCTCGGCGATCTACATCCTGCTGTTCGTCTCGCTGATCGGCTGCATCGTGCCGCGCACCTGGCAGTTCGTCGGCCAGCTGCGGGGCCGCCCGCCGGCCGCGCCGCGCCGGCTGACCCGGCTGCCCGCGTACACCACCTGGCGCACCGAGGCCGACCCGGAGCAGGTGCTCCAGGCGGCCCAGCGGGTGCTCAAGGGGCGCCGCTTCCGTACGCAGACCAGCGGTGACGCGGTCGCCTCGGAGAAGGGCTATCTGCGCGAGGCGGGGAACCTCGTCTTCCACATCTCGCTGATCGTGATGCTGGTGTCCTTCGCGGTCGGCCAGCTGTGGAAGTCCGAGGGCGGCAAGCTGGTCGTGGAGGGCGACGGCTTCACCAACAGCCTCACCCAGTACGACGACATCAAGTCCGGCCCGTGGTTCGACGCCGAGGACCTGGCCCCCTTCAGCTTCCGGCTGGACGAGTTCACCGCCACGTACGAGCGCAGCGGCCCGAACAAGCGCACCCCGCGGACGTTCCGCGCCGACGTGACGTACCGGGACGGCGTCGACGGCCCCAAGCACAAGACCTCCATCAAGGTCAACGAGCCGCTGGATGTCGCGGGCTTCAAGGTCTTCCTGCTCGGGCACGGCTACGCGCCGGTGGTCACCGTCCGGGACGGCACGGGCGACATCGCGTACCGGGGGCCGGTGGCCTCGCTGCCGGCGGAGGGCACCAACCTCACCGAGAACGTGGTCATCAAGGTGCCGGACTACCGCGACAAGGACGGCAAGAAGGACCAGCTGGCCTTCCAGGGGTATTTCTCGCCGACCGCGATCCTGAGCTCGGGCACGATGCTGTCCCAGTTCCCCGCGCTCGACAACCCGATGCTGTTCCTGACCGCGTACCACGGCAACCTGGGCATCGACAGCGGCCTGCCGCAGAACGTCTACCGGCTCGACACCTCGAAGATGAAGCAGTTCAAGGCGCCCGGCGGCAAGGGAAGGGCCTTCTCCAGCGCGCTCAAGCCGGGCCAGACGATGAAGCTGCCGAACGGCGCCGGAACGCTGGAGTTCGAGGGCGTCAAGGAATGGGCCACCTTCCAGATCTCCCACAAGCCGGGCAACTCCGGCGCCCTGTTCGGCGCGGTCGCGGCCGTGGTGGGCCTGGCCGCCTCGCTGTTCATCCAGCGCCGCCGGGTGTGGGTACGGGCCGTGGCGGCCGACGACGGTACGACGGTCGTCGAGATGGCCGGGCTGGGCCGCAGCGAGTCGGCCAAGCTCCCCGAGGAACTCGCCGATCTGGCCGTCAGCCTCCAGGCGGACGCGCCCCCGGCACCGGATCCGGATCCGGGCCCTGACCCCGACGAGCCGGCCGATCCCGCCGATCCGGATGCCGGTCCCGATTCCGCCGATCAGGATCCCGGTTCCGATTCCGACGATCCCGCAGACCCCGCTGACCCCGTCGAAGGAGCGCGCGCGTGAACCTCGCTGCCGCAGCCAACGAAAGCTTGGCCGAGAACAGCAATGTGCTGGTCTATTCGGCCATGGCGGTCTACACCCTCGCCTTCCTCGCCCACATCGCGGAGTGGGTGTTCGGCAGCCGCAGCGCCGTGGCCCGCACCGCCGCGGCGGCGGCCGCCGCCGACGCCAAGCCGGCGACCGCGAAGGTCACGGTCGCGGTCGGCGGCCAGGGCGGCGGAACCGCCGTGCTGGACCGCCCCAAGGTGATCACCCGTTCCGCCGCGGGCAGCCGCGACGTCCCGGACGGCCCGGGCGCCGCGGGCACCAGCGAGCAGGGCGACGTGTACGGCCGGATCGCGGTCGGCCTGACCGCCCTGGCGTGGCTCCTCCACGCGGGCGGGGTGCTCACCCGCGCGCTGTCCGTGGAGCGGGCCCCCTGGGGCAACATGTACGAGTTCTCCACGACCTTCGCGATGGTCGCGGTCGGCACGTACCTGGTCCTGCTGCTGCTCAAGAAGAACGTGCGCTGGATCGGGCTGCCGCTGGTCACCACCGTCCTGCTGGACCTGGGCCTGGCCGTCTCCGTGCTGTACACCGAGTCCGACCAACTCGTTCCCGCCCTGCACTCCTACTGGCTGTGGATCCACGTCAGCTGCGCGATCCTGTGCGGCGCGGCGATGTACATCGCCGCCGTCTCCACCCTGCTGTACCTCTTCCGGGACCGGTACGAGGCGCAGCTGGAGAACCCCGAGGGCAAGCAGTTCGGGCCGTTCGTGAAGTCGGTCCTGGCGCGGGTCCCGTCGGCGGCGTCGCTGGACAAGTTCGCGTACCGCATCAACGCCACGGTCTTTCCGCTGTGGACGTTCACCATCATCGCGGGCGCGATCTGGGCCGAGGCCGCCTGGGGCCGCTACTGGGGCTGGGACCCCAAGGAGGTCTGGTCCTTCATCACCTGGGTCGCCTACGCCTGCTACCTGCACGCCCGCGCCACCGCCGGGTGGAAGGGCCGCAAGGCGGCGTACCTCGCGCTGATCGCCTTCGGCTGCTACCTGTTCAACTACTACGGCATCAACATCTTCGTCAGCGGCAAGCACTCCTACGCCGACGTCTGACCGCTCCTCGAGCCCCGTACGTCCCGTACGCCTGCGGCCGGTTCCCCTGTGACCCATGTCACGGGAACCGGCCGTCGTCGTACGGACAGTTCCAGACGTGACGACGACTCTGCGCACTCGGATCCGGGACGGCGATCCCGACGCCTTCGCGACGCTCTTCGACGACTACGCCCGCTCCGTCTACAACCACGCCTTCCGGCTGACGGGTGACTGGGCGACGGCTGAGGACGTCGTGTCGCTGACCTTCCTGGAGGCCTGGCGGCTGCGTGCCAAGGTCGACGCCGAGGGCGGCAGCCTGCGGCCCTGGCTGCTGGGCATCGCGACCAACACCGTCCGCAACACCAGACGCGCCGCCCGCCGGCACAGCGCCGCGCTGTCCCGGCTGCCCCGCGACACCGCCGTCCGCGACTTCGCCGACGAGGTCGCGGGCCGGATCGACGACGCCGACCTGCTCGCCGCCGTGACCTGCGCGTTAGACGCGCTGCGCCGCCCCGAACGCGAGGTGCTCGCGCTGTGCGTGTGGTCCGGGCTGGACTACGCGGCCGCCGCCGACGCGCTCGGCGTTCCCGTGGGCACGGTGCGGTCCCGGCTGTCCCGGGCCCGCAAGAAGCTCGCCGCGGCGGTGGAGAAGAACGCGGCGCAGAAGAACCGGGAACCCGGCCGCCGCCGCGCACAGGTGAGAGATGGCCGCACCTCCGCGGCCAGGCCCATCCAGGAGGGAAACCGATGAACGACATCCCGCCGCTCCCCGAGCGCGACCTCCCGCCGGGCCGTCACCGACTCCTCAAGGAGCACCTGATGAGCGAGATCCGGCAGTCCGAGGCGAAGACCGCCGAAGAACCCCGCACCCGCAGGGCGTGGCTGCGCCCGGCCGTCGTGGGCCCCGCCCTCGCGGGCGCCCTCGCGTTCGCGGTGGTCGCGGGGATGGCGGTGACGGGCATGGACGACGGCGAGGGCGTGCAGGTCGGCCGGGACGGCAAGGCCACCTACGCCTTCGCGCCGCGGGTCAACGCGGACACCAAGGACAACGCGCCCGAGGTGCTGTCCCGCATCGCGACCGTCGCCGAGAAGTCGAAGGCCGTCGGGGGCATCCGCGACGACCAGTTCGTCTACATCCGCAGCACGGTCGCCTTCGTGGAGACCTTCAAGGACAAGGCGCCCCGCCTCGACCCGCTGCACCGCCGCGAGATCTGGGAGTCGGTGGACGGCTCCCGCTGGGGGCTCCTCCGCGAGCCCGGTGTGGAGACCAACGAGAACGAACGGCTGGAGCCCGAGGCCGGCCCGGGCGAGACCGGATACGACATGTCCACCACCTACCGCCACCTCCAGACCCTCCCCACCGATCCCGACGAGATGGTGAAGTGGCTCTACGCCACGGTGGAGAAGAACGACAGCGACGTCGAGCCGGACCAGGCCGCGTTCGTCCTCGTCGGCGACCTCATCAAGGAGTCGCTGATGCCGCCGAAGGTGAGCGCCGCCCTCTACCGGGCGGCCGCGCGGATCCCGGGCGTCGTCGTGGTGCCGGACGCGGTGGACGCGACCGGCCGACACGGGGTGGGGGTCGCTCGGATCGACTCGCGTGACCACAGCACCCGCCACGAATGGATCTTCGACAAGAAGACGATGGAGTACCTCGGCGAGCGCAGCGTCGCGATCAACGACGAGTTCGGCGCCGAGCCCGGCCAGGTGCTGGGCACCACCGCCGTGCTGGAGCGGGCCGTGGTGGACAAGGCGGGTCAGCTCCCGCGCACCGTGAAGAGCTGACGCGGCGCACGCGCCGCGTCGATCCCTGCCCGGTCGGCTGATACGGGGGTTCAGCCGGCCGGCGGGGCGTCCTCGGGGCCGTCGTCCTTGCGGCGCGGCCCCTCGTCGGTCCCGTCGCCCTTGGTGTCCTTGCCCTGCCGGTCGTTCAGGGACTTGAGGAACTCCGGGTTGTCGTCCGGCGCGACCCAGCCGCCGCGCCGCCCGCCCCGGCCGATGCCCCCGCCGCCGCCCGCGGCGAGCGTCCGCTGCCGCCCGGCGATCAGCCACGAGATCGAGCCGACGACCGGGAAGAGCAGCACCAGGATCGCCCAGATGGGCTTGGGCAGGTGGCGGACGTCCTGCTCGTCGGTGGTGATGCAGTCGATGAACGCGTAGATGCTGAGCGCCAGCGGTACCAGAATCAGCAGCACTCGGAGCATGGAGCCGTCCCCCTGCGTGTGGTGAGCGGGCCCGGAACTACGGCCCGGGGTTCCGCACCAGGGTAGACCGCGCCCGACGTCGGCCGGTCACGGGCGATGGCGGATACTGGACCGCATGGCTTATGGCGATCTTCGTTCCTTTCTGCGGGCTCTTGACCGGGAAGGCGACCTCAAGCGTGTGAAGGTCGAAGTCGATCCGTACCTGGAGGTCGGCGAGATCACCGACCGGGTGAACAAGGCGGGCGGCCCGGCGCTGCTCTTCGAGAACGTCAAGGGCTCGTCGATGCCGCTGGCCATGAACGTCTTCGGCACCGACCGCCGGCTGCTCAAGGCCCTGGGCCTGCGCTCGTACGACGAGATCACCGAGAAGATCGGCGGGCTGGTCAGGCCGGAGCTGCCGCAGGGCTTCGGCGGGATGCGGGAGGCGTTCGGCAAGCTCGGCAGCATGGCGCACGTGCCGCCGAAGAAGGTCAAGGACGCGCCCGTCCAGGAGGTCGTCCTCCGGGGGGACGCGGTGGACCTGGAGGCGCTCCCGGCGCTGTTCACTTGGCCGAAGGACGGCGGGTCGTTCTTCAACCTGGGGCTCACCCACACCAAGCACCCCGAGACCGGGGTGCGGAACCTGGGCCTGTACCGCCTCCAGCGCCACGACCGGCGCACCATCGGCATGCACTGGCAGATCCACAAGGACAGCCGCAACCACTACCAGGTGGCGGCGCGGCGCGGCGAACGGCTGCCCGTGGCCATCGCCTTCGGCTGCCCGCCGGCCGTGACGTACGCCTCCACCGCGCCGCTCCCCGGCGACATCGACGAGTACCTCTTCGCGGGATTCCTCCAGGGCAAGCGGGTGGAGATGGTCGACTGCAAGACCGTGCCGCTCCAGGTCCCGGCGCACGCCGAGGTGGTGCTGGAGGGCTGGCTGGAGCCGGGGAAGACGCTGCCGGAGGGCCCGTTCGGGGACCACACGGGCTTCTACACCCCGCAGGAGGCTTTCCCGGCGCTGACCATCGACTGCGTGACGATGCGTGAACGGCCGCTGCTCCAGTCCATCGTGGTCGGTCGCCCGCCGACCGAGGACGGGCCGCTGGGGCGGGCCACGGAGCGGTTCTTCCTGCCCCTGCTCAAGATCATCGTGCCGGACATCGTGGACTACCACCTGCCGGAGGCGGGCGGCTTCCACAACTGCGCGATCGTCTCGATCGACAAGAAGTACCCCAAGCACGCGCAGAAGGTGATGCACGCGATCTGGGGCGCGCACATGATGTCGCTGACCAAGCTGATCGTGGTGGTCGACGCCGACTGCGACGTGCACGATCTGCACGAGGTGGCCTGGCGGGCGCTGGGCAACACCGACTACGCGCGCGACCTGACCGTCGTCGAGGGCCCGGTGGACCATCTGGACCACGCCTCGTACCAGCAGTTCTGGGGCGGCAAGGCGGGCATCGACGCGACGAGGAAGCTGCCCGAGGAGGGCTACACCCGCGACGGCGGCTGGCCGGAGATGGTCGAGTCGGACCCGGATACGGCCGATCGCGTGTCGCGCCGCTGGAAGGAGTACGGACTGTGAGCGCCTCGGCCGCCGCCGTGCCCCAGCCGGGGCGCACCAGGGCCTTCCTGCGCCTGGTGATGATCGAGCACTCGGTCTTCGCGCTGCCCTTCGCCTACATCGCCGCCCTGACCGCGATGTTCGCGGACGACGAGCGCGTCCATTGGGGCGAGTTGCTCCTGGTGACCGTCGCGATGGTGGGCCTGCGGACGTTCGCGATGGCCGCCAACCGGATCATCGACCGCGAGATCGACGCGCGCAATCCGCGCACCGCCGGCCGCGAACTGGTCACGGGCGCGGTCTCCGTGCGGTCCGCGTGGACCGGTGCGCTGATCGCGCTGGCCGTCTTCCTGGGCGCGGCCGCCCTGCTCAACCCGCTGTGCCTGGCGCTCGCGCCCGTCGCCGTGGTCCCGATGGTGGTCTATCCGTACGGCAAGCGGTTCACGAACTTCCCGCAGGCCATCCTGGGCCTCGCCCAGGCCATGGGGCCGGTCGGCGCCTGGCTCGCGGTCACCGGGGCCTGGTCCTGGGACGCGGTGATCCTCGGGCTGGCCGTCGGCGTCTGGATCGGCGGCTTCGACCTGATCTACGCCTGCCAGGACGTGGAGACGGACCGGGAGCAGGGCGTCGGGTCGGTTCCGGCGCGTTTCGGCATCCCGGCCGCCCTGTGGGGGGCGCGCGGCTGCCATGCCGTGACCACCGCGCTGCTGGCCTGGTACGGGCTGGCCACGGGTGCGGGAGCGTTCTTCTGGTTCGGCCTGCTGGTCGTCGCCGCGGCCTTCGTCTACGAGCACACCGTGGTCCGTCCGCACGACCTGTCGCGGCTGAACCGTGCCTTCTTCACGGTCAACGGTTTCGTCGGCATCGCGCTGTTCGTGTGCGCGCTGCTGGACCTGCTCGTGCGCGGACTCAACGCATGACCGCCGCCGGATAGGCTCGGCCTGTGGAGCCGCGTGAACAGCACAGCCAGAGTCCGGACCGTGCGGGGGCGCCGCCGCGCCGCCCCTGGGTGGTGGGTGTCTCCGGAGCGTCAGGGACGCCGTACGCCGCCTCGGTGCTGCGCGGGCTGCTGTGGGCGGGCGAGGCCGTGGACCTGGTGGTCAGCCGGGCGTCGCGGCTGACGCTGCTGGACGAGACGGGGATCGCGTTCCGGGACGCGCACTGGCAGCAGGACCTGCGGGCGTGGCTGGCGCGCGGCGCGGACGGCACCCCCGACGCGTACGAGGTGGATGTGTCGGGTGTGCGGCACTGGGCGGCCGGGGACCTGGCGGCGGGCCCGTCGTCGGGTTCGTATCCCGTCAAAGGGATGCTGATCGTCCCGGCGAGCACGGCGTGTGTGGCCGGGGTGGCCCTCGGCCTGTCGAAGGACCTGCTCCAGCGGGTGGCGAGCGTGACGCTCAAGGAGCGGCGGCCGCTGGTGGTCGCGGTGCGGGAGACCCCGCTGAACGGTCAGACGCTGCGGCATCTGGTGGCGCTGGACGAGGCGGGCGCCGTGGTGCTGCCCGCCTCGCCGGCGTTCTACGCGGGGGCGACGCGCATCCAGGATCTGGTGGACTTCGTCGCCGGGCGGGTGCTCGACGCGGCCGACGTGCCGCACAAGTTGTACCGCCGATGGGAAGGGGAGCTGCGCGGTGGCGGCGGCTCCCGGGGGGAGGGCTAGCGCTTCTTCTTGGCCGCGGCGCGCTTCTCGGCGCGGGTACGGCGGGAAGCCGAAGCGGGCTGATGGGCACGCGAGCGGTTGGCCAGCTCCTGCAGCTCGCGCATGCGGGCGTAGGCCATCTCGATCGTGTACACGGTAGGACTCATCTCCTGAGGATCGACGTTGATCGCTTGAAAGATTTACAGGGCATCGGGCCCTGATGCCTTAGATTCTACATGTAAATCGGTGAGATCGCAGAACAATGGAAGGCTCCAGGCATATGGACGCGGTGGACAGGCAGCTCATCCAGGCCCTCCGGGAGAACGGCAGGGCCTCATACGCGGAGCTCGGCCGGCTGGTCGGCCTCTCCGGCCCGAGCGTCACGGACCGGATCAACCGCCTGGAGGCGGCCGGCGTGATCACCGGCTACCGCGCCACCGTGGACGCGCCCTCCCTCGGCCTGGGCGTGACGGCCCTGATCGGCATCCAGCTCTCCGACGCCACCGACCACGAGGACGTGGCGCAGCGGCTGCGCGAGCTGGCCGAGATCGAGGACTGCTGGTTCATCGCGGGCGACGACTCCTACATGCTCAAGGTGCGGGCGTCCGACGTGGACGGCCTGGAGCGCATCATCCGGCGGCTGTCCGCCACCAAGGGCGTCTCGCGCACGCGGACCACGATCGTGCTCTCCACGAAGTGGGAGAACCGGGTCGGCGAACTTCCCGAAAACGTCTAGGGCTAGGCTCGTCAAGACCCGAAACGCAGACATATGGGAGGCGGCGGCCGCATGACTGCATCTGCATCGATGGATGTGGGACTCAAGCGCGAGCTCGAGCAGAAGGTTCGCGCCGGAGAGCGGCTGTCCCGTGAGGACGGCCTCGCCCTGTACGCGTCCGACGACCTGGCGTGGCTGGGCGGGCTGGCCCACGAGGTGCGGACACGTAAGAACGGTGACGTCGTCCACTTCAACGTCAACCGCCACCTCAACATGACGAACGTGTGCACCGCGTCCTGCGCGTACTGCTCCTTCCAGCGCAAGCCGGGGGAGAAGGACGCGTACACGATGCGCATCGAGGAGGCCGTGCGCCTCGCCAAGACGATGGAGGGGGAGAACCTCACCGAGCTGCACATCGTCAACGGCCTGCACCCGAACCTGCCCTGGCGCTACTACCCGCGCTCGCTGCGCGAGCTGAAGGCGGCGCTGCCGAACGTCTCGCTCAAGGCGTTCACCGCGACGGAGATCCACCACTTCGAGAAGATCTCGGGCCTGAGCGCGAGCGAGATCCTGGACGAGCTGATCGACGCGGGCCTGGAGTCCCTCACCGGCGGCGGCGCGGAGATCTTCGACTGGGAGGTGCGGCAGCACATCGTCGACCACGACACCCACTGGGAGGACTGGTCGCGCATCCACCGGCTGGCGCACGAGAAGGGTCTGAAGACCCCGTGCACCATGCTGTACGGCCACATCGAGGAGCCCCGCCACCGGGTCGACCACGTCCTGCGCCTCCGGGAGCTCCAGGACGAGACCGGCGGCTTCCAGGTCTTCATCCCGCTGCGCTACCAGCACGACTTCGTGGACATGAAGGACGGCAAGATCCGCAACCGCCTCCAGGCGCGGACGCAGATGGCGACGGGTGCGGAGGCGCTGAAGACCTTCGCGGTCTCCAGGCTGCTGTTCGACAACGTTCCGCACGTGAAGGTCTTCTGGGTGATGCACGGCGTGCAGACGGCCCAGCTCGCGCTGAACCACGGCGCGGACGACATGGACGGCTCGGTCGTCGAGTACAAGATCACCCACGACGCGGACAACTACGGCACGCCGAACAAGCTCACCCGCGACGACCTGCTGGAACTGATCCGCGACGCGGGCTTCCGCCCGGTGGAGCGGAACACGCGGTACGAGGTCATCCGCGAGTACGAGGGCCCGGACCCGGCCCGCCGCGAGTCCCCGCAGCCGATGCGGGTGTGACCCCGGCCTCCGCCCGGGACCCGCGCCGCGCCGTACGGGTGTGACCACCGGCTCGGCGGGGTACCCGCGGGCGCCCAGACGGTGTTCAGCTCGGGTGACCCGGACGCCCGGGTGGTGCTCGTCGGCTCCACTGGAGCGGCTGGCGCCGCGCGGCTTGTTGGCGCGGGCATCGACCCCGACGAGACCTACGTCACCAACGCGGTCAAGCACCCGTCGTTCCGGGTCGCCAAGCAGCGCGGCATGCTGCTGCCCTGCGTGCGGACGACCGCGAGTCGGTCTACCAGGGCCTCGTCGACGACCTGCGCGTGGCGGCGGACGCGCTGAAATGATCCATAAGGGGACGTGATTCACTGGTTGCCTGGCAGTACAGGATCTCCCCGCAGAAAGAAGTCCGGCCGTGCCTCTCAAGCCGAACGCGACGTTCCGCTACACCGTCATGCGTCTGGGTGTCTTCGCCGCCTGCTTCCTGGTCATGTGGGCCCTGGTCTACTTCAAGGTGGTCCCCGCCGGAGCCAACGACTCCAACTTCTTCTGGGTGCTCCTGCTCGCGCTCGTGGTCTCCGCGCCGCTGAGCCTGGTCCTGCTGCGCAAGCAGCGCGACGCCATGTCCGAGCAGATCGTCCCGAAGGTCGACCGCTTCAAGGAGAAGCTGGCCGCCAACCGCGGCCAGGAGGACGGTGTGCAGGACGGCGTGTAAGCCTCGTCACATACCGATAGCGCGCCCCGCCCCCAGCACCCGCTGGCAGGCGGGGCTTTGGCGTTCCCGGGGCATTCCGGGGCCCCTGCCCCCCAAAGAATCCCTTTGGGAAGCCCAAAGCCAGGGTGTTAACGTGTTCGACATGAAGACAGCAGCCGCGCCCCCGATCCCCGCGAGCGTTCCGCTCGTGGCGCGCCTGCACATCGATCTTTGCCGCTGCATGTCATGCGCGGTCTGTCGCCGCCGCTGACGCTTCTCGCACGCAGCGGCCGGAGATCCGACAACGGACCCTCCGGCTTTCTCATGTCCCCCCATTCCTGTCCCCGGAGTGTGTCCGTTGTCCTCCACGTCGTCCACGCCGCCCGAGTCCATATCGAAGGCGTTCCGTCTCCCCAAGGTCCCGTTCTGGGCGCAGATCCTGCTGGGTCTCGTCCTGGGCGTGCTGCTCGGCTGGGCCGCCCGCAGCGGCGACATCGGCTGGCTGGTGACCACCCTCGACAAGATCGGCTCGATCTTCGTCCAGCTGCTCAAGCTGGCCGTCGCCCCGCTGGTCTTCTTCGCGATCCTCGTCTCGATCACCAACCTGCGGAACGTCAACAACGCCGCCCGGCTGGCCACCCGCACCCTCCTGTGGTTCATGGCCACCTCGCTGATCGCGGTCGCCATCGGCCTCACGATCGGCCTGCTGACCAACCCCGGCTCCGGGACCGGCCTCACCCCCAAGGACGGCGCCAAGCCCGAGCACGCGGGCTCCTGGCTGGACTTCCTCACCGGCATCGTCCCGGAGAACGTCGTCACCCCGTTCACCGAGCTGAACGTCCTTCAGATCGTCTTCATGGCCGCCGTCGCCGGCATCGCCGCCCTCCAGCTCGGCGAGAAGGCCAAGCCGATCCTCGACCTCAGCCAGGCCGTCCTGGAACTGCTCCAGAAGGCCCTGTGGTGGGTCATCCGGCTCGCCCCGCTGGGCACCCTCGGCCTCATCGGCTTCGCCATCGCCAAGTACGGCTGGAACCTGATCGGCAAGTACGCCACCTTCACCGCCGACATCTACATCGGCTGCGCCCTGGTGATGTTCGGCGTCTACCCGCTGCTGCTGGCGACCGTCGCCAAGGTCAACCCGCTCCAGTTCTTCCGCGGCGCCTGGCCCGCCATCCAGCTCGCCTTCGTCTCCCGCTCCTCCGTCGGCACCATGCCGCTGACCCAGAAGGTCACCGAGCGCCTGGGCGTCCCGAAGGAGTACGCGTCCTTCGCGGTGCCGTTCGGCGCCACGACCAAGATGGACGGCTGCGCCTCGATCTACCCGGCCATCTCCGCGATCTTCATCGCCCAGATCTTCGACGTGCACCTCGACCTCGGCGACTACCTGCTCATCGCCTTCGTCTCGGTCGTCGGCTCCGCCGCCACGGCGGGCCTGACCGGCGCGACCGTCATGCTGACCCTGACCCTGTCCACGCTCGGCCTCCCGCTGGAGGGCGTCGGCCTGCTGATGGCGATCGACCCGGTCCTGGACATGATGAGGACGGCCACGAACGTCGCCGGCCAGGCGCTGGTCCCGGTCGTCGTCGCGGCGAAGGAGAAGATCCTGGACCGCGAGGCGTACGACTCCGCGACGGCCTCCCCGATCGACGCGCCCGACGCGATCGACGTCCGCGAGGCCGAGCAGAAGGCGACCGTTCCGGCGCCTGCCTGACCGCGCGACCGCCGCGCCGCGTGGCGGCGGCGGTGACATGCACCGTGCCCCGGCCTCATGGGAGATGAGGCCGGGGCACGCTGCTGTATGGATGACGGTCAGAGGAGGTGGATGCCGAGGTCGAGGTCGAGGTTGAGGTCGATGTCGGCGTCGAGGCCGAGGGCTACGACGAGGTCTGCGTCCACGGCTGTTGCCGCGTTGACGTCGCCATTGACGCCGGCCGAGTTGCCGGCCGAGACCTGGGTGCCGCCGGCGGCCATGGCGGCGGGGGCACCGAACAGGATGAGCAGGGATGCGGCCGCTACGGTGCCGGCAGCGAGTCGTTTGCGCACAGGTTCCCCCTCGGGTTGCGTGACATTGAGCCGAGGCTTGCCGGGGTTACGGCGTGTCACCCGGATACGTGGCGCGAATCCCCCGAATGAGTGACGGGGGAGGGGTGGGGCCCCTAGTCGTCGACGGCGCCGGGGGCCAGGGCCGGGGCGGGGAAGGCGTGTCGGGCCTCGCCGCCGGACCACCACACGCCGATGGCGAAGACCGCGGCCGCCTCCAGCAGCGCCGCGCGCTCCAGCCCGCCGCAGGCCATCGGGTCGCAGCCCATCGACGTGACGAGCTCCGCCACCAGCGCGGCGGTGGACGGCGCGTCCGCGCAGAAGGGCACGGCCAGCGGCGCGCCCTCGAAGGCCGGCCGCGGCAGGGTCCAGATGCTCTCGTGGCAGATGCCGAAGACCTTGGCGACATGCGCCTCCGGCGCGGCGGCCGCGAGACGTTCGGCGACCGAGTCCGTGCCGCCGGCCGTGGTCAGCCCCGGGCCGTCGGCGCCGGGCGCCATCGGCACCGTGCAGTCGAGCAGGGTCCGCCCGGCGAGGTCCGGGCCCAGGTCTTCGACCAGCTTGGGTGCGACGTCGGCGGGTACGGCGACCAGCACGGCCTCGCCGTACCGCGCCGCCTCGACCAGGCCGCCGTGCCCGGCGGCACCGATACGGTCCGCCATTCCGGCGGCGGCCGCGGCGTCCCGCCCGCCCACCATGACCGAGTGCCCGGCCCGCACCCAGGCCCCGCCCAGCGCCGCCGCCATGGCGCCCGTACCGAGAATGCCGATGCGCATCGTCCCGCTCCCGTTCGTGTCGTGGTTCGTGTCGTGGGATGTTGTGCCGTGTGTCATGACCTGGACGCTAGGCGGGCCGATGCACACCATTCGGTACGCATCGGCAGGGCAGGATGTCCGCATGGGAGCAGCACCGGACGACACGGGACCGCGGGACGGCATGGGAGCCCCGGGGGAGGCCACGGGAACGCCGGGCGAGGACACGGGAGCGCCGCGGCAGGACATGGGCGGCGACCCGTTCGCGGCGGACTGCCGGGCCCGGATCGCCTTCGAGGTGCTGGCCAACCGCTGGGACAGCGTCGTCGTCTTCGTCCTCGGCGAGAACGGCCCGATGCGCCCCCGCGCGCTGCTGTCCCGCATCGGCGGCCTCAGCCCCAAGGTGCTCAACGAGGCGCTGCGGCGGCTGGAGTACAACGGCCTGGTGGAGCGCCGCCGTTACGCCGAGGCCCCGCCCCGCGTCGACTACACCCTCACCGAGGCGGGCACCGCCCTCCTCGCCCCGATCCGCGCACTGGGCGCCTGGGCCGCGGTCCACGGGGACGCCGTCCTGGCGGCCCAGGACCGCTTCGAGAGGTCCCGCGTGTCGAAGGCCCCGGACGGGGCGGATCGCGACTGACGCCTGGGCGAGCCTGATGCAGCGTTATACCTCTTTTCCTACGGCAGACTTGGTCCACCAAGTGGAAGCGAAGAGGGGGCGTTGTGGAGTGCTGGCTGGCCTTGGAGGGCCCGGACCGGTTCGACGCGAAGGCGGATCTCAGCGATTGGCTGGCGAACGAGCCTGAGTTGCGTGCCCGGGTACGGTCGGGACCGGCCGCGCCGGGCCCGGGCGAGCTGGGCGGAGGATGGGCCGACACGCTCGCCGTCACCCTCACCAGCGGCGGGGCGCTGACGGTCCTGGCGCGGACCCTGGCCGTCTACCTCAAGCAGCCGCGCCGCCGCAACGCGCAGGTGAAGGTCGTCGCTCCCGACGGGCGCAGTACGGAGGTCTCCGTCGAGCACGCGAAGAACGTCGCCGAGGTGGAGGCCCTGCTGCGGGCGGCGCTGCGCGCGCAGGACGAGGGTCGGGCCGACGACGGGGGCCAAGACGGTGAGCCGACGGGGAGCCGGTGACCGTGCGGCTGCCTGACCGGGACCGTTCCCGCGCCGTCCTGATCGGCGTCGGCGCGTACGCCAACTCCGAGCTGCCCGACGTGCCGGCGGTCCACAACAACGTGCGCGACCTGCGCCGCGAACTCACGAGGACGCGCGGCGGGGCGTTCCACCCCGAGCACTGCGTGGAGATCACCGACCCGGTGGAGGGCGGCAGCGTGGGTCGTCAGCTCCTGCACGCGGCCAAGCAGGCGGAGGACGTCTTCCTCGTCTACTACGCGGGCCACGGGCTGGTGGGCGCACGGAGACGCGAGCTGTATCTGGCCCTGGGCGAGACCGATCCGGAGGCCCTGTTCTATACGGCGATGCCGTTCGAGGGGGTACGCGAGGCGTTTCTGGCCAGCCCCGCCAAGAACCGGATCCTGCTGCTGGACTGCTGCTTCTCCGGGCGCGCGATCGGCGAGCACCTCTCGGACGACGCGTCGGTGGTGATGGGCCAGCTCGACATCTCCGGTACGTACATCCTGACGTCGGCGGCGGCGAACGAGCCCGCGATGGTGGAGCCGGGGGCGCGGCATACGGCGTTCACCGAGGAGCTCATCGCGCGGCTGCGGGAGGGCGGTCTGACGCTGGACGGGCTCTACCGGGAGCTGCACCGGTCGCTGACGGGGCGCGGGCTGCCCGCGCCGCAGCGGTGCGGGACGGAGACGGCGCAGGAACTGGTGCTTGCGGAGGGACCGGCGCAGTCCGCTCCGGCGCCTGCCGGTACCGCGGACGGTCCGCCATCAGCGACGGAAGACCCCGAGACGGCGGTGGCCGCGCTCCGGCCGCTGGCCAAGGCGGACCTTGTGACGCATGGTGAGGCATTCGCCGATGCGCTGCAGAAGTGGGCGGAATGGCTCTTCGGCGAGGATCGCTGCGAGGAGGGGCGGGCGGCGGACGATGAGGCAGTACGTGTCTTCCGGGCGCTGGCCAAGGAGGACTCCGCTCGGTACCGCCCTCGCCTGGCCGGGGCCCTGCGCGAGCTGAGCACCGGTCTGGATGCGCTGGGCCGGTTGGAGGGGGCGAGGGCTGCCCTCGAAGAGGCGGTGCGGCTGTACCGGGAACTGGCAGAACAGGAGCCTGCCCTCTACCGCGTTCACCTCGCCCATACCCTGGATCTTCTGGGCAGCATCCTGACCGAGCGGGGGCGGCATGTGAAGGCGGCGCTCGTCCACGGCGAGTTGGCCGGACTCCGCCGCGGCGCGCTTGAGGAGGGAGACCTCACGGAGCGACCGGTCCTGGCACGGGTGCTCAGTGAACTGGCTGTGAATCTCCGTGAGGTGGCGAAGTACGAGGAGGCGCTGGAAGCCAGTGACGAGGCGGTGCGGCTGTACCGCGAGCTGGTGGCGGAGGACCCCGCGGGTTACAACACCCAGCTCGCCTTCGAGCTGAGGAACCAGGGATATCTCCTCGCCAAGGCCGCACGGCTCGATGAGGCGTTGCAGGCGAAGGACGAGGCGGTGGACATCTACCGGGTCCTGGCCGAGGAGGACGAGAAGCGGTACGGCGGACCGCTTGCCGATGCCCTGATGGCCCTCGGCAAGGACCTGACAGAACTTAATCGGCATGCCGAGGCGCTGGCGGCGGACACGGAGGCCGTGGAGCTGCTCCGGCCCTTGGCGGAGACCAACCCGGCGGCCTACCGTCCGAAGCTCGCCGACGCGCTGAAGTACCAGGTCATCGACCTCAGAGGACTGCACCGGGAGGCGGAGGCGCAGAAGCTCGACGAGGAGGCGAAGGCGCTGAAGGCGCTCGATGCGGCGGAGTAGCGACGCGCCCCGGCTTCGCCGAGTTCCCGTTCGGAACAGGCCCCGTTCGGAAGATCTCCGTTCAGGACGAGGCCAGCCGCAACGTCAGGGAGCCCGCGACCAGCAGCAGGAACGGCACCGGGGCGGGGAGATGCGCGTAACGGCGGGAACGCAGGATGGCGGCCATCGCGCCGACGTAGTACAGGATGAGGCCGACCGAGGCCGCGACCGCGATCGCGGTCACGCGGAGGCCCACGAGCAGACCCAGCACGCCGGCGGCCTTGAGGACGCCCAGCGGGGGAAGCCACGTAAGCGGCACGTTGTAGCTGGTCATGGTGTCGAGGATCCACTGGGGACGCGTGAAGTGGTTGCTGGCTGAGTACCCGTTGGCCGCGGCGGCCAGGACGGTGACGACGACGTAGGCCGTGAACATGGGGACACTTCCGTGGGTGAGGGCTGTTGGGCCCACTCTCGCGACGGCCCCGCTCACCCGTCCAATAGCCGTTTCCATAGCCTGGCGGCATGGATGTCGACACGCGGTTGCTGCGCTCCTTCGCCGCCGTGGCGGAGGAGGGGAACCTGACCCGGGCCGCGCAGCGGCTCTTCGTGGCGCAGCCGTCCCTCACCAAGCAGATCAAGCAGTTGGAGAGCCAGCTGGGTGTGGAGCTGTTCGTGCGGTCCCGGGCCGGAATGGCCCTCACCGAAGCGGGCCGCGTCCTCGCGGGCCAGGCGGGCGCGCTGCTGTCCGACTGGGACCAGGCCGTGCGGGACACCCGAGGCGCGGCGAGCCGGGAGGCCCGCGCGCTGCGGGTCGGGTTCGTCGCCAGTGCCGCCAACGAGTCCACGCAACGCATCATCGCCGCGTTCGAACGGCGTCGCCCGGGGTGGCGGATCGCCATGCGGCACACCGATTGGACCGATCCCACGGCCGGTCTCGCCGACGGACGGGTGGACGCCGCCTTCGTGCGCCTGCCGTTCCCGGGCCAGGTGGCCTTCCGCGTGGAGGTGCTGTTCACCGAGCCCCGCTGGCTCGCGCTCCGCGCGGCACATCCCCTCGCCCAGCTCGAACAGATCCCGTTCCACGCGCTGCGCGACGAACCGTTCGTGGCGGCCCCACCCGAGACGGGCTCCTGGCGGGACTTCTGGGTGGGCGATGACCAACGCGAGGGCCACACCGCCCGTGTCGGCGCCATCGCCCGCAACACCGACGAATGGCTGACCGCCATTGCCAACGGCTACGGAGTCAGCTTCACCCCGGCCGCCTCCGCCCGCTTCTACCCCCGCCCCGGCGTCGCCTACCGGCCCGTCACCGGCATCGGCCCCAGCCGGGTCGGCGTCGCCTGGCCAGCCGCCTCCACCCATGACTCCGTTATCCAGGACTTCGTTCGCTGCTGCCTGGACTGCCGTCCCGAGCACCATGACCAGTTCACGAGTCGGGGGGACCATGAGTGAGCACCTGGGCCCGTCGGAGCGGGCCGGCGACGACGGCGCCAGGCGGACGCGGGACAGGTCGGCGCGGGGCCCGGCGCCGCCGCGCCGGGCCCGCCGGTCTCAGGAGCTGTAGAGCTCGGTCATCTTGGTGATGGTGTTGCCGTCCAGCGCGACTTCGTAGAAGTTGCCGGTGCAGGACAGCCCCTCGGGCGTCTTGGCCTGCCCGCCGTCGTAGTTCTCGCCGTTCGGGTCCGCACAGAGCTTCACGTGCGCGAGGCCGCTGTGCGGACCCTTCTTGTCGGTGTAGTTCGGCTCGTTCACCGTCACCTTGGCGTCGGGGGAGAGGGCGAAGGTCTTCAGCTCCCCGACGGGGTGGTAGGCGGAGCCGCCCGGCGAGGTGGCGGTGCAGGCGTCCTTGGCCTCTTTGGCGATGACGTTGTTCATCGCGCCCTCGACGTTGTTGACCCAGATGACCTTGTTGCCCGGCGCCACCTTGTGGCAGTCGCCCCCGCCATCCGGCGTGGCCGGGTCGCCGTGCGGCTTGGGCTTGCTGGATGCGGTGGCGGAGGCGTCCGTCTCCGTACCGCCGTCGTCCTGGCAGGCGGTCAGCGTGAACGCCGCGGAAACCAGCACCGCGGCTGCCAGGGCACGACGAATCTGCATGTTCGGTGTCTCCCCCGTGAAGAGCCCCGGAGCCAGGGGGCGTCCGGGGCGAGTTCGAAATGGAAAAAGATGGCCGCCGCTGTCGGTGTGACGGGCAGTCATCTGGCCGAATCGTACAGCCATGCTCATGCCCAATTGATCATTGAACTGTATGGTGTGTGAAACAGGTGCCAGGGCGCTCGGGCTCAGGCGAAGACCACTTCGGCGGCCGCCAGCGTCAGTCGCGAGAGCCCGCTGGCGGCGCAGTCGGTGTTGGGGTGGGCCGCCACGGGCACGGCGGTGACCGTGTCGCCCCTGAGCGGACCGCGGGTGATCTCGGCGCTGACGGTGATCGTGCCCCGTTCCGGGTCGGTGTTCACGGTCCAGGTGTAGCCACTCCTCTCGCCGGTGTTCCAGGCGATCGTTCCGGTGCCCGTGGCGGTGAACAGCAGCGAGCACGGTGTACCGGAGTCGGCCGTCGCGGAGCCCGTGGCGCTGACCGTGGCAGAGGCCATCGTGTAATGGCCGTTGGCCGAGGTGCAGTTGCTGAACTCTGCCGAGGCGTCCACCTCTGCGCTGGCGTTGGGGCCGGAGAGCGGCGGGTCGAAGTTCAGCTCGGCGGAGGCCGTACAGGTCAGGTCACCCGCGGCCGCGTGGGCCGAGGCGGCGGGGAGGACGAGCGAGGCGGCCGCCAGGGTGCCGGAGGCCGCGAGACGGCCTGCCGTCCGCATCAGACCACGGTGCTGGGGGGTGCGCGAGATCATGCCGGTGTCTCCTGTCGTGAGAGCGCAGTCATACGACTGCGCTCATATGCGTGCGCCGGAGGCGGCAGGAGAAACCACGTCTGCACGGCGCGTGAGCGGGGAGACGGGCGCGCGGGTGTGTACGAAGGGGCGTGCGCGGGGGCGGGGCGCCGCCCCCATGTCGCGTTAAGGCAGTTCGGCGAACTCGCCGCGCTTGATGGCTGTGACGAAGGACGACCAGGCGGCTGAGGTGAAGACGAGCGCGGGGCCGTCGGGGTCCTTGCTGTCGCGGACGGGCATGACACCGGGGTGGCCGTCGGCGACCTCGACGCAGTTGTTCGCCCCGCCGTCGCTGTAGCTGGACTTGCGCCACGCGGTCGGGGTCGTCATGAGAACTCGCCCCGCTTCACGGCGGATACGAACGAGGACCAGGCGTCGGACAAGAAGAGCAAGGCTGGGCCGTTGGGGTCCTTGCTGTCGCGAACAGGCATGACACCAGGGAAGCCGTCGGCGACCTCGACGCAGGTGTTCGGGCCCGTGTCGCTGTAGCTGGACTTGCGCCACGAGGCGGTGCTCAGGTCTATGCCGGGGGATCGCATGGTGAGCTGTCCTCCATCAACTGCTCGATGAACGCCACGGAATCCCGGGGCGGCAGGGCCAAGTCTCGCAGTGCATCGTAGGTCAGCCTCAGCCGCTCGACGCTCTCCGGCTCCTCGTACAGTTCGCCACCCATGAAGCTTTCCAGCCAGGCCACGGTATTGCCGCCGGGGCGCATGAGGAGGATCAGCGACTGGCCCTGGACATTGTGCAGTCCCACCGAGAAGGGCAGCACCCGCACAGTCACGTTCGGCTGTGAGGCCGCCTCCACTACGTGGCTGAGCTGTTTGTGCCACTCCTCCGTGTCAAGTAGGGGGCGCCTGAGCCCGGCCTCATCGATGATCGCCCTCAGCTGCACAGAAGGCTGACGCCGCAGGAGTTCCTGCCTGCCCATCCGCGCCTCAAGCTGCCCCTCCAACTCGGCGGTGTTTTCCGGCCCATGCGGAACGGTCCACAACCATGCCCGAGCGTATGCCTCGGTCTGGAGGATGCCCGGAATGGCGCTGCCCGCGTAGTGCTCGATGGCTGTGGCTTCCGCCTCAAGCTCCAAGTACCGCACGTACTTGTCGCGGAACGTGGCTCGGTCCTTCGCCAGCTCCCACAGAATCATCAGGTGCGGCGTCGTCCCGTAAAACGTGTCCAGTGTTTCGATGGCCTCCGGGCCGCCAAGGCTTCTTCCGGTTTCCAACCGGTGCAGATATGAGTAGTCCCAACCGACCTTGTCCGCCAGCTCCCGCACGGATATCCCGGACTTCTTGCGCAGCCGTGTGAGTTCCTCGGCCAGCATCTCGCGAGGTGTTCGCACACCGTCCTTTGAGATGGGTTTCCGTGGCGGCATCGAACACCCCTCCGTTGCACAAGCAGGTAGGCCACGTCCTGCAACACCATGCCGAGTGCTGCAACGTGACCCTCTGGTCACGATAGGTGAACTTCCGCCAGGCTGAGGGGCATTCAAGCGAAGACCCCCGCGACGTTCGTGGCGTCCGGGGGCGTGGCCATCAACCCCGGGAGGTTGACGACATGCCGAAGACTATCGGCAGGACCTTCGAACCGCAGCCGAATCCCCCTCAGCAGGGCGGAGATCAAGACAACCCGCCGCACCCAGCCCCCACCCTCACAGAACTCGGCCAGCGCGCCGACGACCTCGCCGCGCAGATCCGGGACCACCTCGCGCGGGAGGGGCGGAAATGACCCGCGCGTCCTACCGCTTCCGCGAGTACGCGATCACGCCGGACACCGAGCCCGACGCCGAGCCGCACACGTACGCCATGACCTGCGCGGTGTGCCACGAGCGCGGGCACCGCAGCGAGGACATGGACGACGCGCACGAGTGGGTGGTCCGGCACCTAAAGGCCAACCCCGAACACCTCACGTACCGCGAGCACATCACCCGCCCGTACCGCGCC
This sequence comes from Streptomyces sp. XD-27, assembly GCF_030553055.1. Taxonomy (NCBI): domain Bacteria; kingdom Bacillati; phylum Actinomycetota; class Actinomycetes; order Kitasatosporales; family Streptomycetaceae; genus Streptomyces; species Streptomyces sp. XD-27. Next base: position 4,683,870 of record NZ_CP130713.1, read on the forward strand.
GTCCCCGGGACGTGGCTGTGAACGCGCGCACGGCGGACCCGGCGGGCGGCACGATCGTCAAGGGTGCCGAGTGGGTGCTCAGCGCCGAGACCGCCGAAGGGGCGCCGCGGGGGATCTTCGGCGCGCAGTGCCTCCGGTGCGGGGACGAGTGCTGGATGGACGACGACCGGCGGCCGGTCGAGGCGTGGATCATCGACCACACGCGCAGCGACGCGGCGCACGCGCAGTTCCGGTTCACGACCGAGCGCTTCTGCCGTGTCGACCCCGCGCCCGCCGCCCCGGCACCCGGCCCCACGCTGACGGCCGCGGCGGCTCCGGCTCCGGCCCCGGCCGCGGCCCCGGTCTCGACCCCAGGCCACGGCCACCGCCCGCCCCGCGCCCGCGCCCACGCGCTCCCGCGTACCTCCCGGAGCGGGCCCGCGAGGGCCCTACGCCGCGCGCTCGCCCGCACCCTGGCCCGCGCCCGGCGTTACGCGGGTCCCCTGCTCCTCGTACTCCTCGTGGCCGGGTCCACCGCCTTGGGCGCCCTGCTCGCCACGAGTTGAACCGACGAACCACAAGACCCGCACAAGACCCGAAAGAAGGAGATGAGCTGTGGTCGCCGACGGCAAGCACAAGGGAGATCCCGCCCCCATCAAGCCCTGGACGCCTCCGCCACCGCCCCCGCCGGACGGCGACCGGCCGCAGAAGACGCAGAGGTCGCAGAAGGAGTCGCAGAAGGAGAGGTCATAGCCAGTGGCACACGACTGGCGCCCGCGCCACGCAGCGCTCCTGGATGCCCTGGAGGCGTCCGGGGCGCTGCGCCCCGACTGGCGCCCCGCGTTCGACCGGGTGCCGCGCCACCTGTTCATCCCCGGTCAGGTCTGGACGCAGGAGGCCACCTGCGTACCCGTCACGACCGAGGCGGCGTGGTGGGACCTGGTGTACCGCGACGTGCCGATCGTGACGCAGGTCGACGACGGCCGAAGCGGCGGCCCCGGGGTGGCGACCTCGTCGAACTCCATGCCCACGATGGTCGCCCGGATGCTCGCGGCACTCGACGTCGCCGACGGGCAGCGGGTGTTGGAGATCGGGACCGGGTCCGGCTGGAACGCCGCGCTGCTCGCCGCCCGCCTCGGATCCGGGAACGTCACCACCGTCGAGGTCGATCCGCTGCTGGCGGAGCGGGCGGCGCGCGCCGTCAAGGAGGCGGGGTACGGCCCCCACGTCGTCTACGGCGACGGCGAGCGCGGGTGGGCGCCCGGCGCGCCGTACGACCGGGTCGTCGCCACGTGCTCCGTGCGCCGTATCCCGTACGCGTGGGTGCGGCAGACGGCGCCGGGCGGGGTCATCGTCGCGCCGCTGGCATGGGACTTCTGGTCGGGCCTCCTGGTACGGCTCGTCGTGGCGGACGAGGGCGCTGACCGGGTGGCGTCCGGCGGGGTGCTCGGGGGCGCGCGGTTCATGCCGATGCGGTCCGAGCGGCCGCACGAGGGGCTCGCCGTCGACGATGGCACCGCCCGCCGCGCGACCGCCACCGGCAACGGCACCGGCACCGTCTCCCCGGACGGCCTGGCCGGTCTCGCCGGTCTCGGCTTCGCGCTGTACGCGGGACTGCGGCTGCCCGGTGTCGTCATGGCCGACGGGGAGCACGACGGCCGCTCTCAGGTGTGGCTCCACGACCGCGCGGGGTCGGCGGCCACGGCGACGGCGGAGGAGGTGTGGCAGTACGGGCCCCGGGACCTGTGGGACGAGGTCGCCGCCGTACACGCCGACTACGTACGGGACGGCAGCCCGGACGCCGACGCGTTCGAGGTCGCGGTCACGGCCGACGGCCACCACGTGCGGCGGCGGTCCCGGCAGCCGCGGGCGGACGGCTGAGATCGCGCCGGGAGCCGGGAGCCAGGGCCGGGGCCGTGGGCCTGGAGCCGGGGGCCAGGGCCGGGGCCGTGGGCCTGGAGCCGGGGGCCAGGGCCGGGGGTCGTGGACCTGGGTCGCGGCGAGGGGCACGACCGGTCACGGCCTCGCCGTGTCGATCACCTCGTCCAGGACGTCACGCGAACGCACCAGATCCGCGATCGTCCGATCGATGCGGTCCCGTTCCGCCGTGAGGTCGGCGATCAGCCGCGGCGTGGCGATCGCGGACGGGCCGCCGTCCGCGTCCCGCATGCAGGGCAGCAGCTGCGCGATCTTCTTGCTGCACAGGCCCGCGGCGTAGAGCGCCTGGATGCGGATGACCCGGTCCACCGCCCACTCGCCGTAGTCGCGGTGGCCGCCGGGGGTGCGCTCGGCCCTCAGCAGCCCCTGCGTCTCGTAGTAGCGCAGCGACCGCTCGCTGACGCCGGTGCGTCGCGCCAGTTCACCGATCCGCATTCCCCACCTCGCATACCGGCTGAGCGACTTGAATCTGACACTGATGTCAACTTCTACCGTACCGGCATGACGGACACAGCCACTGCCTCCCGCCTCTTCGAGCCCGCCCGCCTCGGCGAGCTGCGCCTGCCCAACCGCCTGGTGATGGCGCCGCTGACCCGCAACCGCGCCGCGGCCGACGGGGTTCCGCTACCGATCATGGCCACCCACTACGCCCAGCGCGCCTCCGCGGGTCTGATCATCGCGGAGGGGTCCACGCCGAACGCTGTGGGGCAGACGTACCCGAACATCACCGCGATCCACAACGAGGCGCATGTGGCCGGATGGCGCCGGGTGACCGACGCGGTGCGCGCCGCCGGCGGCCGGATGTTCCTCCAGCTCCAGCACGGTGGCCGGGTCGGCCACCCCGAGACCAGCGGGCTGACGCCGGTCGCGCCCTCGCCCGTTCCGCTTCCGGACACGATCCACACGCCGAGCGGGCGCCAACCCGCCGTCGTACCGCGCGAGATGACGATCGAGGACATCCGCTCCACCGTGGCCGACTTCGCCGCCGCCGCGCGCAACGCCATGGACGCGGGCTTCGAGGGGGTGGAGGTGCACGCCGCCAACGGCATGCTTCTGCACCAGTTCATGACGCGGGGTACCAACCGCCGCACCGACGCCTACGGCGGCTCGGTGGCCGCCCGCATCCGCTTCCCCGTCGAGGTAGTCCGGGCCGTCGCCGACGCGATCGGCCCCGAGCGGGTGGGCGTGCGCATCGCGCCCGGAGCCACCTTCAACGGCATCGAGGAGGGCGACGCCGAGACCCTCTACCCGGCGCTCATCGGCGCCCTGGCGGACGCCGGGCTCGCCTATCTGCACATCGTCTTCGCCGACCCCGATGACACTCTCTTCCAGGACATACGGAAGAACTGGCCGGGCGTGCTGATGGCCAATCCGCGGCTGCCGTGGCCGGGGCCGATCCCCGCCGACGGGGGGCGGCGCGAGGGTGAGCGGCTGCTGGCCGCGGGGGCCGACCTCGTGGCGCTGGGCCGTGCGTTCCTCGCCAATCCGGACCTGGTCGAACGGCTGCGCGTCGGCGCGCCGCTCAACCCGGTGCGCGACCAGTACTTCATGTACGTGGGCGGCGAGACCGGCTACACCGACTACCCCGCCTTGGCGGACGGCCCGGCCTTGACGGACGACCCAGCCTTGGTGGACGACCCGTCCGTGGCGAAGACCCCGGAGCGGGCCGCCGCGGCCGCGGCCTCCGCGGCGCGGTCGGCGGTCGGCTCGTCCAGTGGGGCATCGGTGGTCAGCAGGCGGTAGTAGAGGGGGGCGGAGACGGCGCGGATGACCTCGCGGGTGTCGGTTCCCTCCGGCAGCTCGCCCCGCTCGACGGCCTGTCGGACGCACGGCTCCCACTCCGCGACGCGGGTCTCGTAGAAGCGGTGGAGGGCGGCGGCCGTCTGCTCGTCGCAGGTGGCGGCGGCGATCACGGCCTTGAAGAGGGCGCCCTGGCGGGGGTCGGCCAGGGTGCGCTGGACGAGCCGGGCGTTGGCGCGCAGGTCGCCCAGCAGCGTCCCCGTCTCCGTACGCGGCAGCGACTGCTCGGCCATGTCGGCGAGCAGGTCGGCGACCAGAGTGGTCGGCGTCCCCCAGCGCCGGTACACCGTCGTCTTCCCCACCTCGGCGCGGCGGGCCACGTCGGCGAGGTCGAGGCGGGCGAGGCCGCCTTCGGCGAGCGCGTCTCCGGCGGCGCGCAACACGGCGGCCCGTACGCGGGCGGTCCGCCCGCCGGGGCGCACGGTGCCTGGCTCCACGCTTCCCGGCTCCACACTTCCGGAGGTCATAACGGGACTCCAATTCCATTAATGGGTTGGCCTCTGCTACGTTAGACCCATCTTAAACGGGACGCGGGTCCCGTTAGGGGTTTGGGGAAGGGGAACGGCCATGGAATTCAGAAGGCTGGGCGCATCGGGGCTCATGGTGCCCGCGCTGAGCTTCGGCGCGGGGACCTTCGGCGGGCGAGGGGAGCTCTTCGGCGCCTGGGGCACCACCGACGCGGCGGAGGCCCGCCGCCTCGTGGACATCTGCCTGGAGGCGGGGGCCACGATGTTCGACACCGCCGACGTCTACTCCGGCGGCGCCTCGGAGGAGGTGCTCGGCGCCGCGATCAAGGGCCGCCGCGACCAGGTGATCCTGTCCACCAAGGCCGGGCTGCCGATGGGCGACGGCCCCTGGGACGCGGGCACCTCCCGTTCGCGGCTGGTCAGGGCCGTCGAGGACGCGCTGCGCCGCCTCGGCACGGACTACATCGACCTCTTCCAGCTCCACGCCTTCGACGCGGGAACGCCGGTCCAGGAGGTGCTCTCCACCCTCGACGACCTCGTACGGGCCGGGAAGCTCCGCTACACCGGGGTCTCGAACTTCGCCGGCTGGCAGCTGATGAAGTCGCTCGCCGTCGCGGACCGGCACGGCTACCCGCGCTACGCGGCGCACCAGGTCTACTACTCGCTCGTGGGCCGCGACTACGAGTGGGAGCTGATGCCGCTCGCACAGGACCAGGGCGTCGGCGCCGTCGTCTGGAGCCCGCTGGGCTGGGGACGGCTGACCGGCAAGGTCCGCCGCGGCCGACCGCTCCCGGCCGGCAGCCGGCTGCACACGACGGCGGACTACGGCCCTCCGGTGGCGGAGGAGCTCCTCTTCCGGGTGGTCGACGCCCTCGACGAGATAGCGGGGGAGACCGGGAAGACCGTGCCCCAGATAGCCATCAACTGGCTGCTGCGGCGCCCGACCGTCTCCTCCGTCATCATCGGTGCCCGCGACGAGGCGCAGCTCCGGCAGAACCTCGGCGCCGTCGGATGGAGCCTGACCGCCGACCAGGTGGCGAGGCTCGACGCCGCGAGCGCCAGGACCGCCCCGTATCCGTACTACCCCTACGAGCGCCAGGAGGGCTTCGCCCGCCTCAACCCGCATCCCCTCGCACGTCACGTGGGGTAGCGGAGTGCTCGATGGCCTCCCGGTAGCGCGGCGGTCACAGCTCCAGGCGCACCGCGTACCGCCGTAGCCATGTGTCCAGCAGCAGGGCGGACTCCATCCCGAAGCGGGCCAGGTAGTCCTCCAGGGCGGCGTCGGGGGTTCGGGCGCTTGGGGTGCTTCGGGCGCCGGAGGGGCGCGCGGCCGCCGTGCGCGCGACCCAGCCCGCGTCGAGAAGCGGGTGCACGGGTGCGTCCCGGTCGGCCGCCAGCGCCGCGAACTGCTCCCGTACGGCCCGGGTGTACGCGCGGTGCGGGGTGGACGGATACGGGCTCTTGCGGCGGTCGGCGACGGCGGCGGGCAGCAGATCGCGGGTGGCGGCGCGCAGCAGGCTCTTCTCGCGGCCGTCGTGCGTCTTCATCGACCAGGGCGCGTTGTACACGTAACCCACCAGGCGGTGGTCGCAGAACGGCACGCGCGCCTCCAGGCCGGTGGCCATCGACATGCGGTCCTTGCGGTCCAGCAGGCGCGGTACGAAGCGGGTCAGGGCGAGGTGGGTGACCTCGCGCATGCGCCGCTCGCGCGCGTCGGCGGGGCGGGGCCCGCACGGTCCGTACGGGAGGTGCTCGACCTCCGCCAGCGCCTCGCGGTAGCGGTCGCGCCGGTACGCGGCGAGGCCGAGGCGCTCGCGCAGGGCGGGCGCCAGCAGCTGGTCCAGTGTGCCCGCGAAGCCCGGCTCGCCCTCGGCGAGCCACGGGAAGGTGTCGCGGGCGAGCGCGCGCGGGTCGTGGAACCACCCGTATCCGCCGAAGAGTTCGTCCGCGGCCTCGCCGGACAGGGCGACGGTCGCATGCCGCCGTACTGCCTTGAACAGCAGGTAGAGGGAGGTATCGCGCTCGCCGCGGCCGATGGGGAGGTCGCGGGCGGTGAGGGCCGCGGTGCGGTGCAGCGGGTCGGCGAGGGCGGCGGCGGGCAGCACGATGTCGGTGTGGTCGGTGCCGGTGTGCGCGGCGACCGCGTGGGCGTACGGGCGGTCGGGGCTGGCCCGTTCGGGTTCCGTATCGGTGCCGGTGCCGGTGCCGGGGTCGGGGTCGGCGCCCGCGGCAGGGCCCGCGAAGTCCACGGCGAAGGAGGCGAGCGGCCCCTCGCCCCGTGCGGCCAGGCGGCGGGCGGCCAGCGCGGTGACGGCGCTGGAGTCCAGGCCGCCGGAGAGCAGGGCGCAGCGCGGCACGTCGGCGACGAGCTGGCGGGCGACGGCGTCGTCCAGGAGGTCGCGTACGGTGCCGACGGTGGCGGCGAGCCCGTCGGTGTGCTCGGCGGTGCGCAGCGTCCAGTACGGCCGGGTCCGCAGGCCCGCGCGGCTCACGTGCAGCACATGCCCCGGCCTGACCTCGTACATCCCCCGGTAGACGGCGTGGCCGGGCGTCTTGGCCAGCGCGAACAGCTCGCGCATGCCGTCGAGGTCGACGACGGCCTCGGCCCAGGGGTGGGCGAGGATCGCCTTGGGTTCGGAGCCGAAGAGCACCCCGGTGGGCGTGGGGTGGTAGTAGAGGGGTTTGACGCCGAGCCGGTCGCGGACGAGGAGGAGCCGCTCCGCGCGTGCGTCCCACAGCGCGAAGCCGTACATGCCGTCGAGGCGCTCGGTGAAGTCCGCGCCCCAGTGAAGGTAGGCCGCCAGCACCACCTCGGTGTCGCTGTCGGTGCGGAAGCGGTGGCCGCGGGCGGCCAGGGTGGCGCGCAGCTCGCGGTGGTTGTACAGCTCGCCGCCGTAGCTGAGGACGGCGGGGGGAGGTTCGGCCGGTGTGCCGGTGCCGGTGCCGGTGCCGGTGCCCACGCCGGTGCCCGTGTCGGCGCCGGTCTCCGCGCCGGTGCGCGTCGGCAGGTGTCCGTACATCGGCTGCTGTCCGCGCGCCGGGTCGATGACGGCCAGCCTGCGGTGGCCGAGCAGCGCGTGGCGGCCGGTCCACAGCCCCTCGGCGTCGGGGCCGCGGCAGGCCATGGTGCCGGTCATGGCGAGGAGCACATCGTGCTGGCCCGTCAGATCCCGTTCGAAGTCCACCCAGCCCGTCACGCCGCACACGTCGCGTATGCCTCCTTCGTCCCGGTCTTCCGGGCACTGGTACGAGGAATCTAGGGCACGCGTCTGGCCGATTCCTTGATCATCGGTCGGGGGCACCCCGTCCGATGTCGCATTCGGTGGACGTACGCTTGGCGGAGGGTGACGGGGGACGCCGGAACGGGCGCGGGAGGGACACGTGGGTGGGGTCGAAGAGCGCGTGGGTGGGGTCGAGGGGGCCGTGGGCGGGGCCGCGGGGCGCGCGGGCGCGGTCAAGGGCAAGCGGATGCCGCGGGCGGTCCGGGAGCAGCAGATGCTGGACGCGGCGGTGCGGACCTTCGCCCGGCGCGGGTACCGGTCCGCCTCGATGGACGAGATCGCGGAGCTGGCGGGGGTCTCCAAGCCGCTGGTCTATCTGTATCTGAACTCCAAAGAGGAGCTGTTCACCGCCTGCATCCGGCGGGAGGCGGCGGCGCTGGTGGCGGCCGTGCGGGCGGCGGTGGAGCCGGGCGCGGCGGCGGACCGGCAGCTGTGGAGCGGGCTGCACGGCTTCTTCGCGCACACCGCGGCGCACCCGGACGGGTGGGCGCTGCTGCATGTCCAGGCGCGTACGCAGGGAGAGCCGTTCGCCCGCGAAGTGGCGGCGATGCGGGCCGAGATGGTGGAGCTCGTGACCCGGCGGATCGCGGCGGCGGCCCAGGAGGCGGGGTGCGACCCGGGGATGGCCGAGCAGGAGGTGTCGGGGCTGGCGCAGGCGCTGGTGGGCGCGGCGGAGTCGCTCGCGGAGTGGGCGGGCGCGCAGGGCCGCCCGTCGGCGAAGGAGACGGCGGCCACGCTGATGAACTTCGCCTGGGCGGGGCTGGGGAACCTGACGAAGGGCGAGGGGTGGTCGCCCTGAGGGGCGAGGGGTGGTCGCCCTGACGGGGTGAGCGCGGGCGGCACGCGCCCCGGCCTTGATGCCGCGCGCACGCGCCCGGCCCTGATACCGCGCGCCCGCGCTCAACACGGCTCGCGCTGTCACGGGGCTTCCCATGGCCTTCGGCCCAGCCTTACTTTTTCGTAAGGTTACTGACGGGTCAGGAGTCGCCATGACAGAGCAGTCAGCACCGACCAACCCCCACACGAACCCTCACACCAACCCCCACACCAGCCCCCACACCAGCCCCCACACCAGCCCCAGCATCAGCCCGAGCCCCGGCCCCGCTCTCACCGCGCCCGCGGTGGACGTCGTCGCCGGCGTGCCCCGGCAGGCGGAGGTCCCGCCGCTGGTACCGCCCGTGACGCGCGGCAGCCTCGCCGAGATCCCCTTCGGCAACGCCGCCGAGGCCCCCACCGAACCGGTCCTCAGCCGCAGGCGGCCGGACGGGAGCTGGCGGGACGTCACGGCGGCGGAGTTCGCCACCGAGGTGCACACCGCCGCCAAGGGCCTGATCGCGCACGGGCTGCGGCCCGGCGACCGGCTCGCCATCATGGCCCGTACGACGTACGAATGGACCCTGCTCGACTTCGCCGCCTGGACCGCGGGGCTGGTCACCGTCCCGCTGTACCCCACCTCCTCGGCCCTCCAGGCGCGCTGGATCCTGCGGGACTCGGGAGCCGCGGCCTGCGCGGTGGAGAACGTCGAACAGGCCCGGCTGATCAGCGGCGTGCGGGGAGAGCTGCCGGCCCTGGCCCACCTGTGGCAGTTCGACGCCGGGGCGATCGGCCAGATCACGGCGGCGGGGCGGGACGTCCCCGACGAGGCGGTGGAGCGGCGGCGGGCGGAGCGCGGCCCGCAGGACATCGCCACGCTCATCTACACGTCGGGCACCACGGGCCGCCCCAAGGGCTGTGTGCTCACCCACGGCAACTTCTTCGCGGAGGTGGACAACTCCACGGAACTGCTCCACCCGGTCTTCCGGTCCGTCAGCAAGGACCCCGCCTCGACCCTGCTGTTCCTCCCGCTGTCCCATGTCTTCGGGCGCATGGTCGCCGTCGGATGCCTGCGGGCGCGCGTCCGGCTCGGCCACGCGCCCAGCATCCGCACCGAGGACCTGCTCGCCGACCTGGCCGGATTCCGGCCGACGTTCCTGCTCGCCATCCCGTACGTGCTGGAGAAGGTGTTCAACACCGGGCGGGCCACGGCCGAGAGGATGGGCCGCGCCGCCTCCTTCGACCGGGCCGCCCGGGTCGCCACGCGCTACGGCGAGGCGGAGGAGGCCGCGCAGCACGGCACCGGGCCGGGCCCCGGATGGGGGCTGCGGGCGGCCCGCGCGCTGTACGACCCGCTGGTCTACCGCCGGATCCGGGCCGCGCTCGGCGGCAGGGTGCGCTACGTCATCTGCGGCGGCTCGCCGCTCGGCCGCCGGCTCGGGGCCTTCTACACCGGCGCGGGCATCGAGGTCTTCGAGGGGTACGGGCTGACGGAGACCACCGCGGCCGCCACCCTCATGCCACCGCTCAAACCCCGGCTGGGGACGGTGGGCTGGCCGCTGCCGGGCACCGCGGTGCGGATCGCGGACGACGGCGAGGTGCTGCTCCGGGGCGGCCAGGTCTTCGCCGGGTACTGGGACGCGGAGCGCGGCGCGCCGGTCGGGGGTGACGGCGCGGCGGGGGAGCGGTGGTTCGCCACCGGCGACATCGGCGCGCTGGACGCCGACGGCTATCTCACCATCACCGGCCGCAAGAAGGAGCTGATCATCACCTCGGGCGGCAAGAACGTGGCGCCCGCCCCGCTGGAGGACCGGCTGCGCGCGCATCCGCTGGTCGGCCAGTGCATGGTGGTCGGCGATGACCGCCCGTACGTCACGGCGCTGCTCACCCTGGAGCCGGAGGGGCTGGCGCACTGGCGGCAGATGCACAAGAAGCAGGACGTGCCGGTGCGGCTGCTGGTGAAGGACGAGGAACTGCTGGCGGACCTTCAGCGCGCTGTCGACGACGCCAACGCCCTTGTCTCGCGGGCCGAGTCGATCCGCCGGTTCGCGGTGCTGCCGGGGGAGTGGACGGACGAGTCGGGGCATCTGACGCCGTCACTGAAGCTGAAGCGGGCGGCGGTGGCACGCGACTTCGCCAAGGAGATCGAAGGGCTTTACGAGCGATAGCGGGGCGGGGCGGGGCGCGCGCGAGCGGGCTGAGGCGTGCGATAAAGATCGCGGGGCGGCGTATAGTGCGAAAGGGGCAAAGTGGAGCCAATCACTGGGAGTGAGAGGATGACGACCGCCGCCCACCAGCAGCATTCAGGCCACGGCCATGTCCACGGCCCCGACTGCGGGCATCCGCAGATCCCGCACAACGACCACGTGGACTACGCGCACGACGGCCATCTGCACCGTGCCCATGACGGCCACTGGGATGAATGCGAGCCCACCGAGCACATCGTGCACCCGGATCACGCTCACCAGCACGGCCCCGCCTGCGGCCACCAGCAGCTCCAGCACGGCGATCATGTCGACTACGTCCACAACGGCCACCGGCATGCCACGCACGAGGGCCACTGGGACGATCACTGAAGAGGTGGGACGGCCACTGAATGGCCGCTCAAAAGGCAGGAGCCCCGCTCCTCCGCCGTGGCGGGGGCAGGGCTCCTTGGGTACTGCACATCGGGTACTACGCGTCGACCGCGATCGGTCGGCCCGGGCAACTTAGACCGGGGTGACGTTCTCCGCCTGCGGGCCCTTCGGACCCTGGGTGACGTCGAAGTTCACCTGCTGGTTCTCCTCCAGGGAGCGGAAGCCAGAGGCGTTGATCGCGGAGTAGTGCACGAAGACGTCGGGACCGCCGCCGTCCTGGGCGATGAAGCCGAAGCCCTTCTCGGCGTTGAACCACTTGACGGTTCCGGTAGCCATAAAGCCCTCCTTGGGCCAAAGGGTCGCCCTGCTCCAGAACCTGCAAGAAGTCTGAAAATTACAAAAGCCTGCGGGTCACATGCTCCGCAGGCTCTGTACTGCAAGGGAAACCAAACTGCAACTTGCGGCGAGCCTAGCACGGTGCGCGCGCGTGAGGAAAGAGCCGAAGATCACGACAACGGGGTGTTTCCAGCGGCCGGTGGACGGGAAGACCCGCAGGTCGCGCCGGTTCGGGCGCGCCCGGCGCGTACCCCCGGCGCGGTACCGCGCGCCCCCAGGGCTAGCCTCCGTATGTGGACAATTCAGCCCCTGCCGCCGCCACCGCCACCGGTCACCACCGGAGCCGGCCGCGGGTCGGTCACATTCAGTTCCTCAACTGTCTGCCCCTGTACTGGGGCCTCGCCCGCACGGGCACCCTGCTCGATCTGGAGCTCACCAAGGCAACCCCTGACGCGCTCAACGATCAGCTGGTCCGCGGAGACCTCGACATCGCACCGATCAGCCTGGTCGAGTACCTGCGGCACGCCGACGACCTGGTCGCGCTGCCGGACATCGCCGTCGGCTGCGACGGCCCCGTCATGTCCTGCGTGATCGTCTCCCAGCTGCCGCTGGAGCAGCTGGACCGGGCCCGGGTCGCGCTCGGCTCCGCGTCCCGTACCTCCGTGGAGCTGGCGCGGCTGCTGCTCGCGGAGCGCTACGGCGTCCAGCCCCGCTACTACTCCTGCCCGCCCGACCTCAGCCTGATGATGCAGGAGGCGGACGCGGCCGTGCTCATCGGCGACGCCGCGCTGCGCGCCAATCTGCACTACGCCCCCAAGCTGGGCCTCCAGGTCCACGATCTGGGGCACATGTGGAAGGAGTGGACCGGGCTGCCGTTCGTCTTCGCGGTCTGGGCCGCCCGCCGCGAGTACGTGGCACGGGAGCCGCGGATCGTACACAAGATCCACGAGGCGTTCCTGGCCTCCCGCGACCTGTCGTTGGAGGAAGTCACGAAGGTCGCCGAGCAGGCGGCGCGCTGGGAGGCGCTGACGGCGCCGGTCCTGGAGCGGTACTTCACCACCCTCGACTTCAGCCTCGGCGAGAAGCAGCTGGCGGGCATCGCGGAGTTCGTCCGCCGCACGGCCCCCGCGCTGGGCTACCCGGCCGACGTCCGCGTGGACCTGCTGCCGCAGGGGGACCGCCTGACGACGGTGGAGCCTGCCTGACGGCGGGCGGAGACCGTCTGCCGACCGCGGAGTAGGTCTGCCGACGGCGGAGCCCGTCTGAACGGCTGCCCGAGGCTGTCGGGCGACAGGCGGAGCCGCCCCCTCAGGCGCCGGTCGCGCCCTAAGCTGGATCGGCGCCAGTCGAGGGGGAGGCAACGCGATGCATCCGCTGCAAGCGGACGATCCGCAGGTCGTCGGGGCGTACCGGCTCCTGGGCCGGCTCGGCGCGGGCGGTATGGGCCGCGTGTACGTGGGGCGCACCGCGGGCGGCCGTACGGTCGCCGTGAAGGTCGTGCACCCGCATCTCACAGCGGACGAGGAGTTCCGCGCCCGGTTCCGGCGGGAGGTCGATGCCGCCCGGCGGGTCGGCGGCGCCTGGACCGCGCCGGTCCTGGACGCCGACCCGGAGGCCGCCGTCCCGTGGGTCGCCACCGGCTACGTGGCGGGCCCGCCGCTGAGCCAGGCCGTCGGCGAGTCCGGCCCGCTGCCCGAGCCGTGCGTACGGGCGCTGGCCGCCGGGCTCGCGGAGGCGCTCGCCACCGTGCACGCCCTCGGCCTGGTCCACCGCGACGTCAAGCCGTCCAACGTGCTGCTCACGCTGGACGGCCCGCGGCTGATCGACTTCGGCATCGCCCGCGCCGTCGACGGGACGGTGTCCCTCACCTCCACCGGCGCCTCGATCGGCTCGCCCGGCTACATGTCTCCCGAGCAGATCCTCGGAGAGACCGTGCGGGGCGGCTCCGACGTCTTCTCGCTGGGCGCGGTGCTGGCGTACGCGGCGACGGGTGCCGGGCCGTTCCCCGGGGACAGCTCGGCCGCGCTGCTGTACAAGGTGGTCCACGAGGAGGCCCGGCTCGGCCCGCGGCTCACCGGAGACCTGCGCGACCTGGTCGCCGCCTGCCTGGCCAAGGACCCGGCCGACCGGCCGAGCCCGGAGGAGATCGTCCGCCGACTCGCGCCCACGGGCCGCGCCGCGGAACTCGCCGGACCGGGCTGGCTGCCGGGCCCGCTGGTGGAGCGGGTCAGCAGACAGGCAGTGGCCCTGCTCGACCTGGAGGCGGCTGCCCCGGCGCCCTCCGCTCCGCCGTCGTCGGCTGAGGGGTTGGGCGTGGACCGGATCGCGTCGCCCGGGGGCCTGGGCGTGGGCGAGCCCTCGTCGGCCGAGGGCCGGGGCGTAGGACAGCCGTCATCGGCCGGGGGCTCGGGGGTGGATCAGAGTCCGACGGCCGGGAGTCCGGGGCTGGGCCCGGCGCCATCGACCGGGGTCCCGGGCGTGGGCCGGACCTCATCGGCCGGAACCGCGGGCCTGAGCCACAGTCCGTCGGTCGAGGTCTCGGGCACGGGCCGCATTCCGTCAGGCGAGGACTCGGGCCCGCGGCGGACTCCGTCGCCCGGGGTCCCGGGCGGGACCCCGCCTTCGGCAGACCCGCTCCAGGCCGCCCCGTCGGACTCGTCCTCGGATCAGGGACAGGCCCCGCCTACAGGCTCGTCGGCCTCGGGGCCGGCGCCCGCCCAAGGGACGGCGCCCGCTTCGGGACCGGCTTCCACCTCGGGACCGGCCCCCGCCCCAGGTACGGGGCATGGCTCCGGAGCCGTGCCCGCTGCCGGGCTGCCCTCGGGGCTCATCCCGTTCACCGAGCGGACCGTCGGGGCGGAGGTGGCGCCGCCAGGGGCGTTCGGGCCGCCCGACCCGTCGTACGGCGACCGTGCCCCCGGCGTACCCGCTCAGGCCACCGGCGCGCCCGGCCAGGCCCCGGACGACCACCCGCGGCCCCCGGCTTCGGCCCATTTCCCCACTCAGCCCGCGGTGCCGCGCCCCGCCGCGCCGTCGGGCCCGGCGGATGCCGGGGAGGCGGCTTCGGGCAGTGGCGGAAGCCGCCGTATCGCCGTGTCCGCCGTCCTCGGCGGCAAGAGCCAGCCGAGGACGGTGAGCTGCAGCCTGGTGCTGTCCGTCGCGGGCGCGCTCGCCGTGGCGACGACCGGGGCGTTCGTCTTCGGTCTCCTGCACGGCGGGAGCGAGGAGAAGAAGGACAGCAGTGCCAAGCGGCCCGGGATCAGCGCGGGGCCGTCCCCCCGCGATCCCGACAGCGCGGGCCACGACGACGCGGAACCGCCGACCCTGGACCCCGGCGACTCGACCCCGGATCCGGGCTCCACGGCCCCGGACGGTGCGACCGGCTCGGTGCCGAAGTCGTTCATCGGTACGTGGACGGGCGACGTCAAGCAGCAGGACGGCACGCCCAACGGCACGATGACCGCGACCATCACCACCGGGAAGCCCGGCGACGTCGTCGTCCGTACCCGCTACGAGGTGAAGATCCAGTCCGTCGGCCTGACCTGCCACGCCAAGTCCAAGCTGACGTCCGCCGACGGCAAGCGCATCGAACTCGTGGAGCGCGCCGACGAGTCCCAGCCGACCAGCGCCCTGTGCACGCACAACACCACCACCACGACCTTCGCGCTCCAGAGCGACGGCACGCTGCTGTTCACGTCGCAGGACCCGGACGGCGGCAAGCCGTCGTCCCGCCTGACCAAGGACGGTGCCTGACCGAGGACGGCGCCTGGCTCCGCCGTGCCCTCCGCCGTGCCCCAGGGTCCCGCCACGGACGGCCGGAAACGCTGGCGTACGCTGGTCAAGTCCGTCCGCAACCCCTCCGAAAGGGACGACCCGGTGACCGAGACCACTGACCTCCAGTCCGTGCTCGACCGCGCTGCCGCCGGTGGCCGGATCACCCCCGAGGAGGCGCTCGACCTGTACCGCGGCGCGCCGCTGCACGCCCTGGGCGCCGCCGCCGACGCGGCCCGCCGCCGCCGGTACGCGGGCACCGAGCACATCGCGACGTACATCATCGAGCGCAACATCAACTACACGAACGTCTGCGTGACGGCGTGCAAGTTCTGCGCCTTCTACGCCGCGCCCAAGGACACCGCCAAGGGCTGGACCCGCGACCTCGACGACATCCTGCGGCGCTGCGCCGAGACCGTGGAACTGGGCGGCACCCAGATCATGTTCCAGGGCGGCCACCACCCGGACTACGGCGTGGAGTACTACGAGAAGCACTTCTCGGCCATCAAGAAGGAGTTCCCGCAGCTGGTCATCCACTCCCTCGGCGCCTCCGAGGTCGAGCACATGGCCCGGATCTCCGGAGTCTCCGTCGAGGAGGCCATCACCCGTATCCACGCCGCGGGCCTGGACTCGTTCGCGGGCGCCGGCGCCGAACTGCTCCCGGCACGCCCCCGCAAGGCCATCGCGCCGCTCAAGGAGTCCGGCGAGCGCTGGCTGGAGATCATGGAGGCGGCGCACAACCTCGGCGTCGAGTCGACCTCCACCATGCTGATGGGCACCGGCGAGACCAACGCCGAGCGGATCGAGCACATCCGGATGATCCGCGACGTGCAGGACCGCACGGGTGGCTTCCGGGCCTTCATCCCGTACACGTACCAGCCGGAGAACAACCACCTGAAGGGCCGCACCCAGGCCACGGTCTTCGAGTACCTGCGCATGATCGCGGTCGCGCGCCTGTTCCTCGACAACGTCGCGCACATCCAGGGCTCCTGGCTGACCGTCGGCAAGGAAGCGGGCCAACTGACCCTGCACTACGGGGCGGACGACCTCGGCTCGGTGATGCTGGAGGAGAACGTCGTCTCCTCGGCGGGGGCCCGGCACCGGTCCAACCGACTGGAACTGCTCGACCTCATCCGCAAGGCGGACCGGGTCCCGGCGCAACGTGCCACGACGTACGAGCACCTGGTGGTGCACGACGACCCGGCGAACGACCCGGTCGACGACAGGGTCGTCTCGCACCTGTCCTCGACGGCCATCGAGGGCGGTACGGCCCACCCGGAACTCAAGCTGATCGGCACGAACTGACGTCCCCGACGAGCTGACGCACCCGGCACCATGTTGACGATCCACGCCGCCGACCTGCTCGTGCCCGGCGCCGGGCACGAGCAGGTGCCCGTGCCCGGTGGGGCGGTCGCGGTCGACGGCGACCGGATCGCGGCGCTCGGCCCGTACGAGGAGGTGGCCGCCGCGTACCCGCACGCCCGGGTACGGCGCTGGCCCGGCGTCCTCACCCCCGGGCTGGTCCGCGGCGACGCGGCGGGGTTCCTGGAGGCCGCGTACCACCCGGACCCGCGGGAGGCCGACGTACTGGGCACCGAGCCGGTCACCGGCGAGGCGCTGACGGCGCTCGGGATGACCGATGCCCGGTGGGGCGAGAGCGCGCGGCGCGGGGTGCAACGGCTGCTGCGGAGCGGCGTCACGGCGGTGGTCGGCCCGTTCACCCGGCCGGAGGTGCGCACGGCGGTGGCGCGGTCCGGCCTGGCACTGCTGCCCGGGGCGCCCGCCGAGGGCGCCGCGCCGGGTGCGGGTTTCGCGGGGACGCTGGCCGTCGGCGCGCGGGCGGATTTCGCGGTCTTCGCGGTCCCGGCGGAGGACGCCGTGCCGGTGTCCCTGACGGAGGCGGGGGCGGAGGCAGGGGCGCGGAGCTGCGTGGCGACCGTCCTGGGAGGCCGCCTGCTGCACCGCCGCCGCTGAGGCGTGCTCCGAAGGCGTTTTCCCAGTCCCGCGCCTTCCCGGCCGCATACGAACGCAGTCGGGAAGGGCGGGGCCCGGGAGGAGGACCCGGCCCGGCGACCCGCGCGCTCCCGCGCGTAGCCAAGGGTGAACAATAGGGGCGTGACCCGAGCGACCCTGGACAAGCAGCCCCATGAAGTAGCCGCGATGTTCGACGACGTCGCGGCCAAATACGACCTGGTCAACGACGTGCTCTCGCTGGGACAGGCCCGCCTGTGGCGCAAGGCGGTGGCGCGCTCCCTCGCCGTCCGCGCGGGCGAGCGCGTCCTCGACCTCGCCGCCGGCACGGGCACCTCCTCGCTGCCCTTCACGGCGGCCGGCGCCGAAGTCGTCCCCTGCGACTTCTCCTTCGGCATGCTGCGCGAGGGCAAGCGGCGCCACCCCTCGCTGCCGCTGACCGCGGGCGACGCGACCCGGCTGCCCTTCGCGGACGGGGTCTTCGACGCCGTCACGATCTCCTTCGGACTGCGGAACGTCCAGGACACGGACCGCGCGCTGCGCGAGATGCTGCGCGTGACCAAGCCGGGCGGGCGGCTGCTCATCTGCGAGTTCAGCCGTCCGACGTGGGCGCCGTTCCGGACCGTGTACACCGAGTACCTGATGCGCGCCCTGCCGCCCGTCGCGAAGGCCGTGAGCAGCAACCCGGACGCCTACGTCTACCTCGCCGAGTCGATCCGGGCCTGGCCCGACCAGGCGGGTCTGGCCGGTCGGCTCCAGCAGGCCGGGTGGTCGCGGGTGGCCTGGCGCAACCTCACCGGCGGCATCGTGGCGCTGCACCGCGCGACGAAGACCGGCTGACGCCGGCCCACTGACGCCTGACGCCCGCCGCTGACGCCGGATGCCCGCCCAGGCGGGCTCCGGAACGCCGACCGGCTGACGCCGGTGGGCCGTAGACCCCCCATAGACTGCACTTGTCCCGTGTCCGGGGTGCCCGGCACGTCCTCGTCACTCCGTTACCGAGCCTCCGGGAGACCTTTCGTGAGCGAGTCCGCATCCGCCGAGAGCGCTTCCGCCGAGACGCTCGGCTCCGAGACGCTCGCCTCCGAGCGCACCGCCGACGTCATCGTCGTCGGCGCCGGGCCCGCCGGTTCCACGACGGCGTACTACCTCGCCAAGGCCGGGCTCGACGTCCTTCTTTTGGAGAAGACCGCCTTCCCGCGCGAGAAGGTGTGCGGCGACGGTCTCACCCCGCGGGCCACCAAGCAGCTCGTCGCCATGGGCATCGACATCTCCGAAGAGGCGGGCTGGCTGCGGAACAGGGGGCTCCGCATCATCGCGGGCGGCGTCCGGCTCCAGCTCGACTGGCCGGAGCTGGCCTCCTTCCCCGACTACGGCCTGGTCCGCAAGCGCGACGACTTCGACGAGCAGCTGGCCCGGCAGGCGCAGAAGGCCGGGGCCCGGCTGTACGAGCGCTGCAACGTGGGCGAGCCGATCGTCGACGACCGTACGGGCCGGATCACCGGTGTGCGGGCGAAGCTGGGCGAGGACAAGACCCCGGTCACCTTCCACGCCCCGCTCGTCGTGGCGGCCGACGGCAACTCCACGCGGCTGTCGCTGGCCATGGGGCTGCACCGCCGCGAGGACCGCCCGATGGGCGTGGCCGTACGGACCTACTTCACCTCGCCCCGGCACGACGACGACTACCTGGAGTCCTGGCTGGAGTTGTGGGACCGGCGCGGCGCGCAGCCGCGGCTGCTGCCCGGCTACGGCTGGGTCTTCGGGATGGGCGACGGCACCTCCAACGTGGGCCTGGGCGTGCTCAACACCTCCGCGGCGTTCAAGGAGCTGGACTGGCGCGAGATCCTCAAGGCGTGGTGCGCCTCCATGCCCGAGGAGTGGGGCTACACCCCGGAGAACATGACCGGCCCGATCCGCGGCGCCGCCTTGCCGATGGCCTTCAACCGGCAGCCGCACTACACGCGCGGGCTGCTGCTGGTCGGCGACGCGGGCGGCATGGTCAACCCGTTCAACGGCGAGGGCATCGCGTACGCCATGGAGTCGGGCCAGATCGCGGCGGACGTGATCGTCCAGGCGCACGCCCGCGCCACACCGGCACAGCGCGAACTCGCCCTCCAGCGCTACCCGAAGGTCATCAAGGACACGTACGGCGGCTACTACACCCTCGGCCGCGCGTTCGTGAAGCTGATCGGCAACCCGAAGATCATGAAGCTGGCCACCGAGCGCGGCCTCAGCCATCCGATGCTGATGCGCTTCACCCTCAAGCTGCTGGCGAACCTCACCGATCCGCAGGGCGGAGACGCGATGGACCGCGTCATCAACGGCCTGACGAAGGTGGCGCCTCGCTCGTGATGACCGCGAAGGGCGCTCCGTGCGGATCGGCGAGGTGCGCCATCCGCCCGATGCCCTCCGCGGTCGCGGCGGGTGCCACGACCGTGCCGCCGCGCCGCTGGGCGTCGGCGACGACCGCGTCGCAGTCGGCCACTTCGAAGTAGGGGATCCAGCGCGGGCTGCCGCCGGCCGTCAGCGGCACGATGCCGCCGAAGGACGTGTCCCGCCCGCCACCGCCCCGGAACAGCACGGTGTACGGGAGGTCGCCCATCGGCAGGTCCGTGCTGTCCCAGCCGAACACGGCGCGTTAGAAGGCGCGGGCGGCCTCCCGGTCCGTGGTGTCCAGTCGAAGAGCCCGGTGTAGAAGGCGGCGGCCGCGTCGACGTCCGGCGCGCCGAGGTCGAGCCAGTTGGGTGCTCCGGGCGTGTAGTCGGTGGTGAGCATGAGGGCTTGCTCCTTCCGCGGGTCGGCGGCGCTTCCGGGTACCCGCCCGGCGGCCCCGTGTCACCTGTCCGGCAGCGGTCGCGGGGCGTGGCCGGGACGGTGATAGTGGGAGAGGGGCGTCGTGCGCGTCAGCCGCGGCGACACCGGGACCAGGGCCCTCGGGCCGACTGCGCCGCCACGGGCCCGGAGGAGAGGACGACCATGACCACCGCCGCGGACATCATGCACCCGGGCGCGCAGTGGATCCCGGCGACGGAGACGCTGGACCGCGCGGCCCAGGTGATGCGGGAGCTGAACGTCGGGGCGCTGCCGATCAGCGACGTCAACCAGCGCATGTGCGGCATCCTCACCGACCGCGACATCGTCGTGGGATGCGTCGCGGCCGGCCATGACCCGGCCACGGTGACGGCGGGCCAGATGGCCAAGGGCACCCCGCGCTGGATCAACGCCGACGCCGACATCAGCGAAGTACTGCGGGAGATGGAGACCCACCGCATCCGCCGGCTGCCGGTGATCAAGAACAAGGAGCTGGTCGGGATGATCAGCGAGGCGGACCTGGTACGGCATCTGTCCGACGCGCAGATCGCGGAGTTCGCCCACGAGATCTACGCCGCGGGTTAGGGACCGGGTCGGGGAGCGACGAGGGACCGGCCGAGGAGCGGCGAAGGGCCGCCGCCCCGAGAGGGGACGGCGGCCCTTCGCCACAGAAGCACAGAAGCGCTTACAGAACGCGCACCGCGCCGGTCGGCATGTCGTAGCTCATGTCGCGCACGACGACGCCGCTGCTCGGGTTCTGCGCGCCGATGAACTTGCCGTCGCCGATGTAGACGGCGACGTGCCAGGCGCTGCCGGAGCTGCCCCAGTAGAGGATGTCGCCGGGCTGCAGGGCGTTCAGCGAGACCTGGGTGCCCACGGTCGACTGGTCCTGCGACACGCGCGGCAGGGTGATGCCGATCTGCTTGAACGCGGTCATGGTCAGACCGGAGCAGTCGTACGCGGACGGGCCGGTCGCGCCGGACACGTACGCCTTGCCCACCTGCCCCTGCAGGAAGCTCAGCAGCGTCGCGACGCTCCCGGTCGCGGACGAGGAGGACGGCACCGAGGGGGAGCCGGTGGAGGGGGCGGAGAGCGAGGTGCGCTCGGCGGAGCGGGAGGCGCGCTCCTGCGCGGCCTTCTCGGCGCGCCGCTCGGCGGCCTTGCGCTTGGCTTCCGCGGCCTTGGCCTTCCGTACGGCCTCGGCGTGGGCCTTCTTGGCAGCGCTGCGGGCCTTGTCGGCGGCGTCGTCCTGCTGCGCCTGCAGCTCGTAGCCGAACGCTGCTTCCTCGGTGGCGGCGGCGGTCTGCGCGGCGGTGGTCGCCAGCGCGTCGCTGACGGTCGGCATCTCCAGCGTCGACTCGGCGGCCGTCTCGGTGGCGTTGGCCTGCACCGAGGTGCCGGCCACCGCGAGGGTGAGGATGCCACCGGTCACCCCGGCGCGGAGTGCGCGCGTGGAGGACGCGGCACGGCGGGGCTTCCGGTGGCTGGGTATGTGTGCGATCGGGGACATGAGTACACGGCTATCAGGGCGCGAAGGTTGAGATCAACAAACGTGGCGTGCGCCACATTTGGCATGTACGCGGCCGGAATTCGCCCTCTTCGGCCTCGATCGAGCCGTCGTCCGCCGTGTCCGAAATTCTCGATCATGTGTATACGCATGGCTTTTGGCGCCCCGAACGCGCTGCGTCATCGCCTATCACCATCCGGGGTGCCGCGCCAAGGTTTCGCCTGAAATCGAGATCGACAAGTAGTGGGAGCGTGGGATACCTCACGCCGGCCGGGGCCCGTTCTGGACGCTCGCCGAGGCGCTCTCCGGACGCCCCTCGAGCCTCGGGCGCGCTCGCGCCCCGGTTCACGAGTGGGTGATCCGGGCGCCTCGAAGGGGTCGGTACCCGCCATCCCCTGCCCGAGTGGCGCCTCAATATCAGTTGACGGCGTCCATCGCGAATTTGCGCGTACCAGTCATTCCTTGATAGGGCCAGACCCCTCTGACCAGGCATTCCGATGCGAAATGTCACGTCTAGCGATCGCTCGGACACTTCACGTGGAAAGCGGGTCGCTCATCCGACTTCATGATCCTTCGTCAGGTGGTGGAGATCACAAAGACGTTCCCGTACCCCGTGTCGCAGATCACAGACCGACAGGCATAGGATGCAGGCGAATCGGGCTTGTGAACTGCCTCACATAAACACGATCTTCGTGTGGCGGCGCGCTCGCCCGGCGGTCCGCCCCCGCCGCGGCGGGGACCCCACAGTCAGCGTCGACGAAGGGAGCGAGGACGGTGAACGCATACGCGCCCATCCTCGTACTGGGAGCCCTCGGGGCAGGCTTTGCGATCTTCTCCGTCTTCATGGGGTCGATCATCGGCCCCAGGCGGTACAACCGGGCCAGGCTCGACGCATACGAATGCGGTATCGAGCCGACCCCGCAGCCGACCGGCGGCGGTCGCTTCCCGATCAAGTACTACCTGACGGCGATGCTCTTCATCGTCTTCGACATCGAGATCGTCTTCCTCTACCCCTGGGCCGTCACCTTCGACGCGCTGGGGCTGTTCGGACTCGTCGAGATGCTCCTCTTCGTGCTCACCGTCTTCGTCGCCTACGCCTACGTCTGGCGCCGCGGCGGCCTGGAGTGGGACTAGAGGGCGCCGGCGGCTCACACGGATCTCGGCCCACACGGATCTCAAGGGAGTGAGAGGGCACATCGCATGGGAATCGAAGAGAAGCTGCCGAGCGGGTTCCTGCTCACGACGGTCGAGCGCACGGCGGGGCTGGCGCGGAAGTCCTCCGTCTTCGGCGCGACCTTCGGCCTCGCGTGCTGCGCTATCGAGATGATGGCCACCGGCGCCGGGCGGTACGACCTCGCGCGCTGGGGCATGGAGGTGTTCCGCGCCTCGCCGCGCCAGGCCGACCTGATGATCGTGGCCGGCCGGGTCAGCCAGAAGATGGCCCCGGTGCTGCGCCAGGTCTACGACCAGATGCCGAACCCCAAGTGGGTGATCTCGATGGGCGTGTGCGCCTCGTCCGGCGGCATGTTCAACAACTACGCGATCGTGCAGGGCGTCGACCACATCGTCCCCGTCGACATCTATCTGCCCGGCTGCCCACCGCGGCCCGAGATGCTCCTCGACGCGATCCTCAAGCTGCACGAGAAGATCCGCACCGAGAAGCTCGGCGTCAACCGCGAGCAGGCGGCCCGCGAGGCGGAGGAAGCGGCGCTCAAGGCGCTCCCGACGATCGAGATGAAGGGGCTGCTGCGGTGAGCGACTCCAACGGCGCCAACCCCCAGGGCAACGGCGTGAACCCCGAGAAGGACCTCAACGCCCAGAACCTGCCCGGTCAGCGCGGTGACCACGGCGAGGCGATCCGCGTCCAGCGGGGCATGTTCGGCGCGAAGAACGGCGGCGACACCTCCGGCTACGGCGGCCTGGTGCGGTCCGTCCGGCTGCCGGGGGCCGCCACCCGCCCGTACGGAGGGTGGTTCGACGAGGTCGCCGACGAGCTCGAAGGCGCCCTCGACGAACAGGGCCTGGTGCCGTCGAACGCGATCGAGAAGACCGTCGTGGACCGCGGCGAACTCACCTTCCACATCGCCCGCGAGCACCTTCCGCACGTCGCCCGCACCCTCCGCGACGACCCCGCCCTGCGCTTCGAGCTCTGCACCGGCGTGAGCGGCGTCCACTACCCCGACGACAAGGGCCGCGAGCTGCACGCCGTCTACCACCTGCGCTCGATCACCCACAACCGGCTGATCCGACTGGAGGTGACCGCGCCCGACAGCGACCCGCACATCCCGTCGATCGTCGACGTCTATCCGACCAACGACTGGCACGAGCGCGAGACCTACGACTTCTTCGGCCTGATCTTCGACGGCCACCCGGCGCTCACCCGGATCATGATGCCCGACGACTGGCAGGGCCACCCGCAGCGCAAGGACTACCCACTCGGCGGCATCCCCGTCGAGTACAAGGGCGCCGAGATCCCGGCTCCCGACCAGCGGAGGTCGTACAGCTGATGTCCAACGCCACCCACGCAACGCCACCGGCCGGCTCGCGCGAGACCACCGAGGGCACCGTCTACACCGTCACCGGCGGGGACTGGGACGAGGTCGCCGACGCCGCGGCCAAGGCCGACGACGAGCGGATCATCGTCAACATGGGGCCGCAGCACCCGTCCACCCACGGGGTGCTCCGGCTCGTCCTGGAGATCGACGGCGAGACCGTCACCGAGGCCCGCTGCGGCATCGGCTATCTGCACACCGGCATCGAGAAGAACCTCGAGTACCGGACCTGGACCCAGGGCAGCACCTTCGTCACGCGCATGGACTATCTGACGCCCTTCCACAACGAGGTGGGGTACTGCCTGGGCGTGGAGCGGCTGCTCGGCATCGAGGACCAGATCCCCGAGCGCGCCACGATCATCCGGGTGATGCTCATGGAGCTCAACCGGATCTCCTCCCACCTGGTCTACGCGGCCACCGGCGGCATGGAGCTCGGCGCGATCACCGTGATGTTCACCGGTTTCCGCGACCGCGAGGCGATCCTCGACCTGTTCGAGCTGATCACCGGCCTGCGGATGAACCACGCGTACGTCCGGCCGGGCGGCCTCGCCCAGGACCTGCCGCCGGGCGCGGTCGATCAGGTGCGCGCCTTCGTGAAGCAGATGCGCAAGAACCTCCCCGAGTACGACAAGCTCGCCACCGGCAACCCGATCTTCAAGGCCCGCCTGCAGGGCACCGGCTATCTGGACCTCGCCGGCTGCATGGCGCTCGGCATCACCGGCCCGATACTGCGCTCCACCGGTCTCCCGCACGACCTGCGCAAGTCGCAGCCGTACTGCGGTTACGAGACCTACGACTTCGACGTCCCCACCGCCGACACCTGCGACTCCTACGGGCGCTTCGTGATCCGCGTGGAGGAGATGCGCCAGTCGCTGCGGATCGTCGAGCAGTGCCTGGACCGGTTGCGGCCCGGCCCGGTGATGGTCGCGGACAAGAAGATCGCCTGGCCCGCGCAGCTCGCGCTGGGGCCCGACGGGCTCGGCAACTCCCTCGACCACATCAAGAAGATCATGGGCACCTCGATGGAGGCCCTGATCCACCACTTCAAGCTGGTGACCGAGGGCTTCCGGGTCCCGCCGGGCCAGGTGTACACGGCGATCGAGTCGCCCAGGGGCGAACTGGGCGTGCACGTGGTCAGCGACGGCGGCACCCGCCCGTACCGGGTGCACTTCCGCGACCCGTCCTTCACCAACCTGCAGTCCATGGCGGCGATGTGCGAGGGCGGCCAGGTCGCCGACGTCATCGTCGCGGTGGCGTCCATCGACCCCGTGATGGGAGGCGTCGACCGGTGACCGATGTCAGTTTGGGCATGCCCCAACTTCCCGCCCCGGACTACCCGGCCGACGTCCGGGAGCGGCTGGAGGCGGACGCCAGGGAGGTGATCGCCCGCTACCCCGGCAGCCGCAGCGCGCTGCTGCCGCTGCTGCACCTGGTGCAGGCCGAGGAGGGGTACGTCACCCGCACCGGCATGCGGTTCTGCGCCGAGATGCTGGACCTGACCACCGCCGAGGTCACCGCGGTCGCCACCTTCTACACCATGTACCGGCGGCGGCCGTCGGGCGACTACCAGGTCGGGGTCTGCACCAACACCCTGTGCGCGGTCATGGGCGGCGACGCCATCTTCGCCGCTCTCCAGGAGCACCTGCGCGTGGGCAACGGAGAGACCACCGAGGACGGCAAGGTCACTCTCGAACACATCGAGTGCAACGCGGCCTGCGACTTCGCCCCCGTGGTGATGGTGAACTGGGAGTTCTTCGACAACCAGACGCCCGAGTCCGCCAAGCGGCTCGTGGACGACCTGCGCGCGGGGCGGACCGTGGAGCCCACCCGCGGCGCCCCCTTGTGCACCTTCAAGGAGACGGCGCGGATCCTCGCCGGATTCCCCGACACCCGCCCCGGCGCGGTCGAGGCCACCGGCGGCGCGGGCCCCGCCTCCCTGGTCGGCCTGCGGCTGGCCAGGGGCGAGGCACCGCCGGGGAAGGTCGTCGCGCCGCGCGCCGCCGCCCGTCCGGCGGGGGAGGAGCCGCCGACGCACCCCGGTTCGCACGACGCGCCGCAGCAGACCTCCGACTCCGACCCGCACCACCCGTCCGGTCCGGTCACCGAGGAGGGGAAGTGATGACCGTGGCAACCGCGGATGGCGGCGCCACCCGGCCGGAGGCCGGAGGAGAGACCAGTGCCGAGAAGCTGCTCGCCCCCGTCCTGACCGCCTTCTGGGACCAGCCGCACTCCTGGACCCTGGAGACCTACCGCCGATACGAGGGCTACGAGGGCATGCGCAAGGCCCTCGCCATGGCGCCCGACGACGTCATCGCGCTGGTGAAGGACGCGGGGCTGCGCGGCCGCGGCGGCGCGGGCTTCCCCACCGGGATGAAGTGGCAGTTCATCCCCCAGGGCGACGGCAAGCCGCACTACCTCGTCGTCAACGCCGACGAATCCGAACCCGGCACCTGCAAGGACATCCCCCTTCTCTTCGCCAACCCGCACGCGCTCATCGAAGGCATGGTCATCGCCTGCCACGCCATTCGCTCCGCGCACGCCTTCGTCTATCTGCGGGGCGAGGTCGTCCCCGTACTGCGGCGGCTGCACGAGGCCGTACGCGAGGCGTACGAAGCGGGCTACCTCGGCCCGGCCGAACGGCGCCGCGAGGCCCTCGGCCTGGACGGCCTCCCCGGTCTCGACATCACCGTGCACGCGGGCGCGGGCGCCTACATCTGCGGCGAGGAGACCGCGCTGCTGGACTCCCTCGAAGGCCGCCGCGGCCAGCCCCGGCTGCGTCCCCCCTTCCCGGCCGTCGCCGGCCTGTACGCCTGCCCCACTGTGGTGAACAACGTCGAGTCCATCGCGTCCGTTCCCGCGATCCTCAACAAGGGCAAGGAATGGTTCCGTTCGATGGGCAGCGAGAAGTCCCCCGGCTTCACGCTCTACTCGCTGTCCGGACACGTCACCAACCCGGGCCAGTACGAGGCCCCGCTCGGCATCACCCTGCGCCAGCTGCTCGACATGTCCGGCGGCATCCGCCACGGGCATCGGCTCAAGTTCTGGACGCCCGGCGGCTCCTCCACCCCGCTGCTCACCGACGAGCACCTGGACGTCCCCCTGGACTACGAGGGCGTCGGCGCGGTCGGCTCGATGCTCGGCACCAAGGCCCTGCAGTGCTTCGACGAGACCACCTGCGTGGTGCGGGCCGTCACCCGCTGGACCGAGTTCTACGCCCACGAGTCCTGCGGCAAGTGCACCCCCTGCCGCGAAGGCACCTACTGGCTGGTCCAGTTGCTGCGCGACATCGAGGCCGGCAAGGGCCGCATGGAGGACCTCGACAAGCTGAACGACATCGCCGACAACATCAACGGCAAGTCGTTCTGCGCCCTCGGCGACGGCGCCGCCTCCCCGATCTTCTCCTCGCTGAAGTACTTCCGCGAGGAGTACGAGCAGCACATCACCGGCCGCGGCTGCCCCTTCGACCCGGCGGCGTCCACCGCCTGGGCCGACGGCCCGAAGACCTCTCACCTGGAGGTGAACGCATGACAGTGACCACCAATGCTCCCTCCTCAGGAGGCGAGGCCGCGGTGCCACCCGAGGACCTGGTGTCGCTGACCATCGACGGCATCGAGATCTCCGTCCCCAAGGGGACGCTGGTCATCCGCGCCGCCGAGCTGCTCGGCATCGAGATCCCGCGGTTCTGCGACCACCCGCTGCTGGACCCGGTGGGCGCCTGCCGCCAGTGCATCGTCGAGATCGAGGGCCAGCGCAAGCCGATGGCCTCGTGCACCATCACCTGCACCGACGGGATGGTCGTCAAGACGCAGCTCTCCTCGCCCGTCGCCGAGAAGGCGCAGCGCGGCGTGATGGAGCTGCTGCTGATCAACCACCCGCTGGACTGCCCCGTCTGCGACAAGGGCGGCGAATGCCCGCTGCAGAACCAGGCGATGAGCGCGGGCCAGGCCGACACCCGCTTCGAGGGCCGCAAGCGCACGTACGAAAAGCCCATCCCGCTCTCCACCCAGGTGCTGCTGGACCGCGAGCGCTGCGTGCTCTGCGCCCGCTGCACCCGCTTCCAGCAGCAGATCGCCGGCGACCCGATGATCGAGCTGCTGGACCGTGGCGCGCTGGAGCAGGTCGGCATCGGCGACGAGCCCTTCGAGTCGTACTTCTCCGGGAACACCATCCAGATCTGCCCGGTCGGCGCGCTGACCTCGGCGGCCTACCGGTTCCGTTCCCGCCCCTTCGACCTGGTCTCCTCGCCGTCGGTGTGCGAGCACTGCGCGGGCGGCTGCGCCACCCGTACCGACCACCGGCGCGGCAAGGTGCTGCGGCGGCTCGCGGGCAACGACCCCGAGGTCAACGAGGAGTGGATCTGCGACAAGGGGCGGTTCGCCTTCCGCTACGCCCAGCTTCCGGACCGGCTGACCACCCCGCTGGTGCGCGACCGGGAGACCGGCGAGCTGCGGACCGCGAGCTGGCCCGAGGCGCTGGCGGCCGCCGCCGAGGGGCTGACGGCGGCGCGGGGCCGCACCGGCGTGCTGACCGGCGGCCGCCTCACCGTCGAGGACGCGTACGCGTACGCCAAGTTCGCCCGGACCGTCCTGAACACCAACGACATCGACTTCCGGGCCCGCGTGCACAGCAGCGAGGAGGCCGACTTCCTGGCCGCGCGGGTGGCCGGCCGCGGCCGGGACCTGGACCGCACGGGTGTCACGTACAGGTCGCTCGAGCAGGCACCGGCCGTCCTTCTCGCCGGGTTCGAGGCGGAGGAGGAGGCACCCGGGGTCTTCCTGCGGCTGCGCAAGGCGCACCGCAAGCACGGGCAGCGCACCTTCGCCCTGGCCACCCACGCCACCCGCGGGCTGACGAAGGCGGGCGGCACGCTGCTCCCCGCCGCGCCCGGCACCGAGACCGAGTGGCTCGACGCGCTCGCCGCCGCGACCGGCCTGGACGACGACGGCCGGGCGGTGGCCGAGGCGCTGCGCGCCGAGGGCGCGGTGATCGTGGTCGGCGAGCGGCTCGCGGCCGTCCCCGGCGCGCTCACCGCGGCGGTACGGCTGGCGGCCGCCACCGGCGCCGCGCTGGCCTGGATCCCGCGGCGGGCCGGGGAGCGCGGCGCCGTCGAGGCCGGGGCGCTGCCCGGACTGCTGCCCGGCGGCCGTCCCACGACCGACCCGCGCGCGCGGCAGCAGGTCGCCGACGCGTGGGGCGTCGACGGGCTGCCGCACACCTACGGCCGGGACACCGGCCAGATCGTCGAGGCCGCGGCGAGTGGCGAGCTCGGGGCGCTGCTCATCGCGGGCGTGGAGGTCGCCGACCTGCCGGATCCGGCGCGGGCCGTCGAGGCGCTGGCGGAGATCGGGTTCCTGGTGAGCCTGGAGCAGCGGCCGACCGAGGTGACCGCGCGGGCCGATGTGGTGCTGCCCGTGGCGGCGGTCGCCGAGAAACCGGGGACCTTCCTCAACTGGGAGGGCCGGGCCCGGCCGTTCGAGACCGCCATCAAGCCCGCCCAGGCCACCCGGCAGCACTTCCCGCCGGACGCCCGGGTGCTGCACATGCTCGCCGACGCGATGGCCGGCGCCGCCGGTGCGGCAGGGCCGGGCGGCCTGGCGCTGCCGGACCTGGCGGCCGTACGCCGCGAGATGGCCCGGCTGGGCACGTGGGACGGGCCGTACCCGGCCGATCCCGTCGCGATCGGGCAGGCACTGCCGCGCCCCGAGGAGGGCGAGGCGGTGCTGGCCGGCCACCGGCTGCTGCTCGACCAGGGGCTGCTCCAGCAGGGCGACGAGGCTCTGGCCGGGACCCGGCACGCCGCCGTGGCCCGGCTGTCGGCGGCCACCGCCGCCGAGACGGGCGTGAAGGACGGCGACCTGCTCGCGGTCACCGGCCCGGTGGGCGCGGTCGAACTGCCGCTGCGGATCACGCCGATGCCGGACCGGGTCGTCTGGCTCCCGCTCAACTCGCCGCGCGGCGGCGCGTCGGGCTCGGTGAGCCACGACACCGGGGCCCGGCCCGGTGACCTCGTCCGCATCGGCCCGGCGGCCGCGTCCGCGGCCGCGCCGGAGACCACCGAACCGGAGGTGGAAGCGTGACCGCCTTCGCCCACGCGACCTTCGCCCACGCGGCGCCCATGGCGTCCCAGACCCGCGGCGGTGTGCTCGCGGCCGAGGACCTGTCCATGTTCGGGGGCGACCCCTGGTGGCTGATCCTGGTCAAGGCCGTCTTCTGCTTCGCGATGCTGATGGTGACGGTCCTGATCTCGATCGTCATGGAGCGCAAGGTCCTCGGCTGGATGCAGCAGCGGATCGGCCCCAACCGGCACGGCCCGTGGGGCATGCTCCAGTCCCTCGCGGACGGCGTGAAGCTGATGCTCAAGGAGGACGTGGTCGTCAAGCGCGCGGACAAGGTGGTCTACGTCCTCGCGCCGATCGTCGCCGCGGTGCCCGCGTTCATGGCGGTCGCGGTCATCCCCTTCGGCCCGGCGGGCAACGAGGTCTCGGTCTTCGGGACCCGTACCGCGATGCAGCTCACGGACCTGCCGATCGCGGTCCTGTACATCCTGGCGACCGCCTCGGTCGGCATCTACGGCGTCGTGCTCGCGGGCTGGTCCTCCGGGTCGACGTACCCGCTGCTGGGGGGCTTGCGCTCCTGCGCGCAGATGATCAGCTACGAGATCGCGATGGGCCTGTCCTTCGCGGCGGTGTTCATCTACTCCGGGTCGATGTCGACCTCCGCCATCGTGGAGGCGCAGCAGGGCCGCTGGTACGCGGTGCTGCTGCCGGTGTCGTTCCTGGTCTACATCGTCGCCATGATCGGCGAGGCCAACCGCACCCCGTTCGACATGCCGGAGTCCGAGGGCGACCTGGTCGGCGGCTTCAACACCGAGTACTCGTCGATCAAGTTCGCGATGTTCATGCTCGCCGAGTACATCAACATGGTCACCCTCTCGATGGTCGCCGTCACCCTGTTCCTGGGCGGCTGGCGGGCGCCGTGGCCGATCAGCGCCTTCTGGACGGGCGCCAACCACGGCTGGTGGCCGCTGCTGTGGTTCCTGGTCAAGGTCAGCACGCTGCTGTTCGTCTTCATCTGGATCCGCGCCTCGGTCCCCCGGGTGCGCTACGACCAGTTCATGAAGCTGGGCTGGAAGGTCCTCATCCCCATCTCCGCGGTCTGGGTGATGCTCGTCGCCACCGTGCGGGCGCTGCGCAACGAGGACTACGACTTCCACCAGATCGTGCTCTACGTCGGCGGCGGCATCGTGGCGCTGCTGCTGCTCTCCTTCGTCGCCGACGTCTTCCGGGAGCGCGCGGAGGAGCGGACCGCGGCGAAGGCGCCGCCACCGCCACCGTCCGCCTTCGACCCGATGGCCGGCGGCTACCCGGTTCCCCCGCTGCCCGGACAGACCCCGCCGTCCGTACCGCGCCGCCGCCCGCGCCGTGACGGCGACCTGATTGTCAGTGGTGGCCTCAATACTGACAGTGACGGAAAGGAGGCCGACGGTGCCTGAGTTCGAAAACCCGGTCGCGGGCTTCGGTGTGACCTTCCGGAACATCTTCAAGAAGCGGATCACCGAGCAGTACCCGGAGGAGAAGAAGCCGACGGCCCCTCGCTTCCACGGCCGCCACCAGCTCAACCGGCACCCGGACGGGCTGGAGAAGTGCATCGGCTGCGAGCTGTGCGCCTGGGCCTGCCCGGCGGACGCGATCTATGTGGAGGGCGCGGACAACACCGACGAGGAGCGCTACTCCCCGGGTGAGCGGTACGGCCGCGTCTACCAGATCAACTATCTGCGCTGCATCCTGTGCGGCCTGTGCGTCGAGGCGTGCCCCACACGCGCGCTGACCATGACCAACGAGTACGAACTCGCCGACAGCACCCGCGCGTCGCTCATCTACACCAAGGACGAGCTGCTCGCCGGTCTGCGGGAGGGCATGGTCGACACCCCGCACGCGATCTACCCCGGCATGGACGAACAGGACTACTACCGGGGCCTGGTGGCCGAGGCCGCGCCCGGCACCGAGCGCCAGGTCGCGGTCTCCAAGGGCGAGCGGCCCCCGTCCGAGGAGCCCTCGGCCCCGGCGGAGAAGGCGGTCACGGCCCCCGGAGGTACCCGGCCGGCGGGGACGGGGGAGGAGGCATGAGCGCGCTCGCGGCCACGGCCTCCACCGGGGAGGCCGTGCAGTTCTGGATCCTGGGGACGGTCGCCGTGGTCGGCGCGCTGGGCACGGTCCTGATGAAGAAGGCCGTGCACAGCGCCCTCTCGCTGGCCGGGACCATGATCATCCTGGCGGTGTTCTACCTCGCCAACGGGGCGTACTTCCTCGGCGTCGTGCAGATCGTCGTCTACACCGGCGCGATCATGATGCTGTTCCTCTTCGTCGTCATGCTGGTCGGCGTCACCGCCGCCGACTCGCTGAAAGAGACGATCAAGGGTCAGCGCTGGCTGGCCGCCCTGTGCGGTCTCGGCTTCGGCATCCTGCTCTGCGCCGGCATCGGCAACGCCTCGCTGAACTCCTGGAACGGCCTGGCCGACGCCAACTCCGGCGGCAACGTCGAGGGTCTGGCCGAACTCGTCTTCACCAAGTACGTCTTCGCCTTCGAGATCACCGGCGCACTGCTGATCACCGCGGCCGTCGGCGCGATGGTGCTCACCCACCGGGAGCGCACCGAGGGCCGCAAGAGCCAGCGCGAACTGGCCGAGCAGCGGATCCGCGAGGGCAAGCAGGTCACCCCGTTGCCCGCGCCCGGCGTCTACGCCCGGCACAACGCGGTGGACATCCCCGGCCTGCTGCCCGACGGCACGGTCTCCGACCTCACCGTCAGCCCCACCCTGCGCAGTCGCGGCCAGGTCCGCGACGTCTCGGGCGAGGCGCTGGCCGACCTCAAGGCGCTGGAGCAGCGCGCCGGCCAGTGGCGGCAGCAGAGCGGGGAGGGCGGCGGCGCGGCCGAGACCGGCGAAGGTCAGGAAGGCGAGGGAACCAACGGCGCGTCGGGCGGCAACCGGCCCGATGAGAACGGCAACGCGCGGGACGCTCAGCACTCAGGGGGAGCCGCCAAGTGAATCCGGTCAACTACCTCTACCTGGCCTCGCTGCTGTTCACCATCGGCGCGGCCGGGGTGCTGATCCGGCGGAACGCCATCGTCGTGTTCATGTGCGTCGAGCTGATGCTGAACGCCTGCAACCTGGCGTTCGTCGCGTTCTCCCGGATGCACGGCAACCTCGACGGCCAGATCGCGGCCTTCTTCACGATGGTGGTCGCCGCGGCCGAGGTCGTGGTCGGCCTGGCCATCATCGTGACGATTTTCCGCGCCCGCCACTCGGCCTCGGTCGACGACGCCAGCCTGATGAAGCTCTAGAAGGGGTCGCGTTCAAGTGGAGAACCTCATCGGATTGCTTGTCGCGGCCCCGCTGCTCGGCGCGGCCGTGCTGCTGTGCGGCGGGCGCCGTCTGGACCGTACGGGGCACTGGATCGGCACCGCGCTGGCCGCGGCCTCGTTCGCCGTCGGCGCGGTGCTCTTCGCCGACATGCTGGGCGCGGACGAGCACGAACGGGCCCTGCACCAGCACCTGTTCAGCTGGGTCCCGGTCGGCGGCTTCCGGGCGGACGTCGCCTTCCAGCTCGACCAGTTGTCGATGACCTTCGTGCTGCTGATCACCGGTGTGGGAACCCTGATCCACATCTACTCGATCGGCTATATGGAGCACGACGAGCGCCGCCGCCGCTTCTTCGGCTATCTCAACCTGTTCCTGGCCGCGATGCTGCTGCTCGTCCTCGCCGACAACTACCTGCTGCTGTACGTCGGCTGGGAGGGCGTGGGCCTCGCCTCGTACCTGCTCATCGGCTTCTGGCAGCACAAGCCCAGCGCGGCCACGGCCGCGAAGAAGGCGTTCCTGGTCAACCGCGTCGGCGACGTCGGCCTGTCCATCGCGATCATGCTGATGTTCACCACCTTCGGCACGTTCGCCTTCGCGCCGGTGCTGTCGGAGGCGGAGCAGGCGGGGGAGGGCAAGCTCACCGCCATCGGGCTGATGCTGCTGCTCGCCGCGTGCGGCAAGTCGGCCCAGGTGCCGCTCCAGTCCTGGCTCGGCGACGCGATGGAGGGCCCGACCCCGGTCTCCGCCCTCATCCACGCGGCGACCATGGTGACCGCCGGCGTCTACCTCATCACCCGCTCCGGCGCGATCTTCAACGCGGCGCCGGACGCGCAGACGGCGGTGGTGACGGTCGGCGCGGTCACGCTCCTCTTCGGTGCCATCGTCGGTTGCGCGAAGGACGACATCAAGAAGGCGCTGGCCGGCTCCACGATGTCGCAGATCGGGTACATGATCCTGGCCGCCGGCCTGGGCCCGATCGGCTATGTCTTCGCGATCATGCACCTGGTCACCCACGGCTTCTTCAAGGCCGGGCTGTTCCTCGGCGCCGGATCGGTCATGCACGCCATGAACGACGAGGTCGACATGCGCAAGTACGGCGGGCTGCGGAGGTACATGCCGGTCACCTTCGTCACCTTCGGCCTCGGCTATCTCGCGATCATCGGCTTCCCCGGCCTGTCCGGGTTCTGGTCCAAGGACAAGATCATCGAGGCGGCCTTCGCCAAGGGCGGCACGGAGGGCTGGATCCTCGGCGGCGCGGCGCTGCTGGGCGCGGCCATCACCGCGTACTACATGACCCGCGTGATGCTGCTGACGTTCTTCGGCGAGAAGCGCTGGGAGCCGGCCCCCGACCCGGACACGGTGCCCAGCGTCGAACCGGGCATCGAGGTCCATCCGGGCGAGATGCCGCATCCGCACGAGGCGCCGAAGTCCATGACGATCCCGATGATCGTCCTCGCCTTCGGATCGGTCTTCGCGGGCGGCCTGTTCAGCCTCAACGACGCGTTCCTGCACTGGCTGGAGCCGGTCACCGGGCACAGCCACGGCGACTCGCCGCTCAGCGCCGCGGCCGTGACCGGCGGCACCGTCGCCGTGCTGCTGGTCGGCGTCGCGCTCGCCTGGGCGCAGTACGGCCGAAGGCCGGTGCCCCGCACCGCGCCACGCGGCAGCCTGCTCACCCGGGCCGCCCGCCGCGACCTGCTCCAGGACGACTTCAACCACGCCGTGTTCGTCAAGCCCGGCGAGTACCTGACCCGGGGGCTGGTCTACGTCGACCACACGCTCGTCGACGGGGTGGTCAACGGCACCGCGGCCTCCGTCGGCGGGCTGTCCGCGCGGCTGCGGAAGCTGCAGAACGGCTACGCCCGTACGTACGCGGTCTCGATGTTCGGCGGTGCGGCGGTGCTCATCGCCGCGACCCTGCTGATGAGGGCGGTCTGAGTCATGTCATTTCCTCTGCTGACGGCCACGGCCGTGGTGCCGGCGGTCGGCGCGATCGCCACCGCCGCCACGCCCGCCGGGCGGCGTACCGCGGCGAAGTGGACGGCGCTGGGCTTCTCGCTCGCCACGCTCGTCCTGGCGGCGGTCGCGCTGGTCCGCTTCGACCCGGACGGCGCGCACTACCAGCTCACCGAATCACACACCTGGATCAGGGACTTCGGGGTCCGCTACGAACTGGGCGTGGACGGCATCGCGGTGGTGCTCGTCGCGCTCACCGCCGTCCTGATCCCCTTCGTCATCCTGGCCGGCTGGCATGACGCCGACCCCCTCGAAACCGACGGCGCCGAGGGGCGGCCCGACCGGCGCTGGCGGCCCACCCAGGGCTTCTTCGCGCTGATCCTCATGGTCGAGGCGATGGTGGTGCTCTCCTTCGAGGCCACCGACGTCTTCCTCTTCTACATCTTCTTCGAAGCCATGCTGATCCCGATGTACTTCCTCATCGGCGGCTTCGGGGACCGGGCCGGCGGCCGGACCGAGGAGGAGACCGCCACCCAGCGTTCGTACGCGGCCGTGAAGTTCCTGCTCTACAACCTGGCCGGCGGCCTGATCATGCTGGCCGCGGTGGTCGGGCTGTTCGTGGCGACCGCCGACGACCTGGGCACCGGCACCTTCTCGCTCCAGCAGATCACCGAGGCCCGCGCCGCCGGGCAACTGGACTTCGGTACGGGGATGGAGCGGCTGCTGTTCCTCGGCTTCTTCTTCGCCTTCGCCGTCAAGGCGCCGCTGTGGCCGCTGCACACCTGGCTGCCGAACGCCATGGGGGAGTCCACCGCCCCCGTCGCCGTCCTGATCACCGCCGTGGTCGACAAGGTCGGCACCTTCGCGATGCTCCGCTTCTGCCTCCAGCTCTTCCCGGAGGCCAGCCGGTGGGCCACGCCGGTGATCCTGGTGCTGGCCGTGGTCAGCATCGTCTACGGCGCGCTGCTGGCGGTGGGCCAGCGCGACATCAAGCGGCTGATCGCCTACGCCTCGATCTCCCACTTCGGCTTCATCATCCTCGGCATCTTCGCGATGACCTCCCAGGGCCAGAGCGGCGCCACGCTGTACATGGTCAACCACGGGATCTCGACGGCGGCGCTGATGCTGGTGGCCGGATTCCTGATCACCCGGCGCGGCTCGCGGCTCATCGCCGACTACGGCGGGGTGCAGAAGGTGGCGCCGGTGCTCGCCGGCACCTTCCTCATCGGCGGTCTCGCCACGCTGTCCCTGCCCGGACTGGCCCCGTTCATCAGCGAGTTCCTGGTGCTGGTCGGCACGTTCAGCCGCTATCCGGTGCTCGGGATCATCGCCACCGCGGGCATCGTCCTGGCCGCGCTGTACGTGCTGGTGCTGTACCAGCGGACCATGACCGGGCCGGTCAAGGACGAGGTGCGCGGCATGCCGGACCTGCGGGTCCGTGAACTCGTCGTGGTGACGCCGCTGATCGCGCTGCTGCTCTTCCTCGGTGTCTATCCGAAGCCGGTCACCGAGATCCTCGATCCGGCGGTCGACCACACGCTGTCGGTGGTCGACAAGAAGGACCCCGAACCGGATCACCCCGTCACGGACGCGGGCTGGTTCCGCTACAGCCCGCAGAGCGACCATGCTCCCGGAGGTGCCAAGTGACCAGCGCTTCGGCTGTCCACAGCCTGTGGACGACGTCGGCCCAGGAGCCCGACAAGATCCCGACGCCGCACATCGAGTACGGCCAGCTCTCCCCGACGCTGATCGTCCTCGGCGCCGCGATCGTCGGCATCCTCATCGAGGCGGCCGTGCCGCGCCGCAACCGCTACACCGCGCAGCTCTTCGTCGCCGTCGTCTCCCTGGCCGCGGCGTTCGCCGCCGTGGTCGCGCTGGCAGCCGGCGACTACGGCACCACCAAGGCGCGGATCGCCGCCATGGGCGCCATCGCCGTCGACGGCCCGGCGCTCTTCCTCCAGGGCACGATCCTGCTGGTCTCCCTGGTGGCCGTGTTCACCTTCGGGGAGCGGCACCTCGACCCGGCGGTGCACGGCAAGCACGTCGACTCCTTCGCGGCGCAGGGCTCCGCCGTCCCTGGTGGCAAGGCCGAACAGGCCGCGGTCAAGGCCGGGTTCACCACCACCGAGGTCTTCCCGCTGCTGCTCTTCGCCGTCGGCGGCATGCTGATCTTCCCCGCGGCGAACGACCTGCTGACCCTCTTCGTGGCGCTGGAGGTCTTCTCCCTCCCGCTGTACATCCTGTGCGGGCTCGCCCGCCGCCAGCGGCTGCTGTCCCAGGAGGCCGCGGTCAAGTACTTCCTGCTGGGCGCCTTCTCCTCCGCCTTCCTGCTGTTCGGCATCGCGCTGCTGTACGGCTACGCGGGGACGCTCACGTACGCCGGGATCGCCGATGTCGTCGACGGCGAGGTCGCGCGGATCACCCCGGCGCTCGCCCAGACCATGGGGAACGACGCACTGCTGCTCATCGGCGGGGCGATGGTACTGGTGGGGCTGCTGTTCAAGGTGGGCGCGGTGCCGTTCCACATGTGGACCCCGGACGTCTACCAGGGCGCGCCGACCCCGGTCACCGGCTTCATGGCGGCGGCCACCAAGGTCGCGGGGTTCGGCGCGCTGCTGCGGCTGCTGTACGTGGTGCTGCCCGGCCTGCGCTGGGACTGGCGTCCGGTGATGTGGGGCGTCGCGATCGTCACCATGCTGGGCGGCGCGATCGTGGCGGTGACCCAGACCGACGTGAAGCGGCTGCTGGCCTACTCCTCGATCGCTCACGCGGGCTTCATGCTGGCCGGTGTCATCGCCACGACGGAGGACGGCATCTCGTCCGTGCTGTTCTATCTGGCGGCCTACTCCTTCGTGACGCTCGGCGCGTTCGCCGTGGTCACGCTGGTCCGCGACGCGGGCGGCGAGGCCACGCACCTGTCCAAGTGGGCGGGCCTGGGCCGCCGCTCGCCGCTGGTGGCGGCGGTCTTCGCGGTCTTCCTGCTGGCGTTCGCGGGCATCCCGCTCACCTCGGGCTTCGCGGGGAAGTTCGCGGTGTTCAAGGCGGCGGCGGACGGCGGCGCGGGCGGCCTGGTGGTGGTCGGCGTGATCGCCTCCGCCATCGCGGCCTTCTTCTACGTCCGCGTCATCGTGCTCATGTTCTTCAGCGAGCCGCGCCCGGAGGGCCCGTCCGTGGCGGTGCCGAGTCCGCTGACCTCCGTGGCCATCGCGGTCGGCGTCGTGGTGACCCTGGTGCTGGGCGTGGCCCCGCAGCCCTTCCTGGACCTGGCCGGTGACGCCGGGGTGTTCGTACGCTGAGGGTCGTACGACGCGACGAGCCCCCGGCGCGGTCGCCGGGGGGCTCGTACGTGGTGGGGCCGGGTTCAGCCGATGCCGCCCGCGGAGTCCGGGATGCCGGTCGGCATGCCCGTCGGGATGGTCGGCATGTCGCTGGGCACGGGGCCGACCTGGGTGAAGGTGTCGTCCTCGCTCAGCCCGTTCCAGTGGACCTTGAGCGTCTTGCCGCCGTCGCTCACCGTCACCTTGCCCACGGTGCGGTCCGTGTTGCCGCCGACGCACTTGAGCGTCAGCATGTTGTTGGCGTAGGTGCCGGTGCACGCGTGCGGGCTGCTGAGCACGGCCTTGCCGTCGTTGATCATCAGGTTGACCGGCTGGCCGCCCGACTTCGCGGTGTAGAGGCCGGACGCCGTGCCGCCGGTGTCGCCGCCGCCCGCCGGGGCGTTGGACTGCCCGCCCGTGGTGGGGGAGTTCTTGTCGCCCTTGCCGTCGTCGTCGCTGCTGGAACAACCGGTGACCAGCACAGCGGCGAAAAGCGCCGCCCCCGTGATCTGTGCTGCCTTGCGCACGTGTCTCTCCGTCCTTCGCTGAGCAGGAGCACGCCAAGTTAGCAGCGCTGGCTGAATCCAGCGCGGCGCCGGTCCGCTTGTCACACAGCTGGGACGATCTGTCCCCTCACCTCGCCCAGGTTTACGCGGACGCCATCCGGGCCGGGTGCCCAGGCCGTCAGCGTCACCTCGTCGCCGTCCTCCAGGAACGTCCGCTTGCCGTCCGGCAGCTCGATCGGATCGCGGCCCGCCCAGGTGAGTTCGAGCAGGCAGCCGCGCTCCTCGGGCAGCGGGCCGCTGACCGTACCCGAGGCGAAGAGGTCGCCGGTGCGCAGCGAGGCGCCGTTGACGGTCATGTGCGCCAACTGCTGGGCGGCGGTCCAGTACATGGCCGAGAAGGGCGGGTGGGCGACCGGGTGCCCGTTGATCGCGACCTCGATCCGCAGGTCGAGCCCGCCGGGCTCGGCGGCCGAGTCGTCGAGGTAGGGCAGCGGCGGGACGTCGCGGGCCGGGGGGCTGGTCCGGGCCGCGTCGAACGCCTCCAGCGGGGTGATCCACGCCGACACGGAGGTGGCGAAGGACTTGCCCAGGAACGGGCCGAGCGGGCGGTACTCCCAGGCCTGGATGTCCCGTGCGGACCAGTCGTTGAGCAGGGTGACGCCGAAGACGTGGTCGCGGAAGGACTCCAGCGGCACGCGCTCGCCGAGCGCGGTCGGCGTGCCGACGACGAAGCCCACCTCGGCCTCGATGTCCAGGCGCTGGGTGGGCCCGAAGGCGGGTGCGGACTCGCCGGGAGGCATCCGCTGGCCGAGCGGGCGGATCACGGGCGTGCCGGAGACGACGACCGTACCCGCCCGGCCGTGGTAACCGATCGGCATGTGCTTCCAGTTCGGGGTGAGCGGGTCGCCGTCCGGGCGGAACATCTGGCCGACGTTGGCGGCGTGGTGCTCGCTGGCGTAGAAGTCCACGTAGTCGGCCACCTCGAAGGGGAGGTGGAGGGCGACGTCGGACAGCGGGAGCAGCAGCGGCTCGGTCGCGGCGCGGTGGGCCGGGTCGGTCAGCCAGCCGCGCAGCGCGGCACGGACCGCCTGCCAGACGGGGCGGCCCGCGGCCAGCAGCGGGTTGAGGGTGGGGTGGGCGAGCAGCTCCGCGTGCGGAGAGCCGTGCGCGGCCGCGGCGGCGGCCAGGTCCAGGACGTGGTCTCCGTAGCGGACGCCGATGCGCCGGTGATGCGGGGCGTCCGCCGTGCTGAAGACGCCGTAGGGGAGGTTGTGCGCGCCGAAGGGGTCGCCTTCGGACAGGTCGAGCGGGCTCTGCTGCGGCATGGATGCTGCCTCGCCTTCTCCTCGTCACCGTGGTGGCCGAACTCGGTGGCCGGGGCACAGACTACGACGCGGGGCCGAGCGTGCGCCGCCGTCGCGCGTAGGGGCTCGTGACCACGCTGCGTAGCGCCGTACGGTCGCAGCGCACGCGGCTGACGGTGCGGTGCGTAGTGCGACGTACGCGCTGCGTAAGGTTGCGCGTACGGGATCCCTGCTTCGTGTGGCCCGGGGCGTCGCCGCAGGAAGCCGCGGGCGCGGCGCCGTGCGCGACGGGCCGCGCAAGCCGGGAAGGCGCCCACGGTGATCGATACCCGACCGGATACTCTGCCTTTCAGTGGAGACAGCGACACATCGACATTCCGCGTGATCGTAGGCAGACAGGAGTATCCCTCGTGACCGTCGTCGGGCCTATTGGGCTGAGCGTGCGGGACCTGACTCTGGAAGCCGACATCCAGGCCGGTTTGGCAGCTGTGGAAGAGGGCCTCATCGAGGCCACGAAGAGTGACGTGCCATTCATAACGGGAGCCGCGCAGCACCTGTTGCGGGCGGGCGGCAAGCGGTTCCGGCCGCTCCTGGTGATGCTGGCCGCGCAGTTCGGTGACCCGCACGCGCCGGGCGTCGTCCCCTCGGCGGTCGTCGTCGAGCTGACGCACCTGGCGACGCTGTACCACGACGACGTCATGGACGAGGCCGACGTGCGCCGCGGGGTGCCCAGCGCGAACGCCCGCTGGGGCAACTCGGTGGCCGTCCTGACCGGCGACTTCCTCTTCGCGCGGGCCTCGCACATCCTGGCGGACCTGGGCCCGGAGGCGGTCCGTATCCAGGCCGAGGCGTTCGAACGCCTGGTGACCGGGCAGATCCTGGAGACCGCGGGGCCGCGGGAGGGGCGCGACCCGGTCGAGCACTACCTCGACGTCCTCTCGGGCAAGACGGGCTCGCTGGTCGCGGTCTCCGGCCGGTTCGGGGCGCTGATGTCCGGCGCCGACGAGGCGGTCGTCAACATCCTTACCCAGTACGGCGAGCGGCTCGGCATCGCCTTCCAGCTCGCCGACGACGTCCTCGACATCGCCAGCGACAGCCACGAGTCGGGCAAGACGCCCGGCACCGACCTGCGCGAGGGCGTCCCCACGATGCCCGTGCTGCGGCTGCGCGCCCAGGCCGAGGCGAGCGGTTCGCCGGAGGACCTCGAGCTGTGCCGGCTGCTGGACGGCGACCTCACCGACGACGGGCGGCACGCGGAGGTGCTGCGCAGGCTGCGTGCCCACCCGGCCCTGGAGCAGGCCCGCCGGGACACCCTCCGGTACGCGGCGGACGCGCGGGCGATGCTGGCGCCGCTGCCCGAAGGTGCCGCGAAGTCCGCGCTGGAAGGTCTCTGCGACGCCGTGGTGCACCGCGCCGGCTGACGCTCCCCTAGGGGAAGTCGTCGCCGCTGGTCACCGGGAACTCGCCGTGGGGCGGGGGCCGTTCCGCCTCTGGTCGCACTGATGTCATACCGCAGATGTACGGGAAGTTGATCCCGCGGGGTGACGCGGCGGACGTGCCGGTTTGGTGTGATTGACACACCACCACACGGCGGATCGGGCGACAATGACCCGAGAGGTGGACGAGTGCGAGGCTGACGACCGCCGCCGAAGACGGAGGTAGAGCACACATGGCACGAATCCGACCGACACAGGTCGCCGAAGACGACCACTGGGACGACGAACCGCCGGCCCGGCGCCGCAAGGCCGTCCGGTACGCCGTTCCCGTCGCGGTGGCGGGGGTGGCGGCGGCGACGATCGGGCTCGTCCCGGCACTCGCCGACTCCGGCGACCCCGATCTCCCGAAGATCTCCGCCGAGGAGCTCATCGGCAAGATCGCCGCATCGGACACCGAGCAGTTGTCCGGCACGGTGAAGATCAGCACCGACCTGGGGCTGCCGTCGCTGCCGTCGGGCCTGTCCCTCGGCGGCGAGGACGGCGGGGACGGCGCGAGCGCCTCTCCCGAGTCCAAGCTCACCGAACTCGCCTCCGGCACGCACACCCTGCGCTTCGCGGTGGACGGCCCGGACCGGCAGCGGGTGTCCATCATCGAGGACGCCGCCGAGTACAGCCTGATCCACAACGGCGACGAGGTCTGGGCGTACGACAGCGCGGCCAACGCCGTGTACCACGCGCAGGCCCCGAAGGGCGCGGACAAGGGGGCCAAGGGCAAGCCGGCGCCGGAGCTGCCCAAGGACCTGCGGGACGCCACTCCGCAGGAGCTCGCCAAGCAGGCCCTCGCCGCGGTGGACGACTCCACGGAGGTGACGGTCGACGGCACCGCGAAGGTCGCGGGGCAGGACGCGTACCAGCTGCTGATCAAGCCCAAGCAGGGCGGCTCGACGATCGGCTCCGTCCGGATCGCGGTGGATGCGGACACCGGTGTGCCGCTGAAGTTCACCCTCAGCCCCAAGGGCGGCGGCA
This sequence comes from Streptomyces sp. XD-27, assembly GCF_030553055.1. NCBI lineage: Bacteria > Bacillati > Actinomycetota > Actinomycetes > Kitasatosporales > Streptomycetaceae > Streptomyces > Streptomyces sp. XD-27. The sequence goes on from NZ_CP130713.1 coordinate 4,726,578, forward strand.
AGGCCGCCGTCGAGATCGGCTTCACCAAGGTGGACTTCGGCAAGCCGGCCGCGGACCGCTTCGCCTTCACCCCGCCGAAGGGTGCCAAGGTCACCGAGCAGCGCGACGTGGAGCGCGAGGCCGAGGAGTTCGCGGACGGGCAGGGTCTCACGAAGCGCGCGGAGACGGACCGGCCCGCGGACCTCTCCGGGCTGAACCTGATCGGTGAGGGCTGGGGCTCGATCGCCCGGCTCGACCTGCCCAAGGAAGCCGCGTCCGGCCTGGACCTGTCCGACGGGAACGCGTCGTCCAAGGCCGAGGACGCCGCCGCCGGCCTGATCGAGGGCCTGGGCGACAGGGTCAAGGGCGACTTCGGCTCCGGCACGGTGTTCAGCACCCGCGTGGTCAACGCCCTGCTGACGGACGACGGCAAGGTGTTCGTCGGCGCCGTCGACAAGGACGCCCTGGTCGACGCCGCGAACGCGGCGAAGTAGCGCGAAGCGCGATGAGGTAGCGCGCAGTGGGCGGCGGCCGTGCGGACCGCCGCCCTCTCGCGCCTGCCGTGCCTCGCGCCTGCGCTGTGTCTCTGACGCATGGCCCGAACGCCCGACAGGAAAGGGAGCCCGTGGACAAGCCGTCCGCCGACGAGGTGCCCGTGGCACCGGCGGCTGCCGCCTCCCGCGAGGCCGCGGCCGCGGGGACGCGCGAGCCCACAGCGCCCCGCGAGGCCGCGGCCATTGAGACCCGCGGGCTCACCAAGCGCTACCGGGGCGGTCAGGTCGCGGTCGACTCGCTCGATCTGACCGTGCCGCGTGGCAGCGTCTTCGGGTTCCTCGGCCCCAATGGCTCGGGCAAGACGACGACCATCCGCATGCTGATGGGCCTCATCGAGCCGAGCTCCGGCAGGGCCCGGCTGCTCGGCGAGCCGATGCCCCGCGCGGCCCGGAGCGTGCTGCCCCGGGTCGGGGCGCTCATCGAGGGCCCCGCGCTCTACGGCTTCCTGAGCGGCCGGGACAACCTGATCCGGTACGACTCGGCCGACCCCACCGCCGACCCTCGCACCCGCGCCGCCCGTGTCGCGGCGGCGCTGCACCGGGTGGGCCTGGAGGCCGCTGCGGGCAAGAAGGCCCGCGCCTACTCGCTGGGGATGAAGCAGCGCCTCGGACTCGCCGCCGCCCTCCTCCAGCCACGGGAGCTGCTGGTCCTCGACGAGCCGACCAACGGCCTCGACCCGCAGGGCATGCGCGAGATCCGCACGCTGGTGGGCGAGTTGGCCGACGAGGGCACCACCGTCTTCCTCTCCTCCCATCTTCTGGACGAGATCGAGCAGGTCTGCACCCACGCGGCGGTGATGACGCAGGGCAGGCTGGTCACCCAGGGCACGGTCGCCGAGCTGGTCGCGGCCACCCGCGGGCGGTTGTCCGTCACCACCCCGGACCCGGCCGACGCGGCCCGCGTACTCAAGGAGCACGGTGTGACGGACCTCGTCATACGGGACGACCAGGTCACCGGCGAACTGCCCGTGACGCAGACCCCGCAGACCGCTTCCACCGCAGGCGAGGAGCCCGCCCTCGACCTGGCCGACCTCAACGCGGCGCTGGTGCGCGAAGGGGTGCGGGTGCGGGCCTTCGGCACCGAACGGGGTTCGCTGGAGGACGCCTTCGTGGCACTGACCGGGGAGGGCTTCGATGTCGCAGGCTGAGCTGGACCGTGCGGCCACGGCCAGGGGCACTGGCACGGGCACGGCCATGGCCACGGCGTCGGCAGCTGGGCCGGGGGCCCGCCTGCTGTGGTCGCTGGCCCTGTTCCGCAACGAGCTGGGCATCACCTTCCGGCGCGGGCGGACCGTCGCCCTGTTCGCGGTGCTCGCGGTGATCCCGATCCTCATCGGCATCGCCGTGAAGATCGAGACCAGCGACGGCGGTTCGTTCGGCGGCGGGGGAGGAGCCGAGGGAGATGGCCCCGCCTTCATCAACCAGGTGACCAACAACGGCGTCTTCCTGGTCTTCGCCGCGCTCGCCGCGACCCTTCCCGTCTTCCTTCCCATGGCGATAGGCGTCGTCGCGGGCGACTCCATCGCCGGTGAGGCGGGCTCCGGGACACTGCGCTATCTGCTGGTCGCCCCGGCGGGCCGGACCCGGCTGCTGCTCGCCAAGTTCGTCGCCGTCCTGGCCTTCTGCCTGGCCGCCACCATGGTCGTGGCCGCCACCGCGCTGGCGGTGGGGACCATACTCTTCCCGCTCGGCGACGTCACCCTGATCTCCGGCACCACCGTGTCGTTCACCGACGCGCTGATACGGGCCCTGGCCATCGTCGCCGTGGTCACCGTCTCGCTCGCGAGCGTCGCCGCGATCGGACTGTTCGTCTCCACCCTCAGCGGCAGCGGCATCGCGGCCATGGCGGCGACGGTGGGGCTGCTGATCACCGTGCAGATCATCGACACCATCCCCCAGCTGCACGCCGTCCACCCCTACCTCTTCCCCCACTACTGGCTGAGCTTCGCGGACCTCCTGCGCGACCCCGTGTACTGGGACGACCTGGTCAAGAACCTCGGCCTGCAGGGCCTGTACGTGGCGGTCTTCGGCTCAGCGGCCTGGGCGCGGTTCACGGCCCGCGACATCACGGCCTGACCGCGGCCGCACAGCGGCGGCCGCGGTCAGGGGCACGGTGAGGGGCGCGGGCAAGGCCGCGGTCAGGTCAGGTCGGGCTCAGAAGGTCAGCTTCCAGCTGTCGATGTAGCCGGTGTCCTGCGCGGCCACGTCCTGCACCCGCAGCCGCCACGTGCCGTTCGCGGCCTCGCTGCTCGCGTCCACCGTGTAGGTGGTGACCACGTTGTCCGCCGAGTCGGAGCTGCTGGAGTTCTTGAGCCGGTACGCCGTGCCGTCGGGCGCCAGCAGGTCGATGACCAGGTCGCCGCGCCAGGTGTGCTTGATGTCCACGCCCACCTTGAGCGTCGCGGGGGCGTTGCCGGTCCGGCCGGTGACCGCGACCGAGGACGTCACCGCCGCGCCGTTGTCCGGGATGGCGACGTCCGCGGTGCTCTCGAAGACCGTGCCCGGGTTCGTCGAGTCGTCCGCGCTCAGCGTCCAGACCGCGTGGGCGATGGCGTCGCTGTTGCGGTCCAGAGCGGTGTCGTTGATGTTGCTGGTGGTGTCGCAGGAGGAGTGGTAGCAGCGGTCGAACGGCTGGCCCGCCGTGCCGCCCCACTTCTGCGCCTGCGCGCTGGTCTTGGTGTTGCTCGCGCCGGTGAACAGCCCGCCGACCGGGATGCCGACGTTCTTGAACGACGCGTGGTCCGAGCGGCCGTCGCCCTCGGTCTCGATCTCGGTCGGAACGCCCTTGGCCGCGAACCAGTCCTTGAACACCCCTTCCAGCCGCGGGTCGTCGTCGTAGACGAAGTAGCCGGGGTTGGGCGAGCCGATCATGTCGAAGTTCAGGTAGCCGTCGATCTTGGCGCGCTCTGTGCTGGGCAGGTTGTTGACGTAGTACTTGGAGCCGACGAGGCCGAGCTCCTCCGCGCCCCACCAGCCGAACCGCAGGTGCTTCGCGGGGTGGTGGCCTTCGCGGGCGACCGTGAGCGCGGTCTCCAGGACCGCCGCGGAGCCCGAACCGTTGTCGTTGATGCCGGGGCCGCTGCCGACGGAGTCGAGGTGGGCGCCCGCGAACAGCACGTTGCCGGTGTCGCCGCCGGGCCAGTCGGCTATGAGGTTGTAGCCGGTGCTGCCGCTGGTGGTGAACTGCTGCACCGTGGTGGTGAATCCGGCGGCGTCCAGCTTGGCCTTGATGTAGTCGATCGACGCCTTGTAGCCCGGGCGTCCGTGCGCCCGGTTGCCGCCGTTGGCGGTGGCTATGGACTGGAGCTGGGACAGGTGCGCCTTGACGTTGGCCACGGAGATGTCCGGGGCGGCCAGGGCGGTCGCGGCCTGGGCGGTGGAGGCCGGCATGGGCTGCGCGCCCGCGGGGGCCGCGGCGCCGGCTATCAGCGCGGCGACCGCTCCGGCCGCGACAGTCGCGCCGGCGGCCCGGCGTCTCCAGGATCTGGCAGAAGGCATGGGGGGCTCCGGATTCCGAACGAGGACAGGACGGAACGAACGTGAAACGTGGGGGTGGTGCACGTACCCGTGGGGCGGTGGAGCTGTACCGAACGAAGGGTGGCGTCGCGACGAGGTGTCACACGCGTTGTACCCGACAACTGTGCGATATGAGGGTGATAGTCGGGCTGGTGCTGACCTCGTGTCAAGAGCGACTGTCGGACGACGGTTGCCGGATATCGGCCGTGTCCGCCGTGCGCGCGGCCGTCGCCGCCGCCCCGGCGGCTGCCTGAGCGGCCAGCCGCCCGCGGTGGGCGGTGTGCAGCGCGTCCCAGGTCAGCATGGCCAGGGCGAGCCACACGAGGGAGAATCCCGCCCACCTTTCGGACGGCATGGACTCGTGGAAGACCAGCACCCCGAGCAGGAACTGGAAGGTCGGTGCCAGGTACTGCATCAGCCCGAGCGTGGACAGCGGCAGCCGCACGGCCGAGGCCCCGAAGCAGACCAGCGGCAGCGCCGTGACGACTCCGGTGGTGGTGAGCAGCAGCGCGTGGCCGAGGCCCTCGGAGGCGAAGGTGAGGTCGCCGTCCGCGCCCGCGAAGAGCAGATAGCCCAGGGCGGGCAGGAACTGGACGGCGGTCTCGGCGGCGAAGGACTCCGGGCCGTCGAGCCCGACCCGCTTCTTGACCAGGCTGTAGGTGCCGAACGTGAACGCGAGGGAGAGGGCGATCCAGGGCAGCCGGCCGTAGCCGATGGCCAGGACGACCACGGCGGCCGTGCCGACGCCCACCGCCGCCCACTGCACGCGCCGCAGCCGCTCACGCAGCAGGACGACGCCGAAGGCGATGCTGACCAGCGGATTGATGAAGTAGCCCAGGGCCGCCTCGACCACGTACCCCGAGTTGACCGCCCAGATGTACAGGCCCCAGTTGACCGAGATGACGGCGGAGGCGAGGCCGATGGCCGCCAGCCGCCGCGGCTGCCGCAGCAGCGTGCGGATCCAGGACCAGCGGCGCAGGACCAGCAGGATGACAAGGGCCGCGACCAGGGACCAGACCATGCGAAAGGCGAGGATCTCGCCGGCTCCGGCGGGCTCCAGGAGCGGCCAGTACAAGGGGAAGAGCCCCCACAGGCCATAGGCGCCGAAGGCGTAGACGAGGCCTGAACGCTGCTCGTTCCGCTGCTTCATACGGACCTCCCCCTCGGACGACGGCAACCTGCTGAAGGTAGCGCCGAGGGGGCGCGGGTGTCATGCCCGTACCGCCATATGGTCATGGCAGTCCCGCTGGGGTCCGTTTGAGGGTGGTTTCAGCCGACGACCGTCCAGGTGTCGCCGCCCGCGAGCAGCGCGGCCAGGTCGCCCTTGCCCTTCTGCTCTATCGCGGCCTCCAACTGGTCGGACATCTGGGTGTCGTAGACGGGGCGGTCGACGCTGCGGAAGACCCCGATGGGCGTGCGGTGCAGCGTGTCGGGGTCCGCCAGGCGGGACAGCGCGAACGCGGTGGTCGGCGAGGCCGCGTGGGCGTCGTGGACCAGGATCTGCTGTTCGTTCTCGGCGGTCACCGGCACCACCTTGAGGTCGCCGGTGGCCTGGTCGCGCACCACGCCCTTGCCGCCGTCCGCCCCGAAGCGGATCGGCCGGCCGTGTTCGAGTCGGATGACCGCGTCCTGCGCCTGGTCCTTGTCCTTCAAGGCCTCGAAGGCGCCGTCGTTGAAGATGTTGCAGTTCTGGTAGATCTCCACCAGGGCGGTGCCGGGGTGGTCGGCGGCCTGCCGCAGCACCTCGGTCAGGTGCTTGCGGTCGGAGTCGACCGTACGGGCGACGAAGGACGCCTCGGCGCCGAGCGCCAGCGACACCGGGTTGAAGGGCGCGTCGAGCGAGCCCATCGGCGTGGACTTGGTGACCTTGCCGACCTCGGAGGTGGGGCTGTACTGGCCCTTGGTCAGACCGTAGATCCGGTTGTTGAACAGCAGGATCTTGAGGTTGACGTTGCGGCGCAGGGCGTGGATGAGGTGGTTGCCGCCGATGGACAGGGCGTCACCGTCGCCCGTGACGACCCAGACGGACAGGTCGCGGCGGGAGGAGGCCAGCCCGGTGGCGATCGCGGGGGCGCGGCCGTGGATGGAGTGCATCCCGTAGGTGTTCATGTAGTACGGGAAGCGGGAGGAGCAGCCGATGCCGGAGACGAAGACGATGTTCTCCTTCGCCAGGCCGAGTTCGGGCATGAAGCCCTGGACCGCGGCCAGGATGGCGTAGTCGCCGCAGCCGGGGCACCAGCGCACTTCCTGATCGGACTTGAAGTCCTTCATGGACTGCTTGGCTTCGGCCTTCGGCACCAGTGAGAGCGCCTCAGTCATCGATGGCCTCCTTAAGGGCCTGTGCGAGCTGCTCGGCCTTGAACGGCAGACCCCGGACCTGGGTGATGGAGCGGGTGTCGACCAGGTACGTCGCCCGGAGCAGGGTCGCGAGCTGGCCGAGGTTCATCTCGGGGACGACCACCTTCTCGTAACGTCCCAGCACCTCACCGAGATTCCGCGGGAACGGGTTGAGGTGGCGCAGGTGCGCCTGCGCGATGGCGCCCCCCGCGGCCCGGATGCGGCGGACGGCCGCGGTGATGGGCCCGTACGTCGAGCCCCAGCCCAGCACCAGCACCTTGGCCTGGCCCTCCGGGTCGTCCACCGCGACGTCGGGGACGTCGATACCGTCGATCTTGGCCTGGCGGGTCCGGACCATGTGGTCGTGGTTGGCCGGGTCGTAGGAGATGTTGCCCGTGCCGTCCTGCTTCTCGATCCCGCCGATGCGGTGCTCGAGACCGGGAGTGCCCGGCACCGCCCAGGGCCGGGCCAGGGTCTGCGGGTCGCGCTTGTACGGCCAGAACACCTCGGTGCCGTCGTCCAGCACATGGTTCGGTCCGGTGGCGAACCGCACCCGCAGGTCGGGCAGTTCGTCGATGTCCGGGACCCGCCATGGCTCCGAACCGTTGGCCAGGTATCCGTCCGACAGCAGGAACACCGGGGTGCGGTACGTCAGCGCGATCCGGGCGGCCTCCAGCGCCGCGTCGAAGCAGTCCGCCGGAGTGCGCGGCGCCACCACGGGCACCGGAGCCTCGCCGTTGCGCCCGTACATCGCCTGGAGGAGGTCCGCCTGCTCGGTCTTGGTCGGCAGCCCCGTCGACGGGCCGCCGCGCTGGATGTCCACCACCAGCAGCGGCAGCTCCAGCGAGACCGCCAGGCCGATGGTCTCCGACTTCAGCGCCACACCCGGGCCGGAGGTCGTGGTGACCGCCAGCGACCCGCCGAACGCCGCGCCCAGCGCCGCGCCGATCCCGGCGATCTCGTCCTCCGCCTGGAAGGTGCGCACACCGAAGTTCTTGTGCTTGGACAGCTCGTGCAGGATGTCCGAGGCCGGGGTGATCGGGTACGAGCCCAGGTAGAGCGGCAGATCCGCCTGCCGGGAGGCGGCGACCAGCCCGTAGGACAGGGCCAGGTTCCCGGAGATGTTGCGGTACGTGCCGGGCGGGAACGCCTTGGTCGCCGGGGCCACCTCGAAGGAGACGGCGAAGTCCTCGGTGGTCTCGCCGAAGTTCCAGCCCGCGCGGAACGCCGCGACGTTCGCCTCGGCGATCTCCGGCTTCCTGGCGAACTTCTTGCGCAGGAAGCTCTCGGTGCCCTCGGTGGGCCGGTGGTACATCCACGACAGCAGGCCGAGCGCGAACATGTTCTTGCTGCGCTCCGCCTCCTTCCGGGAGAGCCCGAAGTCCTTGAGCGCCTCGACGGTCAGCGTGGTCAGCGGCACCGGGTGGACGTTGTAGCCGTCCAGCGACCCGTCCTCCAGCGGACTGGTGTCGTACCCGACCTTCGCCATCGGGCGCTTGGTGAACTCGTCGGTGTTCACGATGATCTCCGCGCCCCGCGGCACATCGCCGATGTTCGCCTTGAGCGCCGCCGGATTCATCGCCACCAGCACGTTGGGGGCGTCACCCGGGGTGAGGATGTCGTGGTCGGCGAAGTGCAGCTGGAACGATGAGACACCCGGCAGGGTCCCGGCAGGGGCGCGGATCTCCGCCGGGAAGTTCGGGAGCGTCGACAGATCGTTTCCGAAGGACGCCGTCTCCGAGGTGAACCGGTCGCCGGTGAGCTGCATACCGTCACCCGAGTCGCCCGCGAACCGGATGATCACCCGGTCCAGGCGGCGGACCTCCTTGGTGCCGTCCGGTTGCCGCTGTCCGCCGACGAGCGCGGCCCCGTCCGTCGGCTCGGTGGGCTCGGCCTGTTCGGCCGATGTACTGACCTGGCTGGTCACTGCTTCGGACCTCCCTAGAGGCGGCGGTTCCTGATATCGGCACCTACCGGTTGTCCCATGGCCATCGTACGTCGGTAAGGGTGTCCTTCCCTGGCAAGATCGCATCGCGGACGCCCCCATTGGGCACCCTTACGTCCTGTTTCGGGGTGATCTGCGCCCCTGTGGCGCGGCCAGTCGAGCGGAGCTCGCGTCTCAGTCTTTGGACTTACGACCCGGCCTCCACCGCGCGCTTCCGCGCCCCGACCACCCGTATGGCTCCGCGAGCGCCGGTCAGGACCTGAGGTACGTCAGCACCGCCAGCACCCGCCGGTGATCACCGTCGCTCGGCGACAGCCCGAGCTTGAGGAAGATGTTGCTGACGTGCTTCTCGACGGCCCCGGGGCTGATCACCAACTGCTTGGCGATCGCGGAGTTCGTGCGGCCCTCGGCCATCAGGCCCAGGACCTCCCGCTCCCGCGGGGTGAGCGCCGCCAGGACGTCCTGCTTCCGGCTGCGCCCCAGCAACTGGGCGACGACCTCCGGGTCCAGCGCCGTACCGCCCTCGGCGACGCGCACCACCGCGTCCACGAACTCCCGCACCTCGGCCACCCGGTCCTTGAGCAGATAGCCGACCCCCGTGCTGCTGCCGGCCAGCAGCTCCGTGGCGTACTGCTCCTCCACGTACTGAGACAGCACGAGCACCCCCAGCCCCGGGTGGTCCTGCCGCAGCCGCACCGCCGCCCGCACCCCCTCGTCCGTATGGGTCGGCGGCATCCGCACGTCGGCCACCACCACATCCGGCAGCGCGCCCTCGTCCGCCAGCTCCCGCACCGACTTCAGCAGCGCTTCCGCGTCCCCCACACCCGCCACGACGTCATGACCCCGGTCGGTCAGCAGCCGGGTCAGGCCCTCCCGAAGCAGCACCGAGTCCTCGGCGATGACCACCCGCACCCTGTCCTCCACGATTTCTGGCCCCCATTTTCCGGTTCGTGAGGACCAGCATTCCAGGATTCGGACGCGGGCGGCGCGCCTGTGGACAACGGCAGGCTTGTGGACAACCGGCTCAGCCCCCGGCCCTCCAGTCGCGCCGCCCCCTGCTTCGCGGTGTCCCGCTACGCCGCCGCCAGCGGCTCCCGGGCGAGACCGGCCCGCCAAGCGATCATGGCGGCACGCACCCGGTTGCCGGTGCCGAGCTTGCAGAACACCGCGCCGACGTGGTCCTTCACCGTCTCGACACTGATCGACAGCGCCTCCGCGATCTCCCGGTTGGACAGCCCGGCGCCCAGCAGCCCCAGCACCTCGCGCTCCCGGTCCGTCAGCCCGCTCACCAGAGGATGCGCCGCCGGCCCGGAGCGGTGCGGCGAGGCGCCGACCGGGTGCGCGGGCGCCGCGGCGGCCGCGCGCAGATACCCGGCGACGACGGCCTGGGCGATCGGCGGCGAGAAGGCCCAGCCGCCCTCGGCGGCCGCGCGCACCGCGCGGGTCAGCTGCTGCGGATCGCTGTCTTTCAGAAGGAACCCCGCCGCCCCGTTGGCCAGCGCCTCCTCCACGTACCCGTCGGACTCGAAAGTTGAGAGCATGACAACCGCGGGCGGTTTGGGCAGGGCGCGCAATTGGCACAGCGTGGCGAGTTCCGAACCCCCTGGTGCGCGCACCCCCAGAAGGACGACATCCGGCCACGCCGACCGCACGAGCGGGACGGCTCGACCACCCGACTCCTCGGCCACGACGGACAGGTCGTCCTCCGATTCCAGCAACATCCGCAGGCCCGCTCTGAAAAGCATGCCGTCGTCAACCAAGGCAACACGAATCACGTCTGACCTTCCCCCGAGCGACGTTCCTGTGGCCTAAAGGTACCCGTCACCCCGCTCGCGGAGGCGGGGGGTACCCCCTCTCAGAGGGGGTGGTCGGCGTTACTCATCCCCCGCAGAGGGGGTGGCGGCCGAGAAGTTCCGACCATGGCGGGGTATTCGCACCGTGCATTTTTGGCCAAGAATCAGACCCCGCGACGTCGGTGTCGTCGGGCTCGATCGCAGCGAGCCCGCAGCCGGCGTCGCGGGGCCTTCGTGCCATCACATCACAGACCAACGGGAGACAACTCAATGCGCAAGCTGTTCGTGGCCGCCGCCTCGGCCTCGCTGCTCCTGGGCGGCGCCACCCAGGCCATGGCCATCTCCGACCACGGCGAGAGCAAGATCCCCGGCACCGGTGCGATCGTCCAGGCCAACGCCTGGCACTGCAACGTCTACGCCGACAAGTGCTCGTTCAAGACCTCCTCCAAGGCACTCAAGGGAGGCGCGCACTACAAGGTCGACAAGATCAAGAACGTGGCCACCGTCAAGGCCAACGGTTGGAACGCGACCATCTCGCTGAGCCCGAGCGGCACCTACGTCAGCGAGAACACCCGCCAGATCGCGTGGACCAACACCAAGACCTGGGTCGCGGACGTCAGCGGCATCGCCGACCCGGGCGGCGCGTTCAACACCAGCATCACCACCTGCTCCGACGCCAGCGCGTTCAAGAGCGGCTCCAAGGGGTTCGCCTCGGCGTGCGCCAACGACTGATCACCGCCGATCCACCGCTGACCGCGGTGGACTGCCGCTGATCACCTGGTCATCCGACCACCGCTGAGGGCGGGGAGCGCCGGAGCGTTCGTCTGCGGCGCTCCCCGTGGCCTCATCAAGCGCGTCACGTGCGTCATGCACGTCATACGCGTCGTGCACGTAAGGCAGCAAGGCACGTAAGGAACACCCATGCCTTCCATGCGAGGACTCCTGCGTCCGCGCTCTGAGCGGCCCATTCCGCGGCGCCGCGCGATGACAGCGGCGGGCGTCGTACTGGCCGCGCTGTGCGGCACCGTCGGGTACGTCGTCACGCACCCGGACGACGACGCCTCGCAGGTCCCGCACGAAGGTTCGGCGCTGCCCGGCGCTCTCGACGAGCTGCGCGGCGAGAACGACCTGGTGCGCGGTTCCGCGGCCGACGTCGGGACCGACCCGGCGCTCTATCCCACCGCGTACGGGCGGCAGGACGCCACGTCGGCGCGAACGGGCGGTGGGGGCGGCAAGGTGCCCGCGCTCGACTCGGCCGCCCTCGCGACCACGGCCGAGCACGACGCCATCGACACCCCCGCCTGGCGGGTCTACTACGTCTGCCTCGCCGCCGGTACCGACACGAAGGTCTCCGCCCGCGGCGTGGTGGCCAAGGCGGGCCTGACCCGCAAGGCGGCCGATGAGGCGCTCGGCTATCTGCGCGCGCCCGCCAAGGACGACAACCGGCCGACGTCCGTGGCCACCCGCGCCGCCTTCCTGGATGTCGTGCGGTGCCTGGGCGAGACCGACCGGCTCCCCGACGGGGCCGCCGCCGACCTGGCCCGCGACGCCGCTCGCACCAAGGAACCGATCCCTGTCCTGTATGCCCTCGACGCGTTGAAGGCGGTCAAGGCGCCCGTGCCGGACCGGCTCTCCGTCGCGCCGGTCTCCGCCTCCGCGCGTACGTCGTGCGACGACCTGTCGGCACAGGAGCGCGCCGCCCGCGCGCTGCTCGGCGACGCGGCGGCGGACGGCGCCGACGCCGAGGCCGGCAAGGCCGACGTCGAGTGCCTGCGCCGCGGCCTGGCGTCGGAGGACCCGCAGACCCGCTGGCTGTCGCGGCGTGCCCTGCGGGAAGCCGACGCCGACGGCGGCCTGCCCGCCTCACCCACCGAGTTCACCTCGGACGGCCTGGTCGCGAAGGCGCCGCGGCAGCTCGGCACGCTGCGCGCCAGCTACCACGCCGCCCGCGCCCTGACCGCCGCGGCCCGCGCGGACGACGTACCGGAATGGCTCATCGAGGAGTTGAAGCGGCTCGGCTCCGACCCGGAGCTGGAGCAGTCGGACCAGATCGCGCTGGCCCTGGTCTGCCACCGGCTGGAGGCCGACTGCGGGAGCAACGCCGAGCGCGGCCGGAAGCAGGCCGAGAGCCTGGCCGTCCCCGGAAAGCTGACCATGGACAACTTCGCCGTCTGGCAGGACGCCATGAAGGTCCGCGCCGAGTTCGGCCTGGGCTGCCCGAAGACGCGCGTCGCCCTGCCCGGTGCCGGGTCCGGCGCCGCGTCCGGTGCCGCGCCGCGTCAGCGCGCCGACCAGCTCGACGCACCGCGGATACGGGCCCTGTACCTCCTCGGCGAAGCGGGCTGCGACAAGCAGGTGAAGGAACTCGCCGGTGACGGTACGGACCTGGTCGGCCAGGCCCGTACGGCACTGGCCCAGGGCGACCTGGTGACGGCCGCCGACGCGCTCGCCACCGCGGCCAAGCTCGGCGTGAACCTGCCGCAGAAGCAGTGGGACGCGTTCCGCCCGGCCGTGGAGCGCTACCGGTCGGCTCAGAACCCGGCGCTGTTCAGCCGTGCGCCGGGGCAGGCGGCCAGCGCCGAAGCCACCAGCGCGGGCTATGTCGTCATCGCCCTGACAGAGTGAGAAAGGTTTCTCCAGCCGCCATGCCCGCGACTACGCCCGCAGCCCAGCCCGCGACCGTGCCCGCCGCACCGGTGATCGACGCCCGGGACCTCGCCTATCGCTACCCGTCGGACGCCGGTCTGCACGGTGCCGACCTCCTCGTACGGCCCGGGGACATGATCGCGATCACCGGCCCTTCGGGATCGGGCAAGAGCACCCTGCTCGCCCTCCTCGGCATGATCCTCGCCCCGCGCTCCGGCACGCTGCGGATCGCCGGGCGCGACGTCGCCGAGCTGTCGCCGCGCGAGCGCGACGCCCTGCGGGCGGACTCGGTGGGCATCGTGCTCCAGGACCTGGGGCTGCTGCCGTTTCTCAACGCGTGGCAGAACGTCGCCGCCGCCTTCGGACCCCGGTTCTCCCGGCACGAGGAGGAGGCGCGGGACATGCTCGCCCGCCTCGGCCTCGGCGACCTCGCGGACGCGCCCGCCACCGAGCTGTCGGGCGGCCAGCGGCAGCGCGTCGCCATCGCCCGCGCGGCGGTGAAGCGGCCCGCGATCGTTCTCGCCGACGAGCCCACCGCCAGCCTGGACGACGCCAACGCCACCGCTGTCCTGGACGCCCTCACCGCGGCGGCCGAGGGCGGTGCCGCGGTCCTGCTGGCCACCCACGACGCCCGGGCCGCGGCGGCGTGCGCGCGACAACTGCGCCTGGTGGACGGCCGCCTGGAATCCGGCCCGGAAGAGGCCGAACCGAACGGCGCGCAGCCGGGCGGCGACGTGAACCCCGACGGCGACGACGCGCACCACGGCGACGACGCGCACCACGGCGATGACGCGCTCAACGGCGACGACGCGCACCACGGCGACGACGCGCTCAACGGCGGCGACGCCGGAAAGGAGTCCTGACCATGTGGCGCTGGAGTTGGCACACCTGGCGGCGCGCGGGCCTCTCGCTTCGCGGCACGGCCCCGCTGCTCGCCGCCATGACCGCGCTCCTCGCGCTGTGCGCGGGCACGGCGGCCGGTGCCGCCGCCGCCGTCGAGCGCGATGTCCTCACCACCGGTGGCCTCACTCAGATCGAGCTCGCCTCCTTCGAAGGCAGCGACTCCGTACGGAAGTTGAGCACGGCGAACCTCCGTGAGGCGGCGAAGGTCCCCGGCGTGACACGGGTCAGCGCCGACTACGTCTCCTCCATCCACACCGCCGACAGCGCCGAGAAGGCCCCGACCTTCCTGCTCCAGACCCACACGCTCGGTCTGGAGGACGACCTGCCGATGGTCAAGGGCGAGCTGCCGCGCGACCGGAAGCTGAAGCCGGGTCAGGTGATCCTGCCGAAGACATCCCAGGGCGTCGACTACTCCGCTTACGTCGGCCGGACGCTCCCGGCCGCCTATACCAAGGCCACCGGCCCGGACTCGGGCTCCAGCGCGGAGATGAACCTCAAGGTCGTGGGCGTCTACGACCCGAGCTGGCAGGCGGACGGGCCGGACGCCGCCTATCTCGCGGAGGACACCGCCGCCGCGCTCGCCGCGGCCCGGAGCATGCAGCCGGCCGACAAGTACAAGGCGACCGAGGGCGCGCAGTCCGCCATCGTGGCCGTGACCCGCCAGAACCAGGTGCGCGAGGTGACCGCGGCGCTGCAGAAGCTGGACTTCTCGGCTTCGCCGGTGTCCGACCGGGTGCGCAATCTGCCGGGGCTGTTCGGCGCGGCGGACCTGGTCGCGCGGTGGGCCGTGGTGCTGCTCGCGGCCATAGCCGTGGCCATCGGGGCGGTCCGGGCCAAGGACAGCGTGCGCTCGCGGCTCGGCCAGTTCGCCGTGCTGCGGGTGCTCGGCGCGGGCGTGCGCGACCTCAAGGGCGTACTGCTCGGCGAGAGCCTGCTCACCGGCGCCGTCGCCGCACTGACCGGTGCCGTCGCCGGCGTCGCCGGCTCCGCGCTGCTCAGTGGGCAGTTCAGCGACCTGCTCGGGTTGCCGGTGTCCGCCGCCGATGCCGTCCCCGGCCCCGGCTGGTTGGTCCTCGCCCTTCTGCTGCCCGCCGCGGGCCTCCTCGCGGGAACCTGGCTGGGCGCGCGGTTCGCGCTGCGGGAGGACCCGTACCTGGTCGTCCGCCGGCACGGCTAGGCCGAGGCCAAGCCGCCGGGTCACCCCCACCACGGAAGCTCCGCCGTCACCGTGGTGGGTCCGCCCGGCGGCGAGACGACGACCAGGAGGCCGTCCACCGCGTCCAGCCGCTCGGCGAGCCCGGCCAGTCCGGACCCCTGACCGGTCCCGGCGCCCCCCTGCCCGTCGTCCGTGACCTGGAGCATCATCCGGTCCTCCGACCGCCACACGTCCACTGCCGCGCGGTGCGCCCCGCTGTGCGCCCCGCTGTGCTTGCTGATGTTCTGCAGCAGCTCGGAGACGGTGAAGTAGGCGATGCCCTCGATCGCCGGGGCAGGCCGCGCGGGCAGGTCCACGACCACCGTCACCGGCACGGTGCAGCGTGCCGCCAGGGCCGAGAGCGCCGGGCCCAGGCCGCGGTCGGTGAGGATGGCGGGGTGGATGCCGCGGGCGAGGTCGCGGAGTTCCTGGAGGGCGAGTTTCACCTCGCCGTGGGCCTCGTCGACCATGCGGGCGGCGGCGTCGGGGTCTTCCAGGAGCTTCTCCTTGGCCAGGCCCAGGTCCATGGCGAGGGCGACGAGCCGGGCCTGAGCGCCGTCGTGGAGGTCGCGTTCGATGCGGCGCAGGTCGGCGGCGGCGGTGTCGACCACCGTCCCCCGGTCCGACTCCAGCTCCCACACCCGCGTCTCCAACCGCGACGGACCGAGCAGCGCCGACACCAGCAGCCGGTCGACGGAGGCCAGCCCCCGGATCAGCCAGGGCGCGGCCAGCACGATCAGCACTCCGATGGCGCTGGTGGCCGCGACCTCGAACGGCGTGTCGATGTAGAAGCTGCGGTCCTTGCCGTCGTCGAAGAGCTGGATGCCGGGCGCGTCGGTGTACCGGGGTATGACCCAGTGCCACAGCGGATAGGTCAGTGTCGCCCAGCCGTACACCCAGAACGTCAACGCGACGACGAAGGCGAAGACGGCCCACGGGAAGTGGACGATCGCGTACAGCGCGTGCCGCCACGACGTGCCGCTCTTGAGCAGCGCGCCGACCCAGGCGATCAGGCCGCTCTTGCCGCTCCGTCGCCTCCGGGACCCGACCGGCTCCGGTTCGGCCACCCGCACCCGCAGCAGGGCGCGGGCGCGGGCCCGCTCCACCACCCCCAGCCCCCGGCAGCCCGCGAGCGCGGCGCCGAGCACCGGCACGCCCAGGAAGGTGATCAGCAGCCCCACGCCCAGCGAGAGCATCGCGACGGCGTAGACGAAGGTCAGGACCGCCATCGGAAGACTGAGCAGGAGATAGAGGAACTCACGCCAGGTACGGCCATCGAAGGGGGCGCGCAGCGCCGCGGGAACCGCACGGCTCCGGGCCTCCGAGCCGTATCCGTAGTCGCTCGATCCGCTGGCCATCGCTTCGTCCGTCCTCCACGTATGCAGGGCTGCCGGCGCACCGGGGTACGTCACCGGGGCTACGTCACCGAGTGCGCCGCAGGACACCGGGGACTTCCGGCTCCGTAACTCAAGGTTCTCGGACGGGGACCGGCCGGACCATGCGGCAGGTGGGAGTCTTCATAGGGGGGTTAGCCCCACCCTCGCAGGTCAGCGCCGGTGTGCGGCAGGCTCGGGCCCCCGGTCCCGCCAGGGCAGCTCGGCGGTGACCGCCGTCGGCCCGCCCGCAGGGGAGTCGACGACGAACAACCCGTCGACCGAGCCCAGCCGCTCCGCCAGCCCCGCGAGCCCGCTGCCGCCCGTCGTGGTGGCGCCGCCCCGCCCGTCGTCCCGTACCTGGATCAGCAGCCGGTCCTTGGCCCGCCACAGTTCCACGGAGGCGGACTTCGCCCCGCTGTGCTTGCTGATGTTCTGCAGCAGCTCGGAGACGGTGAAGTAGGCGATGCCCTCGATCGCGGGCGCCGGGCGGGCCGCGAGGTCGACCGAGACCGCCACCGGGACGGTGCAGCGTGTGGCGACCGAGGACAGTGCCGGGCCCAGGCCGCGGTCGGTGAGGATGGCGGGGTGGATGCCGCGGGCGAGGTCGCGGAGTTCCTGGAGGGCGAGTTTCACCTCGCCGTGGGCCTCGTCGACCATGCGGGCGGCGGCGTCGGGGTCTTCCAGGAGCTTCTCCTTGGCCAGGCCGAGACCCATGGCGAGGGCGACGAGCCGGGCCTGAGCGCCGTCGTGGAGGTCGCGTTCGATGCGGCGCAGGTCGGCGGCGGCGGTGTCGACCACCGTCCCCCGGTCCGACTCCAGCTGGGCGATCCGCCGCTCCAGCTCGTCGGACGGCGAGAGCAGCCCGCGCACCATCGCCCGGTCCACGTTGGTCAGCGCGCGGGCGACCCACGGAAGTACTGGCCACAGGACAAACAGCCCCGTCACGGTGATCGTGAAAGTCGCCACGCCCCACGGCAGCCGGATGACGGCGTACAGGGTGCTCCGCCAGGCCACCGGGTCCTTCAGGCTCGCCCACAGCCAGGGGAAGAAGCCCCCGTATCCGCGGTGCGGCAGCGGACTCGGCTCGTCCACGTCCACGAGCAGGAGCGCTCGGGCCCGCCGCCGTTCGAACGCGCCGAGCAGTCGGGCACCGCCCAGCCCCAGCGCGACCAGCGGCAGGCCGATCACCGTAAGGGAGAGCCCCACGCTCGGAAACAGCCATACGCACACATAGACGAAGCCGACGAGCGCCACCGGCAGATTGGCGAGGAGGTGCGCGATCTCCCGCCAGCTCTGCGCGGGCAGCGCGAGCGCGGGCGGTCTCGGCAGCCGGTCGGCGGCGCTCTCACCGCGACTGTCGCTGGGAGCTTCTCCGGGTGTTCTGCCGGTGGTCCTGGGGGAATGGGCGCGGGCGGTCATGCACGCAAGACTGCCTGGCCTGCGGGTTCGGCGCCATGGGGTTCGTGGGGTGTGCGGAAGGGGGATATCCCACCGCCCGCGGGGACGGGCGATCGCCAGGCGCGACGGCCCGCCGGACAGCGGGAGCACCGCATGCCGGACAGGCGGTCCACCCGCGATCGGCAGGGCCTAGACTCCCGTGCGTACGGATCGTCGGACACACCTCGTATCGACGAACAGCAGGCCAGCAGGCAGACAGGGAGCGAGGGGCGACGTGCCGGAGGCGACGACCGTGCGCACCACGACGGGTGCCCACCATGTCCAGCTCGCGGCCGACTACTTCCACAGCTACTCGGTAGTCGGTCTGATGGGCGTCGTCGGCGTGCTCTTCGTCGCCATGGCCTTCGGCGCCGGACGGCTGCTGCGTCCGGTGGTGCCGACGCCGGAGAAACTGCTCACCTACGAGTGCGGCGTGGACCCGGTCGGCGAGGGCTGGGCGCACACCCAGATCCGCTACTACGTCTACGCCTTCCTGTACGTGATCTTCGCGGTGGACGCGATCTTCCTGTTCCCCTGGGCCACGGTGTTCGCCGCGCCGGGCTTCGGCGGGACGACGCTGGTGGAGATGTTCCTCTTCCTCGGCTTCCTCGCCGTCGGATTGCTGTATGCATGGAAGAAGGGCGTCCTCGCATGGACGTGAGCCCCATGAACCCCGTGAGTCCCGTGAACCCCGCGACACCGGCGACCCCCGTGCCGCCGTCGGCCCCCTCCGCGCCCGAGCTCCTGCCCGAGCCCAGGCGGCTCGGCGTGCTGTCCCGGCTCGCCCCCGAGCCGATGAAGGTCGTCCTCAACTGGGGACGCCGCTACAGCCTGTGGGTCTTCAACTTCGGCCTCGCCTGCTGCGCCATCGAGTTCATCGCGGCGTCGATGGCCCGCCACGACTTCATCCGGCTCGGCGTGATCCCCTTCGCGCCGGGGCCGCGCCAGGCGGACCTGATGATCGTCTCCGGTACGGTCACGGACAAGATGGCGCCCGCGGTGAAGCGGCTGTACGAGCAGATGCCCGAGCCCAAGTACGTGATCTCCTTCGGCGCCTGCTCCAACTGCGGCGGCCCCTACTGGGACTCGTACTCCGTCACCAAGGGTGTCGACCAGATCATCCCGGTCGACGTGTACGTTCCGGGCTGCCCGCCCCGGCCCGAGGCGCTGCTCCAGGGCATTCTCAAGCTCCAGGAGAAGATCGCGAACGAATCGCTGGGGCAGCGGTACGCGGCGCCGGGCGGCGGCCGTCCCTCCAGCGCGGCGCTGCGCAGCGGCCTGGTCGCGCCACCTCCGGCGCCGAGCGCTTCGGTGCCGGGTGCCTCGCTGCCGGGTGCTTCGCCGGGTACGCAGTCGGCGCCTTCTTCTAAGGAGGGCGAGCGATGAGCGCGCCTGAGGAGCGACCGGAGGGAACGGCCCGCGCTGCCACCGAGCCGGACGCGGGCGCGGCCGCCGCCCAGCCTGACGGTGCTGCCGGTGCGGCCGCCCCCGATGCGGACGGCGCGGTCGCCGCGCCGCCGGCCGTGGGCTGGCTGCCCGCGCCCGCCGAGGAGATCTTCGGCGAGGGCGCCACAGCCGAGGAGTCGTACGACCTGCTGACCGTCGACGTCCCCCCGAGCGCCTGGATCACCGCCCTGGAGGCGGCCCGCGACGGGCTCGGCTGCACCTACTTCGACTGGCTGAGCGCCGTCGACGAGCCCGGCACCGGCTTCCGCGTCGCCGCGCACGTGGTCGCGCTCGTGGAGCCGGGACCGGGGGCGGCGGCCGGCCGGGCCGCCGTACGCCGACTGCTCGTACGGACGACCGTGCCGCACGACGCGCCCGCGCTGCCCACCGCCACCGGCGTGTACGCGGGCGCGGCCTGGCACGAACGCGAGACGTACGAGATGTTCGGCGTCGCCTTCACCGACCACCCGCACCTCGTGCCGCTCCTGCTGCCCGAGGGCTTCGAAGGGCACCCGCTGCGCAAGGACTTCGTGCTGGCGGCGCGGGTCGCCAAGGCGTGGCCGGGGGCGAAGGAACCGGGCGAATCGGATCATGGCGGCCCCAAGCGGCGCCAGATGCTCCCGCCGGGTGTACCCGACCCGAACGAGTGGGGCCCGCTCAAGGGCCAGTTGCCGCCTGCCCCGGCGCGTCCGGCCCGTGCGGCCCGGGGCCCGCGGGCAGCGGGCGCGGCAGGAGCGGCGGGCCCGGCGGCGGCGGGCGAGCGCCCGGTACGCCGCGCGCGCAGCGCGAGCGCGGGATCGGCCAGCCAGCGGGCGGAGGCCGACGGCGCGGCGACCGCGGCGCCGGAGGCCGCTGCTGCTGGTGCCGCTGCTGCTGGTGCCGGTGCCGGTGCCGGGGCCCCGGCGGCGCCGCGCCGTGCACGCAGTGCGAGCGAGGGGTCCACGAGTCAGCGCGCGGGCGCCGAGCGGCCCGCGCGGCGGGCGCGCAGCGCGAGTGAGGGCTCGGCCGGTCAGCGGGCGGAGGGCACGGCCACGGCACCGGAGGCCGTCGCTCCGGAATCCGCGCCGGACACGACGCCGACGGAATCCGCGCCGGACACGACGCCGCCGGAGTCCGCCGCTCCGGACGCCGGTGCCGCTGCTGCGGAGACCGCCGGGACCGCCGTGCCGCGCGGTGCCGGCGAGGGCCCGGTGGGCCAGGCGGCGGACGCGGGCGCCCGGCGCCCGGCGGCGCCGCGCACGCGCTCGTCCGACGCGCCGTGGCACCACGCCCGCCCGGCGTTCGACGAGGGCGAGCCGAAGCCGGAGGCGAAGGACGCACCCCCCGCCGACGAGGCGAAACCCACGGAAGCGAGCGGCACGGGCGGCGACACCGCCGCTTCCGGCCCCGCCGAAGCGAGCGACACGGCCGAGGCCACCGGCCCCGGAACCGGTGACTCCGCCGCGACGGACGACGCGGCCGAGACAAGCCGCACCCCCGGGGACGCCGCTGGCGGCACCACCGGCACCGACCACGACACCACCCGGACCCACGACGGAGGCGACACGTGAACGACGTCCTCGACGTCGCGCTGCGACTGCTCGCCGTATTCCTCGTCTTCCTGGTGTTCCCACTGGTCGTCGGGCAGACCGAGCACAAGGTCATGGCCCACATGCAGGGCCGTCTCGGGCCGATGTACGCCGGCGGGTTCCACGGCTGGGCCCAGCTGGTCGCGGACGGGGTGAAGTTCGCGCAGAAGGAAGACGTCGTGCCCGCCGGGGCCGACCGGCGGATCTTCCAGCTCGCGCCCGCCATCGCGCTCCTGCCGTACCTCGTCGTGCTCGTCGCCATACCGATCGGCCCGGACAACGCCGTCGGCCAGTTCGTGGACGCGGGGATCTTCTTCGTCCTCGCCGTCATGGGCGTGGGCGTGCTCGGCTCGCTCATGGCCGGGTGGGCCTCGGCCAACAAGTTCTCGCTGCTCGGCGGTCTGCGGACGGCCGCGCAGCTCATGGCGTACGAGCTGCCGATGCTGCTCACCGCCGCCTCCGTGGCGATGGCGGCCGGTACGGTCTCGCTGCCCGGGATCCTCGACGCGTTCGAGTGGTGGTGGGTGCCCTGGCAGATCGTCGGCGGACTCGTGTTCTTCACCGCCGGGCTCGCCGAGCTCCAGCGCCCGCCGTTCGACGCGCCGATCGCCGACTCCGAGATCATCTTCGGCGCGTACACCGAGTACACGGGCCTGCGCTTCGCACTGTTCCTGCTCGCCGAGTACGCGGGCATCGTCGTGCTGTGCGCGCTGACCACGGTGCTCTTCCTCGGCGGCTGGCACGGCCCCTATCCCGACGGCCTGGGCTGGCTGTGGATGCTGCTGAAGACCGCCGTCCTGGCCTTCGTGGTCATCTGGCTCCGGGTGACCTACCCCCGGCTCCGCGAGGACCAGCTGCAGAAGTTCGCCTGGACCCTCCTCATCCCGCTCGCACTCGCCCAGATCGCCCTCACCGGCGTCGTCAAGGTGGTGATCTCCTGATGGGCATCCCCGGATCCGGCCTGGCCAAGGGCCTGGCCGTCACCCTGCGCACGATGACACGCAAGACGCAGACCGTGCAGTACCCGGACGTGCAGCCCGAACTGCCGCCGCGTACGCGCGGTGTGATCGGGCTGTTCGAGGAGAACTGCACCGTGTGCATGCTCTGCGCGCGCGAGTGCCCGGACTGGTGCATCTACATCGACTCCCACAAGGAGACGGTGCCGCCCGCCGCCCCCGGTGGGCGCGAGCGCAGCCGCAACGTGCTGGACCGCTTCGCCATCGACTTCTCGCTGTGCATGTACTGCGGTATCTGCATCGAGGTGTGCCCCTTCGACGCGCTGTTCTGGTCGCCGGAGTTCGAGTACGCCGAGACGGACATCCGCGACCTCACCCACGAGCGCGACAAGCTCCGCGAGTGGATGTGGACGGTGCCCGCGCCGCCCGCGCTGGACCCGGGTGCCGAGGAGCCCAAGGAGATCGCCGCGGCCCGCAAGGCAGCGGAGAAGCTGGCCGCCCAGGAGCAGGCCGCCGCTCAAGAGCAGGCCGCCGCCCAGGAGCAGGCCGCCGGGCAGCAGCAGGCCGCCGGGCAGCAGCAGGCCGCCGAACAGCCGCGGGAGGGCGACGCGTGACCCTCGCCGCCGCACATCACACCGCACAGCTTGCCGCCGCACAGCACGGCTTCCTCTCCCCGACCGGGGTGGAGATCGCCTTCCTCCTCGTCGCCGTCGCCACCTTCGGCGCGGCCGTCATCACCGTCACCACCAAGCAGCTGGTGCACGCCGCCCTCTGGCTCGTCGTGGCGCTCGGCGGACTCGCCGTGGAGTACCTCCTGCTCACAGCCGAGTTCATCGCCTGGGTGCAGGTGCTCATCTACGTCGGTTCCGTCGTGGTCCTCCTCCTGTTCGGGCTGATGCTGACCAAGGCCCCCATCGGCCGCTCCCCGGACGCCGACTCCGGCAACCGCTGGGCCGCGCTGGCGGTGGCCGTCGCCGCCGCGGCCACCCTGATCTGGGTGGTCGTGGACGCCTTCCGGTCCACCTGGATCAACGTCGAGGGCGCGGTGCAGGGTTCCACCGCGGTCACCGGCGAGAGCCTGTTCCGGCACTGGGTGCTGCCGTTCGAGGCGCTGTCGGTGCTGCTGCTCGCCGCCCTCGTCGGCGCCATCGTCCTGTCCCGTAAGACCGGCGAAGCCCGCAAGGCCGACGGAGCCCGCAGGGCCAACGAGGAGAAGCGCTGATGCACCTCGCCTACCCGGCCGTCCTCGCCGCCCTGCTCTTCTGCACCGGCCTGTACGGCGTCCTCGCCCGGCGCAACGCGATCCTGGTCCTGATGTCCGTCGAGCTGATGCTCAACGCCGTCAACCTCAACCTCGTCGCCTTCGACGTCTGGCTCCGCGACACCCTGCACGCCGGTCAGGCGCTCACCCTGTTCATCATCGCCATCGCCGCCGCCGAGATCGGCATCGGCCTGGCCATCGTCCTGCTCGTGTACCGCAACCGCGGCACGGCCGACGTCGACAAGCTCACCGACCTCGCCGAGGAGTCCGAAGCCGCGCGGGCGGCCGACGGCGACGGCGCGCAGGAGAAGGCGGAGGCCGCCGCGTGACGACCACGACCACCGCCGTCCTCGTTCCGCTGCTGCCCTTCCTCGGCGCCCTCGCGGGCCTGCTGCTGGGCCGCCGCGCCCCCGGCTTCGTACGGCCCCTGGCCGTGCTGCCGACCCTCGCCGCCGCCGCCCTCGCGGTCGTCGTCGCCGTACGGCAGGGCGGGGGAGCGGGGATCCACGCCGCCACCCGGCTCACGGACACCGGCTCGATCCCGATCGACCTCGCGCTGCACGTCGACGGCTTCGCCGCGCTGGTCGCGGTGCTGGTCGGAGTGGTCGCGACCTGCGTGCAGATCTACTCCACCGGCTATCTGCGCGACGACCCGCGCTACGCCTCGTACGCCGCGCTCGTCTCCCTCTTCACCTCCGCGATGCTGCTCGTCGTCTACTCCGACGACCTGATGGTGCTGCTGGTGGGCTGGGAGATCATGGGCATCTGCTCGTACTTCCTGGTCGGCCACTACTGGGAGACGGCGGCCGCCCGCTCCGCCTCCCTCAAGGCGTTCCTGGTCACCAAGCTCGGCGACGTACCGTTCCTGATCGGCATCTTCGCGCTCGCCGCCGACGCGGGCACGTTCCGGATCAGCACCATCTACACCCGGCTGACCTCCTCCGTCTCCGACTTCCAGCTCGACCACCCCACCCTCGTCGCGCTGCTGCTGCTGGCCGGGGTGGCGGGCAAGTCGGCGCAGTTCCCGCTGCACACCTGGCTGCCCGACGCGATGGCCGGCCCCACCCCCGTCTCCGCGCTGATCCACGCCGCCACCATGGTCGCGGCGGGCGTCTACTTCATCGCCCGGCTGCTGCCCGTCTTCGCCGCCTCCGCCGCCGCGCTCGTCGTGCTCGCGGTCGTCGCGGCCGTCACCATGGTCGGCTCGGCGCTCGCCGCGCTCGCCCAGGACGACATCAAACGCGTCCTCGCCTACTCGACCATCGGCCAGCTCGGCTACATGACCGGCGCCCTGGCCGTGGGCGACCGCGGCGCGGCCGTGTTCCACCTGATCAGCCACGGCGCGTTCAAGGCGCTGCTCTTCCTCGCCGCGGGCGTGATCATCCACGCGGCCGGTACGAACTCCCTGTCCGCGATGGCCCGGATGGGCGGCGTCGCCAAGAAGGCCCCCGACGCGTACTGGACGCTGACCATCGGCCTGCTGGCGCTCGCCGCGCTTCCCCCGTTCAGCGGCTTCTTCTCCAAGGAGGCCGTCCTCGGCGCCGCCGAGCACACCGCCCTCGGCCACGAGCACGGCGTCCCCGCCGGCGTCGGCTGGACCGTCCTGGTCGCCGGGCTCGCCACCGCCCTGCTCACCGCCGGGTACGCCGCCCGGCTGTGGCTGCTGGCCGGAGCGCCCGGCCGCCCCACCGGCACCGGCGCGCCCGCGGGCACCGCCGACATCGCCGGGGCCGCCGTCGCGCCCGAAGAGCCCCAGGCCGCGCACCCGGCCCGTATCCCGGTCGTCATGAACGCCGTGCTCTGGGTCCTCGCGGTCCCCGCCCTCGCCTCCGGCCTGCTCTTCGGCGTCCTTCCGGACTGGTTCGACGACCGCTCGCTCGCCCCCACCCTGGCCACCTCCGTCCTCGGCACCGGCCTCGCCCTGGTCGGCGCCCTCGTCACCTACGCGGCCTGGCGGCACACCACCGCCCTGGCCGCCCGTGCCCCGCTCGGCCCGGTCATCGTCCCGCCCGCCCGCGAGCCCGCCGTCACCGAGGCCGAGGCCATCGAGGAGCACGACGAGGTCTACGGAGCCGCGGCGCCGCCCGACCCCGCGGACCCCGGCCGCCTCCTGCTGGGCCCGCTGCACCGGCACGCCGCGACCGGCTTCCACCTCGACGCCGTGTACGCCGCGCTGTTCGTCCGCCCCGTGCGCGCCGCCGCCGGCCTGGTGCGGTTCCTCGACCGCGAGGTCGTCGACACCTACGTACGCGGCGCGGGCACCGCGCCCCGCCTGCTCGGCGCGGCCGTCCGCCGCGCCCAGACCGGCAATGTGCAGACCTACCTCAGCGCACTGCTCGCGGGATCCCTCGTCCTGGCCGTCGCCGCCGTCCTCGTCGCAGCCGGAGCCTGACCCGTGAACCACACCGCCATGCAGCTCCTCCTCGCGGCCCTCGTCGTGCTCCCCCTGCTCGGCGCCGTCGCCGCCCTGCTCCCCGCCCCGCCCGGGCTCAAGGGCCGCGACCCCGACCAGGCGGTGCTGCGGCACGGCGTCACCGTCACCGGCGCCGTACTGGCCGCGGCCATCGCGCTGGCCGTCGGCTTCGACCACGACGAGCCGTCCCGGATGCAGGCGCAGACCGACCTCAGCTGGATCCCGGCCCTGGACATCCGCATCCACCTCGGCGTGGACGGCGTCTCGCTCCCCCTCCTCGTGCTGACCGCACTGCTGACGTTCCTGTGCGCGCTCTACAGCTACAGCTCACCCCCAAGGGGCAGGGCACCAGCCCGAAGGCCTTCGTCGCCCTGCTGCTCGTCCTGGAGTCCGGCACCCTCGCGACCTTCGCCGTCCTCGACCTGATGCTGTTCTTCCTGGCGTTCGAGATGGTCCTCATCCCGATGTACTTCCTCATCAACCGCTGGGGCGGCGAGGACCGGGAGCGCGCCGCCTGGCGGTTCATCCTCTACACGCTGCTCGGCTCGGTCGTCATGCTGCTCGGCCTCCTCCTCGTCGGCATCAAGGGCGGCACCTTCGACATGGTGGCACTCGCCACTGACAACGGGGCCGGCCTCAGCCACACCACGCAGCTCATCGCGGTCCTCGCCATCGGCATCGGGCTCGCCGTGAAGGCCCCGATGTGGCCGCTGCACAGCTGGCTGCCGGACGCCCACACCGCCGCGCCGACCGTCGGCTCCGTCCTGCTGGCGGGCGTCCTGCTCAAGATGGGCACGTACGGTTTCGTACGGATCGTGCTGCCCATCGCGCCGGAGGGCGCGCACACCTTCGCCCCATACCTCGCGGCCTTCGCGGTCGTCGGCATCGTCTACGGGTCGCTCGCCTGCCTGGCCCTGGCCCGCACCGGCGCCAAGGGCGACCTCAAGCGGCTCATCGCGTACTCCTCGGTCGGCCACATGGGCTTCGTCCTGCTGGGCATCGCCACCCTCACCCCGACCGGCGTGAACGGCGCGCTGTTCGCCAACATCGCCCACGGACTCATCACCGGCCTGCTGTTCTTCCTGGTCGGCGCGGTGAAGGAGCGCTGCGGCAGCACGGACCTCGACCAGCTCGCGGGCCGCACCGGCGCCGCGCTCTACGGCCGCGCCCCGCGGCTGGGCGGGCTGCTGGTCTTCGGCGCCGTCGCCTCCCTCGGGCTGCCGGGGCTCGCCGGGTTCTGGGGCGAGATGCTCGCCATGTTCGGCGCGTACGAGCCGGCCGCGGGCCTCAGCCGCCCGGCGTTCCTCACCTACCTCGCCGTCGCCGCCTTCGGCACGCTGCTGACGGCCGCGTACATGCTCGTCGTCGTACGCCGTGTCTGCATGGGCGACCCGGACGGCATCGGGGCCACGGGCGGGGCGGTCTCCGGAGGTGCCGGAAGCGGCACGGCCCCGGCCCGCGCCCTGCCCGACGTACGCGGCCACGAGTTCGCCGCCTGGACCCCGCTCGTCGTCCTCACCGTCCTCGCCGGACTCTGGCCCGCGGCCCTGATCGGCCTCAGCGACCCGGCCGTGCAGCAGCTTCTCGCAGGAGGCCACTGATGACCGCAAGCACCGTCAGTGCCGCGAACCTCGTCCAGTCCGTCGACTGGCTCGCGATCGCCCCGCCCACCATCGCCGCCCTGGCCGGGCTGGTCGTCCTCGTCGCCGACCTGTTCCTGCCCGAGCGCAACAAGCCCCTCCTGGGCTGGATCTCGGTCGCGAGCCTGGTCCTGGCCGGGCTCGCGCTGCTGCCGCTGCTCGACGGCGACCGCCGGACCTTCTGCCTGACCACCAGCGGCGACGGCGACGTGTGCTCCTATGTGGCCGACGAGTTCACGCTCGCCATCCAGTTCCTGGTGCTCGGCGGAGCCCTGCTGACGGCCCTGCTGTCCATCAACCCCGTGGCCGATCTCAAGCTCCCCGCGGGCGAGTTCTGGTTCCTGCTGCTGTCGGCCGTCGCGGGCGCGATGCTCCTGCCCGCCTCCCGCGACCTCGCCACCCTGGTCGTCGCCCTCGAAGTGGCCTCGCTGCCCGCCTTCGCGCTGGTGGGCATGCGGCGCGGCGACCGCCTCGCCTCCGAGGCCGCGCTCAAGTTCTTCCTGTCGTCCGTGACCGCGACCGCCGTCACGCTGCTCGGCATCAGCTTCGTCTACGCCGCCACCGGCAGCATGCACCTCACCGAGGTCGCCGACGGGCTCACCCACGTCGACCCGCAACTGGAGACGCTCGCCCAGACCGGCGTCGCCCTGACCCTGGTCGGCTTCGCCTTCAAGACCGCGGCCGTGCCGTTCCACTTCTGGGTGCCCGACACCTATGTGGGCGCGCCGCTGCCCGTGGCCGCCTACCTGTCCGTCATCGGCAAGGCCGTCGGCTTCACCGGCCTCATCCTGGTCACCGTCATCGCCTTCCCGGCGTACGACGACGTATGGGGCCCCGCCATGGCGGTCCTCGCCGCCGTGACCATGACGGCGGGCAACGTCGCCGCCCTGCGCCAGCGCCCCGAGCGCGCGCACAGCGCCGTACGGCTGCTCGCGTGGTCCTCCGTCGGCCAGGCGGGCTATCTGCTGGTGCCGGTGGCGGCCGCCGGATACGCCGACAGCTCCGGCGAGGCGACGCACGCGATCGGCTCCACCGTGGCGTACGCGCTGATGTACGCGGCCGTGAACCTCGGCGCCTTCGCGGTCGCCGCCCTGGTGGCCCGTACGAGCGCGGCGAACCGGATCACCGACTACCGGGGCCTGTACGCGACCAGCCCGCTGGCCGCGCTCTCCCTCGGCTTCTTCCTGCTCTGCCTGGCGGGGCTGCCGCCGGGCATCATCGGCCTCTTCGCCAAGGTCACGGTGTTCTCCGTGGCGGTGGACGCCGGGCTGGGCTGGCTGGCCGTCGTCATGGCCGTCAACGTGGTGATCGCGCTCTACTACTACCTCCAGTGGACGGCGGTCCTCTTCCGGAGCCGTGAGGTGACGGAGGCGGGCGAGGAAGCGGCCGCCGGGGGAGCGGCCGCCCAGGTCGCCGCACGGCCGGGCATCCCCGCCCCCCTCACCTCCGCCATCGGCCTGGCGGCCGTCGCCGGCGTCGTCCTGTCCGGAGCCCCGCAGCTCATCCTGCGCTTCGCCTCGGGCACGCTCCTGTAACCCCTCGCCGGGGAACTCACACCGACGGCGTAATCGCACCCACAGTGCACAAGGGAACTGGTGCTCCTCGTCTGGCGTTGACCAGATCAGGAGGGTCCACTGGAAGGTGGATGGACCAGGCAAAGGGTTCCCCTGCCGCACCATTTGGAGGGCGTACCGTGCACCGTCGGCACAACGGGCTCAAGACGGCCGTACTCCTCGGGGGACTGTCCGCGCTCATCATCGTGGTCGGCAGTCTCTTCGGCCGTACGGGCCTCGTCATCGCGGTCCTGGTGGCGCTGGCCACCAACGCGTACGCCTACTGGAACAGCGACAAGCTGGCGCTGCGGGCCATGCGCGCCCGCCCGGTGAGCGAGTTCGAGGCCCCCCAGCTGTACCGCATGGTGCGCGAGCTCTCCACCGCCGCCCGCCAGCCCATGCCCCGGCTCTACATCTCGCCCACGGACGCGCCGAACGCCTTCGCCACCGGCCGCAACCCGCGCAACGCCGCCGTCTGCTGCACCGAGGGCATCCTGCGGATCCTCGACGACCGGGAGCTGCGCGGCGTCATCGGGCACGAACTGAGCCATGTCTACAACCGCGACATCCTGATCTCGTCGATCGCGGGCGCGCTCGCCTCCGTCGTGATGTTCCTGGTGAACTTCGCCTGGCTGATTCCCATAGGCCGCTCGGACGACGACGAGGGCCCCGGCATCTTCGGCATGCTGCTCATCATGATCCTCGGACCGCTCGCCGCGGCGCTCATCCAGATGGCCGTCAGCCGCTCGCGGGAGTACGAGGCCGATGCCTCCGGCGCCCAACTCACCGGGGACCCGCTGGCGCTGGCCAACGCCCTGCGCAAGCTGGAGGCCGGTACGAAGGCCCGACCACTGCCCCCCGAGCCCCGTCTGGAGACCGCCAGCCACATGATGATCGCCAACCCGTTCCGACCGGGCGCCGGCATGGCCCGGCTGTTCTCCACCCACCCGCCGATGGCCGAGCGCATCGCCCGGCTCGAGCAGATGGCGGGGCCCCGGCCGTGAAGACACTCCTCAACCTGATCTGGCTGGTCCTCTCGGGCTTCTGGATGGCGTGCGCCTACGTCGTCGCGGGGCTGATCCTCTGCATCACCGTCATCGGCATCCCGTTCGGCATCGCGGCCTTCCGTATCGCGGGCTTCGCGCTGTGGCCGTTCGGGCGTACGGCGGTGCCGCGGCGCGACGCGGGCGCGCCCTCCTGCGTCGGCAACGTCCTGTGGCTGCTGCTGGCGGGCTGGTGGCTTGCCCTCGGCCACGTCATCACGGGCCTCCTGCTCTGCGTCACGATCATCGGCATCCCGCTGGGACTGGCCAACTTCAAGCTGATACCGATCTCGCTGGCCCCACTGGGCCACGAGATCGTCAGCACCGGCGAGCGCTTCGGCAGCCGCTGACCGCGCACCGGTCCTCACGACCGCCAGGACCCCGCCAGGGGCTTCACCACCGCCAGGACCCCGCCGGCACGGGCCGACGGGGTCCTGGCGGTCGGCGGCGGCATCGCTCCGGCGCCGGTGTCGTCACCGGTAGTTGACGAACTGGACCGCGAAGTCGAGGTCCTTGCCCTTGATGAGGGCGATCACGGCCTGGAGGTCGTCCCGGCTCTTGGAGGTCACCCGCAGCTCGTCGCCCTGCACCTGCGCCTTGACGCCCTTCGGGCCCTCGTCGCGGATGATCTTGGCGACCTTCTTCGCGTTCTCC
This sequence comes from Streptomyces sp. XD-27, assembly GCF_030553055.1. NCBI lineage: Bacteria > Bacillati > Actinomycetota > Actinomycetes > Kitasatosporales > Streptomycetaceae > Streptomyces > Streptomyces sp. XD-27. The sequence goes on from NZ_CP130713.1 coordinate 4,756,793, forward strand.
TGCGAGATGCCCTCCTGCAGCGTCGCGAAGATCTTGTACTCCTTACCGGAGGCCTGCGGCTCGCCCGCGTCCAGCGCCTTCAGCGAGATCCCCCGCTTGACCAGCTTGGACTGGAAGACATCGAGGATCGCCTTGACCCGCTCCTCGGAGTTGGCGCGCATCTCGATCCGCTCGCCCGACCATGCGATCGAGGCGCCGACGTTCTTGAAGTCGTAGCGCTGGGAGATCTCCCGGTCCGCCTGGTTGAGGGCGTTGTCGACCTCCTGCCGCTCGACCTTCGAGACGATGTCGAAACTGGAGTCGGCCATCTTGTAGTTGGCTCCTCGTGCGTAGATCGGTCAGGGGAGCGGCCCGCTACGGATGCGGCCCGCACCGCCAGCCTAGCCACCTCGGACCCGATCCCCCCGCGATCAACCCGGTGGCGAAGCACCCCCGGTCATCGGGTATGGTTTACGACGTCGCCAGGGAGTCCCGACGCAAGAACGGAGATCCTGGCGCGATATCCCAGGCGGTGTGCCCGAGTGGCCAATGGGAGCGGACTGTAAATCCGTCGGCTTAGCCTACCCAGGTTCGAATCCTGGCGCCGCCACAGGAACGCAAACGGCCCCTGGCCTGCGGAAACGCAGACCAGGGGCCGTTTTCGTATGGAGTCCTCGACCCCTCCGGTGACCGCCGCCCGTGAACGAGGCGCGGACGGCTCGGGACTGAACGGCCCGCGGCGTGGGCAGTGCGGAGGGGAGCCAGGCCGCGCCGGTGCGGCCCGGCCCCGGACCGCACCGGCGTGCGGCCCGGCCCCGGACCGAGAGGACCACCGAACGTGCCGACCTTCACGCCGCGTGCCCGCGTCGCCACCATCGCAGCCGCGTTCGTCCTTGCCGCTGCCGCGCCGGTCACCGCGTACGCCGCGCTGGACGAGGACCCGGCCCCGGCGAAGGCGGCCGTCGCCCCGCCGGGCAGGCCGTACATCGAGACGCGGCTGTTCTTCGGCACCGAGCGGCCGGACGGGGGGCCGACCGTCACGGACAAGCAGTTCCTCGACTTCGTGGACCGCGAGGTCACCCCGAGCTTCCCGGACGGGCTCACCATCCAGGACGGGCGCGGGCAGTGGCGGGACCGGAACGGGGCGATAGAGCGGGAGCGGTCCTACGAGCTGATCCTGCTCTACCCGGTCGCCGAGGCCCCGGTGCGGAATCCCCGGATCGAGCGCATCCGGAACGCGTACGAGCGCGAGTTCGCCCAGGACTCCGTGGCCCGTCTCGACGAGACGACCCGGGTGGACTTCTAGGCCCGCCGCCGCGCGGGGCACGGGCCGGGACAGCACGGCCTGCGCGCGGTACGGCAGAGCCGGGCCCGGGTACCCGCCCGGCCCGCGGATCCGCCTGGCCCGGCGGACTCGCCTGCCCCGTGCCCCGTGCCCCCATGACCGACCTCAGGCCGTCAGGCCACCCGCCACCCGCCACCCGCCGAGCCCGCTCCAGGGTGTCAGGCGGCCCGCCACCCGCCGAGCCGGCCGCAGGCCGTCAGGCGGCCCGCCACCTGCGCCGCGCCCGCCCGAGGGCGTCAGGCCCTCAGGCCGCCACCCGCGCCGCACCCACCCCAGGGCGTCAGGCCCTCAGGCCGCCACGATCGCGCGCACCGCGTCCGCCACCGGCTCCGCGCCCCCGATCAGCTCCAGCGTGCGGCCCGCCGTGCCGGGCTCCTCCAGCAGCGCGGCCAGGGTCGCGGCCACGTCGTCGCGTGAGACGTCGCCCCGCCCGGTGCGCTCGGCCAGCGCCACCCGCCCCCTGCCCGGGTCGTCCGTCAGCCGGCCCGGGCGCAGGACCGTCCAGTCCAGCCGCGGGCGGGACCGCACGTCCTCGTCCGCGGCGCCCTTCGCGCGCAGGTACGCGGTGAACACCGGGTCCGCGCCCTCCGGCGCGTCCGGGTCGGCCCCCATCGACGACACGATGAGGTACCGCCGTACACCGGCCTTCTCCGCCGCGTCCGCGACCAGCACGGCCGCCGCGTGGTCCACCGTCTGCTTCCGCTGCGCGCCGCTGCCCGGCCCGGCGCCCGCCGCGAAGACGACCGCGTCGGCGCCCTCCAGATGCCGCGCGACGTCCTCCACCGACGCCGTCTCCAGGTCGCACACGACCGGTTCGGCACCGGCCGCCAGCAGGGCGCCCGCCTGCTCCCGCCGCCGGATGATGCCCGCGACCTCGTCCCCGCGCCCGGCGAGCAGCCGCTCCAGCCGCAGCGCGATCTGACCGTGTCCTCCAGCGATGACAATGCGCATGATCCCGACCGTACGCGGTACAACCCCGGCCGCCACTCGTGAGTCTGCTCATACGACCAGACGACACGAGGAGTCCCCCATTAGCGCCGTACCCGCTCTCCGCACGACACTGACCGCTGCCGGGTGCGCCGCCGTGCTGGTCACCGGCGTCGCCGCGTGCGGCGTCATGGAGAAGATCTCCGCCGCCAACAAGCTGGAGAACGCCGCCGAGAAGCTCGGCGAGCGCAAGTCGCTCGCCGTGGAGTTCGACATCGACGCCTCCGCCGCGCAGCTCGTCGCGCTGTCGAAGAAGGGGCCCGACGCGGAACCGCTGGCGGCGGACGAGGCGAAGCTGATGGCCGGGCTGCGGGTGACCCTCGCGGTACAGGCCAGGAAGCCCATCGCCGAGGCGGGGGAGAAGGACATCGTCAGCACCCGGCTCGCGATCGCCGGGCCCGACGGCGACCTCGCCGAGTACCGGCTGATCGGCAAGACGGCCTACTACCGCGCCGACATCAAGGCACTCGCCGAGCTGAGCGGGCGGCCCGCGCCCTCCGCCGAGGAGATCGGCGGCATGCTCCCCGTGCTCCCCGGGAGCGCCGCCGACGGCATACGCACGATCCTCGACGGCGGGTGGATCAAGATCGACACCCGCAAGATGGAGTCCTTCACCGACGGCATGGAGAAGGCCCAGCGCGAGGCCGACGGGTCCGCCGGGGACGACGCGCCGTCCGGGCCCGGTGACGTCGACGCCGAGACCGGCGAGAAGGTGCTCAAGGCGATCAAGGGCGTGTTCAGCCGCGAGATCACGATCAAGGACGAGGGCAGCCGGGACGGGGCGACCCATCTGGTCGCCAGCGGTTCCGCGCGGACCCTGCTGACCGGTGTCGTGGGCGAACTGCGGCCGATCGTCAAGGACCTCCCGGGCGGCAGCCGCAGCCTGCCGACGGCCAAGGAGCTCAAGGAGCTGCCGGACAAGAAGGTCTCCATCGACTTCTCGGTCAAGAACGGCGAACTGGCCGGCGCCACCGCCGACATCGCGCCGCTCGTCGACGACTTCGACAAGGGCGACAAGCTGCCGCTGACGTTGACGTTCGGCGACGCCGGGAAGATCGGCGCACCCTCCGGCGCCACGGAGGTCGACTTCGACGACCTGCTGGGCCTGGCCCCGGACATGACACCCGAAGAAGCCATCAGCGGCGACAACTACACGATCGGTCCGGACCAGGCGGGCCACCCGGACGCGGGCGCGGGCGCGGACCGCGACCCCCTTCGGGGCATAGAGATCGATGGCGACGACCTGGAGTACGTGGACGTGGACGACCTGACCCGCGACGGCTCCTGACGGCCCATCGCCTGAACGCCCCTCAGGCGGCCCGTTACGAGGCGCCTGAGGCCGCCCGGCGTCCGACCCGGCCCCGCGGTGCTCAGCCGCCCACGGGGCCCGCGCCGCGGTGCTCAGCCGCCCGCGGGGCCCGCGCCGGCGCCGCCCGCCGTGCCCTCTCCCTCGCCGCCGTCCCCGCTCTTCGGACGCGTCTGCCGCGGCAGGTCCAGGGCCACCGCGACCGCCGAGTCGCAGTACTCCCGCACCGCGCTGGTCCGCGCCACGACCCGGCCCCGGTGCACCACGATCCGGCTGTACGCGAGCGACAGCACCCCCGCGATGCAGTCCCCCCGCACCGCCAGCAGCTCCGCGGGGAAGCCCGCCTCCACCCGCACCTCCGGCAGCCCCATCGCCGCCCGCGTCTGCGCGGACACCGCGGCATACGCCTCCTCCGGGCGCAGCTCCCCCCACGAGGCCAGCAGGAACGCGGCCTCCAGCGGGTCGCCGCGCCCCACCGGGTTCGCGGCGTCCCGCAGCGCGCCGCTGCCCGCCGCGACCCGTACCCCCGCCGCGCGCAGCAGCCGGACCGGTGCGCAGCGCGCCTCGCCCGCGCCGCGCGGGCCCGGCTCCTCCAGGCCGCCGCAGTCGCCCTGCGGCAGGCACACGACCGTGACGTCCCCCGCCGCCAGCTGGTCCGCGACACGCGCCGCGATCTGGTGCGGCAGTCGGCCCAGGCCCCCGCACGGGCCGATGGTGACGCCGGTCCGCAGGCCCCCCGCCATGGCGGCGAGCCGGGCCAGCCGCGCCGGGTCGGCGCCGTCGGTGTGCAGGTCGACGGCGCAGCCGTGCTCGGCGGCGATCTCCAGTACGGCCTCGACGTGACCGGCCGGGTCCGGGTCGAGGTCGGGGCAGCCGCCGATGACCGTCGCGCCCGCCCGCACCGCGTCCCGCAGCATCGCCAGCTCGTCCGCGCCCGCCGCGCCGGTCAGCACCCTGGGGACGGCCACCGCGGTCAGGTCGGCCAGCCCGCGCAGCGCCTGGCGGGCCTGGAGCACCGCTTCGAGGGAGCGCAGCCCGTGCACGTCGCCGATCCGGACGTGGGTGCGCAGCGCCGTCGCCCCGTGGCCCAGCTGGAGCAGCGCCGCCTCGGTGGTGCGGCGCTGGATGTCCGTGGGGGAGTCCGGCAGCGGGCCGTCGGCGTCCGCGGTGAGCGCGGTGTCGCAGTGGGCGTGCGGCTCGGCGGGGGCGGGCAGCAGCAGATAGCCCTTGAGGTCCACTCGCGGGCCGAACGAGGTGAGGCTGCCCGCCGTGCCGACGGCCTCGATACGGCCGCTGCTGAGGCGTACGTCCACCGTGCGGCCGTCGGCGAGCCGGGCGCCGCCCAGCACCAGCACACCGTTCTCGGGGGCCGTGCCGTCGCTCCGGGAGGGCGGGCGCGGGCGCTGTGGCTGTGGCTGGCTGTCAGGCATCGCGCTCCTGGATTTCGCGGGCGTACGCGGAGCGCGGGGGTGGCGCTGGCGGCGCATACGCAGCCAAGATCACTCAGTGTTCCCCGAGCCTAGGGCGCGGCGGGGGCGGCTTCGAGGAGGAGCCGAATAGTCGTACCGGTGTGGTGCGCGGGACGGGAGAAGGTCCCTGTTGGGGGCGGCGGCATACGGATTTCACCTTCGGCGGCCGACCGTGTAATGTCTTCATCGCTCGCCCCAATAGCTCAGTCGGCAGAGCGTCTCCATGGTAAGGAGAAGGTCTACGGTTCGATTCCGTATTGGGGCTCTGATGTGAGTTGGTTTCCCGCCCGGTTCGCCGGGCGGGGGATCAGATCGCATCGCAGCGGTGTAGCTCAGTCGGTAGAGCAAGCGGCTCATAATCGCTGTGTCACCGGTTCAAGTCCGGTCACCGCTACTGACAGTAGCCGATTGCGGGCTCGGTCCTTCGATCGGCTACTCTTTTCTGCGTTAACCCATCCGTTCGTCAAGGAGCACTCACGTGGCTGCCACCGACGTCCGCCCGAAGATCACGCTGGCCTGCGTGGAGTGCAAGGAGCGGAACTACATCACCAAGAAGAACCGGCGCAACGACCCGGATCGTCTTGAGATGAAGAAGCACTGCCCGCGTTGCAAGGCGCACACCGCGCACCGCGAGACGCGATAAACCAGTCTCATCCACGAGGCCGTCCCCGACCGGGGGCGGCCTCGTGGTGTTGTGGGCTCGGGTCTGGGCGCCGCCTGCCGCCCGCGGCCGGTACATCATGCTTTCATCGCACAGCAGGACCCGTTTCCCAGGAGGTGCCGAGCCGATGGCGCTCGACCATTCGTACATCGGGCGGACGTACCCGCCCTCCCGGTCTTACGACGTCGGCCGGGAGAAGATCCGCGAATTCGCCGAGGCGATCGGCGACCCGAACCCGGTCTACAGCGACCCGGAGGCGGCCCGGGCGTGCGGCCACCCCGATGTGATCGCCCCGCCGACGTTCCCGTTCGCGATCACGACCAAGGTGGCCTGGGTGGTCGTCGACGACCCCGAACTGGGTCTGGACTACAGCCGTGTCGTCCACGGAGACCAGCGGTTCGTCTACACCCGCCCGATCCACGCCGGTGACCGGCTCGCCGTCACCGCCACCATCGAGGACATCAAGACCCTCGCGGGCAACGACGTCCTGCTGGTCCGCAACGACCTGCACGACGAGAGCGGCGAGCACGTCGTGACGGCCTACGTGAAGCTGGTGGCGCGAGCCGCCGAGGGGGAGTGACTACCAGATGACGGCCAAGGTCTCCTACGACGACGTCGAGGTCGGCACCGAGCTCCCGGCCCGCTCCTTCCCCGTGAACCGCGCCACACTCGTCGCGTACGCGGGCGCCTCCGGCGACTTCAACCCGATCCACTGGAACGAGAAGTTCGCCAAGGAGGTCGGTCTGCCGGACGTCATCGCGCACGGCATGTTCACCATGGCGTCGGCGATCCGGGTGGTGACCGACTGGACCGGTGACCCGGGCGCGGTCGTGGACTACGGCGTGCGCTTCACCCGGCCCGTCGTGGTGCCCAACGACGACAAGGGCGCGGTCGTCGAGGTCAGCGCCAAGGTCGCGGCGAAGCTGGACGACGAAGCCCGTACGGTCCGGGTGGACCTCACGGTGACCAGCGAGGGCAAGAAGGTGCTGGGCCAGTCCCGCGCCGTCGTCGCCCTCGCCTGACGCGGACGCCGGGCCGGGCAGGTGACCGGAGCCGGGCCGGACGCCCGCCCGAATCCCGGCCCCGCCCGCGCCCTCTCGTACTCTTGAGCGCGTGCAGGAACTCCATGACGCCCCGCTCGCCCCGCTGACGACCTTCCGGCTCGGCGGCCCGGCCACCCGACTGATCACGGCGACCACCGACGACGAGGTGATCGCCGCGGTGCGCGAGGCCGACGAATCCGCCACCCCGCTGCTGGTCATCGGCGGCGGCAGCAACCTCGTCATCTCCGACAAGGGCTTCGAGGGCACGGCGCTGCGCATCGCCACCCGCGGGGTGCTTCTCGAGGGCACCCGGCTGGAGCTGGCCGCGGGCGAGAACTGGTCGGACGCGGTGGCCCGCGCGGTGGACGCCGGGCTGGCGGGCATCGAGTGCCTGGCCGGCATCCCCGGCTCTGCCGGTGCCACCCCGATCCAGAACGTCGGCGCGTACGGCCAGGAGGTGGCCGACACCGTCACCGAGGTCGTCGCCTACGACCGCCGGGCCGGCGAGGTCGTGGTGATCCCGAACGCCGACTGCGGGTTCTCCTACCGGCACAGCCGCTTCAAGGCCGCCCCTGACCGCTACGTCGTGCTGCGGGTCCGGTTCCGGCTGGAGGACGCGGGCGGGCTGTCCGCGCCGATCAGGTACCCGGAGACCGCGCGCGTGCTCGGCGTCGAGGCCGGCGACCGGGTACCGGCGGCGGTCGCCCGCGAGACCGTGCTGAGGCTCCGCGCGGGCAAGGGCATGGTGCTCGACCCGGAGGACCACGACACCTGGTCCGCGGGCTCCTTCTTCACCAACCCGATCCTGACCCGGGACGAGTACGCCGCGTTCGTCACGCGGGTCGCCGGCCACCTCGGCCCGGACGCCACCGCGCCGGCCTTCCCCGCGGGGGACGGGCTGACCAAGACCTCCGCCGCCTGGCTGATCGACAAGGCGGGCTTCACCAAGGGCTACGGCACCGGCCCGGCCCGCATCTCCACCAAGCACACCCTCGCCCTGACCAACCGCGGCGAGGCCACCACCGAGGACCTGCTCGCGCTGGCCCGGGAGGTCGTCGCGGGCGTGGAGTCGGTCTTCGGCGTCACCCTGGTCAACGAGCCGGTGACGGTCGGCGTCAGCCTCTGAGCCCTTCGGGCTCGCCTTGGCGGGAACGGCGCGGCCCGGTGACGGCGGCGCGTGGCGTCACCCTCCCTGCCGGGCGGCGGCCGCCGGGTGTCCGTCCGCCGCCAGCCACGCGTCCACGTCCGCCAGCAGCTCCGCACGGACCTCCTCCGGGGCGGCGGATCCGCGGACCGACTGCCGGGCCAGCTCGGCCAGCTCCTCGTCGGTGAAGCCGTGGTGCTCGCGCGCCAGCTCGTACTGGGCGGCCAGCCGGGAGCCGAAGAGCAGCGGGTCGTCCGCGCCCAGCGCTATCGGCACGCCCGCCTCGAACAGCGTGCGCAGCGGCACGTCCGCGGGCTTCTCGTACACGCCGAGCGCCACGTTGGACGACGGGCACACCTCGCAGGTCACCCCGCGGTCGGCCAGCTTGCGCAGCAGCCGCGGGTCCTCGGCGGCCCGTACGCCGTGCCCCACCCGGGACGCCTCCAGATCGTCCAGGCAGTCCCGGACGCTGCTGGGCCCCGACAGCTCCCCGCCGTGCGGGGCGGCCAGCAGACCCCCCTCGCGGGCGATGGCGAAGGCGCGGTCGAAGTCGCGGGCCATGCCGCGCCGCTCGTCGTTGGAGAGCCCGAAGCCGACGACGCCGCGGTCGTGGAAGCGCACCGCGAGCCGGGCCAGTGTCCGCGCGTCCAGCGGGTGCTTCACCCGGTTGGCCGCGACCAGCACCCGTATCCCGATCCCGGTGTCCCTCGCGGCGGCCTCCACCGCGTCCAGGATGATCTCCATCGCCGGGATCAGCCCGCCCAGCCGGGGGGCGTACGAGGTCGGGTCGACCTGGATCTCCAGCCACCGGGAGCCGTCCGCCGCGTCCTCCTCGGCCGCCTCCCGCACCAGCCGCTGGATGTCCTCCGCCTCCCGCAGGCAGGACCGCGCGATGTCGTACAGCCGCTGGAAGCGGAACCAGCCCCGCTCGTCGGTGGCGCGCAGCTTGGGCGGCTCGCCGCCGCTCAGCGCCTCCGGCAGGTGTACGCCGTACTTGTCGGCGAGCTCCAGCAGCGTGTCGGGCCGCATCGACCCGGTGAAGTGCAGATGCAGATGAGCCTTGGGCAGCAGGCGCAGATCTCGGGTGACGGAGGCATTTCCAGGGGACCGCAACATTCCCAGATCTTGCCGCATCAGGGCCGTGGGCCGGTAGCTCTTTCCCTGGACGGGCGGTTCCTCGCGCGCGCATACGAACCGCCCTCCCGGGCGGGACCGGCGGGAGGAACCCGGTGAAACGCGTGGGCCCCGGCCGGTGGCCGGGGCCCTGCGCTACGGGGCGCGCCTACACACGGCCCCCCGCCGGGCGACCGAAGGGAGCTACCGCGCCTCGCCCAGCAGCTTCTGGATCCGGGAGACGCCCTCGACCAGGTCCTCGTCCCCGAGCGCGTAGGACAGCCGCAGGTACCCCGGCGTACCGAACGCCTCGCCCGGCACCACCGCGACCTCGGCCTCCTCCAGGATCAGCTCGGCCAGCTCGACCGAGCTCTGCGGCCGCTTGCCCCGGATCTCCTTGCCGAGCAGCCCCTTCACCGACGGGTACGCGTAGAACGCGCCCTCCGGCTCCGGGCACTCCACGCCCGCGATCTCGTTCAGCATGCGCACGATCGTGCGGCGGCGCCGGTCGAAGGCGGTCCGCATCTCCGCGACCGCGTCCAGCTCGCCGGAGACCGCCGCGATCGCCGCGCGCTGGGCGACGTTGGAGACGTTGGAGGTGGCGTGCGACTGGAGGTTGGTGGCGGCCTTGACCACGTCCTTCGGGCCGATGATCCACCCGACGCGCCAGCCGGTCATCGCGTAGGTCTTCGCCACGCCGTTGACCACGACGCACTTGTCGCGCAGCTCGGGGAAGAGCGCCGGGAGCGACACGGCCGCGGCGTCGCCGTAGACCAGGTGCTCGTAGATCTCGTCGGTGAGCACCCACAGGCCGTGCTCGACGGCCCAGTGGCCGATCGCCTCGGTCTCGGCCTCGGTGTAGACCGCGCCGGTCGGGTTGTTCGGCGAGACGAACAGCACGACCTTGGTCCGCTCGGTGCGGGCCGCCTCCAGCTGCTCGACCGACACGCGGTAGCCGGTGGTCTCGTCGGCGACGACCTCCACGGGCACGCCGCCCGCGAGCCGGATCGACTCGGGGTAGGTGGTCCAGTACGGGGCCGGGACGATGACCTCGTCACCCGGGTCGAGGATCGCGGCGAACGCCTCGTAGATGGCCTGCTTGCCGCCGTTGGTGACCAGGATCTGGGAGGTGTCGACCTCGTAGCCGGAGTCGCGCAGCGTCTTGGCGGCGATGGCGGCCTTCAGCTCGGGGAGGCCGCCCGCCGGCGTGTAGCGGTGGTTCTTCGGGTCGCGGCACGCCTCGACGGCGGCGTCGACGATGTATCCGGGAGTCGGGAAGTCCGGCTCGCCCGCGCCGAAGCCGATGACCGGTCGCCCGGCGGCCTTGAGGGCCTTGGCCTTGGCGTCGACGGCGAGCGTGGCGGATTCGGAGATCGCACCGACCCGGGCCGACACCCGGCGGTCGGTGGGGGCGGAGGCAGAAGGAGTGGCAGCGCTCATGAGGGCATCGTCCCATCCCCGCGGGAGGCCCGGCACAGGGGTTTCACAGGTCGGTCGACACGTCTTTCACGGGTCGGAAACACATCACGTTCGACGCCCGGCCGATCAGCACGTACACTCAACCGTCGTTGGCCTCCTGACAGAGCCGCCCGCCTCGCACACTCCGTGCTGCCGGTCGGATGCGGTAAGTTGGGGGAAGTCACAAAGGGTCGTAGCTCAATTGGTAGAGCACCGGTCTCCAAAACCGGCGGTTGGGGGTTCAAGTCCCTCCGGCCCTGCTTCACGCATCGATATCAGGGTGCGTGCGCGCGTACGAATATGCACCGCTGTGCGGCCGGGCTGGACGCGGCACGGCCACGACCCGGATTCAGGTGAGGACGAGTGACGGAAGCCCTTGGCTCCACCGCGACGCCTGAAAGCGGTCGTCCCGACGATGAGGTGGCGGCCAAGAAGGCTCGTCGCGGAGGGAAGCGCGGGAAGAAGGGGCCGTTCGGCCGTCTCGCACTCTTCTACCGCCAGGTCGTGGCGGAGCTGCGCAAGGTTGTCTGGCCCACACGCAGCCAGTTGACGACGTACACCACTGTGGTGATCGTCTTTGTTGTCATCATGATCGGTCTCGTCACCGTGATTGACTATGGATTCAGTCAGGCCGTCAAGTACGTCTTCGGCTGATCCCGCGCGAGGGCGGCTCGGTGACGAGCTGCCCCTTCCGCACGTTCCACCCCTCAGTTGAAGCCAGGAAGAAGCAGCCACCGTGTCTGACCCGAACGTGAACGACGCCGTCGAGTCCGTCGAGTCCGCCGAGGACGAGCTCGACATCGTCGAGGCGGCCGACGAGGACCAGGCCGAGGCTGCCGACGCCGAGGCGGGCACCCCGGCCGAGGAAGCCGCCCTCCACGAGGAGGACGAGGAGCAGCCGGCCGAGGCCGTGTCCGAGCCGTCCGACGAGGACGCGGAGGGCGCCGAGTCCGCCGAGGCGGAGGAGGCCGAGGCAGCCGAAGAGGCCGCGGTCGACCCGGTCGAGGCCCTGCGCGAGGAGCTCCGCACCCTCCCGGGCGAGTGGTACGTCATCCACACCTACGCGGGCTACGAGAACCGCGTGAAGACCAACCTCGAGCAGCGGGCCGTCTCGCTGAACGTCGAGGACTACATCTTCCAGGCCGAGGTGCCCCAGGAAGAGGTCGTCCAGATCAAGAACGGCGACCGCCGCACCGTCCGCCAGAACAAGCTCCCGGGCTACGTGCTGGTGCGCATGGACCTCACCAACGAGTCGTGGGGTGTGGTGCGCAACACGCCGGGCGTCACCGGCTTCGTCGGCAACGCCTACGACCCGTACCCGCTGACCCTGGACGAGATCGTCAAGATGCTCGCCCCGGAGGCCGAGGAGAAGGCCGCCAAGGAGGCCGCCGCGGCCGAGGGCCGGCCGGCGCCGAGCCGCAAGGTCGAGGTCCAGGTGCTGGACTTCGAGGTGGGCGACTCCGTCACGGTCACCGACGGCCCGTTCGCGACGCTCCAGGCGACGATCAACGAGATCAACGCGGACTCGAAGAAGGTCAAGGGCCTGGTCGAGATCTTCGGTCGCGAGACCCCGGTCGAGCTCAGCTTCGACCAGATCCAGAAGAACTAGCCCGTACATCGCACTTCCGGCCAGGTCAGGCAGGCGTCATCGCCTTCCTGACCTGCTCGGTTTCAGGCCTCGCCGCGATACCCGTTATCGTGGTGCGGTATGCCTGCTCGCAGGCAAAGAACCTCTCACTAGGACCCGGAGAGAGCAATGCCTCCCAAGAAGAAGAAGGTCACGGGGCTGATCAAGCTCCAGATCCAGGCCGGCGCCGCGAACCCGGCTCCGCCGGTCGGCCCCGCGCTGGGTCAGCACGGCGTCAACATCATGGAGTTCTGCAAGGCCTACAACGCCGCGACCGAGTCGCAGCGTGGCATGGTCGTGCCGGTGGAGATCACGGTCTACGAGGACCGCTCCTTCACCTTCGTCACCAAGACTCCGCCGGCCGCCAAGCTGATCCTCAAGGCCGCGGGTGTGGAGAAGGGCTCCGGCGAGCCGCACAAGACCAAGGTCGCCAAGATCACCCGCGACCAGGTCCGCGACATCGCCACCACCAAGATGCCCGACCTGAACGCCAACGACCTGGACGCCGCCGAGAAGATCATCGCCGGCACCGCCCGTTCCATGGGCATCACGGTCGAGGGCTGACAGCCTCCGTAAGACCTCTGTGGCAGGGCCAGCGCCGGCCCGGACCACGACTCCACGCCTTTCACCACAGGAGTAGAAGTGAAGCGCAGCAAGACTCTCCGCGCTGCGGACGCCAAGATCGACCGGGAGCGTCTGTACGCCCCGCTCGAGGCCGTCCGTATCGCCAAGGACACCTCCGCGACGAAGTTCGACGGCACCGTCGAGGTCGCCTTCCGCCTGGGCGTCGACCCGCGCAAGGCCGACCAGATGGTCCGCGGCACCGTCAACCTTCCGCACGGCACCGGCAAGACCGCCCGGGTCCTGGTCTTCGCGACCGGTGACCGTGCTGCGGCGGCGGAAGCCGCGGGCGCCGACATCGTCGGCTCCGACGAACTGATCGACGAGGTCGCGAAGGGCCGTCTGGACTTCGACGCCGTCGTCGCCACCCCGGACCTCATGGGCAAGGTCGGCCGCCTGGGCCGCGTGCTCGGTCCGCGTGGTCTGATGCCGAACCCGAAGACCGGCACGGTCACCCCGGACGTGGCGAAGGCTGTCACGGACATCAAGGGCGGCAAGATCGAGTTCCGCGTCGACAAGCACTCGAACCTGCACTTCATCATCGGCAAGGTCTCGTTCGACGAGACCAAGCTGGTGGAGAACTACGCCGCCGCGCTGGACGAGATCCTCCGTCTGAAGCCGTCGGCCGCCAAGGGCCGGTACGTCAAGAAGGCCACCATCACCACCACGATGGGCCCCGGCATCCCGGTCGACCCCAACCGCACCCGCAACCTGCTGGTCGAGGACGAGGCCGTCTGATCCGCACCGACTGATCAGGTCTGACGTCAGGCCCGGAACCTCCCTGTGAGGTTCCGGGCCTGACGTGTTGCGCCGCCCGCGCGCCCCGGCAGAGCCGATTTGCCTGCCCCGGACCGTTCGCGTACGCTTCCACAGAAGCCAAAGACCGCTGGTCGTTGCCGTGTGCTCGTGAGAGGGCGCGGCGGCCGAAGGATCCGCTGAAACCGCGGACGGCCCGCGCAGGTGATTGTGGATGTGCTCCCGGACAGTTCCGTCAAGGATTCCGTCTGGTCGAGCCACGCCCCGAGCGCCTGCGCCGGGGCGTTTCGTTTACCCAGCCCCTTCTGAGCGGTCCTCATCACCCGGAAGGAGGCCGACGCTCTATGGCAAGGCCCGACAAGGCTGCCGCGGTAGCCGAGCTCGCGGAGCAGTTCCGCAGCTCGAACGCCGCCGTGCTGACCGAGTACCGGGGTCTCACCGTGGCGCAGCTCAAGACGCTGCGTCGTTCGCTCGGTGAGAACGCCCAGTACGCCGTGGTGAAGAACACGCTGACCAAGATTGCGGCCAACGAGGCCGGGATCACGCTCGAGGACCAGCTCTTCGCTGGCCCGACGGCTGTCGCCTTCGTCACCGGTGACCCGGTGGAGTCGGCGAAGGGTCTTCGTGACTTCGCCAAGGACAACCCGAACCTCATCATCAAGGGCGGTGTCCTTGACGGTAAGGCGCTGTCCGCCGATGAGATCAAGAAGCTTGCGGACCTCGAGTCCCGCGAGGTTCTGCTCTCCAAGCTGGCCGGTGCCATGAAGGGCAAGCAGTCCCAGGCTGCCTCTGTCTTCCAGGCGCTGCCGTCGAAGCTCGTCCGCACCGTGGACGCGCTTCGCGCCAAGCAGGACGAGCAGGGCGGTGCCGAGTAATTCGGCTCGCACATTGACCGCAGCCGCAAGGCGGCGGTCGAAGCGGGCCGAACGTACGCCCGCCGACATGTAACTCCGGCACCAGCCGAATTAGTGGAAGGATCGCCCATCATGGCGAAGCTCAGCCAGGAAGACCTGCTCGCGCAGTTCGAGGAGATGACCCTCATCGAGCTCTCCGAGTTCGTGAAGGCGTTCGAGGAGAAGTTCGACGTCACCGCCGCCGCTGCCGCGCCGGTCGTCGTCGCCGGTGGTGCCGCTGGTGGCGCCGCCGCCGAGGCCGCCGAGGAGAAGGACGAGTTCGACGTCATCCTCACCGGCGCCGGCGAGAAGAAGATCCAGGTCATCAAGGTCGTGCGTGAGCTGACCTCCCTGGGCCTGAAGGAGGCCAAGGACCTCGTCGACGGCACCCCGAAGCCGGTCCTCGAGAAGGTCGCCAAGGACGCCGCGGAGAAGGCCGCCGAGGCCCTCAAGGGCGCCGGCGCCTCCGTCGAGGTCAAGTGACCTCGGTAAGTCTCTGACTTACGTCCACCGGGCCGCAGCTGCGGTGACGGCGGGCAACCGCAGGGCGATCACCCGTTTGGGTGGTCGCCCTTCGGCGTTCCCGCGACGGCTGCGTTGCCTTCGCGGCGCCGGGAGGTATGGTGATCTTCGTTGCCCGCCACCGCGCCACTGTGACGATCTCGCGGTAGTGGAGGGCCTTGACGAACGGCACGCAGCGCGCAATTCTCAGGACGCGACGCCAGACCGATCCCGGGTTCGAGGCATGGATCGTCGGCGGAGTGGGCAGTATCGGGATGCACCTTCCGGAGGAAGAGGTGGGAGCAGCGCACCGGTCTTGGAAGACCCTGCCCTGGACATCAGTGGGCCAAGTGGCTACACTGACCCTTTGCGCTGCCTGTTAGCTGCCCTCTGCCCGTCACCAGGGGCATGCCCACCGTTGAGCACAGCCGATTGAAATGCCCTGACCTGGGATTTCCCTCCCTGTGGTCGCGATGGGACCGGTACGCGCGTAGTGAGTCCGAGCCCTCGGAAGGACCCCCTCTTGGCCGCCTCGCGCAACGCCTCGACCGCCAATACGAACAACGGCGCCAGCACCGCCCCGCTGCGCATCTCCTTTGCGAAGATCAAGGAACCTCTCGAGGTTCCGAACCTCCTCGCGCTGCAGACCGAGAGCTTCGATTGGCTGCTCGGCAATGCCGCCTGGAAGGCTCGCGTCGAGGCTGCGCTGGACAGTGGTCAGGACGTCCCCACCAAGTCCGGACTGGAGGAGATCTTCGAGGAGATCTCCCCGATCGAGGACTTCTCCGGGTCGATGTCGCTGACCTTCCGCGACCACCGTTTCGAGCCGCCGAAGAACTCCATCGACGAGTGCAAGGAGCGCGACTTCACGTACGCCGCGCCGCTCTTCGTCACCGCGGAGTTCACCAACAACGAGACCGGTGAGATCAAGTCCCAGACGGTCTTCATGGGCGACTTCCCGCTCATGACGAACAAGGGCACGTTCTGCATCAACGGCACCGAGCGTGTCGTGGTCTCGCAGCTTGTGCGCTCGCCGGGTGTCTACTTCGACAGCCAGATCGACAAGACCTCCGACAAGGACATCTTCTCCGCCAAGATCATCCCGTCCCGGGGTGCCTGGCTGGAGATGGAGGTCGACAAGCGCGACATGGTCGGTGTCCGTATCGACCGCAAGCGCAAGCAGTCCGTCACCGTCCTGCTCAAGGCGCTCGGCTGGACCACCGAGCAGATCCTCGAGGAGTTCGGCGAGTACGAGTCGATGCGCGCCACCCTGGAGAAGGACCACACCCAGGGCCAGGACGACGCGCTGCTCGACATCTACCGCAAGCTGCGTCCGGGCGAGCCGCCGACCCGCGAGGCCGCGCAGACGCTGCTGGAGAACCTGTACTTCAACCCCAAGCGCTACGACCTGGCCAAGGTCGGCCGCTACAAGGTCAACAAGAAGCTGGGTGCGGACGCTCCGCTCGACGCCGGTGTGCTGACCACGGATGACGTCATCGCGACGATCAAGTACCTGGTCAAGCTGCACGCGGGCGAGACCGAGACGGTCGGCGAGAACGGCTCCTCGATCGTCGTCGAGACCGACGACATCGACCACTTCGGCAACCGCCGCCTGCGCAACGTCGGCGAGCTCATCCAGAACCAGGTCCGCACGGGTCTGGCCCGTATGGAGCGCGTCGTCCGTGAGCGGATGACCACCCAGGACGTCGAGGCGATCACGCCGCAGACCCTGATCAACATCCGGCCGGTCGTCGCCTCCATCAAGGAGTTCTTCGGCACCAGCCAGCTGTCCCAGTTCATGGACCAGACCAACCCGCTGTCGGGTCTGACCCACAAGCGCCGTCTGTCGGCGCTGGGCCCGGGTGGTCTCTCCCGTGAGCGGGCGGGCTTCGAGGTCCGTGACGTGCACCCCTCGCACTACGGCCGCATGTGCCCGATCGAGACGCCGGAAGGCCCGAACATCGGTCTGATCGGCTCGCTCGCCTCGTACGGCCGGGTCAACGCCTTCGGCTTCGTCGAGACCCCGTACCGCAAGGTCGACGAGAACGGCGTCGTCACCGAGACGGTGCACTTCCTCACCGCCGATGAGGAGGACCGCTTCGTCATCGCGCAGGCCAACGCCCCGCTGACCGACGACAACCGGTTCGAGGAGGCCCGCGTCCTGGTCCGCCGCCGCGGCGGTGAGATCGACTACGTGGCGCCCGCCGACGTGGACTACATGGACGTCTCGCCGCGCCAGATGGTGTCGGTCGCGACCGCCATGATCCCGTTCCTCGAGCACGACGACGCCAACCGCGCGCTCATGGGATCGAACATGATGCGCCAGGCCGTGCCGCTGATCAAGGCCGAGGCGCCGCTGGTCGGCACCGGCATGGAGTACCGCTGCGCGGTCGACGCCGGCGACGTCATCAAGGCCGAGAAGGACGGTGTCGTCCAGGAGGTCTCCGCCGACTACGTGACGGTGGCCAACGACGACGGCACGTACACCACCTACCGGGTGGCCAAGTTCTCCCGCTCGAACCAGGGCACCTCCTTCAACCAGAAGGTCGTCGTGGACGAGGGCGCGCGGGTCGTCGAGGGCCAGGTGCTCGCCGACGGTCCGTCCACCGACAAGGGTGAGATGGCGCTCGGCAAGAACCTCCTGGTGGCGTTCATGCCGTGGGAGGGCCACAACTACGAGGACGCGATCATCCTCAGCCAGCGCCTGGTGCAGGACGACGTCCTCTCCTCGATCCACATCGAGGAGCACGAGGTCGACGCCCGCGACACCAAGCTCGGCCCCGAGGAGATCACCCGGGACATCCCGAACGTCTCCGAGGAGGTCCTGGCCGACCTCGACGAGCGCGGCATCATCCGCATCGGCGCCGAGGTCATCGCCGGCGACATCCTGGTCGGCAAGGTCACTCCGAAGGGTGAGACCGAGCTGACCCCGGAGGAGCGCCTGCTGCGCGCGATCTTCGGTGAGAAGGCCCGTGAGGTCCGTGACACCTCGCTGAAGGTGCCGCACGGCGAGACCGGCAAGGTCATCGGCGTCCGCGTCTTCGACCGCGAGGAGGGCGACGAGCTGCCGCCGGGCGTGAACCAGCTGGTCCGCGTCTACGTCGCGCAGAAGCGCAAGATCACCGACGGTGACAAGCTCGCCGGCCGCCACGGCAACAAGGGCGTCATCTCCAAGATCCTGCCGGTCGAGGACATGCCGTTCCTGGAGGACGGCACCCCGGTCGACATCATCCTCAACCCGCTGGGTGTCCCGTCCCGAATGAACCCGGGACAGGTCCTGGAGATCCACCTCGGCTGGCTGGCCTCCCGCGGCTGGAAGGTCGAGGGCAGCGAGGAGTGGATGCAGCGCCTGCAGGCGATCGGCGCCGACGAGGTCGCCGCCGGCACCAACGTCGCCACCCCGGTCTTCGACGGTGCGCGCGAGGACGAGATCGCCGGTCTCTTCGAGGCCACGATCCCGAACCGCGACGGCGACCGGCTGGTGCAGCCCTCCGGTAAGGCCCGGCTCTTCGACGGCCGCTCCGGCGAGCCGTTCCCGGACCCGATCTCGGTCGGCTACATGTACATCCTCAAGCTGCACCACCTGGTGGACGACAAGCTGCACGCCCGCTCCACCGGCCCGTACTCGATGATCACCCAGCAGCCGCTGGGTGGTAAGGCTCAGTTCGGTGGCCAGCGCTTCGGTGAGATGGAGGTGTGGGCGCTGGAGGCTTACGGCGCCGCGTACGCCCTCCAGGAGCTGCTGACCATCAAGTCCGACGACGTCACCGGCCGTGTCAAGGTCTACGAGGCGATCGTCAAGGGCGAGAACATCCCGGAGCCCGGCATCCCCGAGTCCTTCAAGGTGCTCATCAAGGAGATGCAGTCCCTGTGCCTCAACGTGGAGGTGCTGTCCAGCGACGGCATGTCCATCGAGATGCGTGACACCGACGAGGACGTCTTCCGCGCTGCGGAGGAGCTCGGCATCGACCTGTCCCGGCGCGAGCCGAGCAGCGTCGAAGAGGTCTGACGGGTCTGGCGGGAGCTCCCTCGTGGAGTTCCCGCCGTCCCCGGACCCCCATCAGACCAACACAGCGCCCCTCATCTCGCTGACGCGAGGGGCACGACCCCTGAAAGAGGGATTGACGACAAGTGCTCGACGTCAACTTCTTCGACGAGCTGCGGATCGGCCTGGCGACCGCGGACGACATTCGACAGTGGTCTCACGGTGAAGTGAAGAAGCCGGAGACGATCAACTACCGCACCCTGAAGCCCGAAAAGGACGGACTCTTCTGCGAGAAGATCTTCGGTCCGACCCGGGACTGGGAGTGCTACTGCGGTAAGTACAAGCGTGTCCGCTTCAAGGGCATCATCTGCGAGCGCTGCGGCGTCGAGGTCACCCGCGCCAAGGTGCGTCGTGAGCGGATGGGCCACATCGAGCTGGCCGCTCCCGTGACCCACATCTGGTACTTCAAGGGCGTTCCGTCGCGGCTGGGCTACCTGCTCGACCTCGCCCCGAAGGACCTGGAGAAGGTCATCTACTTCGCCGCCTACATGATCACGTGGGTGGACGACGAGCGCCGTACGCGCGACCTGCCCTCGCTGGAGGCCCACGTCTCCGTCGAGCGTCAGCAGATCGAGCAGCGCCGCGACGCCGACCTGGAGTCCCGCGCCAAGAAGCTCGAGGCCGACCTGGCCGAGCTGGAGGCCGAGGGCGCCAAGGCCGATGTACGCCGCAAGGTGCGCGAGGGCGCCGAGCGTGAGATGAAGCAGCTGCGCGACCGCGCGCAGCGCGAGATCGACCGGCTCGACGAGGTGTGGAACCGCTTCAAGAACCTCAAGGTCCAGGACCTGGAGGGCGACGAGCTGCTCTACCGCGAGCTGCGCGACCGCTTCGGCACGTACTTCATGGGCGGCATGGGCGCCGCCGCGCTGCAGAAGCGCCTGGAGTCCTTCGACCTGGATGAGGAGGCGGAGAAGCTCCGCGAGATCATCCGGACCGGCAAGGGCCAGAAGAAGACCCGTGCGCTCAAGCGCCTCAAGGTCGTCTCCGCGTTCCTGCAGACCCGCAACAGCCCCAACGGCATGGTGCTGGACTGCATCCCGGTGATCCCGCCGGACCTGCGTCCGATGGTGCAGCTGGACGGTGGCCGCTTCGCGACCTCCGACCTGAACGACCTGTACCGCCGTGTCATCAACCGCAACAACCGCCTGAAGCGGCTTCTCGACCTCGGTGCGCCCGAGATCATCGTGAACAACGAGAAGCGCATGCTCCAGGAGGCCGTGGACGCGCTCTTCGACAACGGCCGTCGTGGTCGCCCGGTCACGGGCCCCGGCAACCGTCCGCTGAAGTCGCTGTCCGACATGCTCAAGGGCAAGCAGGGTCGCTTCCGTCAGAACCTGCTCGGTAAGCGAGTCGACTACTCGGCGCGTTCCGTCATCGTCGTCGGCCCGCAGCTGAAGCTGCACCAGTGCGGTCTGCCCAAGGCCATGGCGCTGGAGCTCTTCAAGCCGTTCGTGATGAAGCGCCTGGTGGACCTCAACCACGCGCAGAACATCAAGTCGGCCAAGCGCATGGTCGAGCGCGGCCGCACCGTCGTGTACGACGTCCTCGAAGAGGTCATCGCCGAGCACCCGGTGCTGCTGAACCGTGCGCCGACCCTGCACCGTCTGGGCATCCAGGCCTTCGAGCCGCAGCTGGTCGAGGGCAAGGCCATCCAGATCCACCCGCTCGTCTGCACCGCGTTCAACGCGGACTTCGACGGTGACCAGATGGCCGTGCACCTGCCGCTGTCCGCGGAGGCGCAGGCCGAGGCCCGCATCCTGATGCTGTCCTCGAACAACATCCTCAAGCCGGCCGACGGCCGTCCGGTGACCATGCCGACCCAGGACATGGTGCTGGGCCTGTTCTTCCTCACCACCGACGAGGAGCAGCGCGAGGTCAAGGGCGAGGGCCGTTCCTTCGGCTCGACCGCCGAGGCGATCATGGCGTTCGACGCCCGCGAGCTGTCGCTCCAGGCGAAGATCGACGTCCGCTTCCCGGTCGGCACGGTCCCGCCGCGCGGCTGGACCCCGCCGGCGGCCGACGAGGCCGACGAGTTCGGCGTGGGCGCCTGGCAGCCGGGTGACAGCTTCCGGCTCCGTACGACCCTGGGCCGGGCGCTCTTCAACGAGCTGCTGCCCGAGGACTACCCGTTCGTCGACTACTCGGTGGGCAAGAAGCAGCTCTCCGAGATCGTCAACGACCTCGCCGAGCGCTACCCGAAGGTCATCGTCGCGGCGACCCTGGACAACCTGAAGGCGGCCGGTTTCCACTGGGCCACCCGGTCCGGTGTCACCGTCGCGGTCTCCGACATCGTCGTCCCCGAGGCCAAGAAGGCCATCGTCGCGGGCTACGAGGCGCAGGACGAGAAGGTCCAGAAGCAGTACGAGCGCGGTCTGATCACCAAGGACGAGCGCACGCAGGAGCTCATCGCGATCTGGACCAAGGCGACCAACGAGGTCGCCGAGGCGATGAACGCGAACTTCCCCAAGACGAACCCCATCTTCATGATGGTTGACTCGGGTGCCCGAGGAAACATGATGCAGATGCGGCAGATCGCCGGTATGCGTGGTCTGGTGTCGAACGCGAAGAACGAGACCATCCCGCGGCCCATCAAGGCATCGTTCCGCGAGGGTCTGACCGTGCTGGAGTACTTCATCTCCACCCACGGTGCCCGTAAGGGTCTCGCCGACACCGCTCTGCGTACCGCCGACTCGGGTTACCTGACCCGTCGTCTGGTCGACGTCTCGCAGGACGTGATCATCCGCGAGGAGGACTGCGGCACCGAGCGCGGCCTCAAGCTGGCGATCGCGGCCAAGGGCGCGGACGGCGTGCTGCGCAAGGCGGACGACGTCGAGACCAGCGTGTACGCGCGCTGCCTCGCCGAGGAGATCGTCGTCGACGGCAAGGTGCTGGCCCCGGCCGGTACCGACCTGGGCGACGTGCTCATCGACGAGCTGGTCCGGCACGGCGTGGAGACGGTCAAGACCCGCTCGGTCCTCACCTGCGAGTCCGCCGTCGGCACCTGCGCCATGTGCTACGGCCGCTCGCTGGCCACCGGCAAGCTGGTCGACATCGGTGAGGCGGTCGGCATCATCGCCGCCCAGTCCATCGGTGAGCCCGGTACCCAGCTGACGATGCGTACCTTCCACACCGGTGGTGTGGCCGGTGACGACATCACCCAGGGTCTGCCGCGTGTCGTCGAGCTCTTCGAGGCCCGTACGCCCAAGGGTGTCGCCCCGATCTCGGAGGCGGCCGGCCGCGTCCGGATCGAGGAGACCGAGAAGACCAAGAAGATCGTCGTCACCCCGGACGACGGCTCCGACGAGACCTCCTTCGGCGTCTCGAAGCGTGCCCGTCTGCTGGTGGGCGAGGGCGACCACGTCGAGGTCGGCCAGGCGCTGACCGTGGGTGCCACCAACCCGCACGACGTGCTGCGCATCCTCGGCCAGCGCGCCGTCCAGGTGCACCTGGTCGGCGAGGTCCAGAAGGTCTACAACTCGCAGGGTGTGTCGATCCACGACAAGCACATCGAGATCATCATCCGGCAGATGCTGCGCCGGGTGACGATCATCGAGTCCGGCGACGCGGAGCTGCTGCCGGGCGAGCTCGTGGAGCGCTCGCGCTTCGAGTCCGAGAACCGTCGTGTGGTCACCGAGGGCGGTCACCCCGCCTCCGGCCGTCCGCAGCTGATGGGTATCACCAAGGCCTCGCTGGCGACCGAGTCGTGGCTGTCGGCGGCGTCCTTCCAGGAGACGACCCGGGTGCTCACCGACGCGGCGATCAACGCCAAGTCGGACTCCCTGATCGGCCTCAAGGAGAACGTCATCATCGGTAAGCTCATCCCGGCCGGTACGGGCCTGTCCCGCTACCGCAACATCCGGGTCGAGCCGACCGAGGAGGCCAAGGCCGCGATGTACTCGGCCGTGGGCTACGACGACATCGACTACTCGCCGTTCGGCACCGGCTCCGGCCAGGCGGTGCCGCTGGAGGACTACGACTACGGTCCGTACAACCAGTGAGTAGCTGAGTGAAGGGCGGCCCCCTGCTGGGGGGCCGCCCTTCGGCATTTCCGGGGCCTTGCGCAGATGTGTCAGCGCTGCGGCCGGAGGTAGGGCTGGAGCCGGTGCAGCCGGGTCGGGTAGTCGGGGTGCGTGGCCAGCAGACGGGCCAGCGGACCGGGCACAGCCAGGGGCTTGCCGGCGACTGCGGCTTGGCGGCGGGCCTGGGTCTCGGTGGTGTGCATGGCGTACAGCACCTCCGCCAGCATCGGTGCGAAGCCGAGCGCGGCTGCGTGCCGGTCGGCGCGCAGCTCGGCGCGGCGAGCGAGAGCGGCCATCAGGTACGGGATGGCGAGGAGGACCAGCGGCAGCCCGTAGAGCACGGTGATCGTGAGGAAGGTGATGACCCCGACGGCGCACACCAGGGCGGCGGCAGCCAGGAAGGAGAAGTATCTGGTGAAAGCGACCGCGAGGGTGATCACCGCGCGTATCAGGCGCCAGGCGACCCGGCCGGGCAGCGAGTACCAGTACTCCAGCAGGGACGACCAGGCGTGGCCGCCGGTGTGGTGGCCGAGTTCATGGGCGAGTACGGCGGCCAGCTGGGCACTCGGCAGCCGCTCCAGAGCGAACCGCGTGACCCCGACGATGTGTCCGGCCGCAGCGTACGCGTTGAGATCGTGACTGTCCTCGATCCACAGCTCGTACTGCCGCCCGTCGACACCCGCGCGTGCCGTCACCTCCCGCCAGACAGGTTCCAGGCGGTCGCGCTCATGGGGCAGCGGGCGGTGCAGCCGCAGCAGATAGCGGGCGAGTAAGTCCTCGGTGGGGCGATGAAAGACGAGGGCGCCGGAGAGGACCCAGGCGATCGTCGGGAGCCAGTACGGGAGGCCGAGCCAGGCGTCCAGGAGCAGGCTGACGAGCACGACCACCAGCAGGCTGAGCAGGAAGCCGGGGAGGAGCAGAGCCAGTGTGCCCAGCGTGGTGACGTCCGCGCCGCGCTGGCGGGCCGTGAAGTGCAGCCGGGTGCCGGGGGCGTTCTGGTAGTCGAGGTCGTCGGGGGCGAACCGAGGCGGCTGGACCGGCGGCTCTGCCTGGGGCGGCGGGGGCGGGGGAGAGGGCGGCTGTGGGTACCGCGGCTCCGGTACGGCACCGGCCCGCGCGTATTGCGGAGGCTGGGGTGCCGGGCCTGGGTACTGGGGTTCGGATGGCTGCGACATGGTGATCCTTTGCGGTGTGAAGACGTCAGCCGACGAGCAGGGAAGCAGGAAGCAGCACCGCGCCCGCACTGAACGCGATCAGCCCGGCCCGTACCCAGTGGTGCTTACGAGCGGCGATACGGCTGTTCTCTGCGAGTGCCGCCATGAGCGAGGCGGCCGGATCCCGCTCGGTCTCGGCCAGTGCCTGAGCCAACTCGTCTCGCTGGACGGCGCGTTGGATGTCGCCGAAATAGGTGAGTGGTGCGCCTGGAGCCCAGGTGCTGCTGCGGTAGCGCGGCAGCACGACCATGAGCAGGGACAGCAGCCCCGTGGCGAGTGCGGCGGAGCCGGTCCACCACACGGCCGTACCGGGGGCGGACAAGGTGCTGGGTTCCCAGTCGCGCCCGGCCAGCAGTCCCGTGATCACGCCCGTGGTCGTACCGATTGCGGCGACCAGTGTGTTCGCCTTGCTGTCCGCCCGGGCGATCTCCGAACGCAGTTCGGCGAGGAGCCGGGCCGCGGCCTCGGTGCCAGGGGCGGCCGCTGGTGCGGCCGGACCGGTGGCGGTCACCGGGCGCCGTCCTGTTGTCCGCTGTCGTCCACGCTGTCGGCGCCCTGCGGTTCGCAGTCCTGAGCTGCCGATTCCTGTGTTGCGGCGGGCGGGGGCCGGGCATGACGGGGGTACTGCCGTACCCTGCCGGCGGCTGCCAGTCGGTGAAGGTCCCGACCGGAGGCGCGGATGGCGCAGGCGCCGTCGGCGGTACGGGCGGCGGCGGTACGGGCTGCGTGGGCTCGACCGCCTCCTGGGCCGCCGGGGCCGGGACCGTGGGCGTCGCCTGCGGCGGATTCTGCGGCACGGGCGGCGTGTCCTCCCGCTGCGGCACCCCCGGGAGCCGCCGGTTGAGGATGTCGACGAAGGTGCGCAGCGCCAGCTGCTTGGGTACTTCCAGCTCGTAGTCCTCCGCGAGATTGCCACCGAGTAGCTGGCCGACCAGGTCCTTCTGGTCCTGGAGCAGCCGGAGTTGGTCCTCGCGCATGCTGTTCATCACCAGCGCGGTGTCCTCGGGGTGCTGAGCGAGGTGCAGCGCCCACGCCCGCACCCCGCCTTGCTCCAGGTGCTGCTGGTAGAAGTCGATCTTCTGGGCCTCGTACCGCTGCAACTCCAGCTGATAGCGGCTGTGCAGCATGGCCTGCTCGTGCTGCCACTGCTGCTGCTGGAGCGCCAGTTCGTGCTCCTGCCGGCCGTATTCCCGCGCGCGCCCGACGGTCAACGCGTCCTGCCGGCGGGCGCGCCGGTCCAGCTCGACGTCGATGTCCATGCCGCGTTGCTGCGTGAGGATCTGCTCGGTGGCGCTGTGGTCGATCGCCTGCAGTCGCTGCTGGTGGTCGATGTTCTCCTGGTCCCGGCGCAGCCGTACGGTCCAGGAGACCTTGAGGCCGGCCGCGGCGCCCAGCGGGCCCTGCCCGGCCACGGCCGCCAGGACCTCCTGTTCGGCGGCGGCGCTCTCGGCGATGGCGAACCGGCGGGCCACCGGCCTGGCCGCCTGCTCCAACTCGGCGAACAGCAGCCGCGGCACGTCCCGGTGGCCGCTGGAGACGAAGAGCGCGGGGTCGGCGACCTGCCAGGAGAGGTCGACGGCGACCCTGAACTCGAAGGCGTCGTTGTCGCTGGGCAGCGTTGACGCGCCCCGGACGGGGTGGACGCCCATGTCGACCTCATACACCGCGGAGTAGCGCTTGGCGGCGCTTTCCGCGCGGGTCGGCCGCAGCGGCGGCAGATAGGTGTCGTACGAGCCCTTGGGGGTGGCGAAGACCAGGGCGTGATCGATCCGGGTCAGCGGCTTGCGGGTGAATTCGAACCGGGCCAGCTGCCGCACGGTGAGCACGGGGTCTCTCAGCTCGGTGTGCCGGTCGGCGGGTTGCTCCCACTCGGGCGGGCGACGGAGGTCGGGCATGTCGCAAGGTCTCCTTGGCGGTACTCAGCGGTGCTGGGGAGGCGTGGGCAGTACGGTTCGCAGCCGGCCCGCGACGGGCGGCGGCTGGGCGCCGTCCTCGCCGGGCATGGTGCGCAGCAGGTGGTCCAGGCGCTGGTGTTCGGGTACGGAGGTGACGAGCATCGGCAGCAGCGCGGCCAGGGCCCATTCGGTCGCGGTGTCGTGGTCCGCGATCAGCACCCACTGGCGCAGGACGTCGAGCGCGTCCTGGGTGTGGCCGAGGTCGGCGAGGGCGGCGCGCCACAGGGCGGCGATGCCCTGGGCCGCGGGGGTGTGCTCCGCAGCGGCACGGGCGTACCAGCCGAGCACCAGGGGGCACGGTTCATCCCGCTCGGTCCGCCGGCAGGCGCTGACGAAGCCGCTGAGGGCGAGTGCGCGCACCGGCGGTCCGTCGTCCAGGGTCCGCAGCAGCTCGGCGAGGACCTGGTCACCGACGGAGGAGAGCAGCAACAGCTCGACGGAGGCGGCGGCTTCGTCGAGCAGCGTTTCGTCAGGCTCCCGGCCGTCCGCTTCTCGGTTGTCCGCGTGCTGGTTGCGGACGGTCTTACGCAGCGCTGCGAGCGTCTCCACCGGCCGTTCGGTGCCGATCAGGCCGTGGGCGCGGATCGCCACCCAGCACAGCTCCGCGTCCTCGCCCCCGCACCAGTCGTCGATGATGCGCGGCACGTTCGGGGTCTGGAGCAGGTGGGCGAGGGTGAGGGCGCTCACGGCGACGAGGCGGTGCCGGTAGCGTTTCGAGGTCGCCCATGGCTCGATGACCAGGGCCATGGCCGATGGCAGGTCGGTGTAGGCGAGGACGGCGGCGGTCGCGGCCGCGCGGGTACGGACCAACGGCCGGCCGTCGCCCGCGAGCTGCTGCAGCCAGCGCACCAGCGCGGGCCTGGCCGACGGGTGGCCTGTCCAGACCTCCCGCAGCAGCACGGGGGCGGACCGGTCATCCCGGTAGGCGGCCTTGAGCTGGGTGACCGGTCCCCATTCGGTCTGCTCCTGCTCCTCGTACAGCTTGGCTCGGGAGAGTTCGAGCCGCTTGCCGATGTGGGTGCCGAAGACCGGGACGGTCGGCAGGCGGGCAGGGTCCTCGGTGCGCTGCAGAAAGGCGTACAGCACGTCGCTCAGCTCCGCCGTGAGCGCGTACGGGCCGCCGTCGAAGGCGGCCAGCGCGACGAGGAAGGCCTTGTCGCGCAGGTGCACGGAGCTTTCGGCGGCTGCGAACCACTCCTGGACCTGCCCTTCGAGCGCGGTCAGCGAGAAGCGCGCGATCTCTGCCTCGCCGGTCCGGTCGCGGGCGTATTCCGCGAGCGCGATGGCGTACTGGGCGGCCTCGCGCAGCTGATGCCCGCGGTCCAGGAACTCCGTGACCTCGGGCCGGGTGAGGAGCTGCTCCGTCCGCTCGGCGCCGACCAGGTCCCGCAGGCTGGACTCCAGCACGAGCGCGGCGGCCGGGGGCCGCCATGCGTGGCCGCGGATGCCCTCCAGCGCGGCGTCCGGTCCCACGGTGATCACCAGACCGTCACCCTCGGCGAGGCGGTCCCGGGCAGCCAGCAGGTCGGTGTCCCGCAGCGGCCGGTCCCGGCGGACGAGCGGATCGCGCAGGATGTATCCCCGCGCTCCCGCGTGTTCTCCGCCGCCGTCGAGCTGCCCGGCCAGCGCCGTGGGGGAGACATCGCGATCGAGTGCGTGCACGGAGGCGACATCCAGTGCGCGCAGCAGCATGAGCGCGGCGGTGCCGCGGCCGGAGTGCCGTGGGCCCGAGAGGACCAGCACCCGCTCCTTGCGCAGCCGCTCGACCAGCGCCTCGAAGCCGGTCCCCTCGCTGACGAACAGCTGGGACAGCCGGTCCAGCCGCTCCCGGGGGATCTCGCCGGAGGAGTGGGCCGCCGGGCTGCCGAACTGGTAGTAGATCTCCGTCTTGCCATCCATGACCACGTCACCGGCCACCCGGCCGGCGCTGACCCCGCGGTTGTCGCCGCCGATCAGGCCGCCGCCGACCCGGGCACCGGATCCGAACCGCATGGTCCTGGGGGAGTGGTCCGCCAGCTCCCTCCGGGCGGCCCACGCCTGCTGCGGCTTGTCGGGCTCGTCGGCCGCCTGCTCCTCGGCGCCGGGGGCGTCGGCGCCGTTGCCGGGCTGGTCGGGTTCGCCCGCGGCCGGTGCGGGCTGCTGGGGACCGCCGGCTGCCGGAGTCTCCGCGGTCATCGGCGCTCAGCCCGGCCGGAGGCGTCGTTCCCGAAGTGGATGTCCCCCGTGACCTGGCCGGTGGAGATCCCGTGGTTGTCCCCCATGAGGAGGCCGCCGCCGATGTGCACCTCCGCCCCGCGGAAGTCGAGGACCGTGCGCCCCGGAGCCGCGGGAGGTGCCGGGGCGTCGGCCGGTCCGGCGGCCGCCGGACTCGCGGCCGCCTCCGCCTCCCCGCCGCACGGGGCCGGTAAGGGCCCGTACAGCCATGCCCCCAGCGGTCCGTTCTTGCTGTCCACCGTGACGGCGTGGAACTCCTCGGCCGGGATACCGGTGTGGTTGTGCCGCACGATCCCCGCGTACACCGGCTCCGAGACGCAGAGCGCGACGTCGTCCGTACGCTCCCGCAGTGCGGCCCGCAGCAGTCCGGCGTCGAGCAGCCGGCAGGCGTGGTTGAGGTCCGAACCGACCCACCCGTCGTGCTCGTCGACCGCGACATAGCCCGTCGCGAGGACCGCGCGCAGCCGCATCTGGGCCGAGCTGGACGCCATCCGGTTCACGGCCCGCAGCCGCGCCGGGACCTCGCCGATCAGGGTGCGCAGCAGCGCCGTCATCGAGGCGTTGGCGTCGATCAGCACCATGACCGCGTCGCCGCGGTCGGCGCGCAGGCACTGGGTCTCGTCGATCTCGGCGCTTTCCAGGGCGCGGTCCACCAGGTCGTAGAGCATCCGGCGTAAGTACGCCTGCTCGACGTCGTCCCGGTCGCTGAACTTCTCGATGTCGAGCAGCAGGATGGTGCGGCTGACGGGGTCGGTCATGACGTGCCTCTCGCTGGAGTGTCGTACGGGAAACAGCGTGGCGATGGAGAGCCATCGGTGGTGAGGGCGGATGACGCAGTGGAACTGTGACGGTGTGCACACACTCAGGGGATGCGGGCGGGTGCCGTCAGGCACCGGGCGGCTCGGGGTGTCCCGGAAGCTCCGCCCGCGCGATCCGGCGCAGCACACCCGGCCGGACGATCACCAGGGCGCGGCGCCCGGTGGCGACGGCCTCGCGCTCCCGCAGCTCTTTCAGCAGCCGCTGCACCATCTCCCGGGATGCCCCGACCGCTCCCGCGAGTTCCTGCTTGCTCAGCGGTACGGCGAGTTCGATCCCCTGCTCCGCACGGCGTCCATGGGTACGGGCCAGGTCCAGGAGCAGCACGGCGAACCGCTCCCGGACAGTCAGCGACGCGAACTCCAGCCGGCGCTGGTCGGCTGCGCGCGTGCGGTCGGCGCTGAGCGCGAGCAGCTTGAGGGCGACGGCGGGGGAGCGGGTGAGGTACTCGCGGAACCGTTCATGCTCGACGGCCCTGGCGCGCAGCGGCTCGAGCGCGGTGACCGTGGCCGAGCGCGGCTGCCCGGTCAGTGCGGCGGACTCACCGACGATGTCGCCGGGGCCACGGAGCGCGAGCAGCGCCTGGTAACCGTTGGCCGCCGCGGCGGTCACCTTGGTCCAGCCGTGCAGGATCAGCAGGACGTGGGTGGAGGGCTCGTTCTGGTGGATGAGCGGTGCGCGGGACGCGAAGCTCAGTTCGCGGCCGAGCGCGAGCAGGGCCTCGCGGTCGGCGCTCTCCAGACGGGCGAGGAAGGGGACCTGGTCGCCCAGACCCCCGTTGTCTTCCCAGTGCGCCGCCGCCCTCATGCCGCCCCCCATCGTCACAGCGGGCGCCAATGTACTGTGCACACGGTTGCGGCAGGTGGCGAACGGCGGGATTCCCCTCACCTCATGTCCGCTGGTCCGCCGCGTTGATCGGCATGTCGCGGTGCGTGGCTTTTGTTTTGACCGGAGCCGGTGCTATAGGTACGCTCTGACCTTGTGCCTGGGGTGTGCCCGGGTCCTTGTGTGTGCTCCCTCGGCTGACGCCGGGAGAGCCGGGTACACGGGATACCGAGACTGAGACGCCGCCTCCCACATACGGATGATCCGTTCCACGGGAAACGTATGGGGACCGCGACACACCCGACCGCGTGGGTCGGAGAAACCCCAGGTTAGCTTTACAGAGACGGCACACAGAAACCGGAGAAACGGTGCCTACGATCCAGCAGCTGGTCCGGAAGGGCCGGCAGGACAAGGTCGAGAAGAACAAGACGCCCGCACTTGAGGGTTCGCCCCAGCGCCGCGGCGTCTGCACGCGTGTTTTCACGACCACCCCGAAGAAGCCGAACTCGGCCCTGCGTAAGGTCGCGCGTGTGCGTCTGACCAGCGGCATCGAGGTCACCGCTTACATTCCGGGTGAGGGCCACAACCTGCAGGAGCACTCGATCGTGCTCGTGCGTGGCGGTCGTGTGAAGGACCTGCCGGGTGTTCGTTACAAGATCATCCGCGGCTCCCTCGACACGCAGGGCGTCAAGAACCGCAAGCAGGCTCGCAGCCGCTACGGCGCCAAGAAGGAGAAGTAAGAATGCCTCGTAAGGGCCCCGCCCCGAAGCGCCCGGTCATCATCGACCCGGTCTACAACTCTCCTCTTGTCACCTCGCTGATCAACAAGATCCTGCTGAACGGCAAGCGGTCCACCGCTGAGCGCATCGTCTACGGCGCCATGGAGGGCCTGCGGGAGAAGACCGGCAACGACCCGGTCATCACCCTCAAGCGCGCGCTGGAGAACGTCAAGCCGGCGCTGGAGGTCAAGTCCCGCCGTGTCGGTGGCGCCACCTACCAGGTTCCGGTCGAGGTCAAGCCCGGCCGCGCCTCCACCCTCGCGCTGCGCTGGCTCGTGGGTTACTCCCGCGCCCGTCGCGAGAAGACCATGACCGAGCGCCTGATGAACGAGCTGCTGGACGCCAGCAACGGTCTGGGCGCCTCCGTCAAGCGTCGCGAGGACACCCACAAGATGGCCGAGTCCAACAAGGCCTTCGCGCACTACCGCTGGTAGTCGCTACCCCATCGAGAACCGAGAGAAGACTGAAGCCTTATGGCTACCACTTCACTTGACCTGGCCAAGGTCCGCAACATCGGGATCATGGCCCACATCGACGCGGGCAAGACGACCACCACCGAGCGGATCCTGTTCTACACCGGTGTCTCCTACAAGATCGGTGAAGTCCACGACGGCGCTGCCACGATGGACTGGATGGAGCAGGAGCAGGAGCGCGGCATCACGATCACGTCTGCCGCGACGACCTGCCACTGGCCGCTGGAAGACGTTGACCACACCATCAACATCATCGACACCCCGGGCCACGTCGACTTCACCGTCGAGGTGGAGCGTTCGCTCCGCGTGCTCGACGGTGCGGTGACGGTGTTCGACGGCGTCGCCGGCGTTGAGCCGCAGTCCGAGACCGTGTGGCGTCAGGCGGACCGCTACGGCGTTCCGCGTATCTGCTTCGTCAACAAGCTGGACCGTACCGGGGCCGAGTTCCACCGCTGCGTCGACATGATCGTCGACCGGCTGGGTGCGACCCCGATCGTCATGCAGCTGCCGATCGGCGCCGAGGCGGACTTCAAGGGCGTCGTCGACCTGGTCCGGATGAAGGCTCTGGTGTGGTCCGCCGAGGCCACCAAGGGCGAGATGTACGACGTCGTCGACATCCCGGCCACGCACACCGAGGCCGCCGACGAGTGGCGCGGCAAGCTGCTCGAGACGGTCGCCGAGAACGACGAAGAGATGATGGAGCTGTACCTGGAGGGCCAGGAGCCCACCGAGGAGCAGCTGTACGCGGCCGTGCGCCGTATCACCATCAACTCCGGCAAGGGCGGCGGCACCACCGTCACCCCCGTGTTCTGCGGCACCGCGTTCAAGAACAAGGGCGTCCAGCCCCTGCTCGACGCGGTCATCCGGTACCTGCCGTCGCCGATCGACATCGAGGCGATCGAGGGCCACTCGGTCAGCAACCCGGACGAGGTTGTCGTCCGCAAGCCGTCCGACCAGGAGCCGCTGTCGGCGCTGGCGTTCAAGATCATGAGCGACCCGCACCTCGGCAAGCTCACCTTCGTCCGCGTGTACTCCGGACGCCTGGAGACCGGCACTCAGGTGCAGAACTCGGTCAAGGGCAAGAAGGAGCGCATCGGCAAGATCTACCGCATGCACGCCAACAAGCGTGAGGAGATCGAGTCGGTGGGCGCCGGTGACATCGTCGCCGTCATGGGCCTGAAGCAGACCACCACCGGTGAGACGCTCTGTGACTCGGCGAACCCGGTCATCCTGGAGTCCATGGACTTCCCGGCCCCGGTGATCGAGGTCGCCATCGAGCCGAAGTCCAAGGGCGACCAGGAGAAGCTGGGTGTCGCCATCCAGCGCCTGGCCGAGGAGGACCCGTCCTTCCGCGTCAAGACTGACGAGGAGACCGGCCAGACCATCATCTCCGGCATGGGCGAGCTGCACCTGGACGTGCTGGTCGACCGTATGCGCCGTGAGTTCAAGGTCGAGGCGAACGTCGGTAAGCCGCAGGTGGCCTACCGCGAGACCCTCCGCAAGGCGGTCGAGCGGCTCGACTACACGCACAAGAAGCAGACTGGTGGTTCCGGCCAGTTCGCGAAGGTGCAGATCGCGCTCGAGCCGCTCGAGGGCGATGGCTACGAGTTCGAGAACAAGGTCACCGGTGGCCGGGTCCCGCGGGAGTACATCCCGTCCGTGGACGCGGGTTGCCAGGAGGCCATGGAGTTCGGCGTGCTCGCGGGCTACCCGCTGACGGGTGTCAAGGTCACGCTGCTCGACGGTGCGTACCACGAGGTCGACTCCTCCGAGATGGCCTTCAAGATCGCCGGTTCGATGGCCTTCAAGGAGGCCGCCCGCAAGGCCAGCCCGGCCCTGCTCGAGCCGATGATGAAGGTCGAGGTCACCACGCCCGAGGACTACATGGGCGATGTGATCGGCGACATCAACTCCCGCCGTGGACAGATCCAGTCCATGGAGGACCGCAGTGGCGCCAAGCTGGTCACCGGCCTGGTTCCGCTGTCCGAGATGTTCGGCTACGTCGGAGACCTGCGCAGCAAGACCTCTGGCCGCGCCAGCTACTCCATGCAGTTCGACTCCTACGCCGAGGTTCCCAAGAACGTCGCCGAGGAGATCATCGCGAAGGCCAAGGGCGAGTAACACTTCGTTGCCATCCCCCTTAGGCTGGAGCTAAAGGCATCGGGGCATACCGTCACAGACCGCATCAGCGGTCTGTGACGGGGCCCCGCCCGCCGGCCCCCAGAAACGAATACGGCGAAGGGCATCCCCCTCGGGGTCCTGGCCGGTTCGGTAAGACCACCTGAACCCATCCGCAAAGTGTGGATGCGTACAGAACCACTCCACAGGAGGACCCCAGTGGCGAAGGCGAAGTTCGAGCGGACTAAGCCGCACGTCAACATCGGCACCATCGGTCACATCGACCACGGTAAGACGACCCTTACCGCGGCGATCACCAAGGTGCTGCACGACGCGTTCCCGGACCTGAACGAGGCTTCGGCGTTCGACCAGATTGACAAGGCTCCTGAGGAGCGTCAGCGCGGTATCACCATCTCCATCGCGCACGTCGAGTACCAGACCGAGTCGCGTCACTACGCGCACGTCGACTGCCCCGGTCACGCGGACTACATCAAGAACATGATCACGGGTGCCGCCCAGATGGACGGCGCCATCCTCGTGGTCGCCGCCACCGACGGCCCGATGCCGCAGACCAAGGAGCACGTGCTCCTGGCCCGCCAGGTCGGCGTTCCGTACATCGTCGTCGCCCTGAACAAGGCCGACATGGTGGACGACGAGGAGATCCTGGAGCTCGTCGAGCTCGAGGTCCGTGAGCTCCTCTCCGAGTACGAGTTCCCGGGCGACGACGTCCCGGTCGTCAAGGTCTCGGCGCTGAAGGCGCTCGAGGGCGACGCCGAGTGGGGCCAGTCGGTCCTGGAGCTCATGAAGGCCGTCGACGAGTCGATCCCGCAGCCGGAGCGCGACGTCGACAAGCCGTTCCTGATGCCGATCGAGGACGTCTTCACCATCACCGGTCGCGGTACGGTCGTCACCGGCCGTATCGAGCGTGGTGTCCTCAAGGTCAACGAGACCGTCGACATCATCGGCATCAAGACCGAGAAGACCACCACCACGGTCACCGGCATCGAGATGTTCCGCAAGCTGCTCGACGAGGGCCAGGCCGGTGAGAACGTCGGTCTGCTGCTCCGCGGCATCAAGCGCGAGGACGTCGAGCGCGGCCAGGTCATCATCAAGCCGGGCTCGGTCACCCCGCACACCTCGTTCGAGGCGCAGGCCTACATCCTCTCCAAGGACGAGGGTGGCCGCCACACGCCGTTCTTCAACAACTACCGTCCGCAGTTCTACTTCCGTACCACGGACGTGACGGGCGTTGTGACCCTCCCCGAGGGCACCGAGATGGTCATGCCGGGCGACAACACCGAGATGTCGGTCGAGCTCATCCAGCCGGTCGCCATGGAGGAGGGCCTGAAGTTCGCCATCCGTGAGGGTGGCCGGACCGTGGGCGCCGGCCAGGTCACCAAGATCAACAAGTGACCTAGCTGCTCCCTGGAGCACTGCGACCTGGGCCCCGCCCGCCGGAGACGGCGGGCGGGGCCCAGGTCTTTTGTGTCCGAGGACGTTGTCACGCGTCGGAGGTGGGCCGCGGCCGCCAGATCCACGGCGTGGCGGACGCCGACTGGGCGACGACGCACAGCTGGTCCGGGCCGCCCGGCAGCAGCACGGGGGTGCCGACCGGGACCAGGCGGGCGGGGGAGCGCAGCGGCCGGGTGCCCGGCGCGGTGCCGTAGCGGAGCAGGGCCTCGCCGTCGAGGGACCGGCTGAGCAGCAGCAGGCTCTTCTTTCCGTCCGGCGCCCGGACGGTGTGGGCGGCGACCGGACCGTACCCGTCGAAGTGCCGCAGCTCGGCCGGGGCGGCGGGCCGGGCCGGTCCCAGGGTGTGCAGGGTCGGCTGGGCGGCCGCGGGGGTGCGGTAGACCACCGCGATCTCGCCGTCGGGGGTGAGGGCGGCGCCGGGCTGGTTGCCCGCGACCGGCAGTCCGCTGTGCGGCCGCGACAGGACCGGGCCGTTCCGGGCGTCCTGGGACCAGTGGTGCACGCTGTCGCGCCCGCGGGCGAAGACCTGGATCCGGCCGTCGGCGTCCAGCAGCACGGTCAGCCCGTCCTGGATCTCCTCGCCGCCCAGCGGCTGCCACGGCCCCCACTGGCCGCGCTTGTCGCGTACGCGGGTGGCGATGCCCTTGCCCGCGGTACGGACGAAGAGGTGGACGCGGCCGTCGGGGGTCGCCACGGCGGCCGGGGCGCCGACGCGGCGGCCGTGCTCCGGGTCCGCGTCCGGGGTGCCCAGGGACATCCACTGCTTGAACGCGCCGCCCGGGGTGCGCTCCTCCAGGAGGACGATCTCGCGGGTGTTGGGGCGCCCCTGGCCCTCCAGCGCGGAGAAGCGCAGGGCGAAGAGCAGCTGGCGGCCCACGGTGTCCTTGACGGCGGCCAGCGCGGGGGCCAGCGGTCCGCCGCCGAGGTTGCGCGGCGCGCCGAACCGCCCGCTGCCCCGGGAGGTCTCCTGCCAGCGGACGGCGCGGGTGCCCAGGACCCCGTAGGCGATGAGCCGGCCGTCGCGGTCGGTCTCCGGGACGGGCAGGGCGCCGGGGTAGCGGTAGTGGGTGGAGCGGATCCAGCGCTTGCGGTTGAGCAGCGGACGGTTGCCGCCCTGGCTGTAGTCGCCGCAGCCTGCCTGATTGCCGCACGCCCAGTCCGGGGCGCCGCCGTAGGCCCGGATGGGGCGGGCCTTGTCGCCCACCACCTGCTTGGGCAGGTTGTCCGGCCAGCGCTGGTTGTAGTAGCCGCGGAAGGCGGTGGTGACGAAGCGCGGCGCGCGCCTGTCCCGCCGGGAGGCGTCCGCGACCCACTGCGATATGGCCTTCCAGGTGAACAGCGCGACGGGGGTGTGGTCGCGGTGGTCCGAGCAGCCGGGCTGGTCGTTGTCCCTGGGGTGGGCGGCGTCGTGGACCTGGAAGTCCGGGTCCGGGTCGAGGGTGTGGATCACGGTGGGCCGGACCCGGTCCATGATCCCGGCGAGGACGTCGACGAGGGTCTGGTGGTCGTACGTCACCGTCTCCTGGAGCGGTGAACCGGTGGCGACCAGGGTCTGCGCCTCGACGCCGGGCACGTCCCACAGGTGCGGGATCCGCACGCCGTCCTTGGCGAGCATCGCGATGTTCAGGAAGATCAGCTGGACCTTGCGGCGGCCGTTGGCCAGCACGTTGGCCTCGGCCCGGACGCCGCCGGGGAGCTCCATGACCGACCGCTGCCAGCGGGCGAAGCGGTCCAGGCCCAGCATCTCCGCGTAGGCCTGGCGCAGCCCCTGGTGGCGGGCGGAGGAGTAGCCGGCCTTGTCGGGCTCGGGCATGGGGCCGCCGTGGACCCGGTTGATGCCCGCGGCCTCGCCCGCGGTGACGTAGACGCAGACGACCGGGGTGCCGGCGCGCATCAGGTGGGACGCGTCCGGGTTCATGAAGTACAGGTCGTCGTCCGGGTGGGCGAGGACCTGGAGCAGCACCGCGTCCTCCTTGCCCGTGACGGGGGTGAAGGGCTCGGCGGCGAGCGGGTCGACCGCGCGGACCGGCGCGTTGGGCTTGGGGTCCGTCCGGCTGGGGGACAGCCCGCAGCCCGCGGCGGTGGCGGCCGTCATCGCGGCCAGCGCCGCGAGGGTGTGGCGGCGGGTGGGCGCGCACCGCGGCGCGCCGCTCGGCGGTGTGGGGGCATCGCCCCGGAGATCTTCAGCCATCTGGGTGACCCCGTCCCGTTGTGCAGCACGCAGTCCCCGGCTGCTTCCATGTGATAAAGACGGTCCGCGATCTTCACAGGTTGCCTGGAGGCGTGATATTGATCGATCACGAAATGATCAAGGCGACCCCGGGGCGGGCTGGTTTGACAAGCGCGCTCGGGCGGGTACCTTCTTCGGCCGCGATTGGCGCGGGTTCCGGCCCATGTGGCACACTGTCCAGGTTGCTCGGTTGAGTGCCGATGCTGCGCGCCTCCCGCCGGGAGGACTGGAAGCGAGTCCCGCAGTACTCGTCGCCCCTTGTCAGGGGCGGAAGTACGGGAATCTTCCGGGAAGTGTCAGCGGGGCCCCAGCCAGGCACCCGGTGGGTGTCTTTCCCCCACGGCCCCCTTCCAGGGAATCTCTCCAGGGAGATTTACGAGAAGGGGCGCGACACGCCCGACCGCGTGGGTCGGAGAAAGACGCGAACGCACCGGGTTCCAGAGCGTTACGAGAGACAGGACTACGAAGTAGCCATGGCGGGACAGAAGATCCGCATCCGGCTCAAGGCCTACGACCACGAGGTCATCGACTCCTCGGCGAAGAAGATCGTCGAGACGGTGACCCGCACTGGTGCGTCGGTCGCGGGCCCGGTGCCGCTGCCCACTGAGAAGAACGTGTACTGCGTCATCAAGTCGCCGCACAAGTACAAGGACTCGCGCGAGCACTTCGAGATGCGCACGCACAAGCGCCTCATCGACATCCTCGACCCCACGCCGAAGACGGTTGACTCGCTGATGCGTCTCGACCTGCCGGCGGGCGTCGACATCGAGATCAAGCTCTGAGGTGACGCGCGAGATGGCTAAGCAGATCAAGGGCGTCCTGGGCGAGAAGCTCGGCATGACGCAGGTCTGGGACGAGAGCAACCGCGTCGTCCCGGTGACCGTCGTCAAGGCCGGTCCCTGCGTCGTTACCCAGGTCCGTACCGCTGACACGGACGGCTACAACGCCGTCCAGATCGCCTTCGGCGAGATCGACCCGCGCAAGGTGAACAAGCCCCTCAAGGGCCACTTCGCCAAGGCCGACGTCACCCCGCGCCGCCACCTGGTGGAGCTGCGTACCGCTGACGCCAGCGAGTACACGCTCGGCCAGGAGGTCACCGCCGAGGTGTTCGAGTCCGGTGTCAAGGTCGACGTGACCGGCACCAGCAAGGGCAAGGGCACCGCCGGTGTCATGAAGCGCCACGGCTTCCGCGGCCTCGGCGCCGGCCACGGCACCCAGCGCAAGCACCGCTCGCCGGGCTCCATCGGTGGCTGCGCCACCCCGGGCCGCGTGTTCAAGGGCCTGCGCATGGCCGGCCGCATGGGCAACGAGCGGGTCACCACCCAGAACCTGACCGTCCACGCCGTTGACGCGGAGAAGGGCCTGCTGCTCATCAAGGGCGCGGTTCCTGGTCCGAACGGCGGCCTCGTCCTGGTCCGTACCGCGGCCAAGGGGGCCTGAGGTAACCGATGAGCACCATTGACATCCTTTCGCCGGCAGGCGACAAGGCCGGGACCGTCGAGCTCCCCGCGGAGATCTTCGACGCGCAGGTCAGCGTTCCGCTGATCCACCAGGTCGTCGTCGCACAGCTGGCCGCTGCCCGCCAGGGCACGCACAAGACGAAGACTCGCGGCGAGGTCCGCGGCGGTGGCAAGAAGCCGTACCGCCAGAAGGGCACCGGTCGCGCCCGCCAGGGTTCGACCCGCGCGCCGCAGTTCGCCGGCGGTGGCGTCGTGCACGGTCCCGTGCCGCGCGACTACAGCCAGCGCACCCCGAAGAAGATGAAGGCCGCCGCCCTGCGCGGTGCCCTCTCCGACCGGGCGCGCCACGACCGCATCCACGTGGTGACCGGCGTGGTGGACGGCGACATCTCCACCAAGGCCGCCAAGTCCCTGCTGGGCAAGATCAGCGAGCGCAAGAACCTGCTCCTGGTCGTCGAGCGCTCGGACGAGGCCGCGTGGCTGTCTGCCCGCAACCTGCCCCAGGTGCACATCCTGGAGCCGGGCCAGCTGAACACGTACGACGTGCTCGTCTCCGACGACGTGGTCTTCACCCAGGCCGCTTTCGAGTCCTTCGTGTCTGGCCCCAAGGCCGCTCAGACTGAAGGGAGCGAGGCCTGATGTCTGAGGCCACGATCACCAGCAAGACCTACTCGGACCCGCGCGACATCCTCGTCAAGCCGGTCGTCTCCGAGAAGAGCTACGCGCTGCTGGACGAGAACAAGTACACGTTCATCGTCGACCCGCGTGCGAACAAGACCCAGATCAAGCAGGCCGTCGAGGCGGTCTTCTCGGTCAAGGTCACCGGGGTCAACACGATCAACCGGCAGGGTAAGCGCAAGCGCACCAAGACCGGTTTCGGTAAGCGCGCCAACACCAAGCGCGCCATCGTG
Organism: Streptomyces sp. XD-27; assembly: GCF_030553055.1. Taxonomy (NCBI): domain Bacteria; kingdom Bacillati; phylum Actinomycetota; class Actinomycetes; order Kitasatosporales; family Streptomycetaceae; genus Streptomyces; species Streptomyces sp. XD-27. Next base: position 4,796,228 of record NZ_CP130713.1, read on the forward strand.
ACCCTTGCCGAGGGCAACCGTATCGACATCTTCGGCGGCCCGGTCTCCTAACGGAGTCCGAGTCGTCCGGAATCGGACGAGGACTGAGAAATGGGTATCCGCAAGTACAAGCCGACGACCCCGGGCCGTCGTGGCTCCAGCGTCGCCGACTTCGTCGAGATCACGCGGTCCACGCCGGAGAAGTCGCTGGTCCGCCCGCTGCACAGCAAGGGCGGTCGTAACAACGCCGGTCGCATCACTGTTCGCCACCAGGGTGGCGGTCACAAGCGTGCGTACCGCGTCATCGACTTCCGTCGTCACGACAAGGACGGCGTCCCGGCGAAGGTCGCTCACATCGAGTACGACCCGAACCGCACCGCGCGCATCGCGCTGCTGCACTACGCGGACGGCGAGAAGCGCTACATCATCGCGCCGCGTGGTCTGAACCAGGGCGACCGGATTGAGAACGGCCCCGGCGCCGACATCAAGCCCGGCAACAACCTGGCGCTGCGCAACATCCCGGTCGGTACGACCATCCACGCCATCGAGCTGCGGCCCGGCGGCGGCGCGAAGTTCGCCCGCTCCGCGGGTGCCTCCGTGCAGCTGCTGGCGAAGGAGGGCTCCATGGCCCACCTTCGTATGCCGTCGGGTGAGATCCGCCTGGTCGACGTCCGCTGCCGCGCCACCGTCGGCGAGGTCGGCAACGCCGAGCAGTCGAACATCAACTGGGGCAAGGCCGGCCGTATGCGCTGGAAGGGCGTCCGCCCGACCGTGCGTGGTGTGGTCATGAACCCGGTCGACCACCCGCACGGTGGTGGTGAGGGCAAGACCTCCGGTGGTCGCCACCCGGTCTCGCCGTGGGGTCAGAAGGAGGGTCGTACTCGTTCTCCCAAGAAGGCGAGCAACAAGTACATCGTCCGCCGCCGCAAGACGAACAAGAAGCGCTAGGAGCGGGTTTAGATGCCGCGCAGTCTCAAGAAGGGGCCCTTCGTCGACGACCACCTGATCAAGAAGGTGGATGTCCAGAACGAAGCCGGCACCAAGAACGTCATCAAGACCTGGTCCCGCCGCTCGATGATCGTCCCGGCCATGCTCGGCCACACGATCGCGGTGCACGACGGCCGCAAGCACGTCCCGGTGTTCGTCACCGAGTCGATGGTCGGCCACAAGCTCGGCGAGTTCGCGCCGACCCGCACCTTCCGCGGCCACGAGAAGGACGACCGCAAGTCGCGTCGTCGCTGATCGGCGGAGTGCGAAGACTATGACTGACACCGAAGGGACAACCATGGAAGCCAGGGCCCAGGCGCGGTACATCCGCGTCACGCCCATGAAGGCCCGCCGCGTGGTGGACCTCATCCGTGGCATGGATGCCACGGAGGCTCAGGCGGTCCTGCGTTTCGCCCCGCAGGCCGCGAGCGTGCCGGTGGGCAAGGTGCTGGACAGCGCCATTGCCAACGCCGCGCACAACTACGACCACAGTGACGCCTCCACGCTGTTCATCAGCGAGGCGTACGTCGACGAGGGCCCGACCCTGAAGCGGTTCCGTCCGCGCGCCCAGGGCCGTGCCTACCGGATCCGCAAGCGGACCAGCCACATCACCGTGGTCGTCAGCAGCAAGGAAGGAACCCGGTAATGGGCCAGAAGGTTAACCCGCACGGGTTCCGGCTCGGCATCACCACGGACTTCAAGTCCCGGTGGTACGCCGACAAGCTGTACAAGGACTACGTCAAGGAAGACGTCGCCATCCGTCGGATGATGACGTCCGGCATGGAGCGCGCCGGTATCTCCAAGGTGGAGATCGAGCGCACCCGTGACCGCGTGCGGGTGGACATCCACACCGCTCGTCCGGGCATCGTCATCGGCCGCCGCGGCGCCGAGGCCGACCGCATCCGCGGCGACCTGGAGAAGCTGACGGGCAAGCAGGTCCAGCTGAACATCCTCGAGGTCAAGAACCCCGAGGTCGACGCTCAGCTCGTGGCCCAGGCCGTCGCCGAGCAGCTGTCCTCCCGTGTCTCCTTCCGCCGCGCCATGCGTAAGAGCATGCAGTCGGCCATGAAGGCGGGCGCCAAGGGCATCAAGATCCAGTGCGGTGGCCGTCTCGGCGGCGCCGAGATGTCCCGCTCGGAGTTCTACCGCGAGGGCCGTGTGCCGCTGCACACCCTCCGCGCGAACGTCGAGTACGGCTTCTTCGAGGCCAAGACCACCTTCGGCCGCATCGGCGTCAAGGTGTGGATCTACAAGGGCGACGTGAAGAACATCGCCGAGGTCCGCGCCGAGAACGCCGCCGCCCGCGCCGGCAACCGCCCGTCGCGTGGTGGCAGCGACCGCCCGCAGCGCCGTGGTGGCGAGCGCGGTGGCCGCGGCCGTAAGCCGCAGCAGCAGAGTGCCGCTGCCGAGGCCCCCAAGGCCGAGGCCGCTGCCGCTGCTCCGGCTGCTGAGAGCACCGGAACGGAGGCCTGACCGACATGCTGATCCCTCGCAGGGTCAAGCACCGCAAGCAGCACCACCCGAAGCGGTCCGGCATGGCCAAGGGCGGCACGGAGCTGGCGTTCGGCGAGTACGGCATCCAGGCCGTCACGCCGGCGTACGTCACCAACCGCCAGATCGAGGCGGCTCGTATCGCGATGACCCGCCACATCAAGCGTGGCGGCAAGGTCTGGATCAACATCTACCCGGACCGTCCGCTGACCAAGAAGCCTGCCGAGACCCGCATGGGTTCCGGTAAGGGTTCGCCGGAGTGGTGGATCGCGAACGTCAAGCCCGGTCGGGTGATGTTCGAGCTGTCCTACCCGAACGAGAAGATTGCGCGTGAGGCGCTCACCCGCGCTGCTCACAAGCTCCCGATGAAGTGCCGGATCGTGCGGCGCGAGGCAGGTGAGTCGTGATGGCGGCCGGTACCAAGGCGTCCGAGCTGCGTGAGCTGAACAACGAGGACCTCGTTGCGAAGCTTCGTGAGGCCAAGGAAGAGCTGTTCAACCTCCGCTTCCAGGCGGCGACCGGACAGCTTGAGAACCACGGCCGGCTGAAGGCCGTCCGCAAGGACATCGCCCGGATCTACACCCTGATGCGGGAGCGCGAGCTCGGCATCGAGACGGTGGAGAGCGCCTGATGAGCGAGAAGAATGTGACTGAGACGAACGAGCGCGGTTTCCGCAAGACCCGTGAGGGTCTGGTCGTCAGCGACAAGATGGACAAGACCGTCGTCGTCGCTGTCGAGGACCGCGTCAAGCACGCGCTGTACGGCAAGGTCATCCGCCGTACCAACAAGCTCAAGGCGCACGACGAGCAGAACGCCGCGGGTGTCGGCGACCGCGTCCTCCTCATGGAGACCCGGCCGCTGTCCGCGACGAAGCGCTGGCGCGTCGTCGAGATCCTCGAGAAGGCCAAGTAATTCCCGGAGGGGTTTCCCTTCAGGACAGTTCCGCCAGGCTCCGCGGGGGCTTCAGCTGAAGCCCCCGCGGGGAACCGGCAGACGATCAGGAGATAGACGTGATCCAGCAGGAGTCGCGACTGCGTGTCGCCGACAACACTGGTGCGAAGGAGATCCTTTGCATCCGTGTTCTCGGTGGTTCCGGTCGCCGCTACGCGGGCATCGGTGACGTCATCGTCGCCACCGTCAAGGACGCGATCCCCGGTGGCAACGTGAAGAAGGGCGACGTCGTCAAGGCTGTCGTCGTGCGCACCGTCAAGGAGCGCCGCCGCCCGGACGGCTCGTACATCCGCTTCGACGAGAACGCGGCCGTCATCCTCAAGAACGATGGCGACCCCCGCGGCACCCGTATCTTCGGCCCGGTG